>NZ_JBVTRK010000001.1:0-4141733 GCF_055755715.1 Halomonas sp. SL18_1
CGACGAAACCCAGCCTCTTTCGACGCTGGGTTTCTGAATCAATGCCTGACGATGATTGCGCCGGGCTCCCGGGACTCTCCATGGGAAGCCCCTAGAACGACGAAACCCAGCCTCTTTCGAAGCTGGGTTTCTGAATAAGTGCCTGACGATGACCTACTCTCGCATGGGGAAGCCCCACACTACCATCGGCGCTGAGCGGTTTCACTGCTGAGTTCGGCAAGGGATCAGGTGGTTCCCACTCGCTATGGTCGTCAGGCGAAAACGGTTGGAATCATGCCGACGCTACGTCTCGTCGTATCCGTCAATGTCGCGCGCAATGCGCAGACCCCTTGGGGTTATATGGTCAAGCCTCACGGGCCATTAGTACCGGTTAGCTCAACGCCTTGCAGCGCTTCCACACCCGGCCTATCAACCAGCTGGTCTCGCTGGGCCCTTCAGGAGGCTCGAGGCCTCGGGGATGTCTCATCTTGAAGGGGGCTTCCCGCTTAGATGCTTTCAGCGGTTATCCCGTCCGCACATAGCTACCCGGCAATGCCACTGGCGTGACAACCGGAACACCAGAGGTGCGTCCACTCCGGTCCTCTCGTACTAGGAGCAGCTCTTCTCAAACATCCAACGCCCACGGCAGATAGGGACCGAACTGTCTCACGACGTTCTAAACCCAGCTCGCGTACCACTTTAAATGGCGAACAGCCATACCCTTGGGACCGACTTCAGCCCCAGGATGTGATGAGCCGACATCGAGGTGCCAAACACCGCCGTCGATGTGAACTCTTGGGCGGTATCAGCCTGTTATCCCCGGAGTACCTTTTATCCGTTGAGCGATGGCCCTTCCATACAGAACCACCGGATCACTAGAACCTACTTTCGTACCTGCTCGACGTGTCTGTCTCGCAGTTAAGCACCCTTATGCTCTTGCACTCATTGCACGATTTCCGACCGTGCTGAGGGTACCTTCGTGCTCCTCCGTTACGCTTTGGGAGGAGACCGCCCCAGTCAAACTACCCACCACACACTGTCCTCGATCCGGATCACGGACCTGAGTTAGAACGCCAATGATGCCAGGCTGGTATTTCAAGGTCGGCTCCACCCGAACTGGCGTCCGGGTTTCCAAGCCTCCCAGCTATCCTACACAGGCAACATCAGCGTCCAGTGTGAAGCTATAGTAAAGGTTCACGGGGTCTTTCCGTCTAGCCGCGGGTACACAGCATCTTCACTGCGATTTCAATTTCACTGAGTCTCGGGTGGAGACAGCGTGGCCATCATTACGCCATTCGTGCAGGTCGGAACTTACCCGACAAGGAATTTCGCTACCTTAGGACCGTTATAGTTACGGCCGCCGTTTACCGGGGCTTCGATCAGGAGCTTCGCCCGAGGGCTAACACCATCAATTAACCTTCCGGCACCGGGCAGGCGTCACACCCTATACGTCCGCTTACGCGTTTGCAGAGTGCTGTGTTTTTAATAAACAGTTGCAGCCACCTGGTATCTTCGACCGCCTTCCGCTCCGGCCGCGAGGGCCTTCACGTAGTGGCGGCGTGCCTTCTCCCGAAGTTACGGCACCATTTTGCCTAGTTCCTTCACCCGAGTTCTCTCAAGCGCCTGGGTATTCTCTACCTGACCACCTGTGTCGGTTTGGGGTACGGTCCCACTGTATCTGAAGCTTAGAGGCTTTTCCTGGAAGCGTGGCATCGATGACTTCCACCCGTGGGGTGTTCGTCTCGCTTCTCGGCCTTAGGGATCCGGATTTGCCTGAACCCCCAGCCTACAAGCTTTCACCAGGACAACCAACGCCTGGCTCACCTAGCCTTCTTCGTCCCCCATCGCAATACAGTGAGGTACGGGAATATTGACCCGTTTCCCATCGACTACGCCTTTCGGCCTCGCCTTAGGGGCCGACTCACTCTGCTCCGATTAGCGTCGAACAGAAACCCTTGGTCTTCCGGCGGGGGAGTTTTTCACTCCCCTTGTCGTTACTCATGTCAGCATTCGCACTCGTGATACCTCCAGCAAGCCTCTCGACTCACCTTCGTCGGCGTACACGACGCTCCTCTACCGCTTGCCATTCGGCAAGCCCGTAGCTTCGGTACCTGGTCTAGCCCCGTTACATCTTCCGCGCAGGCCGACTCGACTAGTGAGCTATTACGCTTTCTTTAAAGGATGGCTGCTTCTAAGCCAACCTCCTAGCTGTCTGAGCCTTCCCACATCGTTTCCCACTTAACCAGGATTTGGGGACCTTAGCTGACGGTCTGGGTTGTTTCCCTTTTCACAACGGACGTTAGCACCCGCTGTGTGTCTCCCACGCTGGCACTCACCGGTATTCGGAGTTTGCCTCGGGTTGGTAAGTCGGGATGACCCCCTAGCCGAAACAGTGCTCTACCCCCGGTGGTGATACGTGAGGCGCTACCTAAATAGCTTTCGAGGAGAACCAGCTATCTCCGGGCTTGATTAGCCTTTCACTCCGATCCACAAGTCATCCAAATCTTTTTCAACAGATCCTGGTTCGGTCCTCCAGTTGATGTTACTCAACCTTCAACCTGCTCATGGATAGATCGCCCGGTTTCGGGTCTATATCCAGCGACTGGTCGCCCAGTTAAGACTCGGTTTCCCTACGCCTCCCCTAATCGGTTAAGCTCGCCACTGAATATAAGTCGCTGACCCATTATACAAAAGGTACGCGGTCACACGACGAGCGTGCTCCCACTGCTTGTACGCATACGGTTTCAGGATCTATTTCACTCCCCTCGCCGGGGTTCTTTTCGCCTTTCCCTCACGGTACTGGTTCACTATCGGTCAGCCAGGAGTATTTAGCCTTGGAGGATGGTCCCCCCGTCTTCAGTCAAGGTTTCACGTGCCCCGACCTACTCGATTTCACTGGATCAGGCTTTCGGCTACGGGACTATCACCCGCTATGGTCGCGCTTCCCAGCGCGTTCGCCTAACCATTCACCAGCTTAAGGGCTGGTCCCCGTTCGCTCGCCGCTACTGGGGAATCTCGGTTGATTTCTTTTCCTCGGGGTACTTAGATGTTTCAGTTCCCCCGGTTCGCCTCCCAACACCTATGGATTCAGTGTGGGATACCCTGCTGATGCAGGGTGGGTTTCCCCATTCAGAGATGCCCGGGTCACAGGTTGTTTGCCACCTCGCCGAGCCTTATCGCAGGCTTCCACGTCTTTCATCGCCTCTGGCTGCCTAGGCATCCACCGTATGCGCTTAATCGCTTGACCATATAACCCGAAAGGGTCTGGTCGGCGATTACGTACGACAATTGCCGGATACGCTTGAGACGTATCTCATGTCCTTTCTTCTCAGAAAGGAACTTGTCAGCATGATTCACATTGTTAAAGAGCATTTAGAGCGGTAAGCCCTAAGCTGTAAGCTTTAAGTCAACACCTTGCAGTGTCGTCAAAGCTTATAGCTTAGCGCTAACGTTAGACTGTTTTGATGGGGTTTTCTTACAGCTTCAAGCTTACGGCTTAAGGCTGAGAAGATGGTGGAGCCAAGCGGGATCGAACCGCTGACCTCCTGCGTGCAAGGCAGGCGCTCTCCCAGCTGAGCTATGGCCCCGAAGGAAATTTGTGTGAGACAAGGCGCTTCGATGCGACGCATAGCCTGCTATGCGAGTATCGAAGCAACGCAGTATCACGCAAATTTGGTGGGTCTGGGCAGACTTGAACTGCCGACCTCACCCTTATCAGGGGTGCGCTCTAACCAACTGAGCTACAGACCCAAACAGTCTTTGCTCTGGCCGATCAGGTAATTCATTGTGAGCACTTGCCGCGAGGCGGCGATATGTCGTTTAAGGAGGTGATCCAGCCGCAGGTTCCCCTACGGCTACCTTGTTACGACTTCACCCCAGTCATGAACCACACCGTGGTGATCGCCCTCCGAAGTTAGGCTAACCACTTCTGGTGCAGTCCACTCCCATGGTGTGACGGGCGGTGTGTACAAGGCCCGGGAACGTATTCACCGTGACATTCTGATTCACGATTACTAGCGATTCCGACTTCACGGAGTCGAGTTGCAGACTCCGATCCGGACTGAGATCGGCTTTATGGGATTAGCGCACTCTCGCGAGTTGGCAACCCTTTGTACCGACCATTGTAGCACGTGTGTAGCCCTACCCGTAAGGGCCATGATGACTTGACGTCGTCCCCACCTTCCTCCGGTTTGTCACCGGCAGTCTCCCTAGAGTTCCCGACCGAATCGCTGGCAAATAGGGACAAGGGTTGCGCTCGTTACGGGACTTAACCCAACATTTCACAACACGAGCTGACGACAGCCATGCAGCACCTGTCTGAGAGTTCCCGAAGGCACGAATCCATCTCTGGAAACTTCTCTCGATGTCAAGGGTAGGTAAGGTTCTTCGCGTTGCATCGAATTAAACCACATGCTCCACCGCTTGTGCGGGCCCCCGTCAATTCATTTGAGTTTTAACCTTGCGGCCGTACTCCCCAGGCGGTCGACTTATCGCGTTAACTGCGCCACAAAGTCCGCGAAGGACCCAACGGCTAGTCGACATCGTTTACGGCGTGGACTACCAGGGTATCTAATCCTGTTTGCTACCCACGCTTTCGCACCTCAGTGTCAGTGTCAGTCCAGAAGGCCGCCTTCGCCACTGGTATTCCTCCCGATCTCTACGCATTTCACCGCTACACCGGGAATTCTACCTTCCTCTCCTGCACTCTAGCCTGACAGTTCCGGATGCCGTTCCCAGGTTGAGCCCGGGGCTTTCACAACCGGCTTATCAAGCCACCTACGCGCGCTTTACGCCCAGTAATTCCGATTAACGCTCGCACCCTCCGTATTACCGCGGCTGCTGGCACGGAGTTAGCCGGTGCTTCTTCTGTGGGTGATGTCCTTCTTCCGGGGTATTAACCCGAAAGCCTTCTTCCCCACTGAAAGTGCTTTACAACCCGAAAGCCTTCTTCACACACGCGGCATGGCTGGATCAGGGTTGCCCCCATTGTCCAATATTCCCCACTGCTGCCTCCCGTAGGAGTTCGGGCCGTGTCTCAGTCCCGATGTGGCTGATCATCCTCTCAGACCAGCTACGGATCGTCGCCTTGGTGAGCCATTACCTCACCAACTAGCTAATCCGACATAGGCTCATCCGATAGCGCAAGGTCCGAAGAGCCCCTGCTTTCTCCCGTAGGACGTATGCGGTATTAGCCTGAGTTTCCCCAGGTTATCCCCCACTACCGGGCAGATTCCTATGCATTACTCACCCGTCCGCCGCTCGACGCCCGGGAGCAAGCTCCCGTCGTTTCCGCTCGACTTGCATGTGTTAGGCCTGCCGCCAGCGTTCAATCTGAGCCATGATCAAACTCTTCAGTTTAAGATCATATAGTTCTTGCCCTCCCGAAGGAGGAAGCGAACCAAACTTGGCTCAAGGTTCAAACGTTCTCAAAAAGACCCGAAAGTCTTTGACGAGTCGCTTGCCTTGATAATGGTGTGACTTCTCACCACCTCATCGACAAGCGCCCACATGAATTACCTGATCGATTGTTAAAGAGCGGCTCCGAGCTCTCTAAGGAGCGGAGCGTCTCGCTTGCCGCCGTGACCGGTGCTTCCGGCCTCGCCAGCGCCCTGCGAGGAAGGCGTATTCTACTGAACCGGCCGAGTTTGTCAACTCTCTTCGCCGCCTCACTGCCGTGAGCGTGGCGCCGAAGCCCAGCGTTGCTGGTGGCCGCCCAGAGCCCCTGACGGGCCTCTGTATCGAGTGGAGCGCATTCTACCGAATCCGCCGCGGGCGTCAAGTCGGAATTTTGCGAAGCGATTCGAAAAACCCAAAGCGAGACAACCACTTACCACTCTTGTCACCGCCTGCAACGTTGCCCGTTGCCGGCAGCGGATGCGTACTTTACGGCTTTCCCGGACAACTGCAAGGGGCAGCCGTAAAAATATTTCAGGCGCATGGCCACGCCATGACGAGACGATGGCGCCGGGGATATCCACAGGCGCTCGCCGGCGACCCCCTGTGGATGCTTTTGCGCCCCGGGCAGAGACGACAGCGCCCGCACGAGGCGGGCGCTGTCGAAACTCCTGCCTTCACCCGCTCGCTGGGGGCTGCTTGAGCTTGCGCATCACGGCAAGCGTTGGCCCGGAAGCGACATAGGCACCGAACAGCAGCAGCAGCATCACCGAGGGCTGCATGGAGATCACCACGAAGCCCAGCACGATGGCCAGCAGCACCACGAAGGGCACCGGCCCTTTGAAGTCGATATCCTTGAAGCTGTAATAGCGGATATTGCTGACCATCAGCACGCCGGACACGGCCACCACCAGCAGCATCAGCAGCTTGAAGCCCATCGCATCGGCATCGAAGCTATGGAAGGTCCAGACGCTGGCCGCCACGAAGGCCGCCGCCGAAGGGCTCGGCAGCCCGATGAACCACTTCTTGTCGACGCTGCCGATCTGGACATTGAAGCGTGCCAGCCGCAGCGCGGCACAGGCCACGTACAGGAAGGCCACCACCCAGCCGGTCTTGCCGATGTCCTGAAGAATCCAGGTGAAGGCCACCAGCGCCGGCGCCACGCCGAAGGAGAGCATATCGGAGAGGCTGTCGTACTCGGCACCGAAGGCACTCTGGGTATTGGTCAGTCGGGCCACGCGGCCATCCAGGCCGTCGAGCACCATGGCAATGAAGATCGCCACCGCGGCCGCGGAAAAGTCACCGTTGATCCCCGCGACCACCGCAAAGAAGCCGGCAAACAGCGCCGAGGTGGTAAAGAGGTTGGGGAGCAGATAGATACCCTTGCGCCGCACCTTCTTGCCGCCCTCGATCGACTCCTCGATGACTTCCGTTTCCCGCACGAAAGCGGCAGCCAGGTCTTCATCGGTAGCCGATCGGGCGCCCGGCTCGACGCCTTCGGGCTCACCATCGCGACGCGCCGGTTCATGCTCGGTCTTGTGGGGGTCCTGACTCATGCGTCTCGTCCATTGCCATAATGAAGCCGCCCGCAGGCGTACCATCATTCTACACGGTGTCGCCAGGTCGAGACGAGCAGCCACCCACCCACAATGCGAGAAGGGCGCGGAAAACCGCGCCCTTCTCGACATGCGACCGATCGCAAGCCTTAGTTCTTGGACTTGTCGACCAGCTGGTTGGCAGCGATCCACGGCATCATGCCGCGCAGCTTGGCACCCACAGTCTCGATCTCATGCTCGGCGTTCAGGCGGCGACGCGCGGTCATCGACGGGTAGTTGGAGTTACCCTCGTTGATGAACATCTTGGCGTACTCGCCGGTCTGGATGCGCTTGAGAGCATTGCGCATGGCGGCGCGGGACTCGTCGTTGATCACCTCGGGACCGGTCACATACTCGCCATACTCCGCGTTGTTGGAGATGGAGTAGTTCATGTTGGCGATGCCGCCCTCGTACATCAGGTCGACGATCAGCTTGAGCTCGTGCAGACACTCGAAGTAGGCCATCTCCGGCGCGTAGCCCGCCTCGGTCAGCGTTTCGAAGCCGGCCTTGACCAGCTCGACCGCGCCGCCGCACAGCACGGCCTGCTCACCGAACAGGTCGGTCTCGGTCTCGTCCTTGAAGGTGGTCTCGATGATGCCGCTGCGCCCCCGCCGACGCCGGCCGCATAGGAGAGCGCCAGCTCCTTGGCCTTGCCCGAAGCATCCTGGTGGATGGCGATCAGGTCGGGGATGCCGCCGCCCTTGACGAACTCGGAGCGCACGGTGTGACCCGGCGCCTTGGGGGCGATCATGATCACGTCCAGATCCTTGCGCGGCTCGATCTGGTTGTAGTGAATGTTGAAGCCATGCGCGAAGGCCAGGGTGGCGCCCTGCTTCAGATTCGGCTCGACCTCATTCTCGTAGATCGCCTTCTGGTTCTCATCCGGCGCCAGGATCATCACCACGTCGGCGCTCTGGCACGCCTCAGGCACGGAAGCGACCTTGAGGCCGGCGGCCTCGGCCTTGGCGGCGGAGGAGGAGCCTTGGCGCAGGGCCACGGTGACATCGACACCGGACTCCTTGAGGTTGTTGGCATGGGCATGCCCCTGGGAGCCATAGCCCACAATGGTGACCTTCTTGCCCTGAATGAGGGAGAGATCGCAGTCCTTGTCGTAATACACGCGCATGATGTGCTCCTGAACGGAAGAGGTTGAAAGCGATGTCAGCGTTGATGGCCACCCGCGCCGTCTGTCGCGGCGCTGGGATCTCGTCGTCCGATGGCTCCACCTTACGCCAGGACACACATTGCGTAAAACGCTATATTTGCAATACAACATCCCAGAAGATGCAATATACCCCATGGATATTCGCCCGCTGCAGCAGTTCCTGGCCCTGGCCGACACCCTGCACTTCGGTCGCGCCAGCGAGCTCTGCCATGTCAGCCCCTCCACGCTCAGCCGCACCATTCGCCAGCTCGAGAACACCCTTGAGGTGACGCTGTTCGAACGCGACAACCGCCACGTAGCCTTGACCCACCATGGGCTCACGTTCCTGACCTTTGCCCGGGAAACCGTGGCTCAGTGGGAGCTGCTGCGGCAAACGTTGAGCGCGGACAACGACGGGCTCAGCGGGGAGATCAGCATCTACTGCTCGGTCACTGCCAGCTACAGCTTTCTCTACGACCTGCTCAGCGACTTTCGGCTGCGCCATCCCCGTATCGAGCTCAAGCTGCATACCGGGGACCCCGCCGAGGCCATGACGCGCGTCGTAGGCGGTGACGAGGACATGGCGATCACACCGCGCCCCCGCCGCCCACCGGGGTCGCTGGCCTTCAAGTCGCTGACCCGTTCGCCGCTGGTCTTCATCGCCCCCCAGGCCGCCGCCGGCTGGCTGCCCTCCACCCCCGAGGTTCCCGAGGCCGATGCCTGGGCCGCGGTGCCGATGATCCTCTCCGAGGCCGGCCTGTCGCGGGAATATGCCGATACCTGGTTCAAGGCGCTAGGCATCACCCCACGCATCTATGCCCAGGTTGCCGGCCATGAGGCGATCGTCAGCATGGTCAGCCTGGGCTTCGGGGTGGGGGTGGTGCCCAAGATCGTGCTCGACAACAGCCCGCTGGCCGAACGGGTGCGGGTCTTGCCGGTGAAACCCGAGCTGCCCCACTACGACGTCGGCCTGTGCGTGCTCAATCGGCGACTCAAGAGCCCGCTGATCCAGGCGCTGTGGGAGACCGTGGCCGAGCGGTAGGACCTCGCGGCGCGACTCCAGTGGCGAGACGACATTCGCAAACGTAGAGGCCGCCCCAAGGGGCGGCCTCTGCGTTCTGCGTCGTCGAGTGGCTACAGCGACAGCACCTTGTCCCCGCGGGCAATCCCCGACACCCCGGTGCGCGCCACCTCCAGGATGCCCACCGGCCCCATGGCCTGCAGGAAGGCGTCGAGCTTCGGCGCGTCGCCGGTGATCTGCACGGTGTAGAGGCTTGGCGTCACGTCGACGATCTGCGCACGGAAGATGTCCACCGTGCGCTTGACCTCGTCGCGGGCGGCGCCCAGCGCCTTGACCTTGACCAGCATGAGCTCCCGCTCGATGTGGTTGCCCTCGGTCAGGTCGACCAGCTTGACCACGTCGATCAGCTTGTTGAGGTGCTTGGTGATCTGCTCGATCACCCGGTCGTCACCCACCGTGGTCACGGTCAACCGCGAGAGGGTTTCGTCTTCGGTAGGCGCCACGTTCAGCGTTTCGATGTTGAAGTTGCGCTGCGAAAACAGCCCCACCACACGTGACAGGGCGCCCGGTTCGTTTTCCATCAGAATCGAGATGATATGGCGCATCAGGTCCGCTCCGTCTTGGAAAGCAGCATGTCACGCATGGAGCCCAGGGGCACCTGCATCGGATAGACGTGTTCCCGCGGATCGACGATGACGTCGAGGAACACCAGCTCGTGCTTGTCGGCGAAGGTCCGTTCCAGCGCCGGCGCGAGCTCCTCCATGGTTTCCACCCGCAGTGCGGTAAAGCCATAGGCCTCGATCAGCTTGGCGAAATCGGGCAGCGACTCCATGTAGGAGTGTGCATGGCGCGACTTGTAGTTCAGGTCCTGCCACTGGCGCACCATGCCCAGCGAGGCATTGTTCAGGTTGACGATCTTTACCCCGCCGCCAAACTGCTTACAGGTGGAGAGCTCCTGCATCATCATCTGGAAGCTGCCCTCGCCGGTCACGCAGACCACCTGCTCGTCGGGGAAGTTCTGCTTGATGCCCATGGCCGCCGGGAAGCCGAAGCCCATGGTGCCGAGCCCGCCCGAGGTGATGAAACGGTTGGGCTTGTCGAACTTGTAGTACTGGGCGGCAAACATCTGGTGCTGACCCACGTCGGTGGTGACGTAGGCCTCGCCGCGGGTCGCCTCGCACAGCGCCTCGATCACCTCCTGAGGCTTGAGCATCTCGCCCGCCTGGGAGGGCTCATAGAGCTTGCCATGACGCTCCTCACGCCAGCCCTCGATCTTGCCCCACCACTCGGCCAGCGCCTCCGGGTGGGCGACCTCCTTGCCCTGCACCAGGCTGATCATTTCGTTGATCACGCTGCCCGCCGGACCGACGATGGGCACATCGGCGCGCACCGTCTTGGAGACCGAGCTGGGGTCGATGTCCACGTGGATGATCTTGGCCGTGGGGCAGAACTTGGAGGTGTTATTGGTCACCCGGTCATCGAAGCGCGCGCCGATGGCGACGATCAGGTCGGCATGGTGCATGGCCATGTTGGACTCATAGGAGCCATGCATGCCCAGCCAGCCCAGGCACTGACGGTCGCTCTGGGGGTAGGCACCGATACCCATCAGGGTGGTGGTGATGGGGTAGCCCAGCCGCTTGACCAGGTCGGTCAGCCCCTCGCAGGCCCGCCCGGTGACCACGCCGCCACCGGTGTAGAACACCGGCCGCTTGGCCTTGAGCATCATCTCCACGGCCTTCTTGATCTGGCCGGTGTGGCCGCGAGCCACCGGATTGTACGAGCGCATCTTGACCTTTTTCGGATAGACGTACTCGTAGCGCTCGGTGGGGGCCGTCATGTCCTTGGGAATGTCCACTACCACGGGGCCGGGACGGCCGGTGGAGGCCAGGTAGTAAGCCTTCTTTAGGACTTCCGGAATCTCGGTGGGATGCTTGATCGAGAAGCTGTGCTTCACGATCGGGCGGGTCACCCCGATGATGTCGGTCTCCTGGAAGGCGTCATCGCCGATCAGGTGGCTCATCACCTGGCCGCACAGCACCACCATCGGAATCGAGTCCATGTAGGCGGTGGCGATGCCGGTGACCGCGTTGGTCGCGCCGGGACCGGAGGTGACCAGCACCGTGCCGGGCTTGCCCGAGGCCCGCGCGTAGCCGTCGGCGGCATGGGTGGCCGCCTGCTCGTGGCGTACCAGGATGTGCTTGACCTTGTCCTGGCGGAACAGGGCGTCGTAGATATGCAGCGCCGCGCCACCGGGATAGCCGTAAATGTATTCGACGCCCTCATCCTGCAGGAATCGGGCGATCATGTCCGCGCCGGAAAGCAGTTCCACTTGATGTATCTCCCCTGGAGGTCTCGAGTGCGATCCGTGCCTTTCAGCCAGGCACGGGGTCGAGTGCGGCGGTATGCCGCTGCCGGCCATGCCGGCACCTGATGCCAAACCCTGGCAATTGGCCCTGTTGGGGCCTGCACTCTCATCGGGAACGCCGATTTATCGCGATATAAACCAGCCGTTCCCTCTCGCGGCGGTTTACCGCGTCGGGGCGTTGGCCAGGACGGACGGTTGGTCCGCTCCCGGTAGTCCTTCGGCGGGTAGAGGCGACTCGGCCTACCCTTCGCGCGGGAAAGGGGGTTGCCCGCTGAGGTCCGCGCCCGCAAATCAGGAACGCTCAAGATTCCATTAGCGCTGCAACGGTGTCAACCGCCAGTCGGCGTTTCCCCTCGCCGGGCTGATTCCAGCCAGCCGAAGGCGACAGGCGCCGGACGAAAAAAAACCCGCCGACTTTGCAGCAGGCGGGCCAAGGGGGTTACAGGACGCAACCTGATTTTCAGTGTAGCCGCTCGCTCACCCTGTGCTCAGGCCGCTCGGTAACAGCTTGTGACCGAGCGGCCTGGCGTGGCGGGTTAGCGGCCGAATACCAACCGACCCTCTTCGGCATCCACCCGGATGACATCTCCCGGGGCGAACCGGCCGGCCAGCAGGTCCTGTGCCAGCGGGTTCTCGATGCGACTCTGGATGGCGCGCTTGAGCGGTCGCGCGCCGAACACCGGATCGAAGCCCACCTCGGCCAGCTGGGCCATGGCGGCCTCACTGACCTCGAGGGAGAGGTCGTGCTCGGCCAGGCGGCCGCGCAGGCGGTCGAGCTGGATGCTGGCGATGGCCTGAATCTGCGCCTGAACCAGCGCATGGAAGACCACCACCTCGTCGATACGGTTGATCAGCTCGGGGCGGAAGTGCATGCCCACCACCTCCATCACCGCGCTCTTCATCTGGGCATAGTCCGCCTCGTCGCCGCCCAGGCGCTGGATAATGTCCGAGCCCATATCAGAGGTCATCACGATCACTGTATTGCGGAAATCCACCGTGCGGCCTTGACCATCGGTCAGGCGGCCGTCCTCCAGCACCTGCAGCAGGATATTGAAGACATCCGCATGGGCCTTCTCCACCTCGTCAAGCAGCAGCACCGAGTAGGGTTTGCGGCGCACCGCCTCGGTCAGGTAGCCGCCCTCCTCGTAGCCCACGTAGCCGGGAGGCGCACCAATCAGCCGCGCCACGGAGTGCTTCTCCATGAACTCCGACATGTCGATGCGCACCATGGCCTCTTCGGTATCGAAGAGGAAATTGGCCAGCGCCTTGCACAGCTCGGTCTTGCCCACCCCGGTGGGGCCGAGGAACAGGAAGGAGCCATTGGGCCGGTTGGGATCGGCGAGACCGGCACGGGAGCGGCGCACGGCGTTGGCCACGGCGGTGACCGCCTCCTCCTGGCCGATCACGCGCTTGTGCAGCGCCTCCTCCATGCGCAGCAGCTTGTCGCGCTCGCCCTCGAGCATCTTGGCCACCGGGATACCGGTCCAGCGCGACACCACCTCGGCGATCTCCTCCTCGGTGACGTTGGAGCGCAATAGCGTGTGCTTGGCCGTGTCGGCCTCGGCCTCGCCGCTCTCGGCGATCTTCTTCTCCAGCTCGGGGATCACCCCGTACTGGATCTCGGACATCCGCGCCAGGTCCCCCTGGCGGCGGGCCTGCTCCAGGTCGACGCGGGCCCGGTCGAGCTCGTCCTTGAACTGGGCGGCGCCCTGGATGCTGGCCTTCTCGGCCTTCCAGATCTCGTCGAGATCGGCGTACTCGCGTTCCAGCTCGTCGATCTGCTCCTGCAGGTTCTCCAGGCGCTTCTTCGAGGCCTCGTCGGTCTCCTTCTTGAGATGCTCGCGCTCCATCTTCAGCTGGATCAGGCGCCGGTCGAGGCGGTCCATCTCCTCGGGCTTGGAGTCGAGCTCCATACGGATCCGTGAGGAGGCCTCGTCGATCAGGTCGATGGCCTTGTCGGGCAGCTGGCGGTCGGTGATATAGCGGGTCGACAGCTTGGCCGCGGCGATGATCGCCCCGTCGGTGATGTCGACGCCGTGGTGCACCTCGTAGCGCTCCTTGAGGCCGCGCAGGATGGCCACGGTGTCCTCTTCGCTGGGTTCATCGACCAGCACCTTCTGGAAGCGCCGCTCCAGGGCGGCATCCTTCTCGATGTACTTGCGATACTCGTCCAGGGTGGTGGCGCCCACGCAGTGCAGCTCGCCGCGAGCCAGCGCCGGCTTGAGCATGTTGCCGGCGTCCATGGCGCCCTCGGCCTTGCCGGCGCCGACCATGGTGTGCAGCTCGTCGATGAACAGGATCACCCGACCCTCCTCCTGGGCGAGCTCCTTGAGCACCGACTTCAGGCGCTCCTCGAACTCGCCGCGGAACTTGGCCCCGGCCAGCAGCGCGCCCATGTCCAGCGAGAGCACGCGCTTCTCCTTGAGCCCCTCCGGCACCTCGCCGTCGACGATGCGCTGAGCCAGCCCCTCGACGATGGCGGTCTTGCCCACCCCAGGCTCGCCGATCAGCACCGGGTTGTTCTTGGTGCGCCGCTGCAGTACCTGGATGGTGCGGCGGATCTCGTCGTCGCGGCCGATCACCGGGTCGAGCTTGCCGCTGGCCGCCCGCTCGTTGAGGTCCAGGGTGTACTTCTCCAGCGCCTCGCGCTGATCCTCGGCGTTGGGGTCGTCGACCGCCTCGCCGCCGCGCACGCTGCTGATGGCGGACTCCAGGGCCTTGCGGGTCACCCCGGCCTGGGCCAGCAGCTTGCTCACCACATGCCCCATCTCCAGGATCGCCAGCAGCACCAGCTCGCTGGCGATGTACTGATCGCCGCGCTTCTGGGCCTCACGATCGGTGAGGTTGAACAGCTTGATCAGGTCGCGGGAGGGCTGCACCTCGCCGTCGAACTGAGCGACCTTGGGCAGGTCGTCCAGATGGCCTACCAGGCCGTCCCGCAGCCGGGCGGCGTCACCGCCGGCCTTCTGCACCAGCGCCTTGACACCGGTATCCCGGGCCTCCAGCAGCGCCATCAGCAGGTGGCCCGGTTCCAGTTGATTGTGGCCGCGGCCCACGGCCAGCGACTGGGCATCGGCCACGGCGTTCTGCAGCTTGGCGGTGAACTTGTCGAATCGCATGAATCTTCCTCCATCGGGGTGGCGGCGCGTTCGGACGCACCGCTAAGCCCTGTCAAATCGTCTTGACACATTCAATGGAGTCAGATTGGCCGGCTTTCAAGTCAGGCGCCACAGGAAAGCCATGGCGAGTTGATGCGAGTCAAGGCCGTAAGCCGTAAGCCAGCTTGCCGGCACCGGTCTTGCGAAAAGGGGTTTCATACAGCTTGAAGCTTATAGCTTACAGCTCCCCGAAGGGGTCAGCGCAGCCAGATCACGCTGGCCATGCGGCCGGTATGGCCGTCGTCGCGACGATGGGAGTAGAAGCGCGGCTCGCAGGCGGTGCAGAAGTGGCCGCCGCTGATATGCGATACCCCCAGACGCTCCAACCGCAGCCGGGCGAGCTTGTAGAGATCGGCCATGTAGTGGCCCAGTCGATACGGGCTGGGGTCGAAGGCGCTCTCGGCCTCGGGGTGCACGCCGACGAAGGCCTGGTGCACCTCCGGCCCCACCTCGAACTGAGCG
This sequence comes from Halomonas sp. SL18_1, assembly GCF_055755715.1. Classification (NCBI taxonomy): domain Bacteria; kingdom Pseudomonadati; phylum Pseudomonadota; class Gammaproteobacteria; order Oceanospirillales; family Halomonadaceae; genus Halomonas; species Halomonas sp. SL18_1. The sequence goes on from NZ_JBVTRK010000001.1 coordinate 15,119, forward strand.
TTGGAGATGGCGGGCCCCAGCCAGGCCATGAGCTCCTCCGGCGGCACGCCGAGTGCCGCCACCGAGGCTTCCAGCACGCCCCCGCCAGGCCACGCCAGCCGGCATGTGCCACGCCCACTCGACTGCCCCGGCAGTCGCAGAAGAATACCGGCAGGCAGTCGGCGGTGAGCACCACGCAGGCGTGGCCGCGGTCGAAGGCCGCCGCGGCATCGGCCTCGGGCGGCGCCGCGGCATAGTGCTGCTGCACCCGTGCGCCGTGCACCTGATCCAGCCACAACAGCGGCCGCTCGTCGCCGATTTCCTTGCCCAGCAGGCGACGGCACAGCGCCACATGGTCGGGATTGTCGCCGACGTGCTCCGCCGGGTTGAAGGCGGCGAAGTCGTTCAGGCTGGGCCCGGTCTCGCGGGTGGTCACGAAGGCCCCCACGCGCTGCGGGGCCGGCCAGTCCGGCTCGATCAGGGTCGGGCGCAGGTCAGGGGCGTCGCTCATGGTGGGGTTCCTCAGCGCATGGTCGCGTGATCATCGCGCAGGTAGTCGATCAGCATCAGCATGTCATCGGGCAGGGCGGCACGGAATTCGACCCGCTCACCGCTGCCCGGGTGATCGAAGGCCAGCTTGCGGGCGTGCAGGGCCTGGCGGGGAAACTCGCGGAGAATCTCCTTGAGCGGCTCGACGGCCCCGGCCGGCAGCTTCAGCCGCCCACCATAGACCGGATCGCCCACCAGCGGAAAGCGCCGATGGGCCAGGTGCACACGGATCTGGTGAGTCCGTCCGGTCTCGAGCCGACAGCGCACATGAGTGTGACCGCGGTAGCGCTCCACTACCCGGTAGTGGGTCACCGCCGGCTTGCCATTGACGGTCACCGCCTGGCGCTTGCGATCCTTGGGATGGCGGCCAATCGGCGCATCCACGCTGCCGCCGGCGGTCATCACGCCGGTGACCACGGCATCGTATTCGCGCGACACCGTGCGCGCCTGGAGCTGCTCCACCAGGGCGGTCTGGGCCGCCAGCGTCCTGGCCACCACCATCAGCCCACTGGTGTCCTTATCCAGCCGATGCACGATCCCGGCCCGCGGCACCGCCACCAGCTCGGGCCAGTGGTGCAGCAGCGCATTGAGCAGGGTACCGTCCAGGATTGCCAGCCGCCGGGTGAACCACCAGCCCGGCCGGCTTGTCAATGACCAGCACCTGGTCGTCTTCGTGCACGACCGTCAAGGGAATCGCCTGAGGCGTGAAGCGGTCATCGTCCTCGAGCTCGGCCACCAGCCGCAATCGCTCACCGCCGGCCAGCCGGTCCTTGGGCTTGCCGGGGCGGCCGTCCACGGTCAGGGCCCCCTGCTTGATCCAGCCCTTGAGGCGCTCGCGGGAGTGGTCGGCGAAGAGTTCGGCGGCGGCCTGGTCGAGGCGAACGCCGGCCAAGGCATCAGGCACACGGTGCTGGGCTTCCAGAGTCTGGGGCATATCGAAGCTGTCGTTTGGGCGGCACCGGAGGACTGCGTTTTCACGCCAGGTGCTTTATAGTGAACGGGTTGTGGCCGATTCTACCATGGCCGACACGGGTTGTTGTTTGATACGAGGATCAGGATGCGCGTTTCCCCCACCGCTAAACGCCTTGTCGCCCTGCTGCTGGCCGCCGCTCTGGTCACCGGCTGCGCCGGCAGGTCTGGCACGGACCCGCAGGACGAATTCGCCGGCGTTGCCGAGCGCGAGCTCTACGAGGAGGCCCGCGACGCCCTCGAGGCCGGTCGCTACACCTCCGCTATCGAGCGCCTGGAGGCCATCGACACCCGCTTCCCCTTCGGCCAGCACGCCGAACAGGCCCAGCTCGAGCTGATCTACGCCTACTACGAGAGCCGCGACTGGGAGGCCACCCGGGCGGCGGCGAGTCGCTTCATCCGGCTGCACCCCACCCACCCGCGGGCCGACTATGCGCTCTACATGCGCGGCCTGGCCGCCTGGCAAGCGGGGCGCTTCAGCCTCGAGCGCCTGCGGCTGATCGACATCTCCAAGCGCGATCTGGGTGCCAGCCGCGACGCCTACACCGACTTCCGCGAACTGGTTAGCCGCTACCCGGACAGCGAGTACGCCCCGGACGCCGAGCAGCGCATCGTCTACCTGCGCAACCTGCTGGCCCGCCAGGAGCTCCACGTGGCCGATTTCTACCTGCGTAAGGGTGCCTATCTGGCCGCCGTGGAGCGCGGCCGCTGGGTGGTCGAGAACTACCCGCAGTCCGAGGCGACCCGCGACGCCCTGGCGATGATGGTGGAAGGCTACCTGGGCCTGGACATGCGCGACCGCGCCCGCGAGGTGCTGGCCGTGCTGATCGAGAACGACCCGGACCACGCCCAGCTGCGCGGGCGCACCTTCCGACCCAGGCACGTCAGCGCCGACTCGCTCTCGGCGTAAAGCGCCGAGCGCCGCAGACTGATGACTGATATCGGCTGACGTCAACCAAGAGCCCCCGCCAGCACAGACTGACGGGGGCTCTCAACATTCTGCCTCGGCACCTGACGCCCGTCACCAAGTCGCTGACCGAACGACGGGAGCCGCGCGGCTCGCACTCCCACTGAAAGGAAATTGAAAGCCGGCGCTGCCATTCATGACAGCGCTGGTTTTTCTTCAAGCTTACAGCTTCAGGCTTCCCGCGCTCATTCCCCGGCTGCCAGCCGTTGACGATGGGGTAGCGGCGGTCGCGGCCGAAGCCGCGGGGCGTCACCCTCACCCCGACCGGGGCCTGGCGTCGCTTGTACTCGCAGCGGTCGACCAGCTTGACCACCTTGTAGACGTCGTCGCGGTCGAAGCCGGCGGCGATAATCGCCTCGGCGCTCATATCGCCCTCGATATAGCGCACCAGGATGGCGTCGAGCACGTCGTAGTCGGGCAGCGAGTCACTGTCCTGCTGGTCCGGCGCCAGCTCGGCAGTGGGCGGACGCTCGATGACCCGCTCGGGGATCGCCGGCGACTGGGCGTTGCGCCAGCGCGCCAGGCGATAGACCCAGGTCTTGTAGACGTCCTTGATGGCGTTGTAGCCCCCACCATGTCGCCATAGAGCGTGGCGTAGCCCACCGCCATCTCGCTCTTGTTGCCGGTGGTCAGCACCATCAGTCCCTTCTTGTTGGAGATCGCCATCAGCAGCACGCCGCGGCAGCGCGACTGCAGGTTCTCCTCGGTGGTGTCGCGGGCGGTGCCGGCGAAGGTATCGGCCAGCGTCTCCATGAAGGCGTCGACCATCGGCTCGATGGGCAGCACCCGATAGCCGACGCCCAGCAGGCGGGCCTGCTCGGCGGCATCCTGCTTGGAGATGTCGGCGGTATAGCGGTAGGGCATCATCACCGCCTGCACCCGCTGCGGGCCCAGGGCATCCACGGCGATGGCCAGCGACAGCGCCGAGTCGATGCCGCCGGAAAGGCCCAGCACCACGCCCTCGAAGCCGCTCTTGTTGACGTAATCGCGCAGCCCGGTGACCAGCGCGCAGTAGAGGCTCTCCTCGGGCTCCGGCTGGGGTTCGATCTCCCCCTCCCGGGGCACCCAGCGGCCGCCCTCCTGCACGAACTGTACCGGCATCAGCCCGGCCGCCCAGTAGGGCGCCAGCACCCGCAGCTCACCCTGCGCATCCACACAGGCCGAGCCGCCGTCGAAGACCAGCTCGTCCTGACCGCCGATGGTATTCACGTAGACCACCGGCAGCGACACGTCGGCGGCCCGCTGTTCGAGCAGCCGCAGCCGCTCGGCGGGCTTGTCCTGATGGTAGGGCGAGGCGTTGAGGGCGATCAGGATCTCGGCACCGGCATCACGCGCCGCCTGCACCGGGCCTCCGTCCCAGAGATCCTCACAGATCAGCAGGCCGAGCTTGACCCCCTTGTGATCGAGCACCAGGCTGCGCTCGCCGGTGCTGAAGTAGCGCCGCTCATCGAACACCTGGTAGTTGGGCAGCGCCTGCTTGGCGTACTCATCGAGCCATTCACCGTTGTAGAGCAGGCCCGCCAGGTTGTAGCCCTTGGCCTCGCGACGACCAGGATAGCCGATGATCACCAGCACGTCGCGGGCCACCTTGGCGGCCATGCGCGCACGCGCCTCGCGCAGCCGCGTTTCCATCGAGGGGCGCAGCAGCAGATCCTCCGGGGGATAGCCGCTCAGAAACAGCTCCGGAAACACCACGATATCGGCGCCATGCTCGATGCGCGCCTCGCGCACGGCTTCGATAGCACGATCGGCATTGCCGGGAATGTCCCCGACCAGCGGGTCCAGCTGCGCCATCACCAGCGTCAAGTCTTGCATGGGCGTAGAAATCTCTCGAGAATCCAGGGTACCCACATTGTCCCGCAAGGGCGCCCGGCTGGCAAAACCGCTCGCCCACACCAGGGAGCCGATACCAGAATGAACCTGTTGCTGATACGTCTGATCATCTTCGCCGTGCTGTTCTTCGCCGGCCTGAAACTCTACCGCATGTACCGCGAGTGGAAGCTGGACCGCGAGGAGCTGCTCGAGGAACAGCCGGGCAGGAGGGCAGCTCCATGGTCCGCTGCAGCTGGTGCCAGGTCCACCTGCCGGAGTCCGATGCCCTGCGCGAACGGGGCGAGTGGTTCTGCTGCAGCGCCCACCGCGATCGCTACCTGGAAGAGAAGCAGTCCGAAGAGTAGGGGCGCCAGCGGCCGGATGACGCTTCCCACAGGGGCTGGCGCACGCTCCCTATCAGCGATGGCTTACAGAACGCTCACCGTGCCGACCTAGAGTGAAGAGACCCTCAGTGACAAGGGACTTCACTCCGGGAGAGCGCCATGCGAGCCGAAGATTCCAGCGGGCCCCTTCCCCGCCGACACCCCCTGTGGACCGCCAGCGGCCAGCGCGGCCTGACGCTGATCGAACTGCTGACCGCCATTGCCCTGATGGCGATCCTGCTGGGCTGGGCCGTTCCCGGCTTCCAGACCCTCAATGCCCGTCAGCAGGTGGCCACCGAGGTGATGCGCCTCAAGACGGCGCTGGCACTGGCGCGCAACACCGCCATCACCCGACGCGCGCCGGTGATGGTCTGCCCCGCCGCCGGCGACGCGAACCAGTGCAACGGCGACCTGAGCGACTGGACGCTACCGCTGCTAGTCGTGCTGAGCCCCAACACGCCAGAGGCCCAGGTGCTACGCCGGCTGCCGGCCAGCCGAGTGCCCTCGCTGAGCTATCGACAGGACCGGGCGGTTCGCTACACGGCCCTGGGGCGCGCCTCCGGCCATAACGGCACCTTTCGCATCTGCGGCCGGCACGACACCGGCTCACAGGTCATCGTCAGCAACTTCGGGCGTGTGCGCGTCAACGCCCAGCGGGACTGTTGAGCTCCCTCACTCTGCCTACTACCCCTTGGGCCCCAGCAGCAGCCAGACAATCAGGCCCACCAGCGGGAAGAACAGCAGGATCAGGATCCACAGCAGCTTGGCCACCGGCCCCGCCGGGCTCTTGGCCACCTTGACGATGGCCCAGATCACGATGATCAGCCAGATCAGGCCCAACAGGCCACTCACTTCGATACCCATGGCGCAGACTCCTTTGCTCGGTAATCCCGGGAAGGCGAGGCCACCATCGCCATGGACGTGACGGCCACTGGACTATACTGAGGGCAAATTCCACCGACCCCACATACCTAGCGGCGGCCGCCATTCACGTCTCATGCGCCTCGGCCTCAGGGGCCTTGTCTCACCACGCCGCCGCCGAGTCAAGATGGCGGGCACCCCATGGCGTCGCACACCTCCTCCTGCCGGCAAGCCCTCATGGCCCTCTGTACCCTGGCCATGACAATCGCCATCGGCGTTCCGCCAACGCCGGCAGACGACCGTGTCCTGCTCGACTGGGCGCTGGGCGTGGAAGAACTCAGGGTCATGGACCTGGAGGGTCATGACATGACCGAGCAGGTGCAGCCGCGTCAGGAGCAGGGGCGCATCAGCCTGGCCGTGCCCCCATCCCGCCCCCTCGTCCTCAAGCGCCAGGCGATCGACACCCTGCGCGTCTCCACGGATGAACGGATCACCTTGCCGGATGGCCTGCTCATCCCCTCACCCCTCCCCGACCCGGAAGACACGGAGCGCGCGCCCTCCCCGCCGCCCACCAGCTGGCTGCGCCTGACGCTGGCGGCAAGCCCGGTGCCGGTCACCTGGAACCCTCTGAGCGGCGCCTACCATACCGAGCTCAGCTTCGGGCTGCAGCCGTCGGATGAGCGTCTCAGCGCGGGGTTCGACCTGGAGCACCCGGTCGAGGTCCGCATCAGACTCAGGGGACTGACCCTGCAGGCCCCCCTGCCGCCCCTGCGCATCGACGCCCCGGGCCTGGCCAACGAGCAGACCCTGGGCTTGAGTTTCATGCCTTCCACGCCCAACCCCACGCTCGAGATCCGATCCACCATCTCCGATGTCGACCTGGAACTCGAGGTGCTCCCCCGCCTCGAGCTGCACCCGACTTCGCGCAGCGTGCTGGGGCTGGGCCTGGAGCGCGTGGCGGTTACTCTGGTGCGGGTGGCGCCTCACGGCATGCCGCTGCCCGCAGACCAGCTCACCGATATCGCCCTGACCCTCGACGGCGGCGGCCGTATCGAGTCCGGGCCCCTGCATTTCGAGCCGGGACAGGCCTCCACCTCCTTCAGCCTACGCTCATCAGGCCTCGCCCCGATCACCCTCAGCGCCTTTACCGGCAGCCTGAGCAGCGAAATCGAGATCCGCCAGCGCTTCCCCTGGGGGCCGCTGCTGGCCGCCCTGGTCGGCGGTGCCCTGGGCGGGTTCGGCCGACGCTTCATCAAGGGGGCACGCCGGGCACAGACCTCGCGGCGCCTCGTCGAAGGCCTGGTGGTCGCCAGCATCGCCTATGTTGCCGGCGTGCTCGGCGTCGGCTACCTCAGGCCTGCCGGGCGCCGTGGTAGCCACCGAGGCGGGGGCTTTTCTGACCGGCGCCCTGACGGGCTTCATCGGCGTCAACGTGCTCGAGACGCTCTCCGCCGCTGGCCGTCGCCACTGACGCCGACACCACGCCACGTTTCGGAAAGCGCCTATCCTGGCCCGCTTCTTGCTTGGCATAAAGCAAGTGCCCTCGGGTAGAATGCTCTCTCCCCCGCCAACTTGGAGGTGCCTTCATTGGCCAGCGGACTGCTGCTCAACGCGCTGATCTTTCTCGCCGCCGCGGTGCTCATCGTGCCGCTATTCAAGCGCCTGGGCCTCGGCGAGGTGCTGGGCTATCTGGCCGCCGGCGTGGTGATCGGTCCCTCAGTGCTGGCCCTGGTGCCGGATGCCGAGGGCGTGCTGCAGTTCGCCCAGGTGGGCATCGTCTTTTTGCTGTTCGTGATCGGCCTGGAGCTCAAGCCCTCGCGGCTGAAGGTGATGCGCAAGGCGGTCTTCGGCTTCGGCAGCCTGCAGGTCGCCGTCACCAGCAGCGTACTGGCCGTGGCCGCCTGGTGGCTGGGCCTGCCGCCGGCCGCGGCCCTGGTGGTGGGCTTCAGCCTGGGGCTCTGCTCCACGCCGCTGGTGCTGCACCTGCTCGGCGAGCGCAAGGAGCTGCAGACTCGCCACGGCCGTCACGCCTTCGCCCTGCTGCTGTTCCAGGACCTGGCGGCGATCCCGGTGCTGGCGATCATTCCGCTGCTCGCCGCCGACAGCCTGCTGGCCAACGGGGCGGCCCCGCTGCTGCGGGAGGTGGCCTTCGCCGCCGGCGCCTTCGCCGGGCTGATTATCGGCGGGCGCTACCTGCTGCGGCCGCTTTTCCACTACGCCGCCGCAACCGGTAGCCGCGAGGTGTTCGCCGGCACCGCCCTGATGGTGGTGATCGGCGCCGCCCTGCTGATGGAGCTGGCCGGGCTTTCCATGGCGCTGGGCGCCTTCATCGCCGGGGTGCTGCTCGCCGACTCCGAGTATCGCCACAGCATCGAGGCGGACATCGAGCCGTTTCGCGGCCTGCTGCTGGGGCTGTTCTTCATGGCCGTGGGGATGATGGCCGAGATCGGCCTGCTGGCGGAGATACCGCTGACCGTGATCGGCTTGACCCTGGGCCTGGTGCTGCTCAAGGGGCTCTCGGTGGCACTGGCCGCCCGCCTCTACCGCAGCGGCTGGAAGGAGACGGCCAACCTCGGGGTACTGCTCTCCCAGGGCGGCGAGTTCGGCTTCGTGCTGCTCTCCGCCGCCGCAGCCGCGGCACTGCTCGACCAGGACCTGGTCAGCCTGCTGATCCTGGTCATCTCGCTCTCCATGGCGACCACGCCGCTGCTCTTCCAGCTGCACGTGCACGGCCTGCGCCGGTTGTTCGTCACGGCGCGTCCGAAGCGTGCCTACGACCGCCCCGTTGACGAAGCGCCGCAGATCATCATCGCCGGCTTCGGGCGCTTCGGACAGATCATGGGGCGCGCCCTGCAGGGCTTGCAGATCCCCTACACCATTCTCGACATCAACGCCGATCAGGTGGAGTTCGTGCGCCGCTACGGCAACAAGGTCTATTTCGGTGACGCCTCACGCATCGACCTGCTCACCGCCGCCGGGGCCGACAAGGCCCGCGTCCTGGTGGTGGCGGTGGGCGACCCCGAGGCCTCGATGCGCATCGTCGAGCAGGTCAAGCGACGCTTCCCCCACCTCAAGCTCTACGCCCGGGCGCGCAACCGCTACCACGCCCACCTGCTGATGCGGGCCGGGGTCACGGAGATCGTCCGCGAGCTGCTGCCCGCCAGCCTGGAGCTGACCCGCGAGGCGCTCAGCGGCCTGGGCATTCCCCGCGAACAGGCCCAGCACACCGTCGACACCTTCCGTGATCACGATGAGCAGGCGCTGCTGCGCCAGCTCGCGGTGTTCGGCAACGAGAAGAAGCTGATTCAGACCATTCAGGAGGCCGCCCGGGAGCTGGAGGCGCTCTACGAGGCGGACGAAGATATCGCCACGCGGGTGGACGAGGTGCCGGAACGTCGACGCTGAGGTCGCTTCAGGGAATGCGCCACCAGTCGGGCAGCCCCGCCTGTACCTCGCGGCGGGCGAAACGGTCGTCCAGCAGCTGCACTACCCCCTATCCTCGGGCCCGCGAATCACCCGGCCGGCGGCCTGCACCACCTTGATCAGCCCGGGCACCCGGTAGGCGTAGTCGTCGCCGCGACCGAAGCGGGCCTCGAGCCGCGCCTTGAGCGCCTCGTTGAAGGGGTCGAAGGGCGGCAGCCCCAGGGTAGCCACGAAGGCGCCGATCAGCCGCTCGCCGGGCAGGTCGACGCCCTCGGCGAAGGCCCCGCCCAGCACCGCGAAGCCGATACCCACCCCGCCCGGGGCGAAGCGCGCCAGGAAGGCCTCGCGTTCGGGCTCGCTCATGCCGCGCCGCTGCGCCCAGACCGGAATGTCCGGCTGGGCCTCGCGGAAGCGGGCGAGCACGGCCTCCAGATAGGCGAAGCTGCTGAAGAAGGCCAGGTAGTGCCCCGGCCGACGACGATACTGCTCGGCCATGGCGGCGACGATAGGCGCCCTTGAGGCCTCGCGGTCGCGCAGCCGGGTGGAGATGTCGCCGCGCACCCGCACCTCGAGCTGCTCGGCGGCGAAGGGCGAGGCGACCTGCTGCCGGGCGGTCCCCGCGGGAAGGCCCAGCAGGTCCCGGTGGTACTCCCCGGGGTCAGGGTCGCCGAGAACAGGACCGCGCAGTGGGCCGCCGCGAAGCGCGGCGTCAGAAAGTCCGCCGGCACCAGGTTGCGCAGCCCCAGCACCGCCCGGCCGCGCCCATGACGACGGAGATCGCACAGCGAGTGGTCACCGAAGGACTCCGCCAGCCGGGTAAAGGCCAGCGCCTCGAACAGCCACTCCTGCAGCGTCGCATCCACCCCGCCGGGCGGCTCGGCCAGATAGTCGAGGACGGCGCGGCTGGCCTGCTGCAGCGCCGCAAGGAGCCCGTCGGGCAGCCCCTCGAGCAGCCGATAGTCGGCGTCCGGCGCCGACTCGAAGGTTTCCCGCACCAGCGCCTGCCAGTGGCGCGCCACGCGTCCCAGGGGCCGGGAGAGCGCTGGCGGCGCCCTGCGCCGCAGGCGATTGAGACGCTGCTGGTCGAGCTCGGCGCTGTACATGCCCCGCGCCCGAGCCACCAGGTTGTGGGCCTCGTCCACCAGCAGCCCACAGCGCCAGCCGTCGGCCTGGGCCAGGCCGTGGAGCAGCGCCGTGGCATCGAACCAGTGGTTGACGTCGCCCACGCTCAGGTCGCACCAGCGCGCCAGCTCCTGGCCCAGGTAGTAGGGGCAGACCGCGTGGGCCAGAGCCACCTCGCGCAGCGCGGCGCGGTCGAGCCAGCCCCGGTCGACCGCCGCCCGACGCGCCGCCGGCAGCCGGTCGTAGAAGCCTGCCGCCAGCGGGCAGGCCTCGCCGTGGCAGGCCCTGTCGGGGTGCTCGCAGGCCTTGTCCCGAGCGACGAGCTCCAGCACTCGCAGCGGCAGGCGCTCGGCGGTTTCGCCGGCCGCCGGGGCAGCGCCCAGGGCCGTCAGGGCGTCCAGCGCCAGCCGCCGCCCCGGGGTCTTCATGGTCAGGAAGGCGACGCGATCCAGCCCGTAGCGCGGCACGGCGGTAAGCAGGGGAAACAGGGTGCCCAGGGTCTTGCCGATGCCGGTCGGGGCCTGGCTCAGCAGGCAGCGGCCGGTGGCCGCGGCCTTGTAGACCCCTTCGGCCAGCTCACGCTGTCCGGGGCGAAATGCCCCATGTGGAAAGGCGAGCCGCCGCAGGGCGGCGTCGCGGTGCCGGCGGTGGGCGGCTTCCCGCTCGGCCCAGGCCAGGAAGCGCCGGCACTGGGCGACGAAGACCGCCTGCAGCTCGGCCGCCGAGGCCGTCTCGGTCAGGCGCGTCTCGCCGCCATCGGCAATGTCCAGATAGACCAGCGCCAGGGTCAGGGACTCGAGGCCCCGCTCGGCGCACAGCAGGGCCCCGTAGACGCGCAGCTGGGCCCAGTGCAGCGCCCGCTGGTTGGCGGGCATGCGCGCCAGGCTGCCGCGGTGGGTCTTGATCTCCTCGAGGCAGTTGCCCGCCGGGTCATAGCCGTCGGCCCGTCCGCTGACTACCAGCTCGCCGACGGCGCCCGAGAGCGGCAGCTCCGCCTGGTAGCCCGGGCCGCGCTCCTCGACCACCCGCGCATGGCCGGCGATGCCCTCCCGGGCGCTGGGCGAGGGAGTGAAGCGATGATCGAGATCCCCTGACGCGCGGTGAAGTCGCACAGCGCCCGGACCGTCACCCGATGGCCCACAGGCTCAGCCATGGCCGCCCCCCGGCGGCGCCTGCCAGCGCACATGGCACACCGCCGCCGGTATCCCTTGGGCATGGAAGAAGGCCAGCCAGCGGCGCTGGTTATCCTGCAGGCGGTCGCCGGGGCCCTTCACCTCGATCAGCCGGTAGCGTGGCTCCCCCGGCGGCGCCTCGGGCCGGAACTGAACCAGGTCGGGCAGCCCGGCGCGGTTGGCCCTGAGGTCGCCCAGCAGCCGCTCGCAGCAGGCGCGCAGGTGCTCGGGGGCAGGCAGGCCAGCGCCTGGTCGATCAGCGCCGCGTCGAGGCGCTCCCAGTGCACGAAGTGCGAGGCGATGCCGTGCTTCGCCCGCCAGGTGGCGCGGATCGCCTCCCGGTAGCGGCCGTCATCGAGTCGCGCCAGGCAGGTCGCAAAACGCTCCCGACGGCGGGCCACGAAATCCTCCCGATAGAGGTCCGCCGGCCCGCTGTGAAAGGGGTGGAAGAAGGCACCGGGCAGCGGCGCATAGAGCGCCTCCCAGCAGAGCAGCCCGAACAGGCCGGTGAGCAGAGCGTTCTCCACGTAGTGCACTGGGGCATCAGCGCGGTGTAGGTGATCGCACACGGCGAGCTCGACACCGCCCGCCCCAGGGGCGAGGCACAGCTCCCAGCGCTCGACCTCAGGGTCGGGAGGCGCCGCCGGCGGCACCAGACCCAGCCGGCGGCAGAGCCGCGGGCGCAGGCGGGCCAGCGCCTGGGCTTCGCTGTCGCCGATCGGCTGAGCGGCCAGCCGGTCGGCCAGGGTCAGGGCCCGCCGATGCTCGCCCAGGCGCTCGAGCAGGCGCAGGCCGCGGATCCGTACCTCCCCCTCCCCGCCCGGCCCCCAGCCGCCGGCGAGATAGAGCGACAGCGCTGCTTCGGTCTCGCCGTCGCGCTCGGCCTCCCGCCCCAGCCGATAGCGCAGCCGGTTGCGCCGCGTCACCAGCCAGGCGTTGTCCTCCGGCACCGCGGGCAGCGCCTCACACAGTGCCGCAGCGGACTCGCCTGCCTCCAGCCGCTCGCGCAGGCGGTGCAGGGCCAGATAGGCGTCGACCTCCTCGCGCCGCTGAAAGGCGCGGGAGTCGGCCGTGAAGGCGACCCGCTCGAAGCGCTGCAGGCCCAGCTCGGCGAGCACGAACTCGGCCCAGTCCTGGCGCAGATTGCCGAAGAACATCAGGCGCAGCCGGTCGCAGGTGGCCATCACGGTCAGGCGCACGATGCGCTCGCTGGCGGGGTGTTCGGGCCACCAGGCCGCGAGCCGGCGCGACTCGGGAAAGCGCGGCGCCAGGGCCTCTCGCAGCGCGGCCTTGGTGGCCCGGCCGAGGTCCGCCACCGCCACCTCGGCGGCGAAGGCCCGGCGCAGCTCGGCCAGCCGCAGCTGAGCAAACAGTGTCTCGAGGGACAGCTCGGGGTCGGGGTCGATGAAGCCCGCCTCGACCAGGGGTGCCAGGGCCGTGGCGGTGTCGCCGATCTCGGCATAGGCGAGCCGGGCGGTGCGAAAGTGCTCGCCCTTGCGCATCACCATGCGCACCAGCAGCGCCCGGGAAACCCAAGGCAGCTCGCGAAAGGCGGCGAGAAAGTCGTGCTCCTCATCGCTGAGCAGGTCGCCGTGACGCGCGGCGACCCAGTCCAGCACGAAGGCGAAGTTCGCCAGGTAGTAGAAGGGGTCGTCCAGGGAGGCGGCGACCGGCGCGCCGGCAGGCATACTGTTCATGTATCCATGATATCAGGCGCGCCCGACGCCCGTCAGGGCCTCAGTCCGGCGGCCAACTCGCGCACCACGTCCGCGGCCGAGACCTCGCGGCAGGCGCTGGCGTTCTGTCCCGCCCACAGCGGCGAGAAGTCGCCGCTGTCCCGCGCCTCGGCGGCGGCACGCAGTGGGCCGATGGCGGCGGTGGCCAGCGGAAAGGCGGGCGCCTCGGCGCTCAGCGGCCCCAGCTCGCGCATCAACCGGGTGACGATCCCGCGGGCCGGGCGGCCGCTATAGAGGTTGGTCAGGGCGGTATGGCGGGCCGCCTCGCTCATCAGCGCGCGGCGATGGATCGCCGAGGTACTGGCCTCCGGGCAGCACAGGAAGGCGGTTCCCACCTGCACGGCATCGGCGCCCAGCGCCAGCGCCGCGGCCACCCCGCGAGCATCGGCAATGCCCCCGGCGGCAATCACCGGCAGCCCCACCGCCGCCTTGACCTGGGGCACTAGCGCCAAGGTGCCGACCTGAGTGGTGAGATCCTCGGTCAGGAACATGCCGCGATGGCCACCGGCCTCCACCCCCTGGGCGATGATGGCATCGGCGCCATGGGCCTCGAGCCAGCGCGCCTCCTCCACCGTGGTGGCCGAGGAGAACACCCGCGCGCCCCAGGTCTTGACCCGCTCGAGCAGCGCCGGCGCCGGCAGCCCGAAGTGGAAGCTCACCACCTCGGGGCGGAAGGACTCGAGGGCATCGCAGGCGTCATGATCGAAGGGCCGGCGCCCGGCGCCGGCCGGCACGGCTTCGATATCCAGACCGAACTCGCCATAGTAGGGCGAGAGCGCCTGATGCCAGTGGGCCTGGCGAACGGCATCCGGGGTGGGCGGGGTATGGCAGAAAAAATTGACGTTGATCGGCCTGGTCGTACGGTCGCGAATGCCGGCCAACTCGGCGGCCAGCGCCTCGGGGCCGAGCATGGCACCGGGCAGCGCGCCAAGGCCCCCGGCCTCGGACACCGCCACGGCCAGATCTGCTCCCTGAGCGCCCGCCATGGGCGCCTGGAAGATGGGCAGCTCGATGCCCAGCTGGCGCATCGGGTTCATGTCACTCTCCTGGATCGGATGAATCGGAGGACGCGTCGCGGCGCCGCCAGGGGTGGCGACGCCCCAGGGTATCGGCCACCACGGCACCGCGCTCGCCCAGCGGTCGCGGCTCACCCACGGTGGTATCGCGACGGGTCTGGCGCTCCATTTCACCGTTGATTTCCGCCCCCAGCAAGACGACGAAGGCCGATAGCCAGAACCACAGCATCAGCACCACCACCGCGCCCAGGGAGCCGTAGAGCTCACTCATGTTGGCCACCTGGCCGACATACAGCGACAAACCGCCGGACCCCAGCAGCCACAGCAGGGTGGCGGTGACGGTGCCGACCCGCACCCACTCCCAGCGGGGCTGGCGACGATAGGGACCAAAACGGTAGAGCACGGCAATGACGCCCATCATCACCACCAGCAGCATGGGCCAGCGCAGCAGGCCGATCAGGGTGGCCAGCCGGCTGTCCAGGCCGAGCATGCCGATCACCAGCGGAAAGCCGGCCACGAAGACGATGGTCACCAGAGTCGATAGTATGAGGCCCAGGGTCAGCGCCGCCACCACCAGGGTGCGGCGCAGCAGGCCGCGCTGCTCACCCTCGCCATAGACCAGGTTGAGCGCCACCAGCAGCCCGCGCACCCCCTTGGAGGCCACGAACATCGCAACCGCCAGGCTCCCCAGCGCGGTCAGGCTGAGGCCGGTATCGGTATGGGCGCTGATCTCGTGGGCCTGCTCCTCGATCAGTCGCGCCGCATCGGCCGGCAGCACCCGGGATAGCTCGCCGATCTGGTAGGCCAGCTGCTGGGGGTCGAGGACCAGCGCCCACAGCGAGAGAATCGCCGCGATGGCAGGAAACAACGCCAGCAGCGCATAGAAGGCGATGCCGGCGGCCAGAATGCCGACGCGGTCGTCGGTCAGCTCCTGCTTGACGCGCCAGAGGATGTCGAACCAGCCGCCGGGGATATCTGACGCGGCCGCTCGGCGCGGCGGCCGCGCGCGTCATCGTCCATGGGCGCCTCTCGTCAACGGGTCTCGGCGGGACGCAGCACCATGCGGGCGTCGCGAATCTCGATATCGAAACGGTTGAGAAAGCTCATGCCCATCAGCGCCACGTCGCCCTCCAGGCCGGGGCTGATCGAGCCGCGTACGTCAGCCGCCGCGAAGCCGCCGAGGCTGACCTCATCGAGGCGGGTCAGATCGCCGCGTACCCGACCGTTGGCGGTATTGAACCAGGCCGAGCCGGTGCGCTCCAGCCCCAGCCGCTCGGCCATGGCGCTGGGTACGGCCACGTAGGTGGCCCCGGTGTCGAGCAAAAACTCCACCGGCTCGCCGTTGATGCGTCCGGTGGCCATGAAGTGCCCGGAACGGCTGCGCTCCAGCACGATGGGCTCCCCTTCGCCGCCCACGGCGTTGACCAGGTGGGCATTGGGATTGCGCTGGTCGTCGAGAAAGCCGTGGAACCACCAGGAGCCGGCGGCGATGAACAGCAGCCAGAACAGCAGCATCATGCCGAGCCCGGTTCGCCGCACCGCCCTGTCGTCATCGTGCATGAAGCCCTCCCGCCGCCATGGCATTGTCACATGCTGATTGAGCATTGACACATATTCGCGCCCTGTCTGTACTGAAGACCGTCTGCAAGCACAACCCTCACGTCGACAATAACAAGGATAGCCACATGCACGACATGCGCCTACGTTCGACCCCTCATGGACGTCATCATTCCCTGCCGAGCGGTGCCGCCCTCTGCCTGGGCGGCGCGCTGCTGCTGGGCGGCAGCGGCGCCCTGGCCGGAGACGACCTGGTGGAGAAGCAGGTCTTCGAGCTCGATGAATACACCACCCGCGGCGGCGAGACCATCGCCCCGGTGCGGGTAGGCTGGGAGGCCTACGGCACCCTCAACGAGGCGAAGGACAACGCCATCCTGATCACCCACTTCTTCTCCGGCACCAGCCAGGCGGCGGGGCGCTATGAGGAGGAGGGTCCCGCCGGCTACTGGGACGCCATCATCGGGCCGGGCAAGCCGCTGGACACCGACGACTACTACATCATCGCCTCGGATACCCTGGTCAATCTCAATGCCCACGACCCGAATGTCACCACCACCGGGCCGGCGACGCTCAACCCGGAGACGGGGGAGCCCTGGGGCCTGGAGTTCCCGGTGGTGACCATTGGCGACTTCGTCGACGTCCAGAAGGCGCTGCTGGAGAGCCAGGGCATCGAGCAGCTGCACGCGGTGATGGGCGCTTCCATGGGTGCACTGCAAGCCTTCGAGTGGGCCAGCCGCTACCCTGAGCGGGTCGAGCGGCTGATTCCGGTGATCGGCGCCGGCGAGGCCGACCCCTGGCTGCTGGCTACCCTGAGCGCCTGGGCGGCACCGATTCGCCTCGACGCCAACTGGAACGACGGCGACTACTATGCGGGCGAACCGCCCCTGGACGGCCTGCGCGAGGCGCTCAAGCTGGTCACCCTCAACGCCAACCACTGGCAGTGGGCCAACGAGGCCTTCGACCGCAGCTGGGCCGATGAGGACGCCGACCCGGCCCGGGATATCCACGCCCGCTACGCCATCGAGCAGACCCTCGACGACATCGCCGCCGCCCGGGCCGAAGTGGCCGATGCCAACCACCTGCTCTACCTGGTCCAGGCCAATCAGGCCTTCGTGGCCGGCCACGGCGAGAGCCTCGAAGCGGGGCTCGACGCCATCGACGCCCCCACCCTGATGCTCTACAGCGAGGATGACCTGGTCTTCGCCCCCCAGAGCGTGCGCCGCACCGCCGAACTGATCGCCGACGGCGGCGCCTCGGTGGAGCTAGTTCCGCTCACCGGCAACCGCGGCCACCTCGACGGCGTGGTCGCCATCGACCAGGCCGGGAGGCGCTCGCCCGCTTCCTGCGCGAGTGATCACCCCGCCGGGGGCGGCGGCTGCCGCTCCCGGAGAGGCGCCGGTAGCAGGTAGCACGCACCGGCGTCACGGCGCCGCTTCCGCCGGGCCACGGCGCGCCGCCCGGTCGCAGCGCTCCCACTCCTCTGCCGCCCGCTGCCCGCGGGCCTGATTCACGAACAGGCAGATCAGGATGGCGGCGATGAACAGCGCCGCGCAGAGCAGGATCGACGCCTGCAGACCCACCACCGACTGCAGCAGCCCCAGGCCAATGATGCCGAACACTCCGGCGAGCTTGTTGGCCAGCCCCCAGAAACCGAAGAACTCGGCGGCCTTGCGCGTCGGCGAGAAGAGCCCCACCAGGGCGCGGCTGGCCGACTGGCTGGAGCCGAGGCTGAGCCCGGCCAGGCAGCCGACGAACAGGAAGAGGTGCTGAGCCTCCCAGTCCAACCCCAGGCGGGCATTGAGGAAGGCGGTCACCTCCGGCGTGGCCCAGATGGCCAGGATCGCCACCACCCACAGCGTCAGGGTCAGCAGGTAGGTGATCTTGGTGCCGATGCGATCCTGGAGGAAGCCGAAACCCAGGGCGCCGGCCGCCGCGGTGATCTGCACGATGATGAACATGATATTGCGGATCGACTCGTCCCAGCCGATCACCTGGGCGCCGTAAATGAAGGCGAAGGCGATGATGATGTAGATCCCGGCCATGGAGAAGAGCAGCGAGACCAGGAAGATGCCGAGATCCCGGAAACGGCGCAGCTCATGGAAGGTCGTGGCGATCCTCTCCCAGGCGATGCGGTGGTAGGGCTTGCCGGGGGGCTGAGGGGTGCCGCGCTCCCTGACCCACAGAAAGGTGGGAATGGCGGTGACCAGGAAGAAGGCGGCCGCGAAGGGGCCCACCCAGCGGATGCGCTCGAAGTTCTCGGCAGTGGCCTCGCCCAGCACCAGCAGCGTGAAACCGGCGGCGAAGAGCCCGCCCACGTAGCCCAGCGCCCAGCCGAAGCCGGAGATCTTGCCCATGTCCTCGGGCGGCCCCAGGTCGGGCAGGAAGGCGGCGATGAAGGACTCCCCCAGGGAGTAGGCGTAGTTGGAGACCACGATCAGCAACAGGCCCAGCACCACATAGCCCGGCGCCACGAAGTAGAGCATGGCGGTGGTTGCCACGGTGGCCAGGTAGCTGGCGAACAGGAAGCGCTTCTTGGACGCCTGGTAGTCCATCACCGCCCCGTAGAGCGGCGCGGTCAGCACCACCAGCAGGTAGCTCACCGCCAGCGCCAGGCTCCACAGCAGGTTGGCCAGCCGATAGCCGTCGTCACGGTCGCCGACGATCACCGTGGTGAACAGCTCGCCAAACACCACCGTAATGATCAGCAGCGTATAGGCCTGGTTGGCGAAGTCGAACATCGCCCAGCCGACGACCTCCTTCTTGGAGGCTCGCTGCCGCCGCGGCGTCGCGTCGCTCATCACGCTCATGATCGCATCCCTGTGGTCATCGGTGTGGCCAGCCTAGCAGGTCCCCGCGATACCGCACCATCGAGGTACGCCGCTCAGACCAGATCCCGGGGAATCGTCTCGTCCCAGGTGCGGGCGAAGATCCGGGTCTCGCCCTCCCAGGCGTCCAGGGTAGCGCGAATCCGGAACTGCTCGGCGTCGCTGGTCAGCAGCGTACGGGTCAGGGTGTGTACCGCCCAGTCCCCGCGCTGGAAGCTGCGCTCCCACTCGGTCCAGCCGCTCACGCTATCGTAGCTGCCGTAGGCATAGCGGTAGCGCTCGGTGACCTTGGCGGCAATGGTCAGGTCGATGTCATCGAGCCGGTAGCACCCCTCGTCGTGGATCACTTCCAGGGTGGTCTCGTCGTTGGCCAGGTCGCGGATCACCCGCCAGGCCTCCTGGGTGGGCTGCAGCAGCGTCTTGGCCAGCGGCGGCGCCCCTTCCGGCTCGGCAAAGCAAGGCAGCGCCGCTTCTTCTGCCGGCCGCGGCTCGCGCAGCGGCAGCTGCAGCCGGCTCTCGGCCGGCCACACCGTCAGCCGAACCGGCTGCGGGGCCGGCCAGGCCAGCGGCCAGTAGCTGGTGGAGAGCGCCAGGCGAATGGCATGGCCGGCGGGGAACTGCTGGGCGATATGCTTGAGCCTGACCCGCACCCGATAGCGCTGGCCCGGCGCCAACGGCTGGGGAAACTCGTCGCTGTCGCGATGGGTCAGGTTGAGCAGTCCATAGGAGACCCGCGTGGCCTTGTCGTCGGCGGCGATATCGGAGAGGCGCACGGCGACCATGGCCACCGGCTGGTCGGCGGCAAGCTCGAGCTCGACTTCCGGCGCGCCGCAGATCTCCAGCGGCGCCTCGAGACGAGCGGTCTGGAAGATCAGCGCGCCGCCATCCTCGTCGCGCTGGTCATGGGGCAGGTCCGGTGGCGCATTGTAGGAGCACCACTTGCCGGCATAGAGGCCCACCGAGAGCGGCGAGCGGATATCCAGGCTTGCCGCCTCGTCGCCTTCCCTCTCGCCTCGAGGCTCATGCTCGGGCACAAGGTCATGGCCCACCGTAAGCCGCAGTGAGGCTGGCACAATGTTGGGCGAGGGCCAGGTGGGCTCGGCCACCCAGCGCCCGGGCCGCTCCTCATAGCGCGCCGAAGGCGGCACCGATGCCTGCATCCACAGGCGCAGCATCGGCTCGTCCATGATCCCGGTCTCCACGCCCTTGAGCCATCGATCCCACCAGCGAAGCGCCTCCTGCAGGAAACCGATGGCCGGCCCCGGCTCGCCCAGGTGGGGATACTTGTGCGCCCAGGGGCCGACCAGCCCCTTGCGCGGCACCTCGAGGCCCGCCAGCAGCCGGAACACCGCGTTGCAGTAGCCGTCGGCCCAGCCGCTGACCGCATAGACCGGACACTGGATCCGCGCATAGTCCTCGCACACCGAGCCGTGCTTCCAGTAGTCGTCCCGGCGCTGGTGGGCGAGCCAGGTGGTAAGCCACAGACCGCTACCGTCGAGGCGCTCGAGCCACATCTCGCGCCAGCGCTCCCCCACCAGTTCGGGGTCCGGCGGGCAGGCGTTGCCGTCGAACATGGTCGAGGCCCAGGAGAGGTTGTCGGCCAGCAGGCAGCCGCCCATATGGTGAATGTCGTCGGCGTAGCGGTCGTCGGTGAAGCAGAGAGCGATCACCGCCTTGAGCTGGGGCGGGCGCAGGGCCGCCACCTGCAGGCCGTTGAAGCCTCCCCAGGAGATGCCCACCATGCCCACCTCGCCGCTGCACCAGGGCTGCGCCTCCAGCCAGTCGAGGATCGCCAGGGCGTCCTCGAGCTCCTGGGGCAGGTACTCATCGATGAGCACCCCGTCGGACTCACCGGTGCCGCGAATGTCGACCCGCACCCCGGCATAGCCGTGCCCCGCCCAGTAGGGGTGCATCTGGACATCGCGCTCGGCGGTGAGGTCGCGCTTGCGATAGGGCAGGTATTCGAGAATCGCCGGCACGGGATGCAGCTCGGCGTCCACCGGGCGCCAGATGCGCGCCGCCAGTCGGGCGCCGTCGGGCAGGGGGATCCAGGTCTCCTCTTCCATGACCCGCCGCGGAAACTGCTCGATGATGCGCATACGGCCCTCCTGATCCCTGTCCCTATCCCTCGATGTCATCGAACTCGAAGAACAGCCGTACGGCCAGGCTGTCATAGCGCGCGTGAAGCTGCTCCACATCGTCGGCGCCCAGCCACACATGGGCCAGGGCAAAGCTGTAGCTGTCCTGCTCAGGCAGGCTCGACAGCCGCTGCCCCACGGCCACCTGCAGCTCGATGGCACAGCCCGGGAATTCGGCCTCCAGGGCGGCGATCTCCTCGGCCGTGGGCACCCGGGTCACTCGGGCATCGCGGAAGAACACCCGATAGAAGAACTTGGCGGCCATTGCGAAGTCGCCCTGGCGCGAGGGCATGTCAGGGCGACGGCCCAAGGCCAGGTCGACGGTGACCTGCTGATGGCTGACGCCGTCGACCTTTTCGAAGAGGTCGCAGTGGGACTGGGAGATGCGGGTGTTGATCTCCAGCAGCCAGATGCGCTCCTGTACCTCATCCCAGAAGTATTCGATGTTGAAGGCGGCATTGTCGTAGCCGATATGGGTCATGACGGCCTGCGTCAGCTCACGCATCTTGGCCTGCACGTAGTCGGGCAGCCCGGAGGGGTAGCGGTAGTGGAAGAAGCTCAGCACCCCGGGGTAGCGCAGCGAATCGACGATGCCGTAGCTGACCACTTCGCCCTCGAAGACATAGCCTTCTAGCGTGCACTGCCAGCCGCCGATGATCGCCTCGGCCAGACAGAAGCCGCCATCCACCCCGGCCACGCTCGGGGCAGGCGCGCCTGCTCCAGCACCGTGTTGAAGGGGTCGGCGATCAGGCCGATCTGCTCGCGCAGCTGCTCGATGGCCTGGTAGAAGGTCTCGGGGCTGTCGATGAGAAACCCCAGCCGCGAGCCGGAGGACTTGATCGGCTTGATGAAGAAGGGGATGTAGAGGCCCGCCTCGCCAATCTGCGTCAGCGCCTGGTCATCGAAGGGGTCGAAGGCAGTGAAGGCCGGAATGAAGTCGGGGATCACCTCCCGCTGGACCCGCCGGCTCCAGAACTTGTGCTCGCACTTGAGCAGGCTCTCCAGCGAGGGGGTGCGTGTGCCGAAACGCTCACAGAGAATCGGCAGCATGGTCGAGACGGGGAAGTCCATGTAACCGACGATGGCATCGATGGTGCCCTCGAAGGCCTCGAGTTGGTCCGTGGCCTCCTCGAGCATGGCGGCGATATCGAACACTTCGGTGTCATAGACCCGCTCGGGGTCGATCACCCCATGGAAGCAGAGCCCCTCGGCCCCGCGCAGCCGGGCGAGCCGCTCCCGATTGACGTCGTTGAGCCCCACCACGAAGACATTACCGGAAATCGCCATGGCCGCTCCCCTCCGACGGGGTAACAAGGGGCTCGAGGCCCAACTCTAGCAGCATAGCCCAGCCCATCGGCGGTGCGCGGGAATTCTCAGTCAGTCCGCCCGGGCGCGAGCGTTGGCGGCCGGTGGATGACAGCCTGCAAGGCATCGGCTAATTTGTAAGCACTTGGTTGCCGGCATGCGATTCGGTTGCCAATCGGTATGGATGAAGGGGCCAGGATCGGGCATGAAAAAATCGCTTCTGCTTGCTGTCTGCTGCCTGCTGCCCGCTCCGACCCTGGCGGACCTGCAGGCACTGACCTTCATCACCGAAGAGTACCCGCCTTACAACTTCCAGCGTAACGAGCGCCTGGAAGGCATCTCCATCGAAATACTCGAGCAGATCTTCGCGCATACCGAGACCCCGCTGACCCGGGATGATGTTCGCTACTTGCCGTGGGCGCGCGGCTACGATACCGCGCTGAACGAACCGGAGACGGTGCTGTTTTCCACCACCCGCACCGCCAAGCGCGAAGCGCTCTTCCAATGGGTTGGCCCCATCGCTACCGACCGGGTGTCCTTGATCGCGCGGCGCGACAGCGGCATTCAGCTGGCGAATACTGAGGCGCTGCTGGACAGCGACTACCGCATCGCCGTGATTCGTGAGGACATCGGTGCCCAGCGCCTGCAGGAAGCCGGCGTACCCGCCGAGCGCCTGCGCCCGGCGATCAACAACCTCAGCGCCCTGCGCATGCTGGATCGCGGCCGGGTCGACCTGTGGGCGTACAGCGAGGACGTGGCCTACTGGCTGATGGAGGAGAACGGCCTGCAGATCACCGATTTCATGCCGGTACTCAACCTCAGCGAGTCCGACCTCTACTATGCCCTGCACCAGGACACCGACCCGGCGCTGGTCGAACGCATGCAGTCGGCGCTGGATACCCTGCGCCGGCAGGGGAAGCTGCGCAAGCTCCTGGGTGGCACCATGGTGTTCAACACCGAGGCGTACCCTCCCTTCAATTTCCTGAACGCCGCCGGCGAGGTCGATGGACGCTCGACGCAGCTGCTCCGCAAGGCCCTGGAGGATGCTGG
This sequence comes from Halomonas sp. SL18_1, assembly GCF_055755715.1. Lineage (NCBI taxonomy): Bacteria > Pseudomonadati > Pseudomonadota > Gammaproteobacteria > Oceanospirillales > Halomonadaceae > Halomonas > Halomonas sp. SL18_1. Next base: position 37,983 of record NZ_JBVTRK010000001.1, read on the forward strand.
GTTGTCGGCCACCTTCCGCCTGCTCCCCTGGGCCCGCGCCTACACCGAGGCCCGGCTGCGCGACAACCACTGTGTCTACTCCACCACCCGCACCGAAGAGCGTGAGCCCCACTTCACCTGGATCGGGCCGCTGGCAACCAGTCACTGGTCGGCCTTCACACTGACCGAAAGCGACCTGGAACTGGACGCGCTGGACGCCCTCGAGAACCTGCGGGTGGGCAGTTTCCGCGAGGACGCCGTGGGGCAGTTCGTGGCCCAGCAAGGCATCCCGGTGGTAATGGCCAGCGCCGAGCACGAGAACATCGCGCGGCTCGAGGCGGGGCTGATCGATGTCTGGGTGACCGGTGAAGAGACCGCCCGCCACCTTGCCGACGACGCCGAGATCGCCCTGCACCGCCAGTTCCGGTTCCGCGAGGTGGACCTCTACCTCGCCTGCCACCCGTCGGTCCCCGACAGCTTCGTTACCCGCCTGCAAGCCGCCCTGGCATCCCGGCTCGACGACGGGCCGGCCGCTGCGCAGCCCCCCGGCGACGCCCCTTCCTCGGAAGCGCCCGCCTCATGAGCAAGCAGCCACCCCGACAAGCCAGCCGGCGACGGCGCAGCCTGACCGCCAAGCAGGCGGCACTGACCCTGGTGATCGCTCTGGTGCTGAGCATCATTGCCGGAGGGGTCGAGCTCGCCTCGGATGCCCGCACCATGCGCCAGGAGGTCCAGAGTCAGACACGCTACCTGATGGACCTGGTGCAGGGGACCGCCGCAGAAGCCGCCTTCCAGCTCAACCCGGAGCTGGCCGCCCAGGTGGCCGACGGCCTATTGGATGGCGAACACGTCGCCCGGGTGGAGATACGCGACGACTTCGATCGCACCATGGCGGTCCGGGAACGACCCGAGCAGAGCAGCGCCGGCCGGCTCACCCAGGCCCTGTTCGGCGACAGCCTGCACTACCAGCGCACCCTGACCTACGAGCTGGAGAGCGAGGGCCCTGCCGAGAACGTGGGCGAGATCGAGCTGACGCTCTCCCTGGGCAGCCTGGGCCAGGCCTTCGCCGACCGCAGCCTGCTGATCGTCACGTTGGGTGTGCTCAAGGCGCTGGCCATTGCCGCCCTGGTGGTCGCCATCTTCCACCGGGTCATTACCCGCCCGCTGCTGCAGGTGCATGCCGCCATTGCGGCCAGCGACCCGCAGCGGCCGGGCCAGTGGCCCAAGCCCCGACTCAAGGGCCACAGCAATGACGAGCTGGGCCACCTGGTGGAGAGCCTGGACGACCTGCTCAAGGCCTTCCAGCACGGCCTGGATCAGCGCGACCGCTTCCACCAGATATCGACGGTGGATGGTCTCACCGGCATCGCCAATCGGCGCCGGTTCGACAGCTTCCTGATCGACTCTTGGCAGCGAGCCAGGCGCACTCGCACGCCGCTGTCGGTGATTTTCATCGACATCGACAACTTCAAGGACTTCAACGACCGCTACGGACACGTAAGCGGCGACGACACCCTGCGCGCCGTGGCCAACGCCCTGAGCGAAACGGTCAATCGCAGCACCGACCTGGTTGCCCGCTACGGCGGGGAGGAGTTCGTCTGCGTGCTGCCGGAAACCGATCTGGAGGGGGCCCGGCGAGTCGCCCGGCGCATTCGCGAGGCCATTCTGGCCCTGGCCATTCCCCACGCCGGGTCACCGGGCAACGATCGGGTCACCGCCAGCCTGGGGGTCGCCAGCGCAGTGCCCGACGAGGCCGGCATGACCTGCGAGGCGCTGCTGGAGCAGGCCGACCGGCAGCTCTATCGCGCGAAGCACCGGGGTCGCGACCAGATCGCCTCCAAGGCCTGACGCCACAGCGCCCCATCGCGGCGGCAAGCAAGGTGCCAGGGAGCCTCCGAGTGGTCAGTCTCAGCGCCGGTCGCCGCGTCCCTCGGACGCCTTACCCCCACCGCCCGGCGTCTCTTCCGGCTGCACGTCACTGCCCCGCTGCAGGCGCTCGATCGCCTCGCCGCCCTCCCGGGCCAGGGCCCCCAGGCGGCTGATCTGGTCATCCAGCCGGGGCAGCGCCTCCTGGCGGTAGCGGGAGAGATCGTCGATGGCCGCCATGACATCGCCGAAGGCCTCCTCCAGCGACTGCATGTCGAGCAGCGCCGAGGAGGCACGGGTCTGAATCTCCACCCCCTGGTGGCGCAGCGCCTTGGCGGTGCCGGCGATCATCTCCGAGGTGGTGGCGTTGAGCGACTCCACCCGGTCGAGCACCAGCCGCTGGTTGGCCAGCGCCAGGGCCACGGCGATGGCCACGGTCAGGGCCGAGACGGTCACGTGGATGGCCCGATCCACGCCGCGCATCAGCTCGCGGTTGTTGCGGATAATCACCTCCAGCGCCAGCACCCCCTGCTGGCTGACCGCCACCTGCTGCTGCAGGTCGACGATGCGCTGACGCAGCGGGAAGAGCAGCTCCTCCTCGATGAAGCGGCGCCGGTCGCTGTCCTCGTCGAGCCCTGCGGCGACCTGCTGCAGCCGGCGGTCGATCAGGCGCCCCAGGGCGATCTGGCGCTGCAGCCTGGCGAGAATCTCGCGCAGCGCCTCCTGATCATCCCCCAGGGTCAGGTTGTCGCGATGCAGCATGTCCCGCCCGGCCTCCAGGTCGGCGATGATCGCGTCCAGCGCCTGCTGGGCATTCTCGAACTTGCGGAAGTAGCGCTGCAGACGGCTGCCGGCGCCGGGGATCCTGGCCAACACCCGGTCGAGCCGCCCCGTCGACAGCCGGTGCTGGCGCGGGTCCAGCGCCTGCATCTTGCCGCGCAGGTCGACCAGCGCCTGGGCCACCGGCCCGCCGTCGTCGCCGTGGTGCGCCAGCTTGCGCAGCGGCGTCTGCAGCATGGCGCTCTGGTGGGCCGCCTGCTGCTGGAGCTCGAGCCCCATTTCGTCGACCGCGCGGCGCTGCTGCGCCAGGGTGTCGGCATCCTCGGCCCCGGCCAGCACCTCCTCGGCGAAGGCCTCGGCCATGGCCGCAAGCTCCGGGTCGTCGCTGACCGGCTCGTCGTCCTCGGGGGGCGTCTCGACCAGCTCGCGGGCAATCTCCTCCACCGGCGGCAGCGACAGCCGGGAGCCGTTCTCGGAGTGCTGGTTCATAAGTCTCTCATCCCCCTGGGTCCTACCTGAAAGCTAGCAGCCCGAGGCAGCTAGATACCATCGCTCGTCGACGTTTCAGACATAGCCTAACGCTGGCCACTGCGGCCATAGCGCTCGGCGCGGCCGATGAAGCGGCGCAGCTCCTCGAGCGCCTGGTCGGTGGCCACCGACGCCTGCGGCCGCCCGGTCTCGATTCGCGCCATGGCGACCGCCGTGTCGTCGAGCAGGGTCAGGGCCGACTCGTTGCGGGCGGCGAGATGGCGCAGGCGACGCTCGGTGCCTTCAATCAGCTCCAGGCGCCGCTTCAGGGCAATGCGCTCCTCGACGGTGAGCCGTTCGCCCTCACGCTCCAGCCGGCGCCGCACGAAGTCGCCGTCAAGTCCCACCACGCCGCGGGCCTGGGAAGCCATGGAGGTGAGGTTGTCCACCGCCCCGAGACACACCTCGGTGACCAGGGTGCGTGAACGCTCGAAGGCCAGCTCGCTGCGGTCGAAGCGCCCTTCCAACACTTCCATGACATGGCCGTAGCGGCTATAGAGGCGGTCGGCCTGGATCGCCAGATCGGGACGGCGCACGTCGAGCAGCGCCTGCTTGGCCCGGCACAGGGCCAGCACCAGGTCATCGGCCTCTACCGGCGGGTTGGCCGGATCGAGCACCGCTACCCCAGTTTCGCGCGCTTCGCGCTCCTGCGCGGCGCGGCGGCGCCTCGCCTCCTCCTCGAGCCGTGCCTCGAGCCGCCGGCGATGCCGCCACTCCCGCCAGCGATACCAGCGCCGCTCCACGGGCAGGGCCACGGCGATCGCCACCAGACCCGCCAGCCACCCCGCCAGGCTGGGGCCGAAGCCACCCCACAGCGAAGTCAGCCACAGCAGCATGCTGAGAAAGGGGATCGCCAGGCAGTAGCGGAAGATCACCTGCAGGCGGCCGGGACGCTCGGTGGGCACCGCCAGCCGCGGATTCGCCAGCCCCAGCAGGCACCAGGGCACGCAGGTCAGAAAGAGTCCATAGGCAAATCCCTGCAGGAATCCCAGCATAGGCCTCGCTATCCGTTACCATTCGATGAGCCGCTCACAGCAGCAGGCTCAACGCCAGCGCCAGCGCTCCCACCAGCAGCGCGGTGATGACGGCCACATCCACCGCGCGGTCGAGCCAGCGGTCGAAATCTCCTTTGGCGGGACGCCGCGACTTGCGCCGTCGCGTTGCGCCGCGGCGCAGGCCGCGTCTCGAGCCGATGAGCCCCATGGTGGAAGTCCGATTTCACCGTTTCCCCTGAGCTTACGACGTGCGGCCCCCGCTGACTACCATTGCCGCAGGGGCGGGCCCAGGCCACGACAGGACGCGGGAATACCGCCGCGGGGATTGCATCCCGACAGCATTGGCCCGATGCTATGGAAACCCAGCAGGCTAATCATTTTTCCCGACCGGACGCCACCATGCTTCCACGCCTCGACAGGCCCCTCACCGCGCCGCCGCTGTCGGCACCCCGCCGCAGCGACCGGGCCGCCCACGCTCCGGCTGCCCGCCTTATTGCCCGGCGGGCGTGGCCATCATGACGCGGCCCGCTTGCGGGGCTCAGCTGGATCTGGCCGGGACCCTGCTCGGCATTCGCCGCATGGCGCCGCTGAGCCTGTTCGTGATCGTGTTCGGATTGGCCTTCGGCGTGGCCGCCCTGTCCCGGGGCCTCTCCGGCCTGGAGGCGGTACTGATGAGCGCCCTGGTGTTCGCCGGCGCCTCGCAGTTCGCCGCGCTGGAGCTGTGGGGACCACAGATCCCGCTGCTGCCGCTGATCGCCATCACCTTCGCCATCAACGCCCGCCACCTGCTGATGGGCGCGGCCATCCAACCCTGGCTGGCCCATCTGCCCAGCGGCCAGCGCTACGCCAGCGTGGCGGTGATGAGCGACTCCAACTGGGCCATGGCCGCCGCCGACTACCGCAACGGCGCCACCAATGTCGGCATGCTGGTGGGCGGCGGCCTCGCCCTGTGGCTGGCCTGGGTGCTGGGCACCCTGCTGGGCGTGGCGTTCGGCAGCGGCATCGAGGATCCCGAACGCTTCGGGCTCGACGTGATCATGGGCTGCTTCCTGCTGGCCATGCTGGTGGGCGGACAGCGCGACCTCGGCATGCTGCTGCCCTGGGCGGCAGCGGCACTCGCTGCCCTGGCGGCCATGGCCTGGCTGCCGCCACATGCGCATGTGATCGTCGGCGCACTGGCCGGCGGGCTGGTGGGCCTGCTGCTGCCGGGAGACCGGGAGAGGCAACCATGAGCCTGCCGGCAACGCTTACCGGCTCCCTAGCCGCCCTGATGATCATGGCCCTGGTCACCTACCTGACCCGCAGCGGCGGCGTCTTCATCATGTCGCGCCTGCCCATCGGCCCGAGGATCGAGCGCTTCATCAACGCCATGGCCGGGTCGGTGCTGGTGGCGGTGATCACGCCCATGGCGGTGCAGGGCGACTGGGGCGCCCGCCTGGCGCTGGCGGCTACCCTCGGCGTGATGCTGGCTACCCGCAAACCGCTGCCGGCCATCCTCACCGGCATCCTTACCGCAGCGCTATGGCGGCTATGGTAGCCTGACGACGACTGGAACATTTCCGTCGCAGCGCCCTCCAAGGGCCAGCCATTCGTTAGGCCACCCCGGCCCAGGCGCACCCTTCTCTCGCTGGAGACGTCCATGACCGACCCCCATGACCCCCGCCGCAATCCCGCCTGGCACGCCGCCCAGCAGTGGCGGGAGCGCGCCCGCCAGACACACCCCTCCGGCGGCCTCGGCGGACTGAAACTGGTCCTGACCTGGCTGCTGTTCGGCATCATGTTGATCATCGGCACCGTGCTGGGGCTGTTCTTCCTGCTGCTCGGCTGGGCGATGCTGCCCATCGTCCGCTATCGCATGAAAAAGCGCCTCGAACGGCTGCGCGCCGAGCAGGCCGAGGACGTCGGTGGCGGGGTTCACTATCGGGAGGCCCGTTCCAGGGAGGCCCGTCATAGTCAAGGCGAGTTTCGCGACCAGCAGGTGCTGGAGGGCGACTACGAGGTGAAATCCGACGACCCGGCAAAAAAATGACCCGCCAGGGCGGCGGGCCAACAAGAGATAGTGTCATGCTTTCGCCCCGCCCTTGAATCCCCGGGCAGCCGGCTCAGGATGCCGGTTCGAGCAGCCGCTGCCAAAGGGCGGTGACGGCCTCTCGGTGGGCGCCGACCTCCGACGCTCGGCCGTTGGCCGGCTCGCGGGTCAGCGAACCGCGGTGAACGGCGCTGCGATAGGCCAGGTAGGCGTCGCGCAGGCGCCGACGATCCTCCCTGGCAGCCGGCCGGTCGCTTCCAGCGTCTCCAGGATACGCATGTTGTCGCTGTAGGCGAGCAGGTCGGGCGCGTCATGGCCCATGGAGAGCACCGCAAACTGGCAGAGAAACTCGATGTCGACCATGCCGCCGGCGTCCTGCTTGAGGTCGAACTCGGCCGCCGCCCCCTTGCTGCCCAGGTGGTCGCGCATCTTGTGGCGCATCGCCACCACTTCCTGGCGTAGCGCCTCGACGTCGCGCCGGCGGCCGAGGATCTCCCGGCGCACGGCGTCGAAGCCCTCGGCCAGGCGGGGATGCCCGGCCACGACCCGGGCCCGCACCAGCGCCTGGTGCTCCCAGGTCCAGGCCTGGTGGCGCTGGTAGTCGGCAAAGGCCTCCAGCGACGTGACCAGCAGGCCCGAGTTGCCCGAAGGGCGCAGCCGCATGTCCACCTCGTAGAGGGTCCCCGCCGGCGTGACCGCGGTGAGCAGGTGAATGATGCGCTGCCCCAGGCGGGTGAAGAAGACCGGTGCATCGAGGGGGCGTGCGCCGTCGGTAGCGGCCCGGGAGTCGGCGTCGTGGATGAACACCAGGTCGAGGTCGGAGCCGTAGCCCAGCTCGATGCCCCCCAGCTTGCCATAGCCGACGATCAGAAACTCCGGCTCACCGCCGGCGCGGTAGCCGTCGCGGCGAAGCGGATGGCCGTGCTTGCGCACCAGATGGCGCCAGGCCATGGCCAACACCGCCTCCAGCAGCACCTCGGCGATATAGGTCAGGTAGTCGCTGACCTTCATCAGGTGGCGAGTGCCGGCCACGTCCGAGGCCGCCACCCTGAGCACGTGCGCATGCTTGAACACCCGCAGCGCCTCGAGCTGGGCCTCCTCGTCATCTTCGGGAATGCGACCCAGTGCCTGGCGCAGCTCATCGGCCAGGTTCGCCTTGTCGGCCGGCGTATAGAGGGTCTCGGGGGTGAGCAGTTCGTCGAGCAGCTGGGGATGGCGCGCCAGCTGCTCGGCGATCCAGGGGCTGGCACCGCACAGGTGCATTAGGTGCCCCAGCGCCTCGGGATTCTCGCGCAGCAGCGCCAGGTAGGCGGTGCGGCGCAGCACCGACTCGACCAGCGGCAGCACCCGCTCCAGCGCGGTATCCGGGGCCTCACTGCGTGACGCCGCATCGAGCAGCAGCGGCATCAGCGCCTCGAGCCGCTCGAAGCCGATCCGCTGCATGGCCTGCACCTGGCGGGAATGGCGCAGCGTGGCCAGCCGCCGCCGCGCCGTATCGGCGTCGGAAAACCCCGTACCCTCGAGCAGCACGCCGGCCTCGTCATCTTCGAGTTCACCGCACCACAGCGAGCGCCACTCCTCCAGAGAGACGCCCTCTTCGTGGGGCGTATCGTCGGCCTCCTCGACCTCCGCCTCCGGGTCGGCGATCACCGCATCGAAGTGCTGGCGCACCCGCTCGCGCACCTCGTCTAGCCGTGCCATGACCGCCGGCCAGTCGGCCATTTCCAGCGCCAGGGCCAGTCGCTCGCGGTCGAGATCATCGCCGGGCAGGCTCTGGGTCTGACGATCCTCCAGCGCCTGCAGGGCGTGCTCCAGGTCGCGCAGGAAGACATAGTCGGGGAGCAGTTCCTCGATCACCTCCCGGGGCAGCAGCCCGAGGTCGGGAAGCCGCTCCATTGCCGTCTTGAGGGACGTGACCTGCAGCTCGGTATCGCGCCCGCCGCGGATCAGTTGGAAGGCCTGAACCACGAACTCCACCTCGCGGATACCGCCCGGCCCCAGCTTGATATTGGCCTGCATGCCGCGTCGCTTGACCTCGCGGTTGATCAGCGCCTTCATCTCGCGCAGCGATTCAATGGCGCCAAAATCCAGGTACTTGCGGTAGACGAAGGGACGCAGGTTGGCAAGCAGCTCGTCGCCCGCCTCTCGGTCGCCGGCCACCGGCCGCGCCTTGAGCATGGCATAGCGCTCCCATTCGCGGCCCTGGTCCTGGTAGTAGCCGGCCAGCGAGGCGAAGCTGCCCACCAGCGGCCCGCCGTCACCCAGCGGGCGCAGGCGCATATCGACCCGGAAGGCGAAGCCGTCGGCGGTAACCGCATCCAGGGCGGTGATCAGCCGCTGCCCCAGCTTGGTGAAGTACTCCTGGTGGGTGAGCGACTTGCGCCCGCCTTCGGTCTCGCCCTTCTCGGGGAAGGCGAAGATCAGGTCGATATCCGAGGAGAGGTTGAGCTCGCCGGCACCGAGCTTGCCCATGCCCAGCACCACCAGGCGCTGCTCGCTGCCGTCACCGCGGGGCGCGGGCCGACCCCAGCGCGGCGCCAGGTGCGCCTCCAGCCAGCCGAGCGCCGCCTCCAGGCAAGTCTCGGCCAGCCGCGACACCGCCGCGGCGGTGGCCCACATGTCGGTGCCGGGCGGACGAGTCAGGTCGCGCCAGACGATGCCCAGCATGCGGGCGCGCCGAAAGCGGCGGATGGCGGCGTGCAGAGCGGCCTCGTCTTCGGCCGCCTCCAGGCGCTCCTCCAGCCAGTCGCGCAGGGTACCGGCCTCGGGGGAGCATCCAGCTCGCCGCTGGCATCCAGATGGAGCAGCCAGTCAGGGTGGCGAACCAAGGTTTCAAGCGCAAAATCGGAGATCGCCAGCACCCGGGCCAGCTGCTCACGCCGGGACTCGGCCAGCGCCTGCCAGCTCTCCGAGGGTGGCTCCTGGTCGGTCATCTCGGCGACATTGTCGGCCTGCGCCAGGCTGTCGTGCAGGCGCTGCCAGGCTTGGGCCAGGGCTCCCTTGAGTGGCGCGGGGAGGTCACCGGTGGGTAGAAAGTCTTCGCTAAGGGCCATGGGCATCTCGTCTCGTCGCCGCTCGAATGCCCCCAGCATAGCGAAGGCGAAGCGCCGGCGGCACCCCGGCCCGACGCCACCCGTCAGCCGAGCAGCTTCTGAGCCGCGAGCAGAGTCCAGGTCAGCCCGGCCAGCGCCAGTGCCAGCATCACTGCCGCGGAGCTGATGTCCTTGGCCCGCCCGGAGAGCTCGTGATGCTCGGTGCCGATTCGGTCCACCACGCTCTCGATGGCGCTGTTGAGCAGCTCCACAATCAGCACCAGCAGCCCGCTGCCCACCAGCAGGATCCACTCGACCGGGCCCTCGCCGATCCACCAGGCCAGCGGCAGCAGGATCGCGAACAGCGCGAGTTCCTGGCGAAAGGCCGCCTCATGGCGGAAGGCGGCCTGCAGCCCCTTGAGGGAATAGCCGGTGGAGTGAACCAGATGCCGCCATCCCGTCTGTCCATGCTTCATGATCGCCTCTCCCTTTGCCGACGCCGTCAGTGGGCCTCGATCATACCAGTGAGGTCCTCGGCCAGCGGGTCGAGAACCTGGGCCCAGTTAAGCCAGGGCGTGGTGGCGGTGCCGTTGACCATCACGCTGAACACCCCCCAGCGGCCGGAGCGGGTGCGGAAGTAACCGCTCGCCGCGCGCACCGCCACCGGCTGGTTGAGGGTTCCGGTCTTGAGCATCACGTGGTGCTGGAAGGTCGGCGAGCCGCGCCGGATGAACCGCATTACCCCGTTACCCGGCGACTGGAAGCTGGCCACGAAGCTGGGAAACAGCGCCGGGCGATGGAACATGCTGGCCAGCAGCGCATTGGCCCCGCTGGCTGAAATGCGATTCTCCGGGGTCAGGCCGCTGCCGCTGCGCAGGCTGAGCGGCCCGTGGTCGGGAATCCCGGCCACGAAGTGCTCGATGGCCGCCGCGCCCTGCTCCAGATCGGCACGCGGCGTCTCCACCAGGTTGAGGGCCAGCACGTCGGCCATGAAGTTGTTGGAGTAGTTCATGGTGCGCAGCAGCAGCTCCTGCAACGGCTTGCCATCCACCGCCGCCAGGGTACGGACCCCGGCGGACGGCGGTTCGATACTCACCGCATAGCCGCCCACCCGGATACCGCTCTGCTCGAGCATGGCCTGGAGCGTTCGGGCGGTCTGGCGTGCCGGGTCGCTGCTAGCGCGATAGACCTCCCGCGGCGCGGCGTTGAGCGAGATCTGGCCGCGCAGCGCCATGACATCCTCACCGTCGCGGGTGATGCGCTCGGCATCGAGCTCGGTGCCGCTGTTGGGCGGACGGGTCTCGACCCGGTTGTCGATCTCGACGATCGGCGACTGGCTGTCACAGCTGGTGATGCTTGCCGGCTCCCCCGCCGCCGCGCCCGGCGCCACGCTGACGCACCAGCTGCCGAAATTGACCCCGGCCGAGGAGAGCAGCGCACTGTAGGCGTTGGCCACCCGAGTCTGGGCCTGGCAGCGGTCGGTGGTGATGCAGGCCACGGGGCCATAGCGCCACTGGCTGACCACCAGCCGGCCTTCGATCTCACGCACCCCGCGCTGGTGCAGCCGCTGCGCCAGGCGCCACAGCTCCTCGGTGGTCAGCGCCGGATCGCCGCCGCCGTCGAGCAGCAGATCGCCGCGCAGGACACCGGCCTCGAGCTCGGCATCGCTGACCAGCCGCGTGGTGAAGCGGTGCTGAGGCCCCCAGCGGTCCAGGGCCGCCGCCGCCGCATAGGCCTTGGTGACCGAGGCCGGCGACAGCTGCCGGTCGGGCTCGATGGCGCCAAGCACCTCGTGGGAGTCCAGCAGGCGCGCTTCGGCGCCGATCAGAAAGCCTCGCTCGGCCAGACGAGCGAGCTCAGAGAACCCCGACGCCGCCGCCGTGATCGGCAGCAGCATCAGCGCACATAGCACAGCGAAACGGCGCAACATCTTATCTCCACTTAGCAGTCATCGACGCGCGGGGCGCCTGGCAAGGACGCAGCCAGTCTTTGGAAGAAGCCTAGTGCGCGCCAAAACGGGAAAACAGCTGGATCACCACCACCCCGGCAACGATCATCGCCATGCCCAGCACCGCCGGCAGGTCGGGGCGCTGGCCGTACACCACCAGCCCCACCAGGGCGACCAGCACGATCCCCAGGCCGGCCCAGATGGCGTAGGCAACGCCCACCGGAATGCTGCGCAGCACCAGCGACAGCAGATAGAACGCCAGTGCATAGCCCACCGCGACGGTGACGCTGGGCCACAGCCGGGTAAAGCCATCCGAGGCCTTCAGGGCGCTGGTGGCGACCACCTCGGCCACGATAGCCAGGGCCAAGTAGACAAAGGCCATGGGCGACTCCTTGGGGCTTGCGAAAGTCACGCCATTCTAGCCATCTGCGGCCCCGGCGTCAGGCCGAGGGCACCAGGGAGGGCGAATGGGGCAGAGTGGCCACCAGCCGCCACAAGGACTGACCGCTGGCGTGATACTTTTGTTCGAAGGGGGTGAGGCAGGATGCCGGCATATGGGGGGCCACCCCGGCCTGCACGCCCGTTGCCCGAGCCAGCGCCAGGGCGAACTCCTCCACGTAGAGGCACCAGTTGGAACGCAGCTCGAGCCGCCCGCCCAGCGCCAGCAGCGTCGGGAACACCGGATGACCGTGCCAGCGCATCTTGAGGTGCGCCGCCTTGGGGTAAGGGTTGGGGTAGAGCAGGTAGTGGCGCTGCGGCCGCCAGTCGGCCGCCAGCGCCAGGCGCCAGAAATCCACCAGATCGGCTCGCACCAGCAGCGCATTGGCCGGCACCGGGCCATGGTCGCGGCTAAGCCGGTCGGCGCTGCGATCCACGCCAATGACGGCATGCTCGGGAAAGCGCTCCGCCAGGCGTCGGGTGGACACCCCCACGCCGCAGCCGGCATCCAGGATCAGCGGCGCCCCGCGTCGTTCGAGCCAGGCCTCGGCCCGGATGAAGGCCTCGCGGGTGTGCCCGGCCAGCGGTTTGCGCAGCGGATGAGCCAGCGCTCGTTCGACGCGCCGGACCAAGTCGTCATGGGGGCCCGACTGATTGGTGGTGATGGTGCGGGAAGAGGCGTGCATGGACGGTCACTGTGGCCAGGCTGCAGGGCCGGGTAGTCTACCAGCCGGAGGGCGAAAAAAATGGCGCACCCCCGAAAGAATGCGCCCAGATACCCACTCGTATGACTCAAACAGCCACTTCATGATAGCCGGCCCTCCGGCAGTTTTCAAACGTTTGTTTTATTGCAGTCGCAGAAAACCGCCCAGAGCGCCCCATGACGGGGTCCCGAGGCGGGTGCTATGATCGGTTTTCTCATACTAATAACTCTGACTCGCACCAACAGCACAGTGAGGAAAGCGGCTTGTCTCATTTACCGGTGATCGTCGGCATGGGCGGCGTCAATGCCGCCGGACGCACGTCTGGCCATCAAGCATTTCGTCGCACCGTGATCGATGCCCTGACCGAAGACGACCAGCAGGCGCTGCTGCTGGGTCTGGCCTCCCTGATGGGGCTGGGCAGCCACCGGGACGGCGCCTGGCACACTGCCGACGGCGAGCCCGTCGACGCCGCCGAGCTGGCCGAGCGGTGTCGCGCCCAGATCATGGATCACACCCTGATCCGGCGCATCGAGGATCCGCGTTTCAACGAGGCAGGACTGCCCGCCAACCGCCGGGCCAGCCTCGGCCTGGAGGCTCCCCTCACCTTTCGCGTGCGCCGCCGCCAGCTGCCCGATCAGGTGCCGCCCACCTGGCAGGTCCGCGAGATCGATCGCCAAACCCTGGAGGTGACGGTGCCCGCCGGCCCTCTCGATGTGCTGCTGCCGGAGACCCGCCCCGCCCAGGTGCGCGCCGCCGGCCAGCTGCCCAGCGGTTTCGACCCCAGCCGCCACTACCGCAGCGTGCACCATCCCCGCGGCCTCTCCATGGCGATCTTCGCCGCCAGCGACTGTTTGGGCGACAGCGGACTCTCCTGGGACGCATTGCGCGACCGCCTCGACCCGGACCAGGTCGCGGTCTATGCCGGCAACTCCATCGGCCAGCTCGACGAGGAGGGCTGGGGCGGCCTGCTCAAGAGCTTCGTCTCCGGCAACCGCGCCACCTCCAAGCAGATGCCGCTGGGCTACGGCCAGATGCCCGCCGATTTCCTCAACGCCTATGTGCTGGGCAGCGTGGGCGGCACCGGCGCCGCCCTGGGGGCCTGTGCCAGCTTCCTCTACAACCTGCGCCTGGGCATCGAGGACATCCGCAGCGGCCAGCGCCGCGCGGTCATGGTGGGCACCGCCGATGCGCCGGTGACCCCGGAGATCATCGAGGGGTTCCGCGCCATGGGCGCACTGGCCGATGACGACAGCCTCAAGGCGCTGGACGCCCTGGAGCTGCTGACCGACGCCGACTACCAGCGCGCCTGCCGCCCCTTCGCGCGCAACTGCGGCTTCACCATCGCCGAGTCCAGCCAGTTCGTCCTGCTGATGGACGACAGCCTGGCCCTGGAGGTGGGCGCCGAGATACTCGGCTGCGTACCGGCCGTCTATGTCAACGCCGACGGCTGGAAGCGCTCCATCTCGGCACCGGGCATCGGCAACTACGTCACCCTGGGCAAGGCCGCGGCCCTCGTTCACGACATGCTCGGCGGCGAGGCACTGCGCCAGCGCAGCTTCCTGCATGCCCACGGCACCAGCACGCCCAAGAACCGCGTGACCGAATCCCATGTCTTCGACCTGGTGGCCCGCGCCCACGGCATCGAGTCCTGGCCGGTGGCGGCGGTCAAGGCCTTCGTCGGCCACTCCCAGGGGGGCGCCGCCGGCGATCAGCTGGCCAGCGCCCTGGGCAGCTTCGCCTATGGCCTGCTGCCGGGCATTCCCACCCTCGACGCCGTGGCCGAGGACGTCCACGCCGAGCGCCTCGCCTTCTCGCGCACGCCGCGCGCCTTCCAGGCCGATGCCGCCCTGATCAACGCCAAGGGCTTTGGCGGCAACAATGCCACCGGGGTGGTGCTGTCGCCGTCGGTCACCGAGCGGCTGCTGGCACGTCGGCACGGGGAAGCGACGTTAGCCGCCTGGCGCGAGCGCCGCGAGGCGACCCGCGAGGCGCGCCAGGCCTATCTGGCGCGCGCCGATCACGGCCACTATCTCGCCCGCTATCGCTTCGGCGAGGGCGTGCTCGAGGGGCCGGAGCTGGAGGTCAACGCCGATCATATCCGGATTCCCGGCTATGCCCGCCCCGTTTCCCTGGCGCCGGACAACCCCTTCGGCCGCCTGGACGACTAAGCGCCGGCGGCGGCCGATATCGTCGGCCGAACCGCCGGCGGTTACCCTGACCTACCCAGCCAGCCGTTCCAGCGAGCAGTGTACGAATGAACATCGCGGTCTATCCCGGCACCTTCGACCCCATCACCTATGGCCACTTCGACCTGATCGAGCGCGCCTCGCGGCTCTTCGACCGGGTGGTGGTGGCGATCTCGGCGAGCCCCGGCAAGGGCCCGGCCCTGGCGCTGGAGACCCGCATCGCCCTGGCCGAGGAGGTGGTCGAGGAGCTTACCAACGTCGAGGTGATCGGCTTTTCGGGCCTGCTCACCGACCTGCTGGCCGAGCAGCAGGCGCGCATCATCCTGCGCGGCCTGCGTGCGGTCTCCGACTTCGAGTACGAGCTTCAGCTAGCCAACATGTATCGCGCCCAGGTCCCGGAGCTGGAAAGCGTCTTCCTGACCCCGGCGGTGGAGAACTCCTATATTTCCTCCACCATCGTGCGCGAGATCGCCAAGCTTGGCGGCGACATCTCCCGCCTGGTGCATCCCAGGGTCGCCGAGACGCTGCGCAGCCATTACAATACCTGACTGAAACACTCGGCAATACGCCACCAACCGCAATATCCTCGGGCCGGGCGCGACTGCCCATAGGCCCACTCGTGAGGTAGCCCATGGCCCTGCTGATCACCGACGAGTGCATCAACTGCGACGTCTGCGAACCCGAATGCCCCAACGGCGCCATCTCGCCGGGGAGGAGATCTACGTCATCGACCCGACCTCTGCACCGAGTGCGTCGGCCACTACGACGAGCCCCAGTGTCAGCAGGTCTGCCCGGTGGACTGCATCCCCCTGGACCCGGAGCGCCGCGAGACCCACGACGAGCTGATGGCCAAGTATCGCCTGATCACCGCCGCCTGAGCAGCGCTCGACCGACTCACCGCCCCCCTCGACAGCCCAGCGCCCTGCTCGCAAGCGGGGCGCTGGGCGTTTATCGCGGCACCGGCCCTACATCTCGTCGGCGCGGCGGCTCACCGTACACCCCAGGCAGCGCCGGAAGGTCGCCTCGGCAGGGGTCTTGATCAGCGTGTCGGCGGCGGGCCCCACGTTGCCACCCAGCGCGGTAAAGGGCAGCGACACCAGAAACACCGCCGTGCCCCCCACGGTCGCCACCGCCAGCAGCGGACGCGCCACCAGCGCATCCACCACCATGGCGCCGCCGCTCGGCTGGGCTTCGAGGTGCTGCTGCTGGGCCAGCGCCGGCAGGCTGCCCGCCAGCGTCACGGCCATCACTGCCGCCGCCATCAGCATCTTGCGTATCCTGTTCATCCCCTGCCCCCTATCGCTCGCTGACCGAGGCATGACCCACGTCACACCTTGGCATGAATTCCAGTTAACTTTTCTCCCCAACGGGGCTACAGTCTGTCACACGAACTCACCCCAGGGGTAGCCGCGTTCACCGTCGCCCCGTCACGGGGCCCGCCCCCCATGCAATGGAGCGCATGATGCCACGTCTGATCGCCACCGCCGTCCTGGCTACCCTGGTCGCCGCCCCCGCCTACGCCCAAAGTTATCAGTACAACCCCCATCAGGGGCCCTATATTGGTGCGGGCTTCGGCCACGCCAAGACCGGAGCCGACCTTGATCTGGCTGATGGGCTCCGCAGCGAGGGCTTTACCGTAATTTCAACCAACACCGATGATAACGATGTCGGCTACAAGGTATTTGCTGGCTATCAGTTCAATCCAAACTTTGCCGTTGAAGCGAGCTACGTAAACTTCGGCGAATTTAGCACGAATGCACAAACTGTGATCGGAGGGACACCCGCCTCAATTAAGGGTGATATCAGCGTTGATGGGTTTGGCTTTGCACTTGTAGGCAAGCTACCAATCCAGAACGGATTCAGCGTCTACGGGAAGCTGGGCCTGATTGCCTGGGATGCTGACATTGATACGAGAACTGACACCCTGATCGGCGATGTATCATTCTCCGATGGTGAGGATGGTATCGATCCGTTCTATGGTATCGGCGCCGAGTATGAGGTAGACCAGCTCATCCTCCGCTTCGAGGTCGAGCGATACGACCTGAGCGACAGCGGCGAGGACTTCGAGATCGACCTGATCTCCGCCAGCATCGGCTATCGCTTCTAAGGCACCGCCACTGGCCTGCCGCCGCCCCGCCGCCGTGCGGGGCGGTTGCGTTCCTGACAGGGGGGCGAGAAGATAGCCGGTTTGACCGCCCGCAGGCTTGCCGTGACTTCAGCCACCTCTCCCCCGAGGCCTCACCCGCCGACGCCTCTCGCCGACGCATCTGGACCCTGGCCTGGCCGATTATCCTCTCCAATATCACCGTGCCTCTGCTGGGGCTGGTGGATACCGCCGTGGTCGGCCACCTGCCGGACTCCCGCTACCTGGCCGGAGTCACCCTGGGCGCCACCCTGTTCAGCTTCCTCTACTGGGGCTTCGGCTTTCTGCGCATGGGCACCACCGGCCTGACCTCCCAGGCGGTGGGGCGCGAGAGCGACAGCGAGGTGCGCAACCTGCTGGGCCAGTCGCTGCTGCTGGCGGCAGGCATCGGGCTGCTGCTGATTCTGTTCTCCCAGCCGCTGATCGCGCTGGGCCTGTGGCTACTCGACGGCAGCGAGGTGGCCACCGCCGTCGCCGCGGAGTATGCCCAGATCCGCATCCTCTCGGCGCCCGCGGTGCTGGCCAACTACGCCATTCTCGGCTGGTTCCTCGGCCAGCAGAACTCCCGGGTGACGCTGGCCATCCTGATGCTGACCAACGGCGTCAATATCGCCCTGGACCTGCTGTTCGTGGTGGGGCTCGGCATGACCAGCGACGGTGTGGCCTGGGCCTCGGTGATCGCCGACTACACGGCGCTGGCCTTCGGGCTCTGGCTGGTCTCGCGCCAGCTGCGCCTGCTGGAAGGCCGCTTCCTGCGCGAACGACTGATGCGGCTGGCCGCCTACGCCGAGCTGTTCCGGGTCAACGCCAACCTCTTCGTGCGCACCCTGGGGCTGCTGTTCGCCATGGCCTTCTTCACCTCCCGCGGCGCCGTGCAGGGCGATACCGTGCTGGCCGCCAACGCCGTGCTGCTGCAGTTTATTATGCTGACCAGCTACGCCCTGGACGGCTTCGCCCACGCCGCCGAGGCGATCACCGGCCGCGCCGTAGGCCGCCGCCGCTGGGACGAGTTCGGCCAGGCGGTGAAAAGTGCCGCCTGGTTCTCACTGATCACCGCCGGCGCCGCCTCCCTGGCCTTCGCCCTGGGCGGCCACCAGCTCATCGCCCTGCTCACTGGCCTGCCGGAGGTGCGCACCACCGCCGCCCTCTACCTGCCCTGGATGGTGGCCATGCCACTGATCGCGGTCTGGAGCTACCTGTTCGACGGCGTCTTCATCGGCGCCACGGCGATCCGCGAGATGCGCAACAGCATCTTCGCCGGCCTGGCCGTCTATCTACCGGTGTGGTGGCTCAGCCAGGGCCTGGGCAACCACGGTCTGTGGCTGGCCTTTCTGACCTTCGGGCTGGTGCGCTCCGCGGTGCTGGCCGGGTACTACCTGCGCTATCGGCGCACACGCTGGCGCTACCGCCCCTTTGACAGCGACTCGCCGGGCGGGCAACGTTGACCGGGCAAACCGTGCAAGCTTCTGAGACTGCGCTATTTTTTCTCAGACGACCCGTAGGAACACCGTTTACAACAGAGAAGAAGCGAAACCGCCATGCTCAAGCTCCTTTCCCGACCGGCCGTGCGGCTGGTCGAACGCTACCTGCCCGATCCCTACATCTTCGTACTGCTGCTGACCGTGATCGCCGCCGCCGCCGCCATTGCCGTGGAGCGCCAGACGCCGCTGGCGGTGATGCGCTTCTGGGGCGACGGTTTCTGGAACCTGCTGACCTTCTCGATGCAGATGCTGCTGGTGCTGGTGACCGGCTTCATGCTGGCCAGCTCACCGCCGGTCAAGCGCCTGCTGCAACGCCTCGCCGCCCTGGCCAAGAACGCCGGCGGTGCCATCGTACTGGTGACCCTGGTCTCGCTGGCGGCCAGCTGGATCAACTGGGGCTTCGGCCTGGTGGTGGGGGCGCTGTTCGCCAAGGAACTGGCGCGGCTGGTGCGCGTCGATTACCGGCTGCTGGTGGCCAGCGCCTACTCCGGCTTCGTGGTCTGGCACGGCGGCCTGGCCGGCTCCATTCCGCTGACCATCGCCACCGACGGCCATTTCACCGCCGACCAGATCGGCGTGATCGGCACGGGCTCGACCATCTTCTCGTTCTTCAACCTGGCCATCGTGGTCTGCCTGTTCATCAGCATCCCGCTGGTCAACCGGCTGATGCTGCCCGATGAAAAGGATAGCGTCTACGTGGACCCCAAGCTGCTGGGGGAGCCCCCCGAGGCCAAGGTGCGCATCACCCGTCCGGCCGAGCGCCTCGAGAACAGCGTCACCCTGGCCTGGCTGGTGGGCATCCCCGGGTGATCTTCCTGCTCGACCATTTCCTGCTGCGTGGCGGCGGACTGAACCTCAACATCGTCAACTTCATGTTCCTGTTCCTGGCCATCGTGCTGCACCGCACACCGCGCAGCCTGCTCGAGAGCCTGCACGAGGCGATCAAGGGCGGCGCCGGCATCGTCATCCAGTTCCCCTTCTACGCCGGCATCATGGCGATCATGGTGCAGTCGGGGCTGGCGGAAACCATGTCGGAGTCGCTGATCGGGTTCGCCACCGAGACGTCGCTGCCGTTCTGGTCCTTCATCAGCGCCGGCATCGTCAACCTCTTCGTGCCTTCCGGCGGCGGCCAGTGGGCGGTGCAGGCGCCGGTCATGCTGCCGGCCGCCGAGGCGCTGGGCGTGGATGTCTCTCGGGTGGCCATGGCGGTGGCCTGGGGCGACGCCTGGACCAATCTGCTGCAGCCGTTCTGGGCGCTGCCGGTGCTCGCCATCGCCGGGCTGAAGGCCAAGGACATCATGGGCTTCTGTCTGATCCAGCTGTTTATCACCGGCGCCATCATCGCCGTGGGGCTCACCTGGTTCTAACCCCATGCAGGCGGCGGTTAGCGCCTCGTCCCCAGGCGGCGGGACGAGGCGCTATGCTCTGAAAAACACTCGCGAGGAATACCGCAGATGGAAGCCTACGACCTGCCCGGCCAGCATGAACTCTCGATGACCGTGCTAATGACACCCGACATGGCCAACTTCAGTGGCAAGGTGCACGGCGGCGCTATCCTCAAGAAGCTCGACGAGGTGGCCTACGCCTGCGCCAGCCGCTACTCGGGGCACTATGTGGTGACGCTGTCGGTGGACCAGGTGCTGTTCAAGCAGCCGATCCACGTCGGCGAGCTGGTGACCTTCCTGGCCAGCGTCAACCACGTGGGCCGCTCCTCCATGGAGATCGGCATCAAGGTGGTCGCCGAGAACATCCGCGACAAGGTGATTCGCCATACCAACAGCTGCTATCTGACGATGGTGGCGGTGGACGGCCACGGCAAACCGGCCCCGGTGCCGCCGCTTACCCTGGCGACACCGCAGCAGAAGCTGCGCTTCGAGAAGGCCGCGCTGCGCAAGAAGCTGCGCAAGCAGGCCGAAGAGGAGGAGCGTCGCACCCAGGCGGCCCACGATGACCAGTGATCCCCTCTCTTAAGGAAGCGCTGAACAAATCGCCGAGCGAGATGAAGCGCAAGGCGCCCGGAGCACAGGAACCGGAGCATATGGGGTATATGTGAGGATTCCGCCGGTCCGACGCCTCGGCACCGCGCAACGTAGCGATTCGCTCGCGCAGGCATTTGTGCAGTGTTTCCTCAACCGCAGCCGATTGCGGTGATTCTGCCCGCCTCATCCAGGCGGACGTTGAGCCGGTCGGCGCGGTATTCCATGGTGTAGGCGTGACCGGGGCGCATCACCCGCAGCGCCTCGGCACCGCTCTCTTGCTGAAGCACCTCACCGAGCGCCTCACTGTAGGAGTCGCCGATGTGCGCCTGAACGCGCTGGGCCCCGCAGGGGTCATCCTGGCGGTCGGCGGTGGGCGGCGGCGGGGCCGGCTCGTGGGGCGGCGGCGTGGTGGGCATGGCGCAGGCCGTAAGCATCAGGGCCGCGCCGAGCGGCGCGGCGAATCGGTACCACATGGGGCGTCTTCCTGTGACAGTGAATTCGGCACCGGCATCCCCGGCGCCGCTGGAAAGGCTCAGTAGGTGGAGCGCTCGATCGCCTCACCGCCCTCCTGAATGTCCTGGCCGGCACCGCGAATGGTATTGCAGCCACCCAGCAGCGACAGGGCGAAGAGTGCCACCAGTATCAGCGCGAGCATCCGTCTCATGATTGCCTCCGATCTCGAGTCAGGGGAACATCGTTCACTTTAGCATCGATGGCGGAAAATCGCCCCGCACCTCCGGCACTGTGCCATCATGCAGGCAGCGTCCCGGAATCACAGGCCAGAATCACAGGAGAGTGCCATGCCCCCCTTCGAGCCGGATGAGCGCCTGGTGGCCGACAGCTACCCGGTCACCGAGCTGCCGCTGTGCCAGCTGCGACTGATGGACGACGCCCGCTTTCCCTGGCTGGTGCTGATCCCCCGTCATCCCGGCATCCGGGAAGTCTTCGAACTCGATGAGTCAGACCAGCAGCAGCTATGGCGAGAAGCCAGCCGCATCGGCCAGGCGCTGATGCGGAGCCTCGAGGGGACAAGCTGAACGTGGCGAGCCTGGGCAATCAGGTCGCCCAGCTGCATGTCCACGTGATCGTGCGCCGCCGCGATGACGATGCCTGGCCGTCACCCGTGTGGGGACATGGCACGGCGGTTCCCTACGACCTGGACGGCCTGGCTGCCATGCGCGACCGGCTGCTGGCCCAGCTCGAGGGGCTCGAGCTGGGCTAGCCTCCGAAGGGGCCGGTCCGCGGCGTCGCCTCCCCGCTGCGGGAGGGCGGCTCGCCCAGCAGTGGCGCCGAGCCGGGCTGACTGACTCCGGTCACCGACAGCGACACCCCCAGCACCAGGATCGCCAGGCCGCCTCCCAGGGCGGCCCAGCTCAGCAGGCGACCGGCGCGCTGTGCCCCGCCCTGACGCGCCAGTCGCCGCTCCGCCCAGCCGCGGGCCATGACGCTGGCTAGCGCCAGCCCCGAGACGGTGAGCGCCGTGCCCAGCGACATCACCAGCACCGCCGCCACCCCGACCACGAATTGGCCGAGCAGGCTCGCCGCTCCCAGCAGCAGCACGGCACCGCTGCAGGGTCGCATGCCGATGGCCACCACCGTTGCCAGAGCGGTGCGCCAGTCGGCGGCCTGCTGCGGATCCAGATGATGATGGCCGCCGCAGCAGTGGTCATGGGCATGAGCGTGACCCTCGGCACGGGGGGCCGGCGACGCGCGGCGCAGCTGGCGGATCGCCCGCAGGCACAGCCAGGCCCCCAGCAGCGCCACCATCAGGAAGCTGGCCTGCTCGACCCACACCACGCTGCCCATGGCCTGACGGGTCACCCAGCCCAGCCCATACACCAGCACGACCACCAGGCCGATGGCCATCATGCCCTGCAGCAGGGAAGCGGCGAAGGAGAGCCCCAGGGCACGACGCACGGCGCCCCCCTGGGACAGCAGGTAGGTGGTCAGCACCGCCTTGCCGTGGCCCGGCCCGGCGGCATGAAAGACCCCGTAGCCGAAGCTGATCCCCAGCAGCACGGCCCAGGTGGCGGGGACGGCGCGCCGGAGAGCTCGGTGATCGCCAGGGTCAGCGCCCGATGCAGGTCCCGCTGCCAGGCCACGATCTGAAAGCTCAGCGACTGAAAGCCCCCCTGGAAGGCCAGGTGGAAAAGCAGCGCGGCCAGCAGCAGCGCAACGGCTGCCAGCCACCACTTGCCGCTCACGCGGCGAAGCGCTACTCGCATGTCACCTCCCCGGTCTCGGCAAAGTGGCGCCCGAGGCCCGGCGCGGCCTCGTCGGTGATATCGAGCATCGCCGCCTCCATGACTCGCTCCGGGTCCGGGTCGGCGGGCACGATGCGCGTGCTGCAGGCCAGGTCACCGCCCACCACCAGGGCATCGTCCAGCGGCGTATTGCCCTCGGCCTCATGCACCACCTCCAGGTAGTAGGTGGGATCGAAGACCTTGTAGTGGAGGGTCCGCTCCTGCAGGGGCTGCGGCGTCGCCAGCGGCAGCAGGAAGATGAACTCGATGCGCCCGCCGCGCGACATCACGGTGTACTCGCTGACCTCGCCCAGGGCCAGCCGCTCACCGCCCAGCCGCAGCTCGGTAAAATAGTCGTGGGGACGCAGGTTCTCGCGGATCTCGGCGCCCAGCTGGTCGAGCCCGGCTTCGATCCCGCCACCCCCGGCGGCATGCTCCAGCTCCTCGAGAATCACCAGGCTGTAGAAGGGGTCCATCCGCCAGGCCTGGTGCAGGCCCTCCAGGCGCCCCTGGTCATCGACCACCAGCCGCATGCGCATATCGATCCAGCCGTGCGGGTGCGCCAGGGCCAGGCCCGGCACGAGCAGCAGGGCAGCGGCCAGCGCGGTGAGCCCGCGCCAGCGTCGCAAAACGAGACAAGACAGTGTCATGGTGGTGCAGGGACTCCCGATAGTGAAACAGCTACCTCTATTGCGCCCAGGGCCCCAGCCCCAGGCGCGACTCGAGATCCGCAAGCAGCGGGTCGAGCAGGTGCGGCGGCAGCGGCCGCCCACCGCGCGTCGCCGTCAGGCTGGCACGAGCTCCCTCGCCCTCTGCCGTCACCGTCAGCTGGACGCGATAGCCCGGCCAGCGCGACAGCACGGCCTCGGCGCGGCCCAGCGCGGGGTCGGCATGGCGGATCACGTAGCCCTGCTCGGCCAGCAGGTTGATCCCCTCGCGCAGGGTGGCCTCCGGAGAGGCGGCGTAGGCGAGCTCCCGCGGCTCCGGGGGCGTGGCACCACCGGCCGCACAGCCGGCCAGTCCGGTCGATAGCAGCACAACGAGCAGCCAGCGCCTCACAGGACCTCCCCGGGTTCGACCCGCTCCAGCGCCTCGCGCAGCTGCCGACAGAAGTCGGCATCGCTGGCGCTGCGTGAAGTGCGCTGATCGCCCTGCCAGTCGATCACCTGGAGATCCCGGCTGACCCGGACCGCCTGGCCATCAGCCACCAGCGAGACCCGCTCCAGCCGCGTGGCGTCGGCGGGCCGAGCATAGCCGACGCTGCCGAACCCGACCATCACGCCGGTAGAGAACCCCGCGCCACGCCCTACCCCGTAGCTGCCGTACCAGGTGGGACGGGACCAGCCGTCATAGGGGGTGCCGTAGCCGGGCACGCGATGACGGCGCTCGACGCTGATCACACCAAGCGCCGGGGCGGTGTGGCGCACCTCGAAGCCATCCTGCTCGAACACCACGGCGGCTCGGCGCACCCACTCGACCGGCGACGGCTCGCTGGCCTCCCAGCGACACGCCGCGGCCGGCCGCGGCTCGGCCGCGGGCAGCACGGTCGGCGTGGTCTCGCAGCCGGCCAGCACCAGCACAATGGGCATCGGCCACCAGGGGCGCATGGCATGTCTCCTGAGCAGATTTCCTTCGTCTTGCCGGCAGTCTACGCTGGCCCGGGCGCCATGCAACCACCCGCCGAGCCAGCCTCGACCCGATATCAACGCCCCCTTCAGAGTCCCGTCGGCGCCAGGGGTTCCTTGACCCGCCACAGCGGGTGGCAAAATGGCGCAGCCCCTTGAAAACCGAGCCGCCAGCCGGCATCCCATGGGGAGACGCTATGGCGGCGATGGCAAGATTTGGCTTACCCGCCATCCGGCAAGCCCTTACACTGGGCCCGTCGTTTCGGACCCTATCGCGAACAAGGAGGCACTCGCATGACCGACACCAATGCCATCGGCCTGCATCAAGGCAGCGCCAGCCAGCTGGCCGACAAGCTCAATGCCCTGCTGGCCAACTACCAGATCTTCTACATGAACGTGCGCGGCTACCACTGGAACGTGAAGGGCCCCCAGTTCTTCGAGCTGCACACCAAGTTCGAGGAGTTCTATACCGACCTGCTGGTCAAGGTCGATGAGGTGGCCGAGCGCATCCTGACGCTGGGGCACACGCCGGTGCACGCCTACAGCGACTACGTGGCGATGGCCGAGATTCGCGAAGACAAGGAAGTACACGACGGCGAGGCCTGCGTGCGCGGCGTCCTCCAGGGATACCAGACCCTGATCGAGCTGCAGCGCGAGATCCTCGCCCTGGCCGCCGACGCCGACGACGAGGGCACCGCCGCCCAGGCCGGCGACTACATCCGCGAGCAGGAAAAAACCGTATGGATGCTTAACGCCTACCTGGGCTGAGCCGCCCCCCTCGGCTGACCGTGACGCCGCCCGTGCCGGGCGGCGTCTCGCTATGCGGGCAACTCAGCCCTCGGCCAGCTCCTCGACCAGCGCCCTGAGCAGCGTCCAGAACTCGCTCACCGACGCCAGCTCGACCCGCTCATCGGGCGAGTGGGCGCCGCGGATCAGCGGACCGAAGGAGATCATCTGCAAACCGGGGTATTTGCCGGCGAGAATGCCGCACTCCAGGCCGGCGTGGATCACCTTGACCGCCGCCTCACTGCCCAGCTGCTGGCGGTGCAGGCGACAGAAACGCGTCAGCAGGGGGCTGTCGGCGCCGGCGTTCAGCCCGGATAGACGTTCTCGACCCGGGTGTGCGCACCGATCAGTTCGAACAGGGCGCGAAACCGCTCGGCGATGTCCTGCGCGGCGCTGTCGCGCAGCGAGCGCACCAGGGCGCAGAGATGGAAGCGGCCGTCCTCCAGGCTGACCACTCCCAGGTTGTTGGAGGTTTCCACCACCCCGTCCAGCTCGGGGCTCATGCGCTCCACGCCGCAGGGCGCAGCCGACAGCGCCGCCACCAGCATGCGGCTGGCGTGGGCGTTGAGCGCCTGGGCGGGGGGCGACATCAGCGGGTGCAGGGTCAAGGACAGGCCGTCATCGACGCCGGCCAGCTCACCGCGCAGCTCCTGCTGCAGGGCGGCGACCCGCTCGCCGGCCGCGGCCGCCTCGTCGGCAGGCAGCACCAGGGTGGCGAACGCCTCGCGGGGCAGGGCATTGCGCAGGGTGCCACCATGGTAGTCCACCAGACGCGCATCGAAGGCCTCCAGCGAGCGCAGCACCCGCACCAGCAGGCGGTTGGCGTTGCCGCGACCGCGATGGATATCGATGCCCGAGTGTCCGCCCACCAGGCCGGTCAGCGACAGCCGCAGAGCCACCTCGTCCTCAGCCAGCGGGGCAGTGGGCAGCGCCGCCTCGACCACCACGTCGGCGCCGCCGGCGCAGCCGATGAACACCTCGCCGCGATCCTCGGAGTCCAGGTTCAGCAGCACCTGGCCCTCGAGCCAGCCCTCCGCCAGGTTCAGGGCGCCGCCCATGGAAGACTCTTCCTCCAGGGTGAACAGCGCCTCCAGGGGCCCGTGGGTCAGGCTGTCGTCTTCCAGGATGGCCAGGGCCGCCGCGACTCCCAGGCCATTGTCGGCGCCCAGGGTGGTATGGCGGGCATGCAGCCAGCCGTCGGCCACATAGGTCTCGATGGGGTCGCGGGTGAAATCATGGGGGTGGTCGGCGTTGGCCTGAGCCACCATGTCCAGATGCCCCTGCAGGATCACCCCGGGGGCGTGCTCATGGCCAGGCATGGCCGGCTTGCGCAGGCGCAGGTTACCGTGGGCGTCGCGATCATGCGCGAGCCCCCGGGCGTCGGCCCAGCGCTCGAGCGTGGCGACCAGTTCGGCCTCGTGGCCGGAAGGGCGCGGCGTGTTGCACAGGGTGCGAAAGTGGCGCCACAGCGGCTGCGGCGAAAGCTGCTCGAGGTGTTCGTTCATGGCGAGTCTTCATCGAGGTTAACCGCGCTACCTTACCGGGCAAACCGCGTCGGGAAAAGCGCTCAGTCGTCCGCCTCGGCCCCGAGCATGGCGGCCACCGCCTGGCGCAGCTGTGCCATGGCCTGGCGACGCCCGGCCACCCCCAGCTGCGCCGCCAGCCAGGTCGGGTCGCGGCCCTGGAAGGCCCAGGCCACCAGCCAGGCGAGCGCCGGGGCAGGGTCGGCGTCGAGGATCCGGCGACGCAGCAGCGCCTGCAGCGCCGGGCGGACCGTGGCCGGCTCCCGCCGGCCATAGGCGACATCGGCAAGGTCCTGGCGATCGCGCGCCGACAGCCTGGGCCGCGCCCCCTCGGCGAGCAGCGCCAGCGCCACCTGCGGATCGAGCGCCTTCAGCTCGAAGGCCAACAGCGCCGGCAGCAGGCGTTGAAAGTCCGCCGTCAGCGACTCGGCCAGGGCCTCGCCCCGGACACTGGTAGACATGACCACCATTAACGCATGCTCGCCGGTGGCGGTCTCTCGCGAGAGCCCCAGGCGCACCGCGCGAAAGCCCAGCGCCCGCCAGAAGGCGATCAGCTGAGGCTCGGCGCCGAAGCTGGCTCCCACCAGATCGATACCCGCCTCCCGCGCCGCCGCCAGCTCTGCCGTCAGCAGGCGGCGCCCCAGCCCCTCCCGGCGTCGCTCGGGGTGCACGGCGATACGCTGCACCCGCCGCAGTCGTGCGATCAGCGCCTCCCGGCAGCCGGCGTGGGCCGCCAGCGACTGCGCCAGCAGGTGGCCCGGCGGCCGGCGCTCGCCGCGCGCCACCCGCTCGGCCAGGGCGGCAGAAAAACCGCCCTCGTCGCCGACCACCGCCACCGCCTGGGGGCGCGCTTCGGCCTCCAGGGTGGCAATGCGCAGTCCCGGGGCGTCGAGCAGGCGCCGCAGATCGCTGGGCGTGGTGCGGTAGTGGGCCTGGACCAGCAGGCCGAAGAGGTCGCGCAGCGCCGACTCCCGGCAGGCCAGGTCGTCGCGGGACCAGCGCCTGAGCGTAAGGCGCTCCGCCGGGGCGGGTGGCGGCTCGGCATCCAGCAGCAGCAGGTCGGCCAGGCGCCGCTCCAGCGGATCACCCGCCGCCCAGCGTACCGGGGCAGCCAGATGCATCTCCCGCCAGTCGGGGGTCTGGCGCCTCAGGCGGTCGCGAAAACGCAGCGCGAAGCCGCGTCCCGAGCCTTCGTAGCCGTGCACCGTGGTGGCGAAGGCGATGCGCGGGAAGGCCGCCAGCCACTGCCCCAGCAGGGCAGCGGGAATGGCCGCCGCCTCGTCCACCAGCAGCAGCGTGCCGGGCCCGCCCGCCTCGCCTCGCTCGGCCAGGGTCGCCAGCTCGTCCGGGGCGCAGAACTCCACCCGGCCGCCTTCCGGGTCTAGGAAGACATGGTTCTGCAGAGCTCCCGCCGGGCGTAGCCGCTCGAGCCGCTCGAACAGCGCCGCCACCGCCGCCGGCCGCGGGGCGGTGATGCGAATCCGCCGCTCGCCGGCGGCCAGCAGCCGCGCACAGGCGATCCCCAGGGCCGCGGTCTTCCCGCGGCCCCGATCGGCGGTCAGCACCAGGGGGCGGCGGCGCCGCAGCTTGACCAGGCCGGCGACCGCCGCGGCCTGGTCGGCGGTCAGACAGTCGGGGTCGGCGCGCGTCGCCGGCATCCGGGGCGAGGCGTCGGGCAGCGCCGGCAGGCGAAGTCCAGCCGCGCTCCAGCAGGCGATCTCCTCGGCCGTCGTTAGCCTCCGGACAAGGCGCGCCAGATAGCGCGAGCCGCCGTCATCCGGCGCATCGCCGGGCGCTTCCCAGCAGGGCGGCGTCAACAGCAGCAGCAGACCGCCGGCCCGCAGGGTGCCGCCGAGGGCACCGAAGGCGTCCGGGTCGAAGCTGACGTCACCGGAGGCGGCATCGACCACCAGCAGATCCTGCTCGCCCCCAGGCGGCTGCGCGCCTGCGAGGGGGGCAGCACCGCCTCCGCCTCGAGGGTCGGCGGCGCCACGTCCGACACCCAACAGGGACGGCGCCAGCCGCCCCCTCGCCACAGCGCCAGCGCACGTTGGCGGGCATCCGCCGGCTCACCGCGCACCCACACCAGGCCTCGCCAGCCAAGCTGCCCCAGCTGGTATGACCAATTGAGCAAAGAGTCCGTCTCAGATTCCATTAGCCACCTCGCCACCCGCTGAACACCCTCGCCTTTCGACGGAAAAAGCATCCCCTGCGCTTAGCCATTGGTCGCACCCATTGGCTCGACAGCAACCGTAAGCCTGCTAATTCTGGCGCAAAGTTCCTCGACGTTCCATGCAGGACGACCATAGTTCCGGCGTCGTTCCGAGAATTTGCCTCATCGATCCGAATGCCGCGTCGCAGCAGTCGCATTGCCATTATTGGTATTACCAATTTTCCAAACTTGAGCACTCCGCAGGCCGCCTATAGTCTCTTTCCTCGGAACTAGGCCTTTTCCTACAACAATACCCGTCACAATGAAGTGGAGTCGCGTCTATGCAAGCCTCATCCGGCCGCCGTACGTCCGTTCGTTTCGCGCTCAGCGGCACTGCCGCTGCCATTATCCTCGCCGGCGCCACCCTGGCCAGCACCGCCAGCGCCCAGGAGCGCGTCCGCTGGCAGGTCCCAATCGCTTTCCCCTCCCACCTGGTCGGCCTGAGCACCCCGGTGGTGCATCTCTCCGAAAGCCTGGAGGCCATTTCGGGAGGCAACATCAACCTGCGTTACTACGAGCCGGGCGAGCTGATCCCGCCCTTCGAGATCCTCGATGCGGTATCGGAAGGTCGCTATCCGGCCGGCTTTACCTGGGTGGGATACGACCAGGGCAGCATCCCTTCGCTGCCGCTCTTTGCCGGCGCCCCCTTCGGCTTTGAGCCGCCGGCCTACCTGGCCTGGCACTACCACGGTGACGGCCACGAGCTGCTCAAGGAGATCTACGAGCCCTACGACGTGCATCCGCTGCTGTGCAGCATGATCGGCCCCGAAGCGGCGGGCTGGTTCGCCGAGCCGCTGGAGTCGCTGGACCAGATCGACGGCCTGCGCATCCGCTTCGCCGGCATCGGCGGGCGAGTGATGGAGCGCCTGGGCGCCTCGGTGACCATGCTGCCCGGCGGCGAGCTCTACCAGGCCATGGAGCGCGGCACCATCGATGCCACGGAGTTCTCCGCGCCGGCCGTGGATCGCATTCTCGGCATGCAGGAGATCGTCAACAACTATGTCCTGCCGGGCTGGCACCAGACCTTTACCACCGCCCACCTGCTGATCAACAAGGATGCCTGGGAGGCCCTTGAGGACACCACCCGCGCCCAGATCGAGCTGGGCTGTCGCTCCGCGACCCTGTTCGGCTTCGCCGAGAGCGAGTGGGAGAACCCGCTGGCCCTGCGCGACTTCCAGGCCGAGGGGGTCAACGCCCAGGTGCTGCCGGAGGAGATCCTCGAGGCGCTGCGTGAGGTCACCTACGAGGTCCAGGCCGAGATCGCCGCCGAGGACGAAATGTTCCGTCGCGTTCTGCAGAGCCAGCAGGACTGGATGCGCATTCACGGCGACTGGCACGTCAAGGGACACCTGCCGCGCGAACACTTCGCACCCGACAGGGTGCAGCAGCTCGACTGAGCACCGCTCGGATGAGCTCGACCGGAGGGCCTGCCCAGGCTCTCCGGTAGTTTTGCCCCCTCAGGCCCAGAGAGCCCTTCATCATGTCGACCCACGTTTCAGACTCGCCGGATCCCCGTGATCTACCCACCAATGCGCTCAGCCATCGGCTGGACATCACCGTTGCCACCATCGGCAAGCTGCTCTCCTGGCTGTGGCTGGCCACCCTGGCAGTGGTGCTGACCAACGTCTTCAGCCGCTTCATCCTCGGACGCGGCTCCATCGCCCTGGAAGAGCTCTCCTGGCACTTCTTCGGCGCCACCATGATTCTGACCCTGGCCTACGCCGTGGTCACCGATGACCACGTGCGCGTCGACGTGCTGCGGGAGAAATTTTCGCTGCGCTTCCAGGCCTGGGTGGAACTGCTCGGCATCGTGCTGCTGATGCTGCCGGTGCTCTATTTCATGATCGACAACCTCATCGAGTACGCCTATCGCTCCTTCACCCGAGGCGAGCGTTCCCAGGCGCCCAGCGGCCTGCCCTACCGCTTCATCATCAAGAGCACGCTGCCCATCGGCATGGCCCTGATTGCCATTGCGCTCTCGTCGCGGGCGCTGCGCTGCTGTACCTATCTTTTCCGCTTTCCGCGGGAGCTTCACCTGCGTCGCCCGAGCGACTTTCGCTAACGCGGATCAGCGAGGATCATCATGGGTCTTGAAGAACTACTCGTCATCGGCATGTTTGCCGGTTTCATGGGGCTGCTGCTGCTTGGCTTCCCCGTCGCCTGGTCGCTGGCCGGCATCGGCTTTCTGTTTGCCATCATCGGCCACGTGCTGGTCGAACACTTCCACGCCGACCTCTGGTTCTCCTGGGGCGGCACCATCGGCGTGCTCGACCGCCGGCTCTACGGCATCGTCGCCAACGAGCTAATGGTGGCACTGCCGCTGTTCATCTTCATGGGCATCATGCTCGACCGCTCCGGCATCGCCGAGCGGCTGATGAACTCCCTGGTCCGGGTGCTGGGCGGGCTGCGCGGCGGCTATGCCGTCACCGTGGTCATCGTCGGCGTGCTGCTGGCCGCCTCCACCGGCATCGTCGGCGCCTCGGTGGTACTGCTCGGCATGCTCTCCATCGGCCCCATGCTGCAGGCCAAGTACAACAAGTCGCTGGCCGTCGGCACCGCCTGCTCGGTGGGCACCCTGGGCATCCTGGTACCGCCGAGCATCATGCTGGTGCTGATGGCCGACCGCCTGGGTACCTCGGAGGCCTCGGTGGGCCGGCTGTTCATGGGGGCGCTGATTCCCGGGATCATGCTGGGGGTAATGTACATCGCCTATATCCTGATCGCCGCCTATATCAAGAAGGACCTGGCCCCGGCACCGGAGAACCGCAAGCCGCTCAACACCCGTGCACTGTTCGAGGTGCTGATTGCCGTGCTGCCGCCCATGGCGCTGATCGTGGCGGTACTAGGCTCGATCTTCACCGGCTTTGCCACCACCACCGAGGCCTCGGCGGTGGGCGCCCTGGGCGCCATGCTGCTGGCCCTGTTCAGCCGCCGACTCAGCCTCGAGGTGGTCTCCAAGGCGCTCTACCAGACCACTCGCACCACGGCCTTCATCTTCGGCATCTTCGTCGGTGCCACCATCTTCGCCGTGGTGCTGCGCGGCCTGGGCGGCGACGACGTGATCCGCGATGCCATCACCGGCCTGCCCTTCGGGCCCGCCGGCGTGGTGCTGACGATCATGCTGGTGGTGTTCCTGCTGGGCTTCTTCCTCGACTGGGTCGAGATCACCCTGATCATTCTGCCGCTGGTGGCGCCGGTGGTCTTCAGCCTGGGGGTCGACCCGGTATGGTTCGCCATCCTCTTCGCCATCTGCCTACAGACCTCCTTCTTGACGCCACCGGTGGGGTTCGCGCTCTTCTACATCAAGGGGGTCTGCCCGCCGGGAATCGTCACCCGGGACATCTACCTGGGCGTGGCGCCCTTCGTGGCCCTGCAGCTGCTGGGGCTGGCGCTGGTGTTCTTCTACGAGCCGCTGGCCACCTGGCTGCCCGGCCAGGTCTACGGCGGCCGCTAGGAGCCCTCCTCCACAGCGACCGCCCCAAAGACGGCATCCACCGGCTCGAGCCGCTGGATGCCGCCACCGCAAGGCGCTTCAACTTTGGTCGAACGCCAAGCGGCCTTTCAACGCTGGAAACGCCACCAAGCCCCTTTCCATCAACCGCTCACTCGATCATAAGAATATGATTAACAAGCACAAAGCCTGACTCCACCGCCCCCTCTTTGCTGTCGAGCAAACGCTCGACTGGGTTTCGGTGACGTCTATCGATTGCCGCCATGTGAGCGTGCTAGCTTGTGTCTTGACGCCGAGCTGTGCAGCTGGTCAATACCGACCGCGACGCCACCGCGATACGCCACCTCGGCACGAGTTATCCAATCGACGACACAAGAAACACGAAGGGAGCTCCACATGAAGATGATGACCAAGTTCGCCCTCACCGGCCTGGCGGCCGGCGTTGCGATGGCCGCCCTGTCGTCCACCGCCCAGGCCCAGGAGCGCTGGACCATGACCTCCACCTGGCCGGACAGCATCGATCTGATCGAGATCGATCGCCACTGGGTGAACCTCGTCAATCAGATCGCCGGCGACGAGCTGGAGATCGAGTTCCGTGCCGGCGGCACCCTGATGCCTGGCACCGAGGTGTTCGACGCCACCGAGACCGGCAGCATCGAGGCCGCCGGCGACTGGCCCGGCTACTGGGCCGGCCGCAACCCGGCCTTCTCGCCGCTGGCCACCACCACCATGCTGTTCAACGGCGTGGATTACCTGAACTGGATCCAGCAGTGGGGCGGCTGGGATCTCTACCAGGAGATCTACGGCCAGTACGACATGGTCTATCTGCCCTACGGCATCACCAATAACGAGTCGGGCTTCATGGGCCGCACCCCCATCGAGAGCCTGGCCGACCTGGATGGCAAGCGCCTGCGCCTCTCCGGCCGCGACCAGGGTCGCGTACTCGAACAGCTGGGCGGCTCCCAGGTGACCCTGGCCGGCGGCGAGATCTACCAGGCGGTGGAGCGCGGCGTGGTCGACGGCGCCGAGTTCTCCACGCCGGGCGTGGACTACAACGCCGGCTTCGCCGAGGTGGTTGAGTACTGGTCGGTGCCCGGCTGGCACCAGTCGGCCAGCGTGTTCGGCGTAATGATCAACAAGGACGCCTGGGACGCCCTCTCCGAGGAGACCCAGCAGAAGCTGAAGATCGCCGCCGACGCCACCATGGCCTGGTCGCTGGCCTGGTCCGAGCGCGGCTCCACCGAAGGCACGGTCAACTTCATCGAGGCGGGCGTGGAGATCAACCCGCTCCCCGAGGAGGACCTGGCACGCATTCAGGACATCACCAACGAGGTGATCCTGCGCGGTGCCTGCGAGCATCCGGACCACGCCAAGGTGTACCACTCCATGATCGGCTACCTGGAGCACTATGCGAACTGGCGCGATATCTCCGCGCCGTTCAACATGAGCCGCACCATGGACAACCTGCCGTCCCTGGAAGAGATCGAAGCCTGCCTGTAAGGCGCACCTCAGCCGCCCCGGCCTCGCCCGGGGCGGCCTGCGTTCCGACGTCGGAGACTGATCCATGAATGCGATTGCCAAGGCGATCGACACGCTCAACGAGGTGCTTGGGCGAGTCATCGCACCGCTGATCGCCATCATCACCCTGGTGGTGCTCTACGATATCGCTTCGCGCCTGTTCACCGGGCGCCCCAGCGACTGGGCCTTCGACATCACCAAGATGCTGTTCGGCGCCCACTTCATGCTGATGGCCGCCTATGGCCTGCGCCATCACGCCCATGTCGAGGTCGATGTGCTCAAGCGCCTGCTCTCACGCAAGAAGCAGGCCGCCGTCGAGATCCTCGGCTATCTGCTGTTCTTCGTGCCCTTTATCTGGATGCTGCTGCCGCTGGGCTGGAACTTCTTCATGCGCTCCTTCAGCCGCGGCGAAACCACCTACGGGGTCGTGTCGATTCCCGTTTATCCGGTGAAAGGCGTCATCGTGGTGGCCGCCTTCCTGATCCTGCTCCAGGCCATCGCCATCGTCATCCGTGCCATCCAGCAGCTGCGGGAGGAAACCGCATGAACCTGAGTCCCGAACTGCTGACGCTGTTCATGTTCGGCGGGCTGCTAATCGGCCTGTTCATGGGCCATCCGCTGGCCTTCGTGCTGGGCGGCGTCGCCGTCATCGGCGCCTACCTGGGCCCCGGCGAGCGCATACTCGCCAGCATCATCA
Source organism: Halomonas sp. SL18_1 (assembly GCF_055755715.1). NCBI lineage: Bacteria > Pseudomonadati > Pseudomonadota > Gammaproteobacteria > Oceanospirillales > Halomonadaceae > Halomonas > Halomonas sp. SL18_1. The sequence continues at coordinate 72,126 of NZ_JBVTRK010000001.1, forward strand.
ACAACATCTACGGCAACGCCATGGACAACTATGTCCTGGTGGCCATCCCGCTGTTCGTGCTGATGGCGCGCTTTCTCAATGACTCGGGGGTCACCGAGAAGATGTTCGCGGTGATGCGCCTGCTGCTGGCCAACCTGCGCGGCGGCCTGGCGCTTACCGTGGTCATCGTCTCGGTGATGCTGGCCGCCACCACCGGCATCGTCGGTGCCTCCATCGCAGTGATGGGCATGATCGCCCTGGCGCCGATGCTCAAGCACGGCTACAACAAGGAGCTCAGCTCGGGCGTGATCATGGCCAGCGGCTGTCTGGGTATTCTGATCCCGCCGAGCATCATGCTGATCCTGATGGCCAGCTACTCGCCGGTGTCGGTGGGCGCCCTGTTTGCCGGCGCCCTGGTGCCGGGACTGATGCTGGGGGCGATGTATGCCCTCTACGTGCTGGTGATCTGCTACGTCAAGCCGAGCTACGGCCCGCCGGTGCCCGCCGAGGAGCGCGCCGAGACCAGTACCGGCCAGCTGCTGGTCATGCTGGCCAAGTACGTGCTGCCGCCGATGACGCTGATCCTGGGCGTGCTGGGGGCGCTGTTCACCGGGGTGGCCACCGCCACCGAGGCCTCGGCCATCGGCGTGGGCATCGCCTTCCTGCTGTTCATGATCTTCGGCGACCGCAAGCTCAAGACCTGCTTTCGCACCCTGATCGAGGCCAGCAAGACCACCACCATGGTGATGCTGGTGCTGGTGGGCGCCACCGCCTTCACCGGGGTCTTCTCCCGCGGCGGCGGCATGACGGTGATCAGCGACCTGGTGATGGCGATGCCCGGTGGTACCACCGGGGCGCTGATCCTGATGCTGTTCCTGGTGTTCCTGCTGGGCATGTTCCTCGACTGGACCGGCATCGTGCTGCTGAGCTTCCCGATCATGCTGCCGATCGTCCAGCAGATGGGCATCGACGTGCTGTGGTTCGTGGTCATGGTGGCGGTGGTACTGCAGACCTCCTTCCTCACCCCGCCGTTCGGCTATGCGCTGTTCTACTTGAAGGGCGTGGCCCCCAAGGGGGTGGAGATCGTCGACCTCTACAAGGCGGTGCTGCCCTTCGTGGCGCTGATCGTGCTGGCCTGCCTGCTGATGGCCTTCTTCCCGGCGCTGGTCACCGGCCTGCCCTCGATACTGGTCGGCTACTGAGCCCAGCGCCTGCCCCCCATGAGCGCCCGCCATCCTCTGGATGGCGGGCGCTCTCTTTATGGGTCGGAAATTTGACCGAGGTCATAAAAATCTTTCCGCGTATCATTACCATTTGCAGGGAGTTGCTTTTTTGCTATCGTGCCGATTGACCGAGACTGGCAGAGGGGACGCAGCCGCCGGAGAGCGGCCTATCTCCCAACCCCCTTCAAGGAATCAGATCCCATGCGCAAGACGCTGTTTGCCGCCACTGCCGTTACCACCACCCTGCTCGCCGCACCGCTGGCCTCCGCCGCCAGTCTGACGCTCTATTCGGGCCGCGGCGAGTCCATGGTCGAGCCGATCATCGCTCAATTCGAGAAGGACACCGGTATCAGCGTACAGGTTCGCTACGGCGATACTGCCCAGCTGGCCGTGCTGCTCCAGGAGGAAGGCGACCGCTCACCGGCCGACCTTTACTGGGGGCAGGACGCCGGCGCCATGGGGGCCATCAGCCAGGCCGGACTGCTGGCCGAACTGCCTGGCGATATTTCATGAAGGACTGCCGACCATCTACACCAGCGAGACTGGCAACTGGGTCGCCGCCAGCGGACGCGCCCGGGTCGTAGCCTATTCGCCGGAGCGTGTCAGCGAGGACGAAATCCCCGAAAGCGTCTTCGACCTCGTCGACGAGCGCTATGAGGGCCGCGTCGGCTGGGCGCCCACCAACGGCTCCTTCCAGTCTTTCCTAACCGCCATGCGCGTCGAGCACGGCGATGACACGACCCGCGAGTGGCTGGAAGGCATGCGTGACAACGGTGCCGTGACCTTCCGCAACAATACCACTCAGGTACAGGGCATCGCCGACGGTGAGATCGACTTTGGCCTGGTCAACAACTACTACCTGCCGCGCTTCCTGGCCAACGACAGCGATTTCCCCGTCTCCCAGGCATTCTTCACCGATGGCGACATCGGCAACCTGGTCAACGTCGCCGGCATCGCCGTGCTGGCAAGCAGCGACAATCAAGACGCCGCCGTGGAATTCGTGCGCTACCTGCTCTCGCCGGCCGCCCAGCAGTACTTCACCGGCAACGTCTACGAGTACCCGGTGACCCGCAACGTGATCCAGAACCCGGTGCTCGAAGACTTCGACCGCCTACTGGAAGTCAGCCCCCAGATCGACCTGGATGAGCTGGAGGATCTCGAGGGCACCCTGAACCTGCTGCGCGATGTCGGGCTGCTGTAAGCCACCCGCACCGCCAGTGACGCGCCGCCTGCCCAGCAGGCGGCATCTGTCTTTCTGAGAGGCACGATGACCCGGACCGACAGCACTGCCCGACCACTGGCCACCCCTCGCCTGTCCCGACTGCTGCCGGGGCGCGTGCCGTTGCATATCCTACTGCCGTCGCTGCTGGTTGCTGCCGCCATGCTGGTGCCGCTGGTCTACCTGGGGCTGCGTGCCTTCGAGGCCGACGGCGCCACCCTGGCCAATCTGGTCTTTCGCACCCGCAACCTCCAGCTGCTGTTCAATACCCTGGGACTCGCCCTGGGCGTCGTGGTCCTGACCACCCTGATGGCTTTCCCGCTGGCCTGGCTGGTCACCCGCACCGATATCCGCTTCAAGCGCACCCTAACCGTACTCGGGGTGATTCCGCTGGCGGTACCGGGCTACGTAATGGCCTACGCGCTAATCGGCCTGGGCGGCAACTACGGGGTGCTGGCACAGCTCACCGGTATCCAGCTGCCGCGCATCCAGGGCTACTGGGGCGCGACCTTGGCGCTATCGCTTTACACCTTTCCGTACCTGTTTCTCAATCTGCGTACCGCGCTGTCCGGTCTCGACGGCAACCTGGAGGAGAGCGCCCGCAGCCTGGGTTACTCCCAGGGCGAGATCCTGCGCCGCGTGATCCTGCCCCACCTGATGCCGGCCCTCATGGCCGGCTGGCTGGTGATCACACTTTACGTGCTGGGCGACTTCGGGGCCGTGGCCCTGATGCGCTATGAAGCCTTCAGCTATGCCATCTATACCCAGTACTCCGGCGCTTTCGACCGTGTCTACGCCGCCTGGCTGGCGATCATGCTGCTGGCCGTGGCCGCCAGTTTCGTGATGCTCGACAGCCTAGTGGTCAAACGCAAGCTGGCACGGGTCGGCACGGGCGTGGCACGCCCGCTGAGGCCCGCGCCGCTGGGTCGCGCACGCTTCCTGGCCTGGCCCTATCTGGTGGCGCTGTTCGCTGCCTCCATCGGCCTGCCGGTGATGATTCTCGGCTACTGGCTGCTGCTCTCACCGCCCGATCTCAGTTTCTTCGCCCGCGTGCCCGGCACCTTCCTGCGATCGGCGGGTGCCGCCCTGCCGGCGGCACTGCTAGCGGCGACCTTCGCCCTGCCGCTGGCGTATCTGACGGTGCGCTACCGCTCGCCCTTCTCCACCCTGGTCGAGCGGACGGCCTACATCGGCTATGCCCTGCCCCCGCTGGCGCTGGCGCTAGCGATGGTGTTCTTCTCGCTGCGCACCGCCCCCTTCTCTACCAGACCCTGGCGCTGTTGATCATCACCTGGGCCATGGCCTCGCTGGCCCTGGCCCTGGGGCCGATCCGCAACGCCCTGCTGCAGACCCGTCCCAGCATGGAGCAGGCCGCCCACTCCCTGGGTCACGGTCCCGTCAGCACCTTCATCCACGTGATCTTCCCGCGCCTGCGGCGCGGCATCCTGGCCGGCGTAGTGCTGGTCTTCGTGCTGTGCATGAAGGAGCTGCCGATCACCTTCCTGCTGGCCCCCACCGGCTATACCACCCTGGCGGTCACCGTCTTTACCCGTACCTCGGAAGGCATGCTGGCCGAAGCGGCACCGTTCGCCGCGGCCATCGTGGTGTTCTCCAGCCTGTCCGTGGGCCTTCTGCTCACCAAGGAGGGCAAATGATGACGAACCTCAATATCAGCGCCGACCCCAAGGGGGCCGCGGTTCGCCTGGCCGACCCGCTGCTGTCGGTCAGCGGCCTGCACAAGCGCTACCGCGACGGCGACCCCCTGGCGGTAGAGGATGTCAGCTTTTCACTGGGCAACGGCGAGATCCTCGCCCTGCTGGGTCCCAGCGGCTGCGGCAAGTCGACCACCCTACGCATGATCGCCGGCTTCGAGGACCCGGACCGGGGCGATGTCTATCTGCGCGGCAAGCGCGTCACCCAGTTGCCGCCCCAGCAGCGCCGCATCGGCATCGTCTTTCAGGACTACGCCCTATTTCCGCACATGAGCCTGGGCGAGAACGTGGCCTTTGCCATGCGTCATGTGCCCAAGGCCAAGCGCCGGGCCAAGGCTCGCGAATGGCTCGACCTGGTGGGTCTGGCCGACCTCGCTGCGCGCATGCCCGACGAGCTCTCCGGCGGCCAGCAGCAGCGCGTGGCCCTGGCCCGGACCCTGGCCGCCGAGCCGGAGCTGGTGTTGCTCGACGAACCCTTCTCCAATCTCGACGCGGCGCTGCGCGAGTCGACCCGCAAGGAGGTGCGCCGGCTGTTCAAGGCCGCCGGCACCTCGGTGATTCTGGTCACTCACGACCAGGCCGAGGCGCTCTCCTTCGCCGATCAGGTCGGCGTCATGCACTCGGGTCAGCTGCTGCAGGTCGACCGCCCGGAGCGCATCTACCAGACCCCGGCCACCGCCTTCGTCGCCGAATTTCTCGGCCATACCAACCTGCTCGAAGGGGAGGCCGATGGCGAAATCGCCCAGACTCCCCTCGGCCCGGTGGCGATCGACCATAGTCGCCGGGGCCCGGTGCAGCTTTCCCTGCGCCCCGAGCATCTGTCGCTGTCGGCGGCCCCGGACGACCACGGGGCCACCATCGTCGAGCGCGAGTTCCGCGGCCACGACTGCTTCTACCTCCTGGAGCACCAGGGCCAGCGCTTCTGCGCCATCACCCCCAGCCACACCCTGTGGAAAATCGGCGAGCAGGTCAGGCTCGAGCCCCAGCGCACCGCCACGGTGCTAAGGGAATAAGCACTACCGAAGGTTCGAGGCGCGAGGGACAAGGGGCAAGGACAGGCCACCCCACTTGGAGCAGCCTCGACTCTCGCTACTGGGCTTAGTGGGCCTCGTCCCAGTTCGCCCCACTCTCCGCCTCGACGATCAGCGCCACCTTGAGTTCGGCGGCGGCCTGCATGCGCGCCTTCACCTCGCCGATAAACTCCTCCACCTGAGCCTCGGCCACCTCGAAGACCAGCTCATCGTGGACCTGCATCACCATCCAGGCGTCCATCTCGCCTTCCTGCAGCCAGGCGTCGACCTCAATCATGGCGCGCTTGATGATATCCGCGGCGGTGCCCTGCATGGGGCGTTGATGGCGGTGCGCTCCGCCCCCTGGCGACGGGCACGATTCTGGGAGTGGATCTCCGGCAGATGCAGGCGTCGGCCGAACACCGTCTCGACGAAGCCGTCCTCCGCCGCCTGGGCGCGGATCCGCTCCATGTAGCGTGCCACCCCGGGATAGCGGTCGAAGTAGCGGTCGATGTAGGTCTGCGCCTGGCTGCGCTCGATATGCAGCTGGCGACTCAGGCCCCAGGCGCTCATGCCGTAGATCAGCCCGAAGTTGATCGCCTTGGCGCTGCGCCGCTGGTCGCTGGAGACCTTGTCGAGTGCCACCCCGAACACCTCGGCGGCGGTGGCCGCATGGATGTCGCACCCCTCGGCGAAGGCCTCGAGCAGACCCTTGTCCTCGGAGAGGTGGGCCATGATGCGCAGCTCGATCTGGGAGTAGTCGGCGGCGACGATGCGGTAGCCCGGCCGGGCGATAAAGGCCTGGCGGATCTTTCGCCCTTCCTCGGTGCGGATCGGGATGTTCTGCAGATTGGGGTCCGACGACGAGAGCCGCCCGGTGGCGGTGACCGCCTGATGGTAGCTGGTGTGCAGCCGGCTGGTCGCCTTGTTGACCAGTCGCGGGAGCTTGTCGGTATAGGTGGACTTGAGCTTGGCGAGCCCACGATGCTCCATGATCACCTTGGGCAGGGGATAGTCCAGCGCCAGCTCCTCCAGCACCGCCTCGGCGGTGGAGGGCGCCCCCTTGGGGGTCTTCTTGAGTACCGGAATCTTCTGCTCCTCGAAGAGGATCTGGCCGAGCTGCTTGGGAGAGCCCAGGTTGAACTCGCGGCCGGCCAGTTCGTGGGCGCGGGCCTCCAGCTCGCGGATACGGGTCTCGAGTTCGCGACTCTGAGCATGCAGGCGCTGCGGGTCCAGCGCCACCCCGGTGCGCTCCATGCGCGACAGCACCGGCACCAGCGGCAGCTCGATGGTCTCCAGCACCTCGGCCAGGCGCCCCTCGGCCTTTAGGCGCGGGCGAAGCTCGCGATGCAGCCGCAGGGTGATATCCACGTCCTCGCAGGCGTAGGGGGCAGCCTGTTCCAGGGCGATCTGATTGAAGGTGAGCTGCCCCGCACCCTTGCCGGCGATCGACTCGAAGGTGACGGTCTTCTCGCCCAGGTACTTCAGCGCCAGCGAATCCATGTCGTGACGGGTGGCGGTGGAGTCGAGCACGTAGGATTCCAGCATGGTGTCTTCGAGCGGGCCCACCACCTGGATATCGTCGCTGGCCAGCACCGAGATATCGTACTTGAGGTTCTGGCCAACCTTGGTCTTGCCGGCATCCTCCAGCATCGGCTTGAGCGCGGCCAGCACGGCGTTGCGGTCGAGCTGCTCCGGGGCGTCCAGGTAGTCGTGACCCAGCGGGATGTAGGCCGCCTCGCCGGGGGTGAGCGCAAGCCCCACCCCGACGATACGGGCCTCCATGTAGTCGAGGCTGGTGGTCTCCAGATCGAAGCAGAAGGTCTCGGCGGCCTCTAGCCGTGCCAGCCAGGCGTCCAGGGCGTCCTGGTCGAGGATCACATGGTCCTCGCGGGCGACGGCACCAGGCGCCTTGCTGGCGTCATCGGCATCGGCCGGCGGTGGGGTGCCGCCGCTCACGTCATCCACGCCCTCGTCCCTGCCCTCGAGGAGCTCCGACAGCCAGGCCTTGAACTCCAGTTTTCGATAGAGTTCGAGCAGCGCCTCCCGGTCGGGATGGGCGATGTCCAGATCGCCAAGGCCCACCGGCAGCTCGCAGTCGGTCTTGATGGTGGCCAACTGGTAGGAAAGAAACGCCTGGTCGCGGTGCGACTCGAGCTTCTTTGGCAGGGTCTTCGCCCCGCGGAAGTCCAGCGACTTGACCTTCTCCAGGTCGGCATAGATGGTGTCAAGCCCACCCCCCATGCCCTGCAGCAGCCCCAGGGCGGTCTTCTCGCCCACCCCGGGCACGCCGGGGATATTGTCGACCTTGTCGCCCATCAGCGCCAGAAAGTCGATGATCAGCTCCGGGGGTAGGCCAAACTTCTCCTGGACGCCGTCGACGTCCAGGGTCTCGTCCTTCATGGTGTTGACCAGGGTGATATGGGCGTTGACCAGCTGGGCCATGTCCTTGTCGCCGGTGGAGATCACCGCGTCGCGACCGGCCTCGGTGGCCTGGCGCGCCAGGGTGCCGATGACGTCGTCGGCCTCCACGCCCTCGATGCACAGCAGCGGCAGCCCCAGCGCCTTGACGCAGGCGTGCAGCGGCTCGATCTGGGCACGCAGGTCGTCGGGCATCGGCGGCCGGTGGGCCTTGTACTGCTCGAACAGCTCGTCACGAAAGGTCTTGCCAGGGGCATCGAAGACCACCGCCATGGGACTGTCGGGGTAGTCCTTGATCAGCCGCTTGAGCATGTTGAGCACGCCCTTGATGGCGCCGGTGGGCTGGCCTTCGGAGGTGGCCAGCGGCGGCAGGGCGTGGAAGGCGCGGTAGAGATAGGAAGAACCGTCGACGAGAACGATGGGCGTATCGGCCATGTATCGGCATCCGTTGAGTCTGGAAGAGCTGGAAGAGTAGCGTGATCCTGAGCCGTCATGATACGCATTGCCCGAGGCTTTTGCCGCCATCCTTGGGATCGTGCGGTCCAAGGTCATACACTGAACCCAGTGACTCGGAAGTACACTACCCAATGGCGATGACAGCCGCTGGCGGTCTCGGAGGCCAATATGAACGTTTCTCACCGCACCCTGGCGGTTGCCCTGCTCTCGCTGGGACTTGGCATGGCGGCCGCCCTGCCCGGCATGGCGCAAACCTCCACCGATATCGAGCCGGACATTACCATCCGTCAGGAGGAGGACCGCACCATCCGTGAGTATCGGGTCAACGGCCAGCTCTATGCCATCGAGATCCAGCCTTCGCGAGGCCCCAGCTACTACCTGGTGGACCACGACGGCGACGGCAACTTCGAGCGTCAGCAGGGCGATCGCATCGCCGTGCCGCAGTGGGTGCTGCGCTCCTGGTAGCCACCCACGGCGCGCTCGCCGGTAGCGACCGCGCACGGCGTCTTCCGTGGGCGTGCATCGCCGTGCCAAGTCGCTACAATAGGCGCCTTGGCAACCTGGGCGAGAGACACATGGCCGTATTCACACCGCTTAGCGACGCACAGGTCGCAGAGTTCCTCAGTCGGTTCGACGTCGGCTCGCTGGTCGCCCTGGAGGGCGTTCCCAGCGGCACGGAGAACTCCACCTTCTTCGTCACTACCGAGCGCCGCCAGCTGGTGCTGACCCTGTTCGAGCAGGGCGAGCACGAGGAGCTGCCGTTCTTCGTCGACCTGCTCGATTACCTTGACGAACACCGCGTGCCCGTCGCGGGGCCGGTACACGACCGTGACGGCATCGCCCTGCACAGTCTGGCCGGCAAACCGGCGCTGCTGTTCCCGCGCCTGCCCGGCCGCCACCCCCAGGCGCCGAACCTGGAGCAGTGCCGAGTGCTGGGCGACACTCTGGGGCACTTACATGTCGTCTCCCAGCGCTTCCCGGGGCACCGACCCAACCCCCGCGACCTCAACTGGCTGACGGCCATGCACCACAAGGTGCTGGTCTACCTGTCGCCGGAAGACCAGACGCTGATGAAGGACGAAGTGGAGATCTACCAGGGCGTGCTCGGCGACGCCCCGGACCTCCCCCAGGGTGCCCTGCACGGCGACCTGTTCCGCGACAACACCCTCTTCGAGGGTGACCGCCTGGGCGGCATCATCGACTTCTACAACGGCTGCACCGGCGATCTGCTGTTCGACCTGGCCATCGTCATCAACGACTGGGCGACCGAGGCCGACGGCCGCCTTAATCGCGAGCGCCACGACGTCATCCTCCGCGCCTACCTGGCACGGCGTCCGATGACCGCGGCCGAGCGCGAGACCTGGCCGACGATGCTGCGCATGACGGCCCTGCGCTACTGGCTCTCCCGGCTGCTGGTGGTCTATGTGGACCCGCCCGCCCACGATCTCACGCCCCATGATCCCGAGCAGTTCCGCACCATCCTGCGGGCTCGCCTCGCGCATGGCGCTCTCCCCCTACCCGAGACAGGCTCATGAACATGGCAAGCAGAGGCGGACCGGCACTGCGCGCCCGGCGCATCTGGAACATCGACCAGTGGGGCAGCGGCTACTTTGACGTGGACGACACCGGCCACGCCCTGGTGCGCCCGTTGGGCAGCGAGAGCGACGGACCCGCGCTGCCACTGGACGAGCTGGTGGACGAGCTGCGCCGGGCCGGGCTGCGCCTGCCGGTGCTGGTGCGATTCACCGATATCCTGCATGACCGGGTCGAGCAGCTGTGCATCGCCTTCGACACCGCCATGGCCGAAGAGAGCTTCGAGGGCGGCTACACTGCGGTCTACCCGATCAAGGTCAACCAGCAGCGCCGGGTGGTGGAGGAGATCCTCGGCACCCAGGAGCGCGGTCGCGGCCGAGTGGGACTCGAGGCCGGCAGCAAGCCGGAGCTGCTCGCCGTGCTGGCGCTCTCCGGCGATGGCTCCTCGCTGATCGTCTGCAACGGCTACAAGGACCGAGAGTACGTGCGCCTGGCACTGATGGGTGAGAAGCTCGGCCATCGGGTCTACCTGGTGGTGGAGAAGCTCTCGGAGCTGCCGCTGATTCTCGAAGAGGCCGAGCGACTCGGCGTCACCCCGCGCATCGGCGTGCGCGCCAGGCTCGCCTCGGTGGGTCGCGGGCGCTGGCAGAATACCGGCGGCGAAAAGTCCAAGTTCGGCCTCACCGCCAGCCAGATCCTGCTGGTGGTCCAGCAGCTGCGCGAGGCCAACGCCCTGGCCAGCCTGCAGCTGGTGCATTTCCACCTGGGCTCGCAGATCGCCAATATCCGCGACATCCAGCGCGGCCTGCGGGAGTGCGCGCGCTTCTACCAGAGCCTGATCTCGCTGGGCGCTCCCGTCGATACCGTGGACGTGGGGGGCGGCCTGGGCATCGACTACGAGGGCACCCGTTCACGCAGCTTCTGCTCGGCCAACTACTCCATGCTCGAGTACGCCCGCAACGTGGTCTACGCCTTTCGCCAGGCGTGCCAGGAGTTCGAGCTGCCGCAGCCGCATCTGATCAGCGAGTCGGGCCGCGCCCTCACCGCGCACCATGCGGTGCTGATCAGCAACGTGATCGGTGACGAGCGGGTCAGCGAACAGGCGCCGGAGCGGCGGGTCGAGGACGACCCCCAGGTCGACGAGCTGTGGCGGGTGCACGACCTGCTCCACGAGATGCACGAGCCGCGCGGGTTGGTGGAAGCCTGGCACGACCTGGTGCATGCCATGGGCGAGCTGCACGAGCGCTTCGTGATCGGTATGGCCGACATCAACGCCCGGGCCGAGGGGGAAGGGGTCTACTTCGCCGCCTGCGCCCGACTGCGCCAACGGCTCGACACCCGCAACCGCGTTCACCGCGAGATCGCCGACGAGCTGGCCGAGAAACTCGCCGATAAGCTGTTCGTCAACTTCTCGCTGTTCCAGTCGGTGCCCGACGTCTGGGGCATCCAGCAGATCTTCCCGGTGCTGCCGCTCTCCGGGCTCAACCGCGAGCCCGAGCGGCGCGGGGTGATTCAGGACATCACCTGCGACAGCGACGGCCGCATCGATGGCTATGTGGACGGCCAGGGGGTGGAGACCACCCTGCCGCTGCCGGAGTGGCAGGAGGGCGAAGAGAAACTGCTGGGCTTCTTCCTGGTGGGCGCCTACCAGGAGATCCTTGGCGACCTGCACAATCTGTTTGGCGACACCGACTCGGCGGACGCCGCCCTGGACGGTAACGGCAGCTGGACGATCAGCCAGATCCAGCAGGGCGATCGAGTGTCGGACGTGCTCGGCTACGTCAACTTCAACGCCGAGGTGCTGCGCCGCCACCTGGCCGACCAGCTCGCCGCCAGCGGCCTCAGCAAGGCCGAGCAGCAGCGCTTCCTCGATGACCTCTCGGCGGGACTGGAAGGCTACACCTACCTGGAGTAGACAGCCGTCGAGGAAGGCGCACCAGAAACGCAAACGCCCCGCCTAGGCGGGGCGTTTGCGTGAGTGGGGCCGTCTCACTCGATGACGCTGGCGGAAACCTCCAGGCCTCCGGTAAGCGTCATGCGCAGGCTGGCACCGCGAGGCAGCTCGCCCACGCCGGACGGCGTGCCGGTCAGCACCACGTCACCGGGCTGCAGCGTGAAATGACGGCTCATCTCGGCCACCAGGGTCGGTACCGGAAACAGCATGTCCGAGCCCTCGCCGTGCTGGCGAAGCTCGCCGTTGATCTCCAGCTCGAAGCTCAGGGCGTTCCAGTTCGGCACCCGGCTGAGCGGCAGGAAAGGGGTCAGCGGGCAGGCACCGTCGAAGGCCTTAGCCACCTCCCAGGGATGCCCTTTTTCCTTGAGACGGGTCTGGACATCGCGCAGGGTCAAATCCAGCCCCAGCCCGATGCCGACGATGGCCCGCTCGGCCTCGTCGCTGGTGGCATGGGCCAGCTCTTCGCCAATCAGCAACGCCAGCTCGATCTCGTAGTGCACTTCGCCCTGGGAAAAAGGCGCATCGAGCGGGGCGTCCAGCGAGACCGCGCTGGTGGACGGCTTGATGAACAGCAGCGGCTCGCTGGGCACCGGGTTGTCCAGCTCCTTGGCATGGTCGGCATAGTTGCGGCCGATGCAGACGATTTTACCCAGCGCATGGGGAAATTCCTGGCCATCGGTAAAACGTGGAACAAAGCGCATGGCGGGTCTTCTCCTTCTCGTTAGCGTGCCGCTCTTCAACGACAAGCGTAACAGTCTACCGCACACCGCGCTGCGTGCCACACTCCCCGACGGCCTGGCCAGGCTCGCTCAGCCCAAGGGGGTCCAGACCTCGTCCGGACCGTGGGCCAGGAAGCTGGGGCGCGGGCGCGGCGCGGCGAAGGGCGCCACACAGCCGTTGTCCCGACGATTGTAGACGAAGAAGACGTTGCTGCGCGGGTCCGGCGACATATTGGCGTTGGAGCCATGCAGCACGTTGCAGTCAAACAGCAACAGGCCCCCGGCGGCGCCGGTCGGCGCCTCGATGCCGTGGCGCTCGACCAGCTGCGACAATGCCTCGCGACTCGGCACGCCGAGCTCCTGCTTCTTGAGCGACTGGCGATGATTGTCTTCCGGGGTCTCGCCAAGACAGGGCACGAACACTCGATGGGAGCCGGGAATCAGCATCAGCGGCCCGTTGAAGTGATGGTTGTCGGTCAGCACGATAGAGGCGCTGACCGCATGCATGGCGGGCATGCCGTCCTCGGCGTGCCAGGTCTCGAAGTCGGAGTGCCAATTGAAGCCTTTGCCCTCGAAGCCCGGCTTGTAGTTGATGCGCGACTGATGCACATAGGGCTCCCCGCCAAGGATCTGGCGCGCCCGCCCCAACAGCCGCTCGTCCCGCGCCAGGGCGGCGAAGCGTTCGGAAAGAAAGTGTACCGCGAACAGCGAACGAATCTCGCGACTCTCCGGCTCGGTGATGCTGAAGTCGCGACCGCGGAACGCCTCGCACTGCAGCAGCTCGTGCAGCTCACTGCGCAGCTCATCGAGCTCCTCGCCGCTGATGAAATCAGGCTCGAACAGAAAGCCCTTGCGCTCGAACTCATCGAGCCTGGCCTGGCTCAGCGGCCCCTGCATGGCGCGCCCCTTGACCACCCCCTCGCGCCGGCTCAGCCACGGCATGTCCAGCGGCTCACTCAAACGCGTGGGGTAGGGATCCTGGCCGGCTCGCGGCGCACCCTTCACTCGGCTAGGCGCCGCCGATGTTCCGGCGGTGGCAGCGAAATCGGCTTGCTTGAGCTTGGGGTTGGACGATGTCTGCACTGACATCCAATCACCTCCTGTGTTTCCGTGATTAGTTTCAGCTAGGCTCGTACCAACGGCAAGACAGCCGCGGGCGACCCCAGGAAAGGAGCCGCTACTATCATCTAAGGGCGGACGTCAGCCGTTTCAACCCCTCCCGGCGCCAGCTCGGCCCGAAGGAGTCAAGCGCGACTAGGCAGCAGGGCTGCCCCGGTTGGCGAGCCGGCCACCCCAAGTGCTAAACCGAGGGACAAGGCAGTCGAACAGGCGCAGGTCGCCACTGCATACGAACGAGGGAGGAGCCTGGCCATGCTACGTTTATATTTTCTGATACCCGACAAGGTCACCGCCACCGACATCGTCCATGAGCTCAGCGAGATGGGCCTGGCCAAGGAGGACATGCACGTGCTGGGCACGGACTGGCGATCTCTCGAAGAGGAAGAGGGCGTCCCCCACGCAACCCTGATCCAGACCTCCGACGTGGTCAACGCCTTCCGTAGAGGCGCCATCACCGGGGGTACTGTCGGCGTGGCGCTGGGCCTGGCCATCCACTTCATACTGGCCGGCACCCATATCGTCTGGATGGTGGTAGGACTAGGCGTATTTGGCACCCTGTTCGGCATCTGGGCCAGCACCATGGTCGGCGTATCGGTGCGCGACATCAAGGTTGCCAAGTTCGACAAGCAGTTAAAACAAGGCCAGCTGCTGCTGATGGTCGACGTTCCGGCCGAGCGAGAGGAGAACGTCACGCGTGTGATCCGCCGCCACCACCCCGAGGTCGTGATCGACAAGATACGCCCCCGGGACAAACGCAAGCACGGCGGCGAAGGTCACTGAAACCGGCAGATCCCCCGCTTTGGACTCTGGCGCGAGGCGGTTCCCATCGTCGGATCATCCACCACTTGCGCCTTTAGCTGCTCGGGGGCGAGAGCTACCGACTGAAGCAGAAGAGGCTCAGTTGACGGTCACGGGTGGGTCAGTAACGAAAAAACCGCCTCAATGGGCGGCTTCTCAACTGCTGCAATTCGTTGATAATCCCGACGTTTAGATGGTGCCGGCACCAGGAGTCGAACCCGGGACCTACTGATTACAAGTCAGTTGCTCTACCAACTGAGCTATGCCGGCTCGGGACCGACTCAGACGAAATGCAGAATCGGAAACAGGGTTGGCGTGGCTGGGGTACCAGGATTCGAACCTGGGAATGCCGATACCAAAAACCGGTGCCTTACCACTTGGCTATACCCCAGCAGTGTGGTGGCCAGAGACGGAATCGAACCGCCGACACGGGGATTTTCAATCCCCTGCTCTACCAACTGAGCTATCTGGCCGCTGCCAACGGTGCGTATTAAACAAGATACCGCCGTCGCCGTCAACCCCTTTCTTATCATGCAGATGAGGAGGCGTGACCAAGGCCCAGCCGCTTAGCGCTCGGGCGGCACATAGCCTTCAGCCTGGTCGGTCTCGCGGTTGTCCAGGAAGCGCTCCATCTGGTCGGTGAGATACTCCCGTGCGGCGGGGTCGAGCATGTTCAGGTGCTTCTCGTTGATGAGTCGCGTCTGCAGCGCCTGCCACTCCTCCCAGGCCCGCTTCGACACACTGGCCTGGATATCTCTGCCCTTCTTGCCCGGCAGGGGCGGAAACGGCAGGGCCTCGAGTTCCTGCTGGTACTTGCGGCAGTAGACAGTCTGGCTCATGGGGTTCTCCTGGTCAGGTGTGGGGGGATCAAGGGCCTGGCGCGGTAAGGGTGAAGGTCGCAAGCGAGGTGAGCAGCGACTTCACCGGTGCCGCCAGGCCCAGGCTGTCGGGGTTATCGGGATCGTACCAGCGCCGGCCCTCGCCCACCGAGTCGAGTCGACTGACTCTGGCCGGCTGCGGGGTGATCTCGAGCCGAAAGTGGCTGAATACATGGGTAAAGGTGGACCCGCTGGGGGCCAGCCTGCTGCCCGGGGCGTGCTGATCCAGCCAGGCCACGAGGGCGGGCTGATCGTCGAACTGCGGCAGGCTCCAGAGTCCGCCCCACAGGCCGCTGGCAGGCCGTCGCTCCAGCAGTACACGCCCCTGGGCATCCTGCAGCACCAGCATCAGGGTGGTACGGGTGGGCAGGGCCTTCTTCGGCTTGGACTCGGGGAAGCGGCGCTGCTCCCCCGCGCATGGGCCACGCAGACGTCCGCAAAGGGACAGCTCACGCATTCGGGCATGCCGCGACGGCACAGGGTGGCCCCGAAGTCCATCATCGCCTGGGTGTAGTCGGCCAGGCGATGATGGGGCGTGTAGTGCTCGGCCAGGGCCCACAGGCGGCGCTCCACGGCCGGCCGCCCCGGCCAACCCGGTATGGCATGCAGGCGAGCGAGGCTGCGCTTCACGTTACCGTCGAGAATCACCGCCCGCCGGCCGCTGCTCTGGGCCACGATGGCCCCCGCGGTGGAGCGACCGATGCCCGGCAGCTCGGCCAGCGCCTCCACCTCGAGGGGCAGCTCGCCGGCATGGTGGTCGACGATCTCCCTGGCCGCCCGGTGCAGGTTGCGGCCACGGGCGTAATAGCCAAGCCCCGTCCACAGGTGCAGGACCTCATCCTGTTCGGCGTCAGCCAGGGCCTGGACGTTCGGAAAGCGCGCCATGAAACGCTCGAAATAGGGGATCACCGTGGCGACCTGGGTCTGCTGCAGCATGATCTCAGATACCCAGACCCGGTAGGGCGAGCGGTCATGCTGCCAGGGCAGGTCGTGGCGGCCGTAGCGGTCGTACCAGGCCAGCAGCCGGCCCTGGAAGGCCTCGGCGGACAGTACGGGCACGGGAGAATCCGTCATCATCGATCCTTGTCGGGCGCGCTCAGGGTCAGCGGCAAAAAAAGCGCCGACACGGGGCCGGCGCAGGGACTGACTTGCTTGATGCTCAGTTGAAGAGACCGCGCAGGGCGTCACGGAGTTCCTGGCCGGCACCCTCCCCGAGCCGCTCCTCGAGCTGTTCCAGGGGGCGCTCCAGGCGCCGCTCGATTTCATCCTGCCCCGGCGCGCGGCCTCGTCGCGTAGCAGCTCGACCAGGCTGGCCTGGAAGGCTTCGCGGTCGAAGCGGCACCACTCGCGGCTATCGCCCAGGTAGCTGCCGGAGCAGCGCACCGGCAGCGGTACCCGCTCCAGGCGCGGGTTGACGCGACAGGCCGCATCGGCGCTATCGACGAAGCGGGCCGCGGCGCGCAGGTCGAAGCGCTCGGTGACCAGGTCCAGCTCCCCCTCGCCGCCCAGTTCAATGCCGGGCAGGGTGAGCAGGATGTCGTCGCTGCGGGCCACACCGTCGTTGATCCGGATACTGGCCTCGGCCCGGTCGAAGCGGGTGTCGGCACTCCAGTCGCGGGTGGTCTCGCGTCCCTCGAGGGCGGCGACGGTGGTGCACAGCTCCCGGGAGACATTGACGTCGAGCACTGCCCCTTCGTCGATATGCGCGGCCAATCGACCATCCAGGTTGCGCCGCAGCTGCAGCCAGCTGTTGCCCCGCGACTCCAGCTGACCGTCGACCGTGAGTCGGCCGCGCAGCGGCGACGGCTCCTCGCTGCGGCCCAGCGCCTGAATCAGCGGCTCCAGGCGCACCCGCGAGAGCGTCGGCGACAGCTGCCAGCGAACCGGGTCGCGGGTCAGGTCGAGCTCCCCGCCGGCATGGAGCTCACCGTCGTAGAACCCTGAGGTGAAACGCTCCAGGCGCTGTCGCCCCTCGCTTCCGGCCAGCTCCAGCTCGACCTCGGCAAAGTCAAGGCCCATCAGCCGTAGCTGCCCCAGCGTCAGGCTGGCGTCCAGGCTCAGTGCCGAGAGCCATTCGGCGGGCACCAGCGGCGCCTCCTCATCGGCATGGGCGCGGCCGATGGCGAAGAAACCGCTCCGCGAGGCGGTATCGGCGGCCCCTTCGGGCGGCGGCAGGTAGGCATCCAGGTCCAGGCGGTCGCCCCGCAGATCCACGTTCAGGTCGTTGCCCGCGAACCCCATGGCCAGGCGGCCGGTGAAGGTGCTGTCATCCAGCACCAGGGTCAGGCTGGAAAGCTCGAGCCGGTTCAGGTCGCCGCGCACCGGACTGGTCATGGCGACGTCGGAGAGCGCGTCCGACCCGGCCATGACCGGCAGTCGCTCCATGCGCGTGAGCCAGGGCCTAAGCGACAGCGGCGCCAGGCTGAGCTGGCCGCTGTAGGTGGGCGCCGTGTCCAGCCCGGCCAGATTGAGATTGCCGCTCAGGCGCAGGCCGTCCGGGCCGCTGAGCTGCAGCTTGCGCAGCTGGGCGGTGTGCTCGGCTAGATCGGCATCGAGCACGAAACCAAGCGAGAGCGCTACCGGCTGCTCGCCCAGCGCCGAGTGCTGGAGGCTGGCATCCAGCTGGCCCTCCTCGAGCCGCATGCGTCGCTGGGAGAGCTCCAGCAACAGCTCCCGGCCGCTGACATTCAATGCCTGGCGCCCCTCCACCTCGGCGAGCCGGGTGGTCGTATTCAGCTGGGGCTCCTCGAGCCGGTAGCGCCGCTCGGCCAGGTCGAGATGAACCCGGCTTTCCAGCGAGACCTCGCTAGAGAGCCCCGGCGTGCGCTCCAGCTCCCGCCAGTCCAGGGCGCCATAGGAGGCTATGCGAAAGGAGGTCCGGAGCGGAAAGGCGCGGGCGGGATTGACGTTGGTGCCGGTCAGGCTGAGCCCTTCCAGCAGCCACTCCCGCTCCTCGCCAAGGTCGCGGTACAGCACCTCGCCGTTGCGCACCTGAACGCTGGCGATGTTCAGTGCCACCGCCAGATTGCCGCCCCCGCGAAGCTGGGGCTGGGGCCGGCGCTGGCCGGGGCCAGCACCGTCTCGGCGCCCTCGCGACGCTCGTCCAGCCGCTGCAGCAGCGACTCCCAGTTGCCGCGCCCCTCGGCATCGCGCTCCAGGCGCAGCTGCATGCCATCCAGGGTCAAGCCCTCGATGGCGATCTCGCGGCGCAGCAGAGGCGCGAAGGCGAGGCTAACCTCGGCCCGCTCGAAGGCCAGGAAGGGGGCCTCATCCTCCTGTTCCGGCAGGCGGCTCTCGACGCTCTCCACGCTGACCCCCAGCCGCGGGTAGAACGACCAGGCCAGCGGCCCCTCCATGGTCAGCTCGAGCCCGCTATGCTCTTCCACCACCTCGATGAGGCGCGGCTTGAAGTCTTCGGGATCGAGAAAGGTCGTGACATATACCACTGCGGCCACCACCACGACGCCGAGCACGCCGATGGCCGCCAGCAGCGTTTGAAAGAGTCGCTTCATGGCGTCTCTTCTCCCTGTCCCTGTAGCGGTGGGTCGAGTTCGAAATAGTCACCGGTGGCATGCAGCCGGTAACCCAGACGGCTGAGCAGCATCTGATCGGGCATCGGCAGCTGGGAGGCCGGCACCCGCAGCTGGCATCCCCGGTCATGGGCCGAACGGCTGATCAGCGCCAGCAGACGCGAGCCGACGCCTCGCCGGCGGGTGGTCTTGCGTACGCACATCTGTGACAGCCACCAGGCGTCGGGGTCGGAGCGCACCGCCACGGCGCCGAGCAGCCGATCATTGAATCGCGCGCAGCCAAAGAAGTGGCCAGCACTGAGGTGGTCGGAAATGAAGTCGTCCACCGCGGCAGGCAGGCGATCGGCCGGGGCATCCTGATAGATGCGCTGCAGATCGAGCCGTACCTGGGCATCCTCGCCCCAGGCGGTGTGATCGACGAGATGTAGCGTTACCGGCATAGGAGCTCTCCGGGGCCAGGCGGCAATGCGCCGCCGCTGTGATGGGCGCATTGTAGCGGATGGGGGCGTCGATTCACTATAATGGCCGCTCTACGGCGGCAAGCGCTGCGGCTTGCCCGCCCGGCAGCGGCCGCGCCGTGCTTCCGGGCCAACCCCTGAATTCGCGCCGGCACCGCAGAGACAGGCCAGCGCTGGAGAGAGTCCCCATGTCCGAGCGTATCGCCACGGTCAGCCGTGACACCCAGGAAACCCAGATCACGGTGTCCGTGAACCTGGATGGCGAAGGTCGACTGACCTGCGAGACCGGCGTTCCTTTTCTCGACCATATGCTCGACCAGGTGGCCCGCCACGGCCTGGTCGATCTCGATATCAAGGCGGTGGGCGACCTGCACATCGACGACCACCACACCGTCGAGGACCTGGGCATTACCCTGGGCCAGGCCTTCGCCCGCGCCATCGGCGACAAGCGCGGCATCCGCCGCTACGGCCATGCCTATGTGCCGCTGGACGAGGCGCTCTCGAGGGTGGTGATCGATTTCTCCGGCCGGCCGGGCCTGTTCATGGAGGTCGACTTCACCCGCGCCAGCATCGGCCGCCTAGACACCCAGCTGTTCTGGGAATTCTTCCAGGGTTTCGTCAATCATGCCGGCGTCACCTTGCATATCGACAACCTGAAGGGGTTCAACGCCCACCACCAGGCGGAAACCATCTTCAAGGCCTTTGGTCGCGCGCTGCGCATGGCCGTGGAGCCCGACCCGGGCATGGCCGGCCAGATGCCGTCCACCAAGGGCTGCCTGTAGGACCGCGACCGACACCAGAGGAGCACTCATGACCATTGCCGTCATCGACTACGGAATGGGCAATCTGCATTCGGTTGCCAAAGCCCTGGAGCACGTCACCCACGAGCATGTGACCATCACCCGCGACCCGCGCCGTATCCGCGGCGCCACCCGCCTGGTGCTGCCCGGCCAGGGGGCGATCCGCGACTGCATGGGTGAACTCGAGAAGACCGAGCTGCGCGGCCTCGTCGAGGAGCTGCTGGCCAGTCAGGCCAAGCCGCTGCTGGGCATCTGCGTGGGCCAGCAGATGCTGCTGGAGCACAGCGAGGAGAACGGCGGCATCCACTGCCTGGGCTTTCTGCCCGGCGAGGTGAGGCGCTTTCCCACCGACATGCGCGACGACCACGACCAGCGCCTGAAGGTCCCGCACATGGGCTGGAACCTGGTGCATCAGCATCGCGAGCATCCGCTGTGGAAGGGCATCGACCAGGACGAGCACTTCTATTTCGTGCACAGCTATCATGCCGAGGCCAGCGACGACGCCACGGTGTTTGGCACCACCGACTATGGCCGCATCAGCGCCCATGTGGCGGTGGGCCGCGATGCCACCTTCGCCGTGCAGTTCCACCCGGAGAAGAGCTCCCGGGCCGGCCTCACCCTGCTGGAAAACTTCGTGCGCTGGACTCCCTGAGCGGCGGCCACACCGCGCCAGGACGACCTCGCCGCACACGACTCATCCACCGGGCGCCCCGCTGCTGCGCCGCCAATCACCGGCGCCCGACGACGCGCCACTAATTTCAGGCGCCCGCAGACGCGCCGCTAATCAGGCGCCCGACGACGCGCCGAAAGGAGCTGGACATGCTGGTAATTCCCGCCATCGATCTCAAGGACGGCCAGTGCGTGCGCCTGAAGCAGGGCCGCATGGAAGACGCCACCACCTATGGCGACGACCCCGTGGCCATGGCCGCTCGCTGGGTCGAGGCCGGCGCCCGTCGCCTGCACCTGGTCGACCTCAACGGCGCCTTCGCCGGCGAGCCGGTCAATGGCGAGGCGGTGACCGCCATCGCCAAGCGCTTCCCCGAGCTGCCGATCCAGATCGGCGGCGGCATCCGCTCCGCCGAGACCATCGAGCACTACCTCGCCGCCGGGGTCAGCTACGTGATCATCGGCACCAAGGCGGTCAAGGAGCCCGACTTCGTCGGCGAGATGTGCCGCGCCTTTCCGGGACATGTGATCGTCGGGCTCGATGCCCGTGACGGTTTCGTCGCCACCGACGGCTGGGCCGAAGTCTCCCAGGTGAAGGCGGTAGATCTCGCCAGGCGCTTCGCCGACGATGGGGTCTCGAGCATTGTCTACACCGATATCGCCCGGGACGGCATGCTGAACGGCGTCAACGTCGAGGCCACCGCGGCGCTTGCCCGCGACGGCGGCCTGCCGGTGATCGCCTCGGGCGGAGTGACCAACCTAGACGACCTGCGTGCCCTGGTGGAAGCCGGTGAGCCGGGGATCCTCGGCGCCATCACCGGGCGTGCCATCTACGAGGGCAGCCTGGACGTGGCCGAAGGCCAGCGTCTCTGCGACCAACTCACCAGCCAAGCGGGGAACTGACCATGCCACTGGCCAAACGCATCATCCCCTGCCTCGACGTCGACGCCGGCCGCGTGGTCAAGGGCGTCAACTTCATCGGCATTCGCGACGCCGGCGACCCGGTGGAGATCGCCCAGCGCTACAACCAGCAGGGCGCCGACGAGATCACCTTCCTGGACATCACCGCCAGTCACGAGGATCGCGACACCACGGTGGAGATGGTCGAGCGAATCGCCGGCGAGGTGTTCATTCCGCTGACCGTGGGGGGCGGCATCCGCTCCTGCGACGACATTCGCACCATGCTCAACGCCGGCGCCGACAAAGTGTCGATCAACACCGCCGCGGTGAACAATCCCGAGTTCGTCCGCGAGGCCGCCGAGCGCTTCGGCAGCCAGTGCATCGTGGTGGCCATCGATGCCAAGCAGGTATCCAAGGAGGGCGAACCGCCGCGCTGGGAGATCTTCACCCACGGCGGCCGCCGCCCTACCGGACTGGATGCCGTCGAGTGGGCCAAGAAGATGGTCGAGTACGGCGCCGGCGAACTGCTGCTCACCAGCATGGACCGCGATGGCACCAAGGCAGGCTTCGACCTGGGCGTGACCCGCGCCATCAGCGAAGCAGTCAGCGTACCGGTGATCGCCTCCGGCGGCGTCGGCAACCTCGACCACCTGGTGGAAGGGGTGCGTGAGGGCGGTGCCGACGCGGTGCTGGCCGCCAGCATCTTCCACTTCGGCGAATACACCATTCCCGAGGCCAAGCGCTATATGGCCGAGCGGGGCATCGAAATGCGACTCTAGGAGAACATATCTCTCTCAGGAGCGTCATCGTGACACCTTCAGGGAAGACGGCCCGTCTCGGCCTGGTCGGAGCGCTACTTTGCCTACTGCTGTCGGCCACCGCGGTGGCCGACAGCTTCTATCCTTCCTGGCCGCCCAAGCCGGAGCTCAGTCATGTGCTGGTGCAAACCAGCCTCTACACCACCCACTTCAGCCCGCGGGACGAGCATAACAACCAGCAGGACCTGATCAGCATCGAGCTCCACAACCCCGACCGCTGGCTGGCGGGCCTTGCCTGGTTCAGAACTCCTACGACCAGCCCACCTGGTACGGGTACGTCGGGCGCAAGTTCCCCTTCTGGGAGCCGGCCGAGAACCTGAGCTTTCGCGCCAAGCTGACTGCCGGCGCCCTGCACGGCTACCGGGGCGAGTACCGGGACAACATCCCCTTCAACCGCTACGGCACCGCCCCGGCCGTGTTGCCCAGCCTGGGGCTGCGCTGGGAGCGCTTCGAGGCCGACCTGATCGTGTTCGGGGTGGCGGGGGCCATGGTCACCGGCGGCATCCGCTTCTAGTCCAACGACAGCCCCAGGTTGCTGACCCCCTCGTTGCGCCCGAGCCGGCGCAGCGCCTTGAGGGAGTCGCGATCGAGCGGGCCCTCCACCGCCTCCAGCACGGCGTCCTGGAAGTCATTCTCCTCGGCCATCAGCGGGTGCTGCTTGAGCAGCGCCGAGAGGCGCCGGGGATCCTCTTCGCCTTCGGTCAGCTCGATAAAGGCGCGCACCCCGCCCTTGGAGGCACGGCTCACCTCCAGGATCGCGTCGGGAGCCTCGCCGCGCAGGGTATCGAGCAGCGCCGAGAGCGCCACCACCGCCTCCAGGGCGCGCCGGGCGCCAAAGCTGTCATCGTCTGTCGGCGGCTCCAGCTCGGCGAGTTTCTCCGCCTGGCGGTCGAAATCGATGCTGGCCTCCTTGACCGACAGCCGCTCCCAGACCAGGTCGAGAATCGCGCGCAGGCCCGCCGCCGGGTTGCCCGCATCACCGACCTGAGCACGGCGGGCCTGGTGGTAAAAGACAAAGTTGGGCAGCAGTCGTTCGCACAGTGCGGCCATGAAGGCCTGCTGACGTCGCGGCTCGAGGGTGAGAAGGCGCTGATGAAAGCCGCTCATGGAGTCTCCTGGCAGTTGGTCTGTCTCATGGGCACGGGTCTCGTCACGGCCAGAGGTAGCGTGGCGGAACGCGATTGCGGTCGTCGAAGACCACCCCTTCGGCCATCAGCCGCTGGCGCTGTTCGTGTGCCCCGGGGTGGTCGGCCAGCCGCCGCGAGGCGGTGATCACCCGAAACCAGGGCAGCGAATGTCCGGCGGGCAGTTCGCGCAGGGCGCGCGCCACCAGCCGCGGCGCGCCACCCTCGGTCATCGACGCGATGCGCCCGTAGGTGGTCACTCGCCCCGGCGGCACCTGGGCGAGGATGGTCAATATCTGTTCGCGCAGCGACGCCTTCATGTACCCTTTCGCTCCCTGACCCTGCGGGCCGCACCGGCACCGCCCATTCATTCTCTACTCGGCGAGGCCTTCATGCACGTCCACCTGCTTCAACACAGCGCTTTCCAGGGCCCGGCGCGTATCGCCGAATGGCTGAGCAGCATGGGACACAGCCATACGATCTTTCACCTCTACGCTGGCGAAGCCCCGCCCAGCCTGGCCGACTGCGATGCCCTGATCGTGCTCGACGGGCCCTGGGGCAGCGAAGACGAGGCCGACCACCCCTGGCTCAAGCGCGAGCGCAAGCTGATCGACCGGGCCCTGGATAGCAACAAGCCGCTGCTGGGGATCGGCCTCGGCGCCCGGCTGATCGCCGAGGCGCTCGGGGCGACCGTGGGACGCGGCACCTTCGCCGAGGTGGGCTGGCACGAGGTAACGCTCTCGCCGCAAAGCCCCCTGGACCTGCCCGAGCGTTTCACCGCCTTCATGTGGCATGAGCGGGTCTTTGCCCTGCCCGACGACGCCCTGCCGCTGGGCAGCAGCCAGGCCAGCCCGGTGCAGGGATTCGCCTGGGACGGCGGTCGCGCGCTGGGCCTGCTGTGTCACCTGGAGCTGACCCGGGCCGGCGTGATCGAGCTGCTCGACGGCGCAGCGCCGCCGCAAGGTGGCGCCGACGGGCCTCACGTCCAGTCCCGCGAGACGATGCTCGCGGAGAGCGCGCGCTTCGACCGCCTGGCCCCGCTGCTCGACCGCCTGCTGAGCCAGTGGCTAAGCACAGGCCGCGCCTGAGCCCCGAACCTCAGGCCAGCGCGGCGCGGTTCGAGCCGGCGCAGGCCTGCTCGGCGGTCTCCGACCAGGCCCTCGCGGCTGCCAGGCAGCTCTCCCAGTCCCCCACGTGCAGGAAGCGGCGGGGGTCTTGCTTCTCCAGCTGGTAACGGTACATGGGGTCGTAGTACTCGGTGAGCAGCGGGGCCAACCACGCCTCGTGGGCCTGGGCATTGCCGCGCTCATGCTCGCGAAACGCCAGCGCCTGGAGCCGAGCGATCCGCGCCAGCCGGGCGCTGCCCAACCGCTTGCGAAGCCGCGCCAGCGCCGAGGCAAGCTGCTTGCGCATCAGCGCCCAGCCCAGCCACTCCCCGCACTGGCGACGATAGACCGCCCAGAGGTCGTCGATATAATCCTTCTGGATTTGCGCCAGCCGCCAGTCCAGCGGCATCTCCACGCGCAGCCTGGGCGCCTGCTCCATGGCTCGCCAGAAGGACAGCGGCACATTGGCCGAGCCGATATGACGCGACTCGTCCTCCACCACCACCGGGCCCGGCAGCGCCAGCAGGCGCAGTCCCATGGCGTGTTCGAAGTCGATCTGCGAAGGCGCCGGCAGCGGATGACGACCGAAGGCGGAGCCCTTGTGGCGCGCACACCCCTCCAGGTCGAGGCCGTTGTCCAGGGACTGGATAAGCGCCGTCTTGGCACAGCCAGTCAGGCCGCCCACCACCAGCAAGGGGTGGTCAGCGGCGGCATCGATGCGTGCGCAGAGCCCCTGGCGCATCGCCTTCCAGCCGCCGCGAATGCGCGGTCGCTCAATACCCGCCTCGGCGATCCACTGCTGGGCGATCTGCGAGCGCAGCCCGCCCCGGAAACAGTAGACGATGGCGTCGGGATGACGCTCCAGCGCCGCCAGCCAGGCGCGGACGCGGCCCGTCTTGATGGCACCGCTGACCAGCCGCTGGCCGAGCGCGATGGCCGCCTGCTGCCCGCGCTGCTTGTATTCGATGCCGACCCGGCGGCGCTCCTCGTCATCCATCAGCGGCAGATTGACCGCGCCGGGCAGCGCGCCCTGGGCGAACTCTACCGGGGCACGCACGTCGATCAAGACCCGCCCCGCGCGCAGCAGCGAGAGGTCGGGGTCGACCTGCGGCAGGCTCATCCGCGCACCTCGATCAGCGCCGGCCCCCTGGCCTTGACCACTTCGCCGAAGGGCTGGAGCTCGATGCCATGGGCGCGACCGATGCGCTCCACGTCATCCTCCCAGGAGGGGTGTACCGAGAGCAGCAGGCCTCCGGAGGTCTGCGGATCGCACAGCCACTGCCAGTGAGGGTCATCCATGGCCGGCAGGCTCTCGCCCAGGGCCTCGCGGTTGCGCCGGGTGCCGCCCGGGACCGCGCCGCGGCGGCGATAGCCCTCCGCCTCGGCCAACCGCGGCAGGCGCCGGAAGTCGATGCGCGCGGCAACGCCGCTGGCCGCACACACCTCGGCCAGGTGACCGGCCAGACCGAAGCCGGTCACATCGGTCATGGCGTGTACGCCCTTGACCTTCGCCAGTTCGACGCCGATCCGGTTCGATTTCAGCATGGTTTCCCGCGCCAGGCCCTGGTGGCCTGCCTCCAGCAGTCCCTGCTTCTCGGCGGTGGTGAGGATCCCCACCCCCAGGGGCTTGGTCAAAAACAGCAGATCGCCGGGCTGGGCCCCGTTGTTGAGCTTGAGATGCTCCAGATCCACCAGGCCGTTGACCGCCAGGCCGAAGATCGGCTCCGGCGCATCGATGGAGTGGCCGCCGGCCAGCGCCAGCCCCAGCTCGCGGCATACCGCCTGGGCGCCGGCCACCACGTCGCCGGCGATCTCGGCCCCCAGCTTGTCCAGCGGCCAGCCAAGAATGCCCAGCGCCATCACCGGGGTGCCCCCCATGGCGTAGACGTCGCTGATGGCGTTGGTGGCGGCAATGCGGCCGAAATCGAAGGGGTCATCGACGATGGGCATGAAAAAGTCGGTGGTCGCGATCATGCCGCGACCGTCGCCCAGATCGTAGACCGCCGCATCCTCGCGGCCCTGATTGCCGACGATGAGTCGAGCATGGGCGGCCCCCGGGCCGGCCTTGGCCAGGATGCCGTCCAGGACATCGGGGGCAATCTTGCAGCCGCAGCCAGCCCCGTGGCTGTACTGGGTCAGGCGGATGGCGCTCATGTCGTTCTCCTTGGCAGTTCCTGTTGGCATTCTAATCAAAGGGCGCAGATGACCGGAATCACAGCACCTCCAGGGCATCGGCCAGCTTGTCCACGGCCACCACCTCCATGCCCTCGGGGGCGCGTTTCGGCGCGTTGGCGCGGGGACGATGGCACGGGTGAACCCGTGCTTGGCGGCTTCGACGATACGCTCCTGGCCGCTAGGGACCGGACGAATCTCACCAGACAGCCCCACCTCGCCAAACACCACCAGCTCACGGGGCAGGGGGCGATTCTGCAGGCTGGAGACCACCGCCACCAGCACCGCCAGGTCGGCGCTGGTCTCCAGCACCTTAACCCCGCCGACCACATTGAGGAAGACGTCCTGGTCGCCGGTGAACAGCCCGCCGTGACGATGCAGCACCGCCAGCAGCATCGCCAAGCGGTTGTGATCGAGCCCCACCGCCACGCGCCGCGGATTGCCCAGCGCCGACTCGTCGAGCAGCGCCTGAACCTCCACCAGCAGCGGTCGGGTCCCTTCCCAGACCACCATCACCAGACTGCCCGAGGCCTGCTCTTCGCTGCGCGACAGGAAGATCGCGCTGGGATTCTTCACCTCCTTCAGGCCGTGCTCGAGCATGGCGAAGACCCCCAGCTCGTTGACCGCGCCGAAGCGGTTCTTCTGCCCACGCAGGGTCCGGAAGCGCGAATCGGCACCGCCCTCGAGCAGCAGGGAAGCGTCGATCATGTGCTCCAGCACCTCGGGGCCGGCCAGGGAGCCGTCCTTGGTGACGTGTCCCACCAGCAGCAGGACGGTATGCGTCTGCTTGGCAAAACGGGTCAGGGCCGCGGCGGATTCACGCACCTGGGCCACGCCCCCCGGCGCCGAGGCGATATCCTCCAGGTGCATGGTCTGGATGGAGTCGATGACCAGTATCTCCGGACGCTCCCGCTCGGCCACGGCAAGGATCGTCTCGACGCTGGTCTCGGCCAGCATCTTGAGCCCCGCCACCGGCAGCTGCAGGCGGTGGGCGCGCATCGCCACCTGGGCGAGCGATTCCTCGCCGGTGACGTAGAGCACCCGCCGGCTCTGTGCCAGTTTGCAGGCGGTCTGCAGCAGCAGGGTCGACTTGCCGGCGCCCGGGTGGCCGCCCAGCAGCACCGCGGAGCCGGGGACTAGCCCGCCGCCCAGCACCCGGTCGAATTCGCCGAAGGTGGACGACAGCCGCGGCACTTCGGCGAGATCGACACTGGCCAGGTCCACTACCTCACGGGACAAACTGCCGGCATAGCCGCCGCGACCGGTTCCGGACGCCGTCCCTGCACCGGGTCGCGCCGCGGCTAGCCGCACCTCGGTCAGGGTATTCCACTCCTGGCAGCTGCCACACTGCCCCTGCCACTTGCGGTACTCGGCACCGCACTCGGTACAGACGAAGGCACTCTTCGCTTTGGCCATGCGCGGGCCCCTCTCGATGAATGGCCCCATTCTACCAGCAGCACCGGCAGCGGCGCCCAAACGCGCGAAGGCGGCCCTCAGGCCGCCTTCGTCGAACTCACGCTCGCCCTCAGAGGCGCTGCAGGCGCAGCATCTCGTTGTTCTCGAAGCGGCGACGCTGGGGGTCGATCAGCTCGAGAGTGGATTCATCGAGGCGCAGGAAATAATAGACCTGGCCATCATCATCGGGCGTCAGCTCATAAACGGTGGCATCCGGATCCACGGCCGTGCCGCTAAGCACTTCCCAGTTGCCGGCGTAGTTCTCGTCCTCCGGCTCCTGCGGATGCTCCCGGTAGCTGGCGCGCAGCGTGAAGGTGCGCTCCGCGAGACTGCTCTGTTCATCGCCCATCAGCCGCACATCCAGGTCGATCCCCCACCGGGACCACAGTTGCGGCAAGGCAGCGTGCCCTGATAGGCCACTTCGCCGTCGTCCATGGCGGGGCGGCCGCATGATCATCGCTCGGGGCGGCGGCACAGCCCGCGAGTAGGGCCAGCATTGCCGAGCTGGCCAGCAGGGTCCTGATTTGCATTCGTTCACTCCTAAGCAATGGGCTTGTCGCCGTAATCTACGGCAGCCTGTTTCACAGCATAACGCCTCTGCGGCTCAGCGGACAGTTTCGATCCGCGGCGGTTCCCTCCGGGCCGACTCACAGGGCGCCCGAGTAGACATGCTGAAACACCAGCGCCAGCACGATGGGCATGACCACCAGGCTCCCCAGATTACCGATCAGCACCAGCGAGGCCACCTTGTGGGGCTCCTGGCGGTACTGCTCGGCCACCAGATAGTTGAGCACTGCCGGCGGCAGGGCCGCAAACACCCACAGGGTAGCGGCCTGCAGGCCGGTCAGCTCCAGCCACAGGACCATCGGGACCGCCAGCAGAAGCCCGGAAAGCGGGCAGAGCACGGCGCCCAACAGCCCCGTCTTCCAGTCGCCGAAATCGATATCGAGCATTCTCACACCGAGGGCGAACAGCATCAGCGGAATGCACACCCCGCCCAGCATATGCAGCGCCTCGAGCAGCCAGCTCGGCAGGGACACCCCTCCCAGGTTGATCGCCAGTCCCGCGATGCTGGCCAGCACGATGGGCATGCGCAGCAACCGCCACAGCGGCGTCCTGGGGCTCAGCATATAAAGCCCCACCGAAAAATGCAGCAGCATCTCGACGATGAACACCACCACGGCCGCCGGCAGCGCCGCTTCACCGAAGGCCAACACCAGTAGCGGAATCCCCATGTTGCCGGCGTTGTTGAACATCATCGGCGGCAGGAAGGTCTTGGGTTCCAGCTTCAGCCACTTGGCCAGCGGCCATAGCACCAGCCCGGAGCCCAGCACCACGACGGCTGCCGCCAGCGCCAGGCCGGCATACTCCTCCAGCGGCGCCCGGCCATCGGCCAGCACAGCGAACACCAGCATGGGGACGAAAAGCTCCATGTTGAGGGTGTTCAGGCCGCGGATGTCAGGCGTACGGTAACGACCATAGAGCGTGCCGCAGCCGGCAATCAAAAATACCGGCAGCAGGGTGGCGAAAATCTGGGCGGTCATATACGGGTTCCAGGATCCAGACGAAAGCGCCTAGGCTAGCATGCTGCCGGCTTGCGCGGTCAGGCCGCAGCGGTCACCATGGGCTAAAGTCCATCATGACGAACAGCGAGCCACCATGAGCCAGTTCTGGAGCCCGGCGGTTCACGAGCTGACCCCCTATGTGCCCGGGGAGCAGCCGCGCGAGCGCCTGATCAAGCTGAACACCAACGAGAACCCCTACCCGCCGGCCCCCGGCGTGGAAACTGCGCTGCGGGAGTTTCCCGCCGACCACCTGCGCCTATACCCGGATCCCGAGTCCCGTGCTCTGCGCCAGGCGCTGGCCGACGAATTTGGCGTCGACATCGGGCAGGTGTTCGTCGGCAACGGCTCCGATGAAGTCCTGGCGCTCGCCTTCCAGGCGTTCTTCTGCCACGGTCAACCCCTGCAGATGCCGGCCATCACCTACAGCTTCTACCCGGTCTATTGCCGGCTGTACGGGATCGAGCGCCAAGGCCTTGCCCTGGATGAGCAGTGGCGCGTGGACCTGAACGCCTTCGATGACAGCGGCAGCGGGGTGATCTTTGCCAACCCCAACGCCCCCACGGCCCACGGCCACGGCCGGGCCGACATCACCAGCTTGCTGGGGCGGGTCACCCAACGCGTCGTGCTCATCGATGAGGCCTATGTGGATTTCGGCGGTAAAAGCGCCATACCCCTGGTAGCCGACCATCCCAACCTACTGGTGACAGGCACTTTTTCGAAGTCTCGCAGCCTGGCCGGTTTGCGGCTGGGCTACGCCGTCGGGTCCCGTGAGCTGATCGAGGGGCTCGAGCGGGTCAAAGACTCCTTCAACTCCTACCCCATCGACAGCCTGGCAAGTGCCGTCGCCATCGCCTCGCTCGAGGACCGGGAACACTTCGACGCCTGCCGGGAGCGCGTGATCACCACCCGCGAACGCACTGCCAGACGCCTTGCCGATCTTGGCTTCCAGGTGCTGCCGTCGCAGGCCAACTTCGTGCTGACCAGCCACCCTGAACACGACGCCGCCCAGCTCTTCGTCGGCCTGCGTGAACGCGGCATCCTGGTGCGTCATTTCAACACCGAGTCACTGCGCGACTTCCTGCGCATCTCCATCGGCACCGACGACGAGATGGACAGCCTGATCGAAGTGCTCGAGGGGCTCTGCCGCTAATACACGAGGCAGCCGCTCACTAACGACGAAACCCAGCCTCTTTCGAAGCTGGGTTTCTGAATAAGTGCCTGACGACCGGGGCGGCCCTCCGTCGGGCGGCGCTCCGCGACTCTCCATGGGGAGTCCCTGGCGTAATCCAGGCTGTAATGCGAAAAGCCCCGCGCTCTTTCGAACGCGGGGCTTTTCTAAATAAATGCCTGACGATGACCTACTCTCGCATGGGGAAGCCCCACACTACCATCGGCGCTGAGCGGTTTCACTGCTGAGTTCGGCAAGGGATCAGGTGGTTCCCACTCGCTATGGTCGTCAGGCGAAAACGGTTGGAATCATGCCGACGCTACGTCTCGTCGTATCCGTCAATGTCGCGCGCAATGCGCAGACCCCTTGGGGTTATATGGTCAAGCCTCACGGGCCATTAGTACCGGTTAGCTCAACGCCTTGCAGCGCTTCCACACCCGGCCTATCAACCAGCTGGTCTCGCTGGGCCCTTCAGGAGGCTCGAGGCCTCGGGGATGTCTCATCTTGAAGGGGGCTTCCCGCTTAGATGCTTTCAGCGGTTATCCCGTCCGCACATAGCTACCCGGCAATGCCACTGGCGTGACAACCGGAACACCAGAGGTGCGTCCACTCCGGTCCTCTCGTACTAGGAGCAGCTCTTCTCAAACATCCAACGCCCACGGCAGATAGGGACCGAACTGTCTCACGACGTTCTAAACCCAGCTCGCGTACCACTTTAAATGGCGAACAGCCATACCCTTGGGACCGACTTCAGCCCCAGGATGTGATGAGCCGACATCGAGGTGCCAAACACCGCCGTCGATGTGAACTCTTGGGCGGTATCAGCCTGTTATCCCCGGAGTACCTTTTATCCGTTGAGCGATGGCCCTTCCATACAGAACCACCGGATCACTAGAACCTACTTTCGTACCTGCTCGACGTGTCTGTCTCGCAGTTAAGCACCCTTATGCTCTTGCACTCATTGCACGATTTCCGACCGTGCTGAGGGTACCTTCGTGCTCCTCCGTTACGCTTTGGGAGGAGACCGCCCAGTCAAACTACCCACCACACACTGTCCTCGATCCGGATCACGGACCTGAGTTAGAACGCCAATGATGCCAGGCTGGTATTTCAAGGTTGGCTCCACCCGAACTGGCGTCCGGGTTTCCAAGCCTCCCAGCTATCCTACACAGGCAACATCAGCGTCCAGTGTGAAGCTATAGTAAAGGTTCACGGGGTCTTTCCGTCTAGCCGCGGGTACACAGCATCTTCACTGCGATTTCAATTTCACTGAGTCTCGGGTGGAGACAGCGTGGCCATCATTACGCCATTCGTGCAGGTCGGAACTTACCCGACAAGGAATTTCGCTACCTTAGGACCGTTATAGTTACGGCCGCCGTTTACCGGGGCTTCGATCAGGAGCTTCGCCCGAGGGCTAACACCATCAATTAACCTTCCGGCACCGGGCAGGCGTCACACCCTATACGTCCGCTTACGCGTTTGCAGAGTGCTGTGTTTTTAATAAACAGTTGCAGCCACCTGGTATCTTCGACCGCCTTCCGCTCCGGCCGCGAGGGCCTTCACGTAGTGGCGGCGTGCCTTCTCCCGAAGTTACGGCACCATTTTGCCTAGTTCCTTCACCCGAGTTCTCTCAAGCGCCTGGGTATTCTCTACCTGACCACCTGTGTCGGTTTGGGGTACGGTCCCACTGTATCTGAAGCTTAGAGGCTTTTCCTGGAAGCGTGGCATCGATGACTTCCACCCCGTGGGGTGTTCGTCTCGCTTCTCGGCCTTAGGGATCCGGATTTGCCTGAACCCCCAGCCTACAAGCTTTCACCAGGACAACCAACGCCTGGCTCACCTAGCCTTCTTCGTCCCCCATCGCAATACAGTGAGGTACGGGAATATTGACCCGTTTCCCATCGACTACGCCTTTCGGCCTCGCCTTAGGGGCCGACTCACTCTGCTCCGATTAGCGTCGAACAGAAACCCTTGGTCTTCCGGCGGGGGAGTTTTTCACTCCCCTTGTCGTTACTCATGTCAGCATTCGCACTCGTGATACCTCCAGCAAGCCTCTCGACTCACCTTCGTCGGCGTACACGACGCTCCTCTACCGCTTGTGTGCATCCCGAAAACCACTCGCTGCTGGCTCGGCTTACGTTGGCGACCAACTCGACTATCGTTGGGCGCTTTCGCTCGCTTCGCTCGCGTAAACGAATAGCTTTGGGTGATGCACACAAGCCCGTAGCTTCGGTACCTGGTTTAGCCCCGTTACATCTTCCGCGCAGGCCGACTCGACTAGTGAGCTATTACGCTTTCTTTAAAGGATGGCTGCTTCTAAGCCAACCTCCTAGCTGTCTGAGCCTTCCCACATCGTTTCCCACTTAACCAGGATTTGGGGACCTTAGCTGACGGTCTGGGTTGTTTCCCTTTTCACAACGGACGTTAGCACCCGCTGTGTGTCTCCCACGCTGGCACTCACCGGTATTCGGAGTTTGCCTCGGGTTGGTAAGTCGGGATGACCCCCTAGCCGAAACAGTGCTCTGACCCCCGGTGGTGATACGTGAGGCGCTACCTAAATAGCTTTCGAGGAGAACCAGCTATCTCCGGGCTTGATTAGCCTTTCACTCCGATCCACAAGTCATCCAAATCTTTTTCAACAGATCCTGGTTCGGTCCTCCAGTTGATGTTACTCAACCTTCAACCTGCTCATGGATAGATCGCCCGGTTTCGGGTCTATATCCAGCGACTGGTCGCCCAGTTAAGACTCGGTTTCCCTACGCCTCCCCTAATCGGTTAAGCTCGCCACTGAATATAAGTCGCTGACCCATTATACAAAAGGTACGCGGTCACACGACGAGCGTGCTCCCACTGCTTGTACGCATACGGTTTCAGGATCTATTTCACTCCCCTCGCCGGGGTTCTTTTCGCCTTTCCCTCACGGTACTGGTTCACTATCGGTCAGCCAGGAGTATTTAGCCTTGGAGGATGGTCCCCCCGTCTTCAGTCAAGGTTTCACGTGCCCCGACCTACTCGATTTCACTGGATCAGGCTTTCGGCTACGGGACTATCACCCGCTATGGTCGCGCTTCCCAGCGCGTTCGCCTAACCATTCACCAGCTTAAGGGCTGGTCCCCGTTCGCTCGCCGCTACTGGGGAATCTCGGTTGATTTCTTTTCCTCGGGGTACTTAGATGTTTCAGTTCCCCCGGTTCGCCTCCCAACACCTATGGATTCAGTGTGGGATACCCTGCTGATGCAGGGTGGGTTTCCCCATTCAGAGATGCCCGGGTCACAGGTTGTTTGCCACCTCGCCGAGCCTTATCGCAGGCTTCCACGTCTTTCATCGCCTCTGGCTGCCTAGGCATCCACCGTATGCGCTTAATCGCTTGACCATATAACCCGAAAGGGTCTGGTCGGCGATTACGTACGACAATTGCCGGATACGCTTGAGACGTATCTCATGTCCTTTCTTCTCAGAAAGGAACTTGTCAGCATGATTCACATTGTTAAAGAGCATTTAGAGCGGTAAGCCCTAAGCTGTAAGCTTTAAGTCAACACCTTGCAGTGTCGTCAAAGCTTATAGCTTAGCGCTGACATCAGACTGTTTTGATGGGGTTTTCTTACAGCTTCAAGCTTACGGCTTAAGGCTGAGAAGATGGTGGAGCCAAGCGGGATCGAACCGCTGACCTCCTGCGTGCAAGGCAGGCGCTCTCCCAGCTGAGCTATGGCCCCTTTCAACATCTCTTTGTGATAAAACCACGAGAAATGTAATTTGTGTGAGACTAGGCGAAAGACGACGACGTGTAGCCTGCTACACGAGGAGTCTTTCAACGACGTATCACGCAAATTTGGTGGGTCTGGGCAGACTTGAACTGCCGACCTCACCCTTATCAGGGGTGCGCTCTAACCAACTGAGCTACAGACCCGGCTAACCACTGGGTCCGCGACCCAAACAGTCTTTGCTCTGGCCGATCAGGTAATTCATTGTGAGCACTTGCCGCGAGGCGGCGATATGTCGTTTAAGGAGGTGATCCAGCCGCAGGTTCCCCTACGGCTACCTTGTTACGACTTCACCCCAGTCATGAACCACACCGTGGTGATCGCCCTCCGAAGTTAGGCTAACCACTTCTGGTGCAGTCCACTCCCATGGTGTGACGGGCGGTGTGTACAAGGCCCGGGAACGTATTCACCGTGACATTCTGATTCACGATTACTAGCGATTCCGACTTCACGGAGTCGAGTTGCAGACTCCGATCCGGACTGAGATCGGCTTTATGGGATTAGCGCACTCTCGCGAGTTGGCAACCCTTTGTACCGACCATTGTAGCACGTGTGTAGCCCTACCCGTAAGGGCCATGATGACTTGACGTCGTCCCCACCTTCCTCCGGTTTGTCACCGGCAGTCTCCCTAGAGTTCCCGACCGAATCGCTGGCAAATAGGGACAAGGGTTGCGCTCGTTACGGGACTTAACCCAACATTTCACAACACGAGCTGACGACAGCCATGCAGCACCTGTCTGTGCGCTCCCGAAGGCACGAATCCATCTCTGGAAACTTCGCACGATGTCAAGGGTAGGTAAGGTTCTTCGCGTTGCATCGAATTAAACCACATGCTCCACCGCTTGTGCGGGCCCCCGTCAATTCATTTGAGTTTTAACCTTGCGGCCGTACTCCCCAGGCGGTCGACTTATCGCGTTAACTGCGCCACAAAGTCCGCGAAGGACCCAACGGCTAGTCGACATCGTTTACGGCGTGGACTACCAGGGTATCTAATCCTGTTTGCTACCCACGCTTTCGCACCTCAGTGTCAGTGTCAGTCCAGAAGGCCGCCTTCGCCACTGGTATTCCTCCCGATCTCTACGCATTTCACCGCTACACCGGGAATTCTACCTTCCTCTCCTGCACTCTAGCCTGACAGTTCCGGATGCCGTTCCCAGGTTGAGCCCGGGGCTTTCACAACCGGCTTATCAAGCCACCTACGCGCGCTTTACGCCCAGTAATTCCGATTAACGCTCGCACCCTCCGTATTACCGCGGCTGCTGGCACGGAGTTAGCCGGTGCTTCTTCTGTGGGTGATGTCCTTCTTCCGGGGTATTAACCGAAAGCCTTCTTCCCCACTGAAAGTGCTTTACAACCCGAAAGCCTTCTTCACACACGCGGCATGGCTGGATCAGGGTTGCCCCCATTGTCCAATATTCCCCACTGCTGCCTCCCGTAGGAGTTCGGGCCGTGTCTCAGTCCCGATGTGGCTGATCATCCTCTCAGACCAGCTACGGATCGTCGCCTTGGTGAGCCATTACCTCACCAACTAGCTAATCCGACATAGGCTCATCCGATAGCGCAAGGTCCGAAGAGCCCCTGCTTTCTCCCGTAGGACGTATGCGGTATTAGCCTGAGTTTCCCAGGTTATCCCCCACTACCGGGCAGATTCCTATGCATTACTCACCCGTCCGCCGCTCGACGCCCAGGAGCAAGCTCCCGTCGTTTCCGCTCGACTTGCATGTGTTAGGCCTGCCGCCAGCGTTCAATCTGAGCCATGATCAAACTCTTCAGTTTAAGATCATATAGTTCTTGCCCTCCCGAGGGAGGAAGCGAACCAAACTTGGCTCAAGGTTCAAACGTTCTCAAAAAGACCCGAAAGCCTTTGACGAGTCGCTTGCCTTGATAATGGTGTGACTTCTCACCACCTCATCGACAAGCGCCCACATGAATTACCTGATCGATTGTTAAAGAGCGGCCCCTGACTCCCCTCAATTTCAACCCGAGGAGCGGAGCGTCTCGCTTGCTGTCGTGACCGGAGCTTCCGGCCTCGCCAGCGCCCTGCGAGGAAGGCGTATTCTACTGACCCGGCTGAGCTTGTCAACTCTCTTCGCTGCCTCACTGCTGTGAGCGTGGCGTCGAAGCCCAGCGTTGCTGGTGGCCGCTCAGAGCCCCTGACGGGCCTCTGTGTCGAGTGGGCGTATTCTACCGAATCCGCCGCGGGCGTCAAGTCGGAACTTTGCGAAGCGATTCGAAAAACCCAAAGCGAGACAACCACTTACCACTCTTGTCACCGCCTGCAACGTTGCCCGTTGCCGGCAGCGGATGCGTACTTTAAGGCTTTCCCCGCCCCTGCAAGGGGCGGCTGTAAAAATATTCGGTTCATCGGAGACTGGCGTGAAATTGCCCTGTGGGAGGGAGCTTTAGCTCGCGAAGTAGCGCGCAGCGCTACCCATGGGGCGCCTGTGGCGCCTTCGCCCGGCAGAGCCGGCCTCCCACCATGAAACCTGCCAAACATGCTCACCTCACGCCAAAGGCGAAGAGCCAAATATTTCAGGCGCCTGACCCGGGCATGGCGAGACGAAGACAGCGAACCTGTCCACAGGTGCTCAGAGACAACCCCCTGTGGATGCTTTTGCGCCCCGGGCAGAGACGACAGCGCCCGCACGAGGCGGGCGCTGCAGAATCTGCCAAAGGGCAACTTACTTGATGATGACGCGGGCGTAGCGCTTCTTCCCCGCCTGAATCACGTAGCTCTTGCCGGTATCAAGCATCGCATCCTTGGCCACCACGTCACCATCCACCTTGACCCGGCCGTTGCCCAGCATGTCCTTGGCCTGGGCGCTGTTGCTGGCAAGCCCCGAGCGGTTGAGCACCGCGGCGATCGGCGCCTGGGCGCTGCCTTCGAACTCTACCTCAACCTCCGGCAGGTCCTCAGGCAGCTCCCCCTCCGCGAGCTGGTTTCCCGCCGACCGGTGGGCATTGGCAGCCGCCTCTTCGCCGTGGTAGCGGCCGATCAGCTCGCGGGCCAGCACCATCTTGATGTCGCGGGGGTTGGCACCGGCCTGGACGTCTCGCTTGAGCGCTTCGATCTCTTCGTTTGCCTTGAGGGAGAGCAGCTCGAAATAGCGCCACATCAGGCTGTCGGGCATCGAGACCAGCTTGTTGAACATGGCGCCCGGCGCTTCGTCGACGCCCACGTAGTTGCCCAAGGACTTGGACATCTTCTGCACGCCGTCGAGCCCCTCAAGCAGCGGCATGGTGATGACCACCTGCGGCTCCATGCCGAAGTGCTTCTGGATCTCGCGTCCCATCAGCAGGTTGAACTTCTGATCGGTACCGCCGAGCTCCACGTCGGCCTCGAGCGCCACCGAGTCGTAGCCCTGCACTAGCGGGTAGAGAAACTCGTGGATCGAGATCGGCTGGCCGGAGGCATAGCGCTTGTCGAAGTCGTCGCGCTCGAGCATCCGCGCCACGGTGCTCTGGCCGGCCAGCTCGATCATGTCGGCGGCGCTCATCGAGGAGAACCACTCCGAGTTGAAACGCACCTCGGTCTTGTCGGGGTCGAGGATCTTGAACACCTGCTCCCGATAGGTCTGGGCATTGGCCTTGACCTCCTCTTCGGTGAGCGGCTTACGAGTGACGTTCTTGCCGGTAGGGTCGCCGATGCGGCCGGTGAAGTCGCCGATCAGGAAGATCACCTCGTGCCCGAGGTCCTGGAACTGGCGCATCTTGGTCAGCAGCACGCTATGGCCCAGATGCAGGTCCGGCGCCGTCGGATCGAAACCCGCCTTGATCCGCAGCTTGCGACCGGAGTCGAGCTTTTTCTTGAGCTCATCCTCGATCAGGATTTCCTGGGTACCACGCTGCAGCAGCGCCAGCGCGCTCGCGACATCGCTCATCGTCTCCTACTCCACGGCAAATCGGTTGCTCGGCCCTGCGGGCAGGGTCCATCGAATGGGGCAGGATGGTAGCATGACTTGAGGCTTCGCGGAGGGGCCGCGGTCACGGGAGATAAAGCGCATGTCACTGTTCATTGGCCTGATGTCCGGCACCAGCCTGGACGGCATCGACGCCGCCCTGGTCCAGGTCGTATCGACAGGCCAGGCAAGGCTGCTGGCCAGCCACGCCGAACCCATGCCGGAGACGCTACGCCAGCAGCTGCTGACACTGTGCCAGGCCGAGCATGTCGACTTTGCCGTCCTGGCCGCCGCCGAAGATGCCTTCTGCCGTCTGCAGGCCAAGGCGGTGACGCGGCTGCTCGACGCCAGCGACTCGCGGCCCGAGGCCATTGCCGCCATCGGCAGCCACGGCCAGACCATCGAACATGCCCCTTGGGGACACGCTGGCGGCCCCGCCTATACCCTGCAGCTGGACAACCCGAGCCTGCTCGCGGAGCTGACCGGCTGCCGGGTGGTGGCCGATTTTCGGCGCCGCGACCTGGCCGCCGGCGGGCAGGCCGCCCCCTGGCACCCGCCTTTCACGAAGCGCTGTTCCGCCACCAGGGCGCGTGGCGGCTGGTACTCAACCTGGGCGGTTTCGCCAACCTGACACTCCTGCCGCCGGCCGACCACGACGCCGAGGTGACCGGCTTCGATACCGGCCCGGCCAATGTGCTGCTGGACGCCTGGCACGCCCGTCACTGCGGCGGGCGCTTCGATGCCAACGGCGCCTGGGCGGCCTCGGGGCAGGTGGACGAGGCCCTGCTAGAGCGACTGCTCGCCGAGCCCTTCTTCCATCGCCCGCCGCCGCGCAGCACCGGCCGCGAGGTCTTTCATCTCGACTGGCTGGCGCGCCAGCTAACCGGAAACGAAGCGCCCGCCGACGTCCAGGCCACCCTGGCGGAGCTGACCGCCACCAGCGTGGCACTGGGCGTGGAGATGGCACGCGAACGCTACGGAGCGCCGCGCCCGGCGGCCCTGATCCCCTGCGGCGGCGGCGCCCACAACCCCCACCTGCTGGATCGGCTGGCACGCCACCTGCCCGACACGCCGCTAATCGCCAGCGCCGACTGGGGCTGGCCCGCCGACTGGCTGGAGGCCGGCGCCTTCGCCTGGCTGGCGTGGCGGCGGCTCGCCGGCCTGCCCGGCAACCTGCCCGCGGTCACCGGCGCCGCCGGCCCCAGGGTGCTCGGCGGCGTCTACGCTCCCTAAAATTCGGTTCTTCGCAGACTGGCGTGAACAGGCTATGTGGGAGGGACGGTTCGACGCCTCGACTTCAGCTCGCGAAGTAGCGCGCAGCGCTACCCATGGAGCGCCTCCGGCGCCTTCGCCCGGCAGAGCCGGCCTCCCACCATCAAACCTGCCAAACATGTTCACGCTAAAGTGCGAAGAACCTAAAAGTCGTCCTCATCGCGCAGCGACAGCCGCTGCGCGCTGTCCTGCGCCTTGGCCAGGGCATCGCTGCCCTCGTCACCATACTTGATCATCATGCGCAGGTCGTTGGCGGAATCGGCATGCACCAGCGCCACTTCCTCGCTGATCTTCCCCGCCTTGAACAGCTCATAGAGCGCCTGATCGAAGGTCTGCATGCCGAGGTCACGGGAGCGGCTCATGACGTTCTTGATCTCCCCGACATCGCCCTTGCGCACCAGGTCGCCCACCAGCGGGGTGCGCAGCAGCACCTCGATGGCCGGGCAGCGACCGCCGTCCACGGTGGGCAGCAGCTGCTGGGCGACGATGGCATGCAGGTTCAGCGACAGGTCGAGCCAGATCTGCTCGTGGCGCTCATGGGGGAAGAAGTGAATGATCCGATCCAGCGCCTGGTTGGCATTGTTGGCGTGCAGGGTGGCCAGGCAAAGGTGGCCGGTCTCGGCAAAGGTCAGGGCGTGCTCCATGGTCTCGCGGGTGCGCACCTCGCCGATCAGGATCACGTCCGGCGCCTGCCGCAGGGTGTTCTTCAGCGCCACTTCGAAGGAGTCGGTATCGATTCCCACTTCCCGCTGGTTGATGATTGCCTTCTTGTGGGGATGGACATACTCGATGGGGTCCTCGACGCTGATGATATGGCCGCCGATGGTCTCGTTGCGCTGCTGGATCATCGACGCCAGGGTGGTCGACTTGCCGGTACCGGTGCCGCCTACCACGAATACCAGGCCCCGCTTGATGTTGGCCAGCTCACCCAGCACCGGCGGCAGCGACAGCTCCTCCAGGTGCGGGATGTCATAGGCGATGCGGCGGATCACCATGGCCATCTGGTTGCGCTGCTGGAAGGCGCTGACGCGAAAGCGCCCTCGCCCCGAGAGGCTCAAGGCGAAGTTCAGCTTCCCGCTCGCGGTGAAAGCGCTCCTTGAATCCCTCCGGCAGCGCCGCGTAGACCAGCTCCCGCACCTGCTCCACCGACAGCCGCTGGTCGCCCAGCGCGGTCAACTTGCCGGCCATCTTCAGCGTCGGCGGCGCTTGCACCGAGATCAACAGGTCCGAGGCTTCCTTCTGGGACATGATGCCCAGCAGCTGTTCCAGCCATTCGCGTGCGGTCATCTAGCGGCTCCCCTGGGTGATGGTCGGTTGCTTACGGCGTCAGCACACTCTTGGCACGCGCCTGGGCCTCTTCCCTGGCCACCACGTTGTCGCTGACCAGCTTGGCCAGGGAAGCATCCAGCGTCTGCATGCCCAGATTGCCGCTGGTCTGGATGGCGGAATAGATCTGCGCCACCTTGTCCTCGCGGATCAGGTTGCGCACCGCCGCGGTGGCGATCAGTATCTCGTGGGCGGCGACCCGGCCGCCCCCTGGCGCTTGAGCAGGGTCTGGGCGATCACCCCCTGCAGCGACTCCGAGAGCATCGAGCGCACCATAGCCTTCTCCTCGCCGGGGAAGACGTCGATGATCCGGTCGATGGTCTTGGCCGCCGAGGTGGTATGCAGGGTACCGAAGACCAGGTGGCCGGTCTCGGCGGCGGTCAGCGCCAGGCGAATGGTCTCCAGGTCACGGAGCTCGCCGACCAGGATCACGTCGGGGTCCTCGCGCAGCGCGCTGCGCAGTGCCGGGGCGAAGCCGTGGGTATCGCGGTGCACCTCGCGCTGGTTGATCAGGCAGCGCTTGCTGCGGTGTACGAACTCCACCGGATCCTCGATGGTCAGGATATGGTCGTATCGATGATCGTTGATGTAGTCGATCATCGCCGCCAGGGTGGTGCTCTTGCCCGAACCGGTGGGGCCGGTCACCAGCACCAGCCCCCGGGGCAGCAGGGAGAGGCGCCGGAAGACATCGCCGAGCCCCAAATCGTCCATCGTCAACACCTCGCTGGGGATGGTGCGAAACACCGCCCCGGCACCCCGGGCCTGATTGAAGGCGTTGACACGAAAGCGCGCCACCCCAGGCACCTCGAAGGAGAAGTCGGTCTCGAAGAACTCCTCGTAGTCGCGCCGCTGGCGATCTCCCATGATGTCGTAGATCAGCTTGCGGACTTCGCGGTCCTCCATGGCCGGCACGTTGAGCCGGCGAATATCGCCATCGACGCGGATCATCGGCGGCAGTCCCGCCGACAGATGCAGGTCAGAGGCGTTCTGCTTTGCCGAGAACGCCAGCAGTTCGGTAATATCCATGCACTTCCCCTGCTCCCAGATACGGTTTCACTTAGTATGACAGACCTTTCGACATGGCGAACTTCGTGTGGCTGAGATGACGGATCTCGTACTTCGCGACTCGCTGGCGGCCGCACGCCGACGGCTGGCCGAGGCCCTGGCGGCCGCCGGGCGGGCCGACGACGACGCACGCTTGCTGGCAGTCAGCAAGACCAAGCCGGCAGCGGCGATTCGCGAGGCGCGAAAGCTGGGCCAGCGGGACTTCGGCGAGAACTACCTCCAGGAGGCCCTCGACAAGCAGGCCGAGCTGGCCGACCTGACGGATATCGTGTGGCATTTCATCGGCCCACTGCAATCCAACAAGACCCGCGCCGTCGCCGAGCATTTTGCCTGGGTACACAGCCTCGACCGTGAGAAGATCGCCCGGCGCCTCAACGATCAGCGCCCGGCCGACATGGCACCGCTCAACGTCTGCCTGCAGGTCAATATCAGCAACGAGGCGAGCAAGTCGGGCGTCACCCTCGACACGCTGCCGGCGCTGGCCGAGGCGGTGCTGGCGCTGCCATCGCTGCGCCTGCGCGGACTGATGGCGATCCCTGCGCCGGCCGACGACCTGGCGACTCAGCGGCGGCCCTATGCCCGGCTGCGCGAGGCCCAGGAGGCGCTGCGCGCACGGTTCCCGGGGCGCCGCTGGACACCCTGTCGATGGGCATGAGCGGCGACCTGGAAGCCGCCATCCTGGAGGGCGCCACCCTGGTGCGGCTGGGCACGGCCATCTTCGGCGAACGCTCGCCTCGATGACGGCACCTACGCGTCGGCCGCCGGC
This sequence comes from Halomonas sp. SL18_1, assembly GCF_055755715.1. NCBI lineage: Bacteria > Pseudomonadati > Pseudomonadota > Gammaproteobacteria > Oceanospirillales > Halomonadaceae > Halomonas > Halomonas sp. SL18_1. Next base: position 114,998 of record NZ_JBVTRK010000001.1, read on the forward strand.
CGGCGTGATTCACAGCAGAGAAAGGACAGATCGCATGGCCAGCAGAGTCACCTTCATCGGCGCCGGCAACATGGCCAGCGCCATCATCGGCGGAATGATCGACAACGGCCATCCGGCCACCGCCATCACCGCCACCTCGCCCAGCGACGCCTTCCTGGCGCCGATCCATGAGCGCTACGGCATTCGCACCAACACCGACAACGCCTCTGCCGTACAAGGTGCCGACGTGGTGGTGCTGGCGGTCAAGCCGCAGGTGATGCGCGAGGTCTGCGAGAGCCTGCGCGACACCCTGCAGCGTCTGCGCCCGCTGATCGTCTCGGTGGCCGCCGGCATCGATGCCGAGACGCTGAACCAGTGGTTGGGCGGCGGCCTGCCGCTGATCCGCTGCATGCCTAACACCCCTCGCTGGTGGGCGCCGGCGCCTGCGGCCTGTTCGCCAACGCCGACGTCAGCGATGAGCAGCGCGCCGAGGCTACCCGGCTGCTCGAGGCCGTGGGCCTGGTCGAGTGGGTCAAGGAGGAGGCGCTGCTCGACGCGGTCACCGCCGTCTCCGGCAGCGCCCCCGCCTATTTCTTCCTGATGTTCGAAGCCATGGAAGAGGCCGGCGTCCAGCAGGGGCTGCCCGCCGACACCGCCCGGCGCCTGGCCCTGCAGACGGCGCTGGGGGCGGCACGCATGGCGCAGCTCAGCGATCAGCCACCGGCCCAACTCAAGCGCAACGTGATGTCGCCCGGCGGCACCACCGAGCGTGCCATCGAGCACCTCGAGCAGGCCGGGCTGCGCGACATCATGCGTGACGCCATGGACGCCTGCGCCGCCCGCGCCCGAGAGATGGCCGAGGAATTCGGCACGCGTTAGGCTTTTTCCGAAAAGTCGGCAAGCTTTTTTCGAACAAGGAGAGGCCCCATGGGCAATCAGCTGGGAAATGCCGGTCTGCTGCTGATCAACACCCTGATTAATATCTACATCTTCATGATGATGCTGCGCTTTCTGCTGCAGGCGTCGGGCGCGGACTACTACAACCCCATCAGCCAATCGGTGGTCAAGATCACCCAGCCGGTGGTGCGTCCCTTCCAGGGCTTCCTCGGCCCGGTGATGGGGCGCTTCGATATGGCGACCCTGGCCGCCGCCTTCGTGCTAAAGGCGGTGAGCATCGTGGTGATTCTGCAGATCGCCGGCTTCGGCATGCCGCCGGTGGCGGGCATCGCCATCGGCGCGGTGGCGGCCATCGCCAATGCCATCCTCAAGATCTACTTCTTCGCGCTGATCGTGATGATCATCTTGAGCTGGGTGGCGCCCAACGCCAGCCACCCCGGGGCGCTGCTGATCATGCAGCTGGTGGAACCGATCATGGCCCCGGTGCGCAAGGTCATCCCGCCGCTGGGCATGATCGACCTGTCACCGATCGTGGTTTTCATCGCCATCAGCATCATCGATGGTATCGTGGTTGGCTCCCTGACCCGGGCCGCCGGCATCTCTGGCGCACTGGTCGGCCTGTAACGCCCGGGCCCACGCCGCACCCGCACGACTGGACACCGAATAACACAATGCCCGAGCTTCCCCGCGATTCGGTCGGCCTGGTGACGCCCCAGACGGCGCACTTCGACGACCCCCTGGATCTGGCCTGCGGCAAGACGCTGCCGGCCTACGACCTCGTCTACGAGACCTATGGCACCCTCAACGCCGAGCGCAGCAATGCGGTGCTGATCTGCCATGCCCTGTCGGGGCACCATCATGCCGCCGGCTACCACGACGCCGACGAGCGCAAGCCGGGCTGGTGGGACGCCCATATCGGCCCAGGCAAGTCGATCGACACCAACCGCTTCTTCGTGGTCTCGCTGAACAACCTGGGCGGCTGCCACGGCAGCACCGGCCCGATCAGCGAGAATCGCGACACCGGCCGGCTGTGGGGGCCGGAGTTCCCCATGGTGACGGTGGGCGATTGGGTGCACAGCCAGGCCCGCCTGGCCGACCGCCTGGGCATCGAGCGTTTCGCCGCGGTGATCGGTGGCAGCCTGGGCGGCATGCAGGTGCTGCAGTGGACGCTGAGCTACCCCGAGCGTATCGCCAATGCGGTGGTGATCGCCGCCACGCCCAAGCTCTCGGCGCAGAACATCGCCTTCAACGAGGTCGCTCGCCAGGCCATTCGCTCGGACCCGGAGTTCCATGACGGCTGGTACCTCGAGCATGGCACGGCGCCGCGCCGCGGCCTCAAGCTGGCGCGCATGGTGGGCCATATCACCTACCTCTCGGAAGACGCCATGGGCAGCAAGTTCGGTCGCGACCTGCGCAGCGAGGACCTCAACTTCGGCTACGGGGTGGAGTTCCAGGTGGAGTCCTACCTGCGCTACCAGGGCGACACCTTCTCCAACTCCTTCGATGCCAACACCTATCTGCTGATGACCAAGGCGCTCGACTACTTCGACCCCTCCGCGGCCCACGGCGGGGTGCTAGCCAAGGCGCTCGCCCCTTCGCGCTGCCCCTTCCTGGTGGTGAGCTTCACCAGCGACTGGCGCTTCCCGCCGTCGCGTTCCAAGGAACTGGTCGACGCCCTGGTGCGCGCCGGCAAGCCGGTCAGCTACGTCAACATCGACTCGCCCCACGGCCACGATGCCTTCCTGCTGCCCGAGCCGCGCTACCAGGCGGTGTTCGCCGCCTTCATGTCACGCGTGGCCCGGGAGCAGGGCCTGGAGGAAGCTGCCTGATGCGCGCCGACCTGAAACTGATTCACCGCTGGGTGCCGGACGGCGCCCATATCCTCGACCTGGCCTGCGGCGACGGCACCCTGCTGGCCTCGCTGGCCGAGCACAAGGCAGTCACCGGCTACGGGCTGGAGATCGACCCGGAGGGCATCACCGCCTGCGTCGGCAAGGGGGTCAACGTCATCGAACAGAACCTCGACGAGGGGCTCGCCAACTTCGAGGACGACACCTACGACCTGGTGGTGATGACCCAGGCGCTGCAGGCGCTGCGCCGGCCCGACCGCATGCTCGACGAGATGCTGCGGGTCGCCGACGAGTGCATCATCACCTTCCCCAACTTCGCCTATTGGCGCCACCGCGTGCATCTCGGCATCCGCGGCTACATGCCCGTTTCCAAGTCGCTGCCCCACGCCTGGTACGACACCCCCAACATTCACCTGTCGACCTTCAACGACTTTGAACACCTGTGCCGGGAAAAGGGTCTGATCATCACCGACCGCGCGGTGGGCATCCGCGACCACGAGGGGCACTGGACCTCGCGGCTGTGGCCCAACCTGTTCGGCGAGATCGCCATCTTTCGCGTCAGCCGACGGCAGGAGTGAGCCCACCGGCCTGTCAGGGCGCGCCGCCAAGGCGTTGTCCGAAAAGTCGGCGAGCGCAGCCGGCATTCAGGCAGCGCACAACACGATCAGGGGAGGAGCAAGCATGAATCACCAAACCCTTCTGGCCCGCCTGGCCACAGGCCTGGCGCTGCTGTGCCTGGCCCTGCCGCTCCAGGCCCAGCAGTACGAGCGGGTCGACAACTACCAGATCCACTACAGCGCCGTGAGCACCAGCTTTCTCACCGAGGAGGTCGCCGCCGAGCACAACATTCAGCGCAGCCCGGCCATGGCGGTACTCAACGTCAGCGTGCTCGAGGAGCTCGAGGACGGCTCCACCCGCCCGGTGAACGCCCAGGTCGACGGCCAGGTCGGCGACATCGGCGGCCAGGCTGCCTCACCGCTCTCCTTCCGCAGCCTCCGCGACGGCGACAGCATCTCGCAGATCGCCGTCTTCCGCATTCATGACGACGAGCCGATGCGTTTTGAACTGGACGTGCGCTACGACCGCAACCGGGAGCCGGCCAGCGTCAATTTTATCCAGCGCTTCTACATCAACCGCTGAACCCGCCGGAAGGTGCCTCGGGCGACGCTCGCCCGCTCAATCGACGCCGAGCGTCTGCGCCCGGCCCGCGAGCGACACCGGCAGCGCCCCGCCCAGGCGAATGGCGGTGGGCAACTCCCCGCGTCGCTCGATCACGCAGCCGTGGGCCAGCACCTCGACGCCCTCTCCCGCCACCTCGCGCAGCGTCGCCGCGTAGGCCGGGTCGAGGTGCGCCGCCGGGGCCACGTCACCGATACCGGTATGCGCCACGCAGAACAGCAGCACGGCGCGATCGCCACCGGCGGCCAGTGCCGCCAGGGCCTCCAGGTGCCGGCGGCCGCGCTCGCTGACCGCATCGGGAAAGTCGCCGTGCCCGTCGGCCTCCTTCAGCGTCACCTGCTTGACCTCCACGAAGGCCGTCCCCGCACCGGATCCTCCAGGCGAAAGTCGAGACGCGACGCCTTGCCGTCACCCAGCGCCACCTTCGTCTCCCGCTTGAGGGTGGTGTAGCCGGCGAGCCCGGGGACCCTGCCGGCGCACAGCGCCTCCTCGACGATGCGGTTGGTCCGTCCGGTGTGCACCGAGGCCAACGCCACGCTGCCATCGGGCTGGGGCAGCTCGATCAGTTCCCAGGTCCAGGCCAGCTTGCGCGCCGGGTTGTCACTGGGCGCGAGCCACACCCTGCATCCCGGCACATTGACCGCCCGCATGGAGCCGGTGTTGGGGCAGTGGGCGACGACATCGCGGCCGTCATCGAGGCGCACCTCGGCGAGAAAGCGCTTATAGCGCCGCCGCAGCACCCCGGGAGGAGCGTCGGGTACTCCATGGCCTAGAGGCGCGCCAGGAAGCGCTCGAGGCGTTCCACAGCCTCCTCGAGCCGGGCGATGCCGGTGGTGAAGGCGATGCGCACATGGCGCTCGCCACCGCTCAGGGCGAAGTCGATCCCGGGCGTGATCGCCACGTTCTCCTCCTCCAGAAGGCGCCGGCAGAAGGCCTGGCTGTCATGGCTGTAGCGGGAGATATCCAGCCACAGGTAGAAGGCCCCCTGGGGCGGCAGCGAAGGCGCCAGGTCGAGGCGCGCCAGCCTCGCCAGCAGGGCATCCCGACGCTGCCCCAGCTCGCGCCGCTGGGTCTCGAGCAGGGCCCGGCACTCCGGCGTGAAGGCGGCCAGCGCCGCATGCTGGGCCGGGGTGGACGCGGCCAGGAACACGTTCTGAGCCAGGCGCGTCAGCGGCTCCACCGCCGCCTCCGGCGCCAGCAGCCAGCCCAGCCGCCAGCCGGTCATGCCGAAATACTTGGAGAAGCTGTTGACCACGAAGGCGTCCGGGGTGATCGCCGCCACCGAGAGCGGCTCGAGGTCATAGCAGAGCCCCTGATAGATCTCGTCCACCAGCAGCTGGCCACCCTTCGCTGCCACCGTCTCGGCCACCGCGCCGAGCTGGCCCGCCTCGAGCATATGGCCGGTGGGGTTCGAGGGCGTGGCCAGCATGGCCAGGCGGGTGGCGTCGCGCCAATGGGCATCGACCAGCGCCGCATCCAGCTGCCAGCCGCTCTCGGGGCCCACCGGCACGGCGTCCACTTCGGCGCCGGCCAGGGCCATGAAGTGGCGGTTGCAGGGGTAGTTGGGATCGGCCATCAGCACCCGGTCGCCGGGGCCCGCCAGCAGCTGGCTGGCCAGCAGCAGCGCCCCGGAGGCGCCGGGGGTGACCAGGATGCGCCGCGGGTCGACCTCAGCGCCGAAGTGCTCGGCGTAGTGGCCGGCGATCGCCTCGCGCAGTGCCGGCAGCCCCGCCGCCGGCGTATAGCGAGTATGCCCTGCGGCCAGGGCCGCCTGGCCGGCGGCGACCACCGGCGCGGGGGTGGAAAATCGGGCTCGCCCACCTCCAGGTGGATCACATCGTGCCCCGCCGCCTCGCGAGCCTGGGCGGTCTCCAGCAGGCTCATCACACGAAAGGGGCCACCCGATCGACTCGCGCACTCCACGACATGGCGGACTCCTGTGCAAATTCCGATTTGGCGCGGTCCAAGCCGTGAGGCCGAAAGCCTGGGCGTGCCGCGTCGCTGAATGGCGCATTCTAGCGGCTTTGGCCGGCGGCGGGAAAATGCTATGCCGAACCGGCCCAAGGACGCTGGCAGCGCCAAGGAATGATGAGCGGCAGTATTGCAAACACTGCCATTTTCAGCTAAACAAGCATGCCTTTGGCGTGAGATACCTGACCCCATCATGGCGGGTATTGATCAGCAGTCACTCAAGTAATGAGGCAGTCCCATGCCAGTAGCAGACAAGAAGACGGAAGCGCCCAAGAAGTTCACCCCGTACGAGTCGGCGGCCGGTGAAGAGTACATGAACGAGCAGCAGCTGGAGCACTTCCGACAGATCCTGCTGGGCTGGAAACAGGAACTGATGGAGGAGGTGGACCGCACCGTGCGCCACCTCCAGGAAGAGGCGAACAACTACGCCGATCCGGCCGATCGCGCCACCCAGGAGGAGGGCTTCAGCCTGGAGCTGCGCACCCGGGACCGCGAGCGCAAGCTGCTCAAGAAGATCAACGAGACCCTCGAGAAGATCGACGAGGACGACTACGGGTTCTGCGAGGCCTGCGGCGTGGAGATCGGCATCCGCCGTCTCGAGGCCCGCCCCACGGCCACCCTATGCGTGGACTGCAAGACCCTGGCGGAACTCAAGGAAAAGCAGCTCGGCGGCTGAGCCGATGCGCTGCCGCTCCCCTCGCGACGGGCACCCCAGGGTGCCCGTTTGCATACCGGCCCAGTGCGACCGGAGTCGCCCATGAATCGCTACCGCGGCCGCTTCGCCCCCACGCCGTCCGGCCCTCTGCACGCCGGGTCGCTGATCGCCGCCCTGGCCAGCTACCTGGACGCCCGCCGGGCCGGCGGCGAGTGGCGGGTACGCATCGAGGACATCGACCCGCCGCGCTGCCCCGCCGGCGCCGCCGATGCCATCCTGCGGCAGCTCGAGGCATTCGGCCTGCACTGGGATGGGCCGGTGACCTGGCAGCACGGGCGCGACCCGGCCTACGGCGCCGCCCTCGAAGCGCTCATCGCCCGGGGGCTCGCCTATCCCTGTAGCTGCTCGCGCAAGCAGTGGCGCGAGTACCCCGTCTACCCCGGCTGGTGCCGAGAGGGCGTGCGCGAGCCCGGCAAGCCGGTGGCCTGGCGGCTGCGCAGCGACCTGGGCCTGCGGCCGGTGGTGTGGCAGGACCGGCTGTTCGGCGAGCAGCGCTTCGACCCCGCCGACCTGGGCGACGTGGTGCTCAAGCGCAAGGATGGCCTGTGGGCCTACCAGCTGGCGGTGGTGGTGGACGACGCCGAACAGGGTATCAGCGACGTGGTTCGCGGCTTCGACCTGCTCGACAACACCCCCTGGCAGCGCCAGCTGCAGCACGCCCTGGGCTATCCCGAGCCTCGCTACCTGCATCTGCCGCTGATCCTGGGAGCCGACGGCCAGAAGCTCTCCAAGCAGAACCTGGCGCCGCCGCTGCCCACCGACGACGACGCGGTTCGCCCGCTGCTGCACGCCGCCTTGCAGGCCCTGGATCAGGCGCCGCCCGAAGCGCTCGCCCGGGCCCCGGTGGCCGAACAGCTCGCCTGGGCCGTGGCCCACTGGGACGTGGCGCTCATTCACCCCGAGCCGGTCCGGCACACCCGCGACGACGATGCCACGGCATCGCCACCGGCCTGAGCGAGGCGCCCGCATGTACGTCTACCGCATCATGCTGTTCCTGGTCTTCGGCGGCTATCTGCTCTCGCCGCTGCTGATGAGCGGCTGGTCGAGCCCCGGCGTGGCCTGGTACCGCCCCTTCGTCATCTGGGGCGTGCTGATTGCCCTGACGCTGTGGCTGGAGCAGAAGAGGAAGCTCGATGAGCGCTAGCCTGGCCGGCGTCTTCGCCCTGGGCACCGGCTACCTGCTGGTGCTGTTCCTGTGCGCCCTGGCGGTGGAGCGCGGCTGGATCAGCCTGCGCATCACCCGCCACCCTGCCGTCTACACCCTGGCGCTGGGGGTCTATGCCAGCGCCTGGGCGATCTATGGCAGCCTGGAGCTGGCCGCCAGCGCCGGCTACGGCTACCTGGCCTACTACCTGGGGGTGGCCGGCGCCTTCCTGCTGGCGCCGGTGCTGCTGGTGCCCATCCAGCGCATGACCCGCACCTACCAGCTCACCTCGCTCTCCGACCTGTTCGCCTTCCGCTTCCGCTCGCGCTGGGTCGGCACCCTGATCACCGTGATCAGCCTGCTGGCGGTGCTGCCGCTGCTGGCCCTGCAGGTCCAGACCCTGGGCGACGCCATCTTCCTGATGACCGGCGGCGTGGCCTCGCCGGCGCTGCTGGCGCTGGCCTTCAGCGCCCTGATCGCACTGCTCGCCATGCTGTTCGGCGCCCGCCACAGCCGCCAGCATGCCCGCCACGACACCCTGCTGGCGGTGATCGCCTTCGGCTCGGTAGTCAAGCTCGGCGCCATGCTGACCCTGGGCGCCATCGCCCTGTTCGGGGTCTTCGACGGCCCCGCCGACCTGCAGGCCTGGCTCGACGGTCCCGGCCAGGCCTACCAGGCCGGCGTGGTGCAGCCCGATCCGGCCCACTGGCGCACCCTGCTGCTGCTGTTCTTCGCCGCGGCGCTGCTGATGCCGCATATCTTCCACATCACCTTCGCCGAAACCCTGTCGCGGCACACCCTGCTCCAGGCCAGCTGGTCGCTGCCGCTGTTCCTGCTGCTGATGGCACTGCCGGTGCCGCTGATCCTGTGGGCCGGCCAGTCCCTGGGCAGCGACGAGACGATCGGCGCCGCCTACCTGGCCTTCGGCCTCTCGGAGTCGCTGTGGGTCCGGGCGCTGGCCTTCATCGCCGGCCTGGCGGCCACCAGCGGCACCATGGTGATCATCGCCCTGGCGCTGTCGGGCATGATCCTCAACCACGTGCTGCTGGTGGCCCATCCGCCAGACGCTCAGCACAACCTCTATCGCTGGCTGCGCTGGCTGCGCCGGGCGCTGATCGCCGCGGTGATCCTCGGCGGCTGGCTGTTCTATCGCACCGTGGGGGTCCACCACGATCTCACCCCGCTGGGGCTGTCGGCCTTCGTCGGCATGGCCCAGTGCCTGCCGGGGCTGATGGCACTGCTCTACTGGCCGGGGGCCAACCGCAAGGGGATGGTCGCCGGCCTCTGCGTCGGCACCCTGATCTGGCTGGTCGGCATGTGGCTGCCGCTGCTCACCGGCATGACGCCCTGGATCGTGATCCCGCCGGGGCTGGAGGGGCTCGCCGGCGAGCCTGACTGGTACGTGGTGACCCTGGTGTCGCTGGCCGCCAACATCCTGGTCTTCATTCTGGTGTCGCTGGCCACCCACACCTCCGACGGCGAGCGCGCCGCCGCCGAGGCGTGCTCGGTGGACGCGGTGATCCGGCCCAAGCGGCTGCCGCTGGTGGCCACCACCGGCGCCGACTTCAAGCGCCACCTGGCCCCGGCCCTGGGCGAGGAGGTAGCCGAGCGCGAAGTGGAGCGCGCCCTGGCCGACCTGGGACTCTCGCCGCTGGACGGCCGCCCCTACGCGCTGCGCCGGCTGCGCGATCGCATCCAGGCCAACCTCTCGGGGCTGATGGGCCCCTCGGTGGCCCAGGACATCGTCGACCGCCAGCTGCCCTACCGGCGCGGCGGCCAGGAGCCCACCGACGATATCCAGTTCGTCGAGAACCGCCTGGAAGCCTACCGCTCGCGGCTCACCGGCCTGGCTCGGGAGCTCGACGGCCTGCGCCGTTACCACCGCCGCATTCTCACCCGGCTGCCGGTGGGGCTATGCGCCTTCGGCGTCGACGATGAGCTGCTGATGTGGAACGACGCCTTGGCCGAGCTCTCGGGCATCGACGGCACCAGCGTGATCGGGGCCCGGCGCGACGGCCTGCCCGCCCCTGGGGCGAGCTGCTCGGCCGAATGCTCGGCGAGCAGCACGACCACCTCTACAAGCAGCCGGTGGCGCTGGAAGGCGGCACCCGCTACCTGACCCTGCACCGCGCCGAGCTCCAGGCGGACGACGACATTCGTGGGGCACCGTGATCCTGATCGAGGATCACAGCGAAATGAAGTGGCTCGAGGATGAGCTGGTGCACGCCGCCCGGCTGGCCTCCATCGGCCAGCTGGCGGCCGGCGTGGCCCACGAGATCGGCAACCCCATCACCGGGATCTCCTCGCTGGCCCAGAACCTGCGCTACGACACCGACGACCCCGAGGTACTGGAAACCGCCACTCAGATCCAGCAGCTCACCGATCGCGTCTCGCGCATCGTCGGTTCGCTGGTGGGCTTCGCCCACGGCGGACGCCATGTGGGCGGCACCCGCTTCGCCCCGGTCGCCATCGCCACCGTCACCGACGAGGCGCTGCACTTGATCCAGCTGGCACGCTCGGGCGAGGATGTGGCCTATCACAACCTCTGCCCCCCGAGCTGGAAGCCATCGGCGACGCCCAGCGGCTACAACAGGTGATGATCAACCTGCTCAGCAACGCGCGGGACGCCAGCCGGCCCGGCGGCCACATCGTCATCGATGCCGCGCCGGACGGCGAGATGCTGCGGGTGACCGTCACCGACGAGGGGCATGGCCTTGACCCCCACGTCCGTGAACACCTGTTCGAGCCCTTCACGACCACCAAGCCGCCGGGCGAGGGCACCGGGCTCGGCCTGCCGCTGGTCTACAGCATCATTGCCGAGCATCATGGCAGGATCGAACTCGAATCTCCGCCCCCCGGGCATTCCTGCGGCACCCGCATCAGCCTGTGGCTGCCCACCGAACGACAGGATGGTGAAGAGACCGATGAGCCGAATTCTGATCGTTGAAGACGAAGCCATCATTCGCGCCGCGCTGCGTCGCCTGCTGGAGCGCCACGACTACCGGGTCAGCGAGGCCGGCTCGGTGGACGAGGCCCTGGCCCAGGAGCCCCAGGGCTTCGACCTGGTGATCAGCGACCTGCGCCTGCCCGGCGACCCCGGTACCGAGCTGATCGCCCGCGCCGCCCCGGTGCCGGTGCTGATCATGACCAGCTACGCCAGCATGCGCTCGGCGGTGGATGCCCTCAAGCAGGGCGCCGTGGACTATGTGGCCAAGCCCTTCGACCACGATGAGCTGCTCGAGACCGTGGCCCGCGTCCTGCATCAGCAGGCCTCGCAGCGCGCCGAGCCCCCGATATTACCGACGATGGCGGCACCCGCCAGCAGATGATCGGCGAGTGTGCGGCGATGCAGGCGGTCTATACCCGCATTCGCAAGACCGCCCCGGCCGACGTCACCGTGCTGATCCAGGGCGAATCGGGCACCGGCAAGGAGCTGGTGGCTCGGGCCATCCACCAGCAGAGCAAGCGCGCCGGCGCCTCCCTGATCTGCGTGAACTGCGCGGCGATCCCCGAGACGCTGATCGAGTCCGAACTGTTCGGCCACGAGAAGGGCGCCTTCACCGGCGCCAGCGCGGCGCGTACCGGCCTGGTCGAGGCCGCCGACGGCGGCACCCTCTTCTCGACGAGATCGGCGAGCTGCCGCTGGACGCTCAGGCGCGGCTGCTGCGCGTGCTGCAGGAGGGCGAGATTCGCCGCATCGGCTCGGTGGAGACCCGGCATGTGAACGTGCGCCTCATTGCCGCCACCCACCGCGACCTGCGCGCCCTATCGAAGACCGGTGAGTTTCGCCTCGATCTCTACTACCGCCTCAACGTGATGCAGATCGACCTGCCGCCGCTGCGCGATCGCGACGAAGACGTGTTGACCATCGCCGATGTTCTCCTGGACAAGGCCTGCCGCCGACACGACCGTGAAGGGTTGCGGCTCTCCCGGGCCGCGCGCCGCGAGATCCGCGACTACCCCTGGCCCGGCAACGTCCGCGAACTGGAAAATGCCCTGGAGCGCGGCGTGATCCTAGCCGAAGGTCATCTGATCCACCCCGACGACCTGGGCCTGCGTCCGAGTCTCCCGGGCGCGTCACGCCCCGTTGCCGAGCCCACGGCCCGAGCGACCGAGTCGATCGAGCTCGAGCCGGACGACGGCAGCGAGGATTTGTCGCTGGAGGACTACTTCCAGCATTTCGTGCTGGAGCATCAGGACCAGATGAGCGAGACCGAGCTGGCCCAGAAGCTGGGCATCAGCCGCAAGTGCCTGTGGGAGCGACGCCAGCGCCTGGGCATTCCACGCAAGAAGCAGGCCCGGCGCAGCAGCGGCTGATGCGTGCCGGCCGCCAAGCCATTTCTAGGCTTCGCCCGAAAAGTCGGCGAGCGCAGCCAGTTTCCAGACGAAGCCTACGACCAATGTCCAAGCGCCCGGGGCCAACCCCTCGGGCGCTTTTTTTGGGTCATCGAAGCGGGAATTGCACCAGGTGTTACCTTCCCACACAGCAGGTGCCCCTTAGTGGCGCAAGATGGGTAACACTCCGCCGGGGGCTTGCCGACGCCGCGCCAGCCGATAACCATAAGGCGCTGTCTTAAAAGGATAAAAAACAATGTGGCACGCGGACTGCAATATCTAGGGCAAGAAAACAACATCCGGCTGTCACCCGCGCCAACAACAACAACAAGGCGGCCAGGCGAGACAGGGCCCGCACCAACAACAATAACGTCGGGCCGAGAAAGGATGTGGAAGCGGAACCGGGAGTCGCAACAACAACAAGACACCCTCCCACAGCTTCCGCCCTTCGAGGCAACAACAACAACAGCTCGAAGTACCGGATCCATCAGGACGCGATGCGCCCACACCGGCCGCCAACAAGAACAAGGGCCGCAGAGGCGCGCCCTCGGCAACAACATCAACAAGCCGAGGGTAGGCAATTCAGCTTGCCGTCGTGGTTGGATTATTGTTTTGAATACGAGACGGTCGCCACCAGGAACGTCAACAATCACAACAACACTGCTTGCCTGTGTATTCCTTGGTGACTGTGGTGCGTATTCAAGGCGATGCGCCATCACGAAGAAGAAACAGCCGCACGGACGCAGCGTTTTCAGCTTGTCGGAGGAGGCCCACGGGTCTCCTCTTTTGCTGTGCGCGTCCACCATGCTCGAGCCCGACACGCTTCCAGGAGGACAGCGCCCGCCGCGAAGGTGTTTCCCCTAAGTCTCGGGGTCGGCTACACTCTCCCTTTCGCACCCTGCGAGTCGATATCGCCGCATGTTCAAAGGATTTACCCGCTTTCTGCAGAGCCCTGGCGAGCACTTGAGGTCGCTGTTCGGCCCCGAGGAAGCCGCCGCCGGCGTTGCCGGGCCCCGCATCATCCCGCGCAACGAGCACCCCGTATCGCGCCAGCACTTCAGCGAACCGGCGCTGAAGGTGCTCTACCGCCTGCACAACGCCGGCTACGAAGCTTACCTGGTGGGGGCTGCATTCGCGACTCGCTGCTGGGCAAGATGCCCAAGGACTTCGACGTCGCCACCGATGCCACCCCGGAGCAGGTGCGCGAGCTGTTTCGCAACTCGCGCATCATCGGCCGGCGCTTTCGCATCGTCCACGTGCGCTTCGGTCGCGAGGTGATCGAGGTCACCACCTTCCGCGGCCGCCCGGGCGACGATCATGGCGACCATATCGCCCAGCAGTCCGAGGACGGCCTGCTGCTGCGCGACAACGTCTGGGGCAACATCCAGGAAGACGCCATCCGCCGAGATTTCACCATCAATGCGCTCTATTACAGCATTGCCGACTTTTCGATCCATGACTTCGCCGACGGCGTTCACGACATCGAATCGCGCACCCTGCGGCTGATCGGGGACCCGACGACCCGCTACCGGGAAGACCCGGTGCGCATGCTGCGCGCCGTGCGCTTCGCCGCCAAGCTCGACTTTCGGATCGCGCCGACCAGCGAAGCGCCGATCTTCGAACTGGCACCGCTGCTGCTGCAGATCCCCCCTGCGCGACTCTTCGACGAGATTCTCAAGCTGTTCATGGCCGGCCACGGTGTCGACACCTTCCGCCAGCTGCGCCACTACGGCCTGTTCGCCATGCTCTTCCCCGAGGCCGAGGAAGCCATGGCCGAGCTGCCCTGGGCCGAGCCGCTGATCGAAGCCGCCCTGGCCAGCACCGACCGGCGCATCCAGGAAGAGCGTCCGGTGACGCCAGCGTTCCTGTTCGCGGCCCTGCTGTGGGGGCCGGTGCAGCAGCGTCAGGCGGCTCTCGAAGCCGACGGCATGCCACCAATTCCCGCGCTGCAGGCCGCCGCCCAGCAGGTCATTTCCCGCCAGCTTCAGCACATCTCGATCCCCAAGCGCTTCAGCCTGCCGATGCGTGACATCTGGGACCTGCAGCAGCGCCTGCCCAAGCGGAGTGGTAAGCGCGCCCAGCAGACGCGCGAGCACCCTCGCTTCCGGGCCGCCTACGATTTCCTGCTGCTGCGCGAGGCTGCCGGCGAAATCCCGCCGGGTCTCGGCGACTGGTGGACCGCCTATCAGGAGGGCGACGAGCACGACCAGCAGCGCCTGGTCGGCAAGGCCCAGGACAGCGCCCCGGGCGGCAACGGCCGTTCCCGGCGCCGACGTCCCCGCAAGCGGCGTCGCCGCAGTGCACCGCCCGGTAACTCATGACCCCGACCGTTGACGCCTACGTGGGGCTGGGCAGCAACCTCGACACCCCCGACAGCAGGTCGAGCAGGCGCTGGCGGCGCTGGACCGGCTGCCGCTGACTAGGCGGGTCAGCGCCTCACGCCTCTATATCAGCGCGCCGGTCGGCCCCCAGGACCAGCCCGACTTCGTCAACGCCGTGGCCCACCTGGCGACCCGTCTCTCGCCGCTGGCGCTACTCGACCAGTTGCAGGCCCTTGAGCAACGCCATCGCCGGGTGCGCCAGCGGCGCTGGGGACCTCGCACCCTGGACCTGGACCTGCTGCTGTATGGCGGCCGATGCATCGAGACGCCGCGTCTGCGCGTCCCCCATCCCGAGATGGCGGCGCGGGCCTTCGTGCTGGAGCCGCTCGCCGAGCTAGCGCCCTCGCTGCGGCTACCCGACGGCCGCCGCCTGGCAGCCTTGAAGGCGGCCTTGTCCCGAGCCGAGAGGCCGCAGGTGTTACCCGTTACCCCAAGCGATGAAAGCGATGTTACCTATCGACACGGATAGCGCATTCTGGTAACAATCACGCGCAATGCGGGCGCCGCGGCTCAGGCCGTTCGCCCAGGACAACACGAGAGCACGCCATGAAAACCGTCACCCTCAGCACGCTCAGGGCCCGCAAGCAGGCCGGCGAGCCCTTCAGCTGCCTGACCGCCTACGACGCCTCCTTCGCCCGGGCCGCCTCTGAGGCCGGCATCGAGGTGCTGCTGGTGGGCGACTCCCTGGGCATGGTCCTGCAGGGCCACGCCAGCACCCTGCCGGTGACCCTCGAGGATATCTGCTACCACACCCGCTGCGTGGCGCGCGGCAAAGAGGCCAGCCTGCTCATGGTCGACCTGCCGTTCATGAGCAACGCCAGCCAGGAGCGGCTGCTGCAGGACGCCGGCGAGCTGATGCGTGCCGGCGCCGAACTGGTCAAGGTGGAGGGCGAGGCCTGGATGGCGGACGGCATCCGCGAGCTGACCCGCCGCGGCGTGCCGGTCTGTGCCCATCTCGGCCTCACGCCCCAGACCGTCTACCAGCTGGGCGGCTACAAGGTGCAGGGGCGCGACGCCGAGCGGGCCACCCAGATTCTCGAGGACGCTCGCACCCTGGTGGCGGCCGGCGCCTCGGTGATCCTGCTGGAGTGCGTGCCGGCGAGCCTGGGCCGCGCGGTGAGCGAGGCGCTGGACGTGCCGGTGATCGGCATCGGTGCCGGCCCCGACGTGGACGGCCAGATCCTGGTCATGCACGACGTGCTAGGCGTGACCCACGGCCGCACCCCACGCTTCGTCAAGAACTTCCTGGCCGAGGCCGAGGACATCCAGGACGCCTTCCGCCGCTACCACGAAGAGGTCAAGGCGCGCCGCTTCCCGGCCGAGGCGCACTGTTTCTAGCGTTACGCTCAGGAGTCCACCATGCGTACCCTGCGAGAGATACCCGCGCTGCGCGAGGCCCTTGGCGAGTTTCGCCGCCGCGACCAGCGCATCGCCCTGGTGCCGACCATGGGCAACCTCCACGAGGGCCACCTGGCGCTGGTGGAGAGCGCCCGGCGCCAGGCCGAGGTAGTGATCGCCACCATCTTCGTCAATCCTATGCAGTTCAGCCCCGACGAGGATCTCGACGCCTATCCGCGCACCCTGGAGGCGGACCAGTCACAGCTCGAGGAGGCCGGCTGCGACCTGCTGTTCGCCCCCGATACCTCGCTGCTCTACCCCCGCGGCTTGGCTCACCAGACCCGCGTCTGCGTGCCCGAGGTCAGCGAAGGGCTGTGCGGCGGCGCTCGCCCTGGCCACTTCGACGGTGTGGCCACGGTGGTCAGCATCCTGTTCAACCTGGTGCAGCCCGACGTGGCCTGCTTCGGCGAGAAGGACTACCAGCAGCTCGCGGTGATCCGCAAGCTGGTCACCGACCTGCACTTCCCCATCGAGATCGTCGGGGTGCCCATCGTGCGCGCCGAGGACGGTCTGGCCCTTTCCTCGCGCAACGGCTACCTGGATGCCGACCAGCGCCGCCGGGCCCCGACGCTCTACCGTGCCCTGTGCCAGGCCCGCGACGCCCTGGAGGCCGGCGAGCCAAGCGCCGCCGTACTGGACGCCGCCCAGGCGCAGCTCCGTGAGGCGGGCTTTGTCCCGGACTACCTGGAGCTGCGCGCCGCCGACCTGGGGCCGGTGAACGACACCACCCATGACGCCGTGCTGCTGGCCGCCGCCCAGCTGGGCGGCGCGCGCCTGATCGACAACCTGACCCTGACCCTACCGCGCTGAACCGCTGAGTGCGCAGCCGGTACCGTAACACCAAGAGGATTCCGTACCATGTATACCGTCATGCTCAAGGCCAAGCTGCACATGGCCCGCGTCACCCACGCCGTGCTCAACTACGAAGGCTCCTGCGCCATCGACGGCGACCTGCTGGACCTGTCCGGCATCCGCGAGAATGAGCAGATCCAGATCTACAACGTCGAGAACGGCCAGCGCTTCACCACCTACGCGATTCGCGCCGAGGAGGGCTCCCAGGTCATCTCCATCAACGGCGCCGCCGCCCACCTGGCCGGCCCCGGCGACCGGGTGATCATCTGCAGCTACGGCCACTACAGCGAGGCGGAGCTCGACGACCACCAGCCGGCCCTGGTCTATCTCAAAGAGGGCAACGACGTCAGCCACACCAGCAACGCCATCCCCGTTCAACTGGCCTGACGCCCACGGCAGGCACTCGCATGGCGGGTGCCTGACCTGACAGCCTACCCGATACGCCTCGCTGCCCCTCTCCCCTGCCGACTCCCGCCTCTCCCATCTCGCGTCAAGCCCACTATACTGATGACTCCACCCATCGACCCAAGGGGGATTGCCGCACTGCACAACATTCCCCTATGCTGGCAATCGTAAAGACTGCCAACCACCTTCAGGAGTAACCCCATGCAAGACGTGGTGATCGTTGCCGCACGGCGTACCGCCATCGGCACCTTCGGCGGCTCCCTGGCCGGCATTCCCGCCAGCGACCTGGGCGCCCTGGTAATCAAGGACATCCTGGCCAGCACCGGCGTGGCCGGCGACCAGGTCGACGAAGTGCTGCTCGGCCAGGTACTGACCGCAGGCGTCGGCCAGAACCCCGCCCGCCAGGCGGCCATCAAGGCCGGCCTACCGGCTGCTGTCCCGTCCATGACCATCAACAAGGTCTGCGGCTCCGGCCTCAAGGCCCTGCATCTGGCGACCCAGGCGATCCGCTGCGGCGACGCCGAGCTGATCCTGGCCGGCGGCCAGGAGAATATGTCCGCCTCGCCCCACGTGCTGCCCAACTCGCGCAATGGCCAGCGCATGGGCGACTGGAAGGCCGTGGACACCATGGTCCATGACGGCCTGTGGGACGCCTTCAACAACTACCACATGGGCATCACCGCCGAGAACCTGGCGGAGAAGTACGGCATCACCCGCGAGGCCATGGACGAGTTCGCCTCCGCCTCCCAGCAGAAGGCCGCCGCCGCTATCCAGGAAGGCAAGTTCAAGAGCCAGATCGTCCCGGTGGAGATTCCCCAGCGCAAGGGCGACCCGGTGGTCTTCGACACCGACGAAGGCCCGCGCTCGGTAACCGCCGAGAAGCTCTCCAGCATGCGCCCCGCCTTCAAGAAGGATGGCACCATCACCGCCGGCAACGCCTCCTCCATCAACGACGGCGCCGCCGTGGTCATGCTCTGCTCCGCTGAGAAGGCCAAGCAGCTCGGCCTCGAGCCCCTGGCCCGCATTGCCGCCTACTCCAACGCCGGCGTCGACCCGGCGATCATGGGGATCGGCCCGGCCCCGGCCACCCGCCGCTGCCTGGAGAAGGCCGGCTGGAGCCTGGACGATCTCGATCTGGTCGAGGCCAACGAAGCCTTCGCCGCCCAGGCGCTCTCCGTCAACAAGGAGCTGGGCTGGGATACCGACAAGATCAACGTCAACGGCGGCGCCATCGCGCTGGGCCACCCCATCGGCGCCTCCGGCTGCCGGGTGCTGGTGACCCTGCTGCACGAGATGATCGCCCGCGACGCCAAGAAGGGCCTCGCCACGCTGTGCATCGGCGGCGGTCAGGGCGTCGCACTCGCCATCGAGCGCTAAGCCCCACTGCACGCTAGCTATAAGCTGTAAGCACAATGAAATGAGGATCTTCGCAGACTGGCGTGAACAGACTATGTGGGAGGGAGCTTCAGCTCGCGAAGCAGTGCGCAGCACTGCCAAAGGGGCGCCTGCGGCGCCTTCGCCCGGCAGAGCCGGCCTCCCACAATGCAGCCAGAAGCACGGATTCACGCTAAAGTGCGAAGAACCTTTTCTTTCGTTTGCCGCCCTCCATAGAAAAAACCTCCACGGTTAGACCATGGAGGGTTTTCTTACGGCTTACCGCTTAAGGCTTGAAGCTCGCCGTAGGCGGTCGCTTACAGCGCGGTCTCGGCTTCGGCGGCTTCGAACGCCGCCTTCTCTTCCGCGGTGATCTCCTTGATGGAGAGCTTCACCCGGTTGCGGTTGTCGATGTCGAGCACCTTGACCACCACCTCGTCGCCCTCGTTGAGGAAATCGCGCACGTCGTTGACCCGCTCGGGCACGATCTGCGAGATATGCACCAGGCCGTCGGTCCCCGGCATGATGTTGACGAAGGCGCCGAAGTCGGCGATGCGCACCACCTTGCCGCGGTAGAGCTGGCCGATCTCGGGCTCGGCGGTGATCGCCAGCACGGTATCGATGGCCCGCTTGGCCGCGGCCTTGTCCTCGGCGTAGATGCGCACGGTGCCATCGTCGTCCAGGTCGATGGAGGCGCCGGTATCCTCGCAGATCTTGCGGATGGTGGCGCCGCCCTTGCCGATAACGTCGCGGATCTTGTCCGGGTCGATCTTGATGGTGGCCATGGAGGGGGCGTTCTCGGAGACCTCGGCACGACTCTGGCCGATCACCGCGTTCATCTGCTCGAGGATGTGCAGGCGCGCCTCGTTGGCCTGCTGCAGCGCCTGCTCCATGATCTCCTCGTTGATGCCCTCGATCTTGATATCCATCTGCAGGGCGGTGACACCGGCGGACGAACCGGCCACCTTGAAGTCCATGTCACCCAGATGGTCTTCGTCGCCGAGGATATCGGTGAGCACGGCGAAGCCGTCGTCGTCCTTGACCAGGCCCATGGCAATGCCCGCCACCGGCGCCTTCATCGGTACGCCGGCATCCATCAGCGCCAGCGACGAGCCGCACACCGAGGCCATGGAGCTGGAGCCGTTGGACTCGGTGATCTCGGACACCACGCGGATGGTGTAGGGGAACTCGTCGTCGCTGGGCAGCATCGCCTCGACGCCGCGACGGGCCAGGCGCCCGTGGCCGATCTCGCGACGCTTGGGCCCGCCCATGAAGCCGGCCTCGCCCACGCAGTAGGGGGGGAAGTTGTAGTGCAGCAGGAAGCGGTCCTTGCGCTCCCCCTCCAGGGACTCGATCAGCTGAGCGTCGCGCAGGGTGCCCAGGGTGGCGATGACGATCGCCTGGGTCTCGCCGCGGGTGAAGATCGCCGAGCCGTGGGTCTTGGGCAGGGTCCCCACCTCGATGGCCAGGGGCCGCACGGTCTTGTGATCGCGACCGTCGATGCGCGGCTCGCCCTTGATGACCCGGGAGCGCACCACGCGCTTCTCAAGGCTGGCGAAGGCGCCCTTGACCTCGTCGGCGTCGAACTGGCCTTCCTCTTCGCCGGCCAGCTGCTCAACCGCTTCGGTCTTGAGGGCACTCAGCGCATCCTGGCGGGCCATCTTGTCGGTGACGCGATAGGCCTCGCCGATCTTCTGCTCGAAGCCGCGCGCCACGGCCTCCTTGAGCGCGACATTGTCTGCCGGCGGCTGCCAGTCCCACTTGGGCTTGCCGGCCTCGGCGGCCAGCTCGTTGATAGCCGCGATGGCCACCTGCATTTCCTGGTGGCCGTAGAGCACCGCGCCCAGCATCTCGTCTTCGAGCAGCTCGGCGGCCTCGGATTCGACCATCAGCACCGCCTTGTCGGTGCCAGCGACGACCATGTCCAGCTCCGAGGTGGTCAGGTCTTCCACAGTGGGGTTGAGGAAGTAGCCCTTCTCCTCGCTGAAGCCCACGCGGGCCGCGCCGATCGGGCCGTTGAACGGCACGCCGGAGATGGCCAAGGCCGCGGAAGTGCCGAGCAGCGCGGCGATATCCGGGTCATGGTTGCGGTCGGTGGAGAGCACGGTACAGATCACCTGCACCTCGTTCATGAACCCCTTGGGGAACAGCGGGCGGATCGGGCGATCGATCAGCCGCGAGGTGAGGGTCTCCTTCTCGGTGGGCCGCCCCTCACGCTTGAAGAAGCCGCCGGGGATCTTGCCGACCGCGTAGGTCTTCTCTTGATAGTGGACGGAGAGCGGGAAGAAAGGCTGATTGGGGTTGGCTTCCTTCTTTGCCACCACGGTGCAGAGCACCACGGTGTCGTCCATGGTGACCATCACGGCACCGGTGGCCTGGCGGGCGATGCGCCCGGTTTCCAGGGTGACGGTGCTGCGACCGTACTGAAATGTCTTCTTGACCGGATTCACGGCGACTTCCTTCAACTGTACTTTTCTGTGTTTGGGTCGTTTCGACTCGGCGACCATTTTAGGGGTTGACGCGCCCCGCGGCCACCGTATAGCGACATTTCCACAGTGGAATCGTCACGCCTCCGGTCTCTCGGGGCTGATCCGGCGACAGGTCTTCGAGGAGGCGCTGTGAACCCCTCCCTGGGCGCTACTTTTGCCTTCCCTGGCAAAAGACCTCCTCTCCGACCTGTCCCCGGCGCCCCTCGTGCAGCCGCCCCACAACGCGAAACGGGCAGCCCCCTGGGGGGACTGCCCGTTGACACGTCGAGAACAAGGAAAGGAGGAATTCGCGTTACGAGCGATGAGAGGCTGGTCGCCGCCGGAGCGCAGCTCCCGGAGTGTAGCCCGCTACATGAGGAGAGCGAGCACCGCCGGCGGCCAGGCTATCGAGCGCAGTAGCGAATTACCCTTTACTTTAGCGACGCAGGCCCAGACGCTGGATCAGTGCCTGATAGCGCTCGAAGTCCTTGCGCTTCAGGTAGTCAAGCAGCTTGCGGCGCTGGTTGACCATGCGGATCAGGCCACGGCGGGAGTGGTGATCCTGCTTGTTGCTCTTGAAGTGATCCTGCAGGCCATCGATGTTGGCGCTCAGCAGGGCCACCTGAACTTCGGGGGAACCGGTGTCGTTCTCGCCACGGCCGAACTCATTGACGATCTCGGCCTTCTTCTCAGCGGTCAGTGCCATCTGTCTCTCCAGTAAGCAATATGCCTAAGTGATAAGTGTATGAGACCACGCATATTTGCAGTCTCGGCGTTACTCCCTGGGAAAATGCTGCCGAGTGGCTCAGCATTTTCTCTATTCGGCTGCGGTACTCAGCAGCCGTTTCGGCGCCACCTCCTGTGGCGTCGTCACCGTGCCGAGGCCCAGAAAGGCGCCGTCACGATAGAGCCTTGGCGTCTCGCCGACGGCGAGACCCGTGGTGTCCACCCCGGCCGGCTGGCCGTGGGTCAGTCGCCCTGCGGCCACCACCCCCACCTCCAGACGTGGCAGATGCTCGACCAGCACGTCCACCGGCAGCAGCGTCGCCTCGCGTTCCGCCTGACCCGACAGCGCCTCCAGGGCCTCGAGGCTCCACATGCCCTCGCCGCTGAAGGGCCCGGTCTTGAGCCGACGCAGCGCGCTGATATGGGCGCCGGTACCCAGTGCCAGGCCGATGTCCTCGGCCAGGGTGCGCACATAGGTGCCCTTGCTCACGCGCACCTCCAGCTCGAAGGCGTCGCCATCAAAGGCGAGAAGGCGCGCATCATACACCGTCACACGCCGCGCTGCACGCTGAACCGACTTGCCCTCGCGGGCCAGCTCGTAGAGCTTGCGGCCCTGGAGCTTCAGCGCCGAATACATCGGCGGAACCTGCTCGATCTCGCCGCGAAAGCGCGTGAGCACGCCCTCGATGTCGGCCTCGGACAGCCGCGGCACCGCACGGCGCTCGAGGACCTCGCCCTCGGCGTCGCCGCTGTCGGTGATGACGCCGAGCTCCACCCGGGTGCGGTAGCCCTTGTCGGCCTCCAGCAGGTGGGCGGAGAACTTGGTCGCCTCGCCGAAGCAGACCGGCAACAGCCCCGTCGCCATGGGGTCCAGGGTCCCAGTATGGCCCGCCTTCTGGGCCTGGAACAGCCGGCGGGCGCGCTGCAGGGCATGGTTGCTGGACAGCCCCTTGGGCTTGTCGAGCAGCAGCACCCCGTTGACCGGCAGGCCGCGGCGACGTCTCGCCATCAGTCGCGCTCGCTCCCGTCGCCGCCGTCGTCCTCATCATCGCCGCGCTGGTCGCCGCTGCGGGCGCGGTCGCTCTGCACCGCCTCGTCGATCAGCGACGACAGCCGATGGCCGCGCACCACGCTCTCATCGAAATGGAAGCGCAGCTCCGGCACATGGCGCAGCTTGATCCGCTTGGCGATCTGGCCGCGCAGGAAGCCGGCCGCCTGGCGCAGCACCTTGAGGTTCTCCGCGACCCGCTCGGGGCTGTCCTCGCCGAGCAGGGTCACATAGACGTCGGCATAGCCGAGGTCGCGGCTCACCGTGACCCCGCTGACGGTGACCATGCCCAGCCGCGGGTCCTTGACCTCGCGCTGGATGAGCACCGCCAGCTCCTTCTGCAGCTGATCGCCGACCCGGTCGGTTCGCTTGAACTCGCGCATTGTCGACTCCTGGAGCGGTTAGAGCGTCCGCTCGACCTTGACCTGATCGAAGACCTCGATCTTGTCGCCGACCTGGACATCGTTGTAGTTCTTCACCCCGATGCCGCACTCCATGCCGTTGCGCACTTCCTGGACGTCGTCCTTGAAGCGGCGCAGCGACTCGAGCTCGCCCTCGTAGATGACCACGTTGTCGCGCAGCACGCGGATCTTCTTGTTGCGGTGCACGGTGCCCTCGACCACCATGCAGCCCGCCACGGCGCCGATCTTGGGCGCGCGGAAGACGTCGCGAACCTCGGCCACGCCGACGATCTCTTCCTTCCACTCTGGGGCCAGCATGCCGCTCATGGCCTGCTTGACCTCGTCGATCAGCTGGTAGATGACGCTGTAGTAGCGCAGATCCAGGCCTTCGCGCTCGATGATCTCGCGGGCGGCGGCGTCGGCACGCACGTTGAAGCCGACCACGATGGCGTCACTGGCCAGTGCCAGGTTGGCGTCGGTGCCGGTGATACCGCCCACCCCGGAGGAGACCACGGCCACCTGGACCTCGTCGGTGGAGAGCTCCTCCAGCGCGCCCTTGATTGCCTCCAGCGAGCCCTGGACGTCGGCCTTGAGCACGATGTTGACCTTGGCCACCTCGTCCTGGCCCATCTGGCTGAACATGTTCTCCAGCTTGGCCTTCTGCTGGCGCGCCAGGCGCACCTCGCGGTACTTGCCCTGACGGAAGTTGGCGACCTCGCGGGCCTTCTTCTCGTCGGCCAACACCATGAAGTCGTCACCCGCCTCGGGGGTGCCGTCGAGGCCCTGGATCTCCACCGGCATGGCGGGACCCGCCTCGTCGACCTGCTTGCCCAACTCGTTGGTCAGGGCACGCACGCGGCCATAGTGCAGGCCGGCCAGCACGATATCGCCCTTCTTCAGGGTGCCGTTCTGGACCAGCACGGTGGCCACCGGGCCGCGGCCCTTGTCGAGGCGCGACTCGACCACCACGCCCTTGCCGGGCGCTTCCGGCACCGCCTTGAGCTCGAGCACCTCGGAGACCAGCTGGATCGCCTCCAGCAGCTCCTCGATGCCTTCGCCGCTATGGGCGGAGACGTGCACGAACTGGGTGTCACCGCCCCACTCCTCGGAGATCACGCCGTGCTGGGAGAGCTCGTTCTTGACCCGGTCCGGGTCCGCGCCCTGCTTGTCGATCTTGTCGACCGCCACCACCAGCGGCACCTCGGCGGCCTTGGAGTGCTCGATGGCCTCGACGGTCTGGGGCATGACGCCGTCGTCGGCCGCCACCACCAGGATGACCACGTCGGTGGCCTTGGCCCCGCGGGCCCGCATGGCGGTGAACGCCGCGTGACCCGGCGTATCCAGGAAGGTCACGCCGCCGTGATCGTCTTCCACATGGTAGGCGCCGATGTGCTGGGTGATACCGCCGGCCTCACCGGTGGCGACCTTGGCCTTGCGGATATAGTCGAGCAGCGAGGTCTTGCCGTGGTCGACGTGACCCATCACGGTCACCACCGGCGAACGGGTGATCTCCTCGCCCTCGTAGGAGATGCCCTCGAGCACCTCGGTCTCCAGCGCATCGTCCTTGACCAGCTTGGGCTTGTGGCCCATCTCTTCCACCACGATGGCCGCGGTGTCCTGGTCGATGGTCTGGTTGATGGTCACCGCCGCGCCCATGGTGAACATGGTCTTGATGACTTCGTTGGCCTTGATCGACATCTTGTCGGCCAGGTCGGCGACGCTGATCGACTCCGGAATGGAGACCTCACGCACGATCGGCTGGGTCGGCTTCTGGAAGCCGTGCTTGCCACCGCTCTGGCCGCCGCCACGACGGCTGCCGCGGCGCTCGGCGCGCTTGGCCTTCTTGCCACCGCGACGCCGCTCTTCGCGATCGCCCCGATCGTCATCGTCACGGCCGCCGCGCCCTTTCTTGGCCGCCGCTTTCTTGGGCGGCGCGGTGCGACGGTCGCTGCGGCCCTCCTTGGGCGGCGCTGGCGGCTGCTCGGCGGCGGGCTCGCTCTCCTCGAGCTCGGGCACCGGCACCTCGGGAACCTCCGGCACCTCGGCAGCCTTCTCGGCCTCGAGCTTGGCGGCGGCCTCCTGGGCGGCCTGCTCGGCGGCGCGCGACTTGGCCTCTTCGGCCTCCCGGGCCTCGCGCCGCGCCTCGGAATCGGCCATGTCGCCGACCAGCTGACGCGGACCGGTCTCTTCTGCCGGCGCTTCCTTGGGCGCCTCCTCTTCGGTGCGCTTGACGTAGGTGCGCTTCTTGCGCACCTGCACCTCGATCGACTTGCCGCGCTCACCGGTCTTGATCCGGCTGCGGGTCTTGCGGGTCAGGGTGATGCGATTCTTCGCCCCGGCCCCCTTGGTGCCATGGCTCTTGGTCAAAAAGTCGAGCAGCTGCCGCTTGTCCTCTTCGGACACGGCGTCGCTCTCGGACTTGTGCTCGAGCCCGGCTTCTTTCATCTGTTCCAGCAGGCGGGGCACATCGCGGCCCACCTTTGCGGCAAAATCCTTAACGGTCATTTCTGACATCTTGACCCTCCTCAGCCCGTGACCCGTTGTCTGTTCGTCACCTGAACGTTCGGCTTTCGCGCTCGACGTCCGGCGGCTATTCGCCCTGTCGCTACTCGCCTTCGAACCATGGCGCACGGGCCGTCATGATCAGTTCTGCAGCGCGCTCTTCGTCCATGTCCTCGATGTCCATCAGGTCGTCGACGGACTGCTCGGCCAGGTCTTCCATGGTGACGATACCCCGACTGGCGAGGATGAACGCCAGGTGGCGCTCCATGCCATCCATCTCCAGCAGGTCATCGGCCGGCTGCGCCCCGTCCAGCGCCTCCTCCGAGGCAATGGCCAGGTTGAGCAGCTCGTCCTTGGCGCGCGCACGAAGTTCTTCCACCTCTTCCTCGTCGAGCTCCTCGATCTCGAGCATCTCCTCGACGGGCACGTAGGCGATCTCCTCCAGCGTGGTGAAACCCTCTTCCACCAGCAGGCGGGCGAGCTCGTCGTCGACCTCGAGATGCTGGATGAAGTGCTCGACCAGGCTGTCGATCTCCTGCTCCCGCTTGTCCTCGGCCTCGCTCTCGGTCATGACATTGAGCCGCCAACCGGTGAGCTCCGAGGCCAGGCGGACATTCTGGCCGCTGCGGCCGATGGCCTGGGCCAGGTTGTCCTCGGCGACCGCCACGTCCATGGCGTGCGTCTCCTCGTCGACGAGGATCGAGGCGACATCCGCCGGCGCCATGGCATTGATCACCAGCTGCGCGGGGTTGTCGTCCCACAGCACGATATCGACGCGCTCATTTTGCAGCTCGGACGAGACCGCCTGAACCCGCGAACCGCGCATCCCGACGCAGGCGCCCACCGGATCGATGCGGCGATCGTTGGTCTTCACCGCGATCTTGGCCCGCGAGCCGGGATCCCGTGCGGCCCCCTTGATCTCGATGAGCTGCTCGGCGATCTCCGGCACCTCGATGCTGAACAGCTCGATGATCAGCTCCGGGCAGGTGCGCGAGAGGATCAGCTGAGCGCCGCGCGCCTCGGGGTCGACCTTGACCAGCAGGGCACGCACCCGGTCGTTCATGCGGTAGCGCTCGCCGGGGATCATCTCGCTGCGCGGCAAAAATGCCTCGGCGTTATCGCCCAGGTCGATGATCAGGCCGTCGCGGGTGGTCTTCTTGACGATGCCGGCCACCAGCTCGCCTTCACGCTCGGCGTAGAGGCGCACCACTTCGGCACGCTCGGCCTCGCGCACCTTCTGCACGATGACCTGCTTGGCGGTCTGGGCGGCGATGCGGCCGAAGGCGGCATTCTCGATCTGCTCCTCGACCACGTCGCCGCGCTTGAGCGGCGGGTCGCGGCGCTCGGCGAAGGACTCCTTGATCTCGGCGTCGGGATTCTCGAACTCGTCGTCCTCGACCACCTCCCAGCGGCGGAAGGTCTCGTAGTCGCCGGTGTGGCGATCGATGTGGACCCGCACGCTGACCTCGCGGCCCTCGAAGCGCTTGCGAGACGCGCTGGCCAGCGCCGCCTCGACGGCCTCGAAGATCACGTCGCGGGGCACGCCCTTCTCGTTGGAGATCGCATCGACGACCGTCAGTATTTCTTTACTCATGCCTTTGCCTCGCCAGAAAACCTGTCCTTATGCATCGACTCGCGCCCTCAGTCCTCGAAGACCGGTACCACGCGCGCCTGATCGATGCTTTCGATGGGAAAGCAATACTCCTCGCCGTCCAGCTGCAACAGCACTTCGTCTCCCTCGGTGCCGGCCAGCAGCCCCTGGAACTTGCGCCGCCCGTCGAAGGGCGTGCGCAGCCTAAGCGCCACCTGGTGGCCCCGGTAGCGGGTAAACTGATCGAGGGTGTAGAGCGGTCGATCCAGGCCGGGCGATGAGACCTCGAGGCGATACTCGCCGCTGATGGGATCCTCGACATCGAGCACGGCGCTGACCTGGCGGCTCACGTCGGCGCAATGCTCCACGCTCACGCCGTCGGCATGATCAATGTAGACCACCAGTTGTGAGTGCTTGCCCTGGGAGTGATACTCGACTCCCCAGAGCTCGAACCCCATGGCGGTTACCACCGGCTCGATCAGCGCGTAGAGCGCAGCATGCTTGAGTGCCACAGAGAAAGCTCCTACAGCCGTTGCATCAGGCACCTGGCCGGGAGTGAACAGAAAAGTCAGGTGGCTGATTGGCGTTGCCCGGATAAGCGCTGCCGGCGCAGACCGGCAGTATGCTGCTAACAAAAAGCCCCTTCGCAGGAAGGGGCCTTTCACAAGAAACCTGTGGTACCACTTCAGCGATCTCGTCTGCCTCGCAAGGCAGCGGATCGGAAGATGGTAGCGGGGACCGGATTTGAACCGATGACCTTCGGGTTATGAGCCCGACGAGCTACCAGACTGCTCCACCCCGCAACATTCCAGGTCGGCGAGTATAGGCATTCGACAGTTGCGCGTCAAGCCGCCTGGGCGACTCTACCTATCTCTTCCTGGTGCCAATCCTGCTTCCGCGATCCCGTCGTCTTGCTCGCGACCGCGGTCTTGCTGATGGTGCCGAAGGCGGGACTTGAACCCGCACGACCGTAAGGTCACTACCCCCTCAAGATAGCGTGTCTACCAATTCCACCACTTCGGCAGTGCGATGCGTGAAGGCGCGACCTTAGCCGCCGTTTTCCTCCAGCACTGGCGCGGTATTATCCACGTCCCGAGCGTCGTCGTCAAGCGTCGGCACGCTGCGCTGCTCTTCGATCAGCCGCGCATCGGGAATCCCGACCTCCGGCGCCTGGCCCGCCTGGGTGGCGAAGTAAGCCAGGGTCAGGGAGGTGGCGAAGAAGGCCGCCGCCAGCACCGCGGTGGTACGCGACAGAAAGCCGCCGGTACCGCGGGAGCCGAATACGGTCTGGGAAGCACCGCCACCGAAGGCGGCACCGGCTTCGGCGCCCTTGCCCTGCTGCAGCAGGATGAGGACGACCAGGGCGATGGCGAGCACCACATGGGTCAAGAGAATGGCAACTTGCATGGTATTAACCTGCTGACTGGCAAATGGCTAGAAAATCGTCGACCTTGAGCGAAGCACCGCCCACCAGGCCGCCGTCGATATCGGGCTGAGCCAGCAGCTCAGCCGCATTGTCCGCGTTCATGCTGCCGCCGTAGAGCAGCCGCAGTCCGTTCGCCAGGTCGCGATCGAAGCCGGCCTGATAGGCGCGGATGCCGGCCATGACGTCCTGGGCCTGCTGCGGGGACGCCGTGCGGCCGGTCCCGATCGCCCATACCGGCTCGTAGGCAATAACGACTCGCGCCCGCTGCTCGGGCTCCAGCCGCGCCATCACATAGCCCACCTGGCGCAGCACCACATCCATGGTACGGCCGGCGTCGCGCTCCTCGAGGGTCTCCCCCACGCACAGCACCGGCGCCATGTCGGCGCTCAGCGCCGCCAATAGGCGGTCGTAGACATCCTCGTCGCTCTCGCGGTAGAGCTGGCGCCGCTCCGAGTGCCCGACCAGCGCATAGGCAACGCCGAACTCATGCAGCATGCGACCGCTGACCTCACCGGTACGCGCCCCGGAGTGCAGCGGGTTCAGCGTCTGGGCGCCGAGCTTTAGGGGCGTGCCGGCAAAACAGCGGCGCGCCGCCTCGAGATAGGGAAACGGCGGGAAGACCACCACCTCCAGCGGCCCGGCCAGCGACGCCTCGGAAAAGCCTCGGCCGAAGGCCTCGACCAGCTCGGTTGAGCCGTTCATCTTCCAGTTGCCGGCGATCAGCGGCGTTCGCATGACCCGTCCTCTTTCAAAGTGGTGCGAAATGGTATAGGAGCTGCCTTGTCAAGACAACCGTCGACATCACCTCAGCTGGGCCTCCACCTCGCCGGCCAGGCGACGGGCGAGCCCCTCGACGTCAAGGTGGGCACGCCCCTCGACCATCACTCGGATCAGCGGCTCCGTGCCCGAGGGGCGCAGCAGCACTCGCCCTTCGTCGCCCAGCTCCGCTTCCACGGCGGCGACCGCGTCCTGCACCGCCGAATGCTCCATCAACAGCTTGGCATCGCTGCCGGGCGTCAGGCGGACGTTGACCAGTACCTGAGGCACCCTTTCCAGGCCGTCCAGCAGGCGGTTGAGCGGCCGGTCTTCGCTGACCATGATGGCCAGCACCTGCAGGGCCGAGACGATGCCGTCGCCGGTGGTCTGGACATCGCCACAGACGATGTGTCCCGACGACTCGCCGCCCAGCTGCCAGCCGTTGGCAGCCAACCGCTCGACCACGTAGCGATCGCCGACCTTGGCACGCTCGAAGGGCACTCCCATGCGCTCCAGCGCCATGGCCAGCCCGAAATTGGTCATCAGGGTGCCCACCACCCCGCCGTCGAGCTTGCCACGGGCGTGGCGATCCCGGGCGATCAGATAGAGGATGTCGTCGCCGTCGATCTCGCGGCCGTCGGCATCCACCATCAGCACCCGGTCGCCGTCGCCATCGAAGGCGATCCCCAGGTCGGCGCCCTGCTGGATCACCGCGGCACGCAGGCTGGCCGGATGGGTGGAGCCCACCTCGTGATTGATGTTGAGGCCGTCCGGCGAGGCCCCCACCAGGCTCACCTCGGCACCCAGCTCGCGAAACACGCTGGGCGCGATGTGATAGGTGGCGCCGTGGGCGCAGTCCAGCACCACCTTCAGGCCGTGCAGGCTAACCCGGTTGGGGATGGTGGACTTGCAGAATTCGATGTAGCGCCCCGGCGCATCGTCGATGCGCGTCGCCTTGCCGAGCCTGTCTGCCGCCACCGTGGTCAGCGGCTCCTCGAGCATCGCCTCGATGCGCTCTTCGATGCCGTCGTCCAGCTTGGTGCCGGCGGCGGAGAAGAACTTGATGCCGTTGTCGGCGAAGGGGTTGTGCGACGCCGAAATGACGATGCCGGCATCGGCACGGAAGGTGCGGGTCAGGTAGGCGATGGCCGGCGTGGGCATGGGGCCAAGCAGCGCCACGTCGACGCCGGCGGCGGAGAGTCCAGCCTCCAGCGCCGATTCGAACATGTAGCCGGAGATCCGCGTGTCCTTGCCGATCAGCACCCGGGCACGGCCAGTATCGCGCACCAGCACCCGCCCCATGGCCCAGCCCAGCTTGAGCATAAAATCGGCGGTGATCGGATACTCGCCCACGGTGCCGCGAATGCCGTCGGTGCCGAAATAGCGTCTGGTCATGGTTAGCAGCCTTCCTTGAGTACGGCCCAGGTCATGTTCACCGCGTCCAGCGTTGGGCCCACGTCATGGACGCGCAGGATACGGGCGCCGCGCTCGACGGCCAGTGCGGCCAGCGCCAGCCCACCCGGCAAGCGCTCCTCCACCGGCCGACCCAGCACCTTGCCGATCATGCTCTTGCGCGACATCCCCACCAGCAGCGGCACCTCGAGGCCGGCCAGCCGCTCCATACGGTTGAGCAAGCGCAGGTTATGCTCGACGGTCTTGCCGAAGCCGAAGCCCGGGTCGAGCAGCAGACGCTCGCGACGCATGCCGGCCGCCTCGCAGGCCGCCACCCGGGCGGCGAGATAGTCGGCCACCGCCACCTCTACCGGTTCATCATAGTGGGGCGCCTGCTGCATGTCGCGGGGCTCGCCCTGGCGATGCATCAGGCAGACCGGCAGACCGCTGCCGATGGCCGCGGCCAGGGCGCCCTCGCGCTCCAGGGCACGCACGTCGTTGAGCATCCCGGCGCCCAGCGCCGCGGCCTCATTCATCACCTCGGGGCTGCTGGTATCCACCGACACCAGCGCGTCGAGCTCGCGCACCAGAGCCTCCACCACCGGGGCCACCCGGTCGAGTTCCTGCTGAGGGGTGACCGGCAGCGCCCCCGGGCGCGTGGACTCGCCGCCCACGTCGATGATCGCCGCCCCCTCGGCCAGCATGCGCTCGGCATGGCGCAGGGCGTCGTCCAGGGCCAGGTGGTGGCCACCGTCGGAGAAGGAGTCGGGGGTGACGTTGAGAATCCCCATGACCCGGGGAAAGGAGAGGTCGAGGCGGTGCCGCCCACACGGCAGCCAGGTCGGCGAAACGCTGTCCATCATCTAGGGTCGGTCCTGTGGCGGGTCGCAGAGGGGCAGAAACGGCAGGCCCCACGGCAAAGGCGCCCCAACGGGGCGCCTGCCTGGGGCGGTGAGCGGGATCAAGAGCCCGCGGGGCCACCCAGCGGGTCGGAGGGCCGGCGGCGCGGCTCGTCGTCCTCCTCCTCGCCGTCGTCGCTGCCGTCGCCGCTGTCGCTTGCCGGCGACTCACTCTCGCTCACCTCCGGCTCCTCTTCGCCGGTGATCGGTGAGCCGCTGCCGGAATCACCATCCTCCCAGTCCTTGGGCGGGCGCGGCGTGCGGCCCTCCATGATGTCCTTGAGCTGGTCGGCGTCGATGGTCTCGTACTGCATCAGGGCGTCCGCCATGGCGTCGAGCTTGTCGCGATTCTCCTCGAGAATCTGCTTGGCCCGGGCATAGCACTCATCGATGATCTTGCGCACTTCCTTGTC
Organism: Halomonas sp. SL18_1; assembly: GCF_055755715.1. Lineage (NCBI taxonomy): Bacteria > Pseudomonadati > Pseudomonadota > Gammaproteobacteria > Oceanospirillales > Halomonadaceae > Halomonas > Halomonas sp. SL18_1. Next base: position 147,100 of record NZ_JBVTRK010000001.1, read on the forward strand.
CAGCTTCGACGTGGTCTCGCCGGACTTGAGCTTGCCACCCTGGCCGGGGCCGCCGAGGAACTGGTGGGACTCGTCCTCGTCGTACATGATCGGCCCCATCTCCTCGGAGAGGCCCCACTTGGCCACCATGTTGTGGGCCAGCTCGGTGGCGCGCTTGATGTCGTTGGAGGCCCCGGTGGTGACGCCGTTGGGCCCCAGGGTCATCTCCTCGGCGATGCGACCGCCGAACAGCGAACAGATCTGACTGATGATCTGCTGCCGCGACAGGCTGTAGCGGTCCTGCTCGGGCAGGAACATGGTCACGCCCAGGGCGCGGCCGCGGGGAATGATGGTCACCTTGTAGACCGGGTCGTGCTCAGGCATCACCAGGCCGATGATGGCGTGACCCGATTCGTGATAGGCGGTGTTGAGCTTCTCCTTGTCGGTCATGACCATGGACTTGCGCTCGGCGCCCATCATGATCTTGTCCTTGGCCAGCTCCAGCTCATCCATGCCCACCAGGCGCTTGTTGCGCCGCGCGGCGAACAGCGCTGCCTCGTTGACCAGGTTGGCCAGGTCGGCACCGGAGAAACCGGGAGTACCGCGGGCGATCAGCGACGGCTTGACGTCGTCGGCCAGCGGCACCTTGCGCAGGTGCACGTTGAGGATATGCTCGCGACCGCGGATATCGGGCAGCGGCACCACCACCTGGCGGTCGAAGCGGCCCGGGCGCAGCAGCGCCGGGTCGAGCACGTCGGGACGGTTGGTGGCGGCGATGACGATGATGCCCTCGTTGGCCTCGAAGCCATCCATCTCCACCAGCAGCTGGTTGAGCGTCTGTTCGCGCTCGTCGTTGCCGCCGCCCATGCCGGCGCCGCGCGAGCGACCCACGGCGTCGATCTCGTCGATAAAGATGATGCAGGGCGCCTGCTTCTTGGCCTGCTCGAACATGTCGCGAACCCGCGAGGCACCCACGCCGACGAACATCTCGACGAAGTCGGAGCCGGAGATCGAGAAGAACGGCACCTTGGCCTCGCCGGCGATGGACTTGGCCAGCAGCGTCTTGCCGGTACCGGGCGGGCCCACCATCAGCACGCCGCGGGGAATGGTGCCGCCCAGGCGCTGGAACTTGGAGGGGTCGCGCAGGAAGTCGACCAGCTCCTCGACCTCCTCCTTGGCCTCGTCGCAGCCGGCCACATCGGAGAAGGTGGTCTTGATCTGGTCCTGGGAGAGCAGCTTGGCCTTGGACTTGCCGAAGCTCATGGGGCCGCCCTTGCCCCCGGCGCCCCCCTGCATCTGCCGCATGAAGAACATGAAGATGGCCAGGATCAGCAGGATCGGGAAACTGGCGATCAGCAGCCGCGTCCAGAGGCTCTGCTCCTGGGGCTCCTTGCCCACCACGGTGACGTTGTGGGAGAGCAGATCGTCGATCAGCTTGGGATCCTCCGCCGCCGGGCGGATGGTCTGGAACTCGGAGCCGTCGGTTCGCTCACCGGTGATGCGGTAGCCGTCGATGGTGACGCTACGCACCTGCTGGTTCTGCACCTGCTGGACGAACTGCGAGTAGTTCATCGTCTGCGGTGCCGTGTCGACGCTGAAGTTGTTGAACACCGTCAGCAGCACCGCCGCGATGACCAACCACAGAATCAGGTTCTTCGCCATATCATTCAAGGGACTACCCTCATTGCAAGCATCTTTCCCGGCCGAAACGCCTGGCTTTGAGACCACGCGCGGGCAAGGCATGTTCCACCCGGCGGCGACAGACCGCGCCACGCCCCACTGTGACACAGTTGAGCGACCTTGTCCGGCCATCGCGCCATTAGTCTTTGTCTATCGATGATCGGCCTGCCACCGACCATCCCCTTACGTGCCGCCGAGCCTGCGCTCAGCCGCGAAATCCTTCCGCCAGCAGGTACACCTCCCGGGAACGCGCCCGGGACGCTTCCGGCTTGCGCGTCACCACCCGCGCGAAGTCGCCGCGCAGCTCTTTCAGGTAAGCATCGAAGCCCTCGCCCTGAAACACCTTGGCCAGAAACCGACCGCCGGGCCTCAGCGTCTGGCGGGCCAGGTCCAGCGCCAGCTCCACCAAGTACATCGCCTGGGGCTGGTCGATGGCGGCCATGCCACTCATATTGGGGGCCATATCCGACATCACAAGGTCCACCGGGCGATCGCCCAGGGTCGCGAGGATCGCCTCCAGCACCGCCTCTTCGGTGAAGTCGCCCTGGATAAACTCGACCCCGGCCAGCGCATCCATCTCCAGAATATCGGAGGCGATCACCAGCCCTTCCGGGCCCACCTGCTCGGCGGCCACCTGGCTCCAGCCGCCGGGTGCCGCGCCCAGGTCGATCACCGCCATGCCCGGCTTGAACAGCCGATCCTTCTCGTCGAGCGCCAGCAGCTTGTAGCTGGCCCGGCTGCGGTAGCCGTCCTGCCAGCGCTGCTGGACGAAGCGGTCGTCGAAGTGCTCCTTGAGCCACCCCTTGCTGGTCTTGCTGGCGGCATGCTTGCCGGCACGGGGCCGACGAGCGGCATCGGCATTGTCACCCGAGGAGGAAGTGGAGCGAGCCACGGCATCACCTTGAAAATCGATCTGGAAATGCGAGCAGGCCTAGGTGCCTGAAGCGGTGCGAGCTGGAGCGGGGCGGGCGGCCTGGCAATCAGGCCTTGCCATGCTTTCACCGGGTGGCGTTTCACCGTACCATGGTGGGCTGAGCGCAACCGGATGACGCAAGATACCATGAGCTTGTCACAGGCACAAAAGAAAGCATTTCGCAGCATCGGCCATCACCTGGGCCCGGTGGTGATCGTATCGGAGAACGGGCTGTCCGAGGGGCTGCTGGCCGAACTCGACCGCGCGCTCAACGACCACGAGCTAATCAAGGTCAAGCTGGCCCTGCCCGATCGCGACGACCGCGCCGCCATGCTCGACGAGCTGATCGACGCCAGCGGCGCCGAGCGGGTGCAGACCATCGGCAAAATGGCGCTGCTCTACCGCGCCAACCCCCAGGCCAACCCCAAGCTCTCCAATATCAAGCGCTTCGAGGGGCACCACGGGCGACACTGAGCTGCCGCTCAGAGCTGTCAGCTTTAAGCCGTAAGCTGTAAGTCAAACCCAGAACACCTCCAGCTCAAACCTGAACTAGAGGTGTTCTTCTTACAGCTTAAAGCTTATGGCTTACAGCTGCCCGAAGGGCTACAGGTGCTCGACGCTTGAGATCTCGTACTCGACCTCGCCGCCGGGGGTCTTGACCAGCACGGTGTCGCCCTCCTCCTTGCCGATCAGCGCCCGGGCGATGGGCGAGGTCACGGAGATCTTGCCGGCCTTGATCTCGGCCTCGTCCTCGCCGACGATGCGGTAGGTCACCTCCTCATCGTTACCCAGATTGATCAGCTCCACGGTGACGCCGAAGATCACCTTGCCGGTGCGCGGCAGCTTGGTGACGTCGATCACCTGGGCGCTGGAGAGCTTGCTCTCGATCTCCTGGATGCGCCCTTCGATGAAGCCCTGCTGCTCGCGGGCGGCATGGTACTCGGCGTTCTCCTTGAGATCGCCATGCTCGCGGGCCTCGGCGATGGCGGCGATCACCTTGGGGCGCGCCTCGCTCTTGAGGTGATCGAGCTCCTTGCGCAGGCGCGCCTCACCAGCGACGGTCATCGGGACCTTGTTCATTGTGCAGCTCCTGCATGCAGTTCCTGTAGCCGCCGCACCGTAATGGCATTGCCGTACTCCAGCGCCATGCAAACGGCACTCGCCCCCGCCAGGGTGGTGGCGTAGGGGACCTTGCGGGCCAGCGCGGTACGACGGATCACCGAGGAGTCATTGATCGCCTGGCGACCCTCGGTGGTATTAACGATGTAGGCGATGTCGTCGTTCTTGAGCAGATCGACGATATGCGGACGACCTTCATAGACCTTGTTCACGACCTCGACGTCGAGACCGGCCGCCTCCAGGGCAGCGGCGGTACCGCGGGTCGCACACAGCGTGAAGCCCAATCCTAACAGAGAACGGGCGATCTCGATAACTCCCGGCTTGTCCGGCTCGCGCACCGAGAGGAAGGCCTTGCGGTCGCCCGAAAGCGCAGGAATCGCCTCGCCGGCGCCCAGCTGCGCCTTGTAGAAGGCCTCGGCGAAGGTGTCGCCGCTGCCCATCACCTCGCCGGTGGACTTCATCTCCGGCGACAGGATCGGGTCGACGCCCGGGAACTTGTTGAACGGGAAGACCGCCTCCTTGACGCTGTAGAAGTGCGGCACGATCTCCCGGGTGAAGCCCTGCTCGGCGAGGCTGGTACCGGCCATGCAGCGGGCGGCGACCTGGGCCAGGGAGGTGCCGATGCACTTGGAGACGAAGGGCACGGTGCGCGAGGCGCGGGGGTTGACCTCGATGACGTAGATCTCGCCGTCCTGCCAGGCCAGCTGCACGTTCATCAGCCCCTTGACGCCCAGCTCCACCGCCATGCGCTTGACCTGCTCGCGCATCTCGTCCTGCACCTCGGCGGGCAACGAGTAGGGCGGCAGCGCGCAGGCGGAGTCGCCGGAATGCACCCCGGCCTGCTCGATATGCTGCATGATGCCGCCGATCACCACCTCGCGGCCGTCGCTGACCGCATCGATGTCGATCTCGATGGCGGCGTTGAGGAAGTGGTCGAGCAGCACCGGGGAGTCGTTGGAGACCTTGACCGCGTGGGTCATGTAGTTCTCGAGCTCCGAGGCGTCGTAGACGATCTCCATGGCGCGCCCGCCCAGCACGTAGCTGGGGCGCACCACCAGCGGGTAGCCGATCGCCTCGGCCTTGGCGAAGGCCTCGTCGAAGCTGCGCGCGGTGGCGTTGGGCGGCTGCTTGAGCCCCAGCTTGTCGATCATCTGCTGGAAGCGCTCACGGTCCTCGGCGCGGTCGATGGCGTCCGGGGTGGTACCGATGATCGGCACCCCGGCGGCCTCCAGCTCGCGGGCCAGCTTGAGCGGGGTCTGGCCGCCGAACTGCACGATCACACCGACCGGCTGCTCCTTGTCGGCGATCTCCAGCACGTCCTCCAGGGTCACCGGCTCGAAGTAGAGGCGATCGGAGGTGTCGTAGTCGGTGGAGACGGTCTCCGGGTTGCAGTTGACCATGATGGTCTCATAGCCGTCGTCGCGCATGGCGAAGGCGGCGTGCACGCAGCAGTAGTCGAACTCGATCCCCTGGCCGATGCGGTTGGGGCCACCGCCCAGCACCATGATCTTCTGGCGCTCGGATACCTCGGCCTCGCACTCCTCCTCGTAGGTGGAGTAGAGGTAGGCGGTATCGGTGGCGAACTCGGCGGCACAGGTGTCCACCCGCTTGTAGACCGGGCGGATGCCGGCCTTCTGACGGGTCTTGCGGAACTCCTTCTCGGCCACGCCCAGCAGGCGGGCCAGGCGGGCGTCACTGAACCCCTTGCGCTTGAGGCGGAAGAGCTCCCGGGCGTCGAGCTCGGAGAGCGAGCGCTTGGCCACCTCCTGCTCGAGGCGTACCAGCTCCTCGAGCTGGACCAGGAACCAGGGGTCGATCTTGGTCAGCGCGAAGACCTCCTCGACGCTCATCCCCGAGCGCATGGCGTCGGCCACGTAGAAGATGCGCTCGGCCCCGGCGGCCTGCAGCTCGCCCTTGATATGCGCCAGGGCCTCGTCGGTGAAGTCGCCGGGTTTGAAATCAGGAAATATGGGGTCGAGGCCGTCGTTGCCGGTCTCCATGCCGCGCAGCGCCTTCTGCAGCGACTCCTGGAAGGTGCGCCCGATGGCCATCACTTCGCCCACCGACTTCATCTGAGTGGTCAGGCGGTCGTTTGCCTGGGGAAACTTCTCGAAGGTGAAGCGCGGAATCTTGGTGACGACATAGTCGATGGAGGGCTCGAAGGAGGCCGGGGTGCGCCCCCGGTGATGTCGTTCTTGAGCTCGTCCAGGGTATAGCCCACCGCCAGCTTGGCGGCGATCTTGGCGATCGGGAAGCCGGTGGCCTTGGAGGCCAGCGCCGAGGAGCGCGACACCCGCGGGTTCATCTCGATGACCACCATGCGCCCGGTATTCGGGTCGACGCCGAACTGGACGTTGGAGCCGCCGGTCTCGACGCCGATCTCGCGCAGCACCGCCAGCGAGGCGTCGCGCATGATCTGGTACTCCTTGTCGGTCAGCGTCTGCGCCGGGGCCACGGTGATGGAGTCGCCGGTGTGCACGCCCATGGGATCGAAGTTCTCGATGGCGCAGACGATGATGCAGTTGTCGTTCTTGTCACGAACGACCTCCATCTCGTACTCCTTCCAGCCCAGCAGCGACTCGTCGATCAGCAGTTCATGGTTATTGGAGAGCTCGAAGCCGCGGGTGCAGATCTCCTCGAACTCCTCCTTGTTGTAGGCCACCCCGCCGCCGGAGCCGCCCATGGTGTAGGAGGGGCGGATGATCACCGGGAAGCCCAGCAACGCCTGGATGCGCCAGGCCTCTTCCATGCTGTGGGCCACCTCGGCCTTGGGGCACTCCAGGCCGATGCGCTTCATGGCCTGGTCGAAGAGGTCGCGGTCCTCGGCCTTGTTGATGGCGTCGGCGTTGGCGCCGATCATCTCCACGCCGTACTGGGCCAGCACACCGTGCTTGTCCAGGTCCAGGGCGCAGTTGAGCGCGGTCTGGCCGCCCATGGTGGGCAGGATCGCATCGGGGCGCTCGGCCTCGATGATCTTCTCCACCGCCTGCCAGGTGATCGGCTCGATATAGGTGGCGTCGGCCATGGCCGGGTCGGTCATGATGGTGGCCGGGTTGGAGTTGACCAGGATGACCCGGAAGCCCTCCTCGCGCAGCGCCTTGCAGGCCTGGGCGCCGGAGTAGTCGAATTCGCACGCCTGGCCGATGACGATGGGGCCGGCGCCGATGATCAGGATGCTCTGGATGTCAGTACGTTTGGGCATGATGATTCCCGCGGCTAATCGGTGATAAACAGGCTGGTGTCGGTCGGGTCGCGCTCAGCGGCGCGCCTTCATCATGGCGACGAAACGATCGAACAGCGGCGAGACGTCCCGGGGACCGGGGCTCGCTTCCGGGTGCCCCTGGAAGCTGAAGGCCGGGCGGTCGGTGCGCTCGATGCCCTGCAGGGTGCCGTCGAACAGCGAGCGATGGGTGGCGCGCAGGGTGTCCGGCAGGCTCGCCTCGTCGGCGGCGAAGCCGTGGTTCTGGCTGGTGATCATCACCTGACCGCTGTCGAGGTCCTGCACCGGGTGGTTGGCGCCGTGGTGGCCGTGGCCCATCTTCACGGTCTTGGCCCCGCTGGCCAGGGCCAGCAGCTGGTGGCCCAGGCAGATGCCGAACAGCGGGACCTCGGTCTCGAGGAGCTCGCGGATCGCGGTGATGGCATAGTCGCAGGGCGCGGGGTCGCCGGGGCCGTTGGCCAGGAAGATGCCGTCCGGGTTCATGGCCAGCACCTCGGCGGCCGGGGTCTGGGCCGGCACCACGGTGAGGCGGCAGCCGCGGGAGGCGAGCATGCGCAGGATGTTGCGCTTGACGCCGAAGTCGTAGGCCACCACGTGGTAGGGGCGTTCGACCTGGCTGGTATCAGCGTACCCCTCGCCCAGGGCCCACTCCCCCTCGCGCCACTCATAGGGGGTCTGGCAGGAGACCACCTTGGCCAGGTCCATGCCCTTGAGGCCGGGGAACTCCCGGGCCGCGGCCAGGGCACGCGCCACGGCGTCGTCGCCGGAGGCCAGGTCACCGGCGAGGATCGCGCCGTTCTGGGAGCCCTTGTCGCGCAGGATGCGGGTCAGCCGGCGGGTATCGATATCGGCAATGCCCAGCACGTTCTGGCTCTTGAGGTAGTCGGAGAGCGACTGTTCGGAGCGGAAGCTGCTGGCGATGAGCGGCAGGTCGCGGATCACCAGGCCGGCGGCGGCGATGGCGCCGGACTCCACGTCCTCGGCGTTGATGCCGGTGTTGCCGATATGCGGGTAGGTCAGGGTGACGATCTGTCGGGTGTAGGAGGGATCGGTCAGGATCTCCTGATAGCCGGTCATGGCCGTATTGAACACCACCTCACCGCTGGTCTGTCCATCGGCACCGATCGCCGTGCCATGAAATACACTGCCGTCTTCCAGGGCCAGTATCGCGGGTCTGTTCAACGTAACATCCTCCCATGCTAATGCGAGCCTGAGGGGCGCAGGCTCGTCGGCTATCGTCACTACGACAGATTCGGCTCGTAAAAAAGCGGGACGAAGCCGATAGAAAACCGGTTTCATCCCGCTTGTTGTCTGTCTTACTCGGGGGCTGGCCACGCAACAAGCGCGCAGTGGAACTGCTGTTTTTCAGGCGCCCGGCCAAAATTTTGGAGATGTTACAGGAAATGGTGCCCGGCGACTACCCCCAGTGAGGTTATCCGCAGGGCTATCGCAGCTGATAGCACCCACGGTAGAGAGAGGCTAAGTGGGAGGCCGGCTCTGCCGGGCGAAGGCGCCGAAAGGCGCCCAGATCGGGCAGCGCTGCGCGCTGCTTCGCGAGCTGAAGCTACCTCCCACAAAATAACTGCGATAACCCTGGGGTTTCACCTCACTCCAGCCCCAGCACATCCTGCATGCCATAGCGCCCGTTGCCCTGGCCGGCGACCCAGCGGGCCGCCCGCACCGCGCCCTTGGCGAAGGTCATCCGGCTCGACGCCTTGTGGGTGATCTCGATGCGCTCGCCCTCGGCGGCAAACATCACCGTATGCTCGCCGACGATATCGCCGGCGCGCACCGTGGCGAAGCCGATCTCCTTGGGGTCCCGCGGCCCGCACTGGCCGACGCGCTCGAAGACGCCGTGCTCCTTGAGGCTGCGCCCCAGGCTCTCGGCCACCACCTCGCCCATCTTCAGCGCCGTGCCGGAGGGCGAATCGACCTTGTGACGGTGATGGGCCTCGATCACCTCGATGTCGTAGCCCTCGTCGCCCAGTGCCCTGGCCGCGGTCTGCAGCAGCTTCAGGGTCAGGTTGACACCCACGCTCATGTTGGGGGCAAAGACCATGGGCAGCCGGTCGCGGAAGCCTTCGAGCACGGCCAGCTCCTCGTCGGAGAGCCCGGTAGTGCCGATCACCATGCGCTTGCCGTGGGCCGCGCAGAAGGCCAGGTTGGCCAGCGTTACCTGGGGAGCGGTGAAGTCGATCAGCACGTCGAAGTCGTCGACGATGGCGTCGAGGGAATCCACCGCCGCCACCCCCAGCCTGCCGACGCCAGCCAGCTCGCCGATATCGGCGCCGGCAAGGGTACTGCCCGGCTCGACGATGCCGCCGGCCAGGACGGCGTCGGCGTCCTGCTGCACGGCGTTGACCAGGGTGCGGCCCATGCGGCCGGCGACACCGACGATGGCGATACGGGTCATGCGGACTCCTGAACTGTCATGGCGTTGAGAATGGGGAGGAGTATACCAGAGCCTCAGGCAGCATCTCGCGGTGATACGCTTCGCTCGATCTCCTCGCCATGGTCGAGTTCGACCCGCTTGATATCGTAGGCAGCCTGTAGGTTCAGCCACGACTGAGCTTCGCCACCAAAGTAACGAGCCAGACGCAGGGCCGTATCTGCCGAAATCGCGCGGCGCTCCTTGACGATCTCATGCAACCGGGTCGCAGGAACGCGAAGCTCACGCGCGAGGGCGTTCACACTCATTTCTAGCGGCTCGAGATAGTCCTCCCGCAGCACCTCGCCCGGATGGATAGGCCGCATGCCGTTCTTGATCATGCTGAGGGCTCCTTGTTCGGAATGGTCAGTGGTAGTCCACGATCTCGACATCGTAGGCGGCGCCGCTGTTGAAGCGAAAGCAGAGGCGCCATTGGTCATTGATCCTGATGCTGTATTGACCCTGCCTGTCCCCGCGAAGTGCCTCAAGGCGATTGCCGGGTGGCGAGCGCAGGAAATCCAGGGTGGTCGCCGAATCCAGCAGCTGCAGCTTACGCTCGGCCTGTCGCCGGAAGGCGCGAAATGCTTTGGCGCATCCAGTCCCTTCATAGAGTTGCTGAGTGCGCTTACAGGCAAAGGACTCAATCATTTCCGCAGACTATTACGCGACGCGTAATACGTCAAGCAGAACGCCTGACCGGGGCCCGCTTGGGCAGTCGCGAAGGAATCGCCCACACTGCATATGATGCTGCGACGAAGGGATCCCCATGCCGCCTCCGAGCTCACTGGATGCCACCAACGAAGACGCCCTGCTCGCGCTGCTGGCGCGCCGGCCGCGGCTGCTGCTCACCGGCCCGCCCGGCAGTGGCAAGAGCACCCTGGCACACCGGGTGGCGGCACGGCTGGCCGCACAAGGCCAGGCTTGCCGCTGCCTGGCCGCCGACCCCCGCCTGCCCGGCATCGGCCCGCCAGGTGCCATCTGCCTGGGGCGCTGGGACGAGCACCGGGGCGACTGGCAGCTGGAGGCCATGGAGGCGCTGGCCACCCTGGACAGCGCCCGCTTCCGCCTACCTCTGGTCGAGGCGGTGCGCCGCCTGGCCGAACGCGTCGATGCCGGCGCCCTGATGATTGACGCGCCCGGCGTGGAGCGCGGCATCGGCGGGGCAGAGCTGCTGGCGGCGTTGGCCAGCGCCGGGGCCGTGAGTGCCGTGGTACGCCTGGCACCTGCAAGCCAGCCCGCCCCCTACCCTGACGAACGCGCCTCCCTGGGGCTGGAGACGCTGAACCTGCTCGCCCACCCGCAGGCGCGACACCCGGGCAAGCAGCAGCGCCGCCGATGGCGCAATGCGGCCTGGGACGCCTACCTGGAAGACGCTAGCGAAGCGAACCTCGATCTCTCCCGCCTGGCCGTGATCGGCACCCCGCCGCCCCAGCAGGCGGTGAACGCCTGGCGGGGACGCCAGGTTGGCCTGCTGAATGCCGAAGGCCACACCCTGGCACTGGGCGAGATCCTGGCGCTGGAGGGCGAGCGGCTGCGGCTGCGCCTACCCGCCCCGGCCGACCCGGCCGACCCGCCCCATACCCTGGTGGTGCGCGATGCCGTTCGCCACCCCGAAAGCGGCCTGGGGACGGCTCGCCCGCAGCAACCGCCCCCCGCACCGCAGGAGGCGCCCCTGCTCGCCCTGCCGCCGCGGGAGCACACCAGCAACCCGCGCCCCTCGGTGCGCCTGAACGGCGTGCGCGCCACCCTGGTCAACGGCGTCTTCGGCGACCCGCTGCTGCATCTGCGCCTGCGTCATCGCAAGCGCAGCCTGCTGTTCGACCTGGGCGACCCCGGCCGCCTGCCGGCACGGCTGGCCCACCAGGTCGGCGAGGTGTTCATCACCCATGCGCATGTCGACCATATCGGCGGTTTCTTGTGGCTGCTGCGCTCGCGCATCGGCGACTACGGCCCCTGCCGGGTGTACGGACCACCCGGGCTGGCCGCCCACCTGGACGGTTTCCTGCACGGCATCCTGTGGGACCGAATCGAGAAGAATGCGCCACGCTTCGAGGTCTTCGAGCTGCACGACGAACGCCTGGCCCACTACCGACTCGTCGCCGGACAGCCGATGAAGGCGCTGTCACCGCGGAATGTCGAAGGGGGCGTGATCCACGCCGAGCCGGGGTTTCGCGTCCGCGCCACCACCCTGGACCACGGCACGCCGGTGCTGGCCTTCGCCTTCGAGCCCGACACCCAGCTCAAGGTACGCAGGGAGCGCCTGGAGGCTCACGGCTGGGCTCCCGGCCCCTGGCTGGGCGAGCTCAAGCAGCGCGCCCTGGAAGGCGATGACACCGCCACCATCACGCTGCCCGACGGCAGCCGCCATGGAGTCGCCGAGCTGGCCCGCCGGCTACTGTTCTCGCAGCCGGGCCGGCGCCTGGTCTACGCCACCGACTTCGGCGACACCCCCGCCAACCGCCAGCGGCTTCTCTCACTTGCCCACAACGCCGCGGTGCTGTTCTGCGAGGCCTCGTTTCGCGAGGACCAGGCCGAACAGGCCCGTCGCACCGGCCACCTGACCGCCCGCGCCTGCGGCGAGATCGCCTCCGCGGCGGGGGTCGGCCAGCTGGTGCCGTTCCACTTCTCGCGCCGCCACGTGGAGGACCTGGGCGAGCTCTATGCCGAGATTCGCCGGCACTTTCCGCGGCTGGCCGCGACGCCGGGCAGTGAGCCCGATACCGAAAAGCGGGATTAAGGCGTCTGAGCGTCCCGCCGCAGCAGCAGGGCGATGGCGACCAGCACCAGGGCACTGCCCGGCAGCCACTGCCAGCCGAGCTGCTCGGGGGCGGTGGCAAACAGCAGCAGCATGGAGACGAAGGGCACCATGTAGCCGTAGGCGGTCACGGCTCCCGGCGTCAGCGCCGCGGTGGCCCGCTGCATCAGCCAGAAGGTGAGGGCGCTGGAGAAGAGCCCCAGATAGACCAGCAGCAGCAGGTCGCCGCCGGTCATGGACGCCAGGCGACCCACCGGCTCGAGAAGCAGCGCCAGTCCGCCGATCAGCGCCCCGCCGAGCCCCAGGCTCCAGAAGGTACGCACGGCCGCCGACGCCGGCAGCCAGCCGCGGGCGAGCCCCCACTTGCTGAGCACCGGATAGAGAGCCGACGACACGCAGCCAAGGAAGAACACCGCCTCGCCGATGCCCAGGCGCAGAGCGCCCGCCTCGTCCAGCGACTCGGCGAAGGCCAGCCCCAGCGCGCCGCTGGCGCCTAGCGCCAGAATGGCCGGCAGCCGCCAGCCGGGCCGCTCGACGCGAAACCCCAGCCCCAGCAGGAAGGCCAGCAGCGGCACGCTGACATAGAGGGTGGCCATGGCGAGCGCCGTGGCGTGGTGGGCGGCCCAGAACATGGCGCCGAAGAAACCGGCCAGGCAGAGGCCCATCAGGCCATAGAGCGGCAGCACCCGCCAGGGCGGCACGAAGCCTGGCGCACGGCGCGCCAGCCACCACAGCCCCGCACAGGCGATGGCGAAACGCAGCGCGGTGAGCGCCAGGGGCGGCAGTTCGCTCATCAGCCCCACGGCGGGGAACGACAGCCCCACCAGCAGCGCCCACAGCAGCATCCCCAGGTGGGCGCTGCGCTCAGCGCTCGCCCGGCTCAATTTTCCCAGACGATCTCGAGAGTCTCGTCGCCGGCCATGCGCTCCAGGTGGCTCGCCACCACGCCCTCCAGGCGATCCAGGCTCTCCTCATCCAGCGTCTCGATGGCCACCACCAGACTGCCCGGCTCGGCCCGCATCAGGCAGGAGCCCTCTTCGAACGCCACCCGCCCCTGCGCCTCCTGCTGCTCCACGTCCAGCTTGTGCGCCCAGTGCTTGCACAGTCGGTTGATCAGCTTCTTTCCAGACTCGGTAGCGATCTCCGCTCGCGACATCGGCATGGCACTCTTCCTCTTGCAGGGGTATCGAGCTACCAGACTATGACGAGCCCCCTGCTCGACGCCAGCCCCCGCACCGCCTATTCGAGCAGAACGAAGTGTTCGGCAAGACAGACCATCGGGAGCTGGCACACTGCTTTGGCCAGTGGTTGCATGGTTTGCACCAACGGCCCGGGCTTGAGCCATGTAGGCGTGGTAACGTGACCGCCACACTGCACCGGGAAGAGGGAGACACCCCATGGTCGACGCGCTTGGCTGCCTGACACGCCTCAGGGTCGGGCAGAGCCGAGGACAGCCGGCCCCCAACAAGCCCTGCCTGCTGCTGGCCATCATCTGCGAGATCCAGGCGGGCCATATCGCATCGAATCGGATCATCCTCGACGCCCGTCTCTTGGCACGCTACCACGACCTCTATGAAGTGCTCACGGGCGAACGGCACAGGGCCAGCGCCTGGCTCCCCCTTTGGCACCTGCGCGGCGACAAGGGACCGTCCGGTGCACTCTGGTCGCCCGAATACCCGTACAAGATCGCTGACCTGGCGAATCAACTCGGCCAACCGAAGTCCCTCAACCAACTCCTGGAGCGCTTCTCCTCAGCGCGACTCGACCCCGTGCTTTTCTCGGCGCTACAGGAGCGACAAACGGCTGACGAGGCCTGCGCCCTGCTAGCCCACCGCTACCTAGCATCGGATTCGGCGGCTCATAAGCGCATTCAAGCCTATCTCGAGACGGCGCTATCCAGCGGCGAATACGAGAAGCATCCCGAGCGACTGAAAGGCAGTATCCAGGAATCACAGCAGAAGTACGCCCGCTCCGCCGCTTTCCGCTCCCTGGTACTGGAGGCCTACGACTACCGCTGTGCAGCGAGTCGGCTGCGCTATATCACCCCGGACTTTCGCTACCTGGTGGAAGCGGCCCACCTGATCCCCTTCGCCGAGAGCCAGGATGATCGGCCTACCAATGGCTTGGCCCTGACGCCCAATCTGCACTGGGCCATGGACAACCACCTGGTCGCCCCCGGTCCCGACCATCGCTGGCACCTGAGCCCCACGGTGGATGCCCTGGTACCCGATAATCGCTGGCTCTGCGAGCTGGACGGCCAACCGCTGGTGCTGCCCCGGGACCCGCAGTGGAAGCCGGACAGGGAGGCCCTGGCCTGGCGACTGGACCGTCTGCAGCATTGAGCCCCGTTCACGACAGGGCCCCGACATCTGGCGATGCCGGGGCCCGTCTGACTCCGCGAGGCACGATGCCCCTTACGGCTTCATGTCCTCGAAGAACTTCTTCACGCCGTCGAAGAAGCCGCTCTTCTTGGGCGAGTGGTGGGCGCTGTTGGTGCCGCCGAGGCTCTCCTGGAACTGGCGCAGCAGCTCCTTCTGCTCCTCGTTGAGCTTGACCGGGGTCTCCACCACCACCTTGCACAGCAGGTCGCCGGCGGGACCGCCGCGCACCGGCTTCACGCCCTTGCCGCGCAGGCGGAAGAGCTTGCCGGTCTGGGTCTCGGGCGGAATCTTCAGCTTGACCCGGCCGTCCAGCGTCGGCACCTCGAGCTCACCGCCCAGCGCCGCGTCGACGAAGTTGATCGGCACCTCGCACTGCAGGTGACGCCCTTCGCGCTGGAAGATGTGGTGCGGCTTGATCGCCACCTGGACGTAGAGATCGCCCGGCGGGCCGCCGTTGATGCCGCTCTCGCCCTCGCCGTTCAGGCGAATCCGATCGCCGGTATCCACCCCGGCCGGGATCTTCACCGAGAGGGTGCGGGTCTCGCGCATCCGGCCTTCGCCGTGGCACTTGTGGCACGGCACCTTGATGTGCACGCCGCTGCCGTGGCAGGTGGGGCAGGTCTGCTGCACGGCGAAGAAGCCCTGCTGCATGCGCACCTGGCCGTGGCCGTGACAGGTCGGGCAGGTCTCCTTGGTAGAGCCCGGCTCGGCGCCCTCGCCGTCGCAGCGGTCGCACGCCACGTGGCGCGGCACGCGAATGTCCACGCTGGTGCCCGACACCGCGCTCTCGAGATCCAGCTCGAGGTTGTAGCGCAGGTCGCTGCCGCGCTGCGGGGCATTGGGATTGCGCCGCCCGCCGCCGCCGAAGATGTCGCCGAAGACATCGCCGAAGATATCGCTGAAGCCCCCGGCACCCGCGCCGGCGCCCGCCCCGCCGAAGCCGCCGGCCTGGCCGTCGACGCCGGCATGGCCGAACTGGTCGTAGGCGGCCCGCTTCTCGCTGTCGCTGAGCACCTCGTAGGCCTCGGAGACCTCGCGAAACTTGGCCGCCGACTCATCATCGCCCGGGTTGCGGTCCGGGTGATACTTCTGTGCCAGGCGTCGGTAGGCCTTCTTGATCTCTTTCTGATCGGCCCCGCGCTCGACGCCCAGCACCTCGTAAAAATCGCGTTTGGACATGGGTCCATGCGCCTCCTGGTCTAGGCAGTTAACGCCTGATCCGCGGAAACGGCAACGCGGGAGTCATCCCCCCGCGCTGCCGTCGTCCGTGGCATGGCCGTGACGGTTACTGCTTCTTCTGGTCGTCGTTGACTTCTTCGTACTCGGCGTCGACCACGTCCTCTTCCGGCTTGCCGCCGGCTTCGGCGCCGTCACCGCCACCCTGCTGGGCGGCATCGGCCTGCTCGGCATACATCTTCTGGGCCAGGTTGCCGGAGGCTTCGGTCAGCTTGTCCAGCTTGGCCTGGATGTCGTCCTTGTCGTCGCCTTTGACCGCTTCCTCGAGCTCGGTGATGGCGGTCTCGATGGCCTGCTTCTCCTCGTCGCTGGCCTTGTCGCCGGCCTCCTCGAGGGTCTTGCGCGAGGCGTGGACCATGCCGTCGGCCTGGTTGCGCAGCGCCACCAGCTCCTCGAACTTCTTGTCCTCGTCGGCGTGGGCCTCGGCGTCGCGAACCATCTGCTCGATCTCGTCGTCGGACAGGCCGCTGGAGGCCTTGATGACGATGGACTGTTCCTTGCCGGTGGCCTTGTCCTTGGCGGAGACGTTCAGGATACCGTTGGCATCGAGATCGAAGGCGACCTCGATCTGCGGCACGCCGCGGGCGCCGGCGGAATGTCGGCCAGGTCGAAGCGGCCCAGCGACTTGTTGCCGCCCGCCTGCTTGCGCTCACCCTGCAGCACGTGGATGGTCACGGCGGTCTGGTTGTCATCCGCAGTCGAGAAGGTCTGGGTCTTCTTGGTCGGGATGGTGGTGTTCTTCTCGATCAGCGGGGTCATCACGCCGCCCAGGGTCTCGATGCCGAGCGTCAGCGGGGTGACGTCGAGCAGCAGCACGTCCTTGACGTCGCCGCCCAGCACGCCGCCCTGGATCGCCGCACCCACGGCCACGGCCTCGTCCGGGTTGACGTCCTTGCGGGCGTCCTTGCCGAAGAAGTCGGCCACGCTCTTCTGCACCAGCGGCATGCGGGTCTGGCCGCCGACCAGGATGACGTCGTCGATCTCTGAGGCGGACAGCCCGGCATCGGCCAGGGCGGTCTTGCACGGCCCCAGTGAGCGCTTGACCAGGTCCTCCACCAGCGACTCCAGCTTGGCCCGGGTCACCTTGACGTTGAGGTGCTTGGGCCCGGTGTTGTCGGCGGTGATGTAGGGCAGGTTGACGTCGGTCTGCTGGGCGCTGGAGAGCTCGATCTTGGCCTTCTCGGCGGCTTCCTTGAGGCGCTGCATGGCCAGGTTGTCGCCGGAGAGGTCGATGCCGCTGTCGCTCTTGAACTGATCCACCAGGTAGTTGATCAGGTGCATGTCGAAGTCTTCGCCACCCAGGAAGGTGTCGCCGTTGGTGGCCAACACCTCGAACTGGGTCTCGCCGTCGACGTCGGCCACCTCGATGATGGAGATATCGAAGGTGCCGCCGCCCAGGTCGTAGACCGCGATGGTCTTGTCGCCGCGGGCCTTGTCCATGCCGTAGGCCAGCGCCGCCGCGGTGGGCTCGTTGATGATGCGCTTGACCTCGAGGCCGGCGATACGGCCGGCGTCCTTGGTGGCCTGACGCTGGCTGTCGTTGAAGTAGGCCGGCACGGTGATGACCGCCTCGGTGACTTCCTCACCCAGGTAGTCTTCCGCGGTCTTCTTCATCTTCTTCAGCACTTCGGCGCTGACCTGCGGCGGTGCCAGCTTCTTACCCTTCACCTCGACCCAGGCGTCGCCGTTGTCGGCCTCGGTGATGGCGTAGGGCACCATCTTGATGTCCTTCTGGACGACGTCGTCCTTGAAGCGACGGCCGATCAGCCGCTTGATCGCGTACAGGGTGTTCTGGGGGTTGGTGACCGCCTGGCGCTTGGCTGCCTGGCCCACCAGCGTCTCGCCGTCGTCGGTATAGGCGATGATGGAGGGCGTGGTGCGCGCGCCCTCGGCGTTCTCGATCACCTTGGCGCTGTCGCCGTCGAGCACGGCCACGCAGGAGTTGGTGGTCCCCAGGTCAATACCGATGATGCGTCCCATAGGAAATCCTCGAAAAGTCGTTGCTTGAATTCGTCTCTGCGGCGCTTGCCGCGGGGTTGTCGTCTATCTGGGGGCGGCGCCTGACTTTTCAAGTCCCGCCGCACAAGTCCCTTGATTCGCCGGCGGCGGCTCAGCCCGCCGCCTGGCTGACCACCACCATGGCCGGGCGCACCAGGCGACCGTTGAGCAGGTAGCCCTTCTGGATCACTTCCATCACGCTGTTGGGCTCGAGCTCGGGATTGGGCACCATGGCCATCGCCTCGTGGTACTGGGGGTCGAAGGGCTCGCCGGCCGGGTCGACCGTCTCGACGCCGAACTTGCCCAGCACGTCGCGCTGAAGCTTCAGCGTCATGGCCACGCCCTCGCGATGGGTTTCGCTGGCGTCCTCCTCCATGGCATCCAGCGCCTTTTCCAGGCTGTCCACCACCGGCAGCAGCTCCTTGACGAACTTCTCCAGGGCGAACTTACGCGCCTTCTCGGCCTCCTGCTCGGCGCGACGGCGCACATTCTGCGCCTCAGCGGCGGCGCGCAGCGCCTGGTCCTTGGCCTCGGCCACGCTCTGCTCGAGCTCTTCGACCCGAGCCGCCAGCACTTCGGCCTCGGGGTTGGCGCCCTCGGTATCGAAGGTTTCGCCCTGCTCTTCGACCAGGCCCTCGAGCTCCTCCTGGGCCAGGCGGCTCTCGGCCTCCTGCTCGGGGGTCTCGCTCTCCTGTTCGTGACGAGCCAGCTCGTCATCCAGCGGGGTCTGAGGTTCTTTGGCCATGGGCATCTCCTGAAACGCTAGGTCGGCCCGCGGGCCGCGCATGATTCGGGGTGGCAATCACGTTGCAATCTGCCGGCTATATGGGGGCCATGGCGACAATCTCAAGGGATGGGCAGCGAGGATGGCACCGCGTGCATTGAGCGCCGCCCTGGACTACTGTATAAAAACTCAATATCCGTGTATGGATATCCAGCTACGCCGTTCAGCCAGCGCCGGGAGGAGAATGATGCTGACTCAGCTAGCCATTCGTGACTATGCCATCGTCGACACCCTTGACCTGGAGCTGGCCGGCGGCATGACCGCCATCACCGGGGAAACCGGCGCCGGCAAGTCGATCCTGCTCGGCGCCCTGGGGCTGTGCCTCGGCGAGCGCGCCGACGCCGGCAGCGTTCGCCACGGCGCCGAGCGCGCCGACCTCAGCGCCCGCTTCGATATCGCCGCGCTGCCCGCCGCCCGCGCCTGGCTTGCCGAGCGCGAGCTGCCCGACGACGACTGCCTGCTGCGCCGCACGGTTAGCGCCGCCGGCCG
The DNA here is from genome assembly GCF_055755715.1 of Halomonas sp. SL18_1. Classification (NCBI taxonomy): domain Bacteria; kingdom Pseudomonadati; phylum Pseudomonadota; class Gammaproteobacteria; order Oceanospirillales; family Halomonadaceae; genus Halomonas; species Halomonas sp. SL18_1. Next base: position 166,082 of record NZ_JBVTRK010000001.1, read on the forward strand.
CTCCCGGGCCTGGATCAACGGCCAGCCGGCTACCATCGCCGACCTCAAGGCGCTGGGCGAGCATCTGGTGGAAATTCACGGCCAGCACGCCCACCAGGCGCTGCTGCGCGAGGAGACGCACCTGCGCCTGCTCGACGACTTCGCCGGTCAGCGCCAGGCGGTGGCCGAGCTGGCCGAGACCTTTCGCCGCTGGCAACAGGCGCGCCGGCGCCTCAAGCGGCTGGCGGAGAGCGGCGACGAGGCCCAGGCCCGTCGCCAGCTGCTGCGCTACCAGGTCGAGGAGCTCGACGGCCTGGCCCTGGGCGATGACGAGCTGGAGGGGCTGGAGCAGGAGCAGGAGCAGCTGGCCCACGCCGAGGAGACCCTGCGTGAGGCGCAGTTCGCCACCGACTGCTGCGACCACGACGAGGGCGGCGCCCTGTCGCTGCTGCACCAGGCCACCAGCCGGCTCTCCGCGCTGCCCGGCCACCAGCAGGGCAGCCTGGCCGAGGCCCTGGCCATGCTGGGCGAGGCGCGCATTCAGGTAGAGGAGGCGGCCCGCGAGCTGCAGCGCTTCGTCGATACCACCGAGTTGGACCCAGAGCGCCTGGCCTTTGTCGAGGCGCGCCTGGGCGAGGTCCATCGCATCGCCCGCAAGCACCACGTGATGCCCGAGGAGCTCCCCGCCCTGCATCGCCGGCTCGGCGAGGAGCTCGAGGGGCTGGAAGGCGGCGACCAGGACCTCGAGACCCGGCGCGCCGAGGTCGAGGCCCTGCGCGACGCCTGGCGCGACCAGGCCCGCCGCGTGGGCGAGGCCCGTCGCAAAGCCGCCAAGCGCTTCGGCAAGGCGGTCCAGGAGCAGCTGACCTTCCTGGCCATGGGCAAGGCGCGCTTCGAGGTAGAGGTGGAAGGGCTCGACACCCCCAGGCGGAGGGGCTGGACGCCGTGCGCTTCCTGATCAGCGCCAACCCCGGGCAGCCGCCGCGCCCGCTGACCAAGGTCGCCTCGGGCGGCGAGCTGTCACGCATCAGCCTGGCGATCCAGGTAGTGGCCGCCCGTCATTCGACCATTCCCAGCCTGGTGTTCGACGAGGTGGACGTGGGCATCTCCGGGGCCACGGCGGAGATCGTCGGCCAGCTGCTGCGCCGGCTGGGCGAGGGCGGCCAGGTGATGACGGTGACCCATCTGCCCCAGGTGGCGGCTCAGGCCCACCACCACTTGCACATCGAGAAGCAGGCCAGGCGCGATGCCACCCTGACCCGCATGGCGCTGCTGGACGAGGCCGGCCGGGTCAGCGAGCTGGCGCGGATGCTGGGCGGCGTGACCCTCTCCGACCGCACCCTGGCCCACGCCCGGGAAATGCTCGACGCCAGTCAGCAGCGCGCCCATCACTGAGCCATCTTCTGGCCAGCACAGAACCCCCCCCGGCTCATCCGAGCCAGGGGGTGGGCGACGATTCGGGCGCGCGAGTTACTTCTTCTGGATGCCTTCCGGACGAGTCGCCTGGGATCCCCTGGGGCGCACATAGAGCACCAGCGCATGGTCCACCAGCTCGAAGCCATGCTCCTCGGCGATCTCCTGCTGGCGCCGCTCGATGGTCTCGTCGAAGAACTCGATGATCTCACCGCTCTCCAGACACACCATATGGTCGTGGTGCTCTTCCTGGGAGATCTCGAAGACCGCATGACCGCCGTCGAAATTGTGACGGATCACCAGCCCGGCGGACTCGAACTGAGTCAACACGCGATAGACGGTGGCCAGGCCCACGTCTTCTCCCGCGTCGAGCAGGGTCTTGTACACGTCCTCGGCACTGAGGTGGTGCTGCCCGGTGGCGTTCTCGAGGATCTGCAGGATCTTCACTCGCGGCAAGGTGACCTTGAGGCCCGCCTTGCGCAGTTCATGGTTCTGGTCGGCCATGTTCGCTCTTCGCAGTATCAGGTAGGGTCGGGTATGATCGACCGAATCCACGATAGTGAAGAACCGACTCAAATGCAAAAGCTGATCAAAACCGTCACCCTTTCCGTTGCCCTGACGCTGGTCACCGGCTGCGTGTACAAGCGTGACCTGCCCCAGGGAAACTATCTCACCGAGGGCATGGTCGAACAGCTCCAGCCCGGCATGAGCCGCGACCAGGTGGTCGGCGTGATGGGCCGCCCGCTGCTCGAGGCGCCCTTCGATGCCAACCAGTGGGACTACGTCTTCCGCCTTGACGAGGCCTATGGCGACGTCCAGCAGCGCCGCGTGACCCTGACCTTTGCCAACAACCAGCTGGTCGATATCAAGCGGGAAGGGGACATGACCGGGGACATCGAGCTGCGCCCTCAGGACGGGATCGGCCCCAGCGTCGAGGGCACCAGCCCCACCGAAGGCATGCCGGCCACCCAGCCCGAGGCCGCCCCGGAAACCACCCCGCGCACCGGCGGCACCCTGCCCCAGGGCGGCGAGCCGGCCTCGGGCGACGCTCTGGAACTCTGATTCCCGCGACACCCCTGACGGCCCGGGGGCCACTCGCTTGGCCGGGTGCCCTGCCGTCAGCCTTCGCCGCGAGCGGCGCGCCGGGCACGCGCCTGCTTGGGGTCGAGGCTCAGCGGCCGGTAGACCTCGACCCGATCCCCCTCGCGCAGCACCTGGTGCTCCGGGTCGCGCAGCCGCTTGCCGAAGATTCCCAGATCGGCCTGCCGGAATGTCTCCGCCGCGACCTCGGGGAAGTGCCGTGGCAGCTCGGCCAGGAGCACCGCCTGACGCGCCGTGGTGCCCGCCGGCACCGTCAGGGCAATGACCCGCTGCTTCTCGGGCAGGGCGAAGGCCACCTCGACCCGGCGCTGCGCACCCGCTGCCTCAGCGGCCATAGAGGTCATCGGCGCGACGGGTGAAAGAGTCGACCAGCTGCCCCGCCACCTGCTGGAACAGCTTGCCGAAGGCCATCCCCAGCAGGCGGTTCGCGAACTCGAACTCCAGCTCCAGGCTGACCTTGCAGGCGTTGTCGCCCATGGGCAAGAACAGCCAGCGTCCGCGCAGGCGCTTGAAGGGGCCGCTGACCAGCGACATCTCGATGCGCTCGGGTTCGATCAGATCGTTGCGGGTAGTGAAGCTCTGCTCAATACCGGCGCGCCCCAGGGTCATCTCGCCGATCAGGTGGGAGTCGTCACGCTCCAGCAGCCGCGCATGCCGACACCCCGGCAGGAACTCCGGATAGCGTTCGAAATCGTTGACCAGTTCGAACATGTCCCTAGGGGTGTGCCGCACCAGGGCGGACCGATTGACCGTTGGCATTGCGCTCTCCGCTGACTTCACCGTGCCCAGGGCGTATCATGAGCCGTTATTTCACGCCTGAATGGTACCACGCTTCCCCGCAGTTCGAAGGGGGGGGCGCCATCGGCAGAACACGATACGAGGTTCCATGGCCAACAAGAAAGGCAAGGGCAAGGGTCCCGGCAGCAACGTCATCGCCCAGAACAAGAAGGCAAAGTTCGAGTACCACATCAACGAGACCTTCGAGGCCGGCCTGGTGCTGGCCGGCTGGGAGGTGAAGAGCCTGCGCGCCGGCAAGGCCCAGCTCACCGACACCTATATCCTGATCAAGGACGGCGAGGCGTGGCTGCTGGGCAGTCATATCATGCCCCTCAACACCGCCAGCACCCATGAGGTCGCCGACCCCACGCGCACCCGCAAGCTGCTGCTGCACCGCAAGGAGATCGCCAAGATCTTCTCGCGCACCCAGGACAAGGGTCACACCTGCGTGCCCCTGAAGCTTTATTGGAAGGGCAACAAGGTGAAGTGCGAGCTGGCGCTTGTGACCGGCAAGAAGCTCCACGACAAGCGGGCCACCGAGAAGGACCGCGACTGGCAGCGGCAGAAGGGCCGCATCATGCGGGAACAAGTCAAGGCCTGAGGTGTCACAAGGACGTCCATCTGATATGATGGCGCTTATGGGGGCGACATGGCTTCGACGCCGGTGACAACCCCTGCGGTGCATGCCGAGAGCGTGATGTATCTCGTAAATCCAACATCACGACTAAATAGTCGCAAACGACGACAACTACGCTCAGGGCGCGCTGGCAGCTTAAACGCTGTTAGCTTCTAGCCCGGCCCCAAAGCGATGTGCCCATTCATCGCGGAGGGGATACGAGCCAAGACTGATGGGATCGCGGTTGGTGGTGTCCTCTCGCCAACCGTTAAAACTGACGAGGAATCGCGTTGCTGAATCCTGCCCGTCGGAGTCAGCAGCGTTAAAGCAAAAGACGGACCTAAGCATGTAGAGCCAATGGGCGAGTGCCGGCGGACGCGGGTTCGATCCCCGCCGCCTCCACCAAATACAGGTTTCAGGAGATCCCAGAAAACTCCAGAAACCCCTTCACAAAGGGCCTTACGGCCCTTTTTTGTTGCCAGGAGATCCCAGAGAGATCCTTGACATGCCCCCATCTGAAGGGGCATATGTGGGGGCACAGCGTCGAAGACAACCACCTGATGCCCCCAAAACTACCAGAACCCGTGCCAGTCAGCGCCTGCCTGGCCAGCGGACTGCCCCACTCATGGGACATCTGGCACTGCCGAAAGGGGGCATGAGGCCGTCACCAACACGAGGTGCCCCCCGTGAGCCGCCAGACCAACAAGCTGTCCGCGACTGCCGTACGCAACGCCAAACCCAAGGACAAGACCTTCAGGTTGGCCGACGGTGGCGGCCTCTACCTCGAAGTCTCCCCCACCGGCAGTAAGTACTGGCGGATGAAGTACCGCCACGCCGGCAAGGAGAAGCGGCTAGCCATCGGCGTCTATCCCGAAGTCTCTCTAGCGGATGCGAGGCAAGCCCGCGACGAGGCCAAGCGCCAGCTAGCTCAATGCATCGATCCCAGCGCTGCCAAACGTCTCGCCAAACATCTAGGCCACCAGGCCGCCATCAACACCTTCGAGGCAGTGGCTATCGAGTGGCTGGAGCAGGTCCACCGGCATGAGGTAGTGCCTGACCACTACCAACGCAACAAACGCCGCCTGGAGCGCGATGTCTTTCCCATCATTGGCAAACGCCCTATTGTCGAGATTACGCCGCCCGAACTGCTGGGATGCCTGCGACGTATCGAGACGCGAGGGCATATCGAGACTGCCCACCGCGTCAAGGCGCTATGTGGCCAAGTCTTTCGCTACGGCATCTCCACCGGCCGAGTGGAACGCGACCCCACCCCGGACCTGCGCGGCGCCCTGCGCCCCAACAAGGCCAAGCACTATGCCGCTCTGACCGATCCGAAGGAAGTGGCCGAATTGCTAATGGCGATAGACGGCTACGGCGGCCAACCGGTCACCATCGCCGCCCTGAAGCTGGCGCCCCTTGTCTTCACCCGCCCCGGCGAGTTGCGCCAGGCGAAGTGGTCTGACGTTAGCCTTGACGAAGCCACTTGGTCCTTTCAGGCCAGCAAGACCGGCCAGCCTCATATCGTTCCGCTGCCGATCCAAGCTGTGGAAATCCTACGTGACCTCCATGGCCTGACAGGACGCACCGAATTCGTCTTCCCCGGCATCCGCAGCAGTAAGCGTCCAATGAGCAACAACACTGTCAACGCCGCTCTGAAGACACTGGGATTCAAGGATAAAATGACCGGACACGGCTTTCGGGCTATGGCCCGTACGATCCTAGCGGAGCGCTTGAACTACCCTGAGCATTACATTGAGCAGCAGTTGGCTCATGCAGTAAGGGACAGCAATGGTCGCGCCTACAATCGTACCACTCATCTTGAGCAGCGCAGAGAGATGCTACAAGCTTGGGCAGATTACTTGGATAGCTTGCGCGGCTTGCCGACAAAAGCTGCATCATCGAGTCAGGATGAAGCGGCTCCAGCGCTGCTATAGCCATCGGATGAGATAAACGGCCACTCTAGCTCGAAGCTAGAATAGTTAGCATTACCATGATTGATTCGTCAATCCGTAATTACCGGCGACATCATCTTGACAGGCGGTGACTGATCATTATTAACTATTCCTGTGCTTGCAGACAGACTTGCTGTCATGCTTCGTGACAATTGAAAGTAATGTCCGGGGCCCTGCCCTTGACACTCTCCGATAGGATCGCCATGAATCCTAGAACGCGTAAGAGTGTCTGCAAGCACTTCCTACATCTAGCCAGTTGATCCAATGTCTAAACTAAAAAACCTAAGATCATCCTCAAGCTTAAATGACCTTGCTCACCTTCTTGGCTATAAACCAAGCATGCTGGCGTACATTGTTTATAAAATACCGCCAGAAGAAAAATATTCTCAATTCTCTATACCAAAGTCGTCAGGTGGGGAAAGGGTTATTCATGCACCCACTCCAAGGCTGAAACTACTTCAACAAAGTTTAGCCAACCTTTTACAAGACTGCCTCAATGAAATAGAAAGAGGCAACGACTATAAAGCATCGCCTTCCCATGGCTTCAAGCCAAAAAAGTCAACAATCACAAATGCAAAAAATCATCGCAACAAAAGGTATGTGCTTAATTTTGATTTGAAAGATTTTTTCCCAAGCATTAATTTTGGCAGGGTTAGAGGCTTTTTTATAAAAAACAACAAATTCCTCCTGGAAGAGAAAGTCGCCACAATAATTGCGCAGATAGCATGCCATAACAGCTCCCTACCGCAAGGCTCTCCATCTTCTCCGGTTATATCAAATCTAATCGGACACATACTAGACGTTCGACTAATCCATCTGGCCAGGAAACATAAATGCTACTACACACGGTACGCTGATGACATCTCGTTATCAACTAACGAAAAAGTCTTCCCACCTAGAATCGCCATAAACGATGCAAAAGGAAACTGGGCTTTATCGCCAACGGTGGAAAAGATAGTTGAACGATCAGGATTTGAAATCAACCACTCCAAAACCAGATTACAGCTGGACTTTTCTCGACAAGAAGTCACCGGACTTGTTACCAACAAAATAATTAACACCCCCTGTGAATATCGGAAGCTCGCAAGAGCTATGGTACGGTCACTTATAATGCAAGGGAGTTTCCACCTACCTCCAAAGAATCAAGAAAATCTAGTCCCTGGCTCCATTGATCAACTTCACGGAATCTTGTCTTATATAGATCACGTCAATCTTGTCCGAGAAAACGGGCATACATTAAACCTTCACAGCATCAGCCTTCAAGATCACGATAAAAAATCTGCATTTGAAAAGGACTTTTCAAATTTCCTTTTTACAGATACTGCTTCGCTCCACTTAAGCCACTAATAATCTGCGAAGGGAAAACCGATAATCTATACTTGAAGTGCGCAATAAAATCTCTTGGCAAGGCTTATCCTAAGCTCTGCAACATAAAAAATAATAAAATATCGTATAAGGTAGATTTTTTCAAATACTCCAGGACAAAAGGAGGGGACAGTCAAAAAGGTCGGCTTCTAGGATTGAGAGGCGGAAGCGACAACTTGAGAAAATTCATCTCGGACTACGAGAAAAGATGTAAAGAGATTAAGGCACCAGGAAAAGTGCATCCTGTTATCATCTTAATCGACAATGATAGTGGCTCAAAAAAAATATTTAGCTGCATCAAGAAGCTCTGTGGATTTAAGAAAGACATCAGCGGAAGCGAAAGCTTCTACCATATAAACAACAATCTCTATGTTATTGCAATTCCCGACATCAAAGGAAGTCAAAACACAGCTATTGAGGACTATTTTGACAAAGCGACCCTGAGCACTGTTTTAAATGGGAAAAAATTCAATCCTAGCAATGAGGTTAGTGGAGCCAAGACTTACGGAAAGCAGGCATTTGCTAGAGATGTCATAGCCAAGAAGTGCAACAGCATAGACTTTAGCAGCTTCTCCACAATCCTTGATCGAATCTCAAGTGTAATTGATGACTACAAAAGCAAAGAAAAGCATTAATCATTAACATCTGATCGGGTTTCGGCTGGGTAGCCAATAACGCGTAGAGAAGTATTACGAATTTGGCAGACCTCCTTTTTGAAGCATTCATGATCACAACGATGTTATCTGCTGAACCTGAAAGTAAGGCCAGCAGACAAACCCAAGGAACCATATACACCCAACAGATGGATTATTATTATATATTTCTTTGACCATTGAGATTGACTATATTTGTTTGGAGACAATCGAACCGCCCTCGCCTCATCTCCTTTAAGATATATCGAATCACACTGTCCTCGCTTTCGATAACTTGGAACCATGACCTATTGTCTGGCGAAGACAATGTAACCATAGCTGTAGAGGCATCAGCATTTTGCCAGCACTCCTTAACCACATCACGAAAAACAAAACCATCACGCTTTTCTTTTCTTTCTATTCTAGGCGATGGATCTTCCGCCAGAATATGAAGATGGTAACCACCGGAAAAATTCTTTTCTATCGACACAGCTATTCTTACCGCCTTACGGGACCGACCACCAAAAATTCTAATATTAAGCGACTTCACAAAGCGCGCCGAGATTTCTTGCGCGCGAGCCTCTTTTACTTCTCTCCTAAAATTCAAGGTTATGAAGTATTTCCAACCATGTCCCTTCAAGAACTCGACATAGCTCTCCAACATACATTGATTCCTGAACTCTTCCAGCGCACCATCATTAACAGAAAGACTCAGACATTCTTTAGCAAACCCCACTATTCACTACCTCTCTAACATGATTGGATAGGACTACTACCATAGCTTCAGCCAAGGCATCCGTATTGAATGCCTTTGGATGTCTACCACCGGGTGCCATGCTTCTCATGAGTCGCCAGATGCGTTAAACTGAGATCCTACACACAACACTGTACCTAACATTACCACGTACATTTAGTGTTCAGAGAAGCCCGTATGTCTCGCATGTCTGGAGAAAGATGTATGGCCCCACCACGCCGCTTCAGCGCCATTGCCAAACGACGCAACGTGGAGGAAATCGATCGTCTTATCAGGTCGGGACGGAGCATTCGACAAGCCTGTCTTGGAGTGGGAATTCACCCCAATCAATTCCACAAATGGAAAGGTCAGCTAGAAGACTACAAAAATGGAGACAGCACCGCGTTTGAGGAGAAATCAAAAAGGCCAAAAACGCTAGCTCGAAAGACACCAGAAGAAGACGCTCAGATTATAATCAACCTTGCCAGGTCAGGCGCATATAGTTCCGCGAATGCCATAACTCAAGAAGCAAAGAACATCTTAGGACGCTCCATCACAACAGGAACCATTATTAAGATCCTGGAAGCATCCGGAGATTATGGATTCATTGAAGTAAAAGACAAGAATGGGAAGGTTGTAAAAAGAAAGGCAGGGCTCATTAAAAACCCTTAGCCCTCGGTATGCCGTATTTCTATCTCCTGTGCAATTGACGAACAAGCCAACCAAACAGAGCTTACATTTTCAGTTCAACGAGAAGCTGCAATCCGCGACTCTATCCACTCTTGGATATCTTCTTCAACCCACGCCACAGCACGCGGCCCAAGCTTAATAGGCTTAGGGAATTCGCCTTTCGCAATCAGACGATATAGTGAAGTATTACTTAACGCTGTTCTCTCCAGCACAGCCCTTTTTCTGATCAGCATTTGCATCTACTACAGCTCCTATGATGTCAGAGAATGGGAGCAAGCCTCACTCCTCTAAACTCTGAGGATCACATGCTATAGCAGTAGCACTTCCTTGTCAGCCTTGGACCGGGTGGCAGAAATAATTTTTCATTCAAATGGAGAGTTTACCCCTTAATAGTTACATTAGGAAACGTTAGCCATCTGGCAAGACAGGCCTTCAGACTCCCCAGACTTCATGAGAAAACTTATAGACTATAAGTCAATATTCCCTACAATATAAATTCCACGTTAATAACAATGCCATGACAAACAAGGAAAACTGAACATGAGAGCGATTACTTAGATAAAGGACCATGTCTTAATATTATAAGAACTATGGACGGCTATAGGATGACACGTCGATACTATAGCCGAACCACACAGGAACTTACAACAATGGCACATAGTATCAGCAGGCTAATACTCACCATCTACGTCAACATCACCATCTCTAAGAGAGAGGTAATCTAGATTAATCTTCATATGCTGAGAAATGAAAGCCAAAGTGACATTTTTAGGGTAACCGACAAACGCACCCTGGCCCCAAATTTCGTAACCAGACTGGTCCGACAACAGATGACATTTATCTTCGATTAAGTCCATGACTGCAGAATACATGTCATTACTAGCATCGTCATGAAGTAGTGCGAAAATTGAAAATACGTAACTATCCTTCTCCTCCAGCGAATCAAGATAGATATACAGTGCTCTTACACAGCTCCGAGCTCCATCTAACTTGAAATTTTCTTTCTCCAATTCAACTTGTATATCTCCAAGCACAGGGAGGTAATGATGGCAAAACTGATCTGGCAGCCCTGGTCTAAGATACCTAGACGTTCTCCATCTAATCAAGGACTCTCTATTTTCGTCACTCAACTCATATATCGCCCCACGGTGATCTTTATATGCTGCATACAAGTCTTCCTTGCTAACGTGGATTATTAAGTTTGGCTTTGTCTCATACCATGAAGAGTTAAAGTTCAGCTGCAACCTTCTAACACTTTTTGCATAAGCCACCCCATCCGAGACTTTTCGTACTGGAAAGAATACAGCAACTTCAATGCATGGGTCGTCAGAATCGCTGGCACAAGAAATATCACAATCCTGAGAAAGCACAGCGAGCACATAGGTGTCTTTAATCTTATTTTTTGCATTAACATGTCTATACTTCCCGATGCTTCGAGAGTCTATCCATGTATCTCTTTTTCTTGCGATACTACAGATGGGTCAAGACAGCAACCTTGCCTAACGTTAAGCTCCCCAAGAAGCCTTTTACCAAAACTCTCCTGACACCCTTCCATACAAACTTCCTTTTTAAGCCTGGAGAGTTAGATCGTCGAGCGTTCTTTGCCCGTGCACTCCATCAGATGTAGATGGCTGCGACGACAAATTAATTGTACTAGCTATAGCCTCCGCCGTTGCAACGATCTCATCCAAATCAAAATAATCTTCTTCCAGCAATTGGAATAATGTCTTCCCGTTATATGAATAATTTTTAACCAAGGAGCCTGCTGGAACGTCAAAAATTTCTGAAATACTTACTGCAGCTGCATAAATTTCGTCGACCCTGCGCCTCACCGCCTGCTTCTCAGGTCCAGATTTCTCTGGGTCTAAATAATTGTAGATTGTCTGCCTTGAAACACCCAAAAGTTTACCCAAGTCACCATTAGAAATACCTGTCTTAGACCTTATCTCTTTGACTTTATCTTGGTAACTAAGCGCTTTACCGAATAACCCTTTAACTGGCAGAGCTGTTGAAAAAGGAACCCAATCACTTCCTTGGTCGATCTTAGCCTCAAACGCCCTTTCGTACTCATACCGCTCATCGAACGGAGTGATTTCATTATCTTCAATGAAGTTTGAAGATGCGAGTGAAATTGGCAGCATTATCGCTGCAGCATATACGTTCGTGTTCAACATAACTCACCCCTCCTGAATGTCATACTCTTTTTTGCTATCTCAGAAAGTGTGCTCCAAAAAATATCGCTAGTTGGCTTATGTAAATCCCTAATTGTTTCCATTAATACATCTTTCTGGTATTTGGGACTTGCCTCAAATGTATGGACATGCTTAATATCAAACACAGCATAGTTTTTTTCTCCAAGATTTTCCCATGCGTCCTTTTTGGGGAGGCGCATTGCACAGCGCTTATCTTTTTCCATCAAGTCGATAGGCAGAAGCTTAATTACTCGGCCATTTCTTGGTGAAACTTCTTCCATTTCACTAATCAAGTATGAACACTCACTGGTCTTAGTAAAATATGAAATTTTGCTCGACTTCTGAAGATCATTATCTAACGGAACGCTCACCGGCTTAAAGTTATCTAAGAAGTCTTCTAACACATAGCCATTCGTGGGAGTTATAGCATCCACATAGCGAAGGGTTATGCTCTTCATAAGACAACTTCTAAACTGGCTTGAGTATTCCTCCATCGCTCTCACTACTGATTCGAATACCTCAAAGAAGCGCTCATGCCCATGATAGTCACTAGTCTTGAAAATGAGCTTATCACTGTTAATTTCAACTATGCTCATTTCTTTAGAGGCACGAAATACTGTTCTTTTAACAGAAGAGCTCTTCGTCAAGAGCTGATTCGTTTTGGTGTCTATCTGATGCTCAGTAATATTATAGTTAGACTCTATCAGATCCTCATGACCTAATCGTATCATGCTATCATGAAGGCTAGTCACATCCTCCTCGATAAGTCGATCAAGCTGAGATAGGCTTGAGAATTCGAATGTAAGCACAGCATGCACCAGAGGCGCATCGCCAAGTTTTCTATTCATTTCAATGACTTACCATTTTGGTGTGTGATGGGCTTACTCTGATTTTACACTATTTTTGACATCCTGGCTGTGTGGTGTATGCCTCATCAAGTGAAAATGATGCTAAACAGCTTGAGATTGCCATCTGATTCGAGGTCTATCGTGTCCATGAGTAGTGGGCTGGCTATCCAACGCATCCGGGGGCACATTAGGGGGCATGCAAATCATACACAGAAAAAAGCTCTTTTAGAAACAACTACTTATACCCTAAATTCGGTAGACGCCGCCTCCACCAATCAAGCAAGCGAATCAAGCACCTACGGGTGCTTTTTTCGTTTCTTGGCACCAGCCTGCCGCCAGCGCGACAGCGAACGGCTGGGCCCTGGGCAACTCACACGAGCTCGGAGTCGTCGGTGCGCACGATCACCGCGTCGTCCCCGCCCGGCACCCGCACCGAGAATTCGCCTCCGCCCAGGTGGGTCACGGTATGGCCATCCCGGGTCCTGAAGGAGGCCGGCTCCTCGCCCGTGGCGCCCGCATGCGGCAGGTCGCCGAGGTCCCGTGCGCTGACGTACATGTCGATGATGTACTCGCGGCCCAGCTCATCGAAGGCCATGATGGTCTTTTCATGCTCCAGCACCTTGGCACCCTCCTCACGACATCTGCACTTTAGTCTAACACTTGACGCGAAAAGCACTTGCGAGCAGCCTCAGGGGGGGCCATTATCTGCGCCCATTCGCCGGGCCTGAGACAGGACCTGGGCGAGAGCGAGACCGGGGTGGCATCGGGTCGGGGTGCGCTGTCGCGGCCCACTACCGATAAGACCCTACCACTATTGAATTTTCCCGATCTGGATCCGAACCCCCATGAGCAAAGTCCTGATTGTCGGCGCCGGTGGCGTCGGTGGCGTCGTCACCCACAAGTGCGCCCAGCATCCCGAGGTCTTCAGCGAGATCCTGCTGGCCAGCCGCAACGAGGCCAAGTGCCAGGCCATCGCCGCCCAGTTGGATCGCCCGATCCAGACCGCCCAGGTGGACGCCGACAGCGTCGATGACCTGGTCACGCTGATCGAGTCGTTCCAGCCCGACGTGTTGATCCACGTGGCGCTGCCCTATCAGGACCTGACCATCATGGAGGCATGCCTGCGCACCGGCGTGCCCTACCTGGATACCGCCAACTACGAGCACCCCGACGAGGCCAAGTTCGAGTACAAGGAGCAGTGGGCCTTCCAGGACCGCTACGCCGAGGCCGGCAACATGGCCACCCTGGGCTGCGGCTTCGACCCGGGCATGACCAACATCTACTGCGCCTACGCCCAGAAGAACCTGTTCGACGAGATCCACCGCATCGACATTCTGGACGCCAACGGCGGCGACCACGGCTACCCCTTCGCCACCAACTTCAACCCGGAGATCAACATTCGTGAGATCACCGCGAAGGGGCGCTACTGGGAGAAGGGCGAGTGGAAGGAGACCGCGCCACTGGCCGAGAAGCGCAAGTTCGACTTCGACGGCATCGGCGAGAAGGACATCTACCTGCTCTACCACGAGGAGCTCGAGTCCCTCAGCCAGAACATCAAGGGCCTGGAGCGCATCCGCTTCTGGATGACCTTCTCCGACAAGTACATCACCCACCTCAAGGTGCTCGAGAACGTCGGCATGACCCGCATCGAGCCGATCAAGGTCGGCGATGCCGAGATCGCCCCGCTGGAGTTCCTCAAGGCGGTGCTGCCCGACCCGGCCTCGCTGGGCCCGCGCACCAAGGGCAAGACCAACATCGGCATCATTGCCGACGGCATCAAGGACGGTAAGCGTCGCAAGGTGCATATCTACAACATTTGCGACCACGAGAAGTGCTTTGAGGAGGTCAAGTCCCAGGCGATCTCCTACACCACCGGCGTGCCGGCGGTGACCGGCGCCATGCTGATGCTGGAAGGCATCTGGAAGGGCAAAGGCGTGTTCAACGTCGAGCAGCTCGACCCGGACCCCTTCATGGCGCGCATCGGCGAGATGGGCCTGCCCTGGCAGGTGGTCGAGCTCGACCCCGACCACGACCCGCTGGCCTGAGTCATGGCGAACGCACGCGAGCAGGGCCTGGACTTTAATGTCCGGGCCTGCCCCTCACCGGCCTATGTGGTGGACGACGCCCTGCTGCGCAAGAACCTGGAACTGCTCGGACAGGTTCAGGCGCGCAGCGGCGCGCGTATCCTGCTGGCGCTGAAGGGCTTCGCCATGTGGGATACCTTCCCGCTGGTGCGCCAGTACCTGGTGGGCACCACCTCCAGCGGCCAGGACGAGGCGCGCCTGGGAGCGGAGGCCTTCGGCGGCGAGGTGCACTGCTACTCGCCGGCCTTCACCGAGGAGGAGATGGCGGTGGTGCTGCGCTACGCGGACCACCTGAGCTTCAACTCCCCGGGCCAGTGGCGGCGCTTCCGCGAGACCATCGCGGACGCGCCGCGCCGGGTCTCCTGCGGACTGCGGGTCAATCCGGAGCACTCCACCGGGGCGGTACCGCTCTACGACCCCTGCGCGCCGGGCTCGCGGCTCGGCACCCGGGCCAGGGACCTGGCGCCGGCGGATCTGGAGGGGCTCGAGGGGCTGCACTTTCACACCCTGTGCGAGCAGAACAGCGACGACCTGGAGGCGACCCTGGCGGCCTTCGAAGCCAAGTTCGGCCACTATCTGGGCAGCCTCAAGTGGGTCAACTTCGGCGGCGGCCACCATATCACCCGCGACGACTACGACGTCGAGCGGCTGGTGCGGCTGGTGCGCGACTTCAAGGCGCGCCATCCGCACCTCACCGTCTACCTGGAGCCCGGTGAGGCGATCGCGCTGAATACCGGCTACCTGGTCTGCTCGGTGCTGGATATCGTCGAGAATGACGGCCCCATCGCCATCCTCGACACCTCGGCCACCGCGCACATGCCCGACGTGCTGGAGATGCCCTATCGGCCGGAGATCATCGGTGCGGGTGAGCCGGGCGAGAAGGCCCACAGCTACCGGCTGGGCGGCCCCACCTGTCTCGCCGGCGACGTGGTCGGTGACTATTCGTTCGACCGGCCACTGGCGATCGGCGACCGCCTGGTGTTCACCGACATGGCCCACTACACCATGGTCAAGACCACCACCTTCAACGGCATCCGCCTGCCGTCGATCTGTCGCATCGACGAGTCGACCCGAGCGGTGCGAACGGTCCGGACCTTCGGCTACGTGGACTACATGCAGCGGCTGAGCTGATCGGCGCGCTTCGGCCACAACGCACTGCGAGCCCCTTCGGGGGCTCTTTTCGTTTCTGCGACGGCAGTTACATCCTGCCAGCCGTCGCTGTGGCAACGCCTTCCCCTCCCACCATTTTCCCGCAAGGTAGAGGCATAGCGATCCAGCAAGGGACCCTATCATGACACGTATCTACAAGTTCGGCGGCGCCTCCATCCAGGACGCCGACGCCATTCGCCATCTGGCCCACCTGCTTGGCAGCCACGACAGCCGCCCGCTGGCGGTCGTGGTCTCCGCCATGGGCAAGACCACCAACGGCCTCGAGGCGCTGCTGGCCGCCGCCCGCTCGGGGGCCGACGACGACTACCGCCAACGGTTCGACGCGCTCAAGGAGCACCATCTGAGCGTGGCCCGCGAGCTGCTCGGCGACGCCGCCGAGCCCGTGGCGCAGCGCATCGGCACCCTGTTCGACGAGCTTCATGCGCGCCATCAGCGCTACCGGCAGGAGGCATACTCGCTCCACTACGATCAGACCGTCTGCTTCGGCGAACTGCTGTCCACCCGCCTGGTGGCCGCCTGGCTAAACCACTGCGGCATCGCCACCGAGTGGTGCGACGCCCGCGAGCTGATCGTCACCGACAACCGGCATCAGGCGGCCAACATCGACTGGGAGACCACCGCCGAGCGGCTGCGCTCGCTCAACCTCGACGACGGCAGGCTGTGGATCACCCAGGGCTTCATCGGCGGCACCCGCGAGGGGCTCGCCACGACCCTGGGCCGCGAGGGCTCGGACTTCAGCGCCGCCATCCTCGCCCACTGCCTCGACGCCGAGGACGTGACGATCTGGAAGGATGTCCCGGGGTGTTCAATGCCGACCCGCGACGCTTCGACCATGCCGTGCAGCTCGCGCGTCTCAGCTATGCCGAGGCCGTCGAACAGACCTGGTACGGCGCCAAGGTCATCCATCCCCGCACCCTGGCACCGCTGCAGCGCAAGGGCATCCCGCTGATCGTGCGCTCCTTCGTCGACCTCGACGCCCCGCCCAGCCACATCGGCCCCGAGCCGGGCGAAGGCGACCGACGCCCGGCCTTCATCCTGCGCGACGACCAGCTGCTGATCGATATCCAGCCCAGCGACTTCAGCTTCATCGACGAGTCGCGCCAGGCCGATATCCTCACCCGGCTTGCCGCTGCCGGCCTGCATGCCAACCTGCTCGACGTCGAGGCCATGCGCCTACGGCTGGTGGTCGACCACAAACCCGAGCCCCTTGAGTCGCTGCTCTCCGACCTGGCCCAGGACTACACGGTGACCACCCAGCGCGACCTGGCGCTACTCACCGTGCGCCATTACAGCGATGCCCTGCTCGCCGCCCTAAGCGAAGGGAAGACGGTGGTCGCCGAGCGGCGCAACGCCAGCACCGCCCAGCGGCTGTTCTGGCGCCACGAGTGCCCGGCAACCTGGCAAATTCCCGGCTGACCCCTCGCCATCCGACACGGCGCCGCCCGACCTCCTCGTGGGCGGCGCTCACGGCAAAGCGGCTTCCCCCTCAGGCCACCGCACGCTTGGCCTCGGCCGCCGCCTGCATGGCCAGGGCGGTGTCGAGCATGCGGTTGGAGAAGCCCCACTCGTTGTCGTACCAGGCCATGATCTTGACCAGGCGGCCATTCACCCGGGTGTGATTGGCATCGAAGGTGGAGGAGTTGGGGTCGTGGTTGAAATCGATGGAGACCAGCGGCTGAGCGTTGACCGCCAGCACCGGGGACGCTTCGGCGGCCTTGGCCACGATGGCGTTGATCTCTTCCTGGGAGGTATCGCGGCTGGCGGTGAACACCAGGTCGACCAGGGAGACGTTGATCACCGGCACCCGCACGGCTAGGCCGTCGAACTTGCCGGCCAGCTCGGGCAGCACCAGCCCCACGGCGGCGGCGGCCCCGGTCTTGGTGGGAATCATCGAGTGGGTGGCGCTGCGCGCCCGGTAGGGGTCGCTGTGGTAGACGTCGGAGAGGTTCTGGTCGTTGGTGTAGGCGTGCACCGTGGTCATCAGGCCGTTCTCGATGCCCACGCTCTCGCTGAGCGCCTGGGCGATCGGCGCCAGGCAGTTGGTGGTGCAGGAGGCGTTGGAGACCACCCGGTGCTCAGCGGTAAGCACGTCCTCGTTGACCCCGTAGACCACGGTGGCGTCGGCGTCCGGGCTTGGCGCGGAGATCAGCACCCGCTTGGCACCGGCCTCCAGGTGCTTGGCGGCGGCGTCACGCTTGGTGAAGAGCCCCGTGCACTCCATCACCAGATCGACCTCCAGCGAAGTCCAGGGCAGCGCGGCCGGGTCGCGCTCGGAGAGGATGGCGATGCGGTCGCCGTCCACGCTCAGGCTCTCCTCGTCGTGCTCCACCTTGAAGGGGAAGTGGCCATGCACGGTGTCGTGACGCAGCAGGTGGGCGTTGAGCGCCGGATCCCCCAGGTCGTTGATGGCCACCACCTGCACGCGGTTACGGTAGCCGTTTTCGTACAGAGCACGCAGCACGTTGCGGCCGATGCGACCGAAGCCGTTGATGGCAATCTTGAGCGTCATATCCTCTCTCCTCCAGAGCGTCTCTGAGTAGCGTTCCAAGGTAGGGCAGAGCCGGTGGGCAGAGATCGGGCATCGGGGATGCCGGCTGGGCAGCCTGCGGCTCTTGGTTATATGACCCACAATGTGACGCAAACCGCTCAGGGACTCAAGATTTTTTTAGTAACTTTACGACATAACCGCCTGGTCACTGCATCACACCACCGCCCCCTCCTCTCCAGCCTTCTAGCATACAGGCTAGCAAATCCGATGCGCCGGGCAAGGCGACAGGGCGCGACAGGCGCCCACAATAATGTAGTAAACTTACCATGAAGCCGGTATCGTTGTAGTCTGACGACATCCCCCTTCTCAAGGAGGCGCCAACATGCCGAACCAACTGCCGCATCCCCCATTCGCCGTACCAAGATCGTCGCCACCCTGGGACCCGCCAGCGACCGCGACGGCGTCCTCGAGGCGATGATCGCCGCCGGCGTCGACGTGGTGCGCCTCAACTTCTCCCACGGCGCCCCCGACGACCACCGCCAGCGCCTGGCCCGGGTCCGCGAGATCGCCGACCGCCTGGGCAAGAGCGTGGCCGCCCTGGGCGACCTGCAGGGGCCCAAGATCCGCATCGCCCGCTTCCGCGACGGCGCCGTTACCCTCCAGGAGGGCGCCCCCTTCATCCTCGATATGGCGCTCGATGGCGAGGCCGGCGACGACACCCGGGTCGGCTGCGACTACCAGGCGCTGGTCGACGACGTGGCCCCCGGCGACCGGCTGCTGCTCGACGACGGCCGCCTGGTACTCCAGGTCGAGCGCATCGCCGGCCGCGAGGTCCACACCACCGTCACGGTGGGCGGCAAGCTCTCCAACAACAAGGGCATCAACAAGCAGGGCGGCGGCCTCTCGGCCCCGGCGCTCACCGACAAGGACCGCGAGGACCTGGCGACCGCCGTGGAGATCGGCGTGGACTACCTGGCGGTGTCGTTTCCGCGCTCCGCCGCCGACATGGCCGAAGCCCGCGCGCTGCTCGGCGAGGCCGGGAAGGAGATCGGCCTGGTGGCCAAGCTGGAGCGTGCCGAGGCGGTGGCCGACGACGCCACCCTGGACGGCATCATCGAGGCCAGCGAGGCGGTGATGGTGGCCCGCGGCGACCTCGGCGTGGAGATCGGCGACGAGAAGCTGATCGGCACCCAGAAGCGCATCATCAAGCGCGCCCGCGCCCTCAACCGGGCGGTGATCACCGCCACCCAGATGATGGAGTCGATGATCGAATCCCCCTGCCCACCCGGGCCGAGGTGTTCGACGTGGCCAACGCCGTGCTCGACGCCACCGACGCGGTGATGCTCTCCGCCGAGACCGCCGCCGGCGACTTCCCGGTGGAGACCATCGAGGCGATGAACCGGGTCTGCCTGGGCGCCGAGCGGGAGCGGGTCGCCCAGGCCTCGGGCCACCGCATCCACGAGGGCTTCTCCCAGGTGGACGAGACCATCGCGCTCTCCGCCATGTACGCCGCCAACCACCTCCAGGGCGTGGCGGCCATTGCCTGCATGACCGCCACCGGCTACACGCCGCTGATCGCCTCGCGGATTCGCTCGGGGCTGCCCATCGTCGGCCTGGCCCACAGCCCCATCGCCCAGCGGCGCATGGCGCTCTATCGCGGGGTGGTCTCGCTGCCCTTCGACACCAGCGAGATGGCCCCCACCGAGCTCAACGCCCGGGCCCTGGCGCTGCTGGTCGAGCAGGGCGTGGCCGAGCCGGGGGATCGTGTCATCCTGACCCGCGGCGATCACATGAACGCCCACGGCGGCACCAATACCCTGAAGATACTCGAGGTGACGGATCATGACTGAGCAACGCCCACCGCGAACGGTGCAGCGCACCCTGCCAGCCCGCAAGCGCATTGCGCTGATCGCCCACGATGGCAAGAAGGAGGAGCTGCTGGAGTGGGCCGCGCGCTGGCGCGACACCCTCGCCGACCACGAGCTGACCGGCACCGGCACCACCGCCGGGCGGGTCGCCACGGCACTGGGACTCGATGTGGAGGGGCTGCTCAGCGGACCGCTGGGGGGTGATCAGCAGATCGGCACCCGGATCGCCGAGCAGCGCCTCGACCTGCTGATCTTCTTCTGGGACCCCTTCGCTCCTCAGCCCCATGACCCCGACGTCAAGGCGTTGTTGCGCCTGGCCGCGCTGTGGAACGTGCCGGTGGCCTGCAACGCCGCCAGCGCCGACTTTCTGATCAGCTCCCCCTGGCTGACAGAGGCCTACGAGATGACCATCCCCGATGCGGGCGCCTGGGTCTCGGCCCGCTCGAGCGACTAACCCCTCCCCCGGGTGCCGGACCTGACTGCCCGGCACCCAGCCCCACCCCTCCAGATCAGCCTGCGATGAACGCAAAAAAAGCCACCCGGGGGATGGGTGGCTGAAGTGTCGAGGATACTGCTTGGGGATTGATGCCAAGGGGATGGCACACCCTCAATATGACACAGCCTGCTAGCATTGTACAATCATTGCATAGGCAAAAACCGACGTGCGGTTCGTCGCTCGGCGGCAAAGCCCGTATCATGAGCCGGTGAAGCGCCGGCGCTTCCGCCCACACGCACGAGAAGGAGGTCACTGCGTGATCACGACGCGACTACTCCCCTGGCTCATCGGCTGCCTGCTGCTGGCCCTGATGGCCGCCACACCCGCCCTGGCGCAACCGGCCGAGCCTGCCAACGGCCCGGCCTACTCGACCCTGGCCGACCTGCTCGAGGACGAGACGACCCGCCAGCAGCTGATCGACCAGCTGCGCCAGCAGGCCGGGGACTCTCCGGCTACCGAGGCCACGCCCCCCAGTGGCCAGGAGCCCGAGGAGGTATCGCTGCCCAGGCAGCTGGCCGAACTGACCAGCCGCGTGGTCAGCGATATCGGCGGCGAACTGCAGCACCTGGCCGGCATCGTGACCGGCATCTTCAGCCCCGACGAGGAGGCCGTGGCCTTCGACATGGCCGCTTTCACCACCGCGGCCATCAACCTGGGCCTGGTGATCCTCGCCACCTTCGTGCTGTTCGTCGGCTTCCGACGCCTGGCCAGGCCGCTGTTCACCCGCATCAGCGGCTGGTCGCTGCACGGCGACGGCCTCACCCCGGTGCTGCGGCTGGTGCTCTGCGTCGCCCTGGCGGCGGTCATCGACGTGCTGGTCGTGGCGCTGGCCTATGTGGGCGGCAACCTGATCGCCACCTTCGCCGTGGGCGAGACCGGCGAGCTCTCCACCCGCGCTTCGCTGTTCCTCAACGCCTTCCTGGTGATCGAGCTGCTCAAGGCCGCAGTGCGCATGCTGTTCTCCTCGCGCTACGAGGGGCTGCGTCTACTGCCGATCTCGGCCGCCGAGGCCTCCTACTGGAATCGCTGGCTGGCCCGCCTGATCGGCCTGGTGGGCTACGGTCTGATGGTGGTGGTGCCGCTGACCAACTTCTACGTCTCGCCGGCCCTGGGGCAGGGCGTGGGCACCCTGATCATGTTCGGCGCCTTCTTCTATGCGGTCGCCGTGGTGCTCAAGAATCGCACCCGCATCCGCGACAACATCGACGAACTGGCGTCCCGCAGCGGCTTCACCGCCACCCGGGTGACGCTGCAGCTGTTCGCCCGCACCTGGCACCTGTTTGCGCTGGTCTACTTCCTGATGGTGCTGGTGCTAACCCTGACCCGGCCGGCGGACGCCCTGCCCTTCGTGCTTACCGCCACGCTCAAGACCCTGGTGGCGGTGGTGGCCGGGATCCTGGTCTCGACCCTGCTGACCCAGACCATCGGCCGGCGCATCCGCCTCTCCGACGACCTGCGGCGCAAGCTGCCGCTGCTCGAGCCGCGGCTCAACGCCTATGTGCCCAACATGCTGCGCGCCCTGCGCACCCTGATCCTGATCGCCGTGGCGATGCTGGTGCTCGACGCCTGGGGCGCCTTCGACCTGGCCGGCTGGTACGCCTCCGAGCCGGGCCGCGGCCTGATCGCCAAGCTGGTCGGCGTCGCCATCATCCTGGTGATTGCCATCGGGGTGTGGATCGGGCTGGCCAGCCTGATCGAGCACAAGCTCAACCCCGAGACCGGCACCGGCGAGCCCTCGGCGCGCGCCAAGACGCTGCTGACCCTGTTCCGCAACGCCCTGGCGATTGCGGTGGTGACCATCACCACCATGATCGTGCTGGCCGAGATCGGCATCAATATCGGGCCGCTGATCGCCGGTGCCGGCGTGCTGGGTCTGGCCATCGGCTTCGGCGCCCAGAAGCTGGTCCAGGACATCATCACCGGGATCTTCATCCAGGTAGAAAACGCCATGAACACCGGCGACGTGGTCACCGTCGGCGGCGTCACCGGGGTCGCCGAACGGCTGAGCATTCGCTCGGTGGGCATCCGCGACCTCAACGGCACCTACCACATCGTGCCCTTCTCCAGCGTGGACACCGTCTCCAACTACATGCGCGAGTTCGGCTACCACGTCGGCGAATACGGCATCGCCTACCGCGAGAGCATCGACGAGGCGATCGTCGCCCTGCGCGAGGCCTTCGACGAGCTCGCCGCCAGCGACGACCACAAGATGAACATTCTCGCCCCGCTAGAGGTGGCCGGCGTCACGGCACTCGCCGACAGCTCGGTCAACATCCGGGTGCGCATCAAGACCGTGCCGGGCATGCAGTGGGCCGTGGGGCGCGCCTACAACCGCCTGGTCAAGCTGCACTTCGACACCAAGGGCATCGAGATTCCCTTCCCCCACACCACCCTCTACTTCGGGGTGGGCAAGGAAGCCGAGGCGCCACCCGCCAACCTGCGGGTCATGCAGCAGAGCTTCGATATCGACGGCCGCCCCGACGGACAACCGCGCTCCGCTGACCAGAGCCGCACCGGCGAGGAGGACCCGCGCGCCAAGCCCAACCCCGAGTTCAAGGGCGACTACGACGACGAGGTCTGAGCCCGGGCGGCCGGTGCCTGCCGGCTGCCCAGCCATCCACGCGAAAGGGGCGCCGTAGCGCCCCTTTCCATTTCCCCTTATCCGGTGCCCCGACGGGGCACCGGGCCGCAAGATCAGCTCGCCTTCTTCTTGCCGGCCAGCGCCGTGGCCGCCTGATCGTCGGGCTGCGGCAGCGAGGGCAGCGACTTGTCGAGCAGCTCGACGCTCTGGCGATAGTCGAGCTGGCTCTTGTTGTGCTCGCCCAGATTGGCGAACAGTCGCGCCAGCTCGGCGCACACCACGCCGCTGGGACGCTGACGCTGGCTCGCCTCGAAGTACTCCTGGGCCTTGCCCCAGTAGGCGTTGCGCAGCGCCAGCCGCCCCAGGGTGAGCAGCAGATCCGGATCGTTGGGGCGCTCCTGCAGCCACTTCTCGGCATGCACCAGCTGGCGCGCCGGGTCGACGTTGAGCAGGCCGTAGCGCAGCACCAGTCGGCTGTCCCAGTGCTCCTTCAGCGAATGGCGCAGCAAGCGCTCGGCGATGCCCTCCTCGTTGCTCCGCACCAGCGCCTCGGCGTAGAGCACCACCAGCTCGACGTCGCTGCGCAGCGCATCGGGCATGTCGGCCCACAGGCTGCGCACCCGCTCGACGTTGCTCGGATCGCGGGCCTCCCGGGCCAGCAGCTCCTTATAGGCGCGTCGCTCCAGCTGGCTGCGCTCCTCCGGCGAGATCAGCTGGCGGGCGGCAAGCCGCGGCATCAGTCGACGCAGCCCGTCCCAGTCGCTGACGCTGAGGTAGGCCTGCTTGAGCTGCTTGAGCACCTGGGGATGGTTGGGCATCTGGCGATCGAGCCGGGTCAAGGCGGCCAGCGCCTCCTCGTACTGCTGGCGGTCGAGCATCAGCTGGGCCTGCATCAGGCCCACGGCGGTCTCCGCCCCGTCGGTGCTGAGATGGGCTCGCTTGAGCAGGGTATCGGCCTGGTCGTAGCGCCCCTGGTAGTGCGCCGCTAGCGCCGCCGAGAGGTAGTTGACCAGCGGCGTACCGGAGTCGTCGGCGGACTTCACCAGCGATTTCTCGGCGTGCTTCCAGCGCCCCTCGGCCAGCGCCACCAGGCCGCGCACGGTGCGCTTCATGGCATTGCGATGGCGGGTGCGACTATTCCACACCTTGAGCCGGCTGACCGGCCGGTTCAGGCGCATCAGCAGGCGCAGGGCGAAATGCAGCACGAAAAAGGCCATCAGCAGCAGCACCAGACCGAACCAGAAGGAGGTCTGATAGGAGGTCTCGCCGACCCGCACCAGCCAGTAGCCGGGCACCGAGACCATCAGCTGGCCGAAGAAGGCACCCAGCGCGAGGCCTACGACAACGATCAGTAGCAGCTTTCTCATGCGTCATCTCCCTGTTCGCCGCGCGAACCGAAACGACGTTCGATGAAGGTCGCCAGCGCCTGCTGGGAGCCGCTGATGTCCGGCAGCTCGGGGCGGATGGTTTCGGCCTTGAGCGACTCGAGGCGGGCCATCACCGACTGCACCTCGTCACGCTCGGTATCGTAGTAGCCGTCGATCAGGGTCAGCGCCTTGTCGAGGCTGGCCTCATAGAGGTCCTGCTCTTCCTTGAGCAGCGCCAGCTGCGCCTGCTCCAGCACCAGCCGGGCGCTCTGGCGCAGGTAGGACTCCTGCTCGGGGGAGATCAGGCCTTCCAGGGCCTCGTCGTGATGGCGGATGACCACCAGGTCACGCAGCTCCTGACCGAAGCGCGACAGCTGCTGCTGCCAGCCGCCGGCGGGGCTTCCTCGATGCCGGAGCGCGCCGGGATCTCCTCGAGCTCACGGGACAGCGGCAGAGTGGCCAGGCGCTCCTGCTGGGCGTTCAGCGCCAGGTAGAGGCCGGTGCGGTCGACCTGGGGCACGCTCTCCAGAATCGCCAGCTCCGAGGCGATGGCGCGGCGGATGGAGAGCAGCGCGGGATTCTCGGCTTCGCTCAGGCGCGCATCGGCGGTGCGCAGCAGCGCCGCGGCGCCGTCCACGTCACGCTCCAACTGCAGCCGCTGGTTGGCCAGGCGCAGCAGGTAGGCGGCCTCGGCGTGGAGCCACTCGCGCTCGTCGGCCTGCTGCTCGCGGGAGAGCTCGTCCAGCACCTGGTCCAGGGCGGTATCGACCTCGCCGCGATAGCTGGCGAACTCGCGCTGCATCCCCTCCAGCGCCTCGGCCATCTCGGCGTCGCGCTCGCTCTCGCCTTCGGCCAGGCGGGCCTCGAGGCGACTCTCGAGCTCGCCAAGCGACTCGGCCGTGGCGGCGTCGGCGGTACGGGTCTCCAGCTCGGCCAGGCGCTGCTGCTGGGCATCCAGCCGCTGCCAGGCCTGCAGGGCGAACATCCCCGCGGCGATGGCCAGCACCAGCACCAGCACCAGGGCCAGCCCGCCCATCTTGCCGCCGCCCTTGCCGCCCCCCTGGGCTGTCGGGGGCGGCGGGGGCGGTGCCTCCTGGCTACCACCGGCGCCAGCCGCCTTGGGCCTGTCGGCCGCGGCTTTCTGGTCAGAGGTGTCGGCGGCCTGCGGCTTGGACGCGTCGGTCGCGGCCTTATCACCGGCAGCGGACTTGGCACCCTCGGCGGCGGCGCCGGCCGGCTTTTGCTCGGCCTCTGCCGACTTGCTCTCTGCCGACTTGCTCTCTGCCGGCTTGCTTTCCGCCGGCTTGGCGTCGCTCGACTTGGCGTTGGCCGCTGTCTCACGGGGCGATCCCGAAGGGGTCGGCGGGGCACTCTGCGGTTTATCATTGCCGCTCTGCTGCGACGATTTGCCGCGCTGGCGGGAGCGATTCTTGCCCGATCCGGCGCCACTTTTATCCGCGGCAGAGGTCTCTTGCCCCTTGCCGCCCTGTGACTCGCCGGATGGCACCTTCTGTTCATCCTGCTCGTTTGATTGTTTGCTCATCTGTCGCTAGCCCTTTTCGAGATCGTCGTGATCGACATCGGCATCCGCGGAGGCACAGGCCTCCGCCACCGCCTCGGCCAGTGCGGCCGGCGTGGCGCCCGGCGCCACCACGAGTGTGCGAAACCCCAAGTCGTAGGCCAGTGTAGCCAAACGGCGACTGGACACGATTAGCGGTTGGTTCAAGGTGGTCTCGGTACTCCATCTTGCCAGATGTTCCAGCAATTCTCCGCTGCTGACCACCAGGGCACGGAAATCGCCATCGGCGAGACGGGACTGCATGTCGGGGAGGGCGTCTCCAGGCGGCGCCGGTAGGCCGCCAGGCGGGTGACGCGCGCGCCGCGCTCGGTGAGGGTCTCGGCGAGCAGGGCACGACCGCCTTCGCCGGCCACCAGCAGCACCCGCTGGCCGTCGAGCTCGCGCAGCGAGCCGAGCGTCAGCAGCGCCTCGCTGGTGTCCTCTCCGGCCCGGGGCGGAGGCACGTGCACGCGCACGCCCAGCCGGGCATGCAGCGTCTCGGCGGTGGCGCCCCCCACCGCGTAGTAGTCGATGCCCACCGGCAGCTGCGGCCAGTAGCGATCCAGGGCATCGTGAAGACACTCGGCGGCAAAGGGGCTGACCACCACCACCTTGTGAAAGTGATCGAAGTCGAGCCAGGCGGCCCGCATCGCCGGGGTCTCGGGCAGCGGCTCCAGGGTCATGGCCTCGAGCCGGGCCACCGCAAAACCGGCGGCCTCGATGGCCTCGGCCAGAGCCCCGGCGCGGGCGCCGGGGCGGCAGATCAAAACCGGCGGAGACCCGGGCATCAGCCGGCGCCGTAGACCTGCGCCAGGATCTCGCCAGCGCCCTGATCCAGCAGCTCCTCGGCCACGCGGATGCCCAGCGCCTCCGGCTCATGGATGGAGCCACGCCCCTCGGCGCGTAGCACCTCGGTCCCCTCCGGATTGCCCACCAACGCCCGCAGCCAGAGGGTCTGGCCGTCGTTCTCGAAGCTGGCATAGCCACCGATGGGCACCTGGCAGCCGCCCTCCAGGCGGGTGTTCATGGCCCGCTCGGCGCGCACCCGGGTGGCGGTGATGGGGTCGTCCAGGGGGGTCAGCAGGGCCACCAGGTCGGGATCATGGATGCGGCACTCGATGCCCAGCGCCCCCTGGCCACAGGCCGGCAGACACACCTCCGGCGGGAGCTCCATGGCGATGCGATCCTCGAGCCCCAGGCGCTTGAGGCCCGAGGTGGCCAGCAGGATGGCGTCGAACTCGCCGTCATCCAGCTTGCCCAGCCGGGTCTGAACGTTGCCGCGCAGGCTGAGCACCTCCAGGTCGGGGCGCGCCTCGCGCATCTGCAGGCCACGACGCAGGCTGGAGGTGCCGATGCGCGACCCCTCCGGCAGCTCGTCCAGCGAGGCGTAGTGGTTGGAGACGAAGGCGTCGGTGGGCTCGGCACCGGCCAGGATCACCGACAGCCCGAGCCCCTCGGGGAAGTGCATGGGCACGTCCTTCATGGAGTGCACGGCGATGTCGGCGCGACCGTCGAGAATCGCCTCCTCCAGCTCCTTGACGAACAGCCCCTTGCCGCCGACCTTGGCCAGCGGGGTGTCGAGGATCTTGTCACCACGGGTGGACATCGCCACCAGCTCCACCTCCAGCCCCGGGTGCTGGGCCATGAGCAAGTCGCGAACATGTTCGGCCTGCCACATGGCCAGTTGACTCTTGCGGGTGGCAATACGCAGCGTACTGATGGATCGCACGTGGTTCTCCCCATGCATGTTGGGCCCGCCCGGGCCCGCTTGGCTGTTGACGCCGCAAACGGTCACGATCGCGGTCGATGAGAGCCATCATAAAGCACCAGAGGGGGCAGGAAAACTCGCCCCCATTCGCCGGCGGCGCGCGGGCGGCCCCTCGCCAGCCTCGTCGACTCTGGTACACTGCCAGACCATGACCCGGGGGCGCGGCGGCGCCACCCATGAACGACACAGCATAAACCATGCAGGATGCCCACGCCGATGAGCTCTAGTCCCAAAAACCCCGGCACCAACCAGGCCTGGGGCGGTCGCTTCAGCGAACCCACCGACGCCTTCGTCGAACGCTTCACCGCCTCGGTGGATTTCGATCAGCGCCTCGCCCTGCAGGACATTCAGGGCTCCATCGCCCACGCCACCATGCTGGCGCGGGTGGGTGTGCTGACCGAGGCCGAGCGCGACGCCATCGTCACCGGGCTTACCGAGATTCGCGGCGAGATCGAGGCCGACACCTTCCAGTGGTCGGTGGCACTGGAAGACGTTCACATGAACATCGAGGCGCGGCTCACCGACAAGATCGGCATCACCGGCAAGAAGCTGCACACCGGGCGCTCGCGCAACGACCAGGTGGCCACCGACATCCGCCTGTTCCTGCGCGACGAGATCGACGTGGTGGAGACCGAGCTCCGCCGCCTGCGCGAGGGGCTGATCGAACTGGCCGACCGCGAGGCCGACACCATCATGCCCGGCTTCACCCACCTGCAGACCGCCCAGCCGGTGACCTTCGGCCACCACCTGCTGGCCTGGCAGGAGATGCTCGCCCGCGATCACGAGCGCCTGCTCGACTGCCGTCGCCGGGTCAACGTGATGCCCTTGGGCGCCGCGGCGCTGGCCGGCACCACCTACCCCATCGACCGCCACGTCACCGCCGAGCTGCTGGGCTTCGAGCGTCCGGCGGAGAATTCGCTGGATGCGGTCAGCGATCGCGACTTCGCCATCGAGTTCACCGGCTTCGCCAGCATCCTGCTGATGCACCTGTCGCGGATGAGCGAGGAGCTGGTGCTGTGGACCAGCGCCCAGTTCGACTTCATCGACCTGCCCGACCGCTTCTGCACCGGCAGTTCGATCATGCCGCAGAAGAAGAACCCCGACGTGCCCGAGCTGGTGCGCGGCAAGACCGGGCGCGTCTACGGCCACCTGATCGGCCTGCTGACCCTGATGAAGTCCCAGCCGCTGGCCTACAACAAGGACAACCAGGAAGACAAGGAGCCGCTGTTCGACACCCTGGACACCGTCAAGGACTGCCTCAAGGCGTTCGCCGATATGGTGCCGGCCATCGAGGCACGACAGGCGAACATGGTCGAGGCCGCGCGCCGCGGCTTCTCTACCGCCACCGATCTGGCCGACTACCTGGTACGCCGCGGCGTAGCCTTCCGCGACGCCCATGAAATCGTCGGCCAGTCGGTGGCCTTCGGCCTGCGCGAGCAGAAAGACCTCTCCGAGATGAGCCTCGAGGAGCTGCGCCAGTTCTCCGACGTCATCGAAGCGGATGTCTTCGAGGTGCTGACCCTGGAGGGCTCGGTGGCGGCCCGCAACCATATCGGCGGCACCGCCCCCGACCAGGTGCGCGCCGCCGCCCAGCGCGCCCGGGAGGCGCTGGCCGCCCTGCGAGGGGACGCGCGCCCATGAGCCGGCTTGCCCTGGCTGCGCTGGCGCTGACCGCCGGTCTGCTGCTGGCCGGCTGCGGCCAGAAGGGTCCGCTCTTCCTGCCCGATGACGAGGCGACCGCCGGGCGCGGCAGTGCAGCCGCCGCGCCCTCCGACACAGAAATCCGCGAGAAGGGCTGACCATGGACCACTTTGCATATCGCGACGGCGTGCTCTACGGCGAGGAAGTGCCTCTGCTGCGGGTGGCCGAGGAGATCGGCACGCCCTGCTACGTCTACTCCAAGGCGACCCTGGCCCGCCACTTTCGCGCCTATACCGAAGCGCTGGGCAGCCATCCGCACCTGATCTGCTACGCAGTGAAGGCCAATTCCAACCTGGCGGTGCTGGGCCTGCTCGCCCGGCTCGGCGCCGGCTTCGATATCGTCTCGGTCGGCGAGCTGGAGCGGGTGCTGGCCGCCGGCGGCGACCCGGCCAAGGTGGTGTTCTCCGGGGTGGCCAAGCAGCAGGCCGAGATGGCCCGCGCCCTGGAAGTGGGCATCAAGTGCTTCAACGTCGAGTCGCGCCCCGAGCTCGAGCGCCTCAACGCCGTGGCCGAACGGCTGGGCCGGGTGGCGCTGGTGTCGCTGCGCGTCAACCCGGACGTGGACGCCGGCACTCACCCCTATATCTCCACCGGCCTCAAGGATAACAAGTTCGGCATCCCGGTGGACGAGGCGCTGGCGGTCTACGAGCTGGCGGCCGGCCTGCCCCACCTGAAGGTGGTGGGCCTGGACTGCCATATCGGCTCCCAGCTCACCGAACTGGCGCCCTTCCTGGACGCCCTGGACCGCCTGCTGGTGCTGCTCGAGCGCCTGGCCGAGCGCGGCATCCACATCGAGCACCTGGACCTGGGCGGCGGACTCGGCGTGCCCTATCGCGACGAGCGCCCGCCGGCACCCTTCGACTACGCCGCCTCGCTGCTCGAGCGCCTGGCCCAGTGGCAGGGCGGCGAGCACCTGACCCTGCTGTTCGAGCCGGGCCGTTCCATCGCCGCCAACGCCGGCGTGCTGCTGACCCGGGTCGAGTACCTCAAGCCCGGCGAGACCAAGAACTTCGCCATCGTCGACGCGGGCATGAACGACCTGATCCGCCCGGCGCTCTACCAGGCCTGGCAGGCGATCCTCCCGGTGGACACCCGTCGGGCACGCGACAGTGCCACCTACGACGTGGTGGGCCCGGTCTGCGAAACCGGCGACTTCCTGGGCAAGGAGCGAGAGCTCGCCATCGCCGAGGGCGACCTGCTGGCGGTGCGCTCCGCCGGCGCCTACGGCTTCGTCATGGCCTCCAACTACAACAGCCGCCCCCGCCCCGCCGAGGTGATGGTAGACGGCGACCACTACCATGTGGTGCGCCGTCGCGAGCGCCTCGAGGCGCTCTGGGCCGGCGAGTCGCTGCTGCCCGAGGCGCCGCCGCGGGCCGACGGGGAGTCCCGCTGATGCTGCTGCACTTCACCAAGATGCATGGCCTGGGCAACGACTTCATGGTGGTCGACTTGGTCACCCAGCGCGCCCGCCTGCGCGACGAGCAGATCCGCCAGCTGGCGGACCGCCGCTTCGGCATCGGCTTCGACCAGCTGCTGGTCGTCGAGCCGCCGCGCAGCCCCGACATGGACTTTCGCTACCGCATCTTTAATGCCGACGGCAGCGAGGTGGAAAACTGCGGCAACGGCGCGCGCTGCTTCGCACGCTTCGTGCGCGACCAGCGCCTGACCCACAAGCACGAGATCCGCGTGGAGACCGCCGGCGGCCCGCTCACCCTGCTGGTCGAGGGCGACGGCCAGGTGACCGTGGACATGGGCGTGCCGCGCTTCGAGCCTGCGGCCCTACCCTTCGAGGCCGACGAAGACCGCCCCCGGCATGTGCTGGAAGTCGACGGCGAGCGCCTGGAAATCGGCGCGGTCTCCCTGGGCAATCCCCACGCGGTGCTGCGGGTGGACGACGTCGAGTGCGCCCCGGTGGCGCGCCTGGGGCCGGCCATCGAGGCGCACCCGCGCTTCCCCAAGCGGGTCAACGCGGGCTTCATGCAGGTGGTCACGCCCCACGAGATCCGCCTGAGGGTCTACGAACGCGGCAGCGGCGAGACCCTGGCCTGCGGCACCGGCGCCTGCGCCGCCGCGGCCTGCGGCATCCGCCAGGGGGTGCTGGAGAGCCCCGTCACCGTTCACCTGCCCGGCGGCACCCTGCATATCGAGTGGCCCGCCCCGGATGCCCCCTGCGCATGACCGGCCCCGCCGAGCGTGTCTTCGATGGACGCGTCGCCCTGAGCTGAGCGCTGCCCGAGCTGATCAAGGAGTCTCCATGTCCCGAGCCGTCCCCGAACCGCGCAAGACCCTGGACCCGACCGGGTGGCCGAGTGGCTGGCCCGCCACCCGGACTTCTTCATCGGCCGCGAAGGGCTGCTGCAGCAGCTCAAGGTGCCCCATCCCGAGGCGCAGGGCGCCACCTCGCTGCTCGAGCGCCTGGTCTTCGACCTGCGGCGCCGCGCCGAGCAGGCCGAGTGGCGGCTCGAACAGCTGCTGGAATCGGCCCGCCACAACGAGGTCCAGTTCCGGCGCACTCGGGAGCTGGTGCTGGCGCTGCTCGAGGCGGAGGACGCCGACGCCCTGGGCCAGGCCCTGGCCACCCAGATGGCCGAGAGCTTCCAGACCCCGGCCGTCGCCCTGTGGTGTCCGGCCAGCCTCACCGACCGGGAACCCCGTCCTCCCCAGCCGCCCCGTCAGATCCTCGACGAGCATGCCAGCCAGCGCCTGGCCGCCCTGCTCGACGGCCGCGCCAGCCGCTGCACCCGCCTGACGCCCACCGACTGGAGCCGTCTGCTGCCCCATGTCGAGGCGCCGCGCCAGGCCGGTTCCTGCGCCCTGGCACGGTTGACCCTGGGCGAGCCGCTGGGCTACCTGGTGCTGGCCAGCCCCGACCCGGACCACTTCCGGGCCAGCATGGACACCCTGTTCACCGAGTACCTGAGCGACGTGCTGGCCCGCCTGGTGCTGCGTCCCGGCCCCCATGGCTGAAGCGCCGCTGCGCGACCAGGTCGACGCCTGCCTCGGCGAGCTGGCATGCACCGCCAGCCCCGCCACCCTGGCCGCCTATCGCCGCGACCTGGAGGCACTGTGCGACTTCATGGCGCGCCACGGCGTCACCGATGGCGCCGAGCTGAGCGCGCCGCTGGTGCGCCGCTTCCTGGGCAGCGAACGCGCCCGCGGCCTTGCCCCACGTAGCCTGGCCCGGCGCCGGGCGGCGCTGTCGCGCTTCGCCGAGGGGCTGGTGAAGGCCGGGCAGCTGCCCCATAACCCGGTCGCGCTGGTGCCCACCCCGCGCCAGCCCGCCCACCTGCCCAAACCGCTGGACGCCGACCAGCTCAGCCACTTCTCGATACGCCCCACGACGGCTCGCCGCTGGCGGTGCGCGACCAGGCCATGCTCGAACTGTTCTACTCCAGCGGGCTACGGCTCGC
Organism: Halomonas sp. SL18_1; assembly: GCF_055755715.1. Lineage (NCBI taxonomy): Bacteria > Pseudomonadati > Pseudomonadota > Gammaproteobacteria > Oceanospirillales > Halomonadaceae > Halomonas > Halomonas sp. SL18_1. The sequence goes on from NZ_JBVTRK010000001.1 coordinate 198,871, forward strand.
CGAGCTCGCCGGCCTGGACCTGGACGACCTGCAGCCGCAGCGGGTCCGGGTGCGGGGCAAGGGCGGCAAACCGCGCCAGGTGCCGGTGGGCCGCCGCGCCCGGGCCGCGCTCGACGCCTGGCAGGCCATCCGCGGGGCCCTGGCGCCGCCGAGTGAATCGGCGCTGTTCGTGGGCGCCCGGGGGCGGCGTCTGGGCCACCGCGCCATCCAGAAGCGCCTGGCCGAGCTGGCCCGGCGTCGCGGGCTGGCCGAGCACCTGCACCCCCACCGCCTGCGCCACTCCTTCGCCAGCCACCTGCTGGAATCGAGCCATGACCTGCGCGCCGTCCAGGAGCTGCTGGGCCACGCCCACCTCGCCACCACCCAGGTCTATACCCGGCTCGACTGGCAGCACCTGGCCGCCAGCTACGATGCGGCCCACCCCCGTGCCCGCCGCCGAGACGCCGACGCCACCGAGTAACCGCCATGCCCGACCACCCCCTGGAGGCGCTGACCTTCGACCTCGACGACACCCTGTGGGACAACCAGCAGGTGATGCTCGACACCGAGCTTGGCCACTACGACTGGCTCGACCAGGCCCTGGCCGCCTGGCTGGCAGAACGCGGTCAGCCGCCGGCCGAGCGCTTCGCCGAGCGCTACCCGCTGGAGGCCTTCGTGGCCCGTCGCCGCCGGCTGGCCGAGGCTCACCCGCTGCGCCGCGGCGACTTCACCTGGCTGCGCGAGCAGGCGCTGCTGGCGCTACTGGGCGACTATGGCCTGGACGCCGCCTCGGCCCGGCACTGGGCCGGCGCCGCCATGGCGACCTTCATGACCCTGCGCCACCGGGTCACCCCCTACCCCGAGGTCGCCCCGCTGCTTGCCGAACTGGGGCGCCGCTACCCACTGGCCAGCATCACCAACGGTAACGTCGATGTCTCCCGCCTGGCGCTAGGCGAACACTTCCCGGTGGCCATCGCCGCCGGGGAAATCCTCGCCCCCAAGCCCGACCCGCGGCCCTTCCTGGCGGCGCTGGCGCGACTCGGCACCACCCCTCTCGGGCGCTGCACGTGGGCGACTCCTGGCGCGAAGACGTCGAGCCGGCCCGGCGGCTGGGCATGCGGGTCGCCTGGATCTCACCCCATGTGGATGACCAGCCCCTGCCATCGGGCATTCACCGCCTGAACCACGTTCGTAAACTGCCTGCGCTGATCCGCTGGCTGGAGCGGCAGCGCTAACGCATAGCGAGAAGCGCTGGGGGCGGGGCCTCGCGAGGGGCTTTTCCAAGGACAGCGCCCTCGCAATGGTCCGACACCTCGGGGCCTGCCGCCAGGATAGCCCCACCTCTCCCCCGCTAATCAGCGCCCAGCAGCCAGTCGTCCAGCCGTGCGCAGGTCTCGTCGATGCCCTGGCGCTTCAGCGAGGAGAACAGCTGCAGGCTCACCAGGTCCTCCCACTCCCGCAGCCGACTGCGCACCTGCTGCAGTGCGCCCTTGGCCGCGCCGGACTTCAGCTTGTCGGACTTGGTGAGCAGGATGTGCACCGGCATGTCCTGGTCATCCGCCCAGCCCAGCAGCGTCTGGTCGAACTCGGTCAGCGGGTGGCGCACGTCCATCACCAGCACCACCCCGCGCAGCGAGCGGCGGGCGCGCAGATAGTCGGCGAGGTGCTGCTGCCACTCGCGCTTGACTGCCTCGGGCACCTTGGCATAGCCGTAACCGGGCAGGTCGACGAGGCGCCGGGATTCATCGTCCCCCAGCGCGAAGAAATTGATCAGCTGCGTGCGCCCCGGGGTACGCGAGGTTCGCGCCAGGGCCTTCTGGCGGGTAATGGCGTTGATGGCGCTGGACTTGCCGGCGTTGGAGCGCCCAGCGAAGGCCACCTCGGCGCCCTGGTCGGGCGGGCACTGGGCGAGGCTCGGCGCGCTGGTCATGAAGCGCGCGGCGGGGTAATGAAGTCGTGACATGCGTCGAGGTCCTGCCGAAGAGAGAAGCGCCCGCGCCGGCGGGATGCGTGGCCTGCATTCCCGACGCGAGCTTGTTTCGTTATAATGCCGTGTCTTTTGTCTGCGACCTGGGGCACGCTAGTGTACCACCGTGCTCTCGCCGGCAGCGACCGATTCGCTCGGCGCGCCAGGCGGCAGGGCACCCGGCCTGGAAGTTGAGGGACTTGGGGGAGCGCTGAACAAATCGCTGAGCGAGATGAAGCGCAAGGCGCACGGAGCACAGGAACCGGAGCATATGGGGTATATGTGAGGATTCCGACGGTCCGACGCTTCGGCACCGCGCAACGCAGCGATTCGCTCGCGCAAGCATTTGTGCAGTGTTCCCTTGGGCGGGGCACCCAGGGTGCGTACCGGTAAATAACACAACGGCATAGTGGATTAGCGATGAGAAAGTTACTGGCAAGCCTGGCACTTACCATGGGCGCCGTCGGCGCCGCCCACGCGGACCTGGAAGCAGACGCCGACCCGGCCGCCGGCCGCGAACTGGCACAGCCCTGCGCCGCCTGTCACGGCGAGACCGGCATCAGCCCGGCGTCCTCCTTCCCGCATCTCGCCGGCCAACAGATGTCCTATACCGCCAAGCAGATCATTGACATCCGCGACGGCCACCGGCTGGTACCGGAAATGGTCGGCCAGGTGGACGACTTCTCCGACCAGGACGCCTGGGACGTGGCCGCCTTCTACGCCGAGCAGGAGGCCCACGTCGGTCAGGCCGACCCGGACGACGAACTGATCGCCCGCGGCCAGGAGCTCTACCGCTCCGGGGACATGTCCAAGGGCATCCCCGCCTGCGCGGCCTGCCACACCCCCAGCGGCGAAGGGATCAACTCCGCCGTCTACCCGGCGCTCTCCGGCCAGTTCGCCGAGTACACCGTGGCCACCCTGCAGGACTATGCTTCCGGCGAGCGGGCCAACGACCCCAACAACATCATGCGCGATATCGCCGCCAAGATGAGCGATGCCGACATGGAAGCCGTGGCCAACTATATTCTTGGCCTGCACTGAGCTAGCCGCATTCGCTGATGGCCTACCGGCCAGCGCGTCGAAGGCGGCCCAGCGGCCGCCTTCGGCGTTTGCGGCCCCGGCGGAACCCTCGGCTCCGACCGCGCTCCAAGTCAGCGACTCGGCCGCCATCGGGCGACCGCCCCGGCACGAGCGCCCCGGAAAATCCAAGGAGTGATTCCCGCATGTTCAAGCCCTCTCATATCGTGACGTCCGCCATGCTCGCCGTCGCCGGCCTCGGCATGTCGGCGGCTGCCCTTGCCAGCAACCTGGTGGAAGGCCAGCACTACGAGGTGATCAGCGAGCCGGTCGAGACCCGCGTCGACGCCGACAAGATCGAAGTCACCGAGGCCTTCTGGTACGGCTGCCCCCACTGCTACAACCTGCAGGGCGCGGTCACCGCCTGGTACGAGACCCTGGACGACGACGTCGAGGTGCTTCACCTGCCGGCCACCATGGGCGGCGACTGGAACACCCACGCCGCGGTCTATTTTGCCGCCGAGGAGCTCGGCATTCTCGAGGACGCCCACGCCGACATCTTCCACGCCATCCACGAAGAGGGCCGCAACCTGACCGCCAGCGACGACATCGCCGCCTTCTTCACCGACTACGGCGTGAGCGAGGATGAGGCTCGCCAGGCGCTAGACGCCTTCGCGGTCAAGGCCAAGGTCAACCAGGCCCATGCCCGCATGCGCGCCATGCAGCTGATGGGCGTGCCGGCGCTGGTGGTCGACGGCCGCTACCGGGTCACGCCCTCGAGTGCCGGCAGCCTGGAGAACATGCCGCAGATCGCCGACGCCCTGATCGACAGGGTGCGCCAGGAACGCAACGAGTAAGCCGTGCAGACTGAGCTGTCACACCTGGCCGACGCCAAGACGCCGCCGCTCGACGGCGGCCATCTGAAACTGCTCACCTTCAACCTGCAGGTCGGCATTCAGACCTCGGCCTACCACCACTACCTGACCCGCAGCTGGCAGCACCTGCTGCCACATCCCAGGCGCCAGCGGCGCCTGGACATGGTCAGCGAGGTGCTGGGACGCTTCGACATCGTCGGCCTCCAGGAGGTCGACGGCGGCAGCTTTCGTTCCAGCCACGTCAACCAGGTGGAGTACCTCGCCAGTCGCGGCGGCTTTCCCCACCACTTTCAGCAGCTCAACCGTAACCTGGGCCGCTTCGCCCAGCACAGCAACGGCCTGCTGTCGCGCCTGAAGCCGACGCATATCGAGGAGCATCGCCTACCCGGCACCCTCCCCGGGCGCGGCGCCATCCACGCCCGCTACGGCGACGGACCGGACGCCCTGCACCTGTTCGTCGCCCACCTGGCGCTGAGCCACCGTGGCCGGGTGCGCCAGCTCGACTACCTCAGCGAGATCATCCAGCCGCTGCGCCATGTGGTGGTGATGGGCGATCTCAACTGCACTCCCGAGCAGCTGCACACCCACTCGCGGTTCTGCGCCTCGCTGCCGCTGCACCCCGTGCGCCCGCTGCTCAGCTACCCCTCCTGGCAGCCGCGCCGCGCCCTCGACCACATCCTGCTCTCCCACTCCCTGGAGGCCAGCGACGTGCGGGTGCTCGATCACCTCTTCTCGGATCATCTGCCCATCGCCGTGGACGTGGCGCTGCCGGCGGCCTGCCTGCAGACCCTCACCGCCCGACTCAAGGGGGAAGGCCACTGACCGCCGGCCCCGAGGGCGTTGAGAGACAGGGATGACGCCCCGCGGCGAATCGGCGATGATGCCCACCCTGTTTGGCTTCTGGACGGAATTTTCCCATGCCTTCCGCGAACCGTGAACCGGTCCTGCTCGCCTGGCTCGACGGCATTACCGAGGTCGTTGGCCGAGCCATTGCCTGGCTGGTGATCGTCATGATGCTGGTGCAGTTCGCCATCGTGGTGATGCGCTACGCCCTTGGCATCCACAGCGTGGTGATGCAGGAGTCGGTGATGTACATGCACGCCATGGTATTCATGCTCGGCGCGGCCTGGACCCTGCGCCACGACGGCCACGTGCGGGTGGATATCTTCTACCGCAAGCTCTCCGAGCGCGGCCGTGCCTGGATCGACCTCTGCGGCACCCTCTTCCTGCTGATTCCGGTAACGCTGTTCATCGCCATCGGTAGCTTTGGCTATGTGCGCAGCAGCTGGGCGATTCTCGAGCGTTCTCCGGACGGCGGAATTCCCGGGTCTATCTGCTCAAGTCGCTGATCCTGGTGATGATGGCGCTGCTGCTCATCCAGGGCATCGCCCAGCTGATCCGCCAGGTGATGATCCTGCGCGGCCAGGCGCCGGGCAGCGACCCGAGCACAGGGAGGTGCTCTGACGTGGAAGCCCTGCTCGAGTTCATGCCGCTGTTCCTGTTCCTCACCGTCTGCGCGGTGCTGATGCTGGGCTACCCGGTGGCCCTGGCGCTGGCCGGCACGGCGCTGATCTTCGCCGGTCTTGGCCACCTGCTGCTGTCGATGGGCGTGCCGGTGCCCTTCGAGGCACGCTACATGAGCGCCATGCCCAACCGGCTCTACGGCATCATGACCAACCAGACGCTACTCGCCGTGCCGCTGTTCGTGCTGATGGGGGTGCTGCTGGAGAAGTCGCGGGTCGCCGAGACCCTGCTCGACGCCATGGCGATGGCCTTCGGCTCGCTGCGCGGGGGGCTGGGCATCTCGGTGGTGCTGGTGGGCATGCTGCTGGCCGCCTCCACCGGCATCGTCGGCGCCACCGTGGTGACCATGGGCCTGCTGTCGCTGCCCACCATGCTCAAGCGCGGCTACTCGCCGCAGCTTGCGACCGGCAGCATCTGCGCCACCGGCACCCTGGGTCAGATCATTCCTCCCTCCATCGCCCTGGTGCTGCTCGGCGACGTGCTCTCCAACGCCTACCAGCAGGCCCAGCTGGCCATGGGCGTGTGGAGCCCCAGGACCGTCTCGGTGGGCGATCTGTTCGTCGGGGCATTGATTCCCGGCCTGCTGCTGGTGGTGGCCTACATCGCCTACCTGCTGGTGACTGCCTGGCTCAAGCCGGAGAGTGCCCCGCCCGCGGACCGCAACGCCCTGAAGGCGGAGCTCGGCCATACCGGTAGCCTGCTGCCGCTGCTGATCAAGGGGCTGATGCCGCCGGTGCTGCTGATCGTCGCCGTGCTGGGCTCGATCCTCGGCGGCTTCGCCACCCCCACCGAGGCCTCGGCGGTGGGCGCCACGGGCGCCTTCCTGCTGGCGCTGGCCAATCGCCGCCTGAACCTGACGATGCTCAGCGACGTGGTACGCAGCACCGCCCAGGTCACCAGCATGGTATTTTTGATCCTGATCGGCGCCGCGCTCTTCTCGCTGGTGTTCCGCGCCTACGGTGGCGAAGAGCTGGTCAAGGAGCTGTTCGCGGCGCTGCCCGGCGGCGTGGTGGGTGCCACCCTGGTGGTGATGGTGGTGATCTTCCTGCTCGGCTTCATCCTCGACTTCATCGAGATCACCTTCGTGGTGGTGCCCATCGTCGGGCCGGTGCTGCTGATGATGGGCATCGACCCCATCTGGCTAGGCATCATGATCGCCGTCAACCTGCAGACCTCGTTCTTGACGCCACCGTTTGGTTTCGCGCTCTTCTACCTGCGCGGGGTCACGCCGCCCTCGGTGCCCACCTCGGCGATCTATCGCGGGGTGATCCCGTTCATTGCCCTGCAGCTGGCCATGCTGCTGGCGCTGGCCGCCTTCCCGGGGCTGGCCACCTGGCTGCCCTCCCTGCTCTAGTTACTGGCACAATGGGGCCAACCAGGCCTGGGCGAGCAGCAGCACCACGGCATAGCGCCCGCCCTTGGCCAGGGTGATCAGCAGGGTGGCCCGCCACCAGGACAGCCGGAAGATGCCGGCCAGCACGGTGAGCGGGTCGCCCACCACCGGCGCCCAGGAGAGCAGCAGGCTCCACTCGCCGAAGCGGTGGTACCAGCGCTCGGCCCGGGCCAGCCCTTGCGGCGAGGCGGGGAACCAGCGGCGGTCCTGGAAGCGCCGCGCGTAGCGCCCCATCCAGACGTTGATCAGGCTGCCCAGGGTGTTGCCGGCAGTGGCCACCAGCCACAGCATCAGCGCCGGCTCGCCCAGGCACCACAGCCGCGCCAGCCAGACCTCGGAGCCGCCGGGCAGCAGGGTGGCACTGACCAGCGCCACCGCAAACAGACTCAGCACTGGCGCCGCTCCCGGCGCACCGCGCCGCTTGATCGATACATGCTACAGGACCCTCTTACCGCCATGACTGCGACTCGCTCTCTTCCCAATGCGTTGACCATTGCCGGCTCCGACCCCAGCGGTGGCGCCGGCATCCAGGCCGACCTCAAGACCTTCTCGGCGCTGGGCGCCTACGGCACCAGCGTGATCACCGCCCTGACCGCCCAGAACACCCGCGGCGTCGTCGGCGTGCACCCGGTCCCGGCGGCGTTCATCGGCACCCAGCTCACTGCCCTGCTCGACGACGTGACCATCGACGCAGTGAAGATCGGCATGGTGGCCAGCCGCGACGTGGCCGAGACGATTCGCGACGCCCTCACCCGACGGCGACCGCGCTGGATCGTACTCGACCCGGTGATGGTGGCCAAGAGCGGCGATATCCTGGTGGATGACGCCGGCATCGCCGCGGTACGCGAGGTGCTGGTACCCCTGGCCGACCTGATCACCCCCAACCTGCCGGAAGCCGCCGTGCTGCTCGACTGCCCGTCTCCCGAAACACGCGACGGCATGCAGGCCCTGGCGCCGTCGCTCGCCGCACTGGGCGCCGGCGCCGTGCTGCTCAAGGGCGGTCACCTCGAGAGCGAGAGCTGCCCCGACCTGCTGATCCAGGGCAGCGCAACCCGCTGGCTGGAGGGGACGCGCATCGCCACCGCCAACCTGCATGGCACCGGCTGTACGCTCTCCTCGGCGATCACCGCCCGCCTGGCGCAGGGCGACGACCTGCCCACGGCGGTGGGCGCCGCCAAGCGCTGGCTCGAGGCGGCGCTCAGTGCCAGCACGCGGCTTGACGTGGGACAAGGTCACGGCCCGGTACACCACTTCCACGCCTGGTGGTAGGCCGCCGGGCTTGCAGCCCGGCGACTCCCCACCCATGCTGAAGACGGCCCCCGACGGGTTCGTTCTTGATGGGAGGGAGATACCATGACCCAGACCCTGCTGTTCGCCTGCGACCTCTCCGCCGAGAACCGCGCCGCCTTTGCCCGTGCCGTTCGCCTGGCCGTGGACAGCGGCGCGCGCCTCGACGTCATCCATGTGCTGGACCCCGACCTCCCTCACCGGGTGCTGCACGACCTGGAAGAGGCCGTGGTGGACGATATGCAGGCCATGCTGACCGACATCCGCGAGGACTACGCCCTGCCCGAGCCACGCACCCTGCTGCAGACGGTGGCCGGGGCCCCTTACGCCGAGATCATCCGCGAGGCTCACGACCGCGAGGTGGACATGATCATCCTCGGCGCCCACCGCAAGCGCGGCCAGCCGGACCTGGTCGCCGGCACCACTCTGGCGCGGGTCCTGCGCAGCGCCCCCTGCCCGGTGCTGTCGGTGAGCCAGCCCGCCAACCACGATTGGCAGGACATCCTGGTGCCGGTGGATTTCTCGCTGGCGACCCGCCACATCCTGCGCCAGACCCTCAAGCGCTTCCCCGAGGCGCGCCTCACCCTGCTGCACGCCTGGGACATTCCCGGCGAGCGGGAGCTGAGGCTCCGACCGCGAATACGCCCGCTGGCGGGACCGCGAGGTGGAGCGCCTGCGCGGCCAGCTGGAGCGTGAGACCGACCAGCTGATGAGCGAGCTCGACGACGTCCCGGAGCTGGAGCTGGTGCTCGAGCAGGGCGACCCCCTGGAGGTGCTGCTGACCCGCCTGCGCCGACAGCCACCGGACCTGCTGGCGCTGGGCAGCCGCGGCCAGCTGGGCCGCCAGAGCCATATCACCGAGGCACTGCTCTCCGAGCCGCACTGCGACATCATGCTGTGCCGCGCCTGGTAGCGCCTGCGCTGCGGCCCGCCCGTGCTACCCTTGGCGGCGCTTGAAATGTCAGGGAGCACAGGATGAAAGCACTGATTCAGCGGGTCACCCAGGCCAGCGTGACCGTGGAGGGGAGCACCGTGGGCGCCATCGACCGGGGGCTGCTGGCCTTGGTGGGCGTGGAGAAGGGCGACGACGAGGCCGCCGCGGAGAAGCTGCTGCACAAGCTGCTGCACTACCGGGTGTTCGGCGACGCCGAGGACAAGATGAACCTCAACCTGCAGCAGGTGGAGGGGGGCTGCTACTGGTCTCCCAGTTCACCCTGGCCGCCGATACCCGCAAGGGGCTGCGCCGAGCTTCTCCAGCGCCGCGCCGCCCGCCGAGGGCGAGCGGCTCTTCCACTATCTGCTCGAGCGGGCCCAGGCCGCCTGGCCCCGGGTGGCCAGCGGTGAGTTCGCCGCCGATATGCAGGTCTCGCTGATCAACGACGGGCCGGTGACCTTTCTGCTGGAGAGCTGAGGGCACCGAGGACCGAGGACCGAGGACCGAGGACCGGCAGCGTGAGGGCGCCGGGGAAGCGCGAAAGCGACATCTACCCCGGGGTGCTGGCGCAAGCGCCGCGGCGCGCGGCAATCGACAGGGAAGTCGATTGAGGGTTGGCAAGAGGGACCTTGTTCCGGCCCGACGCGCAGGCCGCAAGCGCAGCGCCAGGGTTTCGCCCCGGGGGTCGCGACTCGCGCTTTCCCGGCATCACTCACCTTGTCCAGTCATGCTGATACGCATCAAGCCCCGCTTTCCAGCAGCTCCGCCTCCATGGTCTCCAGCGCCTCCTCGGCGGCCAGCCACTCGGCTTCCAGGTCATCCAGGCGCGACTTGAGTTCGCCCTGGCGGGCCAGGGTGGCGGTCAGCTCCTCCTTGCGGGCGGCATCGGTATAGAGGTCGGCGTCGCCCAGCGCCTCCTCCACCGCGGCAAGCTCCCCCTGCACCTTCTCCATGGCCTGTTCGGCCCGGTCGCGCTGCTTCTTGAGCGGGCGCAGTTTCTCGCGCAGCTCGGCGGCGGCGCGCCGGGTCGCCTTGCGGTCCTCCTTGGCGACGCCGCCCTCCGCCTGACGCTCGGCCTTGTCGGCCCGGGCATCGCGACGCTCATCCTCCAGCCGCGCCTTGAGCCAGGCGCGGTAGTCCTCCAGGTCGCCGTCGAAGGGCTCCACCCGATGGTCGGCCACCCGCCAGAACTCATCCACCGTGGCCCGCAGCAGGTGGCGGTCGTGAGAGACGATGATCACCGTGCCCTCGAAGGCCGCCAGCGCCTCGGTGAGGGCCTCGCGCATCTCCAGGTCCAGGTGGTTGGTGGGCTCGTCGAGCAGCAGCAGGTTGGGTTTCAGCCAGGCCACCAGCGCCAGGGCCAGGCGCGCCTTCTCGCCGCCGGAGAAACGCCCCACCTCGGTGAAGGCATCATCCCCCTGGAAGCCGAAGCCGCCGAGGAAGTTGCGGATGGTCAGGTCCGCCGCCGTGGGTGAGAGCCGCTGCACGTGCTGAAAAGGGGTCGCCGCCAGGTCGAGCCCCTCCAGCTGGTGCTGGGCGAAGTAGCCGATGGCCAGATGCTCGCCCGGGATGCGCCTGCCCGAGAGCAGCGGCAGCTCCCCGGTCAGCGACTTGATCAGCGTCGACTTGCCGGCGCCGTTGGGGCCCAGCAGCCCGATCCGCTGTCCCGGCAGCAGGGTCACCTTCACCTGGTCGAGCTGGACGTGCTCTGCCCCCGCCTCGTCGCGGTAGCCCAGCCGCGCCTCGTCCAGCACCAGCAGCGGATGCGAGGTCTTGTCGGCGGCGGGCAGGGTGAAATGAAACGGCGAGTCGGCATGGGCCATGGCGATGTCCCCCATGCGCTCGAGCATCTTCAGGCGGCTCTGAGCCTGGCGCGCCTTGGTGGCCTTGGCCCGGAAGCGCGCCACGAACCGCTCGATCTCCTCCTTGCGGGCCTGCTGCTTGGCCGCCTCCGCCTGCTGCAGCGCCAGCTTCTCGGCTCGGGTCCGCTCGAAGGTGGTGTAGTTACCCCGGTACAGCACCAGGCGCTGGCGATCGAAGTGGACGATGTGGTCGCACACCGCATCGAGGAAGTCGCGGTCGTGGGAGATCAGCAGCAGGGTGCCCGGATAGCGGGTCAGCCACTGCTCGAGCCACAGCAGAGCGTCCAAATCGAGGTGGTTGGTGGGCTCGTCGAGCAGCAGTACATCCGAGGGCATGAACAGGGTGCGCGCCAGGTTGACGCGCATCCGCCAGCCACCGGAAAAATCCGACAGCGGGCGCGCCAGATCCGCCTGGGTGAAGCCCAGCCCCACCAGCAGCTGGGCGGCACGGGCCGGCGCGCTATAGCCGTCGAGCGCCTCGATGGCGCCGTGCAGCTCGGCCTCCCGATGCGCCTCGCCCTGGGCCCGCGCCCGCTCCAGGGCCGCCTCGGTCCGGCGCAGCTCGCGGTCACCGTCGAGCACATAGTCGACGATGGCGCGATCCAGCGCCTCCACCTCCTGGGCCATATGGGCGATTCGCTGGCCGCCGCTCATCTCGATCTCGCCGCGGTCGGGAGCGAGCGTGCCCAGCAGCAGGCCGAACAGGCTCGACTTGCCGGCCCCGTTGGGACCGACGATGCCCGCCTTGTGGCCGGCGTGCAGGGTCAGGTCGGCTTCCTCGAGCAGGGTCTGGGTGCCGCGTTGCAGGGCGACCCGGCGCAGTGCAATCATGCAGACTCCAATGGCAGAAGGAGGCTGCCGCGCTGGCGACAGCCGATCATGAACGACGATTCTACCGCAATGACCCCGGCCCTGCGGGCCCGTCTCGCCGCCGACCCGCTGTGGGATTTTGCCCTGGCCCTCTATGCCCGCCCGGGCGTGGAAACCGCCTGCCTGCGCCTCCAGGATGAGGCCGGCCTCGATGTCTGCGAGCTGCTATGGCACTGCTGGCTCTACCGACACGGTCTCGCGGTTGCGGGGGAGCCGGCAGCACTGGCACCGATCCGCGCCTGGCAGCGCGACGTCACCGCCGTGCTGCGCGGCCTGCGCCGCGAGCTGAAGCGCGCGGCCCGGGACCAGCCCGGGGTGGCCGAGGTCCGCGGTCGGCTCCAGCGCACCGAGCTTGCCGCCGAGCGCGAGACCCTGTCACGGCTGCAGGCGTTGAGCGAAAGCGGTCAGGGCATTTGCCAACTTTCAAGCCCCCTCCCGGCCTCGAATCAACCCTGGCATCACGCTGGCAACTGCAGAAAAAACCTCAACTTCTGGCGCTGCAAACCCTCGAATGCCAGCTTGACCCTCCCCAGGGGCCACGCTAGCCTGAAATTACCTGTGCAGCCATTGCGGCTGATAGTCGCCTGTTGACGCAAGCTGTTTTCACGGGACTAAACCTGCGAGGAGAACATAAGAATGAAGGCAACCAAGCTGCTGACCACTGCCAGTATTGGCGCGCTGCTGTTCGGCATGTCTGCCGCCGCCCAGTCCGCCAACTGGCGCTATGCGCACGAGGAATTCGAGGGTGATGTCCAGGACGTCTTCGCCGTCGCCTTCAAGGAGTATGTCGAGGAAAACTCCGACAACACCGTGCAAATCTATCGCTTTGGCGAGCTCGGCGAGTCTGACGACATCATGGAGCAGACCCAGGCCGGCATCCTCCAGTTCGTCAACCAGTCACCCGGTTTCACCGGCGCGCTGATCCCCGAGGCGCAGATCTTCTTCGTGCCCTATCTGCTGCCGACCGATGAAGAAACCGTCATCGAGTTCTTCGACACCAGCGTCGCCATCAACGAGATGTTCCCAGAGCTCTACGCCGAGCAGGGTCTCGAGCTGCTCAAGATGTACCCGGAAGGCGAGATGGTCGTCACCGTCGACGAGCCCATCCGCACCCCGGAAGAGCTGCGCGGCAAGAACATCCGTATCATGACCAACCCGCTGCTCTCCGAGACCTACCGCGCCTTCGGCGCCACCCCGACGCCGCTGCCCTGGGCGAGGTCTACGGCGGCCTGCAGACCGGCATCATCCAGGGTCAGGAGAACCCGATCTTCTGGATCGAGTCCGGCGGCCTCTACGAAGTCTCGCCGCACCTGGTGTTCACCGGCCACGGCTGGTTCACCACCGCCATGATGGCCAACCAGGACTTCTACAACGGCCTCTCGGAAGAGGAGCAGCAGCTGGTGCGTGATGCGGCCGAGGCCGCCTACGATCACACCATCGAGCACATCCAGGGCCTGGCCGAGGAGTCGCTGGCCAAGATCCAGGAGGCTTCCGACGAGGTCACCGTGACCCGCCTCAACGAGGAGGAGATCCAGGCCTTCCGCGAGCGTGCCCCGCAGGTCGAAGAGCGCTTCGTCGAGATGACCGGCGAGCGCGGTGCCGAGCTGCTCGAGCAGTTCAAGGCCGACCTGGAAGCCGTTACCGGCGAGTAAGCCCACGGGCCACTCACCGCTAGCGTGCAAGGGGCAGCCGGCCGGCTGCCCCTTGTGGTTCATACCGTAACTGCGCGGCAGCCAGCTGCCGCCTCTCGGCCAATCAGCGTTGAAGCATAAGGGCATGCGGCTCGCTACGGTTGCATACCCTTGGGCCAAGTGGACAGCCATTCATCGCTGCGCAGGGAAGCCCCTCAGGAGCCCGGTCTCATGACAGAAGAAGAATCCGAGAAGAACTACCGATCGACCCTCCCCGGTCCGCTAGGGATCGTCGACACCTGGATCAGCAAGGCGGAGTCGGTGATCCTGGCCATGGGCGTGATCCTGATGGCGATCAACACCATCGCCAACGTGGTCAGCCGCTTCGCCCTCGGTGAAAGCCTGCACTTCTCCGAAGAGGTCAACCGCATCCTGATCGTGATGATCACCTTCGCCGGTATCGGCTATGCCGCTCGCCACGGGCGCCATATCCGCATGTCGGCCTTCTACGATGCGCTGCCCACCGGCGGCCGGCGCGCCCTGATGATCTTCATCGCCCTGTTCACCTCGCTGGTGATGTTCGTGCTCTGCTACTACTCGATCGGCTACATCTCCACGGTCCAGTCTCGCGGCCGTGTCCTGCCTTCGCTGAGCATCCCGGTGTGGACCATCTACCTCTGGGTACCCGTCGGCTTCGCTATCACCGGCATCCAGTACCTGCTCACCGCCATCAAGAACCTCACCTCCCGTGACGTCTACCTGTCGACCCATGTGGTCGATGGCTACAAGGATACGGAAACGGAAGTCTGACGCCGGCCTCACGAGGAATACATCATGACTACAGTCATCGTCACCATCATGATCGTGTTGCTGCTGCTCGGCTTCCCGATGATGATCCCGCTGGCCACCGCCGCCTTCGTCGGTTTCTACATGACCTTCGGCGGCACCGGGCAGATGGAAACCCTGATCCAGCAGCTGATGGGCGGCATTCGCCCCACCGCGCTCATTGCCGTGCCCATGTTCATCCTGGCCGCCGACATCATGACCCGCGGCCAGTCGGCCAACCGCCTGATCAACATGGTCATGAGCTTCGTCGGCCACATCAAGGGCGGCCTGGCGGTCTCCACCGCGGCCTCCTGCACCCTGTTCGGCGCCGTCTCCGGCTCCACCCAGGCCACGGTGGTGGCGGTGGGCTCGCCGCTGCGTCCGCGCATGCTCAAGGCCGGCTACAAGGACCCCTTCACCCTGGCGCTGATCATCAACTCCAGCGACATCGCCTTTTTGATCCCGCCGAGCATCGGCATGATCATCTATGGAGTCATCTCCGGCACCTCCATCGGTGAGCTGTTCATCGCCGGTATCGGGCCGGGCCTGCTGATCCTGGCCATGTTCTCGGCCTACTGCGTGGTCTATGCCATCGTCAAGAAGGTGCCGACCGAACCTCGGTCCACCTGGAAGGAGCGCGCCCTGGCAGTCCGCGACGCCCTCTGGCCGCTGGGCTTCCCGGTGCTGATCGTCGGCGGGATCTATGGCGGGATCTTCAGCCCCACCGAAGCGGCCGCCGCCTGCGTGCTATATGCCGTGCTGCTGGAGTTCGTGGTATTCCGCTCGCTGAAGATGCAGGACATCTACACCATCGCCAAGTCCACCGGCCTGATCACCGCCGTGGTCTTTATTCTGGTGGCGGTGGGCAACGGGTTCTCCTGGATCATCTCCTTCGCCCAGATCCCCCAGGAAATCCTGTCCGCCGTCGGCATCCACGAGGCGGGGCCAACCGGCGTGCTGATCGCCCTCTGTGTGGCCTTTTTCGTGGCCTGTATGTTCGTCGATCCCATCGTGGTGATCCTGGTGCTGACGCCGATCTTCGCGCCGGCCATCGCCGCCTCCGGCCTCGACCCGGTGCTGGTGGGCGTGCTGATCACCCTGCAGGTGGCGATAGGCTCGGCGACGCCACCCTTCGGGTGCGACATTTTCACCGCCATCGCCATCTTCAAGCGGCCCTACTGGGAGGTGATTCGCGGTACGCCACCCTTCGTGTTCATGCTGGTGCTGGCGGCGGTGCTTATCATCATGTTCCCGCAGATCGCCCTGTTCCTGCGCGACCTGGCCTTCCGCTGATCGATGTGGCTGACCCGATGTTGAGGAGATGGTAACGATGTTCAATCGGATACTGATACCGGTGGACGGCTCCAAGGGCGCCATGAAGGCGCTGGAAAAAGCCGTGGGACTGCAGCTGCTGACCGGCGCCGAGCTCTACATTCTGTGCGTGTTCAAGCACCACAGCCTGCTGGAGGCCTCGCTCTCCATGGTGCGGCCCGACAAGCTGGATATTCCCGACGACGCTCTCAAGGAGTACGCCACCGAGGTTGCCGTGCATGCCAAGAGCGAGGCGGTGGAGCTGGGGGCCGACCCCGCCAGGCTGCGTGCCTTCGTCAAGGGCGGGCGCCCCTCGCGCACCATCGTGCGCTTCGCCCGCAAGCGCGAGTGCGACCTGATCGTCATCGGCGCTCAGGGCACCAACGGCGAGAAGAGCCTGCTGCTGGGCAGCGTGGCCCAGCGGGTGGCCGGCTCGGCCCACTGCCCGACCCTGGTGGTCTGACCCCCCCCCGGGCCGGCCACGCCCCCGCACGCCGCGGGTGCGGAACCGGCCCGGCCCTGCTAGAGTCCGACTATCGGAACGGCGCGCTCGGCAGTGGGGGCGCCTCTCGATCCCTTCAACAAGGACTCTGCATGAAGCCTCTGCTGACTTCCACGCTTGCCCTGGCGCTGGCCGCCCCCTTGGCCATGGCCGCCCCCGAAACCGACGCAGAACGTCTCAGCTACAGCCTGGGCGCCGCCTACGGCCAGAGCATCATCCAGGACTTCGCCGATCTGGACGTCGACGCCTTCGCCGATGCCATCCGCGATGTCATCGCCGACAATGAACTGGCCATGAGCAACGAGGAGATGGCCGAAGCCCTGGCCCGCTTCCAGCAGGACGCCATGGCCAGCCGTCAGGCCGAGACCGAGCAGCTGGCCGAGCTCAACCTGGCCGAGGGGGAGGCCTTCCTGGCCGAAAACGCCGAACGCGACGAGGTCGAGGTCACTACCTCGGGCCTTCAGTACGAGGTGCTGGAAGCCGGCGATGGCGCAAGCCCCGGTCCCATGTCCGAGGTCGAGGTGCACTATGAGGGCATGCTGGTGGACGGTACGGTCTTTGACAGCTCCTTCGATCGCGGCGAGCCGGTCAGCTTCCGGGTCGACCAGGTGATCGAGGGCTGGCAGGAGGCCCTGCAGCTGATGAGCGCCGGCGACAGCTGGATGATCTACATTCCCGCCGAGCTCGCCTACGGCGCCCAGGGCCAGGGCCCCATCGGCCCCAACGAGACGCTGATCTTCCGAGTCGAGCTGCGGGAGGTGACGGACTGATCGCCTCGCTCAGAAGCCCGGTCCTGGCGCTGGTCGCCACGACCCTGCTGACGCCCCTGCCGGCGCTGGGCGACGAGCGCCCGGTCGAGTTGCCGCGGCTCGGCGCCGCTGGGGATGCCGTCAGCGTGATGGGCGTCTCCTCGGGGGCTACATGGCCACCCAGCTGGCAGTGGCCTGGCCGGAGCGCTTCAGCGGGCTGGCCGTGCTGGGCGCCGGCCCCTGGAGCTGTGCCCAGGGCGGGCTGGGTCGCGCCCTGGGACAGTGCATGTCGACGCGCCGTGGCCCCCCCGACCTCGACGAGATCAACCTGCGCCTGCGCGACTATCAGGCCAGGGGACTGGTGGGCGAGGCGACCAACCTGGCCGCACTGCGCGCCTTCGTCTGGCACGGCGAAGCGGATACCGTCGTGGCGCCGGCGCTGGGGGAAGCGCTGAGCGAGCAGCTGGCAGGCTGGCTGGCCAGCCCCGGCGGGCAGCTGAAGCACGTGCTGCAGCCCGATGCCGGCCACGGCTGGCCGGTGCCGCTGCGCGACGCCATCCCACCGCGCCACCTGGCGGACTGTCGCAGCGGTGGCGGTACCCACCTGCTGGCCTGCGGCCTGGACGTTGCCGGCGAAGCGCTGAGCTGGCTGCACGGCGAGCTGTCGCCGCCGGTCACGGAAGATGATAGCGCCCGCCTCGAGCCTTTCGATCAGGCTGACTACGCCGTCCGGGGGCTGGGCGAAGTGGGCTATCTGCTGATTCCCGAGGGCTGCGAGGCGGGGGGCTGCGACCTGACCCTGGCCCTACACGGCTGCGGGATGGACAGTGAACAGATCGGCGAGGCGTTCGTGAGGCACAGCGGACTCAATGCGTGGGCCGCCGCCAATCGCCGCCTGGTGCTCTATCCCCAGGCCGAAACCAGCCTTGCCAATCCCCAGGGCTGCTGGGACTGGTGGGGATTTGCCGAGAGCAGCTGGCAGCTCGACCCGCTCCACGATACCCGAGAAGGGACCCAGGTCAGGGCGCTGATGGCCATGCTCGACCGCCTGATGGAAGCGCCCGACGACGACCGCCGCTGACGCCCGGGCCATCGCCTGGGACGCTATCTCAGCCCGTGCCCAGCTGGCTCTCCAGCGCCGAGCGCAGGGCATGCGGCGTCGGCGAATAGAGCACCCGCTGGCGAATTTCACCGTGACGGTCCACCAGGTAGAGCGACGAGCTGTGGTCGATGGTGTACTCCAGCGCCGAGTCCGGCGCTTCGACACGGCGCCGCACCACCCCGTAGCGCTCCATGACGTCGGCGAGCTCGGCATCGCTGCCGGTCGCGCCGATGAACTCATCGCCGAAGTAGCCGGCGTACTCGCGCAGTCGTTCGACGGTATCGCGCTCGGGGTCCACCGTGATCATCAGCGGCACCACCCGGTCGCGATAGGGCTCATCCAGCTGCTGCATGACCTGCCGCACCACCGCCATGCTGATCGGGCATACATCGGGACAGTAGGTGTAGCCGAAGAACATCACCGCCAGCTGGTCTTCCTCGAGCTGGGCCAGCGAGAAGTCGCCCTGAGTCGAAGCCAGCTCCACCGGCCCGCCCTGCGGCTCGCCGCTCTCCCCGCCCTGCTGCTGGTACCAGCCATAGCCGCCGAGGGCGACGACCAGCACGACAGCGACACCCAGTGCCGCCCAGATCCCTTGTCGCTTCATGGTCTACTCCGCTCCACCTCGAAATCGAATCGGCCGCCAAGCCGCTCCCCTGTCGTCTCCACCACCACGCGGGCCTGCCAGGGCATCACCGCCTGGGTGCAGATGGCTACCTGCCCCAGCCCCTGGAAGCGACCGTCTTCCTGGCGCTCCAGGGGGAAGCGGTGCAAGCCCATGTCCATGTCGCGGCCGACGAAGTCCACGTGCACGGCGCTGGCCTCCATGCCCTCCAGGGTCACCGTCAGCGGCAGCGGCTCCAGCGCCCGAATGCCGTTCGGCGTCGCCACCGAGAGACTTATCGCTCGGCCCTCCCCAGGGTCGCCGTACAGGCCGAAGCGTGCAAGTCACAGGCGGCGTCACCGCTGGCCCAGCTGACCGCCTGGCCGTCGCGCACCAGATGAGCGGCAAGATACCATAGCGCCACGCCCAGGGTGATCAGGGTGGCCAGCATCATCAGGCGCAGCCTCGGGAAACGGGGTGCGGCGGTCTCATGCAGTGAGGAGGAGCTCATGACGGCGAAAGCAGCACTTCAATGAAGGGGGACAGAGGGTAAGCTTAACAGCATTTGCTCCCGACCGACCGTGAGCAGATGTCGCAGCCAAGGACCAAGGAGAACGACATGGATAGCGTCTTGGGCGCACTGGGCCCCCTGTTCCTGCTGATCCTGCTCGGCTACCTGCTGGGCTGGCTAAGGCAGCCCGGCGACGACTTCTGGCCACAGCTGGAGCGGCTGATCTATTTCCTGCTGTTTCCCGCCATGCTGGTCGCCACCCTGGCCACCGCCGACGTTGCCCAGGTGCCGGTGACCCGGCTGGCCCTGACGCTGCTGGGCGCCATGCTCGCCTTCGGCGCACTGCTCTGGGTGACGCGCCGCAGGCTGGCCCTCGAGCCTGCCGCCTTCACCTCGGTCTTCCAGGGCGCCCTGCGCTTTAACACCTATGTAGGGGTGGCCGGGGCCGCCGCCCTGCATGGCGCTCCCGGCGCTACCGTGGCGGCGGTAGCCGTGGCGCTGATGGTGCCAGTGGTCAACGTGCTGTGCGTGGCCAGCTTCATCGCCGCCGGCACCCTGGGCCCCTCCAGCCTGGGCAAGAGTCTCGCCGCCCTGGTACGCAACCCACTGATCCTGGCCTGCCTGCTGGGCATCGCCCTGAACCTGACCGGCATCGGCCTGCCCGGCTGGAGCGGTGCCACGGTGGAGCTGCTGGGCCGCGCCGCGCTGCCCCTGGGGCTGGTGGCCGTCGGGGTCGCGCTGCGACCCCGCGCCCTGATGCGGCTGGACCGCGGCGTCTGGGCCGCCAACCTGGTCAAGCTGGTGCTGATGCCGACCCTGGTGCTGGCCCTGGCCCTGGTGCTGGGGCTGGATGCCGTGAGCCGCGACGTGGCGCTGCTGTTCGCCGCCCTGCCCACCGCCACCTCGGCCTATATCCTGGCCCGCCAGCTGGGCGGCGACGCCGAGCTGATGGCCGCGCTGATCACTGGCCAGACGCTGCTGGCCATGGCAACGCTGCCGCTATGGCTGCAGCTGGCGGGATAGATAAAAAATATTCGCATTTGCTTTGACAAAGGTAATGAGAATGGATTACAGTAAGGGCGTGGCGTTGATGAGGCGCCACACCCATGAGGGAAGCCGTCAGTTTCCCTCCATGGTTTCTCCCCCTCATTGCTAGTCACGGTCTTGCCTGCGCCCTCCCCGAGGGCGCTTTTTTTGGCTCTTCGCAGATCAGCGTGAAGTACCTTGTGGGAGCTTGGGTTCCCCGAGCGAATGGCGCCGAAGGCGCCCCGGTGGTGTTGCTTACACTTGCACCAGCCGCCTGGGAGTCCTTCGGCCTCCTTTCGCCCGGCAGAGCCGAGACGTCGAACCGCGGCCTCCCACCATAAAACCTGCCAAACATGTTCACGCTAAAGTGCGATGAACCTCTTTGTTTGCTGCGCTGAAAAGACGACGGCCCGAAAACGCGGGCCGTCGTCGTCAGGAAGAGCAGCGGCGGCGGTTCAATCGACCCGGCGGTAGATCAGGTCCCAGACCCCGTGTCCGAGCTTCTCGCCGCGGGCCTCGAACTTGGTCAGCGGCCGAAACTCGGGCCGCGGCACATAGGGGGCGGTGTCCGGCGCGGCGGTATTGGCATAGCCCGGCGCGGTGTCCATCACCTCGGCCATCCACTCGGCATAGGCCTGCCAGTCGGTGGCCATGTGCAGGGTGCCCCCGGGCTTGAGCCGGGTGCGAATCAGCGCCACGAAGGCGGGCTGCACGATGCGCCGCTTGTGGTGCTTCTTCTTCGGCCAGGGGTCGGGGAAGAACAGCTGCAGGGTGTCGAGGCTCGCCTCGGGCAGACACTCCTCGAGCACTCGCAGGGCGTCCTCGCGATAGACGCGCAGGTTGGTCAAGCCACGCTTGTCGGCTTCGTCGAGCAGCTTGCCAACGCCCGGGGCGTGCACCTCAATGCCGATGAAGTCGGTATCGGGATGGGTCTCGGCCTGCTCGATCAGCGAGGCGCCCATGCCGAAGCCGATCTCCACCACCCGCGGCGCCCGCCGCCCGAACAGCGCATCGAGGTCCTGCCGACCATCCGCCAGGGTGAGCCCCAGCCGGGGCCAGACCTCCTCGAGGCCGCGGGTCTGAGCCTGGGTCATGCGCCCGGCGCGCAGCACATAGCTCTTGATACCGCGGCGGTGCAGGGGGGCCTCCGGCCGTTCCGGGCCGGTGGTCGAGGGGCTGTCTTGGCGCGAGGGGTCAGTCATGGGGCACGGGACTCTCGTTCTGAACGCTCGTTCTGGGCTTGTGATCGGCCGCTCAGCCGTTGATCCGGCCGGCGAAGGGGGAGGAGGGATCGGCGCTCTGGCGGCGCGGCATGCGCCCGGCCAGGAAGGCCTCGCGCCCCGCCTCGACGGCCTTTCTCATGGCGCTGGCCATCAGCACCGGCTGGCGTGCGTGGGCAATGGCCGAGTTCATCAGCACGCCGTCGCAGCCCAGCTCCATGGCCATGGCAGCATCCGAGGCGGTGCCGATCCCGGCGTCCACCAGCACCGGCACGCCGGCCTGCTCGATGATCAAGCGGATGTTGTGAGGGTTCTGGATGCCGTGACCGGAGCCGATCAACGAGCCCAGCGGCATGATCGCGCAGCAGCCCAGCCGCTCGAGCTCACGGGCGACGATAGGGTCGTCGCTGGTGTAGACCATGACGTCGAAGCCATCGGCGATCAGCTCCTCGGCAGCCTTGAGGGTCTCCACCACGTTGGGATAGAGGGTGCCGTCGTCGCCCAGCACCTCGAGCTTGACCAGCCGATGGCCGTCGAGCAGCTCGCGCGCCAGCTTGCAGGTGCGCACCGCGTCCTTGGCCGTGTAGCAGCCGGCGGTGTTGGGCAGCAGGGTGAAGCGCTCCGGCGGCACCACGTCGAGCAGATTGGGCTCGCCGGCCTCCTGCCCCAGATTGGTGCGGCGCACGGCGAAAGTGACCACCTCGGCGGCGGAGGCGGCAATGGCCTCGGCGGCCTCGTCGAAGTCCTTGTACTTGCCGGTTCCGACCAGCAACCGGGAGGCGAATTCACGCCCGGCGACGCGCAGCGGCTGGTCCTGAAAGATGTCTGTCATCGAGTGTGCCTTTGTCTAATGATCGGAGTAGGGCGAATCCAGCGGCTCGATTTATCCGCCGCCGATGGCGTGGACGATCTCGACCCGGTCTCCCTCCCTCAGGCGCACCGCCTCGTGCTCGCTTTTCGGCACGATGTCCTCGTTGAGTTCCACGGCGATGCGTCGGCCACTCAGGCCCAGGGTCGCGACCAGCTGCGCCACCGTGAGGTCGGCGGCCAGGTCGCGGGGCTCGCCGTTGAGCTGAATCTGCATGGCGTCCTCTCTGCGTTGACGACTGTCGCGGCCCCACATTGTAGCCGGTTCGGCGCCACCGGGGTACGGTGAGCCGCACTGCCCAGCGGGGAGTCCCACTGGCGGGGGCGCTGATCAGTCCGAGTCCGGCAGCACATAGGTGGCCGTCACCAGCGCCACCGGAGCCTCGTCGCCGGCCGATAGAGCTGCACCTCGCCCACCGCCAGGCGGCGCCCCAGCTTGAGCAGTCGCGCATTGGCGATCACGTCGCGATCGCCCCGGGGCCGACGCAGGAAGCGGCAGTGCAGGTCGCTGGTCACGGCCATGGGCTCGGGGCCGATCTGGGCGAGAATCGCCACGTAGAGGCAGACATCCGCCAGCCCCATGAGGGTGGGACCGGAAACGCTCGCCCCGGGGCGCAGGTGCTCATCCTCGATGGCCAGGCTCATGGTGGCTCGCATATGGTCGACCCCCTCAATGGTCCCGGCGCGTTGCGGGAAGACCTCATCGAGAAAATCCTCGATGGCGGCGGCGGTCATCACGGTCATGGGCGGGCTCCTTGCGTGGGGGTCAGCGATAACTCGTCAACATAACCGAAAGCGCCCCGAGCAGATACCCGGGGCGCCCTCGAACCTCGAACCTCGAACCTCGAACCTCGCCGATTTTTTCGGTTCTTCGCAGACTGGCGTGAACGGGCTATGTGGGAGGGAGCTTCAGCTCGCGAAGTAGCGCGCAGCGCTACCCATGGGCGCCTCCGGCGCCTTCGCCCGGCAGAGCCGGCCTCCCACCACCAAACCTGCCAAACATGTTCACGCAAAAGTGTGATGAACCATTATTTCGCCTTGTGCACGGCGCGCCAGTGGTGCAGCAGCGGCTCGGTGTAGCCGGACGGCTGCTCGCGCCCCTTGAAGATCAGGTCGCTGGCGGCCTGGAAGGCGGTGGAGCCGGCGAAGTCCGCGCTCATCGGCGTGTAGGTGGGATCGTCGGCATTCTGCTCGTCGACCACCTTGGCCATGCGCTCCAGGGTCGCACGGACGCGCTCGGCGTCCACCACCCCGTGGTGCAGCCAATTGGCGATGTGCTGGCTGGAGATCCGCAGGGTCGCGCGGTCCTCCATCAGGCCGACGTTGTGGATATCCGGCACCTTGGAGCAGCCCACGCCGTGCTCGACCCAGCGCACCACGTAGCCGAGGATCCCCTGGCAGTTGTTGTCGAGCTCCTGCTGGACCTCCTCGTCGGACCAGCTGGCCTCGGCAGCCACCGGCACGGTGAGCAGTTCATCGAGGTAGTCCGGCTCGCCCAGCCCCTCCAGTTCGCGCTGCACCTCGATGACGCTCACCTGATGGTAGTGCAGGGCGTGCAGGGTGGCCGCGGTGGGCGAGGGCACCCAGGCGGTGTTGGCACCGGCCTTGGGGTGGCCGATCTTCTGCTCGAGCATGGCGGCCATCAGGTCCGGCATGGCCCACATGCCCTTGCCGATCTGGGCGTGGCCGCGCAGGCCGCAGGCCAGGCCAACCTGGACGTTGTTCTTCTCGTAGGCGCCGATCCAGGCGGCCCCCTTCATGTCGCCCTTGCGGATCATCGGGCCCGCTTCCATGGCGGTGTGCATCTCGTCGCCGGTGCGGTCCAGGAAGCCGGTGTTGATGAACACCACCCGGGAGGCGGCCTCGTTGATACACGCCTTGAGATTGACGGTGGTGCGGCGCTCCTCGTCCATGATGCCCATCTTCAGGGTGTCGCGGGCCATGCTCAGCAGGTCCTCGACGCGGCCGAACAGCTCGTTGGAGAAGGCCACTTCTTTCGGACCGTGCATCTTCGGTTTGACGATGTAGACGGAGCCCTCGCGGGAGTTGCGCGGCTCGCCTTCACCCTTCTTCAGGTCGTGCAGGGCGATCAGGCCGGTGACGATGCCATCGAGGATGCCCTCGGGCAGCTCGTTGCCCTCGGCGTCGAGCACCGCCGGATTGGTCATCAGGTGGCCGACGTTGCGCACGAACATCAGCGAGCGGCCCGGCAGGGTCAGCTTGCCGCCGTCCGGGGCGGTGTACTCGCGGTCGTCGCTGAGGCGACGGGCGACGGTCTTGCCGCCCTTCTCGACCTGCTCTTCCAGATCGCCCTTCATCAGCCCCAACCAGTTGCGATAGACCCCGACCTTGTCCTCGGCATCCACCGCCGCCACTGAGTCCTCGCAGTCCATGATGGCGGTCAGCGCCGCCTCCACCACCAGGTCCTTGACGCCGGCCGGGTCGGTCTTGCCGATGGGATGCTCGGGGTCGATCTGGATCTCCAGATGCAGGTCGTGATTGACCAGCAGGATGGCCTCCGGACGTGCGGCATCGCCGCGGTAGCCCACCAGTTTGCCGGGCGACTTGAGGCCGGTCTCACGACCGCCCTCCAGGGTCACCACCAGATGGCCGTCACGCAGCGCGTACTTGACGGCGTCGCGGTGGGAGCCGGTGGCCAGCGGGGCGGCGCGGTCCAATACGCCGCGAGCGTAGGCGATCACCTTCTCGCCGCGCTTGGGGTTGAAGCTCGCACCTTTCTCGGCACCGTCCTCCTCCGAGATGGCGTCGGTGCCGTAGAGGGCGTCGTAGAGACTGCCCCAGCGGGCGTTGGCGGCGTTCAGCGCATAGCGGGCATTGCTCACCGGCACCACCAGCTGCGGACCGGCCTGCACGGCAATCTCGCGGTCGACGCCCGCGGTGGTCACCTTGACCTGGGCCGGCGGGTCCACCAGATAGCCGATCTCCTTCAGGAAGGCACGGTAGCCGGCCATGTCGCCTACCGGGCCGGGGTGCTCGCGGTGCCAGGCGTCGAGCCGCTCCTGCAGGCGCTGACGCTCATCGAGCAGCTTGCGGTTCTTGGGTGTCAAATCATGAAAGAGCGCATCCACGCCGGCCCAGAAGGCGTCGGCGTCGATACCGGTGCCCGGAAGGGCCTGGTCGTTGATAAAGCGGTCCAGTTCAGCGGCCACCTGGAGACGATGGCGAGTGACGCGTTCGGACATGGGAAGTCTCCTCGTGCGTGGCGGCCGTTCCTGCCTCGGCCAGCCGCATGTCGTGGGATGATACCACTGCGAAGGCGCCAATTTTGTGGAAAACTGTTCCATCTGTAAACCCGGGGAGGGTCTACCCTACTAGACATAGGGCGAAGGCCCGACTTTCTGACCAATTGGACAGGATCCGTCCTCCTTTTTCGAATAGACGCTATCCCGACGGCCCCGTCGGTCGCTAGGATTCAAGGAAAGCACGTGTTGACCCGCTGGAGGACGCCATGACCGACTTCACCGCGCTGCAGGCCCTGGGGCCGGTCGCTCCCTTCGTCAACGAGCGCGGGCAGCCGCTGGACGATTACCTGCAGCACTACGGGCTGGCGCCGCTGCTCACCGAGCACGTGGGGCTCTACGTCGGCTACCTGGACACGGCGCGATTCCAGCTCTGGACCCAGGTCTGGAGCCCCCGGGAAGCCGTGGGTACGGCCTTCGTGGTGCACGGCTACTTCGACCACCTGGGGCTCTATCGCCACCTGCTGGAGCAACTGCTGGAGCGCCGCTGGCGGGTGGTGCTGTGGGACCTGCCGGGCCACGGCCTCTCCAGCGGCCGGCGCGCCTGCATCGACGACTTCGGCGACTACGGCGACTGCCTGCGGGCGCTTCAGGACCAGCTCAGCGACCGGGGGCTGGCACCACGCCCCTGGCTCGGCGTCGGCCAGAGCACCGGCGCGGCGATTCTGGCCACCGATGCCCTGAGCCGTCCCGACGACGGTCACTGGTCGGGGCTGGCCCTGCTGGCCCCCCTGGTGCGCCCTTGGGGCTGGTCGCAGTCGAGCTGGCTGCACCTGTTGATGGGCCCCTTCGTTCGCACCCTGCCTCGCCGCTTTCACGAGAACTCTACCGACGCCGAGTTCGCCGCCTTCCTGCGCGAGCAGGACCCGCTGCAGCCCGAGCACCTGTCGGTCAACTGGGTCAGCGCCATGCGTCGGTGGATGCCCGAGCTGCTGGCGCTGCCGCCCAGCGACGTGCCGACCCTGATCCTGCAGGGCGAGCAGGACCTGACCGTCGACTGGGAGTGGAACCTGTCGGTGCTCGCGCAGAAATTTCCCCAGGCGCGCATTCACCGCCACCCCGAGGCGCGCCATCACCTGGTCAACGAGGCCGAGCCGATTCGCCAGGCCCTGTTCACGGCGCTGGACGATTTCATTGGCGACCTGGAGCCCCGCGCTGACCGCGCGGCGGGCGACCCGTGAGAGCGCTCGCCCTCTCCCTGTCGACGGCACTGCTGATGGCCGGCTGCGCCGCACCGCCGCCGGAGACCGATCCGGTTCGCCGGGCGCTGCTGAACCTCAGCGAGCGGGCCGCCGAGCGGGTGATGGACGTGGCCGAGCTGCAGCCCCCCAGCGATCAGGTGCTGCTGCTGCCGCGCCCCGAGGTGGACAGCGATCTGGAGATCGACACCGAGCGCTTTCTCGAAAGCCTGACCCGCGGCCTGCTCAGCGCTACGTCCGGCCCCCAGGTGCTGGACTGGCACGACGACATGGCCGGCGAAGGCAGCGCCCAGCACTGGCGGCTGGCGAGCCGGCTGGAAGCCACAAGCCCCCGACTGCGCCTCTCGGACCGCGACCTGCTGCCCTACCGACTGACGCTGACGCTGCAGCGCCCCGACGCGGAGGCCGCCGTCTGGCAGACCGAGATCGAGGGCGCCTTCGACGCCACGGCGCTATAGCCGCGCATTCCCGTCGCCCGCCCCTCTCAGCCTTGCCGGAGCTGGCGATCCAGCTGCCGATAGCCGATGGCCTCCATCAGCTCGTCCCGCTCGGGACGCGGCTTGCCGGCCAGGTCGGCGAGGGTCAGCGCCACGCGCAGCACCCGGTGATAGGCCCGCGCCGAGAGCTTGAGCCGCTCCAGCACCCCGGCCAGCCAGGTGCGATCCGCCGTGGACAGGGCGCAGGCGGCCTCCAGCGCGCGGCTGCCCAGGTGGGCGTCGAGCGCGCCCCGGGCATACTGCCGCTCGCGCGCCGCCATCACCCGCTCGCGCACGCTGGCCGAACTCTCCCCGGTCTCGCGGGCGGTCAGCTGCTCCGGCGGTAGCGCCGGCACCTCCACCTGCAGGTCGATACGGTCGAGCAGCGGGCCGGAGAGCCGAGACTGATAGCGCTGGATCTGGGCGGCGGTACAGTGGCAGGCCTGGCGGGGATCACCCAGGTGGCCGCAGGGGCACGGATTCATGGCTGCCACCAGCTGGAAACGGGCCGGGAAGCGTCGCTCATGGCTGGCCCGGGCGATGTGGATACGCCCGGACTCCATCGGCTCGCGCATCACCTCCAGCACATGGCGGCTGAACTCGGGCAGCTCATCGAGGAACAGCACCCCGTGATGGGCCAGCGAAATCTCGCCCGGGCGCGGCCAGGAGCCGCCCCCACCAGAGCCACGGCGCTGGCGGTGTGGTGCGGGGCGCGAAAGGGGCGCCGGCCCCACTGATCGGCCAGCGACAGGCCGCACACCGAGCGGATCGCCGCCACCTCAAGCGCTTCGTCCTCGGTGAGCGGCGGCAGGATCCCCGGCAGGCGGCTGGCGAGCATGGTCTTGCCGGTCCCGGGCGGACCGGAAAACAATAGGTTATGCGACCCGGCCGCGGCGATCTCCAGGGCACGGCGCGCCTGGTGCTGCCCGCGCACCTCGGCCAAGTCAGCGTCGATCGTGGCGGCCAAGGGCGGCACGGCAAGACGGTGCGCCTCTATCGGCGTCTGCCCCAGCAGATGCGCCACCACCTCCAGCAGGTGATCCGCGGGCAATACCTGAAGGTCCCCGGCCAGGGCCGCCTCATCGGCGTTCTCCCGCGGCACGATCAGCTTGCGGCCGGCCTGGCGGGCGGCGAGTGCCAGCGGCAGCACCCCGCTGATCGGTCGCAGCCGGCCGTCCAGCGCCAGCTCGCCCACGCTCTCGACCCCCGAGAGCGCCTCCACGGGGAGCTGGCCGGAGGCGACCAGGATGCCCAGGGCGATGGGCAGATCGAAGCGCCCGCCGACCTTGGGCAGGTCGGCGGGCGCCAGATTGAGCACGATACGGCGAGTATTGGGAAAGTCGAAGCCGGCATTGAGGAGGGCGCTGCGCACCCGCTCACGGCTCTCCTTGACGGCGGCCTCGGGCAGGCCCACCAGGGTCATGCCCGGCAGGCCGTTGGCCAGATGGACTTCTACCAGCACCTCGGGCGCTTCCAGCCCCAGGCCGGCACGGGTGGCGATGATGGCCAGCGTCATGCGGTCCCTCGCAGTCGGTGGTAACGCCCTCAGCGTAGCAGCCCCCTCCCCGGGCCGCCCACGCCTCGCTTAGGGAAGCACTGCATAAATGCCTACGCGAGCGAATCGCTGCGTTGCGCGCTGCTGGGGCGCCAGCCCGGTCGAATCCTCACTATACCCCATAGGCTCCGGTTTCTGCGCTGCGGGCGCCTTGCGCTTCATCTCGCTCGGCTGATTTATTCAGCGCTTCCTTAGCGGCCGGTCTCGCCCGCGCCGGCGTCCTCCTCGGGTGCCGGGGGCGTGGCATCGGCGGCGGGCTCGCCGGCGCGGGCATCGAGCGCCTGCTCCAGGGCGGCGACCTGCTGCTCCAGCGCCTCGACACGAATGCGCGTGCGCTGCAGCACATCCATCAGGATGTCGAAATCCTCCCGGGATACCAGCTCCAGCCGGTCGAAGGCGCCGCGCACCACCTGCTGAACCCCTTTCTGGAACTCCTCCGGCGCCTGGGACGCTCCCTGCAGGCGCTCGCCCAGCTGCTGGGCCAGGCGGCTGATGTGGTCATGACTCACCATGCTGATCTCTCCCGATGCGATAAATGACTGCCTACAGGATACGCAAGGCCCGGCGGCCACGCATTCCCCGTGATGCTCCGCCAGGCCCATCGCGGATCGTCTGCCCTCCTCGCCCCTCGCTATTCACACGGCAACCGCCCCGGATGCCCCGTCATGAGGCAGCTGCACCCGCACCCGGCACCGGCCTGGTGCATTCGCGCCGGCTCCGCCTCCCCGCGGACGGCGACCACGCCCCCCGTAAATGGGCAACACCATGAAAGTAATGACGTAAAACGGCAGGTGGCACGAATCTGGCTTGGCAGCATTAGCGAACCCTCGGGCGGCCGCCGCCGCCCTGCCATACCGTCCAGGAGATTCGAGATGAAACTCATCACCGCCATCATCAAGCCGTTCAAGCTCGACGACGTCCGCGAGGCGCTGGCCGACAACGGCGTCCAGGGCATCACCGTCACCGAGGTCAAGGGCTTTGGCCGCCAGAAGGGCCATACCGAGCTCTACCGCGGCGCCGAGTACGTGGTCGACTTCCTGCCCAAGGTCAAGGTCGAGGTCGCCGTGGACGACTCGCGGCTCGAGAGCGTGCTCGACGCCATCTGCAGCGCCGCCAACAGCGGCAAGATCGGCGACGGCAAGGTCTTCGTCACCCCGCTGGAGGACGTGATCCGTATCCGCACCGGTGAACGCGGCGCCGAAGCCGTCTGATCACCGGACTTTTTCTGAGCCATGGAGACATTCCAATGACGGAACTCACCGAACTGAGCTATGCGCTCGATACCTTCTACTTTCTGATCTGCGGCGTGCTGGTGATGTGGATGGCCGCCGGCTTCTCGATGCTCGAGGCCGGCCTGGTGCGCTCCAAGAACACCGCCGAGATCCTCACCAAGAACATCGCCCTGTTCGCCATCGCCTGCACCATGTACCTGCTGGTCGGCTACTACATCATGTACTCGAGCAGCGCCGGGGGCCTGCTGCCCAACCTGGGCTTCCTGCTCGGCGGCGAAAACAGCGTGGATGCGGTGCTGGCCGGCGGCGACGACGCCCCCTACTACTCCATGCGGGCCGACTACTTCTTCCAGGTGGTGTTCGTGGCCACCGCCATGTCCATTGTCTCCGGGGCCGTGGCCGAGCGCATGAAGCTGTGGGCCTTCCTCGCCTTCGCCGTGGTCATGACCGGCTTCATCTACCCGGTATCCGGCTACTGGACCTGGGGCGAGGGCTGGCTCGATGAGCTCGGCTTCGCTGACTTTGCCGGCTCCGGCATCGTCCACATGGCGGGCGCCTCCGCGGCCCTGGCCGGCGTGCTGATCCTTGGCCCGCGCAAGGGCAAGTACGGCAAGGACGGCAGCATCTACGCCATTCCCGGCGCCAACCTGCCGCTGGCCACCCTGGGCACCTTCATCCTGTGGATGGGCTGGTTCGGCTTCAACGGCGGCTCCGAGCTCAAGGTCTCCGACGTCGACTCCGCCAACAACGTCGCCCAGGTGCTGGTCAACACCAACGCCGCCGCCGCCGGCGGGGTGATCGCCGCCCTGGTCCTGGCCAAGCTGTGGTTCCGCAAGGCCGACCTGACCATGGCGCTGAACGGTGCCCTGGCCGGCCTGGTGGCCATCACCGCCGAACCCCTGGCCCCCTCGGCGCTGGCTGCCACCCTGATCGGCGGCGTGGGCGGCGCCATCGTGGTGGCCTCCATCGTCGGTCTCGACAAGCTGAAGATCGACGACCCGGTCGGCGCCATCTCGGTGCACGGCGTGGTCGGCATCTGGGGCCTGCTCGCCGTGCCGCTGACCAATGCCGACGCCAGCTTCGGCGCCCAGATCATTGGCGGCCTGGCGATCTTCGCCTGGGTGTTCGCTGCCAGTCTGGTGGTATGGCTGGTGCTCAAGGCGGCCATGGGCATCCGCGTCAGCGAAGAAGAGGAGTACGAGGGCGTCGACCTGGCCGAGTGCGGCATGGAGGCCTATCCCGAGTTCCGCGCCGCCAGCGTACAGGGCGGCGGCGGTGGCCGCGGCCCCGGGGGCCATGCGTCGCAGCCTGGCGCGCAGGTTCAGGCCAAGCCGCGCACCGAATAGCACCAAGCAGTAGCCTGCCTCTTGAAGGCCCCTTCGGGGGCCTTTTTTCTTCGCCGCCTACGCAGTGTATGCTTTAGCCCAACGCGCTCCACCGCCAAGACGGGCTGCGACCCGCGAGCCCCGCCCCGGACAAAGAGGAAACAACCATGAAACTGGTGACCGCCATCATCAAGCCGTTCAAGCTCGACGACGTCAGGGAGTCACTCTCCGAAATCGGCGTCCAGGGCATCACCGTCACCGAGGTCAAGGGCTTCGGCCGCCAGAAGGGCCATACCGAGCTCTACCGCGGCGCCGAGTACGTGGTCGACTTCCTGCCCAAGGTGAAGGTCGAGATCGCCGTGGACGACGAGATGTCGGAGAAGGTGATCGATGCCATTACCCAGGTCGCCAATACCGGAAAAATCGGCGACGGCAAGATCTTCGTCACTCCGCTGGAGCAGGTCATCCGGATTCGCACCGGGGAAACCGACAAGGACGCCGTCTGACAGCCGTAAGCTGTAAGCGAAGAGCCCAGCCCAGGTAGCTACCAGACGCAGAAAACCCCACCGGCGCCGATGGGGTTTTCTTATGGCTTGAAGCTTATAGCTCCCGGCGCAGCCGGGTTATTTCTCGACGAAGGCGCGCTCGATCACGTAGTCGCCGGGCTCGCCCATGCGTGGGGAGATGGTGAAGCCCAGGTCGTCGAGCAGCGCGCTGGTCTCGTCGAGCATCGCCGGGCTGCCGCAGATCATGGCGCGATCCTGCTTGGGATCCAGCGCCGGCAGGCCGGTGTCCTCGGCCAGCTTGCCGCTGCGGATATGGTCGGTCAGACGCCCCATGGTGTGGAAGTCTTCGCGGGTCACGGTGGGGTAGTAGACCAGCTTCTCGCGGATCTCCTCGCCCAGGTACTCGTGGGCCGGCAGCTCCTGGGTGATGAAGTCGGCGTAGGCGAGCTCGCTGACGCTGCGTACCCCGTGCACCAGCACCACCTTCTCGAAGCGCTCATACACCTCCGGGTCCTGGATCAGGCTCATGAAGGGCGCAAGGCCGGTGCCGGTGGAGAGCAGGTAGAGGTTGCGGCCGGGTAACAGGTCGTCGGTGACCAGGGTGCCGGTGGGCTTGCGGCTGACCATGATCTGGTCGCCCACCTTGAGGTGCTGGAGCCGCGAGGTCAGGGGGCCGTCGGGCACCTTGATGCTGAAGAACTCCAGATGATCCTCGTAGTTGGGGCTGGCGATGGAGTAGGCGCGCATCAGCGGTTTGCCGTTCACTTCCAGGCCGATCATCACGAACTGGCCGTTCTTGAAGCGAAGGCTGCGCTCCCGGGTGGTACGGAAACTGAAGAGGGTGTCGTTCCAGTGGTGGACGCTGAGAACGTCTTCCAAGGCAAACTTGCTCATGCCGACTCCTTGATATTCGATTAGGAAATAACGCTTCCGGTAAACTATAAAGAGAATTCTAAGAGCCCCGGCGTTATCTGTTAATTGAATTGTATGGATAACGTTTATCTATACTATAGATATAGCCTGCTCCGGAGCCCACACCATGCACTTCACCCTTCGCCAGCTGGAAGTCTTCGTCGCCGTGGCCCAGCACGAGAGCGTCTCCCATGCCGCTCGCGCCCTGGCCCTCTCCCAGTCCGCCACCAGTACCGCCCTGGCCGAGCTGGAGCGCCAGTTCGACTGTCAGCTGCTCGACCGCATCGGCAAGCGGCTCAAGCTCAACGCCCTGGGCTTCCAGCTGCTGCCCAAGGCGGTCGCGCTGCTCGACCGCGGCGAGGAGATCGAGGAGCTGCTGCGCGGCCAGCAGGGTGTCGGCTCGCTGGATGTGGGAGCGACCCTGACCATCGGCAACTACCTGGCCACCCTGTTGATCAGCGATTTCATGCAGCGCCATCCGGGCAGCCGGGTGCGGCTGCAGGTGCGTAACACCAGCGCCATTATCGAACGAATCGTCCAGCATGAACTTGATCTGGGCCTAATAGAGGGACGCTGCGAGGACGATGCCGTGGTCACTCAGCCCTGGGTGGAGGATGAGCTGGCGGTGTTCTGCTCCCCCGCCACCCGCTGGCGGGCCTGGGCCCCGTGGAGCTGGACCGGCTGCTACGCGAGGCGTGGATCATGCGCGAGCAGGGCTCGGGCACGCGGCTGACGCTGGAGCAGGCCGCCCGCCACCGCCGCGGGCGCTTCAATATCCTGCTGGAGCTGGAGCATACCGAGGGGATCAAGCGGGCGGTGGAGTCGGGGCTGGGCATCGGCTGCGTCTCGAAGCTGGCGCTGCGCGATGCCTTCCGGCGCGGCAGCCTGGTGCCGATCCCCACCCCGGAGCTGGACCTGAGCCGCCAGTTCGCCTTCATCTGGCATCGCCACAAGTACCTGGCCACCGGGATGCGCGAGTTCCTGCGCCTGTGCCGCCAGATGACCGAGGGGATCCGGCGAAGCGACGAGATCGACCTGCCCCCGGTGCCCTGAGCCGGGGCACAGGCATCGCGTGCGTGCGACGAGTCGGCTCAGCGCCCCCCGGACGGGTCGGCCGCCTCCCCGCGCAGGGTGAAACCGCCGATGATCTCAGCCAGCCGGTCCGCCTGCTCCTGGAGCTGCACCGCCGCGGTGGTCGACTCCTCCACCATGGCCGCATTCTGCTGGGTCATGGCGTCCAGTTCGCTGACCGCTACGTTGACCTGGCCGATACCATCACGCTGCTCGCCGGCGGCACAGCTGATCTCGCCCAGCACGTCGGTCACCCGGGTAACGCTGGCGACGATCTCGGCCATGGTGTCGCCGGCCTGGGCCACCAGGCTGGCCCCATCCTTGACCCGGGTATCCGACGCTTCGATCAGCGCCTTGATCTCCTGTGCCGCCGTGGTGCTGCGGCTCGCCAGGTTGCGCACCTCGCCGGCCACCACCGCGAAGCCGCGCCCCTGCTCGCCCGCCCTCGCGGCCTCCACCGAGGCATTGAGCGCCAGCAGGTTGGTCTGGAAGGCGATGCCATCCATAACGTTGACGATCTCGGCGATCTGCCGCGAGGAGTCACCGATGGCGTCCATGGTGGAGACCACCTCGCCCACCACCTCGCCACCCCGGGCCGCCACTTGGGAAGCGGAGAGTGCCAGCTGGTTGGCCTGCTGGGCGGAGTCGGCGGTCTGCGCCACGGTGCCGGTGATCTCTTCCATGGAGGCGGAGGTCTGCTGCAGGCTGGAGGCAGCGCTATCGGTGCGCCGCGACAGGTCCTGCCCGCCGGTCGCAATCTCCGAAGCGGCCACCCGCACCGACTCGCTGCTGCGCCGTACCTCCACCAGGACATCATGGACCTTGTCGGCGAAGGCATTGAACTGGATGGCCAGCTGCGCGCCCTCATCCCGTCCGCGCACCGGCAGCCGCTGGGTCAGGTCGCCGTCACCGGAGGCGATCTCCCGCATGCGACTCGCCAGATGGCGCAGCGGTCGGGCGATGCGCCCGCCGACCCAGGCCAGGGCCAGGAGACCCAGCGCCGCCAGCAGCAGCCCCACCAGGCTCATGCCCAGGGTATCCTGGCGGCGCTGCTCGGCCAGCCCCTCCTGCAGGGCGTTGAGCTCCGCCAGCACGGCCGCCTCCGGCAGGCGAATCGTCAGGGTCCAGTGGATATCGGTGTCGCCGATGGGGAAAGCGAGGTAGCGCTCGAGCAAGCCCTCCGCCTCGACCCCGATCATCTGCCCCGAGTCGCGAGCCTCAGCGATTCGGCTGGCCACCTCGCTGCCCATCACCGCCTCGGCGGGCTCACCGAGACGATCGCCGGCGCCGGTATGCGCCACCACCCCGCCGCCATCGGCCACCAGGGCCATCTCGCCAGCACCGTCGTAGAGCTCGTCATTGGCCGCCTCCAGCAGCCCCTGAATGAAATCCACCGAAAGATCGGCCCCGGCCACGCCGCGGAAGTCGCCCTCCACCATTACCGGCACATTGAAGGAGGTGACCATCAGGGTCTGGTCGCCGAACGCATAGGCGGCCGGATCGATGATGCAAGGCGCCTCGTTCTCCCGCACACAGAGGTAGTACTCCCCTTCGCGAACACCGGAAGGCAGCAGCGCTTCACTCTCGAGGGTGTCGCCCAGGGGCAGCACGTCGATCGCACCATCGGCGTCACGGTACCACCAGGGCATGAAGCGGCCGGTCTCTTGTTCATAGCCGTCCGCTTCGCGCCCGGCATGGAAGCGATCTCGATCGAAGGCATCGGGCTCCCAGCCGATATAGACATCGACCAAGTCGGGATGGGCCACCAGGGTCTCACGCGTCAGCGTCGAGAGCTCGTCACGGTCCATCCACAGCGGGGGCGCCCCTGCGCATCCTCGCGGCCCATCAGGGCATTGGTCTGGGCAAGCATCTGGGCGACCCGCAGCGGCTCTTCCAGACGGCGCCGAATTTCCACCGCACGGGACGCCGCCAGCGATGCCAGGCGCTCATCGATTGAGTCGCGCATCAGCTCTTCAGTACGGGAGGCCACCGTTTCCTGGGTGCGCGAAGACGCCACCAGGGAGTAGGCCACCATCGCCACCACGACCACCAGCAGGCAAGGGCCTGCCAGGGCGATGACGAAACGGCGGATTGATGTGAAGTGCATGAACTCCCCCTTGGCCGAGCGCTGTGATCGAGATCATCGAGCTATCGGCGAAAGGGGAGAATTCTTTAGGCTAAGGTCGCATAGTGGCAACGCCACTCAGCGCATATCGCTGACGGCCTCCTGGATGTCCGCCAGGCTGGCCTTGGAGAGGTCCTTGGCCAGGGTGTGGATCACCAGCTTGCTGGAGGGGCCGTCGAGCTTGTCGCGCAGCTGGCCCAGAAAACGCGGCGGGGCCACCAGGATCAGCTTCTCCAGGGTGTTATCGACCCGCGCACGATAGATACGCTCGGCCACTTCCTTGGCGAAGACCTGCTCTTCGTGGGTACGCGCCACGCTTTCGCCCCCCGAGGAGCGGGCGCTGGTCGACATGGACTCGTGAACGTCGGCCCCACGGTCGGTCACCAGATCGCCCTCGTGCAGCCGTCCCTCGGCATGAATCAGGCTCTCCTTCTCTTCCAGCTTGAGGGCGTCGCGGGTAAAGATGCGCGCCCGGGCTGCATCGGCCACCACGATATAGGTTGTCATAGCCTCTCCTTGATGCCAGTGGATGGGAGCGCACGGCGTCTCGGCCGCTTCGGGCACTCCCTCTCTCAACATTGGCAAGGGCGACCCCAGCGGTCAACTGCTCAGATCACCTTGCGGCGCAGCACGCTGGTGATCGCCTCGCCGACCAGCACCAGCGCCACGATGGCGATCAGGATGGTCGCCACGGTGGGCCAGGCGAAGGTGTCGATGGCGCCCTGCAGCAGGACTCCGATGCCGCCGGCGCCCACCAGCCCCAGCACCGTGGATTCACGAATGTTGATGTCCCAGCGCAGAATGACGATGGCGAAGAAGGCCGGCATTACCTGGGGCACCACCGCGTAGGCGATCACCTTCAGCTTGGAGGCGCCGGTGGCCTGCATGGCCTCTACCGGCCGGCGGTCGATCTCTTCGATCGCCTCCCCCATCAACTTGCCGATGAAGCCGATGGAGCGAAACATGATCGCCAGTATCCCCGCCAGCACGCCGGGCCCGAAGATCGCCACGAACAGCAGCGCCCAGATGATGGTGTTCACCGAACGGCTGGCGACCAGGATAAAGCGTCCCAGCCACAGGCAGGCGCGATTGGGGGTGGTGTTCTGGGCAGCGATGTAGGAGACCGGCAGGGCGATGAAAATGGTCAGCATCGTCGCCAGGGTCGCGATATGCACCGTCTCGAGCATGGCATTGAGGATCGGCCCCAGCCGGCTCGGATCCGGTGGCCACATGCGCGACCCCAGATTGGAGATCTGATTCGGCGCGTCCCACACCCAGGGCCAGAAGATGTCGATGTCGCGCACCGCCCAGTAGACCACCATCAGGGTCACCAGCAGCACGGCATAGCGAATCAGGCGCTGCCGGCGGTCGTAGCGCTGCCAGACGCGATCGGCCAGGGCACCGGCGTGATCTACCATATCTTCTTCCTTACCCAGCCGCTGATGCCTTCGCTGACCAGGATCACCGCGATGATGATCAACAGGATCGCGAAGGCGAAGTCATAGTCGTAGCGTCCGAAGGCGTTCATCAGGGTGCCGCCGATGCCCCCGGCGCCGACGATGCCCACCACCGCCGAGGCGCGCAGGTTGCTGTCGAGCTGGTACATCGACAGCCCCACCTGGCGCGGCAGGATCTGCGGGAAGACCGCATAGACCAGCGTCGCCAGGTAGCCGGCCCCGGCGGCGCGCATCGCCTCCACCTGCCCCCAGTCGATCTCCTCGATCTCCTCGGCCAGCAGCTTGCCGACGAAGCCGATGGAGTAGAGGGTCAGGGTCAGGATCCCGCCAGGGGGCCGAAGCCCACCGCGGCGACGAACAGGATGGCCACGATCACCGGGTGGAAGCTGCGCGAGACGATGATCACCGCGCGGCCGAACAGATAGACCGGCAGCGGGGCGACGTTGCGCGCCGCCATCACCGCGAAGGGGATCGACAGCGCCACGCCGAGCAGGGTCGCCAGGATGGCGATCTGGAAGCTCTCCTTGAAGCCGGTGAACAGCAGCCCCCAGCGCTCGAAGCTCGGCGGAAAACCGCCGCCGAAGATGCGTGCCGCCCGCGGCAGCCCCTCGCTGATGCGCTCCCAGTTGAACGGCAGGCTACCGAAGGCCCAGATCAGATAGGCGATCACCGCCAGCCACAGGCCGTAGCGCAGCCAGGGATTGGCGATGAAGGGCGGCTTGCGCCAGGTTCGCGGCCCCGAGGACGAGCCGGCAGCCTCAGGCCTGGTCATGGGTCACCCCCGGCTCCCCGCGTCGGCGCTGGCCGGCGGCGTTCGACGAGCTCCTCCTCGGGCGCTTCGATGCCGCCATAGATGGCCTCCAGTGCCTCCTTGGTGAAGTCGGCCGGCGCCCCGTCGAAGATCATCTTGCCGTGGCGCAGGCCCACGATCCGCTCGGTGTAGGTCTTGGCCTGGGCCACGTTATGGATATTGATCAGCACCGGCAGCGACAGTTCGCTGGCCAGGCTCTGCAGCAGCTTCATGATCTGCTCGGAGGTGCGCGGGTCCAGTGAGGCGGTGGGCTCATCGGCCAGCAGCACCTCGGGCTCCTGCATCAGCGCTCGCACCACGCCGACCCGCTGGCGCTCGCCGCCGGACAGCGCATCCGCCCGCTTGTTGGCGTAGTGGGCGATCCCCACCCGCTCCATCAGGGTGAAGGCGCGCTCGATATCCTGCTGGGGATAGCGTCGCGTCACCGCCTGGTAGAGGTTCACGTAGCCGAGCCGACCGGCCAGCACGTTCTCCATCACCGTCAGCCGGTCGATCAGATTAAAGCCCTGGAAGACCATGCCGATCTTGCGCCGGGCCCGACGCAGTGCGGCCCCCCGAAGGTTGACCAGCTCCCGGCCGTTGAGCCGGATCGAACCGGAGGTCGGCTCCACCAGGCGATTGATACAGCGCAGCATGGTGCTCTTGCCGGCGCCCGAGGCGCCGACGATGGAGACCACGCTGCTGCCCTCGACGGTCAGATCGAGCTCCTTGAGTACCGGCTCGTCATGGCCGTAGCGTTTGACCAGCTTCGAGATTTCCAGCATTCACCCACCTCACAGCCAGAGACCGGCCCGCCCCGACCCGGTGGCCGAAGCAGGCAGCGCGGACTTATTCCAGGTCTTCGCGCGTGTAGCGCACGTCGTTGGCGGCCTGGATGGTGCGGATGACCTGCCAGTTGTCCTTGTAGTTGATGGGCACGAACTTATCCACGCCTTCGAACTCCTCGCCCAGCGCCGTGCCGGCGAAGTCGAAGCTGAAGAACGCCTCCCTGATCTTCTCCACCAGGTCGGGATGCAGGTTGTGGGCATAGTTGT
This sequence comes from Halomonas sp. SL18_1, assembly GCF_055755715.1. Taxonomy (NCBI): domain Bacteria; kingdom Pseudomonadati; phylum Pseudomonadota; class Gammaproteobacteria; order Oceanospirillales; family Halomonadaceae; genus Halomonas; species Halomonas sp. SL18_1. The sequence goes on from NZ_JBVTRK010000001.1 coordinate 237,886, forward strand.
AGGAGGTGGTAGGGAAAGAGTCGGTCTCGTAGATGATCTTGACCTCGTCCGGGTCGTAGAGGCCGCGGGCGGCCATGCGCTCGACCACCTCGGAGGCCACCGGGGCGGCGTCGTAGTCGCGGGCCACCACCCCCAGCATGGACTGGTCGTGGCTACCGGAGTAGACCACCTCGTAGTCCTCATCGGGCACGATGCCGTACTCCGGGAACAGCGCCCGGGGCGCCAGATTGCCGGAGTTGGAGGTCGGCGAGGTATGGGCCACCCGCTTGCCGGCGAGGTCGGTAAGCGCGTCGATACCGGACTCGACATGGGTATAGACCTGCAGGGTATAGCCGAACTGGCCGTCATCGGACCCCATCAGTGCGAAGGGCACCGCGCCGGCCAGATTGACCGCGAAGGGGGTCGGCCCGGTGGAGAAGCCGGCGATATGCAGGCGACCGCTGCGCATGGCTTCGACCTGCGCCGAGTTGGACTGAACGGCGAAGAAGCGCACGTCACGCTCCGTGACCTCCGCGAGGTGGTCGATGAACGGCTGCCAGATATCGGAGTAGATGGCCGGGTCTTCCACCGGGGTATAGGCGAAGATGAGGGTGTCGGGGTCGGCCCACTGAGACTCGTCGGCGGGCAGGTCGGCGACCATGTTGCCCTCCTCGTCGCAGTAGAGACTGTCCAGGTCACCGCGGGGGCAGTCGGCCTGAGCCTGGGCGGAGACGAGCCAGGCCAGCGGCAGCAGCGTGGCGAAGGCCAGGGTGGCGAAGGGGGGCTTCCGGGAAGCCAGGCGTGCTTTCATGGCGTACCTCATGATGTCATTGTTGTTGATATCGCGGTTGGCGGCGCTTTTGAGGCTGGCAATGGGGGGCTGGGTTCGGTGTGACAGCGTGCGCTATGCTGATGGCGCGCATCGACCTGATCGAAATCGAACATGGCTCCCGCCAGTCGTGATCACAAACGAAAGCTCATGTTTCAATCTAGGTAGTGTGACGATAGCATGTCAACCGAATTCCTCAACGCTCCCGCCGGACGCCGCAACCGCTATCTGCTGATGCGCCATGGCCACAGTCAGGCCAATGCCGGCGGGGTGATCATCAGCACCCCCGAGCGCGGCCTGGATGCCTTCGGGCTCTCCGCGCAGGGCCGCGAACAGCTAGATCGGTTGGTCGCCGAGTGGGCCTGGCCGGCACCGACCCATATCCTGCACTCCGATTTCCTGCGTACCGCCGAGACCGCCGCCCGCGTGGCCCGACGCTTCGACCTGCCGCTGGTCGCCGAGCCTGGGCTTCGCGAGCGCCATTTCGGCGAGCTGGAGGGCCAGCCCGACAGCCGCTACCCCGAGGTCTGGGCGCTCGACGCCGAGGACCCGGGGCACCGCCGGTTCGGCGTGGAGAGCGTCGCCGCCGTGGCCCGGCGCATGCAGGGGGTGATCGACCGTCTGGAGCGCGAGGCCCATGACGCCACCATGCTGCTGGTCAGCCATGGCGACCCCCTGCAAATCCTGCTGACCGCCCTGGCGCAGCGGCCGCTGGGCCAGCATCGCGACCAGACGCCGCTGGCGCCTGCCAGCGTCACTCTGCTGGCGCCGGGGCAGGCCCCGCCGACGGACTGAAAATGGGTTCATCGCAGACTGGCGTGAAATTGCCTTGTGGGAGGGAGCTTCAGCTCGCGAAGTAGCGCGCAGCGCTACCCATGGGGCGCCTGCGGCGCCTTCGCCCGGCAGAGCCGGCCTCCCACCATAAAGCCTGCCAAACATGTTCACGCTAAAGTGCGAAGAACCTGAAAATGGCGTGCCGCCACGCACTCGGCTTTGTTCGGTGCCGCCGACCCCCAGCGTTTGCCTAATGGAGCAGGCGCCATGTCGCCCGGTGCGGTAGCATTCGGTAACATGACAGCCGATGCTCAGAGGATGTGCCCATCGTGCCGGATACGGTCAGCCCCGATGCCAGTCGCCTCCTTGCCGCCCTTGCCAGCGGCAGTCGCGAGCTGATCGACGCCTATTTCTGGTCCCAGGGCGTGGATGCGCTGCTCGGCGAGCTGGGCCGCGCCTCCGGCGTCAGCCGTGTCTGGATCTTCCAGCTGATCGAGCTCAAGCCCGATGCCGTGGTGCAGGACTACGTCTTCGAATGGGCGTCGGCACCGCGCTATCGCCAGCTCATGCAGAAGCGCTTTCGCTTCTTCTCGATGATCTTCGACGACCCGGTCTACCGCCGTATGGTGGAAGAGCGCCAGCGCGGCGAGGCTCAGCGTTTTATTACCCACCGAATCCCCCCGGGCCCGCTGCGCGACAACCTCGAGAGTCAGGGCATTCGCTCCATGGTGACGGTGCCGATCATGGTCGAGGGCCGCTGGTGGGGCACCCTGGGCTTCGATGACTGCGAGCGGGCGCTGGACTGGCAGGGCAGCGGCATGCACGCCCTGACGGTGGCCGCCGAGCTGATCGCCTCGGCCCTCTACCGCCGCCGGCTCAGCAGCCGTCGGCGCCAGCTGGAGCTGTTCCAGCAGGTCACCGACTGCGGCATCTGGGAGATCGACCCGCGCAGCGGCTCGACCTGGTGCTCGCGGGCGCTGCTGCGAAGCCTCGGCTACCCGGACCGCTACGCCCACCTGCCGCTGCGCCGGCTGCTCGCCCATATCGCCACCGAGGATCGCCGGCGGCTCTGGGCACAGCTTCGCGAGGGATTCGAGGCGCGGCTGCCGAGCTGGCGGCTCGATGTGCGGCTGAAAAGCGCCCACGGCCAGTGGCGCTGGCACGAGATCGTCGCCGAATCCATGTATGACGAGCAGCAGCGACTGCGCGGCCTGGCGGGTCTAGTCATCGACATCAGCCAGCGCAAGCGAGGCGAGGAGATCGCCAAGGAGGCCGCCGAGTACGACGAGCTGACCGGGGTGATGAACCGTCGCGGACTGACCCGCCACCTGGCCGAGGCGCTAAGCGCCGGCACAGCGCCCCACCACCTGATGCTGCTCGATATCGACCACTTCAAGCCGGTCAACGACCGCTACGGCCACCCCGCCGGCGACTCGCTGCTGCGCCTGCTGGCCCGCCGCCTCGGCAACGAACTGCGCCCGGGGGACGGCCTGGCCAGACTGGGGGGCGAGGAGTTCGTGGTGGTCACCGGCGGCCTGAGCCGCCCCCAGGCCCGCGCACTCGGCGAGCGGCTGCGCACACGCATCGCCGACTCCCCCTTTCAGCTCGGCGGTGACCACAGCGGTGCCCCGCCGCTGGAGGTGGCGATCACCCTCAGCATCGGCATCGCCGAGCTCCCCGCCGACCAGGAGCTGCACCACGGCCAGGCCATGGCCATCGCCCGCGCCGACCAGGCGCTCTACGCCGCCAAGCACGCCGGCCGCAACCGGGTCCGAGCCGACTGGCCCTGAGATCGGTGGCTCAGTGGCCCAGGATCTGGCTCAGGAACAGCCGAGTGCGCTCCGACTGGGGGTCGTTGAAGAAGGGCTCCGGGGCGTTCTCCTCGATGATCTGTCCCTGATCCATGAAGATCACCCTGTCGGCCACGGTCTTGGCAAAACCCATCTCGTGGGTCACGCAGAGCATGGTCATGCCCTCGCGGGCGAGCTCGACCATGACATCGAGTACCTCCTTGATCATTTCCGGGTCCAGCGCCGAGGTGGGCTCATCAAACAGCATCACCTCGGGATGCATGCACAGCGAGCGCGCGATGGCCACCCGCTGCTGCTGGCCACCGGAGAGCTGCCCGGGTACTTTCTCGCCTGCTCAGCGATCTGAACCCGCTCCAGATACTTCATGGCCTCGGCCTCGGCCTCGCGGCGCGGCTTCTTCTGCACCCACATGGGCGAGATACAGCAGTTCTCCAACACCGTCAGGTGGGGAAAGAGATTAAAGTGCTGGAACACCATGCCCACGCTGCGGCGAATCTGCTCGATGCGCTTGACGTCCTGGGTGAGCGGAATTCCGCCCACCACGATCTGCCCTTCCTGATGCTCTTCCAAGTGATTGATACAGCGGATCAGCGTCGACTTACCGGACCCGAGGGGCCACAGATGACGATGCGCTCGCCGCGGTTCACTTCAAGATGAATGTCGCGCAGCACGTGAAAATCGCCGTACCACTTGTTGACGCCGCGCATCTCGACCATCAGGTCGCCAGTGCTGGATTGGGTTGCCTGTTCATTCATTTTATTAGTCCTTACCGTTTATGGCCGGTGTGGAGTTTCCGCTCCAGGTACTGGCTGTAGCGCGACATGCTGAAGCAGAAGATCCAGAACAGGAACGCCGCAAAGACATAGCCCTCTACGGCGAAGCCCAGCCAGCGCGAGTCGGACAGCGCCGCCTGGACGATGCCCAGCAGGTCGAACAGCCCGATGATCATTACCAGAGTGGTGTCCTTGAACAGCGAGATAAAGGTATTGACGATACCCGGGATCATCATCTTCAGCGCCTGGGGCAGCACGATCAGCCCCATGCGTCGCCAGTAGCTCATGCCCAGCGCCGCGGCCGCTTCCTCCTGGCCCTTGGGGATCGCCTGCAGGCCGCCGCGTATCACCTCGGCCATATAGGCACTCTGGAACAGAGTGATACCGATCAGGGCGCGGATCAGGCGGTCGACGCTGACCCCCGTGGGCATGAACAGCGGCAGCATCACCGAGGCCATGAACAGGATGGTGATCAGCGGCACCCCACGCCAGAACTCGATGAACACCACGCAGAAGCTCTTGACGATGGGCATCTGGGAGCGGCGCCCCAGTGCCAGCAGGATACCGATGGGCAGCGCCGCGACCATGCCAACCACGGCCAGCACCAGGGTCAGCATCAGCCCGCCCCAGCGATGGGTTTCCACCACCGGCAGGCCGAAGTAGCCGCCGTAGAGCACCCCATAGGCCAACAGCGGGAAGCCCAGCAAGCCGAAGACCGCGACCCAGCGCTTGAAGGGCAATCGGGGAATCGCCAGCCAGGCGATGAGCACCGCAAAGGTGGCGAAGATCAGGTTGGGCCGCCACAGCTCGGCGCGCGGATAGAGGCCGTAGATGAACTGGGTGAAACGGGCATTGACGAACACCCAGCAGGCTCCCTCCCGGGAGCAGTCGTCGCGGCTGGTGCCGACCCAGTCGGCGTTGATGAAGGCCCACTGGATCGTCGGCGTCAGCAGGAGGTAAAGCAGGTAGAGGCCCAGCAGGGTGAACAGGCTGTTCACCGGCCCGCTGAACAGGTTGGCGCGCAGCCATGCCAGGGGCCCCACGGTGCGGATCGGTGCCCGGCGCGCCTCGATCATCTTGTCGTTGTGCGTCATGGCGCTCTCCTAGCGTTCTACCAGCGCCACGCGGGCGTTGAACCAGTTCATGAACAGCGACACCAGCAGGCTGATGGTGAGATACACCGCCATGGTCATGGCGATCACCTCGATGGCCTGCCCCGTCTGGTTGAGAGTGGTGCCGGCAAAGACCGAGACCAGATCCGGATAGCCGATGGCGGTGGCAAGCGACGAGTTCTTGATCAGGTTGAGGTACTGGCTGGTCAGCGGCGGAATGATCACCCTCAGCGCCTGGGGGATCACCACCAGGCGCAGCACCAGCCCCTGGGCAGGCTCAGCGCCTGGGCCGCCTCGGTCTGGCCATGGGGAATCGCCTGAATGCCCGACCGAACGATCTCGGCGATGAACGAGGCCGTGTAGATGGACAGCGCCAGCCACAGGGCCAGGAACTCGGGGATCACGGTGATACCGCCGCGGAAGTTGAAACCGCGCAGCTCCGGCACCTCCCAGGTCACCGGCACCCCGGTCACCACCAGCACCGCGAGCGGCAGGCCAACGATCATCGCCAGCGAGATCCAGCCCGCCGGCAGTCGTTGCCCGGTCGCCTCGTGGCGGCGCCTGTTCCAGATCAGCAGGGCGATGCTGGCCACCACGGCCACGCCAAGCGCGGCGGGGATCAGCCCGAAGCCGGACAGGAACTGGGGCTCCGGCAAAAACAGGCCGCGGACATTGAGAAACACCAGCTCACCCAGGGTGAGGCTGTCGCGCGGGCTGGGCAGCGCCTGAAGCACGGCGAAGTACCAGAAGAAGATCTGCAGCAGCAGCGGGATATTGCGAAAGATCTCGATATAGCCGCTGGCCAGCCGGGCAATCAGCCAGTTGGGCGACAGCCGGGCGATGCCCACGGTAAAGCCGATGATGGTGGCGGCCAGGACACCCAGTGCCGAAACCAGCAGGGTGTTGAGCAGCCCCACCAGGAAGGTCCGGCCGTAGGTGCTCTGTGAGGTGTACTCGATCAGGCTCTGGCCAATGCCAAACCCCGCCGTTCTTTCGAGAAAGCCGAAACCGGTGGTGATACCACGAGCCGCCAGGTTGTCCTGGGTGTTGCCGATGATATAGAGCAGGAAGGCTGCCACGGCGGCGATCAGCAGCGCCTGGAAGAGCAGCGCGCGCTTGGCGCGATCACGCCAGAACGGCGGCTTGGGGCCCGAAGGTCGGGCCTGGGGTCGAACGGACATGGACAATTCTCCGCCTGGATCCGTCAAGCAGGGCACGCGGCTGCCGGCCCGGGATGGCCGAGCCGGCAGCAAGTCGCGCATCATGTGCATGTGGTGCCGGTTCAGCCGGCACCCTGGACGGAGCGTTAGCGGACGGGCGGCGCGTACTGCAGGCCACCGTCGATCCACAGGGCGTTGACGCCGCGCTCGATCTCCAGCGGCGAGTCCATGCCGACGTTGCGGTTGAAGACCTGGGCGTAGTTGCCGACCTGGCTAATGATGTTGTAGGACCAGTCGGCGTCAAGCCCCATGCCTTCACCATAGTTGCCGTCCTGGCCCAGCAGGCGCGCCACGTTGGGGTCCTCGGTGGCGAGCAGCTCATCGATATTGTCGCTGGAGATGCCGTACTCCTCGGCGTTGAGCATGGCGAACAGCGACCACTTGACGATGTTGTACCACTGGTCGTCGCCCTGGCGGACCACCGGGCCCAGCGGCTCCTTGGAGATCACCTCGGGAAGAATCATGGCGCCGTCGGGATCGGAGAGCTGAATGCGCAGGGCGGCCAGCTGGGAGGTGTCGGAGGTCAGTACATCACAGCGGCCCGCTTCGAACCCCCTACGGTCTGTTCCGAGGTGTCGAAGACGATGGGGTCGAACTCCATGCCGTTGGCACGGAAGTAGTCGGCCAGGTTCAGCTCGGTGGTGGTACCCGACTGCACGCAGACCGCCGCACCGTCCAGCTCGCTGGCGCTGCCGACGCCGAGGTCACGGTTGATCAAGAACCCCTGACCGTCATAGAAGTTGGTCCCGGCGAAGTTCAGGCCCAGGGTGGTGTCGCGGGTGGTGGTCCAGGTGGTATTGCGCGAGAGATATCGACCTCGCCGGACTGCAGCGCGGTGAAGCGCTCCACGGCGTTCAGCGAGATATAGCGGACCGCATCGGCATCGCCGAAGACCGCCGCGGCGACGGCGCGGCAGACATCGACATCGATCCCCTGCCAGTTGCCCTCGTCATCCGGGGAGGAGAAGCCTGGCAGACCATCACTGACGCCGCACTGTACGGCCCCCCGGTCCCGCGTGTCCTCCAGGGTGGAGGCGGCGACGAACCCGGAGGTCCCCAGCGCCAGAGTGGCTGCCGCTGACATCAGTACCAGTTTGTTCTTGTTGTACAACATGGGAAACTCCCTTCTTCTTGGATAAAACGCATCGAACCAATGCATGCATGCCTTTCAGCATGTGCCATGACATTAGCAAGGTTCATTCCAGAAAAGGGATAGGGCAGGACAGACTGTGATTCAACGCTAGCTAACGCAGCAAAAGATCCTCGAATGCTGCACCAGAAAAGAGCGGCTCCCCTGGATCCGAGGGCCGAGCGCCCACTTTTCGACCCTACCAACGGCACCGCGCCCCCGCCGGCAGGGCCGACGGGGGCGCGGTATGGCGCTTTGGCGCGATCAGCTGCGGATCAGGTGGTCGAAGGCGCCGAGGGCGGCCTTGGACCCTTCGCCCATGGCGATGATGATCTGCTTGTAAGGCACGGTGGTGACATCGCCGGCGGCGAACACGCCGGGCAGGCTGGTCATGCCGTGGGCATCGACGATGATCTCGCCGCGCTCCGACATCTCCACCGGCGACCCCTTGAGCCACTCGGTGTTGGGCACCAGGCCGATCTGCACGAAGACACCTTCCAGGTCGAGGCGCTTGATCTCGCCGCTGGCGCGCTCTTCATAGGTGAGGCCGTTGACGCGCTGGCCGTCGCCGTTCACCTCGGTGGTGCGAGCCCCCAGGATGATATCGACGTTGGGCAGGCTCTTGAGTTTGTTCTGCAGCACGGCGTCGGCGCGCATCTCGTCCATGAACTCGATCAGGGTCACATGGCCGACGATACCGGCCAGGTCGATGGCCGCCTCGACGCCGGAGTTGCCGCCGCCGATCACCGCCACGCGCTTGCCCTTGAACAGCGGGCCGTCGCAGTGGGGGCAGTAGGCCACGCCCTTGTTGCGGTACTCCGCCTCGCCGGGCACGTTCATCTCGCGCCAGCGGGCGCCGGTCGCCAGTACCAGGGTCTTGCTCTTGAGGCTCGCCCCGGATTCGAAGCGCACCTCGTGCTCGCCGCCGGGCTGGGTGGCCGGCACCAGCTGGGTGGCCCGCTGCAGGTTCATCACGTCGACCTCATACTCCTTGACGTGCTCCTCCAGGGCCGCCACCAGCTTGGGGCCTTCGGTGTAGTTCACGGAGATGAAGTTCTCGATGCCCAGGGTGTCCACCACCTGGCCACCGAAACGCTCGGACGCCACGCCGGTGCGCAGGCCCTTGCGAGCGGCGTAGATGGCCGCCGCCGCGCCGGCCGGGCCGCCACCGATCATCAGCACGTCGAAGGCATCCTTCTCGCTGAGCTTGGCGGCCTCGCGCTCGGCAGCACCGGTGTCCACCTTGGCCAGGATCTGCTCCAGGCTCATCCGGCCCTGGTCGAACGACTCGCCGTTGAGGTAGATGCTGGGCACCGACATCACCTGGCGCACCTCGACCTCGTCCTGGAACAGGGCGCCGTCGATGGCCACGTGGCGGATGTTCGGGTTGAGCACCGCCATCAGGTTCAGCGCCTGCACCACGTCGGGGCAGTTCTGGCAGGAGAGCGAGAAGTAAGTCTCGAAGTGGAGCGGGCCTTCGAGGCTCTGGATCTGCTCGATCACTTCCTGACTGGCCTTGGGCGGATGGCCGCCCACCTGCAGCAGCGCCAGCACCAGGGAGGTGAACTCGTGTCCCATGGGAATGCCGGCGAAGACCACGCCGGTCTCCTCGTCGGGACGATTGATGGCAAACGACGGCTTGCGGGCATCCTGACCGTCGCTGCGCAGGGAAATCTTGTCGGAAAGCCCGGCGATCTCGTTGAGCAGGCCGAACAGTTCCTGGGACTTGTCGCCGTCATCGAGGGACGCGACGATCTCGAACGGCCGAGTGACCTTCTGCAGATAGGCTTTGAGCTGAGTTTTCAGATTGTCGTCCAACATGACAGCGGTTTCCTTCATGTTTGGCTAATGTAAAAGCGCAGCGCAGGCCGGCGCACACGGCCAGGGGCCGATGAGCTGCGCGGATTGTCTGCGCTTTTCTTGAAAACGCCCGGGCGGAACATGCCCGGGCGAGGAGCTCACGAGGCCAGGGGGTTGCCTCGCGGGGTCGGGCGATCGCTTAGATCTTGCCGACCAGGTCCAGGGAGGGCGCGAGGGTCTCTTCGCCTTCCTTCCACTTGGCGGGGCAAACTTCGTTCGGGTTGTTACGCACGTACTGAGCGGCCTTGACCTTGCGCAGCAGCTCTTCGGCGTTACGGCCGATGTTGCCGGCATTGATCTCGACGATCTGGATCTTGCCTTCCGGATCGATCACGAAGGTGCCACGCTCGGCCAGGCCGGAGTCCTCGATCAGCACTTCGAAGTTGCGCGAGATCTTCAGGGTCGGGTCGGCCAGCATCGGGTACTGGATCTTGTTGATGGTCTCGGAGCTGTCGTGCCACGCCTTGTGGGTGAAGTGAGTGTCGGTGGAGACGCTGTAGATCTCGACGCCCAGCTCCTTGAACTCTGCGTAGTTGTCCGCCAGGTCACCCAGCTCGGTGGGGCAGACGAAGGTGAAGTCGGCCGGATAGAAGAAGAAGATGCTCCACTTGCCCTTCAGGCTCTCCTCGGACACGTCGATGAACTCGCCGTTGTGGAAAGCGGTAGCGTTGAACGGCTTGACTTCAGTGTTGATCAGGGACATTCAGTGATGCTCCTTGTCGATGGGGTGTGTTCCGAATACGGGGCCTATCGTAACGCGGCCCTCGCAATAGTCTAAATTGAATGGTGTCATGATGCTGATTGGCCTCGTCTATGGAGAGCCAATAAACTATTGAAATGACACCACCTCACCCTGGCGGTCCAGTGCCAGGAAGCTCTCGATGTTGCCCATCTTGAGCGATTCGACCATCTTCTGCAGGTGCGGCTCGGCCTCCTCGCTGGAGGGCGGCAGAGACCCGCTTCCGGCCAGGGCCGCCACGAAGACGATATCCCACTCGACCCCTGTCTCCCGCGACTCGGCGACCAGCGCGGCCATGTCGCTGAGCTCATCCAGGGTCTTGTCGACACATACCACCGGCGTCAGCACCCCGCCCTCGCCCTGCTCGAAGCGAGCGCGCTGTTCCGGGGTGGGGTGATCCGGCAGCTCGGCACGGGTGAAGACGAACAGCAGCCGCTGAGGGTCGGGCTGGCTGTGCGCCTCGTTCAACAGATCGGCAAAGCAGGAAATGGCCAAGGCAGTCCTCCGGAAGTCGCAACGCCTGCAGGGAGAGCGATGATGGAACAGCCACCGCCCCGACGCAAGGCGCTCAGGGCGCGAGCTCGACGCGCAGGCCATCGTCGCCCGGCGGCCAGGTGCCGGCCTCCCGAGTCTCGCCGCCAGCCTCCAGCACCAGGTAGCTGCGGTGCTGGTGGTGGCGCAGCGTGCCGGCGAGCCCCGCCAGGGCCTCGTGGTCATCGGCGCTCAAGGCCGCGAGGCGGGTGCCGGGCAGGGTCCACATCCGAGCCTGGCCGCGCCGCGCCATGTCTCGGGGCGGCTCGGGCAGCCCCTGCTCGGCCAGCCAGGCCGCCACCGCCTGGGTCTCGCCCACCACCATCAGCGGTGTCTCCTCAAGCGCCTCCTCGAGCGCCGCCGGGGGCGCCTCGAGGGGCCTCGGCCGACCCGGCAGGCGTGGGGCAAGGGCAGCCGAGTCGGCGTCCAGCGCCAGCAGGCGGGTCTCTGGATCCAGCACCAGACGACGCAGGGTGAAGGGGGCGGCTTCCAGCTCGCGCAGCACCGCGAAGTCGGGGTCCACCACCAGCGCCCGGGGCGCCTCCTCAAGGGTGAGCGAGATCTCGGCCTCCCGGGCGTCCAGCGTCACCATATGCCGGCTGACACCCGAGTCGCTCTCCACCGCCAGGGGCACCCGCAGGGGCCAGGGCGCATCGCCGCCCGACTGCGCCAGGCACCCCTCGAGCTTCCAGCCCGCCTCGGTGCGCCGGTGCGCTACCTGTGTCAGCGACAGGGCGGGGCGCCCGGGGCGCGTCACCCAGGCGTCGAAGAAGTCCTCCAGCGGCTCGCCGGCGCTCGCCCCGAAGGCGGCGGCCAGGTCATCCCAGCCGGCGGCGTGGAACATGTAGCGCTCGGCGAAGCGCCGCAAGCCGGCATCGAAGGCCGCGTCGCCGATGCGCTCACGCAGCATATGGAAGAGCATGGCGCCGTGCTGATAGCCCACCACCCGCCCGGCCGGGTCGGGGCCGCCCCGGAAGTCCGCCAGGGGACGCTCAAGGCCCTCGGGCAGGGCGGCGAGGTCGGTCAGCCAGCGGCGGCGGGTCTCGCGCGCCTCGCCGCGCCGCTCGTCCAGGTGGTAGTCGGCCAGGTAGGTGGTCAGCGCCTCGGACCAGTTGCCGCCCGCCCGGTCCGATCTCCGTAGTCGACCCGCACTCCGGCGCCCCACCAGGCGTGCATCAGCTCGTGGGCCAGCGAGGTGTGAGGGATGAACGGTAGCGGGATGACCCGCTCGCCGAGCAGGGTGAAGCCGGGAAAGGCCAGACCCACCGGGGCCGGAGAGGCGGCGATGGTGAAGCTGTCGTAGGGATAAGGGCCGACCCGCTCGCTGAACAGCGTCAGGTAGTCCGCGGTGTGCGCGAGATAGGTCTCGGCGAAGGCGGCGTCCAGCTCGGCGGGAAAGAGGGTGCGCAGGCGCACTCCGCCTCCGTGCGCTGCCGCTCGTGCCAGGGCCCCGCGGCCAGCTCCACGCCATCCGTGCGCGGGTGGGCGTGGTGAACCCGGTAGCCATCCTCGTCCTCTTGCGGCTCTCCCACCAGCGAGCCGGTGCCCACTGCCCGCTGCCCCTCGGGCACCAGGATCTCCAGCGAGAGGGCAAAGGCCTCGAGATCGGCGAAGCGGGGGTACCAGCCGCTGCCGGCGGGCAGCAGGCTGCCCGCCGACGACACCCTCAGCCGCGACCCGCTGTCGTCGAGCTCACCGCGCCAACGCAGCGTCAGCGTCTCGGCCGCCTCGGGCAGAGCCAGCCGGTAGCGCCCCTGGCCGTCACGCTGTGGCGGAAGGGCCACGCCACCGACCGTGGCCTCCTCCAGCACCAGGCCCGGCAGCAGCTGGAAATCCGCCGACGCGGGCGGCGGGGAGAGGCTCATCTCCCCCTCGAGGGTGCCCCGGGCCGGGTCCAGGGTGACGCGCAGCGCTAGGCTCGGCGGCTCATCGTTCGCTCCGGCCACCAGGGCCAGGCCCGGCAGCACCATCAGCAGCGCCGCGAACCACCAGCCCCTCGCCCGGGGAAACAGGGCGGCGCTTCGCATGCGGGACGTCATGAGGCACGCGGCGGAAAGCGCGCCAGGATCTCCTGCTCTTCGCCGTTGCGGCGCACCTGCAGCGGCAGCAGAGTCCCCGGGCGCTGCTGCCGCACCAGGTCGGTCAGGTCGGCGGGACGCGACAGCGTCTCGCCAGCGGCGCGCAGGATCACGTCCCCCGCCTCAAGACCGGCCTGCTCGGCAATGGAGCCTTCGAGAATGGCATGAATCTCGACCCCCTCCTCGTGGGGCACGATGTAAACCCCCAGCTGCATGGGGGCAGCGCCTCGGGCTGGCGATCGGCGATGGCGAAGACCGCCCGGGCCAGGCCCTCCTCCGGCGGCTCGCACCCACGCTCGCCCACCTGCCAGGGCAGCAGGGTGCTGTGGGCTTCGACCCCCAGGTCAGAGAGCTGGTGCGGAACGCCGTGGCCGTAGGCGAGGTGCCCCTGGCCGATCAGCCCTACCACCAGGGCGCCCTCCTCGCCCGCTTCGGCCAGGCCCGCGGCCATGGCGCGGTCCCAGGCCAGCTGAGCGGCCACGAAGCGAGCGAAGTCGGCCTCGCCGCCCTCCCGGGAGGGATGCTGGTCATAGACCTCGGCGAGGCGCTCGCGGTAGGCCGCCGGGGGCTCGGCGGGCGCGCTGATGGCGAAGCGCTCCGCCTCGGGCACCGCCTCCCAGCCCTCGTTGACCAGTCGACCGCGCAGCTCCGGGGTGATGTTGACGGCCTGCAGCGGCACCCGGTGCAGCCGGGCGAAGTGCAGGATGGGGAAATAGAGCTCGGGATCGAAGCCCCAGGCGGTTCGCCAGCGGCTGTCGTCGAGGAAGGCCTGCTCATCGAGCTCTCCCGCTACCCAGGCGTCCAGCGCCGGCTGTGCGTCCCGCGGCAGCATCTCCAGGCCGATCACCATGTCCGGGCGGCGCGCGTGAAGTCCCGCCAGGGTCGACAGCTGCCAGCGGTGGTGATCCATGCAGTCGTGCTGCTCGCCGAGCAGCACCACCTCCTGCTCGGCCAGCTCGCGAAACAGGGCGGGCGGCGAGAGGCGCTCGCCGCCCGGCTGCAGCCACTGGCCCGGCGCCAGGCAGTCCTCGGCCCAGGTGGGAGTCGTGCCCAGCGCCAGCGCGCCGGCCACACAAGCGAGCGCCAGGCGGCCGGCGCGAATAGCGGTAAGCGACATTGGTATCTCCATGGAAAGCGTTACAGGATGAGAGTACCACCCCGCGGCCGGGTTCCGAGCCACGCGGCCTAGCGATCGGCTCCGATCGTCGCCCCCTTCCCGCTCGCAGCTCCCGGATAGGCACGGTCAATCGGACCAATGAATGCATACAATCGTCTGTTTGAATCGTTAGGCTTGTACTCTATTGCTAAAGCATAATTTTACTTCCAAAAATTATTGTGCAATATTTGTATAACTAATTGCTGATTCGTGCCGCCAAGCGCACAGCCATCCCCCTTGGCGTCAACAGCACACATCGCGACTCTCCCCCATACACGCCAAGGAGGCTGTGGATGACACTGACCATCAAAGCTCGATTGATCCTGCTGATTGCCCTGCTGATCGCCCTGATCGCCGCCGTCGGCGGCCTGGGCATTCGCGGCATGACCTCGATGGACCAGGCGATCGATACCATCTATGAAGACCGCCTGATCCCAGTCCAGCAGCTGACGCGCATCGACGAGCTGATGCGCGACAGCATCATCGAGCTCAACCAGATCAGCCTCACTCATGATCATGCCGGCAGCGACGCGGCCAGCCGCGCTAACCGGCAGCCCTACCTGAACAGCGTGGATGCCAATCTCGAGACAATGGAGCAGGTCTGGGCGGCCTATATGGGCACCTACCTGACGCCCCGTGAGGCCGAGCTCGCCGAACGCTACGCCGATCAGCGCCGCGCCTTCTTCCAGCAGGGCATCGAGCCGGCCATCGCCCTCTACGAGGCCGGCCGGATCGACGAGGCCTCCGCCCATATGATCGAGGCGACCCGGCCGGCCTTCGTGGCTGCCAACCAGACGCTCCATGAGCTGATCGACCTCCAGACTGAAGTGGCCCGTGCCGAGTACGCCGCCTCCCAGTCGACCTTCGACTTCATGCGCTACCTGACGGCGGCGATGATCGCCCTGGCGCTGCTTATCGGCAGCCTCGGCGGCTGGACGCTGAATCCGCGCCATTACCCGTCCGCTGGAGCGCATGGTCGGCTACTTCCAGGCGATCGCCGCCGGGCACCTGGACAATCGCATCGAGACGGGCAGCCGAGACGAGATCGGTGTCGCCCTGGAGGCGCTCGATGATACCCAGACCCGGCAGCGGGAGCTGGTGGCACGTATTCAGTCCTCCGCCCAGGCCATCCACGCCGCCTCCGGCGAGATCTCCTCGGGCAACCACGACCTCTCCCAGCGCACCGAGGAGCAGGCCGCCAGCCTCCAGGAAACCGCTACCAGCATGGAGCAGGTCGCCTCGACGGTGAAGCAGAACGCCAACAACACCCGCCAGGCCAACGAGCTGGTCCGCGACGCGCGCCAGCTGGCGGATAACGGTGGCGACAAGACCGCACAGGCCATGGGCAAGATGCAGGAGCTCGAAGACAGCGCGGAGAAGATCGGCAGCATCATCTCGGTGATCGACGGCATCGCCTTCCAGACCAACATTCTCGCGCTGAACGCCTCGGTGGAGGCCGCTCGGGCCGGGGAACAGGGTCGGGGATTTGCCGTGGTGGCCGGCGAGGTGCGCAACCTGGCACAGCGCTGCGCCTCGGCCGCCAAGGAGATCCAGACGCTGGTCACCCACGATGGCGAGCTGGTCAAGGATGGCAGTGCCCTGGTCAGGGAGGCCGGCGAGGCCATGGAGCAGGTGATGGGCAGCGTACACCGGGTCTCGGAGCTGATGGCCGATATCAACGCCGCCTCGGAGGAGCAGGCCCAGGCCGCGGAGCAGGTCAGCGTTGCGGTCAGCCAGATGGATCAGGTCACCCAGCAGAACGCCACCCTGGTAGAGCAGTCGGCGGCGGCGGCCTCGTCACTGAAGAACCAGGCGGGCCTGCTGGCGGAGGCGGTCAGCTCATTCCACATGGGCGACAGCCAGACGGCCATCACGACGCCGCAGGCACTCGTCGCGGCAGCGACCGACCTTCCCCATCCATCTGCCCATCCCGTCCCGGAAGCCGACCCCATGCCCCGCGCCAGCCGCCAGCGCAAGGCATCGACAGAGCCCGAGTGGGAGGCGTTCTAAAAGGGCACGGAGCCAAGGAAAGAAGCGAGCTCCCGCTGACGATTGAGAACGAGTGAAAGGCATTCAAGGCCTGACGGTGTCGTCAGGCCTTTTCCTGCAGCGCGCGAATCAGTTCCGGCACCGCCATGCTTTGGTCCTCCACGCCGGCGTAGAGGGCATGCACGGCACCCGCCACACTTCCCTCGACCCCGAGTTCCTCCGTCATGGCGTGGTAATACCCCAGGTCCTTGCTGGCGTTAGCCACGCTAAAACGGAACCCAGAGGGATCACCGGACGCGATGAAGGGTCGCAGCCTCTCCAGCACCACCCCGCCGCCGCCGCCCTTGCCGAGCACCTCGAGCAGCGCGGCGTCATCGATACCGGCCCGCCGCGACGCCGCCGCGGCCTCGGCGAGTACCGCCGAGAAACCCAGCGAGACGAAGTTATGCAGCAGCTTGAGGGTATGACCGGCGCTGACGTCACCCGCATGGGCGATATTCTCGGCGAAGCACGCCAGTACCGGCCGCACCTCGTCGAACAGCGCCTGGGGCGCACCGACGATCAAGTTGAGGTGCCCCTCTTCAGCCTCCTTGGGCGTGCGGGTCATGGCGGCGTCCATAAAGCGGCCGCCGGCCTGGGTGACACGCGCCGCGACCTGTTGCGTGGAACTCGGCAGCGCGGTGGAACAGTCGACCACCACCGCTCCGGGGGCCAGGCCCTCCAGCACGCCGCCAGGCTCGAACAGTACCGCCTCGACCTGCGGCGAGCCGGTCACGCACAGCAGTACCAGCTCGGCCGATTCGGACACCTCACGGGCGCTTGCCCGGGACTGGGCGCCCGCCGCCAGCAGGTCCTCCACCGGCTGATTGCCGGAATGATCGAGAAAGGTCAGCGTATGGCCTGCCTCAAGCAGGTTCTTGGCGATGCCATGCCCCATCAGCCCAACGCCAATCATGCCGATGCGACGTGCGCCGGCAGGCGATTCCAGTGAGCGACTCATCGTGGGTCTCCATGCGTCGGTAACGAGATAAAAGCGCGATCATCATGCTTGATGGCGACGGTCTTGATTCGGGTGTAGCTACGCAGCCCCTCGAAGCCTTTCTCGCGACCGTGGCCGGAGCGCCCCACGCCGCCAAACGGCAGCTCGATGCCGCCACCGGCGCCATAGTTGTTGACGAACACCTGGCCGCTGCGGATGCCTCGGGCCAGGCGCAGCTGGCGGCCACCGTCGCGGGTCCAGACCCCGGCACATAGGCCGAAGTCGGTGGCATTGGCCAGGCGCAGCGCTTCGGCTTCATCGTCGAAGACCTGCACCGCCAGCACCGGGCCGAACAGCTCTTCGCGCAGCACGTCGTGGCCATCGGGAATCTCGGTGAGCAAATGCGGCACCACGAAGTGCCCCTCCTGTGATGCCCCCTCGGCCAGCTGGCCGCGGGCGGCAATGCGGATGCCGTCCGCCTCGGCGGCGGCCAGGCGCGCCTCGAGCCGCGACTTCTGGCGGGCGTTGATCAGCGGCCCGCAGTCGGCGTCTGCCTCGCCGGCATCGCAGCGCAGCGCCGCGAAGCGCTCCACCAGGCGGCCGGTGAAGGCCTCGGCAATCTCGCGCTGTACCAGCAGCCGGCTGCCCGCCGAGCAGGTCTGGCCGGCGTTCTGGATGATGCCTCTCACCACGGTGTCGAAGGCAGCGTCGAGGTCGGCATCGGCGAACACGATCTGCGGCGACTTGCCACCCAACTCCAGGGTCACCGGCACATGGTGCACCGCCGCCGCCTGGGTCACCTGGGTGCCGGTCTCCGGCGAGCCGGTAAAGGAGAGATGGTCGATGCCCGGGTGCGAGGCCAGCGCCGCACCGGCCTCACGGCCTAGCCCCGGCACCACGTTGAGAGCGCCAGCCGGCAGGCCCTGCTGCATGGCCAGCTCGGCCAGGCGCAGCACGCTCAGGCAGGCGTCCTCAGCGGGCTTGAGCACCACCGTATTGCCGGTGGCCAGCGCAGCGGCGATGCAGCGGCCGAAAATCTGCGCCGGGTAGTTCCAGGGGATGATCTGGCCGCAAACCCCGTGGGGTTCACGCAGCGTCATCACCGTGAAGCCGTTTTCGTAGGGGAGGGTCTCACCGTGGAGCTTGTCAGCACCGCCGCCGTAGAAGCGAAAGTAGCGCGCACAGGCAGTGATATCGGCCCGCGCCTGGGTCAGCGGTTTGCCAGTGTCCAGGCACTCCAGTGCAGCTAGGTGTTCGTGGTCGGCCTCGATGGCTGCGGCCATGGCCAGCAACCAGGCGCCGCGTTCACGGGTACTCCAGCGCGCCCAGTCGCCCAGTTCACCCTCGAAGGCACGCCTCGCAGCGCTCACAGCGGCGTCCACGTCCGCTGCCTGGCAGCGGGCGATGCGCGTGGTGATGTGCCCGCTGGCGGGGGCTTCCATATCCAGGGTGGCCTGTGTGGCCTGCCATTCGCCGCCGATCAGCGCGGCCTGGGGCGGCATCGCAGGGCTCTCCATCATTGTCATTCTCCTTTATCCATATACCAGATTGACCAACCCCATGGAGATCCATGGCATATAGGTGATCAGCATCAGACAGGCCATGACCACCAGCACGAAGCGCAGCAGCCAGGGCAGCATCTGGTCCAGTGAGATCTTGGCCACCGCGCAGGCAGCAAACAGGTTCACGCCCAGCGGCGGCGTGATCATGCCCAGCGCCAGGTTGACCACCATCACCAGGCCAAAATGCACCGGGTGAATGCCGAACTGCATGGCGATCGGCGTCAGAATCGGCGCCAGCACCAGGATCGCAGCGGAGGTCTCGATGAACATGCCCACCACCAGCAGCAAGGCATTGACCACCAGCAGGAACATCAGCGGGTTGTCGATGGCGGCGGTGACCGCATTGGCAATCTGCGCCGGCAGGCCGATGCGGCTGAGCAGGAAGCTGAACAGCGAAGCGGCGGCGATGATCAGCATCACCGCGGCGGTGGAGATCACGCTCTGGCGCAGGATCGGCACCAGGTCGGCGAGCTTCAGTTCACGGTAGTAGAAACCGCCGACGATCAGCGCATAGAACACCGCCACCGCCGAGGCCTCGGTGGGGGTGAATACGCCGCCGTAGATGCCGCCGATCACCACCACCGGCATCAGCATCGCCGCCCAGGCGCGCTGGAAGGAGGTGACGAAGCCGGTGCTGTCCTTGTAGTCCTCCTTGCCGAAGCCGCGCGCCTTGCAGAACAGGTAGAGGAACAGGATCAGCGCCCCGCCGATCAAAAAGCCCGGCCCGACCCCGGCCAGGAACAGCTGGCCGATGGAGGTATCGGTGCTGACCCCGTAGAGGATCAGCGGGATCGACGGCGGAATCAGCACCCCGAGCTCCGCTGAAGAGGCCTGGATCGAGGCCGCCAGCGGCCGCGGGTAGCCGTGCTTGACCATCGCCGGGATCAGGATCGCGCCGATGGCGAAGGTGGTCGCCACGCTGGAGCCGGAGACCGCGGCGAACATCATGCAGGTCAGCACGCAGGACATCGCCAGTCCGCCCTGCACCTGGCCGACGATGGCCTTGGCCAGGTCGACCAGGCGCTGGGAGATCCCGCCGGCGGCCATCAGATTGCCGGCCAGGATGAAGAACGGGATGGCCATCAGCGGGAACTTGTCAATGCCGATGAACATCTGCTGCGGCACCAGCAGCAGCGGCAGCCGAGTAAAGAATTCGATGCCGATGATCGAGGCCAACATGATCGACACGGCGATCGGAACGCCGAAGGCAAACAGGATCAGCAGCGAAAGCCCTATGACCAGGTTCATGAGCGCGGGCCTCCCTGGGCGTCATCAGCGATGCCGGGCTGCTCCTGCTGCAGCTCGACCTCCGGGCTGACCTCACTGTTGTCCGGCCCCACCGGCTCTCGCCCGCTGAGCTGAGCGCACAGCCTGGCCACGACCGCCACGATGGCGAAGGCTGAGCCGGTGGGGATCGCCGCATAGGCGTAGGACATGGAGATGTTCATCCCCGACATGGTCTGGTTGCTGACTCTCCCCGTCATCTGGATGCCGAAGTGGATCAGCACTCCCAGCACCAGCAGGCAGCACAGCACGATGGCGGTTTCCAGCCATAGTGCAAAACGTGTGGGTATGACCTTGTAGATGGCCTCCACGGCCATCATGTAACCGCCGCGGAAGGTGGCCGCCGCGGCCATGAAGACGCACCAGATCATCGCCGCCCGCGAGGCGACTTCGGTCCAGGTCGAGGGGGCATTGAACACGAAGCGGGTCAACACCTGATAGAAACTGAGCGTCACCGAGATCACCAGCATGACGATGGCGATGGCCATCGCCACACGCGTCAGCTGGTGCTCGAGGCGCAGAAGTGCAGCGAGCATAGGGTCACCATGGCCAGTGACGCCCCCGGCATACGCCGGGGCTAGAGGGAAGAATCAGCAGCTGGCGGCTTTCTCCTGGATGCGCTCCAGCATCTCGCTGCCATGTTCGGCGGTGAAGATCTCGTAGGCCGGGGCCACGGCTTCCTGGAAGGGGCCAATATCGACATCGGTCTTCACCGTCATGCCGTTCTCGCGCAGCAGCTCAATGCCTTCCTGCTCGAGACGCGATACCTCGCCACGGGTGGCCTCGGCTGAGGCACGGGCGGCCTCGTGGAACCACTCGCGCTCCTCGTCGCTGAGGCCGTCGAGCAGGATCGGCGAGCCGAGCACCGCGGAGGGCGAGTAGACGTGGCCGGTCAGCGACAGGTAGTCCTGCACTTCCCAGAAATTGGTGGCTACGATCACCGTGATGGGGTTCTCCTGGCCGTCCACGGTGCCCTGCTGCAGGGCGGTGAACAGCTCGGGGAATGCCATCGGCGTGGGCCGCGCGCCCATCTGGCGGAAGGCCTCCTGGTGGACCTCGTTCTCCATGGTGCGCACCCGCAGCCCGTCGGCGTCGGCCGGTGAGGCGATCTCGCGGCGGCTGTTGGTCATGTGGCGGAAGCCGTTCTCGGACCAGGCCAGGCCGACCAGGTCGTGGTCGCTCATCTTGGCCAGCAGCTCGTCGCCGAGCTCACCGTCGAGCACGCAGCGCGCCTGGTCGTAGTCTTCGAACAGGAACGGCAGGTCGAGCACGTAGGTCTCGGGCACGAAGTTGCCGAGCGGCCCGGTGGAGGTGATCACGATGTCAACGGTGCCGATCTGCAGGCCCTCGATCATCTCGCGCTCACCGCCCAGCGAGCCAGAGGTGTGCTCGGTGACGGTGAAGGCGCCGTCGGAGAGTTCTTCCAGGGTCTCCTTGAAGGCCTGGGCGCCCACCGCATAGTGGGAGGTGGAAGAGAGCGTATGGCCGAGACTTACCTCGGTGGCGGCCTGGGCCTGCAGGGCCATGCCGACTGTAGCAAGACCACCGATAGCGGCAACGAGTGTGTGGCGTGCAAAGCGTTTGGTCATTGTAGTGCCCTCTTGTGTTGTTGTGAGGGTGGCGATTGTCGGGCGACCGCCCAGCTGAGCGGCGCTACCCTGCGGTGTTTCACTACCTGGCGCGGCAGTGAGGGGACTCATCAGCGCTCGTTAATGAACGCATCGATGATCTGCTTGAAATCGTCATCGCCGGGGAAGCCCAGGCGGTCGGCCTTGGCGGTGTCGAAGCGCGCCGGCCAGCTGGCGATGATCGCTTCGATGCGCGGGTCGGGCTCGTGGCGTACCCGCGCTACCGCCTCGTCGCCGGCCACCTGGCGAAGCGCCTCGAGCATCTCGGCAACCGTGACCGTGATCCCCGGCAGCATGAAGGCGCGGAACTTGCCCAGCGCCTCGCCGTCGACCTCGGCGCCGTGCACCAGCGCCTCGACCACCTTGCCCGGCGACATCACGAACAGCGGCTGCTCGACCGGCACCGGGCAGATCGCTTCCTCGCCGCCCAGCGGCTCGCGCAGGATGCTGGAGGCGAAACTCGACGCCGCGGCGTTGGGCCGCCCGGGACGAATCACGATGGTCGGCAGGCGCAGCACCCGGCCGTCGACCAGGCCGCGCCGGCTGTAGTCGTTGATCAGCAGCTCGCACATCGCCTTCTGGGCACCGTAGGAGTTCTGCGGCTGCAGCGCGGTCATGTCGTCGAGGGTCTCGGGCAGGTCACCGCCGTAGGCGGCCACCGAGCTGGCCATCACCAGCCGGGTCGCGCCGAGCTCGCGGGCACGGCAGGCCTCCAGCAACGCCCGGGTGGCGTCGAAGTTCACCGCCATGCCGAGGTCGAGATCCGCCTCGGCGGCGGAACTCACCACCGCCGCCAGGTGGTAGATGACGTCGGGGCGGGTATCGAGCACGCCGTCCCAGGCGCCGGAGGCGGTGATATCCAGCGCTTGACGATCGAAGGCAATGCCCGAGGTCTCGGGTACGGCGGCCTCGCTCTGGTCGACCAGCGTGAAGCGGGAGATCGGCTGGCCGCACAGCTCACCGCGGGCGACCAGTTGCTGCAGCAGGCGCTGGCCGAGGAAGCCGGCGGCGCCGGTGATCAAGATATGCATGAAGCGTCGCGTCCTGGTTGTCGTTGTGTGTGACGTGATTGACCCTTAGGCCCGTGGCTGGAGCCCGTACTCGCGCCCCCAGTCCAGGCCCTGGCGGGTATCGCCGGCCGGGCGATACTCGCAGCCGATCCAGCCGGCATAGCCCAGCGCCTCGAGGCGCGCGAACAGCGCCGGGTAGTGCACCTCGCCAACATCCGGCTCGTGGCGCTCCGGCACCCCGGCGATCTGCACGTGGCCGACGGCGGGGAACTGGCGCTCCAGGTGGCGCGTCAGGTCGCCATCCATGACCTGGCAGTGGTAGAGGTCGAACTGCAGGCGCAGGTTGGGCTCGCCGACCTCCTCCAGCACCGCCATGGCCTGGGCCTGGCGCGAGAGAAAGAAGCCCGGCATGTCGCGGGTGTTGATCGGTTCGATTAGCACCTCGCGCCCCAGCCTGGCGGCCTCGCGGGCGGCGAAGCGCAGGTTGTCGAGATAGGTGGCGTGATGGGCGGCGCGGGTCGTGTCGTCGGCATCGGCGGGCAGCAGCCCGGCCATGGCGTGGATGCGGGGGCAGCCCAGCGCCTCGGCGTAGCGCAGCCCCTCCACCACCGAGTCGCGAAACTCCGCCTCGCGTCCCGGCAGGCTGGCCAGGCCGCGCTCGCCGGCGTCCCAGTCCCCCGGCGGCAGGTTGAAAAGCACCTGCTCGAGGCGGTGCTCATCGAGCCGCTGGCGCAGCACCCGGGGGTCGTGGGCATAGGGAAACAGGTACTCGACGCCGCGAAAGCCCGCCTCGGCAGCGGCGGCGAAGCGCTCGAGGAAGTCGTGCTCGTGGAACAGCATGCTGAGGTTGGCGGCCAGTCGAATCATCGTGGGTATCCGGTTCGGTTCGCATCAGTCGCGCGGGAAGCGCGCTTCGAGTTCGGCGACCTGCTCCGCCGTCAGGGCGCGCGGGTTCTCGCCGCGCAGCAGCAGGAACAGCTTGGCGGTCTCTTCCAGCTCCTCGGTGGCATACACCGCCGCCTCGAGGCTCTTGCCGGCCACCACCGGGCCGTGGTTGGCCAGCAGCACCGCGCTGTGCTGGCCCGCCAGGCCGCGCACCGCATCGCCGAGGGTCGGGTCGCCGGGCACGTGGTAGGGAACCAGCGGCAGCCGGCCCACCCGCATCACGTAGTAGGCGGTGAGCGGCGGGATGCAGTCGCAGGGGTCGATATCCGGCAGGCAGGAGACCGCCACCGAGTGGGTGGAGTGCAGGTGCACGATGGCACCGGACCGGGGCCGCTCGGCATACATCGCCATGTGCAGGAAGTGCTCCTTGGTGGGCTTGTCACCGCCCTGCCAATCACCTTGGGCATCGAGGCGCGAGATACGCGCCGGGTCCAGCCGGCCCAGGCAGGCGTTGGTGGGGGTCATCAGCCAGCCACCATCTTCCAGGCGCACGCTGATGTTGCCGCTGGAGCCCATGGTCAGGCCGCGGTCGAACAGCGACTTGCCGAGGGTGGCGATCTGTTCGCGCAGCTGACTCTCCTGACCCAGATGAGCACTGGGGGCCTTGCGTTCGCTCATGCCTTGCCCTCCCCGGTCAGCTCATCGAGCACCGTAAAGGCGCGGATGAAGAAGTCCTCACCGCCGAAGTTGCCCGACTTGAGCGCCAGCGACAGCGGCGCCTCGCGGTCCGTCAGCGGCGCCTGGGTCCAGGGCACGCCGGGGTCGATCTGGCCGCCGATGCGCAGCTGGCGAATGCCCAGCGCCGAGACCACTGCCCCCGAGCTCTCGCCGCCGGCCACCACCAGGCGCCCGACGCCTTCATCGACCAGCGTCCGCGCTAGTCGGCCCAGGGCCTGCTCTACCAGCTCGCCGGCACGCGCCACGCCCAGCGCCTGCTGGGCGGCCTTGACCTGCTCGGGGTCGGCGGAGGCGTAGACCAGTACCGGGCCGCCGCTGGCGAGCTGCTCACGGGCAAAGGCCAGGGCGGCATCGAAATGAGCTTCGCCTTCGGCGAGCTGCAGGGGGTCGAGGGCCATGCCGGGATGATGCGCGAGGAACTCGGCCACCTGGCCAAGGGTTGCCCGCGAGCAGCTCCCCGATAGCACCAGCGCGCCGCCAGCGGCCGGCGCCAGCCGGCCCGGCTCGCTGACCTCGGCCAGCCAGCCGCGGCGGCGATACTGCTCTGGCAGCGCCTGCCCCAGGCCAGAGCCACCGGTAACCAACGGATAGTCGACCACCGCCTCGGCCAGCACCTCGAGATCCTGCTCGTCCAGGCTGTCGCAGATCACATGGCGCACGCCGTCTGCTGCCAGGTCGGCCAGATGGGCACGCGTCGCCTCGCTGCCTCGCGCGAGTGTCGGTCGCGCTGCCAGGCCAACAGCATGCGGCGTCTGGCGCCCCAGCACCCTGACCAGGTCGGCATCGGTCATCGGATTGAGCGGGTGGTGTTGCATGCCGCTGTCGTTGAGCAGCCGGTCCCCGACGAACAGGTGGCCCTGATAGACGCTGCGGCCGTTGGTCGGAAACGCCGGCACCATCACGGTCTGGCCGCCGCCCAGCTGCTGCCCTGTTTCTGTCGCCCGAAGCCGCTCCACGAGGGCATCGGCCACCGGGCCGATATTGCCCGCGTCGGTGGAGTCGAAGGTCGAGCAGTACTTGAAGAAGCACTGACGTGCGCCGCGCGCCTGGAGCCACTCGAGCGCGGCCACGGAGTCGGCCACCGCCTCGTCCACCGGGCAGGAGCGCGATTTCAGCGCCACCACTACCGCGTCCACGTCGTCGAGGTCGAGCGCGTCGTCGGGCACGCCGATCAGCTGCACGCAGCGCATGCCGGCGCGCACCAGGTTGTTGGCGAGATCGGTCGCGCCGGTGAAGTCGTCGGCGATGGCACCCAGTACCAGGCTCATGCGTCACCTCCTGCGTCGGCGTCATTGGCGGCCTCGGGTAGCGCGATGCCCGACAGCCGCTGGTAGACCTTGATCACCGCCGCGTCGTCTTCACGACCGAAGCCGGCGCCCTTGGCGGCGGTGAACTGCTGCAGGGCGCTCGCCGCCACCGGCGTGGGCATGGCCAGCTCGCGGCCGGTCTGATGCACGATATTGAGATCCTTGACGAAGATGTCCACCGCCGAGAGCGGGGTGTAATCGCCTTCGAGGATATGCGGCACGCGGTTCTCGAACATCCAGGAGTTACCCGCCGAGTGGGTGATCACCTCATACACGGTGTCCGGGTCGAGGCCCATGCGGATGCCCAGCGCCATGGCCTCGGCGGCGGTGGCGATATGCACCCCGGCCAGCAGCTGGTTGACCAGCTTCATGCTCGAGCCGACACCCGCGTCATCGCCCAGGCGGTAGACGGTGGCGGCCATGGCATCCAGCACCGGCCGGGCCTTGTCGAAGGCGGCGGGGTCGCCGGACGCCATCACCGAGAGGTCACCGCTGCGCGCCTTGGCCGCCCCGCCGCTGACCGGGGCATCGAGCATCGCCAGCCCCTCGGCGGCCAGCCGCTCGCCCAGGCTACGCGCCTGGCTTGGCGCCACGGTGGCGCACTGGATGACCAGGCTCCCCGCGGCAAGCTTGCCCGCCAGGCCCTGCTCGCCGAACAGCACCTGCTCGACCTGCTCGCCGTTGACCACCAGCAGCACCACCACCTCGCAGTCGGCCAGCTCGGCGGTCGAAGCCACGCTGCTGCCGCCCTGGGCCGCGAAGGACTCGCGAGCCGTGGCCGACAGGTCGCAGCCGGTCACTGTCAGGCCACGCTCATGGAGCGCCAGCGCGGCCCCCATGCCCATTGCCCCCAGGCCGACGACACCCACGCGTGGAACTGTTTGAGGGCTGCTATGGCTCACGTTGATCTCCTAGGCCAGGTGTCATGATGCCCAATCAAGCCGTCAGGGAGTGTCGGCTTGGTCGAGCTGGTAGCGCTAACATGGTAGCGCTAACATCTCTTTTAGTAGAGGTAGCGGTTATCATCAAGGATAGGCTTGCAAGGACACGACCAATGTCTAAGACATCTCCACCACGTCGGCGGCGCAGCTCGGCACGCACGACCCTGGCCCAGGTTGCCGAGGCCGCGGGGGTATCGCCGATCACGGTCTCGCGGGCACTGAATACGCCGGAGCGCGTCAATACCGAGACTCGGCAACACATTCTGGCCACCGTCGAGCGGCTCGGCTATGTCCCCAACCTAGTGGCAGGCAGCCTGGCGTCGGCCAGTTCACGCTTTATCGCGGTGATCGTGCCGTCGCTGGCCAATGCGGTGTTCATCGAGGTGATCCAGGGACTGCAGGAGACCTTCGAGGCGGCCGGCTACCAGATTCTGCTCGGCAACACCGACTACGACCTCGACCGCGAGGCCCAGCTGGTGCGTACCTTCCTGGGCTGGTCGTGCTCGGCGCTGGTCACCGCCGGGCTGCGCCACAGCGACGCCTGCCGTACCCTGCTGCAACAGTGGGACCATCCGATCATGGAGGTGATGGAGCTGGGCGAGGCGCTGGATCTCAACGTGGGACTGGATCACACCGAGGCCGGCCGCTGCATGGCCCGCCACCTGCTGGCCCGGGGGTACCGCCAGATCGTCTATGTGGGCGCCCGCATGGCCGAGGACTACCGCGCCGGCATGCGCTATGCCGGCCACGGCGAGGTGCTCAAGGCTGCCGGCCACGAGGCCCCCTTGATCGAACTCGAACAGCTAGGCAGCCTGAGCGCCGGCGCCATGGGGCTCGAAGAGGTCCTGAAGCGGCATCCTCGAGCCGATGCCATTCACTTCTCCAATGACGACTTGGCGAGTGGCGCCCTGCTGCATGCGCAGCGCCTGGGGCTGGCAGTCCCCAAGGACATCGCCATCGCCGGCTTCAATGGCCTTCCGCTGGGGGAGTTCGTCACACCGCGATTGACCACCATCCACTCGCCCCGTGAGACCATGGGGCGAGTGGCGGCGGAAGAGGTGCTCAACCGGCTGGCCGGCAAGCGGGTGCGTCGTCTTCAGCATGATGTCGGATTCAAGCTGCGCATAGGCGAGAGCTGCTGATGCCGGTGCCCTCTCGAGCCGCGCCAAAGGCATACCGCCAGGGCGCCTCGTGCCGCGCCGCATGGCTGAGGCGGCCGCCGATCAGCCGGACTGGGCCGCTGCGACCACGGGGGAGCGCGGCTCGAGTCCGCCGACGATCTCGTAGCTGCGCAGGCGATCCTCCAGGGCGAACACGTCGGTGTTGAGCATCAGCTCGTCGGCGCCGGTCTGTTCGAGGAAGTGCTCGAGGCCTTCGCGAACGGTCTCGGGGCCGCCGATGATGGCGGCGCCCAGAAACTGCTGCAGCTGGGCTTCCTCGACGGGCGTCATCGCCAGGTGTTCCACCGGCGGCTTGGCGCAGGTGCGCGCGCCGCGGATCATCCCCAGGAACTTCTGCTTGGCGGTGGTGGCCAGGTACTCGGCCAGGGCGTCGTTCTCGGCGGCGATCACCGGCAGGCCGACCATGGCGTAGGGGCGCGCGAGCACCTCGGAGGGGCGGAAGCTGTCGCGGTAGAGGCGCAGCGCCTCGAACAGATAGCCGGGGGCGAACTGGGCGGCGAAGGCGAAGGGCAAGCCGAGTCGGGCGGCCAGCTGGGCGCTGTAGCCGCTGGAGCCGAGCAGCCAGATCGGCACTTTCGCGCCCTGACCGGGGACGGCGCACACGCGCTGGCCGGGCTGCTCGTCACCCAGGAAGCCTTGGAGCTCGGCGAGACGCTGAGGGAAGTCGTCGACACCGGCACGGGGATCGCGGCGCAGGGCGGCCATGGTCGCGCCATCGGAGCCCGGCGCTCGCCCCAGGCCCAGGTCGACGCGCCCCGGATAGAGCGCCTCCAGGGTGCCGAACTGCTCGGCAATCACCAGCGGCGGGTGGTTGGGCAGCATGATGCCGCCGCTGCCCACCCGAATGCGCTCGGTGACCCCCGCCACATGCCCGATCAGCACGGCGGTGGCGGCGCTGGCGATGCCCTCGATGCCGTGATGCTCGGCGAGCCAGAAGCGGGTGAAGCCGAGTCGCTCGGTCAGCTGCGCCAGGGCCACGCTCTCACGGAAGCTGTCGGCGGCGCTGCCCCCTGGCGAATCGGCGCCAGGTCGAGAACGGAAAGCGGTGTATCGGCGAGTCGAGGCATGGAAGCTCCAAATTGTTAGCCTGCTGATGACTCCCACCATCGGGGCAGCGGCGGCGATATGCAATCCACCGCGTGACACGGCGCCCGCGTCGCACACTCGGTTGCCGTTGGCTCAGGCGCCAAAATGCCAGCGCAAGGCATCGACAGCGCCCGAGCGAGAGGCGTTCTGGCGGGTGGGCCGGGGGCGTCGTCCTATGGCCTGAGGATCGCCACCGGGCATCGCGCCTCATGCAGCACCGCATGGCTGACGCTGCCGCTGATCACCCGGGCCAGGCCACTGCGTCCGTGGGTGGTCATGGCCAGCAGGGTGTTCTGGCAGTCGCCCAGGTAGTCGACGATGGCCTGGGCCGGGTTGCCGTGCAGCACTTCCCAGTCGGGGTCGAGGCCATCGGCCTGGTGCACTCGCCTGGCCAGGCCGTGCATGTAGCTGGACTCCATCACATCGCCCTGGGCGCCCTCTTCCGTGACGTCGTCCGCCGACTCCTTGCCGAGTACCTGCAGCAGCTGCAGGCGCGCCCCAAGCTGGCGCGACAGTTCGACCGCATGGGGCAGCATGGCCTCGGAGAGCGTCGAGCCGTCCACGCAGACCATCACCGTATCGATGCGCCGGATCGCCTCCGGGTCGAAGCGCGGGCCGCGTACCACCACCGGTGCACCGGCTTCCCGCACGGCCTGGCCCGCCACGCTGCCGAGGAACAGCTCGGAGGCGGGATGCCGCCCATGGGAGGTCAGGCAGAGCAGGCTGTCCGGCTGGGAGGCCAGCCGGGCCAGCACGGCAGCGGGGCTCTCCCCCACCTCGACGTTCAGCGACTCGGCGTATTCGCTCAGCCGATGGCGCTCGAGCAGCTGGAGGAGCGCCTCTCGATGCCGCTCGGCGCGCTCTGCCGAGCCGGCCACGGAGGTCAGCAGCAGCCGGGCCGAGAGCTGCCGCTGAAGCAGTTCGGCCAGCATGATGCCGCGCAGGGAGTAGACCGACTCGTCGATCGCCACATGAATGGTCAGCATCTCAGCACCTCCATAGCCTCTGCCAACGACTGTCCGAGCCTCGCCGACTCCTGGCAATCTGCCACCGGAAACCGCGTCTCGACAGCCCCTTCGCTGCAAAGCAGTGTAGCAAGTGCCGCGGTTCTCGACGCTGGCGCCTAGGGCCGCTTCTCGGAAGCCGCCTCGCCATCTGGCCGCCGTGGCAACCCGAAGGGACGGTGCAGCAGCTGGTAGGCCAGGACCCCCACCACCACACCCCAGAAGGCGGAGCCCAGGCCCAGGAAGCTGATGCCGGACGCCGTGGCGATGAAGGTGATCACCGAGGCCTCCAGGTGCCCCTTCTGGGCGGCGAAAGCGCTGATGTTGCTGGTGATGGCGCCGATCAGCGCCAACCCCGCCAGAATCGCCACGAACTCGCCAGGCAGCGAGGTGAAGAGCAGCACGATGGTGCCGGCGAAGGTGCCACCCACCAGGTAGAAGACGCCATTGGCCACTCCGGCCACGTAGCGCTTGTCGGGATCCTCGTGGGCCTCCTTGCCGGTGCAGATCGCCGCGGTGATGGCCGCCACTACCGTGGTAATGCCGCCGAAGAAGGCGGTGGCGAAGGAGGTCAGGCTGGTCAGGGTGACGATGGGTTTGGCCGGGATGTTGTAGCCGGAGGTACGCAGGATCGCCATGCCCGGCAGGAACTGCCCGGTGAGGCTGACCAGCACCAGCGGGATCGCCAGGCTCAGTGTGGCGTTCCAGGTCCACTCGGGGCGGATGAACTGCGGCTCGGCCAGCTGCACCGAGACCCCGCGCAGGCTAGCCCCTTCCAGCACCACCGCCAGCACCACACCGACGATCAGCAGCAGGATCAGGCTGTAGCGGGGGGTGAGCCGCTTGAAGGCCAGGTAGGCGACCAGCATGCCGATGGCCAGGGCCGGCACCGGCTCAAGCGACAGGAAGACCCCGACGCCGAACTGGAAGAGGATGCCCGCCATCATGGCGCTGGCGATGCCCGGCGGGATCGCCTGGATAATACGGTCGAAGGAGCCGGTGATACCCACCACGAAGAGGAGCGCCGCGGCGGTGAGGTAGGCGCCCACCGCCTCGTTCAGCGACAGCCCCGGAAAGAGCGTGACCAGCAGCGCCGTCCCCGGTGCCGACCAGGCCGTCACCACCGGCACCTTCAGCCACAGGCTGAGCAGGATGCCGGAGAGACCGGCACCGATAGAGATCGCCCAGACCCAGGAGGTCATCATGGCCGTCGAGATCTCCGCGCTCTGGGCCGCCTGGAAGAAGATCGCCAGGGGGCCGGAGTAGGAGATCAGCACCGCCACGAAACCGGCGGTCAGGGCGGGGATCGACCAGTCCTTGTGCAGTTGCATTTCAATTTCCTATTACAGGTGATAGGCGGTTTAGCCAGGCGAGGCCTCACTATGCGGCCTTGAGTCGGCTGGTTGTTATACCCGCTCCCAGAGAGCTATGTTCGACATCCCGGTTTCCTGTCGAATAACCTCCTTGGGCCTATCCCAAGCGCATCTCACTGCATATCAGGGAGGAGAGCAAGGCTCCATAGAATCGTCGTGAGCTTCCACTCCTGTCGGGTGTTAGGAGATTCTGGCGCTCGCCGAAAGGGCTAACCAATATCGTGTGCGTAACCTGCCATACCCCTGGGGTATCGGCCGGCCAAGTCCTCTTGCCATCCAAAAGCCACAAAAAACCATGATTTCCGGTGGTTTCGCCGACTATACCCTGCCTTCAGCAGGTCCCGGCAGGATTGGACATTGCACACAAGTCCAATGCCGCTGGCCTTGCATTGCCAGAATGGAAGATCCCCAACGCTCTTGGGGCAATGATTCGGGGAAAGGTGGCATTTTTGTCAATCCAGCAACGCCGAGAGCCTGCGACAAAAGCATAATGAGTGCAGAAGATGGCAAAAAAGGCGACGAGTTCACCCGTCGCCAAGCCACCGGTCATCACTGACCGAGAGAGAACATGTCACGCCTTGTCACGAGCCTTGCGCCACCCCGCTAGCCACTCGACTGCAGGGCCAACCCAACCTTGCCCATTCGACCGCCTGCCTTGAGACGATCCAGGGCCTCGCAAATAGCCTCTAGGGGATAGACACTGTCGATAACGGGTGTGATCTCGTGACGCTCCACATAGGCAATCAGCTCCCTAAACTCGGAAGCGTTGCCGCTGGTGGAGCCGATGATCTGCAGCTGGCGAATAAAGAGACGCCTGATATCCGCCGAGGGCTGGTCCCCCGAGGTCGCCCCGCAGGTCACCAGGCGCCCGCCGCGCACCAGCGACTTCATGGCCGAGGCCCAGACGGCCTCGCCAACGTTCTCGACCACCACGTCCACGCCGCGGCCATCGGTCAGCGCCATGACGCGTCGAGCCACCTCCTCGGTACTGCCGTTGATCGCCTCGTGGGCGCCCAGCGTCAGGGCCCGTTGGAGCTTGTCATCCTCCCGGGAGGTGACGATCACTCTGGCGCCGATGCTGGCGGCCAGCTGCATGGCGGCAAGCGACACACCGCCGCCCACCCCGAACACCAGCACCGTCTCCCAGGGCTTCAGCTGCGCTCGGGTGAAGAGCATCCGCCAGGCGGTGAGGTAGTTGACCCCCAGGGCCGCGGCCTGCACGAAGTCCAGGTGCGCAGG
Source organism: Halomonas sp. SL18_1 (assembly GCF_055755715.1). Lineage (NCBI taxonomy): Bacteria > Pseudomonadati > Pseudomonadota > Gammaproteobacteria > Oceanospirillales > Halomonadaceae > Halomonas > Halomonas sp. SL18_1. Next base: position 270,082 of record NZ_JBVTRK010000001.1, read on the forward strand.
CATGGGGAAGAGGTTCTCCACTGGAACGCTGAGCCACTGGGCGAAGGTGCCGTCCACATGCTCGCCCATCAGCTTCATGCGGGTGCAGAGCACGTCGTCGCCCCGCTGGCAGAACTCGCACCGCCCGCAGGTCAGGTTGGGAAAGACCACCACCCGCTGGCCCGTCGCCAGGCGCGTCTCGCCCTCTTCAATGGCCTCCACCACGCCAGCGCCGTCCAGCCCCATCACCAGCGGCAGCTCGTGGGTGATGCCCGCGCCACTGTTACGCATGTAGAGATCGACCTGATTGAGGGTGCCCGCCTCCAGGCGCACCAGCGCCTCGCCCGGCCGTCGCCGGGGCCGCTCGCCCTGCCTGACCTCGACCACCTCATTGCCACCGTGGCCGGTAATCACGACGGTCTTCATGGTTCCCTGCATGGCTAGGCCCTCTCCAGCAGCGTGGCAATGCCCTGCCCCACGCCTACGCACATGGTGCACAGGGCGTAGCGCTTGCCGCTCTTCTGCAGCTCGTGGGCCGCGGTCAGCAGCAGGCGGGCGCCGGACATCCCCAGCGGATGGCCCAGCGCGATGGCGCCGCCGTTGGGGTTGACCCGCGGGTCGTCATCCTTGATCCCCAGCTCGCACATGCAGGCGAGCGCCTGGGCGGCGAAGGCCTCGTTGAGCTCGATCACGTCGATCTCGTCCAGCGACACGCCGGTGCGCTCGAGCAGCTTCTGCACCGCGGGAACCGGGCCGATGCCCATGATGCGCGGCTCGACGCCAGCGGTGGCCATGCCGAGGATCTTCGCCATGGGGGTGAGGCCGTGCGTCTCCACCGCGGCGGCGCTTGCCACCAGCATGGCGGCGGCGCCGTCGTTGACTCCGGAGGCGTTGCCGGCGGTGACGCTGCCACCTTCGCGGAACGGCGTCGGCAGCCCGGCGAGCTTCTCGAGCGTCGTCGCGCGCAGGTGCTCGTCCTGGTCGAAGCGCAGCGGTTCCTGCTTGCGGCGCGGAATCTCGATGGCGGTGATCTCCAGCGCGAAGCGGCCGGCGGCCTGGGCAGCTGCGGCCTTCTGCTGGGAGCGCAGGGCGAAGGCGTCCTGGTCCTCGCGGTAGATGGCGAACTGCTCGGCCACGTTCTCGGCGGTCTCGGGCATGGAGTCGACGCCGTAGGCCTTCTTCATCTGCGGGTTAACGAAGCGCCAGCCGATGGTGGTGTCCTCGATCTTCTGGCCCCGGGAGAAGGCGCTGTCGGCCTTGCCCAGCACGTAGGGGGCGCGGGACATGGACTCCACGCCACCGGCCAGGGCCAGCTCCATCTCGCCGGCCTTGATGGCGCGGAAGGCGGTGCCCACCGCGTCCATGCCGGAACCGCACAGGCGGTTCAGGGTGGTGCCGGGAATGGACACCGGCAGGCCGGCCAGCAGCGCCGACATCCGCGCCAGGTTGCGGTTGTCCTCACCGGCCTGGTTGGCACAGCCCATAAAGACCTCTTCGATGGCGGCAGGGTCGAGATCCGGCGCCTCGGCCAGCACCGCCTTGAAGATGGTGGCGGCCATATCGTCGGGACGCACGCTGGCCAGGGTGCCGCCGAAGCGGCCGATGGCGGTGCGCCGCGGATGGCAGAGGTAGACACTATTCATAACTGGCACCAAATTATTCACGGCAATTTATTTAAAGTTCTTTCGATAGGACTTGAGGATCTCGCCGACGATGCCGCTACGGAAGCTCAGCACGCAGACCACGAAGATTACCCCCAGGATTGGACCCACCCAGGCGCCCAGGGCGCCCTGGGCCAGCAGATGCTGCAGGCTGACCACCAAGCCGGCGCCCACCACAGGGCCGAACAGGGTGCCCACCCCGCCCAGCAGGGTCATCAGGATCACCTCACCGGACATGTGCCAGTGAGCGTCGGTCAGCGAGGCCAGCTGGAACACCACCGTTTTGGTGGAGCCGGCCAGGCCGGCCAGGCCCGCGGAGAGGATGAAGGCCAGCAGCTTGTAGGCATCGGTGTTGTAGCCCAGCGACACTGCCCGCGGCTCGTTCTCGCGGATCGCCTTGAGCACCTGGCCGTAGGGTGAGTGCACGGCGCGCTGCACGATGGCGAAGCCGATCAGGAAGACGGCGAACACGAAGTAGTACATCGCCAGGTTGCTGCGCAGGCTGATCACGCCGAACAGCTCGCCCCGCGGCACCCCGTGCAGGCCATCCTCACCACCGGTAAAGGGCGCCTGAACGTAGAAGAAGTACACCATCTGCGCCAGCGCCAGGGTCACCATGGCGAAGTAGATTCCCTGGCGGCGAATCGCCAGGGCACCGAACACCGTGCCCAGGGCCAGGGCCGCCAGGGTGCCGACGATGATGCCCATCTCCGGGGTCAGCGCCGGGTAGCTGGCCAACAGGTAGCCGGTCACGTAGCCGCCGGTGGCCAGGAAGGCGGCATGCCCGAAGGAGAGCAGCCCCGCGTAGCCCAGCAGCAGGTTGAAGGCGCAGGCGAACAGCGCGAAGCACAGCACCTTCATCAAGAACACCGGGTAGGCGAAGAAGGGTGCCACCAGGCCGATCGCAATCAGCACGAGATACAGGAGGTTGCGGCGCATATTGGCGCGCCGCTGGCGCTCCATGGTCGGGGTCAGGGTTTGCGTCGTGGCCATGACGTCATGCCTCCTTGCCGAAGAGACCGGCGGGTCGAATCAACAGCACCAGGATCATTACCAGGAAGATCACGGTGTTGGCCGCCTCGGGGTAGTAGACCTTGGTGAGGCCCTCGATCAGGCCCATGCCCAGGCCGGTGAGCACGGCGCCGAGGATCGAGCCCATGCCGCCGATCACCACCACGGCAAAGACCACGATCAAGAGGTTGGAGCCCATGGTCGGCGACACCGGATAGAGCGGTGCGGCCAGCACCCCGGCGAAGGCGGCCAGCGCCACGCCGAAGCCGTAGGTCAGGGTAATCAGCAGCGGCACGTTGACACCGAAGGACTGCATCAGCGCCGGGTTCTCGGTGCCGGCCCTCAGGTAGGCGCCAAGCCGCGTGCGCTCGATGATGAACCAGGTACCCAGACAGACCACCAGCGCCGCCAGCAGCACCCAGGCGCGATAGACGGGCAGGAACATGAAGCCCAGCTGGAAGCCGCCCTGCAGCGCCTCCGGCGTGGGATAGCGGGCGCCCGAGACCCCGAAGAAATTGACCAGGGTGCCTTCGAAGATCAGCGCCAGGCCAAAGGTCAGCAGCAGGCCGTAGAGGTGGTCCAGGTGGCCGATGCGGCGCAGCAGCAGCCGCTCGATCACCATCCCCAGCAGGCCCACCACCAGCGGCGCCAGCAGCAGTGCCGCCCAGTAGTTGATACCCAGGTAGCGCATTCCCAGCAGGGTGGCGAAAGCCCCGAGCATGTACATGGCCCCGTGGGCGAAGTTGACGATCTTCAGTAGGCCGAAGATCACCGCGAGCCCCAGGCTCAGCAGGGCGTAGAAGGCGCCGTTGATCAGGCCCAGCATCAGCTGGCCCATGAACACCGCCAACGGCACCCCGAATATCATCGTCATGTTAGGTTCTCCTCAACATAGGGAAGAAGAAAGCTCACACCCCTAGCAGGGAATGCAGGTGGTCGCGCTTGCCGGCCAGCTCGGCCTTGCTGATCTCTTCGACGATCCGGCCGTGCTCCATCACATAGTGGCGGTCGGCCAGGGGCGCGGCGAAGCGGAAGTTCTGCTCCACCAGCACGATAGTCATGCCGCGGTCGCGCAGCTTGACCAGCACTTCGCCGAGTTTCTGCACGATGACCGGGGCGAGCCCTTCGGTGATCTCGTCGAGCAGCAGCATGCGCGCGCCGGTGCGCAGGATGCGCGCCATGGCCAGCATCTGCTGCTCGCCGCCGGAGAGTCGGGTACCCTGGCTGCGCCGCCGCTCATAGAGGTTGGGGAACATCTCGTAGATCTCGTCGAGAGACATCCCGCCGGAGCGCACCGTGGGCGGCAGCAGCAGGTTCTCTTCGACGTCGAGGCTGGCGAAGATGCCGCGCTCCTCCGGGCAGTAGCCGATGCCTAGCCGCGGAATGCGGTGGGGCTTCATGCCCAGCGTCTCGTTCCCGTTGATCATGACCGAGCCGGTGCGCCGGCCCACCATGTTCATGATCGCCTTGAGGGTGGTGCTGCGCCCCGCGCCGTTGCGGCCCAGCAGGGTGACCAGCTCGCCACGCCTCACGTCGAAGTCGACGCCGTGGAGGATGTGCGATTCGCCGTAGAAGGCGTGCAGGTCGCGCACCCGCAGCATTTCGGCGCCATCGTGATCCTGATAGTGCGTGGCGTCGGCGACCGGTTCGGCTACCTGATTCATGCGCTGGCCTCCTCTTCTGCATCCGCTTCAGTGCCCATGTAGGCCTCCTTGACCCGCGGGTCGGCGGACACCTCGGCGTAGTCGCCTTCGGCCAGCACGGCCCCACGCGCCAACACGGTGATGCGATCACACAGCCGGCTCACCACGCTGAGGTTGTGCTCCACCATCAGCACGGTGCGGCCCTTGGCCACGCGACGGATCAGCTCGACGATGCGGTCGACGTCCTCGGCGCCCATGCCCTGGGTCGGCTCGTCGAGCAGCATCAGGGTCGGCTCCATGGCCAGGGTGGTAGCCACTTCCAACGCCCGCTTGCGCCCGTAGGGCATCTCCACGGTGAGCACGTCGGCGTACTCGCGCAGGCCCACTTCGTCCAGCAGTTCGATGGCCCGCTCGTTGAGGTGCTCGAGGGTGCGCTCGGACTTCCAGAAGTGGAAGGAGGTGCCCATGGGCCGCTGCAGCGCCACCCGCACGTTCTCCAGCGCGGTCATGTGGGCGAACACCGCCGAGATCTGGAAGGAGCGCACCATGCCCAGTCGGGCGATCTGGTTGGCCTTCATGCCGGTGATGGCGTCGCCGCGATAGAGGATCTCGCCGCGGGTCGGCGGCAAAAACTTGGTGAGGAGATTGAAGACGGTCGTCTTGCCGGCCCCGTTGGGACCGATCAGGGCGTGGATATGTCCTTCCCGGACCTGCAGGTTGACATCGTCCACGGCGGTGAAGCCGCGAAACTGCTTGGTCAACCCGCGAGTTTCGAGTATGTACTCATCTGCCATAAAGATTCCCTTATCGTTGTTGATAATCAGGCAGCGGGGAAAAGAGGCACCACCGGGAACCCGGTGTCATAGTGAATCGCGTAGCGGAAGCCCCAGTGCAATACGCTGCTTCAGCCAGGGGCTGACGCGATAGCGCGCCTCGCCGTAGTGCTCATGCAGGCAGGCGAGCACCTGAGAGAGGGTCTGCGGCCCGAAGCGCTCACCGAAGGCCAGCGGACCCTGCGGGTAGCCAAGAGCCAGGGTGACGGCACGGTCCAAAGTGGCCGGCTCGGCCACGCCACGACGCACGATCTCGCTGCCGATATTGGTCATGAAGGCGAGGATCCGCTGGGCCACGAACCCCGGCGAGTCATGGATCACCTCCACCGGCACGCCGTCGACGCTCAATACACAGCTCGCCTGGGCCAGCACCGACTCATCGATGGCGGGATGGCGCATCAGCACCCGGCAAGCATCGAAGCCGGCCAGGGACTCCAGCGCCAGGGTGCGCTCGGCGGGAAGGCCTCGCTCGGCGATGGTATCGCTGGCCGTCTTCCCTATCGGCGTAACCAGGCAGATGGCCTCCGGAGAGGGCACCGTGCCCGCCTCCAGCCAGGTGCCAGCAGCCTCGGCCAGTCGGGCGATGCGCTCACGCCACTCGGGCTCCCGGCGATCCAGCCAGAAGGGGCGCGTGACGGGACCGCCGGCGGCGGCACGACGTCCGGCTCGAGCCGTTTGCCCTGCGCGTAGCGGTAGAACCCCTCGCCGCTCTTGCGCCCCAGCAGGCCGGCGGCGATGCGCCGCGGCACCTGCCAGGAGGGCGTGTAGTAGGGGTCGTCATAGAACTGGCGGTAGACCGACTCCATCACCGCATGGGTCACATCGAGGCCGATCAGGTCGAGCAGCTCGAAGGGGCCCATACGAAAGCCGAGGCTCAATGTCAGGATCCGGTCGATCTGCACCGGCGTGGCGATGCCCTCGTCCAGAAGGCGCAGCGCCTCGGGGGCGTAGGCGCGCCCGGCGTGGTTGACCAGGAAGCCGGGGGTGTCCGGGGTCAGCGCCGGGAAGTGGCCGGCATCCCGGGCCAGCCGCGCGAGCCGTTCGATCACCGCCGGGCGGGTCAGCTCACCACGCACCACCTCGACGATCTTCATCAGCGCCACGGGGTTGAAGAAGTGGTAGCCCGCCACCCGCTCGGGGTGGCGGCAGGCGCTGGCGAGCCGCGTCACCGACAGCGAGGAGGTGTTGCTGGCCAGTATCGCCTCACTGGCCACCACCTCCTCCAGCTGGCGCAGCAGCGCCTGCTCGGCCTCCAGGTTCTCGACGATCGCCTCGATCACCAGATCGCACTCGGCGAGCCCGGTCAGGCCATTACTGAGATGAATCCGGGAGAGCGTCGCCTCCCGCTCTTCCGGTGCGAGCCGCCCCTTGGCCACCGAGCGCTCCAGCAACCCGCTAATAAAACTCAGCCCCTCCTCGACAGCCCCTTCGTGGCTGTCATGCAACCACACCTCATGGCCCGCAGCAGCAAACAGCTGGACGATACCGCGGCCCATCACGCCGCTGCCGACGACACCAATTCTCTCTTTCGCTGACTCCGCCACGCCTCACCTCCTCAGAGCTTGCTCTCAAGTTCCGGCAGCGCCTGGAAGCGATCCGCGACGAGGCCGCAGATCATCGAGAGCGCCACCGGGAAGATCCCGATCTTCCTTACAGTTTGCTTTCCAGTTCCGGCAGCGCCTCGAAGAGATCCGCCACCAGGCCATAGTCGGCCACCTGGAAGATCGGCGCCTCCTCGTCCTTGTTGATGGCGACGATCACCTTGGAGTCCTTCATGCCGGCCAGGTGCTGGATGGCTCCGGAGATACCCACGGCGATGTAGAGTTCGGGGGCGACGATCTTGCCGGTCTGGCCCACCTGCATGTCGTTGGGCACGAAGCCGGCGTCCACTGCGGCCCGCGACGCGCCGATGGCCGCGCCCAGCTTGTCGGCGATGCCCTCGAGCAGCTTGAAGTTCTCGCCGCTGCCCATGCCGCGACCGCCGGAGATCACCACCTTGGCGGCGCCCAGCTCGGGACGGTCGGACTCGGCCAGCGCTTCCTTGACGAAGGTGGACTGGGCGTTGTCGGCCACGACGTCCACCGCTTCGACCTCGGCGCTACCGCCTTCGCCAACGGCATCGAAGCCGGTGGCACGCACGGTGATCACCTTGAGCGGATCCTCGCTCTGCACGGTGGCGATGGCGTTGCCGGCGTAAATCGGGCGCTTGAAGGTGTCCGGGGACTCCACCGCTATGATCTCGGAGATCTGGGAGACGTCCTTGAGGGCGGCGACGCGGGGCAGCACATTCTTGCCGGTGGTGGAGGCGGCGGCCAGCACGTGGCTGTAGTCGCCGGCCAGCTCGGCGAGCAGCGCGGCGGTGGGCTCGGCCAGCAGGTGGGCGTAGGCGGCGTTGTCGGCCACGCGCACCTTGCGCACGCCGTCGAGCTTGGCGGCCGCTTGTGCCACGGCGCCGACGTTCTCGCCCGCCACCAGAATGTCAATGTCGCCGCCGATGGCTTGCGCCGCGGCAACCACGTGGGCAGTGGCGCCAACCAGGGCGCCGTCGTGATGTTCGGCCAGGACCAGAATGCTCATGAAATCAGCTCCCTCAAAGCACTTTGGCTTCGTTTTTCAGTTTGTCCACGAGCTCATCCACGGAGCCCACCTTGATGCCGCCCTGGCGCTCGGCCGGCGGCTCGACCTTGAGCAGCTTGACCTTGGAGGCCACCTCGACGCCCAGGTCTGCCGGCGACTTGACGTCCATCGGCTTCTTCTTGGCCTTCATGATGTCGGGCAGCTTGGCGTAGCGCGGCTCGTTCAAGCGCAGGTCGGTGGTGGCGATGGCGGGCAAGGAGAGCTCGACGGTCTGCAGGCCGCCATCGATCTCGCGAGTCACCTGGGCCTTGTCGCCGTCGATGACCACCTCGGAAGCGAAGGTGCCCTGGGGCAGGCCGGTCAGGGCGGCGAGCATCTGGCCGGTCTGGTTGTTGTCGGTGTCGATGGCCTGCTTGCCGAGGATCGTAAGGCCCGGCTGCTCCTCGTCCACCACCTTGGCCAGCAGCTTGGCGGCGGCCAGCGACTCGACGCGCTCGTCGGTCTCGACATGCACGGCACGGTCGGCGCCCAGCGCCAGCGCGGTACGCAGCTGCTCCTGGGCGGCCTTGGGACCGATGGTCACCGCGACGATCTCGGTGGCCACCCCGCGCTCCTTCAGCCGCACCGCCTCTTCCACGGCGATCTCGCAGAAGGGATTCATGGCCATCTTGACGTTGGTGAGGTCGACGTCGGAGTTGTCCGGCTTGACCCGAATCTTGACGTTGTAGTCGATGACGCGTTTGACCGCGACGAGGACTTTCATGACGTATCTCCCGTGAACTGTTGTTGTAACTACCAGAGCGACTTAGGCGCTGGGTGAAAAGTCGACGAGCGATGGTCAGGCAAGGCAAAAATCGGCGAAAAGACGGAGTTTACGGGCTGTAAATGAGTACTTTGAGCCGATTTTTAACGCCGCATGACCGAGCGCAGGCACTTTTCACAGTGCCTAGCAGAAGGCCTGGATGCCGGTCTGGGCCCGCCCCAGGATCAGCGCGTGAACGTCGTGGGTGCCCTCGTAGGTGTTCACCACCTCGAGGTTGACCAAGTGGCGCGCCACCCCGAACTCGTCGCTGATGCCGTTGCCGCCCAGCATGTCGCGGGCCAGGCGGGCGATATCCAGCGCCTTGCCGCAGCTGTTACGCTTCATGATCGAGGTGATCTCCACCGCGGCGCTGCCCTCGTCCTTCATGCGGCCCAGGCGCAGGCAGCCCTGCAGGGCCAGGCAGATATCGGTCTGCATGTCGGCCAGCTTCTTCTGGATCAGCTGGTTGGCGGCCAGCGGCCGGCCGAACTGCTGGCGATCCAGGGTGTACTGGCGGGCGGTGTGCCAGCAGTCCTCGGCGGCGCCCAGCGCCCCCCAGCTGATGCCGTAGCGCGCCGAGTTGAGGCAGGTGAAGGGGCCCTTGAGGCCGCGCACCTCGGGGAAGCGGTTTTCCTCGGGCACGAAGACGTTGTCCATGACGATCTCGCCGGTGATGGAGGCGCGCAGGCCCACCTTGCCGTGGATCACCGGTGCCGAGAGCCCCTCCCAGCCCTTCTCAAGCACGAAGCCGCGGATATCGCCCTCGTCGTCCTTGGCCCACACCACGAAGACGTCGGCGATGGGGCTGTTGGTGATCCACATCTTGCTGCCGGTGAGGCGATAGCCGCCGTCGACCCTGCGGGCGCGGGTCACCATGGCGCCGGGGTCGGAGCCGTGGTTGGGCTCGGTTAGGCCGAAGCAGCCGATCCACTCGCCGCTGGCCAGTTTCGGCAGATACTTCTGCTTGGTGGCCTCGCTGCCGAACTCGTTGATCGGCACCATCACCAGGGAGGACTGCACGCTCATCATGGAGCGGTAGCCGGAGTCGACGCGCTCGATCTCCCGGGCGATCAGGCCGTAGCAGACGTAGTTGAGGCCGCTGCCGCCGTACTGCTCGGGAATGGTGGCCCCCAGCAGGCCGGTCTCGCCCATCTCGCGGAAGATGGCCGGGTCGGTCTGCTCGTGACGGAAGGCCTCCAGCACGCGGGGGGCGAGCTTGTCGGCGGCGAACTGGGCCGCGCTCTGCTGCACCATGCGCTCCTCCTCGGTGAGCTGCTGGTCGAGGAGCAGCGGGTCCTGCCAGTGGAAGGCGGGCATCTGGGACATGGCAAAGGTTCCTGTCGTTGTCGTTAGGGGCGCTGACGGAGCTCAGCTGGCCTCGATAAGGTCGGCGTAGGCCTTGAGGTGACGATCGTCATCGCCGAAGCGGTGGCCCAGCATCACCAGGTGGCGGGCATGGTGGGCGAGGCTGTACTCCCAGGTCATGCCGATACCACCATGGAGCTGGATCGCCTCTTCGGCGATCAACCGAGCCGCACGCGTCACCACGTGCTGGGCGGCAATCAGCTGGCGGCTGCGCTCCTGACTTGCCGGCTCGTCGGCCAGACAGGCCGCGAGGATGGCCATGGAGGTGGCCAGCTCCAGTTCGGTACTCATATCCACCATGCGGTGCTGGAGCACCTGGAAACGGCCGATGGGCTTGCCGAACTGCTGACGGGTCTTGAGATACTCCAGGGTTAGCTCGCAGGCCTGCTGCATGCTGCCCACTGCCTCGGCGCACTGGGCTGCCATGGCGCGCCCCAGCTGGTAGTTCAGGGCCTCATGGGCCGCACCGGCCTCGCCCAGCAGGGCGTCGTCGGCCAGGCTCACGTCATCGAGGGTGATGTCGCAGGCCCAGGGGCCCGCCATGGTGGGATAGGCGCGGCGCCGCACGCCGTCCGCCGCGGGGTCGACCAGGAAGAGCGAGAGGCCGTCGCACTCGCCGGGCTCCCCCGCCGTGCGCGCCACCACCAGGAGCCTGTGGGCGGCCTGACCGCCGATCACCACCGACTTGCGGCCCGAGAGCCGCCAGCCGTCGGCGGTGCGCTCAGCACAGGCCTCCGTCCACTCAGGCCGAAAGTGGGTGCGCGGCTCCTCGCTGGCCACCGCAAGCAAGAGCTCACCCGCGGCCAGGGCAGGTAGCAGCGCCTCGCGCTGGGCCTCGCTGCCGAGTGCCTGCACCAGGCCGCCCCCGAGAATCTGCGACTCCAGGTAGGGCTCCAGGCAGAGGCCACGACCGAGCTCCTGCATCACCACTAGGTTCTCGACCCCGCTGCCGCCCATGCCGTCATGGGCCTCGTCGATGGGCACCGCCAGCACGCCGAGTTCGGCCAGCTGGGCCTGGAAAGCCTCGCTGAAGCCCGGCTCACTGCGCTGTACCGTGTCGCGCTGCTCGAAGCCATAGTGCTCCCTGACCAGGCGGGCCAGCATGTCCTGCAGCATCTGCTGCTCGTCAGTGAAGGAAAAGTCCATGGTGGCCTCCTATAAGCCCAACTGGGCCTTCGCCAGGATGTTCTTCTGGATCTCATTGGAACCGCCGTAGATCGACAGCTTGCGCAGGTTGAAATACTGGGCGGCGGGCGTGGCGCTGTAGTCGGCATGCAGTGGCTCCCCGTCGTGCTCAAGCGCCATCTCCTCCGCCAGGAAGGGCAGGGCGTGGGGGCCCAGCACCCGGCGGGTGAGGTCGCTGATCGCCTGGCGGATCTCGGAACCGGTGATCTTGAGGATCGAGCTCTCCGCCCCCGGCACCCCGCCAGCCTGGGCCCGGGCCAGGATGCGCAGGGTGCTCATCTCTACCGCCATCAGCCGCATCTCTACCTCGGCAATACGCTGGCGCAGAAGGGGCTCCTCGAGAGCCGGGCGACCGTCAATCACCTCACGTGCGGCGATCGCCTTGAGATGAGCCAGGGCCGCCTTGGAGATACCGACGCCGGCCTGGCCGGTGCGCTCGTGGGTCAGCAGGTACTTGGCGCAGGTCCAGCCGTCGTTCTCCTGACCGACCAGATTCGCCACCGGCACCCGGACGTTGTCGAAGAACACCTCGTTGACCTCGTGGGCGCCGTCCAGGGTGATGATCGGCCGCACCGAGATCCCGGGGCTCTCCATGTCGATCAGCAAAAAGGAGATGCCCGCCTGAGGCTTGGTCTCCGGATCGGTACGCACCAGGCAGAAGATCCGGTTGGCGTGCTGGCCCAGGGTGGTCCAGGTCTTCTGCCCGTTGACGATGTAGTGGTCGCCCTCGCGCACTGCTCGGGTCTTCACCGCGGCCAGGTCGGAGCCGGCACCCGGCTCGGAATAGCCCTGGCACCACCAGTCCGTGCCGTCGAGGATGCGCGGCAGGTAGTGGGCCTTCTGCTCGGGGGTGCCGAACCTGATGATCACCGGCGCCACCATATTGACGCCGAAGGAGATCAGCCGCGGCGCACCCGCCGCCGCGCACTCCTCCTCGAAGATATGCTTCTCCACCACGCTCCAGCCAGTGCCGCCGTGTTCCACCGGCCAGTTGGCGGCATACCAGCCGCGACGATTGAGGATCGCCTGCCAGCGTTGGTGGTCTTGCTTGGTGAGCTTCTTACCGAGCCGCACCTTGGCGGCGATGTCGGCAGGCAGCTCAGCCGCCAGGAAGGCCTTTACCTCGTCGCGGAAGGCCAGCTCCTGTTCACTGAAATGGATATTCATGCGGTGGTCCCTCTTGTGTTGTCCCCGCCGCCGCCGTTAGAGAGCGACTGTCGCGGCCGCGAGCCAGGAAGGCTTCGACCTTGGCTTGGCGCTGGGGCGAGGCCAGGCACTCCAGGAAGAGCTCGCGCTCGCGGGCGAGCGCCTTGTCGAAGGGGTGGGTCATGGCCGCCTCCAGGGCCTCGACGGCCTTGAGGGGGGCGAGATCCCCGAGGCGGGCAGCGCCAGCGCCTCGCGCTGGGTGGCCAGCCACGCGAGCGGCGCCTCGCTGTTAGAGAGGAGCTCACGCTCCCGGGTGGGACGCACGCCCTCTCGGGCAAGCTCCGCTGCCATGGCCACACGTGCTTCCTCTGGGGTATGTCCCTGCTCAGCGACGCCATCGACAAGGCCTAGCTCAAGGGCCGGGCCAGCCCCAATGGGCTCGCCGGAAAGTATCCGCTCAAGGGCAGCTTCCAGCCCGACAAGCCTTGGCAGCCGCTGGGTGCCTCCGGCGCCAGGGATCAGCCCCAACTTGACCTCCGGCAGGCCGAAGCGCGCATCGGGCGCGGCGAATCGATAGTGACAAGCCATTGCCAGCTCCAATCCGCCGCCGAGAGAGACGCCATGAAGCCAAGCCACCACCGGCTTTGGCGAGTCCTCGATAGCATTGATCACGTCTGGCAGCACCGGCGCCTGGGGGGAGGTGCCGAACTCCTTGACATCCGCACCGGCAGAGAAACAGCGTCCGCCAGACTGCAGCAGGACCCACTCCACTGCTGGGTCTTCCAGGGCGGCGGCCAGCGCCTCTATCAATCCGGACCGTACAACATGGCCCAGGGCATTCACCGGCGGGTTAAAGAGTGTGATCAGGCCGCAGCGGCCGCTGCGGGTCAGAGTGACGGGCTTGCTCATGGCGCTCTCTCCCGATGGTTGTTATCTGCCGTGCTGGCGTATTCAGCGATGACACCAAACCGGCACGCGATCAGCACAGGGGGCAGGGCGTGAGGATCCCAGGGCCGATTCGATTTCGCTTCGAGTCTAGTCAGACTCAAAATAAAAGACAATGTATTGACATAAATTTTATCGTGGCCTAGGTTTCATCTCAAGGCGCACAGCAAAGCCAGTGCACACCGCGAAGTCAACAAAGACAAATAAATTGTTTTTTCAGGAGCTTATATGTCAATCCATACGAATCTGATGCCTGAGCGCAGAGAGGCCATGGTCGAGCTTGGTGCTTGGAATGACATTATCATTACAGATTATTTGGATGAGGCGGTGGCCTCGGCGGGGGATCGGGTTGCCATCACCACCTACCGAATGAGCGACGGCAGCCGCATCGAGCTGAGCTATCGTGAGCTGAACGACAAGGTCACTCGCCTAGCGGCAGGGCTTGCGGGCTTGGGAGTGGAGAAGGGCGACATCATCTCCTGTCAGCTACCCAACTGGTGGCAGATGACCGCCCTGCATCTGGCTTGCGTACGCATCGGCGCCGTGCTCAACCCCCTGATGCCGATCTTCCGCGAGCACGAGCTGGAATTCATGCTCGGCATGGCCGAGAGCAAGGTGCTGGTGGTCCCCCAGGTCTTCCGCAAATTCGACCATTCCGCCATGGCGCATGAACTCCAGCGCTCACTGCCCCAGCTCAAGCATGTGCTGGTGGTCGGCAGCGAAGGGGAGGACAGCTTCGAGCGGGTGCTGCTAGAGCGCGCCTGGGAAGATGAGGTCGATACCGCCACCTTGTTCCGGGAACGCCGCCCGTCGGGAGACGACGTGGTGCAGGTTCTCTATACCTCGGGCACCACCGGCAAACCCAAGGGAGTGATGCATACTTCCAACACTCTGTTCAGCAATATCCGACCCTTCGCCGAGCGTCTGGCCCTAGGCGAGGAGGACACCATCTTCATGCCCTCCCCGCTGGCCCACCAGCTGGGCTTCCTCTATGGCCTGATGCTGCCCGTCTATCTCAAGGCCAGCGTGGTGCTCCAGGACACCTGGCTGCCGGAAGAGGCCGTGGCCATCATCCGCGCCGCACGGCCCCGCCTGATGCTCGGCTCGACCCCTTTCCTGGCCGATATCGCCGAGCAGGCCATCGCCCACGGCCCGGACCTGCAGTCGCTGAAGCTGTTCCTGTGTGCCGGCGCCCCGATCCCCAGCCCCCTGGTGGAGAAGGCCGCCCAGAACCTGCCGACGCGCATCCTCTCCGCCTGGGGCATGACCGAGAACGGCGCGGTGACCACCACACTGCCCGAAGATGATCCAGAGCGTGCCGTGAATTCCGATGGAGTGACGCTGCCTTACGTGGAGCTCAAGGTCACCGACATGGAAGGCAACACGCTACCCGCCGGGCGGGAGGGCCCTCTTTACATGCGTGGCGCAAGCCTCTTCGTCGGCTACTTCAAGCAGCCGGAGCTCTACGGCGTGGATGACGAAGGATGGTTTCCCACTGGCGACCTGGCGCGTCTCGATGAGCAGGGCTATGTGCGCATCACCGGACGTTCCAAGGACGTGGTGATTCGCGGTGGCGAGAACATCCCCATCGTCGATATCGAGAACATCCTCTACCAGCACCCCAAGATTCAGGCGCTGGCCCTGGTCGGCAAGCCCGACGAACGCCTTGGTGAGCGGCTGTGCGCCTACGTGACCCTCAAGGAGGGCGAAGAGTCGCTGACCCTCGAGGAGGTCTGCACCTTCCTGGCCGCGCGCAAGGTGACCCGCCAGTACCAGCCGGAATTCCTGGAGGTACTCGACGAACTGCCGCGCACTCCCTCCGGCAAGATTCAGAAATTCAAGCTACGAGAGCAGGCCAGCCGGCGCGATTGAGGCCACCCTCTACAGCAAAGATTCCCTACTACCCGATAGGAGAGAGACCTGATGGAAGGCTTAAAAGATAGAGTCGTGATAGTGACCGGCGGCGGCGGCGGCATCGGTCAGGCGGTGAGCAAACGGTTCGCCGAGCATGGCGCCAAGGTCGCGGTCCTCGATCGCGACGAGGCGGCTGCCCAAGCCACCGTTGCACTGGTCACCGAGGCCGGCGGCCAAGGCCGCGCCTACGCCGCCGACATCACCGACTACAACGCTATCGTGGCCACCGTGGCGAACATCGAGCAGGATCTCGGTACCCCCACCGTATTGGTCAACAATGCCGGCTTCGACCGCTTCATGCCATTCCTCAAGACCGAGCCGGCCATGTGGGAGTCGCTAATCGCCGTCAACCTGACCGGTGCGCTCAACATGCACCATGTGGTGCTGCCGAAGATGGTCGAAGCCGGTGGTGGCCGGGTGATCAATGTCGCATCCGACGCCGCCCGGGTCGGCTCCTCCGGCGAAGCCGTTTATGCCGCTTGCAAAGCTGGCATGCTGGGCCTAAGCAAGACCTTGGCGCGTGAGCTCGCCAGCAAGAACGTCACCCTCAACGTGGTCTGCCCCGGCCCCACCGATACCGCCCTGCTCAAAGGCGTAGCCAATACCGCCCGGGACCCGGAGAAACTCCTCGAGGCCTTCCGCAACGCCGTGCCCATGCGCCGCATCGGCCAGCCAAAAGACTACCCCGGCATCATCACGATGCTCGCCAGCGACGAGGCCAGCTTTATCACTGGCCAAGTGATCAGTGTCTCCGGCGGCCTGACCATGGCCGGCTAACCGAAGCCGACGCTTTTTATTTACAGCGATTTTCAGGAGCTCTGCGATGACCCACTCAGCGACAAACTACGAAGACATCCTCTACGACGTCACCGATGGTGTGGCCACCATCACCATCAACCGCCCCGACCGCTACAACGCCTTCCGCGGCCAAACCTGCATGGAGCTGCTCGACGCCTTCAACCGCGCCGGTTGGGACAAGTCCATCGGCGTGATCGTACTGACCGGTGCCGGCGACAAGGCGTTTTGCACTGGCGGTGACCAGGGCGCCCACGAGGGCCAGTACGACGGTCGCGGTATCATCGGCCTACCGGTGGAGGAGCTGCAGACCCTGATCCGCCAGGTGCCCAAGCCGGTCATCGCCCGGGTCAACGGCTTCGCCATCGGCGGCGGCCATGTGCTGCACGTGGTGTGCGACCTCTCCATCGCTGCCGAGACCGCCGTCTTCGGCCAGGTAGGCCCCAAGGTGGGCTCCGTGGACCCGGGCTTCGGCACCGCCTACCTCTCCCGGGTCATCGGCGAGAAGCGCGCCCGCGAGATCTGGTATCTGTGCCGCAAGTACAGCGCCCAGCAGGCGCTGGAATGGGGCCTGGTCAACGCCGTGGTGCCGCCGGAGCAGCTCGACGAGGAGGTGCGCAAGTGGTGCGACGAGATCCTCGAGAAGAGCCCCACCGCGCTTTCCATCGCCAAGCGCTCCTTCAATGCCGACAGCGAGAACATCGCCGGCATCGGCGCACTCGGCATGCAGACCCTGAGCCTCTACTACGAGACCGAGGAGTCCAAGGAGGGGGTCACGGCCTTCAAGGAGAAGCGCAAGCCCCAGTTCCGAAAATTCTAGCTCCGCAAGCACTATAAGTGATGCCCCAAGGGGAATGAGGGAGGGTGCCGCCGGCCCAGGGGGCGGCGGCTTTCCGAAATGGAAGGAGACGGCCATGAACTTTGCCTTTACCGAACAACAAGATGCCATTCGCGAAAGCGTGGCCAAGCTGTCCGCCGACTTGCTAGCCCCCGCTACCGGCGGCGTGAGGAGGAGGCCCGCATCGAGCGCGAGATCGTCGAAATGCTCGGCGAGATGGGCTGCCTGGGCGGGGAGCTTCCCGAGGAGTACGGCGGCAGCGGCCTGGACTGCGTTACCAGCGGCGTGATTATCGAGGAGATATCCCGCGGCGACTTCAACGTCGGCTACCTGCCGTTGCTCGCCTCGCTGAACGGCCAGATCATCGCCCAGCATGCGCGCCCCGAGCTAGCCCGCGAATGGCTCGCCGGCATCACCTCCGGCAAGAAGATCTGCTGCATCGCCCTGACCGAGCCCCACGGCGGCAGTGACGCCGCCAACCTGAAGCTTAAGGCGACCCGCAACGGCGACCACTTCGTGGTCAACGGCGAAAAGACCTCGATCTCAATGGCAGACCAGGCCGATGTAGCGGTGGTCTTCGCCCGCACTGGCACCCAGGAGCAGCGCGCCAGCGGCATCAGCGCCTTGCTGGTGCCCATGGATCTGGACGGGATCACCACCAGCCGCTTCGAGGATTCCGGGCAGCGCGCCATTGGCCGCGGCTCGATTTTCTTCGACAATGTGGCCGTGCCCGCCGATCACATGCTTGGCGCGGAGGGCCAGGGCTTCAAGCAGGTGATGCAGGGCTTCGACTACAGCCGCGCGCTGATCGGCCTTCAGTGCCTGGCGGTGGCCCAGCAGTCTCTGGACGAGACCTGGCAGTGGCTCACGGAGCGCGAGGCCTTCGGCCAGCCGCTGGCGGGCTTCCAGGGGCTGACCCACCCGCTGGCCGAGTACCAGACCTACGTCCAGGCCTCCCGCCTGCAGTGCTACTACGCCCTGTGGCTGAAGGACAACGACCTGCCCCACACGGCAGAGGCGGCCATGAACAAGTGGTGGGGTCCCAAGCTCGCCTTCGACGTGATCAAGCAGTGCATGCTGGCCCACGGCCACACCGGCTGGGCGAGGACCTGCCCTTCTCGCAGCGCATGCGCGACGTGCTGGGGCTGCAGATCGGCGACGGCACCGCCCAGATCATGAAGAACATTATCACGCGTCAGTCGGTGCCGCGGTGACCAGCGCCTACCGGGAAGTGAGGCGCAGCGCCGCCCCCCTGACGCCACCGAGCGACAAAGGAGTGCTCCCGATGGCTCAGGACGACAGAAGCGTCGCCAACCGCCTTTTCTTCCGCCTCTTCCAGGCCAGCAATATCCTGCAGAAGCAGACCGTCAGCGCCGTGGGGCTCACTACCGTCCAGTGGGCGGTGCTTGGCGCCCTGTCCCGCAGCGGCTACGAAGAGGGAATCGCCTTCAATGACCTGACCGAGTATCTGGTCGTCAGCCGACAGAGCCTGGACGGTGTCCTCAAGCGCCTGGAGCGCGAGGGCCATGTGCGGCGAATCCCCACCCCGACGACGGCCGCGCCCGGCTGATCCTGTTGACCGATCAGGGGCGGACTTACTGGGAAAGCCTGCAGCCAAAGATCCATGACTTCTATGCCCAGGGACTGGAAAGCCTGAGCTTCGACGAAACGGTCAGCCTGCTGCACTACCTCAACAAGTTCCAGAAGGACCTGGAGCGAATTCAGCCCATATCGACCGAAGAGGAGGCCGCCACCACCGACAATATCTTCAAGAACTGATCACGGCGCCCCCGGCGCCCCAATGCAACACCTTCCGTCACAACAACAACGGCCTCATCCACGATGAGGCAAGGAATTCGCATGTCTAAAAATCGCAACACCCTTCTAAAGACCATCGCCCTGGCCGTCGGTGCCACCCTGCTCGCCAGTGGGACAAGTGCCAGCGCCAGCATTAGCGACGGTGCCATCCGCATTGGTTACCTGGCTGATATGTCGGGTCCCTACCGCGATCTGGCAGGTCCCGGCGGCCTGGAAGCCATGCGCATGGCCATCGAGGAGCACGGAGGGTCGATTCACGGCGCTCCTATCGAGGTGTTCAGCGCAGACGACCGCAACAGCGCCGACGTGGGCGCCAACACGGTGCGCGAATGGATCGACCAGCGCAACGTCGACATGGTAGGAGGACTGGTGGCTTCTTCAGTTACCATCGCTGCCACCCGACTGCTCGCCGATCACGACCGCATCGGCATGGTCTCCGGAGCCGCTGCCCTTAGCGTTACCAACGAACACTGCAGCCCCAACCACATCCAGTGGGTCTACGATACCCACGCCATGTCCAACGGCACCGCGCGAGCCATTGTCGAGGAGGGCGGTGACAGCTGGTTCATCCTTTCGGCAGACTACGCTTTCGGCCACTCCCTGGAAGCCGAGGTGGAAAATGTGGTCACCGAAATGGGCGGTGAGGTCCTCGACAAGGTCCGCCACCCCCTCAATACGAGCGACTTCTCCTCCTACATTCTCCAGGCCCAGGGGTCGGGGGCCGAGATCGTCGGTCTGGCCAATGCTGGATCTGACACGGTCAACGCCATCAGCACCGCTGGCCAGTTTGGGCTGGCGGAAGCAGGTCAAACCCTGGCTGGGCTGATGGTGTTTCTCAATGATATTCATGCGCTAGGCCTGGAAACCACTCAAGGCATGCAGCTCACCACCGGCTGGTACTGGGACGTGAACGATGAGGCCCGTGAGTGGGCGGAGCGCTACTACGAGCGTGTGGGCAGCATGCCTACCATGGTGCAGGCCGGGATCTATTCCAGCACACTGCACTACCTCAATGCTATCGAGGGTACCGGAAGCGACGATGCCAGCACCGTGCGCGCCTGGATGGGCGAGAACCCAGTCAACGACATGTTCACAAGCAACGGCGTGATTCGTGAAGACGGCCGCATGGTCCATGACATGTACCTGGTTGAGGTGAAGTCGCCCGAGGAGTCCTCAGGCGAGTGGGACCTCTATCGTGTGCTGCGGACCATTCCAGGCGATCAGGCCTTCCAGTCTCTTGATAACAGCGGCTGCTCACTCATCAACTCCTGATCTCTTCAACTCCTGTAACCTGCGAGTGTGGCAGCGCCACGCTCGCTTTCTTGCCCCTGCTATCATCGGCACCTCCCCAACCAGGCTCCTTGAGCATGGCTTCAAGACAAGGGCTCCCGTGATACACGGCTGAATCTGAACTTCTCCGTCTGAAATCCCTAGCCAATTTGCGCTTGGCACCTCTCGCCTCCTCACTTTTCCTACAACTTCGAGCCTACGATCGCTTTACAGCAGTGAAAAAAGGCCCGCCCGCCGAAGCGGATACGGGCCAAGGAGGATAGCGGTTACCGCGTGAAACCGGACGCGGCAGTCTCAGCCAGCAAGGGGCTTCACTCCCCCGCCGGCTTCTTCAGGGGGTGGGGATTGCTGGCGAACTCAAAGTCCTTGGTCTCGAAGATCAGCGAGACCAGCACGCCCAGCACCAGGGCCCAGAACGAGGAGCCGATGTCCAGGATCTGGATGCCCGAGGCGGCGATCAGGAAGGCAAAAAGCGCGCCCATCTCGTGCTTCTTGCCCGAGAAGGCGATGGCCAGCGAGGAGGTGATGACCCGCACCAGCGCCAGGCCGGCGATGATGGCGATGAAGTAGCCCGGGGTCGCCTCGAGCAGGCTGACCACGAAGCCGTAGAAGGGCGCGCCGATCACGAAGATGGCCCCGGCGATCACCGCCGCCACCCAGCGCTTGTCACGCTCCCCGCCTCCGGGGAGGAGCAGATGCCGGTCATGGGCGCGGCGATGCAGGTGCTGTGCAGGTTGAAGAAGGAGGAGATCATGGTGCCAAGACCGCCCACGGCGGTGATGGCGTTGGCGGGCACCTCCTTGTAGCCCATGCCCTTGACCAGGCCGACCCCGGCCGGGGTCTCCATGCCCACCAGGATGATCGCCAGCGGCAGGCCGTAGGCCAGGAAGGCGCCCAGGGTGAACTCGGGGACGATGAACTCGGGGAAGCGCACCGAGAACTCGATGCCGGAGAAGTCGACGCCGGTGACCATCAGGTAGAGGATCCCCGCCAGCATGGAGACGATCAGCGGCGGGATCTTGCGAAACAGCCGCGCGGCCAGGAAGAAGGAGAGGATCATGATCGAGGCCGGCAGCAGGGCGTTGTCCAGCGGGCTGACCATGTTGAGGCCGAAGCTGAGCAGCACGCCGCCGATCATGCCCATCACGATGGGCATCGGAATCAGCCGCATCACGGTCTTCATCACCCCGGCGAGTCCCGCCGCCAGCGAAATGGCCCCGGCGATCAGGGTCGCCCCCAGCGCCGCCTCCAGGCCCACCACCGGAATGATCGCCGCGAACAGCAGCGCCCCGGGGATGGAGTTGGCCATGGGCAGGGGCAGCCGATAGTAGGCCGGCATGAACAGGCCGAAGAGCCCGTTGATCATCAGGTAGCTGATCACCCAGATCATGATGAAGGAGGAGTCGAGGCCCGCGGCGGTGCCGGCGCTGATATGGATCACCCCGGCGCTGAGGCCGAAGATGCCCGCCACCAGGCCGGCGCTGAAGTTGTCGGGGTTGAGGTCTCTGACGAAGTCGGAGGGCGCATGCCTCAGACTCACGCCTTTTTCGATATGTTTCACGGTATGCTCCAGGGGATTGTTGTCATTGGTAGTCTTGGTAGTGACGAGGGCAATTTCACCGGCTCGGCATTGGCCGAACCGGCACGACAGCCGACTATCCCTGGTCGCCGCCACCCACCGGCAGCACGCTGCCGGTGATGTAGCTGGCCTCGTCGGAGGCCAGGAAGAGGATCGGCGCGGCCATCTCGTCGAGGGTGCCGTAGCGGCCCATCAGGCAGCTCTGTTTGGTCTGGTCGATATGGGCCTGGAACCAGGCCCGCTCCGTCTCGTTGCGCGGCGCCGGCGTGCCGCGGGAGATCTTTCGCGGCGGCGCCTCGGTGCCGCCGATGCCGGCGGCCGCCACCCGGATGCCGTGCTCGGCGTATTCGAAGGCCAGGGATTCGGTCAAGGCATTGACGCCGCCCTTGGCCGCCGAATAGGGGATCCGGTGGATGCCGCGGGTGGCCACCGAGGAGACATTGACGATCACCCCGCCGCCCTGGGCCACCAGGGTCGGCAGCACGGCCCGACAGCACCACAGGGTGGGCATCAGCGAGCGGTTCACCTCGGCGGCGATCTCGCTCTCGCTGAACTCGGTGAACGGCTTGAAGTTGATCGCCCCGCCCACGTTGTTGATCAGGATGTCGATGCGGCCGAAGTGCTCGACGCTCTTCGCCATCACCGCCGCGGCGCCTTCCCAGGTCTCAAGGTCTGCCTGCAGGGCGATGGCCTCCACGCCCTGCTCGGTCAGCCCAGCCACCACCTCATGAATCAGCTCCGAGCGGTCCACCAGGGCCAGGCGGGCCCCCTCGGCGCCGGCCCGCTCCGCGACCCGCCGGCCGATACCCTGGGCCGCCCCAGTCACGACCATCACCCTGTCTTGGAAACGCGGGCTACCGAAGGCGACGGCGCTCATGCCACCTCCTCGGCCTGGGCGACCTGGTTGGGGGTAAACTTCTCGTAGTGGAAGCTCTGGGGCACGATGCCCTCGGCATCGAAGTGCTTGAGCACGGCGTCCACCATGGGGGCGGCCCGCACAGGTAGACGTCGACGTCGCCGTCGTGCATCACCTCGGCGTCCATATGGTGGGTCACGTAGCCCTTGCGGGGATGCTCGCTCGCCTCGTCCACCACCACGGTGGCGTAGGTGAAGCTGGGCAGCTTGGCGGCGATGGCCTCCAGGGCGTCCACCTTGACCAGGTGGTCGTCCTTGTTGACGCCATAGATCAGGTGGATCGGCGCTTCGCAGCCCTTCTCCACCAGCTGGGCCAGCATGGAGAGGAAGGGCGCGAGGCCCGTGCCGCCGGCCAGCATCAACACCGGGCGGGTGACCTCGCGGAGATAGAAGCTGCCCAGCGGGCCGGTGAGGGTCAGGCGATCCCCGGGCGCGGCACGCTCGCCGAGATAGCCGCTCATCACCCCGTTGGGGATATTGCGGATCAGGAAGGTGGCCCGCTGCTCGCCCGGCAGGGAGCTGAAGGAGTAGGAGCGGTGCGCCTCGGTGCCCGGCACATCGATATGCACGTACTGGCCGGGCAGGAAGGTCAGCTCGCTCCCCGGGTCCAGCTCCACCGCCAGCTCGATGCTGTCTTCGGAGAGCGGCTCGACCGCGGCGACCCTGCCCTCGACCTTGCCCACCTGGGTCTTGCACAGGGTGGAGGCCACCGGCACCTGGATGACGCAGTCGGTGGACGGCACCATCTGGCAGGTCAGCACCATGCCTTCGGCGGCCTCCTCGTCGGAGAGCGCCTCCTCGATGTACTCGTCACCCATGTCGAAGTCACCCTGCTCGCAGTGGCCCTTGCAGGTGCCACAGACACCGTCGGAGCAGTCCATCGGCAGGTTGACCTTCTGGCGGTAGGCGGCGTCGAGTACCGTTTCCCCTTCCTTGCAGCCGATGAAACGGGTGACGCCGTCCTCGAAGTTGAGGGCAATGGTGTAGCTCATGGTCGTTCTCCTCCGACACCGGGCCGTCGACGATCAGATGTGGTAGACGTCGATGACCTGGTGGATATAGTCGTTGTTGAGTTGCACTACCTTGCGGGTGATCAGCGGGCGCTCGCCGGACACGTCCAGGGTGTAGAAGGAGCTCCCGAAGAAGCTGCGGGTCTCCTTGTAGCGGTGCACCAGCGTCTGCCAGTTGAAGCGCAACTCCACCTTGTCGCCCGCCTCCTCGAGCACCTCGATATTGGTGATCTGGTGGGTGGTGCGCGGCTCCGGCGTGCTCGCCCCGCTGCGCTCGGTCTTGATCCGATAGACCCGGTCCTCCAGCCCCTCGCGGCTGGGGTAGTAGATCAGCGATATCTCGCTGTGCGGGTCCTGGGTCAGCCGGTCGTCGTCGTCCCAGGCCGGCATCCAGAACTCCACTTCCTTGTGGTAGCAGGTCAGCCACTCGTCCCACTCGCGGTCGTCGAGCAGCCGCGCCTCGCGGTACAGAAAGGCCTGGATCTCGTGATAGCTAAGGCTCATGTCGTGTCTCCCCTTCTCGGTACGGCCTGACTCAGGCGCTCTGGGTGGCGATAAACTGGCTGCGTTCCTTCTCGATGGCGCGCAGCATCTCCTCGACCCAGTGCTTGTGGTGCAGCACGTAGAGGCCTTCGTCCTCGGGGGAGGCACCGCTCAAGAGCGGCTTCATGCCGATCGCCTGGGCGTTCTCGTCGGCGCCCTGGATCCACTGCTTGGCACCGCGGGAGAGATCGTTCCACTCCGCCAGCTCACCGTGATAGCCCTCTTGGCAGGCGCGGAACTCTTCCAGGTCGTCCGGCGTGCCCATGCCCGAGACGTTGAAGAAGTCCTCGTACTGACGGATGCGGATGCGGCGGCTCTCGGCCGACTCGCCCTTGGGCGCGAAGCAGTAGATGGTCACTTCGCTCTTGTCGACGTCGATGGGGCGGATCACCCGGATCTGGGTGGAGAACTGATCCATCAGGTAGACGTTGGGGTAGAGGCAGAGGTTACGGGTCTGGTTGACGATGGAGTCGGCCCGCGCTTCGCCCAGCTCCTTCTCGATCCACGCCTTGTTCTGGTAGACCGGGCGCACCTCGGGGTTGAGCAGCCGGGTCCACAGCAGCATGTGACCGTTCTCATAGGAGTAGAAGCCGCCCTGGCTCTTCGACCAGCCGTCGGCGTCCACCGCCTTGGTGCCGCCGGCGTCGTAGTTGCGGCGGTCCATGGTGGAGGCGTAGTTCCAGTGCACGGTGCTGACGTGGTAGCCGTCGGCGCCGTTCTCGGCCCCCAGCTTCCAGTTGCCGTTGAAGGTGTAGGAGGAGGTGCCGCGCAGGATCTCCAGGCCTTCCGGCGCCTGGTCGACGATATTGTCGATGATCTTCTTGGTTTCCCCGAGATAGTCGTCCAGCGGCATTACATCGGCGTTGAGGCTGCCGAACAGGAAGCCCTTGTAGCTCTCGAAGCGCGGCACCCGCTTGAGGTCGTGGGACCCCTCCTGCTTGAAGCCGTCCGGGTAGGCGCCGAGCTTCTCGTTCTTGGCCTTGAGCAGCTTGCCGTCGTTCTTGAAGGTCCAGCCGTGGAAGGGGCAGGTGAAGGTGCCCTTGTTGCCTTGCTTGCGGCGGCACAGGGTGGCGCCACGGTGGGCACAGGCGTTGATCAGGGCGTGCAGCTCGCCGGCCTTGTCGCGGGTGATGATCACCGGCTGGCGGCCCATGGTCACGGTGAAGTAGTCGCCCGGCTCGGCGATCTGGCTCTCGTGGGCCAGGAACAGCCAGTTGCCTTCGAAGACGTGCTTCATCTCGAGTTCGAAGAACTCGCGGTCGGTGAACATGCTGCGGTGGCAGCGGAAGATGCCGGCCTCGGCGTCGTCGACGACGGCGCCGCGCACGCGCTTCTCGAGTTGATCAAGCTTGCTGGTCATGGAGTCATCCTCTTTATCTTGTCGTGACCGCTTGGGGCTGATCCGGCGGCGGGCCTGACGCCTCTTCGGCCCCGCCTCCGGCGCTCCTGAATGGTGGTCGACTCCCACCGCTCGGTGCTTTTCCGGCGGCGGGCCGTTGAGGAGGCGCTGTGAATCCCTCCCTGGACGCTACATTCGACATCCCTGTCGAATGACCTCCTCTTCGGCCCGCCCCGGCGCCCCTCGCGGTAAGTCAGAGTCGGAGTCAGGAGCCGATCAGACCTTGGCGGTACCGGCCAGCTGGCTGTGCCGGTCCTGCTCGTCTTCCTTAGCCCGCGGGCGGGCGTGGCGGCTCTGCAGCTCGGCCTTGTCGGTCTTGGCCAGCTCGATGTCGAACACCACCTCGGAGAAGGGGCCCTCCAGCTCGCGCTTGGCGATCTCGTCGGCATCCTCGATGCGCTCGGCCGGCACCACCAGCTCCTCGCGGGTGGCGAAGGCGAAGTCGTCGAAGGTGTAGGGGTCGCCGGCCAGGTTGATCTGAGTGGTCAGGTGCTGGTGCCCCGGTGCGGAGATGAAGTAGTGGATGTGTGCCGGGCGCTCGCCATGGCGGCCCAGGGACTTCAGTACCACGTCGGTGGGAGCGCCTTCCGGCACGCCGTAGCCGGAGGGAATGATGCTGCGCGCGGCATAGCGCCCTTCGCTATCGGCGTAGATGGTGCGGCGCATGTTGTACTCGCTCTGGGTCGGGTCGAAGAACGAGTAGCCGCCCTTGGAGTTGCAGTGCCAGATCTCGACCTTGGCGCCGGGGATGGGGTTGCCGTCCAGGTCGCGCACCTGGCCGGTCAGCCACATCACCTCGGCCTCAGGGTCGCTGCCATCGTCCATGCGCGCGAAGCCTTCGGCCTCCGGGGCGCCGGCCACGTAGAGCGGGCCCTCGATGGTGCGCGGGGTGCCACCTAGGCGCTTGGCTTCGGCGTCGGCGGCGTCCTGGC
Organism: Halomonas sp. SL18_1; assembly: GCF_055755715.1. Classification (NCBI taxonomy): domain Bacteria; kingdom Pseudomonadati; phylum Pseudomonadota; class Gammaproteobacteria; order Oceanospirillales; family Halomonadaceae; genus Halomonas; species Halomonas sp. SL18_1. The sequence continues at coordinate 296,262 of NZ_JBVTRK010000001.1, forward strand.
GCATGTCCAGGTAGTGGTCGAAGCCCAGCCCCGGCGAGAGCAGCGCGAACTGGGTGTCGCGGCCCAGGGCGTTGAGCAGGCTGACGGCGGACCAGTACTCCTCCTCGCTGACGTCGAAGTCGTCGATCAGCCTGTAGAGGTCGGAGAGCAGGCGGTGCATGATCTGCTTGGCGCGCTCGTTGCCGCCCTCCTGGTCGAAGCCGGCGACGGCCTTCAGGAAGTCCTGCACTTCGGGGGTATCGAAAATCTTCACGGTCATGGCGGTTTCCTCTTGGATTTCTCTTTGTTCACCCGTCCGGTGACGGGCTCTGGCGTGCTTCATCCGTGACTCAGGTGTCGTCCTCGCGGATGGAGGACGGGTGGCGACACAGCGGCTTGACGCTGATCTCCATGTAGGGGAAGAGGGGCAGATGACCAACCAGCTCCTGCAGCTCGGCGTTGTCCTCGACGTCGAAGATGCTGACGTTCGAGTAGCTGCCGGCCACGCGCCACAGGTGGCGCCACTTGCCGGCGCGCTGCAGCTCCTGGGCGTAGGCCTTCTCGGTGGCCTTGATCTCGGCGGCCTGCTCGGCCGGCATCTCCGGCGGCAGCTTGACGGTCATTTCCACGTGAAACAGCATCGCTCTCTCCTCCTCAGTCTGTAAGCGCTCGCTTACTGGCGCGAATACCGGGCCAGCTTGGCTTCATTCAGGGTGATGCCAAGGCCCGGGCCGGATGGCAGGGCCACTCCAAAGTCGTGGTACTCGAGCGGCGTCTCGACGATGTCGTCCTGGAGCAGCAGCGGACCGAACATCTCGGTGCCCCAGGCCATCTCGGGCAGGGTCGCCCAGGCGTGCAGGGAGGCGGCGGTGCCGATGGTGCCCTCCAGCAGGGTGCCGCCGTAGAGGCCGATGCCCGCGGCCTGGGCCACGTGGGCCAGCTCCAGCACGCCGCCCAGGCCACCGGACTTGGCGATCTTCAGGGCGAAGGCGCCGCTGAAGCCGCCGGCCGCCAGGTCGAAGCCGTCGCGGGCGTCCTGCACCGCCTCGTCGGCGAGCATCGGCACCTCGAAGCGGTTGGCCAGGCGGATCAGGCCGGCGTGCTCGCGGGCCGGGATGGCCTGCTCGATCAGTGCGATGCCGGCCTCCTGCAGGGCGGCGATGCCGCGCACCGCGGTGGCTTCGTCCCACGCCTGATTGACGTCGACGCGGACGCTGGCCCGCTCGCCCAGGGCCTCCTTGATGGCGGCCACGTGGCGCACGTCGCGATCCACCGGGTTGGCGCCGATCTTGAGCTTGAAATCGCGGTGGCGCTGCTGCTCCAGACGCAGCAGCGCCTCATCGATATCCTTGGCGGTATCGCCGCTGGCCAGGGTCCAGAGCACCGGCAGGTGCTCCTGACGGGCGCCGCCCAGCAGCTCGGCCACGCTGAGGCCCAGGCGCTTGCCCTGGGCATCGAGCAGGGCCGTCTCCAGCGCCGACTTGGCGATCATGTTGCCGCGGGTGTGGCGTGCCAGCCGGGCGCGCAGGGCGTTGAGATTGTCGGCCGGCTGGCCGATCAGCAGCGGCGCCAGGTAGCTGTCGATATTGCGCTTGATGCTCTCGGGGCTCTCGGGGCCGTAGGCCAGGCCACCGATGGTGGTGCCCTCGCCCAGGCCCTCGATGCCGTCGCTGTGACGCATGCGCACGATGACCATGGTCTGGCAGGCCATGGTGGTCATGGAGAGCTTGTGGGGACGGATGGTCGGCAGGTCGACCAGCAGCGTCTCGATGGTGTCGATCAGGGGTGTCATGGCGGTTCCCAATCCAGATGTTTCGATGATTGGGAAGCAGTGTGATTGCAGCGGAAAAGCGGAACCAATATTGTTTAGGTGTCCCGCCATACCCTGGAGGTATCATGGAGCTGCGCCATCTGAGGTACTTCTGCGTGGTGGCCGAGGAGCTCAACCTGACCTGTGCGGCCGAGAAGCTGCATATGTCGCAGCCGCCTTTATCCAGACAGATCAAGCAATTGGAGCAGGAAGTGGGCGCCGAGCTGTTCGAGCGAGGGCCCCGCGGCCTGCGCCTGACCCCTACCGGGCTGTTCTTCCAGCAGCATGCGCTGCAGATACTGGAGAAGGTGGACGCCACGGTGGCGGCCACCCGGCGCATGGCCCGTAGCAAGCGCGTGCTGTTCAGCATCGGCTTCGTGCCCTCGGTGTTCTACGGGCAGCTGCCGCTGCTGGTGCGTGACTTACGACAAAAGGATAATGTCGAGCTGAGTCTGGCCGAGCTGACCACGGTGCAGCAGATCCAGGCCCTCAAGGCGGGGCGCATCGACATGGGCTTCGGCCGCCTGCGCATCGACGACCCGGAAGTGGAGCAGGAGGTACTCTTCGACGAGCCGATCATGGCCGCGGTGCCCTGCGGCCACCCCCTGGAGGGCACCACCCCCACCCTCGAGGCGCTGGCCCGCTACCCGCTGATTCTTTTCCCCGCCAAGCCCCGCCCCAGCATGGCCGACATCATGCTGGGCCTGTTCCGCCGCCAGGGGCTCAAGGTGGAAGTGGTGCAGGAGGCCAACGAGCTGCAGACGGCGCTGGGCCTGGTGGCCTCGGAGATCGGTATCAGCCTAGTACCGGAGCAGGTCAAGCGCGTGCGACGCGACGGCGTGAGCTTCGTCTACCTCGCCGACAAGCGCCTGACGTCGCCGGTGCTGTGCAGCCGACGCCGCGGCGAGACGCCCTCGCCGATCATGCGGGAGGCCAACGCCATCCTCGAGGTACTGGTGGAGAACCGCCGCAGCGGGCGCTATCCCTGAGGATGCCTGCCAGGCTGGATGGACGGCGGCTCGGTGGGGAGGCGTCTCACCAATCGCAGGCGAGGGGCAGGCGGTCAAGGGTGTCCAGGCCCAGCCGGGATGCCGGCAGCTGTTTACCGCGAGCTGATCGCAACATAACAAACGCCGCCTCCAATGGCTGGAGGCGGCGTGGATAGTCCCATAAAGAGCTCAGACGGCCTTGAGGCCGAGGATCTCACGAGCCTGCTGCCAGCTGGCCACCGGACGCTCGTACTTCTCGCACAGGGCCGCGGTGCGCTCGACCAGGGCCGCGTTGGAGGGGGCCAGGGTGTCGCGGTCGAGGCGCACGTTGTCCTCGATGCCGGTACGGGTGTGGCCACCGGCGGCGATGGACCACTCGTTGAGCATCAGCTGGTTGGGCCGACCCCAGCACCGCACCACTGGGCATCCGGGGCCAGGCGCTTGAGGGTCTCGATGTAGACGTCGAAGGTCGGCTTGTCGGCGGGCATGGCATTTTTCACGCCCATCACGAACTGGACGTAGAGCGGCGCCTTGAGCTTGCCCTGCTTGGAGAGCGCTACCGCCTGGTGGATGTGCGACAGGTCGAAGGCCTCGATCTCGGGCTTGATGTCGTACTTGAGCATCTCCTCGGCCAGCCAGTTCACCAGCTGAGGCGAATTCTCGTAGACGCGGGTGGGAAAGTTGTTGGAGCCCACCGACAGGCTCGCCATGTCGGGCTTGAGCGGCAGCATGCCGCCGCGCTCCTCGCCGGCACCGGAACGGCCCCCGGTGGAGAGCTGGATGATCATGCCCGGACAGTACTTCTGCAGGCCTTCCATCAGGCGAGCGAACTTCTCGGGATCCGAGCTCGGCGTCTGGTCGTCGTTGCGCACATGGCAGTGGGCGATGGTCGCCCCGGCCTCGAAGGCCGCCTGGGTGCTCTCGACCTGCTCCTCGATGGTGATGGGAACGGCCGGGTTGTTTTCCTTACGGGGCAGGCTGCCGGTAATGGCAACGCAGATAATGCAGGGGTTGGACATGGTGACCTCGCTTCGCACCGACGCTTCGCATCGGTGCGGCTGTTCGAGTGGGGGAGATGTCGTTGTATGTGCGCTCGTGGCAACGGGGGCAGCTCAGCCCTCTTGGATCGCGGCCAACAGCTTCTCGGCGAAGAGGCCGGGCACCTCCACGGCGGGCACGTGGCCGACACCCTCGAGGATCTCCAGAGAAGCGCCGTCGAGCTCGGCGGCCAGGGCCTCGAGGGTCGCCGGCGGGGTAGCCAGGTCCACGCTGCCGCCCAGCAGCTGCACCTTCACCGGCTTGCTGGCGAGCTTGCCGGTAAAGGCGTGGCGGCCCAGCATCTCGCAGAGCCTGGCGTAGGAGTCGTCGTCGCCGCGGCCCATCTGGGTGCACCAGCCCGCCTTCAGGGCCGGCTCGGCCTCGATCCGGGCCGGGCGAACCAGCGCGGCACGATCTCCTCGGCCATCGCCGCTAGGCCCTCCTGGCGCACGCGCCCGGCGCGGGTGGTCCACAGCTCCTCGGTGCCGATCACCGCCCCGGTGTTGGTCAGGGTGGCAGAGAGCAGGCGCTCGGCGTGCTCGGCTAGCAGCTGCTGGCCCACCACCCCGCCGATGGAGGTGCCGACGAAGTGAAAGCGCTCGGCACCGGCGTGATCGGCCAAGGCCAGGACCTCAGTAGCCAGGTCGGCCGGCGTGATGGGGGCCTCGCCCCAAGCCTGGCTGGCGCCGTGGCCGGGCAGGTCCCAGGCCAGCACCCGGTATCGCGGCAGCAGCGCCGGCAGCAGGTCGTCCCACACCGCCTGGGTCATGCCCAGCGGATGGGCCAGTACCACCAGGGGGTTGGCCTCGGCGCCTAGCAGGCGGTAGGCGACGCAGCGCCCCTCGATGTTCAGAAATGCCATAGGACCTCCGTTACACCATTCGATCAGGGTGGCGCCCCCCTGGCGGATCACCTCGTGACCCGCGGCGAAGGGAACCAGGTGGGTGAAGCCCTCCATGGCCACGGTGGCGCCGTCGTGGACGTAGCGCGCCACCGCGTCATGCAGGCTCAGGAACTCGGCCATGGGATCTTCTCCTGGTGGCCGTTCCTATTGTTCGAATAACGAACAATAATATGTTATGCGAACAAATTACTCCCGATCCCGGCCGACGTCAAATCCCGGATTCCAGGCATGCCAAAGGGAGGCCAGGCCTCCCATTGCGATGCAGCGGATAATGTCTTGGTGTTTCGGTCGGTTGCCGAGGAAGCGGGCCGGGGTAGGCGGAGCCAGAATGGGCGATGGCCACTACCAAGGTATAAGATAAGATCTCTGCACTACGGCTTTTCGCTCGCAGGTATACGCACCCATATTCGCTATGCGAACATTGTGCTAGGATGGAGGGAAAGCGCCCGAGTCACCACATCCAGTTACAAGCGACGCATCGGACATGACCGAAGAGAAAGACGTACTCAGCCCCGACGATCGGGACTTCGTCACCGCCCTGGCCAGCGGGCTGGAGGTGATCCTGGCCTTCGATGAGGCCCACCCACGCATGACCCTGAGCGAGGTGGCTCAACGTACCGGGATGAACCGAGCCAAGGCGCGTCGGTTCCTGCTCACCCTGCATGCCCTGGGCTATGTGCGCAAGCAGCAGCGCGTCTTCGAGCTGGCCCCGCGGGTGCTGCAGCTCGGCTATGCGTTCCTCTCCGCCAACGACTACCGCAGCGTGATCCAGCAGGTGCTGGAAGAGATCACCGACACCTGCGGCGAATCCTCTTCGCTCGGGGTGCTGGACGGCGACGATGTCATCTATGTGGCCCGCTCCTCCTCTCGCCACCGGCTGATGGCGATCACTCTCTCGGTGGGCACCCGCCTGCCGGCCGCCTACACCTCCATGGGGCGGGTGCTGCTGGCCCAGCTGACCGACGACGAACTGGATGCCTGGCTCGATCGGGTGGAGCTGAAACCGCATACCGACAAGAGCATCGTCAAAAAAGCCGAGCTACGCAGGTGCATCATGGCAGTGCGCCAGCAGGGATACGCCGTTGCCGACCAGGAGCTCGACTCCGGCCTGCGCTCCATTGCCGTGCCGGCCTTCGACACTCATAGCAAGCTGCTGGGCGCCATCAACATCAGCACCAATGCCGCCCGGGTCGGCATGGACACGCTGCTGAAGGAGCACCTGCCCCTGCTGCAGGAGAAGGCACGCCTCATTCGCAGCAGCATCGGCTGAACCGGACCGCATCACCCAGCCCCCTGCGACTATCCGCCGAAACAGCTGCCCACCAGGTCGACCAGATTGGCCAGCGCCGGGGAGTCGTTGCCCGACCGCCAGGCCATCCACAGCGGCATGTCGCAGGCGTCGAGCTCCGCCAGGCGCAGGAAGCGAATGCCCGGCATGGGGTGGTGGCCGCTGGCGGCGGGGACGATGGCCACCCCCAGCCCGGCGGCCACCATGCTGAGGATGGTGATGTTGTCGGCGCCATACTGCACCACGCGGGGCTCGAAGTTCAGGTGCGCCAGGTGCGCTACGACCCGGTCGTAGTAGACCGGCGAGATGCTGCGGTGTCCCCAGACGAACTCCGCCTGGGCAAGGTCAGCCAGGCGGCGGGGCGGCGATCTCGCCCACGGCGATGACGCCGGCACCGCCAGCATCAGGTGGTCATGCTGCAGCAGACGCGTCTCCAGCCCCGGCTGCTCACCGCTGTCCAGGTAGAGGATGCCGGCATCCAGGGTATCCTCGCGCAGACGCTCGAGCTGGGGGCCGGAGAGCAGCGGAAAGACCTCGAAGCCGACCTGGGGATAGCAGGCCCGATAGCGGCCCAGCAGGTCTGCCACCTCCGGCACCCACAGATGGGCCACGGTAATGCCCAGGCTGAGCTTGCCGGTCAGGCCGCTGCCCAGCGCCGAGAGCCGCGCCCGGATCCGGGTGCGGGCATCGAGCAGCGGCACCGCTTCCTCGAAGAGGGCCTTGCCGGCGACCGTCAGGCGCACGCCGCGAGCATGCCGATCCAGCAGCCGGGTGCCCAGGTCCTCCTCCAGCAGCCGAATCTGCCGAGTCAGCGCCGGCTGGGCGACATGCACCCGGCGGCTAGCGGCGGAGATCGAACCGGTCTCCACCACCGCGACGAAATAGCTGAGCTGGCGAAACTCCATGCAGGCGCCCCCTTGGGAGATGCGGGTTCCCTCCGGACACTAGCCATACCATGTCAGCATGGCAACCATCCAAAACCTATATTTTTGCTATCTTTTGCGCTGTTCCATAGTGAGGAGACAACCCATAACAAGTCTCGCCCTGTGCGAGCTGGACTCTCCCCATGACCAAGACCTACCACCTGCTGACGGGGCTGCACTTCGCGCTGTGCACCCTGGCCATGATCTGGCCCGGCGCCCTGATCGCCAACCGTATCGAGCCCACCGTGCTGGGCCTCCCTTTCCTGTTCTTCTGGTACATCCTGTGGATGCTGGTGCTGTTCGCCGGCATGTGGGTGGCCTACGTGATCCGTCACGGAGGTGGCCGCCATGACTGATTCGCTGATCGTCGTCGGTATTACCCTCACCTACCTCCTCGGCGTGCTCTGGGTGGGTCTGCGCGCTCGCGGCCAGCAGAGTTCGAGCCTCGAGGGCTACGTGGCCGGCGGACGCCACGTGGGCGTGGTGATCCTGTTCTTCATCCTCGGCGCCGAGATCTTCTCGGCCTTCGCCTTCTTGGGTGCACCCGGCTGGAGCTACCAGCACGGCGCGCCGGCCTTCTACATCCTCGCCTACCTGTCGCTGGTGCCGATCACCATCTGGGCCATGGGCCCGCGGGTCGCCGAGCTGGGCCGCCAGAAGGGCTACCTGACCCAGGGCGACATGATCGCCGACCACTACCAGAGCAAGCCGCTGGGAATCCTGGCCGGGGTGATCGGGGTGCTGGCCCTGGTGCCTGACCTGACCATCCAGATCGCCGGGGCGGGGCTGCTGTTCCAGGCGGCCACCGACGGCCTGATCCCCTTCTGGCTGGGCGCCCTGCTGGCCTTCGTGGTGGTGGCCGCCTACGTCTTCTGCAGCGGCCTGAACGGCATCGGCTGGACCAACCTGATCCAGGGCATCATGATGATCGCCATCGCCTGGTTCCTGGGCCTGTCGATCTCCGAGCGCCTCTACGGCGGGGTCGGCGAGATGTTCAGCCAGATCCAGCTGACCATGCCCGAATACCTGACCCTGCCCGGGGCCACCGGCATGAACTGGGGCTACTTCAGCACCGCGGTACTGGTCAGCGCCTTCGGCGGCGCCATGTGGCCGCACCTGTTCATGAAGTTCTACTCCGCCGACAGCGGCAAGACGCTGCGCAAGGTCAGCGTCTTCTACCCGCTCTACGCCTACCTGCTGGTGCCGCTGCTGTTCATCGGCTTCGCCGGTATCCTGGTGTTTGCCGATGACCCGCTGGCGCGCGCCGATACCGTGCTGCTGCGCATGGTCATGGACGTGGCCAACTTCTCGCCCTGGGTGGTCGGCCTGATGCTCTCCGGGGCGCTGGCGGCGGCCATGTCCACCGGCGCCAACCTGGCCCATACCGCCGCCATCGTGCTGGTGCGCGACGTGGCCGGCCCCACCCTGATGAAGGGGGCCAGCGAGAAGGCCGTGGTCAGCGCCACCCGCTGGAGCGTGCTCGGTCTGTCGCTGATCGCCTACCTCTTCGCCCTGGCCAATCCCGCCTCGCTGGTGCTGCTGCTGCTCGGCGCCTACGGCCTGATCGTCCAGCTCTTCCCGATGGTGCTCGGCGCACTCTTCCTGCCGCAGCTGCGTCGCGCCAGCGTCATGGCCGGCGCCCTGGTGGGCAGCCTCGCCTACCTGCTGATGGAGTTCGTCTGGAGCTCGCCGCTGGGCTGGCACGCCGGCATCTGGGCCATGCTGCTCAACGTCGGCGTGGTGGCGGCCTGGCAGTGGCTCGGCAAGCCCGCCCTGGCGGCTCCGACCCCGCAACGCACCCAATAAGCGCCATGGAGACCATGATGACAACCCCATCCCCGACGCTGGACCTCAAGGGCGCCATCGGCGCCCAGGTAGACGCGACCCTCGAGGAGATCCAGGCGCTCTACCGCCAGCTGCACCAGACTCCCGAGCTGCCCTTCCAGGAACACAGGACCAGCGCACGACTCGCCAAGGCCCTGGAGGGGCACGGCTATGAGGTGACCCGCGGCGTCGGCGGCACCGGCGTGGTGGCCCTGCTGCGCAACGGCGAGGGCCCCACGGTGATGCTGCGCGGCGACATGGACGCCCTGCCGATCGAGGAGGCGACCGGCCTCGACTTCGCCAGCCGCGAGACCGCCATCGCCGAGGATGGCCACGAGGTGCCGCTGATGCACGCCTGCGGCCATGATCTGCACAGCAGCTGCGTGGTGGGCGCCGCCGCGGCGATGGTCGCACTGAGGGAGAACTGGCAAGGCACCCTGATGCTGGTCTGCCAGCCCGCCGAGGAGATCTTCGGCGGGGCCAGGGCGATGCTCGAGGACGGCCTCTATGAGCGCTTCGCCCGCCCCGACGTGATCCTCGGTCAGCACAATATGCCGGCCCTGGCCGGCAGCGTCGGGCATATCGCCGGCGGCGCCATGGCCGCCTGCACCAACCTGGCGGTGACCATCCACGGCGCCGGGGGCCACGGCTCCATGCCCGCCCAGGCGGTGGACCCGGTGGTGATCGCCGCCCACGTGGTGACCCGCCTGCAGAGCATCGTCGCCCGGGAGGTGCCGCCGGAGGAGACCGTGGTGGTCACGGTCGGCAAGCTTGCCGCCGGCACCCAGGCCAACATCATCCCCCACTCGGCGGAGCTGGAGATCAACGTGCGCAGCTTCGACAACGCCCTGCACCGCCAGGTGGTGGAGAGCATCGAGCGCATCGTGCGCGCCGAATGCGAGGCGGGACGCTCGCCCAGGCCCCCCGAGTTCCGGGTGCTCAACGAGACCATCGCCCTGCACAACGACCCCGTGGCGGTGGCGCAGGTGCGCCGCGCCCACGCCGAGCACTTCGGCGAGGCGAGCCTCTATGCAATGCCGCGGCTCAACGGCAGCGAGGACTTTCCCTACTTCGGCAACGCTGAGGCGGGGGGCTTCGGCGGCAAGGACATCCCCTGCGTGTACTGGTTCATCGGCGCCACGCCGGCCGAACGCTGGGCCGATACGCCCGGCCAGGGGGTTGCCGAGAAGATGCGCCAGCTGGAGATGCCGCATTCGCCCTACTATTTCCCCGGCAACGACGTGACCCTGCGCACCGGCATCGAGGCCATGGCGGCAGGAGCGCTGGCCTACCTGGCCCGCTGATCCACGCTCTCCAAACCATTATGGCAGCAAGGCGGGCGCCTTCTGGCGCCCGCCTTGCGGTTTGTTGCCGGATGCCGCGGCCAGCCCGCAACCGGAGTCAGCCGGGGCTCAGCGTCATTTTCCCCGATAGTAGCCCGGCGTGACGAAGGGCATCTTGCTGACCACCATCGGCAGGCGCTTGCCGCGGACCTCGGCATACACCCGAGTGCCGATCTCGGCGTGGGCGACCGGCACATAGCCCATGGCGACCGGCTTGCCGAGCGTCGGCCCGAAGCCGCCGGAGGTGACCATGCCGATCAGATGGCCCGCCTCATCGTAGAGCTCGGCACCCTCCCGCACCGGGGCACGGCCTTCGCCCAGCAGGCCGACCCGCTTGCGGCTGTGATCCTTGACCTCCACCTGGTGCAGGATCAGGTCGGCGCCGGGGAAGCGGCCGGGACGCGGGCCGGCGTGCCGGCGCGGCTTGCCGATGGCCCAGATCAGGCCGCCCTCGACGGGGGTGGTGCCGGTATTCAGGTCATGGCCATAGAGACAGAGCCCGGCCTCCAGGCGCAGCGAGTCGCGCGCCCCCAGGCCGATCGGCGCCACTTCCGGCTCCGCCAGCAGGCGCCGTGCCAGCGCCTCGGCTTGGTCGGCGGCGACCGACATCTCGAAGCCATCCTCGCCGGTATAGCCGCTGCGGCTGATCCACACCTCGGCGCCGTCGAGGTGGAACCGACCGTGCTGCATGAAGACCAGCTCGCAGGCCGCGGGGCAGAGCCGTGCCATCACCTCGGCGGCCTTGGGCCCCTGCAGGGCCAGCAGCCCACGGTCCAGCACCTCGATCTCGTGACCCTCGGCAAGATGCGCGCGCAGGTGGGCGATGTCCTGCGCCTGGCAGGCGGCATTGACCACCAGATAGAGGCAGTCGCCGGCGTTGACCACCATCAGGTCATCGAGAATCCCGCCATCCTCGTTGGTGAACAGGGCATAGCGCTGCATGCCCTCCGGCAGGCCGACGATGTCGGCCGGCACCAGGCGCTCCAGCGCCTCGGCCGGCGCGGGCCCGCGCAGCAGCAGCTGGCCCATGTGCGACACATCGAACAGACCGCAGGCCGCACGGGTGTGCTCGTGCTCCTGCTTGACGCCCGCCGGGTACTGGACGGGCATCTCGTAACCGGCGAAGGGCACCATCTTGGCGCCCTGGGCGACATGAAGGTCAAACAGCGGGGTGCGTTTCAGTTGGCTCATCGAGGCGGCCTCTGCTTGCGGATGTCGGGGGACGGGCCAGTGGTTGGCCAAGCGGCGGCGTCAAGACGCCGGGCCGGACCCGGAGCCCCAGACTAGCCCATGTTTCCTATAAGAAACAACAGAAACGCATCGGAAATCCCCTTCCCCGCTTCCAGGCCGCCACACGGCACCATTCCGATATAGAGAGGGCATGGCCAGGGACAATGCCACCGAAAACGGGAAATGGATTTCTTATCGGAAACACGGCGGCACGAAACGCTAGCCGATCACGAAGGCCTCGATCAGGATCTTCATGGCAATCACGAACAGCAGCGCCATGATCGCCCTGTCGAACCAGCGCCGCGACAGCCGGCGCCCCAGACGCGCGCCCAGAGGCATGGCCGCCGCGATCACCCCCAGCGCCAGGAGGCTGACCGCCGCCAGGGGCCAGGTGAGCAGGCCAGCCGTCAGCATCGCCGGAATCTGCACCACGGTGATCGCAGCGAAGAAGGTCGAGATCGAGCCGATATAGACCCGGCGGTCGAGCTGCATGGCGTTGAGAAAGGAGACCGACACCGGCGCCGACATGCCTGCGGCCCCCTGCAGCAGCCCCCCAAGCCCGCCCAGGGGCAGCACCAGGCGCCGGGCGATGGCGTAGGGCAGCGCGCGAGCGCCGTTGAGCCAGCGCATCGCCAGATAGAGCAGGATGCAGCCCGCCACCACCACCGACAGGGTCTCCTTGTCGACCACCACCAGCGCCCAGGTGCCCACGGCCACCCCCAGGCCACCGCTGAGCGAGAAGGCCAGCAGAAAGTCGCGGGGCAGCAAGTGGCGGCGATAGTGCCACACCTGCCAGGCGTTACTGATGAGATTGGGCGCCAGCAGCACGGCAATCGCCACCTGGACGTCGTAGAGCATGGTCAGGACGGGCACGACGATCACCGGCACGCCCGACCCGATCGCGCCCTTGATGATTCCCGCCAGCGCCAGGGTCACGAGGGCGATCAGCATGGTGCCATCCGTATCGAAAAAGGGTCGCAGGAGTATACACCCTGAAGGCCCGAGGACTTGGGACGCACCTGGCTCCGCCACATCGGCCCACGAAATCAAAGAGATCCCCTTGATCGCTGGGCAGCAATCAGAGCGAGATACCGTGTATCGTGCCACTGGCTGGTTGCGGAGGGCGTCGGGGTTCGCTCCAATACCAACCTTGCCCTCAATCCTGGAGGAATCAGCTTGCCAGATGTCCATCTCGCAGATACTGCCCTAGCGCTCTACCACACCCTGGATACTACCCACTGGCAGCGAAGTTTCGATGCACGTTCACTGTCGCGTGGGCTGGCCTATGCACGCCAGGGCAAGGTGTGCGAAGGCTCCCGCCTAGAGCGCCAGGGAGAACTGCTGGTGCTGCGGGCCCAGGTGAATGGCAGCGGGCGCAGCCGCTACCTCACGAGCGTTGCCGTGGATCCCTACAGCCCGGACATGGGGGTTGTCAGCGACTGCAGCTGCCCGGTGGGGCGCCAGTGCAAGCATGCAGCGGCGGTGATCCGCAGTTTTCTCGACGACATGGAGGCCAAAGGCATGGCGGCCCAGGACGATACGGCCTCGCTCAAGCAACGTTGGGAATCATGGCTGGCCGAGCTCGAGGCGCCATCCGGGGCCAGCATGGCGGCCGAACAACTGGAAGAGGATTACCGCCTGGCGTTGTTCCTCGATATTGATCCGAACCCCCGCTCGCCGACGCTCAAGGTGTCACCAGTGTGGATGCGGCCCAGCAAGCAGCGCAGTCGCGGCAACGGCTGGGTCAAGCCTCGACCCATTATGGTGAGGCGCGGCGGCAGTCTCTTGCCTAAGCCGCCGCAAGGGCTGGCACCCGATCAGGAAGAAGCCCTGGAGCTGCTGATGCTCGGCGAGCAGCGCCGTCAGCTCGCCGGGGGTACGAGCAATATTGGAGCCTGGTTACCCACACCTTTCAGGCGCGAGCGCTCTGGTCGCTGCTGGAGAGTGATTCACCGCCGCTACTCTTCCACCCCAAGCAGACGGGTGCCATGCTCGATCCGGGCCCGGCCTGTCGTCTGACACTCGCCTGGGAGCCGGATACCGATGGCCATCAGCACCTGCGGGCGGATGCTGAGCCGGCTGGGTGATCTCCCATGAGGCCGCTATCGTGCGCGCCGGCACCGAGCTTTGCTATCTCGACAGCAAAAATGGTCGCTTTGGGCGCCTGGAGGGAGACGCCGACCTTCTGATGCGCCTGCGACGAGCGCCGTCGCTGCCCCCGGAGATGAGCGACTGGCTCACCGAACGCATGCATCAGGCGCCGGCCCTTGCCAAGCGGCTGCCAACTCCCCAAGCGGTAGAGGCACGCACTCTGGAAGGGCTGATCCCGCAACTCAAGATCACCATGCGGATAGGTTCCGGGCAACTGGGCTACCGCGACGGCGCCATGGTGCCTCGCTGGGTCGAGGTGGGCGCGGCAGTGGTAGGCTTCGACTACGATGGCATCGAGGTGCCACCGGAAGAGGGCAAGAGCGCTCAGGTCTTCCGGGACGGGCAGCGCCTCACCGTGATGCGCGACTCCGAGGCGGAAATAGCACTGGTGCGGTCATTACCGTCCGGTGTGGTGCCCTTGGAGTATTTGCAGCAGATCGAGGCAGTACCCGCCCATCTCGATCTTCCTGAATGGTCGCTGCTGCTGCCCCTCGAGGGCACACTACCGACCACTGCCGCCGAGTGGGCGACCCACCTGGCCGGCCCCGATGGCTGGTGGGAGATGATCGCTCGGCTTCGCGAGGCCGGTTGCCTGGTCGAGTTCGATGATGAGTTCCCCGAGGAGCCGATCTACGTAGAGCCGGATGACTGGTACGGCGAGCTGGAGCCGGCCGGCAACGGCTGGTTCGACCTAGCGCTGGATATCGAGGTGGAAGGCGAGCGGCTCAACCTGCTGCCGATCCTGCGCCGCCTGTTCAAGGATCCCCGGTTCCCGCTAGAACCCACCGACGATGAGGCAGAAAACGCCACCTGGACGCTGACCCTGCCCGAAAACCGCCGCCTGGTGATGCCGCTTGCACGGCTGCGATCCCTGATGGCACCCATCCTCGACTGGCTCAATGACGAGAGCGACTCGGAGGCAGCCGTGCGCCTGCCGCTGACCGCAGCCGAGAAGGTGGCACCACTAGCCGAGCACGAGCGCTGGGCGGGGCGTGAGGATGTGACTGACCTGGCTCGGCGCCTACGCACACTGCCTGCCAGCCTGCCGTCGCCCCCCGGGTTTACCGGCGAGTTGCGCGACTATCAGGCCCGCGGCATCGCCTGGATGCGCTTTCTCTCGGAGCTGGGCACTGGCGGTATCCTGGCCGACGACATGGGCCTTGGCAAGACAGTACAGGTGCTGGCACATCTGCTCGATGAGCGTGCCCGCGGGGTGCTGGACCGACCGACCCTGGTGGTAGCCCCCACCAGCCTGGTAGGCAACTGGTGCAGCGAAGCAGCTCGCTTCGCCCCCGAACTCGAGGTGGTGGCCCTGCAAGGCGGCAAGGCCCAGCGCGAGCGTCAATTCGAGAAAATGCTGCCCACTGCCGACCTGGCGGTGACCACCTATGCGCTGCTGATCCGCGACCTGGAGCGTCTACGCGAGCACGACTTCGGCTTGCTGGTGCTCGATGAGGCCCAGGCGATCAAGAACGCTGCCAGCCAGACCGCCCGCGCAGTGCGCGAGCTCAAGATCGGGCGCGCCATCGCCATGACTGGCACGCCCTTGGAGAACCACTTGGGTGAGCTGTGGGCCCAACTCGACGCCGTGGCCCCGGGGGCGCTGGGTAGCCAGCAGTGGTTCGGCCAGCGCTTTCGTACCCCCATCGAGAAGGAGGGCGACCTTGCGCTGCGCCAGCGCCTTTCCCGGCGCATCGCCCCGCTGATGCTTCGCCGCACCAAGCAGCAGGTGCTGACGGAACTGCCAGAGAAGACCGAAGTCAGCCGTGAGGTCACCCTGAGCGGCGCCCAGCGCGAGCTCTATGAGAGCCTGCGCCTGGCCCAGCACCAGCGGGTCCAGCAGGCGGTGGCCGAGCGCGGCCTGGCCGGCTCCGGCATCGTCATGCTCGATGCGCTGCTCAAGCTACGTCAGGTGTGCTGCGACCCACGGCTGGTCAAGCTGGAGAGTGTGCGCAAGGTGAAACGATCCGCCAAGCTGGAACAGCTTAGCGAGCTGGTGCCGCCCCTGGTGGAGGAGGGGCGGCGTATCCTGATCTTCTCCCAGTTCACCGAAATGCTAGGGCTGATCGGTCAGACTCTGGAGAAAGACGGCATCCCCTTCACGACCCTGACCGGCGACACACCGGGCAAGACCCGCACCCAGCGGGTCACACTATTCCAGCAGGGCGAGATTCCGGTGTTCCTGATCAGCCTCAAGGCCGGCGGCACGGGGCTCAACCTCACCGCCGCGGATACCGTGATCCACTACGACCCTTGGTGGAACCCGGCGGTAGAGGCCCAAGCGACCGGCCGCGCCCACCGCATGGGCCAGCAGAACCCGGTATTCGTCTACAAACTGGTGTGTGCAGGTACCGTGGAGGAGCGCATCCTGAGCCTGCAGGCACGCAAGGCGGACCTTGCGTCATCGATTCTCGAAGGCGGAGCCGAGCACAAGACCGAAGGTCCTCTGTTCGATGAGGATGACCTCGCTCTGCTCTTCGCGCCGGTAGCTTAGGGGTGCGCACCTGGCGGCCGATCAGCAGCCAGTCCCGATTGAGGATCGCGACATCCTGCATGATCTGCTCTTCCAGCAGCCCCTCGTCGGCAAGCCCTGCGGGGCGCAGCTTGCGCGGTGGCTCGCCAGCGCTGTCCGCCAGCTTTCAGATGCCCTGTTCGATGGCCATAAACGTTTCCTTATGCTTAGGGGCTATATATCTCTTTTGCGGTAGCCCTCGGCGCTCTCTATAATGTGCCCCAACACGGCCCCGATCGGTGGATCCGCTCTGCGGTGAAGCTGCTGAGGGGTTTTTTAATGGCCGCTCGTTGGCTGCTCTGGCCATTCCCACTGCTCCCACCCTTCGATGACGCCCATGCCATGCAGATCGAGCCCGACATGGGCGAGGTCGGGAAACGCTTGCAGCAAGTGTTTGAGACGTTGCCACCAGCTTGAGCTGGGGTTGATGGTGGACAGCAGATGCTGGATCACGCACAGCAGGACGAAGACGCGCGCCAGCACGTGCTCATTTCCAGGCTGCCAGGCGCTCTCGAAGAGAGGCACGTCCCCACTGCCCGGTTTTCTGGGCTGATCCACCATGTTGCGGTTCCACAGCCGGCTATGGTGGGCGCAGACGTTGCGGAGGTAGTTGAGGCTGCGCAGCCAGGAGGCGAGCACTCGACCATCACGGATGCCGTAGCGGGCGGAAATCCGATCCTGGTCGTCCTGACGCATCCCGTCGTAGAGCGTGGAAAGCGTGCCGAAGTCCCACACTTCGCAGGCGATCCAGATGGGGAGAGGCAGCCCGTACTTCTCCTTGTTATGACGCATAAACTCTTCCTTGGAGCGGTTGATCATCAGTGCCTGCTTCTGCAGCCAGGCCTGGTGGTCGGTAATGCCGGTCTTTTGATTGACCTCTTCGGCGAAGGCTTCGAAGAGCTGGTCAGGCTCCAGGTAGGAGAAAGGGCCGTACTCCCCGAGGGTATGGGAGATATCGACCCGGAATGCCACCTCGATTCTCTCCAGGGCGTCCATCACCAGCAGTCGCAGCTGCTTGTCGAAGACATAGAGCGCGACGGCATCTCTGAAGGTGGCGCCAGGCGTGAAGTCATCCAGCGCGATACGTTCGACGCGGCCATTCCTGGCCTTCTTTCCCGCTCTCCGGCGGGGCC
The DNA here is from genome assembly GCF_055755715.1 of Halomonas sp. SL18_1. NCBI lineage: Bacteria > Pseudomonadati > Pseudomonadota > Gammaproteobacteria > Oceanospirillales > Halomonadaceae > Halomonas > Halomonas sp. SL18_1. The sequence goes on from NZ_JBVTRK010000001.1 coordinate 313,386, forward strand.
AGACACAGCAGAGCTCACTGCGCTGGCGAAAGGGAAACCAGTAGCCGCTCAGCCGGTAGTAGCCGATGCGCTGCAGGTAGTCGAGGGCCTTCTCATCGTCGCTGACGGTCAGCCCACGCGCCTTGAGGGTTTCCAGCTGGTCGCGGTAGCTGAGCCATGGTTTGTTGTATCGCACGCTTGGCCTCCCTGCTGTGGTCGACATCTCCTACGACACCGCCTGCTCCACCACCGCCTCGGCCAAGTGAGTACGGGTCTCGCCGGCCTCGCCGAGGCGGGCCTTGAGCTGGTCGCATAGGGCCATCAGTTCGTCGACCTTGTCGACGATACGCTGCTGCTCTTCTAGCGGAGGAACTGGAACGATGCAGCTTCTTAGCTAGAAGTCAAAAAGGGGCCCACGACGGTGTCGTAGGCCCCTTTTGGGATTCGTGGCGCGCCCGGCAGGATTTGAACCTGCGACCCTCGGCTTCGGAGGCCGATACTCTATCCAACTGAGCTACGGGCGCATGCCCCACGCTTGGCGTGAAGCGGCAATATCGTAACTGGCCAGGGCCCGGCTGTCCAGCCTGGCACTCGGCGAGCCCCGCCGCGGGCGGTTGCGGCACTCATGAGCCGCGGCCGAAGATCCGGTAGGCGTCGGGCACCTCGGCGTCGGTTTCCGCCTGGCCCATCGTCCGCTCCAGCCTGGCCACCAGGGTGGCGGCACTGGCGGATACCCGGGCCTCCAGGGCCTCGCCGACCTCCTCCCGGGCCCGCGCGACCTCGTCCAGCAGCTCCGCCTCCATGGCCGGGCGATAGCGCGTCTCCTCGGCCTTGAGCAGCGCGTACTCGGTGCCGGCGAAGCTGGCCAGCGAGACCGCCACCGCGGCCGTGCCCGCCACCAGGGCTCCGGGCCCCGTGGGTGCGGCCGCCGCCCCGGCGGTGGCACCGGTGACCAGGGAGCGTGAGGCCTGGCTACCCAGGCGAGCGGCGACCCGCCCAGGGCGACCCTGGCGCTCTGGGCGGCGGCCCCGGCGGCGAACCGCTGGGCCAGGGCGCGACCGGCCACCAGGCCCAGCGCCCCGCCGGTACCTGCCGTGCTCCAGCGCAGCCGATCCAGGCTATCGTGCAGGGCCTCGTCGAAAACCAGCCCCAGGTCGATGACAGGGCCGGGCTCGGCGGTGGACGCGGTGGCCTGTCGTCCGACATAGCGGGCATGCAGGCGCTGCTCCAGCGCCGCGACCTGCTCCCGCTGGGCCTGCGCCAGCCGTGTTGCGAAGTCGGCCTGGAGCGCGACCAGCGACGCCTCGATCCCGCTCTGCTCGACAAGGTGGCGGTGCAGCCGGGCCTCGAGCCAGTCGTCGAGATCGCCGGCGATCGCCATGCCCAGCCGCAGGTAGCTGCCGCGCAGCGAGAAGTACCAGTCGAAGTAGGCGGGCACGGCCTCCTCCAGGGGGGCGAAGGCCGCCGTCAGCCGCGGCGCCAGCCAGGGCGCCAGCTCCTGCTGCAGGCTGGCATCGAACTCGGCGGCGAAGCCGGCCAGGTCGCGGTTGAAGGCCGCGTGGGCATCGGCATCCAGGATCAGGGATTCACCGCCCACCACCACCCGAAACAGCGGCGCCTCGCTCTCCGAGGGCAGCAGCCGACGCCCCTGATCGAGGGCCAGCAACAGCAGGCCGACCATCAGCAGCGACAGCCCCCAGCGGCGCCAGCCGGCGAAGCGCCAGCGCCCCGTGCCGGCGGTGGTGCCCGGCGTGGCCCCCTTGACGATCGATGGCATGGCAACCCCTCCGTTCCGCGTGGCGCGCCTCCCCCGCTATGGCGGCGGCCGGCCGGTCGCCGGCCCCGCCCCGGCGGCAAGCCGGTCGGCGCCCACCAGCAGGCGCACATAGGCCCAGGCGAAGGCGCTCTGGGTCAACAGCAGCAGCACCCAGCCCAGCAGCACCAGCCCCTCGCCCAGCGCCGGGTGCTCCGCGGCGTTCTGCATGGCCCAGTACTGGGTCAGGGTCACGGCCTCGGCAAGCCGCTCGCCGAGTGCCAGCAGGCTGTCACCACCGCTCGGCACGTGACGAATCAGCGCCTGCTCCCAGCCCAGCCCGACCAGGTAGGGCTGCGGACGCCACAGCGCCTGGCCGACCAGCGCCAGGGTCACCAGGCTCGCCGTCGGCCACACCACCAGCCGGCGCGTCACCGCCGGCAGGTAAGCGGCGATGACATGGCGCCCCAGGCGGCGGCACAGCAGGTGTCGTAGCGCCACCATCCCCAACGCACCGGCCAGCAGCGGCGCCCAATAGACCGGTGGCAGCAGGCGGAGTTTCACCACCAGCAGCAGCGCCAGCCCGGCCCCCAGCAGCTGATGGCGGATCAGCATCAGCAGCCCGCCGCGCAGCCAGCCATGCCAGGGAGAGTCGTCGCGCAGATACTGGCCGAGCCAGGCCCGGCGCCTCAGCCGCGCCGCCTCGAGGCTGCCGGTGGCGATCAGCAGGGCCGCAACTCCCCAGACCGGCAGGAACAGCAGGCCGGCCGCGTCCTGGCCCAGCAGCGACCAGGCCAGCAGCGCGCATACCGCAAGCCCCAGGTGGCCATGCCGACGCACGCCGCCCCACCGGCTGCCTGGAAGAAGCCGAGGCATGGCCGGCCTCAGCCGCCTGCCGGGCGCGGCGAATCACCGGCCCCGTCATCACCGGGCCGTCGATCATCTGCGCCAGCGCAACGCCGAGACAGGGCAGCGGCGTGACAGGGTCGGGCATCGGGGAGGGGGAAATCGTTCACGCCAGTCGCCTCGTCGTTGCGTCATGCCGGGGTTATGTCCGACTCACGATACCCCGCCGCCGACAGCACCTGCCAGCGGGCGCGCCAACGGCCGCCCGGGTGTGCCACAATATCGCTTCGATGCCAAAGGCGTAGGCAGCGGCGTTTTCCAGCGGTTTGGGTTGTCGGTATACTGGGGCGCACTGTGCGCATCATGGCATCCCTCGGCTGTCGCGATGCCGACGATGACGTCGCCACGAACAGAATTCGATTACAGGACCGTCAAGAGGTGGTGAGAGTGAAATCCAGCAAGCTGATCATGGGGTGCCTGGCCACCCTGGGCCTGACGACGGGCGCCTCGTCCGCGCTGGCCGATGTGGACCGCGATGCCATTGCCGAGCGCCTGAAGCCGGCCGGCCAACTGTGCCTGCAGGGCGAAGACTGCGGCACCGCCGCCGCTCCGGCCAATGGCAATGACGTCGCCGACGCCAACGGCATCGACGGCGGCGAGATCTACAACCGGGTGTGCATGGCCTGCCACGAGACCGGCGCCGCCGGTGCCCCGGTGCGCGGCAACGAGGGGCAATGGGCCGACCGCCTCGACAAGGGTTGGGACGAGCTGCTGGCCAACTCCATCAACGGGATCGGCGCCATGCCGGCCCGCGGCGGCAATCCCAACCTCTCCGACGAGGAAGTCGCCGCCTCCACCGCCTACCTGCTCGAGCCGGTGATGGACGTGCCGGATGTCGCCGAGGACGAGGCCCCGGCGGAGGAAGCCCCTGCCGAGGAGGCGCCCGCGGCTGACGAAGAGGCGGTGACCGAAGAGGGCGCGCTGGAAGAGGAAGCCGAAGCCGCCGCCGTGGCAGCCGATGAAGCGGTCGAGGACGAAGCCGTGGAAGCGGCCGCGACCGAAGAGGCCGCCGTGGACGATGACGAGCCGGCATGGGCCGGTATCGACGGCGAGGCCATCTACAACCAAGCGTGCATGGCCTGTCACATGACCGGTGCCGCCGGCGCCCCGATTCGTGGCAACGACGACCACTGGGCCGAGCGCATGGAGAAGGGCATGGAGACCCTCTACGAGAACTCCATCACCGGCATCGGCGCCATGCCGCCCAAGGGCGGCCACGCCAACCTCTCCGATGACGAGGTGCGTGCCGCCACCGACTATCTGGTCGAGCCGACTCGCTAAATCGAGAGTCGCAGCAAGACGAACGGGGCGCCTGAGGGCGCCCCGTTTTGCATGGGTCGCAACGGCCTTGCGTTTGAGCCTTCACAGGGCCCTGCGCTGCATGGAGCGCCCTCAGCCCAATAAAGAGCCCTCAGCCTAACAGCGAGCGCAGCCCGGCGATGGCATCCTGGCCGCGGGCCTGCTTCTTCTCGGGGTCCTCGCGGTCCGGCCGCCCCTCCCACTCCAGGTCGTCGCCCGGCAGCTCGTCGAGAAAACGGCTCGGCGCGCAGTCCATCAGCTCACCGAAGGCCTTGCGCTGGCGGGCCAGAGTCAGGGTCAGGGTGCGCCGCGCGCGGGTGATGCCCACATAGGCCAGGCGGCGCTCCTCCTCCACGGTGCCGACCTCGATGGCGTTGCGGTGGGGCAACAGCTCCTCTTCCAGGCCCATCAGGTAGACATGGGGAACTCCAGCCCCTTGGAGGCATGCATGGTCAACAGCTGCACCTTGTCGGTGTCGTCCTCCTCGGCCTGCTGCTCGAGGATGTCGCGTAATACCAGCCGGGAGATCGCCGCTTCCACGTCGTCGGTCTCGCCCGCCTCGGCGGCCGCATCGTCCTCGGGCTCACGGTTCATGGACTTCTCCAGCTGATCGATCAGGGTCCAGACGTTGGCCATGCGCCGCTCGGCGATGGTCGGCGCGCTGGCGTTCTGGTAGAGCCAGGCCTCGTAGTCCATCTCGCGCAGCATGTCGCGAATGGCGGCGATGGCGTCACCGCCGTCCATGCGCCGCCGCACTCCGTCGATAAAGTGGGTAAAGCGGCCCAGCCGCTCCACGGCCCGGGTCGGCAGCTGCTCGGCCAGGCCCAGCTCGTGGCAGGCGGCGAACAGCGAGATGCCGCGACCGGTGGTCTGGCCGTTGGCATAGTTGGCGAGCTTCTCCAGGGTACCGGGGCCGATCTCCCGGCGCGGCACGTTGACGATGCGCAAGAAGGCGTTGTCGTCGGCGGGATTGATCAGCAGGCGCAGGTAGGCCATGGCGTCCTTGATCTCGTTGCGCGAGAAGAAGGAAGTGCCGCCGGAGAGCTTGTAGGGGATCTGGTAGTGCTGGAGTTTCAGCTCCAGCAGCCGGGCCTGGAAGTTGCCGCGGTAAAGTACCGCGAAGTCGCGCCACTCGGCCCGCTCCTTGATCCGCCGCGTCAGGATCTCGCTGGCCACCCGTTCGGCCTCGGCCTCCTCATGGCGGTTGACTACCACGCGGATCGGCGCCCCCTGGCCCATCTCCGACCACAGGGTCTTCTCGTAGACGTGGGGGTTGTTGGCAATCAAGGTATTGGCAGCGCGCAGGATGGTGCCGGTGGAGCGGTAGTTCTGCTCCAGCTTGATGACCCTGAGCCGCGGAAAATCCTCGCCCAGGGTGACCAGGTTCTCGGGACGCGCGCCGCGCCAGGCGTAGATCGACTGGTCGTCGTCGCCCACCACGGTGAAGGTGGCACGCTCGCCCATCAGCAGCTTGACCAGCAGGTACTGGGAGACGTTGGTGTCCTGATACTCGTCCACCAGCATGTAGTGGATCTTGCGACGCCAGCGCATCAGCGCCTCCGGGTCGTCGCGCAGCAGCACCACCGGCAGCAGGATCAGGTCGTCGAAGTCCACCGCATTGTAGGCCTTGAGGTGGCGCACATAGGCCTCGTAGACCCGGGCGGCATAGTGCTCGTCATCGCTGCCGGCGTGAGACAGTGCCTGGCCCGGCAGCACCAGATCGTTCTTCCACGCCGAGATCTGCTGCTGGACGGCGTTGATCTGCTCGGCGTCGACCTGGGCGTCCTTGTTCATCAGGTCGCGCAGCAGCGCCTTGGCGTCCTCGGGGTCGAACAGCGAGAAGCCGGGCTTGTAACCGAGCGCCTTGAGCTCGCCGCGGATGATATTGAGCCCCAGGGTGTGGAAGGTGGAGACGGTCAGCCCGTGGCCCTGCTTGCCCTTGAGCATCTCCCCCACCCGCTCCTTCATCTCCCGCGCCGCCTTGTTGGTAAAGGTCACCGCGGCGATGCGCCGGGCGCTCATCCCGCACTCCTGCACCAGGTAGGCGATCTTGGTGGTGATCACGCTGGTCTTTCCCGACCCCGCGCCGGCCAGCACCAGGCAGGGGCCGTCGATATAGCGCACCGCCTCCTGCTGGCGGGGGTTGAGCCGGGCGATGCGGCTGGCAATGGTCGGGGTCATCGGGGCTTCCTCGGCAGATCCACCTGTGCGGCGCCGGCATAGCCCAGCTGCCGCCAGGCCTCGAAGACGATCACCGCACAGGCATTGGAAAGATTGAGACTGCGGCTCTCGGCCAGCATGGGGATGCGCAGGCGCTGTCCTTCGGGCAGGGCATCGAGCAGCGCCTGGGGCAGCCCGCGGGTCTCGGGACCGAACAGCAGCACGTCGCCCTCGCGATAGGCCGGCTCATGATACCCGGTGCGCCCGCGGGTGGACACGGCGAAGACGCGCCCGGGCTTCACCGCCTCGAGGAAGGCCGGCCAGTCGCGGTGCACGCGCAGCGCCGACCACTCGTGGTAGTCGAGCCCGGCGCGGCGCAGCCGCTTGTCGTCCAGCACGAAGCCCAGCGGCTCGATCAGGTGCAGGCGAAAGCCGGTATTGGCACACAGCCGGATCAGGTTGCCGGTGTTGGGGGAATCTCGGGCTGGTAGAGAACGACATCAAGCATGGCGGTTCCGATAGAAGGCCCGGTGAAACGCAGGCGGGCCCCGTGACGGGGCCCGCGATCCTCGGCGACAGGTGACGCCGAAGCGGCTCAGAAACGCAGGCGCACGCCGACCTGAGCGCCGCGATCCAGGGTGCGGGTGCCGCGGTCGCGATCGAAGTCGGCGCCCAGCTGGCGCAGACCGACATAGCCGTCGACGTTGGGGGCGAAAGCGTAGCGGGCACGCACGCCGACCTCGTAGCCGTCGTCCAGGTCGCGGCTGGCGGCCACGCCAGGGGTGTAGAAACCGTAGCCGCCCAGCGAGACCTCCGGCATCTGCGGCAGGTAGACATAGCCGTAGCCGCCCAGGCCCAGGCCGCCGCCCTTGCCATAGTCGGTGTCATACTGGGTCCAGCGCGCGCCGATGCCGATGTCGCGCTCGCGGCTGTGCTGCACGCCCATCAGTTGGGCATGAAAAACGGTGGCATCGCGCCGATATTCGCTGTGTAGCACCCCGCCGCCCAGGGTGATGCCCTGGGTCACTTCGCCCTGGGCCTCGAACTGCACCGCGTGGGGCCCCAGGTTGAGCTCCAGGCTGCCGACGGCCTGGGCGGCGCCGGCGCTGAGCAGTGCCACGCCGGCCAGGGTCACCGTGCCAAGGGATCGTGTCAAAACGTTCATCAAAGGCTCCTTATGATACGCAGGGACTGCGCCATTCTCCTTGCCCGCTCCGTTAGCCCGCCGCGACCCCGTAGCGGTCGCGGTAGGCGCGAATGGCCGGGGCGTGCCCGGCCAGCCACTCGTCGCCGGCCTCTTCGAGGTAGGCGAGCACCATGTCCAGGGTGACGATGCTGACCACCGGCATGCCATAGCGGGACTCCACTTCCTGGATGGCACTCTGGCCATTCGCGTCCGCTTCGCCCGCGCCCCGCTCCTGACGATCCAGGGCGATCACCACCCCGGCCGCCTCGGCACCGGCGGCATCGATCAGCGTCATCACCTCGCGAATGGCGGTGCCGGCGGTGATCACGTCGTCGATGATCAGGATGCGTCCCGCCAGCTCGGCGCCGACGATATTGCCGCCCTCGCCGTGGTCCTTGGCCTCCTTGCGGTTGAAGGCAAAAGGCAGGTCGCGATGGTGATGATCGGCGAGCGCCACGGCCGCGGTGGAGGCCAGGGGAATGCCCTTGTAGGCCGGGCCGAACAGCACGTCGACCTCCAGGCCGCTGTCGACGATGGCGCTGGCATAGAAGCGGCCCAGCCGAGCCAGAGCGCCGCCGGTGCGGAACAGGCCGGCGTTGAAGAAGTAGGGGCTCACACGCCCTGACTTGAGGGTGAACTCGCCGAAGCTCAGCACGCCCTGCTCGATGGCAAATTCGATGAACTCTCGCTGGTAGGCTTGCATACTGACCGCCACGGCGTTTCCCCTCGCTTTTGCTACCCCTGATACCGCCAGTGCAATGGCCCTATCACGTTTATCGAAACGGGCCATTTACCCAAACGTCGAAACGTCGGGTATCATACACGCGCGACGTTAAAGGGACCATGTATGAAAATCGCTACCATCAATGTCAATGGAATCCGCGAGGCTGTCGGCCGCGGCTTTCTCGACTGGCTGGCCAACCAGGACGCCGACGTGGTCTGCGTCCAGAACCTCAAGGCCAAGAGCTTCGAGCTCGACGACAGCATCCTCTATCCGGAGGGCTACGAGGGCTACTTCCTCGACGCCGAGCAGGACGGCTTCTCCGGGGTGGGGCTCTGACTGCCGCAAGATCCCCAAGGCCATCATGTACGGCCTGGGCTTTCCCCAGTGCGACCATGAGGCGCGCTTCCTTCAGGCCGACTACGACCGCTTCAGCATCGTCAGCTTCCTGATGCCCGACGGCAGCGACTACGCCGCCAAGCAGACCTTCATGGCGCAGTATCAGGAATACCTGACCAAGATGGCCCGCAAGCGGCGCGAGTACATCATCTGCGGCACCTGGCACATCGCCCACAAGACCATCGACCTGGCCAACTGGGCCGATAACCAGACCACACCCGGCTTCAAGCCCGAGGAGCGCGCCTGGATGGATCAGGTGTTCGGCCCTACCGGCTTTATCGATACCTTCCGCGAGATCAACCGCGACGCCGGCGAGTACACCTGGTGGCCCGAACTGGATCAGGACGTGCCGCGGTCGCGCCAGGACGGCTGGCGCATCGACTACCAGATCGTCGGCCCCAACTTCCGCCGCCACGTGGTCGACGCCTGGATCGACTACGACGCCACCTTCTCGGAGTTCGCGCCGCTGATCGTCGAGTATGACCTGACGCTCTGAGCCCGCTCCCTTCGTCGCCGCTCCGGCCCCGGCCGGAAGGCATTGCGCCGGCCTTGATAGGCCGGCGCAATGCGTTTCTGTTTAGCGGCGAATGCCCAGCGCTTCGCGCTGATGGTCGAACAGCTCGGCCCCGGCCTTTTCCGCCAGGTCGAGCATGGCGTCGAGCTCGCCGCGCGAGAAGGTGCCCGCCTCGGCGGTGCCCTGCACCTCGATCAGCCCGCCCGGCTCGGCCATCACCACGTTCATGTCGGTGTGGGCACCGCTGTCTTCGGGATAGTCCAGATCGACCACCGGCACGCCCTTGAAGATGCCCACCGACACCGAGCTGATCAGCTGCACGAAGGGGTCGCCCTTGATCAGCTTCTCGCGCTGCAGGTAGCGAAGGGCGTCAATCAGCGCCACGCAGCCGCCGGTGATGGCGGCGGTGCGGGTGCCGCCGTCGGCCTGAATGACATCGCAATCCACGGTGATGGTGAATTCGCCGAGCTTTTTGAGATTCACCGCCGCGCGCAGCGAGCGACCGATCAGCCGCTGGATCTCCAGGGTCCGCCCGCCCTGCTTGCCGCGGCTCGCCTCGCGGCCGCCGCGGGTATGGGTGGCGCGCGGCAGCATGCCGTACTCGGCGGTGACCCAGCCCTGCTTCTTGCCGCGCAGCCAGCGCGGCACACCGGCTTCCACGCTGGCATTGCACAGCACCCGAGTGTCGCCGAACTCCACCAGCACCGAGCCCTCGGCATGGCGGGTGTAGTCGCGGGTCAGGCGAATCTCGCGGGGCTGGTCGGGCCGGCGGCCGCTGGGGCGCTTGAGGTCGGAAGCCATGTGTCCTCTCTGAATCGGTGAGACGTGAGGTGCCGGGCGCACGGCGCCTGGGCACAGCGGCGCCCCGGCAACGGAGTGGTCGCCATTCTACACGTTCGGCCCACCGAATCGGTTACACTGCGCCCCCTGACCTATCGATGGGCCGTCGTTCGACACGCAAGGGGAATCGCCATGGCTGAGCAGAGCACCCGGGTACACAGCATGACCGCCTTCGCCCGCCAGACCCGCGAGGCCGAATGGGGCAGCCTGCAGCTGGAGCTGCGCTCGGTGAACCAGCGCTATCTCGAGCCGCACTTCCGCCTGCCCGAGGCGCTGCGCGACCTGGAGCCGGCCTTTCGCGAGGCGCTGCGCTCGCGTCTCGCCCGCGGCAAGGTAGAGTGCAACCTGCGCTTCGAGCCGGCCAGCGCCAACGAGACGCTCACAATCAACCGGGAACGCCTCACCGCCCTGGCGGCCGCCCTGGGGGACGTCCGCCAGGCCCTGCCCCAGGCGCCCATGCCCGATGCCCTGGCGCTACTCGACCACCCCGGCGTGCTGGAGAGCGAAGCCCTCGACCTGGACGCCGTCAAGGCCGAGGCCGCCGCACTCTTCCGGGCCACCCTGGGCGAGCTGATCGACGCCCGGGCGCGGGAGGGCGACAAGCTCGCCGCGCTGATCCGCGACCGCCTGGCCGGCATTCGCGAGCAGGTCGCCGAGGTGCGCCGGCTGATGCCGCTGATCCTGGAGCACCAGCGCAGCCAGCTGCTCGAGCGCCTGGAAGCGGTCCAAGCCGAGCTCGACCCCCAGCGCCTGGAGGCCGAGCTGGTGCTGCTGGCCCAGAAGGCCGACGTCGACGAGGAGCTCGACCGCCTGGAGACCCACGTCGCCGAGGTCGAGCGCCAGCTGGGCCAGAAAGGCCCCATGGGCCGGCGCCTGGACTTCTTGATGCAGGAGCTCAACCGCGAGGCCAACACCCTCTCCTCGAAGTCGGTGGTGGCCAACACCACCCGCTGCGCGGTGGAGCTCAAGGTGCTGATCGAGCAGATGCGCGAGCAGATCCAGAATATCGAGTGAATCGAGTCGCGCTGCCCCAGCCGATACCGGAGAGTCTTGCTAACGAGCCATCGAGAGGAAGCACGCCATGGGAGTCGAAGCATCCAGCCTGCTGCTGGTGGCCGTGGGAGGGGCGCTGGGCGGGATGGGGCGATTGGCCGTGACCCAACTGTTCGCCCACTGGCTCGGCGTGCGCTTTCCCTGGGGCACCCTGGCGGTCAACCTGACCGGGGCCCTGCTGGCGGGCTGGCTCGCCGCGCGACTGGGCATCCCCACCACCATCGAGTTCTCCTCCGCCTGGCTGGCGCTGGTGGTGGGCCTGCTCGGCGGCTACACCACCGTCTCCTCTTTCAGCCTGCAGACCCTCGGCCTGTGGCAGGGCGGCCATCCACGCCGCTCCCTGGGCAACGTCCTGGCGACCTGCCTGGCGGGCCTGGCGATGGCGAGCCTGGGCTGGTGGCTGGGAGGAAGCAGCCTATGACCCGCTGGTACCCCTATCTGGCCATCGGCCTGGGCAGCGCCCTTGGCAGCGTATTGCGCTACCTGGTGTCGGTGGGCTCGCTGTCGGCCTTCGGCCCGCTGTTCCCCTGGGGCACGCTGATCGTCAACGTCGTCGGCTCCTGGCTGATCGCCTGGCTGGCCACCCTCGGGAGCCGCCATACCCAGGGCCGCGTGGCGCGCTGGCAGCCCTTTCTCGTGGCCGGCTTCTGCGGCGGTTTCACCACCTTCTCGCTGTTCAGCCTCGAGATTCTGTATCTGATCACCATCGAACGGCCATGGCTGGCGCTGCTGTATGGCGGGCTCAGCCTGCCGCTGTGGCTTGCCGCGGCCTGGCATGGACAGAAAGTGGCCCGGGCGAGCGGATGAGCCGCGACGGATGACGGCAGGGGCCCGACGAAGGGCGCAAACACCCTGCAGCGGGCGGTGAATTCGTGCGATACTCCGCCTTTTCCTGCAGTCGCTCCAACACTCGTCGCCACATCAGGGACGCATGCTCATGTCTGAAGGTACGCTTTTCATCATTTCCGCTCCCTCCGGCGCCGGCAAGACCTCCCTGGTGCGTGAGCTGGTCGAAAGCCTCGACGGGATTCAGGTCTCGGTGTCGCACACTACCCGCGCTCGCCGCCAAGGCGAGGTAGATGGCGTCAACTACCACTTCGTCGACGTGGCAACCTTCGAGGCGATGATCGAACGCGGCGAGTTCTTCGAGCATGCCCGGGTGTTCGACAACTACTACGGTACCTCGCGACCGGCGGTGGAGAAGATGCTGGCCGCCGGCCAGGACGTGATCCTGGAGATCGACTGGCAGGGGGCACGCCAGGTGCGTCAGCAGATGCCCGATGCCGTCTCGATTTTCATCCTGCCGCCCTCCCGCGAGGAGCTGGAACGCCGCCTGGCCAGCCGCGGCACCGACGAACACGCCACCATTGCCCGGCGCATGCGCGATGCGGTCAGCGAGATGTCGCATCACGACGAATACGACTACCTGGTGATCAACGACGACTTCACCACCGCCCTGCGCGAGCTGCAGTCGCTGGTCATCAGCCGCCGCCTGACGCTGGCCCGCGTCAAAGAGGGCCACGCCCCGCTGCTGGCGGCGCTGCTATCCTGACCCGAGCGCAAGCAGGCCGACAGCTCTGCGGCGAGCGACGCAAGGGCCTACCCGTGCTTGTCACAGCCGCCGGGCGTCGAGTAACCTAGACTATCCCGCACTATTCTCGGCGTCGTCGGCCGCAGCTGGCGACGCCCTCAGCTTTCAGGAAGACCCACATGGCGCGAGTCACCGTCGAAGATTGTCTCGAAAACGTCGAAAATCGTTTCCAGCTGGTGATGATCTCCACCCAGCGCGCCCGCCAGCTGGCGCGCGGCTCCCGCGATGCCCAGCTGCCGTGGGAGAACGACAAGCCCACCGTGATGGCCCTGCGCGAGATCGCCGCCGGCCTGGTCGACGACAGCGTACTGGATGAGCCCATCGAAGCGCCGGTCAGGATTCGCCACGAAGGCGAGCCGGGTATCGCCCTCGAGGAGTAAGTCAGCATTCGAGGCGCGCTAATGTTCACCATCGACGACCTGGCCGACCGACTCGGCGGCTATCTTCCCCGGACGAGATCCAGCAGGTCAAGCGCGCCTTCTACTACGCCGAGCAGGCCCACGATGGCCAGCGGCGGCGCTCCGGCGAGCCCTACGTCACCCACCCCCTCGCCGTGGCCAATATCCTGGCCAACATGCACATGGACCATCAGAGCCTGATGGCCGCCATGCTGCACGATGTGATCGAGGATACCGGCGTCTCCAAGGAGGCGCTCGGCGAGCAGTTCGGGAAGCCGGTGGCGGAACTGGTCGACGGGGTCTCCAAGCTGACCCAGATCACCTTCGAGGACAAGGCGGTCGCCCAGGCCGAAAACTTCCAGAAGATGGTGCTGGCGATGTCCCGGGACATCCGGGTGATCATCGTCAAGCTCGCCGACCGGCTGCACAACATGCGCACCCTGGGCGCGCTGCGCCCGGAGAAGAAGCGCCGCATCGCCCGCGAGACCCTGGAGATCTACGCCCGTATCGCCAGCCGGCTGGGTATCAACACCATTCGTGTCGAACTCGAAGACCTCTCCTTCCAGGCCCTGCACCCGATGCGCGCCGAGCGCATCAAGCGCGCGGTCTCCAGCGCCCGTGGCCATCGCCGCTCGGCGATCCGCCAGGTGCAGAACACCCTGCAGCAGAGCCTCGACGACGAGGGACTCGCCGGCACCGTGGTGGGGCGCCAGAAGCACCTGCTGTCGATCTACAAGAAGATGCGCGACCAGCGCAAGCCGTTCGCCGAGATCATGGACGTGTTCGGCTTTCGTATCGTCACCGAGGACGTCGACAGCTGCTACCGGATCCTCGGCGTGGTGCATAACCTCTACAAGCCGGTGCCGGGACGCTTCAAGGACTATATCGCCATTCCCAAGGCCAACGGCTACCAGAGCCTGCACACCACCCTGTTCGGCGCCGGCGGCATGCCCATCGAGGTGCAGATCCGTACCCGCGAGATGGAGGCCATGGCCAACAACGGCATCGCCGCCCACTGGCTCTACAAGGCGGGCCAGACCGATCACCCCATCGCCGAGGGCAGCCACGCCCGGGCCCGGGCCTGGGTCAAGGGGCTGCTGGAGATGCAGCGCCATGCCGGGGACTCGCTGGAGTTCATCGAGCACGTCAAGAACGATCTCTTCCCCGACGATATCTACGTCTTCACGCCCCGCGGCGACATCATGGAACTGCCCCAGGGCGCCACGGTGATCGACTTCGCCTACAGCGTGCACACCGATATCGGCAACAGCTGCATCGCCTGTCGCATCGACCGCCACCTGGCCCCGCTCTCCACCCGCCTGGAGAGCGGTCAAACCCTGGAGATCATCACCGCCCCGGGAGCCCGCCCCAACCTGGCCTGGCTCAACTTCGTGGTGACCGCCAAGGCGCGTTCGGCGATTCGTCATGCGCTGAAGCACCAGCAGCACACCGAGGCGGTGCAGCTGGGCCATCGCCTGCTCAACAAGGCGCTGGCCGAGTTCGAGACCAGCCTGGAGGAGCTACCCGACGGCCTGCTGCCGCGGCTGCTCAAGGAGCTGTCGCTGAAGAACGAGGATGCCCTGCTGGAGTCCATCGGACTCGGCACCCGGGTGGCCTACGTGGTGGCCCGCCGCCTGATCGACCTGCTGCACGGCAGCGAGGACGACACCCGCCGCCAGGCCACTAGGTCCCAAGGTCCCATCGTGATCAGTGGCGCCGAGGGCATGGTGATCAAATTCGCCCGCTGCTGCCATCCGCTGCCCGGCGACCCGGTCATCGGCCACCTCTCGGTGGGCAAGGGCATCGTGGTGCACCGCGACGAGTGCCGCAACCTCGACGAGCTGAAGAGCGACCCGGACAAGCTGTTCCCGCTGGAGTGGTCCGAGGACAATAGCGAGGACTTCCCGGTGGCGCTGCGTCTCGAGATCGAGAGTCGCCGCGGCCTGGTGGCCGAGCTGGCCGGCCTGGTCACCGATGCCGATGCCAATATCGAGCGCATCGGCATCGAAGAGCGCGACGCCCGCCTGGCTATCGTCCACCTGACCCTAGCGGTGCGCAACCGCGTGCACCTGGCGCGCATCATCAAGCGTATTCGCAACCTGTCCCACGTCGGCAAGATCAGTCGCGTCGGCAATTGATTCCCCTCGAGCCCGCCCGCTGTCGCCGGCAGCGGGCGGGCGTATCGATTGACCCTGTAGCGCTAACGCCGCAAGGAGCCATCATGAGCAACAAGGCCGTGATCAACACCGAGAAGGCGCCCGCCGCCATCGGCCCCTACTCCCAGGCCATCAAGGCCGGCAACACCGTCTACCTTTCGGGCCAGATCCCCCTGGATCCGACCACCATGGAGCTCGTCTCCGAGGACATCGAGGCCCAGGCCCGCCAGGTGTTCACCAACCTCCAGGCCGTCTGCGAGGAGGCCGCCGGTTCGCTGGGCGAAATCGTCAAGCTCAACCTCTACCTGGTGGACCTGGACAACTTCGCCGCCGTCAACAAGGTGATGGAGGAGTTCTTCGCCAAGCCCTACCCGGCCCGCGCCGCGGTGGGCGTGAAGGCGCTGCCCAAGGGGGCGCAGTTCGAGGCGGAGGCAGTAATGGTCATCGGCGACTAGAAGAGGCGGATTCTGGGGTATCACGATGAGGCTCTTTCTGGCGCTGATGCCGCCGCCGGCGCTGCGCGAGCGGCTGGGGGAGCTGGCCGATGTCGCCCAGGCCCGCTGCGGCGGGCGGCGCATGCCCGACGAGGGCCTGCACCTGACCCTGGCCTTTCTCGGCGAGGTGGAGGAGGCCAAGACCGGCGAGCTGATCGACTGGGTTAGCGGCCTGGCCGCTCCCCCGGGGTGCTGGCGGCTCGATGCCTGGGGCCATTTCCGCCGACCGGGAATCGTCTGGGTCGGGAGCGAGGCAAAGGATCCGCCGCTGCAGGCCCTGCACCGGCAGCTGTGGCACGACCTGACAGGGCTCGGCCATGGCGACCCGCCAGCGCGCTTCGTCCCCCACGTCACCCTGCTGCGACGCGCCAGGCGATTCGACAGCGAGCGGCTGCCGGACATTCGCCTGGAATGGGCCTATCATCAGATTGAGCTGATTCACTCAATCGTCGATCAGCACGGCGCCCGCTATGCCAGCCTGGCTCGCTCGCGCGGGAGCTGAAACGCTCGCCACCTCGGAGGGAAGGGAATGTCGCCATTGCGCCGCCTGGGTGCTGGACTGCTTACCGGCCTGGCCATGGCGCTCAGCGCCGACGCCCTGGCTAACGCCGAGATCAGCGTGGCGGCGGGCGCCACCAGCGAGTCCACCACGGCACTGCAGGCCGAGATCGCCTGGCCGCTCCCCCTGGCCCGGCTCCATGAACGGCTTGGGCTGCGCCTGGGGACCGGGCTGGTACTCCTGCCCGGGGATGACGGCGACGACAACGCCGCCTGGCTGCTGGGCCCCACACTGCGCTGGACCTTTGCCAGCGAGCGGCGCCCCTTCCTGGAAGCAGGCATCGGCGCGGCGCTGTTTTACCGCACCCGTCTGGAAACCCGCGAGCTGGCCAGCGCCTTCCAGTTCCAGGACCGCCTGGCCCTGGGGCTACCTCTGGGCCAGGGCGAGCTGGCGCTGAGCCTTACCCACTATTCCAACGCCGGGATCAAGGCCCCCAACGACGGCTTCGAGACCCTGACGCTGGGCTACCACCGGCAGCTCAGATAAGGTTCATCGCAGACTGGCGAGAATGGGCCTTGTGGGAGGGAGCTTCAGCTCGCGAAGTAGCGCGCAGCGCTACCCATGGGGCGCCTTCGTCGAACCGCTGGCAGAGTCGAGGCGTCGAACCGCGGCCTCCCACCTTAATGCTTGCCAAGCGTGTTCACGCTACAGTGCAAAGAACCAGAAATACCCGCCAGCGCCATCACACCGGCTCCGGCAAGAAGCCGCCCAGCTGCATCACCTGGGCGTAGCCGTCGCGGTAGCTGGGGTAGCGGAAGGCGTAGCCGGTGGCCAGCAGCCGGCCGTTGTCGCAGCGCTTGCTGGCGCGCTTGCGCAGCGGCGCCTGGATCACCTCGGTGGGCTCCACCTTGAGCAGCTTGGCCATCCAGGCCATTACCTCATAGAGCGGTGCCGGGTCGCAGTCGCTGGCCAGGTAAAGATCGTCCAGCGGCTTGCCCGCCTCGCTCATGGCGATCAGGTGGGCCAACACCCCGGCGCAGTCGTCGCGGTGAATGCGGTTGGAGTACATGGGCGGCGCCTTGGGCGCGATGCGTCCCTCGAGCACCTGGTGGATCAGCCGGTCGCGGCCCGGGCCGTAGATGCCCGAGAAGCGCACCACGCTGCCGGCCAGCGGGCTGTCGTGCAGGGCCTGCTCGGCCTCACGCATCAGCACGCCCGAGAAGCCGGCGGACTCAGCCGGACTCTGCTCGTCGACCCGCTCCCCCTCCTTCTGGCCGTAGACGCTGGTGGAGGAGACGAAAAGGATGCGCTGCGGCGGTTTGTCGCGCCCCTCGTAGGTGCGCAGCACCGCCTTGAGCCCGTCCGGGTAGGCGGCGCGGTAGGCGGCCTCCTCGAAGCGGTCGGCGCTGAGCACATAGACCACGAAGTCGGCATCCGGCAGCGCGGCCAGGGCGGTTTCGTCGTTGAGGTCCAGGGCCAGCGGCTCGATGCCGCTCCCCGCCAGCGCCGCCGCGCTGCGGCGGGCGCCGATGACCCGGTGACCGGCCTCGATCAGTTCGCGGCCAAGCACCATGCCGATATCGCCACAGCCTAGAATAAGCGTCGTATTCTTCACCTTTCTCTCGCCCCCTGATAAAAAGTCCCTATTGGAAAAACCTCATCCATCCTTCGAGAGGATGCCCGCGGGCACCATCATGACTCTAACAGAACTTCGCTACATCGTAACCTTGGCTCAGGAGCGCCACTTCGGCCGCGCCGCCGAGCGCTGCTTCGTGTCCCAGCCCACCCTCTCGGTGGCGGTCAAGAAGCTCGAGGAAGAGCTGGGCGTGGCGCTGTTCGAGCGCTCCAAGTCCACCGTCCAGGTCACCCCGCTGGGCGAGAAGATCGTCGAGCAGGCCCAGCGCGTGCTGGAACAGAGCAGCGTGATCAAGGAGCTGGCCAACGCCGGCAAGGACCAGCTGGCCAGCCCCCTGCGCATCGGCGCCATCTACACCATCGGCCCCTACCTGTTCCCCCATCTGGTCCCCGAGCTCGCGCGCAGTGCCCCGCAGATGTCGCTCTACATCGAAGAGGGCTTCACCGCCAACCTGCGCCGCAAGCTCAGGAGCGGCGAGCTCGACGCCATCATCATTGCCTTGCCCTTCACCGAGACCGACGTGGTCACCAAGCCGCTCTACGACGAAGCCTTCGAGGTACTGATCCCCGCCGACCACGCCTGGGCTCAGCGCGCCACCATCGACAAGGAGGACCTGCTGGACGAACGCCTGCTGCTGCTCGGCGAGGGGCACTGTTTCCGCGACCAGATCCTCGAGGCCTGCCCGGCGATCAGCCACAAGCTCAACAGTCCTCATAACACCCTCACCGCCGAGGGCGGGTCGCTGGAGACCATTCGTCATATGGTGGCCTCCAAGCTGGGCATCACCGTGCTGCCGCGCTCGGCCATCGGCACCGGCCACTACGAGAGCGGCCTGCTGGTCAGCCTTCCCTTCAGCGAACCGGCGCCATCGCGCACCGTGGCCATCGCCTGGCGTGCCAGCTTCCCGCGCCCCAAGGCCATCGATACCCTCACCGCGGCCATCGCCCGGTGCCACGAGGCGCTGCCCGAGCCGGCATGAGCACCGATCGCTCTGCGCTCGACGCGCCGGTTACCGACCTCAAGGGCGTCGGCGAGGCGCTGGCCACCAAGCTGGCGCGCCTGCGCGTGGAAAGCGTGGCCGACCTGCTGTTCCATCTGCCGCTGCGCTATCAGGACCGCACCCGCATCACGCCCATCTGTACCCTGCGGGCCGGCCACGAGGCGGTGGTGGAGGGCGAGGTAACGGCCAGCGACGTGGTGCGCGGCCGCCGCCGCAGCCTACTGGTGCGGCTACGGGACGGCTCGGGCATCCTCAGCCTGCGTTTCTTCCACTTCTCGCCGGCCCAGCAGCAGCAGTTCCGCCCCGGCGCCCGGGTGCGCGCCTTCGGCGAGGCTCGCGCCGGGGCCACCGGCCTGGAGCTCTACCACCCCGAGTACCGCCTGCTCAGCGCCGAGGCGCCGCCGGTGGAGGAGCACCTGACGCCCATCTACCCCACCACCGAGGGGCTCCACCAGACCCGCCTGCGCTCACTGATCGACCAGGCCCTGGCGCGCCTCGAGGCCCATCCCGAGGCGCTTCCCGACTGGCTCACCGCCGACCTGCGCGGCCGCTTCCGGCTCCCCGAGCTGCATCACTGCCTGCGAGTGCTGCACCACCCCCGCCGGAGGTCGACCCCGAGACCCTGGCCGGCGGCCGCCACCCGGCCACCCGGCGCCTGGCCCTGGAGGAGCTGCTGGCTCATCGCCTCAGCCTGCAGGCGGTGCGCCTGAAGATTCAGGAGGACGGCGCCCCGCCCTGCCCTCGGGGCGCAGCCTGCAGGCGCGCTTTCTCACCCAGCTGCCCTTCTCGCTGACCGGCGCCCAGCGCCGGGTGCTGGACGAGATCGGCGCCGACCTGGCCCGGGAGGTACCCATGCTGCGCCTGGTGCAGGGCGACGTGGGCTCCGGCAAGACAGTGGTGGCCGCCATGGCGGCGCTGGCCGCCATCGCCGGCGACTGCCAGGCGGCGATGATGGCCCCCACCGAGCTGCTGGCCGAGCAACACTATCGCGCCTTTCGCGCCTGGTTCGAGCCGCTCGGCATCGAGGTGGGCTGGCTCTCCGGCAAGCTCAAGGGCAAGGCGCGCCTGGACACCAAGGCGGCGATCCAGGACGGCCGCATCCGCATGGTGGTGGGCACCCATGCGCTCTTCCAGGGCGACGTGCACTTCGAGCGCCTGGGCCTGGCCATCGTCGACGAACAGCACCGTTTCGGGGTGCACCAGCGCCTGGCGCTGCGTGAGAAGGGCGAGGCCGGCGGCCTGACGCCCCACCAGCTGGTGATGACCGCCACGCCGATTCCCCGCACCCTGGCGATGAGCGCCTATGCCGACCTGGACGTCTCGGTGATCGACGAGCTGCCCCCGGTCGCACCCCGGTGAAGACGGTAGCGCTGCCCGACGAGCGGCGCCCCGAGGTGGTCGAGCGCATTCGCCACGCCTGCGCCGAGGGGCGCCAGGCCTACTGGGTCTGCACCCTGATCGAGGAGTCCGAGGCGCTGGAGTGCCAGGCCGCCGAGGCCACTCGGGACGAGCTCACCGAGGCGCTGCCGGAACTGGCCATCGGCCTGGTCCACGGGCGCATGAAGGCCGCCGAGAAGGCCGAGACGATGGACGCCTTCAAGGCCGGCGAGCTGGACCTGCTGGTGGCCACCACGGTGATCGAGGTGGGCGTCGACGTGCCCAACGCCAGCCTGATGATCATCGAGAACCCCGAGCGGCTAGGGCTCTCCCAGCTGCACCAGCTGCGCGGCCGGGTCGGCCGCGGCGCCACCGAGAGCTTCTGCGTGCTGCTCTATCATCCGCCGCTGTCGGCCCACTCCAAGGAACGCCTGGCGGTGATGCGCGAGACCACCGACGGCTTTCGCATCGCCGAGAAGGACCTGGAGCTGCGCGGCCCCGGCGAGGTGCTGGGCACCCGCCAGACGGGCCTGGCCCAGATGAAGATCGCCGACCTGGAGCGCGACGCCGACCTGCTGGAGCGCGTCGCCCCCCTGGCCGAGGCGCTGCTGGCGACCCACCCCGAGGCCAGCCGGCCGCTGATCCGCCGCTGGCTGGGCGAGGAGGCTGGGCGCTATGGGCAAGTCTGATCCCCCGGCGGCGCGTGTTGCCATTGTTAGAACACGAAGCGGCTACCATTGAAACACGGTCCTTTCGATACTCAGGGGTGTCCCCACACCAACAAGGACAACCCCATGGACATGAAACTGCTGCTGAACTGGCGCCTGCACCTGACGGTGATCCTGGCGTCGCTGTTCGCCGAGTGGATCGGCATCCTGCGCATTCCTCTAGGGCCCGGCACCCTGCTGCTGCTGCCGCTGTTCTACGCCTTCATCATCGGGGTGCTGCTCAACCCCCACCTGTTCAAGCGAATGGAGCGGGTCATCCCCAAGCGGGTGAGCGACGCCGCCAGCCCGCTGATCCTGATCGCCGTGCTGCCCTTCATCGCCAAGTTCGGCTCCACCATCGGCCCGGCCATCGAGCAGATCATCGCCGCCGGTCCGGCGCTGGTGCTCCAGGAGCTGGGCAACCTCGGCACCATGCTGCTGGCCCTGCCGTTCGCGGTGCTGGTGCTGCGCATGCGTCGGGAGGCCATCGGCGCCACCTACTCCATCGCCCGCGAGCCCAATATCGCCATCATTTCCGACAGATACGGCCTGAAGAGCCCCGAGGGGGTCGGCATCATGGGCGTCTACGTGGTCGGCACCATGTTCGGCACCCTCTACTTCGCCCTGATGGCGGGCTTCATTGCCTCCCTGGACATCATCGACGTGCGCGCCCTGGCCATGGCCTGCGGGGTGGGCAGCGGTAGCATGGTGGCCGCCTGCTCCGGCGCCCTGGCCGAGGCCGTGCCCCACATGCGCGAGGAGCTGCTGGCCTTCTCCGGCGCCAGCAACCTGCTGACCTACGCCACCGGACTCTATGTCTCGCTGTTCATCGCACTCCCCGTGGCCGAATGGCTCTACAAGCGCCTGGCCGGCGATACCCTGAAGGAGGCCCGCAATGAAATCCACTGATACCACCGCACCCTTCGACGCCGAGGCCCTCCAGGAGCTGCGCCCGGAGAATCAGCTCGGCAAGACCGCCCTGCTGCTGGCCGCCGTGTGCCTGGCGGCGTGGATCGCCAACGTGGTCAACGGCGCCCCGCTGCATCAGGCGCTGCCGGGCATGGTGATTCTCTATGTCATGGTGATGATCGGGCTGGGCATCGCCCGGGTCGTGCCCTTCTATCTGCCCAGCGTGGCCTGGGTCTCGCTGGTCAGTATCCTGATGACCCTGCCGTTCTTCCCCGGCAACGCCTGGATCGTCGAGCGGCTCTCCCACGTCGACTTCCTGGCCGTGGTCACCCCGGTGCTGGCCTATGCCGGTTTGGCGCTCACCGGCCGCGAGTTCACCATGTTCAAGCAGACCGGCTGGAAACTGGTGATCGTCTCGCTGCTGGTGTTCACCGGCACCTTCGTCTCCTCGGCCTTCATCGCCCACCTGATTCTCTAAGGAGCCTGCCCATGGACGACAGCCTGCTGCCCTCGGCAGACCAGCTCCGGGCCTGGCGGCACGACTTCCATCGCCACCCGGAGACGGCCTTCGAGGAATTTCGCACCGCCGAGCGCGTCGCCGGCCTGCTCCAGGAGTGGGGCCTGGCAGTCACCACCGGCGTTGCCGGCACCGGGGTGGTGGGCGTGCTCGAGGGCCGGCGCGGCACCGGTCCGAGCATCGGCCTGCGCGCCGACATGGACGCCCTGCACGTCAGCGAGGAGAACGACTTCGCCCACGCCTCCGCGACCCCGGGCAAGATGCACGCCTGCGGCCACGACGGCCACACCACCCTGCTGCTGGGCGCCGCCCGGGCGCTCTCCCGGGACCCGGATTTCCGCGGCCGGGTGGTGTTCATCTTCCAGCCGGCGGAAGAGAACGAAGGAGGCGGCCGCGCCATGATCGAGGCCGGCCTGTTCGAGCGCTTCCCCATGGAGGCCGTCTACGGCCTCCATAACTGGCCGGGGCTGCCGGTGGGCGAGGCCGCCGTCCATGACGGCCCGGTAATGGCCGCCTTCGACATCTTCTCGCTGACGCTCAGCGGCAAGGGCTGCCACGCCGCCATGCCGCACCTGGGCACGGACACCCTGCTGGCAAGCTGCCAGATGATCACCCAGCTGCAGGCGCTGATCAGCCGCGAGATACCGGCCCACCAGCCGGCGGTGCTCAGCGTCACCAGCCTGCATGCCGGCGACACCTACAACGTGATCCCCGAGAAGGTCGAGCTGCGCGGCACCCTGCGCTGCTTCGACATGGCCCTCAAGGAGCAGCTGGAGGCGCGGTTTCGCCAGGCCGTCGACAGCCTGGCGGAGTTCCACGGCCTGCGCGTCAACCTGGACTACCGCCGCCAGTACCCGGCAACGCTCAACCATCCGGACCACGCCCGGCACTGCGCCGAGGCGCTCGCCGATACCGCCGGGATCACCCGGGTGCACCGCGACCTGCCGCCCAGCATGGCCTCGGAGGACTTCGCCTTCCTGCTCCAGGAGTGCCCGGGGGCCTATATCTGGCTGGGCAACGGCGTCGACTCGGCCACGCTGCACAATCCCCGCTACGACTTCAACGACGCCCTGCTGCCGATCGGCACCCGCTACTGGATCACCCTGGTCCAGTCGCTGACGCGCTGATCCCGCCGCACGGCCTTGGTACGCCTTCTCCCGCCAACCGGCGGGAGGGTACTCCGTGCCCCGACAAGGAGCCACACCATGACGCTTTCTCTCACCGTGATCGGACTCGGCCAGATGGGCGGCGCCATGGCGCTGACCCTGAAGCGAGCCGGCTTCGCCGTCACCGGCAGCGACATCAGCGCCGCTTCCCGTGACCGGCTGGCCGCCGAGGGCCTGACTACCGTCGCCCCGGAAGCCATCGGCGACAGCGACGTCTACTTGCTCTCGCTGCCCACCTCGGCCCAGGTGCGCGAGGTGATCGAGACCTCCCCGCGCCTGCTCGACCTGGCCCCCCCGGGCAGCGTGATCGTCGACACCTCCACCTCCGACCCCGCCGTCAGCCGCGCGCTGGCCGCCCAGGTCAGCGAGGCGGGGCTCGAATGGCTGGACGCCCCGGTCAGCGGCGGTCCCCGCGGAGCCGCCAGCGGCAGCCTGGGCGTGCTGCTCGGCGGCAGCGAGGCCACCGTGGCGCGCCTGACCCCGCTGCTAGAGGCGCTGTCGGCCCGCTTCACCCATGTGGGCGGCCCCGGCTGCGGCCACACCGTCAAGCTGGCCAACAACTACCTGTGCGCCGCCCACCTGATCACCACGGCCGAGGCGGTGGCCCTAGCGGCCCGGGGCGGCGTCGACCCCGAGGCCTGTCTGGCCGGACTCAACAGCGGCTCCGGGCGCAGCGCGGTCAGCGAGGTGAACTTTCCCCAGTGGGTGCTCAGCGAACGCTTCGACTCCGGCTTCACCATGGGGCTGATGCGCAAGGACCTGGGCCTGGCCCGGGAGGCCGCCGAGCAGCTCGACCTGGCGCTGCCGCTGCTGGACGACGTGACCCACCTCTGGCAGCAGCGCCATGCGGCGATCACCGACGACGCCGACTTCAACCGTATCGTCACCCCCCTGCTGCAGGCCGCCGCCCGCAAGGAGCCGACCCCATGAACACCCTGGATCAACGCGCCCAGGAGCGCCTCGATGCCCTGCTGCGCCACTTCGCGATGGGCAGCCGGGACGCTCCCCTGAGCCACTGGATCGGCGGGCGGGCCCTGGCCGGCGAGGGCGAGCCCGTGACCCTCGCCAACCCGGTGACCGGGGCCACGCTGGTACACTACGCCGATGCCGGCCCGGCCCGGGTCGAACAGGCGGTCGCCGCCGCGGCGCAGGCCCAGCAGACATGGATCGCGCTCACCGCCAGCGAGCGCGGCCGGCGCATGCAGGCCGCGCTGAGCGGGCTGGCCGGCCACGAGGAGGCCCTGGCCGAGCTGGAGAGCCTGGTGGCCGGCAAGCCGATCCGCGACTGCCGTGCCGAGGTGGCCAAGGTGCGCGAGATGTTCGAGTACTACGCCGGCTGGTGCGACAAGCAGCACGGCGAGGTGATCCCGGTGCCGACCTCCCATCTCAACTATGTGCGGCCGGTCCCCTACGGCGTGGTGGGCCAGATCACCCCCTGGAACGCCCCGCTGTTCACCTGCGGCTGGCAGCTGGCGCCGGCCATCGCCGCCGGCAACGGCGTGGTGCTCAAGCCCTCCGAGCTGACCCCCTTCTCTTCAACGGTGCTGGCGCAGCTGCTCGAGCGCGGCGGGCTTCCCAAGGGGCTGATCAACATCGTCAACGGCCTGGGGCCCAGCACCGGGGCGGCGCTCACCGGCCACGACACTATCGCTAAGCTGGTGTTCGTCGGCTCGCCCGAGAGCGGACGACAGATCGCCGAGGCCGGCGCCCGCCGGCTGGTGCCCAGCGTGCTGGAGCTGGGCGGCAAGTCGGCCAACATCGTCTTTGCCGACGCCAACCTCGACGACGCCGTGGCCGGCGCCCAGGCGGCGATCTTCGCCGCCGCCGGCCAGAGCTGTGTGGCCGGCTCCCGGCTGCTGGTGCAGCGCGAGGCGTTCGAAGAAGTGACCGAGCGGCTGGCCCGCGCCACCGCCGAGATCGCGGTCGGGCTGCCCAGCGACGAGGCGACCCGCATGGGGCCGCTGCAGAACGCCCGCCAGTATGCCCGGGTCACCGCCATGCTCGACGAGGCCCAGGCCGAGGGGGCCCGAATATTGACCGGGGGCGGGAGGCCGAACGGGCTGCCCGAGGCAGCCGCCGGCTATTTCCTGGCGCCCACGGTGCTCGCCGATGTCACCCCCGAGATGCGCATCGCCCGGGAGGAGGTATTCGGCCCGGTGCTGGTGGTCATGCCCTTCGACGACGAGGCCGAGGCGCTGCACCTGGCGAACGCCACCCGCTTCGGTCTCGCCGGCGCCGTCTGGACCCGCGACCCGGCCCGCGCCCACCGCGTGGCCGGCGCCCTGCGCGCCGGGACGGTGTGGATCAACAGCTACAAGGCGATCAGCGTGATGTCGCCCTTCGGCGGCTTCGGCGACAGCGGCTACGGACGCTCCAGTGGCCTGGAGGGGCTGCGCGAGTACACCGTGCCCCAGAGCGTCTGGGTGGAAACGGCGCCCGAGGCCGGGGTGGCCTTCGGCTATGGCAGCGGCGTCGGCTAGCCTTTGATTAGGCGTCGCCTTCGGGCGTCGGGGGCTCGCTGCGAAACGCCTGCATCCAGCTGGCCAGGTGGCGCAGCAGCAGGACGCTGGCCTTGGGCTGCTGACGCCCCACCCGGGTGACCATGTGCGCCTGGGAGCGCTGAAACAGCGGGTCGTCCACCGGGCGCGCCACCAGCCGGCCCTCGGCCAGGTCGCGGGCCACGGCGAACACCGGCAGCAGGGTGATGCCCATGCCGCTGACCACGTACTGGGCGAGAATCGCCATGGAGTTGGTGTTCATGGCCATGCGCGGGCTCAGGCGCGCCTGCTGGAAGGCCTGGTCGACCATCTGACGCACCCCGTGACTGGGATCCCACATCGCCATCGGCTGCTCGCTGAGCTGCGCCAGGGTCAGCGGTGCGCTCAGCGCCGCCAGGGGGTGGTCGGGAGGCAGGATCGCCATCAGCGGCTGGGGGCTGGAGGTCCAGAAGCGCAGCTGATGGTGGGTGCGCTCGTGAAACATCAGGCCGATATGGGCGCGATCCTCGATGATCGCCTCGATGATGCCGGTGGTTCCGGCCAGCTGGATATCCAGCTGGATGCCGGTGTAGCGCTCGGTGAACTCGCGCAGCGGGGTGGCGATCAGGTCGCCGACGAAGCCCTCCCCAGCCACCAGCGACACCGTGCCGGTCTCCAGCCGCTGATAGGCCTCCAGCGAGGCGATGAAGCTCTCATCCAGGGCCCCGCGCCGCTCGCAGTACTCGAGCAGCATCTCGCCCACCGGGGTGGGGCGAATGCCGCTGCGGCTTCGCTCCAGCAGGGTCGCCCCCAGGGCATCCTCGAGCAGACCGATCTGCCGGCTGACGGCGGAGGGGGCGATATCGAGGCGCGCCGCGGCACGACGCACCGAGCCCGACTCCAGGGTCAGGCGGAAATAGACCAGTCGCTGATGGGGATATCCACGCGCGTGCCCGATGAGGGTGGGAGAAGGGCGGTGCGGGCAATGCCCGCGGCGTCACAGGTGCCGGAGCAGCTTCTGCAGCTTCTGCAGGTCGCCGGAGTCGCCCACTAGGCGCACGCTGCCGGCCATCATGCCGTCGAGAAAGGCCTGCTGGGTGGGCTTGCGCAGCACCTTGAGCGCCGTCGCCGAGTCTTCGAAGCGCAGCTCCAGGTCGAGGTCCACCGGCAGTCCGGCCCGGCTCTCGATACCGCTGGGCGACATGCGGTAGTGCCTGGCGATACGCAGGTCCTCGGTGGCGATGCCCCAGTCGAGGTGGCGCAGCTCGCTCAGGGTATCGCGAAATCGCGGCTTGCGCCGCAGGGCACGCTTGAGCAGCACACCCAGCACCCACAGCATCAGTCGCAGTTTCATGTCGAGTCCGCGTCGAACGAGAAGAGGGGGGAGGCATCGCGGCCCGCCTCATCAGACGCGGGCCGCACCAGGTTACTGACGGCGTTGGTCTCAGCCCTTGCCGACGGCATCCTTGAGCCCCTTGCCGGGCTTGAAGGCCACCGTCTTGCTGGCGGGAATGGCCAGCGGCTGACCGGTCTGCGGGTTCTTGCCGGTACGGGCCGCCCGCTCACGCACGGTGAAGGTCCCGAAACCGATCAGCGACACGTCCTGGCCCTGCGCCACGCTGCCGGTGATCTCGTCGAGAATCACGTTGAGCACCTGACTGGCCTTGTCCTTGGATAGATCCGCACGCTCGGCGATCGCCGCAGCGAGTTCTGGCTTGCGCATAAGCCCTCCTGATATTGGCTGGGGTCCGGCGGTAGGCGCCGGCGGGTATTATTGTTCACATGATCGAGATGAGATGACACATGACACCTGCGTGGCACGACGTCACTAGCCTAGCAACGGCGGTGCGACTCGCGCCAGCTCAACTTTCCGCCGCACGCGGCTGCCTGTCAACGCAAATCCGATCAAACGTTCGTCTTGTGCTTCGGCGTAGGCCACCAGATCACGCCCCTCGCCCTCGATCCGCCAGCGCGTCGGCGGGCGGGTCGGTGGCAGCGCCACCACCGGCAGCAACGGTGTCTTGACCAGCACCGGCCAGGCGCCGTAGCGCACCTCGGTGGGCTCGCCCGACAGAGTGGCGGCCAGGGCCTTGGCGCTGGCCTGCAGCGGCTGCACGTACATGGCGTTGATGCCGGCGACGCAGGCCGCATCACCCAAGGCATAGATGCCCGGCGTGGAGCTTGCCAGGTAGCGATCGACCCGGATGCCGGCGGCCTCGGTGGCCAGCCCCGCCGACTCGGCCAGCGCGATACGCGGACGCAGGCCGGTGGCCGTCAGCACCAGGTCGGCGCCAAGCCGGCTGCCGTCGTCCAGGGCCACGACCACCTCGTCGCCGGCCACGTCGAGCCCGGCCAGGCCGCGCCCCAGGTGCAGCGCCATGCCCGCCTCGGCGAAGGCCTCGCCCAGGGCGTGCCCCAGCGGCTCGGGGAGCAGCCGGGGCAGCGGGGTGGCCTCCGGCGCCACCAGGCTCACCGCGTGGCCGCCGGCGATGAGATCGTTGGCAAACTCGCAGCCCACCAGGCCGGCACCGATGATCGCGACCCGCGCCGGACGCCCCAGGGTCTCCAGCACGGCGTGGAAGCGCCGGTAGTCATCCAGGTCGTTGACGCTGAACACCCGCCCGGCCACCGCCTCAGGGACGGAAAAAGGCAGCACGGGCGCCGCCCCGGTGGCCAGTACCAGCTCGCTCCAGGGCAGGCGCTCCTCGCCGAGGCACAGCGTGCGCGCCACCGGATCGATAGCCTCCACCCGGGTATGGGTGCGCATCACCAGATTGAGCTGCTCGGCCGCCTCCAGCGCCGAGCGGGCGGCCAGCCGCGCCGGCGGCAACCGCTTGGCGAAGCCGGTGGTAAGCAGCGGCTTGGCGTAGTCGTCGCCGCTGTCGGCGGTGATCAGGGTGATCGGGCGGTCACCGTCCCGCGCGCGCAGCTGGCGCGCCAGGCCCAGTCCCGCCATGCCGGAGCCGACGATCGTCAGGGGGCGGTCATGGCACTCCTCTCAGGCTGTGGGGGCCGGCGCGCGCCGGTCACCGCCGGGAACCGTGTCTGCGCCACATGGTACACTATGCGCCCCCAAACGACCTGGAGAGACTCGGTGACCCGCAGATGCACGGCCCGCCCCGGCCCGCTTCCCCGGCGACGCCCCTGCTGCGCTGGCGCCCACTGGCGGCCGCCCAGCCGCAGATGAGCCCGGCCTGGTGGGCCTGGGTGGCCTCTCGCGACTCGCTGACCGCCCGGCTGATCGAGGCCGGGGCCGGGCGCACCTTCCGGGTCCGCCTGCTCGACCAGCGCCTGGGACTGCCGCGCCCCGACGAGGCCCGGGCGCTGGGGCTGGTGCCGGGGCGCCTGGCCTGGCGGCGCGAAGTGGCGCTCTGCCTGGAGGGCCAGCCCTGGGTGGTGGCGCGCTCGGTGGCGCCCCTCGCGACGCTGCGCGGCCAGCGGCTGGAGCGCCTCGGCGAACGCTCCCTGGGCAGCTGGCTGTTCCGCCAGCCGGACCTGGCGCGCAGCCCCATCGAGGTTACCGCGGCCCCCGCCCCCTTTCATCCTTCCCGCGGCCCCTGGGGACGGCGCTCGGTGTTCCGCCACCGGCGTTTCGCGGTGCTGGTTCAGGAGTTCTTTCTCGACGCCATGGCGGATGAACTGGGGCTACCTTCACGTTAGGATGAGCGCCATCGACTGAGGAGGCATCGATGGACCGTTCCGTGCTGCACCCCACCGGCCTCGCCCGGATTCCCGATTTCTGCACCTGATGCGCCTGGACCGGCCCATCGGCACCTGGCTGTTGATGTGGCCCACCCTCTGGGCGCTGTGGGTGGCCGCCCAGGGCCTGCCCGAGCGCCGTATCCTGCTGATCTTCGTTGCCGGGGTCTATCTGATGCGCGCCGCCGGCTGCGTGGTCAACGACTACGCCGACCGCCACTTCGACGGCCACGTCAAACGCACCGAGCACCGCCCCCTGGCCACCGGCCGAATCAGCGAGGGCGAGGCCCAGGCGCTGTTCCTGATCCTGGTGATGGCCGCCTTCGTGCTGGTGCTGTTCACCAACCTGTTCACCGTGCTGCTGTCGCTGGGGGGCGTAGTGCTGGCCTTCATCTACCCCTTCATGAAGCGCTACACCCACCTGCCCCAGCTGTTCCTGGGCGCGGCCTTCTCCTGGGCGATTCCCATGGCCTTCGGCGCGGTGCTGGGCCACGTGCCGCTGGAGGCCTGGCTGCTGTTTGCCGCCAACCTGGTGTGGACGGTGGCCTACGATACCCAGTACGCCATGGTCGACCGCGATGACGACCTGAAGATCGGCATCAAGTCCACTGCCGTGCTGTTCGGGCGCGCCGACCGGCTGATGATCGGGCTGCTGCAAGGGGCGACCTTAGCCTTGCTGGCCTGGGCGGGGGTGCGCCTGGGCCTGGGCGGTTTCTTCTGGGCGGGGCTCGCGGCTATGGCGGCCACCTTCGTCTATCAGCAGTGGCTGATCCGGGAGCGCGACCGCGACCGCTGCTTCCGAGCCTTCCTCAACAACCACTGGTCGGGACTGTTGGTGTTCGCCGGCCTGGCCCTCACCCTCTGGCCGGCGGTGAACGGCTGAGCGGCGCTGGCGGCGCTGTCATCCAACTGTCATCATGACATGGTCATATCGTCATCGACCCGTCACTGATCACGAGGCTTCCGGATGACCGCCAAGACCGTTCTGATCGTCGATGATGAAGCGCCGATTCGCGAGATGATCGCCGTGGCGCTGGAGATGGCCGACTACCGCGTACTGGAAGCGGACAACGCCCAGGAGGCCCACGCCATGGTGGTCGACCACCGCCCCGACCTGCTGCTGCTGGACTGGATGATGCCCGGCACCAGCGGCATCGAACTGGCCCGGCGACTCAAGCGCGAGGAGGCCACCCGCGAGATCCCGATCATCATGCTCACCGCCAAGAGCGAGGAGGACAACAAGATCCAGGGACTCGAGGCCGGCGCCGACGACTACATCACCAAGCCCTTTTCGCCGCGGGAGCTGGTGGCACGCCTCAAGGCGGTGCTGCGCCGGGCGACCCCCCAGGGCGTGGAGGATCCGGTCACGGTGGAGGGGCTGGAACTCGACCCGGTCAGCCACCGGGTGAGCGCCGACGGCCGCGCCCTGGAGATCGGCCCCACCGAGTACCGCCTGCTGCAGTTCTTCATGACCCACCAGGAGCGCGCCTACACGCGCAGCCAGCTGCTCGACCAGGTCTGGGGCGGCAATGTCTATGTGGAGGAGCGTACCGTGGACGTGCATATCCGCCGCCTGCGCAAGGCGCTGGGCGAGCGCCACCAGCACCTGGTGCAGACCGTGCGCGGCACCGGCTATCGGTTCTCCACCAAGGGCTGACGTGGCCCGCCCGTGGAGCCGTGAGCTGTGGCGCCTGGCCTGGCTGGCCGCCGCGGGCAGCCTGGTCGGCTGGCTGTTCTCGGCGCCGGCACTGGGCCTGGCCGCCGGTCTGACGGCCTGCCTGCTCTACCATCTTCGCCAGCTGCGCGCCCTGCACCGCTGGCTGACCCGCCATCCGCAGAGCGAGCCCCCCTCGGCGAACGGCCTGTGGGGCGAGCTGTTCGACCGCCTGTATCGCTACCAGAAGGGACAGCGGCTGACCCAGAGCCGCCTGCGCACCGCCCTACGGCGTATCCAGGAGTCCTCGGAGGCGATGCGCGACAGCGTGGTGATGCTCGACCAGCACGGCGACCTGGAGTGGTGGAACAGCGCCGCCGAGCGCATGCTGGGCCTGGACGCCGCCCACGACCGCGGCCAGCACATCACCAACCTGGTGCGTGACCCGCGTTTCGTCGCCTACTTCAACGCCCGCGACTACCGCGAGCCGCTGACCCTGGCCTCGCCCATCGACGAGCGCATGATCCTGCAGTACCAGATCACCCTCTACGGCGACGACGAGCGTCTGCTGATGGCCCGCGACATCACCCGCCTGCACCGCCTGGAGGAGATGCGTCGCGACTTCGTGGCCAACGTCTCCCACGAGCTGAGAACCCCGCTGACCGTGCTGACCGGCTACCTGGAAACCTACGGCGACCATGCCGATCAGCTGCCGCCGCGGCTGGCCCGCGGGCTTGGCCAGATGCAGGCGCAGGCCACGCGCATGCAGAACCTGGTCAACGACCTGCTGCTGCTGTCGCGACTGGAGATCGACCGCGGCGGCGAGGATCATTCACCGCTGGACATCGGCGCACTGCTCGAGTGCGTGCGCCGCGACGCCGAGGCGCTCTCCGGCGGCCGCCAGCGAATCGTGGTGGAAATCGAGACGTCCCGGCGGCTGGTCGGCAGCGAGCAGGAGATTCGCAGTGCCGCCTCCAACCTGGCCTTCAACGCCGTGCGCTACGCCGGCGAGGGTCGCCAGATCGTGCTGCGCTGGAAGCCCCACCCCGAGGGAGCCTGCCTGGAGGTGGAAGATGACGGCGAGGGCATCGACCCGGCGCACATTCCGCGGCTCACCGAGCGTTTCTACCGGGTCGACAAGGGGCGCAGCACCGCCACGGGCGGCACCGGCCTGGGGCTGGCAATCGTCAAGCACGTGCTGCTGCGCCACGACGCCCGGCTGGAGATCGTCTCCCACCCGGGCCAGGGGGCGTGCTTTGCCGGCATCTTCCCTCAGGCGCGGCTACGCGCGGCCCAAGACGCCTCTGCGCCCCGTGGCTCGGCGGTGCCGATCCCGCCGCGGCGCCGATAGCGGGCGCCGCAGCGGCTCAGCCGGGTGTCGCCTCAGTGATGGTGGTGGTCATCGGCGTCGGCGCTGCCTTCGCCCGCACTCTGCACCCAGACCTCCACCTCGACCTCGCCGCGCTCGGCGAATTCCAGGGTCATCGGGAAGCGATCCCCCTCGCGCAACGGGGCCACCAGGTTCATCAGCATCAGGTGGTAGCCGCCGCCGGGACGCATGGTCTGAGTGATGCCGCCGGGCACCTCGATCTGCATCACCTGGCGCATGCGCATCACGCCGTCGTCCATCGCCATGTCATGCAGCTCCACGGTGTCGCTGGCCGGGGTGCTGGCCCCAACCAGCACCGCCGGTTCTTCGCCTTCCACGGTGATATCGACATAGGCCGCCCCGTGGGGCACGCTGGGCGGCGCCGGGGTGGCGAAGGGGTGGGAGATCTGCACATCGCCGAGCCGATAGTCGTGGGCAAGGGCCGGCGTGGCCAGCAGCAGGCCGGCGGCCAGCAGCAGGAAAGAGGTCGGACGCATGGGCGAGTTCCTTGTCATACCTTGGGAAAACCAGTCTCAATAGGCCGATGATAGCAGCTTGTGGCGTTGACTCGCCTGGCCCCGGTGTCGCACCGCCCTTCGCCGCCCCCTTCCGTTCGGCTCAGCCCTTGCGGGTCAGGGCGCTCTCGTCGAGCTCGTCCGGGTCCATATGGCGAATGTCCAGCCCCTTGACCAGGTAGATGACATACTCGGCCAGGTTGTCGGCATGATCGCCGACCCGCTCCAGGGCGCGTAGGATCCACATCACGCTGAGCACCGGACCGATGGCGCGACTGTCCTCCATCATGAAGGTCATCAGCGAGCGCATGGCGCTGCCGTACTCGTCGTCCACCGACTCGTCTTCGTGCACCACCTGCAGCGCCAGCTCGGTGTCGAAGCGGGCGAAGGCGGTCAGCGCGTCGCGCAGCATCTTGCGCACGTGCTCGCTGATATGACGCACCTCCACCAGGCCGCGCACCTGAGTGCCGTTCTCGATCAGGGTCAGGGCGTTGCGGGCGATCTTGCTGGCCTCGTCGCCGATCCGCTCCAGGTCGGCGGTGGCGCGGATCACCGCCAGCACCAGGCGCAGATCGGAGGCCGCGGGCTGGCGCCGTGCCAGCACCCGGGTGCACTCGTCGTCGATGGTCAGCTGCATCTCGTTGACGGCGCGGTCGTTGTCGCGGACTTTCTCGGCCAGCCGGCTGTCGCCATCGATCAGCGCCTTGACCGCCTCCTGTATCTGCTGCTCGACCAGGCCGCCCATGGTCATCAGCTGAGTCTTGAGCTCCTCGAGCTCCTGGTTGAACTGCCGCGAGATATGCTGGCTATGGGTGTCGCTGGTGATATCCATGGGACTCTCCTAGGGCCGAGGGCCGGTCAGGCCATACGGCCGGTGATGTAGTTCTCGGTGCGCGCCAGGCGCGGGTTGGTGAAGACATCGTCGGTGGGGCCGTACTCCACCAGCTCCCCCTCGTGCAGGAAGGCGGTGTAGTCCGAGACCCGGGCCGCCTGCTGCATGTTGTGGGTGACCAGCACCAGGGTCAGCTGGGACTTGAGGCCGCGAATCAGCTCTTCGATCTTCAGCGTGGAGATCGGATCGAGGGCCGAGGCCGGCTCATCGAGCAGCAGCACCTCCGGGCGCACCGCCAGGGTGCGGGCGATCACCAGGCGCTGCTGCTGGCCGCCGGAGAGCGACCAGGCCGAGGCGCGCAGGCGATCCTTGACCTCGTCCCACAGCGCCGCGGCGTTGAGCGCCCATTCGACGATGTCGTCCAGGCGCCGTCGCGACAGCCCCCCTGCAGGCGCAGGCCGAAGGCGACGTTCTCGTAGATCGACATGGGGAAGGGATTCGGCGCCTGGAACACCATTCCCACTCGCCGGCGCAGCTCATCCACGGCCACCTCGGGGGCATGGATGTCCTGGCCCTCGAGCCGAATGCGGCCCTGCCAGCTGACCGCCTCGTTGAGGTCGTGAAGCCGATTGAGGGCGCGCAGCAGGGTCGACTTGCCGCAGCCCGAGGGGCCGATAAAGGCCGTGACCCGCTGGCGGGGAATCCGCAGGCTAAGGTGGCGCAGCGCCGGCTTGGCGCCGTAGGCCAGGCTCAGCCCCTCGATCTCCAGGCTGCTGGCCTGGGCGGGAAGTCGATGATCGGCCCCGTCGGCCGCCGGGCTACCGGCGCGGTCTGAAATGGCTGCACGGACATCGCTTGGCTGATTCCTCCTCAATGGCGCGTCAGCGCCCCGTGACGCGCCCTGAGATAATGACGCAGAAATATGGCAGTCAGGTTAAGCACCAGCACCACCAGGACCAGCAGCAGCGCCGTGGCGTAGACCATCGGCATGGCGGCCTGCACGTCGTCGCCGTGGAAGGCGGTGTCGTAGAGGTGGTAGCCCAGGTGCATGAACTTTCGATCAAGATGCAGGAAGGGAAATTCCCCGTCCACCGGCACCTGGGGCGCCAGCTTGGCCACCCCCACCAGCATCAGCGGGGCCACCTCGCCGGCGGCCCGGGCGATGGCCAGGATGACCCCGGTCAGCATCGCCGGGACCGCCATGGGCAGCACCACCCGGGTCAGCATCTCCAGCCGGGTGGCGCCCAGCGCCAGCGCCCCCTCGCGCTGATGCGCGGGAATCCGCGCCAGTCCCTCCTCGGTGGCCACGATCACCACCGGCAGGGTCAGCAGCGCCAGGGTCAGCGAGGCCCACAGCAGGCCGCCGGTGCCGAAGGTCGGCGAAGGCAGCGTCTCGCTGAAGAACCACTCGTCCAGCGAGCCGCCGATGCCGTAGACGAAGACCCCCAGGCCGAACACCCCGTAGACGATGGAGGGCACCCCGGCCAGGTTACGCACCGCGATGCGCACCCAGCGGGTCAGCCGCCCCTGGTGGGCCACCTCGTTGAGATAGACCGCCGCCAGCACCCCGAAGGGCGTGACCACCACCGACATCAGCAGCACCATCAGCACGGTGCCGAAGATCGCCGGCCAGACGCCACCGGCGGTGTTGGCGGCGCGGGGCCCTTCGGAGAGGAAGCGCCACACCCCCGGGTCCAGGCGCCGAGTTTCTCGGGCAGCGACATGGCGTTGGGCCGCCAGGCGCGCAGTACCTCATCCAGCGGCTGGAGCAGGCGGCGACCGTCGACGCTCTCGAGGATCGCCACCTCGCCCCGCATGGCATCGGCCAGCGCCCGGGCGCGAGCGTTGGCGGCAGCCAGCTCGCGCCGGGCGTCACGATCCTCGGGGTCGGCCTCCAGGCGGCGCACCAGGGGCAGGATCGCCTCCCGGCGCAGGGCCTCGCGCTCGCTGCGCAGGCCGTTGAGCGCTTCCAGCCGCGCGGTGAGCGCCGCCCAGGCCGCCGGCTCGTCCGACGCCGCCTCGGCGGCCGCCGTCTCGGCCGGGGCCACCGCCACCAGTCGGCCGATGAACTCGCCGTAGCGGCGGCGCTCCAGCACCACCAGCTCGGCCGGCTGCTCGCTGGCGACGATGCGTTCCACCGCCAGCCAGTGCCACACCTGGCCGTCCAGGTCGCGGTTGCCGGTGAAGTAGAGCCGCTCGCGGCCCTCGCCCTCCGGCAGCGGCAGCTCGCGCACCGCGCGGCCGGCCAGCTGGCGGCCGTCGTCGAGTTCCAGCAGGCTCACCGAGGCGGGCCAGAAGTGGCCCAGGCCGCTCGCCGCGATCAGCGTCAGGAGCCCACCCAGCATCAGCAGCGACAGCGCCACGCTGCCGGCGGCCAGCCAGGCCCAGGGGCCCTCGCCCCGCGGCAGGCGGGCGCGGCGCCCCCCGATGACGCCAGTAAGGCTCATATCCCGCCTCCCAGCTGACGGAAACGCCGTCGCAGGCGAGCCCTGACCCCTTCCGCCAGGGTGTTGACCAGGAAGGTGAAGAGGAACAGCAGCAGGGCCGCCAGCATCAGCAGGCGATCAGGGGTCGCTGCCGGGCACCGCCTCGGGCAGCTCGATGGCGATGCCGGCGGCCATGGAGCGCATGCCCTCCAGCGGGCTCAGGCTCAGCAGCGCGGTGTTGCCGCTGGCCATCAGCACGATCATGGTCTCGCCCACGGCGCGCCCGGCGCCGATCATCACCGCGGCGAAGATCCCCGGCGCCGCCGCCGGCAGCACCACCTTCCACAGCGTCTGCCAGCGGGTGGCCCCCAGTGCCTGGGCGCCCTCGCCGAGGCTCGCCGGCACCCCGGAGAGGGCATCCTCGGCCAGGGCGTAGACGCTGGGCATCACCGCGAAGCCCATGGCCAGGCCGACGATCAGCGCATTGCGGCTGGCGTAATCGAGCCCCAGTTCGCGGTCCAGCCAGCCGCGCAGATCGCCGGCGAACAGCAGCGTCTCGACCCCGGGCGCCAGATGCAGCGCCAGCAGGCCGAGCCCGGCCAGCCAGGGCACCAGCCACAGGCCGGCCCAGGCGAGGGGCAGGCGTCGGCGCAGCGCCCCCGGCAGGCAGCGCCACAGCCCACCGGCCAGCAACGCCCCCGGCGGCAGCACCAGCAGCAGCGCCAGGGCACCGGCCAGGTGGCGCTCCACCCAGGGCGCCAGCACCAGACCGGCCACGAACCCGATGACCACCCCGGGCAGGGCCTCCATCAGCTCCAGGGTTGGCTTGAGGCGGCTGCGCAGGCGCTGCGACATGAAGGCCGCCGAGTGGATGGCGGCCCCCAGCGCCAGGGGAATGGCGAACACCAGCGCCCAGAAGGCGGCCTTGAGGGTACCCCAGGCGAGGGGGGTGAGAGAGGCGGCAATCTGCTCACGACTCAGGCCGCCGACAACCAGTCCGGGGAACACCTCCAGCGCCAGGAAGGCGCCGATGGCCAGCAGGGCGGCGATCACGCCGATCCCGCCGGCGGCGATCAGGCCGGTGGCCAGGCGGTCGACCAGTCGTCGCCATGGCGAGCGGGGCGACGGCGGCGCGGGAGGGGGCTCGATCATGGCGGCCAGGGTACGACAGTTTGATGACAGTTGGGTGACAGCCTCACGGGGGCGAAGCCCCGAGCCCCAGGCGCCGACGCTGCCGGTCGAGCGCCTCGTCGGACAGGGCGACGAAGCCCAGCTCTGCCACCGTGGCCTGGCCCTGCGGCGATAGCACCAGCTCGAGGAAGGCGCGCTCGGGGCCCGGCAGCGTCTCGCCGGGAGGCAGATTGAGATAGAGATAGAGCGAGCGCGTCAGCGGATAGTCGCCGCGTCGCACCGGCCCGGGCGTCGGCCGGTGGCGCCGGCCATGGGCGTCCACCAGGGCCAGCGGCTTGACGGCCGGCATCAGGTGGTTGAGGCCGGCATAGCCGATGGCCGCGCGGCTCTCACCGACCGCCGCCACCACCGCGGCCGAGCCGGGATGCTCGTTAAGCCCCGGGCGGTATTCGCCGTCGCACAGTGCCCGCTGACGAAACAGCCCGTAGCTGCCCGAGGCCAGGTTACGCCCGTGCAGGGCGATGCGGCCCGCCGGCGCCTCGAGCCCGAGCTGCGCCCAGCGGGTGATCGCCGTCTCGGCCCCGCAGCGCCGGGTGCGCGAGAAGATCGCATCGACCTGGGAGAGCGTCAGCGCCTCCAGGGGGTGATGGCGATGCACCACCACCGCCAGGGCGTCTCGGGCCACCTCCAGCGCCAGCGGCGGATAGCCGCGCCGGTCCAAGAAGGCCTGGCGCTCTTCGTCGGTCATGGGCCGCGACATGGGACCCAGACGCGTGGTGCCGGCGGTCAACGCCGGCGGCGCGCTGGCCGAGCCGCTGACCTGCAGCTGCAGGCGAATGCCAGGGTGGCGGTCGCTGAGCTGTTCCCCCAGCGCAGCATCAGCCCGGCCAGGGTGTCCGACCCCTGCGCCCCCAGCGTTCCCACCGGCTCCTCGGCGCGCACGCCAGTCGCCTGCAGGCAGAGCATCAAGCCCAGCGCCAGCCCGGCGAGCATGCGGCGATATCGGGTCATGGACCTCCTCCGGCGAAGCGATTCGCCCCCTGGGCACCCCGGCTTGGGCATCGGGGCGACTTTGGCATGAACGACGTTGGCGTATAAGATGGCCACGAACCGAGCGCGCTGCACCGCAATATCGACAGCCGACCGTGTCTTCCGCCGACAACAACAAGCCGAGCGTACGATATTCCATGACCGATCTCGACGATGTGCCCGCCCCCCAGGGTCAACTGACCCTCAAGCTGCTGGCCACCCGCCAGGACACCAACCTCTACGGCGATATCCCCGGTGGCTGGCTGGTCAGCCACATGGACCAGGCCGCCGAGCTGGCCGCCGGCCGCGAGGCCCACGGCCGTACCGCCACCGTGGCCATCGAGACCATGGACTTCCTGTGCCCGGTACGCGTGGGCTCGATGGTCAATATCTACACCGCGGTGCGCGAGATCGGCCACAGCTCGGTGAAGATCGACGTGGAGGTGTGGATCCGCCCACCCCACGATCGCGGCGAGACGCTCAAGGTCACCGAGGCGCGCTTCGTGATGGTGGCGCTGGACGACAACGGCCGCATCCGCGCGGTGCGCCAGGGCTGAGCCCTGCAAAGACCGGGAGTGATATCTGACTTCCTCATCATCAATTTCAGGAAGCCAGAGATTTATGTCACGAGCGAAGAGAGCGCCGTAATAAATGGTTCTTCGCAGACTGGCGTGAACAGGCTATGTGGGAGGGACGGTTCGACGCCTCGACTTCAGCTCGCGAAGTAGCGCGCAGCGCTACCCATGGGGCGCCTCCGGCGCCTTCGCCCGGCAGAGCCGGCCTCCCACCATAAAACCTGCCAAACATGTTCACGCTAAAGTGCGATGAACCTAATAAATCGCGGCTTCCTACGCCCCGACGCTATCGCGCCCCTTAAGATAGGAATACTCGCCGATATCGCTGAACGGCCTCACCAGCTGCTGGAACGCCCGATAGGACTCGTAGACCTTGGCCGAGTCGGGGTCGCGCTCGACCTGCGCCTGAATCACCTCCTGGGAGGATTCGAAGAGCGCCTCCATGACGTCCTCCGGGAAGGTGCGCAACTGCACGCCGTGCTCATCGACCAGGGTCTCCAGGGCCTGGGCGTTGCGGTAGGCGAACTCGCTGATCATTGCCAGGTTGGAGGCGCGGGCCGCCTCACGCACCACCTCCTTGAGGTCGTCCGGCAGGGCGTTCCAGGCGTCCAGGTTGACGGTCCCTTCCAGCACCGCGGTGGGCTCGTTCCACACCGAGGTGTAGTAGTAGTCGGCCACCTGATGCAGGCCGAAGGCCATGTCGTTGTAGGGCCCCACCCAGTCGGCAGCGTCCAGCACGCCGGTCTGCATGGAGGTGAAGATCTCGCCGCCGGGCATGTTGACCGTGGTCACACCGATCCCGTTCATCGCCTCGCCGGCGAGCCCGGGCAGGCGCAGGCGGATACCCTGCATGTCGGCCAGCGAGTTGATTTCGCGCTTGAACCAGCCGGCCATCTGCGCCCCGGTATTGCCCACCGCGAAGGGCTTGAGGTTGTGCTTGGCGTAGATCTCGTCCCACAGCTCTTGGCCGCCGCCGTGGTAGAGCCAGGCATTCTTCTCGGTGGTGTTCATGCCGAAGGGCACGGCGGTGAAGAACTGCGAGGCGGCCACCTTGCCGCGCCAGTAGTAGGCGGCGGAGTGGCCCATCTCGGCGGTGCCGGCGGCGACGGCGTCGAAGACCTCCATGGCGGGCACCAGCTCGCCGGCGCCGTGCACACGGACGCGCATGCGGCCGTTGGAGAGCTGTTCGATGCGCTTGGCGAACTCGTTGGCACCGGTCCCCAGGGCAGGGAAATTGGTCGGCCAGGAGGTGACCATGTCCCAGGTGATGGTCTCCTGGGCCTTGGCGGTAGAAATAAAGGGGGCGGCGGCGACACCGGCGGCACCGAGGCCGGCGGTTTTGAGAAACTTGCGACGTTGCATAACGGGCATGACTCCAGGGTGATTATTCTGGTCTGCGCTCTGCTTGGCGCAGTGTGTCCACCCTGGAGTATGCGTCAGCGCCGATTTGAGCGGCAAGTCGCCCTTTTGACGTAGACGTCAACGTACCCGGGGATATGCCGATTTACGTCGCGAGCGCAGCAGTTAAGCGGCGTATCCCTATAGAGGGGTGAGCTTGGCAAACCCCAGCACCAGCCACTTGTCGCCCTCCCCCTCGAAGCTGACCTGCACCCGGGCGCGCTGTCCCTCGCCCTCGGCGTTGAGGATCACGCCCTCGCCGAACACCGGATGGCTGACCCGCTGGCCAAGGGCCAGGCTCGGCAGGTCGTCGCCGCCGTCCACCGAGGTCTGTCGCGACAGCCCTACGGCGGGCCGGGTGGCGGTCACCGGCCGGCTGATCTGGCCGCGCAGGCGCACCTCCTCGAGGAACTCCTCGGGCAGCTCGCGCAAGAAGCGCGACGGCCGCTGGAAGGTCTCCTTGCCGTGCAGCCGGCGAATCTCGGCATAGCTGAGATAGAGCTTGCGCATGGCGCGGGTCAGGCCCACGTAGCAGAGCCGGCGCTCTTCCTCCAGGCGGCCGGGCTCCTCCAGCGACATTCGATGGGGAAAGAGCCCCTCTTCCACGCCGGCGACGAACACCACCGGGAACTCCAGCCCCTTGGCCGAGTGCAGGGTCATCAGCTGCACGCAGTCCTCGAACTCGTCGGCCTCGTGGTCGCCAGCGTTGAGCGCCGCCTCCGCCAGGAAGGTCTCCAGGGCCGCGCCCCCTCCCCCGCCTCGGGCGGGTCCAGCGCCTCGCCCTGGGTAAAGGCCCGGGCGGCGTTGACCAGCTCCTCGAGGTTCTCGACGCGCATCTCGCCCTTGGCCTGGCTGCCCTTCTCGCCTTTTTCGCTGCGGTGATGCTCGATCAGCCCCGAGACGCTCAGGGTATGCTCGATGATCTCGTGCAGCGCCATGCCGGCGGTTTCGTTGTCGAGACGCTCGACCAGGTCGGCGAAGGCCTTGAGCGCGGTGCCGGCGCGCCCCTTGAGGGAGCCGTCGGCCAGGCCGTCGTGCAGCGCCTGCCACAGCGACACGCCGCCGTGGCGCGCCCGCTCGCGCAGCAACTCCACGGTGCGGGTGCCGATGCCTCGGGCCGGCACGTTGATGATGCGCTCCAGGGAGGCGTCATCGTCGCGGTTGAGCAAGAGTCGCAGGTAGGCCAGGGCATTCTTGATCTCGAGGCGCTCGTAGAAGCGCTGGCCGCCGTAGATGCGGTAGGGCACGCCCTGGCGGATCAGAATCTCCTCCAGCACCCGGGACTGGGCGTTGGAGCGGTAGAGGATGGCGATCTCGCGGCGGTTGACGCCCTCGTCGACCTTCTCCCTGAGGGTGTCGACGATATAGCGCGCCTCGTCCAGGTCGTTGAAGCCGGCATAGACCGAGATCGGCTCGCCGCGCTCGCCGGCGGTCCACAGCTCCTTGCCCATCCGCTCGCTGTTGTGGCGAATCAAGGCGTTGGCCGCCTCGAGAATGGCGCTGGTGGAGCGGTAGTTCTGCTCCAGCCGCACGGTCCTGGTATCGGGAAACTCCCGCTCGAAGCGACGGATGTTCTCGACCCGGGCGCCGCGCCAGCCGTAGATCGACTGGTCGTCATCGCCGACTACGGTCATCGGC
Source organism: Halomonas sp. SL18_1 (assembly GCF_055755715.1). Taxonomy (NCBI): domain Bacteria; kingdom Pseudomonadati; phylum Pseudomonadota; class Gammaproteobacteria; order Oceanospirillales; family Halomonadaceae; genus Halomonas; species Halomonas sp. SL18_1. The sequence continues at coordinate 355,389 of NZ_JBVTRK010000001.1, forward strand.
GTGGTCATGCCGGAGAGCAGCTTGAGCCAGGCGTACTGCAGGGTGTTGGTGTCCTGGAACTCGTCCACCAGCACATGGCCGAAGCGCTCCTGATAGTGGGCCAGCAGGGCGGGATTGTCCCGCAAGAGCTCCAGGCTGCGCAGCAAGAGCTCACCGAAATCGACCAGGCCGCCGCGCTCGCAGGTGAGCTGGTAGCGATCGTAGAGCTCCACCATCTGGCCCAGGTAGGCGTCGCCGTGGGCGTCCACTTGGTGGGGGCGCAGCCCCTCCTCCTTACAGCCCGAGATAAAGGACTGCACCTGACGCGGCGGGAAGCGCTCGTCGTCGATACGGTGGTCCTTGAGGAGGCGCTTGATCAGCCGCAGCTGGTCGTCGCTGTCGATGATCTGGAAGTGCTGGGGCAGCCGGGCGTCCTGCCAGTGGGTGCGCAGCAGGCGGTGGGCGATGGAGTGGAAGGTGCCCACCCAGACGTGGCGCAGCGACAGGCCCAGCAGCGCCTCCAGGCGGGTGCGCATCTCGCGGGCCGCCTTGTTGGTGAAGGTCACGGCGAGCACCGCATAGGGCGAAAGTCCCTCCACCTGCATCAGCCAGGCGATGCGGTGGACCAGCACCCGAGTCTTGCCGGAGCCGGCGCCGGCCAGCACCAGCATGTTGCCCTGAGGGGCGCTCACCGCCTCGTGCTGGGCCGGGTTCAACTGATCGAGAATCGCCGTGACGTCGTCCATGGGAAGGGGTCTGCCGCTCGAAAAATGAGCGCACAGCTTAGCACAGGGGCGAGGGGCGAGGGGCGAGGGGCGAGGGGCGAGGGGCGAGGGGCGAGGGGCGAGGGGCGAGGGGCGAGGGGCGAGGGGCGAGGGGCGAGGGGCGAGGGGCGAGGGGCGAGGGGCGAGGGGTAGTGTGATGAGCCACGGGGCAAGGCACAAGGGGTTACCTTGTCGCTTGCCCTTGGACAAAGGCCATGTGGTTCCTTGTCACTTGCTCCTCAAACCTCGTACCTGAACGACTAGGGCTTCCCCTCCTGCTCCGGAAACCGTAACGGCGTCAGGCTCTTCTTGACCGCCTTGAGCTGCTCGGCGAGCTTGGGCCCGCGGGTCTTGGCCACGCCCACGGCGAGCACGTCGACCAGCACCAGGTGGGCGATACGCGAGCTCATCGGGGTATAGATCTCGGTGTCCTCGTGGACATCGATGTAGAGCGGCAGGGTCACCTCCTCGGCGAGCGGCGAGCCACTGGGGCACAGGCCGATTACCGTGGCCCCGGCCTCGCGGGCCAGGCGCACGCTGGCCACCAGCGCCCGGGTGCGCCCGGTCTGGGAGATGGCCACCACCACGTCGCCCTCCCCCAGGGTCACCGCCGACATGTTCTGCATGTGCGGGTCGGCGTAGGCGGCGGTGGAGATCTGCAGGCGGAAAAACTTGTGCTGGGCGTCGAAGGCCACCGCGCCGGAGGCGCCGAAGCCGTAGAACTCGACCCGGTTGGCCATGGCCAGGGCGTTGATCGCACGCCCCAGGGCATCGTTGTCGAGCCGGTCGCGTACCGACAGCAGGGTGCCGACGGTGGAGTCGAAGATGCTCTGGGAAAACTCGGCGACGGAGTCGTCGTCGTTCATCGAGAACTGGGCGAACTGGCTGCCCGAGGCGAGCATCTGCGCCAGCTTGAGCTTGAAGTCCTGGAAACCGTTGCAGCCCAGGGCCCGGCAGAAGCGGACCACCGTGGGCTCGCTGACCTTGGCCTCGGTGGCCAGGTCGACGATGCGCATGTGGATCACTTCATCGGGGTTACGCAGCACATAGCGCGCCACCTTCTGCTCGGAGCGGCGGAAGTGCTCCATGCGGCGTCTCATCTCATCGAACAGGGCGCGGCTCACGCTGGACTCCTTGGCTAAGCATCGATTCTCGTCTTGACCCCAGACAGTATGCCCCATCCCGCCCCCGCTAGGGAGTGTCGACGAAACAGCGTGGAACGACCCACTTCGTCATCTTTCTGTCAAGTGGGGTATAGTAAGGTTGGCAAGAAAAAGAAGAGAGCCATACGAAGGGAGAGTCGATCATGCGCAATGTCGAACGCTTATCCTCCGTCAAGAGCGAACTTCTCGACATCTTCATGAGCATGAACGTCGCCGAACACGAGCAGCGTTCCCGCACCGCCGCCCAGCGCAATCTGCGCGCCCGGCGCGGCATCGAGCTGCATCAGGAGTTCAAGCAGCTCGAGCGGGAGCTCGCCGGCCTCGACGACGAGACGCATTGACGTCGGCCGCCCGAAGGCGGCCGACAGTAGACGCTAACCGCCCGACCCCGGTATCGGGCTAAGCCCCCGTCGCGCCCTCGCTTCCCCAGCGGGGCGGCGGCGCGACGGAGTGCGGGGCACTATCCCAGCAGGCTGTTGATAAACACCACCAGCATGCCCAGCGGTGCGATGTAGCGCGCCACCACTACCCATAGCTGCTCGGTGCCGCCGGTGAGGTTCAGCTCGCTGGCCACGCTCTGACGATCCAGCACCCAGGCCACGAAGACGATCGCCCCGAGGCCGGTCAGCGGCAACAGGAACTTGCTGGTGAAGGTATCCAGCAGATCGAAGACGTTGAGCCCGAAGAGGATCGGCACGTCCCAGACGTTGAATGACATCAGGGCCGCAATGCCCAGCGCCCAGACCGCCACGCCGCCGGCCACGGTGGCCACCACGCGGGTCATCGGGGTGCGCTCTTCGACGAACTCCACCACCGGCTCGAGCAGCGAGATCGCCGAGGTCAGGGCAGCGAAGGTCAGCAGCAGGAAGAACATCAGCCCGAGTAGGGTGCCGCCGGTCATGTTGCCGAAGGCCAGCGGCAGGGTGACGAAGATCAGCCCCGGCCCTTCGCCGGCACTCAGGCCATTGGCGAAGACGATGGGGAAGATCGCCAGGCCGGCCAGCAGGGCAATGGCGGTATCCAGGATGATCACCGTACGGGCGGTGCCCAGCAGGTTGACGTCCTCGCCCAGGTAGGAGCCATAGGCCATCATGATGCCCATGCCCAGCGACAGGGTGAAGAAGGCCTGGCCCATGGCGGCCAGCACCACGCCGCCGGTCAGGGCGCTCCAGTCGGGGCGGAACATGAAGGCCAGCGCCTCGCCGAAGTGGCCGGTGGTCATGCCGTACCCGACCAGCACCAGCATCAGCACCACCAGCGCCGGCATCATGGTACGTACGGCCCCTTCCAGGCCCTTGGTCACCCCTTGGGCGACGATCCAGATCACCAGCGCCATGAAGGCGGTGTGCCACATCAGCAGCAGCCCGGGGCTGGAGAGCAGGCCGCCGAAGATGGCGCCAACGCCGTCGGCATCCTGGCCGGTGAAGGCCCCGGTCACCGAGTTCAAGGTATAGGAGAGCGACCAGCCGCCGATCACACTATAGAAGGAGAGGATCAGGAAGGCCGCCAGCACCCCGCTGACGCCCACCAGCGCCCAGGCCTTGGTCTGGCCGCTCTTGTGGGCTAGCTCGGACATGGCATTGATAGGGTTCTTCTGGCCACGGCGACCGATCAGCCACTCGGCGACCAGCACCGGCAGGCCCACCACCGCCACGCAGGCCAGGTAGACCAGCACGAAGGCGGCGCCGCCGCTGTCGCCGACCATGTAGGAGAAGCGCCAGATATTGCCCAGCCCGACCGCGGAGCCGGCCGCAGCGAGCACGAAGGTCATCTTCGATGACCACTGCGCGTGGACGAGTTTTGACATGAATCACCTGTTGTTGTGTATCTGGTTGTTGATGTGCCATAGAGCAAAAAACAAAGCAAGAAACGATAGGTTTTTGCCCAGAAGACGGCAAATCTATCCGATCATACGCTTGGTGGCCAGCCGAGCGGGCGACGATTTCGTCGCATCCCGGCACCGGTAACAGGTAAGCGTCAAGAAAATGCTACAGCCTCAGAAAAGCGACGCCTGACGCTCGCCTGGGAAGTCGCCCAGCGGCGGCAGATCGCAGGCTGTTTTCAGCCGACCATGGAGACGGCGCGCCAGTTCCGGCGCCTGGCGATTGTCCGCGGTATGCACAAACAGAAAAGGGGTTATCCCCTGTTTTATCCACAAGCCAAGACGCTCCACCCAGGGGGTGAAGTAGGCATCGTTGAGCGTCGAATCCAAGTGACCAATAAAGCGGATCAGCGGGTTAGGGCCCGTGGAAATCACGTGTAACGGGCGTTTCGGCTTTTCTCTCTGGGCCTGCATCAGCCCGGGATGGCCGTTGGCCGCCGTGGCGAAGAGCGGTCGCACATCGAGCATGACCCGGTTGGCCCCGTGACTTATCAACAATCGGTTGAAGGCGACTTCGTCGCTCCCCTTGTGGAAAAACGCCGGGTGGCGCGGCTCCACGGCGCAGGGCAGCCCCGCCGGCCAGCGCCCCAGCAGGGCCGCCAGCCGCGGCAGCTCGGCGGGACCGAAATCCCGCGGCAGCTGCACCATCAGCGGCCCGAGGCGGTCCCAGAGCGGCGCCAGCGCCTCGACAAAGGCATCGAACTCGGCCTCGATGCCGGCCAAGCGTCTCTCGTGGGTCAGCACGGCCGGGAGCTTGAAGCAGAAGCGAAATCCGGGCGGCACCTGACGCGCCCAGGCGGCCACCGTGCCGGCCCGCGGCGCTCCGCTGTAGAAAGTGGTATTGCCCTCCACCGCGCCGAACACCCGAGCATACTCCTCGAGGCCGCCGCCATGGGGCGGATAGAAGCCGCCGCGCCATTCGGCGTTGGCCCACATGGGCAAGCCGAGATGCAGGCGCGGCGCGGCATCAGGCGGCGTCACTCCACTGTCACGCTCTTCGCCAAGTTGCGCGGCTGGTCCACGTCGGTGCCCTTGAGCACAGCCACGTGGTAGCTGAGCAGCTGCAGCGGCAGGGTGTAGAGAATCGGCGCCAGCGCCTCGTGCACATGGGGCAGGCGCAGCACGCGAATGCCCGCCGCCTCCTCCAAGCCCACCTGCTCGTCGGCAAACACGAAGAGCTCGCCGCCGCGGGCCCTGACCTCCTGCAGGTTGGACTTGAGCTTGTCGAGCAGCTCGTCGTTGGGGGCAACGGAAATGACCGGCATCTCGCTGTCCACCAGCGCCAGGGGACCGTGCTTGAGCTCACCCGCGGGATAGGCCTCGGCGTGAATGTAGGAGATCTCCTTGAGCTTGAGCGCCCCCTCCAGGGCGATGGGGAAGTGCGCCCGCGCCCCAGGAAGAGGGCGTGGTGCTTCTCGGCGAAGGCCGCCGAGAGCGCCTCGATCTCGCCATCCAGTGCCAGCACCCGACTGACCTGCCTAGGCAGCGCCCGCAGCGCGGCCACCACCTCGGCCTGGGTCTCGGCCTCCAGCCCCTTGACACGCCCCAGCGCCAGGGTCAGCAGCATCAGCGCGGTGAGCTGGGTGGTGAAGGCCTTGGTGGAGGCCACGCCGATCTCGGGGCCGGCCTGGGTCATCAGGGCCAGATCGGATTCGCGCACCAGTGAGCTGCCCGGCACGTTGCAGATCGCCAGGCTGGCCAGATAGCCGCGCTCCCGGGCGAAGCGCAGTGCCGCCAGGGTGTCGGCGGTCTCGCCGGACTGGGAGAGCGTCACGAACAGGGTGTCCTCCGGCACCACCACCCGGCGGTAGCGGTACTCCGAGGCGACCTCCACCTGCACCGGCACCCCCGCGTAGCGCTCCAGCCAGTAGCGCGCCACCATGCCGGCGTGGTAGCTGGTGCCGCAGGCGACGATATGGATCTGCCGTACCCGCTCGAACAGCGCCTCGGCGTCAGGCCCGAAACTTTCGACCAGGGCGCTGCGCTCGCCCAGCCGCCCCTCCAGGGTGGCGGCGATCACCGCCGGCTGCTCATGGATCTCCTTCTGCATGAAGTGGCGATAGTCGCCCTTGCTGGCCGCGCCGTCGCCATGCTCGAAGGTTTGCACCTCCCGTTCGACGCCGGTGCCGTCGGCATCGAACGTCTCGATGCGGCCCGCCCCGGAGAGCCGTACCACGTCGCCCTCCTTCAGGTAGCTGAAGCGGTCGGTGACCTGCAGCAGCGCCAGCGGGTCCGACCCCAGGAAGGCCTCATCGATCCCCACCCCGACCACCAGCGGGCTGCCCTTGCGGGCACCGACGATCACGCCCGGCTCGTCGGCGTGAATCACCGCCAGGGCATAGGCCCCCTCGAGCCTGGCCAGCGCCGCCCGGACGGCACCCAGCAGATTCCCGGCCTCGCGGTATTCCCGCGCCACCAGATGGGCGATCACCTCGGTGTCGGTCTCGGAGGCGAAGGCGTAGCCCGCCGCCTGGAGCTCCCGGCGCAGCGCCTCGTGGTTCTCGATGATGCCGTTGTGCACCACCGCCAGCCGCTCGCCGGACTGATGCGGATGGGCGTTGGCCTCGCTGGGCCGGCCATGGGTGGCCCAGCGGGTATGGGCAATGCCGCAGCGACCGGCCAGCGGTGTATCATCCAGCCGGGCCTCCAGGGCGGCCACCTTGCCCGCCGCCCGGCTGCGCTGAAGCTTGCCTTCCGGCGCCAGCACCGCCATTCCGGCCGAGTCATAGCCGCGGTACTCCAACCGCTTGAGCCCCTCGAGCAGGATACCCTGGACGTTGCGCTGGGCAACGGCACCGACGATTCCACACATGCGCTATCTCCTTGCTGAGCTCCGGCGTCAGTGATCGCTTGTCTTGGTAGGACGCGGCCAGTCGGCCTTGCCGATCTGCCGGCCGCGGGACACCGCCAGGGCGTGGTCGGGCACGTCCTTGCTGATGGTCGACCCGGCGCCGACGGTGGCCCCTGGCCGACGCGAAGCGGCGCCACCAGGGCGGTGTTGGAACCAATGAAGGCGCCGTCGCCGATCTCGGTTCGATGCTTGTTGGCGCCATCGTAGTTGCAGGTGATGGTGCCGGCGCCGACGTTGACGTCGCGCCCCAGCCGGGCATCGCCCACGTAGCTCAGGTGATTGATCTTGCTGCCCTCGCCCACCTCGACATTCTTGGTCTCGACGAAGTTGCCCACCTTGGAGCCCACCGCCAGACGCGAGCCGGGCCGCAGCCGAGCGAAGGGGCCGATGCGGTTGCGGCCGGCCACCACGGCGCCGTCGATGACGCTATGGGCTTCGATGACCGTCTCCGCGCCGATATGGCTGTCGCGGATGACGCAGTAGGGGCCGATGCGAACCCCTTCGCCCAGCTCCACCTCGCCCTCGAACACGCAGCCCACGTCGATCTCCACGTCGTGGCCGCAGCTCAGCCGGCCGCGCACGTCGAGCCGGCCCGGGTCGAGCAGCGCCACCCCCTCGTCCATCAGCCGTTTGGCCTGGTCGCCCTGATAGGCACGCTCGAGCCGGGCCATCTGGGCGCGGTTGTTGACCCCTTCGACCTCCAGCGGCCTGGCCGGCTGGGCGGTGGCGATGTCCACCCCTTCGGCGGCGGCCATGGCGATCACGTCGGTGAGGTAGTACTCGCCCTGGGCATTGTCCGCCGACAGCTGGGGCAGCCAGCGGCGCAGCTGCGCCGCGGTCATGGCCATGATACCGGTGTTGCACTCCCGCACCTGGCGCTCATGCTCGCTGGCGTCCTTGTGCTCGACGATGGCCACGGCCTCGCCCTCGGCGTTACGCAGGATGCGCCCGTAGCCGGTGGGGTCGTCGAGAGTCACGGTGAGCAGCGCCATGCGCTCCTCATCGACCTCGGCCAGCAGCGCCTCGAGGGTCTGACGGAGGATCAGCGGCACGTCGCCGTAGAGCACCAGCACCTTGCCGTTGCCCAGCGCCTCCAGGGTCTGGGCCACCGCGTGGCCGGTGCCCTTCTGCTCGGCCTGCAGGGCGAAGCGTACTTCACAGTCGTCGAGGGCCTGGCGGACCCGATCGGCACCATGGCCAACCACCACGTGCAGCCGGTCGGCGTTGAGCCCACCGGCGGTGTCGATCACATGGCGCACCATCGGCTTACCGGCCAGAGGGTGCAGTACCTTGGGAAGCGCCGAGCGCATGCGCGTGCCCTGCCCGGCCGCCAGTATCACCACATCGAGGCTCATCATGACTCCTTGTGCCTGTTTTCCGGTTCATCGCACTTTAGCGTGAACATGTTTGGCAAGCTCCAAGGTGGGAGGCCGGCTCTGCCGGGCGAAGGCGCCGTAGGCGCCCCAGGGGTAGCGCTACACGCTACTTCGCGAGCTAAAGCTCCCTCCCACAGAGCCAGTTCACGCCAGTCTGCGATGAGCCTATTTTCCTGTTTTCCTCCGCTACAGTGTAGCGGCTCACTCACGCCAACCTGGCCTAGCGAATCTCCAGTTCCAGCTCCTCCACCAGCGCCTCGCCGAAGTGGTCCACGAAGGCCGGACTGACCGTGCTGGCCCAGCCCTCGTCCTCGCGAACCAGCATCAGCACCTTGAGGTCGTGCTCCCGGGCAAGCTCGGCCCCCTCCTCGTCGCCCAGCACCATCAGCGCGGTGGCCCAGGCGTCGGCCCAGGCATTGGAGGGATGGAACACGCTCACCGAGGCCAGGCGGTGGTCGATGGGCTGGCCGCTGCGCGGGTCGATGGTGTGGGAGTAGCGCCGGCCCTCCTCCTCGAAGTAGTTGCGGTAGTCGCCGGAGGTGGCCAGGGAGATAGCCTCCAGCGGCAGGATATGCTGCGCCTGCTGGCGGTCATCCATCGGTGCCTCGATGCCGATGCGCCACGGCTGCTCCTCGGTATCCCGGTAGCCGCGGGTGATCAGGTCCCCACCCAGGTTGACCAGGTAGTGCTCGATCCCCTCGCCGTTGAGGTAGGCCGCCACCCGGTCGGTGCCGTGCCCCTTGGCCACGCCGCCGAGGTCGACGAAGACGTCGCGCAGGCGCCGCGCCTGCAGCCCCTCGACGTCGACCTCGATGCTGTCGGGCCCCACCGTCTCCAGCTGCTCGGCAATCAGCGCCGGGTCCGGCACCTCCCGGGGGCGGCCCTCGGAGCCGAAGCTCCAGAGGTTGACCAGCGCGCCGATGGTGACGTCAAAGGCGCCGTCGCTGGCCTCGGCCACCGCCTGACTGATCGCCAGGACTTCCACCAGCTCATCGGAAAGCGGCTGCCACTCCCCCAGCGGCGCCTGGTTGAAGGCCATCAGCTCGGCATCGTCTCTATAGATGGACATGGCCGCATCGACGCTCTCCAGGGTCTCCAGAATCCCCGCCTCCAGGCGCTGGGCCTCGCCCTGGGTCAGCGGGTCGGCAATGGAGACCTGGTAGAAGGAGCCGAAGATCGCCCCTTCGAGACGCACCGGCGAGTCCAGGGGGCGGTCGCTTTCGGAGCAGCCGGCCAGCAGCGGGGCGACGGCCAGGCTGGCCAGCAACACAAGGGGCAAAGAACGGAACATGAGCGAGACTCCCTCGAAGAATGGCGAGCGCGGCTACCAGAATACCCACAGCAGCCACAGCCCGAGAACGATGCGGTAGACCACGAAAGGCTGCATCCCGATCCGCTTGATGGCGACCAGGAAATAATGAATGCACAGATAGGCGCTGATCCCCGCCAGCAGGGTGCCCACCATGAGCGCCGGCAGGTCGAGGGGCGCCGGGTCTCGAATCAGGCCAATCACCTCCAGCCCGCCGGCCAGGAGGATCACCGGAATCGACAGCAGAAAGGAGAAGCGTGCCGCCCCCTCCCGGCTCATGCCCAGCAGCAGCGCCGCGGTGATGGTGATGCCCGAGCGGGAGGTGCCGGGAATCAGCGCCAGCGCCTGGGCACCGCCGATCACCAGGGCATCCTTCAGGGTCAGCTGATACTCGCTTCGTCCGCTGCGCCGGCGCCAGTCGGCGTAGCCCAGCAGCAGGCCGAAGCCGATCAGGCTGACGCCGATAAGCACCGGCGAGCGCATGCCCAGCGCCACCTGATCGCGAAAGGCGAAGCCGATCACACAGACCGGCAGGGTGGCCAGCAGCACCCACCAGGCGAGGCGGGCATCGGGGTCTTCGCCCCCCGGCGCCAGGCTCCCGACCTCAAGGAGTCGATCCAGCTGACGGTCATGCGCGCCAGCTCGTGGCGGAAATAGAGCACCACCGCGGTCAGGCTGCCCAGGTGCAGCGCCACGTCGAAGGCCAGCCCCTGATCCTCCCAGTCGGTGAGCACCGGCACCAGAATCAGGTGGGCGGAACTGGAGATCGGCAGAACTCGGTCAGCCCCTGTACGATGGAAAGAACGACGACCTGCAGCCAATCCATTGGGCGATTCCTCGACAGTAGCGAGCCATGCCCCGGCCTGCCACGGGGCAACGGCAGGGGCGACGTAACGCGCAGAGGATACACGCCTCATCGGCGCTTGTCCGCCACGGCCCTCTGCATGGCAAGCCGGGGGCACTCCTGCCTTCAACAGGCCGGAGGGAAGTGCGAGAATCACGGCAGTGCAAAGGGACTGAACATGCCATGATCGCCGAAGACCCCGCCCGGCCCAGCGGCGCCAAACCCGACCGCCTAGAGCAGCATGCCCGCCATACCCGCGAGGCCAAGCGCGCGACCTACATCGCCGCCTGGCTGGACGGGGTGCTGGGGGTGGCCAAGGTGATCGTCGGCACCCTGGTGGGATCGGCGGCGCTGGTGGCCGACGGCATCCACTCCTTCTCCGATCTGGTCACCGACGGTTTCGTGCTGGCCGCCACCCACTATGGCCGCCAGGGCCCCGATCACGACCACCACTACGGCCACGGCCGCATCGAGACCCTGGCCACCCTGCTGCTGGGCAGCGTGCTGATCTTCGTGGCCGGGGCCATCGCCTGGTCGAGCCTGCAGCGGCTGCTGGCGGGCACCCAGATCGCCGCCCCGGGAATCTGGGCCATGCTGCTGGCCCTCGCCGCCTTGCTCAGCAAGGAGCTGCTGTTCCACTACACCATGCGCATCGCCAAGCGAGTCGGATCGAAGCTGCTCGAGGCGAATGCCTGGCACTCACGCTCGGACGTGCTCTCCACCGCGGTGGTGCTGGTGGCACTGGTCGGCGCCCAGTTCGGCGCCGGCTGGCTCGATGCCGTGGCTGCCGTCATCGTCGGCCTGCTGGTGGGCAAGGTGGGCTGGGACCTGCTGTGGGAGTCGGCCCGCGAGCTGGTCGACACCGCCCTGCCGGCCGACGCCCAGCAGAAGATGCACCAGGTGGCGCTCGACGTTCCCGGCGTGGAGGGTGTGCACGATCTGCGCACCCGGCAGTCGGCGGGCCACGCCATGGTCGATCTCCACGTGGTGGTGGGAGCGCGTATCAGCGTCTCCGAGGCCCACGAGATCGGCAACGAAGTCAGTCGCCGGTTACGCCGAGCCTACCCCGCCCTGAGCGACGTCACCTTTCATATCGACCCTGAGGACGACGCCGGCGAAGGCGATCCCAGCCGGTTTCCCGGCCTGCCGCTGCGCCCGGAGGTGAACCGGACGCTGGCCGAGCGTTGGTCCGACCTGCCAGTCTGGCCGCATATCGAGGCGTATCGGCTGCACTATCTCGAGGGGCGGATCTACGTGGAAATCTGGGTCGACGACCAATGGGGCCCATCGGACGGACGGGAGCTGACCCAACAGCTGGTCCACGAGGCCGGCGACCTGCCCTGGCTGGCCGATGTCGAAGTGGTCAGGCGGCTGCGCTGAAGCGTTGACAAGGCGACATTCTTGCCGGAAGGTAAGCCTCCCCTGCACCTAGTTCATGCTTGGAGTTCCCGTGGCCGCCGAGATGATTGTGCCCGCCGTTTCCCTGATCGCCATCCCGTTCAGCCTGCTGCTGAGCGTGATCCTATTCGTAGCGATTCGCGCTTTTTTCACCCGCGACAGGAGCGACTCCTGACGCGGGAGTGGGAGGCCCTCACACCCCAGCCAAGATCGCCGTGGCGATACTGAAGTAGATCAGCACCCCGCAGGCGTCGATCAGCGTGGTGACCAGCGGTGCCGAGGCGGTGGCGGGGTCCCAGCCCAGGCGCTCGAGTACGAAAGGCAGACACATCCCCAGCAGACTGCCGAACAGTACGATAGTGACCATGCTCATGGCCACTACCATGGCAACCGCTTCGCCGCCGCGCATGACACCAATGGGAGCCACCGCCAGCGCCATGGTCAGGCCAAGCGAACCGGCCACCAGCAGCTCACGCCCGAGCAGCTTGCTCCAGTCCTTTACTCCGACATCGCCGGTCGCCATGCCCCGCACCATTAGGGTCGCGGCCTGGGCGCCGGCGTTACCGCCGCTGCCGATCAGCAGCGGCAGGAAGAACACCAGCGCCACCTGGGCGGCAATGGTGTCCTCGAAATAGGCGATACCGGCACCGGAGAAGAGATTGGCAAAGACCAGCAGCACCAGCCAGATGACCCGCTTGCGATACAGGCTCCAGATCGGCACCCGACTGACGCCATCCTCCAGGGCACCGATGGACATCCCCTTGTGGAAATCCTCGGTGGCTTCGGACTCGGCCACGTCCATGGCGTCATCGTGGGTGACGATGCCCACCAGCCGCTCGTCATGATCGATGACCGGCATGGCCAACAGGTCATAACGCGAGATCAACCGGGCGACTTCTTCCTGCTCCTCATCGACCGAGATGCTGATCACGTCCTTGATCATCAGATCATCGACCTGGGCACCGGGGCGCGCCACCATCAGCTGGCGCAACGACAGGGTGCCGGCCAGCTTGCCGTCGGGGTCAATGATATAGAGCTGGTAGACGGTCTCGGCATCCGGCGCCGTCTGGCGCACCCGCATCATCGCCTGGGAGACGGTCATGCCGCTGGGAATGGCCACGTAGTCCGAGGTCATGATGGCCCCGGCGGTGCCCTCTTCGTAGCTGGCCAGGCGCTTGAGATCCTCGCGCTCCTGGCGCGCCATGCGCCTGAGCAGCGTCTCGCGGCGATCTTCACCCAGCAGGTTGAAGAGGTCGGCGCGCTCATCCGATCCCATTTCCTCAAGCACCGACAGCAGGGTCTCATCGGACATTGCTTCGGTCACTTCCAGCTGCACTTCACCGGGCAGATAGCCCAGCACATTGGCACAGCGTTCGAGAGGCAGATAGTCGAGCAGTCGCAAAACGGCCGGAAGCTCCTGATCATCCTCGACCAGCTCCTCGAGAATCTCAGCCAGATCGGCGGCCCGCAGTTCAGGCAACAGCTCATCGAGACGCTCTCGCTGATCTTCAACCAGCGACTCAAGCAGCACCGCTTTCTGTTCCTGCAGGGTCTCATTCAAAGGCATGGGCATCCTCCTGACGCCAATCGGCAGAGAGAGGGGTAATCAAGAGTCGCGATCACCAGGCTAGCCGGCATCATAACAGAGACGAAAACGCCCCCCGAACCCCGTCATGGCGACAGGAGTTCAGAGGGCGTTAAAACGGCTTGGGTCTGGCTTCAGCCCTTGCCGGCTTTCTTGCGCAGCTGCTGGATGGTGCGCAGCTGGGCCACGGCCTCGGCGAGCTCGGCGGCGGCGCGGGTGTAATCCAGCTCCGCCGACTTGTCGTTGAAGGCCTTCAGCGCGTGCTGGCGGGCTTCCTCGGCGGCGGCCTCATCGAGGTCGCCGGCACGGGAGGCCGCGTCGGCCAGAACCGTGACCACGTTGGGCTGCACTTCCAGGAAGCCGCCGGAGACGTAGAAGTTCTCCTCCTCGCCACCATCATGAATCACCCGGATCGGGCCCGGCTGCAGCTCGGTCAACAGCGGGGCGTGCCCGGGCAGGATGCCCAGGTCGCCCATGATGCCCGATGCCACCAGCTCTTCGATCTCGCCACTGAAGATCGACGCTTCGGCGCTGACGATGTTGCACTTGAAGCTGTTCGCCATAGCGAATCCCCCTGATGGACGGGATTACTTCATCTGGTTGGCTTTCTCGACGGCCTCGTCGATGGTGCCGACCATGTAGAAGGCCTGCTCCGGCAGCTCGTCGTACTCGCCGTCGAGGATGCCCTGGAAGCCACGGATGGTCTCCTTGAGCGACACGTACTTGCCGGGAGAGCCGGTGAAGACCTCGGCCACGAAGAACGGCTGCGACAGGAAACGCTGGATCTTACGCGCCCGGGCCACGGCCTGCTTGTCCTCGTCGGACAGCTCGTCCATGCCCAGGATCGCGATGATGTCCTTGAGCTCCTTGTAGCGCTGCAGCACGCCCTGCACGCGGCGAGCGGTGTCGTAGTGCTCCTCGCCGACGACCAGCGGGTCGAGCTGGCGCGAGGTGGAGTCCAGCGGGTCGATGGCCGGATAGATCCCCAGCTCGGCGATCGAACGCGCCAGTACCACGGTGGCGTCCAGGTGGGCGAAGGTAGTGGCCGGCGAGGGGTCGGTCAGGTCGTCCGCGGGCACGTAGACGGCCTGCACGGAGGTGATCGAGCCCACCTTGGTGGAGGTGATGCGCTCCTGGAGAACGCCCATCTCCTCGGCCAGGGTCGGCTGGTAGCCCACCGCGGAGGGCATCCGACCCAGCAGGGCGGAGACCTCGGTACCGGCTAGGGTGTAGCGGTAGATATTGTCGACGAACAGCAGCACGTCGCGGCCTTCATCGCGGAACTTCTCGGCGATGGTCAGGCCGGTCAGGGCGACGCGCAGACGGTTGCCCGGCGGCTCGTTCATCTGACCGTAGACCAGCGAGACCTTGTCGATAACGTTCGACTCGGTCATCTCGTGGTAGAAGTCGTTACCTTCACGGGTCCGCTCCCCTACGCCGGCGAACACGGAGTAACCGCTGTGCTCGATGGCGATGTTGCGGATCAGCTCCATCATGTTGACGGTCTTGCCCACGCCGGCGCCGCCGAACAGGCCAACCTTACCGCCCTTGGCGAACGGGCAGACCAGGTCGATGACCTTGATGCCGGTCTCCAGCAGCTCGTTGGACGCTGCCTGCTCGGCATAGGTGGGGCGGGACGGTGAATGGGCATGCGCTCCTGCTCACCGATGTCGCCGGCCTCGTCGATGGGGCGACCCAGCACGTCCATGATGCGTCCCAGCGTCTCCTTGCCCACCGGCACGGAGATGGCGGCACCGGTGTTCTCGACGTCCATGCCACGCTTCAGGCCCTCGGTGGAGCCCATAGCGATAGTCCGCACCACGCCGTCGCCCAGCTGCTGCTGGACCTCGAGCACGGTCTCGGAGTTGGCGACGTTGAGCGCGTCGTAGACCTTGGGAACGTTGTCCCGCGGAAACTCGACGTCAATCACCGCGCCGATGATTTGTACGATACGTCCGCTCATCTTGCGATCCTCTCAAAAACCTGCAAATGAAACCTGGTATGCCGGAAGAGCCCTGGGCTCTTCCCGGGCGCTATACGGCTGCGGCACCGCCGACGATCTCGGAAATTTCCTGGGTGATGGCGGCCTGACGGGCCTTGTTGTAGACCATCTCCAGATCGTCGATCAGGCCGCCGGCGTTGTCGGTGGCGTTCTTCATGGCGATCATTCGCGCGGCCTGCTCGCAGGCCCCGTTCTCGACCACCGCCTGATACACCTGCGATTCGATAAAGCGAACCAGCAGGCTATCCAGCAGCGCCTTGGCATCCGGCTCATACAGGTAGTCCCAGCTACCGGGACGCTTGTGGTCCTGATCCTCCGCATCGGCCCCCATGTCGGGAGACAGCGGCAACAGCTGACGAACCACCGGCTTCTGCGTCATGGTGTTGACGAACTCGTTGTACACCACATACAGACGATCCAGCCGTCCCTCGTCGTAGGCGTCGAGCATCACCTTGATGCTGCCGATCAGGTCCTCGACCTCGGGCGCCTCGCCCAGGCCGCTCTTGGCCGCGACCAGGTTGCCGCCGTAGTTGCGGAAGAAGCCGCCCGCCTTGCTGCCCAGCGCGCAGAAATCGAGCTCTGCGCCTTCGCTGCGCCATGCCATGGCATCCTTGATGACGGCCTTGAACAGATTGACGTTCAGACCGCCACACAGGCCGCGATCGGTGGACACCACGATATAGCCGACTCGCTTCACCTCGTCACGCTCGACCATGTAGTCGTGCTTGTACTCGGGGTTGGCGTCGGCGATATGGCCCACGACGTTGCGGATCTGCCGGGCGTAAGGCTGGCTGGCCTTCATCAGATCTTGCGCTTTACGCATCTTCGACGCAGCGACCATTTCCATGGCGCTGGTGATTTTCTGCGTATTCTTGATGCTCCCGATCTGGGTGCGTATCTCTTTTGCAGCTGCCATAGCGATCTACTCCGTTCGTGGCCCTCAGAAAGCTCCAGGGCCCGCCCTCACCGGGCGGGCCGGCGGAATTACCAGCTCTGAGTGGCCTTGAACTGCTCGAGACCCGCCTTCAAACCCTGCTGGATCTCGTCGCTGTAGTCGCCGGTCTGGTTGATCTTGTCGAGCAGCTCGGCGTGTTCGGACTTCATGTAGTCGAGCAGAGCCCGCTCGAAGTCCAGCACCTTGCTGACATCGACGTCATCCAGGAAGCCTTCGTTGGCGGCATACAGGGACACCCCCATCTCGGCCACCGACAGCGGCGTATACTGCTTCTGCTTCATCAGCTCGGTGACGCGCTGACCGTGCTCCAGCTGCTTGCGGGTGGCCTCGTCCAGGTCGGAAGCGAACTGGGAGAAGGCCGCCAGCTCGCGGTACTGGGCGAGTGCCAGACGCACGCCGCCGCCGAGCTTCTTGATGATCTTGGTCTGAGCCGAACCGCCCACGCGGGAGACCGACAGACCGGCGTTGATCGCCGGGCGGATACCGGCGTTGAACTGGTCGGTCTCCAGGAAGATCTGGCCGTCGGTGATCGAGATCACGTTGGTCGGAACGAAGGCGGAGACGTCGCCGCCCTGGGTCTCGATGATCGGCAGCGCGGTCAGCGAGCCGGTCTGGCCCTTGACTTCGCCGTCGGTGAACTTCTCGACGTAGTCGGCGTTGACGCGCGCGGCGCGCTCGAGCAGACGCGAGTGGAGATAGAAGACGTCACCCGGATAGGCTTCACGGCCCGGCGGACGACGCAGCAGCAGCGACACCTGACGGTAGGCCCAGGCCTGCTTGGTCAGGTCGTCGTAGACGATCAGGGCGTCCTGGCCGCGGTCGCGGAAGTACTCGCCCATGGTGCAGCCGGCGTAGGGCGCCAGGAACTGCATCGGGGCCGGGTCGGCGGCGCCGGAGGCGACGACGATGGTGTGCTCCATCGCGCCGTGCTCCTCGAGCTTGCGCACCACGTTGGCAATGGTCGACTGCTTCTGACCGACGGCCACGTAGATACAGGTAACGCCCTTGCCTTTCTGGTTGATGATGGCGTCGATGGCGATGGCCGACTTACCGATCTGGCGGTCGCCGATGATCAGCTCGCGCTGGCCGCGGCCGATCGGCACCATGGCGTCGATCGCCTTGAGACCGGTCTGGATCGGCTGGTCGACGGACTGACGGGTGATGACGCCCGGGGCGACCTTTTCCACCGCGTCGGTGAGCTTGGCGCCCACCTCGCCCTTGCCATCGATCGGCGTTCCCAGCGGGTCGACCACGCGACCGATCAGCTCGGGACCCACCGGCACCTCGAGGATGCGGCCGGTACAGCTGGCGGTCATGCCCTCTTCCAGCTGCAGGTAGTCGCCCAGCACCACCGCACCCACGGAGTCGCGCTCGAGGTTGAGCACCATGCCGTAGATGCCGCCGGGGAATTCGATCATTTCACCGAACATCGCGTCTTCGAGGCCGTGAATCTTCACGATGCCGTCGGAGACGCTGACGATGGTGCCCTGGTTGCGGGCTTCGGATGCGACGTCAAGCTTCTCGATACGCTGCTTGATGATGTCGCTGATCTCGGAAGGATTCAGTTGCTGCATGCCATGTCCCTCAGACTCAGGCGGTAAGGGCTTCGGAGAGGCGGTTCAGTCGACCGCGCACCGACCCGTCGATGACGGTGTCGCCGGCGCGCAGGATGACGCCCCCGATAAGCTTCGGATCCACCTGAGTGGTAATGGAGATTTCGCGATTCAGGCGCTTCTTGAGCGCACCGGCGAGCTTCTGCTGCTGCTTGTCGTCGAGCTCGTAGGCCGAAAGCACGGTGACGTCGACGCGCTTCTCGTAGTCGGCGCGCAGCCGTTCGAACTGCTCGGCGATGGCGCCCAGGGCCGAGAGGCGCCCCTTGCCGGCGAGGATATCGAGGAAGCGACGTCCGGCCTCATCGACCTTGACGTCGGCCAGCTCGATGACCAGCTCGACCTTGCGCTCGCCGGTCAGCTTCGGGCTCGCGATCAGTTTCTGCGCATCGCGCTCCGCCACGACCTGGCCCAGCTTGAACAGCAGCTCGGACCAGGCCTTGAACGCCTTCTGGTCGCGTGCGAACTCAAATGCGGCCTTGGCGTAGGGGCGTGCGACGGTAGACGTTTCCGCCATGGGTCACCTCCTTCACAGTTCGGCGGCAAGCTTGTCGAGCAGCTTGCGGTGTGCCTTCTCGTCGACGGAGGCTTCCAGGACACGCTCGGCACCGGTGATGGCAAGCGTCGCCACCTGGGCGCGAAGCTCTTCCTTGGCGCGATGGATTTCCTGATCGATCTCGGCGCGGGCGCCGGCCACCAGGCGTTCACCTTCGGCGCGGGCCTGCTCGCGGGCTTCCTCGATCATCTGGCTGGAGCGCTTGTTGGCCTGCTCGAGGATCTGGGACGCCTGCTCCTTGCTTTCACGCAGGGTCTGCGCCGCCTGCTCCTGAGCGAGCTCGAGGTCGCGGGACGCACGGCTGGCCGCGTCGAGGCCATCGGCGATCTTCTTCTGGCGCGCGTGGAGCGCAGAGCTGATCGGCGGCCACACGTACTTGATGCAGAACCAGACAAAGATCGCGAAGGCGATCGTCTGCCCGATAAGCGTCAAATTGATATTCACGGGTATGTACCTCTGACTGGTTCGTGGCGACCGGGTATAGAAGCAAACCGAGCGCCGTGGCGCTCGGTGCTGTCGTTAACCGGCGACGACGAAGATCAGGTACATCGCGATACCGACACCGATCATCGGCACGGCGTCGAGCAGACCGGCCATGATGAAGGTGCGAGTCTGCAGCTGGTCGCCCAGCTCCGGCTGGCGAGCGGTGGACTCGAGCAGCTTGCCGCCGAGCAGGGCGAAACCGAGACCGGTGGCCAGGGCGCTGACGCTGATGATGATGGCCGCAGCAATGTAGACGATTTCCATGGTAGTGCTCCTGATAGTGAGTTGGGGTTAAGGGGTTAGGGGTTGGTTGACGTGCAAGCGTTGCTCAATCAGTGGTGCTCGTGAGCGGCGCTCAGGTACACGATCGACAGGGTCGTGAAGATGAACGCCTGCAGCGATACCACCAGGATGTGGAAGATCGCCCACGGCACATCCAGCAGCCAGATCGCCCAGAACGGCAGCAGTGCGATCAGGATGAAGATCACCTCGCCGGCAAACATGTTGCCGAAAAGACGCAGACCAAGGCTGATTGGCTTCACGATCAGGCCAACCACCTCGAGAATCAGGTTGAAGGGAATCAGCGACCAGTGGTTGAACGGCGTCAGGGAGAGCTCCTTGGCGAAGCCGCCCACGCCCTTGACCTTGCAGCTGTAGAAGACGATCAGGCAGAACACGCCGAAGGCCATGCCCAGGGTGGCGTTGACATCGGTGGTGGGCACGATCTTCATGTACTCGAAGCCGAGGCGACCGAACAGCTCCGGGAAGTAGTCGACCGGCAGGATCTTCAGCGTGTTCATTAGCAGGATCCACATGAACAGCGTCAGCGCCAGCGGTGCGATGTTGGCATTCTTGCCGTGGAAGGTGGAGCGGGTCAGGTTCTCGATGAACTCGATGACCATCTCCACGGCGTTCTGCAGCATTCCCGGCACCCCGGTGGTGGCCAGGCGGCCGGCCTTGCGGAAGACCCCCAGGAACAGCACGCCCATGGCGATGGACCAGCCCATGGTGTCGAGGTGAATGGCCCAGAAGCCCATCTCGGTGGCTTCGGCGGAGGTCGAGGCCAGCGACCAGCCATTCTCCGGATGCCTGCCGAAGGTCAGGTTCTGGAGGTGGTGCTGTATGTAATAGATGGCGGACATCTCATTATCTGCTGCCATACTGCTTCCTCAGGTTCGTGGGGTCGGCCGGTCACGCGCAAGCCAGGGAGTCAGCCAGTGCATGAGTTGGGCCGCCACATAGGCGACAAAGAACAAAGCGGGGTTTGAGGGGGGCACTGTCACGAACACCACCACGAACAGCGCCACCGTCAAACCGAACTTGCCCATCGCTGCCTGATACAGATTCATCACGCTGACCCTGGGCCGCTTGCCGCCGCGGCTGCGCAGGCCTCGCCAGACGAAATAGAGCGTCGGCAGCAGGCTGACCAGCCCGCCCATCAGCGCCGACAGGGCGCCTTCTAGGCCGTATCGCAGGGCGCCCAGCAGCGCTACGCTCAAGGCGGCGAGCCCCTGTGCCAGGAACAGTCGGGTGAAGTCCGGGCGCCGGCGCCTCATGGCAGCGTCTCTGTGCATCCTGTCGACATTTCCTGCCCTGCCAGAGCAGGGGTTGGGTGCCGGCTGAACCGAGCGTGACACTCAGGCAAACAACGGCGGATTATAGGGAAGCGGGGTAGGGCCTTCAACCAAACAACGGGCCTTTTACGCGCGAAACCTGCCACTTGCGACCAAAGGCGCAGGAATTGTCGACATTCACTTCGGAACGCGGGCCACCCGCGTGCTCGCCAAGGCGGCTAGGCTTTGTCCGAAAAGTCGGCGAGCGAAGGCCAGACAAGGCAAAAATCGGCGAAAAGACGGAGTTTACGGGGTGTAAATGAGTGCTTTGAGCCGATTTTTAACGCCGTATGGTCGAGCGCAGCCAGTTTTCAGGCAGAGCCTAGCGGATATGCTCGAGAATGCCGTCTAGCTCGTCCAGGCTCGAGTAGCGAATCGTCAGCCGCCCCTTGCCACCGCGGCCGTGCTGGATCGAGACCGGGGCCCCGAGCAGCTCGCCCAGGCGAGTCTCCAGGCGGGTCACGTCGGGGCTCGCCGGGGCCTTCTCGGCCTTTTTCGGCTCCCCCGCCGCAAGGCGCTTGACCAGCGCCTCGGTCTGGCGAACCGTGAGGTCGTGATTGACCACCTCGTGGGCCGCCCGGCGCTGCTTGGCTGCAGGAAGCACGAGCAGCGCCCGAGCGTGGCCCATGTCCAGGTCGCCGCGCTCGAGCAGGGTCTGGACCTCCGGGTCCAGCGCCAGTAGGCGCAGCAGGTTGGCGACCTGGGCCCGGGAGCGGCCCACGGCGTCGGCGACCTGCTGCTGGGTCAGCGCGAACTCATCCATCAGCCGCTTGAGCGCCAGCGCCTCCTCCACCGGGTTGAGGTTCTCGCGCTGGATGTTCTCGATCAGCGCCAGGGCCAGGGCCACCTCGTCGCTGACCTCACGGATCACCGCCGGGATGGTATCGAGCTCGGCCAGCTGGGCGGCACGCCAGCGACGCTCACCGGCGATGATTTCGTAGCGCGCCTCGCCGATGGGCCTGACCACGATGGGCTGCATCACGCCTTGGGCGCGAATCGAGTCGGCCAGCTCCTCCAGGGCCTCGGGCTGAATATCGCGGCGCGGCTGGTACTTGCCGCGGCTGAGCTGGCCCAGCGGCAGGCGCTCCAGACGCTCGTCGGCGACCGCCGGGGCCATGTCGGCCTCAGCCGTATCGGGCTGCGCCGCTTCGATCTCGGGTAGCTCGAGGCTTTCCCGGCGCCGGGCACCGGCGCCGATCAGGGCATCCAGGCCGCGGCCCAGGGCGCGTTTATGCGTCATCGACTTTCCCTCATCACAGCAAGGTGGTACCAGGCGGCGTTCACAGAGACAGCCGGCGAATCAGCTCCTTGGCCAGCACCCGATGGGCCTGGCTGCCCCGCGAGAAGCGCGCATACTTGGTCACCGGCAGCCCGTGGCTGGGCGCCTCGGCGACCCGCACGTTGCGCGGTATGGTGGTCTTGAGCAGCGCCTCGCCAAAGTAGTCGCGCAGCTGCTTGCTGACATCCCGGGTGAGGCTGTTGCGGCCGTCGAACATGGTGCGCAGGATGCCGTAGATGGCCAGCGACGGATTCACGCTGTCCTTGATCTGCTCCACGGTGTCGAGCAGCGCCGAGAGCCCCTCCAGGGCGTAGAACTCGCACTGCAGTGGAATCAGCACGCCGTCGGCGGCGGTCAGGGCGTTGACGGTGAGCATGTTCAGCGACGGCGGACAGTCGATCAGCACCACGTCGTATTCGCCGGCCACCGTCCCGAGAGCATCCACCAGGCAGCGCTCGCGGCCCTGCTGGCGATCCAGCAGCTCGACCTCGGCGGCGGTCAGGTCGCCATTGCCCGGCAGCAGCGCATAGCCCGCCGCGGGGCAGTCGAGAATCACCTGGGGGCGGTCTTCTCGCCCAGCAGCAGGTCGAGCACGCTGCCGTCCAGCTCGTACTTGTCGATCCCGCTGCCCATGGTGGCATGGCCCTGGGGGTCGAGATCGACCAGCAGCACGCGACGGTCCAGCGCCGCCAGGCTGGCGGCGAGGTTGACGGCGGAGGTGGTCTTGCCCACGCCCCCTTTCTGGTTGGTCACGGCGATAATCTTGGTCACGGGCGACTCCCTCATTCCGCACTTCCCTGGTGACGGCGCCTCAGGGGCGACCGTGGGTGGAACCTCGACGCTCGACGATCAGCAGCTGTCGCTTCCCCTCGGTGAAGGGCACCGACAGGACATGGCGCTCGCTCACCGCCAGCGCTTCGGGTAGGGCGGCGAGCTCGTCATCGGCACCAGGCCCCTTCATCGCCAGCCAGCGCCCGCCGGGGGCGGGCAGGTGGGCGGTCAGGCGAACGAAATCGCCGAGACTGGCAAAGGCCCGCGAGATCACCTGGCCGTAGCCGTCGCCGGGCGGCGCATGAGCCTCGACCCTCGCCTGCACCGGCGTCACGTTGGCGAGGTCGAGCTCCATCACCGCCTGGCGCTGGAAGCGCACCTTCTTGCCGTTACTGTCGAGCAGTGTCACGGCCAGTTCAGGCCTGAGGATGGCCAGGACCAACCCCGGCAATCCCGGTCCCGCACCCACGTCCAGCAGCGCCTGGTCCCCGACGAACGGCACAACGGCGGCGCTGTCGAGCAGGTGCTTGGCCACCATCTCATCGGGTGAGCGTACCGCGGTGAGGTTATAGGCGCGATTCCACTTGTGCAACAGGGCCAGCAGGGCCAACAGCTGATCGCGCTGGGACGCTTCGAGGTCGATGGACAGGGCGTCGAGACCCTCATCCAGGCGGGCGATGACGCTGGGCGTTACGGCGTCACTCATCCGTTGGCCACCCGGTTGTCCTCGAGAAGCCGTCGCTTCTTGAGATGAATCAAGAGGATGGAGACCGCCGCCGGGGTCACGCCGGAGATGCGCGAGGCCTGAGCCAGGGTCGCCGGTCGCGCCTCGCTGAGCTTCTGGCGAATCTCGTGGGAGAGCCCCTCGACCTGGGCATAGTTGAGATCGTCGGGCAGCGGCGTGGCCTCATGGCGCTTGAGCTTGTCGATCTCCTCCTGCTGGCGGTCGATATAGCCCTGGTACTTGGCCTGGATTTGCACCTGTTCGGCCACCGAGGCCTCCTCGACAGGCTCACCGACCAGGCTCGCCACGTCGGCGTAGCCGAGCTCGGGACGCTTGAGCAGGTCCATCAGGCTGTACTCCCGCGCGAGGGGCTTGCCGGTCTTGGCCGCCACGGCCTCGGCGGCGGCGGTGCCGGGCTGCACCCAGCTGGCCTTGAGACGTGCGCTCTCGCGTTCGATGGCCTCGCGGCGAGCGCTGAACGCCGCCCAGCGGGTGTCGTCCACCAGGCCCAGCTCGCGGCCGGTCGCGGTGAGGCGCAGGTCGGCGTTGTCCTCGCGCAGCAGCAGGCGATACTCCGCCCGGGAAGTGAACATCCGGTAGGGCTCCTGGGTCCCCAGGGTGATCAGGTCGTCGACCATCACCCCCAGATAGGCCTCATCGCGACGCGGATGCCAGGCCTCGGCGCCCTTGGCTCGCCGAGCGGCGTTGAGCCCGGCCAGCAGGCCCTGGGCGCCGGCTTCCTCGTAGCCGGTGGTGCCGTTGATCTGCCCGGCGAAGAACAGGTTGTGGATAAATTTGGTTTCCAGGGAGTGCCTGAGGTCCCGCGGATCGAAGAAATCGTACTCGATGGCATAGCCGGGCCGGGTGATATGGGCGTTCTCGAGCCCCTGAATCGAGCGCACCACCTGCAGCTGGACGTCAAACGGCAGCGAGGTGGAGATGCCGTTGGGGTAGAGCTCATGGGTCTCCAGGCCTTCCGGCTCGATGAACACCTGATGACTGGCCTTGTCGGCGAAGCGGTGCACCTTGTCTTCGATTGAGGGGCAGTAGCGCGGCCCGACGCCCTCGATCATCCCGGAATACATGGGGGAGCGGTCGAGGTTGGCGAAGATGATCTCGTGGGTGCGCTCGTTGGTGTGGGCGATGTGGCAGCTCACCTGGCGCGGGTGCATCTCGCGGCGGCCGAGAAACGACATCACCGGGGTCGGGGTGTCGCCGGGCTGCGCCTCGAGCACCGAGAAATCCACGCTCTTGGCATCGAGCCGTGGGGGCGTGCCGGTCTTGAGCCGGTCGACGCGAAACGGCAGCGCCCTCAGCCGTTCGGCCAGGGCGTTGGAGGGCGGGTCGCCGGCGCGGCCGCCGCGGCTGCTGTCGAGGCCGATATGGATCACCCCGCCGAGGAAGGTGCCGGTGCACAGAACCACCGTCTCGGCGAAAAAGCGGATGCCGGTTTCGGTCACCACCCCGCGCACGGTGTCGCGCTCAACGATCAGGTCCCCGGCGGCCTGCTGGAAGAGCGTCAGGTTGGGCTGGTTTTCCAGCATCCCGCGGATCGCCGCCTTGTAGCGCACCCGGTCGGCCTGGGCGCGCGTCGCCCGCACCGCTGGCCCCTTGCGGGCGTTGAGCATGCGGAACTGAATACCGCCCAGGTCGGTGGCCAGCCCCATGGCACCGCCCAGGGCATCGATCTCCTTGACCAGATGACTCTTGCCGATCCCGCCGATGGCGGGATTGCAGGACATCTGACCGAGCGTCTCGATGTTGTGGGTCAGCAGCAGGGTCTGACAGCCCATGCGGGCGGAGGCCAGGGCGGCTTCGGTTCCCGCATGGCCGCCGCCGATGACGATGACGTCAAAGCGGTCGGGGTAATCCAAGGTGCACCTCGTTGGCGCCGCGGCGCCGTCTTCCAGTCAGTCAGGGATGAAATCAGCCCGCCAGTATAAACCCCCTGTGGGTAATCGTCAGGGTTTTCCACACCTCGAACGTCCATGGAGCCTAGCTCGCCTCTCATTAATTAAAACAGATTATATATAAAGAGAAGTTCTGTTGTGGTTGTTACTACTGGTGTGGACAAAATCCGTGGACAAGTGGGTATCTGGTAATCTTATCAATAGCTTAGATTGTTGGCGAAAGGCGGGGAAAAGGGCGGACTGGCTGCGGACGAGCGGTGGTGAGGCTGTGGGCAACAGTGCCGCTTGTCCACAGCGGTCGTTGGACACCGCTTGTCCACCGACGGATACCGGGCTTGTCACCGTGGCTGTGAACAACCTCGCTGGGTGCGAGACAAGCCGCTAACGCCGGGGCCTGGCGGCCGATTTAAGGGGGTGGGGAAAAATTTTTTTCCACAGGCAGAAAAACGGCCCTGTCGTGTGCGACAGGGCCGTTTGGGTCGGGCGAGTCTCCGCGGCGGGAAGACGAGTCTAGGCCGTGGGCCGCGTCGCCTCAGTGCTTGAGCACTCGGGAGAGGAAGCTGCGAGTCCGCTCGTCGTGGGGCTGGTCGAAGATGCGCTCCGGCGGCCCCTCCTCGGCGATCTCGCCCTTGTGGATATAGATGACCCGATCGGCCACTTCGCGGGCGAAGCCCATCTCGTGGGTGACGATGATCATGGTCATCCCCTCCTTGGCCAGCTCACGCATGGCATCGAGGACCTCCCCGATCATCTCCGGGTCCAGTGCCGAGGTGGGCTCGTCGAAGAGCATCAGTCGTGGCTCCATGGCCAGGGCCCGGGCCAGGGCGACGCGCTGCTGCTGACCTCCGGAGAGCTGGCTGGGGTACTTGGCGGCCTGGTCGCTGATGCCGACCCGCTCGAGCAGCCGCTGGGCGGTTTCCACCGCATCCGCGCGGCTCCAGCCGCGTACCTGCATGGGGGCCAGCGTCACGTTGTCGAGAACGCTCAGGTGGGGAAACAGATTGAACTGCTGGAAGACCATGCCGACTTCCGTGCGGATGCGCTGCAGGGCCTTGCTGCTCTTGCCGTGGGTCGTGAGCTCGTTGCCATCGACTTCGATATGCCCCTGCTGGAACTCCTCCAGGCCATTGATGCAGCGGATCAGGGTCGACTTGCCGGAGCCGCTGGCACCGATGACGACCACCACCTCCCCTGGCTTGACTCGCAGGTCGATGTCCTTGAGGACATGCAGGCTGCCGAAATGTTTGTTGACCTTCTCCATGATCACGATGGGAGCGGTCGCCGTATCGTGCTGTGTCATGGGCTGACTCCCGTTATTGTCCCACCAGGCCGCGACGCTCCAGCTGGCGCAGCAGCAGCGACAGGCTCCAGGTGATGGCCAGATACATCAAGGCCACCATGAGATAGACCTCCAGGGCGGTGAAGGTGGTGGCGATGTAGATCTGCCCCTGTCGAACCAGCTCACCGACGCCGATCACCGAGAACAGCGAGGTGTCCTTGATGCTGATGATGCCCTGGTTGCCCAGCGGGGGATCATGCGCCGGAAGGCCTGGGGCCAGATCACGAAGCGAAACGCCTGGGGTGCGGGACAGGCCCAGGGAGAGGGCCGCCTCGCGCTGGCCGCGTTCGATGGACTGTACGCCGCCGCGCACCACCTCGGAGATATAGGCCCCGGAGTTGACCGCGATGGCAGCGATGCCGGCGGTCAGGGCGTTGATCGGCCCACCGAGCAGCTGGGGCAGGCCGTAGAAGATGAACAGCACCTGGACCAGGATCGGCGTACCCCGAAACACCTCGATGTAGAGGATCGCCGGCCAGCGCAGCCAGCGGATCGGGCTGATCCGCAGCAGGCCGAAGAAGATGCCGATGAAAAACCCGATGGCCAGGCCACCGAAGGAGATCAGCAGCGTCCAGGGAATGCCGGGCAGCAGGTGGGGTATCGACCGGAACGCTGCCGCCCAGTCGAATTGAAAGGTGACTTCCACGCGTGTGTCTCCGCAGTCGGGACGACTCAACGTTGGCGGGGCCGGGGGTCTGGCCACCCGGCCCCGCGTCTACCCCGCCCGGGGGCGGGGCCATCAGGCCGTCGGATCGATCAATCGTCGCTCGGCGCTTCGCCGAACCACTTCTCGTAGATCTCGGCGTAGGTGCCGTCTTCACGCATCTCGGCCAGGGCCGCGTTCACCGGCTCGACCCACTGGCTGCCCTTGTGGAAGACGATGCCGTACTGCTGGCCGGCGTAGAGGGGCCCGACCACCTTGGTGCGGCCTTCACCGCGGGTCTGGGAGAAGTAGGCAACGTTGGGGGCGTCGTAGAAGGCGGCATCCACGTTGCGGCCGAGCAGCGCCATGTACATGTCGCTGTTGCCCGGGTAGGGCACGATATTGGCGCTGTCGCCGAGGTGCTCCTGGAGGAAGTCGTAGCTGGTGGAGCCGATGCGGGTGGCCACCGACAGGCCTTCGAGATCCTCGACCGTCTCGACGCTATCGTTGTCGATGCGCACGATGATCTGCAGGCCGCTATCGTAGTAGGGATCCGAGAAGTCGACGATCTCGGCGCGCTCCTCGGTAATAGTGACCCCGGCGATGGCGATCTCCTGGCTGCCGGTCTGCACCGCGGGGATGATCCCGGCAAACTCCATGGTGGTGAGATCGACCTCGAAGCCGGCACGCTCGGCCACTTCGTTGATGATGTCCATGTCGAAGCCGATCATCTCACCGGTATCGGGATCCATCATCTCGAAGGGCACGAAGCTGGGGTCGGTGACCACGCTGACCGTGGGGGTGTCGGCGAAGGCTGCGGCGGAGAGGCCGACCCCCAGCGCCAGGCTCGTGGCCAGGGCAGATTGCTTGAAATGCTTGGAAGAAACGAAAGATTTGTTCATCGGGTTCCCCGTTATAGGACATTTTCATGGGATTCGCCAGATTAACCTTGGCGAGAATCCCGAAAAGCGTCAAGTCGGGGAACGGGAAGCGGTCAACGCCCGGGCTCAGACCATGAAGGAGGCGCCACAGCCGCAGGTGGTGGTGGCGTTGGGGTTCTGAACCAGAAAACGCGCGCCGGCCAGGCCCTCCTCGTAGTCCACGGTGGAGCCGACCAGGTACTGGTA
This sequence comes from Halomonas sp. SL18_1, assembly GCF_055755715.1. Classification (NCBI taxonomy): domain Bacteria; kingdom Pseudomonadati; phylum Pseudomonadota; class Gammaproteobacteria; order Oceanospirillales; family Halomonadaceae; genus Halomonas; species Halomonas sp. SL18_1. The sequence goes on from NZ_JBVTRK010000001.1 coordinate 383,552, forward strand.
GGAGAGCTCGTCGACGACCAGCGCCACCTCGCCGAATTCGATCAGGGCGTCGTCATCGCCCACGTCGTCGGCGAAGTCGAAGCCGTACTGAAAGCCGGAGCAGCCGCCGCCGGTGACATAGACCCGCAGCTTGAGTTCGCGGTTGCCCTCTTCCTGGACGAGCGCCTGCAGCCGCTTGCGTGCGGCGTCGGAGAGCATCATGGGCGTGGGCACGAAGGATTCTGCGCCGCTCATGGGCACCTCCCTTAGGGGAATAAGAAAATTCGACCGGCCATTATCCCCAATCCCCAGCAAATTGGTCAACTTTTGCTGGGGATTGGGGGTGTGAGATCAGGGCATCAGCGCCGGGGCGGCCAGGCCGGCGTGCTCGTCGAAGCCGAACATCAGGTTGAGGTTGTGGATCGCCTGGCCGGAGGCGCCCTTGACCAGGTTGTCGATCACCGCCAGTACCACCACGGTGTCGCCGTCGCCGGGGCGGTGCACCGCCAGGCGGCAGAGGTTGGCGCCCTTGACGCTGCGGGTCTCGGGATGGCTGCCGGCGGGCATCGCGTCGACGAAGGGCTCCTTGGCGAAGCGCGCCTCGAACAGCGCCTGCAGATCGCCCGGCTCGCCGGTCAGCCGGCCATAGAGGGTGGCGTGGATGCCGCGGATCATCGGGGTCAGGTGGGGCACGAAGGTCAGCCCCACCGGGCCACCGGCGGCGTCGCCGAGCCCCTGGCGGATCTCCGGGAGGTGGCGGTGGCCGGAGGCGCCGTAGGCCTTCATCGATTCGCTGGCCTCGGCCATCAGCGAGGGCACCTTGGCGCCGCGCCCGGCGCCGGTGACGCCGGACTTGCAGTCGGCGATCACATGCTCGGCATCGATCAGTCCCGCCTCGAGCAGCGGCAGCAGGCCGAGCTGCACCGCGGTGGGATAGCAGCCGGGCACGGCGATCAGCTTCGCCTGGCGAATGGCGTCGCGGTTGACCTCCGGCAGGCCGTAGACGGCGTCGTCGAGCAGCTGCGGGGCGCCGTGGGGCTGGCCGTACCAGCGGGCCCACTCCTCGGCGTCGCGCAGGCGGAAATCCGCCGAGAGGTCGATGACCCGGGTTCCTTCGGCCAGCAGTTCGCCGGCCAGGGCATGGGCCACGCCGTGGGGAGTGGCGAAGAACACGGCGTCGCAGGCGCCCAGGCGTTCGGCGTCGGGCTCGCTGAAGGCGAGCGTGTCGTAGTGGCCGCGCAGGTTGGGGTACATGTCGCTCACGGGCATGCCCGCCTCGGAGCGTGAGGTAATGGCCTCGACCTCGACCTCGGGGTGCTGGGCCAGCAGCCTGAGCAGTTCGACCCCGGTATAGCCGGTGCCGCCGACGATTCCTACCTTGATCACGATGGTCTCCTCTCGTAGATGGCCTGAGGCCAGTGGCCTGAAGCAGCGGGGCGCCCGGAACTGGGATGACGCCTAAGGGTTATGATACACAAGTGACAGGGCGGCTCCCTAGCCGTCCGCAACCTTGGCCGCACAGGAACACCGCCGTGCCGCGACTGCCGCGCTTCGATGCGAGCCTGGAAGGCTTTCGTCGCCAGCTCGCCAATGTGGATGCCCTGCCGCAGCTCTGCGTGCTGGGGGTCGTCTGGGCCTGATTGACCGGTGCGCTGATGGTCGGGTTCCGGCTGCTGCTGGAGCTCGGCGCCTTCACCTTCATGCCCGACGGCGACCCGGAAGCCTTCGAAGGACTCTCGCCGCTGCTGCGTGCCGCCCTGCCGCTGCTGGCGGTGGCCATCATCGGGGGCTTCCTGCGGCGCCAGCCGCCGGCGGCCCGCAAGCTGGGGGTGGGGCACGTCATCGAGCGGCTGACCTATCATCAGGGGCGCTTTCCGCTGCGTAACTGGCTCAACCAGTGGTGGGTCGGCGTGGTGTCGGTAATCGGCGGGCTCTCGGCGGGTCGCGAGGGGCCGGCCATCCATCTGGGGGCCGCGGCAGCCAGCGGCCTCGGGCAGCACCTACGCCTGCCCCACAACAGCCTGCGGGTGCTGGTGGCCTGCGGCACCGCGGCGGGCATCTCCGCCTCTTTCAATACGCCGATCGCCGGGGTCATCTTCGCCATGGAGGTGGTGATGATGGAGTACACCATCGCCGGTTTCATGCCGGTGATCCTGGCGTCGACCATGGGCGCGCTGGTGGCGATGCTGGTCTACGGCTCGGAGCCGGCCTTCCAGGTGCCCACCGTCAGCCTGGAGTCGCTGGCCCACCTGCCCTGGATCGTGGTCACGGCCCTGTTCATCGGCCTGCTGGCCGGGCTGTTCATCCATGTCTCGCGCAGCGGCCATCGGGTCGATCACTGGCCGGTGTGGCTGCGCCTGGGGGCGGTGGGGCTGGCCACCGCCGCGGTGGCCTGGTGGTATCCCGAGGTGCAGGGGATCGGCTACGACAGCCTGGCCGCCTCGCTGACCGGTGAGCTGGCGGTGGACGTGCTGCTGGCGCTGGTGGTGGCCAAGCTGCTGCTCACCGCCATCACCGTGGCCAGCGGCATTCCCATCGGCATCATCGGCCCGGTGCTGGTGGTGGGCGCCGCCGCCGGCGCCCTGGCGGGGCTCGCCGGGGCCTGGCTGTCGCCGCATCTGGCCGCCGAACCGGGGTTTTACGCCATGCTGGGCATGGCGGCGATGATGGGGGCGGTGCTGCAGGCGCCGCTGGCGGCGCTGATGGCACTGCTCGAACTTACCCACAACCCCCAGATCATTCTGCCGGGCATGCTGGCGGTGGTGATCTCCGGGCTGACCTCGCGCCAGCTGTGCCGCTGTGACGGCTTCTTCATCAGCGTGACCCGCAACGGCCTGCATCCGCTGCAGCAGCCGCTGATGCAGGCGCTGTCGCGGGTCTCGGTGCCGGCGGTGATGGAGCGCAGCCTGGTGCGCACGCCGCGCATGGTGACCCGGGAGCAGGCGCGTCGCCTGCTCGAGGCCAAGCCGGTCTGGGTGCTGATCATGCGCTCCACCGACGACAAGCCGACCCTGGCGCTGAAGGCGGCGGACCTGGCGCGGGCGCTGATGAACGAAGGCATCGTCGAGCAGGCCACCACGGCGGAGGGCGAGCTGATCGATCTGCTGGAGGTTCCCGGCCAGCGCCTGGAGATGGCGCCGATTCACCTCCAGGCGACGCTCTCGGAGGCCTTCGAGCGTCTCAACGACAAGGCGGTGGATGCGCTCTACGTGGAACACGGCCATCGGCCCAAGCAGAAGCGCATTTCCGGTATCATCACCCGCGGTGCCATCGAGCGCTACTACCGCGTCAACGCTTCCCCCTCCGCTTGAAAGGACTGCCATGTATCTCTGGATCAAGGGTCTACACATCGTCGCCGTGGTGACCTGGTTCGCCGCTCTCTTCTATCTGCCGCGGCTCTATGTCTACCACGCCATGGCCCGCGACAAGGGGGAGCAGCAGGCCATCGACTATTTCAAGGTGATGGAGCGCAAGCTCTATCGCGGCATCATGACCCCCTCGATGATCGCCGTGGTGGGGCTTGGCGCCTGGCTGCTGATCCTGATGCCGGCCTGGCTGGGCCAGGGCTGGATGCACGTCAAGCTGCTGCTGGTCGTGCTGCTGGTGGGCTATCACCATGTCTGCCTGGTCTATCTCAAGCAGTTTGCCGCCGGGCGCTGTACCAAGGGCCATGTCTTCTTCCGCTGGTTCAACGAGCTGCCGGTGCTCGCCCTGCTGGCGATCGTCCTGCTCGCCGTGCTCAAGCCGTTCTGATGAGTGACGACACCCTGTCCGCTTCGCGTCCGCCGGTGGTGCTGGTACTGGCGGGCCATGACCCCACCGGCGGCGCCGGCCTGGTGGCCGACCGCGAGGCCGTGGCCGCCTGCGGCGGCTGGGCGCTGACGGTACCTACGGCGCTGACGGTACAGAACTGTCGCGACGTGCATAGGGTGATTCCCCTCGAGGCACGCTTGATCGGCGAGATGGCCGCCGCGCTGGACGAGTTCGAGATCGCCGCCATCAAGGTGGGGCTGCTCGCCAGCCCCGCTAGCCTGGAGGCGGTGGTGGCCATCCTCGAGGCGCACCCCGGCGTCCCGACGGTGGTGGACCCGGTGCTTAAGGCCGGCGGCGGGAGTGAGTTATCCACAGCTGGGCTGCTCGACGCCTTTCGCCGTCGACTGCTTCCTCATGTGGATATCTTGACGCCCAATCGGCTCGAGCTGGCGCGCCTGGCCGGCCCGGAAGCGCGCGATGATGCCGATCGGGCGCGGCGGCTGATTGGCCTGGGCGCCGGGGCGGTGCTGGTGACCGGCACCGACGACCCCGAGGCCCAGGTGCCGGCGGACCGGGTCGAGCAGGTGTTGTACACCCGCACCCAGCGCCACGCCTGGCGCTGGCCGCGCCTGCCGGGGCGTTATCACGGCTCAGGCTGCACCCTGGCGGCGGCGCTGGCGACCCGGCTGGCGCGGGGGAGCCCTTGCGCGAGGCGTGTCGCCAGGCTCAGGCCTTCACCTGGCAGGCCCTCGAGCGGGGCTGGCAGCCGGGCAACGATCAGTCGCTGCCCGATCGCACTGTGCGACCGCCGGGCGCTCGCTCGGTTTGACCGGCGGCTATGCCGGCGCCCCTTTCGCGCCATGGGGCTGGCCAAGCCGGGCGGCGGCCCACAGAATGTGGGGATAACGCGACGGCACGCGCAAGATGGCCGACAATCACCGGGATTTCACGGTTAGTGCCGAGGTTATCCCCGATTCTGTCCACAAGCCGTCAGGCCTGGCCGCGCTCATACTCGATTCCATCCATCCGTGACAGCAACGAGGCATTCATGACCACTTCCGCACAGCTCTTCGAACAGGCCTGCCGGCATATCCCCGGCGGCGTGAACTCTCCGGTGCGCGCCTTCAAGGGGCTGCATCGGCCGCCGGTGTTCATGGAACGCGCCCAGGGCGCCTACCTGTATGACGTGGAGGGCAAGCGCTATGTGGACTACGTGGGCTCCTGGGGGCCGATGATCACCGGCCACGCCGACCCCGAGGTGCTGGGGGCGGTGCGCGAGCGACTCGACCAGGGGCTCTCCTTCGGCACGCCCACGGCCATCGAGACCACCATGGCCGATCTGATCTGCGAGATGATCCCCACCATCGAGATGGTGCGCATGGTCAACTCGGGGACCGAGGCCACCATGTCGGCGATCCGCCTGGCGCGAGGCTTCACCGGGCGCGACAAGATCGTCAAGTTCGAGGGCAACTACCATGGCCACTCCGATTCGCTGCTGGTCAAGGCCGGCTCCGGCGCCCTGACCCACGGGGAGCCGAGCTCGCCGGGAGTGCCCGCCGCGCTGGCCGAGCATACCGTGACCCTCTCCCACAACGATCCCGACGCCGTCGAGGCCTGTTTCGAGGAGATCGGCAGCGAGATCGCCTGCATCATCGTCGAGCCGGTGGCCGGCAACATGAACTGCATTCCGCCGCAGCCGGGTTTTCTCGAGACCCTGCGCCGAGTCTGCAACGAATATGGCAGCGTGCTGATCTTCGACGAGGTGATGACCGGCTTCCGGGTCGCCATGGGCGGCGCCCAGGCCCACTACGGCATTACCCCGGACCTGACCTGCCTGGGCAAGATCGTCGGCGGCGGCATGCCGGTGGGCGCCTTCGGCGGCAAGCGCGAGATCATGGAGCATATCTCGCCGCTGGGGCCGGTCTACCAGGCGGGCACGCTCTCCGGCAATCCGCTGGCCATGGCCGCCGGCATCGCCCTGCTGAACAAGCTGCGCGAGCCGGGCTTCCACGATGCCCTGGCCCAGCGGGTGGAGACCCTCTGCCACGGCCTGCAGGAGCGCGCCGATGCTGCCGGGGTCGACATGATCACCCAGCGTGCCGGCGGCATGTTCGGGCTTTTCTTCACCGGGCAGTCGCGGGTCGACAATTTCGCCCAGGCCACCGCCTGCGACGCCGACGCCTTCCGCCGCTTCTTCTCGGCGATGCTCGACCAGGGGGTCTATCTGGCGCCCTCGGCCTTCGAGGCGGGCTTCATGTCCAGCGCCCATACCCCCGAGGACATCCAGCTCACCCTGGACGCCGCCGAGAAGGCCTTCCTCGCCGTCAGTCAGGGCTAAGGCGGCGCTCCCCGCCTTACCCGACCCTGATTCCTCCTTGGCCAGCCAACCGGGCAGATCCTTCCCGGTTGGCTGACCCGGTGCGCCGGCCCGTCGGGCCGGCCCTTCCCCGCTGTTTCATTCCCTTGGCATATTGTGAATCGGCCGCCGGTCCGTCTTTCCAACATAACCATTTGATTTTAATACTGGATAAATCGACGGGCTGGGGAGTTAATGGCTTGTAACCAATCTGTGCTCATACGGTTACTTAAGGTAAGTTGTTGTTTTGTTGCGCAATCAAGGGATTCGCCCCGGCGGCCCCGCAGGGCCTTGTTACATCGATGCAACAGTTTGCGTTCTTATCCTACGCCCGCCATCGCTTCCCGTGATAACTCCCACCGGTAGAAATCTTTTTATTCATTTTTTTATCAATGGGTTGCGAATGCAGTCGCCAGTCCTGGCACGCATTATGCGATGTATTGGGTGACTGCGAATGCTGAGCACCCCATGGCGATAGGCATGGCTTACCGCAGGTTCGCAGCAGAGACATGAAGGGTGAAAGCAACACGACACGGAGTAAGGATCATGAAAAAGTATTATGTAGTAGCAGGTACCTCTCTGGCGGCACTGGTCCTCGCGGTCTCTACTGCGCATGCCAACCCCACTAACGGTATCGTCAAGGGGGATGTCGATCAGCACGTCACCTCGACAGCTACGGCTACGGGCGGCGATAGCGGCAACGCTAACGGTGGCAGTGGCACTAACACTAACGAAGCCAATGCCAATGGCGGTAATGTAGGTGGTGGTTTGTACGATCTAGTTCAAACCAGCCGTCGTCACCATAAGAAGCCCGGTGGCAGCGGTGGCGGCGATGGTGGTGATGCCTGGGCCAGCGACGGCACCGGGATGGGCGGTGATGGTGGTACCACCGGCCGTGGTGGCGATGCCCTGGCCATTAGCGAATCCTACAATACCGCCACCTATGTCATCGCCAAGCAGGAGCTGAACTCCGAAGTTAACGGTCATCAGATTCGTATCGAAGGCGGTGACGGTGGTAATGGAGATGATGGTGGAAGAGGCGGCTCTGCCACTGCCTATAACGATGCCTGGGCAGAAGGTGGTGATGGCGGCGATGGTGAAGGCGGTAGCAGCAGGGCTACTGCCGAGGCTGGAGATGGTGGTGACGGAGGTAGGGCTACCAACACGGTCAGAAACCGCGGAACCGCTAAGACAGGCAATGCTAATGGAGGAGATGCTGATAGCAGCGCCGATGGTACCGGAGCCGCTGCAGATGCCGACGCTAATGTAGAAGATGTGGCTGCTAGCAATAACATGGGAGCCGGGAAGCATGATAGCAAGCGGCGTTCAAGCAAGAAGAGCGGTGGCGGTGGTCAGCAGGAAGCCTCTGCAGAGGGAGAAGCCACCGCGGTAGCCGATGCCGATGCGACAGCGCGCTCCTCAGCCAGTGCCGATGGTGGAGCCAGCGGCGATGCTACTAACGACGGCTTTGCACAGGGATACGCCGAAGGCGGAGATGGCGCCGAGGGTGGTGAAGCTACCGCTTCCAGCGGTGACGGTGGCGCTGGCAATGGCGGCGGCGGCGGCGGTGCTCAAGGCTGGACCGGCGATGCCGTAGCCATGGGCGGTGCTGGCGGTGCTGGCGGTGCTGGCGGTGCCGGTGGCAATGCGGTGCTGAGGACCGGCAATGTGAACGTGTCGCTTGCTGCTGGCGGCCAGTATGGCGGTATCGCCAACGTCAACGCCACCACTGGTCTTTATAACTCCCAGCAGGCTGCAACCAACGTGGCGGCTCACAGCAATGTCCGGATCGGCAACTGAGTCTGGCGTAACGCTTAGGCTCTGTGCTTAGCCGGTAAGGCCAGGAGCTGGCGGGGAAGACTCTCCGCCAGCTCCCGTGATGAAGGCTGGATGGATCAGGTACCTGGAGGACCAGGCCATGAAGGCACTAGCATGCACCACCGTTTCGCTAAGGGCACTCCGGCTGCAGGGTTGGCCTGCTTCGATGCTGGCGGTGGCTGGGTTGTCACTGGGTATCATTGGTGGGGCGGCAGCCAGTGATACGCCACAAGTCGGCTTCAACGCCATGCCTACTCTGGATCAGCATGAACTGGAAAGCAATCGCGGCAAAGATGGCATACATATCTTCCATGTGAATGCAGCTCAAAGCATTCAAAATATGAGTGCCACTGTCAATAATCCGAACTTCCAGGTCGTGAATGGAGATATGATTTCTGGAAATATCACTTTCGAAAACAATGCAATGGGCTTTTACAGCGGAACGGGAATATTCAACGCTGTCAGCGGTAGTGGTAATGCCATCAACAATGCCATCGGTATCAGCGTTGTCATTGGCAATGTTGGAAATTAATGGCCAACCTGAAGCGGTATCTATATCGAAGAGTGATGAGAAGGTCGACGTGTATAAGCGACTGAAAAATGGTGGATTGGCGGTCAGCCTAGTACGTTGCTATCGGAGTATTAAGGCTACGCCAGGCGGAAAATGACACATCATTTCACGCGATATCCGTTACTTCTCTCATTAATGATATGAGGAGTAGTAGTTCCCATGCGAAAGCTACGACATGTTCCGGTATTCATCGCGTCGCTGGCAGTGGGAAGCGCGACCTTAACGGTTCAGGCAGGACCTGTTATGATTTCCAGCCACTTTGGAAGCTTTCAGGTAGAAGCCCAGAGCCTGCAGGAAATCGGCTGGGAGCGGGTAGTCAGGCAGGAGTACGATTACAGCTGCGGATCGGCTTCTGTTGCGACCCTCCTTACCTACCATTACGACCGCCCCACTACCGAGGCGGAAGTTTTTGAGTGGATGCTGGAGCACGGCGACCGAGAGCAGATCGAGACCTATGGTTTCTCCATGCTCGATATGAAGCAGTACCTGGATCGTGAAGGCCTCAACTCTGATGGTTTTCGTATCGATTTGAGAGACTTTACGAATATTGGCGTGCCGGGAATTACGATGATCGATACTGCAGGCTATAAACATTTCGTTGTAGTCAAAGGTATCGATGAACACAATATCCTGGTGGGCGACCCGGCGGCGGGCACCATGGTGGTACCGATTGATCGTTTTGAAAAACTATGGAATGGCGTTGTTCTTGGCGCCCGAGCAGAGCTTGAAGTTGCCCAGCAGTACTTCAACCATGAAAAAGACTGGCGTGTACGTCCCGAATCACCCTTGTCACAGGGAGTTCGCCGTACAGGCGTTGGGTCGAGCATGCTGATGTTGCCTGGAACTAATGAATTGGGTAGGTAGCATAATGAGAGGAGTTGCTAACCATGAACGCCCATTTGTTTGATCGTTTCTCTGCCCCGAGACGGGGTCTTTTTTGCTTGGCCGGATTGCTACTATCATCTAGCTCATTAGTCGCTGCAGATGCACTAATGAAAAATGAGAGCTACATGTCGAATGGTCCATTAGTCAATCACTCACATGATATTTTCCATCGTGGTGTGGTGATTGATGATAATGTACTTTCTGAGATGCGAGGTGGGTTCAGCATTTCCGGCATGGAGCTAAGCTTTGGCGTCACGATGAAAAGCATGATGGATAATATTAGATATGAGACATCTGTCAGGCTGACTAAATCCGGCCCGCAAATTATTTCACAGCAGCTTAGTGATACGGCTAGTTCAGCCGTTGGGGGTGTCGCAAAAAATTTCGAAAGTCAATTAATACAAGTAGGGGAGGGACGGGAAAATCAGTAGTCGATACCACCCCAAGTGGCATTAATCTTCAGGGGTTGGCTAATCACTCTGGTGTCGTATTGAATGATCATAGAGGCTTTACAGCCATGTTGCATAATATCACTCGTAATGCCATCACAAGTACAACAGTCAGCAATGCATCAGGAATGACAATTGAGAATATTGTCAATGTTCAAATTGGGGTTAATAACATTTCCGACCTGAGGTCAGCGAGACAAAGGGAAGCAATTATCAGGTCAATCCAAGGGTTCTAGGCTCTTGTTGTTTATATGCAAGAAGCTGTCTTTAATGACAGCTTTTTTTATTATTCTCTCTGAGGTAATAGAGCAGCTAAATAATTTAGCTGCTCTATTACGCTTTGAACTTTAGAATAAATCCATTCCAAACGGGACTCGGAATGTTAGCGCTACATCAGGAGCATCGTCAGTTACGCCAAATTCGAGTCCTAGGTTGAGTGCTGTATCCTGATTAAGCTGATAGGACCAGCCTAACAGCATTGAGCCAACATTCAGAGTGCTTGACTTCTGTGTGGTTCGAGTTGAGTTTTGTTCAAAAGTTGTCTTGGTTCTGTCAATAAAATCATTCTTGTAGCCCAAAGTGAAAGAGCTCCTTGGGTTGATTGAATAGGCCATTCCAAAACTTATGCGAACGGCATCACCCGGATCGACTTTAGTAATGAAAAAGTCATCCGCATCATTGTCTTCGTCCTCTACGCGAATTAGCTGGTTAACACTCTCCTTAAAATTGTGTAGGTAGCCGATGTTAGCAAAATATACGGCTGGATCAGAAGGGAACAACACCGTAATGCTGGGCTCGATGGAATGAAAGCCAGAGCCCGTAGCTAACTCCCGCTCGACTCCATCAGAGTCTCTTCTTATATCAAAGGGGCCATCGCCAGTGTTGGATTTATAACGCAGGTTGCCAATGAAAAATGGTGTATTTCCTCGCCCTTGATTGAGCTGGTAGTGGGCTGCTAGCTCAATATCGCCAAGCCCATCTCCGCTAAGATTTCTTTCGAGCGCACCCTGTGGGCCAACGGGAGAAGGTCCTGCTGCCCTAAAAGTATCATAGCGATAGACATAGGGAACCTTCATTTCTAACTCGAGCCTGTCAGTGGCACCGTAACGTGCCGTTACGGATGCCGTCCAAGTGTCACGATCCGTGTCTTCGGCTGCAAGTGCACCAATGGCCAGTGTCTCGAGAATTTCCACTCCTCGAAAAGTGATCCGATTAACGCTAGCGTGTGAGTATTGAAGTTCTGGCTCTAGAACCAATCGTCCTCGTGGTGTTAATACACCGCCAATATCCGGGACGCCAGCTATTTCCGGCTGTGCCTGTTCCACGGGCGGGGGCTGACCGACAGGTTGTACATTGATACCCTGATCGATGCCTGTTTGACTTTGGCCAAAAGCAATGCTGGAAAATACCACTGTCAGTGCACTTGGTATATATACTGGCTTTTTCAAAATTTTCATTTTAGTTCCTTCCCCTTGATGATGCGGCGTAGGGCCTATTATGCCCCCTTTTGTTGAGGTTCAGTCAGGCTGCGGTGCATCCTGGACTTATGGTTAATACTTTCATGTTTAATTCCTCATAGCGTTGATACCTTTCGATAAGAAGATCCGCTAGAGATGTCTTCCAACCGAGTCTCGCTCTTCTGATCTTTCCGGGTTATTCCATGCTTCTCAATTAAGCGGTAGAGAGTGACACGTGAGATACCAAGCTCGGCTGATGCCTTTTGGATGTTGTTTTTATTCCGCGCAAGTGCGGCTTTTATTACTTCACACTCGGCCATGTCTCTGGCTTTTTCGAGCGAAAGTGGTTGTCTATACGAGTGGCGCCGCTCAAGCCCCAGGTCCTCGGGCTTAATGAGTCGGCTTTCGCTCATGACCATGGCTCTTCTGATGCGATTGATGAGCTCGCGAATATTTCCTGGCCATGCATACTCTTTCATACGTTTTATACTTTCTTTGCTGAATCCTTTAACTCGGGATGATTTCTCACCCTTGAATTTTTCAAAGAAGTAATTGCAAAGCATCTCAATGTCTTCTTGTCGTTCTCTTAATGGTGGGATGGAGATTTGAAGCACATTGAGCCTGTGGTACAGGTCTTCACGGAATTTCCCCTCTTTGACTGCTTGCTCCAAATCGATATGCGTAGCAGCAAGCACCCTAACATCCACGGGTATCTCTTCTATGCTTCCAACTCGCTGTACCTTGTGGTCTTCAAGAAACCTGAGAAGATTGACCTGCATGTCGAGAGGAAGGTCACCGATTTCATCCAGGAAAAGCGTGCCACCCGAAGCCGACTCTATACGACCAATCTTTCTCTGATTAGCGCTAGTGAAAGCTCCTTTTTCATGACCGAATAGCTCCGATTGAATCAGCTCAGATGGTAGCGCGCCGCAGTTTACAGCAATGAAGGGACCTGTTTTACGTTTCGATAGATCGTGGATAGAACGAGCAGCAAGCTCTTTTCCTGTGCCTGACTCTCCGCTGATGAATACCGGTGCTTCGACACAGGCAACCCTGCTGATCGTGCAAAGTGTTTTTTCCATTTCGGAAGATTTTCCTACCATCTTGAACTTGTAATCATCAGTTGTGGATACCACTGAGTTACTTTGGTAGGAGTTTATCTTGGATGCATGCCTAACCAGACACTCAATTTGTCCATAGTGTATGGGGTGTGTATGATAGGCATAAAAAAGCTTCTTAAGGACATTTTTTATTGCTGGGTGACTTAGGTCGTGATTCTCAAGTATGGCGATCCACTCGATTTTGCTTTTACAGATTATTTTTTCAATATCTTCAATCGCATTGATTGATTGGTCGCTGAAGATGACAATGCCTGCTGCAGCTTCCTCCAGCTGCTTTTCTAGATCTGGTGATATAATCAGGGTGTCAACTAAATTGGCTTTCCAACCCTGAGTGGAAAGCTTGTTCATGAGAATCTTGGTGCTTGGTAATTTATCACCAATGATTAAGATGTTATCGCCAGTTTCTTCCATGGCATATTCACCTGTCATATAGCCGCTCAAGTCTAGGGAGCTGATATGCTTGGTTTTCAGCGATGGCTGTTCTGACGTTTCTCGGATTTTTCATACTCATTCGCTAAATTGTTACAGATCATCGCCAACCCCAAATTATCCCTTGCCCAGTTCATTGCCTGAATTCGATTGTGAACCTTTATCTTTTTGAATATATTGTAAAGGTGAGATTTTACAGTATGCTCGCTTACAAATAGTTGGTCTGCAATTTCTGTATTGCTTGATCCGCTGCTAAGAAGACTAATTATTTCAAGTTCACGATTGGTCAGTCCACATGCAGGGCGATAGAGGTTTAGCTGCTGCCGTCGGTAGAATGTGATGAGCCGGTTCATCAGGTGTCGAGTCATCCACAACTCATCGGAAAGCAGTCTTTCGATACCTTTGCAAATAAGGTCGAGGCTGTCGGTTCTATAAAATATTCCTTGTAAATGTAGGGTGGTAAGAAGTTGTGTTGCTTGATCTTCATTTTTTATATTGAATGCTGCTAATACCATCCCATCCCCTGACTCAGAGGCGATGCCTAGCCAGTGGTGCATTAGACGATCATTGACATGATCGGCATCGAGCAGGATTAGCGTTTTTTCCTCTTTGGAATTTTTCTTGTATTCACAGTTGGGGCTTAGGGATTCAATATTTAATCCCAAGTTTTTCTCTACATATTTTATGAAGAGCTGTGATTGAGGGTTGATATCGGTTATTAGCTTCACCGATACATTTTGATAGTCCATGTTTATTCTCCGATAAACTTACCCTTGGCCCATGTTTTTGGAAAGCATTATTTTACTAGCACCTATTCTTGTTGATTTAATTATTTTTCATGTATCGCTGAGTAATCCGATACTAAAAAAATGATCGGCAGCTATTTATCCGTTAATGGGAACGGTTGAGCTGGCTTACACAGTATGGCCCAAAAGTAACGATTTGTTAAAAAATTTTAATTCATTTTATCAATTATGGGGTCATTGATGATTGTTTTTTTCTATGGATAGGCGTCCCGATGAATTTCCCAGTATCCACTCTGTGTTTTCATCATGATAACTTGGTTTAGATACATCATGCTTATGTACTTTATCTTACTCATCATGATGCCTTTGCACCTTGCTTTTGCTTATGTGCATCTGCACCCAGCGGAGATGACTGTCAGCTCAGTAAGACGTTCTTTACAGGTAGTGTGGTGGGGAGTTCTGGTAGAATAGGCGGATAAAATCTGATCTGCTCTTGGATGAGGCCGGAATGTCCAACGTGAAGTCAATGTCGTATGCCAGAGCGATCGTGCTGGCGAGTGGAAACGCGGGAAAATTACGAGAATTCAATCAGCTACTCGAGCCTCTGGGGCTGGATGTGAGACCTCAGGCAGCCTTTGATGTGCCCGAGGTGGAGGAGACCGGGCTGACCTTCGTCGAGAACGCCCTGCTCAAAGCGCGGGAGGCGAGTCGGGTGAGCGGGTTGCCCGCTCTGGCCGACGACTCCGGGCTCGAGGTAGATGCCTTGCATGGCCAGCCGGGGATCTACTCGGCGCGCTATGCCGGTGAGCCGAAGAGCGATGCCCGCAACAATGCCAAGCTGCTGGAGGCCCTCAAGGAGGTGCCCGAAGGACGGCGAAGCGGACGCTACTGGTGCGTGCTGGTCTACTTACGCCATGCCGAAGACCCGGTGCCCTTGATCGTGCAGCGCAGCTGGGATGGCGAAGTGCTGTTCGCTCCACGGGGCGAGGGGGGCTTCGGCTATGACCCGCTGTTCTGGCTGCCCGATCAGCGCATGAGCGCGGCAGAGCTTTGCGCTGAAGCCAAGAATCGCCTGAGTCACCGGGGGCGTGCGCTCCAGGCCCTGGTCAGTGCGCTGCGTGAGACGGGGGTCGCGTGATTCCCGCTAGCCGCAATGAGGGTCTTCCCCACTGGCGCTTTACGTGCATGTGCCCTGGTGCGTGCGCAAGTGCCCCTACTGTGATTTCAACTCCCATGGGGTGGGGCGCGGTGCCGAGCTCCCGGAGACGGCATATCTGGAGTCGCTCATCGCCGATCTCGACGCCGATCTCCCGCTGGCCGCCGGGCGAGAGCTGGTCAGCGTGTTCATCGGCGGCGGTACCCCGAGCCTGATGTCGGCGTCCTTCTACGCCGAGCTGTTCGAGGCGCTGGCCCGACGGCTGCCGCTGGCCACGGACATCGAAATCACCCTGGAAGCCAACCCGGGGACGCTGGAACGAGGGCGCTTCGCCGGCTATCGCCAGGCGGGGATCAATCGGCTGTCGCTGGGCGTACAGAGCTTTCAGGATGCTCAACTGACGGCGCTGGGCCGTATCCATAGCGGGGACGATGCCCGCGCGGCGGTGGAGGAGGCGCGTCGCGCCGGCTTCGATAACCTCAACCTCGACCTCATGCACGGCCTGCCCGGGCAGACCCCGGCGCTCGCCCTGGCCGACCTGGACCAGGCGCTGTCTCTGGCGCCCGAGCACCTCTCCTGGTATCAGCTCACCGTGGAGCCCAACACCGAGTTTCACTCCCATCCCCCGCGGCTGCCCCAGGAGGAAGTGCTCTGGGATATCCAGGACCTGGGCCACGAGCGGCTCGAGGCGGCCGGTCTCTCACGCTACGAGATCTCTGCCTATGCCCGCCCGGGGCGCCGCTCCTGCCACAACCTCAACTATTGGCGTTTTGGGGACTACCTGGGAATCGGCGCCGGGGCTCACGCGAAGCTGAGCCGCTTGGCTCAGACGGGCGACGAGCCGCTGCAGATCGAGCGGCGCTGGAAGACTCGTCAACCCTCGTCCTATCTGCGGCGCCGCCGGGATCCAAGAGGCTTTGTCGCCGGACATTCCCGGGTGGAGGAGGCCGAGCTGCCGCTGGAGTTTGCCATGAATGCCCTACGCCTCGTGGCGGGGGTGCCCTGTCGGACTGGCCCGCTCATACCGGGCGCCCGGTCTCGGTACTCCTTGATCGGCTAGCCGAGGCTCGCAAAAAAGGACTTCTTGTGGAAGATGCCCAGCGACTGCAAGCTTCGCCCCAAGGTCTGATTATTCTTGAATGAGCTGCTGAACCTGATCGCCGAGAATCAGGTCGACGCAACATCTGCATCACCCTGACCATCCAGGAGATTTCCATGCTCAAACCCGTTCGTCTGATTGTCCCTGTCGCCACCGCTATCCTGCTGGTGGGCTGTGCGACGACCGATCCCTACTCCGGCCAGACCCAGCGGTCCAGCACGGCGACCGGGGCCGGCGTGGGTGCCGCCGTAGGGGCCGCTGCCGGGGCGCTGTCGGGAAGCGGAAGCACCAGTCGTCGTGATCGTGCGCTGATCGGTGCCGCCGTGGGCGCTGCCGCCGGCGCCGGTATTGGCGCCTACATGGATCGCCAGGAGCAGCAGCTGCGCGATAGCATGCAGGGTACCGGCATCGGGGTGGACCGCCGCGGCGACGACATCGTCCTCAATATGCCGAGCAGCGTGACCTTCGGCTTCGACTCCAGCGAGCTGACGCCCAGCGCTCGCAACGCCCTCAACGACGTCTCTTCCGTGCTGACTCAGTACACCGACACCCGGGTCAACATTGCAGGCCATACCGACAGCACCGGGGACGCCTCCTACAACCAGCGCCTCTCCGAGCGTCGGGCCGAGTCGGTGGGCAATTATCTCGCCCAGACGGGCGTGGCCCGTAATCGTCTCTACATGACCGGCTACGGCGAGCATCAGCCGGTGGCCACCAACGCCACCGAAGAGGGGCGGGCGCAGAACCGTCGGGTGGAGATCACTCTGACCCCCATCGAGTCTCAGTTCCAGCAGTAAGACATCGCTGGACGCCATGGGTCGGGCCCGCCGCGCGCAGCGCAGCGGGCCCGACTGCGTTGATTCCTCGTTTCCCAGGATGCCCGAGCCATGCTCTCCTATCAGCACGCCTACCATGCGGGTAACTTCGCCGATGTGCACAAGCATCTGACGCTTTATGCCGTCCAGCAGTATCTTTTACGTAAAGAATCTCCTATTACGTTTATCGATGCCCATGCCGGGCGCGGCCGCTATCCGCTGGCGGCCGAGGAGACCCGCAGGCTGGGGAATACCGTCAGGGCATATTGCCGCTCTGGGAGCAGCGAGACCGGCTGTCGGCCGATCCGCTATTGGCGGCCTGGCTGGCGGCGGTCGGCCGGGCGCAGCCCGCGGCGGATCGCCTGAGCCACTATCCCGGCTCGCCCTGGTGGCTGGTCGAGACGCTGCGCGAGACCGATCGGGCGCTGCTCTTCGAACTGCATCCCGGCGAGCATGGCCACCTGGCCGAGCTGCCCCTGCCGGCAGGCGCGCGGCGCCAGCAGGGGGACGGGCTGAGCGGCCTGGTGCAGCGGCTGCCGGTCGCCACGCCACGCCTCTGCGTGCTGATCGACCCCAGCTATGAGCGCAAGACGGAGTATGTCGAGGTGGCCGAGACGCTGCTGGCGACGATGCGCAAGGTGCGCCATGCGGTGGTGCTGGTGTGGTATCCGCTGCTGGCGGCGGGGCGGCACCGGGCCCTGCTGGAGGGCATTCGCGACGGCGGGGTGCCCAAGGTGTGGCGCAGCGAGGTGGTGCTGCGCGAGCCGGAAGGACAGGGGCGGGGCATGCATGGCAGCGGCATGCTGGTGGTCAATCCGCCCTGGGGGCTCGACGCACAGCTGGCCGCGGCGATGTCGCAGGTCACCCCGCTGCTGGGGGATGCCTGCCGCTATCGCAGCGATTGGTGGGTAGCGGAGTAGGGCCACCCGTCCCGCCTTGAGCCCCGAGCCTGCTTCCCTTACTTGCCGATGCAGAAGCTGCCGAAAATCTCTCCCAGGAGGTCGTCGGCGCTGAACTCGCCGGTGATCTCGCCAAGCGCCTGCTGGGCATCGCGCAGGTCCTCGGCCAGCAGCTCCCCGGCCCCGTAACCGGCCAGCTGGGCCTCTCCGTTGGTAAGCGCTTGCTTCGCCCGGTCCAGAGCGTCCAGGTGACGGCGGCGGGCCGAGAAGCGCCCCTCGGTAGTGGCCGAATAGCCCATCACCTGCTTGAGGTGTGACTTCAGGTTATCCACACCCGCACCGGTCTTGGCCGATAGCCGCACGATGGGGGTGGCTGTGGATAACGCCATGCCGGGCGCCTCGTGGCTGGTGTCGATCTTGTTGCGCACCAGGGTCAAGCGCGACGGGTCGGCCAGGCGCGCCACGAATTCCGGCCAGATCGCCATGGGGTCGGTGGCATCCGTGGCGGCGGCGTCCACCAGCAGCAGCACCCGGTCGGCCTTTTCGATCTCGGCCCAGGCGCGGGCCACGCCGATCTGCTCGACGGCATCCGGGGTGTCGCGCAGGCCGGCGGTGTCGATCACATGCAGCGGCATGCCGTCGATGTGGATATGTTCGCGCAGCACGTCCCGGGTGGTGCCCTCGATATCGGTGACGATGGCGGTCTCCTGCTCGGTCAGGGCGTTGAGCAGGCTCGACTTGCCGGCGTTGGGCCGGCCGGCGATCACCACGCTCATCCCCTCGCGGATGAGTGCGCCCTGGCCGGCGGCGGCGCGCACCTCGGCCAGCTCGGCCATGATGCCGGCGAGCCGCTCGGCGACCCGGCCGTCGGCGAGAAAATCGATCTCCTCCTCGGGAAAGTCGATGGCCGCCTCGACGTACATGCGCAGCTCGATGAGCCGTGTGACCAGGGCCTCGACGCGGCGTGAAAACTCTCCCTGCAGGGAGCGCAGGGCATTCTCCGCGGCGCTGCGTGAGCTGGCGTCGATCAGGTCGGCGATGGCCTCGGCCTGGGCCAGGTCGAGCTTGTCGTTGAGGAAGGCGCGTTCGGAGAATTCGCCGGGCCTGGCCAGGCGGGCGCCCAGCTGGACGCAGCGCTCCAGCAGCAGGTCCATGATCACCGGCCCCCCGTGGCCCTGCAGCTCCAGCACGTCCTCGCCGGTGAAGGAGTGGGGGCCGGCGAAGTACAGCGCGATTCCCTCGTCGATTACCGCCGACTCGCCCCGGAAGGGGCCGTAGTGGGCGCGGCGCGGAGCAGGACAGTGGCCCACGACCGCCTCGGCGATCGCTGCGCAGGCGGGTCCTGAGACGCGAATGATGCCGACCCCGCCACGCCCCGGCGGGGTGGCCAGGGCGGCAATGGTGTCCGGCGCATAGAGGGGCTCGGGCATCGTGTTCTCCTCGTGGCTTGGGGCTCATTGTCCGGTTCGCTGCCCCCAAACGCCAGACCCCCGCGCGGGGCGGGGGTCTGGGTGTGAGGGGAGAAAGACCGCGCTACTTGGTCTTCATGCCCTTGCCGACGCTGGGGTCGTTTTCGATCTTGCGGGTAATCACATACTGCTGGGCCACCGAGATGATGTTGTTGACCACCCAGTAGATGACCAGCCCGGCCGGGAACCACAGGAAGAAGAAGGTGAAGACGATCGGCAGCATCTTCATGATCTTCGCCTGCATGGGGTCCGGTGGTGTCGGGTTGAGCAGCTGCTGCACGTACATCGAGGCGCCCATCAGGATCGGCAGGATGAACAGCGGATCGCGGATCGACAGGTCCTGGATCCAGAACATGAAGGGCGCATGGCGCAGCTCCACGGACTCCAGCAGCATCCAGTACAGGGCGATGAAGACCGGCATCTGCACCAGGATCGGCAGACAGCCCCCCAGCGGATTGATCTTCTCCTTCTGGTAGAACTTCATCATCTCCTGGGACATCTTCTGGCGATCGTCGCCGTACTGCTCCTTGAGGCGCTGCATCTCCGGGCCCAGCTTGCGCATGCGAGCCATGGACTTGTAGGCCTTGGCGGAGAGCGGCCACATGGCCAGCTTGACCAAGACGGTCAGCAGCACGATGGACCAGCCCCAGTTGCCGACGATGTTGTGGATCTGGTCAAGCAGCCAGAACAGCGGGTTGGCAATGAACCACAGCCAGCCGAAATCCACGGTCAGGCGCAGGTTGGGGGCCACTTCCTCGAGATAGCTCTGCACCTTGGGACCCACGAAAAGGGTCGCCCCCAGGCGCGCCTCGCCGTCGGCGGCCACCGTGCTCACCGGCCCGGCGAACGCCGCCACGTTGCGGTTGCGCGAGTCGGTGGTGGCGTAGTAGAGGTTCTGCTGGTTCTGGGGCGGTGCCCAGGCCGAGACGAAGTAGTGCTGGAGGATGGCCACCCAGCCGCCCTGGACGTCGACGTTATTGAAGCGGCCGCGCTGGATGTCGTCGAAGTCGACCTTCTGGTAGCGATCCTCCGGCGAGGAGAAGGCTGCACCGAGGTAGGAGCTCATGCCCAGGGCCACGCCGCTGGAGGGATCCGGGCTGTTGTCCCGGGCCAGCTGGCCGATGAAGCGAGCGGTGACCGGCTCCTCGGTATTGTTGGCCAGGTAGTAGTTCACATCCACGGCGTAGCGGCCGCGCTCGAAGCTGAAGCGCTTGATGATGTCGACGCCGTTCACCTCGGCGGTGAGATCGACCTCCAGGCGGTCTTCGCCGTCGGCCATCCGGTAGCTGGTGTTACCCGGCGTGAAGCTGATGCGGCCAGAGTGCCCGTCGAGCTGCAGCCCGGAGCGCGCGACATAGCTGCGGGTCTCGCTGTCGGAGAGCAGCACATAGGGGCGCTCCGAATCCAGCGTCAGGCGATGCTGGGGCAGGGCCGCATAGATGATGTCGCCGCCCTGAGGGTCGATGCGCAGGTCGAGCACATCGGTGACCACGGCCACCAGGTCGCGGGTCCCGTCGGGGCGCGCCGGCTCGCTGGGCATCTCGCCCGCCATCTCCTCCTCTGCCCGAGGGGCGGTAGGCACGGCCAGGTCGTCATCGTCCGGCTGCGCCGTCTCCTCGCCGGGAGCAGGGGCCGTGAAGGTGGGGGCTTCCGGCTCAGGGGTTACCTGGCCGTAGTCCTGGTTCCACTGCACGACGATCAGGTAGGCGAGCACGGCCAGTGGAATCAGCAATAGGAGTCGTTTTACGTCCATGAGGGTTCTGCCCGGTGGGTAGTGAACATGCCGCTGGAACGGTACGCATTGCAGGCCAATAAGCGAAAGCCTGCCCGGGGCAGGCTATCGTGAGGGCGGCGGCGGATCCGGTCAGGATGCCATCGACTTGTGAACGTCCCGTTCAAGGCGGCGCCACATGCCGTAGAGCTGGCGGTGAAGCGTCGCGTTGTCCAGCTCATGAGCGCCCCGTCGGGCCAGCAGCACGATATCCACGGCGGGCAGCCGGTGCTGTTGTAGACGGACGGATTCTCGAGCAAGCCGTTTGAGGCGGTTGCGATCGACGGCTCGGCGGACGTTGCGCTTGCTGAAGACCAGGCCGAGGCGGGGGTGGCCCAGCCCGTTGGGGCATGCCAGGGCCATCAGCCCCTTGCCATGAACCTTGAATGCAGCGTGATCGAAGACCTGTCGGTAATCCCCTGCGGTCAGCAGCCGCAGCCGCGGGGGAAAGCCATGATGACCGGACACGCGCAAACCGCGATCAGGCGCTCAGACGCTTGCGGCCCTTGGCGCGACGACGAGCGAGAACGGCACGACCATTCTTGGTGGCCATGCGCGCACGGAAGCCGTGCACACGCTTGCGCTTCAGAACGCTGGGCTGAAAGGTACGTTTCATAACTCTTGATTCCCACGTGGTGTGTTTGGACGGTACGTCTTACAGGAAACGTCCGGGTACCTGGCTGGAACCCGGAGAGATTCGGTTCAAGACCGGAAATTGTAGTGATTTCGGGCGGCGGGTGCAATTTTTCCGTTGGGCCGGGTGGCAGGAAGCGGGCATCGGCTGCGGTTCCCGGCTGGGCATGAGTTTTCTAATGCTGTGGTTAATATTGGGGACGCCAGCTGTGGATATCCTTGGAAATGCTCTTTAGGTCAATAGCCTATATCCATTGATTCGGTGTGGAAAAGCTGCGATCAAGCGGTTGACCAGCGGTGCAGTGATTACCGCCTCTCGCCAACGTTATCCACACCCCGGCAGGGGCGCTCCTCTTCTGCTGGCAGCCGACTTAGCCTGCGGCTAGCTTTTCCACAGGCTGTCATCGAGCCGCAGGTCGTGTGGATAACCTGCCTTGCCAAGGATACAATGTGCGGTCATTCATCAACCGGATGGTGGGGTCGCGTGTCGCTCGCTCTTTGGCAACAGTGTTTGGATTACCTGCAGGATGAGCTGAATGCCCAGCAGTTCAACACCTGGATCCGTCCGCTGCAGGCGGAGGAGGGGGAGTCCAATGAGCTTCGGCTGCTGGCACCGAATCGCTTCGTGCGCGACTGGGTCGGTGACAAGTATGCCAAGCGCATCAATGAGCTGCTTCGGGAGCTGGCCCCGGCCAAGCCGCCCAGAGTGGTGCTGACCGTCGGGAGCCGTCGCGCAGCGGCGCCCATGCCGCAGCCCCGAGAGCTGGGGACGCCGGTATCGGCCAGCCCGCGCTCGCCTTTGGGCCCTGCCGTCCAGACCTCGCCTCGCGGGGATGTCGGCGATGAGCGCGAGATCGACCAGCTCCGGGAAGAGAGCGCCGGGCCTCGACGCTCCGGCGGTGAGCGCGAGGTGCAGGTAGAGGGCAGCCTCAAGCACAGCAGCGGCCTCAACCCCAACTTCACCTTCGAAACCTTCGTCGAGGGTAAATCCAACCAGTTGGCCCGCGCCGCCTCTCGACAGGTCTCCGAAAATCCCGGCGGGGCCTATAATCCGCTGTTTCTGTATGGGGGGGTGGGCCTGGGTAAGACCCACCTGATGCATGCGGTGGGCAATGCGCTGGCCGGGCGCCGCGAGAACGCCCGGGTGGTCTACCTGCACTCCGAGCGCTTCGTGGCCGATATGGTCAAGGCGCTGCAGCTCAACGCCATCAACGACTTCAAGCGCTTCTATCGCAGCGTCGACGCGCTGCTCATCGACGATATCCAGTTCTTCGCCGGCAAGGAGCGTTCCCAGGAGGAGTTCTTCCATACCTTCAACGCCCTGCTCGAGGGCGGCCAGCAGATGATCCTGACCTCCGACCGCTATCCCAAGGAGATCAGCGGCGTCGAGGAGCGGCTCAAGTCGCGCTTCGGCTGGGGCCTCACCGTGGCCATCGAGCCGCCCGAGCTGGAAACCCGAGTGGCGATCCTGATGAAGAAGGCCGACCAGGCCAAGGTCGATCTGCCCCACGATGCCGCCTTCTTCATCGCCCAGAAGATCCGCTCCAACGTGCGTGAGCTGGAGGGAGCGCTGAAGAAGGTCATTGCCGACTCGCATTTCATGGGCAAGCCGATTACCCAGGACTTCATACGGGAGTCGCTCAAGGATCTGCTGGCGCTGCAGGACAAGCAGGTGGGCGTCGACAACATCCAGCGCACGGTGGCGGAGTACTACAAGATCAAGCTGGCGGACCTACTCTCCAAGCGTCGCTCGCGCTCGGTGGCGCGGCCGCGCCAGGTGGCCATGGCGCTGGCCAAGGAACTCACCAACCACAGCCTGCCGGAGATTGGCGATGCCTTCGGCGGGCGCGATCACACCACGGTGCTGCATGCCTGTCGCAAGGTTCAGGCACTGCAGGAAGAGAACGCGGATATCCGCGAGGACTACAAGAACCTGCTGCGCCTGCTGACCAGCTAGGCGCAAGGACACCAACCGCCTGTCACCCTTCTTCAGGACTAGACGTGGAGCCGACATGAAGTTTTCCATATCCCGCGAAGCCCTGCTTCGGCCGCTGGCGCTGGTGGCCGGGGTGGTAGAGCGCCGCCAGACGCTGCCGGTGCTGTCCAATGTGCTGATTCAGGTCGACCACGATCAGGTGGCTCTGACCGGCACCGACCTGGAAGTCGAGCTGATCGGGCGGACCGCCGCCTCTCAGGTGGAGGTGCCGGGGGCGGCGACCGTGCCCGCTCGCAAGCTGATGGATATCTGCAAGTCGCTGCCGGATCAGGCCGAGCTGCAGTTCAGCCTGGAAGAGGGGCGCGCCGTACTGCGCAGCGGGCGCTCGCGTTTCACCCTGTCGACCCTCCCGGTGGCCGAGTTCCCCAATATCGAGGACGCTCAGGGCGACATCGAGCTGAGCCTGCCGCGCGGCACGCTGAAACACCTGATCGATGCCACCTCCTTCGCCATGGCCCAGCAAGACGTGCGCTACTACCTCAACGGCATGCTGCTCGAGCTGGGTGCCGGGCTGGTGCGCACCGTGGCCACCGACGGGCACCGCCTGGCGGTCTGCTCGGGGCCCGCTGAGATCCAGGTCGAGCCGGCTCGCAAGCTGATCGTGCCCCGCAAGGGAGTGCTGGAGCTGGTGCGTCTGCTCGATGACAGCGATGAGCCGGTGACGCTGACCCTGGGCAGCAGCCATGTGCGCGCCCACACCGGCGACTTCACCTTCACCTCCAAGCTGGTCGACGGCAAGTTCCCCGACTACCAGCGCGTGGTACCGAAGGGGGGTGACAAGGTGTTTCTGGCCGACCGCGCCGAGCTGCGTCAGGTGCTGTCGCGCACCTCCATTCTCTCCAACGAGAAGTACCGTGGTGTGCGCCTGCATCTCAAGGAGGGCAATCTGCAGGTCATGGCCAACAACCCCGAGCAGGAGGAGGCCGAGGAGAGCGTGGTCGTCGAGTATAGCGGAGCGGGCCTGGAGATCGGCTTCAATGTCGGCTACCTCATCGACGTGCTGAATGTGCTGGACGAGGATCGGGTGCAGGTGACCCTCTCCGATTCGAGCAGCAGTGCCCTGCTGGAAGAGCCCGGCGGTGGTGATGCGCTTTATGTCGTCATGCCCATGCGGCTCTGATCGCGACTGGCATTGCCTCGCATGCGCCACCCACGGCCCCGAGCGCCATCGCTGTTATGCGAATAAACCACCTGAATTTCAGTGGATTGCGTAATCTTGGCGCCATCGACATGGCGCCGGGACACGGCATCAACCTGATCAGTGGTGCCAACGGCAGCGGCAAGACCAGCCTGCTCGAGGGTATCCATGTGCTCGGCATGGGACGCTCCTTTCGAACCCGCCAACTAAAACATGCCATTGCGCACGATGCCTCGGAGATGACCCTCTTTGCCCGGCTCGCCGGCGACCCCCGCTACCGGTGGGGATCCGCCGGGCCCGGGATGCCGCCGAGCTGGAGATGCGGATGGCAGGGGAGCGGGTGGATCGATTGGCGCGCCTGATAGAGGCGATGCCGCTGCAGCTGGTCAACCCCGATGCCTTTCGCCTGCTCGAGGGCCCCCCGGCGGGACGACGGGAGTTTCTTGACTGGGGTGTGTTTCACGTGAAACACGACTTTTTCGACGCCTGGCGGCGGGCGCGTCGCGCCCTTAAACATCGGAATGCGCTGCTCAGGCGTGATAGAATGGACAGCGACTCGCTGGCGGCCTGGGAGCGCGAACTGGCCGACTGGGGCGAACGAATCGACGCCCTGCGCAGCGAGTGGATGGCGGCCTTCCTGCCGGTCTTCGAGGAGACCCTGGCCAGCCTGCTGGACGTGAAGGGGCTAACCCTGCGCTATGCCCGCGGCTGGGATCGGCAGCGCAGCCTGTTGCAGGTGCTGGAGCAGGGGCGTGCCACGGACCATCAGATGGGGTTCACCCAGCAGGGGCCGCAGCGTGCCGATCTACGCATTCGTTTGGGCCGCTATCCGGCAGTGGAGGTGCTCTCCCGCGGTCAGCAGAAGCTCGTGGTGAGCGCGCTCAAACTGGCTCAGGGCAGGCTGTTGGAGGCGTCGACCGGCCGTACCTGCCTCTACCTGATCGATGACCTGCCGGCCGAGCTCGACGTGGCCCACCGGCGTGTTTTTTGCCGTCTGCTGGAGGCCATGGCCTGTCAGGCATTCATCACAAGCGTTGAACACGATGCCCTGTCGGGGCTTTGGGAGCCCCAGACCCCAGTGGCAATGTTTCACGTGAAACACTCGGCCGAGGGGCAGGGCAGCTGGTGCCTCGGGCACAGATAGACTTCATGATGGAGTAGTCAATGAGCGAGCAGGCTTACGACTCAACGAGCATCAAGGTTCTCAAGGGGCTGGATGCCGTACGCAAGCGTCCCGGGATGTACATCGGCGATACCGACGACGGGACGGGCCTTCACCATATGGTGTTCGAGCTGGTGGACAACTCCATCGACGAGGCGCTGGCCGGTTTTTGCTCCGAGATCAGGGTGATCATCCACCCCGACGAGTCCGTGACCGTCAGCGACAACGGCCGCGGCGTGCCTACGGATATCCATGAGGGCGAAGGGGTGTCGGCCGCCGAAGTGATCATGACGGTCCTTCATGCCGGCGGTAAGTTCGATGACAACTCCTACAAGGTGTCCGGCGGGTTGCACGGGGTCGGTGTGTCGGTCGTCAATGCGCTTTCCGAAGAGCTCAAGCTGACGATCTGGCGGGCCGGCCAGGTCCACGAGCAGATCTATCGGCATGGCGTGCCCCAGGCCCCCCTCTCCATTGTTGGGAAGACCGAGAACAGCGGAACTCGCATCCATTTCAAGCCCTCATCGGAGACCTTCCACAATATCGAGTTCCACTACGATATCCTGGCCAAGCGTCTGCGCGAGCTCTCCTTCCTCAACTCCGGCGTCGCCATTCGCCTGATCGACGAGCGTAGCGGCAAGGAGGAGCTGTTCCACTACGAGGGGGGCTCAAGGCCTTCGTGGACCACCTCAACACCAACAAAACCGTGCTCAACCCGGTATTTCACTTCAATGCCGTGCGTGAAGACGGCGTCGAGGTGGAGGTGGCCATGCAGTGGAGCGACTCCTTCGCCGAGAACATCTTCTGCTATACCAACAATATCCCCAGCGTGACGGCGGCACCCATCTGGCCGGTTTTCGTGCGGCCCTCACGCGCACGCTCAACGGCTATATCGAGTCGGAGGGCCTGCTCAAGAAGGCCAAGGTCAACACCTCGGGCGACGATGCCCGGGAGGGCCTCACCGCCATTATTTCGGTGAAGGTCCCGGATCCCAAGTTCTCCTCCCAGACCAAGGAGAAGCTGGTTTCATCGGAGGTTAAGACGGCGGTCGAGCAGGAGATGGGGCGGCTGTTCGCCGACTACCTGATCGAAAAGCCCAACGAAGCCAAGGCCATCGTCAATAAGATGCTCGATGCGGCGCGTGCTCGAGAGGCGGCGCGCAAGGCGCGCGACATGACCCGCCGCAAAGGGGCGCTGGATATCGCCGGGTTGCCCGGCAAGCTGGCCGACTGTCAGGAAAAGGATCCCAGCCTCTCCGAGCTGTTCCTGGTCGAGGGGGATTCCGCCGGCGGCAGCGCCAAGCAGGGGCGTGATCGACGCACCCAGGCCATCCTGCCGCTCAAGGGCAAGATCCTCAACGTGGAAAAGGCGCGCTTCGACAAGATGCTCTCGTCGGCGGAAGTCGGCACTCTGATCACTGCCCTGGGCTGTGGCATCGGGCGCGAGGAGTTCAATCCCGACAAGCTGCGCTACCACTCCATCATCATCATGACCGATGCCGATGTGGACGGCTCGCATATTCGTACGCTGCTGCTCACCTTCTTCTTCCGTCAGATGTCACAGCTGATCGAACGCGGCCATGTCTTCATCGCTCAGCCACCCCTCTACAAGATCAAGCGCGGCAAGCAGGAAACTTATCTCAAGGACGAGCAGGCGCTGATCGACTACCTCACCACCACGGCAATGGACGGCACCCGGCTCTACGTGAACCCGGATGCCCCCGGCGTATCGGGCACTCAGTTGGAGTCGCTGGTTAACCAGTATCGCGATGTGATGAAGCGCATCGACCGCCTGTCGCGGGTCTATCCCAACGATGTGTTGCGCAAGGTGGTGCATGCAGCGACCCTGGAAGGCGAGGCGAGCCTCAAGGATCGCGTGACCATGCAGAACTGGATCGATTACCTGCAGGGCGAGATGGATGCCCTGCTAGCCTACGAAGGCGGCCCTCGCTACACCTTCCGACTCGAGGAGGATACCGAGCGTGAGCTCTTCCTGCCCGCGGTCACGCTGACCGCCCATGGCGTGAGCACCGACTACGTCTGGGGCATCGATTTCTTCACCAGCGCCGATTACCGGGCCATGGCGGCACTGGGCGTCACCCTGGACGGCTTGCTGGAGGAGGGTGCCTACGTGGCCCGCGGTGAGCGTCAGAAGCCGGTGGCTACCTTCTATGAGGCGCTGGAGTGGCTGATGAATGAAGCCCAGCGCGGCCTGTCGATCCAGCGCTACAAGGGGCTAGGGGAGATGAACCCGGAGCAGCTGTGGGAGACCACCATGAACCCCGATACCCGCCGGCTGCTGCGTGTCTCGATCGAGGATGCCGTAGCCGCCGACATGATGTTCAACACCCTGATGGGCGACGAGGTGGAGCCGCGCCGCGACTTCATCGAACGCAACGCCCTGGTCGCTAATCTTGATGTGTAGGTCGATGTATAGGCCAAGGCGGGTGTTTCACGTGAAACACCGCTGATTGCTGCAGCCTGTCGGGTTTGACCGATCGTCGCGAGAAAGCCCGGTTTTTGTAGCAGATCAGCGTTAAGTCCGACAGGTTGCTAGGCGTCAGATAGGCGCAGGAAAGAGAGGGCCCGCCGTCGAGTTCGACGCCGGGCCCTCTTGTTGAAGGGGGGGACTTGGCTAAGGGCGTTCACCTTCCAGCAGCCAGTCGGCGAAGGCGGCCAGGTCGTCGAAGATTCGTGCCGGGCTATCCGGCGCGGCCAGCTCGGGGTGCTTGGCCAGGGACCGCTCGCCCTTGCCGGTGCGTACCAGTACAGGCTGGCAGCCCATGGGCTCGCCGGCCTGGAGATCGCGCAGGCTGTCGCCCACCATCCAGCTTCCCGCCAGGGATTCCAGGCCAAGTGCTCGACGGATCTGCTCCAGAAGGCCGGGGAGCGGCTTGCGACAGTCACAGCCGTCATCGGGTCCATGAGGGCAATAGGCGATATGGGCGAGCTCCCCCCTCAGCGCTCACCAGCCGGGCCAGCTCGGCATGCATCTCGGCCAACGTCGCCTCGTCGTAGAGGCCGCGGGCGATACCCGACTGGTTGGTGGCCACGGCGATCGTCCAGCCGGCCCGCGATAGTCTGGCGATGGCATCGATGGCGGCCGGATAGGGGACCCACTCGTCCAGGGACTTGATGTAGGCGTCGGAGTCACGGTTGATGACTCCGTCGCGGTCGAGAATTACCAGGTGCGTGGCTGAGGGCGAGGGCATCAAGCGTCTGTCTCCGACTCGGCAATTGACGAGGGCCAGTGTTTCACGTGAAACACCAGTTTCCAAGGTCATGGGCGCCCCAGCCCAGTCAGCTACCAGCGACAGCCTGACGGCGGCAGTAGCAGGAAGCCCTCACCGGAATTTCGGCTCGGGCCACCGCCCGCTCCAGCTGTTGCTTGATATGCACCGACTCGATCGTCTCGCCGCGCCGGGTGAGACACTCATACAGCCCGTGCAGGCTCCAGACGTTGTGTGGATGTTGGCAGGCGCGACTGAGCGTACTGTCGAGACCGAGATCGGCGCGATAGACCGCCTCTGCTTCATCTAGTCGTCCCTGATCCAGCAGCAGGGCGCCTAGGGCGTGCCGCGTCGGCTGCATCCAGGCCCATGGCTCGTCGTAGGGCAGGGTGTCATCGAGCTCGACGGCTCGGTGCAGATGCGCGAAGGCGGTGTCATGGTTGCCCCGGTGATACTCGAGTTCGCCGAGCATCATCTGTTCGGCGACCTTCAGAATGTCCCTGGCGGTATTGTTGAACAGCATGCGGCTCTCGGGCACCGCGGCCTGGGCGGCGAAGAACCTGTCCCGCTCCGCCTCGGCCTCGGTGAGCCTGCCGGTGTTGGCCAGCGCCACTGTCCGTGCATAGCGTATCAGTGCCGTCGTCGTGGCATAGAGTTCGCCATCCTCGGGCAGCGGTTGCCCGAGGATGGCGTCCCACATCCCGAAGCGGATCAGCACATGCTGCTTCATTGGGACAAAGGCCTCGAACCAGTCTGCCATCTTGCGAAGCAGGGGCTCCGACAGTGTCGAGAGCATCTCGTCTGCGGTCTCCAGTGCCGGCGTAGGCTGACCGAGAAACATCGCCCCGTAGATCTTGAAGTGGTAGTTGTGAAGTCGATAGATCGAATAGAAGTTGTCCGGGCCCTCCTTGTCGAGGAAGCGACGGTCCGCCTCGATCGCCTGCGAGTTGCGGACGACCACGCTGTGATAGTCGCCACAGAGCACGTCGATATGGGTCGCCATGTGGATCAGGTGGCCCGAATCGGGGACCAATGAACAGAGCCGGTCGCCGTGCCGGAGGGCCAGTTCGGGGTGCGGCGACATTTCCATGAGGTGGATATACAGGTGCAGGAGCCCGGGATGGTCCCAGGCACCTTCGAGCTCGCGGAAGGCCCGCTCGAGCACGCTCCTTGCCTCAAGGGTGTCCGCGCCTTCCGCAGGCTCGCCGGTGGGCAGATCCCAGAGCTGCCATGGCGTCCGGTTCAGCAGGGCCTCGGCGAAGAGGGCGGCCACGTCCAGATCGTCGGGGTGGGCACGATAAACGTCGCGCATGGCGTCGGCATAGGCGTCCAGGTAAGGACCGAACTCATCCACCGGCGCTTCCGGCGCCCGGTGCCGAACGGCCTGGACCAGTGCTCGCTCGACTGGCGAGATGCGTTCAAGGAGTGCGGTGGCGGCCTCGACGGCGGGAAGGGCGATCGCCAGCGCCTCGGTTTTCTCTTCCGCCTCGAAGGCCTCCCATGGCCGGTTGTAGTTGGGTCCGGCCGCATGGGTGAGGCCCCACTGCGCCATCGCGCACTGTGGGTCGGCTTCCAGCGCCAGGCGGAAACAC
Organism: Halomonas sp. SL18_1; assembly: GCF_055755715.1. Classification (NCBI taxonomy): domain Bacteria; kingdom Pseudomonadati; phylum Pseudomonadota; class Gammaproteobacteria; order Oceanospirillales; family Halomonadaceae; genus Halomonas; species Halomonas sp. SL18_1. The sequence continues at coordinate 414,072 of NZ_JBVTRK010000001.1, forward strand.
GCGATCGCCGACTCGTGGTTGAAGCCGTAGAGCCAGACCAGGCCGCGATCGAACCAGCATCGCGCGTCCGCTGACGTGGTAGTGATCGTCCGGGAGTAGTCACCAAGGTTGTAATAGTCGCTCATTATCGCCTCCTGTGTCGGCAGGCCGACCCGTCTGGGCCCGTGGATAGCGCATCATGCTGTGCGCCAAGATCAGCGCACCATCGAGCGAACTCGACTCGTTCCCGGTGAGGACGGCTCCAGTCGGATTGGGGGCCTAGGTGGATGTCCACGTATAGGCGTACGAAGGCCCCGTTCGGGGGAGGTACGGCATTAGGTCCCAAGATAAGGTCGGGTCGTTTCGCCCCCTTATGGAGTAAAGCTAGAAGCGAACCCCAGCCTCATCAATCCATGGTGGCGACCGAAGGGAGGGCCACGCTCCCATGTGGCTGTGGTCATCCCGGGATGTTTCACGTGAAACATCGCCTGGCGTCGTGGCAATGAAAAAGGCCGACAGGCAATCGCCTGTCGGCCTCTTGGCTGCCTTAAGCGGGCTTACTGCGGTAGCAGGGCGATATCCGCGACTTCCAGGAACAGCGCCTGGAGGGCGGCCAGCAGTGCCAGGCGGTTATCTCGCACGGCCTCATCGTCGGCCATTACCATGACCTGGTCGAAGAAGTCGTCGACCGGAGCGCGAAGACTGGCCAGGGCGTCCAGCGCCTCGCGGTAGTGCCCCTTGGCAAATAGCGGCATGACCGCATCGCGGCGATCGGCCAGGGCCTCGTACAGCGCCTGCTCGGCGGCATCCTGGAGCAGGTCGGGTCGACGGTGCCCGCGCCCGAATGGCCCTGCTTGGTGAGGATGTTGCTGACCCGCTTGTTGGCGGCGGCCAGGGCGGCGGCTTCGTCGCGCTGGGCGAAGGCATGGACCGCCCGCAGGCGACGGGCGAAGTCCAGCGGCCGGGTGACCGGGCGGGCGCGCACGGCGAGGTAGACCTCTGCCTCGATGCCTTCGTCGTGGGCCCAGGCGCGGAACCGATCGAGCATATAGCCCAGGACCTCGTCGACCAGCGTTTCGGCATAGGGCAGCTCCTGGTGCTGGGCGGCGGCCAGTTCCAGGAGCTCGCGCAGGTCGAGGTCCAGCTCGCCCTTGATCAGGATGTTGAGTACGCCGATGGCGGCACGGCGCAGGGCGAAGGGGTCCTTGGTGCCGCTGGGCCGCTGGCCGATACCGAAGATCCCGGTCAGCGTATCCAGGCGATCGGCCAGTGCCAGGGCACGGCCGGTGCGGGTCTCGGGGATGGCGTCCGTGGCGAAGCGGGGAAGGTACTGCTCCTCCAGCGCCTGGGCGACCTCGGCGGGCTCGCCGTCATGCACGGCGTAATAGCGCCCCATGATGCCCTGCAGCTCGGGAAACTCCAGCACCATCTCGGTGACCAGGTCGCACTTGGCCAGCTCGGCGGCGCGCCGCGCTTGGGCCACATCGCCGTCGATGCGTCCCGCGATGAAGGCGGCTACGGCCGCGGCACGATGCGCCTTGTCGGCCAGGGTGCCCAGCTGCTGCTGGAACACCACCCCGTTCAACTCGCTGATCCGCGAGGCCAGGGTGCGTTTGCGGTCAATGTCATAGAAGAAAGCGGCATCGGCCAGCCGGGGGCGGATCACTTTCTCGTTGCCCTCGATGACCTGCTGCGGATCGCTGCTATCGATGTTGGAGATGGTGATGAACAGCGGCTTGAGCCGCTCCTGGTCGTCGAGCAGGTGAAAGTATTTCTGGTTGGCCTTCATCGAGGAGATCAGGCACTCGGCCGGCACCTCCAGGAAGCGTTCGTCGAAGCTGCCGGTCAGGGCCACGGGCCACTCGACCAGCCCGCTGACCTCGGTAAGCAGCTCCTCGTCGATCACCGCCTGGGCCTCCTGCACCTCGGCTTCGGCCAGTACCTGCTCGCGGATGCGCTCGCGGCGCTTGTCGCGGTCGGCCAGTACATAGGCCTGTTCGAGGGTCGCCAGGTAGTCGTCGGCATGGGATAGCGCAATGGCGGCGGGGGCATGGAAGCGATGGCCGCGGGTGGTGCGGGATGCCGTCACGCCGAGCACTTCGCCCTCGACCACGTCGCTGCCGTAAAGCATGACCAGCCAGTGCACCGGGCGGGAGAACTCGATGCGCGACGCCCCCCAGCGCATGTTCTTGGGCACCGGCAGGGAGGCCACGGCCTTGGCGACGATGCCGGGCAGCAGCGCGGTGGTCGCTTCGCCCGGCTGATGCTCACGGTAGCCCAGCCAGGTGCCCTTGGGCGTCTCCAGGTGAATCAGGTCTGCCACCTCGACACCGCAGGAGCGGGCAAAGCCTTCGGCGGCCTTGGTGGGCTGGCCCTCCTTGAAGGCGGCAGCTAACGCCGGGCCGCGGCGCTCGGTCTCGCGGTCGGGCTGCTTGTCGGCCAGCGCCTCGACCTGCACCGCCAGGCGGCGAGGGGTGGCGAAGGCTTGAACGTCGTCGAAGGCAACCCCGGCCTCGTCGAGACCGCGGCGGATGCCCGCGGCGAGTGCGTCGGAGAGCGTGTCGATCGCGGCGGGGGAAGCTCCTCGACGCCCAGTTCCATCAGAAAGGTGGTGGCTGCCATGCTCAAGCATCTCCCTCTTCGGCAAGCGATTCGTCGGCCAGACATTCCTGACGCAGGGCCTCGGAGGCCATGGGGAAGCCGGCGGCCTTGCGTGACGCGTAGTAGGCGTGAGCCACGTCGCGGGCCATGGTGCGCACGCGCAGGATATAGCGCTGGCGCTCGGTGACCGAGATGGCGTGGCGGGCGTCGAGCAGGTTGAAGGTATGCGATGCCTTCAGCACCTGCTCGTAGGCGGGTAGCGGCAGGCCGGCCTCGAGCAGCTTGGCGCACTCGCGCTCCTGGTGGTCGAAGGCGCCGAACAGGGCCGGCACGTCCGCCTGCTCGAAGTTGAAGGCCGACTGCTCCCGCTCGTTCTGCAGGTAGACGTCGCCGTAGGTGACCCGAGAACCGTCCGGCGCGATGGCCCACACCAGGTCGTAGACGCTATCGACGTTCTGCAGGTACATGGCGATGCGCTCGAGGCCATAGGTCAGCTCGCCGGTGACCGGGTAGCACTCGATCCCCCCGCCTGCTGGAAGTAGGTGAACTGGGTCACCTCCATGCCGTTGAGCCATACCTCCCAGCCCAGGCCCCAGGCGCCCAGGGTGGGCGATTCCCAGTTGTCCTCGACGAAGCGAATGTCGTGCACCAGCGGATCGATGCCCAGCCGCGCGAGCGAGCCCAGGTAGAGGTCCTGGAGGTCGGCCGGGGAGGGTTTCATCACCACCTGAAACTGGTAGTAGTGCTGGAGGCGATTGGGGTTCTCGCCATAGCGCCCGTCGGTGGGGCGGCGTGAGGGCTGTACATAGGCGGCGTTCCAGGTCTCGGGACCGATGGAGCGCAGGAAGGTGGCGGGGTGGAAGGTGCCGGCACCGACCTCCATGTCCAGGGGCTGAAGCACCACGCAGCCTTTTTCGGCCCAGTACTGCTGCAGGGCAAGGATCAGGCCCTGGAAAGTCGCCGCGTCGGGCGTCGACGAGGGTGTCGAGAGAGTCATTGGGAAAGCACCGTTGGCCATGAATTCACAGGCCAACCAGTATACAAGCAGCCGCAAGTCGGTTATAGGTGCCGATACGCCGTGCCTGGCCGCAGGTGAACGTCAGCGCTCGAGCAGCTCTTCGTACCACTCGAGGGTACGCTGGGCCGTCAATTCCGCATTGAACGATTCCCGTATGAGCTCCAGGGCATTGCGTGCTCGTGCTTGGGCAGCGTGTTCATCGCCTATGACGTTGAGAATGGCCTCGCGCATTGCCGCGCTGTCCCCAGGCGGTAGCAATAGCCCCGTTTGGCCGTCGATCACCAGCTCCGAGGTGCCACCGGCATCGGTTGCCACCACCGGGCAGCCCACCGACATCGCCTCGATGATCACCCGTGGTAGCCCCTCGCCGCTCTGAGAGGCCGAGACCAGCAGTCGGCAGCTGCGCAGGATGGCCGGTACGTCGTTACGGTAGCCGGTGAAGTGAATCCGCTCGGCAAAGGGGCTAGTGGCAATGCGCTTCTTGAGCGCCGCGTTGTCGATGATCGAGCCGACCAGCACCAGGTGCAGGTTGGCGTCGGCGGGTAGCTGGTCGAAGGCATCGATGAGGGGCATGATGCCTTTCTTGACGCTGTTGCGGCTGATGCAGCAGATCGGAACGGCTTCCGGTGGAAGGCCGAATGCCGTCAGGTCGGCCGGCGGCATGTCATACCAGGCCGGATCATGGCCCTTGTGGATGGTCTTGAGCTTGGATTCGGGGAGGTGCCAGCCTAGAAAGCGTGTGTCGAGCAGTGCCTGGCGAACCGCCTCTGCCACGCAGTAGATGCCGTCCAGGCGGGGGTGCAGAAACGTATGCCAGGACTCCGGTTGCAGATAGCTGACCCCGGTCGTGACGCCGCGGTACCCGAGCAGGCGGGTACGAGTACGCCGACCGGCCCGGAGGAGGCAGGCCAGCGCTCGTGTGTTGAAGGCGTGCGCGATATCATAGTCACCGCGCTCAAGCTCCTCGCGAATGACAGTGGTAGCTGCCCTGTCGTACCGGCTACGCACCTTTAGCGCTAGCGTGGGAATGTTCTGCTCGGCCAGAATATAAGCGTTCCGCCCCTCGGGGTTGCACATCACCACCAGCCTGTCGACCTGTTTCGAAAGCCGGACGAACAGTTCCGTCTCGGGGCGATCCGCTCGATCTGTCACGCATAATACTTTCATCATTCATACTCGTCCGAAATCGCCGCGCCGATGAATCAGAATTCATAATGACCACGACAGTCGACATGACACCCTCGCCAAGGGCCACTCGCTTTCTGCTCTATGCCGAGCAGAACTATGCCTATTCTATCTTGCGTCCGCTGCAGTGGGCGATACGTGCGCGAGGCGGCGAGGCCCGATGGTTCTTCGCCGGCGAGGAAGTGGATCCGAGGCACCTAGAGCCAGGAGAGCAGCGGCTGATGGACGTGGCCGAGGTCAGGGCGTGGGAGCCCGAGGTGGTGCTGGTGCCGGGCAATATGGTGCCGTCCTTCATTCCCGGCTTGAAGGTGGCGGTGTTTCACGGCTTCAACGTGGCCAAGGCGGGGCGCAGCGACGACCGGGGACACTTTAATATTCGCGGCTGCTTCGATCTCTACTGCACCCAGGGGCCGAGCAGCACCAGTGGCTTCGAAGCGCGTGCCTCGCGTCATGGCCACTTTCGGGTGGTCGAAACCGGCTGGCCGGCCCTGGATCCGCTGTTCCGTCCTGAGATACCCGCCGGGCGTGAGCCCGTGCTGCCGGCGGCGGATGGCCGCCCGCGTATCCTGCTGTGCTCGACCTTTACGCCGCGACTGAGCGCGGCAGCGCAACTGCTGGAAACCGTGCGTCGCCTGCGCGATACCGGCCGGTGGCAGTGGCTGATCCAGTTCCATCCCAAGATGGACCCGGCGGTGGTGGAGGCCTATCGGTCGCTGGAGAACCACAGCCTGAGCTTCATCGACACCCGCAATATCCTGCCGCTACTGCGCAGCTCGGATGTCATGGTGTGCGATACCTCTTCGGTGATGCTGATGTTCCTGCTGCAGCACAAGCCGGTGGTGACCTTCCGCAACCAGAGCCGTGGCGACAGGTCGCATCTGCTGGATGTCACGCGGGTGGAAGCGCTGGAAGGTGCCATCGAGGAGGCCCTGTCGCAGCCGCCCGAGCTGATGGCGCGCATCGAGGCCTTTGCCAGGGACCTGCATCCCTACACCGATGGGCGCTCCAGCGAGCGCGTGCTGGATGCCGTGGAGGAGTGTCTTCGCCAGGGTCGGGCGGGCCTCAAGGCCAAGCCCCGCAACGGCCTGCGCAACCTCAAGGAGCGCCGCAAGCTGGGGTATTGGAAGCCCTGGTAGCGGCCGCACCGACCGTGTCTAACGTACCTGTTCGCCTTGTTTATCCGCGTCGCGGCGCTCTTCTCGACTCAGCAGCCACAGGCCGGCATGCTTGTTGAAGTTGCCCTGCATGTAGTTCATGGCCACGATGAAGCCGATACGCCCGTCGAGGAAGCCGCCGCGCAGGATATAGATCAGGAAAAAGGTCCAGAGCGACCTAAGGCAGACCAGCAGCAGGCTGCGGTTGCGCTTGCCCTTGGCAAAGTACTTCTGGCTGCCCAGCCACGCATACTTGGCGTTCTTCTCCAGGGCATGCCCATAGTCGCGGGCGGTGAAGTGCAGCAACCTGCCGGGCAGCCTGCCGATCCTGCCGGGGGCCGGAACGATGGTTTCATGCACCTGGGCATCGGTGAACTTGGCTCCCTCGCGGCGGAACAGTCTCAGCGGGGCCCGGGCGCTACGGCCGAACTTGAGCCCCTTGCCGTGCCGTACCACCAGCCATTTGATCCGAAAGGCGGTCTCCTCGATACGGGGACTGCCCAGCAGCGCTTTCAACGCGTCCCGAGCCGTGTCGTCCAGGGCCTCATCGGCATCGATGGAGAGCACCCAGTCCATGCTGGCCCGGTCGAGCGCGCGCTGCTTCTGGACGCCGAAGCCGGGCCAGTCGGTGACCCAGACCTTGTCGGTGTACTGTTTCGCCACCGCGACGGTGTCATCGGAGCTACCGCTGTCGAGGACGATGATCTCATCGGCGATATCGGCGACCGATGCCAGGCAGCGCGGCAACCGGTCGGCCTCGTTCTTGGCGATGACACAGACCGACAGGGTGTGTCGTTGGGGAGAGGAAGCATCAGGCTGCATGCGATCTGCCATAAAAGGGTGGTGGTCATGATCCCAGTCAGGGATAAATCTCTTCGTCCGGTGCCGCATCGTCGGGCGTCTCGACGACCTGTCCCTGCTCGGTATCGGCCTGGCGCTGTTCCGGCACCAGGCCTTCCCAGAGCCGCTCCTGCAGTGCGGTCTCTTCGCGCATTCGGGCATGCAGCGCCGGCTTGCCATGCTCTTCGAGCAGCGTCGGTTCATCGGCGAGCAGTGAGACCCCCAGACCGGCGCGGTGCCAGTCGATGGTGAATCCCATGGCCTCGAGAATGGTGGAAAGACGTCCACCATTGAGGCTTCGCGCTGCTCCCGGTCAACGGGAACGTCCGGCCCCAGCAGCATGAAGGTGTTGTCGCGATCGCCCTGGATCAGCTCGTCCCAGACCGAGACCCGCATGGTCAGGTGGTCGCTGGCGATCACCACCAGGGTATTGTCCAGCAGGCCCTCTTGCTCCAGACGCTCGATCAGATCCCGGGCCAGCCATGCCGAACACTCCACCGAGTAGAGAATATCGACGCCGTCGAACTCGCCCTGGCGATCGATGCAGGCCTGTGCCGGGTAGCCGTTGGGAGCGTGGCCGGCGATGGTCAGGTTGACCACCCCCAGGGGCCATCGCCCTGCTCCAGGCGGCGGATCTCCTCGACGGTGAAGTCGTAGAGGGAATCGTCATAGAGGCCCCAATTGTTGACGTAGTCCGGATCCTCCAGCCGGGGCTGAAGCTCCTCGCGCCCCAGTACCGTCTCGAAGCCGTGGTCCTCGTAGAAGATGCCCTTGCCGGCAAAAGCAGTGCTGGCTCCGCCCAGGTAGCTGAGTCGATAGCCCGCTTTCGCCAGCAGGTCGCCGAGACAGTCGACCCCGGGCACCACCTTGTCCAGCGGCGTGAACTGTCGATCATGCAGGAGCCCGGCGGGCATCAGCGGGGTACCGCACTGGCTGGCGATCATGCCGGCCATGGTCCAGCCGGTGTTGTTGATCTGGCGAACGCCCTCGTAGACCAGGCCGCGCTCGCCGATGACGTCCAGGTCGGCGTAGGCGTCGCCGAAGCGTTCCCGGTCGGCATAGGTGCGCTCGATGCTCTCCAGATAGAGCAGCAGCAGGTTCGGCGGTGATTCGGGAGACTCGAGCAGCATCGGCTCCACGTATTGACGCTCCAGCCAGGCGCCGTCGTCGGTGACGATGGCGGCCCCCCGCTGAGTGATGCCATAGAGCAGGGGGTTGCTGGCCAGCAGGGCGATCGCCAGCAGGGGTTCGGCGCGCCGCCAGCGGTGATCGTGCCGGACAAGCCAGACCACGGCGATCAGCAGGGCCAGCATCGACAGGCAGTAGAGCACGGCGGCACCGATGCGGCTGACGCCGCCATGATCGGTCATGCCCGCCTGCAAGTGGAAGTAGACCGCTCCCACGTCGACGATGCCGAAGCTGTCGGCCAGATAGACGTAGAGCCCCCAAAGGGCGAGGGGCAGCAGCGACCAGGGCCAGAGCTTGCGGCCCGCAGCGGGAGGCTGGAAACTGAGCGGTGCTCCCCAGCGCAGCAGGGCGCCCAGGCCGACCCAGGCGGCGGCGATCAGCGGCAGCCACCAGGGCGAGAGCCGGGTCAGGGTGGTGATGGCATAGCCCAGGCACAGGCCCATGACGAGCAGGGACCACCAGCGGGGGTGGGGCATTCTCGGCGGCGTCAGCATGATCGATATAGGGTATCGTCTGGCTCTCGTTGAAGGGATCACCTTAACAGGGTCCCCCGTGTTCAGGTAGCCGCCAAACGGCTTCGCAAACGAGGCGATAGTTGGTGGCGTAGCAAGAGTTGACTGTCGCAAGAGGCGCGCCATGCGGAGCATCGCGGATTCCGGCCCGGCGCTGGCGTAGGCTAGCCGGCCCGATGGTGCCCTTCGGTGATGTCGTCCATCGCCCAGGGATAGCCCAGCTTGTGCAGCGAGCGCGCCAGTCGCGCCAGATTGCGAGGGATATGGCGGCGACTCGGGCGTATCCGACAGCGATCCAGATCGATCAGCCAGATCCTGTCTTCCCCGTCGATCAGCACATTGCGGGCGTTGAGATCCACGTGATCGAGCCCGACGTCATGGAAGCGACGGATGGTGGCGCCAACGGCGCGCAGCAGGGCGGCCTCGGCGCGGCCGTCTTCGAGCCGCTCGGCGAGGGCGCGTGCGCCGGGGATGCGCACCGTAAGCAGCGCCGCCTCGTAGCTGAGCCCATGGCGTATCACGCCGGCCGCCACCGGCCTGGGCACCGGCAGGCCCTGCTCGTGCAGCCAGGCGGTCAGTCGCAGCTCGCGAAAGGCGCGGGTGCGCTCGCACCCCAGCCACAGGTAGCGTGCCTCGCTGAGTCTGGCCACCAGGCCGCCGCGTCGATAGGGGCGCAGCACCCACTGCTCAATGCCAGCGTCCAGGAAGAGACTGCTGCCTCGCCCCGGGGCGTCTCCCACCACCCGGCCCTGCCGGCGCCAGTGGTCCGGGTCGAGCAGCGACGGGCCGAGTTGTGGCGCCATGACGGCGTCACATACACTGCCTGCATCATATAGAATGATCGTCTTTCCCGTCCGATATGTTGCCAAGCGCATGAAGCATCCTCTGCCTGCCCGACCCCGCCACATTGCCGTATTGCGGCTCTCCGCCCTGGGCGACGTCTGCAATCTGGTGCCGACCGTGCGTGCCCTGCAGCGCCAGTGGCCGGAGGCGCGCATCACCTGGATCATCGGCAAGGCCGAGCACAGTCTACTGGCGGGCCTGTCGGGGGTCGAGTTCATCGTCTACGACAAGGCGACGGGACTGGCTGGCATGCGCGCCATCTGGCGCCAGCTTTCGGACCGCCGGTTCGACGTGCTGCTGCATATGCAGCAGGCGCTGCGGGCCAGCGTGCTCTCCCTGGGGCTCAAGGCCAAGGTGAGGGTGGGCTATGACAAGGCCCGCGCCAAGGACGCCCAGCACTGGTTCACCCACCGCCGGCTGGCGCCGCATCCCCGTGCCCATGTGGTGGAGTCCTTTCTCGATTTCGCCCGCCTGCTCGGCGTGGAGGATCTCTCCCTGGAGTGGCACCTGCCGATTCCCGATGCCGCCGTCCAGGAGGCCCGCGAGATCGCCGGAACGGGGCGCTACCTGGTGATCAGCCCCTGCAGCAGCCTGCGGGTGCGCAACTTCCGTAACTGGTCGGCGCAGGGCTATGCCGCGGTGATCGAGCACGCCTGGGCCCAGCACGGCATCAAGGCGGTGCTGACCGGAGGCGGCAGCACCCAGGAGCGCGAGATGGGCGAGGAGATCCAGTCGCTCAGCCGGCCGGAAGCAGTGCACGACGCCATCGGCAAAAGCTCGCTCAAGGGGCTGCTGGCGCTGATCGAGGGCGCCGAGGCGGTGATCGCCCCCGACTCCGGGCCGGTGCATATGGCCAATGCCCTGGGCACGCCGGTGGTCGGCCTCTATGCCACCTCCAACCTGGACCGCACCGGTCCCTACCTCTGGCGGGCCGAGGCGGTGAACCGCTATCCCGAGGCGGTGCGCACCTATATGCACAAGGAACCCGAGCAGCTGGCCTGGGGGCAGCGGGTGCGCCACCCCGACGCCATGTCGTTGATTCATACCGAAGACGTCATCGAGCGGCTGGAGACGGTGCTTTACCGGGACGCCCAAGGCGCGCCGAAGGAGAGCCCCGATACGGAAAGTCCCGATACGGAGAGCCCCGATGAAGTTTGACCTGACGGCCCTGGAGCAGGCCCGCGTGCTGGTGGTGGGCGACGTGATGCTGGACCGCTACTGGCACGGCGGCACCCTGCGCATCTCGCCGGAGGCCCCGGTGCCGGTGGTGCAGGTGCGCGACAGCGAAGACCGCCCGGGTGGCGCGGCCAACGTGGCGCTCAATATCGCTTCCCTGGGCGCTCAGGCGGCCCTGGCCGGCCTGGTCGGCGATGACGACAATGCCGAGCGGCTGGTCGCTCCGCTCGATGCGGCCGGAGTGAGCACTCACTTAGAGCGCAGCGTGGGGATTCCCACCATTACCAAGCTGCGGGTGGTGAGCCGCAACCAGCAGCTGATCCGCCTGGACTTCGAGGAGGGGCTCGGCGAGGTGGACACCTCGGGGCTGCTGACCCGGGTCGAGCGGGCGCTGCCCGACTGCGACCTGGTGATTCTCTCCGACTACGGCAAGGGCACGCTCAACCGGGTGGAGGCGCTGATCGCCCTGGCGCGTGCCGGCGGCAAGCGGGTGCTGGTCGACCCCAAGGGCAGCGACTTCGGCAAGTATCGTGGCGCCAGCATGATCACCCCCAACCTGGCCGAGTTCGAAGGGGTGGTGGGGGCCTGTCGCGACGATGCCGAGCTCGCCGCCAAGGCCGAGGCATTGCGTGACGAGCTAGGGCTCGAGGCGCTGCTGATCACCCGTAGCGAGAAGGGTATGACCCTGATCCGTGAGGGTCACGAGCCGCTGCACCTGCCGACCCGGGCCCGGGAGGTCTATGACGTCACCGGCGCCGGGGACACCGTGATCGGCGTGCTGGGCCTGGCGCTTGCTGCCGGCCATGGCTTCCCCGAGGCGATGACCCTGGCCAACCTGGCCGCCGGCCTGGTGGTGGCCAAGCCGGGCACCGCGACCCTCTCCATCGCCGAGCTCTACACTGCCCTGCACGGCGACAAGCTGGCCGAATTCGGGGTGATCGAGGAGGCGCCGCTGATCGAGGCGGTGCGCGCCGCCCAGGCCCGCGGCGAGCGGGTGGTGATGACCAACGGCTGCTTCGACATCCTCCATGCCGGCCATGTGGCCTACCTGGAGCAGGCCCGCCGGCTCGGCGACCGGCTCATCGTGGCGGTCAACGACGACGCCTCCATCGCCCGTCTCAAGGGGCCACGGCGGCCGATCAACCCGCTGGCCCGGCGCATGCAGGTGCTGGCGGGACTGGGCGCCGTGGACTGGGTGGTGCCCTTCACCGAGGATACCCCTCAGCGACTGATCGAGGCGGTGCTCCCCGATGTGCTGGTCAAGGGGGGCGACTACCGCCCCGAGCAGATCGCCGGGGGCGAGGCGGTGCGTGAGGCCGGCGGCGAGGTGATCGTGCTGGGCTTCGAGGATGGCGTCTCCACCACGGCGATGATCGCCACCATCCTCGACCGCGAGGCGTGAGGGTGCGCACTGGGCGACCCTGGGCGAGGCGTCTCTACTCGGCGGCGCTCTACCTGCTGTCGCCGCTGATCTGGCGGCGCGTCTGGCGCGAGCAAGTGCCCCCTTACCCCCGGCGGGAGCGGCTGGGGTGGCTGACGCCCTCGCCCCACCGCCGGCGAACCCTCTGGCTGCACTGCGCCTCGGTGGGCGAGGTGCTGGCCGCCCGTCCGCTGATCGAGGCGCTGGTCGAGCGCTATCCCGGCCATCGCCTGGTGATCACCACCATGACCGCCACCGGCGCCGAGCGGGCGGCGGCCCTAGCCGCCCAGCTCGGCCAGTCGGGGGCTGGCGGCGAAGTGAGCCATCACTTCGTGCCGCTGGACTTTCCCGGCGCGGCGCGCCGCTTCATCGACCGGCTCGCCCCGGCGCTGGCGATCCTCTTCGAGACCGAGCTGTGGCCCAATCTGCTGGCTGCCTGCGACCGTCGCGGGGTGCCGGTGGCCGTGGTCAACGGGCGCCTCTCGCCCCGCGCCTTTCGCGGCTACCGCCGGCTGAGGCCGCTGATGGTCGAGGCGCTGAGCCACGTCGACTGGCTGGCGGCCAAGTCCGCGGCCGATGCCGAGCGCTTTAGGGCGCTGGGCATGGCCGCCGAGCGCAGCGAGGTCGTGGGCTCGCTGAAGTATGACTTGTCGCCGGACCCCGTCGCCTTGGCCCAGAGCCGGCAGCTGTGCACCCGGCTGGGGGCGCGTCCCATCTGGGTGGCGGGCTCCACCCACCCGGGCGAGGACGAGCTGCTGCTGGCGGTGCATGCTCGGCTGCGGGCGCACTACCCCGAGGCGCTGCTGATCCTGGTGCCGCGCCACCCCCAGCGCTTCGAGGCGGTGGCGGCACTGTGCGCCGAGCGGGGCCTGGCCGTGGCGCGGCGCTCCCGTGAGGAGTGGCCGGGCCCGGCGACCGCGGTCTATCTGGGTGACACCATGGGAGAGCTGCTCACGCTCTACGGGGTCGGCGATCTGGCCTTCGTCGGCGGCAGCCTGGTGCCGGTGGGCGGACACAACCTGCTGGAGCCAGCGGCTATGGGCGTGCCGGTGCTTACCGGCCCGGCGCTGGCCAATTTCGAGGAGGTGGCGGCCACCCTGCGCGATGCCGATGCCCTGGTGGAGGTCGGCGATGCCGAGGCGCTGGGCCATGTGCTTCTGGCGCTGTTCGACGACGAGCCGGAGCGTCACCGCCTGGCCGAGGCCGGCCAGGCGGTGATCGCGGCCAATCGCGGCGCCCTGGTGCGCACCCTGGCGGGGCTGTCGCGACTGTTGGGGTGAGTGAGTGCTTGCTGTTGTCGTCAGGCCGGCGTCAGCCGCTCGACGCCGCTCTCGCTGCCCAGCAGCAGCACGTCGGCGCCACGGGCGGCGAACAGGCCGTTGGTGACCACGCCGACGATGGCGTTGATGCGTGCCTCCATGGCCACCGGGTCATCGATGGGGAACTCGAAGCAGTCGATGATCTGGTTGCCGTTGTCGGTCACCACGCCCTCGCGGTAGACCGGGTCGGCGCCCAGCTTGACCAGTTCCCGGGCCACGTAGGAGCGCGCCATGGGGATGACCTCCACCGGCAGCGGGAACTCCCCTAGGCGCTCGACCTTCTTGGAAGCGTCGGCGATGCAGATGAAGCGCTCGGCACAGGCGGCGACGATCTTCTCCCGGGTCAGGGCCGCCCCGCCGCCCTTGATCATGTGTAAGTGAGCGTTCACTTCGTCGGCGCCGTCGATGTAGAAGGGCACGCTGCCCACGCTGTTGAGCTCGAACACCTCGATGCCGTGACCGCGCAGCCGCTCGGCGCTGGCCTCGGAGCTCGCCACGGCGCCCCTGAAGTCGTCGCGCAGCTTGGCCAGGCGGTCGATGAAGCGGTTGGCGGTGGAGCCGGTGCCGATGCCGAGCACGGTGTCGCGCTCGAGCCAGGGCGCGATCTCGTCGATGGCGGCGGCGGCGACGGCGTCCTTCAGTTCGTCCTGGGTCATGGGGTCGCTCTCAGGTGGCGGATGGATGGGAATCGGGCGCCATTATAGGCCAGCCGGGCCGCTCTGCCGATGGCATGGCGGAGGGTGCGCCCGGGATAGCCCTGCCCCCGAGTCGGCAAAGCGGGCTTGATGGCGAGTGTCCCGCAGGCAGAACGATCGCAGGTAGCAGCATCGCTCGGGACTGATCCGTCGGCAGGCCCCGGAGCGCCGGAGCGCCGGACCGCCGAGGAGGCGCTGTGAATACCTCCTTGTACGCTACCGATTCCCTGCTGCGCTCTCGCGTCCCGCTCCGCTTGCAGGTCCGGTGCTGGCCATCCATGGCCAGCCCGTTCGGAGCAGTGCTCCTCACCCCTGGAATCGGACCTCCTCTTTGGCCTGCCCCGGCGTCCCTCGCCAAGCACAGCAGCGACGACCCTTATCTTACCGGGGCTGCGCTGGACGCCATGCCGTCGGGAATGCTACCAATAGGGGTTCTCTGCACTGCAGCACAGCCCTTCGCGTCACTCCTCTGGGATATCAGGATGCTAGAAGCCACCGTCAAGAAGATTCTCCAGGCCCGGGTCTACGAGGCCGCCCGGGAAACGCCGATCTCCCCGGCCCCCTTCCTCTCCCGCCGCTTTCACAACACCATCCTGATCAAGCGCGAGGACCTGCAGCCGGTCCACTCCTTCAAGATCCGCGGCGCCTACAACAAGATGGCCCAGCTGACCGAGGAGCAGAAGGCCAAGGGCGTCATCGCGGCGTCTGCGGGCAACCACGCCCAGGGCCTGGCCATGGCGGCCAAGCAGATGGGGGTCAAGGCGGTGATCGTGATGCCGCGCATCACCCCCGAGATCAAGGTGGCCGCCGTGCGCGCCCGGGGCGCCAAGGTCGTGCTCAAGGGTGACGCCTTTGCCGCTGCTGCCGCGCACGCCCGGGAGCTGATCGAGGAGCACGGCTACACCTACATTCCGCCCTTCGACGATATCGACGTCATCGCCGGCCAGGGCACCGTGGCCATGGAGATCCTCCATCAGCACGCCGGGCCGCTGGACGCCATCTTCGTGCCGGTGGGGGGCGGCGGGCTGATCGCCGGGGTGGCGGCCTACGTCAAGTACCTGCGCCCCGAGGTCAAGGTGATCGGCGTCGAGGCCGAGGACAGCGCCTGCCTCAAGGCGGCCCTGGAGGCAGGCGAGCGGGTGGTGCTCGACCAGGTGGGCGTCTTCGCGGAAGGGGTGGCGGTGGCCCAGATCGGCGAGGTGCCCTTCTCCATCGTCCGCGAGCTGGTCGACGAGGTCATCACCGTCAACGCCGACGAGATGTGCGCGGCGGTGAAGGACATCTTCGACGATACCCGGGCGGTGTCGGAGACCTCCGGGGCCCTGTCGCTGGCGGGGCTGAAGAAGTATATCCAGCGGACCGGCGCCGAAGGCCAGACCCTGCTGTGCATCAACTCCGGCGCCAATACCAACTTCGACCGGCTGCAGCATATCGCCGAGCGCACCGAGCTGGGCGAGCAGCGCGAGGCAATCCTCGCGGTGACGATTCCCGAGAAGCCCGGCAGCTTCAAGAAATTCTGCAAGACCATCGGCAAGCGCATGGTCACCGAGTTCAACTACCGCTACGCCGACCCGGACGCGGCGCACATCTTCGTCGGCGTGCAGGTCAAGCCCGGCGGCGAGGATCGCCAGGCGGTGATCGACAAGCTGCGCGATGCCGGCTATCCGGTGGAGGACCTCACCGATAACGAGCTGGCCAAGCTGCATATTCGCCACCTCGGCGGCGGTCGCCCCAAGGAGCACTTCGACGAAGAGGTCTACCGCTTCGAGTTCCCCGAGCGCCCCGGGGCGCTGATGAACTTCCTCACCCACCTGCCCCACGACTGGAACATCTCGCTGTTCCATTACCGTAACCACGGGGCAGCGTACGGACGGGTGCTGGTGGGCATGCAGATACCCAATGGGGATCGTTGCCACGTGGAGGAGCACTTCGACGAGATCGGCTATCGCTACTGGAAGGAATCCGACAACTCGGCCTATCGGCTGTTCATGGCCTGAACCGCGCTGGGTAAGCGCTGACTCACGCTAAAGCCGAGAAATAGCATGCGTTTCGATATGTAATCCCTGGTCAGGAACAGTTGTCAGTCTGGTGTCTTAGCCCCTATAGTCGTCGCTGCACATCGCCATGTGCGACATCGTTAACTCTCCGCCGCGGCGGACGCATAACCAGGGAGCAGGCAATGAAGCGCAAGCCCGATCTGGTCATGGCACTGGTGCTGGCATTCGGCATCGGCGTCGTGGTGACCGGCTATGCCCAGGCGCTGGCGGGCAGCTGAGTCGGCCATCAGTGCCATGATCAGATGCAGCAACCGAAACGACCGGCCGGTGCAGAGCACCGGCCGGTCGTTTGCGTTACGGGCTCAGCGTCAGGGTCTGACGAGGCGGGCGTCGCTGGCGATGGCATCCAGCGGCACGTCCCAGGACGCGCTCGGCAGCCGGGCGACCCGCTGGCACTCGTGGGCCAGGCCGATCAGCCGCGGTCGGGGGCCCGGTCGGCGGGTGAAGGCCAGGCTGCGGTCGTAAAAGCCGCCGCCCATGCCCAGGCGCTGGCCGGCCTCGTCGAAGCCCACCAGCGGCAGCAGGATCACGTCCAGCGCCCAGGCCGCCAGGCGCCGGGCCCGGTGCGCGCCGTGGCGGGTGTCGGGCTCGGCGATGCCGAACCGGTTGCGCACCATCGGCGTCCCCTGGTGGTAGTGAACGAACCATAGGGCGTTGTGAGTGAGCGGTTTGAGCACCGGCAGGTAGACCCGGGCGCCGCGCTCTGTGAGCCACGGGATCAGCGGCCGGGGGTCGATCTCGCCGTCGTTGGGCAGATCGAGGGCCACGCGGCGGGCGCGCTGCAGCTCGGGCAGGCGGCGCAGCCGGCGACGCAGGGCCTGGGCGGCCTGGCGCTGTTGTAACGGCTCGAGGGCACGGCGGCGACGACGCAGGGCCTGGCGCAGGCGCCAGCGGGCGTCCGAGGAGTCGTCGCGGGTGTCGAAGTCGAGAGGGGCTAGCAGGCTGCACATGATGCGTGGGGTTCCCCAGAGTGCCGCTGTCGTTCTGGCCCTTGAACCCTTGGTTCAAGGTGGGTGGCCGCAGCCGAACCGTCAGGCTTTCCGTCGCACGGACATGCACACGGGTCCGGCTAGCTATTGGCCGCCCTGGGTATTGCGCATAGGCTCGAGGGACTATAACGACTGGCCAACACCCCAGGGAACAACTTCATCGTATCAGAGCTGGCGGTGACGTCCAATGTCATTCGCAGGGTGTCTGTCCCGGGGCCGGGCCACCGGCCAACGCCTGCTCGAGCCGCTCGCTCAGCCGGTCCAGGCTCTGCTCGCCGCTGCGCCGCTCGTCCAGTGCCTCGAGCAGCTCGTGGGCGATATTCAGCGCTGCCATGATGGCGATCCGCTCGCTGCCCAGCAGGTTGTTCTGGGCGTGGATACCGTGCATGGCGCGATCCAGGTAGCGGGCGGCGCGGTCCAGCTTGTGCTCCTCGCCGGGATTGCAGGCGATCACATAGTGCCGACCCAGCAGGGTGATCTCGGCGGTGGGGCGGGAAGCATCGCTCATGGGGGCTCCGGTGCGGGCCATGGGGTGGCCCGATACGTTAACATCCTGGAGAGAGCTGTCTAGAACTGCCCGCATTGGCGCGGCGTCCGCTTAGACAGTGCCCAGTCAAGACGCGTCGTTCGACCACTATAAGAGAGCCGCTCGTGGGCGGTCAACGCGCCGCGAACGTCGCTCTGCGTCGCCTGCCACTACGGAAGTCACCATGTCCACGATCGATGAACGTCCGGATTTCTCTACCATCGCCGACCTGTTCTTATTGCATGGCAGCATGCAGTCCCCGGCCTTTCTCGACGGCCGGCTGTGTGCCGGCCTGGCGCTCAACGACCTCAGCGCCGCCGACTGGCTGGAAACCGTCTGCCTGGACCTTGGGGTCGAGCAGCCTCGCGATCGCGACAGCGCCGAGGCGCTGCTGGCCTGGCGCCGCCAGGCCCTGGAGGCGCTGGCCGACAGCGCCTTGAACTACGAGCCGCTGCTGCCCGATGAGCTCTACTCCCTCGCCGAACGCGCCCGTGGCCTGCGCGACTGGACCCTGGGCTTCCTGGAGGTGGTCGAGGAGGCCGGCGAGGCCCCCCGCCAGCGCTGGTCGGCGCCGCTGCGCGAGGCGCTGGAAGATTTGTCGGCTCTGGCCGCCATGGAGACCGACCTGGAGGAGAGCGCCGAGAACGAGAACGACCTCTTCGCCCTCACCGAGCATGCGCGGATGGCCGCCATGCTGCTCTACACCGAGCAGCACCCGGGCCAGCCGCAGGTGGAGTCCAGCGAGCCGACCCGCCACTGATGTCCCCGTTCATTGCCAAGGAGCCGCGATGCTGCCCGATCCCCTGCCCCGTCCCGCCCCCGTCACCAATGCGGAGTACCTGTCACGCCGCCGCGCCCTGATGGCCGCCCTGCCCGTCGACAGCGCGGTCCTGCTGCCCGGTGCCGCGCTGGTCACCCGCTCGCGGGACAGCGAGTATCCCTTCCGCCAGGACAGCGACTTCCACTACCTCACCGGCGTTGCCGAGCCCGATGCCCTGCTGCTGCTGCTGCCGGGGCGCGCCGAGGAGAGAGCGTACTGTTCTGCCAGGACCGCGACCCTGCCCTGGAGACCTGGACCGGGCGTCGCCTGGGCGCCGAGGGCGCGGTGCGCGAGCACGGCCTCGATCAGGCCTTCGAGAACGCCGAGCGCGACGCGCGACTCGAGTCGCTGCTGGATGGCCGCACCACCCTCTATCTGCCGCTGGACAGCGCCGAGGCGATGGCCACCGCCGAGGAGGTACGCACCGCCCTGGCGGCGAAGGTGCGCCGCGGGGCGCGGCCGCCCGAGGCGCTGGTCGAGGTCTCGCCGCTGATCCATGAGGCGCGCCTGATCAAGAGCGAGAGCGAGCTGGCGCTGATGCGTCATGCGGCACGGATCTCGGCCCGTGCCCATGCGCGTGCCATGCGCGCCGCCCGCCCGGGGCTTGGCGAGTACCACCTGCAGGCCGAGCTGGAACACGAGTTTCGCTGGCAGGGCGGCAGTGGCCCGGCTTACGCCAGCATCGTCGGTGGCGGGCACAACGGCCGTGTGCTGCACTACATCGAGAATCGCGATGCCCTGCGCGACGGCGAGCTGGTGCTGATCGACGCCGGCGCCGAGTTCGACCTCTATGCCGGTGACATCACCCGCACCTTCCCGGTGGGCGGGCGCTTCAGCGAGGCCCAGCGGGCCCTCTACGAGGTGGTGCTGGCGGCCCAGGAGCGCGCCGTGGCGGCGGTCAAACCCGGCGTCACCCTGGCCGAGATCCACGCCGGTGTGGTTCACGACCTCACCGCCGGGCTGATACGGCTGGGGCTGCTCGAGGGTGAGGTCCAGGCGCGCGTCGATGACGACAGCATCAAGCGCTTCTATCCGCACTCCACCTCCCACTGGCTGGGGCTGGACGTTCACGACGTCGGCGCCTATCGCCTGGCGGGCGAGCCCAGGGCGCTGGCGCCGGGCATGGTGCTGACCGTCGAGCCGGGGCTCTACGTGCCCGACGAGGCGGAGATCCCGGCGCCCTACCGCGGCATCGGCATTCGCATCGAGGACGACGTGGCGGTCACCGCCGACGGGCACGAGGTGCTCAGCGAGGGGGTGCCCAAGCGGGTCGATGAAATCGAGTCCCTGATGGCCAGGAAATGATCAGCGGAAAGGGAGTTCGAATTATGTTACGTAATTTACATTACGAGTCGGCCGACTTTTATGCCTGCCGGGGAGAGCCGGTATGAGCCCCGTGCCCCCGCGCCCGGTGGATATCGCCATCATCGGTGGCGGCCTGGTGGGGGCCAGCCTGGCCGTTTGCCTGGCGCCCCTGATCGAGCGCCATGGGCTGTCGGTGGCGGTGATCGAGGCCGCGCCCATGGGCGAGCTGGCCGACAGTGCCTGGCAGCCGAGCTTCGATGCCCGCTCCAGCGCCATCGCTCAGGGCTCGGCGGAGCGCTTTCGCGACATGGGACTGTGGGAGGCCATGGCCGAGCAGGCCGCACCGATTCGCCGGATTCACGTCAGCGAGCGGGGTCGGCTGGGGGTGACCCGACTGCTGGCCGAGGAGCTGGGTCAGGAGGCCCTGGGCTATGTCATTCCCAACGCCTGGATGGGGAGCGTGCTGCATCGTCGCCTGGCGGCGCTACCCCTGGCGTGGCACTGCCCGGCCAGGGTGGAGGCCATCGTCCCGGAAGCCGAGGGGCATCGTCTGAGGCTCTCCGACGGCGGTGAGCTGCGGGCCGGTCTAACGGTACTGGCCGATGGCGGCCGCTCGGGGCTCAAGGAGCGCCTGGGCATCGCCAGCGAAGAGGCGCCCTACGATCAGGTGGCGCTGATCGCCAACGTCGAGGTGAGTCGCCCCCACGGCGGCACCGCCTTCGAGCGCTTCACCCGCGACGGGCCCATCGCCCTGCTGCCGCTGTCGGGTCAGCGGATGGCGCTGGTCTGGACCCACCCCAGCGGTATGGAGGCGGCGCGCCTGGCCCAGAGAGACGGCGACTTCCTGGTCGAGCTGCAGCGCGCCTTCGGCGACCGTGCCGGGCGCTTTCGCCGCGTGGGCAGCCGCCACGCCTACCCGCTGACGCTGGTCACCGCCCGGGAGACGGTGCGCCCCGGGCTGGCGGTGCTGGGCAATGCCGCCCATGCGTTGCACCCGGTGGCCGGGCAGGGCTTCAACCTCGCCCTGCGCGGGGTGACGGACCTGGTGGCGGCTCTGGAGCAGGCCCTGGCGGAGGGGAAGCGCTCGGCTCCCTCGCGACCCTGGGCGACTTCGAGGCGCGTCGGTTCGCCGATCGCCACAGCGTCGTTCGCTTCAGCGACGGCCTGGTGCGGCTGTTCGGCATCGACCACCCGCTGCTCTCCCACGCGCGAGCCGCGGGGCTGGTGGGCCTCAATCTGGCGGGGCCGCTGCGCCGCAGCCTGGCGCGCCGCGCCATGGGCCTGGAGCGCTGACATGCAGACACATCACGGAGGGAACGGCATGGCGCAAGCCGGTGAGGAGCGTCAGCGCTGCGAGGCGATCATCGTCGGCGGCGGCATGGTGGGGGCGGCGCTGGCCGCGCTGCTGGGCCAGGCGGGCGTCGCCGTCACCCTGCTCGATGCGCGTCCGGCGCTGCTGGACGCCGAACGGGTGGGCCGGGGCCGGCCCGCCATGCGGGTCAGCGCCCTGACCCCGGTCTCGCAGCGCCTGCTCGAGGGCCTGGGGGCCTGGGAGTGGATGCGCGGCAGGCGGGTGACGCCCTATCGCCGCATGCGGGTGTGGGATGCCCAGGGGAGTGGCGAGGTGGCGTTCTCGGCGGATCAGGCCGGGGTGCCGGTGCTAGGGCATATCGTCGAGAACGACCTGGTGCTGGCGGCGCTGGAGGCGCGGCTGGTGGCCCTGCCCTCGGTGACGCTGGAGTTCTCGGCCCGGGTCGCCGGCCTCGACGAGACCCCCGGCGGGTGCGAGGTGGCGCTGGAGGATGGCCGCCGGCTGGCGGCGCCGCTGGTGGTGGCCGCCGACGGGGCGCGCTCGCCGCTGCGCACCCTGGCCGGCATCGAGGTCAGCGCCCGGGACACCGGCCATGTGGCGGTGGTCACCACGGTGCGCACCGCCCGCCCCCATGGCGGCGTGGCCCGCCAGGTGTTCCTGGAGAGCGGCCCGCTGGCCTTCCTGCCGCTGACCGTGGACGGCGATGACCGCTACTGCTCCATCGTCTGGTCGACCTCGCCCGCCGAGGCCGAGCGGCTGACAACGCTGTCGGCAGAGGCGTTGGGCGAAGCGCTGGGAGACGCCTTCGCACATCGTCTGGGCGAGGTCGAGGTGGTGGACCGCACCCAGGCGGTGCCGCTGACCCAGCGCCACGCCGAGCGCTATGCGCAACGCGGCTTCGCCCTGGTGGGCGATGCCGCCCACAGCATTCATCCCCTGGCCGGCCAGGG
Organism: Halomonas sp. SL18_1; assembly: GCF_055755715.1. Lineage (NCBI taxonomy): Bacteria > Pseudomonadati > Pseudomonadota > Gammaproteobacteria > Oceanospirillales > Halomonadaceae > Halomonas > Halomonas sp. SL18_1. Next base: position 435,961 of record NZ_JBVTRK010000001.1, read on the forward strand.
GGTCGATCTGGGGCTGATGGATGCCGCGGTGCTGGCCGAGGAGGTGCTGGCCGCGCGGCGTCGCGGCCTGGCCATCGGCGAGGCGGGGGTGCTGGCGCGCTATGCCCGCCGCCGGCGCGGCGACAACGCCGCCATGCTGGCGCTGATGGACGGCTTCCGGCTGCTGTTCGGTGCCCGCCACCCGGCGCTGACCCTGGCCCGCAACCTGGGCATGAGCGGCGTCGACCGGCTCACGCCGGTCAAGCGGCTGCTGATGCGCCAGGCGATTGGGCAGCGCGGGCGCCTGCCGATCTCCTGCCGCTAACGGCGGCGCTGGCTGACCACGTTGAGCGCCTTGAGCAGGTTGAGGGCCTCAGAAAGCTGGTAGTCCTCGCGCAGCCGCTCGCTCATCTCGCGTCGCTCGCGGGGGTCGTCCCGGGAGCGCAGGTGGCCTTCCAGGTCGGCCTCGCGGACCTGGCGGCCGCTTTCGGTCACCTCGACCCGGCCGCGCACCACTTCCACATCGGGCTCGATGCCCTGGGCCTGGATCGAGCGGCCGCTGGGCGTGAAGTAGAGCGCGGTGGTCAGCTTGAGCCCTTCGCCGTTGCCTAGCGGCATGATCTGCTGCACCGAGCCCTTGCCGAAGCTCTCGGTGCCCATTACCACCGCCCGATGCTGGTCCTGCAGGGCGCCGGCGACGATCTCCGCCGCCGAGGCGCTGCCACCGTTGATCAGCACCACCAGCGGCACCTCGGGGGCGACGGTGTCGCGGCCGGCCGAGAAGCGCATCTCGGCGTCGGGCAGGCGGCCCTCGGTGTAGACGATCAGGCCACTGTCGAGGAAGGCGTCGGCCACCGCCACCGCTGCCTGCAGCACGCCGCCGGGGTTGTTGCGCAGGTCCAGCACCAGGCCATTGAGGGGGCCTTCACGCTCCATGCGCTCGATGGCGGCGCCCACCTGATCGGCGGTGCGGCTCTGGAACTGGCTGATGCGCAGGTAGCCGTAGGCGGTTTCCAGCAGCTCGCTGCGCACGCTCTCGGTGCGGATAATCTCGCGGGTCAGGGTGAGGGTGCGCGGCGACTCCTCGCCGCGCCGCTGGATGGTCAGGGTCAGCTCGCTACCCGGTTCGCCGCGCATCAGGGTCACCGCTTCCTGCAGCGTGAGCCGGTCGGTGGGGGTGTCATCGATGCGCAGGATCTGGTCCCGGGACTGCAGGCCGGCCCGGGAGGCGGGGGTGTCGTCGATGGGGGTGATCACCGTCAGCTGGCCGTCCTGCAGGCCGACCTCGATGCCGATGCCGCCGAATTCGCCTTGGGTGGATTCGCGCAGCGTCTGGAATTCGTCGCGGTCCAGGTAGGCGGAGTGGGGGTCGAGCTCGCTGAGCATGCCGCGCATGGCGTTGCGCAGCAGGGTGCGGTCGTCGACGTCTTCCACGTAGACACGCTTGATGCGCTCGAACACCTCGGCGAAGGTCTGGATCTCCTCCAGCGGCAGGTCGTCGGCCGGTGCTGCCGCCTGGGCGGCCGACGGCAGCCAGACGAGCGACGTGGCCAGCAGGGCGGCCAGCAGGCGACGGGGAGCGGCGGGCAGGAGCCCGGCGAGACAGAGGGGCATGCGAACTCCGCGATAGCGAGACGAGGCGTCCAGCATAGCTCGCCGCCGGGAGGTTGGGGAAGCCCGCGTCAGCGCCGGGCGATCCAGCCCTGGGGATCGATGGGATCGCCGCCACGGCGCACTTCGAAGTAGAGCGCCGGCGCCGAGTGGCCGCCGCTGGCGCCGACCCTGCCGAGGGTGTCGCCGCGGGCGACCGCCTGGCCCACCTCCACTTCGAAGCGCTGCAGATGGGCGTGCAGGGTCATGACCTGATCGCCGTGGTCGAGGATCAGCAGGTTGCCGAAGCCGCGCATCCAGTCGGCGAAGACCACCCGGCCGGCGTGCACCGCCGCCACCGGGGTGCCCTCCCGGGCCTCGATCAGGATGCCGTTGCGGTGCACGCCGCTGCTGCCGCGAAAGCGCGAGGCCACCGCTCCCTGCACCGGCCAGGGCAGATCGCCCCGGGTCTGTTCGATGGCGGTGGAGGGGGCGGGCGCTCGAGACGGGCCAGCTCCTCCTGGACCTGCTTGAGGGTCTGTTCGGCCCGCTCGCGATCGCGGCCCAGGTCGGCCAGCCGTGCCTGCTCGCTGGTATAGCGATCCTGCAGCTCGGCCAGCAAACGCTCGCGCTCGGCCATGCGGCTGGCCAGTTCGCTGCTGCGCTCCGCCAGCTCAGCGGCCAAGGTATCCATCCGCTCGCCGCGCGCCTGCAGCTCTCGGCGGTTCTCGCTCAGCTCGGCATCCAGCCGGGCGATCTCGTCGAGCCGGGTGTGGCGGGCCCGGGCCAGATAGTTGAGGTAGGCCTGCAGCCGGTCGAGGCGCGCCGGGTCGTCCTGATTGAGCAGCAGCTTGAGCTGCGGGCTCGGCCCCAGCCGGTAGAGGGCGTCGAGCTGGGTACGCAGGGCGGCAACCTGGTCGTCGCGCTCCTGCTCGAGAGCGGCGCGCTCCGTCTCCAGGGTGTCGATGGCCTCAGCCAGGCGGCGCCGGTCGGCCTGGAGGTCGTCCAGGCGGCGGTGGGTCTCGGCAAGCTCGGTTTCCACCCGGCGCAGCGCCTGGGAGGCTTCGTCCTGTTCCTCGCGGGTGGCGCGCAGGCGCAGGCTGAGCGACTGTATGTCGGCGCCGATGGCGTCGAGCCGCTCGCGCGCCTCGCGCTCGCTGCTCGGGGAGGCCAGCACGGTGGCCCCGCCGCCGTCGAGCGTCAGGGCGAGGCTCAGCAGCGCCACCCCCAGGGGGGCAGCAGGCGTCCGGCGTGGCTCATGGTCGCTGGCGTTCGGGCATCATGCCGGTTCGACCAGCACCCGGCCGGTCATCTCCGCGGGGATCGGCTGGCCCATCATCGTCAGCAGGGTCGGCGCGATGTCGCACAGCCGGCCGTCGTCCAGCAGCCGCACCGAGGCGGAGCCGACGTAGATCAGCGGCACCTCGAAGGTGGTGTGGGCGGTCTGGGCCACGCCGGTGTCGGGGTTGACCATCTGCTCGGCGTTGCCGTGGTCGGCGGTGATCAGGCAGGCGCCGCCCGCCTTCTCGATGGCCGCCACTACCCGCCCGACGCAGGCGTCCACCGCCTCGATGGCCTTGACCGCGGCGTCGAAGTCGCCGGTATGGCCGACCATGTCGCCGTTGGCGTAGTTGCACACGATCAGGTCGTAGGTGTCGGACTCGATGGCCGCCACCAGCTTGTCGGTGACCTCGGCGGCGCTCATTTCCGGCTTCTCGTCGTAGGTCTTGACGTCCTGGGGCGAGGGCACCAGGACCCGGGTCTCGCCTTCGTACTCGGCCTCGCGGCCGCCGGAGAAGAAGAAGGTGACGTGGGCGTACTTCTCGGTCTCGGCGATGCGCAGCTGGGTGAGGCCGCGGCTCTCCATCACCTCGCCCAGGGTATTGTGCAGGTCGGCCGGCGGGAAGGCGGCCGGTGCCGGGATATCGGCGGCGTACTGGGTCAGGGTGACCAGGCTGCCGCCGGCAAGGGTCGGTCGCACGCGGCGCTCGAAGCCGTCGAAGGCCTCCTCGACAAAGGCGCGGGTCAGCTCGCGAGCGCGGTCGGCGCGGAAGTTCATGAAGATGGCCGCATCGTCATCGGCGAGGGTCACCGGCCCCTTGCCGGCGTTCACCGCGGTGGCGGCGACGAACTCGTCGTTCTCGCCGCGCTCGTAGGCGGCGGTCAGCCCCGCCTCGGCGCTGGCGGCCTGGTGCTCGCCGACGCCCTCGGTGAGCAGTCGATAGGCCTTCTCCACGCGATCCCAGCGGTTGTCGCGGTCCATGGCGAAATAGCGGCCGATGATCGAGGCCACGCCGCCGTTATCCTTGCCCACCAGCTCGGCAAGCCGCGTATTGACTCGCTCGATGGAGGCCAGGGCGCTGCGCGGCGGCATGTCGCGGCCGTCGAGGAAGCCATGCACGAAGATGCGCCGGGCCCCGCGCCGGGCAGCCAACTCGGCCATGGCCAGGAAGTGATCCTCGTGGCTGTGCACGCCGCCCGGTGAGAGCAGCCCCAGCAGGTGGACGGCCTTGTTCTTGGCGACCGCGGCATCAATGGCGTCGGTCAGGGCGGGGATGGCGTCCAGTTCGCCCTCCTCGACCGCCTTGGAAATACGGGTGAGCTCCTGGTAAACGACCCGGCCTGCGCCCAGATTCATGTGGCCCACCTCCGAGTTGCCCATCTGCCCCTCGGGCAGGCCCACGTACTTGCCGTCGGTGTGCAGCAGGGCGTGGGGCCGATGTCGCCACAGCCGATCCATGTTCGGCGTGTGGGCCGCGGCCACGGCGTTGTTGGCGGTGTCCGGGTTGTGGCCGTAGCCGTCGAGGATGATCAGGGCGACGGGGCGGGGCGTGCGGGTCGTGGAATCGGGCATGGGGAGAGGGCCTCTTGTTGGGTTGGCGACACCAAGCGAGGGCACCTATGTTGACATGGCTGAATCGTTTCTGCCAACGGAGGGGCCGCCCTCCCGGAGGGGGCAGCGGTTCGCGGGGTCGCGACTTGCAGCGGCTTGCGGCATCATAGCGCACGGCAGGGTCGAGCGTCATGGCCGGTCGATGTGCCGCATGGCCCATGCCGCCAGGCGCTCCTACCTGGTGTATACTGGGCGCCGCCCAGATTGCCCAAACCGTGTACCCGACGAGAGTTTTCCGGACCCATGATCGATCAGCTGTTCGAATTCGTGCAGAACCACCCGCTGCTGGTGGGTGCCTTCCTGATAGTGTTGACCGCCTGGATCGTTTACGAGGTCCGCAACAGCGCGGCCAGCGGCGTGACGTCCACCCAGGCGACTCAGCTGGTCAATCGCGAGGACGCCGTGGTCGTGGACACCCGCGAGGCCGGCGACTTCAAGGCCGGGCATATCGCCGGGGCACGCAATATTCCCCAGAGCCGCATCGACGAGCGCCTGGGCGAGCTGGAGAAGGTCAAGGACAAGCCGATCATCGTGGTCTGCAAGAGCGGCCAGAGCTCCGGCGCCACGGTGGCCAAGCTGGCCAAGGCCGGCTTTGACCGGGTATTCAAGCTCAAGGGCGGCATGATGCAGTGGCAGGCCGACGGTCTGCCGGTGGTCAAGAAGTAGTTTCACTCCGCATTCTAAAGGATTCTTTCCATGGCCGAAGAGAACAACCCCAACGCCGGCGGCAACAGCCAGGCCGCCGCCGACCAGCAGAACAAGCCGCAGCTGCAGTTCTCCGTGCAGCGCATCTACGTCAAGGATATCTCCTTCGAGGCGCCCAACTCGCCGGCGGTCTTCCAGCAGCCGTTCAAGCCCAAGGTCAGCCTCGACCTGAACACCTCCAGCCAGAAGGTGGGCGAGGACCTCTACGAGGTGGTGATTAAGGTCACCGCCCAGGTGACGCACAGCGAAGAGGGCACCACCTCCTTTCTGGCCGAGATCGAGCAGGCCGGCCTGTTCCGCATCAGCGGCATCGAAGGCGCTCAGCTGGATCACACCCTGGGCGCCTTCTGCCCCAACGTGCTGTTCCCCTACGCCCGCGAGTGCGCCGACAACCTGGTCAACCGCGGTGGTTTCCCGCCCCTGATGCTGGCGCCGGTCAACTTCGAGGCGATCTACGCCCAGAAGAAGAAGCGCGAGGCCGAGCAGGCCCAGCAGCAGGGCGAGCAGACCACCCAGTAAGGGGGGTGACTCCGTGGTGGCGCTAACGTGACGCTGCGAAAAGCCCCGCGTATCCACGTCGCCGCCGACTATGAGGTCGGCGGCGACGTCGTTCTGCCCGAAGGACCGGCCCGCCACGTGGCCCGCGTGCTGCGCCTGGGCGAGGGGGCGCCGCTGCGCCTGTTCGACGGCGCCGGCCGGGAGGCCGAGGCGGTGCTCGTCGAGGCCAGCCGCAAGCGGGTGGTGGCGCGCATCGAGGCGGTGAGCGCGGGCGACGGCGAGTCGCCCCTGGCGGTGCACCTGGGCCAGGCGATTTCCAAGGGGGATCGCATGGACTATGCCATCCAGAAGGCCGTAGAGCTCGGCGTGGCGGCCATCACCCCGCTCTACACCGAGCACGGCGACGTGCGCCTCAAGGGAGAGCGCGAGGCCAAGAAGCTCGCCCACTGGCAGGCGGTGGCCGCCAGCGCCTGCGAGCAGTGCGGGCGGGCCACGGTGCCGCCGGTGCACCCCCCGCAGGCGCTGGCCGACTGGCTGGCCGCCCGCCACGAGACCCTGCGCCTGGTGCTTCACCCCGGCAGTGTCGGGGCGCTCGAGCACAGCGAGGCGCCCGCCTCGGCGGCTCTGCTGATCGGTCCCGAGGGCGGTCTCGCCGAGGCCGAGGTCGCGGCCTCCCGGGCCATCGGTTTCGCGCCGCTGTCGCTGGGCCCGCGTATCCTGCGTACCGAGACCGCTCCGGTGGTGGCGCTTAGCCTGCTGCAGTATCGCTTCGGGGATTTGTGAGCGCTTACTTTCACTCTTCCCATCTGTGAGGAAGCCCGTCATGTCCGATTTCCGCGACCGCCGCATCGACCGCCCCGCCGCCGGGCGCCGCTATCGCGCACCGAAGTGCGCCGTGGGCGAGGTGGCTTACCTGGAGGTGGTCACGGTCAACGAGACCGGCGCCTTCCTCGACTGGGGCCATCCCAAGGACCTGCTGCTGCCCTATGGCGAGCAGCGCTTCCGGCCCACGCCCGGCAAGCGGGTACTGGTGAGGATCTATGAGGACCAGCAGGGCCGCCCGGTCGCCTCCCAGAAGCTCGACAGCTTTATTTCCGACCAGGCCGAGGGCCTGTCGGCCGGTGACGAGGTGACCCTGGTGATCGCCGAGCAGACCGACCTGGGGTTCAAGGCGGTGGTCGACCACCGCGCCTGGGGACTGCTCTATCGCGATGATGTGACCCGGCCGCTGCGCCGCGGCCAGCGTCTAACCGGCTACGTGAAGCGGCTTCGCGAGGATGGCCGTCTGGATCTCTCGCTGCTGCCGCCGGGGGCCGCACGCCTCGACGTGGTGGGCGAGACGGTGCTCAAGGCGCTGCGCGAAAGCGGCGGCTACCTGCCTCTGGGCGACAAGAGCGACGCCGCCGAGATCAAGGCGCGGTTGGGAGTCAGCAAGAACGCCTTCAAGCAGGCCATCGGCCGGCTCTACAAGCGGCGGCTAATCACCCTCGAAGCCACCGGTATCCGGCTGGTGCCGGGAGGACGTGATGGCAATAGCCGAGGAGAAGGGGAATAGGGGTGGCGGAACATGACTCGCCGCTGCGGCTACAGCGCTTCTTTCCCTATCGACTGGCGACACTGCAGGCGGCGGTCAGCGACTGTGTCGGAAGGCTCTATCACCGTCGTTTCGCGCTCAGTCATCGGGAGTGGCGGGTCCTGGCGACCCTGGCCGAGTTCCCCGGCTGGTCGGCCAGGGAAGTGGCCGAACATGCCAGCCTTGAGAAGATGCCGGTCAGCCGGGCGGTGTCGCGCCTGACGGCGCGAGGGCTGCTGACGCAGGCGCCGGACCGGCGCGATGGCCGTGTCCAGCGGCTATGGCTGACCGACGAGGGCGAGCGGCTCTATCGACGCATTGTGCCCCTGGTGCTGGCCCGTGAGGAGGCGCTGCTGGAGGCCCTGACGCCCGCCGAACGGGTGCAGCTGGAAGCGCTCATGGACAAACTGCTCGCGCGCACCGCTGAGCTCTCCGCGCGAGATGACCAACTCAGTCCAGGCCGTTGAACTCCTCTTCGTGCAGCCAGGCGGCATGCTTGGGCGCGCGCTTGGTCTTGGACCACTCTTCGACCATTGCCGGAGCGACTTCCTTAAGCTTGCGCAGCTGCTCGACGGTGCCTTTCTCGTACGTCAGTTCCAGGCGGTGGCCGTTGGGGTCAAAGAAGTAGATCGAGCGGATGATACCGTGCTCGGTGGGACCGATGACCTCGACGCCCTTGCTCTCGAGCTCCTCCTTCGCCGCCATCAGGGCCGCCTCGTCGGCCACGCGGAAGGCGATATGCTGTACCCACTCAGGGGTGTTCGGATCGCGTCCCATCGGGGGGAATTGGGGATCTCGAAGAAGGCGAGGATGTTGCTGCATATTCCGCGCCATCGTGACCGCCCGTTCCGATCTATCGTGACCGACCATTCCGGGCCAACGTGACCGGCCATTCCGTTTCATCGTGACCGATTTCGGCCTGTTTCCCGGAATCCGCGGTCACGATGCCGGAATCATCGGTCACGTTCCCGGAATCTCACCTAACTCGCTGGAATGATTCGGACTTTTACGGCATACCCCCTCCTTTTGCCTTTGCCCCTGGAGGGGGATATGCCAGCACCGAGGATTCCCATGCGAACCATCACCGAGGTGTTGCGCCTCAAGTACGACGCCGGGCTCAGCCACGAGAAGATTGCCCGGGCCTGCGGCCTTTCCAAGGGCGTGGTCAGCAAGTACGTCAGCCTGGCCCAGGTGGCCGGCATCAGTTGGCCTCTGCCTGACGGTACCGATGAAGCCGCGCTGGAGGCGCGGCTGTTCCCGGCCAAGACCCCGCCGCTGCGCTTCACAGCGCCGGATTACTTCCAGGTCCACCAGGCGCTCAAGCGCAAGGGCGTGACCCTGCAGCTGCTATGGGCGGAGTACGTCGAGGTCCACGGCGACAAGGCGTACCGCTACAGTCGGTTCTGCGATCATTACCGCGCCTGGCGGAACCGCCAGCGGCGCAGCATGCGCCAGGTCCACCGGGCCGGCGAGAAGTTGTTCATCGACTACTGCGGCCCGACCGTGCCGATCATCAATCAGGCCACCGGCGAGATACGCCACGCCCAGGTGTTCGTCGCCGTGCTGGGCGCTTCCAGCTACACCTATGCCGAGGCCACCTGGAGCCAGGCGCTGCCCGACTGGATTGCCTCCCACCAGCGAGCCTTCCAGTATCTGGGCGGGGTGCCCGAGCTGCTCGTCCCCGACAACCTGAAAAGCGCGGTGACGCGGGCGTGCCGCTACGAGAGCCAGCTCAACACCACCTATGCTGAGATGGCCCGGCACTACCAGGTCGCCGTGCTGCCGGCGCGGCCCTACAAGCCCAAGGACAAGGCCAAGGCAGAGGCGGCCGTGCTGCTGGTGGAGCGCTGGATCCTGGCCCGCCTGCGCCACCACACCTTCTTCACCCTGGTCATGCTGAACCAGGCCATTCGCGAGCTGCTCGACGACCTCAACCGACGGCCCTTCCAGGGCCGCGAGGAGAGCCGGCGTGACCTTTTCCAGGCCATCGACCGGCCGGTGCTGCGCCCGTTGCCGGAGACGCCCTACGAGTACGCCGAGTGGCGCAAGGCCAAGCCCGGCATCGACTACCACCTCGACATCGACAAGCGCCTCTACAGCGTCCCCCACAGCCTGGTGGGCCAGGTGTTGGAGGTGCGCCTGACCCACGCCATGGTGGAGGTGTTCCACAAGGGGCAGCGAGTGGCGGCGCACCCGCGCCATGCACCGGGGCGTTTCTCGACCCTGGCCGAGCACATGCCCAAGCGCCACCAGGCCCATCGCGACTGGTCGCCGAGCCGCTTCCTGGCGTGGGCCAAGGGCATCGGCGTCGCCACCCTGGAGATGACCCAGCGACAGCTGCAGGACCGTCCCCATCCCGAGCATGGCTACCGTGCCTGCCTGGGCCTGCTGCAGCTCAGCCGGCGCTACGGCAAGGACCGGCTGGAGCAGGCCTGCGCGCATGCCCTGGCGATCCCTACCACGCGCTACAGCAGCATCGCCTCGATCCTCAAGCAGGGGCTGGATCAGCAACCGATGCTGACGCTCCCTGAGACGCTCGACGACCTGCCGCCCCACACCAACGTGCGCGGTCCCGAGTACTACCACTGACCTGAGGAGACGACCGATGATGACCCAGCCCCTGCTCGACACCCTGCGCCACCTCAAGCTGACCGGCATGCATGACGCCCTGGCCCATCAGCTCACCCAGCCGGACACCTACGACCTGCCGTTCGAGGATCGCCTGGGCATGCTGCTCGACCGTGAGGTCCTGCATCGCGACAACCGCCGCCTCGACCGGCTGCTGAAGGCGGCCAAGCTGCGGGTGACGGCCTGCATCGAGGACATCGACTACCGCCATCCTCGCGGTCTGGAGCGGGGCCGCATGGCACCGCTGACGAGCGGCGAGTGGATCGGCCAAGCGCTCAACCTGTGCATCACGGGGCCCACCGGGTGCGGCAAGACCTGGCTGGCCTGCGCCCTGGGCAACCAGGCCTGCCGGCAAGGCTACTCGGTGCGCTATCTCCGGGTGCCGCGCCTGTTCGAGCAGCTGCGCATCGCCCAGGGCGACGGCTCCTACGCCCGGCTGATGGGCCAGCTGCAGAAGACCGACCTGCTGATCCTCGACGACTGGGGCATGCAGAAGATGACCGCGCCGCAGCGCCAGGACCTGATGGAGGTGATCGAGGACCGGCATGGCCGGGGCTCGACGCTGATCGCCAGCCAGCTGCCGATCGAGCACTGGCACGACTATATCGGCGCCGCGACGGTGGCTGATGCCATCTTGGACCGGCTGCTGCACAGCGCCCACCGCCTGACACTCAGAGGAGAATCGATGCGCAAGAACGCCGCCCCGCAAGCGGCAGCAGTTGACCCATCGTGACCGGTCAGCTTACAAAACCAGAGCCAGCGAGAGAGCGGTGAGCAAATCGGTCACGATCGCCGGAATGACCGGTCACGTTCGCCGGAATACGCAGTTGCCATTGCCCGCATCGAGGAAGAGGTGCATATAGGGATCCGGCTCCTTGGTGGAGGGCACCCGGTCCTCTGCGATGGCGACCAGGAAGTCCATATTGAGCTTGTCCTGGTACCACTCGACGGTTTCCTTGGCGTCCCGACAGCGGTAGGCGACGTGATGAATCTGCTGGATATCGATCATGGCGGGGGCCTCGTTCTTGGCAGATAGTTTCATGTGAAACTAAAATAGTAACGATCGTTACGGATGTCAAGAATGGCCGCCGCTGTTTTGGTGTTGCCCGGGGCGCTGCGGCATACTGGCCCCATCCCGACTCCCGACCGGAAACCCGACGCCATGAGCGAACGCGCGCTGAAGATCGGCGTGGTGATGGACCCCATCTCCACCTCGCCTACAAGAAGGACACCACCCTGGCCATGCTGTGGGCGGCCCAGGCGAGGGGCTGGTCGCTGCACTACCTGGAGCAGCAGGACCTGTTCCTCGAGGACGGCCGCGCCCATGGGCGGATGCGCGACCTGACGGCGTTCCGCGACCCCGATCGCTGGTACGCCCTGGGGCCGCCGGAGAGCCGCCCCCTGGCCGAGCTCGAAGTGATCCTGATGCGCAAGGACCCGCCGGTGGATGACCACTTCCTGCACGCCGTGCACCTGCTGGGCTTCGCCGAGCGTGAGGGCGTGCTGGTGGTCAACCCCACCCGGGCGCTGCTGACCTGCAACGAGAAGCTGTTCGCCCAGGAGTTCCCCCAGTGCTGCGCCCCAACCCTGGTGGCCTGCAGCGAGCCGGTGCTGCGTGCCTTCCACGCCGAGCACGGCGACGTCATCTTCAAGCCGCTGGACGGCATGGGGGCAGCGGCATCTTTCATGTCCAGCCGGACGGGCGCAACCTCGGCGCCATCATCGAGACCCTCACCGAGCACGGCCGCCGCCAGATCATGGCCCAGCGCTACCTGCCCGCCATCAAGGACGGCGACACCCGCATCCTGCTGGTGGACGGCGAGCCGGTGCCCTACGGCCTGGCGAGGGTGCCCATGGCCGGCGAGACTCGCGGCAACCTAGCCGCCGGCGGCCAGGGCGTCAGCCGTGAGCTGACCGAACGCGACCACTGGCTGATCGAACAGGTGCAGCCGATGATCCGCGAATATGGTCTGATGTTCGTGGGCCTCGATGTGATCGGCGACTACATCACCGAGATCAACGTCACCAGCCCCACCTGCGTGCGCGAGATCGACGATCAGCGCGGCACCGATATCGCCGGCATGCTGATGGACGCCATCGCGCGTCGCCTGGCCCCCTGAGACCCGGTACAGGAGCCTGTTTGCGCATGGCGGTTTCCATCAGCGACCCGATCCGCTACGCCCCGGTGACCCGGCCCTACCGGCGCTGGCTGGCGGTATCGGCCGCGCTGCTGCTGCACCTGGCGGTGATCGGCGTGGTCGCTAGCCGGCAGTTCGTTCCGGCGCCGGCCGAGCCGACCAGTCTCGACGTGGTGCTGGTAACCGCGCCCCGCGAGGCGCCGGTGGAGGCCGACGCCATCGCCGAGGCCGCCCAGCTGGCCGCCGGAGAGCAGGAGCAGGCGCCCGCCGAGACGAGGGCCGCCCCCCGGAGGAGGTGCCGGCGCAGGAGCAGGAGGAGAGTGGCAGCGAGGCGGCGCCGGTCTCCCCGGCCGAGCCGGAGAGCGCTGCACTGCCCGAGCCCGAGCCGGCGGCCGAGGCGCCAGACCCGCTCGCCAGCGACGCCGAGTCGCTCCCCGAGCCGCGGGAAAGCGCCCCCCCTCGGCGGAGCGCTCCGCGCCCTCGGCCTCGGGGCGTGACCTCAGGGCCGAGGCCACCCGCAGCATCCGCGAGCAGGGCCTCGACCCCGGCATGGCCGGGCCGTCCGACGAAGCGCCGCGGATGGCCGCCAACCGCGCCGCCGAGGCGCGCTATATCGATGACTGGACCCGCCGCGTCGAGGACTACGGCAACCGCGTGCACCCGGCGCCCCGCGACCTGCACGGTCAGCTGCGCATCCGGGTGGTGATCGGACGCGATGGCGAGCTCCGTCAGGCAGAGGTGATACAATCCTCAGGACATCCCGAACTCGACCAGGCGGCGCTGGATACCGTGCATGGTGCGGCCCCCTACCGGCCCTTCGACAGCGGTATGGGGGACCTGGACAGCCTCTCCATCTCGCGCGTCTGGCGGTTCGGCCAAGGCAATCACTACGGCGTGCGGTAGGGCCATGGGCCCGCCGCCCGGGAGTCTCATGCAAAGCTTGAAACATCACTTCCTGATGGCGATGCCGCACCTGGAAGACCCCAACTTCGCCGGTAGCCTCAGCTATCTGTGCGATCATGACGACAACGGCACCATGGGCGTGATCGTCAACCATCCGCTGGATATCACCCTGGATGCGCTGTTCGAGCAGCTCGAGCTGGAGGCCGATGAGAGCCCGCACCGCAATGCCCCGGTCTACTACGGCGGCCCGGTACACAAGGATCGCGGCTTTATTCTGCACCGCGGCGCCAGCGATGCCTGGGACTCCAGCATCCAGGTCGCCGAGGACATCGCCCTGACTACCTCCATGGACATGCTGCAGGCGCTGGCGGCGGGCAAGGGCCCCCGGCAGTTCCTGGTATGCCTGGGCTGCGCCGGCTGGGAGGCCGGCCAGCTGGAGCATGAGCTGATGGAGAACGCCTGGCTGACCGTGGAGGGGCGTGCCGACATCCTCTTCGAGGTGCCGCCGGAGCAGCGGCTCAGTGCCGCCGCCGGTATCCTCGGCGTGGATCTCAACCTGATGTCGCGGGAAGCGGGCCACTCCTGACATTCGCGCTGCAACGGCCTGCACTCGGTCATACGGCGTTGCTCAGAGACAAGAAATGCTCATTTACACCCAAGTAAACTCCGCTTCCTTGCCTATGAGCGCCTTGTCTGACCTTCGTTCGTCGCGTTGCCGCATCGAATGTCGGTCCGAGGAGGGGCTATGGCCGGCCAGCGCCTGATTCTGGCCTTCGATTTCGGCACCCGGCGCATCGGGGTGGCGGTGGGCAACGAGATGATCGCCAGCGCCCGCCCCCTGGAGCCGCTGCCGGCCCGTGACGGCATCCCCGACTGGAACCGAGTGTCGCGCCTGGTCGAGGAGTGGCGGCCGGAGCTGTTCGTGGTGGGACTGCCGCTCAACATGGACGGCTCGGAGTCCGAGATGAGCGCCCGGGCGCGCAAGTTCGGCAAGCGCCTGTACGGGCGCTACGGCAAGCCCTGCGAGTTGGTCGACGAGCGCGGCTCCACCCGCGAGGCCAAGGCGATCGCCCGCGAGGCAGACGGCCTGCGCGACGCCCGCAAGAGCTACCGCGACGATGGGGTCGACGGCATCGCCGCGGTGCTGATTCTGGAGAGCTGGTTTGCCCGTCAGGAGGGGCTGCCGCCGCGCTGAATGCGGCGGCCGTGCTATGCCGGGTCCGGGTTGCCGCCGCGATACTTGGCGGCGATGTCGCTCACCGAGATGCAGGTGAACTTCTCGATGAAGAACGCCAGGGTGGCCGGGCAGCGGAAGCGCTCCTCGAACTCCTCGGTTCCCTCCTCGCCGCGGCGGCGGCTGACGCTGGCGCGATACTCCTCTCCGGCCTTGCATACCCGCACCCTTGCCTGGCGGTCGGCGTCCTGCTTTTCCACGACCAGCTCCTGCTGCCTGGCCAGCAGGTCATCGAGCATCTTGCCCCCCTCGCGCTCCTCCGGTGTGGCCCATACCTCCTGGTCCCGCTTGCCGTACTGGAACAGCACGATGACCGGCAGTACCGAGAAGATGGCGGTGGAGAGGAACCAGGTGAGCGCCGCGTTGGACAGCGAGGCGGTGAACACCGCGATCAGCTGGATGACGATGCCAATCGCCAGCAGCACCGCCAGCGGGCGCCAGATCCGCGGGTTGAGAAAGCCCTTGCCCAGGGTGTGCCCCCATAGCCCAATCACCGCCACGCTGCCCACGCCGAGCTGGATCAGCGCCACCGGGGAGCCGCCGCCGCGCAGCAGCGCGATCAGCCCGATGACCACCAGCAGGGTGTAGAAGCCGCAGAGTGACAGATAGGCGCGATGCAGGTTCATGGGGGGTGCCTCCGAGTTGGCGGGATCATCGGTCAGGGTATGTTGTTCTCCCCCAGCATAGGCGATACCCGTCAACGTGCCGTGGGTCAAAAGTTGGCGTCGTCAACGCCCAGGCGTTCGGGCACGAACCAGCGCACCGGGCGCAGTTCCTTCTCGATCAGCTCGTCCACCTGCAGCAGGGTGGCGAAGATCGCCATGCGCACCGGTATGCCGTTGTCGGTCTGGCGGAAGATCGCCAGGCGCGGGTCGCCGTTGAGGTCTACGTCGAGGTCGTTGGCCTCCGGCGGCTATCCCGGGGCAGCGGGTGCATGACGAGGGTGTCGCGGCCGCAGCGCCGGTCCAGGAAGGCACGGTCGACGGTAAAATCCCGCGACAGGCTGAAGCCCTCGCTCATCTCCGCGGTGAAGCGCTCCTTCTGGATGCGGGTGGTGTAGACCACGTCGACATCGGAGAAGTCGTCGGCGAGGCTCGCCCGCTCCTCGACGCGGTGGCCGCGGGAGGCGACCAGGTCGATCAGGTGGCGGGGCATCTCGAGCCCCGGCGGGGCCACCAGGGTGATGCGCATGGGGTCATAGAGCGACAGCAGCTTGATCAGCGAGTGTACGGTGCGACCGTACTTGAGATCGCCGGTGAGCAGCACATCGGCGCCGGCGAGCCGCTTGCTCAGCCGGGTGAACTCCTTGTCGATGGTATAGAGGTCGAGTAGCGCCTGGCTGGGGTGCTCGCCGGGGCCGTCGCCGCCGTTGATCACCGGCACATGGGTGGCGGCGGCGAACTCCGCTACCGAGCCCTGTTCCGGGTGGCGCATGACGATGGCGTCGCAGTAGCCGCTCATCACCCGGCTGGTGTCGTAGAGCGACTCACCCTTGGCCATGGAGGAGAAGGTGAAGCCGGTGGTGTCGCAGACGCTGCCGCCCAGGCGACAGAAGGCGGCGTGGAAGCTGACCCGGGTCCGGGTGCTGGCTTCGAAGAAGAGGTTGCCGAGCACGGCGCCCTCCAGCACCCGGGTCACCTGGCGGCGTTGGGCGATGGGCTCCATGCGGGCGGCGACGCGCAGCAGGTGGTCAACGTGGTCGCGGGACAGGGAATCGACGGAAAGCAGGTGGGGGCTCATCGAAGGTCTCGAAAATAGCGGCGAAAGATGGCCGTAGTGTACTCCGCTGCGGCGTTAGCTTCACGAGCCGGAGGGCTTTCCTGTGCTGCCGTCGCGAGGTGGCTCGCCATTGGGTGCCGACGCCTTGCCGCCTGGCCATGCGGCCTGCCACTGCCGCAGCAGCCAGGCGAAGGCGAGCCCCAGGACCAGCAGCCACACCCCGGCCCCGGCCAGCAGCCACAGGCTGTCGGCCAGGCGCAGCACCAGCCCCCCGAGGCTGACGCCCACCGACTGGCCCAGGAACAGGCAGCCGGCGAACACCGCCATGGCGGTCCCGCGCACGGCGGGCGCCATCTGGGTGGCGTTGATCTGCAGGGTGCTGTGCATCATGTAGAAGCCGAGCCCGGCGGCGAAGGCGCTGGCGGTGGCCAGCAGCGGCAGGGTCGCCAGTGCCAGGCCAATGAAGCCAAGCCCCATCAGCACCCCGCCGCCCGTGGCCAGGCCCGGCTCCCCCAGGCGCGCCACCAGCGGCCTGGCCAGGGCGGAGAAGAGCAGCCCACCCACGCCGAACAGGGCCACCATCAGCCCGGCCTGGGTCAGCGACACGTCCAGCCGGGCGTAGAGATGGCTGGCCACGAAGGCCAGCGCGCCGAAGGCGGCGATCCCCTCGAGAAACACCAGCACCAGGATGCGTCGGGCGCGGGAAATCAGCAGCACCTCGTGGATGCGCGAAACGAAGGTGACGCGGCCCAGGTCAGCCTTGGGCGGCGACAGCGCCGGCTGGCGCCGCAGGGCTTCGAGCAGCAGCCCGCCCGCGGCCAGGAACAGCAGGGTGAGCAGAACGAAGGCGGCCTGCCAGCCCAGCGTATCGGCCAGGAAGCCGCCCGCCACCTGGCCGGTGATCAAGCCCATCACGGCCCCGGAGAGCATATGGGCCAGCGTCACCTGGCGCCGCTCATAGGGCACGTTGTCGCCCACCCAGGCCATGGAGAGCGGAATGATGGCGGCGGCGGTGGCACCGGTCAGAGTGCGGAACACCAGCAGCATCGACAGTGAGCCGGAAAGTGCCGAGCCCAGGGCGCCCAGGGCGCAGGCCAGGGTGGCCAGGCCGATCACCCGCAGGGTGCCGTGTCGGTCGCCCAGCGGGCCGTAGGCGAGCTGCATCACCCCGTAGGCGATGGCGAACAGGGTAATGTTCTGGGCCACCTCGGCCACCGGCCGGGCGAATGCCTCGGACAGAGCCGGAAGCATGGCATCGGTGACGCGCATCGAGGCCATGCTGGCGAAACCGGCCAGGGCCAGCAGCAGGATAACGAGGCGGGAGGGGGCGGCCACGGTGTTAGCTCTCCTGACGCTGGGCGTGGTCCTGGGCCATGGCCCGCTCGGCGGGGCGAACCAGCCCCAGAAAGCTCGCCACGGCCAGCAGGCCGCCCAGGGCCACCACGATCGCCATGGTCCGCGAGGTGCCGTCGTGCAGCTGCGCCACCGCACCGCCCACCAGCGCGGCGATGGTCATCTGCAGGAAACCGAACAGCGATGAGGCCGCCCCGGCACAGTGCGGATTGGGGGCCAGGGCGCCGGACATGGTCTGCGGCATCAGTACGCCCACTCCGATCATGAAAACCACGTGGGGGCCGACCACGGCCCAGGTGGCAAACACCCCGGTGAAGGCCAGCACCGCCATCAGACTGCCGCCCGCCGCGCAGATCAGCGTGGCCAGGCCGACCAGTCGCTCGCGGCCCAGGCGATGGCTGTAGCGGCCGCTGAGCAGGGTGCCGATGAAGAAGCCGGCCACGATCAGGGTGAAGAACAGCCCGTACTGGAAGGGAGAGACGCCCAGAAACTCGATCAGTACGAACGACGACCCCGAGAGATAGGCGAACAGGCCGGAGAAGGCGGCCGCGTTGGTCAGGGTATAGCCCATGAAGGTGCGCTGACCCAGCAGCGAACGAAAATTGCGCAGGATCGCCGCCGGGTGGATCGACTGGCGACGCTCCGGGGGCAGCGGCTCGGGCAGCGCCAGGATCAGCAGCGGCAGCATCGCTGCCGCGTAGAGCGCCAGCAGCACGAAGACCGACTCCCAGCCCCAGAACAGCAGCAGCCCGGCGCCGACGATGGGGGCTAGTGCCGGGGCCAGCGACATGGTGCTGGCCATGTAGGAGAGGATGCGCCCGGCCTCGATGGGGCCGTAGATATCGCGCACCGCGGCGCGGCCCAGCACCGGCCCGGTGGCGCCGCCCAGCGCCTGGAGAAAGCGGCCTACCAGCAGCCACTCGATGCTCGGTGCGAAGGCGCACAGCAGGCTGGCCAGCAGGAACAGGCTGAATCCGCAGACCATCACCGGCTTGCGCCCGAAGCGGTCGGAGAAGGGGCCGCAGAACAGCTGAGCGGCGGCGAAACCGGCCATGTACAGACTCAGCGTCAGCTGCACCTGGTCAGGGCCGGTGTCGAGTGCTTCGGCCATAGCCGGCATGGCCGGCAGGTACATGTCGGTGGCCAGCGGGCCCAGGGCGGTCAGCGCCGCCAGGGTAATCACCGTGGCAGGGGACTTTAGCCTCAGCACATTGAACTCTCCTCGGGTGAGTGAACAACGATCAGCGGGCGCCGCCCACCCGGCTCGAGTCTCGTCGCTCGAGGCACGGGAGGCGCGGCGCCCGCCAGTCGTTAGCCTGCTTAATATAGTCTATTTGCCGCCGCTTTGCTTATCCTGCGTCGGGTTGCTCCCCCGGGGCCGACCGCTGGAAGGCGGGCAGCGCTCGGCAATTGGCGACGATGCGGCGGATCCGCGGGTAGGCCGAGAGGTCGCAGTCGAAGCGTTCGGCATTGAACACCTGAGGCACCAGGCAGACGTCGGCGAGCGTCGGGGTGTCGCCGTGGCAGAAGTCGCCGCTGCCTGTCTCTCGGGAGAGCAGTGCCTCCAGTGCCTGGAAGCCCTCGGTGATCCAGTGGCGGTACCAGGCCAGCTTGGCGGTTTCCTCTACATCGAGCTCGCCCACCAGGTACTTGAGCACCCGCAGGTTATTGAGCGGATGGATCTCGCAGGCCACCAGCTGGGTCAGGGCCCGCACCCGGGCCCGCTCCGCCGGCGCTTCGGGCAGCAGGGCCGGGCTGGGATGCAGCTCGTCCAGGTACTCGCAGATCGCCAGGGACTGGGTCAGGGTGGTGCCGTCGTCGGTGACCAGCGCCGGGACCAGCCCCTGGGGATTATGGGCGCGGAAGGTCTCGCTGCGCTGCTCGCCCTTGACCAGGTTGACCGGGACCTGCTCAAAGGCCAGGTCCTTGAGGTTCAAGACGATGCGCACCCGGTAGGCGGCGGACGAGCGGAAGTAGCCATATAGCGTGGTCATGCCTGGACTCCTCAGGTTCACTTGGGCTGGCTTACTTTGGCTGGCAGGGCACCACCTGCTGGTCGATGGTGCCGAAGATGTTGTTGCCCGCCCGGTCGAACATCTCGATGCGCACCCGGTCGCCGAAGCGCAGGAAAGGGGTCTTGGCCGCGCCGTGGAGAATCTGCTCCACCATGCGCACCTCGGCCAGGCAGCTGTAGCCCACGCCGCCATCGGCAATTGGCTTTCCGGGGCCGCCGTCGGGGTCGGGGTTGGAGACGGTACCCGAGCCGACGATGGCGCCGGCGCCCAGATAGCGGGTCTTGGCCGCATGGGCGACCAGCTGCGGGAAGCTGAAGATCATGTCGGGGCCGGCCTCCGGCTCGCCGAATTTCTCGCCGTTCAAGTGCACGGTCAGCGGCAGGTGGACCTTGCCGTCCTGCCAGGCGTTGCCCAGCTCGTCAGGGGTCACGCAGATCGGCGAGAAGCTCGAGGCGGGCTTGGCCTGGAAGAAGCCGAAGCCCTTGGCCAGCTCGCCGGGGATCAGGCCGCGCAGGCTGACGTCGTTGACCAGCATGATCAGCTTGATGTGGCCGGCGGCCTGCTCTGGGGTCACCGCCATGGGCACGTCGTCGGTGATCACCGCGATCTCGCCCTCGAAGTCGATGCCGTGCTCCTCGCTGACCGCCTCGATGTCTTCGGTGGGCGCGAGGAACTTGTCGCCGCCGCCCTGGTACATCAGCGGGTCGGTCCAGAAGGTCTCCGGCATCTCGGCGCCCCGCGCCTGGCGCACCAGCTTGACGTGGTTGAGGTAGGCGGAGCCGTCGGCCCAGTGGTAGCTGCGCGGTAGCGGTGAGTGCAGCTTGCCCTGGTCCAGGTCAAAAGCGCCCTCGGCGCTGCCGTCGTTGAGTTCAGCGTAGCGCGCTTCCAGCGTCGGGCTCACCGCGTCCCAGTTCTCGATCGCCTGCTGCAGGGTGGGCGCGATATCGCGGGCGGAAACGCCGCGAGAGAGGTCGCGGGAGACCAGGATCAGTTCACCGTCGCGGCCGTTCTTGAGGGTGGCGAGTTTCATCTTGTCTCAATCCTTTTCGTCGGGGCAAATGTTGTCGTTGTGGGAGGGAGTGGCAATGGCCAGTCGCTCAGGGTTTCGTCGGGTCGAAATGCGAACGCAGTGTCGACCAGACATCCACGTAGTCGCGCTGGCGGAAGTCCGCCTCCAGCGCCGCCTCGGTGGGGTGGTAGACGTAGCGGCTCTCGAACATGAAGGCCATGGTAGCGCCCTGGTACTGGGGCGTCAGCTCGGCATTCGAGGCCTTCTCGAAGGTGTCGGCGTCCGGCCCGTGGGGCGACATGCAGTTGTGCAGGCTGGCGCCGCCGGGCAAAAAGCCCTCCGCCTTGGCGTCGTACTCGCCGTGGATCAGGCCCATGAACTCGCTCATCAGGTTGCGATGGAAGTAGGGCGGACGGAAGGTGTTCTCGGCCACCATCCAGCGCGGCGGGAAGATCACGAAGTCGATGTTGGCCATCCCCGGCGTGTCGGAGGCCGAGGTCAGCACCGTGAAGATCGATGGGTCCGGGTGGTCGAAGCTCACCGTATTGATGGTGTTGAAGTTGGCCAGATCATACTTGTAGGGGGTGACGTTGCCGTGCCAGGCCACCACGTCCAGGGGCGAGTGGTCCAGGTCGGTGACCCAGAAGCGCCCGGAGAACTTGGCCACCAACTCGAAGTCGCCCTCCAGGTCCTCGTAGGCCGCCACCGGGCTCTGGAAGTCGCGGGGGTTGGCCAGGCCGTTGGCGCCGATGGGGCCGAGGCCGGGCAGCTCGAAGGGGCTGCCGTAGTTCTCGCACACATAGCCGCGGGCGGCGTCGACGCCCTCGCCCAGGCGCACCTGGAACTTGATGCCGCGGGGGATCAGGGCGATCTCGCCGCTGGCGACGTCCAGCTCGCCCATCTCGGTGCGCAGCCTCAGGGTGCCCTGCTGCGGTACGATCAGCAGCTCGCCGTCGGCGTTATAGAAGAAGCGCTGGGTCATATCCTGGCTGAAGGCGTAGACGTGCACGCCGCAGCCGGCCTGGGTGCCGGCATCGCCGTTGACGGCGATGGTCAGCAGGCCGTCGACGAAGTCGGTCGGCTCAGCGGGCAGCGGCGCCGGGTCCCAGCGCATCTGGTTGGGGTCGGCGGCGGGCTTGGCCAGCGGCGAAGTGGCCACTGCCTTGTCGGGCAGCGCCCGGTAGGCGCTCTGCTTCACCGAGGGGCGAATGCGGTAGAGCCAGCTGCGGAAGTTCTGGTGACGCGGGGCGGTGAAGGCCGAGCCGGTGAGCTGCTCGGCGTAGAGCCCGTAGGCGCAGCGCTGGGGCGAGTTCTGGCCCTGGGGCAGGGCGCCGGGCAGCGCCTCGGTGGCGAAGTGGTTGTGAAAACCGCTCATGTAGTCGAGCTGTTCCGGCATAGTGGTAGCTCCTGGAATAAATAGTTTCTTCTGAAACCATATCCTGATACTAGATCCTGATGGTTGCATGTGCAACCATCTGCAGGAGCTGGCCTGAAGGAGAATGACAATGGCAAAGTCTGGCGAACTCGAGAGCCGGAGGGGGGGCGAAGCGCGCCTGGAGCTCAACCAGTTTCTGCCTTATCGGCTTAATAGCCTGGCTGATCGCATCAGTCAGGCGCTGGCCGAACTCTATGAGGAGCGCTATCAGCTCAATGTCGCCCAGTGGCGGGTGCTGGCTTGGCTCAGCCACTGTGACGAGTTGACGGCGAAGAAGATCTGCGCCTACACCCACATGGACAAGGCGCGGGTGTCGCGGGCGATACAGGCGCTAGAGGAGCGTGGGCTGATCTCACGTATGCCCTCGCCCCATGATCAGCGGCTGCACGATCTGCACTTGACAGAGGCGGGGCAGGCGCTACTGGACGAGCTGATCCCGGAGGCCCGGGCCTGGGAGGCAGAGCTGGTGGCGACTCTCAGCGACGGTGAGTATCGCGACCTGTTCAACGTGATGGGCAAGCTCGAGCGTCAGCTGGAGCGGCTCGGCTAGGCGCCTTTCGGACTTAACGCAGATCTCTGCGAACCCCCGGGCTTTCGGCCAATTTTATCGATATGATTCGTTAATTTGCCCGCTATTCGCCTCTATCAGATCGAAAAAGTGGCTCGACATCCGTGCTCTTTGCGACGATCGGTCGAATCCGACAGTCTCCTTGATGTTAGGGGCTGTCACGGGGCGCGGCAGTCGAAAGCCGCGCCGTCCTGGTCCATGACCAGTCGGATGTAGAAGCTGCCGGCCATGTTGCAGCGGGTGCGTCCTTCGCCGCCGAAGTCGACGAAGCAGTCCTGCTGGGAGTGGCCGCCGGCGCTGACCTGATTCCAGTACCAGCCCGGCGGGGTATCCGGAAAGGCGCTCAGGTCGATGGCCAGGTCTCGGTCGCCTGCAGGCTGCATCAGGCCTCGCAGCTCGTGGAAGCGGGGTAGGCGCCAGGGGCACTCGGGGCTTGCCAGGGCCTCGGTGCGTGCCTGTGCCTCGCGCCAGTTGAAGCTCTCGCTGTCACCCACGCAGCGGCCATCCTGATAGCGCTGGCCGAGGCTGCAGCGCTGCCAGATCAGCCCCTGAGCCGGGTCGCCCACCAGGCCCGCGGCGGGGAAGGTGTAGGCGCCCTCACTCGCCTGATCGGCAAAGGCCGCAACGCCGATGGTCATCGCCAGCGCGCCGGCCAGGCCGAGGCGCCGTGCCTTCACGCTTCGTCCCGCAGCGGCTCGGTGCTGGGCACCTTGCCGCCCAGCCGGGCGGTGATCTCCGCGGCGGTATCGCGTACCAGCTCGCCCAGGTCGGCCAGGCGCGACTCGGGAATCCGTGCCACCGGGCCGGAGACCGAGATGGCGGCCAGCGGAGTGCCGTGCTGGTCATGGAGGCAGGCGGCCACGCAGTGCAGGCCGATGGCGTGCTCTTCGCGGTCGCAGGCGTAGCCCCGCCGGCGCACCTCCGCCATGCCGGCGCGCAGCGCCTCGGGGGTGTGCAGGGTGTTCTCGGTGACCCGGGGGAGGCCCTCTTCGGCCAGCACGCGCTCGAACTCGTCGTCCGGCAGCCAGGCCATCAGCGCCTTGCCCACGCCGGAGGCGTGCAGCGGGGCCCGCGAGCCGAGCCGGGTGATCATGCGCATCATCTGCGGCGACTCGCTCTGGGCCAGGAACACCGCCGTGCCGCCATCGCGGATACCCAGGTTGGCAGTTTCGCCGGACTGGGCGGTGAGCCGACGCAGGAAGGGACGGCTGGTGGCCACGAAGTCGCGGGCCTCCAGGAAGCTGTTGCCGATGCGGAAGGTCTTGACGTCGACCTTCCACACGCCGAGCTCGGCGTCCTGGGTGATGAAGCCCTGGCTCTGCAGGGCCTGCAGCAGCCGGTGGGTGGTCGAGGGAGCCAGATCCACCATCTCGGCCAGCTCCGACAGCGCCAGCCCGCCGGGGGTGGCGGCCAGCCGTTCGAGCAGATTGAGCCCGCGCACCAGCGACTGGCTGTGGCCGCTGGTGCTCTTGCCGGGCCCGGGGGGGCGTCCCGCCGATCTGCGTTTGACTTCACTCACCTGCTTGCTCTCCGTCCGGTTGACCTGGCCATGCCATCAGGATACCCGTTCCGCTCCGCCTTGTCTCGGCTCCGGAAATGCCTTCCATTTTCTCCGCGCTCAGCGGTGGCGCCAGCGCGGCGGGCGCTTGGCGATAAAGGCGTCGATGCCCTCGGTGGCGTCCTCGGCCATCATGTTGCAGGCCATGACCTCGCCGGCAAAGGCGTAGGCCTCGTCCAGGGGCATCTGCAGCTGGCGCTGGAACATGCTCTTGCCGGTGCGCACCGCCACCGCGCTCTTGGCGCACAGGCTGTCGGTGAGCGCGGCCACGGCGGCATCCAGGGCGTCGTCCTCCGCGACCCGGTTGACCAGCCCCCAGTCGCAGGCGGTCTCGGCGTCGATGAACTCGCCGGTCAGCAGCAGCTCCATGGCGCGCTTGCGGCTGACGTTGCGCGACAGGGCCACCGCCGGGGTGGAGCAGAACAGCCCGGCGTTGATGCCGGAGACGGCGAAGCGCGCCGAGCGGGCGGCCACCGCCAGGTCGCAGCTGGCCACCAGCTGGCAGCCGGCGGCGGTGGCGATCCCCTGCACCCGGGCGATCACCGGTACCGGCAGGGCGACGATGCGCTGCATCACCTCGCCGCAGCGGGCGAACAGCGCCTGATAGTAGGCCTCGTCGGGCGTGGCGCGCATCTGCTTGAGGTCGTGGCCGGCGCAGAAGGCGCGGCCCTCGGCGGCGATCACCACGCAGCGCACCCGCTCGTCCTCGGCGAGGCGGGCCAGCGCCTGATCCAGGGCCTCTAGCATCGCCTCGGAGAGGGTGTTGAACTGGTCCGGACGGTTCAGGGTCAGGGTGGTTACGCCGCCCTGGTCGTGGCGAATCAGCGGGCGGTCAGCGTCGGAAGCCGGCATTGTCGTATCCTTTTCATGAGAGGGTCTGCCCAGACTAGCCGCTGCAGGCCGGCCTTCGTTACCCTTGCGACCAAAGGCGGTGCTGCCGTCCTGCTGCCCGGGAGAGAGCCATGACCGAATCCACTCGCTATCCGTCGGAGGATGAGGCCCTGCACAAGGGATTGCCCCAGACCGGCAATCGGCTGCTGGCGGATGTCAGCCTGCCCGCGGCGGTGATCCACGAGCCGGCGCTTGCCCACAACCTGGGCTGGATGCAGCGCTTTGCCGATGCGCATGGCGCTAGGCTCGCCCCTCACGGCAAGACCACCATGGCGCCGGCGCTGTTTCACCGCCAGCTGGACGCCGGTGCCTGGGGCATCACCCTGGCCACGGCGCCGCAGTGCCGGGCGGCCTTCGCCCACGGCGTGAGGCGACTGCTGATGGCCAATCAGCTGGTGGGCGAGGCCAACATGGCGATCATCGCCGAGCTGATCGAGGCCGGTGCCGACTTCTACTGCGTGGTGGACAGCGCCGAAAACGTGGGCCAGCTGGGTCGCTACTTCGCCGCCCGCGGGCTGCGCCTGAAGGTGCTGATCGAGCTGGGCGTGGAGGGTGGGCGCTGCGGCTGTCGCGATCAGGACGAGGTAATGGCGCTGGGCGAGCTGGTGGACGGCGAGCAGTCGCTGGTGCTGGCGGGGTTGGAAGGCTATGAAGGGGTAGTGTACGGCGAGGAGCCGGTGGACGCGGTGCGCGCCTACGCCTGGCACCTGGTCGAGGCCGCCCAGGCGCTGGACCACGATGGTCTGATTGAGAGTCCGGCGCCGCTGATCACCGCCTCCGGCTCGGCCTGGTACGACCTGATCGCCGAGGTGTTTCACGAGGCGCGCCTCGGCGCGCACTTCGTGCCGGTGCTGCGTCCCGGCTGCTACGTGGTCCATGATCACGGCATCTACCGGGAGGCCCAGCGCGATGTCCTGGGGCGGCGCCCGGAGCTGGATCGCGGGCTCAGGCCGGCGCTGGAGGTCTTCGCCCAGGTGGTGTCGCTGCCCGAGCCGGGGCTGGCCATCGTCGGGCTGGGCAAGCGCGATATCGCCCACGACCAGCTGCCGGAGCCGCTGCGGCGCTATCGCGAAGGGGGCGAGGCCGAGCGTGCCCTGCCGGTCGACGGCTGGCGGGTGACCCGGCTGATGGACCAGCATGCCTTCGTGGCACTGCCCCGGGATGAAGAGCTGGCAGCCCACAACGGCCGGGTGCGGGTCGGCGACATCGTCGCCTTCGGCGCCTCCCATCCCTGCCTGACCTTCGACAAGTGGCGGCGAGTCTGCCGCGTCGATGAGCGTCTGGAAGTGGTTGAGGTGATCCCAACCTGTTTCTAGCAGCGTTCTCACTCGGCCTACAGCCGGCAGCATCGCCGAGTTCTGGTACACTCGACGCCATGACATGTGTCCTGGGAGGTGTGATGGCAACAGAGCTGAGTGATTTCGAACAGAACATGCGGCGTGAGATCGACGCCTTTCTCAAGCCGGGCAAGGCGGCGGCCCCCAAGGCCGATGCCCCCAAGGCGCGTCGACGCGAGGCGTCACCCGGGCCCGACCGGCCGGCCAAGGCGCTCAAGACCGGCCACGTGGTCAAGCTGGCCGTGCGTACCCGCCCCCTGGAGCTGGATACCGTCTTCGAACACCGCTCCACCAGCATTTCCAAGCTGGAAGCCCAGCTTGAAGCCGAAAAGGCCGCCAGGAAGGCGGGCTATCCCATCATCGGCCATCTGATCGAGATCCAGCGGCTGTAAGCCGGGCGTCCCCTGGCTCAGTGGGGGCGCAGTGTCTCGCCAGCCGCAGAAAAGCGCCGCCGTGTCGGTATCAACACGGCGGCGTTTTCCATGAGCGCTCAGCCATTGGCTGAGCCTTCAAGGCGGCTCACTCCTCGAAGTTGGTCTCGGAGTAGAGCACCCGCACGCGCAGGGTGTGCTCGACGTGACGCAGAGCGTCCAGCGCCCGGGGGCCGTAGGCCTTGTCGACGTCGATGACCACGTAGCCGACCTTGTCGTTGGTCTGCAGGTACTGGCCGGAGATGTTGATGCTGTTCTCCGACAGCACGTGGTTGATCTCGGAGAGCACGCCGGGCACGTTGTCGTGGATGTGCAGCAGGCGGTGCTTGTCCGGATGGGCCGGCAGGGCGACCTCGGGGAAGTTGACCGAGGTGACGGTGGTGCCGTTGTCGGAGTAGGTGATCAGTTTCTCGGAGACCTCGATGCCGATATTCTCCTGGGCCTCCAGGGTGGAGCCGCCGATGTGCGGGGTGAGGATGACGTTGTCCAGGCCGCGTAGCGGGCTGACGAACTCCTCCTCGTTGCCCTTGGGCTCCACCGGGAAGACGTCGATGGCCGCGCCGTGCAGTTTGCCCGCCTTGATCGCCTCGGCCAGGTCCTCGATCACCACCACGCTGCCGCGGGAGGCATTGATCAGGATGCTGCCCTGCTTCATCAGCGCCAGCTGCTCGGCGCCGATCATCCACTTGGTGGAGGCCAGCTCCGGCACGTGCAGGCTGACCACGTCGGCGCGGGCCAGCAGCTCCTCGAGGCTGGCCACCTGATTGGCGTTGCCCATGCCCAGCTTGGTCACCACGTCGTAATAGATGACGTTGAAGCCCAGGGACTCGGCCAGCACCGAGAGCTGGGCGCCGATGTTGCCGTAGCCGATGATGCCGAGCGTCTTGCCGCGGGCCTCGTGGGAGTTCTTGGCGCTCTTCAGCCAGCCGCCCTGATGGGCGCGGGCACTCTTCTGGGGGATGCCGCGCAGCAGCATGATCGCCTCGGCCAACACCAGCTCGGCCACCGAGCGGGTGTTGGAGTAGGGGCATTGAACACCGGAATGCCGCGCACCAGCGCCGCGGTGAGATCGACCTGGTTAGTGCCGATGCAGAAGCAGCCCACGGCCACGAGCTTCTCGGCGGCCTCGAAGACCCGGGAGTTGAGCTGGGTGCGGGAGCGAATGCCGAGGAAGTGGACGTCGCGGATCTTCTCGCGCAGCGTCGCCTCGTCGAGAGAGGTCGGCAGGTGCTCGATATTGGTGTAACCGGCGTTCAGGAAATTGTCCACCGCGCTCTGGTGGACGCCCTCGAGCAGCAGGATCTTGATCTTGCTCTTGTCCAGGGACGTTTTGGCCATGGTCGAATCAACCCCTTGGTGTGGTGCTGGATCAGGCGGGATAACAGGGCGCTTATGGTAGCACAGCGAGGCATCGGCAAGATGAAAATGCTGCGCTGCGAAGATGAAGGCGCTGCACCTTGATCGACGCCGGGCAGACGACCCCCGGGGGAGCGTGTATACTGTGGCCCCTGACTATCGGCGACGGGCAAGAGACCCATGGCAGAGCGTGACGACCAACCCACCGAGGCGACGGCCAGCGAGGCGGCGTCTCTCGACTTCGCAAGCACCGTCGAGCGCCTCGAGCAGCTGGTGGAGCGGCTGGAGTCCGGCGAGCTGTCGCTGGAGGGCTCGCTTGCCGCCTTCGAGCAGGGTGTGCGACTGACCCGCGATGCCCAGCGCCGGCTGGATGAGGCCGAGCTGCGGGTGCGAACCCTGATCGAGCGCCCCGACGGCGGCATCGACCTCGACCCCTTCAGCACCCCAGCGGCGGAGGATGATGGTGAACGCTGACTCACTGGCGGCGCGCCTGGCCGCCGATCGCGCCCGGGTGGATGCCTGCCTGGCGGCGCTCTTCGAGGGGCGCCGTGCGCCCGTGGAGCGGCTGGAGGCGGCCATGCGCCACGGCCTGCTGGTGGGCGGTAAGCGGCTGCGCCCGGTACTGGTCTATCTGGCCGGCCGTGCCCTAGGGGCCAGCGATACGCAGCTGGATGCAAGCGCGGCCGCCGTTGAGCTGATCCACGCCTACTCGCTGGTGCACGATGACCTGCCGGCCATGGACGACGACGACCTGCGCCGTGGCCAGCCCACGGTGCACCGCGCCTATGACGAGGCCACCGCGATTCTCGCCGGGGATGCCCTGCAGACCCTGGCCTTCGAGCGGCTGGCCCAGGCCGAGCACCCGCGGCTGCCGGCCCTGATGCTGACCCTGGCCCAGGCCGCCGGCCGCGATGGCATGGTGGGGGGCAGGCGATGGACCTCGCCGCGGTGGGGGCCACCCGGACGTCGAGGCGTTGGCCAGCATGCACGCCCACAAGACCGGAGCGCTGATCCGCGCCGCGGTGCGCATGGGAGCGCTGACGGCGGTGGCCGAGGACGATCCCCGGGTGGCGGCGCTGGATGCCTACGCCCGGGCCATCGGCCTGGCCTTCCAGATCCACGACGACGTGCTCGATGTGACCGGCGATGCCGTGACCCTGGGCAAGGCGTCGGGCGCCGACGCGGCCCGCAACAAGCCGACCTACCCCAGCCTGCTGGGGCTCGACGGCGCCCGCGCCCGGGCCGGCGAACTGATCGACGAGGCCGTGGCGGCGCTGGCACCGCTGGGCGATGCCGGCGCGCCGCTGGCCGAGCTGGCCCGCTACATGATCGAACGTGACCACTGATGCGCTTCCCTGACAGACAGATGCCCACATGAAGCTCTACGACGACATTCCCGCCGAGCGCCCGGCCACGCCGCTGCTCGACACCCTGGACACGCCGGCCGCGTTGCGGGCCATGAACGCCGGCCAGCTGGCGCAGGTGGCCGACGAACTGCGCGCCTACCTGCTCTACAGCGTGGGAGTCTCAGGCGGCCACTTCGGCGCCGGCCTGGGGGTAGTGGAGCTCACCGTGGCCCTGCATCACGCCCTGGAGACGCCCCACGACCGGCTGGTGTGGGACGTGGGCCACCAGGCCTACCCGCACAAGATTCTCACCGGACGCCGCGAGGCGATGCCCAGCATTCGCCAGTACGGGGACTGGCCGCCTTTCCACGGCGTGCCGAATCCGAGTTCGACACCTTCGGCGTCGGTCACTCCAGCACCTCGATCTCGGCGGCGCTGGGCATGGCCCTGGCGGCGCGGACCCAGGGCGAGCGGCGCCGGGTCTGCGCGGTGATCGGCGACGGCGCCCTGACCGCGGGCATGGCCTTCGAAGCGCTGGCCCACGCCGGCCACCTGGACGCCAACCTGCTGGTGGTGCTCAACGACAATGAGATGTCGATCTCCGAGAACGTCGGCGGCATCGCCAGCTACCTGGCCAGCATTTTGGCCAGCAAGCCCTATCTCGCCATGCGCGAGGAGGGCAAGAAGGTGTTGGCGCACCTGCCCGGGGCACTGGAGCTGGCGCGGCGCACCGAGGAGCACATGAAGGGCATGGTCAGCCCGGCCACCCTGTTCGAGGAGATGGGCTTCAACTACATCGGTCCCCTCGACGGCCATGACCTGCCGACGCTGGCACAGACGCTGCGCAATATCCGCGACCTGGAGGGGCCCCAGTTCCTGCACGTCAAGACCTGCAAGGGCCGCGGCTTCCTGCCCGCCGAGGCCGACCCCATCGGCTATCACGCCATCACCAAGCTGGAGAAGAACGGCGACACCCCGCCCAAGAAGGCGTCGTCCAGCGATGCCATGCGCCCGAAGCCGCGCAACGATGTATTGCGCCCGAAGCCGCGCAAGTTTTGCAACGTCTTCGGCGACTGGATCTGCGACATGGCCGCCGCCGACGAGCGGCTGATCGGCATCACCCCGGCGATGCGCGAGGGCTCGGACCTGGTGCGCTTCTCCCGGGAGTACCCGGAGCGCTACTTCGACGTGGCCATCGCCGAGCAGCACGCCGTGACGCTGGCCGCCGGCATGGCCTGCGAGGGCGCCAAGCCGGTGGTGGCGATCTACTCCACCTTCCTGCAGCGCGGCTACGATCAGCTGATCCACGACGTGGCGGTGCAGGACCTCGATGTCACCTTCGCCATCGACCGCGCCGGCCTGGTGGGCGAGGACGGCCCCACCCACCACGGCAGCCTGGACCTCTCCTACCTGCGCTGCGTGCCGGGCCTGGTGGTGCTGGCCCCGGCCGACGAGGCGGAGTGCCGGGCCATGCTCAGCGCCGCCTACCACCACCCCGGGCCCGCCGCGGTGCGTTACCCCCGTGGCACCGGCCCCGGCGTCGAGATCCCCGCCCACCTGGAGTCGCTGGCCATCGGCCGGGCCGAGAAGCGCCGCGGGAGTGGCGCCGCCCCGGGTCGCCGGGTGGCCCTGCTGGCCTTCGGCAGCCTCAACGGCCCGGCAACGGCGGTGGCCGAGGCGCTGGATGCCACCCACCTCAACATGCGCTCCATCAAGCCGCTGGATCGGGAGGCGGTGCTCGCCGCGGCGGCCCAGCACGACCTGCTGGTGACCCTGGAGGAGAACGTGGTGGCCGGCGGCGCCGGCAGCGCCGTGGGCGAGCTGCTGGCCGCCGAGGGGGATCCGTCTCGCTGCTCCAGCTGGGCCTGCCCGACGCCTTCGTGGAGCACGGCAAGCCGGCGGAGCTGCTCACCGAGTGCGGCCTCGACGCCGCTGGGATCGAGGCCGCCATTCGCGCGCGGCTGGGGGAGTAGCCACCCCGGCCAGCGCCCGACGTCGTCAAAGCAAAGGGGCCTTCCAGATGGAAGGCCCCCTCTGCGAAGGCCGCTTCTGCGGTGAGCCTTGCGGGCTTACTCCTTGCGTTCGATATCCACGTCGCTGGCCTGGGTGAAGTCGCCCAGCGCCATCATATGGCCGAGCTTGCCGGCCTTGGTGGAGAGGTACTGCTCGTTGTGGGGGTTGAGCCCGGTGGTCAGCGGCACCCGCTCGGTGACCTTGACGCCGGCCTGGGTCAGCGCATCCACCTTGCGCGGGTTGTTGGTCATCAGCCGCAGGGCGGCGATGCCCAGGTGCTCGAGCATCGGCACGCAGAGATCGTAGCGGCGCAGGTCGGCGCCGAAGCCCAGCCGCTCGTTGGCCTCCACGGTGTCGGCGCCCTGATCCTGCAGGTGATAGGCGCGGATCTTGTTGAGCAGGCCGATCCCGCGACCCTCCTGGCGCAGGTAGAGCAGCGCCCCGCGGCCCTCGTCGGCGATGCGCTTGAGGGCTTCCTGAAGCTGATAGCCGCAGTCGCAGCGCATCGAGAACAGCGCGTCCCCGGTCAGGCACTCGGAGTGTACGCGCCCCAGGACCGGCGCGCCGTCGGCCACCTCGCCCAGGGTCAGGGCGATATGGTCCTTGCCGGTGGCCTCGTCCTCGAAGCCGTGCATGGTGAAGGTGGCCCAGGGGGTGGGCAGCCGGGAGGCGGCGATGAATCGAATCGTCACGGGGTACCTCGGTGATGAACCACGGCGGTGCCGGAGATGAAGCAGGCATTTTAGCAGGAACCCTGGCCGCCCTCACGGGCATCCCTCGGTCGAGACCTTGGCCTCGGTCAAGCCTAGCGCGAAACGATGCGCTACAATGTCGCGACATTTCCTGTGGATGACCGCCTGCATGGAACTCAAGAACGATCGCTTTCTGCGCGCCCTGGCGCGTCAACCGGTAGACCGCACCCCGGTGTGGATGATGCGTCAGGCCGGCCGCTACCTGCCGGAGTACCGCGCCACCCGCGCCGAGGCCGGTAATTTCATGGACCTGTGCCGCAATCAGGACCTGGCCTGCGAGGTGACCCTGCAGCCGCTGGAGCGCTATCCGCTGGATGCCGCCATCCTGTTCTCGGATATCCTGACCATTCCCGATGCCATGGGGCTGGGGCTCTATTTCGAGACCGGCGAGGGGCCGAAATTCCGCAAGCCGGTGCGCACCGCCGACGAGGTGGCGGCGCTCAAGGCGCCGGATGCCGAGCGCGACCTCGACTACGTGATGCGTGCCGTCTCCACCATCCGCCACGAGCTGGGTGGCCGGGTGCCGCTGATCGGCTTCTCCGGCAGCCCCTGGACGCTGGCCACCTACATGGTCGAGGGCAGCTCCAGCAAGGACTTCCGCCATGTGAAGACCATGCTCTACGACACGCCCAGCGTGATGCATGAGCTGCTCGATACCCTGGCCACCGCGGTGACCGACTACCTCAACGCCCAGATTCGCGCCGGCGCCCAGGCGGTGCAGATCTTCGACACCTGGGGCGGGGCGCTCTCCACGCCGGCCTACCTGGAGTTCTCGCTGCGCTACATGGAGCAGATCGTCGCCGGCCTGATCCGCGAGCACGACGGTAGGCGCGTGCCGGTGATCCTGTTCACCAAGAACGGCGGCCAGTGGCTCGAGGACATCGCCCTGGCGGGCCCGGACGCGGTGGGCCTGGACTGGTCCACCGAGCTCTCCGATGCCCGCGCCCGGGTGGGCCACAAGGTGGCGCTGCAGGGCAACCTGGACCCCAACGTGCTGTTCGCCCGGCCCGCGGCGATTCGCGCCGAGGTGGCACGCATCCTCGACAGCTATGGCCAGGGCCCGGGCCACGTCTTCAATCTGGGGCACGGCATCAGCCAGTTTACCGACCCGGATCGCGTCACCGCCTTCATGGAGGCGCTCCACGAGCTGAGCCCCCAGTACCACCGCACCATCCAGCACCAGCATGCCTGAGACGCCAGGACCCTGGCGACGGCTCTGGCAGTGGTGTGACAGCAGCGACCGGCGCCGCCTATGGGCGGCGCTGGCCGTCGTGGGGGCGCTGGCGATCGCCCTGGGCAGCCTGACCCCGGGCAGCCAGATGCCCCAGAGCCTGCCCTGGGACGAGTTCAACCACTTCGTCGGCTATGGCGGCCTGGCGGGATTGGTGGGCCTGGCTGGCGTCAGGCTGCCCTGGGCCTTCGCCGGCGTGGTGCTCTACGGCGTCGTCATCGAGTTCCTGCAGATCCCGGTGCCGGGCCGCAGCGGCGGCGACGGATGGGATATGCTCGCCAATGCCCTGGGGGCAGGGGCGGCGCTACTGCTGCTCCATGCCCTGCGTCGCACCTGGCCGGCCAGGCACGGCTGAGCGCCAGGCCACGGCGGCCGGCACCGGCGCGATCGCCACCCGGCACGACGCCCCGTCACCGCAAGGTGACGGGGCGTCACTGCGTCTGGGGGTTACGGCAGTTCCGCGCGCTCGATGATGACCGGGGTCTCGGGGGCGTCCTGGAAGGGCCCCTGGGTACGGGTGGGCACCTGGCGAATGGCGTCGACCACCTCCATGCCGTCGACCACCTGACCGAAGACCGCATAGCCCCAGGTCTGGCCGGACTGCGTGCTCTGATGGTCGAGGAAGGTGTTGTCGGCAACGTTGATGAAGAACTGGGCGGTGGCGGAGTGGGGGGCGCCGGTGCGCGCCATGGCCAGGGTGCCGCGCTGGTTGGAAAGGCCATTGTTGGCCTCGTTGGTGATCGGGTCGCGGGTAGGCTTCTGGCGGAAGTCTTCATCGAAGCCGCCGCCCTGGACCATGAAACCGTCGATCACCCGGTGGAAGAGGGTGCCGTCGTAGTGACCCTCCTGCACATAGATCAAGAAATTGTTGACGCTCTCCGGGGCCTCTTCCTGGAACAGCTCGATGGCGATGGGGCCATGATTGGTGTGCAGGATGACGTCGGCAGCGGGGTCGTCGGCCTGGGCGGCGAGCGGCAGGATGCCGGCCACGAGTAGGGTCAGCAGGGGGCGTTTCAGCACGGTGGGCTCCTGTGAGAGTTGTCAGGCTGCCAGCTTAAGCGCTCGCGGCCCTGCTGTCAGGCACCGTGTAGCAGGGATTGCCGCTGCGACATCCGGCCACGGGGGATTGTTTGACGTGGGTCAGAAGTGGCCGGAGTAAAGAGGTATCCCGTATGGATTTTATGCGGCTTTCCCGGACCATTCCAGGCATGCAGGTCGAGTCGGCGGCTTCCCGATGCGGGCAGGGTCGCGGCCTCGGCCAGGGATGTCCAGATCCTGACCGGCCGTGCGGTGCTCCTGTCTCGGTCGATTCAGGCAGGAGGTAGCCAATCCATGGTGGCGGAACTCGGAAACTTTGCACTCATTCTGGCGCTATGCCTGGCCCTGGTCCAGAGCGTACTGCCGCTGCTGGGCGCCCAGCGAGGGGATGCGCGACTGATGCGCACGGGGCGCTTTCTCGCCGCGGGACAGTTCGTCTTTCTGACGCTCTCCTACGCGGTGTTGACCTGGGCCTTCGTGGTCAGCGACTTCTCGGTGCGCTACGTGGCCAGCCACTCGAGCCTGACCCAGCCGCTGATGTACAAGATCACCGCAGTCTGGGGGGGCACGAGGGCTCGCTGCTGCTGTGGGTCTGGTTGCTGGGCGCCTGGGGCGTCGCGGCGGCAATCTTCAGCAAGTCGCTGCCGCGCGAGATGCTGGCGCGGGTGCTGGGCGTGCTGGGCATGGTCTCGGTGGGCTTCATCGCCTTCACCGTCTTCACCTCCAACCCCTTCGATCGCGTCGTGCCCGGGCCCGTCGATGGCCGCGGCATGAATCCGCTGCTCCAGGACCCGGGGATGATCCTGCACCCGCCGCTGCTCTACATGGGCTACGTCGGCACTGCCGTGGTCTTCGCCTTCGCCATCGCCGCCCTGCTGGGGGGCGCCTGGACGCCGCCTGGGCGCGCTGGTCGCGGCCCTGGACCACCGTGGCCTGGGTATTTCTCACCATGGGCATCGCCATCGGCAGCTGGTGGGCCTACTACGAGCTGGGCTGGGGCGGCTGGTGGTTCTGGGATCCGGTGGAGAACGCCTCCTTCCTGCCCTGGCTGACTGCCACCGCCCTGATCCACTCCCTGGCGGTCTCCGAGAAGCGCGGCGGCTTCAAGGTGTGGTCCCTGATGCTGGCGATCATCACCTTCGCGCTGGTCGTGCTGGCGGCCTTTATCGTGCGCTCGGGGGTGATCACCTCGGTGCACGCCTTCGCCACCGACCCGGAGCGCGGGGTCTTCATTCTCGGCATGCTGGCGCTGACCCTGCTCGGCTCCTTGACCGTCTACGCCTGGCGGGCGCCCAAGGTGGGCCTCGGCGGCGCCTTCCACTGGTACTCCCGGGAGTCGCTGCTGCTGGCCAACAACGTGCTGCTGGCGGTGGCCTGCACGGCGGTATTCATCGGCACCCTCTACCCGCTGGCGCTGGATGCCTTCGGTCTCGGCAAGATCTCCGTGGGCCCTCCCTACTTCGACGCGGTGTTCGCCCCGCTGATGCTGCCGCTGCTGCTGCTGGTCGGCCTCGGGCCTTCGGTCATGTGGAAGCAGGCCGACCCCGGGCAGACCTTTCGCCAGCTGCGCTGGGTGCTGGCGGTCAGCGTGATCGCCGGCGGGCTATGGCCGCTCACCGTGGGCGCCTGGCGCCCGCTTACCGCGCTGTCGCTGATGCTGGCGACCTGGATCATCCTCACCGCCCTGCTGGATATCCACAAGCGCATGGGCAGCGCCCGCCAGCCCCTGGCCGCCCGGCTCAAGAAGGTCATGCGCCGAGCTTTCTCGGTATGCACCTGGCCCACGTGGGGCTGGCGCTGATCGTGGTCGCCATCGCCATGGTGAATACCTATGAGGTGGAGCGTGACGTGCGCATGGAGACGGGCGAGCGCGCCTCGGCGGCCGGCTACGACTTCACCCTCCAGCGCATGGAGGCGGTGCGCGGCCCCAACTGGGACGCCGACCAGGCGGTGGTCGAGGTGTCGCGCAACGGCAAGCCGGTGGCCACCTTGCTGCCCCAGCGTCGCTACTACGACACCCAGCCCAACAACCCCATGCACCAGGCCTCACTGCACCGGGCGCCGACCCGCGACGTCTACGTCTCGCTGGGCGAGCGCCTGGTGGGTGACGCCTGGAGCTTCCGGCTCTACTACAAGCCCTACATGTTCTGGATGTGGACCGGTGCCATCCTGCTCTCCCTGGGGGGGCTGCTGGCGGCCGGCGACAAGCGCTACCGGCTGGCGCGCCACCGCGCCGGTGCCCGGCGTGAGGCAGAGCGCCCCAGCGCCGTGGCCGCTCGGGAGGTGACCCCCTGATGAACCTACGTCTGCTGATTCCGCTGGTGGCGGTGTCTGCCCTGCTGGGGCTGCTGTTCATCGGCCTGGGCATGAACTCCCGCGACCTACCCTCGCCGCTGGTGGGCCAGCTGGCCCCGGCCTTCGAGCTGGAAGCGCTGGAGGATGCCGGGCGCACCCTCACCGAGCAGGATTTCGTCGGCGAGGTGGCGCTGGTCAATGTCTGGGCCACCTGGTGCAGCACCTGTCGTCAGGAAAAGCCCCTGCTGATGGAGCTGGCCCGGGGCGGCATCCCGATTCACGCCTTCAACTACCGCGATGAGCGCGAGGCGGCGGTGCGCTACCTGGACGTCAGCGGCAGTCCCTACCAGGTCATCGCCTACGACCCCAAGGGGGACGCCGGCATGGACTGGGGCGTCTACGCCACGCCCGAGACCTACGTGCTCGATCACCGAGGCATCATCCGCTACAAGCGCATCGGCCCGTTGAATCGCCAGCTGCTGCTCGACGAGGTGTTGCCGCTGGTCGAGAAACTTCGCGCCGAGCAGGAGGCCGCCCAGTCATGACGCATCGATTCTCCCATCCGGCTCGCGGCCTACCGCTGGGGCTGGTCGCCCTGGTCGCTTGGCTGCTGCCGGCCGGCCTGGCCATGGCGCTGGCCATCGGCGAGCCCATCGCCTTCGAGACCGAGGCCCAGCAGCGCCAGTACGAGACCCTGGTGCGCGAGCTGCGCTGCACGGTGTGCCAGAGCGAAACCATCCATGAGTCCAACGCCGAGCTCGCCGCCGACATGCGTCGGCGGGTCTACCAGATGACCCTGGACGGCCATGACGGCGACGCCATCGTCGACTTCATGGTGGCCCGCTACGGGACTACGTGCGCTACCGGCCGCCACTGCAGGCCAATACCGCCCTGCTGTGGGCTAGCCCCTTTCTGCTGGCCCTGATTGGCCTCGGCGCCTGGTGGCAGATCATACGCGGGCGCCGGCAGATGGCGGTGCGCCCCGAGTTTACCGAGCAGGAGCGCGCCGCGCTCAAGCGACTGGATCGCGGCGAGTGATCCCCGGAGGTGATGGATGAACGGTCTCTTTCTCTTGTTTGCCTTGGCTCTGTGTCTGCTGGCGCTGGCCTTCGTGGTGATCCCGCTGCTGCGTGAGCCGCCTCGGGGAGACATCGAGTCACAGCGTGCGGTCAACCTGGCGATACATCGCGACCGGGTGCGCGAGCTGGACCAGGACCTGACGACGGGCACCCTGACCCAGGCGCAGTACGACATCGCCCTGGCCGACCTGGAGCGCGAGCTGCTCGACACCGGTGTCATCGACCCGGAAGCGCCACGCCATGAGGCGCCGCCAGGCGTCGGGCGCCTGCCCCGGGTGGCGGCCTTGGCCAGCGTTGCCGCGGTGCCCTTCCTGGCGGTGGGTATCTATCTCAGCGTGGGCCATGCCGAGGAGGTCTTTGCCACTCAGCCGCCGCCGGGGACCATGCCGGCGGCCTCCCAGGAGGCGCCGCCCAGCGATGAGCAGCTGCAGCGAGAGTTCGAACGACTCGCCCAGCAGCTGCAGGGGCGGCTGGCCCAGGAGCCGGACGACCTGGAGAGCTGGGTGCTGCTGGGCCGGACCCTGGTCTTTCTCGACGACCTGGAGGGGGCCGAGCGCGCCTTCCGCGAGGCCATGCGCCACGGCGGCGAGCGCGACCCCGACCTGCTCACCCGCTACGCCGATGTGCTGGCCGAGCGTCAGGGCAGCCTCGCCGGTGAGCCCATGGCGCTGATCGAGCAGGCGCTGGTGCTGGACCCGACCACGCCCAGGGGCTGTGGATGGCCGGCACCCAGGCCTTCGATGCCAATGAGCTGGACGTGGCCCGGCGCTACTGGGAGCGGCTGCTGAACACCCTGGATGAGGACTCCGCCGAGGCCGAGATCATCCGCGGCAACCTGGCCCAGGTCGCCCAGGCGGCCGAACAGGGTGGATCCTGAATGCATAGTCGAGGAGGTGCTCATGAAGACGCCGCTGAGCCGTGACGCCCTGCAGGCTGTCCGGCAGGTCCCCCTGTTCACCGGGCTGGAGGATGACACCCTGGCGCTGCTGACCGGCGGCGCCCTGGAGCGCAGCTATCGGCGCGGGACCCTGCTGTTCAGCGAGGGAGAGCCGGCGGATCGCTTCTATGTGGTGCTGGACGGCTGGGTCAAGCTGTTCCGCGAGAGCCCCGATGGCAACGAGTGCATGGTAGGGCTCTTCACCCGGGGGGAGTCCTTTGCCGAGGCGGCCATGTTCGACCGACTCGGTTTCCCGGTGCATGCCGCGGTGGCCGAGGATGCCCGGCTGCTGATCTTCACCGCCGATCACTTCCTCTCGACCCTCGAACAGAACCACGAACTGGCGCTCAATCTGCTGGCCAACCTCTCGGCCATGCTGCGCTACCTGGTGCGCCAGCTCGACCAGCTGACCAACCAGCCCACCTACCAGCGCCTGGCCGCCTTTATCGTCTCGCTATGCCCGCGCGATGCCCAGCGCGCCACTGTCTGCCTGCCCTGCGACAAGTTGTTGATTGCTGGGCGGTTGGGCATGAAGCCGGAGAGCTTTTCGCGGGCCATGGCGCGGCTGCGTGAGGTCGGCGTGCACTGTGAGCGCAACTGCGTGGAAGTGGCCGATGTCGACGCCCTGCTGCGCTTCGCCAACGGCTGTGAGGGGGCCGAAACAACCCCTCGGAGCGATTTCTCGACCCTACCTCTGACATAAGTCAACTCCAGTATGCATCAATTGACAGTGGTCAAGTGAGCAGGGGCGAAAACTGCTACTACTAAGCCTAGGTGGAGGGTGGCTGATGGTAGTGGCCGATAGCTGACGGTATCGGCCCTGCCGGACACCCGCCAGGCACTACCCCAAGGGGAAACCAAGCGAGGCACGTTATGCACAAGAGAGCATTGAGCAAGGGGATTTTCGCCCTCAGCTTCCCGCTGGCCGCCATGATGGGCACCGCCCAGGCCGCGGCGCCAGAAATGACCGCGGAAGAGATGGACCGCGCCAGCGACATCTACTTCCAGCGCTGCGCCGGCTGCCACGGCACCCTGCGTAAGGGCGCCACCGGCCCGGGCCTGCTGCCCGAAGATACCATCGAGATGGGTCAGCGCCGGCTGGAGAGCATCATCACGCTGGGCACCGAAGGCGGGATGAACAACTTCGACGGCATCCTCAGCGAAGAAGAGATCACTCTGATCACGAAGTACATCCAGCAGGCCCCGGAAGAGCCGCCGGAGATGTCCCTGGCCGATATCCGCGACACCTGGGAAATTCTGGTGCCGCAGGATCAGTGGCCTACCGAGCCCCAGCACGATCGCAACTGGGAAAACTTCATGGTCACCATCCTGCGTGACCGTGGCGCCATGGGCATCATCGACGGCGACACCAAGGAGCTGGTCACCGAGGCCGAGACCGGCTACGCCGTGCACGTGGCCAAGTCGAGCTCCGACGGCCGCTTCTGGTACGTCCAGGGCCGCGACGGTCGCCTCTCCAAGATCGACCTGTGGATGGACCCGCCCCAGGTGACCGCTGAGGTGTTCATCGGTATCGACGCCCGCGACGTAGCGGTCTCCAAGTACGGCGAGTGGAAGGACAAGTACGTCATCGGCGGCGGCTACTGGCCCCCGCACTTCGTCATCGCCGACGCCGAGACCATGGAGCCGCTCAAGGTCGTCTCCACCCGCGGCTACGACACCGAGGGCAACTACGTCCACGAGGCCCGCGTGGCGGCGCTCTATGACACGCCCATGGCGCCCTCCTTCCTGGTCAACGTCAAGGAGACCGGGCAGGTCTGGCAGGTCGATTACAGCGATATCGACAACCTGCGCATCGATCACATTGCCTCGGCCGAGTACCTGCACGACGGCTTCTTCGATTCGACCGGCCGCTACTTCATGATCGCGGCCAACTTCAGCAACAAGATGGCCTTCATCGACACCTTAGAGCGCAAGCTGGTCAGCCTGCTCAATACCGGTGATATCCCCCACCCGGGGCCGGGCGCCAACTGGATCGACCCGGAGTGTGGTCCGGTGGCCGGCACCACCCACCTGGGCCAGGGGCTGGTGACCTTCTGGGGTACCGACCCGGAGAACCATCCGGACCACGCCTGGGAGATCTGCGGCACCGTCGAGACCGACGGCCCGGGGCTCTTCCTGCGTAGCCATCCGGACTCCCCGCACGTCTGGATCGACCAGTCCATGCACCCGGAGGCCTTCGCCAATCAGTGGGTCCAGGTCATGAACAAGGAGACCCGCGAGCTGACCCCGATCCATGTGGCGGATCGTCCCCCGGAGCATGACGCCGTGGCGCTTCACATGGAGTACGACCAGTCCGGTACCGAGGTATGGGTCTCCATCTGGGCCCGCGGCCGCGGCCACCAGGACGATGGTGCCATCATCATCTACGACGACAAGACCATGGAAGAGATCGGTCGAGTCGAGAACCTGAACACGCCGACCGGCAAGTTCAACGTCTACAACCGCAAGGCTAAGTACCTGCGCAGCTAAGCCGACCGCCGGGGCGCCCCCAGGGCGCCCCGGCCCTTCTTCAGCCGTTTCGTGCCAGGCAGGGCCACGGAGCCGCTGAAGAAGGGGCCGGCACCATAACCATAACAAGGCGCAGGTCAGGCTGATGAAGGCAATAACGGGTGTCATGACAAATTCGGGAGAGTGATCATGGGGGAGCGTCTACGCAATTGGCGCAAGTTGACGATCATGGGGGCCTCGCTGGGGGCCGCCGCGGTCTTTTTCGTGGCCGGCATCCTGTTCTGGGGGGGCTTCAACACGGTGATGGAGGCCACCAACAGCATGAAGTTCTGCAGCACGGCCTGCCACGAGATGACCTGGGTGCACGAGGAGTATCTCGACCGGCCGCACTACCAGAACGCCACCGGGGTGGGAGCCACCTGCTCCGACTGCCACGTGCCGGATGATTGGGGGCCCAAGATGATCCGTAAGATCGAGGCCAGCCGCGAGGTGTGGCACTGGATGTTGGGGACCATCAACACCAAGGAGAAGTTCGAGGACAAGCGGCTGCACCTGGCCGAGAACGTCTGGCGCTCGATGCTGCGCACCGACTCGCGTGAGTGTCGCAACTGCCATGACTGGTCGGCCATGGATCTCGAAGAGCAGGCCCCCGTGCGGCCCGTGAGCACGCCCGCGCCTTCGAGCAGGGCCAAACTTGCATCGAGTGCCACCAGGGCATCGCCCACGAGCTGCCGGAAGACTGGGACGAGTCCGAGGTGTGGGCCGCACGCTTTGCGCATGATACCGATGCCGACCTCGACCGCGGTGAGCCAGAAATGCCGCTGGAAGCCGAAGATCTGGGTGAGGCCGTGGTGGCCGAGGGCGATATCGCCTCGACCCTGGACTGGGACGACGTTCCGGCGCTGGACGTGACCCTGTTCCTGCCTGGCCAGGCCTCCATCGAGTGGATCCAGGACGGCAGCGAGCATGGCGGCGGCCGTGCCTTCAGCTTCGGCGATCGCTGCATCTGGTGTCATGCTGGCGAAGAGGAGCAGATCGGTCAGATGGCGGTCGATGCCGAGAAGTTCGAGACCTTCGATCTGGGCGACAAGCGCGGCCACGTTCCGATGACCGTGCAGGCCTCCTTCGACGACGACTACCTGTTCATGCGCTTCCAGTGGGAGGCCGGCGAGCACGCGCCGCTGCCCTTCGTCGACGGCGGCCGCATGGATCCCGACAATCCCATGAAGCTGACCGTGAGCTTCGCCGACGAGCGCGTCGACATGGCCGACCGCGGCGGCTGCTGGGCGAGCTGCCACCACGACTCCACCTACATGCCGGATGCCCCGGATGAGGAGACCCTGGCGCAGTCCGAGCTGGCCGAGCGCCTCGACCTGATGAACGGGGTCACCAAGTACCTCACCGAAAGCCGCACCGAGATCGAGATCCGTGGTCGTCGCGGTGCCGCCCGCGGGGGCTGGGACAAGCTCCGTGAGGAGGAGGAGATCGCCGAGCTGCTGAGCGGTGGCGCTTACCTGGACGTGGCGCGCTTCAAGAGCGGCGATGCGCTGACCGAGAGCGGCTACATCCTCGAGCAGCGTCACCTCTCCGAGAGCGAGGCGGTGGTGATGACCG
This sequence comes from Halomonas sp. SL18_1, assembly GCF_055755715.1. Lineage (NCBI taxonomy): Bacteria > Pseudomonadati > Pseudomonadota > Gammaproteobacteria > Oceanospirillales > Halomonadaceae > Halomonas > Halomonas sp. SL18_1. Next base: position 478,548 of record NZ_JBVTRK010000001.1, read on the forward strand.
CCGAGGAAGCGGACGGTGTCTGGACCGCCTACCTGACTCGGGCCCTGCGCACCGGCGTAGAAGGCGACAAGCCGCTGTCCACCGATGGGAAGTACAGCTTCAACGTCGCCCTGCACGATGACTACGCCTCATCGCGCTTCCACCACGTCTCTTGGCAGTACGGCCTGGCCTTCGACGCCGAGATCCCGGGCGACTTCGAGGACGACATGGTAGAAATCAACGCTACGCGCATCACCCGGTGATGCGCCCCGGCACCAGAGGAGCAAGTCGCAATGCGTAAATGTCTTCTCACTCTTGGCGCCAGCCTGCTGGCCACCCTGCTGATGAGCGGGGCGGCCCAGGCCGGCAGCGAGAAAGAGGCTAACGGCGCCGTTGACGATGATGTGGTCGTGGTGGACATGGTGAACATGGAGTTTCTCCCGGCGGAACTGGAGATACCCCCGGTACGACGGTGCGCTGGGTGAACGCCACGAGTCGCTCCTTCCACGACGTGTATTTCCCGGACGAGGACATCGGCTCGCCGCTGCGCATGCTCCCGGATGAGAGCTGGGAGCGCACCTTCGACGAACCCGGCACCTACGAATACATCTGCCGACCGCATGAGCAGCGTGGCATGGTGGGCGTGGTCCGTGTGGTCGAAGCGAGCGACGACGAGTAGCCGGTCAGGGAGCGACCTGATTCAAGCAGCAAGCGGTGCGGTGATGCACCGGCAACAGAGGAGTTCGCATGGCGAAAACCACTCAACTGGCAGCCTGGGCCACCGGGCTGCTGACCGCCCTGGCGCTGTCCACGGCCGGCGCCGCGGTGGCGGCGGAAGGCCCCAGCGGCTATCGCAGCGCCGATTTCGGGATGTCCGCCGAGGCGGTGATGGAGCGCCTCGAGGCGGATAGCATCGTCAACGTTTCGGTGCAGGAAATCGGCGACGGCGATGTGATCATCGACGGTGAGCTGCAGGCCGAGGGCGAACCGGATACCGATGTGCGCTACGTCTTCCCCGGCGGCAACGACCAGTTGGCGCTGGTGGTGGCCTTCCACCCTCAGGTGGAGGACTATGCCAGCGTCAAGGAGCAGCTCGAGGCGCGCTACGGTCAGCCCTGGGCAGAAGAGATGGCCGAATGGTGGTTCGAGCAGCTCAAGGACGGCATGCCCGAGGAGCCCCAGAGCCTGAGCGTGTGGGGCGGCGAGGGCGAAGAGATGACCGAGCGGGGTCGCTTCGTGCGCCTCTGGTCCTTCGACGACTACCTCTCGGTGGAGTATCTCGACACTCGGCTGTTTCACTGATGGGCAGTGAAAACAGCGCTTTCACCCTTCAGCCGCCCTTCGGGGCGGCTGTTTCGATAGAGGACATCGAGCCATGAAGATAGCGACTCTGCCGGCGCTGCTGGCGGCCGCCGCGCTCAGCCTGTCGGTCCATGCCGGCGAGGACCATCACGGCCATGGGGCGCATGGGGAGGATCATGCCCATGGCGAAGCGGAAGCCGCGGCGGGCCCCTTCGCGGTGCGCGGTATCTTCCTCGGGCATGATCCGAGCGAAGGGCGGGTGACCCTGGCCCACGAGGCCATTCCCGATGTGATGATGGCCATGCGCATGCACCTCTTCCTGCCGGAAGGCGAGGCGGTGCCGGCGCTCGAGCCCGGCGACAAGGTGGCCTTCCAGCTGTACAGCCGCATCGACGCCGGTCAGCGCTGGTACGCCCAGGGCTTCGAGCCGCTGCCCGAGGGGACCGAGCTGACGCTGCCGGACACTCTGCGCGAGGCGATCGGCCACTGAGCCAACCCTGAGTGGGAGTCCGCGACAAGGCGCTGCCCCTACGGGGTAGCGCCTTGTCGTAGGCGGGTCAGGCGATGGCGTGCTTTTTCATCCGATAGAGCAGGGTGTCGCGGGTCAGCCCCAGCAGTCGTGCCGCCCGGGAGCGGTTTCCCTGGGCTTGTTCCAGCGCCTGACGGATCAGCTGCCCCTCCAGCGCCTCGAGGCTTACCCCACCGGCGGGCAGCTGCCAAGGGGCGTTAGCCTGACGAGGCGTGGCGGCCTGCAGCCAGTCGTCGGGGAGGTCGTCGGCGCCAATGGTGCGTCCGTGCATCAGCACCACGCAGCGCTCGATGAGGTTGCGGAGTTCGCGAACATTGCCGGGCCATGGATGGCCGGCGAGCCGGCTCAGCAGGTCGCTGGCAAGCCTGGGGGGCGCGACGCCATGGCGGCTGGCAAGCTCCTCGCAGAAGCGCCGCGCGAGCAGCGGCAGGTCGCCATCGCGTTCACGCAGCGGCGGCAGCTCCAATGGAATGACGTGCAGGCGATAGAAGAGGTCCTCGCGGAAGGTGCCATCTGCGACCCGGGTGCGAAGGTCCTGATGGGTGGCGGCCAGGATACGGACATCGACCCGCTCCACGCGCCCGGCGCCCAGCGCCTGGCACTCTCCGTACTCCAGAAAGCGCAGCAGCTTGGCTTGTGCGGCCGGTGGCAGCTCGGCCACCTCGTCGAGAAACAGGGTGCCGCCGTGAGCCTGCTGCACGCGGCCGGGGGTGTCGGCCTGGGCCCCGGTGAAGGCGCCGCGCTGGTAGCCGAACAGCTCGGACTCGACCAGATCCTCGGGGAGTGCAGCGCAGTTCAGGGTAACCCAGGGGCCCTGAGCACGGCGGCTGCTCTGGTGCACCAGGCGTGCCAGCAGCTCCTTGCCGGTGCCGCTCTCGCCCAGGATCAACACCGTGGCGTCGGTAGCGGCCACCAGGCGCGCAGAGCGCACCACCGCCTGCAGCGCGGGGGAATCGCCGATCAGCTCGAAGCGCGAGGCGTGGTTTACCGTAACCCTGTTCATCCGATCTCCCTTCAAGGCCCGCCCCAGTGGGTGAGCATCGGCGGCACCGGGGCCAGTACGATGATGATCAGCCCGGCCAGCCTGCGCGTGGCCGGTGCGCGCAACGTGGCGGCCGCGCTGCTGGCCATGACGCCGACGGTGAACAGCATCGGCATGGTGCCAAGGCCGAAGAACAGCATGAACAGCGCGCCGCGCAGGGCATCCTCCGTGGTCAGGCTGTAGACCAGCGCGGAGTAGACCAGGCCACAGGGCAGCCAGCCCCACACCAGCCCGAAGCCATAGGCCTGATAGAGGCGCTGGACCGGCAGCAGCCGCCGCCCCAAAGGTTCCAGGTAGCGCCACAGTGGGCGTCCCACCGCCTCGATACGCGCGAAGCGGGGAAACCAGCCGCCGATATAGAGCCCGACCGCGACCAGAAAGCCGGCCCCCAGCAGCGTCATCAGCGGGCGGTGGGTAGCGCCCACGGCGCCGCTCAGCATCCCGGCGCTGCCGGCGACCAGGGCGCCGGCCAGCAGATAGCTGCTGATACGTCCGGCGTTGTAGGTCAGGTTGAAACCCATCAGCCTGCGCGGTCTCGCTCGCACCTCGGGGGCTAGGCTGAACGTCAAAGCGCCTGCAATGCCGCCGCACATGCCCAGACAGTGGGTGCTGCTGAGTAGCCCCAGCAGAAAGGCGATGGTCCACTCAGCCGGCATGACGGCTTGCTCCCCGGATGTGCCGCGGCAATCGCTTGCGTAATCTCACCATGCTGTGTCATCTGCCTTGACCGGCGTGGCAGATGACACAAGCATACTCAGGCAGCGGGTCGGCTGTCGCCTGCCAGGACAGGAAAAGTGCGGAAACAGGCCTGTCAAATCAAGGAGATGTATATTCATGGTGGTAATGGCTAACATTGGCATGAAAGCTGCTTATAAATAATACCGTTTCGTTAGAAAGAAGCCCTTGCACGGCCCCGCTCGGGGCCGTTTTTTTGCCTGCTATCTGCTTCTTGCACCGTGGGTGCGATGTGGCATTTGCCTTGCTGATCCGGGCATTTAACCTGTTCGACGCCGGGCGAGGTATCCGCGGGCGGGTCATGCCGTCTTGTCCTGACGGAAAATTTTCCTTTATGTCAGTGTGTTAGCTATTTTCAGCGGGCTTGGGTCATAACTGGCACCTGTTTTGCCTATTAAGGCGGCCATTACTTGATTCGAGAGCCCAATATGCTGCATCACTCCCTATCGTTTCGCCAGCCTCTGGCGGTCGCCGTTTCCCTGTTCACCTGGCAGGTCGCCATGGCGGCGGATCAGGCGCCGCTTGCCTCGCCGGCCATGTCGACCCTGGTCATCACCGCGCCGGCCATGGCCGATCCCTACACGGTCTCCACCGATGCGCGCCAGCCGCGTCTTCCGCTGCCGGCTCAAGACGGCGGCGCCTTCCTCAAGTCAATCCCCGGCTTTGCCGTCAGCCGTAAAGGGGGCACCAGCGGCGATCCCGAACTGCGCGGACTGGGCGGCTCACGGCTGGCCATCCAGGCCGGTGGAACGAGCATCCTGGGGGATGCGGCGGACGCATGGACCCGCCGACCGCCTATATCTTTCCCCAGGCCTATGATCGCGTCGAGATCATCAAAGGGCCTCAGAGCGTGCGCTACGGCGTGGCCCCGGCCGGGGTGGTGCGCTTCGAACGCGACAAGCCGGTGCTGACCGAGTCTACCGTGGAGGGTTTCGCCAGCACCACCCTGGGTAGCCACGACCGCTTCGATCTGGTGGGCGATATGACTGCCGGGAATCAGGATGGCTATGTGCGCCTGATTGGTACGCTTTCCGATCAAGATGACTATCAGGACGGTGACGGCAACGAGGTCCATTCGCAGTACCATCGCTGGAGCGGTACCGCCATTGTCGGCTGGACGCCGGATTCCGACACCCGCATCGAGCTTGCCTACGACCGCAGCGATGCCGAAGCCGCCTATGACGATCGCGGCATGGACGGCACCGAGTTCGCTCGTACCGGCTATACTCTGAGCGTGACGCGTCAGAACCTGGCACCCTGGCTGACCGAGGTCGAGGCAACGGCCTATTACAACTACGTCGATCATGTCATGGACAACTTCCGCCTGCGTGAGGCGCCGATGATGGCCATGGCCAGCAATCCCGACCGGCGTACCCAGGGCGCCCGGCTGGCCGCGGAACTTCTGCTCGGCGAGGCGACCTTCCTGTCGACTGGCCTCGACTATACCGAGAATCGCCACCGCTGGCGGGGCACCACGAGCTGGCGCGAGCAGCCGCGCAGCGGGCGTGCCGAATTCACCGATCTGGGGGCCTTCGCCGAGATCGAGCATGAGCTGGGCGCGCGCAGCTGGTTGACCCTTGGCCTGCGCGTCGACCGCACCGAGGCCGAGGCGCTCGATCCGGCAGGCTTCGGCGGCGCCGAGCGGGGCGAGACCGAGCGCTCGACCCTGTGGAGCGGCTTCGCTCGCTATGAGTATGCGCTGGACGAGCAGCCGCTGAGTCTGTTCGCCGGGCTGGGGCGCGCCGAGCGGGCCGGCGACTTCTGGGAGCGCAACCGGGTCTTCGATCTCGGCACCGAGTCGCTGACACAGCTCGACAGCGGTGCGAGCTGGCGAGGAGAGCGCCTGAGCGCCAATCTGTCGCTCTTCTACGGCTGGTATGACGACTACATCCTGGTGGACGAGTCTGGAAGCGGTCCGCGGGCGCGCAACATCGATGCCACGACCTATGGCGCCGAGGCCGACATGGCGGTGAACCTCACTGACAGCTGGAGCCTGAGCGCCTCCCTGGCCTGGGTGCGCAGCGACAACGACACCGACGATCTACCGCTTGCCCAGACCCCGCCGCTGGAGGCCACCCTGGGGCTGGACTATGCGCAAAATGCCTATTTCGGCGGCGTGCTGTGGCGTGGCGTGATGCGCCAGGATCGTATCGCCGAGGGGCAGGGCACCATCTACAGCCTGGATACCGACGAGACCCCGGGATTTGCCACGGTGTCGGCCTATGCCGGCCGCGAGCTTTTCCACAACACCAGGCTGACGCTGGGTGTGGATAACCTCTTCGACCGCACCTATGCCGAGCATATTCAGCGCGGCAGCGCTGACCTGGGCGCCTCGGATGCACGGGTGAACGAGCCTGGCCGCACCCTGTGGGCCGATCTCACCACCCGCTTCTGAGCCCATGACGGCGGTGGTGAATCGCCATTCGGCTTTCGGCGGGTCAGGCGCCGCCGAAGGCCTCGATCAGCCCCAGGAAGGGCGCCAGGGTCAGGGCCAGGATGGCCAGCACCGCCAGGATGGCCAGCACCACCCGCACGGGATGCTGGCACAGGCGCTGCCACTGGGTGGGCGCCACGCCTCGCTCGACACGGTCGGCATGCGCCTGTTGCTCCCGCGCCTGGCGCTCGGCCTGGTAGCGGTCTAGCGCCTCCCGCGCCGCCTCCAGCTGCGTGTCGTCGCGCAGCCAGATGGCGTCGACCCCCAGCCTCCAGAAGCCGGCATGGGTCTCGTAGGTGTCGAAGCCGTGCTCGTCGAGCAGCCGGCGCACCTCCCAGGCCTCCTCTTCGGAGACATGCGATAGCCGAAACAGCAGCGTCGCCATCAGCCGGCCGCCTCGCATTGCCGCTCGGCCCGGGCGATGGCGGCATCGGCACCGTCGAGCGCGAAGCTCAGGAACCAGTAGTCCTCCTCGGCACGGGTCAGGCGCAGTCGCAGGGTGTCGCCGCGGCGCATCTCCTCGATCAATAGCTCCTGCTCGTTCAGGTAGAAGTTCACATAGAAGCCGCTGTCACCGCGCTGGGTGATGAACTCCGCCATGCCGTTATGGAGGGTGTCGTGATCGACCCGCAGGTCGGCCGGGACCAGGTTGGCCACCCGACTCTTGGCCTGATGCTCGTCGAGCTCGACGCGAACCTCCAGCCACGGCAGGTCGCAGACCCGGGGGGTGAAGTTGAGGCTAAGCAGGGTGTCGCTGTAGCTGTACTGCTCAAGGGCGCGGAAGTGGCGCTCCTCGCCCAGCGTCAGGGTCACGGAGTGCCAGCGGCCGTGCGTTTCGAGGTCGCTGGTGTTGAAGGTGGTGGCGCCGGCCAGCGGCGCGGCGCTCAGGCCGACAGCCAGCGCGGCGAGGCGTGCAGTGGCGGCAAGGGTCTGGATCATGGCCCGGTCATCCTGAAGGTCAGGAGGGCGATGGTAGCATTCACGACCCTGGACGCCGAGCCATCACGGCCTTTCGGGCGCCTCCAGGCGGCTGTAGTGGGCGGCGAGGTCGGCGATGTCCTGGTCGCTCAGGCCACGGGTCATGCTGGCCATTCGGTGGCCTCTTCGCCGGCGCGCAGCGCCTTCATGCCTTCGATGAAGCGGGTTTCATCCATCCCGGCGATGCTGGGATAGCGCGAGGTCACGCTGCGCCCCTGGTAGCCGTGACAGCTGGTGCACAGCTTGGCCATTTCGGCGCCGCGCTTGGGGTCGCCGACGTAACCGAGGGCTGCCGCTTCGTCGGTTGGCTGCGGTTTCGCGTCGCGCTGTGGCGTCGACGCCTCGGCAAGGGCGCTCGTGGCGAGGATCAGCAGCAGGGGAGCGAGCAGAGCGGGAAGCACAGCGCGCATGATGGTGTCACCCTAGTCCGAGTCGTGTAGCGCCATTCTACCCGCTGCGCGTACGGCTGCCCTTGACATGCGTCAGGTCGCCCCGGGAGCGGCGGATCGCCCCGGCAGACGTTCATCTAAAGCCGGCCCCCGTTCATCAGTCGAAATCGCGACTCGGCAGCAGCCAGCTCTCCGAGGGGCGATGGCCGGCCTGCTCGGCCTGCCGGTACTGCTCGGCCATGTCGTCGGTGATGGTTTTCAGGCAGGCCTCGACGCTGGGATGGTCGTCGGCGCTTTCGAAGATCGGTTCGTCCTGCAGCGGGGTCTGGATGTAGTGGCTCTGTTCACAGCTCACCCGTCCCTCTTCCAACTGACGGTAGAGGCGTACCCGGATCGGGGTGGGAATATCACCCAGGCAGAAGGCGTACTCGGTAACCAGCTGGCGCTGATGGATGATCAATGGATTGCGCATGGCATTGAGCGGTTCTTCAGTCATGGCGACTCCGTGAGCCCCGCGGAGGGAGTTGAGCACAGTGCGATCGAGACTATCACCTTGTCGGGAAGGCGAGAAGAGCTCTCCAGGGCCCTCCCAGGGCGTCAATGTCGCATCGACCCTTTCGTTGCCAGATCAACGCAGTTGTCACGATTTTCCGGCTGAATGCGGCATGAGTGGCCAGGTTTGATACAGGTCAGGTTTTCAGCCCCTGGCTATGCTAACGTTAAACAGGTATCGAATATACGCTTTTTCCGGCTGCGCAAGGCACGCCCCAGGGTACTACAGGAAGGGTGTCGTTGCGGTGATGTGCCACGGTCGGGGCTTTTCCATGTCACGGAGTGCAGGCGCCGGTTCCGGCGGACGTCCAGTCGGCATGAACATGATGGAGACGAATGGAATGAGGTTGTTGCACTCCTGGCTGCTGGTGTTGCTGGTAATGTTCTGGCTGCCCACGGTCGCCACGGCGGCGGATTGGCTGCCCGAGATGTTCCCCGAGGCCAGCAGCGTCGGGCAGCCCCTGGAGGACGCCCCGGCCGTGCCGGTGCTGCAAGATGGCGAGATCGTCGGCTATGTCTTCGAGACCAACGACCTCGCGCCCATTCCCGCCTACTCCGGCTATCCCGTCAATATGCGCGTCGGCATGGATCTGGAAGGCCGAATCACCGGCGTGCAGGTGCTGGATCACTCCGAACCGATCATGCTGGTCGGCATCCCCGAGACCGTGCTCGACGATTTCGTCGATCAGTACGTCGGCAAGTCGATCCGCCAGAAGGTGCGTGTCGGCCTCTCGCGCCAGCAGCGCGAAGGCTATGAGCACGTCGACGCGGTGTCCGGTGCCACCGTCACCGTCGTGGTAATGGGCGAGGGCATCATGCGCTCGGCCCGCCAGCTGGCGCGTCAGTTGGGGATCATCACCGCCGCCGTCAGGGAGCCGGCCACGGTTCGCGAGGATATCTTCGAGGAGGCCAGTTGGGCCGAGCTCAAGGAGCAGGGCGCCATCGGCCATCTGCATCTGACCCGTGGCGAGGTCGACGACGCCTTCGTCGGCACCGATGCCGAGGGCGTCGAAGCCGCGCCGGAGGGGCGCGAGGACGAGACCTTCATCGATCTCTACTTCGCCTACCTGAACGTTCCCACCATTGGCCGCAATCTGCTGGGCGAGCGCCAGTACGAGCAACTGATGGAAAGCCTCGGTGAGAACGAGCATGCGCTGGCGCTGCTGGCCGATGGCCGATACTCCTTCAAGGGCTCCGGCTTCGTGCGCGGGGGCATCTACGACCGCATCCTGATCCATCACGGCGGCCGCTCGGATCAGTTCCGCGATACCGACATGCGTCGCCTGTGGGGCATCGACGCCGAGGGAGCGCCGCGCCTGCCCGAGCGCGATATCTTCATCCTGCGCGAAGAGGCGGGCTTCGACCCCGGCCAGGCGTGGGAGGTCGAGCTGCTAGTGCGTCGTCAGGTGGGGGCTCTGGACACCGAGTTTGCCGGTTTCGCAGCGGAGGTGACGGTGCCGGAGCGCTTCCTCGAGATTCCCGAGCCGCCCGCCGATGCCATGCTCGACGCCGACGAGGACCGCCCCTGTGGATCTCGGTCTGGGAAGATCGGGTCATGCACATCATCGTGCTGGGGGCCGGTCTGGGCGTGCTGACCTTCATCCTGCTGTTTCAGGACATGCTGGCCAAACGGCCTCGACTGCTGCACACCCTGCGCTACAGCTTCCTGGTCTATACGGTGGTGTTCATCGGCTGGTATGCCCTGGCGCAGCTCTCGGTGGTGAATATCTTCACTTTCACCAACGCGCTGTTCACCGATTTCCGCTGGTCCACCTTCCTGATGGACCCGATGATGTTCATTCTCTGGAGCTTCGTGGCGGTCTCGCTGCTGCTATGGGGGCGCGGCGTCTACTGCGGTTGGCTCTGCCCCTTCGGCGCCATGCAGGAGCTGATCAGCGCGGTGGCGCTGAAACTGAAGGTGCCGCAGTTCGAGCTGCCCTTCGTGGTTCACGAGCGTCTCTGGGCACTGAAGTACATCATTCTGCTGGGGCTGTTCGCCATCTCGCTGCAGTCCTTGACCCAGGCGGAGATCTACGCCGAGGTCGAGCCCTTCAAGACGGCGGTGCTGCTGAAGTTCCAGCGCGAGTGGGGCTTCGTGCTCTATGCGGTGCTGCTGCTGGTGATCAGCGCCTTCAACCACAAGTTCTACTGCCGCTATGTCTGCCCGCTGGGGGCCGGCCTGGCGATCCCTGCACGCATTCGGCTGTTCGACTGGCTGCGCCGCCACAAGGAGTGCGGCAAGCCCTGCCAGATCTGCGCCCACGAATGCCATATCCAGGCGATCCATCCCGATGGCCGGATCAACCCCAACGAGTGCCACTACTGCCTGGATTGCCAGGTGACCTACCACAACGATCGCAAGTGCCCGCCCATGGTGGTGCAGCGCAAGAAGCGTGAGAAGGCCACCCGGCTCAGCAGCAAGGCGGCAGAGAAACAGCGTATCCCGGTGGCAGAAGTATCCGGAGACGGTGCCTGAGGGGCCGGTGCCCCTCGGGAGCGGTACCCCGCGCGGCGTGAGGCGCCATCAGGCGCCCACGAATCGCCGGAAAGCGAAGGCCGAACGCAGAGTCGGCATCGAGGCTTCTCTCGACATAATGAAACGGAGGTAGTGTCATGAGCGACAACCATAAGGACGACAAGCCCACCGGCTCGCCCGAAGGCGCTTCGGTCAACCAGGGGCGTCGTCGCTTCCTGGCGGGTAGCGCCATGGTCGGTGCGGCCGGCATGGCCGGTGTCACCGGCGTGGCGGGCGTGGGTGCCCTGACCCGCAGCCAGCCGGCCCAGGCGGCCAGCAATGGCGGCGCCGACATCCACGTGCCGCCGGGTGAACTGGACGAGTACTACGGCTTCTGGAGCGGCGGCCACAGTGGTGAAGTGCGCGTCTACGGCGTGCCCTCCATGCGCGAGATCATGCGGATTCCGGTGTTCAACCACTGCTCGGCCTCCGGCTGGGGCATGACCGAAGAATCCAAGCGCATCATGGGCGACAGCCATCGCTTCACCAACGGCGACGCCCACCACCCTCACGTCAGCTACACCGATGGCAGCCACGACGGCCGCTACCTGTTCATCAACGACAAGGCCAACACCCGCGTGGCGCGGATTCGTCTTGATGTCTTCAAGACCGACAAGATGGTCACCGTGCCCAACGTCCAGGCGATCCACGGCCTGCGTCTGCAGAAGGCGCCGCGCACCGGCTATGTGTTCGCCAACGGCGAGTACATGATTCCCCAGCCCAACGACGGGCGGGACATCAACGACCCGTCGAAGTACTACACCCTGTGGAATGCCATCGATGCCGACACCATGGAGGTGAAGTGGCAGGTGATGGTAGACGGCAACCTGGACAATATGGACGCCGACTACACCGGCAAGTACGCCGCGGCGACCTGCTACAACTCCGAGGGCGCTGTGGACCTGGCGGGCAAGATGCGCGCCGACCGCGACTGGGTAACCGTGTTCAGCATCGAGCGTATCGAGCAGGCGGTGGCCGACGGCAACTACATGACCATCGGCGACTCCGACGTGCCGGTGGTCGACGGCCGCAAGAGCTCCGACCTCAACGTTACCCGCTACGTGCCGGTGCCCAAGAACCCCCACGGGCTCAATACGTCCACCGATGGCAAGTACTTCATTGCCGCCGGCAAGCTCTCGCCCACCGTGTCGATGATCGAAATCGCCAAGCTCGACGACCTCTTCGAGGGCAATCTGGACGACGAGCGCGACGTCATTGCCGCCGAGCCGGAAATCGGCCTGGGGCCGCTCCACACCACCTACGACGGCCGCGGCAACGCCTACACCACGGTGTTCATCGACAGCCAGGTGGTGAAGTGGAACATGGAAGACGCCGTGCGCAACTACAACGGCGAGGACGTCGAGTACATCCGCCAGAAGCTGGATGTCCACTACCAGCCGGGCCACAACCATGCAACCCTGGCAGAGTCCAAGGATGCCGACGGCAAGTGGCTGTTCTCTCTGAACAAGTTCTCCAAGGACCGCTACCTGCCGGTGGGCCCGCTGCACCCGGAAAACGATCAGATGATCGACATCTCCGGCGAGGAAATGAAGCTGGTGCACGACACGCCCACCTTCGCCGAGCCCCACGATGCGGTGATCATCCGCCGCGACCAGATCCAGACCAAGCAGATCTGGGAGCGCGACGATCCCTACTTCGCCGAAACCATTGCCATGGCCGAGGCGGACGGTGTCAACGTCGAGACCGACAACACCATCATTCGTGACGGCAACAAGGTGCGGGTCTACATGACCTCGGTGGCGCCGAACTTCGGGATCACCGAAATTCCCGTCAAGCAGGGCAACGAGGTCACGGTGACCATCACCAACCTGGACCGCGTCGAGGATCTCTCCCACGGCTTCTGCGTGGTGGATCACGGCGTGAGCATGGAGATCAGCCCGATGCAGACCGCCTCGATCACCTTCACGGCAGACAAGCCCGGGGTGTTCTGGTACTACTGCAACTGGTTCTGCCACGCGCTGCACATGGAGATGGTCGGTCGCCTGCTCGTCGAGCCGGCGTAAGCCCCTCCGGGGTCGGCGGCAACGCCGACCCCCTCCCTCCTCTCTTTATCTCCAACCGAGAGTCATATGCGTTCGACATGGCTTTTCCTGCTCTTGCTGATGCTGTTTCCGGCGCTGGGCTTCGCCGCCGAGCGTCTCGTCGTGCCGGGCGAGCAGTCGCTGCAAGAGGTGCTGGATTCGGCACAAACCGGTGATCGGGTGCGCCTGATGCCGGGCCTCTACGAGGGTAACTTCGTTGTCGAGACCACCATCGAATTGGTCGGTGAGGAAGGGGCGATTCTGGACGGTCAGGGCCGCGGCAGCGTGCTGAGCGTGATGGCGCCGGCAACCACGGTATCGGGCCTGCATATCCGCAACGACGGGGCCAATCTGACCGAGATAGACAGCGGCATCTTCGTGGCCGATTCTGCCACGGGCGCCGTCATCGAGAACAATCGTATCGAAGCCCGCGGCTTCGGTATCTGGCTGGATGCGCCAGCCGATGTGCGGGTGGAAGGCAACCGCATCAGCGGCGACGCCTCCCTGCGCTCCCAGGACCGCGGCAACGGCCTGCAGCTCTTCAACGTCACCGGTGCCGAGATCATCGGCAACGAGATCTGGGAGGCCCGGGACGGCATCTATATCGATGTCAGCAACCACAATCGCCTGATCGGTAATCTGCTGCGCGATCAGCGCTATGGCGTACATTACATGTTCTCGCACGCCAACGAGGTGCGCGACAACGAGACCCGCAACAATCGGCTCGGCTACGCGCTGATGCAGTCGCGCCAGCTCGAGGTGGTCGGCAACCGCTCGATCCGCGATCAGAACTACGGCTTTCTGCTCAACTTCATCGTCGACTCGGTGATCGCCGAGAACATCGCCATCGAAGCCCAGCGGGGGGCGTGGCGGCGGCACCCGACGGCCACGCCATCAGCGGCGCCGAGGGCAAGGCGCTGTTCGTCTATAATTCGCTGTTCAACGAGATTCGCGACAACCTGTTTGCCCGCACCGAGATCGGCATTCATATGACCGCCGGCTCCGAGGACAACGAGTTTCACGGCAATGCCTTCGTCGGCAACGAGAGCCAGGTCAAGTACGTGGCCCTGCGCGAGCAGGAGTGGTCCCATGACGGCCGCGGCAACTACTGGAGCGACTACCTGGGCTGGGATCTCAGCGGCGACGGTATCGGCGACATCCCCTATGAACCCAATGATTCGGTGGACCGGCTGATCTGGACCTACCCGATGGCCAAGATCCTGATGAACAGCCCGGCGGTTCAGGTGCTGCGCTGGGTACAGCGCGAGTTTCCGATCCTGCGTCCGCCCGGCGTCAAGGACAGCCACCCCCTCATGACCCTACCCGACTGGATGGCGGAGGCCCTGCAATGACTCACCCCGTAATCGAGATGGCATCCGTCGGCAAGCGTTTCGGCAAGCTGGCCGCCCTCAACGACGTCAGCCTGCGCCTGGGCGAAGGCGAAGTGCTGGGCCTGATGGGCCACAATGGTGCCGGCAAGTCCACGTCGATGAAGCTGATCCTCGGCCTGATTCGGCCCAGCAGCGGCGAGCTGCGGGTGTTCGGCCATGACCCGAGCGGCGCCGAGGCCAACGACCTGCGGCTGCGGTTGGGCTATCTGCCCGAGAACGTGCAGTTCTACGAGCAGCTCAGCGGCCGCGAGGTGTTGCGCTACTTCGCCAAGCTCAAGCGCGTCGGTCACGGCGTCGTCGACACTCTGCTGGAGCGGGTCGGCCTGACCCACGCCATGCATCGCCGGGTGAAGACCTACTCCAAGGGCATGCGCCAGCGCCTGGGCCTTGCCCAGGCATTGATCGGCGAGCCGCGCCTGATGCTGCTCGATGAGCCGACCGTGGGGCTCGACCCCATGGCGACACGCGATTTCTATGCGATGGTCGATGAGCTGCGCGGCCGTGGCGTCAGCGTGATCCTCTGCTCCCATGTGCTGCCGGGGGTCGAGCGGCATATCGACCGGGCGGCGATTCTCGGCCAGGGCCGTATGCTGGCCTCGGGCAGCATCGACGAGCTGCGTGAGGCCGCCAACCTGCCGCTGGTGATGCGCCTGCGCACCGCTCTGACGCCGGACGCCGTGGCCGAGCGGCTGCAGGCCTTCGGCGTTCGTGTCGACCAGGGCAGCCTGGGGCGGCTCGAGCTGGCGGTGCCCACGCGGGCCAAGGTCGAAGTGCTGCGCGCCCTGCTGACTGACGGCCAGGTCGAGGATATCGACCTCGAACCGCCGACGCTGGAGTCGCTCTACGCCCACTTCGACGGCACCGTGCGTCGCAACACCGCGGTGGAAGAGGTCACTATGTCAGCCAACGTCGGCCCGGAGGGCGTTACCGTATGAACAATCTGCTGATAGTCGCCGGCAAGGAGTTTCGCGACGGCCTGCGCAACCGCTGGGTGCTGGCCATTACCCTGGTGTTCGGGCTGCTGGCCATCGGGCTGGCCTACTTCGGTGCCGCGGCCTCCGGTCAGGTGGGCTTCACCCGGGTGTCGACCACCATCGTCAGCCTGTCGAGCCTGGCGGTCTTCCTGATCCCGCTGATCGCCCTGATGCTGGCCTATGACAGCATCGTTGGCGAGGACGAGCAGGGTACCCTGCTGCTGCTGCTCACCTATCCCATCAGCCGGGTCGAGATCCTGGCCGGCAAGTTCCTGGGCCATGCGGCCATTCTCGGGGTCTCCACCCTGGTCGGTTTCGGCGTGGCCGGGGTGGTTATCGCCGCCTTCGGCAGCGTGGAGAACCTCGGCGAACTGGTGGCCGCCCTGGCCCTGTTCATTCTCTCGGCAATGCTGCTGGGCTGGGCCTTCATCGGCTTCGCCTACCTGATCAGCGTCAACGTGGCCGAGAAGTCCCGTGCGGCGGGCATCGCCCTGGTGGTCTGGTTCCTGTTCGTCATCGTCTTCGACCTGGCGCTGCTGGGCCTGCTGGTCGGCACCGGGGGCCAGGTCAGCGAGGGGCTCTTCCACTACCTGCTGCTGCTCAACCCCACGGACATCTTCCGCATCGTCAACCTGACCTTCTTCGAGGCGGCGCGGACCCAGGCCGGCCTGGCCTCCATCGGCGCCGATGCGGCCTTCCATCCGGCGATGCTGATCGGTGCGATGCTCGCCTGGGTGGTCGTCCCCTGAGTCTGGCCCTGTGGGTCTTCCGCAGCCGTGAGGCGTGACGTCCAAGGAGTTATGTCATGTTGACGCGTAGGAAGTTCATCATCGTGCTGGGCGGTGTCTCGCTCGCTGGGCTGGCCGGCTGCGGCAGCGAAGAGAGCGAGGCCGTGGCCTGCGGGCCGCTCCCCATCGAGTCAGGCGATGAGTGTGCCGTATGCGGGATGTTCATTGCCGAGCATCCTGGTCCCAAGGCGCAGGCCTGCCTGCGCGATGGGCGAGTGCTCAAGTTCTGTTCCACCTCCGACATGTTCGTCTGGCTGCTGCAGCCGGACTCGGTGCCTCAGCTGCAGCAGGCCTTCGTCCATGACATGGGCACTACCGACTGGGAGTCCCCGGCCGACGATGCCTATATCGGAGCCGACGTGGCCTTCTATGTCACTGAGCAGCCGCTGATGGGGGCCATGGGGCCAACGCTGGCCTCTTTTGGCAGCGAGGCGGAGGCGCGCGCCTTCATCGAGGAGCACGACGGCCTGCTGCTCGACTATGAAGAGGTCGACGTGGCGGTGATCAACCAGCTGGCTCGCTCGCACATCGAGCGCAGCATGTAGCAGCGCTCTGGGTGTCTCGAGAATAGGCGTAAACGTATCGCCCCGGCCGGAGCAACCGGCCGGGGGCGATGCGTGCTCAGGGGCTTGCCGACTTAGAGCACCGGCTCCAGCATGAAGTCGACGGCGGCCTTGACTTCTTCGTCGCTCAGGCTGGGGTGGCCGCCGCGCGCCGGCATGGCCTGGAAGCCCTCGATGGAGTGCTCGTACATGACATCCATGCCCTGCTCCAGGCGCGGGGCCCAGGCGGCCTCGTCGCCCTTGATCGGGGCGCCGGCGGCGCCGGTCATGTGGCAGGCCATGCAGGCCTGGTTGTAGATGGCTTCACCGTCGGGCTCGGCCTGGGCAGCGGCGGTGAAGGCGAGGGCGGCAGCACCGGTCAACAGGGCAGTGGTCAGTTTGTTCATCAAGGTTCTCCTGGTCGTGCTAGTCACGGGTTGGCCTGGCCCCGGTGGGGCAGTAGGCCAGGTTGGGAAATATTTCCATGATCACATCATGGTAGACAAGAATCGCGCCCAAGGGCAGGGCAAAGGTTAGGCCGGTGGAGACGAAGGAGGTTCACGTCCATCGCTCTGGATCTTCAGCAGCTTGACCAGCTGAGGCTGGCGGCGGCCGAGCATATCCGCCAGCGTATAGCGGTCCAGGACGGCCATGAAGGCGCCGAGGGCCTCATTGAGAATCGGCTTGAGCCGGCAGGCCGGGGTAATGATGCACTCGTTGTGGTCGCGAAAGCACTCCACCAGGCCGAGTTCGCTCTCGGTGTCCCGCACCAGCTCGCCCAGGCTCACCTCCTCTGCGGGGCGGTTGAGCAGCAAGCCGCCGTTCTTGCCGCGAATGGTGGTGATATAGCCGCGGTGGCTGAGGTCCTGGACCACCTTCATCAGGTGGTTGCGAGACACTCCGAAGCTGTCGGCGATCTCGGTGATGGTCGCCCGCTCATCGCCCTTGACGGCGAGGAAGATCAGCACGCGCAGGGCGTAGTCGGTGTAGCGAGTTAGATGCATAAGGTTACTCGGTAGTCCCCCGGCGTTTGATTTGCGTCAAAAACGTGAATAAAAGCGGTATATCTTATCACCGGTTACTACAGCGGGCGTGGCAGGGTGCGACATCCGGTCGCGTCAGCACGAAGGTGGCCACGCAGCAGAAGATTACCGCGGTCAGCCCCAGCGCCGGCGCCGGCGCCCCACCCAGCCACAGCACCAGCCAGCTGAGCACCAGCAGGCCCGCCGCGAGACGCTTGGCGCGGCGGGGCACGGCGCGCTGACTCTGCCAGGCGTGCAGCGTGGGCCCCAGCCGGGGATGCTCCCACAGCCAGCGGGCCAGGCGCGGCGATCCCTTCGGGGCCGCCCAGGCGGCCACCAGCAGAAAGGGCGTGGTGGGCAGCAGCGGTACCACCAGGCCGGCGGTGCCCAGGCCGATACAGCCGTAGGCCAGGCAGCGCCAGGCCATTCGTGACACCATGGACATCATGCGGACCTCACGGATTGGCAGCGACTCCTCTAAGTAGTATTTTATATGCATGTTTGGCGTCGATGTAAAGCCCGCGCGGGCGTCCCCCCCGATCGTCGCGGTCCGCGCGGGCCCAGCCTGCCGGCCTGGCGCTGGCTCTTCCCCCTGGCAGCGCTGCACGCGGCGCTGATGGTGCCGCTGTCGCTGCTCTCCCTCTATCACTCGCTGGATCTCCTGCCGCATTTGGCCTCGCCCGCCGCCCATGCCCGGGAGCTGCTGTTCGGGTTTGCCCTGGCGGTGATCGCCGGCTACCTGCTCGGTCCACTGCCGCGCCATCGCCTTATCGGTCTGGTGGGGCTCTGGCTGGTGGGGCGCCTGGGGGTGCTGGAGTGGCCGGGCAGCTTCCTGGCGAGCCTGGCGGATGGCGCCTTCGCCCTGTGGGTGGCGGCACTGCTGGTGCCGCGTTTCCTTGCGGCCAAGAAGTGGCGCAATCGGCTCTTGTCACCGCTGCTGGGGCTGATCTGCCTGCTGGCGGTGGTGACCCTCACCTGGCGCTATCTGGAGGGGATGCCCACCACCGACCCGCTGATGCACCAGAGCGTGCTGTGGCTGGTGCTGCTGATGACCTTCATGGGCGGCCGGGTGATCGCCCCGGCGGTCAACGGTCATCTGATGCAGCGTCACGGCGTCGCTGGCGGCGGCGTGCAGCCGCCTATCGAGGCGGCACTGATCGTGCTGCTGGGGTTGGCCCCCTTCATCATGCTGTGGCCCCCGCTGCAGCCGCTGGCCGCGCTGCTGGTGGCGGCCGCCGGGCTGCTGGTGCTGTGGCGGATCCGCCGCTGGCGGCCGGCGCTGTGTCGGGAGCGGCGGGATCTGCTGGTGCTGATGCTCGGCTACGGCTGGCTGGGCATCGGGCTGCTGCTGCTGGCGCGCACCTGGTGGCTGCCGGCCCACGCCAGCACCTCGCTGCACGCCTTCACCATCGGGGCCCTGGGCACCCTGGCCAGCGCCATCATGCTGCGCCAGGTGATCCTGCGCGCCAAGGGGCGCCCCGAGTCGGAGTGGAGCCTGGTGCCGCTGGCGGCGTTGTTTGCCCTGGCGGCCCTGCTGCGGCTGTGGGTGCTGGAGACGGGCAGCGCCTGGCTGGTGGTGCTGTGGGGGTCGGCCGCGGCCTGGAGCCTGGCCTGGCTGCTGGTGGCGTGGCGGCTGTGGCACTGGCTGGCGCGGCTGCCGGCCGGGCGGCCCCGATAGACTTGACCCTGGGCAAGGGTCCGACCTGCCCCTGACGACGCGGCCGGCCGCCAATGGCATACTGACGGCATGAGGCGATGGCCCGCTCCATGCCCCCTTTCAAGAGGCTGTTTCCGATCATGCAAGACACCCTGCTGTTCAACCGCCCCCTGGTGGAGAAGTACGACCGCCCGGGGCCGCGCTATACCTCCTATCCCACGGCGCCGCAGTTCCATACCGCCTTCGCCGAGGACGACTATCGCGCCGCCGCCGAGCGCAGCAACCGTGCCGAGACGCCCAAGCCGCTCTCGGTCTACGTGCATATCCCGTTCTGCAAGAGCCTGTGCTACTACTGCGCCTGCAACAAGATCATCACCCACAACACCGAGCGCGCCGCCGAGTACCTGACCTGGTTGAAGCGGGAGATCGAGGTCCAGGGGGCGCTGTTCGACGATTCGCGGCGCATGACCCAGCTGCACCTGGGCGGCGGTACGCCCACCTACCTGAGCAATGCTCAGCTGGGCGAGCTGATGGCGGCGCTGGACGCGGCCTTTCACTTTGCGCCCCCCGCCGAGCGCGAGTTCTCCCTGGAGGTGGACCCGCGCACGGTCACTCCCGAGCAGATCCATGAGCTGCACGATCTGGGGTTCAACCGGCTCAGCTTCGGTGTCCAGGACTTCGACGAGGCCGTGCAGAAGGCGGTCAACCGCATCCAGAGCGAGGAGCAGGTGGTGGAGCTGGTGCAGGCGGCCCGCGAGGCCGGCTTTGCCTCGGTCAGCGTCGATCTGATCTACGGCCTGCCGCTGCAGACCGTGGCCAGCTTCGATGCCACCCTGGACAAGATCATCGCCCTGCGTCCGGATCGTATCGCCACCTACAGCTATGCGCATCTGCCCGACCTGTTCAAGGCCCAGCGGTTGATCCGCCCGGAGGACATGCCGCCGCCGGAGCGCAAGATGGAACTGCTCGAGCTGACCATTCGGCGTCTCACCGAGGCGGGCTATGTCTATATCGGCATGGACCACTTCGCCCTGCCCGAGGACGAGCTCAGCCTGGCCCGCGAGAACGGCACCCTGCAGCGCAACTTCCAGGGCTACTCCACCCATGCCGATTGCGACATGATCGGGCTCGGCAACACCTCCATCGGCAAGGTGGGCGACAGCTACAGCCAGAACGTCAAGGAGACCGCCCAGTACCAGGCGCGGCTCGAGGCCGGCCGGCTGCCGGTGATGCGCGGCTACCGACTCAATGACGATGACCGCCTGCGTCGCGACGTGATCAACGCCCTGATGTGCCACGGGCGGGTGGACTTCGCCGATATCGAGGCCCGCCACGGGATCGCCTTTCGCGACTACTTCGCCGACGCCCTCGGGGCGCTCGAGGAGATGGCCGACGACGGCCTGTTGGCGATCCGCGAGGACGAGCTCGAAGTGCTGCCCGCGGGGCGTTTGATGATGCGCAACATGGCCATGACCTTCGACGCCTACCTCAAGCCCGAGGAGAACCGCTACTCGCGTACGGTGTGACGGCCCTTGGGATCACGCGAACACGGCGCCCTGCGGGGCGCCGTGTTCGTGGAGGGGATGGTGTCATGGCCGAATCGTTGAGATAGGGATCGTGTCCGCCGCTTGGGGATCAAAGAGTTATCGGAACGCAAGGGGGAGAGCCAATTTTTTATCCAGATATGGTGCTTGATCATCGAATCTGGACTATATATGGTACGCAGGCCCCGGTCGGGGCAGTGGCATGAGCTTGACGCATATCAGTGCAGGCGGCCGCCATCGCGCCTAGGATGATCGGTTCGTCGGCCTGCCGTGGCCGCATGCGATTCCACCGGCTCGATCCCATGGAGAGTAGCGATGTCCCTGTTGCCGTTGTCATTCCTGCCGCGTCCACCCGCCCCGACCCAGCTGATTCGCGCCATTGACCCCCGCGTGCCACTGCCGATCAAGCAGCGCGTGGTCGAGCCGCTGCTCAACCGTACCTTCGCCGAGCCCCTCGCCGAGGGTGAGTTCGACGCCCTAGAGGGGCGGCGTATCACCCTCAACGTGGAAGACCTGGGCGTCGTCTTGACGCTGAGTCTCCAGGATCAGCGCCTGGTGCTCACCCGCGAGGCCGGCGAGGCGACCATTCGCGGGGGCTGGCGGGAGTTTCTCTGCCTGGCGACGCGCCGCGAGGACCCCGATGCGCTGTTCTTCCAGCGCCGGCTGCTGATCGAGGGTGACACCGAGCTTGGCCTGATGGTCAAGAACCTCCTCGACAGCCGCGAGGAGGGCCTGGCCCAGGGCCGGTTCGGCGACTGGCTGGTGCGGCTGGAGCGCATGGCGCGCCGCAACGATTGACCCTGCCCCTATCCAAGGAACTGTCGGAGCCTCTTCATGAGCACAACCACCAAGGCCGTCAAGTCATCCAACGAGGTGCCGCTGCAGGTGCCCTCTCGCGATATCTGGGACGCCAAGTATCGTCTCAAGGATCGTCACGGGCGGCCCGTGGACAAGGACGTGGCGGCCACCTGGGAGCGGGTGGCCCGGGCCCTGGCGGCGGTGGAGGGCGGCAAGGCCGATGAGTGGCTGCCCAAGTTCCGCTGGGCGCTGGAGAACGGCGCCATTCCCGCCGGGCGCATCATGTCCAACGCCGGCGCCGAGGACTACAAGCCGGCGGTGAGCCTGATCAACTGCACGGTGTCGCGCACCATCCGCGACTCCATGCACGATATCCTCTCGTCGGTGGTGGACGCCGGCATGACCCTCAAGGCGGGCTGCGGCATCGGCTATGAGTTCTCCACCCTGCGCCACAAGGGCGCCTTCGTGTTCGGCGCCGGGGCCGGCACCAACGGCCCGCTGGCGTTCATGGATATCTACGACAAGATGTGCTTCACGGTGGCCTCAGCCGGCGGGCGACGCGGCGCCCAGATGGGCACCTTCGACGTCGGCCATCCCGACGTGCGCGCCTTCATCGAGGCCAAGCGCGAGGCCGGCCGGCTGCGCCAGTTCAACCTCTCGCTGCTGATCACCGACGAGTTCGTGGAGGCGGTGAAGAACGACAGCGACTGGCCGCTGGCCTTCCCGCTGCATGCGGGCGAGAAGGACGACGTCAAGCCGGAGGACCTGATCTACCGCGACTGGCCGGTGATCGAGGAGGGCTACACCGTTGACGCCGAGGGGCGCGTCGCCTGCCGCATCGTCGAGGTGATCAAGGCGCGCGAGCTGTGGGACACCATCATGCGTTCGACCTACGACTTCGCCGAGCCGGGCTTCATCCTGATCGATCAGGTCAACCGCATGAACAACAACTGGTTCTGCGAGGAGATCCGGGCGACCAATCCCTGCGGTGAGCAGCCGCTTCCTCCCGAGGGCGCCTGCCTGCTGGGCTCGGTCAACCTGACCCGCTTCGTCATCGACCCCTTCGGCAAGAAGCCGCGCTTCGACTGGGAGCGCTATCGCAAGGTGGTGGCGATCTTCACCCGCATGCTGGACAACGTGGTGGAGATCAGCGGCCTGCCGCTCGAGGGGCAGCGCCGCGAGATCGAGGCCAAGCGCCGCCACGGCATGGGCTTTCTGGGCCTGGGCTCGACCCTGACCATGCTCAAGATCCCCTACGGCTCCGCCGAGTCGCTGGCCTTCACCGAGGAGGTCAGCCGCAACCTGGCCATCGAAGGCTGGAAGCAGGCGCTGGAACTCTCCCGCGAGAAGGGCATGGCACCGATCCTCGCCGAGGATTTCGAGATCACGCCCAGGATGCTGCGCGAGCGGCCCGAGCTTGCCAAGGACGGTTACGAGGTGGGCGACAAGGTGCCGGGGCGCATCCTGCACGCCCGCTACAGCCGCTACATGCAGAAGGTCGCCGAGGTGGAGCCGGAGCTGGTCGCCGCGCTCGCCGAGCACGGCGCGCGCTTCACCCACCACAGCTCGATCGCGCCCACCGGCACTATCTCGCTGTCACTGGGCAATAACGCCTCGAACGGTATCGAGCCGTCGTTCTCGCACCGCTACTTCCGCAACGTCATCCAGGCGGGCAAGAAGACCAAGGAGCAGGTCGAGGTGTGCTCCTTCGAGCTGGCGGCTTACCGGCACTTCATCGCCAGCGAGGCCGTGGAGAGCGACCTGCCCGACTACTTCATCACCGCCGATGCGGTAACGCCCAAGCAGCACGTGGCGGTACAGGCCGCCGCCCAGGTGTGGGTGGACTCGGCGATCTCCAAGACGGTCAACGTGCCCACCGAGTTCCCCTTCGAGGCGTTCAAGGACCTCTACCTGGACGCCTACGAGAGCAAGCTCAAGGGCTGCACCACCTTCCGCTTCAACCCGGAGGCCTTCCAGGGCGTGCTGGTCCGCGAAGACGACCTCAAGAACACCACTTACGTCTTTGAGCTGGAGAACGGCGAGACCGTGGAGCTTGCCGGCGACGAGAAGGTGATCTATGACGGCGAGGAGCACAATGCGGCGAACCTCTATGATGCGTTGAAGGAAGGCACCTATGGCAAGTGGTAACTCACGACCTACTGCGCTCGCCGAGGCGGTGTTGCAGTCTTTCTCGGAATGCTCATTTACGGCTCGTAAACTCCGCTTCCTCGAAAGCCTGCGCCTTGCCTCGCCTTCGCTCGTGACGGTCGTGAGCGGCCGTCACCCAAGCGTCAACGCACAACTTTCCGCAGGAGCCCCGTGATGGCCGTCGAAATCAATTCCAAGATCGTCTCCTACAGCGTCAAGAAGGCCGTGGAGGAGCAAGCCCCCCTGGCCGACGAGAACCCGCTCACGGTGCGCATTCCCTCGCGCCCGGAGGGCACCCTGGAGGCGGTCTCCGAGAAGATCTCCTACGTCGGCGCCGAGGGCCGCAAGAAGGTCTACCTGCTGGTCTCCTTCATGCCCGTGGAGGGCGTGCTCGACGGCAAGCGGGTGGTGATCGAGCGGCCGGTGGAGTTCTTCTTCCCCTCCGGCCAGCTCTCCAGCGAGCACCAGTGGATCACTGCCACCATGCGCAGCCTGTCGCTGGCCGCCCGCGGCGGCTACGTCACCCAGGCGGTGGCCGATCTGCGCAAGGTGGCCTGGGACAAGGGCCTGGTACGCTGCGGCATGAACCGCTGGGCAAGCCGATGTTCCACGACTCCGAGGTCGCCGCCATCGCCTGGTCGATCCAGCAGATCCTCTACCGCCGCGGCTTCCTCGACCAGGACGGCAACCAGGTGCCGGTGGAAGAGCTGGTCAGCCGCTACGCTCACCGCCTGACCCACGGCCACGCCTGGCAGCCGCCGGCCCATGAGGAAGAGGCCGCGCCCGCGGGTGCCGTCTCGGCCATCGGCGGCGACGCGGCCAGCGACAAGGGCGACGGCCCCACCGTGGTGGGCCACTGCCCCGAGTGCCGCGGCGAGCTGATCATGATGGACGGCTGCCCCACCTGCTATGCCGGCTGCGGCTGGTCCAAGTGTGGTTGAATCGAGGGGTCATGCCGCAATGATACGCGGCCGCTCTCTCCGGCAGGGGCCGCGAGCGGTGCATCCTTGCCGGTGATCACCATGTCGAAGTCCTCCAGTCCGGCGAAGTAGGCAGGACGAATCACGCCGATCTTGCTGTCGTCCACCACCAGCAGGCGCTGTGCCGCAGAGGCGATGGCGGCCTGCTTGGGCGCGACTTCATGGAAGTGAAAGCAGCTCACGCCACGCTCGGCATGCACCCCCGCTGCCGACAGGAACGCCTTGTTGATACCCAGGCGGTGAATCGCATCGGGCATGTCATCGCCGGAGAAGGTCTGGGAAACGGCGTGGTAGAGGCCGCCGAGCAGGATCAGCCGCACACCGGGCAGCCGGCTCACCGCATTGGCGACATTCAAGGCATAGGTCACCACCGTCAGCTCGCGGATGCCCGCCAGCAGGCCGGTCAGCGGCATCAGCGTCGTGCCGCAGTCGATGAACAGGGTGTCCCCTCCTCGATGAACAGCACGGCTTGCTCGCAGAGCCGGTGCTTGGCCTGGGAATGGCTATCCAGCTCCTTGTCCAGATTGTAGACCGGCGCGTACTGGGGGTTATCGGCCATCACCAGCCGCCCGCCGAAGAAGACGAGGGCGCCGTTGCTGGCTGCCACGTCGCGGCGGATGGTCATTTCCGAGACGTGGCAGTGCCTCGCCGCGTCCGATAGGCGCATGGTGCCGCCTGCGGCCAACGCCTGCTGCAGGCGGGCCAGGCGCTCGGCTCGTCGTGGGTTCATGTTGCGGTTCCTTATGCGGCTCCTTGATGCATCGGAGACTTTTGCCAGAAAATGTTAGAAAAATAACACGCGGTGTTATAAATTTCACATCATGCCCGCTCCCGGTGCGCCGGGTCCTAGCACGACAATGACAACAGGTGCCCCATGACCCCTATCATGAGCCTCGTCGGCATGGCGACCCTGATCGCCATCGCCCTGCTTTTCTCCACCGATCGCCGCGCCATCCGCCTGCGTACCGTGGGCGGCGCCTTCGCCATCCAGGCCGGTATCGGCGCCTTCGTGCTCTATGTGCCCGCTGGCCAGGCGGTGCTCGCCGCCGTCTCCGGGGCGGTCAGCCAGGTGGTGGCCTACGCCAACGATGGCATCGACTTCGTGTTCGGCGGCCTCGCCGACGTGGAGAACATCGGCTTCGTCTTTGCCATACAGGTGCTGCCGGTCATCGTGTTCTTCTCCTCGCTGACGGCGGTACTCTATTACATCGGCATCATGCAGTGGGTGATTCGCCTCCTCGGCGGTGCCCTGCAGAAGGCCCTGGGCACCTCCCGCACCGAGTCGCTATCGGCCACCGCCAATATCTTCGTCGGCCAGACCGAGGCGCCCCTGGTGGTACGCCCCTTCATCGCCCGCATGACCCCGTCCCAACTCTTCGCGGTGATGTGCGGCGGGCTCGCCTCGGTGGCCGGTGCGGTGCTGGCCGGCTATGCGGCGCTGGGCGTTCCCATGGAGTACCTGGTGGCCGCCTCCTTCATGGCCGCCCCCGGCGGGCTGCTCTTCGCCAAGCTGATCATGCCCGAGACCCAGACCCCCGAGGACAGCATCTCGGCGGCCGAGAAGCGCCTCGACGAGGAGGAGGATCACCCCACCAACGTCCTGGATGCCGCCGCCGCTGGCGCCTCCTCGGGGCTCAAGCTGGCCGCCAACGTCGGCGCCATGCTGGTCGCCTTCATCGCCCTGATCGCCCTGGTCAACGGCATCCTCGGTGGCCTGGGCGGCTGGGTCGGCATGGAGGCGCTGAGCCTGGAGCTGATCCTCGGCTGGCTCTTCGCGCCGCTGGCCTTCCTGCTGGGCGTGCCCTGGGAGGAGGCGACGCTGGCCGGCTCCTTCCTCGGCCAGAAGCTGGTGGTCAACGAGTTCGTTGCCTATATCAACCTGGCCCCCTACCTCGAGGGCAGCCAGCTGGTGCCGGCCACCGGCCAGGCGATGACGCCCCACACCATGGCGATCCTCTCCTTCGCCCTGTGCGGCTTCGCCAACCTGTCGTCCATCGCCATCCTGCTCGGCGGCCTTGGGAGTATCGCCCCAGCCGTCGCCACGATATCGCCCGCTTTGGCCTCAAGGCGGTGCTGGCCGGTACCCTCTCCAACCTGATGTCCGCCTCTATCGCTGGCCTCTTCCTCTCCCTGGGGGCCATGGGCTGATGCCGATTTCCGCTACGACCTATTCTAGGAGTCCTGACATGACCGAACTGCAGCAGGCGGCCCGCCAGGCCCTGACCCTGATGGACCTGACCAGCCTCAACGACGACGATACCGACGCCGCCATCGAGGCGCTCTGCCAGCGGGCTCAGACGCCTGTCGGCTCGCCGGCGGCAGTCTGCGTCTATCCCGCCTTCGTGGTGACCGCCAGGCGCGCCCTGACGGCCTATCGGCTCAACGATGTCGTCAAGATCGCCACGGTGACCAACTTTCCCCACGGCGGCGACGATGTCATGGCGGCCGCCCGGGAGACACGGGCCGCCGTGGCCTCGGGAGCCGACGAGGTGGACGTGGTGTTTCCCTATCGCGCCCTGATGGCCGGCAACGAGGCGGTCGGCCTTGAGCTGGTCGAGGCCTGTCGGCAGGCCTGTGGCGATGCCGTGTTGAAGGTGATCATCGAGTCCGGTGAGCTTGCCGATCCTGCCTTGATCCGCCGTGCCAGCGAGCTGGCCATCGACGGCGGAGCCGATTTCCTCAAGACCTCCACCGGCAAGGTCGAGGTCAATGCAACCCTCGAAGCCGCCGAGATAATGCTCCAGGTGATCCGTGACAGTGGCAAGGAAATCGGCTTCAAGGCCGCCGGCGGGGTGCGCAGCGCGGAAGACGCCCAGGGCTACCTGCAGCTGGCCGAGCGGCTGATGGGCGCGGCCTGGATCACGCCGGCCCATTTCCGCTTCGGCGCCTCGGGGCTCCTGGACGATCTGCTGGCGACCCTGGGGGTCGCGCCGGGCGGTATGGCCCCGGCGGGAGGCTACTGATGGATACCCAGGCCCTGCCCCAGGAGCTGATCCGCACCAAGCGCGACGGCCAGGCGCTCGACCCCGAGGCGATTCGCGTCCTGGTGGCCGGTATCGCCGACGGCAGCCTGAGCGATGCCCAGATCGGCGCCTTCGCCATGGCGGTCTATCTCAACGGGATGAGTGCCGCCGAGACGGTGGCGCTCACCGAGGCGATCCGCGACTCCGGCGAGGTCCTCGACTGGTCAGGGCTCGATCTGCCCGGTCCCGTTCTCGACAAGCACTCCACCGGCGGGGTGGGGATCTGGTCTCCCTGGTGCTGGGTCCCTGGATCGCCGCCTGTGGCGGCTTCGTGCCGATGGTCTCGGGCCGTGGGCTGGGTCACACCGGCGGCACCCTGGACAAGCTGGAGGCGATCCCCGGCTACTCGGTGACGCCGGACACCGCCACCTTCCGTCGCCTGGTTCGCGAGGCGGGGGTGGCCATCATCGGCCAGACGGCCGACCTGGCCCCGGCCGACCGGCGGCTCTATGGCGTGCGTGACGTCACCGCCACCGTGGAGTCGCTGCCGCTGATCGTCAGCTCCATTCTCGGCAAGAAGCTGGCCTGCGGCCTCGATGCCCTGGTGATGGACGTCAAGGTGGGCAGCGGCGCCTTTATGCCCACGCCGGAAGCCTCCCGGGAGCTGGCCGAGACCATCGCCGAGGTGGCGAGCCGCGCCGGCACGCCCACCACGGCGCTGCTCACCGACATGAGCCAGCCGCTGGCGCCCTGCGCCGGCAACGCCCTGGAGGTGCGCGAGGCCCTCGCCCTGCTGTCGGGAGAGAAGCGCGGGGGTCGCCTGCTGGAGGTGACCCGGGAACTGGCCTGCGAGCTGCTGCTGGCCGGCCGGCTGGTCGAGGATCGCCGGGCCGCGCTGTCCAGGCTCGACGAACGGCTCGCCTCGGGGGCGGCCGCCGAGCGCTTCGCGCGCATGGTGGCGGGGCTGGGCGGTCCTGCCGACCTGCTGGAGCGCCCCGCTGCCTACCTGCCCGAGGCGCCGGTGATTCGCGAGGTGTTCGCTAAGCGCCCGGGACGGGTGCAGCGTTTGGACACTCGCGCCCTGGGCCTCGCCGTGGTGGCGCTCGGCGGCGGGCGCCGCTCGCCGGACGACGCCATCGACCCGGCCGTCGGCCTGGCCGACATCGCCCCCCTCGGCGAGTGGGTCGATGCGTCGCGCCCGCTGGCGGTGATCCATGCCCGCAGCGAAGCACAGGCCGAACGCGCCGCCGTCCAACTGCAGGCCGCCACCTGGGTGGGCGAGGAGAGCGCTGCGGCGCCTACACTGATTCAAGAGGTGATCCGCCGACCATCCACCACCCAGGAGGCCCCATGACCCGCGCCATCGTGCTGGTACTCGACTCCTTCGGCATCGGTGCCGCCGCCGACGCCGAGCGCTTCGGCGATGCCGATGCCGATACCCTGGGCCATATCGCCGCCGCCTGCGCCCGCGGCCAGTGTGACGGCGCCGACCGTCAGGGCCGCTGGCGCTGCCCCACCTGGCGCGGCTGGGGCTCTTCCATGCCCATGCCGAGAGCACCGGCGCCTGGGCCGAGGGCGTCGAGCCGCCAGCCGAGGTGATCGGCGCCTACGGCCACGCCCGGGAGGTCTCCTCGGGCAAGGACACCCCCTCGGGGCACTGGGAGATCGCCGGGTGCCGGTGCGTTTCGACTGGGGCTACTTCCTCGAGCGGGAGAACAGCTTCCCCGCCGAGCTGCTCGACGCGCTGATCCGGGAGGGCGAGCTGCCCGGGGTGCTGGGCAACTGCCACGCCTCGGGTACCGAGATCATCGCCCGGCTCGGCGAGGCGCACATCGCCAGCGGCAAGCCCATCGTCTATACCTCCGGCGACTCGGTATTCCAGATCGCCGCCCACGAGGAAGCGTTTGGCCTGGCGCGACTCTACGCCCTCTGCGAGACCGCCCGCCGCTTACTCGAGCCCTACAACATCGGCCGGGTGATCGCCCGCCCCTTTACCGGCGAGCGCGCCGATGACTTCGCCCGCAGCGCCAATCGCCGGGACTACAGCGTCGAGCCGCCGGCGCCCACGGTGCTGCAGAAGCTGCATGACGATGGCGGCGAGGTGATCGCCATCGGCAAGATCGCCGATATCTACGCCCACTGCGGCATCTCCCGCACGGTGAAGGCCAGCGGCCACGATGCCCTGATGGATGCCACCCTCGAGGCCCTTGAGGCGGCCGGTGAGCGCTCGCTGATCATGACCAACTTCGTGGATTTCGACACCCTCTACGGTCACCGCCGCGACGTGGCCGGCTACGCCGCGGCGCTGGAGCACTTCGACGCCCGGCTGCCGGAGCTGCTGGGGCGCCTTGCCGACGACGACCTGCTGGTGCTGACCGCCGATCACGGCTGCGATCCCACCTGGCACGGCACCGACCACACCCGGGAGTATGTGCCGGTGCTGGCGCGGGTGCCGGGCTGGTCCCGGGCTCGCTGGGTCGGCGCGACAGCTTCGCCGATATCGGCCAGACCCTCGCCGCCCACCTGGGGCTTGCCCCCATGGACGACGGCAAGCGCTTTCTCGACACAGGAGGACACTGATGGCCACTCCCCATATCAACGCCGAGCCCGGCGATTTCGCCGACACCGTGCTGATGCCCGGCGACCCGCTGCGCGCCCAGCATATCGCCGAGACCTTTCTGGAGGATGCGCGTCGGGTCACCGACGTGCGCAACATGTTCGGCTACACCGGCCGCTACCGGGGGCGGAGATCTCGGTGATGGGCCACGGCATGGGGATCCCCTCGGCCTCCATCTACGCCAAGGAGCTGATCACCGACTTCGGCGTGAAGCGGCTGATCCGCGTCGGCTCCTGCGGTGCGGTGGCGGACGACGTGGCGGTGCGCGACGTGGTGATCGGGCTGGGTGCCTGCACCGACTCCGGGGTCAACCGTACCCGCTTCATGGGCCACGACTTTGCCGCCATCGCCGACTTCGCGCTGACCCGCCACGCGGTGGATGCAGCCCGGGACCAGGGGGTGCCGGTGAAGGTGGGCAACCTCTTCTCGGCGGATCTCTTCTATAACCCCCAGGGTGAGCTGTTCGACCTGATGAAGCGCTACGGCATCGTCGGCGTGGAGATGGAGGCCGCCGGCCTCTACGGCGTGGCCGCCGAGTTCGGCGCCCGGGCGGCGACCATCTGCACGGTGTCGGATCATATCCTCAAGGGCGACTCGCTGAGCAGCCAGGCGCGCCAGAGCACCTTCGACGAGATGGTGGAGATCGCCCTGGAGGCGGTGCGCCGCGACGACGAGGAATCGGCTCCATGAGTGGGGAGGCCGGGAGCGGCGTCGAGCCGGCCATCGTCGAAGCGCTGGTGACGGTGCGCGGCCACGCCTATGCCCCCTACTCCCATCATCCGGTGGGGGCGCTGGTGGAGAGCGACAGCGGGGCGCGCTATGTCGGCGCCAATGTCGAGGTGGCCCACTACAAGGGACTCTGCGCCGAGGCCTCGGCCATCGCCGCCATGGTCAGTGCCGGCGAGCGGCGTCTGCGCCATGTCTACGTGATCGGCCCGGGTGATCATCTGTGCACACCCTGTGGCGACTGCCGTCAGCGCATCCGCGAGTTCGCCGACGCCGAGACCCGCATTCACGTCATCGATGCCGAGGGAGGGCTGCTGCGGCGCTACACCATCGACGAGCTGCTGCCCGACGCCTTCGGGCCGGAGAACCTGGGCGACGGCGACTAGTCGCGCAGCTCCAGCCGCGCGAAATGCGGACGCAACCGCCGCACCAGGGCCTCCACCGCATCGCGGTCGGGGGCGTCGTCCACCGGCCGGCAGTAGTCGGGATTCTGACATTGGGCCAGGCGCGCCAGCTGCAGCGCATAGTGGCGCACGCCGCAGTCGGCCAGCGTTAGCGCTAGCTCCTCCAGGCGTGCCAGGTCGAAGTCGCGCCAGTGCACCGTGGTGCAGCACTCGAAGGCGGTGTCGCCCTCCAGCAGCAGCGACAGGCTGCGGGCGTGGCGCTGCCAGATCCCCTCCCGCCCCACGATGCGGTCGAAGTCGCGGCCGCGTCCCTTGACGTCGAGGGCCACCCAGTCCAGCAGCGGCAGCAGGGTCTCCAGGCGTTCCGGGTAGGGGCCGGCGGTATGCAGGCCCACCGCCAGCCCCAGCTCGCGGCAGGCCCTGGCGGCATCAGGCAGGTCGGGGTGCAGGGTGGGCTCGCCGCCGCTGAACACCACCGCCTCCAGGTCGCCGGCCCGGGCGGCGAGCAGCGCCTCGACGGCCTCCCACTCGCCGGCCACGGCGCGGCGTGCTTCCCCCATGGTGCTGGCCGTCTCGCAGTAGCCGCAGCGCAGCGGACAGCCCTGCAGGTAGACCACCGCGGCCCGCCGGCCGGGAAAGGCCGTGTGGCTGGTCGCGGCCAACCCGGCGAGGGGCAGGCGGGGGAGGGGAGGAGAGTGGCTTCCAGGCGCATGGGGAGGCTCGAGTATCGACGATGCGACCATGCTAGACGAGCTGCCGGCCGCGCCCTTTGACGAGCGTCATAAGCGGGCGTGCTTTGCCGCGCCGGGGAGCGGCAGAGTGTCACTGGCGCAGCGTCAGCTGCCGGAAAGCGGGCTCTAGCGCCTTGACCAGCGTCTCGACCTCGGCGGTGGTCGGGGCGCCCGGCACCGGCGCGGCGTAGGCGCCGTCCAGGCACTGGTCGGTGCGGGCCAGCTGGATCGCATAGTGGCGCACGCCTTCGTCGGCGAGCGTCAGCGCCAGCTCCTCCAGGCGGGCCAGGTCGAAGTCGCGCCAGTGCACCGTGGTGCGGCACTCGAAGGCCACCCCGCTCTCCCGCAGCAGGGCGAGGCTCTCGGCGTGGGAGGCGGCCATGCCGGGGCGGCCGACGATACGGTCAACGTCATCGGCCAGGCCCTTGACGTCCAGGCCTACCCAGTCGAGCCAGGGCAGCAGCTCATGCAGCCGCCTCGGGTATACGCCAGCCGTATGCAGGCCGACCTTGAAGCCGAACGCCTTGGCTCGCTGCACCGCGGCGGGCAGCTCGGCGTGCAGGGTGGGCTCGCCGCCGCTGAAGACCACGCCCTCCAGCAGGCCCTGGCGCTTTCTCAGGAAGGCCTCGATCTCGGCCCACTCGCCGGGCGCGCCCCGACGGGAGGTGAGCATCCCGGGGTTGTGGCAGTAGCCGCAGCGCAGCGGGCAGCCCTGCAGGAAGACCACGCAGGCCAGGTGCTCGGGGTAGTCCAGGGTGGTTATGGGGGTAAAGCCGGCCACGGGCAGTCGCAGCCGGACATCGTTGCGGTGGGGCATGGCGGTCATCCGGGCGAGCGCCCCGCATCGGCGCGGGACGCCCGGTGTGGCGGTGGGGTCAGAGAGAGGCGGCCTGCTCGTTAAAGTGCCGGCGTTCGCGGTGTTCGGACTGCTTGCCATGGTTGAACTGGCTGACCGGGCGGTGATAGCCCATCACGCGGGTCCAGACTTCGCAGCGTTGGCGCTGTTCGGTGGGCAGGGTCGTGTACTGTTTCTGGCTCATGGGATGCTCCTTTTCGTTGATGGAGGGGAAATATCCGAGGCTGTTTCAGATAGTGGCATCCTGTAAGGAGCATCCGGCGACAGGTCTGCGAGGAGGCGCTGTGAACCCGTCCCTGGGCGCTACATTTGCCATCCTTGGCAAATGACCTCCTCTTCGACCTGTCCCCGGAGTCCCTACGGATAGACTTCGGGTGCCTCAGGCCGTGGCGGTTTCGGCATGCGAGGCCCGTTGTGCCAGAAGCGCGTCGTCGCACTTCGGGCAGAACTCGTGTTCGCCGGCCAGGTAGCCGTGCACCGGGCAGATCGAGAAGGTTGGCGTCACGGTGATATAGGGCAGGCGAAAGCGTGACAGGGCGGTGCGCACCAGCTTGCGGCATGCCGCGGCGCTGGAGAGCCGCTCACGCATATAGAGATGCAGCACCGTGCCGCCGGTATAGCGGGTCTGCAGCGGGTCCTGGTGGAGCAGCGCCTCGAAGGGGTCATCGGTGAAGCCCACCGGCAGCTGGCTGGAATTGGTGTAGTAGGGGGCCTCCGGGGTGCCTGCCTGGAGAATGCCGGGGAAGCGCTTGGCGTCCTCCTTGGCGAAGCGGTAGGTGGTCCCCTCCGCCGGGGTCGCCTCCAGGTTGTAGAGGTGGCCGGTGGCCGCCTGGAACTCGCGCATCCGCTGACGCACGTGGTCGAGCACCTCCAGCGCCAGCTGCTGACCCTCGGGGTCGGCGATGTCGAAGCGGTCCTCGCTGAAGTTGCGCACCATCTCGTTGAGGCCGTTCACGCCCAGGGTGGAGAAGTGGTTGCGCAGGGTGCCCAGGTAGCGGCGGCTGTAGGGATAGAGGCCGTCGTCCATCCAGCGCTGGATGCAGTCCCGCTTGATCTCCAGACTGTCGCGGCCGAGCGCCAGCAGGCGGTCCAGTTCGGCGTAGAGGCCCGTTCTGTCGCCGGCGAAGCGGTGCCCCAGGCGCGCACAGTTGACGGTCACCACGCCCAGCGAGCCGGTCTGCTCGGCGCTGCCGAACAGCCCGTTGCCACGCTTGAGCAGCTCGGACAGATCGAGCTGCAGCCGGCAGCACATGGAGCGCACCATATGCGGCTCCAGGTCCGAGTTGAGGAAGTTCTGGAAGTAGGGCAGGCCGTACTTGGCGGTCAGGGCGAAGAGCCGCTCGGCGTTGTCGCTCTCCCAGTCGAAATCGGGGGTGATGTTGTAGGTGGGGATGGGAAAGGTGAAGGCCCGCCCGTGGCAGTCGCCCTCTTCCATGACCTCCAGGTAGGCGCGGTTGAGCCGATCCATCTCGACCTGCAGCTCGCCATAGGTGAAGGGCTGCTCCTCGCCGCCGATGACCGGCACCTGGTCGCGCAGGTCGTCCGGGCAGACCCAGTCGAAGGTAAGGTTGGTGAACGGCGTCTGGCTGCCCCAGCGCGACGGCACGTTGAGGTTGTAGATGAACTCCTGGATCGCCTGCTTCACCGCCGGATAGTCGAGGCCGTCCTTGCGCACGAAGGGCGCCAGGTAGGTATCGAAGGAGCTGAAGGCCTGGGCGCCGGCCCATTCATTCTGCAGGGTGCCGAGGAAATTGACCATCTGGCCCAGGGCGCTCGAGAGGTGCCTGGGGGCGCGCTCTCGGCGCGACCCGGCACGCCATTGAAGCCTTCGATCAGCAGCTGGCGCAGCGACCAGCCGGCGCAGTAGCCGCTGAGCATGTCCAGGTCGTGAATGTGCAGATCGCCCTTGCGGTGGGCGGTGCCCACCGCCGCCGGGTAGACCTCGTCGAGCCAGTAGTTGGCGATCAGCTTGCCGGCGGCGTTGAGGATCAGCCCACCCAGGGAGTAGCCCTGGTTGGCGTTGGCGTTGACGCGCCAGTCGGCGCGCTGCAGGTACTCGTTGACCGTCGAGGCGACCTCGACGTGGCGTTTGCCGGCCTGGCGACTGGTGGGGGCGCTCACCGCAATCTCCCTATATATGGCGTCTATTTGAAGAAATGGCACTATATGTTGTGTCAGGAAGGCTAGAGGCTAAGGCGTGAGAAGGAAATGATCCAGATCAGAAAACGGCCAGATAGGGAGAGACTCGCGGTGCAACGACAGCGGGCCCCGTCGTGTGACGGGGCCCGTTGGTAGGGGGATCGCATGATGCAACGCTGTCTCATCGAGCGGCTTCTGAATTGGCCAGGGGTGACATGTGAGGGGGCCAGTTCACGCCAGCCAGCGATGTGTCGCAGCGCTCAGTCGACCGCGGCGCGGGTGTTGTCCATGCCGGGCCGGCCGTGCCAGTAGCCGTCGCAGATCTCGGCGTCCACCAGTGAGAGCGGGTCCGGCGCGGGCAGCTCGCCGCGGCGGGCGGCATCGAAGGCCGCCACCACCTCGGCCATGCCCTCGGGGCGCGGGCTGAGACGCGCCACCCCGGCGCCCATCTCGGCCATGTCGGGCACCTCGTGACGCAGGTCCTGGCAAGCGCCGGAGAGGGTCTGGATGCCGTTCAGCGTGAACACCTGAGCCGACTCCTGGGTACGCAGCGGCAGGCCCTCCGGGTGCTTCTGGCAGACGAACTGGCAGCGGTCCTTGGGCTTCTGGTAGCGGCGTGCGGTGAAGCAGCGCGACGACCAGGCCAGCGGCAGGTGGCCGTAGGCGAACACCTCGCAGGGCTCGTCGAGGCCCTGATCCCGACAGTCGGCGAGCAGGCGGGCCAGATCACTGCGTGACATCTCCACCGGGGCGTTCCAGCGTTTCATGCTGGTGCGGGCCAGCACCGCCAGGGTGGTGGGATTGTAGAGGTTCAGGGCAGCCCCGGCGACGAAGGGCAGGCCCGCCGCCGAGAGGCGCTGCAGGGCGCTCTGGTCGTTGGCCTCGACCAGGAACTCGCCGTTGTCGCACAGCTTTCGCAGGTCGCGCAGGTCGGCCTCGGATTCGATCAGGGTCTGGCTTGCGAGCACCACCTGCTTGCCGCTCTGGGCCAGCTCGCGGCCGATGCCCATCCAGTCGTCGAGCTTCATGTCGCGGCGGCGCGAGCAGACGGACTCGCCCAGATGCACGATCTCGACGGGCCAGTCGGCAGCCTCGCGATAGAAGTCGGCGTAGCGCTCGCGGGTCCAGTAGAAGAGGACCGGGCCCAGCGACAGCTGAAGGGAGTGAGGGGTGGACATGGCGCTCTCCTATTTCCAGCGGCGCTCGTAGGCGCCCAGGGTGGTGGTGCTGCCCTCCGAGACCTCGCCGAGGCCGGTCATCCAGGCGGGTTCGGTGTGGAAGCGGCCCGGGGCCTGCTCCAGGCGGTCCAGGGCCTGGCGCCAGATCCCTGCCACCTTGGAGACATAGGCGGGGCTGCGCTGGCGTCCCTCGATCTTCACCGCCGCAATGCCCAGTTCGGCAAGCTCGGGCAAGAGCTCCAGGGTGTTGAGGCTGGTGGGCTCCTCGATGGCGTGGTAGGTCTCGCCCCCCACCTCGAAGCGCCCCTTGCAGAGCGTCGGGTAGCCGGCGTTCTCGCCCTCGCCGTAGCGGTCGATCAGCACGCCGTTCAGCCGCGACTCCAGGCCCTCGGGGGTCTCCTCCCAGCGCACATGGGCGGCCGGCGAGCAGACGCCGCGGGTGTTGGGCGACTCTCCGGTGAGGTAGGACGAGAGATAGCAGCGCCCCTCGGCCATGATGCACAGGCTGCCGAAGGCGAACACCTCGAGCTCCACCGGGCTCTGCTTGGCCAGGTCGCGCACCTGGGTGATGGAGAGCACCCGGGGCAGCACGGCGCGCTTGATTCCGAACTGGTCGTGATAGAAGCGCAGGGCCTCGTGACTGGTCGCCGAGCCCTGCACCGAGAGGTGGCGGGCGAGATCCGGGTGGCGGCGGGCCGCATAGTCGAGCAGGCCCATGTCGGCCATGATCAGGGCGTCGACGCCGAGATCGGCGGCCTGATCCACGGCGCGGGTCCACATATCCCAGCCGTCCGGCTGCGGGTAGGTGTTGATGGCGCAGAATACCCGCTTGCCGCGAGCATGGGCGTAGTCGATTCCCTCACGCGCGCGCTTGTCGGTGAAGTTGAGCCCGGCGAACTGGCGAGCGTTGGTGGTGTTCTGGAAGCCGAAATATACGGCATCGGCCCCTTCGTCCACAGCGCGCTTCAGGGCGGGCAGGTTGCCGGCGGGGCAGACGAGCTCCATGGTGAGCCTCCTGTCGTTGGAAACCCGACCATGCTAGTCGACTACGTGGCGCGGCCTTTTGACTCGGGTCATGGCGGGCTCGGTTCTCCGTTGCAGTTCCCTTATCGCAGCGCGGCGGTATCGGCGGTGGCGCAGGAAAGCTCTCCGTAGCGTCCTTCGATGACCGGTTCATGGGTATCGACGGAGCGCTTGCCTTCGGTGGGCAGCGCGTCCTGTCGTGTCTCGGGCCGGTACTTGCGCATGATATAGCGAAGCCGCTTCATCACATCCAGGTTGGCCGACTCCATGCGCGAGAGTGCGTCCATGGCGTCGTCCATCTGGCCGGCTCGATAGTGAGTCACGGCCTCGATGGCGCAGCGGTGGACCTGGCGGTGGGGCATTTCCAGGGCCTGGAAGTCCTGGTCACTGTAGAACTGCTGGCTGCCGGTGCCCTCGTAGTACCAGCGCCCCAGGGCGCACTGGGTCTCATCGGGGATGTCCGTGACCCCTTTGTCTGAGAGCCCCATGAAGATGCGGTAGACCTCGAGCTTGATCTCCAGCTCCTCGAGGTTGGCCAGCTCGACTTCGCTAAGCATGGCCGAGAAGGCCAGTGCCTGGCTGCTCTCGCCGGTCAGGCCCAGCAGCTGCTCCGTGCGCTCCATCACCCGACTGGCCTCGGCGCTCAAACGCTCGGCCTTACGTGCGTTGTCCTCCATCACGCTATCGACATGGTCGGCCTGGCTCAGAATGCTGCCGTTGAGTCCGCCGATCTCTTCGGTGGCATCGTTGGTCCGCGAGGCAAGCTGGCGAACCTCGGTGGCCACCACGGCGAAGCCACGCCCGGCATCCCCGGCGCGGGCCGCTTCGATGCTGGCATTGAAGGCCAGCAGGGTCGTCTGCATCGAGATCTCGTCGATGACCTTGACGAAGCCATCAATGTGGCCTGCGTTGCCGCGCAGCGAGGTGACCTGTTCGGCGGCGTTGGCAATGCGCTGGTTGAGGGCGCGCAGCTCCCCCACCATGGCGTTCAGGGCTTCCTGGCTGCGCTGGGACTCGCTGGTGGTGAAGTCCGTGGCCTGTCGATTGCCTACCAGCAGCCCCGAGAGGTCCGAGAAGGATTCGCGCAGCGCTACCAGCGAATGGCCGAATCCGGTGAGATTGGTGAAAAGCTGCTGATGGAGTTGCTGGTCTGCTTCCAGCGTGTCGATGCGGGCCTGGAGGCGGTCGCGCTCCGCGTGCAGTGCGGCCTCGTTATCGGGTTGTTTGTTGGGAGCGTGGCGGCGGAAAAGGCGCATAGGACCTCCGAGTCGTTCGTTGCAGGTGAGGGGTGTTCTCATATAAGCAATAGCCGTGCCAGGCCGGCAGCGTCCGATCTGCGGGCATGGCGGACTTATCGGGTGATTTAAACCCAGGTAAGATGGGGTTATTCATACCCTGAAAGGTAAAAAACACCATGCTGGACGATACTCTGCTGGCCGATTTGGTGGTCGACCTGCCCAGCGCCGTGCGTCTGCAGCGGCTGGTGCGCACCCTGCGGGAAGGCTTTCGCTGCGGCGCGGTCTGTCTGCTGCGTCGGGAGGAGAGCGCCCTGGTGCCGGTGGCCGTGGATGGCCTGGTGCGCGAGGCACTGGGGCGGCGCTTCGAGGTGGGCCAGCATCCACGCCTGGCCACCATTCTCGCCAGCCGGGGCACCACGCTGTTTCCGCCGGATGCCGGCCTGCCCGATCCCTACGATGGCTTGGTGGAGCAGCAGCCGGGCCAGCCGCTGCATGTGCACGACTGCATGGGGATCAGTCTGCACGTGGAGGGAGAGCCATGGGGCGTGCTGACCCTGGATGCGCTGGAGGCGGGCACCTTTGACGCGGCTGATCGGACTGCGCTGGAGCGCTATGCGCTGCTGGTCGAAGCGGCAGTTCGTGTCAGCCGCCTGGAGCGTGATCTGCGGGCCCTGCATATGATCCGCGAAGATGCCGGTCTGCCCCAGGCGCTGCCCGAGGCGCGCGATATTCTCGGCCACAGCGCCGTGCTCCAGCGCCTGCTGCACGAACTCGACGTGGTGGCGCAGTCCGACCTGCCGGTGCTGCTCAGCGGTGAGACCGGGGTGGGCAAGGAGCTCTTTGCCCGTCGGCTGCATCGCCGCTCGGCTCGTCACAATGAACCTCTGGTGCAGGTCAACTGCGCCGCCCTGCCCGAATCACTGGCGGAGAGTGAGCTGTTTGGCCATGTCAAGGGAGCGTTCTCCGGGGCGAGCGCCGACCGCGCCGGCCGCTTCGAGGCAGCCAACGGCGGCACCCTGTTGCTCGACGAGGTGGGCGAGCTGCCGCTGCCTGTTCAGGCGAAGCTGCTGCGCGCCCTGCAGGAGGGGAGGTGCAGCGTCTGGGCGAGGATACGCCGCGGCGGGTGGATGTCCGCATCATCGCCGCGACCAACCGCCAGCTTGCCGAAGCAGTACGCGACGGCCACTTCCGGGCCGACCTCTATCACCGGCTGTCGGTCTATCCGGTGGTCATTCCGCCTTTGCGCGAACGGGGCAGCGATGTTCTGGTGTTAGCCGGTCACTACCTGGAAATCAACCGTGCCCGTCTGGGGCTGCGTAGCCTGCGCCTCTCGCCGCAGGCCGAGGCGTCGCTGCTGGCGTATGCCTGGCCGGGCAATGTCCGCGAACTCGAACACGTGATCAGCCGGGCGGCCATCAAGGCGCTCAGCCGAGGGGCTCATCGTGGCGATATCATCACGCTGGAGCCCGAGAGGCTCGACCTCCCGCCGGTGGCGGACGGAGCTAAGGGCGGCTCGGAGCCGCTCTCTGCGTCATCTTCGGCCGCTGCCCTGCCGCTGCGTAGCAGGGTCGAGCAGGCCCAGCGTGCGGCAATTCGCGAGGCGCTTTCGGCCTGCGATGGGCGCTGGGCGGCGGCGGCCCGGTGGCTGGAGGTGGATCCCAGCAACCTGCACAAGCTGGCCCGACGGCTGGGCATGAAGCCAGAGGGGTAGCAGCCTGCAACGAAACCCTTGCCATCTTCTACATGACGTTCCATTACGATTGGGGTGACGATCCCGCCGGCTGAGCCCGCCACCCTTACCACCGAGCCCGGCACGCAGGCCCCCCAGGCGAGGCCCAGGGGGGCTGTGGCGCCATCTGCTTGCCGGATCAGGAAGAAGTGGCTGGCCTGGCGTCGCAGAGCGGGCAGAAGTCGGCCTGTTCGCCATGGCCCAGGCGCAGCCCTGTGTGGTGATCGGCGATCTGCCGGTAGAGCTGCTGGAAGCCGGGGCTGCCCTCGGCGGGGCTGGTGAGCGTGATCCGCGGCGGCATCGCCTCCAGTTCCGCCGCCGGGAGGCAGCGCTCGATGAGCGGGTAGACGTGGCGGTTCTCGCTATGCAGGTGATGGTGGTAGAGCTCGCTGAAGGCGCGTGCCAGGTTGAGCCGGTTGGCGTCGAGCTCCTCTCCCGGCGCCTCGTCCGCCTGGCGGCGGAATGCTTGCTCGAGCTCGCTGCCATAGCGGACGATGCGCCGATGCTCCTCGGTGAGCACCTCCAGCAGTTCGGCGCTCTGAGAGTGACAGCTGGCCAGCTGCTCGAAGAGGGCATCCTCCACCGGGTGGTGCCACTCCTCGGGCTGGCGGGTCAGGTAGTGGCACAGCCTGGCCAGCAGCCGGTAGTCCGGGAGCTCGTTGCAGGCCGCGATATGCAGCTGGCGATCGAGGATGCACAGTAGCGCCTCGTAGCGGTAGTGGTCGGCGTGCAACCGTTCCAGAACGATGGCTTTCATGGTGACCTCCCTGACGCGCCGCCGCGGGACGGCGCGTCGCTGTTGGGCGCCGCCCAGGGTTCAGCCGGCGCGTTCGAAGAGCAGGTTGTTCTCCAGATGAATGTGCTGCATCAGGTCCTCGCGGAACTCGCGCAGCCCGGTGTAGAGGGCGCGCCAGGTGGTGCAGGCGCCCTTGGGCGGGGTGATGTTGTCGGTCAGCGCCAGCACCTGCTCGAGGTTCTCGCCGTGGTCGTCGTGCTCGTGGCGCATCACCGCGATGGGGCCCTGGGCCTGGGCGCCCATCCCCCGGCGCAGCATCGGGAAGAGGATCTGCTCCTCCTTCTGCATATGGCTCTCCATCTCCTGGTGGATGGTGGTGAGCAGGTCGGCCAGGCCGTTGGGGCAGGTATCGCGTTCGCCGTGGACCTGCTCGACGCGACGGGCCATGCGCACCAGCTCGGGCAGCTGCTGGCGATGGACGTCGTGGTAACGAGTCAGGATATGGTCGATCAGCTCGTAGTTGCTGGCCGCCTGCCAGTCGCGCTCGTCGCTGGCAACGGCCGGCAGCCCCTCGAGCTCAGCGACCAGGGCTTCGGGCGCGAGGCCAATGCGCTCGGCGGCCTCGCGCAGGCTGATGCGTCCGCCGCAGCAGAAGTCGATGTTGTGTGCCCGGAACACCCGGGTGGCACCGGGCAGGGTCAGGGCGGTACGGCCGACGGTCTGTTCGATCAGGCTCATGGCAGGAACTCCTTGGGAGATGGGTCGCAGAGATTGAGTGACACTCTATACCAAGCAAGTGGCGTGCCAGCTCACGGGAGTGCGTCATCAGGGGGCTTGCCGGATTGATGGTGAAAATTACCTGGAACGTTTAGGGTCAATACAACCCTTGAGGGTAGAAATAACTATGCCGTCCGATTTGGTGGCCGACTTGCCCAGCGCCGTGCTCCAGCGCCTGCTGCAGGAACTCGACGTGGTGGCGCAGTCCGACCTGCCGCTGCGTACCAGGGTCGAGCAGGCCCAGCGTGCGGCAATTCGCGAGGCGCTTTCGGCCTGCGATGGGCGCTGGGCGGCGGCGGCCCGTGGATCCCAGCAACCTGCACAAGCTGGCCCGACGGCTGGGCATGAAGCCAGAGGGGTAGCAGCCTGCAACAAAACCCTTGGCAACTTGATGGCTGGCGTTACGTGGTGACCTCGCATAAGATAGTAATCAATTACTATCTTATGGGGATCAGGACATGTCTGAACGCCAGCATCTTTCCGCCGATGAGCGCCGGGAACGCACTGTGGAAACCGTCGTCGCCCTGTGCGGCGAAGAGGATCCCGCGACCCTGACCACCGGACGTATCGCCAGCCGCATGGGCGTCACCCAGGGGGCGCTGTTTCGCCATTTTCCCAACAAGGAGGCGATCTGGGAGACGGTGGTAGCCTGGGTGTCCGAGCGAGTCATGGCCAGAGTCGGTGCCGCCGCCGAGGGCGTTGAAAACCCTCTTGACGCTATGGAAGCGATGTTCCTGGCCCATGTGGCTTTCATCGCCGAGCATCCCGGGGTGCCCCGGCTGCTGATGGGGCAGCTGCAGCAGCCGCACCCTACCCCGGCCAGTCGTTTGGTGAAGGGACTCCTGGCGACCTACCGAGAGCGACTGATGGGACTGCTTGAGGAGGCTCGGTGCCGCGACCAGCTGCGCCCTGGGCTTGATTTGGACGCCGCGGCGGCCCAGTTCATCGGCTGCATTCAGGGGCTAGTGCTGCAGGCGCTGATCAACGACGACGTGGTCGGGATCGTCGGCCGTGCGCCGGCGGCTTTCGACCTCTATTGGCACGGCATCCGAGCGGATCGCGGAGGTGAGGCATGAGTCCCCGGGTGAAGCGCCTGGGCAAGGGATGATGGTACTGGTGGGCGTCGCTGCGGGCGTGGCGTTGCTGGTCTTCTTCTTGGTCAATCGCCAGGTCCCAGAGCGCAGCGACACGCCACCGGCACCTGCGGCGGTGGCGGTGATTGAGGCCCAGCCGCTGGCGCTTCGCCTGGAGGCGCGCGGCCACGGCGTGGCGCGCCCCGCCGAGACCTGGCAGGCCGTGGCCAACGTCTCGGGCCGGGTGGTGGCGCGCCACCCGGACCTGGAGAGCGGCACTCTGCTGCGTGAAGGCATCCTGCTGCTGGCGCTGGACCCGAGCCGCTATGAGCTGGCCATCGCTGAAGCCGAGGCGGAGTTGACTCAGCTCGAGGCAGAGGAGGCCAATACCCGGCGCCTGCTGGAGCTGGAGCGTCAGTCACTCGATCTCGCCGAGCAGGAGCTTTCCCGAATCGAGCGATTGGCGGCCACCGGCTCGGTCTCCACTTCTCAGCGAGACGCTCAGCGTCGC
This sequence comes from Halomonas sp. SL18_1, assembly GCF_055755715.1. Lineage (NCBI taxonomy): Bacteria > Pseudomonadati > Pseudomonadota > Gammaproteobacteria > Oceanospirillales > Halomonadaceae > Halomonas > Halomonas sp. SL18_1. Next base: position 521,590 of record NZ_JBVTRK010000001.1, read on the forward strand.
AGCACGGTAGGGCAACGCCAGGCAGTGACCACGCTGGAGAATGCCTTGGCCCTGATGCCGGCTCAGCGCGAGCGGGCATCGGCGCGCCTGGCCCAGGCCCGGCAGGACCTGGCGGATACCCGCTTCGTGGCGCCCTATGACCTGCGCCTCGGTGAGGTGGACGTAGCGCTGCACCAGTTCGTGGGCGCGGGGCAGCGGCTGTTCGAGGCGGATAGCCTGACCGCCGCCGAGGTGGAGGCGCGTATCCCGTTCAGCATGATGCGGCGCCTGCTGGGCAGCGTGGCGCCGGTCGAGCCTGAGCCCGGCACCCTGGATCTTGGTGAGCGCATCGACCTCGGCGTGATCGAGGCCGAGCTGGCGCTGGTCGGGGCGCCCGGCGTGGGCTGGCAGGGTAAGGTCGTCAGAGTGGCCAGCGGCCTCGACCCTGCCACCCGCGCCGTGCGGGTGGTGGTCAGGGTCGATGAGCCCTGGCGCGATGCGCGGCCCCCGGATCATCCACCGCTGCAGCGCGACATGTATACCCGGGTGCGGCTCTCGGCTCTCGATCCCAGGGCCTTGATGGTGGTGCCGGCGTCGGCGCTCCATCAGGGCGAGCTCTATCTTGCCGATGAGCAGCAGCGTCTGGTGCGTCGCCCGGTCTCCGTGGCCTTCGAGCAGGGTGGGCTGGCGGTCATCGAGGCGGGGCTTGCCCGGGGGAGCAGGTGGTGGTCGATGACCTGCAGCCGGCCATCGAGGGGATGGCACTCTCCGTGCGTCGGGACGAGGAAGCCGAGGCGCGTCTGGCCAACCGGGCCCGAGGCGAAGTGCCGGAGGGAGAGCAGCCATGATCCGCTGGTTTGCCGCTCACCCCACCGCCGCCAACCTGCTGCTGATCCTGCTGCTGGCCGCCGGGCTCTTCGCTGCCCCCAACCTCAAGCGCGAGACCTTCCCCGACTACCGCCCGGTGGAGGTGTCGGTGGAGGTGGTCTACCGCGGGGCCAGCGCCGCCGACGTCGAGGACGCCGTCTGCAGACGCCTGTTCGATGCCGTCAAGGGCGTGGAATTTCTCGATGAATTTAGCTGCGTGGCACAGGACAATCTGGCCAGCGCCACGGCCACCATGGCCGTCGGCGGCGATGCCATCCGCTTCCTCAACGAGATCGACACCGAGGTGAGCGCCATCACCGAACTGCCGGCCCGTGCCGATCCCCCGGTGGTACGTGAACTCCACCGCAGCGACCTGGTAGCCGCGATCGCGGTGTCCGGCGACATGCCCAAGCGCCAGCTGGAAGACTACGCCCTGCGCCTGGAGGAGCGCATCATGACGCTGCCCGGGTCGCTCGGGTAGCGATCCACGGCATGCCCCAACGCCAGTGGCAGGTGGAGGTGCCCCGTGAGGTGCTGGGGCAGCACGGCCTCTCGGCCCGGAAGCTGGCGGGGCGGGTAGCCGGTCAGAGCCTCGATTTGCCCCTGGGTACCCTGGAAACCGCCGAGCGCGATATCCTGCTGCGCTTCACGGATCAGCGTCGTTCGCCCGCTGAGCTGGAAGAGCTGGTAGTGGTCTCCGACGCCGGAGGCGGTGAGCTGACCTTGGGTGAGCTGGCCACCATCACCGAGGCCGGCGAGCGAGCCGAGGAACAGGTCCGCTTCAACGGCGAGCCGGCGCTGGTGCTGGAGGTGAGCAAGGCGCTGCGTGACGATGCCCTGACGGTTAAGGAGCGGCTCGAATCGCTGCTCGAGGCCGAACGTCGGCGCTTCGACGGCGGCATCTCGCTGACGCTGACCCAGGATGCGACCAGCATCGTCCGAGACCGCTTGCAGATGCTGGTGGGCAACGGCCTGATGGGCCTGGTGCTGGTAGTGCTGGTGATGAGTCTGTTCTTCCGCCCCCGGCTGGCCCTGTGGGCGGTGCTGGGCCTGCCGGCGGCCTTCATGGGCGCTTTCATCGTCATGGCCCTGACCGGGCTGTCGATGAACATGATCACCTTGGTGGCGCTGCTGATGTCCATCGGCATCGTCATGGACGATGCCATCGTGATCACCGACAACATCGCCCGCCACGCCCTGCAGCAGAAGTCGCCGCTGGAGGCGGTAGTCGATGGGGCTCGCCAGGTCATGCCCGGTGTGCTCTCGTCCTTCTTGACCACCGCCGCGGTCTTCGTGCCTCTGTCCTTCCTGGCCGGGGAACTGGGGGTGGTGTTGCAGGTGCTGCCCGTGGTGCTGATCGCCGCCCTGGCGGCAAGCCTTGTCGAGGCATTCTGGATCCTGCCACATCATCTGAAGGGCAGTGTGCAGAAGCTGGCCGATGGCCACGACTCCCGCTTTCGAGCTGCCTTCGAAGCTCGCTTTGACAGGTTCCGCGAGGCCGTCGGGCGACTGGCCGATCGGGCGATCCGCTTTCGGTATGCGGTACTGGGGGCCATCCTCGCCGTCATGCTCGGCTCCTTTGGCTTTATGGCCGGGGGGCATGTGGGTAGCGAAGCGATGCCGGATATCGATGGCGACGTGCTCGAGGCGCGCATCCTGATGCCCCAGGGCACGCCCCTGGCGCGCACAGAGGCAGTGGTCGAGCGGGTCGAGGCGGCGATCCGCGAGCTCGATGCTCGCTTCTCGCCAGCGCAGCCGGGAGGTGCCTCACTGGTCGAAGCGACCCAGGTGCGCTTCAACCATAACCTCAGCGCCCGGGAGACGGGCCCCCATGTGGCCACCGTCATCGTCGACCTGCTGACCGCCGAGCGGCGCCGGGTGACCCTGGATGAGCTGACCCCCGCCTGGCGGGAGGCCATCGGCGAGGTGGAGGGTCTGCAGCGGCTGATCATTCAGGAGCCCGGATTCGGGCCTGCCGGCGTGCCGGTGGAGGTGCGCCTGACGGGAAACGATCTCGATGCCATGAAGGCGGCAGCGCTGGAGCTGAGAGAGCATCTCGAGGGCTATGCGGCCGTCTACAACGTCATCGATGACCTGCGCCTGGGCAAGCCCCAACTGACCCTCTCCATCGCCGAGGGCGCCCATGGCCTGGGGCTCTCCGCCGAGGAGGTGGCCGGCCAGCTGCGCGCGGCGCTGCTGGGGGAGGTCGCCGATACCCAGCGTATCGGTGACCGGGAGGTCGAGGTGCTGATCCGCCTGGCCGAGGAGGACCGGAACTCCCTCGATGCGCTGGTCGACATGACCATCGCCCTGCCCGATAGGAGTCGGGTACCCCTGGAAGTGGTGGCCAACGCCGAGGAGCGGCGCGAATGGGCGCACATCACCCGCATCGACGGGCGGCGTACCGCCACCGTGGAGGCCAACGTGGATGCGCGACAGGCCAGCGGCCAGGCTATTGTCGATGACCTCGCCGGCAGCGGCTGGCTCGAGGGTTTCCGCAATCGCTATCCTGATGTCGCTGTCTCCTTCGAAGGCCAGGTGGCCAGCTCCGCTGAAACCGGTGGCTCCATCGGCCGTGGACTGCTGATCGGCCTGGTGGGCATCTTCGTCATCCTCTCCTTCCAGTTCCGCAGCTATGTAGAGCCACTGATCGTCATGCTCGCCATTCCCCTGGCCTTCATCGGTGCCATCTGGGGTCACGTGCTTATGGGCTACTACCTCTCCATGCCCTCGATGATTGGCGCGGCCTCTCTGGCCGGTATCGTGGTCAACAACGCTATCCTGCTGATTCACTTCATCAAGGGGCATCGGTCCCAGGGGCTCGGTGCCGTGGAGGCTGCCGGCCAGGCCAGCCGCGACCGGCTGCGTGCCATCCTGATCTCGTCCACCACCACCATCGCCGGGCTGCTGCCGCTGCTGGCCGAGACCAGCACTCAGGCGGCGGCCATTAAGCCGCTGGTGATCTCGGTGGTGTTCGGACTGCTCAGCGCCACCGTGCTGGTACTCCTGGTGATCCCGGCACTTTACGTGCTACTGGATGAGTGGGGGTGGGTGAAAGAGTCTGCCAACGCTTCTTGAGAGATTTCCCCTTGATAATAGTGAGCTCTCAGCTACCTTAAAAGAGGCATGTAAAATACATCTTCTAGGGGTGCCTTGATATCCACGCCAGACAACAGAAAAGCACAGGAGGCCGATATGCCACTTTTCGATCGAGTCTCACCCTTGGCGGGCAGGCTCTCGGGTGTTCTGGCCCTAGCCGCAGCTTTAGTGTTGGGAAGTGCGGTTGCAGCGGCAAATGACTACTGGCGGGAGTAATGCGCCCAGTCGTGATTTGAAGATCATGGGAGCTATCGTCATGCTTGATTTTTTTCACAATGCACAACGTACCCATGTCGTTGGCAATATGTTGATGGTGATTGGTCTTCTGCTGCTTCTAGTGGGTGTGCTGGGTGGTTACGTCATTAATGCGCATCTGGCGCTGTATCTACAGGTAGTGGCCCATCTGCTGGTCATTGCCGGGCCAACTCTGATCAAGATTGGCTATGTGATGCGCCTCAATGCGCGCCAGCGGCTGCATCTGGCCTACTGACACGGCCACCCAGCAAGAGGAGCAAGCACCGCATGATCCAAGTCCGACTCTACCGCTACCATCCCGAGTACGATGAAGCGCCGCGGCTGGAAACCCATGAAGTCGCGGAGCACTTCCGCAAGGCGATGGTGTTGGACGTCCTCGAGCACCTGAAGCAGCAGGATGCGACTCTGGCCTATCGGCGCTCCTGTCGCGAGGGGGTGTGCGGCTCCGACGGCATGAATATCAACGGCAAGAACGGACTGGCTTGCGTGACCCCGGTGACAGAAGCGCTGGATGGTAGCGATACCCTGATCCTTCGCCCGCTGCCGGGCATGCCGGTAATTCGCGACTTGGCGGTGGATTACGGCCTTTTTTTCCGCCAGTTTGAGAAGATCCGCCCCTGGCTCATCAACAATGAGTCACCGGCTACCATCGAGCGGCTGCAGAGCCCAGAGGACCGTGAGAAACTCGACGGCCTCTACCAGTGTATCCTCTGTGCCTGCTGCAGCTCTGCCTGTCCCTCCTGGTGGTGGAACCCGGATAAGTACATCGGGCCGGCCGGGCTGTTGCAGGCCTACCGGTTTCTGATCGATAGCCGCGATACGGCCACCGATGAGCGGCTGGCCGACCTCGACGATCCCTTCAGCGTGTTCCGCTGCCGGCAGATAGCCAACTGCACCTGGGTTTGTCCTAAGGGGCTCAATCCCATGCGCGCGATCGGACACATCAAGGCGATGCTACTGGCGCGTGGTAGCTGATCAAAGAGGAGTCGCGAAGATGGCATTTCGACAGGTGAAGGATCTGCTGGCATGGATCCATGACTTCCACGAGCAGCTTGGAAAACAGTATGTCCGTCTAGGGGATCAGCAGCAGGATGAACGAATGAAGATGGCCCTGGTCTTTCTGGCTGACCGTGAGTGGCGCATGCAGGAGGGGATGGCAGCCTATTTGGAAGATGCAGATGAGGGTCTGCTGTCCACCTGGCTGATCGATAGCCAGGAATTTGGCCATCCCGGTGTGCTGGAGCGCATTCCCCAGTGCCTGGGGTGCCATGATGTTCACGATATCCTGGCCAATGTGACGACCGCTCACCAGACCCTCAAAGACATGTACCGGCTGCGCGCTGAGCTGGCTTCCATTCCAGAGGAAACGGAGCTTTTCGAGCGGCTCGCCGACCAGCAAGAGGCTGAGGCTCGCCTCCAGACCCGAGATATTGCGCGTCTGGATATCTATTGAGCGCCGGCATTGCTGAACAGGCTGGCGGCAGGTTGTCGGGCCCCAGGGGAGTAACGGCAGAGGGTGATGTGCCGCCTGCATGATCCAGGTCATGCAGCGCGACATTGCGCGACACAAGTGGATGTCGTCGTTCCTGGCCTGTTCTAGGCTGCTTGGATAGCTACGCCATGGCGACGCTCCTATGGATATCGAAAGGCTCTTCGATGCCAGCTATATGCACGTCCTCAATCGCCGGCTCGAAGGCCGGGAGTTCTTTGACGTCTTCTACGAGTGTTTCCTGGCGGCATCGCCGGAGGTGGCGGCGAAGTTTCGCCATACCGACATGCCGCGTCAGCAGGCCATGTTGAAGAAGGCCTTCTACCATCTGCTGACCTTCTATGTCTCGAGCCATGCCGACTACTACCTGCACCAGGTGGCCGTGCTCCACAGCCGCGCCCACCTCGACGTTCGCCCCGAGCTCTACGATCTCTGGCTCGATGCCCTGATTGATACGGTGCGGCATTTCGATGATCGCTTCAGCGCCGATGTCGAGCTGGCCTGGCGGCTGGTGATGACGCCGGGCATCGTCTACATGACCTTTCATTACGATCGCGGCGGGGATGACTCCGCGCCTTGAGCGGGACAAGCCGCCGACGGGGCTCGACAGGGGAGGCGACACCGGCGCCGGGCCGGTGTCGCTTGGGCGGGTCAGGCCGCTTCGAGGGGGCGTGAAGGGCCGAAATGCTCGTAGTGGCGTCGCTCGGCGGGCACCCCGAGGTCGGTCAGTGCAGCGTCGATGGCGCTCATGAAGCCCTGGGGGCCGACGTAGTAGCAGCGGGCGTCCGCCGGCAGCAGCCGCGCCAGCAGGTCACGGTCGATTCGGCCGCGATGGTCGGCCGCCTCGCCGCGCTCGTGGACGCTCACCGCCTGCAGCGTTTCCGGATGCGCCTGGGCCAGCGCCGCGACCTCGTCGCGAAAGGCGTGGTGCTCGGCATCCAGGGCGGCGTGCAGATCGACCACCCGGCGGCCCTGGGCGAGGGCCTGGCGGGCCAGAGGCAGCATCGGGGTCTGGCCGACGCCCCCGGAGGCCAGCAGCAGCGGCTCGTCGCCGCCCTGCAGGGTCAAGTCGCCGGCGGGGGCAGCAGCGCCAGGGTATCGCCCACGCGCATGGCGTCATGCAGGTGGCGGCTAGCGCGGCCCTGCGGCTCGCGCTTGACCGAGATGCGATAGTGCCTGCCGTTGGGCACATCCGACAGGCTGTAGTGACGATAGAGCGGCTCGCCGTCGAGGGTCAGCCTTACGCCGATGTACTGGCCGGGGGCATGGTCGGCCACCGGGCCGCCGTCTACCGGCTCCAGCACGAAGGAGCGGATCACCGCGCTCTCCTGACGAACCTCGGCGATGCGGAACTCGCGGGGGCCGCGCCAGCCGCCGGGTCGCTCTTCGAACTCTCGATAGCGATGGTCCTCCAGCTCGATCAGCAGCCCGGCAAGCTCCTCGTAGAGCGTGCTCCAGGCGTCGGCGACCTCCGGCGTCACGGCATCGCCCAGCACCTCGCCGATGGCGGCCATCAGGCATTCACCGACAATCGGGTAGTGCTCGGGGCGGATGTCCAGCGAAACATGCTTGCTGACCACCGTGGCCAGGGTCTCGCGCACCTTCTCGCGGTCCTGGCGCAGCTGGACATAGGCCAGCACGGCGCCGGCCAGTGCCCGGGGCTGGCCGCCGTCGGCCTGGTGAGCGTCATTGAACAGCGGCTTCACCTCGGGGTAGCGGGCGAACATCAACGGGTAGAAGCGCTGGGTGATGGCGTCGAGGTGTTCGGCCACGGTGGGGGCGGTGGCCGCGATCAATTGCTCCTGCTCGGCGTTGAGCATAGGGGTCTCCTTCGTCGATGGGGGTATTTTTTATAAGAGGTATTTAGAATACTTCTTATGAGGGGCGACGAAGTGAGGCGTTTTGTCGCAGCCTTCGGCTGGAGCGTTGAGAGCGGGGCTGGACGGCGGCCGGGCTGGCCGCCGCCGCGGCGTGCTATAGCCCGATACGGTGGGCGCGATGGGTGAAGAAGATACCGCTGGGCGATTCGGCCGGCAGGCGCGCCAGCTCCTCGAAGGTGCGAGTGTCGTAGACGACTACCTGGTCGCTGTCCCGGGCCGAGATCCAGATGTGTTCACCACGGGGGTGAACTCCTTGTGCAGGATCGATTCGCCAGGCTCGAGGGTCTTGATGATCTCCAGCGTTCGCGTATCGATCACCTGCACCTTGTCGTTGAGCGGGTGGGCGAAGGTGACCCATACCTGCCGCTCGTCGGGGCGGCTCATCACGAAGATCGGCTGGCCGTGGACCTCGATGCGCTCGGTCAGCGACCAGTCGCGGGTGTCGGCCACCAGCACCTCGTTGCGGCCCACGGCGGGGAAGAAGGCCTGGTCGCCGGCCATCGCCCAGCCCTCCAGGTGGGGCATCTTGTAGACCGGCAGCCGCTCCTCGCCGCGGCCGTAGTCGGGCAGGATGCGTTGCACGCCCTTCTCCGGGTACCAAAGGTCGAGCATCGCCATGCCGTCCTCGCCGAACAGCCCGGCGATATAGTAGCGGCCGTTGGCGGTGATCAGAGCGTCGTAGGGCATGCTGCCCACGTCGCGATACTGGGTCAGCTCGGGCTCCTCGGAGGACATGTCCAGGGTCCAGATCTCGCCGGCCTCGAAGAGGCTGAACACGAACATGTTGCCGGGCACGTCCACCACCCCGACCACCTTGGCCTGGTCGGTGGTGCCATCGGGCTTCTCGTAGGTGGCCGGCACGTCGATCACCAGCTCCATGGTCTCGACGTCGAAGACCTTGACGCCGCCGGGCTCGTAGTTGCCCACCGCCACGAAGCGGCCGTCCTGGGAGATCGCACCGCCGATGCTGTTGCCGCCCTGGATGATGCGCCCGTCGATCTCGCCGGTGAGCAGGTCGAGCCGGGTCAGGCCGCCGTCGCGGCCGAAGACGAAGGCGTAGCGGGCGTCGCGGGTGAACTTGACCGAGGCGTGGGAAAGGTCGCCGAAGCCCTCGACATGGCGCAGCACTTCCCGGTGGGTGGTGTCGACCAGCGCCACGCTGCCGGTGGCGCGCTCGATGATCACCCCGAGATCGCCGGTACCGCGCAGCTCGGGCAGGGCGTTGGGCGAGCTATCGGCCAAGGCCGGGGCCCCGACCATCAGAGCCAGGCTGCCGGCCGCCAGCAGCGATTTGAGGGAGGTGGGTAGGGGCATCGGAAATCTCCTGATCAGTCTTGTGATGTCAGCGTGTCGAGGGGGTTGTCGGTCTGCAGGTGCTCGGCGATCCAGCGGGCATCGGCCTCGCTGATCAGGGCCTTCCAGCCGGGCATGGCGCTGCCGGGGATGCCGTGCAGGATGATATGGCTCAGCGCCTCCACGCTGAAGGTCTGCATGCGGTCGCGGGGCAGCGCCGGGCCCAGGCCGCCGCGCAGGGTCATCCCGTGGCAGGAGCCGCAGTCCTGGTAGAGCAGGGTTTCAAGCTCCGCCTGGCGCGCCGGGTCGAGTTCGTCTTGCAGATCCTGCGCCTGGGCGGAGGTCGACGACAGCAGGATGCCCAGGAGCAGCGTGATCAGAACCGGCATATGCATGTGAAAGGGCCTCGTAGGACGGATGGGAAACAGGGGGCGCGGCGGTGTCATGGTCGACGTGACGGTTAGACGCAGTGTCCCGCCGACGATCAGGCGTTGCTTTGACGGGCATCAATGCCCTGTCGGGTAGTCGTGGACCAGGAACGCAGAAGTGCCATTGAAAATACCTCTTTTGACTTGTGTCAACGCCAGCGACGATCACGGCATTCGGGATTGATGGTGCATGTAATATACGCCTTAACATCATGCTTTCTATCGACCTCAGCGGGTGGCTGCCGATGGTTTCACTGGATGCTCAGGATCGCGCTCTCATCGACGCCTATCAGCGTGGCCTGCCGATCTGTGAGCGGCCCTTCGCCGCCATGGCCGAGCGGCTGGGCGTCAGCGAGGCCGAGGTGGTCGAACGCCTCGAGCGCCTCCAGTCGCTGGAGGTGCTGAGCCGGGTGGGGCCGGTGTTCGACCATGCCCGGGCCGGCGCCAGCCTCCTGGCGGCGGTGGCGGTACCCGCCGAGCAGCGCGATGCCGCCGCCGCGGTGATCAACCGCTGTCCCGGGGTCAACCACAACTATGCCCGCGAGCATCGCTACAACCTGTGGTTCGTGATGACCGCCGCCGACGAGGCGCAGCTCGAGGCCCGCCTCGATGCGCTGGAGGCCGAGCTGGGCGAGCCGCTGCTGCGCCTGCCGATGCTCGAAGGCTTTCATATCGATCTGGGCTTTCCCATTCCCTGGGCCGAGCTGGAGGGTGCATGAGCCATCTGTCGCATGACCCGATCCCCTGCACCGAGGCCGAGCGTCGCCTGCGCGCCCTGCTCGAGCGCGGCCTGCCGATCACCCCCGCCCTTGGCAGCGGCTGGCCGAGCAGTGCGGCATGCACGAGGCCGAGGTGATGGCCTGTGTAGAGCGCTGGCAGCAGGCGGGCCTGATCAAGCGCCTGGGGCTGGTGGTCAAGCATCACAGCCTGGGCATTCGCGCCAACGCCATGGTGGTCTGGGACGTGCCCGACGCAAGCGTGGGCGAGCTTGGCCGGCGCCTGGCGGACGAGGCGGCGGTAACGCTGTGCTATCGCCGCCCGCGCCGGCTGCCCGACTGGCCCTACAACCTGTTCTGCATGATCCACGGTAGCCGCCGCGAGCGGGTGCTGGCGTCGCTCGACGAGATCGTCGAGCGCCAGGGGCTGCAGGCCATTCCCCACCGCGTGCTGTTCAGCCTCAAGGCCTACAAGCAGCGCGGCGGTCGCTACACCCGAGAGGACGACGCCCATGACAGCCGAGCCTGCCACCCGGCCTGAGCCGGCCCAGCTCGATGCCGCCGACCGGCGCATCATCAACCGCCTGCAGGACGGCCTGCCGCTGGTCGAGGCCCCCTTTGCCGTGGTGGCCGAGGAGCTTTCGCTCACCGAGAGCGAGCTGCTCGAACGGCTGGCCTGCCTGCGCGAAAGCGGCGTGTTGAGCCGCTTCGGTCCCATGTACCACGCCGAGCGGCTCGGCGGCGGCCTGACCCTGGCGGCCCTGGCGGTGCCAGAAGATGACTTCGAGCGGGTTACCGAGGCGGTCAATGCCTTCCCCGAGGTGGCCCACAACTACCGGCGCGAGCACCGCCTCAACATGTGGTTCGTGCTGGCCACCGAGACGCCGGAGCGTATCGCCGAGGTGATCGCCGAAATCGAGGCGGCCACCGGTCTTACGGTCTTCAACATGCCCAAGCAGGAGGAATTCCATGTCCGTCTCCACCTGCCCGTCTGACCCGGCGTCCACGCCGAGCGCCGCGCCCGGCGTCCTGGACGCCCAGGACCGGGCCATCATCCTGGCCACCCAGGCCGGGTTGCCCCTGGTGCCGGACCCCTGGCGCGCGGTGGGCGAGCCGCTGGGGCTCTCCGGCGAGGAGGTGCGGCGGCGAATGGAGCGCATGCAGGAGAGCGGGATCATCCGCCGCATCGCCGCGGTGCCCAACCACTACCGGCTCGGCTATCTGGCCAACGGCATGACGGTGTGGGACGTGGAGGACGCCGAGATCGAGCGGCTGGGGCGCGCCGTGGCGGCGCTTCCCGGCGTCAGCCACTGCTACCGGCGCCCGCGTCATCTGCCGGACTGGCCCTACAACCTCTTTGCCATGCTGCACGGACGGACCCACGCTGAAGTGGAGGCCCAGGCGGAGGAGCTGCGCGACCTGCTCGGCTCGGCCTGTCGGGATCACCGCATCCTCTACAGCTCACGCATTCTCAAGAAGACCGGCCTGCGTCTCGCGGGGCGGTCCGACAGGCAGCGTTAGGGGCGACCCCGCCTGCCGCCAGAGGAGTTACCATGTTCAGAGTCACCCGCTACATCAAGTCCCTGGTCGAGCCCACCCCGGTGCCGCCGGCCCGCAAGCCGCCCGGCCCGGTGGTGATCTGGAATCTGATCCGCCGCTGCAACCTGACCTGCAAGCACTGCTATACCACCTCGGCGGACATCGAGTTTGCCGGTGAGCTCTCCAACGCCGAGGCGCATGCGGTGCTCGACGACCTGAAGGGCTTCCGGGTGCCGGCGCTGATTCTCTCCGGCGGCGAGCCGCTGATGCGCCCGGATATCTTCGAGCTCTCCCGCCGGGCGCGGGCGCTGGGCATCTATACCGGGCTGTCCACCAACGGCACCTTGATCGACGAGTCCAACATCGACGAGATCGCCGACATCGGTTACGACTACGTGGGCATCAGCATCGACGGCCTGGAGGCGACCCATGATGTGATCCGCCAGCGTCAGGGCGCCTTCCGCGAGTCGATGCACGCGGTGAAGCTGTGCAAGGAGCGCGGCATCAAGGTGGGGCTTCGCTTCACCCTCACCCAGCAGAACTACGAACAGCTGGGCGACATCCTGGCGCTGCTCGAGGAGCACGACGTCGACAAGTTCTATTTGTCGCACCTCAACTACGGTGGGCGCGGTCACCGCCACGGCAAGCACGACGCCTGGCACCAGATGACCCGCGACGCCATGACGCGACTCTTCGACCACTGCCGGGCGGAACTGGCCCGCGGCGTCGAGCGCGAGTACGTCACCGGCAACAACGACGCCGACGGCCCCTTCCTGCTGATGTGGGCCCGCGAGCACTTCCCTGAGCAGGCCGAGGCGCTGGAGCAGCGGCTGATCAACTGGGGGGGCAACGCCTCCGGTGAGAACATCGCCAATATCGACAACCTCGGCAACGTGCATCCGGATACCTTCTGGTGGGATCACACCCTGGGCAACGTCCGCGACCGGCCCTTCTCCGCGATCTGGCGGGATACGCAGGATCCCCTGATGCTCGGCTTTCGACAGCGCCCCAGGCCGCTCAAGGGACGCTGCGCCGAGTGCCGCTATCTGCCGATCTGCAACGGCAACACCCGGGTGCGGGCCTGGAAGGTCACCGGCGACCCCTGGGAAGAGGATCCCGGATGCTATCTCAGCAATCAGGAAATCGGCGTCGATGAGCGCCGAGAGCGCCGCGTGGCGGCCCCCTACGATGCCATCCAGAGCATCGAGCTATAGACCGTAGAGTAGAATCCAAGACAAGAGTGACGCTTCGGGGAGAGGCCGACCATGACCATACATCGCCATTCGCGACACCTGAATTTCGACCTTGACGAGGCGCCCCTGGCGCCCGGCGAGGTCGCCATCGTGGGGGCCGGCCCCGGTGACCCGGGCCTATCGACCCTGCGCGCCCTGTCGCTACTTCAGCAGGCCGACTGCCTGGTCTTCGACCGCCTGGTCTCCCAGGAGGTGCTGGCCCTGGCCCCGGCCGGCGCGCGGCGCTTCTACGTCGGTAAGGCCTCGCGCTGCCACGCCCTGACCCAGGAGGAGACCAACGCTCTGCTGGTGCGCCTGGCCGGGGAGGGCAAGCGGGTACTGCGCCTCAAGGGCGGCGATCCGTACATCTTCGGCCGCGGCGGCGAGGAGGCCGAGTACCTGATCGAGCATGGCGTCGGCTTTCGCGTGGTGCCGGGGATCACCTCGGCGTCGGGCTGCTCCACCTATTCCGGATTCCCGCTGACCCACCGCGACTTCGCCCAGAGCGTCACCTTCGTCACCGGCCACTGCAAGGCCGACGGTGAGCTGGCGCTCGACTGGTCGGCCCTGGCGGTGCCCAACCACACGGCGGTGTTCTACATGGGACTGGCCAACGCCGAGCTGATCAGCCGTGAGCTGCAGCGCCACGGCTTGCCCGCCACCCACCCGGTGGCCCTGGTGGAGCGTGGCACCACCCCCGAGCAGCGCCACGTGTTGGCGACCCTGGGCGACCTGGTCGAGGTGATCGAACGCGAGGGCTTCAAGCCGCCGACGCTGATCGTGGTGGGCGAGGTGGTGCGTCTGGCCGACACCCTGGCGCCGGCCATGAGCCGGCTGACCCGGGAGGATGCCGAGACATCCGAGGAACTCGACATGGGGAGACTGGCACTGTGATGCGACCCGCGCTTCTGATCGGCACCCTGCTGGGGCTGGCCGCACCCTCGCTGCCGGCGCTGGCCGACGACCCCGATGCCAACGTGCTCTACAACCACCACTGTGCGGTGTGTCACGGCGTCAGCCGGCTGGGCGGCATCGGTCCGGCGCTGCTGCCGGACAACCTCTCACGGCTCAAGCCCGACGAGGCCGTCGAGGTAATTCGCGACGGCCGGGTGGCCAGCCAGATGCCCGCCTACGGCGAGCTGCTCAGCGAGCCCGAGATCGCCGCCCTGGCCGAGTGGATCTACGAGCCGCCGGAGGTGGAGCCGACCTGGACCGAGGAGGACATCCTGGCCAGCCACGAGGTGCGCTACCCCTATGGCAGCCTGCCCGACGAGCCGGTGTTCGAGGTCGACGACCTCAAGAATCTGTTCATCGTGGTGGAGATCGGCGACCATCACGTCAGCCTGCTCGACGGCGACACCTTCGAGCGTATCACCCGCTTCCCCAGCCGCTACGCGCTGCACGGCGGGCCCAAGTACACCCCGGACGGCCGCTACGTCTACTTCGGCTCCCGCGACGGCTGGGTAACCAAGTACGACATCTACAACCTGGAGGTCACCGCCGAGGTGCGTGCCGGCATCAACATGCGCAACATCGCGGTCTCCGCCGACGGCCGCTATGTGCTGGCCGGCAACTATCTGCCGCATACCCTGGTGCTGTTCGACGCCCGGGACCTGGAGCTGATCGCCACCATCCCGGTGGAGGGGCTCAACGGCGAGACCTCGCGGGTCAGTGCCGTCTACACCGCGCCGCCGCGTGACAGCTTCGTGGCGGCCCTGCGTGACATCCCCGAAGTCTGGGAGATTCGCTGGCCGGAGGAGCGCGCCGAGGGCGACGAGACGATCACCGGCGACTTCGCGCTGCACCGCATGGAGGCGCCGGACTACCTGGACGACTTCTTCTTCGACATGGAGTACCGCTACCTGGTGGGGGCGGCCCGTGGCGGCAAGGGCGGCCAGGTGTTCGATATGGATGAAGAGGTCAAGGTTGCCGACCTGCCCCTGGAAGGCATGCCGCACCTGGGCGCGGGCATCACCTGGGAGCTGGATGACCGCCGGGTGATGGCGATCCCGCATATCGACAAGGGGCTGGTATCGGTGTTCGACATGACCGACTGGTCGCTGATCACCAACATCGAGACCGACGGCCCGGGCTTCTTCATGCGCAGCCACGAGAACTCGCCCTACGCCTGGGTGGACGTCTTCTTCGGCCCCAACCATGACCGGGTGCACGTCATCGACAAGCAGCGCCTGGAGATCGTCGAGACCCTGATCCCCGAGCCGGGCAAGACCGCCGCCCACGTGGAGTTCGACCGCCGCGGCGAGACCCTGCTGCTCAGCGTCTGGGACGACGACGGCTACTTGCTGTGGATCGACGGCAACACCCTGGAGGAGATCGACCGCATGCCCATGAAGCGCCCCTCCGGCAAGTACAACGTCTGGAACAAGACCCAGTACGAGGAGGGGACCAGCCACTGACGGGCCGCCCGCTCGTGGGTATGCCAAGCGCCTGGCCGGAAGCGGCCAGGCGTTTTTGCGGGGAAGCGCTAGTCTCGAAAAGGAGTATTCTTGATACCTGTCATAGCGTTGTGCGCCGCTTTTCCACACAATGGCTTTATCCAAGCCTTCAAGTCGGGTATCACGTCATGAAATCAGCCACTGCCGCATCCGGCCTGACGCACCTGCCCGTGGCGCGTCTGGCGTTTCGTCCCTTCTTCCTGCTGGCCTCGCTGTTCAGCGTACTAGCCCTGGTGGTGTGGTTCGCCTTCTGGCACGGCGATATCCTGCTGCGCCCCCACGGCGGCCTGATGTGGTGGCACCAGCATGAGATGATCTTCGGTTTCGGCGCCGCCATCATCGTGGGGTTTCTGCTGACCGCGGTACAGAACTGGACCGGCCAGCGCAGCCTGCACGGTGCGCCGCTGCTCGGCCTGGTGCTGCTGTGGCTCGCGGCGCGGGTGCTGCTCGCCTATCCGCTGGGCCTGCCGGCCTGGCTGCTGATGTTGCTCGACGTGGCCTTCCTGCCGCTGGCGGCCCTGGCCATGGCCCGGCTGGTGATTCGCGCCAAGCTGTGGCGCAACCTGATGTTCGTGCCGCTGCTGCTGCTGATGGCCGTCGCCAACCTGGCCATGCACCTGGGGATCATGCGCGGCGAGCTGCCGCTGATCCGCGAGGGGGGCTACCTGGGGGTGCTGCTGATCGCCACCCTGATGGTGCTGCTGGGCGGGCGGGTGATCCCCTTCTTTACCTCGCTCAAGCTGGGCCGGCCCAAGCCCACGCCCAATGCCATGCTGGAGAAGCTGGCGGTGGGCGCGATGCTGGCGGTAGTGCTGATTCAGCTGCTGATCCTGCTGGGCATGGACGCCCTCTCGGCGCTGCTGGGCTGGGTGATGCTCATTGCCGCGGCGGCCAACGCCGTGCGGCTGGCCCGCTGGGAGGGCCTGCGCACCCTGCATGAACCGCTGCTGTGGGGCCTGCACCTCAGCTACGCTTTTATCCCGCTGGGACTGGTCATGTGGGCCCTGGCGCTGACCGGGGTGTTCCGCGTCGAGCTGGCGCTGCATGCCCTGGCGATCGGCGGCGTTGCGGCCATGATGCTGGCGATGATGGCGCGGGTCTCGCTGGGCATACCGGCCGTACCATTCGCACCCTGCCCGGCATTGGCGTGGGGCTGGCGCTGATGTTTGCCGGCGCCCTGCTGCGCTCGCCGGTGCTGGCGATGTTTCCGCAGATCACCCACTGGACCTACAACCTGAGCATCCTGTTCTGGTGCATCGCCTACCTGATCTTCCTGTTCCACTACACGCTGCCGCTGGTAACGGCGCGGGTGGACGGCAAGGACGGCTGAGGCGCCCGGCGATGCTCGAACACTACTTCCTGATCAAGCACCTGCACATGGCCACGGCGGGGCTGAGCCTGGCCTTCTTCCTGCTGCGTGCCTGGTGGTCGGTGAGCGAGGCGCCGATGCTCCAGCGCCGCTGGGTCAAGGTCCTGCCGCATCTCAACGACACCCTGCTGCTCACCCTGGGCCTCGTGCTGATGGCGATGCTGTCGATGTGGCCGCACCAGCACCCCTGGTTGGCGGCCAAGCTGGTCGCGCTGCTGGTCTATATCGGCCTGGGCACGGTGGCGATCAAGCGCGGCGCGACCCCGGCCATTCGCGGGGCGGCGGCGCTGGCCGCGGTGGCGGTGTTCCTCTACATGCTGGGGGCGGCGGTGCACGATAGCCCCCTCGCCTGGCTGGCGCCTCGCTAGCGATGTTGACGTATGTTCCACTGCTTACATATCTAGCCGCTTCAGATCCCTGGATGAACCGTGGGAGGGCGGCTCCGCCGCGCGAAGGCGCCGTCAGGCGCCCTATTCCTGGCAGCGCTGCACGCTGCTTCGCTCGCTGAAGCGGCCTCCCACAGCACGACCTCGCCATTGGCTAAAGTTATTTCTGTCATGCTTTCGCCAGCGGCAATGGCATCTATACTGAGGGCACTTCGACACATCCCGCAGCGAGGAGAGCTGGCATGAGCAAGCAGGACCTTCCCGCCGGCGCCGGCAAGGTAGCCGATCAGTATCCCGAGGTATGGAATGCCTTCCAGTCCCTGGGCGAGGCCTGTGCCGAGGCCGGGCCCCTGGACCACCGAACCCGGCGGCTGGTGAAGCTGGCGCTGGCGGTAGGGGCCGGCTCCGAAGGCGCGGTCCACTCCCATATGCGCCGCGGCCTGGCCGAAGGGATCGAGCCCGAGGCGCTCAAGCAGGTGGCCATGCTGGCCGTGCCGACCCTGGGGCTGCCCGCCGGCGTGGCGGCCCTGACCTGGATCGAGGACCTTACCGACTCCTGAACGCCTGCCCGTTGCCGCGGCGGGGGCCTTGGCTGCCCGCCGTGCGACACTAGGCCGCAAGCCCCGACCCGCCAAGACTCCTCGGCTTGCGCCCTTGTTTTACCGCCATTTGACGAAGGTCAATGCCCGACCCTGCCGGGGCCTGCTACTCTAAACATGCATTATAAATGCATGTTATAAGGGGTGGGACTGGTCGATCTCGGTCGCAGGTCCCGAAAGTGCCACATGAGCAAGGGGGGATGGCCCATGACCGAAGGCCTCACCAAGGCGGCGGCTCGTAATATCTTTTACGGCGGCTCGCTGTTCTTCTTCCTGCTGTTTGCCGCGCTGACGGCTCACAGTCACTTCTACATCGTCAACACCTCGACGCAGCCCATGTCGGACTCCGTTCGGCTGGGCAAGCACGTATGGGAAGAGCATAACTGCATCAACTGCCACACGATTCTCGGCGAAGGCTCCTACTTCGCTCCTGAAGTCGGCAACGTCTGGACCCGCTACGGCGGCCGCGACAACCCCGAGGGTGCCCGCATGGCCCTCGAGGCGTGGATGAACGCCCAGCCCACCGGCGCACCTGGTCGTCGCCAGATGCCTGCCTTCGACATCAACGATGAAGAAATGCAGGCGCTGATCGACTTCCTCGAGTGGACTGACTCCATCGACACCCAGGGCTGGCCGCCGCATCCGGCCGGCTGATCCGGACTTCAGGAACCAAGGAGAGTCGAAGCGATGAAATATGAAACGCAGAAGGTAGCCTTACCCTTCTTCATGGTGGCGATGGCGCTCTTTGCGCTACAGATCGTCTTCGGGCTGGCGGCGGCGGCGGCATACGTCTGGCCGCACTTCATGTCCGAGGCGATGCCCTTCAACATCACCCGTACCAGCCATACCAACCTGCTGATCGTCTGGTTGCTGATCGGCTTCATGGGGTGCACCTACTATCTGATGCCGGAAGAGGCCGAGAACGAGATCTACAGCCCCAACCTGGCCTATTTCCAGCTGGCGCTGTTCGCCATTGCCGGTGCCGGCGCGCTGATCAGCTATCAGTTCGGCATTCATGAGGGACGCCACTATCTCGAGCAGCCGCTGTGGGCCAAGCTGGTGATAACGGTCTCCTTCCTGATGTTCCTGTTCAACACCAGTCTGACCATGCTCAAGGGGCGCAGGACTGCCATCAACATGGTGCTGATGCTGGGCCTGTGGCTGGCGGCGGTGTTCTGGCTGTTCGCCTTCTACAACCCCGACAACCTGGCGCTGGACAAGCTGTGGTGGTGGTGGATCGTCCACATCTGGGTGGAAGGCGTGTGGGAGCTGATCATGGCCTCCCTGCTCGGCTACCTGCTGATCAAGATGACCGGCGTCGACCGCGAGGTCATCGAGAAGTGGCTCTACGTCATCGTCGGCCTGGCGCTGTTCTCCGGCCTGCTGGGCACCGGGCACCACTACTACTGGATCGGTACCCCCGCCTACTGGCAGCCGATCGGCAGCATCTTCTCCACGCTCGAGGTGATCCCGTTCTTCGCCATGGTGGTGTTCGCCTTCTACATGTTCTGGAAGGGCAGCCGTAACCACCCGAACAAGGCCGCCATGCTGTGGACCCTGGGCTGTGCCGCCGTGGCCTTCTTCGGTGCCGGCGTGTGGGGCTTCATGCACACCCTGTCGTGGATCAACTACTACACCCACGGCACCCAGGTCACCGCGGCCCACGGCCACCTGGCCTTCTATGGCGCCTACGTGATGCTGATCATGGGGATCATCACCTACGCCATGCCGCAGATCCGCGGTGTCCAGCCCTACAACCAGGTGCTGAACATGTGGGCCTTCTGGATCATGACCGCCGCCATGTGGTTCATGACCTTCACCCTGACCTTCGCAGGCGTCGTCCAGACTCACCTGCAGCGGGTGCTGGGCATGAACTTCATGCAGATCCAGGAGCAGCTCGACCTGTTCTACGTCATGCGCTTCGGTACCGGCATCTTCGTCGCCGCCGCCGCCGTGATGTTCATCTACGCGGTCTTCGGGCCGGCGCGCGAGCAGGTGCCTGCCACCAGCAAGCCGCTTACCGCCACCGAGTGATCGACCCGACGGGGCGCGCTGCGCCCCGTCACCCCTTCCCCCTGGAGTGACGCCATGTCTCACACTGCTACCGCCGCTGCGGCCGTGTCCCCACAGGAACGCGACCTGCCCTACTACGAATCGGTCGGCAACGAATGTGCGCTTTTCGAGCAGGCGTACCAGCAGCATCTGCCGCTGCTGCTCAAGGGGCCTACCGGCTGTGGCAAGACCCGTTTCGTCAGCCACATGGCGGCCAAGCTGGGTCGCCCGCTGTTTACCGTTTCCTGCCACGATGACCTGACTGCCGCGGACCTCACCGGGCGCTACCTGCTGCAGGGGGGCGAGACCCGCTGGGTCGATGGTCCCCTGACCCGTGCGGTACGCGAAGGCGGCATCTGCTACCTCGACGAGGTGGTGGAAGCGCGCAAGGATGTCACCGTGGTGCTGCACCCGCTAACCGACGACCGCCGCCTGCTGCCGTTGGAGCGCACCGGCGAGCTGCTCGAGGCGCCGGACGATTTCATGCTGGTGGTCTCCTACAACCCCGGCTACCAGCACATTCTCAAGTCGCTCAAGCCGAGCACCCGCCAGCGTTTCGTGGCGATGTCCTTCGACTTCCCCCGCCCCGCGTGGAGTGCGACATCGTCTCTCGCGAGAGCGGCCTGGCCCACGAGCGCTGCGCCGCCCTGGTCAACCTCGCCGCGCGGCTGCGCCAGCTCAAGGGCCAGGACCTGGAGGAGGGCGTCTCCACCCGCCTGCTGGTCTACTGCGCGACCCTGATCGCCGCCGGCATGCCGATCCTCGAGGCGACCCGGGCGGCCCTGGTCGAGCCGCTCACCGACGACCTGGATGTCCAGGAAGGGTTGATGGAAGCCATCAACGCCACCTTTGGATAACGGCTGAATAAGGGGAGGCTGCCATGCTGCCATTTCTCGAGGTCGAGGAGTTCGTCGGCCGCCACTGGCACCGCTGGGCCTCCAGCGCGGCCAGCTACCAGCGATACCCGAGTGCCGCCGTGGAACTCGAGAGCATGCGCCATATGCTGGGCGTCTTCTTCCGCGCCAGCGGCGGTGAGGCGGGCGTGGAAGTGGCCGCCATCGTCGCCCGCAGCTCCCAGCACCGCCTCTCCCTGCGCCAGCGGCTTGGCTTCGACGACGAAGCCATCGACCAGGCGCGGCGCGACGAGGAAAACCTGCTGTTGCCGCCGACGCTGGATTTCTTTCCCGAGGCGCAGCTCAACCGCGATCTCTATTTCTGGCTGGTGGCCTTCCTGGCCGTATCGCGCCGGCCCGCCCGACAGCGCGATCCGCTGCGCCAGGATCTGGCCAGCCTGCGCGAAGCCGTGCGCGCCCGCGACGCGGCCCTGGCCCGCTTCCCCGGCCTGGCCGAGCGCCACCGGCGCCTGTGCCTGGGGCTGCTGATCATCAGGCCCGAGCGCAAGCGGCTGCCGCCCATGGAGATGGCGCTGGAGCAGACCCTGCGCGCGCTGCTCGGCGAAGAGGACGAGCTCGAAGGCTGGGCAGCGGCCATGCACCGCGCGGTCTGTGATCCAAACGCCTCGCTGGAGGACTTCAAGGCGCCGCGCGGCTACAAGCCGCCGCTGCCGGTCCCCCTGTGGGGCCAGGTGGTAGAGCTGGGCACCGGTTCAGGCCGCGAGGAGAGCGGCGACGACCCCCAGGAAGGCGAGACCAACAGCCCCCAGTCGGTGGCCGGCGGCAAGCGCAAGGCCGAGCGCAAGCGTCAGGATCAGACCGAGCGCGACGACCCGCTGGTCGCCAACCGGTTCGAGAAGATGCTCTCCTGGACCGAGATGGTCAACCTCAATCGCCTGGTCGAGGACAACGAGGACGAGGAAGCCAAGCGCGCCGCAGAGCAGATGGAGGAGATCATCCTTAGCCCCCACAAGCAGCGTGCGGCGACCCGCATCAAGGTCGATCTCGACCTGCCGCCCGACGAGGTGCTGGGCGAGCGGCTACGCGGCAAGCATGCCTATCCTGAATGGAACTACCGCAAGCAGATCTATCTCCCCGACCACTGCCTGGTGCACACCGAGCTTGCCAGCGAGGAGGGCGAGCAGTGGGAGCCCGACGACGCCACCCGGCGGCGCATTCGCCGGGTGCGCCGCGAGTTCGAGGCGCTGCGGCCGCGCCGCGAGATCCTGCGCGGCCAGCTCGACGGCAGCGAGCTGGACATGGACGCGGTGATCCGCTCACGCTGCGACCTGGCCGCCACCGGCGAGTCCAGCGACCGACTCTACCAGGCCACCCGTCAGCAGGCCCGCGACCTGGCGGTGTCGATCCTGGTCGACGTCTCGCTCTCCACCGACGCCTGGCTGGAGGATCGCCGGGTGCTGGACGTGGAGAAGGAGGCGCTGCTGGTGCTGGGGCACGGTCTGGCCGGCTGCGGCGACGACTACGCCATCCACTGCTTCACCTCCCACCGTCGCCAGAAGGTCTGGGTCAACACCCTGAAGCCCTTCGAGGAGACCATGAGCGAACGGGTGGCGCGGCGTATCTCGGCGCTCAAGCCGGGGCACTATACCCGCATGGGGCCGGCGATCCGCCACGTGGCCAAAGAGCTGTCCGAACGCCCCAACCGTCACCGCCTGCTGCTGGTGATCACCGACGGCAAGCCCAACGACACCGACTACTACGAGGGGCGCTACGGCATCGAGGACACCCGCAAGGCGGTGCTCGAGGCGCGCCAGCAGGAGGTGCGAGTCTTCGGCGTGACCGTCGACAGCGAGGCTCACCAGTACGTCTCGCGCCTGTTCGGCCGCGGCAGCTACGCCATCGTCAATCGTCCCGAGCATCTGGCGCTGGCCCTGCCGGGCATCTACCGTCAGATCATCGGCAGCTAGGAGCCTGTCGGACTTAACGCTGATCTGCTGTGAAACCCGGGCTTTCGGCCAATTTCATTCGATCTGATTCGTTAAATAGCGCGCTATTCGCCTCACCAGATCGATAAACTTGTCTCGAAATCCGTGTTCCTCGCGACGATCGGTCAAACCCGACAGGCTCCTATATCGCCGGCCTGCGCCGGCAAGAGAGGACTCCCATGACACTGAGCCGCCCCGTAATGGCCACGCTCTTCGGGGTGATCGCGGCCTTCGCCGTGCTCACCCCGCTGATCTGGCTGATCAATACCCGCGACTGGGGTATCTTCCTGATGCTGCTGGCGCCAGTGGTGATCTACGCCCTGATCCATGCCGGGCGCCGGCTCGCGGAATGGGCGCAGCCGGCCCCGCCGGAGCCCCCCGAGGAGCGCTGAACGGCGCCGATTGCCGTCACCACGGTGCCCGACAGCCAAGCGGCGCCGCCCTCCGGGGTGGCGCCGCTGGCGTCTTGGCAGGGCATCCGGTGAAAAGGGAGCATTGCAGACGGGCGTGAATGGGCCTTGTGGGAGGGAGCTTTAGCTCGCGAAGTAGCGCGCAGCGCTACCCATGGGCGCCTGCGGCGCCTTCGCCCGGCGGAGCCGGCCTCCCACCTTGAAGCTTGCCAAACATGCTCACGCTAAAGTGCAAGGAGCCGTGAAAAGTGGCAAGCGTTCAGCGCGCCAGCAGGTAACCGAAGGCCACCAGCACCAGGGTAAAGAGGGTCAGTCCGATAAAGGCGCCCCGCCAGGCGGGGGTGGCGTCGCGCAGGCCCAGGTAGACCATCAGTACCTGATGGGCCTTGAACAGCGTGCTCAGCAGCAGCAGGCCCGCCGACCACAGCGGTAGCGCCGACAGGCGGGCATCGCCGCCGAGCTGGGCCGAGAGCATGGTGACCAGGGTCAGGCCCATCAGCACGGCCCAGGTGATCAGCAGCCGGCGGGTGGCCGGTGGCAGGGTGGCGAAGGGCATCGGCAGGGTCACCTCAGCAGGTAGATGATCGGGTAGAGCAGGATCCAGATCAGGTCGACCATGTGCCAGAAGGCGGCGGCGGTCTCCACGTTGTCGTGGGAGATGCGCCAGGCCACCAGGGAGATCAGGGCCAGACCGAACAGCACGTGGGCGAAGTGGAAGCCGGTCAGCAGGTAGTAGAAGGTGAAGAAGGTGTTGGTTTCCGGCATCAGGCCCTGGCCCAGCTTGTCGGCATACTCCATCACCTTGACCACGCAGAACACTACCCCGAGGGCGAAGGCGCCGGCCAGCCACTGGCGGCAGCGGCGTTTATCGCCGTGACCGATCGCCTGCACCGCCAGGGCGGCGAAGAGCCCGCTGGTCAGCAGCACCAGGGTGTTGATCCCCCCGGCCACCGGGTCGAGCAGCTGCTGGGAGGCGTCGAAGACCTCGCGCTCGGCGATGCGCAGCCAGGCGAAGAGGCCGAAGAAGGCGGCGAAGACCACCATCTCGCTGAGAATCAGCACCCACATCAGCGGGTTGCCGGGCAGGGCGGAGAGCGGCCCCCAGCCCGGGTTGGGCAGGGGCGGGGAGGCGCTTCCTTGCGTTGGGGCATCTCAGCCCTCCGGGGCGATGGGGGTTCGATCGAACTCGGCGCGCACCGCCGGGGTGGTCAGCTTCCAGCCGGCCCAGGCGAACAGCGCCACCAGGGCGGTGGCCATCATGATCAACAGGCTCAGCGCGCCCACCAGGCCGGCGACCGGGTTGCCGGGGTTCACCGCCTCGGTAGTGGCGGCCTCCGGCAGCAGGCCGAAGGTCATCGGCGTCAGCGCCGCGGCGCCGAACACGCCGACAAAGCCAGCCAGCATCAGCCCGACGAAGGCGGGGCGCGCCCAGCGGCGACGCTGTAGCAGGGCGATGGCCAGCACCAGGGTGACCAGCGCACCGGTGATCAGCAGGGCGGCGAGGGTAGCGCTGCGCTCGATGAGCCAGGCGACCCCGCCGGTCAACCCGCCGCTGCCGGCTTCGACCCCCAGCGAGGCCACTAGGGCGTCGCCAGGCAGCAGGGGCAGCGTCAGCAGCGCCAGGGTCAGCAGCGAAAAGAGGATAAAGCCCCAGGCGATGCCGGAGACGGCGCCCGAGCGCGGCGCCGCCGCGGACGAGGAGAGGCTAGCGCTGGTCATGGGTCGCTCCCGTTTGATCGTCTTCCAGCGTGACGGCGGCACCACCGAACAGCAGGCTGCGCGGTGCCGCGATGGCCTGGTTGTTCATCAGCCGGTTGATGCCCACGCCGCAGCGGCCGATGGTCCAGCCCAGGCAGGCGGTAAAGAAGCCGTAGCCCAGGGTCCAGGAGACCCAGGAGGGGGCGCCGATCAGGCCGAGCAGGTTCCAGGCCGCCAATACCGCGGCACCTGCCAGGGCACCGAGCCAGAAGGTGCGGATCTGGAACTGCAGGTGGCTGCCCACCCAGCCCTCGCTGCGCCGGCGGAACAAGTGGGCGATCAGCACGCCGATGGGGGCGGTGATCACGGTCATCACGCTGCCGAGGAACAGCACGTAGACGGTGGCGGCCAGGCCCTTGCCGCGATGGCGGCCAGCCGGTTCACCGGCAGAGGTCGACGGGGATGTGGAGAGCGGCGTGGAGGGCATGCTCTACCTCCTGATGGTGAAAGTCGCTGGGTGACCGCCTGCTGACCTCGGCCGGCAGGCTTGGCCACTACGATGGCCCAGCGGGGCAGCGCTGTCCTTGTCGCGGATCAAATCCTGACCGTCAAGGTCGGATACCGGACTTGACAGAATGTCGCAGGCTCACCGGCTCTCGCTGGCCTGCGGTACCACGGTGGCCTGGTGGTAGGCGTCGCGAGTCAGCAGCGGGGTGCGGCGTTCGGTCCACCACATCCACACGATCGACACCAGGGTCACCCCGAAGCAGAGCATCCACACCGAGGTGGCCACGCCGGTGATGTCGACCAGGGCGCCGAACATGATCGGCAGCAGGAAGCCGCCGACGCCGCCGGCCAGACCGACGATCCCCGATACCAGGCCCAGGTTCTTGTCGTAGTCGTCCGACAGGTACTTGAACACCGAGGCCTTGCCGATGCCCCAGGCGATGCCCACCACGAAGAGAGCAAAGGTGAACAGCCAGACCGGAATGCCAAAGCCGAACTCGATGGTGCCCTCGCCGCCGGTGGCCGTCACCGCGTACTGGGTCTCCGGGTAGGACATCACGAACAGCGCGACCAGGCTGGCCCACATGCACGCCCAGGTCACCGTGTGCGCGCCGAAGCGGTCGGAGAGCCAGCCGCCGAAGGCACGGATCACCCCAGAGGGCAGCACGAAGATGGTAGCGATCAGTGCCGCCAGCTGGATCCCCATGCCGTACTCGTTCATGTAGTAGCGGGTGAGCCACAGGGAGACCCCCACATAGCCCCCGAAGACCACCGAGTAGTACTGGCAGTATTTCCACACCCTGGGGTCGCGCAGCACCGCCGCCTGCTCCTTCAGGGAGGGGCGGTCGGCGTTGCGATGCGTGGGGTTGGTGAAGGTGAAGAACCAGAAGAACAGGGCCGTGATCAGCATGATGGCGGCGTAGATATTGGGGACCGCCTGCCACCCCAGCAGGATGATCACCGTCGGCGCGATGTATTTGGTCACCGCGGCCCCGGCGTTGCCGGCGCCGAAGATCCCCATGGCCAGCCCCTGGCGGTCGCGCGGGAACCACTTGGCGGTATAGGTGATACCCACCGAGAAGCCGCTGCCGGCCAGCCCCACCACGGCACCGAGCAGCAGCAGCTGCCAGAACTGGGTGGAGAACTGCACCGCCCAAATTGCCGGCACCGTGGAGAGCATCAGCACCATGAACACCGGCCGGCCGCCGATGCGGTCGGTGAGCGCCCCCAGCGGCAGGCGCATCAGCGCGCCGGTGAGAATCGGCACCGAGGTCAGCAGCCCGAACTGGGTGCTGGAGAGGCCCAGCTCCTCGGCGATGGGGACGCCGATTTCGCCGAACATGGTCCACACCATGAAACAGATGGTGAAGGCGAAAGTGTTGGCGGCGAGTACCGAATACGACTTGAAACGCTGCGATGCCATGGAGTCTCCTGCAGCAGGCAAAAAAGGGTGATGGCCGCCGGTGCGGCCATCACCCGTCTATGGTGCGACGATCAGCCCTGCTGGGCTTTCAGGTTTTCCTGCTCCTCGATCATGCGATCCACCGAGGAGACGTAGTACTCCTCGTCGAAGGCCCCCTCCGGCTCCTTGAGCCAGATGAAGCAGACCAGCCAGCTGAGGAAAGCGCCGCCCGCCAGGATGTAGAAGAACTGGGTCGGCGTCACGAAGGTGAAGATGGTCAGGTAGACCACCGCCCCCACGTTGCCGTAGGCGCCGGCCATGCCCGAGATCTGGCCGGTGATGCGGCGCTTGATCGAGGGAATGATACCGAAGGTGGCGCCCTCGGAGCCCTGCACGAAGAAGGAGGTGAAGATGGTGATGGCGATGGCGACGATCAGCGGCCAGCTGGAGTTCATCATGCCCATCAGCATGAAGCCGATGCCGATGCCGAACATGTAGCTGAGCATCACGAAGCGCCGGTTGCCCATGCGATCGGAGACCGCACCGCCCATGGGGCGGGCCACCAGATTGACGAAGGCGAAGGAGGCGGCGATCAGGCCCGCAGCGGCAGCCGAGAGTCCCCAGGTCTGCTCGAAGAACAGCGGCAGCATGGAGATGACCGCGAGCTCGGCGCCGAAGTTGGCGAAGTAGGTGGTGTTGAGCGCCGCCACGCTGTTGAAGTGATACTTGTCGTCCTCCGGCACGCCCTTCTTGAGGATCGGCACGTTGACGCGAATGATCTGTGCCACCTGATAGATGACGACAGCCAGGATGGCGAGATAGGCGATCACCGCGCCGGTGGTGGAGAGGAAGCCCATGTTCTGGATCCGCCACACCAGGATCGCCAGGCAGCCCACCAGGGGAATGGTCCACAGAATCAGCTTGATCATGTCGCCCCAGGTGCTGACCTCCATGGCCAGGGCTTTGCGGGTCTTGCGGTGGGAGGTGGCGCTGGGGCCGTCGGTGATGGCAAACCAGTAGAAGACGCCGTAGGCGGCCATCACGATGGCGCTGATGGCGATGGCCCAGCGCCAGCCGTCTTCGCCGCCGAGCATCGTGAGCGCAATGGTTGGCAGGGTCATGGCGGCGGCGGCGGAGCCGAAGTTGCCCAGCCGGCGTAGAAGCCCTCGGCGAAGCCGATATGCTTGGGCTTGAACCACAGCGCCGTCATGTGGATCCCCACCACGAAACTGGCACCGATGGAGCTGAGCACGAGGCGCGCCACCAGCAGCTGGGTCATGGTGTTGCCGAAGGCGAAGGCCAGCGCCGGGATTGCCATGACGACCATCAGGATCGAGAAGACGCGACGTGGGCCGAAGCGGTCGAGCGCCATGCCGACGATGATGCGTGCGGGAATGGTCAGCGCCACGTTGGCGATGGCAAATAATCGTATATGGTCCTGGGTCAGCCAGTCGACGCTTCTCAGCATGCTACTGGCCAGCGGGGCCATGTTGAACCAGACGTAGAAGGTGATGAAAAAGGCAATCCAGGTCAGGTGAAGTGCCCTGATCTCCGGGGTACGAAACTTGAAGAGGTCGGCGACTTTCATGGTCGTATCATCCTGATATCGCAAGAGGGAAAGTGGATGGTTTCAGGCACCTCGATTCACGGACTGGGCAAGATCAGCAGGGGGCATTCGACCCGGCGGGCGAGAAAGGAACTGACGCTGCCGAAGGTCATGTAGTCGAGTTCATCGACGAAGTAGCTCAGCGACTGGGCGATGATGCCGCCGTCGGGCTTGTTGCTGTGGCGGGCGATGACCAGTACGTCCGGGCGATGCTTCTGGGTGGCCTGCAGCAGCATCTTGCGGGCATCCCCCTCGGCCAGCGTCCAGTCGACGTCGAAGCCCTCCCGGGTGGCGAAATCGACGCCCTCCTGCAGTGCGGCCTTCAGCTCCTCGTACTCCTCCTGGAACAGGTCCTCGTTGGCATCGGTGGCGTCGCGGGGGTTTTCCGCCACCCCGACCAGTATCAGCAGGGGGGCGTTGCAGCGGAACATGCTGACGGTTTGTGCTAGCGCCAGCTTGGCGTTTCGTGAGCCGTCATAGGCGATCATGACTTTCATGACGTACCTCCGTAAGGGACGGGGTGAGGTCGGGCCCTCTCCCGGACCGGGGGCGGGAGAGGGTGACGACGGCGTCAGGGATTCTTGACGTAGGCGTTGGGGCGCAGATAGAACCACCAGTTGATCACCAGGCACAGCGCGTAGAAGATCGCGAAGCCGTACATGGCCAGTTCGGGAGTGCCGGCCTGGATCTGTTCGCCCATCACCCGCGGGGCGATGAAGGCGCCGTAGGCGGCGATGGCGGAGGTCCAGCCGAGCACCGGGCCCTTCTGGTGCTGGTCGAAGATCACCCCGATGGTGCGGAAGGTGGAGCCGTTGCCGATGCCGCTGGCGGCAAAGAGGATCACGAACAGGATCATGAAGATGGCGAAGTAGCTGTTCGGATCGGTGGAGTTATAGGCCTGCATCATGACCCAGCCGGTGACGGCGGAAGCCACCACCATGACCACTGAGATCACCTGGGTGACGATGGAGCCGCCTACCTTGTCGGAGACCCAGCCGCCGATGGGGCGAATCAGGGCGCCGACGAAGGGGCCGATCCAGGCCCAGGTGAGGGCGCTGGGGCCGTCGGGGTTGGAGACCCGGGTCACGCTGCCGTCGGCGGCCACTTCCATCATGTTGCCGAAGATCACGTTAATGGAGAGGGGCAGGGCCGCAGAGAAGCCGATAAAGGAGCCGAAGGTCAGGATGTAGAGAACGGTCATCGACCAGGTGTGTTTGTTGGAGAAAATCGCGAACTGCTTCTGGATATTGGGCTTGATGTCGCCGGGAATCAGGCGCATCAGCACCAGAGTCAACACGATGGTCAGCGGCAGGGCGATCCACATGTTGAGCCACACCAGTGCCAGCATGCCGACCACGGAGGTCACCAGACCCACGCCGTAGAGGCCGAGGATCTTGCCGAAGGCCTGGGCGGGCGTGCCGGGGTTGGGGGTAATGGGGCGTAGATTGTTCATGCCGAACCAGCCGGCGATGGCCAGCGGAATCAGGAAGACCAGCCAGATGAAGCCGGCGTTCTGGATCCAAGTGTCGGTGCCTGCTTCGATACGGCCGATCAGGGTGCCGCTGGAGCTCTCAAGTGCCATGGGAGCGCCGGCAATGGCGCCGAAAATGCCCACGGTCATAACCAGCGGAATCAGGATCTGCATGGTGGTGACGCCGAAGTTGCCTAGCCCGGCGTTCATGCCCAGGGCGTAGCCCTGCTGTTTCTTGGGGAAGAAGGTAGAGATGTTGCTCATCGAGGCGGCGAAGTTACCGCCGCCGATACCCGAGAGCAGCGCCAGCATCTGGAAGACCCAGAAGGGCGTGTCGGGATTCATCAGCGCCACGCCGGTACCGAAGGCCGGGATCATCAGCAGGGACGTGGTCAAAAAGACGGTGTTGCGCCCGCCGGCGATGCGGATCATGAAAGAGGCGGGGATGCGCAGGGTGGCGCCGGAGAGACCTGCCAGGGCGGTCAGGGTGAAGAGTTGGCTAACCGTAAATGGGAAGCCCAGGTTCTGCATCTGGGTGGTGATCATGCCCACATCAGCCAGACGGCGAAGCCCATCAGCAGGCTGGGGATAGAAATCCATAGATTGCGGTTGGCGATGCGCTTGCCTTCCCGCTCCCAGAACTGCTCGTTTTCGACATCCCAGTGGTCGATGTCGGCATTCTTGCGCGATGTCGCGACCCGTTCGAGGTCGGCATTCGTTTTGGCCATGGTGGTTTCCCCTTGGTGGTTCCGCTGACTCCCGGCTTGCACCCTGAGGCCTGACCGGGGTCAATGCAGTACGTCTGGGGCAAAGATACGACGCTCGAATGGAGGGGGAAACTGGCCAAAATGGCGGGAAAAGCGGCGAAATACCTCTTGAGGGGTAGCGGGGGTAGAGTTTCAGGATGTTGATTTAAAAGGAGTTTTTTTGAAATTCGGAATGGGGTGGGCCGCCGTACAGCCCGGAGGATTATTTGGAGGTATCCACACAGAATGCCGGGTGCATCTAGCGCTCGATGCCCTCCTGGACGGCCCAGACGGCAGCCTCCACCCGCGAGCGCAAATTGAGCTTTTTTAGCAGGTGTTTGACGTGCACCTTGACGGTTCCCTCGGTGATATCGAGCTTGCGGGCGATCAGCTTGTTGGAGAGCCCGGCGGCCAGCTCGCGCAGGATCTCTCGCTCCCGCTGGGTCAGGCTGTGGATGTCCGGGGTGGCCGGCTGGTTTCGCTGGTTGCGCAGCGCCTCGGCCAGCAGGGCGGTGAGGCTCTCGCTGACTACCATGCGCCCCAGGGCGGCCTGGCGAAGCTGGCGTACCATCTCCTCGGGCTCCATGTCCTTGAGCAGATAGCCGTCGGCACCGCCGCGCAGCGCCGCCACCAGGTCATCCTCGTGGTCGGAAACGGTAAACATGACCACCCGTCCGGCGAAGCCGTCATCGCGTAGCGCCTTGAGGGTCTGGATGCCGTCCATGCCGGGCATGTTGAGGTCCAGCAGGATCATGTCCGGATCCAGTTTCCTGGCCAGGGAGACGGCTTCGGTCGGCTCGCCGGTGTCGCCGACCAGCTCGAGGTCGTCTTCCAGCTCCAGCAGCTGGGCCACCCCGCGTCGCAGTAGCGGGTGGTCATCGATGATCAGGATGCTGGCTGGGGTCTCGTTGACTGATTGGCCCATGGGTGTCTCAGTTTCCTTGCTGGTGGGTGGTGACGTCCTGTGCCGGCTGCCGAGTGATCAGGCGCGCGGTCTGGGGGGTGAACGCCAGCTCGATCAGGGTGCCGCCGCCGGGTCGGTTGGTCAGATGGAGTTCACCCCCAGGGTATGGGCGCGGTCGCGCATGATCACCAGGCCGTAGTGCATGGGCGGCGAGTCGCCGTTTGCCAGGCCAATTCCGTCATCCTCGATCCGCAGCAGGATGCGGGCGTTGTGGAAGCGCACCGTGACCGCGGCCCAGTGGGCCTCGGCATGCTTGTGGGTGTTGCTCAGTGCCTCTCGGGCGACCTGTAATACGTGGATCTCTTCGTTGGGATTGAGCAGGTGCGGCGGCACGTCGTAGTGCAGCTCTACCGGCGCGCCCATGCGCTCGGCGAACTCGGCGGTGGTCTGCTGCAGGGCCGACTGCAGCCCCGGTCCCTCCAGCTTGAGGCGAAAGGTGGTCAAGAGCTCGCGCAGCTGGCGATAGGCGCTGTTGAGGCCGGTACGCAGCTCATCGAACACCGCTGCCTGCATCTCCTTGGGGGCGTCCTTGGCCTGCATGCGCTCCAGCCGCGCCACCTGCATCTTCAGGTAGGAGAGCGACTGGGCCAGGGAGTCGTGGAGCTCCCGGGCAATGATGGTGCGCTCGTTCATTAGTGAGACCTGTTGCTCCTCTTCGATGCGACGCTGCAGATAGACCGCCGTCGCCAGCTGATCGGCCAGGGCGTTGAGCAGGCGCCTGACGCTATCGGAGAGAGGCTGTGACTGGGGGTACCAGATCTCCAGGGTGCCGAGCATCTCGTCGCCGACGCTGACCGGCAGCAGCAGGCAGTCGCCCTCCTCAGTGTCCGGCAGATTCAGTGGCTGAGGGTCGAGCAGACAGGCGTGGCAGTCGTGGTCGCGGCAGTAGGTGGGGCGGCGTGCCGAGTGGGTGGCGAGAATCGGGATCTGACGATCATCGTGGGGGTCGTTGAGCGACAGCCGGATGGGGCCGATCTCCAGCAGCTGCTCGATATGGCGCAGCATGGGGGCGGCGCTGGCGCACAGGTCGTTGCCGCCGCCGTAGAGCGAGCGGCTGCCGTCGTGCATCAACTGCATGGCCTGATTGGAACGTTCCAGCTCCTCGGTCTTGTGGGCGACCCGGGCCTCCAGATCGGCGTAGCTCGAGGCGAGCTGCTCGGCCATGTTGTCGAAGGTGCGGCCCAGCATGGCCAGCTCGTCGCTGCCGGTGAGCCGGGTGCGCCGGGAGAAGTTGCGCCGGGCGGCCTCCCGGGCCAGCACCATCAGCTGGCGCAGCGGCGCCACCAGGTTGTGGCGGATGTCATACAGCGCGATGGCAACGACCACTGCGGTCAGTCCCAGAAACAGAATCTGCAGAGCGCTGAGCAGGCGAATCTTGGCCTCGGTGTTCTGCTCGAGCTGGCTGACCATGGTGTCGATGTCGCCCACCAGGCCGTCCAGTGCGAAATTGAGTGGCTCGGCGCGCAGGTACTGGCTGGTGATGGCCCGGTTGACCTCGGGCGCGAGCTCGTTGTGCCAGCGCGATAGGACCAGGCGGTACTGCCGGCGCAGCTCGTGGGCCTCGGAGGTGGGAATGGCGCCGGTCAGGTCATCGCTGGCCAGCCGCTCCTCGAAGCGCTCCTTGAGCACTCTGACCTCGCTCTGGTTCTCCCAGGTGGGCCGGCGCTCGAAGCGCTGTAGGGCGGCAACGATCTGGTAGGTGTTCATGCGCAGCGAGCCGGCCACGTTGATGGCCGCGGCATCGCCGCGGCTGCCTCCTGCCACGGCCATGGTCACCATGATGCTGACCAGCGCCATGGCGCTGATAGCCAGCAGGGAGGCCACGATCCGGGCCACCAGGGAACGTTGCAGCAATCTCATCGCCAGCCGTGCTCTCCCGTGCAATCAAGGGGTTGATTCGACACTATACCCCAGCGGGTAGCCTCTGCCCTCTATCCAAGGAGGTAGCGCAGAGGGTGCCAGGGGGGTACCTGGCATGCCCTTTTGACGCAGGCCGCGGGGGTCTCGAAAATTCTTGGACCCTGTCGTGGAATCCAACGTTCATGAGCGCTGCCAGGAAAGCCCCGGTCACGGCCCCTCCAGATGCGCTGCCGGCCGATGATTACCGCTCGCTAGTGGTGGTATTGCTGTCGCCGCTGGCCTTTGCGCTGGTGTTCGCCAGCTGGACCATTTTCGCCGTACTGGGCGTAGAGTTGAAGAGCGCGCGGGATTTCGGCGAGGTGCAGTTCGCCCTGCTGTTGGCGATGCCGATGTTTACCGGCGGCCTGGCCGCGCTGCCCATGGCGCTGCTGGCCAGGCGCATCGGCGGGCGGCGGGTGATGATCGGCTGCCTGCTGCTGATCTGCCCGTTTCTGTGGGCCATCGCTCACTCCGCTGCCTATCCGCACTTCCTGCTGGCCGGTGCCGGGTTGGGCCTGGGCGCCGGCTCGCTCGCCGCCGGTCTGGTCTATGTGGCCTCGCTCTGTCCGCGGCGCCACGCTGGCCTGGCGCTGGGGCTCTATGGCGCCGGTATGCTGGGGGCGGGGTTGACCTATTTCCTACTCCCGCTGATCAGCCAGGCCTACGGATGGCCCGCCGCGCCCAAGCTCTACCTTCTGCCGATCGGTCTGGTGGCACTGCTGCTGTGGCTGTTTGCCGATGATGAACCCGCGCTGTCGGCGTCTCGCCCCAGGGACCCGCTTCAGGGAGGGCAGCGCTGGCTGCCGCCGCCGGCGGTGTGCCGCATGGCACTCTACTACAGTTTCTTCTACGGCGCTTTCGTGGCGTTGGCGCTGTGGCTGCCGGGTTATCTCGCCGCCCAGTATGCGCTGCCGCTCAAGTCGGCCGCACTCTGGGCCCTGCTGTTGACCCTGCCGGGCGGGCTGGGGCAGATTCTTGGCGGTGCCCTGGCCGATCGCCGTGATTTTCGCGACCTGCGCTGGTGGCTCAGCGCCTGCGTCATGGCTTGTCTGTTCCTGCTCTCCTATCCCCCCTTCACCATGCAGATCCACGGCGTGCATGGTGACCTCGCGCTGCGCTTTTCGATGCCGCTTGGCGGTTTCGCCGCCCTGCTGGCGGTGATGGGGCTGGCCATGGGCATCGGCAAGGGCAGCCTGATGTGCCTGCTCTATCGTGAACACGCCGACGATATGGCCCGGGTCGGTGGCCTGGCCCTTGCTCTCGGCGGGCTCTTTGCCGGCGTTCTGCCCCTGATGTTCGTGGCTGGAGACGAGTGGATCGGCATTCGCACCGCCGGCTTCATGTTCCTCTATGCCGCGCTCGCGGTGTGCATGCTGGCGATGCTCTGGGACCGCCGTAGCCACCGCGGAACCCGTGCCTGACCGGGTTTATCTCCTTTCTTTTCGGTGCCTATCACCTTGGGGGTAGAGAGGGTGTATATGGAGGTAACCGGGCAGTAATCCGCCTTTCGATCCCCCAGAATCTGAACGCATAGACCGTGCCTGGCGCGGTGGTCGATACCCACCGACCGCCCGGTGCAAGACGGGTGACCCGCAGAGGTCACGCAGCTTTCGAGGAGCCTGGAGATCGACCATGAGTCACTTCTTAGATCGGCTGAATTTCTTCCGCAAAGAGCGTGAGCCCTTTGCCAACGAGCACGGCGAGGTCCGCAGCGAGGCCCGCGGTTGGGAAGACGGCTATCGGCAGCGCTGGCAGCACGACAAGGTCGTGCGCTCCACCCATGGCGTCAACTGCACCGGCTCGTGCAGCTGGAAGATCTACGTCAAGAACGGCCTGGTGACCTGGGAGACCCAGCAGACCGACTACCCGCGCACCCGCCCGGACCTGCCCAACCACGAGCCGCGGGGCTGCCCGCGGGGCGCCAGCTACTCCTGGTACATGTACAGCGCCAACCGCCTCAAGTACCCGCTGATCCGCAAGCCCTTGCTCAAGCTGTGGCGCGACGCCCTCAAGGAGAAGAAGGACCCGGTCGACGCTTGGGCCTCCATCGTCGAGGACCCGGCCAGGACCAAGCAGTACAAGCGGGCCCGCGGCATGGGCGGCTTCGTGCGCGCCAACTGGGACGAACTCAACGAGCTGATTGCCGCCTCCAACGTCTATACCGCCAAGCAGTACGGCCCGGACCGCATCATCGGCTTCTCGCCGATTCCCGCCATGTCCATGGTCAGCTACGCCGCGGGCAGCCGCTACCTGTCGCTGATCGGCGGCGTCTGCATGAGCTTCTACGACTGGTACTGCGACCTGCCGCCGGCGAGCCCCCAGACCTGGGGCGAGCAGACCGACGTGCCCGAATCCGCTGACTGGTACAACTCCGGCTACATCATCGCCTGGGGGTCCAACGTGCCCAGACCCGGACGCCGGATGCCCACTTCTTCACCGAGGTGCGCTACAAGGGCACCAAGACCGTCTCCATTACGCCGGACTACGCCGAGGTCTCCAAGCTCACCGACGAGTGGCTGTCGGTCAAGCAGGGCACCGACGCCGCACTCGGCATGGCCATGGGCCACGTCATCCTCAAGGAGTTCCACCTCGACAATCCCAGCGCCTACTTCACCGAGTACGTGCGCAACTACTCCGACATGCCCTTCCTGGTCGAGCTGGAAGCCCGCGAGGACGGCAGCTACGCGCCCGGCAAGCAGCTGCGGGCCAGCGACTTCGCCAAGAACCTGGGCCAGGACAACAATCCCGAATGGAAGACCGTGGCCTGGGACGAGAGCCGCGACCAGCTGGTGGTGCCCCGCGGCTCCATCGGATTCCGCTGGGGCGAGGAGGGCAAGTGGAACCTCGAGCCCCGCGACGCCGACGGCGAAGAGATCAAGCCGCTGCTGACCCTGGCCGACCACCGCGATGACGTGGCCAAGGTCGCCTTCCCCTACTTCGGCGGCATCGAGCACGACCACTTCGATCACGTGGCCGGCAACGAGCTGCTGTTCCACAGCCTGCCGGTGAAGCGCCTGAAGAAGGCCGACGGCAGCGAGGCCCTGGTGGTCACCGTCTTCGACCTGATGTGTGCCAACTACGGCATCGATCGCGGGTTTGGTAAAGAGGGCGAGGACGACGGTGCCACCTCCCTGGACGAGGTGAAACCCTACACTCCGGCCTGGCAGGAGAAGATCACCGGCGTCCCCGCCGAGCAGGTCACCCGTATCGCCCGGGAGTTCGCCGACAACGCCGACAAGACCCGGGGTCGGTCCATGGTCATCGTGGGTGCCGCGATGAACCACTGGTACCACATGGACATGAACTACCGCGGCCTGATCAATATGCTGGTGATGTGTGGCTGCATCGGCCAGAGCGGCGGCGGCTGGGCCCACTATGTCGGCCAGGAGAAGCTGCGCCCGCAGACCGGCTGGCTGCCGCTGGCCTTCGGCCTCGACTGGACCCGCCCGCCGCGGCACATGAATTCCACCTCCTTCTTCTACAACCACTCCTCCCAGTGGCGCTACGAGAAGCTCGAGATCAAGGAGATCCTCTCGCCGCTGGCCAAGGCCGAGGACTACTCCGGCAGCCTGATCGACTTCAACGTGCGCTCCGAGCGCATGGGGTGGTTGCCCTCGGCGCCGCAGCTCGGCACCAACCCGCTGCGCCTGGCCAAGGCCGCCGAGGCCGCCGGCATGTCCACCAAGGACTACGCCGTTCAGCAGTTGAAGGAGGGCAAGCTGGCCTTCGCCGCCGAGGACCCGGACAGCCCCCAGAACTTCCCGCGCAACCTCTTCGTGTGGCGCTCGAACCTGCTGGGCAGCTCGGGCAAGGGCCACGAGTACATGCTCAAGTACCTGCTGGGCACCCGCCACGGCATCCAGGGCAAGGACCTGGGTGAGTTCGGCGGCCAGAAGCCCGAAGAGGTGAAGTGGCATGACGAGGCCCCGGAAGGCAAGCTCGACCTGGTGGTCACCCTGGACTTCCGCATGTCCTCCACCTGTCTCTACTCGGACATCGTGCTGCCCACGGCCACCTGGTACGAGAAGGACGACCTCAACACGTCCGACATGCACCCCTTCATCCATCCGCTGACCGCGGCCACCGATCCGGCCTGGGAATCGCGCAGCGACTGGGACATCTACAAGGGCATCGCCAAGGCGTTCTCCAAGGTCTGCGTGGGGCATCTGGGCGAGGAGACCGACCTGGTCACCCTGCCGCACCAGCACGACTCCCCCGCCGAGCTGGCCCAGCCCGAGGTGAAGGACTGGAAGAAGGGCGAGTGCGAGCCGATCCCCGGCAAGACCATGCCGGCGCTGATCGAGGTCAAGCGCGACTACCCGGCCACCTATGAGCGCTTCAGCTCGCTGGGCCCGGCGCTGGGCAAGCTGGGCAACGGCGGCAAGGGCATCAGCTGGAACACCGACAGCGAGATCGAGCTGCTCGGCAAGCTCAACTACGTCAAGCAGGACGGCCCGGCCAAGGGACGCCCGAAGATCGAGACCGCCGTCGATGCCGCGGAAGTCGTGCTGACCCTGGCGCCGGAGACCAACGGCCAGGTGGCGGTCAAGGCGTGGGAGTCGCTCTCCAAGATCACCGGGCGGGATCACAGCCACCTGGCGGTCAACAAGGAGGAGGAGAAGATCCGCTTCCGCGACATCGTCGCTCAGCCGCGCAAGATCATCTCGAGCCCGACCTGGTCCGGCCTGGAAGACGAGCACGTCTCCTACAACGCCGGCTACACCAACGTGCATGAGATGATCCCGTGGCGCACCGTCAGTGGCCGCCAGCAGTTCTACCAGGATCACCCTTGGATGCGTGCCTTCGGCGAGAGCCTGCTGACCTACCGGCCGCCGATCAACACCAAGACCATCACCGGCTTTACGATGCCGGAGGACAACGGCTATCCGTCCAAGGCGCTGAACTGGATCACCCCGCACCAGAAGTGGGGCATCCACTCCACCTACTCGGACAACCTGCTGATGCTGACCCTCAATCGCGGCGGCCCGGTGGTGTGGATGTCGGAGATCGATGCCCAGGAGATCGGCATCGAGGACAACGACTGGATCGAGCTGTACAACGCCAACGGCGCCATCACCGCCCGGGCCATCGTCAGCCAGCGCGTCAAGGCCGGCATGGTGATGATGTACCACGCCCAGGAGCGCCAGGTGAACGTGCCGGGCTCCGAAATCACCAAGACCCGCGGCGGCATGCACAACTCCGTGACCCGGGTCTGCCCAAGCCGACCCATATGATCGGCGGCTATGCGCAGCTTTCCTACAGCTTCAACTACTACGGAACCGTTGGCTCCAACCGCGATGAATTCGTCCTGATACGCAAGATGAAGAGAGTCGATTGGCTGGATGGCGAGGGCAACGACAGCGTTCAGGAGGCCGTGAAATGAAGATTCGTTCCCAGGTAGGCATGGTCCTCAACCTCGACAAGTGCATCGGGTGTCACACCTGCTCCGTGACCTGCAAGAATGTCTGGACCAGCCGTGAAGGCATGGAATACGCCTGGTTCAACAACGTCGAGACCAAGCCCGGTATCGGCTATCCCAAGGAGTGGGAGAACCAGACCAAGTGGAAGGGCGGCTGGATGCGCCGCAAGGATGGCAAGATCGAGCCGAGGATCGGCGGCAAGTGGCGGGTACTGGCGAACATCTTCGCCAACCCCGACCTGCCCGAGATCGACGACTACTACGAGCCGTTCGACTTCGACTACGAGCACCTGCATACCGCCAAGCAGGGCGAGCATCAGCCGGTGGCGCGCCCCGCTCACTGATCTCAGGCGAGCGTATGCAGAAGATCGAGTGGGGCCCCAACTGGGAGGAGATTCTCGGTACCGAGTTCGCCAAGCGCCGCAAGGACAAGAACTTCGAGAAGGTGCAGGCCGATATCTACGGTCAGTTCGAGAACACCTTCATGATGTATCTGCCGCGGCTCTGCGAGCACTGCCTCAACCCGACCTGCGTGGCGAGCTGTCCGTCCGGCGCGATCTACAAGCGCGAAGAGGACGGTATCGTGCTGATCGACCAGGACAAGTGCCGCGGCTGGCGGATGTGTATCTCCGGCTGCCCGTACAAGAAGATCTACTACAACTGGAAGACCGGCAAGTCCGAGAAGTGCATCTTCTGCTACCCGCGCATCGAGGCGGGCATGCCGACGGTCTGCTCCGAGACCTGCGTGGGGCGCATCCGTTACCTCGGCGTGCTGCTCTATGACGCCGACCGCATCGAGGAGGTGGCGAGCTCGCCGGACGAGCGCGATCTCTACCATCGTCAGTGCGAGATCTTCCTGGACCCCAACGACCCGGAAGTGATCGCCCAGGCGAAGAAGGACGGCATCGCCGACAACGTGATCAAGGCCGCCCAGGCCTCCCCGGTCTACAAGATGGCCATGGACTGGGGCCTGGCGCTGCCGCTGCACCCCGAGTATCGCACTCTGCCCATGGTCTGGTACGTGCCGCCGCTGTCGCCGATCCAGTCCGCCGCCGAGGCCGGCAAGATCGAGCTCGACGGCGTGATGCCGAAGATCGAGTCGCTGCGTATCCCGGTGCGCTATCTCGCCAACATGCTCACCGCCGGCGAGGAGGAGCCCGTGGTGCTGGCCCTCAAGCGGCTGATGGCCATGCGCCTCTACATGCGCGGCAAGCATGTCGACGGCCAGCCCAACACCGATGTCCTGAAAGATGTCGAGCTGAGCGAGGCGCAGGTGGAAGAGATGTATCGCTATCTTGCCATCGCCAACTACGAGGATC
Source organism: Halomonas sp. SL18_1 (assembly GCF_055755715.1). Classification (NCBI taxonomy): domain Bacteria; kingdom Pseudomonadati; phylum Pseudomonadota; class Gammaproteobacteria; order Oceanospirillales; family Halomonadaceae; genus Halomonas; species Halomonas sp. SL18_1. Next base: position 561,509 of record NZ_JBVTRK010000001.1, read on the forward strand.
GCTTCGTGATCCCCACCAGCCACCGCGAGATGGCGACCGAAGCCTTCCCGGAGCGCGGTGGCTGCGGCTTCAGCTTCGGCGACGGCTGCCACGGCGAGAGCAAGCCGAGTCTGTTCAACGGCCGGCCCCAGACCACCACCCTGGTCGAACCGGTGGAGACCTACGACCCCCAGCACGGTGAGAAAACCGAGGAGGCCCGTCATGGCTGATGCTGCCCTGAAGATGGCCGAGCCGGCGCCCGGCATGCTGAGCCTACGCGCCCTGGCCCGCCTGCTCGACTACCCCACCGAGACGCTACAGGCGGCGGCCGCCGAGCTCATCGAAGTCATCGACCAGGAGCGTCGCCTGCCGGCGGCGCTGCGTGGCGAGCTGATGGCGTGGTGCCAGCGCATCGCCGACGGCGACCTGCTGGAGCTCCAGTCGGAGTACGTGGCGCTGTTCGACAAGGGGCGCGCTCATTCGCTGCTGCTGTTCGAGCACGTCCACGGTGAGTCCCGCGACCGGGGCCAGGCCATGGTCGACCTGATGAACGAGTATCAGGCCGCCGGCTTCGCCCTGGACGCCCGGGAGCTGCCCGACTACCTGCCGCTCTTCCTGGAGTATCTCTCCACCCGCGACGAGGCGGAGATCGGCCGCTGGCTGGGCGAGATCGGCCATATCCTCGGCCTGCTCGCCGCGCGTCTCGAGGAGCGCGATGCCGATCACGCTCTGGTGCCTCGGGCGCTGCTGGCGCTGATCGGGGCCGAGGCGGAGATCGAGGCTCACCGCGAGGAGGTGAAGGGCGAGTCCCGGGACGACACCCCCGAGGCGCTGGACGCGGTCTGGGAAGAGGAGGCGGTGCGCTTCTCCGCCGAATCCGACCAGGACTGCGCCCTGCAGTCCGCCGAGGGCCGCCGCCTGGCCGAGCGCAAGCAGGGCGTCCACAGCGAAGCCGTTCGCATTCTCTCACCCGAGGCGCAGCCTCCGGTGACGGGTCGTTAACAGGAGAATCACCATGTCTGCATTCGGCACCTATCTCGACCACCTGATTTACGGCTACTACCCGTATCTGGTCGGCACCGTCTTCCTGGTCGGCAGCCTGCTGCGCTACGATCACGGGCAGTTCACCTGGAAGACCGGCTCCAGCCAGATGCTGTCGTCGAAGAACATGCGCCTGGCCAGCAACCTCTTCCATGTCGGCATCATCGTGATCTTCTTTGGCCACCTGTTCGGCATGCTGACCCCGCACTGGGTCTACTCGCCCTTCCTCCACGCCGGCACCAAGCAGTTGATCGCCATCGTGGTGGGCGGGGCCGCCGGCATTGCCTGCCTGGTGGGCGGCGCCATGCTGCTGCATCGCCGCATTACCAACCCGCGGGTTCGCGCCTCCTCCAGCACCATGGATACCCTGATTCTCGGGCTGATCGTCTTCCAGGCGGCGCTGGGCATGATCACCGTCCTCTTCTCGCTGGGCCACCTGGACGGCGAGATGATGGTCACCCTCTCCAGCTGGGCCCAGGCCATCGTCTTCTTCGGCGGCGGTGCCGCTCAGTACATGGAGGGCGTGTCCTGGATCTACAAGCTGCATATCTTCGTGGGCCTGACCATCATCCTGCTGTTCCCCTTCTCGCGGCTGGTGCACGTGTGGAGCATTCCGCTGGGCTATATCACCCGTCGCTACCAGTTGGTGCGCAAGCGGGGCTGATGAGGGGCACTGCTGGCGACGCGGGGCGCCGGGGCAGGCCGAGAGGAGGTCCTATGCCAGGGATGGCATCGGTAGCGCCCAGGGACGGGTTTACAGCGCCTCCTCGCCGGCCTGCCGCCGGATCAGCCCCGCCCACCGGTGCTGGGGCCATGAATTGAGCTGTAAGGGTTTATCACCATGCAAAAGATCGATATCGAGATGATCCCGGGGGGCGCGAGTCCCCTCCCATCCGGGTCGGCGGCGCCACCATCGAGGAGGCCGCCATCGCCCAGGAGATGCAGTACCACCCCGCGGCCAGCGCCGGCGAGGCGCAGCTCGAGGCGGCTCGGGCCCTGGTGGTGCGCGAGCTGTTGCGTTCACGCGCCGCCCAGCTGGGGCTGGTCGCGGCCGACAGTGCAGATGACGGCGACAACGACGCCGCCATCGCCGCGCTGCTGGATCGCGAGCTAGAGGTGCCGGAACCCAGCGAGGCGGACTGCCGGCGCTTCTTCGAGGCCGACCCCGAGCGCTTCAGCGAGCCGACGCGCCTGGCCGTACGGCATATCCTCCTACCTGCGGCGCCGGATGACGCCGAGGCACGGGACGCCGGCTATCGGCAGGGCGAGGGGCTCATCGAAGCGCTTGTCGCTGCGCCCGAGCGTTTTACCGAGCTGGCCATGCGCTACTCTGCCTGCCCCTCCAAGGACGAGGGCGGCGAGCTGGGCTGGCTGGCGCCGGGCCAGACCGTGGCCGAGCTCGACCGCGCCCTGCATCACCTGCCGGAGGGGCTGCACGAGCGACCTCTGGCCTCGCGCTATGGCTGGCATGTGGTGCTCATCGACCAGCGCCTGGAAGGGAAGACGCTGCCCTTCGACGAGGTGTTCGACCGGGTGCGTCATAGCCTGCGCGAGCAGTCCACGCGTCGCGCCCTGCGTCATTACCTGCTGGCGCTGGAAACCGACATCGGCGTCGAGGGCATCGCCCTGGATGACGACAGCGCCAACTCGCTGATGCAGTAGAACTCCCCGCGCGAGCAGGCGTTTCCGGTGAATCACTGCGCTGCGCGGTGCCCGCTTTCCTCATATCCATGTCGCCGCTCGCGTCGCGGGCGGTGAGGAGAATCCCATGGCCCATGTTCACGCCAATACCCCCTTCGCGCCGCTTGGTATCGCCGTGCTGACCGTCTCCGATACCCGCGGCTACGACCGCGATGGCAGCGGTGACCTGCTCAGCGAGCGGCTCTCCGAGGCCGGCCACGCGCTGGTCGAGCGACGTATCGTGCCCGACGATATCTATCGCATCCGGGCGGTGGTCTCCAAGTGGGTGGTACGCGAGGATATCCAGGTGATCCTGGTCAACGGCGGCACCGGCTTCACGGCGCGCGACACCACCCCCGAGGCGCTGGCGCCGCTGTTCGACCGCGCCGTGGACGGCTACGGCGAGCTGTTCCGCCAGCTCTCCTATGAAAGCATCGGCACCTCCACCATCCAGTCCCGTGCCGTGGCCGGCGTGGCCAATCGCACCCTGATCTTCGCCATGCCTGGCTCGCCCAAGGCCTGCGCCACCGCCTGGGACGGCATCCTGGAAAGCCAGCTCGATGCCCGTACCCGGCCCTGCAACTTTGTCGCCATGGTCCTGCCCGAGGCGTCCGGCTGCGACTCCCGCGACCCGGAGACGGCGCCTGACCATGGTCAAGGAGTGCGCGCATGAGCTGTGCCAGCCTTGCCAAGGGACTGCTCGATCTGGAGGAGGCGCGAACGCGAATCATCGCCGCGGCCAGGCCGCTGACCGGGGAGGAGCGCCTGCCCCTGGAGCGGGCCGCCGGACGGGTGCTGGCCGGTGACCTGGTAGCGCGGCTCGATATGCCGGGCATCGACAACAGCGCCATGGACGGCTACGCCCTGCACCTGGCCGAGCTGAGCGAAGCGGGGCTGCCGGTGGTCATGCGGGTGCCGGCGGGCGCCGGTGCCCAGCGGCTTCCCGAAGGGGGCTGTGCGCGGATCTTCACCGGCGCGCCGGTGCCCGAGGGGGCCGACTGCGTGGTCCCCCAGGAGCGGGTGCGGCTGGATGACGACGGGCGGATGCACGTGGTGGGCGAGGCCAGGCCCGGGGCCAATATTCGTCGCCGCGGTGAGGAGTACCGGGTCGGCGACACCCTGCTGCCGGCCGGGACGGCGCTGAATGCGCCGGCGCTGGCGATGCTGGCCAGCCAGGGCATTGCCGAGGTGCCGGTGTTGCCGCGTTTGACGGTGGCGCTGATATCCACCGGCGATGAGCTGATTGAACCAGGGATACCCTACGAAACCGGTCAAGTATACAATAGCAACCGGGTGATGTTGCAGGCACTGCTGGAACAGGCCGGCTGTGACGTGCTGGATCTCGGCATCATCGCCGATACGCCCGAGGCGTTGCACGACGCCTTCATCGCCGCCCGCGATGGGGCGGATCTGGTGATCTGCACCGGCGGGGTCTCGGTGGGCGAGGAGGATCACGTGCGTCCGGTGCTGGAGCGCCTGGGTGGGCTGGACTTCCACGGCGTGGCCATGAAGCCGGGCAAGCCGTTTGCCTTCGGCCATTTGGACGATGGAACGCCGGACGGCGTGCCGCTGATCGGCCTGCCGGGTAACCCGGTGGCCTCCCTGGTGGGCTGGCAGCTGCTGGCCAGGCCCTTCGTGCAGGGCTGCCAGGGGCGTGAGGTATCACCGCTGCAGCAGTTCGCCGTGCGCGCGGGGTTTTCCCGGCGGGCGAGTCCCGGGCGGCGAGAGCTGCTGCGGGTGGTACTCGACTGGCGGGGCGGCCAGCCGGTCGCTCTGCTGGCCGGCGGCCAGGGGTCGCACATGCTGCGGGCCGCCAGCCAGGCACACGGCTATCTGATGATGGTCGCTGACAAAGACGTGGAGGAAGGTCATGACTACCCCTATCTGCCCGCCGGACAGTTCGTCGGCTGACCTGCTGTTCAAGCCCAAGCAGCTGCGCGAGCTGGTGCTGGGCATCCCCTGGCTGGGTCAGCTCGAGGACGACGAGGTCGAGTCGCTGCTGGAAGACTCCGAACTTCTCGAGCTGAAGAACCGCGAGTGGCTGTTTCGCCAGGACGCCCCGGCCTACTGGCTGTATATCGTCATCAACGGCGCCGTGCGCCTGACCCGCTCTGCCGGCGATGGCCGGCTGGCGACCATCCGCTGCGTGGAGCGCGGCGGTACTCTCGGCGAGCTGAGCATGGTCTCCAGCGCCGGGGTCTATCTCTATTCGGCCGAGGCGCTGCGGCGCACCCATGTGCTGGCGATTCCCGCCTCGCGCTGCCGGGAGATCATGGATCGTCAGCCCGCCTGCCGCGCCGAGTTCATGAGCCGGCTGGCGCTGGAGCTCACCGAGCGCCTCGAGGACCTGGCGCTGCTGACCCAGGCCGATGCCATGTCACGGCTGGTCAGCTATATCCTGCGCCAGCTGCCCTCGGGCCGCGCCAAGGGGCCCCGGGTGGTGCGTCTCTCCATCCCCAAGCGCTGGCTGGCCTCCCAGCTGGCGATGACGCCGGAGACCCTGTCGCGCCTGCTGGCCAAGCTGCGCGACAGTGGCGCCATCAATATCGATCGCCAACGGCTGACCGTGCTCGACGAACAGAAGCTGCGCGACGCCATGGTCACCGACGACTGACGCCACGCGGCGACAGCGCGCTACGCAACACTGCAACCGGGAGGCACCTATGCCCCGAACCGCTGACAAACCGCGCACCCTGGTCTACTCCTGCTCGGGCTGTTCGGACGTGGCCCAGCTTGCCAACGATGTGGCGCTGCGCCTCGACCACGGCGGCGTCGCGGAGATGTCGTGCATCGCCGGCGTCGGCGGCGGGGTGCCGGGGCTGGTCAAGGTCGCCCGCTCCGGGCGCCCCATCGTCGCCATCGACGGCTGCCCGATGCACTGCGTCAGCCACTGCCTGGACAGGGCCGGCGTCACCGCCACCGAACACGTCAAACTCTACAAGCGCGGCCTGCGCAAGCGCCGCGGCCAGCGCTACGGCGAGGACGTCGTGGCCGAGGTGGCCGAGGATGTCGGCGAGCTGATCGCTCGACTGCCCCTGCATGCCGGCGCTAGCGTGGAGGCGCGTCGATGACCGCGCTGATCGACGGCTTCGGCCGCACCGTCCGCTACGTTCGCCTCTCGGTCACCGATCGCTGCGACTTCCGCTGCGTTTACTGCATGGCCGAGGAGATGACCTTCCTGCCCCGCGCCCAGGTGCTCACCCTGGAGGAGATGGCCACCCTGTGCCGGGCCTTCGTCGAACTCGGGGTGGAAAAGATTCGCCTCACCGGCGGCGAGCCGCTGGTCAAGCGGGGCATCGAGACCCTGGTCGCCGAGGTGGGCACGCTGCCGGGGCTTTCCGACTTCGCCATGACCACCAACGGCGCCGGCCTGGTCAAGCACGCCCGCGCCCTGTATGAGGGTGGGCTCAAGCGTCTCAACGTCAGCCTCGACACCCTGGACCCGGCGCGCTTCCGCGCCCTGACCCGCACCGGCGAGCTGGCCAAGGTGATCGACGGCATCCGCGCGGCCCGGGAGGCCGGGTTCGCGCGCATCAAGCTCAACGCGGTGATCCTCAAGGGGCGTAACGACGATGAGGTCCTCGACCTGGTCGAGTTCGCCCGCCGGGAGCGGGTCGACATCAGCTTTATCGAGGAGATGCCGCTGGGCCAGGCCATCGGCCACGACCGCGCCACCACCTTCTGCTCCAGTGACGCGGTGCGCGCCATCATCGAGACCCGCCACGCCCTGGTGCCCACCACCGAGACGACGCTCGGGCCGTCGCGCTACTTCCGCATGGCCGACAGCGACTCGCGGATCGGCTTCATCTCGCCCCACAGTCACAATTTCTGCGACGCCTGCAATCGGGTGCGGGTCACCGCCGAGGGGCGCCTGCTGCTCTGCCTGGGCAACGAGCACTCGGTGGACCTGCGCGCGGTGCTGCGCCGCCACCCCGGCGACAGCGAGCGCCTGAAAGAGGCCATCGTTGCCGCCATGGCGAAGAAGCCTGAGCGCCACCACTTCACCACCGATGGCGATGTCCAGGTGGTGCGCTTTATGAACATGACGGGGGGGTAGGCGAGACGCCTACTCACCGATCAGCCTCCTCAGCTCTTCCAGAAAGCCCTCCAACACCAGGTTGGGCTGGGCCCCCTTGCGGGTGATGGCGCTGTAGTGGGTGTCATAGCGCCACCGCTCGGGATCCAGGGCGCGCATCCGACCGTCACGGACCCAGCGTTCGGCGTAGTGGGTGGGCAGATAGCCGAGATAGCGGCCGGAGAGGATCAGGAAGGCCACCCCCTCGCGGTCGCTGGCCGAGGCGGCGGTCCTGAGGGGCTCGTGAACGCCCTTGATCTCGGGGGTCTGGGCATAGGCGGGAACCACGGCATCGTGGCTGGCCAGCGCCGCCTCGTCCACTTTCTCCACCGCGAACAGCGGGTGCTCATCCGAGCAGTAGAGCCGTGATGCCTCCTCGTAGAGGGAGAGGTAGTTGAGCCCCGGCAGGACCTTGAGGTCCGGGACGACGCCGGTATGCAGGCGTCCATCCAGCACCGCCAGCTCGATATCGCTTGGCGGGATCATGCGAATATTGATGCGCACCTCGGGCCCGCGCTCTTTCAGAGCACTCAAGGCGTGGGTGATATGCATCTCGGGCATGGTTACCAGGTTGTCGGTGATGCCGATATTGAGTTCGCCCTTGAGCTGGGCGTGCAGCGCATTGACTCGAGTGCGAAAGCCTTCCACCGCGGCGAGTAGCTGAAGCGTCGACTCATAGACCTCGGCGCCCTCATCGGTCAGTGAGAAGCCGCTGCGGCCGCGCTGGCAGAGGCGCAGCCCCAGGCGCGTCTCCAGGTCGTTCATGGCCATGCTGATGGCGGCCCGGCTGATGCCCAGCTCCACCTCGGCGGCGGAGAAACCGCCGCACTCCACCACCTTGCGGTAGATACGCAGCAGACGCAGATCGGCGTCGCCCAGCTGCCCCATCGTGACCCCCTTGCCCATGCCCCGCTCCCGGCCAGAAAATTAACCCTGAGTTTACATGAAAGTAAGTTTTTAAAAATTTAACTGACTCATGGGGCCGCCTAGCCTGTGGCTATCAGCACCGCGAAGCGACCCGCCGCGGCATATCCACAATGACAAGCTTATGCGAGGCCCTACCATGACCGCCCAGGCATTTCCCTATGCGGCCGGCTTGAGTGCCGATCAGTTGGACGCCTACTGGATGCCCTATACCGGCAACCGCCAGTTCAAGCGCGACCCGCGCATCATCGTCGGCGCCCAGGGCAGCTATCTGATCGATTCGGAGGGGCGCCGGGTCTTCGATGGCCTCTCGGGCCTCTGGACCTGCGGTGCCGGCCACTCGCGACCCGAGATCGCCGACGCCGTGAGTCGTCAGCTGCGCGAGCTCGACTATGCGCCGGCCTTCCAGTTCGGTCACCCCAAGGCCTTCGAACTGGCCCACCGCCTGCGTGAGCTGACGCCAGCGGGGCTCGATCATGCCTTCTTCACCGGCTCCGGCTCCGAGAGCGCCGACACCTCCCTGAAGATCGCCCGCGCCTACTGGCGCAAGAAGGGCAAGCCCACCAAGACCAAGCTGATCGGGCGCGCCAAGGGCTATCACGGGGTCAACTTCGGCGGCATCAGCCTGGGTGGCATTGGCGCCAACCGCGCCCTGTTCGGCCAGGGCGTCGATGCCGACCACCTGCCCCACACCCTGATGGCCGAGAACGCCTTCACCCGCGGGATGCCCGAGCGCGGCGCCGAGAAGGCCGAGGAGCTGTTGGAGCTGATCGCCCTGCACGACGCTTCCAACATTGCGGCGGTAATCGTCGAGCCCCTGGCCGGCTCCGCCGGGGTGATTCCGCCGCCGGTCGGCTACCTGCAGCGGCTGCGCGAGATCTGCGATGCGCACGATATCCTGCTGATCTTCGACGAGGTGATCACCGCCTTCGGGCGCATGGGGGCCATGACCGGCGCCGAGGCCTTCGGCGTGGTCCCCGACATGATGAACTTCGCCAAACAGCTGACCAACGGCGCCGTGCCCATGGGCGGGGTGATGGTCAAGGGCGAGATCTACCACACCTTCATGGAGCAGGGCGGCCCCGACTACATGCTCGAACTCCCCCACGGCTACACCTACTCCGGCCACCCGGCGGCCTGCGCCGCGGCCCTGGCCTCGCTCGACATCCTCGAGCAGGAGCAGCTCATCGAGCGCGTACGCCAGATGAGCCCGCTCTTCGAGGAAGCGCTGCACGGCCTCAAGGGCAGCCGCTATATCAGCGACATTCGCAACTACGGGCTCGCCGGGGCGCTGACCATCGAGGCCTATCCCGGCGAGCCGGCCCGCCGGCCCTTCGAGATCGCCATGAAGTGCTGGGAGAAAGGCTTCTACGTACGCTACGGCGGCGACACCATCCAGCTCGGCCTGCCCTTTATCGTCGAGCGCGAAGAGATCGACCGCCTCGTCAACGCCTTGGGCGAATCCATCGGCGAACTGGACTGAATTCCCCCTGTAACCGAGCTATCAAGAGGAACCCAATGACAACACTCGGCCATCTGATCAACGGCGCACGCGTCGACCGCGAAGGACGCTCCCAGGAGCTCTTCAATCCATCCACCGGCGAGGTCAAGGGGCGGGTAAGCCTGGCGTCCAAGGCCACCGTGGAGGAGGCCATCGCCGCCGCTCAGGCCGCCTTCCCGGCCTGGCGCGATACGCCGCCGGCCAAGCGGGCCAGGGTGATGTTCCGCTTCAAGCAGCTGCTCGAGGAGCGTGCCGACGAGATCGTGCGCCTGGTCGGCGAAGAACACGGCAAGATCGTTCACGACGCCCAGGGCGAGCTGGCCCGCGGCATCGAGAACGTGGAGTACGCCTGCGGCGCCCCCGAGCTGCTCAAGGGGGAGCACAGCAAGAACACCGGCCCCGGCATCGACTCCTGGAGCGAGTTTCAGCCTCTGGGCGTGGTGGCCGGCATCACTCCCTTCAACTTCCCCGCCATGGTGCCGCTGTGGATGTATCCCATGGCCATCGCCTGCGGCAACACCTTCGTGCTCAAGCCCTCCGAGCGCGACCCCTCCTCGGCCCTGTTCGTGGCCGAGCTGGCGTTAGAGGCGGGGCTTCCCGCCGGGGTGCTCAACGTGGTCAACGGCGACAAGGAGGCCGTGGACACCTTGCTCGATGACCCCCGTGTCCAGGCCGTCAGCTTCGTCGGCTCCACGCCCATCGCGGAAACCACCTATTCCCGCGCCAGCGCCAACGGCAAGCGCTGCCAGGCCCTGGGCGGCGCCAAGAACCACGCCATCGTGATGCCCGACGCTGACATGGACAACGTGGTCAGCTCCCTGAACGGGGCCGCCTTCGGCTCCTCCGGCGAGCGCTGCATGGCGCTTTCGGTGGCGGTGGCGGTGGGCGACGAAGCCGCCGACACCCTGATCGCCAAGATGCAGGAGCAGATGACCTCCCTCAAGGTCGGCCCTTTCCACGATGCCGGGAACGACTTCGGGCCGGTGATCACCCAGGCCCACCAGGAGAAGGTGTGCGGCTACATCGACAGCGCCGAGCAGCAGGGGGCCAGCATCGTGGTGGATGGTCGCGGCGTGCAGGTCCCCGGCCATGAAGGGGGCTTCTATGTGGGCGGTACCCTCATCGACCGCGTGACGCCCGAGATGACCTGCTACCGGGAGGAGATCTTCGGCCCGGTGCTGCTGGTGGTGCGAGTGGACACCATGGAGCAGGCGATGCGGCTGATCGATGACCACGAGTACGGCAACGGCACCTGTATCTACACCCGCGACGGCGAGGCGGCACGCTACTTCAGCGACCGCATCCAGGTGGGCATGGTGGGCATCAATGTGCCGCTGCCGGTACCGGTTTCCTATCATAGCTTCGGTGGCTGGAAGCGCTCGCTGTTCGGCGACCTCTCCGCCTATGGCCCCGATTCGGTGCGCTTCTATACCCGACGCAAGACCATCACCCAGCGCTGGCCCTCGGCCGGCGTACGCGAGGGGGCGCAGTTCTCCTTCCCCTCATGAGCAGCCGAGCGGGAACGTAAAGCAGTCATCAGCGGGCGCCCAGAAGGGCGCCCGCGGTGTTAGCGTGTCAGTCATCAGCACCACCGTGCGGCAGTTGGGGTGCCGGGCGTCATCCCGGCACCTGTGCGATCAGCTCGTGGGAGAGGGCATGTCTGGCAGGAGGTCCTCCAGCAACTGCGCGGCATGAAGGACCTTGAGATCCTGAAAGCGTGGGCCAACCAGATGCAGGCCGACCGGCAAGCCTTGGGCATCCAGGCCGCAGGGCAGCGAGGCTGCAGGCTGTTGCGTCAGGTTGAAGGGGTAGCTGAAGGGTGTCCAGTCCATCCATTCACGATAATGACCACCTGGTGGGACGTTATGCCCCGCCTCGAACGGGGCGATGGGCATGGTGGGCGTTACCAGCAGGTCATAGCGCTCATGGAATCCCTGCATCTTCGCGATGAGTTGCTCCCTGGCGCGGCAAGCGGTGAGGTAGTCGCGCAATGGAATCGCGGCACCTCGCCGGGCGATAGCCAGAAAGTCCGGATCCAGCAGTGACTGCTGGGCACTATCCAGGCGCTCCAGTACCTGGCTCGCACCGGCAAACCAGAGGGTATTGAAGACCTCCAGCGGAGAGTCGAAACCTGGGCCCACCTCTTCGATCGTGGCGCCCAGCGCCTGCAGCGCTTCCACGGCTTCCCTGACGCGGGCCGCAATGTCCGGCGCGACATCCACATAGCCCAAGTCGGGGCTAAAGGCGATTCTCCATCCTGCCAGCGAGTCGGGAGGCGGGCTCAGCCAGTCATCGGCGCGCGGGTTGCCCAGGTAGCCGTCTCGGGTATCGGGTTGAGCCATGACACTGAGCATCAGGGCGCTGTCGGCGGCGGTACGGGTCATCGGGCCCAAGTGTGAGAGCGGCCCCATGACGCTGGCCGGCCACTGGGGCACCCATCCAAAGGTCGGCTTGAGGCCGAAGGTGCCGGTGAAGCTGCAGGGGATGCGAATCGAACCGCCCGCGTCGCTGCCCTGGTGGAGAAGGCCGAGGTTGAGCGCTGCCGCTGCCGCAGCGCCGCCCGAGGAGCCGCCTGGCGTCAGGCGGTGATCCCAGGGGTTGCGGGTGACACCGTGAAGGGGGTTGTCTGTCACGCCCTTCCAGCCAAACTCCGGCGAAGTGGTCTTGCCGATAATCACCGCGCCGGCTTCACGCAGGTGGCCGCTGATTGGGGCATCGGTCTCCCAGGGGCCGTCCGGGCTGCTGGTGGCTGAGCCGAATCGGGTCGGCAAGCCAGCTGTCAGCGTCAGATCCTTGATGGTGGTGGGGATGCCGTCGAGAGGGCCGCTGGGCGTGCCGGCCTGCCAGCGTGACTCGGAAGCGCGAGCAGCGGCTAGTGCGCCCGCTTCGTCTACATGGGCGAAAGCGTTGACGGCGGGGTTGTCGCGGCGGAGGCGCGCCAGGCAGTCCTTGGTCAGTTCCACCGGCGAAAGTTCTCGGTGGCGAAACAAGCTGAGCGCTTCAACGGCGCTCAGGTCGGCGAGTTGTGTCGGAAGGGCGGTCATGGTCATCGCATTTCACTCCACGGCTTCGCCTGCGATTCCGGCCTGCTCCAGCATGGCGTGAAGCAGCACGTTGCAGCCGTCATTCAAGTCGCTAGCCTTGGCATTCTCGATTTCGTTGTGACTGATGCCGTTTTCGCAGGGGACGAAGATCATGCCAGCCTGGGTGACACGCCCCATGAAGATGGCATCGTGACCGGCACCGCTGACGATATCCATGTGCGCACAGCCGATGGCTTCGGCAGCACGACGTACCGCCCCCACGCAGCTGTCGGCAAAGTGTTCCGGTAAGAAATCCGCCGTAGGCGTCAGCTCGAACGCCAAGCCATGGCGTTGGCTCGTCTCCTGGATCACCTGGTGGAGTTCCTCGGCCATGGCGGTGAGCCTCTCGCTCTCGAAGTGGCGCAGGTCAATCGTCATCGTTACCTGGCCGGGTATGACGTTGCGCGAGCCTGGGTGCAGGTTGACGACCCCGACCGTGCCACGGCCGTGGGGCTGATGCGCGTTGGCAATGCGGTTGACCGCTTGGGTAATGTCAGCTGCCCCGACCATCGCATCGCGGCGCAGCGGCATCGGGGTCGGGCCAGCATGGGCCTCCAGCCCGGTCAGGGTAAGGTCAAACCACTTCTGGCCTAGGGCCCCCACGACGACTCCTACGGTGTTGCCGGTGTCTTCCAGAAGCGGTCCTTGCTCGATATGGCACTCGAAATATGCCTTGATGTGGTCAGGAGTGACGCAATCTTCCCCTCGGTAGCCAATGGCCTCAAGGGCGTCACCGGCGCTGATGTTCTCCGCATCGGTGCGGGCCAGCATCTCCTCCAATGCTAGTTGGCCGGTGAAGGCCCCGGAGCCCATCATGCAGGGCGCGAAACGGCACCCCTCTTCATTGCTCCAGGCGACGACCTCTATGGGGGATCGTGTTTGGATATCATGTTGATTCAGGGTGCGAATCACCTCCAAGCCGGCCAGCACCCCGTAAACGCCGTCGAACTTGCCGCCGGTGGGCTGGCTGTCGAGGTGGCTGCCGGTCATGACGGCTGGGCTGTCGGGCTCCTGGCCTTCTCGGCGAGCAAAGATATTGCCAATGGCATCAATCCGGATGGTGCACCCCTCGGCGCGGCACCACTCGATAAACAGGTCTCGTGACAGGCGGTCAAGGTCGGTGAAGGCCTGGCGGTTCACGCCCCCCTTTGGGGTGGCGCCAATCTTGGCCATTTCCATGAGTGCCTGCCAGAGGCGTTCACGGTCGGTACGTAGCTCGGTAGCGGGGCGCAGAACGTTAGCAATCGTCATGAGTCGCCTCTTTGTGATTGTGTGATAGGCACGGCTTGTCGCGCTGTGCTCAGCGGGCTTGCTTGATAAGATGCAGCAGTGGTGAGTCTTGCTCTGCGTCGAACAAGGTTTCCTGGGAGATCAGCATCTGGTCGGCCATTTCGGCCTCCAGGGCTGACATATGGGCCTCGGCATCCCGCATGTGCTCATCCATCAGCTGGCGAACCCGCTCCTTGTCCTCATCGCGGTACGCCTCGACCAGCTCACGGTGGTAGCGGTGGTTGGCCTCGTCGAACTGCTTGCGCTCCGGTATATAGGCCTTCTTGACTACCACCAAGTCGCGGAGCATGTCGTTGAGAAAACGACACATGAAGGCGAGCAGCGGGTTGGGGCAGGCCTTGGCCAGCAGGTTGTGAAACTCCAGCTCGAGAAAGCGCTGGCGTCGCTGATCTTCCTCGCCTGGATGATGGCATTCGCAGGCGTCGATATTGACGGCAAGGCTCTCCAGCGCCTCGGGACTTAGCTTCCCCACGACGGAGACCGCCAGTTCCACCTCCAGCAGGCGACGCAGCTGATAGACCTGGTGGCCATCTAATGAGCGGAAGTGCAGGAAATTGCGCAGCATGCGGCTGGCTGGTTCCATGCTCGGGGTATGTAAGATTGCCCCGCCGCCCGGCCCCGTTTTCAGGGTCACTAGCCCTTCGACCTCGAGGATCTTCAGGGCCTCGCGCACCGTGCCTTTGGCACAGCCGTAGAGTTCCATGAGGGTCTTTTCGTTGGGAAGGCGGTCGCCTTCGGTCATTCCCTCGGTCGCGATCCAGCGCTTGATATCGTCGCTGATCAGCTCAGCCAGCTTCTGTCGACGACGCGGTGTCGGGGTCTGGACCATGGATGGTTCCTTGTAAAAATGGGGCCTGCTGGGCAGGCCCCGTGAGATGGATCAGCGCGCCGTAGCCGCCTCGCCAACAGGCTGGGAGGCGCCCTCCAGACGCTCCGGGTGATATTCAGCGTCGTACTCTTGACGAGCCAGGGCAAAGCGCTCTACTACCTCGTGATCCTTCCGCTTGAGCACCAGGCTCAGACCAACGAAGAGCCCACCGTTGAGTAGCAGTCCCCAGATGCCGGCATGCAGTCCCAGCGGGTTACTGACGGTAGGACCATAGGTAAGCACCAGCACACAGAGTACGCCTGTCAGCAGGCCCCAGAAGGCTGCCATCGGATGGGCGCGACGCCAGGTGATGGCACCGATAGTCGGCACAATCAGCTGGGCGGTGCCCGCCAGGGCGGCGATGCCGATGGTCACCAGCAAGCCAGGCACGGTCAGGGCCAGGATATAGGCGGCCAGCGAGAAACCGACCAGCGACAGACGGCCGATGGTCACGATGCGTGCCTGGCTCGCCTTGCGGTTCACATAGCGCTGGTAGATATCCATGGTGACCACGGTAGAGACTGCGTGAATCTGCGAGTTGGCGGTGGACATGGCGGCGGCGGCACCGGCAGCCATGATCAGTGAAGCGAGCAGATATGGCGCATAGTTCATCAGCATGACAGGCAAGATCTGGTCGGCATTCTCAAGGCCTGGTTCGAGAATCACGCCGGTGTAGCCGGTCAGCACGGAGCCGAAGTAGGCGAAGGCCGCCAGCCCCAGCAGGAAGGGCATCAGGTTGAACAGACGGCCGCTTTTCACCGAGTACATGCGCAGCCAGATCTGTGGTCCCATGAAAGCCCCGATGGCCACGATCACGAATAGCGAGAACCACATGCTGTAGCCCATGTTGCCGTTCGGTCCCGGCATGGTCAGGTGGTCGGGTGAACTCTGCTGAAGCTGTGCGAACAGCGCCGCTGGCCCCCCCACTTGCAGCGAGATGTAGTAGCCGGCAAACATCATGCCGAAGAACAGTAGCGCACCGTAGATCACATCGGTCCAGGCGATTGCACGGATGCCGCCAATCCACACGTAGACGATGATGATGAAGTAGAACAGCAGGGCCGCCAGCCAGAAGGGAACGACGCCACCCGAGGCAACCTCAATCAGGTAGGCACCGCCGGTCAACTGGATCTGCAGATAGGGCACCGTAAACACCAGCGTGATCAGGACGACCAGAATACGCAGTGCTTCGCTGTTATAGAAGTCACCCATCAGATCGGACGGGGTGAGGTAGTTGAAGCGCTTGCCCAGGAACCACACGCGCTTGCCGACCCAATAGTACATGAAGCCGAACAACAGGTTCCATGCGAGTGCGGTTAGGTAGACGGGGCCGCTGGTATAGAACGTTGCGTTCGAGCCCAGAAAGGCAAAGGCGCTCCACCAGGTAGCAGCCACCGTGAAGAATACGGCGATGCTGCCCATGGCTCGACCCTGCACGAAGAAATCTTCGCTGGTGTCCTGAGACTTCCTTGCGGACACAACCCCCACGAGCAAGGGGATGATCATGAACGCTGCGATGATGAAGATGCTACCAGTCATGGTGTGGCCTCCTTAACGGCTGCGCTGGGTGGCGGGCACGCTGCCGCTTCCCCAGTTGGTCAGGTAAGCCACAAGGAACAGACCGGTGAGGAAGCTCCACCAGACGAGGTTCCAGACGAACAGAAACGGTACGCCCATGATCATGGGGTCGACCTTGTTGGCAATCATGATCATCGGGCTTTCGAGCATCAAGAAGCCCAGTAGCATGCCACCGTATATGGCAAGTTTGCGTGGAGGAAGGGTCTTTCTCATCGTTACATCCCCTTATTGTGGTTGGTGGGGCGGTCGCTCCTCCTGGTCGATGCCAGGAGGGGAGGTGCTCGTGCTGGCGAGCCAACAATTATTATATTTATGCGAATAAATAGACCATAGAAGCCGCCCTCCAAACCTGTCAAGCAATCTTCCCAGGGCGGGAGAGTACCGGTGGGGGCATAAGTGGAAGATGGGATTCGGGTGGCCTTTAAAAGTCCTTCGTTAGTCGTTTGATTTTATGGGTTTTTTGGTCGGGGAGGAGTTGTTGGTCGTCCCCCGTCTGAGCAGGCTCTTAATTCTGTTTAAGGGTCTGCCGGGCTCCTCTTTCAGGTTGTCGAAGTGCTCGCGCATGGCATCGATATGTTCGGCTTCTTGAGTGCAGGGCAGTGCCCGGTATTGTCCGGCCATCACCCCATCTACCGCCGCCTGATGTGGCCGCTCGGGCAGGACAGTCCTGGCAGCCATGGACATTTTTCGCCTTATGGATACTGTTGACGCCTGATGGGGAGTGTTTGTCGTTTTATGTGTTAAAAAAGTCGTCTAGTGTATGGTTATCTCCTCAGCGTCGGGCAGGATGTCGGCACTGTCGCTTCATAGGAGATACCCATGACCGATTCGCAAGGGCCTGTTCCCGGCGCCGAGGCTGACTCCCATCGCTACTATGCGCTGGTGGAGCAGCAGGGCCTGTTTCGTGGCAGCCACCGCGGCATGACGCTCTGGGCCGCCGGCATCATTCTCGCCTTCGTGCTCTTCTCGGCGCTGGACACCGAGCTTGCCGGCAGCGTCTTCGGCACCGCCAGGGCCTGGATCGAGAGCACCTTCAGCTGGTACTACATCATCACCCTGGTGTTTCTCATCGCCGTCTGCTTCGGCCTGCTGCTCAGCCCCTTCGGGCGCATCCGCCTGGGCGACGATGACAGCCGCCCGGAGTTCTCCACCTTCGCCTGGATCGCCATGCTGTTCTCGGCGGGCATCGGCATCGGCATCCTGTTCTTCGGCGTCGCCGAGCCGCTCTTCTACCTGGATGACCGCGGCGCCTTCGGCTACCCCAACAGCCCCTATGCCGACCTGGCCGGGGCCACCGAGATCGGCCACGAGCGTGCGGTGACCGCGCTCTCGGTGACCTATTTCCACTGGGGGCTGCACGGCTGGGCCGTCTACGTGCTGGTGGGGCTGTCGCTGGCCTACTTCGCCTACCGCAAGAAGCTGCCGCTGGCGCTGCGCTCCTCGCTCTACCCCTTCATCGGCAAGCGCATCTATGGCCCCATCGGCCACCTGGTGGACCTGCTGGCGGTCTTCGGGGCGGTGTTTGGCGTGGCCACCTCCCTGGGCCTGGGGGTGAGCCAGATCGCCACCGGCCTGGAGCGGCTGTTCGGCATCGATCCGGGCAACCCGACCCAGCTGACGCTGATCGCCGGCATCAGCGCCCTGTCGATCCTGTCGGCGGTCTCCGGGGTGGGTCGGGGCATCAAATATCTCTCGCAGTGGAACATCGTGATGTCGCTGCTGCTGCTCGGCTTCTTCCTGTTCGGCGGCCCCACCGCCTGGCTGCTGGGCATGTTCGGCGAGTCGCTGGGCCACTACCTGGGCAACTTCGTGCAGATGGGGCTGTGGTTCCCCCAGGAGGAGGGGGCGGCCCAGTGGCAGGGTGACTGGACCATCTTCTACTGGGGCTGGTGGCTGGCCTGGGCTCCCTTCGTGGGGCTGTTCATCGCCCGTATTTCCCGGGGCCGCACCCTGCGCGAGTTCATGCTCTGCGTGATGCTGATTCCCACCCTGATCATCATCGGCTGGCTCAGCGTATTCGGCGGCGTGGCCATTCACCAGGAGCTGACCGCCAAGGGCGGCGCCGGCAGCGCCGGGCTGATCGAGCTGGTGCGCAACTGGAACCTGCCGGCGGCGCTCTACGCCACCATCGACGGGATCAGCGCCACCCCCTGGCTCTCCTGGGCGGTGTCGGCCCTGGCCACCTTGCTGCTGGCCAGCTGGTTCATCACCTCCTCGGACTCGGGTACGCTGGTGATCACCACCATCCTGTCCCTGGGCAACGATGATCCGTCCAAGCCGATGCGCATCTTCTGGGGGGCGGTGATCGGTGCGGTGGCCGCGGTGCTGCTGGTCGCCGGCGGCCTGGGGGCGCTGCAGACGGCGTCGATCGCCGCGGCGCTGCCGCTCAGCGTGGTGATCATCCTGATGACGCTGGGGATCCTCAAGTCGCTGTTCCAGAATCCCGCGGCGGTGCGTCTGCCCGCCGGGGCGGGAGCCTCCCGCAAGGTCGGTTGAGGAGACGTCGATGCGCCTGGAGTACCGGGGCCCACTGCCCGAACGGGTCGGCTTTCTGCTGGTGCCGCGCTTTTCGATGATGGCGTTCTTTGCCGCGGTGGAGCCGCTGCGCATCGCCAACCGCATCAGCGGCCGACCGCTGTTCGACTGGACCCTGATCAGCGAGGACGGTGGGCCGGTCACCGCCTCCAACGGCATGACCCTGCTCGCCGACCAGGCCATCGGCGAGGTGCATCACCTGCCCTCGCTGGCGGTGTGCAGCGGCTTCGAGCCCGAGGCTCATCTGAGCCGGCCGCTGATGGCCTGGCTGCATCGCCTGGACCAGGCCGGCTGCACCCTGGGCGGGCTCGACACCGGCGGCTTCCTGCTCGCCGCCGCAGGCCTGCTCGAGGGGGAGCGGGTCACCCTGCACTGGGAGAGCCTGCCTGCCTTCCAGGAGCGTTTTCCCGGCATCGAGACCTCCGATGAGCTCTTCGAGCTGGGCGAGCGGCGCTTCTCCTGCGCCGGCGGGGCGGCGGCCATGGACATGGCCCTGGAAGTGATCGCCCGGCGCCACGGCGCCCGCCTGGCCATCGACGTCTCCGAGCAGCTGATCCACGAGCGCATCCGCACCCGCGGCGATCAGCAGCGCATGACCTTGGCCCGGCGGCTGGGCACCCACAACCGCCGCCTGGTAGAGGCGGTGGCGCTGATGGAGCAGCATCTGGAAGCGCCGCTGCCGCTGGCCGAGGTGGCCAGCCGCAGCGGCGTCTCGCTGCGCCAGCTGCAGCGTCTCTTCGAGCAGCACCTGGGCACCTCGCCGCGTCAGTGGTACCTGCAGCAGCGCCTGGCGCGGGCCTGGCGGCTGCTCACCGAGACCGACCTGGACGTGCTCTCGGTGGGGCTGGCCTGCGGCTTCTCCTCCAGCTCCAGCTTCGCCCGTGCCTTTCGTGGCCAGTACGGTCAGTCGCCGCGCCAGGCGCGGCGCAGCGATGGCAGCGGGTAGAGCACGCCGCCGGTGTCTGACCGCAACGACGAGGGAGGTGGCCGGGTCACCGTGTCAGGCGCGCTGCCAGCCAGGGAAGCAGGCTGGCGATGGCGATAAAACGAAACAGGTGGTGGAAAACCACGAAGGCCGGGTCGACGTCCAGCGCGGCGGCGAGCAGGACCACCTCCGACAGTCCGCCCGGCACGAAGGCGAGAAAGAGGGCGGCGGTATCGTGCGCGGTGACCCGCGACATCAGCAGGGTCATGGCCAGGGCCAGCAGCAGGGTGATCAGCATCGCCACCAGGCCGTGGCCCAGCATGATGCGGGTATCGCGCAGCGAGAGGCCGACGAAGTAGGCGCCCAGCGAGGTGCCCAGGCAGAACTGGACCACCAGCAGCGACGCCGGGGGCATCTCCATCGCCGGCTGTCCCAGCAGTTGCACCAAGCCCACACCGAGGATCGGGCCGACCAGGATGGGGAGCGGCAGCCGCAGTTGGCCGGCCAGCCACCAGCCCGCGGCCCCGGCCGCCAGGGTCACCAGCAGTGCCTGGGGGTCGGGCAGTGTCAGGCCGAGCCCGATCTGACGGACGGTAGCGTCGCCGTCGGGCTCACGGGGAAGGAACTGGGTCAGCAGCAGCGGGACCAGATAGATCACCGCGATGATGCGGCTGATCTGGCCCAGCAGCACCTGCCGGCGGTCGGCGCCATGGGCGTCGCAGGTCAGCAGCACCACCGACTGCGCGCCGGGTACGGCCGCGAACATCGCCGTAGGCCGGTCGAGTCCTGCCCGCCGTTCGAAATAGCGGGTATTCACGAAGGTGGTCACCGCTACCAGCAGCAGCATACCCGCCAGGGTTAGCGGCCAGCGGCGCGCTTCGGCCAGCAGCTCGGCGTCGACAGAGCTGCCTACGTGCAGACCCAGCAGGGCCAGGGCCACCGGCTTGAGCCAGGCGGGCGGAAGGTGGGGCCAGCCCAGGGCGCCGGCCAGCAGCACGGCGGTGAGGCTGCCCAGCAGCCAGGGCAGTGGCACGCCGAGCAGCGCAAAGGCCGCTGCGCCCAGGGCGGCAAACAGCAGGGTCACGGCTGCCATGCTCAACGTTTGGCATCGTCATCGGCGGCGCCTTGGCTATCCTGTTCGTGGGCCATGGCCTCGAGCCGCTCCGAGAAGCGCATGCGGTAGGAGAGCACCAGCACCAGCACGGCGAGCCCCATCAGGATAAGGCTCAGCGGACTGTTGAGCAGGCCGCCCAGCCAGTCGCCGCCGCTGATCAGCACCGCCCGGCGCATGCTCTCCTCGAGCATGGGGGCGATCAGGAAGGTGATGATCAGCGGCGCCTCGGGGATACCGAAGCGGCGCATGAAGAAGCCGACGAAGCCGAAGAACAGCATGACCCCCACGTCGTAGGGGTTGCCCTGGGTGGCAAAGCTGCCGATCACCGCCAGCACCATGATGGTCGGCACCAGCACCGGCTTGGGCAGTCCGCCCAGCTTGGCATAGAAGAAGGCGAACCCCCGCCCGATCACCAGATTGAAGAGGTTGGCCAGGATCAGGATGGTGAAGAGGGCATAGATGACATCGGCATGCAGTTCGAACATGCGCGGGCTGGGCGTAATGCCCTGCAGCAGCAGGGCACCGCCGATCAGCGCCGCGGTAGCGCTACCCGGGATGCCGAAGGCCAGCAGCGGGACCAGGGTGGGGCCGGCGGTGGCGTTGTTGCCGGACTCGGCGGCGGCCACGCCCCCCATCACCCCGGTACCGAGCCGCTTGTGGGGCAGTAGGCGCTTGGCGATCCCGTAGGCGAGGAACGAGGCCACCGTGGCGCCCAGCCCCGGGAGCATGCCGACAAAACTGCCGACGCCCAGGCCGATGCTCATCTCGCGCCAGTTGCTCAGGTATTCGCGAAAGGTCAGGGTGTCTTCCTTGTTGCTGAACAGGTCGTTCATCTTGCGCTCGACCTTGTGGCCCAGGCGCGACTCATGGATCAGCTCGACGGCCTGCTCCAACATGCGGCTCATGGCGAACAGGCCGATGATCAGTGGCACCAGGCTAATGCCGTCGCGCAGCCAGGCCAGGCCGAAGGTGTTGCGTGAAGCGCCGCCCATGGGGTCGGAGCCGATGGTGCCGATATAGAGCCCGATGGCGGCGGCGAACAGGCCTTTGGCCACGTGCTTGCCCGAGAGGGCCCCCAGTAGGGCGATGGCCACCACCATCAGCCAGGTGCGCTCGGCGGGGCCGAACTGCAGCGCCGCCAGTGCCATCATCGGGGCGATCAGGATCACCAGCACGTCGGAGAGGGAGTCGGCGGTCACCGAGGAGTAGAGCGACGTCAGCAGCGCCTTGCGTCCCTGGCCCTTCTGGGTCATGCGGTAGCCATCGAAGACCGTGGCGGCGGAGTCCGGTGCGCCGGGGGTGGCGAAGCTGATGGCCGAGATCGAGCCGCCGAACAGTGCGCCCTTGTAGAGGCCGATGACCAGGCCGAGGGCCCCGGTGATGTCCAGGGTGAAGGTCAGCGGCAGCATCAGGGCGACCCCGGTGGAGGTAGTCAGGCCGGGTATCGCGCCCAGGCCCACCCCGACGAACACGCCGATGGTCAGCCACATCAGGGTGTTCCAGTTGAGCACCAGGTATAGGGCCTCGATAAAGGCATCGGGTTGAAACATGGATCGGCTCCGTCGGGGCGGCCCCTTGGCTGCCGGAGATCAGATCAACAGCGGCAGGAAGGCGCCGGGGAGGCGGATACCCAGCAGCGTGAACACGGCCAGGATGATCAGCGCGATGGCGGCGGCCAGACCCGCCGCGAGGTACCAGGGGCGAAGCCCCAGCAGCAGCATCATCAGCGCCAGGAACAGGGCGATGGGCAGCAGCATGCCCAGCGGTTCCATCAGCGCATACATGGCCAGGGCGGCGGCGCTGAGCACCACTGCCCAGAGCAGGTCGCGCCAATCCAGCGTGGCGATTTCTTCGACCACGGTGTGGCGCCACCGGTCGAGGGTGAGCGCCAGGGCGGTCACCAGCATGGCGGCAAGCCCCAGCCCAGGAAAAAAGCCGAGGATGAACCCATCACGCTGTTCGCGGTGATACCAGTCCTGCTGCCAGAGATAGGCGAACAGCAGGGCAACGGCGATCGCAATGCCGAGCCCCACCGCCTGGTTGGTACGCCACCATCCTGCCGGCGCCCGGCGGCTTGGCTTGCGCTGCATGGCGTGGCTCCCGAAAGTGCGGCAGAGACTCACCCGGGGTCACTGCCGCGTTACCTTGGATCAGTCGAGTAGATCGATGGCGGTGCGCATGCGCTCGACCAGCCGAACGTAATCCTCGTTGGCTTCGGGGAAGCCCATGAAGATGACCTCCTCCCCATTCGGTCGAGCATGGCGGGAACGCTCTCGTCCTCGGTCAGCAGCGTTTCCAGCCGGCGCGAGAACTCGGCGACGACTTCGTCGGGGGTATCGGGATGAAAGCCGATCGGGCGCGGGAAGCGCATGCCCTCAAAGTCGAAATCGGCGGCGATGGGGACATTGCCACCCAGCTGCTCCTCGACGTCCTCGGGCAGCGCAATATCGCTGGTATTCATTACCACGGTGCCGCTTTCAGGGACGATACCGAGCGCCGTAGACGCGGTGGCCGCGAGCAGGTCGACATGACCGCCCAGAAAGTCGCTGACCGCTTCGCCGGTGGAGCTGTAGGGCACATAGACGGCCTCGAGACCGGCCTGGTCGAAGATATTGGCCACCCCGGCCAGCAGGGCGTTGGTACCGGCGATCACCACCGGGCTATCCTCGGCGGCCGCCTTGAGCCCTTCCCAGTCCGCCATGGGGCTGTCGTTGCTGGCAACGATCAAGGAGCGAAAGGCAGAAATATACGCGGCTGCCTTGAAGTCCAGGGGGTCGACCAGCGGGTCGTCTTCCATCAGCGCCGTCATCACCGGCGTCGGGCTGGAAAGCATGGCGGTGTAGCCATCGGCGGGCTGATCCAGAAGGTATTCCCAGGCGAGGGTGGCGCCGACGCCGGGGCGATTCTGCAGATTCCAGCCGACGCCGAAATGCTCCTGGGCGCCGGTAGAAATGGTGCGTGCCCAGGCGTCGCTGCCTCCCCCGGCACCAAACGGGATGATGAAGTCGATATCGCGCTCGGGCCAGTTGCCGTGGCCATCGGCCTGGGCCATGGGAGAAAGCGCCAGGCCGGAGGCCGCCAGGGCGAGCAGGCCGGTGCGCAGCAGTGACGAAAAGCGCGTGGCGTAAGCAGGCATGATCTTCTCCGTTTCTTGTCGATTGGAGGGCCCTGCCGTTCGTACAGGCAAACGGCAGCGGCTGCCTGCTTCAGGCTAGTCAGCCACGCAGGGGTTGGCCAACTCTCGTCGAGTCATGCGCTATTCATCGCCTTGCCTACCGATGGTGCGTTGGTGGCGATCTCCGGCCAAGCCGGGCAGGGTAGCGCACCCCCGCCGCGCAGGCAGCAGGGGCGCGGAGGCGGCTAGCGCCGGATGCCGATGGTGCGCCCGGCGAGCTCCGGCCAGGCGTCCGTCTCGACGTGGGGCAGGGCGGCCAGTGCCTCGGCCACCGGCGCCGGGAAGGCGTCGGGGCGGCCGCTCTCCCGGTTCATGCCCATCAGCATCTGCTCGCTGGTGGCCAGCAGGTTACGCTCCGCGTCGAACAGCTCGAAGAAGAGGTGCAGGCGCTTGGCGTCGCGGTCCAGCAGGGTCACCGTCACCTCGAGCGGCTGGTCCTCGTGGGCCTCGCGGCGGTAGCAGAGGTGGGTCTCCAGGGTATAGATCGTATAGCCGTGGCGGCGGCGCCCCTCGGCGTCCAGGCCGATCCGGTCCATCAGCGCCTCCACCGCCAGGGAGAAGACCCTGGCGTACTCGGCGTCGTTCATATGGCCGTTGTAGTCGACCCACTCCGGGGCGACACGGGTCTCCAGAATTACCATCAGATGCGTCCCTCCAGGCCTTCCGCTTCCGGCCAGTATTTCTGCACCAGGTCCAGCAGTTCAACCAGGAAGTCGTCCCGGCGACGGTCGAGTTCGCTGACGGACCGGCCGGCGGCCTGGTGGTCGCAGCCCTCCACCACTTTGTCGATCAGCTCCTCGGTGAGCTCGGGGGCCTCGAGCTTGGTCCAGGGGAGCTTCAGGGCGGGGCCAAACTGCTCCAGCATATGGCGCATGCCCGACTCGCCGCCGGCCAGGTGGAAGGTGAGGAAGGTGCCCATCAGCGACCAGCGCAGGCCGCAGCCGTAGACCACCGCGGCGTCCACCTCCTCGGTGGTGGCCACGCCGTCGTTGACCAGGTGCAGGGCCTCGCGCCACAGCGCCTCCATCAGCCGGTCGGCGATATGCCCCTCGATCTCCCGGCGCACCACCAGTGGGCGCATCTCGAGGGCCTGGTAGAGCCCCCGGGCCCGCTCGGTCTGCTCAACGGCCGTGGCCTCGCCGCCGACGAGTTCGACCAGCGGCAGCAGGTAGACCGGGTTGAAGGGGTGGGCGACGATCACCCGCCCCGGCGCCTTGGTGCAGTCCCGCTGCAGGTCGCTGGGCTTAAAGCCGGACGTCGACGAACCGATGATCACCGCCGGTGCTGCCGCGGCGTCCAGGGCGGCAAGGATCTCGCGCTTGAGGTCCAGCCGCTCCGGGACGTTCTCCTGGATCAGGTCGGCGCCGGCCACGGCAGCCTCGAGGCTGTCGACGAAGGTGAGCCGCGCGGGGCTGGCGCTCTCCGCCAGGCCCAGGCGCTCCAGAGACGGCCAGGCGTTGTCGACGAAGGCGCGGGTGCGCGCCGGTGCCTCCGGGGCCGGGTCGAAGGCCACCACGTCCCAGCCTCGGGCCAGGGCCCGGGCGATCCAGCCGTTGCCGATCACCCCGGTGCCGATCACAGAGAGCTTGCGGCTCATGCCTCACCTCCGGCGACTTCTCCAGAATCCGGCCGGTGCGCGGGTCGCGCAGCTCCAGGTGGGCGCGGGTCTCGGCGGGGTCATCACCCGGGCGCCGAGGTTCTCGATCAGGCCGGCGGCGTGCTCCACCAGCTGGGCGTTGGTGGCCAGCACGCCCTTCTTCAGATAGAGGTTGTCCTCCAGGCCGACCCGGGCATGGCCGCCCAGCAGCACCGCCTGGGCGGCCATGGGCATCTGGTGGCGACCGATGCCGAAGGCCGCCCAGTTGGCGTTCGCCGGCAGCTTGTTGCGCATGGCCAGCAGGGTCTCGGTGTCCGCCTCGGCGCCCCAGGGAATGCCCAGGCAGAGCTGGTAGAGGGGGTCGCCATCGATCAGGCCCTCCTGCTGCAGCTGGCGGGCGAACCACACATGGCCGAGGTCGAAGCACTCCAGCTCCGGCTTCACGCCGGCGGCCTGCACCAGCCGGGCATGCTCGCGCAGCCAGTCGGCGGGGTTCACGTAGACCATGTCGCCGAAGTTGAGGCTGCCGCAGTCCAGGGTGCAGAGCTCGGGCAAGAGCTCCCCCACGGGTTCGTGGCGCTCGGCCGGGGTCTGGATATCGGTGCCCGGGCCGCCGCGGGTGGGGTCCTCGGCGTCGGGGATCCAGTCGCCGCCGCCGCCGGCGGTGATGTTCATGACGATATCCGCGTCCGCCTCGCGCACGCGCTCCATCACCTCGCGGAAGTGCTCGAGTGAATGGCTGACCGCGCCGGTCTCGGGGTCGCGCACGTGGATATGCGCCACGCTGGCCCCGGCCTTGGCGGCGGCGATGCAGTCTTCGGCGATCTGCTTCGGCGTGACCGGCACATGGGGGCTCTTGGCGGTGGTGTCGCCAGCGCCGGTTACGGCGCAGGTGAGGATGACGTTGCGGTTCATGGTCGGCTCCTGTCGTTCAAGGGCGTGACGTCAGGAGCAGTGTGGGGGAGAGGCAGCGGCGACAGTTGACGACAGGCGACGTCGTGTCGTCGTGGGGCGACGTGTCCCACTACCTCTGCCCGGCGGTGTAGGGCTGTTGGGGCTTGGTCACGGCCGGTGGTCGTCCGGGTTCCGGTTGCGTGCACCCGGTGTGGCCTGGGGCGGCTCATCCAGGGGAGCCGGCCCCTGGGCCCGGTGCCGCTGGGGGCGGCTGGCCCGCCCCGACCGTGGGGGGTGAACCCCCACGGCCGCCGCCGGTAAACATGCGGTAGAGCCGCATCAGGCGGCGCATACGCAGCAGGGTGAAGAGCAGTCGCATCATGGTTCTTTGCCTCCGGCAGTGAGGATCAGGGGGGACGCGCTCTGGTTTTGGATCGGCCACCAGTCGGTCCCTGAGCATATAGCAGTGAGCCTCGCCCAGATCGCCGGCATCCTCAAGGGTCAGCTCGCCATCGGACAGCGCGTACGCCAGTGACGCTGACCACATCGTCCGCAGGGCGGTGAAAGAACACCCCCTGTTTGATCTCCAGCTGTTCGCCGTCGTCGATGTAGTGCGAGCCGTCTTCAACATGTTTTCTGTAGTAGGGGCCCCGGGAGCTCGATGGGGTATGCTGGCGGTCTGGAATCAAACCTTCGGGCGGTAATCCGATGTCAGCCGTAACACTCAATTGCTCCTCACAAGGCGAGCCCCTCTCCGTGGGCTTCGTCCTGCTGCACCGTTTTACGCTGCTGCCCTTCGCTGCCTTCGTCGACTGCCTGCGCCTGGCCGCCGACGAGGGCGACCGCAGCCGCCAGCTGCGCTGCCACTGGACCTTCATGACCAGCGTCGGCCAGGAGGCCCACTCCAGCTGCGGCGCCACCGTCTCCCCCTGCCAGTGCTATCGAAACCCCACGGCGTTCGACTATATCGTGGTGATCGGCGGGGTGCAGGACGAGCGGGATCGGCCCGACACCGCCGCCCTGGCCTACCTGCGCCAGGCGGCGAGTGCCGGAGTGCCGCTGGTGGGGCTCTGCACCGGTGTCTTCGCCCTGATCCAGGCGGGGGTGATGAAGGAGCGTCGCTGCTGCGTCAGCTGGTATCACCATCGCGACATGGTGCAGCGCTTCCCCACCATCCAGCCGGTGGCCGACCGCCTGTTCGTCGACGACGGCGACCGGCTCACCTGTGCCGGCGGGGCGGCGGCGGCCGACCTGGCGGCCTATCTGGTCGAGCGCCACCTGGGCAAGGCCTGGGCGATGAAGAGCCTGAACATCATGCTGCTCGACGAGGCGCGGACGGGGCCCACCCCCAGCCCCAGCCGGTGGTCTTCGGCAAGATCGAGGATCGCCTGGTGCGCCGCGCCATCACCGTGCTGGAGCAGCATCTGGGGAGGCGATCTCGATGGAGGCGCTGGCGGAGCGGGTCGGTACCTCGCGCCGCAACCTGGAGCGCCGCTTTCGCGAGACCCTGGGGGTGGGGCCCCGGAAGTTCGCCCGCGACCTGCGCCTGCGCTACGGGGTGTGGCTGCTCCACTACACCGGCAAGAGCATCACCGAGATCGGCGAGCGCTGCGGCTTCGCCGATACCGCCCACTTCTCACGCCACTTCCGCAGCGCCTTCGGCATGACGCCGTCGGAGATGCGCAAGCGTGTCGCCGAGCCGGGCGGCGACCGGGTCGACCCCTTCTTCCTGCATGTCGAGAGCCTGCCGGGGCAGTGAGCGCTAGGTTTTGTCCGAAAAGTCGGCGAGCGAAGGCCAGACAAGGCAAAAATCGGCGTGAAGACGGACCGGGCTCGCGTTCGAGTTTACGTGGTGTAAATGAGTACTTTGATCGGACTCGCGCACGAGCCGATTTTTAACGCCGTATGGTCGAGCGCAGCCAGTTTTCAGACAGAGCCTTGTGTCTCTCCGGGCTTGTTGATTAGCTACCAGCAGGCCTGGCATCAGGGTGAGCATCCACAGAGCCTGAGGCGCAACAGCCTGGGATTTAGATTATGCCCCCTGATGCCCTCTATCTCGATAGCTTGAATGGTATCCAAGCCCCTCCCAACCCGGAGTGAGGCTGCACGAACAAGGAAAGGCGACGAGAGCATGGCAGTGATCGGTATCGACGTCAGCAAGCAGAAGATCGACTGCGCCTGGCTGCGCGATGTGGCGAGCGGCAAGGTCAAGACCCGTGTATTCCCTAATCGTCGGCAGGACTTTCCTCGCTTGCTTGAATGGCTCGAACACCAGACCGGGGAGCCACAGGATCAGTTGCATGTGTTGATGGAGGCCACCGGCATCTATCACGAAACGCTCGCGTATTGGCTGCATGCTGCCGGCATCCAGGTTTATGTCCTCAACCCCGCGCAGGTGCGCGACTTCTCCCGAAGCCTGGGAGTACGCGGCAAAACGGATAAGAAGGACAGTGTGGTGCTGGCACGCTATGGCGCGACGCAACGACCTGAGGCTTGGAAGCCGGAGCCCGAGGAAGTGCGCAAGCTCAAGGCGCTGGCAGCGAGACTCGACGCGCTGGACAAGGACATCCAGCGTGAGCGAAACCGGCGCGAGAAAGCCGAGTTCGCCATGGCAAGCGATATCCTCCGCTCGATCGATGACATCCTGTTGGCATTGACTCGTGAGCGGGATCGCCTCCAACAGGAGATCGATGACCACCTCGATCAGCACCCTGGCTTGAAGCAGGATCGCGCCTTGTTGCAAACAATTCCCGGCATTGGCCCTGCGGTATCTCTCCGACTGTTGGCGATGCTGCGTAGCCGCGCTTTCGAAAGCGCCCGCCAGGCCGCGGCGTTTGCGGGGCTTGTGCCTGTTAGTTGGGAATCGGGCAGCTCCGTACGTGGGCGGCCTCGCTTGTCGAAAGCCGGCAATCCGAAACTGAGGCAGAGCCTGTACATGGCAGCCGTTGTCGGGCTGAGGCGGAATCCGGATATCTCCGCGCTATACCAGCGGCTTACAACAAACGGCAAGAGCAAAATGGCGGCCTTGGGGGCGGCGATGCGGAAGCTAATCCACATCGCCTACGGTGTCCTCAAGACCCAGACCGAATATCGGCCACAAACCGCCTGATGGAATGTTTGTGGCCGGTTAGGAGAGATGGTATCTAAACGAGCAGCCGGCTCGACATCTGGAAGCGGGAAGTCTGGTGACGCAATGGCGCCTGCCGCGGGACCACCCCGCGGCAGGCGTGCCACTCGAAGAGAAGAGCCGCTCCTCCTAGCGGATAAAGCCCAGCTGGCGCGGCAGGAACAGCGAGAGCTCCGGCACGAAGGTGGTGATCAGCATCACCGGGATGCCCACCACGGCGATCAGCATCAGCGCCGGCGAGAAGGTCTTGTGGATGGAGACCCGGCCGATGCGACAGGCCATGTAGAGGATCGGCGCCACCGGCGGGCTGTTGGCGCCGATCACCACCGAGCAGGCGACGATGGAGGCGTAGTGCACCGGGTGCACCCCGGTCTCCACCATCAGCGGCAGGAACAGCGGCGCGATCACCACGGTCACCGAGACGTCGTCGAGCATGGCTCCGGCCAGGATCAGGAAGGCGTTCACCGCGATCAGGATCAGCAGCGGGTCGCTGATCAGCAGGGTGATCAGCTCGGTGAGCTCCTGGGGCACCCGCTCGGCGGCCAGGATCCGCCCGATCATGAAGGAGAAGAGCAGGATCAGGATGATCGAGCCGGTGGTCTCCGAGGCGGCGATCACGCTGCGGTAGAAGCCCTTGAGGGTCTGGTCCCGGTAGATCAGGAAGCCCACGACGATGGCCGCGAAGGCCGCCACCGCCGCCGCCTCGGTGGGCGTGAAGACCCCACCGTAGATGCCGCCGAGGATGATCACCGGCAGGCAGAGCGCCGGGAAGGCGTTGAGGCTCGCCCGGGTTCGCGACACCGGCTTGGTACCGCTGAGCCCCCTTGCCCCGCCACCTCCTGGAAGAGGCGCCCGCAGGCAAAGCGATTGACCAGGATCAGGCCGACGATCAGCAGCAGCGCCGGCCCCACGGTGGCGGCGAAGAGCGCGGCCACCGACTGGCGGGTCACCACCGCGAAGAGGATCATGGTGATGGAGGGCGGGATCAGGATCCCCAGCAGCGAGGAGATGCCCAGCAGGGCCGAGGAGTAGCCCCGTGGGTAGCCGCGCTGCTCCAGCGGGCCGACCATGATGGTGCCGATGGAGGCCACCGCCGCGGTGGCGGTGCCAGCAATCGCCCCGAAGATTCCCGAGGCCAATACCAGGGAGGCCCCCATGCCGCCGCGCCGGCGCCCCACCAGGGTCTCGATGAACACCACCAGGCGTGCCGCGATGCCGCCGCTCTGCATCAGATAGCCGGTCAGCACGAAGAGCGGCAGGGCGATGAGGATCACCGAGTCCACCGAGCGGAAGCCCTGCATCATCAGGGTATTGAAATTAGCGTCATAGACCAGCGCCAGATAGGCCAGCACCCCGGCGAAGGACCAGGCGATCGGCACCCCCAGCCCCATCAGCACTACCAGCAGCCCGATCGCGAATAGACCCGCCATCAGCCTTCTCCTTCACTGGCCAGGGGGGCAGTGGCGCCGGGCTCGGTGAACTGACGCAAGCCGCCGACGATATCGCGCAGGGCATAGCAGAAGCAGCCGATGCTCGCGACCATGATCGAGGCCTGGGAGATCCACAGCGGAATGCCCAGCTCCGGGGTGCGCTGAGGGCGCACCATGCCCAAGCGAGCATCCGGTAGGCCCAGTAGACAAAGCAGGCGCTGATCACCGCCACGATGCAGGCGACCAGCAGCCTGTGCACGGCCCGCGTGCGGGAATCGCGGATCTGCAGCTCGAGGAAATCCACCACCAGATGCTCGTTACGCCGACTGGCGATCAATGCCCCGCTCATGTAGAGCCACATGCCGGCCAGCATGACCAGCTCGAGCGTGCCGACCAGCGACCAGCCGAACACATAGCGCGCCAGGATCAAAAAAATCATCAGCCCGACCACCAGCAGGCTGGCGGCGAAGGCAACGAGGTCGAGCACCCCGCCGATCACCCGATCCAGCTTCGACCAAAACCCGTTCATTGCTCCCCCTTGGTATCCCCGTGATGCCTTGCCCGGTCCCCCGGGACAGAAACGTCGCGTCCCGACAGACCACCCCCACCGGGGGCCTGTCGGGACAACGGCGACGCGGAACGGTTACAGCGGCGAGGCGTTGGCGCGAATCACCTCGACGATCTCCTCGCCGAGCTCGCGCGCCATCAGCGGCCAGACCTCTTCCCGGGCTCGCTGGGCGAACTCACGCAGTTGATCATCGGCAAGCTCGAAGTACTGCATGCCATCGGCCTGGGCCTTGGCGATGTAGTACTCATCCTGCTCCTGGGCAGCCACGAATTGCTGGTTCATGATCTCCTCGGCCGCCTCGGCCACCACCTGCTGGTGCGCCTCGGGAAGCGACTCGTAGACATCCAGGTTCATGGTCAGGATGCCGGTCATGAAGAAGTGCTTGGTGTGGACGTAATAGTCGAGGATGTCGCGGAAATATTCGTAGGGCCAATAGATGACGTTGCCGGCCTCGCCATCCACCACGCCGGTCTGCAGGGCGGTGTAGACCTCGCCCCAGTCAATGGCGGCGGTGCGATAGCCCAGCGCCTGCATGGTCTGGGGGGCGGGGAAGACCGTCATGGTGCGCACCATCAGGTCGCCGGTCTCTTCCATGGTCAGGGCGTATTTTCCCGGGACGCCACGCCGTTGAAGCCTTCCGGCCAGGGCCCGAAGAACTTCAAGCCGATATCAGCGTAGATATCGCCGAGCAGCTCGTTGACCCAGCCGCCCGGGCTGTAGGCGTCGAAAGCTTCGTCCCAGGAGAGGGTCATGTAGGGGGTGTAGATCACCCCGATGCGCCGATCGTAGGAAGTCATCGGCCAGTTGAGCATCATGTGGACATCGCCCGATACCAGCAGATCGAAGACCTCCTGCTGCCCGCCCAGCTCGTTCTGGAAGAAGACATTGACCTGGATCTCGCCGTCGGACTTCTCCTCGATCAGCTGCGCCCAGCGCTCCAGGGCATCGCCGGCGGGCGAGCCCTTGGTCCCGGAGTCGGTGGCCAGGCGCAGGGTAGTGGCACTGGCGGAGAAGGAAGCCCCCAGCAGCAGGGCGGCTGACAGGGCGGTGACGACGGGGAGCGTGGCTCCCTTGCGGCGCTCGAATGTCATGACAGGCTCTCTCGATTGTTGTGGTTGGCCTGCTCTGTTTATCCCCGGCGCCGGCAGCGGTCAAATGCCATGCCCATGGCGCAAAATTGGGCGATTCAGCCATTCAATGACAACAATTAAGTAAAAATACTCGATTATAATTGAAAAAAAGGAATTAATATCTCCTTACGACCAGCAAGCTAGCACACGCCCTGTTCGCGCCGAATTCGAGGATGTCGCCCCTGCTTTTCCAAAGGTCGCATCGAGATAGGGTTCTCTCCTGCCCAAGACGGTACAGCGGAAAAATTGATCTGGATCATTGAAACCAGGCCGACTTTTCGGTAATGCCCCGCGCCTGGATAGGGACTGAAGTCGCTTGGGACGCCAGCAAAAAAACCCCGGCCGAAGCCGGGTAGAGAGAATCAGGAGTGGTCTCAGCGCGCGCCGGCCAGGGCCAGGTCCAGCTGTTCCTCGCGCAGGCCCTTGACCAGGCTGAAGGCCATCACCAGCAGCACCAGGGTGAAGGGCAGGCCGGTGGCCACGGCACCGGCCTGCAGGGCGCCGAGTGCGGTGCTGCCGCCGCCGTAGAGGAGCACCCCGGCGATCACCCCGACCAGGGTGGCCCAGAAGACCCGCTGACCCTTGGGCGCGTCGGTCTTGCCGCCGGCGGTGATCTTGTCGATCACCAGGGATCCCGAATCCGAGGAGGTGATGAAGAAGATCAGCACCAGCAGGATCGCCAGGGAGGACGTGAGGGTGGTCAGCGGCAGCTGTTCGAGCATCTGAAACATCGCCAGGGAGACGTCGCCGATGCCGTTCGCCAGCTCGCCGACCCCGGCCGCCGACTGGCGCAGGGCGGTGCCGCCGAAGGCGCTCATCCAGACGATGGTGACCAGGGTCGGCACCACCAGCACGGCGGTGAGGAACTCACGCACGGTGCGACCCCGGGAGACCCGGGCGATGAACATGCCGACGAAGGGTGACCAGGAGATCCACCAGGCCCAGTAGAACACCGTCCAGCCGTGGTACCAGGTGGTATCGTCGCGGCCGACCCAGTTGGAGAGCGGCACGATATGGGCCACGTAATCCAGGGTGGTGGTGGCCAGGCCGTTGATGAACAGCAGGGTGCCACCGGTGATCACCACGAACAGCAGCAGGACCAGGGCGATCACCATGTTGATGTTGGAGAAGAGCTTCACGCCGCCGTCGATGCCGCGCCAGACCGAGAACAGCGCCACGGCGGTGACCAGCACGATAATCGCGATCTGGGTGCCCAGGGTATTGGGAATATCGAACAGATAGGTCAGGCCGCCGGCGGCCTGGGAGGCGCCGAAGCCCAGGGAGGTGGCCAGGCCGAAGATAGTAGCCAGCACCGCCAGGATATCGACGGTATGGCCGATCCAGCCCCGGGTATGCTCACCCAGCAGGGGTGTGAAGGCGGAGCGCAGCGTCAGCGGCAGGCCGCGGTTATAGACGAAGAAGGCCAGCGACAGCCCCACCACGCCGTAGATCGCCCAGGGGTGCAGCCCCAGTGGAACAGGGTCGCTCCCATGGCGGCGCTGGCGCCCTCGGCGGTGCCGGCGGCGGCATTCAGGGGCGTGCCGTACCAGTCGGTGTAGTAGGCCACCGGCTCCGCGACGCTCCAGAACATCAGGCCGATGCCCATGCCGGCGGCGAAGAGCATGGCGAACCAGGAGAGCCGGGAATACTCCGATCGAGCCTGGGCACCCCCCAGGCGAACCTTGCCCAGCGGCAGCACGATCAGCATCAGGCAGAGGAGCACGAAGAAGTTGCCGGCGATCATGAACAGCCAGTCGAAGTGCTCGATGGACCAGCCGCGGGCGGTGCCCAAATGGCTGCTGGCGGCATCGGGATAGACCAGGGCGTAGAGGATGAAGGCCAGGATGGCCAGTGCAGAGAGGGGAAAGACGGGATTGTGGAAGTCCAGGCCCAGCACCTGGGTGTTGTCCTGCCCCGGCGACAGGACCGGGTCGTCATCTCGGGTCATGGGGGTTCCTCGGGGTTGTTATTGGTGTCCTGCTCGGTGGCCGGGTGTGGCGACACACCGCGGCCCCGGCATTCTTGGGCCCGTCGGATGCGAGCAATGTCGTGAGAGCGACCCGGAAATATCCGACAGCTCCTGAAAGGCAAGGGATGTCTCGAATGGACATCCGGATGTCTCTGTGGAGCACGCCTGCGGTGGGGGACGGGACTAGGCTGACTCACTGGCGACAGGCCAGTCAGCTTCCCGGCCGCCGTCGGGACATGAGAACAACGCATAAGGAGCCAGCCATGAGTGCAGCCAATCGCGGCGTCGTCTACAAGGGCCCGGGCAAGGTCGACGTCGAAGCCATCCCCTACCCCGAACTGGCGCTGGGCAATCGCAAATGCGACCACGGCGTGATTCTCAAGGTGGTCACCACCAATATCTGCGGCAGCGACCAGCACATGGTGCGCGGGCGCACCACCGCGCCCTCCGGCCTGGTGCTGGGCCACGAGATCACCGGCCTGGTTATCGAGTGCGGCCGCGACGTCGAATTCATCAAGCCGGGCGATCTGGTCTCGGTGCCCTTCAATATCGCCTGCGGGCGCTGCCGCAACTGCAAGGAGGGCCGCACCGGCATCTGCCTCAACGTCAATCCGGCGCGCCCCGGCGCGGCCTACGGCTATGTGGACATGGGCGGCTGGGTCGGCGGCCAGACCGAGTACGTCATGGTGCCCTACGCCGACTTCAACCTGCTGAAGTTCCCGGACGCCGACCAGGCCATGGAGAAGATCAAGGACCTCACCCTGCTCTCCGACATCTTCCCACCGGCTTCCACGGCTGCGTCACCGCCGGGGTCGGCCCGGGCAGCACCGTCTATATCGCCGGCGCGGGGCCGGTGGGCCTGGCGGCGGCGGTCTCCGCCCAGCTGC
This sequence comes from Halomonas sp. SL18_1, assembly GCF_055755715.1. Classification (NCBI taxonomy): domain Bacteria; kingdom Pseudomonadati; phylum Pseudomonadota; class Gammaproteobacteria; order Oceanospirillales; family Halomonadaceae; genus Halomonas; species Halomonas sp. SL18_1. The sequence goes on from NZ_JBVTRK010000001.1 coordinate 596,879, forward strand.
TGGGGGCGGCCTGCGTGATCGTCGGCGACATGATCGAGGAGCGCCTGGCCCAGGCGCGCAGCTTCGGCTGCGAGACCCTCGACCTGACCCAGGAGGGCGACATGGCCGACCGGCTCGAGGTGATCCTCGGCGAGCGGGAAGTCGACTGCTTCGTCGACTGCGTCGGCTTCGAGGCCCATGCCTGCGGCTGCAACCACGGCAAGGAGGCGCCGGCCACGGTGCTCAACTCGGCCATGCAGCTGACCCGCGCCGGCGGCCAGATCGGCATCCCGGGGCTCTACGTCACCGAGGACCCGGGGGCGGCCGACGACGCCGCCAAGCAGGGCGCGCTGAGCATGCGCTTCGGCCTCGGCTGGGCCAAGTCCCACTCCTTCCACACCGGCCAGTGCCCGGTGATGCAGTACCACCGCCCGCTGATGCAGGCGATCCTGTTCAACAAGGTGAAGATCGCCGATGCGGTCAACGTCCAGCTGATCTCGCTGGATCAGGCCCCCCAGGGCTACGCCGACTTCGATGGGGGAGCCGCCAAGAAATTCGTCATCGATCCCCACGGCAGCGTGGCCGCTTAAGGAGCCGCCCGAGCTGGCCGCGGCTGGCGCCAACAGGCGGCGCGGCCAGCTAATTCGGGGTATCGATCCCCACGGCAGCGTGGCCGCTTAAAAGTAGCCGCCTGCCGGCTCAGCAGAGCCGAATCGGCCTGATCGCCGCGGCGCCGATTGCCGGCGCCGCGACCCACCGCTGGAGGACCTTACGATGATGATTGCCGAGTTGATCGACGGTGACGACTTCCGTCAACGGCTGACGGCACTGGGCATCCATATCCCCGAAGGGGCCAGTCCCGATACCTGTGCGCGGCTGGCGCGGCGCTGTCGCGCCGAGGGCGAAGTGCCTGGCCTCGATGAACTGCTGCGCGAGCTGGAGGAAAAGCGCGAGGTACTGCTGCCGTCGGTCAGGACGGCGCTGGACACCCATCTGCGGTAGTCGGGGCTCCCGAATGAAGGACGCCCCTGCCGTCGACGGACAGCAGGGGCGTTGCTCAGCCCTGCACCACCTTGAGGTGCGGGGCGCTGTGACCCAGGTTCTCCAGCATCCGCTCGCCGTACCAGTCGATGAAATCGATCACCCCGAACTCGTAGGTCTCGGAGTAGGGACCCGGCTCGTAGGCATGGGAGTTGATGCCACGCTGATTCTCCTCGGCCAGGCGGCGATCCTGGTCGTTGGTGGCGTCCCACACCCGGCGCAGGGTCTCGGTGTGGTAGTCGACCCCCTCCTCGGCATCCTTGTGCACCAGCCACTTGGTGGTGACCAGGGTCTCCTGGGGGCCCAGCGGCAGCACCCGGAAGACGACGGCGTGATCGCCCATGAAGTGGTTCCAGGAGTTGGGCAGATGGAGGATACGCAGCGAACCCAGATCGGCGCTCTCGATCCGCCCCATCAGCTTCTGACAGGCCGGCTTGCCGTCCAGGGTCATGGAGACCGTGCCGTCGAGCAGGGGGGTGCGGGTCAGGCGGTTGCGCTTGCCGAAGCGCGCGAGCTGCCAGGGCACCCGCTGGGCGTCCCAGTCGGCCTGCTTCTTGGCCACCAGAGCCTTGTAGGCGGGAGTGGCGCGAGGGTCGTCGGTGTCGTCGAACTCCTGCAGGGAGTTGAGCAGCTCCGGATGGGAGCCGTTGCAGTGGTAGCACTCCCGGTTGTTCTCGATCACCAGCTTCCAGTTGGCCTGCTCGACGATGGAGGACTCCACCGCCACCTTGGTGTTCTCCATATCGTAGGGTTCGAGGTAGTGATCCAGGCTTTCCAGGAAGTCGTCGATGGCCGGGGGCTCGTCGGCCAGACTGATGAAGATAAAGCCGCCCCCGGTCTTCACCTGTACGGGTTTCAGGCCGTACTGAGTCAGGTCGAAGTTCTCGCCCATGTCAGCGCCGGCGAACAGCAGGCGGCCGTCCAGCTCGTAGGTCCACTGATGGTAGGGGCAGACCAGCTTGGCGACCTTGCCCTTCTCACTGACGCAGAGTCGGGAGCCGCGGTGGCGACAGACGTTGTGGAAGCCGTGCACCTGGCCGTCGTTGCCGCGCACCAGGATCACCGGGTTGTCGCCGATCGCCACGGTCATGTAGTGGCCCTTGGCGGGAATCTCGCTGGTCATGCCGGCGAATAGCCACTCCTTGCCGAAGATCTCCTGCATGTCCAGCGCGAAGAGACGCTCATCGTTATAAAAAGGCTGGGGCAGCGAGAAGTGGCGCTGACGGCTGCGCAGCATCTCCGCGGTGGCTTCCCGGGCGGGGGCCAGGGGATCATCCAGACGAGCGATGGACTTGGATTCCATGGGGCACTTCCTCATTACAGGCGGCAGGGCACGCCGAGTCATTGTTGATTGTGGGTGTCGTCAGCGGTTGGGAAGGGGACGCGCTGCAACGGCGCGTTCCTGATTTTCGGCGAGTGTGGAGCAGAGCTTCAGAAGACAATTGCCTGGCAGCGACGCCGGACGATACGCTGGCGACGCTAGGCACCACGTCTCGCCTACCCGCTGGACCCCATGGATATGCCCGCGTCGTAAACAGGCATGTGGTGACGCTATGCATTGGCGCAGAATTCGCTCAACGGCAGGCGGTGGCACCGCGGTCGGAGATAGCCCCCATGGTGCAGCCAGGCGAATCGACAATGACAACCAGCTTCCTCAATCCCGTCACCACCCAGACCTGGACCAACGGCCGCCACCTGGTGCGCTGCGTCAAGGTGATTCAGGAGACCTGGGACGTACGCACCTTCTGCTTCATGGCCGAACAGCCGGTGCTCTTCTTCTTCAAGCCGGGGCAGTTCGTGACCCTGGAGCTGGAGATCGACGGCGAGCAGGTGATGCGCTCCTACACCATCTCCAGCTCCCCCTCGGTGCCCTACAGCTTCTCGATCACCGTCAAGCGGATGCCGGGCGGCAAGGTCTCCAACTGGCTCCACGACCACCTCAAGGTCAATGACGAGCTGGCGGTACATGGCCCGGTGGGTAACTTCAATGCCATCGACTACCCGGCGGAGAAGATCCTGATGCTATCCGGCGGCGTGGGCATTACGCCGCTGATGTCCATGGCGCGCTGGTTCTTCGATACCAATGCCGCGGTGGACCTGGAGTTCGTGCACAGCGCCCGCACCCCCAGGACATCATCTTCCACCGCGAGCTGGCGCATATGTTCTCGCGAATCCCCGAATTCAAGCTGCACATTATCTGCGAGCGCAGCGACGAACTGGGCGAGGCCTGGTCGGGCTTCCGCGGCTACCTGAGCCAGGCCATGCTGGAACTGATGACCCCTGACTTCATGGATCGCGAGATCTTCTGCTGCGGCCCCACCCCCTATATGAACGCCGTCAAGAACCTGCTCCAGAACAGCGGGTTCGACATGAGCCGCTACCACGAGGAGTCCTTCGGGGCCACGCCGGTGGACGTGCAGGAGGAGGTGCTGGAGCTGGCCGAGCAAGCCGAAGCCGAGGCCGAGGAGCTGGACGTCGCCGAAATGATCAGCGTCGAGTTCTCCACCACCGGGAAAAGCGTTCGCATCCAGCCGGGCGAGACGGTCCACAACGCCGCCGCCAAGCTGGGGCTGCATATCCCCAAGGCCTGCGGCATGGGCATCTGCGGTACCTGCCGCGTTCCACTGACGTCGGGGCGGGTGGAGATGGAGCACAACGGCGGCATCACCGAAGAAGACGAGGCCGAGGGCTATATCCTCTCCTGCTGCAGCAAGCCGCTGGGCAATGTAGTCGTCAGCTACTGAGCTTCTCGACGATAACGCCGTGCTATCTAACAGACATCACCAGGACCGAGGAAGGGGAGCGCGATGAGCGAGTCTCGAGAGTGGACGCCGCAGTCGATCCAGGCGGAGATCGACGCCCTCAAGCACAAGCCGGGGGCCCTGCTGCCCATCCTCCACGCCATTCAGGATCGCTTCGGCTTCATTCCCGAGGCGGCGGTGCCGATCATCGCCGAGGCCCTGAACCAGACCCGCGCCGAGGTGCACGGGGTGATCGGCTTCTACCATCACTTTCGCACCACGCCCCCCGGGCGGCATGTGGTGCAGCTCTGTCGCGCCGAGGCCTGCCAGGCGGTGGGCGGCCGGGCCCTGGAGGCCCACGCCCGGGCGCGCCTGGGCATCGACTACCACGCCACCACCGCCGACCGGGAGATCACCCTGGAGGCGGTCTACTGCCTGGGCAACTGCGCCTGCGGCCCCGCCGTGCGGGTGGACGATCGGGTGCTGGGCCGGGTCACCCCCGAGCGCTTCGACGCCCTGGTCGACGAACTGCAGACCCGCCCCCTGGAGGTGATCGCATGAGCGTGCGCGTCTTCGTCCCCGCGATACCACCGCCCTCTCCCTGGGCGCCGACGCGGTGGCCGCCCGCCTGGAGCGGGAGGCCCGCGCCCGCGGCCTGGCCCTCACCCTGGTGCGCAACGGCTCCCGCGGCGCCGCCTGGCTGGAGCCCCTGGTGGAGGTGGAAACGGCCAACGGTCGCCTGGGCTTCGGGCCGGTGGCCGCCGAGGATATCCCCGGCCTGCTCGACGCCGGCCTGCTCGATGGAGCTCTTCTCGCGGGCGATACCGGCCATCCCCTGGCCCTGGGCCCCACCGAGGCGCTGCCCTGGTTCGCCCGCCAGCAGCGTTTCACCTTCGCCCGGATCGGCCTCACCGACCCGCTCTCCATCGCTGACTACCTGGCCCACGACGGCTTCCGCGGCCTGGAGCTGGCCCTGACCCGCCCCCCCAGGACATCGTCGAGGAGGTCAAGGCCTCGGGGCTGCGCGGCCGCGGCGGCGCCGCCTTCCCCACCGGCATCAAGTGGCAGACGGTGCTCGACACCGCGGCGGACCGGAAGTACATCGTCTGCAACGCCGACGAGGGCGACTCCGGCACCTTCGCCGATCGCCTGGTGATGGAGTGCGACCCCTACCTGCTGATCGAGGGCATGACCATCGCCGGCCTCGCCGTGGGCGCCACCCAGGGCTATATCTACCTGCGCTCCGAGTACCCGCTGGCCAAGACGATCCTCGACGCGGCCATCGCCCGCGCCGAGGCCGACGGCTACCTGGGCGAGGACATCCTCGGCAGCGGCCGCGCCTTCCAGCTGGAGGTGCGCCTGGGTGCCGGCGCCTATATCTGCGGCGAGGAGACCTCGCTGCTGGAGAGCCTGGAGGGCAAGCGCGGCCTGGTGCGAGCCAAGCCCCCGCTGCCGGCCATCGAGGGCCTCTTCGGGCGCCCCACCGTGGTCAACAACGTCCTCTCCCTGGCCGCCGTGCCCTTCATCCTCGCCGAGGGGGCCGCGGCCTATGCCGAGGTCGGCATGGGCCGCTCCCGGGGCACCCTGGCGCTGCAGCTGGCCGGCAATGTCCGCCGCGGCGGCCTGGTGGAGCTGGCCTTCGGCGCCAGCCTGCGCGACCTGATGGAAGCCTTCGGCGGCGGCACCGCCAGCGGGCGGCCGCTGCGCGCCGTCCAGGTGGGCGGCCCCCTGTGCGCCTATCTGCCGGAAAGCCAGTGGGACCTGCCGCTGGACTACGAGGCCTTCGCCGAAGTGGGCGCGGGGTCGGCCACGGCGGGGTGGTGATGTTCGACGACAGCGTCGACATGGCGGAGCAGGCCCGCTTCTCCATGGAGTTCTGCAAGGTGGAGTCCTGCGGCAAGTGCACCCCCTGCCGCATCGGCTCGACCCGCGGCGTGGAGGTGATCGATCGCATTCGCGCCGGCCGCGACCGCGAAGCCAACCTCGACCTGCTCCGGGATCTCTGCGACACCCTGGATGATGGCTCCTTGTGCGCCATGGGCGGCATGACCCCCTTCCCGGTGCGCAGCGCCCTGACCCATTTCCCCGATGACTTCCGGCGACCGGCGGAGGGAGCCTGACCATGATCGAGCATTTCGACCCCCGACAGCATGCCAAGGACCTCGGCACTCCTTGCCCAACCCGAGCCGCAGGCGCTGCCCCCGCGGCGGGTGCCGCCCCGGTCAGCTTGACCATCGACGGCGTGGCGATCCGCGTGCCCGAGGGCACCTCGGTGCTGCGCGCCGCGGCCCTGGCCGATATCAATATCCCCAAGCTATGCGCCACCGACAGCCTGGAGGCCTTCGGCTCCTGCCGGCTGTGCGCCGTCCAGGTGGAGGGCCGGCGCGGCACCCCCGCCGCCTGCACCACGCCGGTGACCGAGGGCATGCAGGTCACCACCCAGAACAAGCGCCTGGCCCGGCTGCGCCGCAACGTCATGGAGCTCTACATCTCCGACCACCCCCTGGACTGCCTCACCTGCCCGGCCAACGGCGACTGCGAGCTGCAGGACATGGCCGGCGCCGTGGGGCTGCGCCAGGTGCGCTACGGCTTCGAGGGCGAGAACCACCTGCAGGCGGCCAAGGACGAATCCAACCCCTACTTCAGCTTCGACCCCAGCAAGTGCATCGTCTGCTCGCGCTGCGTGCGCGCCTGCGACGAGGTCCAGGGCACCTATGCCCTGACCCTCGACGGCCGCGGCTTCGACTCCAAGGTTACGGCGGGCCAGGGCGAGGCCTTTATGGACTCCGACTGCGTCTCCTGCGGCGCCTGCGTCCAGGCCTGCCCCACCGCCACCCTGATGGAGAAGAGCGTCATCGACGCCGGCCAGCCGGAGCACAGCGTGATCACCACCTGCGCCTACTGCGGGGTGGGCTGCTCCTTCGAGGCCCAGATGAAGGGCGACCAGCTGGTGCGCATGGTGCCCTACAAGGGCGGCGACGCCAACCACGGCCACTCCTGCGTCAAGGGGCGCTTCGCCTTCGGCTACGCCACCCACCCGGACCGACTCACCGCGCCGAGGATCCGCGACGCCATCGACCAGCCCTGGCGGGAGGTGAGCTGGGAGGAGGCGATCGCCTTCGCCGCGGCACGCCTCCAGGCGATCCAGGCCGAGCACGGCCGCGAGAGCATCGGCGGCATCACCTCCTCGCGCTGCACCAACGAGGAGACCTACCTGGTGCAGAAGCTGGTGCGCGCCGCCTTCGGCAGCAACAACACCGATACCTGCGCCCGGGTCTGCCACTCTCCCACCGGCTACGGCCTCAAGACCACCCTGGGCGAGTCCGCCGGCACCCAGACCTTCGACTCGGTGATGCAGGCCGACGCCATCCTAGTGATCGGCGCCAACCCCACCGACGCCCACCCGGTGTTCGGCTCGCTGATGCGCAAGCGGCTGCGCCAGGGCGCCAGCCTGATCGTCGCCGACCCGCGGCGCATCGACCTGCTCAAGACCCCTCACCTGGCGGACGCCCAGCATCTGCCGCTGCGCCCGGGCACCGATGTGGCGCTGATCAATGCCCTGGGGCACGTCATCGTCACCGAAGGCCTGGAGGATCAGGACTTTATCGCGGCCCGCTGCGACACCGCGGCCTACCGGGCCTGGCGCAACTTCATCTCTGAAGAACGCCACTCCCCGAGGCGACCGAGGGGATCACCGGGGTGCCCGCCGAGGCGGTGCGCCGGGCCGCGCGCACCTACGCCAGCGCCGGTAACGGCGCCATCTACTACGGCCTGGGGGTCACCGAACACAGCCAGGGCTCCACCATGGTGATGGGCATCGCCAACCTGGCCATGGCCACCGGCAACCTCGGCCGCGAGGGCGTAGGGGTGAACCCGCTGCGCGGCCAGAACAACGTCCAGGGCGCCTGCGACATGGGCTCCTTCCCCACGAGCTGCCGGGCTACCAGCACGTGGCCGACCCCGTCGCCCGCGGGCGCTTCGAGGCCGCCTGGGCGTGACCCTGGACGACGAGCCGGGGCTGCGCATCCCCAACATGTTCGACGCCGCCATCGATGGCAGCTTCAAGGCGCTCTACGTGCAGGGCGAGGACATCGCCCAGTCCGACCCCAACACCCAGCACGTGGAGGCGGCGCTCTCCGCCCTGGAGTGCCTGATCGTCCAGGACATCTTCCTCAACGAGACCGCCAAGTACGCCCATGTGCTGCTGCCGGGCGCGAGCTTCCTGGAGAAGGACGGCACCTTCACCAACGCCGAGCGGCGCATCAACCGGGTTCGCCGGGTGATGCCGCCGCTGGCCGGCAAGGCCGACTGGGAGGTCACCCAGGACCTGGCCCGGGCGCTGGGCTACCCCATGGACTACGCCCACCCCTCGGAGATCATGGACGAGATCGCCCGGCTCACGCCGAGCTTCGCCGGGGTCAGCTACGCGCGGCTCGAGGAACGCGGCAGCCTGCAGTGGCCCTGCAACGACGCCTACCCCATCGGCACCCCGACCCTGCATGCGGACGACTTCCCCATCGGCCGCGGCCGCTTCGCTATCACCGAGTACGTGGCCACCGAGGAGCGCAGCAACCGCCGCTTCCCGCTGCTGCTGACCACCGGGCGCATCCTCTCCCAGTACAACGTCGGCGCCCAAACCCGGCGCACCGACAACCAGGTGTGGCACGACGAGGACGTGCTGGAGCTGCACCCCGCCGACGCCGAGCTGCGCGGCATCCGCGACGGCGACTGGCTGGGCATCACCAGCCGTGCCGGCCAGACGGTGCTGCGCGCCCGGCTCAGCGAGCGCATGCAGCCGGGGGTGGTCTACACCACCTTCCACCACCCGGGCAGCGGCGCCAACGTCATCACCACCGACAACTCCGACTGGGCCACCAACTGCCCGGAGTACAAGGTCACGGCGGTGCAGGTGGAGAAGGTCAGCCAGCCCTCCGCCTGGCAACAGCGCTTCGCGGCCTTCGACCGGGCCCAGCGCGACCACCTGGCCGGGGCGGCGCAGCGGGAGTCCGCGCCATGAGCGGCGGCGATAACGTCTCGACGGGCGCCGTCACCGCCCTGGCGCGTCACCCGGTGGAGGTGCGCCGCGGCGCCACCGGCTGGTACGCCGATGCCCAGGAGGACGCCCTGGCCCTGGAGGTGCCGGTGGCCCTGGTCTACAACGGCATCTCCCATGCGGTGATGATGGCCACGCCCGCCGACCTGGAAGAGTTCGCCCTGGGCTTCAGCCTCTCCGAGGGGATCCTGGCGCATTCCCACGAGTGCTACGACCTGGAGGTTGGCGAGGAGGCCCATGGCCTGGCGGTGCGGCTGACCATCAGCAGCCAGCGGCTGGCGGCCCTCAAGGCCCGGCGCCGCAGCCTGGCCGGGCGCACCGGCTGCGGCCTGTGCGGCACCGAGGCCCTGGAACAGGCGATTCGCCCGATCCCCGGGTCACGGCGCCGGCGCTGGGCGACGGCGCCATCCAGCGCGCCCTGGTGCAGCTGACCGAGCACCAGGCCCTGCAGGCCGTCACCGGCGCAACCCACGGCGCCGCCTGGTGCGACGGCCGGGGCAGATCCAGCTGCTGCGCGAGGATGTGGGGCGCCACAACGCCCTGGACAAGCTGATCGGCGCCCTGGCCCGCCGCGGCGGGCCCGCGCCGGACGGCTTCGCGCTGGTCTCCAGCCGCGCCAGCTACGAGATGGTGCACAAGAGCGCCAGCGCCGGCATCGGCGCCCTGGTGGCCGTCTCGGCGGCCACGGCGCTGGCGGTGGAGCAGGCCCGGGCGGCCGACCTGCTGCTGGTGGGCTTCGCCCGACCGGGCCGCCACCTGATCTATCACCGCCCCGCCGCCCCGCGGCGATCCGGGCCCATGGCTGAGGAACCCACGATGTCACTGCACCACGACACGCACCTGGTACGCATGGTCAACCAGATCGCCGCCAACCTGGGCGGCGGCCGGGACGAGGAGGAGGCCGTGGCGAGCATCTGCCGCCACCTGGAGACCTTCTGGGCCCGGCCGATGAAGCGGCGCCTGATTGCCAGCCTGGCGGAGGAGACCCCCGAGCTGACGCCCCTGGCCCGGCGCGCCGCCCAGCGGCTGGCCGAGCGGCTGGGAGAAGCGGCCTCGGCCGCCAAGCCGGGCGCCTAGATACCATCTCTCCTAACCGGCCACAAACATTCCATCAGGCGGTTTGTGGCCGATATTCGGTCTGGGTCTTGAGGACACCGTAGGCGATGTGGATTAGCTTCCGCATCGCCGCCCCCAAGGCCGCCATTTTGCTCTTGCCGTTTGTTGTAAGCCGCTGGTATAGCGCGGAGATATCCGGATTCCGCCTCAGCCCGACAACGGCTGCCATGTACAGGCTCTGCCTCAGTTTCGGATTGCCGGCTTTCGACAAGCGAGGCCGCCCACGTACGGAGCTGCCCGATTCCCAACTAACAGGCACAAGCCCCGCAAACGCCGCGGCCTGGCGGGCGCTTTCGAAAGCGCGGCTACGCAGCATCGCCAACAGTCGGAGAGATACCGCAGGGCCAATGCCGGGAATTGTTTGCAACAAGGCGCGATCCTGCTTCAAGCCAGGGTGCTGATCGAGGTGGTCATCGATCTCCTGTTGGAGGCGATCCCGCTCACGAGTCAATGCCAACAGGATGTCATCGATCGAGCGGAGGATATCGCTTGCCATGGCGAACTCGGCTTTCTCGCGCCGGTTTCGCTCACGCTGGATGTCCTTGTCCAGCGCGTCGAGTCTCGCTGCCAGCGCCTTGAGCTTGCGCACTTCCTCGGGCTCCGGCTTCCAAGCCTCAGGTCGTTGCGTCGCGCCATAGCGTGCCAGCACCACACTGTCCTTCTTATCCGTTTTGCCGCGTACTCCCAGGCTTCGGGAGAAGTCGCGCACCTGCGCGGGGTTGAGGACATAAACCTGGATGCCGGCAGCATGCAGCCAATACGCGAGCGTTTCGTGATAGATGCCGGTGGCCTCCATCAACACATGCAACTGATCCTGTGGCTCCCCGGTCTGGTGTTCGAGCCATTCAAGCAAGCGAGGAAAGTCCTGCCGACGATTAGGGAATACACGGGTCTTGACCTTGCCGCTCGCCACATCGCGCAGCCAGGCGCAGTCGATCTTCTGCTTGCTGACGTCGATACCGATCACTGCCATGCTCTCGTCGCCTTTCCTTGTTCGTGCAGCCTCACTCCGGGTTGGGAGGGGCTTGGATACCATTCAAGCTATCGAGATAGAGGGCATCAGGGGGCATAATCTAAATCCCAGGCTGTTGCGCCTCAGGCTCTGTGGATGCTCACCCTGATGCCAGGCCTGCTGGTAGCTAATCAACAAGCCCGGAGAGACACAAGGCTCTGTCCGAAAAGTCGGCGAGCGAAGGCCAGACAAGGCAAAAATCGGCGAAAAGACGGAGTTTACGGGGTGTAAATGAGTACTTTGAGCCGATTTTTAACGCCGTATGGTCGAGCGCAGCCAGTTTTCAGACAGAGCCTAGGGCAGGGTGGTCGCGAGCGCGACGTGACTCGCCAGACGCAAAACCCCGGCCGGGGCCGGGGTTGCGGGGTGGGGGAGTGAGTAGGGAGTAGCAGAAGGGCAACGCCTATCTCAGCACCCCCTCCTCGTTGAGCAGCTTGAGGATCGCCTCGGCGCCCTGCTCGGCGGACACCCCCTCCAGCACCTGGCCGCTGCCGCCCTCCGCCTTGGCGGCGGCGGCCTTGAAGCGGTCCCGGGCCGAGGCGGCCTTGACGATCTTGAGTCGCTTGGGGCGCTTGCGGGCCGGGGCCAGCTGCCACTCGGCCAGCTCCCGGTCCGGCTCGGCGGACACCGGCGTCGCCGCCAGCTCGCCCCGGCGGGCCGGGCCGAAGGCGCTCTGGCGGGCCGCCGGCGCCGCCCCATCCACGCTGACGATGGCCGGCAGGCGTACCTTCAAGCGCCGCCGCTGACCCCGGGGCAGGGCCTGGAGCAGGGTCGCCACGCCGTTCTCGACCTTCTCCACCGCGGCCAGGCCGTTGACCAGGGGCCAGCCCAGGCGCTCGGCCAGGGCATAGGGCAAGAGTCCCGAGCCCTCGCCGCGCTCCGCCCGGGCGCCGGTGACCACCAGCTGCGGCGGCGCCGCGGCCAGGTGCTCGGACAGGGCCGGGATGGCATCGCTGCCCTCGGCCTGCTCCAGCAGGGTCAGGGTATCGAGCCCCATCCCCAGGTAGCCGCGCAGCGCCGCTTCGCTCTCCTCGCTACGCGGGCCGGCATGCAAGAGGCTGACCCGGCTGCCGGGCAGCCGGCGCTCCAGGCCCAGGGCCAGCTCCAGGCCCCGGGCATCCTGATCGGCGTGCCGCGCGCGCCCGGTGATGGGGTGACGCCCCACCGAGACCAGTACCGCCACCTCGATTCCCTGCTGCTCAGGCCGCATCGCGCTGCCCTCCTCGCTGCTGTTCCACCATGGCCACCAGGGCGGCGAGGATCTCGGCGCTATCGCCGATCACCGCCAGGTCGGCGCGCTTGATCATGTCGCATCCCGGGTCGAGGTTGATGGCCACCACCTTGTCGCAGGTCTGGATACCCTGCAGGTGCTGAATGGCGCCACTGATGCCCACCGCCAGGTAGACCCGGGCGGTGACCCAGGTACCGGTGGCCCCCACCTGGCGGTCGCGGGCCATGAAGCCGTCGTCCACCGCCACCCGGGAAGCGCCTTCCGTCGCTCCCAGGACCTTGGCGGCATGGTGGAAGCCCTCCCAGTCCTTGACGCCGTTGCCGCCGGAGACGATGAACTCCGCCTCGGCCAGCGCCACCCCGGCGGGGTCCACCGCCACCTGGCCCAGGTCCTCGATTCGCGAGAAGGCGCTGGGGATCGTCTCCGCCAGGCTCAGCGGCTCGGCGGCGTGACGGGTCTCGTCCACCGGCTCGGCGCACTCGGCCAGCGCCAGGGCGACCCGGGGCAGGGGACGCTGGATATCCAGGCGCTCCGCCGCGCCACGGGCGGTGCAGCGCCAGCCCAGCGGCGCCTCGCTATCGGCCTCGAGCTGCCAGACCCCGGTGGCGGGGCGCTCGCCCAGGCGCAGCGCCAGGCGCCGCCCCAGGTCGGCCCCGCCCAGGGGCGAGTCGGGGAGCAGCCAGTGGCGCGGCGCCAGCTCCCGCTCCACGGCGGTGAGCGCCGCCAGCCGCGCCTCGGGGCCGAAGCCGGCGTAGGCGTCGTCCTCGAGGTGCAGCAGCCGATCGATGCCCGCCTCGCCGAAGGCCTGCTCTTAAGCTCGCCGCCCCCCTCGCCTTTGTGCTGCCCAAATATCACCGCCAGCACGGCGCCGGGACGCGCCGAGTCGGCATCGGCCAGGCGCCGGGCCAGCCCCAGCAGGTCCTTGTCGTGACCGGAGAGCCGCCCGCCGGAGAGCTCCGGGACCACCGCCACCAGAAAGGCCGGTTCGGGAATCTCCACCTGGCGACGGCTATCCTGGGCCGCCTGGCGGGCCGCGCCCGCCGCCTGGCCGCCCTGCTGGGCGCCGCTGCGGTCGATGCGCTTGACGCCATCGGGGCCGATAAAGCCGATGGCATGGGGGGCCTTGCGCATCACCCCATTGGGGCCCATCCACTCTACCGCGGCAGCCCCCTCTCCCAGTTCAGCCAGCGCGCTGGCGTGCTCGGGGTGCAGACGGTTACGGGCGATCCACTCGCGGCGTGGATCGCGACGACGAATCTCGCTCATGCGCTCACCTCCTCGGCAACGGCGTGCCCCTGCGGGACTGGGTCTTGGCGTCGGCGGGGACAACCAGAGCGTCGGCCACCAGCTCGGCGATATCGCGCACCTCGGCGGGGCCGTCCACCACGCCCTCGAGCATGGCGGTGCACTGGGGACAGCCCACCGCCACCAGCTCGGCGCCGGTCTCCTTGACGTCGTTCATGCGCATATCGGGAATCCGCCGCTCGCCGGGAACATCGGTGATGGGGGCCCCGCCGCCGCCGCCGCAGCAGCGCGAGCGGAAGCCGGAACGTTCCATCTCCTTGACCTCGATCCCCAGCGCCGCCAGCACGCTGCGCGGCGCCTCATACTCGCCGTTGTAGCGGCCCAGGTAGCAGGGGTCGTGGTAGGTGACGCTGCCGCCCTTCCAGTTCGCCAGCTCGAGGCGCCCGGCCTCCAGGAGCTCGGCGATATAGGTGCTGTGGTGTCGGACGTCGTACACGCCTCCCAGCTCGCCGTACTCGTTGCCGAGCACATGGAAGCTGTGGGGGTCGCAGGTGACGATATGCTGGAAGCGGTACTTGGACAGGGTGGCGATATTGCGTTTGGCCAGCGACTGGAAGGTCGCCTCGTCGCCCAGGCGCCGCGCCACGTCGCCGCTGTCGCGCTCCTCGTTGCCGAGCACCGCGAAGTCGACCCCCGCCGCGCGCAGCACCTTCACCAGCGACCTGAGCGTCCTTTGATTGCGCATATCGAAGGCGCCATCGCCGAGCCACAGGAGGACATCGACCTGCTTCAGTTCGGCGATTATCGGCAGCTCGAGGTCCGCCGCCCAGTGCAGCCGGGAGCCGGGTTCGAAGCCGCCGGGGTTGTCGGTAGCGATCAGGTTGTCGAGCACCTCGGCGCCCTTGCCCGGGGTCTGGCCCCGTTCCAGGGTCAGGTGGCGACGCATGTCGACGATGGCGTCCACGTGCTCGATCATCATCGGGCACTCTTCCACGCAGGCGCGGCAGGTGGTGCAGGACCAGAGGGTCTCGGCATCCACCAGGGCGGTGCCTTCCCGCGCCACAATGGGCCCTTGGGGGAGCCAAAGTGTTCGCCCACGGGTTTTCCGGGGTAGGGAGAGCCGGCATAGTTGGCATCGCTGCCCCGGCCAGGCCCACCACCATGTCCTGGATCAGCTTCTTGGGGTTGAGGGGCTGGCCGGCGGCGAAGGCCGGACAGACCGCCTCGCAGCGACCGCACTGCACGCAGGCGTCGAAGCCCAGCAGCTGGTTCCAGGTGAAGTCGGCGGGCTTCTCGACGCCCAGCGGCGCCGACTCGTCCTCCAGGTCCAGCGCCTTGAGGCCGGTGGAGCGGCCACTGCCCCCTTCTTCGTGGAAAAGCGCTCGGGGCGACGGTGGAAGGCCAAGTGCAGGGCGCCGGCGAAGGCGTGCTTCATCGGCCCGCCCAGGTCATGCCGAAGAACATTTCGCCCAGGCCCCACACCAGCACCGTGGCCAGCGCCAGGGCAAGGATCACGCTGCCCGTTCCGGCAGGCAGGATGCCCAGCGTCGGCAGGGTGAGCAGGAACACGCTCGCCGAGAACGCCATCAGGCTCTTGGGCAGGCGCATCCAGGGCCCCTTGGAGAGGCGCGCCGGCGGGTTGCGGCGGCGCCGCGCCACGAACAGGCTACCCACGAACATGGCGGCGCTGGTCGCCAGCAGCGGCCAGCCCAGCACGCCCCCAGTGCTTCTGAAGAGCCCAGCCCCAGGCCATGCACCAGGATCATCAGCACGGCGGCGGCCACGAAGCCGCCGGCGGTGGCCACGTGGGTATTGGACATCACCTTGTCGCGCTCCACCACATGGTGCAGGTCCACTAGGTAGCGACGCGGCAGGGCGGCCAGGCCCTTGAACAGCGGCACGGCGGCGGGGCGCCCCTGACGCCACAGGCGGATACGGCGTACGGCACCGATCGCCGCCAGGCCCAGGGCGGCGAAGATCAATATCGGCAGCAGAGTCTCGAGCATCTCGGCTTCCTCGATGAAAAGCCGTAAGCCTTGAGCTGTAAGCGGTAAGTTACCTCCCCACTTACAGCTTCCGGCTTACAGCTTATGGCTGGGGTTAAAAGTCCTTGCAGATCCGCAGGGCGTCGTAGATGGCCGCGTGGGTATTGCGCGGCGCCGTGCAGTCGCCCAGGCGGAACAGCAGGAAGCCGTCGCCCGCTTCGCTCAGGCACGGCTGGGGCTGGGCGGCGTAGAGCGCCTCCAGGTCCACCTGGCCCTTGTTGCGGGACTGCCCCTTGAGGGCGTAGTAGAGGGCCTCGTCGGGGCGCACGCCGTTCTCCACCACCACCTGGTCCACCACCCGCTCCTCCAGGGCGCCGGTGTACTCGTTCTCGAGCACCGCGACCAGGCCGTCGCCCTCGCGGTAGACCTTATGCAGCATCAGGTCGGAGGTCATGATCACCTCCTTCTCGTAGAGGCTGCGGTAGTAGGTGGGGAAGGTGGTGCCGCCCACCGCCGCGCCGGGCTTGATGTCGTCGGTGACGATCTCCACCTTGGCGCCCTTGTCGGCCAGGTAGTCCGCCGCCGAGACGCCGGAGAACTCGCAGATGGCGTCATAGATCAGCACGTTCTTGCCCGGGGCGACCTTGCCGGAGAGCACGTCCCAGGTGCTCACCACCAGGCTCTCCTCGGCCTTCTCCGAGTAGCCCCACTCCGGGTACTGGCTGAGGAAGGGCTGACCGCCGGTGGCCAGCACCACGATGTCCGGCTTGAGGTCTAGGATCGTGGCCTCGTCGGCGCGGGTGCCCAGGCGCAGGTCGACCTTGAGGCGCGCCAGCTCCAGCTGATACCAGCGGGTGATGCCGGCGATCTGGTCGCGCTGCGGGGCCTGGGCGGCGATGGTGATCTGGCCGCCGAGCTGCTCCGCGGCCTCGAAGAGGGTGACGTCATGGCCGCGCTCGGCCGCCACCTTGGCCGCCTCCATGCCGCCGGGACCGCCGCCCACCACCACCACCTTGCGCTTGGGCCCCTCGGACTTCTCGATGATGTGCGGCAGGCCCATGTACTCCCGGGAGGTGGCGGCGTTCTGGATGCAGAGCACGTCGAGGCCCTGGTACTGGCGGTCGATGCAGTAGTTGGCGCCCACGCACTGCTTGATCTGGTCGATCTGGCCCATCTTGATCTTGGCGATGATGTGCGGGTCGGCGATATGGGCCCGGGTCATGCCCACCAGGTCCACATAGCCCCCTCGAGGATACGCTGCGCCTGATTGGGATCCTTGATGTTCTGGGCGTGGATCACCGGGACGCTGACCACCTCCTTGATGCCCGCCGCCAGGTGCAGGAAGGGCTCCGGCGGGAAGGACATGTTGGGGATGACGTTGGCCAGGGTGTTGTGGGTGTCGCAGCCGGAGCCGATCACGCCGAAGAAGTCGAGCATGCCGGTGGCGTCGTAGTAGGCGGCGATCTGCTTCATGTCCTCATGGGAGAGGCCGTCCGGATGGAACTCGTCGCCGCAGATGCGCATGCCCACCGCGAAGTCGTCGCCCACCTCGGCGCGCACCGCCTTGAGCACCTCCATGCCGAAGCGCATGCGATTCTCGAAGCTGCCGCCCCACTGGTCCTCGCGCTTGTTGACCCGCGGGCTCCAGAACTGGTCGATCAGGTGCTGGTGCACGGCGGACAGCTCGACGCCGTCGAGGCCGCCCTCCTTGGCCCGGCGCGCGGCCTGGGCGAAGTCGCCGACGATGCGCCAGATCTCCTCCTCCTCGATGGTCTTGCAGGTGGAGCGGTGCACCGGCTCGCGGATCCCGGAGGGCGAGAGCAGGGTGGTCCAGTTGTAGCCGTCCCAGCGGGAGCGGCGCCCCATGTGGGTGATCTGGATCATGATCTTGCCGCCGTGCTGGTGGACGGCGTTGGCGAGGTTCTGGAAGTGCGGGATGATCCGGTCGGTGGCGAGGTTCACCGAGCTCCACCAGGCCTGGGGACTGTCGATGGAGACCACCGAGGAGCCGCCGCAGATGGCCAGCCCGCAGCCTCCCTTGGCCTTCTCCTCGTAGTACTTGACGTAGCGTTCGGTGGTCATGCCGCCGTCGGTGGCGTGGACCTCGGCGTGGGCGGTGCTGACGACCCGGTTGCGGATGGTGAGCTTGCCGATCTGGATCGGCTGGAAGATCGCGTCGAATGCCATGGTTCTCTCTCCTCGTTCCGGGATCAGCGGATGGCGCCGGTCAGCGGCTTGGTCTCGAAAATGCCCACCTCGCAGCCTTCCTCGGCGGCGCTCTGGGTCTGCTCGGCGACGGTGCGCAGGTCGCTGCCCCGGGCGGCGAGGATCTGGTCCATGGCCCCGGCGAACCAGCCGGTGAACATGTACTCGATCTTGCGACCCACCTTGCCGAGCTGATAGACGAAGGCGCTGTGTTCCAGGCGCACCCGGGCGGTACCGGCATCGAGGTCGATGGCCTCGGTGACGAACTTGCCCAGCCGCGCTGGGAGAGGCGCTGCATGTAATGCTCGAACACCTCGACGCCTTCCAGGCCGTGCAATTCGGCCTCCTTCTCGCACCAGTGCCAGGCGCTCTTGTAGCCGGCGTGGTAGAGGATCTCGGCGTACGTTTCGGCGCCCAGCGCCTCCTCCACGGCCACATGGTTATTGATAAAGAAGTGCCGCGGCACATAGAGCATGGGCAGGGCGTCGGTGGTCCAGACGCCGGTTTCGCTATCCACGTCGATGGGCAGTTCGGGGGCCATCTTGGTCACGGTCTCATTCCTCAATAATCGTTGTTCTCGCACCAGTGCCAGGCGCTCTTGTAGCCGGCGTGGTAGAGGATCTCGGCGTACGTTTCGGCGCCCAGCGCCTCCTCCACGGCCACATGGTTATTGATAAAGAAGTGCCGCGGCACATAGAGCATGGGCAGGGCGTCGGTGGTCCAGACGCCGGTTTCGCTATCCACGTCGATGGGCAGTTCGGGGGCCATCTTGGTCACGGTCTCATTCCTCAATAATCGTTGTTCTTGGCAGTCGCCATCTGGCTTGGCGGTTTCGGGGGCTGTTCCGGCGGCAGGCCTGCGAGGAGGCGCTGTAAACCCATCCCTGGGCGCTACATTTGCCATCCATGGCAAATGACCTCCTCTTCGGCCTGCCCCGGCGCCCCGAATGCATCCGGTGTCGGCCTTTGCTAGATCAGTTTCCCCAAACGTCCTTCAGTACTCGGACCCAGTTCTCGCCCATGATCTTGCGGGTCTGGCGCTCGCTGAAGCCGCGACGCAGCAGCGCTTCGGTGAGGTTGCCGAATTCGCCGATGGTGCGGATGCCCTCGGGGTTGATGATCTTGCCGAAGCTGGTCAGGCGGCGGGCGTAGCCCTTGTCGTGGGTGAGCCACTCGAAGAAGTCCTGGCCGTGGCCCTGGGTGAAGTCGGTGCCGATGCCGATGGCGTCCTCGCCGACGATGTTCATCACGTACTCGATGGCCTCGACGTAGTCGTCGACGGTGGCGTCGATGCCGGCGCGCAGGAAGGGGGTGAACATGGTCACGCCGACGAAGCCGCCGTGGTCGGCGATGAACTTCAGCTCCTCGTCGGACTTGTTGCGCGGGTGCTCCTTGAGGCCGGAGGGCAGGCAGTGGGAGTAGCAGACCGGCTTCTCGGAGGCGAGGATCACCTCCTCGGAGGTCTTGCCGCCCACGTGGGAGAGGTCGCACATGATGCCGACACGGTTCATCTCGGCGACGATCTCGCGGCCGAAGCCGGAGAGACCGCCGTCGCGCTCGTAGCAGCCGGTGCCCACCAGGTTCTGGGTGTTGTAGCACATCTGCACGATGCCCACGCCGAGCTGCTTGAAGATCTCCACGTAGCCGATCTGGTCCTCGAAGGCGTGGGCGTTCTGGAAACCGTAGATGATGCCGGTCTTGCCCTCCTCCTTGGCCCGGGTGATGTCCGCGGTGGTGCGTACCGGCCGCACCAGGTCGCTGCACTCGGCCATCAGCTGGTTGGTCCTGACGATGTTGTCCACGGTGGCCTGGAAGCCCTCCCAGACCGAGACGGTGCAGTTGGCGGCGGTGAGGCCGCCACGGCGCATGTCCTCGAAGAGCTCACGGTTCCACTTGGCGATGATCAGGCCGTCGATGACGATGGCGTCGTTATGCAGGTCGGACGGGGACATGTTGGCTGCTCCGGCAGTGCTGTTGATTTGCCGGCAGCATAGCGCCGCCCTGAAGCGGGCCGACGCTTGGAAACGACAGGGGGAATTCCAAAAGCGTCACGGCTGTCGTGATCTCGACAAGCAGGCCGTGCAGACCTCATCGGGGCCGTGAAAAGAGTCGCGTGCCCCGAGGGCCGGGGCACGCGCTCATGCAAGGAAAGGTGAAAGACCTAGATCTAGATCGGCACGCTGGCGTAGGTGGGTTCGCCGCGCGCCTGGGCCAGGGCCAGCACCGCGCTCGAGACCGGTTCCTGGGGCACGCTGGCTGCGGCTAGGGGCAGCGCTACCGTCACCTCGGCGCGCTGTTTGGGACGCGAGGTCCCCAGCCGCTCATCCCGGGGCGGTATGCCAAAATACTCGCGATAGCGCTTGGAGAAGTGCGGCGTGGAGACGAACCCGCAGGCCGAGGCGACCTCGATGATCGACATGGGTGTCTGCTTGAGCAGCTGGCGGGCTCGAGTCAGCCGCAGCTTGAGGTAGTAGCGCGACGGCGAGCAGTGCAGGTGCTTATGGAACAGCCGCTCCAGCTGGCGCCGAGAGATATCGACATACTGCGCCAGTTCGTCGAGGCTGATGGGCTCTTCCAGGTTGGCCTCCATCAGGGCGACGATCTCCAGCAGCTTGGGCTGGGTGGTACCCAGCACGTGCTTGAGGGGCACCCGCTGCTGGTCCTGCTCGTTGCGCACCCGGTCGTAGATGAACATCTCCGAAATCCCGGCGGAGAGGTCACGGCCGTGGTCGCGGCCGATCAGGTTGAGCATCATGTCCAGGGGGGCGGTGCCGCCTGAGGCGGTGGCCCGGTCACGGTCGATGGAGAACAGCCGGGTGGTCAGCGCCACCCTCGGGAAGGCCTCCTGCATGGCCGCCAGGCACTCCCAGTGGATGCTGCACTCGTAGCCGTCAAGCAGCCCTGCACTGGCCAGCGCCCAACTGCCGGTGCACACCGCGCCGAGGCGCCGCGACTGGCGTGCCTGGGCCTGAAGCCAATGGACGTGCTCGCGATGGACGCTGCGGCTGGGCCCGACGCCCCCGCAGACGATCACCGTATCCAGCGCCAGCGGGATACCGGTGGCGGCATCCGGGGTCACCTGAAGGCCATCGCTGGCGCGCACGGGCGCCCCGTCCGGGGTCAGGGTGTACCAGCGGTAGAGCTCACGACCGGCCAGCTGATTGGCCATGCGCAGCGGTTCGATGGCCGAGGCCAGCGAGATCAGGGTGAAGTCGTCCAGCAGAAGAAATCCCAGGGTCTGAGGCGTCGCAGTAGGACGGGCTGTTTGAGGAGAGTCGGTCATGCATTACTCCGGCATTGTTGGCCTGGGGAGGCTGAGGAGTGGTGTTATCGTTATTGGATGTGCCAGCGCCGTGCCGCTGACATAGGTCGCTAACGGGCATGCCATCGAAAGGTAATCGTTCTGTCGGCGTCAGCGCAGCTCAAATTTGCCTATCGAAAAACCGGGATGCAGTAATTCACGACAATCGTGTCGCAAACTGGCATGCGGCGGTCGCTGTGAGTGTCGGTAACGAGACAGTGGCGCTGCTGTTGCGCAGCAGCGCCGTGATGAGATGGCACGCCTCCGTTCCTGAGCGGTGCTGCATGACTTGCTGATCGGCATGGATCAGCGAAGCGCATTTAATAATGCAGTACCGTACGAATGCTCTTGCCCGCATGCAGCAGCTCGAAGGCCTCGTTGATCTGCTCGAAGGGCATATCCTGGGTGATGAACTCGTCGATCTTGAGCTCGCCGGCCATGTAGCGGTCCACGTAGCCCGGCAGCTCGCTGCGCCCCTTGACCCCGCCGAAGGCGGAGCCCTTCCAGACCCGGCCGGTGACCAGCTGGAAGGGGCGGGTGGAGATCTCCTCGCCGGCCCCGGCCACGCCGATGATGATCGACTCGCCCAGCCCTTGTGGCAGCACTCCAGCGCCGAGCGCATCACGTTGACGTTGCCGATGCACTCGAAGGAGTAGTCGACGCCGCCGTCGGTGAGGTCGACGATCACCTGCTGGATCGGGTCGGCATGCTCCTTGGGGTTGACGAACTCGGTGGCGCCGAACTGGCGGGCCAGCTCGAACTTGTCCGGGTTGACGTCGATGGCGATGATGCGGCCGGCCTTGGCCATCTGCGCGCCCTGGATCACGGCGAGACCGATGGCCCCCAGGCCGAACACCGCGACGGTGGCGCCCGGCTCCACCTTGGCGGTGTTGAGCACCGCGCCGATGCCGGTGGTCACCCCGCAGCCCAGCAGGCAGATCTTGTCCAGCGGCGCCTGCTTGGAGACCTTGGCCAGGGAGACCTCGGGGAGCACGGTGTATTCGCTGAAGGTGGAGCAGCCCATGTAGTGGTGCAGCATCTTGCCGTCCAGCGAGAAGCGGCTGGTGCCGTCGGGCATCAGGCCCTTGCCCTGGGTGGCGCGCACGCTGCCGCACAGGTTGGTTTTGCCGGAGAGGCAGAACTTGCACTGGCCGCACTCGGCGGTATAGAGCGGGATGACGTGGTCGCCGACGGCCAGCGAGGTGACGCCTTCGCCCACCTCCTCGACGATGCCGGCGCCCTCGTGGCCGAGCACCGCCGGAAAATTGCCCTCGGGATCGGCGCCGGACAGGGTGTAGGCGTCGGTGTGGCAGACGCTGGTGGCCTTGATGCGCACCAGCACCTCGCCGGCCTTCGGCCCTTCGACGTCGATCTCGGTGACCTCCAGCGGCTGGCCGGGTTGCAGTGCGATGGCGGCGCGTGACTTCATTGGTGGACTCCTGTAGACCCATGCGTCGAGGCGTGGGTCGGCGGCTGCCGAGCGCCACGCCGGTGTCCCGCCAGTCTAGGGTAGCCGCGGAGGCGGGATAAACGGGGCTTGGCTCACAAGATTATTGCCACCTGGCAACAATCCCACGGAGAATCGACCGTCATGCAACGCTGGGATCGCATCGAGGCCTTCATCGAGGTGGTGCGGCTGGGCTCCTTCTCGGCCGCCGCCCGCCACCTCAGGGTGTCCACCTCGCATATCAGCCGCCTGGTCGGCCAGCTGGAGAATCATCTGGGCACCCAGCTGCTCTATCGGACCACCCGGCAGATCCGCCTCACCGATGCCGGCACTCTCTACTATGAGCACTGCCACCGCCTGTTCGACGGCTTTCGCGAGGCCGAGGCCGCCATCGACGACCTGCAGCACCGCCCCAAGGGGCTCCTCAAGCTGACCTCGGCCACCACCTTCGGCGAGCGCTTCGTGGCGCCGCTGGTCAATGACTTCCAGCGCCTGCACCCGCAGCTCGAGGTCCAGATGCACTTCACCAATCGCCAGGTGGCGCTGATCGAGGAGGGCTATGACATCGCCATCCGCATGGGCGTGCTCAAGGACTCGACGCTGATCGCACGACGCTTGTGTGAACGCCGGGAGTACGTGGTGGGCTCCCGGGAGTATTTCGCTCAGCATGCCCGCCCCCAGTCGCTGGCCGAGCTGTCCCGCCATCGCTGCCTGCTCGGCTCGCGGGACTTCTGGCTGTTCGATGTGCGCGGCTCCCGCCGCGAGGTGAGGGTCCAAGGGCGCTGGCAGGCCAACTCGGGGTCGGCGCTGCTCGATGCGGCCCTCAAGGGGCTCGGGCTGGCGCAGCTGCCGGACTACTACGTGGCGCCTTACCTGACCTCCGGCGAGCTGGTCTCGGTGCTCGGCGACTTTCAGTATCGCGATACCGCGGTGTGGGCGGTCTACCCGCGCCACCGACACCTGTCGCCCAAGATCCGGCTGCTGGTCGACCACCTGGTCGCGCATATCGGCGAGCGTCTCCAGCGCTCGGGATAGCGGCGGGCAGGAAAAGAGCGCCATTCTTTCAAGGTTCTTCGCACTTTAGCGTGAACATGTTTGGCAGGTTTTATGGTGGGAGGCCGGCTCTGCCGGGCGAAGGCGCCGCAGGCGCCCCATGGGTAGCGCTGCGCGCTACTTCGCGAGCTGAAGTCGAGGCGTCGAACCGTCCCTCCCACAGAGCCAGTTCACGCCAGTCTGCGATGAACCCATTCTTACAAGGCCTTAGGGGAGCCTTGGTGGCTTCGCCTCCCCGACCCGGATCCTCGGCATGACGCCGCCGGAAGAGACGCAGAGTGCCGGCGTTCCCGCGGCGTACGTTCAGCAAGCCTGTCGCATTTGTTCAATTCATTCTTGCCCCCCTGGCCTTTAATCGACCTGTGAGCCCGACAGGCTGCGCAGCGGTTATCTGCGCATAAGGATTTCAAATTTTTCACGTGGGCGGGTCGCCGATAGATTCGAGGAACAGCCTGCCACCCCCGATAACAACAGGAGTCAGTCATGAACCCGATGTCTCTCGCCGCCTTCGATGCCCAGATCGCCGCCGCCATTGCCGATGAGGTGGTGCGCCAGGAGGCCCACGTCGAGCTGATCGCTTCCGAGAACTACGCCAGCCGGGCGGTGATGGAGGCCCAGGGCACCCAGCTCACCAACAAGTACGCCGAGGGCTACCCGGGCAAGCGCTACTATGGTGGCTGCGAGCACGTCGACGTGGTGGAGCAGCTGGCCATCGACCGCGCCTGCGACCTGTTCGGCGCCGACTACGCCAACGTCCAGCCGCACTCCGGCGCCCAGGCCAACGCCGCGGCCTTCATGGCGCTGGTCAAGCCGGGCGACACCGTGCTGGGCATGAGCCTGGCCCACGGTGGCCACCTGACCCACGGGGCGGCGCCGAACTTCTCCGGCAAGCACTACCACGCCGTGCAGTACGGCCTGAACCCGGAGACCGGCGAGATCGACTACGAGGAGGTCGAGCGCCTGGCGCGCAGCCACAAGCCCAAGCTGATCATCGCCGGCTTCTCCGCCTACGCCCGGGTCGTCGACTGGCGCCGCTTCCGCGCCATCGCCGACGAGGTGGGCGCCTGGTTCATGGTCGACATGGCCCACGTGGCGGGCCTGGTCGCTGCCGGCCTCTACCCGAGCCCGCTGCCCCACGCCCACGTGGTCACCACCACCACCCACAAGACCCTGCGTGGCCCCCGCGGCGGCCTGATTCTCTCCGCCCACGGCGATGCGGACCTCTACAAGAAGCTCAACGGCGCGGTCTTCCCGGGCCAGCAGGGCGGTCCGCTGATGCACGTCATCGCCGCCAAGGCGGTGGCCTTCAAGGAGGCCATGAGCCAGGACTTCGTCCAGTACCAGCAGCGGGTGATCGACAACGCCCGGGCCATGGCCGGGGTGTTCGTGGAGCGCGGCTATGACGTCGTCTCCGGCGGCACCGACGACCACCTCTTCCTGGTCTCGCTGATCAAGCAGGGCGTGACCGGCAAGGACGCCGACGCGGCGCTGGGCCGCGCCCATATCACCGTCAACAAGAACGCCGTGCCCAACGACCCCCAGAGCCCCTTCGTCACCTCCGGCCTGCGCATCGGCACCCCGGCGGTGACCACCCGCGGCTTCGATGCGGCCGAGTGCACCGAGCTGGCCGGCTGGATCTGCGACATCCTCGATGTGCTGGCCGAGCAGCGCAACAGCGATGCCGTGGAGGCCGAGGTGCGCGAGAAGGTCGCCGCGCTCTGCGAGCGCCATCCGGTCTACGGGGTCGCCACCGCCGCCCCGGCCCACGAAACCGCCACCGCCTGAACGCCTAGGGTAACGGCCCCGCCCGCCGGGGCCGGTCGAGGAGAGACGAGATGCAACGCTATTCAGGATTCGGGCTGGCCAAGCACGCGCTCAGCCACCATGAGAACTGGGAGCGCCAGTGGCGCAATCCCACGCCCAAGAAGCAGTACGACGTGATCATCGTCGGCGGCGGCGGCCACGGCCTGGCCACCGCCTACTACCTGGCCAAGGAGCACGGCATCAAGAATGTTGCCGTGGTGGAGAAGGGCTGGCTGGGCGGCGGCAACACC
Source organism: Halomonas sp. SL18_1 (assembly GCF_055755715.1). Classification (NCBI taxonomy): domain Bacteria; kingdom Pseudomonadati; phylum Pseudomonadota; class Gammaproteobacteria; order Oceanospirillales; family Halomonadaceae; genus Halomonas; species Halomonas sp. SL18_1. Next base: position 622,341 of record NZ_JBVTRK010000001.1, read on the forward strand.
GCCCGCAACACCACCATCGTGCGCTCCAACTACCTGTGGGACGAGTCGGCGGCCCTCTACGAGCACGCCATGAAGCTGTGGGAGGGGCTCTCCCAGGACCTCAACTACAACGTCATGTTCTCCCAGCGGGGCGTCATGAACCTGGCCCACACCCTGCAGGACATGCGCGACGTTCAGCGCCGGGTCAACGCCAACCGCCTGAACGGCATCGACAGCGTGGTGCTCACCCCCGAGGAGATCCAGGAGATCGTGCCGATCATGGACTGCTCGAAGAACGCCCGCTACCCGATCCTCGGCGCCTCCTGGCAGCCGCGGGCGGGCGTGGCGCGCCACGACGCCGTGGCCTGGGGCTATGCCCGGGCCGCCGACGCGCTGGGCGTCGACCTGCTGCAGAACACCGAGGTCACCGGCTTCAAGATCCGCGACGGCCGCGTCTACGGGGTGCACACCAACCGCGGCGACATCGAGGCCAAGACCGTGGGCTGCGTGGCAGCGGGCAACTCCGGCGTGCTGGCCAAGATGGCCGGCTTCCGGCTGCCGCTGGAGTCCCACCCGCTGCAGGCGCTGGTCTCCGAGCCGCTCAAGCCGGTGCTGGATACGGTGGTGATGTCCAACCACGTGCACGGCTACATCAGCCAGACCGACAAGGGCGACCTGGTGATTGGCGCCGGCATCGACGGCTACAACGGCTACGGCCAGCGTGGCAGCTACCCCACCGTGGAGCACACCCTGCAGGCCATCGTCGAGATGTTCCCGATCTTCTCGCGGGTACGCATGAACCGCCAGTGGGGCGGCATCGTCGACACCTGCCCGGACGCCTGCCCGATCCTCTCCGCCACGCCGGTGAAGGGGCTCTTCTTCAACTGCGGCTGGGGCACCGGCGGCTTCAAGGCCACCCCCGGCTCCGGCCACGTGTTCGCCTGGACCCTGGCCAAGAACCAGGCCCATCCGCTGGCGGCCCCGTTCTCCATCGACCGTTTCCATACCGGTGCTCTCGTCGACGAGCACGGTGCGGCCGGCGTGGCTCACTAAGGAGGCAATCCCATGTTTCTTATCTACTGCCCCACTGCGAGGAGCACCGCGAGGAAGAGGAGTTCCGTCCCAAGGGCCAGGCGCACATCGCGCGCCCCGCGGAGCCCGAGGCCTGCTCCGACAAGGAGTGGGGTGACTACCTCTTCTTCCGTGACAATCCGCGCGGCATTCACCACGAGCTGTGGGTGCACGCCGTCGGCTGTCGCAAGTTCTTCAACGTCACGCGTAATACCGTGAGCTACGAGATCCTCGAGAGCTACAAGGTCGGCGAGCGGCCACGCTTCACCGCCGAGCATCCCGATGGCCGGCCGGCCGAGGCCGCCGAGAGCGTCGCCTCCAGGGCGGAAGTGGTCGAGCGCAAGGAAGGAGTCAAGGCATGAGCCAGTCGTCCAATCAGCCGAATCGCCTCAACGAGGGCGGGCGCATCGATCGCTCCCGCCGGCTGACCTTCACCTTCAACGGCAAGCGCTACCAGGGCCATGCCGGTGACACCCTGGCCTCGGCGCTGCTGGCCAACGGGGTGGATATCGTCAACCGCAGCTTCAAGTACTCGCGCCCGCGCGGCATCGTCGCCGCCGGCGCCGAGGAGCCCAATGCGCTGGTTCAGCTGGGCAGCACCGAGGCGGCCCAGGTGCCCAACGTGCGCGCCACCCAGCAGGCGCTGTTCGACGGGCTCGTCGCGCGCAGCACCAACGGCTGGCCCAACGTCCAGCGCGACGTCATGAGCCTGGTGGGCAAGCTGGGCGGTCGCTTCATGCCGCCGGGCTTCTACTACAAGACCTTCATGGCGCCGGCCTCCATGTGGATGACCTACGAAAAGTACATCCGCAAGGGCGCGGGCCTGGGCCGCAGCCCCATGGAAGCCGATCCGGACAGCTACGATCACCTCAACCAGCACTGCGACCTGCTGGTGATCGGCGCCGGGCCCGCCGGCCTCGCCGCGGCGCTGACCGCGGCCCGCAGCGGCGCCCGGGTGATTCTGGCCGACGAGCAGGAGGAGATGGGCGGCTCGCTGCTGGACAGCCGCGAGCTGCTCGACGGCCAGCCCGCCGCCCAGTGGGCCGAGCAGGTGCTGGAGGAACTCGCCGGGCTCGACAACGTCACCCTGCTGGCCCGTACCACCGCCAACGGCTATCACGACCACCACTTCGTGACCCTGCACGAGCGGCGCACCGAGCATCTCGGTGAGACCTCGCCGACCGTGGACGGCTGCCGCCCCTCCCGTTCGCGCATGCACCGCGTGCGTGCCGGTCAGGTGCTGCTGGCCACCGGTGCCCACGAGCGGCCGCTGGTCTACGCCGGCAACGACGTCCCGGGCAACCTGCTGGCCGGCGCCGTCTCCACCTATATCCGCCGCTACGGGGTGGTGCCGGGCAACAAGCTGGTGCTCTCCACCAGTAACGACCACGCTTATCGCGCCGCCCTGGACTGGGATGACGCCGGCCGCGAGGTGGTGGCCATCGTCGATGCGCGCCAGGCGCCGGACGGCGAGCTGGTGGAGCAGGCCCGCGCCCGCGGGATCCGCATCATCGAAGGCGCCGCGGTGATCGAGGCCAAGGGAGGCAGCCGCGTCAGCGGTGCCCGGGTGGCCACCCTCGATGCCCAGGCGTTCAAGGTGACCGGCCAGGCCGAGACCCTGGCCTGCGATACCATCGCCAGCTCCGGCGGCTACAGCCCGGTGATCCACCTGGCTTCCCACACCGGTGCCCGGCCCACCTGGAACGATGAGATCCTCGGCTTCGTGCCCAGCCTGGTGAAGGGCGTGCACGCCGCCGGCAGCGCCCGGGGGATCCACGACCTGGCCGAGGGGCTGGCCGACGGCGTGGCCGCGGCGGCGAAGGCGCTGGCCGCGCTGGGCCGCACGGCCCAGGCCATCGAGCTGCCCCAGGTCGATGCCCGCCGCGAGGGCAAGGCCTGTGCGCTCTATCAGGTGCCCCACGAGAAGCCCACCCTGCGCGCGCCCAAGCAGTTCGTCGACCTGCAGAACGACGTCACCGCGGCGGCCATCGAGCTGGCCACCCGCGAGGGCTTCGAGTCCATCGAGCACGTCAAGCGCTACACCGCCATGGGCTTCGGCACCGACCAGGGCAAGCTCGGCAACATCAACGGCATGGCCATCGCCGCGCGCTGCCTGAACAAGTCGATCCCCGAGGTGGGCACCACGGTGTTCCGGCCCAACTACACGCCGGTGACCTTCGGCGCCATCGCCGGCCGCCACTGCCGTGAGCTGTTCGACCCCGAGCGCTACACCGCCCTGCACCAGTGGCACGTGGAGAACGGCGCCGAGTTCGAGGACGTGGGCCAGTGGAAGCGCCCCTGGTATTTTCCACAAGTACGCCCCGACGCCGCGAACGGCGAACGCGAAAGCATGGCGGAAGCGGTGGCCCGCGAGTGCCTGGCGGTGCGCGAGAAGGTCGGCATTCTCGACGCCTCGACCCTGGGCAAGATCGATATCCAGGGGCCGGATGCCCGGGAGTTTCTGGGTCGCATCTACACTAACAAGTGGGCCAAGCTGGCGCCCGGTCGTGCCCGCTACGGGCTGATGTGCAAGGACGACGGCATGCTGATGGATGACGGCACCACCAGCTGCCTGGCCGAGAACCACTTCCTGATGACCACCACCACCGGCGGCGCCGCCGGGGTCATGGAATGGCTGGAGCTGTGGCACCAGACCGAGTGGCCCGAGCTCGACGTCACCTTCACCTCGGTGACCGACCACTGGGCGACCATGACGGTGACCGGGCCCGAGGCGCGCAACCTGCTGGGCGAGATCACCGACATCGACCTGGCCAAGGAGAGCTTCAAGTTTATGGACTGGCGCGAGGGCAAGGTCGCCGAGGTGCCGGCGCGGGTCTTCCGCATCTCCTTCACCGGCGAGCTCGCCTACGAGATCAACGTCCAGGCCAACTACGCCCTGCACGTCTGGAAGACGCTGTTCAAGCACGGCGAGAAGTACGGTCTGACCCCCTACGGCACCGAGACCATGCACGTCCTGCGCGCCGAGAAGGGCTTTATCATCGCCGGCCAGGACAGCGATGGCTCGGTGACCCCGGAGGACCTGGGCATGCAGTGGGCGGTCGGCTACGACAAGCCCTACTCCTGGGTGGGCAAGCGGGCCCTGTCGCGCTCCGATACCCGGCGCGTCGACCGCAAGCAGCTGGTGGGCCTCAGGCCGAAGGACCCGGCGGTGGTGCTGGAGGAGGGCGCCCAGATCGTCTTCGACCCGGATCACGCCATCCCCATGCCCATGGTGGGCCACGTGACCTCGAGCTACTACAGCCCGACCCTGAAGAGCGGCTTTGCACTGGCCGTGGTCAAGGGCGGCCACTCGCGGATGGGCGAGACCGTCTACCTGCCCATGGCCGACGGCAAGACCCACGCCGCCGAAATCGTCAGCCCGATCTTTGTCGATCCCAAGGGAGAGCGCCAGCATGTCTGAGCAAACTGCCACCTGGTTCAACCTCTACGACGCGCGCCCCGAGACCGAGGTGCCCGCCGAGTCCCCGCTGGCCTGGTCCTATCACAGGACCGGCCGCCCGGCGGTCAGCCAGAAGAGCCGCGTGGTGCTGCGCGAGCGCGCCATGCTGGGTCACCTGATCCTGCGCGGCGGGGCCATCGTCATCGACGAGGCCGTCCGCCAGGTGCTCGGCTTCGGCCTGCCGGGGCGCCCCAATACCCTGGCCCATGACGACGGCGGCGAGCGCTCGATCCAGTGGCTCTCCCCGACGAGTGGCTCCTGATCGTCCCCGGCGGCGAGGAGTTCGCCCTGGAGGGCAAGCTGCGCGAGGCGCTGGGCGACGCCCACTACGCCATCGTCAACGTCAGCGGCGGTCAGACCCTGATCGAGCTCGAGGGCGAGATGGCCCGGGAGCTTCTGATGAAGTCGACGCCCTACGACGTGCACCCGGACGCCTTTCCGGTGGGCAAGGGCGTCACCACGGTGTTCGCCAAGGCCAACCTGATCCTGCGTCGGCCCAGCGAGCATCGCTGGGAGCTGGTGCTGCGCCGCAGCTTCGCCGACTACTGCTATCGTTGGATTCTGGATGCGGGCGCGGAGTACGCTATCGGCGTCGAGCGCTGAGCCTTTTCCACCCGTCCCGCTATTGGGTAGGACGAGGGGCGCCGGGGGCAGGTCGCAGCGGGGGTCCGATTCCAGGGATGGAATCGGTAGCGTACAGGGAGGTATTCACAGCGCCCCGCATAGACCTGTCGCCGGATCAGCCCCAAGAACGATAATCCGGGCCTCTGGTGATAGGAGAGTTAGTAATGAGCCGTAGTGTCAATACCTGGATCCTCACCGCCCAGTGCCCGAGCCAGCTCGGCACCGTGGACGTGGTCACGCGCTTTCTCAAGGAGCGCCGCTGCTATATCACCGAGCAGCACTCCTTCGACGACCGCCTGAGCGGGCGCTTCTTTATCCGCACGGAGTTTCGTCCCGAGGCGGACGGGTTCGATCAGGCGGCTTTCGAGGCCGAGTTCGCGGGTCGGGCCGCCGAGTTCGACATGCTCTTCGAGCTCACCCCCCGGGCACCCGCATGCCGGTGGTGATCATGGTCTCCAAGGCCGATCACTGCCTCAACGATCTGCTCTATCGCTACCGTATCGGCCAGCTGCCCATCGACATTCGCGCCATCGTCTCCAACCACCCGGACCTGGCGCCCCTGGCGGAGTGGCACGACATCCCTTATCACCACTTCCCGATCACCGCCGACACCAAGCCCGAGCAGGAGGCGCAGGTGTGGGCGGTGGTCGAGGAGACCGGCGCCGAGCTGGTGATACTGGCCCGCTACATGCAGGTGCTCTCCAGCGAGATGTGCGAGAAGCTCAGCGGCCGCGCGATCAACATTCACCACTCCCTGCTGCCCGGCTTCAAGGGCGCCAAGCCCTACCACCAGGCCTATGAGAAGGGCGTGAAGCTGGTCGGCGCCACCGCCCACTACATTAACGACGACCTGGACGAAGGGCCGATCATCACCCAGGGGATCGAGCCCGTGAGCCACGCCGACTATCCGGAGGACCTCGTGGCCAAGGGGCGCGACATCGAGTGCCTGACCCTGGCCCGGGCCGTGGCCCTGCACGTGGAGCGCCGCGTCTTCCTCCACGCCAGGCGCACCGTGGTCTTCGAGCGGTAGATCGGGCGGCGAGCTGTCTCGGCATGGGGCTGATGCAAGGACCAGAGTCGAAATAACGCTGAAAGCCGCGTTCCTCGTCGGGCTGGCAATCTTGACTAAGGTGTGGGAAAAACGACGCCAAGGGCGAGAGCCCATCAAACGCTTGAACGAGGAACAACAAGATGCTCAAGAAGACCGTACTGGCCAGCGCCGTGATTGGTGCCATGCTGGCCTCCGCCGCTCATGCCGAGACCCTGCGCTGGACCCGCTCCGCGGACAGCCTGACCATGGACCCCCACTCCCAGAACGAGGGGCCGACCCACTCGGTCAACCACCAGATCTTCGACACTCTCATCTATCAGGACATGGACGTAGCCTACCAGCCGGGCCTGGCCACCGACTGGTATGTTCACCCGGACGACCCCAAGATCTGGGTGTTCGAGATCCGCGAGGGCGTGACCTTCCACGAGGGGCAGTCGTTGACCGCCGACGACGTGGTCTTCTCCCTCAACCGCGCCCGCCACGAGCACGCCGACATGCGCGGCCTGCTCACCTCCATCGCTGAGGTGCGCGCTGCCGACGACTACACCGTGCACGTGGAGACCCACGACCCCAATCCGCTGCTGCCCAACAACCTCACCAACCTGTTCATCATGAGCCGTGAGTGGGCCGAGGAGCACGGCGTCGAGGACCCGCAGAACTACGCCGCCGGGGAAGAGACCTATGCGGTGCGCAACGCCAACGGCACCGGCCCCTTCCGGGTCGAGAGCCGCGAGCCGGACGTGCGCACCGTCTTCGTGCGCAACGACGACTACTGGGGCATCGATCACTACCCGATGGAGATCACGCGGCTGGTGTTCACCCCCATCGAATCGTCGGCCACTCGGGTGGCGGCGCTGCTCTCCGGTGAGGTCGACCTGCTCCAGGAGACCCCGGTACAGGACATCGAGCGTTTGGCCAACGCCCCGGGTCTGAAGAACGAGCAGGGCGCCGAGAACCGCACCATCTTCCTGGGCATGGACCTGGCCTCGGCCACGCTAGAGACCGTCGACACCGACGACAATCCCTTCGCCGACCGCCGCGTGCGCGAGGCGATCAACCTGGCGGTGGATGCCAACACCATTCAGACCGCGGTGATGCGCGGCAACTCCGAACCCGCCGGGATGATCGCGCCGCCCTTCGTCAACGGCTACAGCGAGGAGATGGATGTGGTGCTGCCGGCTGATGTGGGCCGCGCCCAGCAGCTGATGGAAGAGGCCGGCTACGGCGACGGTTTCCGCGTCACCCTGCAGTGCCCCAACGACCGCTACGTCAACGACGAGCAGATCTGCCAGGCGGTGGTCAGCATGCTGGCGCGCATCGGCATCACCGTGGACCTGGTGGCCCAGACCCGCTCGCTGCACTTCGCGGAGCTGGCCCGCGGCGAGTATGACTTCTACATGCTCGGCTGGGGCGTGCCCACCATGGACTCGGAGTACGTCTTCAACTACCTCTACCACACCAAGGAGGAGGATCGCGGCACCTGGAACTTCACCGGCTACAGCGATGAGCGGGTCGACGAGCTGACCGTGGCCATGGGCCAGGAGACCGACGAGGCGGCGCGCAACGAGATGATCGCGGAAGCCTGGCAGATCGTGCATGACGAGATCGTCTACATCCCGATCCACCATCAGATGCTGACCTGGTCGATGCGCGACGATATCGACTTCCAGGTGCAGAGCGAGAACACGCCGCACTTCAAATATCTGAAGTTCAACCAGTAAGTCTCTCGAGGCACGACCCCTGGCCGCCACAAGCGGCCAGGGGTATCGTCGTTATTTGGTGATCCCATGCTAGCGTTTCTGATCCAGCGCGTGCTGCAGGCCATCTTCGTGATGTTCGTGGTCGCGCTTATCGCCTTCTCGCTGTTCCACTACGTCGGCGACCCGGTGCTCAACATGCTCGGGCAGGAGGCCACCGAGGCCGATCGCGCCGCGCTGCGGGCCCAGCTCGGTCTCGACCAGCCGGTGGTGGTGCAGTTCTGGAATTTCATCGTCAATGCCGCCCAGTTCGAATTCGGCATTTCCTACCGCTCGGCGCGCCCGGTGACCGATCTCATCATGGAGCGACTGCCGGCGACCCTGGAGCTGGCCATCATCTCGGCGATCTTCGCCGTGGTCATGGGCATCGGCCTGGGGATCTATACCGCCCTGCGTCGCCGCAGCTGGCTGTCGAAGTTCATCATGACCACCTCGCTGATCGGCGTCTCGCTGCCGACCTTCCTGATCGGGGTGCTGCTGATCTACCTGTTTGCCGTGGAGCTGGGCTGGCTGCCGGCCTTCGGTCGCGGGCAAACGGTGCGCCTGGGAGAGTGGTGGACCACCGGGCTGCTCACCGCCAGCGGGCTGCGCTCGCTGATCCTTCCGGCGATCACTCTGGGGCTCTTCCAGCTGACGCTGATCATGCGCCTGGTGCGCGCCGAGATGCTCGAGGTGCTCAGCACCGACTACATCAAGTTCGCCCGGGCCCGCGGGCTCTCCAAGCGGGTGGTCAACCTGCGTCATGCGCTGAAGAACACCATGATCCCGGTGATCACCATCATCGGCCTTCAGCTTGGCACCATCATCGCCTTCGCCATCATCACCGAAACGGTCTTCCAGTGGCCAGGGGTAGGGGCGCTGTTCATTACCGCGGTGCGCTTCGTCGATATCCCGGTCATGGCCGCCTATCTGATGATGATCGGTCTGGTGTTCGTGGTCATCAACCTGGTGGTGGACCTGCTCTACTACGCCGTGGATCCACGCCTGCGCGCGCAGGGAGGTGGCAAATGAGCCAGCAACCGAAACCGACGCCGGAGGCGCCCATCTACCGCCCAAGCCGAGCAAGTGGCGCACTTTCCTGGAGAGCGACATCGTCTACTCCTGGAAGCGCCAGCCGGTGGTCATTCTGGCTACCCTGGTGACTCTGATCATGTTCGCCGGGGCGCTCTTTGCCCCTGGATCGCGCCGCAGAATCCCTTCGATCCGCGGGAGCTGGAACTGATCGACGCCTTCAGCGCGCCACTGACGACCTCGGAGTTCACCGGCAACTTCTATCTGCTGGGCAGCGACAGCCAGGGGCGCGACGTCTTCTCGGCGATTCTCTACGGCTCGCGCATCTCGCTGCTGGTGGGCTTCGCCGCGGTACTCTTCGCCCTGGTGCTGGGCACCGCGCTCGGCCTGATGGCGGGCTTCCGCGGTGGCTGGCGCGATGCCCTGATCATGCGCATCGCCGATGTCCAGCTCACCTTCCCGTCGATCCTGATGGCGCTGCTGATCTTCGGCGTGATCCGCGGCTTCCTGCCGCGCTCGATGCATGCCGAGGTAGCGATCATCGTGCTGATCATCGCCATCGGCCTCTCCGACTGGGTGCAGTACGCCAGGGCGGTGCGCGGGGCCACCATGGTCGAGAAGGGCAAGGAGTACGTGCAGGCGGCGCGGGTCATCGGCCTGCCGGCGCCCAAGATCCTGTTCCAGCATATCCTGCCCAACGTGATGCGTCCGGTGCTGGTGATCGGCACCATCGGCCTGGCGTTGGCCATCATCGCCGAGGCCACGCTGTCGTTCCTGGGGGTCGGCATGCCGGCCACCCAGCCGAGCCTGGGCACCCTTATCCGGGTCGGCCAGGACTACATGTTCTCGGGAGAGTGGTGGATCCTGCTCTTCCCCGGGGTGGCGCTGCTGATGCTGGCGCTCTCCGTCAATCTGCTGGGAGACTGGTTGCGTGATGTCCTCAACCCCAAGCTCCGATAATCCACGCCCCGCGCCCCAGGCCAGGGGCGAACAGGGTGAGACGCCGGTCCTTAGCGTGCGGCATCTGCGGGTGGAGTTTCCCACCCGCCACGGCACCCTGGTGGCGCTCGACGACGTCTCCTTCGATATCGCCCCGGGGGAGGTCCTCGGCGTGGTGGGCGAGTCCGGTGCGGGCAAGTCGATGACCGGCAATGCGGTGATTCAGCTGCTCGAGCCGCCTGGCCGTATCGCCGACGGCGAGGTGCGCCTGGGTGGCAAGCGTATCGATAACCTGCCGGAAGAGCAGTTCGTGCCGCTGCGTGGCCGCCATATCGGCATGATCTTCCAGGATCCGCTGACCAGCCTCAATCCGCTCTTCTCGATCGGCGATCAGCTGGTGGAGACCATTCGCGCCCATCTGCCGATGAACGAGAAGCAGGCCCGGGAGCGGGCTCTGGAGCTGCTGCGCGAGGTGGGCATTCCGGCGCCGGAGACGCGCCTTGCCGCCTATCCCCACCAGTTCTCGGGGGCATGCGCCAGCGGGTGGTGATTGCCCTGGCGCTGGCCGCCGAGCCGGAGTTCATCATTGCCGACGAACCCACCACGGCCCTGGATGTGTCGGTGCAGGCGCAGATCCTGGCGCTGCTCAAGCGCCTCTGTGCCGAGCACGGCACCGCGGTGATGCTGGTCACCCACGACATGGGGGTGATCGCCGAGACCGCCGACCGGGTGGCGGTGATGTATGCCGGGCGACTCATCGAGATCGGGCCGGTGGACGAGGTGATCCGCCACCCTCAGCACCCCTACACCGAGGGGCTGATGGCCTCGATCCCCGGTATCGAGAAGAGTCTCGATAGGCTCTACCAGATCGAGGGGGCCATGCCGCGGCTGGCGGCGATTCCCGAGGGCTGCGCCTTCAACCCGCGCTGCCCCCATGCCCAGGAGCGCTGCCGGCGCGAGCGTCCGGACCTAATGCCGGCCGGGGCCGGCCAGGCGGCCTGCTGGCTGCACGACCCGGACGATCCGCTGCCGCCGCGGTCAGCGGCAACAGTCGCAGGAGAGGAGGTGAGCCATGTGCGCTGATACCGCAGTGAAGAAGACGGCGGCGGCGTCGGGTGACACCCTGCTGGAAGCTCATGACCTGGCGCGTCACTTCGATGTCTCCAAGCCCTGGCTCAACCGGGTGCTGGAGCGCGGCGAGAAGCTGACCCTCAAGGCGGTGGACGGGGTGAGCTTCGCCATCCGCCGCGGCGAGACCCTGGCGCTGGTGGGCGAGTCGGGCTGTGGCAAGTCCACGGTGGCCCGGCTGGTGGTGGGGCTCTACGGCCTGACTCGTGGCAAGCTGGTGTTCGACGGCGAGGAGATCAGCGACCTGGCGAGCCGCACCGGGCGCCAGGCCGCGGCGGTGCGCAGGCGCTTCCAGATGATCTTCCAGGACCCCTACGCCAGCCTTAACCCGCTGTGGCGGGTGGGCGCCGTCATCGGCGAGCCGCTGCGGGTCTTCCGCCCGAGCTCGGCGCCACCGAGCGCCGCCGGAGAGTGGGCGAGCTGCTTGAGCAGGTGGGCATGTCGGCGCCCGACGCCAACCGCTACCCTCACGAGTTCTCCGGCGGCCAGCGTCAGCGCATCTCGATTGCCCGAGCGCTGGCCAACGAGCCGGAGTTCATGATCTGCGACGAGCCCACCTCGGCGCTGGACGTGTCGGTGCAGGCGCAGATCCTCAACCTGATGCGTGACCTGCAGGATCAGTATGGGCTGACCTACCTGTTCATCAGCCATGACATGGCGGTGGTCAAGCACATGGCCGATCGCATCGCGGTGATGTACCTGGGGCGCATCGCCGAGATCGCCCCCGCCGAGCAGCTCTTTGCCACGCCGCACCACCCCTACTCGAAGATGCTGCTGGCCGCGGTGCCGTCCCTGGAGGGCGCGGGCAAGGAGCGCACCATGATCGAAGGCGAGGTGCCCAACCCGGTGCATCCTCCCTCGGGCTGCGCCTTCCATCCGCGTTGCCCCCATGCCAACGAGCGCTGTCAGCGGGAAGTGCCGCAGCTGATTGCCAGAAGCGACGGCAGCGAAGTGGCCTGTCACGGCGTCGAGGAGGGGCGCATCGAGTGAACGGACGGCGCTGATGCTGGAGTGGCTCTCACCGCTGTCGGGCGGAATCAACCTGGGGCTGGTGGCGCTGTCCGCCTTCACCTCGATGATCTCCGCCGCCGCAGGCATCGGTGGGGGCTCCCTGCTGATCATGACCATGGCGCAGGTGATGCCCGCGACGGCGCTGATCCCGGTGCACGGCATGGTCCAGCTGGGCTCCAACGGCGGCCGAGCGCTGATGACCTGGCGCCACCTGGATCGCGGCCTGCTGGCCGCCTTCCTGCCCGGCGTGGTGCTGGGCGCCCTGGCCGCCGCCTGGCTGCTGGTGCGCCTGCCGCCCGGGGTGCTGGAGCTGTGTATCGCCGCCTTCGTGCTCTACGCCTGCTGGGGGCCGGGTTGGCCGCGGGCGCTGCTGGGGCGCGCCGGCACCCTGCTGGCCGGGGGCTCACTACGTTCCTCTCCAGCCTGGTAGGGGCCACAGGCCCACTGGTGGCCGCGGTGATCCAGCAGCACTTCGCGGCGCGCCTGCCGCGGGTGGCTACCTTCGCCGCCTGCATGAGCGCCCAGCATCTCACCAAAGCCTTCGTGTTCGGCGTGGCTGGATTCGTGTTCCGCGACTGGCTGGGGCTGATGCTGGCGATGGTGGCGGTGGGCTTCGCCGGCACCTGGCTGGGCCTGCGGCTGCTGCATCGGCTCAGCGATCATCGCTTCGATGCCATCTTCAAGTGGGTTCTCACCCTTCTCGCCCTGCGCCTGATCTGGCTGGGCGGGGAGCGGCTGGAGATACTCGGCGGGTGATGTGGTTCGCTCAGGCGGTTGCCCAGCACGCCGAATAATGAGGGGTTACCGTGAGGCTGTCACCCTCTTGCTGGACCCGGATGGGCACCCCATAGAGCTCACTCAGGCGTGGGCCGGTCAAGATCGCCCGTGGGCAGCCGTCGGCGACGACCCGTCCGCGCTTGAGCAGCACGATGCGCTGGGCCACGCTGGCGGCCAGGCTGATATCGTGGAGTATGGCCAGAACGCCGACCCCTTGCGCGGCGGCGTTTCGGGCCGCCTTGAGTACCGTGATCTGATGCTGCAGGTCGAGGCTGGCGGTAGGCTCATCGATGAGCAGATAGCGCCCACCGCCGAGCCGCTGACCGGCCCACAGTTGCGCCATGACTCTGGCCATGTGGGTGCGATGCTGCTCGCCGCCGGAGAGCCGGGCTATCGGGCGCTGTCTTAGTGCCTCCAGGTCGAGCCGTCGCAGTGCCCGGTCGGTGATCGCGGTGACCTCATGACTCGTCAGCTCCTGCGGAATGCCAAGCTGCACCAGCGTTTCGACGCTGAACGGGGCAATGACTCTCGGCGTCTGCTCCAGCACGGCACGCTGCATCGCCAGCTCGAAGGCGCTGAGTGCGCTGGGGCAACGGGCGTCCATGCGCACTTCGCCAGTTCCCTGCTCGGCGCCGCTGAGACAGTGCATCAGCGTGGATTTGCCGGCGCCATTGGGTCCCAGCACCGCCACGAACTCACCGGGGCGTAGTTGCAGGTCGATGTTGTCGAGCAGCCGCTTGCCGCCCTTTACCAGGGTTAAGGCTTTGGCTTCAAGCATGTGAAAGGCTCCTGGAGCGTCGCGTCAACAGCCAGAGGAAGAAGGGCCCGCCGATCAGGCTGGTGGCGATGCCGATGGGGGGCTCCTGAGGCGGAATCGTCAGGCGCACGGCAAGGTCGGCGCCCAGCACCAGGCTGACACCCAGCAGGGCGGCCGCCGGCAGCACCCAGCGGTGGCCATGGCCGATCAGTAGCCGTGCCAGGTGGGGGCGACCAGGCCGATGAAGCCGATGGGGCCGGCGGCCGCGGTGACCGCGCCGACGCACAGTGCGGCGGCCAAGGCCAGGCGGCGCTTGCTGCGTTCCACATCCAGCCCGGCGTGAAAGGCCTGCCGCTCTCCCAGCTGAAACAGGTCCAGCCCACGCGCTTGGCACCAGAAGACCGGGGTCATCGCCAGGGTGATGCCCAGCGCCATCAATACGACCGGCCAGCCGGCGTGACCCAGTCCCCCATGGTCCAGAAGGTGAGATCGCGCAGCGCCTGGTCGTCGGCGATATACACCAGTACGCCCAGCAGGGCGCCGGCGATGGTATTGATGGCAATGCCGATCAGGATCAGCATGGCCACGGAGGTTTCGCCCCCGCAGCGGGAGAGTGTGAACACGCATGCCATGGCAACCGTGCTGCCGATAAACGCCGCCAGCGGCAGCAGCGCACCCTGAGCTAGCGCAGGCAGCTCCGGGCTGCTCAGCCCGCCGAGCACGATCGCGCTGACGGCCCCGATCGAGGCCCCCGCCGTGATGCCGATCAGGCCGGGGTCGGCGAGCGGATTTCTCAGCATCCCCTGCAGCGCGGTGCCGGAGAGAGCAAGAGCCATGCCCACCGCCAGGCCCAGGGTCAGCCTGGGCAGACGAATCTGCCAGAGAATGCTGGCGTCCAGCGGCTCCCCTTGGCCGGCGAGTGCCGCCCATAGCCGGGTGCCGTCGATCGGTACGGGACCGAGCATCAGCTCGGCCAGCGCCAGGGCGAGTGCCAGCGCGCCGAGCCCCGCCAGTATCAGCGGCTGGCGGGAAGCCGTTGACCGCAGAATGCCTCTGCGCAGGATCGTCGCGCTCACGGTGAAGCTTCCCTAGCCGTGCTCATGGCGCCAGCGAGCGCTTCGTGTAGTGTGCGGATGGCGTGGGGGGTACGAGGACCGTAGCCGAGTAGCAGCATGCCCTCCATGGAGATAAGACGGCCCTGCTGGCCGGCAGGCGTCTCTCCGAGGTCCGGCCGATTCAGAATCAACTCCGGTGACCGGCCGTCGAGCTGCTCCTCCATCATCAGCACGATATCGGGCTGCAGGGAAATCAGCGACTCCATGGACAAGGGACGATAGCCGGCAATGCCGCCAGTCACCGGCTGGCCTCCTGCCATCCGGATCATCGCCTCGGCCACGGTATCCTCCCCCCGATAATCATCGGCCCGCTGTCCGCTGAAAGCACGAACAGGACCCGGGGGGCTGGGGACCGATCTCGATACGCCGTTGCACCTTGGTGAACTCCGACATGAAGCGGCTTGCCAGGCGGTCGGCTTCGTTTTCTCGACCCAGTGCCTCGCCGACAAAGCGAATCTTGGCGGTAACGTCTTCGGCTGCTTCGCCCTGGGGGGCCGGTGCCTGATGGACGGCAACGCCGGCGGCGAGTAGCCGCTTCAGGGTGGCATCGGGGCCGGCGAAGTGGCTAGCCAGCACCATCTCGGGGCGCAGCGAGAGCACGCCTTCCGGAGAGAGCGTGCGCACGTAGCCGATGCTGGGCAGCGTCTCGAGGGTGGCCGGGTAGGTGGCGGTGGTATCGACACCGACCACGCGGTGTCCCTCATCCAGGGCGAAGACAATCTCGGCGAGGTCGCCACCGGCAATGACGATGCGCTCGTCCGCATGGGCTGGCGTGAGGAATGCCCATGACAGGACCGCTATCAGAAGCGTCTGCAGCAGGCGCTGTTGGCTGGTCGAGTCGGCACCCTGGGCAGGGTAGGGCGGTAGCCGCCGTGGGTCGATGGACATGGTCACCTCCTGCATTAAACACTAAGAATTATCATTAGCGTTTGCCCCGTCAAGCCCCAAGCTCACCGGCGGCGCCACGGGAGGCCGGCGAGGGACAAGGATGTGATCCACATCATACAAAGAGTTATTATTTATTGCGAATCACTATCATTAAATTTTATATTCAAATTTTGGCCAGCGACATGAGAAGGAGTCCTCATGAACACGGGTAAGCATGCATGGCAGCGCAGGTTGATGATGGTGGCACTTGGCGCGCCCTTGGCATGGCAGTCGGCCGCTGCCGACGACGACACGGCCCGCCAAGCCCACGGGGTGCTGGATACCCTGGTCGTGCTGGGCACCGGGACGCAGACGCCGGTATTCGAGAGCCCCGCCTCAATCACGGCGCTCGAGGCCCATGAGCTGCGGCGCAATCCAACCTCCAGCGTGGCAGAGCTGCTGCGTGATGTCCCTGGGGTGAGGCTATTCGACGACGGTACGGCCGGCATGAAGCGCATCAGCATCCGCGGCGAGACGTCGCGCCGGGTCACCATCAAGATCGACGGCCATGCCCTGACCGATCATTCGCCCTATGGTACGCCGCTGCTGCTCGATCCCTCGATCATCGAGCGCATCGAAGTGGTGCGCGGGCCATCCTCCGTGCTTAGCGGCTCCAACGCCATCGGTGGGGTGGTCAACATCATTACGCGACGCGGCGGTGAGGCGCCGTTGGCGGGTAGCGTCAGCGCGACAGGCTATTCTGCCACTCGCGGCTATCAGGCCAGTGCCACTCTCCAGGGAGCGAGCGGGGGGGTGGACTGGCGGGTTACCGGCAGCCTGGCGGATGAAGGGGATCGACGCACGCCGGAGGGGACGCTCTCGCCTTCCGGCTTCGAGCAGGATCAGCTCTCGACCCACCTGGGATATCGCCATGATAACCACTACGTAGCGCTGAAGGCCGATCAGTATCGTCTCGAGGCCGACGTCTTCAACCCCCTGCCGCCCAACTTCGATGAGTTCTTCATTCGCCTGCCGCAGCGGGACCTGCGAAAGGTCGGCATCTTCTATGAGGGGGAAGAGCTGTCTCCTGCAATCAGCCACGTGGAGGCCAGTCTGTACCATCAGACGATCGATCGACGCTTCGGGAACCGCGCGGCAATGACCAGCGGCATGACAGTGGAAACCACCAGCGATGACCGCCAGACCACCTTTGGCAGCAACCTGCAGCTCGAACTGGCGCTGACCGAGCTGGGCGGCACCGTGGTGGGGGTCGAGTATGAGAACGATGCGCTGGACACCGACAAGACCTCGGATGTGTTCATGCCGTTTCCACCGCCGGGACAGCGCACCTTCTCCGCGACTACCGATGAGGCGCGTATCGAGACGCTGTCCGCCTATGCCCAACAGGCGTGGGAGCTGAACGACACCACGACGGCCTACTTCGGCGGGCGCGTCTATGCCGTCGAGGCAGAGCTCGAAGCGAGCAGCGACCAACCGCTCGAGCGCAACACCGATACGCAGGCGCTGGGCTCGATCGGGCTGGTCTACACACCGACGGACAGCTGGTCGCTGCGCGCGAACCTTTCGCAAGGCTACTCTTATCCCACGCTGCAGCAGCTCTTCCTCACCACGACGGCGGGCGGTCAGACCACCGTCGGCAATCCTGGGCTCGCGCCTGAAACGGCTGACACCCTGGAGCTGGGCGCCCGCTATCGCGATGCCGTGGTGACGCTGGATGCGACCCTCTTCCATACCCGGGCCGATGACTATATCGGTACCGAGGAGCAGGCCGGAAACGGAAACCGCCCCATCCGCCGCTACGTCAATATCCACCAGGCCACGACCACGGGGCTGGAGCTGTTCGGAGAGTATCGCCTTGCGTCGACCGACACTGCGTTCTACGTGAACGGCAGCCTGATGCGACGCCAGTTCGATTTCGGCGAGTCCCAAACCTATGACAGCGGCACGCCGCGGCTCTCGGGGCGGGTCGGGGTCCGGCAGGACTGGATGCTGACACCGACTACGCGGCTGGAAGGTGACCTGTTCCTGCGCGGTGAAAGCGAGGCGCGTCAGCGCAATGCAGCCGGGGAAGTGACTCAGCGCACTGCCGGCTACGGTACGCTCAATGCCTTCTTGGGTGTTCAGTATGCCGACCGCCTGGATGTAGGCCTGAGTCTCGAGAACCTGCTCGACAAGCGCTACCGCTCGTTCGGAGAGCTCACCGGTCAAGAGCGAAGTGTGGCCCTGACCACGACGCTGCACTTCTGAGGAGGGGGTTTCGGATGCGCTTGATCGCCTCGACTCGTGCGCCGCACCGAGTCCCCGGCACACCTGGAGGTGCCGCAGAAAGATGCCCGGCAGCCCAGGCTGAGCGTCGACCCGCTTACGGAAGCCTTCGCTTCGCGAGAGCCGCTGATGCCCTGGCGCGACAAGCGTCCGGTAGCCAGGGCCGAGGTGGCGGGGATCTGGCAACGTCTCGAGGAGGCCTCGCCGGCGCCGGGCAAGCGTCTGGCCTATGTGCATGTGCCCTTCTGCGCCAACCACTGCCTGTTCTGCGGCTTCTATCGTAACAAGTATCGTCCGGAAGATTCGGCACGTTTCGCCCGTGCAGTCATCGAGGAGGTACGCCGGGATGCCGAAACGCCACGCGTGGGGCAGGCCCCTATCCATGCGCTCTACCTGGGTGGGGCACCCCCACGGCGCTGGAAACGCCGGATCTCGTGGCGCTGATCGAGACGCTGAGAGAGGCGCTTCCACTGGCGCCGGACTGTGAGCTCACCCTCGAGGGGCGCATCCTGCACTTCGATGATGAGAAGGTCGATGCCTGCCTTGATGCGGGCATCAATCGGATCTCCATCGGCGTGCAGAGCTTCGATACGCAGGTGCGTCAACAGCAGGGCAGGCGTGCCAGTGGTTCACAGGCGGAGCGCTTCATTGCCGATTTGATCGCTCGTGATCGAGCCGCCGTGGTCATCGACCTGATGTACGGCCTGCCGGACCAGGATCAGACAACCTGGGCGCGAGATATCGAGACGGCGCTTGCCCTGGGCTCGGATGGACTGGATGCCTATTGTCTGGCCATGTTTCCCGGGACGCCGCTTTATCAGGCGGTGGCCAAGGGGAAGGTGAAGCCCCCGTGACGCTGGCCGAGCAGGGACGCATGTATGCCCAGGCCTGCGAGCGGCTGGGCGGAGCAGGGTGGCATCAGGTGAGCAATAGCCACTGGGCGCGAAATACCCGTGAACGCAATCTCTACAATCTCTTGATCAAGCGCGGTGCCGAGACCCTGGCATTTGGCTCGGGGGCCGGAGGAAGCCTTGGACGTTTCAGCTACAGCGTCGACCCCGACCTTCAGGCCTACCTCAAGGCAAACGGCGAGGGGCGCAAACCGCTCTCCGGCATGTTGGAAGCGGATGCGCTGCAGCCCCAGCGTGACTGGGTGGCCGGCAGCCTCGAGACGGCGCGTCTGGACATGGCCGAGCTACGGCGGCGCTGGCCGAGCCTGGAAGCCTTGGCCCCTCAGTTGGAGGGGCTGGTGCACCACTGGGAGTCGGCGGGGCTGGCGTATTGCCGCAACGAGGTGGTGAGGCTCACCACGGCGGGGCGATTCTGGAGTACCAACCTGATTGCCGGATTCAACCGGCAGCTCGCCGCCGGCGGCGCTGCGCCGACTGAGTCGGCGAGCGACCTCTGTATCGATGACATTCAACCGAAATGAGGAGAGATCCATGACCACAGCCCTGCAACCCGGCAAGACCGAGCGTATCGAGGCGCTGCGCCGACAGCTGGCGGAGAATCATGATGGCATCCTGGAAGGCATCGCCGTGCAGCATGAGCTGACGCTGCTGGATGTGGTGCGCTGCCTTCCCGATGAGTGCTGGGTTCGCGCAGACGGTGAGCATTTCGTCAGCGCCATGCAAGATATGGCCGACTGGGGAGATGTCATCACCATCGTGCATACCGAGGGGGTGATCCTCGAGTTTTCCGGCCCGCTGCCCGGTGGCGAGCTGGGCCGCGGATTCTACAACCTCAAGGGCGGTTTGGGCCTGAGCGGCCACCTCAAGCCCGACCGCTGCAGCGACATCATCTTTCTCAAGCGTCCTTTCATGGGCACGCGAACGGCCTCGGTGCAGTTTTTCAGCGCCGACGGTAACAGTATGTTCAAGGTCTATGTCGGCCGTGATGCCGCACGTCAGCTGCGCAGCGAACAGCTGGAGCGCTTCGACGCCTTGGCGCAGCGTCTGTCCCGGTCGGAACGCATCCCGGCATGAGTGCGGCGCTGATCTTTGGGGGAGCGCGCGGCACAGGCCTGGAGGTGGCACGAATCCTGCGCGAGCGTGGCCAGCGGGTGGTCGCCCTCGTGCGCCCCACCAGCGATCCGGCGGCCCTGGCGTCACTGGGCGTCGAATGCGTCACAGGCGACGCGCTGTGTGAGGAGGATGTGCGCACCGCCTTTGCCACCCTCGGCGAGGGCGGCGTGGTGATCTCCATGCTGGCTGGGCGTACCCCCGATGGAGACGTCACCGATGAAGCGGGGAGTCGTCGGGTCTTCGACGTGGCCATGGATTTCACCCCACAGCGGTGTGTGTTGGTGACGGCCATTGGCTGCGGTGAAATGGCGCCTTATCGCTCACCGCGTGCCGTCGAGGCCTTCGGGCATGTCGTGGATGCCAAGACCCGGGCCGAAGACCACCTGCGAGGCAGCGGGCTGCCGTTCACCATCCTGCGACCCGGCGGGCTCAAGAGCGAGCCCGCCACTGGAAAGGGCATCCTGAGCAGAGACCCTGCCATGCATGGCTTCATTCACCGGGTTGACCTGGCCATGCTGGTGGCCGACCTGCTGGACGACCCGGCGACCCTGAGCGGAGTCTATGCGGCTGTCGATCTCGACCAGGCCCGCTGCGACAACCCCATTGAGCCGGTGAAGCTCGCCACCTGACGCCCGCGAGCGTCTCCCCCATAGCCGTTATGAAAAAGCCCCGGCCGAGGCCGGGGCAAAGACGATCGTGCTAGCAAAAGCGTTTGGTCGGACTGATGCCTAGAACTCATAGGTGGCGGAGAGCCACAGGCTGCGGCCGTCCAGGGCGACGCCGTCCGTGGCGCGTCCGGTCTGGGTATAACGCTGAGCCTGGTAGGTGTCGCCCTGCCACTCATAGCTGTCCGACTTGCCGAAATCCTTATCGAGCAGGTTGTAAACGGTGCCGGTCAGGCGCAGCTGGTCGGTGAACCGATAGTGGGTGCGCAGATGGAACAGCTCGTAGCTATCCAGACGGTTGCCCACCTGCTCATACAGCGCCAGGCTCTGGCCGCTTGTCGGTACGCCGCCGCTGAATCGCTCGCGCGAAGAGTAGTACTCACCATCCAGCGCGGTGCTCCAGCGATCGCTGATATCCCAGGTCAGGCTGGCGGTCAGCTTGTGCTTGGGAGCGTTGGTGAGCAGCATCCCCTGGTCATCGCCGGAGGTGATCTCGGTATCGGTGAAGGTATAGCCGCCGCTCACTTCCCAGGCGGGGGTGATGCGATAGCGCGCCTCCAGCTCGACGCCCCGCGTGTCTGCCTTGTCGATGTTGATCTGCTGGGAGAAGCCGGTCTGCTGGGAGAAGTTGCCTACGCTGATGCAGCCGGGGACATTGCCGTCCGGATGCAGGCAGTTGGGAATTTCCGCGCCTGTGGCAATGCGGTCGGTGAAGCGATTGTAGAATGCTGTACCGCTGACCGAGAGCCCGTCCAGGCTGTCATAGATCGCGCCGAGCTCGTAGTTGGTGCTCTTTTCCGGCTCCAGGTCGGGAGAGCCGATGGACACGCTCTGGCCCTGATTGCCGAAGCCGGTGATACCGTCATGCAGCTGATTGAGCGTTGGCGTTTTGTAGCCCCGGCTAACCCCGCCCTTGAGGGTCCACTGGTCGGTGGTGTTCCACACCAGATAGCCGCGTGGGCTGAAGTGGCCGCCGAAGGCGTCGTGGTGCTCGTAGCGCCCGCCGAGGGTCAGCGCCAGGTCCTCACGGAGCCACCATTCATCCTCGGCGAACAGTGCCCAGCTCTGCTGCTCGAAGGTCTGGTCCCCGGCCGCGCCATCCTCGAGACGGGCATCGATGTACTGTCCGCCTACCGTCACCATATGGCGATCGACCGGCAGGGTGAACTTGGTATCGAAGACGATATCGCGGTTCTCCAGCAGGCGCGGCTCGCCGCCCTGAGCCTCGTAGCCATAGGCCGGGGCGCTGCCTGCCGGCAAGGTGCGGCCAAGGGTTTCGGTCGTATTGTGGGTGAGGCTGCTTTCCAGGGTCCCGGTGGCGAGTCGGCTGGTATGGCCGATGGCCAGCTGGTCGCGATTGAAGCGTAGCTCGTCCTGGTCAGCCCCAGAACTGCCCCGGCTCCGGCTCGCAGGTCGCCCGGCTGGTGCCGTCCAGGGTGCCGAGCCGGCAGTCGTCGTTGGAGTAAGTCTGGCGCGCACGCTCGGCATCCAGCCAGACCGAGTGGCTGTCGTCGGCTCGCAGCGTCAGTCGTCCACCGAGCGAGTAGATGCGGCCCTCTACGGGCCGCGGGTCGCGTCCGACGCTGTCGGGAATCAGGCGCTCGGAGGCGTCGCGGTCGAACAGCCGGCCACGCAGCTGCAGCCCCAGCAAGTCGTCGACCAGCGGGCCTGAGGTGTAGAGGTTGAGACCCTGGGTGTTCCCTGCGTCCCGGTCCTGCTGGAAGGTCGTGTCGAGGGTGAGGCTGCCCGTCCAGGTGTCGCTGACGGGGCGGGTGATGATGTTGATGACCCCGCCCATGGCGTCGGAACCGTACAGCGTGGACATGGGGCCGCGAATCACCTCGATGCGCTCGATGGCCGAGAGCGGCGGCATGAAGCTGGTGGAGGTTTCCCCGAAGCCGTTGGGGGTGACGCTGCCGGAGGTGTTCTGGCGGCGGCCATCGATCAGGATCAGCGTATAGTCGCTGGGCATGCCACGAATGCTGATGTTCTTCCCGCCGGTCTTGCCGGTGCCGGCCCGCACGTCGACGCCCGGCACGTCGGCGAGCGCCTCGCCAATATTGGAGAAGCGCTTGCGCTCCAGCTCCTCTCGGGTGACCACCGAGATGCTGGCCGGGGCGTCTTGCAGGGCCTGTTCGAAGCCGGCGGCGGTTACCACGATGCTATCGAGCTGGGCGCTGTCCTGGGCGTGGGCGGTGAGGCTGGTGGCGGCGGCGATGGCCGCCGCCAGGGCGGTCGGGCGTGAACGGAACATGAGTCACCTGTGTTGATGATATTGATTATCAATCGCTCAGGCGATTCTAGTGCGAGAAATTCTTATTTCCAGGGATGGCAGGTGCAACGTTGCGTTGCGCAACCGACAACAGCTTGCGGAGACGTTCGGCGTGGGGGCGCACTCACGCAGGGACCGACAGACGCTGGGGGGATTGCCACTCTTGCGGCAACGACCGGCGCAGGTGGTCGAGCAGGGCCGAGACCTTGCGCGGCTGATGTCCGTAGGCATGCAGCAGGGTCACCGGTGCCGGCGGGGCCTGCCACTCGGGCAGGCAGGCCTGCAGCGACCCCGGGTGGGCGGCTTCGCGCTTGGCGGCCATCCAGTGGGGTATTACGCCGAGCCCATGGCCTCGGGCGATGGCATCGCCGTGCAGCATGTGCTGATCGACGCGAAAGCGGGAATCGGGCGGCTGAAAGCGATAGTCGCCAAGCTCGGGGTGATGCAGCGTCAGGCCATTCTCGGTTTCGCCCAGCAGGTCGATCCAGGCATGGCGGGAGAGTGCTTCGGGATGGTCGGGATGGCCATGCCGGGCAAGATAGTCGGGGTGGCCATAGAGCCCGCGTCCCAGCCAGGCCAGGGTTTCCTGGCGCAGCGCCGAGGGCGGCACTTCGCCCAGCCAAAGGCAAATGGAGGGGCTATAGGCGCAGCTCGGCGGGGCGTGGCAGGTCTGCAGCGTCAGGTGAATTCCCGGGTGCGTCTCCATGAAGGTGGCCAGCTGCGAGGCCAGCCAGCTGCGAGCCAGCGCGTTGTGCGTTTCGACCACCAGCTCGCCGCTGATTTCCAGGCGCAGCTCGTTCAGGGCCTGCTGCCCCTGATCGGCGAGTTCAAGAATTCTGAGGCAGTAGCCGTGAAACGTCAGGCCTGCCTCGGTGGGCAGCAGCCGGTTGGATTGGCGGCGCAGCAGGGGCTGGCCCAGCTGATGCTCCAGCTGGGCGATGCGACGGCTCAGCGTCGACTTGGCGACGCCGAGATGCTGGGCGCTGCGCGTCAGGCTGCCGGTCCGCATGACCTGGACGAAGGAGGTCAGCTCGTCGAGATCGTACATGGTGAGAACGGCCGTGGTGACGGAGGGTCCCCGAGAGTGTGCCACTTCCGCTTATAAAAATAAACGATTCTCGTTAATATCAAGGCCGGCCATTACCATCGCCTCACCGGGGGAGGGCGTCGACGCCAGGACGGGGCCGCCTGAGCGGTGGAGGCGGGGCGGCGAGAAGGGTTGAATCGTTCAACGTTTCTGGTATGTGGGGTATTTTCCCAGCTTTTCGGGCTGTAAAGCCGGCGATTAATGGCCATACTGCAGCTAGCAAGCCTGTCGGATTTGACTGATCGTCGCGAGAAAGCCGGATTTCGAGACAAGTTTATCGATCTGATGAGGCGAATAACGCGCCATTTACCGAATCAGAGGCTGCTAGGCTTGCATGAGAAAAGCGGGCCGCAGGGGATACAACAAGGGAACCTAGAGGTGTCTGCCATGCACTCCTCCCACCGACATCGCCTCGGGGCGATTCTCTTTGTGCTGTTGGGCTGTCTGCTGCTCACGGTCAAGACGGCCCACGCCAACCCGCGCTACGCGGCGATCGTGATCGATGTGGAAAGCGGCGACGTGCTGCACTCGGCCAATGCCGATGCCACCCGCTACCCGGCGTCGCTGACTAAGATGATGACGCTCTATATGCTCTTCGAGGCCCTGGAAGATGGCAGCCTGCGGCTCGACCAGCCGCTGCCGGTCTCGTCCCGGGCCGCGGCCATGCCCGCCTCCAAACTGTGGCTCCAGGCCGGCAGCAGCATCAGCGTCGAGGATGCCATCCGCGCCCTGGTGGTGCGCTCCGCCAACGACGTGGCGGTGGTGGTCGCCGAGGCCCTGGGAGGGAGCGAGCGGCACTTCGCCGACATGATGACCCGCCGGGCTCGTGAGCTGGGCATGGGGGCTACCGTTTTTCGTAACGCCTCCGGGCTGCCCGACGGTCAGCAGGTCACCACGGCCCGCGACATGGCGACCCTGTCGATCCGCGTGATGCAGGACTTTCCCCAGCACTACCACTATTTCTCGACCCAGAGCTTCACCTACCGAGGTACCACTCATACCAGCCATAATCGGCTGGTGCGCAACTACCCCGGTGCCGATGGCCTGAAGACCGGTTTTATTCGCGCCTCCGGGTTTAACGTGGCGACCTCGGCGGTGCGCGACAATCGGCGCATCCTCTCGGTGGTGATGGGAGGCTTCACCGCCGCCTCGCGCGACGCCCATATGGCCGACCTGCTCGATCGTGGCTACGTGCGGCTCAACATGCTGCAGCGGGGCGACTGGATCGCCCAGGCGGACGTCTTCGGCGACCGCATGGAGCTGCCGCAACAGCCGTCGCCGCCGACGCCGGCCGTCCAGGTGGCCAGCGCCGAGCCGGCGTCATCGGTGTCGCTGAGCGCCGCCCTGCAGACTCGTCTCGCCGAGCCGAGCTCGGACGGCCGCTCCGATGCCGAGATGGGCTCCGCGGACGACCCGATACGCGACCTGATCGCCCGGGCCGATGCCTCGCCGCCGACGGGCGCCTGGGCCGTCCAGGTGGGCGCCTTCAGCAATGCCGACCAGGCCCGCAGCCTGGCGGCGCGCGCCGCCGAGCGGCTGGCCAGTCAGATGAACGGGGGGCGTGTCGCGGTGGCGCGTTCGGAAGGCGAGCAGAGCGTCTATCGTGCCCGCCTGGTGGAGCTGCAGGAGAGCGAAGCCTATAGCGCCTGCGATAGCCTGCGCGCCCAAGGCATGGACTGTATGGTGGTGGCCCACTACTGAGCCGGCCCCCGCCCCCGCCTGCACTGACGCCCTCACGCGGGGCGTCAGTCGTTGATGGGCGAGGAGGGTGGTCAGGCCGGAGCGGGCTCGAGCGCCTGCGGGGTAGTCTCGGCGGTATCCAGCAGGATGCGGCTGTCGCAGACATTCTCGATCAGCGCCGGGTCATGGCTCACCAGCATCACGCCGCAGTGTCGCTCGCGCGCAAGCTCCACCAGTAGCATGAGGGTCTGGCGCTGAGTGATGGGGTCCAGCCGCGATGTCGGCTCGTCGGCGAACAGGAAGCACGGCTTGAGCAGCAGCACGCGCAGGATGGCGAAGCGCTGCAGCTCGCCGCCCGAGATCTCGCCCGGGCGGCGGTCCAGCAGGCGCTCGTCGAGGCCCAGGCGCGCCATCAGCGGTGCAATGGCGCAGCGTTCGAGGCGATGACGCTGGACCAGATCGTCGAGCAGTCGGGAAAGGCGCCAGTGGGGCGAGAAGGCCGCCGGCGGGTCTTGATACAGCTTCTGGAAGCCGAACCGATGCCCCGTCGTACGCTCAACATGACCGGCATCGAGAGCCGTCACGCCCAGCAGCAGGTCCCCCAGGGTGCTCTTGCCACAGCCCGATGGCCCAACCACCCCGATGATCTCGCCGGGATGCACGCTCACCTCGAGATCGTGGAAAAGCTGGCGGCCGCCGCGAGCCTTGGTCAGGCCATGGCCGGTTACCACCGGCGCGGCCTTCGCGTTGCGGGCGAGCGGTGCCGGGGCCGGCCAGCGTGACGGCTCGGCGCTCAGCAGGCGTCGGCCATAGTCGGTTTCCGGCTGAGCAAGCACTTGCCGAGCCGGGCCGTGCTCGACCACCCTCCCCTGTCGCAGGATGATCACCTCGCCGCCCAGGCGGCGGGCCACGTCGATGTCGTGGGTGATGGTGAGCAGGGCGCCGCCGGCATTTGGAGTTCTGGCCAGCAGTTCGACCACCGCATCGCGCCGTGGGGCATCGAGCCCCTTGGTGGGCTCATCGGCGATCACGATCGGGGCGCCACCGGCACTGGCGGCGGCAAACGCCACTCGCTGCGCCATGCCGCCGGAAAGCTCGCCGGGCAACTTGCTTGCGGCGTTCTCCAGATCGAGCTCGGCAAGATCGCGCTGGGCGGCCTGGCGCGCCTGCGGGCGGCTCAGGCCGGCGACGTAGCGATGGCTCTCAGCGATCTGGGCGGACGCGCGCATGGTCGGATCGAGGGCATGCCAGGGTTCCTGAGGCAGCAGCGCCAGGCGGCGGCCCCACAGGGCGCGACGGGATCGGCCATCGGCGGCATCGAACGTCTCCCCATCGATGACGAGCCGCCCTTGGGCGGCCAGGCCCCGGGGCAGCGTGCCCATGATGGCCTGGGCGATCAGGCTCTTGCCCGAGCCGGTCTCGCCGAGCAGGGTCAGGCGGCCGCCCGCCTCTAGCGTGCAGGAGAAGGGGGCGATCGTGACGCCCTCGCCCTGGATCGTGATGCCGTCGGCTTGAAGTAAGTACGCACTCATCGGGGATCCCTCCCGGCCAGCAGGTTGAGGCTCAACACCAGCACGAACAGCACCAGGATCGGCTGGGCCATGGCCCAGGGCGCCTCGTGGTAGTAGGGCAGCAGCTCGATCATCATCAGCCCCAGTTCGGCGGTCGGCGGACGCAGGCCGACACTGACGAAGCCGAGTGCCGCCATGGCGAGGATCGCGCTGGCGGCACCGAAGGCGGCAAGCGTCAGTACCTGAGGGGCGAGTTCGGGCCACAGATGTCGACGGAACAGGTAGCAGGGGCTGAAGCCGAGCAGCCGGCTCGCCTCGAGTTGGGGGGTGGCGACCAGTATCCGGGTGCGGGCCCTGACCACGCGGAAGTATTCGATCCACAGCACCAGCGAAATGCCGACGTAGAGCGCCCAGAAGTTGCCCGGGGCGATGGCGACCAGCAGTAGCACCAGCAGCAGGCCCGGCAGGGCCAGACAGGCGTCGGCCAGGCTGCCCAGCCCGCGGTCGAGCCAGCCGCCGCGCCAGCCGGCGATCACGCCGAGAATCACTCCCGGCACGGCGGCGCTGACCACGCTGAGCAGCGCCATGCCCAGCGACAGGCGCACGGCGGCGGCCAGCCGGGCCAGCAGGCTGCGCCCTAGATGGTCGGTGCCGAGCGGCTCGGCAAGCGTCGGCAGCTGCAGGATGCGGGTGAGCTGCTGGCGCGCGGGGTCGGCGTCGAAGAGCCAGGGCACCAGCCAGGCGAAAGCGAGCAGCAGCGCCAGCAGCGTCGCGCCGAGTCGCTGGCGGCCGTTCAGGGCCGGCCAGGCCCAGCGGTGGGAGAGAGTCAGAACAGAGCCGTTCATAGGCTGCGCCTCCTGGGGTCGAGCCAGTGACAGAGCAGATCTACCACGGTATTGAGCGCGACGAACATCAGCCCCATGACCAGCGCGGTGCCTTGGATCATCGGCACGTCGCGGGCAACGATGGCGTGCACCAGGGCATGGCCGATGCCGGGCCAGGCGAACAGGGTCTCGACCACTACCACGCCCTCGATCAGGTAGACGAACTGCACGCCGAGATAGGCGATCACCGGTACCGCGGCGTTGCGCAGGCCATGGCGCAGGAAGCTGAGGCGCCCGCCCAGTCCCTTGGTGTGCGAGAAGGCGTAGTAGGCCGACTGGGAAACGTCGGCCATGGCGTTGCGTGCCACGCGGCTAGAGATGGCGGCCAGGGCCAGCGCCAGGGTCAACGCCGGCAGCACGCCGTGGGCGAAGCGGCCATGGCCGGCCGCGGGCAGCCAGCCGAGCGTGACCGAAAACATCAGGATCAGCAGCAGGCCCACGGCGAAGGGCGGCAGGGCACGCAGCACGCTGGCCGCCACTTCGCTGACGCGGTCCAGCCAGCCGCTGGGCTTGAGCCCGGCGATCAGTCCCAGCGGCGGGCCCAGCAGCAGCGAGAGCAGCACGGCCATTGCCGCCAGGCCCAGGGAGTGGCCGAGCTGGTGCCAGAGTTCATACACCACGGGCTGGCCGCTGACCAGCGAACGGCCCAGATCGAGCTGCACCAGGTCCCACAGCCAGCCGAAGTAGGCGGTCAGCGCCGGCTGGTCCAGCGCCAGCTCGGCGCGCACCGCCTCGGCGGCGCGGGTATTGACCATGTCGTGACCGTAGCGTCCGGCGGCGATGCGGTAGGCCATGTCGCCGGGCAAGGAGCGGGTCAGCACGAAGGTCAGTGTGCCCACCATCCAGGCCACCAGGCCGGCCTGAAACAGCCGCTGCAGCAGCAGGCCGCGAAGGCCTGCCGTCCAGGTTGGAGTCGTCCGTGATTCCAGTGCCGGGGTCATTCGCTCCACCTCAGCTCATCGATGCGGTAGCTGCGCTCCAGCGGGTCGATGGAGAAGCCCTCCAGCTCGGCGTTGACCGCTGCCGTCTGCTGATACCAAGCCACGGGTACGACCGGCATGGCCTCGTTCAGGCGTCGCGCGACCTGTCCCGCCAGCTTGGTGCGAGCCTCGGGATCGGCCTCCTGGCGCAGGGTGTCGAGCCAGGCCGCCACGTCGTCGTCGCGCCAGCCCATGGCGCCCCAGTCGCCGCCCATGGCCTCGGGGTCGGTGCCGAAGTCGTCGAGCAGGGTGCCCAGCGGATCGGGCACCAGGCCGTAGTTGCGTGCCATCAGGCCCAGCTCCAGGCTGCCGTCCTGGTGGCCGGAGGGAATTCCGCTGGCATTGCCCACCGCGACCTCCAGCGCCACGCCGATCTCACGCCACTGATCCTGCAGGGCGGTAGCCACCAGCGGCAGCTCGGGTCGGTCGGAGAAGGTGCGCAGGGTCAAGCGGAAAGGCTCGCCGTCGCGCTCTAGCATGCCGCTGCCGTTGGCTTCCCAGCCCAGCTCGGCGAGCAGCTCCCGGGCGCGCTCCAGGTCCTGGGCCTCGCCGGCGTCGAGGCCCAGGTGCCAGGGCCCGAGGCTGGACGGAAACAGCTCGGCGGCGGCGGCCTCGGGATTACGCAGCAGGCCGGCGGCAATGCCTTCACGATCAATGGCCTTGCTCATCGCCTGGCGGGCGCGCTCGTCTTCGAGCAACGGGTGAGAGGCATTGACCTTGAGTACGATGGTGCGCGGCAGCGGTTCGGCGTACAGCGCGAGACGGTCATGGCGCGCCAGCCGCGCGCGGCTCGCCGGGTCAAGGGTAAACACCACGTCGGCATCGCCGCTCTCGGCCATCAGCGCCCGGGTTTCGCCGCGGCCCACCGCCAGGTAGCTGGCGCTGTCGATGGCGGGAACCTTGCCCAGTAGTCGTCGAAGCGCTCCACGTCGAGCCGCTGCGGAGGTGCCACGTTTTCCGCCCGGTAGGGGCCGGTACCGATCGCCTGGGTGACCCGCCCCTCGTCATCGAAGGCGCCCGGGGCGAGGATCAGGGTGGTGGAGTGGGCCAGCAGCGCCGGCAGCGGCGCGAAGGGGCTCTCGAGCTCGATCACCACCTCGTTGCCGTCGGCCTCGATGCCGGTGACGGGGGCCGAGTCGAGGATGCCCGGCTTGGCCAGGGCGTGCTGCAGGCTGGTGGCCGCCGCTTCTGCCGTCAGCGGGCTGCCGTCGTGAAAGGTGACGTCTTCACGCAGGGCGAAGCGCCAGGTCAGGACATCGTCGCTGGCCTGCCAGGAGACGGCCAGGCCCGGTGCGGGCTGGCCGTCGGCGTCGGTATCGACCAGGGTCTCGGCGACGCGCATGCGGGCGAAGACATAGCCCGAGGTCGCCGGGTCGGCGCCGGTGATCTCCCAGGGGCAACCACGGCGAGCGGGCGGTCGGCTGCCGCGGATAGGGGAAGCAAGGCCAGCCCGAGTAGGAGTGGGCGAATGGGAAGCTGCATGATGGAGGTCATCCTCGGTGTATTGAGTGGGCAAGGGTGAGAGGAGGCTGGGCGTGTCAGCCGGGATCCAGCGCCAGTAACAGGCGGCGCTCGCCGGGTGCCGGCTGGGGGCTGCGGTGGACCAGGCCGCGCGCTTCGTTGCCGACCCAGCCACAGCCCTTGAGCAGGGCAAGATCGCCCGCGTGGAGGCGCTGGATGGCCTGGGGGTCGGCGACGATTTCCGGCTTCTCCGGGTGGGGAGCGCCGAGTCCGGCGCGGTTGACGGTGTGTTCCGGCAGCCATTCGCTGGCCGGGCCGGCGTAGGTGGTCACCAGCCGCACCGGCAGGTTGTCGACGTGGAAGCGCGGGCACATGGCGCCCTCCAGGGTGCGCAGGCGCACGCCGATGGTCTCGGTGTCGAATAGGTAGGCCATGGCCGTGGCGATGTTGGCGATATCCTCGATCAGGGCGTTACCCGCCTCGGGCGCGGGGAGCGCCTTTGCCAGGTCCTCCTTCATGGCCTGGCTCGGTGCGCCGCGCCAGTGCCACTCCAAACCACCCCGGCCGGCAAGCTGGCTGCGCACGGCCAGACTCAGCGCCGGGTCGAGCCGGCGCTCCATCACGGCCAGGGTGATCGCTTCCTCGAAGATGCGTGGCAGTACCTCGATATCCTGATCGAAGGCCCAGTGTTCGTGGTGCTGTGAAGTTGAGTGGAACAGCATGCTGCCTCCCTATGAGATGTTATAACCTATCTTGCTGTCGAAGAGACTTGACTGACTGGCGTGTTGCGAACGAGATAGGCCGCCCGGAGGAAGGGGCGTGAATGGAACTGATTCGTTATAACATAACAATGATGTTGGAGGCGCGCTAGGACGACCCCTGCGCATCCCCGCACGACACAGTGAGGCGCGGCACTTGCTGACACCCGTTCAAGCCGTTAGGTTGTTAATCAACAAGCCCCGCTGGCCGTCTCCGGTCGGCGGGGTGGTTTTTTGGCAGCCGTGGAGAGGGGGCCATGTCACCATCCTTGAAGGGTATTCTGTTCATGTGTGCCGGTGTGCTGTGCCTGGCCATTGGTGACGCCATCGCCAAGTGGCTGGGCGAGGTTCACTCCCCGCTGCAGATCATCTTCTTTCGCACCCTGGTGTCGCTGCCGCTGATTGCGCTGCTGGCCTACTACGGCGGCGGCCTGCGCAAGCTGCGCACTCGGCGCCCCGGGGTGCACCTGGTGCGAGGGCTGATCTATACCGGCACCATGGTCTGCTTCGTGCTGGGCCTGACCCTGCTGCCGCTGGCCGAGGCCACCGCCATCGCCTTCGTCGCGCCGCTGTTCGTCACCTTGCTGTCGGTGCCGCTGCTCGGCGAGAAGATCGACCGGCCGGTGCTGGCGGCTTCGCTGCTCGGCTTCGTGGGGGTGCTGATCGTGGTGCGTCCCGGCGGCGACGCCTTCCAGCTCGGCTCGCTGGTGCTGATCGGCGCGGCGTTGTTCTATGCGCTGATGATGATCACCGCGCGGCGCTACGGCGGCCGCGAGCACCTCTGGGCCATGGTCTTCTACATGACGCTGGTGCCGCTGGTGATCACCGCGGTAGCGCTGCCCTGGGTGTGGCAGACCCCCTACCCCTGGCACTGGGTGGGCTTCCTGGCGGCGGGTGTCTTCGGCGTGGGCGCCACGGGCTGCATCACCATGGCGTTTCGTTTCGCACCGGCCGCCATCGCCGCCCCCTTCGACTACACCGCCATGCTCTGGGCGGTGCTGCTGGGCTGGTGGTTCTGGGGGGAGATGCCCGATCTCTGGGTCTTTGTCGGCAGCGTGCTGATCATCGGCAGCGGCCTGGCCATCGCCTATCACGATCGCCGGACGACACTCAAACGCCGCCCGACGTCCTGATCCACGTCGGGTCAGGCGCGATTGAGCCGCCAGCGCCGCCACTGGCGTGCCACCAGGCCATGCCGGGGGCCTGCCAGCAGGGCGACCAGGAAGAGGGCGGAGGCCACCAGCACGATGGCGCCCCCCGAGGCGACATCCAGCTGCACCGAGAGCACCAGCCCCGCCACGGCGGAGATCACGCCGACGCCGACGGAGATCGCCAGCATGGCGGGGAAGCGGTCGGTGAGCAGGTGCGCCGTGGCGCCGGGAGTGATCAGCATCGCCACCACCAGGATGATGCCCACGGTCTCCAGGCTCGCCACGATGGTCAGGGTCAGCAGTAGGATCAGCCCATAGTGGATGAGGCTGGTGTTGAACCCCAGCGCCTGAGCCTGCTGGGGGTCGAAGGTGTAGAGCAGCAGCGGGCGATAGGCCAGCCAGATGACCAGCGCGGCCACCAGGCTTGCCGCCAGGGTCAGCAGCAGTGCGGTGGTCTGCACCCCCAGCACGTTGCCGAACAGAATGTGCATCAGGTGGGTGCTGGTGGCGATCTTGCTGATGATCACGATGCCCAGTGCGAAGGCGGCGGTGAACATCAGGCCCATGGCGGCATCCGCCTTGATGCGGGTATGGCGCTCCAGGGCGCCGATGCCCAGCGACGTCAGGGCGCCGGTGACGAAGGCGCCGATGAAGAACGGCCAGCCCAGCAGGTAGGCGATGGCTACGCCGGGCAGCACCGCATGGGAGATGGCGTCACCCAGCAGCGACCAGCGCTTGAGCACCACGTAGGAGGAGAGCAGTCCGCAGATCGCGCCCACCAGCACCGAGGTGAGCAGGGCGCGCTGCATGAAGCGGTACTCGAAGGGGGCCGCCAGGGAGTCGGGCAGCAGGTTGACCGCCACCATCAGCAGGCTGATCAGGGCGTCGATGACGCCGGTGGCCAGTGTCTCAAGCGGCAACGCTCACCCCTCCCCGTTCGGTCTCGGGTGTCCCCACCGCCAGGCGGGCCAGCATGGCGTCGTTGAGCATGTCGTCGGGCGAGCCCATGCCCACCAGGGTGCGATTGATCAGAAGCACGTTGTCGGCATGGCTGCGGGCGCTGGGCATGTCATGGGTCACCATGATGACGGTGCGCCCGTTGCTGCGCTCGCGCTCCAGCGTCGCGAGAATCAGCGCCTCGCTGGGGGAGTCGACCCCGGCCAGCGGCTCGTCGAGGAGCAGGATCTTGGCCTGCTGGGCCAGGGCGCGGGCCAGCAGCACGCGCTTCTTCTGGCCGCCGGAGAGCTCGCCGATGGGGCGGGCGGCATGCTCGGCCATGTCGACGGCTTCCAGGGCGGCCTCGACGGCCTGCCGGTGGCAGGGGTTGGCCCAGTAGCGCGGCAGCAGGCGCTGCCAAAGCGGATCCCGGCGCATCAGCCCGTAGCGGCCCGTCAGCACCGTCTCGCTCACCGAGATGGGGAAGTCCCACTCCATCGCCTCCTGCTGGGCCATGTAGGCGATGTTGCCGGCCCGGCGCTGGGCGGCGGGGGCTGGCCGAGGATCGTCAGGCTACCGCGCAGCGGCGTGAGGCTGCCGATCACCAGATTGAGCAGGCTCGATTTGCCGGCCCCGTTGGGCCGACGATCGCCGTCCACTGCCCTTGGGGCAGCGTCAGGGTGATGTCCTCCAGCACGGGCTGCTGGTGGTAGGCCGCAGAGAGGCGGCTGGCCTGAAGCGCCGGTACGGCGTCAGTCATCGGCATCTCCCAGAGTGTCTCGCAACAGCTGAATGTTGTGGCGCAGCATGGCGGCGTAGTCGGGCGCGTCGCCATCGGGCTCGCTGAGGGAGTCGACGTACAGCGGGCCGGCGATCTCCACCTGGGTCTCGGCGGCCACGCTGCGCACATGGCGATCGGAGATCGTGCTCTCCCAGAAGATGGCGGCCGGCTGCTTCGCCTCGATCAGGTCGACGATGCGCATGATCTGGCGCGGTGACCCCTCTTCCTCGGCGTTGGTGCCCCAGATGCCGTCGTGCTCGAAACCGAAGGCATCGGCGAAATAGACAAAGGCCGCCTCGCTGGTGATCAGCAGGCGCCGCTCTTCGGGAAGGGGCGCGAGGGCCTCGGTCAGCTCGTCATACAGCGCATGAAGCGACGCCTCCAGCGCCTCGGCGCGCGCCTGGAAGGCCTCGGCGCTCTCCGGCCTGGCCTCGGCCAGGGTCTTTGCGATCACTTGTCCGTACGCCGCCGCGGCGCGTGGATCCATCCACATATGCGGATCGACGTCGCCGGCATACTCGCCGGTCACGATGGGCTGGGTGGGGTAGCCGGTCCGTTCGGCGACCGCCACCACCGGGACGCCATCGCCCACCGTGGCATTGACCTGGCCCATCCACTGCTCGAGATCGAAGCCGTTGTAGAAGACGATGTCGGCTTCCTCGATGGCGATGAAGTTGCTCGGGATCAGCTCCCATTCGTGCACTTCCGCCCCCACCGGGGTCAGCAGGCTGACCTCGGCGTCGTCGCCCGCCACCTCGCGCACCAGGTCGCCCAGCACCGAGAACGAGGCGGCCACCCTGAGCGGGGCCTGCTCGGCCTGAGCCGTGGTCGACATCGCCAGGGTCGACAGCGCGAAGGGCAGGGCGCTGAGCAGCATCAAGCCTTTGGCGGTCGGCATCGGGGCATTCTCCTCTGGTGTCTGGCAGCCTGTCGGACTTAACGCTGATCTGCTGCGAAATCCGACAGGCTGCTGGGCGTTGGCTGTCAGTGATGTCGCATCGGTGAGCTTGTTGAGAATATAGCCAATATTTTAGCCAAGGTTAACTTGTAGGGTAGTAGGAAATTTCTATCGATGCTTGGTTGCTGCCCTATCAGGAGTTTGGCTATATTGGCGCGATGACCGACTCCTCGAACGACGTGACGCCGGATCGCCTTTCCAAGGCGGATGCCCTGCCGCCCAGCGACCAGCATGCCCAGCAGTACGCTGCCGTGCGCAACGCTCACGAAACCGAGCTTCTCGAAGACTATGTAGAGCTGATCGCCGATCTGCTCGAACATCAGGGCGAGGCGCGCTCGACTGACATCGCCGCCCGGATGGGCGTCAGTCAGGCCACGGTGTCGAAGACCGTCTCGCGGCTGAAATCACAGGGACTGGTCTCCAGCAAGCCCTACCGCTCGCTGTTCCTGACCGAGAAGGGAGAGGCGATGGCGACCATGTCGCATCAGCGGCATGCCATCGTGCTGCAGTTCCTGCGGGCGTTGGGGGTCAGCGATCGCACGGCGCGCATCGATGCCGAGGGCATGGAGCACCACGTCAGCCAGGAAACCCTGGACATCATGCAGCGCTTCACTCGTGAGCAGGAGCGCCGAGGCTCCTGACCCTCGCCCCTCGCCCCTCGCCCCTCGCCCCTCGATTCGCTATCGCTCGACGAAGAACGCCCGTGCGGCGGCTTCCGGGTCCGCCTGTCCGCAGATCGCCGAGATCACCGCCGGCCCCTGGGCGCCGGCGGCGCGCACCTGGGCGGCATGTTCGGCCTGCAGGCCGCCGATGGCCACCGCTGGCAGGGGGCTCTTCGCCACCAGGGCGGCCAGGCCCTCGAAGCCCAGCGGTACGGCGTGATCCTGCTTGGTGGCGGTGGCGAATACCGGACCCAGCCCCAGGTAGTCCAGCGGCGCGGGATCAAGGGCGGTGAGCTGGTCATGGGTTTGCACCGAGAGGCCGAGCAGGGCCTGGGGGCCTAGGGTCGCGCGGGCACGCGCCACGTCGCCGTCGTCCTGGCCGATATGCAGGCCATCGGCGCCGCTTTCCAGGGCCACCTCGAGCCGGTCGTTGATGATCAGTGGCACGCCGCTGCCCGCCAGGGCGGCCTTGAGGCGTCGCGCCTGGTCGATCAGCTCGGCGTCCGAGGCGTGCTTGTCGCGCAGCTGCACCAGCGTCACGCCGCCGCGCACCGCCGCCACCACGGTTTCCACCAGCCCAAGGCGGGCGCACAGCCGGGGGTCGGTCACCAGGTAGAGGGAAAGGTCGAGTCGCATGGGGCCTCCGCCGGTAGGATTCGGTTCGTTCAGGAGCGCTCCGCCGGCGAAGCGGCGTTCCTGTCGCAGGGCGACGATGATACGCCGCGGGCGGCGGGCGAGAAAAGGCTCAGGGGATCGGGCGTGCCGCGCCAAGGTAGCGCTGCTGCCAGTAGGCCACGTCCAGCGGCACGCTGACCACTTCGCGGCCGCGCCCCGGGGCGTGGATCATCTGGCCGTTGCCGCGGTAGATGCCTACGTGGGAGGCCTTGCGGCGATCGCCGAAGAACAGCAGGTCGCCGGGCTGCGGCTGCTCCACGGCGGGCAGCTGGCGGTACTGCTCGTCGGCGGTGCGCGGGACCTGAATGCCGGCCGCGCGGTAGGCCATTTCCACCAGCCCTGAGCAATCCAGGCCCTCCGGGGTGTTGCCGCCGAAGCGGTAGGGAGTACCCAGGGCGCGCTTGGCGGTCGACAGCGCCAGGGCGCGTTCGATGGAGAGGCCCTCCTCCGAGACCGGGGCACGATCGGCGAGATCGCGCCCGGCGCAGCCGGCCAGCAGGCCGAGCAGTGCCAGGCAGGCAACAAGACGCCAGATAGCAGATCGGTGGGGCATGCCGGGGGCTCCTGGGCGGTGGGCATGCTCCTACATTAGCCGCTGCTCCGGGAATGGGGAAGCCTCAAGGAAGCGCTGAACAAATTGCCGAGCGAGATGAAGCGCAAGGCGCCCGGAGCACAGGAACCGGAGCATATGCGGTATATGTGAGGATTCCGCGCACCGCGCAACGCAGCGATTCGCTCGCGCAGGCATTTGTGCAGTGTTTCCCTATCGGAAGGCGATGCGGGTGCCATAGGTCAGCATCTCGTCGGGGGTCATGGCATGGCCCGGCACGCCGATCATCTCGTCGCCGCACTGGTCGGCCCAGGTCAGCACCCCGTGGGTCAGGCCGGTCTCCCCCAGCAGGTCGCGGATCTCGCCGGTGCCCATGAAGGTCAGGGTATGCCCCTCGGCATCGGAAAGCGTGGCGACCCCGTTGGCGTGGTGCAGGCGCACGGTGTAGATGCCGTCCTGGGACTCGACCTCGACGATGGGGGTGAAGCCGTTGGCCACGGCCCGGGTGAGCTGCTTGTGGGTGATATGGTCACCGATGGAGTGGTCGATGTCGGACATGGGGCGTTCTCGTCTTAGCGGGGGGGGGTGTATAACCAGCGTAGAAGTCTGGAGGCGCTTTTTCCATGTCGTGGGCGGATTTTCGCCATTGTCATCGGGATTGGGCGATGCCCGCCGGTATGGCTTCACATGGCGACGTGGCTGTATAGTAATTGTACTGTTATTTTTGACCCGGGTCCGCTTCGCCTCGGGCTGGTATTGTCAGGCAGGCATCGCCATCATCGATGTATCCCCTCACGACGCAAGGAGACCGCTATGAGCTTCAAGGGTGAGCAGTATCCCGGCGTTCAGACGCCCACCGCGGACAGCGCCGGCTTCCGGCTCAATCACACCATGCTGCGGGTCAAGGATCCGGAAAAGGCGCTGGCCTTCTACAGTCGGGTGTTTGGCATGCGGGTGCTGCGTCGGCTCGACTTCGAAGAGCTGCAGTTTTCGCTCTACTTCCTGGCCCGGCTGGAGGAGGGCGATGCGGTGCCCGATGAGACGGGGGAGCGCACCGTCTGGACCTTCCAGCAGCGGGGCCTGCTGGAGCTGACCCACAACTGGGGCACCGAGACCCAGGACGACTTCGCCTATCACGACGGTAACGCCGAGCCCCAGGGCTTCGGGCATATCTGCTTCTCGGTGCCGGACCTGGATGCCGCCGAAGCCTGGTTCGATGCCAACGACGTGACGTTCGTCAAGCGCGCCGATCAGGGCAAGCTGAAGGACGTGGTGTTCGTCAAGGACGCCGACGGCTACTGGATCGAGGTGATCCAGGCCGACCGGCTGGCCGCCCTGGGCGACTGACTCGGGCGTCGCCGAGCATGCCTACGCCGCCCTCCTAGCCGCCAGGCAGCATGGCAGGCGTCATTTCGCCGCGACACGGCCGTGACATGGCCTGGCGCAGGGCTTCGCCCTCCAGGCCCCGCCCTAGCAGTACCTGCAGCTTGGTCACCGCGGCTTCCGGGGTCATGTCTTGGCCGGAGACGACGCCGGCGGCATTGAGGGCGGCGCCGGTGGCATAGGCGCCCTGGTGGACCCGCCCCTGGTGACACTGGGTCACATTGACCACGACCAGCCCTCGATCCGTGGCCCGCCGCAGGTCGGCCAGGAGGCGTCCCGCCAGGCTCGGCGGATTGCCGACGCCATAGGTCGCCAGCACCAGGCCCTGGAGGCAGGGCTCCTTGAGCAGCGCCTCCACCAGGCGGGATGACATGCCGGGATGACAGTGCAGCAGGCCAACGCGATCAGCCTCGAGGGCCGCCGCCGAGAAGTCCGGTACACCCTTGGCCAGGGGCGGCGTCCGGCCGAGACGCAGCTCGATGCCCGCCTCGCCGAGCCAGGGGGCGTTGGGCGAGTCGAAGGCATCCAGGCCTTGAGTCCGGCACTTGCGCGCACGGTTGCCGCGCAGCAGGCGGTCGTGAAAGGCGAGGCACACCTCGCGGGGGCAGCCGGGTGTGTGGCCGCCTGCATGGCCAGGATGATGTTGTTGAGGGCATCGCTGCGCGGTTCGCCGAGTGGGATCTGGGACCCGGTCAAGATCACCGGTTTGTCGAGTGCACCGAGCAGGAAGGAGAGCGCCGAGGCGGTGTAGGCCATGGTATCGGTGCCATGCAGGATGACGAACCCGTCGTAGCGCTCCCAGGCCGCGCCAAGGGCGGCCACCAGCCGATTCCACGCTGCTGGATCAAGGTCGGCGCTGTCGATCAATGGCTGCAGGCTGTGCAGGTTGTAGTCCGGCAGCTCCCCAGCCGGATAGGCCGCCAGGGCCGCGCCCAGGCGTTCGTCGAAGTCGGCCGAGGGCACGTAGCCCGCCGGTGATGCCTGCATGCCCAGGGTACCGCCGGTATACAGTATCAACAGTCGTGGCACGGGGGCTCCTCCGGCATCGGGGCCAGCATGGCGTTGGGCTGCAACAGCGCATCGAGGCGCTGGGGGTCCAGCAGCCCTTCGGCGATCACCAGTTCGCGGACCGTGGCGCCGCTGTGCAGGGCCTGGCGGGCGATACGCGTGGCGTTGACGTAGCCGATGTGGGGGACCAGCGAGGTCACCACGCCGATGCTGCGCTCGACGTGCTGGGCGCAGGTCTCGCGGTTGGCTTCGATGCCGACGATGCAGCGGGTGCGCAGCATATGGCAGGCCTCGCCCAGCATGCGCATGGCATTGAG
Organism: Halomonas sp. SL18_1; assembly: GCF_055755715.1. Classification (NCBI taxonomy): domain Bacteria; kingdom Pseudomonadati; phylum Pseudomonadota; class Gammaproteobacteria; order Oceanospirillales; family Halomonadaceae; genus Halomonas; species Halomonas sp. SL18_1. The sequence continues at coordinate 661,917 of NZ_JBVTRK010000001.1, forward strand.
CAGGTTGTAGATGATCATCGGTTCCATGGCATTGAGCTGCAGCTGCCCCGCCTCGGCGGCCATGGTCACGGCGAGATCGCTGGCGATCACCTGGTAGACGGTCTGGTTGACCGCCTCGGGAATCACCGGGTTGATCTTGCCTGGCATGATCGAGGAGCCGGGCTGCACCGGGGGCAGGGTGATTTCCCCCAGTCCGGTACGCGGCCCGCTGGAAAGCAGGCGTAGATCGTTGCACAGCTTGCCGAGCTTGATGGCGAAGCGCTTGAGCATCCCCGACAGGAACACGAAGGCGCCCATGTCCGAGGTGGCCTCGATAAGGTGTGACGCCGGTACCAGCGGGCGCGCCGACAGCTGTGCCAGGTGCTCGACGGCCAGCGCCTGGTAGCCTGCCGGGGCGTTGAGGCCGGTGCCGATGGCGGTGCCGCCGAGGTTGATCTCGCACAGCAGCCGCTGGGCCTCGCGCAGGCGGTCGATGTCCTCGCCGAGGTTGACCGCGAAGGCCTCGAACTCCTGCCCCAGGGTCATGGGCACGGCGTCCTGCAGTTGGGTGCGCCCCATCTTGACCACGTCGGCGAAGGCCACGCTCTTGTCTTGCAGGGCATCGCGCAGCTCGCTGATGGCGGAGACCAGCGGCTCCGCGGCGAACTGCAGGCTTAGGCAGGCGGCGGTGGGGTAGGCGTCGTTGGTCGACTGGGAGCGGTTGACGTCGTCGTTGGGATGCAGGTGCTGGTAGGCCCCCTTGGGATGGCCCAGCTTGGCCAGTGCCAGGTTGGCGATGACCTCGTTGGCGTTCATGTTGGTGGAGGTGCCCGCTCCGCCCTGGATCAGGTCGACCACGAACTGGTCGTGCAGTGCGCCGTCGATGATCTCCTGGCAGGCGGCCTGGATCGCCGCGGCCTTGTGGGGCTCGAGGGTGCCCACTGCCTGGTTGGCGTTGGCGGCGGCCGACTTGACCATGGCCAGTGCCTGCACCAGCTCGGGGAAGTGGCTGATCGGAATCCCTGTGATGCGAAAGTTCTCCAGCGCGCGCTGGGTCTGGATGCCGTACCAGGCATCCGCCGGCAGGGCGCGCTCGCCCAGCAGGTCGTGTTCGATACGTGTGGTCATGGGGTCAGCGCTCTTGGGTCGGACGGCCCTGCCAGCCCCGCCAGGGGGCTGGCAGGCGACGTGAATCATTCGATGGCGGGGCTGCTCGGCGCCTTGCTGGCGTGGGCCTGCAGGCGTTCCCGATCCTCGGGCTCGAGGTCCCAGGCCTGCGGGTAGAGGTTGAGATCCGGGTGTTGGCTGGCGTCGAAGACTGGCTGACTGACGCCCTGGCGGCGCTGGTCATCGTAGTCCTTGAGGATGCGCAGCCCTTTCTTGAACAACAGGATCAACGCCACCAGGTTGGTGACCGCCAGCAGGCCCATGGTGACATCGGCGAAGCCGAACGCGGTGCCCAGGTTGGTAGTGGCGCCCCAGCACACCAGCAGCACGATCGCCACGCGGAAGGCGTTGAACAGGTTCTGGTTGTCGCGGCTGAAGAAGTTGAGGCTGTTCTCGCCCAGGTAGTAGTTGTAAAGGATGGTGCTGAAGGCGAATAGCAGCAGTGCCACGCTGACGAAGGAGCGGCCCCACTCCCCGACATGGTCGGCCAGGGCCGACTGGGTCAGCGCAATACCCTCGACATTGCCGCTGGCGCCGGGGTCATAGGCACCGCTGAGCAGGATCAGGAAAGCGGTGGAAGAGCAGATGATCAGGGTATCGATAAAGACCGAGAAGGCCTGCACGATGCCCTGGTTGGCGGGATGCGGCACATAGGCCACGGCGGCAACGTTGGGCGCGCTACCCAGGCCTGCCTCATTGGAGAACAGACCGCGCTGGAGGCCTATCATGATGGCCGCCCCGATGCCGCCGCCGATGGCAGGCTCCAGGCCGAAGGCGCTGTTGACGATCAGCATCACCACCTCGGGGATGCGTTCGAGGTTCAAGCCGACCACGATCAGTGCGATCAGCAGATAGCCGACGGCCATGAAGGGCACCAGCACCTCGGAGATGCGCGCGATCCGTTTGATCCCACCGAAGATGATCAGGCCGACCAGCATCGCCAGGGCGATGCCGCTGTAGAGCACCGGCACGCCGAAGGCGTCGTTGAACGAGGTGGACACGGCGTAGGACTGCAGCGCAGTGAAGGCAAAGCCGAAGGTCAGCAGCAGTAGCACCGAATAGAAACCGGCCAACCAGCGCCAGTTGCGGCCGAGGCCCTTGACGATGTAGTAGGCCGGCCCGCCGCGATAGGTACCGTCACCCTGGGGCTGCTTGTAGGTCTGCGCCAGGGTGCGTTCGAGGAAGCTCGTGGCCATGCCCATCAGGCCGACCAACCACATCCAGAAGATGGCTCCCGGGCCGCCCAGGGTGATCGCCACGGCAACGCCAGCGATATTGCCGCCGCCCACGCGGCCAGCGACGGACAGCACCAGCGCCTGGAAACTGCTGAGGTGGCCGTGCTTGTCATGGCGGAAGGCCTGGCGAGATCCCAGGATCTGGAACATGCGGCCGAAGTAGCGAAACTGGACGAAGCGTGAGGCAACGGTGAAGCCGATGCCCACGCCGACCAGCAGGATGAGAAGGATTTTGCCCCAGAGGAGCTCGTTGAGCAGGTCAAACATGAGGGGTCTCCGCTGTTGTCTTGTTGATAGCGCTCCCCGATTAAACCAGTTGATTTGATGGAAGAAATTGGGCGAAACGATGCACTGCGTCGCATTCCCGGCGCCACCGAGTGCAGCGGACCGCACCACCCGCCTGATGCATTGGGTGCTATCGCCAAAAAAGGTTCTTCGCATTTTAGCGTGAACATGTTTGGCAGGCTCTATGGTGGGAGGCCGGCTCTGCCGGGCGAAGGCGCCGCAGGCGCCCCCTGGGTAGCGCTGCGCGCTACTTCGCGAGCTGAAGCTCCCTCCCAGTGCGCCCGAGAAGGCGTGCACACAGTGCGGTGAGAGTCCGCATCGGGGTAAGCCATGGCCCCGTAGCCAAAGGTAACTGCGTCGTCGCGAGGCGGGGTGGGGAGCAACCGGAGGCGAACTGGCGGTCCGTAGGATGACGAACTCGATTCGGCCGGGTCAGGTGGCGAGCTCGCTGGGAGATAGCGAAGCCTGAAACTCACCCGTCGCGCTGGCATGGCGGACAAAGCGACGACGGGACCTGCCAGGTGGTTGGAGGCGGAACGTCAGGAAGGGTGTACGAGATAATCGGGGAGACCTGGCGGCCGAGGTGACGGCGGCCAGGAGTCAGAGCCTTCATAGTACCGGCGTGCGGATCACGCCCTGGCCACGGCTCATCCCGGCGAAAGCCGGGATCGAGAGATGCTGGAGCGCGGACTCTGCCTACCGCCAAGGCGCCGCACAGGAGGCGCAGAGAACAGAACCTGCGCCGAGGGAAGGGAGGCAGGAAGATGGATGCGAGAGACGACCAGAGATGAGCGAACGCGACAGCACAGCATCGACAGTGCCCCACGATGGGGCTAAACAAGATGCGTCATCATCCGCCACGATGGCGAGGGTTGACCGCTCGATCTGGACGGACCGCATGTTGGCGGCGCTGGATAACGGCGTCAAAGGACGTAAGTGGTTCAGTCTGATCGACAAGGTATACCGCTCGTCGACCCTGGTGGATGCCTGGCTACAGGTCTACCGCAATCAGGGAGCGGCGGAGGTCGACCGGCAAAGCGTGTCACGCTTCGCATCGCAGGCCGAGCGCTATCTTGAGGAGCTCCAGGCCGACCTGGCAGCGGGGCGTTACCGCCCGCAAGCGGTGCGACGCGTCGAGATCCCCAAGGGCAACGGCAAGATGCGCCCGCTGGGCATTCCGACCGTCAAGGACCGTATTGTCCAGGCGGCGGTCAAGCGGGTGATCGAACCGATCTTCGAGCATGAGTTCCTGCCGATGAGCTACGGCTTCCGGCCGGGAAGAGGCTGCAAGGATGCCTTGCGAGACGTTGATGACGCGCTCAAGGCGGGCATGACCTGGGTGGTGGATGCGGATCTGCAAGGCTATTTCGATAGCATCCCGCACGACCGTCTGATGGCCCGCGTCGAAGGACGGATCAGCGACGGCCGACTGCTGGCCTTGCTACGAAGCTGGTTGAGCCAGGATATTGTCAGCGACATGAGCCGATGGACACCCACGTCAGGGACGCCACAAGGAGCGATCATCAGCCCCTTGTTGGCGAACGTCTACCTGCATCCGCTGGACCAGGAAGTGACACAGCACGGCTACCGTATGGTGCGGTACGCCGATGACTTCGTCATTCTCTGCCACAGCGAGCAGGAGGCCCGGCAAGCCCTGGCCCACGTACAGGAATGGGTGGCGGCGAATGGCCTGACCCTGCACCCCGACAAGACCCATGTCGGCGATTGCCGGCAACAGGGACAGGGCTTCGACTTCCTGGGCTACCGCTTCGAGGCGGGCAGGCGCTGGGTCCGCAAGAAGAGCCTTAAGGCGTTCAAGGACAAGGTGAGAAGCAAGACGCGGCGTACGGAAGGCAAGAGCCTACGGCACGTCATTGCCTCGCTGAACCCCATGCTGAGAGGTTGGTTCGGCTACTTCCAGCATGCCTATCGGACGACGTTCCGTCCTCTGGACGGCTTCATTCGTCGACGTCTTCGGGCCATGCTGCGCAAGCAGGAGAAGCGTCCGGGGCATGGCAACACCCGGTCGGACATACGGCGCTGGTCTAATACGTTCTTCGCGACTGCGGGGCTCTTCACCCTAGCCGGAGCCTGGCGGTACGCGAGCCAATCCCGATGAGGAAAACCATCGACTGGAGAGCCGTGTGCGGGAGAACCGCACGCACGGTTCGGAGGGCGGGAGGGCACAGCCCTTCCCGACCCCTATCAAGGCCCATTCACGCCAGTCTGCGCTGAACCCCAAAAAACGCCCGAGGCCGCTCTTCGCTGGCCTCGGGCGCGGTGTCACTGCCCGCTTACACTGGGCAATGTGTGTCGATCACTCCTCGTCTTGCGGCAGGCCGCCGAGCTCCTCGAGCAGCGCCTTGTAGCCCTCGACCTGGTCGGCGAGGGTCTGGGTGACCTCGTCCTCGGGCATCCAGGTCACCGGCATCAGGATGCGCTCCTCGGTGACTTCAAGGAAGCGCTCGTCCTCGGTGGCCGCCTTCAGCGCTTCGGCGAGGCGCTCGACGTGGGCGTCCGGGGTGTCCTTGGGCACCATGGCCACCCGGATCTCGGCGGCGTTGATGTCGTAGCCGGCCTCCTGGAGGGTGGGGGCGTCCGGGTAGGCCACCAGGCGATCCTCGGCCAGGCTCAGCAGCACCGGCATCTCGCCGGTCTCGGCGTAGCCGGAGTGGGTGCCGCCGCTGTAGGCGAAGTCCACGTCGCCGGAGAGGATCAGCGGGGCCATGCCGGCGCCGCCGGAGGTGGGCACGATACGCAGGTCGAGCCCTTCGCGCTGGGCGATGTACTCGATGATCATGCGGTCCAGGGCGGTCTGGTTGGCGTAGCTGGTGCCCGGGTTCTCGCGGGCGTACTCCACCAGGTCGTCCCAGCTGTCGCCGAAGGGGCGGTTCTCGCCGGTGACCAGGGCCGACTGGCCCAGGGTCACGCCGGCCACATAGCGGAAGTCATCCAGGTCGTAGGTGGTCTCGGTAGAGAGCGGTCCGAAGGTGATGGTCATGGAGGTGCCGAAGACGAAGGTGTAGCCCTCGTCGGTGCTGTTGGCCAGGCGCGCCAGGGCCACGCCGCCGCCGGCGCCGGGCTGGTTGACCACGTTGACCGGCTGGCCGAGCTCCTCGGTCATGATGTCGGCCAGCACCCGGGCCTGGATGTCGGTGCTGCCGCCGGCGCCCCAGCCGACCACCAGGGTCAGCGGCTTGGACGGGAAGTCGTCGGCCTGGACCTGGCCGGCGGCGCCGAGGGCCATGGCGGCGGAGAGAACGGCGGTGCTCAGCAGTTTCATCTTCATGTTAGGAACCTCGTTGGTGGCGTTGTTGTGGGGGTTGTGCTGCGATGGCCCTGGGGCCGTGGTAACAGCCGGCCCGGTGGCCGGCCAGGGGATCACACCGGCTTGGCCTTGTGCCTGGCCTGCATCCAGCGCCGATAGCTGGTCCAGCCCAGGTGCAGCACCATCAGCACCGTGAACACGACGAAGGCCAGGGCGATGGGGCGCTCCAGCAGGATGCTGATCTCGCCGCCGGAAAGGATCACCGACTGGCGCAGGTTCATTTCCAGCATCGGGGTGACGATGAAGGCCACCAGGAAGGTCACGAAGGAGTAGTCGAACGTCTTCAGGAAGTAGCCGAAGATCGCGAAGACGAAGACGGTGAGCAGCCCGAAGGTGCCGTAGCCCTGCACCTGGATGCCGGCCAGGCAGAGGAAGATCACCACCGAGATCACGATATGCGGCGGGACGCTGGTGACCCGGGCGAAGATGCGCAGGCCGTACCAGCCCACGGCCAGCATCAGCAGGCTCGCCACGATCATCCCCGAGAACAGCGTGAACAGCATCTCGGGGTGGTCACGCAGCATCAGCGGCCCCACCTGGATGCCGTGGATCATGAAGGCGCCGACCAGCAGGGCGGCCGAGACGCTGCCGGGAATGCCCAGGCCGAACAGCGGAATGTAGCTGGCGGGAATCACCGCGTTGTCGGAGGCCTCGGCGGCGGCGATGCCGTTGGGGTTGCCCTTGCCGAAGCTGTCCGGGTCCTTGGCGGTCCGCTTGGCCAGGCCGTAGGCCATGAAGGCCCCCACCGAGGGGCCAAGCCCCGGCAAGGCACCGACGAAGGCGCCCACCCCGGTGCTCTTGAAGATGGTCGGCAGGGTGCCCTTGAACTCCTGGTAGGAGAGGTCGTCGTCGGCATTCTTGCCCAGCTTGATGACGCTGGCGTCCTTGTTGCGGCGATACTCCTCGAGCTGCACGAACATCTCGGCGAGCGCCAGGGTGCCGATCACCAGGGGCAGGATCGGCACGCCCTCCATGAGCTCGGCATGGCCGAAGGTGAGGCGCATGGCGCCGGTCTCGGGGTCGAGGCCCACGGTGCCGAGGATCACCCCCATGCCGCCGGCGGCCAGGCCCTTGAGGAAGGAGCCCCCGCCATGCCGGCGATGAACACCAGGGCGAAGATCAGGATGGCGGTCAGCTCGTAGGGGCCGAACTTGAGGGCCACCGAGGCGAAGGGGATGGCCACCGCGATCAGCAGCAGGGTGGCGAGCAGGTCGCCGATCACCGAGGCGAGCAGGCCCACCTTGAGGGCCTTGCGGGGCTTGCCGGAGCTGGCCATGGGGTAGCCGTCGAGGCAGGTGGCCGCCGAGGAGGGCTCCCCCGGGGTGTTGAGCAAGATGGCCGAGACCGCGCTGCCGGCGGCGGTGCCCTTGGAGAGGCCGATCAGAAAGGCGATGGCGGCGTAGGCCGACATGTAGAAGGTCAGCGGGATGGCGATGGCGATGGCCACCGCCCGGTTGAGCCCCGGGATCACGCCGACGATATAGCCGAGCAGCACCCCGCCGAGGATGATGGCGATGGACTCGTAGTGGAAGGCGGCGGCGAAGGAGCCGAGGATGGCGTCGAATCCGATCATGTCATACCACTCCGATGCGCATCAGGTGGGCCGTGAGGCCATAGAGGCCGGCGGTGGGGACGGCGGCGGTCAACACCACCACGTACCAGCGGCGTTCGCCGAGCAGCAGCAGCAGGCCGCCGATCAGGGCCGGCGCCACCCAGGTCAACGGGAAGCGGTCGATCAAGGCGATGAAGCCGAGCACATACAGAAACGGCCACGCCTGGTGCCAGAGGTGGCCGAGATCGGGAAGGATGGCGAAGGGCTCGCCGCGGCGCTTCAGGGCGATGGCGCTTACCACCGAGAGGGTGATGGAGCAGCCGAGGATCAGCCAGGCGCCGAGGGTGGCCAGCCGCTGGGGCTGCAGGCCGAACGCGAAGCCGCTGCCGCCGTAGGTGGGAATGATCCAGGTCAGCAGCAGCACCGTCACGGCGGCAACACCTAGCCCGGACCAGAAATTCTTGCGTATCATTGGGTTGCCTTCGGTCACTTGTTATTGGGATGGGCCGATGGGAAACGGTTGGCGCGATGGCGCAACGCACATGAGAGAATTGAAGCAGATGAGCGGGGCAATGTGACTTGGCGCTCCGTTGCACTCCAGTGCACTATCCGCAAAGCTGAGTGAGTCAGACTGCACCACTTGGCGTGCACCATTCAGCCAGGGCTCCGAGGAGCACTTCATGCAAGACGACTTCGTCGCTAACCTGCGTCTGCTGTGCAGCTACTACCCGTCCATTGCGGAGGTGTGCCGACGGCTGGAGATCAATCGGGCCCAGTTCAATCGCTACCTGACGGGGCGCTACCGCCCTAGGCATGCCGCCATGCGGCGCCTCTGCGCCTTCTTCGGCGTGGAGGAGCATGAGCTCTACCTGCCCCATGAGGACTTCTGCACTTTGGTGCAGGCCGGACGGGGCCGACCGAGTCGACCCAGGTGTCGGGGGTGGGCTGGCCGGATGCGCTGCTGCACAGCGGCCGTGAGGACATGGCGCGCTACCTGGGCTGCTATTTCGAGTACTACCACTCGATGTCACGGCCCGGGCACCTGATCCGCACCCTGGTGTGCCTGGAGGAGCGGGAGAGCGGCGTCGTCTACCAGCGCACCGAGCGCATGCAGACCCCGGCCAATCCCCGACCCTGTCACAATCGCTACCAGGGCGTAGCCGTCAAGTTGGCTGACCGCATCTTCCTGGTGGACCACGAGACCCTCAATGGTCATGAGGTTACTCAGACCATCCTCTTCCCGAGCTTCCAGAGCCAGGTGAAGCGGCTCACCGGCCTCAAGCTCGGCGTGGCGGACAGCAGCGAGCGCATGCCCTGCTGCGTACGCGTCCTCTATGAGCGTCTCGATGAGCAGGTGGGCGTGCGCGAGGCCCTGGCGCAATGCGGGCTGCTGGCGCTCGACGATCCGAGCCTGGATGCCGAATTGCTGACCGCCGTGCGCAACGATGTGGCGCCGGGGAACAGCACTTCCGGGCACGCCACTGAGGGGCGTGCCCGGGAGGCGGCCGTTCCCGATCGATCAGCCGAAGGCGTAGACGTCCATGGCCAGCACGCCGTGCTCCACGCTGTGGTGCAGCCGCTTGCCCGGCCCCCCGGCGCCCATGGCCACCAGCAGCGGCTGGAAGTGCTCCGGCGTGGGGTGGTTTTCCCGGGCCCGCGGGGCCGTCTCCCACTGCATGAGCGCCTCGCGGTCGTCCGCCGTCAGGCGCGCGTGCACCCAGTCGGCGAACTCGCCGACCCAGGCCGGCATGGCAGCGTCCTGGGGCTGCATCTCGTAGAGGTTGTGGGTCAGGCTGCCCGAACCGATCACCAGCACGCCCGCCTCGCGAAGTCCCGCGAGCTTCTCGCCCAGCGCCACCAGCTCGGCGTTGGACCACTCCACCGGCAGCGACAGCGAGACCACCGGCACCTCCGCCTCGGGGAACAGCAGCGACAGTGGCACCCAGGCGCCGTGGTCCAGGCCGCGCTCGGTGGGAACGGCGTTGAGCTGCCGGGCCAGGCGCCGCGCCAGCTCGGGGTCGCCCGGGGCGGGGTACTGGCACTCGTAGAGCTCCCGGGGAAAGCCGCCGAAGTCGTGGATCGTCTCGGGCCGGGCGCTGGTGCTGACCAGCAGCGATCGGCTGGCCCAGTGGGCCGAGACCACCACCACCGCCTCGGGGCGGAGCTCCCGGCCGAGTTCGCGCAGGAAGCCGTGGGCCGGCGTCTCGGTGAGCGCCAGCATGGGGGAGCCGTGGGAGATAAAGAGACTGGGCAGCATGGCGAGCTCCGAACAGGGGACTGCCTTCAGGATAGTGGTTCGCGACGGGAAGATCGATAGCAGGCTTATGAAATAATCGCCTGTCAATAGCCGGTCATCTCCAGGTAGCCCTCGCCCAGGCGCGCCTCGCTCTCGCGGTCGAAGGCGATCACCTCGCCTTCCCAGTAGGGCACGCTGGTGTCCATCCAGCGTTCGGCGTGGGGCGCCTCGACGACCAGGTCGAGCTCGGCGGCTGGCACCTCGAGGCGCCAGCGGGTGGGCACCTCGCGGCCCGCCACGGCCGAGGTGGCCAGGGGCGTCAGCGCCAGCTCGTCCGGGGCCAGGGGCCGGGGATCGCCCTCGGGGGTGATCCAGGTGCCCGAGCGATAGTCGCCGCCCGCCTCGCCGCCGCCGCGCAGCCGGAAGGCCATCAGCCGGTGGCCGTCGGCCAGGTGCAGGGCGAACCAGTCCCAGCCCTGCTGCTCGGGCCCCAGCAGCTGGCTGCTCCACTCCCGGTCGAGCCAGCCGCGCCCGCTGACCGCCCGGGTCTCGCCTTCCAGGGTCACCTCCCCCTCGATGCGCCAGAAGGGCTGGCTGACGTACATCGAGCCCTGGCCGTCGGCAGCCTTCTGGCTGAACCCCGCCTCCCCGTGGCGCACCAGGGGCCCCTCGGCGGTGAGGTCTAGCCGGTAGCCGACGCGCGCCTCGCCCTCGCCGTCGAAGGCGGAGAGGGTCAGCCGGGAAAGGTGTCGGCGTCGGGGTCTTCCACCCGGGTGGTCAGCGCCCAGTCGTCGAGCCAGGCATGGAAGGGGTGGGCGCGCACCCCGGCCTGGCCGTCGTCATCCCGGGAGTGGCTGCGGGCGAAGCGCTCCGCCACCCGGTGGGTTTCGCCCCGGGAGACCGCCAGGTGTGCCATCCACAGCTGGTCGGCCACCCAGGGGCCCGGTGGCGGTCGCTCGTCCGGCGGCACCAGCGCCTGGCGAAACAGCGTCCACTGCAGGCCCAGGGGGTCACCCCGGTCGTCGCGGAGGTTGGCGGTGAGGTACCACCATTCGATGCGATGGTCGGGGTGGGGGCCGTGATCCTCGGGGAAGCGCAGCGGCGTGCCGGGACGCGCCTGGGCGAAGTCGCCGGCGGCCTCGCCCAGGCCGGCGAAACCGGCCGGCGCCGCGTCGTCCTCCGCGGGCGGGGCGGCGTCGCAGCCGGCCAGGGCCAGCAGCGCCAGCAGCATCGCGGCGGGGGCGAGACGGCTCATGGACCGCCCTCCTCGGCGAGCAGGGCGCGGGGCGGCGAGCGCCACAGGCGCAGGGCCGGCAGGGCGGTGGCCAGCAGGGCGACGCCGACCGCCGTGGCCAGGGTCAGCGCCATCTCGCCCGGGAAGAGATAGAGCGGCAGGCGCCAGCCGAAGGCGGCGACGTTGATCACCGCCACCAGCCCCAGCGCCAGGGCGATGCCCAGCGGCACGGCCAGGGCGCCGGTGGCCAGGGCCGCGGTGCCCAGCTGGGCCAGCTGCACCCGGACCAGCCGGGCCCGGGGTACCCCCAGCGCCCATAGCGGCGCCAGCTGGGCGCGGCGCTCCCGGGCCTGGGCGAGCAGGCTGGCCAGCAGCGCCAGGGCGGCCACGCCCAGGGTCAGGGCGCTGAGCGCCCGGGTGATGGTGAAGGTGCGCTCGAAGATCTCGGTGGCGATGCGCTTCACCTCGCGCTGGTCCACCAGGCTGTCGCGGGCCAGCGCGAACCGCTCGCCCAGCTCGCGGGCCAGGTCGCCGTCGTCGGCCCCCTCGGCGAGCACGATGCCCAGCGAGCCCGGCGGGGCGTTGAAGCGGCTGGCCAGCACCTCGGTGCTGAACAGTACCTCGCGGCGGGTATTGCCGTAGTCGGGATAGATGGCGGCCACCCTGACCCTCTCCCGGCCCTGGGGGGTGTCCAGCGTCAGGCGGTCGCCGGGGGCGAGGCCGGAGGCGATGGCCAGCTGCTCGTTGATAAAGGCCTCGCCCTGACGAAAGGCCTGCCAGGCGGCCGTTCTCCCGTCGCGGGTGGCCAGCAGCGGCCAGTGGGGCATCAGCGACTCCCCGGGGGGATGCCGTAGAGGCTCACCGGCGCGCTGCGCGGGGCGTCGCCGTTTCCGGCGAGCAGCGTGGCCTCGCTGCGTCGGGTGGGTAGCCGCTCGGCCACCTCCGGGCGCTCGGCCAGCCAGGCGTCGATCGCCTCGTACTGGGCCGGCGGTGGACGGAAGTAGAGGTCGGCGACCAGGCGCTGGTCGAGCCAGTCGAGGAAGGTCAGGCGAAAGCCGCCCACCATGCTGCTCACCCCCAGGTTGGCGGAGAGCGCGATCAGCAGTGCCATCATCGCCAGCGACAGCCGCGGCAGCTGCAGCTGCAGGTCGGCCAGCGCCCACTGGGTCAGCGGGCGGCGCCTGGCCAGGCGCTCCAGCCCCGCGAGCCCCGCCGCCAGCAGCGGCGGCAGCCACAGGGCGCTGGCCAGCAGCAGCGCAGCGACCAGGCCGAAGCCGGCGATGAGCCCCTCGCCGGGGGGCTGGCCGGCCAGCCAGGCCCAGAGGCCGAGCCCCAGCGCGGCCACCGCCGCGCCGGCCAGGGTCATCAGCCGGAGCTGGCGGTGAAAGCCGGCGCGCCAGGCCCGCGCCTGGCCCAGCCCCAGCACGTTGAGCCTGGCCGCGCGCCACAGTACGCCGCTGCCGGCCAGGAAGAGGCCGCCCAGGGTGACGGCGAACCCGCCGGCCCAGTAGTGCCAGGGCAGGCTGAGTTCGGTGCCCACCCCGGCGCCATAGAGGCTGCCCAGGGTGGCGGCCACGTCGGGCAGCAGCGCGCGCGCCAGCCAGACGCCGCTGACGATCCCGGCCAGGGCGCCGACCAGGCCCAGCAGCACCAGCTCGGCGACCAGCAGGGCGACCAGGCGCCGGCCCGACACCCCCAGGGCACGCAGGGTGCGCAGCAGGCCGAGGCGCTGCTCCAGGGCCAGGCCCAGCGCCGCCTGCACGATGAACAGCCCCACCACCAGCGCCAGCAGCGCCATGGCGGTGAGATTGAGATGGAAGCTCTCGGTGAGCTGGCCCGGCGAGGCCAGGGTCTCGGCGCGGGTCAGCGTCAGCCCCTCGGGGGCGACCTCCAGGGCGTCCGGCCGGGTGACCAGCCGCGACAGGGTCTCGCCGCGCGCCAGCAGGTCAGCCGCGGCGGCGAGATCCATCACCAGGGTATCCGGCGGCAGGGCGGGTGCCAGGACCAGCGGCGGCAGCCGCCGGCCGTCGGCCAGGGCGGGGGTGGCGCCCTCGGCCTCGCGCGGCGCCACCCCCAGGGCGGCCAGGCTGTCGGAGGCCAGCCGGGTCTGCCAGGGCGGCTGCAGGAAGTCGTTCAGGGGAGCGGTGCCGCTGGCGGCGGCGAAGGCGCTGTCGCCGGGCAGGGTGAGGGGGTCGATGCCGATCAGCGTCAGCCGGCTGCCATCGGGAGCGTCCAGGGTGCCCTCGAGCAGCGGCGAGACCGGCAGGCCGGCGCGGCGCAGGGCCAGGTAATCGTCGCGGGTCAGTGGCTCGCCGTCGCGGCGCTCCAGGCGGTCGAGCCCGGTGGTGAACAGCGCCTCGGCGCGGGCGTAGCTGTCCCGGGCCGAGGCGTTGATCGCCTGCACGCCGCTCCACAGGGCGCTGGCCACCCAGAGGCCCAGCAGCAGCATGGCCAGCTGGCCGGGGTGGCGCTTGTAGTGGGAGAGCAGGGTGGCCAGGGCGGTGAGCATCAGCGGGCCGGCTCCGTCAGGGCGACGGGGGTCAGCTGCCCGCGGGTCAGCCGCAGGCAGCGGTCCAGCGGCGCGGCCACGTGGGGGCTATGGGTGACCACCAGCAGGGCGCTGCCGCTCTCGCTGACCAGCTCGAGCAGCAGAGCGAGCACGCCGTCGGCGGTGGCCTCATCCAGGTTGCCGGTGGGCTCGTCGGCCAGCAGCAGCGCCGGGCGCGGGGCCAGGGCGCGGCCGATGGCCAGGCGCTGCTGCTGGCCGCCGGAGAGCTGCTCGGGGTAGCGCGTCTCGAGGCCGGCAAGGCCCAGGCGTTGCAGCAGATACGCCGACCAGTCGGCGCGCTCGCGGCCGGCCAGCCGCGCCTGCAGGCGCAGGTTGTCGGCCACGTTGAGGCTTGGCACCAGGTGGAACTGCTGGAACACCAGGCCCAGTGCGTCGCGGCGCAGCCGCGCCCGGGCCGGCTCGGCCAGCGCCGAGAGGGCCTGCCCCTCGAGGCGGATCTCGCCGCGATCCGGCAGGTCGAGCCCCGCCGCCAGGTGCAGCAGGGTCGACTTGCCGCTGCCGGACTCGCCCATCAGCGCCAGGCTCTCCCCGGCATCGAGCCGCAAGTCGATGCCGTCCAGCACCTCGAGGGGCCCCTGGGGAGTGGGGTAGGCCTTGTGAACCTGATGGAATTCCAGCATGACCACGCCTTTGTTGGGGGAAGACTCATCCTCCCATAGGCGGGTTGCCTAGGCGAAGATACGTTCGAACTCTTCAGTGAAGTCGGTGGAAGCTGGCTCGATCCCGAGCAGACTATGGCAAAGCTGAATCAGCTTTCGTGCCGTCTGGAACAGCAAGCTGCTGAGCTCATGGAGCAGGTTGAAGTGCTCGGCGATCTCACCGTAGTCCGTGGCGTAGTCATGAGCCGCCATATTGCGTACGGCTCGGCAGCGTTGCCAATCCCCCATGGAGTCGATCACGCCCTGCTTCTCGAAGAAAGCCAGCACCTTGAGGAAACTGTCGGTAGGCTCACCCATCAACAGCGCGCTGTGGCGCATGGCGGAGGCAAGGGAATCCTGCAGCTTGGCAAACCGCTCATTGATGGCGGCCAGGGTCTCGAAGAGTTCCACATCCTTCTTGTGATGACCCAGCCAGTCGGCCTCAATGGGCCATTCCATCTTGGCGTCGGACTCATGGAGGAACCAGGCACAACGCTGGATGGCCTCGAGCAGCCTGGCCAAGTGGCGATGCTGCTCGGCAAGTAGATCGGTACTCATGCCGCATCATCCAAGGGTTGGGCTTGTGAGAGGGCGATAGCCTGAAACGGGGTCGGGGGCTGGCCCTGTGTATAATTCAGGATATCCACAGGCAGGTAGAGCGCCTGTTCCAGCGCGTATTTGATCTCGGCCAGTGCCAGGCGCGGCAGTGGCTCCATCGTGATGATCAGGATGTCGAGGTCTCCTCCGCGGCGTCTGTCATCCAGGCGGGAGCCGAACACCCGTATCTCGGCCTCGTCATCGGCCAGGTCGCGCACGATGTCGCGCAGGACTCTGGTCTGTTCATACGTCAAGCGCATTGCGAGTTACTCCATCAATGGCAAGATGCAGTCTAGCAGCCTGTCGGACTTAACACTGATCTGCTTCGCGACGATCAGTCAAATCCGACAGGCTGCTAGTACCTTCGTGCTTCACTGGTCCCAGAGGAGACGCTGCCTTGACCGTCACGGTCTCGATGCATTTCGTCAACGAGCTGTTTCGCGGCGTGCCGGCCATCGCCCGCGACCAGGCCGCCTATCTCAAGCGCGCAGGGATCTCGCCCTTTCTGCTCGAGGCGCCCCACGGGCGGGTCACCGTGGAGCAGTTCGCCGAGCTCTATCGGCTGCTGGTCAACGAGTGCGACGACGAGACGCCGGGCTTCTTCGCCCGGCCGCTGCGCGGCGGCACCCTCAAGCTGCTCTGCCTGAGCGTGCTCGAGGCGCCGACCCTGAAGGTGGCGCTGCACCGCTACACGCTGTTCTTTCGTATTCTGCTCGATGACTTCGGCTACGACTACTCCGTCGAGGGGGAGCTGGCACGGGTGGCGCTGGTGGAACGGCAGCCGCCGGCGGGCAGCCGCATCCTCGTCCACGAGCTGATGCTCAAGCTGTTCCACGGCATCGCCTCCTGGATGGTGGCGCGCAAGATCCCGCCGATCATGATGGAGTGCGCCTACCCCCAGCCGGCCCACAGCGCCGACTACCTCTACTTCTATCCCGGCCGGGTGCGCTTCGAGCGGCCGGAATCGGCCATGTACTTCGACCGCGCGGTGCTGGACGAGCCGATCCGCCAGACCAAGAAGCACCTGGGGGCCTTCCTGCGCCGGGCGCCGGCGGACTGGTTCTACGTCTCCTTCGAGGATCGCCTGGTCTCGCACCGGGTGCGCGAGCATCTCTCCCGCAACCTGGCCACCTCCGGCTCGGTGCGGGACGTGGCGGCGGCGCTGCACATGTCGGTGCGCACCCTCTCCCGGCGACTGGCCGCCGAGGGCACCCACTTCCAGGCGGTGAAGGACGAGTTTCGCCGCGACTACGCCATCCAGGCCCTGACTCGCAGCGACCGGCCCCTGCTGGGGATCTCCGAGGCGCTGGGGTTCGAGGACCTGGCGTGTTTCAGTCGCGCCTTCAAGGCGTGGACGGGCAACTCGCCTGCCGCCTATCGGCGGGCGCTATCGCCGCCCGTCCCCGCCCCCTGAGCGTAGGCCCGATCAGACCTCCTGGCGGATGCGCTTCTTGTCGAGCTTGCCCACGCTGGTCTTGGGGATCTCGTCGACGAAGCGGATAAAGGAGGGAATCGCCCAGCGATTGATCTTGCCCTGCTCGACGAACCGGGTGAGGAACGCCTTGACCGCCTCGGCGTCGGGCGGGCTCGCCGGGTCGCTGGCCACGGCCAGGGCCGCGGGCCGCTCGCCCCACTGGTCGTCGGCCACGCCGATCACCGCCACCTCCTCGATGCCCGGGACCTGGCCGATCAGGTTCTCCAGCTCCAGCGACGAGATCCACTCCCCGCCGGTCTTGATCACGTCCTTGATGCGGTCGCGGATCTGCAGGAAGCTGCGCTCGTCCAGGGCGGCGACGTCGCCGGTGTGCAGCCAGCCGTCGCGCCACAGCTCCTCGCTGCGGGTCTGCTCCTTGTAGTAGCCCTGGGTCAGCCAGGGGGCGCGCACCCTGACCTCGCCGACGCTCTCGCCGTCCTGGGGCAGCGGGGTGCCCGATTCGTCGACCACCTGCAGGCTGACCAGCGGCACGGCGACCCCGGCCTTGCAGCGCCACGGCAGTTGGGTCTCGAAGTCCGCCTCGGCGATATCCCGGGCAGGATGTCGGCGGTCAGCAGTGGGCAGGTCTCGGACATGCCGTAGGCGCTGCGGGTGTCGATGCCCAGCTCCCAGGCCTTGCGGGCCAGCGGCTGGGTCAGCGGGCTGCCGCCCACCAGCACCTTCCACCCGGAGAGGTCGACCCTGCCCGAGGCGATGGGCTCGGCCGAGACCACCATATTGAGCAGCGTCGGCACGCAGTGGGAGAAGTCGACCTTCTCGCCCACCAGCAGCTTGACCAGCATCTCCGGCTCGTAGCGGCCGGGGTAGACCTGGGTGGCGCCCATCAGGGTAGCGGTGTAGGGCACCCCCCAGGCGTGGACGTGGAACATGGGGGTGATCGGCATGTACACCTTGTCGCGATTGAGCAGCTCGAAGCCCGGCGACTGGAAGGTACTGGCCTCGCCCAGGGTGTGCAGCACCAGCTGACGATGGGTGAAGAACACCCCCTTGGGATTGCCGGTGGTACCGGTGGTGTAGAACAGCGTGGCCACGGCGTTCTCGTCGAACACGGGAAAGTCATAGTGGCCGGGCTGCTCGGCCAGCAGCGCCTCGTATTCGCCCACCAGCGGCAGGGCGCTCTCCAGGGGACGGGGTTCATCCTGGCACAGCAGATAGCCGCGGATGCGCGGCAGCCGCTCGGCCAGCGGCTCCAGCAGCGGCACGAAGTCCTCGTGCACCAGCACGAAGTCGTCCTCGGCGTGCTCCATGGTGTAGTGGATCTGCTCCGGGGCCAGGCGCACGTTCACCGTGTGCAGCACCGCGCCGAGCATGGGGATGGCGAAGAAGGCCTCCAGGTAGCGGTGGCTGTCCCAGTCGAGCACCGCCACCACGTCCCCGGCGCCCACGCCCTGGGCGGTGAGCAGGTGGGCCAGCTGATGGACCCGCTCGCGGAAGCGGCGGTAGCTGTGGCGGCTCAGGTCGCGGTAGACGATGGGGTTGTCGCCGGCCATGCGCACCCCGGAGTCGAGCAGGTCGCCGATCAACAGCGGCGGGTTGGTGGCCGAGGGCGTGGCGGGCAGGATCTTGGGAGTGACGGTGCTCATGGGTGGCTCCTTGTCGTTGTTGTTTACTGGCAGAAGGTGGGGCCCGCTCAGCCGAAGCGCTCGATCAGCAGGGCGATGCCCTGGCCGCCGCCGATGCACAGGGTGATCAGGGCGTAGCGGCCGGCGATGCGCTCCAGCTCGGCCAGCGCCTTGATCGTGAGTATCGCGCCGGTGGCGCCCACCGGATGGCCCAGGCCCACGGCGCCGCCGTTGGGGTTGAGCCGCTCGGCGGGGAAGTCGAGGGCCTGGGCCACCGCCATGGCCTGGGCGGCGAAAGCCTCGTTGGATTCGATGACGTCGATGTCGCCGATGCCGAGGCCGGCCTGCTCGAGGCAGCGGGTGACCGCGGGAATCGGCCCCAGGCCCATCACCTCGGGCTCGACCCCGGCCACGGTGCCGGTGACCAGCCGCGCCCGGGCCTTCAGGCCGCGGCGGGCGGCCGCGTCGGCGTCGGCCAGCACCAGGCTGGCGGCGCCGTCGTTGAGCCCCGAGGCGTTGCCGGCGGTGACCAGGCCGTCTTTCTGGAAGGCGGGCCTGAGTCGCGCCAGGTCCTCCAGGGTGATGGCGTCACGCACGTGCTCGTCCTGGGCAAAGACCCGCTCGCCCCTCCCTTCGCGCACGCTGACCGGCAGGATCTGGTCGGTGAAGCGCCCCTCGGAGATGGCGCGGGCGGCCTTGCGGTGGCTCTCCAGGGCGAACTGGTCGACCGCCTCGCGGGTCAGGCCGTAGCGGCGGGCGATATTCTCGGCGGTGCAGCCCATGTGGCCGCTGCCGAAGGGGTCGCTGAGGATGCCCAGGGTCAGGTCGGTGACCGCGGCGTGGCCCATGCGCAGCCCGAAGCGTGCCTGGGGCGGCATCAGATAGGCGCCGCGGCTCATGGATTCGGCGCCGCCGGCCAGGGCGAAATGGCTGTCGCCCAGGGCGATCTGCTGGGCGGCGCTGAGCAGCGCCTGCACGCCGGAGCCGCACAGCCGGTTGACGTTGAAGGCGCCGGCGCTGTCGGGCACGCCGGCGTCGCGGGCGATATGGCGTGCCAGGTAGGCGTCCTGGGGGCCGGTGGTGATGATATGGCCGTAGACGGCGTGGTCGATGGCCTCGGCCTCCAGCCCGGCGCGGCTGAGCGCTTCCCGGGCGGTGAGGGTGCCCATCTCGTGGGGGCGAGCCCGGCCAGGCTGCCGCCGAAGCCGCCGATGGGGGTGCGAACGCCATCGAGGATGACGACGGAATCCAGATGCATGGGGTGTCTCCAGTGTTAGGCCTTTCCCAGCAGCGAGCGAGCGATCACTTCGCGCATGATCTCCGAGGTGCCGGCGTAGATGGTCTGGATGCGGGCGTCCAGGTAGAAGCGTGAGATCGGGTATTCGCGGGTGTAGCCGTAGCCGCCGAACAGCTGCAGGCAGTCGTCGATGGTGCGGCACTGCATCTCGCTGAGCTGCAGCTTGAGCACCGCGGCGTCGGTGGCGTTCATCTCGCCCCGGCGGTAGCGGCCCACGCACTGCGCGAAGTAGGCGCGCCCCATCTCGATCTGGGCGCGCACGTCGGCCAGGGTGAAGCGGGTGTTCTGGAAGTCGCCCACCGTGCGGCCGAAGGCGCGCCGCTCCTTCACGTAGTCCAGGGTCAGCGCCAGGGCGCCCTCCATGGCGCCCAGCGCCTGGGCCGCCACCCCCAGCCGCTCGCGGGGCAGCTCCTGCATCAGGTAGGCGAAGCCGGCGCCAGGCTCGCCGAGCAGGGCGTCGGCGGGCAGCGCCATGCCGTCGAAGAAGAGCTCGGCGGTGTCGCTGGCGTGCTGGCCGATCTTCTTGATCGGCTGGCCCCGCGAGAAGCCGGGCAGCGAGGCGTCCACCAGGAACAGCGAGACCCCCTGGCGCCGGCGGCGGGGTCGGTCTTGGCGCAGACGATCACCAGGTCGGCCACCTGGCCGTTGGTGATGAACAGCTTGCTGCCGTCGAGGCGCCAGCCGCTTTCCGTGCGCTGGGCGCGGGTCTTCATCGCCGCCAGGTCGCTGCCGGCGCCGGGCTCGGTCATGGCGATGGCGCCGATCGCCTCGCCCCTGGCCATGGCCGGCAGCCAGCGCTGCTGCTGCGACTCGGTGGCGATATGCAGCAGGTAGGGCATGACGATGTTGGCGTGGATGTTGTAGGCGCTGGCAAGCCCGCCGAAGCCCTGGCGGGAGATCTCCTCCAGGGCCATGGGCACGATGGCGAAGTCGGCGCCAGCACCGCCCAGCGCCTCGGGCAGGTCGATGCCCAGCAGGCCCGCCTGGCCGAGCCTTTGCCACAGCGAGCGCGGCATCTCGCCGGCGGTTTCCCAGGCCTCGTAGTGGGGCGCCACCTCCTGCTCCAGGAAGCGGCGAATCATGTCGAGAAACAGCGGCGTCATGTCGTCATGGGGTGTGGTCATGGTTAGCCCTTGAGCTCCTGGCGCAGGTGGCGCTTGAGAATCTTGCCGGCGGTGCTCTTGGGCAGGGCGTCGGTGAAGACCACCCGCTTGGGCACCTTGTAGGGCGCCATGCTCGCCTTGGCGTGGGCGATCAGCGCCGCCTCGCTCACCTCGGCGCCCTCCTTGGGCACCACCACCGCTGTGATCGCCTCGATCCACTTGTCGTCGGGCAGGCCGATCACGGCCACCTCGGAGACGGCCGCGTGGGTGAACAGCGCCTCCTCCACCTCGCGGCTGGCCACCACCACGCCGCCGGTGTTGATGACGTCCTTGATGCGATCGACGATGTACAGATAGCCCGCCTCGTCGAGGTAGCCCACGTCGCCGGAGTGGAACCAGCCGCCCAGGAAGGCCTCCTCGCTCATCTCCGGCTTGTCCCAGTAGCCGGTGAGCAGCTGCGGCGAGCGGTGCACGATCTCGCCGTGCTCGCCGGGCGCCACGTTGTTCATCTCGGCGTCGACGATGCGGGTCTCCACGGTGAGGATGGGGCGGCCGGCGGAGGCGGGGCGCTCGTCGTGCTCCTCGGGGCGCAGCACCGTGGCCAGCGGGGCGATCTCGCTCTGGCCGTAGCAGTTGTAGAGCCCCACGCCGGGGATGCGCCGGCGCAGCTCCTCCAGCACCGGCACCGGCATGATGGAGGCGCCGTAGTAGGCCTTTTTCAGCGCCGAGAGATCGTGGCTGTCGAAGTCGGGGTGGCGCAGCAGGCCGATCCACACCGTGGGCGGGGCGAAGAAGGAGGCGATGCCCTGGCGGCTGATCTGGGCCAGGCAGTCGTCGGGTAGCGGGGCCTCGCGCAGGTGGACCGGCGCTCCCAGCAGCAGCGCCGGCATCAGGAAGACGTGCATCTGGGCGGAGTGATAGAGCGGCAGGGCGGCCAGCATCGGCTCGTCGCCCTTGATGTCGAGCTCCACCATGCAGGCCATGTACTCGGCGAGCAGCGCCTGGTGGGTCATCATCGCCGCCTTGGGGGCGGCGGTGGTGCCGGAGGTATAGAGCAGCTGGGCGAGGCTCGCTCCCTCGAGGTCGACCGCCGGCTCGGCGGCATCGCCTTCGGCTTCGTCGAGGGCGACCTGAAGCACGTCGAGGCCCTGGGGCTCCCCGGCGTGCAGGGTGCCGGCGAGGGTCAGTGCCAGGCCCTGGGTGGCGGCGGCGACGTTGTCGGCCAGGCTGAGGTCGCTGAGCAGGCCGGCGGCGCCGGACTGCTCGAGGATGTAGCGCAGCTCGTCGCCGCTCAGCGCGAAGTTCACCGGCACGTGCACCAGGCCGGCACGGGTGGTGGCCAGCCAGGCGATCACATAGGCGTCGGAGTTCTTGCCGTAGACCGCCAGGCGATCCCCGGGGGTGAGGCCCTGGGCCAGCAGCCGGTTGGCGACCCGGTTAACCGCAGCGTCGAGCTCGGCGTAAGTCCAGTGGCGGTCGTTGAAGGCGAGCGCCAGGCGGGCGCCATGCTTGCGGGTGCTGCGGGCCAGGGCGGCGCCGATGGTGTTCTGCTGGATGCGTGATGGAGCTGTGGTTGTCGTTGTCTTCATCGCTTGCTTGACCTCTCAGACAGCGGGGATCGCGGCGAAACGGCGGCTTGGCGCCTGCCCCCGGCCTCGGCCGGGGGCGGGAGGGGCTCGTCGGGGCAGAGCACCCAGAGCAGGGAGGCGCTGACAGGCGCCGAGGGGCAACGGCGCGACGGCGACCCGTCACGCCCTGCACCGGCGCGCTCAGGCACCGCCGTTGACCAGGTGGCACTGGCTCTCGGACAGCGGCCGGAAGGCCTCGTCGGCGGGGATGGTGCGCACGATGCGGAAGAGGTCGTCCTCATCGGCGGCTTCCTCCGGCGACTTCACCTCCACCAGGTACATGTCGTGGACCATGCGGCCGTCCTCGCGGATATAGCCGCCGGTGGCGAAGATGTCGTCGACTGGCGTCTCTATCATCTGCCGGCGCACCGCCTGGGCCTCGTCGGTGCCGATGGCGTCGACGGCCTGCAGGTAGTGCAGGGTGCTGGAGTAGAGCCCGGCGTGGACCATGGTGGGCATGCTGCCGGTGCGCTCGCGGAAGCGCTCGGCCCAGGCGCGTGTCTCGTCGTTGAGGTCGTAGTACCACGCCTTGGTGAACTGCAGGCCCTGGGCGTCTTCCAGGCCGATGCTGCGGATGTCGGTGCTGAACAGCACCATGCCGGCGAGGATCTGGCCCGCCTGGGTGATCCCGAACTCGCCGGCGGTGGTGATGGCGTTGATGGTATCCCCGCCGGCGTTGTTGAGCGCGATGACGTCGGCGCCGGAGGCCTGGGCCTGCAGCATGAACGACGAGAAGTCGCTGCTGGGGAAGGGGTGGCGCGCCTTGCCGACGATGGTGCCGCCGTTCTCGGTGACCACGCGCTCCACGTCGCCCTCCAGGGCGTGGCCGAAGGAGTAGTCGGCGCTGAGCAGGTACCAGTTGGGGTTGCCCTCCTGGGTGATGGCGCGGGCGGTACCGTTGGACATGGCCCAGGTGTCGTAGACCCAGTGGATGTGATTGGGCGAGCAGCTCTCGTTGGTCACGCCGGAGGAGACGGCGCCGTTGACCAGGCCCAGGCGGTTCTCGTCTTCCAGCAGACGCACGGCGGCCAGGGTCACCGAGGAGGCCACCAGGCCGGTCACCATGTCGACGTTGCGCTCGTCGATCCATTCGCGAACGACGCTGGAACCCACATCGGCGCTGTTACGGTCGTCGGCGCTGAAGACCACGATGTCGGCCCCGCCACGCTGCCGCCCACGTCCTCGATGGCCATCTCGATGGCATCGAGCCCGATCGGGCCGATCGGGTCGCGGTAGATGCCGGACATGTCGGCCAGGTAGCCGATGCGGATTTCGTTGTCGGTGATCTCGGTGGCGCCGGCCTGAGAGGCAAGCATGACGGAGGCGGCGAGAGCGCCCAGAGCGAACTGGCGGGATGTGATCATTCGTTTGGCCTTTGCTTGTTGTTGTGTACGGGCAGCGGGGGCTGCCGGCTTCATGGTAGGAGCAAAGGTCGCCGCGGGGTTTACCCATCCGGCCACACTTTTTGCATTTCGTGCCAATCTTTCGGCGTCACGACACAGTGTAAGACCTTGGTGTGAGTCGGCGGACGGCGCGACTGCGGCGTAACGTGGCTGCTTCTTCCACTTATTCAGTGGGTTGAGGCGTATTTGGCAAGGCCGGGTGGCAATGGGAGAGAACAAGGCGGAACAGATGATGCCAGGCTGCAAGGCATCGTCGGCGGAGCTTGGAGGTGGAGCGGGACAGAAAAAGGGTTCATCGCACTTTAGCGTGAACATGTTTGGCAGGTTTAATGGTGGGAGGCCGGCTCTGCCGGGCGAAGGCGCCGCAGGCGCCCTATGAGTAGCGCTGCGCGCTACTTTGTCGAAGCGTCGAGCCGGAGCTGAAGTCGAAGCGTCGAACCGTCCCTCCCACAAAGCCAATGCACGCCAGTCTGCGAAGAGTCAGAAAAGCGGGGGCACCCTGAAGGTGCCCCCGCCGATCGGTCCGCTGAACGAGTCGCCGTCAGGCGGGCTCAGTGGCTATGGTCATGATCGTGATCGTGATCGTGATCGTGGTCATTGTCGTGGTCGTGGTCATGGTCGTCATGGCCCGGCGCTGCCAGTGCGTCGTGCAGGGTCTGGGCGTTGTGGCGCATCATGCCGAGGTAAGTGCTCGCTTCGCCCTCCGCGGCCAGGGCATCGGCGTAGAGGGTGCCGGCAACGGGCAGGCCGGTCTCCTCGGCGAGCTGGTTGATCACCGCGGGACTGGTCATGTTCTCGTGGAACAGGGCGCGGACGTTCTGTTCGCGAATCACGTCGATCAGCCGCGCCATGTCGGCGGCGCTGGGCTCGGCCTCGGTGGAGAGCCCCACCGGTGACAGGAAGTTCAGGCCGTAGGCGTTGGCGAAATAGCCGAAGGAGTCGTGCCCGGTGATCACGCTGCTGGAGGCGGGAATCTCGCCGATCAGCCGACGCATCTCCTCGTCCATCGCCTGCATCTCGGCGATGTAGCGCTCGGCGTTCTCACGGTAGGCGGCCTCTTTGTCCGGGTCGGCCTCGATCAGGCCCTCCAGGATATTGCCGGCGTAGACCTGGCCCATGGCGAGATCCTGCCAGGCATGGGGATCGTAGTCGCCATGCACATGGTCGTGATCATGCCCATGTTCGTGCCCATGGTCATGGTCGTCGTGGTCATGATCGTGGCCATGGTCGTCGTGATCATGGTCATGGCCGTGATCGTCGTGGTCATGGCCGTGGTCGTCGTGGTACTCGAGCCTGTCGATGCCATCGGTGGCGGTGACCAGCGGGCCGGCGTAGTCGCTGGAGTCGATCAGCCGCTCCATCCAGCCCTCGAACAGCAGGCCGTTGAACACCACCAGGTCGGCATCGGCAAGGGCCCGGGCGTCACGGGGGGTGGGCGAGTAGACGTGGGCATCGCTGTCGGGGCCCACCAGGGAGGTCACCTCGACGTGCTCGCCGCCGATGTTCTCGACCATATCGGCCAGGATGCTGAAGCTGGTCACCACCTGGACGCGCTCCGCGGCCATGGCGGCCGGCAGCGCCAGCATGGCCGTGGCGCCGATCATCAGGGCGGAGGGTTTGAAGCTTGGCATTGACTATCTCCTTGGTGCGGTTGTCAAAGGTTGTGCGTTCAGTGAGGCTCGGGCGCGCCCAAGGGGGCGGCCCGCCGTCGCAGGCGGGCGCTCAGGCTGTGGTGACGGCCGAACAGGGCGGAGAGGATATAGCCCACCCCGGCCAGCAGGATGATCGCCGGGCCGGAGGGGATGCTGAGGTGGTAGGAGAGCAGCAGTCCGCCGGTGCTGGCGACCATGGCCAGGCCGATGGCCACCCCGATCAGCCCCTCCAGGCGCTTGCTCCAGAAGCGCGCCGCGGTGGCCGGCAGCATCATCAGGCCCACCGCCATCAGGGTGCCCAGGGTCTGGAAGCCGGCGGTCAGGTTGAGCACCACCAGGCCCAGGAAGACCCCGTGGACCAGGCTGCCGCGCACCCCCTGGCCGCGCAGGAAGAGCGGGTCGAGGCACTCCACCACCAGGGCGCGGAAGATCACCGCCAGGGTCACCACGATCAGGCTGCTGATGGCGGCGATCAGCAGCAGGGCGGTGGTGTTGACGGCCAGTATCGAGCCGAACAGCACATGGGTCAGGTCCACGCTACTGCCGCCCAGCGAGACCAGCATCACCCCGGCGGCCAGCGAGATCAGGAAGAAGCTGGCCATGGCGGCATCTTCGCGCTGGCCGGACATCTGCGAAACGCTGCCGGCCAGCACCGCCACCAGCAGCCCGGAGAGCACCCCGCCGAGGCTCATGGCGGGCAGCGAGAAGCCGGCCAGCAAAAAGCCCAGCGCCACGCCGGGCAGGATGGCGTGGGCCATGGCATCGCCGATCAGGCTCATGCCGCGCAGCACCAGGAACACCCCCATGGGCGGGGCGGCCAGGGAGAGCGCCAGGCCGGCCACCAGGGCGCGGCGCATGAAGCCGTAGTCGAAGGGGGCGATCAGCCACTCGTGCAGGGTTCCGAACAGTTCGGCTAGCATGCGCTGACCCCCGCGATCGGCAGCGGGGCCGTGAGCTGGATCAGCTCCGCCGGCGTCATCTCGCGGAAGGCGGCCGCCGTGGTCCAGTGGGCATGGCCGCCGGCCAGCACCACCACCTCGTCGGCGAGCCTAGTGAGCTGGTCCATGTCGTGGAGCACCACCAGCAGGGTGGTGCCGGCATCGGCCATGTCGCGCAGCACCTCGATCAGCACCTCCACGGTCTCGGCATCGACGTTGGCGAAGGGCTCGTCGAGCAGCAGCAGCTCGGCCTCCTGCATCAGGGTGCGGCCGATCAGCGCCCGCTGGCGCTGGCCGCCGGAGAGCTCGCCCAGGGGGCGGTGGGCCAGATGCGAGATGCCCAGGCGCGCCATGATCTCACGGCCGCGGCGGTAGTGGGCGCCGCAGTAGCCTTTCAGCGCCCCGTGGCTGGGCCAGGTGCCGACCATGATCAGCTCTTCCACGCTCATCGGGAAGGTGAGGTCCAGCGCCAGCTGCTGGGGCAGCCAGGCGCGCCGCGACTTGGGAATCGAACAGTCGATACGCCCGGCCACCGGCTTGAGGGTGCCGGTGATGCCCTGGATCAGGGTGCTCTTGCCGGCGCCGTTGGCCCCCACCAGGGCGGTGATGGCGCCATCGGCGAACTCGCCGTCCACGTGCTGCAGCACGGTGCGATGCCCCTGGGCCAGCTGCAGGTCGCGGAGGGCCAGGCGGGCGGGCTCAGGTACCGGCATCACTGCCACCACCCCGCGGCCCAGCCGACCGTCAGCCACAGCAGTGCCAGGGGAGCGGCCACCAACAGCAGCCGGCGCCCGGCGGAGAGCGAAAGCAGGGAAAAATGGCACGGCCCTTCCTGGCGGTGCCGGTGCGAGTGTGTACGGTGTGCCATAAGCGGGCCCTCGCGACGGATGGATGAGGTTATAACATAACAAATTGGGCGTCATCCAGCGCTTCGCGATGCGTGACTACCCGTTGATGGGCGGCAGTATCCCGCATTCAGCGAAAAATGGAACCATTGGCCGTCCCGTCCGACTTCAATAGCGCAGCGCCACTCCCAGGTGGTTGGGAGTGACCAGCAGCGCATATTCGCCTTCCAGGTGAAGTTCGCCCAGCGACACCCGCGCCGGCTGGAAGCGATTGATCGCCGCCGTGGCCTGGCGCGGCTGGGTCTGTAGCTGCAGCTCGCTGACCAGCATGCCGGTGGCGAAGTTGATGGCGCCGTCGCGTCCGCGGCCGTCGCCCACCCCGATCAGCAGCCCCGCCGCGGTGTTGACGGCCAGCGAGCCGAGCCGTGCCTCCAGGCTGCGGCGCTGGCGCTCCTCCTCGGCGAGGGCCTGCATCAGCCGGCGGGCGTTCTCGATATCTCCCGGGCCATCACGAAGCTCACGGCGCGCCTGAGGGTGCGGCTGGCGGTCGAGGAACATGCCGCCCAGCGCCAGGGCCGATTTCACCACCCCCACGCGGGCATCGTAGCGGGTATCGCGGCTGCTCGATTCGCTGGCCTGATAGGCGTTCAGCGCCAGGCTGCCGGCGTAGATCCCCGTCCAGCTCGCCTGCCAGATACCCGCCTGTCGCGCCCCGCGCTCCAGGGCGTCCTGATAGGCCTGAAATTCCTGCCGAGCCGGCTCGGCAACGGCGCCGGGCGACACGGCATAGAGCAGCAGGGCGAGCAGGAAGAAGCGAGCGGGTGACCAGGGGCGAGTCGGGAACATGAGCGGCTCCAGAACCAGGCGAGTGATGCTATGAGGTTAGGCTTTGTCCGAAAAGTCGGCGAGCGAAGGCCAGACAAGGCAAAAATCGGCGAAAAGACGGAGTTTACGTGGTGTAAATGAGTACTTTGAGCCGATTTTTAACGCCGTATGGTCGAGCGCAGCCAGTTTTCAGACAGAGCCTAGCAGGGTGGAGTGACCGGCAAGACCCATTCCCGTAGAGTCAGGGGAGACCGACCCGGAGACCCCCATGCGACCGCCGCTCGACGACACCGCCCTCGACACCGCCTTCCGCGAGGCGCGCACCCACTACGGCTTTCGCGACGTGGCGATCGATGACGCCACCCTGCATCGGCTCTACGACCTGCTGAAGTGGGGGCCGACCTCGATGAACAGCCAGCCGGCCCGCTACGTCTTCGTGACCAGCCTGGTCGGCAAGTCGCGGCTGCTTCCGGCCCTCTCCGAGGGCAACCGGGACAAGGCCCGCGAGGCCGCCGCCACGGTGATCGTGGCCACCGACACTCGCTTCTACGAGCACCTGCCGACCCAGTTCCCCGGCTCGCCCAACGCCCGGGAGCGCTTCGCCGCCGACCCCGAGAAGGCCGCCGATACCGCCTGGCGCAACGCCACCCTGCAGGGCGGCTACCTGATCATCGCCGCCCGGATGCTGGGCCTGGACGTGGGCCCCATGAGCGGCTTCGACCGCCCCATGGTCGATCAGGAGTTTTCCCCGACGGGCGCTACCAGAGCAACTTCCTGGTCAACCTCGGCGTCGGCGACCCCGCCAGCCTGCGCCCCCGCGGGCCGCGGCTGGCGTTCGATGAGGTGGCCCAGGTGGTGTGAGAGGGCGCGATTAGTCGATCAGGGCGTTCAGGCGGTCCGGGAAGTCGGTGAAGATGCCGTCGACGCCCCAGTCGAGCAGCGTCTGCATGTCATCCTGCTCGTTGATGGTGTAGACATGCACCAGCAGGTCGTTGGCCTGGGCCTGCTCGATGAAGGCGGCATCGATCACCTGGAGGTCATCCTGGTAGGTCAGGTTGGTGCCGATGCCCACCGCATACTCCCGGATGGCCTGAAAGTCTGAATCGGTGATCTCGCTCGGCCCCGGGGTGACCCCGGTCCACTCCTGCAGCTCTTCACTGCCCTCGGCCTGGGGGTGGTACCACACCAGCTGCACCAGCGGCACCTGATCGTTCAGCGCCTGAACCTCGAGCAGGCTCGGCTGGCTGAACGACTGCACCACCACCGCGCCGGCTTCGATCAGCCCGTGAGCTTCCAACTCCTCGAGCAGCGCCTCCTCGATGCCGGGGTAGAGCTCCGGCGACTTGGTCTCGAGGTAGTAGCGGACATCGGTGCCGAAATGGTCGATCACCTCGCCCAGGGTGAGGACCTCGACGCCTTCGTAGGCCTCGTCGGCGTAGTCGGGGTAGGCCGCGTTGAACCAGCTGCCGGCATCCAGTGCCTTGAGCTCCTCCAGGGTGATGTCCTTGAGCTCGCCCTCGCCATCGGTGGTGCGGTCGATGGTCTCGTCATGGAAGGCCACCAGCTCGCCGTCGGCGGTCATCTGGATATCCAGCTCCAGGTAGTCCACGCCCATCTCCTCGGCCAGCACCAGCGCCGGCAGCGTCTGCTCCGGAGCGTGGCCGCTGGCGCCGCGGTGGGCGATCACCTGAAACGCCTGCAGATCGTCCAGCTGCTGCTGCAGCGGGGTGGTCTCGGCCAGCGCCGGGGCAGCCAGCGCCACGGTGCCGAGGGCGGTCAGGGCGTAACGAAACGGCTGGGGATTGAGCAGCGTCATGGGATTCCTTTTATTGAATGTTCAATCAATAAAAATACAGGGCTTGCCTGGCAGGTGCAAATCGCTCTCCTCCGTGCCGCATGAAGGCGGCAGTGTCCGGGTATGACATGCATCAAAGCCATACCGATGAATCCTGGATATTCAATGTAGAGGTGGCGAAGCAGGTTTAGGGGTGCTTAGCTGTGGGTGGGGATTTCGACAGCCAGTATGAGCAGGGATGCATGTATTACGCACACTCATTTCCAAATGAAGGGAAGTCCGCCTGGCAGCCACTTGAAAGCCACCTCAGCGCTGTGGGGCTAATGGCCGCAGAGCGGGCTGCACGTTTTGGAGCGGGTCCATGGGGTGAGGCTGTAGGCTTGTTGCACGACCTTGGCAAGTACACCGTGCCTTTCCAGCGGCGGCTGGAAGGCTCGCCGGAGCGCGTCGACCACTCCACGGCCGGCGCCCATATCGCGATTGAAAATTACCCACAGGTGGGCCATCTGCTTGCCTACCTGGTCGCCGGTCACCACGCAGGGTTAGCCAATGGAAGGGATATCGGTGAGCGCACGCCACTGCAGAACCGCCTGGAAGCTGATGTGCCCCCGCTCGATCCGGTGTGGCAGCAAGAGATAGCGCTTCCCCGTAATCTGTCGCCCCGGCACACTTTCAGCAGCGGCGCGACAGGGCGTTCTTCCAGTATGCCTTTTTGGCGAGGATGCTGTTTTCCTGCTTGGTCGATGCCGACTTTGTCGATACCGAGGCCTTCTATGCAGTGCACGAAAAGGCGTGCCTCACGCCCGTGGTGGCGGGCCGCCGCTGGGCGTGTTGCGTGATGCCCTCGATAAGCGCTTGGCCACCTTCAAGGCAGACAGCGACGTCAATCGCCTGCGTGGTGAGATCCTCTCTCATGTTCGTGCTCAAGCCGAGCTGCCGCCTGGCAGGTTTTCACTGACAGTACCGACCGGTGGGGCAAAACGTTGGCCTCACTGGCTTTCGCTCTCGATCATGCCATTGCTCACGGCATGGACCGGGTGATCTATGTGATTCCATTCACCAGTATCGTTGAACAGAATGCAGCGGTGTTTCGCGATGCCTTGGGAGAGCATGGCGAGGCGGCGGTATTGGAGCACCATAGCGCCTTTGACGCCGGCAGCCAGCGCGACCGCTACACCATCGACAAGTTGCGTCGCGACAGTGAGAACTGGGATGCGCCGATCATCGTCACCACGGCGGTGCAGTTCTTCGAAAGTCTGTTTGCTGCCAAGACCTCGCGCTGCCGCAAGCTGCACAGCATCGCAAGCAGCGTGGTGATTCTCGACGAGGCGCAGACCATGCCCTTGCCGTTGCTGCGGCCCAGCGTGGCGGCACTGGACGAACTGGCGCTGAACTATCGCACCAGTGTCGTGCTGTGCACGGCGACCCAGCCAGCACTGGCCGAAACCGACGATCCCGAGCGCAGCTTTCAGGGTGGCTTTCGGGGCATGCGCGAACTTGCGAAATGTCCTAACAAGCTTTATCGCGATCTCAAGCGCGTATCCGTGCGCCATATCGGCGCGCTAGACGATGGGGAGCTGCGCGACGAACTGCTCGCGACTGAGCAGGTGCTGTGCATCGTCAACAACCGTCGTCATGCCCGGGCGCTGTTCGAGTCGATAGCAGATCAGACTGGCATCTATCACCTCACCACTTCGATGTGCGCCGTACATCGTCGCCAAGTATTGGCCGAGATACGTCAAGTCCTCGAAGATGGTCAGTGCTGTCGGGTAATTTCGACATCACTAATAGAGGCTGGCGTAGATGTCGACTTCCCGCGGGTATTACGCGCCGAGGCGGGGCTGGATTCCATCGCCCAGGCGGCCGGACGCTGTAATCGTGAGGGGAGGCGCTCAGCGGCGGATAGCGATGTGGCGATATTTGCAAACGCTAACGATGAATGGGCACCGCCACCTGAACTCAAGAAGTTTGCACAGGTGACTCGGGAAGTTCTCAGGCACCACGGAGACGATCCTCTGTCGTTGGCGGCGATAGAGGCCTACTTCCGGCTGCTGTACTGGCAGCAGGGCTCCAAGAGCTTGGATAAACATGACCTGTTGGCGCGGGTCGAAAACGGCCGTCTCGAAGGCCTTCCCTTCGAGACCCTTGAACAGAAGTTTCGCATGATTGAGAACAATCAGCGTGCCGTGATCATTCCTTTCGACGACAAGGCCCGGGTCGCGCTGAGGGATCTGGCTTATGCCGATAAGGTAGGGGGCATCGCCCGCAAGCTGCAGCCCTATACGGTGCAAGTGCCACAGCAGGGCTATGTTGCACTTGAGCGGGTCGGTGCCATCGTGGCTATCGAGCCCGACAAATTCGGCGACCAATTCATGATATTGGCCAACGAGGATCTTTATGACAAGCACATGGGATTGAATTGGAGCGATCCGACTTTTCGTTCTGGTGAATCTAATATTTGGTGAAGCCAATACTCATCATCAGGGAACAAGGAGCAGCAGATGACATATGGGGTTCGTCTGCATATCTGGGGGAGCGGGCCTGCTTTACACGGCCCGAAATGAAGGTAGAACGCGTCTCCTATGATGTGATCACGCCTTCTGCTGCACGTGGCATCCTGGAGGCGATTCACTGGAAGCCGGCGATTCGCTGGTGCGTGGATCGTATCCATGTTCTCAAGCCGATCCGCTTCGAGTCGCTGCGACGTAACGAAGTCGCGGGCAAGCTGCCCGCGTCGACAGTTACCAAAGCGATGAAGGCGGGTCGTGTTGACGATGTGTCCTATTTCGTCGACCAGAACCGCCAGCAGCGTGCTGCCACGATTCTACGCGATGTCGGTTATGTAATCGAAGCGCACTTCGAGTTCACCTCGCGTGCCGACGAGAGTGATACGCCCGGCAAACATCTGGATATCTTCAATCGCCGCGCCCGGCAGGGGCAGTGCTTCCACATGCCGTGCCTGGGCACACGGGAGTTTCCCGCCAGCTTTGTCCTGATTGAAGCCGATGCTGCTATGCCAGCCATTGATGACCGCTTGAGTGGGGAGCGTGACCTTGGTTATATGCTGCACGATATCGACTTCGCCAACGGCAAGACGCCGCGTTTCTTTCGCGCCCAAATGCAGGATGGCGTGATTGAGGTGCCGCCTTTTGAGGAGGCGTTGGCATGATTCTCACGGCTCTCAATGACTACTACCATCGGCTAGCGGAAGAAAAGAAGGTGCCGCTCCCGGGTTTCAGCAGTGAGAAAGTCAGTTTCTGTCTGGTGTTTTCCCAAGATGGAAAGCCGTTACAGATCATCGATCTGCGCGATACCACTGGCAAGAAGCCACGGCCGAGCTCTTTTCAGGTGCCTGTGGATAAGGGGCGGTCGAGTAATGTTTACACTTATCCTCTATGGGATAAGACCTCCTATTCGCTCGGTGTCACTGCCGGTGAAAGCAAGCGACTGGCCGATGAGCATGCGGCATTCAAGGCTCGCCAGTTTTCGCTGTTCGGCGAGAGCGATGATCCTGACCTGAGCGCCTTTCTGAGGCTGCTTGATCAATGGGAGCCGGAGCAGCTCTCTGAGTTGCCCGGATATAGCGAAGATGTCTTAGATTCTAACATCATACCTGAATCCGTGAGGTCAGCCACCCGAAATGCTTCTAACTCACTGACCTGAATGGCAATATAGCTGATATCGCCATTCACCCAGACAGTGCCATGCCCAACGTCAAATTCCGCGCCAGTCGCCGCACCCTTACCAGCCACGCCGGGCTATCCATCATCGGGCAGTGCCTCGAGATCGCCGGCGTCGACAGCATCGACAGCCGCTTCCCCACCACGCTGGGCATGCGCACCAGCGACGTGGTCAAGAGCTACCTGGGCCTGCTGTGCCTGGGCATGAGCGACTATGATGCCATCGAAAACTTCCGTCGCGACAAGCCCTTCCAGCAACTGCTGACCCTGCAGAAGGTGCCGAGCACGGCGACGCTGCGACAGCGGCTGGAGAAGCTTGCCGCCAACGACCTGCAGGCACGCACCGCCACCTGGTCCACCACCCTGCTGTCGCTGGTGGAGGCACCGATCACCGCCGAGACGACACATGTCTGCCTCGACATCGACACCTTCGTCATGGACAACAGCAACTCGAAGAAGGAAGGCGTCTCGCGGACCTACAAGAAGGTCGACGGCTACACCCCAATCGCCGCCTACCTGGGCAACGAAGGGTGGTGTCTGGGCCTGGAACTGCGTCCCGGCAAGCAGCACACCATGAAGGAGAGCAACGCCTTCCTGGAGCGGGTGCTGCCCCGCGCCCAAGGCCTGACCGAGCGACCTATCTTGCTGCGTGAGGACAGCGGCTTCGACAGCCAAGCGCATCTGGCCCTTCTCGAACGGCAGCGGCTGGCCTTTGCCGAGGAAGGCCGCCAGCTGGACTACCTCGTCAAATGGAACCCGCGGGACTCGGCCACGGCCGATCAGGACACCTGGCTGGCCGTGGCGGCGGACTATTGGGAAGAATTGCGCCCGGAAAGCGCCAGGCACTATGGACGCAGACCGTCTCGATCCGCGATGGTCGGTCTGAGTACGAGCTCAAGCGCGTGATGCGCCTGGTGGAGCGCACCGCCGATCACGATGGCCAGTTACTGCTCGAACCGGAGTATGAGCTGGAAGGCTGGTGGACCAGCCTGGACGAGGCGCCGGAGGCGGTGATCAAACGCTACCAGGCGCATGCCACTCATGAGCAGTTTCACAGCGAGATCAAGACCGATCTCGACCTGGAGCGGCTGCCGTCGGGAAAGTTCGCCACCAATGATCTGATTCTGCACCTCGCCCAGCTGGCCTACAACATCCTGCGGCTGATGGGCCAGATGGGCATGACCGGCGAGCTGAGCCCGGTGCGCCATCCCGCCAAGCGGCGCCGGATCCGCACCGTGCTCCAAGAGTTGGTACATCGCGCGGCTCTCGTGATCCACAAGGCACGGCAGGTCATCCTCGACTTCGGGCAGGACATCGGGCGCATGACGGTGTTGAACACCCTGCGATGCCGCCTTCGCTATCCCCGAGGCACACCATGCTGATCGTCTGTCGGACAACGACATCACGTAGAGGGCTGACGGTCACCGGCAGCCAGCATCACCGTGCCCGGCGGGTAGCTATGCATGTCAAAACGGGCTGCCGTCGCCGGTCGACGCCGCCCTGGTCGGCCATCACCGGCATGCATTGGGCAGTTGAGACGGAATCGGAGGTCAAAAAATGCGCACTGGCGGTGATAGGGGAAGTGTCGGCGCTGGCTTCACGGAATCAGGATCATATTCCGGCTCGATGGCCAGCGGCAGTACCTGCATGAGAACCGGGAAGCGCGCCGGCTATGGGGCGCTGCGCTTGAAAGTAGCGAAGGAGTGTCGAGGCAGTGCCTTATAACCGGTCATATTGCTCCCCTGGGACCGACCACCCTAAGATTAAAGGCGTTAAGGGTTCTCAGTCATCAGGTGCTTCTCTTGTCTCATTCAACAGTTCTGCTTATGAATCCTATGGCAATAAGGGGCAGAACAATGCTTCGGTTTGTAAGTCAGCTATATTTGGCTATTCGACAGCGCTGAATTACTTGCTTCGAGGCGATGCTGACAATCACCAGCGCTTGCAGATCGGTGATGCGACGGTGGTGTTTTGGGCCAAAGCCAGGGATAGGGCGCACGCCGAGGCAGCCGAGGGCTTTTTCGCCATGCTCAACGAGCCGCCCAGCGATGAGCAGGAGGCCGCCAAACTAGGCACCCTGATGCAACAGGTTTCAGAGGGACGCATCCTGTCAGAGCTTGATCCGATGCTGGAAGCGGATACCCAGTTTTTCGTACTGGGATTGGCACCCAACGCGGCGCGCCTATCGGTGCGCTTCTGGTATGTCGACAGCCTGGAGCACTTGGCGCAGCACTATGCCCACCATCACCAAGACATGTCGCTAGAGCCTTCCCCTTGGAAAGGCATAACGCCGGGAGCGTGGCGGCTTGCTCTGCAGACGGCACCTATGCATGGTGACAGGCCAAAAGCTGAGGATGTGTTACCACAACTGGCCGGAGAGTTGATGCGTTCCATTCTTACCGGCTCCCGTTATCCGCGTTCACTTCTCAATAACATCGTCATGAGATTTCGCAATGACGGCAAGATCAGCGGTATTCGAGTCGCGCTCTGCAAGGCGGTTCTCGCGCGCGAAGCCCGCCTTTCAGTGCATTCGAACTCAACTACTCAGGAGATGCCCGTGAGTCTCGATCCTCATTCCACCCACCCAGGCTACTTGCTGGGCAGGTTATTCGCCGAGTTGGAAATCGCTCAGCGCGGTGCACTTGGCAGCGAAGTGAATGCCACTATTCGTGATCGCTATTACGGTGCCGCCTCGGCGACACCGGCCAGCGTCTTCCCCATGCTGTTGCGCAATGTTCAGCATCATTTGTCGAATATGCGAAAGAAGGACAAGGGCGGGCTGGCGTACAAAATAGAAAACGAGATCGCTACCATCATTGATGGGCTGGGCGATAGGTTCCCCAGGAGTCTTCGCATTGAAGACCAGGGGCGTTTTGCGATTGGTTATTACCATCAGTCTAAAGCCCGCTTTGCCAAGAAAGACAGCGCCGCTAAAAATGCAGAAGATGAGCAGGGAGAGTCAGAGTGAGTGCTATCACTAACCGCTACGAATTTGTGCTGCTGTTTGACGTCTCCAATGGTAATCCCAATGGTGACCCGGATGCCGGCAACCTGCCAAGGCTCGATCCGGAGACCAACCAGGGCCTGGTGACCGACGTCTGCTTAAAGCGCAAGATCCGTAACTACGTTGCCCTGGAGAAGGACATTGACGCCGGCTACGCCATCTATATGCAAGAAAAGTCGGTGCTCAACAACCAGCACAAGAAGGCCTACGATGCGCTCGATATCAAGCCCGAGCCGAAGAAGTTGCCCAAGGAGGTAGAAAAGGCTCGTGCATTGACGGAATGGATGTGCAAGAACTTCTTCGACGTCCGTACCTTCGGCGCAGTGATGACCACCGAGGTCAACTCCGGCCAGGTGCGTGGTCCGGTACAGATGGCCTTTGCCAGCTCCATTGACCCGGTAGTGCCGATGGAGGTTTCGATAACCCGCATGGCGGTCACCAATGAGCGCGATCTCGAGAAGGAGCGCACCATGGGCCGCAAGCACATTATTCCCTATGGCCTCTATCGCGCGCATGGCTACATATCGGCCAAACTCGCCGAGCGTACTGGCTTCTCGGAGGATGATCTCGAGCTATTGTGGCGTGCGCTGATCAATATGTTCGAGCATGACCGATCCGCCGCCCGCGGCGAGATGTCGACACGCAAGCTGATCGTCTTCAAGCATGATCACCCGATGGGTAATGCCCCGGCACATGTTCTGTTTGATAGCGTGAAAGTTAAGCGTGTTGAAGGCGAAGAAGATACTCCGGCCCGCCACTACAGCGACTATCGCGTCTCTGTCGAGGCAGAGGACTTACCGGCCGGTGTTAGCGTCGACGAGAAGTTGTAGGCGAATGGGATGGAGGATGACGTTCGCCTGATCCCGCTCTCGGCACTGCAGCACAAGCTGTTTTGTCCTCGCCAGTGCGCGCTGATCCATCTCGAACAGCAGTGGGCGGAAAACCGCTATACGGCGGAAGGGCGCATCCTCCACGAGCGTGCCGACCACCTGGGCCATGAACGTCGACGGGGCATCCACACCGCCATGGCACTTCCGCTGGCCAGTGAGTCGCTTGGATTGACCGGGGTTGCCGATGTCGTCGAGTTCGATGAGTCCCAGCAGCCTTCAGTGGTCCGACCCATCGAGTACAAGCGTGGTCGGCCCAAGGCCCATCGCGCTGATGAGGTGCAGTTGTGCGCTCAGGCTCTGTGTCTGGAAGAGATGCTGGGTGTCTCGATCGAGGAGGGCGCGCTCTATTATGGCAAGACACGGCGGCGCAAGGCCGTCGCGTTCGACGATGAGCTGCGGGCACTGACCCTGCGAGTCATCGCCGAAACGCGTGATCTCTTCGATAGCGACCACACACCATTCGCTACCTATGAGCCCAAGCGCTGCGACCACTGCTCGCTGATCGATGCCTGCCAACCGCAAGTAATGGGCAAGCAACGCTCGGCAGGCCGCTGGCTGGCGCGTCAAATTCAATCTCTGGATGAGTGAATCGCATGCGCCGTCAGCTCAATACGCTCTACATCACCACCGAAGGAGCCTGGCTCAGAAAAGATGGGGCCAACGTGGTCATGAACGTCGAGGGTAAGGAGCGAGCACGACTGCCCATCCATATGCTCGAGTCACTAGTGTGTTTCGGCAGGGTGCTGGTATCGCCGCCGCTGATGGGGTTCTGTGCTGAGCAGGGGGTTACCATCACTCACTTGTCGCCCAATGGTAAGTTCCTCGCACGTATTGAGGGGCCGGTATCCGGCAACGTGCTGTTGAGGCGCACCCAGTACCGCACCAGCGATGACGAAGTCGGGTGTGCTGCCATCGTTCGTGGCGTGTTGATCGGCAAGGTGCACAATCAGCGAGCGGTAATCTCCAGGGGGCTGCGTGACTATGGCAGCAAGCTGGCCCCGGCCGAGCGCGAAGGGTTGGAAAGGGCGTGCACTCGACTGAGCAGAATCGCACGCGACCTACTGCGAGAACCTCTGCCCCATGGATTGCGAGGCCTTGAAGGGGAGGCTGCGCAGGTCTATTTCAGCGTCTTCGATAGTCTCGTCCGTCATGACGGTGAAGCTTTCCGTTTCACCGGCCGCAACCGCCGCCCACCGCGTGATCGCATCAATGCGCTGCTGTCCTTTCTTTATACGCTGCTGACCCACGACTGCCGTTCGGCTCTGGAAAGCGTTGGATTGGACCCTGCGGTAGGGTTCCTGCACCGCGACCGGCCCGGGCGGCCCAGCTTGGCACTCGACCTGGCCGAGGAGTTCAGGCCGCTGCTGGGGGACCGATTGGCGCTGTCTTTGGTCAATCGTCGGCAACTACGGGAGAAGGATTTCACGGTTGCTGAAAGTGGCGGCGTGGTACTGACTGACGATGCGCGCAAGACAGTGCTGACTGCCTATCAGGAGCGGAAGCGTGAAGAGCTCAACCATGCCTTTATTGGCGAGAAGGCGCCAATAGGCATGCTGCCGATTCTGCAGGCGCAATTACTGGCGCGCCATCTGCGCGGCGATCTGGATGCCTACCCACCCTTCCTGTGGAAGTGATCTGATAAGGAGCGTGCAGCGATGATGGTTCTGGTCAGCTACGATGTCAGCACTTCTTCCGATGGTGGTGAGGGACGATTGCGCCGTGTTGCCAAGGCCTGCCGTGATGTCGGGCAGCGAGTGCAATTCTCGGTATTCGAGATTGAGGTCGATCCCGACCAATGGGTGCGCCTGCGACAGCGGTTGATTGACCTGATCGACGATGAAGTCGATAGCCTGCGCTTCTATTTCCTGGGCAGGAACTGGAAGAATCGAATCGAGCATATCGGCGCCAAGCCTGCATTGGATATGAACGGCCCGCTCGTTTTCTGATTTTCCTAGTCTTGCGAACCCATAGCGTCCGGCGCCTTCCCGGCGGGTTCGCAGCTCTTTAATAATATGATTTTTAAAGATTTTTAGATTTATCAGCCGGTTGAGGGGTGCTTCTCCCGCGTTACTTTGGCAGTTTCGCAAGAGGCTGCCCATTTTGATCGGCATTTCAATGCGTTATAAAGGAGCAGTCGCGCCCCGCCCGGGGCGCGTGGATAGAACACCACTGCCACCCCGGCAGAGTGGGAGGCGTTCATGTCGCGCCCCGCCCGGGGCGCGTGGATAGAAACTGCTTACCTGTTGTGGCTTTCAAGGTAAGCGAGCGTCGCGCCCCGCCCGGGGCGCGTGGATAGAAACGCAGCGGACGGTCTTTACCTGCTGACACCCAAGGCGTCGCGCCCCGCCCGGGGCGCGTGGATAGAAACGGCCGGGCTGGCCGGGCTCCGACACGGTGTCGCTGTCGCGCCCCGCCCGGGGCGCGTGGATAGAAACTTGTCATGCCTCACCAGCATCATCACCGTCTCCTGTCGCGCCCCGCCCGGGGCGCGTGGATAGAAACATCATTTGCCGTATCTCCAGGCGATAAAGCCCACCGTCGCGCCCCGCCCGGGGCGCGTGGATAGAAACTTCGGCCTGCCCAGCGTCACCGTGTGGCGCCAGGCGTCGCGCCCCGCCCGGGGCGCGTGGATAGAAACCGCCCCATCCGCAGCGAGGAGGATTGGGCGGTGGGTCGCGCCCCGCCCGGGGCGCGTGGATAGAAACTACCCAGCGCCGCAATCACTTTCCGAAACTCCTGGTCGCGCCCCGCCCGGGGCGCGTGGATAGAAACTGCGAGGCCATGCCGCTTATCGGCGGCAAACAGACCGTCGCGCCCCGCCCGGGGCGCGTGGATAGAAACCAGGCCGAACTGCTCAACAACCAGCGCTGGGATCTCGTCGCGCCCCGCCCGGGGCGCGTGGATAGAAACATCAACCCAGCCCTGGTATTGCCGGTATTTGTCGGTCGCGCCCCGCCCGGGGCGCGTGGATAGAAACTGTGTGGCCGTTTGAGGCGATGCGTGGTTAGCCTGTCGCGCCCCGCCCGGGTCGCGCGGATAGAAACGATGAGGTAGGCGCTCGCTATGCGCTGATCACCGCGTCGCGCCCCGCCCGGGGTGCGTGGATAGAAGCCACACCGTGGCTACCGCCTTGGTGACCCTGCTTTCGTCACGCCCCTGCGACCTTGTGTTATATGAGCATTTCTTGAATGATCGCTCTTGGCCGATTCCTGCCACTGAGTGACTATCTCAGCAGAGGAAACAAAATCGGCTGATTTCCTTACTTTCTGTGCTGCGCTATTGTTCGTGTTCTCTTCAAGGCTGGCAACACAGCGGTCGCCGAAGCGTCGGGCCGGAGCTAAAGCTACCTCCAACAACGTTCTTTTCTTATGCGGTGGTGCGTCATGACCGCTAGCTGCCACTCGCTGCTCCCGAACAGCCTCGTCAGCGCCGATCGAACGTCTCGGTATCGATCTCCCCTTGCAGCGCTTCGCCGTAGCGCTCGCCGGCTACCTGATCCGGGGTCAGCACGGCGTCCAGCCGGGTGACGGTGGCCGGCGTCAGCCGCAGCTGCTCGGCGTCCAGGTTCTCGTGCATATGGGCCACCGAGCGCGAGCCGGGAATCGGCAGGATGTCGTCGCCCTTGGCTCGCAGCCAGGCCAGGGCGAGCTGGCCGGTGCTTACCTCGAGCTCCTTGGCTACCGCCTGGAGGGCGGTCAGCTGCTGCAGGTTGCGGGTCAGGTTCTCAGCGGTGAAGCGCGGCATGCCGCGGCGCACGTCGCCTTCCGCTAGCGGGGTGTCGGCTTGGACCGCCCCGGCGAGAAATCCCCGGCCCAGCGGGCTGAAGGCCACGAAGGCGGTATCGGCTTCCCGGCACGCTTCGATCA
Source organism: Halomonas sp. SL18_1 (assembly GCF_055755715.1). NCBI lineage: Bacteria > Pseudomonadati > Pseudomonadota > Gammaproteobacteria > Oceanospirillales > Halomonadaceae > Halomonas > Halomonas sp. SL18_1. Next base: position 702,720 of record NZ_JBVTRK010000001.1, read on the forward strand.
CGGCGATCTCCGGGTTGCGGGTCCACAGCGAATATTCCGACTGCACCGCGGCGATGGGGTGCTCGGTGCGGGCGCGGCGCAGGGTGGCCGCCGAGACCTCGGAGAGCCCGATGGCGCCGATCTTGCCCTCCGCTACCAGCCGGCCCAGCTCGCCCACGCTCTCTTCGATGGGCACCGTCTTGTCCCAGCGGTGCAGGTAGTAGAGGTCCAGATGGTCGGTGCCTAGCCGCGTGAGGCTCGCTTCGCACTGGCGGCGCAGGGTGGCAGGACGGCCGTCGATCACCTTCTTGCCCTGTTCGGGGTCGATGGCCATGCCGCACTTGCTGGCCAGCAGGATCTCGTCGCGCTTGGTCGAGAGCGCCTTGCCCACCAGCCGTTCGTTGGCGGTGGCGCCGTAGAGGGTGGCGGTATCGAAGTGGCGGTAGCCCATGTCGAAGGCGGCCTCCAGCGCGCGCAGCGCCTCGGCCTCCGGCACCGGCGGGCCGTAGCCGTGAGAGAGGTTCATGCAGCCGAGGCCGATGGCAGGGGAACCAACGGCGCCAAGGCGGGAAAACAGCGTCATGACGGCGTTCCTTCTGTTCGTTCGAGCCGATAAGGCGATGTCATGGAAGGATAACAGTCGCCCCTTGGACGCGCCCATCGCATGGGCACGCCGTGAGATTTGTTACCAACGCTTACTCGAAACTGGTGAACGCGTGCGGCTGGCTATCGTCACAGGGGGCACATGCACGTTATGCCCCTGGGTAGGGGCGTTTTTTGGAGGTATCAATGCAACGGATGACTGCCCTGTTCTCTGCCGCCCTGCTCAGCGCCGGCCTGATGTCAGCGACCGCCCACGCCCAGCAGGACCCGGCCGCCGCGCCAGAGCAACCGCAGGCGGCGGCACCGGCGACAGATTTCTCCGATGAGGAGCTGCAGCAGTTCGCGGACGCTTCCCAGGATATCGTGGTGATTTCCGAGGAGTACACCGAGCGCCTGCACGCCACCGAGGACGAAGCGGCCCAGCAGGAAGTGCAGATGGAAGCCAACGACAAGATGGTCGAAGCGGTCGAGGAAACCGGTCTCGACGTGGATACCTTCAATGCTATCGGCCAAGCCGTTCAGCAGGACCCCGAGCTGATGCAGCGCGTTCAGGAGAAGGCCGAGTCCTGATGCTGGCGGCCATGTGACCCATGGCCAGCCAGTCGTGCAACAGCTTGTCATTTTCTTGGCGTTCCCTTGCTCGGTCGGCCGGTGCTCTGCTTCCCCTGCATAGAAGGCCGACCCTGCCCTTTCGCCCCGCGCCCGCGGGGTTTTTTGTGCTTCAGCGTACCTTTGCGCCTCGCCCCCGTGGTCGCCTACGTTAAGAGGGCTTCGATGGAGCTGGGTGTCCCGTAAACCGATACAGGGAGGCGCATGTGAGCGATAGCGATCTGGGACTGATGGATGCCGGTCAGCTGAGCGCCCGCTTCCAGTCTGGCGAGGCCTCGCCGCTGGAGGCGACGCGGGCGGCCTTCGCGCGTATCGACCGCTTCAATGAGGCGGTCAATGCCTATGTGTACCTGGACCGGGAGGGGGCCGAGGCGGCGGCGCGCGCCTCGGGCAGGCGCTGGGCGCGCGGGGAGCCGCTGAGCCCCATCGACGGGGTGCCGGTGTCGCTCAAGGACCTGACCGAGGTAGCGGGCATGCCGGCGCGCCAGGGCTCGTTGACGGTGCCGGACACCCCCTGCCGGCGGGATGCGCCGCCGGCGCGGATGCTGCGCGAGGCGGGGGCGGTGATCCTGGGCAAGACCAACTCCTCGGAGTTCGGCTGGAAGGCGGTGACCGACAATCGGGTCTTCGGGGCCACGGCCAACCCCTGGGATACCCGCCTGACCCCGGGCGGGTCGTCTGGCGGGGCCGCCGTGGCGGCGGCGCTCAACATGGGGGTGCTGCATCAGGGCGGCGACTCGGGGGCTCCATCCGAATCCCCGCCGCCTTTACCGGGGTGTTCGGCTTCAAGCCCACCTTCGGCTGGACCCCGCAGTGGCCGCCGAGCAAGGAGCCCACCCTGTCGCATCTTGGTCCCCTGACCCGCACGGTGGCCGATGCCGCCCGGATGCTCAATGTGATCGGGCGCTACGATTTTCGCGACCCCTACGCGGTGCGGGGGCAGCCCGAGGACTGGGGGATGGCGCTGCATCAGGGGTTGCGCGGCCTGCGTATCGCCTATTCGCCGGACCTGGGCTATGCCCAGGTGGATGCCGAGGTCGCCGAGCGGGTGCGCGAGGCGGCCCGCCGGCTCAGGCTGCTGGGCGCCGAGGTCGAGGAGGTGGACCCGGGATTCGCCTCGCCGCTGGATACCTTCCAGAAGCTCTGGTTCACCGCCTCGCTGGTGGTCTGGGAGGAGCTGGACGAGGAGCAGCGTGAGCGGCTCGATCCGGGGCTGGTGGCCGATGCGCGTCGTGCCGAGGCCTGGCGCGCGGTCGATCTGTTCCATGCCCTGACCGAGCGGGCCCGGCTCACCGAGCGGCTCGAGCACTTCAACCAGCGCTATCATCTGCTGATGACACCGGCGGTGACGATTTCTCCCTTCGCCCTGCATCATGCCGTTCCCCGGGCAGCGGCATGCGCGACTGGGAGGAGTGGGCCGCCTTCTCCTACCCCTTCAACCTCAGCCAGCAGCCGGCCGCCTCGGTGCCCTGCGGCTTCACCCGGGCCGGCCTGCCGGTGGGCTTTCAGCTGGCCGGCGGCAAGCATGACGATGCGCGGGTGCTGCGTGTTTGTCACGCCTATATGCAGGCGTATCCGCCGCGCTTTCCCGGTGCCCCCAGCCCAGCGGGTTCCTGACGCTGCCCTTCCTTGGCCGCCCGTGTCTCGCCAGCCTGCTCGGTTGCGGTATGCTGAAGTCACCATCGCTTGCAAGGAAAACCCTATGTCAGATCAAACGCCCTTCGCCGCCACCCTGAGCGCCATCGATGCCCTCCATGCCCAGGACCCCCGCCGGGTGGAGGTCGACGGCGAGGCCATGCCCCAGGAGCTGTGGCACGCCGGTCGCATGAGCGCCTGGCTGGAGCGGCTGGTGGACACCCCCGACGAGCTGACCCGCATCGCCGTGCGGGCGCAGCACCTGCAGCGCTGGCAGGTGCCGCGCAGCGAGTATCCGGAGGGTCGGGTGGGCTATCTCACCTGGCGGCGCGACCAGGGCCAGCGGGCCGGCGAGACCACGGCGCAGCTGATGCGCGAGGCGGGCTATTCGGAAGAGGACGCCGAGCGGGTGGCGCGGATGATTCGCAAGCAGGGCCTGGGCCGGGAGGCCGGCACCCAGGCGGTGGAGGACTGCGCATGCCTGGTGTTCCTGGAGAACTACTTCGCCGACTTCTCGAAGCAGGTCGACCATGACCACCTGATCCGCATCGTCCAGAAGACCTGGAAGAAGATGTCGCCGCGGGCCCATGAGCTGGCGCTGGGGCTGCCGATGAGCGACGAGGCGCGCGCGCTGGTGGAAGAGGCGCTGGCCGGCTGATTGGCACCGCCGCGGCCGATACGGCGCCGCGGCGGTTGGGAGTTACTTCACTAGCGGACGGATGGCCTCTAGATAGGCCCTGCCGTTGTCGCGTACGCGCTCACGTTCGCCGCTTTCGCTGCCTTGATGGACCTCTTCCACCAGGGCCGCCATGGTGGCGACCTCCTCGTCGATCCGGGCCAGAGCATTCTCAATGGTATAGGTGAGCTGGTGAATGATCCCCAGGTCAGCGTCGCTCAGCTCGCGCTTGGCGAGCAGCGCCGAGAGGTGGTCGTTGGCGCTGGAGAGGTTGGATACAGCCTGGGATAGGGTCGCGGCGGTCTGCCCCGTGTGGTGGCGGGGGCGCTCCGGTGCGTCTTCTTCCTCGGCGTGGGCGCCGGTGGCCAGCAGGGCAACGAGCAGGGCGGAGAACAGCAGATGCTTCATGGCGGCTAACCTCAGTGAAGTTCTGATGGTGCTTTCTGAAACTAGGCCGACCGGTCGCAGCCGGCAAGCGTGAATGTTGCGCCGCACGGGATTTTTCTCGCGGCCGATGCAAGACCAGGGATTTGACAGCGGGAGAGTGGTGGACTAAATTCACGATTGCCAATGATAATCGTTATCATAAATTGTGTGATCAAGGAGGTCGCCATGAGGTACTGCTCCACGCCCGTGTATACGGATACCAGCGCCGCGCTGCAGGTCTGCGATGTGTCGGCGGGCTCGGTGCGCCTGGCACGGCAGCTTCCCCGTCCAGGCGACACGCTGAGTGAAGCCGACCGGCAGCTGCTGCAGCTGCGTCGGGAGGAGGCTATCCATGCGCTGTTTCGCCGGCTGTTCCTGCGGACCTCGGAGCAGTACCTGAAGGGCCAACTCGATGAGAAGGGCCAGCTCCGTGGCTAGGGAGTGCGGAGCCAAGCCGCTCGGTCGAGTGTCAGGCGCAGTTCGTCGGCGGTCTCGCAGGGCTTGCCGTGGCGCAGGGTCAGGCGGCGCTCGCTCAGGTTCATGACCACGGCGAACAGCGTCTCCATGCGCTCGTCCGGGGGCTGGTCGGGGTTGAAGTGGCGACAGATCGACATCGGCGCGCCGTGGTGGTCGCTGAGGATGTCGAACAGGGCGGCCTCGTCGAAGTGCGATTCGTTCTGCAGCAGGGCATCGAGCCGCGCCAGCCGCGGGCGGGAGTCGGCCCGGGGGAAGTCCTCGACCTGGTGGGTCGCGCCGGGGGCATAGAGATGATTGGTGTGGGTGACCCGGCCCTGCTGTGCCTCGAGCCGGCCGGGCTCGCCGGGCAGCACCTCCAGCCCCAGGGCCTGGCAGGCGTCACCACTTGGCGGAGCGCCGGCCAGCAGGAAGTGGGCGGGGGAGCAGACCCGGTCGTGGGTGGCGACCCGCAGCGCGCTCTCCCAGTCGGGGCTCTCCAGGATCTTGCGCAGGGCGATGTGGATCGGCAGCCCCTCGCCGCAGGTCTGTGAGCGAATGGCGTTGAGGCAGACCCCCAGGCCCCGGTCATTGAGCCCCACCTTGCCCACCATGCCGGCTTCGCCGACGCTGATCAGCGCCGGTCGGCCGATCCCTTCGATGCGCAGTACCACCACGTTGTGCAGCTGATCGGTTCGCCAGTCCCAGTTCTGGGCCAACCACTGCTGGCCGTCTTGCTGCAGGGCGAAGGCCGAGCAACCGCCGCTGGCGCGGGTCAGGGCGATTTCGCTGCGGCAGTTGAGGGTCAGCACGTCGATGAAGTCGATTCCGGCGCCGCGGGCGATGCCCTCCATCTCCTCGAGAATCGCCGGAAAGCCACGCTCGATCATGGCCTGGAAGCGGTGGGCCTCGCGGCGCGCGGCTTCCCAGTCGATGCCGACGAAATCCCGGAACAGCTGGGCGTAGACGGTCAGGCTGTGCCGGATCAATCGGGCGTGAATGCGGCCATGGGCCTCGCCGATCATGCGCCGGCTGCCGGAGAGTTCGGTGACGGGAAGTGTCACGGGGCGCCTCCTGGTCGGGGTGAGGCCCCCAGTATAGGTGCCTGCCGCAGGCGCTGCCTGCACAGCGTTGAAGTCTTCTTCGCCGGCCCAGGTGGCGCTGATTGTGCTTGCACAATCAGCGGCTTGTGGCGACGGCGAAGCCGGCTAACGTTGGCAGCGGGGGCTTGTATTTTGCGTGCCGTCCTTCCAGATTGAAGGCGTGTCCCATCCTTGCAACCAGAGCGAGAAGAACAACCATGAAGAAGAGCGTATTGGCGATTGCGGTAGCGGCGTCCAGCGTGGCCTTTGTCGGAGCGGCCCAGGCGGAAGTCAAGGTCGGCTTCATCGGCGGCTTCACCGGCCCGATCGAGAGCCTGACCCCGCCGATCTACGACGGCGCGCGGCTGGCGGTACAGCAGATCAACGAGCAGGGCGGTATCCTGGGCGGCCAGACCCTGGTGATGCCCAATGCGGATACCACCTGCAGCGACGCCTCGGCGGCCTCCAACGCGGCGGACCGCATGGTCAACACCGAGAATGTCACCGCCATCGTCGGCGCGCTGTGCACCGGCGCCACCGTGGCCGCCGCCAACAGCGCGGCCATTCCGGGCGGGGTGGTGATGGTCTCGCCGGCTTCCACGGCGCCGGCGGTCACCGAGCTGGACGACAACGACCTAGTGTTTCGCACCGTGCCCTCGGATGCCTTCCAGGGCGAGATCCTGGCCAAGCTGATGCTCGACAAGGGCTTCGATGAGGTCGCGGTCACCTACGTCAACAACGACTACGGTCGCGGCCTGGCCGATGCCTTCGCCGAAGCCTTCGAAGCCGGCGGCGGTTTCCTGGCCGAGAACCTGGCCCATGAGGACGGCCGTGCCGACTACCGCTCCGAGCTGGGCTCGCTCTCCGCCAGCGGCGCCGAGACCCTGGTGGTGCTGGCCTACGCCGACGGCTCCGGCCAGACCATTCTGCGCCAGGCCTACGAGAGCGGCATGTTCACCCAGTACGCCGGCGCCGACGGCATGGTCGGCTCCTCGCTGGTGGAGGCCGTCGGGGCCGACGTGCTGGAGGGCATGATCGCCACCCGCCCGGGCAGCCCGGAACTGCCCGGCACCGATATCTTCGCCGAGGCGGCAGAGGCGGCCGGCTTCGATCCCAGCGCGGTGTTCGCCGCCCAGGCCTACGATGCCGCCTTCCTGCTGGCGCTGGCCATCGAGCAGAACGGTACTGCCGAGCGCGAGGGCCTCTCCGCCGCCCTGCGCAGCGTCGCCACCGCCCCGGGCGAGGTGATTCTGCCCGGCGAGTGGGAGAAGGCCGTGGAGCTGATCGCCGCCGGCACCGAGATCAACTACGAGGGCGCCTCCGGCACCCACGAGTTCGACGAGAACGGCGACGTGCCGGGCGTGGTGGTCGAGATGGTGGTGGAAGACGGCGCCTTCGTCAGCAAGGGCCTGGTCGACCTGTAAGCGCTAACGCAGCCACCTGGCAATGAAAGGCCCCGGCGGGATTTCCCGCCGGGGCCTATAACTTTCGGTTCTTCGCACTTTAGCGTGAACATGTTTGGCAGGTTTGATGGTGGGAGGCCGGCTCTGCCGGCGGTTCGACGCTTCGACGAAGGCGCCGCAGGCGCCCCATGGGTAGCGCTGCGCGCTACTTCGCGAGCTGAAGCTCCCTCCCACAGGGCAAGTTCACGCCAGCCTGAGATGAACCTTACTTCCCACCGCCCTCTCTACCCGTGGTGGCGAACTTTTTCAGGCAGCAGCCCCTGGGGCGCGAAGCGCAGCACCAGGGTGATCAGCAGGCCGATCACGAACACCCGGGCCTGCAGGGCGCGGCTGTCCAGGTTGCCCGGCGGCTCCCAGCCGAAGGCGCCCTCGCCGAGGCTTACCGCCAGCTGCATCAGAAACAGCGCCAGGGGCTCCGACATGATCCAGATGATATAGACCGCCACGGCGCCGAAGATGGTGCCCAGGTTGTTGCCGGGCCCGCCCAGGATCACCATCACCAGCACCAGGAAGGTGTGGTTGAGCGGCAGGTAGCCGTTGGGGTCGAAGAGGCTGTTGAAGGAGGCCAGCGCCCCGCCGCCGATGCCCATCAGGATGCAGCCCAGCACGAAGATCTCCAGGCGGCGGCGATTGATGTCCTTGCCCATGGCCGCGGCGGAAATCTCGTTGTCGCGGATGGCGCGGATCATCCGCCCCCAGGGGGCGTGGTAGGCGCGGTGCAGCAGGAAGAAGATCACCGCGATCATCAGCGCCGTCACCGACAGATACAGCGCCCGGGCCAGGGTGAAGCCCAGCTCGCTGGGTCCAGGCGTGGGCCAGGGCAGCGGCGAGACGGTGGCGGTGCCGCGGGTCAGCCAGTCGGAGTTCTTGAGAAAGGCCTTGATGATCTCGGCGATGCCCAGGGTGGCGATGGCCAGGTAGTCGCTGCGCAGGCCGAGGCAGATCTTACCGATGAAATAGCCGATCCCGCCCGCCAGGGCGCCGCCGACCAGCCAGCCGGTCCAGGCCGGCAGGCCCAGGCCGCCGATGAAGCCGGCCCGCGACTGAATCTCGCCGGTGACCCCGCGCAGCAGGCTGATCACCACCAGGTAGAGCACCACCGCCAGCACCACGGCGATCACCGTGCGCAGCTTCTTCGGTACGCCCAGGCGGTCGAGCTTGGTGGCGCCGTAGACCAGCAGGGCGGCCGCGGCGCCATAGAGCAGGACCCGGCCCAGTTCGCCGGGCAGCTCGCTGCCCCAGAAGGCGTCGTTGACCGGCACGCTGAAGAACATGGCGCTGAAGCCGCCCAGGGCCACGAAGCCCATCACCCCGGCATTGAACTGCCCGGCGTAGCCCCACTGGATGGTCAGCCCCAGGGCCAGGATGGCGTAGCAGGACGCCTCCACCAGCATGCGTGTGCTGTAGGCGGTGCCCATCATGGCATAGACGCCCAGCACCACGGCCAACAGGGCGGTGAACAGCACCACCTCGCGCAGCGGGAAGCGCGACGGTGCGGCGACGCTATCGTCTCGGCGTTCGGTATGTTGTGTGCTCATCAGATCACCTTACCCTTGAAGATGCCGGTGGGGCGCCACACCAGGATCGCCACCAGGATGAAGAAGGGCACCACGATCTTGTACTCGGTGCCGACGAAGGCCAGGTTGCGCGGCAGCTCCAGCCACTCCGGGAAGTGGTGGGCAATGGGCCGCAGCAGCACCGACCAGTTGAACACCGCCAGGGTCTCGGCGAAGCCCACCACGAAGCCGCCGGCGATGGCGCCGTAGGGGTGGCCCACGCCGCCGACGATGGCCGCGGCAAAGATCGGCAGCAGCAGAAAGAAGCTGAGGTCGGGCTTGAAGGTGACGTCCAGCGACAGCAGGGTGCCGGCGGTGGCGGCCAGGCCGCCGGCCAGCACCCAGGTCACCGCCACGATATGGTTGGTGTTGATGCCCGAGGCCCGTGCCAGGTCGGGGTTGTCGGACATGGCGCGCATCGCCTTGCCCAGCCGGGTGCGGCTGAGGAAGAGGTGCAGGCCCACCACGCAGGCGATGGTCAGCACGAACAGGATGACCTGCGGCTCGGTGACGATCACCGGCCGGGTGGCCAGCTCGAAGGGCAGCTCCAGGCGGTAGATCGCCTTGCGCTCGCCGGCCAGGTAGAGGTTCTGGGCGCTGGTGCCGGCGAACAGCCGGATCAGTCCCTGGAGCATCAGGGTGACCCCCAGCGAGCCAATGACCATGACGATGGGCTTGACCCCGTGGGCGCGCAGCGGCTTGTAGAACGCCTTGTCGATGCCCACCGCCAGCAGCGAGGTCAACACGATCGCCAGCGGCAGCATCACGATCGGGGTGGGCAGCCCGACGACGCTGCCGACGCCGGGGAAGGCCAGCGTCAGCAGCAGCACCATGAAGGCGCCGAAGGTCATCATGTCGGCGTGGGCGAAGTGGGCGAAGCGCATGATGCTGAACACCAGCGTCACGCCGATGGCGCCGATGGCGTAGATCGAGCCGGTCACGCTGCCGGCGACGATCACGTTGTTGATGAAAAAGACGAGTTCATTCACGACGGTTTCTCTCCCCTGTTCCCCGCGGCTTAGCCGCCGAGGAAGCTCCTGGCCACTTCCGGGTCGGCCAGCAGCGCGGCCCCGGTATCGGTGAAGCGGTTCTGGCCGGCGGCCAGCACGAAGCCCTTGTCGGCGATGGCCAGCGCCTGCTTGGCGTTCTGCTCGACCATCAGGATGCCCACGCCGGCGGCATTGATCTCTTTCACCCGCTCGAAGATCTCGTTCATGTAGAGCGGCGAGAGGCCGGCGGTGGGCTCGTCGAGCAGCAGCATCTCGGGCTCGGCCATCAGCGCTCGGCCCATGGCCACCATCTGGCGCTGGCCGCCGGAGAGCTCGCCGGCCGGCTGATGGCGCTTGTCATAGAGCGGAGGAAAGAATTCGTAGACCTTGCCCAGCATGCGCTTGACGTTCTCGGGCTTGAGGAAGGCGCCCATCTCCAGGTTTTCCTTCACCGTCAGGCTCGGGAAGACGTTCTTCTCCTGGGGCACGAAGCCCATGCCCTTCTGCACCAGCTTGTTGGGCGGCAGGTTATGGATCGGCTGGCCGTGCAGCAGGATCTCGCCCTGGCTGACGGTGAGCAGGCCGAAGATGGCCTTGAGCATGGTCGATTTGCCGGCGCCGTTGGGGCCGACGATCACACCGATCTCGTCGGCCTCGACGGCCATGTTCACCCCGTTGAGGATGTTCATGCCGCCGTAGCCGCCGTGCACGTCGCGTGCGTCGAGTAGAGGCATTGTGAAGTTCCAGCGTAGGGTCGTTGTTCGTATTGGGTCAGGCGACGTTGGAGCCGAAGTAGGCTTCGATCACCTCGGGGTTGTTGCGGATCTCGTCGATGGTGCCTTCGACCATCACGCTGCCCTGGGCCAGCACGATCACCGGGTCGCACAGCCGGCCGATCATCTCCATGTCGTGCTCGATGACCAGGAAGGTGTAGCCCATCTCGCGGTTGAGGCGCTCGATGTTGCCGACCAGGTCGCCCAGCAGGGTGCGGTTGACCCCGGCGGCGATCTCGTCGAGCAGCACCACCCGCGCGTCGGTCATCATGGTGCGACCCAGCTCGAGAAGCTTCTTCTGGCCGCCCGAGAGGTTGCCGGCCAGCTCGTTGCGCACGTGGCGCAGGCCGATGAAGTCGATCACCTCCAGGGCGCGCTGGCGGACTTCGGTCTCGCGCTGGCGCACCAGGCCGGGCTTGAGCCAGGCGTTGAAGAGGTTCTCGCCGGCCTGGGCGGGGGCACCATCATCAGGTTCTCCAGCGCGGTCATCTGGGAGAACTCGTGGGCGATCTGGAAGGTGCGCAGCAGCCCCTTGTGGAACAGCTCGTTGGCGGGGCGGTTGGTGATGTCCTCGCCGTCGAGCAGCACCTGGCCGCTGTCCAGCGGCAGGGCCCCGGCGATGATGTTGAACAGCGTCGACTTGCCGGCGCCGTTGGGGCCGATCAGCCCGGTGATGGAGCCCTGCTCCACCTGAATCGAACAGTCGTTGATGACCTTCAGACCGCCGAAGGCCTTGTGGACGTGTCGCACGTCGATGATGGCAGCCATAGCGTTGTGCCCAGTTCCTTTGCGGAGTTGGTTGTTATGGGGCGCTCGCCCGCCCAGGGGGCTGGCCGGAACGAGTGCCCTTCGGTTCCTTGGCCACCGCCCGCGGGCGGTGGCCATTGCCGGTGGACCGGCCTACTGCTCCTGGCTGTGGTCGATCAGGAAGGTGCGGCCGGCGGCGAAGGCTCCGACGATCACCAGCGCCCCGATGGTCGGGATCAGGTAGCCCTCGATCTGCGGAATGCTGCGCAGGAACACGAAGGCCACCGCGGCCGGGGCCACGAAGCGGACCAAAAAGCGCCAGATGGAGAACCAGGTCTCGCTGGTGCGCATCTCCTTCATGACCTCGGAGTGGGTCAGCGCCCAGCCGGCGAACAGCGCAATCAGCAGGCCGCCCAGCGGCATGAAGATATTGGTCAGCAGCTCGATAAAGTCGAAGGCACTGCGCCCGAACAGGGCGTGGAAGATCGTTCCTTCGGCGTAGAGGTTGAAGCTGACCACGGTGAGCAGCCCCAGCGCCCAGCTGGCCAGGACCATGACCGTGACCGCCTGGGGGCGGGTCAGGTCGAAGCGCTCGACCAGGAAGGCGGCCACCGGCTCGATCAGCGAGATCGAGGAGCTGATCGCCGCCCCCAGCACCAGGATGAAGAAGACCCCGCCGATCAGCGCCCCGAAGGGCATCTCGGCGAAGGCCAGCGGCAGGGTGACGAACATCAGCCCCGGGCCCTGGCCCGGGGAGAGCCCGGCGCCGAACACCAGCGAGAAGATGGCCAGCCCCGCCACCATGGCCACGGCGGTGTCGACGAAGGCCACCGCCACCGCGGTGCGGGTCAGCGAGGCCTCGCTGGACATGTAGGCGCCGTAGGCCATGATCGCGCCCATGCCGAGGCTCAGGGTGAAGAACGACTGCCCCATGGCGGCCAGCCACCCCTCGAGGCTCAGGTCGGCGATATTGAAGGTGAACAGGAAACTCGCCGCGGCGCCGAAGTCGCCGTTGGCCACGCCGTAGGCCAGCACGCCCAGCAGGATCACGAACAGTGCCGGCATGATGATGCGCAGCCCGTTCTCGATGCCCCTGTGGATGCCCATGGCGACGATCAGCCCCGAGGCGATGATGAACAGGGTGTGGTAGAGGGTCAGCAGGCCGGGGGAGGCCAGCAGGGCGTCGAAGCCGGCGCCGATGGTCTCGGCGTCGGCGCCGGACAGTGAGCCGGTGAGCATCTGCCAGGTGTAGTGGATCGCCCAGCCGGCGATCACCGAGTAGAAGCTCAGGATCAGGAACGCCGAGGCGCCGCCCAGCCAGCCGATCGACTCCCAGGCGCGGGAGGTGTTGTGGGTCCGGGTCAGGTGGCGCATGCCCATGATCGGGCTCTGACGGCTGTTGCGGCCGAGCATGGTTTCGGCGATCAGGATGGGGATCCCCACGGCGAAGATGGTCAGGGCGTAGACCAGGATGAAGGCGCCGCCGCCGTTTTCGCCGGTCAGGTAGGGGAAGCGCCACAGGTTGCCAAGCCCCACCGCCGAGCCGACCGCAGCCAGCAGGAAGGTGCCCTTGTGTGTCCAGACGTTGTGCGTGCTCATGGGGGTTCCGACGGTTTGGGTTCAGGCCTTGTGGGCCGGGTGGCCGGTTTTCAGGTAGAAAAGCCTAACTGTGCCAGATTCCGGTTGCATTGCCAGTGGTCAAGCGTTTAGGGCCCGTTGGGTGGCGCTGGTGACCGAGGGGCGCGTTCGTGGATGTCACGGGGCCTCTTCGTCGTCCTCGTCATCGCCTCGCTCCGCGGGGTGCGGTTCCAGCGCGCGGCAGGCGTCGGGCAGGCGCACGGTATCGCCCAGGGTGAGCTTGCCGCACCGTTTGCGGCGCTCGCCGGAGGTTGGGTCGATCAGCGCTACCACCTCGCCGATGCTGGTGTCGCCCACGTAGGCCTCGACGCGAATGCGGACCACGTCGCCCTGGTAGCGTGCCGAGAGGATATCGCCGGGCCCCGGGTCGCTGTGTCCCATGGGGGCCTGGGCAAAGTGGCGCATCACGCTGTCGGCGCCGGGGTCGTCCCACTCTACGTGCTGGTGCATGGCGTTGCCTCTTCGGTTGGGATCAGACGCCCAGCGTAGCGGTTTGGTCGGCGGGGCGCACACGAAAACGCCCGCCGGAGGGGCGGGCGTTGCCGGGGCCGAGGCCGCTTATTTCTTGCTGGCGCGCTTGCGCTCGTGCTCCTTGAGGAACTTCTTGCGCAGGCGGATATGGTTGGGGGTGATCTCCACCAGCTCGTCGTCGTCGAGGAACTCGATGGCCTGCTCCAGGGTGAACTTCACCGGCGGGGTCAGCACGATGTTCTCGTCGTTGCCCGAGGCACGCATGTTGTCGAGCTTCTTGCCCTTGGTGGGGTTGACCACCAGGTCGTTGGCGCGGCTGTGGATGCCGATCAGCATGCCCTCGTAGACCTCGGTGCCGTGATCGATGATCAGCTTGCCGCGATCCTGCAGGGCGTAGAGCGCATAGGCTAGGGCCTTGCCGTCCACCATGGAGACCATCACGCCGTTGCGACGCTCGATGGCGGCGTCGGGCTTGAGCGGGCCATAGTGATCGAAACGGCTGGTGAGGATGCCGGTGCCCGAGGTCAGGGTCATGAACTGGCCGCGAAAGCCGATCAGGCCGCGGGCGGGGATCATGAAGTCCAGGCGCACCCGGCCCTTGCCGTCGGGGTTCATGTTGGAGAGCTCGCCCTTGCGGTACCCCAGCTCCTCCATGATGGCGCCCTGGTGCTGCTCCTCGCAGTCGATGATCACTTCCTCGTACGGCTCCTGCTTCTCGCCGTCGATTTCGCGAATGATCACTTCCGGACGGCCCACGGCGAGCTCGAAGCCTTCGCGGCGCATGGTCTCGATCAGCACCGAAAGGTGCAGTTCGCCGCGGCCGGAGACGATGAACTTCTCCGGGCTCTCGCCCTGCTCGACCCGCAGCGCCACGTTGTGGATCAACTCCTGGTCGAGACGGTCCTTGATGTTGCGGCTGGTGACGTACTTGCCATCCTTGCCGGCGAAGGGCGAGTCGTTGACCTGGAAGGTCATGGAGACGGTGGGCTGATCCACCGACAGCGGCGGCAGGGCCTCCACGGCGTTGGGGTCGCACAGGGTGTCGGAGATCGCCAGGTCGCTGATGCCGGTGATGCAGACGATATCGCCGGCGGTGGCCTGCTCGGTCTGCACCCGCTCCAGGCCCATGTGGGTCATTACCTGGCCGACCTTGCCCTTGCGGGTGGCGCCGTCGGTGCCGACCACTACCACCTGCTGGTTAGGCTGCACCGCGCCGCGCTTGATGCGGCCCAGGCCGATGACGCCCACGTAGCTGTTGTAGTCCAGCGCCGAGATCTGCATCTGGAAGGGGCCGTCGATCTCCACCTTGGGCGGCTCGACGATGTCGACGATGGCCTGGAACATGGGGCTCATGTCCTCGGCCAGCTCTTCCGGCTCGGGACCGGCGATGCCGTTGAGCGCCGAACAGTAGATGATCGGGAAGTCGAGCTGCTCGTCACTGGCGCCCAGGTTGTCGAACAGATCGAAGATCTGGTCGATGACCCAGTCGGGCCGCGCGCCGGGGCGGTCGATCTTGTTGACCACCACGATGGGCTTCAAGCCCTGGTCGAAGGCCTTCTGGGTGACGAAACGGGTCTGCGGCATGGGGCCGTCCACGGCGTCCACCAGCAGCAGCACCGAGTCGACCATGGACATCACGCGCTCCACCTCGCCGCCGAAGTCGGCGTGTCCTGGCGTGTCGACGATATTGATGTGGAAGTCGCGGCCGTTGCCGTCTCGCCAGCGGATCGCGGTGTTCTTGGCCAGGATGGTGATGCCGCGTTCCTTTTCCTGGTCGTTGGAGTCCATGATGCGCTCCTGCCCCTCGGCCTTGCGGTCCAGGGTGCCGGACTGGCTGAGGAGCTTGTCGACCAGGGTGGTCTTGCCGTGGTCGACGTGAGCGATGATGGCGATGTTGCGAAGATTCTCGATCACGACGCGATCCTGCTGGGAAAAAGTGGGGACGCATTATAGGGGCTGGGGCGCTGCGGCTTCCACCTTTACCGGTGCCACGCGGGCGGTTTTACGAGCCTCCGGCGCCCGGCTCACGCCGGTTGCCCCGGGCTTGGCGCCGCACCGCCTTGATTTAACAGCGCTAAGTGCCGCCAGGGGGTAAGCGACGCTGCAGGAACCGGCGTGGCACATCCAGGCTTCGGTAAGCCGGGTTGCCAGTATTTTACAGGGGGAAGCTGAGAGGGCGGACAATAGGAATTTCAACCCTCTCTTCATTGATACTTTTTCAAACCTGGAGATACACTGAACTTACACTGTAGCCGGTGGCCGGCTGCGGGTTGAACCGGTGAGCGCCATGCATGGCGGTCGCCCTGGGAGCTCGACTGACCATGCCTACTTGCAGCATCGTCCTGGATGCTCGCCTTTCGGGCGCTCGGCTGCCTCGCCAGCTGGGGACCCTGCACAAAGCCATGCGCCAGTGGAACCAGCAGGGCGCGGTGGAGCTATTGGTGGTCGATGACACCAACGATGCGCGGCTCTCCAGCCTGACCCAGCGCTACGGCGTGCGGCTGCTGTTCGTCGACGCCATGGCGCTGGGCAGTCGGCTCAATGCGAGCGTATCGAGCAGCACCGGTGAGATCCTGATCTTTCCAGGGGCGGCCATCGACCTTTCGCCCGAGTGGCTGGCCGATCTGGTCAGCGGCCGCCGCTCTCAGGACTGGGATGCGGCGGTGCTATCGGCGCCACGGGCGCGCTCGCTGCCGCTGCTGTGGCGTCTGCTGCGCCGCCCTTCCCTGGTCGACGCCTTCTGCGTGACCCGCAGCTGGTTCGAGCGTATCGGCGGCTTCGATCCCGGTCTCGAGGCCGAGGCGCTGCCCGAGCTGCTTGGCCGCCTGCGCGCCTGCCAGGCTCGGGTCGCCAGCGGCGAGACCTGAGGTCCAACGCCGAGGCGTGCTCCCCGGCGGTCAGGTGCTGTCGCCCAATGCCGTTTCTCCAGCCCCTCAAGACCGCGCCCGCCATATCGGCGGGCGCGGCTGGGCATGGCTGAAGGACCGAGCCAGGCTCAGTCGTCTTCCGGTACGCCGCCCATCTCTTCGAGCAGCTGACGGTAGTTCTCGGACTGGGCGAAGAGCATCTCGGTGGCCACGCTTTCGTCGCGGAAGTGCACCGGCATCAGGATGCGCTCCTCGGTGATCTCGATGAAGCGCTCATCCTGGGTGGCTGCCTCCAGAGCCTCGGAGAGGCGCTCGACGTGGGCGTCCGGGGTGTTCTTGGGCACTACCACCACGCGGAAGTCGGAGGTATCGATATCGTAGCCGGCTTCCATCACGGTCGGCGCGTCCGGGAAGGCGAACAGCCGCTCGCCGTCCATGCCCAGCAGTACCGGCATCTCGCCGGTATCGGCATAGCCGGAGTGGGTGCCGCCGCTGTAGGCAAAGTCCACGTCGCCGGAGAGGATCAGCGGGGCCATGCCGGCGCCGCCGGAGGTGGGTACGATGCGCAGGTCGAGGCCCTCCTGCTCCATGATGTACTCGATCACCAGGCGATCCAGGGCGTGCTGGGTGGCATAGCTGGTGCCCGGGTTCTCGCGGGCATAGTCGAGCAGGTCTTCCCAGCTGTCGCCGAAGGGGCGGTCTTCACCGGTGACGATGGCGTGCTGGACGGTGGTGATGCTGGCGACGTAGCGGAAGTCGTCCAGGGTGAATTCGGTGTCGTGGGCGTGGGGAGCGAAGGTGAGGGTGCCGTTGGTGCCCGCGTAGACGAAGGTGTGCCCCTCATCCTGGTTATGCATCAGCCGCGTCAGTGCCACCGCACCGCCGGCGCCGGGCTGGTTGACCACGTTGACCGGCTGGCCGAGGTTTTCCTCGAGCACGTTGGCCAGCACCCGGGCCTGAATATCGGTGCTGCCGCCGGCGCCGAAGCCGACCACCAGGGTCAGCGGCTTGGAGGGAAAGTCGTCGGCCTGGGCCTGGCCGGCGAGGCCGAAGGCCATGGCGGCGGAGAGAACAGCGGTGCTCAGCAGCTTCATTTTCATTGTTGGACCTCAGTGGTGTCGTGGCACCTGCGGGTGTCGCGAGATGCCGGATCGGCGAGTGCGGGGCCGGGTTGGCCCCGCGTGTCGAGTCGCCGTTTCAGGTCGCCTGCCGGGGTGTCCGCCAGGCGATCGGAAGCGAAGGACGCTTCGTGCTACGTCCGACAGGCGCGTCGGGATTACTCGGCGCCGGGCAGGCCGCCCAGCTCCTCGAGCAGCGCCTTGTAGCCCTCGACCTGGTCGGCGAGGGTCTGGGTGACCTCGTCCTCGGGCATCCAGGTCACCGGCATCAGGATGCGCTCCTCGGTGACTTCGATGAAGCGCTCGTCCTCGGTGGCCGCCTTCAGCGCCTCGGCGAGGCGCTCGACGTGGGCGTCCGGGGTGTCCTTGGGCACCATGGCCACGCGGATCTCGGCGGCGTTGATGTCGTAGCCGGCCTCCTGAAGGGTGGGGGCGTCCGGGTAGGCCACCAGGCGATCCTCGGCCAGGCTCAGCAGCACCGGCATCTCGCCGGTCTCGGCGTAGCCGGAGTGGGTGCCGCCGCTGTAGGCGAAGTCCACGTCGCCGGAGAGGATTAGCGGGGCCATGCCGGCGCCGCCGGAGGTGGGCACGATACGCAGGTCGAGCCCTTCGCGCTGGGCGATGTACTCGATGATCATGCGGTCCAGCGCGGTCTGGTTGGCGTAGCTGGTGCCCGGGTTCTCGCGGGCGTACTCCACCAGGTCGTCCCAGCTGTCACCAAAGGGGCGGTTCTCGCCGGTGACCAGGGCCGATTGGCCCAGGGTCACGCCGGCCACATAGCGGAAATCATCCAGATCGTAGGTGGTCTCGGTGGAGAGCGGCCCGAAGGTGATGGTCATGGAGGTGCCGAAGACGAAGGTGTAGCCCTCGTCGGTGCTGTTGGCCAGGCGCGCCAGGGCCACGCCGCCGCCGGCGCCGGGCTGGTTGACCACGTTGACCGGCTGGCCGAGCTCCTCGGTCATGATGTCGGCCAGCACCCGGGCCTGGATGTCGGTGCTGCCGCCGGCGCCCCAGCCGACCACCAGGGTCAGCGGCTTGGACGGGAAGTCGTCGGCCTGGACCTGGGCGGCGGCGCCGAGGGCCACGGCGGCGGAGAGGACGGCAGTGCTCAGCAGTTTTATCTTCATGTTAGGAACCTCGTTGGTGGCGTTGTTGTGGGGTTGTGCTGCGTTGGCCCTGGGGCCGTGGTAACAGCCGGCCCGGTGGCCGGCCAAGGGGGTCACACCGACTTGGCCTTGTGCCTGGCCTGCATCCAGCGCCGATAGCTGCTCCAGCCCAGGTGCAGCACCATCAGCACCGTGAACACGACGAAGGCCAGGGCGATGGGGCGCTCGAGCAGGATGCCGATCTCGCCGCCGGAGAGGATCACCGACTGGCGCAGGTTCATCTCCAGCATGGGGGTGACGATGAAGGCGACCAGGAAGGTCACGAAGGAGTAGTCGAACTTCTTCAGGAAGTAGCCGAAGATCGCGAAGACGAAGACGGTGATCAGCCCGAAGGTGCCGTAGCCCTGTACCTGGATGCCGGCCAGGCAGAGGAAGATCACCACCGAGATCACGATATGCGGTGGGACGCTGGTGACCCGGGCGAAGAGGCGCAGGCCGTACCAGCCCACGGCCAGCATCAGCAGGCTCGCCACGATCATCCCCGAGAACAGCGTGAACAGCATCTCGGGGTGGTCACGCAGCATCAGCGGTCCCACCTGGATGCCGTGGATCATGAAGGCGCCGACCAGCAGGGCGGCCGAGACGCTGCCGGGAATGCCCAGGCCGAACAGTGGAATGTAGCTGGCGGGAATCACCGCGTTGTCGGAGGCCTCGGCGGCGGCGATGCCGTTGGGGTTGCCCTTGCCGAAGCTGTCCGGGTCCTTGGCGGTCCGCTTGGCCAGGCCGTAGGCCATGAAGGCCCCCACCGAGGGGCCCAGCCCCGGCAGGGCGCCGACGAAGGCGCCCACCCCGGTGCTCTTGAAGATGGTCGGCAGGGTGCCCTTGAACTCCCGGTAGGAGAGGTCGTCGTCGGTATTCTTGCCCAGCTTGATGACGCTGGCGTCCTTGTTGCGGCGATACTCCTCAAGCTGCACGAACATCTCGGCCAGCGCCAGGGTGCCGATCACCAGGGGCAGGATCGGCACGCCCTCCATCAGCTCGGTATAGCCGAAGGTGAGGCGCATGGCGCCGGTCTCGGGGTCGAGGCCCACGGTGCCGAGGATCACCCCCATGCCGCCGGCGGCCAGGCCCTTGAGGAAGGAGCCCCCGCCATGCCGGCGATGAACACCAGGGCGAAGATCAGGATGGCGGTCAGCTCGTAGGGGCCGAACTTGAGCGCCACCGAGGCGAAGGGGATGGCGACCGCGATCAGCAGCAGGGTGGCCAGCAGGTCGCCGATCACCGAGGCGAGCAGGCCCACCTTGAGGGCCTTGCGCGGCTTGCCGGAGCTGGCCATGGGGTAGCCGTCCAGGCAGGTGGCCGCCGAGGAGGGTTCCCCGGGGTGTTGAGCAAGATGGCCGAGACCGCGCTGCCGGCGGCGGTGCCCTTGGAGAGGCCGATCAGAAAGGCGATGGCGGCGTAGGCCGACATGTAGAAGGTCAGCGGGATGGCGATGGCGATGGCCACAGCCCGGTTGAGCCCCGGGATCACGCCGACGATATAACCGAGCAGCACCCCGCCGAGGATGATGGCGATGGACTCGTAGTGGAAGGCGGCGGCGAAGGAGCCGAGGATGGCGTCGAATCCGATCATGTCATACCACTCCGATGCGCATCAGGTGGGCCGTGAGGCCATAGAGGCCGGCGGTGGGGACGGCGGCGGTCAACACCACCACGTACCAGCGGCGTTCGCCGAGCAGCAGCAGCAGGCCGCCGATCAGGGCCGGCGCCACCCAGGTCAACGGGAAGCGGTCGATCAAGGCGATGAAACCGAGCACATACAGAAACGGCCACGCCTGGTGCCAGAGGTGGCCGAGATCGGGAAGGATGGCGAAGGGCTCGCCGCGGCGCTTCAGGGCGATGGCGCTTACCACCGTCAGGGTGATGGAGCAGCCGAGGATTAGCCAGGCGCCGAGGGTGGCCAGCCGCTGGGGTTGAAGCCCGAAGGCGAAGCCGCTGCCGCCGTAGGTGGGAATGATCCAGGTCAGCAGCACCACCGTCACGGCGGCAACGCCTAGCCCGGACCAGAAATTCTTACGTGGCATATCAGTCATGTGAGTCTGTTGTTGGAAGTTGTCGTTGTGGGTGGCGGGCCGATGCGGCCAATGGCGCGGATGAAGTAGCGCTTTTTATTGGATATCAGCTTGATGAAATGCTGATTTGCTACGTATCGCGGTAGCGATGGACGGTATCCTCTGCTCGATACCCTCTCAAACCCCGGATTAAACGAAAACTTAACGATGCTGCTTGACCGCTGCCGTTGACCTGTCGCCCAAGATGTACTTGCTCTACGGCGTGGCAGCGCCTGAAGAATCTGCACGAAGATAGTGCATTTTTGCGTTTTGGGAACTTTTTTGGTGCATTTGCCGGGGGTTAGGGAGGCGCTGGCGGCAGCGATTTTTTCCAGGCGCTCTTTGGGTGCACGGCAGAAGAGAGAAATACCGATTGCTTTTCAAGTGGTTGGCTGGTTGTCCGTCACTCTTGGTGCGATGTTGGCACGTTGTCTGCATTGTATTGGGCAGCGCCATGTTCGTGCATGGTGGTCGTGGGCAGCCGGCCTGCGGCGTGCTACAACATTTGCTGGGACGAACCAGCGCCAGTGGATCACTCGCCAACGAATCGAGCCTAGGCTCAAACGGAGGACAGCATGTCAGCCAAGACTCTCGCCCTGATTGAAGAACATGATGTGAAATGGGTGGACCTGCGTTTCACCGATACCAAGGGCAAGGAACAGCACGTCACCATTCCCGCGCGTGACATCGATGAAGAGTTCTTCGAGAACGGCCAGATGTTCGACGGCTCCTCCATCTCCGGCTGGAAGGGGATCAACGAGTCGGACATGATCCTGCGTCCGGAAGACGGTACCGGTTTCCTCGACCCGTTTACCGAGGATGCCACCCTGGTGCTGCGCTGCGACATCATCGAGCCGGCCACCATGCAGGGCTACGAGCGTGACCCGCGCTCCATCGCCAAGCGCGCCGAAGCCTACCTGCAGTCCAGCGGCCTGGGCGACACCGCCTTCTTCGGCCCGGAGCCGGAGTTCTTCATCTTCGACGAGGTGCACTGGAAGGCCGATATCGAAGGCGCCATGTACAAGATCACCTCCGAGGAGGGTGCCTGGTCCACCGACCGCCAGGTCGAAGGCGGTAACCTGGGCCACCGTCCGCGGGTCAAAGGCGGCTACTTCCCGGTGCCTCCCGTGGACAGCTTCCACGATATCCGTGGCGCCATGTGCAACACCCTGGAGGCCATCGGCCAGACCGTCGAGGTGCACCACCACGAGGTGTCCAACGCCGGCCAGAACGAGATCGGCGTCAAGTTCAACACCCTGGTGAAGAAGGCCGACGAGCTGCAGGAGATGAAGTACGTGGTCCACAACGTGGCTCACGCCTACGGCAAGACCGCCACCTTCATGCCCAAGCCGCTGGTGGGTGACAACGGCTCCGGCATGCACGTCCACCAGTCGTTCTGGAAGGATGGCGTCAACCAGTTCGCCGGTGACGAGTACGCCGGGCTCTCCGAGATGGCGCTCTACTACATCGGCGGCATCATCAAGCACGCCCGTGCCCTGAACGCCTTCACCAACGCCTCCACCAACTCCTACAAGCGTCTGGTGCCTGGCTTCGAGGCGCCGGTGATGCTGGCCTACAGCGCCCGCAACCGCTCCGCCTCCATTCGTATCCCCTATACCGCGAGCCCCAAGGGCAAGCGCATCGAGGCCCGCTTCCCGGACCCGACCGCCAACCCCTACCTGTGCTTCGCGGCGATGCTGATGGCCGGTATCGACGGCATCAAGAACAAGATCCATCCCGGCGACGCCATGGACAAGAACCTGTATGACCTGCCGCCGGAAGAGGGCAAGGCCGTGCCCACCGTGGCTGAGAGCCTTGACCAGGCGCTGGCCTCCCTGGACGCCGATCGTGGCTTCCTCACCGAGGGTGGCGTGTTCACCGACGAGATGATCGATGCCTATATCGAGCTGAAGATGGAAGACGTCGAGCGCCTGCGCATGACCACCCATCCGGTCGAATTCGACCTGTACTACAGCTGCTGAGGCGGACGGCCGCCCCAGGGGCGGCCGCACCGTACCTGCATGGGGTTCCACCACGGTGGAACCCCTTTTTGTCGTACACTCTCCAAGGAGAAGGCGCCGGTCAGGCGTGGCGAAGGCGGCCAAGAGAGTCGGCGAGGCGTCGGCTGCCGGCGTGGAGAGCGACGAAGAGGACTTCCGGTATGAGCAAGGCGTTGGCGTGTCTGGCCCTGGGGCTGATGATGATGGCCACATCGGCGCTGGCCACTACCATCTATCGCACCACCGATGCCCAGGGCAACGTGACCTTTACCGACCAGCCGGATCGTGGCGGCGAGCAGGTGGAACTGGCGCCCCTGACGGCGGTGCCCTCGCGGGGCGAGGTGCGACGGACGGAGCCGGAGCGGGTGGAGAGCCGCGAGGCGCCGCGTCGCGACCGGGCCCCGGGGCAGCCCTTTATGCCCTATGATACCTTCCGCATCGTTTCGCCGGAGCACGAAGAGACCTTGCCCACCGGCTACGCCGGGGATGTCGCGGTGGAGCTGGCCATCGAGCCGGCGCTTCGCGAAGACCATCAGGTGCGGCTGCTGGTCGGCGGCGAGGTCAGCCAGTCGGCCATGCATACCAGCGCCTTCATGCTTACCGGCCTCTACCGCGGCGAGCATGTGCTGCAGGCCGAGCTGCTGGACGCCAGCGGCGAGGTGCGCCACCGCACCGAGCCGGTGACTCTCTATGTGCAGCGCGCCAGCGTCAACCTGCCCCAGAATCCCAACCGCCCGGATTAGCTCGCCTCTCGCCGGGCACCCCCGCCGCTGTGCCCGGACGGCACTCCCAGGCCCTGTCGCGACAAGCCGCGCGATGAAGGCCGCGATGAGGCCGAAGCGGCAGAAGGCGGGCCCGCGGCGCGCTTCCGGGAGCAGCGCCGTCGCGACGGGCCATCGCTCGAGCGCCACCTGTTTCGCGACCCTTGAGCGGGACGGCGTGTCCGACAGAGGTGCCGTATCAGGGCAGTGCTCTTCTCACTGCTGTGCACCCGCCCTGATGGTGCACTATCTTGGTGCAATCGCCTCGGGTGTGAGAGCACCGAAACGGCGCCGGGCCGCGGAAATGCTGGTTGGCGCGCTTCTTGCTTCTTTCAGGTTGAGTGCCGGCGCCCTTGCAGAGCAGCGCCGCGCCAGTTGCCGCTTCATGATTGCCCGGGGAGGCACGAAGTGGGTGCAAGCCTCTATTCAAGGATTGGCCACCATGTACCAACGCCTGATGGAACATCTCACCACCTCGGTGCTGCTGCTCGATGACGGCCTGCGGCTGAGCTGGATGAATCCGGCCGCCGAGGCCCTGCTGGCGGTCAGCCTGGGGCGGGTCACGGGGGTGCCGCTGTCGTCATTGGCCGCCGACGACGATGGCATGGTGGCGGTGCTGGCCAAGGCCCGCGATGCGTTTCATCCCTTCACCCAGCGTGAGGTCAGGCTGACTCTGGTCACCGGCGCCACGCTCACCGTCGACTATACGGTAACGCCGCTGTCTGCCAGCGAGCTGCTGGTGGAGATGGAGCCTCGCGACCGGCTGCTGCGCATCTCCCGGGAGGAGGCGCTGCTCAATCGTCAGGAGGCGATTAAGGTACTCTCCCGCGGGCTCGCCCACGAGGTGAAGAACCCGCTGGGCGGCATTCGCGGTGCCGCTCAGCTACTCGAGCGGGACCTGCACGACCCGGCGCTGGCCGAGTTCACCCATATCATCATCGAGGAGGTCGACCGGCTGCGGGACCTGGTGGATTCGATGCTGGGTCCGAATCGGCTGGCGCGCCATGAGTCGCTCAACGTCCACAAGGTGCTTGAGCGAGTGCGTGCTCTGCTGATCGCCGAGACGCCCGAGGTGCAGATCAGCCGCGACTACGATCCCAGTCTGCCGGACTTTCCCGGCGACGAGGCGCAGATGATCCAGGCCGTGCTCAACGTGGCTCGCAACGCCGTGGAGGCCATGGCCGCGGCGGGAACCGAGGCGCCCTGCCTGCAGCTGCGGACCCGGGCGCGCCGCCAGTTCACGCTTGGCGCCGAGCGGCACCGCCTGGTCTGCGAAGTGGCTCTAATCGACAACGGCCCCGGCATTCCCCAGGAGCTGCAGGAAACCCTCTTCTATCCCATGGTATCGGGCCGGGCCGACGGCAGCGGGCTGGGGCTGTCCATCGCCCAGGGCATTCTGCATCAGCACCAGGGGCTGATCGAATGCGACTCACGGCCCGGCCACACCGAATTTCGACTACTGATTCCGCTGGAGAAGCGCCATGACTGATGTCGCACGCGTGGTGATTGTCGACGACGATCGCGCCATTCGCTGGGTGCTGGAGCGTGCCCTGGCCCAGCCCGATCTCGAGGTCGAGAGCATCGAGCGCGCCGACAAGGCCTTGGGACGTCTGCTGGACGACCCGCCGGACGTGCTGGTCACCGATATCCGCATGCCCGGCATCGATGGGCTCGACCTGATGTCGCGGGTCCGCGAAGCGCATCCCGACCTGCCGGTGATCGTGATGACCGCCCACTCCGATCTGGACAGCGCCGTGGCCTCCTATCAGGGTGGGGCCTTCGAATACCTGCCCAAGCCCTTCGACGTGGATGAGGCCCTGGCGCTGGTGCGGCGCGCCGTGGCCCACGCCCGTGAGCGCAAGCGGCCGGTCAGCGTGCCCGAAGGCCTGGACGCCGAGATCATCGGCGAGGCGCCGGCCATGCAGGAGGTGTTTCGCGCCATCGGCCGACTGTCGCATTCGCATATCACCGTGCTGATCAACGGCGAGTCGGGCACCGGCAAGGAGCGGGTCGCCCGGGCGCTGCACCAGCATAGTCCGCGGACAGGCCGGCCGTTCATCGCCCTGAACATGGCCGCGATTCCCCGCGACCTAATCGAGTCGGAGCTGTTCGGCCATGAGAAGGGCGCCTTCACGGGTGCCACCGCCCAGCGCCAGGGGCGCTTCGAGCAGGCCGATGGCGGCACCCTCTTCCTCGATGAGATCGGCGACATGCCTGCCGAGACCCAGACGCGGCTGCTGCGGGTGCTGGCCGACGGCGAGTTCTACCGCGTGGGCGGGCACACCCCGGTAAAGGTGGACGTGCGGATCATTGCCGCGACCCACCAGAACCTGGAGATCCTGGTGGAGGATGGCCGCTTTCGCGAGGACCTCTTCCACCGCCTCAACGTGATTCGGGTGCACCTGCCCAAGCTGGCCGAACGGCGCGAGGACATCCCGCGCCTGGCCCGCCATTTCCTGGTCGAGGCGGCCAAGGAGCTTGCCACCGACGTTAAGGTGCTGACCGCCGACGCCGAGGCGCATCTGACTCGTCTGCCGTGGCCCGGCAACGTGCGCCAGCTGGAGAATACCTGCCGCTGGCTGACGGTAATGGCTTCGGGCCGCGAGGTGCTGGTGGAGGACCTGCCCCCCGAGCTGCGCGAGCCCGAGGCCGTGGACGGCGTCAGTGGCGACTGGCGCACCGCCTTTCGCCACTGGGCGGACCGTGCCCTGGCCGCGGGCCATACCCACCTGCTGGAAGAAGCGGTGCCGGACTTCGAACGCATCCTGATCGAGACGGCGCTCAAGCACACCGGCGGGCGCAAGGGCGAGGCCGCCGAGCTGCTGGGCTGGGGACGCAATACGCTGACGCGAAAGCTCAAGACGCTGCTGCCGGCGTTGGCGGATGGCGAGTAAAGAAGGGCTCTTCGCACTTTAGAGTGAACATGTTTGCCAGGTTCTATGGTGGGAGGCCGGCTCTGCCGGGCGAAGGCGCCGCAGGCGCCCATGGGTAGCGCTGCGCGCTACTTCGCGAGCTGAAGCTCCCTCCCAGTGCGCCCGAGAAGGCGTGCACACAGTGCGGTGAGAGTCCGCATCGGGGTAAGCCATGGCCCCGTAGCCAAAGGTAACTGCGTCGTCGCGAGGCGGGGTGGGAAGCAACCGGAGGCGAACTGGCGGTCCGTAGGATGACGAACTCGATTCGGCCGGGTCAGGTGGCGAGCTCGCTGGGAGATAGCGAAGCCTGAAACTCACCCGTCGCGCTGGTATGGCGGACAAAGCGACGACGGGACCTGCCAGGTGGTTGGAGGCGGAACGTCAGGAAGGGTGTACGAGATAAACGGGGAGACCTGGCAGCCGAGGTGACAGCGGCCAGGAGTCAGAGCCTTCATAGTACCGGCGTGCGGATCACGCCCTGGCCACGGCTCATCCCGGCGAAAGCCGGGATCGAGAGATGCTGGAGCGCGGACTCTGCCTACCGCCAAGGCGCCGCACAGGAGGCGCAGAGAACAGAACCTGCGCCGAGGGAAGGGAGGCAGGAAGATGGATGCGAGAGACGACCAGAGATGAGCGAACGCGACAGCACAGCATCGACAGTGCCCCACGATGGGGCTAAACAAGATGCGTCAACACCCGCCACGATGGCAGGGATTGACCGCTCGATCTGGACGGACCGCATGTTGGCGGCGCTGGATAACGGCGTCAAAGGACGTAAGTGGTTCAGTCTGATCGACAAGGTATACCGCTCGTCGACCCTGGTCAGTGCCTGGCTGCAGGTCTACCGCAACCAGGGAGCGGCGGGTGTCGATCGGCAAAGCGTGTCCCGCTTTGCGTCGCAGGCCGAACGCTACCTTGAGGAGCTCCAGGCCGACCTGGCAGCGGGGTGTTACCGCCCGCAAGCGGTGCGACGCGTCGAGATCCCCAAGGGCAACGGCAAGATGCGCCCGCTGGGCATTCCGACCGTCAAGGACCGTATTGTCCAGGCAGCGGTCAAGCGCGTGATCGAACCGATCTTCGAGCATGAGTTCCTGCCGATGAGCTACGGCTTCCGGCCGGGCAGAGGCTGCAAGGATGCCTTACGAGACGTTGATGAGGCGCTCAAGGCGGGCATGACCTGGGTGGTGGATGCGGATCTGCAAGGCTATTTCGATAGCATCCCGCACGACCGCCTGATGGCCCGCGTCGAGGGACGGATCAGCGACGGTCGACTGCTGGCCTTGCTACGAAGCTGGTTGAGCCAGGATATTGTCAGCGACATGAGCCGATGGACCCCCACGTCAGGGACGCCACAAGGAGTGATCATCAGCCCCTTGTTGGCGAACGTCTACCTGCATCCGCTGGACCAGGAAGTGACACAGCACGGCTACCGTATGGTGCGGTATGCCGATGACTTCGTCATTCTCTGCCACAGTGAGCAGGAGGCCCGACAAGCCCTGGCCCACGTACAGGAATGGGTGGCGGCGAATGGCCTGACCCTGCACCCTGACAAGACCCACGTCGGCGATTGCCGGCAGAAGGGACAGGGTTTCGACTTCCTAGGCTACCGCTTCGAGGCGGGCAGGCGCTGGGTGCGTAAGAAGAGCCTCAAGGCGTTCAAGGACAAGGTGAGAAGCAAGACGCGGCGGACGGAAGGCAAGAGCTTGCGGCACGTCATTGCCTCGCTGAACCCCATGCTGAGAGGCTGGTTCGGCTACTTCCAGCATGCCTATCGGACGACGTTCCGGCCTCTGGATGGCTTCATTCGTCGACGTCTTCGGGCCATGCTGCGCAAGCAGGAGAAGCGCCCGGGCGTGGTAACACCCGGTCGGACACATGGCGCTGGTCGAATACGTTCTTCGCGACCGCAGGGCTCTTCACCCTAGCCGGAGCCTGGCGGTACGCGAGCCAATCCCGATGAGGAAAACCATCGACTGGAGAGCCGTGTGCGGGAGAACCGCACGCACGGTTCGGAGGGCGGGGAGGGCACAGCCCTTCCCGACCCCTATCATAGCCTGTTCACGCCAGTCTGCGATGAACCTAAAGAAGAGGGGGCCGCAATACGCGCTCTCTTGAAGGGCAGGCAAGCTCAAGACGCTGCTGCCGGCGCTGGCGGACGGCGAGTGAGTTAGCTCAGGAGTCGGCGCGCCAGCAGCCGCTGCATGTCGCGCCGGCTGTGGGCAATCAGATAGACGATGAGGCGCTCGTCATGCTGGCGATAGAGGATACGCACCGGCGGCTCGATGACCTGGCGATAGTCCCGGATACCCAGCTCCAGCAGCTCACGGGGATGGCTGCCGCGCTCGGGGTGCTGCCCCAGCGACATGATGCGCGCCTCGATGGCGGCGAGAAGCCGCTCGGCCGCAGGGGGTGAGTCATCGGCAATGAAGTCGTAGAGCTCGCGAAGGTCCTCGAAGGCCGAGGCAGTGAGCTCGACCTGCAGCGCCACCGCTAGCGCTCTCCTCGGCGCAACTGGTTGAAACACTCGGCCGCATCCAGAGTCTTGCCCTGCTCGACCTCCTGGCTGCCTAGCGCCAGGATCTTCAGCAGCGCCAGGGTTTCCTGGGTCTGCTCATAGCTCCTGATGTCCTGCACGACCATCCTGGCCTCGCCGTTCTGGGTGATCACCATCGGCTCGCGAAGCTCGTTGAGCGATCGGGAAATCTCGGCAGCATGGGCCTTCAGATAGCTGATCGGCTTGATGTTCTCTGAGTACTTCATGGCGTTCGGTTTCGCATGGGTGTGTGGACTTAATTTAGTCCTTATTCAGTTGTCCAGCAAGCGACACCGAGTCGCTCCCTCAGCCAGCCGAAGTCGATGCGCTCCTGCTCGAGTCGCACGCGCTCGGCCCAGGTATCGTCCCGCAGGGCAAGGAATAGCGCGAGCTCGGCGTCGGTGAGTCGGCTGGGGGTATGCCCGAGGCGCTTGTCGGCAGGCTCCTTGCCCCATAGCGAGCGGTGCGCCAGCAGCGTCTGCTGATCCATTAGCAGCGAGCGGGCTTCGGGCAGCGAGGCACGCACCCGGTCGAGGATACCGAAGCCGTGGGTGTCGATATCACCCCAGTAATGTATATCGACCTCCCTGAGCCAGGGGGTACGTACCAGATGTTCCAGACCGTAGCCCAGCCCGAATACCACCAGCGAGCGGGGTACGTCGGGAAAAGCCAGGCCGTTGGTCTGGTTCTCGGTGATGAAGACGCGCTCCACCGCCGGCCGGAAGGTGGCGAACTGCTCGGCGGGAAGGCTCAGGTCGCTCAGCCCCTGCACGTGGAGGGCCGGGTCGAGCAGGCGCAGGCGCACCAGCGGCGAGGGGCTGCGCAGCCCGAAGCGCTGGTTGAAGCCGCCTACCCCGCTGGCCTCGGGGTCGATGGCCGAGGCCGGCAGAACTTCGTCGAGCAGCGCTGCGAGCAGGCCGCGCCGGACCTCGATGAACTTGGTGTCGACACCGGGAATCGCCAGCTGGCGCGGATAGCAGCCGGGGCGCGGATGGCGCTGGAAGTGGTCGATCACGGCGAGCAGCTGTGGCCAGCTGTCCTCGTGTTCCAGCGCCCTGAGCGGCTGTCGACGCAGCCAGTCGGCCAGCTGCGGCTGGCGGGCCAGGATCTTCTCGGCCAGCGCATCGAAGCGCTCGGCATCACGCTTCCGGCCCAGCAGCCGCAGGGCGTCCTCGCTACTGGGAACGATCAGCTTGGCGGGGAGCTCGTTGCTTCCCTGCACGCGGTTGCCCTGGCGGCGGAACTCGATCGCGTAGCCATGGCCCAGGATGTCGCGACTGTTGTCACGCAGCTGCCTGACCCAGGCGGCCACCTCGGCGAAGCGTTCGGTGATGTCCCGGGCCGTGGGGCGGCGCAGGCGCAGGGCCAGCGGGAACAGCCCTTCGCTGCAGGAGTTATCATGGCCCGTCTGACGGGCCAGGCGGTCGGCGAGGAGGGCACCGCTGTCCCAATGGCGCTGCAGCTGGCGGCGGATCTCATCCGGCGTGGTCCAGGCATGGGTTCGCGACTGCACCTCACAGCACCTCGATCCGTTCCCGGGCGGCCTTCTCCTCGCGGTACTCCTCGATGGTCAGGTTGCGCAGCATCGATTGGCGCCCCTCTTCGTTGTGCACGAAGCCCACGCTGGCCACATAGGGCTCGATGATGTGGATCTTCTGCAGCGGGGTGACGATCAGCAGTTGCAGGTTGAGCCGGGCGAACAGCTCGAGGCCGTAGCGGGCGGATTCGTCGGAGCCGCGGCCGAAGGCCTCGTCGATGACCACGAAACGGAACGAGCGCGAGTGGCTCTCGCCCCACTCCAGGCCGAACTGGTAGGCCAGGCTGGCGGCCAGCACGGTATAGGCGAGCTTCTCCTTTTGGCCGCCCGACTTGCCGCCGGCGTCCGAGTAGTGCTCGTGCTCGCTGTCGTCCTCGCGCCAGCGCTCGGAGGCCGAGAACAGGAAGTGATGGCGCACGTCGGTGACCTTGCGGGTCCAGCGCTTGTCCAGTTCGCTGCTGCCCTCACGGCCGCGGAAGCGCTCGATGATCGCCTTGACCTGCAGGAACTTGGTCTCGGAATACTGCTCGTCGTCGCTGCCGCTTAGGGTGCTCTCGGTGCAGGCGCGCAGCTGCTGGCGGAAGTCGCGAACATCGGCATCCGGGCTGGGTTCGGCGACCAGGCGGATATAGCGCCCCGGGTTGTAGTCGATGTCGTGCAGCGAGGCGTTGATGGTGGCGACGCGGTCCCGGATGTCCTCGCGCTGGCGGTTGAGGAAGGCCTGGAAGCCGGCGATCTCGTTGATGGTGTTCTCGTTGAGCAACCGCTTGAAGCGCGCCTCGAAGCGCGGCAGGTCATCGGCCTGCAGCGCCGCCAGCAGGGTGCGATAGTCGTCGCCGGCGGCCAGGCTGGCATCCACCTCCTCGGTGTCCTGGGGCCAGGCGGTGCGGATGTGCTGCATGGCCTTGACGATCGCCTCGCTCAGCCGGTCGAGCTGCTTCTGGCGGGCATCGATGGCCGCCTGCAGCCAATCGCGCATCTCCCGCTCGCGGTTGTCGCAGGACTCAACGCTGAGCTGGTGCTCGCCCAAGGCTTGGGAACGTTGGGCATCGAGGCGCGGGAAGCTGACCTGGCGTTGCTCGGCAGCGAGGCTCTCGACCAGTGAGCGGGCTTCCGCGAGCTGGGCGTCGGCCGCCTCGCGCCGCGCCTTCAGGCTGCCCTGTTCGCTCTGGGCCTGGCCCCAGGCCGCCTCGGTGGCGGTGCTGGCGGCCTCCAGTTCCTGTAGCTGGGCCTGCAGCGTCCTGAGCCGGTCGGAGCTCTCTTCCAGTTTGCGGCGCTCTTCCTCGCGGCTGGCCAGCTGCGCCGCCGGGGTGCGCCAGTCGAGGACCCGGAACTCCTCGAAGCCCTGCAGGCGGCTGAGGTCGCCGCGCCGCTGGCCGAGCCGGCGCTGCTCGGCCTGGACCTCGGCCACCTGGGCAGCGCTGGCCTGGATGCGTCGCTGCAGGGTCTCGGCTTCTGCCTCCAGGGCGGCGATTTTGGCCTCGTTGCTCCAGCCCAGCACGTAGCGGGTACGGTCGTCGAGGCGATGGCGGTCGTCCTTCTCGTGACGTTCGCCGCCGGTCTTGAGCTGGCCGTTGCGGGTCAGGGCGCGCTGCTCGCGGCGGAACTGGTTCAGTTCGCGACAGCAGGCATAGTCGAAGCGCTTGCCCAGTTCCTGTTCCAGCCAGGCGTAGTGGTCGCTGTCGGGGCGAATGGCCAGCTTGCGTACCAGCGACTCGGGATGCAGCGAGGGTGCGGCGGCCTGGGTGCGGCGTACCCGGTAGTAGACCAGCCGGCCGCGCAGTTGGGTACGCTCGACCCAGTCGGCGACCTCGGCGTAGTGGGCGTCGGGCACCAGCAACGAGAGGGCGAAGTTGTGCAGCACCCGTTCGGCGGCACCTTCCCAGTCGCGGGCATCCTCACGCACCTGCAGCAGCTCGCCGGCGAAGGGAAGGGTGCCTTCCTCCAGGCCGGTGGCCTCACAGAGCCGCTGGCGCAGCGCGAGCATGCGCGCCGGCAGGTTGGAGCGGCGTTCGCGCAACGAGGCCAACTCGGCGTCGAGCGCGTCGTGCTGGTCCTTCAGGCCGCGCAGCGTCAGCTCGTGCTCGGTACGCTGCTCGGTCAGGGCGTTCTCGTCGTCGTCCAGGCTGGCCAGAGCCCGGTCGACGGCCGCGGCATTGGCCCGGAAGGTCTCGGCATCCTCGGCGACCTCCAGGCCCACCGCCTCGGCCAGCTCCCGGTAGCGTTCGGCGCGTCGGCGACAATGGTCGCGCGCCTTGACGAGTTCCTCGATCTCGCGGGCCAACTGGGCCAGGCGGTCGCCCCCGCTGTCGGCAATCGCCCGGCGCAGATCGTCGCGCTGGCTGGCCTCTCGGCGACGCTGTTCGGTCAGCTCATCGAGCCGGGTGGCCAGGCGCACCAGGTCCGCGTCCAGGCGTTCCAGCCGGCGTTCCAGCAGGGCGGCCTTGTGGTGGGAGAAGTAGCTCTTCAGCGCCTCGCGGTCCTCGACCTGTTCGGCCTGCTGCGCCGCCAGGGCCTCGTGCCGGTCGAGGTTGTCCACCAGCGGGGTCAGCGCCTCGATCTTGCGCCGTGCCTCGAGCACGGCGGCGTGGGCGCGGTCGAGGTCGTCGAAATGGCGGATCAGGCCGGTGATGCGCTCCTCCATGGGCAGCGCCTCGAGCATATGGGTGCGCACGAAGTCGGTGAGGTTGCCCACCGACTTCATCGACACCGTCTGGTTGAACAGCTCCATGGCCTGGTCGTTGGCGGCGCCCAGGCCGAAACGGCGGCGAAAGGCGGCCCCATAGGGCGGGAAGCTGTCGTGCAGCTCGACATGGGGGCTGTCGCGCAGGCGCTTCTTGAGGTGCTTGAGGTCGCTACCGAAGTCGTCGAAGTCACCGGCAATGGCCAGTTCACGGTCGGCCACCACGTAGAAGCGCTCCGGCTGGCCCTGGGTGTCGGTGATCCAGAACACCTGGGCCAGGGTCACGTGGGTATCGAAGCCCTCGTTGTAGAAGTGGCCGAGGATCACCGAGTAGCTGTTGTGGTCGCGCAGGCCCACCGACCTGGCGCTGAGTCCCGCGTCGCCGCGTTCGCTCTTGTAGTGGCCCAGCACGTAGGAGCGCAGGCTGCGCTCCTTGGCCTCGGCGCCGGCCGCCTTGTTGTAGGTGATGCGCTGGGCGGGCACCAGAAGGGTGGTGATGGCATCGACCAGGGTGGACTTGCCGGAGCCGATGTCGCCGGTCAGCAGGGCGTTGTCGCCACCGGCTTCCAGGCGCCACACGCGCCGGTGGAAGGTCCCCCAGTTGTAGACTTCCAGGCGCTGCAGGCGAAAGCCGGCGCGCCCCGGTGCCGTGCCGAAGTCGAGTTCGCCGAGCTGCATGTCAGCGTGCCTCCTCGGCATATTCACGGTATTCGGCCAGGCGCTGCTCGAACTCGGCGAGCCATTGGGCATCGACGAACGACTTGAGAAGGCGGCGCACCTCGTAGCGCTGTGTATCGCCCTTGAGGCGACGCAGGAAGCCCAGCTCCACCACCTTGTTGATATGGCCGTCGAGGCGGTCGAGCAGGCGCGCCTCGTTGCTGGTGTCGGCGAGGAACAGCGTGAGCATCTCCTGGAGCTGCTCGCGGGAGAGGATCAGGCGCAGTTCGTCACCGCCGGCATCCTGTTCGGCAAGCTTCTTGCGCAGCAGTGCCAGCAACAGGCTGACCGGGTAGCTCAGCGGCTGGCGCCGCACCAGGCGGGGCAGCGGGTTCTCGTCGTCGTCCGGTCGCTGGTACAGGTAGGCGTAACCTTCGACCTCGTCGAGCATCAGTGACAGCCCCAGCGGGGCCAAATGATCGCGCAGTCGCGCCTGGTGGTCGAGCAGGTCCTGCCACTGGCCGGGATCGCGGTCCTGATAGAGCACGCCCTTCATCAGGGCGATCAGGATCAACGAGAAACGCCGCTCGCCGGAGAGCGTCGGTGAGTCGAATGTCATGTCGCTCATGGGGTGGGCACCGGTTGACGGGTGAAGATGACGCGCGGCAGCCGGGCGCGCCGCCAGCGCCCCTGGTCGTCCTGCCAGGCGAGTTGTTGGGGGTGAGTCTCGTCGAGCAGCCCGTGGCGACCCTCGGTGGCGATGGCCAGCCAGGCCACCAGTTCGGCGAGTCCCTGCTGGAGTGGCTCGTCGGCCAGCAGCTCCTCGAGGGTGACCTGGTCGCGGGTCTGCAGCGCGCGCCGCACCCGGGCGCGCAGGCGCTCCTTGTCCACATGGTGCTGGTCGAACAGCGCCTGGGCGCCGATCGTCTGGTCGTCGCCGCTGGCCAGGCGCTCGGCGACGATGCGCGGCTTGACGGGCGGACGGAAGAGCGGACGCTCCATGGGCAGCTCGAGGCGTGGCGCTGGCTCGTCGAGGGTCATCACCTCCACCTGGGGGCGTCTCGCGCAGCGCCAGGGCGTGGCGCTCGATGTTGTGCAGAATCCCCATGATGCGGCGGTTCTCCAGCCACCCCTGGTCGTCCAGGTAGCGTCGCAGCTGCTCGGAGAGCCGGGCGACGGTACGCTGGGCCACTTCGCCGGCGGATAGCCAGTCGTAGTGGATGCGCGCCAGGCGCGGGTCGGGGGCCAGATCGGCGACCGTCTCCAGGTTGAGGGTGCGCTCCAGCAGTTCGGTGAGCTCTTCCTGGCGAGCCGGCGACATCAGGAACTCCCAGAAGGCATGGAAGCTACGTCCCTGGTCGGAGTCGCGGATGGCATCGTGGTCGCCGAAGACCTCTTCCAGTAGCTCGCCCTTGCTGCCCTCCCAGGTGGCGATGCGCTCACGCACCTCGCGGTCGAGGTGACGGAAGTTCTGTTCGACCTGGCGAAAGTCGGCGAGCAGGGCCCGGGCGGTGTCGGTCATCTGCAGGAAGCGCTCGCGCAGCGCCGTCGTCGCCATCAGGTCGAGACGCCCGGCGCGGATCTCGGCGATCTCGTCATCGATGGCATCGCGGCGCCGCTCAAGGTCGCGGATGCGGGCCTCTGGATCGGTCTCGCTCCCTTGGTCGATCTCGCGCAGCAGGTCGAAGACCTGCTTGAGGCGCGACTCCGCGCCGATGAACTGGCGTTGTTCGAGGCTCGACAGCCAGTGCAGAGCCTGCTCGGCGGCCGGGGTAAGGTCGAAGTGCGGCTCGTCCCCGCGGCTGGGTAGTACTTGCGCAACCAGCGGTGCCGGTCGTCGGCCCACTCGTTGAGGTAGGCCATGGCCTCGCGGGGAAAGGCCGCCTCCCCGATCTCCCGACGCAGATGATGGAGCCAGTCGTCCAGTTGTGCCGCCAGGGGTTGTTCGGCGATGCTGCGCAGGTTCGGCACGATGAAGGTGCGCTGCAGAAAGCCGATGATCATCGGGGCGTTTTCGGCACGCAGCAGGGTCCACGCCGGATGGGAATGGCGTAGCTGTTGCAGGTAGTCGAAATCCAAGGAGCGCATCATCCGCACAGGATAGCCTGGCGCGAAGAGCGACCCAAGTCAGCGATGGCAAAGCGTCGACCGGGAGTGCCAGAATGGGGCTCTCAAGGAGAGATGCCCATGACGCAGATGACCTGGCAGCGGCTGCTGGACCCCTCACGGCTGCACGGAGAGCGCAGCGGACGCGACGAAATCGGCCGCAGCCCCTTTCACAAGGACCATGACCGGATCGTCTTTGCCGGCTCCTTCCGGCGCCTGGGGCGCAAGACCCAGGTGCACCCGCTCACCGACAATGATCATATCCACACCCGCTTGACCCACTCCCTGGAAGTCGGCTGCGTGGGGCGCTCCCTGGGCATGATCGTCGGCGAAGGGCTGCGCGAGCGGCTGCCGGCCTGGATCACTTCGGCGGACCTGGGGGTGATCGTCCAGGCCGCTTGCCTGGGCCACGACATCGGCAATCCCCCCTTCGGGCATGCCGGCGAGTACGCCATCCGCGACTGGTTCAAGCGTGCCGAGGCGGATGGCAGCGGCCTGCTGGAGGGGCTCTCCGAGCACGAGCGCGCCGACCTGCTCACCTACGAGGGCAACGCCCAGGGCTTTCGCATCGTCACCCAGATCGAGTACAACCAGTTCCGCGGAGGCATGCGCCTGACTACCGCGACCCTGGGCACCCTGCTCAAGTACCCCTGGACCGTGGAGCATGCTGGAGCGGCCGGCAAGTTCGGCAGCTACCAGAGCGAAAAGGCCCTGCTGGCGGAGGTGGCCGAGCGGCTGGGGCTCTTGCCCCGCGGCGCCGGGCGCTGGTGCCGGCATCCCCTGGCCTGGCTGGTGGAGGCCGCCGACGACATCTGCTATGCGCTGCTCGACCTGGAGGACGGCCTGGAGATGGGCATCCTGCGCTTCGATGAGGTGGCCGAGGTGCTGCTGCAGATCGCCGGGGACCCGCCGGCGGACTACGCCGCCATGCAGCGTCAAGGGGTGTCCCAGCGGCGGCGTATCGCCGCGCTGCGCGGCGCCGCCATGGAGCGGGCGGTCAATGACGTGGGAGCGGTGTTCGTGCAGCACGAGGCCGAGCTGCTGGCCGGCACCCTGCAGGAGGATCTGCTGGAGCTATGCCACCCCGATCTGGGCTGGGGCGTCAAATCGGCCAAGCAGCTGGCTCGGGAGCGGATCTTCCAGAACGAGCGCAAGGCCAAGCTGGAGATCGGCGCCTATACCACGCTGGGCATTCTGCTGGAGGCCTTCATCGGCGCGGCCCATGAGCTGCACCACACCGGCCGCTCCAGCTTCAAGCACCAGCGGGTGCTGGCGCTGATCGGTGAAAACACTCCGCTGCCCTCCTGGTCGCTCTATGCCAGCTATCGACGCATGCTCGACTTCATCGGCGGCATGACCGACCACTATGCGGTGGATCTGGCCCAGGAGATGGGCGGCAGGCTCAAGGGGACTGAGCCGCTCCGCGCGTCTTCTTGAACAGCGCCTAAACGGCAGGGGGGCGCAGGTTGGGCGACTCTTCCAGCAGGGCGGCTCGCTCGAGCAGCACGCTGATCGCCTTGTCATGCAGGGCGTTGCTCAGCTCGCCGAGGTGCTGCTCGATGAGCTGCTGGGAGAGGGTCTCGCCGCTGACCACGAGCAGCCCCTTGGCCGGGGCCTGGCAGAGGATGTCCCAGCCGGGCAGCGCCAGCACCCCGCGCACCGGCACCGGTTCGCCACACTGCGTCTCCAGCCACTCGGCCAGCCAGCGCGTATCGTGGTGGACCTTCTCCAGTGACCGGCGCTCGCTCCAACCGGGGAAGCGCAGCCGGTCGCGCTCCACGGTCACCACGTTGATCTCCTTGCCGGCGGCGGTAAAGGGGCGGGTACGGGCGCGGGTCTCGACCACGAAGATCCCGTGGGGAGTGACCACCACGTGGTCGATGGTGTGGCTGTCGGTGGGCACGTCGTGGAAGACATAGTAGGGATGGGCCTCGGGGCGAATCAGCCGCTCGAGCTCCTGACCCACGGCCAGCTCGCAGGCCAGCCCCAGCTTGATGCGTCGGATGTGCTGGAAGTCGCGGATCAGCAGGAAGCAGAACACCAGCACCAGCAGGGTGCTGAGCGCACCGTAGAGGGCCCACTCGATCCAGATTTGCTGGTTGGCGAAGAGCATGCGCCCCATGCCGTAGACCAGCGGGGCCAGGGTGACGATGGGGCCAAGCGCGCCGTCCAGGAACAGCGTGCCGAAGGCGCGGTCGAGGCGGTCGCGCAGGGCCTGCCCGGGTTCGCGCAGGGGGCGGGCGTTGAACGGTGAGCGCACCCGGGCGTCATGCAGGTTGCGCAGGGCGATCACGATCACCGCCGTTGCCCCCAGGGGGAACAGGAAGATCAGGGGAAGCAGGTATTCCAGCCAGGCCATCAAGGGGTCCGTCCTTGCCTGTTATGGGCGCATGAGCGATTCATTCTAGACAACCTCACCCTGCCAGGGCCATGGTCTTCGTTGGGAAGCCGTGGTGAAGCACGATGGCCGGCAGGCCAGGGGGAGAGACGATGAGCGAAACAGCAGCGGCGAGACAGGCGGTCGCGGATGAACGGCTGAGGGCCTTCGTGGCGCGCTACCCGCGCCTCGTCGTGATCACCGGCGCCGGGGTCAGCACCGACAGCGGCATCCCCGACTACCGCGATGCCAGCGGTGCCTGGAAGTGTTCGCCGCCGATGCAGCATCGCGAGTTCATGAGTCGCCACGGGGCGCGTCAGCGCTACTGGGCACGCGCGCTGGTCGGCTTTCGGGCACTTCAGCAGGCGCGGCCCGGCCCCGCGCACCGCGCGCTGGCCGAGCTGGAGGCGCAGAGCGTGGTGAGCGGACTCATCACCCAGAACGTGGATGGCCTGCACCAGCAGGCCGGCTCCCGCCGGGTGGTCGACCTCCATGGTCGCGCCGACCTGGTGCGCTGCATGGCCTGTGGCGCGCGACGCATGCGCCATGACTTTCACGCCGAGCTGGCGGCATGCAATCCGCAGTGGCAGACCGCCGACGCCGCCAGAGCCCCGCTGCGGCCCGACGGCGACGCCGACCTGGAGCGGGATTTTGCCGACTTTCAGGTGCCGGGCTGCGGGCGCTGCGGCCGGGGATCTACAAGCCCGACGTGGTGTTCTTCGGCGACAGCGTTCCCGCCGCGCGGGTGGCGCAGGCCATGGCCCTGGTCGAGGCGGCCGATGCGCTGCTGGTGGTGGGGTCGTCGCTGATGGTCTATTCGGGGTACCGTTTCGCCCGGGCCGCGGCTCGGGCCGGCAAGCCGCTGGCCTGCGTGAACCAGGGGCGTACCCGGGCCGACGGGCTCTATGCGCTGAAGCTCGAGGCCTCGGCCGGCGAGACCCTGAGTGCCCTGGCGGCGGCCGTCAGGGCCGAGCCGCCAGCGGGAGATCGATATCATCGGCCGATGCCTCGGGATCCACTGCCACCGGCTCGGGCGAGGCATGGGTCAGACGCCCCGCCTGACGAAGCTCGGCGCTGAGCCGTGGCGCTTCGGCCGCGGCGAGGGCTCGGCGGTCATAGCGAAGCACCGCCGGCCAGGGGCCGCTGCCGTGCGCTTCGAGCCGGGTCTCGGCCAGGGTGCCATCGGCATCGCTCAGGGCGACCCGAAGTTCGGCGCGGTCGTCGAGGCTCAGGCCCTGCGGGGGGAGCACCCGGGTGTTCAGCTCGGCGAACTCCGGCGTGGCGGCGCAGCCGGCCAGCGCCAGGGCGGCCAGCAAGGGCAGCGCCAGGCGTCGCGGGCGCCCGAGGAAACGGTGTGTCGGGGACATAGCGGACCTCCCTAGCCGCCGGCGAGCTTGACGGTGTAACCGCGGCTCTCCAGCTCGGTCTTGAGCGCTTCGCGGTGGTCGCCCTGGATCTCGATCACCCCCGCCTTGACGGCGCCACCGGTGCCGCAGCGCTGCTTGAGGGCCTTGGCCAGGGCCTTGAGCGCTTTCTCGGCCAGCGGCACGCCGGCTACCGTGGTCACCCCCTTGCCCTTGCGGCCGCTGGTTTCCCGGCGAATGCGCACGATACCGTCGAGCGCGGCGATCCGCGCCTGCTCGGCCGCTTCGGCGCAGCTGCACTCCGCCTTTGGGTGGCGGCAGCCGGGGCAGATGTCGCCGTGCTCGGTGGAGTAGACCAGGCCGCGCAGCTGGTCCTGCAGGGTCGCCATGGCGGGCTCCTTTGCGGTGGAGGTGAGGCGATGATACCGCTGGATGGCGCGGCCTGCATCCCGCCCCGGGCCCTTGGCTTGGGTGCCGGCTCAGCGGCTGAGGGCGCTCGACCGGCGCTGCGGCTCCATCGCGCCGGCCAGCTGGCTGACGACCGTGGGCAGCTGGTACATGCTGGTGATCATGATGGCCCCCTCGGGGGTCTCCTCCGCGTCGGGGAAGCGATTGAGGTGGACCACCGTCATGCCGGCGGCCAGGGCGGCACGCACGCCCACCACGGAGTCCTCGATGGCCAGGCACTGCGCCGGGGCATAGCCCATCTCGCTGGCCGCATGCAGGTAGAGGCGGGGGTCGGGCTTCCAGCAGTTGGCCGCGTAGGCGCTGAACAGGCGATCGTCGAACAGGCCATCGAGACCGGTAGCGACCAGTGAGGTGCGGATCTTGTTGGCCGGGCCGTCGGAGACCACCCCCATGGGGTAGTGGTGCAGCAGCGCCAGGGCTTCCGCGGCGCCTTCGATGGGGGTGAGCTCGGTGGCCAGGCGGTGATTGAGGTTGGCCCGCATGGTGGCCTCGAGGGGCGCCAGGGTGGCGGGGTCCACGGGGCCGTGCCGGCTCTCCAGCTCGGCGACGATCCGGCGGAAGCGGGCCCCGCGGAACTCGCCGATGTAGTCGTTGACCTGGAACGGCAGGCCGACGGCGTTGAGGGCTGTGGCCATCTCGTCGGCGAGCAGGGGCTCGCTGTCGACCAGAGTGCCGTCACAGTCAAAGAGCAGGCAGAGCGGGCGTGTCATTGCCGAACATCTCTCGCAGGCCAGGGGCGTTTCACCGCTACGTGGTGATCATTACCTTATCTGTGTCCGACCGTTCGCGCGTCTGGCAGCACACTGCGCAAGACTTTGCGAACGCCGTTTCCGAATAGTATTGCGCCAACCTGGCCAACCTTCAAGGTGAAGGTGGCCGCTGGGGCGCCGATTCGGGTGGCGCGCCAAGGCGCATGTGTCAGATATCACCACCGAAAGCGGCCGGGGCGGGGTGTCATTCTCGAACCGTGGTGTTTCCTTATCCTTTTGATATTAAAGATATTTGTCGAATCATGGCCGGAGGTTGGCCTGCCCTGTGCAACGTTCAGGGTGATTCGACACGGTCGGCGACCACGCCCTAAAGGCATAACGCCGGCAAGCAACTTGGAAAGCCTTCGCGGCTTTCGCCATTCGCAAGTCCAGACCTGAAGATTGGAGGTGCGACCCATGATGTCCAAGGAATTTCTCAAGAAGCTCGGTGTGCTCGGTGTGTCCTTCGGCCTGCTGGCCAGCCCCCTGACCTTTGCCGGCTTCCACGAGGAAGAGGAGCAGGAGCCGGTGCCGCAGGAGGAGACGGCGCCCGATGAGAACTACGGCTCCGCCGATGACACCTTCGGCACCGACCATGACGCCACCGAGTACGAGGACGAAGAAGAGGAGTTCGAGTTCGAGTACGAGGAGGAGAACGAAGAGGAAGAGTGGGAAGTCCCGAGTGACGACGACGATGACGAGGGCTGGTAAGCCCTGAGGCCATCCAGGAGGGATGGCCGTTCTCCCATCGGGTGATCACGGCAGCGTCACCCGCCTTCGCCGCCCCGGCCGCCACCGGGGCGGCTTTTTCGTCGCTGTGGCCCGGGCGCTGGGGCGTCACCCTTGACGCCCCTGATGCGGCTGCCTTGGCGTTTCGGCTACCTTATTTGGCACTTCGCACTTTAGCGTGAACATGTTTGCCAGGTTCTATGGTGGGAGGCCGGCTCTGCCGGGCGAAGGCGCCGCAGGCGCCCATGGGTAGCGCTGCGCGCTACTTCGCGAGCTGAAGCTCCCTCCACAGGGTAAGTTCACGCCAGTCTGCGATGAACCCTTTATTTCACCTTGGGGGCCAGCTCGCCGCGCTCGTAGCGCTGGTACATGGCCTCGAGGCTGATCGGCTTGATCTTCGACGCGTTGCCGGCGCAGCCGAAGGCCTCGTAACGGGCGATGCAGATATCGCGCATCGCGCTGACGGTCTCCTTGAGGAACTTGCGCGGGTCGAACTCGGACGGATTCTGGGCCAGGAAGCGGCGCACCGCGCCGGTGGAGGCCAGGCGCAGGTCGGTGTCGATGTTGACCTTGCGCACGCCGTGGCGGATGCCCTCGACGATCTCCTCGACCGGCACGCCGTAGGTCTCGGGGATCTCGCCGCCGAACTCGTTGATCACCGCCAGCCACTCCTGGGGCACCGAGGAGGAGCCGTGCATCACCAGGTGGGTGTCGGGGATGCGGGCGTGGATCTCCTTGATGCGCTGGATGGAGAGGGTGTCGCCGGTGGGCGGCCGGGTGAACTTGTAGGCGCCGTGGCTGGTGCCGATAGCGATGGCCAGGGCGTCCACCTGGGTGGCCTTGACGAAGTCGGCGGCCTCCTCCGGGTCGGTGAGCAGCTGCTCCATGTCGAGCTTGCCCTCGGCGCCGATGCCGTCTTCCTCGCCGGCCATGCCGGTCTCCAGGCTGCCCAGGCAGCCCAACTCCCCCTCCACGGAGACGCCGCAGGCGTGGGCCATCTCCACGGTGCGCCGGGTGACGTCGACGTTGTAGGCGTAGTCCATGGGGGTCTTGCCGTCCTCGCCCAGCGAGCCGTCCATCATCACCGAGGAGAAGCCCAGCTGGATGGAGCGCTGGCACACCGCGGGGCTGGTGCCGTGGTCCTGGTGCATCACTACCGGGATGTGCGGAAATTCCTCCACCGCGGCCAGGATCAGATGGCGCAGGAAGGGCGCGCCGGCGTACTTGCGGGCGCCGGCGGAGGCCTGGACGATCACCGGGGAGTCGGTCTGGTCGGCGGCCTCCATGATGGCGCGCATCTGCTCGAGGTTGTTGACGTTGAAGGCCGGCACGCCGTAGCCGTATTCGGCGGCGTGGTCCAGCATCTGGCGCATACTGATCAGTGCCATGAACTCACCTGTGTCTATCGCTGTGCAGAGGCGGCACCGCCGGTGGCGGTGCCGGTCAAGGGATGTCGGGGCTTAGCGGGTGGCGGCGTCTTCCAGAGCCTTCACCGCCGGGAGGGTCTTGCCTTCGACGTATTCGAGGAAGGCGCCGCCGCCGGTGGAGATGTAGGAGACCCGATCATTGATCTCATACTTGTCGATGGCGGCCAGGGTGTCGCCGCCACCGGCGATGGAGAAGGCCGGGCTCTCGGCAATGGCCCGAGACAGCGCCTCGGTACCCTGGCCGAATTGGTCGATCTCGAACACGCCCACCGGGCCGTTCCAGAGGATGGTGCCGGCATCCTTGAGCAGGCCGGCCAGGCGCGCGGCGGTCTCCGGGCCGATATCCAGGATCATCTCGTCGTCGCCAACCTGATCGACCGGCTTGACCACTGCCTCGGCCGACTCGGAGAACTCGGTGGCTACCACCACGTCGGTGGGCAGCGGGATCTCGACCCGCTCCATCAGCGCCTTGGCCTGGGGGACCAGGTCGGCCTCATGGAGCGACTTGCCCACCGGATGGCCCGCCGCGGCGATGAAGGTGTTGGCGATGCCGCCGCCGACGATCAGCTGGTCGCATTTCTCGGAGAGGGCGTTGAGCACGTCGAGCTTGGTGGAGACCTTGGAGCCGCCGACGATGGCGGCCATGGGACGCTTGGGGCTGGCCAGCGCCTTCTCCAGGGCGTCGAGTTCGGCGGCCAGCAGCGGGCCGGCA
Organism: Halomonas sp. SL18_1; assembly: GCF_055755715.1. NCBI lineage: Bacteria > Pseudomonadati > Pseudomonadota > Gammaproteobacteria > Oceanospirillales > Halomonadaceae > Halomonas > Halomonas sp. SL18_1. Next base: position 746,036 of record NZ_JBVTRK010000001.1, read on the forward strand.
CAGGCCGCCGGGGCGAAGCGCGCCACGCCATGGGTGGAGGCCTGGGCGCGGTGGGCGGTACCGAAGGCGTCCATCACGTAGATATCGCACAGCGCGGCGTACCGCTTGGCCAGTGCCTCGTCGTCCTTTTTCTCACCGGCATTGAAGCGCACGTTCTCCAGCAGCACCACCTCGCCGTCGGCCAGGTCCAGGGCGGCGTCCAGGTAGTCGCTGATCAGGGTCACCGGGCGGCCCAGCAGCTCACCCAGGCGCTCGGCCACCGGCGCCAGGGAGAACTCCTCGGCCGGCTCGCCCTCGGTGGGGCGGCCCAGGTGGCTCATCAGCATCACCTTGGCGCCGGCCTCCATGGCGGCCTGGATGGTCGGCAGACTGGCCCGCAGGCGGGCATCGCTGGTCACCTTGCCATGCTTGACGGGCACGTTCAGGTCCTCGCGGATCAGCACGCGCTGTCCACGCAGGTCAAGGTCGGTCATCTTGCGCACGTTCATGGAAGCGGATTCCTCATTTGGGAAGGGCCGAAGTAAATTAGTTGGCGGGCGGCATCGCCGCCACGCGCCGAGCGACGTCGAGCATGCGGTTGGCAAAGCCCCATTCGTTGTCGAACCAGCACAGCAGCTTGATCAGGCGGTGGCCGGCCACCCGGGTCTGAGTGGCGTCCACGATACCGGAGCGGGGATCGTGGTTGAAGTCGACGGAGGCCATGGGTTCCTCGGTGTAGCCGAGCAGGCCGGCCAGGCGCTCCTGGCTGGCGTGGCGGAGCAGGGCGTTGACCTGGGCGGCGCTGGTGTCGCGGCGCACGCACAGCGACAGGTCCATGGCCGAGACGTTGATGGTGGGCACGCGCATGTGCAGGCACTCGAAGCGCCCGGCCAGGTGCGGCATCAGGCGATTGATGCCGCGGGCCAGGCCGGTGTCCACCGGCACGATGGAATGCATCGCCGAGCGGGTCAGGCGCAGGTCGGTCTGATGATAGGCATCGATCACCGGCTGGTCGTTCATCGCCGAGTGGATGGTGGTGGTCACGCCGTGTTCGATGCCTAGCGCCTCGTCCAACACGGTGAGCACCGGCACCAGGCAGTTGGTGGTGCAGGAGGCCGCCGAGAGAATGCGCTGCTCGGCTCTGAGCTGTTCGTCGTTGATACCGCAGACGATGGTGGCGTCCACGTCGCTCTCCGCGGGCTGGGAGAACAGCAGCCGCCCGGCCCCGGCCGCGAGATGACGCTCGGCGGTGGCGCGGTCCCTGAAGCTGCCCGAGCACTCCAGCACCAGGTCGATGCCCAGGGCCTGCCAGGGCAGCCGGGAAGGGTCGCTCTCCGAGAGCACGCGAATCGGCCGGTCGTTGATCACCAGGCGGCCATGCGCCGCCGATACCTGGCCGGGGAAGCGGCCGTGAGTGGTGTCGTAGCGGGTCAGATAGGCGATGGTATCGAGGTCGGAGAGCTCGTTGATGGCCACGACCTCGAGCTCGGGGGCGGCCCGTTCCACCAGGGCGCGCAGCACGCACTGGCCGATGCGGCCGTAACCGTTGATGGCGATACGCTGGGCCATGGGGGCGCCGAAGTCTCCTCGAGCGGGCGGGGCAAAGCGGTAATTCTAGCGCAAATGCCCCGTCGAGTCCCAGCCGACGATGGGCGGCCGAAGGGGCCTTGAAAAGCGCGGGCGCACCCCTATTTCTCCTTTCGGGGAGCCTTGCGAGGCCGTGCCCCATCACTTTTGCCCTGTCTAGCGTAGGAGGTGTTCGTGATGTTCGGAGATCTCAGGCGTTTCGATACCGGGTCGTCCCGGGGCGTGGATTGGTTCCGCCAACTGATGGACGAGATGTTTCCGGAAAGCGGTGCGGCGGATATCCGCTCGGTGCCTCGTGGCAGCTACCCGATGATCAATGTGGGACGCACCGATGATGCGGTGCGTGTCTATGTGTTCGCCGCGGGGCTGTCCGCCGACGAGCTCGATGTCAGCATCCAGGACAACGTGCTCACCGTGCGCGGCACGCGCGCCGCCGAATCCGAGGCGGCCGAGGGAGAGGCGCGGCGTCCCTACTTCCGCCGCGAGCGCAGCAGCGGCGAGTTCGCCCGCGCCATCGCGCTGCCCGACGGCCTGGATGCCGACCGTGCCGAGGCGCGTTGGCACAACGGCGTGTTCGAGATTTTCTTGCCCAAGCGCGAGGAACTCAAGCCGCGGCGAATCGAGATTCGTTCGGCATGACATCGTCCAGCGTCGATAGTGAGGAGGTGAGCCGTCATGAAGGATATCGCCAAGCAGCAAGACACCGCCCGCCAGCTGACCGCCGGTCAGCCGCCGGTCACGGGCGAGCCTCAGGAGGTGGCGCTGCAGCCGCCGGTGGACATCTACGAGGAGGGCAACGCCCTGCACCTGGTCGCTGACATGCCCGGTGTGACCGCTGAGTCGTTGAGCATCGAGGTCGACGACAGCGTGCTGAGCCTGGAAGGGGAGATCCGGCTCGACATGCCGGAGGGCCTGTCGGCCATCTACGCTGAGGTGCGGGCGCAACGCTTCGCCCGGCGCTTCACCCTGAGCCAGGAGATCGATACCGCGGCTATCGAGGCGCGGGTGGAGAATGGGGTCCTGCACCTGGTGCTGCCCAAGAAGCAGACCCATCAGCGGCGGCGCATCGAGGTCAAGGCGGCCTGAGCGCTCGCCCCGGCGGCCGACGGGGCAGTGCCGTCGGCCGCTCCCGCCTGTTAGGCGCCACCTGCCGCACGACTCTCCCCGATGCGCTCCTTCCCCGCGGCGGAACGCTTGCGCTACGCTGAAAGGGCCGGGAGATCCGATCAAGGGGAGAGAGATGACCGATATCGTCAGCTTGCTGGGCGACGACGCCCACCATCTGCTTGAGCACCGCTGTGAGGGCGTGCCTAAGGAGTCGCTGCACCTGCCGGGGGCGGACTTCGTCGACCGGGTGGTGGTGGCGAGCGACCGCAGCCCGGCGGTGCTGCGCAATCTCCAGTCGCTGTTCGACCACGGCCGGCTGGCCGGCACCGGCTATCTCAGCCTGCTGCCGGTGGACCAGGGCATCGAGCACTCCGCCGGCGCCTCTTTGCGCCCAATCTGCGCTATTTCGATCCGGCCAATATCGTCGAGCTGGCCCTCGAGGGGGGCTGCAACGGCGTGGCCTCGACGCTTGGCGTGCTGGCCTCGGTGGCCCGGCGCTATGCCCACAGGGTGCCGATGATTCTCAAGCTCAACCACAACGAGACCCTGAGTTATCCGGCGATCTACGACCAGACACCGTTCGCCCAGGTGGAGCAGGCCTTCGACATGGGCTGCGTGGGCGTGGGGGCGACCATCTACTTCGGCTCCCACGAGAGCCGTCGGCAGATCCTGGAGATCGGCGAGGCCTTCGAGCGTGCCCATCAGTTGGGCCTGGTCACGGTGCTGTGGGCCTACCTGCGCAACCCGGCCTTCAAGCAGGAGGGCGCCGACTACCACGTGGCCGCCGACCTCACCGGCCAGGCCAACCACCTGGCCGCGACCCTCAAGGCGGATATCGTCAAGCAGAAGCTGCCGGAGACCAACGCCGGCTATCGCGCCATCGGCTTTGGCCATACCCACGACCGGGTCTACAGCGAGCTGACCTCCGATCACCCCATCGACCTGGCGCGCTACCAGGTGGCGAGCTGCTACATGGGGCGTGCCGGCCTGATCAACTCGGGCGGCGGCTCGAAGGGGCAAAGCGATCTCGCCGAGGCGGTGCGCACCGCGGTGATCAACAAGCGCGCTGGCGGCATGGGGCTGATCTCCGGACGCAAGGCCTTCCAGAAGCCCCTGACCGAGGGCGTGGCGCTGCTCAACGCCATCCAGGATGTCTATCTCGACGACTCGATCACCGTCGCCTGAGCCCCAGCGCCCGCCCGCGTGATGAACGAAAAAAGGTTCATCGCAGACTGGCGAAACTGGCTTTGTGGGAGGGAGCTTCAGCTCGCGAAGTAGCGCGTAGCGCTACCCAAGGGGCGCCTGCGGCGCCTTCGCCCGGCAGAGCCGGCCTCCCACCTTGAAGCTTGCCAAACATGCTCACGCCAGTCTGTGAAGGTCCGAAAAAGGCACGGCCGAATGGCCGTGCCCTTTTGCCGACTGCGCTGGCGGTAGCGATCAGGCGTCGAGCAGCGCCTGGGCCCGGGCCACCACGTTGTCGACGGTGAAGCCGAAGTGCTTGAACAGATCTCCCGCCGGGGCGGACTCGCCGTAGCTGCGCATGCCGATCACGTCGCCGTCCAGGCCCACGTACTTGGTCCAGTAGTCGGCGTGGCCGGCCTCGATGGCCAGGCGCTTGGTCACGGCACGGGGCAACACCTGCTCACGGTACTCGGCCTCCTGGCCGTCGAAACGGTAGGTCGAGGGCATGGAGACCACCCGCACCGCGCGGCCCTGGCCTTCCAGCTCGGCGGCGGCGTCCATGGCCAGCCCCACTTCGGAGCCGGTGGCGATCAGGATCAGCTCGGGGGTGCCCTCGCACTCCTTCAGCACGTAGCCGCCGCGCTGGATATTGGCCAGCTGCGGCTTGCTGCGCGCCTGGTGCGGCAGTCCCTGGCGCGACAGCACCAGGGCGGTGGGACCGGAGTTGCGCTTGATCGCGGCGTCCCAGGCGGCGGCGGTCTCCACGGCGTCGCAGGGCCGCCAGGTGCAGAGGTTCGGCGTGGTGCGCAGGTTGGTCAGCTGCTCAATGGGCTGGTGGGTGGGGCCATCCTCGCCCAGGCCGATGGAGTCGTGGGTGAAGACGTAGATGGCCCGCTTGCCCATCAGCGCCGCCATGCGCACCGAGTTGCGCATGTATTCCATGAAGATCAGGAAGGTGGCGCCGTACGGAATGAACCCGCCGTGTAGCACGATGCCGTTCATGATGGCGCCCATGCCGAATTCCCGCACCCCGTAATGCAGGTAGTTGCCGTCTGGCGTCTCCGGGGTGATGGCGCGGGCCCCCTGCCAGAAGGTCAGGTTGGAGGGCGCCAGGTCGGCGCTGCCGCCCAGCAGCTCAGGCAGCTGCGGCCCCAGCTCGTTGAGGCAGTTGAGTGAGGCCTTGCGGCTGGCGATGCTCTCGCCGGCCTGCTGGGCCTGCTCGATCATGGCCTCGCTGGTGATCTCCGCCGGCAGCTTGCACTGGGCGCGGCGCTGGAACTCCCGGGCCAGCTCCGGGTGGGCTTCACGGTAGCGCTCGAAGCGGTGCTGCCAGTCGCCCTGCACGGACTGCCCCTTCTCGCGGGCATCCCAGCTCTGGTAAATGGGCTCGGGCACGTGGAAGGGGGCATGGGGCCAGTCGAGCTGCTTGCGGGCCGCGGCGACCTCCTCCTCGCCCAGCGGGGCGCCGTGGCACTCCTCCTTGCCCTGCTTGTTGGGAGCGCCGAAGCCGATCACCGTCTGGCAGATGATCAGGCTGGGCTTGTCGTCCTGGCTTCTGGCCAGCTCGATGGCGGCCTTGATCTCCTCCGGATTGTGTCCGTCCACCTTGGGTACCACGTGCCAGCCGTAGGCCTCGAAGCGCTTGGCGGTGTCGTCGGTGAACCAGCCCTCCACCTCGCCGTCGATGGAGATGCCGTTGTCGTCGTAGAAGGCGATCAGCTTGCCGAGCTGCTGGGTGCCGGCCAGGGAGCAGGCCTCGTGGGAGACCCCCTCCATCAGACAGCCGTCGCCGACGAAGCAGTAGGTGTAGTGGTCGACGATGGTGTGGCCGGGGCGGTTGAACTGCGCCGCCAGGGTCTTCTCGGCGATGGCCATGCCCACGGCGTTGGCCAGGCCCTGGCCCAGCGGGCCGGTGGTGGTCTCGATGCCCGGAGCGTAACCGAATTCGGGATGCCCGGCGGTCTTGGAATGGAGCTGGCGGAAGCTCTGCAGCTGTTCCAGGTCGAGGTCGTAGCCGGTCAGGTGCAGCAGGGAGTAGAGCAGCATCGAGCCGTGGCCGTTGGAGAGCACGAAGCGGTCGCGGTCGGGCCACTTGGGATCGTTGGGGTTGTGCTTGAGGTAGTCGTTCCACAGCACTTCGGCGATGTCGGCCATGCCCATGGGGGCGCCGGGATGGCCGGACTTGGCCTTCTGGACGGCGTCCATCGATAGGGCGCGAATGGCGTTGGCCAGTTCGAAACGGGACGGCATTGGGTCAGCTCCTCGCCTGCGGCAGAATGGGGCAAGTCCACGGCGGCGCCTGTCTGCCGTATGCAGAGGGGCCGGCCGGGTGTGCGTTCTGGCTGGGGGCGCCGCAGGGGTGGGGCGGCGCGGTCGAATTCGGACGCCTATTGTCGCCGACTTGCCGTCGGTCATCAAATGGCGGGTGCCAGAGCGGGTGGCAGCGTGTAAACTCTGCACCGCGAAACCGGTGGATACCGTTTCCGGCCCGCACGGGCCCTTCTCCGCATCGGGCAGGGTCGTCAAGCCCCGCCTGGACAGCGCCGCGCTACTTTTGCCGACGTTCCACAAAGGGTCGAGGACGCCATGAGCGAATACTCCCTGTTTACTTCCGAGTCCGTTTCCGAGGGCCACCCGGACAAGATCGCCGACCAGATCTCCGATGCCGTGCTGGACGCCATCATCGCCCGTGACAAGCAGGCTCGGGTGGCCTGCGAGACGCTGGTCAAGACCGGCGTGGCGATCGTCGCCGGCGAGATCAGCACCTCGGCCTGGGTCGACCTCGAGACGCTGGTGCGCGAGGTGATCACCGGGATCGGCTATACCTCCTCCGATGTGGGCTTCGACGGCGAGACCTGCGGCGTGCTCAACCTGATCGGCAAGCAGAGCCTGGACATCGCCCAGGGGGTCGATCGCACCAAGCCCGAGGATCAGGGCGCCGGCGACCAGGGGCTGATGTTCGGCTATGCCACCAACGAGACCGAGTCGTTCATGCCGGCGCCGATCCACTACGCCCACCGCCTGGTGGAGCGCCAGGCGGAGCTACGCAAGCACGGCCTGCTGCCCTGGCTGCGCCCGGACGCCAAGAGCCAGGTCACCTTCCGCTATGACGCGGCAGGGATGCCCTGCGGCGTCGAGGCGGTGGTGCTCTCCACCCAGCATGACCCGGAGATCGACCAGGACGAGCTGCGCGAGATGGTGCGACGCGAGATCATCGAGGAGGTGATTCCCCCGAGTGGCTGGGGGAGAGCACCAAGTTTCATATCAACCCCACCGGCAAGTTCGTGATCGGCGGGCCGGTGGGCGACTGCGGCCTCACCGGACGCAAGATCATCGTCGACACCTACGGCGGCATGGCCCGCCACGGCGGCGGTGCCTTCTCCGGCAAGGACCCCTCCAAGGTCGATCGCAGCGCCGCCTACGCCGGCCGCTACGTGGCCAAGAACCTGGTCGCCGCGGGACTGGCCGACAAGTGCGAGATCCAGGTCTCCTACGCCATTGGCGTGGCCGAGCCCACCTCGGTCTCGATCAATACCTTCGGCACCGGCAAGATCGACGACGCCCGCATCATTGAGCTGGTGCGCGAGCACTTCGACCTGCGCCCCTACGCCATCACCCGCATGCTCGATCTGCTCCACCCCATGTACCAGCTCACCGCGGCCTACGGCCACTTCGGTCGCGCGCCCTTCGAGACCAGCTACACCTGGAGGGACGACAAGGGCGAGCAGCGCAGCGAGACCTTCACCGCCTTCCCCTGGGAAAAGACCGACCGCGCGAAGGCCCTGCGCCAGGCCGCCGGCCTCTGAGTCGCGCCCCGCGGAGAGCACGACGCCCGGCCAAGTGCCGGGCGTCGTCGTTGGGCACCGGTGCGTTGACCCGCGTTGGTGCTGGCTTGGCAGGGGGGGGCGGCTCGGCCTATAGTGAAAGTCACCGAATTTCCCATCTGGAGGTGACGCATGAACCAGCCCGCCGTTTCGACCCCTGAGGTGCAGGACTATCGGGTCGCCGATATCAGCCTGGCCGACTGGGGACGTCGCGAGATCCGTATCGCCGAGACCGAGATGCCGGCGCTGATGGCGATCCGCGACAAGTACCGCGACGAGCAGCCCCTGGCCGGGGCGCGCATCGCCGGCTGTATCCACATGACCATCCAGACGGCGGTGCTAATCGAGACCCTCACCGACTTGGGGGCCACGGTGCGCTGGTCCTCTTGCAATATCTTCTCCACCCAGGACCATGCCGCCGCCGCCATCGCCGCGGCGGGCATCCCGGTATTCGCCTGGAAGGGCGAGACCGAGGAGGAGTTCTGGTGGTGCATCGAGCAGACCGTCGAGGGCCCGGACGGCTGGGTCCCCAACCTGGTGCTGGACGACGGCGGTGACCTCACCGCGCTACTGCACGACAAGCGCCCCGAGCTGCTCGATGCGGTGCACGGCATCTCCGAGGAGACCACCACCGGGGTGCATCGCCTGCAGGAGATGCTGCGCGACGGCACGCTGCGGGTGCCGGCCATCAACGTCAACGATGCCGTCACCAAGTCCAAGAACGACAACAAGTATGGCTGCCGCCACTCGCTGAACGACGCCATCAAGCGCGCCACCGACCATCTGCTGGCCGGCAAGCAGGCGCTGGTGGTGGGCTACGGTGACGTGGGCAAGGGCTCCGCCGCCTCGCTGCGCCAGGAGGGCATGATCGTCAAGGTCAGCGAGATCGACCCGCTGTGCGCCATGCAGGCCTGCATGGACGGCTTCGAGGTGGTCTCGCCCTACCGTGACGGCGACAACCGGGGCGCCGAGAGCACTGACCGGGCACTGCTCGAGCGCATCGACCTGGTGGTGACGGCCACCGGCAACATCGATGCCTGTGACGCGGCCATGCTCGAGGCGCTCAAGCCCGGCGCGGTGGTATGCAACATCGGCCATTTCGACAGCGAGATCGACACCGCCCACATGCGCCGCCATTGGCACTGGGAGGAGGTCAAGCCCCAGGTTCATAAGGTCTATCGTGACAGCACGCCTGGCGACTTCGATCCCGGCAGCCGCGACTACCTGATCCTGCTCTCCGAGGGCCGGCTGGTGAACCTGGGTAACGCCACCGGTCATCCGTCCCGGGTGATGGACGGCTCCTTTGCCAACCAGGTGCTGGCGCAGATGCATCTCTATGAGCGCCGCTTCGCCGATCGGCCGGAGGCCGAGAAGCGTGACGCCTTGGCGGTCAGCGTGCTGCCTCGCCATCTCGACGAGGAAGTGGCCCGCTACATGGTGGCCGGCTTCGGCGGGGTGATCACCCGCATGACCCGCGCCCAGGCCGACTATACCGGGGTGCCGGCGGAGGGCCCCTACAAGCCGGATGCCTATCGCTATTAAGGCGTATCGCGAGGTAACGGAAAACGAAGCGCCGCCTGCGGGCGGCGCTTCCATTTGTCAGCCGTCGACGAAGGCAAGCATGCGGCCCGCCAGCAGCACGGCCGGCCACAGCAGCAGCGACAGTATGCCGGCCGCGCGCAGCCGTCGGGGCGTGGCATGTGCCAGCCCCGGCCCCAGATTGAGCAGCAGGGCATTGGCGATGGCCAGTGCGATCAGCGCCAGCTTGAGCACGAACAGCGGCATGGCGGTATAGCCGCTGGGGTCGGCGAGAAACAGCAGCGCCCCGGTGACCATTGCCAGCAGCAGCCCCGCGATCGCCACCGGCTGCAGCAGCCGGCCCAGCTCATGCAGCGGCAAGCGCTTGCGCCAACCCAGCAGGCGCAGGTCGAGGGTGACGATGGCGCCGACCAGCAGGGCGATGCCCAGCACGTGCAGGGCATTGATCGCCGCATAGCCCCAGCGTGAGAGCCGCACCCATTCGGCCAGGGCCGTATCGGCGAGCGATGTCAGCAGGGCTTCCACGCTGCCAAGTCAGATTCGCCCGGGATAGAGCACGTAGTGCTCCTCGCCGATCCACAGCTGCTCGGCCTTGAGTACATGTTCACGGGCATGCTCGCCCGAGACGCGCAGCTCCACGCCTTCGGCGAGGTCGCCCTCTGCCAATCCGGCGCGTTCGTTGCGCCAGGGCTGGCCGACCTCGACCGTCCAGGTTTCGCCATCCACGTTGAGTTGCACTTCGCCGTGGGGATTGCCCAGCCGCACATGGGTGATGGTGCCTTCGATCTCGATGGTCTCGCCGCCGACCCAGCCGTGGTGGGCCTGGGCGGGGGCGAGGAAAAGCAGCATGATGATGGCGAGCGCCCAAAATCCATAACGATGCATGATCGCCTCCTTCCGAAGGTGTCTTGCTTCAGGCTAGCTCTACCGGGCCGAGCTTCAAGGCCAAACGTTCTACAGCCCTGCCAGGCGCCCCATCAGCGTCAGATAGAGCGGGATCAGCAGCGGGGCGGCCAGGGTCGTGGCCAGCACCGCCAGGGCACCCTTGGCGGGGCGTATCGCCAGCTCCATGGCCACCACCACCACGTTGGCGGCCATGGGCACCACGCCGATCAGCAGCAGCGCAAGGGCCAGCTCGCTGGGCAAAGGGACGATCGCCTGCAGGCCCAGCACCGTGCCCACGGCCAGCAGCGGCCAGAGGCCGAAGCGCAGCGCCACGCAGGCGGTGATGAAGCGCGCGTCGAACTCATGCAGTGCGACCCGTCCCAGCGTCATGCCGATGATCATCATGCCCAGCAGGGTATAGGTAGCCGGGAACACCGCCAGGCCATCCATCAGCGCCTCGGGCACCGAGAGCCCCAGGCCGCTGACCAGCAGCGCGGCCAGAAAGGCATACACCAGCGGCAGGCGGACGATCTTGACCAGGCTCTGGCGCACCGAGAACTGGCCGCGGGCGCTGAGGTAGAAGCCTATGGTGAACTCGTAGAGGGTGACCCCCAGGATACAGAACAGGTAGAGGGTGACGCCCTCCGGGGGGAGCAGGATCATGGCGACCGGCAGGCCGAAGTAGCCGGTATTGCCGGTGCCCGCCGAAAAGGCCAGCAGGGCGCTCTCCTGGGGCGCGAAGAAGGGGCGCGCCAGGCGGCTGACGACCAGGGCGACCAGGCTGCATGCGACGAACAGCGCCGCGGTGAGCAGCAGATACTCCGGGGTGGGACCGCCCAGCAGCAGGCCACGAAAGAAGGTCAGCGGGGCGATGATGTAAATCAGCAGAGTGGCGATGGGGCGCGGGTCGACGGCCAGCCGCCGGGCCGCCAGCCAGCCCAGGCCGACGAAGCCCAGCAGGGTCCATAGCGGCCCCATCAGGGTGCCGGGGTCGATCATGTGCACTCCCTCGCCAATCGGAAAGCCGTCATCATGCCTGGACGGGGCCGGGATGTCAGCGCCACCAATATGAATGACATCGATAGTGGGCCACGAATCTTTCATTGGCCGGGCCCGCGGGCAGTGGGCAGATAGGGCCAACAGGCACGGTCTTCATGAGGTGAATCGATGAGTACGCAGGAACATCCGCTGGGCATCAGCTTCGAGTTCTTCCCCCCAACACCGAGGCGGGGCGTGACAAGCTGATGGGGGTGCGCGACGCCCTGGCCAGCCGGAATCCGCGCTTCTTCTCGGTGACCTACGGCGCCGGCGGCTCGACCCAGAGCCGCACCCTGAACACCGTACGCCAGGTGCGCGAGAGCGGCATCAGCACCGCGCCCCACCTGTCGTGCATCGGCAGCGAGAAGGCGCAGCTGCGCGACCTGCTGGCCCAATATCGCGAAGAGGGCATCGACAGCCTGGTGGCCCTGCGCGGCGATCTGCCCTCCGGCATGGGCGGCGTCGGCGAGCTGCGCTACGCCAACGAGCTGGTGGAGTTCATTCGCGAGGAGACCGGCGATCACTTCGAAATCGCCGTGGCCGCCTACCCGGAGTCGCATCCCCAGGCGCCCAGCTTCGAGCGGGATCTCGAGAACTTCGCCCGCAAGATGAAGGCCGGCGCCAACATCGCGATTACCCAGTACTTCTTTACCGCCGATGCCTATTTTCATTTCGTCGAGCGGGCGCGCCGGCTGGGCGTCGAGGCACCCATCGTGCCCGGCATCATGCCGATCACCAACTACACCAAGCTGGCCCGCTTCTCGGATGCCTGCGGCGCCGAGATTCCGCGCTGGATCCGCAAGCAGCTCGAGGCCTACGGAGACGACAGTGCGTCCATCGCCGCCTTCGGCGAGGAGGTCATTTCCCGGCTCGGCCAGCGCCTGCTCGACGGCGGCGCGCCGGGGCTGCACTTCTACACCCTGAACCAGGCCGAGCCGAGTCTAAAGGTGCTCGACAATATCACCGGCCGCCGCCCCTGAAAACGGTTCATCGCAGACTGGCGTGAACAGGCCTTGTGGGAGGGAGCTTTAGCTCGCGAAGCAGTGCGCAGCACTGCCAAAGGGGCGCCTGCGGCGCCTTCGCCCGGCAGAGCCGGCCTCCCACAATGCAGCCAGAAGCACGGATTCACGCCAAAGTGTGAAGAGCCCTGAAAACGCCCTCGCCCCGCCAATGGCGGGGCGAGGGCGTTGATGCGCTGCCAAGACGGCGGGCGTCAGTCGGCGCTGTCGGCCGCTTCGCTATCGGCGGCTTCGCTGTCGTCGATCGCCTCCTCATCTTCGTTGACCGCATCATCGTCGTCTTCGTCGTTCTCCTCGTCCGGGCGCAGCTCGGGGGCAGCATGGCGGTCGGTACCTCGAACCCATGCTCCTCGTAGTAGCGCACGGCGCCGGGGTGAAACCAGAGCACGTCGTTCTTGTCCAGGTGCTCCGCGCGGGTCTCCGCCGCGGCGGGATGAATGGCCTCCATGGCGTCGGGGTCGTCGAGCACCAGCGCCATCAGCTCATAGACGAAGCTCTCGGGCAGGTCCTTGTGGCCGATGGCGAAGTTCCAGAAGGAGACCGAGGCGTGCGGAGCGTCCATGCTGGCATAGGTATCAGCCGGGATCTCGAAGGGTTCAACGGGGAAGGCCTCGAGCAGGCTGGCCTGCTCAGCCTCGGTGAGGCCGAACATGTGCACGGCATGGTTGCGCTCGAGGCGTTGGAAGGCGCGGATCGGCAGCCCGGCGCAGAAGGCGAAGGCGTCGCTGAGCCGTGACGGCAGGTAGTCCGCCAGGTGGTTGGCCCCGGCGTACTGCAGGTTCACGTCCTCGATACCCAGCGCCTCCAGGAACTGCGGCCAGTAGGCGGCGCAGGTGCCGCCCATGGGGCCCACGCCGACCCGCCGGCCGCTGAGGTCCTCGAGGCTTTCGATCCCCGAGTCGGCCATGGTGACCACGTGGAAGGGGGTCTGGTACATGGGAAAGAGGGCGCGGACGTTGCGCATCTGTTCGCCGGGGGCGACGACCCCTTCGCCGTCCCATAGCTCCCGGGCCGGCCCCAGGGTCACCAGGCCCAGTTCGGCCTCGCCGGTGTGTACCAGGGTCATGTTGTGGAAGGGCCCCCCGCTGGCCTGGGAGAGCGCAAGCACGCCGAGCTCGTCGCTGATACGGGTCACCAGGCCGTCGCCGTAGACCTGGTAGGTGCCGCCTAGCGAGGCGGTGCCCAGGTGGACGCGCTCGGGCCAGTCGCTGCGCTCGTCGGCGAGGGGGCTGCCGGCCAGCAGGGCGCTGGCGGCAAGCAGGAAGGGGAGGGTCGTATACCGTACGCTAAGCATGGCCTGCCTCCTTGGGTCGTTCGTCTTGCTGACAAAACGGCCGGAGCGGCGGATGCCGCCCCGGCCGGGCACTGCGGGCGCCTCGCGCCGAAGGATCAGCTCGAGACGCTGGGCTTGCGTTTCAGTGCGGCGGCCTGCCAGGCGAAGACCAGAGCGCCGACTGCCAAGCCTGCCAGGTCGGTCATCCAGCCGCCGGCAATCATCGACAGCGCGGCGGCGAGCAGTAGGCCCCGCTGCACGAGGTTGGCGACACCGTTGAGGAACCAGCCCTGCACGGCCGAGGCCAGCAGGTAGATGCCGATACCGGCGGTGATGGCCACGCGCAGAATCTGCGACCAGGTGCCGTCCATCAGCAGCGCCGGGCTGTAGAAGAACATGAAGGGCACGATGAAGGCGGCCAGGCCGAACTTGAAGGAGGTCATGGCCGTCTTCAGCGGGTCGGTATTGGAGATCGCCGCGGCCGCGTAGCCGGCCAGCGCCACCGGCGGTGTGATCGCCGAGAGCACCGCGTAGTAGAACACGAAGAAGTGTGCCACCAGCGGCGGAATGCCGATCTGCTGCAGGCCCGGGCAACCACCGAGGCGGCCACCGCATAGGCGGCGGTGGTGGGCATGCCCATGCCCAGCAGGATCGAAATGCACATGGCGAAGAACAGCGCCAGCAGGTGGCTGGCATCGGCGATGCCCAGCAGCATGGAGGCGAAGCGCGCGCCGACCCCGGTCAAGGAGATGACGCCGACGATGATGCCGGCACAGGCGCACACCGCGATCAGCGGAATCGCCATGCGGGCGCCCAGCGAGAGGGCGTTGAGCAGCGCCTTGGGCCCCATCCAGTGCGGGGTGAACCAGGAGACCACGGCGGCGCTGACCATCGCCAGGGTGCCGGCGCGGATCACCGAGTAGCCCATGAACAGGGTGCCGATCAGAATGATGATGGGCAGGAACAGGTAGACCTGCTTGACCAGGCGACGGAACTGCGGAATTTCATCCTTGCGCATGCCCTGCATGCCGTCGCGGCGGGCTTCCAGGTCGACCATCAGGTAGATGGAGAGGAAATAGAGCGCGGCGGGGATCAGCGCGGCAATGGCGATCTCGGTGTAGGGAATACCGGTGATCTCGGCCATGATGAAGGCGCCGGCGCCCATGATGGGCGGCACGATCTGCCCGCCGGTAGAGGCCGCGGCCTCGATGCCACCGGCGCTGCGCGGGCGGTAGCCGACCTTCTTCATCAGCGGGATGGTCAGCGAACCGGTGGCCACCACGTTGCCGGCGGAGGTGCCGTTGATCATGCCCATCAGGCCGGAGGCAAAGACCGCTACCTTAGCCGGGCCACCCCGCGCGCGGCCGGCGGCGGCGAAGGCGAAGTTGATGAAGCAGTCCCCACCTTGGACGCCTGCAGGAAGGCGGCGAAGGTGATGAACAGAATGATATAGGTCGAAGAAACGGCGGTGGTCGGTCCGAGGATGCCGTTGTCGGTGTAGAGATAGGTGAAGAAGCGCTGCGGTGAGTAGCCGCGATGCTCGAGCAGGCCTGGCAGATAGGGGCCGGCAAAGGCATAGACCAGGAAGACGGCGGTGATGATGATCAGGGCCAGGCCGGCCACGCGACGGGTCAGCTCCATGATCAACGCCACGCCCACCGCCGAGATCAGAAACTCGGTCTGGCCGACGAACGGCGTGCCGGCGGCCATGCGCCAGCGGTTGAGCACGAACAGCAGGAAGGCGGCGACGATGATCGAGGCGACGATCAGCACGGCATCGGCCCAGTGGATCGAGCGGCTGGAGCTGCGCCACACCCAGCTGCTGATCAGGGCGATGGCGGAGGCGATGACCAGCGACCAGCTCAAGTGCACCAGCACCCAGTCGGCGGGCGGTGTGCCGCGGGTCTCGCGCACGAACCAGGCGTAGAGAATACAGAAACTGGCGTAGGCGATGGCGCCGACCGAGGGGATCAGCGCAAACCATTCGGCGCGGCCGATACGCACGCTGCCGGGGCTGCGGTCCAGGGTCATCGCCGCGGTGATGGCGAAACCAACGGCCAGGCCGCCGGCCACGTGGATGATACGAAAGGCCCAGGTCTCGATAGGCGCAATATTGAGCGCATAGAGGTGCATGGCCGTGAACAGGACGCAGGCGGCGAAGACCGTCTTGCCGAGCAGGCCCGAGAGTACGCGCTCGTTGTGAGCGATGGGGATGTCAGCGACCCCTGTCGTGCCGATCTTTGCAGCGGGTTCGTTTGGTTGGGTGTCTTGAGTCATGCCGGAGTGCCTAAAGGGTTGCGAAAGCCTGCGTTAGCGCGAGGCGATGACGCCGGCCCGTAGGCCGGCGTCGATGGCGCGCTGGGACGATCAGCCGCGCAGGTCTTCCGGAATGTCGTAGCCGTTCTCTTCGAACCAGCGCACGGCACCCGGATGCCACGGCAGGAAGGTGTTGTGCTCGTAGTTCTCGGGAACCGTCTCGCGGGCGGCGCCGTGGATCTGCACCATGCGATCGTGATTCTCCATCACGGTCTTGGTTACCTCATAGACCAGCGACTCCGGCATGTCCTTATGGGTGATGGCGAAGTTCCAGATGGAGATGGCCGGCAGATCCTCTTCCAGGCTGCTGTAGACGGAGGCCGGGATGGAGGCCGGGGAGAGCTCCGGGTAGTCGCCCAGCACCTGCTCCATTTCCGCTTCGGAGAAGGAGAAGATGTTGACGTTGGCCTGAGCCTCGAGCTGGCTGAAGGCTGAGATCGGAATGCCCGCGGCGAAGGCGAAGGCGTCGATCAGGCCGTCTTGGAGCTGGCCGGCCTGGTCAGAGGCGCCGCCGTTACGGGTGTCGACGTCGAGGCCGAGTTTTTCGAACAGCTGCGGGTAGTACATGTCCGAGGTGCCGCCGGCCGGGCCCACGCCCACGGTCATGCCGTCGAGGTCGGAGACCGAGGTGATGCCGGAGCCTTGTAGGGTGATGATCTGCAGGGTGGTCTGGTACATCGGGAAAACGGCCCGCACATCGGTGTGCTCGACGCCCGGCGCCAGCTCGCTTTCGCCGATCCAGGCCTGGTAGGCCGGGCCCATGGTCACCATGCCGAAGTCGTGCTCGCCCATCTGGACCAGAGTAGCGTTCTGCACCGGGCCGCCGGTGACTTCGGCACCGAAGGGCACGCCGAGGGCGTCGCCAACCATGTTGGCCCAGCCGGAGCCGTAGATGTAGTAGGTGCCCCCCTGGCTGGCGGTACCTACGGTCAGGCTGCGGGGCCAGTCGTCACGGTCGTCGGCCTGGGCGCCGGTCGCGATCAGGGCGGCGCCTAGACAGGTGCTCAGGATCAGCTTGGATGCGGTATGTCGCATGGTGTCACTCCGATTGCCTTGTCGTTATGAAGAGCGTAGCCCTCTCCGCGGGAAAGCGCTCGCTCATGAAAGATGCGTTGGCATACATCCGTCAGTATAGGCAAAGCCCGTGCCTTGGCGAATAAAAAGCCATTGCATCAAAGAGTTGTCGCAATCGAGTTCGACTAAGGTGGAAAGTGCCGGTTTTTCAATGGGCTGGAATTCCGCACGTGGCGAGCGCTCCGGTGTGCGGGTTTCCGCACGCCGGGGCGGCCTCAGTCCGAGCGTGGCGGCTCGCCGAGCGCGGCAATCAGTCGACTGGCCTGATGCAGGTCGTTCATCAGCGTGGAGGCCAGCCAGGGGGCAGTCGCTGCCAGCGGAGCCGCTCTCGGCCAGGCCCGTCAGGGGGCCGCTCAGGCGGTAACGGCCGAGCAGCCCGACGGCGAGCAGCGGCATGGCGTACTGGGCCAGGTCGAAGCGCAGCCCGAAGCCGGCGATCAGCCAGGCCCCGGTGGTGGTGCCCAGGTTGGCGCCAAACAGCAGGGCGATGGCGCCGGTCAGGCTGACCAGTCCGGCGCCGACGAAGGACATGGCCAGCAGCGTGACCAGGGAGCTGGACTGCACCAGGGCGGTGGCCAGCGCACCGACGCCGATGGCGCGGGTGGGGGCGCGGGTGGCGGCGTGCAGCCAGCGGTCCAGGGTGCCGCCGGAGAGGCGCTTGACGGCCTCCTCCAGATGGCTCATGCCCCACAGGAAGAGACCGATGCCTGCCGCCAGGGTGGCCAGGTCCAGCCTGGCCAGCAGCAGCGCCGCCAGGGCGGCCAGGCCCAGCAGCTCCAGTCGTCGCCGGGCGCCCCGCTGCCTCTCGGCCGCTCCCTGGCGGGTCACCCTCAGTGGCTCCCGGGGTCGAGAATCCGCACGGGGGTGACGGTGTTGCGGCGCTGTTCTTCACGTTCGCGGTTGACGCGGGTCTCGAGCTCGGGGATGGCGTCATCCTCGATGGCTTGCTGCTCGAAGAAATCGCAGTTGACGCAGTCGCGGTAGCGGATGCCGTTCTGCTCCCAGGCGCGGATGCGGTCCATTGCGGCGCAGCGGGGACAGATGGCCCCGGCGATAAAGCGTTTTGGCACGGCCATGGTATCTCCCCTAATGTCAGCCGCCGGGCGTCCCCGGCGGCAGGCTTCGGTGGGTGCCGCCAGGGGGCGGCACCGGCTTCAGGCGGCGCGAATACCGCTGTGGCGCAGCAGCGGCTCGACGCTGGGCTCGCGGCCGCGGAAGGCGCGGAACAGCTCCGCGGCATCGCGGGCACCGCCCGGCTCGAGGATCTCGCGACGGAAGCGCCGCCCGGTCTCGGCGTCGAAGATACCGCTTTCCTCGAAGGCGCTCCAAGCGTCGGCGGAGAGCACCTCGGCCCACTTGTAGCTGTAATAGCCTGCCGCATAGCCGCCGGCGAAGATATGGCTGAAGCCGTTCTGGAAGCGGTTGAAGGGGGCGCGGGGCACCACCGAGACGGCGTCGCGCACCGCGTCGAGCAGGGCCTGGACCTGGGCGGCGTCCGGGGCGGTCAGCTCGTGGTGCAGGCGCAGGTCGAACAGCGAGAACTCCAGCTGGCGCACCAGCCCCATGGCCGACTGGAAGTTCCTGGCCGCCTGCAGCCGCTCGAGCAGCTCGGCGGGCAGCGGCTCGCCGCTGTCGACGTGGCCGGCGATCAGGTCGAGCCCTTCGCGCTCCCAGCAGAAGTTCTCCATGAACTGGCTGGGCAGCTCCACCGCGTCCCAGGCCACGCCGTTGATGCCGGACACGTCGGCCACCGTCTGCCGGGTGAGCATGTGGTGCAGGCCGTGGCCGAACTCGTGGAACAGGGTGGTGACCTCGTCGTGGGTCAACAGCGCCGGGCGATCGCCCACCGGACGGGTGAAGTTGCAGGTCAGGTAGGCCACCGGCAGCTGCAGGGTGTCGCCCTCCAGGCGGCGGACACGGCACTCGTCCATCCAGGCGCCGCCGCGCTTGCCCTCACGGGCGTAGAGATCCAGGTAGAAGCCGGCGATGGGCGTCTCCCCCTCCAGGATGCGGAAGAAGCGCACGTCGGGGTGATAGCGCGGCGCCTCGGCATCCTCCACGAAGGTGACGCCGAACAGGCGCTCCACCACCCGGAAGAGGCCGTCCACCACCCGCGGGGCGGGGAAGTAGGGCCGCAGCTGCTCCTGGGAGATGGCGTGGCGCGCCTCGCGCAGCTTCTCGCTGGCGTAGCCCACGTCCCAGGGGGCGAGCTCGTTCAGGCCCAGCGCATCGCGAGCGTAGGTCTCGAGCTCGGCAAACTCCTCGCGGGCCTGGGGCACGGCGCGTCGGGCCAGGTCCTCAAGGAAGTCAAGCACCTGACGCGGTGACTCGGCCATCTTGGTGGCCAGCGACAGGTCGGCATAGGTGGTGAAACCCAGCAGCTCGGCGAGTTCGTGGCGCAGGGCCAGGGTCTCCTCGATGATCGGGGCGTTGTCGTACTCGCCGGCATGGGGGCCCTGGTCGGAAGCGCGGGTGATGAAGGCGGTGTAGACCTCGCGGCGCAGCTCGCGGTCGTCGGCGAAGGTCAGCACCGGATAGAAGCTCGGAAAGTCCAGGGTGATGCGGTAGCCGTCGATGCCCTTGGCCTCGGCGTTGGCCGCCAGGGTGGCCAGGGCGCTGTCGGGCAGTCCGGCCAGTCGTTCGGCCTCGGCGATGTCCTTGTGCCAGGCCTGGGTGGCATCCAGCAGCTGGTTGGAGAAGGTATTGCCAAGAGCGGAGAGGCGCGCCTTGATCTCGCCGTAGCGCTGCTTCTTTTCCGCCGGCAGGTCGACGCCGGCCAGGTGGAAGTCGCGCAGGGTGTTGTCGACGCTGCGCCGCTGGGCCTCGTCGAGGCTGTCCCAGGCGGGGCCCTCCTTGAGTGCGCGCCAGGCACGGAACAGCCCCTCGTGCTGGCCGAGCCAGGTGCTGTACGCGGAGAGCGGCTCCAGACAGGCCTGATACGCCTCGCGCAGGGCCGGCGAGTTCATGGTGCCGTTGAGGTGCGAGACCGGTGACCAGGCCCGGGCGAGGCGGTCGTTGAGGGCCTCCAGGGGAGCCGCCAGGCTCTCCCAGCTGGGCGTCTCCTGCTCGGCCTGGGCGACCAGGCGGTCGATGGCGGCGCGATTGTCGGCTAGCAGCTTCTCGATGGCCGGCGCCACGTGCTCAGGCAGGATCTCCTTGAAGGGCGGCAGGTCGTGGGCGTCGAGCAGGGGGTTGTGGGACATGCGCACCTCTAATGCGGCTGGGGGAACGGTCAATGATGACGTTAGATGCGGCCGAGTGCAGCGGGTTTCAATGCCGTCAAAGGGTTTGGTGCCGCTAATGCCGGCCTGATAGGCTTGCGGGCTTTCCCCTGAGAGGTCGACGGCATGAGTGCAACCCTGGAGCGCTGGAGCACGCGGCGCGCCTTCATCCTGGCGGTGACCGGCGCGGCGGTGGGGCTGGGCAATATCTGGCGCTTTCCCTATATCACCGGCGAGAACGGCGGGGCCGCCTTCCTGGTGCTGTATATCGCCTTCGTGCTGCTGCTGGGCCTGCCGGTGATGATGGCCGAGATCCTGGTCGGCCGCGCCGGTCGGCGCAGCCCCATGCAGTCGCTGGGCCACCTGGCCGCGGCGGCCGGGGCCAGCGGCTACTGGCGGCTGCTGGGGCTGTTCGGCGCCTTTACGGTGTTCTGCATCCTCTCGTTCTATTCGGTGGTCTCCGGGTGGTCGATCGAGTTTCTGATCAGCTCGGTGAACGGTGACTTCGTCGGTCGCAGCGCCGCCGAGATCGGCGCCGGCTTCGAGGCCTTCCTCGCCGATCCGCGGCGCATGACCTTCAACCATACGCTGTTTCTGTTCATGACCATGACGGTGGTGGCCGCCGGGGTGGCCAGGGGCTCGAGCGGCTCAACAACCTGCTGATGCCGCTGCTCTATCTATTGCTGGTGCTGCTGGCCGGCTATGCCGCTACCACCGAGGGGTTCGGCCCGGCGTTGACCTGGCTGTTCCAGCCGGACTTTTCCGCCATCACGCCGATGGTGGTGCTGCACGCCATGGGCCACGCCTTCTTCACCCTGGCGGTGGGGGCCTGTGCGCTGATGGCCTATGGTGCCGATATGCCCGACCGCCAGAGCCTGCCCCAGGCCGCCGGCGCGGTGGCGGTGCTCGACGTGACCGTGGCGCTGCTCGCCGGCATCGCGATCTTCTCGGTGGTGTTCGCCCAGGGCATGGACCCCGGCGAGGGGCCGGGGCTGATGTTCGTCACCCTTCCGGTGGCCTTCGCCGAGCTGCCATGGGGGCGCTGTGGCTCAGCGTCTTCTTCCTGCTGCTGCTGCTGGCGACCTGGACCTCGTCGATCAACCTGGCCGAGCCGATGGTGGCCACCCTGCAGGGGTTGGGGCTCAAGCGCGGCCAGGCGGCGGGCATCATCGGGGTAGCGGTGTGGCTGGTGGGCCTGCTCTCGGTGCTGTCGTTCTCGACGCTGGCCGACTGGCGGCCGGTGGCGGGCATGAACGTCTTCGACCTGGTGACGACGATTCCCACCGAGTTCTTCCTGCCGGTGGGCGGCCTGCTGATCGCGATCTTCGCCGCCTGGGTGATGCGTCGGGAGGACGCCCGCGCCGCTCTAAACGTGGGCGAGGCGGGGTTCCGGCTGTGGCAGGGGGTGGTGCGCTGGGTCTCCATCCCGCTGACCCTGGTGGTGCTGGCGGCCAGCCTGCTTTGAGCGGGTCTGACTGAAACGAAAGCGGCCGGCCGCTGGCCGGCAGAGGGAGGTGAACGATGAGCAGTGATTCCCTGCGCCCCTGGAAGGGGGTGATGCCCGCGCGGGGCGAGCGGGTCTATGTGGATCCGGCCAGCGTGGTGCTGGGCGACGTGGTGCTGGGCGACGACTGCTCGGTATGGCCCATGGCGGTGGTGCGCGGCGACATGCACCGTATCCGCATCGGCGCCCGAGTGAGCGTGCAGGATGGCAGCGTGCTGCACATCACCCATGCCAGCGACTTCAATCCCGACGGCTTCCCGCTGACCATCGGCGACGATGTCACCATCGGCCACAAGGCGATCCTGCATGGCTGCACGCTGGGCAGTCGCATCCTGGTGGGCATGGGCGCCATCGTCATGGATGGCGCCGTGGTGGAGGACGAGGTGATCATTGCCGCCGGGGCGGTGGTGACCCCGGGCAAGCGGCTCGAGGGCGGTCACGTCTATGCCGGCAACCCGGCCAGGGCGCTGCGGCCGATCAAGGAGAGCGAGCGCGCCTTCTTCCCCTACACCGCGGCCAACTACGTCAGGCTCAAGGACGAATATCTCGCGTCCTAACCCATTGTTTTACCATGCCGGCGCGGGCGATAATCTGGTGATTTATCCAGCTATCGAGGGCTCGCCCCGGCATGGCCAACTTTCGCACCCATCTTGGCGTGGCCGCCGCCGGCGGCGCGGTGCTGGCTCATGGTGGCTGGCAGGCCGGCCTGTGGGACCTGTGGCAGGGGGCGGCGGTACTGGGGCTGGTGACCTTCGGCGGCATCCTGCCCGATATCGACGCCGACCGCTCGAAGGCGATCCGCCTGATCTTCAACCTGCTGGCGGTGCCGGCGGTGGTCCTCGGCGCGCTGCTGCTGCAGTCGCGGCTGGCACCGGGGCCGCTGCTGATGGCCTGCGGCGGCCTCTATCTGGTCGTGCGCTATCTGGCCGGGGCGCTGTTCTCCCGTTTCACCGTGCATCGCGGCATCTGGCACTCGCTGCTGGCCGCCGGGCTCTGCGGGCTGGCCGCGGCGGCGCTGAGCTTTCGGCTGCTGGATCAGCCGGAGCGGCTGGCGTGGCTGCACGGGCTCGCCGTGACGGTGGGCTTCGTCATCCATCTCGCCCTCGACGAGTGCTATAGCGTCGATCTGACCGGGGCGCGCATCAAGCGCTCCTTCGGCACCGCGATCAAGCCGTTTGACTGGAAGGTGCCCGGCAACACCCTGGCGATGCTGATGGCGGGGTTGGCGCTGGCCCCCTGGCTGCCCTCCTGGCCGGTGCTGTGGGGGCTGCTGGGTCAGGGCGCAGCCTTGTGGCGATAGTCCTCGGCTTTCAGGCTGTACTTGCGCAGCTTGTCGTAGAGGGTCTTGCGCGGCAGCCCCAGATGCTCGCACACCTCGGTGATGCGTCCATGGTGGCTGGCCAGCGACTGGCTGATCAGGCTCTTCTCGAACAGCTCCACCTGCTGGGGCAGGGCCAGCTCGCTGGTCTCGGTCTCGACCCCCTCGAGCAGGGCGTCGAGGCGGTAGTCGAAGGCCGAGCCCAGCAGCACATAGCGCTCGGCCAGGTTGCGTAGCTCGCGCACGTTGCCCGGCCAGTCGTGGGCCATCAGCGTCGAGGTGTCGCTGGTATCCAGCGGCGGCATCTCCAGGCCGCTGCGGTTGGACGCGACCACCGCGAAGTGCTGGAACAGCAGCGGGATGTCCTCGCGACGCTCGCGCAGGGCGGGGATCGGCAGGGTCACCACGTTGAGGCGGTAGTAGAGGTCCTCGCGAAACTCCCCGGCCTCGGCGGCGGCCTTGAGGTCGACCTTGGTGGCGGCGATCACCCGGATATCCAGCGGCACCGGCTCGTTGGCGCCGAGACGCTCCACGCAGCGCTCCTGCAGCACCCGCAGCAGCTTGACCTGCAGCGCCAGGGGCATCGACTCGATCTCGTCGAGGAAGACGGTGCCGCCGTTGGCGTGCTCGAACTTGCCGATGCGCCGCTCCACGGCGCCGGTGAAGGCGCCCTTCTCGTGGCCGAACAGCTCCGATTCGATGATGCTTTCGGGCACCGCGCCGCAGTTGATGGCCACGAAGGGGTGGCCGCCCCGGGGGCTGCGCTCGTGGATGGCTCGCGCCACCAGATCCTTGCCGGTGCCGGTCTCACCAAACAGCAGCACGTCGGTCTCCACCTGGCCGATACGCTGCACCATGGAAGCCAGGCGCTGGATCGCCGGGGTACGCCCCACCAGGCGCGGGCCGGGGGCCGACTGCTGGGCTTCCAGCTCCGCCTTGAGGCGGCGGTTCTCCAGGCTCAGGCGGCGCTTCTCGATGCCGCGACGCACCATCTCCACCAGCCGCTCGCCGGCGAAGGGCTTCTCCAGGAAATCCCAGGCGCCTTCGCGCATGGCCTCCACGGCGGTGGAGATATCGCCGTGGCCGGTGATCAGTATGACCGGCAGATCGGGGTCGCGAAGCCGTACCTCCCGCAGCAGGGCCATGCCGTCCATGCCGGGCATGCGGATATCGCTGACGATCACCCCCGGGAAGTCCGGCATCAGGGAGGCCAGCGCGCTTTCGGCGCTCTCATGGGGCTCGGGCAGGTAGCCGGCCAGCTCCAGGGTCTGACCGGCGGTGATCCGCAGATGGGGCTCGTCGTCGATGATCAGGACCGGGGCGGTCGCCGGCTCATGCATGGGATGACTGCTCCTGGGAGTGCGTAGGGGGTGGCGATCGGGGCTGCTCTCACGCGGCAGGATAATGGTGAACAGGGCGCCGCCGCCAGGCCGGTTGGCGGCGGCAAGGTGGCCGCCGAGATCATCGATGATGCGCGAGGAGATCGACAGGCCAAGCCCCAGCCCGCTGCCGGGCGACTTGGTGGTGAAGAAGGGTTCGAAGATGCGCGGCAGATGCGGCTCGGCGATGCCGGGGCCGTTGTCGGCCACGCCGATGCGAACCTGCTTGCCGTCGCGCTCGATGCTCAGCGTCAGGCGCGGGTCGGGGGTGTTGGCCATGGCCTGGAGCGCGTTGCCGATCAGGTTGACCAGCACCTGCTCCAGGCGCACCAGGTCGGCCTGGACCCAGATGTCCTCGTCCGCCCAGGCGCGCTCGACCGCCACCCCGGCGCTGCGTAGCCGCCCCTGATAGAGGCGCAGGGCGTAGTCGAAGCAGGCGGGCACCGAGACGGGGGTCAGGGCGCCGCCGCTCTTGCGCGAGAACTGGCGCAGCTGGGCGCTGATCTCGGCCATGCGCGAGGTGAGATCGACGATCTGCTCGAGGTTGCTGTTGGCGGCCTCCAGGCGCGACCGCTCGAGGAAGGCGCGGGCGTTCTCGGCATAGGCGCGGATGGCGGCCAGCGGCTGGTTGAGCTCGTGGTTGATGCCGGCAGCAAGCTGGCCCAGCACCGCCAGCTTGGCGGCCTGGATCAGCTCGTCCTGGGTCTGGCGCAGGCTCTCCTCCGCGCGGCGGCGCTCCTCGATTTCGCCCGAGAGGCGGCGATTGGTCTCGACCAGGTCGCGGGTGCGCCGGGCCACGTTGCGCTCCAGCTCGTCGCGGGCGTGGGCCAGGGTGCGCCGCTCGCGCTCGGCAAACAGCTCCCGTTCGCGGCGTAGCCGCAGGCGCTGCCAGCCAACGCCGCCGGCCAGCACGACCACGCCGTAGAG
Organism: Halomonas sp. SL18_1; assembly: GCF_055755715.1. NCBI lineage: Bacteria > Pseudomonadati > Pseudomonadota > Gammaproteobacteria > Oceanospirillales > Halomonadaceae > Halomonas > Halomonas sp. SL18_1. Next base: position 771,208 of record NZ_JBVTRK010000001.1, read on the forward strand.
GCCGCCGGCGAGAGCGGCGGCGAGCCACTGCGCCTGGTAGACGCTGTCGAGCGGCTTGAGGATATGCATGTCCCAGCCATAGGCGTTCATGTGGCGGGTCAGGCCGAGGTAGCGCGCCTCCGAGAGGGGGCCATGAGTGAACTTGACCAGGCGGCTGCCGTCCGGGCGCCGCTCCTCGACCTCGATATGGGAAGGGGGCAGAGGCTCGTCGGCGTAGCGTCGGGTGGCGAGCAGCGTTTCGCGCTCCTCATCCGACAGCGGCTGCAGGGCCGCCATGCGCAGCTCCGGGCGACTGGCCATGAAGATGATGTCGTCGCCGTCGCTGACCAGCAGCTCGGCGTCCTGCTCCGCCCAGCTCTCCTCCACGGCGTCGAGCAGCACCTTGACCACCATGACGCCGTCGGGGCGGGCATCGGGGGAGGTCTCATCGAGCCATACCGGGGCCGAAAGTAGTAGCCGCGTTCGAGCGACTGGGTGCCGAGCCCGAAGAAGCGACCGCGGCCTCCGGCGATGGCATCCTGGTAGTAGCTGCGAAAGGCGTAGTTGTGGCCGATGAAGGTGTTCTCCATATGCCAGTTGCTGGCGGCCAGGGTGGTGCCGTGACGATCGAGTAGGTAGACGTCGGACACGTCGGCTACGGCGCGGAACTGGTCCAGCAGCCGGTTGAGCAGCATGGGATCCTGAGGCCCCCGCCGGGCGAGAAAGCGCTTGACCATCTCGCGGGACGCCAGCAGCTGCGGCAGGTAGTCGTGGCGGGTAAGGTGACCTTCGAGGCCGGCCGCCGAGAGGCGCAGCTCATTCTCGGCTTCGCGAACCAGGCTCTGCAGGGCCTGCTCGCGGGCCACCTGGGCGGCCTGCCAGGCGGTCAAGGCCAGGCCCAGAGACAGCAGCGACAGCAGCAGCCAGCGCAGCGGACGGCGTAGCCGGGGAGGGCGAAGCGGGGGACTCAACGGCAGGCGTCCTCAGCTGCTGTGTTCGGGTAGTGCCTGGGCGCGACGCAGGGCGCGCTGGGCGCGGGTCTCGGCGCGCTCCATCTCCAGCAGCTCCTCCTCGACGAAGACCAGGTGCTCGTGGGCCCTGGCGCGAGCATCCTCGGCCCGGCCCTCTAGGATGGCGTCCAGCAGCGCGCGGTGCTGCTTCATCAGCAGCGGGCGCGACTGGGGCTTCTCGAACAGGTGGGCTAGGTTGTCGACGATGCTCTTCTCCAGCAGGTGGAAGATGCCGCGGATGGTATGCAGCAGCAGCACATTATGGCCAGCCTCGGCGATGGCCAGGTGGAAGGCGGCGTCGGCCTTGGCCTCGAGCTCCGGGTCGCGTCCGGCGAAGCAGGCCTCCAGCTCCTCGAAGCGCTTGATCAGCATCGCCTTGTCGGCGGGGGTCGAACGCAGGGCGGCGTAGTAGGCGGAGATGCCCTCCATGGCGTCGCGAAATTCGAGCAGGTCGAGGTGAAACTCCTGATGCCGGGAGAGCATGTCCAGCAGCGGGTCGCTGTAGCCGCTGTTGAGCTCATGGGTCACGAAGGTGCCGCCGCCCTGGCGACTGGTCAGCAGGCCGCGGGTGGATAGCTTCTGGATGGCTTCGCGTAGCGAAGGGCGCGAAACGCCGAAGCGCTCGGCCAGCTCGCGCTCCGGGGGAGGCGCTGCCCCGGCTTCAGGCTGCCTTCGAGGATCATGGCCTCGAGGCGCTCGGTGATCACATCGGCCAGCTTGGGCTGGCGCAGGGTCTGATAGGTCATGCAGCGGTTCCTGAAGAGCCGTCGGGGATCTTAATTGGTCTTACCAATAATGGCGCGATTTTCAGCGCGATGCAATGCAGCAGGCTCGACAAAACTCATCCGGATATCAGCGAGTTGTCCGGGAGTTCTCGCCATTAATACCAAAGTATAGGGCGCTGTGGCCGGTAAAAGCCCCTCTCCGGTTTGACACTGCGGAGGGCTGCCCCTAAGGTTCTCAGACTTATTTCGGTCAATTGGTTTTACCAATTTCCCGCTATTGCGGTGCGCTTCGTCCGCCTATTCTGCCAATTCCCGCTGAGTGCTTGCCAGGATCTCTGGGGTCATACGGCTCGGGCGGCGCATCAACTGCACAGGGTTCGCCATGATCATTTCAGCATCCACGGACTACCGCCAAGCAGCAAGGCGCCGTATTCCCCCTTTCTCTTTCACTACGCTGACGGGGGCGCCTACGCCGAACATACGCTGCGGCGTAACGTCGAGGACCTGGCCGGTATTGCCTTGCGCCAGCGCGTACTGAAGGACATGTCGACCCTGTCGCTTTCGACCGAGCTGTTCGGTGAGCCGCTCGCCATGCCGGTGGCGCTGGCACCGGTCGGGCTGACCGGCATGTACGCCAGGCGCGGCGAGGTTCAGGCGGCACGCGCCGCTGCCAGCAAGGGGATCCCCTTCACGCTGTCGACGGTATCGGTGTGTCCCATCGATGAGGTGGCCTCTGCGGTCGATCGTCCCATCTGGTTTCAGCTCTATGTGCTCAAGGACAGGGGCTTCATGAAGCATGTCCTGGAGAAAGCCAAGGCGGCCGGCGTCAAGACGCTGGTCTTCACGGTCGACATGCCGGTGCCGGGGGCGCGCTATCGTGATGCGCATTCCGGCATGAGCGGCAAGCACGCGCCGATTCGGCGCATGCTCCAGGCGGCGACGCACCCCTTCTGGGCCTGGGACGTTGGCATTCACGGTCGCCCTCATGACCTGGGTAACGTGTCGGAGTACCGCGGCCAGCCGACCGAGCTCGAAGACTACATCGCCTGGCTAGGGGACAACTTCGACCCTTCCATCTCTTGGAAGGACCTGGAGTGGATTCGCGAACTCTGGGACGGTCCGATGATCATCAAGGGAATACTCGACGCCGATGATGCCCGTGACGCGGTCCGCTTCGGCGCGGATGGCATCGTCGTCTCCAATCACGGCGGTCGCCAGCTCGACGGGGTTCCTTCGACGGCGCGGGCCCTGCCGGCCATCGCCGATGCGGTAAAGGGCGATCTTGCCATTCTTGCCGATTCCGGCGTGCGCAACGGCCTGGATGTCGTGCGGATGATCGCCCTGGGCGCCGACACCGTGCTGCTGGGACGCGCTTTCCTCTATGCGCTTGCCACTGCCGGCGAGTCGGGCGTTGCCCACCTGCTCGACCTCTTCGAAAAGGAGATGCGGGTGGCGATGACGCTCACCGGTGCGCGCAGCATTGCCGATCTCGGACCCAGCTCGCTGGTGGCGGGCGCCAGCCAAGAGATCGGCTGAATGACCGGGCTGGCCTCCCGCCATGCTAGGGGCCGGCTCGACGACCGCCTCGCCGTGAGCCTCTCCCTGCCTGGCGTTGCAACGCTTGCCCCTACCACTTCCGCTGATCGAGAGCCGCCATGAACGCCCCCTACAAGCAACTGCTCGAAGCCCTGCGCGGCACGCTCCCCCCGAGCGGCTGATCGACGATCCGCTGCGCACCCTGGCCTACGGCACCGATGCCAGCTTCTATCGCCTGGTGCCTCAGCTGGTGGTGCGGCCCGAAACGGAAGAGGAGCTGATGACGGTGCTGGCCGAGTGCCGCTCGCGCCGGCTGCCGGTGACCTTTCGCGCCGCCGGGACTTCCCTCTCCGGGCAGGCGGTCACCGATTCGGTGCTGATCCAGATGGGCGAGGGCTGGCGTGGCCATGAAATCCTCGAGGCGGGCCGCGCGATTCGGCTGCAGCCCGGGGTGATCGGGGCGAGGGCCAATGCGCTGTTGGCCCCCTACGGCCGCAAGATCGGTCCGGACCCGGCCTCTATCGGCAGCTGCATGATCGGCGGTATCGCTGCCAACAACGCCTCGGGCATGTGCTGCGGCACCGCGCAGAACAGCTATCGCACGGTGCGCGACCTGCGGGTGATCCTCGCCGACGGCACCCGGCTGGATACGGCGGATCCGGCCAGCGTTGCCGCCTTTCGCCGTCGCCATGCCGCGCTCGTGGAGGGGCTGGAGCGTCTCGCGGCCGAGACCCGCGGCAACGAGGCGCTGGCCGAGCGCATCCGCCACAAGTACCGGCTCAAGAACACCACCGGCTACGCCCTCAACAGCCTGGTGGACTTCGAGGATGGCATCGAGATCCTCAAGCACCTGATGATCGGCTCCGAGGGCACCCTGGGCTTCATCAGCACCATCACTTACGACACCGTGGTGGATGAGCCGCTGAAGGCGGCGGCGCTGGCCTTCTTCCCCGACATGGCCACCACCTGCCGGGCCACCATCGCCCTCAAGCAGGCGCCGGTGTCGGCGGTGGAGCTGATGGATCGCGCCGCACTGCATTCGGTAGAAGACCAGGCCGGCATGCCGGCGGTGCTCAAGACGCTGCCCGAGGGGGCGGCGGCGCTGCTGGTGGATGTGCGCGGCAACGACGATGACGAGCTCGCGGCGCGTCTCACCGAGGTTCAGGCGACCCTGGAGGGCATCGAGACCCTGGAGCCGGTGGCCTTCACCCGCGACGCCGCCACCTACGCGCTCTACTGGAAGATCCGCAAGGGGCTCTTTCCCGCCGTGGGGGCGGTGCGCGAGACCGGCACCACCGTGATCATCGAGGACGTGGCCTTCCCCATCGAACGCCTCGACGAGGGCGTGCTGGCGTTGACCGATATCTTCCACCGCCACGGCTATCACGACGCCATCCTCTTCGGCCATGCCCTGGAGGGCAATCTGCACTTCGTCTTCCCCAGGGCTTCGAGAAGCCCGGCGAGGTGGAGCGCTACCAAGCGCTGATGGATGAGGTGGCCCAGCTGGTCGGCGTCGAATATGGCGGCTCGCTCAAGGCCGAACACGGCACCGGACGCAACATGGCACCCTACGTGGAGCTGGAATGGGGGCCCGAGGCCTACGCCCTGATGTGGGAGATCAAGGCGCTGTTCGACCCGGAAAACCTGCTCAATCCCGAGGTGATCCTGAGCCGCAATCCGACCCTGCACCTGGAAAATCTCAAGCCGCTGCCCGCCGCCGACCCCATCGTCGACAAGTGCATCGAGTGCGGCTTCTGCGAGCATGTCTGCCCGTCGCGGGATCTGACCCTGACCCCGCGTCAGCGGATCGTCATCGCCCGTGAGATGGCCCGGCTCGAGGCGCTTGGTGACAGCCTCGACGCCCGGGAAACCGAGCGACTAGCGCGGCTGCGCCAGGACTATCGCTACGCTGGTGACGAGACCTGTGCGGTGGACGGCCTCTGTGCCACTCAGTGCCCGGTGGGTATCAACACCGGCGAGCTGGTTCGTGAGATGCGCCATCGTCGACTGGGCCACCGTGCCGGCCTGGCACGTCGAATCGGCCGCCACTTCGACGGCGCCACCCGGGCGGCTCGCGGTGTGCTCGGCCTGGCCGGCATCGGCCGTCGGGTGCTGGGCGATCGAGGGCTGTCGAAGGTCAGCGGCGCGGTCACTCGGCTCAGCGGTAACCGAGTGCCCCAGTGGGTCCCGGCACTCCCCAAGGCGGCGCCGATCCGAGTGCTCGCGCAGCCGCCACGCTCATCGGCCGGCAAGGACAAGGTGGTCTACCTGCCCTCCTGCGCCACCCGGGTCTTTGGGGCCAGCTACGGCGATGACGAGAGTCGTTCGATCATGGAGATTACCCTGACGTTGCTCGAGCGGGCCGGCTTCGAGGTGATCGTGCCCCAGCAGAGCGGGCGGCTCTGCTGCGGGATGGCGTTCCAGTCCAAGGGGCAGTTCGATGAGGCGACCGCCAAGGCCCAGGAGCTCAATCGGGAGCTGCTGGTTGCCAGCCAGAACGGTCGCTATCCGGTGATCAGCGATACCAGTCCCTGCGTGCTGCATATCCAGTCGCGGCTCGACGAGCGACTCTCGCTGCAGGAGCCGGTTGCCTTCGCCCACGACCACCTGCTGCCCAGGCTTGAGCTCTCGCCCCTCGACGAGCGGGTGGCGGTGCATGTCACCTGCTCCAGCACCCATATGGGCCTGGGCGACAAGATGGTCGGCCTGGCACGGGCCTGTGCTCGTGAGGTGGTAGTTCCCGCCGAGGTTACCTGCTGCGGCTTCGCTGGCGACAAGGGGCTGGTGACCCCGGAGCTCAATGCCTCGGCGCTCAAGGGGCTGGCGGTTCAGGTGGCCGACTGCGACGCCGGCTATTCCAATTCGCGCACCTGCGAGATTGGCCTTTCCCAGCACGGCGGAATCCCCTATCGTTCGATCCTCTCCCTGCTGGACCGGGCGAGCCGTGCCAAACCGGCGAGCTGACTCGGCTGTCATCCACAGGCGGTGGGCTGTCGGAGGGGGTGTGGATCGTTTCGCCGGCCGAGCGGAAAGTTTTTTACAAGTGGGCTTGCGTCCGGCGGGGGAAAGCCGTAAAGTACGCATCCGCTGCCGGCGACGGGCAACGTTGCAGGCGGTGACGAGAGTGGTAAGTGGTTGTCTCTCTTTGGGTTTTTCGAATCGCTTCGCAAAATTCTGACTTGACGCCCGCGGCGGGTTCGGTAGAATGCGCCCCACTCGATACAGAGGCCCGTCAGGGACTCTGGGCGGCCACCAGCAACGCTGGGCTTCGACGCCACGCTCACGGCAGTGAGGCGGCGAAGAGAGTTGACAAACTCGGCCGGCTCAGTAGAATGCGCCTTCCTCGCAGGGCGCTGGCGAGGCCGGAAGCTCCGGTCACGGCAGCAAGCGAGACGCTCCACTCTTTAGAGAGCCCGGAGCCGCTCTTTAACAATCGATCAGGTAATTCATGTGGGCGCTTGTCGATGAGGTGGTGAGAAGTCACACCATTATCAAGGCAAGCGACTCGTCAAACGAGACGTTTGAACCTTGAGCCAAGTTTGGTTCGCTTCCTCCTTCGGGAGGGCAAGAACTATATGATCTTAAACTGAAGAGTTTGATCATGGCTCAGATTGAACGCTGGCGGCAGGCCTAACACATGCAAGTCGAGCGGAAACGACGGGAGCTTGCTCCCGGGCGTCGAGCGGCGGACGGGTGAGTAATGCATAGGAATCTGCCCGGTAGTGGGGGATAACCTGGGGAAACTCAGGCTAATACCGCATACGTCCTACGGGAGAAAGCAGGGGCTCTTCGGACCTTGCGCTATCGGATGAGCCTATGTCGGATTAGCTAGTTGGTGAGGTAATGGCTCACCAAGGCGACGATCCGTAGCTGGTCTGAGAGGATGATCAGCCACACTCGGGACTGAGACACGGCCCAGACTCCTACGGGAGGCAGCAGTGGGGAATATTGGACAATGGGGGCAACCCTGATCCAGCCATGCCGCGTGTGTGAAGAAGGCCTTCGGGTTGTAAAGCACTTTCAGTGGGGAAGAAGGCTTTCGGGTTAATACCCCGGAAGAAGGACATCACCCACAGAAGAAGCACCGGCTAACTCCGTGCCAGCAGCCGCGGTAATACGGAGGGTGCGAGCGTTAATCGGAATTACTGGGCGTAAAGCGCGCGTAGGTGGCTTGATAAGCCGGTTGTGAAAGCCCCGGGCTCAACCTGGGAACGGCATTCGGAACTGTCAGGCTAGAGTGCAGGAGAGGAAGGTAGAATTCCCGGTGTAGCGGTGAAATGCGTAGAGATCGGGAGGAATACCAGTGGCGAAGGCGGCCTTCTGGACTGACACTGACACTGAGGTGCGAAAGCGTGGGTAGCAAACAGGATTAGATACCCTGGTAGTCCACGCCGTAAACGATGTCGACTAGCCGTTGGGTCCTTCGCGGACTTTAGTGGCGCAGTTAACGCGATAAGTCGACCGCCTGGGGAGTACGGCCGCAAGGTTAAAACTCAAATGAATTGACGGGGCCCGCACAAGCGGTGGAGCATGTGGTTTAATTCGATGCAACGCGAAGAACCTTACCTACCCTTGACATCGAGAGAAGTTTCCAGAGATGGATTCGTGCCTTCGGGAACTCTACAGACAGGTGCTGCATGGCTGTCGTCAGCTCGTGTTGTGAAATGTTGGGTTAAGTCCCGTAACGAGCGCAACCCTTGTCCCTATTTGCCAGCGATTCGGTCGGGAACTCTAGGGAGACTGCCGGTGACAAACCGGAGGAAGGTGGGGACGACGTCAAGTCATCATGGCCCTTACGGCTAGGGCTACACACGTGCTACAATGGTCGGTACAAAGGGTTGCCAACTCGCGAGAGTGCGCTAATCCCATAAAGCCGATCGTCAGTCCGGATCGGAGTCTGCAACTCGACTCCGTGAAGTCGGAATCGCTAGTAATCGTGAATCAGAATGTCGCGGTGAATACGTTCCCGGGCCTTGTACACACCGCCCGTCACACCATGGGAGTGGACTGCACCAGAAGTGGTTAGCCTAACTTCGGAGGGCGATCACCACGGTGTGGTTCATGACTGGGGTGAAGTCGTAACAAGGTAGCCGTAGGGGAACCTGCGGCTGGATCACCTCCTTAAACGACATATCGCCGCCTCGCGGCAAGTGCTCACAATGAATTACCTGATCGGCCAGAGCAAAGACTGTTTGGGTCGCGGACCCAGTGGTTAGCCGGGTCTGTAGCTCAGTTGGTTAGAGCGCACCCCTGATAAGGGTGAGGTCGGCAGTTCAAGTCTGCCCAGACCCACCAATCTCTAGCCTTAAGCTATAAGCTTGAAGCTGTAAGATAACCCCCTTGGAATCGCGAGCTAGGGTTAGCTTGAAGCTTATGGCTTACAGCTTACAGCGGTTTTAGGGGCCTTAGCTCAGCTGGGAGAGCGCCGTGCCTTGCACGTCAGGTGGTCAGCCTGGGGTCGCGCACGACTTCGATCCCGCTTGGCTCCACCATCTTCTCAGCCTTAAGCCGTAAGCTTGAAGCTGTAAGAAAACCCCATCAAAACAGTCTGATGTCAGCGCTAAGCAATGAGCTTTGATGATGCCATAAAGGTGTTCACTTAAAGCTTACTGCTTAGGGCTTACCGCTCTAAATGCTCTTTAACAATGTGAATCATGCTGACAAGTTCCTTTCTGAGAAGAAAGGACATGAGATACGTCTCAAGCGTATCCGGCAATTGTCGTACGTAATCGCCGACCAGACCCTTTCGGGTTATATGGTCAAGCGATTAAGCGCATACGGTGGATGCCTAGGCAGCCAGAGGCGATGAAAGACGTGGAAGCCTGCGATAAGGCTCGGCGAGGTGGCAAACAACCTGTGACCCGGGCATCTCTGAATGGGGAAACCCACCCTGCATCAGCAGGGTATCCCACACTGAATCCATAGGTGTTGGGAGGCGAACCGGGGGAACTGAAACATCTAAGTACCCCGAGGAAAAGAAATCAACCGAGATTCCCCAGTAGCGGCGAGCGAACGGGGACCAGCCCTTAAGCTGGTGAATGGTTAGGCGAACGCGCTGGGAAGCGCGACCATAGCGGGTGATAGTCCCGTAGCCGAAAGCCTGATCCAGTGAAATCGAGTAGGTCGGGGCACGTGAAACCTTGACTGAAGACGGGGGGACCATCCTCCAAGGCTAAATACTCCTGGCTGACCGATAGTGAACCAGTACCGTGAGGGAAAGGCGAAAAGAACCCCGGCGAGGGGAGTGAAATAGATCCTGAAACCGTATGCGTACAAGCAGTGGGAGCACGCTCGTCGTGTGACCGCGTACCTTTTGTATAATGGGTCAGCGACTTATATTCAGTGGCGAGCTTAACCGATTAGGGGAGGCGTAGGGAAACCGAGTCTTAACTGGGCGACCAGTCGCTGGATATAGACCCGAAACCGGGCGATCTATCCATGAGCAGGTTGAAGGTTGAGTAACATCAACTGGAGGACCGAACCAGGATCTGTTGAAAAAGATTTGGATGACTTGTGGATCGGAGTGAAAGGCTAATCAAGCCCGGAGATAGCTGGTTCTCCTCGAAAGCTATTTAGGTAGCGCCTCACGTATCACCACCGGGGGTCAGAGCACTGTTTCGGCTAGGGGGTCATCCCGACTTACCAACCCGAGGCAAACTCCGAATACCGGTGAGTGCCAGCGTGGGAGACACACAGCGGGTGCTAACGTCCGTTGTGAAAAGGGAAACAACCCAGACCGTCAGCTAAGGTCCCCAAATCCTGGTTAAGTGGGAAACGATGTGGGAAGGCTCAGACAGCTAGGAGGTTGGCTTAGAAGCAGCCATCCTTTAAAGAAAGCGTAATAGCTCACTAGTCGAGTCGGCCTGCGCGGAAGATGTAACGGGGCTAAACCAGGTACCGAAGCTACGGGCTTGTGTGCATCACCCAAAGCTATTCGTTTACGCGAGCGAAGCGAGCGAAAGCGCCCGACGATAGTCGAGTTGGTCGCCAACGTAAGCCGAGCCAGCAGCGAGTGGTTTTCGGGATGCACACAAGCGGTAGAGGAGCGTCGTGTACGCCGACGAAGGTGAGTCGAGAGGCTTGCTGGAGGTATCACGAGTGCGAATGCTGACATGAGTAACGACAAGGGGAGTGAAAAACTCCCCCGCCGGAAGACCAAGGGTTTCTGTTCGACGCTAATCGGAGCAGAGTGAGTCGGCCCCTAAGGCGAGGCCGAAAGGCGTAGTCGATGGGAAACGGGTCAATATTCCCGTACCTCACTGTATTGCGATGGGGGGACGAAGAAGGCTAGGTGAGCCAGGCGTTGGTTGTCCTGGTGAAAGCTTGTAGGCTGGGGGTTCAGGCAAATCCGGATCCCTAAGGCCGAGAAGCGAGACGAACACCCCACGGGGTGGAAGTCATCGATGCCACGCTTCCAGGAAAAGCCTCTAAGCTTCAGATACAGTGGGACCGTACCCCAAACCGACACAGGTGGTCAGGTAGAGAATACCCAGGCGCTTGAGAGAACTCGGGTGAAGGAACTAGGCAAAATGGTGCCGTAACTTCGGGAGAAGGCACGCCGCCACTACGTGAAGGCCCTCGCGGCCGGAGCGGAAGGCGGTCGAAGATACCAGGTGGCTGCAACTGTTTATTAAAAACACAGCACTCTGCAAACGCGTAAGCGGACGTATAGGGTGTGACGCCTGCCCGGTGCCGGAAGGTTAATTGATGGTGTTAGCCCTCGGGCGAAGCTCCTGATCGAAGCCCCGGTAAACGGCGGCCGTAACTATAACGGTCCTAAGGTAGCGAAATTCCTTGTCGGGTAAGTTCCGACCTGCACGAATGGCGTAATGATGGCCACGCTGTCTCCACCCGAGACTCAGTGAAATTGAAATCGCAGTGAAGATGCTGTGTACCCGCGGCTAGACGGAAAGACCCCGTGAACCTTTACTATAGCTTCACACTGGACGCTGATGTTGCCTGTGTAGGATAGCTGGGAGGCTTGGAAACCCGGACGCCAGTTCGGGTGGAGCCAACCTTGAAATACCAGCCTGGCATCATTGGCGTTCTAACTCAGGTCCGTGATCCGGATCGAGGACAGTGTGTGGTGGGTAGTTTGACTGGGGCGGTCTCCTCCCAAAGCGTAACGGAGGAGCACGAAGGTACCCTCAGCACGGTCGGAAATCGTGCAATGAGTGCAAGAGCATAAGGGTGCTTGACTGCGAGACAGACACGTCGAGCAGGTACGAAAGTAGGTTCTAGTGATCCGGTGGTTCTGTATGGAAGGGCCATCGCTCAACGGATAAAAGGTACTCCGGGGATAACAGGCTGATACCGCCCAAGAGTTCACATCGACGGCGGTGTTTGGCACCTCGATGTCGGCTCATCACATCCTGGGGCTGAAGTCGGTCCCAAGGGTATGGCTGTTCGCCATTTAAAGTGGTACGCGAGCTGGGTTTAGAACGTCGTGAGACAGTTCGGTCCCTATCTGCCGTGGGCGTTGGATGTTTGAGAAGAGCTGCTCCTAGTACGAGAGGACCGGAGTGGACGCACCTCTGGTGTTCCGGTTGTCACGCCAGTGGCATTGCCGGGTAGCTATGTGCGGACGGGATAACCGCTGAAAGCATCTAAGCGGGAAGCCCCCTTCAAGATGAGACATCCCCGAGGCCTCGAGCCTCCTGAAGGGCCCAGCGAGACCAGCTGGTTGATAGGCCGGGTGTGGAAGCGCTGCAAGGCGTTGAGCTAACCGGTACTAATGGCCCGTGAGGCTTGACCATATAACCCCAAGGGGTCTGCGCATTGCGCGCGACATTGACGGATACGACGAGACGTAGCGTCGGCATGATTCCAACCGTTTTCGCCTGACGACCATAGCGAGTGGGAACCACCTGATCCCTTGCCGAACTCAGCAGTGAAACCGCTCAGCGCCGATGGTAGTGTGGGGCTTCCCCATGCGAGAGTAGGTCATCGTCAGGCACTTATTCAGAAACCCAGCTTCGAAAGAGGCTGGGTTTCGTCGTTCTAGGGGCTTCCCATGGAGAGTAGCGGAGCGCCGCCCGAGTCCTCGTCAGGCACTTATTCAGAAACCCAGCTTCGAAAGAGGCTGGGTTTCGTCGTTCTAGGGGCTTCCCATGGAGAGTAGCGGAGCGCCGCCCGAGTCCTCGTCAGGCACTTATTCAGAAACCCAGCTTCGAAAGAGGCTGGGTTTCGCCGTTTAGGGGCGGGGTTCGATCAGGCTCGCGACAGTTCGTTACAGAGCGTTTCCCGATGCAGGTGGCAGCGTCTTTGCCTGGGCACTAGGGTAAATCTTGGGTTCATCGCACTTTAGCGTGAACATGTCTGGCAGGTTTTATGGTGGGAGGCCGGCTCTGCCGGGCGAAGGCGCCGCAGGCGCCCCATGGGTAGCGCTGCACACTACTTCGTCGAAGCGTCGAACCGGAGCTAAAGTCGAGGCGTCGAACCGTCCCTCCCACAGGGCAAGTTCACGCCAGTCTGCGATGAACTAAATCTTGTCGCTCTCCATAACGGAGCGTTCTCAGGAGGAGACACCCATGAAGCGAGATGTGATGCGTACGTTGGGCCTGATGCTGCTGGTAATGATGATGGCAGTAGGGCTGGTGGCCTGTCAGGACGATCCCGGACCGGCCGAAGAGGCGGGACAGGAGATCGACGAGGCCATGGAGGACGCTGGCGAGAGCGTCGAGGAGATGGGCGAAGAGATCCAGGATGCGGCCGAGGGTGACTGATCGCACCTGAGGCTGATACGCAAAGGCCGGGCAACATAGCCCGGCCTTTGCGTCGGTTGCGGAAGGCTAGCTTGCCGGGTTCTGCTCGATGCCCTGCAGGTACCAGGGAGCGCCGTCGCGCAGTTCGCGGATCAGGTGCCAGGTCTCGTTGAATTCGGTCTGCTCACCGTTCTCATCCAGGATACCGTGGAAAATGACGGTGGCCTCGGCCTGCGTGCCGACCTCGCGGATGTCCCCATCTCGGCAAAGAGGCGCACGATCTCGGTACGGTTGTTGGCCGGATGCCGGGCGCGTTCCTCGCGCAGCAGGTTATAGAGCTCGGGGGTCACGTACTCCTGGATGCCGCTGAAGTCATGGTTGTCCCAGGCTCGCTGCAGGGTCATGAAATGCTCCTTGGCACCCGACAGGAAGCGCTCGCGGTCGAACCACTCCGGCTCGTTGGCGAAGGCGCTACCGCCGCTCAGCGGGGTGCTGGCCTGAAAGGCCTGAGCGCCGGGCTGGGGGGCGCTGGCGGAGGGCTCGCTGGAGGCCTGGGTGCCGTGCCGCCTGCCCCGCCATGGCGGTGCGGCGGCGGAGAAACCAGATCACCGCAAAGGCCAGGCCGGCCATCAGCAGGATATCCATCATGCGCAGCTCATCGAAGGCCCCGCCGAAGAAGAGGGCGGCGAGCAGGCCGCCGGCGAGCAGGCCGCCGAGCATGCCGGGCATGCGCGAGCCGCCGGCGGCCTGGGACTGGCTCTGGCGGGCCGGGGCTGCCTGGTTGGGTGCCGCGGCGGGACGGTCGGCCGAGCGTGAGAAACTGCCGACATTGCCGCCACCGCCCATGCGGCGGGCTTCCGCATAGTCCATGGCCGGGCCAAGCGTCAGGAATCCGACGACCAGCATGACGAGGAATTGACGCATGAGAAGACTCCGTGTAGTGAGATGGCTCGTAAAGTGTTCAGGCCGTCCATTCTAGCCGGTATGCTGGCCGGAGGTGGAGCAGATGGTGGCGCCTACCGACCGATAACAGAACAAGAGGAGCACACATGCGCATACAAGCTGACGAGAGCCTGCTGTTGATCGTCGATCTGCAGGCCGGCCTGCTGCCGGTGGTCGAGGGGGGCGAGCAGGCGGTGACCGAGGCGGCCTGGCTGGGCGGCGTCGCCCAGGCCCTGGAGGTGCCGGTGTGGGTCACCGAGCAGTATCCCCAGGGCATGGGGGGAGCGAGCCGCGCCTGCTCGAGGCCCTGCCGGGGCACCGCCTGTGGCAGAAGGTGCATTTCAACGCCCACGAGGAGCCCGACTTCGCCGGCGCCCTGGCCGACAGCGGCAGACGCCAGATCGTGCTGTGCGGCACCGAAGCGCACATCTGCGTGATGCAGACCGGGCTCGGGCTGCTCGAGGCGGGCTACGAGGTCTACTGGCTGTCCGAGGCGGCGGTGAGCCGGCGCGCCGAGGAGGCGAGCCTGGCCCGCGAGCGAATGAGCCGCTCCGGGGCGGTGCCGGTGAGTGCGGATATGGTGGCCTACGAGTGGCTGCACCGCTGCGACGGCGAGCGCTTCAAGGACGTCCATCGTCGCTTTTTGAAGCCGCGGTCACCGCGCCCGCTGCGCTTCTTCTAACCAGCGGTTCACCTCAACGCTGGTCTTCACGGCGGGTGAAGACCAGGGTGTCGCCCTCCGAGAGGGTGGCGTTGAAACGGTAGCCCGCCACGTCGAACTCCTTCAGGCCCTCGGGATCGTCCAGCCGCTGGCGAATCATCCAGGCGCTCATCAGGCCGCGCGCCTTCTTGGCATAGAAGCTGATGATCTTGAGCTGGCCGTTCTTCTCGTCCTTGAAGACCGGCGTGATGACCCGGGCCTCGAGGCGCTTGGCATCGATGGCCTTGAAGTACTCGTTGGAGGCCAGGTTGACCAGCACCGGGGTGCCGCTCTCGGCGACGGCCCTGTCCAGCGCCTCGGTCAGGGTGTCCTTCCAGAAGGCGTAGAGATCCTTGCCGGCCGGGTTGGCCAGCTTGGTGCCCATCTCCAGGCGGTAGGGCTGGATCAGGTCCAGCGGACGCAGCAGCCCGTAGAGCCCCGACAGGATGCGCAGGTGCTGCTGCGCGAAGGCGTTGTCGTCATCGCTGAAGGTCTCGGCTTCGAGGCCCAGGTAGACGTCTCCCTGGAAGGCCTGGACCGCGGGCTTGGCGTTCTCCGGCGTGAAGGGAGTGTGCCACTCGGCGAAGCGCGCCGCGTTGAGCCCCGCGAGCTTGTCGCTGATGCCCATCAGCTCGCTGAGACGCTGGGGGAGTAGTCGATGAGGATATCGACCAGCTCGCGGCTCTGGTCGAGAAAGTCCGGCTCGGTATAGAGCGAGGTGGTGGCCGGGGACTCGAAGTCCAGCGACTTGGCAGGGGAGATGACGCTCAGCATCGGGGCACTCCTGTGGCCTGGCGAATCGGTCAGCCCAGTATATCAAGGCGATGCGAAGCGCGGGTCTATCGCGTCGATAGCCCCGCGTTGCCGACCCCTTGGTTCAGGGGCAGGGATTGGGAAAGCGCTGGTGAATCGCCTCGATGCCCTCGAGCACGCTTTGCTCGAGCTTGAGCGATTCGCTCGCCAGATTGTCTTCCAGCTGCTCCATGGTGGTGGCACCGATGATGTTGCTGGTGAGGAAGCTGCGCGAGTTGACGAAGGCCAGCGCCATCTGAGCCGGGTCGAGCTCATGCTCGCGGGCCAGTTCCACGTAGGCGCGGGTCGCCGCCTCGGCCTGGGGCGTGGTGTAGCGCTGAAAACGCTCGAACAGGGTCAGGCGGGCATTGGCCGGGCGCGCACCGTCGAGGTACTTGCCGGAGAGCACCCCAAAGCCCAGCGGCGAGTAGGCCAGCAGCCCCACGTCCTCGCGATGGGCGATCTCGGCCAGGCCCACCTCGAAGCTGCGATTGAGCAGGTTGTAGGGGTTCTGCACGCTGACCACGCGCGGCAGGTCGAGCCGCTCGGCCAGCCGCAGGGCATGCATCACCCCCAGGGCGTGTCGTTGGAGAGCCCGATGGCGCGCACCTTGCCCGCCACCACCAGCTCCTTTAGCGCGGAGAGAGTCTCTTCCAGGGCGGTGGCCTGCTCGTCCTCGTCGTGGGTGTAGCCGAGTTTTCCGAAGAAGTTGGTCCGACGGTCCGGCCAGTGCAGCTGATAGAGGTCAAGGTAGTCGGTCTGCAGCCGTGACAGACTGGCGTCGATGGCGCTGTGGATCTGCTCGCGGGTCAGGCGCGAGCCGCCCCGCAGATAGTCGAGGCCGGGGCCGCTCACCTTGCTGGCGATGATCACATCGTCGCGGCTGCTCCGGGCCTTCAGCCAACGGCCGATATAGGACTCGGTGCTTCCCTGGGTCTCTGCCTTGGGCGGCACGGGGTACATCTCGGCGGTGTCGATGAAGTTGACGCCGAAGGCCACGGCGCGATCGAGCTGTTCATGGGCATCGGCCTCGCTGTTCTGCTCGCCGAAGGTCATGGTGCCCAGGCACAGGCGGCTGACTTCGATGTCCGTGTTGCCAAGCGGTCGCGTCTGCATCCGTCACTCCTGTCGGTGGGGTTGCCGGTGTTGCCCGCCATGGTAGCCGGGGGCCAAGAAGGCGGCAAATGGCAGGGGTTGAGTCGCCGACGGGGCGGGCGTATGCTGGCGACCCTTGGCGGCCCCGGCGGAGACTGAGAGGCGTGCTTATTCAGGCCATGACGGCAACCATGGGAGGGTGAGGTCGTCATGCGTTTACCTTTCTGGATGCAAGGTTGTTTGCCATGACGCAGGCATCGTCACTGTTCACCCGGCTCGAGTATCGGCTCGCGGAGCAGCTGTTTCATACCCCCTGGCTGCCGCGCTCACCGCGCGCTCAGCGGCTGACCATGCATCTCTTTCAGCGCTGTGCCGATGCGGGACACCCCGCGGCGCTGTCACTCTACGGTCACATGCTGTTCCACCGCGGTGCCAGCCCCCAGGACAAGGCGCGCGGGGCCCGCTACGTGCTGGAGGCCGCCCAGTCCGGCGACCTCAAGGCCCAGTATCAGGCCGGGCGGATTCACGAACACGGCTGCGCACAGTATCCCCGGCGGGAGGATCGCGCCGTGACCTGGTATGCTCGCGCCGGCGAGGCGGGGCATCCGCTGGCCGCCGCCCGGCTGGCCAAGGCCTACCGGGCAGGCGAGCTGGGGCTGCCGGTGGACGCCGCCCATGCGGCCCACTGGCAGGCCCTGGCGGACCGCCACGCTCGTCTGGAAGGCGCCGAACTGGACAGCGACGGCACCCAGACGCGACACTGACTGCCCTTCATACGCCACCTGCCCCCGGGCCCAGATCACGAGGACGGATCCATCCGTGACGCTGCCGACACTGCTGGATATCGAGGCGTCCGGATTCGGGCGCGGTAGCTACCCCATCGAGGTCGGCCTGGCGCGGGCCGATGGCAGTCACTGTGCCTTCCTGGTGCAGCCGCTGGCGGAATGGACCCACTGGGATCCCAAGGCGGAGCTCCTCCACGGCATCTCTCGCGCGCGCCTGCAGCGTGAAGGACTGCCCGTGGCCCAGGTGGCGCGCTGGCTCAACGACGAGCTGGCCAGCGTCGGCGTCGCCTACAGCGACAGCTGGGGCTATGACAACACCTGGCTGTCACTGCTGTTTCATCATGCCAGCATGCTGCCGGCCTTTCGCCTCGAGGCCCTGAGAATCCTGCTCGACGAGCGTCAGCTTGCCCTGTGGCACGCCACCCGGGAGGCGCTGGTCCAGGAGCTGGGCATCCACCGCCACCGGGCCGGCGAGGACGCCCGCCTGCTGCAGCTGACCTACCTGCGTACCCGCGAGCTAGCCGAGCGCCCCTGACGGTGGCGCCGGCCTACTCCTCCCCGCTGATCGACAGCAGCACCTTGCCGATATTGGCATCGCGCTGCAGATGGGCGTGGGCCGCCTCGACCTCCGTTACCGGCCAGCTGCGGTCGACCAGGGGGCGAATCTCGCCGCTGGCCAGGCGCGGCCAGACCTCGGCCAGCAGGGCGTCGAGGATGGCCCCCTTGGCCGCGGGCGGCTTGGCGCGCAGGGTCGAGCCGATCAGCCGCTGGCGCTTCATCAGCATCCTGCCCAGGTCCAGCTCGGCCCTGCGGCCGCCCATCAGCCCGATCAGCACCAGTCGGCCATCGGCATTGAGCACCCGCTGGTTGTCGGCCAGGTAGGCGCCCCCCACCGGGTCGAGGATCACATCGGCGCCGCCCCACGCCTTGACCGCCTCCACGAAGCTGCCCCGGTGGCGGTTCCAGCCCGCAGCGGCGCCCAGCTCGCGGCAGGCGCCGAGCTTGTCATCGCTGCCGGCGGTGACGAAGCAGGGATGGTTGAAAACACGACACAGCTGGATGGCGGCGGTGCCCACGCCGCTGGCGCCGGCATGCAGCAGCACCCGTTCCCCGGGGGCGAGCCGGGCTTCCATGAACAGGTTGAGCCAGGCGGTGGCGAACACCTCGGGCAGGGCGGCGGCCTCACGCAGGCCGAGGCCTTCGGGCAGCGGTAGCACCTGGCGGGCGTCCACCACTACCTCCTCGGCATAGCCGCCCCCGGCGAGCAGGGCGCAGACCCGGTCGCCGACGCGCCAGCGGTCGACGCCGGGTCCCGTTTCACACACCGTGCCGCTGACCTCCAGGCCCAGGGTCTCGCTGACCCCGGGCGGCGGCGGGTAGTGCCCGGCGCGCTGCATCAGGTCGGCGCGGTTGACGCCGGCCCAGGCGACCCGGATACGCACCTCGCCCGCCGCCGGGCCGCCCGGCGCGGCGCCTTCACGCCACGCCAGCCGGGAATCGTCGATATGGATGGCATGCATGGATAGCGTCTCCTTGGCGGTATCAGCCGGCGGCCAGGCGGGCCTCCAGGGCGTCCAGCAGGGCGCCGGGCGTCTCGGCGTCGAGCAGGCAGTCGCGGGTGCGCGCGTTGAGAAACCCCTGCGCCACCGTGGCGTCGAGGAAGCTCAGCAGCGGCGAATAGAAGCCGGCGGTGTCGAGCACCCCGATGGGCTTGTCGTGAAGCCCCAGATACTGCCAGGTCCAGGCCTCGAACAGCTCCTCCAGGGTGCCGATGCCACCGGGCAGGGCGATGAAGGCGTCGGCGTGGGCGGCCATGCTGGCCTTGCGCTCGTGCATGTTGTTGACGCGAATCAGCGTTGGCAGCCCCTCGTGGGCCTGCTCGCGCTCCACCAGATGGTCCGGCATCACGCCGATCACCTCGCCGCCGGCGGCCAGGGTGGCATTGGCCAGCTCGCCCATCAGGCCGATGCGCGCACCGCCGTAGACCAGGCCGTGGCCGCGCTTGGCCAGCTCCTGGCCCAGGGCGCGGGCGGCCTCAAGATAGGCGGGGTCCCGACCGTCGCGGGAGCCCAGATAGACACAGAATCTCGACATGCGGATCTCCTTGGCAAGGCAGCCATCCTAGCAGCCTCAGCGTGCCAAGGGGGAGTCTCAGGGCAGGCAGTCGGCCACGCCGTGCTCGGCGTCCATCCACTGGCCAACGACGTTGTGGCCGCACAGGTGGTGGGCGTACTGAGTATGCAGGCAGCGCACCTGGTCCCAGTTGGCGATGCCGCCGATGCCGCGCTGCGTCAGCACCTGCTGGTAGCCCAGGTGGTCCACTTCGCGGCGCTGGGCGTCGCTCATGTGGTGCCAGCGGGCCTCGACGTAGTCGCGGTGGCTGGCGTGATAGGCGGCCAGGAAGTCGGGGTCTTCCTGCAGGCGGCTCTCCAACTGCTTGATCGCGCCGCCGGCCTCGAGGCGGGAGATCGCCACCTTGAGCCGGGTGCAGCTCAGCCAGTAGAGGGTGGGAAAGGGCTTGCCGTCGACGATGGGGGCCATGCGCAGCACCAGCGGGGTGCCTTCGCCGTCCACGGCCGCCACGGCCTCGATGCCCCGCGGGGCGCGACCCAGCTGCTCGGCGATGATGGCCAGCTGGCGGGCGTCAGGCGTCTGATCGGTCTGGATCACCATCGTTGGGGTCCCGTACGAACTTGGTGGAGCGCCCCACGGCACGGAAGAAGGTCCGGTTGAGCTGCTCGGGCGTGGGCACATAGCCTGCCCAGCGCCGCTCGCAGTACTCGTTGGCCCGTGCCATCAGCACGTCGTAGAGGCGATTGAACGGCGCATCATAATCGTAGGGGTCGGCCCCGAACAAGCGGATGTGCGGGTAGTCGGCGAAGCGCTCCATGAAGTAGCGCTCCAGGTCGGCCTCCACCGCGCGGTGCTGCTCGGTATTGTCGGGGTCGAGCCATAGATTGTAGCGGATGGACATGGGAGGCTCCTGGTTGGGGGCTAGGAATAGGACAGTGGGTGGGGCATTCGGCTCGCGCCCGCCTCAGCGCCGGGTGAGGTCGGCCGGCCGGGCGCCGCTCAGCCGGATCAGCTCGCCCGGGGCGAGGCGGATCTCCAGGCCGCGTCGTCCGCCACTGACGTGGATCGTCTCCAGGGCCTCGGCGCTAGCGTCGAGATAGGCGGCCAGGCGCCGCTTCTGACCCAGGGGGCTGATGCCGCCGACCACATAGCCGGTGGCGCGCTCGGCCTCGGCGGCGTCGGCCAGCGTCGCCTTGCGGGCACCGGCGGCCCGGGCCAGGGCCTTGAGGTCGAGCCGGGCCGCGACCGGCACCATGGCCACCACGAGGCGGCCGTCGTCGAGTCGTGCCACCAGGGTCTTGAAGACGCTTTGCGGGTCGAGCCCCAGCGCCTGGGCGGCCTCCTCGCCGTAGGCCGGGGTGCGCGGGTCGTGGTCGTAGCTGAGCAGGCCGAAGTCGACGCCTTCCCGCTCGAGCTGCCTGACCGCTGGCGTCATGCGCCCTCGGGCTCCGTCACCGGCTGCAGGTGGGCCTCCAGCGCATCGCGCAGCTCGCCCTCGATGGGCACGGCACGCTTCGCGACGTGGTCGAACTGGACCAGCACGGTATGGCCCAGATTGGCGAGCACGCCGTTCTGCCAGGCTTCCTGGGTCACGGTGAAGGAGCTGGTGCCAAGCCGGGAGAGATAGGTACGCAGCTCGATATCGCTGCCGTACAGCAGCTCGGCGCGGTAGTCGATCTCCATCCGGGCCATGATCAGTCGCCACTTGCGCGGGTCCAGGTCGGGGGTGAAGAGCTTGAAGAGGTCGTTACGGGCCAGCTCGAACCAGGCCGGCAGGCGGGTATTGTTGATGTGCCCTAGCGCATCGGTGTCGTAGAAGGCGGGTTCGATGGTGCGAACGAACATGGCGTGTCCTTGTTATGCGTGGCATGTCGGTGGCCGGCATGTCGCGACAGGGGGCGCCGGCCAGCAAAGCTACAGCATTGCCCCGAGCAAACGCTAGGTCAAGCGCCCGGTCGTCCGGCGGTAGGGCGAGCCCCTGGCGGAGGCGCGCGTGGAGGTCACACCAGGCGCAGTCCCTGGCGGTCGGCCCAGGCGGCCCCCACCGCATGGGTCAGGGTGTCGCGCAGGTGGTCGGGCAGTGCGGCGCGGGCGGCCTCGACGTCGGGGAAGTCGCGGTTGAGCAGCCAGCAGTAGGCCCAGGCGCAGGCCTCCTCGTCGCTATGGGGCTTGGGGCTTGCGGGCATCTGCATCACCAGGAAGGCGGCGGTGCGTGCCGCCCAGAGCGGAATCGTGTCGCCCGCCCCGGGGCGGCTCCAGGCGGTCAGGGTGGCACCGTCCGGCGTCGCCTCGGGCTCGCCTAGCTTGGCCACGCGCGCGGTCTCGGCCAGGATAAGCGCCAGCCGGTCCGGCTCGCCCCGGCCCAGGCGACGCCACTGGTCGATCAGCGCCGGCATGCCCTGGCGCACCTTGGCATAGAAGCCGCTTTGCGGCATGGTCTTGGTCATCATTTCGCTGCTTCCCTGATCCGAGGAAGGTACATGGAGTACGATTTTGCCACGCCCGTCGAGCGCCGCCACCCCTCCGGCGGCGACTGGCCCTCGCAGAAGTGGCATCGCCACGATGCTAACGTGCTGCCGCTCTGGGTGGCCGACATGGACTTCCGCTCGCCGCCGGCGGTCATCGAGGCGCTGCATGCCCGGGTTGCGCACGGCATCTACGGCTATGGCCTGGTGCCCGACAGCCTGCGGCGTACCCTCTGCGAGTGGAGCGAACGGAAGTACGGCTGGTCTATCGCGCCCGGCTGGCAGCTGTGGCTGCCCGGGGTGGTGCCCGCCCTGCACCTGGCCAGCCTGGCGCTGACCGAGCCGGGCGAAGGGGTGCTCACCGTCACGCCGATCTATCCCCCTTTTCTGCGGGTCGCCGAGCGCACCGGCCGCCTGCCTCAGCAGGCGGCCTTGGCCGAGCCCGCGGCGCCGGGCGAGCCCTGGCGGCTGGATCTCGACGCCCTGGAGGCGGCGATCACTCCCGAGACCCGGCTGCTGCTGTGGTGCCAGCCCCACAACCCTACCGGGCGGGTGTGGCGCCAGGAGGAGCTGGCGGGACTCGCCGCCCTGGTCGAGCGCCACGACCTCTGGGTGGTCTCCGACGAGCTGCACTGCGACCTGCTGCTGGACGAGGGCGCCCGGCATCGACCGCTGGCGGCGGCCTTCCCCGAGCTGGCGGCACGCACCGTGACGCTGTGGGCGCCCTCCAAGACCTTCAACCTGGCCGGTCTCACCACCGCCTGTGCGGTCGTCTCGGACGAAGCGCTGCGCCGTCGCTTCGCGGCCGGCATGCGCGGCCTGATGCCCGATGCCAACGTGCTGGGGCTGGTGGCCGCCGAGGCCGCCTATGCCGAAGGGGACCCCTGGCGCCAGGCGCTGCTGGCGGTGCTGCGCGAGCATCGCCGCACCCTGGTGCGGCGCGTCGCCGAATGGCCCGGGGTGTCCATGAGCGCGCCGGAGTCCACCTACCTGGCCTGGCTCGACCTGCGGCATGCCCAGGGGCTGGCCGGGCGCGTCGGCGAAGGGCGCGCGATATCGCCCCAGCGGGCGCTACTGGCCGATGCCGGCGTGGCGCTCTCCGACGGCGCCGACTTCGGCTGGCCGGGCTTCGCGCGGCTCAACTTCGGCACCACCGCTGCTCAGCTCGAGGCGGCGCTGACCCGCCTGGACGGTGTGCTCAAGGTCTGATGCTCTCTCTTCGCAAGCCCCGCCCCTGGGAGGCGGGGTGCATGGAGGACGCCCTCAGTAGAGCAGGGTGAAGAGGCGGCGGCGGTAGGTCACGGTCAGCGGGTGGTCGGCGCCCAGGGCGTCGAAGACTCGCAGCAGGGTCAGGCGGGCGGCATCGTCGCCGTAGGCGCGGTCGCGCTTCATCAGCGCCAGTAGCCCCTCCAGGCCCGCTTCGTAGTCGCCGTCGGCGACCTGGCGCAGGGCACGCTTGAACTGGGCCTCGCTGTCGTCGCGGCCCGCCAGGGCGGCCAGCTCCTCGTCGTCGGGGGCCTCCTCGGTGAACTCGATGCTGGCGCGCACGCCGCGGGCCGAGGGGGCATCCCGCTCCTCGGGGGCAGGTTGTCGAGCAGCGTGCGGGCGTCGTCGCCGCGACCCTCGGCGACCAGGGTGCGAGCCAGCGCTACCTGATAGGGGTAGTGCTCGGGATGGGCCTGCATCAGCTGCTCATAGAGCGCGCGGGCGGTGGCGGTGTCGCCCTGTTCGAGCGCCTCGGCGGCCTGCTCCTCGGGGCTGGCCGGCGCCGCTTCCGGAGCCGGGAAGTAGCGCCCCAGCCACTCGCGAATCTCCTTCTCGGGCAGCGCGCCCTGGAACTGGTCGACCAGCCCGCCCTGGCTGATCAGCTTGACGTCGGGCACCGAGCGCACGCCCAGCTGGGCGGCGATGTCCTGGTTTTCATCGATATCGAGTTTGGCGAGAATGAAGGTGCCGGCGTATTCCCGGGTGAGCTTCTCCAGCATGGGGGTCAGCGTCTTGCAGGGCTGACACCAGGGGGCCCAGCAGTCGAGCAGGACCGGCACCTGCATGGAGAATTCCAGCAGTTGCTGGATGTTGTCGCGATCGACGTCGATGATCAGCTGCTCATCCGGCGGTGCCGCCTGGGGTTGGGTGTCGGCGGATTCGTTGGCAGTCAGAGGGGCGCCGCTGCGGGGATCGACGATGGACATGGGCGATAGCCTTGCAAAAGAGTGAATTTGGCAGATAGATGCGGGTGGCGGGCCGCGGATTCAAGGGGGCGGGGCGTTGGCCGCTTTGCTCAAGCCGGCGGAGCATCGCGATACGCCCTGTGGTAGGCTCGTGATCGCCTGGTAGTCACATGGCCAGGCATTCAGATACGAGGAACCGTCGATGGCGACATATCAGCTGAACACCAGTAGCGACCTGATCGAGAACCCTTCCCCTCGCTGTGCCTGCATGCTGGTACTCGATACCTCCGCCTCGATGTTCGGCCAGCCCATCCAGGAATTGAACGCTGGGGTTCAGGAGTTCATCGCCTCGATCAAGGAAGACGAGATGGCCGCCTGCTCTGTCGAGCTCGGCGTCATCACCGCCGGGGGGCGCGTGACCGAGCAGCTGCCGTTCACCACCGCCATGAACATCACTCAGTGCCGCCAGTTTGCCGCCACCGGCTTGACGCCCCTGGGCTCGGCCATGGAGCTGGCGCTGGACCGCCTGGAGGCGCGCACCGCCGCCTATCGCAAGGCCGGAGTGGCCTACTACCAGCCGTGGCTGGTGGTGATCAGCGACGGCGTGCCCACCGACGACTGGCAGGCCGTGGCGGCCCGCGCCCGCTCGCTGGCGCAGCAGCGCAAGATGGTGGTGATGCCGGTGGGCGTCGAGGAGGCCGATCTCGATGCCCTGGGCGCCTTCTCCACGCGCCCGGCCAAGCGCCTCGATGGCCTGAAGTTCCGCGAGTTCTTCCTGTGGCTGTCGGCCAGCATGAGCCGTGTCTCGGCGTCCGCTTCGACCACCGCCCAGATCAAGCTGCCCCCCACGGACGGCTGGGACAGTATCTGACGGGCAGACAAGGGGCGCGCCGGGAGGTGCGGCCGGTAAGGAGGATGCGTGGCACTGTGGGGACGGGTGGTAACGGATGCGCTGGGCAAGCAGCGCAAGCTCGGCAAGCGTCTGGCCCGCGGCGGCGAGGGGGAGATCTTCGCCCTGCAGGGGCGGCCCGACGTGATCGTCAAGTGGTACTACCCCGAGGTGCTGCAGAAGCGCGGCGACGAGCTGCACCGCAAGGTAGAGGCCATGCGCGAGCTGCGCGACAGCCACATGACCCGGGACGTGTGCTGGCCGCTGATTCGCGTCTTCGATGACCGCCATCGCTGGATCGGTTTCGCCATGTACCGGGCGCGGGGCGTGAAGATGGGCCTGCTGGCCCATGCGCTGCTCTACGAGCGCTATTTCCCCAACCTCGACCGCCGGCAGATCGTCGGCTATCTGATCCGCTTTATCGAGATCGTCCAGCAGCTGCACCGGGCGGGCATCTGCATCGGCGACTACAACCTCAACAATGTCTACTGCGTGCCGGGTACCGGGCAGGTCACCCTGATCGACTGCGACAGCTACCAGCTGCGCGTGGCCGGCACCTTCTATCCCTGCCCGGTGGGAAGCCCCGACATGACCCCCAAGGAGCATCAGGGCATCGCCTTTCGCGATATCGTGCGCAACCCGCAGAGCGAGGCGTTTTCGCTGGCCATCGTGCTCTTCAAGTGCCTAATGCTGGGCCGCCACCCCTACGATATCGTCGGCGGCGACGACCCGGTACGGAACTTGCGCCGCGGCAACTTCGCCTACGGCCGCGGGCAGCGCGACGTGCCAGAGGGCGCCTGGTACGCGCTGTGGAGCGAACTGCCCGAGGCGATTCGCGACATGTTCGTCACCACCTTCACCGAGGGCGCCAACCAGCCGAGCCGCCGGGCTAGCCTGGCGCAGTGGCATGCCGCCCTGGAGACCTACCAGCAGCAGATGGACCGGGGGAATTTCCTCGTCGGCTGGTCAAGCCGAGCACCCCCGCATCTTCGGGAGGGCGGCATGTCGGATAAGCGGCACCCGTCCCTGTCGGGCCCGGCGGCGGCGGACGATGCGCACGAGGTTCGCCCCGCCTGGCAGGCCCTGGCCGCCGCCGTGGCCGGCCTGGCACACCTGGAGGCCTCCCCGGCGCTGCCCTGTCAGGACGCCGCCGCCTGCGTGCGCGCACCGCGTGCCGCCCTGGCGGTGGCCGACGGCGCCGGCAGCTCACCGGCCTCCGACCTGGGGGCCCGGGCGGTGGTCGGGGCGACCCTCCGGCTGGTGGATACCCTGGACGGGCAGCTGGTCGAGCTGCTGGATACGGCCGCCGAGCCCACCACCGAGACGCAGCGGCAGTTCGCCCTGCTGCTGGTCAAGCATGCCCAGGGCGTGCTGCGCGATCTGGCCGAGGCGCACTGCCGGCCGGTGCGCGACCTGCGCTGCACCCTCTCGGTGCTGATCCTGGGGCGGGAGCGGCTGCTGTGGCTCAAGGTGGGTGACGGCGCCATCGTCATGGAGCGGGCGGTGACCGTCGACCCGGCCGAGGCGGATGCCGGTCCTCAACTGGCGCCGCAGCTGACAACCCTGGGGGAGACCGGCAAGGGCGAGTTCGCCAATCAGACGCAGTTCATCGACGAGCGCCTGTCGCCTGAACAGGTGCAGAGCGGCAGCCAGCCGCTGAACCGGGTCACGGGGGTGGCGGTGATGAGCGATGGCGCGGCCGAGAAGTTCGTCGCCAGCGATGGAAGCCGGGTCTCCGGCCAGCTCAGCCACTGGTTCGACGACCTGCGCGGCGACCGGCTGCGCCACCGCGACCTGGTCCGCCTCTTCTACAGCGAGGCCTTCTGCCGCGGCACCACCGGCGACGACCGCGGCATCGCCCTGGCCTCGCGCTCCCTCGAGGCGCTGACGTCTGAGGTGTAAGCTCAATCACGGGGATGCAGTGAACGCCGCGTCGTCGGCCGGGTGCGTTTAGGCAGCCAAAAGAGGCGGATCAGTAGGTGACTGATCCGCCTCTCTAAAGCGTAACAAAAAACCGAGGCTGGTGGCCTCGGTTTTTGAATTTGGTAGCGGGGGCCGCTGACTTTGAAATGAAGAGCGAACCGACGGTCGTCGGTGCTGTTCGTGAGCGCAACAAAAAAACCGAGGCTGGTGGCCTCGGTTTTTGAATTTGGTAGCGGGGGCCGCTGACTTTGAAATGAAGAGCGAACCGACGGTCGTCGGTGCTGTTCGTGAGCGCAACAAAAAAACCGAGGCTGGTGGCCTCGGTTTTCGAATTTGGTAGCGGGGGCCGCTGACTTTGAAATGAAGAGCGAACCGACGGTCGTCGGTGCTGTTCGTGAGCGCAACAAAAAAACCGAGGCTGGTGGCCTCGGTTTTCGAATTTGGTAGCGGGGGCCGGATTTGAACCGACGACCTTCGGGTTATGAGCCCGACGAGCTACCAGACTGCTCCACCCCGCATCGACGTGGGCGTATTCTAACCCTTTGACGCTCTGTGTCAAGTAATCATTCAACGCTCGTGCACTCTGCGCCAAAGGGTCCATAATCATAAAGGATGGCTTGAAGGGGACTCCTTCAGCTAGCATCCTGTTGCGTATGGGATTTTGATCTGCATCAAGTAATCCTGTCGACATGTCATGATCAGGGAGGTGGAATATGGCTCAATCAGCACCCGTTGCCTGGGTAACCGGCGGAACCGGCGGCATCGGATCGGCGATCTGCCGCGCGCTGGCCGCAGCGGGCTATCAGGTCGTGGCGGGGTATAACAATCCGGAGAAGGCCAAGGCCTGGCTCGAGACCCAGAAGGCTGACGGTTTCGACAATATCGCCCTGTCCGGGGTGGACTTGACCAGCTATGACGCCTGTGTGGCCGGCGTCAAGGAGATAGAAGAGGCCCACGGTCCCGTCAGCGTGCTGGTCAACTGCGCCGGCATCACCCGCGATGGCACCCTGAAGAAGATGTCACCGGAACAGTGGCATGAAGTGATCGACACCAACCTCAACAGCGTCTTCAATACCTGCCGCAGCGTGATAGAGGGCATGCTGGAGCATGGCTACGGCCGGGTCATCAACATTTCCTCGATCAATGGCCGCAAGGGCCAGTTCGGCCAGGTCAACTACTCCGCCGCCAAGGCGGGGATGCACGGCCTGACCATGGCGCTGGCACAGGAGACCGCCACCAAGGGGATTACCGTCAACACCGTGTCGCCGGGCTATATCGCCACCGACATGATCATGAAGATTCCGGAGAAGGTGCGCGAGGCGATTCGCGAGACCATTCCGGTCAAGCGCTACGGCACGCCAGAGGAGATCGCGCGACTGGTGGTATTCCTGGCCGACAAGGAGGCGGGCTTCATCACCGGGGCCAACATCGATATCAACGGCGGTCAGTTCATGGGCTAAACCGGCGAAGCGTATCTTGTTGGATCAGGACGCGGGAGGCTTCGGCCTCCCGCGTGCATTTCTGCGCCGGGGTGACAGGGCGGCTGCCCGGTTGTGCGGCAGCCGCGGGGAGTCGCCGCCGCCGGTGCTATGGCGGCTCAGGGCGGGGGAGCTGGGTCAGACGGGTCAGCAGACCGTCGAACTCTCCCACTTCGCGCTGCCACTGCTCGGGCGAGACCGGGCCGGTGGCCAGCAGGCTGCGCAGCACGGCGCGGACCTCTTCGGCCCGCGAGAGCTCGCGGCCGAGCCCTTCGTTGAGCCGTTCGACCTGAATGGCCAGGCGCAGTGGCTCATCGTGCTGGTTGACCCGGCCCATGGCCAGCAGCGAGAGGTGCACGCGCAGTCGTGCCAGCTGCTCGGTGATTGCCTCGGCATCGTCGGGCCGGTGGCGGGCGGCATTGCGCTGCTCGTGGGCGGCGATCATGTCCGCAGGAAGTGCCAGGTCGTCGTCCAGCGGGACGCTCTCCGCCTTGCCCTCCTGCAGCAGCCTTGCGTCGGCCTGCAGGTGGGCGTCCAGCAGCGGCCGGCAGGCCTGCCAGCGCTGAATTTCTTCGACCACGGCAAGCCGCGTCAGGCGTTCCCGGCGGGCCCGGACGATGCCACTCCAGCGGCGTCGCATGCCCTCGGTGCGGCGGCCGGAGGGCAGCGGCTCCAGGGCGGCGGCCTGGTCGATGGCCTGCTCCAGCACCTCGCTATCGGCATGCCGGGTCGGATGCCAGGCGTCGAGGCGGTCGATCAGCGCCTGCATCTCATCCAGGCGCTGGCGAGCGCGCTGCACATGATCCTCGCGCTGGGCCTCCCGAGCGGCGAAGATCTGGTCGCATAGCCCGCGGAAAGTGCGCCACAGCGCCTGCTCCTCGCCGCGGGGGCGCGCCCGAGACTGCGCCAGCGCTGCTGCAGAGCCTTGGCCTCTTCGGCTCGAGCGGAGGGTGGCATCTGCTGTTCCAGAAGCGCGCCGGCCTGGTCGATCAACTGGCGCTTGGCCTTGGCGACCTCCTCGGCCCGCTGGTCGATCAGCCCCTGCAGCGCATGGCGGATGCGGCCAAAGCGGCGGCCGATCGCCTCTGCCTGGTCCCGGGGAACGGGCGAGTAGCGGCGCCACTCTTCCCGGGCCTGGTCGCGAATCCGGCGCAGCGCGTCGGGGTCGGCGTTCTCGGCGGGGGAGTCCAGCAGGGCCTCGAGCTGCTCGCACAGCGCCTCGCGGGCCTTCAGGTTGTGAGACCGTTCGGCGGCCAGGCGCTCGCGCCAGGGGCCGAGGCGCTCATGGATGCGGTCGGAGGCGGCGCGAAAGCGTTCCGAGAGCTCGCGGGTGGCGGCGGCATCGCCGAGTCCCTTCCAGTCGCGCACCAGCTGCCGGTGGCGACGGTCGAGCTCGGCGTCGCTCAGGCCGTCGTCGCCGGCCAGTGCCTCGATGGCCTGGCTCAGCTGCTCGCGCTTGGGGCCGGCGACGAAGCCGCGCCAGTCGCGCAGCTCGGCGAGGCGTGCGCCGAGCCGCTTCAGGTTGGCCAGATGAGGGCGAAGCGGCGCTGCCGGCAGCGTCTCGGCACGATGCCTCAGGCTCTGGTGCAGGCGGCTGGCCCCCTTGAAGGCGCCGCGCTCGAGCAGCTGTTCGAGCTGGGCCAGGTCCTCGCCGAAGCGTGCCAGCTGGGCGTCCAGATCGCCCTCCTGGCGCGCGGTGGCGCCGGCCAGCTCACTGCGAGCCCGCTTTAGGAGCGGGGTCTCGGGCAGGTCGTCAGGCCAGTCGCAGGCGTCCAGGTGGGCGGCCAGGCGCTGGTGATCACGGTTGGCCAGGGCCGTCTCGATCTCCTCCCGGCGGGCGACGACGCGCTCCCAGGCGGCAATGACCCTGTCGTAGTCGGCCATCACGGCATCGTAGCGCCGGCGCAGGGCCTCGTCAGTGATATGCAGCTCGGAGAGCGCCTGCCAGCGATTGGCCAGCAGCAGCTTCTGGGCGCGCAGGCTGGCGATGTCCTGCTCGCTGAGGGTGTCGCCCCGGGGGAGTCCGGCGAGGCTCTCTTCCAGGGCTTCGAGCAGCGCCTCGCGGGCCTCGCTGGCTCGCTCGTGGCGCCGCTCAGCCGCCGCCTGGGCGTGCTCCTGTGCTTCGTGGTCGGTGATCACCTTGCGACAGCGCAGGCTGGCATCCTGAAAGCGCTGCTCCTGGCCGGCATCGGGAAGGTCCTCCAGGGCCTCCCACTCGC
Source organism: Halomonas sp. SL18_1 (assembly GCF_055755715.1). Lineage (NCBI taxonomy): Bacteria > Pseudomonadati > Pseudomonadota > Gammaproteobacteria > Oceanospirillales > Halomonadaceae > Halomonas > Halomonas sp. SL18_1. Next base: position 801,694 of record NZ_JBVTRK010000001.1, read on the forward strand.
GGACCAGGTGTCGGTAGCGGCCAGCATAGAGTGGCTCCCAGGGCGCGCGGGCTTGGGCCTCCAGGGAGCTGAGCAGGGACTCGCGGCGTTCGCGGGCGGCCTTGAGCGAAGCGGCATCGGCCCGCAGCCGATTGAGCCGCTCGCGGGCCTGGCGCATGACCTGGCGGTCGCGGCGCGCCTGCTGGGCCAGTCGCTGCAGGCCGGCTTCGCTGACGACCCGCTCGGCGGCGGCGTGACGCACGGCGGCAATCCCGTTCTCGCAGGCCTGGTGGATGAGGTCGTCTTCGCTCTCCAGGTGTGCCAGGGCAGCGAGGCGAAGCTGCTGGTTGTCGCCCTGCAGGGTGATGGCGACGAGCAGGGCGGTGTCGTCCAGCGCTTCGACCAGCGCCAGCCGTGAGGCGAGCTCGAGCCCCCGTCTGGCCGCACAGCAGCTCGGTCAGGTAGCTTCGCAGCTCCGGATTGTCGGGGCGTTGTGCGAGCAGGCGCAGGAGTGCCTCGGGGTCATCGAGCCGCGCCAGTGCCGTCCGCCGCACCTGAGGGTCATCGTCCAGGCAGAGCTGCTCCAGCGCCTGGCGCTGGTCGGGGCGAGCGGGGTCGAGCCGGCCGGCGGCCTGGCAGCGTACCTGGGCGTCGGCGTGCTGCCAGCGCGGGGCGAGAAAGCGTCGAAGAAATCCGGGCATGAGGTATCCTGAACTTTGGGCGCGTGGCTAGACCCCGCGCAAGCCACGATGGTCGCTATCGTGGTCGGCAATCTTTGTTTCATTGTTATCTAAGCATGCGCTGCGGCGGCAGAAAAGCCTGTGCGGCAGGTCGGGTGTGGCCAGATGGCGACAATGTCATTGTCGGCTCGCTGGCCGTATCATCAGTTGCAGGGGCCGGGGACTCGCTTAGCTTTAGTCCCACGACCCGATATCACCCGAGTGGAGCCCGGCAATGAGTCTCAACCTGGACAGGGCAAGCATGGCATTCACCTTCAAGGGGGGCATGCTGCCGATGACGGTCATGGAGCTGGCCAGCGCCGACCCCGAGCGCATTCGCGAGCAGCTTTCCGGCAAGCTCAGCCAGTCGCCGGCGTTTTCCAGCATACCCCGGTGGTACTGGCGGTCGAGAAGCTCGATGAGCCGCATCTGGCGCTGGAGCGCATCTGTGCCGTTTGCCGGGCCCACAAGCTGCTGCCGGTGGCGGTGCGCGGCGGTCCCGACCCGGTCAAGCAGTCGGCCTGGGCGCTGGGGCTGGGCTGGTTTCCGCCCAGCGACGGCGTTCGTGCCAGGCCGCTGGAGAGTGTGGCGGCGGTTGAGAGCGCCGCAGCGGTGGAGAGTGCCCCGGACGATGGCGACGCCCAGGCTGGCGAGGAGGCCGTCAGCGTGGCCAGCGGTGGGCGCATCTACCGCGGCACCGTCCGCTCCGGCCAGCAGGTCACCGCCCCGGAGGGCGACCTGGTGGTCATCGGGGCGGTGAACGCCGGTGCCGAGGTGCTGGCCGCCGGCAGCGTGCACGTCTACGGGGCGCTGCGCGGCCGGGCGCTGGCCGGCATCCATGGCGACACCCGTTCTGGCATTTTCTGTCGCGAACTGCGCGGCGAGCTGCTGTCGGTGGCCGGCAACTACAAGCGTCTCGAGGATATCGACCCGCAGCTGCTTGGCACGGCGGTGCAGGTCGCGCTGCGCGATGCCCAGCTGGAGATCACGCCGCTCTAGCGCCCACAGGCATATTCCTTATTCTTTATTTAACGCTTTCGAAAGGATGCTCAACTTGGCCAAGATCATCGTAGTGACCTCCGGCAAGGGTGGGGTCGGCAAGACAACCAGCGCAGCGGCCATCGCCACCGGGCTGGCGCTGCGGGGCAACAAGACCGTCGTGATCGATTTCGACGTGGGGCTTCGCAATCTGGACCTGATCATGGGCTGCGAGCGCCGCGTGGTCTATGACCTGGTTAACGTCATCCAGGGTGAGGCGGGGCTCAATCAGGCGCTGATCCGCGACAAGCGCGTCGACAACCTGCACATCCTCCCGGCGTCCCAGACCCGCGACAAGGATGCGCTGACCGCCGAGGGCGTCGAGAAGGTGCTCAAGACCCTGAGCAGCGACTTCGACTACATCCTTTGCGACTCGCCGGCGGGCATCGAGCGGGGCGCCCAGCTGGCCATGTACCACGCCGACGAGGCGATCGTGGTGACCAACCCCGAGGTGTCGTCGGTGCGCGACTCCGACCGCATCCTGGGGCTGCTGGCGTCCAAGACCCGGCGGGCCGAGCAGGGCGAGGAGCCGATCAAGGAGCACCTGCTCATCACCCGCTACAACGCCGAGCGGGTCGACGGCGGCGACATGCTCAATCTGGACGACATCCGCGAGATCCTGGCCATCGACCTGATCGGCCTGATTCCGGAGTCCGAGGCGGTGTTGCGGGCTTCCAACCAGGGGGTGCCGGTCACCCACGACGAGAAAAGCGATGCCGGACAGGCCTATGTCGATACCGTCTCGCGCCTGCTCGGCGAGGAGGTGCCGCTGCGCTTCCATGAGTTCCAGAAGAAGGGTCTGCTGAGCCGTATGTTCGGAGGAGGTCGCCGGTGAAGTTGCTTGAATTCCTGAAGCGCGAGCGCAAGAAGTCCGCGTCGGTCGCCAAGGAGCGGCTGCAGATCATCGTGGCGCATCAGCGCAGCCAGCGGGGCCAGCCCGATTACATGCCGATGCTGGAGAAGGAGCTACTGGAGGTGATCCGCCGCTATGTCCAGGTGGACGACGATGCCATCAACATTAGTCTGGACAGCGAGGACAACTGCTCGGTGCTGGAGCTCAACGTCACCTTGCCGCGGGCCTGAGCGGGGCGGACGCACGGTGTGCTAGGCTGTGGCCTTCAGCGACGCAGAGTCAGGAGACCCCTCGCCCATGGCGAAGCCCGATGCCGCCCCGATGACTTTCCTCTGGCACGACTACGAGACCTTCGGCGCCGACCCGCGTCGCGACCGCCCCTCGCAGTTCGCCGCGATTCGCACCGATGCCGACTTCCGTGAGATCGGCGAGCCGGTGGAGTGGTTCTGCAAGCCGGCCGACGACTTCCTGCCCCATCCCCAGGCCTGCCTGGTCACCGGGATCACCCCGCAGCAGGCCCGGCGCCGGGGGCTGCCCGAGGCCGAGTTCGCCGGGCGCATCCATGCCCTGATGAGCGAACCCGGCACCTGCGCGCTGGGCTACAACAGCCTGCGCTTCGATGACGAGGTCAGCCGTCATCTCTTCTACCGCAACCTGCTCGACCCCTACTCCCGGGAGTGGCAGAACGGCAACTCCCGCTGGGATCTGATCGATGCGGTGCGGGCCTTTCACGCCCTGCGCCCGGCGGGCATCGAGTGGCCCACCCGCGAAGATGGCGCGCCGAGCTTTCGCCTCGAGGACCTGACCGCCGCCAACGGAATCGAACACGCCGGTGCCCACGACGCCCTGGCCGATGTGCGGGCCACCATTGCCCTGGCGCGGCTGCTCAAGGCGCGCAATGCCAAGCTATTCGACTACCTGCTGTCGCTGCGCCGCAAGCGCGAGGCGGCGAAGGGACTCGATGTCATAAAGCGCAAGCCGGTACTGCACGTCTCGCGCCGCTATCCCGCCAGCCGCGGCTGCAGCGCCCTGGTGATGCCGCTGGCGGTGCATCCCACCAACCCCAACGGGGTGATCGTCTACGACCTCTCGGTGGACCCCGCCCCGCTGCTGGCTCTCGACGCCGAGCAGATTCGCCAGCGGGTCTTCGTCAGCAGCGAAGACCTGGCCGAGGGCGAGGCGCGCATCCCGCTCAAGGTGGTCCACATCAACAAGAGCCCGGTGATCCTGCCCGCCGCGGCGCTCAAGGACGTGGAGGGGCCGCGGCAGGGGGAGTATGGCGACATCGTCGAGCGCCTGGGGCTGGATCTGGGCGCCTGTCGCCGGCACTGGCAGCACCTGGTGGAAAGCCCCGAGGCCGCGGCCAAGGCGGCGGCGGTGTTCGCCGAGCCGCCGCCGGAAGGGCCGGCCGACCCCGATCTGATGCTCTACTCGGGGGCTTCTTCTCTCCCGCGGATCGCCAGCAGATGCAGCGGGTACGGGACACCGACCCCTGGGAGCTGGTGGAGGCGCGCTTCGCCTTTCAGGACCCCGCCTGGAGGAGATGCTGTTCCGCTATCGGGCGCGAAGCTTCCCGGACACCCTCACCGGCGAGGAGCAGGCGCGCTGGGAGGCTTTCCGCTGGGAGCGGATGAACGATGCGGCGCTGGCCGGCTTCACCCTGAAGGACTTCGCCCGCGAGATCGAGCGCCTCAATCAGGTGGCGCTCGGCGACCGCGACCGCCAGATCCTCGAGGAGCTGGTGATGCACGTGGAAGCGATCATGCCGCCCCAGGCCTTCGGCTAACGCTAACTGCCCGGCCAGACGACAGCGCCCGGTCATTGGGCCGGGCGCTGGATTCACACCTTGTCTTGCGCTTTACTCCTCACTCCTTACTCTTTCCTCGCCCCTCGCCCCTCGCCCCTCGCCCCTCGCCCCTCGCACCTCGCACCTCGCACCTCGCACCTTACTCCTCTGCCTCGGGCAGCGGCTCCAGATGGCGCGTCAGCTCGGCGATATCGCTGGGGTCGGTGCCAGGATCGAAAGTGATGTTGGCCACGGCGGTCTCGCGCAGTTCGGGCCACAGCGTTTTCAGTGCCTCGATGTCGACCTCGAGCACCCGGTCGGCCAGGCGCTCGCGGCGGTCGAAGTCGGTGTCGCCGAAGGAGAGGGCGCGCCACAGCCGGTTGGTTCGCCCGGAGAGGCTGGTGTCGCGCTTTAGCAGCTCGTCGTGGACCGCCTGGCGGTAAGTGGCCAGGTCGTCATCGCTCATCGCCGCCAGCTGCTCGCCGAAGTCGTCCAGGAAGGCGTCGATATGCGCCTGGATCGCCTCGCTCGGCGTGTTCGGCGACTGCACCAGCAGGCTAAGACCGGGGCCATCCAAAAGCGGTGTGTAGCCGGCGTTGACCACGTAGCCCAGCTGCTCCTCGGTGCGCAGGCGGTGGTAGAAGGGGGTGTCGAGCACCTGGCCGAGTACCGCCAGACGAGCCTGGGTGGCAAGGGTGCGGTCGGTCCCTGCAGGTAGCGCAGCACCAGCGACTCCTCGCGGGAGGTCACCGGGTGAAGCGGCGGCAGCTCACCGTCGATGCGCAGCGGGGTGAGGTCGGGGATCGCCGCCGGTTCCAGGCCGGGGTCCAGGGCCTCGGCAACGCTCCGCCCCACCCGATTGGCCAGCTCGGCGTCGAGGTTGCCCACCGCCATGGCCTCCAGGCGCAGCGAGGCGAGGAAGGCGTCGCGGTAGTCGCGCAGGTCATCGACCCCGAGGTCGTGGCTCGCCTCCAGCAGCTGCTCGGTCGGCCACTGCGGGCGCATCAGCGCCTCGGCCAGGGTGCGGTGGCCCTGGCGAAACAGTGCGGCCTGGGGAGCATTGCGCCATTCACGCTGCAGCCGGTAGTGAGCGCGAGCGAAGCTTGCCTCGTCGATCTCGCCCTCCTGCAGCTGGATCAGGGTGCGCTCGATCAGCTGCTCCTGGCGGTCCCGCCAGCCCGAGAAGGAGAGGGTGATGCCCCGGGCGTGGGCGTAGGCCTCGGCGCTCTGGCCGGCCAGCCGTGCCGGGTAGAAGTCTTCGTTGAGGCTGTCGTCGAGCCAGCCGGCCAGCAGCCGCGACAGCACGGCCCGGCGCGGGTCGGCGCTGGCGTCGGGGTGCTGCAGGCTGAAGCGCCACTCCACCTTGGGGGTGTTGAAGCTGGCGTCGCTCATGTGCCAGAGGCTGAAGCTGGGATCCTCGACCAGCGCCGCCGGGCGTTCATGCTGCTCCTCGAGCAGCGTGAGGTCTTCGGCAATGAAGGGGTTGGGGGCGGGCAGGGCCAGACCGGCGAGCGGCCTGCCCTCGGCGTCGGCGGTCCGGCTGATCTCCCGCCAGGGGGCGTCGAACCACGGCGACTCCTGCTCGCCCTCCACGTCCGGGGCGCTGTAGAGGCGCAGCAGGCGATCGGGGCGCAGGGCATCCAGGTAGGTCTCGACCTGCTCCCGGTCGAAGCCGTCCATGCGGTAGGCGGCATACTGGACGTCTTCCATCGGGAAGCGCGCCAGGTTCATGGCCAGGCGCATGGCGCCCTGCAGCGGCGAGCCGTGCTGCTGGAAGCGGAACTCCTGCTCGGCGAGCCGGGCCTGCTCATCGTAGCGCCACTCGTCCAGCCCCGCTTCGCGGATCAACGCGATGGTATCGAACAGCGTGGCCTGGATATCGTCGAGCCGCTCGGCGCCGGCGGGGGTCAGGCTGATGCTGACCGCAAACAGGGCGTGGTGACCGTCGCCGCGGGTGATCCCGGCGGCCAGGCCGTCGGCCAGTCCCGCCTCGCGCAGTACCGACAGCAGGCTGCCCTCGCCTTCATGACCCAGCAGGTTGGCCAGGTAGTCGGCGGGCTTGTGGCGATACGCCTGAATCGGGTCCGGCACCGGGAAGAGAAAGCGCAGCTGGCGCCGATCACTCACCGACTGCACTTCCAGGTAACGCGGCAGCTCGTCCTCGCGGGCCAGCGGAGTGGTGATCTCGGGGCGAGAGAGGCCGCGGTCGGCGATGTCGGCGAAGCGCTCGGCGACCAGGATCTCCAACTCGTCGAGGGAGTGCGGGGCGATCAGCGCCAGCTGCATGACGTTGGCGTCGTAGTAGCGTTCGTAGAAGTCGATCACCCGCTCGCGCAGCGTCGGCTCGCCTTCGGGCGGGTCGGCCAGGGTCTCGCGGCTGCCCACCGAGAAGCCGGTGGTGGGGTTGTCGGGATTGAGCACCTGATTGAGCACGTCGTTCTCGCGACGGCCGTCGTCGCGGATCCGTGCCATGTACTCCGAGTGCACGATATTGCGTTCGCTCTCCAGCTGGTCGGCGTTGAACAGCGGGGTCAGGAAGAACGCGCTGAAGCGGTCGAGTGCCCCGGCGAAGGCGTCGGGCTCGATGTCGAAGAAGTAGTTGGTGTCCTGAGGCGCGGTGAAGGCGTTGAAGTTGCCGCCGTGACGGCGGATATAGCGCTGGTAGGCGTCCGCTTCGGGATAGGGTTCGGTGCCCAGGAACAGCATGTGCTCGAGGAAGTGGGCCAGACCGGCCAGGTCGTCGGGGTCCTGGGCGCTGCCCACGGCGACGTTCATCGAGGCGGCCGCACGGTCGGCCTCGGGGTCGCTGACCAGCAGGGCGGTCAGGCCGTTGTCCAGGGTCAGCACCCGGTAGTCGCGCTCGTCGTGGGGGCTGACGCGGGGCGTGATGGCCTCGGCGATGGCCTCCTCGGCCTCTACCTGGCGCGCCTCGACGATCCCGGGCAGCGTGCCGACGATCAGCAAAGGCAAGGCCAGGGTCAGCGCCAGGGCGTGGCGGCGGTAGGGCAGCGTTGCGGCAAGGGTAGGCATCATCTCTCCTGTTCGGGTGTCCAGCGCAGCATGGGGCCGGTGGGGTGGGCGCAACTCGGCTCCTGGTTCAGGGGATTGTTCACTCGTCTTGATACCGGAAAGGCGCCCAACAGTTCCCTAGGGGCGGGAATCAGCAGCCGGCGAGCCGTCTCCGCGGGGGTGAGGGGTCCAGCCAGCGCGGGGCGTCGGCGGCGTCGATGATCGCCGGCAGTCGGTCGCTGAGCGGCGCCAGCAGCGTATTGGTGGGCACGGTAATCAGCGCCGTCGAGTCGGCGTGCTCGGTCAGGGTGGTGTGGTAGCGGCACCACAGGCCGGCGAGCAGCAGCGGACGGCGGTCGAGGCGGGTGACCAGGAACGGCTGCTTGAAGCGCGGCTGGGGCTTCCACACGTAAACACCGCCGGCCGGCACCAGGCAGCGGCGCGCGGCGAAAGCGTCGCGGAACATGGCCCGCGAGTCGAGCGATTCGGCCCGGGCGCAGTGCGGGGCGTGGTCGAGTACCGTCAGCCAGGGCGGCGTGAGCCCCCAGAAGGCCTCGGTCAGGCAGGGGGTGCCGGCCTCCAGGCGAATGATCGACAGGGGGCGTCTCGGCGCCAGGTTGGTGGCAGTTACCAGCGGGGCGTCGAGGCGCAGGTCCGGCAGCAAGTGGGCGGCATCGAGGGGCGGGATGAACAGGCGGCCGGCCATGGCGACTCCGGATAGGGGGTGGCGCCAGAGTAGCCAAGTCTCACAGGGCTGAAAGGGGGCGCTCGCCGATGCTCGAAAACAGTGTTCGATGTGCGCTATGATGGCCTCTGAAGTTAACGTCCCCGCGAGGAGCCCGATGGCCCGTCCCCGACAGCATGCGCCCGAAGCGCTCCATGCCCAGGTCATGGCGGCCTGCGATGCCTGGCTGCAGGACAATCCTGTCCATACGCTGTCGCTGCGCGCCCTGGCGCGTGAAGTGGGCTGTGCACCCAGCACCCTGCTCAAGCTCTACGGCAGCTTCAACAACCTGCTGCAGCACGTGAACATTCACACCCTGAGCCTGCTGCGCACGGTCATCGAGCCGCTGGAAGAGGAGATGGCACCGGAGCCGCGGCTGAAGGCCCTGGCCCTGGCCTACTGGCAGTTCGCCCAGCGCGAACCCTATCGCTGGCAGCTGCTCTTCGACTACCCGCTGGCCCAGGAAGGCGAGCTCGACCAGCGTCAGTCCGACATGATCGAGGCGCTGTTCCTGCGGGTGGAGGCGACGCTCAAGGAGTATCAGCCGGCGCTGGGCGACCTGGAGGCACGTCGCTTGGGGCGCACCCTGTGGGGCAGCGTGCATGGCCTGGTGCTGCTGGGGCTCAACGAGCGCCTGGGCTACTGGCAGGGGCAGCAGCTGGAGGTGGGCGAGCTGCTCGACCAGCTCTTGACCACGACCCTCGCCGGTCTCAAGCATCGGTCCGACATGACGTGAATCTCTCGCTTCTGGGCCTGCTTGGCCTGCTGGCCGTGGTGGGGGGCTGGCGCTGCTCCCGGCGCCCGCGGCCGGTCATTCGCCTGATAGTATTTGCGCTGATCCACGCTATCTATCGGCTGCGTCTGCGTGGCCGCCAGTTCATCCCGGCCCGCGGCCCGGCGCTGGTGGTCTGCAACCACGTCAGCTTCATGGATGCGCTGGTCATCGGCGGGGCCAGCCCGCGGCCGCTGCGTTTCTTGATGGATCGCCCCATCTACGAGTCGCCCTGGCTCAACTGGCTCTTCCGCCTGGTCGGGGCCATACCGGTCGACGCCGATCGCCGGGACCCCGGCAGCGTGCGCCGCGCCCTGGATGAAATCAGCCTGGCCCTGCGCAGCGGGGAGGTGGTGATGCTGTTTCCCGAGGGGCGGCTGACGCCGGATGGCGAGATCCATGCCTTCCGCCGCGGCATCGAGCTGATCCTGGCGCGGGATCCGGTGCCGGTGATTCCCGCCGGTCTAGCCGGGCTGTGGGGCTCCTGGGCGTCTCACCAGGGCGGGCCGGCGCTGACCAAGTGGCCGCGCCGCCTGCGCCCCCGGGTGGCGCTGCACTTCGGCGAGCCCATTCCGCCGCGCCAGGTACGGCGGGATCGCCTGGAGGCCAGGGTTCGCGCGCTCAAGGCCGAGGCCGAGCCCTGGTCGCGGGCCCGCTCGGCCGCCGCGCCGCTGCAGCGTCGTTGACGCCGCCGCTCAGGGGGAGTGGCCGCGGGTGCGTGACGCCCGGCGAGGCGCCTGCCAGCAGCGCGCCGCGGTGATCAGGTTGTCGCGCACCTCGAGGATCTCCATGCGCGTGGTGCCGATCTGCAGGCAGGCGGGGCCATCGGGGAAGGACTCCAAGTGCTCGAGGATCAGGCCGTTGAGCGTCTTGGGGCCATCGGTGGGCAGCTGCCACCCCAGCAGGCGGTTGATGTCGCGGATGTTGGCGGTGCCGTCGATGAGGTGGCTGCCGTCATCCTGATGGTGAATGTCCTGATCCTGGGCCACGTCGGTGGTGAACTCGCCGACGATCTCCTCGAGGATGTCCTCCAGCGTCACCAGACCCTCCACGTCACCGTACTCGTCCACCACGATGCCGATGCGCCGTTTCTGCTTCTGAAAGTTTAAGAGCTGGGTGTGCAGCGGCGTCGATTCGGGGATGAAGTAGGGCTCTCGGGCCTCCTGAACGATGGAGGCCTTGGTCACCTCGTCCCGGGACAGGAAGCGCGCCGCGTTGCGCAGGTGCAGCATGCCGATGATGTTGTTGATGTCGCCCTTGTAGACGGGGATGCGCGTATGCTGGCTGGTGCGGACCTGAGTCAGGATGTCTTCGAGCTCGTCATCCAGGTCGATGCCGACCACCTCGTGGCGAGGCACCATGATGTCGTTCACCGTGACGTTCTCGAGGTCGAGGATCGACAGCAGCATCGCCTGGTGGCGATGAGGAATCAGGGTGCCCGCCTCGTGCACCACGGTGCGCAGCTCGTCACGGGTCAGGTGGTCGCCGCCGCCCTCGATGCTCTTGACGCCGAGCAGCCTGAGCAGGCCGTTGGAGATGACGTTGACCAGCCACACCAGCGGATAGAGCAGCTTGAGCAGCGGTTCCAGCACCAGGGAGGCGGGGAAGGCGATCCGCTCGGGTTTGACCGCCGCATAGGTCTTGGGCGTCACCTCGGCGAAGATCAGGATGACGATGGTGAGGACCAGCGGCGCGATGGCGGGGCCGGTGACCTCGCCGAAGAAGTGGATGGCGAGCACCGTGGCGATGGCCGCGGCCAGGTTGTTGACCAGGTTGTTGCCGATCAGGATCACGCCGATCAGGCGATCCGGGCGGGCCAGCAGGCGAGCGACACGCTTGGCTCGGCTGTCGCCGCTGCCGGCCTGGTGGCTCAGGCGGTAGCGGTTGATCGACATCATGCCGGTCTCGGAGCTGGAAAAGAAGGCAGAAAGGAAGACGAGCAGGAAAAGCAGGCCGAACAGCAATCCCACAGGGAAGTCGTCGCTCAAGTCGAAGGTTCCTCTCTGGCGTGTCAGCCCAGTGTTGTAGGGTGTCGGCCCGGCAGTGTCAAGGCGAGGCTCGCCTCAGCCGCGCTGCAGGACCACCTCCAGCATGAAACGGCTGCCGAAATAGGCCAGCAGCAGCACGGCGCAGCCGCCCAGCGTCCAGCGCACTGCGCGCATGCCGCGCCAGCCCAGGACGTGGTGACTTACCAGCAGCACGGCGAAGATCACCCAGGCGGCCAGCGACAGGATCGTCTTGTGGGCCAGGTGCTGAGCGAACATGGTGTCGAGGAACACGAAGCCGCTGATGATCGACAGGGTCAGCAGGATCATGCCGCCCCAGATCAGCTCGAAGAGGACCCGTTCCATGGTGGTCAGTGGCGGCAGCGACTGGACGATGCCGCGGATCCGGTGGTGGCGCAGGGCCTGATTCTGAAGCCCCAGCAGCACCGCCTGAATGGCGGCAATGGCCAGTACCGCAAAGGCCAGTGCCGAGCTGATGGCGTGCAGGGCGATGCCCGGCGTCAGGCCGCCGGTGCGCTCGGGGCTGGGCAATCCCACGGCCAGCAGCAGGGCCAGGCCGGAGATGGGGAAGAGCGCCACCGCCACGCTGAGCACCGGCTTGGCGAGGCTCACGAGGAGCAGTACGGTGACCATGACGGCGGTCAGCAGTACGGCGCTGGTCGACAGGCCGGGCATGATGCCGGGGCTCTGACTGACCAGTTTGGCGGCCAGGGGCAGGTGGCTCAGCAGGCCCAGCAGCCCCAGGGTGCGGACCAGGGCGGGCCGCGCCGGGGCGCGGCGCAGCAGCGTCATTGCCTGCCAGGAGGCGGCACCCATGTAGAAGATCAGGGCCATGACGGCCAGTGAAAGCGCCTGCATCAGTTGCCATCCGTGCGCCGTTGCCGGCGTCTAAGCGTATCGAGTGTGACAGGGTGTTGCGCGGTTGCGCTGCCACTATACCCAATTCATGCAGAGTCGCACAGCGGGGGCGCTTGCCGTGGCGGCCGACGGTCGCATGGAGACTGCCGGCCACAAGGCGTATAATTCCTACCCAATCATCGCCATGCGACGTTCGACAATGACGGTCGATCGCGACTGTTTTACAGTATTGCGGGTATCGCAGGACGCCAGTCGCATGTGGCGAATCGTCACAGACCCTGTCTTGCAAGCGCCCCCGCACGGCGGGACGTCAGGTACTGCCAGGATCGCAGCCGGAGTGGCCCATGTTCCAGAATCTCAGTGAGCGGCTGTCGCAGACGCTCAAGTCCATCAAGGGTCAGGCGCGTCTGACCGAGGACAACATCAAGGACACCCTGCGCGAGGTGCGTCGGGCGCTGCTCGAAGCCGATGTCGCCCTGCCGGTGGTCAAGGCCTTCATCGAGCGCGTCCGCGAGCGTGCCGTGGGGCAGGAGGTCTCGAAGAGCCTCTCGCCGGGGCAGCAGTTCGTCAAGATCGTCCAGCAGGAGCTTGAGGCGATCATGGGCGAGGCCAACGAGGGGCTTGCCCTCAAGGGCTCCCCCGCCGTGGTGCTGATGGCCGGTCTGCAGGGGGCGGGCAAGACCACCTCGGTGGCCAAGCTGGCCCGCTACCTGCGCGAGCGCGAGAAGAAGAAGGTGCTGGTGGTCTCCGCCGACGTCTACCGCCCGGCGGCCATTGACCAGCTCGAGACGCTGGCCGGCGAGGTGGGCGTCGAGTTCTTCCCGTCGCGCTCCGATCAGAAGCCCGTCGATATCGCCAAGGCGGCGATCAAGCACGCCAAGATTCAGTTTCACGACGTCCTGCTCGTTGATACCGCCGGTCGCCTGGCCATCGACGAGGCGATGATGGCCGAGATCGCCGAGCTGCACCGCGCCTGCCAGCCGCAGGAGACGCTGTTCGTGGTCGACGCCATGACCGGCCAGGACGCGGCCAATACCGCCAAGGCTTTTCACGAGGCGCTGCCGCTGACCGGGGTGATCCTCACCAAGGCCGACGGCGACGCCCGCGGCGGCGCGGCGCTGTCGGTGCGCCACATCACCGGCAAGCCGATCAAGTTCATGGGGGTGGGCGAGAAGGTCGATGCCCTGGAACCCTTCCACCCCGATCGCGTGGCCTCGCGCATCCTCGGCATGGGCGACATGCTCTCGCTGATCGAGGAGGCCGAGCGCACCGTCGACAAGAAAAAAGCCGAGCAGCTCGCCAAGAAGGTCAAGAAGGGCGAGGGGTTCGACCTCGAGGATTTCCGCGACCAGCTGCAGCAGCTCAAGAAGATGGGCGGCATGGGTGGGCTGCTCGGCAAGCTGCCGGGGATGGGGCAGATGGCCGAAATGGCCCAGGGGCCCGGCCCCGAGAAGGAGCTGGGCAAGCTCGAGGCGCTGATCAACTCCATGACGCCCAAGGAGCGCCGTCGCCCGGAGATCATCAACGGCTCGCGCAAGCGGCGCATCGCCGCCGGCGCCGGCCTGCAGGTGCCCGACCTCAATCGTCTGCTCAAGCAGCACAAGCAGATGCAGAAGATGATGAAGAAGGCCGGCAAGAAGGGCGGCATGCAGAAGATGATGCGCGGCATGTCCGGCATGATGGGCGGCGGCGGTCCGGGAGGCCCAGGCGGAATGGGCGGGCCCGGCGGTATGGGGGCATGGGCGGCCCCGGTGGCTTCCCCAGGCGTTGACGCCGGCCTTACCCAGGCGCGCCTGAAAAAGGAATGGCGAGCCGGGCTTTCCAAGTCGAGCGGTTTTCCGTAGAATGCTGCGTCTTCATGGCAGGACCGTGGCAACCGCACGGCTGCACGCTTGACATGCAACAGTGACCGAACGACGCGAAGGCGGGCCAATCGGCCCGCTTTCCGAGCAGGATGCCGAGGCCCCCGGCCATTTGCCGGGCCCGGCGTAGATCGGTATTAAACGTAACCTCAACCGAAGGACAGTTAACGCCATGGTTACCATTCGTCTGGCACGTGGTGGCGCCAAGAAGCGTCCCTTCTATCACCTGACCGTGACCGATTCGCGCAACGCGCGCGATGGCCGCTTCATCGAGCGTCTGGGTTTCTTCAACCCCATCGCCCGTGGCGGTGAAGAGCGTCTGCGCGTCGACCTGGACCGCATTACCCACTGGCAGAGCCAGGGCGCCCAGATGTCCGACCGCGTGGCCGAGCTGGTCAAGGAAGCCCGCAAGCAGGCCTGAACCGGTCGCTTGGCGGTGATGACATGAGCGAGCAAGCCGAAGACATCGAGCGGGACGGCCATGTGGTGCTGGGGAAGCTGACCAGCCCCTACGGCGTCAAGGGGTGGCTCAAGGTCTACTCCCATACCAGCCCGATGGACGGCATTCTCGACTATCCCGAGTGGGTATTGCGCCAGGGTCAGGCGGTTAGCCGTCATCGGCTGCTGCAGGGGCGTCGGCACGGCAAGGGCCTGGTGGCCCAGCTGGCAGGCGTCGAGGATCGTGGCGCGGCGGAGCGTCTGGCCGGCGCCGAAGTGCTGCTGCCCAAGGCAGACCTGCCGGAACTGCCCCGCGGCGACTACTACTGGCATCAGTTGGAAGGTCTCGCGGTGGTGACTCGCGAGGGCGAGGCCCTGGGGCGTATTCGCTACCTGTTCGAGACCGGGGCCAACGATGTCATGGTGGTCAAGGGCGATCCCGAGGGAACGCCGTCGGCCATCGACGCCCGTGAGCGGCTGCTGCCGTTCCTGCCCGACGAGGTGATCCTCGACGTGGACCTGGACGCCGGCGTCATGACCGTCGACTGGGACCCCGACTTTCGAGTCAGCCGGACGCCCAGGAGGCACCCGGGCCGAGTCTGTGGATCGGCGTGGTGTCGCTGTTCCCCGAGATGTTCGAGGCGATCACTCGCCACGGCGTGACCGGTAGAGCCGTGGACAGGGGCATATCGCGCTGGAGTGCTGGAACCCCCGCGACTACGCCACCGATCGGCATCGCACCGTGGATGATCGCCCCTACGGAGGCGGCCCCGGCATGCTGATGAAGGTCGACACCCTGCGCGCGGCGATCCACAGCGCCCGCGAACGGGCCGAACAGGTCACCGGGCAGCGCCCCAGGGTGATCTATCTCTCGCCCCAGGGGCGGCGGCTGGATCAGCGCGGGGTGCAGGAGCTCGCCTCGGGCCCCCCGCTGGTGGTGGTGGCGGGGCGCTACGAGGGCATCGATGAGCGCGTGGTGGAGTGCGACATCGATGAGGAGTGGTCGATCGGCGACTATGTGCTCAGCGGCGGTGAGCTGCCGGCCATGGTGCTGATCGATGCCGCGGCCAGGCTGGTCCCCGGGGTGCTGGGGCATCAGGATTCCGCGGTCGAGGACTCTTTCAACCAGGGGCTGCTGGACTGCCCGCACTATACGCGCCCCGAGGAGATCGACGGGCGGCGGGTGCCGGATGTATTGCTCAGCGGCCACCATGGTGCCATTCGGCGCTGGCGCCTGAAGCAGTCGCTGGGGCGAACCTGGCTCAGGCGTCCCGACCTGCTCGAAGGCAGGACGCTGGACCCGGAGCAGCGCGAGCTGCTGGAAGAGTTCATCGAGGAATACGGCCTGTCCAACGACAGGGCGGAGGTGCAGGACGCGAGACGTTGAGGGCGGTGCCTTCGGGCCGCCCGGGTCGTGGACCTGTGTCACCCATCGTCTCCCGCGCTCTCGAGCAGGCTCGAGCGCCGGGATCACGATTCACCGGCAGCCAACCGGATCGGTGAGTCACGTTTTTTCGAGGAGTTATCGTCATGAGCAGCAAGAACAAGGTGATCCAGGCGCTCGAGGCCGAGCAGATGAGCAAGGCGGTGCCGGAATTCGCCCCGGGCGACACCGTGGTCGTCCAGGTCAAGGTCAAGGAAGGCAGCCGCGAGCGCCTGCAGGCCTTCGAAGGCGTGGTGATCGGCAAGCGCAACCGCGGCCTGAACTCCGCCTTCACCGTGCGCAAGATCTCCCACGGCGTGGGCGTCGAGCGGACCTTCCAGACCTACAGCCCGCTGGTCGACTCCATCGCGGTCAAGCGTCGCGGTGACGTCCGCCAGGCCAAGCTCTACTACCTCCGCGAGCGCAGCGGCAAGTCCGCCCGCATCAAGGAAAAGCTGTCCTGATAGCCGGGTCGGCCGAGGGCGCACCCCAGGGTGGGCCCGCTGCGAAACCCCGTCACCGCTTGCGCGGGGCGGGGTTTCGTTGCATCGGCGCCGGCGGTACGGGAGGAGTCGCATGACGATGGCCGGCAGCCCCATGGGCCTGATCGACGCCTTTCTCGATGCCCGCTGGCTGGCGCTGGGGGCGAGCGCCAACACCCTGGCCGCCTACCGGCACGACCTGGAGGCCTGGTCGGCGCACCTCGAGGAGGCAGGCGAATCGCTGCTTGCGCCCGGCGAGGCGACGCTGGCCGCCTGGCTCGAGACGCGCCGCGAGCAGGGCTACCGGTTGCGCAGCAATGCCCGGCTGCTGTCGAGCCTGCGCGGCTTCTACCGCTGGGCCCTGGGGGAGGGGCTCATCGAGCGCGACCCGCTCAACGAGGTGCGGCTGCCGCGGGTGCGCCCTGACCTGCCGGACACCCTCGACGAAGCGGAGGTGGAGCGGCTGCTGGCGGCCCCGGATCTTTCCACCGACCTGGGGCTGCGCGACCGGGCCATGCTCGAGGTGCTCTATGGCTGTGGCCTGCGGGTCTCGGAGCTGGTGGGCCTGACCCTGGACGCGGTGAATCTTCGCCAGGGCGTGGTTCGGGTGCGCGGCAAGGGCGACAAGGATCGCCTGGTGCCACTGGGGGAAGAGGCCGTACACTGGCTGTCACGCTACCTGCGCACGGCGCGCAACGCCCTGATGGCGGACCCGACGCGCCCGGCGCTGTTTCCCGGGCGGGGGGATCGGGCCATGACGCGACAGACCTTCTGGTACCGTATCAAGGCCCATGCGCTAACCGCCGGCATCACGCGGCCGCTGTCGCCGCATACGCTGCGCCATGCCTTCGCCACGCATCTGTTGAATCATGGGGCCAATTTGCGTGTCGTACAGCTGCTGCTGGGTCACCAGGACCTGTCGACGACCCAGATCTATACCCATGTGGCGCAGGCGCGACTCGAAGCCCTGCACGCCGAACATCATCCTCGAGGTTGATTCATGACCCTATCCGCTCTTCGCCTTGCCGGTGCCCTGGGCGCCCTCAGTCTGCCCCTGATGGCCCTGGGCCTGCCGCTGGCCGCCCAGGCCGACACCGCCGAACGCCTGGCCGAACGCCTGGAAGTGCGCGGCCAGCCGATGCCCGTGGCCAGCGTCCGGGCCACGCCCGTGGAGGGCTTCTTCGAAGTGCGCCTGGAAACCGGCGAGTCCTTCTACAGCGATGCCGAGGGACGCTATTTCCTGGTGGGCGATCTCTACGAGAATGGCCCCGAGGGGCTGGTCAATCTCACCGAACAGGCCGGCAACGCCGAGCGTGCCGCGCGCCTGGCGGCGATTCCCGATGCCGAGCGGGTGATCTTCCGGGGTACCGAAGAGAGCCGCGCCGAGCTGGTGGTGTTTACCGATACCACCTGCCCCTACTGCCGCCAGCTTCACGAGGAGGTGCTGCGCCTCAACGAGCTGGGCATCGAGGTGCACTACCTGGCCTTTCCGCGCACCGGGATGAACGCCGAGGGCGCGCGGGTGCTGGAGCGGATCTGGTGCGCCGACAACCCCAGCGAGGCGATGACCACGGCCAAGCGGCAGGAAGCGCTGAACAACAGCCCCGACTGCGACAATCCGGTCGAGTCGCAGTATCATCTGGGCATGGAGATCGGCGTGCAGGGTACGCCGGCCATCGTGCTGCCCGACGGCCGCATGGTGCCCGGCTACGTGCCCGCCGAGCGGCTGGCCGGCATGCTGGGGCTGGACGACTAGGCTAGGCGCTGCATGTAACGTACGAGTTCGATCCCGGTCAGGCGGTCCCGCAGAGGACCGCCGACCTTCGCTGAGACACAAGGCAACAGGTAATTAAAGGGGAAAGACATTGAAACCGGTGAGAGTGGGAATCTGTGGGCTGGGAACCGTCGGTGGCGGAACCTTCAACGTGCTGACGCGCAACGCCGACGACATTGCGCGGCGGGCCGGCCGCCCGATCGTCATCGAGCAGGTCGCCTATCGCACCCCCAACCCGGAGTGTGACCTCACCGGCCTCAAGACCACCTCGGACGTCTTCGAGGTGGCGACCAACCCCGATGTGGACGTGCTGGTGGAGCTGATCGGCGGCTATGAGGTGGCCCGGGAGCTGGTACTGACCGCCATCGAGCACGGCAAGCACGTGGTCACCGCCAACAAGGCGCTGATCGCCGTACACGGCAACGAAATCTTCCAGGCGGCCCACGAGCAGGGCGTGATTGTGGCCTTCGAGGCGGCGGTGGCCGGCGGCATTCCGGTGATCAAGTCGCTGCGCGAGGGGCTGGGCGCCAACCGCATTCAGTGGGTGGCGGGCATCATCAACGGGACCGGCAACTACATCCTGACCCACATGCGCGACGAGGGCCGTGCCTTCGAGGACGTGCTCGCCGAGGCCCAGGCGCTGGGCTATGCCGAGGCCGATCCCACCTTCGACGTCGAGGGCATCGATGCGGCACACAAGCTGACCATCCTGGCCTCCATCGCCTACGGCGTCCCGCTGCAGTTCGAGAAGGCCTTCACCGAGGGCATCTCGCGGGTCACCGCCGAAGACGTCGAGCAGGCCGACAACCTGGGCTACACCATCAAGCATCTGGGTATCTCCAAGCGTACCGACGCTGGCCTGGAGCTGCGCGTGCACCCCACCCTGATCCCCAAGGAGCGGCTGCTGGCCAATGTGCACGGGGTCAAGAATGCCATCGCCGTGATGGGCGATGCCGTGGGGCCGACGCTCTACTACGGGGCCGGTGCCGGGGCCGAGCCCACCGCCTCTTCGGTGGTGGCCGATATCCTCGACGTGGCGCGGGATATCACCACCGACCATCACTACCGGGTTCCCGATCTGGCCTTCAGCGGCATCGACGAGGACGTCAGCCAGCTGCCGATCATGCCCATGGAGGAGATCATCTCCGCCTACTACCTGCGGCTGTTGGCGGTGGACCGGCCCGGGGTGCTGGCGCGGGTGGCGACCATCCTCTCCGAACAGGGCATCTCCATCGAGGCGCTGATCCAGAAGGAGGCCACCGAGGGTGAGCTGGTGCCGATCATCCTGCTGACGCATCGGACCCGCGAGCAGCACATGAACGAGGCGATCCGCCATATCGAGTCGCTGGCCGATATCGCCGGGCCAGTGACGCGGATCCGCGTCGAATCCCTGGACGAGCAGGAATAACCGATGCGCTATATCAGCACCCGCGGGCAGGCGCCCGCGCTCTCCTTCGAGGAGGTCGTGCTCACCGGCATGGCCAGCGACGGCGGCCTCTACGTGCCGGAGGATATCCCCAGCTGTCGAGCGAAGCGCTCGAGGGGATGGCCGGGCTCTCCTATGCCGAGATCGCCTTTCGGGTCATGCGGCCCTTCGTCAACGGCGAGATCGACGACGAGACGTTCCGCGGCATCGTGCATGATGCCTACGCCACCTTCAGCCACGATGCGGTGGTGCCGCTCAACCAGCTCGATGCCAACCACTTCCTGCTGGAGCTGTTCCACGGCCCCACGCTGGCCTTCAAGGACGTGGCCCTGCAGCTGCTCGGCCGTATCCTCGATCACTTCCTGGCCAAGCGCGGCGAGCGGGCGGTGATCATGGGCGCCACCTCCGGCGACACCGGCTCGGCGGCCATCGAGGGCTGCCGCCACTGCGACAACCTCGACATCTTCATCCTCCACCCCCATAACCGGGTCTCGGAGGTGCAGCGCCGGCAGATGACCTCGGTGCTGGCCGACAACGTCTTCAACGTCGCCATCGAGGGCAACTTCGACGACGCCCAGGCCATGGTCAAGGCGAGCTTCGCCGACCAGTCGTTCCTGAACGGCACCCGGCTGGTGGCGGTGAACTCCATCAACTGGGCGCGCATCATGGCCCAGATCGTCTACTACGTGGCCGCAGGCGTGGCCCTGGGCGCGCCTCACCGCAAGGTGAGCTTCTGCGTGCCCTCGGCCAACTTCGGCAACGTCTTCGCCGGCTACATGGCCTACCGCATGGGCCTGCCGGTGAAGCGCTTCGTGATCGCCACCAACGCCAACGACATCCTGCACCGCACGCTCGCCGCCAACGACTTCTCCAAGCAGGAGCTCAAGGCGACCCTGGCGCCCTCCATGGACATCGTGGTGTCGTCCAACTTCGAGCGCCTGCTGTTCGAGGCCTATGATCGCGACGGCGGTGCCGTGGCCGCACTGCTGGAACGCTTCCAGGCCGAGCCCACCGTCCTGGCGGATGCGCCCCTGGCCCGGCTGCGCGAGCGCTTCGCCAGCCACAGCGTGGACGACGCCACCATCCTGGAGGTGATCCGCGAAGCGCACCACCGCACCCAGGAGATCCTCGACCCCCACACCGCCACCGGCTATCGTGCCGCGGAGCGGCAGCGGGGCGAGGCGAGCGTGCCCATGATCACGCTTGCCACTGCCCACCCGGCCAAGTTCGCCGAGGCGGTGGTCAAGGCGGGCTTCCCGGGCGTGCCGCTGCCGCCCCATATGGACGACCTGCTGGAGCGCGAGGAGCGCTATACCGTGCTGCCGGCGGAGCTTGCCGCGGTGCAGCAATTCGTGGCCGACAACCGGCGCTAAGGCCGACAGCCAGGAGCCGGAAGCGAGGGCTACGAAGGGTAGCGAGGGGCGCCGGGGACAGGTCAGGGAGGTCTCAATGTCGCTGGAGCTGGATGCCCGCTCGGGGCTGATCCGGCGACAGGCCCCGGAACGCCGGACCGACGAGGGGGCGATGTGAACCCCTCCCTGGGTGCTACCGATGCCCTGCTTCGCTCTCGCGTCCTGCTACGCTTGCAGGACCGGTGCTGGCCATCCATGGCCAGCCCGTTCGAAGCAGTGCTTCTCATCCCAGGCATAGGACCCCCTCTTCGGCCTGTCCCGGCGCCCCTCGCTCTTCATGTCGGCAAGACGTCATCGTGCCAATGAGTGCGAACCACAGGAGTCAGGCTTGAACGCCGTAAGCGATCCCATCGATTTGAGCGAGCGCCTGAGGCCGCGCATCCTGCCGCGGCCCCGGGACGCCGCCCTCTATGCCCGCGCCCAGCGGGAGGGGCTCACCGAGCTCCAGGCACGGGTGCTGGCCGGGCGCCTGGCGGGCTTCGAGGGGGAGCTCGCGCCCCTGGTCTCGCCCAGCCTGCGCCACCTGGCCCACCCCGAGAAACTGGCCGACGGCCGCCGCGCCGCCGAGCGCATCGCCCGGGCGGTGACCGAGGACGAGCATATCGGCATCCTCACCGACTACGACGTAGACGGCATCACCTCCCATGTGGTGATCCGGCGCACCCTGGTGGAGCTGTTCGGCGTGCCGGAGGCGAAGCTGCACAGCCTGATCGGCCACCGCATCCATGACGGTTACGGCATCAGCCTGCCGCTGGTGGAGCGCACCCTGGCCCTCTCGCCGCGGCCGAGCCTGGTGATCACCGCCGACTGCGGCAGCAGCGACGAGCCGCGCATCGCTCGGCTGGCCGAGGCAGGCATCGACGTGGTGGTCAGCGACCACCACGCCCTGCCGGTGGAAGGGCCGCCGCCCTCGGCCCATGCCGTGGTCAATCCCACCCGGGACGACTGCGACTATCCCGACCCCACCATCGCCGGCTGCATGGTGGCCTGGCTGACCATGTCGCTGGCCCGCAGCGTGCTGATAGAGTGGGGCGCGCTGCCCGAGGCCACCCCCAAGCTCTCCCCTGGCTCTCCTACGTGGCGCTGGGCACCGTGGCCGACTGCGTCTCGTTGGGCGGCAGCCCCGCCAACCGGGCGGTGGTGACCCACGGCCTGGCGCTGATCAATCGCATGGAGGCCGCCTGCTGGCGCGCCATGGCGGCGCGTCTCGGGGCGGACAGCGTGCCCTTCGACGCCGAGACCCTGGGCTTCCAGATGGGGCCGCGGATCAACGCCCGCTCACGGCTCGACGATCCCTATGCGGCGCTGCACTTCATGCTCGCCGAGCAGGATCATGTGGCAAGCCGCTACCTCGACGTGCTGGATCGGGACAACCAGTCGCGCAAGGCGATCGAGGCCGATATGGCCGAAGAGGCGCGGGCTCTGGCCGCGCCGGCCCTGGCCGCCGATGAGCCCGCCGTGGTGGTCTATCTGGGGAGCGGCCATCCCGGCGTACAGGGGATCGTGGCCTCACGCCTGGTACAGGCCTTCGGTCGGCCGGCCCTGGTGCTGACCCCGGCGGCGGCACCCGGCATGCTCACCGGCTCGGGCCGCTCCATCGAGGGGCTGCACCTGCGCGATGCCCTGCAGCGCACCTTCGAGCTGGCCCCCCAGGCGCTGCCGCGCTTCGGCGGGCATCGCGGGGCGGCCGGCGTGGGCGTGCCGGCGGACCGGCTGGACGAGTTTCGCGCGGCCTTCCTGCAGGCGGTGGCGGAGCAGCTGGGTGGGGCCGAGCTCTACCCCAGGATCCTGACCGATGGCGACCTGGCCCCGGAGGCGCTCAGCCTGGCGACCCTGGGGGAGCTGGAGGCTCTGGGGCCCTTCGGTCGCGAGTTCGAGGCGCCGCTCTTCCAGGGGGAGTTCCTAGTGGAGCGACTGCGCCCGGTGGGCGCCGACGGCACCCATCTGATGCTGGAACTCGCCATGGGGGCGGTGGCCCACCGGGCGATCTGGTTTCGGGCGCTGACCCCGGGGGAGCTGCCGGCGTTCGGCCTGGGCGACCGGCTGCGCTGCGCCTATCGGCTCAATCGCAATCGCTGGCGTGGCCAGGAGTCGCTGCAGCTGATGGTGGAGCACGCCGAGCCGGGATGAGCGGCAGCGGCTGGCCGGCCTGAGGTCGATCAACCCAGCCCGGGCCGGGAGGGTGTAAACTTGCGCCCTTTCCGCTCCCCAGCTATCGACATACAAGGACCTCCCATGGACCCTCAGGACCTGCCCACCGACCCCCACCGCCATTATGAAGACGTCATGGCCATGCTGGTGGGGACGCTGTTCGTGGCCCTCGGCGTGACGCTCTATAGCCAGGCGCTGCTGCTGACCGGCAGCACCGCGGGGATGGCCTTCCTGCTGCAGTACGCCACCGGCTGGCGCTTCGGGGTGTGGTTCTTTCTGATCAACCTGCCGTTCTACTATCTGGCGATCAAGCGAATGGGCTGGTCGTTCACGCTGCGCACCTTCGTGGCCATCGCCCTGGTATCGCTGTTCTCCGAGCTAACCGGCAAGTGGCTCGTGATCGAGAGCCTCAATCCGCTCTACGCCTCCCTGATGGGCGGCAGCCTGATCGGCATCGGCATGCTGGTGCTGTTTCGCCACCGCACCAGCCTCGGCGGCATCAATATTCTCTCGCTATACCTGCAGGACCGCTACGGGCTTCGCGCGGGCTACGTGCAGCTCGGCATCGACGGGCTGATCATGCTGGCCGCTTTCCTGGTGCTACCCGCTGATCGGGTCGGGCTCTCGGTGCTGGGGGCCGTGGCGCTTAACCTGATCATTGCCCTCAATCACAAGCCCGGTCGCTATATGGGGGTTTCTTAATAATTGGGCCAGACGCCGGGCGTCGCCAGCTCCAGCAGATGGCCATCGGGGTCGCGGAAATACAGGCTCTCACCGCCGCGGGGCCAGTGGGTGCGCCCTTCGATGGCGATGCCGTGATCCTCTAGCTGGCGCTCCCAGGCCGCCAGCTCCCGGGCCGGAATGGCCAAGGCCATATGCACGCGGCCCTTGCCGTCGTGGGGCGGAATGGTGCCCATGTCGTCGGGCAGCACCACGGTTTCCAGCGTCTCCCCCTGCAGAAACAGCAGCAGCACGGTGCCCGCCCCGGCGTCATAGGCGGTAAAGCGGTGGTCGGCGTTAAAGGGCTCAAGCCCCATCACGCCTTCGAAGAAGACCCGCGCCCGATCCATGTCCTCGACGTAGAGCGCGGTTTCCAGAATACCGTTGAGCTTGGGCATGGTCGCCTCTCCTCCTTGCCATCTGCTATCAGCCTAGCAGCTGTCGGCGCCGGGCCGCCGGTGGGCGGCCCCACCTAGTCGGCCACCCCTAGGCGGGCCCACCTAGTCGGCCACCCCTAGGCGGGCCCCCAAAACCACCAGACGATGGCGGCGATCAGGATCAGCCCGGTGAGATTGACGATCCAGCTCATACGGCGACCTCCTCTTTCGCGCCCTGGGTGCCCTGAGTGCCCGGGGCGGCGTGTTCGCGGCTGCCGCGGGTCTTCATCAGGCGCAGGCGGTTGGCGTTGCTGACCACCGTGATCGATGACAGCGACATGGCCACGCCGGCGATCATCGGCGAGAGCAGCATGCCGGTGATCGGGTAGAGCACACCGGCGGCGATGGGGATGCAAAGCGTGTTGTAGCCGAAGGCGCCCACCAGGTTCTGCTTGATATTGGTCAGGGTCGCCCGGCTAATCTCGATGGCGTCGGCAATACCGTGGAGCGAGCCGCGCATCAGGGTGATGCCGGCGCTCTCGATGGCCACGTCGGTGCCCTGGCCGATGGCGAAGCCCACGTCGGCCCGGGCCAGTGCCGGGGCGTCATCGATGCCGTCGCCCACCATGCCGACCTTCTCGCCCGCCTGCTGCAGGCGTTCGATCTCGGCGTGCTCGTCCTCCGGCAGCAGGCCCGCGCGGAAGTCGTCGATGCCCACCTCCCGAGCGATGGCCGCGGCGGTGTGCTCGTTGTCGCCGGTGAGCATCACCACCTTGAGACCGTCCGCCTGCAGGCGCCTGACCGCCGCGACGGTATCGTGGCGAAGCGGGTCGCTGATGCCGAAGAGGGCGGCAAGCTTTCCGTCCACGGCGAGATAGACGGCGGTGCGCGCCTGGACTTCCAGCTCGTCGGCCTTCTCTTGGCCGCTGGCCAGGTCGACGCCGGCGTCCTTCAGCAGCCGGGCGTTGCCCAGCAGCAGCGGCTTGCCGTCGGCCGTCTCGGCCTTCACGCCGCCGCCGGTGACGCTCTCGAAGTTCCGGATCTCGGCGGCCTCGGCGCCGGCCTCTTCCGCCTGTTCTTCGCAGTAGGCGAGCAGGGCGGCTGCCAGGGGGTGCTCGGAGCCGCGCTCCAGCGCCGCCACCAGGCCCAGCACGGTCGGCTTGTCGCCATCGAGCACCTCGGCTTCCGTCACGCTGGGCTTGCCCTCGGTGAGGGTGCCGGTCTTGTCCACCACCAGGGTGGTGAGCTTGCTGGCCACCTGCAGCGCCTCGCCGGTTCTGACCAGCACGCCGTGCTCGGCGGCCTTGCCCACGCCGATCATGGTGGAGATCGGGGTGGCCAGCCCCAGGGCGCAGGGGCAGGCGATGATCAGTACCGTGGTGGCGGTCACCAGCATGTGGATTACCCGGGGCTCGGCGCCGACGTTGAACCAGACAAGCGCCGTGAGTACGGCGATGATCATCACCGTGGGCACGAAGATGCTGGAGACCTTGTCGGCCAGCTCCCCGATGGGCGGCCGGGAGTTCTGGGCGCTGGCCACCTGCTCGGTGATGCGGCCGAGCTTGGTGTCGGCGCCGACGCGGGTCGCCCGGTAGACCAGCGAGCCCTTGCCGTTGACGGTGCCGGCGCTCACCTCGTCGCCGGCCCCCTGGCCACCGGCAGCGGCTCGCCGGTGAGCATGGACTCGTCGATATGGCTCTGCCCCTCGGTCACTTCGCCGTCCACCGGGAGGCGCTCGCCGGGGCGCACGCGGATATGGTCGCCCTGGCGCACCGCGTCGATATCGAGCTCGCGCTCCTCGCCGTCGCGGATCACCCGGGCGGTGCGGCTCTGCAGGTCCAGCAGGCGCTTGAGCGCCTCGCTGGTGCGGCCCCGGGCGCGCAGCTCCAGGGCGTTGCCCAGCAGCACCAGTCCGATGATCATCGCCGAGGCCTCGAAGTAGATGCCGTGGGCCACCTGGGGCAGCCAGGGAGCGAAGGCCACCACCGCCATGGAGTAGACCCAGGCGGTGCCGGTGCCCATGGCGATCAGGGTGTCCATATTGGCCTGGCGATGCTGGAAGTTCTTCCAGGCGTTGATGAAGAAGTGGCGGCCGGGGCCCACCAGTACTGCCAGCGTCAACAAGCCGATCACCAGCCAGAAGAGCCTGCCCGCGCCCACCGGATGCGGATGATAGAAGAACATGCTGGCCATCAGCGGCACGGCGAGTGCCAGCGACCAGGCGCTGCCGCGCAGGCGGTGCCGATAGGTCTCGGCGTCCCGGGCGGTGCGGGCCTCCTCTGCCTGGCGCAGATCGAGGATCGGCTCCGCTTCGTAGCCCACCGACTCGACCGCGCCGATCAGCTCGGCCTCGCCGGCGCTGCCGCGCACCTGGGCGCTGCGGCTGCCAAAGTTGACCTCCGCGCTGACCACGCCCGGCGTGCGCGCCAGCGCCTGCTGCACGCTCTTGACGCAGCTGGCGCAGGTCATGCCGTGGATGGCGAGCCGACGGGTCATGGCGCGCGCCTCGTCGGTGGCCGTGGAGACCGACGTCTCGGCCGCGGACGCCGGCTCGTCGGCGGCGTTCTCGTCTTCGCTAGCCGTCTCGTCGAGCGCGCCGGGCGGATAGCCGGCATCGACCAGGGCCTGGTCCAGGGCGTCGTCGTCGAGCGTGGTGGTGACGTCCAGGTGTTTGTCGGGCGGGGTGCCGATCACCTCGGCGTCCGGGTCTCGGGCCTGGATCGCCTCGCGCATGCGCTTGACGCAGCCCTGGCAGCTCATGCCCGGGACCGTCCGTTCCCGTGTCTGTGGGGCGCTCATCGGGTCTCCTTGACCGCGTGGTCGCGGCTTAGCGGTTCGGGGAAGCTCTCGATCAACCGGCACAGGCTATGGCCGTCCGGCGTGCCGTCCGGCATCTCGGCCCAGGCGTCCAGGGCCTGCTCCATGCGTTCGGCCAGGGCCTCGAGTTCGCGGATTCGCTCGCGAATCTCGGGCAGCCGACTGGCCAGCAGGTCACGGACCAGGGGCAGGGCGAGTCGCCCTGGTCGGCGTGATCGAGGATGTCGCGGATCTCCGCTACGCCGAAGCCCAGGGTGCGGGCGCGTTGGATAAAGCGCAGGCGCTCCAGGTCGGTGCGGTCGTAGAGCTGGTAGCCGTTGTCGGGGTGGCGGCGCGGATGCAGCAGTCCCTCGCGGGTGTAGTGGCGCACGGTCTCCCCAGTGACGCCGGCCTGTCTGGCCAATTCGCTCACCTTCATGATCGGGGCTCGGGGTAATGGGTCATGCCTGCCAGTGTAAAACCTATGGGTAACACAAAGGTCAAGGGCCACTAGCCGCGGCTGGGGAAGTCGCCGGTGTATTGCCTAAGGTCATGAAAGTTCATGAGTCCGAGAGGTCTTAATACCAAAGTATTAGCATTTATCGTATTAAAACGAACGTTTGCCCTTGATCCTGGCGCGCTGATGGGCGAAAACGGGGGGCAGTACACCAGCGTCCCGGCGAGGGCGCACCACATAAACAGCTCCAGCACGCTTCAGGAAGAGGACGTCGAGACCCATGCACAATAAGTTCAACAAGCTCAGCTGGGCAGTGGCCATTGCCGCCGCCGCTTTCGCCAGCCAGGCCAATGCCGGCGGCTATCAGATCAACGAGCAGAGCGTCAGCGGCCAGGGCTATGGCCACGCCGGGCGCAGCTCCAACGTCAACGATGCCACCATCGTGTTCGGCAACCCGGCCGGCATGTCGTTTCTCGACCGCGCCCAGGTGACCGCCGGTGGGACCTACCTGAACGTCAATAGCGATATCAAGAACGTCCAGGCGCAGCGGACCCTGGATGCCGGCGTTGCTCAGGGCGGTGCTCCCGTGGGCATGCAGGTGCCGGTGGGCGATGTGCCGGGCGGCAATGACGGGGATATGGTGCCCGGTACCCTGGTGCCCTTCGCCTTCTATGCGCAGCCGGTCAACGAGCGGCTGGCCTTCGGTTTTGGCGTCTATGCTCCCTTCGGCGCCAAGACCGACTACGAGAACGATTTCCAGGGTCGCTACTTCGGCGATTACACGGAGGTGCGCGTCATCAGTGCCCAGCCTACCGTCTCCTACCGTTTCAACGATCAGTGGGCCATTGGGGCCGGGGTGACCTACAACCGGGTCGAGGGCGAGCTGCGTCGCCAGCTGCCCACAGAGCCCTCTTTAACCCATCCGCCGATGTCGACTCGCGGGTGGATGGCGATGACGATGGCTGGGGCTACAATCTCGGTGTGATCTTCCAGCCGGTGCCGGAAACCACCTTGGGCCTGACCTACCGTTCCAAGGTCTCCTACACGCTCACCGGTGATTTCCGCGCCTTCGACCCGATGGGCAACGTGGTGCGTGCAGACGATGCCAACCTGGATCTGACCACGCCGGAAACCGTCAACTTCTCGGTGACCCAGCAGATGAGCGACAACCTCAAGCTGATGCTGGGGGCCTCCTGGGCGCGCTGGAGCCGCTTCGACCAGATCCTGGTCACCGGCAGCCAGGGCGACACCATTACCCAGGAAACCCAGAACTACTCCAACGCCTGGGCCTACTCTGTTGGGGGAGAGTACCAGCTGAATCCTCAGCTGGCCCTGCGGGCCGGTGTGACCATCGACACCACGCCGACCAATGACGAGTTCCGCAGCGTACGGATTCCATCTGACGATCGTCGCATCTTCTCCATCGGCGCCGGCTGGAGCCCCACCGACGACCTGACCCTGGACTTCGCCTACTCCTACCTCTCCGAGCGCAGCACCTTCGTCAGCCAGGAGCGTGATGACCTGCTCGAAGGCGTTGGCGGCGCCACCTACTCCGCCGACTACAAGAACGAGGCCCACGGCTTCGGCGCCCAGCTGACCTACCGCTTCTAGACGGCCGACAGCCAGCGCGATACGGGAACCCGGCCTCGGCCGGGTTCCCTGCGTCTGGGGCCAGGGTGATCGCATGATGCATCGTTTTCTCATCGAGCGGCTTCTGATTGGCAAGGGTGACAGGTGGGAGGGCGGCTTTGCCGCGCGAAGGTGCCGTCAGGCGCCTATTCTCTGGCAGCGCTGCGCGCTACTTCGCCCGCTGAAGCGGCCTCCCACCGTAGGAATCACCCCTTGGCGACAGTCATTGTTGTCGTGTGATTGCCCTACGTCTGGGGCTGTGGCGGATGCGGGGCGGCCGCAGGTTCGGTACAATAGGCGACTTTTCCCCGCTGCCGGGCGCAGGCGAGACGCTTCGCCACGGCAGTCGTTTTTCCATTGCTGACTCGGATGAGCCCCATGCTGGAAACCAACCCCGTTCACAACCTCATCAAGGACCTGTCCGAG
This sequence comes from Halomonas sp. SL18_1, assembly GCF_055755715.1. Taxonomy (NCBI): domain Bacteria; kingdom Pseudomonadati; phylum Pseudomonadota; class Gammaproteobacteria; order Oceanospirillales; family Halomonadaceae; genus Halomonas; species Halomonas sp. SL18_1. The sequence continues at coordinate 830,811 of NZ_JBVTRK010000001.1, forward strand.
CGGACAGACGTCCTGAGGGGGTATCTTTGACTATGCCGAACGCAAGGATCGGCTAGAGGAAGTCACCCGCGAGCTGGAAGACCCCGACGTCTGGAGCGACCCGGACTATGCCCAGAAGCTGGGCAAGGAGCGCGCCTCCCTGGAGCAGATCGTGGCCACCATCGATGAGCTCGACCAGGGGCTTGGCGACAGCCGGGACCTGCTGGAGCTGGCCGAGATGGAGGAGGACGAGGCCACCGTCGCCGAGGTCCAGAAGGAGCTCGAGGGCCTGCAGGGCAGCCTCGAGAAGCTCGAGTTCCGGCGCATGTTCGCCGGCGAAATGGACGCCAACAACGCCTACCTGGACATTCAGGCCGGCTCCGGCGGCACCGAGGCCCAGGACTGGGCCAACATGCTGCTGCGCATGTACCTGCGCTGGGCGGAGCATCACGGCTTCAAGGCCGAGATCATCGAAGCCTCCGCCGGCGAGGTGGCGGGCATCAAGTCGGCGACCATCCACGTCCAGGGCGATTACGCCTTCGGCTGGCTGCGCACCGAGACCGGGGTGCATCGTCTGGTGCGCAAGAGCCCCTTCGACTCCGGGGGTCGGCGCCACACCTCCTTCGCCTCGGTGTTCCTGTCGCCAGAGGTGGACGACAGCTTCGAGGTGGAGATCAACCCGGCGGACCTGCGCGTCGATACCTACCGCTCCAGCGGCGCCGGCGGCCAGCACGTCAACACCACCGACTCGGCGGTGCGTATCACCCACGAGCCCACCGGTATCGTGGTGGCCTGCCAGAGCCAGCGCAGCCAGCACGCCAACCGCGACTTCGCCATGAAGCAGCTCAAGGCGAAGCTGTGGGAGCACGAGATGCAGAAGCGCAACGCCGCCAAGCAGGAGGCGGAGGAGTCCAAGGCCGATATCGGCTGGGGCAGCCAGATCCGCTCCTACGTGCTGGATGACCAGCGCATCAAGGACCTGCGCACCGGCGTGCAGACCAGCAGCTGCGACAAGGTGCTGGATGGTGATCTGGACCAGTTTATCGTCGCCAGCCTTAAGCAGGGCCTATAGTCACCCGCCTGGAACCGCGTAGCGGGGAGGCCTTCGGCCTCCCTTCGCCCGGCAGAGCCGGCCTCCCACCAGACTCGCGCGGCTATGGCGGCAGGTGTGTCCCAGTTTCCTTATCACAGATTTCCAATTAGGTAGCGAAATGGCCAACGAGAGCTCCTCACCGGACAGCCCTTCACTAAACAGCCCCTCACAGAACGGCGCCCAGACCGACGAGAACCGGCTGATCGCCGAGCGGCGCGCCAAGCTGGCCGCGCGCCGGGAGCAGGCCGCCGAGCGCGGCGAGAGCGCCTTTCCCAACGATTTCCGGCGCGACAGCCTGGCCGCGGCGCTGATCGATGAGCTGGGCGACAAGGAGAAGGCCGAACTGGAGGCGCTCAGTCGTCGGGCGGCGGTCTCGGGGCGCATCATGCGCAAGCGCGGCCCCTTCCTGGTGATCCAGGACCCCAGCGGGGTGATTCAGCTCTACGTCGACAAGAAGGGGCTGCCGAGCGAGGTGCTGGAGGACATCAAGGGCTGGGACATCGGCGATATCGTCGCGGCCCGCGGTCCGGTCCACAAGTCCGGCAAGGGCGATCTCTACGTGATGATGGAAGAGGCCAAGCTGCTGACCAAGAGCCTGCGCCCGCTGCCTGACAAGTTCCACGGCCTCACCGACATGGAGGCGCGCTATCGTCAGCGCTACGTCGACCTGATCATGAACCCCGACTCGCGCCAGGTGTTCGAGACCCGGGCCGGGGTGATCAGCGCCATGCGCCGTTTCTTCGAGGAGCGCGGCTTCATGGAGGTGGAGACCCCCATGCTGCAGCCGATCCCCGGCGGCGCCACCGCGCGCCCCTTCGTCACCCACCACAATGCGCTGGACATCGATATGTACCTGCGCATCGCGCCTGAGCTCTATCTCAAGCGCCTGGTGGTGGGCGGCTTCGAGAAGGTCTTCGAGATCAACCGCAACTTCCGCAACGAAGGCCTCTCCACGCGCCACAATCCCGAGTTCACCATGGTCGAGTTCTACCAGGCCCATGCGAACCACCACGACCTGATGGACCTCACCGAGGAGATGCTGCGCAGCGTGACTCGCCGAGTGCTGGGTTCCACCACGGTGGTCAATACCGTGCGCAACAGCGAGGGAGAGGTGCTGGAGACCTTCGAGTACGACTTCGGCAGCCCGCTCAAGCGGATCACGGTGTTCGATGCCATCCTCGAGTACAACTCGGATATCCACGCCGAGGCGCTGGCCGACGAGACGGCTGCCCGCCAGATCGCCGAGCGCCTGGATATCGAGGTCAAGGACGGCTGGGGTCTGGGCAAGGTCCAGATCGAGATCTTCGAGAAGACCGTGGAGCACCGCCTCAAGCAGCCCACCTTCATCACCGAGTACCCCACCGAGGTGAGCCCCCTGGCGCGCCGCAAGGACAGCGACCCCTTCGTGACCGAGCGCTTCGAGTTCTTCGTCGGCGGCCGCGAGATCGCCAACGGCTTCTCGGAGCTCAACGACGCCGAGGACCAGGCCGAGCGCTTCCGCGCCCAGGCGGCAGAGAAGGAGGCCGGCGACCTGGAGGCGATGTACTACGACGCCGACTATGTGCGCGCCCTGGAGTACGGCATGCCGCCCACCGCCGGCGAGGGTATCGGCATCGACCGCCTGGTGATGCTGCTGACCGACAGCGCCTCCATACGCGACGTGCTGCTGTTCCCGGCCATGCGTCCTGAAGGGGAATGAAGGGGCTGCGCCTAGCCTAGCCTTTGCTTGCCTCCTTCCGCTGGGAGAGGTGGCTGAGCGAGGGGCGCCGGGGAGGCCGAAGAGGAGGTCCTACGCCAGGGATGGCGTCGGTAGCGCCCAGGGATGGGTTCACAGCGCCTCCTCGAAGGCCTGCCCCCGGTAAAGCCCCGGGCTTCTCTTCGCCCCCCGGCGGAAGCATTGGTAAACGTCGCGGCCAGCGCCCATAATGGTCGTCGTTTCGACGTCGAGGAGACCGCCATGAAGCTGCTCAACCGCTCTGCCCTGAGCGTCCGCCCGACCCAGCATTTCGTGGACTGGATCAACGCCCTTGAGCCGACGATGGGGGATGACGACATCGCCCTGGCCGACGTCGAGCGCGAGAGCACCGTCTACCTGATCCCCGAGATGGATACGCCCGAAGCGCTAGAAGCCTTCGTTCGTGAACGCTACCTGGAGATCCTCGAGACCGAGCTTCGCGCCTGGGAGGAGGACGAGCGCCAGTGGCCCGAAACCGTAGACTGGTCGCTGTTTCAGCGCTTCCTGCAGGTGGAGCACAGCTACCTGGCCATTGACCTGGACAGCGAGGCAGCGCTGGAGATCTCCGAAGTGGACGATGCCCTGCTGCTGGAGACCGACCAGGATTGAACCGGCTCCCCCGTGGTAGATCGCACCAGAAACCGGCCGCGGCCGGTTTTCTTCGTTAGGACCCCAAGATGAGTCGACTCTTCGACACCCGCCCCGGCGACGACGGCCTGCCCGGCCCCGAGCGGCGCCTGGCCGTGCTGGCGCTGATCCTGGGCACGCTGATGGCGGTGGTGGATGTCACCATGGTCAATATCGCCCTGCCTTCCATCGCCGCCGCCCTCGAGGTGCCGGCCTCCCGGGCGGTATGGGTCACCAACCTCTTCCAGATCAGCTGTGCGGCCTTTCTGCTGGTGTTCGCCGCGCTCAGTCAGCTGCTCGGCCGGCGGCGACTCTATGTGGCCGGGGTGGGCGTTTTCACCCTCGCGGCGCTGGGCGCTGCGCTCTCCAGCAGCCTCGAAGCCCTGCTGGTGTTCCGCGCCCTGCAGGGGCTGGGAGCCGCGGCCACGCTTTCCATCGGTCCCTCCATCTATCGGCAGATCTTTCCCTCGCGGCTGCTGGGCTCGGCGCTGGGGCTCTCGGCCATGGTGGTGGCCGGGGCTATGCGGCGGGGCCGGCCATCGGCGGCGTGCTGCTCTCGGTGGCGGACTGGCCGTGGCTGTTCGCCCTGCACCTGCCGCTGGGTGCGGTGGCGGTGACCCTGGCCTGGCGGGCACTGCCCCGGGAGCCGGGACGGCAGGCTGGCTTCGACCTGGTGGGGGCGCTGCTCTCCGTGACCATGCTGTGCGGCTTCTTCCTGGCCATGGACGGCCTCGGCCATGGCATGCCGGCCGGGCAGGTGGCGGCCTGGTTGGGCGCAGGCCTGGCGGCCGCGCTGCTTTTCCTGCGGCGCCAGCGTCTTGCCCGGTATCCGCTGATGCCGCTGGATATCTTCGGCGAGCGGCGCTTCAGCCTGGCCCTGGCCGCACAAGGGAGTGCCTTCGTCGGTCAGGGGCTGGCCTTCGTGGCGCTCTCCTTTCTGTTTCAGCAGGAGATGGGCTTTACGCCGCTGCAGACCGCCTGGCTGTTCACTCCCTGGCCGTTGGCGATCATGCTGGTGGGGCCTCGGGCCGGGCGACTGGCCGACCGCGTCAATCCCAGCCTGCTGGCCAGCGCCGGGCTCGCCCTGCTGCTGCTGGGGCTGGCGCTGCTGGCGGGGCTCGATGCCGAGGCCGGCGTGGTCGAGGTGCTGTGGCGCATGGCGCTATGCGGGGTCGGCTTCGGGCTCTTCCAGCCGCCCAACAACCGCGAGCTGATGGGCTGCGTGCCCCGCGAGCGCAGCGCCAACGCCTCCGGCATCATGAGCACCTCGCGTACCGTGGGGCAGTCGCTGGGGGTGGCGCTGGTCGGCGCCTTCCTGGCCGGCGGAGCGCCGGTGCAGACCACGCTGTGGCTGGGCTGCGCGGCCTGCGCGCTGGCGCTGGCGGCCAGCCTGGCCCGGGTACCGCTGGCCGGTGCCGCGCAGCGGCTGGCGTCGTCGGGCGCCGGCCAAGAGAGTACAATGGCCTCACAGCCACCATCGAGGAGCCCCCATGAGCATTCAGGCCGAGATTGAACAGAAGCTGCAGGCCCTCGAGCCCACCCATCTGGCGGTGGAAAACGAGAGCCACCGGCACGCCGTGCCCGCCAACTCCGAGACCCACTTCAAGGTCACCCTGGTATCCTCCCGCTTCGAGGGCCTGATGCCGGTCAAGCGCCATCAGCAGGTCTATGCGAAGCTGGCCGACGAGCTCGCCGGGCCGGTACACGCCCTGGCGCTGCATCTCTACACGCCCGAGGAGTGGGTCGCCCGCGGCGAGGACCGACCGGCGTCGCCCAACTGCAGCGGCGCCGGCGCGTGACAGCCGAGCCGCATCGCCTGCAGTACCTGGAGGCCATGGGCCTGACGGCCTGGGTGGCCCGCTATCGGCTGCCCAACGCCAGGCCCAGCGAGGCCTGCGACTGGGAGCTGCCGGCCGCCCCCGAGCCGACACCGCCCGGCGAGCGGTTGCATGCGCTGCTCGATGAGCCGCGCGAGACGCTGCCCGCGCCGGCCCCTGTGCCGGTTCCGCCCCGTGAGTCGCGTGGCCCCGGGCGCGCCCGACAGCTGCTGGGCGGCGAGGTGCCGGAGGGCGCGCCATCGTCGACGTCGCTGGCCGAATCGCCCCGGGGCTCGGAGGCGGCGGCCCCCGCCCCCGAACCGCTGCGCTTCGACCTGCAGGTGGCCTGCCTCGACGGCCGCTGGCTGCTGCTGTTGCCGGGCTCGCGGGCGCCGGATGCCGTGGCGCTGCGGCTGCTGGGCAACCTGCTGCGTGCCGCCGGGGTGGTGCCCGAGCAGCCGCCCGCCTTTCAGGCGTTCCACTGGCCGCAGGTGGAAGGGCTGCCGGTGGAGGCGCCGCTGGAAGAGGCGCGTGAAGGGCTGTGTGCTTTTATCGAAGGGGCCGGGCGTCGCGGCTGGGCGCCGGAGCGGGTGCTGGTGTTCGGTCGTGACGAGACGCTGGATCGGCTGCTGAATCTCGAGGACGGTCGCTGCGAGCTGCTGGCGCTGCCCGGCTGGCAGGGCCCCGCCCTGGAGACGCTGGCCGGCAGCGCCCAGGCTAAGCGCGACCTCTGGCCGACCCTGGCTGGCTGGCGGGATGCCTGGCTTGGCATCGGCGCGACCCAAGGCAATGCGCCTCAAGACGGCTGAGCTTCGGCTGCGCCGCCTGGGGGCCTCCGACCTGGCGCGCCTGACGGCGCTGGAGCAGGCGGCCCAGCCGCGCCCTTGGTCGGGCCAGCAGCTGCGCGCCGCGCTGGACGATGCGGCGCACTGCGTGCTGGCGATCGAGGGGGCGGAAGGCGAGCTGGTGGGCCATGCGGTGGTCGCCAGGCTGCCCTTCGAGGCCGAGCTCGAGGCGATCCTGGTGCGGCCCGCCTGGCGCCGGCGCGGCCTGGCGGCGCGGCTGCTGGCGGCGGCGATCGAGCAGGCACTGGCCTGGCGCAGCGAGCGGCTGCTGCTGGAAGTCCGGGCCGGCAATCGCGCCGCCATCGCGCTGTATCAGCGGGCAGGTTTCGCCGAGGACGGCCGGCGGCGCGGCTACTACCCGCCGCTGTCGGCGGGCGAGCCCCGAGAGGACGCCGTGCTGATGTCGCGCCCGTTGGCGGGATAGGCGGGCCGAGGCGGCCTCAGCGGCTGGTTTCCACCTCCGCCTCATCGAACTTGCCCAGCAGGGCCTCGATGCGGCGATGCCACTCCTCGCGCTCCTGCTTGAGACGGCTGTTTTCTTCGCGCAGCTCCTCGGCTTCCATCTTCAGCAGTTCCAGGGCCTCCACGGCGCTGGTGACTTTCTGCTCGAGCCGGTTGAAGAGTTCGGTGCTCATCCTGTTCTCCTGACAATGCCTGCTGGGCGAGCCCCTGCCCGCCGCTGAATTCCCGAGGCGCAGCGTAACGCCGCCGGCTGTGGCTCGGCAAGCATCCCTTGGCGGCCTTGTCCGCGTCGGCGCCGGCCCTGACGCCATCACCCTCTTAAGTCAGCTGTCTCCCAGCCGGCGGAAGAGTCGCCCGTGGCTATCGCCGGCGCGCACCTCGCGATGCAGTACCCAGTGCTCGGGCACTGCCGGGGTCAGCTCGGCCTCGGTCTCCAGATAGATGAAGGCGTCTTCTGCCAGCCAGCCCGTCTCCAGGGCCGCGCAGCAGGGGGCGGCGAGTCCCTGGCGGAAGGGCGGGTCAAGCAGCACCAGAGTGAAGGGCGTGGGGGCTGGGCGAGGAAGTCGAGCGCATCGGCGGTGACCACCTGGGCGCGTGTCGTGATGCCCAGGGTGACCAGGTTATCGGCCAGTGCCGCGGCGATGCGGGGGTCGCGCTCGACGAATCGCGCCTCCCGGGCGCCGCGGGAGAGCGACTCCAGGCCCAGCGCTCCGGTGCCGGCAAAGAGATCCAGCACCCGGGCGCCGGGCGTGGCCGTGGTCAGCCAGTTGTAGAGCGTCTCGCGCACCCGGTCGGGGGTCGGGCGCAGGCCGGGGCTGTCGAGTACCGGCAGCACTCGCCGGCGGAATTCGCCGCCGATGATTCGCAGGCGGCCGGCGTCCCGGCGGCCGGCGCTCCGGCGGCCGGCGCTCCGGCGGCCGGCGCCCTTGGGCGAGCGAGCGCCGGCGAGGGGGCGCGAACGAGGGGGAGGGCGGCGTCGGGTCATGGTCGCGAATTGTACCTGCCGCTTTGTCCACAGTCATGATGCGCGGTGTTAGGATGTAGCGATCATTCACCCGTGAGGTTGAATTCCCCCATGTTCGGTTTTTTCAAGCGCAAGAAGCAGCAGGAACAGCAGCAGGACGAGCAGAACGATCAGCGGTCGCCGCAGCCCGAGGAGGAGAGGACGCGCGAGGTCCCCCCGCCGAGGAGGCGCCGACAGCGGCGAGTGAAGCACCGGCAGAGGCCGTGTCCACCGAGCCGGTCGAGGACCAACCAGCGCCCGCCGAGCCCGATGTGGTCGAGGCGCCACGCGCCGAGGAGTGCGCCATGGCCGGTCCCGCGGCGGATGAGGCGCGGGAGCGCACCGAGGCGGTCGATGCGTTCGACCGGGAAGAGGAGAATGCGGTGCTGCGCGGAGAGTCGCTGACGCCCGAGCCTCAGCCCGAGCCTCAGCCCGAGCCACAGTCGCCGCCGGAGCCGGAGCCGGAGCCAGAGCCGCGACGCACGCCGCTGCAGGAGAAGCCGGTCTCCGAGAAGAAGGGCTGGTTCGCACGTATTCGTGCCGGTCTCGGCAAGACCCGGGCCAATCTCACCGATGGCATCGCCGGGCTCTTTCTCGGCAAGAAGCAGATCGATGATGAGCTGCTCGAGGACCTCGAGACGCAGCTGCTGATGGCCGACGTGGGCATCGAGGCCACCACCGAGATCATTGACCGCCTCACCGAGCGGGTGTCGCGCAAGGAGCTCAAGGATCCCCAGGCCCTCTATGGGGCGCTGCAGGAGGAGCTCGGCGCCATGCTCGACCCCGTGGCCTTGCCGCTGACGCTGCCCTCCAAGGGCGAAGGGCCCTTCGTGATCCTGGTGGTGGGCGTCAACGGCGTCGGGAAGACCACCACCATCGGCAAACTGACCCAGCGCTTCCAGCGCGAGGGCAGAAGCGTGATGCTGGCTGCCGGCGACACCTTCCGGGCCGCCGCGGTGGAGCAGCTCAAAGTGTGGGGCGAGCGCAACGAGGTGCCGGTGATCGCCCAGCACACCGGTGCCGACAGCGCCTCGGTGATCTTCGACGCGGTGTCGGCCGCCAAGGCGCGGGGCATCGACGTGCTGATCGCCGATACCGCCGGGCGGCTGCACAACAAGTCGCACCTCATGGAGGAGCTCAAGAAGGTGCATCGGGTGATGGCCAAGGTGGATGCCGCGGCTCCCCACGAGGTGATGCTGGTGCTCGACGCCGGCACCGGGCAGAACGCGCTCTCCCAGGCGAGCACCTTCAACGAGGCGGTGCCGGTGACCGGCATCACCCTGACCAAGCTCGACGGTACCGCCAAAGGCGGTATCATCTTCGCCCTGGCCAAGCAGCTCGGCACGCCGATTCGCTTCATTGGGGTGGGCGAGTCCTTGGATGATCTGCGGCCCTTCGCGGCCCGCGACTTCGTCGATGCCCTGTTCGACCGGGGCGACGAGCGTGATGCCGACTCGGCATGATCGTCTTCGAGCACGTGGGCAAGCGCTACGGCGGACGCTTCGAGGCGCTGGCCAACCTCGACTTCCGCGTGCGCCGCGGCGAGATGGTGTTTCTCACGGGCCACTCGGGAGCGGGCAAGAGTTCGCTGCTGCGCCTGATCATGCGCCTGGAGCGCCCCACCCGCGGTCGGGTGCTGGTGGCCGGCCACGACATCGCCCGGCTGCATGCGAGCCAGGTCCCCTTCTATCGGCGTCAGATCGGCGTGGTCTTCCAGGACCATCAACTGCTCTTCGATCGCTCGATCTATCATAACGTGGCTCTGCCCCTGGAGATTCGTGGCGTCGAGCCGCGCGAGGCCGCGCGCCGGGTGCGGGCGGCCCTGGACAAGGTGGGCCTGCTGCATCGCGAGAGGGCGCTGCCCATCGAGCTCTCCGGGGGCGAGCAGCAGCGGGTGGGGATCGCCCGGGCGGTGGTCAACAAGCCGTCCCTGCTGCTCGCCGACGAGCCCACGGGCAACCTCGATCCTCAGCTCTCCGCCGATATCATGGCGCTGTTCGAGGACTTCAATCGCATCGGCACCACGGTGATGATCGCCAGCCACGACCTGGCGCTGATCGCCCGCCTGCGCCATCGGATCCTGCGACTGCGCGACGGGCGCCTGGTGGCCGACGAGGACGCCGCATGAGCCGGGATGCCGCCCGCCAGGCACCCCGTGGGGCGCGCAGCCCCTCCCCGGGTCCGGCAGCCGCCTGCGCGCCTGGGGGCGCCACCACCGAGCCATGTGCCTGGACAGCGCTCGCTGGCTGATTCGCTTCCCCGTCGGCAGCCTGCTGACCATGCTGGCCATCGCCATCGCCCTGGTGCTGCCGGCCGCTCTCTGGCTGGCCCTGGACAGCGCCCGGCTGCTCGACGCCGAGCTGGGCGAGAGCGCCACCCTGACCGCCTACCTGGAGCCGCACGTCGACGATGCCCAGGCGACCCGCATCGAGGAAGCCATCGGTGCCCAGCCGGCGGTCGTGCGAACCCGGCTGATCACCGCCGCCGAGGGCATGGCGGAGTTCCAGCAGGCGCTGGGCCTGGCCGATGCCCTGGGGCGGCTGGACGATAACCCGCTGCCGGCCAGCGTGGTGGTGACGCCCGGTGACCCGGCGCCCCAGGCGGTGCGTGAGCTGGCCGGGGAGCTGGAGGCGCTATCCGGCATCGAGGAGGTGCGCCTCGACCTGGCCTGGCTCGAGCGGCTGCGCCATCTGGCCGAGCTCGGCCACCGGGTGGCGTTGGCGTTGGGCGTGCTGTTCGGCCTGGGGGTGCTGCTGGTGGTGGGCAACACCATTCGCCTGGCGGTGGAGAGCCGCCGCCAGGAGATCGAGGTGGTGATGCTGATCGGCGCCACCCATGCCTTCGTGCGGCGCCCCTTCCTCTACAGCGGCGCCTGGTACGGCCTGGGCGGCGGGCTCTTCGCCTGGGGGCTGTTGGCGCTTGGCAACGAGTGGCTGGCGGCCCCGGTCAGCGCCCTGGCCGCCAGCTATGGCGCCGCCTACCAGCTGCCTCGGCTAGGCGGTCAGGGCTCGGCAATCCTGCTGTTGTGCAGTACACTACTAGGCTGGCTGGGCGCCTGGATCGCCGTAAGCCGCCACCTGGCCCAGGTGCGGCCTCGCTAGCGAGGGGCGGGCGCAAGGCATCTCCCCGCCGCGCCAGCCAGGACGGAACGATCTTCGTCAGCTGCCGTCAAAGGCGGCGACACCGAATACCATGCATGTACGGTTCAAAGGGAGACACCCTGCACATGAGCACCAGTCTTCTGCCGGTGGGTCAACTATCCCCAGGGCATGACCTGAACGGGTACATCCAGGCGGTCAACACCATTCCGATGCTGACCGCCGAGGAGGAGCGCGAGCTGGCCTTTCGCCTGCACGACGAGGGCGACCTGGAAGCGGCGCGCCGTCTGGTGCTGTCGCACCTGCGCTTCGTCGTGCATATCGCGCGCAGCTACTCCGGCTACGGGCTGGCCCAGGCCGACCTCATCCAGGAAGGCAACGTCGGCCTGATGAAGGCGGTCAAGCGTTTCGATCCCAACCAGGGCGTGCGCCTGGTCTCCTTCGCCGTGCACTGGATCAAGGCCGAGATTCACGAGTTCGTGCTGCGCAACTGGCGCATCGTCAAGATCGCCACCACCAAGGCCCAGCGCAAGCTGTTCTTCAACCTGCGCAGCGCCAAGAAGCGCCTGGCCTGGCTCAACAACGACGAGGTCGACGCCATCGCCAAGGACCTCGACGTCAAGCCGGAGGTGGTGCGCGAGATGGAGGGGCGGCTGTCGGCCCACGATGCCGGCTTCGATGCCTCGCCCGGTGACGACGAAGAGTCGGCCTACCAGGCGCCGGTGCATTTCCTGGACGACACCGGCGCGGATCCGGCCTCGCAGCTGGAGGACAGCGACTGGGAAGACGATGCCAGTCGCCGGCTACAGACCGCGCTCTCGGCCCTGGACGATCGCTCCCGCGATATCCTGCAGCAGCGCTGGCTGGGAGAGGACAAGGCGACCCTGCACGAGCTGGCCGACGTCTACGGCGTCTCCGCCGAGCGCATCCGCCAGCTTGAAAAGAACGCCATGAAGAAGCTCAAGCAGCAGCTGGGCGATACCCTGGCGGCGTAAGAGCACCGAGTGACAAGCGACGAGGAGCAAGCCTCAAGGTAACCCCTTGGCTTGCTCCTTTTCGTTTGGCGCTTCGCGCTTTAGCGTGAACATGCTTGGCAGGCTTTATGGTGGGAGGCCGGCTCTGCCGGGCGAAGGCGCCGCAGGCGCCCCATGGGTAGCGCTGCGCGCTACTTCGCGAGCTGAAGCTCCCTCCTACAGGGTAAGTTCACGCCAGTCTGCGATGAACCTTTCCTTTATACCGTCTGCGGGCTCTCTCGCAGCAGCTGGGCCGAGAGCAGCGCCCACTGATCCTCCCAGTGCTCGGTGGGGCGGCGCTGGAAGTCGCTGCGCACGTACTGCGCGATGCGCCCCTCGGCGTGGGCCAGCAGCAGGTTGGCGGTGGCCGAGGCCGGTAGCCGGGTGCGACGCCCCTCGCGCAGCTCGGCCTCGCGCAGCACCTGCTTGAGCTGGGTCTCGAGGCGCTCGAACAGCTGGTGGATACGCAGCCGCAGCCGCGCCGTCTCACCGGTGAGCACGCCGCCGTCGAGCAGCCGCGAAAGCCCCGGGTTCTTCTCGGCGAAGGCGAGCAGCAGGGTAAGAATCTGCCCGCAGCGTGGCACCGCCTCGGGTACCTCCTCCAGGATACGGGTAATGCGTTCGAACAGCGACTCCTCGATGAAGCCGATCAGCCCTTCGAACATCCGCGCCTTGCTGGGAAAGTGGCGATAGAGCGCGGCCTCGGAGACGCCCACTTGCCGGGCCAGGGCCGCGATGGTGATGCGTTTTCCACTGTCTTCCTCCAGCATCAGGGCGAGCGCCTGCAGGATCTGCTCGCGCCGGCTGGGAGGGGGAGTTGCCTGCGTCATGTTGGTCGGTTCTTCTTGGTTGTCCGATTCGATGATGAGCCTTGCGACATCCTGATTCGAGCGTCACCGCCCGGACCAGGCTGCGGGGTCAGTCAGCGCCCTGGCCCGGCGACTCGGCGTCGGTGATCAGGGTGCCGACACCGGCGTTGGTGAAGATCTCCAGCAGGGTGGCATGAGGCACCCGGCCGTCGATGATATGGGCGCTGGCCACGCCGCCCTTGACCGCTTCCAGGGCGCAGCGGATCTTGGGCAGCATGCCGCCGTGGATGGTCCCGTCGGCGATCAGGGCGTCCACCTGGGCGGTGGTGAGCCCGGTGAGCACCTCGCCCTCGGCGTTCATCAGCCCGGCCACGTTGGTCAGCAGCATCAGCTTCTCGGCACAGAGCGCCTCGGCCACCTTGCCGGCCACCAGGTCGGCGTTGATGTTGTAGCTGTGCCCCGCCTCGTCGACGCCGATGGGCGCGATCACCGGAATGAAGTCCCGCTCGGCGAGCATCTCGATGAGGTCCGTGGAGATATGCTCCACCTCGCCGACGTGACCGATGTCGATGATCTCGGGACGGTCATCTCCGGGGTCTGATGCTCCACCTTGAGCTGGCGGGCGCGGATCTGACTGCCGTCCTTGCCGGTCAGACCGATCGCCTTGCCGCCGCACTGGTTGATCAGGTTGACGATGCCCTTGTTGACCAGCCCGCCCAGTACCATCTCTACCACGTCCATGGTCTCGGCGTCGGTGACCCGCATGCCATTGACGAAGCGCGACTCGATCTTGAGCTTGGCCAGGAGGTCGCCGATCTGCGGGCCGCCGCCGTGGACCACCACCGGATTGATGCCCACCTCCTTCATCAGCACCATGTTGCGGGCGAAGGAGTCGATCAGGGTGTCCTCGGTCATGGCGTTGCCGCCGTACTTGACCACCACGGTCTTGCCGGAGAAGCGCTGGATATAGGGCAGCGCCTCGGAGAGTACCTCGACTACCAGGCGGGGGTCGCGGGTCTGTTCGGTCATGAGCGGATTCCTTTCGAATGCGGGGTCGCGGCCGCTCAGTGCGGCAGCGACAGGGTCGGGTCCACCTGCTGCAGGGCCTTGGCGAAGCGGTTACGGATGCGCTCGAGGGCGGCCTCGCTCTTGCCCTCGAAGCGCAGCACCAGCACCGGGGTGGTGTTGGAAGCCCGGCACAGGCCCCAGCCGTCGGGATAGTCGACGCGGATGCCGTCCAGGGTGGTCTTGACGCCGTCGTCGCCGAAGTCGCCTTCCCGGGCCAGCTTCGCCACGAGCTCGAACTTGGTCTCGTCGGTGACGGTGACGTTGATCTCCGGGGTGCCGATGTCCTGGGGGTAGCGGGCGAAGAAGGTGTCGGCGTCGTCGCCCTGATGGGAGAGGATCTCCAGCAGTCGGGCGGCGCCGTAGAGGCCGTCGTCGAAGCCGTACCAGCGTTCCTTGAAGAAGATGTGCCCGCTCATCTCCCCGGCGAGCGGCGCGCCGGTCTCCTTCATGCGCGCCTTGATCAGGGAGTGGCCGGTGCGCCACATCTCGGGGGTGCCGCCGGCCTCATCGATCACCCGGGCCAGGTTGCCGGTGCACTTGACGTCGAAGATCACCTTGGCGCCGGGGTTGCGGGAGAGCATGTCCTCGGCGAAGGCCATCATCAGGTGGTCGGGGTAGATCAGCTCGCCGGCGGGGTGATCACCCCCAGGCGGTCGCCGTCGCCGTCGAAGGCCAGGCCGATGTCGGCATCGGTCTCCTTCACGGTGCGGATCAGGTCGACCAGATTTTCCGGCTTGCCCGGATCCGGATGGTGGTTGGGGAAGGTGCCGTCGATCTCGGCGAACAGCGGGACCGTCTCGGCGCCGAGCCTCTCGATCAGCGCCGGGCCCAGCTCGCCGGCCACGCCGTTGCCGCAGTCCACCACCGCCTTGAGCGGGCGGTCGAGCCGGACGTCATCGAGGATGCGCGCCAGATAGGCCTCGCGCACGTCCTCTTCGCGCACACTGCCCTGGCCCTCGGTCAGGTCGCCGTCGGCGATGCGCCGGTAGAGCGAGGTGATCGCCTCGCCGGAGAGGGTCTCGCCGCCGAGCACGATCTTGAAGCCGTTGTAGTCCGGGGGTTGTGGCTGCCGGTGACCATCACCCCGGAGGCGGTGCCGTCGAGCACATGGGTGGCGAAGTAGAGCACCGGGGTGGGCACCATGCCGATATCGATGACGTCGCGACCGGCGGCGTTGAGGCCGCGGGTCAGGGCGGCGGCCAGGCGCGGCCCGGAGAGGCGGCCGTCGCGGGCCACCACCACGGTGGCTTCGCCGCGGGCGGCGGCCTCGCTGCCGATGGCGTGGCCGATCTGCTCCACGCTCGCCTCGGTGAGGGTGTCGTCGACGATGCCGCGAATATCGTAGGCGCGGAAGATCGAGGCGGAAACGGTCGGGGTCGGGTCAGCTGTCATGGGTCGTATCCTTGGCAATCAGTGGCGGCCCGAGCTGCCGAAGCCGCCCACGCCGCGCAGGCTGGCCTCGAAGTCGTCGACGACCTCGAGCTCGGCCTGCACCACCGGCACCAGCACATACTGGGCCAGGCGCTCGAAGGGCTCCAGCACGAAGGGAGCGTTGCCGCGGTTCCAGGTGGAGATCATCAGCTCGCCCTGATAGTCGGAGTCGATCAGGCCCACCAGGTTGCCGAGCACGATGCCGTGCTTGTGGCCGAGCCCCGAGCGGGGCAGGATCATGCCGGCAAGCCCGGGGTCGGCGATATGGATGGCCAGGCCCGTGCGCACCAGCTCGCACTGGCCGGGTTCGAGGGTCAGGGGGGCGTCGAGCAGGGCGCGGAGGTCCATGCCGGCTGCCCCGTCGGTGGCGTAGCGGGGCAGGTAGTCGCGCAGGCGCTCGTCGAGCAGCTTGACGGCGAGCCGCGGCCGGTCGAGAGAAGAAGGGGGTGTCGTGTCGGTCATCGGGGCTTCCGTTGCAGCGAATTCAGTCGGGGTCAGTGGGCCGGGCGCTCGGGCAGGCAGTCGAGCGCCCGCTCGATGACGGCCAGGGCCAGCTGGGCCTTGGGCTGGGGCGCCAGCGCTTCGCCGCCTTCACCCTCGCCGTCGCGCCACATCAGCAGGGCGGCGTTGTCGTCGGCGCCGAAGCCGAGCCCCGCCTGGGAGACATCGTTGGCGACGATCATGTCCAGCCCCTTTCGGGTCAGCTTGTCGCGGGCGTAGCGTTCCAGGTCGCGGGTCTCGGCGGCGAATCCCACCACCAAGGGGCGGCGGGTCGCCGCGTCGCGGCGGGCGGCGACGCCGGCAATGATATCGGGATTCTTGACCAGCTTCAGGGTCAGCCCGTCCTCGCCCTCGGTCTTTTTGATCTTGTGCTCGGCCAGGGTCTGTGCCCGGTAGTCGGCCACCGCCGCGCAGCCGATGAAGATGTCGCAGCCCTCGGCGAGCCGCCGGGCGGCCTCGTCCATCTCGACGGCCGTCTCCACGTCGAGGCGCTCCACGCCTTCGGGCGTCGCCAGCGACACCGGGCCGCTGATCAGGGTGACCCGTGCACCCAGGGCGGCGGCGGCCTCGGCCAGGGCGTAGCCCATCTTGCCGGAGCTGTGGTTGGAGAGATAGCGCACCGGATCCAGCGGCTCGCGGGTCGGCCCGGCGGTGATCACGATATGCAGGCCCCGGGCCGGCTCCGGCCCGACGGCAGGCCCGGTGTCGGCGGCGGCGTCCAGGGCGGTGAGGATCGCCTCGGGCTCGAGCATGCGCCCCGGGCCGACGTCGCCGCAGGCCTGGTCCCCGCTGTCCGGCCCCAGCAGCCGCCAGCCGTCGTCGATCAGCTGCTGCGCGTTGCGCTGGGTGGCCACATGCCGCCACATGGCCTGATTCATGGCCGGCGCCATGACCTTCTCGGCGTCGCTGGCCAGGCACAGGGTGGTGAGCAGGTCGTCCGCCATGCCGGCGGCCAGGCGCGCCATCAGGTCGGCGGTGCCCGGGGCGATCAGGATCAGATCCGCCCAGCGGGCCAGCTCGATATGGCCCATGCCGGCCTCCGCCTCGGGGTCGAGCAGCGAGGTACGGACGGGTTCGCCGGAGAGCGCCTGCAAGGTCAGCGGCGTAATAAAGGCCTGGGCGCCCTCGGTCATGACCACCCGCACCTCGGCTCCCGCCTGCTTGAGCAGGCGGGCGAGCTGTGCGCTCTTGTAGGCGGCGATGCCGGCACTGATGCCAAGCAGTATATTGCGGCCGGCGATCCGGCGGCCGGCGTCCCGGCGATCCGACGGCGTAGACATGGCTGAATCCCACGGTGAAATCCGACCGCCTACCTTACCACCGCGACGTCACCCGCGCAGCCGCGGCAGGTCGCCCTCGATTGACTACACTGCAAGCCAGCGCCACCCGTCGATGCCTCCGGGCCGTGGCTGGCGCCGGAGTGGAGTACAACCCAGGGAGGAGACAGGGATGTCGATTCGTGACTGGCCGGAGGGCGAGCGCCCCCGGGAAAAGCTGCTGGCGCTGGGGCCGGAGGCGCTGTCCGATGCCGAGCTGCTGGCGATCTTTCTGCGCGTGGGGGTGGCCGGCCGCTCGGCGGTGGACCTGGCGCGGGACTTGCTGACGGCGTTCGGTGGCCTGCGCCCGCTGCTCGAGGCCGAGCGGGAGCGCTTCTGCGCCGAGCGCGGCCTGGGCACGGCCAAGTTCGTTCAGCTGCAGGCGACCCTGGAGCTGTCGCGTCGCCACCTGGCCAGCCAGCTGGCCCGCGGCAACGCCCTGACATCGCCAACGCTGGTGCGTGCCTATCTCGCATCGCAGCTGCGCCACCTGGGCCACGAGGAGTTCGCCGCGCTGTTTCTCGACAGCCAGCATCGGGTGATCCGCTTCGAGTCGCTGTTCCGCGGTACCCTGGACAGCGCCTCGGTCTATCCCCGGGAAGTGGCGAAGCGTGCCCTGGAGCTGGGCGCCGGGGCCATCATCTTCGCCCACAACCACCCCTCCGGGGTGGCCGAGCCGTCCGACGCCGACCGGCGCATCACCGAGCGCCTGCGCGAGGCCCTGGGGCTGTTCGAGGTCCGGGTGCTGGACCACTTCGTGGTGGGCGATGGGGAGGTGGTGTCCTTCGCCGAGCGCGGCTGGCTTTGATGGGGCAGCCGGAATCTGTGAGAGGCCGCTTCAGCGGGCGAAGCAGCCCGTAGTGCTTTCCTTCAGTGCTCGAGGCTGTTCCGGCGACAGGCCTGCGCCTCTAGTGAAGCTACTCCTATATAAGAAAAGGCAGCTGTAGGAGCGCTGCTCCGCATCGCGACTGGCGCCGCCTGGCGCCTCGGCGGAGGCTGCAGCGCCGGCGATGACCGCCAACCTCGGCAACACTGCCGGGAGGCTTGCGGCCTCCAGTCGCGGAAGCGTCGGACCGGAGCTGAAGCTACTCCTGCAGCGGAGTGGCAACGTTGGTGGGCGATTTATAACGTCTTGACCATCCGAGCTCTTTCAGTGTGGCTCAAGATTGGCCCGATGGCTGATCAAGGTGGGTAACTCTTTGCCGCCGGCAAAGCCCGTAAGGCATGAAAGCTTGCGGGAGAGGGGGTAGGGAGTGTAGAATACGCGGCTACTTGTTGCCTGTAGGGGCACACTCTGCTATAAAGTGCAGCCTTTGAATTCCCTGGGGTTAACTTTCGCGGGATCGCCCGGTTTGCCCGACAGGTTTTGAACACTCAGGTACTGATCTACCTGGCCAAGCGGTTGGAGGCTCCAATGTCCAAAGTATGTCAGGTTACCGGCAAGCGCCCGGTGACCGGTAATAACGTTTCACACTCCCAGCGCAAGACCCGCCGTCGTTTCTTGCCGAACCTGCACAGCCACCGCTTCTGGGTGGAGTCCGAGGGTCGCTTCGTCAAGCTGCGCGTCTCCTCCAAGGGCATGCGCATCATCGACAAGCGCGGCATCGACGCGGTGCTCAGCGATCTGCGCAAGCGCGGCGAAGCCGTCTAAGCGAACCACTCCAGGGAGACAGCAGTCATGCGTGACAAGATCAAGTTGGTGTCCAGCGCCGGTACCGGCCACTTCTACACCACCGACAAGAACAAGCGGAACACTCCGGACAAGCTCGAGTTCAAAAAGTACGATCCGGTGGTCCGCAAGCATGTGATGTATAAGGAAGCCAAGATCAAGTAAGGCTTGATCGCTTCCACCGCAGGCCCTAACCCGCCTGTCCTCCTGAACCCGGCCCCGCGGTCGGGTTCAGGCGTATCTGAGCTCCGCTCGTCCAGCCGTTGAGCGCCGCCATGCCCGAACTGCCCGAAGTCGAAACCACCCGCCGCGGTATCGCCCCCCACGTGGAGGGGCGCGAGATCGTCGAGGTGGTGGTGCGCCAGCCGCGGCTGCGCCTGCCGGTGCCGGATGATCTCATCGACCGGCTGGTGGGCGCGCATATCGGTCGCCTGGGGCGGCGGGCCAAGTACCTGCTGATGCCGTTGGCCGAGGCCGGGAGCGAGGCGTCGGCGCTGATCTGGCACCTGGGCATGTCCGGGAGCCTGCGCATCGTCCGGCTGGGGGAGCTGCCCAGGAAGCACGACCACCTTGACCTGGTACTCCAGGATGGTGCCGTGCTGCGCTACCATGACCCGCGCCGCTTCGGCTTCGTCGACTGGCTGGCGAGAAGCGCCGAACGGGACCCGCGGCTGGCGCGGCTGGGGCCGGAACCGCTCTCCGAGGCCTTTGACGGTGAGCGGCTGTATACGCTGTCACGAGGGCGTCGCCTCGGCGTGAAACCCTTCCTGATGGACAATGCCGTGGTGGTGGGTGTGGGCAATATCTACGCCGCCGAGGCGCTGTTTCTGGCCGGGATCGATCCCCGTCGCGCCGCCGGGCGGATCAGCCGCCCGCGCTACGACCGGCTGGCCGCGGCGGCCAAGGAGGTGCTGGCCGCGGCCATCCAGCAGGGCGGCACCACCCTGCGCGACTTCGTCGGCGGCACCGGCGAACCCGGCTACTTCAAGCAGCGGCTCAACGTCTACGGTCGCGACGGCGAACCCTGTCGGCGCTGTGGCGCCGAGCTACGCCGAGTCACGCTGGGGCAGCGCGCCAGTGTCTTCTGTGGTCGCTGCCAACACTGATGAATTGCCAGATTCGATGATTTCCCGGGCCGATGCGCCCATCGCCCGCCTAGCCGAGACGATCTTATGACGACCAACCCCGTTACCCAGCGCCTGCGCCTCAAGAAGAACGCCGACCGCCGCCTCAAGGCCGGCCACCTGTGGCTCTACTCCAACGAGGTCGACACCCAGGTCACGCCGCTGCAAGGCTTCGAGGCCGGGGCCCAGGCGGTGGTGGAAGCCGCCAACGGCAAGGCCATGGGCGTGGCCTACGTCAACCCGCACTCGCTGATCTGTGCCCGGGTGGTCTCCCGCGATGCCGACATGCGCCTCGACCGCTCGCTGCTGGTGCATCGCTTCAACCAGGCCCTGGCGCTGCGCGAACGCCTCTATCCCAAGCCCTTCTATCGGCTGGTGCACGGCGAGGGCGACCTGCTGCCCGGCCTGGTGGTCGACCGCTTCGACGATGTGGTGGTGGTGCAGCTCAATACCCTGGGCATGGAGCGCCTCGCCGAGGAAGTCGTGGCGGCCCTGGACAAGGTGCTGTCGCCTCGGGTCATCGTGTTCAAGAACGACTCCTCCGGGCGCCGCCAGGAGCAGCTAGAGTCCCGGGTGACGGTGGTCAAGGGGACGCTTGAGGGGCCGGTGCCGCTGGAGGAGAACGGCGTGCGCTTCGAGGCGCCGGTGCTCGACGGCCAGAAGACCGGTTGGTTCTTCGATCACCGCGCCAACCGCGCCTGGCTCAACGGCCTGGTAGCGGGCAAGCGGGTGCTCGACCTGTTCAGCTACGTGGGGGGGTGGGGCATCCAGGCCGCCGCCCACGGCGCCAGAGAGGTGCTCTGCGTGGATGCCAGCGCTCAGGCGCTGGAGCGCGTCGCCGACAATGCCGCCCTCAACGGCCTTCATGAGCAGGTGGCGGTGGGCGAGGGCGATGCCTTCGAGGCCCTGGCGGCCCTCAAGGCGGACGGTGAGCAGTTCGACGTGGTGATCCTCGACCCGCCGGCGTTCGTCAAGAAGCGCAAGGACATTCCCAACGGCGAGCGCGCCTATTCGCGGCTCAACCGCGAGGCGATGCGCCTGCTGGGGCGCGACGGCCTGCTGCTCTCTGCCTCCTGCTCCATGCATCTGGCGCCGGAGCGGCTGGTGGAGGTGGTGCGCGGGGCGGTGCGCCATCAGGACCGTCACGGCCAACTGATCTATCAGGGGCACCAGGCGGCGGACCACCCGGTGCATCCGGCGATCCCCGAGACCGCCTATCTGAAGGCGCTGGGCGTTCGCGTCTTTCGGGACTGATGCCGATGCCGCCCGAGTACGTGCGTGTCTTCGCCCATAGCAATGCGCTGCTGGTCAGCCATGTGCACAACGTGCTGAGAGCCGCCGACATCCCCGCCGAGCTGCGCAACATGACCCTCGGCGGCGGTGCCGGCGAGCTGCCGCTGGGCGAGTGCGAACCCGAGGTGTGGGTCGCGCCGCACAATCGCGAGCGGGCCGAGGCGCTGATCCAGGATGCCCTGGAAGGCGTGAGCGAGCGACCCGACTGGACCTGTCCAGGCTGCGGCGAGCCGCTGGAGGGCGCCTTCGATGCCTGCTGGAACTGCGGCACGCAGCGCCAATGGGACGACAAGGAGCGCTGAGGTGAGCTGGGATCTGCCCGACCCGTTCGTGATCGATATCCGCGTCGAGGCCTCGGCCATCGACGAGTACGGCCATGCCAACAACGCCGAGTACCTGCGCTGGGTGGAGCGGGTCAGCTGGGCCCACTCCGAGCGTCTGGGACTGGACCTGGCCCGGTATCGGGCCCTGGACCGGGCCATGGCCGTGCACCGCCATGAGCTGGACTACCTTGCTCCGGCCTTCGAGGGCGACCGGCTGCGGCTGGCCACCTGGATCGTCGGCTGCGACGGTCGCCTGACCCTGACCCGCCGCTTCCAGCTCTTGCGCCCCGAGGATGGCAGGACCCTGCTGCGGGCGCGGACCCGCTTCGCCTGCATCGAGCTTTCCAGCGGCCGGCCGAGACGGCTGCCGGCAGAGTACCTGGCGACCTATGGCGAGGCTCTGGTGACCGAGTAGTCGGCCGAGCATCTTGCGGTGGTGTGCCTGCAAATCTGAAAAATCGTCGGTCGGCGGCCGGCAATATATGATTTTTTACTATTCCATGCCGTGTAACCTTCGTGGATGAGCTGTTTATGCTGTAATGACAGCATGCTGCAGCGTTGCCCGCTTTCATCACCGGAGGTGCCATGAAGATTGCCGTCCCCAAGGAGATCAAGAACCATGAGTATCGCGTCGCCCTGACCCCCAGCGGCGCCCGGGAGCTGGTGGCCCGCGGCCATGCCGTGGCCGTGCAGGCCGGTGCCGGCGAGGGAGCGGGGTTCGCCGACCGCGATTACCAGGCCGCCGGGGCGAAGCTGAACGGCGACATCGAGGCGCTGTGGCGCGATGCCGAGCTGATCGTCAAGGTCAAGGAGCCCCAGCCGGAGGAGGTGGCACGCCTTTGCGCCGGCCAGACGCTCTTCACCTACCTGCACCTCGCCGCCGAAGAGCGGTTGACCCAGGGCCTGATGCAAAGCGGGGCCACCTGCATCGCCTACGAGACCGTCACCGATGCCCAGGGCGGGCTGCCGCTTTTGGCGCCGATGAGCACCGTGGCCGGGCGCATGGCCATTCAGGCCGGCGCGCACAGCCTGGAGAAGGCCCAGGGCGGCGCCGGCGTGCTGCTGCCCGGCGTGCCCGGGGTGGCGCCGGCCAGGGTGGCGGTGATCGGCGGCGGCGTGGTGGGCGAGAACGCCGCACGCATGGCGCTGGGGCTGGGCGCCGACGTCACCGTGCTGGACACCTCGATTCCGCGCCTGGAAGTGCTCGACGACCGCTATCAGGGCCGCATTAAGACGGTCTTCTCCACCGCCGATGCCATCGACGAGGCGGTGCGCGAGAGCGACCTGATCGTGGGCGCCGTGCTGATTCCCGGCGCCGCCGCGCCCAAGCTGATCACTCGCGCCATGCTCGCCGAGATGACGCCGGGCAGCGTGTTGGTGGATGTGGCCATCGATCAGGGGGGCTGCTTCGAGACCAGCCGGCCCACCACCCACGCCGATCCGACCTATATTGTCGATGGCGTGGTGCACTACTGCGTGGCCAATATGCCGGGGGCGGTGGCGCGCACCTCCACCCAGGCGCTGACCAACGCCACCATGCCCTTCGTCATCGCCCTGGCCGACAAGGGCTGGAAGCAGGCGCTGACCGATGACGCCCACTTCCGAGCCGGGCTCAACGTCCACGATGGCCAGGTCACCTACCGCGCCGTGGCCGAAGCCTTCGGCCTGGAGAGCGTCGACGCTGCCCGCCTGGTGCGTTGAGAGTCGAGTACAGCCGCTTGCGAGCGGCGCCGGGGACAGGCCGTAGTGGAGGTCCGATGCCAGGGATGGCATCGGTAGCGCCCAGGGATGGGTTCACAGCGCCTCCACGAAGGCCTGTCGCCGGGAAAGCCGCGGCGGACTTGCCACCGCCTTGCCTACCTGGCCGGTCGCCTTGATCGAGGCCTCGCGTTACCATAGCGGGCATTTCCGACAGCAGAGTCCGCTTTCCATGAGTGCAGCTTCCGAGAAGACCCGCGTTCTCACCGGTATCACCACCACCGGTACGCCCCATCTGGGCAACTATGTCGGCGCCATCAAGCCCGCTATCGCCGCCAGCCAGGATCCGACGGTCCAGTCCTACTACTTCCTCGCCGATCTGCATGCGCTGATCAAGTGCCAGGACCCCAAGCGCGTCCAGGCATCGCGCCTGGAGATCGCCGCCACCTGGTTGGCCCTGGGCCTGGATACCGACAACGCCATCTTCTATCGGCAGTCGGATATTCCCGAGATCCCTGAGCTCACCTGGATGCTCTCTTGCGTCTGCGCCAAGGGGCTGATGAACCGGGCCCACGCCTACAAGGCGGCGGTGGCCGACAACGAGGCCGCCGGCAATCAGGACCCCGACAAGGGCATCACCATGGGCCTGTTCGGCTACCCGGTGCTGATGGCCGCCGACATTCTGATGTTCAACGCCCACCGGGTGCCCGTGGGGCGCGACCAGATCCAGCATATCGAGATGGCCCGCGACATCGCCGGACGCTTCAACCACCTCTACCAGGGGGCCTACTTCACCCAGCCCGAGGCGGTGGTCGATGACAACGTGGCGACGCTGAACGGCCTCGACGGGCGCAAGATGTCCAAAAGCTACAACAACACCATTCCGCTGTTCGTCTCCGAGAAGAAGCTGCTGAAGCTGGTGCGCAAGATCAAGACCAACTCCCTGGAGCCGGGCGAGCCCAAGGATCCCGACACCTGCACGCTGTTCCAGATCTACTCGGCCTTCGCGACCCCGGAGCAGCGCGCCGAGCTGCGGCGCGACTACGAAAATGGTATCGGCTGGGGCGAGGCCAAGAATCGGGTCTTCGACTACCTCAACGAGCACCTGCGTGAGCCGCGCGAGCGCTACCAGGGGCTGATGGAAGACCCCGCCCATATCGAGCGGGTGCTGCAGAAAGGCGCCGAGCGTGCCCGGGCCGAAGCCGCCCCCTTCATGGATCGTCTACGGGTGGCGGCAGGGCTGGGACGTTTTATCTAGTCGGCCCCTTGTCGGATGATACCTGTTTGATGAAAGGGGCCCAGAGCCCTTCGCGGTTCTCATCGATGCTCGATGCCTATCCGCCGGATAGCGCCGATCGATCTATTCGCTTTCGACCTGAAGACCGTCCCCTGAATTCTTTTACGTTCTGTGTGTAGGTTATTAGCATGCTTGATATCATCGCGTCCCGCCTTCCCTGATGCCATCCAGAGAGACTGCCATGAGTGACCTCGCTGCTTCTTCGCGTTTCCGGCTCTCCCTGTCGGCCAGTGCCGCCGGCCTGCTGCTGCTGGGTGCCCTGGCGGTTGGCCTGGCCTTTGGCGCTCGTACCGGCTTGCTGATGGTGGTGGGCGGACTACTGGGCATGGTCCTCTACCATGCCGCCTTTGGCTTCACCGCCGCCTGGCGGGTGTTCATCACCGAGCGCCGAGGGCGTGGTCTGCGCGCCCAGATGGTGATGCTGGCCATTGCCGTGGTGCTGTTCTTCCCGGCGCTGGGGGCCGGAGTCTGTTCGGCCAGCCGGTCTTTGGCTTCGTGGCGCCCATCGGTGTTTCCGTGGTGGTCGGCGCCTTTCTGTTCGGCCTCGGCATGCAGCTGGGCGGTGGCTGTGCTTCGGGCACCCTGTTCACCGCCGGCGGCGGCAACGCCCGGATGCTCGTCACCTTGCTGTTCTTCATCGTCGGCTCGGTGATCGGCAGCGCCCACTTCGCCTGGTGGCAGAGCCTGCCGGCCTTCCGGCCGACTTCGCTGGTCACCGAGGCGGGCGTCGTTGGCGGCATCGCCGTGAGCCTGGCACTGTTTGCCGCCATCGCCGCGCTGACCGTGGTGATGGAGCGACGCCGTCATGGCCAGCTGGAGCAGGTGCCCAGGGTCGACGTCGGTAATCGGCGCTGGCTCACCGGCCCCTGGCCGCTGCTGGCCGGCGCGGTAGCGTTGGCGCTGCTCAACTACGTCACCCTGGCCCTGGCCGGCCGGCCCTGGGGCATCACCTCGGCCTTCGCGCTGTGGGGGGCCAAGGGCTTCGAGCTGCTGGGCGGTGATGTCTCGGCCTGGGGGTACTGGCAGTCGCCCGGCAACGCCGCGGCGCTGCAGGCCAGCGTGTGGCGCGATATCACCACGGTGATGAACGTCGGCATCATGGTCGGGGCGCTGGTCGCCGCCTCCCTGGCGGGCCGCTTCGCGCCGAACTTCCGCATCCCCTTGAAATCGCTGCTGGCGGCAGTGATTGGCGGGCTGATGCTTGGCTACGGGGCGCGCCTGGCCTTCGGCTGCAATATCGGCGCCTATTTCAGCGGCATCGCTTCGGGCAGCCTGCACGGCTGGGTATGGCTGGTGGCCGGCTTTGCCGGCAACATGGTCGGCGTCAAACTGCGCCCGCTGTTCTTCGAGGGCGAAGTGGCCCGTCGGCCGGTCGCCAAGGGCTGTTAACTCCCAATGGCCTTGTCAGCGCCCCGGCTCAGCCCGGGGCGCTGGCGTTTCGGGCATGGTAGAGTTGGGGCCTAAGGCGCCGGTAGAGCGCCCACGGCCCGGTTTCCAGTCACTGCATCGAGATCAGAGATGACCATCGAACCCAAACGCCCACTCTACATTCCCTATGCTGGCCCTCCGCTGCTCGAGATGCCGCTGCTCAACAAGGGCAGCGCCTTCACCCAGGAGGAGCGGCTCGAGTTCAACCTGATCGGCCTGCTGCCCCAGGCGGTGGAGACCATCGAAGAGCAGCTCGAGCGGGCCTATCGCCAGTACCGGCAGTGCCATAGCGACTTGGACCGGCACATCTACCTGCGTGCCATCCAGGACGATAACGAGACCCTCTACTACCGCCTGGTCTCGGAGCATCTCGAGGAGATGCTGCCGATCATTTATACCCCGACGGTGGGCAAGGCCTGCGAAGAGTTTTCCAATATCTATCGCAACCATCGCGGGCTGTTCATCGCCTACAACGACCGCGACCGCATGGACGACATCCTGCGCAGTGCCACCAAGGACAGGGTCAAGGTCATCGTGGTCACCGACGGTGAGCGCATCCTGGGGCTGGGCGACCAGGGCATCGGCGGCATGGGCATCCCCATCGGCAAGCTGGCGCTCTATACCGCCTGCGGCGGCATCAGCCCGGCCTATACGCTGCCGATCATGCTCGACGTGGGCACCAACAATCAGGCGCTGCTCGACGACCCCATGTACATGGGCTGGCGGCATCCGCGCATTTCCCAGGAGGAGTACGACGCCTTCATCGCGACCTTCATTGCCGCGGTGAAGCGGCGCTGGCCCAATGTGCTGCTGCAGTTCGAGGACTTCGCCCAGGCCAATGCCCTGCCGCTGCTGGAGCGCTACCGCAACGAGCTGTGCTGCTTCAATGACGATGTTCAGGGGACCGCGTCGGTCTGCGTGGGTACCCTGATGGCGGCCTGCCAGGCACGCGGCGAGCGCATGGCCCAGCAGCGGGTGGTGTTCGTGGGGGCCGGCTCGGCCGGCTGCGGTATCGCCGAGCAGGTGGTGGTGGCCATGCAGGCCGAAGGGCTCTCCGAGAAGGAGGCGCGCAGCCGCATCTTCATGGTCGACCGGGAAGGCCTGGTGACCTCGGACCAGGCGTGGCTGCGCGACTTTCAGCTCCGCCTGGCCCACGACCCTGCCCTCACCGAGGGCTGGGATGGCCAGTCGCTGCTGGAGGTAGCCCGCCAGGTGAAGCCTACCGTGCTCATCGGGGTCTGTGGCCAGAAAGGGATCTTTACCGAGGACGTGGTGCGAGCCATGCATGCCGGCTGCGAACGGCCGCTGATCATGCCGCTCTCCAACCCCACCTCGCGGGCCGAGGCGACCCCCTGGGACGTGCTCAACTGGACCGACGGCCAGGCGCTGGTGGCCACCGGAAGCCCCTTCCAGCCGGTGGTCTACGACGGCACCTCCTACCCCATTGCCCAGTGCAACAACGCCTATATCTTCCCGGCATCGGCCTGGGCGTGGTGGCGAGCGGGGCCAAGCGCGTCACTGATGCGATGCTGATGACCGCTTCCCGGGCGCTGGCCCGCGAGGCGCCGCTGGTCAAGCAGGGCGAGGGCGCGTTGCTGCCGCCGCTGTCACAGATTCGCGAGCTCTCCAAGGCGATCGCCTTCGAGGTAGCCGCCCAGGCCCAGCAGGAGGGCGTGGCCCTGAAGACCGACGGCATCAAGCTGCGCGAGTCGATCGAGCGCAACTGCTGGACGCCGGAGTATCGGCGCTACCGCCGCCGCTCGTTCTAGGCTCCGTCCGAAAACTGGCTGCGCTCGACCATACAGCGTTAAAAATCGGCTCAAAGTACTCATTTACACCACGTAAACTCCGTCTTTTCGCCGATTTTTGCCTTGTCTGGTCTTCGCTCGCCGACTTTTCGGGCAAAGCCTAGATTCCGAGCCACGGACGACGGGGCTCGGGCTACGAGCTAGCATGCTGCCCGAACCTCGAACCTCGAACCTCGAACCTCGAACCTCGAACCTCGAACCTCGAACCTCGAACCTCGAACCTCGAACCTCGAACCTCGAACCTCGAACCTCGAACCTCGAAGAAAAGAAGCCCCCGTCGGGGGCTTTCACTGCTGTGATGGGGGCGGGCCTCAGGCCCGCCTGTAAGGCCGTCCTGTCAGGCCGACCCAATCATCTTGCGCAGCACATAGTGCAGGATGCCGCCGTGGCGGTAGTACTCCAGCTCATTGGCAGTGTCGATGCGGCAGAGCGCATCCAGCTTCTTCTCGCCCTTGTCGCTCTTGACGGTCACCTTGACCTGGCCGCCCGGGGTGAGAGCATCGAGCCCTTCGATGGAGACCTTTTCGTCGCCGGTAAGGCCGAGACTCTTGCGGCTTTCCCCTTCAGGGAACTGAAGCGGCACCACGCCCATGCCGATCAGGTTGGAGCGGTGGATGCGCTCGTAGGACTCGGCCAGCACGGCGCGCACGCCGAGCAGGCGCGTGCCCTTGGCGGCCCAGTCGCGGCTGGAGCCGGTGCCGTACTCCTTGCCGGCGATTACCACCAGCGGCGTGCCCTTCTCCTGATAGCGCATGGCGGCGTCATAGATCGCCATCTGCTCCCCGGAAGGCACGTGACGGGTCTCGCCGCCGACCACGCCGTCGAGCATCTCGT
Source organism: Halomonas sp. SL18_1 (assembly GCF_055755715.1). Taxonomy (NCBI): domain Bacteria; kingdom Pseudomonadati; phylum Pseudomonadota; class Gammaproteobacteria; order Oceanospirillales; family Halomonadaceae; genus Halomonas; species Halomonas sp. SL18_1. The sequence goes on from NZ_JBVTRK010000001.1 coordinate 859,082, forward strand.
TCTTGATGCGCACGTTGGCGAAGGTGCCGCGCATCATGATCTCGTGGTTGCCGCGCCGTGAGCCGTAGGAGTTGAAGTCCACCGGCTTGACCCCGCGCTCCTGCAGGTAGCGGCCGGCGGGGCTGTCGGGCTTGATGGCGCCGGCCGGCGAGATATGGTCGGTGGTCACCGAGTCGCCCAGCATGGCCAGGATATGGGCCTCCTTGACGTCCTCGGTGGCGTCGGGCTCGCGGCCCATGCCCTCGAAGAAGGGCGGGTGCTGAATGTAGGTGGAGTCGGAAGACCACTGATAGACCTCGCTATCGGGCACGTCGATGGCCTTCCACACCTCGTCGCCGTCGAACACCTCGGCGTACTGCTTGCGGAACATCGCGGTCTTGACCGTCTCCACGGCCTCGGCGATCTCCGCCTGAGTGGGCCAGATGTCCTGGAGGTAGACCGGCTTGCCGTGGCGATCGACCCCCAGCGACTCGCGGGTCAGGTCGCGCTGGACGTTGCCGGCCAGGGCGTAGGCCACCACCAGCGGCGGCGAGGCGAGCCAGTTGGTCTTGACCAGCGGGTGCACGCGGCCCTCGAAGTTGCGGTTACCCGAGAGCACCGAGGCCACGGCCAGGTCGCCGTCCTCGATGGCCTTCTCGATGGGCTCGGCCAGGGGGCCGGAGTTGCCGATGCAGGTGGTGCAGCCATAGCCCACCAGATTGAAGCCCAGGGCGTCGAGGTCCTCCTGGACGCCGCCGGCGGCCAGGTAGTCGGTCACCACCTTGGAGCCCGGGGCCAGCGAGGTCTTCACCCAGGGCTTGGTGGCCAGGCCCTTCTCGCGGGCCTTTCTGGCCAGCAGGCCGGCGGCCATCATCACGCTGGGGTTGGAGGTGTTGGTGCAGGAGGTGATGGCGGCGATCACCACGGCGCCGGGGTCGAGGCGGAAGGCCTCGCCGTCGAGGTCCACCGCTTGACTGTCATGGTGCTCATAGCTCTCCTCGACGCCCACCGCAGTCTGGCCGCCTTCGGAGAACAGCCGGCCCTTCTCCTCGGAGGAGGTGACCGACTTACCGTCGTCGGCCATGACCTTCTGGAAGGCCACCTGCATGTCCTTGAGGGTGACCCGGTCCTGGGGCCGCTTGGGGCCGGCCAGGCTGGCCTCGACTTCGCCCATGTCCAGCGCCAGGGTGTCGCTGAAGACCGGTTCGGCGCCCGGCTCGCGCCATAGCCCCTGGGCCTTGCAGTAGGCCTCTACCAGCGCCACCTGGCTCTCGTCGCGGCCGGTCAGGCGCATATAGGCGAGGGTCTCGTCGTCCACCGGGAAGAAGCCGCAGGTGGCGCCGTACTCCGGCGCCATGTTGGCGATGGTGGCGCGGTCGGCCAGCGGCAGGTCCTTGAGGCCGTCGCCGTAGAACTCCACGAACTTGCCCACCACGCCCTTCTCGCGCAGCATCTCGGTGACCGTCAGCACCAGATCGGTAGCGGTGATGCCCTCGCGCAGCTTGCCGGTGAGCTTGAAGCCGACCACCTCGGGGATCAGCATGGAGACCGGCTGACCGAGCATGGCGGCCTCGGCCTCGATGCCGCCCACGCCCCAGCCCAGCACGCCGAGGCCGTTGATCATGGTGGTGTGGGAGTCGGTGCCCACCAGGGTGTCGGGGTAGGCCAGCGTCTTGCCGTCCACCTCCTTGGTCCACACCGTCTTGCCCAGGTACTCCAGGTTGACCTGGTGGCAGATGCCGGTGCCCGGCGGCACCACCCGGAAGTTGTCGAAGGCCTGCTGGCCCCAGCGCAGGAAGGCGTAGCGCTCATGGTTGCGCTCCATCTCGATGGCCACGTTGTCCCTGAAGGCCGTGGGGTTGCCGAACTTGTCCACCATCACCGAGTGGTCGATGACCAGATCCACCGGGAGAGCGGGTTGATCCGGGCCGGGTCCTCGCCCAGGGCCTCCACGGCGGCGCGCATGGAGGCGAGGTCCACCACCCCGGGGACGCCGGTGAAGTCCTGCATCAATACCCGGGCCGGGCGGTAGCCGATCTCGCGGTCGGAGCTGGCGGTCTTCTGCCAGTCGACCAGGGCCTGCATGTCCTCGCGTGCGACCCCCTCCTCATCGGCGAAGCGCAGCTGGTTCTCCAGCAGGATCTTGAGGGTCATCGGCAGCCGCTCAATGTCGCCCAGGGCCTTGGCGGCCTCGGCCAGGCTATAGTAGTGGTAGGTGGCGTCGCCGGCCTGGAGCGTCTGCAGGGTATCCGATAGGGATGCGTTGCTCATGCGGTTCTCCTTCTCGCGTTCGCGGTGGGAGTGAACGAACCTTACTGGGACCATCGGTAATACATGGTCATGATAGGCGCCGGTTTCAAGCGCCGCCCGTCGTTTCGGTGCCGCCTCGCCGTGAAGGGGCGCCGACTCGCTATCACGCTGTCACGGCTACTCGGCGATCACAGGGGAGTCAGCCATGCATGAAGAGCGTCTCGACACCCGCCCGGTACATTGTCCCTACTGCGACATGCCCTTCGACCTGATGGTCGACGTGTCCCAGGGCAGCCAGGAGACCTGGGAGGACTGTCCGCACTGCTGCGCCCCTATCCAGCTGCGGATTGCGGTTTCGCTCGTTGACGGTGAACTGGAGGAGGTAAGCCTGGGGCGTGACGATGAGGTGCTGTAGCCCCCGTCACGGCTGCTACAATGGCCGGATCCTGTTTCATCTTCATTGCGACGAGGTTTCTTCATGAGCGATGCGCGTCACGAGCGCCTGATCATTCTCGGCTCCGGTCCGGCCGGCTACACCGCGGCCGTCTATGCGGCCCGGGCCAATCTCAAGCCGCTGCTGATCACCGGCATCCAGGCGGGAGGGCAGCTGACCACCACCACCGACGTGGATAACTGGCCGGGAGACGATGCCGGCGTCCAGGGCCCCGAGCTGATGGAGCGGATGAAGCGCCACGCCGAGCGCTTCGATACCGAGGTGCTGTTCGACCATATTCACGAGGTGGAGCTCAGGGAGCGGCCCTTTACTCTCAAGGGCGACAGCGGCACCTACACCTGCGACGCGCTGATCATCGCCACCGGCGCCAGCGCCCGCTATCTCGGCCTGCCCTCGGAGCAGAAGTTCATGGGCCAGGGTGTCTCGGCCTGCGCTACCTGTGACGGCTTCTTCTACCGCAACCAGGAGGTGGTGGTGGTGGGTGGCGGCAACACCGCCGTGGAGGAAGCGCTCTACCTGTCGAACATCGCCTCCAAGGTTACCCTGGTGCATCGTCGCGACAGCCTGCGCGCCGAGAAGATTCTTCAGGACAAGCTGTTCGAGAAGGCCGCCAGCGGCAATGTGGTGCTGGAGTGGAACCACACCCTGGATGAGGTGCTGGGCGATGCCAGCGGCGTCACCGGGGTACGGGTCAAGTCCACCGAGACGGGCGACACCAAGGAGATCGCTGCGCCGGGGCTCTTCATCGCCATCGGTCACAGTCCCAACACCGGGATCTTCGAGGGCCAGCTGGAGATGGCCGGCGGCTATATCCGGGTGAAGTCCGGCCTCGACGGCAATGCCACCGCCACCAGCGTGCCGGGTGTGTTCGCCGCCGGCGATGTCATGGACCATGTCTACCGCCAGGCGGTGACCTCCGCCGGCACCGGCTGCATGGCGGCACTCGACGCCGAGCGTTATCTGGACGAACTCTAACCGGGCTTCGCCCGGAGCTGTAAGCTGTAAGAAACCCCGTACTGCAAGACTTGGGGGCCTTAAGCTGGCTTACGGCTTACGGCTTACGGCTTACGGCTTACGGCTTACGGCTTACGGCTTACGGCTTACGGCTGCCGCGAAGCGGCTAGTAGTGCGGCGGCACCTCGTCCTGGGGCCGCGGGGCGTCCGCATCCAGCTCGTACAGCGCTCGCTGCTGCTCGCGGAGCTTCTCCTGCATCAGCGCGTTGAGGCGTTCCAGCTGGGCCAGGCGCCGCTCCTGGGCGGCGACGGCCGCATCCAGCGTATCCAGCCAGTGCTCCTGGTAGGCAACACGGCTCTCCAGGGCATCCAGTCGCCCCGCCAGTTCGTCAGGCGATCGTTGATGGCTCATGATAAGATTCTCCCGCTTGGGGTGATGCCGTTTATCGCGTCACCCGATGATGTGTCCGCTGCCCGCTCGAGGCAGTCGGATACCAGCGTCAATACCTTCTATCTATGTCATTACAAGAGAGTCTTTCAAATCCATGAATCAAAAGGTCTTTTTGCGCTGTGGCTTGATCAGCCTGCTGCTCGCCGCGCCGGCGCCGCTGCTGATTGCGCTGTTCGTCCATCTTACCGGTGGCGATCTGTCACGCCAGCTGTTCGCCAGTCTCGAGGTCGGCGGCACCGCCCTGGTCTATGTGGCGGTAGCGGCGGCGGTCTTCGTGCTGTTGATGCTGGCCACCCTGGCCGTCAACGCTCTGACGCCGCAGCTGGTCAACCTGGCCGAGGTCGAAAGCGACGATCGTGAGATCGGCGAGGTCAAGTGGTTCAACGTCAACAAGGGCTATGGCTTCATCAAGCGCGACAGCGGCGAGGACGTCTTCGTGCACTTTCGCGCCATTCGCGGCCGCGGGCACCGCACCCTGGCCGAGGGCCAGAAGGTGCGCTACCACGTGATCGAGAATGAAAGAGGGCTGCAAGCCGACGATGTCACGGTGATTACCTGAACGACGCGCCTGGCTAACGCTTGGCGACGTCTCTCTCGTAGACACCGCTTGGTTACCATCGGCCCGCACGTTGTCGAACGTGCGGGCCGATGTCGTTTCGGGTCACTGGCCGGAGTCGGGCCAGTCGATGACGCCTTCGCTGCCGTCGGGCTGCACCTGCCAGAAGCGGTCCGGATCGTCGCCGGGCTGCCAGCCGCCCAGCGAACAGCGCACCTCGCAGCCCAGCCGGGAGGCGGCTTCCCTGGCGCAGTCGGTGTCGCGGGGCCAGGGGGTATGGGCGCTGTCGAACCATAGGCTGGCGAAGCCGTCGGCGGCCTTCTCTACCAGCAGTACCGGGATGGACCGGCCCTGGTGGGTGCCGCGGGTCTGCCACTTGTGCCGGCCGGCGGCGCGCAGCGGGGAGCATCCAGCCGCTCCCCCAGCCAGGCGTTCACCGTCTCCAGCGGCGCCCGGGCCAGGTAGATCTCGATATCCGGGTAGTGCGTCTCGCTATCGTGCTGGGTTGGCATAACGGCTCTCTCAGGGCTGGGCGGTTCCGTTGACGAACAGCTTGGCGAGGATCGCCTCGTACACCCGGCTCAGGTCGTCGAGGTCGGCGGCCCGTACCCGCTCATTGACCTGGTGAATGGTCGCGTTGCGGGGCCCCAGTTCGACCACCTGGCTGCCCAGGGTGGCGATGAAGCGCCCATCCGAGGTGCCGCCCGAGGTGGAGAGCTGCGCCCGGCGGCCGAGCGCCGCCTCGACCCCGTACAGGGCGGCATCCACCAGCTCCCCCTCGGCCGTCAGGAAGGGCTCGCCGTTGAGCGTCCAGTCGAGCTGGTACTCCAGGCCGTGGGCATCGAGGAGGGCCTCGGTGCGTGAGCGCAGCTGCTCGTGGGTCACTTCGGTGGAGAAGCGGAAGTTGAACACCACCTCCACGTCGCCGGGGATCACGTTGGTGGCGCCGGTGCCAGCGCGGATATTGGAGATCTGGAAGCTGGTGGCGGGGAAGAAGGCGTTGCCCTCGTCCCAGTGTTCGCCCACCAGGGCGTCCAGGGCCGGCATGGCCTGATGGATGGGGTTGCGTGCCAGGTGGGGGTAGGCCACGTGGCCCTGCTGGCCCTTGATGTGCAGCACGCCGCCCAGCGACCCGCGCCGGCCGTTCTTGATCACATCGCCCAGCACCTCGGTGGAGGAGGGCTCGCCGACGACGCAGTAGTCGAGCCGCTCGTGGGCCTCGCGCAGGTGCTCGACCACCGCCCGGGTGCCGTCCACCGCCGGGCCCTCCTCGTCGGAGGTGATCAGAAAGGCGATTCGGCCGTGGTGGTCCGGATGGGCGGTGACGAAGCGCTCCACCGCGGTGATCATCGCCGCCAGGCTGCCCTTCATATCGGCAGCGCCTCTGCCCCGGAGCATGCCCTCGGCGTCGATCACCGGCTCGAAGGGGGGCGTGTCCCAGTGCACGTGGGGGCCGCTAGGCACCACGTCGGTGTGGCCGGCGAAGGCCAGCACCGGGCCGTGGTGGCCGTGGGTCGCCCAGAAGTTCTCCACGTCGCCGAAGGGCAGGCGCTCGATGTGGAAGCCGAGGCGCTCGAGGCGCTCGATCATCAGCGTCTGACAGCCGAGGTCGTCGGGGGTCACCGAGGGGCGGCGGATCAGCTCGCAGGCGAGCGCGAGGGTGGGAGAGAGGTCGGGGGCGTCTTGGGACATGCGGGCTTCCGGCAGTCGCCGGGCGACGCCAAGGGCGTCGCCGCGGTCAGGAGGGTGGAATCACTGGTTGGCGTGCAGCGCTTCGTTGAGCGCCACGGCGCTCTTGTTGGTCAAGCACTCGATGCGGCCAGTGAGAGAGTTGCGGCGCAGCAGCAGGTCGCTCTGACCGGCCAGCTCGCGGGCGGCCACGGTCTTGACCTCCTGACCCTGGTCATCGAGCAGCACCACCTTGGCGCCGGCGGTGAGATAGAGGCCCGACTCCACGGTGCAGCGGTCGCCCAGGGGGATGCCGATGCCGGCATTGGCGCCGATCAGGCAGCCCTCGCCGACCTTGATGACGATGTTGCCGCCGCCGGAGAGGGTGCCCATGGTGGAGCAGCCGCCGCCCAGGTCCGAGCCCTTGCCGACCATCACGCCGGCGGAGATGCGGCCCTCGATCATGCCGGGACCTTCCGCGCCGGCGTTGAAGTTGACGAAGCCTTCGTGCATCACGGTGGTGCCTTCACCCAGGTAGGCGCCCAGCCGCACCCGGGCGGTGTCGCCGATGCGCACGCCGCCGGGGACCACGTAGTCGCTCATCTTGGGGAACTTGTCGACGCAGTCCACCGAGAGGGTACGGCCTTCCAGGCGCGCCTTGAGGCGGCGAGCCGGGAGCTCTTCGATATCGATAGGCCCCTCGCTGGTCCAGGCCACGTTGCGCAGCAGCCCGAACATGCCGGTGAGGTCCAGGTCGTGGGGCTTGACCAGGCGATGGGAAAGCAGGTGCAGCTTGAGGTAGACCTCCGGCGCCGTCTGGGGCGGCAGATCCTCGGCTAGGAACATGGCCACCAGGGGGCGCTGGCTGGCGGCAAGGGACTCGGCCAGCTCGGCCTGGTCGGCGTGGCCGGCATCGCGCAGGGCGGCGGCCAGGGCGCTGCAGTGCTCGGGCAGGAAGCTGATGGCGGCGTTGCCTTCCGGGGCGTCCAGGGCCTCGGCGGCGGCCTTCGCCAGGCTGTCGTCCGGGTTGAGCAGCGGCGCCGGATAGTAGATCTCCAGCCAGTCGCCCTGGGTGTTCTGGGTGCCGATTCCAAGTGCAAAGCTCAGCATGGGATATCCTCTTGAAGAGTGGGGCGAGCCGCGGCTCAGCCCTGGAGTTTGTCGTAGTCGCCGTCGCGGTAGCCGACGAGGATGTCCCCGTCGTTGGTCTCCAGCAGCGGGCGCTTGAGCAGGGTCGGATGGGCGAGCATCAGCTCGCGGGCCTTGTTGGCGTCGACCTCGCGCTTGACGTCGTCGGGAAGCTCGCGCCAGGTGGTGCTGCGCTTGTTGAGTAGCTCCACCATCGGGACCCGGTGGAGAATATGCTCGAGCAGCGCCGCGGAGAGGCCGTCGTCACGCAGATCATGCACCTGATAGGGGATCCCCTGGGTTTCCAGGGCCTTGCGCGCTTTACGGCAGGTATCGCAGTTCTTGATCACGTAGAGTGTCAGCATCGTGCGCTCCTTTCGATGAAACGGCGAATGCGGCGTGCCGCTTCCACGGTGGCGGCCAGCTCGGCGACCAGCGCCAGACGCACTCGGCCGGCGCCGGGGTTGTGACCGGCACTCCCGGGACGTCCCATATAGCGGCCCGGTAGCACGCTGACGTGCTCCTCGGCGAATAGTGCCCGGGTAAAGCGCTCGTCGTCGCCCCCCGGCACCGCCGGCCACAGATAGAAGCTCGCCTCCGGGGTGGGGAAGTCCATGACCGGCGCGAGGATCTCGGTCACGGCGGCGAACTTCTCACGGTAGGCGTCACGGTTGGCGCGCACGTGGGTCTCGTCGCGCCAGGCGCTGATCGAGGCCTGTTGCACGGGCAGGGCCATGGCGCAGCCGTGGTAGGTGCGATAGCGCTTGAAGGCGGCGACCAGTTCAGCGTCGCCGGCCACGAAGCCCGAGCGCAGTCCCGGCAGGTTGGAGCGCTTGGAGAGCGAGTGGAAGACCAGGCAGCGCCGGTAGTCGTGGCGGCCGAGGGTGGCGCAGGCTTCCAGCAGCCCCGGCGGCGGGGCCTCCTCATCCAGGTAGAGCTCCGAGTAGCACTCGTCCGAGGCGATCAGAAAGTCGTGTTCGTCGGCCAGCTCGATGAGCGTCTTGAACTCCGCCAGGGGCGTGACCGCCCCGGTGGGATTGCCCGGCGAGCAGAGGAAGACAATCTGTACATCGCGCCACACCGCCGCCGGGACGCTGGCGAAATCGGGGCGAAAGCCGTGCTCGGCGCTGCAGTCCAGATAGAGGGGCTCGCCCCCGGCCAACAGGGTGGCGCCCTCGTAGATCTGATAGAAGGGATTGGGCACCGCCACCTTCGCCGGCCGGGTGCGGTCCAGCGCCGCCTGCACGAAGGCGAAGATCGCCTCTCGCGTGCCGTTCACCGGCAGCACCTGATGCTCCGGGGCCAGACTGGCGAGTCCGAAGCGTCGCCTTGCCCAGTCGGCGATCGCCTCGCGCAGCGCGTCCGTACCGGCGGTCGCCGGGTAGCGGGCGAAATCCTGCTGGTGCGCCACGAGGGCCTCCAGCGCCGCCGCATAGGGAGCGTGCTGCGGCTCGCCGATGGTCAGCGGCACGTGGGCCAGCCCCTCGGGAGGCGTCACGCCGGCCTTCAGCGCGGCGAGCTTCTCGAAGGGGTAGGGCTTGAGAGCATCGAGATCCGGGTTCATAGGTGTCCAGGTGCGCCGTGGGGCGGCGTCGTTGTCGTGGATGCGGGCAAGCCGGTGATTATAGGGAAGGCCAGGGAAGGCCTCAAACGCGAGGCCGCTGCCCCGCGTTGTCCCCTCTCCGGCGCTCCTCGCGACTCTGCCCTCTCGGGCTTAGCCCGAGACATCCAGCACCTCCACCAGCCGTTCGCGCAGGCGCTGCTGGCGCTCCGGGTCGGTGAGCGGCTTGCCGGCCTTGTCGGTGATGAAGAAGACGTCCTCGACCCGCTCGCCCAGGGTGGCGATCTTGGCCGCCGAGAGGGCGATGTCCTGCTCCATGAAGATGCGGCCCACCCGGGCCAGCAGGCCGGGACGGTCCGGGGCGGTGAGCTCCAGCGCGGTGCGCTCGTTGGCCGGATCCTGCTCGATCAGCACCTGGGTGGGAACCTGGAAATGGCGCAGCTGGCGCGGCGTGTGGCGGGTGACGATCTGCGGGTAGTCGTCGGGGTCGTCGAGTTCCTCCACCAGGTGGCGGCGAATCTCCTCGATGTGCTCGGCGTCGCGTATGGTTCGCCCGCGATCGTCCAGCACGATGAAGGTGTTCAGCGTCCAGTCGTTGCTGGAGGTGGCGATGCGCGCATCGTGGATCGACAGCCCCAGCTGCTCCATGGCGGCGGCGGTGGCGGCGAAGAGGTCGTCCACCGAGCGGGTGTGGATGAATACCTTGGTGCCGCCGTCGCTCATGTCGTCGGCGGGAGCGCTGACCAGGATCAGGGGCAGCTCGGTGCCGCCGTGGGCGAGAATCCCCAGTGTCTGCCAGACGATCTCGCTGGGCGCGTACTGCAGGAAATAGTCTTCGCCGAGGGACTCCCACAGGCGGTCGACTCGCGTCAGGTCGGCGCCCACCGCGGCGAGCAGCGAGCGGGCCTCGGTGCGGGTCTCGCGCACCCAGTCGTCGCGGTCCGGCGGGTTCTCCAGGCCGCGACGCAGGGCGCGCTTGGTCTCGGCATGGAGCTGGCGCAGCAGCGAGGCGCGCCAGCCGTTCCACAGGGTGGGATTGGTGGCATTGATATCGGCCACGGTCAGCACGTAGAGGTAGTCCAGGCGGGTCTCGTCGCGCACCGTGCGAGCAAAGTCGCGGATCACGTCGGGATCGGTGATGTCGCGCTTCTGGGCCACCATCGACATCAGCAGGTGGTGCTCCACCAGCCAGCTGACCAGGCGGGTGTCCCGCAGCGTCAGGCCGTGACGCTCGGCGAAGCGCTCCACGTCCCGGGCGCCCAGGATCGAGTGGTCGCCGCCGCGCCCCTTGCCGATATCGTGGTAGAGCCCGGCGATCCACAGCAGCTCCAGCTTGGGCAGCTGGTGGATCAGCGCCGCCGCCACCGGGAATTCGTCGCGGGCCTCGGGCTCGCGGAAGTACTGGATGCACTTCAGCAGGCGCAGGGTGTGGGCATCCACGGTATAGATGTGGAAGAGATCGTGCTGCATCAGCCCCACCGCCTGGCCGAACTCCGGCAGGTACTTGCCGAGCACGCCGTAGCGGTTCATGCGCCGCAGCTGGCGCGCTACGTTGCCCCCGGAGCGCAGCAGGGCCATGAACAGATGCTGGTGGCGGGCGTCGTCCCGGTAGAGATCGTCGATCTGGTGGCGATGGTCGCGGATCAGCCGAATGGTGTCGGCGCGGACCCCTTCGATCTCGGGATGCTCGGCCATCAGCAGGAACAGCTCGAGCAGCGCCGAGGGGTGGTCGCGAAACACCGAGCGACAGCGCGCCTGGATATAGCCGCCCTTGATCTCGAAGCGCTCGTTCAGCGGCACGGTCTCGAGCGCCTCGCCGGCGCGCAGGATGGCCTCGTCGAAGTGCTGCAGCAGCATGTCGTTGAGCCCTGCCAGCGCCGTGACATGGCGGTAGTAGCGCTTCATGAACTGCTCCACGGCCAGCCGCTCCGGGGTATCGTGAAAGCCGAACAGCTCGGCGATGGTGCGCTGGTGGTCGAACAGCAGCCGATCCTCGGCCCGGCCGGTGAGCATGTGCAGGGCGTAGCGCACCTGCCACAGGAAGGCCTGGCCCTGGCTGAGGATGCGCAGCTCGGCATCGTTCATGAAGCCGGCCGCGACGATGTCCTCGTAGCGCTGGGTACCGAAGTGGCGCTTGGACACCCAGCCGATCATCTGGATGTCCCGCAGGCCCCCGGGGAGCTCTTGAGATTGGGCTCCAGGTGGTACTCGGAGTTGTTGAAGCGGTGATGGCGGGCGATCTGCTCCTGCCACTTGGCCTCGAAGAAGCGGTCGGCGGGCCACAGCCGCTCCGGGGCGATGCGCGCCTTCATGGCGTCGCGCAGCCGCTCGGGGCCGGCCAGGGTGCGCGACTCCAGCAGGTTGGTGATCACGGTGATATCGGCCTCGGCCTCCCGCGAGCAGTCGGCCAGCGAGCGCACGCTGTGGCCGATGTCCAGGCCGATGTCCCACAGGAAGGTGATGAAGTCGGTCAGCGGCTCGCGGTAGGGCGCATCGTCATCGTCTTCCAGCAGCAGCAGCAGGTCGACGTCGGAGTGGGGGTGCAGCTCCCCGCGACCATAGCCCCCCACTGCGAGCAGCGCCACTCCGTCGTCGGGCCAGGCGTGGCGTGACCAGGCCACCTGCAGCAGCTGGTCGAGGCACCAGGCGCGGCCGTGGATCAGGTCGCGAATGTCGGCGCCGGCGCGGAAGCGCTCGTCGAGACGCGCCTGGATATCGGCCAGCGCCGCCTTGAAGGGGGCGATGGGCGAGCGGCTGCCGGCCAGCTCGGCGCGGAAGGTCTCGGCGTCGAACAGCGTTGGATCGGGCGTGAAACGGTAGTGGTGGAGCAGCATGTCAGCGGTCGAGGAAGGCGAGGTCTTCCTCGCCGCGGGCGGTGAGCACCTCGACCCCGGTCTCGGTGACCAGCAGGGTGTGCTCCCACTGTGCCGAGAGGCTCTTGTCGCGGGTCACCGCAGTCCAGCCGTCGCGCAGCACCTTGGTCTGGTGGCCCCCCACGTTGATCATCGGCTCGATGGTGAAGCACATGCCGGCCTCGAGCACGGCATCGGCCTCGGGGGCGTAGCCATCGTAGTGCAGCACCTGGGGATCCTCGTGGAAGCTGGCGCCGATTCCGTGGCCGCAGAAGTCGCGTACCACCGAGTAGCCGTTGGCTTCGGCGTGCTTCTGGATGGCGCGGGCCAGTTCCGAGAGGCGCACGCCGGGACGCACCAGGGCGATGCTGTGGTAGAGGCACTCCTGGGTGATGCGGCACAGGCGCTCGCCCTGGATGCTCTCGCCGACGATGAACATCACGCTGGAGTCGCCGTGATAGCCGTCGGCGGTCTTCACGGTGACGTCCAGGTTCATGATGTCGCCCTTCTTGAGCTTCTTGGCATCGTCGGGGATGCCGTGGCAGACCACATGATTGATCGAGGTGCAGATCGACTTGGGGAAGCCGTGATAGTTGAGCGGCGCCGGCGTGGAGCCGAGCTCGTCCACGATATAGTCGTAGCAGAGTCGATCCAGCTCGCCGGTGGTCACGCCGGCTTTTACGTGGGGGGTGATCATTTCCAGTACGCTGGCGGCCTGACGGCCGGCTTCGCGCATCATCTCGATCTCGGCGGGCGTCTTGATGGGAATGTTCATGGAATCTCGGTTCAGAGGGGCTTGCCGCCCGGGGCGCGGCGGTTCGGGCGGCGTTCGACTTCATCTCGCTGGCGAACTATGGTATAAAGCCGCGCGCTTTCCTGCAATCGTCGACCTCGCCAGGGCCCTTGGCCGGCCGAGTCGCGGCGGCAGTGAGGGGGCATGCGAAGCGCATACCGCAAGCTTCGACAACCACAGCCTTGAAAACACACATGCACCGGCACATGGTCCCGGGTGCTGCCGCGGTGCTTCCCGGCGGTCGGATCCATGGGGTGCATGGAGGCCTAACCCGATATTTTCAGGAGTCATCCATGGCACACGTCAATATGCGTGACCTGCTCAAGGCAGGCGCTCACTTCGGCCACCAGACCCGTTACTGGAACCCGAAGATGAGCAAGTTCATCTTCGGCGCCCGTAACAAGATCCATATCATCAACCTCGAGCACACTCTGCCGGCCCTCAACGAGGCTATCGACGTGGTCGAGAAGATGGCGGCGGCCAACAACAAGATTCTGTTCGTTGGCACCAAGCGCAGCGCCAGCAAGATCATCAAGGAAGAGGCGACCCGCGTTGGCCAGCCCTTCGTCAACCATCGCTGGCTCGGCGGCATGCTGACCAACTACAAGACCATCCGCGTCTCCATCAAGCGTCTGCGCGAACTCGAAGCCATGCACGAAGACGGCACCTTCGAGAAGCTGACCAAGAAGGAAGTGCTGATGGCGACCCGCGAGCAGGACAAGCTCGAGCGCTCCGTGGGCGGCATCAAGGAGATGGGTGGCCTGCCCGATGCGCTGTTCGTGATCGACGTCGACCACGAGCGCATCGCCATCAACGAGGCCAACAAGCTGGGTATCCCGGTCATCGGCGTGGTGGACACCAACTCCGACCCGGACGGCGTCGACTACGTGATCCCCGGCAACGATGACTCCATCCGCGCCATCCAGATCTACGTCCAGGCCATCGCCAACGCCTGCGGCCGTGCCAAGGAAGGGCGCCCGGACGAGTTCGTCGAAGTCACCGAGAGCGAAGGCAGCAGCGCCGCCGCCGAGTAACGACGAGCATCCCAGCAGGCACTGCCTGCGCCCGGCGGGCCGGCGGCACTCCGGCCCGGCCCGCCGAAGGCCCCGCCCGCCGCGGGGCCGTATCTCGCCGAACCAGGGGTTTGGCGTCCCGTTTTTCAGGTCGCCCCCTTTTGCGGGTCGAACTACCATAGAGGTGAATACCATGGCAGCGATCAGTGCCTCCCAGGTCAAGGAACTGCGTGAGCGTACCGGCCTCGGCATGATGGAGTGCAAGAAGGCACTCACCGAAGCCGGCGGTGATATCGATGTGGCCATCGAGAACCTGCGCAAGAGCTCCGGTCTCAAGGCCGCCAAGAAGGCGGGCCGCACCGCCGCCGAAGGCGCCGTGGTGACGCGTGTGGCCGAAGACGGCCGCTATGGCGTGGCGGTGGAGATCAATTCCGAGACCGACTTCGTCGCCCGTGACGACAACTTCAAGGCCTTCGCCGAGAAGGTCGCCGACGCCTTCTTCGCCGCCAAGAGCGAAGACGTGGCCGCGGTCATGGCCGGCGAGCTGGAGACCGCCCGCGAGCAGCTGGTGCAGAAGATCGGTGAGAACATCGGCGTTCGCCGCTGTGCCGTGATCGAGGCACCGGAGGGTGCGCTGGTGGGTGAATACGTCCACGGCGGCCGCATCGGCGTGCTCACCGTGATCCAGGGCGGCAACGCCGAAGTGGCCAAGGACGTCGCCATGCACGTGGCCGCCATCAACCCGGCGGTGGCGCGTCCCGAGGACATGCCCCAGGCGCAGCTCGATGAGGAAAAGGCGATTATCCTTGCCCAGCCCGACATGGCCGGCAAGCCCGAGCAGATCGCCGAGAAGATGGTCCAGGGTCGCCTCAAGAAGTACCTGGCCGAGAACAGCCTGACCGAGCAGCCCTTCGTCAAGGATCCGAACCAGACCGTGGCCGAGTTCGTCAAGGCCGCCGGTGGCGAAGTGCTGAGCTTCACCCGTTTCGAAGTGGGTGAGGGCATCGAGAAGGAAGAGGTCGACTTCGCCAAGGAAGTGATGGAACAGGCCGGGCGCAGCTGAGGTCTCAGGTTCCACGTTTGAGATGGCGTGCGCGGAAGCGCACGCCTTCTTGTATCCGGCCGGCCGGTTCGGCCGCTACCCTCCATCCCGCTGGTGATTCAGGAGACACCCCCATGCCCAGTGCCGACCACCGCGACGCTTATACCGAATCGGACGCCTCGCGCGGCGAGAAGCCCCGGTCCGAGAAGTCCCGCTCCGAGAAGTCGAAGTACAAGCGCATCCTGCTCAAGCTCTCCGGTGAGGCGCTGACCGGGGAGGCCGAGTTCGGCATCGATCCCAAGGTGCTCGACCGCATGGCGCTGGAGATCGGCCAGCTGGTGGGTATCGGCGTGCAGGTGGGGATCGTGGTCGGTGGCGGCAACCTGTTTCGTGGTGCGGCGCTCCACGAGGCCGGCATGGATCGGGTGACCGGCGACCACATGGGCATGCTCGCCACGGTGATGAACGCCCTGGCCATGCGCGATGCGCTGGAGCGCTCCAACATCCGCTCACGGGTGATGTCGGCCATTCCCATGAGCGGCGTGGTGGAGCACTATGATCGCCGCACCGCCATCCGCTACCTGACCTCGGGGGACGTGGTAATGTTCTCCGCGGGTACCGGCAATCCCTTCTTCACCACCGATTCGGCGGCCTGCCTGCGCGGCATCGAAATCGACGCCGACGTGGTGGTCAAGGCCACCAAGGTCGACGGCGTCTACGACAAGGACCCGGTGAAGCATCCCGATGCCGTCAAGTACGAGCAGCTGAGCTATGACGATGCCCTGAACCAGAAGCTCGGGGTCATGGATTTGACCGCTATCTGCCTGGTGCGGGACCATGACATGCCGGTTCGCGTCTTCAACATGAACAAGTCGGGCGCCCTGCTGAATCTGGTGGTGGGTGGCAAGGAAGGCACGCTGATAGACAGAGGTTGATACCGTGATCAATGACATCAAGAAAGATGCAGAAAGCCGCATGAAGAAGAGCCTTGAGGCCCTTCACGGCAATTTCAACAAGATCCGTACCGGGCGCGCCCACTCCAGCATTCTGGATTCGGTGACCGTGGAGTACTACGGCAGTCAGGTACCGCTCAATCAGGTGGCCTCGATCAACGTCGAGGACGCCAGGACCCTCTCCGTGGTGCCCTGGGAGCAGAACATGGTGCCCAAGATCGAGAAGGCCATCATGACCTCGGACCTGGGGCTCAATCCCGCCAGTGCCGGCAACGTCATCCGCGTGCCGATGCCGATGCTCACTGAGGAGACGCGAAAGGGCTACATCAAGCAGGCCAGAAGCGAGGCCGAGCACGCCCGCGTGGCGGTTCGCAACGTGCGCCGGGATGCCAACGGCGACATCAAGTCGCTGCTCAAGGAGAAGGAGATCTCCGAGGACGAGCAGCACCAGGCCGAGGACGCCATCCAGAAGCTCACCGACAAGTACATCGGTGAGATCGACAAGCTGCTCGAGGCCAAGGAGCACGACCTGATGCAGGTCTGACGAGATGCCGGTCGGCTCCTGCCGAAGCGCGGCTTTACGGCGGGCAGCTGCCCGGCTCGGTCCATCGCAATGCGAGACAACATGACGTCACCGCAGTCTACAGACTCTCTGGATGCGCCGGCGGCCACCGGCGATGACCTGCCCCGACACGTGGCCATCATCATGGATGGCAACAATCGCTGGGCCCGTGCGCGCGGCCAGTCCGGCGTGCGCGGCCATCGTGCCGGCGTCGAGGCGGTGCGTGCGGTGATACGGCGCGCCGCCGAGCGCGGCATCGAGACCCTTACCCTGTTTGCCTTCTCCAGCGAGAACTGGAAGCGGCCCGAAGCGGAGGTGGGGGCGCTGATGGAGCTGTTCCTGATGGCGCTCAAGCGCGAGGTCAAGAAACTCCACGAGCACGATATCCGCCTGTCGATCATCGGTGATCAGCGCGCCTTCTCCGCGGCCATCCAGACGCATATCGCCCGTGCCGAGGCGCTAACGAGAGACAACGCTGGCATGCACCTGGTGATCGCCGCCAACTACGGCGGTCGCTGGGACATCGCCCGGGCGGCGCGACGACTGGGCGAGCGGGTGGCGGCCGGCGAGATCGGCGCTGCCGACATCGATGAGTCGAGCCTGGACCGCGAGGTCTGCCTGGCCGGGGATGCGCCGGTGGACCTGTGCATCCGCACCAGCGGCGAGCAGCGGATCTCCAACTTCCTGCTGTGGCAGATGGCCTATGCCGAGCTCTACTTCACGCCGCTGCTGTGGCCCGACTTCGACGGCGAGGCGTTCGACGCCGCCATCGACGACTTCCGCCGACGGCAGCGCCGGTTCGGCATGACCGACGAACAGATCGAGGCGTAAGGTGCTTAAACAGCGGATCATTACCGCGGCGTGGCTGGCGCCGCTGATGCTGGCCGGCCTGTTTGGCCTGCACGGCGGTGGCTTTGCCCTGTTCACCGCCGTCATCGTGCTGCTGGCGGGCTGGGAGTGGACCAACCTGGCCGGCATTCGCCAGCGCGACCACCGGCTGATGCTGGTGGCGGTGCTGGGCATGGCCATGCTGATGCTGTGGATGAGCGGCGCTGCCCTGGCCGCCTGGCCGCTGTGGCTGGGGGCGCTGGGATGGCTGCTCAATCTCTACTGGGTGGTGCACTACCCGCGCAAGGGCGAGCAGTGGCAGTCCGCCACGCGCCGCCTCGCCATGGGCCTTTGGGTGCTGCTGCCGGCTTGGGTGGGGTTCAACGTGCTGCGCGATTCGGGGGCTGTCTGGCTGCTGTTCGTGCTGCTGCTGGTATGGGGCGCCGATATCGGCGCCTACTTCGCCGGCCGGGCCTTCGGCCGGCGCAAGCTGGCGCCGCGGGTCAGCCCCGGCAAGAGCTGGGAGGGCGTCGCCGGCGGCCTGGCGGTCACCTTCGGCCTGGCGCTGATCTTCGCCGTCTGGCAGGGCCTCGGCCTGGGCGGCGGCCTGGCGCTGCTGCTGGCCACGGCGGTGGTCACCCTGGTGTCGGTGCTTGGCGACCTGGTCGAGAGCATGCTCAAGCGCTACCGCAACATCAAGGACTCGAGCCAGCTGCTCCCCGGGCACGGCGGCGTGCTGGATCGCATCGACAGTCTCACCGCGGCCGTACCGCTGTTCGCCCTGCTCTCGCTCGGAGTGCTCTAGGGTGGCGGTGAGAGAGTCCAGCCTCCGGCGCCCACAGGCGGTGACGGTGCTGGGGGCCACCGGTTCGATCGGCGCCAGCACGCTGGACGTGATCGCTCGCCATCCCGAGCGCTATCGCGTTCACGCCCTGACGGCGAATCGCTCCCGCGAGTCGCTGCTGACGCTGTGCCGGCGCCACCGTCCAGAGGTGGCCGTGCTGGCGGCCGAGACGGATGCCGTCTGGCTGCGCGAGCGGCTGCGCGAGGCGGGGTTGGCCATCGAGGTGAGGGCTGGGCGCCAGGCGCTGATCGAGGTGGCCGAAGCCACCGAGGTCGACGTGGTGATGGCAGCCATCGTCGGAGCGGCGGGGCTGCTGCCCACGCTGGCGGCGGTTCGCGCCGGCAAGCGGATACTGCTGGCCAACAAGGAGGCGCTGGTGATGTCCGGCGCCCTGTTCATGGACGCCGTGCTGCACCATGGGGCGACGCTGCTGCCCATCGATTCCGAACATAATGCCATCTACCAGTGTCTACCCTCCGAGCATCGTGGTGGGTTGGCGCGCCACGGGGTCACCCAGCTGCTGCTGACCGCCTCGGGCGGCCCCTTTCGCGGCTGGACTCTCGGCGACCTGGCCGCCGTCACGCCCCAGCAGGCCTGCGCGCACCCCAACTGGTCCATGGGGCGCAAGATTTCGGTGGACAGCGCCACCCTGATGAACAAGGGGCTGGAGCTGATCGAGGCGTGCTGGCTGTTCGATGCCCGGCCGGAACAGGTGCAGGTGGTGGTGCATCCGCAGAGCGTGATCCACTCCATGGCCGCCTACAGCGACGGCTCGGTGATCGCCCAGCTGGGCAATCCCGACATGCGCACGCCCATTGCCTACGGGCTGGCGTGGCCGGAGCGCATCGAGGCCGGGGTCGAGGCCCTGGACCTGTTTGCCGTGGCGCGGCTCGACTTCGAGGCGCCGGACGAGGTCGCCTTTCCCTGCCTGCGCCTGGCTCGCGATGCCATGGCGGCCGGCGGCACGGCTCCGGCGGTGCTCAATGCGGCCAACGAGGTGGCGGTGGACGCCTTCCTCGAGGGGCGCCTGGGGTTCACGGGCATTGGCGAGCTGGTGGCGCGAGTCTGTGAGGCGCTGCCGGTGGAGGCCGCCGACGACCTGGAGTCGATACTCGAACTCGACGCCCGGGCCCGGCGTGATGCCCGCCGCCGGCTGATGCGTGCATGAAGAGAGCGGCCGGGCAGTGATCGGCGGCATGCAATCTGCAAGGAGACTGACTTGGGCCTGATCCAGAACATTCTGGCCGTCATCGTGGTGCTGGGGCTGCTGATTACCTTCCACGAGTATGGCCACTATTGGGTGGCGAAGCGCTGTGGCGTCAAGGTGCTGCGCTTCTCGGTGGGCTTTGGCAAGCCGCTGTGGTCCCGGGTCGACCGCCACGGCACCGAGTTTGCCGTGGCGGCCATTCCCCTGGGCGGCTACGTCAAGATGCTCGACGAGCGAGAGGCGCCGGTTCCTCCCGAGCTGCAGGACCAGGCCTTCAACCGCAAGAGCGTCTGGCAGCGCATCGCTATCGTGGCCGCCGGCCCGGCGGCCAACTTCCTGCTGGCCATCGTCGCCTACTGGGCGCTGTTCGTCGCCGGCACCACCACGGTGGCGCCGGTGGTGGGCGATATCGCCCCCGGTTCGCCCGCCGAGCAGAGCGGGCTGCGCAGCGGCCAGGAGATCGTCGCGGTGCAGGGCGATGCGGTGCGCTCCTGGAACGACATCAATCTCAAGCTGGTGGCCTCGATCGGTGCCAGCGGTGAGCTCACCATGCGGGCTCGGGACGATGCCGCCGCGGACGCCCGGGATTACCGTCTGCCGGTGGAGGCCTACCTGGTGCGTCAGGACCCGCCGCGCCCCCTCCAGACCCTGGGCATCACTCCCTGGCAGCCGCCGTTCCCCGCGGTGCTCGGCCAGGTGCTGGACGGCGAGGCCGCGGCCCGGGCCGGGCTGCAGCCCGGTGACGAGGTGCTGGCGGTCAACGGCACCGCGGTGGACGACTGGATGGGCTTCGTCAACGTGGTGCGGGCAAGCCCGGGCGAGAGCCTCGAGCTCGAGGTGGCCCGCGGCGATGAGCGGCTCGGCTTGACCCTGGTGCCCGGCGAGCAGGCCCTGGACGATGGCGCGACCATTGGCTACGTGGGGGCGGGCGTCGAGCCCGTCGAGTGGCCGGAGGAGTATCGTCGCGAGATCCGCTACGGGCCCGTCGCCGCGGTGGGGCAGTCGCTGGCGCGAACCGGCGAAATGACCGTGTTGACGCTGGATGCGATCCGCAAGATGCTGGTCGGGCTGATCTCGCCCTCCAACCTCTCCGGGCCGATCACCATCGCCCAGGTGGCCGGCGATACCGCACGCACCGGCATGGAGAGCTTCGTCAGCTTCATGGCCTACCTGTCGATCAGCCTGGCGGTGCTCAACCTGCTGCCGATTCCGGTGCTCGACGGTGGCCACCTGCTTTACTATTTCGCCGAGGCGATACGCGGCCGGCCGGTCTCCGAGCGGACCCAGGCCATTGGGCTGCGCATCGGCCTGGCGATGATCGTCACCCTGATGGTGATGGCGCTGTATTTCGATCTGATGCGGCTTTGGTAGCGAGCGACTCCCCCTGCCGGGGGCACAGGGAGGTGGGGCCCGGCTCCGCCCTTGTCAGTCACCCGCACAAATGTATAAGGTGCCTGTCTGGATTGGCGGGCGTATCAACGCGAGCGAAGCGACTGCATGAATATCAAGACCCTCGGATTGGCGGCACTGCTGCTGGCCGGTGCCCAGACCGCACTGGCCGACCCCTTTGAAGTTTCCGACATTCGCGTGGAGGGGCTGCAGCGGGTTTCCGCCGCTTCGGTCTTCAACGCCTTCCCGGTCAGTGCCAGCGACCGCGTGGACGACCGCGAGCTGGCGGAGGCGGCGCGCAGTCTCTTCGCCACCGGCCTGTTCGACGATATCCAGCTGGCCCGCGACGGCGACGTGCTGATCATTCAGGTGGTCGAGCGGCCGACCATCTCGCGGCTGACCATCAGCGGCAACCGCCAGCTTTCCGATGAGGACCTGCGGCGCGGCCTTCGCGAGGCAGGGCTGTCCGAGGGCCAGGTGCTGCAGCTCTCCACCCTCGAGGAGATCCAGCGCGAGCTGGAGGGGGTCTACCAGGCGCAGGGGCGCTACAGCGCGCGCATCGATGCCAGCGTGCGCGAGATCGATGAAGGCCGGGTGCAGGTCGATATCGACATCAACGAAGGTGAGGTGGCCAAGATCCGCCAGATCAATCTGGTCGGCAACCGCCACTTCGATGACGATGCGCTGCGCGACGTCTTCGAGCTCAACGACCGTCCGGGACGCTTCTTCGGCTGGTTCTCCAGCGACGAGTACTCTCGCGAGGCCCTGGCCGGCGACCTGGAGCGGCTGCGTTCCTTCTACTTGGACCGCGGCTATATCAATTTCAACATCACCTCCACCCAGGTCTCGATCAGCCCCGACAAGTCGCAGATCTTCGTGACCATCAACGTCGAGGAGGGCGAGCAGTTCCGCCTCGGCGAGGTGCGCTTCCAGGGTGATCTCAGGATCGGCACCAGCGAGGCCCGCGAGCTGTTGCAGGTGGAGACCGGTCAGGTCTTCTCGCGCAGCGACGTGACCGCCTCCACGGAGGCGCTGCGCGCGCGCCTGGGGGCCGAAGGCTTCGCCTTCGCCAACGTCGAGGGGATCCCGCAGCCCGGCACCGATGCCGACACCGTGGATCTGGTCTTCCGGGTCGAGCCCGGGCAGCGCGCCTATGTGCGACGCATCAATTTCGTCGGCAACACCACCACCCAGGACGAGGTGCTGCGCCGTGAGATGATCCAGATGGAGGGGGCACCAGCGTCCACCGAGTCGATCAGCCAGTCGCGCCAGCGCCTGGATCGCCTGGGCTTCTTCCGCCAGGTCGATGTGGAGACCCAGCCGGTGCCCGGCGAGCCGGACAAGCTCGATGTCACCTACACCGTCGAGGAGCAGCCCTCCGGCTCGATCTCGGCGAGCATCGGCTTTTCGCAAAGCGCCGGGGTGATCTACGGCGCCTCGCTGGCCCAGAACAACTTCCTGGGCACCGGCAATCGGGTCAACGTCGGCGCCCAGCGCAGCGATACCTTCACCAGCCTCAACTTTGGCTTCACCGATCCCTACTGGACCCTGGACGGCATCTCGCGGGGCTACAACCTCTTCTATCGCGAGACCGACTTCGAGGACTCCGACATCTCGACCTACTCCACCGATGCCTTCGGCGGGGGGATCAACTTCGGCTATCCGATCAGCGAGCTGTCGCGACTCAACTTCGGCGCCTCGGTGGAGGACCTGACGGTCAAGACGTATCGCGACACGGCCTCCGAGATCGTGCGCTACGTCGAGGACCAGGGCCGCGATGCCCAGAGCCTCAAGCTCACCGCCAGCTGGACCCGCAACAACCTCAATCGCGGCATCATGCCCACCGCCGGCAACTACCAGCGTCTCTCCCTGGAGACCGCCGCCCCGGGCAGCGATGCGGATTATTTCAAGCTGCGCGCCCGCGCTCAGCAGCTCTTCCCGCTCAACGAGGAGCAGACCTGGGCGCTGAAGTTCGGCACCACCCTGGGCTATGCGGATAGCATCGGCGGCGACCCCTACCCGTTTTACGAGAACTTCTTCGCCGGGGGCCTTGGCTCGGTGCGCGGGTTCACTGCCAACACCCTGGGGCAGCGCACCACTCCGCGAGAGGCCGGCCGCGACCGCACCCTGGGCGGCAACGTGCTGGTCGAGGGCAGCGCCGAGCTGCTCTTCCCGCTGCCCTTCGTCGAGGATCAGCGCTCGCTGCAGACCGGCTTCTTCCTGGATGCCGGCAATACCTTCCTGACCAGCTGCTACCCGGTGGTGGAGGGTGACGGCCCGTCCAACTGCTCGTCCGGCGTCGATCTCGGCGATCTGCGCTACAGTCTCGGGGTGGGGCTCTCCTGGCTGACGCCGGTGGGACCGCTGACCTTCAGCATCGCCGAGCCGCTCAACGACAAGAGCGGCGACGATACCCAGATCTTTCAGTTCTCCCTGGGTCAGACCTTCTGATCCGCTCGCGACGAGGAATCGCCAACATGCGCAAGCTGACTGCCGCACTCTGCTTCACCCTCCTGGGCGCCGTGACGCTCTCGGCCCAGGCCGCCGAGGTCGCGATGCTCGACTGGCGTCAGGCGCTGCTGTCCTCGGATGCCGCCCAGCGCTCGATGAGCCGGCTGGAGAGCCAGATCAGCGGCCAGCAGCAGGAAGCCGAGTCGCTGGGTAGCGAGCTGCAGCAGATGCAGCAGCGCCTGCAGCAGGGCAACCTGTCCGAGGCCGACCGGCAGTCATTGATGCAGGAGTTCCAGCAGAAGGGCAGCCGCTTCGAGCAGCTGCGCCAGCAGATCATGGAGGCGCAGATGCGCGCCGAGCAGAGCTTCCTCCAGGAGGCCGAGCCGAAGCTCGAGCAGGCCGTGGATCAGGTCATCTCTCGTCACGGCATTCAGGTGCTGGTGGAGCCCCAGGGGGTGCTGCACTCCAGCGTCGAGCTTCCCGACCTGACCGGGGAAGTCACCGAGATTCTCAACACGCTCAACTGACCTGGTGCGGCGCCACAGCGCCGTGCCAACGCTTTGACCAGGCTTCCATGACCCAACCACACCCCCGACCTATACCCTCGCCGAGCTTGCCGAGCACCTGGATGCCCGGCTGGTCGGCGATGGCAGCCGCCGCCTGAGTGGGCTTTCGACCCTGAAGGATGCCGGACCGGACCGTCTCGCCTTCTTGACCAACCCCACCTACCTCAAGGACCTTGCGGCGACGGCCGCGGGGGCGGTGCTGCTCCATCCCGAGCACGCCGCCCAGTGTCCGGTGGATCGACTCGAACTCGATAACCCCTACCTGGGCTACGCCAAGCTGTCGCGGCTGTTCGACCCGCTGCTTAGCCGTCCGCCGGCAGGCATCCATCCCTCCGCGGTGGTGGCCGAGGAGGCGCGGCTCGGCGAGAGAGTCGAGGTCGGCCCCCTGGCAGTGGTCGAAGCCGGCGCCGAGCTGGGCGATGACGTAGTGGTCGGCCCCGGCTGCGTGATCGGGGCCGGCGCGCGCATTGGGCGGGGTTCGCGGCTGCATCCCAACGTCACGGTCTGTCACGGCGTGGTGATCGGCGAGCGGGCCATCTTGCACAGCGGCTGCGTGATCGGCGGGGACGGCTTCGGCTTCGCCCATGATGGCGGCGGCTGGCACAAGATCGCCCAGCTGGGGAGCGTGGTAATGGGGGACGACGTCGAGGTCGGCAGCTGCTCCAGCATCGATCGCGGCGCCCTTGAGGATACCCGGATCGGCAACGACGTGAAGATCGACAGCCAGGTGCAGATCGCCCACAACGTGCAGATCGGCGACCACAGCGCCCTGGCCGGCTGCGTCGGCATCGCCGGCTCGACCCGGGTGGGCCGCTACTGCATGCTGGGTGGCGGCGTAGGGCTGGCCGGCCACCTGACGATCTGCGACCGGGTGCAGGTCACCGGCATGAGCCTGGTGACCAACTCCATCGATGAGCCGGGTGTCTACTCCTCCGGCACCGGCGCCATGCATAACGCCCAGTGGCGCAAGAACGCCGTGCGCTTCAAGCAGCTCGACGAGATCGCCCGCCGCCTGGCCAGGCTCGAGAAGCGCAATCCCCAGGGTTGAGACCCGCGTCGGGGGCGCTATAATCCCCGGCCCTGCCACCCGTCGAGACAGCGGCCGAAAGGGCCCCCTCGCGCGGTAGCTTCGGGAAGCCGAGTGCGTGGCGCAAGCGCCGCGGCAGGCTTCCCCACCATATTTCAGAGGTCGCTACGATGGTAATGGACATCAACGAGATTCGTGATTATCTGCCCCACCGCTACCCCTTCCTGCTGGTGGATCGGGTCACGGAGCTGGAACTGGGCGAGGCCATCGTTGGCTACAAGAACGTCAGCATCAATGAGCCCTTCTTCAACGGCCACTTTCCCCACCATCCGATCATGCCCGGCGTGCTGGTCGTCGAGGCGCTGGCTCAGGTTTGCGGCATCCTCGGCTTCAAGACCGTCAACAAGCTTCCGGCGGACGGCTACGTCTACTATCTGGTCGGCAGCGACAACGTGCGTTTCAAGCGTCCGGTGGTGCCCGGCGATCGGCTCAAGCTGGAAGCGAGGGTAGAGCGTGAAAAGCGCGGCATCTGGAAATTTGCCTGCCGTGCTACCGTAGACGGCGAGGTGGCCTGCGAGGCCGAGATCATCTGTGCCGAGAGGAAGGTCGCTTGATTCATTCCACTGCCATCGTCGACCCGAAGGCGCGACTGGCCGATGACGTCGAGGTCGGCCCCTTCACGGTGATCGGCCCCGACGTCGAGATCGGCGCAGGGAGCCGGATCGGTCCCCATGTGGTGATCAAGGGCCCCACCGTGCTGGGCGCGCGCACGCGGATCTTCCAGTTCGCCTCTGTGGGGAAGACTGCCAGGACAAGAAGTATGCCGGTGAGCCGACCCGCCTGGTGATGGGCGATGACAACGTCATCCGCGAGGGGGTGACGTTGCATCGCGGCACCGCCCAGGATCGTGGCGAAACCACCATCGGCTCGCGCAACCTGTTCATGGCCTATGTGCACGTGGGGCACGACTGCATCATCGGCAGCGACTGCATCCTGGCCAATCAGGTGACCCTGGCCGGCCACGTGACCCTCGGCGATTTCTCGATCCTTGGCGGGCTCTCGGCGATTCATCAGTTCTGCCACTTCGGCACCCACGCCATGGCCGGCGGCGGCTCCATCATCACCAAGGACACCCCGGCCTTCGTGCTGATCAACGGCAATCCAGCCAGTGCCCACGGCCTCAACCTGGTGGGGCTGAAGCGCCGCGGCTTCAGCCGCGAGGCCATCAAGGCGCTAAGCGAGTCCTACAAGCTGGTCTATCGCCAGGGGCTGACCGTGGAACAGGCGCTGGACGCGATTCGAGCCCGCTTTGATCTGGCCGAGATCGATACCTTCGTCGCCTCCATCGAAGTCTCCTCCCGCGGTATCACGCGCTAGGCCATGACCGACCTCGAGATGACCGACACGTCCAGGCCCCTGCGGATCTATCTGGTCGCGGGCGAGCTGTCCGGGGATACCCTGGGCGCCGGCCTGATGCGCGCGCTCAAGGCGCGCTACCCCAGCGTCGCGTTTCGCGGCATCGGCGGCCCCAAGATGATCGCCGAGGGCATCGACAGTCGTTTTCCGCTGGAGACCCTCTCGGTCATGGGGCTCGTGGAGGTGCTCAAGCACCTGCCCGAGCTGATCCGGGTGCGCCGTACTCTCAAGGCCGATGCGCTGGCCTGGCGGCCCGACATCATGGTCGGCATCGACGCCCCAGACTTCAATCTCGGCCTGGAGCGGGCGCTGCGCCGGGCCGGCATCACCACCGCCCATTACGTCAGCCCCACCGTCTGGGCCTGGCGACAGGGGCGGGTCAAGGGCATCGCCAAGTCCGTGGATGCCATGCTCACTTTCCTACCCTTCGAGGCGGCCTTCTACGCCCGCCATCGGGTGCCGGTGGCCTTCGTTGGGCATCCCCTCGCCGACGAGTTCCCGCTGCACAGCGAGCGCAATGCCGCCCGGGACGCCCTTGGCCTGCCCGGGCCGGCCACGCTGCTGGCCCTGCTGCCCGGCTCCCGGGCCAACGAGATCCGCTTTCTCGGCGAGACCTTCCTCGAAGCGGCAGAGCGGCTCTGTGAGCAGCGCCCCGAGCTGCGGGTGGTCATACCGGCCGCCACGCCGGCCCGCCACCGTGAGCTCGAGGCGCTGCTGACCGCCCGGCCCGCTCTGGCCGAGCGGGTCACCCTGCTCGACGGCCAGTCCCGGGAGGCCATGGTGGCCGCTGATGCCGTGCTGCTTGCCTCCGGCACCGCCGCCCTGGAGGCGATGCTCTGCCATCGGCCGATGCTGGTGGCCTACAAGATGGCTCCGATGAGCCACGCCCTGGTCAAGCGGCTGGTCAAGACCGAGTGGATCTCGCTACCCAACCTGATCGCTCGCGAGACCCTGGTGCCCGAGCTGGTGCAGGATGCCGCCACCTCGGAGGCGATCGCCGAGCGGCTCGGCGCGCTGCTCGACGACGCCCCCGGCCGCGCCGCCCTGGAGGCACGCTTCGCCGAGATGCACGCCGGCCTGCAGCGCGACGCCAGCCGTCGGGCCTGTGATGCCATCGAGGCGCTGGTGGCGGGCCGGCCACTCCCGGAGAGCGTGGCGGCCGAGCGGGCCGAGGAGGCGGCATCATGAGCTCGGCAAGGGGCAAGGCCGCCGAGCTGCCGCCGCTGGTGGTGGACTACCACGGCGAGCGCCTGGCCGGCGTCGACGAGGTGGGCCGCGGCCCCCTGGTGGGCAGCGTGGTAGCCGCGGCGGTGATCCTGGACCCGACGCGCCCCATCGCGGGGCTCGGCGACTCCAAGGCGCTCACCGCCCGCCGCCGCGAGGCCCTGGACGCCGAGATTCGCGAGCGGGCCCTGGCCTTCGCCCTGGCCGAGGCGAGCCCCGGCGAGGTGGACGAGCTGAACATCTACCACGCCACCCACCTGGCCATGCGGCGGGCCATCGACGGCCTGGCCCCCGCCGCCGAGTACCTGCTGGTGGACGGCAATCGCCTCCCCGGGCATCATCTCCCGGGGCAGGCGGTGGTCAAGGGCGACGCCCGGCACCCGGCCATCGCCGCCGCCTCGATACTCGCCAAGGTGGCCCGGGACGCCCAGATGGTCGAGCTCGATGCCCGCCATCCCGACTACGGCTTCGCCCGCCACAAGGGCTACCCGACCCGGGAGCACCTGGCCGCCCTGGTGCGCCTGGGCGCGCTGCCGGAGCATCGCCGCTCCTTCGGCCCGGTCAAGCGCCAGCTGGCGCTGTTCTAGCCCAGCGCGTCGCCACCGATAGCGAGGGGCGCCGGGGATAGGCCGTCGCGGGGGTCTTTTGCCATGGATGGCAAAAGTAGCGTACAGGGAAGTATTTACAGCGCCCCCGCATAGGCCTATCGCCGGATCAGCCCCGAGCGGAGCAGGATACTGAGCCCTAAGCCATATCGCTGGACCAACAGTCTGGTTTCCGTGCTGACCATACACCGCCAAGCCCCGAGCTCCCTATGACCACGCCCTTCGTTCATCTTCGCGTCCACACCGAATACTCCCTGGTCGATGGCCTGGTTCGCTTGAAGCCGCTGGTCAAGACGGCGGTGGCCCAGGGCGCCCCGGCGCTGGCGGTCACCGACGAGGCCAACCTCTTCGGCCTGGTCAAGTTCTACAAGGCGACCCAGGGGGCCGGCCTCAAGCCGATCATCGGCGCCGACCTGTGGCTCGCCAACCCCCATGACGACGCCCACCCCTACCGCCTGACCCTGCTGGCCATGAACAATGATGGCTATCGCAACCTCACCGAGCTGATCTCGCGAGGCTGGGTGGAGGGGCAGCGCCAGGGCCGGGCGGTGCTCGATCGCGCCTGGGTGCTGGCCCAGAGCGAGGGACTGATCGCGCTTTCCGGCGGTCGCGAGGGGGAGATCGGCCGGCATCTGCTCAGCGACCATCGCGACGAGGCCCGTGCGCTGCTCGAAGAGTGGAACGCCGCCTTCCCGGGGCGCTTCTACCTGGAGCTGGCTCGCACCGGTCGTCCCCTGGAGGAGGAGTGCGTGCATCTCTCGGTGGCCCTGGCCGTGGAGACCGGCACCCCGGTGGTGGCCACCAACGACGTGCGCTTCCTGGAGAAGGCAGACTTCTGGGCCCACGAGACCCGGGTGTCGATTGGCGAGGGCAAGGCGCTGGACGACCCGCGCCGCGAGCGCAAGTACAGCGAGGAGCAATACCTCAAGAGCCCCGAGGAAATGGCGGAGCTCTTCGCCGACATCCCCGAGGCGCTCGAGAACAGCGTGATGATTGCCGCCCGCTGCAGCGTCGACGTACGGCTGGGCGAGATCTTCCTGCCCGAGTTCGGGATCCCCGAGGGCATGACCCAGGACGAGTTCTTCCGCAAGGTCTCCCACGACGGCCTCACCGAGCGCCTGGACTTCCTCTACCCCGTCGAGAAGTACCCGCGGGACGGCGCCGAGTACGCCGAGATCGACAAGCGCTACCGCGAGCGGCTCGACTTCGAGCTCGACATCATCATCCAGATGGGCTTCCCCGGCTACTTCCTGATCGTGATGGACTTCATCCAGTGGGCCAAGGACAACGACGTCCCGGTGGGGCCCGGGCGCGGCTCCGGCGCCGGCTCCCTGGTGGCCTACGCCCAGAAGATCACCGACCTCGACCCCATCGGCTACGACCTGCTCTTCGAGCGCTTCCTCAACCCCGAGCGGGTCTCCATGCCCGACTTCGACGTCGACTTCTGCATGGAGAAGCGCGACCGGGTCATCGAGTACGTGGCCGACCGCTACGGCCGCAACGCCGTGTCCCAGATCGTCACCTTCGGCACCATGGCCGCCAAGGCGGTGGTGCGCGACGTGGCCCGCGCACAGGGGCGCCCCTATTCGCTGGGCGACAAGCTCTCCAAGCTGATCCCCTTCGAGGTGGGCATGACGCTCGCCAAGGCCATCGATGCGGAGCCGGCCCTCAAGGAGTTCGTCGAGGCCGACGACGAGGCCGCCGAGATCTGGGAGATGGCGCTCAAGCTCGAGGGCATCACCCGCGGCACCGGCAAGCACGCCGGCGGCGTGGTGATCGCCCCCACCAAGCTCACCGACTTCTCGCCGCTGCTCTGCGACGAGGACGGCTCGGGGCTGGTGGTTCAGTTCGACAAGAACGATATCGAGGACGCTGGGCTGGTCAAGTTCGACTTCCTCGGCCTGCGCACCCTGACCATCATCGACTGGGCCCTGGAGATGGTGGACAAGGTGCGCGCCGTCAAGGGCGAAGGGCCGCTCGACATCGACAGCATTCCGTTGGACGACGCCCCCACCTTCGAGATGCTCAAGCGCGCCGAGACCACGGCGGTGTTCCAGCTCGAATCCCGCGGCATGAAGGAGCTGATCAAGCGCCTGCTGCCCGATTCGCTGGACGACATGATCGCACTCGTCGCCCTGTTCCGCCCCGGGCCGCTGCAGTCGGGCATGGTGGACGACTTCATCAACCGCAAGCACGGTCGTGCCGAGATCTCCTACCCCCACCCGGACTATCAGCACGAGCTGCTCAAGCCGGTGCTCGAGCCCACCTACGGCATCATCCTCTATCAGGAGCAGGTGATGCAGATCGCCCAGGTGATGGCCGGCTACAGCCTGGGCCAGGCCGACATGCTGCGCCGCGCCATGGGCAAGAAGAAGCCCGAGGAGATGGCCAAGCAGCGCGCCGGCTTCATGGAGGGCTGCGCGGCAAACGGCATCGACAAGGAGCTCGCCGGCAACATCTTCGACCTGGTGGAGAAGTTCGCCGGCTACGGCTTCAACAAGTCCCACTCGGCGGCCTATGCGCTGGTCTCGTATCAAACGGCCTGGCTCAAGGCGCACTATCCCGGCCCCTTTATGGCGGCGGTGATCTCCACCGAGATGGACAACCTCGACAAGGTGGTGCCGCTGATCGAGGAGTGCCGCAACCTGGGGCTCACGGTGACGCCGCCGGATGTCAACGTGGGCGGCTACAAGTTCACCGTGGATACCGAGGGGCGCGTGGTCTATGGCCTCGGCGCCATCCGTGGGGTAGGGGAGGGACCCATCGGCGGTATCGTCGAGGCCCGCGAGGCTGACGGCCCGTTCAAGGACCTGTTCGACTTCTGCCGGCGGGTCGATCCCAAGCGCATGAACAAGCGCACCCTGGAGGCGCTGATTCGCTCCGGGGCCCTGGACAGCCTGGGACCCAACCGCGCCGTGCTCAGCGCGGCCCTGGACGACGCCCTCAAGGCCGCGGCCCAGACCCAGGCTAACCAGAACCTGGGCATGATGGACATGTTCGGCGAGGCCTTCGCCGACGAGACGGCCGAGAGCGACCCCTACGCGGCCTATCGCCGCACCCGCGAGTGGAGCGACAAGGAGCGCCTGGCTGGCGAAAAGGAGACCCTGGGGCTCTATCTCACCGGCCACCCCATCGACGAGTATGAGGGTGAGCTCGCGCGCTTCGTTGCCACGCGCATCGCCGACCTCAAGCCTTCGCGAGAGCCCCAGCGGATCGCCGGCCTGGTGGTGGGACTTCGCACCATGAAGTCCAAGCGCGGCGACACCATGGCCTTCATTACCCTGGACGACCGTACCGGCCGCATCGAGGCGTCGCTGTTCGGCGAGCTGTTCGATACCGTGCGTAGCCAGCTGGAGACCGATCAGGTGCTGATCGTCGAGGGGGAGGTCTCCTCCGACGACTACTCGGGCGGACTGCGCCTGCGCGGCAAGGAGGTCACCCCCATGGTGGCGGCACGCACCCGCTACGGGGAGGCGGTGGAACTCTCGCTCGACGGCGCGGCCGTCAACGGCCGGCTGGTGGAGAGCCTGCGTGAGAGTCTCGCGCCTCACCGCGATGGCGAGGGCTTGCCGGTCCGGCTACGCTACCGCAATGCCGAGGCCGCCGGCTGGCTGGAGCTGGACGGCCAGTGGAAGGTGGCGCCCAGCGACGAGCTGCTGATCGGCCTGCGCGAGGTGCAGGGCCAGGACGGGGTGCGGCTGAAATATCGGTAACTGGCTGCCGGCTGCGGTCTGTCGCATTCCAGCGAGGGGCGCCGGGGACGGGCCGGAGATGGGAAGCTCGGAGCTGTTCCGGCGACAGCTCTCCAGGGAGGCGCTGTAAACCCCTCCCTGGGCGCTACATTTGCCATCCCTGGCAAATGACCTCCCTTTCGAGCTGTCCCCGGCGCTCCTCGTGCCACCCTGCCTGCCTTGCGTGCCACGTTGAGGGTGCGATAATGCCTGCCACTCCATTTTTCGCGCCGTGCCTGGCCCCAGTCGCCAGGGCGGTGAAACACCACAAGGCATCCGGCGAATGAATCCCAACTATCTCGACTTCGAACAGCCCATCGCCGAGCTCCAGGCCAAGATCGAGGAGCTGCGCCTGGTCGGCAACGACAGCCAGGTCAACCTCAGCGACGAGATCAGCCGGCTCGAGGAGAAGAGCCGCAAGCTCACCGAATCGATCTTCAAGGATCTCTCGCCCTGGCAGGTCTCCCAGCTCTCCCGCCACCCCCAGCGCCCCTATACGCTCGACTATCTCGAGCATATCTTCACCGACTTCGATGAGCTGCATGGCGACCGGCGTTTCGCCGACGATGCCGCCATCGTCGGCGGCGTGGCGCGCCTCGACGACAGACCGGTCATGGTGATTGGCCATCAGAAGGGTCGCGAGGTCAAGGAGAAGGTGCGCCGCAACTTCGGCATGCCGCGTCCCGAGGGCTACCGCAAGGCGTGCCGGCTGATGGAGATGGCCGAGCGCTTCAAGATGCCGGTGCTGACCTTCATCGATACGCCCGGGGCCTATCCGGGCATCGATGCCGAAGAGCGCGGCCAGTCCGAGGCCATCGCCTACAACCTCGCCGTCATGTCCCGGCTCGAGACGCCCATCCTGGCCACCGTGGTGGGCGAGGGTGGCTCCGGCGGTGCCCTGGCCATCGGCGTGTGCGACGAGCTGGCCATGCTGCAGTACTCCACCTACTCGGTGATCTCTCCCGAGGGCTGCGCCTCGATCCTGTGGAAGAGCGCCGAGAAGGCCGCCGACGCCGCCCAGGCCATGGGCATCACCGCCGAGCGGCTGCGGGAGCTGGGCTTCGTCGACACCCTGATCGAAGAGCCGCTGGGCGGCGCCCATCGCCATCCGGAGACCACCGCCGAGCGGATCAAGGAGGCGCTGCTGGGCAGCCTCGAGCGCCTCGAGGCGATGGAGACCGAGGCGCTGCTCGAACGCCGGTATGAGCGGCTGATGAGCTATGGCGCCTCGGCTTAACGGCCCTTTCAGCGCTCGGCCATACGGCGTTAAAAATCAAGGCTCTTCGCAGACTGGCATGAACTGGCCCTGTGGGAGGGACGGTTCGACGCCTCGACTTCAGCTCGCGAAGTAGCGCGCAGCGCTACCCATGGGCGCCTGCGGCGCCTTCGCCCGGCAGAGCCGGCCTCCCACCATTAAACCTGCCAAACATGTTCACGTTAAAATGCGAAGAACCTTAAAAATCGGCCCCGCTGGTCGGGAGTGGGCTCAATGTCTCTTCAATCCGCAATCGATCGCGCCCTGGCCCAGACCCCGCCGGGGTGTTGTGTCTGGGTGGCGCTCTCCGGCGGGCTCGACTCCGCGCTGCTGCTGACGCTGGCCGCCGATGCCTGTCGGCGCCACCCGCGACCGCTCCATGCCCTCCATGTGCACCACGGCCTGCAGGATGCCGCCGACGAGTTCGAGCGTCACTGCCGCCGGCTCGCCTCGCGCCTGGGCGTGCCGCTGTTCGTCGAGCGGGTCGAGGTGGACCTCGCCGCCGGAAAGGGGGTCGAGGGCGCGGCTCGGCAGGCGCGCTACGGCGCCTTCGCCCGCCGCGTCGCTCCCGGCGAGACCCTGTGGCTAGCCCAGCATCGCGACGACCAGGCCGAGACCTTTCTGCTCGCGGCCCTGCGCGGCAGCGGGCCGCGCGGCCTGGCCGGTATGCCGCCGATTCGGGGTTGGCAGGGCAGGGCGCTGTCGCGGCCCTTGCTGGGCGCATCGCGGGCCGAGCTGGAGCTCGAGGCCCGGCGTCAGGAGTTGGCCTGGGTGGAGGACCCCAGCAACGCCGACCAACGGCTCGATCGCAACTTTCTGCGCCGTCGGGTGCTGCCGCTGCTGGAAACCCGCTGGCCCCATGCCGGTGAGGCCCTGGCCCGCAGCGCGGCGCTGAGCGGGGATGCCGATACGCTGCTGGCCGAGCTGGCCGAGCAGGACCTGGCCCGGCTGGGCGCCCAGGCCGGCCGGCTGCCCGTCGAGGGGCTGGGCGAGCTGTCGCCTGCCCGACGGCGTCTTCTGGTGCGCCACTGCTGCGCGCGGCTTGGCTTGCCCTCGCCGCCCCAGACGCGACTCGAGACGCTGCTGGCCCAGTTGGCGGTGGGGCCGGACGCTCAGGTGCGGGTTGTCTGGCCCGGCGCCGAGGCAAGGCTGCGGCGCCGGCGGCTCTACCTGCTGTCGCCGCCGCCCCCGTCGGATGATTGGGAAGGGCGCTGGAGCGGTCGCAGGCCGCTCGCCACCCCCGCAGGCGAGGTCGCCGTCCGCCTGGTGCCGGCGCCCGATCGTGACGCGCCGCCCTGGCTGCGCGTGACCCGGCGCCGCGGCGGCGAGCGGCTGCGGCTCGCCGGGCGCGGCAGCCGCGACCTCAAGCGCCTGCTACAGGAGAGCGGGGTGCCCCCTGGGAGCGGCAGCGGCTGCTGGTGGTCTGGGAGGGTGAGGTCCCGGTGGCGGTGCTGTCGCCCGAGCGGGGAGCCTGGTTGCTGGTGGCCCAGGGGTGGCGAGCTAGTCCAGTCTCAGAGTGAAGCCGGCGGCCTGCTGATAGTCGACCTCCTGCTCCAGGTCGTTGAGCAGCAGCGGCTGGTCGTGGTCGGCACCGAGGCGCAGCCGCAGGGTCTCGCCGTCGACCTCGATCTTCGGCACCGAGGGGGGCTGCTCCGGGCGGGCGTGATTGAACAGCACCGCCAGGCGCAGCAGCCTGGCCAGCCGAGCGTGGGATCGCTGCTCCGCCACGGGCAGGGCCTGCCACTCCTTGAGCGGGAACTTGCGGCGGTGCGCGCGTACCAGAAAGGCCAGCAGGCGCTGCTCGGGCCGCGAGAAGCCGGCCAGGTCGGAGTGCTCCAGCAGATAGGCGCCGTGGCGATGAAACTGGCTATGGGCGATGGCCAGGCCGCACTCGTGCACGCGCCCGGCCCACTCGAGAAAGCGGGCCTTTTCCGCCTCCAGTCCCCAGGCGTCGCCAACCTGGGCCAGCAGTGCCTGGGCCGTCATGGCCACGTTGTCGGCCTGGCGAGCATCCACGCCGTAGCGACGCTCCAGCCCCGCCAGCGTCTTGAGACGAGAATCCTCCGGGCTGTTGCGCCCGACCAGGTCGTAAAGCACCCCTTCCCGCAGGGCGCCATCGGCATAGCGCATGGTGTCGAGCTCGAAGGCCTCGAAGACGGCGCAGAGAATCGCCACGCCGGCGGGGAAGACCCGCGCACGGTCGGCCTTGAGGCCCGTCAGGGAGACGCGATCGAGTCGCCGGCAGTCGATCAGCCGCTGGCGTAGGGCGAACAGGCCTTCTCGGGTGATGACGCCCTCCGCCGAGGCCCCCGCGGCGTGGCAGACCGCGGCCACGGCCTTGATGGTGCCGCTGGCACCGACCGGGTCCTGCCAGCCGAGCTGGCGATAGGGGCGCCGAATGTTGGCCAGCTCCGAATGGGCGGCGAGCTCCGCCTTGCGCATTGACGTCCCGGTGATCGCGCCGTCCGCGAAGAACCGGCGGGTGAAGGTGACGCACCCCATGCGCAGGCTCTCCAGGGCCATGGGCTCGAAGCGTTCGCCGATGATGAACTCCGTGGACCCGCCGCCGATATCGACGATCAGCCGCCGGCCACTCTCGACCAGCGAGTGGGCTGCCCCCAGGTAGATCAGGCGTGCCTCCTCACGACCGGCGATGATTTCGATACGGCTGCCCAGCAGCGCCTCGGCCCGCTCGATGAAGGCCTGGCTGTTGGCGGCGTCGCGCAGGGCATTGGTGCCCACCACCCGCAGCTGGCCCGGTGCGATGCCGTCGAGGAACGGGGAAAAGCGCGCCAGGCAGTCCAGGGCGCGGCGCATGGCGGCCTCGCTGAGCCGGCCGGCGTCATCGAGACCGGCGGCCAGCTGGACCTTTTCCCCAGGCGGGCGACCACCTGAAGGCGGTCATCCTGGTAGTTGGCCACCAGCAGATGGAAACTGTTGGAACCGAGGTCAATGGCCGCCAGCCGGCGGGTGGGAGCAACGGGTGGCATCCGGTCCTTGGGGGGCATCGTCGTGGTGTCCTGAGCGTGGATGGCCAAAGGGTGCGGTGCCGTCCCGGGCCTGTCAATTGTGGTATCGATGGGGTTGCGTTCGGCGCCGCCCTTGACTAGTATCGAGGCGTTCGCCTGTTCCGAATGCTTTCCGACCGTTTCACGGCGACCCCGTCGCGGTCAGTTCCAAGTCGTCAGACAGCCCACTGCATCAGCCTGCACTCCCGGCCCTGTGGCCAGGACGCGCTGATCAGGCGAAAACGAACCTGCTCCCTCGCTTCCGATATCGGCCCGGCTACCCCTCAAGGTGCGGTCGCCAGTCCATAGCCATACGATGCAACATGACGAGTGGCAGCCTGTCCGGGCTCTGAACGCATCCACGCGGCGTTATCGCTTCGCCTCCTGTCTTGTCACGGCGCTTGGCCGCCCGGCTTCCATGAGCAACTTCTGAACACACCGATGAATCTTACCGAACTCAAGCAAAAGCCCGTTCCGGAACTTCTGGAGACTGCCCGCGAGATGGGCATCGACAACCTGGCCCGTTCCCGGAAGCAGGACATCATCTTCGCCATCCTCAAGAAACACGCCAAGAGCGGCGAGGATATTTATGGCGACGGGGTGCTGGAAATTCTCCAGGATGGATTTGGCTTCCTGCGCAGCGCCGACAGCTCCTATCTGGCCGGGCCCGATGACATCTACGTTTCGCCGTCGCAGATTCGACGCTTCAACTTGCGAAAAGGCGACACCATTTCCGGCAAGATTCGCCCGCCGAAGGAAGGGGAGCGCTATTTTGCGCTGCTCAAGGTCAGCCAGATCAACTTCGACAAGCCGGAAAACGCCAAGCACAAGATCCTCTTCGAGAACCTCACGCCGCTGTTCCCCCAGGAGCGGCTGCGTATGGAGATCGGCAATGGCTCCACCGAGGATCTCACGGCGCGCATCATCGATTTGACCGCGCCCATCGGCAAGGGGCAGCGTGGGCTGCTGGTCTCCCCGCCCAAGGCGGGCAAGACCCTGATGCTGCAGAATATCGCCACCTCCATCACCCGCAACAATCCCGAGTGCCACCTGATCGTGCTGCTGATCGACGAGCGTCCGGAAGAGGTGACGGAGATGTCGCGCACGGTGCGCGGTGAGGTGGTCGCCTCGACCTTCGACGAGCCGCCGGCCCGCCACGTACAGGTCGCCGAGATGGTCATCGAGAAGGCCAAGCGCCTGGTCGAGCACAAGAAGGACGTGGTGATCCTGCTCGATTCCATCACTCGCCTGGCGCGGGCCTATAACACCGTGGTGCCGAGCTCCGGCAAGGTGTTGACCGGCGGCGTGGACGCTCATGCCCTGGAAAAGCCCAAGCGCTTCTTCGGTGCCGCGCGCAACATCGAAGAGGGCGGCAGCCTGACCATCATCGCCACGGCGCTGGTGGACACCGGCTCCAAGATGGACGAGGTGATCTTCGAGGAATTCAAGGGCACCGGCAACATGGAAGCCCACCTGGACCGCAAGCTCGCCGAGCGCCGCGTCTACCCGGCCATCAATATCCGCCGTTCCGGTACTCGCCGCGAGGACCTGATCGCCTCCGATGAGGAGATGCAGCGCATGTGGATTCTGCGCAAGCTGCTCAATCCCATGGAGGATACCGCGGCCACCGAGTTCCTCATCGACCGCCTCAAGGATACAAAGACCAACCTCGAGTTCTTCGAAGCCATGAAGCGCCGCTGATCGCAGTTGAGCGTCTTCGGCGGCGTTGGAGTCGTCGCCAGTGTTTGCAATC
This sequence comes from Halomonas sp. SL18_1, assembly GCF_055755715.1. Lineage (NCBI taxonomy): Bacteria > Pseudomonadati > Pseudomonadota > Gammaproteobacteria > Oceanospirillales > Halomonadaceae > Halomonas > Halomonas sp. SL18_1. Next base: position 896,602 of record NZ_JBVTRK010000001.1, read on the forward strand.
CTGTCGGGAGGCCTGCGGCCTCCAGTCGCCGAAGCGTCGGACCGGAGCTGAAGCTCCTCCTACATTAGAAGTTTTCGTTTGTAGGAGCGCCGGTTCCCGTCGCGACTGGCGCCGTAGGCGCCCGGCGGAGGCTGCAACGTTTGCGGTAACGGCCTACGCCGGGCAACACCGCCGGGAGGCCTGCGGCCTCCAGTCGCGATCTAAAGATGCTCCTACAGCGGAGGCTAGCGCCTGTTGGAGCACTTTGTTCGGCGGTGTGGAAAGGGGCGGCGTGGTATGCTGCCCCTTTTGTGGTTCCGGAAACGGGAAATCGAATGAAGTACAAGGACCTGCGCGACTTCATCAGCGCCCTGGAGGCCCAGGGCGAGCTCAAGCGTATCACCGCCGAGGTGGACCCCTATCTCGAGATCACCGAGATCTGCGACCGCACCCTGCGAGCAGGCGGCCCGGCGCTGCTGTTCGAGAACGTCAAGGGTCATGACATGCCGCTGCTGGGCAACCTGTTCGGTACGCCGAAGCGGGTGGCCATGGGCATGGGCCAGGACAGCGTCGAGGCGCTGCGCGAGGTGGGTAAGCTGCTCGCCTTCCTCAAGGAGCCCGACCCGCCCAAGGGCTTTCGCGACGCCTGGGAGAAGCTGCCGATCTTCAAGCAGGTGATGAGCATGGGGCCCAAGACCGTGCGCAGCGCCCCGGTGCAGGAGGTGGTGCTGGAGGGCGACGACGTCGACCTCGACCGCCTGCCGATCCAGCACTGCTGGCCCGGCGACGCCGCGCCGCTGGTGACCTGGCCGCTGGTGGTCACCCGCGGGCCCCACAAGAAGCGCCAGAACCTGGGGATCTACCGCCAGCAGAAGCTCGGCAAGAACCGCCTGATCATGCGCTGGCTGTCGCACCGCGGCGGGGCGCTGGATTTTCAGGAGTGGCAGCAGGCCCATCCCGGCGAACCCTTCCCGGTGGCGGTAGCGCTGGGGGCCGATCCGGCCACCATCCTTGGCGCGGTGACCCCGGTGCCGGATTCGCTCTCCGAGTACGCATTCGCCGGGCTCTTGAGGGGCTCGCGCACCGAGCTGGTCAAGTGCGGCCATGCCGACCTGGAGGTCCCCGCGTCGGCGGAAATCATCCTGGAAGGCTTCATCTACCCGGACGATACGGCGCCGGAAGGCCCCTACGGCGACCACACCGGCTATTATAACGAGGTCGACCACTTCCCGGTGTTCACGGTAACGCGCCTGACCCAGCGGCGCGACGCCATCTACCATTCGACCTATACCGGGCGGCCCCCGACGAGCCGGCGATCCTCGGCGTGGCGCTCAACGAAGTGTTCGTGCCGATCCTGCGCAAGCAGTTTCCCGAGATCGTCGATTTCTACCTGCCGCCGGAGGGCTGCTCCTACCGCATGGCGGTGGTGACCATGAAGAAGCAGTACCCGGGCCACGCCAAGCGGGTGATGATGGGCGTGTGGAGCTTTCTGCGCCAGTTCATGTACACCAAGTTCGTGGTGGTGCTCGACGACGACGTCGATGCCCGCGACTGGAAGGACGTGATCTGGGCCATCACCACACGCATGGACCCGGCCCGGGATACCGTGATGGTGGAAAACACGCCCATCGACTATCTGGACTTCGCCTCCCCGGTGGCGGGGCTCGGCTCCAAGATGGGGCTGGATGCCACCAGCAAGTGGCCCGGTGAGACCGACCGAGAACGGGGCACGCCCATCGTCATGGACGAGGCCGTCAAGGCCCGTGTCAGCGAGCGCTGGAACGAGCTGGGTATCGACTTGCCCCCCACTCCCTGACGACAAGAGGCATGCATGACGCCAAGGACCCTGACCTGCCAGGTAACGGCAGTAGAGGATCTGACCCCCGACGTGTTCCGGGTACGCCTGGAAGGGCGCGCCGAGGCCATGGCCCACGAACCGGGCCAGTATCTGGAGCTGAAGCTCGACGACGAGACCTGGGTGCCGTTCTCCATCGCCAACGCCCATGAGGGCGACGGCAGCCTGGAGCTGCATATCCAGCACTGGCCGCAGCGCGAGAACTCCGAGCGGATGCGCGCACTGGTCAAGGAGGCCCACCACCTGACGCTGCGCCTGCCCGGCGGCGACTGCGTGCTCGACAGCGAGAGCCAGCGGCCGCTGCTGTTGATCGCGGCGGGCACCGGTTTTGCCCAGATGAAGGCGATCGTCGAGGCCTCCCTGCACGAGGCGCCCGAGCGCCCCATCGCGCTGTGGTGGGCCGCCCGCGAGCGTCGCGAGCTCTACCTGGAAAGCCTGCCCGTGAGTGGGCGGCGGCCTACCCGAACTTTCACTTCCATGCGGTCACGGAAGTGGTGCCGGAGCCGCCGCTCACCGGCGAGCGGATCAGCTATCACCATGGCCGCATCGACCAGGCGCTGGCCGTGGGCCTCGAGGATGTCAGCGGCTGCGACGTGTATATCTCGGGCTCCCCGGGCATGGTCTACGCCTGCGTCGACGTGCTGGCGTCGCTGTCGCTCTCGCCCTCCCGGGTGTTCTCGGACGTCTTCGCCTACGCGCCGCGCACTCCGCTGGTGCCCACCGTGGGCAGCCTGCGACGCGAGCAGCAGGCGTGAGCGCCTCGCCGATCCTGATCACCGGCGGGGCCCAGCGGCTTGGGCGCCACTGTGCCGAGCGGCTGGTGGAAGAGGGTCACCCGGTGATCATCAGCTATCGCCGCGAGCGGCCAGAGCTGGACGAGCTGCGGGCCAGAGGCATCGTGACGCTGCAGGCGGATTTCGCCAGCGAGGCGGGGATCCTCGACTTCATCGCCCGGCTCAAGGCCGAGACTTCGTCGCTGCGGGCGATCGTGCACAACGCCAGCGACTGGGCGCCGGATTCAACCGGGGAAGATGCCGGCAGCAACTTCGAGCGGCTGTTTCGCATCCATATGCTGGCCCCCTATCTCATCAACCTGCAGTGCCGCGAACTCCTCGAGGCCTGCGGTGAGCCGCAGCGCGATATCGTGCACATGACCGACTACGTAGTGCAGAAGGGCTCCAGGAAGCACGCCGCCTATGCTGCCACCAAGGCCGGCCTGGACAACCTGACCCTCTCTTTCGCCGCGATGTATGCACCGTCGATTCAGGTCAATGCCATTGCCCCGGCGCTGATCATGCTCAACCAGGGCGACAGCGAGGCCTATGTCGAGAAGGCGCGCGCCAAGTCGGCGATGCGGATGATCCCCGGCCCCGGGGTGATCTACCAGAGCCTGCGCTATCTGCTCGACAACCGCTATGTCACCGGCGTCACCCTGCCGGTCGATGGGGGCCGGCATCTTGGTTAGAATGATGGGCACCGATATGCAGCCTAAGCAAGGAGAACGTCATGGCAGGACACAGCAATAAGCCGTACCACGACGACAGCGGCCTGGGTCACTGGTCGTCGGGCTGGTGGTGACCGTTGGGCTGGCCTGTCTGCCCCTGGTGGTCGGCATCATCAAGGTGCTGGGCAACTGAGGCTTGCCAAGCGGTGCCCAAGCCGGCAGGATAAGCTCATGACTCAGGAGACACCCATGACCTCGACCGCCCATTGCCTGTACGCCGTTCACCGCCCCCTGTGGGAGCGCGCGGTGCTGCGTGCTGGTGGCGTCGGGGTGGTGCTGGCCGCCGCCGGCCAGTACTGGTATTGGTTTAGCTCCGGTGTGCCGGCGGCCGAGTCCTGAGCGAGGACATCGCCGCGAAGGCACACCCAGCCGGGTTGCCTCCCCCTGAAACCCCCGGTCGGCAACCCGACCGGGGGTTTTGCGTTCTGGTCGCCAGAACATCATCAATCGAAGAGGAGTCGCACCATGATCGACCGCCACGCCGCCATTGCCGCCTTCGCCTCACCCTGCCATGACTATTATGGCGCAGGCTATGGCTGGCGATTTAGCGCCGCGCGGTCGGGCCAGTGCGCCACCTCCGACCGTGAGACCAACGGTGGCATGACCTCGACACGATGTTTACCGATCTCACGGAGCTGAACACCATGAATGCCTCGCTTTCCCTTGCCGAGCGCCTGCCCGGCCACGCCCCGACCCCGCTGGCCCCCGCCGTCACCGAGACGGCCTTGCCCACCCCGGTCGAACTGCGTCATCGCCTGCCCCTGTCGCGCCCGCTGGTGGAGCGTCTGCATGCGCAGCGCCAGGCGGTGCGGGATATCCTCGCCGGCCACGACGACCGACTGCTGGTCGTGGTGGGCCCCTGCTCGATCCACGACCCTGCGGCCGCGCTGGAGTACGCCCGGCGCCTGGCCGAGCTGACCCCGGCGGTGGCCGACCGGCTGCTGCCGGTGATGCGTGTCTACGTGGAGAAGCCGCGCACCACCGTGGGCTGGAAGGGGCTTGCCTATGACCCGCACCTCGACGGTAGTGGCGACATGGCCCGCGGGCTGCATCTCTCCCGCGAGCTGATGCGCGAGGTGGTCGACCTGGGTCTGCCGGTGGCTACCGAACTGCTGCAGCCGATGCTCGCCTCCTACCTGGACGATCTGTTGGCCTGGGTGGCCATCGGCGCTCGCACCACCGAGTCCCAGCTGCATCGGGAGCTGGCCAGCGGCCTGGATGCCGCGGTGGGCTTCAAGAACGGCACCGGCGGCGACATTCAGGTGGCCTTGGATGCGATGCGAGCCGCCGCCCACCCGCATCAGCACGTGGCGCTCAGCGCCGACGGCCGACCGGTGATGCGGGAAACCGCCGGCAACCCCAACACCCACGTGGTGCTGCGCGGCGGCCACGCGGGCCCCAATCACGACCGTGAGTCGGTGAGGGCCTGTCGGGAGGCAATCGAGGCGGCCGGCCTGACCCCGCGGCTGATGGTCGACTGCAGCCACGCCAACGCTTGCAAGGACCACCGCCGCCAGGAGCAGGTGCTGCAAGACGTGATCGACCAGCGGCTCGCCGGCGAGCAGGCGCTGATGGGGCTGATGCTCGAGAGCCACCTGGAGGAGGGCAAGCAGCCCCTGGCGTCGGGGCTGCGCTACGGTGTCTCGGTCACCGACGCCTGCCTGGGCTGGGAGAGCACCGAGCGTCTGCTGCTTAGCGCCGCGGAACAGCTACGCCTGCGCTAATGTGGCTTGCCGGTCGGGGATTGTTGCCGCTTCCGTAGCGAGGGGCGCCGAGGACAAGTCGAAGAGGGGGTCCGATTCCAGGGGTGAGGAGCACTGCTCCGAACGGGCTGGCCATGGATGGCCAGCACCGGACCTGCAAGCGGAGTGGGACGCGAGAGCGCAGCAGGGAATCGGTAGCGTACAGGGAGGTATTTACAGCGCCCCCTCGTAGACTTGTCGCCGGATCAGCCCCGAGCGGTGGGGGCATGAAAGGATATGGCCTGTACCCCGGGGAGCCGAGTCGGGATAATCACCCCCATTTCCGACTCGCCACCCTGGAGGCTCCATGCGCTTTCGCTTCGAACGTCACGACCCCGAGACCTACCGGCGCAAGGCGCGGCTGATCAGCCTGGCCATGGCCGGCCAGCTGATCGTCTTCGGCCTGGTCTTCGCCCAGCTGCTGACCACCACCTTCGGGTCCAGCCTGTGGCTCAATGCCCTGGGCGTGCTGCTGGGCCTGATCGCTACCAGCATGACCTTCGCGGTGCTGCGCGAGCGCCCCTGGATGACCGAGATGCGCTACGTGTGGCAGCTCAAGCATCATCTTTCCCGTGTCAGCGGCTACCTGCCCGCCCTGCGCCGCGAGATCGAGAATGGCAACGACCTGGCCCTGGACCTGCTGACCTTCTACCACCAGGGCATGACTCAGCTCGCCGAACTCAACGGCCGGACCCTGGATGACGACTCGGAGCTGCTCGCCGAGAAGATGAAGGTTCGCCTGCAGCGCCAGGAGAAGGGGCTGCCCGAGCGGGTCGACGGCTTCGACCCCGACGATCTCGCCGCCTTCAAGCGCGGCTAGCGACGGCCGGGCCGCCTCATGCCCTGGCGGCGTAGGCATAGAGCAGCGTCTCCTGGGCGCTGATCGGTGCCTTGTCGCCGGGTTCTCGCTTGAGGTAGTGGCCGTCGGGGGTCAGCTCCCAGCTCTGGCAGTTATCCACCAGGTAGGTCTCCAGGTCCTTGCGCACCCGGGCGGCAAGCTTCTTGTTGAGCAGCGGGAAGCAGGTCTCCACGCGGTGGAACATGTTGCGGGCCATGGCGTCGGCGCTGGAGCACCAGACCTCTGGGGCATTGTCGTTGTGGAAGTAGAAGACCCGAGTGTGCTCGAGGAAGCGGCCGATGATCGAGCGCACGCGGATACGCTCCGAGACCCGGGGATGCCCGGGCGCAGGCAGCACATGCCGCGGATGATCAGCTCGCACTCGACGCCGGCCTGGGAGGCCCGATACAGCGCCTGGATCAGCTTGGGCTCGGTCAGGGCGTTGCACTTCAAGATCAGCCTCGCCGTGCGTCCCCGCCGTGCGTGCCCGGCTTCCCGCTCGATCATTGCCACCAGCCGTTCGTGCAGGGTGAAAGGGGCGTGGAGCAGCGTCGTGATACGCCGCGCCCGGCCCATGCCCGACAGCTGCTGGAAGACCTTGTGCACGTCGGCGCACAGCGTGGGATCGGCGGTCAGCAGGCTGTAGTCGGTGTAGAGCCTCGCCGTCCTGGCGTGATAGTTGCCGGTGCCCAGGTGAGCGTAGTGGCGCAGCTTGCCGCCTTCGCGGCGCACGATATGCATCAGCTTGGCGTGGGTCTTGTACGCCATCACCCCGTAGATGACGATGGCGCCGGCCTCCTGCAGGCGCGAGGCCAGCGCCAGGTTGTCGGCTTCGTCGAAACGCGCCCGCAGCTCGATCACCACCGTGACCTCCTTGCCGCTTCCGGCGGCCTCCACCAGGGCGCCGACGATCGCCGAGTCGGCCCCGGTCCGGTAGAGGGTCTGCTTGATGGCCAGGACCTCCGGGTCGCGGGCCGCTTCGCGAAGCAGGTCCTCCACCGGGGCGAAGCTGTGGAAGGGATGGTGGAGCAGGATATCCTCGCGGCCGATGGCGGTGAACAGGCTCGGCTTGTCGCGTAGCGCCTTGGGTAGCCCGGGCGTGAAGGGGCGGTAGAGCAGCTCGGCGGGGGCCACCTCGTCGAGCACCGACATCATACGGGTCAGGTTGACCGGGCCGTTGACCCGGTAGAGGTCGTCGGCGTCGAGCTCGAACTGCTTGAGCAGGAAGTCGGTCAGCGCCTCGGGGCAGTTGTCGGCCACCTCCAGGCGCACGCCGCTGCCATAGCGTCGGGCAAGCAGCTCGCCGCGCAGCGCCGAGGCCAGGTCGGAGACCTCCTCCGGGTCCACCGAGAGGTCGGCATTGCGGGTCAGGCGGAACTGATAGAGGCCGCGCACCGCCATGCCCGGAAAGACTTCCTCGGCATGGGCATGGATCATCGAGGAGAGAAAGACGAACTCCCGCATGCCGGGCTCGCAGAGGCTGTCGGGCACGGCGATGATGCGCGGCAGCGAGCGCGGCGCCGGCAGGATGGCCAGTCCTCCTTCCCGGCCGAAGGCGTCCTTGCCCTCCAGCTCGACGATGAAATTGAGGCTCTTGTTGACCAGACGGGGGAAGGGGTGGGAGGGGTCGAGTCCGATGGGGCTGACCACCGGCATGATCTCGGCCTCCACGTAGTCGTGGACCCAGGCGCGCTGCGGCTCGGTCCACTCCCCGCGGCGCCGGAAACGGAGCCCTTTGGCCTCCAGGGCGGGGATCAGCGTCTCGTTGAGAATCCGGTACTGGCGCGCGACCTGCTCATGGGCGAGCCGGCCGATCTCCTCGAGCACCGAGCGCGGCGAGCGGCCATCGGCCCCGCCGCTTTCGTCGCCCAAGGCGATCTGGTGCTTCAGTCCGGCGACTCGGATTTCGAAGAACTCGTCCAGGTTGGAGGAGAAGATCAGCAGGAACATCAGCCGGTTGAGCAGCGGATGCGCTTCGTCGAGGGCCTGCTCCAGAACCCGGATGTTGAACTGCAGGTGTGAGACTTCGCGATTGAAGTAGAGGCCGGCGTCGGTCAGGTCGGCCTCGGGCGCGGGAAGCGCCTTGGGCTTGATGCCGGTACGGGTCTGATTGAGTCGAGGCAGGCCGGGCTCGCTGGGCGCCTCGTCGCCGGTCGGCACCGTAGCAGCCGAGCTCCCCGACGGCGAGGTGTCGTCCGGCGGTGAAAGGGGCGTCGGCGGAGGGCGTTGCGGGTCTTCCATGGTCTCTCCCGAGTGGTGAGCCGCAAGGGCGCCGCGCTGCCGCCGAGCCCCCTGCGGTCATGGGGCGAGCAGGCGTGCCGCTCGCTTGGCAAAATAGGTGAGCACGCCGTCGGCACCGGCGCGCTTGAAGCACAGCAGCGATTCGAGGATCACCGTGTCGGCATCGAGCCAGCCGTTCTCGAAGGCGGCCATGTGCATGGCGTATTCGCCGCTGACCTGATAGGCGTAGGTGGGCACCTTGAGCTCGTCCTTGATCCGCCGCACCACGTCCAGGTAGGGCATGCCCGGCTTGACCATCACCATGTCGGCGCCTTCGGCCAGGTCCAGGGCCACCTCGTGCAGGGCCTCCTCGCCGTTGGCGGGGTCCATCTGGTAGGTGCGCTTGTCGGCCCGGCCGAGATTGGCGGCAGATCCCACGGCGTCGCGGAAGGGGCCATAGTAGTGCGAGGCATACTTGGCGCTGTAGGCCATGATGCGGGTATTCACCAGGTGCTCCTGCTCCAGCACCTGGCGGATCTCGCCGATGCGGCCGTCCATCATATCCGAGGGGGCCACCACGTCGGCGCCGGCCTCGGCGTGGAGAGAGCCTGCTTGAGCAGGGTCTCCACGGTGCGGTCGTTGAGCACGTAGCCGGCGGCGTCGATGATGCCGTCCTGGCCGTGGCTGGTGTAAGGGTCCAGCGCCACGTCGGTGATGATGCCAAGCTCGGGGACGGCATCCTTCAGGGCCCGCACGCTGCGCTGCACCAGCCCGCTGGCGCTGTAGGCCTCCTCCGCCAGCTCGCTTTTGAGCGCCTGGTCGACCACTGGAAACAGCGCCATGGCGGGGATGCCCAGGTCGCGGGCCTCCCTGGCCTCCTCGATCAGCAGGTCCAGGGAGAGGCGCTCGACACCGGGCATCGAGGGCACGGCCTCGCGCCGCTGCTCACCCTCCAGCACGAACACTGGCCAGATCAGGTCGGCCGGGGTCAGGGTGTTTTCGCGCATCAGGCGGCGTGAGAAATCGTCGCGGCGCATGCGGCGCATGCGGGTGGCGGGGAACTGGCGCGTGGTCATGAAACTCAAGGCTCTCTTCTCCGGCTATGGGGCCATGCTCGCCATCCCGGCCAGTGTGCCGGCATGGCATGACGGTTCGATGACAACCCCGTGGTTGATGCCTCGAGTATATCAGTGCCTCGGCTCGCCGGAAGCCGCGCCTTGTCGCACCCGGTATGACTCTCTAAAGTGTTGGCTTTAGGATTCTAGCAGCCTGTCGGATTTGACCGATCGCAGTCGATCAGCGCTAAGTCTGACAGGCTGCTAGAGAGCCCTTCGGAATCGCGAGTCGTTACTGCTCAGGGGCGTCGTTTCGCGGTCCGATATTCGAGGAGAAAGGCATGAGTAAACAGGTGGCGGTCATCCTGTCGGGCTGCGGCGTCTACGATGGCTCGGAAATCTACGAGACCACCCTGACGCTGCTGCGACTGGATCAGCTGGGGATCGGCTATCGCTGCTTCGCGCCGGATATCGCGCAGCAGCATGTGATTGATCATCGTAGCGGCGAGGTGGCTGAGGATGAGTCGCGCAACGTGTTGGTCGAGTCCGCCCGATTGGCGCGGGGGAGATCAGCGACCTCGCCACGCTAGAGCCCGGGGAGTTCGACGCAGTGATCCTGCCCGGCGGCTTCGGCGCAGCCAAGAACCTGTCGAACTTCGCCGTTGCCAGCGACGAGATGACCGTGATCGAGGCGCTGGCCGAGCCGCTGGGCGAATTTCATGCGGCGCGCAAGCCCATCGGCCTGATGTGCATTTCGCCGGTGCTGGTGCCGCGGCTACTGGGCTCGGGCATCGCCGTGACCGTAGGCCATGACCCGGGGGTCTCCGGGGCGATCAGCGCCATGGGCGGGCTGCACCGCAGCTGCGGCGTGGAGGATATCGTGGTCGATTTCGAGAACCGCGTGGTGACCACCCCGGCCTATATGCTGGCCACCCGTATCAGCGAGGCCGCCACCGGGATCTTCAAGCTGGTCGATCGCATCGACGAGCTGATGGACCTGTGACCCGGCCTCGCCGGGAGCGGTAAGCTATAAGCCGTAAGCTGTAAGTGAAACCTCCAATGCCTTGAGCCTTGGGGGTTTCTTATGGCTTACAGCTTAAAGCTTATGGCTTACACGTCGTCTTCCGCCTCGCGCCGCTGTTTCTTGCGCCTCGCCAGGCGGCCGAACAGCAGGCCCACCTCATAGAGCAGGTACATGGGGACGGCGAGCAGGCTTTGGGAGATCACGTCCGGCGGGGTCAGCAGCATGCCCACCACGAAGCAGCCGAGGATGATGTAGGGACGCTTCTTCGCCAGACTCTCCACCGTGGTCGCGCCGGAGGCGATCAGCAGGAAGGTGGCGATGGGAATCTCGAAGGCCACGCCGAAGGCGAAGAACAGTTTGAGAACGAAGTTGAGGTAGGCGTTGATGTCGGTCATCACCGCCACGTCCTCCGGCCCGGTCTGGGTGAAGAAGAGAACAGCAGCGGGAAGACCGCGTAGTAGGCGAAGGCCGCGCCGGCGTAGAACAGTGCCACGCTGGAGGCGAGGATCGGCATCGCCAGCGCCTTCTCGTTGTCGTAGAGTCCTGGCGCCACAAAGGCCCAGGCCTGGTGCAGCACATAGGGGATGGCCACGAACAGCGCCACCACCAGGGTCAGCTTGAAGGGCGCCAGGAACGGCGAGGCCACCTCGGTGGCGATCATCTGCGCCCCCTCGGGCAGCAGCGCCATCAGCGGCTGGGCCACGAAGGTGTAGATGTCATTGGCGAAGGGATAGAGCGCGAGGAAGATCACCAGGATCGCCACGACGCTTCGCAGCAGGCGCGAGCGCAGTTCGATGAGGTGTTCGATCAGCGGCGCCTGCTCCATTTCCTGCTTGTCACCGGAGTCGCTCATCGGGACGCGGCATCCTTGTTGTCATCGTCGGAAGAGGCCTCTTCGGCCGCGCGGTCGGGCACCTCAGGAGGCGTTTCGGGGATACGGGCGCTGCTCAGGGCGTCGTCCAGCCGCTCGGCCGCCGGCTTGGAGGGCGGCGGGGGCTCGGACGCCGTCGCTGGCTCGCGTTTCCTCCTGGCGGGGCTCACGCCGGGGCGATGCCGGGGGCTCGGCGATGCTCTCCACGTCGCGCTTGGCCTTGTTGAGGCTCTCGTCGAGCTTCTCCTGCTGCTCCTTGAGCTTCTGACGCAGCTCCTCCGCCTCCAGCTGGGCGTTGATCTCCCGCTGCATCCCCGAGACGGTGCGCTTGATCTTGCCGACCCACAGGCCCAGGGTGCGCGCCGCCTTGGGCAGGCGCTCCGGGCCGAGCACCAGCAGCCCCACGATCCCGAGGATCAGCAGTTCGAGAAAGCCGATATCGAACATGGCGGCTTACTTGCGCTCTTCTCGATCCTCGACGTTTTCCTCGGCCTTCTTCTCCTCGGCCCGGACGTCATAGGTATTGGCCGGCTCTTCGTGAGAGACCTTGGCCTGGGGCTTGTCCTTGTCGTCCTTGTCGTCTTCGTTCACGGCCTGCTTGAAGCCCTTGACCGCGCCGCCTAGGTCGCTACCCACGTTGCGCAGCTTCTTGGTGCCGAAGATCAGGATGATGATGCCGAGCACGATCAGCAGTTGCCAGATACTGATACCACCTAACATGAAGGATTCCTCTGATTCGATGTTCCGGAGTTTCCGGAGGTCGGGTTCACTTGGACCTTGCGGCCTTCTCTTCGTGCCCGGAAATGCCGAAGCGGCGGGCCAGTTCGTCGAGCACGTCGCGGTGGTCGAGCCCCAGGTGCGAGAGCATTACCAGACTATGAAACCACAGGTCGGCGGTTTCGGCGACCACTGCCCGGCGCTGGCTATCGTCGCCGTTCTCGGCGTCCTTGGCCGCTAGCAGGGTCTCGGTGGCTTCCTCGCCGACTTTCTCGAGGATCTTGTTCAGCCCCCGGTGATGCAAGGCGGCCACGTAGGAGTCCTCGGGATCGGCGCTGCGGCGCTGCTCCAGTACCTTGAAGAGTTCGTCGAGAGTATCACGCATGACAGGCCTTCCAGTTGCGATGGATCAAGATCATTGCCAGGCCAGCAGCGCCAGGCCGATGGCGGCCGCCGCGAGCACCGGCCAGGGCTGGTCGCCGGCCCACTGGGTCAGCGGCTGCCAGGCCAGCGCCAGGGCCACCAGCAGCAGGCCCAGGCGCAGGCGCCGCCCGCTGCGCCGGGTCTGGGCCAGCTGATGGCGGATGCCGGCCACGGCAACTGCCTGGCGGCTGCGCTGGCGATGCTCGTGCTCGACCCGGCTGAGCGCCTGGTGGGCCAGGGTCGGCAGCTCCGGCAGCTGGCGCGACAGCTCGGGCGCCTGGCGCTTGAGGGATTCCCATAGCCCGCTGGCCCCGGCGCGCTCCTTCATCCAGCGCTCCAGATAGGGCTTGGCGGTGGTCCACAGGTCCAGGTCGGGGTAGAGCTGGCGGCCCAGCCCCTCGATATTGAGCAGGGTCTTCTGCAGCAGCACCAGCTGCGGCTGCACTTCCATGTTGAAGCGCCGAGCGGTCTGGAACAGCCCCAGCAGCACCTGGCCGAAGGAGATGTCCTTGAGGGGCTTCTCGAGGATCGGCTCGCAGACGGTGCGGATCGCTGCGGCGAACTCGTTGGCGCGGGTATCCTCGCCCACCCAGCCCGACTCGATGTGCAGGGCGGCTACCTCATAGTAGTCCTGATGGAAGAAGGCCAGCAGGTTGCGCGCCAGGTAGTCCTGGTCCTCGCGGGTCAGGCTGCCGACGATGCCGCAGTCGATGGCGATGTACTGAGGGTCGTGGGGGTGCTCGCGGGTGACGAAGATATTGCCCGGGTGCATGTCGGCGTGGAAGAAGTTGTCGCGAAACACCTGGGTGAAGAAGATTTCCACGCCGCGCTCGGCGAGCTTCTTGAGGTCGGTGCCCTGGGCGACCAGGGCTGCGGTGTCGGCCACGGGAATGCCGTAGATGCGCTCCTGGACCATCACTCGGCGACGGGTGTGGGACCAGTGGATGGCCGGCACGAAGAGCAGCGGCGAGTCCTTGAAGTTGCGCTTGAGCTGGGAGGTGTTGGCGGCCTCCTTGTGCAGGTCGAGCTCATCGAACAGGGTCGCCTCATAGTCGCGTACCACCTCGACGGGGCGCAGTCGCCGCGCCTCGGGAATCCGTGCCAGCACCCCGGCGACCCGATACATCAGCGCCATGTCCTGGCGCATCACCCGCTCGATGCCGGGGCGAGTGATCTTTGCCACCACCTCCTCGCCGCTGTGCAGGCGGGCGGCGTGCACCTGGGCGATGGAGGCAGAGGCCAGCGGTTCGGGGTCGAAGTGGGCGAAGGCCGTCGCCAGGGGCATCCCCAGCTCCTCTTTCACCAGGGCGCTGGCCTCTTGGCCGGGGAAGGGGGGCACCTGGTCCTGCAGGCGCCGGAGTTCGTCGGCGATGTCCTCGGGCAGCAGGTCGCGGCGGGTGGAGAGCAGCTGGCCGAACTTGACGAAGATCGGGCCGAGGGCCTCCAGGGCGAGGCGCAGGCGCTCGCCGCGGCTGCGTTCGCCGACCGGTATCATGCGCAGCGGCGAGAGGGTGAACATCAGGCGCAGCGGCCAGGGCAACCGCTCCAGGGGCAGCAGGGTGTCGAGGCGAAAGCGGGTGATCACCCACAGGATGCGCAGCAGTCGCAGGTTCATCTCGTTGAGGCCTCGCCTTCCAGTCGACGCCGCAGGCGCGCGAGGCGCGCCTCGAGGCGGTCGGTGGCCACCTCCAGCTCGGTGAGATGGTCGCGCAGGTCTTCGAGCTGATGGCGGCCGGGCAGCCAGCGCGCCTCCTCGAAGACGTACTCGGCCACGTCGGCGGTCAGCTCGTCGTGGGCACGCAGCCCCCAGCGGGCGATCCGGCGCAGGCCCTCGGCCAGCGAGTGGGCCGGGACGTCGCCAAGCCAGCGGGCCAGTTCGGCCTCCCAGTCGAGTTCGAGGTCGAACAGCAGGTCGCGCACCTCCTCCAGCAGGTGCGTGCGTCCGCGTACCGCCAGCCGGCCCCGGAACATCAGCCGCTCCATGGACTGGCCGCCGAGCAGCTCGCCGAGGGTCTCGGCGTCGAGCTCGACCACGGCGTCGGCGGCGGTTTCGTCGGCGTGGTCCTGGCGCAGCAGGTCGAGACCGTGAGCGTGGAAGCTGACCAGCAGTGTCAGGGCAGGCTGTTCCAGGCGCAGCAGCAGGCGGCTGCCCGCAAGGCGCGCCAGCCGGCCGGGGGCCGCCGGGTCGCGGGCAAGCAGGGCGTTGAGCGTACGCTCGATGCCGGCCAGCAGCAGGGTCGGTGTCAACGTCATGACGGTCTCAGAGCTTGATGCCGCGGTGCAGGGCGACGATGCCCCCGGTGAGGTTGGTGTATTCGACCCGCTCCAGTCCTGCGGCTTCCATCATCGCCTTGAGCCGCTCCTGATCGGGGTGGACGCGGATCGACTCGGCCAGGTAGCGATAGCTCTCGGCGTCGCCGGCCACCATCTCGCCCATGCGCGGCAGCAGGCGGAAGGAGTATTCGTCGTAGGCCTTGGAGAGCAGCGGGTTGGTGGGGTGGGAGAACTCCAGGACCAGCAGGCGGCCGCCGGGCTTGAGCACCCGGGCCATCGAGCGCAGGGCAGCGTCCTTGTCGGTGACGTTGCGCAGGCCGAAGGCGATGGTGATGCAGTCGAAGCTGTTGTCCGGAAAGGGCAGACATTCGGCGTTGGCCTGGACGTATTCGACGTTGCCGCCCACGCCGTTGTCGAGCAGCTTGTCGCGGCCGACCCGCAGCATCGACTCGTTGATGTCCGCCAGCACCACCCGGCCGCGGAGGCCCACCAGGCGCGAGAACTTGAGCGTCAGGTCGCCGGTGCCACCGGCGATATCGAGCACGCTGTGGCCGGGTCGCACCCCGGCGCGCTCCAGGGTCAGGCGCTTCCACAGGCGATGGATGCCGAACGACATCAGGTCGTTCATGACGTCATAGCGAGCCGCAACGGAGTGGAAGACGTCGGCCACGCGCGAGGCCTTCTCCTCGACGGGGACTTCCTGATAGCCGAAGTGGGTGGTGCGCTTGTCCATGGGCGGTGGGACTCCCGAGTCGCTGCAGGGGGAGAGGCGGGCGGCCTCGAATTGCGCGCCATCGTAGCCTTCCCCGGCGGCGATTGTCTTGACGAAGGCCCTTTGCAAAGAACTCTTGCGACCGGCAGGGCGAGGGGCGCCGGGGACAGGCCGAAGAGGAGGTCCGATTCCAGGGAAGGAATCGGTAGCGCCCAGGGAGGGGTTTACAGCGCCTCCTCGCAGGCCTGTTGCCGGATCAGCCCCGAGCAGCCGAGTTGGTTCTGGGCCGGGGTATTCGTATTACAGCTGCTTGATCTCGATGCCCAGGGGCTCGCGGCTGGCGCCGGCTTCCTCCAGGCGCTTGAGGTAGTCCGCCCAGTTGGCCTCGCGATGCTCGATCAGCCACCACAGGTAGTCCCAGCTGTAGAGACCGCTGTCGTGGCCGTCGTCGAAGTGCAGCTTGAGCGCGTAGCGCCCGGCCGGGGTGATGTCCTTGAGGCCGACGAACTTCTTGCCCACCTGCAGGGTTTCCTGGCCGCGGCCGTGGCCGCGCACCTCGGCGGAGGGGAGAAGACCCGCAGGTACTCGATGGCGAGCCGGTGGCTCTCGCCATCGCCGTAGCCAAGCTCCAGCTCCTGGGCCTTGCGGTGGTAGTGCACTCGGGTTGGGGTGGGGGCTGTCATGGGCACCTCCGGTGAGCCGTAAGCTGTAAGCCTGAAGCCGTAAGCCCGCTACCGTCTGGCATGGCGGGCCATGGCCGGGACGGCTAAGGGTTAGGCTTGCAAGAATCGGCGAGCCAGACGCAGGTTCGCTGCTCAAGGTCTGCGAACACTGCGCCTGTGGGGTTCACTTACAGCTTATAGCTTACGGCTTAAAGCTGGGGGTTAGAGGATATACCGCGAGAGATCCTCGTCCATGGCCAGCTCGCCGAGCTGAGAGTCCACGTAGGCGGCGTCGATGGCCAGCGGCGAGCCGATGTCGGCGCCCTTGAACGAGGCCTCCTCGAGTAGGCGCTCCATCACCGTGTGGAGGCGCCGCGCGCCGATGTTCTCGGTGCCCTCGTTGACCTTCCAGGCGATCTCGGCGATGCGCGCGATGCCGTCGGCGGTGAACTCCACGTCGAGCCCCTCAGTGGCCAGCAGCGCCTTGTACTGCTTGGTCAGCGATGCCGAGGGCTCGGTAAGGATGCGCTTGAAGTCGTCCGGGGTCAGCGCATTGAGCTCGACGCGGATCGGCAGGCGGCCCTGCAGCTCGGGGATCAGGTCCGAGGGGCGCGACAGGTGGAAGGCGCCGGAGGCGATGAACAGGATATGGTCGGTCTTGACCATGCCGTACTTGGTGGAGACCGTGGAGCCCTCGATCAGGGGCAGCAGGTCGCGCTGGACGCCCTCCCGGGAGACTTCGCCACCGCTGGACTGGCCGCTGCCCTTGGCCACCTTGTCGATCTCGTCGAGAAAGACGATGCCGTGCTGCTCCACCGCCTCGATGGCGCGGTGCTTGATCTCCTCCTCGTTGACCAGCTTGGCGGCCTCCTCGTCGCGCAGCAGGGCAAAGGCGTCCTTCACTGCCACCCGGCGGGTCTCCGTCTTCTGTTTGCCCATGCCGGCGAACAGGCTCTGCAGCTGGTTGGTCATCTCCTCCATGCCCGGCGGGGTCATGATATCGATGCCCGGCGCCTGCTGGGAGACCTCGATGTCGATCTCCTTGTCGTCGAGCTGACCCTCGCGCAGCTTCTTGCGAAAGATCTGGCGCGTGGAGCTGTCGGCGCGGGCGCTCTCCTCCTGGCCCCGGGGCGGGGCAGCAGGGCGTCGAGGATACGGTCCTCGGCGGCGTCCTCGGCGCGGTGGCTCACCTCCTCCTTGGCCTGCTCGCGCACCAGCTTGATGGCCGCCTCGGTCAGGTCGCGGATGATCGAGTCCACGTCGCGACCCACATAGCCCACTTCGGTGAACTTGGTGGCCTCGACCTTGATGAAGGGCGCGCGGGCCAGCTTGGCCAGGCGACGGGCGATCTCGGTCTTGCCCACCCCGGTGGGGCCGATCATCAGGATGTTCTTGGGGGTGACCTCGGGGCGCAGGCTGTCGTCGAGCTGCATGCGCCGCCAGCGGTTGCGCAGGGCGATGGCCACGGCGCGCTTGGCGTCCTGCTGGCCGATGATGAACTGGTCCAGGGCGTGGACGATTTCGCGGGGAGTCATCTGGGTCATGGTGGTCGCCTTAGCGCTGCGCGGAGGGCAGCTCCTCGAGGGTGACGTGGTGGTTGGTGAACACGCAGATATCGCCAGCGATGGCCAACGACTTCTCGGTGATCTCGCGGGCCGAGAGCTCGGTGTTCTCGAGCAGCGCCCGGGCCGCGGCCAGGGCGTAGTTGCCGCCGGAGCCGATGGCGATGATGCCGCGCTCGGGCTCCACCACGTCGCCGTTGCCGGTGATGATCAGCGAGGCGTCCTTGTTGGCCACGGCGAGCAGCGCCTCGAGCCGGCGCAGGGCGCGGTCGGTGCGCCAGTCCTTGGCCAGCTCCACGGCGGCCTTGACCAGGTTGCCCTGATACTTCTCCAGCTGCGCCTCGAAGCGCTCGAACAGGGTGAAGGCGTCGGCGGTGCCGCCGGCGAAGCCCGCCAGCACCTCGCCGCGATAGAGGCGGCGTACCTTGCTGGCGTTGCCCTTCATCACGGTGTTGCCCAGGGACACCTGGCCGTCGCCGGCCAGTGCGACCTGGTCACCGCGGCGCACGGAAACGATCGTGGTCATGGAGAAAGACTCCGTAACGGGGAGCCGGGGCTCCCGATGACTTTCGGCGCCGCGGATCGCCGGGCGCCGTGACTGAGCTTTCAGGGGAGGTGTGGGCGCAGCGCCCGGAATTCAAGCGCGGCCAGGCAGTGGGTCAGTTTTGCAGGCGAATCAACAGCGGCTCAATCCCCTGGGTGATCATCAGGTCCTGGGCGCGGTTGAGCTCCCGGGTGTCGTCGTAGGGGCCCACCTGGACGCGATGCCAGGTCTCGCCGCCGGACGCCTGGACCTGGCTGACCTGGGCCACCAGGCTGAGATTGCGCAGCCGCTGCTTGAGCTGCTCGGCGTCCCCGGATTCGCGGAAGGAGGCGGCTTGCAGCATGTAGCGCGACGCGGCGCCGGTGGGTGCCGGCCTGGTCCCGTCGCCGCCGTTGGCAGTTTCGCTGGCGTCGTCCTGGAGGTTGGCGGCGATCACCTGGGCAATGGGGTCGTCGTCCGGTGTCTCCGGGGCGGCAGCCGTTGGTGGTGGCGGTGGCGGCGCCGCGGCGACCTCACCACGCGGAGCGACCACCTCGGACTCCGGCAACAGGGTGTAGAACTCGAAGGTGGGCATGCGCGGCTCGCTGGCAGCCGGCGGCGCCTCGTCCTGGGGAGTGTCGGCGGGCGGTTTGGGCAGCACCGTGGCCAGGGGCGAGTCATGGCCTTCCTGCCAGGGGCGGTCCCGTGCTGATGCTGAGCCAGCAGGAAGCCGGCGGCGAGGCCCGCCAGCCCCCACAGCCAGCCGGGCAGCCGGAAGCCCTCGCGACGACGGGCGGGTCGACGGCGGCTGGTGGTTGCGCCACGCTTCTTCGGGGCGGGTCGGCGGGCCATGGGTTACATCTCCTCGGGTGCGCTCACACCCATGAGGTCGAGACCGTTGCGCAGTACCTGGCGGGTGGCCAGGCCCAGCGCCAGGCGGGCGTTGCGCAGCTCGTCGTCCTCGACCATGACTTTTACCGCGTTGTAGCAGGAGTGGAAGTCGGCGGCCAGGTCGAGCAGGTACTGGGCGACCTGCTGCGGCTCGCGGGCGGCGGCGGCATGCTCGACCACCTCGGGGAAGCGGGCCAGGCGGTTCATCAGCGCCTTTTCCTGGTCGGCGTCGAGGCGTGCCAGGCTGACCATGGCCAGGTCGTGGTCGAAGGGCAGGCCGTCGGCCTCGGCGCGACGCAGCATGCTGCAGACCCGGGCGTGGCCGTACTGGACGTAGTAGACCGGGTTGTCGTTCGACTGGGAGCGGGCCAGGTCGATGTCGAAGGTGAGCTGGGAGTCCGCCCGGCGTGCGGCGAGGAAGAAGCGAGTGGCGTCGCGGCCCACCTCGTCGATCAGGTCGCGAACGGTGACGTAGCTGCCGGCGCGCTTGGAGAGCTTCACCTCCACGCCGGAGCGGGTCACCATCACCATCTGGTGCAGCACATAGTCCGGCCAGCCCTGGGGATGCCGGCCTCCAGCGCCTGCAGGCCGGCGCGAACCCGGGTCACGGTGGAGTGGTGGTCGGCGCCCTGCTCGTTGATCACGGTGGTAAAGCCGCGCTGCCACTTGTCCAGGTGGTAGGCCACGTCGGGCAGGAAGTAGGTGTAGCCGCCGTCGGACTTGCGCATCACTCGGTCCTTGTCGTCGCCGAATCGGGTGGTGCGCAGCCACAGGGCGCCTTCGCGCTCGTAGGTGTGGCCGTTGGCCATGAGCCGGTCCACCACCGCCTCGACCTTGCCCTGCTCGTAGAGCGACGACTCCAGGAAGTAGACGTCGAACTCGACGCCGAAGGCCTTGAGGTCCAGGTCCTGCTCCCGGCGCAGCCAGGCCACCGCGAACTCGCGGATGGCGTCGAGGTCCTCGGGGTCGCCCTTGGCGGTGACGTGGCGGTCGTCGGCGCGTACCGTTTCGCCGGCCAGGTAGTCCTTGGCCACCTCGATGATGTAGTCGCCGCGATAGCCGTCGGCGGGCCAGGCGCTGCTGCTCGGCTCGATGCCCTTGGCCCGGGCCTGAACGGAGAGTGCCAGGTTGCTGATCTGGGCGCCGGCATCGTTGTAGTAGAACTCGCGAGTGACATCGAAGCCGGTGGCCTCGAGCAGGCGGCAGAGGCAGTCGCCGATGGCCGCGCCGCGGCCGTGGCCGACGTGCAGCGGGCCGGTGGGGTTGGCGGAGACGAACTCTACCTGCACCTTCTGCCCCTTGCCCTTGAGGCTGCGGCCGAAGGTGTCGCCGGCATCGAGCACCTGGCGCACGACCTGGGCGGCGGCGTCGGTGGCGGCGAAGAAATTGATGAACCCGGGGCCGGCGATCTCCACCTTCTCCACGGCATCGCTCTCGGGAAGGGCGGCCACCAGGGCCTCGGCCAGTTCGCGGGGCTTCTTGCCCGCCGGCTTGGCCAGTGCGAGCGCCAAGTTGGTGGCGTAGTCGCCGTGGGCCTTGTCCTTGGTGGGATCGATCTTCAGGGGCGGCGCGGCCTCGGCGGGCAGCACGCCCTGCTGCCGGAGCGTGTCGAGGGCGGCCTCGAGCAGGGAAGCGATGGTGTCTTTCATGAAACGATAATGTCCTGTTGCGGCGGGCGCACGAGATAGTGACGGTGACAAGGCACTCGCGAAGGGCGCGGCCACGAAAGTTGGGCTGGTCGGCCATTATCGGCAATTGTGGCGCGGCTTTAAAGCCCAGCCCCGTCTCGGCTTCGCCGAGACGGGGAGTTGTAAGCTTTAAGCTATAAGACAAAAACATTGCCATCAGAAGCGCTGGTAGCAGCCTCTGGGCTTACGGCTTACGGCTTACGGCTTTCAGCTCAGCGTCTGGGGGTCGATATCCAGCGACCAGCGTACCCGTCGCGCCTCGGGCGTGGCCTCCAGCCAGGCGCTCAGCCGGGCGCAGGCTTCGTGCAGCCCGCTGCGTCGGTCGGCGGCCAACATCAGCTGCAGGTGATAGCGGCCCTGGCGGCGCTCCATGGGGGCCGGCACCGGGCCCAGACAGTCCACCGCCAGCTGCCGCTCGGCGAGCCAGCGGCGTAGCGCGGCGGCGGCCTCGCGCCCCAGTTCCGTGGCGGCGGCTTCCCGGGGCTCTCCAGGCGCAGCAGGGCGAGGAAGCGAAACGGCGGTAGCCGAGCCGCCCGGCGCTCTTCCAGCAGGCGCTCGGCCAGGGCATCGTAGCCCCGCTCGGCCAGCAGTCGCAGGTGCGGGTCGTCGTCGTGGAGTGTCTGCACCAGTACCCGCCCCGGGTGGGCGGCGCGACCCGCGCGGCCGGCCACCTGCTCCAGCAGCTGGGCACTGTGCTCCAGGGCGCGAAAATCGCTGGCGTACAGGCCGGCATCGGCGTTGACCACCACCACCAGGGTGACATGGGGCAGGCGGTGCCCCTTGGCCAGCATCTGGGTGCCCACCAGCAGGCAGGGCTCGCCGCGTCGTACCTCGGTCAGCACCGCCTCGAGGGCGTCGCGGCGCCGCGTGCTGTCGCGGTCGATGCGGTGCACGGCCACCTCGGGGAACAGCGCCGCCAGGGTCTCCTCGGTGCGTTCGGTGCCGCTGCCCAGCGGGCGCAGGTCGGCGCTGCCGCACTCGGGGCAGGCGTCGGGAATCGGACGCCGCTTGTCGCAGTGGTGGCAGGCCAGCATGGGCGGCTGGCGGTGCAGGGTCATGCGTGCGTCGCAGGCCTCGCACTCGGCGAGCCAGCCGCAGGTGTGGCAGGCCAGCGTCGGCGCGAAGCCGCGGCGGTTGATGAACACCAGTACCTGGTGGCCGGCGGTCAGCGTCTCGCGAATCGCCTCGATGGCAGGCGGTATCAGGCCGCCCTGGCGGGGGCGGCCGCGCAGGTCGAGGAGCTCCAGTCGGGCCGGGGCGTGGCGGCTGGCGCGCTGGGTCAGGCGCAGGTGGCGGTAGTCGCCCAGTCGGGCGCGCTGCAGGCTCTCCAGCGACGGCGTGGCGCTGCCTAGCACCAGCGGAATGGCGTGGCGGTGGGCGCGGGCCACGGCCAGGTCGCGGGCGTGGTAGCGCAGCCCCTCCTGCTGCTTGAAGGAGCCGTCGTGCTCTTCATCGACGATGATCACCCGGGGCGCGCCAGGGGGTGAAGATCGCCGAGCGGGTGCCGATGACGATGGGCGCGCGGCCGCTGGCAGCGGCTTCCCAGGCATCCAGGCGCTCATGGTCGGTGAGCCCCGAGTGCAGGGCCACCACCGGGACCTGGAAACGGTGGCGAAAGCGCGCCAGGGTCTGGGGCGTCAGGCCGATCTCCGGCACCAGCAGCAGCGCCTGTCGGCCGCGTTCCACCACCGCCTCGATCAGCTGCAGATAGACCTCGGTCTTGCCGCTGCCGGTGACGCCGTGGAGCAGACAGGGGTGATAGGCTTCCAGCCGCTCATGAATGGCCGCCAGCGCCGCCGCCTGCTCGCGGTTCAGGGACAGGGGCGGCTGCGCCAGCAGGTGGCCGGAGCGGGGGCTCTCAGCGGCGGTTCGCGGGATCTCGTGGCGCTCCACCAGGCCCTTGGCCGCGAGCGCCTTGAGCTGATTGCGGGAAAACCCCTGGGCGAGAATCGCCTGACTGGCGAGCCCGCGCGGGTGCTGGGCGAGCATCGCCAGTAGCTCGGCCTGACGCGGCGCTCGTTTGAGCGGCTCGCCATCCGCCGCGCGCCCCGCCGCGGTCGCCTGCCACTGCTCGCGCATGCGACTCGCCAGCGCCCGTCCCTGGCGCAGCAGCACGGGCATGGCCTGGTGCAGGGTATCGCCCAGCGGGTGCTGGTAGTAGCGGGCGGTAAAGCGACACAGCCACAGCCAGTCGTCGGGCAGCGGGTCGGCATCCAGCCAGCCGTCGACGCGCTTCAGCTGGGCCAGCGGCAGGTCGCTGTCATGACCGCAGCCGACCACTACCCCTACCACCTGGCGCCGGCCGAAAGGCACCTGCACGCGCAGCCCGGGCCGCCAGCCTCGAGGGGCGGCTCGCTACACGGGCGATAGTCGAACAGCCGGCGCAGCGGTGTGGGCACGGCCACGCGCAGTACGCGGGGCTGGAGTGGGCGGGGAGAATCGGGCAATCGGCCTCCGGCGTTGGCTCTGCTAGAATGCGCGGCCGCCGTGGCGCCTGGCGTCCGCCGGCGGCAACCGGTTAGTATGTATCGACAGACAACCCGTATGCGGTGCCTGGCAATGGATCAGGTGGCGGCATACCGCTTCATGAGGCTCAAGATGAAACAAGGTATCCACCCGGATTACAAGACGGTCACCGCCACCTGCTCCTGTGGCGCGACCTTCGAGGTCGGCTCCACGGCCGGCCATGACCTGTCGCTGGACGTGTGCTCCCAGTGCCATCCCTTCTATACCGGCAAGCAGAAGCAGGCGACCACCGGCGGTCGCGTCGAACGCTTCAACAAGCGCTTCGGTGCCGCCATCAAGCGCGGCTGAGCCTTCGCTTCCGGCCGAGCATCCGGACAGAAAGAAACCCGCCCATCGGCGGGTTTCTTTTGTCGCGACGATGGTTTTCCCGTCAGCGATAAGTAATGGCTTATGGCTGGGTGTTGTTGCATAAGTTTCAGTAAATGGCCGTCATCATCCCTGAACAAGCGATCAAAATCCGCGAAACGGTCCGGCGTTGAGGTGTGGAAAGTTTTTCTATATTCTGTATACACTTGTTATCACATTGACATCGGACGACCGCATGACAGACGCCAAGAAGCAGGCCGCGCTGGACTATCACGCCAAGCCCATTCCCGGAAAGCTCTCGGTGGAGCTGACCAAGCCCACCGCCACCGCTCGCGACCTTTCCCTGGCTTATAGCCCGGGCGTTGCCGAGCCGGTCCGCGAGATCGCCCGCGACCCGGAAAACGCCTACCGCTACACCGGCAAGGGCAATCTGGTAGCGGTGGTGTCCGATGGCAGCGCCATTCTGGGGCTCGGCAACCTGGGGCCGCTGGCCAGTAAGCCGGTCATGGAAGGCAAGGGCGTGCTGTTCAAGTGCTTCGCCGGCATCAACTCGGTGGATCTCGAGGTCAACGCCGAGAGCCCTCAGGCCTTCATCGATACCGTGGCACGCATCGCCGACAGCTGGGGCGGCATCAACCTCGAGGATATCAAGGCGCCGGAGTGCTTCGAGATCGAAGAGGCGCTGATCGAACAGTGCAGCATCCCGGTCTTCCATGACGACCAGCACGGTACCGCCATCGTCACCGCGGCCGGCATGCTCAACGCTCTGGAGATTGCCGGCAAGCGCCTCGAGGATGCCAAGATCGTCTGTCTGGGCGCCGGCGCGGCGGCGATTGCCTGCATGAAACTGCTGGTCTCCTGCGGTGCGCGCTCCGAGAACCTGGTGATGCTCGACCGTCGTGGTGTGATTCATGCCGGGCGCGAAGGCCTCAACCCTTACAAGGCGATGTTTGCCGTGGAGACCGACAAGCGCACCCTGGACGATGCCATCGACGGGGCCGATGTTTTCATCGGGCTCTCCGGGCCGAACCTGATGACCGCCGATCACATTCGCAAGATGGCGTCCAATCCGGTGGTCTTCGCCTGCACCAATCCAGACCCGGAGATCCACCCCGACGTGGCCCGCGATGCCCGGCCTGACGTGATCATGGCCACCGGTCGCTCGGACTTTCCCAATCAGGTCAACAACGTGCTGGGCTTCCCCTTCATCTTCCGCGGGGCGCTGGACGTGCGCGCCACGCGCATCAACGAGGAGATGAAGGTCGCTGCGGTGCATGCCCTCAAGGACCTGGCCCGCGAGCCGGTGCCCCAGCATGTACTCGATGCCTATGAGCGCGAGCGCATGGAGTTCGGCCCCGACTATATCATTCCCACGCCGGTGGACGTGCGGCTGCTCGACCGCGTCACCTCGGCAGTGGCGCAGGCGGCCGTAGATTCCGGGGTGGCTCGGCGTCCCTATCCGGCCCACTATCCGCTCAAGACCATCGAGGATGTCTACGGCGGCTGATTCGACGCTGCCGTCCCGTGACTGTGCGACGCCGGCCCCCTGTGGGGTCGGCGTCGTGCGTTATGGGGCTACCAGCTGAAGAGTAGTGCGGCGCTGACGGTGCGGTCGGTGCGCGACTCGGCGCCCTGCGGCGGCTGGGAGTTGCGCTTGACCTCGTGGGAGAGGCGCAGGGAGAGGCGCGAGTTGAGCTGGGCAGTGAGCGCGGTCAGCGAGCGGGAGGTGGTGTTGTCGCTGGTGCCCTCCACCGAGACTTCCTGGCGCAGGCTGGCGTTGCCAGAGAAGCTCCAGCGGTAGTCCAGGGCGCTGTAGGCCACGCTGAGCCCCTCGCTCTCCTCTTCCTCGATGCGGTCGTGACGATGCCCGGGGCCGGCTTCCAGGGAGAGGCGGTGGCGTGGCGTATCGAGGACCTGGCGTCCATAGCCGGCGATCACGGTAGTCTGCTGATCGTAGCCGCTGAAGCGGTCCTTTTCCCAGCGAGCGAAACCGAACAGGTAGTGGGGACCCTCGATATCGTAGCGCTCGCGGCCAGCCAGCTGGTACTGTTCGGCGCTGGTGTTACCGTTGCGGGTAACGTTGCGCACCTCCCCGCGCAGGCTGTGGGTCCAGTCGCCGGTCAGCCAGGTCAGGCGGCTCTTGCCGATCAGCGTCTGGCTGTCGGTGTTGCCCGAGAGATGGGTGTAGCCCAGCTCGGCTTCACCGCTGAAGGTGGGCGCATCCTCGGCCGGCGGCGGGGGCGCGTAGAAGGGGCCGGCCAGGGCGCTGGCCGGCAGCGCCAGCAGGGCAATGGCGAACCATGGCGATGCAGGGCGGCGGGGCATAGACAGACACCGGGATGTTGTCGGTGGAGGGCGCCGCGAGTGCGACGCTGACGACGGTCCAGCGGGTTGGGGCGGCGTCCGTGCCGCCCTCGCTACGGCTAGAAGATCGCTTCGTAGGAGCCGGTGCCCTGGGCGCCGCTGCGCCGCTCGACCTCTTCCTCGATGCGCCGCGACTCCTGGTCCGGCAGGAAGTCGGGGTGGAACAGCTCGCTGATCCCGCCGGACTGGCCATCGGCCAGGCGTCGGCCGGTTCGGCTGTCGACTCGGGCGCGGACCAGCAGGTTCGGCTCCTCGAGCTTGGCTTCCGGGCGCCCCTCCAGGGCGTGCTGCATGAAATCGATCCAGATCGGCAGGGCGGCGTTGCCGCCATACTCGGCAATGGTCGTGTTGTCGTCCTTGCCTACCCAGACCGTGGTTACCAGCTCGCTGTTATAGCCGGCGAACCAGCCGTCACGCTGGTTGTTGGTGGTGCCTGTCTTGCCGACCACGTCGCTGCGGTTCAGCGCCAGGGCGGCTCGGCCGGTACCGCTTTCGATCACGTCGCGCAGCATGTCGGAAAGGATGTAGGTGGCGGTGGGGTCGGCGACGCGAGGGGCGACGCCGTAGCGCTTGCCGTCGATCTCCACCTCGGTCTGACCGTCGCTGCACTCCCGGCACACGATGGTAGGACGAGCCTCCTCGATGACCTGGTCGTCGCTGCCGCGGGTGACGCGCTCGATGAACCAGGGGGTGACCTGGTAGCCGCCGTTGGCCAACACCGCGTAGGCGTTGGTCATCTCCAGCGGGGTCAGGTCGGCGCTGCCCAGGGCCAGCGACAGCCCGCGGGGCAGGCGGCCGGGGGCGAAGCCGAAGCCCTCGAGATAGTCGAGGGTGGCATCGAGCCCCAGGGTCTGCAGCACGCGAATCGTCACCAGGTTGCGTGAGCGGGCCAGCGCCACGCGCAGCCGGGTCGGGCCCAGGAAGTCGCGGCTGGCGTTGACCGGACGCCACAGCTCGTTGCTGCCGTCCTGGACCACCACCGGCGCATCGTTGACCACGCTGGAGGCGGTCATCATGCCGCTGTCCAGGGCGGCCAGGAAGATGAAGGGCTTGAAGATGGAGCCCGACTGGCGCTGCGCCTGGACGGCGCGGTTGAACTTGCTGGCGTTGAAGCTGAAGCCGCCCTGCAGGGCGAGGATGGCGCCGGTGTCGGGCTCCATCACCACCACCGAGCCCTCGGCGTCGGGGCGCTGAGAGAGCCGCCAGCTGCCGTCCTCGCGCTGCAGGATGCGCACCAGGTCGCCGGCGCTGGCGATCTCCGCGGCGGAGCCGGGCTCGGGTCCGCGGGCGCGCGGGCTGCGGTACTCGCGGGCCCAGGAAAGGCCGTCCCAGGCCAGCGTATGCAGCTCGCCACCGCGGGTCATCACGCGCATCTCGCGGCCTTCGCTCTCGACCACGATGGCCGGCTGCAGCGGGCCGAACCCGGGGGTGCGCTCCAGCACCCCCAGCCAGTTGCTGACGTCGCCCTCGATGCCCTCGACCTCGGTCTGGCTGCGCTCTGCCGCCTGCTGGGCGGTCTGCAGGATCTCGGGGGATTCGTCGAGCTCCTCCTCCAGGCCGCGACGCTCGGTGCGCGCCTGGGCCTCGGCGAGGCCGGAGGGGATGTCGCGCTGCTCCGGGCCGCGCCAGCCGTGGCGAGTGTCGTAGTCGATCAGCCCGTTGGCCAGGGCGTTGCGGGCATGGGGCTGCAGTTCGCTATCCAGGGTGGTGTGGATCCGGTAGCCGCCGGTGTAGGCGTCATCGCCAAAGCGCTCCACCGCGTACTGGCGCGCCATCTCGGCCACATAGTCGGCATCGACTTCCGCCTGGGTGATGTGGCGACGGGCGGTGATCGGCTCCTGTACCGCCGCTTCGTAGGTGGCCTGGTCGATGTTGCCCAGCTGACGCATGCGATAGAGGATCCAGTTGCGGCGGATCAGCGAGCGCTCGGGGTTGGCCAGCGGGTTGAACGACGAGGGCGCCTTGGGCAGGCCGGCGATCATGGCCGTCTGGGCCAGGCTCAGTTCGTTCAGCGGCTTGTCGTAGTAGACCTCCGCCGCGGCCGCAATGCCGTAGGCGCGGTGCCCGAGGAAGATCTTGTTGACGTAGAGCTCGAAGATCTCCTCCTTGGTGAGAATGCGCTCCATCTGCAGCGCCAGCAGGATCTCGCGGATTTTGCGAGTGAAGGTGCGATCCAGGGTCAGTAGATAGTTGCGCGCCACCTGCATGGTGATGGTGGAGCCCCCGGACTGGATGTCACCGCCGCTGGAGACCAGTTCCAGGCCGGCGCGCGCCAGGCCGCGGGGGTCGACGCCGCGGTGGTCGAAGAAGGCGGCATCCTCGGCGGCCAGCAGGGCCTGGATGAACTCCTCGGGAATCTCGTCGAAGTCCACGGCCATCCGCCGTTCCTCACCGAATTCGCCGATCAGCTTGCCGTCGCGGGTAAAGATGCGCAGCGGGGTGTGCAGCTCGAAGTCCTGAAGCTGGCGGACATCGGGCAGCCCCGGCGTGAAGTAGAGCGCGGCACCGGCCACGCCCAGCAGCGATACGGTGAACAGCGATACCAGCAGCCAGAAGACCGAAAAAATCAGGGTTTTGATCCACTTCATGTAATGTCGGTGTCCGTCGTGAAAACAGGGAGGGCGGTGGCGATGGAGGAGCCTTCACTGGCGCTGGCTATTATAGGAAGCCGGGCGATGGGTCACCAGCGTTGAGGAGGCGTACTGTCCAACTTTATGTGCTTGGCGGCAATATCATGTAACCTCGACCTTACAAAGCAGGGTATGATTTCGCTGAGACATTTGACTGAGTTGGATGTACGGCGCAACCACAACAAGCGGGTTACCGCAGTGAATCAAGGCAGGGGCATGGATAGATGCGACTCAGGGCCTCCGGCAAGGGACTGATCGGCGTCGATATCACATCGGCAACCGTGAAATTGATCGAGCTCCGGCGGGCGGGCTCCCACCATCAGATCGAAAGCTATGCGGTCAGGCCGCTGCGCGAAGGCGCCGTGGTTGAGCGGCGCATTCGCGACATGGGCGAAGTCGCCGACGCCCTCCAGCGCGCGGTGGAGAGCGCTCGGCCCTCTTCGCGGCAGGCGGTGGCCGCGGTGCCGGCCAGCGCGGCCATCACCAAGACCCTGACCCTGCCCGCCTCGCTCAACGATGATGAGATCGAGGCACGCATTCAACTCGAGTCGGACAAGCATATCCCTTTTCCGTTCAGTGAGGTCGCCTTCGATTTTCAGCGCCTGGGGCTCAACGCCCGCTACGGCGACCAGCAGGACGTGCTGCTGGTCGCCTGCCGCCAGCAGGATGTCAACCAGCTTACCGATGCGCTGCTGCAGGCCGGCCTGACCCCGGCGGCGGTGGATGTGGAGACCTTCGCCATGGAGCGTGCCTTCGGCGAGCTGCGTCATCAGCTGCCGCCGGGCGGGGGCGAAGAGGAGTGCGTGGCGCTGGTGGACATCGGTGCCACCATGAACGCCTTTCATGTGATACGTGGCGGTCGCATCACCTACAGCCGCGACACGGTGTTCGGTGGGCGCCAGCTGACCGAGGAGATCCGGGCCCGCTATGGCCTGACGCTGGAAGAGGCGGGCCTGGCCAAGAAGCGGGGTGGCCTACCCGAAGACTACCAAACCAGCGTGCTGGCCCCCTTCCTGGACACCCTGGTGCAGCAGATTGGCCGCTCCCTGCAGCTTTACTACACCGCCGGGCGCAAGCACGAGGTGCGGCGCATGATCCTGGCCGGCGGGTCTAGCGTGATTCCCGGTCTGGGCGACCGGCTGGCCCAGGAGACCGGCATGGAAGTGGCGATTGCCAATCCGTTCCTGCGCATGAAGATCAATACCCGCATCGATGTCCAGACCCTGGCCGGCGATGCGCCGGCCATGCTCACGGCATGCGGCCTGGCCATGAGGGCGGGAAAATGAGTATTGAAATCAATCTCCTGCCCTGGCGGGAGCAGCAGCGAGCGCGCCGCAGCCGCCGCTTCCAGCTCGCCATCGGGCTCATGGCGGTACTGGGGATCGCGGCCGGGATGGGCGCGACCTATCACTATCAGGACGGGCGCGATGCACAGCAGCAGCGTAACGCGCATATTCGCGAGCAGATGCAGCGGCTCGATCGGGATATCCAGTCGATCGGCGAGTACGAGGCGATCCGCGAGCGGATGATTGGCCAGGTCGAGGTCTTCAGCGAGCTGCAGCAGGGGCGCTCCCAAACCGTTCAGGTGCTGCGCGATCTGACCACCAGCCTGGTGGATGGCGTGCACTATACGCAGCTGAGCCGTCAGGACGACCGCCTGCGGCTCAGCGGCCTGGCCCAGAGCAATCGTCGGGTCTCCGATCAGCTGCGTGCCCTGGCGGCAGCGCCGTCGCTGGCCGAGCCGGTGCTCTCGGAGGTCGAAACGGACGAGGGCGCGCGGCGGCGCTTCAGCCTCAGCGTCATGCAGCTGTCGCCCGACATCGCGGGCGATGCGGTAGAGGGTGACCCGCCCCCCGGGGATACGGCACAGGAGGGGCCATGAGTCTCAGCGCCGAAATGCGCCGCCTACGTGAACTAGACTGGCGGGAGCTGGATATCAAGGAGTCGGGCGGCTGGCCCTGGTCGCTGCAGGTCTTCTGCTGCGTACTGGTGTTCGGCCTGACCTTCGCCGGCATTCACTGGTACTTCGCCACGCCTCAGCAGGCCGAGCTGGAGCAGGCCCGCAGCGAGGAGCGGCAGCTGCTACGCGACTACCGCCTGCGGGCGGCCCAGGCGGCCAGGCTGCCCGAGATGGTCGAGCAGATGGAGGTGCTGGAGGCGCGGATGGAGGCACTCATGGCGATGCTGCCCTCCGGCGCTGAGATCCCTTCGCTGCTCGACAGCGTCAGCGACCTGGCCCTAGACAGCCAGCTCTCCATCGACTTCATTCGCCTGCGCACGCCGGTCGAGCGCGACTTCTACGTTGAGCGCCCCTTCGACATCCAGGTGCGCGGCGACTATCACCGCATTGCTACCTTCCTGGCCGGCATTGCCGCCCTGCCGCGTATTATCACCCAGCACGACCTGACCCTGTCGCCCGTGGAAGGCGGCGAGGAGCTCAGGCTGTCGATGCTGGCCCGCACCTACAGCTATCGAGATAATGACGCGGAGGTGGCGCCATGATCACCACGCATCGCCCCTGGTCAGGCCTCGTCGTCGCCGGCCTGTTGGCCCTGGCGGGCTGTGCCGACCCGCAGCTGGACGAACTGGATCGGGAGCTGGCGGCGATTCGCGCCGACCCCGGCACGGCCCCCCGTCTGGAGCTGCCCGAGGTGCCTGACTACCGGGCCACGCCGTACCGCGAGGCCGACAGTCGCAGCCCCTTCGAGCCTCGTCAGCAGTCCGATGAGCAGCGCCCTCAGGCGTTCAGCCGTGAGCTGGCCCCCGATCCGGATCGCCCCCGGGAGCCGCTGGAGCGTTTCGCGCTCGGTGAGCTGGAGCTTGTCGGTATCCTCACCGTGGGGGGCAGCCCTCGGCGCTGGTGCGGGCGCCGGACGGGCAGGTACACCGGCTGCAGGTCGGCAACCATCTGGGCGAGAATCACGGGCGCATCGTCGGCATCTCTCAGTCAGCCGTGGAGCTGATCGAAACGGTCATGCAGCGTGAGGGGTGGGTCGAGCAGCGCCGACGCCTGACACTCAGCGAGTAAATAACGGATGCCGGCTACCCTCAGGGGAGCATCGGTGCAGGGCAGGGGATGGATATCATGAGACAGATGATTCGCGCAGCGCTGGTGCTTGGCCTGCTGGTGGCGTCCACAGCCGCGCTGGCGGCTTCGACGCTGACCGACCTGGACTTCCGCCAGGGGCCTGGGGGAGAGGTGCAGGTCGACCTGACCTTCCGCGGCGGCGTGCCCGAGGTGCGGGGCTATCGCCTCGATGACCCGGCGCGCCTGACCATTGACCTGATGGAGACCGGTAACCGGCTGGATCAGCGGCGCATCGACCTGGGGGTCGGAGGCGTGGAGCAGGTAACTGCCCTGGAGGCGGGAACGCGTACCCGCCTGGTCTTCAACCTCGAGGAGCCCCTGCCCTACAGCACCACCGAACAGGGCGACCGCCTGCGCCTGGCCATCGGTGGCAGCGTAGCGGCCCAGCCGGCCGCGGCACGGCCGGCCACCGCGACCGAGCCCGAATCCCGCCCGGCGGCTGCAAGCCGCCTGCCGACCCTCGAGGATATCGATTTTCGCCGCGGCGAGGGGGGCGCCGGGCGGCTGATCGTCGCCTTCGACCGTGCCGGCGTGGATGCCCGGGTCCGCGAGGCGAGCGGCAACCGCATCATTGCCGAGCTGCGCGACGTCGAGCTGCCCGAGGCCTTCAACCAGGTCCTCGATGTCAGCGACTTTGGCACGCCGCTGCGACGCATCACGCCGCGCCCAGGCCGCGACGGCCTCACCCTCGAGATCGAAGGCAGCGGCGACTACGCCATGGTCTCCACCCAGAGCGGCCGTCAGCTGACCATCGAGGCGCAGCCGGTGACCCAGGCGGAGCGCGAGCGGCGGGTGCGCGAGCAGTTTCCCTATACCGGCGATCGCATCACCCTCAACTTCCAGGATATCGAAGTGCGCTCTGTGCTGGCGATCATCGCCGACTTCACCGGTCTCAATCTGGTGGCCAGCGACAGCGTCACCGGCCGGGTGACGCTCAACCTCCAGGACGTGCCCTGGGACCAGGCGCTGGATCTGGTGCTCAAGAGCCACGGCCTGGCCAGCCGCCAGGAGGGCAATGTCATCGTGGTGGCCCCGGCCAGCGAGCTGGCCCGCATCGAGCAGCAGGAGCTCGAGGCGCGCACCCAGATGGAGACCCTGGCGCCGCTGACCTCTGAGTATCTCCAGGTGCGCTACGCTCGCGCCGAGGACCTGGCCCGGCTGCTGCGCGGCGAGGACGGCTTCGGGCTGCTCACCGAACGCGGTCGGGTGGCCGTGGACCAGCGCACCAATACCCTGCTGATCCAGGACACCGCCGATCAGATCCAGGAGATTCTGGCCACCGTCGACCGGCTCGACGTGGCGGTGCGTCAGGTGCAGATCGAGGCGCGGATCGTCATCGCCCGGGACGGCGTGACCCAGGAGCTGGGGGTCAACTGGGGAGCCTCGACGAATCGCGGTACGCGCGAGGATGGCAGTCCGCGCCGCGGCTTCAACCTCGGTGGCGCGGCCAGGGGGGGGCCCAAGCCAAATCTGGTTTGATCCCGTCGAGGACGAGCTTGTTCGACGAGATAGGGGAGGCCTGGCAGTGGATCTGGGGGGCGATGGTCGCGACCCCCTCACGTCTCTCGCCTTCGGCTACCTCTCCGGCGATATCCTGCTCGATTTGGAGCTGCGCGCGCTGGAGAGCGAGAATAAGAGCCAGACGATCTCCCAGCCGCGGGTGATTACCGCCAACCAGCGCACCGCGGTGATCAAGCAGGGCCAGGAGATTCCCTTCCAGGAGGCCACCGCCAGCGGGGCCACCAACGTGGAGTTCAAGGAGGCGGTGCTGTCGCTGGAGGTAACGCCGCAGATCACCCCCGACAACCGCATCATCATGGACTTGGCGATTAACAACGACACCATTGCGGATCAGGTTTTCGGCGGGGTGCCGGCCATCGACACCAACCAGATCGAGACTCAGGTGCTGGTCGACAATGGTGAAACTGTCGTGCTGGGTGGTATCCTGACCACCGAGGAGCTCAGCCGCATGGCCAAGACGCCCTTTCTCGGCGATCTGCCGGTGCTCGGCCGGCTCTTCCGATACAATGAGCAGAGCAACCAGAAAGTGGAGCTGCTGGTGTTCATCACTCCGCGGATACTCGACGACGGCATGGCGATTCGCTGATGCAGGACCTGCCCAATCTGATACTGGTCGGCCCCATGGGGCCGGCAAGAGCACCATCGGCCGCCTCTTGGCGGCCGAGCTGTCACGCGACTTCTATGACAGCGACCACGAGATCCAGGCGCGCTGCGGCGCGGATATTCCCTGGATCTTCGACGTCGAGGGGGAAGCCGGCTTTCGCCAGCGCGAAGAGCAGATGATCGAGGAGCTGACCCGGCTCGACCATGTGGTGCTGGCCACCGGCGGCGGCTCGGTCCTGCGCGAGGCGAATCGCCGCCGGCTGCGCGAACGCGGCACCGTCATCTACCTGTTCACCACCGTGGAGCAGCAGCTCAAGCGCGTGGCCAAGGACCGCAACCGGCCGCTGTTGCAGCGCGGCGACCGCGAGTCGCTGCTGCGCGAGATGTTCGCCCTGCGCGATCCCCTCTATCGCGCCACCGCCGATATCGTGGTGCGCACCGACCGCCGCGGACCGCGGGCCGTGGTCAATGACATCGTGCGGCGCGTGCAGCGGCTGGTCGATCCCCTTCAAGCCAAGGCCTGATGCCATGACCCTCAATGATTCCCGCAACGCCCCGCGCTGCCTGCAGGTGGAGCTGGGCGAGCGACGCTATCCCATTCATATCGGCCCGGGCTGCTTGGCGACCCCCAGTGGCTGCGTCCCTACCTGGCCGGGCGCCAGGTGATGATCGTCACCAACGAGGTGGTGGCGCCCCGCTATCTCGAGCGGTGCCGCCGCGGCCTGCCGGCCGACGCCGAGGTGCATGAGCTGGTGCTGCCCGACGGCGAGGCCACCAAGACCCTGGCGAGCGTCTCGCGCATCTGGGATGCCCTGCTCGAGGCCGGCTTCAATCGTCGCTGTACTCTGATCGCCCTGGGCGGGGGGTGATCGGCGACATGGTGGGGTTCGCCGCGGCCTGCTACCAGCGCGGCGTGGCCTTCATTCAGGTGCCCACCACGCTGCTCGCGCAGGTCGACTCTTCGGTGGGCGGCAAGACCGGCGTCAATCATCCGCGGGGCAAGAACATGATCGGCGCTTTCTGGCAGCCTCGGGCGGTGCTGATCGACACCGATACCCTGGCCAGCCTGCCGCCCCGCGAACTCTCCGCGGGGCTCGCCGAGGTGATCAAATACGGCCTGATCCGCGATGCCGAGTTCCTCGCCTGGCTCGAAGCCGAGATGGCGGCGCTGCGCAATCTGGATACCGCGGCCTTGACCCGGGCCATCGAGCGTAGCTGCGCCCTCAAAGCGGAGATCGTCGCCGCCGACGAGACCGAGCAGGGGGTGCGGGCGCTGCTCAACCTCGGGCATACCTTTGGACACGCCATCGAGGCGCATCAGGGCTACGGCGTCTGGCTGCACGGCGAGGCGGTGGGCGCCGGGATGCTGATGGCCGCTGAGCTGTCGCATCGTCTGGGCTGGCTCGGTGAGGCCGAGGTGGGGCGCAGCCGCGATCTCATCGAGGCTGCGGGTCTGCCGCGGGTCGCGCCCGCCGAGATGGGCGAAGAGGACTTCCTGGCGCTAATGCGCCTGGACAAGAAGAACCTCGACGATCGCCTGCGGCTGATCCTGCTGCGCGCCCTGGGCGATGCCTGCGTGCATGACGAAACCCCCGCCGAGACGCTCTCCGCGCTGCTCAGAGACTTTCCGCGCCGCTGAGCGCTTTTTTCCGCTCTTCGACTCCAGCGACCCCTCGTTATCGACGCCCGCCACCGTGCGGGCGTCGTCGTGCCGGACGGGTTGCCCGATGAAATCTGTATGCCGTATGCCGTATCGGTATGGGGAAAATGTGCCGTTTACGACTAAAGTCTAATCTCTCTCTCTTTTCGTGTGAATAGCGTTTATGTGCCCTGCAAGTTGTTGACTTGGGGGTGTTTTTTATTCGTGCTGATTCGGCAAGTGGCGGATTTGGCAAGATTTTTTGAGGTGGGGAGGGGGCTGTCGATTGCGTCGAGCGCCCCAGGGTGACTATGCTGTGCCTCCTTTGTCCGCCACAGCGGCCGGTCTGATTCGGCAAGCATGAATTTTAAAAAACCTATTACAATATCAATGCATCGCTGTGATGTCTATCGTCTTTCTAGAGGCACGCCCATGATTAGAGGCCTTCATCACCCCGGCGAATTCCGTGACAACTGCGGGTTTGGTCTGATTGCCCACATGGAGGGGCAGGCCAGCCACGACCTGCTGCGCACGGCCATCGAGTCCCTCACCTGCATGACCCATCGTGGCGGCATCGCCGCCGACGGCAAGACTGGCGACGGCTGCGGGCTGTTGCTCAAGCTGCCCGACGCCTTCATGCGCGAGGTGGCGGCCGAAGCGCTGGATGTCCAGCTGGGTGAGCGTTTCGCGGTGGGGGCGGTCTTCCTGCCCGATGACGATGCCCGCGAGGCTCGGGCGCGCAGCGTGCTGGAGGGCGAACTGCGCGCCTGCGGGCTGGTGATTCGCGGCTGGCGCGACGTGCCGGTGGATCCCGCCTGCTGCGGCCCCATGGCGCTGGCCTGCCTGCCGCGCATCCGCCACCTGTTCGTCGAGCCCGGCAAGGGCAGCGACGCCGAGCGTTTCGACGTGGACCTCTTCATGGCGCGCCGTCGCGCCGAGCAGATGCTGCGTGACGAGGCGGACTTCTACGTCAGCTCGCTCTCCTCCCGGGTCATCTCCTACAAGGGGCTGGTGATGCCGGTGGATCTGCCGGCGTTTTACCAAGACCTCGGCGACGAGCGTCTGGAGACCGCCATCTGCGTCTTCCACCAGCGCTTCTCCACCAACACCGCCCCGCGCTGGCCGCTGGCCCAGCCGTTCCGGCTGCTGGCCCATAACGGCGAGATCAACACCATCGAGGCCAACCGCGGCTGGGCCAATTCGCGCAAGGAAAACTTCGTCAACGAGCGCCTGCCCGAGATCGCCGAGCTCGACGAGATCGTCAACACCAGCGGCTCCGACTCCTCCAGCATGGACAACATGCTCGAGGTGCTGCTGATGGGCGGCATGGAGCTGCATCGGGCGGTGCGCATGATGGTGCCGCCGGCCTGGCAGAACGTCGAAACCATGGACGGCGAGCTGCGCGCCTTCTACGAGTACAACTCCATGCACATGGAGCCCTGGGACGGCCCCGCCGGGGTGGTGATGACCGACGGCCGCCAGGCGCTGTGCATGCTCGACCGCAACGGCCTGCGCCCGGCGCGCTGGGTGATCACCAAGAACGGCTATATCACCCTGGCCTCGGAGATCGGCACCTACGACTACGCCCCCGAGGATGTGGTGGCCAAGGGGCGCGTGGGGCCCGGCCAGGTGCTCGCCGTGGATACCCAGACCGGCGAAGTGCTGCATACCGACGACATCGACAGCCGCCTCAAGTCCGCCTACCCCTACAAGCGCTGGCTGAAGGAGGAGGCGCACTACCTGGAGTCGGCGCTCACCGAGCTTGCCAGTTTCCAGAACATGGACGCCGAGGCGGTGAAGACCTGGCAGAAGATGTTCCAGGTCAGCTTCGAGGAGCGCGACCAGGTGCTACGGCCGCTGGCCGAGAGCGGCCAGGAGGCGGTGGGCTCCATGGGCGACGACACCCCCATGGCGGTGCTCTCCGGCAAGCAACGCCTGCTCACCGACTACTTCCGCCAGAAGTTCGCCCAGGTCACCAACCCCGCCATCGACCCGCTGCGCGAAGCGATCGTGATGTCGCTGGAGACCTGCATCGGCGCCGAGCGCAACGTCTTCAAGGCGACGCCCGAGCACGCCCACCGGATCATCCTGACCACGCCGGTGCTGTCGCCGCGCAAGTTCGCCGCGCTGCTCGATCAGGACGACCCGGCCTTCGCCAGCCATACCCTGACCCTGGGCTATGATCCGCAGCAGATGGGCCTCAAGGGGGCGATTGCCGAGCTCTGTCGCCAGGCGGAGGCGGCGGTGCGCGACGGCAAGGTGATCCTGGTGCTCTCCGATGCCCAGCTCGACAAGGACCAGCTGCCGATTCATGCCGCGCTGGCGGTGGGCGCCGTGCACCATCACCTGGGCAAGCTGGCGCTGCGCCCCCATGCCAACCTGGTGGTGGAGACCGGCTATGCCCGCGATGCCCACCAGATGGCGGTACTCTTCGGCGTGGGGGCCACCGCGGTCTTCCCGTGGCTGGCCTATCAGGTGATGGCCGACATGCACCGCACCGGCGAACTCACCGGCAACCCGGCGGATGCCCGCGAGAACTACCGCAAGGGCCTGCAGAAGGGGCTGTTCAAGATCCTCTCCAAGATGGGGATCTCGACGCTCGCCTCCTACCGCGGCTCCCAGCTGTTCGAGGCGGTGGGTCTTTCCAGCGAGGTGGTCGGGCTGTGCTTCACCGGGATGGCCTCGCGCATTGAGGGCACCGGCTTCAGTGAGCTGCAGCTGCAGCAGGAGCTGCTGGCCCGTGACGCCTGGATTCCGCGCAAGGGCATCAGTCAGGGCGGCCTGATGAAGTATGTCCATGATCACGAGTACCACGCCTACAACCCCGACGTGATCAAGGCGCTGCAGGAGGCGGTGCAGGAGGGCGATTACGCCAAGTGGAAGAAATTCGCGGCGCTGGTCAACGAGCGCCCGGTGGCGACCCTGCGCGACCTGCTGGCCCTCAAGCCTGCCGAGACACCGCTGGCTCTGGAGGAGGTGGAGTCGGTCGAGTCGCTGATTCCGCGCTTCGATAGCGCCGGCATGTCGCTGGGCGCGCTCTCGCCCGAGGCCCACGAGGCGCTGGCCCAGGCCATGAACGAGGCGGGCGGGCGCTCCAACTCCGGCGAAGGCGGCGAGGACCCGGCCCGCTACGGCACCATCCGCAGCTCCAAGATCAAGCAGATCGCCTCGGGACGCTTCGGCGTCACCCCGGCCTACCTGGTCAACGCCGAGGTGCTGCAGATCAAGGTGGCCCAGGGCGCCAAGCCCGGCGAGGGTGGCCAGCTGCCCGGCGGCAAGGTCAACGAGCTGATCGCCCGGCTGCGCTACTCGGTGCCCGGCGTGACGCTGATCTCGCCGCCGCCGCACCACGACATCTACTCCATCGAGGACCTGGCGCAGCTGATCTTCGACTTGAAGCAGGTCAACCCCGACGCCCAGGTGTCGGTGAAGCTGGTCTCCGAGCCCGGGATCGGCACCATCGCCACCGGGGTGGCCAAGGCCTATGCCGACCTGATCACCGTCTCCGGCTATGACGGCGGCACCGCGGCCAGCCCGTTGACCTCCATCAAGCATGCCGGCAGCCCCTGGGAGCTGGGCCTGCCCGAGGTGCACCAGGCGCTGCGCATCAACGGGCTGCGCGACAAGATTCGCCTGCAGACCGACGGCGGCCTGAAGACCGGCCTCGACGTGGTCAAGGCGGCGATACTGGGGGCCGAGAGCTTCGGCTTTGGCACCGCGCCGATGGTGGCGCTGGGCTGCAAGTACCTGCGCATCTGTCACCTCAACAACTGCGCCACCGGCGTGGCCACTCAGCACCAGTACCTGCGCGACGAGCACTTCCGCGGCACCGTGGACATGGTCAAGCACTACTTCCGCTTTATCGCCGAGGAGGTGCGCGAACTGATGGCCATGCTGGGCGTGCGCCAGCTCACCGACCTGATTGGCCGCACCGACCTGCTCGAGGTGCTGGAGGGCCAGACCCCCGCCCAGCGCAAGCTCGACCTCTCGGGGCTGCTCGGCAACGACTTCGTCCCGGCGGATGCGCCGCAGTTCTGCCAGGTCAGCCGTAACGTGCCCCACGATCCGGGCGCCAAGAATCAGGAGGTGCTGGCGGCGCTGGACGAGGCCATCGAGGCCAAGTCGGGCGGCGAGTTCGCCTTCACCATCACCAACTGCGACCGCTCGGTGCCGGCGCTCTCCTCCGGCGCGGTGGCCAAGCGCTACGGCGAGTCGGGCCTCGAGGACGCCCCGATCACACTGCGCTTCACCGGCGTGGCCGGGCAGAGCTTCGGGGTGTGGAACGCCCGCGGGCTCAACCTCTACCTGGAAGGGGATGCCAACGACTACGTGGGCAAGGGCATGAACGGCGGCAAGGTGGTGATCACCCCGCCCAAGGGCAGTCGCTTCGAGAGCCACAAGACGGCGATCGTCGGCAATACCTGCCTGTATGGCGCCACCGGCGGCCAACTGTTCGCCGCCGGCACCGCCGGGGAGCGCTTCGGGTCCGCAACTCCGGGGCGCACGCGGTGATCGAGGGCGCTGGCGACCACTGCTGCGAGTACATGACCGGCGGCCTGGTCTGTGTGCTGGGCAGAACCGGCGTCAACTTCGGTGCCGGCATGACCGGGGGCTTCGCCTATGTGCTCGACGAGGATCGCTCCTTCGTCGACCGCTACAACCATGAGCTGGTGGAAATCCATCGGGTCAACACCGAGGCCATGGAGGCCTACCGGCGCTATCTGCGGGAAATCATCGAGGAGTTCGTGGCCGAGACCGGCTCGCGCCGGGGGCTCGACATCCTCGACGACTTCAGTGAATTCGTTCGCCACTTCTGGCTGGTCAAGCCCAAGGCGGCAAGCCTCAACAGCCTGCTGGCCCAATCCCGGCGTCAGCCGGAGTGAATTGAGGCGGCGCCAG
Source organism: Halomonas sp. SL18_1 (assembly GCF_055755715.1). Lineage (NCBI taxonomy): Bacteria > Pseudomonadati > Pseudomonadota > Gammaproteobacteria > Oceanospirillales > Halomonadaceae > Halomonas > Halomonas sp. SL18_1. The sequence goes on from NZ_JBVTRK010000001.1 coordinate 936,718, forward strand.
CCGGAATGAATGAGGCAGCTTCCGCCCGTGTGAGGCGGCGTCAGCCGGAATGAATGAAGCGGTATCGGCCGGAACCCCTGGAGTGTCGGCGTTCCGAGCCCGCCCGCAGAGAGGAGCAACAGACATGGCCAACCGTTTGAACAACGATTTCCAGTTTATCGACGTGGGTCGCCAGGACCCGCAGAAGAAGGACGCCCGCACCCGTTCGCGGGAGTTCGCCGAGATCTACGAGCCGTACAAGCCTCAGGATGCGGCCAGCCAGGCGCACCGCTGCCTGCACTGCGGCAACCCCTACTGCGAGTGGAAGTGCCCGGTCCACAATTATATCCCCAACTGGCTACAGCTGGTCGCCGAGGGCAATATCCTCGAGGCGGCCGAGCTGTCGCACCGCACCAACACCCTGCCCGAGGTGTGCGGCCGGGTCTGCCCCCAGGATCGCCTCTGCGAGGGGACTGCACCCTCAACGATGGCTTCGGGGCCGTCACCATCGGCTCGGTGGAGAAGTACATCACCGATACGGCCTTCGCCATGGGCTGGCGCCCGGACATGTCCCAGGTGACCTGGACCGACAAGAAGGTGGCCATCATCGGGGCCGGCCCGGCGGGGCTGGGCTGCGCCGATATCCTGGTGCGTAACGGCGTCAAGCCCGTGGTGTATGACAAGTACCCCGAGATCGGCGGCCTGCTGACCTTCGGCATTCCCGAGTTCAAGCTCGAGAAGACGGTGATGGAGCGCCGTCGGGCGGTGTTCGAGGAGATGGGCGTGGAGTTCCGCCTGGGCGTCGAGGTGGGCAAGGAGGTCGAGTTCGACAAGCTTCTGAGCCAGTACGACGCCGTCTTCCTGGGCATGGGCACCTACAAGTACATGGAGGGGGCTTCCCCGGGAGGATCTGCCCGGGGTGCACAAGGCCCTCGACTACCTGATCGCCAACGTCAACCACTGTCTGGGCTTCGAGAAGGACCCGGCCGACTATGTCTCCCTGGAGGGGCAGCGGGTGGTGGTGCTCGGCGGTGGCGATACCGCCATGGACTGCAACCGCACCGCCATTCGCCAGGCGGCCTCCAGCGTCACCTGCGCCTACCGCCGCGACGAGGAGAATATGCCGGGCTCCAAGCGCGAAGTGGCCAACGCCCGGGAGGAGGGCGTGGAGTTCCTCTTCAACCGCCAGCCGGTGGCGGTGGTCGGCGACGAGCGCGTCGAGGGCGTCAAGGTGGTGAGGACGCGGCTCGGCGAGCCCGACGAGAACGGTCGCCAGCGTCCCGAGGTGGTACCGGGCTCCGAGGAGATCCTGCCGGCGGATGCGGTGGTCATTGCCTTTGGCTTCCAGCCCAGCCCCGCGCCCTGGTTCGAGCACGTGGGCATCGACATGGACGAGCGTGGCCGGGTGCTGGCGCCGGAGCAGGGCGCCTACCCCTTCCAGACCACCCATGAGAAGATCTTCGCCGGCGGCGATATGGTGCGCGGCTCCGATCTGGTGGTCACCGCTATCTATGAGGGCCGCCAGGCCGGCGAGGGGATTCTGGATTACCTGAAGGTCTGAGGCCCCTGCGGGTTGAAGCAGCTGGTTCCGGTGGCTTTAACCCGCGGCTTTCCCGGCGACAGGTCTAGGCGGGGGCGCTGTGAATACGTCCCTGTACGCTACCGATTCCTTCCCTGGAATCGGACCCCCGCTGCGACCTGTCCCCGGCGCCGCTTGCGATGGCCGTAAAGCCGCTATCATTTTGCTCGATCCTCGATCCTCGATCCTCGATCCTCGGTCCTGAAATTGAGCCAAAGGTCGTATTCTGCTAGTCTGTCGTCCCATCCTGGCGCGGCTTTCTGCCAAGCCTCATGATCACGTTTCGACAGGTTCTCCATGACACGATATATCTTCGTGACCGGCGGCGTTGTGTCCTCTCTCGGCAAGGGCATCGCGTCGGCCTCGCTGGCGGCGATTCTCGAGGCGCGCGGCCTCAAGGTCACCATGCTCAAGCTCGACCCGTACATCAACGTGGATCCGGGCACCATGAGCCCCTTCCAGCACGGCGAGGTGTTCGTCACCGAAGATGGCGCCGAAACCGACCTCGACCTGGGCCACTATGAGCGTTTCATTCGCACCAAGATGACCCAGGGCAACAACTTCACCACCGGCCGGGTCTACGAGCACGTGCTGCGCCGCGAGCGCCGCGGCGACTACCTGGGTGGCACCGTGCAGGTGATCCCGCACATCACCGACGAGATCAAGCGCCGGGTCTATGCCGGCGGCGAGGGCTTCGACGTGGCCCTGGTGGAGATCGGCGGCACCGTGGGCGACATCGAGTCGCTGCCCTTCCTGGAGTCGATCCGCCAGATCCGAAGCGAGCTGGGCGCCAATCGGGCGATCTTTATGCACCTGACCCTGGTGCCCTATATCAAGACCGCCGGGGAGACCAAGACCAAGCCGACCCAGCACAGCGTCAAGGAGCTGCGCTCCATCGGTATCCAGCCCGATATCCTGATCTGTCGCAGCGAGGTGGAGCTCGAAGAGAGCGAGCGGCGCAAGATCGCGCTGTTCACCAACGTCGAGGAGCGCGCCGTGGTGCCGCTTCAGGACGCCGACACCATCTATCGTATCCCGCTGATGCTCCACGAGCACGGCCTCGACGAGATCGTCTGCGACAAGCTGCGCTTGGAGGCCAGCGAGGCCGACCTGGCCGAGTGGATCCATGTGCTCGACGCCAAGCTCAACCCGCTGAAGTCGATCAACATCGCCATGGTCGGCAAGTACATGGAGCTGCTCGACGCCTATAAGTCGCTCAACGAAGCGCTGATTCACGCCGGCATCCAGACCCGGGTCAAGGTCAACGTCGACTACATCGACTCCGAGGACATCGAGCGCCACGGCACCGAGCGCCTGGCCGGCAAGGACGCCATCCTGGTGCCCGGCGGCTTCGGCGAGCGCGGCGTGGAGGGCAAGATCGCCACGGCCCGCTTCGCCCGCGAGAACGGCATCCCCTACCTGGGCATCTGCCTGGGCATGCAGGTGGCGGTGATCGAGTTCGCCCGCAACGTGGCCGGCTGGGAAGACGCCGACTCCACCGAGTTCACCCACGAGACCCAGCACCCGGTGGTGGGCCTGATCACCGAATGGCTCACCCCCGAGGGCAAGATCGAGCTGCGCGACGAGGCCTCGGACCTCGGCGGCACCATGCGCCTGGGCGGCCAGGTGTGCCAGCTCAAGGCCGGCAGCAAGGCCCGCGAGGCCTACGGCAGCGACGAGATCGTCGAGCGCCACCGCCACCGCTATGAAGTCAACAACCAGTTCGTGGAGGCGCTGGAGCAGGCCGGCCTGGTGGTTTCCGGCAAGAGCATCGATAACTCCCTGGTGGAGATGGTCGAGCTGCCCGACCATCCCTGGTACCTGGCCTGCCAGTTCCACCCGGAGTTCACCTCCACGCCCCGGGACGGCCACCCGCTGTTCACCGGCTTCGTCAACGCGGCGCTCGATCACAAGAACCTGCGCGCCCGTCAGCAGGCCCAGGCCCAGCCCCAGGGGTGAGGGGCCCAGGCCGCCCCATCACAGCCCGACCCCAGGGCAAAGGAGCGTAAACATGGCAGACCCCCAGCGCAGCGAGCCGGAGCGTCATGTGCGCATTGCCGGCCTCACCGCCGGCAATGCGCTGCCGCTGATGCTGTTCGGCGGCATGAATGTCCTTGAGTCCCGGGAGCTGGCCCTTGAGGTCGCCGAGACCTACGTGGACGTCACCGGGCGGCTCGGCATGCCCTACGTCTTCAAGGCCAGCTTCGACAAGGCCAACCGCAGCTCCATCCACTCCTTCCGCGGCCCTGGCCTCGAGAAGGGGCTGGCGATACTGGCCGAGGTGAAGGAGCGCTTTGGCGTGCCGATCATCACCGACGTGCACGAGCCCTGGCAGGCCGCGCCGGTGGCCGAGGTGGCCGACATCATCCAGCTGCCCGCCTTCCTGGCGCGCCAGACCGACCTGGTGGTGGCCATGGCCGAGACCGGGGCGGTCATCAATATCAAGAAACCGCAGTTCCTGGCGCCCCAGGAGATGCGGCACATCATCCGCAAGTGCGAGGAGGCCGGCAACGACCGGCTGATCCTCTGCGAGCGCGGCTCCAGCTTCGGCTACAACAACCTGGTGGTCGATATGCTCGGCTTCGGTGAGATGAAGCAGACCGGCTGTCCGGTCTTCTTCGATGTCACCCATGCCCTGCAGCGCCCCGGCGGGCGGGCCGACAGCGCCGACGGCCGGCGTGCCCAGGTGGCCGAGCTGGCCCGGGCCGGGGTCGCCGTGGGCCTCGCCGGGCTCTTCCTGGAGGCCCATCCGGACCCCGATAATGCCAAGTGCGACGGTCCCTGCGCGCTGCCGCTGGCCCAGCTCGAGCCCTTCCTGGCCCAGCTCAAGGCGATCGATGAGCTGGTCAAGGGCTTCCCGCCCCTGACCGTCGCCTGAGCCCCCCCACCGACTCACTCAACGCTGACCCATAAAAAAGGACGACACACCATGACCAAGATTGTCGAAATCCACGCCCTCGAGGTGCTCGACTCCCGCGGTAACCCCACCGTTCAGGCCGAGGTACGCCTGGAGAGCGGGGCCGTGGGCGTGGCCTGCGCCCCCAGCGGCGCCTCCACCGGCTCTCGCGAGGCCCTGGAGCTGCGCGACGGCGACAAGGCCCGCTATCTCGGCAAGGGCGTGCTGAAGGCGGTGGAGGCCGTTAACGGGGCGATCCGCGAGCGCCTGGTGGGCATGGATGCGAGGGATCAGCGTGGCCTGGATGCGGCCATGCTCGAGCTCGACGGCACCGACAACAAGGCCAAGCTCGGCGCCAACGCCATCCTCGCCGTGTCGCTGGCCGCCGCCAAGGCCGCCGCCAATGCCAAGGGCATGCCGCTCTACGCCCATATCGCCGAGCTTTACGGCCAGCCGGGCCAGTACCGTATGCCGGTGCCGATGATGAACATCCTCAACGGCGGCGAGCATGCCGACAACAACGTCGACATCCAGGAGTTCATGATCCAGCCGGTAGGCGCGGAAAACTTCCGCGAGGCGCTGCGCGTCGGGGCCGAGATATTCCACGCCCTGAAGAAGGTGCTGTCGGCCAAGGGGTTGTCCACGGCGGTGGGTGATGAGGGCGGCTTCGCCCCAACCTGGCGTCCAACGCCGAGGCGCTCGCCGTGATCCAGCAGGCGGTGGAAGACGCCGGCTATCAGCTGGGCAAGGACATCACCCTGGCGTTGGACTGCGCCGCCTCTGAGTTCTACCAGGACGGCCAGTACTCCCTGTCGGGGGAGAACAAGACCTTCGATGCGGCCGGCTTCGTGGACTACCTGGCCGAGCTGTGCGATCAGTACCCCATCGTCTCCATCGAGGATGGCCTGGACGAGTCCGACTGGGCCGGCTGGAAGGCGTTGACCGACAAGCTCGGCGACAAGGTGCAGCTGGTCGGCGATGACCTGTTCGTCACCAATACCAAGATCCTCAAGCGCGGCATCGACGAGCAGATCGGCAACTCCATCCTGATCAAGTTCAACCAGATCGGGTCGCTCTCCGAGACCCTGGACGCCATCAAGATGGCGCAGGACGCCGGTTTCACCGCGGTGATCTCCCACCGCAGCGGCGAGACCGAGGACACCACCATCGCCGATCTTGCGGTGGGCACCTCCGCGGGTCAGATCAAGACCGGTTCGCTGTGCCGCTCCGACCGTGTGGCCAAGTACAACCGCCTGCTGGTGATCGAGCAGCAGCTGGGCGAGGTGGCCGCCTACCCCGGCCGCGCGGCGATCAAGGGGCAGTGAAGTGAGGCGACGATATCGCCGATTCGGTTTGTAGGAAATTGCCTACAAAGCGGCGACGTTAGCCGCTTGAATTCGGGCAGGATAGCCGGCGCCAGGGGCGTCGGCTTTTTTCAGCCTATTGTTTTATATGGTTTTTTAGCGTGGGGTGCGTGCCGGTGCCGGGCGCTGGCGCGACTCGAGGTCGACTTGCGTTGCAGTGCAGAAATGCCACAATGACTTCGGGACAAGGGAGAGCGGTAACGCTTTCCGGCAGGATGCAAAAAAGCAACGGGATGCTTTTGCGTGGTGCGCTCGGTGTGACAGGACGTCGCCTCCGGGCAGGGATGTCACCACAGGAGTTCGGACGGAGGGAACCGTCCATGGAACGGCTGGGAGCGGGCGACCTTAGGGTCGCCTTTTTGTGCCGCCCTATCGAAAGAGCCTATCGAAAGCGCGCCGATGCTTCGTGGAGCATCGGCGCTCTTGCCTGTCCGGGAACTGGGCGCGAGAGCTCAGCGCTCCAGATGTTCGAGCTTGCCGGGCTTGCCGTCCCACTCTTCGGCGTCGGGCAGCGGGTCTTTCTTCTCGGCGATATTGGGCCACACCTCGGCCAGCTCGGCGTTGATGGCGATGAACTCCTCCTGCCCTTCCGGTAGCTCGTCTTCCGAGAATATCGCCTCGGCCGGGCATTCCGGCTCGCACAGCGCGCAGTCGATGCACTCGTCCGGGTGAATCACCAGAAAGTTGGGGCCCTCGTAGAAGCAGTCCACCGGGCAGACCTCGACACAGTCGGTGTACTTGCACTTGATGCAGTTCTCGGTGACGACGAATGTCATGCCGCTCTCCCTTCCTCTGGCCGGGGTCGTTCGGCCACTGTGGATAGTTGATAAAAAAGTTATAAGAGCCGGTGTTTTTATGCTGGGACGGCCGGGAATCTGACCATTCTCAGTCGTGCCCCCATAGCGTCGCAAGCGGTGCTCGGACTGCTCGGCTTCGGCGCTGATCCGTCGGCAGGCCTTCGAGGAGGCGCTGTGAACCCATTCCTGGGCGCTACCGATGCCATCCCTGGCATAGGACTTCCTCTTCGGCCTGCCCCGGCGCGCCTCGCTTCGCCGTTGTTATAGAGATTCCCGCCAGCGGTAGAGCAGCTCCAGCGCCTGGCGCGGCGTCAGCTCGTCCAGGGCGAGGCCGCCGAGCTCCTCCACCAGCGGATGGGGAGCGCTGGCGAAGAGGTCGCTCTGCAGTGGCGCCGAGGGTGCGCTATTCAGGCTCCCCGCCGGGCGGCTGCCCTGGTCGATCTCCTGCTGTTCGAGCTGGGTCAATTTATCGCGGGCCCGGGCGATGACGCCCTGGGGCACGCCGGCCAGCTGCGCCACCTGCAGCCCGTAGCTCTGGCTCGCCGGGCCGTCCTCCACCCGGTGCATGAAGACGATACCCTCCTTGTGCTCGGCCGCGGTGAGGTGCACGTTGGCCACCGCCTCGACCTGATCGGCCAGGGCGGTCATCTCGAAGTAGTGGGTAGCGAACAGCGTGAAGGCGCGGGAGCGGGTCAGGTGTTCGGCGCTGGCCCAGGCCAGCGACAGGCCGTCGAAGGTGCTGGTGCCGCGGCCGATCTCGTCCATCAGCACTAGGCTCTGGTCGGTGGCGTTGTGCAGGATGCTGGCGGTCTCGGTCATCTCCACCATGAAGGTGGAGCGCCCGCCGGCCAGGTCATCCGAGGAGCCGATACGGGTGAAGATGCGGTCCACCGGGCCGATCTCGGCGCTGTCGGCGGGCACGAAGCTGCCGGTGTGGGCGAGCAGCACGATCAGTGCCGCCTGGCGCATGTAGGTGGACTTGCCGCCCATGTTGGGGCCGGTGATCACCAGCATGCGGCGCTCATCGCCCATCATCAGGTCGTTGGGGACGAAGGGCGTGTCGCTGACCTGCTCCACGACGGGGTGACGCCCGCCGCGGATCTCGATGCCGGGGTGCTCGGCGAGTCTCGGGGGGTGAGCTGAAGGGCCTGGGCGCGCTCGGCGAAGGCGCACAGCACGTCCAGCGCGGCCAGCGCACGCCCGGTGGCCTGGAGGGCATCGAGCTCGGCATTCAAGGTGTCGAGCAGGCTGTCGTAGAGCAGCTTCTCCCGGGCGAGCGCCCGGGACTTGGCGGACAGCGCCTTGTCCTCGAATGCCTTGAGCTCGGGAATGATGAAGCGCTCGGCGTTCTTCAGGGTCTGGCGGCGCACGTAGTCTGCCGGGGCGTCGCGCGCCTGGGCCCGGGGAATCTCGATATAGTAGCCGTGGACCCGATTGTAGCCCACCTTGAGGCCGGGCAGGCCGGTGCGCTCCCGCTCCCGGGTCTCCAACTGTACCAGATAGTCGCCGGCGTGCTCGGCCAGGCCGCGGTGCTCGTCGAGCTCGGCGTCGAAGCCCTCGGCGATCACCCCGCCGTCGCGGATCACCACCGGCGGGTTCTCCACTAGGGCGCGGGTCAGGGTGTCGGCCAGCTCGGGAAAGGGGCGGATATGGCGGGCCAGCTCGTCCAGGGCGGTGCCCTCGCTGAAGCCGGTCAGCTCGGCCTGCAGGGTGGGGAGGGCGTTCAGCGCGTCGCGCAATCGGGCGAGATCCCGGGGCCGTGCGCTGTAGAGCGCCACCCGGGCCAGGATGCGCTCGACATCGCCGATCGCCTTGAGCGACTCGCGCAGGGGACGAAGCCCTCCTGGTCGAGCAGCAGTGCCACCGCGCCCTGGCGTCGTGTTACCTGTTCGCGGTCCCGCAGCGGGCGGTTGAGCCAGCGCTTGAGCAGCCGCGAGCCCATGGCCGTGGTGGTGGTGTCGAGCACGCTGGCCAGGGTGTTGTCGCCGCTGCCGCTCAGGTTGGTGTCGATCTCCAGGTTGCGGCGGCTGGCGGCATCTATCACCACGGCATCGTCGCGGCTCTCCACGCCGATGGCGGTAACATGGGGCAGACGCGAGCGCTGGGTGTCCCGAGCGTACTCGATCAGTACGCCGGCGGCGGTGATCGCGGCTTCGAGGTGGGCGCAGCCGAAGCCGCGCAGGTCGGCGACGCCAAACTGGTCGCAGAGGATGCGCTGGGCGCTCTCGGCATCGAACAGCCAGTCGCTCTGGCGGCGCAGGCCGCGCCGGCCATCCAGGGCTGGGGGCAGCGAGAGACTCTCGGCCACCAGCAGCTCGGCGGGGTCGAGGCGTGTCAGCTCGGCCAGCAGCTCGCCTTCCCCCTCCACCTCCAGCACGCCGAAGCGCCCGCTGGAGAGCTCCAGCCAGGCCAGGCCGAAGCGCTCGCCGGCGGTGTGCACGGCCACCAGCAGGTTGTCGCGGCGGGCGTCGAGCAGCGCCTCGTCGTAGAGGGTACCGGGGGTGACGATGCGCACCACGCGGCGCTCCACCGGCCCCTTGCTGGTGGCCGGATCGCCGATCTGCTCGCAGATCGCCACCGACTCGCCGGCGGCCACCAGGCGCGCCAGATACCCCTCGGCGCTATGGTAGGGCACCCCGGCCATGGGGATCGGCTTGCCCGCCGACTGACCGCGCTGGGTCAGGGTAATATCGAGCAGCGCCGCGGCGCGCTTGGCGTCATCGAAGAACAGCTCATAGAAGTCGCCCATGCGGTAGAAGAGCAGCACGTCCGGGTGTTCGCGCTTGATCTTCAGGAACTGGGCCATCATCGGGGTGTGCGGGGTGCTGGCCTGGGACATGGGGTACCTGTCTCACTGGTGTCGAATCGGGCTGGCTTTGCGCCATGCATGTCGCTGGCAAAGGCGGTATTGTACGGAAAAGTCATCGCACATGCGTGGTCGTCGTCGGCGAAGGACGGCGGCGGCCGCCCCAGGGAGAGACACCATGCCGCCCAGCGCCGCCCGCCTGGCCAACCTCGATCTGACTACCCTCGCCGAGCGCCTGGGGCGGGCCTGCCGCGCTCGCAGCGTGAGCGTGACGGCCGCCGAATCCTGCACCGGCGGCGGGGTGGCCAGCGCCATCACCGCCGTGGCCGGCAGCTCCGACTACTTCGAGGTCGGCTACGTGACCTACTCCAACGCCGCCAAGACGCGTCTGCTCGGTGTGCCCGAGGCGCTGCTCGAGGCCGAGGGTGCGGTGAGCCGCGAGGTGGTGGAGGCCATGGTCGCCGGCGCCTGTCGTGACAGCGGGGCGGGACTCGGCGTGGCCATCAGCGGCGTGGCCGGCCCCGGCGGCGGCTCGCCGAACAAGCCGGTGGGTACCGTATGGCTCGCTTGGGGCGATGCCGAGCACCAGCAGGCCGAGTGCCGGCACTTCCCCGGCGACCGCCGCGCGGTGCGCGAGCAGGCGGTGCGCGAGGCCCTGGTGGGCCTGCTGCAACGGCTGGAGCGCCGGGAGTAGGCGAGCCGGCTTTTTTGCGCCATAATACTGGCCAATCATACAGTGTTTGTCGGGCGGCCTGTCGCCGCCCGCGTCAGATTCTTCTGCGAGGAGAGCCCTCATGGCACAGGACGACAACCGTTCCAAGGCGCTGAATGCCGCACTCAGCCAGATCGAACGCCAGTTCGGCAAGGGCACCGTGATGCGCCTGGGCGATGCCCCGCGGGTGGCGATGCCGGCGGTCTCCACCGGCTCGCTGGGCCTGGACATCGCGCTGGGCATCGGCGGCCTGCCCTATGGGCGGGTGGTGGAGATCTTCGGCCCGGAGTCCTCGGGCAAGACCACCCTGACCCTGTCGGTGATCGCCCAGGCCCAGAAGCAGGGCAAGACCTGCGCCTTCATCGACGCCGAGCACGCCCTGGACCCGAGCTACGCCGAGAAGCTTGGCGTCAATCTCGATGACCTGCTGGTTTCCCAGCCCGACACCGGCGAGCAGGCGCTGGAGATCTGCGACATGCTGGTGCGCTCCGGCGGGGTCGACGTGATCATCATCGACTCGGTGGCCGCGCTCACCCCGCGCGCGGAGATCGAGGGGGAGATGGGCGACTCCCACGTGGGCCTGCAGGCGCGCCTGATGTCCCAGGCGCTGCGCAAGATCACCGGCAATATCAAGAACGCCAACTGCATGGTGGTGTTCATCAACCAGATCCGCATGAAGATCGGGGTGATGTTCGGCTCACCCGAGACCACCACCGGTGGCAACGCCCTGAAGTTCTACTCCAGCGTGCGCCTGGACATCCGCCGTACCGGCTCGGTCAAGCAGGGCGACGAGGTGGTCGGCAACGAGACCCGGGTAAAGGTGGTCAAGAACAAGGTCTCGCCGCCGTTTCGCCAGGCCGAGTTCCAGATTCTCTATGGCAAGGGCATCTATCATGCCGGCGAGGTGGTCGACCTGGGCGTGCAGTGCAAGCTGGTCGACAAGGCCGGCGCCTGGTACAGCTATCAGGGCAACAAGATCGGCCAGGGCAAGGCCAACGCCGCCCAGTTCCTCGAGGACAACCCGGCGGTGATGGAGGAGATCGAGAGTCAGATCCGCGCCCAGCTGCTGACCTCGGCGGAACCCAAGGAGCCGAAGAGTGCCGAGCCCGTGGCCAGCGAGGAGAGCGGCGAGAACGACCTGCTCTAATTCTTCATGCCGCGCATGTCCGATACCGCCCAGGCGAAGGAGAAGGAGAAGGCCCAGACGCCCCGCGACGCTGCCCTGCGCCTGCTGGCCCGGCGCGAGTATTCCCGCGCCGAGCTGGTCGAGCGGCTGAATGCCAAGGGGCATGAGGCGGCCGAGGTCGCCGCCTGCCTCGACGCTCTGGCCGAGCAGGGCCTGCAGTCGGATGCCCGCTTCGCCGAGTCCTTCCTGCGTTCGCGGGTGGCGCGTGGCCAGGGGCCGCTGAAGATCCGCGGCGAGCTGGCCCGGCGCGGGGTCGATCGCGATACGGTGGCGGCGGCCTTCGCCGAGCTTGAGCAGCGCGGCGAGGTGGACTGGTTCGCCCTGGCCGCCGATACCCTGGCGCGGCGCTTCCCCGGCCCCGGCGATACCCCCGCGAGCGCGCACGGCGCGAACGCTTCCTGGCCGGGCGCGGCTTCGATTTCGACCAGCTGCGCCATGCGCTCGAGCACGCGTGGGGCTAAACATCAGACCTGGACTAGCTGGTGAGGGGCGCCAGGGACAGGTCGAAGAGGAGGTCCTACGCCAGGGATGGCGTCGGTAGCGCCCAGGGAGGGGTTCACAGCGCCTCCTCGCAGACCTGTCGCTGGATCAGCCCCGCGTCTTGCTGGTGCTGCCCCTTCAGTCCCTTGACAACTGCGCTATAATGCTCCCCTTTGCCAACGCCCCGGGTCGCGCCCCTGATGCGCGCCGGCGTGCCGTTTCCGGCCCGCTCTGCCGGGTACGCGGAGCCTCGCCCGCCCGCCGGGACACCACGCTCATCGTCACGGATATCCCATGAAAAGCGCAGACATCAGACAGGCCTTTCTGACTTACTTCGAGCAGCACGGGCATACCGTTGTGCCCTCCAGCTCCCTGGTGCCGGGCAACGACCCGACGCTGCTGTTCACCAATGCCGGCATGGTGCCGTTCAAGGATGTCTTCCTGGGCCGCGAGTCGCGTCCCTACGTGCGGGCGGTCTCCTCCCAGCGCTGCGTGCGTGCCGGCGGCAAGCACAACGACCTGGACAACGTCGGCTACACCGCCCGCCACCACACCTTCTTCGAGATGCTGGGCAACTTCAGCTTCGGCGACTACTTCAAGCGTGACGCCATCCGCTTCGCCTGGACCTTCCTCACCGAGACCCTGGGGCTGCCCAAGGAGAAGCTGTGGGTCACGGTGCATATCAGCGACGACGAGGCCGAGAAGATCTGGAAGGAGGAGATCGGCGTCGACCCGTCGCGCTTCTCCAAGCTCGACGAGGACAACTTCTGGCAGATGGGCGATACCGGCCCCTGCGGCCCCAGCTCCGAGATCTTCTTCGATCACGGCCCCGAGGTGTGGGGAGGGCCGCCCGGCAGCCCCGAGGAGGACGGCGACCGCTACATCGAGATCTGGAACCTGGTGTTCATGCAGTTCGACCGCGACGCTGCGGGCACCCTCAACCCGCTGCCCAAGCCCTCCATCGACACCGGCATGGGGCTCGAACGGGTGGCCGCTGTCATGCAGGGGGTGCACTCCAACTACGAGATCGACCTCTTCCAGAACCTGCTGGCGGCAGCGGCGCAGCGCACCGGCCATGCCGATACCCGCCACCCCTCGCTGCGGGTGATCGCCGACCATATCCGCTCCTGCGCTTTTCTGATCACCGACGGCGTGCTGCCCTCCAATGAGGGGCGCGGCTACGTGCTGCGCCGGATCATTCGCCGGGCCATCCGCCACGGCCACAAGCTGGGCGCCCAGGGCAACTTCTTCCACCGGCTGGTGGGGGCGCTGGACGCCGAGATGGGCGATGCCTATCCGGAGCTGCGCCAGGCGCGCCACCAGATCGAACGCGTGCTGCTCAAGGAGGAGGAGCAGTTCGCCCGCACCCTGGAGCACGGCATGGGCCTGCTCGAGGAGGCCCTGGCGGGCCTCGACGGCGAGGTGCTGCCCGGCGAGACCGTCTTCAAGCTCTACGACACCTACGGCTTCCCCTACGACCTCACCGCCGATGTCTGTCGCGAGCGCGACGTGGTCCTGGACGAGATCGGCTTCGAGCGGGCGCTGGAGGCCCAGCGCGAGCGCGCCCGGGCCGCCAGCCAGTTCGGCGCCGACTACGGCGCCGCCCTGGAGCTCGAGGGCGAGACCACCTTCACCGGCTACGACCGGCTCGATGATCGCGCCACGGTAACCGCCCTGATCGATCGTGAGGGCAATGCCCTGGCTCGCCTCGCCACCGAGCAGCGCGGCCTGGTGGTGCTCGACCGCACGCCTTTCTACGCCGAGTCCGGCGGTCAGGTGGGCGATACCGGCTACCTGCACCTGGACGACGGCAGCCGCTTCCTGGTCACCGACACTCAGAAACAGGGAGACCATCATCTGCATCACGGCGTGCTGCTGGAGGGGGAGCTGGCCGTGGGGGCCGCGGTGCGCCCGGAGGTCAACGGCGAGCTGCGCGGCGCCACCGTGCGCAACCACTCCGCCACCCACCTGATGCACAAGGCGCTGCGCCTGGTGCTGGGCGAGCACGTGCAGCAGAAAGGCTCGCTGGTGACCCCCGAGCGGCTGCGCTTCGACTTCAGCCACTTCGAGGCGATGACCCCCGAACAGCTCGCCGAGGTGGAGCGCCTGGTCAACGAGCAGATCCTTGCCAACGCGCCCACCCTGATCGAGACCATGACTCTCGACCAGGCCAAAGCCAAGGGAGCGGCGGCGCTGTTTGAGGCCAAGTACGCCGACAGCGTGCGGGTGCTGACCATCGGCGCCGACGACTTCTCCATCGAGCTGTGTGGGGGCACCCACGTGGCCCGCAGCGGCGACATCGGCTGCTTCCATATCGTCAGCGAGCAGGGCATCGCCTCGGGCGTGCGCCGGATCGAGGCGATCACCGGCGAGGGCGCACTGACCTACTTCCGCGAGCAGGAAGCGCGGCTCAGCCGCATCGGCGAGCGCCTCAAGGCCAAGCCCGAGCAGGTCGAGGAGCGCGTCGACTCGCTGGTCGAGCGCAACCGCAGCCTGGAGAAGGAGCTCGAGCGTCTCAAGGCCAAGCTGGCCAGCGCCGCCGGCAGCGACATGCTTGCCGAGGCCCGCGAGATCGCCGGGGTCAAGGTGCTGGCGACCCGCCTGGAGGGCGTCTCCGGCAAGGAGCTGCGCGGTGTGCTCGACCAGCTCAAGAACAAGCTCGGCTCCGGGATCGTGGTGCTCGGCGTGGCCGACGCCGAGGCCGGCAAGGTCAGCCTGATCGCCGGCGTCACCCAGGACCTCACCGGCCGCGTCAAGGCCGGTGAGCTGGTCAATCACGTGGCCTCCCAGGTGGGCGGCAAAGGGGGCGGCCGTCCCGACATGGCCCAGGCCGGCGGCAGCGACGTCGCGGCCTTGCCGGGGGCGCTGGAGAGCGTCCCCGCCTGGGTGGAGGCGCGCCTCCAGTAACTCACGATCGGCAGGGCCGGTGACCGCAGGGTCCCGGCCCTGTCAGCATGGATCCACCTTTCACTCATCCGAGCGCCTCAGGCTCTCGACACACGAGGGAAACACCGCATATGGCACTATACGTACAGAAGTTCGGCGGCACCTCGGTGGGCTCCGTGGAGCGCATCAAGGCCGTGGCCGAGAAGGTCAAGGGCTTTCGCGAACAGGGCCACCAGGTCGTCGTGGTGGTCTCCGCCATGAGCGGCGAGACCAACCGCCTGATCGGCATGGCCAACGAGATCAACGACGAGCCGACGCCGCGGGAGCTGGACATGCTGGTCTCCACCGGCGAGCAGGTGACCATCTCGCTGCTGGCCATGGCGCTGCACAAGCTGGGCGTGGCCGCCACCTCCTACACCGGCTCCCAGGTGGGCATTCAGACCGACAGCGCCCACACCAAGGCGCGTATCCAGCGCATCGAGACCGATGACCTGCAGGCCGACCTGGATGACGGTCAGGTGGTCGTGGTGGCCGGCTTCCAGGGCGTGGACGAAGAGGGCAATATCACCACCCTCGGTCGCGGCGGCTCCGACACTACCGGGGTGGCCCTGGCGGCCGCGCTGGGCGCCGACGAATGCCAGATCTATACCGATGTCGACGGTGTCTACACCACCGACCCCCGCGTCTGCTCCAAGGCCCAGCGCCTCGACAGCATCACCGTCGAAGAGATGCTCGAGCTGGCCAGCCTCGGCTCCAAGGTCCTGCAGATCCGCGCCGTCGAATTCGCCGGCAAATACAATGTTCCGCTGCGCGTGCTGTCCAGTTTCCAGGGCGGCCCCGGCACCCTTATCGTTGCAGACTCCGACAAAGACGAGGACTCCATGGAAGAACCGCTGATCTCCGGTATCGCCTTCACCGCCAACGAGGCCAAGCTGACCCTGCTCAACACCCCGGACGTGCCGGGCGTGGCCTCGCGTATCCTCGGGCCCATCGCCGACGCCAACATCGAAGTCGACATGATCGTGCAGAACGTGGCGCCGGCCGGCGACTACACCGACTTCACCTTCACCGTGGCCAAGGGCGACTACAAGAAGACCCTCAAGATTCTCCAGGAGCAGGTGCTGCCCGACCTGGGCGAGGGCGAAGTGAAGGGTGACGACAACATTGCCAAGGTGTCGCTGGTGGGCGTGGGCATGCGCTCCCATGCCGGCGTGGCCTCCAAGATGTTCCGCGTGCTGGCCGACGAGAACGTCAACATTCGCATGGTGTCCACCTCGGAGATCAAGATCTCGGTGGTGGTCGACGAGAAGCATATGGAACTCGCCGTACGCGCCCTGCACAAGGCCTTCGGTCTGGACAAGAGCGATATCGAGAGCGAATAAGGGCGAGCGCTACGGCCTGTAGCTTCTACGCTTGTGGGGAGAGCCTTCTTGGTCGGCTACCAGAGGCGAGAAGGCTTCCCTTCAAAGCCGCCATGGGGTGTCATGGCGGCGCCGTTGGTGCACAGTGGTGTCGTGACACATAATAAGCAAGCGTCGTTGAGCTCGGCGCCATCCCGTTGCCAGTCGTCTGAGAAGGAGATCAGTCATGCTCATCCTGACCCGCCGTGTCGGAGAAACCCTGATGATCGGTGATGACATCACCGTGACCGTCCTTGGCGTCAAGGGCAATCAGGTGCGTATCGGCGTCAATGCGCCCAAGGATGTCGCCGTACATCGCGAGGAAATCTACCAGCGCATTCAGCGCGAGAAGTCCGACGAAGAGGGGGGCGGTTCCTCCACGCCCTGAGCGCCGGGGCTGGCGTCGCGGATCGCGCGCGGGAAACAAATTCCTGAATACGCTGGACAAAAGATCGCGCAGACGATAGGATATGCGCCGTGTCGATGAGGGAGAGGTGGCCGAGTGGCTGAAGGCGCTCCCCTGCTAAGGGAGTATGGGGTTTATAGCCCCATCGAGGGTTCGAATCCCTCCCTCTCCGCCATATCGACGCCCGTGAAGCAGGTCGTGCGGTGGCCGTAAAGGCGCATTCACGACGCGAAGTGCAAGCGCCCGTAGCTCAGCTGGATAGAGTACCTGACTACGAATCAGGTGGTCGGAGGTTCGAATCCTCCCGGGCGCGCCATCTTCGACAGGCAGTGATGCCTGACCGGCTTCATGAAGCAAGTCGTTTACGGCCATGCCGTCAGCGCCCGTAGCTCAGCTGGATAGAGTACCTGACTACGAATCAGGTGGTCGGAGGTTCGAATCCTCCCGGGCGCGCCAGATTTCGACCCGTCCTCCTCCGGAGGGCGGGTTTTCTCTTTGTGGCCTCGTCGCCGCAGCCGCAGTGCTAGCCCTGCCGTCGGTCCTTGGGGCTGTCGGCCGCGCGATCGTTTGGGGTGCCGTCGCCTGGCGACGCGCACCCCTTTTTTGGTTCATCGCACTTTAGCATGAACATGTTTGGCAAGCTTCAAGGTGGGAGGCCGGCTCTGCCGGGCGAAGGCGCCGCAGGCGCCCCTTGGGTAGCGCTGCGCGCTACTTCGTCGAAGCGTCGAACCGGAGCTGAAGTCGAGGCGTCGAACCGTCCCTCCCACAAAGCCAGTTCACGCCAGTCTGCTATGAATCTTTTTTGTTCGAAGCACGTGGATGGCGTAGGGAGGGGCGATCAGGCCGGCTGGCGATGCGCTCGGTCTGCCGCCGCGGCTTCGTGCTCGGTGGCCCGGCGCTCGTCGTGAAGGCCGGCGAGCAGGCGGTCGAGGTCGGTGATCCGCTTGAGTCGCTCGAAGCGTCGCTGCGCCTCGGCGTCGCGGCTGCGCATCTGATTAAGCCACTGCTTGATCAGCGAGACCACGACTCTATCTTGCAGTTTTTCTCGCTGCAATGCAGCATAGGCGGTGAGCGTCGCGGCCCGGTGCTGCCAGCTGGTGGCGGGTAAGCGCTCCCCGGTGGTCAGCCAGTGGCGGATGCGCGGCGCCAGCCAGGGATCGGCCAGGGCGCCGCGGCCGAGCATCACGTCCCGGCAGCCGGAAAGGGTTCTCGCTTTCCAGTAATCTTCCAGGGTCCAGATGTCGCCGTTGGCGACCACGGGGATGCGCAGGTGTTGACGCACCCGGCCGATCCACTCCCAGTGAGCGGGAGGGCGGTAGCCTTCATTGCGGGTGCGGCCGTGTATGACCAGCTGGGCGGCGCCGCCCGCTTCGGCGGCACGAGCGCAGGCGACCGCCTGGCGGCGGTCGGCGAAGCCCAGGCGAACCTTGGCGGTCACCGGAATCTCACCGCCCACGGCGGTATGTACCGCGGCAACGGCGGCTTCGACCCGGTGCGGGGTGCGCAACAGCGAAGCGCCGCCGTCGTGGCGGTTGACCAGCTTGGCCGGGCAGCCGAAATTCAGGTCGATACCGATGGCGCCGAGCGACATCGCCTGGCGGGCGTTGGCTGCCAGGCTCGCCGGGTCGCTGCCCAGCAGTTGGAGCTGCACCGGCACCCCGGAGGGGGTCGCGACCGGTCGTCCGAGTAGTTCGGGACAGTGCTTGTAGTAGACGCGCGGGGGCAGTCTGGCGTCGACCACGCGGACGAATTCCGTGACCGTCCAGTCGAAGCCGGGCGTGCGCGTCAGCAGATCGCGGGTGACCGCATCGATGACGCCCTCCATGGGCGCCAGGCCAATTCGGCCGTTTTGTAGTAAACCAACAACGGGAGCTTCCACCATAGGGCGCTTGCAATCTTTCGTCAGTGTGGCAGTTTAGATGGTCGAATTTTCGAGCTACCCGTCCTAATCGCGCGAAATCGCGACCAGGTCGGCTGGCTATACGGGAGAAACCGCATGCAGGATATGCAGCTTTTGCACGATGGCTTGACCCTGATGGGGGTCGGCATGGGGTTTGTTTTTGTTTTTCTTACCGTTCTGGTAGCCGGCACGACCCTGATGTCGCTGCTGGTGCGCCGCCTCTCGCCGGCGCCTGCCGCCACCGCCACCGCCACGCCTGCCGCCGGCCGCCGCGTCGAGCCGGCCCGCGATGACGCCGCGGATGCCGAGCTGATGGCCGTGCTCAGCGCCGCCGTGCATCGCTATCGCCGTCGTCATCGCCGCTGAGCGATCGGCCGACGCCCGAACGCCTAATACTACTACACAATACGCCATCTCAACGGGGTCATCGTCATGAGTGATACCAACCGCCCGCTGGGCATCACCGATGTGGTGCTGCGCGACGCCCACCAGTCGCTGTTCGCCACCCGCCTGCGCCTGGACGACATGCTGCCGATCGCCGAGAAGCTCGACCGCGTCGGCTTCTGGTCGCTGGAATCCTGGGGCGGCGCCACCTTCGACGCCTGTATCCGCTACCTCGGCGAAGACCCGTGGGAGCGGATACGGGCGTTGAAGGCGGCCATGCCCAACACCCCCAGCAGATGCTGCTGCGGGGTCAGAACCTGCTCGGCTACCGCCACTACGCCGATGACGTGGTGGACAAGTTCGTCGAGCGCGCCAAGACCAACGGCGTCGATGTCTTCCGCGTTTTCGATGCCATGAACGACCCGCGCAACCTGGAGCGCGCCATCCAGGCGGTGCGCAACGTCGAGGGCCATGCCCAGGGTACACTTTCCTACACGGTGAGCCCGGTGCACACCCTGGACGGCTGGGTGGAGCTCGGCCGCACCATCGCCGCCATGGGCGCTGACTCCTTGGCGATCAAGGACATGGCCGGCCTGCTTACGCCCTATACCGCCTTTGAACTGGTCTCGCGGCTCAAGCAGGCCGTGGACATCCCCATCCACATGCAGTGTCACGCCACCACCGGCATGTCCACCGCTACCGCCCTCAAGGCCGCCGAGGCGGGCATCGACAACGTCGACACCGCCATCTCCTCGATGTCCATGACCTACGGTCACAGCCCCACCGAGTCGGTGGTGGCGATCCTCAAGGGCACCGAGCGGGACACCAACCTCGACCTGGAGCTGCTCGAGGAGATCGCCGCCTACTTCCGCGAAGTGCGCAAGAAGTACGCCGCCTTCGAGGGCTCGCTGAAGGGCATCGACTCGCGCATCCTGGTGGCCCAGGTGCCCGGCGGCATGCTCACCAACATGGAGAACCAGCTCAAGGAGCAGGGCGCCGGCGACAAGCTCGACGACGTGCTCCAGGAGATTCCCAAGGTGCGCGAGGATCTGGGCTTCATCCCGCTGGTCACGCCCACCTCGCAGATCGTCGGCACCCAGGCGGTGATGAACGTGATGATGGGGGAGCGCTACAAGTCGATCTCCAAGGAGGTCCAGGCGCTGCTCAAGGGCGAATACGGCGCCGCCCCGGCCCCCTTCAACAAGGAGCTGCAGAACCGCGTGCTGGAGGGCGGCGAGCCGATCACCTGCCGTCCCGCCGACCTGCTCGAGGCCGAGATGGACAGGCTCGCCGCCGAGCTCAAGGAGAAGGCCAAGTCCGACGGCATCCGCCTGGCCGAGGGCGAGCGCGAGATCGACGACGTGCTGACCTATGCGCTCTTCCCGCAGATCGGTCTGAAGTTCCTCAAGAACCGCGACAATCCCGATGCCTTCGAGCCGGCCCCCCAGGCGCCGGGCCAGGAGGAGGCCGGCGCCAAGCTGCCGGTCGCGTCACAGAAGGGCGGGGCCCAGGCCAAGCCCCCGGCCACTCAGGGCGCCGCCGCCGGCCCCGAGACCTACACCGTCAAGGTCAACGGCAAGGCCTATGTGGTGGAGGTCGCTGAAGGCGGCGAGATCGCCGACGTCCAGGCCCAAGGCGGCGCGGCACCTGCTACCCCGGCGGCCGAGTCGGCACCGGCGCCAAGCGGTGCCACCATCGACGCACCCCTGGCCGGCAACATCTTCAAGGTCAACGTGCGTCCGGGCGATGCGGTCAAGGAGGGCGACGTGGTGATCATCCTCGAGGCCATGAAGATGGAAACCGAGGTGCGTGCGTCCAGCGCCGGCACCGTCTCCGCGGTCAAGGTCAGCGAAGGCGACAGCGTCTCCGTCGGCGATGTGCTGATCAAGCTTTAAAGGGCCCTCCGTCATGGAACAGCTACTGACCCTGTGGGAGGGCTCGGGCCTCTACAACCTGACCCTCGGCCAGGCGGTGATGATCGCGGTGGGGCTGATCCTCCTCTACCTGGCCATCGCCAAGAAGTTCGAGCCGCTGCTGCTGGTGCCGATCGGCTTCGGCGGCATTCTCGCCAACATTCCCGAGGCGGGCCTGGCCATCTCGGCGCTGGATCAGGCCGTCGAGGTGGCGCGCCCCGCGGTGCTGCACCAGATCGCCTCGGCGCTGGGCGCCACCCTGGATCCGCTGGCCGGTGAGCAGGCCTGGCGGGCCACCCTCAAGGCGCTGCTCGACAACGGTGCCTCGCCGGACCAGCTGCGTGCCGCCAAGGACGTGGCGGTCAACGTCGGCTACGGCGACGGCCTGCTCTTCACCTTCTACGAGGTGGCCGTGGCCTCGGGGATCGCGCCGCTGCTGATCTTCATGGGCGTGGGGGCGATGACCGACTTCGGCCCGCTGCTGGCCAACCCGCGTACCCTCTTTCTGGGCGCCGCGGCGCAGTTCGGCATTTTCGCCACGGTATTCGGCGCGGTGGGCATGTCGGCCATGGGCTGGATGGACTTCTCGCTGGAGCAGGCTGCCGCCATCGGTATCATCGGCGGCGCCGACGGCCCCACCTCGATCTATGTCTCCAGCGTGCTGGCCCCGGAGCTGCTCGGCGCCATCGCCGTGGCCGCCTACGCCTACATGGCCCTGGTGCCGATGATCCAGCCGCCGATCATGAAGCTGCTGACCTCGAAGCGCGAGCGGGAAATCACCATGACCCAGCTGCGGCCGGTGTCGAAGCTGGAGAAGATCGTCTTCCCGCTGCTGCTGCTGATGCTGGTGGCGGTGTTCCTGCCGGATGCTGCGCCGCTGCTGGGCATGTTCTGCTTCGGCAACCTGATGCGCGAGTGTGGCGTGGTGGAGCGACTCACCGACACCGCCCAGAATGCCCTGATCAACATCGTCACCATCGTGCTGGGGCTTGCCGTGGGCTCGCGGCTGATGGCCGAGAGCTTCCTGGCGCTGGAGACCCTGGGGATCATGGGGCTGGGCATGGTGGCCTTCGCCATTGGCACGGCGGCGGGGGTGATCATGGCCAAGCTGATGAACGTGATGAGCAAGATGCCCATCAACCCGCTGATCGGGGCCGCCGGAGTCTCGGCAGTGCCCATGGCCGCCCGGGTGGCCAACAAGGTGGGGCTGGAGTCCAACCCCCACAACTTCCTGCTGATGCACGCCATGGGCCCCAACGTGGCCGGGGTGATCGGCTCGGCGGTGGCCGCCGGGGTGATGATCAAGTACCTGACCTGATCCGGCGTCCTTGCCATGATCACGCCAGCGGCGCCCCTTGGGGCGCCGCTGGCGTTTACGGCAATGGCCGGGACCTACCAGGGCAGGGCGGCGCCGTCGGTGCGCGGTTCGGTGCCGGCGTAAAGCCCCCCGCTCTCGGGGTCGCGCAGGATAATTCGCCCCGGCCGAAGGTCAGGCCGTCGCGGCACTTGACGATGTGGTGGCCGCGGCGGGCCAGCGCCTGGGCCAGATGGTCGGGAAACTCGGGCTCGACCTCCACGGTGCGGCCCTCGGTCCACTTCCAGCGCGGCAGGTCCAGCACCGCCTGGGGGTTGAGCCTATCCTCGAGCATGGCGGTGACCACCTGGACGTGCCCCTGGGGCTGCATGTAGCCGCCCATCACGCCGAAGGGCCCCACGGCCTGGCCGTCCCGGGTGATGAAGCCCGGGATGATGGTGTGGTAGCTGCGCTTGCCCGGTGCCAGGACGTTGGCATGCTCCAGTTCGAGGGAGAAGGACCAGCCGCGGTTCTGCAGGCTGATGCCGGTGCCGGGGACGACTATTCCCGAGCCGAAGCCCTCGAAGTTGCTCTGGATGAAGGAGACCATGTTGCCCTCGCCATCGGCGGCGGCCAGGTAGACGGTGCCCCCCTTGAGGGGATCGCCGGGTACCGGGTCCAGGGCCTGGGTGCCGATCTGGTCTGCGCGCTGTGCCAGATAGTCGGCGGCGAGCAGCTGTTCCACGCTGGCATGCATCGCCTCTGGTTCGGCGACGTAGTGCAGGCCGTCCACATAGGCCAGCTTGGTGGCCTCGATACGCCGGTGCAGGCTCTCCACGGGATCGCAGGGTTCATCGCCGAGGGCTTCCAGCATGCCCAGCGCCTGCAGTGCGATCAGGCCGCTGCCGTTGGGGGGTATCTCCCAGATATCGTGGCCACGATAGCGGGTGCTGATGGGAGTGACCCACTCGGGGGCGTAGGCGGCGAGATCCTCGCGGCGCAGGAAGCCCCGTGCCGGCGAGAAAAGGCGTCGAGGCGATCCGCCAGCTCCCCCTCGTAGAAGGCGCGCCCCCGGGTCTCGGCGATTGCCTGGAGGGTGGCGGCCATCTCCGGTGAGCGCCAGACCTCGCCGGCCGCCGGCGCCCGGCCGCCGGGGGCGAAGTGCTCGAACCAGGGGGCGAACTCTGCCCCGCTGTACTGACCGTAGCGCTTCACGGCGGCCTGCCACAGCTGGCTGGCGACGGGCGTTACGGCATAGCCCTGGGTGGCGAACTCGATGGCCGGGGCCAGCAGGTCGGCGAACGGCAGCTTGCCGAAGCGCTCCGAGAGTGCGGCCCAGGCGCTCGGGGCGCCGGGAACGGTGACCGGGATCAGGCCGTGGGCCGGCATCTCGTCGTGGCCAAGGGCCTTGACGGCCTCCGCCGAGATACCACGCGGGGCGGGGCCGCTGGCATTGAGGCCGTGAAGCTCGCCGTTGACCCAGACGATGGCGAAGGCGTCGCCCCCGATACCGTTAGAGGTTGGCTCGACCACGGTCAGCGCCGCCGCGGTGGCGATGGCCGCATCCACGGCGTTGCCGCCGCGCTTGAGCATATCGACGCCGACCTGAGCGGCAAGCGGCTGGGAGGTGGCGACCATGCCGCGCTGGCCGACGCTCATCATGCGCCGCGAGGCGGCTGGGTAGTAGTGGGGATCGAAGTTCATGGCGTGTCCTATTCGAGCGAGGCGTTGGTTCGTTGGGAAAAGGCCTTGCGCCGTCTCATGTAGCTAATGACGCTGTACAGAATCGAGACCACCGCCAAGGTCAATAGGAGGGCGGATATCGGTCGGGTAAAGAACAGTGTCCACTCATCGCTGGTTTGAAAGGCCCGCCTGAGGTTGGTTTCGGCGATCGGGCCCAGCACAACCCCAAGCACCAGCGGCGCCAGCGGGTAGTCGAGCTTTCTCAGGACATAGCCAGCCACACCGACACAGGCGAGCAGGTAGAGATCGGAAATGCGATTGTTCAGGGTATAGGTCCCGATGGCGCAGCAGGCCAGAACCACCGGCACCACGATGTACTTGGGCACGTTGAGCAGGCGCAGGAAGGCGCGCATCAGGATCAGGCCGATAAACAGCATGAACACCGAGGCCACGGCCATAGAGATGAACATGCCATAGACCAGGTCCGGGTTGTCGAGGATGAGCCGCGGCCCGACGCTGATGCCATGCACCATGATGGCGGCCATCAGCACCGCATCGGCAGGGGAGCCGGGAATCCCCAGGGCAATGAGTGGAATCAGGCTGCCGCCCACCGTGGAGGAGTTACCGGACTCCGACGCCACGACACCTTCAGGTTCACCGTTGCCGAACGACTCCGGGTGCTTCGAGGCACGCTTGGCCTGATCGTAGGCGAGCAGGTTGGAAATCGAGCTGCCTGCCCCGGGCACTGCGCCGATGAAGACGCCGATCAACGAAGAGCGCACCACATTGACGGGTTTGAGAATCACCTGTTTTACGGTCTCGAGCAGGTGGGGCGCATGTCGCCACTGATCAACGACCCGGGCTGCGGCTTGCCCCCTCGAGCGGGCTCCAGCTCCGAGAGCAGCTGGCTCATGGCGTACATGCCAATCAGAACGACCAGGAAAGGAATGCCGGCCGCCACTAATTCATAACCAAAAGTGAAGCGCTCTCGCCCCATGATCGGGTCGGGCCGACGGTGGCCAGTCCAATGCCGATCAGCCCGGCAATCAGCCCCCTGAGCAGCGAGTCGCCGACCAGGCTCGCGATGATGGTCAAGGCGAACACGATCAAGGCGAAGTACTCCCAAGGCCCCAGCTTGACGGCCATCAGCGCCAACGGTGGAGCCGCCATGATCAGCACGACGATGGAGATCAAGGACCCCACGAAAGAGGCGAGCAGGCCGATGGAAAGCGCCCTGCCGGGATGCCCTTTGCGCGCCATGGGAAAGGCATCGAAGGTGGTCGCTACGGCCGAAGGCGTTCCCGGGATACCGAGCAGCGCGGCGCTGAACAGCCCGCCGCTCAGCCCGCCGACGTATACCGAGAGCATGACCGCGACCCCTTGCAGCGGCGGCATCGCGAAGGTCAGGGGCAGGGTGAGCACGATGGCCATGGTGATCGTGAAGCCGGGGATGGCGGCGGACACGATGCCGGCAAGGGTGGCGATTGCCATCAGCGCCAGGGTGTAGGGTGTCATGATGCCACCCAGCGCCAACAGGAAAGCGTCTGTCATGATTTCACCTGATTACCATCTTGCTCTGGGGAGGTAGATGCTGAATACCTCGGAAAAGAGGTAGTAGGGGCCGGCGGAAAAGACGACGGCGACTAGCAATGCGATAGCAATGGCAGTCAGCCGTTTCGGGGCCATCAGAATCTGGGCAGTCGAAAGGTACAGGAAGGTGCTGATCATGAACCCGAGCCAAGGCAGCGTGGCCATATAGGCGATGAACAGCACCAGATTGATGATCACCGTCTTCAGGTTGGCCACGCGTTCCAGGCAGACTGACCAGGAGGTCCTGGGCAGGCCGTGCTTGAAGAGCTCCGTGACGAAGGCGATGGTGCAGAGCCCGGCAATCGACAGGAAAATGATGCGAGGAAAAGCGCCGGCACTCATTGGCTCCCAGCGAGAGGCCGGCAGCGAGCCGGCCTTGAGTGACATGAACAGCGCAAGAGAGGCAATGATGGCATAGGAGAGAAGCTGCAGTGTGGGCAGCAAGCTCTCCTCTTGGGTTTTTCTTTCCATGCGGGCCTCCTGTAGACACCCAGCCTCAGTCGAGGAGGTGGGCGTTGGCCTCAATGGCCTGGTTCATGGTGTGCAGGTAGTCGGCATAGTCGGCTCGCCCCATGTAGCGAACGGTGCCACCGACATTGGCGACCTGGGTACGGAAGGACTCACTCTCGGCAATCGTGGCCAGTGCGCTTTCGAGCGTATCGAGAATTGCGTCAGGAGTGCCTTTGGGCGCTACCAGGCCGCGCGTCACCAGGAACTCCAGGTCGTAGCCTAGCTCTTGCAGTGTCGGCGTGTCCGGCAGTTCGTCGATGCGCTCGGTGGTGGCCACTGCGAGAATGTTCATGTCGCCGTTTTCCACGAAGGCGCTGGTGGACGAGTAATCCTCGATGGCGACGGTAATATGGCCACCTGCCAGGGCGCGCAGCCGCTCACCGGTCCCCTCGTAGCCGACGTAGCCGAACTCGGTACCGGTGGCCTCCTCGAACTGCACCGCCCATAGGTGGGGATGCCGCCCATGGTGACGCCCATTCGGTACTCTCCCGGGCTGGCGCTGACATCCTCGAGCAGGTCGTCGAGGGTTTCCCAGCCGGTGTCGGCGTTGACGGCAATGACGGAGTTGATGCTGGTCATCATGGAGATAACCTCGAAATCATCCCAGTTCAGGTCGGTGACGCCGGAATGGTGCGCGATCAGCAGGCCTTCGTGGATCTGGGTGATGGTATAGCCGTCATTGTCGCGGCGTGTGGCTTCTCGTAGGCCGATCGTGCCGCTGGCACCGGGCATATTGATGATCGGCACGGCCTCATCCAGGGTTTCCTCAAGGTGCTGCCCGACGATGCGCATCAACAGGTCGCTGCCGCCTCCCGGCCCCCAGGGGACGATGAACTCGATGGGCTTTTCGGGATAGCTGTCGGCAGCCATGGTAAGAGGGGGCACGGCCAGAGCAGCGGCAGCGGTGGATGCGGCAATGAGGGTGTGGAGCTTCATGAAATACCTCGGTTTGTCTTTGTTGTGAAACAGGTGATGTTGCGTAGCGAAAGAGTGCTAGGTGATGAAAAGCCCTCCATAGATCAGTGCGGCCATGATCACCAGGGCCGGATGCGTCTTGAATCGCAGTAGGGCGATGGCGGAGACCGCAGCGATCAGTCCGGTGTGGAACATCCCGGCACTGCGCACCCCCTCGAGCAAGAAACCCACGGCCAGGGCGGCCATCATCAAGGCGATGACGGGACGGACCCACTGGCTCATGCGCTGCACGCGGGGGGAGTGGCGATGCCGATAGAGCAGACCCAGCGCGCCGAGCATCAGCAGCAGCGAGGGTGCCGCCGTGGCCAGCACTGCCACTGCGGCGCCACCGGTACCGGCAACCTCGTAGCCCACATGCCCGGCCATCTTGGTGGCGATGGGGCTGGGCAGGGCATTGCCCAGCGCCAGGGTCTCGGCGAATTGGTGGGCACTCATCCAGCCGTAGTGGCCGACCACTTCGGCCTCGATGAGCGGAATGATGGCCGGGCCACCCCCGTAGCCGATAATGTTCGGGATGAAGAAGGCAAGAAACAGCTCCCAGTAAATCATTGGGCGGCCCTGCTTGGTGGTGCCACCGGGCGCAGCAGCGCTGCGGCCAGCAAGCTGCCGATGAGCCAGCCGGGGTGCAGGCCTGCGGCGTAGATCAGCACCGCGGCCGCCGCCGACATGGCCAGGCTGACGCCCCAGCCCAGGGCCAGCCGCGACTTATTGAAAAAGTCCCAGGCTAGCTGCGCCATCATCACCATGACGACCGGCACCACCGCCTGGCTCATGCCCTGTATCCAGCCGACATGGCGGTACCGGGTAAAGAGACCGAGCAGCAGAATCATCGCCAGGATCATGGGCAGGATCACGGCACCGACGGCGACGATACAGCCGCGCACGCCCGCGACCCGGTAACCGATATAGCCGGGCATCTTGGTGGCAATGGGGCCGGGCAGAGTGTTGCCGATGGCCAGCACGTCGGCAAATTCGTCATCGCTCAGCCAGCGATAGCGATCGACCACTTCTTGCCGAACCAGCGGAATCATGGCGGGCTCCCGCCGAAGCCGAGCAGGCCGATGCGGGTGAAGGCCCAGAACAGGGCGCGTAGTGGAGGCGGGGTGGCGGGGCTCAAGACCGGCTCCAGTTTCGATCGACGAAAGCATTATTAATTGATTTGTCCATGACTCATCTTACTTGAACTAAAAAATCGATTATTGGTCATGAAATATAGATTGCCCGGTGAAGATGGGTCAAGCTTGTATCAGACGCTGTTTCAGCCAAGGGAGGAGGTGGCATGGCGATACCCGAGCGGACAGGCCGAGCAACGACGTCCAGCCGTATCTACGACATCCTGCGTCAGGATCTGCTAAACGGTCGCTTCGAGGCCGGGGAGAAACTGGCGATCAGCACCCTAAAGGAGCGCTATGCGGTTGGGCTCAGTCCGCTGCGTGAGGCGCTCAATCGCTTGGCGGCCTACGGGCTGCTGGTTCAGGAGAATCAGCGTGGGTTCCGGGTGCCGAAGATGGTGCGTGAAGAGCTCGAGGACATTGCCGGCATGCGTCGGGAGCTCGAAGGGATGGCGCTTGAGTGGGCGATAGGTCGGGGGATGCGGAGTGGGAGTCGGAGCTGTTGGCGGCGGCCCATCGCCTCAAGCGCTTCGAGCTGGCAGCGGGGCAGATCGACGAGTGGGAGCAACTGCATGCGCGTTTCCATCGGACCCTGGTGGCCCCTTGCGGCTCGGTATGGCTGTTGCGCTTCATTGAGCAGCTGCACGACCAGTTTGACCGTTACCGGCGACTGGCGCCTGAAGCGCCCGATGTGCGACGGATCCTGGATGCTCAGCATGAAGAGCTGGTGGAGCTGGCGCTGAAACGCAACACCCGGGCTGCTCGCGCGGTGATGGAGGATCATGTGCAGCGCTCATATGAAGTGGCGCTCCAGAGCTTCGCCGAGCTGGGGTAGTAGGTGCCGGCATACTGGCGGTGATGACCTGCGCAGCGCCTCCTCTTCCTCCCCCTTCCTCCCCGCCTAGCTGGCGTTGCTTGGCACCTTGGGTGGGTTGAGGCATTCAAGGCGCCCACGCAGCCGGGCCTCGAGCGGGCTGAGGTCTAGCGCGACATCGCGGGGCCAGCCCACGGTGAGGACCACGCCGTCGGCGGTGTACTCGGCGGCCTCCACGGGCACGGCCTGGCCCTCGAGCCAGGCGCGCGCCTCGGCCTCGCCGGCGAAGTCCACCCGCAGGCGCAGCGCGAGGCGCTCGACGACCTCGCGGCGTGGCAGTGCCTCCAGGGCCTGCGCCACGGCCTGGGCGTAGGCCCGGGCCAGCCCGCCGGTGCCGAGCTTGGTGCCGCCGAAGTAGCGGATCACCACGCAGCCCACTTGGCCAAGCCCGCTGCCTTCCAGCACCTGAAACATGGGGCGTCCGGCGGTGCCGCCGGGCTCGCCGTCGTCGGCAAAGCCGATGGCGGCCTGCTCCCCGGTGGGCCGGCGATAAAGGCGCTGCAGTGGTGGCTGGCGGCGGGATGCGTCCGACGGGCCGTCCCGAGCAGGGCGTCCAGGGCGGCCGGCTTGGGGGCATGACAGACCCAGGCGATAAAGCGGCTGCGCTCTACCTCCAGTTCGGTTGCCTGCCATTCGCCGGCAGGCAGGTCGGGGACTGGGTAGCGCATCAGTGGGTCAGCTCGCGCTGGCGTACCACGCCCATGACCATACCGAGCACCTGGATATCGCTGTTCTTGAGATAGATGGGTGCCATGCTTTCGTTGGCGGGCTGCAGACGCACGCCGGACTTTTCTATATAAAGCTTCTTCAGGGTGACCTCCTGCTGGTTGATCAGCACCACGGCGGTTTCGCC
Source organism: Halomonas sp. SL18_1 (assembly GCF_055755715.1). Classification (NCBI taxonomy): domain Bacteria; kingdom Pseudomonadati; phylum Pseudomonadota; class Gammaproteobacteria; order Oceanospirillales; family Halomonadaceae; genus Halomonas; species Halomonas sp. SL18_1. The sequence continues at coordinate 966,297 of NZ_JBVTRK010000001.1, forward strand.
GTTCTCGGCGCTCTCCTGGCGCTCGATGATGATCACATCGCCATCGTAGATATGACAGTCGACCATCGAGTTGCCGCGCACGCGCAGGGCGTAGGTGTTGCGTCGCACCATGCTCGCGGGAGCGCGGACCGTGCCGCCGCTGGGGCAGGCCTCGATGGGCATGCCTGCCGAGACGTCGCCGAGCAGCGGGATCTCGATGAGCTCGGTGGCCTCGACGCTGGACCAGGAGTCGGCCAGTGGCAGGTTGGGACGTCGCTGCAGATACCGTGTGGAAACCTCAGGCATGTGGTGTCTCCCCTGTCTCAAGACCTGTTGAAATGTACAGGTGTTTTGCATCATAGCACCCCGCGACGTTGTGGCAAGTTCCATGGCTCGGCGCCACCCTTGCCGCAGGTCAAGGGTGGCGCCGGGAGACGGCCGTTTGACTGGCGGCATAGGCCCATTCCGTGTAGAGTCCGGGCGAAAATCGCCATTCCTGGAGAGTGCCTTGAGCCTGCGTCTGCAAGCGCATAACCTGGCCTGCGAGCGCGACGATCGCTGGCTGTTCCGGGGCCTGGATCTCGATATCCGTGCCGGCGAGATCGTGCGCATCGAAGGGCCTAACGGCAGCGGCAAGACCACCCTGCTGAAGATTCTGTCCGGGCAGCTGGCCGACTACGAGGGTGAGCTGTATTGGGACGAGCGTCCGATGCGCCAGGCTCGCGAGTCCTTTCTTTCCAACCTTCTCTATATGGGGCATGCCCCCGGGGTCAAGGCGGCGCTGACCCCGCTGGAGAATCTCGCCTGGTACCAGGCCATGGCCGGACAGCCGCGCGATGAGGCGGCACGCTTCGCCGCGCTGGAAGACGTGGGCCTGACGGGCTTCGAGGACCTGCCGGCGGGGCAGCTCTCCGCCGGCCAGCAGCGCCGCGTGGCGCTGGCGCGGCTGGTGCTGACCCCGCGCCCGCTGTGGGTGCTCGACGAGCCCTTCACCGCCATCGACCGCGACGGTGTGGGGGCCCTGGAGCAGCGCCTGGTCGAGCACGCCCGCCGCGGCGGCAGCGTGCTGGTGACCACGCACCATGAACTGACGCCCTGCGCTGAGCTGCGCCGTATCCGCCTGGGCGGGGGAGGTGTCGATGTCGGCCACTGACGGCTCCTTGATCGGTGACGACATGCGTGTCGCTCGCACGGAACCTCAGGGCGGCCTGATGGTCGCAGTCTGGGCCACCCTCAAGCGTGACCTGGTGCTGATGCTGCGCCGCCGCAGCGAGGTGATGAATCCGCTGGTGTTCTTCGCCATTGTGATCACGCTGTTCCCGATCGGGATTTCCCCGATCCGGAACTCCTGGCAGCGATCGCCCCCGGGCTGCTGTGGGTGGCGGCGCTGCTGGCGGCGCTGCTGTCGCTGGACAGCCTGTTTCGCGCCGACTACGACGACGGCTCCCTGGAGCAGCTGCTGCTGACGCCGCAGCCCTTGGCGCTGCTGACCCTGGCCAAGGTGGCCGTGCACTGGCTGTTGACCGGCCTCCCCCTGGCGCTGATGGCGCCGGTGCTGGGGATCATGCTGGCCCTGCCCGCGGGTAGCTACCTGGTGCTGGCGCTCTCCCTGGCGCTGGGCACGGCCAGCCTGAGCCTGATCGGAGCCATCGGGGCGGCACTGACGGTAGGCCTGTCGCGGGGCGGCGTGCTGCTGTCGCTGCTGGTGCTGCCGCTTTACATTCCGGTGCTGATCTTCGGCGCCGGTGCCGTGCAAGCCGCCATCCTGGGTGACGGCATCATGGCGCATCTGGCGATTCTCGGCGCACTGCTGTCGCTGGCACTCTGCCTGGCGCCCTGGGCGATCGCGGCTTCGCTGCGCATCAGTATCAACGGTTGAGAGGTTGACGAGGCATGTGGGCCTTCATTAATAAACTGCGTTCTCCCAAGTGGTTCTATGCCATCAGCGCCCGCCTTCAGCCCTGGTTCTGGGCCGCGGCGCTGCTCCTTATCGTGACTGGCACGATCTGGGGGCTGGCGTTTGCCCCGGCCGACTATCAGCAGGGCAACAGCTTCCGCATCATCTATGTCCACGTGCCGGCGGCCTTCCTGGCCCAGTCGATCTTCGTCTCCATGGCCATCACCGGCCTGGTGTTCATGGTCTGGAAGATCAAGATCTGCGACATGGCCGCCGCCATGATGGCGCCGCTGGGAGCCGCCATGACCTTTATCGCACTGTTCTCCGGTGCGGTTTGGGGCGTGCCCACCTGGGGCACCTGGTGGATGTGGGACGCGCGACTGACCTCGATGCTGATCCTGCTGTTTCTCTACCTGGGCGTGATCGCCCTGCGCGGCGCCTTCACCAGCCGCGACAGCGCCTCCCGCGCCGCCTCGGTGCTGGCCATGGTGGGCGTGATCAATATCCCGATCATCAAGTATTCCGTCGACTGGTGGTACACCCTGCACCAGCCGGCCACCTTCACCGTCACCGGCCGCGTTGGCATGCCCATGGAGATGTGGGCGCCGCTGCTGATCATGGTGCTGGGGTTCTACAGTTTCTTTATCGCCCTGACCCTGACCCGCGTGCGCAGTGAGATCCTGCGCCGCGAGGCCAACAAGCACTGGGTCCGTGAACTGGCCGGGGAGACACGCTGATGGCCTTCGATACCTTTCAGGAATTTCTCGCTATGGGCGGCCATGCCCCCTATGTCTGGGCCTCCTGGGGCCTGACCGCGGCCCTGCTGCTGGGCTGCGTGCTGCATGCCCGCGCCGAGCGCCGCCAGCTGCTTCGCCAGCTCGAGCGCCGCGTCCGGCGCGAAGGCCGACTGGCCGCAGACTCCGCCAGGGCGACACCGATTCAACATGACAGGGGTGGATATACCAATGACGCCTAAACGCAAGCAGAAGCTGTTCGTGGTCCTAGGGCTCGTCTCCCTCACGGCAATCGCCGTGGGCCTGACGCTCTACGCCCTGCGGGCCAACATCAACCTGTTTTTCAGCCCCATCGAGATTGCCGCCGGCGATGCCCCCTATGAACGCCAGATCCGCGCCGGCGGCATGGTGCGCGAAGGCTCGGTCTATCGCAATCCCGATAGCCTGGACGTGGAGTTCACGGTGACCGACTACGTGGAGGACGTGCGCGTCTACTACAGTGGTATCCTCCCCGATCTGTTCCGCGAGGGGCAGGGCGTGGTGGTAGTCGGCCAGCTGCAGCAGGGCGGCTATATCAAGGCCGACCAGGTGCTGGCTCGCCACGACGAGAACTACATGCCGCCCGAGGTCGCCGATGCCCTGGAAGCTGCCGGCTACTCGCCCGCCGACTTCCAGCAGAAGGCCGCCAAGGTGGCCGAGCGCGTCGAAAAACAGGAAGCGGAAAGTAACGGCGCAAGCCAGTACTGACCCGGAGTCCCCATGCAGATCCAGATGATTCCCGAAATCGGCCACTTTGCCCTGGTCATTGCCCTGCTCTTTGCGGTGATACAGTCGGTGCTGCCGGTGGCCGGCGCCTCGCTGCGCCGGCCGCTGCTGATGGCCTATGCCCGCCCCATGGCGGCTGGGCAGCTGCTGTTCGTGGCCATCGCCTACGCCGCCCTGACGGCCAGCTACATGCTGGACGACTTCAGCGTGCTCAACGTGGCCAACAACTCCAACTCCATGCTGCCCTGGTACTACAAGTTCAGCGCGGTCTGGGGCAACCATGAGGGCTCGGTGCTGCTGTGGAGCCTGATGCTGGCCGGCTGGGGCTATTTCGCCGCGCGCTACTCCCGGGAGCTGCCGCGGGACGTGGTGGCCCGGGTCGTCAGCGTGATGGGCATGGTCTGCGTGGGCTTCCTGCTGTTCATCCTGGTCACCTCCAACCCCTTCGAGCGCATTCTGCCCAACGTTCCCCAGGACGGCGCCGACCTCAATCCGCTGCTCCAGGACATCGGCCTGATCCTGCACCCGCCGGCGCTCTATATGGGCTACGTGGGCTTCTCGGTGGTGTTCGCCTTCGCCATCGCCGCGCTGCTGGGCGGTCGCCTCGACGCGGCCTGGGCACGCTGGGCGCGGCCCTGGACCAACCTGGCCTGGGCGTTTCTCACCGTGGGCATCGCACTCGGCAGCTGGTGGGCCTACTACGAGCTGGGCTGGGGCGGCTGGTGGTTCTGGGATCCGGTGGAGAACGCCTCGCTGCTGCCCTGGCTGACCGGCACGGCGCTGATGCACTCCCTGGCGGTCACCGAGAAGCGCGGCTCCTTCAAGAGCTGGACCCTGCTGCTGGCGATCACCACCTTCTCGCTGTCGCTGCTGGGCACCTTCCTGGTGCGCTCCGGGGTGCTGACCTCGGTCCACGCCTTCGCCAACGACCCCTCCCGCGGCTTCTTCATCCTGATGCTGCTGGGCATCACCGTGGGCCTGTCGCTGCTGATCTTTGCCCTGCGCGCGCCGCGGGTCAGCCACAAGACCGGCTTCAACTGGCTCTCCCGCGATGCGCTGCTGCTGATCAACAACATCATGCTGGTGATCATCACGGTCACCGTGCTGATGGGTACCGTCTATCCCCTGCTGCTCGATGCGCTCGACCTCGGCAAGATCAGCGTGGGCCCCCCGTACTTCAATGCCCTGTTCGTGCCGCTGACGGTGATCATGTGCATCTTCATGGGGATGGGGCCGGTGGCCCGCTGGAAGCAGACCGATCCCCGCATGCTGGTCAAGCGGCTCTGGCTCGCCGGCGCCGCGGCGCTGGTGATCGGCAGTATCATGCCGTTCATCTTCGGTCAGGAGTGGAACGCCTGGGTCGCCATCGGCCTGGTAACCGCCATGTGGATCGTCTTCCCGATGATCCGCGACCTCTTCGACAAGACCCGCAATGCACCGTCGCGGCTGGCCGGGTTGAAGAAGATCTCGCCGGCCTACTGGGGTATGCAGCTGGGCCACCTGGGCGTGGCGGTGACCATTATCGGCGTGGCGGTGGTCTCCAACTACAACATCGAGCGCAACGTGCGCATGGCGCCGGGCGACAGCGTTCAGGTCGCCGGCTACACCTTCACCATGACCGAGCTGACCAGTCGTCAGGGCCCCAACTTCCTGGCCGACCGGGCGGTGATCGAAGTGCAGCGCGGTGAGAGCCGGCGCAGCTTCACCATGAATCCGGAGAAACGCCTCGATATCGCCCGGGGCATGCCCATGACCCAGGTGGCGCTGCGCCCCGGCTTCTTCCGCGACCTCTACGTGGCCATGGGCGAAGATCTCGGCGACAACAGCTGGGCGATGCGCGTCCAATACAAGCCCTTCGTGCGTTGGCTCTGGCTCGGTGGGCTGCTGATGGCTGCCGGCGGCGTGCTGGCCGTGGCCGACCGTCGCTATCGTCGCCTGGCCACCTCGCGCGATCCCGAGGCGGTGTCGCCCACCGGCAAACCCCGGGAGGCCACCGCATGACCCGCCGTCTGCTGCTGCTGCTGCCCCTGGCGGGGTTCCTGGTGCTGTCGCTGTTTCTCTACCAGGGGCTCTCGCTGAACCCCTTCCACCGGGATTCCGCGCTGATGGCGCGGGACTTCCCGGCGTTCGACCTGGCGACCCTGGAAGATCCCGAGCGCCGCGTGGACCGCTCCCTGCTGGCCACCGGCGAACTCACCCTGGTCAATGTCTGGGGCGAGCGGTGCCCGGAATGCAAACGCGAGATGCCCCAGCTGCTGGACCTCTCCGATCGCGGCATTCGCATGGTCGGGATCAGCTGGAAGGATACCCGTGAGAAGGGGCTCGGCTTCCTGGAGGAGTTCGGCAATCCCTTCGAGGTGAATATCTTCGACCCGGACAACGAGCTGGGCTTCGAGCTGGGAGTGTTCGGCGCGCCGGAGACCTTCCTGGTCGACCGTGAGGGTATCATCCGCTATCACCACACCGGCTATATCTCGCCGGGTGACGTTCGTGAACACATCCTGCCGGAGGTGGAAAAATGGCAGTGATCCGATGGATGCTCGCTGGCCTGGCGCTGCTGATGATGGCCGGCAACTTGCATGCCGGGGCCATCGAAGTGCGTGAATTCGATGACCCGGTAATGGAGCAGCGCTACCGCAGCCTGACCGCCTCGCTGCGCTGTCCCACCTGCGAGAACCAGGCCATCAACGACTCCGATGCGCCGGTCTCCGGCGACATGCGCGACCGCGTCTACCTGCTGCTCAACGAAGGCGTCTCCGACATGGAGATCCGCGAGCACATGGTCGAGCGGTTTGGCGACTACGTGCTCTACAACCCGCGCCTGGAAGGTCGCACCTTCCTGCTGTGGGGGCTGCCGGTGGCCCTGGTCGTCCTCGGCGCCGTGCTGGTGGTGCTGGTGGTGCGCGCCCGGCGTAATGCCTCTGCCCGTGAGCTGAGCGCCGAGGAGCGCGCCCGCCTCGAGGCCCTGATCAATCGCGGGAGGACCGAATGACCCTGTTATGGCTTGGCTTTGCCATCCTTTTGCTGCCCGCCCTGTGGCTGCTGGTCGCGCCGCTGCGCCGTGCGCAGCGGGTCTACCAGGCCCAGCGTGAGTTCGAGGCCAACGACTCCACCACCGAGCAGAACGTCGCCATCTATCGGCGGCGCCTGGCCTCGCTGGAGGCGGCGCTGGAGCGCGGCGACATCGATCAGGCGCGCTATGAAGAGGACCGCCTCGATCTCGACCGCAGCCTGCTCGAGGATACCGAGGAGCAGCGGCGCGGCCCGCTGCACTCGCCGGCGTCCGGCCGCTTTCTGGTGCCGGTGGTGGCCGTGGCAGTGGTCATCGGCTCGGTGTTCTGGTACCAGCAGTACGGGGCGGAGGGCGACTTGGCCCTGTATGCCGCCTATCAGGAGAGCGACTCCCTGCCCGTCCTGATCGAGCGCCTGGAGGGGGAGGCGGCCAGCCAGCCCGGCAACCCCAACGTTTGGGCCGCGCTCTACCCCCTCTATCGCGATGCGGGCCAGGGCGAGGCGGCGCTAGGTGCCTTGAACAACCTGATCGAGCTGGAAGGGCGACAGCCGTCGCTGCTGGCCCAGAAGGCTCAGGTCAAGTTCTTCATGGCCAATCGCACCATCGACGCCGAGGTGCAGGCGCTGGTCGACGAAGTCATGGAGGAGGATTCCCGCGAGCCGACCGTGCTGGGCATGCTCGGCGTTCAGGCCTTCGAGGGTGGCGACTACGAGCTGGCGATCGACCGCTGGCGGCGTGCCATCGCCGGCATGGGCGATAGCGGCTCGGCCGAGGCCCTGCGCGAAGGCATCCGCGTGGCCCAGCAGCGCCTGGGCGTCGCCCCGGAAGAGCAGGAGCCCCTTGCCCAGGGGCCCGGCATTCAGGTGCGGGTCAGCCTAGACGAGACCCTTGCCAATCGCCTGGATGAGAACACCCGGGTGTTCATCGTGGCCCGCGACATGGAGGGCGAGCTGCCCCCCTGGCCGCGGCTCGGGTGACCCTGGGCGACCTGCCGACCACTCTGGTGCTCGACGACCGGCACGCTATGTCCGACGAGGCCAGCCTCTCCCAGGTCCGCGAGGCCAGGCTGCTGGTGCGGGTCAGCCAGACCGGTGACCCCGCGCCCACCCCCGGGGACATGTTCGGCGACCTCGAGGCCGTGGCCGTGGGCAGCGTCGACGGTGAGCCCGTGGAGCTGGTGATCGACCGCGTCATCGAATAGCCGGATGCGTCTTACATCGATTCGGTTGGTCGGCTTCAAGTCCTTCGTCGACCCGGTTACGGTCCCCTTCGATGGCAACATGACCGCCATCGTCGGGCCTAACGGCTGCGGCAAGTCGAATATCATCGACGCCGTGCGCTGGGTCATGGGCGAATCCTCGGCCAAGACCCTGCGCGGCGAGTCGATGACCGACGTCATCTTCAACGGCTCCACCGCGCGCAAGCCGGTGGGGCTGGCGTCCATCGAGCTGCGCTTCGACAACGGTGACGGGGCCATGGGCGGCCCCTACGCCCAGTACGCCGAGATCGCCGTCAAGCGCCAGGTCACCCGCGAGGGCCAGTCGACCTACTTCTTCAACGGTCAGAAGTGTCGCCGCCGCGACATCGCCGACCTCTTCCTGGGCACCGGCCTGGGGCCCCGCTCCTACGCGATCATCGGCCAGGGCATGATCTCGCGGCTCATCGAGGCGCGTCCCGAGGAGCTGCGCGGCACCCTGGAGGAGGCCGCCGGCATCTCCAAGTACAAGGAGCGCCGCCGCGAGACCGAGAACCGCATGCGGCGCACCCGGGAGAACCTCGAACGCCTGGAGGACATCCGCGAAGAGCTCGACAAGCAGCTCGAGCGCCTCAAGCGCCAGGCCGAGGCCGCCCGCCGCTACCAGGCCCTCAAGCAGGAGGAGCATCGCCTCAAGGGCGAGCTGGCGCTGCTTCGCGGGCGGGCCCTGCGTGCGCAGCAGGATGAGGAGGAGCGCCGGGTTCGCGAGCTGGAGACGGCGGTGGAGCGCGACATCCTGGGAATGCGTCAGTGCGAGGCCCGCCTCGAGGAAGCCCGTGCCGCCCACGACCGCCTGGCCGAGGAGCTCGACGCTTGCCAGACACGCTTCTTCGAGACCACCACCGCTATCGCTCGGCTCGAACAGAGCCTGGAGCATGCCCGCAGCCGGGAAGCCCAGCTGGCCGGCGACCTGGATGCCGCCCGGCGCGAGCTGGCCGAACTCGACCGCCTAGGCGAGGATGACGGTGAGCGGTGCCTGCGCCTCGACGAGCGCCTCGACGCCCTTGGCCCCGAGCAGGAGGACGTCGCCGAGCAGCTGGCCGAGCTGGACGCCATGCTGGAGGAGGCCGAGCCCGCCGCCGAGGAGGCCGAACAGGCCTGGGAGCGCTTCAACGAGGGCTGGCGTGAGGCCAGCCGCGACGCTGAGCGGGCCCAGGACCGGCTGCGTGAACTCGAACACCGCCTGGCGCAGGTCGAGAGCGACGCCCAGCGCCGCCGTCAGCAGCGCCAGGAGCTCCCCGATCTCGCCGAGCTGCAGGCGCGGCGCGCCGAACTCAGCGAACGGCTAGAGGAGCTGGCGCTGGAGCAGCAGCGCGTTGAGGGCCGCCGCGAGGCGCTTCAGGCCGAGCGCGACGCTGCCCGGGAAGACGCCGCGACCCACGAGCAAGCGCGCGAGGCGCAGCGCAGCCGGCGCAGCACCCTGCAGGGCGAGCTGGCCTCGCTGGACGCGCTGATACAGGCCGCGCTCACCGACCCCGACGAGGCGTTGACCCGCCACCTGAGCGAGCATGACCTGGCCGACGCGCCGCGTCTGGGGAGGCCCTGCGCGTGGCGCCCGGCTGGGAGGCCAGTGTTTCCTGGGTGCTGGCGCCCTGGCTGGCCGCGCGCCTGGCCGAGCCCGATGCCTTCCATGCGGCCAGCGCCGCGCCTCCCGCCGAGCTGGGGGCGCTGTCCCCCGATGCCGGCGTCGAGGCCAACCCCCAGAGCCTGGCCGCCCGAGTGCAGGGCGCCGGTGCCGCCGCCGCCTGGCTGGCGCCCATTCGCTGCGTGGAGAGCGATGCCCAGGCCTGGGCTGAGCGCGCCACCCTGGCCCCCGGCGAGAGCCTCATCACCCCCGCGGGGCTGTGGCTGGGACCCGACTGGGTGCGTCACCGGGGCCAGGGCGAGGGGCCGGACACGCTGCTGGTGAGCCGGCGGCGGCGCGACCTTGCCGTCGCCGAACTCGACGAGGTGGAAACCGGCCTGCTCGACCTGGAGCACCGGCTGACCGCCGCCCGCGAGATCGCCGAGCGGGCCGAAAGCGAGCTGGAGCGACTGCGCCAGGAGGAGCGCCGCCTAAGCGATGCGCACCAGCAATTGGCTGTCCAGGACAGCGGCCTGGCCAGCCGCCTCGATCATCTGGAAGGGCGCGCCGCCGAGCTGGCCGAAGAGCTGGAGGGGCTCACGGAGACGGGGAGGAGGTCCGGCTGACCATCGAGGAGGCCCGTGAGCGCTGGCAGCAGGCCATGGCCGGCCTCGAGGAGGGCGCCGAGCGTCGTGAACGGCTGGAGCGTTCGCGCAGCGATGCCCGCGAGCGCCTCGCCACGCTGCGTGCCCGTCAGCGGCCGCTGAGCGAGCAGGCCCAGGGGCTGGCGCTGGAACACCAGCGCCTGACCACCGAGCGGGCCGGGCTAGCCGAGCAGCAGGGGCGGGCCGGCGAGGCTCGCCAGCGCCTGGAAGCGCGCTGCGCCGAGCTGGCCGAGGCCCTCGAGGCCCTGCGCGAGCCCGACGAGGAGCATCGTGAGCAGCTCGACGAGCTGCTGCACCGTCGCGAGCGCGATGAGCGCGCCCTCAATGCGGCCCGCGCCCGCGCCGCCGAGCTGGTCGAGCGCCTGCGCGAGGACGAGCAGCGCCGCCAGGACCACGAGCGCAGCCTGGAGGGAACGCGCGAGCGCCTTCAGGAGGCGCGCATGCAGGTCCAGGCCCTGTCGCTCAAGGCAGAGGCTCAGGACGAGCAGCTGGCCGAGCTGGGCCATGACGCCGCGGCGCTTGCCGAGGACCTCGACCCGGACGCCACGGAGTCCGCCTGGCAGACCCGGCTCGAGGCGGTCGGCGAGCGCATTCGCCGGCTGGGCGCCATCAACCTGGCGGCCATCGAGGAGTACGACCAGCAGGCCGAGCGGCGCGACTACCTGGAGGCCCAGCACGCGGAGCTCAGCGAAGCACTCGAGACGCTCGACAAGGCGATCCGTCGCATCGACCAGGAAACGCGCACCCGCTTTCGCGACACCTTCGAGCGGGTCAATCAGGGCCTGCAGTCGCTTTTCCCCGAGTCTTCGGTGGGGGAACCGCATGGTTGACGCTGACCGGCGAGGATTTGCTGGATACCGGGGTGGCCATCATGGCGCGGCCTCCCGGCAAGAAGAACAGCACCATTCATCTGCTGTCCGGCGGCGAAAAGGCGCTGACCGCCCTGTCGCTGGTATTTGCCATCTTCCAGCTCAATCCGGCGCCTTTCTGCATGCTCGATGAAGTGGATGCGCCGCTGGATGATGCCAACGTGGGACGCTATGCCAAGCTAGTGAAGGATATGTCCGATTCCGTGCAGTTTATCTATATTACCCATAACAAGATCGCCATGGAGGCCTCCGAAAGGCTGATGGGGGTGACCATGCAGGAACCGGGGGTATCCCGGCTAGTGGCGGTCGGGGTTGAGGAGGCGGCCGCGCTGGCCGAGGCCTGAAGGGCTTGCAAGCCGGAGATAAACGCGATATCAGAAAGGGCATCATGGTCGCATCGCACTCATGACGAGTCGATGGTACAGGGAATGACGCAGGGTCGATTGGACTCTCAGGCGAGAATGCCGGGGCTTGACAAACAAAAAAAGTGGCCCTTTTTTTGGCAATCGCGCTATGCTGGTGACGAACAACCATCCGGCATGGCGCCCTAGCGATAGGCAAGACGACCCATGGAACTTAGAGAATGGCTGATCGTTCTGGGGCTGGCGCTGGTGACTCTCATCGTCATCGATGGGGTACGTCGCCTGAAGCGCCAGCGCCGAATCCCGCGCCTCGATCAGGCGGGAAGCGAGCCCGGGCTCGAAACAGGCGGTGCAGCGGCGGGGGATAGCGCCGATGACGACGCCAACTGGGAACTGCCCAACGGCGGCGCGCGCGTCGTCAGTCCTGCCAGTTATTCGCAGGTGCAGCCCAAGCCCAAACTGCAGCGCCAGGAACATCCCGGCCCCTCCCGGGTACTCGCCGGCCTGAAGCAGGGGGCCAGAACGGCGCCCGGCGCGGCGGGTCAGGGGAGCGAGGCCGCGCCCCGTCCTTCGGAGAAGGCTTCCGAGCGCGTGCCGGCCCAGCGCCGGGATGCCGCCGCCGAGGCGGCACCCGCGGCCGAGCCGACGTCGGCCGCCCGGGACGCCTCCAAGGCACCCTCGCGGCCCGACGAGTCATCCGCGCCTTCGGCCGCTGCGCCGGCGGCGTCCGGCGCTGCTGCGCCGAGCGCCGACACGGCCGATGCCAAGCCGCGCCAGGGAGCAGCGCCCGCCGCCGAGGCCCGGGCAGAGCGCCAGGCGCCTTCCCAGGCCGAGGACCCAGTCGCCAGTACGACCCGCCCCCGCGACGCCGCCGACGACGTGGCCAAGGCCAGCGCCGACTCGGAGCGCGAGGCTGCCCCGTCAGCGGCGCCCCAGGCGCGCCGCGAGCCGACCCTCTCGGCCCTGGATGACCACGAGGCGCCGGCAGCCCAGGTCGATGAGCCGCTGGTGGCCGACCCCGAGGATCATGACGAGCTGCATGACGACGACGAGCGCTATCGCCTCGTCGACCTGGAAGGCATGGGCGATTCGCTGAAGAGCGGCTCCCGGCGCATGGGGCAGTCGATGCAGCGCTTCGGCAGCTCCGTCCAGCAGCGGATGGCCAAGCGGCGCGAGCAGAAGCGCCTCGAGAAAGAGCGCCGCGAGCAGGCCCGTGCCGAGAAGGCCGCCCGGGAAGCCGAGCGTCGTCGCCTGGCCCAGGAGCAGGCGGCCGCCGAGCAGGCTGCCCGAGAGGCCGAGCGCCGCCGCCTTGAGGCCGAGGCCATTGCCCAGGCGGATGACGACGACCCGCTGTTTACCCCGCCGCGTTCTCGCCAGGCCCACGATGTCCACTCTGGCGACGCCGAATACGGCTATGTCGAGACGGCCCCGGGCGCGCAGCGCGATGAGCCGGTACCGCAGGCTCGGGAAGACGACGTGGTCCGTGCCCACCCCACCCTGGAGAAGGCGCTGCGCCACGACGTCAACGCCGAGCACGCCCGCGACACCCTGAGCCATGCCGAAGAGGTGATCGTGATCAGCGTCATGGCCCGCGACGAGGCGGGTTTCTCGGGCCCGGCGCTACTTGACCTGATGCTGGCCTGCGGGCTGCGCTACAGTCGCGAGATGGGGATCTTCCACCGCTTCGAGACCGAGGATCCGGACAGCGAGCTGCAGTTCTCCATGGTCAACGTGCTCAAGCCGGGCAGCTTCCCCATCGAGGCGATGGACGACTTCACCACGCCCGGTATCACCCTGCTGATGCCGCTGCCCGGGGCCGAGGACGCCTCGGCGGCCTTCGAGGCCATGGTGGAAACTGCCATGGTGATCGTGCGCCACCTGGGCGGCGAGCTGAAGGACGAGAACCACAGCGTGATGACCGCCCAGACCGTGGAGTTTGCCCGCCAGCGGGTCCAGGAGTTCGTGCGGCGTACTCGTCTCAATCGCTATCAGGTGAACTAGCCAGTATTGCGCCAGGCGTGACAACGACCCCCGATGGTGTCCCGTCGGGGTCGTTGCTTTGGTAAGCTAGGCCAGACTCGCGGCTTCGAAGCGGACATTTTGAAGCCTTCGCCATGGACGAGACCCCTGACGCAATGACCCAGCCCGACCAGCCGATTCGCGACGAGGCGGCGCGCCTGCGCGCCGAGCTCGATGACGCCAACTACCGCTATTACGTGCTCGACGACCCGACGCTGACCGACGCCGACTATGACCGTCGGCTGCGCCGCCTGCAGCAGCTCGAGACCGAGCACCCCGAGCTTCAGACCCCGACTCGCCCACCCAGCGGGTGGGCGCGCCGCCGGCGGAGGGCTTTCCCGAGGTGCGCCACGCACTGCCCATGCTCTCCCTGGACAACGCCTTCGACGAGGCGGAGCTGGAGGCCTTCGTCAAGCGCGTGGCCGACCGCCTGGAGCGGGACGGCGACGACCTGGCCTTCTGCTGCGAGCCCAAGCTCGACGGCGCGGCGGTGTCGCTGGTCTACGAGAACGGCGTACTGGTCAGCGGCGCCACCCGCGGCGACGGGCATACCGGCGAGGGGATCACCTCCAACCTGCGCACCCTGCGCTCCGTGCCGCTGCGGCTGCGTGGCGATGCCCCACCCGAGCTGCTCGAGGTGCGCGGCGAGGTGATCATCAGCCACGCCCGCTTCGAGGCCCTCAACCAGCGGGCGCGGGAGGCGGGCGGCAAGGTCTTCGCCAATCCGCGCAACGCCGCCGCCGGCAGCCTTCGCCAGCTCGACCCCAAGGTCACCGCCACCCGGCCGCTGGAGTTCAGCGCCTACCAGGTGGCGCGCCTCGAGCCGGACCAGGGCGACGCCACCCATAGCGCGCTGATGGCCCACCTGGCCGAGTTCGGGCTGCGCACCAGCGCCGAGCTGGAGGTGGTCAAGGGCGCGGCCGGGCTGATCGACTACTGTCGCCGCCTGGGCGAGCGGCGCGACCGCCTCGGCTACGATATCGACGGGGTGGTGATCAAGGTCGATGACCTGCGGCTGCAGCGCGAGCTGGGCTTCGTGGCCCGGGCACCGCGCTGGGCCATCGCCTTCAAGTTTCCCGCCCAGGAGGCCGTCACGCGCCTCAACGAGGTGGAGTTCCAGGTGGGGCGCACCGGCGCCATCACCCCAGTGGCCCGCCTGGAGCCGGTGGCGGTGGGCGGCGTCACCGTCGCCAACGCCACCCTGCACAATGCCGACGAGATCGACCGGCTCGGCGTCAAGATCGGCGACAGCGTGGCGATCCGCCGCGCCGGTGACGTCATCCCCCAGGTGGTGCGGGTCATCGAGGCGCAGCGCCCCGCGGACGCCCGGGAGATCGTCTTCCCGGAGCGCTGCCCCGTCTGCGACTCGCAGATCGAGCGCCTGGAGGGCGAGGCCGTGGCGCGCTGCTCCGGGGGCTCTACTGCGCCGCCCAGCGCAAGGAGGCGCTCAAGCACTTCGCCTCGCGGCGCGCCCTGGATATCGAGGGGTTGGGGGTCAAGCTGATCGATCAGCTGGTGGAGCGTGACTGGGTCACCACCCCGGCGGACCTGTTCCGCCTGGAGGCCGAGCGGCTGACCGAGCTGCCGCGCATGGGCGAGAAGTCCTCGGAGAACCTGGTGGCGGCGCTGGAGAAGGCCAAGGCCACGACCCTGGCCCGCTTTATCTACGCGCTGGGGATCCGCGAGGTGGGGGAGGCCACCGCCGCCAACCTGGCGCGCCACTTCGGCACCCTGGAGGCGCTGATGGCCGCCGATATCGCCGATCTCGAGGCGGTGGAGGACGTCGGTCCCATTGTCGCCGCCCATGTGCACACCTTCTTCCGCCAGCCCCATAACCGCGAAACCATCGAGGAGCTGCGCGCCCAGGGCGTGACCTGGGAGGAGGCGGCCGTCGGCGAGCGCCCCCAGCCGCTGGCGGGCCAGAGCTGGGTGCTCACCGGCACCCTGGAGAGCATGACCCGGGACCAGGGCAAGGCGCGCCTGCAGGCGCTGGGCGCCAAGGTGGCCGGTAGCGTATCGAAGAAGACCGCCGGCCTGGTGGCGGGCGAGGCCGCCGGCAGCAAGCTCGAGAAGGCGATGCAGCTCGGGGTGCCGGTACTGGATGAGGCCCAGTTCCTCGAGCGCCTGAAGCGCTGGGAAGCGGGAGACACCGAACCCGAGGAGGACGCATCATGAGCGGGCGCTTCGTCGACATTCCCTACCGCATGCTGCCGGCCGAGACCCTGGAGGCGCTGCTCGAGGCCTTCGTTACCCGCCAGGGCTACGACACCACCGACACCGGCGATGGCATGCGCGGCTGGGTGGCGGAGCTCAAGCGCCAGCTGGAGCGCGACGAGCTGATCATCGCCCACGACCTGCAGACCGAGACCACCGAGGTGATGACCCTGGCCCAGTGGCGGGCCTTCGGCCGCGACCTGGCCGATGACGAGGAGGACTGAGACTGCCTCGCTTGATCCAGGTCATGCTTTATGGGGTTAAGGTATGAGCCTTACCAATGGTCAATTCTGCCGAGGCCGGCGGTGGATTAGTCTGGCAGATTAGCGGTCAGCGATGCTGACCTTTCTGCCACGAGTATCCAATGTTGACCATGGCCAAGTCGCTTCTGGCCTACCTGCGGACCCTCAAGGGGTTCGTGCTGGTAGCCATTCTGTCGGTATCCCTGGCGGTATTCTTCAGTGTCACCCTGGTGGCGACGCTGCTCTACGAGGACATCATCGCCCGCCAGGCCGAGGAGGCCTCGGAGACCCTCGCGCAGCAGAGCTACAACGCCATGCTGCATGTGATGCGCCAGGGCTGGAGCCGCGAGGAGATGGAGGCCTTCATGGCGGGCATGAAGCGCGCCCATGCCGACAGCGCCTACCGCTTCGCGCTGTATCGCGGCGAGCGCGTCGCCGAGCGCTTCGGCGAGGTCGACCAGCCCCCCAGGGATGCTGCCATCGGCGCGGCCTTCGCCTCGGGAGAGCCCCGGGTGCTGCGCGAGGAAGGGCAGCTGCGCCGGGTGATGCCGCTGGTGGCCGGCTCCGACTGCCTGAGCTGCCACCAGAACGCCGCCTCCGGCGATATCCTCGGCGTCATCGATATCCGTCACGACATGTCGCCGATCAGCGCCGAGATGCGCGGCAACTACGTGGCGCTGTTCATCGTCGCCTCCATGATGCTGCTGCTGCTGGCGCTGGCCATCTCCACGGTGTTCTCCAACCGCATTCGCGAATCCATGGACGGTTTCCGGCAGCGGCTGGCCGCGGTGAACTCGGTGGAGGACTTCCGTCAGCTCGACGTCAACGATGTCGATGTGCACTTTCAGGAGCTCAACGACGCCTTCCAGAACGTCAATGCCCTGGCCGGCCGGCTGAAGAACGTGGCCGTGGACAAGGACATCCTGGAGTTCGAGATTCGCCTGCTCAGCAAGTTCATCATCACCTCCGACGTGGTGCGCGACTGGCGCGAGTTCATCAAGGAGCTGCTGGGTGAGATCAACACCATCATCACCGCCCACACCCTGGTGACGATCTTCCAGGTGGAGGAGGAGGGCTACGAGCTGGAGGTATTCTGGCACCGGGACGTCGCGCCGCAGACCCGCGAGACCTTCGAATCCCTGCTGACCCAGCTGCTCGAGAACAAGCACCACGGCCAAACCGACGTGCGGGTGCTGAAGGTGATCCACCACGCCGTTCACCCCTGGGTGCCGGGGGACGAGGCGTCCCCGCAGATCACCGCGGAGGACATTCGCCTGCAGACCAAGTCGCTGCTGCTCGAGGCGCCCAAGATCGGCGGCATCGTCGGCATCGGCGTGCAGTCGGACCTGGCCCAGGACCCGCTGCGCCATATCGTCATCGATGGCATCCTTTCCACGCTGCTCAACCTCGTGGGGTCGGTCAAGGCGATCTACAAGTACACCCAGGACCTGGAGTTCTACGCCACCCGCGACCCCCTCACCTCGCTGCACAACCAGCGGATGTTCAAGGACCTGCTGGGCTACGAGGTGGGGCGCGCCCAGCGCCACGGCGACTCCTTCAGCCTGTTGATGATGGACCTGGACAACTTCAAGACGGTCAACGACCGCTACGGTCACGCCTTCGGCGACCAGTTCCTGCAGGCCTTCGCCGAGACGCTCTGCGAGTCGGTGCGCCCGGGCGACTTCCTGGCCCGCTATGGCGGTGACGAGTTCTCCATCATCCTGCCCGAGACCGACGAGGGGCAGGCCTACTCGGTGGCCCAGCGCATCGCCCACCAGCTGGAGAAGCAGGCGCTGGTAGCGCCGGACGGCACCACGGTGCGGGCCACCACCTCGATCGGCATCGCCGCCTATCCCCGCCATGCCGGCGACGCCCACGACCTCTTCCTGATGGCCGACAACATGATGTACAAGGCCAAGCGCAAGGGGAAGAACTGTGTCGCGCTGCCGGAGGACGACGAGGTGGCGGCGATCTTCCGCCAGGTCGGGAGAAGAACCAGATGGTGCTCAGCGCCCTGGAGGAGCGGCGCATCGTGCCCTACTTCCAGCCCATCGCCGATGCCAAGACCGGCGAGGTGCAGATCCACGAGCTGCTGATGCGCATCGAGATCGACGAGCGCATCATTCCGGCCGGCGAGTTCATCGATATCGCCGAGAGCATCGGCGTCATCCACAAGATGGACTACCAGCTGATCGAGAAGGCCTTCGCCCAGGTCAGCGAGCAGGGCTACACCGGCATGCTGTTCATCAACCTGTCTCCCAAGTCGCTGATCATCGGGGAGTTCATCGGACGCATCCACCAGTTGGCCATCGACTACGACATCCGCCCGGAGCGCATCGTCTTCGAGCTCACCGAGCGCGAGACTGTCAGCAACCTCAAGCTGCTGGAGAAGTTCGTGCTCGACCTCAAGCTCGAGGGCTTCAACTTCGCCATCGACGATTTCGGCTCGGGCTTCTCGTCGTTCCGCTACCTCAAGCAGTTCCCCATCGACGTGATCAAGATTGAGGGCGAGTTCATCCGCAGCATGCTCAACGACGACAAGTACATGGCCTTCGTCAAGAGCATCGTGACCCTGGCTCAGAGCCTGGGCATCGAAACGATCGCCGAGTTCATCGAGGACGAGGCGGTGCTCGAGAAGGTGTGCGAGCTGGGCATCGACTACGGCCAGGGCTACCACCTGGGGCGCCCGGGGCCGCAGTTCGTGCTCGACAGGTGCCCCGCCGGCGGCCGCGCCACGGCGCTGCGAACGCCCTGAACGGCCCGGCGCGCCCGCGCCGGGCCGCCAAGCCGACTCAGTGGCCGCGAATCAGCTCGCGGATCACCCGCCGTCCGGGGTGCAGATGATCCACCAGCGGCTGTTCGAGGGGCAGCGGCTCGTCACAGAGGCGCGAGGCCAGCAGCTCCGCGCACAGTGGAGCGCTGGCTAGCCCCCGGGAGCCGTGGGCGGCGCTGATCCATAGGCCTTCATGGTGGCGGCCGGGCGTGGCGGGCACTCGGGTGGCGTCCTTGGCCAGGGCCGCGTAGGCCTCACGCCACGCCTCGACATCGGGCACCGGCCCGCAGTAGGGCGACTTGTCGGGACTGGCCGCCCGCACCCCGACGCGGCCGGTCAGCCGCTCGGGGGAGAGTTCGGCGCCGGCGGTGCGCAGCCCGGCGACAAAGTCGGGCAGGTCGCGCTCCAGCTCCGCCAGGTTGGCGAGATGGTCGGCAGTGCGCTCGCCCAGGTCGGTATCGCCCGGGCCGAAGGTGGCCCCGACGTTGAGCACGCCGTCCGCCGCTGGCGGCACGTAGCCCCCTGCGCAGACCACCCGGTCCAGGGCGGGCGCCCCCTCGGGCACGCGGATCTGGCTGATCTGGCCACGCACCGGCTGCAGCGGTAGCGCCGAGGTCTGGGGAAAGCTCGCCGCCTCCACCGCGGTGGCAATCACCACCTGATCGGCGCTGAGCCGCTCGCCGTCGTCCAGCGCCAGCGTCCAGCCCTGCGCGCCGGGCTCAAGCGCGGTGACGGTGCCTCGGCGGAAACCAACCCCCGGCGTGTCGGCCAGGCGCGCGCACAGCTCCATCGGCCTGACCCAGCCCGCCTCCGGATAGTCCAGCGCCGGGCCCGCCACCCGGACGCCGGCGACGGCGCTGGCCGCCTCGGCGTCGAGGCCCCGCACCACGCTCTCCGGCAGGGGGTGATGGGCCAGGAAGCGCGCCTGGCGCGCCCGCTCCTTCTCGCTCAGCGCCAGCTGCAGCACGCCGGAAGGCCGCCACAGGGTCTGCGCCGGGTCCAGCCGTTCCAGCCAGCGCCGACTGTGGAGCAGGCCGGCCAGATAGCTGCGACTCTGCAGGTTAGTGTCGGCGGCGAGCTTGACGTACAGCGCCCCCTGCAGGTGGGTGGCGCCCAGCTCGGCCCGGTGGTAGCGGTCGATCAGGGTGACCGCGACGCCGCGCCGGGCCAGGGCGGCGGCGGCGCTGGCCCCGGCGATCCCGGCGCCGATCACCGCCACGTGGTGCGGCGGCTGCGGCGCGGGCGGGCGGAACCAGGGCGTACGCTGGCGACGACTGTCGCTGGGCGGCGCCGCAATCTCCCCGATCAGCATCTCGCGCTTGCGGCCGTGGCCGGGGGCCTTTCGCCAGGCGAAGCCGGCTTCGGCCAGGCCGCGCTTGACCACCCCGGCGCAGGTGAAGGTGGCGAAGCTGGCCCCGGGCCGCGAGCGGGCCGCCAGGGCGGCGAACAGTTCGGGGCGCCACATCTCGGGATTCTTGGCCGGGGCGAAGCCGTCGAGGAACCAGGCATCCACCCGGCCTTCGAGCAGGGCGAGCCGCTCGGCGGCATCGCCGAAGTGCAGGTCCAGGGTCACCCGCTCGTCGAGCCACAGCCGGTGCACCCCGGCCACCGGCGCGGGCCACTGGGCCACCAGGGACTCGGCGCGCCGGGCCAGGTCGGGCCAGGCGGCGAGCGCCCGGGCGAGATCCTCCCGGGTGAGGGGGAAGCGCTCGGTGGAGACCAGGTGCAGCCGCGCCGACGCGGGAGCGCAGGTGTCGAAGCAGGCCCAGGCGCACAGCATGTTGAGCCCGGTGCCGAAGCCGGTCTCGCCGATCACGAAGGGGCGCTGCTCCCGCCAGGCGGCGAAACGCCGGGGCAGGTCGTTGCCGTCGAGGAAGACGTGCTCGGTCTCGGCACGCCCATCCTGCTGGGAAAAGTAGACGTCGTCGAAGCGGGCCGACAGCGGGGCGGCGGCGCCGTCCTCGCCGGGCGACCAGTCGAGACGGGCGGTTTCCAGCCCGGCCAGGGGCGGCAGGGCGGCATGGGAATCGGACACGGCGAGCTCCGGGGCGCAGGGCGCTCAAGAATTGATCGATCGGGACGCGGCGACCTGTCATGGGGGATGGCGGCAGGCATCCGCGGCGTATCAACAGCGTTATCCACAGCAGCTGTGGGCAAGGCCCTGTGGAAAAGCCGCTGGGCGGTCGTCAGGGGGCGGTGCCGTTATCGGCCGCGGGTCAGGGCAGTACCTTCTTGAAGGGCTTGACGCTGACCCGGGCGTAGACGCCGGCGATCATGTAGGGATCGGCATCGGCCCAGGCCTGGGCCTCGTGGAGGCTGTCGAACTCGGCCACCACCAGGCTGCCGGTGAAGCCGGCCTCGCCGGGGTTGTCGGCGTCGACGGCGGGGTGGGGGCCGGCCAGCACCAGGCGGCCCTCGTCGCGCAGCTTCTCCAGCCGGGCCAGGTGGTCGGGGCGGGCGGCCAGCCGGCGCTCCAGGCTGTTGTTGACGTCTTCGCTGATGATCGCATACAGCATCGCGTGGCTTCCTCGGGTATGAGCGGCGCGAGCCGCGGGACTCGAACGGGGCGCTAACGTTGACCGGCCCTCGCCGGGCGCGCACCATGGGCCATTATTCTGACAAAGTCGCTTCCCGGCGTCATGCCAATGCCCCTGTTTCCCTCCCGTTTCGACGGTGACCCTGGCCCCGCCCGGGTCGATCTGCACATGCACTCTACCGCCTCAGACGGCGCCCTGGCGCCCGCCGAGCTGATGGCCCTGTGCGTCGAGCGCGGCCTCGGGCTGGTGGCCCTGACCGACCATGACAGCGTGGCCGGGGTCGCCGAGGCCGCCGCGGCGGCCGACCGGCTGGGCATTCGGCTGCTGCCGGGCGCCGAGCTATCGACCCGCTGGTCGGGCATCAATATCCACGTGGTGGGACTGTTGCCGCGGGGCGTGGCCGGCAGCCTGGCGGCAGGGCTCAAGGCCCAGGCCGAGGCCCGCGAGGCGCGCGCCGAGGTGATCGCCCAGCGCCTGGAGAAGGTGGGGCTGCCCGATGCCCTGGCCCGTGCTCGCGATCAGGCCGGCTCAATGCGCCCGCTGGGCCGGCCTGATTTCGCCCGCGCCCTGGTGGCCGCCGGGCTGGTGCCGGACATGGCCACGGCCTTTCGCAAGCACCTGGGCAGCGGCAAGCCCGGCGACGTCAAGTCCCACTGGCCCGCCATGGCCCAGGCGGTGGGCTGGGTGCTCGACGCCGGCGGGGTGGCGGTGCTGGCGCACCCGCTGCGTCATGGCCTGACCCGGCGCAAGCGCGGCCTGCTGCTGGATGACTTCCGCGATGCCGGCGGGCAGGCCGCCGAGCTGGTCAGCGGCTTCCAGAACGCCGACGTGACCCGCGACCTGGCCCGGCAGCTCGATGAGCGCGGGCTGCTGGCCTCCGTGGGCAGCGACTTTCATTTTCCCGGCGGCCATCTGGCGCCGGGCAGCATGAGCCCTGTGCCGCGCACCGCCGTGGCCCCGGTGTGGACACACCCGAGGCTGGCGGCCGCCTTGGCGCTATAGTTAGGGGCGTGAGGCGCCCATCGCGACCTCAGCGAAGAGCGCCGGATCAGCTCTGAGCGGCGCTACGATTGGGTCTGGTCATCGACAAGGAGCTTTATCATGAGTCAGTTCTTCCAGCTGCATCCCGAGAATCCCCAGAAGCGCCTGATCGACCAGGCCATCCAGATCATCCGCCAGGGTGGGGTCGTCGCCTATCCCACCGACTCGGGCTACGCCCTGGGCTGCCACCTGGGCGAGAAGAAGGCCATCGACAAGATCAAGTGGCTGCGCTCCCTGGACGACAAGCACAACTTCACCCTGGTGTGCTCCGACCTCTCCGAGATCGGCACCTACGCCAAGGTCAACAACGCCGTCTTCCGGCTGCTCAAGGCCCATACGCCGGGGGCCTACACCTTCATCCTCAATGCCACCACCGAGGTGCCGCGCCTGCTGCTGCATCCCAAGCGGCGCTCCATCGGCGTGCGGGTGCCCGACCATCGCATCACCCACGCCCTGCTCGAGGCGCTGGGCGAGCCGCTGATGAGCGTGACCCTGATCCCTGTGGACGAGGAACTGCCGATGACCGACGCCGAGGCGATTCGCGAGCGCTACGCCGGCCATCTCGATCTGATCATCGACGGCGGCGCCTGCCACCTGGAGCCCACCAGCGTCATCGACCTGCGCGACCTGCCGCCGACGATCGTTCGCGAAGGGCGCGGCGATGTGGCCCCCTTCCGGGAGTAAGCATGAAACAGCAATTCGCCATTCTTGGCCTGGGGTTTTTCGGCGTCACGGTGGCCCAGGAGCTTTATCGTCTTGGCAACGAGGTGCTGGGAGTGGATCGCGACGAGGCGCGGGTCAATGCCCTTGATGACTATCTCAGTCACGGCCTGGTCGCTGACATTACGGACAGGAGTGTGTTGGCCGAGCTGTCGCTGGATGGCTATGATGCCGTGATAATTGATGTCGATGACAACCTCGAGGCCAGCATGATCTGCACTGTACTGGCCCGTGAGCAGAAGGCCCGCAGGATATGGGTCAAGGCCCAGTCAGATATACACTATCAGTTGCTCACGCATCTGGGGGCCGATCATATCGTCTATCCTGAACGAGATACCGGCATCAGAGTTGCGGAAAATCTGCATTACAATGTCATCGTCGACTTCATTGACTTGGGAGACCATCAGTATGTCGTCGATTTGGAGGTCACCCCTCGGGTGCGCGGTGAGCATGAAACGGTCGAGAGCCTCGAACTAGGTAAGATCGATCTGGCACTTGTCGCGATCAAACGGGATGACATCCTGATCGCTTACCCTAGCGAAGGGACAACCCTGGAGGTGGGTGATCACATGGTACTGATGGGGAACATGGATGAGCTGCGTAAGCTGGGAAGGAAATTCTAGCTTGAGGAGACGCACAGGAGGATGAGACTTCCCCGGCGTTTGCAGCGTCCGCTCAGAAAATTCCCCCATGGGCGCATTATCCGGCTCTCGCCCCCGGAACTGCTGCTGATCGGTTTCGCCCTGCTCAGCCTTTTCGGCACGGTGCTTCTGCTGCTACCCATGGCATCGGTCCAGCCATTGGCCTGGCACGAAGCGCTCTTTACGGCCACCTCGGCAGTGACAGTTACCGGGCTGGTGGTGGTCGATACTGCCGGATACACGCTGTTTGGGCAGCTTGTGATCCTGGGCCTGATACAGGCAGGGGGGTTAGGCTTCATGACGTTTGCGGCGCTAACCCTAGTGCTGCTGGGCATGCGTCTACCCCTGCGCCAGCAGTACGTGATACGCGAGAGCCTCAACTACACTTCCTACCGTGACCTGGCCCCTCTAATACGGCTGGTGGTTCTATTTGCCCTGCTGGCGGAAGGCCTCGGCACCTTGCTGTTGGCGATCGTCTGGGTGCCTCGCTTCGGCCTTGTCGAAGGCCTATGGGTCAGTCTTTTCCACGCCATTTCCGCGTTCAACAATGCCGGTTTCTCTACCTGGCCCCACAGCCTAACCGATGAAGTAGCCAACCCGTTGGTAACGGGCGTGATCAGCCTGCTCTTTATTGTGGGTGGGCTAGGCTTTGTTGTGGTGGCGGAGCTCGCCGCACGGCGACACCACACTAGGCTAAGTCTCCATTCGAAGATCGTGCTGCATGCCACCTTCTGGCTGTCATTGGTGGGCATGGGAGCGCTGCTGTTGTTGGAGTGGAACAACCCCCATACGCTGGGTGGGCTGGAGAGTATGGGAGCGCGTCTTCAGGCAGCGTGGTTCCAGGCCGTTACGCCGCGTACCGCAGGATTCAATACTCTCGATACTGCCGCCCTGGAAGCGCCCTCCTTACTATTTATCATGCTGCTGATGTTCATCGGTGCCGGTCCCGGGTCCACGGCCAGCGGCATCAAAATCACTACCCTCGTAGTGCTGCTGCTCGCCGCCCGTGCCTTTCTGCAGGGCAGCCCGCAGCCACGGATATTCTATCGGGCCATCCCGGAAGGCACCGTGATCAAGGCGGTGGTGGTGGCCTTGGTCGGGCTGCTGCTGATCTTCAGCTGCCTGTTCCTGTTGACCATTAGCGAACCGGAACAGGAATTCTTGGCGCTTGCCTTCGAGTCGGTATCGGCATTCGGTACGGTGGGACTCACCCACGGAATCACCCCCGAACTCTCCCTGCCTGGCCAGCTGGTCATCATTCTGACAATGCTGCTGGGTCGTGCTGGCCCCATGTCCCTAGGCTACTTCCTGAGTGCACGACAACCTCGCGGACTTCGTTACGCTGAGGGGCAGGTTCATGTTGGCTAGGCGCCGTTGCCATCGAACAGTTCTCGCCATCGCACTGAACTGTCCCTCTCACAAGGCCTATTCACGCCAGTCTGCGATGAACCTTAATAAAACGCCGGATACCCCTCAGTAACCCGGATACCCAACAGTCCTGCGTCAAAAAATGTAAGTAAGACTTGTCAGAAAAACGTCAGGCCGACCTGGAACAGCCGCTCCACCTCGCGGATGCGGCGCTTGTCGATCACGAACAGGATGAGGTGGTCGCCGGACGCCACCACCACGTCGTCATGGGCGATCAGCACCTCCTTGCCGCGCACGATGGCGCCGATGGTGGTGCCGCGCGGCAGGTCGATCTCGCCGATGGCGCGGCCCACCACCTTGGAGGACTGCATGTCGCCGTGGGCGATTGCCTCGATGGCCTCGGCGGCGCCGCGACGCAGGGAGTGGACGTTGACGATATCGCCGCGGCGCACATGGGTCAGCAGGCTGCCGATGGTGGCCTGCTGCGGCGAGATGGCGATGTCGATCTCGCCACCCTGGACCAGGTCCACATAGGCGGCGTTGTTGATCAGCGTCAGCACCTTCTTGGCGCCCATGCGCTTGGCCAGCATCGACGACATGATGTTGACCTCGTCGTCGTTGGTCAGGGCGCAGAAGATGTCGCACTCGTCGATGTTCTCCTCCTCCAGCAGCCGCTTGTTGGTGGCGCTGCCGTGCAGCACCACGGTGCGGTCGAGGCGTTCGGAGAGCACCGTGCAGCGCTCGATGCCGTGCTCGATGATCTTGACCTGGTGGCTGTGCTCCAGGTGCTCGGCGAGCCGCTCGCCAATGTTGCCGCCGCCGGCGATCATCACCCGGCGGAAGTCGCGGTCGACCCGGCGCAGCTCGCTCATCACCGCGCGGATGTCGCGGCGGGCGGCGATGAAGAACACCTCGTCGTCGGCCTCGATGACGGTGTCGCCGCGCGGGATGATCGGCCGGTTGCGACGGTAGATGGCCGCCACCCGGGTGTCGACGCTGGGCATGTGGCGGCGCAGAAACCCCAGGTCCTGGCCCACCAGCGGGCCGCCGTAGAAGGCCTTGACCGCGACGAGCTGCACCAGGCCGCCGGCGAACTCCAGCACCTGCAGGGCGCCGGGATGCTCGATCAGCCGGCGGATATGGTCGGTGACCACCTGCTCGGGACTGATCAGCACATCGATGGGTACCGCCTCGTGGGCGAACAGCCCCTTGCGGGTCAGGTAGGCGGTGGCGCGCACCCGGGCGATCTTGGTGGGGGTGCGAAACAGGGTATGGGCGACCTGGCAGGCGATCATGTTGACCTCGTCCTGGCTGGTCACCGCGATCAGCATGTCGGCATCCTCGCAGCCGGCCTGGCGCAGCACCATGGGGTAGGAGCCAGGGCCCACCACGGTGCGGATGTCGAGCTTGGTATGCAGTTCGCGCAGGCGCTCACCGTCGGTATCCACCACGGTGATGTCGTTCTCTTCGCGGGCCAGGTGCTCGGCGAGGGTGCCGCCGACCTGGCCGGCGCCGAGAATGATGATCTTCATGTCAGGGGCTCCATGTGGCCATTCGGGTCGTCGGAAGCCTCGGGCTCGACCAGCAGGCGATAGCCAACGCCGGCCTCGGTCTGCAGTAGCCGGGGTGACTTCGGGTCATCCCCAAGCTTGTGACGCAGTTTGCTGATCACGATGCGCAGGTAGTGGGTATCCTCGACGTGGGTAGGGCCCCACACCTCCCGCAGCAGGTGGGTCTGGGTCACGACACGGCCCGCGTGGCGGCAGAGTCGTGCCAGAACCGAGTACTCCTTGGGGGTTAGGTGCACGGGGACTTGGTCAAGCCAAAGCCGCCGGGCCACCAGGTCGATGAGAAGGTCACCGCTCCGGTAGCACTCCCCCTCTGATGGCAGGATATTCACCTGATGAAGCCGTAACAGAGCGCGAATCCTGGCCAGCAACTCCCGGATGCCGAAGGGCTTGGTGACATAATCATTGGCCCCGTGGTCCAGGGCTCTCACTTTCTCGGCTTCATGCCCGCGCACAGACACCACGATCACCGGCACCTGGCTGCGCGCGCGCAGCCGGTCGAGCACTTCCTGGCCATCCATGTCGGGTAGCCCCAGGTCCAGCAGGACCAGATGAGGTGCCTCCTCGATGGCCCGCGTGAGCGCCTCCCCACCATTCGCCGCTTCGTATACCATGAATCCCTGGGAGGTCAGGCTGATGCGAAGGAAACGGCGGATCTGCGGTTCGTCATCGATCACCAGAATACGATGAGGCTCAGTCAACATGGTCGTCGCTCGGCTCCCGGATCTCTGGTAGAGGAAGCCGCATCACGATACGGGTTCCTTGCCCTTCTGGCCCTGGCTCGGCTACGACCGTGCCTGCATGGGCGCCCAGCATACCGCGACAGATGGCCAGTCCCAGACCGCTACCATGGCGTCCGCGATCTCCTTCACCGCCGGTGATGAACATGTCGAAGACGCGCTCGCGCAGGTGGGGTTCGATACCAGGCCCCTCATCGGTGACCGACAGCCATAGCTCCCCTGCACCGAGGCCGGCCTCGATGCTCAAGACGCCACCGGGTGGCGAGAAACGTGCGGCATTCTCGATCACGTTGACCAGCGCCTGTTCGATCAGCGCCGGATGCACATGCAGCAGCGGAAGACCGTCCGGCCAGCGCCTCTCCACCCTCAGCTCCTGCAGCAGGGGAGACAGCCGCCTGAGCGCACTGGTCACGAGGTCATCCAGAGAGATCCAGTCGCGCTCCAGTTTCAGACCGCCCTGGCCCAGGCGTGTCATGTCCAGCAAGTTCTGGATATAGCGGTCCAGGCGTTCGCTTTCGCTGAGCACACCATCGAGCAGCTCGGTACGATCGGCATCGCTGAGCTGATCACCCAGGTCGCGCAGGGTACTGGCCGAGCCGATGATCGATGCCAGCGGTGTTCTGAGGTCATGGGACACGGAAGAGAGCAGCGCCGAGCGAAGGCGCTCGTTCTCCTCGGAGAGGCGCGAGGCCTCCAGATCGGCCACCAGACGGGTGCGCGCCAGCGCCAGGGCCAGCAGCCGGAGCATGGCATCGATGTGTCCCTCCTCATCCGGCGATGGGGGACGCTCCCGCTGGCCAAGGGCCAACCCCACCAGGGCGACCAGCCGCTGCTGCTCAAGCAGCGGGATCACCTGCCAATCGGTGTCCATCGGCTGCTGAGTTCCCTTGCCGCTGGGACGAAGGTGCTGACGGCTCCAGGTCACGCTGGTTTTCGCGCCGGCATCCAGCGAGACGCCTTCTGGGGCGCTGCACCGAGGCGTAATCTCGCCCGCATAGTCTTCGGCAGGCAGGATGACTACCGGGCAGCCGAGCCAGCGCATCAGGGTCGCAGCCCCCGCCACTTCGACCTGCTCGCGATGTGTGGCCGCCGCGAGCTCTCGCGAAAAGGCCAGCAGCTGATAGGTCTGCTCGCGACTGGCACGCAGGGCCAATAGGTGCTTACGAGCGCTGCCGGCGAGCTGCCCCACCACCACCGCCACCAGCAGGTAAACAGCAACGGTCACCACCTGGTCCTGCTCTACCATGGCCAAGGAGTGGCGTGGGTCGGTCAGGAAAAAGTTGAAGCTAATAAAACCCAGCAGCACGGCCAGCATGGCCGAGCGGGTTCCCGCCAGCGTCGCACTGACCAGCACTGCCGCGAGGAATAGCAGCGAGAGGTTACCCAGTTGAAGCCAGGTCTCTAACCCCAGCGCAAGCCCCAGTGCCGCCAGCGTCGCACTGACTGCGATTAAGGGATCACGCCAGCGCCACACCAGCTTCCGGCGGTGCGGTTGGAAGCGGGGGCGCTGACGCGCTTCGGCCACGACCACCAGGTCGAAGGGGCCGCCCAGGCGGGCCAGGCGCTCCGCCACCGGGCGGCGCCAGATGCGCCACCCGGAGGGGCGACCATGTCCTACCAGCAGAGTTGCTACCTTGAGCTCCCTGGCCAGGGCCACCAGCTCACGAGCACGATCCTGTCCCATGACGACCCGAGTCTCACCACCCAGTCGCTGTACCTGGGCAAAGTCTCGCTCCAGCACTTCTCGCCTACGAGGGGCCTCGCGTCCGCTGTCCACATAGGCCGCACACCAGTTGATCCCATCACGTACCGCCAACCGGTGGGCCGACCTCACCAGAGCCGCATCTTCGGCCCCACCGCTCAGCGCCACCAGCAATCGAACAGGCGCTAGGCGGTT
This sequence comes from Halomonas sp. SL18_1, assembly GCF_055755715.1. Lineage (NCBI taxonomy): Bacteria > Pseudomonadati > Pseudomonadota > Gammaproteobacteria > Oceanospirillales > Halomonadaceae > Halomonas > Halomonas sp. SL18_1. Next base: position 995,160 of record NZ_JBVTRK010000001.1, read on the forward strand.
CGACTCGGGCGTCTTCTCAGCGTGCTCTTGCATGCTCTCTCCTGCAGCTCTCTCGTAACGCCTACTCTACTAGCGGCGCCAGAACATCGGCGTCAGCAGCACCAGTACCGTGAGGATCTCCAGCCGACCCAGCAGCATGCCCACACACAGCAGCCACTTTGCGGCATCCGGCAGCAGCGCGAAGTTGCCGGCCGGGCCGATGGTATCGCCGAGACCAGGTCCCACGTTGGCCACCGCCGTGGCCGCCCCCGACAGGGCCGTCACGATATCCAGCCCCATCATCGCCAGACCCAAGGCCAGCCCGGCGATGGTCAGAAAGAAGAAGAACGAGAAAGCAACCACGCCTCGGGTAATGTCATCGGTAATCGGCTGGCCATTGTAGCGAGTGGGAAAGACCCCGCTTGTGTGAATCAGATAGCGGAGCTGATTGCGAAGCAGGATGCTGGCGATCTGGAAGCGGAAGATCTTCATGCCACCGCTGGTGGAACCACTGCAGCCACCGACGAAGGTCAGATAAAAGAACGCCACGATCGCCAGTGCCCCCCAGCTACTGTAGTCGTCAGAAGCGTAGCCGGTGGTCGTCACTACGGAGATGACGTTGAAGGCGACATGGGTCAGTGCCTCGAAGGGAGGCGTCCCGTGCCACATGCGCCATCCCGCCAGACTCAGAATCACAATCAGCAGGAAGACCAGCAGGCCTTGAACCTGCTGATCCCGCCAGATCGCCCTCCGGGCGCCTCGTAGGAAGCGAATATAGAGCACAAAGGGCAAGGCCCCCATCAGCATGAACAGCGAGCCCATCCACAACAGGTGAGGCCGGTCGGCGTAGGCGCCGAATGAAGCATCCGAGTTGGCGAACCCCCGGTCGCGACCGAGGTCATGGCGTGCACCACGGCATCCAGGGGTGCCATTCCCCGAGCCAGTAGGCCAGCATGGCCACCAGGGTGAAGCCCACGTAGATTGACAGTGTGGCCTTGGCGATACCGCCGGTGCGCGGCATTACCTTCTCGGACCAGTCGGAGGACTCGGTGTGAAAGAGCCGCATGCCGCCCACCTTGAGAAAGGGCAGGATGGCGATCCCCATCACGATGATGCCGATGCCTCCCAGCCACTGCATCATGCCACGCCACAACTTGAGGCCGTCGGAGAGGGTTTCGATACCCTCCAGCACGGTGGAGCCAGTGGTGGTGATGGCCGACACCGACTCGAAGACCGCATTGGTGAAGGAGAGCTGAGGCGCCCCCAGCACCAGTGGCAGGCTGGCCAGGGTGCTGATAGTGACCCAGCTGAGAGTGGTCACCAGAAACATCTGCCATGGCTTAAGGGCGATCTCGACGCGCAGGGTCGCCAGCCAGCTCAGCGCCACTGCTCCCAGCACAATGGCGATAGAGTGGGCGAAGGCGCTCGCATCCGGCTCCCGTTCGATCACCAGCACCAGCCAGGGCACGGCCATGAAGGCGGCCAACACCAACCAAAGTACCGACAGCACCTTGAGGATCGGCGCCCAGTGGCGCCACTGCACCTGTATGACTTGCCAACGACTCGCCATGATCTTGTCCACCCGTCCCGGCGCGCTTGCGGACGCTTGATGGACGTCATGGCACCACAGGCCGGGCTAAAAAATCCGTAAAAATCATTGTGCCCGGGCCGAGCGGTCATGGTGGGTTCATTGCAGGTGAACTGGTCAGGCGTCGTTGGCCAGGCGCCGAGCCAGCCTGAGTGCCGCCTGGCCGAAGGCCGGGGTCAGCCAGTCTGACCCGTCCAGCGCCCTCGCCAGGACGTCGGCGTCCGGCTCACGCTCGGCCAGCCGGCCCAGGGCCTCGCGGGCCGCCGCTTGCCAGTCAGCCTCGTCGGTGTCGGCCAGGGCGTCCAGGGCGACGATGGCACGATGCAGCCAGGCGTCGGCGTCGCCGCCTTCGGGCAGCGTCCAGGCGCCGGTCAGCAGGGCGTTGCCGCGGGCCGCCTTGCTGGTGTCGGCGGGGCGCAGCGCCACCGACTCGGCCAGCTCGCCGGCCAGTTGCCACAGCGCCTCGGGCGCCCCCGCCTTGAGCTCCAGCTCCAGCTCGCGAATCGCCACGCGGCGGCCGTCGGCGGTGATCTCGCCGCCATCCAGCGCTACCTCGATGTCCGCTCCGGCAACCTCGAGTCGCCAGATCCGGCGGCTGAAGTCCGTGGTGAAGCGGGGCGCCAGACGCTCGATCAGCGTCGGATCGAGGGCGGCCATGGGCGGCAGCTCGGCCAGTCCCGACCGGTCGAGGACGCCCTCGGTCAGCGGCCACTCCCACTCGCCGCGCCGGCTCAGGCCGCCGTGGCTCTCGCCCTCGGTCTTGAGGGTCTGCACCCAGCGGCCGTCGTCGCGGCGCAGGCGCAGCGCCATGCGAGCCCGCTCCAGCGCGCCGTCGGGGGTGTCGAAGTAGGTGTTGGTCAGCTGGCGCTGCTCGGCGGCGCGGGTCGCCAGCCGGGGGTGGTGCGCCAGCCCCGCGGGGCCCTCGGGGCCGAGGGCCAGTTTCAGTTCGATCTCGTGACTCATGAGGGCTCCTGCGGCCGCTATGGCCTGGTGTGACACTATTTTTTCAATGACGTGACAGTGGGCAGTCTCTATACTGGCGCCGCCATTTCTCAAGCGCATGATACGCCATGGTCAAGCCTAACCCCTTCTCGGCGATGTTCGGTCGCTCACCGTTCCAGCCGCTGCTGGCGCATATCGTCAAGGCCAACGAGTGCGCCGACCAGCTGTTGCCCTTCTTCGAGGCCGCGCTTCAGGGCGACTGGGAGGAGGCCGCCCGCATTCGCGAGGTCATCACCCGGCTCGAGCACGAGGCCGACAGCCTCAAGACCGAGCTGCGCCTCAACCTCCCCAACACCCTGTTCCTACCGGTCTCGCGCAGCGACCTGCTCGACCTGATCACCGTCCAGGACAAGATCGCCAACAAGGTGCGCGACATCACCGGGATCATGCTGGGTCGCAAGATGCAGGTACCCGGCGAGCTGGCCCAGCCCATGCGCGACTACATGCGTACCGCCGTGGCCTGCGTGGCCCAGGCCCGCCAGGCGCTGGAGGAGCTCGAGGACCTGCTGGAGTCGGGCTTCGGCGCCACGTGGCCGACGTGATGCACAACATGATTCGCGAGCTGCACAGCCTCGAGCAGCAGGCCGATGACCAGCAAATCGCCATTCGCCGCCGGCTCTTCGAGCTGGAAGATCGGCTCAAGCCGGTGGACGTGGTGTTCCTCTACAAGATCATCGACTGGGTCGGTGAGCTTTCCGATCGGGCCGAGCGTGTCGGCAGCCGTCTGCAGATCCTCACGGCCCGGTAGCGCCGCGCCTTGCCCGGCGATCCCGGGGCGATGCACACCCCATCAGACAGCCACATAGGACATCACTCCCTATGTCGATCATTGCGCAGCACGGTGAAGTCTTCATTATCCTGGCCTGCCTCTTCGGTTTCTTCATGGCCTGGGGCGTGGGGGCCAACGACGTCGCCAACGCCATGGGCACCTCGGTAGGCTCCAAGGCGATCACCATCAAGCAGGCGATCATCATCGCCGTCATCTTCGAGTTTCTCGGCGCCTGGCTCGCCGGCGGCGAGGTCACCGCCACCATTCGTGGCGGCATCGTCGACCCGGCGCTGCTCCAGGCCAATCCTCAGCTGCTGGTCTACGGCATGCTCTCGGCGCTGCTGGCCGCGGGCATCTGGCTGCTGGTCGCCTCCATGCGCGGCTGGCCGGTCTCCACCACCCACTCCATCGTCGGCGCCATCGTCGGCTTCGGCGCCGTGGGGCTGGGCATGGAGGCCGTCGCCTGGGGGCGGGTGGGTACCATCGCCTCGAGCTGGGTCATCTCGCCGCTGCTGGCCGGCGCCATCGCCTTCCTGCTGTTCAAGTCGGTGCAGCACCTGATCTTCGAGGCCCGCGACCCCTTCGCCGCGGCCAAGCGCACGGTGCCCTTCTATATCTTCCTGGTGGGCTTCATCGTCGCCATGGTCACCCTGACCAAGGGGCTGACCCATGTCGGGCTCGACTTCACCTTCGGCCAGAGCTTCCTGCTGTCGATCCTGATGGGGCTCGGCGTCATGGGCATCGGCATCGTGCTGGAGAGCCGGGTCAAGGCCGAACGGCGCATCGACGACCACTTCGGCTACGGCAGCGTGGAGCGGGTGTTCGGGGTGCTGATGATCTTCACCGCCTGCGCCATGGCCTTCGCCCACGGCTCCAACGACGTGGCCAACGCCGTGGGGCCGCTCGCCGCGGTGATCAGCGTGGTGCGCAGCGACGGCGTCATCGACAGCGCCGCCCTGGTGCCCTGGTGGGTGCTGATCCTCGGCGGCGGCGGCATCGTGGCCGGCCTGGTGACCTACGGTCACAAGGTCATCGCCACCGTGGGAACCGGCATCACCGAGCTGACCCCCAGCCGCGGCTTCGCCGCCACCCTGGCCGCGGCCACCACCGTGGTGTTGGCTTCGGGCACCGGCCTGCCGATCTCCACCACCCATACCCTGGTGGGCGCCGTGCTCGGTGTGGGCCTGGCCCGCGGCATGGCGGCGCTCAACCTGCGGGTGATCGGCACCATCGTCATGTCGTGGCTGATTACCCTGCCCGCCGGGGCGAGCCTGGCGATCGTCTTCTTCTTCCTGTTCAAGTTCATGTTCGGATAAATAAGAGGTTCGAGGTTCGAGGTTCGAGGTTCGGGGTTCGAGGTTCGGGGTGCGAGGTTCGAGGTTCGAGGTTCGAGGTTCGAGGTTCGAGGAGCAGGCATCCGGTTCATCCGGTGAACGCTGCCTCTCGTCCCTTGTCCCTCGTCCCTTGTCCCTTGTCCCTTGTCCCTTGTCCCTGTCCCTCGTCCCTTGTACCTGCTAGTGGTGCCGCCGTTTTGTCGGCTCTGATATAGTCAAGGACTCATACACCCTTCCGCTCATCTGCTGCCGGAGCGCGGCCTTGGATACTCGTTTCCCCTTCGTCGACTGGTTTCGCAACTCCTCGCCCTATATCAACGCCCACCGGGGCCGAACCTTCGTGATCCTCATCGAGGGCGAGGCCATGGCGCGCGGGCGCGGCGAGCAGCTGATCCAGGATCTGGCGCTGCTGCACACCCTGGGCGTGCGCCTGGTGGTGGTGTTCGGCATTCGCCCCCAGGTGCAGCAGGCGCTGGACGCCGCCGGTCTGGTGCCGAAGCGTCACGATGGGCGCTGGGTGGCCGACGAGGCGATCATGGGCTGCGTCGAGCGGGTGGCCGCCGAGCAGCGGCTGTGGCTCGAGGCGCGGCTCTCCCTGGGGCTGCCCAACACCCCGCTGCACGGCGTCGAGCTGACCGCGGTGTCCGGCAACCTGGTGATGGCCAAGCCGCTGGGGGTGCGCGAGGGGATCGACTTCGGCCACAGCGGCGAGGTGCGCCGGGTGCGCGCCGCGGCGGTCCAGGGGCTGCTCGACCGCGGCTCGCTGGTGCTGCTGCCGCCGCTGGGCTTCTCCAGCACCGGTGAGGTGTTCGACCTGGACGCCTCCGAGGTGGCCCAGCACGCGGCCATGGCGCTGGGGGCCGACAAGCTGATTCTGCTCGGCGAGGCCGACGGCCTGCACGACGACAGCGGCGCCCTGCAGCGCCAGCTGACCCCGGCCGACGCCGAGCCGCTGCTGGCCGGCGCCGCGGCGGGCAGCGAGCAGGCCCGCCACCTCACCGCCGCCTGCGCCGCCGCCCGCCACGGGGTGGCGCGGACCCACCTGCTGTCCTGGCATGACCATGACGCCCTGCTCGGCGAGCTGTTCACCCGCGACGGCGTGGGCACCATGATCACCCAGCACCGCTACGAGCAGCTGCGCGCCGCCGAGCTCGGCGATATCGGCGGCCTGCTGGAACTGCTCGAGCCGCTAGAGCGGCGCGGCATGCTGGTGCCGCGCTCCCGCGAGCGCCTGGAGTACGAGATCGACGACTACCTGGTGATCGAGCGCGACGGCATGGTGATCGCCTGCGCGGCGCTGCACTGCTTCGGCCAGGCCGACATGGGTGAGCTGGCCTGCGTGGCGGTGCATGTCGGCTATCGCGGCGGCGACCGGGGCGCCCTGCTGCTCAACGAGATCGAGCGACGCGCCCGGCGCCTGGGGCTTACGGCGCTGTTCGCGCTGACCACCCATACCAGCCACTGGTTCTTCGAGCACGGCTTCCGCCTGGCCGATATCGAGGCCTTGCCGCCGCTGCGCCGCGACACCTACAACCACGCCCGCCAGTCCAAGATCCTGATCAAGGCGCTGGCCTGATCATCGCCTTACTCTGAGGCACCGCCGGCGGCAGAAGGCTGCCGGCGGCAGACTGTCGCGCCTTCTAGATGCAAATATTTGCCCGATCTTTCGTTCTGTGCAAATATAATTGCAGGACTTGGCGCTGCCGAATCGCGACCACCCACAATGGCAGCAGTCAGGCTCCTCCTCCGTTGCCCAAACAACATCAATAGTGATGAGGAACGCTTCCATGGAAAAGTTGACGATCTGGACGGCTACCGCCGCACTCTCCCTAGCCGCTGTTGCCGCTCAGGCCGACCGTCTGGTGGTGGCCACCGATACGGCTTTCGTCCCTTTCGAATTTATGCAGGATGGTGAATATGTCGGCTTCGATATCGACATGTGGCAGATCATCTCCGATGAGCTGGACCTCGAGTACGAGCTGCGGCCGATGGACTTCAACGGCATCATTCCCGGCCTGCAGACTGGCCAGATCGATGTCGCGCTCGCCGGCATCACGATCCGACCCGATCGTGCCGAGGTCATCGATTTTTCGGACGGCTACTATGAGAGCGGTTTCCGCATCATGGTGCCGACGGATAGCGACATTACCGGCGCCGAAGATCTAGCCGGCAAGACCCTCGCCGTGCGTACCGGTACCTCTGCGGCAGATTACGCTCGAGAGAATTTCACCGACACCGAGCTGCGCCAGTTTCCCAACATCGATAACGCCTATCTCGAGCTGCGGACCGGGCGAGTCGATGCGGCCATGCATGATACGCCCAATGTGCTCTATTACATCGCGACGGCAGGCGATGGCCAGGTGAAGGCCGTCGGTGAGCAGATGATGGCGCACGAGTACGGTATCGCCTTCCCCAAGGGCAGTGAGCTGGTCGAGCCGGTCAATGGCGTGCTGGCCTCCATGCGCGAAGATGGCCGTTACGACGAGATCTACGCCAAGTGGTTCGGCGAAGATGGCGCTCAGTAACCCTCCCTTCATCGGCTAGAAAGCACCGAGCGGGTGGGGTGTCCCGCCCGCTCGAAATGGAAACTCGGGGGTTCGAGCATGAATGTCGATTGGTCCATTATTTCCGGATTCCTGCCCCAGTTGATGGACGGGGCCAGGGTCACGCTCTATATCACCGTAATGGGACTGGCAGGCGGCATGCTGATCGGTGCCATCGTCGGTCTGATGCGCGCCTACGGTGGGCATGTCATCAATGGCCTCGCCTTCGTTTACGTCGAGGTGATCCGCGGCACGCCTATCGTTGTTCAGGTGATGTTTCTTTATTTTGCGCTTCCCGTGCTGGCCAGTATCCGTATCGATCCGATGACGACGGCGATTCTGGCGATCATGATCAATGCGGGCGCCTATATTGCCGAGATCGTCCGCGGGGCGGTGCTGTCGATTTCCAAGGGGCTGACCGAGGCAGGCCTTTCGATCGGATTGCCGCGCTGGAAAGTCATCGTCTACATCGTGGGGCCGCTGGCCTTTCGCCGACTGATTCCGCCCCTGGGCAACCAGTGTATCGTCAGCCTCAAGGATACGTCGCTGTTCATTGTGATTGGGGTGAGCGAACTGACACGCACCGGTCAAGAGATCATGGCAGCCAACTTTCGTGCCGTGGAAATCTGGACGGCAGTGGCGGTTTTCTACCTGATCATGACCGGCACCCTGACGATGATCCTGCGGATGATCGAGAAGCGGATGAGAATTCTATGAGCGCCATTATTCAATTTCACAATGTTTCCAAACACTTCGGCTCACTGAAAGTGATCGATGAGGTGGATCTGGAGGTACACCGTGGCGAGGTAGTGGTGCTGGTGGGCCCTTCTGGCTCCGGAAAGTCGACCCTGCTGCGCTGTATCAATGGCCTCGAGATGATCAGCGGCGGCGACCTGATTGTCGATCAGTTAAGCGTGAAGGGGGGCAACAAGGTACTGCGCGAGATCCGCCAGGAGGCGGGCATGGTGTTTCAGCAGTTCAATCTCTTTCCGCAGATGACGGCCCTGGAAAATATCGCCTTTGGGCAGCGGCAGGTACGCCATGTGGGGCGCCAGGAGGCTAAGCGTCATGCACGCGAGCTGCTGGATAAGGTGGGGTTGGCCGACAAGGAGGCGCATTACCCCATGAGCTCTCCGGCGGTCAACAGCAGCGGGTAGCGATTGCCCGCTCACTGGCGATCAAACCCAAGGTGATGCTGTTCGATGAGCCCACTTCGGCGCTGGATCCCGAGCTCAAGCAAGAGGTGCTCAACGTCATGCGGACGCTGGCCGACGAGCACATGACCATGGTGGTAGTCACTCATGAAATGTCCTTTGCCAAGCAGGTGGGCACGCGGCTCATCTTCATGGAGCACGGCAAGATTGCCGTGGATGGCAAGCCGGCCGAGGTGATCGATAGCCCACCTAATGACAGGATGAGGGACTTTCTGCGCCATGTCTGACCACACTCCTCTGATCGGCTGGCAGCGGGCCAGCGGCGACCCCCGGACCCTGGGGCTGGCGCTGGGACGGGCGGGTCGCCGCGCGGTCCACGAGCGGCTGCTGCCGACCCCGCTCTGGAAACGCCTGAACGACCCGGTGCATCGGCCGGCCGTGGCGCGCATGGCCGCGAGCACTCAGCGTCACTTCCCCAGGGTATGGGCCGAGATCGAGGGTCTCGCCGAGGGCCTGGAGCTGCCCGTCGAGCCGGTATTTGCCTGGAACTGCCGCGGCGACCTGCTGGCCAGCGTGCCCGACGGCTGCACCACCCTGGTGGTGCCGGGAACCCGCCCTGTGATCGCCCACAATGAGGATGGCCTGCCGCAGCTTGCCGGCCACTGCTTCATGTTCGAGGGCGAGCCGGATCAGGGGCCGGGGTTCACCGCCTTCTGCTATCCGGGTTCCCTGCCGGGACACACCCTGGCGTTCAACAATGCCGGCCTGGTGCAGGCGGTCAATAACCTGCGGCTGACCGGGCTGGCGCCGGAGGTTCCGCGGATGGTGCTGGGCCGCGCGGTGCTCGATCTGATCGACGTCGAGGCGGCGCTGTCGCTGCTGCGCCGTCACCCCGGCAGTGGCGGCTTTCACTTCACCCTGGCAGAGGTCGCCGGCGGTCCGATCATCAGCGTCGAGTTCGGCGGGGGCGAGGTGTCGGCGCAGGAGATCGTCACGCCATGGGTTCACGCCAATCATGCCTTGCACCATCCCCGCGGTCTGGCCCACCAGATCGTGACCGACTCCTCCCGGGATCGCCAGCTCCGTGGCGATGTGCTGGTCGCGGAGGGGGCTCGCGATCCGCTGACGGTGCTTCACGACCGGCAGGGGAGCGGGCTGCCTATCCTGCGCCTGGACCCGGACGATCCCGACCAGGAGAACACCCTGGCCACGGCGGTAATGCAACCGGGCCCGGATGGGGTAGCATGGCAGGTTTATGATCGACCAGGAGCCGCGCCCCTCTATGCCGGACACCACCCGTGCCGCTCGTCCTCCCGAGACGGTTGACGCCCTACGTGAACTCTCCCTGCGCATCTCGCGGGGGAGTCCGAGCTGCGCCTTGGGCCCAAGGCGCAGGAGGTGCTGGCAAGGCTGATCGAACTCAACGGCGATCAGGCCCTGCTGTCTATCTCCACGGCTGCTCGCCATCTGGGGGTCAATCCCTCCACCATCTCACGGCTGGCGCGCTCTTTGGGCTACGAGCGCTTCAGCGACCTGCAGAGTGTGCTGCTGAGTAGCACGCTGTCCCACTCCGCATCCTTCTACCGGGATCACGCCAGCGCGGCGCTGCAGGCCGACCGGCAGTGCCTCAAGGCCCAGGCCGTCAGGCTCTGCACGGAGAACCAACAGAACATCGAGCGCTTCGGGCAGGGACTCTCGCAGGTGGATCTCGAGGCCTTCGCCCAGGCGGTGATGTCAGCGGATCGGATTCGGCTTTATGGGGTGCGCCAGTTCCATGCCCTGTGTAGTTTCATCGCCTATGGCCTGGGCATGATTCGCGCCGATGTCGGGCTGCTCAACGACTACAGTAACGGCATCGCCGAAGGCCTCGCGGCGATGTCGCCCGGCGACGTATTGGTTGCCGCTAGCTGCAAGCCCTACACGCGTCAGGTAGTCGATGTCTGTCGCCTCGCCCATGAACACGGCGTGAAGACGTTGATCATTACCGACTATGCGAGCTCTCCGCTGGTGCGACACTCTGGTGTCTCGATTCTGGTGCCCCATGAGACCAGCTTCATTTCCAATAGCATGGTCGCCTTCTTCGCCGCGGCCGAGTGCCTGATCAATGCTTGCGCCACGGTAGCCGGGGATGATGCCGCCATGGCGATCACTCGACGGGACCACTTCATCGATGAGCTGGGCATCGAGATGCCTTGAGGGTGTGTCGTCGAGCTCTCGATAGTGATGTAGCCGGCCGCTTGAGGGCCGCCCTGTCGCCTCAAGGCGTCAGGGTAGTGGTGGATGTCGGCATTTGGCAACATCCTATTCATTTGATTTTATTCAGCTTTCCCTCTCTGTCCCGATAGGCGTCGCCAAATGGCAACAAAATGCCTGCCCGAGACCGACGAAAATGCGCGATTGACGCGGCTCAACCTCGATTCCTGCTGGAGTGGCGTTTTTAACCTGTTGAATTACTGGGTTTTTGGTTATTATTGGCACGCAACTGGCAATAGGTTGGGTGAGCAACGGAAGCGGTTCAAACGGCTCGAACCGCTTTGGATCACCGGCAAGCTCGGGTACCACCCCCATGCCCTGTGCACTCGGGCCCAACGGTGATCAGTGTCTGCTCCGCGATGTGTAACCTAAGGTTGCGATGAGACGGGTACCGCCAGCTTGGCAAGGAAGGGTACCAGCAGGGCACGGAAGCCCTGGCACGGATGCCTCATCCCCTGCGGGGGATCGAATCTCGCGACAGCGCCGCCGGCTCCGGCCGAGGCGATGTCGCAGCAAGAACGAAGCCGGGCGGTTCGCCGCCCGCCTGCGCAGGCCCGCTCCTGGTGGCTAACCGGCCGGCGCAGCGCTTCGGGGCCCTCGGGCCCATCGAAAGTGTGGGACATGGCTCGACCAGGCGAACGATGCCCATGCTTTCGAACCCTTCAGTTCCCTGCGTACTTGGGCCGGCCATGCCGGCCCTTTTTTTGGGTTCATCGCACTTGAGCGTGAACATGTTTGGCAGGCTTTCTGGTGGGAGGCCGGCTCTGCCGGGCGAAGGCGCCGCAGGCGCCCCATGGGTAGCGCTGCGCGCTACTTCGCGAGCTGAAGTCGAGGCGTCGAACCGTCCCTCCCACAGGGCCCAGTTCACGCCAGTCTGCGAAGAGCCTTTTTTGCCGTTTCGGCGGCGCAGGCGGTTGGCATAACGCCGAGTGTGGCGTTGAACTCTGGTATCCTGCAGGCATGCACCATGGCGGTCCCTTATCGACTCCTGAATAGTACGCTGGTCATGACCTCACGGGTTTCGCGTCGCTGGCGCCCACGCTCCCTGCTGCAGCTGGTGCTGCTGGCCTTTCTGGTGGTGATGCTGCCGCTCGGCGTCCTGATGTTCCAGGCCGGGCAGGCACTCACCGAGCTGTCGCGGCTGGCCGATGTCAGCGCGCGCCAGGCGGTGGAGGAGACCCGACGGGCGCGCACCCTCAGCGCCCTGGCGCTGGAAATGGAGCGCAGCGCTCGCCAGTATGCGGTGGTCGAGCAGGAGAGCCTGCTCGACATCTACGCCGAGCGCCACGCCGAATTCACCGCCCTGCTGGCCGAGCATCGCCGGCTGCTGCCCAACGACCCCGATGTCCTGGCGCTGAGCGAGCAGCTGGTGCTGCTGGGCCGACTCGGTGAGCTGGAGGATGAGGCGCTGGGCGTGTGGCTCTCGCTGTTCGGCCCCTTCGCCCAGCACACCGAGGCCATGCGCCAGGCCACCAACCGCCAGATCGATGCCCGCATCGAGACGATCCGCGCGCGCGCCGAGGCGGTGCAGACGCGGCTGTGGTGGCAGACCGGCGCGCTGGTCTCGGCGAGTCTTGCGCTGATGCTGCTGTTCAGCTGGCTGATCATCCGCCCGGTACGCCAGCTGGAGCGCCGTATCCTCGGCATCGGCAGTGGCGTGGAGGGGCCCGAGACCCAGGCCATCCAGGGGCCGGCGGAGCTGGTCCGGCTCAGCGAGCGGCTCGACTGGCTGTCGTCGCGGCTCGGCGAGCTGGAAGCCCAGAAGCAACAGTTCCTGCGCCATATGTCCCACGAGCTCAAGACGCCCCTGGCCAGCGTGCGGGAGGGCTCGGCGCTGCTTGCCGACGGCGTGGCCGGCGAGATGACCCCGCGTCAGCGCGAGATTCTCACGCTGATCGACGTCAGCGGCGGCGAGCTGCAGCGGCTCATCGAACAGCTGCTCGACTATAATCTCCTTCAGCACAGCCGCCGCGTGAGCCTGGAGCGGCTGGACCTGGCAACCCTGGTCAAGAGCACCCTGGCCAAGCACCGCCTGGCGCTGGAGCACAAGGGCATGCGGGTCACCGCCTTCGACGGGCCGCTGGAGTGGGTCGCCGATCGGACCGCCATGGGGCGCATTCTCGACAACCTGGTGTCCAACGCCATCGCCTACGGCGAGGACGGCGGCGAGCTGGTGATCCGGGCCCAGCCCGGCCGCGAGTGGCTGTGGCTGGAGGTGGCCAACAGCGGCGAGCCGATCGCCGAGGCGGACCGCCATCGCCTCTTCGAGCCCTTCTATCAGGGGAGAACCCGGCGCAAGGGGCCGCTCAAGGGCTCCGGCATCGGCCTTTCGGTGGCCGCTGACTGCGCCCGCCTGCAGCAGGGCGAGCTGACGCTGGTGGACGACCCGACGCTGGCGGTGTGTTTTCGACTCGCCCTGCCGCATCGGCCGGTGACGCTTGGCACAATCCCCGACAACGCGGTGCCCGCCCAGACGAGAATCGACGCGAGGAATGAATGATATGAGGTTTCGCCCTCTCGGCGCCTGTCTAATGGCGCTATGGCTGGCGGGCTGTCAGTGGCTCCCCGAGCAGCCGTTTTCGCAGGCCGAGGCGCCCGCGATGGAGGTATCCCCGGTTTGCGAGGCCGAGGTGCCCGCCTTCACCGACGATGCCTGCCTGCTGCCCGACTGGGTGGCCTTCGGCCTGGCCTCCCAGCGCGGCGACCGCGACTGGCGCAGCGATATGCTGCAGCGCCTGGAAGGCAGCCAGGCCGAGCGCCGCCTGGCCCGCGCGGTGGTGCTTGCCTGGGGCAGCGAGCGCCAGTGGGATCAGGCCTCGGAGCTGTACAAGGCCGACCTGAGTGAAGCGCCGACCGAGCTGCAGCCGCTGCTGCGCTACTGGCTCAACGAGCTGGAAGGACGGCGCGCCATGGCCGGGCGGCTGGCGCGCTCGGCCAGCGAGCTGGCCGAGCTCGAGGCCGAGAATGCCGAGCTGGCCGAGAAGCTCGAGGCGCTGACCGCCATCGAGCGCAGCATCAACCTGAGACAGCAGTCGCCCTGAAGGGGGCTGGCAACTGGGAGATAACGTGATGGATGCGGCACGACTGCACGCTATGCCACGGCCCGTGGCCCCCGGCACCCGCCGTGCCGGCAACGAAGTGCGCGCTGAATCCCAGACCGGGGCGCACATCCTGCTGGTGGACGACGACGTCAGCCTGCTGCGCCTGCTGGGCATGCGCCTGGAGAGTCGCGGTTTTCGGGTCACCACCGCCGAGAGCGGCGCGGAGGCGCTGCGCTGCCTGAGCGCCCAGCGCCCCGACCTGGTGCTATCGGACCTGCGCATGGACGAGATGGACGGCATGGCGCTGTTCCAAGCCATCCAGCGCCAGCTGCCGGGGCTGCCGGTGATCATCCTCACCGCCCACGGCTCGATTCCCGACGCGGTCAGCGCCACCCAGCAGGGGTGTTCGGCTTTCTCACCAAGCCGGTGGACCGCGACGAGCTGTTCGCCGCCATCGACGAGGCCCTGGCCCAGGCGCCGGCCGGCGGCGAGGGCGACGAGGCCTGGCGTGCCGAGATCATCACCCGCAGCCCGGAAATGGAGCGGGTGCTGGAGCAGGCGCGCATGGTGGCGGCCTCCGACGTCAGCGTGCTGGTCACCGGGGCCTCCGGCTCCGGCAAGGAGCTGCTGGCCCGGGCCATTCATCAGGCGAGCCCGCGCGCCGACAAGCCCTTCGTGGCGATCAACTGCGGGGCGCTGCCCGAACAGCTGCTGGAGAGCGAGCTGTTCGGCCACGCCAAGGGCGCCTTCACCAGCGCGGTGAGCGAGCACCACGGCCTGTTCCGGGCCGCCGAGGGTGGCACCCTGTTTCTCGACGAGATCGGCGACATGCCGCTGCCGCTGCAGGTCAAGCTGCTGCGCGCCCTGCAGGAGCGCCAGATCCGCCCCCTGGGCTCCACGGCCTCGGTCCCGGTCAACGTGCGCATCCTCTCGGCCACCCATCGCGACCTGAGCCAGGCCATGCACCAGGGCGAGTTCCGCGAGGACCTCTACTACCGCCTCAACGTGGTCAATCTTCGGCTGCCGCCGCTCAAGGAGCGCGCCGAGGACGTGCCGCTGCTGGCCCGCCACCTGGTGGCCCAGGCCGCGGCGCGCCACAAACCCTTCGTCAAGGGGTTCTCGCCGGAGGCGCTCAACCTGCTGGCCACCAGCGCCTGGCCCGGCAACGTGCGCCAGCTGGTCAACGTGGTGGAGCAGTGCGTGGCGCTGACCAGCTCGCCGATGATCCCCGAGGCGCTGGTGGCCCAGGCCCTGGCCGCCGAGGAGAGCGCCCTGCCCACCTTCAGCGACGCCCGCGCCGGCTTCGAGCGCAGCTACCTGATCAAGGTGCTCAAGATCACCGAGGGCAACGTGACCCAGGCGGCGCGGATCGCCGGGCGCAACCGCACCGACTTCTACAAGCTGCTCAACCGCCACGAGATCGAGCCCGGCGCCTTCAAGCCCGGCGGCGGGCAGTCCTGAATGCGCTAGGAGCCCCTATTTCTTGAGGCGCCGCTTCACCTCGACTTGTAGGCGCCCCTCGCCGAGCCGGGCGGTCAGCGCCTGGCCGGGGCGGGTATCGGCGGCGCGGTGGACCACCTGGCCGCGGTCGTCCTGCAGGATGGCATAGCCGCGCCCGAGCACCGCCAGCGGGCTCACCGCCTGCAGCTCCCGGGCGAGGCCCGCCAGGCGCTCGCGCTGCCGGGTCAGGGCGTGCTGCATGGCCTGGTCGAGCCGCGCCCGGGCCGCGTCCAGTCGAGCGCCGGCCTGCTCTACCTCGCGGCGGGGCGGGCGCGCCGCCAGCCGCCGCTGCAGCTGCGCCAGGCGCTGCCGTTCGGCGGCCAGCCGCTGGCGCAGGGCGCGCTCCAGCCGGGCGTCGAGCTCCGCCAGGGTGTGGCGCTGGCGGCTGAGCACCTCGCCGGGGTGGCGCAGCCGGGCGCGCAGGTGATCCAGGCGCTGGGCCTCGCCGTCGAGTCGCCCCTGGGTGGTGCGCAGCAGGCGCCCCTCCAGGGCCGTCAGGCGCTGGGTCAGGTCGCGCCGGTCCGGCACCAGCTGCTCCGCTGCGGCCGAGGGCGTGGGCGCGCGCGCATCGGCGGCCAGGTCCGACAGGGTGGTGTCGACCTCGTGGCCCACCGCCGACATCACCGGCAGCCGGGAATGGAAGATCGCCCGGGCCAGGTGCTCGTCGTTGAAGGCCCAGAGATCCTCCAGGCTGCCGCCGCCGCGGGTGATCAGCACCGCGTCGCGGCGCGGGTCCAGCGCCGACTGGCGATTGAGCAGGCCCAGCGCCGCGATCAGGCCCGGCGCCGCCTCGCGACCCTGCACCGGCACCGGGATCAGGGTGACGTCGGCCAGCGGCCAGCGCGCCGCCAGCACCGCCAGCACGTCGCGAATCGCCGCGCCGCTGGGTGAGGTGAGCACCAGCAGGTGGCGCGGCGGGTAGGGAGGGGGCGGGCGTTGGCGAACACTCCCTCACCGGCCAGCCGCCGCTTGAGCCGCTCCAGGGCGGCCAGCAGGTCGCCTTCGCCCGCCGCCTGCACTGCCTCGATGATCAGCTGGTAGTCGCCGCGGGGCTCGAACAGCGACACTCGCCCGCGCACCTTGACCCGGTCGCCGTCGCGCATCGGCGCGGCCACGAAGCGCGCCCGGGTGCGAAACAGCACGCAGCGCAGCTGGGCCGAGGCGTCCTTGAGGGTAAAGTAGACATGCCCCGAGGCCGGGCGGGAGACGCCGGAGAGCTCGCCCTCCACCCACACCTCGCCGATATCGCGCTCCAGCGCCTGGCGGGCCAGGCGATTGAGGTCGCTGACGGAGAGGGTGGGGTCGGTCGTGGGGGGCATGGCTGGGCTTCCGGGGCTGGGCGAGACCGACAGGCTACCATGTCGGCGAGGCCTGCCCACCCCGTGACGCCACCCGCCCTTGGCCGCTATAATGGTGGATTAACTTCGCTCCCCTCCCTCTCACCAGTCCACTGGGTGTTGCCGACTATGCTACGTATGGCCCAAGAAGCTCTTACGTTCGACGACGTATTACTCGTGCCCGGCTACTCCGAGGTCCTGCCCAAGGACGTCAGCCTCAGAACCCGCCTGACCCGCAATCTCTTTCTCAATATCCCGCTCGTCTCCGCCGCCATGGATACCGTGACCGAGGCCCGCCTGGCCATCGCCATGGCCCAGGAGGGCGGCATCGGGATCATCCACAAGAACATGACCATCGCCCAGCAGGCGGCGCAGGTGCGCAAGGTCAAGAAGCACGAGAGCGTGATCGTCAAGGACCCCGTCACCGTGGGCCCCAAGGCCAAGCTGGAGGACCTGCTGGCCATGGCCCAGGAGCACGGCTTCTCCGGCTTCCCGGTGGTGGAGGGCGAGGCCCTGGTGGGCATCGTCACCGAGCGCGACATGCGCTTCCAGCCCAACCACGGCGACAGCGTGGCCGATATCATGACCCCCCGTGAGCGCCTGGTCACCGTGACCGAGGGCACCGGTCTTGATGTCATCAAGAGCAAGATGCAGGAGCACCGGGTCGAAAAGATGCTGGTGGTCAACGAGGCGTTCCACCTGCGCGGCCTGGTCACCTTCCAGGACATCGAGAAGGCGCGCACCTTCCCTTACGCAGCCAAGGACAGCGACGGCCGCCTGCTGGTCGGCGCCGCCGTGGGCACCGGCCCCGAGACCCCCGACCGCATCGCCGCCCTGGCCGAGGCCGGGGTCGATGCGATCATCGTCGACACCGCCCACGGCCACTCCAAGGGGGTGATCGACCGGGTCGCCTGGGCCAAGGAGCACTTCCCCAGGTGCAGGTGATCGGCGGCAACATTGCCACCGCCGAGGCGGCCAGGGCGCTGGCCGAGGCCGGCGCCGACGGCGTCAAGGTGGGCATCGGCCCGGGCTCCATCTGCACCACCCGCGTGGTGGCCGGCGTCGGGGTGCCGCAGATCACCGCGGTCTCCAACGTCGCCGAGGCGCTCAGGGAGTACGACATCCCGCTGATCGCCGACGGCGGCGTGCGCTTCTCCGGCGACCTGGCCAAGGCCGTGGCCGCCGGCGCCAGCACGGTGATGGTGGGCGGCCTGCTGGCCGGCACCGAGGAAGCGCCGGGCGAGATCGAGCTCTATCAGGGCCGTACCTACAAGGCCTACCGCGGCATGGGCTCCATGGGCGCCATGGCCCAGAGCCAGGGCTCCTCCGACCGCTACTTCCAGGACAAGGATGCCGGCGCCGACAAGCTGGTGCCGGAAGGCATCGAGGGCCGCGTACCCTACAAGGGCGTGATGAGCGCCATCGTCCATCAGCTGATGGGTGGGCTGCGCGCCTCCATGGGCTACACCGGCTGCACCGACATCCAGGAGATGCGCACCAAGCCGCAGTTCGTGCAGATCACCGGGGCCGGTTTCGCCGAGTCCCACGTGCATGACGTGCAAATCACCAAGGAAGCCCCCAACTACCGAGCCGGCTAGCAACGCCGCTGGACTGGCGCCATGCGTTGTTGAAAACGGCCTTAGCATGCTCATTGACAAACACGTCAACTCCGCTGCTTCGGCCGTTTTCGCCTAGCCTGACGCTCAGCCAGCGACGCTGCTTATTCTTTCATGCGCCGTGAGCATGGCCCGTCGCCATACGAGTAGAGACGCCCCCAGATGACTGACATTCACGCCCACAAGATCCTGATCCTCGACTTCGGCTCCCAGTACACCCAGCTGATCGCCCGCCGGGTGCGCGAGATCGGCGTCTACTCCGAGATCCGTGCCTTCGATATCACCGAGGCCGAGATCCGCGAGTACAACCCCAACGGCATCATCCTCGCCGGCGGTCCGGAGTCGGTCACCGAGCTCGGCTCGCCCCGCGCGCCTGAGTGCGTGTTCGAGATGGGCCTGCCGGTGCTGGGCATCTGCTACGGCATGCAGACCATGGCCGAGCAGCTCGGCGGTGCCGTGGAGGGCTCGAACAAGCGCGAGTTCGGCTACGCCCAGGTGCGCGTCGACGAAGAGACGGCCCTGTTCAAGGACATCAAGGACCACGTCGACCACGAGACCGGCCGCGGCCTGCTGGACGTCTGGATGAGCCACGGCGACAAGGTGGCCCGGGTGCCCGCCGAGTTCACCGTGACCGCCTCCACCCCGAGCTGCCCCATCGCCGCCATGGCCTGGGAGGAGAAACGCTTCTATGGGGTGCAGTTCCACCCCGAGGTGACCCACACCCTGCAGGGCCAGCGCATCCTCGAGCACTTCGTGCTGGACATCTGCGGCGCCGAGCGGCTCTGGACCCCGGCCCAGATCATCGAGGACCAGATCGCCCGGGTGCGCGACCAGGTGGGCGACCGCCACGTGCTGCTGGGCCTCTCCGGCGGCGTCGACTCCTCGGTGGTGGCGGCCCTGCTGCACAAGGCCATCGGCGACCAGCTCACCTGTGTGTTCGTCGACAACGGCCTGCTGCGCAAGGCCGAGGGCGACCAGGTGATGGAGACCTTCGCCCGACACATGGGCGTCAAGGTGATCCGCGTGGACGCCGAGGCGCGCTTCCTCGGCAAGCTCGAGGGCGAGGCCGACCCCGAGGCCAAGCGCAAGATCATCGGCAACACCTTCATCGACGTCTTCGACGAGGAAGCCAGCAAGATCGAGGGCGTCGACTTCCTGGCCCAGGGCACCATCTACCCGGACGTGATCGAGTCCGCCGCCGCCAAGACCGGCAAGGCCCATGTGATCAAGTCCCACCACAACGTCGGCGGCCTGCCCGAGACCATGAAGCTCAAGCTGGTGGAGCCGCTGCGCGAGCTGTTCAAGGACGAGGTGCGCAGGCTCGGCGTCGAACTCGGCCTGCCCTACGACATGGTCTACCGCCACCCCTTCCCGGGGCCGGGCCTGGGCGTGCGCATTCTCAGCGAGGTGAAGAAGGAGTACGCCGACATCCTGCGCGAGGCCGATGCCATCTTCATCGAGGAGCTGCACAACGCCGACTGGTACCACAAGACCAGCCAGGCTTTCGCGGTCTTTCTGCCGGTGAAATCGGTCGGCGTGGTCGGCGACGGCCGCCGCTACGAGTGGGTCATCGCCCTGCGCGCCGTGGAGACCATCGACTTCATGACCGCCCGCTGGGCCCACCTGCCCTACGAGCTGCTGGAGAAGGTCTCCAACCGCATCATCAACGAGCTCTCCGGCGTCTCGCGGGTGACCTACGACGTGAGCAGCAAGCCGCCTGCGACGATCGAGTGGGAGTGAGCCTGTCGCCGTGCTGAGTCTCCAGGAAACCCGCCCGCGTGGCGGGTTTCCTGTCTTCATTCCGTCTGTTCGGGTCGGGGCCTCGCCCCAGAGGCAACCTCTAAGGAATGCTTACAAGTTCGCCAGAGGGAAGCAGATAGGTCCGCTGACATTTGAATAGCTGAAAGTCTTGAGCAGCAGGTCAAGCGGGATAGGAACGGATGAACAAAAATATCGATCAGCCAGCCTCGGTCGAGAAAACCTTGCTGACCTGGTTTCATCGACATGCATCCGATGAGCAGAAGCAGGCACTGCGTGCCAAGGTCATCAGCAATGCCATTGCGCGCCAGAAGCGAGTCCTGGAAGAGGCCAAGGAAGGGCGCTGATGCCTAGCTGACGGCGGCGGGTGTGGGTCATCGCCCTGCGCGCCGTGGAGACCATCGACTTTATGACCGCCCGCTGGGCCCACCAGCCCTACGAGCTGCTGAAGAAGGTCTCCAACCGCATCATCAACGAACTCTCCGGCGTATCCCGCGTCTCCTACGACGTCAGCAGCAAGCCCCCCGCGACGATCGAGTGGAAGCACGCATATCAATTCCATCGGCTTTGAGAATCTTATAAGCTATTTTGGAAACAAAGAATCTAATGGGTAGACTAATGGCGACAGAGGGGACACCGATAGACGCGACGGAATTGGCTACGCAGCTCCGCATACGCGGTTTGATTCGTACTGTTGCGGATTGGGAATGTCAGCCTCTGGACGATCGCTATTCTGTGTGGATCGAGACGCTCGCGGCCATATTGAACGCTACCGATGCGCCACCGATTGACCACCATATCGAAGAAGCGCTGGCGGAGCTGGTGGGACCGCGCTTCTTCCTAGTCCAGAATGTTCTATGCGATCTGATTCCCCATCTGAATGTAGATCAGGACGTCCTTCTCGCCTTCATCACGTGCCTGCTCGATGCAGGCGGCAACGATTTGGCTTCTGGCGCCCCGAGTAACGCTTTTGGGGAATGGACGAAGAAGGACCCAGCTAGATCTTCCAAGGTCTATGAAGCAGTACGTGCCGGCGATAATCTTGCTCTGCGTCAACTGTTCACGGTTCTCCTAATGAACGCTGATGTCGAGGAAGGCCTAATTTTCGCGCAAGCTCACAGTCGAGAAGCGAAGCTCGCAGCCATCTCGGCTTTGGGTGCCATGGAATTGGGTGAACACTACGGTGAGGTACTCGACACACTGCTCCAGGGCGCATCCAGCGACGAAGAGGACATCGCCCTTCGGTCCCTCGAAGCGGGCTACCGTGCTGCTGCAAAGCGAAAAGCATACGCACCAGTCAGTTTCGATGAACAACTCGAACGGATCCTTCAGACGCGCAGCCCATTCGCGATTCACTTGGCGGCAGATCTCCTGTGGTGTTATCGAGAAGGGCTCACAGAGAACGCCATAGACCTGTGTCTCTATACCGTTGTAGATGTTGATCCAGGCAATACTGGAACCATCGCGAAAATTGATCATGCCTCATGCCAACTTGTGAGAGATGGGTGCGCTGAACAGGTAATCCACCTGCTTGGTGAATTGATTGATCGTTCAAAGGGACGGATTACTCTGGACGCGTTCCAGGGTGCCTACCATGCGCTGACGCAAGCAGGTACTGACGTGCTTGGTAGGGCGGTTATTCACTGGCTGCTTAATGGGAGTGTGCACACTCGTAAATGCGTGGCGAACGAAGTGTGCAGTGCTGGGAACGTTGACCCACCGTTCTCAATCCCTGCGTCGTCCCTGCCAACGGAGCCATCGGATCAGCTGTTTCTCTGCCGCAAGGCTGTCGGATGGTTCTTTATCGATCCGCTGGCAGCGGTTGCCATACCGTTAGCGGTACTTCGCGATGGAGATCCGGATATCGCAAGTGACGTCTTCAGTCTGATCTACGACCCCTTGCTCCTGAGCTATGGTGGCAAGCTGAAGGAATACCTTGAGCGCTATGTCGGAGGCGGCGGAGCGAACGGCTCTGGTATTACTGAACTACTCGTACGGAAGGCTGCATTTAAGGACGCGATGGCGGGTATTGAGCGTTTGGTTGAATTGCACCCCAGCGAAATGCAGCGCGAGTCAGAGCGTGTTCAGTGGAACGAGAAGATGGAACGGGGTATGGCGCAGGGGAGGCGAAAATCTATATTTGAGGATATAATCACCAAACAATACATCCTGTATGGCCGCTCGTCGCTGACGCCGATTCATACCGGTGAGGGTGCCACGCATCTAACCGAGATCGAGATGAAATCGTTCTCGATCTCGTCCGAGTTGCCTCTCCTAAATATTGTTGACCCAGTCGGGCTCGACCACATGCTTGTCCACTTCAAGCTTGAACCACGAGAACAACGATGAAACTCGTCGTGACACACTATCTGCGCTCGTTGCGTGAACGCGACGAACTCGACGCTATTTTGCCCGATCTTCTGGCCGAGAGTGGGTTCGAAGTTCTAACCCGTCCCCGTCGTGGCACGCGGCAAGCAGGTGTCGACGTCGCTGCAGTCGGCCCCAATCCAGCTCGCGATGGTGCTCGAAGCCTGTTCCTTTTCACAATCAAGTCTGGAGATTTGACACGGGAGCATTGGGACACAGGTCAGCAGGCTGTGCGCCCCTCGCTCAATGAGATTCTGGATGACTATATCCCTAACCGTATCCCGCCGCATCTAGCGGATATGCCTATCGTCATCTGTATCTGCATGGGTGGCGAGATGCGCGAGGATGTTCGCGCTCAGTGGAGCGGCTTTTGCCGGAGGGAAGAAAAAGCCAACGTTCACTTCGCCGAGTGGAACGGAGACCGCCTCGCGGATCTGATCCTCAGCGGCATGTTACGTGCAGAGTTAATTGAGAGCGAGAACCGGGGGGTGTTTCAGAAGGCGCTAGCGATGCTTGATCAGCCCGACGTCGCTTATCGGCATTTCCGCCATTTGCTCGATATCATCTTCACTGAGCCGAAGAACCAGATAGAGCGGACACGCCAGCTACGCAAGGCCTACCTGTGCCTTTGGATACTCTTTGTATGGGCCCGTGACGCCGATAACCTTGAGGCAGCGTATCTAGCATCTGAGCTGGTGCTGCTACGCAGCTGGCCGCATTGCGATAATACTCGTCTGCGCAAGGGTTCGACGCGGCAGGAGCGGCTGGCTCATTTCGATCAGGTCTTGAAACTTCACATCATCATCGCCAACCTTCTTCTCGTCGAGAAAATTGGGCCATTCGCCGATAAGCGCTACGCGCTTTCAATGGCCGTAAATTCACGCAGCGCGGTCGACATCAACATGGCGCTGTTCGAGACGCTGGGGAGGTTATCTCTACACGGACTATGGTTGGATGCCATTAGTGCCACGCAGGACGAGGCGTTTGCGCAGGCAATGAGTGAAAGGGCGGATAAGGTGCTTAACATAGCAATCGGGATGCTGAACGCGAACCCGGCGCTTGCCGCCCCCGTTCGGGACGATTACGCGATCGAGCTGGCTCTGTTTATGCGACTTGCAGACGTGCGTGGCCGTCTTTCTAATGTCGCCGATTACATCCGTGGCATGTCCGATCACCTGTGCAACGGACTGAGAACTCGGCAGCACTATCCGACGCCGGCGACAGATTATCGAGATGTCCTTGCCCACCCCAGAGACCGCAGCGATGCATACTTCGAAGAGCATACACGCGCGGGGATTCTTTACACCTTCGTACTCGCTTGGCTTGCGATGATCGGAGATCAGGAGCGCGCAGAACTCTTGCGTAGCACGTTGTTAGAGCACGCTCCGAACATGACTCACCAAGTCTGGGTTCCCGACGGACGAACAGATGAGATTTTCTGGGATGGTGATCGAGATCATGGGTTGTCGGTACCAGGTCTGCCACTCGACGACTCGCTAGAGGCCGTTTTTAGTCTACTGAATCGCGTAATGAAGGAGCATCCGCTGCATGAGCGAGTGAGTGCTGTGCGAATTGGCCTGCCCCCCTCCTGCTCGCGGCCTGCCGTCACTATCGTATGCCTGTGCCACCGCACGTTTGGCAAGGTCAGGATCGTTCCGCACCGGACAGTACCACCTCTGAGCAAACAGCACCGGATCCGGGGATGCAGCAGTCGCAAGGCGGGTAGTCATTGGTAAGAACACTATCTGCTGAAAGACAGGCCCGACAAGATGAAAGGCACCAGATTCCACACTACCTAAGCTGTGTTTCCATCGCTGAAGTTGGTTGGCGACGGCTGCCGCTACGAATGGGTCATCGCCTTGCACGCCGTGAAAACCATCGACTTTATGACCGCCCGCTGGGTGTACTTGCCATATGAGCTGCTGGAGACAGTCTCCAACCACATCATCAACGAGATTTTCGGGGAAGTCCAGTGCTCATCCAGCAGGGTGCGATGTAGCAGCTTGTCGATGCGGGACCACCACCCTGCACCGGCGCATCCGCAATAACCGGCGGATGGGGCTGTTGCTTTTCCATGCGACGGCAGTGATTCTTCATGATCATCCCAGTGACCCCATAAAGGATCCCATGGAACTCGATCTCTACCAGATGGACGCCTTCGCTCACCGTCCCTTCGAGGGCAATTCCGCGGCGGTGTGTCCGCTCAGCGAGTGGCTGGACGATGCCACCCTGCAGGCCATTGCGGCGGAGAACAACCTGTCCGAAACCGCCTTCTTCGTGCGAGAGGGGAAGGCTATCGCCTGCGCTGGTTCACGCCCGCGGTCGAGGTCGATCTGTGCGGGCACGCCACCCTGGCGAGCGCCTGGGTGATCTTCCACGAACTGGGCGAGGCGGGGAGACGCTGCGCTTCGCCACCCGCAGCGGCGAGCTGCGAGTCAGCCGCACCGAGGAGGGCCTGGCGATGGATTTTCCCGCCAAGCGGCCCGAGCCGATGGCCGACCCCGAGCCGGTGCTGGCCGCCCTGGGCGTGGCCCAGGGCGACGTCGTCATGACCGACGACATCATCGTCGCAGTAGAGGATGAGGCCCTCGTCGTGGCGCTGGCGCCGGACATGGCCAAGCTGGCGGCGCTGCCGGGGCGCGGCGTGGTGGTCACGGCGCCGGGGCGGGAATTCGACTTCGTCTCGCGCTGGTTCGGGCCCAAGGTCGGCGTCGAGGAGGACCCGGTGACCGGCTCGGCCCATACCACCCTGGCGCCGTACTGGGCCGGGCGGCTGGGCAAGACGAGGATGACGGCCCGGCAAGGGGGCGCCCGCCAGGGGCAACTGACCTGTGAATGCCGGGGCGACCGGGTCATCCTCACCGGGCAGGTGGCCCCCTATCTGCGCGGAACGATTCGGTTCTGAGGCAAGCGCCGCCTAACGGCAACACCTCGAACCGCCATTGACCCTCGCTACGTCCGATCAAATCCGGCAGCCTTACAGCATGAACGATCAGGACTGTGTCGACCTGCTGCAGTGGGCCCTGCCTCGCCTCGGCATGCGCTGGCAGGGGTTTCGCAAGGTCCGTCGGCAAGTGTGCCGAAGGGTGCAGCAGCGCATGGACGAGCTCGGCATCGAGGACGTCGGCCTGTACCGACGCTACCTGGAGGCGCACCGGCAGGAGTGGCGGGTGCTCGACGGCTGCCTGCCCATCACCATCTCGCGCTTCTGGCGCGACAGGCGGGTATTCGAGCTGCTCGAGCAGCGCTTTCTCCCCGAGCTGGCCCAACGGGCCCAGGCAGAGGGCTCCGCCGCCCTGGCGCTGTGGAGCCTGGGCTGCGGCGCCGGGGAGGAGCCCTACACCTTCTCCATCCTCTGGCGTGAGCGCCTCCAGTCGCGCTTCCCCGAGTTAGGCCTGACGATCCTGGCTTCGGATATCGCCGCGCACCAGCTCGCCCGTGCCGAACGGGCCTGCTACCCGGCCAGTGCCCTCAAGGACCTGCCCCCGCCGCTGAAAGACGCCGCCTTCGAGCGCCGCGACGCCCACTACTGCCTCAGGGGCGTGTACCGCCGGGTCGTCGAGCTGGAGCGTCGCGACATCCGCGGGGAGTTTCCCGCTCGGCGCTTCCACCTCATCGCCTGCCGCTACCTGGCGTTCACCTACTTCGACCGGGAGCGGCAGTGCGACATCGCCCGCCGCCTCTATCGTGCCCTGCACCCCGGAGGCCTGGTCGTGCTGGGAAACCGGGAGGCGCTGCCGGAGGAGGTGGCAGGGTTCGAGCCCGCCCATGGGCAGGTCCGGGTCTACCGGCGACGGGAAGGTGAGGCGTGAGGCCGGCGTCGGGGTGGTGTATGCCCTGCTGATCGCCATCGACCTGAAAACTGCCCCGACATCAATGCCGGCGATGCGTTACGCTTCGGCCATGGTGGGGAGAGGATCACCCGCCAACTGGCGTGGTTCGCCTCTGCGAATGCCGAGGCGCGGGGACAGGAATGGAAAAGGGGAGCACATGGAGTGGCATCACGCCGATCGGGGCGGTGCGTCAGCGGGGAAGGGCGAAGCCGGGGTAAATCATGACCGGGGTGAGCCATGAATAGGGCCTCCCTCCATCGGCAGCTGGCGCCGGAGGCGTGGCCGCGTGCCGGCCTGTCGCCGCTCAACAAGCTCATCTGCGCGCTGATCCTGCTGGCTTCCGTGGCCGCCGTGCTCGAGACCGAGCCGACCCTGCGTCGCCTGGCGCCGGGGCTCTTCACCACTCTCGAGGCGGTCTTCGTCTCCCTCTTCGTCCTCGAATACCTGCTGCGTCTCTATGCGGTGGGGGAGGACCCGCGCTACCGCGGCCTCGGGGGCCGTCTCCGCTACGTCTTCTCCGTCTGGGCGCTGATCGACCTGATCGCCATCCTGCCGTTCTTCCTGGGCTTCCTCTCCCATAACAACGCCTTCCTGCTGCGGCTGCTGCGTATTCTCCGCATCCTGAGGCTTGCCCGCCTGGGACGGTTCAGCCGCGCCTGGGCGGCGCTGGGCGAGGCGCTGGGCCGGCGCGTTCATGAGCTGCTGCTCAGCGTGGGGGTGGCGGGCCTGCTGCTGCTGTTCTCCTCCGCCTGCCTCTATGTGGTGGAGGCGGCCGACCAGCCGGAGGCCTTCGGCAGCGTGCCCCGGGCGCTCTGGTGGAGCATCGCCACCCTGACCACTGTGGGGTATGGGGACGTGACCCCGATCACCGCCCTGGGCAAGTTCTTCGCCGGCCTCACCGCCGTCGCGGGCATCGGCATCATCGCCATGCCCACCGGCATCCTGGCCGCCGCCTTCAGCGACGCCTTCCAGAACAACAAGCACCAGACATCAGAAGTGCGAGAAGGGAAGGACCCGACGTCCTCATGACCGGTGACATCGTCGTCGCGGTGGATGACGAGGCCATCGTCGCGGCGCGCCCTGTTGCTTTTCGAGGTGGCGGCAGTGATGCTTGATTAAGCATATGCCGAACAATGCCGATATGACCCGCTGACGCTCGTGCGAGGAGCGCGCTATGCCGTTGGAACTCTGGCTCTCTTTCTGCCTGGCCTCCCTGTTGATCATCGTCTCTCCCGGCCCCGCGGTGGCGCTGCTGGTGACCACCGGGATCAACCGCGGGCGACGCGCCGCCCTGGCCATGCTGCCGGGCTTCTTCCTGGGCGACCTGCTGGCCATGACCCTGTCGTTCGCCGGGGTGGGCGCGCTGCTGATGGCCTCCGCCGAGCTGTTCCAGCTGTTCAAGTGGCTCGGGGCGGCCTATCTGCTCTATCTGGGCATCAAGATGTGGCGTGAGGCGGGGCGGCTTGGCGACCTGCAGCCGACGGGCACGGACATCCGGATCGGCACGGCCAAGGCCTTTCTGGTGACCGCGTTGAATCCCAAGAGCCTGGCCTTCTTCATGGCCTTCATGCCCCAGTTCGTGACACCGAGCCAGCCCTTGTTGCCGCAGTTGGCCATCCTGTTCTCGACTTTCCTGGCCATCGGCGTGCTCAGCGATCTTGCCTTCACCTTCCTGGCCACCACCGGCGGCCGGATGCTGAGTGCCCGGTTTCGCCGCATCCTTCACCGCGCCGGTGCCGGCAGCCTGATCGGGGCGAGCGCCCTGGTCGCCGCCATGCGCCGACCCTGAAGGGAAGGGGCGCTGCCATGTGCCGCTTGCTCTGCGACCCGGATACCTTGCTTCGCCGGGATGCCGCTCCGGCGAAGCGTTGGGGGCAGAGGAGCGGGGGCTTTCGCGTCCGCCGAAGACGGGGCACCATGCCCTGAACGCCGCCGATGGAACCCTGCCATGATGCGACTCCACCACTGCGTCAGCGCCCGCTCCTTCGCCCCCTCTGGCTGCTCGAGGAGCTGGGGCTGCCCTATGAGCTGGTGATGCACCCCTTCCCGCCCCGGGTGCGTGACGAGGCCTTCCTCGAGATCAATCCGCTGGGCACGGTGCCGGCGCTGTTCGACGGCGAGGTGGCGATGACCGAATCCGCGGCCATCTGCCAGTACCTCGCCTCCCGCCGCCCCGAAGCGGGCCTGGCGGTGGCGCCGGACGATCCCGCCTATGGCGACTACCTCAACTTCCTGCACTTCGGCGAGGCGACCCTCACCTTCCCTCAGACCCTGGTGCTGCGCTACGGCCACTTCGAGCCGCCGGAGCGGCGCCAGCCCCAGGTGGTGGAGGACTACGCCCGCTGGTGCCTCTCCCGGCTGAGGACCCTGGAACCGCGCCTGACCCGGGAGCCCTTCCTGTGCGCCGGGCGCTTTACCGCCGCCGATGTCTCGGTGGGCTATGCGCTGCTGCTGGCCAGCCATATTGGCCTGGGAGAGCGCTTCAAGCCCGCCGTGTCCGCCTACTGGGAGCGCCTGCAGCAGCGGGAGGCCTTCCGGCGCGCCCTGGCCGTGGAGCGGGAGGCGGCCCTGGCCCAGGGCGTCTCGCCCGAGTCGGCCATGGCGGTGGGAAAGGCCTCGCAAGCAGGAACAGGCCCTCGTTAACTCACTGCCAGGCCGGCCCCCTGTAGACGGCAGGAGCAGCACGAGGGTAGGCATGAGGACAGTACTCGATACCCTGGCTGGCGCCCTGGCCGAGCGGCGCTACATCGCCGGTGAGACCTTCAGTGCGGCGGATATCTACATCGGCTCGCATCTCGGCTGGGGGATGCAGTTCGGCACGATTCCCCGCCGCCCCGAGTTCGAGGCCTACTGGGCCGGGCTGAGGGAGCGGCCGGCCCACCAGCGCTGCGAGGCCTTGGTGCAGCAGGCCCTGGCCTGAAAAGGGAACAGAACAGGCCCTCATTGCCTTATCCCCGGGGCGGCGTGGTGCTGGACGACCCCGACGACTACGTCAGAGACGGCTCAATGCCCCGCCAGAGAGCTGATGTCGGCTCAGCTCTGCACATGCCAGCTACCGTCGGGTTGGCGACAGGCCGTGCCATGGACCTGCTGCATGCGCCCGTCGATGGAGGCGTCGATGGTGTATCCCCGGCAGGGGCCGGTGGCAGCCTCGAATGTGCGGGTGGGTGTCACCCGGTACTGGACGCCAGTATCCGGATTCAACCATACCGCGGGCACGCCGGTGCGCACCGTCTCTAGGGTCTGGGCCGTCTTGAGCCGATCCGTGTCATCCATGGACCGGCCCACGGCGCCTCCTATGGTTGCACCTGCCAGAGTGCCGGCGATGATGGCGGCGGTCTGGCCGCGTCCTGCGCCGACCTGGCTGCCCAGCACGCCGCCCAGTACACCACCAATGACCATGCCGGCCTGCTCGGAAGGGCCTCGATAATGATTGGCGCAGCCGGCAAGGGCGAGGCTCGCTGCCAGCATGAGCGAGATGAAGATCTTGTGGATCATGGGAGTGTGCTCCAGAAGCGGCTACATCATGCGGCCCTTGCCTCCACTGTAGTTCGCTTAGGGGGAGAAGGAAAAGAGTCTGTGATCGCTCCGTAAGGAAATATGAGCCGCCCAGCAATCGTACCGAGCCGCATCTCGTGCGGGCGCCGCCAGGGCGCCCGCTTGGGTCATGGACCTCGCACTCAGAAGCGGTCGAGGCGGAACGGGGCCATGTCCACCGCAGGTTCTTCGCCATCCATCATCTGGGCGAGCAGCTCGCCGGTGGCCGGGCCCAGGGTAAAGCCCTGATGGCCGTGGCCGAAGGCGAGCCACAGCCCGGCCTTGTCGGGGGCGGGGCCGATCACCGGCTTCATGTCCGGCATGCAGGGGCGCGCCCCCTTCCAGGGCTGGCTGTCGCGGCGCTTGCCCAGCGGGAACAGCTTGCGTGCCACCTTCTCGGCGGCGGCCAGCTGCTTGTACTGGGGCGGCGAGTCCAGGTCGGCCAGCTCGGCGCCCGTGGTCAGGCGAATCCCCGCCCGCATCGGCTCGAGCAGGAACCCCTTCTCGGCGTCCATCACCCAGTGGTTGAGCTTGGCCCCCTCCTCGGAGGAGTAGTGCATGTGGTAGCCGCGCTTGACGAACAGCGGCACCTTCATGCCCAGCCTTTCCAGCATGTCGCCGGCCCAGGGGCCCAGGGCCACCACCACCTCCTCGGCCTCCAGTGGCCCCTCGCTGGTCTCGACCCGCCAGCCGCTTTCTACCTGGAGCACATCCTCGACGCTGGCCTGCACTACCCGCCCGCCCTGCGCCTCGAAGCTGCGGGCGTAGGCCTGCACCAGGCCGCCCGGGTCCGAGACCATCCAGGGCTGCGTCCAGTGGATCGCCCCGATCAGCCCCTTGCCCAGATGCGGCTCCATGGCGTAGAGCGCCTCGGCGTCGAGCACCTCATACTCGACCCCGAAGCGCTCGTGGTTCTCTCTGGCCTTGTCCTGGCACTCCTCGAACGCCTTGCGGGTGCGGTAGAGCTCCAGCCAACCGCCCTGGCGCACCAGCGCCTCGGCGCCGGCGGCCTCGATCATCGGCGCGTGGGCATCCTGGCAGCGCATGATCAGCGACGCCCACTCGGTCACGATGCGCTCGTAGCGCTTGCCACTCGAGTTCAGCCAGTAGTTCAGCAGCGGGCCCGCCGCACTCATCATGCCGGTAGGGCGGTAGCGAATGTCCACCTGGCGGTTGGGCACCACCCGCAGCAGGGTACCGATATCCCGGGGAAGGCGTAGGGGCGCACCGCCTCGCGCTGGATGATGCCGGCATTGCCGAAGGAGGTCTCGAGCCCCGGCTCGCGGCGGTCCACCAGGGTGACGTCATGGCCGCGACGCGCCAGATGCCAGGCCACTGATACGCCGACCATGCCGGCACCAAGAACGAGGATATTGCGGGCCATGAGAGTCTCCCTGCCGATGGAAATGGAAAGCTCCGCCGCGGGCGGAGCTTGTCATGCAGGGAGTCTAGCAGTGCTTCCCAGAAAATCGGATATGTCCTGATAATTAAGATGAAATCACTATTTTAATTTTTGTTTTCAGTGTTTTTATCTGCTTGTGGCATTTATTTTAGATCGCTTTCCGTGCCGCACCGCCAGGTCTGCCGCTCGGCACAGGGGAGGGGGCATGGTGCTGGGGTAGCCTCGGGCGCGGCTTGGTGGTGGGGCCCGGGCGCCTCGACTATCGTCAAGGGCGGGTAGCCATCACCAAGCGCCTGATCACAATGACGACCATAGAGGTTGCCGTGCGAGGCGGCATCTTCGCGCCGACCTTTTTTCGATCAGCGATTTCTGGTCACCTGGGAGGTGCCCGAGGCCTCCGGCAAGAACGACCGGGACGATACGCCGGAGCGATGATTCTATCCGGGCGGCATGACACCCTATCATCACCCTTTGCGGGACGATCTCCCGGGCACTGTGCCGGCCGGCGAATCTGGCAACGGGGGCCCGATCCGGGTGGCTCCCCACCACAGGAGGTTCGACTTGCATGACACAGCCCGATCGCACCACAGCCTGCCCCTGCGGCAGCGGCCAGGCCCTGACCGGCTGCTGCGGGCGCTACCACGCCGGCGAGCCGGCGCCGACCCCCGAGGCGCTGATGCGCTCGCGCTACAGCGCCTTCGTGCTTGGCCTGGCCGACTACCTGCTGGACACCTGGCACCCCAGCACCCGCCCCTCGAGCCTGCCGCTCGATGCTGCGACCACCTGGAAACGGCTCGAGGTGTTGGATAGCGGCGAGCAGGGGGAGCAGGGCTGGGTGCATTTCCGCGCCACGTTCCACGAGGGCGGGCGCTGGTCGGCGCTGGAGGAGGCGTCGCGCTTCCTGCGCGAGGCGGGGCGTTGGCGCTATGTCGATGGCAATCCTGCCGTGCAGCGGCTCAAGCCCGGCCGCAACGCGCCCTGTCCCTGCGGCAGCGGGCGCAAGTTCAAGGTCTGCTGCGGCCTCGCCTGAAGGACCGGCCGGCGCGGGCATTAACGTCTGGCGCCGCTGCCAGGCGCACCATATGCTTCTTGCTGTCCGGCACTCGCACGCCGCGAACCCTGTGTCGCCGGGCCTATGAGGGAGATTCGCCATGGAGCCTGACCAGAAACCGCCGCACCGTGGACCGCAGCTGATGCATGACGAGCTGCCCAAGGAGCACGAGGATCCGCTGATCCGGCGGCTGCACGTCGTCATCCGCTACGCCATCAAGCTGCTGGCGGTGCTGATGGTGCTGGTGATCATCTGGGGCGTGCTGGATGTCATCTACGTGCTCTACACCAAGTTCCTTGCGCCGCCGGTGCTGCTGTTCGAAGTCGGTGACATCTTCGTGATTTTCGGCGCCTTCATGGTGGTGCTGATCGCCGTGGAGATCTTCATCAACATTCGGCTCTACCTGGGAACCAACGTCCTGCCTATCCGGCTGGTGATCGCCACGGCGCTGATGGCCATCGCGCGGAAGGTGATCATCCTGGATATCGAAACCATTTCGGCCGAGGAGATGTTGGCGATTGCGGCGGTGGTGCTGGCGCTGGGGGTGACCCACTGGCTGGTCGGCAAGCAGGAGTAGCGACGGCTGTTCGAACAGGGTGGGGAAGCTGAAACGCATCAGGGCCCGCCGAGGCGGGCCCTGATGTCGAACCCCTAGGGTTCGAGAACTCGCATGACCCTTAGGTCAGGCGAGTGCCTTGATGTTCGAAGCCTGAAGGCCTTTCTTGCCTTGAGTCACGTCGAAGGAGACGCTTTGGCCTTCCTGCAGAGACTTGAAGCCTTCCGCCTGAATTTCGGAGAAATGGGCAAAAACATCGTCGCCGCCGTCAGCGGGCGAAATAAAGCCAAAACCCTTTGAATCGTTGAACCACTTGACTGTGCCAGTCGTCATAAGAAATCCTCTCGCGCTTAGCGCATTGCAATATATCCTGGTATTACCCAGATGAGCAGCGGGTACAACAAGGAATACAATGACAGGCTATCGAACGAAAGAATTCGAATGCTGCTGAAACTATGCATACTTGCCAACCAACTGGTGCCACGGTGTCATGCTTGGCGATGTGGGTCAAAGGATTTCGGTATTCATTTGTCGATGCTCAGGAGGCGATGGCTTAGCCAATGAAACCTTAACAGGCTATCGTTTGTCGGAGGGAGATTGTTGGGCCTGGCGGCCCCCGCAGCGGCGCCAATGCCAGGATGCCTGTCACGTTGCCTGAACAGGAGGCTTCATGAGCCAAGGACACGATTACACGCCCCCCAGGGTCTGGACCTGGGAGAAAGCCAGTGGCGGCAAGTTCGCCAGCATCAACCGGCCCATTGCCGGGCCGACCCACGAGAAGGCGCTGCCGGTGGGTCAGCACCCCTGCAGCTCTATTCTCTCGCCACCCCCAACGGGGTCAAGGTGACGGTGATGCTGGAGGAGCTGCTGGCGCTGGGCCATGAGGGGGCGGAGTATGACGCCTGGCCGATCCGAATCACCGAGGGCGAGCAGTTCGGCAGCGGCTTCGTCGAAGTGAATCCCAACGCCAAGATTCCGGCTCTGATGGACCACACTACGACGCCGCCTACCCGAGTGTTCGAGTCCGGCTCCATCCTGCTCTACCTGGCGGAGCGGTTCGGTGAGTTCTTGCCCGGCGATCATGCTCGCCGCACGGAGGCCTTGAACTGGCTGTTCTGGCAGATGGGTAGCGCCCCCTTCCTGGGCGGCGGTTTCGGTCACTTCTACGCCTATGCCCCGGAGAAGATCGAATACGCCATTGACCGCTACGCCATGGAGGCCAAGCGCCAGCTAGACGTGCTGAATCGCCGCCTGGCCGAGCATCGCTTCCTGGCCGGGGAGGCGTATAGCCTGGCCGATATCGCCAACTGGTCCTGGTATGGCCAGCTGGCGTTGGGTCGGCTCTATGACGCCGCCGAATTCCTGCAGGTGCAGGAGTATGAGCACGTGCAGCGCTGGGCGCAGGAGATCGATGCCCGCCCCGCGGTACAGCGCGGGCGGATGGTCAATCGCACCTTCGGCGACCTGGGAATGCAGCTCCATGAGCGCCATGCCGCCAGCGACTTTGCGACCCGGACCCAGGACAAACTCGAGCCGGTGACCTCAGGCGACTGAGCGCCCTCTGCGACTGACGCAGAGGCGCGCCGGGTGCTGTCGGTAGGAGGAAATTCCCCCTGCACTATACTGAGTCTGACGACAGCGACCTTGGGAGGTGTGACATGCTCGCGCGTCTTTGGAGAGGTATCGTGGCGGGACTGGTGGCCACCCTGGTCATCTCAATGTTCCTGATCCTGCGTCTGTCGGCGGGGCTGATGCCCTGGTACAACCCCATCGAGATCATGAACCTGACGGCCCAGAGTGCGCTGGGCACCCCCGATAGCATCATGGTGGGGTGGCTTATCCACTTCGTGGTCGGGGGGCTGATATGGGGCACCCTGTTCGGGCTGCTGGCGCCCATGCTACCCGGTGGTACCCGGGTGCGGCGCGGCCTGGTTTTCGGGTTGGTGGCCTGGGTGGTGGTGATGCTCACGGTGTTCCCCTGGCTGGCTCGGGCTTCTTCGGCCTGGGCTTCGGGCTGGCGGCACCGCTTTCCACGCTGGTGGGCCATATCGTGTTCGGCGCCGTGCTGGGCGCAGTCTACGGCTGGCTGCGTGGCATCGAGCCCTGATGCCGCCACGGTGACCCTGCCAGCGCCGGCTGTGGCATATTATGCTTTTCTGTCTGGAGGTCACCAATATGGCAAGCATCTTTACCCGCATCATTCAGGGCGAGATTCCGGGACACTTCGTCTGGGAAGACGACCAGTGCGTGGCGATCATGACCCTGAACCCCATGAAGCCGGGCCACCTGCTGGTGATCCCCCGTCAGGAGGTCGACCACTGGGACGATCTGCCGGCCGATCTCGTTGCTCACCTGATGGGGGTTTCCCAGACCCTGGCCAAGGCGCTCAAGCGCGCCTACCCCTGTGAGCGGGTGGGCATGCTGGTGGTCGGCCTGGAGGTGCCGCACGTGCACATCCACCTGGTGCCGATTGATGCGATGCAGGATATCCGGGTGGAGGGGCTTGCACAGGCCGAGCCCGAGGCGCTGGCCGAGGCGGCCGAGCGGATCCGCGAGGCCCTGCCCGCAACCGCGCGCGGCTGAGGATCACTGCACGGCGGTGACCACCACCGGCGCGATGCCGCGGCTGATCATGCCGAGCTCACGAGCGGCACGCTTGGAGAGGTCGATGATTCGCCCGCGAACGAAGGGGCCGCGATCATTGATGACGACCGTCACCTCGCGGCCGTTGTCCACGCGCGTTACCACCACCTCGGTACCGAAGGGCAGGTCGGGGTGCGCGGCGGTCAGTTGATTCTGATCGAAGCGCTCGCCGCTGGCGGTGGTGGCGCCCTGAAAACGGTCGCTGTAGAAGGAAGCAATGCCTTCCTGGGGCTCCGCCTCGATCTGGTGGGCCAGGGCGGCGTGGGTGCCGAGGGTCAATGCCGCCGTCAGGCAGCAGGTCAGGAACAGGCGCGATCGGGTTCCCATAGGGTTACCTCACGGATCTCATGATGCAGCTATCGCATGCTGCGATGCAATATACCTCGAGGGCGTGGCCATGGTAACCGGCTTCAGTGAGGGCGGCAAGCCCTGTTGGAGATGGCGGGAGATGGGCGCCAAATGGCGACAATGTCGCGAATTTGCCCTTATTCGGTGGGTGTTCACCGCCTGGCGCTACGCCGGGCGTTGAAGCAGAATTGGCGGCGCAGCCCGGCGTCGTGCTCCGCATTGACTAGGCTAAAGCCATGCCCAGTCTCGCTTCCTTGGAGAACGATATGTCGGAGACGGATCGCTACGCCTATCCTCATCGCGTGCTGCACTGGCTGGTGGCCGTGGTGATGCTGCTGTCCCTGGCCAGCGGCCTGACCCTTGGCTTTCTCGGTTTCGAAGGCGCCATGGAGCGTTTTGGCCGCGCCGGGACCGACTTCCTCTACACCTCTCACAAGTCCCTGGGTGTGGCGATTCTGGCGCTGATGACCGTGCGCCTGATCTCTCGGTTGCTGTTTGTGGTGCCCGATCACGACCCGCCGCTGCACCCCTTTCAGCGCGTTCTCAGCACCGCCGTGCACTACTCGCTCTATGTGGCGCTGCTGGCCCAGCCCATGCTGGGCTGGGCGGCCACCGCCAGCGGCGATTTCCCGGTGCAGTTCCTTCACTGGCACCTGCCCGGTGTCGTCGGGGTCAACGAGGCGCTCTCGGAGCGGCTGTTCATGTGGCACGGCTGGCTGGGCTGGACGATTCTGGGGCTGGTGAGCCTGCATATCACCGGCGCCCTCTATCACTGGCTGATTCGGCGTGACGGGGTGATGAAGCGGATGAGCCTGTTCTGAGTGATAGGCCGAAAAGCAGAACACCCAACCGGCCGGGGCCGAGTGGGGTGTGGGTCTGCTGGGTAGCAGGATCATGCCGTCAGGGCTGCTGCTCTTCCTCGAACAGCTCGGCCTTGGCGTCGCGCATGACGTCCTCGCAGGCGGCCTGGTGGGCAAGCTGGGTGAGCAGGCTTTGGGTCACCGCGAATCCCTTGCCCAAACAGGTGTCGATCTCTTCCCGGCTTACCTGCGGGGTGACGCTGCAGTCAATCTTGATCGTTCTTCCGCCGCCTTCCAGTCTGTCGGCCAGCGCTCGCATGCTCCAGGCGATACGCTCCCTCCAGCCGGCAGACGCTTCCACGCCTTCGTTTACGCTAAACGTGCACTGCCACTCAGGCTTGTAGACCTTCATGTGAACCTCCTGTGCTGGCTGGGAAAGAATGATCGATCGTGGTGGTTACTCCGTGTCAGAATCTCTTGCCCGCCCACTATACCGCTCGCCCGGCATCGGCTACCAGGCATTCGAGGGAGATAAGGTGCGAAGTGCCAGGCGAAGTCGGGTGTCAGCCCAGGTAGGCGGCGATGGCGTCGGCGGCGGTGCGCTGCCATAGGGCCTGGGCGGCCCAGAACTGCAGCACTTCGCGATCGATTGAACGGTCGGGGTAGATGAGATATGCATGGTGCGGACCCTCCTGTAGGGACTACCTTGACCAGCATAGGTGTTTTTGTTGCATTGCAGCATGAAAAGTTTGCATGTCACCCTTTGCTTAATAAGGGCTTGCAGGATCTCGGCCGCTGCCCAGCGGTGACGGCCCGATCCATGGTCGCTCAGGTGGGGTGACGCCGTAGGGGAAGGCGAATGACGACAGCAAGCAAGGCAAGCGGCAACCCGGGGGTAGGGCGCTGGCTGCGCCCCCTGCGCTGGCTTGGGGTGGCCGGGCTGGGGCTGCTGGCCAGCGGCTGTGCCATGATGGCGCCCGCTCCGCCCGAGGATCAGCGCAATATCTGCGAGATCTTTCGCGAGCAGCCCCGCTGGTATGACTATGCCCGCGACGCCCAGGACACCTGGGGTACGCCGATTGCCACCCAGATGGCCTTCATTCAGCAGGAGTCCTCGTTTCGCAGCCATGCGCGCCCGCCCCGTCAGCGCATCTTGGGCTTCATCCCCGGCAGCCGCCCCTCCTCCGCCCGCGGCTATGCTCAGGCGCTGGACCCGGTCTGGGGGAGTACCGGGACGATGCCGGCGCTACTCTGGCACGCCGCACCCACATGAAGCACGCCACCGACTTCATCGGCTGGTACAACGCCCGCTCCCATCGGCAGCTGGGGATTTCGCTCGACAACCCCGAGCAGCTCTATCTGGCCTACCACGAAGGGGCCGGAGGCTATCGGCGGGGCAGCTACCGCAGCAAGCCCCAGGTGATGCAGGCCGCCAGCCGCGTCCAGGCACGCGCTAACCGCTATCGGTCGCAGCTGGCCGCCTGCGAGGCCGAGTTCCGCTGTCGGCGTTTTTATCAGGTTGGGCCATTCTGCCCCGACAGCTAAGAGCCTAATCGTCGCCGGCGAGAGATTGGCTATCCGCTTCTGCCCGCCAGGCCTCGAGCCGCTCGCGTAGCTCGTCGGCGGTGGGCCGGGCCTGGGCCATCACCTCCTCGACGCGGTTGAAGTGCAGCAGTCGCACGCCGGTCACGTCCGGCTGCAGGTAGAGGTCGGGCGGCCGGTGCTGCACCATCTGGCGAATGATGGACTGCTGCATGATCTCGAAGGTCTTGAACAGCAGGTCGGTCATCCCGGTGGCCTCTCCCGCGACCGGTTCGCGCCTGCCCGTCACGTCCACGGCGATGACCCGATCGACCCGGCCCTGGAGCAGGTCGAAGGGCAGGGGATTGGAAGTGCCGCCGTCGATCAGCAGCTGGCTGTCGCGGCGGCTGGGCTTGAACAGCCCCGGCACCGCCATGCTGGCCGCCAGTGCCGGGAAGAGCTCGCCCTCTTCGAGCACCACGCTCTCACCGCTCCAGTAGTCGGTGGCGACCACTGAGAACGGGATGCGCAGCTCGCTGAAGTCCCGCACCTCAGTATGGCCGGCGAGAAAGCGCAAGAAACCGCTGGAATCGAGCAGGCCGCCTTCACCGAGGCCGAGCTGCAGCAGATCGGTCACGCCGAGCTCGCTGTCGCCGGCCAGCTGAGTGAGGGCGTCCAGCGGCGAGCCGCCGAAATCGTCGAACAGGTCGAGGATCTCGGCGGCGGAAAGCCCGGCCGCGTAGAGTCCGCCGATCACCGCCCCGATGCTGGTGCCGGTGATATGGTCGGGCTGTATCTCGAGTTCGTCGAAGACCTGCAGCACGGCGATGTGTGCTAGGCCGCTGGCACCGCCGGAGCCCAGCGCCAGGCCGATGGTGGGACGAGGGGTATCGTCGGCCGCACTCGGCGCGGGTGCGCCAGCCAGCAGCAGACTGGCCAGCAGGATGCCGGCGAGGCCGGCGGCAAGAGGTCGGGTCATGCAGGGCTCCTGGGATAGCCGCGGGGTAGGGCGCGATGTTGTGGTGTCACCCGATGTCGTGCCACGCCTCGTGGGCACAGCTCTGGCAGCGGTAGAACCCTTCATAGCGGCCGTCGCCCGCGGCGCTTTCGCGCACCGTGCCTTGCTGGAACCGGAAGCTGCGTAGCGAACAGATCGGGCAGCGTGCCACATCGTCTCGCGGCGCCCGGGGCAGGGTACGATGGGGCGTGGCCGCGTTGACCGGCTGCGCCGTGCCTTCTTGAGCCGCGAGATCGAGTTCGGCCAGCAGGTCGTCTGCCAGTCGGCGGGCAGTCTCGGCCTTGTCGCTGTCGGCGAGGCTTGCCAGCTCGCGGATCTGTTCCTTGATGCGCTTCAGTCGCGGCGTGATATCGGCCATCTCGGACCCTCCATCAGGTCGTCATTGCGTGAACGCTCTCTACATAAGCATACCTCGCGATGGGCGTTGCAGCCCGCTCTCGCCACGGTTGTGGCAATACGCTACTGTCAGAGGCTTTAACGTGTTGCCGATCAGGGGCATTGGTGCCCGAGGGGAGGGAGCTTGCGTGAACCCATCGCGGCGGTAAACCTGCCAGCGGCCGAAGTGAGCTGCGCCAGCTGCCGGGCCAGCTGCTGCCGCCTTGAAGTGATGCTGATCACCGATACCGGCGTGCCGGAGCGCTATATCGACACCGATGCCTGGGGCGGCCAGGTGATGGCCCGGCTGGCGGATGGCTGGTGCGCCGCGCTGGATCGTGACACCCTGCGCTGCCGGATCTACGCGCAGCGCCCCTGGATCTGTCGTGAGTTCGAGATGGGCGCCGAGGAGTGCCTCGCCGAGTATGAGCCCCGCCGTATCACCACGTCGGCGGGATGCCGCGACAGTCAGTGAACAGGGCTTGGCCAGATAGGGAGGGAGTATCGCGATGCGGGATCATCGGATCGGGCTTGGACAGGCGCGATGGGGTGGCTTGCTGCTGGTGCTCTGGACCTGCTGGCTTGGCCTGGGTGCCCCGCTGGCGCAGGCAGCCACCCCGGATACGCTGCGGCTGCTGGACCATCGCGGCGCGGCTCCGCCCGACCAGCCGGTTGCGTCGCTGTCGGGGCAGGAGCTGCCCCGCTCCCAGCGTCAGAACCTGGGCGTAGCCGCTCATCCGGTGTGGCTGCAGTTGCGCCTGTCCGAGCATCAGGCCGAGCGCCTGCTGCATCTCGACAACCCACTGCTGCACCATGTCGAGCTCTACCGCCATGAGGCGGCACAGCCGGCTCCCTGGCAGCCGGTGCCGCGCCAACGTATGGTGTCGCTCTCTGGCGAAGAGGCCTCGGCCTGGCGGCCCATCTTTCCCGCGGCTGCCGCAGGCGACTACTTACTGAAGATCGATTCTACCCAGGCGCTGCGTTTCGCGCTGACGCTGCAAACGCCAAAGGCGCTGGAGCGCGACTGGCGTGGCTTCAGCCTGGGGCAGGGGCTTTACCTGGGGCTGGTGCTGGGGTTGGTAATCTACAACAGCGTCCTGCTGTTGAGTCTGCGAGATGCCAGCTACTTCTGGTACCTCGGCTTCGTGCTGGGCTTGGCCGGCTACTTTGTGTTCCAGAAGGGGCTGCTGTACGAGTTTTGGCCATCGCTGTCTCTGCCGCTCAATGAGGCGCTGATGTTCACCTCCCTGGCGGTGGGAGCCGCCAGCGCGCTCCAGTTCTGTCGACGCTTTCTGCTGATGTCCAGGGAAGACCCCAGGCTCGACCGCTGGCTGCAGTATGTGGGGATTCTGGCACTAGCGGGCGTGTTCCTGGCCTGGTGGCGGCCGGGACATACCACCGTGGTGTTCTTCTCGCTTTTCGGTCTGGCAGTGATGGGGCTTTTCCTGCTGGTGTCCGTGCGTGCGCTGCGCCGTCACTTTCGGCCGGCGCGCTGGCTGCTGCTGGCCTGGTCGTCGCTGGTGGCGGGGGCGACGGCTTTCATCCTCGCCACCTACGGACTTCTGCCGCACCACTTTCTCACCTACTACGGCTTTCAAGTGGGCTCGGCCATCGAGGCGATGCTGCTTTCCCTGGCGCTGGCGGATCGCATCAGCCTGATGCACCGTGAGCGGGAGACGCTGCTCGATGAGCAAACCCGGTTGCAGGGGATGAGCTATACCGATGGGCTGACGAACCTGCATAATCGGCGCTTTCTGGACGAAAGGCTGGGGACGCTGGTACCCGCCGCCCAGGCGGAGGGCTCGCCACTGAGCCTTGTCATGCTGGACCTGGATCATTTCAAACGATTCAACGATGGCTGGGGACACCTGGAGGGCGACCGTGCCCTGCAGCACCTGGCAAAGGTGATGCGCAGCGTGGTACGCAGCGAGGACAGCTCTTGCCGCTACGGCGGAGAGGAGTTCGCTATCGTCCTGCCTGGGCGCAGCCAGTCCCAGGCGGCGGAGGTGGCCGAGCGTATCCGCAGCGAGCTGGCGCGGCAGCCGCTGAAGCTGGAAACCGGGGAAGCCGTTCACCTGAGCTGTACCCTGGGCGTTGCGCAACTGGCGCCGGGAGAAACTGCCGAATCGCTGCTGGGGCGCGCCGACCAGGCGCTGTATCGCGGCAAGCAGGCCGGGCGCAATCGAGTGGTCGCACATGCCGGTACAGATCCTCGCGGCCTGTACGAGCCCGTTGCCGAAGAGCGCTGAGCCTTCGCCCATTCAACCGACGAGAGACAACCGACACAGGGAGATTCGATACATGATCAATCCAGCACAGCGCGAGTGGATAAAGGGTCACCTCGAGGAGATCGCCACCGCGGTCATGACCGCCTTCTTTACCGCGCTGATGTTCCGGGTGGGGCTGGGCATGCTGTTCTCGATCGTCATGGGCCTGGCCCTGGCGTATGTGATTCGCCTCTTCGCCCTGAAGAAGGCGCTGGAGGCCATCACCCGTCGTGTGCCGTGGCTGAGGCGTGATGAGGCGCGGGATGAGCCTTAATAGCGCTGATGCCTGGCGTTGACCCTATGAGGTTGGCCCTGACTGAGTCCAGAGGAGAGTCGCCATGAAACTGCAGCTGGCCACCTGGCAGGAGGTGGAGGCCTACCTTCGGCGTGCCACCGGGATCATCGTCCCCATCGGCTCGACCGAGCAGCACGGCCCCAACGGGCTGGTCGGCACCGATGCGATCTGTCCCGAGGCCATTGCCGAGGCGCTGGGCGAGCGGCACGAGGTGCTGGTGGGACCGACCCAGCACCTGGGCGTGGCCCAGCATCACCTGGCGTTTCCCGGCACCATCAGCCTGCGCCCCAGCACGCTGATCGCGGTGCTGCGAGATACCGTGGCCTCGCTAGCCCGCCACGGCTTCACCCATGTGATGTTTCTCAACGGCCACGGCGGCAATATCGCCACGATCAACGCGGCCTTTGCCGAGATCTACGCCGAGCGCGACGGGGCGTCCCAGGGAGCGCTGCAGCTTGGGCTGTGCAACTGGTTCGCCGGCCCGCGGGTGCGCGAGCTCGCCGATTCGCTCTACGGCGAGGCCGAGGGCAGTCACGCCACGGCGTCCGAGGTATCGCTCTCCTGGTTCGCCCGCCCCGAGGCGGTCAAGCGGGTAGCAATGTCGCCGCGCATTGCGCCCTCCGGCAGCGCGCTGTGCGATGCCGAGACCTTCCGTCGCCGCTTCCCCGACGGCCGCATGGGCTCCGACCCGTCGCTGGCCAGCGTAGCGCACGGGGAGCGCTTCCTCGAGGCGGCGGTGGGGGACGCCTGGGAAGCCTACCGGCGCCTTATCGGCGGAGAGTAGCGGCCAGCGGCCGTGGGGCCGCCGGCGCGTCGTCACTCAGGCGCTGCGTTGAGCCGGGCGAAGCCCTCGCCCTGGTGGATGGTCAGCTGGTTGAACGGAATCACCCAGTCGTGCTCGTTGCAGGCCTGCACGCAGGCCGCCTGGATCAGCCGGTTGACCTTGAAGTAGTAGGCGGCGGCCTCGCCGCTGAGCGTCACCATGATCTGATAGTCCAGCGACGAGTCGGCCGCTTCGCGGAACTCCACACTGACGCTCTCCACCCAGTCGGCCAGCTCGGAGCCGGCCAGCCGCGCCTCTACGGCGTTCCGGAAGATGTCGGCCACCTCGGCCACCGGCAGGCTCTGGTGCCGGTAGTCGATGCCGAAGACCACCACCGCCAGAAAGCTGTCCCGGGAGAGGTTGCGCGGCCGGGCGGCGAGGAAACCGGCGGTGTCGTACTGCACCAGGTTGCCCAGCACCCGCAGCTGGACGACCTCGGGCGACTGGCGCGCCACCTGGCCGAAGGTGCCGTCGTCGAGCAGCACATAGTCGCCCGGCCGGGTCGGGAACCAGGGCTCGTCGTGGTTGAGCGGGCGCGAGATCAGCGTCGCCAGTTCGGACAGCGGCAGACGCAGGCGGCCGTTCTCGAGCTCCGGATTGACCAGCCAGGAGTAGAAGCCGATGGCCCGCACCCGCCAGGGAATGCCGTGGTAGATCACCCGCTCGCGCTCACGCACCTGGCCGGCGTTGAGGAACAGCCGGGCCTCGGCCAGGTAGCGTGGCAGGTAGGTGCGAAAGCTCAGCAGCAGCGCCACGATCAACAGCAGCGCCAGCGAGAACAGCACCAGGTCGCCGGCCGCGTATAGCACCATCATGAACACCAGGACCGACAGCAGCGCGGCCACCAGCCGGTAGCCGAGCAGGAACAGCCGGGTGCGCATGCCGCGACGCGGTATGCCTCGCCGTTCGCGGTACTGCAGCAGGCGGTTCATGCCGCCCTGTAGCACCAGTACGGTGAGGGCGAAGGCGCCGATGGCGACCAGCAGGGTCAGGCCGCGGCCGACGAAGAACTCGCGCAGCGCGCGCTGGCCCTGCTCGTAGAGGCTCTCGTCCCGCTCCATCAGGTTGTCGAGCTGCAGCTGGACGATGGCCTGCTGGCGCTGCAGGTCGGCCTGGCGGTCCCGCCAGCCCTGTTCCAGCTCCGCCAGCCGGGCCGCTGTGGCCTCGTCGTGGTCGGCCTCGGCGAAGGCCTCGATATCGTTCAGGGCCTGGTGGATCACCCCCAGGCGCTGATGGATCAGGGCGCGGTCCCGGCGCAGGCGCTCGAGGGTCCGCGGTCGCTCGGTGAGCTGACGCATCTCGCTGAACAGCGGACGCATGATCGAGAGCAGCTCGTCCTGCCAATTGAAGTCCTCCTGCTCGACCTGCTCGGTGAGGATCGAGCGATCGAGGCCGCCGATCGCCACGTCCTCGAAGAGCTCGCGCAGGTTGCGGCGCTGCTGCTCCAGCTGCTCGAGCTGCTCGCGAATCTGCCGGTACTCCTCGTCATCCGCGTCGAGCCCCTGCAGCTGGTGGCGAAGCATCTCGCCGCGGCTGCGCACCTCGACCAGCGAGCGCTGGATATCGCGAAGCTGGCGCAGCGCCTCGTCTCGCTCGCGCTGTTCGAGCGGGGGCTGCGGGGTGATATCGAATTCCGGCAGCCCATCGAGTTCGGATTCCAGCGCTTCCAGGGAGGAGGGCACCTCGCTCTGGGCGTTAGCCTGGCCCGGCAGCCATAGCGCCAGCAGCAACATCAGCAGCAGTGGCCAGCGCAGCGTGGCCGAGCATGAGCGGCGGTGAAGGGGATGGG
Source organism: Halomonas sp. SL18_1 (assembly GCF_055755715.1). Lineage (NCBI taxonomy): Bacteria > Pseudomonadati > Pseudomonadota > Gammaproteobacteria > Oceanospirillales > Halomonadaceae > Halomonas > Halomonas sp. SL18_1. Next base: position 1,039,659 of record NZ_JBVTRK010000001.1, read on the forward strand.
TAAAAAGCATGGAGTCCTCGACGGATGGCGCGGGCGGGCAGCGCTCAGTTTACTGGCTTTGGTGCGGTGCGTAGAAGGGAGAGTGGCCGTTCGGCCTTGTCATGCCGCCGGGGATCGGCATGTTGTAGGCACACATCTTGGATGTCGAGTGCGCCATGCCGAAGCCCGATCCCCACAAACCCTCTGGCAAGCCGCCTGCCCCGCTCGACTGGGAGTCGCAGTCGCCGGGTAGCGGCCTGCAGCCCCCGCCGCGTCCCCAGTGGCCGCTGTTTCTCTGGTTCGCCTTCGCCATTCTGCTACTGTTCTTTTATCTCGATGCGGCCCAGCGTGACGTGCAGGCCGAACTGAGCTACACCGAGTTTCTCGAGGCGGTCGATGCCGGATACGTCGAACGGGTCACCCTGCGCGGCCAGTCGGTGGAGGGGCATCTCTCCGAGTCCGGACGCGAGACGCTGGACGTAGGCGAAGCCGAAACCTTCGAGACCACGCGGCCGGACGTGGAAAGCGATCGGCTGCTGGAGCGGCTGGAGGCCCAGGGGGTTCATATCGCGGCACGCCCGGTGGACCCGCCCTGGTGGCAGCGTATTCTGGTGGGGGCGCTGCCGTGGATCCTGATCCTGGCCCTGCTGTTCTGGTTCTGGAACCGCATGCAGCAGCGCGCCATGTCGGGCGGCGGCATGTTTAGCATGGGCAAGTCCCAGGCCCGTCGGGTGCGCAGCGAGGAGAGCGAGACCCGCCTGGACGACGTGGCGGGCTCCGAGAACGCCAAGCGCGAGATCATCGAGGTGGTCGAGTTCCTCAAGTCGCCCGACCGCTTCCAGGCGCTGGGCGCCAAGATTCCCCGGGGGATCCTGATGATGGGGCCGCCAGGCACCGGCAAGACGCTGATGGCGCGTGCGGTGGCCGGCGAGGCCGAGGTGCCTTTCTTCAGCATCAGCGGCTCCGAGTTCATCGAGATGTTTGTGGGGGTGGGGGCCTCGCGGGTACGCGATCTCTTCAAGCAGGCCAAGGAGCAGGCGCCGGCGGTGATCTTCATCGATGAGCTGGACTCCATCGGCCGCTCCCGGGGCGCCGGCATGGGCGGCGGCCACGACGAGCGCGAGCAGACCCTGAACCAGATCCTCTCGGAGATGGACGGCTTCGAGGCGGAGGAGTCGGTGGTGGTGCTGGCGGCCACCAACCGCCCCGATGTGCTGGATTCGGCGCTGCTGCGCCCCGGCCGCTTCGATCGCAAGATCACCCTGGAGCGCCCCCACCGCGATGCGCGCCAGGCGATTCTGGAAGTGCACACCCGCCGGATACCGCTGGCCGAGGATGTCGACCTGGAGCGGCTGGCCGAGATCACCATCGGCTTTTCCGGGGCGGATCTCGCCAACCTGGCCAACGAGGCGGCGCTGCTGGCGGGGCGCCGCGAGTACGAGGCGGTGGATTGGGCCTGCTTCACCGACGCCCGCGACCGGCTGCTGCTGGGCGAGGCCAAGGACGTGGGCCTCTCCGACCAGGAGCGCCATATCGTTGCCTACCACGAGTCGGGCCATGCGCTGCTGGCCTATCTGTTGCCCAAGGCCGACCCGCTGGAGAAGGTCACGGTGCTGCCCCGCGGCCAGGCGCTGGGAGTGACCGCCCAGGTGCCGGACGAGGAGCGCTACAACCACGGCGAGGCCTACCTGCGCGATCGCATCACCGTGATGTACGGCGGCCGCCTGGCCGAGTCGATCGTCTTCGGCGAGGTAAGCAGCGGGGCGGAGAACGACCTGGAGCAGGCCACTCAGCTGGCACGCCGCATGGTGGCCCGCTGGGGCATGAGCGAGCGGGTCGGGCCGGTGATGTTCGCCCAGAGCCGCGAGCATGTGTTCCTCGGCAAGGAGATGGCCCAGGCCCGCGAGCACAGCGAGGCCATGGCGAACCTGGTCGACGAGGAGATCCGCCGCCTGCTGACCGAGCTGGAGACGCGGGGCCGGCGCCTGCTCGAGGAGCACCGTGCCGCCCTGGATGCCCTGGCATCGGCGTTGGAGGAGCGCGAGACCCTGGAAGCCGAGGCGATTGGCGAGGTGCTCGAGGCGGCGGGCAGCGGCCAGCAGACCGGACGATAGTCCGGCGCCTTTGCCGCCTTTCTGCTATCCTGCGGCCGTCCGTATGCCCGCATTCCTGGCCGATGCCGCCCGGCTCTGGCTGCTCGTTATCTCGCCGTCCCGACGGCCCTGACTTCCTCTGCAGGATCTCACCTTGTCCGATGTCTCTCCCGATGCCGCCTTCGCCACGTTGCCGCTGGCGCCGGCGCTGATCGATAACCTCGCCTCCCTGGGCTTTGCCGCCATGACGCCGATCCAGGCCGAGGGGCTGCCGCCGATCCTCGCCGGTCGCGACGTGCTCGCCCGCGCGAAGACTGGCTCCGGCAAGACCGCGGCCTTCGGCCTGGGGCTGCTGTCGCGGCTCGACCTCGCGAGCTTTCGGGTGCAGGGGCTCATCCTCTGCCCGACCCGGGAGCTGGCCGACCAGGTGGCCGGCGAGCTGCGTCGGCTGGCGCGCACCCTTCCCAACGTCAAGGTGCTGACCCTGTGCGGCGGTGCTCCCTTCGGCCCCCAGCTCGCCTCCCTGGCCCACGGCGCCCACCTGGTGGTGGGCACCCCGGGGCGCGTCGAGGAGCATCTGCGCAAGGGCTCGCTTGCCTTGGACGGACTCGAGACTCTGGTGCTGGATGAGGCCGACCGCATGCTCGACATGGGCTTCCAGGCGAGCCTCGAGGCGATCGTCGCCGAGACCCCGGCCCGCCGGCAGACCCTGCTGTTCAGCGCCACCTTCTCCGACGCCGTGCGCCCCGTGGCCGAGGCGCTGATGCGCGACCCGGTGACGGTGGAGGTGGCCGAGGCCCACGACGCCAGCAGCATCCACGAGCGGGTCTATCGGGTGGGCGATGGCGACGAGGCGCGCCTGGGGGCGCTGTGCCGGCTGCTGCTGCACTTCCGCCCGGGTAGCAGCGTGGTGTTCTGCAATACCAAGCGCAAGACCGACGAGGTGGCCCAGGCGCTCGGGGCGGCGGGCTTCAGCGCCCTGGCGCTGCACGGCGACCTGGAGCAGGCCGACCGAGACCGGCTGCTGGTGCGCTTCGCCAACCGCAGCGCCTCCATCCTGGTGGCCACCGACGTGGCGGCTCGGGGGCTCGACATTGCCGAGCTGGATGCGGTGTTCAACTACCAGATCGCCCGGGAGCTCGAGGTGCACGTGCACCGGGTCGGGCGTACCGGCCGGGCCGGCAGCGCCGGTATCGCCTGTACCCTGGTCGGCGAGGGCGAGGCCTACCGGCTGGCGCGCCTCAACGACTTCCTCGGCGAGCCACTGGAAGAGGCCCCGCTGCCGCCCCGCTCGGTGCTCGCTCGGGAGCCGCTGGTACCGCCCATGGCGACCCTGCAGCTGGGGTCCGGCAAGAAGCAGAAGGTGCGCCCCGGCGATATCCTCGGCGCCCTGACCGGCGAGGCGGGGCTGGCCGGCGACCAGGTGGGCAAGATCAAGGTGCTGGCCAACAGCGCCTACGTGGCCGTGCGGCGCGAGGTGGCCGACGCAGCCCTGGCGCGGCTGCTCGACGGTAGAATCAAGGGGCGCAGCGTGCGCGCCCGGCGCCTCGGCCGGTGAGGCCCAGCGGCGAATTTCGGGAGAAGAGATGAAGATACCCAAGCGACTGCAGCCGCTGGTGGACGACGGCCTGATCGAGGCGGTCGAGGGCCAGCTGATGAGCGGCAAGGAGGCCCAGGTCTACGTGGTGCGCTCCTACGGCGAGCGGCGCTGCGCCAAGGTCTTCAAGGAGGCGAAACAGCGCAGCTTCAAGCAGGCCGTGCAGTACCAGGAGGGACGCCGCGAGCGCAACAGCCGCCGTGCCCGGGCCATGGCCAAGAAGACCCGCTACGGTCAGAAGGAGCAGGAGCAGGCCTGGCTCAACGCCGAGGTCGACGCCCTCTACCGGCTGGCCGCGGCGGAGGTGCGGGTGCCCAAGCCCTACGGCTTCATCGACGGCGTGCTGCTCATGGAGATGATCTCTGACGCCGAAGGCTTCACCGCCCCGCGCCTGGACGACGTCACCCTGAGCGCCGAGCAGGCCCGCGAGGCCTACGCCAAGATCATCCGCGACGTGGTGAAGATGCTGTGTGCCGGCCTGGTGCACGGGGACCTCTCCGAGTTCAACGTGCTGCTGGCCGCCGACGGCCCGGTGATCATCGACCTGCCCCAGGCGGTGGACGCCGCCGGCAACAACAGCGCCGAGTGGATGTTCGAGCGCGACGTGGACAACATGCGCCGCTACTTCGGCCGCTTCGCCCCGGCGCTTCTGGCCACCGACTACGGCAAGGAGATCTGGGCGCTCTATGAGGCCGGCGAGCTGCATCCGGAGAGCGAGCTCACCGGATGCTTCGTCCACGACACCACCCCCGTGGATGTCGACGAGCTGATGACGGTGATCGACGACGTGCGCGACGAGGAGGCCTACCGCCGGGCGGCCCTCAACCGCGGCGACGAGCCCGGGGTGGAGGAGGCCGCCGAGGAGTGGCAGGCGTCCCAGCGGGAGCGTTGAGCCCACCTGCCAGCCCCGCCGCCCTCGCCCAAGGGCCTCTCGGGCTTGACCGGATATCGCAGTAGATTCGTGTTAAATCAGACGGGCTCCTGAGTTGCGTTAGACTGTTTCATGACCTGCCTCCCTCAATAGTGGCTCTGTGTTGTTGCCTCAACCTCAACGTAACCCACGACGTTGAGGAGGGGCAGGTCAATCCATCATGTCTAAGCTGGGAGGGTGGAGGCGGGCTGCGGGTAGCCCGTCGAGCCAATCGGCGGCGGTGGCCGCCCAGCACGCCATCGCGGGATGGCAAAGGAGGACACCATGCATAAGCGGATCTATGCCCTGGCGCTGGGGCTTGCGGGCAGCGCGCTGTTGGCGGCGCCGGCCCTGGCCGACCTGGAACGTATCTCGGCCGCCGAGGACGCCGAGGTCTATTTCATCTCGCCCGAGGATGGCGCGACGCTGTCCGGTCCGGTGACGGTGCGGATGGGACTCAGGGGCATGGGCGTGGCCCCGGCCGGCGCCGACTTCCCGGATACCGGCCACCATCACCTGCTGGTGAACATGCCGCTGGAGGACGTGGACCTGGACGCGCCGCTGCCCTTCACCGACCACACCCGCCACTTCGGCGGCGGCCAGACCGAAGGCGTCCTAGAACTGGAGCCGGGCGAGTACCGCCTACAGCTGCTGTTCATGGACTACCGCCATGTCAGCTTCGACCCGCCGCTGGTCTCTGATGTCATCACCGTCACCGTGGAGTAGGGCGGGCGGCCGTCAGGCGCCGCGCAGGCGGTTGACGGCCATTACCCCCAGGGCGGTGGCCACCGCCAGCCAGCCGGCGGAGACATTGGGCATGGCCAATCTGACCTTCATCGATAGGCAGGCAAGCGACATGGCCGTTAGCGCCTCGATGTCAGGAGAGCCGCCGGGCGGCGATCCCGCCACAGACAGGCGAACATCCACAGGAACACCGGCACGTTCATCAGCAGGCCGTAGAGCAGCGGGACCAGGCCGATGGCCGGCTGCTGGAGCAGCACGAAGGCCACCATCATCGCCACGCCGGCGTTCTGTACGCCTACCTCAACGGTAATGGCGCGCACGCTCTCCTGGGGCAGGCGAAGCCGGCGGGCGACGCCTTGCCCCAGCGCCATGCTGGTTAGGCAGAGCAGCAGCACGGCCAGGGTCTCCAGGCTGATCAGTGCCGGCAGCCGCTCGGCGTGGGCGACGAAGAGTGCGACCACCATCGCGATCATGGCCACACCGGTAAACCCCTTGACCCCCGGCAGCACCCGCTCTCGCCAGTGCGGTGGCAGGGCCCGGCGCAGCAGCATGCCGGCCAGCACCGGTAGCAGGGTGACCTGCAGCAGCTGGCCCACGGTCTGCCAGTAGGGCAGCGAGAAGCCCAGCGCAGTGAGCCCCAGCCGCTCGAGGTTCCAGCCCATGATCAGCGGCAGGGTGAAGGGAGCCAGCACCGCAGCGAGAGCGGTGAGGGTGACCGACAGGGCCAGGTCGCCCCGTACCAGGTAGCTGAACATGTTGGAGGTGGCTCCGCCCGGCACCAGAGCCACCAGCAACAGGCCAGCGGCTGCCGGTGGCGAAAGCGGAAGCAGCAGGACCAGCGCCCAGGCCAGCAGCGGCAGGGCGAGCAGCTGCAGGCCGCTACCGAGCAGAACCCGGCGGGGATGGCGCCAGGTGCGGGTGAAGTCGGTCCCGGTCAGGCTCAGGCCCATGGCCAGCATCACGCTGGCCAGCACCCAGGGCAGGGCAAGCTGTGACAACCCGTCGGCGGACATCCTGCCTCCTTGCGATCGTCCTCATGACACCACAGAGTATGCCCCACGCTGGGCGTGCCGACGACCGGAAGCGCATGTTCAGGGATGACAAAGGACAGGACGACGCAATGAACAAAATGGCCATCTGGCTGCACACCCTGCGCCCGCGGACCCTGCCGGCGGCGCTGGGGCCGGTCTCGCTGGGCCAGGGGCTGGTGGTGCCCGGGCATTTCGCCTGGTCCACGGCGCTGCTTTGCCTGCTCTGCGCCCTGGCGCTGCAGCTGGCGGTCAATCTGGCTAATGATCTCTTCGATGGCCTCGCCGGAGTCGACCAGGCCGATCGCCTTGGCCCCACCCGTGCCCTGCAGGCGGGCTGGCTCAGCGCCAGTGAGCTCTGGGCGGGGCTCGCCGGGGCGCTGGGTGTGGCTGTGGTGACGGGGCTGTGGCTGGTCCTCTTTGGCCACTGGCTGCTGTGGCTGCTGGGGGCGCTGGCGCTGCTCGGCGTGCTCGGTTATAGCGGCGGAGCGCGCCCCTACGCCAACCTGGGGCTGGGCGAGGCGGTGGTGTGGTGCTTCTTCGGCCCGGTGGCGGTGCTCGGCGGCCTGCTGGCCCAGCAGAGCCCGATCACGCTCCAGGCGGTGGTGGCCAGCGTGCTGGTAGGCATGCCGGTAGCCGCTATCCTGGTGGTCAACAACCTGCGGGATCGCCACACCGATGCGCGGGCCGGCAAGCTCACCCTGGCGGTGCGGCTGGGGCCGGGCGCGACCCGGCGGCTCTTCGCTATGCTGACGGCAGGGCCGCTGGCGGTCACCCTGCCCCTGGGGCTGCCGGCCTGGTGGTGGGGCGTTTGGCTGTTGGCCGGCCTGGCGGCCCTGGCCCTGGTTCGCGAGCTGCACCGGCGCGATGGCGCGGCCCTCAATGCGCTGCTGGGCCTGACGGCGCTCTATGCGCTGCTGGTGGCGCTGTGGCTGTGGTTACGCCTGTCGGTAGCCGGCGGCTGAGGGTCAGGCAGCTTCGTGCAGAAGCGTTAGGAGGAAAGATGCTACTACGCTCGCTTGCGTGGATCGCGCTGGCTTACCTGCTGGTGGTGGCGCTGGCCTGGCTCTTCCAGGAGCGGCTGCTCTACCTGCCCCATGTGGGGCGTGACCACGTTGCGAACCCCGCCGACCGGGGCATGCCCTGGGAAGAGGTGGCGCTGACTACCGAGGACGGTCTGACCCTGGACGCCTGGTGGGTGCCGGCCCAGCACGAGCGCGGCAGCCTGCTGTTCTTCCACGGCAACGCCGGCAATATCTCCCACCGGCTGGATTCGATTCGCCAGTTCCACCGCCTCGGGCTCTCGGTGCTGATCCTCGACTACCGGGGCTATGGCCGCAGCGAGGGCCGGCCCTCGGAGGACGGCACGGCGCTGGACGCTCGGGCCGGCTGGCGCTGGCTGGTCGAGGAGCGGGGGTGCCGCCAGAGGAGATCGTGCTGTTCGGCCGCTCGCTGGGGGCTGCCGTGGCGGCGGAGCTGGCCGTCTCCCGGGACGAAGGTGAGCAGCCGGCGGCGGTGATCCTGGAGTCCGTCTTCCGCTCGGTGCCCAAGCTCGGCCAGCGGCTCTATCCCTTCCTGCCGGTGCGCTGGCTGGCCCGGCTCGACTACGATACCGAGTCGCGGGTGGCGCGAATCGACGCCCCGCTGCTGGTGATCCACAGTCGCGATGACGAGATCATCCCCTTCAGCGAGGGCGAGGCCGTCTACCAGGCCGCCAACGACCCCAAGCAGCTGCTGGTGATCCGCGGCGGCCATAACACCGGTTTCCTCGATAGCGAGCCGGACTACTCCAACGGCATCGAGGCGTTTCTGGACGAACTCAGCGGGCTGCCGCGGCGGTGACGCCGGCTCGTCTACTGCTCGGGGAGCTCGGCGTTGTGGAAGACGTTCTGCACGTCGTCCAGGTCGTTGAGCGCGTCGAGCAGCTTCTCGAACATGGCCACGTCGTCGCCCTCCACCGGCGTGGTGGTCTGGGGCACGAACTGGATCTCGTCGACCTCGAACTCGAGCTCACCGAAGGCGTCGATCAGCGCCTGCTTGGTCTTGGCGTACTCGGTATGGGGCGCGAAGACGGTGATCCGACCCTCTTCGTTCTCGATGTCGGTGACATCGACATCGGCCTCCATCAGCGCTTCGAGCACCGCTTCCTCGTCATCGCCCGCCATGGCGAGGATGGCGCAGTGGTCGAACATGTGGCTGACGCTGCCCGGGGTGCCGAGCTTGCTCTTGGCCTTGTTGAAGCAGGCGCGGACGTCGCCGAAGGTGCGGTTGGGATTGTCGGTGAGGCAGTCGACGATGACCATGCAGTTGCCCGGCCCGAAGCCCTCGTAGCGTGCCGGGGAGAAGTCCTCACCGCCCACGCCGCTGGCCTTGTCCAGCGCCTTGTCGATCACGTGGCTGGGTACCTGATCCTTCTTGGCCCGTTCGATCAGGCCGCGCAGGCTCAGGTTGCCGGCGGGGTCGGTGCCGCCCTGCTTGGCGACCACATAGATCTCGCGGCCGTACTTGCTGTACACCTTGGTCTTGGCGGCGGCCGTCTTGGCCATGGATTCCTTGCGGTTCTGAAAGGCCCTGCCCATATCGTTGTCCTGTCGCGTCAAATACGCCCCGGATTCTACGAAACCCGGGAGGAGGGAACAGCCTTATTTCGTGCCGATTCCGGGCGGCATGACGGACGTCATGGCTACACTGGCGACTGAACCCTGTCACTGCCTGGAGCTTTCCCCCATGGATCATCACGCCTACCGTCATGCCCTGGCCTCGCATCTCGAGGGGGCCGAGCTGCCCTTCCCCGCCGAGGAGTTCGATGCCCGCCTGTCGCGCACCCGAGACGCGATGCGTACCGCCGGGCTCGAGGCGCTGCTGCTTACCGACCCCGCCGATATCTTCTACCTGACCGGCTATCACACCTTCGAGGTCTCGGTGCATGCGGCTCTGGTGGTCTCGGCCGACCGCGTGGTGCTCCAGGTGCCCTCCATCGAGACCGGCCCGGCGGTGGTCACTGCCCGGATCGACGAGATCCTGGGCTATCGTTGGGAGGGCATCGACGAAGTGATCGCACCGCTGGCCGAAACCCTGTCCGGCTATCGCACCATCGGCATCGACGCCTTCGGTGCCGGCCTGCGCCTGGGGGTGATTCGGGAGCTGCAGGCGCGACTCGGCGCCGAGCGCTTTCGCGACGACGGTGGGGAGCTGCTCGATCGACTGCGCATCGTCAAGTCGGCCGCCGAGCTGGCTTGCCTGCGCGAGAGTGCACGAATCACCGCCGCCGGGCTGCGTGAGGCCGAGGCGCTGATTGCCCCGGGAGTGACCGATAACCAAATCGCCGCCGAGGGCGCGCGCGCCATGCTGGCTGCCGGCGGTGAGTTCATGAGCCTGCAGCCGATCGTTACCACGGGACGTCGCGCCAGCGTCATCCACGTCAACCACAAGCGCGTCCCCATCGAGGCGGGCGAGCCGGTGTTCCTGGAGTTCGGTTCTGCCTTCCAGCGCTATACGGCGCCGATGATGCGCACCGTGGTGGCCGGCCGCGCCAGCGACGAGATGCGGGCGGTCCGTGATCTGTGCCGCGCCCTCTTCGAGACCCTGTGCGACGCCATGCGCCCGGGCAACAGCTTCGATGCCGCCGCCCGCGCCGCCGAGTCGGTGCTCGCGCCCAACGCCGAGCGACTGTTCTTCTCTGGGGTGTACGGCTATGCGGTAGGGGCTCAGTTCCCGCCCAGCTGGGTCGAGGGCACCGGTTTCATCGCCGCCGGTCAGCAGCGTGAGTTTGCCGCCGACATGGTATTTCACCTGCCGCTCTGCCTGCGCCTGCCGGGGCAGTGGGGCATCGGGATCAGCGATACCGTGCGAGTGACGTCACGGGGCGGCGAACCGCTCACCGACAACGACTGGCAGCTGGGAGAGCGCTGAGCTGACAATTTCATGTATACAAAAATTGTCTACTGTTTTCGTTTCTATTAGGGTGTCGTGTGCATTATTGTTGTATACATAAAAATAGCCACGAGACCTGAGATGAGCACACCACAACATAACCAGTCAGTTTTCGACTTCTATGGCAAGCCTCCGCTGGGCAAGGCCTTGCCGCTCTCCTTCCAGCACATTCTGGCGATGATCATGGGCACGGTGACCGTGCCGATCATCGTCATCGGCGCGGTGGGCGGCAGCCTCGCCGAGCAGATGCTGCTGATCCAGATATCGCTGATTGCCGCCGGCATCTCCACCCTGATCCAGCTCTACGGTATCGGCCGCTTCGGCGCCCGCCTGCCGACCATCTTCGGCGTGGGGTTCGCCTATGTGCCGACGCTGGTCGCGGTGGGCGCCCAGTACGGGATCGGCGGCATCCTCGGCGCCCAGATCGTTGGCGGGGTGACCATGATGCTGGTGGGCCTGTTCATCACCCGGATTCGCCATCTGTTCCCGCCCATCGTGGCCGGTACCGTGGTGCTGGTCATCGGCCTGTCGCTCTACGACATCGCCATCCACTACATGTCCGGCGGTGTCGGCGCCAGCGACTACGGCGATCCGCGCAACTGGCTGGTGGCCATCGTCACCCTGCTGGTGGTGCTGGGTGTCTCCCAGTTCGCCCGCGGCTTCATGAAGCTGGCGGCGATCATTTGCGGCATCGGCGTGGGCTACGGGCTGGCGCTGTTTCTGGGCATGGTCGACTTCAGTCCGGTACGCGATGCCGGCTGGATCAGTACGCCGCGCCTGATGCCCTTCGAGCTGGAGTTTCACCTGGCAGCGATCATCTCGGTGGTGATCATCTGCGTAGTCAATTCGGTGCAGACCATCGGCGATCTCTCGGCCACCTCGGTGGGGGCATGAATCGCGAGCCCACCACCCGCGAGCTGTTCGGCGGGCTGATGGGCAACGGCGCCACTACGGCGGTGGGGTCGCTGTTCGGCGCCATGCCGACCTCTTCCTACAGCCAGAACGTGGGCATCGTGGCCATGACCAAGGTGACTTGTCGCTTCGTGCTGGCCCTGGCGGCGATCTTCATGCTGGTGGCGGGGCTGGTCCCCAAGTTTGGTGCCGTCATGACCACCATTCCCTATCCGGTGCTGGGCGGGGCCACCATCACGGTGTTCGGTATGATCACCATGACCGGTATCCAGCTGATCACCAAGGATGAGCTCTCGGCCCGCAACATGACCATCGCCAGCCTGGCGCTGGCGCTGAGCATGGGGATCTATGCGGTGCCCGAGGCGATCGAGGCCTTCCCGGACATGCTGCAGCTGGTCTTGGGTGGTTCGCCCATCGTGGTGGCGGCGGGGGTGGCCTTCACCCTGAACCTAGTGCTGCCCAAGCGCTCGCTGGCCGATGAGGCCGCCGAGCGCGAGGCGATGGCGCGCAAGATGAACGAGCAAGACCGCGCGCCTGCGGCGCAGTCGCGGGCGTCCTGAGCCGTTGGCCGACGGCGTGCCGGCGCTGAATCCGGTGCGGCCCTCGTCTCGCTTGGGCACCAACGGCGACCGGGCCTGTCACAAGGGTCGATAGCAACGTCTCATCAAGGAAGCGCTCAAGGAGACGCGATGACCGCCTGTCGACCCTGCCGCTCATGAGCATGACTCTGGCACTGGTGGCCGTCACCACGGCGGTGAGTTTGCTGGCGTGGCGCTGGCCCCGACTGTTCGACGCCCTGATCTACTGGCCGCCCGGCGTTGCCAGGGGGCAGTGGTGGCGGCTGCTGAGCCACGGCTTCATTCACTCCAGCGGTACCCACCTGCTCTTCAACATGATCACCCTGTACTTCTTCGGCACGGTGATGGAGCTGGTGCTGACGCCGCGCATCGGGCCCCTGGGCTTCGTGCTCTTCTATCTCTCGGGCCTGCTGGTGGCCATCCTTCCGACGCACTTTCGCCACCGTCGCAATCCTCGCTTTCGCAGCCTGGGCGCCTCGGGGGCCGTCTCGGCGATGCTCTTCGCCTATATTCTGCTGCGCCCCTGGTCGCTGCTGTTCGTGTTCTTCATCCCGGTGCCGGCGATCCTGTTCGCCGCCGCCTACGTCATCTACTCCTTTCGCGCCCAGCGCCAGGGAGGTGACAACATCAACCATAGCGCTCACCTGTGGGGCGGTGCCTGGGGGGTGGCCTTCATGTTCTGGCTGGAGCCGGCCCTGGCGCTGCGCTTCTTCCACGAGCTGGTGGCGCCGCTGGAGGCCTCCGGGGGGATCTGGCTGGGATAGGGGCTCCTGCCGTGACTATCCTATGGGAAGTACCGCTGTGATCGGCAACCAGCAGGGGAGTGACGGCCATGACCATGGCAACAGTGAAGCAGTATCTCGATGAGCAGAACGTGAAATACGTCATCATGCAGCACTCCGAGGCCTATACCGCCCAGGAGGTGGCCGAAGCGGTGCACGTCCCCGGCAGGCACTTCGCCAAGTGCGTGATGGTCAAGATCGACGGACGGCTGGCCATGGCGGTCTTGCCGGCGACCGATCAGGTGGATCTGGATCGACTGGGCAAGTCCACCGGGGCGCGGGAGGTCGTGCTGGCCGAGGAGGCGGACTTTCAGGACCGTTTCCCGGATTGCGAGGTCGGGGCCATGCCGCCTTTCGGCAACCTGTTCGACCTGGAGGTGTTCGTGGCGCCGCACCTGACCCAGGCGGACCTGATCGCTTTCAATGCGGGCAGCCACACCGAAGTGATGCAGCTGGCCTACACGGCCTTCGAACGACTGGTCAGCCCGGTGGAAGTGGCGATGTGAGCCGACGGCGCTGGGAGCCCTTGTGACGGTGTGACGCAGTTGCCGCGTCTGTTGAAGTGGCGATAACCCTCTATGCTGGGGACAGGCCGACGTCACTGCGTGGCGTCGGTAGCCCGGCAATACCCAACGGCAGTATCACTCAGCCATGTGCAGAACACTTGGGAGGATGATATGACGCAGACGGTTACCGCGAGCTACAGTAGTACCGACAAGGCCCGTAACGCCTTCGATGAACTGGTGGCCGAAGGCTTCCCCCGCGAGAAGCTCTATTTCGACAAGGAGACCAGCCAGGTCAAGGTGATCATCCCGGACACGTCCCAGCCCGAAGCGGAGGAGATTCTTCGCCGCCACGAGCCGGATGATGTCTGGTCACGCCCCTATGAGGAGCCACGGGAGGAGGCCTAAGCGATAGCCGACCGGCGGTGGAGCATCGCCCGCGAGGGCCGCTCTCCACCGCCGGCGGGTCCCTCGATAGGATGAAGCTACTCAGGGAAGTGCTCGGTCATGCGCCGGGGGGCCTTGCCGCGCCAGGCGGCGATCAGGGCGGCGCGCACCCGGTGGTGGTCCGCCACGGCCAAGCGCACGCCGGTGCAGCCGGGCCGCTGCCACTCGCCTTGGGCGGGGGCAAAGGCGTCGGGGTCGGCGGCGATGAACGCCTGCTGGTCGTCTGGCGTCAGCATGACCAGGCCCCAGGCCGCATCGGGATGGCCCAGGGCGGCGAAGACCTTGCCGCTGACCCGGAAGTCGGGGTGATACATCTCGGCGTGCTCGACCGCGCCGGGTAGTCCCAATGCCAGACGGCGAAATTCCTCATCTGTCATGACCGCCTCCCGGCGTGCCAAACCTAGTAGAGACGCTGCTCGCTTTCAGGGTAGAACAAAACGCTCGGCTTTCCCTCCGTTGCTACCGGCCGTGGCTGGCTGTCGAAGGCCGCCTGGGGCGGTCGTGCTATGGTGAGAGTGTGGCCTACGAGCCGTGTCATGCCTGGCGGTCGAGCGCCAGGTAAGGGAGGCGAACCATGCTGCCGGAGCTGCTGCTGACGATGGCCGTGAACCCGGAAGCCGACCCGGTGGCAGCGGCGCTGACTCGCGTTGAGCAAGCCACCGCCTACCGGCTGATCCTGCGCAGCCAGGGCGACGGCGGTGAAGAGGTCATTCGCTACAGCTATCGCCGGCCCGGCTTCATTCGCCTGGACATGGTCGCCCCCTACCGCGGCGCGGTGATTCTCTATCGCCCCGACACGCATCAGGTGCGGCTCTGGCCGCTCGGCGGCCCCGGGCGTCGGCCCGGGATGACGCTTGCCCCCGACAACCGCTTGGTGCGCAGCGCCCGGGGGCATCGGGTCGATGAATCGGATGTGGCGACTCTGCTGCGCAATGTCCAGCGGCTGGAGCGTCATGGCCGTTGCCAGCGGCTGGGCGTTGTCACTCTCGATGGTCGGCGTGCCGAGCAGCTGGTCGTCGAGGGCGCTGCGGACCCGCACCTGGGGGCGGTGGCACGCTACGAGCTGTGGATTGACCCCGAGACCCGTTTTCCCCTCCAGGTGATCAGTCGCGACGATCAGGGGCGACGCCTCGAGGCGGTGCGCTTCGAGGCGCTGGAGATCGACCCGGTGCTGCCTGCCGACCACTTTTCGCCTTGACCCCTTCGCGCCGCTGTCGTGCATCCTGCTCGAACCGGAATCGACGCCTCCTGCTAGGCTGAACCCACAACCCGCGGCAAAGGGAGGTGACGATGTTGCAGGCCGTACTACTCGATATCAGCGGTGTGCTCCACGAGGATGGGGAGGCGCTGCCGGGCGCCGTCGAGGCGGTGGCGCGACTGCAGGCCTCCAGTCTGGCGCTGCGCTTTGTGACCAATACGTCCCGCAAGACGGCCGCTACGGTCTATGCTGAGCTGACCCATATGGGATTCGAACTGGAGCGCCAGCAGATCGTCACGGCCCCGGCGGCGATCCGACGCCACCTGGTCGAGCAGCGACTGCGCCCCTACCTGCTGATTCACGAGCAGCTCGAGCCGGAGTTCGCCGGGCTGGATACCGTCGAGCCTAACGCCGTGGTGCTGTGCGATGCCGAGCATCGCCTCGACTATCGCCATCTCGACGACGCCTTCCAGGTGCTGCAGCGGGGAGCGCCGCTGCTGACCGTGGGCACCAATCGCTATTTTCATCAGGATGGCGGCCTGCATCTTGACGTGGGTCCCTTCGTCAAGGCCTTGGAGTATGCCGCCGAGACCCAGGCCCTGGTGCTTGGCAAGCCGGCGCCGGACTTCTATCACGGAGTGCTCGAGGATATCGGGGTGACGCCCGCCGAGGCGCTGATGGTCGGTGACGACGTCGAGGCCGATGTGGCCGCGGCCATGGCGATCGGCATGCAGGGCGCGCTGGTGCGCTCCGGCAAGTATCGCCGGGGCGATGCATCCCGGGTGCCGGAGGCGTGGGTCGAGGCCGACCTGTCGCAGGTGGTGGAGCGGCTGCTGTGAGGCCCCGCGGCCTGGGAGGCGACAGATGGCGGCCTACCACTTCGTGACCACCTGGCAGCTCGAGGCACCCATTGATGAGGTCTATCGCGTGCTGACCGAGTCGCAGCGCTGGCCGACCTGGTGGCCCAGCGTCACGTCGGTAGAGCAGTTGGCGCCGGGCGATGAGCGAGGCATCGGGCGCATGTATCGCTACGCCTGGAAAAGTCGCCTGGGCTATCGCCTGCGCTTCGATATCCGCGTCAGCCGTGTGGAGGCGCCTTGCTTGATCGAGGGTGAGGCCAGCGGCGATGTTCAGGGCCGCGGGCGATGGCGGCTGAGCGAGGAAGGGCGGGTGACTCGCGTACGCTACGAGTGGCAGGTGCGCACGACTCGGCGCTGGATGAACCTGATGGCACCGCTGGCACGGCCGCTGTTCGCCTGGAGCCATCATGCGGTGATGCGCGACGGCGCTGCCGGGCTGGCGCGGTGTCTCGGGGTGCGCCTGCTGGGAGTGGCCCACGACTGAGCCCGCTACCGGGGGATCAAGCCAGCCAGGCCACCGTCAGGCCTACCGCCAGCGACAGCAGCATCGGCACGGCGACGCGGCGGCCGATTGGCCGCGTGCCGACGGCGGTTGCCATGCCCGCCTTGACTAGATTGTTCACCGCCGCGGCGATGATGATGCCCAGCACGGCGGTGCTGGCGTCGATGCTGGTCAGCGACATGCGGCTGAGCGACAGGGTGATGGCGTCCACGTCGGCCAGGCCGGAGGAGGCCGCCAGCAGGTAGATGCCGGCCTCGCCCAGCAGCTCGCGCAGCCACTCGCCGAGCACCATGATCAGTGCCAGCAGGGCGCCGAACAGCAGCGCCACGCGCAGCTCCAGCGGGTTCTGGCTCAGCGGGTGGTCGACCTTGAGGGCCTGGCGCTGGCGATACCAGATCACCAGGGCCGGCACGTAGAGCGTCAGCCCCATCAGCGCTATCGGCAGCAGCAGCTGGGGGACCAGGCCGGGGCTGATCACCGTGGCGTAGAGCAGGATACGCGGAAACATGGTGCCGCAGGCCAGCAGGATACCGGCGGCCAGCATCGGGCTCAGCACCGGGTTACGGCGGGATTGGCGGGCGAAGTGCAGGGTCAGGGCCGTGGAGGAGCTGAGCCCGGCGAACAGCCCGGTGAACAGGATGCCCTTCTCGGTGCCGCCCACGCGAATGGCGAAGTAGCCGACGAAGGAGATCGAGGCGATCAGCACCACCAGCCACCAGATTTCGTAGGGGTTGAGTACCTCGCCTGGCCCCATGCCGCGGTTGGGCAGCAGCGGCAGCATCACGGCGGAGATCAGCAGCAGCTTGAGGCCCGCATCCAGCTCGTGGGCCTGCAGCTTGTTCAGCAGGCCGTGGATCTCCTGCTTGTTGTCGAGCACCACCGCGGTCACCACCGCGCAGGCGGTCGCCAGCACCAGGTCCACGGCCACCGCCACGGCGCCGAAGCAGAAGGTCAGCAGCAGCCCCACCAGGCCGGTGATGCTGTAGTCCTGGCTCTGCTCCATGCGCGCCCGGTAGCCCACCAGGGCGATGACTGCCACGGCCAGGAAGACCAGCGGCAGGATCCAGACGGTCACGGTTTCGGCAAGCAGGGCGGCGATGCCACCGAGCAGCCCCACCAGGGCGTGGGTCCGTATCCCCGCCACGCGCTCCCCCGACTTCTTCCTGCGTGCCACCCAGCCGCGCTCGATGCCGATCAGGGCCCCCAGCAGCAGCGCCACCGCCAGCTGGATAGCGGTTTCGTTGGCGGCAATGAACTGGCTGGCGACGTCGTCCATGTGCTTGATATCCCGGCATTCGAAGGCGGCCCATGACCTTTTCATGGTGGACCGTCACGGCCCTGGTAGCAATTGCCACGCGGCGGCCGATGGGCGTCTAGGCTGTCGCCGGTCGCTCGGCCTCAGTCGGGGTCTTTCAGGTGCGCCCTTGCCTCCTCGGCGCTTTCATAGATATGCGGCGGCACGGCGCGCGCCTCCAGCGCGTGGCCGAGTTTCTTGCGCATGAAACCGCTGGTGGTGTAGCGGGTGACCTGGTGATAGAAGCGTCGCTCCAGGTCGCCGACCATGGCGGTGTAGGCGTCCAGCAACGTTTCGTCGATGCGGAAGTGGTCGTAGTTGACGATGGCGTAGACCCGGCGTCCCAGCGGTGACAGGTGGCGCTCCACGGTGTGGCGAATGGCGTCGATATCGGCCTGGGAAGCGATCTTCAGGTTCTCGAAGTTGATGAAGAAGATCTCCTCGGCGGCGTCGAAGTGAAAGCGCTGCTCGAACGGCAGGGTGAGCAGCGACTCGCGCAGCCCCATCGGGGCCTCGCGGAAGATGCGCGCGTCCATCGGCCGTGGCGGCTCGGGCATCAGCGGGGTGAAATCCATCAGCGCCAGGATATCGCGCTCGAGGTCCACCCCCGGGGCGATCTCGGTGAGGGCGATGCCCTGCGGGGTCAGCGTGAAGACGCAGCGCTCGGTGACATAGAGCACCGGCTTGGCATCCTCGGCGGCCAGAACGCCGCTGAAGGTGCGCTGCTCCACCTCGGCAACGAACTTGTGCAGCCCGCCCGCGGGGAGGCGCAGTTGGCCGTCGACGATGGTCAGAGCCTCCTGGGTGGCGACGAAGGTGCCCATGAACACCACCCGACGGGCGTTCTGGCTGATGTTGATGAAGCCGCCGGCACCGGCCAGCCGGGGGCCGAACTTCGAGACGTTGACGTTGCCGGCAGCGTCCACCTGGGCCATGCCGAGAAAGGCGATGTCCAGCCCGCCGCCATCGTAGAAATCGAACTGGGCGGGCTGGTCGATGATCGCCTGGGTGTTGAGCGCGGCCCCGAAATCGAGTCCTCCGGCGGGCAGGCCGCCGATCACCCCGGGCTCGGCGGTGAGGGTCAGCAGCTCCAGCACTCGCTCTTCGCTGGCCACGGCGCTGATGCCTTCCGGCATGCCGATTCCCAGGTTGACCACGCTGTTGGCGGCCAGCTCGAAGGCGGCGCGGCGGGCGATGATCTTGCGCGCCGAGAGCGGCAGGGCCTCCGGGGTGGCCATGGGCGCCTTGATCTCGCCGGAGTAGGCCGGGTTGTAAGGGGTACGGAAGGTCTGCCAGTGATGCTCGGGCTCGTCGCACACCACCACGCAGTCCACCAGCACCCCGGGAATGCGCACGTCCTTGGGGTGCAGGGTCCCGCGCTCGGCCAGCCGCTCGACCTGCACGATCACCAGCCCACCGGAGTTGCGCACCGCGGTGGCGATGGCCAGCGCCTCCAGCACCAGGGCCTCGCGCTCCATGGTCACGTTGCCCAGGGTGTCGGCGGTGGTGCCTCGCAGCAGCGCCACCTGCAGCGGCAGCGCCGGGTAGAAGAGATACTCCTCGCCGTCGATGGGCAGCAGCCGCACCCGCTCCTCGGTGGTGGCCTCGTTGATCTTGCCGCCGCCCAGCCGCGGGTCGACGAAGGTGCCCAGGCCCACCCGGGTCAGGGTGCCCGGCTTGCCGGCGGCGATGTCGCGGAAGAGGTGGGAGATCACCCCCGGGGCAGGTTCCAGGCCTGAATGCGCCCCTCGATGGCGAGCCGCTGCAGGGCCGGCACCAGCCCCCAGTGGCCGCCGATCACCCGGCCGACCAGGCCCTCATGCCCTAGGTGGTTGAGCCCGCGGCGCTTGCCGTCGCCCTGGCCGGCGGCGTACATCAGGGTCAGGTCGCGGGGGCGGCCGGTCTCCAGGAAGCGCGCCTCCAGAGCCACCGCCAGGTGCTCGGCGAAGCCGATGCCGACGAAGCCGCCGGTAGCCACGGCGTCGCCGTCGCGGATCAGGTCGATGGCCTCCCGGGCGGATACGAACTTGCCCTTTTCGGTGAAGGGGCGGCGGGAGAGTAGCGGGTGGGTCTGGCGGTCCATGGGCGGGCTCCCTTGGGGATTGTTGTTGTCACGGCACCTTATCACAGACCTCGGAGCACTCGGTGAGCGGGGGAGTTGCCAAGCGGCCGAATCTTACAGATACTGTATTAAAATACAGTATCTGGGGGTGCTCATGCGACAGGCTCTGCCACCGGCCGTACGTCTTGTCGGTCGCGCCATGATCGAGTCCGCGGCCCGCACTCAGCCTCTGATGGGGTGCCGAGTGCGGGCCGGATTTCCCAGCCCGGCGGACGATCATCTGGACGTGGAGATCGACCTGCATGCCCATGTGGTGCGCCGGCCGGCCTCCACCTATTTCGTGCGTGCCGAGGGGGACTCCATGCGCGGCGACGGCATCCACCACGGTGACCTGCTGGTGGTGGACCGTAGCCTCGAGCCGTTGCCGGGGCGGGTGGTCGTCATCGCCGTGGACGGCGAGCCCACCGTCAAGCGGCTGGCCCGGCAGGGCGAGGGCATCGTGCTGCTGGCCAGCAACCCGCGCTTCGCGCCGATTCCGCTGGCCGGACGCGAATGCCATGTGTGGGGCGTGGTCACCCATGTGGTGCATGCCCTGCCGGAGGCGGCGCCATGATAGCCCTGGTCGACGCCAACCACTTCTATGTCAGCTGCGAGCGGGTCTTCGACCCGCGCCTGGAGGGGCGCCCGGTGGGCGTGCTCTCCAACAACGATGGCTGCGTGGTGGCGCGCTCTCCCGAGCTCAAGGCGCTGGGCGTGGCCATGGGCGCGCCACTGCACCTGCTGCCGCCGGAGATTCGCCGGCGCGCCACGCTGCTCTCCAGCAACTACGCCCTCTACGGCGACATGAGCCGGCGAGTGAACCAGGTGCTCGCGGAGTTCTCGCCGGACGTCGAGCCCTACTCCATCGACGAGAGCTTCGTGGGCTTCGACGGCTTTCCCGAACGGGACCTGGAGGCACGCTGCCGGGCGCTGCGCGACACCGTACGCCAGTGGACCGGGATTCCCGTCGGGGTCGGCGTGGCGCCGACCCGGGTGCTGGCCAAGGTGGCCAACCACCAGGCCAAGCGAGAGCCCGCCCACGAGGGGGTGTGCCGGCTGACGGCCGAGGGTGCCGCGACTCGCCGGGTGCTCGAGGGCCTGCCGGTGACCGCGCTGTGGGGCGTGGCGCGGCGCAGCGGCGAACGGCTGGCGCTGATGGGGATCGACACCGCCTGGCAGCTGCGCCAGGCCGACCCCAAGCGCATTCGGCGCGCCTTCTCGATGGTGCTGGAGCGCATCGTCTGGGAGCTGCGCGGCCATCCGGCCATCGTGCTCGAGGACCTGGCCGCGCCGCGCCAGCGTATCCTGGTGTCGCGCTCCTTCGGGCGGCTCACCGGTGAACTCGACGACCTGCAGGCGGCCGTTCGCCAGCACGGCGCCCGGGCCGCCGAGAAGCTGCGCCGCCAGGGCAGCCTGGCGAGAGCGCTGCAGGTGTTCTTGCGAACCAACCCCTTTCTGGCCGGCGAGCCCCAGTACCGCAACAGCGTGGTGGTGCCGCTGCCCGAGCCTACCGATGACAGCCGGGCGGTGCTCGAGGCGGCGTCGCGCGGGCTTGCGGCGCTGTTTCTCGAAGGCTATCGCTACCAGAAGTGCGGCGTGATGCTGCTGGACCTGGTGGACGCCGAGCGCCGCCAGCTTCCCCTGCTGGAAGGGCCGGTGGACGAGGCCAGGCGCGACCGCAGTCGGCGGCTGATGGCGACGCTGGACCGGCTCAACCGCGAGATGGGACGCGACACCGTGCGCTTTGGCCTGCCGCACCGGGACAGCGCCTGGATGCTGCGCTGCCAGCGGCGCACGCCGCGCTACACCACGCGCTGGGATGAGCTGATGAACGTCAGGGCGGGGTGAGGCCTCGGGGGCGTCAAAGATCGCGCTGGCGTCACTGCTAGCAAGCCCCGTGCGGTGCGGCGACAGGGCGTCAGCGGCGGGAATGGCGAAGGTGGCGCCGGGGTGCCATCCTGTAGGCACATCCCTGTCCCCGAAAGCCGGTGTTGAAGGAGACCTATGCCACTGCCGTCGATCCGGCGCTATCTGGCGCCTCTGCTGCTGGGCAGCCTGCTGCTGCTTGGCTTCCAACATGCCGCCGCTCGGGAGCTGGCCGCCGAGCCTGCCGATATGGTCGAGGTCGAGATCGCCACCGTCGGCGTGGCAGGAGCCGGCGGCCCGCCGGTGGTGCTGCTGCGCGAGCCCGGGGCCCGGGCGGTGATCCCGATCTTTATCGGGCCCAACGAGGCCGGCGCCATCCTCAGGGGGTTGAGCGGCGATCGCACGCCGCGCCCCATGACCCATGAGCTTCTCGGCAGCGTGCTCGAGGGCATCGATGTCACTCTGGAGCGGGTCTACGTCGATGCCATCGTCGATAACACCTTCCTGGGCATGCTGGAACTGCGGTTGGAGGGGCAGGAGGCGCCGGTACGCATCGATAGCCGACCCAGCGACGCCATCGCGCTGGCGCTCTATGCCGGGGCGAGCATCCATGTGGCCCCCCAGGTGCTGGAGGCCGCTCAGCAGATCGAGTATCAGGGCCTGGAAGACCAGGCGGTGGCCGCACTGGGCATTACCGTCACCCCGGTCAGCGATGACCTGCGCGAGGCCCTCGGCCTGCCGGACCAGGAAGGCGTGCTGGTCAGCGACGCCAGCGGGCCCGCCGCGGAGGCCGGGCTGACCCCCGGGGCGCTGCTGCTGGAGGTCAATGGTCAGGTGCCGGCGACGCCGATGGCGTTCCTCGAGCTGGTGCGCGATACGCCCGAGGGCGAAGAGGCCCGGCTGCGCTACTGGCAGGAAGGCGAAGAGCATGAGCTGGAACTCTCCACCGACGTTCCTTCGCCGCGCCCGGCCCCCCGTCAACGCCAGCGCCCCGACGCCCCCGCCATTCGCACCTGAGCCTTTGGCCGCTGCTCGCCACCCCTGCCCTGCGCCGCGGGGCGGTGGTGCGAGGGCGCGAGGCCGTCACTCTCGCGAGCGGGTGGCAAGCCAGGCGACGAGGGCGGCGCAGGCGCCGTAGAAGACGGGGCTGGCCAGGCCGTGGGCGATGAACGGCTCCAGGCCCAGGATGGCGCGAAGCCCGATGGCGGCGGCCATGATGCCGAAGCCGGCCAGGGCGGTAATGGTGAGGCGCTGTGATGTGGTCATCGGCGTGGCTCAGGTTGTATCGCGCAGCCGGGTGAGACCCTCCTGGGCGGTGGAGGCCACCAGACGGCCGCGGCGATCGTACAGACTGCCGCGGGCGAAGCCGCGGGCGCCCCCGGCCCAGGGGCTGTCCATGTCGTAGAGCAGCCAGTCGTTGACCTTGACGTCGTGATGAAACCACAGGGCGTGATCGAGGCTGGCGATCTGCAGCCGCGGGTCCCGAAAGCTGATGCCGTGGGGCACCAGGGCCGAGGTCAGCAGGTTGAAGTCGGAGCTATAGGCGAGCAGGTAGCGGTGCAGCGCCGGGTCGTCGGGCATATCGCCGGTCAGGCGGAACCACAGCCGCTTGCGCCCGGGCAGGCCCGGTTCGGCCTCGTCACCCAGGTGGAGAAACTCGATGGGGTGGCCGGGAAAGCGTTCCAGGCGGGCGTCGGGGCTATCGGTGAGCGCCTCCGGCAGGGCCACCTCGGGCATCGCCATCTGATGGGCCAGGCTCTGCTCGGCGCCCTGGAAGGAGGCGCTGCAGAAAAAGATCGGCCGGCCTTTCTGGATGGCGGTGACTCGGCGGGTGGTGAAGCTGCCGCCGTCGCGCACCGCGTCCACCTGATAGACTACCGGGCGATGCGGGTCGCCGGGGCGCAGGAAGTAGCCGTGCAGCGAGTGGGCGCGGCGGGCGGGGTCCACCGTGCGCGTGGCGGCCGACAGGGCCTGGCCCAGCACCTGGCCGCCAAATAGCTGCGGCAGGCCGAGATCCTGGCTGCGACCCCGAAACAGGTTCTCTTCCAGCTCTTCCAGGCCGAGCAGGTCGACCAGGGCATTCAGCGCGTCCGACATGGGGGATCCTCAGGGGCGTCTCATACGGTTGTTTCACTGTCAGCATACACGGAGTGCCGGTCGATGCGCAGCGACGAATTCTACATGCACCGCGCCCTGGATCAGGCGCGTCTCGGCCTGGCTGCCGGGGAGGTGCCGGTAGGCGCGGTGGTGGTGGATGCCGCCGGAGAGATCGTCGGGAAGGGCTACAACGCACCGGTCTCGGAGCACGACCCCAGCGCCCATGCCGAGATTCGGGCGCTGCGCGACGCCGGGGCGCGGCTGGGCAACTACCGTCTCGATGGCTGTAGCCTCTTCGTGACGCTGGAACCCTGCCTGATGTGCACCGGGGCGATCATCCATGCGCGTATCGCTCGGCTGGTCTACGGCGCCGCCGAGCCGCGCACCGGAATGGTGGAGTCGAAGGCCAACCTGATGGCCCAGCCGTGGCACAACCACCGGGTGGAGGTGCAGGGCGGGGTGCTGGCCGCCCGCGCTTCGCGGCTGCTCAAGGCTTTCTTCCAAGCGCGACGTGAGGCTTCGGACTCCGCGGCTTCATGAGCCGCGCCCCCGCTGTGCCGGTTACAGGATGGGCGGCACGATCTCGAACTCCCGGCCGTTGCCTTCCTCGTCGTCGAGCAGTTCGTTGAGCTGCAGGTACTGCTGCTGGCTGCGATCCACATGGGTGAGGATCTCGTAGTAGCGGCGGATGTTACGCACGTAGATCACCGGCTCGCCGCCGCGGGCATAGCCGTGGCGGGTCTGGCTGTGCCATTCGCGCTTCTGCAGCAGCGGCAGCGCCTCGCGCACGTCTTCCCAGGCGTCAGGGTCGCCGCCGAGCTGTTCGGCAATGCGCCGGGCGTCGTAGAGGTGGCCCAGGCCCACGTTGTAGGCGGCCATGGCCATGAACAGGCGATCCTCCCCCTGGATCGACTCCGGGAGCCGGTCCTTGATGTGGCGCAGGTAGCGGGAGCCGCCGTCGATGCTCTGGGCCGGGTCGAGGCGGTCGTCGACGCCCATTTCGCCGGCGGTGGGCAGGGTCAGCATCATCAGCCCGCGCACCCCGGTGGGCGAAGTGGCCTCCGGGTCCCAGTGGGATTCCTGGTAGCCCAGGGCCGCCAGCAGCTTCCAGTCGAAGCCGGTGTCGCGGGCGGCTTCGCGGAACAGCTCGGTATAGTCGGGCAGTCGGCCATGCACGTGGCCGATGAACACCCGAGCGCCGACGTATTCCAGGTAGTCGTCATGACCGAAGTAGCGGGCCACCAGGTCGTCCAGCACCTCTTCCTGGTGCAGGGCGTGCAGGAAGCGGTTGGCCTCCTGCTGCAGTCCGAGCCCGCCGGGGTGGGGAAACGCCCAGGCCATGGAGAGCGGTCGCCCCAAGGGAAAGCCGCGCTCCACGTCGGGAAAGAACAGCCGGTTGAGGCGGAACTGATGCTCGTAGACCACGGCGGCATCCAGGCTGCCGCTCTCGATCCGGCTGAGCAGCTCGGCCACCTCCACGTCGGAGGACTCCTGCCAGCCCAGCTCCGGGTGTTCGGCCTGCAGCTCGCGCAGCACCCGGTCGGCGCCGGAGCCGCGAATGGTCCCGATCTCGAGCCCGGCGAGCCGCTCGATATCGGTGACCGGCGGCAGGCCGCGGCGATAGACCAGCAGCGGCTGCAGGTCGAGGATCGCCCGGCTGTAGATCAGGCCTTCCCGGGTCGGCTCCAGGGGCAGGACGGCGGCGCCCAGGTCGCCTTCGCGCGCCACGGTCTCAAGCACGCTTTCGATGGAGTGGCTGGCATCCAAGGTCAGGCTGACGCCCAGGTGGTCGGCGAAACGCCGCATCAGCTCGTATTCGAAGCCGGTGGGGCCATGGCGGCCCTCGTAGTAGGTGGTGGGGGTGTTGCGCGTATGCACGCTGAGGAAGTCGCGGGCCAGCACCGCCTCGAGCTGACCCTCCGGGGGCGTCAGGTGGCGATAGGGCACGAGGCACAGCGCCACGCCCACTAGCAGGGCGGCGGCGATACGCAGGTGGCGCAGCGCTGGATGAGACGGTAGTCCGGGCATGAAGGCGACGGTCGGCGATGAGAGCCACACGATAGCGGCCGCAGCGGCGGCTGTCATCCGCTGCATTTCGCCAGCCCCCGCTTTCCAGTATCATGGGCGCTTTCTGCGCCGCCCGCGGCGGTTCCCCCTCATGCTGGCTTCAGAGGCTCCAAGACATGCTCGAACTTCGAGGCGCGCCCGCCCTTT
The DNA here is from genome assembly GCF_055755715.1 of Halomonas sp. SL18_1. NCBI lineage: Bacteria > Pseudomonadati > Pseudomonadota > Gammaproteobacteria > Oceanospirillales > Halomonadaceae > Halomonas > Halomonas sp. SL18_1. Next base: position 1,065,297 of record NZ_JBVTRK010000001.1, read on the forward strand.
CCGCTTTCCGTCATGCCAAGCTGCTGGCTGCCCTGCGCGCGCGGGTTCCCGAGATCGAGTCGCTGCACGCCGACTACGTGCACTTCGTGGATCACGACGGCGAACTGCCTGACCGGGCGCGGGACCTGCTCGCTCAGCTGCTCGACTATGGCGTCAAGGCCGAGGGGGCGTCCGACGCCCGCGGGGACGGTCAGCTGTTTCTGGTGGTGCCGCGCATCGGCACTCAGTCGCCCTGGTCCTCCAAGGCCACCGATATCGCCCACAGCTGCGGCCTCGGCCAGGTACGTCGCCTGGAGCGCGGGATCGCCTATCGGGTAGCCCTCAAGGCGCCGATGTCCGAAGCCGCCTTCCTGGCGATCGTGGCCACGCTGCACGACCGCATGACCGAAACGGTGCTCACCGACGCCTCTGACGCGGCCAGGCTGTTTGCCCATCACGCGCCGGCGCCGCTGGGCAGCGTGGATATCCTGGCGGGAGGGCGCGCAGCGCTCGAGACCGCTAACGGCGAGTTGGGCCTGGCGCTGGCCGCGGACGAGATCGACTACCTGGTGGGCGCCTTCCAGGAGCTTGGCCGCAACCCCACCGACGTCGAACTGATGATGTTCGCCCAGGCCAATTCCGAGCACTGCCGCCACAAGATCTTCAATGCCGACTGGGTGATCGACGGCGAGGCGCAGACGCACTCGCTGTTCAAGATGATCAAGAACACCTACCAGGCTTCGCCGGAGAACATCCTCTCTGCCTACAGCGACAACGCCGCGGTGATTCGGGGAACCACGGCGCCACGCTTCTTCGCCACGCCCCTGACCGGCGCCGATGGCGAGCGGGCCCGCTACGGCGCCGTCGAGGAGCCGATCCAGATCCTGATGAAGGTGGAGACCCACAACCATCCCACCGCCATCGCGCCCTATCCCGGTGCGGCCACCGGCGCCGGCGGCGAGATCCGCGACGAAGGCGCCACCGGCATCGGCGGCAAGCCCAAGGCGGGGCTGACCGGCTTCACCGTCTCCAACCTGCGCATCCCCGAGTTCGTCCAGCCTTGGGAGGCCTTCGACTACGGCAAGCCCGAGCGGATGCAGTCGGCGCTTTCCATCATGCTCGAGGGGCCCATCGGCGGTGCGGCCTTCAACAACGAGTTCGGCCGCCCCAACCTCGCCGGCTACTTCCGCAGCTACGAGCAGGACGCCCTGGGGGCGAACGGCATCGAGCGGCGCGGCTACCACAAGCCGATCATGATCGCCGGTGGCTACGGCAACATCCGCGACGGCCACGTCCAGAAGGGCGAGATTCCGGTGGGTGGCAAGCTGATCGTGATGGGTGGGCCGGCCATGCTGATCGGTCTGGGCGGCGGGGCGGCCTCGAGCATGGCCTCCGGCACCTCCAGCGCCGATCTCGACTTCGCCTCGGTGCAGCGCGAGAACCCCGAGATCGAGCGCCGTGCCCAGGAGGTGATCGACCGCTGCTGGGCGCTGGGCGAGGCCGATCCCATCCGCTTCTTCCACGATGTGGGCGCCGGGGGCTCTCCAACGCCCTGCCCGAGCTGGTCAAGGACGGCAACCGCGGCGGTCGTTTCGAGCTGCGTGAGGTGCCCAACGCCGAGCCCGGGATGAGCCCGCTGGAGATCTGGTGCAACGAGGCCCAGGAGCGCTACGTGCTGGCGGTGGCCCCTGAGGACCTCGATACCTTCGACGCCCTGTGTCGCCGCGAACGCTGCCCCTATGCGGTGGTGGGCGAGGCTACCGAGGCGCACCATCTCGAGGTGCGCGATGGCCATTTCGCCAGCCAGCCCGTCGACCTGCCGATGAGCGTGCTGTTCGGCAAGCCGCCGAAGATGACCCGCGAGTTCAGCCGCCAGGCCATCGAGCTGCCCGGGGTGATGCTCGACAACCTCGACCTGCGCGAGGCCATGGAGCGCGTGCTGCGCCTGCCTACCGTGGCTTCCAAGAGCTTTCTGATCACCATTGGCGATCGCTCCATTACCGGCATGGTGGCCCGCGACCAGATGGTCGGCCCTTGGCAGGTGCCGGTGGCCGACGTCGCCGTGACCACGGCGAGCTTCGACACCCATGCCGGCGAGGCCATGGCCATGGGCGAGCGCCCGCCGGTGGCGCTGATCGACCCCGCCGCCAGTGCCCGGCTGGCGGTGGCCGAGGCGATCACCAACCTGGCCGCGGCCCCTATCGAGAAGATCGGCGACATCAAGCTCTCCGCCAACTGGATGAGTGCCGCTGACCATGCCGGCGAGAACCAGGCGCTGTATGACGCCGTCCACGCCGTGGGCATGGAGCTCTGCCCGGCCCTGGGGATTGCCATCCCGGTGGGCAAGGACTCCATGTCCATGCGCACCGCCTGGCAGGAGGAGAGCGGCGAAGGCGAGCCCGAGGAGAAGAGCATCACCTCGCCGCTATCGCTGGTGGTCACCGGCTTCGCCCCGGTCACCGATGCCCTGAAGACGCTCACCCCGCAAATCAATCTGGAACAGGACGAGTCCGACCTGATCCTGATCGACCTGGGCGGCGGCAGGAATCGTCTGGGCGGCTCGGCGCTGGCTCAGGTCTACGGTCAGGTGGGCAGCGAGTGCCCCGACCTGGACGACCCGGAGGACCTCAAAGCGTTCTTCGCGGTGATCCAGGGGCTCAACGCCGAGGGCCAGCTGCTGGCCTACCATGACCGCAGCGATGGCGGCCTGCTGGTCACTCTGCTGGAGATGGCCTTCGCCGCGCGTGCCGGCCTGGAGATCAAGCTCGACTGGCTGGTCGACGAGCCCGTCGAGGCGGTGGATGCGCTGTTCGCCGAGGAGCTTGGCGCGGTGATCCAGGTCAACCGCCAGCATACCGAGGCGGTGCTGGCTCAGTTTGCCGCCGCGGGCATCGAGACCTGTGGCGTCATCGCCCGCCCGCGCTACGATGACCAGGTGCGGGTCACCCTCTTCGAGGAGCCGCTGCTGGAGACCACCCGGCTGCTGGCCCAGCGCACCTGGGCCGAGACCAGCTACCGGATGCAGGCGCTGCGCGACAACCCAGACTGCGCCAAGAGCGAGTTCGACGACCTGCTCGACGGCCGCGACCCGGGTCTATCCGCCGCCCCCAGCTTCGATATCGGCGAGGACATCGCCGCGCCCTACTTCCACCAGGCGCGTCCGGCGGTGGCGGTCCTGCGCGAGCAGGGCGTCAATGGCCACCTGGAAATGGCCTGGGCCTTCGACCGCGCCGGCTTCGAGGCCGTGGACGTGCATATGAGCGATATCCTCGAAGGACGGGTATCGCTGGAGGACTTCAAGGGGCTGGTGGCCTGCGGCGGCTTCTCCTATGGCGACGTGCTCGGCGCCGGCGGCGGCTGGGCCAAGTCGGTGCTGTTCAACGATCGGGCCCGGGAGCAGTTCGCGGGCTTCTTCGGCCGCGGCGACAGCTTCTCGCTGGGGGTCTGCAACGGCTGTCAGATGCTCGCCCAGCTCAAGGAGCTGATTCCCGGCGCCGAGGCCTGGCCGCGTTTCGTGCGCAATGAATCCGAGCAGTTCGAGGCTCGGGTGGCCATGGTCCAGGTGGAGCAGAGCCCGTCGATCCTGCTGGCCGGCATGCAGGGCTCCCGCCTGCCCATCGCCGTGGCCCACGGTGAGGGCCGTGCCGAGTTCCGCGACAGCGCCCACCTGCGCGGCATCCAGGGCAGCACCCAGGTGGCTCTGCGCTATGTGGACAACTACGGTCAGGTGACCACGCGCTACCCGGCCAATCCCAACGGCTCGCCTTCGGGGATTACCGGCCTGACCACTCCGGATGGCCGCGTCACCATCATGATGCCCCATCCGGAGCGGGTGGTGCGGGCCGTCACCAACTCCTGGCGCCCCGGCGACTGGGCCCAGGACGGCGCCTGGCTGCGGCTGTTCCGCAACGCCCGGGTCTGGGTGGACTGAAGCCGGAGAAGGCTCTGATCCCATCAGCAGAGGCGGCCACTGGCCGCCTCTTGCGCATCATGATGCTGGTGGGTGCGCCAGCGGCTATCCCGCCGATGCCATCCTGCCGCTTTGTCGGCAGGCGGCACGGTACTCCTGCAGCACGGCGTGTTCGGCGCGCTTCTGGCGGAGTATCGCCGACAGTGCCGGGTCGAGGGCGGGAATGGCGCTGGCCTCGCGCAGGTGCTCATCGAAATGCAGCGAGTATTCGGCGCCAGCGATCGCCTGCTGGAGCTCATCGAGGGCCGCGTCCGGACCATCGATGACAAAGCGGTGGGTCGAGTTGCCGTGATGGCCGTGGTGCTGCTGGGTGCCGCGGGCGGGTGAGGAGGCGTGTCCAAGCTGCTCTGCCATGCGTTTCAGCTCCTCCACGCGCATTTCGCACTGGATGCCCAGCGAGGCCATCAAGCGGCTGGTGGCAGTGTTGAAGGTCAGAAAACTGAAGGCGAGTCGTCGGTAGCGGTTAAGCTCTGCGCGCTCGTGGGCATCGGCCAGCGTCAGCAGTTCGTCCAATACCAGCACCAGCTTCGCTGTCGTTGTTTGAGTCGTTGGCATGGGCAGTACCTCGAAATGGGGGCGCAATCTTCAGGGGAGTTCGACCTGCGAAGCATCCTGATAAATTGTGCCCGGGATCTCATGATCTATGTCAAGAAATCCTGGCGATAATGACGATGAATCAGGCATTTCATAAAACAAGCATGATGAAAGTCAGCGGCCTGCCTCCCCCATTCCCCAGACAGGCTGCGGCTTTCGTCTAATTCGGCACCTCCGCTCACTATAGACCAGAGGAGCTTCCTGCGGGGTGGGCGTGCGCGATAGGGTGCATATTAAACAAGTGTTTGAATATGGTGCTTTCCCCGGGCACACTCGATACATTGACGAGGTGAGGAGAATGGCCGTGGAAAGGTGCTTCGAAGAACGGGTGCGGTTGACGGTCGATGCGGCGGGCGTAGCCCAGGTGAGCCTGGCCCGGCCGGCGGCCCACAATGGGCTGGACTGGGCCATGATCGATGGCCTGCTGGCGGCCCAGCGGTGCCTGGCCGAGCGCGAGGGGCTGCGTGCTTTGGTGCTGACGGGGGAGGGCGAGAGCTTCTGTGCCGGGCTCGACATGGGAGCGATCATGGCCCAGCCCGAGCGGGTGCCCAGCCTGCTCGAGCCCGATACCGCCGACGGCGTCAATCCCGTGCAGCGCCTGGCGCTGGGCTGGCGCACCCCCGGCGTGCCGGTGATCGCCGCGCTCCAGGGGCACGTCTACGGCGGGGGCTGCAGATCGCCCTGGGGGCCGATATCCGCGTGGTTCACCCGAAGGCGCGGCTGGCGCTGCTGGAAATCGTCTGGGGCATCATCCCCGACATGGCCATCAGCGTCACGGGGGCGGGCTTCGCGGCGATGTGCTGCGCGAGCTGGCCTGGACCGGCCGCAAGGTGGGCGGTGAGGAAGCCGTGACCCTGGGGCTGGCGACCCGGCTGTCGACCACACCGCAGGAGACCGCGCGGCAGGTGGCGGCCACCGTCGCCGAGCACTCCCCCGGGCGGTGGCGGCGGTGGGCGAACTGCTGGACGGGGCGCCGGGTCTGGACCGCCGCGAGCGGCTGGCCCGGGAGGCGCGCCTGCAAGCTACGCTGCTCGGCTCGGCCGAGCAGCAGGAGGCCGTGGCGGCACGCCTGGCCGGTCGCCCGGCGCGTTTCACCCCCTGACGTGGGCACCCTGGGCGGGTAGGATAGGTCGCCCGTCCCGGAGCCGCTTTTTTCATGACCGCACCCTCCACTGCCCCGCCCACGCTTCGTCCCTATCAGCAGGAGGCGGTGCGCCGGGTGGTGATGCACTTTCGCGGTACCGATGAGCCCGCCGTGGTGGTGCTGCCTACCGGCAGCGGCAAGTCCCTGGTGATCGCCGAGCTGGCGCGCCTCGCCCGGGGGCGAGTGCTGGTGCTGGCCCATGTGCGCGAGCTGGTCGAGCAGAACCACGCCAAGTACCAGGCCTATGGCCTCGAGGCGGACATCTTCAGTGCCGGATTGGGACGCAAGGAGAGCAGCCGCCAGGTAGTGTTCGGCTCGGTGCAGTCGGTGGCCAGGAACCTGCCCGCGTTCGCGGCGTCAGCCCCGGGGCAGGGCGAGTTTACCCTGCTGGTGATCGACGAGTGCCACCGGGTCTCGCTGGACGATGACTCCAGCTACCGCCAGGTGATCGCCTATCTTCAACAGCGCAGTCCGCGGCTCAAGGTGCTCGGCCTCACTGCCACGCCTTACCGGTTGGGGCAGGGATTCATCTACCACCGCCACTATCACGGCATGGTGCGCGGCGAGGCGGACAGCTTTTTTCAGGACTGTGTCTTCGAGCAGCCGCTGCGGCTGATGGTCAAGCAGGGCTATCTGGCCGAGCCGCGGCGAATCGATGCTGCCGTCGAACGCTACGACTTCGCGGCGCTGATTCCCTCGTCCAGTGGGCTGTTCCGGGAGGAGGCACTCAATCGGGTGGCGGCGGGCAACCGCGCCACGCCGGGCATCATCGCCGAGGTGATCGAGCGTGCCCACGACCGGCAGGGGGTGATGCTGTTCGCTGCCACCGTGGCCCATGCCGAGGAGATCATGGGCTACCTGCCCACAGGCCAGGCGGCGCTGATCACCGGCGAGACCCCCTCCGTCGAGCGCGAACGCCTCATCGGCGCCTTCAAGGCGCGCCGGCTCAAGTACCTGGTCAATGTGGCGGTGCTCACCATCGGCTTCGATGCCCCCCATGTGGACCTGATCGCCATCCTGCGTCCCACCGAGTCGGTGAGCCTCTATCAGCAGATCGTCGGTCGCGGCCTGCGCCTCTCGCCCGGCAAGCGCGACTGCCTGATCCTCGACTACGCCGGCAATCCTTGGGACCTCTACGCCCCGGAGGTGGGATCGCCGAGACCCGCCTCCGACTGCGAGCCGGTGCAGGTAGCGTGTCCCGCCTGCGGCCATGCCAACCTCTTCTGGGGCAAGCGCGACGGCGAACTGGTGATCGAGCACTTCGGCCGCCGCTGCCAGGGGCTGGTTGAAGGGGAAGCGGGCGCCGATAGACAGCATGGCGCGGCTTCGGGCGCCGATAGACAGTGCGACTTTCGCTTTCGCTTCAAGACCTGCGGCGACTGCGGCGCCGAGAATGATATCGCCGCACGGCGCTGCCACGGCTGCGACACCCTGCTGGTGGACGCCGACGACAAGTTAAAGGAGGCGCTGCGCCTGCGCGACGCCCGGGTTCTCAGAGTGGCCGGCATGCAGCTCGAGTCCACCCTCAATGGCCGTGGCATGCCCCGGCTCAGGGTCACCTACCACGACGAGGATGGGGCCACCCTGTCGGAGTGGTTCGCCCTGGAGACCCCAGCCCAGCGCGCTGCCTTCTCCACGGTCTTCCTGCGCCACCACCTGCGCGCACCGGGCGTGCCCTTCCGGCCCACCACGCCGGAGGAGGTGGTCGCCGAGCGGCGCCGCCTGCGTCACCCGGATTTCGTGGTAGGGCGCAAGGTAGGGCGCCACTGGCAGGTGCGCGAAAGCTCTTCGACTACGTCGGGCGCTATCGCCGTGCCGAAGCGGCGGAGTAAGCGTGAGTGGTCTGAACGTGAGGCGTCGGGGACAGGCCGTAGGGGAGGTCCTACGCCATGGATGGCGTCGGTAGCGTACAGGGACGTATTCACAGCGCCTCCCCGATGGTCCGACACTTCGGGGCCTGTCGCCGGATCAGCCTCGTGTGGGCTGTGAGTGCAGTCGCTGGCGCTGATGCTGTCTCCTGGGCCGCCATCTTGCTAGACTGGCGCGTTGATCCTGCGTCCCCGGAGAGGCACGCCGCGTGAGCGCCACCCCCGATACCGCCAGCCCCGAGCCGAGCGCCGCCGAGAGCGGCGGAGAAGGTGCCGCCGCGCCCCAGCAGGCCGTGGCGCTGGGGCGGCTGTTCGACGAGCCGATCACCGAGCTGCCCGAGGATCTCTACATCCCACCGGAGGCGCTGCGGGTGTTCCTCGAGGCCTTCGAGGGGCCGCTGGACCTGCTGCTCTACCTGATTCGCCGCCAGAACCTGGATATCCTGACCGTCGACGTGGCCGCCATCACCCGCCAGTACATCGAGTACGTGGAGCTGATGAAGGCCATGGAGATCGAGCTGGCCGGCGAGTACCTGCTGATGGCGGCGATGTTGGCCGAGATCAAGTCGCGCACCCTGCTGCCGCGCCCGCCGAAGGAGGGTGGGGACGGCGACGAGGAGGACCCGCGGGCCGAGCTGATCCGCCGCCTGCAGGAGTACGAGCAGCTCAAGCAGGCCGCCGAGGCGCTGGCCGAGCTGCCCCGGGTGGGGCGCGACTGGTTTCCGGCGCGTGCCGCCCTGCCGCCGCTGCAGGCGCGGGTGATCCATCCCGAGGTGGAGCTCGATGAGCTGCTCGGCGCCCTGGCCGGCATCCTCAAGCGCGCCGAGCTCAACCAGGCCCACCAGATCAGCCGCGAAGTGCTCTCCACCCGGGCGCGGATGCTGGCGATCATGGAGCGGCTGAGCCACGAGCGCTACACCCCCTTCGAGGCGCTGTTCACCCTGGAGGAGGGGCGCGCGGGCGTGATCGTCACCTTCATGGCGATCCTGGAGCTGGCCAAGGAGGCGATGATCGAGATCGTGCAGAATGCCCCGCTGTCGCCGATCCACGTGCGCGCCCGGACACCCCATGATGCCGAGGCGGAGGTCGAGTCGGCGGCTGACGAGGCAGTAGCAAGCGAGGAGGCGGGGGAGAGCGCCTTCGCCGAGGATGACCCCGAGGGAGGCGAGGCGACATGACGGCCATGGAGCAGCCGGGCAGCCTGGATGAGATCCTCGAGGCGGCGCTGCTGGCGGCCGGCGAGCCGCTGTCGCTGGATCGCCTGGAGGCGCTGTTCGATGATCACGAGCGACCGCCGCGCCGGTCGCTGCGCGAGGCGCTCACCCGGGTGGAGGTGCGCCACGAGTGCGGCGCCATGGAGCTGCTCGAGACCGCCTCGGGCTTTCAGTTGCGCATTCGGCCGCGGCTCTCGTCCTGGGTGTCGCGGCTGTGGGATGAGCGCCCCCAGCGCTACTCCCGGGCGCTGCTGGAGACCCTGGCGCTGATCGCCTATCGTCAGCCGGTGACCCGTGGCGACATCGAGGAGGTGCGCGGGGTGGCGGTGAGCAGCTCGATCATGCGCACCCTGGCCGAACGCGGCTGGGTGCGGGTCGTCGGGCATCGCGACGTGCCGGGTCGCCCGGCGGTCTATGCCACCACCCGGGCCTTTCTCGACGACTTCGGGCTCAAGACCCTGGATGAGCTGCCGCCCACGCATGAGCTCAAGAACCTCGACGAGTCGCCGTTCGGCGACCCCTACGCCGAGGAGGCGCCGCCGGCCGCGCCGGCCGAGGTGCTGGCCCAGGCCGATGCCCCCGGCCCGGACGATGAGGCCAACGTTTCAGTGGCAGCCGACCAGCAGCATGACGACACGACGGCCGGGACGGCCGACGAGACACACGCCGGGACGGCGTCCGACCGGTCAGGGCTGAGCTTCGCCGATCTCGAGGCTCGCCTGGCCGAACGTGCCCGCACCAGCGTCGCGGAAGACGGCGGAGCGGGGGCGGAATCCATACCCGAAGAGAGGTCTGACGACCCATGAGCAACACCACGGAAAAACTGCAGAAGGTTCTCGCCCGCGCCGGGCTCGGCTCGCGCCGCGAGATGGAAGCGGCCATCGCTGCCGGCCGGGTCAAGGTCAACGGCAAGCCGGCGACCCTGGGCGATCGCATCGAGCTGCGCGACCGGGTCAGCTTCGACGAGCGCCCGGTGACCCTGCGCGGCGCCGAAGAGACCCCGCGGCGGGTCATCATGTACAACAAGCCGGAAGGGGAGCTGTGCACCCGCAAGGATCCGGAGGGGCGGCGCACCGTCTTCGAGCGGCTGCCGCGCCTGAAGGGCGAGCGCTGGATCGCCATCGGCCGGCTGGACATCAATACCAGCGGCCTGCTGCTGTTCACCACCGATGGCGAGCTGGCCAATCGCCTGATGCACCCCTCCACCCAGATCGAGCGGGAGTATGCCGTGCGCGTCATGGGGGAGGTGACCCGGGAGCACGTGCGGGCCATGGTCGAGGGCGTGATGCTCGAAGACGGACCGGCGCGCTTCACCGACGTGCAGGAGTTCGGTGGGGAGGGCATCAACACCTGGTTCCACGTGGTGATCACTGAGGGCCGCAACCGCGAGGTGCGCCGCTTATGGGAGTCCCAGGGTCTGACGGTGAGCCGCCTCAAGCGGGTGCGCTACGGCAATATCTTTCTCGACAAGCGGGCCCGCGCCGGGGAATGGGTCGAGCTCTCCCAGGACGAGATCGACGACCTGGCGGTGAATGCCGGGCTGGCGCCGCGCAAGGTGCCGGAGCTGACGCCGGACGAGAAGAACCGCTGGAGCCGCGACAAGAACAAGCGCCGCCCGGTGCAGGCGATGCGCAAGCCCAAGGGGCAGCGTGGCCGGTGAGGCCGCCGGCTGCGACCAAAGGCAAAAAAGTCCTTGCCAGTGAAGGGTGCGATCAGTAATATCTGCACCCGTTCGGACGGGTCGTTAGCTCAGTTGGTAGAGCAGTTGGCTTTTAACCAATTGGTCGTAGGTTCGAATCCTACACGACCCACCATCCGAGCCTGTACGCTTGTTCGCAAGCACCGGGTCGTTAGCTCAGTTGGTAGAGCAGTTGGCTTTTAACCAATTGGTCGTAGGTTCGAATCCTACACGACCCACCAGTTGCTGACGCCCCCGCCTCCCAGTGAGGCGGGGGCGTTGTGTTTGGGCGGTCCTATGGCTTGTATCGCGGGCTTGTATCGGGTAAGGGGCTTGTATCGGACCCGGGGCGCCCCCATAACAGGCGTGATGCCGCTTTTCGGGCCGGGGCTGGTCAATACCCCAGCGTTGTGGTCTAGAATAGCGCTATGGGCATCGGCGGCGAGAGACGCTGCCGGCCCCAGGCGCATCGTCGGCGCGGAGCGCGCTGCTCGCGATGCACCCGTTACCCGCAGGGGGAGCCCCTGCCAGTCACAGTGGTAGACACGATGACGATCATGACTTCCCGAGCCGAGGTGCGCGACCACCTGGCTCGCGCCTACTGCCCCACCCGCATTCCCGCCGAGGACGAGGCCCGCGTCGCGGAAATCAAGCGTCTGCTCGAGGCCCACAACGCCGTGCTGGTGGCCCACTACTACACCGACGATGCCATCCAGCAGCTGGCCGAGGAGACCGGCGGCTGCGTGGCCGATTCCCTGGAGATGGCCCGCTTCGGCGCCCGTCACGAGGCCGACACCCTGGTCGTCGCCGGGGTGCGCTTCATGGGCGAGACCGCCAAGATCCTCTCGCCGGAGAAGCGGGTACTGATGCCGACCCTCGAGGCGACCTGCTCGCTGGATATCGGCTGTCCCGCAGACGAGTTCAGCGCCTTCTGCGACGCCCATCCCGACCGCACCGTGGTGGTCTATGCCAACACCTCCGCGGCCGTCAAGGCTCGCGCCGACTGGGTGGTCACCTCATCCATTGCGGTGGATGTCATCGAGCACCTGCAGGCCCGTGGCGAGAAGATTCTGTGGGCCCCGGACAAGCATCTGGGCGGTTATATCCAGAAGCGGACCGGTGCCGACATGCTGATGTGGGACGGCGCCTGCATCGTCCACGAGGAGTTCAAGGCCAAGGGCGTCGAGGACCTCAAGGCGCTCTATCCCGGCGCGGCGGTGCTGGTTCACCCCGAATCGCCGGCGGCGGTGGTGGAGCTGGCCGACGTGGCGGGCTCCACCTCGCAGCTGATCAAGGCCGCCAAGGAGCTGCCCCACGACAAGCTGATCGTGGCCACCGACCGCGGCATCTTCTTCAAGATGCAGCAGGCGGTGCCGGAGAAGACCCTGTTCGAGGCGCCCACCGCCGGCAACGGCGCCACCTGCAAGAGCTGCGCCCACTGCCCCTGGATGGCCATGAACGCCCTGGACAATCTGGCCGGCGCTCTGCGCCACGGCAGCGGCGAGATCCAGGTCGATGCCGCGCTGCGCCAGCGCGCCCTCAAGCCCCTGGAGCGGATGCTCAATTTCAAGGCGTAAGGTTCGAGGGACGAGGGGCACGCTTTCTGGTTCATCGCAGACTGGCGTGAACTTGCCCTGTGGGAGGGAGCTTCAGCTCGCGAAGTAGCGCGCAGCGCTACCCATGGGCGCCTGCGGCGCCTTCGCCCGGCAGAGCCGGCCTTCCACCATAGAGCCTGCCAAACATGTTCACGCTAAAGTGCGAAGAGCCTCTTTCTTGCCCCTCGCCCCTCGTTCCTCGCCCCTGCTCAGAACTTCTCCAGCGTCTCCCGATAGCCGATGAAGGCCTCGCGGCGCTGTTCGATGCGCGCCGCGGCGTTGCCGTCGCCGCTCTGCTCGGCGACCCCTCGGGCCACCTCGAGCTGGCGAATGGCGCGATCGATCTCGCCGGTGAGCTGCAGCTGCTCGGCGCGGGCCAGGTGGCCCCAGGCTTCGCGGCCGCTGCGTCCGGCGGCCTCGGCCAGCAGGGTGAAGGCCAGGGGGTCTTCCGGACGCCGCTCGGCGAGGTCGCGTAGCACCCGGTAGGCCTCGTTGGGATCGCGCTGCAGCAGCGCCTCGCCCAGCACCATCGTGGCTGGCACATGGCCCGGCATCAGCCGCAGCAGGCGCCGGCTGCGCTCGATGGCGTCGTCGTAGCGCCCGGCCGCAAAGGCCACCTCGGCGGCGCTGACCGGGATCATCGCCAGGTCGGGCAGCTCCCGGGCCAGGGCGTCGAGCTGATTCAGTGCCCTGTCGGTATCGTTCTGCCGGGCCGCGATCAGCGCGGCCAGGTAGCGCTGCGCCTCGGTGGGTGCGCCGTCCTGCTCCAGGCGTGTGGCTGCCTGCTGGGGAGCGCGCTGGTGAATGGTCAGCAGTGCCCGGGCGCGCACCAGGTGATAGCTGGGGTCGCGGTGGCGGCGATCGCTGGCCGTCAGCTGGGCGGCACGGTCCTCGGCGTCGCTGATGCGTGATTCGGTGAGCGGGTGAGTGAGCAGGAACTCCGGCGGATCGCCGCCCTGCAGGCTGGCCTGGCGCTGCATGGCGCGGAACATGCGCACCATCGCCTGGGGGTCGAAGCCCGCCTGGGCCATAGCCTGCAGCCCGATGCGGTCGGCCTCCTGCTCGAAGCGCCGCGAGTAGGCCAGGCGATCCTGGATGAAGGCGGCCTGGGAGCCCATGGCGGCGGCGATGCCGGCATCCCCGCCGCCGCTGGCGGCGATCAGCATGCCCGCCAGCATGGCGGCCATGGCCGGAATCTGGGTCTGTTCGGCGCGGGCCTGGCCGCGGGCATAGTGGCGTTGCGACAGGTGGCCCAGCTCGTGGGCCAGCACCGAGGCCACGGCGTCCTCTTCATCGGCGAAGGCGAAGAGTCCAGCGTTGACGCCGATCACCCCGCCGGGCACGGCGAAGGCGTTGAGCTGGCGGCTGTCGACCAGGGTCACCACCGTGCGGGCGTCGGTGAGGCCGCTGTGGGGCGACAGCTGCGCCAGCATGGCTTCCACGTACGCCTGGGCGATCGGGTCTTGCCAAAGCGGGGCCTGGGCGCGGAACTGGCGCAGCCAGGCGCGGCCCAATCGGTACTCCTCGCCGCTGATGGCCTGGCTGCTGCCCGTCAGGCTGGGCAGCCCATAGTCATCCGCCGCGTTGGCCGAGCCGAGGGGAGTGAAGGCCAGAAGTAGCGCCAGGGTGCCGGCGCTGAGGCAGGATCGTAAGTCGCGGGGCATGGCCATCCTCGTCATGATGGGGCGGTCGGGTCTCTTTCCGACATTGATTCGGCCTGCAAAGTGCCTTTAAATCCCAAGGGTTTTGACGCTGCCGGTCGCGGGGCGTCGCATTTCAGCATTCTCCCGGGAGACATCATGGCTGTGCAACCAGACGACGTGCTCGATGCCTGCGGGCTGCCCTGTCCGCTGCCGCTGCTCAAGGCCAAGCAGGCGCTGGCTCGGCTGGCGCCGGGACAGCTGCTCGAAGTCGTGGCCACCGATGCCGGCTCGTGGCGCGATTTCGAGACCTTTGCCGAGCAGAGCGTCCACGAGCTGGTCGCCCGCGAGGAGCGCGGCGAGGTCTTTCACTACTGGATCCGCAAGGGTGGGGACGTGGCGCCATGACCCTGCGCGCCGTTTTCAAGAGCTGGGTCGAGCGCTATTTCTCCGACGAGGAAGCAGTGATCCTGCTGGTGGTGCTGGTGCTCGGCTTCAGCGCCCTGATCCTGTTCGGGCGCATGCTGGCGCCCTTTCTCACCGCCCTGGTGATCGCCTTTCTGCTGCAGGGTGGCGTCAACGCCCTGACTCGCCGCGGGGTGCCCCACCTGCTGGCCGTGACACTGGTGTTCCTGGGGTTCATCGGGATCCTGATGGCGATGGCCTTCATCCTGATGCCCTTGATATGGAACCAGCTCGTGGGGCTGGTACAGGAAACCCCGCGCATCGTGGCCAGCGGCCAGCGCTGGCTGGACGACGTCCAGGAGCGCTACCCCAACCTGGTGACGCCCGACCAGGTGCAGGAGTGGATCGGGGTGGCCGGTCGCGAGATGACCCAGTTCGGTCAGCGTGCCCTGACCCTGTCGCTGGCGTCGCTGGGCAATGTCCTGTCGCTGATCATCTATCTGGTGCTGGTGCCGATTCTGGTGTTCTTCCTGCTCAAGGATCGCGAGCAGCTGGTGGCCTTCACCCTCTCGCTGCTGCCCCAGCAGCGCACCCTGATGACCCGCATCTGGTACGAGATGGACGACCAGATCGCCAACTACGTGCGCGGCAAGTTCGTCGAGATCATCATCGTCGGCACCGTGACCTTCTTTACCTTCGCCTTCTTCGGGCTGCCCTATTCGGCGCTGCTGGCGGTGCTGGTCGGGCTCTCGGTGCTGGTGCCCATATCGGCGCCGCGGTGGCCACCCTGCCGGTGGCGGCGGTGGCGGGGTTTCATTTCGGCATGAGCGACCAGTTCATCTATGTGCTGATCGCCTACGGCATCATTCAGGCCCTGGACGGTAACGTGCTGGTGCCGATCCTGTTCTCCGAGGCCGTCAACCTGCATCCGGTCTCGATCATCGTGGCGGTGCTGTTCTTCGGCGGCGTCTGGGGCTTCTGGGGGATCTTCTTCGCGATTCCGCTGGCCACCCTGCTCAAGGCCCTGGTCTACGCCTGGCCGCGGGGCATCAAGCAGGTCCAGGCCCAGGAGGCCGTCGAGGAGAGCGTCGAGAAGTGAGCGGCGGCGGCGCCCGCCGATGGCGGGCGCCGCCGACGATCAGCCCTCGGCGTGCAGCGCCTGGGCGGCGGCCAGCACTTCCTCGACATGGCCCTTCACCTTCACGCCGCGCCACTCCCGGGCCAGCCGGCCCTCGGCGTCGATCAGGAAGGTGCTGCGCTCTATTCCTAAGTGTTCCTTGCCGTAGAGCTTCTTGAGCTTGATGACATCGAACAGCCGACAGAGGGTCTCGTCCTTGTCGGAGATCAGTGCGAAGTTGAAGCCCTGCTTGGCCTTGAAGTTCTCCTGGGCGCGAAGGCCGTCGCGGGATACGCCGAGGATCACCGTATTGGCGGCATCGAAGGCGTCCTTGTGGTCGCGAAAGTCGCCGCCCTCGGTGGTGCAGCCGGGGGTGCTGGCCTTGGGGTAGAAGTAGACCACCACCTGCTGGCCGCGCAGCTCGGAAAGGGTCACGCGGGTGTCGCCGGTGGCGTCGGCGGTGAAGTCGGGGACGGGCTGGCCGATGGCAAGCGTCATGGGGCGCTCCTTGGTGGGTCGGGGAAGGGGTGGCCGCAGCGAAACCTGCGTGCAGCCCGCTGCTGATTACACGCAACCGGGGCGACGCTGTCAAAGACAGGCCGCGCGCCGCTGTACAGCCTTCCACCGCCTGAGTACCATTTACCCTTTGGCTACGGGGTGTCGCCGTTGGCGCGGGCCGATTCGACACTCGCGGGCGGGGCATGAGCGAGAGGAATGACAGGATGATCACTGGCAGTATCGTCGCCCTGGCGACGCCGATGAAGGTCAATGGCGATATCGACTGGGAGGCGCTGCGCCGCCTGGTGAACTTCCACCTGGAAAACGGCACCGACGGCATCGTGGCCGCGGGGACCACCGGTGAGCCCACCACCATGTCGTTCGCCGAGCACTTCGACGTGATTCGCACGGTGGTGGAGGAAGTCGACGGCCGCATCCCGGTGATCGCCGGCACCGGGGCCAACGCCACCTCCGAGGCGGTGGAGCTGGCGCGCTACGCCAGCGAGGTGGGGGCCGACTACTGCCTGTCGGTCTGCCCCTACTACAACAAGCCGACCCAGGAAGGCCTGTTCCAGCACTTCAAGGCGGTGGCCGACGGCAGCCGCCTGCCGGTGATCCTCTACAACGTGCCGGGCCGCACCGCTTCCGATCTCTACAACGAGACGGTGCTGCGCCTGGTCGAGGTGGACAATATTATCGGCCTCAAGGATGCTACCGGTAACCTCGAGCGCGCCGAGGACCTCATCGCACGCCTCGCGGGCAGCGGCTTCATGCTCTACTCCGGCGACGACGGCACCGCCTGCGAGTTCATGCTGATGGGCGGCCATGGCGACATCTCGGTGACCGCCAACGTGGCCCCCAGGGCGATGCACGAGCTGTGTACCGCCGCGGTGGCCGGCGATGCCGACCGCGCCCACCAGCTCAACACCCGGCTGATGCCCCTGCACACCAATCTGGGCATCGAATCCAATCCGATTCCCGTCAAGTGGGCCCTGCACCGCATGGGACTGGTCGAGCCCGGCATCCGGCTGCCGCTGACCTGGCTCTCCGAGAAGTACCATGCAACCGTGGACGAGGCCCTGCAGCTGGCCGGCGTGATCGACGACTGAACGTTACAACGCTCGACGAGTCACTAGGAGCCTGTCGGGTTTGACCGATCGTCGCGAGGAACACGGATTTCGAGACAAGTTTATCGATCTGATGAGGCGAATAGCGCGCTATTTAACGAATCAGATCGAATGGAATTGGCCGAAAGCCCGGGTTTCGCAGCAGATCAGCGTTAAGCCCGACAGGCTCCTCGGCCGACAACACAATGCAAGGTGGACGCATGAATTCTGCGCTGAAATGGATGCCGCTGGCGGCCGTTATCGCCCTGGCCACGGCCGGCTGCGCCCGAGACGGCTTCTACGACGACCGCAACATCGACTACGTGGAGGCCCAGCGCAGCGCGCCCCTGTCGCTCCCGGCAAGCCGTGACGAGCAGCGCTATCGGGATGCCATGCCGGTGCCCCAGGCGACCGGCACCCTGCGCCGCGACGGCGAGCGCTTCCGCGCACCCAGCCCCGAGCGCCTGGCCACCGGACGGGCCGTGGAACGCGACTTCGTCGAGCGCCGCGAGGTGGGCGATGACCGCTGGCTGGTGGTCGGGGCCGACCCCGGCATGGTCTGGCCGCAGCTGCAGGATTTCGCCCGTACCCGGGGCCTGAGCGTCGAGGCCAGCGATGCGGATCGCGGCGTGCTGGAGACCACCGAAGGTCGGCTGAGCGTCCGCCAGGGGCTGCGTGCCGGGGACAGCGAGGTGCGCTGTGACCGTCAGGGGCGGCCGGTGGCGGCCTGCCTGGAGGCGCTCGAGTCGCACTTCAGCGCTCGCACCGCCACCGCCAGCGCCGCCTCCCTGGCCGGCCAGCGGCTCGCCGGCGAAGCGCGCCTGCGCCTCGACCAGCTCGACAGCGGCGAGTGGGTCGTGCAGATCCCGCTGGAGATCGACCGGGTGTGGGCCGAGCTGAGCCATCAGCTGGAGGCCGATTTCACTGTCGAGGAGCGTCGCAACCTGCTGGAGCAGAACCCCCAGGCTCGCGATTTCGTGATCGACTACATGACCGCCAGCGAGCGCGAGCGCGGCTTCGTGCAGATCGTGCTGAGCCCCGACGTGCGGCAGATGTCACAGCAGATTCGCCTGGTGCTGGAAGAGACGGGGCCGCAGCAGACCCAACTGCGCGCCGTCAACGAGAGCGATCGCCGCTTCACGGAGGGGGATGCCCGCGAACTGCTGGAGCGGGTGGCGGGCCTGCTGCGCTGATGGCCGGAGAAGGCGCCACCGTCCCGGCGAGCCTGTCCGACCCCGGACGGCTACGCTTCGCTTCCCTGGGCAGCGGCAGCAAGGGTAACGCCACCCTGGTCAGCGACGGGGAGACCTGCCTGCTGGTCGACTGCGGCTTTGGCCTGCGCGAGACCGAGCGGCGCCTGGCCCGGCTGGGGGTTCACCCGCGTCAGCTGGATGCCGTGCTGGTCACCCACGAGCACGGCGACCACCTGCGCGGCGTCGGGCCGCTGGCTCGCCGTCATGCGGTGCCGGTCTATCTGACGCCGGGTACCTGGCTGGCGGGCCGCCTGGGCGAGGTCCCGCAGCGCCACTGGGTGACCCCCCAGGTGCGCTTCGCCATCAAGGGGTTGACCATCGACCCGGTGACTGTGCCTCACGACGCGCGCGAGCCGGTGCAGTTTCGCTTCGAATCCGGCGGTCGTCGCCTCGGCGTGCTCACCGACCTGGGGCATCCCACCGAGCACGTCGCCAGCGCCTTCGCCGGCTGCGATGCGTTGGTCCTGGAGTGCAACCATGACGTGCAGATGCTCGCCGAGGGCCCCTATCCGCCGCGGCTCAAGCGCCGCGTCGGCGGCCACTGGGGCCACCTGGCCAACGGCCAGGCGGCGGCGCTGCTTCAGCGCCTGGGGCTGGATCGCCTGCAGCGCATCGTCTGCTCGCACCTCTCCGAACACAACAACCGCCCCGAGCTGGCGCTGGAGGCGCTGACCCCGCTGCTCGACGGCGACGCCTCGCGGCTGACGGTCGCCGCCCAGGATCAGGGGCTACACTGGCAGGCGATCATCTGAGCCGCCCAACCTTATTTCCTCAAGCGCCATCATGCCTGGAGACACCCATGGAAAAGCGCCAAGAACTCTATGCCGGCAAGGCCAAGTCGGTCTACGCCACCGATGACCCGGACTTCGTGGTCCTGCAGTTTCGCGATGACACCAGCGCCTTCGACGGCGAACGCATGGAGTCGCTGGCGCGCAAGGGTATGGTCAACAACCGCTTCAATGCCTTCATCATGGGCAAGCTCGAAGCGGCGGGGATCCCCACCCACTTCGAGCGCTGTCTCTCCGACACCGAGAGCCTGGTGAAGACCCTCGAGATGATCCCGGTGGAGTGCGTGGTGCGCAACATCGCCGCCGGCGGTCTGGTCAAGCGTCTCGGCGTCACCGAGGGCCAGGAACTTACGCCGCCCACCTTCGAGCTGTTCCTCAAGAACGACGCCCTGCACGACCCGATGATCAACGAGTCGCTGGCCGAGACTTTCGGCTGGGCTACGCCCGAGCAGCTGGCCGAGATGAAGGCGCTGACCTTCAAGGTCAACGCCGTGCTCCAGGCGCTGTTCGCCGAGGGTGGCCTGCTGCTGGTGGATTACAAGCTGGAGTTCGGCCTGTTCAAGGGGCAGATCGTGCTCGGCGACGAGTTCTCTCCCGACGGCTGTCGGCTGTGGGATGCCAAGACCCGCGAGAAACTCGACAAGGATCGCTTCCGCCAGGGGCTGGGCGGTGTCATCGAGGCCTACGAGGAGGTGGGGCGCCGCATCGGTGTCGACTTCACCTGAGGCCGGCGCGTCGCGCCTAAGGCAAGACCGCGAAGGGCCCCTCGGGGCCCTTCGTCGTGGTGGGGCCGGGAGCCGCTCAGGTCGCCACGATCTCGACCACCTCCATTTGCGTGCCATGGCTGCATGAGACGGCGCGAAAGCGCACGTCCACGTCGCGCAGCCTTACGCCATAGATCCGGTCATGATCGCCGCCCAGGGTGCGCCGGTGATAGGCGGGACGCGGGTCCTGGGCCAATATCTGGATGATCAGTGCGCGCAGCGAGTCGCCGTCGGCGCGACCGGCCAGGGTGGTCTCGCTGACCGTGGAGAAGTCCACCGGCAGCCGGGGTGGGGTCTCCGGGGCGAAGCCGGCGCGGGCCTCGGGCCTGGCCTCGGCCCAGGGCAGGTAGGGCTTGATGTCGAGCACCGGGGTGCCGTCGACCAGGTCGGCACCGGCGAGCACCAGGCGCACGCCGCGCCGGGTGTCGATCTCGAGCAGCTCCACCAGCGACAGCCCCAGGCGGTTGGGGCGGTGGGTGCTGCGGCTGGCGAAGACCCCCACCTTGGCGTTGCCGCCCAGCCGCGGGGGGCGCACCAGCGGCGTCCAGCGCGGCGGGCTCTGATGAAACACGAAGGTCAGCCAAAGGTGGCTGAAGGCGTCCAGGCCGCGCACCGCCAGCGGGTCGTCGAAGGGGGGCGTTAGCACCAGGCAGGCGCGGGCGGCCGTCGCCAGGCCGGGCTGGCGGGGGATGCCAAACTTGTCGGGATAGTCGCTCTCGATGACGCCGATCGGCGTCATCGCCAGGCCCTGGGCGTCGGGCGGGGGAGGCGTCGGATTCATGGCGGCATTATGCCTGGGGGGGCGGTGTCTCGCGAGGGGGATCGGCCGCCGGCGCCCGCTTGTGTAGTCTGCTGGCGACACCGCTTGAGAGACGCCCCGTCATGATTCCGTCCGATACCGACCGGGACAGCGTGCCGCCTTCCGACCATGGGCCGCGCATCCTCTATCGCTTGGCCAAGGCCCGGGACGCCGCCGACCAGGCCGAGGTCTTCCATCACGCCGTGCTGCAGGGGCCGCTGCCCACTATAGTCGGGTCGAACGCGATGCCTGGGCCGCGGTGCTGCCCCGTGAGGCCAGCGCCTGGGCGGCGCGCCAGGCGCTCTACACTACCCTGGTGGCAGCCTGCGACGGGCGCTGCGTGGGATTCGCCGAGCTCGATATTCCCGCTGGGCGCATCGTGACCCTCTATGTCTGGCCCTCGCTGGGGCGACGCGGCATCGGCACCACTCTGCTGGCCCATGCCGAACGGCTCTTCCTCGAACAGGGTCAAGGGCGGATACGCATAGAGGCCAGCCTGGTGCTGGTCGACAGCCTGCTGAAGCGGGGCTGGTGCGACCTGGGCGAAGAGTGGGTCGAGCGCGGCGGTGAGTCGCTCTGCCGTCATCGCATGGAGAAGCGCCTGGCGGCTCTGGAAACCTGACGCCCTGTGACGCTACTGCTCGACGATGCGCATCGACAGGTCGATCGCCTGGACGTCCTTGGTCAGGGCGCCGCTGGAGATGCAGTCTACCCCGGTCTCGGCGATGGCGCGCAGGGTGGTCTCATCGACGTTGCCCGAGGCCTCCAGCGTCGCCCGCCCGGCGGTGCGACGCACCGCCTCGCGCATGTCGTCGAGGCTGAAGTTGTCGAGCATGATGATATCGGCGCCGGCGGCCAGCGCCTGGTCCAGCTCGTCGAAGGATTCCACTTCCACTTCCACGGGCAGGTCGCTGGCGATGTTGCGCGCCTCCTTGACCGCTGCGGCGATCCCGCCGCAGGCCGCGATATGGTTTTCCTTGATCAGGAAGGCGTCCCAAAGCCCAAGGCGATGGTTGTGACCCCCGCCGCAGGTAACCGCATACTTCTGGGCCAGACGCAGTCCGGGCAGCGTCTTGCGGGTGTCGAGCAGGCGCGCCCCGGTGCCTTCCAGCAGGTCGACGCAGCGGCGGGTGTGGGTGGCCGTGGCCGACAGCGTCTGCAGCAGGTTCAGCGCCGCCCGTTCGCCGGTGAGCAGGCAGCGTGCCGGGCCCTCCAGTTCCAGGAAGCACTGCCCGGCCTCCAGTCGGTCGCCGTCCGCCGCGTGCCAGCGCAGGGTGACGGTGGCGTCGAGGCGGCGAAATATCTCGTCTACCCAGGCCACGCCGCACAGCACCGCTGGCTCCCGGGTGATCACCCGGGCGCTGGCCCAGCGGGACTCCGGGATCAGCTGGGCGGTGATATCGCCACCGCCGACGTCCTCCGCCAGCAGGTGGGCGGCGGCTTCGCGGATCGCTTCGGCAAGGGCATCCTGATAGTGCATGGCGGGCCTTCTCATGGTCATGAAGCAGGGAGACCGCCATTATAGGGAAACATCGATGAGGACGTCAGGGGAGTCTATGCGAATCGACAACGGCTGGCTCGAGGGCGCCAGGCGCGTGCCGTCGCCGAACCACAATGCCCGACCCGCCGGCGAAGTCTCGGCACTGGTGCTGCACGCCATCAGCCTGCCGCCGGGGGAGTTCGGCGGCGAGCATATCGAGCGCCTTTTCACCAACCGCCTGGACCCTGCGGCCCACCCCTTCTTCGCCCAGATCGCCGAGCTCAGGGTCTCGGCCCATTTGCTGATTCGCCGCGACGGCGAGTGCGTGCAGTTCGTGCCCTTCCACGACCGGGCCTGGCACGCGGGGCGCTCGCGCTGGTTCGATGGACGGCGCTGGCGGGGGAGCTCAACGATTTTTCGGTGGGCATCGAGCTGGAAGGCGACGAGATCCGCCCCTATCGCGAGGCCCAGTATCGTGCCCTGACGGCGACCCTGCGGGCGCTGATGGCGGCCTATCCGGCGCTTACCCCGGCGCGTATCACTGGCCATGCGCACATCGCGCCGCTGCGCAAGTCCGACCCGGGACCCGCCTTCGACTGGGCCTATTTCCGGCAGTGTCAGCGACGCCATGGCTAGATCATACGGTAGTTTTATTACATGGCGCATTACTGTGCCGATTCGGCTGCCGTCATTGGCGTAACGGCTTGTGTTGCAATGCAATATGGCGTCTGTGGAAAAAATTTCCATTGCATTTGAATTGGCAGCACGGGCAGTTTACGGTATGTTCTACGACATTGGTGGCATTCGCCGCTCCATTGTTTTGTAAAATGACTACAAGTCGCCGCGAGACGGCACGGATTACCCCTGATCGTCGGTCACGCGCAACGTCCCGGCTACCCGCTCGGGCATTCTGACATCACATTGTCACTCGGAGAGACGTCTATGAGTCTTGAGGCAAGAGAAGATTTCGATCCGGTCGAGACCACGGAATGGTTGGATTCCCTGGAATCGGTCGTGGATCGTGAGGGCGAAGAGCGCGCCCGGTACCTGCTGACCCGCCTGGCCGATCGGCTGCGCCGTGACGGAGTCCAGGCCCCCTTCTCGGTGACGACGCCGCATCGTAATACCATTCCGGTGCATCGCGAAGCGCCCATGCCGGGTGACCTGTTCATGGAGCGCCGCATCCGCTCCCTGATTCGCTACAACGCCATCGCCCAGGTGATCCGCAACAACCGGGCGAACCCCGGCCTCGGCGGCCATATCGCCAGCTTCATGTCGGCCGCGACCCTCTATGACGTCGGCTTCAACCACTTCTTCCGCGCCCCCAACGGGGACTTCGAGGGCGACCTTGTCTATATCCAGGGACACGTGGCGCCGGGCGTCTATGCCCGCGCCTACCTGGAGGGTCGCCTCACCGAGGAGCAGATGGACAAGTACCGCCAGGAGGTGGACGGCGATGGCCTGTCGTCCTATCCGCACCCCTGGCTGATGCCGGACTTTTGGCAGTTCCCCACGGTGTCCATGGGCCTGGGGCCGATCCAGGCCATCTACCAGGCCCACGTGATGAAGTACCTGGACTCCCGCGAGCTCAGGGACATGCACGATCGCAAGATCTGGTGCTTCATGGGCGACGGCGAGTGTGACGAACCGGAATCCCTGGGCGCCATTCATCTGGCCAGCCGCGAGAAGCTCGACAACCTGATCTTCGTCATCAACTGCAACCTGCAGCGCCTCGACGGTCCGGTACGCGGCAACTCGCGGATCATGGACGAGCTCGAGGGCGTGTTTCGCGGCGCCGGCTGGAACGTTCAGAAGGTGGTCTGGGGGCGGCTATGGGACCCGCTGTTCGAGAAGGACAAGAAGGGCATCCTGCAAAAGCGCATGGACGAGGCGGTCGACGGCGAGTACCAGAATTACAAGGCCAACGGCGGTGCCTATACCCGGGAGCACTTCTTCGGCAAGTACCCCGAGACCGCCGAGATGGTCAAGGACATGTCCGACGAGGACATCTGGCGGCTCAACCGCGGCGGCCACGACCCCTTCAAGGTCTATGCGGCCTACCATGAGGCGGTCAACAATCCCAACGGCCGTCCCACCGTGATCCTGGCGCACACCGTCAAGGGCTACGGCATGGGCAGCGGCGACGGTGAGGCGGCCAACGAGGCTCACCAGGTCAAGACCATGGAATACGAGGCGCTGAAGAAATTCCGCGACCGCTTCGGCATTCCGCTTTCCGACGAACAGCTCAAGGACGTCCCCTACTACAAGCCGGCCGACGACTCCCCCGAGCTCAAGTACATGCACCTGCAGCGCGAGCGCCTGGGCGGCTATCTGCCGAGCCGGCGCAGCGACTTCGAGGCGCTGCCGATTCCCGACCTCGACGACAAGACTTTCGCGTCGCAGATGGGCGGCTCCAAGGGGCGCGAGGTCTCCAGCACCATGGCCTTCGTGCGGATTCTCAACGGCCTGGTCAAGGACAAGCAGATCGGCAAGCAGGTGGTGCCCATCGTGCCCGACGAGGCGCGCACCTTCGGCATGGAGGGGATGTTCCGCCAGCTGGGTATCTACACCTCCGAAGGCCAGAAGTACGAGCCCGTCGACAAGGGCCAGATCATGTTCTACCGCGAGGACAAGCAGGGCCAGATCCTCGAGGAGGGCATCTCGGAGGCGGGCGCCATGTCGGCGTGGATCGCCGCGGCCACCTCCTACAGCAACCACAACCTGCCGCTGCTGCCGTTCTACGTCTACTACTCGATGTTCGGCTTCCAGCGTATCGGCGACCTGGCCTGGGCGGCCGGTGACCTGCAGGCGCGCGGCTTCCTGGTGGGCGGCACTGCCGGTCGCACCACGCTCAACGGCGAGGGGCTGCAGCACCAGGACGGTCATAGCCACTTGCAGGCCTCGACCATTCCCAACTGTCGCAGCTACGACCCCACCTATGCCCACGAGGTGGCGGTGATCGTCCAGGACGGTCTGAAGCGGATGTTCGCCGACAAGGAGAACTGCTTCTACTACCTGACGGTGATGAACGAGAACTACGAACATCCGGCGCTCGAGGAAGTGCCCGCCGAGGACATCATCAAGGGGATGTACCGGCTGAGCGAGACCCAGGGCGACAAGGGACGCGTGCAGCTGCTGGGCTCCGGCACCATCCTGCGCGAGGTCGAGGCGGCCGCCGAGCTGCTCCGCGACGACTGGGGCGTGGGCGCCGAGATCTGGAGCGTCACCAGCTTCAACGAGCTGCGCCGCGAGGCCCTGCTGCTCGAGCGCGAGGCCTTCCTCAATCCGGAGGCCGAGCCGGTCAAGCCCCACGTCACCCGCTGCCTGGAGGGACGCGAGGGCCCGGTCATCGCTTCCACCGACTACATGCGGCTGTTCGCCGATCAGGTCCGCGCCTGGGTGCCGGGGACTACCATGTATTGGGGACCGACGGCTATGGGCGCTCCGACACGCGCGAAAAGCTGCGCCACTTCTTCGAGGTGGATCGCTACTTCGTCACCGTGGCCGCGCTCAAGGCGCTGGCCGATCGCGGCGAGCTGGATCGCAAGGTCGTCGGCGAGGCGATCAAGAAGTACGGCATCGACCCCAACAAGCCCAATCCGCTGACCAGCTGATTCCGGTGGCAGGGCGGGCCCCGGGCCCGCCTGTTCCAGGCACGATTTGGAAGGAGCGCGACCTTGAGTAGCGAAATCATCAAAGTTCCCGACATCGGCGGCAGTGAGGATGTCGAAATCATCGAGATCGCGGTCGCCGCAGGCGACGTGATCGACGCCGAGGACACCCTGATCACCCTGGAGTCCGACAAGGCCAGCATGGACGTGCCTGCCCCCAAGGGCGGCAAAGTCGTGAAGGTGCTGGTCAAGGAGGGCGATACCGTCTCCGAGGGCGACGATATCGTCGAGCTGGAGACCGAGGGTGCCGGCGGCGGCGAAAGCGAGGCACCGTCCGCGTCAGAGCCGGCGTCCGAAAAGGCCCCCGAGCCCGCCGCGGACAAGCCGGCGGCCAAGGCCGGTGACGGCGGCAAGCGCAGCGTCGAGATCAAGGTGCCCGACCTGGGCGGCGCCGAGGACGTGGAGATCATCGAGGTGGCGGTGGCCGAGGGCGACTCGGTGGCCGAAGAGGACACTCTGATCACCCTGGAGTCCGACAAGGCCTCCATGGACGTGCCAAGCCCGCATGCCGGCAAACTCCTCAGCCTGACGGTCAAGGAGGGCGACAGCGTCTCCGAGGGTGACGTCATCGGCACCATGGAAGTCGAAGGGGCAGGGGATGGCGAGGCGGCCGAGGCCGAACCGTCGGCCCCAGCCGCCGAAGCCCCCGAGCCCGCGCCCCAGCAGGCGCCGAGCGCTGAGGCCTCCGGCGAGCCCGAGCGCCGGGAGATTCGCGTGCCGGACCTCTCCGGCTCCAGTGACGTGCCGATCATCGAGATCGGCGTGGCCGTCGGCGATGAAGTCGATGAGGAGGACCCGCTGATCACCCTGGAGTCCGACAAGGCCTCCATGGACGTGCCGAGTCCCTTCAAGGGCAAGCTGCTCGAGCTCACCGTCAAGGAGGGCGACAGCGTCTCCGAGGGCGATCTGATCGGCTATATCGAGGTGGCCGGCGCTGCGGCCAAGCCGCAGCCCGCGGCGAAGGCTGAGGCGCCCAAGGCCGAGGCGCCCAAGGCTGACAAGCCGGCGGCAACGCCGGCCGGCTCACCGAGCCCCGAAGCCCAGATGGCCGCCCACCGACCGCGCGATGGCAAGCTGGTCCACGCCGGCCCGGCGGTGCGCATGCTGGCCCGTGAGCTCGGCGTCGACCTGGGGCTGGTCAAGCCGTCCGGTCCCAAAGAGCGGGTCCTCAAGGAGGATGTCCACGCCTACGTCAAGCAGGTGATGGCCGGCCAGGCCAAGGCGCCGGCACAGGCCGCGGCGCCGGCGGCCGGCGGCGCTGGGATTCCGCCGATTCCCGAGGTGGACTTCAGCCAGTTCGGCGAGGTGGAAGAGAAACCCATGGGTCGCCTGCTCAAGATGGGCGCCACCAACCTGCATCGCAGCTGGCTCAACGTGCCCCACGTGACCCAGTTCGACGAGGCGGACATCACCGAGCTGGAGGCCTTCCGCAAGGCGATGAAGGCGGAGGCCGAGGCCCAGGGCGCCGAGCTCACGCCGCTGCCCTTCCTGGTCAAGGCGTGCGCCTTTGCGCTGAAGAAGTTCCCGCAGTTCAACGTCAGCCTCAAGGGCGACGGCGAGACCCTGGTATGGAAGAAGTACGTCCACATTGGGGTCGCCGTGGATACCCCGGACGGTCTGATGGTGCCGGTGGTGCGCGACGCCGACAAGAAGTCGCTGATCGAGATAGCCGCCAACATGGCCGAGCTCGGCAAGAAGGCGCAGACCAAGAAGCTCAAGCGCGAGGAGATGACCGGCGGCTGCTTCACCATCTCGAGCCTTGGCTCCATTGGCGGTACTGCCTTCACGCCCATCGTCAATGCGCCGAGGTGGCCATTCTCGGCGTCTCCAAGGCGCAGATGAAGCCGGTATGGAACGGCGCCGACTTCGAGCCGCGGCTGATGATGCCGCTGTCGCTCTCCTACGATCACCGGGCGATCAACGGTGCCGATGCGGCGCGCTTCACGGCCTTCCTGGCCGATGTGCTGACCGATATCCGTCGCCTGCTGCTGTAAGCACAGGCGTCTCGTGGGTCATCAGCGGCGGCGCCCTGGAGGGCGCCGCCGCTGTTTGCGGTTGGGTTGCACGCTGGGTCAACGAGGAAGACCAAAGTGCTAGTTGCTCGTTAATGGATTGAAAAATCAGGCGCTTTGGCTAGTATCGGGAGCCTCATTGACCTTGGTGTGGTTGTCTGGCCGCGGCGCCACGGTTATCGTTCTTTTCCAACTCTTTATCACCACAAGATTTACCACGCTTTCAAGGAGCAACCAGATGCGTTTGATCCTGTTGGGCGCCCCGGGTGCCGGCAAGGGGACCCAGGCCCAGTTCATCTGCGAGCGGTTCAATATCCCGCAGATCTCCACCGGCGACATGCTGCGCGCGGCGGTCAAGGAGGGCAGTGAGCTGGGTCTCAAGGTCAAGGAGATCATGAGCAGCGGCGGCCTGGTGTCCGACGACCTGATCATTGCGCTGGTCAAGGAGCGCATCGGCCAGCCTGACTGCGAGAATGGCTTCCTGTTCGACGGCTTCCCGCGCACCATCCCCCAGGCCGATGCCATGAAGGATGCCGGTGTGAAGATCGATCATGTCCTGGAGATCGCCGTCGAGGACGAGGAGATCGTCAAGCGCCTGGCGGGCCGCCGCGTGCATCCGGGCTCCGGCCGGGTCTACCATGTGGAGTACAATCCGCCCAAGGAGACCGGCAAGGACGACGTTACCGGGGAGGCGCTGATCCAGCGCGACGACGACCGCGAGGCCACGGTGCGCAACCGCCTGGCCGTCTACCACGAGCAGACCGCGCCGCTGGTGGACTACTACCAGCAGTGGGCCAAGCAGGACCCGCAGGCCGCGCCGGTCTACCACCGGGTCGAGGGCGTGGGCAGCGTCGACGATATCACCGCCCAGGTGATCAAGGCCCTGGAGGGCTAATCATCCCTGCTGCCGGCACGGGGCTTTCCCGGCGACAGGCCTGTTCGGGGGCGCTGTGAACCCCTCCCTGGGCGCTACCGATGCCATCCCTGGCATAGGACCCCCTCCAGGCCTGTCCCCGGCGCCCCTGCCTCTCCACGACGTGATTTCCCTGGCCCGCTCAAGCGGGCCATCGTCGTTTCGGGCCTGTATAATGCCCCGTCCCTAATCGATCCTGATGAGGCTGCTCGCCCATGCCGATCCTGCTGGCCCTGGATGCCTCCTCCCAAGCCTGCTCCGCCGCCCTGCTGCGCCGCCGCGAGGGGGCCAGTGACGAACTGATCTCCCGCTTCGCGCTGACGCCGCGCGAGCATACCCGCCGCCTGCTGCCGATGATCGACGAGGTGCTGGCCGAGGCCGGCGTGAGTCCCGCCGAACTCGACGCCGTGGCCTATGGCCGCGGCCCAGGCTCCTTCACCGGGCTGCGCATCGCCTCGGGGACCGCCCAGGGCCTGGCCTATGGCCTGGACCGTCCGCTGCTGGGCGTCTCGACCCTGGCCGCTCTGGCGCTGGGGGCTCATCGCCGCCACCATTTCCGCTGGCTGATCACCGCCCTGGACGCGCGCATGGGCGAGATCTATGTGGCCGCCTGGCAGTGCCGGGACGGCCTGCCCGAGCCGCTTCTCGAGGAGGCGGTGATGCCGCCCGAGCGCCTGCGTCTGCCTCCGAGCCACGATGACCATGACTGGGTCGGGGTCGGCTCCGGCTGGGGCCTGTGGGAGCAGATGCCCGCCGAGGTGCAGGCGGGGCTCGGTCAGCGGCTGGCCGACCAGGAGGCCGATGCCGCCGACATGTCGCTGCTGGCGATGCACGACCTGCAGGCCGGGAAGGGGCAGCCGGCCCACCTGGTGCAGCCGGTCTACCTGCGCGACGAGGTGGCGTGGAAAAAGTCCCAGTGAGCGAGCGACTCCCGGTGGCGGTGACCGATCCGGCTCTGGTCGAGCTCGCCTCGCGCCTGGGGCTGCCGTGGCGCGACGCCGCCGATGCCGAGTTGATCCTGACGCCGACCCCGGACGGCCTGGCGCTGGCCGGGGATCCCCGGCGCTACGGTAAACCGCTGAGCGTGGATTTCGTGACCGGCCGCGCCGCCCATCGGCGCCGCTTCGGCGGCGGGCGCGGCCAGCTGATCGCCCGGGCCTGCGGATTCGGTCAGGGGATAACGCCGGCGGTGGTGGACGCCACCGCCGGCCTGGGCGCGATGCCTTCGTGCTGGCCGGTCTCGGCGCGCGGGTGCTGCTGGTCGAGCGGGTGGCGGCGATCGTCGCGCTGCTCGAGGATGGCCTGGCCCGCGCTCGGGCGGACGCCGAGACCGCCGAGATCGCCGCTCGCATGCGCCTGGTGCATGGCGACGCGGCCCGCGACCTCGAGGGCCTGGTGGCCCAAGCGGATGTTCCGCCCCAGGTGATTCATCTGGACCCGATGTTTCCCCACCGCGACAAGTCGGCGCTGGTCAAGAAGGAGATGCGCCTGTTCCGCACCCTGGCCGGCGACGATGAGGACGCACCGCGTCTGCTGGAAGCGGCCCTGGACGTGGCCAGCCATCGGGTGGTGGTCAAGCGGCCGCGCAAGGCGCCGCCCATCGCCGGCCCCGCCCCGCGCCATGTCCTCGAGGGCAAGACCAGCCGCTATGACCTCTATGTCCATCGGGCGCTGACCCGCTGACCCTTATCCGGCCAGGTCACGGGTCAGCGGGACAGGGCTGGCTATGCCGGGCTCCGCGGCGGGCGGGTTGGCGTAAGCGCTTTTCCTCGACACGCAAACATGCGTCAATTCAGCGATGCAACAGGGATACGGGGAGGCATGCCATGCATGGGGTGTGGCGGGATGGCAATCGCTTCCAGCTACTGGCGGAATCATCGCGGTTTCTGCCGGCGATGTTCGAGGCCATCGAGGGCGCGCGCCACTCGGTGCTGGTGGAGCTCTACCTGATGGAGTCGGGGCGGCTGGCCACGGCGCTGATCGAAGCGCTGACCCGGGCCGTGTCGCGCGGCGTCAAGGTGGCGCTGATGCTGGACGGCTACGGCGCCATGGGGCTTTCCGGCGAGGATCGGCGGCGCCTGGAGGCCGGCGGTGTGGCGCTGCGCCTGTTCAATCCCTTGGGCTTTCACTCCCTGGCCCGCAACCTGACCCGTGACCACCGCAAGCTGGTGGTGGTGGATGGTCGGGTCGCCTTCACCGGTGGCTTTGGTGCCGTCGACGAGTTCCTCGATGCCTGGTACGAGGTGGCGGTGCGCATCGAAGGGCCGGTGGTGGCCGACTGGGTGCGCCTCTACTCGCGCCTGTGGGATTCACCGATGACCCGCGGCGAGGGGCCGGCAGGGCTGGTGCGCGAGCTGGGCACCTCGCTTGCCCATCGCGATGACTATCGCGGCATGCGCGGCCGGGTGGTCTGGGGGCAGGGCTATCGCTACCAGGCGATTCGCCACTCGCTCTACGGCCGGGTCTCCTCGGCCCAGCGGCGGATCTGGCTGTGCACGCCCTATTTCGTGCCCACCTTCAGCCTGCGTCTGCGCCTGGCCAGGGCGGCACGGCGCGGCGTCGATGTGCGCCTGCTGTTGCCGGGCAAGGATCATGATCATCCCGGAGTGCGCTATGCCGGGCAGCGCTTCTACCGACGCCTGCTCAGGGCCGGGGTGCGGATCTATGAGTTTTCGCCGAGTTTCATTCACGCCAAGTTCACCCTGGTGGACCACTGGTCGAGCGTCGGCTCCTGCAACTTCGATCACTGGAGCCTGCACTGGAACCTGGAAGCCAACCAGGAAGTGGACGACGCTCGCTTCGCCGGTGAGGTCGCCGCGCTGTTCGAGCGCAATTTCGCCGCCAGCCAGGAGATCCACCGTCATGAGTGGGCCAGGCGGCCGCGGCTGCAGCGTCTCAAGGAGTGGTGGTTCGGCAACCTGGACGCCTGGCTGACGCGGTTACGATAGGGTTCCAGGTGCGAGGTGCGAGGGGCGAGGGAAGAGGTGCGAGGGGCGAGGGAAGAGGTGCGAGGTGCGATGGGCGAGGTTCGGGAGACGGGAGGCCGGGGGACGGTCCGGCCCGCCGCCCAATGCCGCTTACCGTTTGCCCTTGCCGGAACCGCGTCCTGCCGGTTTTTCTTGCGCGGGGTGGGTTTGGGGGTTTCCGGCGGCACCCGATAGTGCAGGTAGAGGTCGAGCACCAGCTCGGGTAGCTGAGTGGCCAGTGTCTCCAGGCGGGAGCCGTCGGCGAGAAACTCCGCCATGTCCGGCTCGTCATCGAACAGTCCCGAGAGCGCCATGAAGGGCAGCAGCAGGGTGGCGACGGTCTCTTCGTCCTGCTCGAACCAGGCAGCCTCGTCGAGAAATACCCCCTCCATGAAGCCGGCACACCAGTCGCCGATGGGGGTCTCCTCCGCCGGCAGGCCGTCGAGGGTCGCCTCGCAGGGCAGTTCCGGCAGCCCGCCCTGCTCCAGGGTGGTGATGGCGTTATCACGCAGCCGCTCCAGCAGGGCGAGGATCTCGCCGCGCTCGTCGTCATCGGCGAAGGCCGGTTCGCCGTGGAACAGCTCGGCCACCCACACCGCCGGCTCGATATCCCGCGGGGCCACCGCCAGGGCCACCAGAAAGCCGTGGGCCGAGATCAGGTCCAGGGCATCGGGGTCGACCCGATCGGAGTCGAGAAAGTCCTCGAGCCGTTCGAATTCGTCATCCTCGAGCAGGGGCTGGGGCATTGGCGTATCGGACATCGGGCTTCTCGCTTGCGCAGTCGGAATAGCGGTATGACGAGCGGGCTGGACGCCGCCGGACAGGACCGCCATTCTAGCACCCCATGAACCGACCCGCGCTCCCCCTCCCGATTCCGAAGGTCTCGCCGCCCTGAATGCCGCAGGGCTGGAGCGGGCGCTGCGAGATCGAGTCGAGCTTGCCTGGCGGCTATGCTGCGAGGTGCATCCCGCCCTGCCCAGGCCGGCGGTATGGTGCGATTTGCGCGGCAAGTGCGCCGGTCAGGCTCACTTTGGCCGCGGTGGTCTGCGCTTCAACCCGGTGCTGCTGGGAGAGAATCGCGTCGACTTCCTGGTCGAGGTGGTGCCCCATGAAATGGCCCACTGGCTGGTCCACCATCTCGAGGACGGACACTTGGCCCGTCCTCACGGGAGCGAGTGGAAGACAGTGATGCGCGGGCTCTTCGGACTCGTGCCGCGGGTGACCCATTGCTTCGATACCCACCGGGCGAGCCCGGCCCCTTACCGCTATGTCTGCGCCTGTCGCGAGCACGCCTTTAGCCCGCAGCGTCATGCGCTGGTGCGTCGAGGGCGCGGCTATCGCTGCCGCCACTGCGCTCAGACCTTGGTCTATCAACCGTTGGTAGATCGCTGAAAATCGATACAACTAATTGATATGAAAAAGGAAATTCTTGATACCAATGTCTAAAGGGAAGGTTGCCCCAGGGGGTATATGCTGGGTGGGCATCAAGGTTCCGGTTCGCCAATAATAAACAGAGCCGGTGTCATACACTGAGTGGGTGCATCTCCTGGAAGAGGCTATTCAATGACCGAACAGCAAAAAGTCCATCCGGTACGCGACGACTTTGCCGCCAAGGCGTGGATCGATAGAGAAAAGTATCAGGCGCTTTATCAGCAGTCCGTCGACGATCCCGAAGGCTTCTGGGCCGAGCAGGCCAAGCGCCTCGACTGGATCCAGGCACCGACGAAGATCAAGCACACTTCCTTCGACTCCCACAACGTGGATATCCGCTGGTTCGAGGACGGCAAGCTCAACGCTAGCGCCAACTGCCTCGACCGTCATCTGGCCACCCGGGGCGATC
Source organism: Halomonas sp. SL18_1 (assembly GCF_055755715.1). Classification (NCBI taxonomy): domain Bacteria; kingdom Pseudomonadati; phylum Pseudomonadota; class Gammaproteobacteria; order Oceanospirillales; family Halomonadaceae; genus Halomonas; species Halomonas sp. SL18_1. The sequence continues at coordinate 1,098,591 of NZ_JBVTRK010000001.1, forward strand.
AGACGGCGATCATCTGGGAGGGCGACGACCCCAATGACGCCAAGCACGTCAGCTACCGCGAACTGCACGCCCAGACCTGCCGGCTGGCCAACGCCCTGAAAGCGCTGGGCATCGGCAAGGGCGACGTGGTGACCCTCTATATGCCGATGATCCCCGAGGCTGCCGTGGCGATGCTGGCCTGCGCCCGCATCGGTGCCGTGCACTCGGTGGTGTTCGGTGGCTTCTCGCCGGACGCCGTGGCCCAGCGGGTCATCGGCGCCGACTCCAAGCTGGTGATCACCGCCGACGAGTCGGTGCGCGGCGGCAAGCAGGTGCCGCTCAAGGACAACGTCGACGCCGCCCTGACCCGGCCGGGCACCGAGGTGTGCGAGAAGGTGCTGGTGGTCAAGCGCACCGGTGGCGAGATCGACTGGAAGGAGGGGCGTGACGTCTGGTACCACGAGCTAGTCGACCAGCAGTCCACCGAGTGTGAGCCGGAGGTCATGAACGCCGAGGACCCGCTGTTCATCCTCTACACGTCGGGCTCCACCGGTGCGCCCAAGGGGCTCAAGCACACCACCGGCGGCTATCTCACCTACGCTAGCCTGACCCACCAGTACGTCTTCGACTACCAGGACGGCGAGGTCTACTGGTGCACCGCCGACGTGGGCTGGGTTACCGGCCACAGCTACATCGTCTACGGACCGCTGGCCAACGGCGCCACGACGCTGATGTTCGAGGGCGTGCCCAGCTACCCGAGCCACGGCCGCATGGGTGAGATCGTCGACAAGCACAATGTCGCCATTCTCTACACGGCTCCCACGGCGATCCGGGCCCTGATGGCCCATGGCGACAATGTCATGGACTCCAGCCAGCGCGACAGCCTGCGCCTGCTCGGCTCTGTCGGCGAGCCCATCAACCCCGAGGCCTGGGAGTGGTTCTATCGGGTGATCGGCAACTCGAAGTGCCCGATCGTCGACACCTGGTGGCAGACCGAGACCGGGGGCATCCTGATCGCCCCGCTGCCCGGCGCCATGGATCTCAAGCCCGGCTCGGCGACCCTGCCGTTCTTCGGCGTGATGCCGGCGCTGGTCGACAACGAGGGCAATCTGCTCGAGGGAGCGACCGAAGGCAACCTGGTGATTCTGGACTCCTGGCCCGGTCAGGCGCGCTCCATCTGGGGCAACCACGAGCGCTTCGTTCAGACCTACTTCTCGACCTACCAGGGCATGTATTTCACCGGTGACGGCTGCCGCCGCGACGAAGACGGCTACTACTGGATCACCGGCCGCGTCGACGACGTGCTCAATGTCTCCGGGCACCGCATGGGTACCGCCGAGATCGAGTCCTCGCTGGTCGCCCATGATGCCGTGGCCGAGGCCGCCGTGGTGGGCTTCCCCCACGATATCAAGGGCCAGGGGATCTATATCTATGTGACCCTGACTGATGGCGTCGAGCCCAGCGACGAGCTCAAGAAGGAGCTGACTCAGTGGGTTCGCAAGGACATCGGGCCGATCGCCTCGCCGGATGTCATCCAGTGGGCGCCGGGTCTGCCCAAGACCCGCTCGGGCAAGATCATGCGCCGCATTCTGCGCAAGATTGCCGCCAACGAGACCGATGGCCTGGGCGATACCAGCACCCTGGCCGATCCTAGCGTGGTCGACGACCTCATCGAACATCGCGCCTCGCGCTGATCATGCGGATCGCTTGACCCCCTTCGCCGGCCTTCGGGCCGGCTTTTTGTGGGCGCAGGTCAGGAAATCGGGATGTGGCGCCGTCAGAGCTTGGGAATCGCTTTGTCCATGGGGTAACATTCTGGAAACTCATAGCTTCATCGATAGATAGTGCCCAGCGTCGTGGCGGCCGGCCGCCCCCTGCTGCTCGAGGAACCGGAGGAGTATCCATGGCTTTTGCCCAGAAATTCATCGTTGCCGATGACCATCCGCTGTTCCGCGCAGCCCTGACCCAGGCGCTGCGTCAGTTGGCACCCCAGGCCGAGATCGTCGAGTCCGATACCATGGAGGCCACCAACGAGGTGGTGACGCGACATCCCGATGCCGACCTGATCCTGCTCGACCTGCATATGCCGGGCGCCCACGGCTTCTCTGGGCTGATCCAGCTGCGCGGTCAGACCCCGGATATCCCGGTGGCGGTGGTCTCGGGCAGCGATGAGCCCCATGTGGTGCGCCGTGCCATCGACTACGGGGCCTCTGGGTTCATCCCCAAGTCGTCGTCGCTGGCACTGATTGCCGAGGCGGTCAGCGAGATACTCGACGGTGAGGTGTGGCTGCCGGCGGAGCTGGCCGATGCCATGGGAGATGCCAACGAGGACGAAACCCGTTTCGCCGAGGCGATTGCTTCGCTCACCCCGCAGCAGTTTCGCGTGCTCAACATGCTGACGGAAGGGCTGCTCAACAAGCAGATCGCCTACGAGCTCAATGTCTCGGAGGCGACCATCAAGGCCCACGTCACTGCCATTCTTCGCAAGCTGGGCGTGCACTCCCGCACTCAGGCGGTGATCGCCGCCCAGAAGCTCGAGGTGGAGCCGCCGAAGGTCGAGTCTTAGGTTCGAGGTTCGAGGTTCGAGGTTCGAGGTTCGAGGTAATGCAAGAACCCACCATACGGTGGGTTCTTGCATTAGGTGGCGATGTTATTGTTTGACGCTTCTTCCTCGCCCCTCATTTCTTTCTCCTTTCTCCTTTCTCCTTTCTCCTTTCTCCTTTCTCCTTTCTCCTTTCTCCTTTCTCCTTTCTCCTCGCTCCTCGCTCCTCGCCCCTCGCCCCTCGCCCCTCGCCCCTCGCTCTACTGCGTCGCCCGGCTGGCCTGCAGGGTGCGGGTGAGCAGGGCGCGCAGGGCGGCGGGGCGCACCGGTTTTTGCAGCAGGTGATAGCCCGAGCGGCGAATCTCCGCGGCGACTTCCTCGGTGCGGTCGGCGGTGATCACGATGCCCGGCACCACCCCTTCGAAGCGCTCGGCAAGGGCTTCCAGGGCCATCAGCCCGGTGACCTCGTTATCCAGGTGATAGTCGGCGAGGATCGCGTCCGGGTCGCCGTCCAGGTGGCGCAGGACCGACTTGGCGCCGCCGATGGAGGTGGCGGTGAACACCTCGCAGCCCCAGCCGGAGAGCATCGCTTTCATGCCCTCCAGAATCAGCGTCTCGTTGTCGATGCACAGGATGCGGGTGCCGGCCAGCTTGTTGCCGCTCCGCCGGGGCGAGGCGGCCTCCTCGGCCTGTTGGGCCGGGCTGCGCGCTTGCACCGTCGGCACGCTGACCGCGAAGACGGTGCCGAAGCCCTCCCAGGAGCGCACCCGGATCGGGTGGTCGAGCACCCGGCTCATGCGATCGGCGATGGAGAGCCCCAGTCCCAGGCCCTTCTCGCTCTCCTTGTGGCGAGAGGCCTGATCCAGGCGGCGGAACTCCTGGAAGATCTCGGCCTGCTTGGATTCGGGGATCCCGGGGCCGGAGTCCCACACCTCGATGGAAAGCCGCTCGCCCTGACGGCGGCAGCCCAGCAGCACCCGTCCCTCCTGAGTGTAGCGAATGGCATTCGACAGGAAGTTCTGCACGATGCGCCGCAGCATCTGGGGGTCGCTGTCGACCCGATTGGTGGGTTGGTACTACCACCAGGTCGAGACCGCGATCTTCGGCCATCACCTCGAACTCGGCGCGCAGCGGCTGGAAGACATCGGCCAGGGCGAAGTGGCTGCGTCTCGGGGTCAGGGCACCGGCATCCAGCTTGGAGATGTCGAGCAGGGTACCCAGCAGCTCCTCGGCGGCCTGTAGCGAGTTGTCGATATGGCCGACGGTGCGCTTCATATCGACGGGGTTCATCTCCTGAGCCAGTGCCGAGGTGAACAGCCGGGCGGCATTGAGCGGTTGCAGCAGGTCGTGGCTGGCCGCCGCCAGGAAACGCGTCTTGGAGGCGTTGGCGTTCTCGGCCAGCTGTTTGGCCTGGCGCAGCGCCTGCTCGGCTTCGGCACGCACGCGGTTCTCCTGGCGCAGCGCGGCGTTGGCCTCGGAGAGCGCCTGGGTGCGCTCGCGCACCCGCTCTTCCAGGGTTTCGTTGGTTTCCTCGAGGGCGATCTCGGCCAGGCGGCGCTCGGTGATGTCCTGGTAGAGGGCGAAGAAGCCCAGTATTGCCCCGCTGTCGCCGAAGTGCGGGGTGTAGGTCACCAGCATGTAGCGAATGCCGTCGCTGCCCTGCATGGAGACCTCGAAGCTGACCCGCTCCCCGGCCAGCGCGCGGCGGATCCAGGGCGCACGCTCGCGGGCCATCTCGCCGGTGATCACCGTATCGACATGCTGTCCGATGACCTCGTTGCGGTCGATGCCGAAAGCCTCCTCATAGGCGCGGTTGGTGAAGAGATAGCGGCACTCCTTGTCGAAGTAGGCGATCAACGCCGGCACATTGTCGGTGTAGATGCGGATATTGTTCTCGGAGCGAATCAGCGCCTCTTCGATGCGCTTCTGCTGAGTGATGTCCTGGTAGGTGTAGACGAAGCCGCCGCCGGGCATGGGGTTGCCCTGTACCTCCAGCACGCTGCCGTCCTGGCGATAGCGTACGTAGCGATGAGGCTGTCCGTCACGGATGTTGTCGATCAGCAGGCGCACGTGCTCCTCGGGGTCGCCGGGGCCGTATTCGCCGTTGTGGGCGTTGTAGCGGAAGATCTTGTCGATGGGAGCGCCGACCCGGATCAGGTGGTCGGGAAAGCGGAACAGCTCCAGGTAGCGCTGGTTCCACACCACCAGGCGCATGTTCTGATCCACCACGCTGATGCCCTGGTTGATGTTCTCGATGGTGGCCTGCAGCAGGGCGCGGTTGAACTCCAGCACCTGGGAGGCTTCGTCGACGATCGAGATGACGTCGGAGATGCCGATGCCGCGGCCCTGCAGCGCCGAGTTGACCACGATGCGTGCCGAGGAGGCGCCGAGCACCGAGGCCAGGAAGCGTTCGGTAAACTGGATGACGTCGATGGAGGCGCGGGTACCGTCTTCCAGCGAAGTGCCGCTGCGTCGGGCGTAATCGTCGAAGGCCCGCTGAACCTGGCCGGCGCCCAGGAAGCGCTCGCACAGAACCTTGAGGTCGCCCACGGTGGTGGCGCCGGTCCAGGGGCGATTGACCGAGGTCTGGCGGGTCTCCACGCTGTCGACGAACAGCGAGGCCTGGATGCGCTCCACCACCCGCTGGGAGGTGACCTGTGAGATAAAGATGTAGCAGAACAGGTTCACGCCCAGCGAGAGCATGACCCCGTGGGTGAAGCCGTCGCCGAAGTTGAGGCCAAACAGCGCCGTGGGGGAGAGCCAGGCCAGGCCCAGGGGGCCGCCGTCGAGCCAGTGTCCCGGCAGCACCCCGGCGGAGATCATGGCCGGCATCAGCAGGCTGTAGGCCCAGATGGCGAAGCCGGCGTTCATGCCGACGATCACCCCCAGCCGGTTGCCGCGCTTCCAGTAGAGGCCGCCGAGCAGAGCGGGGGCGAACTGGGCGGCGGCGGCAAACGACAGCATGCCGATAGAGGCCAGCGAGCCGAACTCGCCGATCAGGTGATAGAAGCCATAGGCCAGTGCCAGGATGACGCCGATGGTGATGCGTCGGGCGCGCAGCACCAGGCGGCCGTAGTCGCGGGGGCGGGCGTCCAGCCAATGCAGGCGGAACAGCGCCGGGATCACGATCTCGTTAGAGATCATGATCGATACCGCCACCGTGGCTACGATCACCATACCGGTGGCCGCCGAGAAGCCGCCGATATAGGTGAGCAGGGTCAGCCACTCGTTGCCGGCCGCCATGGGCAGTGCCAGCACGAAGGTGTCGGGCTCCACCGAGCCGTCGGGGAACATCGCCAGGCCGGCGGCGGCAATGGGCAGGATGAAAAAGGCGAACGCTACCAGGTAGAGCGGGAACAGCCAGCGCGCCTTGGTCGCATCGTCGGGGTGGGTGTTCTCCACGACCGCGACATGGAACTGGCGGGGCAGGCAGAAGATCGCCAGCATGGCCAGCAGGGTCTGGGCCCAGAAGCCATGCCCGAAGTTCTGGTCGGCCAGCTGGCGCTGCAGCTCGAGCTGACTATCGGCGCGCCCCATCAAGTCGCCCAGGCCGCCGAACATCCCCCAGGTCACATAGGCGCCCAGCAGCAGGAAGGCCAGCAGCTTGACCAGCGATTCGAAGGCCACGGCATGGATCAGGCCCTCGTGGTGCTCGGTGGCATCGGTATGGCGGGTGCCGAAGAGAATGGCGAAGGCGGCCATCACCAGCGCCACGTAGAAGGCGGTATCGGCGAACAGCGGCGCATGGGTGATATCGGTGGCGTCGGTAAGCACCGCGAAGGAGGTCGAGACCGCCTTCAGCTGCAGGGCGATGTAGGGCAGGGTGCCAATCAGCGCCACCAGGCTGGCGAAGGCCGCCAGCGACTGGGTCTTGCCGTAGCGCGAGGCGATGAAGTCGGCGATGGAGGTGATGTTCTGCCGCTTGGCGACGCGAATCATCTTGGCCAGCACCGGCCAGAACAGCAGGAAGGTGAGGATCGGCCCCACGTAGATACTGGCGAACGACCAGCCGGCGGTGGCCGCCTGGCCCACCGCACCGTAGAAGCTCCAGGAGGTGCAGTAGATGGCCAGCGCCAGGATATAGATGATCGGCCGGCGGCGGCTGGCGCCGTGCTTGCGGGCATGGCGGTCGCCGCGCCAGGCGATGGCGAACAGCACGGCGATATACAGCAGTGAAACGGCGACCAGTAGCCAGCCAGCGAACATGCGGGTCCCCTCTTCGGTGTCCGCCTATTTTTGGTTCTCCGCAGACTGGCGTGAACTGGCCCTGTGGGAGGGAGCTTCAGCTCGCGAAGTAGCGCGCAGCGCTACCCAAGGGGCGCCTGCGGCGCCTTCGCCCGGCAGAGCCGGCCTCCCACCATAAAACCTGCCAGACATGTTCACGTCAAAGTGCGAAGACCCTTATTTTAGGGTAATGCCGGCTGCGAGGGCAGCCGGGGCAGCACCACGTCAAGCGCTACGCGCGCTCCTCACACACCGCTCCATAGAGCGGATCATCGGCGTCGAGCTCGCGCAGCGACTCGAAGCGCGGCTGACGTGACTCGCCGACCAGCGGCAGCAGTTCCCGAGTGGTGCAGTTCATCAGGTAGGCTTGGTGGGTGACCTGGTCCACGTACTGCTGCTCGAAGCGGTAAAGAATGAACTCGACCAGCCGGTGTTCATCGGCCTGGCGGGGAATCACGTTGTCCCGGTCCACCACGCTGAAGGCGGTGGTCATGGGGAAGGCGTAGGTCCACGGGCGCCAGATGGCGCCTCCCGCCTCTCGGGAGACCACCTCGGCCGAGTCGGGGAGCTGAAGCTGCTTGTGGCTGAACCAAGTGTATTCGTGATGGATCTGGTAGCCCAGTACGCCCAGGCCGGCACAGACCGGGATGATCCAACGGGGCAGGCGCTTGCCGCTGAGAAAGCGTAGCAGCAGGCCGATGCCCGCCGCACCCAGGCCGGCGAAGGCGGCGGCGATCAAGTGCCATATCATAGTGCGTCATCCTGAATGAAAACGGGCTTCCCGAGGGGAAGCCCGATGAGTGTCGGCTCCGCGGCCCTGACCGTCAGGGCCGGGATACCATTATCGCTTAGTGGCCGGTGGCGGCGCCAGCGCCTTTCGGATAGCGCACGCTTTCCACCAGGTCCTGGATCTCCTGCGGCGGCTCTTCGGTGACGCTGGAGACCGCGAAGGCCACAGCGAAGTTGATCATCGCACCGATTGCCCCGAAGGAGAGCGGCGAGATACCCAAGATCCAGTTGTCCGGCGTGTTGGGCAGCATGTTGGTGCCGCTGATGAAGAACCAGCCCAGGTAGGTGAAGATATACAGCAGGGTGGCGATCAGGCCGGCGAGCATGCCGGCGATGGCGCCCTTGCTGTTCACCCGCTTGGAGAAGATCCCCATCATGATGGCCGGGAAGATGGAAGCGCCGGCGATACCGAAGGCCAGTGCCACCACCTGCGCCGCGAACCCGGCGGATTGAGCCCCAGATAGGTGGCCAACAGGATGGCGCCGGCCATGGAGATCCGCGCCGCCAGCATCTCGCCCTTCTCACTGATGCTGGGATTGATGGTCTTCTTGATCAGGTCGTGGCTGATGGCCGAGGAGATCGCCAGCAGCAGGCCCGCTGCGGTGGACAGCGCCGCGGCGATACCGCCGGCCGCGATCAGGCCGATGACCCAGGGCGGCAGATTGGCGATTTCCGGGTTAGCCAGTACCAGGATGTCGTTGTTGACCTCGAGCTCGTTGCCTTCCCAGCCACGCTCGGCGGCGGTGTCGGCGAAGTCTTCGTTGGCATCGTTGTAGAACTGGATGCGTCCGTCGTTGTTGAGGTCATTGAAGGTGATCAGGCCGGTCTCTTCCCAGGTACGGAACCAGTCCGGACGCTCCTCGTAGAGGATCGGCTCGGCCATGGCTTCCTCGTAGTTCTCCACCTGGCCGGCGGCCTCCGGATAGACCGTGGTCAGCAGGTTCAGGCGTGCCATGGAGGCCACGGCGGGAGCGGTCAGGTAGAGCAGCGCGATGAACACCAGCGCCCAGCCGGCCGACCAGCGGGCATCCGCCACCTTGGGCACGGTGAAGAAGCGGATGATGACGTGGGGCAGACCGGCGGTACCGACCATCAGTGACAGGGTGAACAGTACCATGTTCAGCTTGTTGTCCACGTCCGCGGCATAGTCGCGGAAGCCAAGTTCCACCAGCACCTCGCTCAGCTTGGCCAGCAGCGGCAGCCCGGATTCATTGTGGGTGCTGAACATCCCGAACATCGGAATGGGATTGCCGGTCAGCTGGAAGGCGATGAACACGGCCGGAATGGTATAGGCGATGATCAGGACGATGTACTGGGCCACCTGGGTGTAGGTGATGCCCTTCATGCCGCCGAAGACCGCGTAGAGGAAAACGATACCGGCGGCGATCCAGATGCCCCAGGTATTGCTGACTTCGAGGAAGCGCGAGAAGGCCACGCCGGCGCCGGTCATCTGACCGATGACGTAGGTGACCGAGGCAACGATCAGGCAGATGACCGCCACGGTGCGTGCGGTATTGCTGTAGAACCGGTCGCCGATGAAGTCCGGCACCGTGAACTTGCCGAACTTGCGCAGGTAGGGGGCCAGCAGCATGGCCAGGATGACGTAGCCGCCGGTCCAGCCCATCAGGAACGATGAGTTGGCGTAGCCGCCGGAGGCCAGCAGGCCGGCCATGGAGATGAAGGAGGCCGCCGACATCCAGTCGGCGGCGGTCGCCATGCCGTTGGTGACGGGGTGGACGCCACCGCCGGCGACATAGAAGTCCTTGGTGGAGCCGGCGCGCGCCCAGATGGCGATGCCGATGTAGAGGGCAAAGGACGCCCCCACGAATAACAAGTTGATTGCAAACTGACTCATGCCGGATTACTCCCCGAGACCGAATTGTTCATCGAGCTTGTTCATCTTCCAGGCGTAGAAGAAGATTAACGCGATGAAGGTCAGGATCGAGCCCTGCTGGGCAAACCAGAAGCCCAGGTCGGTCCCGCCAATGGGGATGCCGGAGAGCAGGGGGCGAAGCAGGATGGCGAAGCCGTAGGAGACCAGCGCCCAGACGGCCAGGCAACCGAATATCAGGCGGACATTCGCCTTCCAGTAAGCAGCGGCATTGGATTTTTCATCTGCCATAGTGTTGCACTCCACTTGTTGTTAAAGGTTTGGAAATTGCACTGAAGAGTTGGGCTGACTCATCAAGGCAATCGGGCGTCTACAGCCTGAATCCTCGCGTGACACCGTTGGCAGAGCCGCTCGCAAAGAGAGCGGTGTCCGTCCTGAGTGCGCGCTGTCGGAGGCGGTTATCGACGTGCGATTACCCTGCATGACGCACGAATGGATAGTGGGCAATGAAGGCGAAAATTAAATCCCAGACTTTGGTATCATGAGTTAACTGTGATTGAACGATTCCACATTAAATCTTTATTTTTCATATAGTTGCGATGATTTGTCCGGGTCTTTGGCGGGGCTGTTCGCAAGCGTATAGGACGATGGTATAGCCTGGCGAGCAGGGGCTGGAGATGACCTTTCGGGCATTCTAAAACCTTGGTCTATGGGAAAGGCGTCTTGGACGTTCGTCTAGAGTCGCCGGCCTTGAACGATCGTCTATGTATCGTCGTAAAAGTAGATGTTGCTATTCTGACTTGAATGTCATCTTCATGGTGGTTCATGGGTATCATCAGCGACGAAGCGGCATCCTACTGAGTGGCTTCGCCACCGGACTGACTCCCCCGGAGCCCCTCGAGGGGAGCCGCCGCAACACGAGGACAGCACCATGGTCGAGGTCGATCTCTCACAGCCACCCTTTACCTTTCTGGACGATGAAGGGCGTGAGCGCATTCGCAGTGGCGTGGACCTGGCCTACTTCGACCGCGACGAGATTATCCTCGAAACGGGCCAGCCCGGTGAATTCGTGTTCATCATCCACAAGGGCGAAGTCGCCGAGCTGGACACTACCCTGCCCGGGGCGCGTGAGCGCATCGGCCACTATACCCAGGGGGATCTGTTCGGAGCGATCAGCATCCTCAATGGTAAGAGCCGCTACCGCTTTCGCGCCGAGCAGGAGAGCCTTTGCTACCTGCTGCCCAAGGCGCTGTTCCTGCAGCTGTGCAACGACTACCCGCCGTTCGCCGAGTTTTTCCGCCAGACGCTCTCCCACAAGGCGCGTCTGTTGACCGAGCAGCGCGCCGAAGGGGGCGTGACCATGGCCGGTTTCATGCTGGCCAAAGTGGGCGAATGCATGCGCAAGCCGCTGTGCGTGGCGCCCGCTGCCACCGTCGCCGAGGCGGTGAACACCCTCAATGAGGGCCATGCCGACAGCCTGCTGGTGGAGGGCGAGCAGGGCGCCGGCATGATCACCAAGACCGACCTGCTCAATGCGCTGGTCATCGAAGAGCGCGACAAGCAGAGCCCGGTGATGGACATTGCCCACTTCGAGCTGGTCACGGTAGGGGCCAACCAGTACCTGTTCGAGGCGCTGGTCATCATGACCCGCTTCAAGGTCGAGCGGGTGGTGGTCATGGAGGAGGGGAAGCCCGTAGGCGTCGTGGAGCTGACCGACGTGCTCAGCTTCTTCTCCAGCCGCAGCTATGTGGTCAGCCTGCAGGTGGAACAGGCCGATAGCCTGGAGGCGCTGATGCGCGCCAGCCATCGCACCCCGGAGCTGGTCAAGGCGCTGATGGCCCAAGGCGTCAAGCTGCGCTTCGCCATGGGGCTGCTGGCGGCGCTCAACGGGCGGATCATGGCCAAGGCCTGGGGCTTTTTGATCGACGAGCGCTATCACCGCGATGCCTGTCTGATGGTGATGGGCAGCGAGGGGCGCGGCGAGCAGATCCTCAAGACCGACCAGGACAACGGCCTGATCCTGACCGACGACCTGGAGTGGCCCGATCTCGATGAGCGCATGCAGGCGCTGACCCGCACCCTCATCGATCTGGGCTATCCGCCCTGTCCAGGCAATATCATGGTCTCCAACCCGGAGTGGGTGGGCACCGAGGCGCAGTGGCGCGAGCGCATCGCCCACTGGGTGCAGGTGCGCGACGGCGACAGCTTGATGAAGCTGGCCATCATGCTCGACTCTCACGCGGTAGCGGGCAATCCGGCGCTGCTCGACCGGCTGCGCGAGGGGCTCTTCGAGCAGTGCTCCCGCGACGAGATACTGCTCTCCTATTTCGCTCGGGCCGCCCTGCGCTTTTCCACGCCGCTGACCCTGTTCGGTTCGCTGAAAAAGCCCCAGCACGGCATCGATATCAAGAAGGGGGGATCTTTCCCATCGTGCATGGCGTGCGGACCATGGCCCTGGAGCGGCGCATCAAGCCTACCTCGACGCTGGAGCGACTGGATGCCCTGGCGGCGGACGGGCGCCTGGACGAGCGCACTGCCGAAAACCTGGGCGAGGCACTGTCGCTGTTTACCGAGCTGCGCCTCAAGCAGCAGCTCGAGCGGCTGGACCAGGAGGATGACGGCAGCAGCCCCGACCGCGTGGTGGTACAGCAGCTGTCGTCGCTGGAGCGCGACCTGCTGCGCGAGGCCTTGCATATCGTCAAGGACTTCAAGCAGCACCTCTCCCAGCGCTATCACCTGGAATACAGCTGAGCCGCGGCGTGCCGGCTCTCCCTCAACAAGGTAACGACTACAATCATCACGGAGGTCTTGCATGCTGCGTGCCCTGCGACGCGTCAGCGATCGACGCCGCCACGCCAACGGCGAATATGGCTGGCTGTTCAACCCCTACACCGGCGATGAGCTGGTGGCGATCGACTGCGAGACCACCGGGGTCGACCCGCGCACCGCCGAGCCGGTCTCCATCGCCGCGGTGAAGGTGCGCGGGGATCGGGTATTGACCAGCGAGTCGCTGGATCTCCGGCTGCAGCGGCCGTCGACGCTGTCCGGGGAGTCGATCCGCGTTCACGGACTACGCGGCATCGACCTGGACGACGGCGCGTGCCTCGACCAGGCCCTCGCCGAGCTGCTCGACTTCATCGGCAACCGCCCGCTGCTCGGCTGGCGGCTGGACTTCGACCTGGCGATCCTCAATCGCCAGCTGCGCCCGCGCTTCGGCTTCGATCTGCCCAACAGCGGTATCGACGTGGCCCAGCTCTACCATCGTCAGCTGCGTCGCAGCCACCTGGAGACGGCCGCTGCACCGCGCTTCGAGACGGCCGCAGAGGCGCTGGGGGTGCCGGTCATGGGGCGCAATACCGCCCTCGGGGATGCGGTGACCACGGCGCTGATGTACCTGCGCCTGGAGCGTGGTGCGCTGCCGGCCCGGCGCGAGGCCTGATGCCCGCTTCGCCGGTCCGGGCCTGCGCGGGCCCGTCGCCAGAGCGCGGTCACGATGGTAGGATGGCGGCCGTTATCCACCACCCGCCCTGGCAGCGCCCCCACCATGCAAGACGCCATGATTTTCGACCCCCTCGCTTCCGCCGCCTCCCGCGATGCGTCCTCCGAGGCGCCCGCCGCGCGTTCGCCGTCCCCGCTGGACGCCCTGGATGGCAAAGCGCGGCGTGAGTTCAACAAGCTGCAGAAGCGCCTGCGGCGCCAGGTGGGCAATGCCATCATCGACTACGGGATGATCCACGAGGGCGACAAGGTGATGGTGTGCCTGTCCGGCGGCAAGGACAGCTACACGCTGCTGGAGATCCTGCGCAATTTGCAGCGCAACGCCCCGGTGAACTTCTCGCTGGTGGCGGTCAACCTCGACCAGAAGCAGCCCGGCTTCCCCGAGCACGTGCTGCCCGAGTACCTGGAGCGAATCGGCGTCGACTACCACATCCTCGAGCGCGACACCTATTCGGTGGTCAAGGAGAAGACGCCGGAGGGCAAGACCACCTGCGCGCTCTGCTCGCGGCTACGGCGGGGCTCGCTCTACGGCTTCGCCGAAGAGATCGGTGCCACCAAGGTGGCCCTGGGTCACCATCGCGAGGATATCCTCGAAACGCTGTTCCTCAATCTCTTCTTCGGCGGCAGTCTCAAGGCGATGCCGCCCAAGCTGCTCTCCGATGACGGCAAGAACATCCTGATCCGCCCGCTGGCCTACTGCCGTGAGGCGGACATCGCCGAGTTCGCGCGACTGATGGATTTCCCGATCATTCCCTGCAACCTGTGCGGCTCCCAGCCCAACCTACAGCGCCAGGTGGTCAAGGAGATGCTGGCCGAGTGGGAGGCCAAGCATCCGGGGCGGCTGGAGACCATGTTCAAGGCGGTGACCAACGTGGCGCCCTCCCAGCTGGCCGACCGCGATCTGTTCGATTTCGCGGGGCTGGAAGCCGAGCAGGCCCGGCGCCAGGCGCGGCGCATCGATGCGCTAGAGGTGCCCGGCCGCTGACTGAGCGAGCTGGACGCGTAACGTCCCACCCAAAACCCCGGCAAGCGATGCTTGCCGGGGTTTTGGGTGGGTGCAAGGTGGCGTAGGGCGTCAGCTCTCTTCCTGGGCCTGCTCGAGCAGGGCCTCCAGGTTGAGAATGTTGACCTCGCGCCCGGAGACCTCCACCAGCCCCTGCTGCTGGAAACGCCCCAGGATGCGGCTCACGGTCTCCACAGCCAGCCCCAGGTAGTTGCCGATGTCGGCCCGGGACATGGAGAGTCGGAAGCTGTAGGGGGAGTAGCCGCGGCGCCGGAAGCGGTCGGAGAGGCTGGCGAAGAAACTGGCCAGGCGCTGGTCGGCGGTCTTGCGCGACAGCAGGCGCATCATGCGGCGGTCGTCGCGCAGCTCCTTGCTCATGCTGCGGTAGAGCTGGCCGCGCAGCTCGGGAAGCTGTTCGGACAGCGAATCGAGCCGGTCGAAGGGAATCTCGCACACCGTGGTGGTTTCCAAGGCGATCACGCTGCCGGGGTAGGCTTCCTCGTCGATACCGTCCAGCCCCACCAGCTCGCTGGGCAGGTAGAAGTTGGTGACCTGGTCCTCGCCGGAGCCTTCTGTGGTCACCTGTTTGAGGCTGCCGGAGCGCACCGCGAATACGCTGTTGAATTCGCTGCCCTGACGGAACAGGGATTCGCCCTTCTTCAGGGGCGCACGACGCCGAATGATGGCGTCGAACTGCTCCATGTCCTCGAGCTCCAGCGCCAACGGCAGGCACAGCGAACTCAGGCTACAGTTCTGACAGCGGGTTTCGTGCAGCAGGGAGCGCCGCTTGTTGACCGCACTGGCCGCATTGACAGCCATGGCCACCTCCTCATCGTGATCATGGTGTCATTATGTAGCATTATTCAGGTAGGTAAAATGCTCGTTGCGACGATTGGACGCAAGGCAAGGACCGCGCGGAATCTCCGCAAGGGGAAAACGTCAGGCGCAGCGCCTGGTTAACGAGGAGGTGACTCGTCCGGACGGCGCGCATCGAAGGCCATGGCGAGATGCTGGATCAGCAGGCGCCCCATGGGCGTTGCCTCCAGGCGACTGCCCTGCCAGCCCAGCAGGCCGTCCCGCTCCAGGACCTCAAGGCGGGCCATGGCGTCGGCGAGGTAGCGCGGCGCATCGATACCGAAGCGTTCGCCCAGGGCGTCCAGGTCCAGTCCCATGTCGCACATCAGCCGCTCGATGGCGTAGCGGCGCACCCGGTCGTCGAAGTTGAGCCGCAGCCCTCGGGAAATGGGCAGGCCGCTGGCATCCAGCGCCCCTTCGTAGGCCGCCAGGTGGGGGTGGTTCTGGGCGTAGACATCGTCGACGCGAGAAAAAGCCGAGACCCCGAGCCCCACCAGGTCGCTGTCGACATGGCAGTCGTAGCCCTGGAAGCTGCGCTGCAGGCTGCCCTGGCGCTGGGCCTTCGCCAGGCTGTCGTCGGGCCGGGCGAACT
This sequence comes from Halomonas sp. SL18_1, assembly GCF_055755715.1. NCBI lineage: Bacteria > Pseudomonadati > Pseudomonadota > Gammaproteobacteria > Oceanospirillales > Halomonadaceae > Halomonas > Halomonas sp. SL18_1. The sequence continues at coordinate 1,113,904 of NZ_JBVTRK010000001.1, forward strand.
GATCCATGCCGATATGTACGTAGCCGGCGGCGGTGAGCATGGCCACTGCGGTGCGCAGGATCGCCAGCTTTTCCTCCGGGCTGGGCAGTTCCTCGCGGCGGATACGCCGCTGGGGGGCGAACCTTTCGGGCAGGTGGGCGTAGTGGAACACCGAAAGCCTGGGCGGCGCCATGGCGATTACCTGCTCCAGGGTGACGGCGAAACTGTCGCGGGTCTGCAGCGGCAGGCCGATGATAAGGTCGAGGTTGAGAGAGCGAAAGCCCAGGCGGTCGGCTTCATCGATCAGCGCTTCGGTCAGCACCCGCGGCTGGACGCGGTTGATGGCCTTCAATACCCGGGGGTCGAGATCCTGGACGCCGAGACTCAAGCGGTTGAAGCCCAGCGCCTGCAGGTGGCGCAGGGTAAAGACATCCGCCTCGCGCGGATCGATGTCGATGGCATAGTCTCGATCACGCGCGCCGGACAGGCCGAAACGGGCGTCCAGCCGGTCGATCAGATCGCTCATCTGGTCGAGGCTCAAGAAGGTCGGGGTTCCGCCGCCCCAGTGCAGCTGCTGGACCTCCCGCGCGGTGTCCAGGCGCTGCCGGATCAGCACCATTTCCCGGTCGAGTCGCGACAGGTAGGGCTCGGCGAGCCGGTTGGCCCGGGCGGCTACCTTGTTGGAAGCGCAGTAGTGGCAGATAGTGCGGCAGAACGGGATGTGCACATAGACCGACAGCGGTCGGGCCCCGGCGTTGCTGCGCGCCAGCGCGGCCTGGTAGTCCACTTCACCGAAGTCTTCCTGGAAGGCGGACGGTGTGGGGTACGAGGTGTAGCGACGCCCGCCGATGGCGTAGCGGCGCAGCAGCGACTCGTCCCAGGCGAAGGGGTCGGCCATCGCTCGATGTACGGACATCGCGGGGACGGACATGAAGGCACTCCGGCGGCTCGATAGGTGCTCTCATGCTAGCGGGCCCTGAACCACAGTGGATTGAGCTGCGTCAAGCGAAGCGCCAATGGTCGCCGGGATCAGTGCCCGCCATGGGTCGGCAGCAGTGCCCCGCCGAGCTGCCAGAGGGCGAAGGCGATGATCGAGAGCGCGGCCAGCGTGCGGGTGGCGGGGTGGCGGATCAGCCCGGCGAGCTGGCGCGCCGCCAGACCGGTGGCGAGCAGCGCCGGGAGAGTGCCCAGGCCGAAGGCGGCCATCAGCGTCGCGCCGCGCAGTGGGTCGGCCATGGCCAGGCTCCAGGCCAGCATCGAGTAGACCAGGCCGCAGGGTAGCCAGCCCCAGACGGCGCCCAGCCCCACCGCCTGCGGCACCTTCACGACCGGCATCAGCCGGCGGCCCAGGGGCTCCAGGTGGCGCCATAGCCGCTTGCCCAGGGCTTCCAGTCGCAGCAGCCCCTTCCACCAGTCGGCGATATACAGCGCCATCAGGATCAGCATCACCGCGGCGAACAGCTGCAGCGCCACTCGGCTGGCCGGCGTCAGGGTCAGCAGGGTGCCGAGGCCGGCCACCAGGGCGCCGGCGATCATGTAGCTGGCGATGCGTCCCAGGTTGTAGCCCAGCAGCAGGCCGGTGAGGCGGCCGGGGAGCGCATGCTGGGCGGCACGGCGAAGGTCAGGGCGCTCATGATGCCGCCGCACATGCCAATGCAGTGGGCGCCCCCAGCAGCCCGAAGACGAAAGCCGCGGCGAGCGGTGGCAGATCGAGACCGGTAGGATCCATCAGCGTGGCTCGTCGTCGTCGCGAGGCTCGGCGACGTCTGGCTTGTCGCCGGCGTCGCGGCGTTGGCGGCGCTGTTCGGGGGGCAGGTCGTTGTCGTCCTCGTCGAAGAGGATGCGGTGGGCTGGCCCCTCCAGATCCTCGAACTGATCGTGCTTGACCGCCCAGAAGAAGGCCCAGACGGCCAGGCCCAGCAGTATCAGCGATAGCGGAATCAGCAGGTAGAGAATGCTCATGCGTTCACCCGTGTCGGTTCGGAGGAGGGCGTGGGCAGGGGCGCTGCTGCCGGTACGGCGCGACTGCGAAAACGGTTGAGGCGCAGGGCGTTGCCCACCACCACCAGGGAGCTGGCCGACATGCCCATGGCCGCCAGCCACGGCGGCACGAAGCCCATGGCGGCGATCGGCATGGCGGAGAAGTTGTAGCACACCGACCAGATCATGTTCTGACGCATCACCCGCCGGGTGGCGCGACTGATCTCGATGGCCTCGACGATCCGTGACAGGCGCGGGCTGAGCAGGATGGCGTCGGCGCTGGTGCGGGCCAGGTCGGTGGCGCCGTTCATGGCGATGGCCACGTCGGCGCCGGCCAGCACCGGGACGTCGTTGATGCCGTCGCCGATCATGGCCACCTTCTCACCGGCGGCCTGACGCTCGCGGATGCGCGCCAGCTTGTCCTCGGGCGTGGCGCCGCCGCGCCAGCTGGCGATACCCAGGCGCTGGGCCAGCGCTCCGGCGGCGCCGGGCGTATCGCCGGAGAGCAGCTCCACCTCCAGGCCCAGGGCTCGCAGCGCCGTCACGGTTTCGTCGGCGTCTTCCCGTACGTCATCCTGCAGGGCGAACCAGGCCCGCGGTTCGCCCTCCTCGGCCAGCAGCAGCCACTGGCCGTCGCCGGGCGCCTCGAGGCCGGCGTCGGGGGCGGCGAAGCCGGGCCTGCCGAGCCGCCAGCGGCGGCCCTCCAGGATGCCTTCCAGGCCCTGGCCGGTGCGGCTGGTCACGTCGGTGGCGGCTACCGTGGCCAGGCGGAAGGGGCGGAAGGCCCGTGCGATGGGGTGCTCGGAGCGCGCTTCCAGGGCGGCCGCCAGGGTGCGGGCGCGCTTGGCGTCGAGCTCGCCCAGGGCCCGGGTCTCCACGAGCGCCATCTCGCCGCGGGTCAGCGTGCCGGTCTTGTCGAAGATGACCCGGTCCACCTGGGAGAGTGCCTCGATGGCGTCGGCGCGGGTCACCAGCACGCCGCGACGGCGCAGCTGGCCGTGGCCGGCGGTCAGGGCGGTGGGGGTGGCCAGCGCCAGGGCGCAGGGACAGGTGACCACCAGCACCGAGAGCATGATCCAGGGCATTCGCGCCGGGTCGATGAACCACCAGGTGAGGGTGACCACGGCGGTGACCAGCAGCAGGCGCAATACGAAGAGGTGAGCCATGCGCGCGGCCAGCTGCGCCAGGCGCGGACGGCTGGCGAAGGCGCGGTCGGTGAGGTCGACGATTCCGGCCACCCGAGCGTCGCGCCCGGCATGGGTCACCCGCACCACCAGCGGGCTCTCGATGTTCTGGCTGCCGCCGGTGACGGTGTCGCCGGCACGCCGAGTGACCGGCAGGTACTCGCCGGTGAGCATCGATTCGTCGAGGCTCGACTCGCCGTCCTCGATGACGCCGTCGGCGGGCACCCCGTGACCGGCCTTGACCAGGATACGATCGCCGGCGGCGAGCTCGCTGGCGGGCAGGATGCGCTCCTCGCCCGCCTCGGTGAGACGGGTCGCCGAGAGCGGTAGGGCGCCGGCCAAGGCGTTGCCACTATGGCCGCTGCGCCGCCTGGCACGGGCCTCCACATAGCGGCCGAACAGCAGAAAGAAGGTGAACATGGCCGCGGAGTCGAAGTAGACCTCCCCTTTGCCGGTGATCACCGCGTAGCCGCTGGCGGCGTAGGCGAAGCCGATGGCCAGCGAGACCGGCACATCCATCCCCAGCACCCGAGTGCGCAGATCGCGAATGGCGTTGCGAAAGAAGGGCGCTGCCGAGAAGAACACCACGGGGGTGGCCAGGGCGAAGGAGAGCCAGTGGAAGAGGGCATGGAAGTCCTTGCTGATCCCCTCGGGGCCGGCCACGTAGATGGGGATGGAGAACATCATCACCTGGGCCATGCCCACTGCCGCGACGATCAGGCGGCGCACGTTCATGCGCTCCTCGCGCTGGAGACGCGCCTGGGCTTCGTCGGGCTCGTAGGGCTGCGCCTGGTAGCCGATGGCGGCCAGCTCGGCGAGGATGCGCGACAGCTTTACCGCCTCGGGGTCCCAGCTCACCCGCACCCGGTGGTGGCTGAGGTTGACCGCACTGGAGTCGACGCCCGGCACGGCGTTGAGGCGATGCTCGATCAGCCAGGCGCAGGCCGCGCAGGTGATGCCGTCCACCGCCAGAGTGGCGTGGACCCGGTCGCTGTCGCCTTCCGGATGCACGAACTGACGCTGCAGGCCCGGGTCGTCGAACACCGCCCAGGTCTCGGTGCGGGCCGCTTCGCGGTCGTCAGGGCGCTCGGGCAGCTCGGTGCGAAAGCGGTAGTAGCTCGACAGGCCACCGTCGACGATGGCGTGGGCTACCGCCTCGCAGCCGGGGCAGCAGAGCGGATGGCGGGTCTCGTCGAGGGTGATCGACCAGGGGGCGCCGTCGGGCACTCGGCTTCCACAGTGGTAGCAGTCCAGGTAACTGTCGGGGCTGGCGCTGATGGCGGCGTCGGTCATGGCGTCCTGTGGTCTGGCGCGGCGGCGTCAGCTGCGGCGATCGGCGATGCCCGGGGTCAGCGCGAAGTCATCGTCACTGGGGAAGCGACCCTCGCCGACGATCCGCCACTCGGGGGTCTCGTCGGTAGGGTGGAGCTGCAGGTACCAGCGGTAGCGCAGGTTGTCCGGCGCCTGGCCCAGGTAGCGGCCCTCGCGAACGTGCTCGAGGGTGAGGGTCTGGTCGCGATTGTCCTGGGTGGGGAAGATCAGCTCGAGATAGAGGCGGTCGGGCCGGTCGTCGCCGTCGAGCTGGACGACGATGTCGCTGGTCATCGGGTCGATGCGCACCGTCGCCGAGAGGTTAAGCTCGTGGGCGCGCTGCTGTTTGGCCAGCACCATGTTGATGGCGCGGCCGTGCTCATAGTAGTCCTCCTGGACCATGCCGTCGGCCGTGCGCACGGCCATCACGGCCAGGGTCGAACTGCCGAAGATCGAGGTGAACAACAGGCCGAGCAGGAACCACGGCCAGAATTGCTTGTACCAGGGGGTGGGGATCAGGGGGGTCATGGTTATCTCCGGGCTTCACCGATGAAGCGGGTATCACGTTCTAGGGCGACGCGTTCGTCGTGCTGCGAGGTGACCTGCAGCTGAATGGGGTGGCTGGGCACTTCGAGCACCGCCGGGTCGGCGGTGATCTGGATGACCCGGGTGCGAGAGCTGCCCGCCGGCACGCTGAGGCTGTCGGTGTCGAGCTCCAGGCCTGGCAGTCCGCTGATCTCGAGGCGGAAGACGTGGTCTTCCCGGTCGAGGTTGCGCACCGTTAGGGTATAGACGTTGCTGATGCGGCCCTCGCGGGTCATCTGGAACAGCTGGCCGCGCTCGCGCTCGATCTCCACGCCCAGCGGGGTGCGGTCGGCGACGGCCCAGACGAACATGCCGATCATCACCACCAGGGCGGCCAGATAGCCTAGCAGGCGCGGGCGCAGGATGTGCGTGGGCTTGCCTTCCAGGGCATTTTCCGTGGTGTAGCGAATCAAGCCGCGGGGATAGCCCATCTTGTCCATCACGCTGTCACAGGCGTCGATGCAGGCGGCACAGGTGATGCATTCGTACTGCAGGCCGTCGCGGATGTCGATGCCGGTGGGGCAGACCTGGACGCAGAGATCGCAGTCGATGCAGTCGCCGTAGCCCGCTTCTCGGGCCTGCGCGTGGCCGAGGCTGCGCTTGCGCGGCCCGCGGGGTTCGCCCGGGCCGCGTCGTAGGAGACGATCAGCGTATCGGCGTCGAACATCACCCCCTGGAAGCGGGCATAGGGGCACATGTAGATGCATACCTGCTCGCGCAGCCAGCCGGCATTGAGATAGGTGAACACCAGGAAGAAGCCGACCCAGAAGTAGGACCAGCCGTGGGCCTGGAGGGTGGGCAGGTCGATGACCAGCTGGCGAATCGGCGTGAAGTAGCCGACGAACGTCACCCCGGTAGCCAGGGCGATGGCCAGCCAGATGAGATGCTTGGCGCCCTTGCGCCAGGCCTTGTCGACGCTCATCGGCTGCTGGTCGAGTTTGATGCGCCGGTTGCGCGAGCCTTCCAGGCGGTGCTCGACCCAGATGTAGAGAAAGGTCCAGACGCTCTGGGGGCAGGTGTAGCCGCACCAGACCCGGCCGGCGAAAACGGTAATGAAGAACAGCCCGAAGGCACAGATGATCAACAGCCAGGAGAGCAGCACGAACTCCTGGGGGTAGAAGGTGGCGGCAAAGAGGTGGAACTCCCGTCCCGGCAGGTCGAACCAGATCAGCGGCCGGTCGCCCCACTGCACCCAGGGCAGCCCGAAGAACGCCAGCATCAAGACCCAGTTGCTGCCCCGACGCAGGCGCTGGAAGAGGCCCTTGATCTCGCGCACATAGATATGGCGCCGCTTGGCGTACATCTCCTGCTGTACCGTCTCGCGCGGAGAATGATGGCCCACGGGATCCGGGGTCACATCGTGGGTTGGTATCTTGTCACTCATGGCGATCTCGTGGCGGGCGAGGAGGGCCCGCTGAAGGGGAGCAGTGCGGTCGGGTCATTGTATCGAGGGGGCATCACAAAGCGAAAGGGCGCGACCCGAGGTCGCACCCTTTCTCGCGGCCGGCGGTTCAGTCGCGGAAACGTAGGCTGTAGACGTAGGCGGCCACCAGGTGGACGCGCTCCTCGCCGATGTAGGCCTCCTGAGCCGGCATGTGACCATTGCGCCCGTTACGCAGGGTCTGGCGCACGGAGTCCGCCACGCTCTGGCCCGGTGCCTGATAGAGCCAGATGTCGTTGGTGAGGTTCGGTGCCCCCAGGGCCTGGTTGCCGGTGCCGTCGGGCAGGTGGCAGGCGGCGCACACCGAGGCATAGACCGAAGCGCCCTGCTCGGCTCGCTCCTCATCGTGGGGCAGGTCCGAGAGCGCCAGCACGTACTGGGTCACATTCTCGATGTTGGTCTCGCCGATCTGCTGGAAGGCGGGCATCAGGCCGCTGCGACCCTGGACCAGGCTGGTCATGATCTGCTCGGGCTCGCCGCCATAGAGCCAATCGTCGTTGGTCAGATTCGGGAAGCCGTAGCCGCCCTGGGCGTTGGCGCCGTGGCACACCGCACAGTTGTTCTGATAGATGCGCTCGGCGACCTGCATCGCCTCGGCGTCGCGGGCCAGTTCGGGAATCGGAATCTCCTGGTACTGGGCGAAGATCGGCGTGAAGCGCTCTTCGGCGCGGGCCACTTCGCGCTCCCACTGCCCCTCCTGGGTCCAGCCCAACAGCCCGGCGAAGTTACCAAGGCCGGGATAGAGCAGCAGGTAGCCCAGCGAGAACACCACGGTGCCCACGTAGAGCTGGAACCACCAGCGCGGCAGCGGGTTGTCGTACTCCTCGATGCCGTCGGCGGCGTGGCCGGTGGTCTCGACGTTGCCCTCGGCGTCGGGCTGCTTATCGGTCTTCCGGTTGGCATACAGCAGCCAGAAGGCGAAGGCGATGGAGCCCAGCGTGAGGACGATGATCCAGGCGCTCCAGAACCCGGAAAGGGAGTCATCCCATAGATTGTTCATGCGTTCCTGTCTCCCTTGTCTTCTCGGGAATCGACTTGTGGGGATGCGGCCTCGCCCGAGTCGTTCGGCGTCGAGGCGCTCCGGTCACGGTTGGGGCGCTCATCATCCTCGTTGAAGATCAGGTGGGCCGCCTCGTCGAAGTCACGCTTGCGCCGCTTCGAGTAGGCCCACCAGGTGATGCCCAGGAAGGCAATGATCAACAGCCCGGTGATGATGCCGCGAAAGGTGCCGGTATCCATGATCAGCGCGTACCCTCGAGCACGGTGCCCAGCTGCTGCAGGTAGGCGACCAGGGCGGTGATCTCCTGCTGGCCGCGTACCTCGCGGGTGGCGTTCTCGATGTCCTCGTCGGTATAGGGGACGCCGAGCGCTCTGAGGGCACGCATCTTCTTGGGCGTATCCTCGCCGTCGAGGGTGCGCTCGAACAGCCACGGATAGGCGGGCATGATCGAGCCGGGCACCACGTCACGCGGGTTGTACATATGGGCGCGGTGCCAGTCGTCGCTATAGCGGCCGCCGACGCGGGCCAGGTCCGGGCCGGTGCGCTTGGAGCCCCACAGGAAGTTGTGCTCGTAGATGAACTCCCCGGCCACGCTATAGTGGCCGTAGCGCTCGGTCTCGGCACGGAACGGGCGGATCATCTGCGAGTGGCAGCCGACGCAGCCCTCGCGGCGGTAGATGTCGCGGCCCTCCAGTTCCAGCGCGGAGAGCGGGCGCAGGCCGTCCACTGGCTCGGTGGTCTGCTTCTGGAAGAACAGCGGCACGACCTCGGCCAGGCCGCCGAAACTGATCACCACCAGGATCAGGATGGCGAGCAGGCCCACGTTCTTTTCGACGATCTCGTGTTTCATCGGTTTCGGTATCCCCGGTTGCTCAGGCGGTCTGCGGAATCGGCTGACGCGCGGCTTCGCTACGCTTGATGGTCATGAAGACGTTGTAGGCCATGATCAGCATGCCCACGACCCAGAAGACGCCGCCGATCAGGCGCACGATGTAGCCGGGACCGCTGGCCTCGACCGACTCCATGAAGGTGTACATCAGGGTGCCGTCCGGATTGATGGCGCGCCACATCAGGCCCTGGAGGATGCCGTTGACCCACATCGAAGCGATGTAGAGCACGGTGCCGATGGTGGACAGCCAGAAGTGCGCGGCGATCATGCCCACCGAGTACATCTCGGTGCGGCCGAAGAGGCGCGGGATCAGGTGATACATGGAGCCGATGGTGATCATCGCCACCCAGCCGAGTGCCCCGGCATGCACGTGACCGATGGTCCAGTCAGTGTAGTGGGAGAGGGCGTTGACGGTTTTCACCGCCATCATCGGGCCTTCGAAGGTGGACATGCCGTAGAAGGCCAGGGCCACGACCAAGAAGCGCAGGGTCGGGTCGGTGCGCAGCTTATGCCAGGCGCCGGAGAGGGTCATCATGCCGTTGATCATGCCGCCCCAGGAGGGCGCCAGCAGGATGATCGACATGATCATGCCCAGCGACTGGGCCCAGTCGGGCAGGGCCGTGTAGTGCAGGTGGTGCGGGCCGGCCCACATGTAGATCATGATCAGCGCCCAGAAGTGCACGATCGACAGGCGGTAGGAGTAGATCGGGCGCTCCGCCTGCTTGGGCACGAAGTAGTACATCATCCCCAGGAAACCGGCGGTCAGGAAGAAGCCGACCGCGTTGTGGCCGTACCACCACTGCACCATGGCGTCGATGGTGCCTGAGTAGAGGGAGACGGAGTACATGGCGGTGACCGGAATTGCGGCATTGTTGACGATATGCAGCACCGCCACGGTGAGAATGAAGGCGGCAAAGAACCAGTTGGCCACGTAGATGTGAGAGGTCTTGCGCAGCTTGATGGTGCCCAGGAAGACGATGGCATAGCTCACCCAGACCACGGCGATCAGGATGTTGATCGGCCACTCCAGCTCGGCGTACTCCTTGGTGGTGGTGTAGCCCAGCGGCAGCGTGATGACCGCCGAGAGGATCACCGCCTGCCAGCCCCAGAACGTAAAGGCCGCCAGCTTGTCAGAGAAGAGCCGCGTCTGGCAGGTGCGCTGCACGACATAATAGGAGGTGGCAAAGAGTGCCGAGCCGCCGAAGGCGAAAATGACGGCATTGGTATGCAGCGGTCGCAGACGGCCGAAGCTCGTCCACGGCAGGTTAAGGTTGAGTTGCGGCCAGACCAGCTGTGCGGCAAGGATGACACCGATGAGCATGCCCACGATGCCCCACACCACTGTCATGATCGCAAACTGCCGAACTACCTTGTAATTGTAGGTCGGGTGCTCTAATGCTGTGCTCATGTCAGGTTCCCATCGAACGCGGTATCGAGAAGCGACTGTGGCAGCCTGCCGCAGCCGTCGCTCCCGGTAGAGGTGATGCAGGTCAAAACACCCCGGATTCTAGCGCAGGCACGTGACAGACTGAAACATGGCCATTGGTGAAAACTCATAGTGGAGTTTGACGGGTGTCGAATTTTGCACGACTTGAGCGGGTCGCAATCCCCCCGGCGCGTGTGGCGGAGTCGCTGTGCGTCGGAGCGGCCGAGAGCTGGCAAGTCGAGGGGATGGGGCCGCTCGACGTGCAGGGCAGCGGCACCGTTGGCAGGCTGTTGATTGCCCACGGGGCGGGCGCTGGGCAGGGGTCGGAATTCATGCGGACGCTGCGCGATGCCCTGGCGCTGCGGGGCGTGCAGACCCTGGCCATCGAGTTCGACTACATGCAGCGCATGCAGCAGGAGGCGCGTCGGCGACCGCCGCCGCGCATCGATCGCCTGGTGGATGAACTCGCTGCCTGGTGCGACATTCTGACACACTCCAAGCTGGGGCCGCTCTGGCTGGGCGGCAAGTCCATGGGGGGGCGTGCCGCTAGCCTGCTGGCGGCACGCGACCAGGCGCCGGGCCTGATTCTCTGCGGCTACCCCTTCCATCCGCCGGGCAAGCCGGAACGCCTGCGCCTGGCCCACTGGCCGCTGCTCGGCTGTCCGACGCTGGTGGTGCAGGGCAGTCGCGACCCCTTCGGCAGTCGAGACGAGATCGAAGGCTATGCGCTGCCCGATTCGGTGGCCGTGCACCTGCTGGAAGACGGCGATCATGACTGGAAGCCGCGGCGCGCCTCGGGACATACCCAGCAAGGGCATATCGAGGCGGCGGCCACGGCGATCGCATCGTTCATGGGCGAGTGCGAAAGGCGTTGACAACCGGCGCCGGCCCTGTAGAATGCAGCGCCACGTGACCGGGGGTGGTTAGCTCAGCTGGGAGAGCACCAGCCTTACAAGCTGGGGGTCACAGGTTCGAACCCTGTACCACCCACCATCGCCGCCGAGCGGCGCCGATCACGTAGGAAACACGCAGCGGACCGGTAGTTCAGTTGGTTAGAATGCCGGCCTGTCACGCCGGAGGTCGCGGGTTCGAGTCCCGTCCGGTCCGCCACATGTTTCCGTTGCCGCAGTCGTCTTGCGGACCGGTAGTTCAGTTGGTTAGAATGCCGGCCTGTCACGCCGGAGGTCGCGGGTTCGAGTCCCGTCCGGTCCGCCACGATGGCTTGGCAATGCGGTAATAAGCAGTACGACAATTGCGTGTAGCGTGGGTGATTAGCTCAGTTGGTTAGAGCACCAGCCTCACATGCTGGGGGTCACTGGTTCGAATCCGGTATCACCCACCACGCGGACCGGTAGTTCAGTTGGTTAGAATGCCGGCCTGTCACGCCGGAGGTCGCGGGTTCGAGTCCCGTCCGGTCCGCCATCGCAGTCGTAAGAATTCCGACCCCGAGCCCACGGCTCGGGTCGTTCGTTTTGTGCCTTCTCCTGCACGTGTCTCTATGTGTCCGCCGATCCTTTGCGGCCTTCTCCCTCCTCCCCACCCTCGGTGCGGATCACGTATTTCCTGGTCCCGGCTTCGCCAAGGTGCTATGTCCTTAGCAGCTAGGCCCATAGCCGCTAAGGGGTAGGCAGGGTGCTTTCTCTTTGCGCATCGCGGCCGACTATCATACAGTTGTTTGAATTTCGTCTGTCCGACACCGTGACACGATCAGCAGGAGGTATCCGGCGTGCGCTACCCGAATCTTTTCCAACCGCTCGACCTGGGCCATCTGACGCTGCCCAATCGGGTGCTGATGGGGTCCATGCATACCAATCTGGAGGAGGCGCCCGACGGCTTTGCACGGCTGGCCGCTTTCTACGCCGAGCGGACCCGGGAGGGGGTGGGGCTGATCGTCACCGGCGGCATCGCCCCCAACCCCGAGGGCGCGGTGTTCGACGGCGCGGCGACGCTGATGCGTCCCGACCAGGTGGCCGACCATCGCGCGGTGGTCGAGGCGGTCCACGCCGAGGGGGGGCGTCTCTGCCTGCAGATTCTACATGCCGGGCGCTACGCCTATTCGCCGGCGCTGGTAGCGCCCTCGCCGATCCAGGCGCCGATCAATCCCTTCAGCCCGCGTGAACTGACCGCGGACGAGGTCGAGCAGCAGATCGATGACTATGTGCGCTGTGCGACCCTGGCCCGGGAGGCCGGCTACGACGGCGTCGAGGTCATGGGCTCGGAAGGCTATCTCATCAACCAGTTCCTGTGTCTGCGCACCAACCGACGCAGCGATGCCTGGGGTGGCCCCTTCGAGAACCGCATGCGCTTCGCCGTCGAGATCGTCTCGCGCATCCGCCAGGCGGTGGGCGAGGATTTCCTGATTATCTTCCGCCTGTCGATGATCGACCTGGTGGAGGAGGGCAGTACCTGGGAGGAGGTGGTGACCCTGGGGCGCGCCATCGAGGCCGCCGGCGCCAGCCTGATCAATACCGGCATCGGCTGGCACGAGGCCCGGGTGCCCACCATCGTCACCAGCGTCCCCCGTGCGGCCTTCACCGAAGTGACCCGGCGCATGAAGGCCGAGCTCTCCATTCCGCTGATCACCACCAATCGCATCAACATGCCGGCGGTGGCGGAGAAGGTGCTGGCCGAGGGGCATGCCGATATGGTCTCCATGGCGCGCCCCTTCCTTGCCGACCCCGCCTGGGTGAGCAAGGCGGCCGAAGGGCGCGACGAAGAGATCAATACCTGTATCGCCTGCAATCAGGCATGTCTGGATCATACCTTCCAGGGCAAGCTGACCTCCTGCCTGGTCAACCCCCTGGCCTGCCACGAAACCGAGCTCGTCATCGAGCCTGCTGAAACACCGCAGGAGGTGGCCGTGGTCGGTGGTGGGCCGGCCGGGCTGGCGGCGGCGGTCACGGCAGCCCGCCGCGGTCATCGGGTGACCCTTTTCGAGCGCACAGCGGAGCTGGGCGGCCAGTTCAACCTGGCGCGTCAGATTCCCGGCAAGGAGGAGTTCGACGAGACGCTGCGCTACTTCCGGGTGATGCTCGACAAGTACCGTGTCTCGGTGCGCCTCAACGCCGAGGCGGATGTCTATGGGCTCAAGGACTTCGACGCGGTGGTGCTGGCCAGCGGGGTTCGCCCGCGACCGCTGGAGCTGCCTGGCAGCGATCACCCCAAGGTCATGAGCTATCCCATGGCCATCCTGCACCCCGAGCGTGTCGGGCGGCGGGTGGCGATCATCGGCGCCGGTGGCATCGGCTTCGACGTGGCCGAGCTGCTGACCCATGTGGGGCACCCGGCGCTGGACACCCAGGCCTGGTGTGCCGAATGGGGCGTGGATCTGAGTGTAGCCGGGCGGGGCGGTATCACCGAGCCCCAGCGTCCGGACACGCCGCGCCAGGTCACCCTGCTGCAGCGCAAACGCTCCAAGCCCGGCAAGGGGCTTGGCAAGACCACTGGCTGGGTGCACCGTGCGTCGCTCAAGCACCGTGGGGTCGAGACACTGGCCGGCTGCGAGTATATGGGCATCGATGATGAGGGCCTGCACATTCGCCTCGACGGCGAACCGCGGCTGCTGGCGGTGGACAGCGTGGTGGTCTGCGCCGGCCAGGAGCCGGTGCGCGATCTGCTCGAGCCGTTACGCTCGGCCGGCGTGGCGGTGCACCTGATCGGCGGCGCCGACGAGGCCGCCGAGCTGGACGCCAAGCGTGCCATCGAGCAGGGCACCCGGGTGGCGGCTGGTCTATGACCGGCGGCTGCCTCAGTTCAAGGCGACCGACATCGAGCCCGAGAGCACTAGCGCGATGAGTTCGGCCTGGCGATGGGTGTCGGTCTTCTGGAACAGGTTGCGCAGGTGAAAGGCAACCGTGGTGCTCGATACCGACATCTGCTCGGCGATCTCGTCGCTGCGCAGCCCCTCCGCCAGGGCCAGCGCGATCCGCGCCTCGGTGGGGGTCAGCCCGAACAGGCTGGCGAGCACCGTCTGGGGGACGCGGGCCCGCTTTTCAGGATCCGCGAGCAGAATGACGGCGGCCGGCTCCTGGGCAAGGCCGCCGACGTCGCCCAGCGAGCAGGCCAGCACTAGCAGGGCGCGTCGCTTTCCTGGGCGGGCCAAGCGCAGGCAGTTCACGGCCTCCCGACCGGCATCGCTGGCCGACAGCGTGGCGCGTATCGTCTGGCGCAGTGCCTGGCTGTCGGTACCGCTGCTGATCGACAGGCCGTGCGTGACCTCGAGTCCCTCGACTTCTCCGGCCAGCTGTCGAGCGGCGCGATTGGCATATAGCAGCTGGCCGTCTGGGCCCAGCAGCACCATGCCCGGAGCCACCAGGTCCAGGGCTCGCGTAGCGGCGGAAAATGCCTGGCTGCTGGCTTCATGGCGAAGGTCGGTCATCGCCTGGCGCAGCTCGTCGATCTCCCGTGAGGCCTTGCGACGCATGCGCCGCACCTGGCGCAGGCGAGCCTCCAGGGTGGCCAGCATCAGATCGAAATCGATCGGCTTGACCAGGTAGTCGTCGGCGCCCAGCCGCTTGCCATCAATGACATCGCGAGGGTCGGAGAGCGCGGTCAGGAACACGAAGGGCATGTCGGCGAGGTCGGGGCGGGTATCGCGAATCTCGCGCAGCACCTCATAGCCGTTACGCCCGGGCATGTTGATATCGCACAGGATCAGGTCCGGTGCCACGGCGTGAATCTGGCCCACGGCCTCCTCGCCGTCGGCGGCTTCGATTACCGCATAGCCGGCATCGCGCAGCTCGTCACGGATATGGCCGCGCAGCTCAGCGTGATCTTCGGCGAGCAGTACCAGCGGCGTGTCATGGGTGAGGGGCGTCTCGCTCATGGTGTGGCCTCCCTGTCGTCGAGCGGTAGTGTCAGCGTCATGGTGGTGCCGGCGTTCTCCCTCGAGTGCACGCTGATTTCGCCATGCTGGAGCCGGGCTAACTGGCGGGCGATGTGCAGTCCCAGCCCGATACCCTGGGACGAGGTGGCGTTGCGCGCCCGGAAGTAGCGCTCGAACAGCTGGGGCAGGTCCTGCTCGGCAATGCCGATCCCGGCGTCGATGATACAACATTCGGCTTTTCCGCCGTGTCGGGCCAGATGGACCTTGACCGTCGTCTCCTCGGGCGAATACTTCAGGGCGTTGGCGATCAGGTTGGCCAGTATCTGCTCGGTCAGCGAACGGTCGCAGCGCACGGCGAGCTGCGCGACACCTTCCAGGTCGATGCACCGTTGGCCGGAGGCCTCCTGCTGCAGCCGGCAGACCTGCTCGGCAATGCGGCGCAGATCGTGGCGGGCCGGGGTGACGGTTACCTGGCCGCCATCCAGCCGCGCCGTGGTCAGCGAGTTGTCGACCAGGCGCGTCATCTGGCCCACGGCATCACGAACCCGGCCGTAACGCGCCTGCCGCTCCTCTGGCGACATCCGTTCGCCGCGTCGGATCAGGCGCTGCAGGCCGGCGTCGATCACCGCCAGGGGCGTGCGAAATTGATGCGACACCATGGCGGCGAAGCTGCGATAAAACTCGCTGAGCGCTCGCTCTTGATCCAGTGAGCGTTCCAACTGCTGGGCCATCAGACGCTGACGTATCGCACCAATCAGCAGGGTGGCAAGCAGCAGTCCGCTGAGCAGGATGCCCACCACCGAGGCAATCACCTGCAGCAGGCTGCTGCGGTGGCGATCCAGTCGCTCGCCGGTGTTTTCCCACTCTTCGATCATCACCGCATTGGCGATGCGGTTGAGGGATATCATCATCGGCTTGAGCCGCGTGTAGATGGCATCGGCCGCCTCGAGACGACCCGGCTGGACGTCATCGAGCAGCGGTTCCACGGCCTGGAGCTGCTCGAAAGCCTCGTCCACCGCCTCGGCGAAGCCAATCTCGGCGAGGTAGCGGCGCTGGGGGCCTTCATCGAGTAGAACCAGTCGACTGGCCAGGACGTCATGGCGCAGCGTGGGGTGTGCCTGCTCGTCGCCGAGCACTCGCCGGTGGACCTCCTCGTCGAGTCGGTGGCTGGCGACCTGGGCCTGGGTGATGACCCACAGCATGTTCTCGCTGACATTGCTGCGCATGTCCTGCTCCACCTGAAACAGGCGCAACAACGAAAAGCCGAGAAAGGCAGCGAAGGCGACCACGGCAACCATCGGCAGCAGGTAAGGCGGTCGATGTCGCAGCCAGGACCTCATTGAATCTCCAGATGCTCCAGCTGCCAGACCCAGCGGTAGTCATAGCGGATATCCTGCAGGGCCGTGTGGTCGTCGCGGGGATAGACGATCCACAGCGGCCCTTTGTCGCGTGGGGTTAGCTCTTCGCCGTCCATGTGGGTAGCCACCACGACATCGAAATCACGAAAGTCATCCAGCGGAATGTCGACGACATAGTCGTTGAGCGCCGTCGCCACGGCGGTGTCACCTTCGGCACCGACCCATTCCAGCAGGTCGCGCATCAAAAATCCCTCGAAGCGGTTGACGCCGTCGGTAACGACGGTCGAGGTATCGAGCCGCTGGCGTGGGAGCTCGGTCAGCAGAGCGCGATCGAAATGGGCTTCGTCACCGACATTGGTGCGCGCGATCTCCCCGCTGACGCGCAGCAGTGGGGGACTATCGGGAACCGGTAGGGCCGCGGCGGACGCTTGGGCAGCCAGCAGTCCGCAGACAACACCCGTGAGTATGGCGTGGTAGCGTTTTAGCATGGTGGTCTCCTCGGCAATGCGATCGGGTCGTGCACACCATAGCCAATATCGTGCCTCCTATCTTCCGACCGGCAGACTGGGTTGTCCCCGTTCAAACGAATGGGGGAAGTCTGATATGAATCCACTAGGCTTGATCATGCAGAATGACCAGTGCATTGGGTAGAGCGGCGAGGCGGCTGGCGTCGAGTACGCTGGCCTTTCCGGTTGTTGCGCCGGCCACGCATGCGGTGGTGCCGTGGGCCCATCGATTCCATTCCGGTTGGGGGTGACATGACACCTGAGACACTTCGACAGCCCGCTGTCAAGGAGCGTGTTGTGCAGCTGGGCTATCTGCTCAAGCACACTTTCGCCCTAGTGGGCCGCGACCCGGGGATTCTCAGGCCCTGGATTCGCATGTCCGTCTACGGGGTGGTGATGGCCAGCCTATTCTTCATCAGCATGATCGCCCTGTGGGTCAACAACGGTGACATTGGTACCCCGGCGCTGCTGCTGTGCCTTGTGATGTTCGTCTACAAGTACTTCTATTATGTGCGTCAGGAGCTCCGGCAGAGCTGGCTGGTCAGCGAGGCCCTGCAAGGTCATCGGCGCACGGCGTCGGAAGCCAAGGCCAGGGTCAAGGGGTTCAAGGGGGCCAGCCGGCTCATCGCGCTGTTCGAGATGGTGTTCAACGGGGCCTTGAGCTGGGCGCTGCGTATCGGTCGCGTTGGCGTGCTGATGGCGATATTGCTGAAAGGGCTCCGTGAGGTGTGGGACCTGGTCAACCACTATCTGCTGCCCTCGGTGGTCATCGACGGCTACGGCATTCGCGAGAGCGTATCGCGCATGAAGCGACTCAAGGAGAACGTGCCCGAGACCCTGGCCGGGGTGTTCGGGATCGACGTGGCGGCTCGGGCCGTGGGCACCATCATGTTCCCGATCTACGTCCTGATGGTGCTGGTGGGCTTGCTGATCGGCATCTGGGTGGGCGATCCCCAGTCACCCTACTACCTGGGGGACCCCTGGCGGGCACGGCGATGGCCGGTGCCGGGCCGCTGCCGGACACCCTGCCCATCACGGCCCTGCCCATTCTGATCGCCC
Organism: Halomonas sp. SL18_1; assembly: GCF_055755715.1. Taxonomy (NCBI): domain Bacteria; kingdom Pseudomonadati; phylum Pseudomonadota; class Gammaproteobacteria; order Oceanospirillales; family Halomonadaceae; genus Halomonas; species Halomonas sp. SL18_1. The sequence goes on from NZ_JBVTRK010000001.1 coordinate 1,131,447, forward strand.
TGTGGATCGCCAAGCTGTTCAGCGTGGTGCTGGAGCGCATGGCCGCCTCGGTCAAGGTGATCTACTTCTCGATCTTTTACATGCGGATAACCCACGCCGATGACATCGTCCCGGAGATCCGCGGCGAGCTGGAAGCCTATCTGCGCATGGAGGCCGAAGACCCCGAGCCGGTGGCGTCGCCAGGCAGCCAGGGGAGCCCGTAACCACTTATGCCACATATAGCAGGCTCCGGACGGACGCATAAAAGCACGGCAAGAGGAGGTATCGACAATGTTTTACTGGCGCCACGCCGTCATGTCCCGTTGCCCGTCGGCCTGCCGCGCGCTTGTGCTGGGCATATCGGCATTGCTGCCGGCCCTGGCACTGGGCGGTGGCTCGGCCGACTGGGCAGCCGCCGAGATGCAGCATGAGTTCGAGCTGGAGTCGAGCGTCGAGCAGTTGGCGTTCTCCTCCGATGGCGCCCTTCTGGCGAGCGGCAGCGAGTCGTCCCTGAAGGTGTGGGAGACGGCCACCGGCAGGCTGAAACAGCAGCTGGATGGCCATCGCTCTCCGGAAGTGGACTGGCCGCTCCCGGTCACTGGCCTGGCCTTCAGCCCCGATGGCAGCGTTCTGGCGAGCACCAGCTGGAACCCCGGCGTGATCCCCAAGGCGTCGCTCAAGCTTTGGGACCCGGACACGGGGGAGGCGCTGCACGCCCTGGCGGGTAGCCAGGGGTGTCGCGAGGTCGCCTTTACGGCCGATGGAGAGAGCGTCTGGGCCGCCTGCGGCCGGGACGTTCAGCGTTACTCTCTGGAGACGGGCGAGCTGCTGGAGCGGGCAGAGCGCTTTCCCGGTGAGCTGCTGCCTCCGGGGGATGCCGAGGCGGCGGCGCCTGAGCTGCCCATGCCCCGGCAGGGACCGCCAACCGCCCTTGCCGTGAGCGAGGAGGGCACCCGCCTGGCCTGGGCCGGCCAGCCGCCGACTTATCCCTCCCCAATTCTGCGCATTTGGCAGGCCGCAGCGACTGCCGATGTCGCCGCTGTGGATCAGAGCAGCGGGGACGAAGCGGACTATCTCGTCCTCGACCTGCCCGGAGAGACTACCGCGCGCGATCCCGTGACCCTGGCCCGGAAGCACTACAGCCGGGAGCTGCCCAACCCCGTGACCGAGGAGCAGATCGAGCAGTGGATGCTGGACTCGGGGGAGGTGCGCGTGATGCTCACCCTGAGCAACCTGAAGGACGATGCCTCACGGGCCTGGCGCTATCGACTCACCTTCGAGCCGCTCGAGGATGGCCGCTGGGAGCTGACTCGGGTGGAGCGCAAGCACCAGTGCCGTCGCGGGCCCACTGAGTCAGATGAGTGGACTACCGAGCTCTGCTATTAACGAGCATGGCGGCGCCTCGATAGGGGGTGGCGGCCGACACACCATGTCCGGCCCAGATGGCTGGCCTCACGCCCCCGTTCGAATGAAGGGGGCCGTGAGGCTGAGACACGTCTAGGCTGTTGCTATCTGTGTATCTTTTCATGCGATAGGGGGACCCATGTGGGACTTTCGGATCGGTCAGTCGCTAGGACTGATGGCCAAGACACTGCCCTTCATTCTTTTCCGCCTGGCCGTCTATTTCGGCGTGGCCTTGGCCTATGTGCTGATGACCGGCGTCGGTGCCGGCGTCGGCTGGGGGATCGGCGGCTTCGGTGACGAGGGTTTTCGTGCCGCCTCCACCTTCTGGGGCGGCGTCGTAGGCTTCGGCATCGTCGGCGCCATCATGTACGTGCTGCGCGAGTACCTGCTCTATATGGTCAAGGCCGGCCATATCGCCGTACTGGTGGAGCTGCTCGACAAGCAGCCGCTGCCCGAAGGACGGGGCCAGATCGACCATGCCGCCACCGTGGTCAAGGAGCGCTTCGGTCAGGCCAGCCTGCTGTTCGGTGTCGACCAGCTGATCAAAGGGGTATTGAAGACCCTGACCGGGCTGGCTCGCGGCGTGTTTCGTCTGCTGCCGATTCCCGGGGCCCGCCAGTTCGTTCGGTTGATCGAGATGTTCCTGCGCATTGCCGTGGGCTTCATCGACGAGGTGATCCTGGCCTACTGCATTCGCACCCGCTCCGACAATGCCTGGGCCTCCTCCCGTGAGGCGCTGGTGCTCTATGGGCAGAACTACAAGCCGATGCTCAAGAACGCCGCCTGGCTGGCGCTGATCGTCTACGGACTCTCCTTTGTCGTGTTCCTGGTGATGCTGGCACCGGCCGCCCTGGTGGCCTACCTGATCCCCGGCGGCTGGTCGGCGACCGGTGTGATCGTGGCGCTGCTGTTCGCCTGGAGCGTCAAAGTGGCGCTGCTCGAGCCCTTCGCCATCACCTGCCTGATGCAGGCCTATTTCAAGACCATTGAAGGCCAGCAGCCCGACCCGGAGTGGGAGGCCAAGCTCGATGGCATGTCGAAGCCGTTTCGCAAACTCAAGGAGCGCGCCAAGGAGGCCGGTGGCCAGCAGAAGGATGCCGTTTCCACCGGCAGCGCCGGGTGATGAAAGCCGAGCTGGCGTTTCAGGCAGCTGGAGAGGACGAGGTAAGCCTGTCTGGGGACCTCGAGGGGCTCGAATTCGAGCAGTGAGTTATCTTGATCTCAATACCAACAAATGGGGAAGCAGACCATGGGAATCCTTCGTAGCCGGTTGGGCGTTGCCGCCCTGGGGGCGGCACTGCTTTGGCCGATGGCCGTCCAGGCCCAGGACGAGGTCATCGAGCAGATAGAGTTGGGGCTCGAGCTCTATCAGGAAGAGGAGTACGGTGCGGCCATCACCGAGCTGGAATTTGCCATCAACGATATCCGCAAGCTGATGTCGGGGCGAATCGGCGCGACTTTCCCCGATGCGCCGGATGGCTGGACGGCTGGGGAGGTGGAGTCGGCCGGCGGCGGTGCGGCGGCCATGCTGGGCGGTGCGGGCGGCACCATGCTGCAGCGTCAGTATCGTGAGCAGGACGGCAATGCCCAGCTCGAGGCCTCCCTGATGATCGACAATCCGATGGTGCAGGGCATGGCGGCGATGTTCAGCAACCCGGCACTGATTGCCGCGCAGCCCAACATGGAGCGAGTGCGCCTGGGCCGCGAGTCGGCCATCGTCAAGTGGGAGCCCGATCGCTCCCGGGTCGAGGCGACCCTACTACTCGATGGTCGCATTCTCATGCAGGTGAAGGGCCAGAACCTCGCCTCCCAGGACGTCGCGGTGGAGCTGCTGAGCGCCTGGGACCTGGCGGCCGTGCGTGAGCAGGCCGCGCGCTGATCCCTCCTGGTTGACCCGAAACCGGCCCGACGAACCGGCGTGACGGCCCCCTGACCCGGGGCCGTTACGCTTCCTTGGGTACGTCGAAGGGCCTAAGCCAAGCGTCCTTGCAGCGTTTAATGGCTCTCCTGCTGCTGATCGAACCCTGCCTGCTCCCCGCGTTCTCATGGGTACATGTTCCTTGCGTTGATAGCTCGCAGACCGCCATTGGCTGATGCTGTCTAGGCTGATGGGTAACCCACGGAGGCCATGCGGTGTCTCGATGGCTGAAGGGGCGGGCAAACAGGAGGCTTCGATGAGCATCTTCGATCATGTGCAGAATCGCTACGAACGGGTCCGGCAGGAGGAAATGAGCCTGCAGGAGTACCTGGAGCTGTGTCGCGAGGATCCCATGGCCTATGCCAGCGCCGCCGAGCGCATGCTCAAGGCCATCGGCGAGCCCGAGGTGATCGACACGGCGAAGGATTCGCGGCTCTCGAGGATCTTCTCCAACAAGGTGATCCGTCGCTACCCGGCTTTTTCCGAGTTCTACGGCATGGAGGAGGCCATCGAGCAGATCGTGGCCTACTTCCGTCATGCTGCCCAGGGGTTGGAGGAGCGCAAGCAGATCCTCTACCTGCTGGGGCCGGTCGGGGGGGCAAGTCGTCCCTCGCCGAGCGTCTCAAGCTGCTGATGGAGCGCATTCCCTTCTATGCCATCAAGGGCTCGCCGGTCTTCGAGTCGCCGCTGGGACTCTTCTCCCCCGAGGAGGACGGTGAGCTGCTCGAGAAGGAGTTCCATATTCCGAGTCGCTACCTGAAGAGCGTGATGTCGCCCTGGGCGGCCAAGCGGCTTCAGGAATACGGTGGCGACATCTCCCAGTTCCGGGTGGTCAGGCTTTACCCCTCGCGGCTCAATCAGATCGCTATCTCCAAGACCGAGCCGGGCGATGAGAACAACCAGGATATCTCCTCCCTGGTGGGCAAGGTCGACATCCGCCAGCTCGAGCTCTACTCCCAGGACGATCCCGACGCCTACAGTTTCTCCGGTGGGCTGTGCAAGGCCAACCAGGGGCTGATGGAGTTCATCGAGATGTTCAAGGCACCGATCAAGGTGCTGCATCCGCTGCTGACCGCGACCCAGGAGGGCAACTACAACCCCACCGAGGGCATGGGGGCGATTCCCTTCGAAGGCGTGGTGCTGGCCCACTCCAACGAAAGCGAGTGGCAGACCTTCCGTAACAACCGCAACAACGAGGCCTTCCTCGACCGGGTCTATATCGTCAAGGTGCCCTACTGCCTGCGGGTCACCGAGGAGATCAAGATCTACCAGAAGCTGCTCGAGCACTCCTCGCTCAACCAGGCACCTTGTGCGCCGGATACCCTGCGGATGCTGGCCCAGTTCTCGGTGCTCTCGCGGCTCAAGGAACCGGAGAACTCCAGCATCTATTCCAAGATGCGCGTCTATGACGGTGAGAACCTCAAAGATACCGATCCCAAGGCCAAGTCGATCCAGGAGTATCGCGATGCGGCGGGGGTCGACGAGGGGATGGACGGGCTCTCCACCCGTTTCGCCTTCAAGATCCTCTCCAAGGTGTTCAACTTCGACAATCACGAGGTGGCCGCCAACCCGGTGCACCTGCTCTATGTCCTTGAGCAGCGTCTCGAGCAGGAGCAGCTGCCGCGTGAGACCTTCGAGCGCTACCTCCGCTTTATCAAGGAGTTCCTGGCACCGCGCTACGTGGACTTCATCGGCAAGGAGATTCAGACCGCCTATCTCGAGTCCTACTCCGAGTACGGCCAGAATATCTTCGACCGCTATGTTACCTACGCTGATTTCTGGATTCAGGATCAGGAGTACCGCGATCCCGAGACCGGCGAGCTGTTCAACCGCCAGGCCCTCAACGAGGAGCTGGAAAAGATCGAGAAGCCGGCCGGCATCTCCAATCCCAAGGACTTCCGCCACGAGGTGGTCAACTTCGTGCTGCGGGCGCGTGCCCAGAACAACGGCATGAACCCCAGCTGGCAGTCCTACGAGAAGCTGCGCGGTGTGATCGAGCACAAGATGTTCGCTAACACCGAGGAGCTGCTGCCGGTGATCTCCTTCAACGCCAAGGCGTCCACGGCGGATCAGAAGAAGCACGAGGACTTCGTGGCACGCATGAAGGATCGTGGTTACACCGAAAAGCAGGTGCGGCTGCTGTCCGAGTGGTACCTGCGGGTGCGCAAATCGCAGTAACGGCCGCGAAGGCGGGAGGTCTGCATGACCTATTTCATCGATCGACGCGCTAATGCCAAGCACAAGAGTGCGGTCAACCGGCAGCGCTTCCTCGATCGCTACCGGACCCATATCAAGCGCTCCGTGGAGGAGGCGGTCAACCGCCGCTCGATCACCGACATGGAGCGCGGTGAGAAGGTGTCGATCCCCACCCGCGACATCTCCGAGCCGGTGTTTCAGCACGGGCCCGGCGGTAAACGCACCATCGTGGCGCCGGGCAACAAGGAGTTTGTCGAAGGGGACCGGCTGCGCCGGCCGGGTGGCGGGGGAGGCGGTGGAGGCGCCGGCGAGGGTAGCGCCTCCAACCAGGGCGAGGGCATGGACGAGTTCGCCTTCACCCTCTCCCGGGAGGAATTCCTCGACTTTGTCTTCGATGGTCTGGAGCTCCCCATCTGGAGCGCAAGTCGCTGGTGGATCTCGATGAGGTGCGCCCGGTGCGCGCCGGTGTCTCCAAGGAGGGGGTGCCGGCGCGGATCAATATCGTGCGCTCCATGCGTGAGGCCCAGGCACGACGGATCGCCATGCGCGCGCCGATCCGTCGCGCTCTGCGGGAGGCCCGCGAGGCGCTGGCGGAGGAGGAGCGCAAGGACCCGGTGCTGCGCAACCCCTCGCGTATCGCCGAGCTGAAGGAGGAGATCGAACGCCTGGAGCGGCGCCTGGAGGCGGTGCCCTTCATCGACACCTATGATCTGCGCTACAACAACCTGATCAATCAGCCTCAGCCCTCGAGCAAGGCGGTGATGTTCTGCGTGATGGACGTCTCGGGTCGATGACCCAGGGGCACAAGGATATCGCCAAGCGCTTTTTCCTGCTGCTCTACCTCTTTCTGGAGCGTAACTACGAGAAGGTGGAGCTGGTGTTCGTGCGCCACCATACCGCGGCCAAGGAGGTCGACGAAGAGGAGTTCTTCTACTCCCGGGAGACCGGTGGGACCATCGTCTCCAGCGCGCTGACCCTGGTCGACGAGATCATCGAGAAACGCTACCCCCGGGGCAGTGGAATCTCTACGTGGCCCAGGCTTCCGACGGCGACAACTGGGACGACGATTCGGTGAACTGTCGCGAGCTGCTGATGAAATCGCTGATGCCGCGGCTGCAGTACTTCACCTACGTGGAGATCACGCCCATGCCCACCAGGCGCTATGGGAGGAGTATGAGACGGTGGCCGCCGAGTTCTCCGATCGCTTCGCGATGCGCCAGATTGTCGAAGCCGGCGATATCTATCCCGTCTTTCGCGATCTGTTTCGGCGCCGAACCGCCACCTGATGCGGATGAGGAGGCAGCATGACCCGACGCAAGCCCATCGCTACCGGCTCTGACTGGTCGTTCGAGGTGCTGGAGGCCTACGAGCAGGAGCTGGTGCGCCTGGCCGACGAGTACCGCCTGGACACCTATCCCAACCAGATCGAAATCATCACCACCGAGCAGATGATGGACGCCTATGCCAGCGTGGGCATGCCGGTGGGCTATCACCACTGGTCCTTCGGCAAACAGTTCCTGGCGGTGGAGCAGGCCTACCGGCGTGGCCAGATGGGGCTGGCCTACGAGCTGGTGATCAACTCCGACCCTTGCATCGCCTACCTGATGGAGGAGAACACCCTGATGATGCAGGTGCTGGTGATGGCCCACGCCTGCTACGGCCACAACTCCTTCTTCAAGGGGAACTACCTGTTTCGCACCTGGACCGACGCCAGCTCGATCATTGATTACCTGGTGTTTGCGCGAAAGTACGTGGCGGAGTGCGAGGAGCGTCATGGGGTTACCGCGGTGGAGCAGCTGCTCGATGCCTGCCATGCCCTGCAGAACTATGGCGTCGACCGCTATAAGCGACCTTCACCGATCTCCGCCGAAGAGGAGATGCGGCGCCAGAAGGAGCGTGAGGAGCATCTCCAGGCCCAGGTCAACACCCTGTGGCGCACCATTCCCGGCCCGCTGACCAGCGAGACGCTTGCCGACGACCAGGACGAGGACGACCCACTTGGCCTGCGCGGCGGTGCCCGATACCCGCCCGAGCCCCAGGAGAACCTGCTCTACTTCATCGAGAAGAATGCACCGCTGCTGGCGCCCTGGCAGCGCGAGGTGGTGCGCATCGTGCGCAAGCTGGCGCAGTATTCTATCCGCAGCGCCAGACCCAGGTGATGAACGAGGGCTGGGCCTCCTTCTGGCACTATACGCTGATGAATCGACTCTTCGACGAGGGGTTGGTGGACGAAGGCTTCATGCTGGAGTTCCTGCAGTCGCATACGGCGGTGGTCAACCAGCCGCCTTTCGACAGTGCCTATTTCAGCGGCATCAACCCCTATGCCCTGGGCTTCGCCATGTTCAGCGACATCAAGCGCATGTGCGAGGCGCCCACGGACGAGGATCGCGAATGGTTCCCCGACACCGCCGGGGGCGACTGGATCGAGGCGGTACACTTTGCCATGCGCAACTTCAAGGACGAGTCCTTCATTCAGCAATACCTGTCGCCCAAGGTGATCCGCGACCTCAAGCTGTTCATGGTGGTCGACGATGACCAGGAAGAGATGCTGGAAGTGGCGGCGATCCATGACGACCGTGGCTACCGGCGCATCCGTGAGGCCCTGGCCACCCAGTATGCGCTGGCCGTTCGCGAGCCCAATATCCAGGTCTACTCGGCGGACATCCGTGGGGATCGCTCCCTGACCCTGCGCCATGTCCAGGACAGCCGGCGTCCGCTGGCACGCAGCGTCTATCCGGTGATGCGCCATCTCCACCAGCTATGGGGCTTTCCGGTCCGCCTGGAGTCGACCATGGACGACGATACCGTCGCCCGGCGCTATCAGTGGCCGCTCCCCGAAGAAGAAGCGCGTACGCACTGAGCCCTGGCGGTCATACCAGGCATGGCATATCGTCATCAAGGCAAACGAAACGACCGGGCGGGCGCCCGGTCGTTGACATGCAGATAGTGCACTCGCGACGTTGCCCTCAGGTGATGGGAGCCCAGGATTGGCACCAGCCCTGGGGCTCTACGCTGTGCTGCGGGAACAGCTGGCAGCCTTCCGTATCGGCTTCGAAGAACATGCAGTTGTCACAGACCTCGCCCTCTTCGTAGGCCGGGTGGTCGCTGGCATCGCTAGCCACCTCGACATAGTTCAAGGCCTGTGCCTGGTCGTCGTTGGGGTCCAGGCGCGGCAGCGTCTCAGCGAAGGCCTGTTTCGATAGGATGCCCGCACCCAGGGGCAGGGCGGCCAGGCCCAGCAGGCTGTTGCGCATGAAGTCACGGCGGCTCTGATTGCCCATGGAGTCTCCTTATCGTCACGGTCTGAGTTATCGGCCATGATAGCCCTATTGGCGGGTATCATGGAGTCGACGGTAGTCGTCCGTCTGTTGCTCCGACCCGTCTCGGGGCGTTGAGTTCGAAGCGACGCGCCGAACGCTGAAGGAAGCGGCTGGGACGAGCGCCCAGGCGATCGACAGACACAGACAAGGGAGGGGAGATGGCAATCTTTACGCGACTGGACTCGTCGCTGGGCGAGCTGCTGATCGAGGCCGACGAGCACCAGGGGATCACGCGGCTGACCCTCGATGCCGAGGGGCTGGCGGACCCCACCGATGCGCGCCGTGATGACGAGGCGCTGGAGGAAGTGCGCGAGCAGCTGCTGGCCTACCTGGCGGGGCGGCGTCGCAGCTTTAGTCTGCCGCTGGCGCCGGGCGGCAGCGATTTTCAGCGCCAGGTATGGTCGGCGCTGCAGCGCATTCCCTACGGGGAGACCTGCACCTACGGCGAATTGGCCAGGCGGCTGGGACGCGAGGGAGCGGCCCGGGCGATCGGCGCCGCCAACGGCGCCGATCCCCTGCCGCTGCTGATTCCCTGCCATCGGGTGGTGGCGGCCGGTGGGCTGGGAGGGTACAGCGGAGGGCTCGAACTCAAGCGCCGCCTGCTCGCTCTGGAGGGATTGGATACGGCTTGCTTCTAAGGGCGTGCCGGACGCCAAGGCGGTTGATTTTCCGTTTGAATGAGCGTTAATCGCAAGTGAGCATAGGGTAGATAAGGCGGAAATTAAGTACAAAGTCTAAATCAGTCGGCGCGTCATGTGACGGCTGAACGATGTAAGGTGGATAGACCTTATGCGCTGAACGTCCTGCGGTGATTCAAGGGGGCAATGTGCTCAAGTATGCTGTCAGCCTGACTGTCATGATGGCTGCCATCTGGCTACTGCTGTCCGGTTACTGGACACATCCGATTCTTGTGCCGCTAGGCGCTGCATCGGTCGCCCTCACCGTTTATCTTGCATACCGCATGCGAATTCTGGATCGAGAAGGGCATCCCATCCACCTGATGCTCCCCGTTATCCAGTATCTTCCCTGGCTGTTCAAGGAGGTCGTGAAGGCCAATCTGGTGGTGGCCATTCATATCGTGAGAGGGCGCAAGAGCCTGAGTCCGCGCATTAGCCGCCTGGATGCCACCCAAAAAACCGATCTGGGTAGGGTCTTTCTCGCCAACTCCATCACGCTGACGCCGGGCACGGTGGCCGTCTATGTTCGTGAACAGGAGGTGTGGTTCTACGCCTTGACCGAGGAGCTGGAGCAGGGCGTGCTGAGCGGTGAAATGGATCGGCGAGTGACGCAACTCGAGGGGAAATCCTGATGCTGGTTGTCATCGCGCTGGCCGTTCTTGTCAGCATAGGCTGCGCACTGACCCGCGCCTATCTGGGCCCTACGCTCTTCGACCGGCTCCTGGCAGTGAATGTCGTGGGTAGCCTGACGGTACTGCTCATTGCCCTGCTTGGCTTCATCGTCGGCCGTCCTGAGTTCATCGACATCGCCATCGTCTACGCGCTGCTCAATTACATCGGCGTCGTGGCCGTCCTGCGCTTCTTCGAGTCCGGCCGCTTCGGCGCAGCGGGCAGCCGCGATGAGGAGGAGACATCATGAGCCTGTTACTGGATCTGCTCAGCGGGCTCATGCTGGTCAGCGGCGCCATACTGGTGGTCATCAGCGGCGTCGGCCTGCTGCGTTTTCCCGATTTCTACTCCCGTATTCAGGCCGCCGGGATGACCGATACCCTCTGCATGATCCTGATTCTCGGTGGCTTGATGCTCCAGGCCGACTCCTTCGGGGTCGCGGCCAAGCTGCTGTTCACCCTGGTGTTCCTGTTTTTTACCGCGCCTGCCGCCAGCCATGCCCTGACCAAGACGGCGCGCCAGCGCAAGCTCTCTCCCTGGCGGTCTGACAAGGAGGGTGAGTCATCGCAGCCCTGATCGACCTGGTACTGCTGGCCTTCATGGCACTGGTAGCGATTGCCGTGGTGAGGATTCGCAACCTCTTCGCGGTGATCATGCTCACGGGCATCTACAGCCTGCTGGCGGCTTCGTTGTTCGTGATGCTCGATGCCGTGGATGTGGCGCTGACAGAAGCCGCCGTGGGGGCAGGGATCATGATCATCCTCATGCTGGCCGCTCTGGCACTCACCACCAGCGAAGAGAAGGTACGCATCACGCGGCAGAACGCCCTGGCCCTGGTCGTGGTCATCATCACCGGCGCGGCGCTCATCTACGGCACCCTGGACATGCCACAGGTCGGTGATCCCCAGGCGCCTGCTCATATCCATCTGGCGCCCTATTTCACCCAGCAGTCGGTGGAGGAGATCGGCATCCCCAATATGGTGGCCTCGGTGCTGGCCAGCTATCGAGCGCTGGATACCCTGGGGGAGGCCGTGGTCGTGCTCACCGCCGCGGTGGCGGTGCTGCTGGTGATCGGCAGCGGTCGGGCCCGACAGCGCAAGCGCCGCCGGAAGAGGGCGGGCAGCAGGGAGGGCGGCGCGTGAGACATCACATCGTGCTGCGGATCGTCACCAAGATCATGATTCCGCTGATCGTGATCTATGCGCTCTACATCCAGTTTCATGGCGAGTACAGCCCTGGAGGCGGCTTCCAGGCAGGCATCATCTTTTCCGCTGGTTTCATCATCTTCAGCCTGATCTTCGGGCTGGACATGGCTCAGGAGGCCATCCCCCCCGAGGTGGCCCGGTTTCTGGCGGCGCTTGGCGTGCTGCTCTATATCGGCATTGGCCTCGCCGGCATTCTGCTGGGCGGCCAGTTTCTCGAGTACAAGGTGCTGCTGGCGAACGACCAGGCAGGCGAAACCCTTGGGATCATCGGCATCGAACTGGGCGTAGGCATCACCGTGGCCGCCGTTGCCCTTACCCTGTTCTATGCCTTTGCCGGCAGGGAGCGGGAGTAATGGAGTGGATCGGGTTCTATAACTACTGGGTGGTGGTGGTGCTCATGATGGTGGGATTCTACATCGTCATCGCCCAGGGCAATCTGATCAAGAAGATCGTCGGCCTGAATATCTTTCAGACCTCCGTGTTCATCTTCTTCATCAGCCTGGCCAAGCTGGATGGCGGCACCGCACCGGTTTACCTGGAAGGGGTCAGCGACTATTCCAACCCTCTTCCCCATGTGCTCATCCTGACCGCCATCGTGGTGGGCGTGGCCCTGACCGCCGTCGGTCTTGCCCTGGTGGTGCGTATCCATGAGCTCTACGGCACCATCGAGGAGGACGAAATCCACGCTCAGGACGAGGCCCAGTGATGGGGCTTCTTGAGCATCATTTGCCGGCGTTTCAGGTCATCGTGCCCATGCTGGCGGCCCCGCTGGTGATGCTCATGGCCCGCTCGCCGCGGGCGGCCTGGGCGACCGCGACCCTGACCAGCTGGCTCACTCTAACGATTTCCCTGCTGCTGCTGCTCCGTGTTCAGGCCGAAGGCGTCGTCGCCTACCATATGGGCGGCTGGCTGCCGCCGGTGGGAATCGAGTACCGGGTGGACTCGGTCAATATTCTGGTGCTGCTGGTGATCAGCTTCATCAGCGCGGTGGTCATGCCCTTCGCGCGGCTCAGCGCGGCCAGTGAGGTCCGCGAAGACAAGCACGGCTTCTTCTATGCCGCCTTCCTGCTGGCTAACTGCGGGCTGCTGGGCATCGCCATTACCGGTGATGCCTTCAATATCTTCGTCTTCTTCGAGATTGCCGCGCTGGCGTCTTACTCCCTCATTGCCACGGGGCGCGAGCGCCAGGCCGTGATGGCGTCCTATCAGTACCTGATGATGGGAACGATCGGCACCACTTTCCTGCTCATCGGCATCGGCTTTCTTTATATCATGACCGGCACCCTGAACCTGGTGGACCTGGCCGACAGGCTGCCGGAGGTCAACGACACCAGAACGGTGCGTGCCGCTCAGGCCTTCATCGTGGTGGGCATCTCGCTGAAGCTGGCCCTCTTTCCGCTTCACCTTTGGCTGCCCAACGCCTACGCCTACGCCCCCTCCATGGTCACCGTGTTCCTCTCCGCCACGGCAACCAAGGTGGCCATCTATGTGCTGATGCGCTTCATCTTCGGCGTGTTCGGCTATGAGCTGAGCTTTGATGAGCTTGAAATGAACCTGCTGCTGATGCCGCTGGCGATGCTCGGCATCCTGATACCCTCGATCGTGGCCATCTTCCATACCAACGTGAAGCGCATGTTTGCCTACTCCAGCGTGGCGCAGGTGGGCTATATCATTCTGGGCATCAGCTTCGCCAGCACCCTGGGGCTGATGGCCTCGGTGCTGCACCTCTTCAATCATGCGATCACCAAGGCGGCACTCTTCATGGCGCTGGGCTGCATCGCCTACCGGCTCGGCGGTGTGTCCCTCGCTCATATGACGGGGGCGGGGCAGCGGATGCCCTGGACCATGACGGCCTTCATCATTGCCGGGCTGTCGCTGATCGGCGTCCCGCTGACGGCCGGCTTCGTCACTAAATGGCATTTGATTCTTGCCGCCCTGGACGGCGGGCTCTGGCCCATCGCCGTCTTCCTGTTGGGCACCTCGGTGCTGGCCCTGCTCTATGTCTGGCGGGTGGTGGAGGTGGCGTTCTTCCACGCACCGCTGAGGCGAATGGCGGTGAGAGAAGCGCCGCTGTCGCTGCTCCTTCCTACCTGGTTTCTCACCCTGGCCTGCCTCTATTTCGGTATCGAGACATCCCTGCCGGTGGGCCTGGCCGAGCATGCCGCCGAGGCATTGATGGGAGGCTACCGGTGAGTGTGTTCTCGTTCATCGACGCCTCCGTGGCGATTCCGCTTACTCTGGCCATTCCGGCCCTCGGGGCGGGGGTGATTGCACTGAGCGGCCGCCACCCAAATCTTCGTGATGGCCTGATGGTGGCCATCGCCGCGCTGCTGTTCACCGCGGTGCTGCAGCTCTTGCCGGCCGTGCTGGCGGGCGAGCGGCCCGCCGTGACGCTGATCGAACTGCTGCCGGGGCTGAGCATGGCCTTCGAGGTCGAGCCGCTCGGCATGGTCTTCGCGCTGGTGGCCTCCAGCCTCTGGATCATCACCTCGCTCTACGCCATCGGCTACATGCGCGGCGCCAACGAGAGCAAGCAGACGCGCTTTCATGCCTGTTTCGCGGTCGCCCTGTTCTCGGTGATGGGCATTGCCTTTGCCGAGAACATGTTCACGCTTTTCATTTTCTACGAGGTGCTGACGCTCTCTACCTATCCGCTGGTGGCCCACAAGGGCAACCGAGAAGCCCAGCAGGGGGCGCGGACCTACCTGGGGCTGCTGCTCGGCACCTCCATCGGCTTCCAGCTGGTGGCGATCGTCGCCACCTGGTGGCTGACCGGTTCCCTGAGCTTTACCGACGGCGGGATCATGGAGGGGCGCGTGGGCCACGGCCTGGGGGCGCTGTTGCTGCTGCTCTACATCTATGGCATCGGCAAGGCCGCGCTGATGCCCTTTCATCGCTGGCTGCCCGCTGCCATGGTGGCGCCTACCCCCGTATCCGCGCTGCTGCACGCCGTGGCGGTGGTCAAGGCCGGGGTCTTCACCGTGCTCAAGGTGAGCACCTACATCTTCGGGCAGGATTACCTCCGCGAGCTGTGGAGTGCGGATCTGCTGATGTCTATCGCCGCCTTTTCCCTGCTGGCGGCATCGCTGGTGGCCATCCAGAAGGACAATCTCAAGGCGCGGCTGGCTTACTCCACGGTCAGTCAGCTCTCCTACATCACGCTGGGGGCGATGCTGGCCCACGAGCTGGCGGCCATTGGCGGCGGCATGCATATCGTCATGCACGCCTTCGGCAAGATTACGCTGTTCTTCTGTGCTGGCGCCATTTACGTGGCCAGCAAGAAGACCCATGTCAGCGAGATGGACGGCCTCGGGCGACGCATGCCCTTCACCATGGGCGCCTTCCTGCTCGGGGCCCTGGCGGTCATCGGCGTCCCCCCATGGGGGGGCTGTGGAGCAAGTGGCATCTGGTGCTGGGGGCGGCCGACAGCGGGCAGCTGCTTATGGTCCTGGTGATCATGCTGAGCACGTTGCTCAATATCGCCTATCTGCTCACGCCGGTCGTGAGGGCGTTCTCATGCCGCCAAAGCAGGCGACGGAGGGGCACGGTGGTATCCGGGAGGCGCCGCTGCTGTGCGTGGTGCCGCTGTGCCTCACGGCGCTGGGCGGCATGGCGCTGTTCCTGGCGGCGGACCCGCTGCGCGCCATGCTGGCCGGGCTGTTCGTCAACTGATTCGGATCCACGGGGGGAACATGCTCGTCAAGCTGCTCGACCGACTGGTACGCCATGCCAACTGGCTGAAACGGGGAGTGCTGGCCGCCATGGCGGGGCTGGTGATCGCCGATCTGCTGATCCCTACCGGCTATGACCGCTTCGCCTGGGAGGCGTGGGGCGGATTCGGCGCGCTGTTCGGGGCGCTGGCCTGCCTGATCCTCATTGGTCTGGCCAAGGCGCTGGGCCTGGGGCTGGTCTATCGCCGGGAGGCCTATTACGACCAGGAGCTGGCCCCCTACCGGGCGCTCGACGAGGTCGACGAAAAGCCTGACAGCGCCGACCCCTCGTGAGCCGGGCCGTGGTGTTACGTCCTATGCCCGAGTGCCGTCAGTTTCCGGACATCGCCTAGCCGACCATTGAGAGAGCAGCCGTTATGCATGAGTGGTTCGCGATCAACTGGCCTATCATCGAGTGGCTCTCGCCTTCCCTGGTGCTGATCCTGGGGGGGCTGCTGGTTTCGGTGTTGCGCGGAGTGGCGCAGAAGCTGATGCTGCTGGCCGCGCCCACGCTGGCCCTTTTCGCCGTGCTCGGCAGCGCGCCGGGAACTCACGGCAGCCTTGAATTCCTCGCCATGCCGCTGACCCTGGGGCGGGTGGACGCGCTGAGCCTGGTGTTTGCTCATGTGTTCGCCATCATGGCCCTGTTAGGCGCCATCTATGCCCTGCATGTGCGCGACACCATCCAGCACGTGGCCGGCTTGCTCTATGCCGGCTCGGCCATGGGCGTGGTGTTTGCCGGCGACCTGGTCACGCTGTATGTGTTCTGGGAGCTGATGATGCTCTCCTCGGTCTGGCTGATCTGGCGCAATCGCCGGGCCGCCTCGCTGGCGGCCGGTTTTCGCTATCTGCTGGTGCACGCGGTGAGCGGCGTGCTGCTGCTGGCCGGCATCGTGATCTATGTCACTCACACCGGGAGCCTGAGTTTCGACGACATCGAGGCCGGGAGTCCCGCCTTCTGGCTGATTCTGCTCGGCTTCATGATCAATGCCGCGGTGCCGCCCCTGCACGCCTGGCTCACCGATGCCTATCCGGAAACTACGGTGACCGGGGCGGTGTTCCTGTGTGCCTTTACCACCAAGACGGCGGTCTACACCCTGATTCGGGGATTTCCCGAGGCCGAGGTGCTGGTCTGGCTGGGGGCGCTCATGACCCTCTGGGGGGTCACCTATGCGGTGCTGGCCAACAACATCCGTCGGCTGCTCGCCTATCACATCGTCAGCCAGGTCGGTTTCATGGTGGCCGGCATCGGTCTTGGTACCGCCATGGCGCTGAACGGCGCCGCGGCCCATGCCTACACCCATATCCTCTACAAGGCGCTGTTGTTCATGAGCGCCGGGGCCATCATCCAGATGACCGGACGCGCGAAGCTGACCGAGCTGGGTGGGCTGTACCGCTACATGCCGGTGACCTTCGTGTTCTACATGATCGCCGCCTTCTCGATTTCCGCGCTGCCGCTGACCAGTGGCTTCGTCAGCAAGACGATGATCCTCGAGGCCTATGCCGACCGTCAGGCGGCGCTTGTCTGGCTGGTCCTCTCGCTGGCATCGGCCGGTACCTTCCTGAGCGTGGGTCTCAAGCTGCCCTGGTTCGCTTTCCTAGGGCGCGACAGCGGGCTACGTCCCCGCGAGGCGCCGACCAACATGCTGGTCGCCATGGGGATCGCGGCGTTCTTCTGCCTCTTCATCGGCGTCTATCCGCAGTGGCTTTACCACATGCTTCCGCATCAGCCGGTGGGCTACAACGCCTATACGCTGGCCCATGTGTTCTGGGATCTGCAGCTGCTCTCGTTCGTCGGCCTGGTCTTCTTCGTCCTGCTGAGATTCATGGCGCCCAAGGACAGGGTCACCCTCGACACGGACTGGTTCTATCGCGTGGCGGCGCCCGCGCCGTTGGCCTGGTCCACCGCCACGGCACCATCGCCTGGCGCAGCCTGCTCGCGGCCCTGCGCTGGCCCTTGCGCCGCATCGTCGTTCAGGCCATGCGCTACCACGGACCGAGGGGGGTTCTGGCGCGCACCTGGCCGACCGGCAGCATGGTGCTCTGGGTGGCCGTGTTGCTGACCGCCTCGCTGCTGCTCTACTACATCTGATCGGTGGCCGGGCGAAGCATCGGTCGGGGAGGCGCGGCAATTCAGCTTGGCTCGGTGCGCTGCTATACTCGCGCCAGGTCGCGGCGACTGCCTTGCCGCGGGAGTTATCCGACCGGGAGAGTGTCCGATGCAGAATGCCGTGATCCTGATCAACACCGACAAGGGCCAGGTCAAGGCGGTGGCCGAACGGCTCGCCGACGTCGAGGGAATCAGCGAGGTCTACTCCACCTGTGGCCGCTACGACCTGGTGGCGATCGCCCGCACTCGGGACTTCGAGAGCCTGGCCGAGCTGGTCACCGAGCGGCTCAACGCCGTGGAGGGCATTCGCGACACCGAGACCCTCAACGCCATGCAGGTGCACTCTCGCCACGACCTCGAGACGATGTTTTCGCTGGGCTGGTAGCCAAAGGATACGTTCGCTCTCTCGCCCCATGCCGCCGCGCTGAGACGTCCGGCGGCCTCACTGACCGGATGCGAAACGACCAAGGATGGCCAGACGCCGACGCTCCCCACGCCTGTCACGCTGGCGCCGCCAGGCCCGCCGCTTCGGCATCACCCTGCTGTTCGTACTGGTGGGCAGCGGGCTCTGGTATACCCAGGAGCAGGAGTACCGCGACTCGCTCAGCTGGATGGGCGTACCCACCTGGGAGACGTTCACGCCGCTCACCGCACACCGCGTGCTGCGCAACGATGGGTTTCTGGTGGGCTGGTCCGACGTACGGGTCAACCCGCTGTGGGTGAGCTACTTCCTGTATGAGGTGGATGAGATCGGCGTCGGTCCGCGGCCGGACTTCCGTCGCGACTGGCGTACCCTCTGGCCCATCGCCGCCGATAGCTACTTCGGCAGCGGCTATGACCGCGGCCACCTCGCCCCCAACTACGCCATCGCCTCGGTGCACGGGGCCGATGCCCAGCGCCAGACCTTTCTGATGAGCAATATCTCGCCCCAGCGCCCGGACCTCAACCGGCGGCTGTGGCAGCGCCTCGAGGAGGTCGTGATCGACCACTTCGTGCCGCGCTTCGGGGTGGTGCAGGTGATCACCGGGCCGGTGTTTCCGGAACGCTTCTTCGACAACGTGCTCAATCGCGTGGGGCTCGTCGAGATTCCCGAGGCCTTCTACAAGATCATCGTGGTGCCGGCCGAGTCCCCAGGGTGCTGGCTTTCATCATGCCCCAGGCAGTGCGTGGCGATGAGCCGCTGGACGACTTCCTGGTCAGTGTCGAGGAGGTCGAGGCGCGCACCGGGCTGAATTTCTTCCCGGAGCTGCCTGAGGCGGTGGCCGAGGCGTTGGAAGGGGAGGTGGTGGCCGAGGGGTGGGCGTTGGAGGAGGTGGCGCGCCTGCCCGCCCGCTTCTGACAAACACAAAAAAACCGCGATCGCGTCGCGGTTTCCGATAGCTTGCTGTCTCGACATGACGCGGCTGGGACCGTGAGAACGGTGGTGCCCAGGAGAGGACTTGAACCTCCACATCCGTAAGGATACTAGCACCTGAAGCTAGCGCGTCTACCAATTCCGCCACCTGGGCGCATCATGTCGCTGTCGTGTTCACGCATCTGGGATGGTGCCCAGGAGAGGACTTGAACCTCCACGTCCGTAAGGACACTAGCACCTGAAGCTAGCGCGTCTACCAATTCCGCCACCTGGGCGAACACGAGCGATGCCTTTTTCGTCCCGGGCCATGCGGGCCGGGGGGCGATGGTGCCCAGAAGAGGACTTGAACCTCCACGTCCGTAAGGACACTAGCACCTGAAGCTAGCGCGTCTACCAATTCCGCCATCTGGGCAGGCGAGGCGTATGTTACCCAATTTCGTGCTCAATGCAAGGCCGCGCGGCGTCGCGAGGCGAAAAAAAACGCCGCCGGGAAGCGCGTGTCAATGCCCAAGGTTGGGTCGTGCCTTCGCCGGCGCTATACTGCGGCCATGACAATAGACCCGAATGGCAAGTTCCTACCCCCGCGGCGTATCGCCTGCGCCCCATCGGCCCTACCGAGAACGCACACTCCGACGTTGCCAAGGATGCCTGACGCATGACCCATTGGACGCTCAGCGACGACCCGCACGCGAGCCGCGAGGCCCACAAGTACGACAACCCGGCGCCCAGTCGCGAGTATCTGCTCGCCCGGCTCGAGGAGTACGGCAAGCCGATCACCCATGAGGCGATGAGCCGCATGCTGGGGCTCGAGGATGAGGACCTGCAGGAGGCGGTGCGGCGCCGCCTGGCGGCCATGGAGCGCGACGGCCAGGTGCTGCGCAACCGCGCCGGCGCCTATGCGCTGATCGACAAGCTCGACCTGATCAAGGGCAAGGTGCTTGGCCACCGCGACGGGTTTGGCTTCGTGCTGCGCGACGATGGCAAGAAGCCCGACCTGGTGCTGCCGCCGCGCCAGATGCGTCGCGTTTTCCACGGCGATGCCGTGCTGGTGCGCATCAGCGGGCGCGACCGGCGAGGACGTGACGAGGCCACCATCGCCGAGGTGCTCTCCCGCAACACCCAGACCATGGTGGGCGTCTACCGCGAGAACACGCCCGAGTTCGGGGTGCTGATTCCCGAGAATCCGCGCATCACCCAGGAGGTGATCATTCCCCACAGCGCCTGCGGCGGGGCCCAGGATGGCCAGGTGATCTCGGCGAAAATCGTGCAGCAGCCCGAGACCCGGGTGCAGCCGGTGGGCGAGGTGATCGAAGTGCTCGGCGAGCGCATGGACCCGGGGATGGAGATCGATATCGCCATCCGCAGTTACGAGATTCCCGCCGAGTTCCCCCGAGGTGAACGACCAGATCGCCGGCATGTCCGCCGAGGTGGTCGAGGAGGACAAGGCGCACCGCATCGACCTGCGCGACGTGCCCCTGGTGACCATCGACGACGAGAGCGCCAAGGACTTCGATGACGCCGTCTGCGCCTGGAAGACCAAGTCGGGTAGCTGGAAGCTCATCGTGGCGATCGCTGATGTCGCCCACTACGTGCGTCCCGGCAGCGCGCTGGATCAGGAGGCGATCACGCGCGGCAACTCGGTCTACTTCCCGGGGCAGGTGGTGCCGATGCTGCCGGAGCTGCTCTCCAACGGCCTCTGCTCCTTGAATCCCGACGTCGACCGCCTCGCCATGGTCTGCGAGCTGAATATTTCGAAGAGCGGTGCCATCAGCCGCTATCGCTTCTACGAGGGGGTGTTCCGCTCCCACGCGCGGCTGACCTACAACAAGGTGGCGGCGATCCTCGACGAGGAGGCCCCCGAGGGCGATGCCCTGCGCCAGGAGTACCGCGAGCTGGTCAAGCCGCTCAAGAACCTGAATGCGCTCTACCGGGTGCTGCGCGAGGCGCGCGAGGCGCGCGGGGCCATCGACTTCGAGACCACCGAGACGGCCATCGTCTTCAACGAGGAGCGCAAGATCGAGAAGATCGTGCCGCGCTCCCGCAACGATGCTCACAAGATCATCGAGGAGTGCATGCTGGCGGCCAACGTTGCCACCGCCCGCTTCCTCGACAAGCACGACCTGCCGGCCCTCTATCGTATCCACGAGAAGCCGTCGCCGGAGCGCCTGGACAAGCTGCGCCTGTTCCTCAATGAGCTGGGGCTGTCGCTGGGGGGCGGCGACGATCCCAGTCCCGAGGACTATCGCGACCTGGCCGAGGTGATCAAGGATCGTCCTGATGCCGACGTGATCCAGACCGTGATGCTGCGCTCCATGAGCCGGGCGGTCTATTCGCCCCGCAACGAGGGCCACTTCGGCCTGGCCTACCCGGCCTATGCCCACTTTACGTCTCCGATTCGCCGCTATCCCGACCTGCTGGTGCATCGCGCGATCCGCTCGGTGATCCGCGGTCCGCGTCAGACCAACACCGTGCTGCGCGCCGAGGGGGCCAAGGTGGACCCGCCCAGCAAGTGGTGCCCCTACACCTTCGAGCAGATGCTCGAGCTCGGCGAGCACTGCTCGATGACCGAGCGCCGCGCCGACGATGCCACCCGCGATGTCGAGGACTGGCTGAAGTGCGAGTTCATGTCCGACAAGCTTGGCGAGGTGTATGACGGCACCATCGCCTCGGTGACCCAGTTCGGCATCTTCGTGCGCCTCGATGAGGTCTTTGTGGAAGGCCTGGTGCATGTCACCTCGCTGCCGTCCGACTACTACCACTATGAGCCGGAGAAGCATCGCCTCAAGGGCGAACGCACCGGCATGAGCTATCGGCTGGGCGACGGCGTCACGGTGCAGGTGGCCCGGGTCGATCTGGACGATCGCAAGATCGACTTCGCCCTGGCCGACGACAAGCCGCGGCCCAAGCGTGCGCCCCGCAAGCGGCGTGCCGGCAGCGCGGAGGCGCCTGCGGCGTCCCCGTCAGGCGACAAGAGCGAAGACAAGCGCGCTCGCGGCGGCAAGCGCCGCCGCGGGCCGCGCAAGCCGAGGCGCAGCTGATGGCGTCGGGGCAGGGCAGGCGTCGCGGTGAGTCCGGCAAGCGCGGGGGCTCCGGCCACCCGCCGGAGTGCCTGGCGGGCTCGAGGCCGTGTTCGGGGTGCACGCGGTTCGCGCCCTGATCGAGCGTGGCGAGGCCCCGCGTGAGCTCTGGGTACAGGAGGGCGACGCTGGCCGGCGCCTCGCCGAGCTGGTTGAGACCGCCCGGCGGCTGGGGGCTCGAGTGCAGTCGCGCTCACGGGATGACCTCGACCGCCTGGCCCAGGGGGCGGCTCATCGGGGGTGGTGGCGCTGTGTCCACCGCTGGTCGCCGAGAGTGAGGCGGCACTCTGGTTCCGGCTGGAGGCCTGGCCGCTGTCGGCCCCGCCGCTGCTGCTGGTGCTGGATGGCGTTACCGACGTGCACAATGTCGGCGCCTGTTTGCGCAGTGCCGACGCCGCCGGCGTGCACGGGGTCATCGTGCCCAAGGACAAGGCCGCGCCGCTCAATGCCACGGTGCGCAAGGTGGCCTGTGGCGCCGCCGAGAGCGTGCCGGTCTATCAGGTCACCAATCTGGTCCGGTCGCTGGCCAAGCTCAAGGCGCTGGGAGTCTGGGTCATCGGCACTGCCGGCGAGGCCGAGCAGCTGGTCTTTGATGCCGACTTCACGGGGCCCGTGGCGCTGGTCATGGGCGCCGAGGGCAAGGGCATGCGCCGGCTGACGCGCGAGGCCTGCGACAGCCTGGTCAAGCTGCCCATGGCGGGCGCGGTGTCGAGCCTCAACGTCTCGGTGGCCACCGGGGTTGTGCTGTTCGAGGCGGTGCGCCAGCGCCGCACGCCTCCCGTCTGAGCGGCCGAAAAGCGGGTCTTTTCTTGCAACTGGCGCCGCGCCTCACTAGAATGCATGCGCCCGTTCCTGCGTGAGCGGGCGTTTGCATTTTGACTATCACCTCCTTGCTTCCCCTGAGCGACTGCGGTTCTCACGAGGAAGCTGCCAACCCGAAAGGAGATCCCATGCGTCATTACGAGATCGTGTTCATGGTCCACCCGGACCAGAGCGAACAAGTGCCGTCCATGGTCGAGCGTTACTCCAGCATCGTCACCGACAGCGGTGGCACCGTGCATCGCCTGGAGGACTGGGGCCGTCGTCACCTGGCCTACCCGATCAACAAGATCCACAAGGCCCACTATGTGCTGATGAACGTCGAGTGCAGCGGCGAGACCCTCGAGGAAATCGAGAACATCTTCCGCTTCAACGACGCCATCATTCGTAGCCTGGTCGTGCGTTGCAAGGAAGCCGTCACCGAAGCTTCGCCGATGATGAAGCCGGCAGAAGAGAAGCGCCCGCGTCGCGAAGAAAAGCCGCGTAGCGCCGAAACCGCCGAAGCCAACTGATTCCGCACGTCCAGAGGAGACTCTCAATGGCACGCTTTTTCCGTCGCCGCAAGTTCTGCCGTTTCACCGCAGAGGGCGTGAAGCAGATCGACTACAAGGATCTGGACACGCTCAAGGCCTACATCACCGAGACCGGCAAGATCGTTCCCAGCCGTATCACCGGGACCAAGGCCCGTTATCAGCGCCAGCTGGCTACCGCCATCAAGCGCTCACGCTACCTGGCGCTGCTGCCCTACACCGACAGCCACCAGTAAGTCGAACGCCCTGATGTTGCCGATTGCCCGCTGGCTGATGCGCGGAACCCCCTATGCCGCAGGCGGGGCCGCGGTGGCCGCGCTGGTCCCCTGGCTGTTCTGGTTCAGTGCCGCCGTGGCCGCCCTGATGACCCTGCGTCGCGGGCTGATGCCGGCGTTGCCGGTCATCGTCGCGGCGGCTGTGCCGGCCGGACTGTGGTGGACCCGGGGCGATGCCATTCCGCTGGCCACCGTCCTGCTGGTCACGCTGATGGCGGTGGTGCTGCGCGAGCGCATGCGCTGGAGCGAAGCGCTGATCGTCGGCGCCCTGGCCGGGGCGGTGCTGATCCAGCTGGGGGTCTTCGTGCCGCCCGGCGGGACCGAAGCGCTGCTGGAGCAGCTACGCCAGGGATCGGGCGAGATCGACCGCATGCTCACCGAGCTGGCCCGCCAGGGGTACGATACCCAGGAGCTGGCCACGCTGCTGATCGGCGGCGTCACTGGCCTGGTGGTGCTGGTCGCCTCCGTGGCCTGCCTGGCGCTGGGGCGCAGCTGGCAGGCGGGGCTCTACAATCCCGGCGGTTTCCGACAGGAGTTCCATGCGCTGCGCCTGTCGGTGCGCGAGTTCGCGCTGCTGGTCGCGCTGATTGTGGTGGGCATGGTGGTGGGGATTCCCGCCCTGAGCATGCTCGCCTGGATCCCCCTGCTGGTGGCGGGCATCGCGCTGGTACACGGCTTCATCGGGGCCAAGGGCATGAACGGGCTGTGGCTGATCGCCTTCTATCTGCTGCTGATCACCACCTGGCCCACGATACTGATCGTGCTGCTGGCGGCCTGCATCGACGTGTTCGTGGATTTCCGCGGCCGTCTGGCCTCCCGCAGCGACTGACAAGAGGTTCACGAGATGGAAGTCATTCTGCTCGACAAGATTGGCAAGCTGGGCGGCCTGGGTGACAAGGTCGCCGTCAAGCCCGGCTATGGCCGCAACTACCTGGTGCCGTACGGTCTGGCCGTACCGGCAACCCGCGAAAACACCGAGGCCTTCGAGGCCCAGCGTGCCGAGCTCGAGGCCCAGGCCGCCGAGCGCAAGGCCGAAGCCGAGGCGCGTGCCGCCCAGCTGGCCGAGATCGAGCTGTCGCTGGTGGCCAAGTCCGGCGATGAGGGCAAGCTGTTCGGCTCCATCGGTCCCCGCGACCTGGCCGAGGCGCTGGGCCAGGCCGGCATCGATGTCGCCAAGAGCGAAGTGCGTATGCCGGAAGGTCCGATCCGCCAGACCGGCGAATACGACATCGACCTGCACCTGCACGCCGAAGTCGACGCGACCGTGCGCGTGGTGGTCGTGGCCGAATAATCGGCTGCGTCACGCCCGCCAGGGGCGCGGGGAGCTAGGCTCCTCGCGCCCCTTTTATTGCGTTGACAGTACGGCCAATGCGTTCTTGCATGGCGCTGGTTCCTGGCCACTTCCCGACCATACTGCAGATAACGGGAGCTTTGGCGTGTCGCGATGCCGGGCTGCTGTTTCGATCTTCCCCGCGGCCCGCCAGGGTCGCGGGGATTTCCTTCAGGGCCGCATGTGGCCATGGGGTGTCGCCGGGCGATGGGGTAGATGAGCGCCGCTTACTCTGCTGCCGAGGCTCGCTGACCGCCATGAACGACACCGTCGAGTTGGATCAGGAAACCGCCGCCCTGAAGGTGCCGCCCCACTCGCTGGAGGCGGAGCAGTCGGTGCTGGGCGGTCTGATGCTCGACAACCAGGCATGGGACAACGTGGCCGACCGCCTAGTGGCTGACGACTTCTACCGCCATGAGCATCGCCTGGTGTTCAACGTCATGATCGGGCTCGCCGAGGCCGGCCAGCCGCTGGACGTGGTGACCCTCTCCGAGGCGCTGGAGGGGCGCGACCAGTTGGTGACCGTGGGCGGGCTGGCCTACCTTGCCGAGCTGGCGCGCAATACCCCCTCGGCCAGCAATATTCGCGCCTATGCCGATATCGTTCGCGAGCGCGCCACCCTGCGCAAGCTGATCCGCGCCGCCAGCCAGATCGCCGACGGCGCCTTCTCCCCCAGGGCCGCCCCGCCGATGAGCTGCTCGACGAGGCCGAACGGCTGGTGTTCCAGATCAGCGAGGAGCGCCCCAAAACGGGCGGTCCAGTGGGCATGAGCGAGCTGCTGGCCAAGGCCGTGGATCGCATCGACGAGCTGTTCAACATGCAGGGCGAGATGACCGGGCTCTCCACCGGCTTTCGCGACCTGGACGAGATGACCTCGGGGCTGCAGCCCTCCGACCTGGTGATCATTGCCGGGCGGCCCTCGATGGGCAAGACGACCTTCGCCATGAACGTGGTGGAGCATGCGGTGATCGCCAGCGAGAAGCCGGTCATGGTGTTCTCCATGGAGATGCCGGCGGAGTCGCTGATGCTGCGCATGCTTTCGTCCCTGGGCAGGATCGACCAGACTCGGGTGCGTACCGGCCAGCTGGAGGACGAGGACTGGCCGCGACTCACCTCGGCGGTCAACCTGCTCAAGGACAAGCAGCTGTTCATCGACGATACCGCGGCCCTGTCGCCCAACGAGATGCGCTCGCGCATTCGCCGGGTGGTGCGCGAGCACGGCAACCTGGCGCTGATCATGATCGACTACCTGCAGCTGATGCAGATTCCCGGCTTCTCGGAGAACCGCACCGGTGAGATCTCGGAGATCTCCGCTCCCTCAAGGGACTGGCCAAGGAGTTCGGCTGCCCGGTGGTGGCGCTCTCCCAGCTCAACCGCTCGTTGGAGCAGCGCCCAACAAGCGTCCGGTGATGTCGGACCTACGTGAATCCGGCGCCATCGAACAGGATGCAGACATCATTACCTTCGTCTACCGTGACGAGGTCTACAATCCGGATAACCCCGACAACCAGGGGCTGGCCGAGCTGATCATCGGCAAGCAGCGTAACGGCCCCATCGGCACGGTGCACATGGCCTTCATCGGCAAGTACACCCGGTTCGAGGATCTGGCGCCGGACAGCTACGGAGACTCCTTCGGCGACTGAGTGCCGGCGGCACTTGAGCCTGAAGACGGGCACCGTATAATGCCGACCCCCTGACAGATCACCCCGAAGGAGGCAGCATGGCAGGCGGATTTCGGCGCGGTAAGCGCCAGCGTACCCCGAAGCTAGAGGCTCGTGGCGAGCTGCAATCGCTGGAGCGGGAGGGGCCCTTCAAGGAGTGGCTGGGCATGCCCGACCTCTATCGTTTCCATCTGGTGGTCGACGGCGAGGCCTACAGCTATCAGACCGAAGAGGCCGAGCTGGGCGTTGCGGTCGGCGATCGGGTGGTGTTTCGCTACAAGGAGACCAAGGCCGGCAAGTGGGTCGACCGCAACTCCCTGGCCAAGGCCATCGATCCCAGCAGCTACCAGTAACGCCGTGTAACAGCGGGAACCCGGCGTTTGCCCGGTGGTCACAGCTTTGAAATAGCAGGTTAATGCAGCTGTCACGGGGCACAGTCAGGCTGTGCCCACTTTTGTATTTACTGCTATCCGCCAGACTGTCGACCACATGGAGGTAAACATGGAATTCGACGACCTCAAGGCCTTCGTGGCGCGCCACGACAATTTCGAGATTCGCGTCATCACCCATAGCGGCAGCCGTTGCTATCAAGTGGAGCTGGAAGACGTGGAAGGTGCTCGCCACATGCTGAGTCGGCGAGGCAAGCCCACGGTGTTCCGCTCGCTCGAGGATGTCTACCTGGAGCTCAAGCGGGCCGGAATCCACCGTGCCTACTTGGTCCAGCACGTTCCCCAGGACGAGGTGATCGGCCGCGAGGCCCACTACCAGGATCCGCTCACTTCGCGCATGCCGCTGGTCTTCTAGCTCGCCGGCTTTTCGGACGAATCCTCGCCATCCAGGCAGCGCCTTTCCCTACCGCTTCCGCCGCCGCCCCTCCAGCCAGCGCCCCAGGCGCACCCGGCGGCGGGCAAACCCGCGATACCCTGCATCCATCACGGTGGCCACCCCCGGCAGGCAGCTCAGCCAGACCAGCCGGCGATAGCCGAGCACGGCGTAGAGGGCCCGGCTGGCGTCCATGCCGATGAACCAGCGCCCGTCGACATCGCGCAGGTGCAGTTTTCCCATCATCGCCTCGAAACGTATGCCCAGGGCCTGCGGATCGAAGCCCGGCGCCTGAATATCCACCAGCCGTATCCGGTTGCCTCGAGGGTGGCGGCTCAGCCACTGCACTTCCTTTTGGCACAGCGGGCAGCGGCCATCGTGATAGAGGGTGACGGGGGGCCTGGCGGCCAGTGACTCGCGGCGGCTCATGGGCGCTCCTCCCGGTAGCCGGCCAGGTGGTGGGTGCGCTGCGCCTCGCCCGCCTCGTCCCAGGCCGCGGCGCGAGGCAGCTTGGCCAGGAAGGCGTCGGCCTGCTGGCGAAGGGCGGCGCGCTTCGCCTCGCCCATGCGCGCGAGCGATCCGTAGATCAGCTTCATGCGCGGGTTGGCGGCGAGGGTCTCGGCGTGACGCTCCAGGAAGCCCCAGTAGAGGCTGTTCAACGGGCAGGCGTCCTCGCCGGTCAGCTTCTTTGGATCGTAGCGGCAGTGTCGGCAGTGGTCGGACATGCGATGGATATACTTGCCAGAGGCGCAGTAGGGCTTTGAACCCATTAGGCCGCCATCGGCATGAAGCACCATCCCCAGGGTATTGGGCAGCTCCACCCACTCGCAGGCGTCGACATAGACGGCCAGGTACCAGTCGCACAGCGCCTCGGGGGCCACGTCGCAGAGCAGGGCGAAGTTGCCGGTGACCATCAGCCGCTGGATATGGTGAGCGTAGGCGTTGTCGCGGGTCATCTCGATGGCGCGCCTGAGGCAGCGCAGGTCGGTCTCGCCGTTCCAGTAGCAGGCCGGCAGGCTACCCTCGACGCCCAGCCGATTTTCCCGCTTGTAGTCGGGCATGCGGGTCCAGTAGATCCCACGCACGAACTCCCGCCAGCCCAGTATTTGACGAATGAATCCCTCCACCGAGTTGAGCGGGGCGCTACCCGCGTAGTAGGCCCGTTCGGCCGCCTCGCACACCTCCCGGGGCGAGAGCAGCCCCAGGTTGAGCGCCGCCGAGAGCCGCGAGTGGAACAGGAACGGCGCGTCGTCACGGATGGCGTCCTGGTAGCGCCCGAAATCGGGCAGGGCATGGGCGAGGAAGTGGCGCAGGTCGACCAGTGCCTGGCGCCGTGTCACCGGCCAGTTGAAGGCCTTCAGGTCGCCGAAATGGTCACCGAAGTGCTCCGCCACCAGGGTCAGTACCGCCTTCGTCGTGGCATCCCGGCCATGGTGCGGGGGCTCGGGGAGAGGTGCCGATGCCGACAGTGGCTGGCGGTTGGCCTCATCGAAGTTCCATTTGCCGCCGGCGGGCGCCTCGTCCTCCATCAGCAGCCCAGTACGGCGGCGCTGCTCTCGGTAGAAGTACTCCATGCGCAGGGCGCGTCGGCCATGGCCCCAGTCAGCGAAGTCGCTCGGCGTGGTATAGAAACGGTCGTCCTCGAGTAGCCGCCAGGGCAGGGGAGCTGCAGCGCGCTCGCGCATGGCCTGCCATAGCCGCCACTCGCCGGGGCGAACCGCGATGATCTCGTCGCAGCCGTAGAGGCTGGCAAGCCGCTCCGCTTCGGCGATGAGATCCTGGGTGTTGTCCGGATCCTCCAGGGCGCTGTAATGCACCCGCCTGCCGCGCTCACGCAGCGATGCGGCAAAGTGACGCATGGCCGACAGCATCATGGCAATTTTCTGGGGATGGTGGGGGACGTAGCGCCCCTCGCCGGCCACCTCGCAGAGCGCCACCACGGCACTGTCCGAGCGGTGATGCAGGCTGGCCAGGTCGAGGCTGAGCTGGTCGCCGAGCACCAGAATCAGGGGGTAGGACATGGCTTGTTCTCAGGCTGTACAATTATCCCCTATGGTACAACTTTATCCGACTCCCAAGCGACACTCCTGATAGACTGTCCCCACTGCACACCATCGACCCGGAGGAACCTCACGCATGACCCCAGCGAACTCGGACAATCAGCCCGACCTGGACAGCCCCGGCAGCGGACGCCTTCAGCATGCTCCGGCGGACCATCCTCCCATTCCCCGGGCCAGGGTCGGGGTGGTGCTGGCGAACCTGGGCACGCCGGATGCCACCGACTACTGGTCCATGCGTCGCTACCTCAACGAGTTCCTCTCCGACCAGCGGGTGGTCGACTATGCGCGCTGGAAGTGGCAGCCGCTGCTACAGCTGATCATCCTCACTAAGCGTCCGTTCAGCTCCGGCGCCGCCTATCGCGGTATCTGGAACACTGAGAAAGACGAGAGTCCGCTGCTCACCATCACCCGTGACCAGACCCGTAAGATCGCCGAGGGCCTACATGAGCAGTTTGGCGAGCAGGTGGTGGTGGACTTCTGCATGCGCTACGGCAACCCCTCCACCGATAGCGTGCTCAGGCGCATGCAGGCGCAGGGCTGCGAGAAGATCCTGTTCTTCCCGCTCTACCCCCAGTACGCGTCGCCGACCACCGCCACCGCCAACGATCAGGCCTTCCGCACCCTGATGAAACTCAAGTGGCAGCCCGCCCTGCGCACCGTGCCGGCCTACTTCGACGAGCCACGCTATATCGAGGCCCTGGCCAACTCGGTGCGCGAGGCCTACCAGGCGGCCGCCTCGCGTCCCGAGGTACTGGTGGCCTCCTATCACGGGGTGCCCAAGCGCTATCTGCTGGAAGGCGACCCGTACCACTGTCAGTGCCAGAAGACCACGCGGCTGCTGCGCGAGGCGCTGGGCTGGGAGGGCGACACCATTCAGACTGCCTTCCAGTCCCAGTTCGGCCCCGAGGAGTGGGTGGGGCCCCAAACGGTGGATCACGTGGCAGAGCTGGCCCGTCAGGGCAAGAAGCATATCGCGGTGATCTCACCGGCCTTCTCCGCCGACTGCGTGGAGACCCTGGAGGAGATCGAGGAGGAGATTCGCGACAGCTTCCTCGAGGCGGGGGCGAGACCTTCACCTATATCCCCTGTCTCAACGACCGCGAGGATCACATCGAGGCGCTGCTGACGGTCATTCGTCGCGAGCTCTCGGGGTGGTGCTGACCGCCTGGCCTGGCCGACCGCTCCCTATCACGCGAAAGGCTGCCTGGATGGCAGCCTTTCGCGTTCTGGGGTTTCTTCTTAGCGGCGCAGCCGCGAGCGCTTGGCCTTGCGGTACTTCCAGGGATGCTTGGCGCGGGCCGGACGCGCCACCCGGCTCTGGCCGACGTCCTCGTCGCGGAACTCGGGCACCGACCCGCGAGTGCCGGTAATGAAGCGCAGGTGCATGTGCAGGCCGGTCTTGGCCAGCATGTGGCCGGTCACCGGAGCGGTGATGAACAGGAACAGGGTGATCAGCAGTTCCTGAATGTGCAGCTCCCGCTGGGTGACCGAGAAGTAGAGCATCGAGGCGATCAGGATGCAGCCAATGCCCAGAGTGGTGCCCTTGGTGGGGCCGTGCAGGCGCATGAAGAAGTCCTTGAACTGCAGCATGCCCAGCGAGCCGGTGAAGGCGAAGACGCCACCGGCGACCAGCAGGAAGGCGATGATGCCCTCGACAATGACATAGAACGTCATGGCGTCCCCCCTTACTCGATGATATCGCCGCGCAGCAGGTAGCGGCAGATGGCCATGGTGCTGACGAAGCCCAGCATGGCGATCAGGATGGCCGCCTCGAAGTAGGTCTTGGTGTTCAGCCACAGCCCCAGCATCACGATCAGGGCGATGGTATTGACGTAGAGGGTGTCCAGGGCCAGCAGCCGGTCGGGAATGTCAGGGCCGATGGCGAGCCGGTAGATGTTCATCGACATGGCCAGCACGATCAGCGTCAGGCTGATCATCAGCGCGGTGTCTAGCATTCGAAGATCTCCTTGAGCGGCCGCTCATAGCGTTCGTGGATCTCGCGAATCAGCGCCTGCTCGTCGCTCATGTCCAGGGCGTGGATCAGCAGCGAGGAGCCGTCCAGGCGGATATTGGTGGAGACCGTGCCCGGCGTCATGGTGATGGTGTTGGCCAGCAGGGTGATCGCCAACCGGTCCTTGACCTGCAGCGGATACTCGATGAAGCCGGGATGCGGCTCGCGCTTGGGCAGCAGGATCATCAAGCTGACCTGCACGTTGGCCTTGACGATGTCGAACAGCACCACCAGCACGAACCAGGCCAGCTTGACCGGGTGCTTGACCTGGGGCAGCGGTTCCCAGAAACGCTGGGTGAGCAGTGGAATCCCCACCGCCAGAAAGGCCCCTAGCAGCAGCTGGCCCGGAGCGAGGCTGCGCACCATCAGCAGCCAGGCCGTCAGCAGCACCAGCGACAGGGTGGGAGTGGGTAGATAGCGTCCCAGGGCTCTCATGGTGCCTCCCCGTTGATCTCGTGGAAGGTGGCCGCCTGCGCGGCGGGTGGCTCGCCGAATAGTTCAACGATCGTCTGCTGCGGGTTGGCGAGCTGCTGGGCGGTGGCCTGGGTGTAGGCGCTGATCGGCCCTCCGAAGGCAACCAGCAGGGGGGCGCTGGCCAGCAGCCAGGCCACCCCGGTAAGCTGGGCACGACTGACCTTGCCGGTGGCCACTTCGCCCTTGTAGCTGGCCCAGAAGAACACCGAGCCGGCCCGCGACATGGCGATCAGCGCGCAGAGCCCGGCCAGCAGCAGCAGCGGCCACAGCCACAGCCGGGCGCTGCCCTCGGTGGCCTGCATCAGCAGCAGCTTGCCCAGCGCGCCGGCCAGCGGGGGCAGCCCGGCGACCCCCACCGCGGCGATCAGGAACAGCCCGCCAAGCAGGAAGCGCTGATGCAGCCGGCGGGCGCGTACCAGGCGGGTGCCGGCCTTGCCGCGCTGCTGGCCAAGCAGCTCGGCGATCAGGAACAGCGCCCCACAGATCAGGGTGGTATGGGGCAGGTAGTAGAGCAGCGCGGTGGTGGCCGCCGGGGTCCCCAGGGCGGTGCCCGCCAGCAGGGTGCCCACCGAGACCAGCACCAGGTAGGCGATTAGCGGACGCAGGTCGCGGGCGGCGAGCACCCCCACGGCGGCCAGCACGATGGTGGCCAGGCCCGACCACCATAGCCAGGCGGTAATGGCCGCCTCGGCCGGGCTGTCGACGAAGATCAGCGAGTGCACTCGGAGGATGGCGTAGAGCCCCACCTTGGTCATGATGGCGAACAGCGCCGCCACCGGCGCCGGTGCCGAGGCGTAGGTGCGCGGCAGCCAGAAGTAGAGCGGCAGCAGCGCCGCCTTGAGGCTGAACACCACGATCAGCAGCAGCGCGCCGGCGGTGACCAGAGCCGCCTCGTCGCCGGACATGACCGCGATGCGCCGGGCCATGTCGGCCATGTTGAGGGTACCGGTGGCGCCGTAGAGTACGCCCAGCGCGATGATGAAGAGCGCCGAGCCGGCGACGTTGAGGATCACGTAGTGCAGGCCGGCGGCGACCCGTGCCTTGCCGCCGCCGTGCATCAGCAGCGCATAGGAGGCCAGCAGCAGGATCTCGAAGAAGACGAAGAGGTTGAACAGGTCGCCGGTCAAGAAGGCGCCGTTGAGCCCCACCAGCTGCAGCTGGAAGAGCCCGTGGAAGTTGCTGCCGCGGGCGTCGTCGCCGGCGCAGGCGAACAGCACGCAGCCCAGCGCCAGCGCCGCGGTCAGGGTCAGCATCAGCGCCGAGAGCCGGTCGAGCATCAACACGATGCCGAAGGGCGCCTGCCAGTTGCCCAGGGCATAGAAGGCGAGCTCACCGCCGGCGGCTCGCTTCAGCAGCAGCAGGCTGACCACCAGCAGAGCGGCGGTAAGCGCCACGCTGACGCGCCGGTGTGCGGCATCCGAGGCCTTGCCGGCCAGCAGCAGGCCCAGGGCGCCGACCAGCGGCAGCAGAATGGGAAGGGCGATCAGGTGTTGAGGCATCAGCGTGCATCCCCCTCTTCGCCCTGCTGGCCGTCGACATGATCGCAGCCCAGCTCGCTGCGCGCGCGGATCGCCAGGATCACCACGAAGGCGGTCATGGCGAAGCCGATGACGATGGCGGTGAGCACCAGCGCCTGGGGCAGCGGGTCGGTGGGAGTGAGCGATTCGCCGATCACCGCGGCGGCATGGGTATTGAGGCCGCCGGTGGAGAACAGAAAGAGGTTGACCGCATAGCCCAGCATCGCCAGGCCTACGATCACGGGGAAGGTGCGCCCGCGCAGCAGCAGGTAAATGCCGCTGGCGGTGAGTACGCCGACCACCAGCGAGAACAGGGCTTCCATCAGCGTTCCTCCAGGCTTGGGCGGTGGATGGTGGTGATCCGACCCAGGTTGATCAGAATCATCAGAGTCGCCCCGACCACGGCCAGGAAGACCCCCACGTCGAACAGCATGGCGGAGGCCAGCTCTATCTCGCCGATCAGCGGGATATGGAAGTGATCGAAGGCCGAGGTCAGGAAGGGATAGCCGAACAGCCAGCTGGCGAGCCCCGTGCCGGTGGCGATGGCCAGGCCCGTGACGGCTACCACCGGGTAGGAGAGCGGCAGGCGCTCACGGGTCCAGTCGTGGCCGCGAGCCATATACTGCAGGATCAGCGCCACCGAGGTGATCAAGCCGGCGATGAAGCCGCCGCCGGGCTGATTGTGACCGCGCAAGAAGATATAGACCGAGACCAGCAGCGCCAGCGGCAGCAGGATCTGCGCCACCACCGAGAGGATCAGCGGATAGCGATGGCGCGACCAGCGGATGCCCTCCAGGTTGCCGGCGGGCATGAATAGCCGCATGCGATTGAGCAGCTTGAAGGTAGCCAGTCCCGCCAGGGTCAGCACGGTGATCTCGCCCAGGGTGTCGAAGCCGCGGAAGTCCACCAGGATGACGTTGACCACGTTGGTGCCGCCGCCGCCCGGCACCGCCTCGCGCAGGAAATAGTCGGCGATGGTCAGCGTCTCGCGGGTCAGCAGGGCATAGTTGAGCATGGCCACGATCAGGCCCAGGGAGGCGGCCAGCACCAGGTCGCGCACGATGCGTCGTCCCGACACCATCAGCGGGGGGCGCTGGGGCAGGAAGAACAGGGCCAGGATCATCAGGATCATCGAGGCCACT
Source organism: Halomonas sp. SL18_1 (assembly GCF_055755715.1). NCBI lineage: Bacteria > Pseudomonadati > Pseudomonadota > Gammaproteobacteria > Oceanospirillales > Halomonadaceae > Halomonas > Halomonas sp. SL18_1. The sequence goes on from NZ_JBVTRK010000001.1 coordinate 1,165,707, forward strand.
TCCACCGACAGCTGGGTCAGCGCCAGGTCGGGGCGGAGAAGCGCACGAAGGTGAGCGACACCGACAGGCCCACCACCGAGAGCATCAGCAGCGAGACCAGCCGCCAGCGGTGGCTCAGGGCGCTGCCGATGGCGCCGAAGATCATCAGCCCCGCCCCCAGCAGCAGCATGCCATCCAGCGGCTGCAGGCCGCGCTCGCCGGTCAGGGCGTTGAGCTGTGACAGGCCGATGCCGGTCATCACCAGGGCGGTGAGGATCAGCAGCGCCTGGTAGCGCTGCAGCGAGCCGTTCTCCAGGCGCAGGGTCAGCCACAGGGTGGCCTTGATCAGGCGCAGCATGACCGCCTCGAAGATCAGGCTGGCATCGCGCGACGGGAAGAGTGCGGCGATACCGGCGAAGCGCTTGTGATAGATAAGCACCAGCACGCCGCCGGTCACGGCCGCCAGGCTCATCACCAGCGGCAGATTGAGGCCGTGCCACAGCGCCAGGGTGAACAGCGGGGTAGTGTCGCCCTGTACCGCGAGACTGGCGGCATTGACCAGCGGGGCCGCCAGGGTCATGGGGAAGAGTCCCACCAGCAGGCTCATGGCGGCGAGGAACAGCCCGGGCGCCAGCATGCCGCGGGCCGGGTCGTGCACCTGCATGGGCGGCTGGGCCTTCTGCTCGCGGGTCAGCTTGGGGGCGGCGAAGAACAGGCTCCAGACCAGCCGCAGCGAGTAGCCCACCGAGAGCACCGCCCCCATCACCACCAGCAGGGGGATCAGCCCGCTCAGGGCGCCCAGGACGTCATTGACCAGGCTCTGCTCGAAGAGCATCTCCTTGGAGAGAAAGCCGTTGAACGGCGGGAACCCGGCCATGGCGGCCCCGGCCAGCAGGGTCATGGTGCCGGTCAGCGGCATCATCGACCACAGCGCCCCCAGGCGGTCGATGTCCCGGGTGCCGGTCTCGTGGTCGATGATCCCCACGCTCATGAAGAGCGCCGCCTTGAAGGTGGCGTGGTTGAGGATATGGAACACCGCGGCGACGATGGCCAGCGGGCTGCCCAGCCCCAGCAGTAGGGTGATCAGCCCCAGGTGGCTGACCGTGGAGAAGGCCAGGATGCCCTTCAAGTCGCGCTCGAGCAGGGCGAACCAGGCCGCATAGAGCAGGGTCGCCAGGCCCACCAGCGACAGCGTGATGGCCCACAGGGCGCTGTCGCCCAGCGCGGGATTGAGGCGCGCCATCAGGAAGACCCCGGCCTTGACCATGGTGGCCGAATGCAGGAAGGCCGACACCGGGGTGGGCGCCGCCATGGCATGGGGCAGCCAGAAGTGGAAGGGGAACTGGGCCGACTTGGTGAAGGCGCCGAACAGCACCAGCAGCAGGATCAGCGGATAGTGCGCCGAGGCGCGGATGGCGTCGCCGGCCGCCAGCACCTCGCCCAGGGCGAAGCTGCCGGCGGCCTGGCCGATCAGCAGGAAGCCGGCGAGCAGCGCCAGGCCGCCGGCGCCGGTCACGGTCAGCGCCATGCGTGCGCCGCGCCGGGCGTCGCTGCGGTGGCCCCAGAAGCCGATCAGCAGGAACGAGGAGATGCTGGTCAGCTCCCAGAACAGCCATAGCAGAATCAGGTTATCGGCCATGGCGATGCCGAGCATGGCGGTCATGAACAGCATCATGTAGGAGAGGAAGCGGCCGTCGTCCTCCTCGGCGCTGAGGTAGAAACCGGCGTACAGCAGGATCAGGCTGCCGATGCCCAGGATCAGCAGCGCGAACAGCAGGGTTAGTCCGTCGATGCGTAGTGCCAGGTCGAGGCCGAGCAGCGGCATCCAGCTGAGCTGGACGCTGACCACTTCACCGCCGATCACCGCCGGGGCGTGAAACAGCACCAGCAGCAGCGCGAGTAGCGGGGCGATCAGGGTAGTGGCGACACAGACCTTGCGACCACGGCGAGACGTCATCACCGGCACCAGGGTGCCGACGATGGTGAGAAGCGGAATCCACAGCAATGACATCGGTGGCTCGTCCATTCTGACGGCGGCTAGGGTGGTGTCAGCGCCACGCTTGGGTCATGGTGTCGTGGCGTGCGATGCACCCGGATACCACACAGAGGCTCATCGGGATTGGCGGCGATCGGCGGATCGCGCGGCTGGCGTCAGGCGGGCGGTATATGAAGAAACGGCGGAAAATCGCTATACTATCAGGCCGTTTCATCGACGAACGGGGCCCGGTGCTGCCAGCTGCGGCGGAAAGTTTAAAGCTTTTGCGCTGCAATAAACAGCGTCGGATGGGCCCCTTAGGCTCATCCATTGGGAGTAGGCCAGGCGCCGTGAATCAGCGTTGAATGCGATCGGCGACGCTGGCCGGAAAGCTTGCTTCGCTGTCGTTGAGCGGACGTGGTACAGCCGTTGTAGGGTTGGCGGCTGCCTAGGAGCCTGTCGGGTTTGACCGATCGTCGCGAGGAACACGGATTTCGAGACAAGTTTATCGATCTGATGAGGCGAATAGCGCGCTATTTAACGAATCAGATCGAATGAAATTGGCCGAAAGCCCGAGTTTCGCAGCAGATCAGCGTTAAGTCCGACAGGCTCCTAGGGAGTGGGGCGCCTGCGCGGCGGGCGTCATGCCATGACAGTCCCTGACACAGGATTGACCAAAAGAGAGCTGCATGATGCAACTAGCCGTGCTATCGGGTTTCTTGCTGGCCGCCTTCGCGCCGCTGCTGCATCGCTGGTTCGGCGAGCGCACTAGCTTCGTGTTGGCGGCCTTTCCCGCCGCCCTGGCCCTCTGGTTCCTGGGCCAGGTGCCCACGGTGATGGAGGGGGAGACGCTGACCCTGGCAATGGAGTGGGTCCCCTCGCTGGGCATGAGCCTGACCTTCGTCGTCGACGGGCTGTCGCTGCTGTTTGCCCTGCTGATCACGGTGATCGGCACCTTCGTGCTGATCTATGCCGGCGGCTATCTCAAGGGGCACCGCGACCTGGTGCGTTTTCATATTGTCATCCTGGCCTTCATGGTCTCGATGCTGGGGCTGGTGCTGGCCGACGGCCTGCTGACGCTGTTCGTGTTCTGGGAGCTGACCAGCATCACCTCCTACCTGCTGATCGGCTTCAACCACGCCGACCTGGAGGCGCGCAAGTCGGCCCGCCAGGGGCTCTTCGTGACCGTCGCCGGCGGCCTGGCGCTGATGGCCGGGCTGGTGATGCTGGGCATCGCCGGCGGCAGTTGGTCGCTGGCCGAGCTCAACGCCATGGGCGATGTGCTGCGCGAGCACGACCTCTACACGCCGCTGCTGATCTGCCTGCTGCTCGGGGCCTTTACCAAGTCGGCGCAGTTCCCCTTCCACTTCTGGCTGCCCAACGCCATGGCGGCGCCCACCCCGGTGTCGGCCTATTTGCACTCCGCGACCATGGTCAAGGCGGGGATCTACCTGCTGGCCCGCCTGCAGCCGGGCCTGGGCGGTACCGAGATGTGGATCGGCATCCTCTCGGTGGTAGGGGCGCTGACCATGTTCACCGGTGCCTTCCTGGCCATTCGCCACACCAATATCAAGAAGCTGCTGGCCTACTCCACGGTGATGGCGCTGGGTACCCTGACTATGCTGCTGGGCATCGGCACCGACGGGGCGCTGATCGCCTTCGTCACCTTCCTGCTCGCGCACTCCCTCTACAAGGGGGCGCTGTTCATGGTGGCGGGGATTCTCGACCACGAGACCGGCACCAAGGATGTCACGGCCATGGGGGGGCTGCGGCCGTTGATGCCGGTCACCGCGGTGGTGGCGCTGATCGCTGCGCTGTCGCTGGCCGGGGTGCCGCCGCTGTTTGGCTTTATCGCCAAGGAGCTGATGTTCGAGTCGGTGCTCGAGGCGGGTGCCTTTCGCTCGCTGATCGTGCTGCTGGCCTTCTCCGCGGCCTTCCTGACCATCGCGGTGGCGGCCATCGTCGCCCTGCGGCCCTTCTTCGGCGAGCGCCGTCAGACGCCACGGGTCGCCCACGAGGCGCCGGCCTCGATGCTGATCGGCCCGGCGGTGCTGGCGGTGCTGTCACTGCTGCTGGGGCTGACCCCGATGCTTGCCGGCACCGGCCTGCTCACCGCGGCGGCCTCGGCGGTGATCGGCGAGCCGATCGAGGTGTCGCTGTCGCTGTGGCACGGCATCAACCTGCCGCTGCTGATGTCGCTGGTCAGCCTGGGGCTCGGCTATGCGCTGTTCCGCCGCTGGGACCGGGTGCGAGGGCGGCTCGCGCGCCTCGACCCGCTGATGGCGCGGGGCCCGGAGGCGGGCTACGAGGGCTTCATGCACGGGGTCACGGTGGTCTCCGACTGGCAGACCCGGATCCTGCAGAACGGCTATATGCGCAACTACATCATGGTGATGGTGCTGACCCTGATCGCCCTGGTCGGCAACTCGCTGCTGCTGCGCCATGCCCCGGCCATCGCCTTTCATGTCGACGTGCGCTTCCACGAGGTCGTGGTGGTGGGGATGCTGGTGATGGGGGCACTGTTCGCCACCATCACCCGCTCGCGACTCAGCGCCGTGGTGTCGGTGGGTATCATGGGCTTCTCCATCGCCCTGACCTTCATCCTGTTCAGCGCGCCGGACCTCGGCATCACCCAGCTGCTGGTAGAGACGCTGACGGTGATCCTGCTGGTGCTGGTGCTGTTCCGCCTGCCGCGCTTCGCCAGCCTCTCGACACCCGTGGAGCGGGTCCGGGATATCGTCGTGGCGGGGAGCGTAGGGGTGCTGATCACCCTGCTGGTGCTGACCGCCTGGGGCATCGACCAGTTCGTGCCGATCTCCGGCTACATGATCGACAACAGCGTGCCGCTGGCCCACGGCCGCAATATCGTCAACGTCATCCTGGTGGACTACCGGGCGCTGGATACCCTGGGCGAGATCTTCGTGCTGGCTCTGGCGGCCATCGGTGTGATCGCCATGCTCAAGCTGCGCGCCGGCGACAAGGCGGCCAAGAAAGCGACCCCGGAGAAGGAGCGGTACGATGGTTAAGTCCGGTACCCTGATACTGCACACGGCGGCGCGTATCCTGATGCCGCTGCAGCTGCTGTTCTCGGTGTTCCTGCTGCTGCGCGGCCACGATGAGCCGGGCGGCGGCTTCATCGCCGGCCTGGTGGCCGCCGGGGCCTTCACTCTCTATCTGTTCGCCTTCGGCGTCAGTGCCACCCGCGACGTGCTGCGCATGGTCGACCCCCGCGACCTGATCGGGATGGGGCTGCTGCTCGGCATGATCTCGGTGTTTCCCGCCTGGTTCATGGACCAGCCCTTCCTTACCGCCCAGTGGTGGGAGATTCCGGGCATCGACTTCAAAGCCTCGACGCCGCTGATCTTCGATATCGGCGTCTACCTGGCGGTGCTCGGCTCGGTGCTGGCCATGGTCATGACGCTGATGGAGGTGGACAAGGATGAACCCTGAACCGCTGGCCCTCGCCGCAACGCCAACCTGCCAGGGAGGTCCCGTATGGAACCGATAATGGCCGTGGCCATCGGCACGCTCTACGCCGCCGCGATCTTCATGATGCTGCGCCGCTCTATCGTCAAGCTGGTGATCGGCCTCATCCTGCTCTCGAATGCCGCCAACCTGCTGATCTTCACGTCGGCGGGCATGACCCGCGGGGCCCCGCCGCTGATCCCCGAGGGGATGGCGGCGCCGCTGGGCGAGGTGGCCGACCCCCTGCCCCAGGCGGTGGTGCTGACCGCCATCGTGATCGCCTTCGGCGTGCTGGCGTTCGCCGTGGTGCTGATTCGCCGGGCCTATGAAATCGTCAAGGCCGATGATCTGGACAAGATGAAGGAAACCGACACGTGAGGCCCGAAGTTGCACTTCCCGTCCTCCTCCCGCTGCTGTCGGGGGCCGTTTCCCTGCTGTTCTGGCGCTCGCGCCCCATGCAGCGCTTCGTGGCGGTGGCCGGCAATGCCGCCCTGCTGGGGGTGGCGCTCTGGCTGATCGCTGCGGTCAGCCGCGAAGGCTATGTGGTGATCCAGATGGGCGGCTGGCCGGCGCCCTTCGGTATCTCCCTGGTGGCCGATATGCTCAGCGCGGTGATGGTGGTGCTGACCGCCATCCTGGGGCTGGCCCTGGCGATCTATTCGCTGGCCGCCACCGGGCCGGGGCATGAAAAATTCGGCTACTACCCGCTGATGCACCTGCTGCTGGCCGGGGTGGCCGGCGCCTTCCTCACCGGCGATATCTTCAACCTCTATGTCTGGTTCGAGGTGATGCTGGTGGCTTCCTTCGCGCTGCTGATCCTCGGCGGCGAGAAGGCGCAGATGGAAGGCGCCATCAAGTACGTGACCCTCAATCTGCTCGCCTCGGTGATTTTCCTGACCGCCATCGGCCTGACCTACGGCATGGTCGGCACCCTCAACATGGCCGATATCGCCCAGCGCCTGGCAGTGGCCGAGCACCAGGGCATGGTCGAGGTGCTGGCGGTGATGTTCATGGTGGCCTTCGGCATCAAGGCGGCGGCCTTCCCGCTGTTCTTCTGGCTGCCGGCCTCCTACCACACGCCGCCGGTGGCGGTCTCGGCGCTGTTTGCCGGGCTGCTCACCAAGGTCGGGGTCTACTCACTGTTCCGGGTGTTCACCCTGATGTTCGACCAGACCCTGGGCTACACCCAGGACCTGCTGATCTGGGGGGCAGCGCTGACCATGGTCACCGGGGTGCTGGGGGCGGCGGCGCAGTTCGAGTTCCGGCGTATCCTGTCGTTTCATATCGTCAGCCAGATCGGCTACATGATCCTGGGGCTGGCGCTGTTCACGCCGCTGGCTATCGCCGGGGGATCTTTGCGGTGGTGCACAACATGGTGGTCAAGACCAACCTGTTCCTGATCAGCGGCATCACCCGCCGGCTGCAGGGCACCTACGAGCTCAAGAAGATGGGCGGCCTCTATCGTGAGCGGCCCTGGCTGGCCGTGGCGTTCTTCCTCTCGGCCTTCTCGCTGGCCGGGATTCCGCCGCTGTCGGGTTTCTTCGCCAAATTCGTGATCGTGCGGGCGGGCATCGAGGCCGAGGCTTACGTGGTGACGGGCATCGCCCTGGCGGTGGGGCTGATGACCCTCTACTCCATGGTCAAGATCTGGAACGAGGTGTTCTGGAAGACCTTGCCCGAGGACAACCGGGTGCCGGTCGAGGCGACCGTGGTCGGTGACGACAGCCGAATCGTGCCGCCGAGCCTGTGGCTGATGTACCTGCCGGTGGCGGTGCTGGCGCTGTTTTCGCTGCTGATCGGCCTCTTCGCCGAGCCGCTGATGGGTATCATGAACCAGGCCGGGAGCAGCTCGATGCATCCCCAGGGATATATCGAGGCGGTGCTGGGCGCCGAGGTGGGCGTCGAAGACGCGCTGATCGAGGCGCAGGAGGTGACCCCATGACCGGTGCCATCTGGAATCTACTGCTGGCCATCGCCTGGGTCGTCCTGAGCGGCGATTTCTCGGGGCTCAACCTGATGGTCGGGCTGGTCTTCGGCTATGTCACCCTGGTGCTGATCGAGCCCCAGGTGGAGGCGCTCAAGGGCTACCCGGCGCGCATCCCGCGCATCCTGCGCTTTCTGGGCTTCTTCATTCGGGAGCTGGTACAGGCCAATCTACGTGTCGGTTTCGATATCCTCACGCCGCCCTGGCACATGAAGCCCGGGGTGATCGCTATGCCCCTGGAGGCGCGCACCGAGCTCGAGATCACCATGGTGGCCAACCTGATCTCGCTGACCCCGGGCACCCTGAGCCTGGACGTCTCCGACGACCGTCGGGTGCTCTACATTCATGCCATGTTCCTCGACGATGAAGAGGAGCTGCGCCACAACCTCAAGGAAATGGAATCCCGTGCCCTGGAGCTGTTTCGCTGACCGTGACTACGAGGTGCCGACATGGACACCGTGATTCTGATCAGCCAGGTGGTAATGGCCCTGGCGCTGATTCTCGCCTTCGTGCGCGTCGTGCGCGGCCCGAGCCTGCCCGACCGGGTGGTGGCGTTGGAGCTCTTTGCCAGCATCGTGGTGGGGCTGGTCGGGGTCTATGCCATCAAGATGGACGTGTCGAGCTTTCTCGATGCCGCCATCGTGATCGCGCTGATGGGCTTTCTCGCCGCCATCGGCTTCGCTCGGTTCCTGGAGCGGGGAGGGCCGCGCGATGATTGAGGTCGTCAAGGGCACGCTGATTCTATCCGGTGCGGTGTTCATGCTGCTGGCGGCGCTGGGCATCCTGCGCCTGCCGGACCTTTTGACCCGCATGCACGCCACCACCAAGGCCGCGGCCCTGGGGGTGATCCTGATCATGCTGGCGGTGGCGCTGCACTTCGCCGAGGTGGCGGTGGCCGCACGCGCCTTCGCGATCATCGTCTTCGTCTTGATGACCGCACCGGTGGCGGCCCATGTGATCGGGCGTGCCGGCTATTTCGTCGGCTCCAAGCTGTGGAGCGGCACGGTCAAGGACGAGCTGCGCCCCAACTACGATCCGCTCACCCACGAACTGAAGAGCGGGATGGAGACCCAGGCCAACGCCCGGCGCGAGCCGAAGGACGACGACCCGCCCTGAGGGGAATACGGAACCGAATGACGCCAGAGGCCGCCTGCGGGCGGCCTCTGGCATTAGGCGTCGGCCGATGGCGGCGCGCAAGGCTTTATCTTGTACGATATCTGTACGACAATTCATGTGTTGTCCATTTATTCGCTCGAGGTAATCGCCATGCCACGCAAGCCGCACCTGCTCGTCATGTGCTGGGGGAGCCGTCCACGGCGTATCGCCTCGCGTCGCGGTAAAACGGCTACAGGTGATGCGCCATGAGCCTCACCCTCGTCTGGCTGCGTCACGACCTGCGCCTGGCCGACAACCCCCTGCTGCGTTTCGAGACGCCGCCGCAGCAGCTGCTATGTGTCTATGTGCTTGATCGGCAATGGCTCGAGGCGCCGGGCCGTCTCGGCGTGTCGCGCCTGGGGCCGGTGAGGCTGCGCTTCCTGTGGGAGAGCCTGATTGCCCTGCGCGGCGAGCTGCTCAAGCGCGGCAGCGACCTCCTGGTACGCATCGGCGACCCGGTGGAAGTGGTGGCCAAGTTGGCGCTGCGCCATGGCGCCGACCAGGTTCGCGTCAGGCGAGACGCTGGCTGGGACGAGACTCGGCACCTGCAGCGGCTTGGTCAACGGCTAGGCAAGAGCGTCACGCTCAGGCAGCTGGATGGAGGTATGCTGCTCGATGAGGCCTGTCTGCCGATGCCGGTGCCCTCCCTGCCGACCAGCTTCTCTTCTTTTCGCCGCAAGACGGAGCGTGCCTGGTCGGTGCCGGTGGCAGCACCACCGCCCGTGACGTTGCCGCCCTGGCCGGAGGGCGCCCCGCGGGGGCTGCCGCCTCTGGGCAAGGTGTGCAGCCGGGCCGAAAGCTGGCTGCCGGATAAGCGAGCGGCCTTCTGCTTTGCCGGCGGCGAAAGCGAGGGGCTTGCCCGCCTTGAGCACTACCTCTGGAATAGCGGTGCCGTGGCGCACTACAAGCAGACCCGCAACGGCCTTCATGGCGCCGACTTCTCCACGCGGCTCTCGCCCTGGCTGGCTCACGGCTGCCTGTCCGCGCGCCAGGTGCACGATGCGGTGCGGGCCTGGGAGGCGCAGCATGGCGCCAACGAATCAAGCTACTGGGTCATCTTCGAGCTGCTGTGGCGCGACTACTTTCACTGGGCGGCCCGCCAGGAGGGGGCGGCACTATACGGCCGTCGCGAGCTGCCGGCGCCCGGCGATGCCTTCCGGGCGTGGCGCGACAGCCGCACCGGGGTGCCCTTCATCGATGCCGCCATGTGCGAGCTAGCCGCCACCGGCTGGCTCTCCAACCGGGCGCGGCAGAACGTGGCCAGCTTTCTGATCCACGAGCTCGGAGGCGACTGGCGCCTCGGGGCGGCCTGGTTCGAGCACACCCTCATCGACTATGACACGGCCAGCAATTGGGGCAATTGGCGCTACATTGCCGGCGTCGGCAGAAATCGCCGCCCCCACCGCTTTGACGTGCAATGGCAGGCGCAGCGCTATGACCTCGAAGGCGCCTATGTGGCGCGCTGGCTGCCGGCGCTTGCCGAGCGGCCCGGCGGTCCGCAGCGCCCGCTATCGCTTGTGCCGGAATCGGATCAGGAGATGCCATGACTCCCTCTCTTCCTCGACTGTCCCTGGCCCTGGCGGTGGCGCCGAATCTGCGCGATGATCCCCCCTGAACCCTGCCAGGAGAGTGATCGCGTGTTGAAACGGACCCTTGGGCTGAGCCTGCTGTTAAGCGTTCTGACCGGCTGTCAGGGCGGCCCCGTGCGCGAGGCCAGCGCCGACGAGGCGTCGCCCCCCGATGCTGCCGTGGCCGCCGACAATGCATCGGTCGAACCCGTTGCCGCGGAGCCGTCTCCCCCGCTAGCTTCGATGCCTGGCTGGCCCGCTTTAGAGACGAGGCTCGTACCGAGGGCATCTCCGAGGCGACCCTGGCCAGCGCCCTGGACGGCATCCGCTATCGACCGCGGGTGATCGAACTCGATCGCTCTCAGCCGGAGTTCGTGCGCCCGATCTGGCAGTACCTGGATACCGCCGTCTCGGCGGCACGCGTGACCCAGGGCCGAGAAACTCGCCCAGCACCGCGACACCGCGCGGCGCATGGAAGCCCGCTATGGCGTGCCGGCGGAGATCATCGTCGCCATCTGGGGGATCGAGAGCAATTACGGCGGCAACTTCGGTGACTTTTCCACCCTGGAGGCGCTGGCCACCCTGGCCTACGACGGCCGCCGTAGCGACTTCGCCCGGGCGAGCTGATGGCGGCGCTGCGGATCATCGAGTCCGGGGATATTGCCCCCCAGCAGATGGTGGGCTCCTGGGCGGGTGCCATGGGGCACACCCAGTTCATCCCCTCGAGCTTCGAAGCCTACGCGGTGGATGGCGACGGCGATGGGCGACGCGATATCTGGGGCAGCATTCCCGACGTCATGGCCTCCACCGCCAACTATCTGGCCCGTGCCGGCTGGCGAGAGGGCGAGCCCTGGGGCGTGGAGGTGCAGCTGCCCGACGACTTCGACTACGCCCAGACCGAGCTCTCCACGCGGCGCAGCAGTCGCGACTGGGCCGAGCAGGGCGTGCGTGCCCGCGGCGGTGAGGCGCTGCCGGCGTTCGAACAGGCGTCGGTGATCGCCCCGGCCGGCGCCCGGGGGCCGGCCTTCCTGGTGGGACCCAACTACCGGGCCATTCTGCGCTACAACAATGCCACCAGCTATGCGCTGTCGGTGGGGACCCTGGCCAATGAGATCGCCGGTCGTGACGGTATCGTGGCGGGCTGGCCCCGGGACGAGCAGCCGCTGGCGCGCCGCCAGGTCCGCGACATGCAGCAGGCCTTGAACGCCCGTGGCTTCGATGTCGGCGCCGCCGACGGCATCATGGGCCCCAATACCCGCCGCGGGCTGCGCGCCTACCAGCGTGAGATCGGTACCACTCCCGACGGTTTCGCCACCCGGCGGCTGCTGGAGCGGCTGCAGCGCTGAGCCCTAGCCCGGCACACACGGCCGAACGACAAGCGCCCCCGCCAAGGGCAGGGGCGCAGTTGGCCATGGTGGAGGCCTAGTCGGTCATGTTGTCGATGGCCTCCTCAATGGCTTCTCCAGCCCTCTGAGCGCCCTCCTGGGTGCGCTCCCAGGCGCTTTCGGCCCCTTCGCCGATGCGGTCGGCGCCTTCCCGGGTGTAGTGCCAGGCGCTGATGGCACCCTCCTGGGTGGTATCCCAGGCCTCGCGCGCCCGCTCGCGGGCCAGATCCCACCAGTCCTGATCGTAGTGGGGCATCTCCTCGAGGGCCTCCTCGGGGGTGTCGACGATCACATCGTGGGTGATCTGGCCGTCCGCGTCTTCGTGGGTGACGAGATGGTAGTGGGGGTTGGTGACCACCAGCGGGGTGTCGCCGAGCCCCAGTTCGCCGTCGGGGCGTACCACCAGGCCGTGAACCCGCATGTCATCCCCGAGCAGCACGTCTGCCACGCTGCTGGCTTCTGTGTCCGGGATGGACTCGAAGTAGACGTCGGCGTCGAGAATCGACTGGACCGAGTAGAGGCCCTGGGGCTCGTACTGCGCATGAGCGCCCGCCGCGAGGCTAGCGGTCAGCAAGCCCACGGCGGTAGCGAGAGTCGTCCTTGCAAAGCGGCGCTGTGCCATTAGGCGTCCTCCTTTTCCATGATGTGGCCCTCAGTGTAGACGACAGCTTGTTCAGCGCTGTCGATCTGCTCGATGCAGCAAACCCATCGCCCCTTTGGGCGGGCATATCACTCATGACTGATGCATGCCGGGCAGAGTTCCTTGTCACCGTGTCGGCATCTAAAAAGGTTCTTTGCACTTTAGCGTGAACATGTTTGGCAGGTTTTATAGTGGGAGGCCGGCTCTGCCGGGCGAAGGCGCCGGAGGCGCCCCTTGGGTAGCGCTGCGCGCTACTTCGCGAGCTGAAGTCGAGGCGTCGAACCGCCCCTTCCACAGGGCAAGTTCACGCCAGTCTGCGAAGAACCTAAAAAAGTCGGGCGAGCAGGGCGGTCACCGCCGTCTCCACGCGCAGGATACGCGGGCCCAGATGGATGCCCTCGCAGCCGGCCTCGAGCAGCCGTTCGACCTCATAGGGGATGAAGCCACCCTCCGGCCCGACGATGAGCAGGGTGGGCTGGTCGAGGCCGCGGGGGCAGGGGCTGGGCATGCCCGGATGCGCCAGCAGGCCGCGCCGCCCGGCCAGCAGCCCCGCCAGCCGCTCCTCGACGAAGGGGCGAAACCCCCTGGCCAGGTTCACCTGGGGCATCACGGTGTCTCGGGACTGCTCCAGCCCCAGCACCAGATGGTCGTGGATCTTCTGCTCGCCGAGCTCCGGGGACTGCCAGTAGCTCTTCTCCACGCGGCGGGTGTGCAGCAGGGTGATCTGCTTCACGCCCAGGGCGGTGACATGCTCGAGGCTGCGGGCCAGCATCCGCGGGCGCGGCAGGGCCAGCACCAGATGCACCGGCAGCGGTGGGGGCGGCGGCTGGTTCATGGCGTCCAGCGTGAAGCGGGCCTCGTGGGCGTCAAGCGCCACGAGCTCGCCGCGGCCGATGCCGCCGCCCTGAACGCCCAGCGTCAGGCGATCGCCGATTCCGGCGCGGTGGATCTCCCTCAAGTGGCGCAGTCGGCGCGGGTCGCGTACCCGGGCCTGGCGGCTGTCTTCGATGTCCTCGGGGGCAAGCAGGATCAGGTTCATCGGGCCTCGTCGCATCGGTTCGAGTTGCAAGGGCGGTGGCGCAGTGCACAATGGCAGTATGAAGGCAACGCTGCCTGCCATGAACAAGGAGTGCCGCCGTGCGCGTCATACGCAAATATGCCAACCGCAGGCTCTATGATACCCAACAGAGCCGCTATGTGACCCTGGAGGATCTGCGTCGCCTGATCCTCGATCAGGAGCCTTTTCGCGTCGAGGACGCCAAGTCCGGCGAGGACCTGACCCGGACCATTCTGCTGTCGATCATCATCGAGCAGGAGCAGGCCGACGGCGAGGCGGAGGTCTTCTCCAACGACCTGCTGGCGGAGTTCATCCGCGTCTACGACATGGCCCAGCCGCTGCCGCTGGCGCGCTACCTGGAGCAGGGCACGCGGCTGATGCTTGAGCAGCAGAAGCGCATGCAGGATCAGTGGCAGCAGGCCATGCGCCACTCGCCCATGGAGCTGATGCGCGACCTGGCAGAGGAGAACATGCGCTTCTGGCAGCAGACCATCGGTCAGGGAGGCCCCCAGAACAACGACGATGACGACTCCAAGACGTCGTGACCGGGGCGGCGATGGCGGCGTCTTTCTGACATAATGCGGCGATATTTTTCGCCTGCGTCCCCAGGGCGCAGGCGTCGTGCCCGTTCCCAGTCGTTTTATAGGTAGAACAGCGGATGAAGGTTCTGATCATCGGCGGCGGTGGCCGCGAACATGCCCTGGCCTGGAAGGTCGCCCAGTCGCCCCGCGTCGAGCGCGTCTTCGTCGCCCCCGGCAATGCCGGCAGCGCCCGCGAGCCCGGGCTCGAGAACGTCGCCATCGGCGTCGACGACCTCGACGGCCTGGTGGCCTTCGCTCGCGAGCAGCGCGTCGACCTCACCATCGTCGGTCCCGAGGCCCCGCTGGTCGCGGGCGTGGTCGACCGCTTCCAGGAGGCGGGGCTGGCGATCTTCGGTCCTTCCGCCGGGGCCGCCCAGCTCGAGGGCTCCAAGTCGTTCACCAAGGACTTCCTGGCCCGCCATGCGATTCCCACCGCCGCCTATCGCACCTTCACCGAGGTGGCGCCGGCGCTTGCGTATCTCGCCGAGCAGGGGGCGCCCATCGTCATCAAGGCCGATGGCCTGGCCGCCGGCAAGGGGGTGATCGTGGCCATGACCCTCGCTGAGGCCGAGGCGGCGGTGCGCGACATGCTCGAGGCCAATGCCTTCGGCGACGCCGGGGCGCGGGTGGTGATCGAGGAGTTCCTGGAGGGCGAGGAGGCAAGCTTCATCGTCATGGTGGACGGCGAGACGGTGCTGCCCATGGCCACCAGCCAGGATCACAAGCGGGCCCTGGACGGCGACGCCGGCCCCAACACCGGGGGCATGGGCGCCTATTCGCCGGCGCCGGTGGTCACCGAGAGCGTCCACGAGCGCATCATGGAGCGGGTGATCCTGCCCACGGTGCGCGGCATGGCCAAGGAGGGGCACCCCTACACCGGCTTTCTCTACGCCGGCTTGATGATCGATGCCGAGGGCAACCCCAAGGTCATCGAGTACAACTGCCGCTTCGGTGACCCGGAGACCCAGCCGATCATGATGCGGCTGCAGTCGGACCTGGCCGAGCTGTGTCTGGCCGGCGCGCGCGGCGAGCTGGCGGGTCATACCTGCGACTGGGACCCGCGGGTTGCGGTGGGCGTGGTGATGGCGGCCGGCGGCTATCCGGGCAGCTATCCCAAGGGCGATGTCATCCGCGGTCTCGAGGCCACCGAGTCCCGCGACTGCAAGGTCTTCCATGCCGGCACGGCGGAGAACGACCGCGGCGAGATCGTTACCGCCGGCGGTCGGGTGCTGTGCGTCACGGCACTGGGCGAGGGTGTCGAGGCGGCGCGCGATCTGGCCTACCAGGAGGTGAACGCCATCACCTGGGAGGCGGTCCAGTACCGCCGCGATATCGCCCATCGCGCCATTGCCCGCGAGCGCCGGGCCGACTGATCCGGCCTGGCAAATCCCTCCCCAACAACAACGAGACGGAGCGAGGATGGAACGCATCAGACTCGAGTTTCCCGCCCAGGCGGTGATTCACCGCCATCCGTTGTCGGTGCGCATCACCGACATGAACTATGGCCGCCACCTGGGTCACGACACCCTGGTGTCGCTGCTCCACGAGGCGCGCATCCAGGCCTTCGGGGCCCTCGGGCTCACCGAATGGGACCTGGGCGGCTTCCCCAGCGTGGTGGCCGATCTCGCCGTGCAGTACCAGTCCGAGGCCCGCTGGCCGGATGCGCTGGTGGTGGAGACGGCCATCCCGTCGCCGCAGGGCAAGGCGCTGGTCGTCTATCATCGGGTGTGTCACGCCGAGGGCGGCAAGCCCGTGGCCACCGCCCGGCTCAACGTGATGTTGGTCGACCCGGCCATCGGGCGCCCGGTGGCGATTCCCGAGGCCGTGCAGCAGGCCATTGCCGGAGCGGGGAGCGCCTGATGTCGCGCGAGTACCCGATCATCGCCGTGACCGGCTCGTCCGGGGCCGGGACCACCACGGTGAAGCGGACCTTCGAACGGATGTTCCTGCGCGAGGACGTGCACGCCGCCTTCGTCGACGGCGACGCCTTCCATCGCTATACCCGCGACGAACTGGCGCGGATCTTCCGTGATGAGCCCGAGCGCAAGGACGAGCTCTCCCACTTCGCCGTGCAGGCCAACCTGCTCGACCGCCTCGAGGCGCTGTTCCAGGAGTACGGCGAATATGGCACCGGGACCTATCGCCACTATATCCATGCCGAAGACAAGCAGATGATCGAGGCGGGCTATCGGGTCGGCACCTTCACCGAGTGGCAGGCCCTGCCCTGCGGCACCGATCTGCTCTTCTACGAGGGGCTGCATGGCGGCCTGGTCACCGCCGATTACGACATCGCCCGGCACGTGGATCTGCTGGTGGGCGTGGCGCCCACCATGAACCTGGAGTGGATCCAGAAGATCGACCGGGATACCAAGCTGCGCGGCCACTCCCAGGAGGCGGTGATCGACACCATCCTCGGGCGCATGGACGATTACGTGCGCTATATCCAGCCGCAGTTCTCGCGCACCCACATCAACTTCCAGCGGGTGCCCACGGTGGACACCTCCAACCCCTTCGAGGTGCAGGATATTCCCAACGACGCCGAGTCCTTCGTAGTGATCCGTTTCCGTGACCCCGCCACGGTGGATTTTCCCTGGCTGCTGGCGATGATCAAGGACTCCTTCATGAGCCGACCCCACACGCTCGTGGTGCCGGGCGCGCGGATGTCGCTGGCCATCGAGCTGATCCTGGCACCGCTGGTGCGCCACCTGCTGGCCCAGCGCCGCTTTCGCTGAGCGGCCTGCGGCGGCCGCCATCTTCATTCCCACAGGAGCGAATGCCCATGGATTGTCTGTTCTGCAAGATCGTCAACCGCGAGATTCCCGCCGATATCGTCTACGAGGACGACGAGGTGCTCGCCTTCAACGACATCAATCCCCAGGCGCCGACCCATATCCTGATCATTCCCAAGCGTCATATCGCCACCCTCAACGATATCAGCGAGGATGACCAGGCGCTGGTCGGGCGGCTGCCGCTCATCGCTGCCCGGCTGGCCGAGGAGCGCGGCTTCGCCGAGGAGGGCTACCGGGTGGTCATGAACTGCAATGACCAGGGGGACAGACGGTCTATCATATTCATATGCACCTGATGGGCGGTCGACGCTTTACTTGGCCGGCTGGCTAGCTGGCGCCCTGCGGTGTCAATCGCGCGCGTCAAGGTGTTCGACGCATCAGGTGCATACCCCCGAAACGCCACCCGCTCAGGGTGGTGTTGCCGTCATGCCGGGCGGGAACTTCTGACCGGTGCCCGACTCGGCTAGAATGGGGAACCGACGCCGAACCTGACCTGCCAGAAGGGTTGCCATGAACCGCAAGCTGAGCCGCGCCGACGCGCTGATCCATCAGTTCGATACCGTACTGCGCACCCTGGTGCCCCATGCGGCCCGTTCCTCCCGGCCATCGCCGATGACGCCGGACATCCGCGATGACGACATGACCCCGGAGGAGCGCCGCCATGCCGAAGGGTTGATGCGCATCAACCATACCGGCGAGGTGTGCGCCCAGGCGCTCTACCAGGGCCAGGGGCTGACCGCCAAGCTGCCCGAGGTGCGCGGCCAGATGGAGCAGGCGGCCCAGGAGGAGATCGACCACCTGGCCTGGTGCGACGACCGCCTGCAGGAACTCGGCGGGCGCACCAGCCTGCTCAATCCGGTCTTCTATGCCGCCTCGTTCGGGCTGGGGGCCGTGGCCGGCGCGGTGGGCGATCGCGTGAGCCTCGGCTTCGTGGCCGCCACCGAGGAGCAGGTCGGCCACCACCTGGAGGATCACCTGGTCAGGCTGCCCGCCGCCGATCACCGCTCCCGCGCGGTGCTGCGGCAGATGGCCATCGACGAGGCGCACCATGCCCAGCTGGCGCTGGAGGCCGGGGGCAGCCGCTTTCCCGCCCCGGTCAAGTTCGGCATGTCGCTGATGTCCAAGGTGATGACCAAGAGCGTCTATCGGGTCTGATCGGACCGACGCAGCCAGCGGCCGTTTGCCCCGGGGCCGCTGGCGATAGGCACTCGGTCAGCGCCTACTCCTCCAGGATCGTATAGGCGTGGGTAATCTCGACGCCGCCCTGGGCGAGCATGATGGAGGCGCTGCAGTATTTCTCGGCGGAGAGCGCCACCGCCCGCTTGACCTGGGCCTCCTTCAGGCCGCGGCCGGCCACGGTGAAGTGGACGTGGATCCTGGTGAACACCGCCGGCACCGCATCGGCGCGCTCGGCCTCCACCTGGGCCACGCAGTCGGTCACCGAGGCGCGGGCCTTCTCGAGGATCTCCATGACGTCGAAGGAGGCGCAGGCGCCCATGCCCATCAGCATCATCTCCATGGGGCGCGGCCCGGTATTGCGGCCGCCGTGGTCGGGCGGGCCGTCGATGACCACGCTGTGGCCGCTTCCTGATTCGGCAACGAATTGGCGACCGTCGGTCCATTTGATTGAGGCTTTCACGAGCTGAACTCCTTCCGATTGGTTTAGATGCGCTGACCCAGGACGGCCACCGTGGCCGCTTCCGGCTTTCTACAACCCCCGGCAACGAATTGGCGACCGTCAGTCCATTTCACAGAGGCTTTCATGACAAGGGTTCCTTTTTTGATCGTCGGGTAAAGTGGGCCAGCATACAGGGGTATCGCAGCTTCCCATAGCGAGAGGCGCCATAGCGAGAGGCGCCGGGGACAGGCCGCAGAGGGGGTCCGAGGACCAGGGATGGCGGAGGTAGCTTCGGCTCAGCCCCCCAGGCGCCGGTCGAGCTCGGCCAGCCGCTCGGGGGTGCCCACGTCGACCCACTGGCCAGGGTGATGGTGGCCGCTCACGCGCCCCTCGGCCATGGCCCGGCGCAGCAGCGGGGCCAGGGCGAAGGCGCCGGGGGCTCCGCGGCCACCAGTTCGGGACGCATCAGGCTGACCCCGGCGAAGGTCAGCCGCGGCTCGCCCTCGGCGTGCACCCGCCCCCGGGCGTCGAGGTGGAAGTCGCCCTGGGGATGATGGCCGGGGTTGTCCACCAGCGCCAGCCGGGCCAGGTCGTCGCCCAGCGGCGAAAGCGCGGTCGGGTCCAGGTCGCACCAGACATCGCCGTTGATCAGCAGGAAGGGCGCCTCCCCCAGTAGCGGCAGCGCCTGGCGGATGCCGCCGCCGGTTTCCAGCGGCGCCACCTCGCGACTCCAGGCGATGCGCACCCCGTATGCGGCGCCGTCCCCCAGCGCGTCCACGATCTGCTCGGCCCGGTAGCTCACGTTGATCACCACTTCCACGATGCCCGCCTCGCGCAGCCGCGCCAGGTGGTGGACGATCAGCGGCTTGCCCGCCACCGGCAGCAGCGGCTTGGGACAATGGTCGGTGAGCGGGCGCATGCGCTTGCCGAGCCCCGCGGCCAGGATCATCGCCTTCACGCGCCGCGCTCCAGCCGTGCCTCAAGGGTGGGGCGGAAGGTCTCCCCCAGCCAGGCCTTGAAGGCCTCGTGGCCGTCGAGCCCCGCCAGGCTGTCCTCCAGGTGGGCGAGGAAGTGGGGGAGGCGGGTCAGGTAGCCGTCGCGGCCGTCGCGCAGGGTCAGCCGGCAGAAGATGCCCAGCACCTTGAGAGAGCGCTGGGCGGCCATGGCCTGGGTCTGAGCCAGGAAGGCGGCCGGGTCGGTGCGCGAGGGCAGGCGGCCCTCTGCCGCGGCGCGCTGCCGGAAGGCCTCCACCCAGGCGGCGAAGCGCGGGGCGGCGAAGCGGCAGTAGCGGCCGCGGAGCAGCGAGATCAGGTCGTAGCTGAGCGGGCCGGCCACCGCGTCCTGGAAGTCGATCAGATGGAGACTGTCATCCTGGACCATCAGGTTCATGGCGTCGAAGTCGCGATGCACCGCGACCACCGGCTGTGCCAGCGCCGAGTCGACCAGCGCCTCGCGCAGCGCCTCCCAGCCCGGGGGCGCGGCGACCCCCAGCCACTCGTCCAGACACCAGTTGGGAAAGAGGTCCAGCTCGCGCTGGAGCAGTGCGGCGTCATAGGGCGGCAGCGCGTCCGGCGAGGCGCGGTTCTGCAGGGCATGGATCAGCGCGATGGCCCGTTCGTGCCAGGCCAGGGTCGCGGGATGGTCGTCGCCGTCAAAGCAGTGCTGCAAGGGGGTGTCGCCCAGGTCGTCGAGCTCGAGAAAGCCCGTCTCAAGCGCCTCGGCGTGCAGGGCGGGCACCGGCAGGCCGCCGGCGCGCCAGCGGCGGGCGATGGCGACGAAGGGGCGGCTGTCCTCCCGCTCGGGCGGCGCATCCATCAGCATGCGCGTCGTCCCGTCGGGTAGGCGCAGTCGATAGTAGCGACGAAAGCTGGCGTCGCCGGCGGCCAGCCGCAGGTCCAGGGCATCGGCGGCGAGACCGTGTCGCTCGGCCGCCCAGCGGCGCAGCTGGCTCAGTCGTGTCGGAGAATCGGCCTCGGTCATTCGGGCTCCTTGCGAGTGTCGGGCATCGGCGGTTGACGCCCGTGGGACGCCGCCGCATGCTGGCTCGGCGGCCGCGGCGCATACGACAGGCGGGATGCGATCTGTATAATACCGACTCTCTTCGCCGAGGACAGCGAGCACCATGGGCAAGCGATACTCAGGGATGGCCCTTGCCGGCCTGATCACCTCCGGCCTGATCCCCCTGGGCCTGGGCGCCGGCGCGCCGCCGGCCGCGGCCGAGCCGATGCCGGCCGAGCGTCTCGACTGGCGCCCCTGGGGAGACGAGCGGCCGGCGGACGCGCTGTGCCGCGGCGTCTACGTGATGCCCGACTATCGCCTGCCCGCCCCCGACGACCCGCGCCAGGTGCGCAGCGAGTCCGATACCGCCTTCTACGGCGAGGACGGCGAGACGATCCTCGGCGGCGAGGTGGTGCTGCGCCGCGGCGACAGCCAGCTGGAATCGCCGCGCGTCAGCGTGCCGGCAGCCCGCGAAAGCGCCTTCGCCGAGGGCCCCCTGGCGCTGCGGGATCAGAATCTGCTGGTGCGCGGCGAGGCCGCCGAGGTCTCGCTGGTCAGCGATGCCGTGCGTATCGACGCTGCCCACTACGTGATCCATGACCGCCATCTGCGCGGCGAGGCGCTGCGCCTGGCGCGCCAGGAGGACGGGCGCTTTCGCCTGACCTCGGCGAATTTCACCACCTGCGACCCGGGCAGCGAGCAGTGGCGGCTGGTCGGCGGCGACGTGGTGCTCGACCGCGAAAGCGGCTTCGGCACCGCCCGCCATGCGCGGCTCGAGCTGGGTCGGGTGCCGGTCTTCTACTGGCCCTGGGTGCGTTTTCCCATCGACGACCGGCGCCATACCGGCTTTCTGTGGCCGGAGATCGGCGTCTCCGGTGGCGCCCTGGACTACGCCCAGCCGTTCTACTGGAATATCGCGCCCAACCACGACGCCACCATCACCCCGCGCTGGATCAGCGACCGTGGCCTGCTGCTGGGCGGCGAATATCGCTACCTCTTCCCCACCGACGCCGGGCAGATCGAGGGCGCCTACCTGGCCCGCGACGGCGGCGGCTCCAGCGACGACCCCGCCGCTCCCTCGCGGCGCTTCGAGGGGGAGGATCGCTGGTACCTCGACTACCGGCACCAGGGGCGCTTCGATGAGCGCACCGGCTACCAGCTGCGCTACGGGGCGGCCAGCGACGGGCGCTACTTCGACGACTTCGGCAGCGTCTTCGGCGACAGCCCCTCAAACCTCTCCCGTCTGGCCCGGCTCCACTACGGCGGCGATGTCTGGCGACTGGACGCCCGGGCCCAGGGCTTCCAGCGCCTCGACGATCCGCTGCGCGACCGCGACAAGCCCTTCTATCGTCTGCCCAGCCTGAGTGCCGACGCGCGCTGGTCGCAGCCGGGTGGCCTCTACCAGGAGTGGCGCTCCAACCTGACCTATTTCTGGCGCGACGTGGATGAGACCGCGATTCCCCGTGACCGGGAGGCGGCGCTTGGCACCCGGCTGCACCTCTCGCCGGCCACCGGCTGGCGCTTCGAAGAGCGCTGGGGGCACCTGGAGCCGCGGGTCGAGTGGCTCTACACCGGCTACGCCCTGGACTACGGCCGGCGCGAGACCGACCGCGACACCTCGCTCTCCCGGACGCTGCCGGTGAGCAGCCTCGACGGCGGCCTGGTCTTCGAGCGCGAGCTGGCGCTGGGCGGGCGCGACTATCGCCAGACCCTGGAACCGCGCTTCAACTACGCCTATGTGCCGGCTCGCGACCAAACCGAGTTTCCCGACTTCGATACCAGCGAGCGCGCCTTTTCCTGGGAGCGGCTCTGGTCGCCGTACCGATTCTCCGGCGCCGACCGGGTGGGGATCTCAATCGCCTATCGCTGGGCCTCGACTCGCGCCTGCTGGAAGATGACCGCGGGCGTGAGCGCCTGGCGGTCGGCGTGGGGCAGGCGTTTTACCTCGACGACCGGCGCATCGACATGGACGGGGATCCGGACACGGTGCCGGCGCGGAATGACGACTTCCAGGGCTGGTACCGTGCCACCCGGGACCGCTCACCGCTGGTCGCCCGCGCCGACTGGCAGGTGACCGAGCGCTGGCGCACCCGCTGGCAGTGGCTCTACGACGACCACTTCGAGCAGACCGAACGCGCCTCCCTCGACCTGCAGTACCGTGCCCCCGCCGGCCACGTATTGAACCTGGGGTACCGCTGGGAACTCCAAGGCTTCGATCCGTCGGTCGAGCCCGGCGACGACGCCTTCCGTGACTTCAACCGCGAAGAGTATGATGTGTCGTTTGCCTGGAAGACCTCGCCGCGGATCGACCTGATCGGCCGCGCCCTCTACGACTACACCAACGACCGCTTCCTCGAGCAGCTGGCGGGTGTGCAGTGGAATGACTGCTGCTATGGTCTGCAGCTGGTCTGGCGCGAGTGGGTCGACGACAACGACACCGCCCGGGTCGAAGACGACACCACCGACCGCGGCATCTTCCTGCGCTTCGTGCTGAAGGGCCTCGGCGGCGTGGGCGGCGATGCCGGAGACTACTTCGAACGGGCCGTGCCGGGCTACCGCGCCACGGCCTTCTGAACGACCCGCGTGGTCGGCAAACGAGAGACATGATGAGAGGAAAGAACGACATGCGCACTCCCCGAATCGCCACCCTGGGCGTCATCCTGGCGCTGTGCCTCGGGGCCCTGTCGCTCGGCGCCCAGGCGCAGAGCTTCCAGCCGCTGGAGCGTCAGTCGCTGGACCGCATCGTGGCGGTGGTCAACCAGCAGGCGATCATGGAGAGCCAGCTCAGCGATCGCTTGGAGCAGGCGCGCAGCCAGCTGACCGGCGAACAGGCCCAGAACCTGCCGCCGGAGTCGGTGATGCGCGAGCAGGTCCTCGAACGGCTGATCCTCGAGGAGATCCAGCTGCAGAAGGCCGCCGAGGCGGGGCTCTCGGTGGACGATACTCAGCTCAATCGCCAGATGCGCGCCATCGCCGAAGAGAACGGCATGAGCCTGGAGCAGTTCGCCGACGCCCTGGAGGCCGACGGCCTGACGCTCGCCTCCGTGCGTGAAGAGATTCGCCGCGAGATGCTGATGCACGAGCTTCAGCAGCGCCAGGTGGGTAACCGGGTCAACGTCAGCGAGCGCGAGGTCGAGCGCTTCATCGAACAGCAGGGCGGTGCGGTCAGCCGTGAGCAGGCGCGCCAGGCGGTGTTCCAGCGCAAGGCCAACGAGGCCCTGGAGGCGTGGATCCAGGAGATCCGTGCCGAGGCCTTCATCGACAATCGCCTGTCGGCCGCGCGCTGATGGCCGATGCGGCCCAGGCGCCGGTGCTGGCGCTGACCACCGGTGAACCCGCCGGTGTTGGCCCCGAGCTAGCGCTGAAGCTGGCGGCCGCCGCACCGCCGTCGGCACGGCTGGTCGCGGTGGGCGACCCGGCCCTGCTGGCCGAGCGCGCCGCCCTGCTGGGGCTCGATCTGTCGCTGCCGCGGCTCTCGCCCGGCGAGCCGGTGCCCGCGCCCCGCGCCGGGGTGCTGCCGGTGTGGCCGGTGGCGTTGCGGGCGCCGAGCCGAGCGGGGGAACTGGCCACGGCCAACGCCGACTACGTGCTGGAGACCCTCGACGTGGCGGTGGCCGCCTGTCGCGCCGGTCACGCCGCCGGCATGGTCACCGCGCCACTGCACAAGGGCGTGATCCTGGAGGCCGGCCATGCCGGCTTCACGGGGCATACCGAGTACCTGCGCGACGCCTGCGGCGTCGACGAGGTTGTGATGATGCTGGCCACCGACAGCGCCCTGCACGCCGCCGCGCCCGACTGGCAGGGCGGCTCGGCGCTGCGGGTGGCGCTGGCCACCACGCACCTGCCGCTGCGTGAGGTAGCCGATGCCATCCGCGCGCCGCGCCTGGCGCGTCTCCTGCGCATTCTGCACGCCGATCTGCGGCGCTGGTTCGCCGTCGAGCGGCCGCGCATCGCGGTCTGCGGGCTCAATCCCCACGCCGGCGAGGGCGGGCACCTGGGGCGCGAAGAGCTCGAGATCATCGCCCCTGCCTGGCCGGGCTGCGCGACGAGGGCCTCGACCTTGACGGGCCGCTGCCGGCGGATACCCTGTTCACACCGCGCCACCTGGCCGGCGTCGACGCGGTACTGGCGATGTACCACGACCAGGGGCTGCCGGTGCTCAAGTACGCCGGCTTCGGGCGCGCCGCCAATATCACCCTGGGCCTGCCGTTTCCGCGCACTTCGGTGGATCACGGCACCGCCCTGGACCTGGCCGGCAGCGGCCGCGCCGACCCCGGCAGCCTGGCCGTGGCCGTGGCCCTGGCCGCTGAGATGGCTGGAAGTTCTTTTTGCACCAACGCGAGGGGCGCTGGGGCAAGCCAAAGAGGAGGTCCTACGCCAGGGATGGCGTCGGTAGCGTACAGGGACGTATTCACAGCGCCTCCGGAAGGCCGGCCCCGCTCGCAGGCGTGCCGCCAGATCAGCCCCGCATTGAAGTCACTACCGCACTCAAGACAGAGACAGAAGGACACCCCTGAATGGCAGCTCGCCCCCGGTTCACCGGGCCCGTAAGCGCTTCGGCCAGAACTTCCTGCGCGACCCCGGCATCATCTCGCGCATCGTGCGGGCCATCGCGCCGCGCCCCGACGACCGCCTGGTGGAGATCGGCCCAGGCCAGGGCGCCCTCACCGAGCCGCTGCTGGAGGCCGCCGGCGGTCGCCTCGAGGTGATCGAGCTCGACCGCGACCTGATACCGGGGCTGCGGGTGCAGTTCTTCAACCACCCCGACTTCGTGATCCACGAGGGCGACGCCCTCAAGTTTGATTTTCGCGCCCTGCGCGGCGCGGGCGAGCCGCTGCGCGTGGTGGGCAACCTGCCCTACAATATCTCCACGCCGCTGATCGGTCACCTGCTCGAGGCGGGCGATGCCGTCGCCGACATGCACTTCATGCTGCAGAAGGAGGTGGTCGACCGGCTCGCGGCGGCCCCTGGCGGGGCCGACTGGGGCGGCTCTCGGTGATGGCTCAGTACCGCTGCCGCGTGGATGCGCTGTTCGTGGTGCCGCCGGAAGCCTTCGTGCCACGCCCCAAGGTCGACTCCGCCATCGTGCGGCTGACCCCCTACGGCGAGCCGCCGCATCCGGCCGAGGACGAGGCGCTGCTGTTTCGCTTGGTGCGCCAGGCCTTCGGGCAGCGGCGCAAGACGCTGCGCAACAACCTCAAGGGGCTGGTCGACGGGGCTGCACTCGAGGCCCTGGGGATCGACCCCGCGCGTCGCCCCCAGACCCTGAACGTGGAAGAGTTCGTGCGTATCGCCAACCATCTGGCCGCGACGGAGGCGACCCCATGACCCAGGCATCGGAGACTCCTTATGCCGGCGAGATTCGCATCGACGTGGAGCCGGCCTTCCGCGAGGAGGAGTCCTCGGCGGACGAGTCGCGCTATGTGTTCAGCTACACGGTGACCATTCATAACCACTCGCCGCGCAGCGTGCAGCTGCTGGCGCGTCACTGGAAGATCACCCAGGGTAGCGGCAAGGTGCAGGAAGTGCGCGGCAAGGGGGTCGTGGGCCAGCAGCCGATGATCGGCCCCGGGCAGACCTTCCGCTACACCAGCCGGGCGATTCTCGACGGCCCGGTGGGGGTGATGGAGGGCGACTACACCTGCGTGGACACCGCCAGCCAGCGGCCCTTCGAGGTGGCGGTGCCGCCCTTCCGGCTGGCCGGTCCCAACCAGGTCCACTGACGCGGAGCGTCCGGCGCGCCTTTATATCGCACAGGGAGTGGCCATGACCACCTACGCCATCGGCGACCTCCAGGGTTGCCACGCCGAATTCGTCGAACTGCTCGAGCGGCTCGACTTCGACCCTCGCCGCGACCGGCTGTGGCTGGCCGGCGACCTGATCAACCGCGGGCCGGGCTCGCTGGCCTGCCTGCGCGAGGTGCGCGCGCTGGGCGAGGCCGCCCTGACGGTGCTGGGCAACCATGACCTGCACCTGCTGGCGGTGGCCCGCGGCGGGGCCGCGCTCAACCGCAAGGACACCCTGGACGCCATCCTCGCCGCCCCGGACCGCGAGGCGCTGCTCGACTGGCTGCAGTCGCGCCCGCTGCTGGTGCGACGAGGCGATGCGGCGCAGCGTGATACCGTGATGACCCACGCCGGCCTGCTGCCGCAGTGGTCGGTGGGGCGTGCCGAGGCGCTGGCCGAGGAGGTGGCGGCGAGGCTCGACGGTGAGCGCAGTGGCGCCTTTCTCGAGCGGATGTACGGCAATCGCCCGGCCTGCTGGCACGACGACCTCGACGGCATGGACCGACTGCGGGTCATCGTCAACGTGCTGACCCGCATGCGCTTCATCGATGCCCAGGGCTGCCTGGATTTCACCGCCAAGGAGGGGCTCGACAGCGCCCCCGAGGGCTTCGCGCCCTGGTTCCAGTATCCCCGCGATGATGCGGCCCGGCTGCTGTTCGGCCACTGGGCGGCGCTGGAGGGCGGGCTGCCCGGCGCCCGGGTGCGCGCCGAGGCGCTGGACACCGGCTGTGTTTGGGGCGGCAGCCTGACCGCCCTCAACCTCGACAGCGGCGAGCGGGTCAGCGTGCCCAGCCGCCGCAAGCGCTGAGGCCACCATGGATGACGGTCGCGATCCCGGCATCGAAGGGCTCGAGGTCTATCGGGTGGGCGGGGCGGTGCGCGATGCCCGCCTCGGCTGGCCGGTCAAGGACACCGACTGGGTGGTGGTGGGGGCGACGCCGGAGGCGATGCGCCGCCGCGGCTTCAAGCCGGTGGGGCGCGATTTCCCGGTGTTTCTGCACCCGATGACCCATGAGGAGTACGCCCTGGCGCGCACCGAGCGGAAGTCTGGCCACGGCTATACCGGCTTCGTGGTTCACGCCAGCCCGGAGGTGACCCTGGAGGAGGACCTGGCCCGCCGCGACCTGACCATCAACGCCATGGCCGAGACCCCCGAGGGCGAGCTGGTCGATCCCTACGGCGGCCTGGCCGACCTCAAGGCGAGGGTGCTGCGCCACGTTTCGCCAGCCTTCGTCGAGGACCCGCTGCGGGTGCTACGTACCGCCCGCTTCCTGGCCCGCTACGCCGGGCTCGGCTTCGTCATCGCCGAGGAGACCCAAGCGCTGATGCGCCAGCTGGCCGAGAGTGGCGAACTCTCTCACCTGGTGGCCGAGCGGGTCTGGACCGAAACCGAGAAGGCCCTGGGCGAGCCGCAGCCTGCGGTCTACTTCCGCTGCCTGGACGAGTGCGGTGCCCTGGCCGTGCTGCTGCCCGAGCTGGCCGGTGATGAGCAGGCGCTGTCGGCGGCGCTGGCACGGCTCGAGCGGATGCCGGCCGACCTGAGCGGCGAGCGGCGCTGGCGCTGGGCGCGGCTGGTGGAGCATCTCGACGAGGGAGCGCGGGCGGCCATCGCCGAGCGGCTGCGCCTGCCCCGGACCTACGGCGACCTGGGGCGTCAGGCGGCGCTGACCCGGGAGCTTTGGCGCCACCCCGAGCCGAGCGTCGATGCCGTGCAGGCCTGGCTGGACGGCGTCGACGCCTGGCGGCGCCCGGAGCGCATCCCACCGCTGCTGGCGCTGCTGGCCCTGGAGGCGCCGGTGCTCGCGAAAGCGGCAGCCCGGGGCTGGCAGGCCGCGGCGGCCCTTGCGCCCAGGGCGCTGCTGGACGAAGGGTTTCGCGGCCGCGCCCTGGGAGAAGAGCTGGCGCGGCGGCGCGGCGAGGCTATCGCCGCCGCGCTGGCCAAGGCCCTGGAGGGGTAGCGCCCCCGCTTAGCCGTCGGCGTTGATCTTGGCGATGATCTCTTGCAGTCGCTGCTCGGCCTCATCGTTGGCGATCTGGCAGGTGCCGGCATTGCGGTGGCCGCCACCGCCGTAGGCCAGGCACAGTTCGCCGACATTGGTGTTGCTGGAGCGGTCGAGGATCGACTTGCCGATGGCGAAGACGGTGTTCTGCTTCTTGAGTCCCCACATCACGTGAAGGGAAATGTTGCACTCGGGATAGAGCGCATAGATGACGAAGCGGTTGGTGGCGAAGATCGTCTCCTCGTCGCGCAGGTCGAGCACCACCAGGTTGTCGTGGACCGTGGCGCAGCGACGGATCTGTTCGCGGGCCTTGTCGTAGTGCTCCCGGTAGAGGTCGATCCGCTCGCGGACGTCGGGCAGCTCGAGGATCTCCTCGATGCTGTGCTCCCGGCAGTAGTCGATCAGCTTCATCATCAGCTGATAGTTGGAGATGCGGAAATCGCGGAAGCGGCCGAGCCCGGTGCGCGCATCCATGATGAAGTTGAGCAGCACCCAGCCCTGGGGATCGAGGATCTCGTCCTTGCTGAACTGGGCGGCATCGCCCTTGTCGACCGCCTCCATCATGTCGTCCCAGCGTGCGGGGAAGGCGTCGTGTCCGCCGTAGTGGCGCCACAGCACCCGAGCGGCGGAAGGGGCGTCGGGGTCGATGATGTGGTTGTCGGCCCGCTGCTCGTTGCGCAGGGTTTCGCTGAGGTGGTGGTCGAAGGCCAGATGGCAGCCGGGCACGTAGGGCAGGTTGGTGGTGATGTCGCGCTCGCCGATGGCCACCTTGCCGTCCTGCATGTCCTTGGGGTGGACGAAGAGAATGTCGTCGATCATGTCCAGGTGCTTGAGCAGCGCGCCACAGACCAGGCCGTCGAAGTCGCTGCGCGTCACCAGACGAAATTTGGCTGTCATGTCTTCTCCTTGTTCATTCCGCGGGCCAGCCGTGAGTCTACCCCATTATGCGGTGGGGCCAGACAAAATCCACCGGCCACAGGCGTTGGCCGGCGGCCTTGAAGTCGGCGCCCAGTTCGGCCCAGAGATCGACGTAGCGCCTGCCGGTAAGCGGATGCGGGGTGTCCGGCAGCACTTCGGCCAGCGGCTGAAGGACGAAGGCATGCTGCGTGATTTCGTCGCGGGGCAGGCTGACGCCGTCATGGACGCCGGTCAGCCGGCCCACCGTGAGCAGGTCGATATCCAGGGTGCGGGGGCTGAACTTGGGGCTATCGGGGCGGCGGCCGTTGGCCAGTTCAAGGCGCTTGCACCAGGCCTGCAGCTCCCCCACCGTCCAGCGGGACTCGAAGACCACCACCAGGTTGTAAAAATTGCGCCCGTCCTCGAAGCCGACCGGCTCGCTTTCGAAGACCCGGGAGACCGCCAGCTCGCCGAACTCGGCGTGCAGGGCGTCCAGGCAGCGGCGAATATGGCGGTCACGGTCGATGTTGCTGCCGATGCTGACGCTGACCCAGGCCATCAGGGGCTCCCCGGAGGCGTGCCGCGCTCGATACGCACGCCCACCGCGGCGGCGGCGGGCACGGCGCCGGGCTTGCGAACCGTCAGGCGCAGCCAGGCGATGCCGAACTCCTCGCGCAGCGTCTCGGCCAGCCGCTCGGCGAAGGTCTCCACCAGGGCGACGCGGTGGTCGGCGGCGAAGCGGGCGATGCGCTCGCAGATGGCCGCGTAGTCGAGGGTCTGGGTGATATCGTCATCGGCGGCGGCGGGGCGAATGTCGGTGGCCAGCTCCAGGTCGAGCAGCAGCCGCTGGGAGATGGTACGCTCCCAGTCATAGACGCCGATCACGGTGTCCACGCCGAGCGACTCGATCAGAACTTGGTCCATGGCGGGCTCCCGACCGGCTAACTAGTGGTGGCGGATGCACGGCATCCTCTGCAGGCGCCCGATTGTACGTGAGCCGGCCAGGGGATGACAGCGGCCATGCGGCTCCGGCGGGGTTTGCCGGCCAGGGGCCGCCGTCGAGATCAGGTGCGGGAGGGCGAGTAGCGGGTGACTGTGGTCGAGTGGCTATTGCCGCTGATGGGGCTGGGCTATCTCAGCGGCTCCTGGCTGGGCGCGCTGAGCGTTTGTCGGCTGGCCGGCGTGGGCGACCCGCGCCGGGCCGGCTCCGGCAATCCGGGTTTCTCCAACGTGCTGCGGCTCCACGGCCGCCGGCTCGCGCTGGCCACCCTGCTGGTGGATGCCGCCAAGGGCATGCCGGTGCTGCTGCTGGCGATCCACCTGGGGCTGCCGCCCTGGGCCCAGGGGCTGGTGGGGCTCGCGGTGCTGCTCGGCCACAGTTTTCCCGTCTGGCATCGCTTTCGCGGTGGCAAGGCGGTGGCCAGCGCCTTCGGCGTGATGCTGGTGCTGACTCCCGGGGTGGCACTGGCGTGCGCCGGGCTCTGGGCGCTGTTGGCCTGGCGGGTGCGCACTGCCGCAGTTGCCTCCCTGGTCAGCGCCGCCGCGGCGCCCCTCGCCAGCCTGTGGCTGGCGCCGGACTATACGGGAGTGGTGATCGCCTTCACGCTGGTGGTGCTCGTGCGCCACCTGCTCAATATCCGCCGGCTGCGCCGCGGCGACGAGCCGGGGCTATAGCGGGCGAGTTGGCACGGTCGTGCAGGACGGCGAGGCCGGGTAATGAAGCGAAGCGATATCTACCCGGGAGCGCTGGCAACGAGCGCCGCCGCGCACGTCAATCGATAGGGATGTCGAGTGAGGGGCACCCGTGAGGGATTATGTTGTGCCCCGACGTGCAAGCGGCAAGCGAAGTGCCAGGGTTTCGTTCCCGGGATCGCGAGTCTCGTTGCCTGGCCGTCAGGCGGGTGGCGCCAGGCTATCCATCGGCCAGCGGGGCACTGTCTTCATCACACCGACCTCGTCGCGCTCGCCGGCCAGCAGTCGGGCTGCCCCGGACGTAAAGAGCGCAATCATCCTGCCTCTCAGCGTCTGGCGGGGGCCTCCAGGGTCTCCATCGGCCAGCGGGGACCGCCTTCATCACGCCGATCTCGTCGCGCTCGCCGGCCAGCAGTCGGGCTGCCCCCACATAGGCAATCATCGCCCCGTTGTCGGTGCAAAAGCGCCCGCGGGGGTAGTCAGGCCCGGGCCTCGCGCTTCTCGCACTCCCGCTCCAGGCGCTCGCGCAGGCGAACGTTGGCGCTGACGCCGCCCGCCACCACCAGCCGCTTCAGCCCCGTCTGGTCCAGCGCGCGGCGGCACTTGATCACCAGGGTATCCACTACCGCTTCCTCGAAGGCGCGGGCCACGTCGGCGCGTGCCTGGTCGTCCAGCCCGCCATCGGCCTCGAGTTGGCGGATGGCGGTCAGGGTGTGGGTTTTCAACCCCGAGAAACTGAAATCGAGCCCCGGGCGATCGGTCATGGGGCGCGGAAAACGAAAGCGCCCCGGGTCGCCCCGTTCGGCCAGGCGGGCCACCTGGGGGCCGCCGGGGTAGTCGAGCCCGAGCATCTTGGCGGCCTTGTCGAAGGCCTCGCCGGCGGCATCGTCCACCGACTCGCCCAGCAGCCGGTAGTGCCCCAGCCCTTGCACCTCCACCAGCTGGGTATGGCCGCCGGAGACCAGCAGCGCCACGAAGGGGAAGGCCGGCGGCGCGTCCTCCAGCATCGGGGCCAGCAGGTGGCCCTCCATGTGGTGCACGCCGAGCACCGGAATGCCCAGCGCCCGGGCCATGCCGTGGGCGGTGGCAGCCCCCACCATCAGAGCGCCGACGAGGCCGGGTCCGGCGGTATAGGCGATGGCGTCGAGCTCGCCGCGGAAAAGCCCCGCTTGTTCGAGCACCTGCTCGATCAGCGGCAGCAGCCGGCGGGTGTGGTCGCGCGATGCCAGTTCGGGGACCACCCCGCCAAACTCGGCGTGCATGGCCACCTGGCTGTAGAGGGCATCGGCCGCCAGGCCGCGCTCGGTGTCGTAGAGGGCGACGCCGGTCTCGTCGCAGGAGGTTTCGATGCCGAGGACACGCATGATTCAGGCTCGCGAAATGGGCTAAGGCCGGCATTCTAGCAAAGTCGCCGAGGAGGCGGTTGGCAAGAGCGGCAGGATGGGAAAAGCAAGCCGCTAGAATTGTCCGAAATTCAACGCATGACGTCCGCTCGGTCTCGCAGTGTTGGCGAAAAATTGATCTGAATCATGGGGGTATATTGGCATTGGCCTAGGCTGCTGAGTTGGGAACAACCATAACAAGCTCGGCAGGAGCGCTGCCGGTAATGCGTGGGGATTGTCATGCACTTGTTTCGTCATATCTCTATTGGTCACAAGATACTGTTGGCGCTGATGCTGCCGCTGCTGGCCATGGCGGGCTTTGCCGGTCTGCAACTGCTGGAGCGTCAGCAGCTGGCCAGTCATATGAGTCAGCTGCATGGGCTGACCGGTCTGGCGCTGACTGCCGGGGACCTAGTTCATGAGCTTCAGCGTGAGCGGGGTGGCACGGCGATCTACCTCGGCACCCAGGGGCGGCAGTTCGGCGACGAGCTGAAGGCGCAGCGCGTACAAACCGACCGCCTGATCGAGCGTTTCAAGGCACAGCTGCAGGCACTGGGGCATGGCGCGAGTGACAGTCAGGTCCGGCAGCCGATCGAAACCGTCACAGCCCAGCTGGCCGACCTATCGACGCTACGACAGCGAGTGGATGGGTTCGGCGTCTCGGTTACCCAGGCACCTGGCCAGTATACCGAGCTCAACACAGAACTGATCGGCATCGTGGGCCAGCTTAGCCATGTCACCGATGAGGCACAGACTACCCGTAGCTTGGCGGCCTACTACAACCTCCTGCGTGCCAAGGAACTGGCTGGTATCGAGCGGGCGCTGCTCTCGCGTGCGTTCGGCGCGGACCGAATCGATGGTGAGGGGTATCGGGGCTTTGTCTCGCTGATTGGCGCCCAGGAAGCCCAGCTGAACAGCTTTCGGATCCTTGCCTCCCCCGCGCAGCGCGGGCTGCTCGACGCGCAGCTGGCTGGCCCAGAGATCCAACGGCTGGACGAACTCCGCGGGGCGGTGCTTCACAGCGTCGCGCGAGAGGCCTTTGATGTCGATCCTGAGCGCTGGTTCGAGTGGCAGTCGGTCAAGATAGATCGGCTGAAGGTTGTAGAGGATGCGCTGGCCGATAACGTGCTAACACTGGTGGCTGGCCTGCGCGACGGAGCTAGGCAAGACCTGATTCGCAACGGTGTGATCGCCACCATGATCGCCGGACTTGTGGTGTTAGTGGCGGTGATGATCGGGCGCAGTACGGTCCTGCGGCTGCGTCAAACCGCACAGGCCATGCGCGAGATTGCCGAGGGTGATGGTGACCTGACGCGCCGCCTGAGTGTGACCCATCATGATGAAATCGGTAGTCTGGCGGCCCAGTTCAATGCCTTTGCGGCGCGTATGCAGGGGCTGTTGCTTGATGTTAAGGAAAGCGCCCAGCGGGTATACCTCACGGCCGAGGAGATCGCCCAGGGGAGCGAGGCGCTGGCCGCCCGCACCGAGCAGGAAGCCTCGAGCCTGCAGGAGACCTCGGCCTCCATGGAACAGATCACCGCTACGGTCAGCCACAGCGCCGACTCGGCTCAGCAGGCCGATGCGCTGGCGCTCTCCACCGCCGAGGTGGCTCGCCGGGGTGAGAACACGATGCAGGAGGTGGGGGTCACCATGGAGGATATCAGTGCCTCCGCCGAGAGAATTGGCGAGATCATCACCCTGATCGACAGCATCGCTTTCCAGACCAATATCCTGGCGCTGAATGCTTCGGTGGAGGCGGCGAGAGCCGGTGAACAGGGGCGCGGCTTTGCGGTGGTGGCACAGGAGGTGCGAAGCCTGGCCAGCCGCAGCGGCGATGCCGCCCATGAAATTCGTCAGCTGATCGATGCATCGGTGGTCAACACCCGGCGCGGGGCAGAGATCGTGCAGCATGCCGGCGCTACCATGGAGGATATCGTTCACAGCGTTGAGCGGGTCGGCGCGGTGATCGCCGAGATCAGTGCCGGGGCTCGCGAGCAGAGCGCCGGTATCGCTCAGGTCAACCAGGCGGTCAGTGAGCTGGACGGTAACACCCAGCGCAATGTTGCCCTGGTGGAGCAGAGCACGAATGCTGCCGCCGATATGCGCGAACAGGCCGAGCACCTCAATGCTTTGATGAGCGCCTTCGTGCTGGGGTCGCGTGACCGGCACCAGTCTGATACGCCCCCCATGCTGCCATCGCCTGCGACGAGTCGGCTGGCAGAGCCCGCCTGATAAGTCGTAGCCGGAGCTAGGTGTCAGGGGCAGGGCGTGGCGTCGAGGGGTTCATCACCGCGGGCTGCGCTCAAGGCGGCCAGGGAGAAGGCCGCCTGCACCTGATCGAGCAGCTCTCGCTCTCGGCAGATGCCGGGTAGCCAGCCGTGGAGCAGGCCGCTGTCGACGGCGGCAGCGACCCTTGATGCGTCCTGGGGGCGGGCTAGGGCCAGGCAGGCGAGCTCGGGATAGAGGGCTATGACGCGCCGGTGGAACTCGAGCTCGGGCATTTCCGGCAGGTGCAGGCCGCCGATCACCACCCGAACGCCGTTGAGGGCGAGCAGGTCGAAGGCCTCTTCGATACCCGTGGCGGTCAAGGTGCGATAGCCAGCGCTTTGCAGCACACCGGCCAGCGCGGCGAGCGCCTCACCGTCGCTGTCCACCAGCAGCAGCGTGCGGTCGCCCTCGGGCGGGGTGCTGGGAGGTAGGGCCATGCGGGGCCGCTCCTTGAGCAGCGAGGCCGTTTCCGCGGCGGGCAGCGGCCGGCTGAACAGGTAGCCTTGCAGCTGGTCGCAGTGCCGGCGGCGCAGGTAGGCGGCTTGGGCCAGGGTTTCCACGCCCTCGGCCACCACCTGCAGGCGTAGGCCGTGGCCCATGGCGATGATGGTCTGGGCAATGGAGGCCTCGTCGGGGGAGGTGGTGATGTTGGTGATGAAACTGCGGTCGATCTTCAGCGTGTCGAAGGGGAAGCGGCGCAGATAGGCCAGGCTGGAATAGCCGGTGCCGAAGTCGTCCACGGCCAGGCGTACTCCCAGGGCCTTAAGCTCCTTGAGCACGGTGATGGTCTCGTCGGGGTGCTCCATGACCGCGCTTTCGGTCAGCTCCAGCTCCAGCAGCTCGGCCGGGAAGCCGGTGTCGGCGAGGATCCTGCCGACCGAGGCGGCCAGGTCCGGCTGCTGCAGCTGCCGGGCCGAGAGATTGACCGCCATGTTGAGTGAGCCAAGGCCCTGGTCCCGCCATGCCTGGCCCTGTCGGCAGGCCTCGTAGAGGGCCCATTCGCCCAGCGGCTGAATCAGCCCAGTCTCCTCGGCCACCGGAATGAAGTGCATGGGCGAGATGTGGCCTTCGCTGGGGTGATGCCAGCGAGCCAAGGCCTCCATGCCCACTACCTCGCCGCTGGCAAAATCCACCTTGGGCTGATAGTGCAGCTCCAGGGCGTTCTGCTCCAGGGCACGGCGCAGGTCCTGCTCCAGAGCGAGCCGCTTCAGGGCTGCGGCATTGAGATCCTCGGTAAAGAAGCGGAACACCCGCTGCCCCTCTCGGGCGGCAATGTGCTGGGCGGTGGTGGCGTTGCTGAGCAGGGTCTCGAGATCCCGGCCGTCCTGGGTAATACGCTAATGCCTGCGTGCATGTTGATGTGCAGCTCGTGGCCCTCGATGGCCATGGGGCGGTGCACGGCATCGATCATGCGCTGGGCCACGGCGGCAACGCCCTCATAGTGGGGGGCGTCGGCAAGGATCACCACGAATTCGTCGCCGGCGTAGCGAGCGACGGTATCCTGGCCGCGGGCGCATTCGCCAAGCCGCTGGCCGACGGTGCGTAGCACCTTGTCGCCGGCGCGGTGGCCCAGGCTGTCGTTGATCAGATGGAAACGGCTGATATCCAGGGAGAGGACCGCAATCTGCTGGCCGCGTTGCAAGGCCCGCTTGGCCAGCTTGTTGAAACGCTTGGCCAGCAGGGTGCGGTTGGGGAGATGGGTCAGGTCGTCGTAGTAGGCGAGCAGGTTGATCTGCTCCTCCATCTGCTTGCGTTCGCTGATGTCGTACTGGATGCCGACGAAGTGGGTGATGACGCCGTGCTGATTGCGCACCGGGCTGATCGAGGTGAGCTCCCAGTAGGCCTGGCCGTCCTTGCGGCGGTTGAGGATCTCGCCCTCCCAGACCTTGCCCTGCTGAAGGGTGCGGCGCAGGTTCTGATACTGGCTGCGGGGCAGGCGGCCGGGTTCCAGCAGGGGGATGCGTCGCCCCTTGATTTCCTCGGGCTGGTAGCCCGTGGTGCGCGTGAATTGGGGATTGACGTACTCGGTGATGCCGTTGGCGTCGGTGATCACGATCGAGCTGACGCTCTGGTCGATGGCTTGGTTGAGTTTCTTTAGCTCCTGCTCCGCGCGCATCCGCTCGGTGATATCCCGGCCGTTGGCCACATAGTGGGTGATCTCCCCTGCATCGTCATACAGCGGCGAGACCGCCATTTCCTCGTAGTAGAGTTCGCCCCTGGCGCTCAGATTGACGAGGATGGTACGGAAGGTCTCGCCCTTGTCCAGCGCTTCGCGAAAGCCCCGGTAGACCTCTGGAGGGTTGCGCTCGTGGCTTCTCAGCAGGCGGGCATTCATGCCCATGATGTCCTCGCGGCGGTAGCCTCGCAGCTGCTCGAAGGCACTGTTGACATACTGAATGTTGCGATCGCGGTCGGTGATGATGACCGAATCCGCGCTCTGTTCCACGGCGTGGGAGAGCTTGCGCAGCTCAGATTCGCTGGCCTCGCGCCGGGCAATATCGTCGATCAGGCTTACGCGCAGCTGTTCGAAGGCGTGTGCCAGGCTGCCGATCTCATCGTTGCGAAAGCGCGGCAGCGGGCGGTCGAGATGGCCCTGTGTCACCTGATTCATCGACCCCTCGAGCTGGCGCAGAGGGTGCAGGATGCGCCGGCGAATCGACCAGACGGCGAACAGGAAGACGCTGACGGCGGTGAGAATCGATATGGCCACCATTGCCCGTGAGAGCCGGGCGTGGTCCCGCAGCCGTTCCAGGCGGGATTCAAAGTGCTCGCTGACCGCCTCGGAGAGCACCAGTAGGGTGCCGATTCCGCGAGTGGCGTTCTGGTACCACTCGCTGGCGCCGACCGGGTAGGGCTCGCCTTCATGGCTGGCCGCATACACTGCCTCGCGCAGCGCCTGGTAGTCCCCAGGAACCCGGCGTCCAGCGCCTCCCGTGCTGCTGACATCTCGGGGATATCGGGCAGCTGCTTGAGCAAGGTGTTGGTGCGCTCCAGCGAGATGTCGACGATGTCGCGATAGCGCTCTAGTCGCGCCAGCTCGGCCTCGCTCAGCGAGCGCGACTGGGCAATGGCAGCGCCGACGATGGCGCGCTCGCGGCCGGCGTGCTCGCTGGCATTGAACAAGACTTCCTTGATCACCGGATTGGGGGTGTGGGAGTAGAGGTTGCCGGGCTTGGACTGATTGGTGGCGTCGCGAAGATCTGAGAGTGTCTCGATATGGCGGGTTGCCAAGCGTATCCACTGCTGCTCGTTCAGGGCGGGAGCGTCACCGGCGATCAGCTGGTCCACTTGCTGGCGGGCGCTGGCCAGTTCGTTTCGATGATGTTCCAACTGTCGCAGGCTGCGTGACAGCGGCAGGTCGGCATCGGCGTCGGTCAGCTCCGATGCCAGTGCCACGATGGTGCCGTAGAGCTCGTCGCCGCTGCGGCGCTGCTCGGCCATTTCGTAGAGCATCTCCGGATTGGCCCGATCGGGGTCTGAGAGAATAGCGGCGGTGATGCCGCGCTCCATGGCCATGACGCCGCTGGCGCGCAGGGAGAGGTCGGCCACCTGATTGCTCTGGTGCACCCACTGGGCGGCACTCTGCTTGGCGCGAATCTCACGAATTTCCCAGCTAGAACCGACCAGGATCAGCAGGCCCATGAGGGTCAGCAGGGTAATCAGCAGGTTACGGATGCTCATCGGCAAAGCCACCTCTTGGCCCTGGTGCCGCCTACTCGCGTTGGCGGGGCATGGGCTGGCGCTCACGGGAAAATTTCA
Source organism: Halomonas sp. SL18_1 (assembly GCF_055755715.1). NCBI lineage: Bacteria > Pseudomonadati > Pseudomonadota > Gammaproteobacteria > Oceanospirillales > Halomonadaceae > Halomonas > Halomonas sp. SL18_1. The sequence goes on from NZ_JBVTRK010000001.1 coordinate 1,203,685, forward strand.
ATATTCCTTATAAAGCTAGACAGCACGCTATCCTGGCGGGCAGGGGCTGGCAAGCCGAGTGCGTCAACATGACCGGTGATGTCAAGATAACGCGTGCATTGACTCTCACATGGTTTGCAAAGCGCGGGAGCGACGACTAAAATACTGTGCGCTGCAAGACTGGGTCGTGCATCCAGGGGCATTTCCCGCATCCGTTGCCTTGTCGCCACCGGTAGTTTGCTGCCGGTGAGGTCAGGCGACCGCGAGATCTGTCCGAAGAGGGTGTGCGTACAAACCGAACTCAAGAAACCTTAAGGTAGGTGAGTGCTTAATGCCTTCTGTCAAAGTACGTGATAACGAGCCGTTTGACGTCGCCCTGCGTCGCTTCAAGCGTTCCTGTGAAAAAGCCGGCATTCTGTCCGAGGTTCGCCGTCGCGAGCATTACGAGAAGCCGACCGCAGAGCGCAAGCGCAAAGCGGCCGCCGCGGTCAAGCGTCACGCCAAGAAGCTTCAGCGCGAGCGCAAGCGCTTCGAACGGCTCTACTGATCCGTACTGTGGGGCGGTCGAGGCGTACGTCCCGGCTGTCCTGGAAGGATGACCAAGCGGCCGCCGGCGGGTGGCCGCTTGTTTTTCCATTGATCCCGCCGCGACTTTCATCCACCTGCCCTATGTCGAGGTGGCGATAACCGCATGGCCGGTCAGATTCCCCAGCGCTTCATCGATGACCTGCTGGCCCGCGTCGACGTCGTCGAGGTGGTCGGCGAGCGGGTGCCGCTGAAAAAGGCGGGGCGTAATCACGCCGGCCTGTGCCCCTTTCATCAGGAGAAGACGCCGTCCTTCACCGTTAGCGCCGACAAGCAGTTCTATCACTGTTTCGGCTGCGGCGCCCACGGCAATGCCCTGCGCTTCCTGATGGAGTACGAGCGGCTGCGCTTTCCCGAGGCGGTGGAGCAGCTGGCCGCCCGGCTGGGGCTGGAGGTGCCTCGCGAGGGGGATGACGACCCGCGGGCCCAGGCTCGCGAGCGCAAGCGCCGGGAAGGCGTCAACCTGCTGGAGCTGTCGGCGAGCTATTTTCGCGAGCGCCTGAAAATGCCCGAAGGAGAGGGGGCGCGAGCCTATCTCGAACGCCGTGGCCTCTCGGCGGACGTGCAGCGGGCCTTCGGCATCGGCTATGCGCCGGACGGCTGGGAGTCGCTCAAGCGCCATCTGGGCGAGCGCGGCATTCCCGAGTCGGTGCAGGTGGAGTATGGCCTGCTGGTTCAGCGCGAGGAGAGCGGACGGACCTACGACCGCTTCCGCGACCGGGTGATGTTTCCGATTCGCGACCTGCGCGGCCGCACCATCGCCTTCGGCGGTCGCGTGCTGGGCGATGCCAAGCCCAAGTACCTGAACTCGCCGGAGACGCCGGTCTTTCACAAGGGGCGTGAGCTCTACGGGCTCTACGAGGCGCGTCAGGCCAGCTCGCGCCTCGAGCGACTGGTGATCGTCGAGGGCTATATGGACGTGGTGGCGCTGGCTCAGTTCGGCATCCGCAACGCCGTCGCCACGCTGGGCACCTCTACCAGCGAAGCGCATCTGAGCCGGCTATTCCGGATGGTCAGCGAGGTGGTGTTCTGCTTCGACGGCGACCGGGCCGGTCGTCAGGCCGCCGGTCGCGCCCTGGAAACGGTGCTGCCGCTGATGATCGACGGACGCCAGGCGCGCTTCCTGTTCCTTCCTGAGGGTGAGGATCCAGACACTCTGGTGCGTCGGGAGGGGCAGGCGGCCTTCGAGGACCGCATTACCTGCGCCAGTCCGCTGTCGGAGTTTCTCTTCGATCAGGCGGCGGCGGGGCGCGACCTGGCGCAGGTCGAGGAGCGCGAGCGCTACGCCAGCCAGGTGCTGGCAGCGATCGCCAGGCTCCCCGAGGGGGTGCTGAAGTCGTTGATGCTGAGCGAACTCTCGCGGCGAACCGGCGTCGATCAGTCTCGCTTCGAGACACTGATGACGCGCCATGTCGCCACGCCGGCCGAGGCCGCTGCCGACAGCGTCGCACCGATGGCGCCGCCGCTGGGCGATCGACCGGCGGGTGAAGGCGATTCGCTGGGCGTCGATAGGGCGCCGCTGGGGCTGGTGGGACGAATCCTGCAGCTGCTGGTGCATGAGCCCGCGCTGGTCGAGCGGCTGCCCGCCGAAGACGACTGGTACCCCGAGGGCGATCCGGACAGCGGGCTGTGTCGTGAAGTGGTGGCGCTGCTGCGCGCCGGGCGCTATCGCAGCCCCCAGGTGCTGCTGGCGCACTTTCACGGCAGCGAACCGGGGCAGCGGCTCGCTGCCCTGGCGCAGCGCGAGATGCTGATCCCGCGCGGCGCCAGGGCGGCGGAGATCGACGGCCTGGTGGAGCACCTGCATCGCCATCGGCGGCGCCAGTCGCCCCAGGAAGAGTACGCGGCCCTGCTGGCCAGGGAGCGCGGTGGCGAACGTCTACCGCGTGAAGCGCGTCTAAGGCTGATGGAATTGCTGGTGGAGCTGAAGGGCTAAGGAGCCGGGTGGATGCGCGAAGGGCCGGTCGGGTGCGGTCGCCGGGGTTGAAATCGCCGGGCTCGCCCCCATCTTGGTCGCAGGTCTGAGGGCTCCGGCGCCAGCACAACCGAATAAATTAACACACCTGAATGATAGAGCAAATGGGGCGAGCTGGCGGGATGCAGGCATTTTCCGCTATACTGTTCGGCTTCATGAGTTTTCTCCACCCCAGCGCTTCAGGTGCTTCATTCTTCTTCGTCGAGATAGGGTTTCTATGGCTGGAAATGCGCAGCAGCAGTCGCGTCTGAAGGAGTTGATCGCGCGCGGCAAGGAACAGGGCTACCTGACCTATGCCGAGGTCAACGACCATCTTCCCGAGGACATCGCCGACCCCGACCAGGTGGAAGACATCATCGGCATGATCAACGACATGGGTATCAGCGTCGTCGAGGTGGCGCCCGATGAGGATACCCTGATGATGTCGGATCACTCCACCGATGAGTCGGCTGCCGAAGAGGCCGTGGCGGCACTGGCTGCCGTGGAGAGCGACGTGGGTCGCACCACCGACCCGGTGCGCATGTACATGCGCGAGATGGGCACCGTGGAGCTGCTCACCCGCGAGGGCGAGATCGAGATCGCCAAGCGGATCGAGGAGGGCACCCGCGAGGTGATGTCGGCGCTAGCCTGGCTGCCCGGCGCGGTCGACTCCATCCTCGAGGCCTACGACGCCACCCAGGACGAGGAGGCCCCCGGCCGCCTGTCCGACCTATTCTCCGGCTTCATCGACCCCGACGAGGGCATCCCCGGCGTGGCCGAGGCCGAGGTGCCGGAGGAGGAGCCCCGCGCTGAGTCCGAGGGCGACGGCGACGAGGATGACGACGAGGACGAGGGCGAGGAAGAGACCACCGGCGGCCCGGATCCGGAGGAGGCTCGGGCCCGCTTCGAGCAGATCCGCGAGCTCAACGAGTGCGCCCGGGCGGCGATTGCGGCCCATGGGCGCGGGTCTCCCGAAGCCAGGGCCGAGCTCGAGCGTCTGGCCGAGCTGTTCTCGCCGATCAAGCTGGTGCCCAAGCACTTCGAGCGCCTGGTCGGCCAGGTGCGCATCAGCGTCGAGCAGGTGCGCGCCCAGGAAAAGGCGGTGATGCAGCTGTTCGTCAAGAAGGCCAAGGTGCCCCGCAAGACCTTTATCAAGGCCTTCCCGGGGAACGAGTCGCGCCAGGACTGGCTCGACGAGTTCATCGCCGCCCATGGCAAGTACGCCGACCGTCTCAGTGCGCTGCGCGGCGACATCCAGCGCGCCCAGCGGCGCATCGCCTTCGAGGAGGACATGGTCCAGCTGGCCGTGCCCGAGCTCAAGGAGATCAACCGCCGCCTCTCCATCGGCGAGGCCAAGGCGCGTCGCGCCAAGAAGGAGATGGTCGAGGCCAACCTGCGCCTGGTGATCTCGATCGCCAAGAAGTACACCAACCGCGGCCTGCAGTTCCTGGACCTGATCCAAGAGGGCAACATCGGCCTGATGAAGGCGGTGGACAAGTTCGAATACCGCCGCGGCTACAAGTTCTCCACCTATGCCACCTGGTGGATTCGCCAGGCGATCACCCGCTCCATCGCCGACCAGGCGCGCACCATCCGCATCCCGGTGCACATGATCGAGACCATCAACAAGCTCAACCGGGTCTCCCGGCAGATGCTCCAGGAGATGGGCCGCGAACCCACGCCAGAAGAGCTCGGCGAGCGCCTCGAGATGCCCGAGGACAAGGTGCGCAAGGTGCTCAAGATCGCCAAGGAGCCGATCTCCATGGAGACGCCCATCGGCGACGATGACGACTCCCACCTGGGCGACTTCATAGAGGACGGCACCATGTTGCTGCCCATCGACTCGGCCACCGGCGAGGGGCTGATCGAGGCCACTCGCAACGTGCTGGGCGGCCTGACTGCCCGCGAGGCCAAGGTGCTGCGCATGCGCTTCGGTATCGACATGAACACCGATCACACCCTCGAGGAGGTCGGCAAGCAGTTCGACGTCACCCGCGAGCGGATCCGTCAGATCGAGGCCAAGGCGCTGCGCAAGCTGCGTCACCCCAGCCGCTCCGAGCCGCTGCGCTCCTTCCTGGACGAGTAACCGCCCGCCGCCCGGTCAGCCTCCGGCTGGCCTGATACGACGAAGCCCCCGCCGGCAGTGCCGGCGGGGGCTTTCGCTGTCTGCGTCACCCGGTGGCATGCAGCGTCCGGCCGGGGCCGGGCGCGTTGACCCGGTTGGGGGCGGTCTACAGCACGTAGTGGGTCGCCGATCCCGGGCCCACCGGCAGGCCCAGCACGAACACCCAGACGAAGAACAGCAGGCTCCAGCCGATCAGCATGAACAGGGTGTAGGGCAGCATCAGGGCGACCAGGGTGCCGATGCCCAGGTCCTTTCGGTAGCGCGCCGCCACGGCCATGATCAGCCCGAAGTAGCTCATCATCGGCGTGATCAGGTTGGTCACCGAGTCACCGATCCGGTAGGCGGCCTGGATCACCTCCGGGGCGTAGCCCATCAGCATCAGCATCGGCACGAAGATCGGGGCGGTCACCGCCCACTGGGCGGAGGCGCTGCCCAGCGACAGGTTGACGAAGGCGCACAGCAGGATGAACAGCGCGAACAGTGCCGGGCCACGCAGCCCCAGGGACTGCAGGACGTCGGCGCCGGCCACGGCGATCACCGTGCCGAAGTTGCTCCAGTTGAACAGCGCCACGAACTGGGCGGCGAAGAACACCAGCACGATATAGAGCCCCAGGCTGCTCATGCTCTTGGCCATGGCGTCGACGATGTCGCGGTCACCGCGCATGGTGCCGGCCAGGCGGCCGTACACGTAGCCCAGGATCGTGAAGGAGACCGCCACGATCACCACGATGCCGCCGAGGAAGGGCGAGCCGCTGACCGCGCCGGTTTCGGGATGGCGCAGAATGCCCCACTGGGGAACCACCATCAGGGCCAGCGTGGCGGCGATCGCCAGGGCGGCCAGGCCGGTGCCCTTCAGGGCCTGCTTTTCGGTGGTGGAGAGGCCTTCCATGCGCTGGTTGTCGATATCGTCCTCGGCATAGGCGGCATGGAACTTGCCGAGCTTGGGCTCGACGATGCGCTCGGTCACCAGGCCGCCGATCAGGGTCACGGCGAAGGTGCTGACGATCATGAAGAACCAGTTGGCCTCCGCACCCACGCTGTAGGCGGGGTCGAGCAGGCGGGCGGCCTCCTGGGTGATCCCGGAGAGCAGTGGGTCGACGGTGCCGATCAGCAGGTTGGCGCTGTAGCCGCCGGAGACCCCGCAGAAGGCCGCGGCCAGACCGGCCAGCGGGTGGCGGCCCAGGGAGTGGAAGATCATCGCCGCCAGCGGAATCAGCACCACATAGCCGAGTTCGGCGGCCATGTTGGACATGATGCCGGCGAAGACCACTGCAAAGGTGACGATGCGCGGCGAGCGGTTGAGCACCAGGGCGCGCATGCTGGCCGAGAGCAGGCCGGAGTGCTCGGCCACGCCGACGCCCAGCATGGCCACCAGCACCGTGCCCAGGGGGGCGAAGCCGGTGAAGTTGGTGACCATCTCGCTGATCAAGCGGCGAAGACCCTCGGCGTTGAGCAGCGAGTTGACGGCGATCCACTCACCCTCGTTGGCCGGGCGCGGGTCCGCCACCGAGACGCCCAGGGCGCCGGCAATACCACTGGCCACCACCACGATGACGCAGAGCAGGGCGAAGAGCGTGACCGGGTGGGGAAGCAGGTTGCCCAGCCACTCCACGCTGTCGAGAAAGCGGTTGAAAGCGCCGCGGCGGAGACGCTCGCTGCGCGTTGCATTAGCTGACATTGAATTATCTCGTTGTATGGCTATTTTGCAGGATATTGTGTTGCCTTAAAGGCATGGCGCGCGACATTACTTGGCATGAGCGCGTTCTGCAAACCCATTCCTGCTTTTTTTGAGCTGGGGCATAAGCGGCCTCTCGCAGAGGCCTCGAGCAGGGGGAGGGAGGTGCTATCGATGCGCTTCTTCGACGATCCAGTCGTGCACCGCGGCGACCCGGCGGTCGTCCAGGGCGCCGCTGGTGTGGACGATACCGTAGCGCTTGCCGGTGGGGATGCGGGTGGCGAAGGGGGCGATCAGGCTGCCGGTCTTGAGCTCGTCGGTCAGCAGGGCCTGGCGGGCGATGGCCACGCCCATGCCGGCCACGGCTGCCTCCAGGGCCAGGCGATGTCGGTTGAAGGTATAGCCGCGGCGGGCGTTGATCGGCGGTGCATCGACCGCTTGCAGGTAGTGCTCCCACTCGGCATAGGGGTGGCCGCCGCGCCAGGCGGTGACGTCGTGGAGCAGCGGGTACCAGGCGAGCTCTGCCGGGCTAGACAGCGAGGGGCGGCGGCGCAGCAGGGCCGGCGCGCAGACCGGGAAGATCACCTCCTCCATCAGCGGCGTGGTCGAGAGGCCGGGATAGTGGCCATCGTTGAGGTCGATGGCCAGGTCGAAGTCGCCCTCGCGCAGCGACAGGCTGCTGTCTTCGGCGACCAGCTGCATTTCGATGTCGGGGAATCGCGCCTGCAGCCGCGGCAGGCGCGGCATCAGCCACTTGCTGAGAAAGGCCGGCACGCTGCGCAGGCGAACGATGCCGCTCATCACCCCGCTGCGCAGGCGTTTCACCTCCAGGCCCACCGCCTGGTAGGCCTCGTCGACCACGCCGGCAAGCCGGCGGCCCTCCTCGGTGAGTTCCAGTCGGCGCGGCAGTCGGCGAAACAGCTTGAAGCCCAGCCGGGCCTCCAGCTGCTTGATCTGCTGGCTGACCGCGCCGGTGGTCACGTGCAGCTCCTCGGCGGCGCGGGTAAAGGAGAGGTGGCGAGCGCTGACGGCAAAGACCTTCAGCCAGGCGTGGGTCTGGGCGTGCAGGAGGCGGCTCATGCTTTAGTCATTCTATACTCAAGGGAAGTTATTCTGGTTTGTCCGCCGCAGCGAACCGCTTCAACATAGAGCGAAAGCCAACAAGATGGCAAGACTGTTTAGCTCCACTGATGTATTTGCCGGTATTCGGAGCGTCTTGCCCGCCGTCAGTCGCCGTTCCCCTGCGAGGTAGATGTCATGGCAATCAGCGCTTTCGATCTCTTCAAGATCGGTATCGGTCCATCCAGCTCCCACACCGTCGGGCCGATGCGTGCCGCCTACGATTTCGTCGAGGCACTGCGCCAGCGGCGCCTGCTCGAACGGGTGGCCCGCATCGAGGTGCATCTCCACGGCTCACTGTCGGCCACCGGCAAGGGGCATGGCACCGACCGCGCCGTGCTCATGGGCCTGATGGGCGAGCGCCCCGATGTCATCGACCCCGCCATCGTCGGCCCCAGCATCGAAGAGCTGCTGGAGTCCAGCACCCTGCTGCTCGACGGCCGCCTGGCGATCGCCTTCCTGTGGGCTCGAGACCTGCAGTGGCATGACGACTGCCTGCCGTATCATCCCAACGCCATGACGCTGGTGGCCCATGGTCACGGTGACGAGCTATACCGCAACACCTTCTACTCGGTGGGTGGCGGCTTCGTGGTCGACGAGCAGCAGGCCGCCCGGGGCGAGCTGGATAGCGACACCACGGCACTGCCCTACGACTTCAATTCCGCCGCCGAGCTGATGGCGCTGTGTCGCATGCACGACCTGCGCATCAGCGAGCTGATGCTGGAGAACGAGAAGGCCTGGCGCAGCGAGGCGGAGGTGCGCGCCGGGCTGTGGGAGATCTGGCAGGCCATGCAGGCCTGCGTGGAGACCGGCCTGCACCACGAGGGGTGTTGCCCGGGGGGCTCGACGTCAAGCGGCGCGCGGCCTCCCTCCACCGTCGCCTGCTCGCCGCCGAGGATGACCGCAGCCTGATCGCCTCGACCTTCTCGGCTATGGACTGGGTGAACGTCTTCGCCCTGGCGGTCAACGAGGAGAACGCCGCGGGTGGGCGCATGGTGACCGCCCCCACCAACGGCGCGGCCGGCATCATTCCGGCGGTGCTGCACTACTACATGAAGTTTCAGCCGGGCGCCTGCGAGCGCGACGTGGTGGACTTCCTGCTGGCCGCCGGCGCCGTGGGCATCCTGTGCAAGAAGAACGCCTCCATTTCCGGCGCGGAGGTGGGCTGTCAGGGCGAGGTCGGCTCCGCCTGCGCCATGGCCGCCGCGGGGCTCGCCGAGGTGATGGGCGGCAGCGTCGGCCAGGTGGAAAACGCCGCCGAGATCGGCCTGGAGCACAACCTGGGGCTGACCTGCGATCCGGTGGGGGTCTGGTGCAGGTGCCCTGCATCGAGCGCAACGCCATCGCCTCGGTGAAGGCGATCAACGCCGCCCAGATGGCGCTGCGCGGCGACGGCGAGCACTTCATCTCCCTGGACAAGGTGATTCGCACCATGCGCGACACCGGGGCCGACATGCAGGAGAAGTACAAGGAGACCTCCCGTGGGGGGCTGGCGGTCAACGCCATCGAGTGTTGAGGGGCGAAAGCTTCTTTAGATCAATCCTCTATATCGAGCCAGCGCGATGCCCCGACGGGTGTCGCGTTTTTGTTTGCAAGCTACTGAAAACCGGAGCGTCTACGCCATTGGTCGAGTTCGGCGTTTCAGGTGTTGCTCCTCGGGGGCGTCTCCTCTAGCTTACGTTAACGTAAAGGTTAGAAAGTCCCGGGCTGGTACTCGCCTATCAGCCTTCATGACAAAGACAACAAATCAGCGCGGATCGCCGGCGGCGATCCAGAGAGGACGTCACATGACCCAGGAGTTCATACTGGAAACTCGCGGGTTGACCAAGCAGTTCCGCGGCTTCACCGCCGTGGACGATGTCAACCTGCAGGTCCGGGAAGGACATATCCACGCCCTGATCGGTCCCAACGGGGCCGGCAAGACGACCGTCTTCAATCTCCTCACCAAGTTTTTGCCGCCGACCCGCGGCGAGATCCTCTATCGCGGCGACGCCATCACCGGCATGAAGGCCAACCAGATCGCGCGGCTGGGCATGGTGCGCTCCTTCCAGATCTCGGCGGTGTTCGCCCACATGACCGCGCTGGAGAACGTGCGGGTGGCGCTGCAGCGGCCTATGGGCACCTCCTTCCACTTCTGGAAGTCCGAGCGCACCCTCGAGCACCTCAACGAGCGGGCCATCGAACTGCTGGACGAAGTGGGCCTGCGCGAGTACGCCGACGTGCTCACCGTGGAGATGCCCTACGGGCGCAAACGGGCGTTGGAAGTGGCCACCACCCTGGCCATGGAGCCGACCCTGATGCTGCTCGACGAGCCGACCCAGGGCATGGGCGCCGAGGACGTCGACCGCATCGTCGAGCTGATCCGTCGCGTGGCCAAGGGCCGCACCGTGCTGATGGTGGAGCACAACCTCAGCGTGGTGAGCCGGCTGTGTGATCGCATCACCGTGTTGGCGCGCGGGGCGGTGCTGGCCGAAGGCGACTACGCCGAGGTGTCCGCCGATCCGCGGGTCAAGGAGGCCTACATGGGCAGTGAAGCGGATGCAGAAGAGGAGGCCAGCGCATGAATCAGGTAGCCGAACCGGTCGCCGACGCCACGCACTATCAGGATCACGACGGCGCCGAAATGCTGCGGGTGCGCGACCTGCACGCCTTCTACGGCGAATCGCACATCCTCCACGGCGTCGACTTCGACGTGAGGCGTGGCGAGCTGGTCACCCTGCTGGGCCGCAACGGCGCGGGGCGCAGCACCACCCTCAAGGCGATCATGAACATGGTGGGCCGGCGCACCGGCTCGGTCATGATCAACGGGAACGAGACGCTGGGCATGAAGCCTCACCGCATTCCGCGGCTGGGCATCGGCTATTGCCCGGAGGAGCGCGGCATCTTCGCCAGCCTCGACGTCGAGGAGAACCTGCTGCTGCCGCCCACGGTGCGCTCCGGCGGGATGAGCCTCGACGAGATCTACGAGATGTTCCCCAACCTCTATGAGCGGCGGCGCAGCCAGGGCACTCGGCTCTCCGGCGGTGAGCAGCAGATGCTGGCCATGGCGCGCATCCTGCGCACCGGCGCGCGCATGCTGCTGCTCGACGAGATCACCGAAGGGCTCGCCCCGGTCATCGTGCAGAAACTCGGCGAAGTGCTGGTCAAGCTGCGCGACCGCGGCATGACCATCGTGCTGGTGGAGCAGAACTTCCGTTTCGCCGCGCCCCTGGCCGACCGCCACTACGTGATGGAGCACGGCCGGATCGTCGAAGAGATCAGCAAGGCCGAGCTGGCCGGCAAGCGCGACCATCTCAACTCCCTGCTGGGGGTGTGAGTCCATCGCGCGGGACGATTTTTCCGGAGGGTGCCCTGGCTTGGATGCCTTCCCGAAAGCGCAGTAGCTGGGCCGCCTCGGCGGCTGACCAAAAACCGCAACCGCAACTTTCGTAACCACCACCACAGCGGCGACTGATCGCAGCGCCCGCGACAACAACAAGCAGCCCTACGGGGCCATGGAGACGAAAATGACCTTCATCAAGAAGACCCTCGCCAGCAGCATCGCCATTGCCGCCACCGCCGCCATGGCCGCTACCGCCCAGGCCGAGATCAGCGACGGCGAAGTGCGTATCGGCTACCTGGCCGACATGTCCGGCACCTATCGCGACCTGGCCGGCCCGGGCGGCCTCGAGGCCCTGCGCATGGCGGTCGAAGACTTCGGCGGCAACGTCAACGGCGCCTCGATCGAGGTGTTCAGCGCCGATGACCGCAACAGCGCCGACGTAGGCGCTAGCACCGTGCGGGAATGGATCGACACCCGCAACGTCGACATGGTGGCCGGCCTGGTGGCCTCCTCGGTGACCATCGCCGTGACCCGGGTGCTGGAAGAGAACAACGGCTTCGCCATCGTCTCCGCCTCGGCGGCGTCGAGCATCACCAACGAGCACTGCACGCCGAACCACATCCACTGGGTCTATGACACCTACCCGCTGGCCAACGGCACCGCACGGGCGATCGTCGACCAGGGCGGTGAGAGCTGGTTCATGCTCACCGCCGACTACGCCTTCGGCCACGCCCTGGAAGGCGACGTGACCCGGGTGGTGGAAGAGAGCGGCGGTGAAGTGGTGGGCGGCGTTCGTCATCCCTTCCCCACCGACGACTTCTCCTCCTACATTCTCCAGGCCCAGGGTTCCGGTGCCCAGATCATCGGCCTGGCCAACGCCGGCGCCGACACCGTCAACGCCATCAACACCGCTGCCCAGTTCGGCGTGGTCGAGGCGGGACAGCAGCTCGCCGGTCTGCTGGTGTTCCTCAACGATGTCTACGCCATGGGGCTCGATACCACCCAGGGGCTGCTGCTGACCACCGGCTGGTACTGGAACATGGACGATGAGTCCCGCGAGTGGTCCGAGCGCTACTACGAGCGCGTGGGCCGCATGCCGACCATGGTCCAGGCGGGCATCTACTCCAGCACCATGCACTACCTGCAGGCGGTGGAAGCGACCGGCAGCGACGATCCGGCGACCGTGCGGGCCTACATGATGGATCAGGAGATTAACGACTTCTTCGCCCGCAACGGCCGCCTGCGCGAGGATGGCCGTATGGTCCACGACATGTACCTGGCCGAAGTGAAGTCGCCGGCCGACTCCACCCATGAGTGGGACCTCTACGAGATCCTGGCCACCATTCCTGCCGAAGAAGCCTACCGCCCGCTTTCCGAGAGCCAGTGCAAGCTGGTGCAGAACTAAGCTGGGCAAGACACGGCGGCGGCGTCAGCCGCCGCCCCTCTGACGGCGAGGAGAACCTAACATGACGATGATATTCGGGGTGCCGTTGGCGGTGTTCATGGGCCAGCTGATGCTGGGCCTGATCAACGGCGCCTTCTACGCCCTGCTGAGCCTGGGGCTCGCGGTGATCTTCGGCCTGCTGAAGATCGTCAACTTCGCCCACGGGGCCATGTACATGCTCGGGGCTTTCGCCACCCTGCTGGGAATGCGCTACCTGGGTATCAACTACTGGGCGGCACTGCTGCTGGCGCCGCTGGTGGTGGGCCTGCTGGGGATGGTGATCGAGCGGCTGCTGCTGCGCCGCATCGGGCACCTGGACCACCTCTACGGCCTGCTGCTGACCTTTGGCCTGGCGCTGATCTTCGAAGGCACCCTGGTCAATTTCTTCGGGGTCTCAGGCGCCCGCTATCCCACGCCGGAAGCGTTGCAGGGCGGCTTCCAGCTGGGCTTCATGTTCCTGCCCGTCTATCGCGCCTGGGTGCTGCTGGCGGCACTGGTGGTCTGTCTGGGTACTTGGTTCATCATCGAGCGCACGCGGCTTGGCGCCTACCTGAGGGCCGGCACCGAGAACCCGGCGCTGATGCAGTCCTTCGGTGTCAACGTGCCGCTGCTGATTACCCTGACCTACGGCTTCGGCGTCGCGCTGGCCGCCTTCGCCGGGGTGCTGGCCGCACCGCTCTATCCGGTGTCGCCGACCATGGGCTCCAACCTCTTGATCGTGGTCTTTGCCGTGGTGGTGATCGGCGGTATGGGCTCGATCCTCGGCGCCGTGCTCACCGGCCTCGGCATGGGCCTGATCGAGGGTCTCACCAAGGTCTACTACCCCGAGGCGGCCAACACCGTGATCTTCCTGGTAATGATCCTGGTGCTGTTGATTCGACCCGCCGGTCTCTTCGGCAAGGAGGCATGACGTCATGGCCACGACGCAAACCCTGACCCCGACCATGGAGCGCCAGCGGCGCGCCAACATGCGCCGCAACCTCCTGTATCTCGTGCTGATCGCGATCGGCCTGGTGGCACCCTTCTTCGCCTACCCGGTGTTCTTGATGAAGGTGCTGTGCTTCGCGCTGTTCGCCTGCGCCTTCAACCTGCTGCTGGGCTACGCGGGGCTGCTCTCCTTCGGGCATGCCGCCTTCCTGGCCACCGGCGGCTACGTGACCGGCTACCTGTTGGCCAGCTACCCGGCGCTGACCCCGGAGATGGGCATCATCGTCGGCACCCTGGCGGCCCTGGCCCTGGGCACGGTGTTCGGTGCCCTGGCGATTCGCCGCCAGGGAATCTACTTCGCCATGGTGACCCTGGCGCTGGCGCAGATGGTGTACTTCTTCTACGTTCAGGCGCCCTTTACCGGCGGTGAGGATGGCCTGCACGGGGTGCCGCGGGGCGAGCTGTTCGGCGTGATCAGCCTGCGCAGCAACCTGGCGATGTACTACTTCGTGTTCGCCGTCTTCCTGATCGGCTTCGCCATCGTGCAGCGCGCCGTGCACTCACCCTACGGCCAGGTGCTCAAGGCGATCCGCGAGAACGAGCCGCGGGCAGTATCGCTGGGCTACAACACCGATGCCTACAAGCTGCTGGCCTTCATCCTCTCCGCGGGCCTGGCCGGCCTGGCCGGCTCCACCAAAACGGTGGTGTTCCAGCTGGCCTCGCTGACCGACGCTCACTGGCACATGTCCGGCGAGGTGATCCTGATGACCCTGCTGGGCGGGGTGGGCACCCTGTTCGGCCCGGTGGTGGGCGCCGGCCTGGTGGTCAGCCTGCAGCATCTGCTGGCCCAGGGCGCCCTGGGCGCCTGGGTGGGTCCGATCCTGGGGGTGATCTTCGTGGTCTGCGTGCTGAGCTTCCGTAGCGGCATCGTCGGCGAGATCCTCAAGTCCTATCGCAAGAACTTCAAGTGAAGGCATCGGCAAGGCCTCTTCCTGGCGCCCTACGGGGCGCTTTTTTTATTGAGATAATTCTCTGATTCCCTTGGGTTTCGCCAGCTCCATAAGCGGCCTAGACTGAAAGGCATCGACCACCTCGTCAGGAGATCGCCATGAAGACACGAGCCGCCATTGCCCGGGCTGCGGGCAAGCCGCTGGAGCTGGCCGAGATCGACGTGGAAGGCCCCAGGGCCGGTGAGGTGCTGGTGCGCATGGCCGCCACCAGCGTCTGCCATACCGACGCCTACACTCTTTCCGGCGCCGACCCGGAGGGGCTGTTTCCCTCGGTGCTGGGCCACGAGGGGGCCGGTGTCGTGGAGGAGGTGGGGCGGGTGTCGCCAGCGTCAGGCCGGGCGACCATGTGATTCCCCTCTATACCGCCGAATGCGGCCAGTGCAAGTTCTGCCTCTCCGGGAAGACCAACCTGTGTGGGGCGGTGCGTGCCACCCAGGGGCAGGGGCTGATGCCCGACGGCACCAGCCGCTTCTCGCTGGAGGGCAAACCGCTGCACCACTACATGGGTTGCTCCACCTTCAGCGAATATACGGTGCTGCCCGAGGTGTCGCTGGCGGTGGTGTCCAAGACGGCGCCGCTGGACAAGATCTGCCTGCTGGGCTGCGGGGTGACCACCGGCATCGGCGCGGTGCTCAATACCGCCAAGGTGGAGCCTGGCTCTACCGTGGCGGTGTTCGGCCTGGGGGCCATCGGCCTGGCGGTGATCCAGGGGGCGATGATGGCCAAGGCCAGCCGTATCATCGCCATCGACGTCAATCCCGACAAGTTCGCGCTGGCCGGCCAGTTCGGCGCCACCGATTTCGTCAACCCCAAGGACTATCCCGACCCGATCCAGCAGGTGATCGTCGAGATGACCGACGGCGGCGTCGACTACTCCTTCGAGTGCATCGGCAACGTCAACGTGATGCGCTCGGCGCTGGAGTGTTGCCACAAGGGCTGGGCGAGTCGATCATCATCGGCGTGGCCGGGGCCGGCGAGGAGATCGCCACGAGGCCGTTCCAGCTGGTCACCGGCCGGGTCTGGAAGGGCTCCGCCTTCGGCGGGGTGAAGGGGCGCAGCGAGCTGCCGGGCTATGTCGAGCGCTACATGAACGGCGAGATCAACATCGACGATTTCATTACCCATGATATGCCCTTCGAGCAGATCAATGAGGCCTTTGAGCTGCTGCACCGTGGCGAAAGCATCCGTACCGTGCTCCACTATTGAGCCGTGACATGCGCCGCCATGTCTCAACTTAGCCGTCGCGTGTCGCGCGACGGGTGACATCTTTGCGCGCCGGGAGAGCGTTATGACCATGACCGAACAGCTGGAGCTGGTGTCGAGCAACAAGTGCTTTGGCGGCTGGCACAAGCGCTACCGCCACCGCTCGCGGGCGCTGGACTGCGAGATGGTGTTTGCCATCTACCTGCCGCCCCAGGCGGAAACCCAGCGGGTGCCGCTGCTGTGGTGGCTCTCGGGGCTCACCTGCACCGACGAGAACTTCATGCAAAAGGCCGGCGCCCAGCGCCTGGCCGCAGAGCTGGGCATCGCCATCGTCTGCCCGGACACCAGCCCCAGGGGGACCGATCTGCCCGGCGAGCACGATAGCTACGACCTGGGGTCCGGGGCCGGCTTCTACGTCAACGCCACGCGTCAGCCCTGGAAGGCGCACTATCGCATGTACGACTACGTGGCCGAGGAGCTGCCCTCGGTGGTGCGCCAGCACTTTCCGGTCAACGGCCGCGAGTCGATCAGCGGCCACTCCATGGGCGGTCACGGCGCGCTGATCATGGCCCTGCGCCGGCCCGGCCACTACCGCTCGGTGTCGGCCTTCGCTCCCATCGTCAACCCCAGCCAGTGCCCCTGGGGGCGCAAGGCCTTCGGGGAGTACCTGGGCGACGACCCCGGCGCCTGGACTCAGTACGACGCCTGCGAGCTGGTGGCCAAGGGGGCCTCCAGCCAGCGCCTGTTCATCGACCAGGGTGAGAGCGACGACTTCCTCGACGAGCAGCTCAGGCCCGAACGGCTGGAGGCGGTGTGCGCCGAGCACGATCACCCCTGACGCTGCGTCGCCAGCCGGGGTATGATCACAGCTACTATTTCATCGCCAGCTTCATCGAGGACCACCTGCGCTATCATGCGGAGCATCTATTCAAGCGTTGACCGTCCCCCGACCCAGGGCGCGGCATGATCCGGGCGCTGCTGCGCCGACTACTGCGCTGGGCGGCCCTCGCGGTGGCCGTCTTTATTACGCTCTCGGTGCTGCTGGTGCTGGCGCTGCGAGAGGTGCCCGCCTACGGCTCGATGGTGATGTTCGAGCGCAAGGTGCAGGGCTGGCTGGTCGGAGAGCCGGTGGCGATCCAGCGCCAGTGGCGTCCCTGGAGCGAGCTCTCCGACCACGCCAAGCTGGCGGTGATCGCCGCCGAGGACCAGCGCTTTCCCGATCATCGCGGCTTCGACATGGTCGAGATGCGCCGCGCCTGGGAGGCCAGCCGCAACGGGGCGCGGCTGCGCGGGGCCAGCACCATCAGCCAGCAGACGGCCAAGAACCTCTTCCTGTGGACCGGGCGCAGCTGGGGCCGCAAGGGCCTGGAGGCCTGGTTCACGCTACTGATCGAGACGCTATGGCCCAAGCAGCGCATCCTCGAGGTCTATCTCAATATCGCCGAGTGGGACCACGGGGTGTTCGGCCTGGAAGCGGCCGGCCAGCACTACTTCGGGGTTTCCGCCGACCGGCTCAGCGAAGCCCAGGCCAGCCGCCTGGCCGCCATCCTCCCCAACCCCCGCGGCTGGGATGCGGCGCGCCCCAGCCCCCATGTGGAGCGGCGCAGTCAATGGATACGCCAGCAGATGCGCAACCTGGGTGGCCCGCGCTACCTGGAGCGGCTGGGAGGCGACTGATCCGGCTTGCCGCGTACTGCCAGCACCACGCCCACGATGGTCACCGCCATGCCGATCAGCCCGGCCAGGGGCAGTCGCTCGTCGAACAGCCACCACGCCTGTAGCGCCGTCACCGGCGGGACCAGATAGAAGAGGCTGGCCACCCGCGACGCGGCGCCGCGGCGGATCAGCGCCATCAGCAGCAGAATGGCGCTGATCGACAGCACCAGCACCAGCCAGGCCAGGGTCAGCAGGAAGGTCGGGGTCCAGTCGATGCTGCGCTCCTCGAACAGCAGCGCCCCCAGCCCCAGCAGGGTGCCCGCCGCCAGGTACTGCACCACGGTGCCGGAGAGCAGGGGCATGCCGGTGCAGAAGCGCTTCTGATAGAGAGTGCCCAGGGTGATGCCCCCCAGGGCGGCCAAGATGCTGGCCAGGGCGCCGACCCCGAAGCCCTGGAACAGCGCGGCGCCCGGATCGAGCTTGCTGCCCAGCACCAGGCCGATCCCCACCAGACCGAGCGCCAGCCCCAGCCACTGGACGGCCGTGATGCGCTCGCCGAGCAGAGGGCTTGCCAGGGTCGCGGTCAGCAGCGGCTGAAGCCCCACCAGCAGCGCGGCCAGCCCGGCCGGCATGCCTAGGTGGATGCCGTAGAAGACCCCGCCCAGGTAGGCGCCGTGCACCAGCAGGCCGGATACGCCGATATGCCCCCAGAGCCGTGCTCCCTGGGGCCAGCCGCCGTTGAAGAGCTGTACCAGCGGAATCAGCAGCATCAGGGTCAGCACGAAGCGCACGAACAGGAAGGTAAAGGGCTCGGCGTGGGGCAGGCCGAACTTGGCCCCGATGAAGCCGGTGCTCCACAGGGCCACGAACAGTAGCGGCATGGCGGCCAGACCCAGGGACTTGAGCGTGGCGGAAGAAGAGGCAGGCATGAGGGGCGACGTCCTTGACCGACGGAAAGGCTCGACGATACGGCTTCGAGCACGTCGGTGGAAGACGACCGAGGTAGCAATTAGCGGACTATCGATATATTACATAGCGTTACAAGAAAATGGTGAACCCTTATGCCCGTGGTCCGTCACAGGGGGCACATACACCGCAACCCCCCCTTGGAGGTATTCATGCAACGGATCACTGCCCTGTTCTCGGCTGCTCTGCTCACTGCCGGCCTGATGGCCGCTCACGCCCATGCTCAGCAGGACCCGGCAGCCGCACCGGAACAGCCGCAGGCGGCAGCCCCGGCGCAGGACTTCTCTGATGACCAGCTTCAGCAGTTCGCCGATGCCTCGCAAGAGATCGCCGTCATCTCCCAAGAGTACACCGAGCGCCTTCACGCGGCCGAAGACGAGCAGGCCCAGAACGAGGTCCGCATGGAAGCCAACGACAAAATGGTCGAAGTGGTCGAGGACAGCGGTCTCGATGTGGATACCTTCAACGCCATTGGCCATGCCATTCAGCAGGACCCCGAGCTGATGCAGCGTGTCCAGGCGATGGCCGAGCAGTCGTAAACGCGCGACTCGCCAAGCGGCACCTTCGAGAGGCCACCCCATGGGTGGCCTCTTGCCTATGTGGTCGACCCTCGGCTGGGTGCTTTACAGTCAACGGGCGCCCTTTCACACTGCGATAATGCCGGATCGCCACGCAATCGGAGGGGACGCATGGAAGTAGAGCTGCTGGAAATTCGCCAGCACATGGGCGCTTTCCGCCCTTCGACGGTCTCTCCGATGAGCACCTCGACGCTCTGGCCGGTCGGGTCGAAGTGGGCTACTTCAAGGCCGGGCGGATATCCTGGTGCTCGACCAGGAGGTGCACGATTTCTGCTATATCCGCAGCGGGGCTGTGGAGGTCTACCGCCGTAACGGCGATCTCTACAACCGCCTGGGCGAGGGCGATATCTTCGGCCACTTCAGCCTGATGCGAAATCACCGCGTGCGCTTTCCGGCCCGGGCATTGGAAGACTCCCTGATCTACTTCATTCCCGAGGCCGAGTTTCGCCGCCTGTGCGATGCCGACGAGCACTTCGCCGACTTCGTCGAGCTCGACCGCCCCCGCCTGAAGGCGGTGGTGGAGCAGCAGAAGAAAGCCAACGACATGATGATCACCCGGATTCGCAAGCTGCTGACGCGCTATCCGGTGATGGTCGAGGCTACCACCACGGTGCAGGCGGCGGCGCGCCAGATTACCGAGGCTCAGGCGTCATCGGCGCTGGTGCTCGATGCCCCGGGGAGCAGCCGCGCTACACCTTTACCGACAGCGAGGACCGCCCCTGGCAGCTGTGTGGCATCCTCACCGACAGCGACTTTCGCACCCGGGTGGTGGCCGAGGGGCTCTCCCCCGATACCCCGGTAGGGGATCTGGTCGACGGACGATCGATCACCATCCAGTCCGACGAGTCCGTGCACGAGGCGATGCTCACCATGCTGCGCAACAACGTGCATCACCTGCCGGTGCTGCATCGCCGCCGCCCGGTGGGGATCGTGCACCTGTCGGACATCATTCGCTACGAGACCCACTCCAGCCTCTACCTGGTGAATAATATCTTCAGCCAGTCCAGCGCCGAGGGCCTGGCCCGGCTGGCGCCCGACGTGCGCGCCGCCTTCGTGCGCATGGTGGAGGAGGGCAACAACTCCCAGATGATCGGCAGCGCCCTGTCGACCATCGGCCGCAGCTTCACCCGGCGCCTGCTGGAGCTTGCCGAGGAGGAGCTGGGGCCGCCGCCGGTGGCCTACTGCTTCATGGTGAATGGCTCCATGGCGCGCAACGAGCAGTCCATCGTCACCGATCAGGACAATGCCCTGGTGCTTGCCGATGACTTCGACCCCGACCAGCACGATGCCTATTTCCTGGCCCTGGCGAAGCGGGTCAGCGACGGGCTGGATGCCTGTGGTTACCCCTACTGCAAGGGCGAGGTGATGGCCACCACGACCAAGTGGCGTCAGCCGCTGTCGGTGTGGAAGGGCTACTTCAACGACTGGATCGACAACCCCACGCCGGAACGGCTGCTGCACAGCTCGATTTTCTTCGACCTGGACAGCGCCTACGGCGATGAGGCGCTGGTCGAACAGCTTCAGGACCTGGTGGCCAAGAAGGCGCCCCAGAGCCCGCTGTTCCTGGCGGCGATGGCCCGCAACGCCTTGAACCGCACGCCGCCGCTGGGCTTCTTTCGTACCTTCGTGATGGAGAAGGATGGCAAGCACAACAACTCCATCAACTTGAAGCGCCGCGGCACGGCGCCCATGGTCGACCTGATCCGTGTTCATGCCCTGGCCTGTGGCTCCCGCGCCCAGAACAGCTTCGAGCGGCTCGATGACATCGGCCGCACCCAGCTGCTGGCGCCCGGCGTCGGCGAGAAGCTGCGCTATGCGCTGGAGTTTCTCGCCATGTCGCGGATTCATCACCAGGTGATCGATCTTCAGGAGGAGCGCGAGCCGGACAATAATATCGAGCCGGAGAACGTCGCCGACAGCGAACGTCACAACCTCAAGGATGCCTTCCAGGTGCTGAGCAACGCCCAGAAATTCCTCAAGTACCGCTACCCGCTGCCGGCGCGTGGCGCACGGTCTCGCTGAGCCGATGTCTCTCCTGCGACTGCCCTCCCGGCGCACCGTGCCCGACTGGCCGGGCTACATGGCCCAGCGCGCCGGCGGCGCCTCGCATCCGCTGCTGGCGCGTTTCTTCGCCGCGGGCTGCCCGGCGGCGGAAACGCCCATCGGTGAGGCGCCGTTGGCGGCACTGGACATGGAAACCACCGGCCTGGATGAGCGGCGTCACGCCATCGTCAGCGTCGGCCTGGTGCCCTTCACGCTGCGGCGGATCCGGCTGGCGGAGCGCCGCTACTGGGTGGTGCGACCGACCCGGCCGCTCTCCCACCAGTCGGTGACTCTTCACCACATCACCCACTCGGAGGTGGCGGAGGCGCCTGACCTGGAAATGATCCTGCCCGAGCTGCTAGACGCCCTGGCCGGACGCCTGGTGGTGGTGCACTTTCGGCATATCGAGCGCCCCTTCCTGGAGTCGGCGGTCAAGTCCCGCCTGGGGGAGGGCGTGCGTTTCCCGGTGATCGACACCATGTCGCTGGAGGCGCGGCGCCACCGGCTCTCGCTGTGGTCGCGGTTCCGGCGCTGGATGGGGCGGCCGCCGGTGTCGATCCGCCTGCACGACAGTCGCGCGCGCTACGGCCTGCCGGCCTACCAGGGGCACCATGCCCTGGTCGATGCCCTGGCGACTGCCGAACTGCTGCAGGCGCAGATCGCCACCCACTACGCCCCCCAGACACCCGTGGGGGAGCTGTGGAGCTGAGCCGGGCGTCGCCGTTTGGCCAGGCATGGGCCCTGTCGCCACCCGGGGCATGCTGATCGGTCCACCATGTCGACCTTCAGGCCGCTTTGACTGTGCTATTCCGGCTTTCATCGACGCCCGGGCTGATGCACGATAGGCGCGTTTCACCCTTTCGCTGGCCAGTCGGTACGCGAGGTCACGCTGACGCCCATGACATCCTCCTCTCCCGCTTCTGCAGGTCGCTCGGCCATTCGGCCCATCGGCCGCATCCAGCCCTGCGGCTGGCTGCTGGTGCTCGATGCCGAGGCGTCGAGCGTGCTGCAGGCCAGCGCCAACCTAGCGGAACTCACTGGCCTGACCGTGCCTCGACTGCTCGATGCCCGGCCGGCCGAGCTGCTGGGGCGCCGCCTGGTGGCTCGCCTCAAACGCGAGCTCAAGGGGCGCTCGCGCCTGCCGGCGCCGCTGTCGGTCACCCGCCGAGTCGATGGCGGCCCGCTGAAGGTCCAGGTCAATGCCCACCGCCGGGGCGACCGTGTCATCGTCGAGATCGAGCCCCTGGGCTCGGTGGGGCAACGGCGGCTGATGGCCCTGGTCAACGAGTGGCTCAGGCGGATCGCCGAGGCCGAGAGCCGCGACCGGCTACTGGACACCCTGGTGGAGGGGGTGGCGCAGCTGACCGGCCATGACCGGGTGCTGGTGTGCCGGTTCGATGCCGACTGGCACGGCAAGGTGGTGGCAGAGTACCGTCGGGGGGCGATGGACTCCCTGCTGGGCCAGCATTTTCCCGCCAGCGACTTCCTCCCCAGGCGCGCAGCCTGATCGAGCACAATCCCGTGCGCAGCGTGCCGGATGTCCAGGCGCGTCCCGTCGAGGTGCTCAGTAGCGAAAGCGAGCTTGGCGCGCTAAGGGACGATTTGACGGCTAGCGTGCTGCGAGCGCCCTCTCCCGAGCAGGTGAGCTATCAGGAGCATCTCGGGGTCGGGGCGATGCTGTCGATACCCATCCAGAGCCAGCAGGAGCTGTGGGGGCTGTTGATCGGCCATGCCATGGCGCCGGTGCCGCTGGCCCCGGCGATCCGGGAGGCCGCCCGGGCCCTGGTACAGATGGCCACCCAGCGGCTGTTCCTGCTGCGCGCCCGTCAGGAGGCCCGCTACCTG
Source organism: Halomonas sp. SL18_1 (assembly GCF_055755715.1). Taxonomy (NCBI): domain Bacteria; kingdom Pseudomonadati; phylum Pseudomonadota; class Gammaproteobacteria; order Oceanospirillales; family Halomonadaceae; genus Halomonas; species Halomonas sp. SL18_1. The sequence continues at coordinate 1,226,116 of NZ_JBVTRK010000001.1, forward strand.
CAGCGGGTGCAGGACAGCCGCGACCTGCTCACCCGGGCCCGGCGGCGCCTGCCCAGCCCCGAGCTGCTGGTACGCCGCCATGGCGCCGAGTGGCTGGCGCTGTTTCGTGCCCAGGGCGTGACCCTGGTGCATCACGGGGAGCTGGTCAGCTTTGGCGAGGTGCCGGCCCATGAGGCCCTGGAAACCCTGGTCCTGCGGCTGGATGCGCAGCATCGCCACGAGGGGCCCTGGTATACCGCCAATGCCGGCACGCAGGCGATGACCCAGGGGCTGGCCCTCGACGGCGTCTGCGGCGTGCTGGCGATTCCGCTGCGGCTCAATACTCAGCGCCGCGACTGGCTGCTGCTGTTTCGTCCCGAGCAGGTCGAGACCCTCTATTGGGCGGTGGCCGGCGAGTCGGCAAAGGCGCGGTCCGCTGCTGTCCCTGACCAGCCGCTGCCCGGTCGCCATTCGGCCTGGCGCGAGGAGGTCAGCGGTCGCAGTATCGCCTGGGAGCGAATCGAGCGCCTGGCCGCCATGGACCTCGGTGAGGACCTGGCGCTGGCGGCTTCCGTCCATGAGATCGACCGGCTCAACGCCCGCCTCCATGAGGAGCAGCAGGCGCTCGCCGATGCCAACTGCCGGCTCGAGCAGCTGGCCCACTTCGATTCGCTCACCGGGGTGTGGAATCGCTATCGGATCGAGCAGGCCATCGACGTTGAGCTGGCCGCCGCCGAGCGCTACGGACGCTCCTTTGCCCTGCTGCTGTTCGATGCCGATCACTTCAAGCGCATCAACGACCGCTTCGGTCATGAGATGGGCGACCGGGTGCTGCGCGAGCTGGCGCGGCGGGTCGGGCAGTCGCTGCGCGGCTGCGACCACCTGGGGCGCTGGGGCGGCGAGGAGTTCGTGGTGCTGGCCACCGAAACCGATCGCCAGGCCGCGGCGGGCCTTGGCGAGCGGCTGCGCCGGCTGATCGCCGAGGTCGCGGTCGAGGGGCTGCCGCTGTCGATCACCGCCAGCATCGGCGTGGCCCTGTGGCGGCCGGGGACAGCCGCAAGACGCTGCTCCAGCGTGCCGATCTGGCCATGTACCGGGCCAAGACCGAGGGCCGTGACCGGGTCTGCCTGGAGGAGGGCGGCGCGGAGGCGCCACCGCCGGCCTGAGCTCTGGCCAGCCGCTTCACGGCCAACGGCTTACAGCCACCGGGCAGCGAAGCTGTCGGCATCCACCGGCCGGCCGAAGTAGAAGCCCTGCACGCCGCTGCAGCCGAGAGCCCTGAGTGCCTCGGCCTGCTCCCGAGTTTCCACCCCTTCGGCAATGGTCTGCATGCCCAGGGTCTGGGCCATGGCGATGATGGTGGCGACGATGGCGTGGTCGTGGCTGCTCTTGAGCATGTCCTGCACGAACGACATGTCAATCTTCAGGGTGTCGGCGGCGAAGCGCTTGAGGTAGTTCAGCGACGAGTAGCCGGTGCCGAAGTCATCGATCGCCATGCCGAAGCCGGCATCACAGAGGGTGCGGGTAATGCACACGGTCTGATTCGGGTTGCGCATCAGGCCGCTCTCGGTCAGCTCCAGGCCGATGCACGCCGACGGCACCCGTGCGGTCAGGCGCTGAATATGCTCGGCCAGCCGGGGGTCGTCCATCTGCTGGGCCGAAACGTTGACACATAGCCGCCCGGGGAACGCCTTTCCCTGAGCCTCCCAGCCCGCCAGCTGGCGGCACGCGGTGTCCAGCACCCAGTCGCCTAGCCGGCCGATCAGGCCCTGCTCCTCGGCCAGGGGGATGAAGTCGCCGGGGCTGACCCAGCCCAGGGTGGCGTCCTGCCAGCGACACAGGGCCTCGGCGCCGATCAGCTCGCCGCTTGCCAGGCTGAACTGGGGCTGGAAATGCAGCGACAGGCTCCCCTGGCTCAGGGCGTGCAGGAAGCGTGCCTGAAGGACTTCGCGTCGATGCAGCTCATCGGCCATGCCGGCGCTGAAGAAGCGGATCCGGTCGCTGCTGCGCTTGGCATGGTTCAGCGCGATGCTGGCGTGCTGGAACAGCGACTGGGCGTCGTCGGCATCCAGCGGGAACAGCGCCGCCCCGGCACTGGTGGCTAGGGAAAAGCGTCGCTCGGCGATGCGGATCGGCGGGGAGAGGCTGCGTCGGTAGCGCTCGATCGCGCTGGCCATGGCGCTCGCGTCGGTGTCCATCAGCAGCACCATGAATTCGTCGCCCGCGAGGCGGGCGACGAATTCGCCGGGGGCCGCTGCGGCGCCGAAGCGGGCGGCGGTCTCGGCTAGTAGACGGTCGCCCAGGGCATGCCCCTGGGTGTCGTTGACCTGCCGGAAGCGCCGCAGGTCGAGATAGACCAGGCCCAGGGCGCAGCCCTCTCGGCGGGCCTGCGCGCAGCCATCGGTGAGTCTCTCCATGAACTGGCGGCGGTTGGGCAGCCCGGTGACGCTGTCCCAGTAGGCCAGCTGTTCGATGCGGTGGCGGCTGCTGCGCCGCTCCCGCTCGGTGGCCTGACGCGTCAGCTCGGCGCCGGCCTGAGCCGCCGCGATACGCAACACTTCCGGGGCGTAGTCGGTCAGTGCCAGGGGATGATTGCCAAGGATCGCCATCAGCCCCAGCAGCTGGCCGTCCGGCGCCTTGATGGGCGCCCCCATGTAGCTGTTAACCCCCATCTCGCGCAGCATGGGATCGTCGGGAAAGCTCGCGCAGACGTTGTCGGGATAGTGGCAGGTCCGGTCGTCCAGCACATGGGCGCAGGGTGTGCCAGCCAGCGGATAGCTCACCGCAGGCTGCAGCTGTCCCTGTGACCAGACGGCCACCGTTCGCACCGACTCGCCGCCGGGCAGCACCTCGGCGATCAGTGCGTGCTCGGCCTCGAATATGGCGGCCACGCGCTCGACCAGCAGATCGAACACCCGGGGGGTGCCGCTACTGCCCAGGCTGTCGGCCAGCAGGCGGAAGGCGTCTTCGGGGGCCATCATTGGCGGCGGGTGGCTCCTATTGGGTCGGGGGTGCAACGACAGGGTGCCAGGAAAATATGCCCGAAGCGGCGTCGGGTTGCCAGTGCCGGTCGCCATCGGCGCTGTCGCTCATTAGATGGCGGCGGGTTGACGCTGGACAATGCGCAACAGAGCGGGAAACGGCATAGTGGCACGCCAGCCATGCGGCACACGGTGATGACACGAGCACCGCGACATCATTCTCCACGACCCTACCACGGACACTGACAACGACAAGGAGAGCGCCATGGGGCAACGCTGGCCGGCGCTGAGGTCTGCCGAGCGCCACCTGATCCCGCTGCTGCTGGCCCTGCTGCTGGGGCTGGCGAGCTGGCAGCAGCGGGTCTGGCCGCTCGCGGTCGCCGCCGGGCTGCTGGGGCTGATGGTGCTGGCGCTGGCGGTTCACCAGGGTGTCCAGCGGCGCTCTCCCCAGGAGGTTCGCGATGCGCTGCGCTCCTCACTCGAGGAGGCCAACCTGCGCATTGCCGCAATGGCCTTCGAGACCCACCTTGGCATGATCATCACCGATGCCCGCGGCGCCATTCTGAAAGTCAATCGCACCTTCACCGCCATCACCGGCTATACCCAGGAAGAGGTGGTCGGCAGGAATCCGCGACTATGGAGCTCCGGCAAGCATGATGGGCGCTTCTACCGGCGCATGTGGCGGGCCATCCACGAGACCGGCAGCTGGCAGGGTGAGATATGGAATCGCCGCAAGGACGGTGAGCTCTACCTGCAGTGGCTGACCATCAGCGCGGTGCGCAACGATAGGGGCGAGGTGACCCACTTCGTGGCCACCCTGACCGATATCACCCAGCGCCGACATGCCGAAGAGCAGGCGTATCAGCTGGCTTTTTACGACCCTCTCACCGGCCTGCCCAATCGTCGTCTGCTGCTCGACCGCCTGGAGGCAGCGCTCAAGGCCAGCCATCGCAGCGCCGAGCATGGCGCCCTGATGTTCATCGACCTGGACAACTTCAAGGTGATCAACGACACCCAGGGCCACCAGCGGGGCGACGACCTGCTGCGTGAGGTCGCCCGCCGGCTGACCGCGGTGCTGCGGGAGACCGATACCGTGGCGCGGCTGGGTGGCGACGAGTTCGTGGTGATGCTCACCGACCTTGGCGAGGCGCCGCTGGCCGCGGCCCAGATCGCTGAGCGGGTCGGCGAAAAACTGCTGGCCGTCCTCGAGGAGTACCATGAGGTGGGAGAGCAGCGCTTCGCCATAAGTGGCAGCCTGGGCATCACCCTGTTCACTGACCACGGCAGCCGCACCGACGAGATCATGCAGCAGGCCGACCTGGCCATGTACCAGGCCAAGGCCGCCGGGCGTAATACGCTGCGCTTCTTCGACGCCGAGATGCAGGCCAGCGTGATCGAGCGGGCCACCCTGGAGGCCGATCTGCGCCAGGCCCTCGATCGCGAGGAGCTGAGTCTGCACTATCAGCCGCAGGTGGACAGCGAAGGGGCCGTCGTTGGCGTGGAGGCGCTGCTGCGATGGGAGCATCCTACCCGCGGCCGGGTCAGTCCCGGGATCTTCATTCCGCTGGCCGAGGAGACCCGCATGATGCTGCCCATCGGCCGCTGGGTGCTCCGCGAGGCCTGCCGCCAGCTGGCCGCTTGGGCGCAGGAGCCAGACAGGCGTGGGCTCAGGGTGGCGGTAAACGTCAGCGTTCAGCAGTTTGCGGCGGCGGGCTTTGTCGACCAGGTCGAGGCGGTGCTGGCCGACACCGGCGCCCCGGCCGAGCGGCTCGAACTTGAGGTTACCGAATCGCTGCTGATGCACGACCCGGAGGACACCCGCGACAAGATGCTGCGCCTACGGCGGCGCGGCATCGGCTTTGCCCTGGACGACTTCGGGACCGGCTACTCGTCGCTGGCCTACCTGCGTCGACTGCCCCTGGATCGGCTCAAGATCGACAAGTCCTTTGTCCGCGATGTGGACCAGGACGCCACCAACGCGGCCATCGTCGAGGCGATCATCACCCTGAGCACCACCCTGTCACTGGAGACCCTGGCCGAAGGCGTCGAAACCGAGGCCCAGCGCCGGTGGCTAGAGGCCCATGGCTGTCGGCGCTATCAGGGCTTTCTCTATGGCCGGCCGGCGCCGTTGGCGGACCTGACTCTCGGCGGGCTGCCGAGCGCCGTTCGCCACTAGCTCGGAGGCGACAGCGGCGCAGGCGACGCGCTGCGGAGAACGAAAAGGCGGCCCGTGGGCCGCCTCGTGAGTCTTGCTTGGATCTTGCGCCTGTTTTGCGGGGCTATGCTATACGGCCCTGGGCTCGCTCATCAGGCCCTTGACGATGGCATAGCAGGCCACCAGCAGCACCAGAGTGAAGGGCAGGCCGGTGGTGATCACCGCCGTCTGCAGGGCCGTCAGGCCGCCGCCCAGCAGCAGGGCGATGGCGATGGCCCCCTCGATGATCGCCCAGAAGAGCCGCTGGGGCTTGGGCGCATCGATCTTGCCGCCGGCGGTGATGGAGTCGATCACCAGCGAGCCGGAATCCGACGAGGTGATAAAGAACACCATCACCAGCACGATGGCGATGAAGGAGGTGATCTCGGTCAGCGGGAGACCGCCCAGCATGATGAACAGCGCATCGACGTCGCCCTCGAAGTTGCCCGCCAGGAACTGCTGGATGCCGGCGGTACCGAAGGAGGTCATCCACAGCACCGACACCAGCGACGGCACCAGCAGCACGGCGACCAGGAATTCACGCACGGTGCGGCCGCGGCTGACCCGGGCGATGAACATGCCGACAAAGGGCGACCAGGAGATCCACCAGGCCCAGTAGAAGGCCGTCCAGCCCTGGCTGAAGTTGGCGTCCTCACGACCGAAGGGCATGGAGAGGCCCGGCAGGTTGGTGAGGTAGGCCAGCAGGTTCTGGAAGAAGCCGGTGGCGATCATCAGCGTCGGGCCGACCAGGATCACGAATATCAGCAGCAGGAAGGCCAGCCCCATGTTGAGCTTGGAGAGCTGCTGAACCCCCTTGTCGACCCCCAGCGTAATGGAGCCCATGGCGACCACGGTAATACCCATGATCAACAGCACCATGGTGGCATTGGCGTCGGGAATGCCGAACAGGCTATTGAGGCCGCTGGTAGCCTGCTGAGCGCCGAGCCCCAGGGAAGTGGCCAGGCCGAATAGGGTGGCGAACACCGCCAGGATGTCGATCACATGGCCCGGCCAGCCCCAGACGCGCTCACCCAGGATGGGATAGAAGACCGAGCGCATGGTCAGCGGCAGGCCCTTGTTGAAGGAAAACAGCGCTAGCGCCAGCGCCACCACCGCATAGATTGCCCAGGGATGCAGCCCCCAGTGGAAGATGGTGGACGCCATGCCCAGGGCAATGGCCGCCTGCTCGTTGCCTTCGGCAGCGCCCAGCGGCGCCCAGTCCGTACGTGCGCCATTCTCGGTGGCGATCCCCCCCAGCGCCGACTGGAAGTGGTCCATGGGCTCGGAAACCCCGAAATACATCAGGCCGATGCCCATCCCCGCGGCGAACAGCATGGAGAACCAGCCGAGATAGCTGAAATCCGGCTTGGCCTCGGCCCCCCCGATGCGCACCTTCCCCAGGGGGGTGAAGATCAGCACGATGGAGAGAATCACGAAAATATTGGCGGCCAGCAGGAAGAACCAGGCCATGTTGACCGTCAGAAAACTGAAGCCGACATTGAAGATGGGCTCGATCTGATCCTGCAGCGCCAGGGCGATGATCACGAAGAACAGGATCACTATCGATGAGACAGTGAACACCTTGCCGTGCAGGTCGAGGTTGATCCCAAGGGGACTGGCCGTGATGTTGTCCTGACCGATCACGTAGTCGGTATCGATTAGATCGGCGGGCCCTTCCGGGGCCGGTATCCCTTCCGAAGGCTTGTTGGCCTCTGGGGTGCTGTCGTCGTCAGGATGCTTGTCCACTTGACGTTCTCCCTTTGCTTGACATCTGAATTATTGGCGGTTAGCGATGTGGCTCAGTCTGCCTTGGGTCTGACCAGAAACACCGAGACGTCGGTGTGAGTGGCGATCTTGCCCCCGTGGGAAGTCATGATGACATCCAGGTGCTTCGGAGGATGTGTTGGCATGACCACCAGGTCGGCGCCCACCTTGTCGATGGCTTTTAGCAGCAGGTCGTCCAGATTGGCCACCGGGTCCGCGCTATGCACGGTATGCGTGCTGACCGGCTGGCCGTGTACCTGGGCCCGCTTTTGGGCGAAGGCGTCCAGCTTCTGCTGAAACTCCTCCGGGCTTCGAGCCACGCTGCTGGGGCTGCTGGAGGTCACACCCACGTAGCAGACCTCGGCATCATAGTGGCGGGCCAAGTCGGCGACCGCCTCCAGGGATGGCTCGATGACGTCGATATGTGCCAAGTCGATCGGCACCATGATCTTGCGGTACATACCCTACTCCTCCTTTCGCTGCGGAGCGACCAGCGGGTCGCTCAGGGGATCGCGGCAGTATCCTGTGCGGCTGCCCCTTTGAGTGTGGCGGTTTTGTCGAACACCGCCAGTGCCGCGGGCCTCCTGCTGTCAACGGGGCTGGTGATCGCTATCGCCACCTGTCGCCGATCGCCGACGCATTGTACATGATCAAACACCTTGATTCCGAATGGGTTTAAACGCCTGTTTTTCATCCTGTCTGGGATAGGGAGATCGCGGCAGGGCAGGGGAGCCTGCTGTGACAGCCCTGACCCATGTGTCATTTTTCACCAGCGCCCTGGGGCTGAGTGTGCGTTGCTAGAGCTTGTTCGTATCTTGTTAATATATTGATTTTCAATGTTTTTTTGTCTTTTTGGCGTGTGTGGCATGCCCCCTGCAATGCGCTGGGTGAACGCGAATGACTCAGGGAGACATCCAGATGAAACACACCGATCACACTCGATTCTCGCGCCGCGGTCGTCTGGCGGCACTCGCCTCCATCGCGGCCCTGGCACTGGGCACCCTGGCCCTTGCCGGCTGCGGCAACGATGACGAACTGCCACCGATGGAAGAGCCGCCCATGGAAGAGCCGGCCCAGGATCCGGGCATGGGGCAGGACCCTGCCGATGACCCCGGCATGGGGCAGGATCCCGGCATGGAGCCGGAAGAGCCCATGGGCGAGCCGATGGATGACGAGCAGGGCGGCTTCTAACGCCACCAAGCCACGGCGCCCGCGGCGCCACCCCCAACTGCATGCCGCTGTCCGGCATTGGGCGGACAGCGGCAGAGGGCAAAAGGCCCTCCACACTTCGTCGGAAAAGACGACTCCCAGGAGGTATATAGATGATGTCCAAGACGTTTCTCAAGAAGCTTGGCGTATTTGGCGTAACCGTTGGCTTGACGGCAAGTCCGCTTGCCATGGCGGGCAGCTTCCAGCAGGACGACGACTATCAGAACCCTGCCACCCAGCAGCAGGGCGCTGAGACCGCGCCGGGCGCCGACCCCGCCGCACCGGGCGCCGACCCCTCCGCGCCGGGTGCTGACCCCGCCGCACCGGGTGCCGAGACATCACCGGCCGATGAGCCCGGATTTGGCAGCGGCACCGAGCCGATGCCCGGCGAGTCGGACCCGGCCGACGATCCGGTGATGGAGTATGAAGACGAGGAGGAAGAGTGGGAGTATCCCGACGAGGATGACGAGGAGAGCGGCTGGTAAGGCGTTCCCGGCCCTGGCCTGATGGGCCAGGGCCTTCGCCCTGAAAGCCGGATCGTTGTCATGGTGCATGACTCACCTCTTGGCGCCGCCCTCCACTGACGGTCCCACCACCCTCCCTGAGCTCCTGGCGGCATAGCCCAGGAGTGCCGTCAGCCTGGACAAGGCGCCCTTGTGCCCCCGCTCCCCACGGGGGCGTTTTTTCGCCGGAACCATTGTGGTGTGCGTCGCGACGGCATGCCCGGGGATGGCTACTCCTCCTCGAGGCGCCGATAGAGCGTGCGACGGGCAATGCCCAGGATATCCGCGGTGCGCCGTTTGTTGCCGCCGGTAGCTTCCAGCACCTTCTGGATATAGCGCTTTTCGACCTCCTCCAGGCGCGGCCAGCCGCTCTGTGGCACGGTCGGGGTCAGGGCATTGCCGGCTTCCCGGTCGCTCCCGGCTCGGCGCTGCTCGGCGCCGTGCTGGCGAATGCGCTCGGGCAGGTCGCCGTGACTGAGCAGGCCGTTCTCGGCCAAGGTCACGGCGCGCATTACGGCGTTCTCCAGTTCGCGCACGTTGCCCGGGTAGGGGTAATCGAGCAGCGCCTGGAGCGCGGCGGGCTCGACGCTGTCGATCGTCTTGCCCTGGCTCTCGGCGTGCTTGTCGATCAGCGCCGAGAGCAGGCGCTCGATATCCCCGTGGCGCTCGCGCAATGGCGGTATGCGCAGCGAGAAGGTCTCCAGGCGGAAGAAGAGGTCGCTGCGAAAGCGGCCCGCCTCGATCTCCTGCTCCAGGTCGCGGTGGGTGGCAGCGATGATGCGCACGTCCACCGCCTCTTCCTTCTCGGCGCCCACCGCACGCACGGCTTTCTCCTGCAGAGCGCGCAGCAGCTTGGCTTGCAGGCCGGCGGACATCTCGCCGATCTCGTCGAGAAACAGGCTGCCGCAATGGGCGGCCTGGAACAGGCCCTGGCGGGCGTCGCTGGCGCCGGTGAAGGCGCCTTTGACATGGCCGAAGAACTCGCTCTCCATCAGCTCAGCGGGAATGCTGGCGCAGTTCACCGCCACGAAGGGCCGCCCGGCGCGGGGGCTCTCGGCATGCACGGCCCGCGCCAGCAGCTCCTTGCCGGTGCCGCTCTCCCCCAGTACCAGGATGGGGGCATCACTTCTGGCCAGCCGGGCGGCATCGTGGAACAGCGTCTGCATGGCATCGCTGCCGCCGACGATGCCATGAAAGTGGCGGGGGGCGTGGTTTGCTGGAAGCGCTCCACCAGCCGTCGGCTCTCCAGCACCCGATAGACGGCATCGCGCACGCCCTCCAGATCCAGCGGCTTGGTCAGGAAATCGTCGGCACCGATCTTCAGGGCCTCCACCGCCTGATCGATGGTGCCGAAGGCGGTGATCACGATAAAGCCCTGCCGATAGCCCTCGGCGCGCAGCTGCTCCAGCAGCTGCATGCCGCTGATCCCCGGCAGGCGCACGTCGCTGATGATCAGCGCCACCTCGCTGTGGCTCAGGGTGGCCAAGGCCTCCTCGGCGCTGCCGACGCCCAGGGTGTGGTAGCCGGCTTCCTCGAGTTCCTCCGTCAGCAGTTCGAGAATCGCCGGGTCGTCCTCGACGATCAGCAGCGGCAGTGTGAGACAGTCGTTCCCTGTCACGTGGTGAGTCCTCCGTGGGTGGTGTCATCCAGGGGCAGGCCGATCTCGAAGCCGGCCCCGCCCAGGTCGCTGTCGAAGACGCCGATGGTGCCGCCGTGATCGTTGATGATGCGGTGTACCATGGACAGCCCCAGGCCGCTGCCCTGGCCGACGGGTTTGGTGGTGAAGAAAGGGTCGAAGACCTGGGACTGGTCCGCCGGGGCGATCCCGGCGCCGTCGTCCTCCACCCACAGCGTCAGCCAGGCCTCATCCTGGCGGGCGCGAATCCGCACCCGCTGTACGTCCTCGGCCTGGGCGGCGTTGCGCAGCAGGTTGGTCAGTACCTGGATCAGCTGCTGGCCGTTGGCCAGCAGCCGCGGCATCGGTTCGGGCAGTTCCAGCACCAGGCGGATGCGGCGCTGCTCCAGGTCCTCCTCCACCAGCTCCCGGGCGGCGTCGACCAGGCTGTCCAGGGCCAGCGGCTCCTTCTCTACGTTATGGCGGCGACCGAGCTCCATGAGCTGGCGGACGATCTCGACGATACGCTCCACCTCGCCGCGGATGCGCCCGAGGCGCTGCCGTTCGTCGTCGCCGATGTTGTCGCGTCGCGCCAGCCGCTGAGCCTGGCCGTTGATCACCGTGAGCGGCGCACCGATCTCGTGGGCCACGCCGGCGGCCAGCACGCCGAGCTCCGCCAGCTTCTTCGACTTGCGCAGGCGCTGCTCGAGCTCGATCTCCTTGTGCCTTCTGGCTTCGATATCGGCATCCTTCTCGGCGAGACCGTCTAGCATGCCGTTGAGCCCGGCGGCGAGCCGCTGGTACTCCTGGGCCCCTTGACGATGGCCCGTTCGTGGCGATCGCCACTCTCGACCCGCTGCATCACCGCCAGCAGGCGCTCGAGGGGGCGCTCGATATGGCGGCGAAACCCCCACCAGATGCCCAGCACCACGCCGGCGGCGCCGATCACGAAGGCGAGCAGCGCGACCTGACTGAGAAAGCCGGTGTAGTTCTCGATGCCGGTATTGAGCCGGTTGACCTGCAGCACGCCGCGCACCTCGCCGGTGGGCGAGGTCAGCGGCTTGAGGGCCGATGAGTAGTGCCAGCCATCGTCATTGCGGTAGTCGGCCTGCATCTCGCCGGCCTCGGCCACGGCGCGAATGTCCTCGGGGCTGAACAGCGCCTGGCCCAGCCCCAGGCCGTAGACCTCCTGGCCTTGGGCGTCGAAGACATAGGCGCCGTAGATGCGATGAAAGGAGAAGGCCGAATAGAGCGACTCCTCCAGCGGTTCGGTGGTGTCGCGGGCCAGGGCGTGGCTGAGCGAGGTGCCGATCACATGGGTGATGACCTGGACCTCCCGCTCCAGGCGGGAGCGGACGTTCTCCTCCAGCGAGGTGATGGCGACCATGCTGAAGACCAGCAGCACCAGGAACAGCGGGACGATGACGGTGAGAATGATGAGGTTGCGTAGGCGCATGGCAGCCCGGGGTAGGGAGTGGAGGGCCGCTGCCGGTGGCGGGCCGCCGGCAGTGGGCTGGTTCAGTCGGCGGGCACCAGGCGGTAGAGGCTGCCCGGCGCATCGTCGTTGAGCAGGTAGAGGGCGCCGTCATGGCCCTGGCGCACGTCGCGCACCCGGCCGATATGACCGTCGAGGATCACCTCCAGATGAGCCAGCTCGCCGTCCGCCACGGTCAGGCGTATCAGCCGCTCGCTGCGCAGACCGCCGGCCAGCAGGTCGCCCTGCCAGTCGGGGAAGGTGTCGGCGGTGACCTCGGCGAGGCCGGAGGGGGCCAGGGTGCCGTCGAAAACGTGAACGGGGTCGCGCATGCCGGGCAGGGAGTCGGCGCCGATGGGCTCGCCGGTGGCATAGTCGCGGCCCAGGCTGACCTCCGGCCAGCCGTAGTTCTCGCCGGCCTGGAGATGGTTGAGCTCGTCGCCCCCCGGGGGCCATGCTCGGTGGCCCAGGCCTCGCCGTGGCGATTGACGATCATGCCCTGAATATTGCGGTTGCCGGCGGTGAACAGCTCGTCGAGGACCTCGGGGTCATCGACGAAGGGGTTGTCGTCGGGCACGCCGCCGGCTGCGGTCAGCCGCAGCACGCTGCCGGCATGATCGCCCTTGTCCTGGGCGCGAGGCGGCTCGCTGCCGCGGTCACCGATGCTCATCAGCAGGGTGCCGTCGGGCAGCCAGGCCAGGCGTGAGCCATAGTGGCGGCCGGGGCCCGAGAAGCGGTCCTGAACGAACAGCTCCTCCACGTCGGTCAGGGCGTCTCCCTCCAGGCGTGCCCGGGAGAGTGTCGTGGCAGTACCGCCGCTGCCGGCTTGGCTCCAGGTGAAATAGAGCCAGTCGTGCTCGCCGTCGCCATAGTCGGGGTGGAGCGCCACGTCGAGCAGTCCCCCTGGCCACGGTCGTTGACCTCCGGCAGGCCCTCCAGGTGGCGGACCTCGCCCGACTCCTCGATTAGCGATAGGCGCCCTGGCCGTTCGCTGACCAGGAAGCGGCCATCGGGCAGCATGGCCAGGCCCCAGGGGTGGGCCAGGTCGGTGGCCAGCCGCTCCAGGCGCAGGTCCAGGTGCTCGGTGGCGATACGCTCCTGAACCACCTCGACCGCCTGGGCACTCCCGGCGGCCAGCGCCGTGCCCAGCAGCAGAGGGGTGGAGAGTCGCTTGCGTATGGATAGCCGTTTGCGTGTGGTGTGCATCCTGTTCTCCCGGTTGGTGGCTCTCCCTACCACAGCATAGTGACTCCCGGGGCCGGCGGGTGTTCCGGAGTCGGCCGGCTACATCAGGATCGCCAGCAGGATCGGCAGGTAGAGCAGCGACAGCAGGGTGGAGCAGAACACCAGGCTGGCCACATACTCGGGCTCATGCCCGGACCGCTGGGCGAACAGATAGTTGAACACCGCCACCGGCATGCTCATCTGCAGCACCAGGATGGCGAGGGCCAGCGGCGGCAGCCCCAGCAGGGTGCCGATGCCCAGGCCAGCAGCGCCGCCACCGGGGTGCGCAGCAGGCTGAAGCCGATGCCCGACTTGAGGCTCTTGACCTGAATGCTGGCCAGGGAGACCCCCAGGGTGATCAGCATCAGCGGCACGGTGAACCCGGAGATCAGGTCGACGCTATTGTCGAGCCACAGCGGCAGCTCAGTATCGGTAAGCAGCAGCGCCAGGGCGATCAGGATGGCATAGACGGTAGGTGTGCGGGCCAGGGTGCGCCACGGATTGCCTTGGCTTGCCAGCACCGCCCCCAGGGTGAACTGAAACAGCGACACCGTGACCATCACCGTGATGCCGAAGGCGAAGCCGGCGCTGCCGAAGGCGTAGAGCACCACCGGCAGGCCCATGTTCCCGGTATTGGGATACATCATGGGAGCCAGCAGGACCCGCCAGTTGCGACGCAGCAGACGAGACATGGCGACCGTTGCCGCCGCCATGGCGGTCATCACCAGGGCGGTGGCCAGCATGGTACGGCCGAAGCTGTTGGCATCGATCTCGGCCCCGGAGAGCGAGGCCAGCACCAGCGCCGGGGTGCCGATATTGAAGACCAGCCGAGTGACGAACTCCACTGGATAGGGGTGGCCAAGGCGGATCCAGGTGAAGCCCAGGCCGGCACCGGCCAGCACGGGGGCCATCACGGCGAAGAGTTCGGCGAGCATCGGGTTTCCTCGTGGAGTCAGCGAGGCATTGTCGTGAATCGGCTCGGTGGGGTGCAAGCCCGCTGCTTGTTGCGCGGATTCGAACGGTACGTTCCAGGAGGGCGGGCTGAACAGTGAATTGTTAATCATTACTATTCGCCCTCTGGTTGTTTCGTCCTCACAGGAGCCCGTCATATGCCGCCTGCCTCGCTCGCCTTCCTCAAGTCCCGCCTGCTGGGGAGATCCTTCTCGGCGCTGGCGTTTTGCCTGGCCTTCGCCGGCACCGCCCAGGCGAACAGCGTCGAGACCGCCAACGGCTCGGTCGAGGTGCCCGCCTCCCCCGAGCGCATCGTCACCCTCTACGAGGGTGCCCTGGATGCGGCCCTGGCCGCCGGGCACCTGCCCGTGGCGGCGGTGACTACCCGCGGCGGCGACGGCGTGGCCCGCTATATCGAATCCCACCTGGAGGCGCAGCACCCCGGTGCGTCGCTGGCCATCGTCGGCGTGGTGCGGGAGATCAACCTAGAGGCGGTGCTGGCCCAGCGCCCGGATCTGATCCTGGCCGCGCCGCAGCTCAGCGCCGAGCAGTACGCCCTGCTGTCGCGTATCGCTCCCACCGTGGTGCCCAAGACCCGCCCCCTGGCGGCGGACAACTGGGAGGCCGAGGCGCGCCTTTTCGGCGAGGCCCTGGGTGAGACCGATGCCATGGAGGCGGCCATCGCCGAGGTCCAGGCGCGCAGCGCCGCCCTGGCCGAGGCGCTGGAGGCGGCCGAGGCCGGGGGTTCCGCCAACCTGATCCGCTGGATGCCCCAGGGCCCCATGGTGATGTCGGAGCGGCTCTTCGCCTCCGGGCTGATCGCGAAGGCGGGCCTGGAGCTGGGCGAGGCCGGCCTGGTGCGCGATGGCGTGGTGCACAGCGACCCCCTGAGCCTGGAGAACCTCTCGCGGCTGGACGGCGACTGGCTCTTCCTGGCCACTCTCAATGAAGAGGGCCAGGAGGCGCTGGAGGCGGCCCGCCGCTCCCCTGCCTTTGCCCGCCTGCCCGCGGTGGCCGCCGACCGGGTGGTGCCGGTGGATGGCCAGCTGTGGACCAGCGCCAACGGGCCCCTGGCGGCCCTGGCAATCCTCGACGATATCGAAGCGGCCCTGCTGCCCTGATGGCGGGAGTGGCGGCCTATGGGGCCCTGCACGGCCGGCGCTCCCTGGCCGGGATGACGGCGTTGGCCTGCGTCCTGCTGCTGCTGGCGGCGCTGGCCAGCCTGCTGCTGGGCGCCGGTGACGTGGGCCCGACGCGGGCCCTGGCCGTGCTGCTGGGGGCGGGGACGAGGAGGCGCGCTTCGTGGTGGGGTCGCTGCGCCTGCCCCGCACCCTGATCGGCATCGGGGTGGGGCTGGCGCTGGGGGTCTCCGGCGCGCTGCTCCAGGCGGTATCCCGCAATCCCCTGGCCGAGCCGGGGCTGCTCGGCGTCAGCGCCGGGGCCGCCTTCGCCGTGGGCGTGGCGCTCTGGCTGGGCGCCAGCACCGCCACCCTGCGCGTGGCCGTGGGCCAGCTCGGCGCCCTGCTCGGCTGTGCCGCCGTGCTGAGCGTGGTACGCCTGCGCGGCGTGGGCAGCGACCCGGTGCGCCTGGTGCTGGCCGGCGCGGCGCTCTCTGCGCTGCTCGCCTCGCTCACCTCGCTGCTGCTGCTCTTCGATCAGCGCAGTGCCGACGAGATCCGCTTCTGGGTGATCGGCAGTCTCTCCGGGCGGCGCCTGGAGGACCTGCTGGCGGTGCTACCGAGCCTCGCCCTGGCCCTGGGCTTGACCCTGTGGCTGGCCCGCCCCTGGCGGCGCTGGCCCTGGGCGAGCGGGTGGCCGCGGGCCTCGGCCACCATCCCGGCCGGGTGCGCCTGCTGGTGGTCCTGGCGGTGGCGCTGCTGGTGGGCGCCGCCACGGCCATCGCCGGCCCCATTGCCTTCGTGGGCCTGGTGGTGCCCTTCGCCGCCCGGGCCCTGGCGGGCCCCGACGTTCGCCGCACCCTCTGGCTCTGCCTGCCGCTGGGCCCACTGATGGTGCTCGGCGCCGACGTCACCGCCCGGCTGCTGGTCAGCCCCGCGGAGATGCCCCTGGGCGTGCTGACCGCGCTGCTCGGCGCGCCGGTGCTGGTGGCGGTGGTGCGCGCCCGCCGCCTGCCGACGCTTTAGACAAAATGGAAGAGACGATGGGGACGCCGAGCCTTTCACAAACGGGGCTGATACCGCCGGGACTGACCCCGGCAGCGGCGGGGTCCCGCCCGGCTACTGGCACCTGACCGCCGGGCGAGCCACCCTGCTGATCGAGCGCCGCGCCCTGGCGGTCAACCTGTTGCTGCTGACGCTGCTGCTGGCCGCCTCCGCCGCCTACCTTATGGTCGGCAGCATCCCGGTCAGCCTCGCGGAGCTGGCGCGGGCGCTGGCCGGCGACGGCGAGGTGGTCACCACCTTCGTAATCCACGACCTGCGCCTGCCGCGGCTGGCGGCCGCCTGGCTCACCGGCGCGGCCTTCGCCGTGGCAGGCTGCCTGATGCAGACCCTGGCCCGCAACCGCCTGGCCACCCCCGGCATCATCGGCATCGACAACGGCGCCACCGCCTTCGCCGTGGCCTCGGTGGTGGGACTCGGCGTCTCCCTGGCGCCGCCGGCCATGGCCCTCACCGGCGCGGCCACCGCCGCGGCGATCACCTTCGGCCTGGCCAGCGGCGGCGATACCCGCGGCTACCGTTTCATCGTGGCCGGCATCGGCATCGGCGCAGTGTTCGGCGCCATCACCCAGCTGCTGCTGGCCCGGGTGCCCATCGACACCGCCAATGCCGCCTACCCCTGGACGGTGGGCACCCTCAACGCCCGGCCGGGCAGCGCGGTTACCGTGCTCGCCCTGGGCCTGGCAGTGGGCCTGCCGCTGGCCCTGGCCCTGGGCCGCTCGCTCTCGCTGATGCGTTTCTCCGACGCCGTGGCCGCCGGGCTCGGCGTCAGGCTGCGCCGCCGCCGCGCGCAGGTGCTCTCACTCTCGGTACTGTTGACGGCGCTGGCCGTGGCGGTGGCCGGCCCGGTGGGCATGGTGGGGCTGATCGGCCCGGAGATCGCCCGCTCGCTGTCGTCGTCCCGGGGCGTGCCCCTGGCCGCCTCGGCGCTGGCCGGCGCCCTGGTGATGGTGCTGGCCGACCTGGCCGGCCGCGTGCTGCTGGCCCCCATCGAGCTGCCGGTGGGCATCGTCACCGCCATCGTCGGCGGCCCCTGGCTGCTGTGGATCCTGCTGCGACCCGCCTCGAGGAGGCTCACATGAACGTGCGAACCCCGCCGCCGCAGCGCCTTGAAGCCGAGGCGCTGCGTCTCGCCCACGGCCGCACCCCGGTGATCGAGGGCCTGGATCTCGCCCTGCCGCCGGGCCGGGTGACCGCCATCGTCGGGCCCAACGGCTGCGGCAAGTCGACCCTGCTGGCCGGCCTGGCCCGGCTGCACGCCCCCGCAGGGGGCGCGGTTCTCCTCGATGGCGGCGATATCCGCAAGCTGCCGGCCCGGGAGCTGGCCCGGCGCCTGGCGCTGCTGCCCCAGGAGGCCAGCGCGCCGGAGGGGCTCACCGTTCGCGACCTGATCCGCTTCGGCCGCCAGCCCCACCAGGGCTGGCTCAGCCAGTGGTCGGCGGACGACCAGCGGGCGGTGGAGGAGGCGCTGGCCGCGGCGGGGCTCCAGGCCCTGGCCGAGCGCCCCATGGAGGCGCTCTCCGGCGGCCAGCGCCAGCGTGCCTGGATCGCCATGACCATCGCCCAGCAGACCCCGCTGCTGCTGCTCGACGAGCCCACCTCGGCGCTGGACCTGGGCCACCAGCTGGAGGTCTTCGAGCTGGTGCGCCGCCTGGCTGGCGCCGGCCGCACCCTGGCCCTGGTGCTCCACGACCTGGCCAGCGCCTGCCGCTACGCCGACCACCTGGTGGCCATGCGCGACGGGCGTATCGTGGCCCAGGGCGCCCCGTCGGAGGTGGTCACCGAGGCGCTGGTGCGCGAGCTCTACGACGTCGCCTGCACCCTGCTTCACGACCCGGTCACCGGCACCCCTATCCTCACCGACCTGCGGCGGCTGCGCTCCCCTGAGTGAATGCCGGAGGCATTGGTGGGGCAGGGCCGCCGTCGGCTATCCTGTGCGCGTCAATCACAAGGACACCCCATGACCCACACCGCTGCCCCCAACAGCTTCCAGGCGCTGGTGCGCCTGCTGCGCTACGCCCGCGGCTACCGCCGGCGCATCATCGCCGCCACCAGCTGCTCGATCATCAACAAGATCTTCGATATCGCCCCGGAGATCCT
This sequence comes from Halomonas sp. SL18_1, assembly GCF_055755715.1. Taxonomy (NCBI): domain Bacteria; kingdom Pseudomonadati; phylum Pseudomonadota; class Gammaproteobacteria; order Oceanospirillales; family Halomonadaceae; genus Halomonas; species Halomonas sp. SL18_1. Next base: position 1,244,289 of record NZ_JBVTRK010000001.1, read on the forward strand.
GATCGGCGTGGCCATCGACGTAGTGGTCAACCAGGAGCGCAGCTTCGTGGCGCGCCTCGGCTTCACCACGCCCCAGGAGCAGATATTCGTTCTGGCGATCCTGACCTTCTTTATCTGGGCCGGCGAATCGATCTTCGAGTACCTCTACAAGATCCTGTGGCGCAACCTCGCCCAGCGCCTCCAGGCCGACATGCGCCTGGACACCTACGAGCACGCCCAGCGGCTCGACATGGCCTACTTCGAGTCGAAGAGCTCGGGGCAGCTAGTCGCCACCATGAACGACGACGTCAACCAGCTGGAGCGCTTCCTCGACGGCGGCGCCAACTCGCTGATCCAGGTGGGCGTCACCGTGGTGGCGGTGGGGGCGGTCTTCTTCATCATCTCGCCCTTGATCGCGCTGCTCGCCTTCACGCCGATTCCGCTGATCGTCTGGGGCGCCTTCTTCTTCCAGCGCAAGGCCGGCCCGCTCTACGCCGACGTGCGCGAGAAGGTGGGCGACCTCTCCAGCCGCCTGGCCAACAACCTGGCGGGCATCGCCACCATCAAGAGCTTCACCAGCGAGGCCCGGGAGGCGGCGCGGCTGCGCGAGGTGAGCGAGGCCTACGTGGAGGCCAACCGCCGCGCGATCCGGGTCAGCTCGGCCTTCATCCCGGTGATCCGCATGGCGATCCTGGCCGGCTTCCTGGCCACCTTCACCGTGGGCGGCATGCTCGCCCTGCGCGGCGACCTCAACGTGGGCGCCTACGGCGTGCTGGTGTTCCTCACCCAGCGCCTGCTCTGGCCGCTGACGGGCCTGGCCGAGGTGATCGACCTGTTCGAGCGCGCCATGGCCAGCACCCGGCGCATCCTCGACCTGCTGGCGGTGCCCATCACCGTGCGCGACAACGCCACCACGCCGCTGGCCGAGCCCCTGCGCGGCGAGGTGAGCTTCGAGGGAATGAGCTTTCGCTATGCGGCAAGCGAGGTGGGGGTGGAGAACGTCAGCCTCCGTGTGCCCGCCGGTAATACGCTGGCCCTGGTGGGCGCCACCGGCTCCGGCAAGTCGACCCTGATCAAGCTGCTGCTGCGCTTCTACGACCCCAGCGCCGGGCGGGTGCGGATCGACGGCCAGCCCATCGACCAGGTGAGCCTCGCCTCGTTGCGCGGCGCCATTGGCCTGGTGAGCCAGGACGTCTACCTGTTCGAGGGCTCGATTCGCGACAATATCGCCTACGGCAAGCCGGATGCCGCGGAAGTCGAGATCATCGAGGCGGCCCGCACCGCCGAGGCCTGGGACTTTATCCAGGCGCTGCCCCAGGGGCTCGACACCCCGGTGGGGGAGCGGGGCATTCGCCTCTCCGGCGGCCAGCGCCAGCGGCTCTCGCTTGCCCGGGCGCTACTCGAGGACCCGCCCATCTTGGTCCTGGACGAGGCCACCAGCGCCGTGGACAACGAGACAGAGGCCGCCATCCAGCGCTCCCTGCGCAAGATCGCCCACGGCCGCACCGTGATCATGATCGCCCACCGTCTCTCCACCATCGTTCATGCAGACGAGATCGTGGTGATCGAGGGCGGCCGGGTGGTGGAGCGCGGTACCCATGCGCAGCTGCTCGAGGCCGACGGCCGCTACGCCGCCCAGTGGCGGGTGCAGACCGGGGCGCTGATGGCGGATACCGCCCTGGGTGACGCCACCCGTGCGTGAGGCGCTGGATCGCCACCAGGTGTGGGGCTACCTGGTGGCACTCCTGGCGGGGCTCGGCCTGGGGATGACCCGCCCCGAGGCGGCCGGGGCGCTGGAGGGCGCGCTCTGGCCGCTGCTCGGCCTGCTGCTCTACGCCACCTTTACCCAGGTACCGCTGGGCCGGCTCGGCCTGGCGGCGCGGGACTGGCGCTTCGGCGCGGCCCTGCTGGCCGGCAACTTCCTGATCCTGCCCCTGGCGGTGGGGGCGCTGGTGCTCCTGCTGCCCCTGGCGCCCGCCGTCTGGTGGCGGGGCTCGGCTGGCTGCCTGTGCCGCTGCTCGCCGCGGTGCTGTTCAGCATCGCCGCTACCCAAGTGGGCAGCGTGACGACCCTGGGCGGTGTGCTGCTGCAGGTGCTGCCGATCTTCGTGGCCTACCTGGCGCTGGCGGCCCTGCTGGGTCGGACGCTGGGGCGCGCATTCGCCCTGGCGCCCCCGGCGGCCAGGACGCTCACCTTCAGCTTCGCCACCCGCAACTCCTTCGTGGTGCTGCCCATCGCCCTGGCGCTGCCCGAGGCCTGGCAGGCGGCGGTGGTGGTGATCGTCTTCCAATCGCTGGTGGAACTCTTCGGCATGGTGGCCTTCCTGCGCCTCGTGCCGGGCCGGCTGATTCCCGACCGATAGGTCGGCGATACCCGCGAGGAAGATGTCTGCGCGGCCATGCCCGGCGCGTGAGAGGCGAGCGCCGTGCCTATCGGCGGCCGGGGCCCCTGGAGTAGGCGTCGCCCAGCAGTGAGGCCACCAGCTCGCGGCCAATCAGGCCATGCACCCGGCCACCCCTCAGGGGCAGGCCGGTAGCGCCAAGCAGCTGCCGTCCGTGAACCTCGAAGGTGGCAGTGTGGTTCTCGAACATGCGGTGTTTCCTATGTGTTGATCAGAATGCGATGTGGAAAGAGGCGGTAACGCTGCGTTCGGCGCCGAAGTAGCAGAAGTTCAGGTCGTAGCAGGAGGCCACGTACGTCTCGTCGAGCAGGTTGCTGACGTTGAGGCGCGCGCTCATGCCGTCGAGGCCCAGGCGCTCCAGGTCATAGCCCAGGGTGGCGTCGACCAGGGTGGTGTCCGGCACCCTCTGGGTGTTGGCGTCGTCGGCGTAGATATCGGCGTGATGGCGCACGCCGAGTCCTGCATCCAGGCCGGCCAGGGCGCCGGACTGGGCGGTAGTAGCGGCCCCAGACCGCGAGCTGATGGCGCGGCACCTGGTTGCTGCGATTGCCCTGGGTGGCGTCGCCGGTCTTCTCCAGGGTCACGTCGGTGTAGCCGTAGGCGGCCTGCAGCGAGAGGGCCTCGGTCAACTGGTGGTGCGCCTCCAGTTCGACGCCGCGGGACTGGATCTCGCCGGTGGCCCGATAGAAGGTCTCGTTGGGCCGCTTGGCGGAGACGTTCTCCTGGGTGATATCGAAGAGGGCGAGGCTGTAGCGGTGGCGCGTCCCCGGGGGCTGGTACTTCAGGCCCAGTTCCCACTGTTCGCCCTCGGTGGGGGCCAGCAGGTCGCCGTCCTGGTCGGTGGTGCTGTTGGGACTGAAGGAGGTGGAGTAGCTGGCATAGGGGGCCAGGCCGTTGTCGAATGCATAGAGCAGGCCGGCGCGGCCGCTGACCTGGGTGTCATCCAGCACGCTTTGGGTGCCGCTCACCGGGTCGCTGTTGGTGATATCCACCCAGTCGTGGCGCAGGCCGAGGTTGGCCCGCCAGTTGCCGAAGGCCAGCTGATCCTGGAGGTAGAGGCCGGTCTGCTCCAGCTCGCGGCGCTGACGTACCTCCGGGAACATCATGCTGGGTCCGGTGCCGTACTGGGGATCGAAGGCGTCGATGGCGGGGAAGGCCCCGGAGGTCCAGGTGACGTCGTTGTTGCGCCGCTGATGGTCCAGGCCCAGCAGCAGGGTGTGATCCACGCCGCCGGTGGCCAGGCGCGCCTCCAGCTGGTTATCCACGGTCAGGGCATCGAGGGACTCGTCGCCGCCGGAGAAGTAGCGGTTGAGCTCGGTGGGCGAGGCCCAGCCGTAGGCGTAGACCTGGGCCAGCTCCACCTCGGTCTCGGTATAGCGCAGCCGCTGGCGGGCGCTCAGGCCGTCATGGAAGCGATGCTCGAACTCGTAGCCGACCATGAGCTGGTCGCGTTCGAATGTCTCGAAGGCCTCCTCGCCCTCGAAGAAGGTGTTGGCGATGCGGCGGCCGTTACGGTCCACCACCGTGCCCTCGAAGGGCAGGCCGGCATGGTAGCCGCCCTCCGGGTCGCGCTGCAGGTAGGCGTGGAGGGTCAGGCTGGTGGCGTCGCTGATGTCCCAGATGAGCTGGGGGGCGATGGCGTAGCGCCGCTCCTCCACCGGGCCGAACTGGGTATCGGCGGCCCGGGCCAGGCCGGTGAGGCGGAAGGCCAGGCGGCGCTCGGCGTCCAGCGGGCCGGTGAGGTCGAAGGCGGCACTGCGTTGAGCATTGTTGCCCAGGCGCAGGCGCAGCTCGCCGCCGGACTCGAACTCCGGGCGGCGGCTGGTCTGGGCCACCAGGCCCCCCGGGGAGGCGCGGCCATAGAGCACCGAGGCCGGCCCCTTGACCACTTCGATACGCTCCAGGAACCAGGGATCGATCACCAGCGAACTGAAGGAGCCGCCGTCGCTCATCACCTTGAGGCCATCGAGGAAGGTGTTGTTGATGCTGCCGTCGGCGAAGCCGCGCAGTACCAGGTAGTCGTAGCGGTTGGAGGCGCCGATCTGGTTGGTGAAGACGCCGGGGTATAGTCGGCGGCGCGCTGGACGCTCTCGGCGCCGCGGGTCTCCCAGTCCTCCCGCTCGACCACCGAGATCGCCTGGGCGTCTCGATAAAGGGCGTCTCGGTCTTGGTGGCGGCGCTGGCGGTGACCGTCAGGGTCTCCAGGGCCTCGTCGGCCAGCAGTGGCGTGGAGAGCGGGGCGGAGGCCAGGGCGATGGCGAGGGTCAGGCGATGCAAGCGGGGCATGGATCACACTCGGAGGGTTGCTGTGAAAGTGAGAATTGTTCCACTTATTCGCCCCGGCGAGTTATGCGCGCCGCGCAAGGGGTTATGGGCGGGCCCCAGCCTGCCTTAGTGGCGGGAACTCGCCAGGCTCCCCGGCGAGACGCCATAGGTGCGGCGGAAGGCGGTGATGAAGTTGCTGGCGTGGCGATAGCCGCTCAGGTGGGCGGCCTGCTGGACGCTATGCCCGCCGAGCAGCAGCTCCCGGGCCCGGGCCAGGCGCCGGCGGCGCAGGTAGTCGATGGGCGAGCAGCCGTAGGCGGCCCGGAAGCGGCGTGCCAGGGTGCTGGGGCTCATGGCGGCCAGGCTCGCCAGGGCCGCCAGGTCATGTTCCCGCTCGGGATGCTCCTCGAGCAGGCGACGGACCGCCTCCAGGCGCCTGGCCGGGGTCGTCGCGGTGGCCGTGGCCGGGAGGCGTTCCGGAGCGGGGGCGTGAGCCCCTGGGCCAGCAGCTGCAGCGCCAGCCCCTGCAGGAAGAGACGGCGCGACTGGCCGGAGAGGCCGCTGCGATAGCCCTGCTCCAGGGTCAGGGCCAGGGCATTGGGCAGCGGCCAGGCGTATGGGGCCGCCGCGGGCAGCGAGTCGCACCACTGGCCCAGGGCCTCATCGCTCAAAGCCAGGCTGAGGGTGCGCAGGCGCTGGCCGGCGGGCTGGTGGGCACCGAGCACCTGGCGGTCGTCGAGGCGCAGGGTGTAGGCCTCGCCGGCGGTGAGCCAGCGCTCCCTGCCCGCCAGCCCCAGGCGCACGCGCCCCTCCATCACCGCCACGATCAGCAGCGCCGCCTGGCCCCGGGAGCGGGAGGCATAGGGTTGGACCACCTCCAGGTCGGAGAGCACCAGCTCGGCCCCCGCCGTCAGCGCGACCTCTTCCACCCGGCCCTGGGCGATGGGCAGCCGGGCGGCGCGCGCCGGCTGGCTCGGCGCCGCCGGGAAGCGGTAGTCGATCTGGTAGCGGCGACCGTAGCCGAGGAAGTCGGCGACGGTGTGGCGGCGGGTCGGAAACATGTCCTGTCACCTCGCCTATGGCGTGGACCGGCGACAGCTCAGCGGGCAGTTGCCGCAGTAGCCGAGCTCGGGAATCAGGTAGCGGATGCAGCACAGGCGCCGGCGCCGTTCGGGCTCGCCCCGGCGGCGTCGGCCAGGTAGCGCACCGGCTGAAAGAGCGGATTGCGGCGCCCGTCCGGCAGCTTTCGGTCCGGCATGCCGAGGGGGGCCGCCAGGGGAGTGATCGCTGGCGGGGCAAGGTGCTGCAGGGGGCCGATGTAGAGCTTGGCCAGGGAGGAGGGCATGGCGAGACCACCGGATTTGCGGAAAGCCTCATTATACAAGCAATAATCATTATCAAAAATGCCGGTGTGCGCCATGCCAGGCACGGTATCGGTTCGCCGCGGCGACTACCGCCTCACTAGTACCGCATCCAGGCTCACCGGCACCTCGTCGCCGATCTGCTCGTAGCCGAGCAGCAGCATCACCGAGCGCAGGGTCGGGTCGGCCATCAGCTCGCGGCCGTCCAGCGCCACCCGCTCGGCGTTGGTGACCCGCACCCGCTCCGGCGCCTCCCGGGTAAAGCGCACCGCCAAGGACTCGTGGCGGGTGGCGTTGCCGGACTGCACCGAGAGCTCGAGGACCTCCACCAGGGAATCACCCACGGCAAGGGCCTCCAGGCGCTCCGGCGGGAAGCGGGTGGTGAGGGTCGCCATGGGTCGCTCGGTGAAGCCCGAGAGCCAGGGCGGCAGCGGGCCCAGGCGCTCGATCACATCGCTCTGGGCCAGTCGCAGCGGCAGGCTCAGGGTGCCATCCGCCTCGGCCGCACCGGAGAGCCGGCGCACCTCATGCTGGCGCGGAATCGGCCCCTCCGGGGCGAGCTGCACCACGGTGGCGGCCACCCGCGAATGGGCCGGGTCCAGCTCCCAGGCGGCGGCCGGCAGGGCAGCCAGCAGCGCCAACAGGGCAGCGCCCGGGGTGAGAAAGCGGGTCAACGAGCGGGCAAGAGAGCGAAGGCGCACCGGCGGATCTCCAGAAGGGGCGGGCTCAATGAAGACCGCGCTAGCGGGAGAAGGTGCCGCGGCGGTGGAATAGGCGGGGGAGTGCGGCCGGCTATGGCCTCCTTCATCGCCATTCGCTATCATACGTCGGCGCGTTCGCGCCTCCTACGCTGTAAGGGCCTATAGCTCAGTTGGTTAGAGCAGGGGACTCATAATCCCTTGGTCGCTGGTTCGAGTCCAGCTGGGCCCACCAAGCATCAGGCACTTACGCTTAGCTTTCCCCTTCCTCTCGCTGCTCTTCGCGGTACTTGTCTACGTTGTGTCCATTTGGGACTGTGGCTGATCAACCGCTGTGGCGAGCTTGGGTCATGCCGAGATAGGGTAGCCATGCCTTCTGTGTAGGACTCTCCTCATCGTGGCTCAGCCACAGTAGGATGGTATCGGCCTGCCTGGCTGCTTCTATCCCGATGGCCAAGGTGCTGCGGTTATTCCATGAGCCAAGATGGCTGAATTCCGGTCTTGAAAGGAATCCTTGAGACGATGCTGGTTTACAACGCCACCAAGCAGCAATTCATCGACGATGTACGAGCCAACGTCATCACCGACGCCATTGAGAACGAGGTGGCACGCAGGCTGAACCGCAACTCGCCGCGCAGTGAGGTGACGTCCTGGGAGAACTCCCTTCGCTTCATGATGAGCGTGCTGCTCGATGAGGGCATTCCCGCATCGGCAGGCGTAGCCATCGAATACAACATTCCGCTGACCAACCGTCGCGTGGACTTCATCCTGACCGGCAAGAACCACCAGCGGGACGATGCCGCGGTCATCGTGGAACTGAAACAGTGGCAGTCCGTCGAGGTGACGCAGAAGGATGCCATCGTGCGTACCCAGCTGGGCGGCGGCGTACGCGAGACCAACCATCCGTCGTATCAGGCATGGTCCTATGGCGCGCTGATCGAGGATTACAACGAGACGGTTCGCTCCGAGTCGATCCGCCTGGTGCCCTGCGCCTACCTGCACAACATGAAGCAAGGGGACGCCATCAATGATCCCTTCTACGAGCACCACACGCGCCGTGCGCCGGTCTTTATCTCGCAGGATGCCTTGAAGCTCTCGGCGTTTCTGAGCCAGCACATCAAGTACGGCGACAGCAACGACATCATGTATCGCATCGAGCATGGTGTGATCAAGCCGAGCAAGAACCTGGCGGATGCCTTGGCCTCGATGATGCAGGGCAACGCCGAGTTCCTGATGATCGACGACCAGAAGCTGGTCTATGAAACCGCCATCGATCTTGCGCATCGTGCAGGTAGCGGCAACAAACAGTGCCTGATCGTCAAGGGCGGACCGGGCACCGGCAAGTCGGTGGTGGCCATCAACCTGCTGGTGGAGCTGACGAAGCGCGAGATGATGACGCAGTACGTCTCGCGCAACTCGGCCCCTCGTGAGGTCTTCACGAAGAAGCTGACCGGCACGCGCAAGAAGACGCACATCGATAACCTCTTCAAGGGTTCGGGTAGCTACGTCAACGCCGAGCCAGACACCTTCCATGCCCTGATCGTGGACGAGGCGCACCGCCTGAACGAAAAGTCCGGCATGTACCAGAACCTGGGGGAGAGCCAGATCAAGGAGGTGATCGCCGCGTCACGCTTCTCGATCTTCTTTATCGATGAAGCGCAGCGCGTGACGCTGAAGGACGTGGGTACGGTCGAGGAGATCCGGCGACGTGCGGCCGAGTGCGGCGCCGAGGTGCAAGAGCTTGAGCTAGCATCGCAGTTTCGCTGCAACGGCTCGGACGGCTACTTGGCATGGCTCGATCACGCCCTTCAGATTCGCACCACGGCCAACACCGACCTGGAGGACATCGACTACGACTTCCAGGTGTTCGATGACCCGAGTGCCATGCGCCGGGCGATTCTCGATAAGAACCGCAAGGCCAACAAGGCACGCATGGTGGCGGGCTACTGCTGGCCCTGGGCCAGCAAGAAGGACAAGCAGGCCATGGACATCGTGTTTCCCGAACATGGCTTCGCGGCCCAGTGGAACCTCGATGACGACGGCATGCTGTGGGCGATTGCCGATGGATCAGCAGAGCAGGTCGGCTGCATCCACACTTGCCAGGGGCTCGAGTTCGACTACGTCGGCGTCATCATCGGGGACGACTTCGTGATTCGTGACGGCCGTGCGGTGACAGACGCGGCCAAGCGGGCAGGGCAGGACCGCTCGGTGCATGGCTACAAGAAGATGCTCAAGGAGCAGCCTGAGCATGCCCGTGGCCTGGCGGACCAGATCATCAAGAACACCTATCGTACGCTGATGACGCGGGGCCAGAAGGGCTGTTACGTTTATGCCACGGACCCCGAGACCCGAGAGTACTTCGCAGCCTATGTTCGTTCTCAAGCAGCGACCGAGCGACTGGACGCGTCTGAGGACGCCGAAGTGCTGGATGGTCTGCACCTTCCCATCGTGACGCGTGACCAGGCAGCGCCATTCGAGCGCCATGTGCCCGTCTACGACTTGAGCATCGCCGCCGGCGAGTTCAGCGATATGCAGATCGCCGAAGCCGAGCATTGGGTCGAGCTACCGGATTTCATGCGCGCAAGCCCCGGCCTTTTCGTCAGCCGGGTAGTGGGGGAGTCGATGAATCGGCGCATCCCCAATGGCGCCTGGTGCCTGTTCCGTGCCAACCCTGGTGGCACACGGCAAGGCAAGGTCGTCGTGGTACAGCATCGAGCCATCGAGGATCCGGATCACGGCGGCAGCTTCACGGTAAAGCTGTATCAGAGCGAGAAGGTCGAGGAGTACGGCGAGTTCGTGAACCAGCGCATCGTGCTGAAGCCCCAGACCAACGCCTTCGGCTACAAGGATATCGTGCTCGAGGACGAGCTTGAGGACCTGAAGGTCATCGGCGAATTCCTCTCCGTGCTGTGAGCGAGTGGGCGGCTGGATGGTCGCCCATGCCGATGCTGGCTGGATAGTGGGCAACAGAGCAGGCATGCTCACTGCTATCCGATACCGTAGAACCAGGTGAGCCCTAGATGTCAGACCCGTTCAAGCAGCTTCGCGACGCCATGGACCAGTTCGCCACCGAGCGCGACTGGGACCAGTTCCACTCGCCCAAGAACCTGGCCATGGCGCTGACGGTGGAGGCAGCCGAGCTGCAGGAGTGCTTCCAGTGGCTGACCGAGGCGCAGTCCAGGGAGCTGGATGAGCAGCAACTGGCCGCCGTGCGCGACGAAATTGCCGATGTGCAGCTCTATCTGATCCGGCTGGCGGGCAAGCTGGACGTGGATATCGAAGCGGCATGCCGGGCGAAGATAGACAAAAACGCGGCAAAATACCCTTCAGATCGGGTGAGGGGCAGTGCTAAAAAGTACACACATTACGCCGATGGTGAAACAGATTGAGTTGGGCTTGTCCCTGCTGCTATTGGTCGCAGTTCACGCTGTGGCTGATGACGATCAGGTCGACGAGACATGCGGGCAGATCAGCCCGGAGATCGAGCAGGCACGGAAGACGCTCAAGCAGACAGGGACGGATACCGACTAGCCGGAAAGGTAGCGGCGAGGTGGTACCAGGGCGGAAGGCTTCAGGGATAGGAGGTCCCCTTGAGCAAAAGGACTGTATTTGCCCAGAATTTAATAAAATAAAAAAAGAGATAAATATCAGTGTAAATTTCTTCGTTTCATGAAAATGAGAAGGTAAGTATTTTGAGAACTGCAGGGAAGACCATGAGTAATTGTGAGCAAAAAATAAAGACGTTAGTGGATATTGTTTATAACTTTAAGCCAGGCTCGCAGCTTAAGAACTTTATAGGAAGCGCGCGATTCCCGAATTTCAAGGGCCTAGAGAAAGATTCAGAGATAAAGTTCGACTTTCCGTTTACTGCAATTGTAGGAGCAAATGGATCGGGGAAAAGTTCTGTTTTGCATGCTTTACATGGGATGCCTGAGGGCGAGAGTACCGCGGTTTACTGGTTCTCAACTGAATTAGACCCAATTGAAGCAAAGAGGAATAATCCGCCGCGATACATATATTCGCATTGGCACGAAGAATATAGAAATTATGTAGAGACAAGAAAGGCACGTGTCTATAGTACAGTCAGGAAGTATGAGTATTGGGAGCCAACTAAGGCTACCAAAGGCGACGGTATGGCTAGTATGCCGTCCGGAAATTATTCAAGGAAAGATCAAGATAGATGGAATCCCGTTGTTCGGCAGGTTGTTAATCTGAACATGAGGAGCGTAGTTGGGGCTTTTGATAGGGCTTTTAGTTATGGGCTTCCCTTGTCAGATTTACGAAAAAAACATGCCGAGATGAAAGCCGGGCGAAAAGAATTAAACGTGTTTTGCGAGAGGGGATTAAAAGCTGGCATGTCAGCGGAGGGCCGGAGAGAGTTTTTGAAAACAGAGTTTTAAGTAATGAAGAAGTTGGCTGGATCTCTTGTATTCTAGGCAGGGAGTACAAATCCGCCTCTTATCTAAGGCACTCCCTTTATTCTGGGCAAAAAAGTGAAGATGTTAGTGTCGTTTTTGATAGGGGGATAGAGTACTCAGAGGCTTTTGCAGGGAGTGGTGAGGTCTCAGTAGTTGAGATTGTGGTTAATGTTCTCTCAGCTGATGATTACGCCCTCGTTCTTATTGATGAACCTGAGACATCTCTGCACCCAGGAGCTCAAAGAGAACTCCTGAGCTTTCTCCTCGAACAAATTAAAAGGAAAAAACTACAGGTTGTAGTTTCAACTCATTCGATGGAGTTTTTATCAGGTTTGCCTGATAAGGCAATAAAAGTGGTGGAGGCGCAAGATAATGGAAAATCTATCATATTAAACGAGTGCTCTCCCTATGTGGCCCTAAATAGGCTTGGCAAAAAAACCGGAAAGAAAGCCATTCATGTAGAGGATGTTTTGGCCAAAGTCCTGGTTGAGCATGCGTTAAGTGCAATGGACCATGGTGAAGTAGAGGCATGCGAGGTTGTAGTGGCGCCAGGTGGTGCTAATGAGATTTTGTGTTATCAGGTGCCTGGACATATTATATCTGGGAGCGACTGTTACGTTCTTTTAGATGGTGATCAGAAGAACGTTCATGAGTTCACAAAACCAAGCTCTATACCTGACTCCCAAAGTCATCAATTTGGTGATATAATACTTACGGAAGTGGGTGTAAACCCCAAGTTCTCACTAAGTGGCGGTAATAACCCCAAGGGAACTCAGCAAGAAAAAATAGAAAAGCAGAAAGAGTATCTTGAATGGGTTGGAAAGCGTTTAAAGTATCTCCCCTGTCAATATCCGGAAGAATTTTTTTTGGAAGAGATTTTTGGTATCGCTCCAGGTAGCTTTCAAGATTCTGATGCGGCTAAGCTGGAGTTGAGGAAACAGCTTCCAAGCAGCTTAGGTCCCGGCGAAGAAGCCGTGGCGCTCAAAGTTTATTTGGATAATATCCCTGAAAGTAATGCCACTTTTGTTGAGATAAGACGGCAAATTAGAGAATGGCTTGGATGAGGTCTTTTAAGTTTAGCTATGGTTAAAGATAAACAGTTAGTTGCTATAGACCTTTTTAGCGGCTGCGGTGGCTTAAGCGAAGGCCTGAAACATTCAGGCTTTTCTGTGCTTGCCGCTATAGAACTAGACTTGAAGGCGGCTGAAACATACAGACTGAATCATCCAGAAGTCTCATTGCTGAATGAAGATATAAAAAAAGTTGATCCTGTTGAGCTTATGGAAAAGCTTAATGTGAAGCCGGGTGAAGTTGATCTTATTGCTGGCTGCCCTCCATGCCAAGGCTTCTCTAGGCTAAGGACTAAGAACAAGTCAAGTTCTGTAAGAGATGAGCGCAATGACTTGATTGAAAGTTTTTATGTTTTTGTTAACGCAATCAAGCCAAAGTGCGTAATGCTTGAAAACGTTCCTTCTATTGCGGACGACGATAGGTTTTTAAAAGTGTATGAGGAGCTCAATAAAGCTGGATATCAATGTGTTTACGATGTCTTGGACGCCTCTGATTACAATGTTCCACAGCGCAGAAAAAGGTTGATATTGCTTGGCTCTAGAGTTGGCAAGGTGAATCTGGCCGAAAAGAGCTTGAAGAAAAATACAGTCAGGCATGCTATAGAAGGGTTAGGGGCTGCCGGTGATAGCGGCGACGAGATTCATGACATGCCTGAGAAAAGAAGCAAGGAAGTCAAGAACATCATATCGATGATACCTAAAGACGGTGGGAGTAGGTTTGAGCTCCCAGAGAAGTATCATTTGGCATGTTACAAAAGGAGCGGAGGCTTTAGGGATGTTTATGGGAGAATGTCATGGGATAAAGTTTCACCAACCATTACAAGTGGGTGCCACAATCCCTCAAAAGGTAGGTTTTTGCACCCAGAAGATAATCGTGCAATAACTCTTAGGGAGGCTGCTATTTTACAGGGATTTCCTGAGCGATATAGGTTTATTTCAAGCCATGGTAAAGAAAGTATTGCTTTAATGGTGGGGAATGCTTTGCCACCCCCCTTCATAAGAGCCCATGCTGACTCATTAAAAAAATTGCTGATGGACGGCTAGTCGAATTTTGAATGTACAGTGATGGTGTTCGCCTGACACATGCCCCCGTGGGCTCCCTATAGTTAAGCAGTGTTTTCTGCCGTTTTCCTGGGCTCCTTCTTCGTCCCCTTGGGGAGTCCTTTCTTGAAGACGGCATAGGGCGTCGTCCCCTTCATGTTGCGGCCCTGATGCGGCCGTTTCGTGTTGTAGATGACCAGATAATCGTTCAGGTCCTGCTGCATCTCTTCCAGGGCCTCGTACCACTTGGTGCGCCCCTGGATGCGGAAGTGTTCGTCCAGCAGGGTGCGGTGCAGCCGCTCGACGAAGCCGTTGCTCTGCGGTCGCCGAACCTTGGTGGTGCGGTGCTCGATCTCTTCGAGCTGAAGGAACAGCTCATACGGATGCTGATCCTTCCGGCCGCAGAACTCTCGTAAGCGCTCCACGAACCCCACCTGTTGCGGCCTGAGTTAGCCTGGATATTTCATGAGCGCCGCCAGTCGGTGCTCTCTGGTTGTTGATTCGCCGAACGCACCCCACAGCGCATCATGTTGGTCAGTTTTTGATCGATTTCCCGCCGTTTGAGCACACTGCCCCCTTTCCCCCAGTGTTTATTCCGTGCCGGGGACAGCACCGCACCGGTCATCCCGGCACCAGCTTGCGAGCGAGCTTCTGGAAGAGATCCTGATCGGGGTAGTGACTGCTCAGCATCAGGCGGACGCGCCGGGTATTGCGGATCACTACGCCACCGATCTTCAGCAACTTCAGGCGCAGGGTGGTGACCTGGGCCGTGGCGTACGCGGTGCGCTTCAGGTACACCCGGCGCAGCCGTTCCAGCAGCAGGTAGGCCAGACCGGCCAGTAGCAGTCGGTACTGGTTGGGCCACCAGTCATGGCAGCTGGTGCGGTCGGCGAACAGCCATTGCTGCTCCTTGATGCGGTTCTCCATGTCACCGCGCGGGCAGTAGCGGTGGTCATAAAGCCACTGCGGACTGCCGTGCAGGTTGGTCACCACGTAACGGGTGTTGAAACCGCGGTAGCTGGTCTCGGCCTTGACCACTACCTTGCGTCGCGGGCGCTTCCAGCTGTGGGCCGCATAGTCGATGCGCCCGAAGTGACGCTGCTTGGTACGCTCAGCCTCCCAGCGAATCGCCGACTCTAGCGAATATCCAGTGACAGCTTCTCGAGGCGGCTGTTGGTCGCCAGGCCAACGATGTACTCGACACCATGGCGTTCACACCAGGCCAGGATCAGTGGTCGACAGAAGCCACTGTCGCCGCGGAAGACGAGCTTCACCTCGGGCCAGGCCTGACGCAGCCGCCGCACCAGCAGGGCCAGGATGGCGCCGGCATGGTGGGCCGCATCGCGATAGGCCGGGCGCAGGTAGCTGACCAGCAACTGCTGGCCACAGAAGACGTAGAGCGGCAGGAAGCAGTACCCGTTGTAGAAGCCGGAGAAGTGCCGACCGAGCTGCTCGCCATGCACCGGATCGTCGGTGGCATCGAAGTCGAGGATCAACCGCTTCTTCGGCGGTCGCCGGAAGGAGCGGATGAACTGCTCGACGATCTCCTCCTGGATTGCCACCGCCCACTGGCGACTGGCCTGCTGTTCGAAGCGACACAGCGTCGCCTGACTGGCCAGCACGTCGTCGGTACCGACCGCGGTCTGCAAGGCGATGTCGCGACGCAGGGCGTGGTGGTCGTTGAGGTCCTCGTAGCCCAGCGCCAGGCCAAAGACCCGCTGCCGGAGCATGGTCTCGGCCTGATGCCGACAACGGCGCGCAGCCCGCGCATCCTCCAGGCGGCGCGCGATGGTACGGGTCAGCCCCATTTCACGATCCAGTTGGCGAAGCAGCAGGGCACCACCATCGGAGGTGATCTCGCCACCGTCGAAACTGGCGGTGACCTGACGGCCTTTACAGCGTGGAAAGGAGGCGGTCGGCATGGTACATTTCGTCATGGCGGCTGTAGCGGTTGATTCTGGATTAGGCCCTTGAATCATAACCGATTTTCAGCCGCCTTTTTCATGCCTGATGAAATATCCGGGTTAGACCGGTAGAGTGTCTTTCCAGCGCCAGGGCAGCAGCATGCCGAGGTCGTCATCCTCGCCGAGTGTTGGCAGGGTCTCGAACACGAACTGCAGGTACTCGTAGGGCGAGAGGCCGTTGGCCTTGGCCGTCTCGATCAGGCTGTAGATCATCGCGCTGGCCTGGGCACCGCTCGGTGTGTGGCTGAACAGCCAGTTCTTGCGGCCAACGACGAAGGGGCGAATGGCATTTTCTGCTGCGTTGTTGTCCAGCGGGATCAGCCCGTCATCGAGGAAGCGCGTCAGGCGCTGCCACTGGCCATCCAGGTAGTGCAGGGCCTTGCCCAGAGTGCTCTTCGGCAGCACCTGCGTCAGCGACTTGTCCAACCAGGTGCGTAGCTGGGTGATTAGCGGGCGGCTCTTCTGCTCACGCAACGCCTGGCGTGCCTCGGGATCCATCCCCTTGGCCTGCTTCTCCACGGCGTAGAGCTTGCGGATCTGGTTGAGCGCCCAGTCAGCCTTGCCGGTCTTGCCCTTGGGCTGCACCTTCTGCGCCTCGACGAACTTGCGACGGGCGTGCGCCCAGCAGCCGGCATGGGTGATGCCGTTCTTTCGCACCACCTTGGCATAACCCTCGTAGCCATCGGTGACCAGGCGGCCGGCATAGTCACCCAGCAGGCGCAGGGGCACCCGACCGGCTCGGCTGGCGTCATAGTCGAACAGCACCACCTGTTGGCCAGGCGGGCCGCCGCGCTGCAACCACATGTAGGACGTTGAGCTCGCCGGCCGATCCGCCTCGGCGTTGACCTGAAGCGTGGTCTCGTCCATGTGGATCAGCGGGGCCTGTAATAGGTGCTGTCGCAGGGCCTCGACCAGCGGTATCAGTCGCTCGCCCACCTGGACCATCCAGCGGGCCAGGGTGTTGCGCGGTATCTCGGCGCCGTGTCGGGCAAAGATCTGGCTCTGCCGGTAGAGCGGCAAGGCGTCTTGGTACTTGGCGGTGGCCACATAGGCGAGCAACGTCGGGCTGGCGTTACTCTTCGGCAGCAGCTTGGCCGGCGTCGGGGCGATCTGCACGCCCTCCTCGCAGGTGGGGCAGCCGTACTTGAGGCGCACATGGCGGATCACCTCGACCCGCGCCGGCACCACATGCAACTCCTCGCTGATCTCTTTGCCGATCTCCTTAAGCCCGGTGCCGTCGTGGTGGCAATGCCGGGCATCCTCGGGGAGCTCATGGACGACCTCGACGCGGGGCAGTTCGGGCGGTAGCGCCACGCGGCCACCACGGGTGCGGCGTTTGGCCGGCTGATGGGGGTCGGCCGGTGCGTCAACCTCATCGTCAGCCGTGCCATCCTGGGCGCTGGTCTCTTCCTCGTCGACCGCTGCTTCGGCCTCGTTGATGAGAAGGTCACCCTGCGCGACACGGTACTTTTCGGTGGAGGGACCGAACTGACGCTCGATGGCCAGGCGGAACTGCTCGAACAGCGCCGCCTTGGCGGCTTCCCACTCTGCCTCTTCTTCTCCATCAGCTGATGGAGACGCGCGATCTCCTCCTGCTGAGCACGCACTTGGCGCTGCAGTTGGGAAACGCTGGCGGAAGACGTAGAGGCCGACGAAGTCATGCCGATATTTTACCAAGCAGCGCCACCGGAGGCAGCAAAAAAGTCAACCAACTGCCTGAAAATCCAACGCCTTATGAGGCTGCATGGCGCTGAGATCATAGCCGTCAAGAAGCCAGTTCAGCTCTTGGCCCGAGAGCGTGACGGTGTCACCCTCCAGCCGATCCGGCCACTTGAAGCGCTCCCGCTCCAGGCGCTTGTACCAGACCACGAAGCCGTTGCGCTCCCAGAACAGCAGCTTCACCTTGTCGCGCTGACGGTTGCCGAATACGAAGACCGCCTCCTCGAAGGGATTGAGCTCCATGGCCTCCTGAACCAGCAGGGCCAGTCCATCGATCTGCTTGCGCATGTCGACCGGCTCGCGGCACAGGTAGACGCGCAGTCCCGTGTCCGGCCGAATCATGGCGTCACCTCCACGGCGACGAAACGCTGCGGGCGATGACGAGGTGGCACAGGTACATCCTGCACCACCAGACGCTGCTCCCACGCCAGCAATGACGCCAGCTCCAGCCCTTGCTCTTCGGCGTACTCGCTCAGCGGCAGTTGCCGAGAGGAGGCATGGAACAGGTGGCCCAGCCAGAAGGCCTGTGTCGATGTCAGGTCGGTCATGGTGTCCTCCTTGGGATCGGGTGACACCAGTCTGATGGACACTATTCAGTTGCAGAAGATGGGGTTTGTGGAGCGCTTACGAACTCTCGGCCGTTGTCGCTGAGCACCGTGCTGACTTTGGCGTTGTGGGCCTCGAAGAAAGGCAGCACGTCGTTGTTGAGCACATGTACTGCCGTGGTGGGCAGTTTGCCGACCCCCTTGAGCGTTCCGACGAAGAAGGTGCCGACGGCGACCAGTTCGCCGGTGTGGTGGACTTCGATATGCCGTTCGCGAAACTCAGGGCTGAACCGCTCCAGGTGGCGGACTTGATCTTCGGTCAGCTCGATCTTCTGCTCGCGTGTAGCTCTCTCGAGCCGCAGGAGGCGTTCATGGCGGGTCAGCCAGTCATGACGCCCCCAGACGCCTCTGACGCCCGTAGAGCTGACCTGAATGCCTCGTAGGGCCAGTTCTTGCGCGACACGAACCGGGCCGTGAGTGGAGAAGGCCAGGAAATCGGGGACGTACCCCTTTTTCCAGCTGGGCCCACCAAATACCCTACTTGCCGTTGCGCCGTGATGCGCTGTCTACCGAACTGCTCCGGATGTGGGTGTGGGTGGGGATCCCTATCTGTCAACGTAGTTGTCACCTAAACGGATTGAGAGGTGATCAGCGTGCGTTACCCCGCAGAGCGTAAGGAAGCCATCCTCCGGAAGATGGCGCCGCCCATGAGCATGACCATCCCGGAACTCGCCGAGCAGGAAGGCATCACAGCGACAACCCTCTACAATTGGCGGAAACAGGCCAGAGCACGAGGACAGGTTTTGCCATCACGTTCGACCCAGCCCGACCAGTGGACCAGCCAGGAGAAATTCCAAATCGTCCTGGAGACGGCCCCGATGAACGAGGCCGAGCTCAGCGCCTATTGCCGTGAGCGTGGGCTCTACCCCGAGCAGGTGGAGGCCTGGCGGGATGCCTGCATGAACGCCAACGATGAGGCGGCAGCGCAGGCCAAGCAGCTCCGCCAGGAGCGCAAGGAAGAGAAGAAGCGGCTCCGCCAGTTGGAGCGTGAGATACGCCGCAAGGACAAGGCTCTGGCTGAGACAGCGGCGCTGCTGGCCCTGTCAAAAAAGGCCGAGGCGATCTGGGGCACGACCAACGACGAGGACGACTGACCAGCCTCCCGGATCGCCAGCGCATCGTGACCCTGGTGCAAGATGCCCAGCATGACGGTGCTCGGCTGGCCAAGGCCTGTCAGGTGATGGGCATCAACGTGCGGACCTACTATCGCTGGGTCGCCGACGGCGAGGTGACGGCTGATCGCCGCCCCGATGCCGACCGCCCGGAACCGGCCAATAAGCTATCGCCTGAGGAGCGGGAGGCAATCGTGGCGCTGTGCAACGCCCCGGAGTATCGGAGCCGCCCTCCGGCCTTCATCGTGGCCGATCAGGCGGACAAGGGCCGCTACCTGGCCTCTGAGTCGACGATGTATCGAGTACTGCATGAATACGACCAGCAACATCACCGGGGCCGGCAACAGGCCCCACAGCGCAAGCGCCCGCCGACCACGCATCAAGCCACCGCGCCAAACCGGCTTTGGTGCTGGGATATCAGCTGGTTGCCAGGCCCAGCACGCGGCACTTGGTGGTACCTGTATCTGATCATGGATGTCTTCAGCCGCAAGATCGTTGGGCACGAGGTCTACGAGACGGAGACCGGCGAGCTGGCCGCCGAGCTGATTCAAAAGGCCTGCTGGCGAGAGCACCTCACGGATCGTCACAAGCCCTTGATTCTCCACTCAGATAACGGCAGCCCGATGAAGGCAGCGACCTTCCTGGAGAAACTCTACGACCTGGGCATCACCCCGTCGTATAACCGTCCACGGGTGAGTAACGACAACGCCTTCGCCGAGTCGGCCTTCAAGACGCTGAAGTACCGGCCGGGTTTTCCCGTCGATGGCTTTGCCACCCTGACCGAGGCGCAGGAGTGGGTCCAGCGATTCACCGAGTGGTACAACCAGGAGCATCGGCACAGTGCGCTTCGCTACGTCACGCCGAGTCAGCGTCATAGCGGCGAAGCCGAAGGTATCCTGGCGAAGCGCCGGGAAGTCTTCGAGGCGGCGAAGCAGCGCCACCCGGGACGCTGGTCAGGTGGCATCCGGAAACTCAGTTTGCCAAAGGTCGTGTACCTAAATCCCGAGCGGGAACCGGTGCCACAAGCAGCAGGATTTTAAAGAGCCAGAGCTATTTCATGTGTCATCTATGTTGACAGGCTCCGATGCTGGTGTCTGGCGAGTTGCCAAGTGGCCAGCGGGCCGCCCGCTGGCGGCCTCCGAGCCTCGGCAGGCCCTGCACCGGGGTTCCCGGCTCGGGCCTGCTTGATGCTGCGCCTCACCCCTTGGCCGGGGCCGCGGCCTCCACCTTCGCCTGGTCGCGGGCCAGCTCCTCGCGCAGGCTGCGTGCCCGGTAGTAGAAGGTCACGAAGGTGGAGTTGATGACAATGAACAGCGAGTACATCACCGGGATCAGCAGCATCTGCTGCTGGGTCTCGCCGGTGAAGGAGAGGGTGATGATCAACACCGCGAGCGGCCCGTTCTGGATGCCGGTCTCCAGCGACACGGTGCGGGCCTTCAGCGGGTTCAGCCGGGCAGCGCGGCTGAACCAGTAGCCGATCAGGAAGCCGCACAGGCCCAGCCCGATGGCCGCCAGGTAGACCTCGGCGCCGGTGGTCATCAATAGCTGCCAGTTGCGCGGCACCCAGGTCGCGATCAAGAAGACGATCACCACCACGCCGAGGATGCCGCCCAGCAGCTCGGTGCAGGCCCCGAGGTTGGCGTTGCGCTGGCGCAGCCACATGCCGAACAGGGTCGGCACCAGCAGCACCCCCAGCACCGCGACGATATTGCCCGAGGGGATCCGGAAGGCGGCGTCGATGCCGGTGGTGTAGAGGGCCAGCACCACCGGCACCATGACCACCGCCAGCAGGGTCGAGCAGACCGTCATCAGGATGGAGAGGCCGAGCAGGCTCCTCGAGAAGTAGGCGAAGATGTTGGAGGTGGTGCCGCCGGGCACGCAGCCCATCAGGATCAGGCTGACCGCCTGGATGGGGGACAGCTGCAGGGCGCGGCCGATCAGGAAGGCGAGCAGCGGCATGAACAGGTACTGGGAGGCGAAGCCGATGCCGATCGCCTGGGGATGGCGCAGGGCGATGCGGAAGTCCTTGAAGGTCAGCGACGATCCCATGCCCAGCATGATCACGGCCATCATGATGGCCAGCAGCGTTTCCTCGAGTGGGCTCAGCATGATGGGCTCCCGGCGCTGGCGGCGTTTGGGTGATCCTTCAGATACTCGGCGCGCAGGTCCTTGCGCAGCACCTTGCCGATGGGGCTCTTGGGCAGGTCGTCGACGAATTCGATCTGCTTGGGCACCTTGTAGCGGGCGAGGTGCTTCCGGCAGTGGTCTTTCACCGTCTCGGGGTCGAGCTCGCCGCGGGTGACGATATAGGCGCGCACCGCCTCGCCGGTGTCGGGGTCGGGCGCGCCGATCACCCCCACCTCGTGGACGGCGTCCAGCAGGGCGATGCAGTCCTCCACCTCGTTGGGGTAGACGTTGAAGCCGCTGACCAGGATCAGGTCCTTCTTGCGGTCGACGATGCGCAGGTAGCCGTCCTCGTCCATGGCGGCCACGTCGCCGGTATGCAGCCAGCCGTCGCGCAAGGTCTCGGCGGTCGACTCCGGCTGCTGCCAGTAGCCCTGCATGACCTGGGGCCCCCGGACGGTGAGCTCCCCGGCTCGCCCTGGGCCACCGGCGCGCCGCCTTCATCGACCAGGCGGACCTCGGTGCCCGGCACCGGGATGCCGATGCTGCCCGGCTTGCGCGTCCCCAGCAGCGGGTTGAAACTCACCACCGGCGAGCTCTCGGTGAGGCCGTAACCCTCCACCAATGGGGTGCCGGTGACCCGCTCCCAGCGTTCGGCCACGGCGGCATGCAGGGCCGTGCCGCCGGCCGCCGCCGCGCGCAGCCGGCGCGGCGGGTAGAGGCTGAACCACTCCTCGTTGAGCAGGGCATTGAAGAGGGTGTTGACCCCGCTGATCCAGCTGATGGGGTAGTTCTCGATGGCGCGCTGCAGGTTCTGGATCGGCCGCGGGTTGGGCACCAAGACGTTGTGGGCGCCGTGTTTCAAGAAGGCGAGCAGGTTCACCGAGAAGGCGAAGATGTGGTAGAGCGGCAGGGCGGTGAGCACGCACTCCTCGCCGTCGCTGATGTGCGAGCCGGCCATCGCCTCGATCTGCGCCACGTTGGCGAGCAGGTTGGCGTGGCTGAGCATGGCGCCCTTGGCGATGCCGGTGGTGCCGCCGGTGTACTGCAGCGCGGCGAGGCTCTCCGGGGCCAGGTCGCGCCAGTAGTCGCTCACCGTGACGCCTTGCGCCTGGCGTAGCCGCCGGCCCTCGGCCAGCGCCTCGCCGAGCGCGGTCGCCTCGACGGGGCAGGGGGAATCACCCGGTTCCAGTACTTGAGCACCGCCTTGACCACCTGGCGCACCACGGGTGGGAAGCCATGGGCCAGGCTGGTCGTCACCACCTGGCGGATGGCGGTGTGGGGCAGTACCTCGGGCAGCTTGTCGACGAAGAGGTCGACGATCACTAGCGCCTCGGCGCCGCTGTCGCGGAACTGGTGGGTCATCTCCGTGGCGGCGTAGAGCGGGTTGGTGTTCACCAGCACGCAGCCCGCCTTGAGGATGCCGAAGACCACGATCGGGTAGCTCAGGCAGTTGGGCAGTTGCACGGCGACCCGGCTGCCGGGGGCGAGCTGAAGCCCCTCGCGCAGGTAGACGGCGAAGGCGTCGGAGGCCTCGTCGACCTGGGCATAGCTCAGCGCACCGTTCATGCCGTTGGGCATGCAGCTGGTGAAGGCCTTCTGGGTGGCGAAGCGCTCGGCGCTGGCGCTGATCAGCGCGGCCAGGTTGGGGTGTTCCGGGGGCGGCAGCTCGGCCGGGATGGCGCCGTAGTGGCGCAGCCAGGGAGGCTGTTTTCCGGGGAGTGTGGCGGCGTCCGACAATGACTCCATGGGGTGCCTCCCTGGGGCGCGATTATTATTTTAGTACCTTCTTGATAGCGCTAAATGGCCCCTCTGCACCCCTTTTATTGCCACCTGGCGCACGCTCTTTCACGCCCCGGGTTCACAGCGCCTCGGGCGAAAGGTCCACCACGACCGGGTCGTGGTCCGAGGAGCGGAAGGGATCGGGGCGGAAGTGGGGGGCCGCGTTGTCCGGCCCGTCATAGCCGAGGAACACCGGCTCGTCGGCGTTGATGGGCCAGGGCCTGACCCTGGCGACGGCCCCGGCCAGTTCGGGGCTGGCCAGGGCGTGGTCCAGGTAGCCCGACTCGCCGCGGAACACATAAGTGTAGCGGCGCTCCGGCGGCAGCTCCCGGGCCATCAGGTCGACCAGGCCGGCATCGGTCAGGGTGCGGATCGGGTCCTCGGCGCCGTAGGCGTTGAGATCGCCGGTAAGCAGCAGCCGCTCGCTCCCCTCGGCGGCGAGGCGCTCGAGAAAGCCATTCATGGCCCGGGCCTGGGCGACCCGGCGCTCATTCCAGCAGCCCTGGCCGCGGTCGATATCGCCCCGCGACGGGCAGCCGGTCTTCGACTTGAAGTGAGCGGTCACCACGCCGAAGGCCGGGCCGCCCTGGGCGCTGCGAAAGAAGGCCGCCAGGGGCGGGCGGTGGTGGACGCGGTCGTTGTCGGCGTATAGCTCGCTGACCGCCTCCACCCGGTCCGGCCGGTAGATCAGGGCCAGCTTGATGGCATCCGAGCCGCGGTCGGCGCTGCCGCCCACCGCGCGATAGCGCACCCCGGTCCGTTCGCTGAGCTGCTCGACTAGGTCGGCAAGTGCCCCCGGGTCGTTCTCCACCTCCACCAGGGCCAGGATGTCGGCGTTCAGGCCGGCCACCGCCGCGGCCAGCTTGGCCCGCTGGCGCTCCAGCTCGTCGGCGTCCGCGGCGCCGCGCTGCCCCAGGGTGGTGAAGTAGTTCTCGACGTTGAAGGTCGCCACCCGCCGCCGCTCTCCCGGTTCGTCGAGGGGCCCCGGTCTCGGGTTGGCCTCCTCGAAGCGCGGCTCACGGGTCGGGTGAAGGCGGTAGGCGTCGAAGGCGTGGGTGGGCACGCCGGTGAGCCCTGCGACCCGGCTGCCCACGCGGCGGGTGCCATCGTCGTTCAGGTAGGGAATAGGATCGGGAAAGGCGCGGTAGCTGCCGTCGTCCAGCATCAGGACGGCGCGCTCCTGGTCTTCGCCGGGCGCGTTGGTGGGCCGGAAGAGGCGCTCGTTGGCCAGCCTCAGGGAGCCGTAGCGGGCGAGCTCGTAGTTGCCGGTGACGGTCAGGGGCTCCGGGAAGGTCACCAGCAGGCCCGACAGCCGCGCCAACGC
Source organism: Halomonas sp. SL18_1 (assembly GCF_055755715.1). NCBI lineage: Bacteria > Pseudomonadati > Pseudomonadota > Gammaproteobacteria > Oceanospirillales > Halomonadaceae > Halomonas > Halomonas sp. SL18_1. The sequence continues at coordinate 1,268,152 of NZ_JBVTRK010000001.1, forward strand.
GTCCTCGTCCAGCGGCCAGGATAGCGCCTTGGGCTCGGGCAGCCGGTCGCGGGCGCAGCGTTCGACCCGTTCGACCCGCTGCAGCTGGACCCGGCCGCGGTACTCGCCGGTGCGGGCGTGGAGCTGAACGTGCTTGCCCGGGCGGAGGCGCTCGGCGTCGTGCGCCGTGGCCCCAGGCATGTAGACGAACAGGCCCACCGGACCCTGCTCGGTGGCCTGCTGGAGGTAGAAACCGTTCAGGTTGTCGCGGCCGAGGAAGGCGCCGGTCACCACGCCCTCGGTGACCACCGCCCGGCCCTCGGGCAGGGGCGAGGCGTCGCCGGCGCCCTTGATGGCGGCCAGATCGGCGGTGGAGGCCTCGGGACAGTCGGCCGCCGCCGGCGCGGTCGTCAGCAGCAGGGCCAGCAGCAGCGCCGCGCCGGCGGCCACGGGGTGGCGCCGGGGCCGGCCGACGGTGCGGGGGAAACGTCTCGGTCATCCTGGCCTCCATGTCGGTGTTGCGACTCCTTGGCAGTCGCGTCAGCCTACCATTGACAGCTCCGCCAGGCTCGCCAGCACGACCACGGCGCCGTAGGCCGCCACGCCGGCGGCTATCGGCCAGCCGAGCGAGCGAAGCCGGTACCACACGAGCAGGGTGGCGAGCACCCCGACGACGGTGGCGAGCCAGGAGATGGCGTCGGTGGTCGTCGGCACCAGCGAGACGCCGAGTACCGCGGCGATCATCAGCGGGCCGAGGATGCCGAGCCACTGGGGCGTGGCCTCGAGGCCGTCGTCGCCGTCGAGCCGCGCCAGGCGGCGGCGCATCCACAGCAGCGGCAGCAGTCGCATCAGCAGGGTGCCCGCCGCCGAGACCAGCACCGCCAGCCAGAGGGCGTTACTCATGGCGTCCTCCTCTCGATGTCACATTGCACTTCACCAGATAGAAGCAGAGCGCGCCGCAGGCGGCGGCCAGGGGGATGGCGGCGTTGGTCAGCCCGGTCACGGCCAGCAGCAGGGCGATGGCGATGCTCACGCCCAGCGCCAGCGACCAGCGTCGACTGGTGAAGCGGGGGGCCAGCAGCACCAGGAACAGGGCCGGCAGGGCGAAGGGCATGATCTCGCCGAGCAGCGGCCAGCGCCGGGTCAGCTCCTCGCCGGCCACCGCGCCCAGCGCGGTGCCGCCAATCCAGCTGGCCCAGGCCAGCAGCGCGGCGCCGGTGAACCAGCCGAGGCGCTGCGAGGCCGGCAGCTGCGGCAGCCGGGTGTGGGCCAGGGCGAAGACCTGATCGGTGAGGCCGTGCATCAGCCAGGGCCAGGCGCGGCTGGTCGTCAGCCAGGGCGCGATGTTGGGGGCGTAGACCACATGGCGGGCGTTGATCAGCAGCGTCATGATGACCACCAGCCACAGCGGCGACCCCGCGGCGACCATGCCGACGAACAGGAACTGCGAGGCGCCGGCATAGACCAGGGTGGAGATGAGCACCGCCTCCCAGGTGGTAAAACCGGCTTGAACGGCGATCAGCCCGAAGGAGATGGCCACCGGCACATAGCCGCCCAGCAGCGGGATGGCCTCGCGCAGGCCGGCAAGCCAGGGGCGCGAGAGGGCGTTGGTGGCTTGCAGACTCATGGGCTGTCTCCCTCCCCGGTATAGATGACGGTCAGCAGCAGCGTGGCCCAGGCGTCGTGGGTGCGGTAGAGGTGCGGCCGGTCGGCGGGGAAGGTCAGGGTCTCGCCCGCCGAGAGCACTGTGGTGTCGCCTTCCGGGCCGGCCTCCAGCCGGCCGCTGATCAGGGTCAGCGATTCCCGGGCGCCGGGGTATGGGGCTCGGCGCGGCGAACGGTGTGGGGGGCGCAGCGCATCCAGTAGGCGTCCACCTGGGGGCTGTCCTTGCCCTGGTCGAGCAGCCGCACCTCCACCCCCTCTTCGCCCAGCGGCACGCTGATCGGTGCCACCAGGGTGCCGAAGGGCACGCCCAGCTGGACCGCCAGCCGCCAGAGGGTGTCCAGGGTGGGGTTGCCATTGCCCTGCTCGAGCCGCGACAGGTTCGATTTGGCGATGCCGGCGGCGGCGGCCAGCTGAGAGAGCGACCAGCCCCGGGTCACACGGAGGGACTGCAGGTGCTGGCCGAGGGTGGCGAGTGAGCGCTTATCCATGACGGGCCCTGTTGGCGTTCCATTTAACGAACGTTCTATTAAAGGAACAGCCGGCTGTCAATCCCTTTCCCCTTCATCGGCAGGGATCGACAAGGTGCCTCGGACTGCTAGTCTGGAGAGGCTGAACCCGCTCATACGCTTAACTCATCAAGGATGGACTATGTTGTTGACTCGCAGCACGATATCAGGACTGGCGCTTCTGGCGATGGCCGGTGCTCCCGCCCTTGCTCATGCTGAGCCCGACGAGTGGGGGATCATCGTCTGGTACCGAGGATTGAGGGGAGCGAGCTGCTTTCCTACGAGTACGCTGAATTTGGAAGCGTCGAACTGACCTTTGGGCCTCGCGAAGATGGCGAGTATCCTGATGCGCGCACTCTGGAAGGTGAGCATACCCAGCTGCTCTACCTGCTGCGCAGACCGGAGGTGAGCCCACTACAGGTCAAGCGCGCCTACCGCCAGGGGCTGGAGGATGCCGGCTTCGAGATCGCGTTTGCCGGCAGTGGCCGCGACGAGCTCGGTCGTCGCTTTCATCGCTTCGACACCTTCGACCGCAGCCGACCCAGCGGGACCAGCGTGCACGATTATGGCTGGTCGAGCAGTGAAAGTGACAGGCACTTCCTGGCCGCCCGCCATACTGAGGAAGCGGTTTTCGTGAATGCCTATATCCACGAGAATCGGCGTGATGGCGGCGAGCCCGTGCTGCGCGTCGATGTCGTGGAGAAGCCCGAGGAAGCCCCCGCTCTGGGTGTCGTGGCCCCTGAGCCTGCAGAACCGCCACAGGAGCGTGATGAGATAGTGGCCGCGCACGACGCTGAAGACCTGAGTGCTGCCGAGATAGAGGAGGGCATTGTTGCGGAAGGCAGAGTCGCGGTGCGGGATATCCTCTTTGAGTTCGACAGCGCCGAGATTATCGACGAGTCGGCCGATGCCCTGGCCACCATCGCCGAAGTGTTGGAGTCGAGCAGCGAGCTGGAGCTGGTCATTGTGGGCCACACCGATAACGTCGGCGACTTCGACTATAACCTTAGCCTCTCCATGGAGCGGGCTCAGTCGGTAGCCGATTGGCTCGAGGAGCGCCATGGCCTGGATGCCGACCGTCTGCAGCCCGCCGGTGCCGGCATGATGGCGCCGGTGGCCACCAACCGCACCGAGGAAGGCCGCGAGCAGAATCGGCGGGTCGAACTCGTGGAGCGCTGATCGCTCGTACCCCGGCGCCACGCTTGGCGTGGCGCCGAGGGGAAGGCAATCTGATCATGGGCGGGGGACTGGTAGTGCTGGAGTCGTTCCCAGCGCGACCCGCCGCACCAGGCGACGTCGCCATCGAGATCCCAGTCAATGATCATCCCCTGACTGACGTCGTCCCGCTCGGGGTGCGGGACTCGCTGGTCGAAATCGGGTCGGAAGACCCCATCGACTCGGATGCGGATCGAGCCCAGGATCGGCTCGGCGGTGATGGCCTCCGCCATGGCCCACTGGCCGCTGCCGTCCACGGTGTTCACCACTTCGCGTCCAACCAGCATGGGGCCCTGAATACGCATACCGAGCTCCAGCGTGGGCGTTTCGGGATCAATGGGCACTCCGCTGACCTCAATCTGTGCCGGCACTGGCTGTGGGTTCCAGTTCGCGACAGGGATGTTGAGGCCCTGGTAGGGGCTGTCGTCGCCCGCCCACAGCAGGCGATAGCCGATCCGCTCAGGAAACTCCGCCCTGCCCGGCAGGTACTCATACATTACCGCGTCGTCGCGAACGTGGACGATGTCGAAGGCGCTTGGCAACTCACTGCCGCCGCCCTTCGCGGTCTCCAGTGCGAGCACTCCCTCCATGTGACCGAACGTGGCACGTTCAAAGGTGCCGGTCTCCCAGTCCACGCCCTGTAAGGTGATGCCCCGTGGAATGGGGTCGCCACCGAAGGCGGAGGTGCTTGGAGTGTCGAGGCTGCTCCAGGTGGCCGCCTCCTGTCCTTCGAGCAGTCCGTCGACACGGATCTCGTAGTGGCAGCAGGCGCCGACCTGGAACGTCGTCTGGGCAGTCAGCGCTTCGTTCTCGACCGCGGTGGCGGTGACAGTGACGGGGCCGGGCTGACCGGGGGCGGTAAAGGTACCATCGGCATCGATGGTGCCGCGGTCGCTGCGCCAATCCACCTCGATGGGCCTGCCAAACAGTGCCGGATTATCGGCGGCAAACTGCCAGGAGTCACCGGGCTCGAGGCAAACGAGCTGTGCGCAGCCGTCTTCTTCAACGACAGTTATGGTGCCGAGAGGAATCTCGACATCGGGGCGCTGCACCGGGGCGATGGTCGGGCCACGAGTCATGGTCGAGGAGATGGAAAGGGTGACATCCACCTCACCGGGAGCTTCCGGTGCGGTGAAGGCTAGCCCATCCATCGACCCTGCCGAGGTGTCGATCTCGAAATTGCTCACACCATCGAGTGAGGCGCCGGACGCCCGGATCATTCTGGTCTCTCCCGGCTCCATGCACGCTGGCAGCTCGAAGTTCATGGCGCTCAGGGTTCCTTCGAGAGTCGCCTCTCGCACCTGCGTGGCAGCCGGCTCTGGCCCGGCATTGGTCACCCGTGTGAACGGCCCCTCATTGGTTTCCTCCAACGGCACGAGCCAGCGCTTGGTACCGTCGGCAATCACCTGATGCTCGTAGACCATGCTGATATGCCCCTCGGCATCCGCATCTGCAGGCTCAATCTCTAACTGGGCCACGGCGAGTCGGTCGCGTGGTTCGTCGGGGAGACCGCTGACCTCGATCGTTTCGATCAGCAAGGGACTGGCGGCATTCGAGCGGATGACCCGGTCAATGGAGAAGTTCTCAAAACTGCCGTAGGCGCCGGCATGCCAGGTCTCGCTTGGGACCGCGCCGTAGTAGCGGTCGCCCCTGGGCTGGTTGATCCGTGCGACGAATTCGGGGAAGGCACGGTCAAACACTTCGGAGCCCAACGATGGGTGATAGAGGTAGCTCATACCGTGATGGCCGTCATCCGATAGCTGGTGCATGAGTGATCGGATGTGGGCGATGTTGTGCTTCGCACCGAGCCTGTCGCCGACGAACAGAATATAGGGCGCCTTCTCATAGCCTTCGGCAACAGGGTGAGCGAGAAACGGCTCTTGCAGCTCGAGGCTTCGCTCGGTAGCCGCCAGGACATCGATCAAATCGCTATTGGGGAAAGCGAAGGCAATGCCGACGGCCTCGGCAATGGCCTCTTCGAGGTTGAAGACCTCCTGGGCGGGCCGCAAGCTTAGGGCTGGGCTGCGGGCGGAAGCCGTGTGATACCACTCATGCGCAAGCGTTTGCGATAATCTGTCATCAAGGGCGACGGTGCCAACTTCCAATGTCAAGCTGCCAATGTTCTCCACGCCGCCAACCAGGGCTCGGGTGCCGTCTTCGTCACGCGCGAAACCTTCTTGGAGCAAGACTTGGCGCTCGTTATTCCTTCTGAGCCGTAGGTTTGACGGGAACAGGCCGATGTCATCGAACCATTCGCGGATCTCGAGCAGGGTCTCGCCGATGCGCGCGGCCTGTTCCCTGGCCCGGGCATACGTGGCGGCTGAGGTGTCGCAGTAATCTGCAGCTCTGATGTTGTCGCACCGCACGACAATATGGCCCTGTGTAGTGTCGCTGGAACGGCGCGTCTCGAGCTGGAGCTCCGGCGAGAGCCATAGCGGCTCGGCGCCGACAGGAGAGGCGAGTAGTGCGATAAGAGCAGTGATGGCATAGCGGTTTGGAGTTGGCATTGTCAGCGTTGTCCCTTTGAATCGTCTCCATTTTTCACGTCGCTTGCTGGCGGGATTGCCGGATCTCGCTCACCGATCAATAGGTCGCCAGCTGACTCCGCAGTGTAGAGGCACGGCTCTGTATATGCTTACTCCCCATGAGGGTAAGTCGATATTGGAGGCAGGGAGGGCTTTGTCCAAGGTTGGTTGAGGTGGCTGGCGGACAGTCGCCAGCGGGATGTGGTGTCGGGACCGGAGCTGGGAAAGGGGCAGGGGAAAGGGGCGGGGCGAAACGTCGGAAGCGGTTACGCCCCCCCTGGGGTCAGGTGGGCAGGCCCAGCACCGCGGTGGCGATGGCGAAGTAGATCAGCACGCCCACGCCGTCGGCGATGGAGGTCACCAGCGGCGCGGAGGCGGTGGCCGGGTCGAAGCGCAGGCGCTGCAGCAGGAAGGGCAGCAGCATGCCGATCAGGCTGCCCATGATCACGATCAGCACCATGCTCATGGCCACCACCATGGCGATCTCGGTGCCGGCCCGGAAGATACCCACCACCGAGACGGCCAGCGCCATGGTCAGGCCCAGGCCGATGGCCACGCTGACCTCGCGGCCCAGCAGCCTGGCCCAGTCGCGGGTTCGCACGTCGCCGGTGGCCATGCCGCGCACCATCAGGGTCGCCGCCTGGGAGCCAGCGTTGCCGCCGCTGTCCACCAGCAGGGGCAGGAAGAACACCAGCGCGATATAGGCCTCGATGGTCTCCTCGAAGTAGGCGATGCCGGCGCCGGAGAAGATGTTGGCGAACACCAGTAGCACCAGCCAGACGATCCGCTTGCGGTAGAGATCGAACAGGCTGGCCGAGCGCAGGCTACCTTCGATCTTGCCTATGGACATCCCCTTGTGCATGTCTTCGGTGGCTTCCTCTTCGGCTACGTCCATGGCGTCGTCGTAGGTGACGATGCCCACCAGACGGTCGCCGCCGTTGGTCACCGGCAGGGCCATCAGGTCGTAGCGTGAGATCAGCTTGGCCACCTCCTCCTGAGGGGTCTCTACCTTGGCCACCACCAGCTCTTCGGTCATCAGACTCGCCAGGGTGTCCTGGGAATTGGCCAGGATCATCTCGCGCAGCGACAGGGTGCCGAGCAGCCGGCCCTCAGCGTCGACGCAGTAGATCTGGTAGATGGTCTCGGCGTTGGGGCCGGTGCGGCGTACTTTCTCTAGCGCCGTGGCCACGTCCGCCTCGGCGGGCACGGCCACGTACTCGGAGGTCATCAGGGCGCCGGCGGTTCCTTCCTCGTAGCTGGCCAGCTTGCGGATATCCTCACGCTCGGCGTGGGCCAGGCGGCGCAGCAGGCCCTGCTGGCGGGGCTCGTCGAGCAGCTTGAAGAGGTCGGCACGCTCGTCGGCATCCATGAAGTGCATCAGCTCGGCGAGGGTGGCGTCCTCCATCTCGGCGGCAAGCGCGCTCTGGGTTTCCTCTTCCAGGTAGCCCAGGGCGCTGGCCCGCTGCTCCATGGGCAGGTAGTCCAGCAGGGAAATGGAGGTGTCTTCCTGCTCGTGCTGGATGAACTCGGCCAGGTCGGCGAGCTGCATCTCGGCGACCAGGTGGCGAATGGCGTCGGTGTCCTGACGCTGAAGGGCGCTGCGCAGGGAGGCAGCGAGAACGGCATAGCTCATGGTATGGCTCCTTGGCGCGCGTCACTGGGGCGCGCAGGAACCACGGCCTAGCGGATAGGCAGGGGCAGGCTCCGGCGCACCACGCAAGACGACGCGGCGCGATCAATCGAGTAGTCGGTCGTGTAATGGCGACTCGGAGGTTCCATTAGATTCCTCTAAGGGGGTTTCGCTGCCATGCAGCAGCGCGGCGATAGTAGACACTTGGCTAATGGAGGTCAATGGCGAGGATTAGAATTTTTCTCAATCGCACTGCCTCCCCCAGGCCTGCTCATGCCCAGGCCGCCCCGGCGCTTGCCGGGGCGCTGTCTGTGCATTTCAGTGTTGGACCAATGAGTGTCGCTATTCCAGCCCGGCGGGGGCATTCTCGGGGTCGAAGGCGCTTGCACCATGAAAGATGGCACGTGTCTCGGTAACACTGGATACATCCCAGCCGCTGATGTCCTGATTGAAGGCAGACGCCCCAGCAAACATCTGCTGCATGTTGGTGACGCTGCCGGTATCCCAGCTGCCAATATCCTGATTGAAGGAGGAGGCATTGCTGAACATGGATCTCATGTTCGTCACCTGGGAGACACTCCAGCGGCTGATGTCGCCATTAAAGGCATCAGCTTCGGCAAACATATTGCCCATGTTGGTGACACGGGAAACGTCCCAGTCACTCAGGTCCTGGTCGAAGGCGCTGGCACTCCAGAATAGGTAGGACATGTCGGTCACGCCGGATACATCCCAGCGGCCAATATCCTGATTAAAGGACCTGGCTCCGGCAAACATGCCGTGGAGGTTGCGCACACGCGATACATCCCAATCGCCGATATCCTGGTTGAAAGCCTCCGCGCCGTAAAACATGTTGGTCATGTTGGTCGCGCGGGCGACATTCCAGTCGCCGATGTCCTGGTCGAAGGCCTTGGCTTCTGCAAACATATGGCGCATGTTGTGGACCCGGGAGACATCCCAGGCACTGATGTCCTGGTTGAACGCCTCGGCGCCCATGAACATCTGGCTCATGTTGTTGACACGGGATACGTCCCAATGGCTGATATCCTCATTGAACCCGGCCTCGTCCTCGCCCAACCGGCTCATATCGAATAGTCGGCTCATCCCGTTGATGCCGCTGGTACAGGTCGTGGCGGCATTATCCGGGGTGATGTCGTCGGCGGCTCGCTTGGTGTAAACGGTGCCCTCGACCTCGCCACTGTCTCCAAGCTCGGCCTCCACGCACACCACGGTGACGCCATTGGGCGCAAGGGTGAAGTCCGAATTTTCCTGTGCATGCACAGTGAGGGGTAGCGCGAGGGGCAAGCCTGCTAGCGCGGCTGAAAGGGGTATCAGTATCCGGCGGGGCAGGGATGCATCGGTATAAGTAGGCGTCATCATGTCGATATCCGTGCAGTGTCTGAGGTGAGAGCCGTGGGCGTCATGGCTGTTCGGGTGGCGACGTGAAGCGTCGTTAGTCCAACTCAATCCCTGGTGGTGCATTGGCGGAGTCAAAGGCCTCGGCGCCATCGAACATGGCGGACGTATTGACATCGTCGGCGAGATCCCAGCCGCTCAGGTCTTGGTTGAACGACTCGGCTCCGCCGCCAAAGCCTCCAAACATGCGCTCCATGCTGGTGACGTTGGAGACGTCCCAACCGCCGATGTCCTGGTTGAACGACTCGGCAATCGCGAACATCGCGGCCATGTTGGTGACGTTGGAGACGTCCCAATCGCCAATATCACCGTTAAATGACGTCGCACGCGCGAACATCCCGTCCATGGTGGTGACGCTGGAAACATCCCAGGAGCCAATGTCCTGGTTGAAGGAGGCGGCTCTGTTGAACATCTCGCTCATGGATTCCACACTGGAGACGTCCCAGGCGCTAATATCCTGGTTGAATGCTTCGGCGTCAAAGAACATGCCCTCCATGTTCGTGACGCTGGACACATCCCAGCCACCGATATCCGCATTGAAGGACGCCGCACCCACGAACATGTTGCCCATGTGGGTAACGCGAGAGACATCCCAGCTGTCAATCTCCTGGTTGAAGGCTACTGCTCCGGCGAACATGCCTTCCATGCTGGTGACGTTGGAGAGATCCCATCCGCTGATATCCTGGTCGAATATCTGGTTGTCAGAGAACATATGATTCATTTCCCTCACGTTCGAGACATCCCAGTCGCCGATGTCTCCGTTGAACGAGTGGGCATGAGTGAACATGTCACGGGTGCTGGTGACGCTGGAGAGGTCGGGCGTGTCCGAGGCGTTATACGTCATGTTGACGGCGCCGGCAAAGGCGGCCTCCATGCTCGACCATTCGATGTCCCCCCATTGCTCAATGGTTCTTAGCCTTTCGGCATCGTCCGGATTTCCGTTGCCATCAAACCAGACATCCAGAAAGATACGGGGAAAGTCTCCGTGGATCGTCACCTGGTAGATACCTGGCTCCGTGTAGGTGTGAGAGGGGTTCGGATCGCTGCCGGAGACCTCCTCCACGATGCCGTTCCCCAGTCGATCGTAAAGTCATAGTCGGTGTAGGGGGCCGTGGGGATAAAGACCTCCTCGTCGGCCTCGAGGGTTTCCCAGGTGGTGATAAAGGCCTCTGTATCCTCAGCCTGAGCCGTAACCGGCCAGACAAGAGCTGCCGTGATGACCCCCGCCAGCGCAGTATGCAGCGTGAGACCGTGCTTCCCGGGAGACGGAGTGGGAGTAGATAAAGGATTCATAGGCTATTCCGGCGATTCGGGAATGTTGAGTTTACGGGCCTGAAAAGGGGTGCCCTATTCGTGCAGCGTACGTATAACCTGAATGCTAAACACCCCTCTTTTATGTGTTGTGCCGAATAGTCGAATCCCGTAATGTCCGAAGGGGGCAGGTGCATCATCCTTAAGTAGCGAATTGAATTAAAATGCACCTGTTTATTCGCGGCGTTTATCAAGACCATTGCGCCAGATTGCCCCGGCTCCCCCTAGCACCAGCAGGTCGGCGTGGCGACGGGCCAGGCGCGCGCCGAGGTCGTCGGGCTAGCTCATGCCCAGGCCTCCTCGGCGCTTGCCAAAGCGCGCAGGCGCTCCAGGCGGGCCGCCTGGTCGCGGCGCCGAGCCTCCCGGTCGGGGGCCTGGCACTCGGCCTGGAGTCGGGCGATGGCCTCCTCCACCTCGAGGGTGCCGAGGTCGCTGCCGTCCCGGTGGCGCAGGGTCACTCGGCCCTCGGCCGCCTCCCGGCCGCCGACGATCAGCAGGAAGGGAATCCGCTGCAGGGTCTGCTCGCGAATCTTGTAGCCGATCTTCTCGTTGCGCACGTCGGCCTCGGCGCGCAGCCCGGCGCCGCAAAGCGCCTCGCTCAGGGCCTCGGCGTAGCCCGCCTGGGCCTCGGTGATCGACATCACCACCGCCTGCTGGGGCGCCAGCCAGGCGGGCAGCTTGCCAGCGTGATGCTCGATCAGGATGCCCAGGAAGCGCTCCAGGGAGCCGAACAGCGCGCGGTGCAGCAGCACGGGGCGCAGGCGCTGGCCCTGTTCATCCACGTAGTCGAGCCCGAAGCGCTCGGGCAGGTTCATGTCCACCTGCAGGGTGCCGCACTGCCAGTCGCGGCCGATGGCGTCGCGCAGCACGAACTCGAGCTCGGGCCCGTAGAAGGCGCCCTCGCCGGGGTTGAGCTCGTAGGCCAGGTCCATCGTCTCCAGGGCGTCGGTCAAGGCCCCCTCCAGGCGGTCCCATACGGCCTCGCTGCCCATGCGGTTCTCCGGCCGGGTGGAGAGCTTGAGGCGCACCTCCTCGAAGCCGAACTCCCGGTAGATGTCGAGCACCAGCGCCACCACCCGGCGGCACTCCGCGCTCATCTGCTCCGGCGTGCAGTAGATATGGGCGTCGTCCTGGGTGAAGTGGCGCACCCGCAGCAGGCCGTGCAGGGCGCCGGAGGGCTCGTAGCGGTGGACCTTGCCGAACTCGCCCATGCGGATGGGCAGGTCGCGGTAGCTCTTCAGTCCGTGGCGGTAGAGCAGCACGCTGCCGGGACAGTTCATCGGCTTGAGGGCCAGGGAGCGACCGTCCTCCGTCTGCGTGGTGTACATGTGCTCCTGATAGTTCTGCCAGTGGCCGGAGGTCTCCCAGAGGCCGCGGTCCATGATGTCCGGCGTGTTCACCTCCACGTAGCCGCCGGCGGCCTGGCGGCGGCGCATGTAGGCGATCAGGGTCTGCAGCACCGTCCAGCCGCCGGGGTGCCAGAACACCGCGCCGGGGGCCTCCTCCTGGAAGTGAAAGAGCCCCAGCTGGCGACCCAGGCGGCGATGGTCGCGCTTTCGGCCTCCTCCAGGCGCTTGAGGTAGGCCTTGAGCGCCTTGCGGTCGGCCCAGGCGGTGCCGTAGAGGCGCTGCAGCTGGGCGTTGCGGGCGTCGCCCCGCCAGTAGGCGCCGGAGAGCTTGGTCAGCCGAAAGTGCTTGAGAAAGCGGGTGTTGGGCACGTGGGGGCCGCGGCACATGTCCACGTACTCCTGATGGAAGTAGAGCCCCAGGGTGGCCTCGTCGGGCATCTCCTCGATCAGCCGCCGCTTGTAGCGCTCGCCGCGCTCGCGGAAGAGCCGCAGGGCCTCTTCCCGGGGCACCCGCCGCTTGATGACGTCGTACTCCTGGGCGATCAGCGCCTTCATGCGCGCCTCGATGGCCGCCTGGTCCTCCGGCGTGAAGGGGCGCTCGAAGGCGATATCGTAGTAGAAGCCGTCGTCGATGACCGGGCCGATCACCATCTCGGCATCGGGGTAGAGCTGCTTGACGGCGTGGCCCACCAGGTGGGCGCAGGAGTGGCGGATGATCTCCAGCCCCTCGGGTCGCTTGGCGTGATCACCTGCACCCGGGCGTCCCGGGTGATGGGATCGCCGGCGTCCACCAGGGCCCCGTCCACGCGACCGGCCAGCGCCTGGCGGGCCAGGCCGGGGCCGATGGCGGCGGCGATCTCCGCCACGCTGGTGGGGGACGCCAGCGTCAGCTCGCGCTCGTCCGGCAGGGTGATGGTGAGGCTCTCGCCGGCGGCGGGGAGGGCGTCTCGGTCATGGTGTCGTTCTCATGGCGGTTCTCGGGGAGATGGGGTATCAGGCGCTGCCGGCGGCGAGCGTCAGCGGCGCCCAGCGGGGGCCTTCAGGCGTGTCGCGCACCTCGGCACCCAGCTCGGCCAGCTCGTCGCGCAGGGCGTCGGCGCGGGCGAAGTCGCGCTGCCGTCGCGCGCTTTCGCGCTCGGCGACCAGCGCCTCGATGCGCGCCACCGGCAGGTCGGAGCGCCGGGGCGAAAGCGCCGCCAGGGCCTCGGCGGGGGCTGCTGCAGCAGGCCCAGCAGCCTGGCCGAGGCCAGCACGGCACCCTTGGCGCGGGCGCGCGCGGCGTCGTCGGTGGCGGCCTTCAGGTCATCCACCAGCCGCTGCAGCCGGGTCAGCGCCTCGGCCACGTTGAGGTCCCGGCGCAGCGCCGCCAGCAGCTCGGCATCCGGCGGCGTCTTGGGGTCTGCCTCGAGCCCCTCCACCTCGGAAAGCGCCCGGTAGTGGTCGAGCAGGGTGCGGCGGGCGCGCATCAGGCGCTCGCTGTTCCAGTCCAGGGGGCGGCGGTAGTGGGTGGCGAGCAGGGCCAGGCGCACCGCCTCCCCCGGGGCCTGGTCGAGCAGGTCGCGCACCAGCAGCACGTTGCCCAGCGACTTCGACATCTTCTGGCCGTCCACGGTGACGAAGCTGTTGTGCACCCAGTTATGGCAGTAGCGGGCGCCGTGGGCGCAGGTGCCCTGGGCGATCTCGTTCTCGTGGTGGGGAAGATCAGGTCCTGGCCGCCGCCGTGGATATCGAGGGTGTGGCCCAGGTGCTCGCCGATCATGGCGGTGCACTCCACGTGCCAGCCAGGGCGTCCGCGCCCCCAGGGGCTCTCCCAGCCCGGCTGCTCGGGCGAGGAGGGCTTCCACAGCACGAAGTCCAGCGGGTCGCGCTTGTAGGGCGCCACCTCTACCCGGGCCCCGGCCAGCATCTCCTCGGGGCGGCGCCGGAGAGCTGGCCATACTCGGCGAAGGAGCCGACCTGGAAGAGCACGTGCCCCTCGGCCTCGTAGGCGTGGCCGCGGGCGATCAAAGTCTCGATCAGCGCGATGATCTCGGGCATGTGCTCGGTGACCCTGGGCTCGAGGTCCGGCGGCAGCACGCCGAGGGCCTGCATGTCCTCATGGTAGGCGTCGATATAGCGCTCGGTGATGGTGCGGATCGGTACCCCGGCGTCGGCCGCCGCGGCGTTGATCTTGTCGTCCACGTCGGTGAAGTTGCGCGCATAGACCACCTGCGAATAGTCGTGGCGCAGCACCCGCGCCAGCAGGTCGAAGACCACCGCCGGGCGGGCGTTGCCGATATGGGCGTAGTTGTAGACCGTGGGGCCGCAGACGTAGAGGGTCACGCGGTCCGGCCGTTCGGTGCGCAGTGTCTCGCGGCGGCGAGTCAGTGTATTGAAGAGTTGCATCGTGCTCCCGTGGGTGGCTTCCGCTGTTCTGGGTTCGGTCAGGCGGCGTTGGCGTTACTGGTTCAGCGGCGCGGTGATGACCTCCACCGCGTCGTCGCGAATGGCGTTGTAGAAGCAGTTGGGGCGCCCGGTGTGGCAGGCGGGGCCCTGCTGATCGACCCGCAGCAGCACCGCATCGCCGTCGCAGTCCAGCCGCGCTTCTATCAGCCGCTGGCGATGCCCGGAGCTTTCGCCCTTGCGCCACAGGGTCTGCCGCGAACGCGACCAGTAGCAGACTCGCCCGGTGCTCAGGGTCTCCAGCAGCGCCTCGCGGTTCATCCAGGCCAGCATCAGCACCTCGCCGCTGTCGTGCTGCTGGGCGATGGCGGTGATCAGGCCGTCGGCGTTCCAGGGGATGGCGGCTAGCACCGCCTCCAGCGGTCGACGCTCGCCGCGCTCGGCCTGCTCCAGCTGTAGCCAGATATCCATCACGCCTCCTGCCAGTTCCACTGGCTGCGTGCCACGGCGTCGTGGGCGTGCAGGCTCTCGGCGTGCACCACGCGCAGGGAGAAGCCCTCGAGGCCGGGCTGGTCGCGCAGGGCGTGGTGCAGGCGCCGGGCGGCATCCTCGCAGAACATCAGGTTCTGGCCGTTGGCTAGGGCGAAGGCCTGCTCGTCCACGCGCTTCACGGCGGTCTGCAGGGCGGTGCCCAGCGCCTGCTCCACGCGGTCGACCAGCGCCAGCAGCGGCAGCCCCGCCTGGCCGGCGTCGAGGCGCACGGCCAGGTGCGCCTGGCTGCGCTGGCTGTGGGGGGTGGCCAGCACGCCCTGGTCGCTGCCCAGCCAGGTCCGCACCGCCTCGCGGCTCACCGGCATCTCGGTGAAGTCCTCGTCGAAGGCCTGCTGGATCAGCTGGCGCGCCAGGGCTGCCGAACAGGGGCAGGTGGATGAGTAGCCCACGCTAAGCTCCAGCGTCGCCTGCAGGCCGCTGGCGTCGCGGTGGCAGCAAAGGGTGAAGGGGTAGGTCTTCCATCCCGACAGGGGGCTGATCAGCGCCGGGCGGCGCAGCAGCGCCTCGCCCTCCAGGTCGAGAAAGGCCCGGTGGGCGAGCCCCTCGTGGCTTTCCAGGAAGGCGTCGAGCACCCCGGCCACCCGCGACAGCGAGAGCTCCTGACCCTCCAGCTCGGCCAGTGCCAGGTAAAGACGCGACATATGAATGCCGCGGGCGGTGGGATCATCGAGGCTGACGCCCGCCGAAGCGCGGCCGGCGATGGCCTGGCCCGCCACCTGCAGCGGCAGGGCGATGCCCTCCATCCCGACCCAGCTCAGTGTGCCAAGGCGAGTGGCGGGCGCCGCCGCGATATCTTCCAGAGGATGCTTGTTCATGGACCGCTCTCGGTGGTTGATGCAGTAAATGTTATAACATAACATTTGAGCCCAGCCGATAACCAGCCAAGGACTACGTGAGTAGGGCTACCGCAGTTACCGATGCCGGTTAGCGAAAGGCGCCGGGACAGGCCTGAGAGGGGCGCTGTGAACCCCTCCTTGGGCGCTACCGATGCCATCCCTGGCATACGACCCCCTCTTCGACCTGTCCCCGGAGCAGCCTTGAGCGATGCCGCTACCAGCGATAGCCCTGCCCAGAGAGTACCGTCACCAGAGGTCCACCATGACGCGTCACGCCAGCTCGCTCCCTTCGTCTACCGACCCGGCCGGCGTTTCCTCCCGGCTGAGAGGTTTCCTGACACGCCACCGATGGCTGCTGGGCGGCCTGGCGCTGCTGGTCATCGCGGCCGCGCTGCTACTACAGCTGGGCGTAATGCGCGGCCTGAGCCTGCAGATCCTGGCCTGGCAGCGCGATCTTCACCGGGCGCTCACCCTGGCCGTGAGCGGTTGGTCCGAGACGCCCAGCTGGGCCACCGCCGGCTGGCTGCTGGCGCTGAGTTTCGGCTACGGGGTCTTTCATGCCGCCGGCCCCGGGCACGGCAAGGCGGTGCTCTCCACCTACCTGGTCTCCCAGGGCGGTGGCCTCAAGCGCGCCCTGGGGCTCTCGTTCAGCGCCGCCCTCCTGCAGGGCATGATGGCCATCGCCATGGTGCTGGTGCTGGTTCAGGGCCTGGGCTGGCTGACCCGCCAGGCTATGGGCAGCGTGGCGAGCCTGGAGCTGGCGAGCTTTCTGATGGTGGCGCTGCTGGGGGCCTGGCTCTGCCTGAGGGCCTGGCGGCTGCTGCGGCGCACGAAGGCCAGCGGCGATCACGGCCAGCATGATCACCGCCACGCCCACCACCATGCCCACCACCACGCTCACCACCA
This sequence comes from Halomonas sp. SL18_1, assembly GCF_055755715.1. Taxonomy (NCBI): domain Bacteria; kingdom Pseudomonadati; phylum Pseudomonadota; class Gammaproteobacteria; order Oceanospirillales; family Halomonadaceae; genus Halomonas; species Halomonas sp. SL18_1. Next base: position 1,284,420 of record NZ_JBVTRK010000001.1, read on the forward strand.
TGATCACGACCACGCTCACGGCCATCAGCACGCGCTGGGGCCAGAACCCGGCCTCGGTCATGAGCACGCTCACCGCCATGCCCATGCCCATGCCCATGCCCATGACCACAGCCACGCCCATGACCACAGCCATACGCATGATCACGGCCACGCTCATGGGCACGCTCCCGACCATCGGCATGATGGCTGCGGCTGCGGGTCGCGCCACCATATCGCCCCGGAGGAGGTCGGCAACTGGCGCACGGCGCTGGCCACCGTGGTGGTGATCGGCCTGCGCCCCTGCACCGGCGCGGTGCTGATGATGGGGGCGGCCAGCCTGCTGGGCCATGCGGCCCTGGGCGCCGCGGCGGTCATGGTGATGGCGCTGGGCACGGGGATGACCGTCTCGGCCCTGGCGCTGGCCAGCGTGCTGGCCCGGGACTGGGTCATTCGCCACTACGGTCGGTTCGCCAGCGGCGGGGGCGCGGCGCGCCTGGGGCGGTTGAGCGGCTGGCTGGCCATGGCCGGCGGTCTGATCATCCTGTGGCTCGGCGCCTCGCTGGCCTGGCAGGTTGGCAGCGCGCCGACGGGTGGGGTGCCGCTACTGTCGTGATACGCTTTGGATCTTCCGTTGCCGGCTTTGGATTAACGAGATTACCCAATGAGCACAGTGCCTTCTCAGACCGTGTCCCAGACCACCTCGCCGATCTTCCGCGCCATTGAAACCCTGCAGGGCAGCCTGTCCTGCGGCGCGGACTACGTGATTGCCGCCGAGCCCCTGGACCCTCGACATCAAGCGCTTCCCCTGGCGCAGTCACAGGCGGTCGATCCGATGCCGACGTTCGAGGAGGTCTCCAACGGCTAAGCGGTGGCTTACGGTGGCGGTGGGGTCTGCTCGGCCTGGGGCGCTTGGAAGAAGTCGAACAGCCGGGTCACGGCCTCGGGCGCCACGCCGTTGGTAATGAACACGAAGCGCGAGACGCCGTCCGGGTAGGCCTCCGTCGGCAGGGTCACCGGTGGATGAAAGATATGCTGGACGCCGTGCAGCGCCAGCGGCTGCACCTGCCCCGCCACGTTCACGATGGCCTTGATGCGCAGCATCTTATCACCGAGTAGGCTCATCAGCAGGTCCAGCCAGTCTTCCAGCGCCTCGGGGGCAATGGGCGCCTCCACGCTGAAGCAGAAGGAGCGAATCTGCTCGCCGTGCCGGCTGAGCGGCGAGGCGGTGGTTGGCGCCAGCAGCGGTGCGGCGGCCTCGCTGGCGGTGGGCGCCAGTCCCGGCTGGAGCGACACCTGAGCGTAGGAGGCGGCACCCAGCCAGCCCTCGGCCTGCTGGCCTGCCTTGCCCGAGGCGGGCAGGCGCCGGGCGGTCAGCCGCTCGGCGTCCACCTCGCCGTGGCGCACCTCCAACTGCTCGGCGGCGGGGTTGACCTCGGTGAGCCGCTCGCGCAGCCGGGCCAGGCGGTCATCGTCGACCAGGTCGGCCTTGGTGATCAGCAGGCAGTCGGCGATGGCGGCCTGGCGCTGGGATTCCCGGTGGGCGTTCAGGGTCGAGAGGCCGTTGGCCGCATCCACCAGGCAGGCCACGCCGTCCAGGCGGAAGCGATGGGCGAGCCAGTGGTCGGTCATCAGCGTCTGCAGGATAGGTGCCGGATCGGCGAGACCGGTGGTCTCGATGATCATCCGCGAGATCGGCCGGCCGCCATCGCGCTCAATCGCCTCCCAGGCCTGCTGGACGCTCTTGCTCAGGTCGCCGCGAATGGTGCAGCAGAGGCAGCCGCTGCTCATTTCCACCACGCTATGCTCGTCGCCCTCGGCAACCAGCCGGTGGTCGAGGCCGATATCGCCGAACTCGTTGATCACCACCAGGGCATCGCGCATGGCGGGCTGGCGCACCAGCTCGTTGAGCAAGGTGGTCTTGCCGCTGCCGAGAAAGCCGGTCAGCACCGTGACCGGCATGAGGTCTGCGTCGTGCATGGGCTACTCCCAGGTGGGGAAGGGGTCGGGCAGCGCCTGCCAGGCCGCCTTGCCGGCCAGCAGCTCCTCCTCGCTGAGCAGGCAGGCGTCCAGAGCCTGACGGATGCGCGCCTCGTCGAGGTTCTGGCCGATGAAGACCAGCTCCTGGCGCATATCGCCGAAGGGCTCCTGCCACTTGTCGAGGATGGCGGCGCGATAGTCGGGGTCCTCCGGCCAGCGGGACTCCGGCACCGCCTTCCAGAACATGCCGGCGAAGCCGTAGTGGGCGATGCCGCCGGCCTGGCTCCACTGGCCGGCGAACTGCGGCCGGGTGGCCAGCCAGAAGAAGCCCTTGGAGCGCAGCAGCCTGGCGCCAAACCAGTCGCCATGCAGCAGCTCGAAGAACGCCTGTGGTCGGAAGGGACGCCGGGCGTGGTAGGCGAAACTCGAGATGCCGTACTCCTCGGTCTCCGGGACGTGCTCGCCGCGCAGCTCCTTGAGCCAGCCAGGGGCCTGCTGGGCGCGCTCGAAGCTGAAGCGTCCCGTTTCCAGCACCTTCTCCAGCGGCACCTGGCCGTGGGCGATGGGAATCAGCTCCGCCTCGGGGTTGAGTGAGCGCAGCACGGCGGTAAGCTCGTCGAGCTGGGCGGCGGTAAGCAGGTCGGTCTTGCTGATCAGCAGCACGTCGCAGAATTCGACCTGATCCACCAGCAGGTCGGCGACGTTGCGCTCGTCCTCCTCGCCCAGACTCTCGCCCGCCTCGGCCAGGGACTGCGCCTCGCGGTACTGGGTGAGGAAGTTGGCGCCGTCGACCACCGTGACCAGGGTGTCGAGCCGAGCGACGTCCGAGAGGCTTTGCCCTTGCTCGTCGGCGAAGGTGAAGGTCTCGGCCACCGGCAGCGGTTCGGAGATGCCGGTGGACTCGATTACCAGGGTGTCGAAGCGCCCCTCCTCGGCGAGCCGGCGCACCTCCACGAGAAGGTCCTCGCGCAGGGTGCAGCAGATGCAGCCGTTGCTCATCTCCACCAGCTGCTCCTCGGCGCGGTTGAGGGTCACCTCCTCCTCGCCACCGGGGGCGCCGCGTACCAGGGCGGCATCGATATTGACCTCGCTCATGTCGTTGACGATGACCGCCACCCGACGGCCCTCGCGGTTGGCGAGGATGTGGTTGAGCAGGGTGGTCTTGCCGGCACCCAGAAAGCCGGAGAGCACGGTCACCGGCAGGGGCGTTTGCGGGGATGTCATCAGCCGTCACCTCGGGTCTTGCGGTAGTGGTTCTCGCGCTGCTCCTGGCGCTCCTTGGCCTCCAGGCAGAGCCTCGCGGTGGGACGCAGCAGCAGCCGCGGCAGTCCGATCGGCTCGCCGGTCTCCTCGCAGTAGCCGTAGTCGCCCGCCTCGATGCGGCGCAGGGCCGCCTCGATATTGGCTAGCAGGCGGGTCTCGCGATCGGCCTGGCGCAGCTGCAGGCGTAGCTCCTCCTCGAAGGCCGCCTGGTCCAGCTCGTCGCTGTCACGCTCATGGGAGGCCATGGCGGCGCGTACCTCGTCCAGATGGCGCTCCACCTGCGCCTTCTCCTCGAGCAGCCGCCGGCGGAAGAAGTCCAGCTGCTCGTCGTTCATGTAATCGTCGTCGGGCATCGCCAGCAGGCGCGCCTCTTCGAGTGTCTGGGGCATGGAAGTCTCGTGGCAGGCGTCAGGTGGGATGGTTGGTCAGCAGCTGTGTCTGGCCTTCGGTTAGCGGGGGACTGCAATGTACCGGCGCCCCATGTCCGCCGCTTTCCCAGCCGCCGCCCTTGACAATGCCAGGTCGCTCATCCCGAGGCGCAGGATGGCGTCGGATAGATGAACGAGGGAGGTGGAGAGCAAGTGTCGGCATTCAGGACTCCATGGCTCGAAATATAAAGTATGTTATAACGTAACTTTTTATTGGCCTGAAGCCAAGCGTTCTACCTTGTGGCTGCAGATCGATCAGTGCCCGCCATCCAGAGGATGGCGGGTGCTGACGATCGGTCAAATCCGACAGGCTTCTTGGGGCAGGCGCTGGGCTCAGTAGCCGACCAGTATCGAGGGCAGGCCGGTGACCAGCGCCGGGAAGAAGGCCATCAGCAGGCAGGCGAGGGCGATCAGTGCTACGAAGGGCAGCACCGCCTTGTAGAGATCGACGATCTCCACCCCCTTGGGGGCCACCCCCTTCATATAGAACAGCGCATAGCCGAACGGCGGGGTGAGGAAGGAGGTCTGCAGTACCACCGCCACCATGACCACGAACCACAGCACGTCGATGCCCATCTGCTGGACGATCGGCAGCATGATCGGGAAGCTCAGCAGCACGATGCCGGTCCAGTCGAGGAACATGCCCAGCAGGAACACCAGGAACAGCATCAGGATCAGCGCCCCGGTGGTACCGCCGGGCATCGCCATCACCAGGTCGCTGATCACCGTCATGCCGCCGCCGCGGGAGAAGACCCCGGTGAAGGCGGTGGCGCCCACCAGCACCAGCATCACCATGGTGGTGGTCTTGCTGGCCTCGATCAGGGTGCGAAAGCAGGTCTTGAGCTTGCGGTCGCCGAAGATCATGAACAGCAGGAAGGCGATGCCCACGCCGATGGCCGAGGCCTCGGTGGCGGTGGCCACCCCGGTGAACAGCGCCCCCAGCACGCCCAGGATCAGCGTCATCGGCGGCAGCACGTACTTGGCCAGCATGACCAGCAGCTGGCCGGTACTGGTCTCGGCGCGCTCCTCGGCGGGCACCGGCGGGCCGTAGCTCGGCTTGACGTAGCAGATCACCAGCACGTAGAGGGCATACATCGCCCCCAGCATCAGTCCCGGCACCAGGGCGCCGGCAAACAGGGCGCCCACCGAGACCGGCGAGTAGCTGGCCATCAGGATCAGCATGATGCTCGGCGGGATCAGAATACCCAGACAGCCGCTGGCCATGATCACGCCCGAGCTGAGCTCCTTGTTGTAGCCGTGCTTGAGCATCGGCGCCAGGGCGATCATGCCCATCACCGCGATTGATGCGCCGACGATGCCGGTGGTGGCGGCCAGCATCACCGAGACGATGACCACGGTAAGCGCCAGGCCGCCGCGCAGGTTGGCCAGCAGCAGGCGCATCACCGCGAACATCTTCTCGGTGACCCCCGAGTCATTGAGAAAGCGCGCCATCAGCACGAACAGCGGGATGGCCACCAGGACATAGTTGTCCATGGCGTTGCCGTAGATGTTGTTGATGATGCTGGCGAGTATGCGCTCGCCGGGGCCCAGGTAGGCGCCGATGACGGCGACGCCGCCCAGCACGAAGGCCAGCGGATGGCCCATGAACAGGCCGATTAGCAGCCCGCCGAACATGAACAGCGTCAGCAGTTCGGGACTCAGGTTCATGCGGTTTCCTCCCGCAGCTGCTGGATGGCACGGATGACGATGGCGATGGCCTGGAGCAGGATCAGGAAGGCGGCCACCACGATGACGCCTTTCACCGGATAAACGGGAATCGACACGACCCCGTAGGTGGTTTCGCCGCGGCTGAAGGAGCGCATGAAGAAGTTCCAGCCCAGCGGCAGCAGCATCCAGATAAAGGGCACGAAGAACAGCAGATAGCCGAGGATCTCGACGGCGGCCTGCTTCTTGCGTGAGAGCAGGCGCTTGAGCACATCGACCTCGACATGGGCGTGATGGCGCAGGCCATAGGCGGCCATCAGCATGAAATGGGCGCCGAACAGCATCTTGGTGATGTCGAAGGCCCAGTCGCTGGGGCGCCCGGTGAACAGGCGCGAGGCGATATCGTAGAGCACCACCAGGGTGATGATGGCGATCAGCGGTGCGATGACTCGCCCAAGCACCTCGTTGAGCGTGTCGATCGCCTTGGCAATCGCATTCATGGATCAGTCTCCGACGTCGGAACGCAGGCCGCCCCGGGCGAGGCCGGGGCGGCTGAGGTGCGCCTTACAGGCAGGCTTCGATCTCTTCCAGGGACGGCAGGTTGTCCATGGTGCGGCTCATGTTGAAGGGCGCGGAAAGATCGCGCCAGTTGGCGTAATGATCCATGTAGCTGAGCATGGAGTGGAGCACCTTGGCGTACATGGGGTCTTCACAGGCGCCGCGCAGGTAGACCTCGTTGGTAATCTCCTGAATCTGGTCCAGTTCTTCCTCACTTAGCTGAGAAATCTCCACGCCCGCCTCCTGAAAGTTCAGGGTGCCTTCGGTAGCGCTCTGCTCGAAATGCGAGATCGACCAGGCGAGGTTGGCTTGGGCCGCAAGCTCCAATTTTTCCTGAGTTTCTTCGGAGAGAGCGTCCCAGGCTTCCTTGTTGATCATCACGCCTAGCACGGTGGCGGACTGGTGCCATCCGGGAGTGGACCAGTAGTTCGCCACCTCGGCAAAGCCTGCTTGGTAGTCGACGCCGGGAGAGGAGAACTCTGCGCCGTCGACCACGCCGCGCTCCACCGCCTGGTAGATCTCGCCGCCGGCCAGGGTCACCTGGGAGCCGCCCAGCTGTTCCAGAATACGGCCCTGGTCACGGCCGCCAAGGCGCAGACGCTTGCCTTCGAAGTCGGCGAGGGTTTCGATCTTGGTGCGCCCGAGAAAACCGGTCTCGTTGTTGAGAATGGCGTAGGGGAGGTAGTGGATATTGAACTGGTTATAGACCTCCTGATAGAGCTCATAGCCGCCCCAGTGCTGGATCCAGTTCAGATAGTCGACGGCGTTGAAGAGGCTTGCCGTGGTGCCTAACAGGGCGAAGGCAGGAGAGCGCCCGGCCCAGTAGACGCCGGTCTCACCGGCGGCATCGATGCTGCCGGTCTCCGTGGCATCGAAGACTTCACCACCAGGCATCAGGGTGCCGCCGGCGCGGAACTCGATCTCGATTTCATCGCCCGCAATCCGGTGGACCGTGTCGACCCAGCGGCGGTCCGCCTCGATTAGCGCTAGGCTATCCGGCCAGGTGGTGGTCATGGTCCAGCGCGCCTTGTCGGCCATGGCGTTGGTGGAGAAAGTGCCGAGTGTCACGGCCGTAGCCAGTGAGCAGGTGATGAACAGTTGTGAATGCTTGTTCATGACGTGGTCCTTGTAATTATTGGGTCAATGTTGAGTGATGCTCTCTCGGAATGATCATTCCTGTCTTACATCCTAGGGAGTGATGCCCCGTGCCGATATACGTAGTACTACGTAGCGGGATGCGTAGATGGTCATGCCGTCTTGACGCTCTGAGGTTGTCAAGAAAGCTGGAAGATACGAGAGACCATCTCAGCGGTATTTCGGCAGTCGAGCTTCTTCATGATGCGCGCGCGATGGGTCTCGACGGTGCGATGGGAAATACCCAGCTCCCGGGCGATCTCCTTGCAGGTCAGGCCATTGGCGATGAAGCCGGAGATTTCCCGCTCGCGCATGGAGAGCTGGTTCTCCGTCTGGGGGCGCACATCGATCTTGATGAAGGTCCACACCGCCAGGTCGAACGGCGCCTCGGGGGTCAGGGTGCGCCCGCGGGTCTTGGCCCAGAAGACTTCCCCGAGCGCGTTTGCATGAAACGCTCGTCGGCATAGTTGGGGGTCTTGAGCATCTCCTTGTAGCCGCGATCGCCGATCGTCTTGAAGTCGGCGAAGCTCGGGTAGAGCTTGAGCATCAGCTGGCCGATCAGCTCGCTGCGCGAATACTCGAAGAGCTCGCAGAAGGCATGGTTGCACTCCAGGATGCGACGCTTCTGGGTGACGACGATGGCGCTGGCGGAATGCTCGAAGGCCAGTGCCATCAGTTCGCGCCCCATGGGGGTGAGGCCGTCATCGGTGTGATACCTCCTCTGGCGGTGTCGTCCTAGACGCAGGTCCAGCCGCCGTCGATGGGCATGGCGGTGCCGGTGATATGGCTTGCCGATTCGCCGCCCAGAAACAGCGCGAGCTCCGCCACATGGGCCGGGGAATCAGGCCGCCGTCCGGCTGCTTCTCCGAGACCAGGTGGCGGATCGCCTCCTCCCGGCTGCTGCCCAGCCGCTGCTGTCGCGCCTCGATCTGTGGCGCGATGATCGGGGTGTCGGTCCAGCCCGGGCAGATGGCATTCACCGTGATGCCCTGACCCGCGGTCTCCAGTGCCACCTCCCGGGTGAAGCCCACTACGCCGTGCTTGGCGGCGACGTAGGCCGACTTGTCCACCGAGGCCACCAGGCCATGCACCGAGGCCAGGTTGATGACGCGCCCCCAGCCCTTGCGGCGCATGTCCACCAGCGCCTGCTTGGTGCAGTGGTATACCGCGACTAGGTTGATGGCGATGATCGACTCCCAGAGCTCGTCGGGGAAATCGGCGATGGGGGAGGTCTTCTGGATGGCGGCGTTGTTGACCAGCACATCGACGTCGCGCTGCTCCTCGCGCAGGCGGGCGAACATCGCGTGGATCGCCTCGCGGCTGCCCAGGTCGGCCTGCTGGTAGCAGACCTCCCGGGCCCCGGCCGACAGCAGTCGAGCCTTCAGGGCGGCCACGGCCTCCTCGTCGGCCGCCACCCGGTCATGGAGGATGATGCCGGCGCCCTGGCCGGCGTAGGCCAGGCAGATGGCGGAGCCGATGCCGCCCAGAGCGCCGGTGACCAGCACGTTCTTGTCGTGAAGGTGTGACATGGAGTGACTCTCCTTGCTTGTTGTTGGACATGACGAGGATGGGAGCTGGCAAGGTAGCACGCCGCCAGCGGCGTGCTGCCGCCAAGGTCAGTCGGCGACCCGCTCCAGCAGGCTCGCGTAGTTGGCCACCCCCATACCCCCATGTTGAAGACGGCGGCCAGGCGGGCATCCGGCACCTGCACGCCGGTCGCCTCGCCGAGCAGCTGGCGGGCCGCCAGCACGTGCATGGAGACCCCGGTGGCGCCGACCGGGTGCCCCTTGGACTTGAGCCCGCCGGAGGGGTTGATCGGCAGAGCGCCGTCGGCCATCACCCGGCCTTCCTCGATGGCGCGGGCGCCCTGGCCGTGGGGGTGAGCCCCATGGCTTCGTAGATCATCAGCTCGGCGATGGTGAAACAGTCGTGAACCTCGGCCAGCGACAGCGCCTCCAGGCCGATGCCCCCCTCGGCAAGCAGCTGCTGCCAGGCGCGCTCGGCGCCCTCCAGGCGGGTGAGGTCGCGACGGGCCAGCGGCATGAAGTCGGTGACCTGCGTCCGGGCGCGGAAGCGCACCTGGCGCGATCCGGCGGGGGCGGCCTCCGGGTGGGCCAGCACCATGGCGGCGGCGCCGTCGGAGACCGGCGAGCAGTCGGTGCGCTTCAGCGGCGGGGCGACCACCGGGTTCTTGTCCGAAGCCTCGCGGCAGAAGTCGACCCCCAGATCCTTCCTCAGCTGGGCAAGGGGGTTGTGGACGCCGTTGGCGTGGTTCTTGGCGGCGATGCGGGCCAGGGCCTCGGTGTGGTCGCCGAAGCGCTCGAAGTAGGCCCGGGCGACCTGGGCGAAGATGCCGGCGAAGCCGGCGTCGATGCCCCGGGACTCGGGCCGGTAGCTGGCACCCAGCAGCCCCTCGGCGATGGCGGCGGGGCTCGCCTCGGTCATCTTCTCGGCGCCGATCACCAGTACGCGCCGGGCCAGGCCGCCCTCGATCAGGTTGATCCCCTGATAGAGCGCCGCGGAGCCACTGGCGCAGGCGTTCTCACAGCGGGTGGCGGGCTTGAAGCGCAGCTCGGGATCGGCCTGCAGCGCCAGGGAAGCGGGGAACTCCTGGGCGCACATGCCGCTGTTGAACTGGCCGACATAGATGGCATCGATGTCGCGCGCCCCGACGCCGGCGTCGGCCAGGGCGGCGCTGGCCGCCTCACTGATCAGGGTTTCCAGGCTCGCCTCGAGCTTGCCGAACGGGCTGTGGGATACGCCGATGATGCGGGTCTTCATGGAGTGCTCTCCTCCTGTTTGCCGTTGAGGTGCTCCCTCAGGGCGGTCTTGACGATCTTGCCGTAGGCGTTCTTGGGCAGCGTCGCCAGGAACTCGTAGCGCTTGGGGCGCTTGAAACGGGCCATGTGCGCCAGGCAGTGCCGGTCCAGCTCGGCCGTCGTGACGGGGCGGTGGAGCGAGACGCAGGCCACCACCTCTTCGCCCCACTCCGGGTGCGGGGCCCCGATCACCGAGGCTTCGTGCACGGCGGGATACTGCAGCAGTACTTCCTCCACCTCGCGCGGATAGATGTTGGTGCCGCCACTGATGATCACGTCCTTGACCCGGTCGGTCAGATAGAGGGTGCCGTCGGCCTCCATGCGGCCGATGTCGCCGGTGCGCAGCCAGCCGTTGCGCAGGGCTTCCTCGGTGGCCGCGGGGTTGTTCCAGTAGCCCAGCATCACGCTGTCGCCGCGCACGCAGATCTCGCCCTCCTGGCCTGCAGGCAGCGGTCTGCCCCGGTCATCCTGGATGGCGACTGCCACCTGGGGATGGGGGCGGCCCACCGGCACCAGGGTTTGGCGCTCGGCACGCTCGGTGAGGCCGGTAGCGTAGGGGACATGGGCCTCCCGGCTCATCACCGAGATGGTCATGGGGCTTTCGCCCTGACCGTAGATCTGCACGAGTCGGGGGCCGAAGGTGGCCAGGGCGTCACGCAGGTCGCGCTCGTACATGGGGCCGCCGCCGTAGACGATCGTCTGCAGGTTGGCGAGCGCAGGCGGGGTGTCGCTGGCGGCCAGGTGATCGACCAGCCGGCGGATCATGGTGGGAGCCAGGAACATGGCGAGCCCGCGGTGCTGGGCAAGCAGCTCAACGAACTCGGCCTCGTCGAAGCCGGCGCTGGCCGGCACCAGGTTGGCACAGCCCTGCATGAGGTAGGGAAGCAGGTAGATGCCCGAGCCGTGGGAGAGCGGCGCAAAGTGCGCCAGCACGTGGTCGGATTCGACGCGATCCACGTTGGTCAGATAGCAGTTGGCCATGCAGGCCAGGTTGCCATGGGAGAGGGTGGCGCCCTTCGGGCGGCCCGTGGTGCCGCTGGTATAGAAGATCCAGGCGGGATCGTGGGAGGCCCGGTGCAGCGGCTCGTCGAGGGGCTCGCCGTCGGCCGCGAAGCCGGGTGCATCGAGCTGGAGCAGGCGCGCCGGGCTTTCGAGCGGTGCATCCGGGGTGCGGTCGGTGATCAGCAGCCGGCTGCCGCTGTCCTCGAGGATATAGTCGACTTCGCGCCAGTGGAGCTTGGCGTTGATCGGTACGACCACCAGCCCGGCGTACCAGGCGGCCAGCAGGGCCTCCAGGTACGTGGGGCGATTCTTCATGTAGATGGCGAGACGTTCGCCCGGGGTGGCTCCCAGCTGGACGAAGTAGCCTGCCAGGGCCTGGACGCGCTGCTGGAGCTCGGCATAGGTGGCCTGGAGCGCCGCGCCGTGATAGAGAGCGGGGCGCTCGGGCCCGACCCGAGCGCTGTGGTCGAGGTAGTGGGCGATGTTCAAGGGGGATCTCTCCGCACTGTCTTGTCGTTGTGGTTGGGGCCTTCGCCGCATGCCATCAAGACTAGAGGTCTCCCCTACGGATCGATATACGTAGTACTACGGAGGTGGGTGCGTATTAGGTCGAGTGCGCGCGAACCTTACAGGAGGCTCCCAATGGAACAGACCTGATGCGGCTTCCTGAAAAAGGTCCCGGTTCGGAATAGTGTCGCTGCGGGGCTCCTGCCTTGAATGTGACGCCGGGGGGCTTTGAGTGCTTTGGTGAAATGCGCTATGTATGCTTGTATGACAAGTGTGTCTGAGGAAGCATCATCGACGAAGCGAATCCTCACCGGAGGCGACGCTCACCAAGGAGTCTCGACGTTCCATGACCCCCAACCCCTTCAAGCATCGCCTGCGCCGTGGTGAGCCCATGACGGGCGTCTGGTTGGGCCTGGCAAGCCCATACGTTGCGGAGCTCGCCGCCACCGCCGGCTTCGACTGGCTGCTGCTGGACGGCGAGCATGCGCCCAACGACCTGGCCAGCCTGCTGGGCCAGCTCCAGGCCATCGCGCCCTATGGCAGTGCGCCAGTGGTGCGCCCGCCCAGGGCGACACCGTGCTGATCAAGCAGTACCTGGATATCGGCGTTCAGAACCTGCTGATTCCGATGGTGGAGACGGCGGAGCAGGCGGCTCGGGTGGTGGCTGCCACCCGCTATCCCCCGAGGGCGTTCGCGGCATGGGCAGCGCCCTGGCCAGGGCCTCGCGGTGGGGCCAGGTCGAGGACTACCTTGACCATGCCGACGAGCAGATCTGCCTGATTCTGCAGCTGGAGAGCCCCCAGGCGCTGGCCAACCTGGAGGCCATCGCGGCGGTGGAAGGGGTAGACGGGTTATTCATCGGGCCGGCGGATCTCTCCGCGGCCATGGGCCACCGTGGCGACCCCGGGCATCCCGAGGTGCGTTCGGCCATCGACGACGCCATCGTGCGGATCCGCGCCGCCGGCAAGGCCGCCGGGATCATCACCCTCGACGAGGCCGAGGCCCACGGCTACCTGGAAGCCGGGTGCGGCTTCGTCGGCGTGGGGGTCGATGCCCTGGTGCTGGCCGAGGGGCTGCGTGGGCTGGCCGGGCGCTTTGGTCAGGGTTGAAGGGGATATGATGCCGTGATGACTATCATTGGAAGAACCCTGAACGGCTTCTGCATGAAGCCTTGGAGACCCTGATGTATTTCCTGCTCACCTATGATTATGTCGACAACATTCTCGAGAAACGCCAACCGTACCGTGAGACGCATTTAGCTCAAGCCCGGGAGGCGGCAGAGCGAGGTGAACTGTTGCTGGGTGGAGCCTTGGCCAACCCCGTAGATACCGGCGTTTTGCTTTTCAAGGGGGATGACCAAAGCGTGGTTGAGGCCTTTGTCGAGCATGATCCCTATGTGCTCAACGGTCTCGTAACCCGTTGGCAGGTGCGAGAGTGGAACGTGGTGGCTGGAGCCTTGTTGTAGGGCAGGGGCCTCTAGTCCGCAACTGGCAATATCCGGCCCGGGTTCATCAGCCCGTCCGGGTCGAACAGCCCCTTGATCCCTTCCACCAGTTCCCGCTCCACCGGCGAGAGGCGTGCCAGGTAGGCATCCTGCTTGGTGCGCCCGATGCCATGCTCGGCGCTGATGCTGCCGCCGACGTCGTCGAGGATCGCAAAGAGCTGGGACTCCAGTTCGTGCAGGTGGGCCTTCTTCTGGTCGTCGCTCAGCCCCGGCGGCGGCAGGATATTGAAGTGCAGGTTGCCATCGCCCACGTGGCCGTAGGCGATGATCTCGCAGTCGGGGGAGCTCTGCTGGATCGCCTGACTGGCCCGTGTCACGAAGTCGGGGATCGCCGAAATGGGTACCGCGATATCGGTGCGCAGGTGTTCGCCGCGCCGCCGCTGCCCCTCCAGCATGCTCTCCCGGAACTGCCACAGCCGCGCGGCCTGGGTATCGCTCGAGGCCAGGGCGCCGTCTTGCACCAGGTCGGCCTCCATGCCGCCCTCCAGTAGCCGTTCGAGCATGGCGTCGAGGTCCAGGGGGCCGCTGGCGCTGACCTCCATCAGCACATACCAGGGGTGGGGCGCGTCCAGCGGGTCGGAGAGCTCGGGGGTGGCCTCCATGGCGAGCTCCAGGCAGCGCCGGGGAATCAGCTCGAAGGCGCTGAGCAGGTCGCTGCAGTCGCGCCGTGCCCGGCCATAGAGGGCGATCACCGCCTCCACCGAGGGCAGCCCGAGCAGTGCCGTGCGGCTCTGGATGGGGCGGGGCGAGAGCTTGAGCACCGCGCCGGTGACGATGCCGAGCGTTCCCTCGCTGCCGAGGAACAGCTGGGAGAGGGCATAGCCGCGGTTGTCCTTGTGCAGGGCGGTCAGGCCGTCCCACACCCGGCCGTCGGGCAGCACTACCTCCAGCCCCAGGACCAGCTGGCGCATCATGCCGTGGCGCAGCACGTTGAGACCGCCAGCGTTGGTGGCGATGTTGCCGCCGATCTGGCAGCTGCCCTGGGCGCCCAGCGAGAGCGGGAAGTCGCAGTCGTGTTCGGCGGCCGCCTGCTTGATGGTCTCCAGAATGCAGCCGGCGTCCACCGTCATGGTGAAGTTGATCGGGTCGATGTCGCGGATACGATCCAGGCGTTCCAGGCTGATCACCAGCTCGCCGCCGTCGGCGGCGGGCAGGGCGCCGGCCACCAGGCCGCTGTGGCCACCCTGGGCGTCATGGCCACGCCGTGGGCCTGGCACAGGCGCACCGTCTCGGCCACCTCCGCGGTGGAGGCGGGGCGCGCCACCGCCAGGGGCAGACCCAGGCGATCTCCCGCCCAGTCGCTCAGGTAGCGGTCCATGGAGGCGGCATCCTGCAGCAGGCCGCGCTCCCCTAGGTGCTGCTGCAGGGCATCGAGCAGATCGTTTTGCGGGGTCGGATGGTTCATGTTACGCCTCCTCCTGCCAGGCGGCGCCATCGGGGAAACGGTGCCGGGCCAGGGCCTCGGGGTGCATGGTGATGCTGTAGCCCGGCGCCTCGGGTACCCGGTAGCGGCCGCGCTTGATCACCACCGGGTCGAGGAAGTGTTCGTGGAGATGGTCGACATACTCTAGGATACGCCCTTCGAGGCTGCCGGAGACGGCAATGTAGTCGAACAGCGAGAGGTGCTGGGTGTATTCACACAGGCCCACGCCACCGCCGTGGGGGCAGACCGGCACGCCGAACTTGGCGGCCATCAGCATCACCAGAATCACCTCGTTGAGCCCGCCGAGGCGGGCGGCATCGAGCTGGCAGTAGTCCAACGCCTCGGCCTGGAAGAACTGCTTGAACATCACCTTGTTGTGGCAGTGCTCGCCGCTGGCCACGCCGATGGGGGCCAGGCGGTGGCGAATCTCGGCATGGCCGAGGATGTCGTCGGGGCTGGTGGGTTCCTCGATCCACAGCGGGTCGAACTCGGCCAGGCGGCGCATCTTGGCCACCGTCTCGTCGACCTCCCACACCTGGTTGGCATCCATCATCAGCACCTTGTCCCAGCCGATCTCCTCGCGCAGCAGCGCCGCGCGGCGGGCATCCTCCTCGAGGTTGCCGCCGATCTTCTGCTTGAAGTGGGTCCAGCCCTCGGCCAAGGCCTCACGGGCGAGTCGCCGCACCTTGTCATCGTCATAGCCGAGCCAGCCCGCCGAAGTGGTGTAGCCGGGGTAGCCGTCGCGGCGCATCTCGGCCTCACGGTCGGCCTTGCCGGCCTCCCGCCTGCGCAGCAGCGCAATCGCTTCCTCCGGGGTCAGGGCGTCGGTCACGAAGCGGAAGTCGAGGCAGCCCACCAACTGCTCCGGGGTCATGTCGGCCAGCAGCTTCCATACCGGCTTGCCTTCTCGCTTGGCCCAGAGGTCCCAGAGAGCATTGACGATGGCCGCGGTGGCCAAGTGGATCGCCCCCTTGTCGGGGCCGATCCAGCGCAGCTGGCTGTCGCCGGTGAACTCTCGCCAGAAGGCGCCCATGTTCTCGGTGAGGGTGGCAAGGGAGCGCCCCTCGACCAGAGGCGCCAGCGAGCGCACTGCGGTGACCACGATCTCATTGCCGCGGCCGATGGTAAAGGTCAGGCCGTGCCCCTCGGGGCCGCCGTCGTCGACATGGAGGATCACGTAGGTAGCGGAGTAGTCGGGCGCGGCGTTCATGGCGTCCGAGCCGTCCAGCGAGCGGGAGGTCGGGAAGCGGATGTCCTGGACCTCGACATGGGTGATGGTGGTCATGGGGGCTCCGAAGTGGGGGCGTGTCAAGCGAGCTGAATGGCCTGGCGCAGGTGGCCGGGTTACTGGTGGCTGTTCCGTCGACAAGCCGGCGCGGAGGCGCTGTGAATACATCCTTGTACGCTACCGACGCCATCCCTGGCGTAGGACCTCCCCTTCGGCTTGTCCCCGGCGCCACTCGCGGGGGTCAGCGTTCCGTCAGATCGCGCATCAGCTGGCGAATGCCGTAGGTCCAGGGGGCAGCTGGTCGCTGCGACCGACCCGGTTGACCAGGGCGCCCAGCGCCGGGGTGGCGATGGTCACGGTGTCGCCCAGGTGGTGGGTGAAGCCCTGGCCCTGGCCGTCGCGATCCTGGATCGGCGAGAACATCGTGCCCAGGTAGAGCATCACGCCATCCGGGTACTGATGGTGGGCGCCGATGGTCTGGCGCACCAGGTCGAGAGGGTCGCGGCTGATCTCGGCCATGTCGCTCTCGCCCTCGAGCAGGAAGTCGTCGTCCTGACCCTCGATGCGCAGCGAGACCTTGGCGCGGCGCACGTCGTCGATGCCGAAGGTGTCATCGAACACGCGAATGAAGGGGCCGATGGCGCTGGAGGCGTTGTTGTCCTTGGCCTTGCCTAGCAGCAGGGCGCTGCGTCCCTCGACGTCGCGCAGGTTGACGTCGTTGCCCAGGGTCGCCCCCTTCACCTCGCCGCGGCTGTCCACCGCCAGCACGATCTCCGGCTCCGGGTTGTTCCACTGCGAGGCGGGGTGCAGGCCCACGGTGGTCCCGAACCCCACCGACGACAGCGGCGGCGCCTTGGAGAACACTTCGGCGTCGGGGCCGATGCCCACCTCCATGTACTGCGACCAGCCGCCGCGGCTCAGCAGCTCGCGCTTCAGCGCCATGGCCTCGTCCGAGCCCGGCACGATGCGTGACAGATCGCTGCCGATCAGTGATTGCAGCTCGGCGCGCAGGGTGCTGGCGCGACCGGGATCGCCAGCGGCCTGCTCCTCGATGACGCGCTCCAGCAGGCTCACCGCGAAGGTGACGCCGCACGCCTTGACCGCCTGCACATCGCAGGGGGCCAGTAGATAGGGCGCGCGCTGGGGCTCGGCCAACGAGTTGTCGAGCAGGGTCTCCGCCGAGCCCAGGGACTCGCCCTCGGCGCTGCGCAGCGACTCGATCAGATCGTCGCGCTCGAGCAGATCGGCCATGGTCGGCCCCAGGTGGCTGATATCAATCGCCTCACCGTCGCGCAGCATGATCAGAGCCGGGCGCGGCTGCGGTGTCTCGCGCCAGACGCGCCCAACCAGCAGCGCGCGGTCGAGATCCTCGGGGAGCAGGGCGTGGGGAGCAGATGCGGTCATGGAGCCTCCAGAAGTGGCGAGCTGGCGATTGGCTCGGCGTCGCCTATCATGTTATTGATGTCGTCTTGTATGAAAGGTATGCCAAGACTATAACAGCGTAACGTACCCGATATCGATAGGGCGTAGCGCATCATCAGCCATGACAGCAAGATCCGGAGTGATGCCATGTTCGATGAATGGAAAGGTAAGCGCGTACTGATCACCGGCGCCAGCCGCGGAATCGGTGCGGCAGTGGCGCTGCAGCTTGGCAGGCTGGGAGCCAGGGTCGGCGTGCACTATCACGCCAGCGCCGAGGGGGCAGAGCAGGTCGCCGACGCGATTCGTGAGGCGGGGGCGAAGCGGTGACCCTGAAAGGCGACCTCGGCGGCAGCGACGCGGCACAACGGGTGGTCGATGAAGCCGTCGGTCAGCTCGGCGGGCTCGATATGCTGATCAATAACGCCGGCGACATGCTGGGTCGGGCGACACTGGAGGAGATCGACGACGACCGCTACGACCGGGTCATGGATCTCAATGTGCGCTCGGTGGTGATGGTGTCCCAGGCGGCACTGCCGCATCTGCGCCAGGCCGGGGGTGGCAATATCATCCATACCAGCTCCATCGCCGCCCGCAACGGCGGCGGCCCCGGTGCCGGTCTCTATGCCTCGGCCAAGGGCTTCGTCAGCACCCTGACCCGCAACATGGCCAAGGAGCTGGCTGCCGACGGCATCCGGGTCAATGCGGTCGCACCCGGCACCATCGCCACCGATTTTCATGCTCGCCATTCCAATGACGACCATCTGGCCGCGGCCCGGGCGAGCATCCCCATGGGGCGGCTAGGCAGCGCCGAGGAGTGTGTGGGGGCCTACCTGTTCCTGGGCAGCGAGTCATTGAGCGGCTATGTCACCGGCCAGGTCATCGAAGTCAACGGAGGGCAATTGATGCCATGAGTCATTCCCACACTGCAGGCGCTGCGACACCCCCGTTCGCCATCGCCTCGTCGATCTGCGCCGCCAGCCCGCCGCGGCAGGCGGTGAGGTATTGGCACCGGGTGACCGGGAGTGGCGCTGCATGGCCTGGCGCGATGTCGACGCGATAATGCAGTAATATGGTCGGCATGTCGGCGACGCCCTGCGGGGTGGACGCCCTAGCAGAGCAAGAGGGACGTAGATGAGCAAGTACCGCGTAGAGCGCAAGACGCTGTCCGAACAGGTCGCCGAGCAGCTCGAGGCCGAGATCCTCGAGGGGCGACTGAGCGAGAACGACCAGTTGCCTTCCGAGCGCGAGCTAATGGAGCAGTTCGGCGTCGGGCGTCCGGCGGTACGCGAGGCGCTGTTTCATCTGCAGCAGCTGGGGCTGATCGCCATCAGTAGCGGCACCCGCGCGCGAGTGATTCGTCCCACCGCCGAGGCGGTGATGGCGCGGCTCTCCGGGGTGACCCGGCAGCTGCTCTCCAAGCCCGACGGCCAGCAGTATTTTCAGGAGGCGCGGGCGATGTTCGAGATCGCGCTGGCCCGCTATGCCGCCCAGCACGCCAGCGAGGACGACCTGGCCCGGCTGCGTGCCGCCCTCGACGACAATCGTCAGGCAGTGGGTGACGGCGCGCGCTTCAAGCGCTCCGACAACGCCTTCCACGGCGTGCTGGCCAATATCGCCCGCAACCCCATCTTCGATGCCATCCACGACTCGCTCTCCGAGTGGCTCGACGACCGTCGCGCCCAGGTGCTGCAGCAGAAGGATGAGGACAAGGCCGCCATGGCCGCGCATATCGAGATCGTGGAGGCCATCGAGTCCCGCGATCCCGACGCCGCCGAGGCCGCCATGCGCCGGCACCTGGATCGCCACTATGGCACCTATATGCAGCTCAAGAAGCGGCTGGATGATAGGGAGGATGAATCCGCCTAGCGCTGCCTGGTGTCCCTAATGCAACGAGCCCGCCGATATCGGCGGGCTCGTTGCGTTCAGGGTGGCTACAGCGATACGCCGCGCTTCCAGGGGATGAAGTCGTACTGGGCGAGCCTGACCGCCTTGGTCAGGTAGCGCCCCGAGGCGGTCTCGATGCAGAGCCTGAGCAGCTCCTCGGCGAGGTCGTCGATCTGCGCTTCACCGCGGATGATCGGCCCGGCGTCGAAGTCGATCACATCATTCATACGTGCGGCCAGCTCGCTGTTGCTCGAGATCTTCATCACCGGGGTGACCGGGTTGCCGGTGGGCGTGCCGAGCCCGGTGGTGAACAGGATCAGGTTGGCGCCGGAGCCGGCCAGGGCGGTGGTCGACTCGACGTCGTTGCCCGGCGAGCAGAGCAGGCTCAAGCCGGCGCGGCTGCGCGGCTCGGTGTAGTCGAGCACATCGACGATGGGGCTGTCGCCGCCTTTCTTGGCGGCGCCGGCGGACTTCATGGCGTCGGTGATCAGGCCGTCACGGATATTGCCCGGTGAGGGGTTCATCGAGAAGTCGGCGCCGACCCGGGAAGCGTGGCGCTGGTAGGCGGCCATCAGGGCCTGGAAGCGCTCGGCCACGGCGTCGCTGGCGCAGCGCGCCACCAGCTCGTGCTCGACGCCGCACAGCTCGGGAAACTCGCTGAGCATGCCGCTGCCGCCCAGCGCCACCAGCCGGTCCATCACCGCGCCCACCAGCGGGTTGGCGGAGAGCCCCGAGAAGCCGTCCGAGCCGCCGCACTCGGCGCCCAGGGTGAGGGCGGATAGCGGCGCCGGGCGGCGCGGCGTGCGGTTGGCCTCGGCCAGGCCGTCGAAGATGGTGGTCAGCGCCTCGCGGATCAGCGCCTCTTCGCTCTTGCTGGCCTGCTGCTCGAGGTAGTGAACCGGGCGCAGCCCCTTGGGGTCGTGGCTTGCCACGGCGCTCTTGAGCATGTCGATCTGGGCCTTCTGGCAGCCCAGGCTGAGCACCGTGGCACCGGCCACGTTGGGGTGGCAGATGTAGCCGGCCAGCAGCTGGCAGAGCGCCTGGGCGTCGTCGTCGGTGCCGCCGCAGCCCAGGGTGTGGGTCAGGAAGCGCACGCCGTCGACGTTGGGAAACAGCCGCTCCGACTCGGTTTGCGGCGCGTAGGCGGCCGCCTCGCCGTGCAGCAGCTGGCGCGCCATCTGCTTGTAGTCGCGGTAGGGGTCTTCGCCGAGGGCGTCGGCCACGCACTGGCGCAGCACCTCGATATTGCGGTTCTCGCAGAACACCAGCGGCACCACCAGCCACAGGTTGGCGGTGCCGACGCTGCCATCGGCGCGGTGGTAGCCGTCGAAGGTCACCCCCTCGAAGGCCGTCACATCGGGGGCGCGCCATTCGCCGCGCCGGGCCTGGGGCTCAGTGGTGGCGGTGCTGTGCTTGGTATTCTCGGTAGTGATGGCGGTGCCGGCGGCGATGGGGCGTGTCGCAAGGCCCACGGTGACGCCGTACATGATCACGCTGTCGCCCACGGCGAGATCATGCAGGGCGAACTTGTGCTTGTGGCGGATCGGCTCGGCCAGGTGCAGCAGGCGCCCCTCGTCGTCGATCTCGCTGCCGGCGGGCAGGTCTTTGAGGGCGACGCGCACATTATCGTCGGCGTGCACGCGCAGGCTGGTCAGGCGCCCGGCGTCGCTGGCAATGGGAGAGGTCATGGTCGGGCTCCTGTTCATCTGACGTCGCCTTCGGCGACCAGGCGTTGCTGCTGCTCACCGAGACCCTCGATGCCCAGTCGCATGCGCTGGCCTGGCCTCAAGTAGGTCGGCGGATGCTGGCCCATGCCCACCCCGGGCGGGGTGCCGGTAGAGATGACATCGCCGGGCTGCAGGCTCATGAAGCGGCTCAGGTAGCTGATCAGGAAGGGAATGCGGTAAACCATGGTGCGGGTGTTGCCGTCCTGGTAGCGGTGGCCATCCACCTCCAGCCACAGGTCCAGCTCATGGGGATCGGCGATCTCGTCGGTAGTCACCAGCCACGGACCCAGCGGGCCGAAGGTGTCGCAGCCTTTCCCCTTGTCCCAGGTGCCGCTGCGCTCGAGCTGGAACTCGCGCTCGGAGACGTCGTTGACCACGCAGTAGCCGGCCACGTGATCCATGGCGTCGGTCTCGTCGATATAGCGTGCGGTCTTGCCGATGACCACGCCGAGCTCCACTTCCCAATCGGTCTTGGTCGAGCCGCGGGGAATGATCACGTCTTCATCAGGGCCGCAGAGGGCGCTGGTCCACTTGTTGAACACCACCGGCTCCGGCGGTACCTCGGCGCCGGTCTCGGCGGCGTGGTCGGAGTAGTTGAGGCCGATGCAGATGAACTTGCCGACCCGGCCGACGCAGGGGCCGAGGCGGGTGTCTGACGGGACCTCGGGGAGCTGAGAAGTGTCGAGCTCGGCCAGTCGGGCCAGCCGCTCGCGGCTGAGGTGGTGGCCGTCGAGGTCCGGCAGGTGAGCCGAGAGGTCGCGGATCGCTCCGTTGGCGTCGCGCAGGCCGGGTTTTTCGTGGCCCTGGGGGCCGAAGCGCAGCAGTTTCATGGACTCTCCTTGGTGTTCGGTTCGATCGATTCGGGTCGGTTGGTTCAAATCAGCCAGCCGCCGTCGATCACCTGGGCCGTGCCGGTGGTGTAGGCGGACTCATCCGCAGCGAGCCGCTGGCCACGAAACCGGCGCAGTTGAAGAGCACGTCCAGAGGCGGCAGCTCGGTCGCCAGGGTCGCCATGGCCGCGGCATCGAGTACGTCCAGGCGGCGGGTCTCAATGCCTTCGCGCCCCTCCAGGTCCTTGAGCTTGTCGCTGTCGATATCGGTAGCGATGACCCGTGCGCCTTCCGCTGCAAAGCGCACCGCGGTGGCGTGGCCGATGCCCTGTCCGGCGGCGGTGATCAGGGCCGTCTTGTCCTTCAATCGCATGTCTCGAGCGTCCTCGACGGGTGGCGGAGCCGTTTATGGCATTGCTGGTATGACAGGATGCTAGGATGACTGTTGGTTAGTATGGAGCATCTCGGCGAGCTTGCCAACTCCACCGGCCGCCGGGCGACGGCCACGAAAAAGGCGGCCCGCAGGCCGCCAAGGATCTCCAACATGTGTCCCCTGTCTCGATTATTCGCGCTTGCCGTCGACCAGGCGGCTGACGCCGAACGGGTTGCTGTCCTGGAGGGCCTCGGGCAGCAGGCCAGCCGGCAGGTTCTGATAACAGACGGGGCGTAGGAAGCGCTGGATCGCCGCGCTGCCCACGGACGTGCTACGGGAATCAGAGGTCGCCGGGTAGGGGCCGCCGTGGACCATGGCGTGGCACACCTCGACACCCGTCGGCCAGCCGTTGGCCAGGATGCGTCCCGCCTTGCGCTCGAGCACCGGCAGCAGGCGGCGCGCCGCCTCCAGGTCGCCGTCGTCCATCTGCAGGGTGGCGGTGAGCTGGCCCTCCAGGGATTCGGCGACCGCCTTCATCTCGCTGACGTCGGCACAGGCAACCACCAGCGAGGTGGCACCGAAGACTTCCGCTTGTAGCGTCTCGTCGGCGAGGAAGTCGGCCGCTTGGGTAACGTACAGGCCGGGCTGGCACTGGTTCGGGCCCTCACCGGCCTGACCACGGGCGATCTCGCGTACCTTGGGATGAGTCGCCAGCGTGTCGACGCCTTGCTGGTAGGCGGCATGGATACCCGGTGTCAGCATGGTCTGGGCGGTGCTTCCCTTGACCGCCTCGCCGGCGGCCTCGAGAAAGGCGTCGAGGTCCGGGCCCTTCACCCCGATCACCAGGCCGGGGTTGGTGCAGAACTGCCCGGCGCCCATATTGAGCGAGGCGACGAAGCCTTCGGCGATCTCGCCACCACGCGCCTTGAGTGCCTCGGGGAGCAGGAAGACCGGGTTGATGGAGCTCATCTCGGCGTAGACCGGGATCGGCTGGGGCCGCGCCTGGGCCGTGGCCAGCAGCGCCAGGCCGCCGGCGCGGGAGCCGGTGAAGCCCACCGCCTGGATGCGCGGGTCGGCCACCAGTGCCTGGCCCACCTCGCGGCCGGCGCCGAACGGCAGCGAGAAGACCCCTTCGGGCAGCTGGCACTTGGCCACGGCGGCCTGCACGGCGCGCCCCACCAGCTCGGAGGTGCCGGGGTGGGCGGAGTGGGCCTTGACCACCACCGGGCAGCCGGCGGCCAGCGCCGAGGCGGTATCACCGCCGGCCACGCTGAAGGCCAGCGGGAAGTTGGAGGCGCCGAACACGGTGACCGGCCCGAGGGGGATGTGCTGCTGACGCAGGTCGACCCGGGGCATCGGCGCGCGCTCGGGCAGCGCCGGGTCGAGGCGCAGGTCGAGCCACTCGCCAGCGCGCACCACCGAGGCGAACAGGCGCAGCTGGCCGCAGGTGCGGCCGCGCTCGCCCTCCAGGCGGGCCCGGGGCAGGCCGGTCTCGGCCATGCCGCGCTCGATCAGGGCGTCCCCCAGCGTTTCGATCTCGTCGGCAATGGTCTCGAGGAAGGCGGCGCGCGCCTCGAGGTCGGTCTCGCGATAGGTCGCGAAGGCCGCCTCGGCGAGCTCACAGGCCCGCGCCACGGCCTGACGGTCCAGGCCGGGGTAGTCCGGGGCCAGGGCCTCGCCGGTGGCGGGATTCACGGCGCGGATGATGGCCTGGTCGCCGGTGACGGCCTCGCGGCCGATGAGGGAAGTACCTTGCGGGGTCATGGGAACTCCTTTCTGTCTTGGAAACACGGCTTGTGGTACCGGGGAATCTGTGTCACCTATCATGTCATCATACAGGCCTACACTATGGCAATTCATGTCGCACCATCCCGCCAGGCGGCGACCAGCTCGCGGGCCTGCTTTTCGACCCGGACGGGTGATTGGCCGGGACGGTAGAGGGCGCCCCCGAGCCCGGCGCCGTCGATGCCGGCGGCCTGCCAGGCCGCGAAGTTGCCAACGCCGATGCCGCCCACCGCATAGAGGCGGGTGCCCGCCGGCAGCACGGCGCGCAGCGCTTGCATACCGTCGATGCCGACCTGGACGGCGGGAACAGCTTGAGACCGGTGGCGCCGGCGTCCAGGGCGTCGAAGGCCTCGGTGGGAGTGACGATGCCCGGCCAGCTCTGCAGCCCGAGGCGGCGGCTGGCCTGGATCACCGCCGGGCGGCAGTTGGGCGAAACCACCAGCTGCGCACCGACGGCCTGGACCTCGTACACCTGGTCGACCGTCAGCACCGTGCCGGCCCCCACCCGGGCGCGCTCGCCCAGCGCCTCCACCAGCCGACGGATGCTCTCCAGGGGCGCGGGGGAGTTGAGCGGCACCTCCAGGGTGGTGATGCCGGCGGCGAGCACCGCCTCGCCTACCGCCACCGCTTCCTCGGGGGAGACGCCGCGCAGTATGCCGATCAGGGGCAGGGGCTCGGGAAGGGTCATGGGGTGTCTCCCGTGTCGTGTCTCAGTCGGCGAGGGGTGGCAGGGTTCGATGGGCCAGGGCAAGGCCGGCCAGTCCGGCGCGCTCACCCTTCAGGCAGCGGCTGGTGTGGCCGGCGGCCTCCAGCGCCAGGGCATAGCGGTCGCAGAGCGCGGCGTCGCCGATCAGGGTAACGGGGCCGGGTGTCGCGGCGTCCGGGGCCGAGAGGGCAGGCCGGCGAGCTCCAGGCCGATGGTGAGCCCAGAGAGGCGTGCCGCCAGCCGGGTGGCGCGAGCCCTGCCGGGGGGCAGGTCGGCGTCCAGCAGGTCGGCGGCGCGCAGGCCGAACAGCCGCGACGAGTAGCGCCCTGGCTCGGCCAGGCTCTCGCGGACGGCCTTGACGAAGGCCTCATGGTCGCCGGGATCGGCCAGATCGTTCTCGTCCTGCCCCTGATCCTGCTCCAGTGAGTGCCTCAGCACCGACTGTCGGGACAGCAGCGCGTAGAGCTCGCCGGTCAGAAAGGTGGTGAAGTGGGTCACCGTGCCTTTCTCGAGGCGAGCCCACTTGGCGTGGGTGCCGGGCAGGCAGACGAGGCCCGAGGCCTCGGGCTCACTGGCTACCAGGCCGGCGAGCTGGGTCTCCTCGCCACGCATCACGTCGAAGTGGCCGTCGGTGGTCTGGCAGAGCCCCGGCAGCAGCCGGACCCGCAGCCGCGGATCCTGGCACGGTGGCGCCACGGCCCCCCGAGCCATGGCGTTCAACCGGGTCGGCACCGGCAGGTAGGCGGCTTCTCGCCAGCCCTGTCGCGCGCCTGCCATGCCGCAGACCAGCACGTCCCGTTGGTCGCGGTCGGGCAGCCAGTCGCCGATCACCCGCAGCAGGGCATCCTCGTACTCGTTGGGGGCCAGCGAGAGCATGCCGCGGTCGCTGCTGCCGCGGGCCAGGACGGCGTCACCGGCATCCAGCGCCCAGGCGCGAAGCCGGCTTGACCCCCAGTCAACGCCGACCCAGTGGACGCGCTCGCGGATGCTTTCGCTCACCATTCGGCCACCGAGCCGTCTTCGTGGGTCCACAGCGGGTTGCGCCAGCGGTGGCCGATACGGGCTCGCTCCTCGACGAAGGCCTCGTCGATCTCCACGCCGAGCCCTGGCCCCTGGGGGATGGCACAGATCCCTCCTCGATGGCCAGCGCCGACTTGTCCACCAGGTAGTCGAGGACGTCGTTATCCCGGTTGTAGTGGATGCCCATGCTCTGCTCCTGGATGAAGGCGTTGTGGCTGACCGCATCCAGCTGCAGCGAGGCCGCCAGGGTCAGCGGGCCCAGCGGGCAGTGGGGCGCCAGCGCCACATCGAAGGCCGAGGCCAGGCCAGCGATTTTCAGCCCCTCGCTGATGCCGCCGCAGTGGGAGAGGTCGGGCTGGACGATGTCGACCATGCCGTCGACCAGCAGGTCGCGGAACTGGAAGCGGGTGTGAAGGCGCTCGCCGGTGGCCAGGGGGTAGCCGAGCCCGCCGGCGATCTGGCTGAGGCAGGGCAGGTGCTCGGGGGCCACCGGCTCCTCGACGAACAGGGGGTGGAAAGGCTCGAGCTCGCGCAGCAGCGCCTTGGCCATGGGGCGATGCACCCGGCCGTGGAAATCGATGGCGATGCCGACGTCGGGGCCCACGGCCTCACGGGCCTCGGCCACCCGGGCCACCGCCTCGTCGACCTTGCGGTGGGAATCGACGATCGCCAGTTCCGGCGTGCCGTTCATCTTGAAGGCGGTGAAGCCCTGCGCCACCAGTGCCTGGGCACCCGCACCGACGTCGCTGGGGCGGTCGCCACCGGTCCAGGCGTACATGCGCATGCGGTCGCGCACCGCGCCGCCCAGCAGCTGATGCACCGGCACCCCTAGATGGCGGCCCTTGAGGTCCCATAGCGCCTGGTCGATGCCGGCGATGGCGCTCATCAGGATCGGCCCGCCGCGGTAGAAGCCGCCGCGGTACATCCGGTTCCAGAGGTGCTCGATGCGTTGGGGATCCTGGCCCACCAGGAGGTCGGCCAACTCGTGAACGGCGGCCTCCACGGTGGCGGCACGTCCCTCGACGACCGGCTCGCCCCAGCCGTAGCAGCCCTCGTCGGTCTCGATCTTGAGGAACAGCCAGCGAGGCGGCACCTGCCATGTCCTGAGTCGGGTGATCTTCATTGTGTCTCTCGTGTCGGATGTGCACGGGGCCGATCAGTTGCCACGCACGGCGGCGAGATCGGGCAGCCAGGTCACCAGCCCGGGAAAGGCGATCAGGATCACCGCCATGACCAGCAGGGTGGCGTAGTAGGGCAGCATCGC
The DNA here is from genome assembly GCF_055755715.1 of Halomonas sp. SL18_1. NCBI lineage: Bacteria > Pseudomonadati > Pseudomonadota > Gammaproteobacteria > Oceanospirillales > Halomonadaceae > Halomonas > Halomonas sp. SL18_1. The sequence continues at coordinate 1,310,918 of NZ_JBVTRK010000001.1, forward strand.
CTTGACCAGCTGCTCCATGGTCACCTTGCCCACCCCGCAGCCGACGTACAGGCAGGTGCCCACCGGCGGCGTCAGCAGCCCGATGCCGAGGATGAACGCCATCAAGACGCCGAAGTAGACCGGGTCGATGCCCACCGAGGTGACGATCGGCGTCAGCATCGGTGCCATGATCACCATCGCCGGGGTCAGGTCCATCACGAAGCCCACCAGCAGCAGCAGGCCGGCGACGATCAGCAGCAGCCAGAACGGGTCCTGGGTGATCGCCTGCACCTGGGTCACCAGGGTCTGGGGCACCATGTTGATGGTCAGAAACCAGGCGATCACCGTGGCGAAGGCCAGCAGCAGCAGCACCATGCCGGTGAGCCTGGCGGTGCGGATCAGCATCCCCCACAGCTCGCGCACGTGGAACTCGCGGTAGACCGCCAGCGAGATGAACAGCGAGTAGAGCAGCGCGGCGACCGCCGCCTCGGTGGCGGTGAAGACCCCGCCGATGATGCCGCCGACCACGATCACCGGCAGCACCAGCGCCAGCCAGGCGGCCTTGAACGCCTGCCACAGCGGGCCGAGGCGGAACGTGCGGGTCTGCCCGGCACCGCCGAAGCTGGCCATGATGAAGGTGGTGACCATCAGCCCGAGACCGATCATCACCCCGGCACGATGCCGGCGATGAACAGCCGGCTGATCGAGGTCTCGGTGACGATGCCGTAGAGGATCAGCGGAATCGACGGCGGAATGATGATGCCGATCACCGAGGAGACGGTGTTGATCGCCGTGGCCTGGGGCGCCGAATAGCCCTGCTGCTTCATCGACGGGATCATCATCGAGCCGGTGGCGGCGGTATCGGCCACCGCCGAGCCGCTGATGCCGCCGAAGAACATCGAGCCGGTGATCGCCACCTGGCCCAGCCCCCGCGGATGAAGCCGACCAGCGCGCCGGCCAGCTCCATCAGTCGCCGGGCGATGCCGCCGGCGCTCATCACCTCGCCGACCAGGATGAAGAAGGGGATGGCCAGCAGCGGGAAATTATTGATCCCGCGCACCGACTGTTCGATGAGGATCGACAGCGGGATATCGGAGATCACCGCCATCACCACCGCGGCGATGCCCAGCCCGAAGGCGATCGGCAGGCCCAGGGCCAGGGAGGCGAACAGAATGCCGAGAAAGATCCAGAGCATGACAGAGGCCTCCTAGCGGGCGCCGAGCATCAGGCGGGCGGCGCCCCAGGCGCGCCAGATCGCCACCGCGGCGATGAAGGCGGCGCACAGCACCAGCGAGATGTTGATCAGGTTCCAGGGCACGCCGAGGATCGCGGTGCGCCCGGTGGAACGGGAAATGACGAGGTAGCCGCCGACCATGATCACGATCATCAGGCCGGTGATCAGCAGGTGCTGGATCAGGTAGAGGCCGTAGGCGGCGCGCGCCGGCAACTTGCGCAGCAGCAGGTCGACGGCGATATGCTCGAAGCGCGCGAAGGCCGCGGCGGCGCCGATGAACACCAGCCAGATGAACAGCATGCGCGCCAGCTCATCGGCCCAGGGCAGCGAGCGGTTGAGCAGCGCCCGGCCGATGACGTTGGCCGACACCGAGACGATCAGGGCCACCAGGATCGTGGCGATCAGGTGCTCCATGGCCACGGTCAGCCAGCGGAACGGTGCGGGGCCGCGGCGCTGCTCGGTATCGATCTCCAGCGGCTGGCGGCGCGGGTCGTCGAGAACTCCGCCGGGTCCGGCGGGGAGTGAGAGGGGGGCATAGGCGCTCCAAACGCGGATGGACAAGACGCGGGGCAGCGTGCCCCGCGTCTGACTCAATGGGTTGCCCGAGGGCAGACGCCTTAGTCGTTCATGGTCTGTTCGACGATCTGCTGGATCTCGGCGACCAGGTCCTCGCCGATGCGCGGCGCCCACTCCTCGTAGACCGGCTGCACGGCCTCCTGGAAGGCGGCGATCTGGTCGTCGTCGAGGCGAGTGATCTGCATGCCGCGCGCTTCGAGCTGATCGCGGGACCAGTCGTCATACTCGGTGGCCAGCTGGATCTCGTACTCGGCGGCCTGGCGGGCGGCTTCCTGGATCAGCGCCTGGTACTCCTCGTCGAGGCGGTTCCAGGTGCGCTCGGAGATCATCTTGATGAACGGCGTGTAGACGTGGCGGGTCTCGGAGCCGTAGTCCTGCACCTCGTAGAAGTTGGAGGTGAGGATGGTGCTCCAGGGGTTCTCCTGGCCGTCGACCACGCCCTGCTCCATGGCCGAGAACAGCTCGCCGAAGGCCATCGGCGTGGGGTTGGCACCGAGGGTCTCCCAGATCGACAGGTGCACCGGGTTCTCCATGGTGCGCACCGACAGGCCGCGCACGTCCAGGCCAGCCACGTCTTCCGGGGACGTGACCGGCCGCGCGCTGTTGGAGAGCTGGCGGAAGCCGTTCTCGGAGAACGTCAGCGCCTTGATGCCGGTGCCCTCGAAGCCGTCGAGCATCGCCTGGGCGACCTCGCTGTTGAGCACGGCGATGGCCGCCTCGCGGGTCGGCAGCAGGAACGGCAGGTCGAACACCGCCAGCTCGCTGACATAGGTGGTGGCCGGCGAGCTCGACGGATAGGTCATGTCCAGCGAGCCGGTCTGCAGCATCTCCATCATCTGCACGTCGTCGCCGAGCTGGCTGTTGGGGAAGATGTTGACGCTGATACGACCCTCGCTGCGCTGGTCGAGGATATCGGCGAAGTACTGGGTCGAAAGGTACTGGGGCGAGGTCTCGGCCAGGCCGATCCCCATGCGCAGGGTGACGCTGCCGTGATCGCCGACCGTGTCGCCTTCGATGGCGGGAGGCGCAGAGAGGTCGGGGGTCTGGGCGTGAGCGAGGCTGACAGAGAGGGTGGCCGCGCCGGCCAGCGTGAGCGTGGTACGCCAGATTGGGAGCATGGGTGAGTCTCCAGGGTGACATTGTTTGTTATGGGGGGTACCGCAGTAAGCCGCACCGATTGCGTCGTCCGCCACTGGAATGTCGAACTTATTGCCAATTTGTTCAACATATACTTTTGTATGTATCGACTGGCCGGCGCGTGGAGGAGTAAGGTGCCAGCATCGCGGCGACACGTGTCCCATTCCGGCCTGGCTGACGGAAACAGCCGAGATGGCCCGGCAGGCCGTCTGCACCGAACGGGATGAAGGCGTCGTTGATCTGGCATCAACCCAGCGGATGGAGCGGAGACGATGACGACACACCACAAGGTCGACCCCGAGCAGCTTCGCTCGCGCTACTGGTTCGACAACCCCGAGCACCCCGGCACCACGGCGCTGTGCATCGAGCGCTATCTCAACTACGGCCTGACCCTGGACGAGTTGACCAGCGGCATGCCGATCATCGGCATCTGCCAGTCGGGCTCGGACCTCACGCCCTGCAATCGCCACCACATCGAGCTGGTCAAGCGCGTCAAGGACGGCATTCGCGCCGCCGGCGGGGTGCCCTTCGAGTTCCCCATGCACCCGATCCACGAGAACGTGCGCCGGCCCACCGCGGCGCTGGACCGCAACCTGGCCTACCTGGGTCTGGTGGAGGTGCTGCACGGCTATCCGCTGGACGGCGTGGTGCTGACCACCGGCTGCGACAAGACCACCCCGGCGGCGCTGATGGCCGCGGCCACGGTCAATATCCCGGCCATCGTGCTGTCCGGCGGGCCCATGCTCAACGGCTGGCGGGACAAGGAGCGGGTGGGCTCCGGCACCATCATCTGGGAGCTGCGCAAGCGGCTGGCCGCCGGCGACATCGACTACGCCGAGTTTCTGGCCCGGGCCACCGACTCGGCCCCCTCGGTGGGGCACTGCAACACCATGGGTACGGCCTCGACCATGAACTCCATGGCCGAGGCCCTGGGCATGAGCCTGCCCGGCTCGGCGATGATCCCGGCACCCTACAAGGCGCGCGCCATGGTGGCCTACCAGACCGGCGAGCGCATCGTCGAGATGGTCTGGGACGACCTGCGCCCCAGCGATATTCTCACTCGCGAGGCCTTCGAGAACGCCATCGTCACCTGCTCGGCGCTGGGCGGCTCCAGCAATGCCCCGATCCATGTCAACGCCATCGCCCGGCATGCCGGCGTCGAGCTCACCAACGACGACTGGCAGCGCCTGGGTCACGAGATACCGCTGCTGGCCAACGTGATGCCGGCCGGCGCCTACCTCTCCGAGGAGTTTCATCGTGCCGGCGGCGTGCCGGCGGTGATGAGCGAGCTGCTCGCCGCCGGCAAGCTGCACGGCGACGTTCAGACCGTCAACGGATGCCGCCTGGCGGACAACCTGGCGGGGCGCGGCATCGAGGATCCCGAGGTGATCTGCCGCTACGCCGAGCCGCTGGTCGAGCACGCTGGCTTTCTCAACCTCAAGGGCAACCTGTTCGACTCGGCGCTGATGAAGACCAGCGTGATCTCGCGGGAGTTTCGCGAGCGCTTTCTCAGCGACCCCGAGGACCCGGAGGCCTTCGAAAGCCGGGTGGTGGTGTTCGACGGCTCAGAGGACTACCACGCCCGCATCGACGACCCGGCGCTGGGCATCGACGAGCGCACCGTCCTGGTGATGCGCGGCGCGGGGCCGGTGGGGCATCCGGGCGGCGCCGAGGTGGTCGATATGCAGCCCCCGGAAGCGCTGATTCGCGCCGGCACCGAGTCGCTGCCGTGCCTCGGCGACGGCCGCCAGTCGGGGACGTCGGGGTCGCCGTCGATCCTCAACGCCGCCCCGGAGGCCGCCACCGGCGGCGGCCTGGCGCTGCTCGAGGACGGCGACCGGCTGCGCATCGACCTGGGGCGTCGCGAGGTCAGGCTGCTGATCGACGACGCCGAACTGGCCGCGCGGCGCGAGCGTCTCGAGGCCCGGGGCGGCTATCGCTACCCCGACCACCAGACGCCCTGGCAGGAGATTCAGCGCACCCTGGTGGAGCCGCTGGATCGCGGCATGACGCTGGAGCCGGCCACCAAGTATCGGGACGTGGCCCGGCGGAGCCCGCCGCGAGACAACCACTGACCGGTGGCGGGGCCCATCCAGTCGATCGAGGGAATACGTTATCATGCCCAGGAATCGCAACAGGATCTCACTGCTTTGACGTCTTCACGCTCCCGGCTCGCGGCCCCCAAGCCCGGCTCCCGCCCCAGCATCGCCGAACACCTGGCCGAGGCGATCTTCGCCGGTCGCTATCAACCCGGGGACTTCGTGCCCCGCGAGCTGGATCTCTGCGAGCGCTTCGCCATCAATCGCTCAGCGGTGCGCAGCGACCTTCGTCAGCTGGTCGATGCCGGCATCATCGAGCGGATTTCCGGCCACGGCTCCAAGGTTCGCGAGTACAGCGAGTGGCATATCCTCGACCCCCAGGTGACCGAGTGGATGACCCACTATGCGGCGCCCAACCCCGATATCCAGCGCGAGATCCTGGCCTTTCGTCTCGATGTCGAGCCCTATGTGGCGATGACCGCCGCGCGTCGGGCCAAGGCCCGCGACCTGGTCGCCATCGAGGAGGCCTTCGAAGGCCTCGGGCAGAACCTGCGCAACGCCGGCTGCCCGGAGGAGCGGCGGTTGCACAGCGAATGCGACGTGGCCTTTCACGTGGCGATCTTCAAGGCCACCCACAACATCGTCTGGGCCCAGCTCTCACATATCCTGCGCCCCTCGATCCACCTGCTGGTGTGGATGTCCAATGAGAATGCCAGCGACCCGGAGGAGAGTCTCGAGCGGCATCGTCAGCTGATGGAGAGCATTCGCATGCGGCGCCCGCGAGAGGCCTTCCTGGCCGCCCAGGCGGTGCTGGCCGGCACCGCCGAGGCGCTGGGGATCGAGCCCGGTGCCAGCTCGCTGGGGCGCTGCGTCGAGCTGCCCTGAGACGCGTGTTGCCCCTGCGGGAGAGTCGGGGGCAGTGCTTGCCCCTCGCCAGAATGTACGGACGGCCTGCCTTGAGCGATGAAGCCGGCTTGGACTCGGCTAGCTCGCCTGTCCGTCGCTTAGAATCTGCGAGTCGGCGGCCTGCAGGGAAATCGCGATGCCCCCAGGCAGGTCATGTCGCGATCCCAGGGGCAGCTGGCAATACGGGTGGGGCCGATCAGCTCGGTGACCAGCGCCTCGTCGATGGCGGCCTGCATGCTCTCCTGCATGGCGGCGTAGCCGCGTACCCCGGAGCCGGTCACCAGCACCAGGTCGGGATTGAACAGCGCCAGCAGATTGGCCATGCCGTAGCCCAGCGCGCGGCCCGCCTCGGCGAAGATGCGCCGGGCCTCGGGGTCGCCCTGCATGGCCAACTGGGTCAGGGCCTGCATTTGTGCCTCTGAGGGGTGGGCGCTGTCGCCGGCGGGCAGCTCGAGCACCTCGCGGGCCTCCCGATAGAGCGCGTAGTCGCTGGCGTAGGCCTCGATGCAGCCGCGCTTGCCGCAGGCGCACTGGGCGCCCCCGGCTGGTACTTGCTGTGGCCGAACTCCGCGGCGGAGCCGTTGGCTCCCAGAAACGGCACGCCGTCGATCATCACCGACATGCCGATACCGTAGCCCAGCATGATCACCGCCAGATTGGGATAGCCGGCATAGGCGGGCTTTGCGGCCAGCACGCTGGCGATGCAGTTGGCATCGTTCTCAAGCAGCACCGGGCAGCCAAAGCGCTCTGCCAGGGGCGGTGCCAGCAGCGTATTGCGAAAGCTCAATGCCGGTGACCAGATCAGCGTGCCACTGTGGGATGACACCACGCCCTGCACCGCCAGGCAGATCCCCACTAGCCGGCGGTGGCTGGCCAGTGCCGTGGCGCGCACCGCGGCAATCTTCTCCTCGAGCAGCGCCACGAGATCATCCGGCGTCAGGCTCAGGGTGGGCACGGCATGGTGTTCGCTGTGGTGCACCTGGCCGGCGTAGTTACCCACCACCAGCTGCAACTCATTGATCGACAGCTTGACGCAGATGACGCAGGCCGCCTCGGGTGCGAGCCGGATCAGCGTCTTGGGGCGCCCACGACCGCTGGGGCGTGATCCGTCGGGGGCAGTTCGGTGATGAGTCGCTGCTGAAGCAGGTCGGCACTGATCGAAGTGACGGTCGCCGAGCTGATGCCGTTGAGGGCACCGAGGTCGACGCGAGCCACCGGCCCGCGTTCGCGGAGGGTGCGAATTACCGCCAGGGTGTTGTCGTGGCGGCTGCTGTCGTGTGGCTGAGAGGAGGCCATGGATATCGCCGTTGCGTTACGTCATGGAAAGTCTACCAGAGTCGCCCCGACCCGATTGGCCAGGCAAGGCTCCGCGGCGTGATGCATGCGACTTAAGTTGCATGGCTGGGTATTTATTTTAGCGTCTAAAGTAAATCAGCGCCAAACGCTTCACTCCTTCAACGACAACAACAAGGGAGATTGCCATGCGCGAGCCGATGGCTTGCTATCCCAGTCTTGCCGAGCGCGTCGTCTTCGTTACCGGTGGCGGTGGTGGGATCGGTGCCGCCCTGGTGAGGGCCTTTCATCACCAGGGGGCGCGAGTGGCGTTCATCGATATCGACGGTGCGGCAAGCCAGGCGCTGTGCCGTGAGCTCGAGGCCCGGACCGGCCGCGCGCCCTGCTATCGACACTGCGATATCCGTGACATCGCCGCGCTGCAGGCCGTCATCGATGAGGTCAGTGAGCGCCTGGGGCCGATTCGCACCCTGATCAACAATGCCGCCAACGACGACCGCCACGATTGGCGTGACGTGAGCGTCGAGTACTGGGACGAGCGCATGTCGCTCAACCTGCGCCCGATGTTCTTCTCGAGCCAGGCGGTGGCCGAGCGGATGGCCCAGGCCGGCGGCGGTTCGATCATCAACTTCGGTTCGATCAGCGTGCGTCTGGCGCTGGGCAACCTCTCCGCCTACGTCACCGCCAAGGCGGCGGTGCACGGTCTGACGCGCAGCCTGGCCCGCGACCTGGGCGAGCAGAATATCCGCGTCAATACGGTGGTGCCCGGCTGCATCATGACCGAGCGGCAGCTCGACAAATGGATCGGCCCCGACGATGAAGCGCGCATCCGCGAGCATCAGTGCCTCAAGGTGCGCCTGGCGCCTGAGCACGTGGCGCCGATGGTGCTGTTCCTGGCGGCCGACGACAGCGCCCAGCTGACGGGCCACGAATTCTCGGTCGATGCGGGGTGGGGCTGATCGAGCGATCACAACCCCCCGCTGCTGTCGGCCCGCCGCATTTGCCGCTCGTTTGGTCCCAATCAGGTGCTGTTCGATATCGACCTCGATCTGGTGCCCGGCGAGGTGCATGCGCTGCTGGGCGAGAACGGCGCCGGCAAGTCGACCCTGGTCAAGATTCTCTCCGGCTACCTGAGTCCGACCGAGGGGGATGTCCGCCTGGATGGCGAGGCGCGTCGCTACCGCAGCAGCGGTGACGCCGAAGCCGACGGCATCGTGATGATCCATCAGGAACTGGCCCTGGCTGAACAGCTGACGGTGGAGGAGAACATCTTCCTGGGGCGTGAGCTGCGCCGCGGCCCCTTCCTCGACCGTCGCGTCATGCGCGAGCGCTGCCGTGAGGCGCTGGCAGCGCTCGAAACCCGGGTCGACCCGCGCGCCAGGGTCAAGGACCTCAGCACCTCCGACCAGCAGATGGTCGAGATCGCCAAGGCGATCACCCGCGACGTGCGGGTACTGATCATGGATGAACCCACGGCCACGCTCACCGAGCATGAAGTCGAGGTGCTGTTCGCGCTGATCGGACGGCTGCGCCAGCGCGGCGTGGCGATCCTCTACATCTCCCACAAGCTTCGCGAGATCGAGCGTATCGCCGACCGGGTCACGGTGCTGCGCGACGGTCGCTTGATCGATAGTGGGCCGATGGCCGGACGCAGCAAGGAAGAGCTGGCGCGGCTGATGGTGGGGCGAGAGATCACCGACATGTACCCCGAGCGCAGTGCGCTGGCCAGCGACGCCGAGGTGGTGCTGGAGGCTCGCGACATGGTGGTACCCGGGGCCGTGAAACAGGCGAGCTTCACCCTGCGTCGCGGCGAGGTGCTGGGCTTCGGTGGGGTGGTCGGCGCCGGGCGCACGGCGCTGATCGAGGCGCTGCTGGGGCTGCGCGGCCGCAGCGCGGGCGAGGTGCTACGAAACGGCCGGCCGGTAGCGCTGCGCCACCTTCGCGACGCCGTGCGCCAGCGCATCGCCTATCTCACCGAAGACCGCAAGGGCAAGGGGCTGGTCCTCAACATGGGCCTGCGCCCCAATCTCACGCTACTCAACCTGCGCGCCTACTGCCGGCCGCTGATCGACCGGCATCGCGAAGAGCAGGCCTTCCAGGAGGCCATCGAGCGCTTCGACATCCGCCTGCGCACCCAGGCGGCCACCGCCGCGGAGCTCTCCGGCGGCAACCAGCAGAAGCTGCTGTTGGCCAAGGTGATGTCCATCGATCCCGAGATCGTGATCATCAACGAGCCGACCCGGGGCATCGATGTGGGCACCAAGCACCAGATCTACCACTTCGTGCGCGAACTTACCGATGCAGGCCGCTCGGTGATCCTGATCTCCTCGGAAATGGCCGAGCTGATCGGCCTCTCGCATCGGGTCGCGGTGATGTGTGCCGGGGTGCTGACCGGCGTGCTCGAGGGCGAGCAGATCAACGAACACGACATCATGCAGTACGCATCCGGGATCAAGGGGATGGAGCCGATGAACAACGCCGTGCCTGACCACAAGCCAGCCGCTCGGAGTCACGTCTCCGTCGACCTCAAGACCTGGGGGCCTTTCATCGCCCTGGTCGCCCTGGCGCTGCTGGGGGTGTTGATCAATCCCGCCTTCCTGGGGCTGGACAACCTCTCCAACATGCTCACCCGTAGCGCCTTCATCGGCATCATTGCCATCGGCGCCACCTTCGTGATCACCGCCGGCGGGCTCGACCTCTCGGTGGGCTCGATGGCGGCCTTCATCGCCGGGGTGATGATCATCTTCATGAACAGCCTGGTCGAACAGTTCGGCCCCGGCCTCACCACCATCCTGCTGGGCATCGGCGCCTCGCTGCTGCTGGGGCTGTGTGCCGGTTTCATCAACGGCATGGTGACCACCAAGGGCAAGATCGAGGCTTTCATCGTCACTCTCGGCACCATGGGGATCTACCGCTCTCTGGTGACCTACCTGGCCGACGGGGGCACCCTGTCGCTGGACTGGGGGGTGCGCGATCTCTATCGGCCGGTCTACTACGGCAGCCTGATGGGCATCCCAATTCCGGTGCTGGTGTTCCTGCTGGTGGCGGTAGTCGGCTACATCCTGCTCAACCATACCCGTTTCGGTCGCTACTGCTTCGCCATCGGCTCCAACGAGAAGGTGGCCGAGTACAGCGCCATCCACGTCGATCGCATCAAGACCATGACCTACATGCTGCAGGGCGTGTGCGTGGCGCTGGCGACCATCATCTACGTGCCGCGGCTGGGCTCGGCATCGGGCGCCACCGGGGTGCTCTGGGAGCTCGAGGCGATCGCCGCGGTGATCATTGGCGGCACCGTGCTCAAGGGCGGGCACGGGCGCATCTGGGGCACGGTAGTGGGGGCGATCATGCTGACCATGATCGGCAACATCCTCAACCTCACCGATGCCATCTCCAACTATCTCAACGGCACGGTGCAGGGGATCATCATCATCGTCGCGGTGTACCTGCAGCGCGCGTCGTGGAGGAAGTCGGCGCCATGAGGCGCTCGAGTAGGCAGCAAGATAACAAGCACAAACAGCAGAGGAGCATCACCATGTCCATCACGAAAAATACCAAGATGACACTGGCGGCTCTGACCGCCACTGCGGCCCTGGGAGTTCCCACGCTCGCCGTGGCCCAGGAGGTCACCATCGGCGTGTCGATTCCTGCCGCCACCCACGGCTGGACCGGCGGGGTCAACTTCCACGCCGAGCAGGCCAAGGAGCGCCTCGAGGCGCTGCACCCCGAGATCGCCATCACCATCTCAACGGCGAGCGACCCGGGCGGGCAGGCCAACGACCTCGAAGACCTGGTCTCGCAGCGCAACATCGATGCGCTGGTGGTGTTGCCCTTCGAGTCCGGGCCGCTGACCGACCCGGTGCGCCGCGTCAAGGAGTCCGGTGTGTTCGTCACCGTGGTCGATCGCGGGCTTGAACAGGAGGGCATCGAAGACCTCTATGTGGCCGGCAACAACCACGAGATGGGCCGCGTCTCTGGCGAATACATCCGCGACCAGCTCGATGGTGAGGGCGACATCGTGGTGCTGCGCGGGATCCCCACGGTCATCGACGAAGAGCGTGTGCAGGGCTTCCAGGAGGCCATCGAAGGCTCCGATATCAACATCCTCGACATGCAGCATGCCAACTGGAACCGCGACGACGGCTTCGAGGTGATGCAGGACTTTCTGGCGCGCTTCGACCGCATCGACGCGGTGTGGGCCCAGGACGACGACATCGCCCTCGGCGTGATCGAGGCGGTACGCCAGGCCAACCGCGAGGACGAGCTGTTCATCGTTGGCGGGGCGGGCATGAAGGACATCATCGCGCGGGTCATGGAGGGCGACGAGCTGGTGCCGGTCGACGTGCTCTATCCGCCGGCGATGATCGCCACCGCCATGGATCTCACCGTGCAGAACTTCGTCTCCAACGGCCCGGTGGTGGGTGAGTACATCCTCGGCTCGCCGCTGATCACCCAGGAGAACGCCGAGCAGTACTACTTCCCCGATTCACCGTTCTGATCGAGCCTGCGGGCGGGCGTCGCAACGCTTGCCCGCTTCGACATGCCTGACACCCTATCGGAGAGCCCACTATGCAAACCATCAAAGGGCCGGCGATCTTCCTCGCTCAGTTTGCCGGTGACGACGCCCCCTTCAACAGCCTCGACGGCATCGCCGCCTGGGCAGCGGGGCTTGGCTATAAAGGCGTGCAGATTCCCAGCTGGGATGCGCGCCTGATCGATCTGAAACGTGCCGCCGAGAGCCGCACCTACTGCGACGAGATCAAGGGTAGGCTGGCCGAGCACGGCCTGTCGCTGACCGAACTCTCGACCCACCTGCAGGGCCAGCTGGTGGCCGTGCATCCGGCCTACGACGAGGTCTTCGACGGCTTTGCCGTGCCCGAGGTGCGCGGCAACCCCAAGGCCCGCCAGGCCTGGGCGGTCGAGCAGCTGATGCTGGCCGCCAGGGCCTCGCAGAACCTGGACCTGACCGACCACGGCACCTTTTCCGGCGCGCTGGCCTGGCCCTATGTCTATCCGTGGCCGCAGCGCCCGGCGGGGCTGATCGACGCCGCCTTCGAGGAACTGGCCAAGCGCTGGCGGCCGATCCTCGACGCCTTCGACGAGGCCGGGTCAACCTCTGCTACGAGATTCACCCCGGCGAGGACCTGCACGACGGCATCACCTTCGAGATGTTCCTGGAGCGGGTCGGCCATCATCCCCGCTGCCATATCCTCTACGACCCCAGCCACCTGATCCTGCAGCAGCTCGACTACCTGGGCTTTCTGGACGTCTACCGCGAGCATATCCAGATGTTTCACGTCAAGGATGCCGAGTTCAATCCCAGCCCCAAACAGGGTGTCTACTCCGGTTACCAGGCGTGGACCCAGCGGGCCGGGCGGTTCCGTTCCTTGGGCGATGGCCAGGTCGACTTCAAATCGATGTTCTCGTGGATGGCCGCCAACGACTATCACGGCTGGGCGGTACTGGAGTGGGAGTGCTGCCTCAAGCACCCCGAGGTCGGTGCCCGTGAAGGGGCCGCCTTCATTCGCGACCATATCATCCAGGTGACCGAGCGAGCCTTCGACGACTTCGCCGATGGGGGCGCCGACGAGGCGGCCAACCGTCGCTTGCTGGGCCTCGACTGAAGGATAGAACGACATGAGCCAACATCACGACACTCCCCGCCGGCTGCGCCTGGGCATGGTCGGTGGCGGCCAGGGCGCCTTCATCGGTGGCGTGCATCGCATTGCCGCGCGAATCGACGATCATTACGAGCTGGTGGCCGGGGCCTTCGCCTCCGACCCCGAGCGCGGCCGCGCGGCGGCCGCGGAGCTGCACGTGGCCGAGGAGCGTGCCTACCCTGACTATCGCGCCATGGCCGAAGCCGAGCGCCAGCGCCCGGACGGCATCGACGTGGTCGCCATCGTCACCCCCAATCATCTGCACTTCGACGTGGCCCGTACCTTCCTCGAGGCGGGCATCCACGTGATCTGCGACAAGCCGATGACCACCACTCTGGAAGATGCCCAGACGCTGGCCGCGCTGGTCGAACGCAGCGGGCTGTTCTTCGGCCTGACCCACAACTACTCGGGCTATCCGTTGGTGCGCCAGGCCCGCGACATGGTCGCCGCCGGTGAGCTGGGCGAGCTGAGGGTGGTGCAGGTGGAGTACCCTCAGGATTGGTTATCGACCCGCCTGGAAGAGAGCGGCGTCAAGCAGGCCGAGTGGCGTACCGACCCGCACCGCAGCGGGCCGGCCGGCTGCCTGGGCGATATCGGCACCCACGCCTATCATCTGGCACGCTTTGTCACCGGGCTCGAGCTCGAGTCGCTGGCGGCGGACATGCACACCTTCGTCGAGGGCCGCGCCCTGGACGACAACGTGCACATGATGCTGCGCTTCAAGGGCGGGGCGCGGGGCATGCTGTGGTCGAGCCAGGTGGTGCCGGGCAACGAGAACGGCCTCAAGCTGCGGGTCTACGGCAGCCGAGGCGGCCTGGAGTGGCACCAGGAGACCCCCAACCGGCTGATTCACTCGCCGCTGGGCGAGCCGCCGCGGATCCTGACCCGCAACGGCCCCGGCCTCGGCGAGGCGGCGCTGGCGGCATCGCGCATTCCCCCCGGCCACCCGGAGGGCTATCTCGAGGCCTTCGCCCAGCTCTACGCCGACTTCGCCGAGCAGATTCGCGCCCGCCAGGGCGACCGCACCGCCGCGGCGCTGGCGGCCAATACCCCGGGCGTGACGGATGGGGTCGACGGCCTGCAGTTCATCACCGGTGCGCTGGCCTCGTCCGCGGCCGGAGGCGGCTGGGTGGATGTGTGAGGCGCTGACCCTCGACAACGGCCGCCTCAGGCTGGTGGTCGCGCCGGCTAACGGTGCCTGCGTGGTGCGTTTCGACGCCCTGACGGCGGCGGGCCCGGTGCCCCTCTTCGGCCCGGGGAAGGGCCGGATGACGACCCCAACCGCATGGGCATGTATCCACTGCTGCCGTGGTCCAACCGTATCTCCGGCGGCAGCTTCGCCTGGCGTGGCCAGGAATATGCGCTACCCGCCAATGTGGCCGGGGAGCCGCTGCCGATCCACGGCGACGGCTGGCAGCAGCCCTGGCGGGTGGCGGCGCTGGCGCCGGAGCGGATGCGGCTCGTGCTTCAGTCGGCCTGGCAGCCGCCCTTCGACTACCGCGCCGTGCTCGACTATCGCCTGGATGGCGCCAGCCTGGTGGTCGAACTGGCACTGACGCACCAGGGCCCGCAGCCCGCTCCCTACGGGGTGGGCCTGCACCCCTGGTTTCCCCGCACGCCGGACGTGCGCCTCTCGGCCCCGGCCAGCGGGGTCTGGGAGGTGGATGCCGCCCAGCTTCCCCGCCGCTGGCGCCGTCTCGGCGAGGGCGACCCTTGGTGGTTTGCCGACAATGCGGCGCTTCCCGAGGGGCGCATCGACAATCTGTTCACCGGCTGGCGCGGGTGTGCTGAGCTGAGCTGGCCGCAGCGCGGGCTTGGCATGGCGTTGAGCGTGGCGCCAAGGCTGTCCCGTTACCTGGTGTTTTCACCGGGATGCGACGCCGACTTCTTCTGCTTCGAGCCGGTCAGCCATACCGTGGATGCCCACCATTTCGACGATCCACTGGCCGAGGGGCTGGTCGAGCTGGCAAGCGGTGACTGTTTACGGCAGCGCTGGCGGTTTGGCCCGGTGCAGTGGCACGACACGCAATAACCGAGGAGAGGCGAGATGGCGGCGGATGACATCGAGATCGTGCACGCACTGGACATGAGCCTGGGCGAGAGTCCGCTATGGTCGGTAGCGCGCCAGACGCTCTACTGGGTGGATATCAATCGCGGCACGATCTATGCCTGGCAGCCCGCCGGTGAGGCGCCGCCGGAGAGGATCCGCTTGGATGAGAAGATCGGCTGCATTGCGCTGTGTGAAGACGGGCTGCTGGCATCGATGAGCTCGGGAATCGTGCGGCTGCGTTTGCCCTTCGACGGCCGGCTCGAACGCCTGGCGGCCAATCCGGAGTGGAAGAAGAGGGGAAAGAAGCGCGGCAGGAGGGGCAGGGCAACCGCTTCAACGACGGCCGCTGCGATCCCGCCGGGCGCTTGTGGGTCGGCACCATCGACGCCGAGGAGGCCCATCCCACGGCGGCCCTCTACTGCCTCGACGGCGGGCAGCTCAAGCGCCGTGTGTCGGGCATCGGTATCGCCAACGGCTTGGCCTTCAGCCCCGACCGGCGCTGGCTCTACCACACCGACTCGCTGACAAGGCGCATCCTGCGCTACCCCTACGACGTGGAGCGCGGTGAGTTGGGAGAGGGCGACACCTGGGTCGACCTGGAGGCGCTGGGCCTGCCGGGAGTCCCCGACGGCGCCGCGGTGGATAGCGAGGGCTGCTACTGGAGCTCTCTCTACAACGGCGGCCGCGTGGTGCGGTTCTCCCCGGAGGGCGAGCTGCTGGCCGAGCACGAAGTGCCGTGTCCGCACCCCACCATGGTGGCCTTCGGCGGCCGTGACCTGCGTACCCTCTACATCACCACCGCCACCCAGCACCTGGACGCAGAGGGCAAGGCGCGCTGGCCGGCGGCGGGCAGCCTGCTCTGCATGCCGGCGCCGGTGGCGGGGCTGGAAGAGCCCCTGGGCTAACGACTCAGGCCGTGGCGGCGGTCAACCTGGCCACGACCCCGGGCAGCTCGCTGGCGTGGCGGATGGCGATGGCGCCCTTGGGCGTCCTCTCCTCCTCGGGGAAGTGGTTGAGGTGCACGACCTGCATGCCGGCGGCAAGCCCGGCTTCCACTCCCACCGCCGCATCGTCGATCACCACGCAGCGCTCGGGTGGCTGGCCCATGGCCGCGGCGGCCTGGCGGTAGAGGTCAGGGTCGGGTTTCCAGACGTTCAGGGTGTAGGCGCTGAACAACTTGTCGCCGAAGTGAGGGGCGAGGCCGCTGCTCTCCATGGCGCAGCGGATCTTGCGCTCCGGGCCGTTGGAGACCACCGCCTTGGGGTGGACGGCCAGGGCGTCCAGCGCCGCCGGGATGCCGGCGATGGGCTGCAGTTCGGCGCGCATACGAACCTCCATCTGGTCGCGCATCTGTGCTTCCATCACCGGAAAGCGCCCGTCATCCAGGTCGCCATGGCGCCTCTCCAGGGCCTCGATGATGGTCTTGAAGCGGACGCCGCGAAACTCCTCCATGTACTGTCGGGCGGAGAAGGGCAGACCGAAGGCTGGCAGGATCTCGCCCATCACCTCGGCGAGCAGAATCTCGCTGTCGACCAGGGTGCCGTCGGAGTCGAAGAGCAGGCAGAGCGCAGGGGGCATGGCGACCTCGTTGTCAGGGGGAAGAGACACCGGTCCAGCCTGGCATGGACCGGTGTCAGGGGTATGACGTCCTTGGCTCAGACAAAGTCCGGTACCAGGAAGCGCGGAATGGCCAGGATCAACTGGGGATAGACGATCAGCAGCAGAATGACCCCCAGCATGATCAGCAGGTAGAGCAGGGTGGTGCCCAGCGCCTTGAGCAAGGGGATGCCGCCGATCTTGGCCGATATCATCAGGCAGAGCCCATAGGGAGGCGTGATCAGCCCCAGCCCCAGCGCCATGACGCCGATGACCCCGAAGTGCACCGGGTGAATGCCGGCCTGCATGGCCAGCGGCTGGAAGATCGGCGCCATGATCGCCATGGCCGGCAGCGAATCCATGAAGGTACCGATGATCAGCATTACCACGGTCATGATCAGCAGTAGCACGATGGGATCGGTGATATTGACCCCGGCCATGAGTTTAGGCGGAATCTGATAGAAGCTGATCAGATAGCCGAAGATTGCTGCCCCCACCAGGCTGAACAACGACAGTGAGCAGAGCCGCACGGTAGCCGTGGAAGCCTCCAGCACGTCGCGAAACCGCAGTTCGCGATACACGATGAAGCCTAGCGCAAGCGCATAGAGTACCGCGATCATCGCCGCTTCGGTGGGGGTGACGATGCCCAGGGTAATGCCGCCGATGATCACCACCGGGATGCCCGCCGCCATCAGGCCGTCTTTGCCGGAGTGCGCCAGTTCCTTGAAGGTGGCGCGCCTGCGTACCGGCACGCTGTAGCGGCGCACGAAAAGCATATTCAGACTCAGCATCGCCACGCCGATCATGACGCCTGGCAGGATGCCGCCGAGGAACAGGCCGGCAATGGAGGTGTTGGTCAGGGCGCCCCAGACGATCATGTTGATCGAAGGAGGGATGATGATCCCCATCACCGAGGAGGCGGCGGTCACCGCCACGGCAAAGTGTGTTGGATAGCCTTCGCGCTTCATGGCCGGAATCAGCACCGTGCCAACCCCGGCGCTGTCGGCCGTGGAGGACCCGGAGACGCCGGCGAACAGCATGCTGACCAGCACGTTGACGTGTGCCAGGGCGCCCTTGAGGTGGCCCACCATCAGCATGCACAGGGTGATCAGTCGGTCGGTGATGCGCGCGGCATTCATCAGGTTGCCCGCCAGCAGGAACAGCGGCACGGCGAGCAGCACGAAGGAGTCCATGCCGTTGTACATTCGTTGGAACATCACCCAGGCGGTCAGCCGTGGGTCAAGCAGGATCATGCTGAAGGCGGTGAGGATCAGCGCCATGGCGATGGGAACCCCCGCGACGATCAGCACCCCGAGGAGGCCAAACAGCAGCCAGGGCAGCAGGAACATCCAGTCCGTTGGCATCATGAGCGGGTGCCCCCGTTGTCGTTCGAGGAGTGATCGCTGTCCAGGCGCCTGTCGAGGCCTTCGAGCGGTGTTTGGTCGGGCTCATCGACGTCGAGCGTGTCGATCTCGTTGGGGGTGTTGAGGGCCGTCTCCATGTCGTCCATGCCGTATAGCGCGGCGTGCAGCAGGCGCTGGACGCTGAATAGCAGGATGAACACGCCGCTGACCATGAAGGTGGAGTAGACGTAGACCATCGATAGGCCGGAGGCAGTGGCGCTGCGCCGCAGGCCCGACTGGGCAAAGTCCTTGCCATAGATGACGAAGATCAGGCCTATTGCCAGGCAGGCGAGGTCGCGGATCACCCGAGTGACGAGGTCGGAGCGCGAGCCGCGCGGGAAGGCCTCGAGCACGAAATGATCGGCGTGCAGCACGCCAACGGCGGCACCCAGCATGACCATCCACTGGAAGGTGAAGCGACTGAACTCCTCTGTCCAATACAGGCGCGGCATAAACGGCAGGTTGCGACTGACCACCTGATAGATGATCAGCAGGATGAAGCCGAGCACCAGCGCTAGCAGCACCACGTGCAGCAGACGCTCCAGGGCTCGGTTGAGGCTTGCCAGGCCATTGAGCAGTCGGGACATGGCATGACCTTGTGATCGAGTGTAAAGAAGGAAGGGCTTTGCTGATGGCCCCGGCCCGAAGCGGGCCGGGGCTTGGGCATTGCCTGAAAACGGGCGGCGCTCGCCGAAGGTTCGGACAGAACCTGGGCGACTGTCGGACGTAGCGCTGATCCACTGCGAGATCGGTCACATCCAACAGGCGCCTAGGGCTCTTATTCGGCGTTGACGATCATCTGGTGGAGCTCGGTGAGGCCCATGTCGTTGATGACGCCTTCCAGCGGCCCGGCGACCCTCTCCATCATGGTCTCGCGGTCCATCTCATGGAGCGTGGCACCCTCATCGACCAGCAGGTCCAGGGCCTCGGCGTCCTGGGTGAGCTGGACCTCTCGGGCATAGTCGGCCGACTCGGCCGCCGCCGCCATGATCTGCTCGCGCTGGGTATCGTCCAGGCGGTCCCAGGTGGCCTGGGAGAGGGTCAGCAGGCGAACGGTAATGTCGTGTTCGGAGAGCCCGATATGCGGGGCAACCTCGTGGAAGCGCATGCGATGGATCCACTCGGCCTCGTTGAGCAGCCCATCGATGGCCCCCAGCTGCAGGCCTGTATAGATTTCGCTCCACTCCATGACCGTCGGGTCGGCGCCCAGGGCCTCCCAGGCAGTGATCAGCGGCCGGGTGGGGTTGGTGCGAATCTGTAGCCCTGACAGATCGTCGAGGCTCTCTAGCGGCTGACTGCTGACGACCTGTCGCTTGCCGCCCCCATAGAAGGCGAGTACCCGGACATCGGTCTCGGCAGTGATCTGGTCGGCAATGGCGCGCCCCACCTCGCCGTCGAGTACCGTCTGCCAGTGGGCCTCGTCGCGGTACAGGAAGGGGATCGAGAAGACGTTGGCGGAGGGTGAGAAGTCGGTGATCAGTCCCGGATTGATGATCGAGATGTCCAGCGCGCCGGCCATCTGCTGCTCGAACATTTCGGTTTCGTGGCCCAGCACGCTATTGCCGAGGATGGTGACGTCGATGTTGCCGTCGCTCTTCTCGGCCAACAGCGCTTTGAAGCGCTCTGCGCCCAGATGGTAGGCCGTGTCTTCGGTCCCCCCGTGGCCGAAGCGTAGCTCCAAAGCCTGGGCGGTGCCGGCCATGCCCAGAGAGGCGGTCATGACAGCGCCCGCCAGCAGGCCGCGGGCCAAGGGACGAAGAGGGTGGCGGGGTGAAGCGATCCGTTCATGAGTCATAGTACACCTATTGTTGTCGGCACCCTGCGCAAAACCAGGGTGGCTGGCGTCGATGTGGCAAGGGCCACATCAGAGTGTCGGTGCGAGCCGCGAGGACGCCGTCAGGCTGGCACCGCATGAGTCGCGCATCTTGAGCTGGGGCGACAGCACGACCTGTTCCCGTGCCCCGTCGGGATGAGCGATACGCCGCAAGGCAAGCCTCGCCGCTTCCTCGCCGATGGCGTAGGGATGGGTGGCAACGCTGGTCAGTGCCGGGTCGCTGAGGGCGGCTTCTTCGACGTCATCCGTACCGATGACCGCGCAGTCGCGGCCCGGCACGAGCCCCATGCGCTTGAGCCCCAGCATGGCCCCGAAGGCGACCAGGTCGTTGTGGCAGACAACGGCGCTGGGGGAGGTGACTCCGCCATCAGCTGCTGGATCAGCTCGAAACCATGGCGGCGCGTCACCTTGGCGCGCAGCAGGCGCTGGTAGTCCAGGTCATGACGCTGCAGGGCGTCGCGATACCCCTGCCAGCGTTCTTGGGTGGCCGAGTGCTCGATATGGCCGCCGAGATAGGCGATCCGCCGGTGGCCCAGCGCCACCAGGTGGTCCATGGCCAGGCAGACCGCGTGCTGAAAATCGGTGCCGGCATAGTCGAAGGGGGGCGTTCCGATATGACGAAGTAACTGAATGCAGGGCATTCGCCACTCGGTCAGCGTCTCGATCAGCGTGGGCGAGGTGCCTTCCGCGGGGCATAGCAGGATGCCGTCGACCCGGTGTTCCCGCATGCGTTCCAGAAAGCGCTGCTGACGCTCCGGGGAGTCCTCGCTATTGGCGAGGAAGGCGACATAGCCTTGGCGACTGAGTGCCGCATCGATGCCCGCCACCATGGCCCCGAAGAAAGGATTGGTGATGTCGTAGACCACCACCCCCAGTGTCGCGGTACGGCTGCCGCGAAGCGCTGCCGCCCCGCGGTTATAGACATAGCCAAGCGCCTTGATGGAACGCTGCACCTTGCTTCGGGTTCGTTCGGCAACCAAGGGACTCTCGCGCAGCACCAGCGACACGGTGGCGCGCGATACGCCGGCATGCTCGGCGATGTCCTGCAGCGTGACGCTGCCGGATTCACGCTGTCTGCGGCGGGGCGCTGGGTCGCGGGCCATGGGCGGGCTCCTTGTCGGGGCGGCATTGTTTTTAGACTGGTCTAAAAGTTAGAGGCTGCTACGTCACCTTGCCAATAGCCTTTCGTCTAAGGTGGTGTCATTCGTCCTGGGTCGGCCACCAGGCCTCTGCGTTGACCGGGCTGATGGGGCGCTTGCCCTGGAGCGCTAGGCAGAGGTTGTCCACGGCGCGCTGGGCCATGGCGGTGCGCGTCTCATGGGTGGCCGAGCCGATGTGCGGCAGCGCCACCACGTTGGGCATATGCGGTAGCGGCGACTCCGGCGACAGCGGCTCCTGCTCGAAGACGTCGAGGCCGGCGGCGCGGATTCGCCCCATCTCCAGGGCCTCGATCAGCGCCGCCTCGTGGACCACCTTGCCCCGGGCGATATTGATGAAGATCGCCGAGGGTTTCATGCGGGCGAACTCGTGCTCGCCGATCAGGTGTTCGGTCTCGGCGGTGAGTGGGACGGTGACGCAGATGAAGTCTGCCGTGGCCAGCAGGTCGTCGAGCTCGCAGTGCACGGCGCCCAGCTCTGCTTCCAGGTCCGGCTTGGGCGAGGCGTTGGCATAGCGCACCTTCATGCCGAAGCCGAGGGCCCCGCGGCGGGCCACGGCGGCGCCGATGCGCCCGAACCCCACCATGCCCAGGGTCTTGCCGTGCACGTCGCTGCCGAAGTGCTCGGGGCCGATACTCGCCTGCCAGTCGCCGCGCCGGACGAAGTCGGCAAGCTCGACGACGCGCCTGGCGGTGGCCATGATCAGCGCGAAGCCGGTGTCGGCGGTGGTTTCGGTAAGTACGTCCGGGGTGTTGCAGAGCAGGATTCCGCGGCGGGTCAGCTCGTCCACCGGATAGTTGTCGACGCCCACCGAGATGCTGGCGATTACCTCCAGGTTCGGCGCCGCATCGAGCCTTTCCGGGGTGATGGCAAGACTCGAGCCGATCAGGCCGTGGGCGTCTTTCAGGGCGGCTTGGAAAGCGGGGTCCTCGGTCGTATCGAGTCCCCTGAAGACTTGCACCTCGAAGTCGCGGGAAAGCTCGGCGAGCTGGTCGTCGTTGAGGCGGCCATAGGCCAGGATACGCTTGCGCATGGGAATCTCCTCAGTCCAGGTTGGCTTCCAGTTCGTTCAGCCGCGGGCGAAGGGGCAGGCCCTCCATATCGCCCACCACCTGGACGGCCAGTGAGCCGATCAGGTTGCCGCGGCGCACCGCCTCGCGGGGGGTGCGGCCATCCAGCAGGGCGCTCACCACCCCTACGGCGAAGCCGTCGCCGGCGCCCACCGTGTCGACCACCTCGGCCACTGTGAAGCCCGGCACGGTGATGCTCTCCTCCTTGCCGGCGAGGTTGCCGCGATAGTAGCTGCCCTCGGGGCCGAGCTTGATGATCACCGCCGACGCGCCCTGCTCGAGGTAGAAATCGGCGATCGCCTCGGGGGTATCGCGTCCGGTGAGCAGGCGGCCCTCGGCCAGCCCCGGGAGCACCCAGTCGCAGTGGCCGGCCAGGTCGTTGAGGGTGTCGCGCATCTCGGCCTCGCTCTTCCACAGGCTGGGGCGCAGGTTGGGGTCGAAGGAGAGGCTGGCCCCGGCGCTGCGTGCCTGTTCCAGCATCTGCCGAGAGAGCTCCCGGGCGCTGGGGGAGAGCGCCGGCGGGATCCCGGTGGCGTGCAGGTGGCGCAGGGCCGAAAAGTCGACATCCGCGGCATCGGCCGGTGCCAGATGGCTGGCCGCGCTGCCGCGGCGGAAGTATTCGACCCGGGGGTCTGCTCCGCCTTCGGCGCGCTCCTTGAAGACCAGGCCGGTGGGATGGTCCGGGTCCACCTTCAGGTGCCGGCAGTCCAGCCCCTCGGCTTCCAGGGTGCGGCGAATGAAGGCGCCGAAACTGTCCTGGCCGACCCGGCTCAACCAGCCGACCCGGAACCCCAGGCGCGCCAGGCCGATGGCCACGTTGGTATCGGCCCCGGCGATTCGGCGCTGGAAGTGCTCGACCTCGGCCAGCTCGCCGCTGGACTGGGCGACGAACATCGTCATGGGCTCGCCGAAGGTGAGAATCTCGGGGGGTGTTGGCGTGTCGCTCATGTTGGCTCCTGGGACGGAGAGTGGGTAGGGAGGCGCGTGGATCCTCGGGAAATCAGCTCTGCCTGATAGAGGGTACGACGCGGTGGTGCCTGCCGCTGATCGGTCTCCAGGCGTTGAAGCAGATTCTCGACGGCGGCGCGGCCGATGGCCTCGGTGGGCTGGGCCAGGGTGGTGACGCCGGGCTCCACCAGGCCGCACCAGTCGAGCTCGTCGATGCCCAGCAGACCCGTTTCGCCCAGGCGCACGGAGAGAGCCCTCAGGGCCCGGGCGGCGGCCAGGGTGGCGTTGCCGTTGGCGCACAGCAGCGCCCGCGGGACGCTCTCCGGTTGCTTCAGAAAATTGCCGATGGCCTCGTCCAGTGACGCCTCCTCGGCGCTCAGGCAGTGCGTGATCCCCTGCAGGCCTCGGGCGGTGAGGCCTCGCTGGAAGCGCACCAGACGAGCCCGGCGCGAGCTGGCGTGCTCGGGAGCCTGGCCGATATAGAGCAGCTCGCGGTAGCCCTGGGCCTGGAGGTGGTCGAGGGCCATGTCGATGGCGCGTTCGTTGTCGAGCCCCACCAGGTCGGCCGCAACGGCCCCCAGCTCGCGGTCGAGCAGCACCAGTGGCGTGCCCTGGTCGATCAGCGCCTGCAGCTCTCGGTCGGGGCTGCCGGCGGCGTTGATCACCAGCCCTTCGACCCGATACGAGGTCATCAGCGCCAGGTGTGTGCGCTCCTGAGCGGCATCGTTGTCGGTGTTGCATACCAGCAGCGAATAGCCCCGCTCGCGACAGGCCTGCTCGACGCCGTGCATCACCGCCACCGAGAAGGGGTTGCGGATGTCGGCCACCAGCATGCCGATCAGCTTCGAGCGGCCGCCCTTGAGGCCACGGGCTATCTGGTTGGGGCGATAGCCGAGCCGCCGGGCGGCAGTGGCGATGCGCTCTCGTAGCGCCGGTGAGAGCCGCTCGCGTTCGTTGCCGAAGTAGCGCGACACGCTGGTCTTGGAGACGCCGGCATCGCGGGCGACTTCGTGAATGGTGGAACGGCGCGGGGGAAGGGGCCATCGCGGGTCCTACACTATGGGAACGTTACCATAGTAGGTCGCCGATGGCGCGACGACAAGCCGCCGGCGGCCGGGGAGCGGTACGAGGGAAGCGGAGTGGGGCGCTCAGCTCTCTTGGCGGGGAGTGCCGGTCTGCTTGCCAGCCAGCGGCTGCTGGCGTTGCTGGACCTGCAGCGCATCCAGGCGCGACTTGAGCGCGGACAGGGTGGCCTCCAGGGCCTCGGCACGGATTTCGGCCTTGGAGGCGCGCTGGGTCGCCTTCTGCGCCTGATCCATGGCCTCCTTGCGGGCACGCTCGACGTCTTCCAGGCGCGACTTCTGCCCGGCGCGCATGTTTTCGATCTCCTTGCGATGCCGGGTCTGCTCGGCCTGCAGCGCCTGGCGGTGCTGCTCCACCTGCCGGGCCCGGTCGTGGGCCTGCTCGAGGGCGGCATCGCGCTGTGCTTCCGCCACCGCCTGATGGCGCTCGGCCTTGGTCAGGGCCGTCTGGGCGGTCTGGGTGGCTCGCTCGGCCACCAGTCGGGCCTGTCGGGCCTCCTCCAGCTGGGCGGTGAGCATCTCGACCTGCTGCTGTGCCTTGACGCCCTGCTCGCGGGCCTTCTGATGGGACTGACGCTCCTGCTTGAGCTCGCCGCGCAGATCGTCGCGCTCGGCCTTGAGCGCATCGCGCTCGGTCGCCGCTTGCTCCAGGGCCTGTTCGGAGGTGGTGAGGCGCTTGGCCAGCTGCTCGACGCGGGTCTCCAGTTCTTCGCCTAGCTCCGCCAGGGTGGTGGCGTCGCTGCGGGCTTCCTGAATCGCCTGGTCGGCTTCGCCATGGGCGGCCAGCGTCTGGCGCTGGAGCTCTTCGGTCAGCGCCGTCACCAGGGCGTCGGGCAGCGTGGGGGCGGGGCGCTTGGCCGGGGGCTGCTTGCCGCGCCAGGCGGCGAGATGGCGCTGAATGGCATTTGGCGAACCGCCGCCGAGGTGTTCGCCGATGCGCTGCAGGGTGAGGGAAATGCCCTTGGCCGTCAGGTTCTCGGCGGCGGCGGCCACCTGTTCGTAGGTGATCTCGATGCGCTGCATGGTGTCCCTGTGTCCTGCGGCTGAAGGGGGAAGAACAGCACCGGTGCGCGGTGCGCCGGCCGGGCTGGCTCGCCTGGGTGGCGGCCCCATTGTCGAGTCTCGCCGGCCGGGTGGCAACCGTGATAAGGGTGCACAGGTCTTGGTGTGGAGCCCCGGGGTGGTTAAGCTGCTGCCTGTCCTGGAAACCACCCGCAGAGGAAGCCCGACCATGACCGTGATGATCCTAGGCCTGCTGATCTTTCTTGGTGTGCACTCGGTGCGCATCGTTGCCGACGACTGGCGCACCGAGCAGATTCGCCGCATGGGCGAGTTGCCGTGGAAGGCGGCGTATTCCGTCGCCTCGATCGTCGGCCTGGCCATTGCCATCTGGGGCTATGGCCAGATGCGTCTCGACCCTACCTGGGTCTGGTTTCCGCCGGTGGGGCTGCGTCACGCCGTGGCGCTGCTGATGATCCCCGCGTTCATCCTGCTGGTGGCGGCCTATGTGCCCGGCAACCACCTCAAGGTCAAGCTGGGCCACCCGATGATCATCGCCGTTAAGCTCTGGGCGTTTTCCCACCTGCTTGCCAACGGTCGACTGGGCGATATCGTCTTCTTCGGCGCCTTCCTGGCGTGGGCCGTGTTCGACTTCCGCTCCGCTCGTCGTCGCCCCCAGCAGCCGACGGTGACCGAGCCGCGCCTGGCCGGAACCGCCATCACCGTGGTCGCGGGGCTGGTGCTCTACTATCTCTTCGCCTTCCATCTGCATGTGTGGATCACCGGGGTGCCGGTGATGTGAGGCAAGGCCTCGCTGCTACGCCATGATAGAGACGCCATGACCAGACCGCGCCGGCTGCCACCGGCGCGGTCTTGTTTCGAGAGTTGACTTGCGTCAAGGCAGGCTCCGGGCGGCTGTGCCAAACCTGATGTGTGCCCACCTCCGGGCCCTCAGCGTCGCCACAGGGGAGCCGCCATGCCTGCCATGATGAAAGCCGCCATCTTCGTTGAGCCGGGTCGTATCGAGATCGACGACAAGCCGATTCCCGAGATCGGCCCCGACGACGCCCTGATTCGCGTCACCACCACGACTATCTGCGGTACCGACGTGCATATCCTCAAGGGCGAGTATCCGGTCGAGCGGGGGCTCACCATCGGCCACGAGCCGGTGGGCGTCATCGAGAAGCTGGGTGCCAACGTTCAGGGATACCGGGAAGGGCAGCGGGTCATCGCCGGCGCCATCTGCCGAGCTTCACCTCCTACGCCTGTCAGGACGGCTGCAGCGCCCAGGACGGTGGCCATCATGCCCACGGCTACAAGCCCATGGGCGGCTGGCGCTTCGGCAACACCATCGACGGCGCCCAGGCGGAGTACCTGCGGGTTCCGGATGCCCAGGCCAACTTGGCGCCGGTGCCGGACGGACTCACCGACGAGCAGGTGTTGATGTGCCCCGACATCATGTCCACCGGTTTTGCCGGCGCCGAGTCGGCGGGCATCAAGATCGGCGACAGCGTGGCGGTCTTCGCCCAGGGGCCGATCGGCCTGTGCGCCACCGCCGGGGCCAGGCTGCGCGGGGCGGGGCTGATCATCGCCGTGGACGGCATCGACGAGCGGCTCGAGATGGCCAGCCAGATGGGCGCCGATATCACCCTCGACTACCGCAAGGTGGATGTGGTGGAGGAGATCCTGCGGCTGACCGGCGGCCGCGGCGTCGACGCCTCCATCGAGGCGCTGGGCCTGCAGTCCACCTTCGAGAACGCCCTGCGGGTGCTCAAGCCCGGCGGCACCCTGTCGAGCCTGGGGGTCTACTCCGAGGATCTCAGCATACCGCTGGGTGCCTTCTGTGCCGGCTTGGGCGATCACAGGATCATCACCTCACTCTGCCCGGGCGGCAAGGAGCGCATGCGTCGCCTGATGCAGGTGATCGAGACCCAGCGCCTGGATCTTGGCCCCCTGGTGACGCACCGCTATGGGCTCGAAGAGATCGTCGAGGCCTACGACCTCTTCTCCCACCAGCGTGACGGGGTGCTCAAGGTGGCCATCGAGGCGTCGGCACGCGGCTAGCCGTGGCCCCAAACGCTGGCCAGTACCTCTAGGGCGGTGGTGATCACCGCCTCATCGCTGCGATTTTGCTGCCATACGAAGCAGAGCGCGCAGGGTAGCCGCAGTCCCTCGGCTACCACCAGGCCGCGCTCCTGGCGCTCGGCCATGGCCAGGGCGTCGCGGGCCAGGCTGAGCCCCACGCCGGCCCGTACCAGGTCGAGCATGCAGGCTTCCTGGTCCACCTGGGCGACGCCGTTGACGGTGACGCCAAGCGGGTCGAGCACGCCATGCAGCAGCCGGTGGTGGACCGAGGCCGCAGGCGTGACGATCCAGGGCAGGGCGGCCAGCTGGGGCCAGCCGGTATCAGCCAGGCGGCCGCCCCAGCCGGCCGGGGCGATGACGTGATAGTGAAACTGCGTCAGCTCGCGGTAGGCGATATCCGCCAGACCCGGCCCCTCGCCTGGCGGAGCCAGAAAGAACCCCACGTCGAGCTCCCCCGGCGCACCCACTCCAGCACCGTGCCGCTCATGCCGTGGGTGAGTTCGGTCTCGAGCTGCGGGGCGCGCTCCACCAGGCGATGCAGAAAGGCGCCCAGGCGAATGAACTCGGGGTCGACGATGGTGCCGATCTTGAGGCGGCCGCGCAGGGTGCTGTGCAGCGCCCGGGCGCTCTGCTCGAAGGCGGCCACGGCGGCCAGCGCCTTCTCGGCGGCGGACAGCAGGGCTCGACCATCCTCGGTCAGTGCGAGCCCCTTGGGGCGGCGCTGAAACAGGGTAAGACCCAGGCTCGCCTGGAACTGCTTGAGCTTCAGACTCACCGCCGGCTGGGTCAGGTGCAGCCGTTCGGCGGCCCGGGACACGCTGCCCTCCCGGGCCACGGTGACAAAGGCGCGCAGCGCTTGAAGATCCTGCATAGGGCGCTCGTGGGTAAGTGATATAAGCAGAGTTTATATATGGGTTTTGCATTTCTCAATTGATCCTGGCGCCGGTCAGGCTAGGCTGGAAAGCCACTGGCGGCATTAGCGCCGCTGAAACGATCACGGCAGCGAGGCACTCATGAGCGCAAGACAGATCCCGCATTATATCAATGGGCAAATATCCGAAGGCGAGTCCGGCCTGAGCCAGGAGGTCTTCAACCCGGCCACCGGCCAGGTGACCGGCCGGGTCGCCCTGGCCTCCGGGGCCGATGTGGACACGGCTGTGGCGGCGGCCTCCGCCGCCTTCCCGGCCTGGGCCGACACCCCGCCGATCCGCCGCGCTCGGGTGATGTTCAAGTTCCTGGAGCTGCTCAACGCCCACCGGGATGAGCTGGCCGAGGCGATCACCAAGGAGCATGGCAAGGTGTTCACCGACGCCCAGGGGGAAGTGGCCCGCGGTATCGATATCGTCGAGTTCGCCTGCGGCATTCCCCAGCTGCTCAAGGGCGACTACACCGAGCAGGTCAGCACCGGCATCGACAACTGGACGATGCGCCAGCCGCTGGGCGTGGTGGCCGGCATCACCCCCTTCAACTTCCCGGCCATGGTGCCGATGTGGATGTTCCCCATCGCCATCGCCGCGGGGAACAGCTTCATCCTCAAGCCGAGCCCGCTGGATCCCAGCGCCTCCCTGCTGATCGCCGACCTGCTCAAGCGGGCCGGACTGCCCGACGGTGTCTTCAACGTGGTGCAAGGCGACAAGGAGAGCGTCGAGGCGCTGATCGACCATCCCGAGGTGCAAGCGCTATCGTTTGTCGGCTCCACGCCCATCGCCAACCTGATCTACGAGCGCGGCGCCCGTCACGGCAAGCGCGTCCAGGCCCTCGGCGGGGCTAAGAACCATATGGTGGTGATGCCCGATGCCGACCTGGACAAGGCCGTCGATGCGCTGGTCGGCGCCGCCTACGGCTCCGCCGGCGAGCGCTGCATGGCGATCAGCGTGGCGGTGCTGGTGGGCGACGTGGCCGATAAGATCGTGCCACGCCTGGCCGAGCGGGCCCGCGCCCTGAAGGTCAAGAACGGCATGGAGCTCGACGCCGAGATGGGCCCCATCGTCACCGCCCAGGCCCATCAGCGCATCACCGGCTATATCGACAAAGGCGTGGCCGAGGGCGCCGAGCTGGTGGTGGACGGCCGGCACTTCGATGCGGCGAGCGCCGGCGAGGGCTGCGCCGAGGGCTTCTGGATGGGCGGCTCGCTGTTCGACCGCGTCACCCCGGAGATGACCATCTACAAGGAGGAGATCTTCGGTCCGGTGCTCGCCTGCGTGCGGGTGCCCGATATCGCCACGGCCATCCAGCTGATCAACGACCACGAGTTCGGCAACGGCGTGAGCTGCTTCACCGAGAGCGGCAGCGTGGCTCGCGAGTTCGGCCGCCGCATCCAGGTGGGCATGGTGGGCATCAACGTGCCGATCCCGGTGCCCATGGCCTGGCACGGCTTCGGCGGCTGGAAGCGCTCGATGTTCGGTGACACCCACGCCTACGGCGAGGAGGGGGTGCGCTTCTACACCAAGCAAAAGTCGATCATGCAGCGCTGGTCCGACTCGATCAACGCCGGCGCCGAGTTTGCCATGCCGACGCATAAGTAATGGAGCATGGCGCATCGACTTGCAGGCGGGGCCGTTGTGGGAAGCCGGCTCTGAGTTTCGTGGGAGGCCGGCTCTGCCGGGCGAAGGCGCCGCAGGCGCCCCGGCGGTGTTGGTGAGGTTGGCATCTTCCGCCAGGAGTCCTTCGGCCTCCATTCGCCGGGCAAAGCCCAGCTCCCACAATAAGTTCTCAGCCTCAACCAGGGCTCATGCCAGTTTGCGCAAGAAGCAGTATGAGCCACCATTTGCCGCAGTGAGAACACACCATGGCAGAGCAGGAATTCGACTATATCATCGTGGGGGCCGGCACCGCCGGCTGCCTGCTGGCCAACCGCCTCAGCGCCGATCCGGCCAACCGGGTGCTGCTGATCGAGGCGGGCGGCCGTGACAACTACCACTGGATCCACATCCCGGTGGGCTACCTCTACTGCATCGACAACCCCCGCACCGACTGGCGCTTTCGCACCGAGCCCGACCCCGGCCTCAACGGTCGCTCGCTTATCTACCCGCGGGGCAAGACCCTGGGCGGCTGCTCGAGCATCAACGGCATGCTCTATATCCGCGGCCAGGCCCGCGACTACGACGGCTGGGCCGAACTCACCGGCGATGACGCCTGGCGCTGGGAGAACTGCCTGCCGGACTTCATGAAACACGAAGACCACTATCGCCTGGATGCGGGAGGTGATGCCGATGCCCCCCACCGTGACTTCCATGGCCGTGGCGGTGAGTGGCGGGTCGAGAAGCAGCGCCTCAAATGGCAGGTGCTCGACGATTTCGCCACCGCCGCCGTGGAGGCCGGCATTCCGCGTACCCGCGACTTCAACCGCGGCGACAACGAGGGGGTCGACTACTTCGAGGTCAACCAGCGCAGCGGCTGGCGCTGGAATGCGGCCAAGGCCTTCCTGCGCCCGACGTGCGAGAAGCGCGGCAACTTCACCCTGTGGCACTCCAGCCAGGTACTGGGGCTCGACTTTGACAGGGCGGATGGCGAACCGCGCTGCACCGGCGTGCGCGTGGACCATGGCGGCGAGGAGGTCCTGGTGCGCGCCGGGCGCGAGGTGATCCTGGCTGCCGGGGCGATCGGCTCGCCCCAGCTGCTGCAGCTCTCGGGCATCGGCCCGGCCGACCTGCTCGCCGAGCACGAGATTCCGCTGGTGGCCGAGCTGCCCGGCGTGGAGAGGACCTCCAGGACCACCTGCAGATCCGCTCGGTCTATCGCGTCACCGGGGCCAAGACCCTCAACACCATGGCCAACTCCCTGGTGGGCAAGGCCAAGATCGGCCTGGAGTATGCGCTCAAGCGCTCCGGCCCGATGAGCATGGCGCCTTCACAGCTGTGCGCCTTCACCCGCAGCAGTGAGGAGATGGCGCACCCCAACATCGAGTACCATGTCCAGCCGCTGAGCCTGCCCGCCTTCGGCCAGCCCCTGGACACCTTCCCGGCGATCACCGCGAGCGTGTGCAACCTCAATCCCACCAGCCGTGGCACGGTGCGCATCACCAGCCGCGACCCGCGCCAGGCGCCGGCCATCGCCCCCAACTACCTGAGCACCCCGGAGGATCGCCAGGTGGCGGCGGACTCCCTGCGGGTCACCCGACGCATCGCCGAGCAGCCGGCCTTTGCCAAGTATCGCCCCGAGGAGGTCGAGCCGGGGCTGGAGTACCAGAGCGACGACGACCTGGCCCGCCTGGCCGGCGATATCGGCACCACCATCTTCCACCCGGTGGGGACGGCCAAGATGGGGCGCGACGACGACCCCATGGCGGTGGTGGATGCGCGTCTGCGGGTGCGCGGGGTCCAGGGCCTGCGGGTGGTGGATGCCAGCGTGATGCCGACCATCACCAGCGGCAACACCAATTCCCCGACCCTGATGATCGCCGAGAAGGCGGCCGGGTGGCTGCTGGCCGGGGAGTAACTTTCTTGTCACAGGGTGCAAATAGTGTTTGACCTGCGCCCGAGAAGGGCGCAAGCTGTGCGCAGTTGGTTAGCAAGTGGAACATCGCAAGTGGTCATCGAAGGCTCATGGCGTCGATTTCCCGGTGAAAGTTTCTTGTTTTACCCACTGCAACTCGGGTATTTCCCGGCAAATCAAACGCTATTCGAGGAATTCGATAATGGCTACCGGTACTGTCAAGTGGTTCAACGACACTAAAGGCTTCGGCTTCATCTCTCCGGACGACAGCGGCGACGACCTGTTCGCGCACTTCTCCGAGATTCAGGCTGACGGCTTCAAGTCCCTCCAGGACGGTCAGAAGGTCTCCTTCGACGTCACTCAGGGCAAGAAAGGCCTCCAGGCTTCCAACATCAAGGTCATCGGCTGATTCGTCACCGATCTTGATGGGCGCCACCCCCGGGTGACGCAACGCAGGGCCCGCGAAAGCGGGCCCTGCGCGTTTGTGCTGGGCTAGTGCTTATATATTATGAAATCGAATACATAAATTTCCACAAATAACTTTAAGGAATAAAGGGCGGCGTTCACAATGGCCGGGTGACTTTGCCTGGTGATGGACTCCCCCCTATGCCCCTGGATGCCTGGATCTCGCTTGCTGTCGTCAGCGCCGTCTTCCCGCTGATGGCGTTCACGCGCATCGGTCCCGACATGGTGCTGCTCGGCGCGCTGATCCTGCTGCTCACCCTGGGGGTGATCGATACCGGCCAGGCGCTGGGCGGCTTCTCCAACAGCGGCCTGTTCACCGTGGCCTTCCTCTATGTGCTGGTGGCCAGCATCCGCGAGACCGGCGGCATCGACCTGATCATCCGCTATGGGCTGGGTCGTCCCCGCAGCGAGGGCCGGGCGCTGGCGCGCCTGCTGCTCCCGGTGGCCTCGCTCAGCGGCTTCCTCAATAATACGCCGGTGGTGGCCACCTATATCCCGGCGGTGCTGAGCTGGAGCCGTCGCCTGACCATCCCCGCCCATCGGCTGCTGATGCCGCTGAGCTTCGCCTCCATCCTCGGCGGCACCATCACGCTGTTCGGTACCAGCACCAACTTGGTGGTGCACGGCCTGCTGATCGAGCGCTACCCGGATCTCGCCATGGGGCTGTTCGATATCGCCTGGGTCGGCGTGCCGGTAGCCGTCGTTGGGCTCGCCTACCTGATGCTGGTGGGGCGCTGGCTGCTTCCCGAGCGCCGCGGCGCCCAGGCGGCCTTCGAGAACCCCCGTGAGTTCACTATCGAGATGGAGGTCGACCCGAGGGGCCGCTGGTCGACAAGAGCGTGGAGGAGGCCGGGTTGCGCCATCTGCAGGAGCTCTTTCTGGTGGAGATCGAGCGCGACGGCAACGTGGTCAGCGTGGTGGGACCGGGAGAGCGGCTCAAGGGGGCGACCGGCTGGTGTTCGCCGGCACCTCGGCGGCGGCGGTGGAGCTGCAGCAGATTCGTGGCCTGATCCCCTCGCGTCACGGCGAATCGAGCCTGGAGAAGGATTTCAAGGAGCGTCGCCTGGTGGAGGCGGTGGTTTCCGACCAGTGCCAGTTCGTCGGCCGGCGCATTCGCGACGGCCACTTCCGCACCCTCTACGGTGCCGCCGTGCTGGCGGTATGCCGCGGCGGCGAGCGGGTGCTCGGCAACCTGGGGCAGGTGCGCCTGCAGCCGGCCGACGTGCTGCTGCTCGAGGCGCGCCCGCCCTTCATCGAGCGTCACCGCCAGTCCCGCGACTTCCTGCTGATCAGCCAGGTCAACGGCGCCGCCCGCCCAGTGCACGAGAAGGCCTGGCTGGCCTGGAGCATCCTGCTGGGCGTGGTGGCACTGGCCAGCCTCGGCGTGATGAGCATGATGAACGCCGCCATGCTGGGCGCCGCCCTGGCCATGCTCACCGGCTGCTGCACGGTGGGAGCGGCCAAGCGTGGCATGGATACTCAGGTGCTGCTGACCATCGCCGCCTCCTTCGGCCTGGGGGCGGCACTGGAGAGCTCCGGCGCTGCCGGCACTCTGGCCGGCCTGGCTCTGGGCCTGGCCGACGGCAACCCCTGGCTGCTGCTGGTTGGCACCTATGCGCTGGTGGCCCTGCTCACCGAGCTGGTGACCGACAACGCCGCCGCGGTAATCATCTTCCCCATCGTCATGGCCAGCGCCGAGAGCCTGGGGGTGAGCCCCATGCCCTTCGTGGTGGCGGTGATGTTCGCCGCCTCGGCTAGCTTTCTCACCCCGATCGGCTATCAGACCAACCTGATGGTCTACGGCCCCGGCGGCTACCGTTTCGGCGACTACCTGCGGGTGGGCGGGCTGCTCAACCTGCTGGTCGCCGCGGTGGCGCTGACGCTGATCCCCGAATCTGGCCCTTCTAGTACTGTAGACATGATGGATTGACCTGCCCCTCCTCAACGTCGTGGGTTACGTTGAGGTTGAGGCAACGACACAGAGCCACTATTGAGGGAGGCAGGTCATGAAACAGTCTAACGCAACTCAGCGAGCCGTTGTCGACCGCACCGTCACCGAGCAGGTCAACGCCGCCAGCAACGTTCACGCCGCCTATATCGGGCTGGATGTCCACAAGGCGAGCATTGCGGTGTCCGTCGCCGAGGCGGGGCGGCATACCCCTGAGTTTCGTGGCGAGATTCCCAATGAGCCCAAGGCGATCGACAAGCTGGTTCGCCAGCTGAGCGAGCGCTTCGCTGGGCAGCCTCTGCTGTTCAGTTACGAGGCTGGCCCCTGCGGCTACGGGGTCTATCACCAGATCCAGGCCAGCGGGCATGACTGCGAGGTGGTGGCCCCGACCCTGATCCCGCGCCGCGCCGGCGATCGCGTCAAGACTGACCGCCGCGATGCGCAGATGCTGGCGCGCCTGTCGCGGTCCGGGGAGCTCACGCCCGTCTGGGTGCCTACGCCGGAGCAGGAGGCGATACGCGACCTGACGCGGGCCCGCGAGGACATGAAGGCCGTCGAGCTCAAGGTGCGACAGCGACTGAACGCCTTCCTGCTGCGTCACGGCAAGGTCTATCCCGGCAAGAGCAAGTGGCTTCCTGCCCACTTCCGCTGGCTGGAAACGGTGCGCTTCGACACCTCGGTTCAGCAGATTGTGCTCCAGGAGTACATCGAGGCGGTGCGCGATGCCCGGCGCCGCGTGGCCGGCCTGGAGAGGCAGATGGAGACAGCGCTGCCGAGTTGGTCACTGGCCCCGGTGGTCGAGGCCATCCAGGCGATGCGCGGTGTCAGCCTGATCACGGCGATGACGGTGCTGGCCGAGCTCGGTGACATCAGCCGCTTCGACTCGCCTCGTCAGCTGATGGCCTACTTGGGCTTGGTGCCCAGCGAGCACTCGAGCGGTGGCAGCCGACGCCAGGGCGGCATCACCAAGACCGGCAACGGGCATGTACGACGCGTGCTGGTGGAGGCCGCCTGGAGCTACCGGTTCCCGGCCCGCAAGACGCGCATCATCGAGCAGCGGGCCGAGAGGACCTCGCCGACGGTGCAGGCGATTGCCTGGGAGGCGCAGAAGCGGCTCTGTGGGCGCTACCGCCGGCTGGCGGCCACGGGCAAGGTCAAGCAACAGGTGGTGACGGCCGTGGCCCGGGAGCTGGCCGGCTTCCTGTGGGCGATTGCCTGCGAGGCCATGGGCAAACCCCACGCCAGTCGAGCCACGGCATGAGCTTCCCGTCCCAGTGCCTTCGGGTCAGGGAGCGTCGGGCCGGTGGGAGAACCCCTGACGCTCCTATGAGGCCCCCGCCCTCCGGGGCAGGGTGACCCTCGCTTGTAGACCAGGGCAGCTCCGCGACGAAGTGATGACAGGTCGGTACCCAACCCACGAATACCAGAGAGATCCACCGTCGCTGATCAGCCCCTCGCTTCCTGATCCGAAGGCATTGAGGATGATCACAAACGACAGAGACAACCGAACCCTTGACAGGTCAATCCATACCAGGAGCGCCGGTCCCCGTCGCGACTGGCACCGATAGGCGCCTTGGCGGAGGCTGCCGGCGTTGGCGCTGACCGCCAGCGCAGGCAACACCGCCGGGAGGCTGCGCCTCCAGTCGCCGAAGCGTCGGACCGGAGCTGAAGCTGCTTATATGGACCCGTCCCGTTGTGCAAGCCCGACACGTATCGGCGGGGGTGAGACTGCACGCTTATATCCGGCCTGTCAGTGGCACTTCGTCGGTACCTGGCCATGATGGGATGCGCGCTCTCCGATCTGATCTCCTACTCGGCCTCACGAGTGGCCATACAGCTTCACAGAGTGGCGGAGAGCCGGTCTGACCTGTCCTGCCATCTACGTACGTACCTGCGCAACCTCCGGGGGAATCTAAGTTATTTCATGCCATCTTCGTGCTTCACGGCATGGCTGTGTAGCGCGTGTCACGCGCCATCACCGCCCAGCAGATTCTGCCGAGCTTGTTCGCCAGGGCGACAGTGGCCTTGGCAGCGCCGCGTCGCGCGGCCAAGGAGCATGCCCAACGTGCCAACCGATCCGGCTGTTGCTGGCGCTGCAAGGCACGCAAGGCCGCTCGGGCACCATGCACGAGCTGTCGACGCACCTCGCCGTTGCCCCGTCTGGAGATGCCCATCAATCGCTCCTTGCCGCCACTCGAGTGCTGGCGGGGCACCAAGCCAATCGAGGCGCTGAAGGCGCGGCCATTGGCAAACCGTTTCGGATCGCCGATATGGCTGACCAGCAAGGTGGCATTGACCGGCCCGATGCCGGGCACGCTCATCAAGCGCTGACAAACCGGCGTCGTCTTGGCCAGCCGTGCCAGGCGCTGATCATAGGCACGGATGCGGGCATCCAGCGCCAGCCACTGGTCCAGGACATCATCCAGTACCACGAAGAGGTCGTCGCCCAGCTGGGCTCGATGCTCGGCGAGCACGCGCCTGACCTCCCCCTGGCGAAACGCCGAGTGCCCCTTGGCCACGATGATCCCCATTTCGGCGAGCAAGCCATGCAGCTCATTACCCAGCGCCGTCCGGCTGGTGATGGCCCGTGAGCGCACGCGATGCATCGCCTGCAGCGCTTGCTGTTCCAGTGTCTTGGGCGCCACCCGTGGCGTGGCATCCCGGGCCGCTGCCTCGGCAATCGCGCGGGCATCCCGGGCGTCGCTCTTGTGCCCGAGGACGAAGGGCTTCACGTACTGGGGCGGAATCAACTGGACCTCATGCCCCAGCGCCTGGATCTCCCTGGCCCAGTAATGGGCCCCGCCGCAGGCCTCCATGGCGACAACGCAGCGAGGCAGTTGGGCTAGCGTGGTGGGAAATGCCGAGCGTGACACCGTTTTGCTGAACACCTGCCGCCCTTTGGAATCGACGGCGTGAAGTTGAAAGACATGCTTGGCGAGATCGATCCCGACGATGCTAATGTGATTCATGGATGGACCCTCTCTTCGAGATGCCGTGTGGTGCCCCGTGCACCCAAGATGGCGTTGCAAACTCATCTTGGCACAGGGAGGGACGGGTCCATCCCATTTCCTACATTAGAGGTGGCCGCCTGCAGGAGCGCCGGTCCCCGTCGCGACTGGCGCCGATAGGCGCCTTGGCGGAGGTCGCCGCCGCCTGGCGTTTGCGGTAGGGTGACGGCTTTCCACCGACTGCACGACGAGGGACGCAACGCCATGAGCCACCCCGGCGAACTGATCATCGAACCGAGAAGCGGCCGACCCGCCGATGCCTGCGTGTTCATCCTCCACGGCCTGGGGGCCGACGGCAGCGACTTCGAGCCCTTGGTGCCGGCCCTGCCGCTGCCCACCGACGATGCGGTGCGTTTCATCCTGCCCCATGCGCCGCGTCTGCCGGTGACCATCAACGGCGGCATGGTGATGCCCGCCTGGTACGATATTCTCGAGATGAGCCTCGACCGGCGCGTCGACGAGCCCCAACTCAAGGCCTCCGCCGAGCGCATCCAGGCCCTGATGGCCGAGCAGATCGAGCAGGGCATCGACAGCCGGCGCATTATCCTCGCCGGCTTCTCCCAGGGCGGCGCCGTCGCCTATCAGGCGGCGCTCTCCTTCGACCGGCCCCTGGGCGGCCTGCTGGCCATGTCCACCTACTTCGCCACCGCCGACAGCATCGAACTGGCCGAGGCCAACCGCGGCCTGCCCATCGAGGTGCATCACGGCAGCTTCGACCCGGTGGTGCCCGAGGCGCTGGGCAAGGCCGGCTTCGAGAAGGTGCTGTCGCTGGGTTACCCGGCCCACTATCGCCAGTACCCCATGGCCCATGCGGTCTGTCCCAGCAGGTCGGCGATATCGGCAAGTGGCTCTCCGAGCGCCTGGCGC
This sequence comes from Halomonas sp. SL18_1, assembly GCF_055755715.1. Taxonomy (NCBI): domain Bacteria; kingdom Pseudomonadati; phylum Pseudomonadota; class Gammaproteobacteria; order Oceanospirillales; family Halomonadaceae; genus Halomonas; species Halomonas sp. SL18_1. The sequence goes on from NZ_JBVTRK010000001.1 coordinate 1,348,688, forward strand.
GCTGATCCGCCGGCCCGGCGCGCGGTCCGCCTTGCCCGCTTGACCCGGCGCAAGGTTGGGCGCTTTCCCGTGTCCCGAGCCGCTCTCCGGCCAAGGTCTGTCTCGACAGCGCCGAACCGGCTCGGCAAGATGTTCCGACGTTATCCACTGCGTCAGGAACGCCCCATGAGCCCTTCTCCCTATACCGACCTGCCCGATGCCCGGGCTGCTTCGGCCGCTTCGGCGGCCAGCACATTCCGCCCGAGCTCAAGCGGGTGATGGACGAGATCGACGCCGCCTACGAGGAGATCCGCCTCCGCGAGGATTTCCAGCAGGAGCTGACCAGCCTCTTCGCCGACTACGTGGGCCGCCCCAGCCCGATCTTCCACGCCCGGCGGCTCTCCGAGAAGCTGGGCGGCGCCCAGATTCATCTCAAGCGCGAGGATCTCAATCACACCGGCGCCCACAAGATCAACCACTGCCTGGGCGAGGCGCTGCTGGCCAAGTTCATGGGCAAGACCAAGGTGATCGCCGAGACCGGCGCCGGCCAGCACGGCGTGGCGCTGGCCACCGCCTGCGCCCTGGTGGGCATTCCCTGCGAGATCCACATGGGCCAGGTGGATATCGAGAAGGAGCATCCCAACGTCACCAAGATGAAGATCCTCGGCTGCAAGCTGGTGGCGGTGACCCGCGGCACGGCAACGCTGAAGGACGCCGTGGACAGCGCCTTCGAGGAGTACCTCAAGGACCCGCAGAACTTCATCTACGCCATCGGCTCGGTGGTGGGACCTCACCCCTTCCCCAAGATGGTGCGCGACTTCCAGTCGATCATCGGCCAGGAGGCCCGCGAGCAGTTCCTGGCGTGCCACGGCAAGTTGCCCGAGCACGTCACCGCCTGCGTGGGCGGCGGGTCGAACGCCATCGGCATGTTCACCGCCTTCCTCGACGATGCCGACGTGCATCTGGTGGGCGTGGAGCCCGCCGGCGAGGGGCTCGATACCCAGCGCCACTCCGCCACCCTGACGCTCGGCAAGCCCGGCGAGATCCACGGCATGGCCTGCTACGTGCTGGAGGACGAGGCCGGCAATCCCATGCCGGTGCACTCCATCGCCTCGGGGCTCGACTACCCCGGCGTGGGGCCCCAGCACAGCTACCTCAAGGAGCTGGGCCGGGTCGACTACGAGACCGCCAGCGACGCCGAGTGCCTCGACGCCTTTCTCACGCTCTCGCGGGTCGAGGGCATCATCCCGGCGCTGGAGAGCGCTCACGCCGTGGCCTGGGCGATGCGCGTGGCACCGACCTTGCCCGCCGACCAGCATATCCTGGTCAATCTCTCCGGCCGCGGCGACAAGGATGCCGACTACGTCGCCGAGAAACTCGGTCTATGAGCTGAGTGGGAGCCAATTGTCGCCTCGGAGCGTTGTCTGAACCGTTACCCAAAAACCCGGTGCCGCCTTCAAAATTGCATTAGGGTTAGGGTAAGCGCCACGCGGCGGGGAGGGGCCCTGCCTTGTGGCCCAGGCTGGGCAATCGCCAAGGTGGCAAGGTGTGACCACGGTTCCGACACAGAATGCGCCGACGGATCGGCGCAGAAGGCTCGCTCGCCGCTGGATCATGATCATCGTCGCCGGCACCCTGCCGGTGGGGGTGGCGGTCGGGCTGCTGAAACTGGCCGTGGGCCTGGGGCCCGCCCTGGGCCTGGCGGGCGTGACCCTGGCCGGGTTGGCGGCAGCGGGCTTCGGTCTGGAGCGGCGCGACCTGGGAGAGCAGGCGCATGACCAGGCGTTCGCGCGACAGCTGCTGATCCACTACCCCGGGGCGGTGCTGCTGCTGGACGGCGACGGCGTGGTTCGGCAGACCTGCCCGCAGCTCGAGGAGCAGACCGGGCTTCAGCCCGAATCGCTGTTGGGCCGGCGCCTGGTTAGCCTCGATGTCGACCCGCTCGAGGGTACCCTCAGGCGCGCCCTGGATGCCTGCCTGGCAAGCGGCGAGCCCTGGCAGGGCGTGGTGCGCTGCAACGTCGGCGCCGATGGTCACACCAGCACCTACCAGGACGCCGTGCTGCAGCCGCTGAGCGCCTCCCACGGCGGCCGCGCCCGGGTGCTGGTGCTGCTGCGCGATATCACCCAGGCGTGGCGATCGCGGCTGGCCGACCAGAGCGAGCTGGCCCAGCTGCGCCATCTGCTCGGCCAGGTGCCGGTGGCGGTCTACCAGTCCTGCCGCGACCCCCGTGGCCGGCTCGCCTTCTTTCATATCAGCGAGGGCATTCGTCACCTCTGCGGACTGTCGCCCCAGGCGGTGCTGGACGACCCCGAGCGCCTGCTCGGGCGGGTGCATCCCGATGACCAGGCGACCGTCGAGGCCTCCGTCGCCCGGTCGGCGGTGGGGTTGACCCGCTGGCATCTGGAATTCCGCCTGGTGAACCTCGACGGCAGCGAGCGCTGGGTCGAGGGGCTGGCGATGCCCGAGCGCCAGGCGGGCGGCTATACCCTCTGGCACGGCGTGCTGTTCGATGCCACCCAGCGCAAGGCCAGCGAGGAGCGGCTCGGTCGCCTGGCCTACACTGACCCGCTCACCGGGCTGTTCAACCGCCGCGCCTTCTTCGAACGCGGCGCCGCCGTGCATGCCCAGGCGCGGCGTCAGCGGCGCACGCTGCCGGTGGCGATGCTCGACCTGGACCACTTCAAGCAACTCAACGACCGATTCGGCCACGCCGCTGGGGACCGGGCCCTACAGGCCTTTGCCGAGGCCTGCCGCGACTGCCTGCGCCCCTACGACCTGCTGGGGCGCCTGGGGGAGAGGAGTTCGCGGTGCTGCTGGTGGACACCGAGCTGGATGACGCCTGGCTGATCCTGGACCGACTGCGCGAGGCGGTAGCGGCCCTCGAGCTCGATCTGGCGGGCGCTGCCGTCCGCTTTTCGGTGAGCATCGGCCTGGCCTTCCTGCCGCCCGACGGCAGCCTGGAGGGGACCCTGTCGGCCGCCGATCGGGCGCTCTACCGCGCCAAGCAGGGCGGCCGCGATCGCATCGCCAGGGAGGGGGAGCGACCAGCCGACGCCTCGACCACCCCGCCACGTTGATCGCTCGGGGTGGCCCCTCGGGGTTGAGTCGGGCAGGATGAGTCCCAAGGTATCAAGATGATAGCCAACCCTTACCGGACGAGGAGCGCATCGCCATGCCTGACCTTAACGAAGAGATTCGTCTGCCGGTCGCCTGCCCACAGTGCGGCAGCCATCTGTTTCGCGTCTCCCGGACGCATAACGTCGACGATCCGGTGCGCTGCGCTTCCTGCAAGCACGACTTCTGCCGCTACCATGACGCCTTGACCTTCCTGCGGCTCGGCCCAGGGAGCGAAAGCGAAGCGCTGCTCGAGACCGTCGTCAATCGCCCTGCCCGCTAGGCGCCGAGCCATCACATGCCGTTAATCGGTGAATGGCCGCTGGCCCTGGCGCTGGTGGTGATGGCAGGGCTGAGCCTGTTCGACCGTCACCTGGTGCGGGCCTGCGCGGTCTTCGTGATCTTCGCCCTGGCCGTTGCCCTGGCGTGGTGGCAGCTGGGCTTCGTCTGGCTGGCCGCGCTGGAAGCGCTGCTGGGGGCGGTACTGACCGGCGCCTTCCTGTTCCTGGCGCTGGGCGTCAGGCGAGGGGCGTGGCGCCGCGAGGGCGCCTGGCGCGCTGGCGCGACCCGGTACCGCTGACCTGGCCGCGCGGCCTGGCCCGCCTGCTGCCGGCGCTGACGGCCATGGGCATGCTGGGCCTGGCGCTGGCGGCCCTGCCCGATGTGCGTCAGGGCACCGAACCGCTGCGACTGGCGGGCATCACCCTGCTGGGCCTCGGCCTGTGGGCCTTCGCCCTGCACCGCCACTTGCTGCGGCGCCTGCTGGCCTTCAATGTGATCGGCACCGGGATCTTCCTGCTGCTGATCTCGCTGGTGCGGGACACAGCGCCGGCGGCCGGCAAGGGCCTGGTGATCACCGGGCTGGTGGTGGCGCTGCTGGGCACGGCACTGGGCGCGCTGCTGATCCGCCGCCTCAATGCCCTGGATGGCCGGCGGGTCATGAAGGCCGCCAGCAGCGGCGGCGCCGCCTCATGATCGAGCGCCTGGGCCTCATCCCCCTGAGGACACCACGAGCGGCGTCGTCCCGCTGCTGCTGGTGCTGGGCCTGCCGCTGGTGCTCGGCGTGCTGGGTGGGCTGCTGCGCCCCTCGCGAAGCGGGCCGGTGGCGGGGCTGGCCCTGCTGCCGCTGCTGGTCAGCGCCTGGCTGGCGTGGCTGGTGGGCAACCAGGGCGTTCAGGTTTGGACGTTCGAGGTGGGCAGCCTGACGCTGCACCTGCGTGCCGGCGGCCTCAGCCTGGTGCTGCTGCTGCTGACCCAGCTGCTGACCCTGGCCAGCGCCGCCTATGCCCCGGCCTATCTGCGGGGCGACGGGGTATCCCACGGCATCGGCGCGGCCTGGCTGTGGCCGCTGCTGGGGGCGCTGACCGCCAGCCTGTCGCTGATCTGGTTCGCCGCCGACCTGCTGACGCTCTACGTCGGCCTGGAGCTGATGGGGCTGGCGGCGGTGGGGCTGATGCTGCTGCCAGGGCGGGTCGAGGCCCTGGCCGCGGGCATGCGCTACCTGCTGCTGGCGCTGGTTGGCTCGCTGGCCTTTCTGCTTGGTGTGGCGCTGCTGCTGGCGGCCTGGGGGCGGCTGGACCTGGTGGGGCTGGCCGCCGCGGCCGAGCCAGGGGTGCTGCTGTGGGTGGCCATGGCCTTGCTTAGCGCCGGGCTGCTGCTCAAGGCGGCGGCCTTCCCGCTGCACGCCTGGCTGGCGCCGGTGCATGCCTCGGCCTGGACCCCGGTCAGTGCGCTGCACGCGGCGCTGGTGATCAAGGCCTCCTTCTTCATCGCCCTGAAGCTGTGGCTGGTGCTGGTGCCCGATGCCGCGGTGGCCGCCTGGACCGTGGGCGCCATGGGTGGGGCGGCGGTCATCTGGGGCGGACTGATGGCCTGGCGAGCGGCCAAGCTCAAGGACGTGGTGGCCTGGTCCACGGTGTCGCAGCTGGGCTACCTGCTACTGGGCTTTCCGCTGCTGGTGGGCACGGCGCCGGCGGTGGCCGCCATCGCCTGGGAGGGCACCTGGCTGCAGCTGGCCGCCCACGGCCTGGCCAAGGCGGCCATGTTCCTGGCCGCCGGCAACCTGATGCTGGCCACCGGTGAATCGAAGGTGGCCGCCATGGCCGGGCGAGCCGGCGCTTCCCGCTCTCGCTGTTGAGCTTCGGCATCGCCGCGGTGAGCCTGGTGGGCCTGCCGCCGAGTGCCGGCTTCACCGCCAAGTGGCTGCTGCTGCACGCCTCGCTCGCCGCCGGCCACTGGCCCTGGCTGGTGGTGCTGGCGGTGGGCACGCTGCTCAGCGCCGCCTATGTGTTTCGCGTGTTCCGCTACACCTTCGACGAGCAGGCCCCGCGGCACGACTTCACCCCGGTCCCCCGCAGCATGGACATGATCGCCCTGCTGCTGGCCCTCGTCGCCATGGCGCTGGGCCTGGTGGCCCAGTGGCCGCTGGCCCTGCTGCAGCTGGGAGGTGCGTCATGAACGCCGCCTGGCTGCCCCTTGCCACCCTGGCCACCTCGCTGCTGGTGGCGCCGATGATCTTCGCCTTGCCGGAGCGCGCCTGGCGAGCCCGGGCGGTGCTCAACCTCGCCGCCGCCCTGGCCAAGCTGCTGCTGGTGGGGCTGATGGTGGTGGGGCTCTACCGGGGCCGCGACTATCAGTTCGCCTTCACCGTGGTGGACGGTGTCGACTTTCTGCTCAAGGTCGATGCCTTGGGGATGATGTTCGCCGGCCTGTCGTCGCTGCTGTGGCTGGCCACCACCGTCTACGCCATCGGCTACCTGGAGGACTCCTCCAACCGCAAGCGCTTCTTCGGCTTCTTCAGCCTCTGCGTGGCCAGCACCATCGGCATCTCCCTGGCCGGCAACCTGTTCACTTTCCTGCTGTTCTACGAGATGCTCACGCTCTCCACCTATCCGCTGGTGGTGCACCGTGGCAGCCCCAAGGCGCTGGCCGCCGGCAGCCTATACCTGCGCTACACCCTGACCGCCGGGCTGGTGCTGCTGCTCGGCGTGGTGGGGCTGCACGCCCTGGTGGGCGATGTCACCTTCGGCGAGCGCGAGGCGCTGGCCGCGCTCGACCCGGAGTGCCGGCCGCTGCTGGTCGGGCTCTTCCTGGTGCTACTGCTGGGGCTTGCGGTCAAGGCGGCGCTGGTGCCGCTGCACGGCTGGCTGCCTCGCGCCATGGTGGCGCCGGCTCCGGTCAGCGCGCTGTTGCACGCGGTGGCGGTGGTCAAGGCCGGTGCCTTCGGCATCGTGCGGCTGGTCTACGACGTCTACGGCATCCAGCTGAGCTTCGAACTGGGGCTGCTCGGGGTTCTCACGGCGGTGGCCTGTGTGACCATCCTCTACGGCTCGGTGCGCGCCCTGGCCCAGCAGGAGCTCAAGCCGCGGCTGGCCTTCTCCACGGTCAGCCAGGTCTCCTACATCGTGCTGGGGATCAGCCTGTTCGGCCCCTTCGGCACCATCGCCGGGCTCGTTCACCTGATGCACCAGGGGCTGATGAAAGTCACGCTGTTCTACTGCGCCGGCAACTACGCCGAAGAGCTGGGCATTCATCGTATCGACGAGCTCGATGGAGCGGGGCGGCGCATGCCGCTCACCAGCCTGGCCTTCACCGTGGGCGCGCTGGGGATGATCGGGCTGCCACCGGTGGCCGGTTTCATCAGCAAGTGGTACCTGGGCCTGGGCGCCGTGCAGGCCGGCATGCCCTGGGTGATCGCCGTGCTGGTGGCCAGCAGCCTGCTCAACGCTGCCTATTTCCTGCCTATCCTGCACCGTCTGTGGTTCCGGCCCGGCCCGGATCACGGCCGCGGCGAGTGGCCCGCAGAGCAGCGCCTGGGGCGGCTGGAGACCAGCGGCTGGCTGCTGTGGCCGGCGGTGGTCACGGCGCTGTTCAGCCTGCTGGCGGGGCTGCTGGCCGGCCTGCCGTTCAGCCCCCTGGACCTGGCGACCCTGGTGGCCACCGAGGAGTACCTGCCATGATGGTCGAGCTGCTGATCGCGCTGGCCGTGGCCTGGCCGCTGGTGGTGATGCTGCGCAACCCGCTGCGGCTGATGATGGAGCAGGACGGCCTGTGGCGGCCGGGCCAGCGGCCGCAGCTGCTCGATGGGGTCTGGGTCACGGCGCCGCTGCCGGCGCTGCTCCTGGCGCTGTGGCCGGGGGAAGGCGCGCTACTGCTCGATGGCTGGCTGCTCGGCGGGCTCTGGCAGCTCGACGAGACCCGCCGCCCCTGGCTGGCGTTCAGCGCCCTGCTGTGGCTGCTGGCGGGGGCTATGCCCGCGGCTATCTGGCCGCCGAACAGCAGGTGGCGGAGGCCGGTCACGGAGGCGCCTTCCGCCGCCTGCTGGGCCTGGCGCTGCTGTGGCCGCTGACCCTGGCCGGCAACCTGCTGCTGATCCTCGCCGAAGACATTCCCAGCTTCTATCTCGGCTTCGCGGTGATGACCTTCGCCGCCTACGGCCTGGTGGTGCATGCTGGCAATCGCGACGCCCAGCTGGGCGCGCGGGCCTACCTGATTCTGGCGCTGTTCGGCGAGGCGATGATCCTCGCCGGGCTGCTGTGGGCCGCCGGCAGCGCCGAAGCGCTGACTCTCGGCGGCCTGCGCGAGGGCATCGCCGCCGCCGAGCGAGGGAGCTGGATGGCCACCCTGCTGTGGCTGGGCTTCGGCGTCAAGGCCGGCGTGGTGGGGCTGCACGTCTGGCTGCCGCTGGCCCACCCGGTGGCGCCGACGCCGGCCAGCGCCGTGCTCAGCGGGGTGATGATCAAGGCCGGCCTGCTGGGCTGGCTGGGCACGTTGCCCCTGGGTGACCCCGCGGCCGGGCTCGAGTCCCTGGGGCGAGTGGCGATCGTGCTGGGGCTGGCGGGGGCCTTCGTGGCCGCCCTGTTCGGGGTCACCCAGCGCCACCCCAAGGCGGTGCTGGCCTACTCCAGCGTCAGCCAGATGGGCATGCTCACCGCCGCCCTCGGCGCGGGCCTGGCGGCCCCGGCGCTGTGGCCGGCGCTTTCGGCGGCGCTGGTGCTGTTCGCCGCCCACCATGGCATGACCAAGGGCGCGCTGTTCTTGGGCGTCGGCATCAGCGAGCACCCCCCGCGCCTGCCGGCCTGGCTGCTGTGGGCCCTGCTGGCGCTGCCGGCGCTATCGCTGACCGGGGCGCTGGCCTCGGGGCTTTCCACCAAGTGGACCCTGAAGGCGGCGCTCTACGACGGCGGCTTATCGACGCTGGTGCTGTGGCTGAGCCTGGCGGCGGTGGGCACCACGGCGCTGATGGCGCGGGCGCTGTGGCGCCAGTGGCGCGAGCGGGGCGAGGCCGAGGGCGCTACCTGGGCACCCATGCCGGTGACCTGGCTGGCCAGTGTGGCGCTGGCCGCCACGGTGCCGCTATGGCTGCCGATGGCCGGACCGGGGCCGCACTGGCCGCCCGCCGAGGAGCTGGTGGGCCTGCTGTGGCCGGTGGGGCTGGGCCTGGTGCTGGCGGTAGCGGTCTGGCAGCTGGCCCGGGCGCTGCCCTGGCGGATCAGCCGGCGGCTGCTGCCCGGCGATTTCTGGTGGCTCTATGCCTCCCTGGCCCAGCAGCTGGTCGGCGCCCTGGACGGAGCCGGCCGGGCGCTCGAGGGCTGGGCCTCGCGGCGGCGCGAGCGGCTTGTGGAGGCCGAGCGGCGCCTGCTCAAAGGGCTCGCCGAGCTGAGCCGCTATGAGCGCGGCTTCCGCCGCCTGGCGGTGCCGCTGATGGTGGGGGTGGCGCTGCTGCTGCTGGTGGGGTTTTGGTTGGGGTAGTGGGGGCTACCCCAACCTATGGAGATTACAGTAGCTCTTCGCCGGCCAGTGCCAGCCGCGAGCGCTCCACGCTTCTCAGCGTCACGTGGCCGGCGTGGGGCCAGTCGCGGAACCGCTGCACCACCGCCGCCATGCCGCAGGTGTTGGCGGTGAGATAGGGCGTATCGATCTGCCCACATTGCCCAGGCAGACGATCTTGGTATTGCGCCCGGCGCGGGTCAGCAGCGACTTGAGCTGCTTGGGCGTGAAGTTCTGCGCCTCGTCGATGATCAGGAAGGTGTCGTTGAGGGTGCGCCCGCGCATGAAGCCCGGGGCGCGGATCTGCACCCGCGAGCCGATCAGGGTGCGGGTGGCGTCCTCGCTCCAGCTGGTCGAGCCGTCCTTCTCGTCGCGCAGCAGGTTATCCATGTTGTCGTGGAAGGCCCCCATCCAGGGCGACATCTTCTCCTCCTCGGTGCCGGGCAGATAGCCGATGTCCTCGCTCATGGAGATCGGCGCCCGGGTGAAGACGATGCGCTCGAAGCGCTTGGCATCCAGGGTCTGCTGGAAGGCGGCGGCCAGGGTCATGTAGGTCTTGCCGGTGCCGGCGCTCCCGGCGATGGTCACCAGGTCGATATCGTCGTCCATCAGCAGGTTCAAGGCGAAGTTCTGGCGGCTGTCGTGGGCGTGAACGCCCCAGGCGCCGGCCTTGTGGCGATAGTTGGTGAGCAGCTGCAGCCGAGCCTGGCCGGGGAGAGTTCGCGTACGATGGCCTCGAAGCCGGCACCGTTCTCGCTGTCGGAGACCAGCATGCCCAGGTGCCAGTCGCCGGGCAGCTCGCCGCTGAGCTGGTAGAAGGTGTGGTGGTCGACCCGCTCCACCGCGACCTCCACGTTCAGCGCCTCCCAGGGGCCGCTGCCGTCGCTGTCGGCATCGGGGTAGATGCGCACGCCGTCGGGCATGGCATCGCTGTCGCTGAAGGCGCGGTCGGTGAGGTAGTCCTCCACCGGCACGCGCAGGGCGGCGGCCTTGACCCGCAGGTTGATGTCCTTGGTGACCAGAATCACCGAGGCGTCGGGGCGTTCGTCGCGTAGTCGACAGGTCTCCGCCAGCAGGCAGTTGTCGGGACTCTCCTCCAGATGCTCCAGGGGCTCGAGTTCGGGATAGCAGAGGAACCGCAGCCGGCCGAGCGGCGTGCCGCCGGCGCGGGGGATGGGGATGCCGCGCTGGATCTCGTCGAAGGTCACCTGATTGGTCAGATCAGAGAGGGTACGGCTGACCTGGCGGGCGGTGCGAGCGATCTCGCGCATGCCGTTCTTGTGCTTGTCGAGCTCCTCGAGCACGGTCATGGGAATGACCACCTCGTGTTCCTCGAACTGATACAGGGCAGCGGGGTCGTGAAGCAGGACGTTGGTGTCCAGTACGTAGAGCCGCTTGGCTTTCTTGTCGAGTCGTACCATCGGGGCAGCACTCCTGGGTTGACGGCACCTTCGACACTGGCACTGACACCTTACCGTCACATGACAGCCGGGCTCCCTCGTGGCCAGTGTCACCTGCGTTGCGTGATCTCCTCCGTTTCGCCCTGCTTGGCTTTATGACATCAGCATGAAGCCTCGGCTCCGCGGCTACCGTCGATGGCTTCAACGCTAGCCGCGGGGATGATGCAGCGTGAAAGCGTCCTCCGGCGGCGGCGACTATGGTGATAGGGGCGATTTCTCAGAATAAGGCGACCCGTGATGAGCAACCCGGTGATTTCCGACAACAAGCCGATCAAGCAAACGCTTGAGAAGGGAGAGACCTACTTCTTCTGCACCTGCGGTCGATCCAGCGACCAGCCCTTTTGTGACGGCTCCCATGCGGATACCGGCTTCAAGCCGCAGAAGTACACGGCCGAGGAGGGCGGCGAGGGGTATTTCTGTCGATGCAAGCACTCCAAGGACATGCCTTTCTGTGACGGCACCCACAAGTCGTTCAGCAGCGACCAGGTAGGCAAGGAGGGGCCGGGCGCCAGCGGCGACGACAGGGTGATCGCCAAGGCCACTCAGGAGGAGCCCACGGTGGCGTTCATCCACCAACTGGCCGAGGAGGGGCTCTCCAAGATGGGCGCCCACGGCCCGATCACCGCCATGGGCGTGCCGCGCCACACCCTGCCGCACTGGGACGACCTGCAGCTCATGGTGGCCCAGCTGGCAACGCGGCCGCTGATGGAAGACGCCGAGGTGGCCACCGAGCTGGTCATCGGCCCCGAGGCCAAGAAGCCGCTGACGCTGAAGATCCCGCTGTTCGTCTCGGACATGAGCTTCGGTGCCCTCTCGGAGGAGGCCAAGATCGCCCTGGCCCGCGGCGCCGAGCTGGCCGGCACCGGGATCTGCTCCGGCGAGGGCGGCATGCTGCCCGAGGAGCAGGCCGAGAACTCACGCTACTTCTATGAGCTGGCCAGCGCCAAGTTCGGCTATCGGGAGGAGCTGCTGGAGCGCGTCCAGGCCTTCCACTTCAAGGGCGGGCAGGGCGCCAAGACCGGCACCGGTGGGCATCTCCCCGGCATCAAGAACCGCGGCAAGATTTCCCAGGTCAGGGGGCTGGAGGAGGGCACCGACGCGACCTCTCCTCCCACCTTCGAGGATCTCGTCACGGTGGCCGACTTCCGCGCCTTCGCCGACCGGGTGCGGGAGATCACCGGCGGGGTGCCGGTGGGCTTCAAGCTCAGCGCCAATCATATCGAGCGGGATATCCAGTTCGCCCTGGATGCCGGCGCCGACTACGTCATCCTCGACGGCCGCGGGGGCGCCACCGGGGCGGCCCCGGAGATCTTCCGCGACCATATCAGCGTGCCGACGATCCCCGCCCTGGCCCGCGCCCGTCGCTACCTGGATGCCCAGAAGGCCAGCGGCCGGGTAACGCTGATCATCACCGGCGGGCTGCGAGTGCCCATCGATTTCGTCAAGGCCCTGGCCCTGGGCGCCGACGGCATCGCCCTGGCCAACAGCGCCATCCAGGCGGTGGGCTGCGTGTCGGCGCGGATGTGCCACACCAACAACTGCCCGGCCGGCGTGGCCACCCAGAAGGAGGAGCTGCGGCAGCGCCTCGACGTCGACCGCTCCGCCCAGCGCCTGAAGACCTTCTTCGAAGCCTCCACCCAGCTGATGCAGGTGATGGCCCGGGCCTGCGGCCACGACGCCCTGAGCCAGTTCCACAAGGACGACCTGGCCACCTGGCATCGGGAAATGGCCCTGCTCACCGGGGTCCGCTACGCCGGCCTGGAACCGCCGGCCGGCTAACCTCAGCACCTGCCGGCGCCGCCTGGGCGGCGCCGCCTGGGCGGCGCCGGCCCATCCTCCCTCGCCCCTTGTGCCGGGGAGTGCGTGATCCCGCGGCGGCGGTGTCGCTGTCGGTCTCGGTGTGAATCCTCCATGTAAGAGATCTCTCCATCTGCTGTAAGCCTGGCCAGGGTCCCGGGGCGATCTGGCGTTGCCTCAAGGAAATCGGTAGCTTGAGGGGCGCACTGACCAGGGGACCTCCATATGACTGCTCATATCACGCTCGTCGGCGCCATGCTGGCGCTGGCGATCCTGACCTTCCTCGTCGGCATCCGGCTGCTCTATACCCGGGTCACGGAAATGCGGGAAAAGCGCATCCACCCGCAGTCCGCCGCGACCTCGTTGCAGATGTCCGCGCGGCTGGAGAACGTCCAGGCCGCCGACAACTTTCGTAACCTGTTCGAAGTGCCGGTGCTCTTCTACGGGCTGGCAGCCGTATCCCTCGCCGTGCAGCATACGCCGGATTGGCTGGCCCTCGGCGCCTGGCTCTTCGTCGCCCTCCGCGCGGTGCACAGCCTCATCCACTGCACGTATAACAAGGTGATGCACCGCCTGGCGGCGTTCATGTCGAGCTTCGTGCTGCTGATGGGGCTGTGGGTCGCCTTCTTCTTTTCGGCTCTTCGCACTTTAGCGTGAACATGTTTGGCAGGTTCTCTGGTGGGAGGCCGGCTCTGCCGGGCGAAGGCGCCGCAGGCGCCCCTTTGGCAGTGCTGCGCACTGCTTCATCGAAGCGTCGAACCGGAGCTGAAGTCGAGACGTCGAACCGTCCCTCCCACAGGGTAAGTTCACGCCAGTCTGCGATGAACCTTCTTTTCGCTGCTTGGCGCCTCGGCCTGACGATCTCATCGACGACAACACCGATGCGCCCGGCGTGCCCGCCACGCAACCGATAGCGTGTTAACCTTTGCCCTTCACCTCTGCACCCGCTCTCCCTCGATAGTCACAGCGGGGCCATAGACGGATCACTTTCCGGATGGGGGCGACATGACACTCTTGCGCGGCTTTCTCTGGCTGCTCGGTTTCCAACTGCTCGGCCAGGTGCTCGTCGAAGCGCTGGCGCTCCCGGTCTCCCACGCCATGGCGGGGCTCCTGCTGCTGCTGGCCTGGCTGCTGGTGAGTCGAGGGCTCAGCGAAAGCGTCGCCACGGCGAGCCAGGCGCTGATACCGCTGCTCGCCATGCTGATCATGCCCGGGGTGGTGGGGGTGTTCTTCGTGATCGACGAGTTCGCCGGCCACTGGACGGCGGTGATGGTGGCGCTGCTGGTGGGCACCTTCCTTAGCGTGTTGACCACGCTGTGGCTGATGCGGCGCTTCATGCCCAGCGAAGACACGGAGCGCGACGAAGGGAGTCCCCGGCATGAACGACCTCTACGCCTCGCTGCTGGACACCCCGGCACTCGCCGTTGCCCTGACCCTGGCGGCCTACCTCGCCGGCATGGCGCTGTTCGAGCGCATGGGCCGGCCCAGTTGGTGCCCGGGGGTGCTGATCGGCGCCGTGCTCACGGCGGCAGGCCTGTGGCTGCTGCGCCTCGATTTCGCCGACTACCAGCGCAACGTGGCCGGGCTGACGCTGCTGCTGGGCCCCGCCACCGTGGCGCTGGCGGTGCCGCTCTACCAGCAGCGCCGGCATATCGTCGCCCTGTGGAAGCCGATTCTCTGCTGCCTGCCCCTGGCCGCCATGCTGGCCGCGCTCTACGCCGTCTTGATCGCCTGGCTGCTGGGGGCGCCGCCCATCGTGCTGGCCTCGCTGGCCCCCAAGTCGGTCACCGCCCCTCTGAGCATCGGCATCGTGGAGCAGATCGGCGGCTCGGTCTCGCTGATGCTGGGCGGGCTGCTGATCACCGGGGTGCTGACCACCCTCTTCGTCTCCCTGCTGGCCCGCCTGCTCAACATCACCGACCCGCGCATCCTCGGCTTCGCGCTGGGGGTGAACGGCCACGCCATCGGTATCGTGCGCGCCTTCGAGCTCGGCCCCACCGCCGGCGCCTTCGCTTCGCTCGGCATGAGCCTGACAGGGATATTCACCGCGCTCTTCCTGCCGCTGGCATGGCAGCTGCTGGGGCTGTAGAGCGCCCCAGGGCAAGGGCGAATGCCGCCTTACACGCCAGCGCAGCCTCAGTCTGCCAAGTGATGTAAGAAATAGCTTACATGCTGTAAGTCATCGCCCACGCCGATGCGACCAAGGTCAATCGCCGGGCCCGACCGCATGGATTTACACGGAAGAAGGCGGTAGGTTGGCGCTAAGCGGGCTGAAGCAGTGGCCTAATCCCGACTCTTTTGGATCATCGCAGACTGGCGTGAAATGGCTTTGTGGGAGGGACGGTTCGACGCCTCGACTTTAGCTCGCGAAGCAGTGCGCAGCACTGCCAAAGGGGCCTGCGGCGCCTTCGTCGAAGCGTCGAACCGCTGGCAGGGCCGGACTCCCATAGTGCAGCCAGAAGCACGGATTCACGCCAAAGTGTGAAGAGCCAATCTTTTTCGTGAGAAAAATCTCTGGCTGCCTCGATGACTGAATCGGACTCCTGCGTAATCCGATGATGGCATCCAGGCGGCCTGTAACCGCCAGGAGGGGGCTGGTGACCCGCATCCCCTGGCGGTAGCGTGCCTGAACGCCTCGATTTTCCTTATCCCAGAGGGCTGCGCACGCCGGCAAAGCCCTTGCCAGCCCTCACCGTAATCACCTGACGCTCGAAGTCGATATCCCGGACACGTAGGCGGCATGTTTCGATGAGCCGCAGCCCTGAGCCGTACATCAATGTCCCCATCAGATACATGGAGCCGGAAAGGTGGCCCAGTACGCGCATCACTTCCTCATGGGATAGCACTACCGGCAATCGGCGTGGGCGCTTGGCGCGTGAGAATTCACCGATCTCTCCCAAGGGCTGCTCGAGAACATGGCGATAGAGAAAGACGATAGCATTCAGCGCCTGGTTCTGCGTGGCGGCTGCCACCTGGCGCTCCACCGCAAGGTGTTCCAGGAAGGCACGCACCTCGGAGCCACCCATGCTGGAAGGGTGGCGCACGCCATGGAAGCGAATGAAGTAGCGTATCCAGTAGCAGTAGGTTTTCTCGGTACGTGGGCTGTAGCGCTTCACCCGCATGGTGGCCTTCACACGGTCCATCAGCTTTGGCGGCCTGGTGCGCGTATCCATACAGCGGCTCCCTCTTGATATGGATATACATACAGTATTATTGGTTCCGGCAAAACGCGCAAGCGCGCGAATTCTGCATGGGTGGCCGAGCTATACTTAATCTGGTGCAAAATCAATGCGTTGGGAGAGAAGGGGCGCGTCAGATAAAATCGTTGAACGCGCAGGATGTTCATTCAATATCAGGACGCGCCGTCCAATCACTGTTAAATTTATGGAACTTTCAGGTGTCATGAGCAACTGGACTCCACATGGTAAACGCTTGATCGCATTATCCATGTGCGAGAAGGGAAAATCTTTCATGGGTGCCGCCTTGCTACTTCGAAAGCAAGGCGGTTATGAATACGTAGTTCTGCACCTTTTATGCCAGGGAATTGAAGTCTTGGGGAAGGGTTACCTCTTGCTCCAGAACTACGATAAGTACGAACCTCAGCTAAGAAGCATCGGACACAATTTGGACAAATTGCTGAGAGAGGTTGAGCAGGTATCTGGCATCAATTTGCGAGCCAGAGGGGTGCAAGCGGAAGTCACAGAACTTAACCAGCTCTATTCTCAACATTTACTGAGGTATGGGTCAGGAATGGACGTTTTTATCGATCCAAAGACTATCTCCTCAAACCGGGTTCTTCGGCGTCTTGCTGCAGTTCTTCGGTATGCAGATCGCAAAGGTGCATTGAGGTAAAAATTTAACAATTCGCGGCACACGGATGTCCTTTTTTCCGCTTCGCTTCAAAAAGGCCACCGGTGCGCTCCGCGTTAGCCAATCAGAATTAAATTGAGGGTGAAATGAGAACCAGAGAAATCTTTACACCTGGACGATTCCCAACATGGACCTACGTGGATGATCACCTAAAAGATAAGGAAGATCAGCTGAAGGATACAATTGAAGATGGCTCAATGCTGGTGTCAATATCTGGACCCTCAAAGTCCGGTAAAACTGTCTTCGTCGAGAATGTTTTGGGAAGAGATAATTTAATCCAGGTAACCGGGGCTGGAGTGAAAACACCCTCCGATCTTTGGCTGCGAGTTTTCGACATAATAGGAACTCCGATTGAAAAGAGCTCCAGTACTAGCGCTACGAAATCGGGAACGATCGGAGGCAAGGTTGGAGGGGAGGGTGGAATTCTCGTTGCGAAAGCGAAGGGGGAGACATCTGCATCGGCGAGTTATGGTCGTAGCCAAGCTGAGTCAGAAACGGCAGCGATTGATTTCTTGCAGCTGCTAATTACCTGAATCCGTGAGGCTGCCCCCTGAAGCGCTTCTAACCCACTGACCTGCATGGCAATATACCTGATATCGCCATTCACCCAGACAGTGCCATGCCCAACGTCAAATTCCGCGCCAGTCGCCGCACCCTTACCAGCCACGCCGGGCTATCCATCATCGGGCAGTGCTTCGAGATCGCCGGCGTCGACAGCATCGACAGCCGCTTCCCCACCACGCTGGGCATGCGCACCAGCGACGTGGTCAAGAGCTACCTGGGCCTGCTGTGCCTGGGCATGAGCGACTATGATGCCATCGAAAACTTCCGTCGCGACAAGCCCTTCCAGCAACTGCTGACCCTGCAGAAGGTGCCGAGCACGGCGACGCTGCGACAGCGGCTGGAGAAGCTTGCCGCCAACGACCTGCAGGCACGCACCGCCACCTGGTCCACCACCCTGCTGTCGCTGGTGGAGGCACCGATCACCGCCGAGACGACACATGTCTGCCTCGACATCGACACCTTCGTCATGGACAACAGCAACTCGAAGAAGGAAGGCGTCTCGCGGACCTACAAGAAGGTCGACGGCTACACCCCAATCGCCGCCTACCTGGGCAACGAAGGGTGGTGTCTGGGCCTGGAACTGCGTCCCGGCAAGCAGCACACCATGAAGGAGAGCAACGCCTTCCTGGAGCGGGTGCTGCCCCGCGCCCAAGGCCTGACCGAGCGACCTATCTTGCTGCGTGAGGACAGCGGCTTCGACAGCCAAGCGCATCTGGCCCTTCTCGAACGGCAGCGGCTGGCCTTTGCCGAGGAAGGCCGCCAGCTGGACTACCTCGTCAAATGGAACCCGCGGGACTCGGCCACGGCCGATCAGGACACCTGGCTGGCCGTGGCGGCGGACTATTGGGAAGAATTGCGCCCCGGAAAGCGCCAGGCACTATGGACGCAGACCGTCTCGATCCGCGATGGTCGGTCTGAGTACGAGCTCAAGCGCGTGATGCGTCTGGTGGAGCGCACCGCCGATCACGATGGCCAGTTACTGCTCGAACCGGACTATGAGCTGGAAGGCTGGTGGACCAGCCTGGACGAGGCGCCGGAGGCGGTGATCAAACGCTACCAGGCGCATGCCACTCATGAGCAGTTTCACAGCGAGATCAAGACCGATCTCGACCTGGAGCGGCTGCCGTCGGGAAAGTTCGCCACCAATGATCTGATTCTGCACCTCGCCCAGCTGGCCTACAACATCCTGCGGCTGATGGGCCAGATGGGCATGACCGGCGAGCTGAGCCCGGTGCGCCATCCCGCCAAGCGGCGCCGGATCCGCACCGTGCTCCAAGAGTTGGTACATCGCGCGGCTCTCGTGATCCACAAGGCACGGCAGGTCATCCTCGACTTCGGGCAGGACATCGGGCGCATGACGGTGTTGAACACCCTGCGATGCCGCCTTCGCTATCCCCGAGGCACACCATGCTGATCGTCTGTCGGACAACGACATCACGCAGAGGGCTGACGGTCACCGGCAGCCAGCATCACCGTGCCCGGCGGGTAGAAATGCATGTCAAAACGGGCTGCCGTCGCCGGTCGACGCCGCCCTGGTCGGCCATGGCAGGTATGCGTTCGGCGGCTGAGACGGAATCGGAGGTCAAAAAATGCGCACTGGCGGTGATAGGGGAAGTGTCGGCGCCGACTTCACTGATTCAGGAATTAGAGAGCTAGCGGACACAGATTTCGTAGTCTTCATTGACGACTTTCATTATATCGAGCAGTCAATCCAATCTGACTTAGCTGAACAAATAAAAGAAGCGATCAGGCAGGGGGTGAAGTTTATCTGTGCCTCTGTCCCCTACCATTCTGACGACGTAATACGCAGCAATCCTGACCTCCGGGGGCGTTTCTTCTCAATAGATTTCGACTATTGGAATAGCGATTTCCTTAAAAAAATTGCTTACAAGGGGTTTGATAAAGCCAATATCGTATATAGGAATGGACTTGTAGATCGTCTTGCGGAAGAAGCAGCGGGCTCCCCTCAGTTAATGCAATATCTGTGCTTAAATGCCTGTTTGGAAAAGGGGATAAGGGACGTCCCTGATAGCCCAATTGATTTGGTATACGAAAAAGAATTTTTCGACGAAATATGCCGAAGAACTGTAGCTTCGACTGACTACAGTTCAATCGCTGAAAAAATGCTAGATGGACCTAAAACCCGAGGTTCGGATAGAAAGATTTACATATCAAAGTTTGGATGGCAAGGGGATGTCTATCGGCTTCTCCTTAAAGCGCTATCAATCGACCCTCCTCGTCTAAACTTTAGGTATCAGCCACTGGTAGACAGGATTAGTTCTTTATGCAATGGCGCCTCTCCGAGTGGTTCCAGTATCACAAACGCTTGTTATCACACAGCTAATATCGCAAATGATTCCGCAAACGATAATGTGGTCGAGTGGGATGGGGAAAACGACGTTTTTGATATTCGAGATCCCTATCTTCTGTTCTACCTACGGTGGTCCGAAATTGCGGATGGCTAACCAAGGGCTGCAGCCGACCGGTCTTTCGCAGCCGCTCCAAACCGGCGGCTGAGCCCAACGTTATGTGCGTTTGACACCCGAGGCGTTACAGGTTACACTTAGGGCATGATTCGAAGCTTCAAGCACAAGGGCTTGGCCAAATTTTTCAAGTCCGGCAGCACCGCAGGGATCCAGGCCGCTCATGCGAAGAGGCTTCGACTGATTCTCGGTAGGCTAAATGCAGCATCTGACGTCAAAGATATGGACTTGCCAGGCCTTCGGCTGCACGAGCTCTCGGGGAATCGCGCCGGAATTTGGTCAGTAACGGTCAGTGGTAACTGGCGCGTGACCTTCCGGTTCGAGGACGGAGACGCCGAGATAGTGAGCTACGAAGATTACCACTGAGGTATTGCCGATGTTGATGCACAATCCCCCCACCCTGGTGAAGTGTTGCGTGAGCTTTGTCTGGAGCCCATGGGCCTCTCTGTAACGGCCGCTGCAGAAGCATTGGGAGTGAGTCGAAAAACCCTGAGTGCCGTGTTGAACGGCAAGGCTGGCATTAGTCCAGAGATGGCCATTCGGCTTTCTATTGCGTTTGACACTTCGGCAGAGAGCTGGCTGAACCAGCAATCCCAGTATGAGCTCTGGCATGCTGAACAGCACCGTAAAGAGCTTAAGGTCAAGAAGCTTGTCGCCGCCTGAAGAAGCACATAACCAAGCCATGCACCGGATGTCAAAACCTTCGCTTCGCTCCGGTTTTGTCACCGGTGATGGCAGGCGTTATGTACTAAAAAGTCTCAAATCTGGTGAATGATGGCGAGTTTTAGATTTTTTAAGCCGGACAACTTTGTCAGGGGGCTGACCTATTCGGTATCCGTGGTCGCCGTGGTTTATTTCATCTGCATGTTCGTGGCCCCTTGGATACAGGGTGGAGGCGATTGGACTTACGTACAGAATGTTTGGGACCGTTGGCAAAGCTTAAATGTTGAGCTATTGGCATTTATCGCCAGCATAACGGCGTTGAATATTTCTCGCTTTAATTCAGAAAGACAGAGAGAGCGTGACTTCCTCGCATCAAAAGCATTTCTCCCTTCAGCTTTGAGCGAGTTAGTAGGCTATTTTAAAGAAAGCGCATCCGTTTATAAGCAAGGTTGGGACGCAGCACCTGGTGCGCAGCCTAGGTTCAAAATTCCGGAACTTCCTAAAGAATATAAACCAGTTTTCCAAGAATGTATTCGTCATGCCCCACCTGATGTTGGTGATTACCTCTCTCAAATACTTATGCGGCTTCAAGTTCACGATGCCCGACTCCGAAGTTACGTCTCTCAGGACGAAGACGACGCGCATTTTACGCCTCAGAGGCATAATTTGATTTCTTATTTCTATCGCCTTGGCGAGCTCTTGGCTATGGTTAATAAATTGTTTGGTTTCGCGAGAAATATCGAAGAATTCGATACTTTCCCTATAAATTGGGAGGATTTTCATACTGCGTATGCCAATCTAAATATTTGGGAGGAGCAAATAAGAATTTCAGACGAGTTAGACTTGGAGCAGTTCACAAAGCGGGCTATCGCACGAAATTCTGATCAAAATACATAACAATCGGCTGCACAGCGACCGATTTTCCGCCGCTTCGCGGCTACAAACCGGCGCGTGAGCCGGGCGTTAGATGGAAAATATGGTGAGAGTCGAAATTGTCTAGTTTTTTCTTCCCGTACATAGCATTTCTCTACGGTGCGGCGTATAGCATTCAGCAGATTTTAGAAGGGATTGGGCTAGCGTCTTCTAATTTTTTGGAGCGGAATGAAAAGGGGGGCATAGTCGGAAGTTACTGGTCTCCCGCAGAGGCAGTAATACCCATTTTGGCTCTCCTTTTGCTCTATTCGATAGTTCTACTTTGTGCGCTTTTAGCCGCTGGATTTGTGATCGCACGGTGGCGTGGTGTTATCGTTGCCTTTGCTGCACTGGCTGCTCCTGGGCTTTTGAACGTCGCTGGGTTATGGCCTCAAATAAACTATCTTCCAGATTCGTTTCATATTGGAGGTGGTTCCCTAGGGAGTCCATTAGGCATGCTCCCTCTTTTAATCGTAAGTCTGCTAACGGGGTGGTGTGTAACTATAATTGTTTACGACACTTTCAACCTAACTGATAAATTCCGTGGCTACTATGATCATTTGTGGTATGCGACGGCACTTCTCGCTGGAGTATTTTTCGTGGTAGATTCTGTTGGCAGTCGTCACGTGTCAAGGCTCGCCGAAGAAAACCGAATAAGCCGAGCAGCGAGTTTGTATTTATTGAACCAAGTCCGAAGCTACGATCAGTTTTGTAAGACCGAAGGCTTGGCTGAAACGCTTTCTTGCACCTGGGCTTCTGATGTACAACAAACATTGAATGAATATGCAGCCTATGGGGAGCACACTTTCTATCAACTAGGTCCCGCTGAGAGCGCTGAAATCTACGCTGGCATCAAAATGTCGGTGCCGGAAAAAGAAATCATCCAAATTCGTAATGAGATCGAACGCTACAATCGCACGGTTTGCCCTGTAGAAGAGCTTGGAAATGGGGTTCGGCAACACGCTAGGCCATCAGGTGTTTGCCAAATAACCCCCTCAGCATTCTGCAGAACATTCCCTGATGGGCCGGAAGTGCTGGTAGACAGATATATGATCACACGATCTGTTGCACTAGCTAGCGAATGTATTATCCCGACTCTGGTTGCTTCCAAAGCGAAACAAGAAGATTTAACTGCGGCTATCGAGAGTAAACAGAAAGAACGATACCAGCGGTGGTGGTTGTTTATCGCACTAGCTGCGGTCGTTGGTGGAAAAGTAGCTAATTCGACGACAAAAGTTGCCAATCTGGACAAGCGTGCCCCCCTGATAGACGGCGTTTAATTCGCCCACTTCTTCGGGGATTGTCTCGCGTAATCAAGATATCAGTGGGGATTGGTAAAGCCATTGGTCGATGGCTCAAGCTATGGTGGGCACATAGAAAGTTATAAGGTCACTGTGCCGGAACCGGGGTTTGGGCGAGGAACGAGGCCATCTAATATCTGTCAGATTTCAAGGCGAATTATGATTGAGTATCTATCTTACAGACGTCAGCTTGCTAGATTGAATAAATCCCTGAGCAAGCTTCTAAAGGAAGCAGAGTCAGTCGAGGCGAGTTACAAGCCAGGTGAAGACGATCAAGGTCATATCTCCTACATACACCAGAGATGTCACGAATTAGAGCAATGGATTGAGTTCCATAAAACGTGCTATTTCAAGAAAAAAGCTGATAAGTTGCTTGTTCCCATGCCGTCCCCACAAGATGCAACAATGTATGAAGAATTCGACTTTGGTGACGAGAACGGCCCCGAGAAAATATTAACAGAGAAAGGCGTTTTTCATGTCCGCGAGCTTATTCGAAATGAGAAGAAAGCGAGGCGTGATGTGGTCAGCTTTTGGTTTGGGGTTGTTACGGGACTTCTCGGCGCTGTAATAGGTTTAGTATCAGTTCTAAAAGGCTAAATCTAGCAAAAAGCTGCACGCGGACACATATTGCTACGCATGTTTTTGTGTGTGTCGCGCCGCTCCATTCTACACCAAAACGCTCTCCGCAATATGTGCCGGTGAGCTTGGCATTAGCTCTTTCGGAGACAGAGTTATTTGAAACGTATTGCTAAAGACTTCATAACGTTATTTAATGTTCTTTGGTATCGAGATTTCCCTCTCACTAAGGAACACAAAGAGACCGCATCTAGAGCTGAATGGACAACACATATAGGGTTTTGTGCTAGAACCGCATCAGATCTTCTTGGGTATTTCATGTACTTCGAGCATGGCAATAGAACTGACGCTGTCATTAAAGATAACGGTGAAAAAGTAATTTCCAATCTGGAGTGGGAATGGTACGAGCCGAGGAAGATTGAAAAAGTAAATGAAGTGAGGCAGCTGCATGAAACCAAGGAAAACTGTGAGCTATCAGTCTTTATTTCCTATTCTGATAACAATTTCCATGAAGAAAATTTAAATGCTGTAAGAACTCAATGGGGTAATTCTCCAGAGCCACTTGTTCTTATTCTGGTCCGCTTTGATCGTAAGGGAAGGCGTATCTTTGATACCATAGAAACTCATCACATTCAGAACGGTAAGAGCAGAAAAATTAGAAGCCAACCTGCATTGCCGTGGCATGCAGTAGGTAAGCGATGGGAAGATTGGAGTTAACAAGATTGTTAGTTGTAACCCATAAAAACCCCTCGGATCAACCAGTTATGAGGTTTTTGGTTAGATTACGGTTGCCTAGTGTGGCTTGGTGAGTCTAATCTTATAGGAGGTTTGTTTATGGAAAGCCTTGCCCAAAAATTCTACTTGGTAAGAACTTTGCCGGCCTTGGTAGAAAAATCTATTGTTGGGGTTGGGTGGTCTGGCTTTGATTTTTCCAAGATGGAGACTGCGGAGCAGGCCATAGCTAGTATTAATGCAGCCTATGGTATTGGGCGCTGGGCAAACCAAATTAGACGTTTTTTTGCTATCCGCCAAGGGGACGTTGTTGTTTCTCCAATGCCATATACTGTTGCCATTGGGCGGGCTGAGGGTGCGATTTTTTTTGATGAGTCCTACGCCGATGTAGATCGTGTTAATCAACGTAGAGTTCATTTTCCGCGCGGAAAAGACGGAAAGATACTGACGATTCCAAGAGCGTCTTTTTCAGAGGCTTTTCAACGTAGGATCCGTGTTCAAGGAATGACAGTGAACGACCTGACTGAGTTTGGCTGTGAGATTCAGCAGGCTTTGGAATCTCTTGAGAGCGGAGGAATCTACTCATGGACTAGCATTGTTGCTGAAGAAGTGGCAAAGAAGGAAGAGTTTTTCAAGAAAGAATTGCTCGCAAACATACAAGCGGGAAAAACAAATTTGCGCGCGGGTGGAATTGGGTTGGAGAAATTGGTGAAGGAGCTGTTGATGCTTGATGGTTATCGGGCAGAGATTATGTCAAAAAGAGCGCTCGGTAGCTACGCTGACGCCGATGTTAAAGCATCACGCACAGATAAATGCGTAACAGTCCAAATCTTGGTTCAGGTAAAGCATCATCAGGGTCAGTCAGGAATCCATGGGATAAAGCAGCTTGAAGAAATAAGGAGGCTGGCGGCCGCAGAATATTCGGATCATGACCTAGTTTTTGTTACGTCGGCCTCAGTCGATGTGGGCCTTATAGACCGAGCAGGAGATAATAACATAACGGTCATTGATGGCTATGGTTTGGTTGATTGGATCGCAGAAAAAATTGATCGGCTGTCACCGGGAACCAAGCAGGCCTTGGGAATCTGCGAGGTCCCAACTGTTGTTCAGTTACGCTCTGCCACTCCAGCTTAGGAGCCGAGGCTGACGCAGTCATATCGGCTCCTGTGCCAGAGGTCAGTGGAGTCCCTGTTTGGTGGCAGCTTCGCAGTCAGTGGTAAATGTCAACTTTCTAACTACTAGTTGAAACTAACAAGCTCTTCCGCGCGCTCCAGACCTTTCGGGTGACCTTGATATCGGCTCACATGTGACTACCCACCACCCCTGTCGATTTCGAGCAGCTCCGTTCGACATGAGATTGTCACCCACAACAATCACCCACAGAAGGGAGCTGATCATGAAGCACATGGCGAAGAACACGATCTGCCTTTGGTACGATGGCGATGCTGAGCAAGCCGCACGATTTTATGCCGAGACTTTCCCCGATTCATCGCTCGACGCGGTGCACCGGGCCCCTGGGGATTACCCAGCGGGGAAGGAGGGGAGCGTCTTGACGGTCGAATTCACCGTGCTGGGCGTTGCGTGCCTCGGGCTGAACGGCGGGCCTGCCTTCCAGCATAGCGAAGCGTTCTCGTTTCAGGTGGCGACCGAAGATCAGGAGGAGACGGATCGCTACTGGAACGCCATCGTCAGCAATGGCGGCGAGGAGAGCCAATGCGGGTGGTGCAAGGATAGGTGGGGCATCTCATGGCAGATTACCCCCATCGCGCTGACGAAGGCATTCACCAGTCCCGACCGCGCCGCCGCCAAGCGGGCGTTCGAGGCCATGATGACGATGAGGAAAATCGACATCGCCGAGATCGAGGCAGCGCTTCGCGGTTGAGATGGGGTGGGCTTATCCAAAGCCGCCGACGCTTTTCATGCGTCGGCGGCTTTTTTCTTTCCAGTAGGCCGAAACCTCACGCCTCGATCCATACCTCATCGCCCTTGAAGCTCACCTGCCAGGTGCGCAGCGTGACGGCTTCGTCCTCCAGGCACTGGCCGTCTTCCAGGCGGAAGTGCTGCTTGTAGATCGGCGAGGCGACCACCGGCTGGCCCTTGAGGTCGCCGACGATGCCGCGGGCGATGACGTTGGCGCCGGAGAAGGGGTCGTGGTGGTCGATGGCGTAGAGCTCCTGGGCGTGACCGGGCAGGTAGAAAACGGCGACTTGTGCGGGGCCTTCCGGGGTTTCCACCCAGGCGGCGACGCCGGAGTAGGGCACTAGGTCGGTGCGGGTGCAGAGGGTTTGCCAGGTCTGGGTCATGGTGTTGGCTGCTGCGGTAGCGGTGGTCATGAAAAAACTCCTGGTTCGGTCGACAAAGGGCGCCTGACGGCGCCTTCGCCCGATAAATCGGCCTCCCACAAAGGGGGGGGCAGTAGATCCGGCCTCCCACAAAGGGGGAGGCTTCGCCCGGCAGAGCCGGCCTCCCATAAGGGCCTGGATGCCATTAGGCGGGCCTTAACTGACCGCGCTCGGTGGTGTAGATAATGTCCGGGTCCGGGCGGGCGTCGTTGACGAAGCTGCGGAAGCGCTTGAGCTTCTCCGGGTCGCTGATGGCGCCCGCCCACTCGCACTCGTAGGTGTCGACCACGGCCTGCATCTGACGCTCCAGCTCCTCACCTATCCCTAAGCTGTCCTCGAGGATCACCTCCTTGAGGTAGTCCAGGCCGCCTTCCAGGTTCTCGCGCCATACCGAGGTGCGTTGCAGGCGGTCGGCGGTGCGGATGTAGAACATCAGGAAGCGGTCGATGTAGCGGAACAGCTCCTCGTCGCTGAGATCGGTGGCGAACAGCTCGGCATGGCGGGGGCGCATGCCGCCGTTGCCGCAGACGTAGAGGTTCCAGCCGTTCTCGGTGGCGATCACGCCGACGTCCTTGCTCTGGGCCTCGGCGCACTCGCGGGTGCAGCCGGAAACGGCGAACTTGAGCTTGTGGGGGGCGCGCAGGCCCTTGTAGCGGTGCTCGATTTCGATCGCCATGCCCACGCTGTCCTGCACGCCGTAGCGGCACCAGGTGCTGCCCACGCAGGACTTCACGGTACGGGTCGACTTGCCGTAAGCGTGGCCGGTCTCGAAGCCGGCTTCGATCAGCTCGCCCCAGATCGACGGCAGGTCCTCCAGGCGGGCGCCGAACAGGTCGATGCGCTGGCCGCCGGTGATCTTGGTGTAGAGGTCGTACTTCTGCGCCACCTGGCCCAGCACCACCAGCTTGTCGGGGGTGATCTCCCCGCCGGCGATGCGCGGCACCACTGAGTAGGTGCCGTTCTTCTGCATGTTGGCCATGAAGGTGTCGTTGGTGTCCTGCAGCGGAATATGGGCCGCGTCGGTGATCGGCTCGTTGAAGCAGGAGGCGAGTATCGAGGCCGCCGCCGGCTTGCAGATGTCGCAGCCCAGGCCGTGGGTGTCGGCGTTGCCGTGCTTCTCCATCAGCTCGCTGAAGGTCTTGATGCCCTCCACCCGCACGATGTCGTAGAGCTCCTGGCGGGTATGGGAGAAGTGCTCGCAGATCGACTTGTCGACCTCCACGCCGCGGCTCTCCAGCTCGTGGTCCACCAGGGTCTTGAGCAGGGCGGCGCAGCCGCCGCAGCCGGTGCTGGCCTTGGTGTCGCCCTTCACCGCGCCGAGGTCCTCGGCGCCGGCGTCGATGGTGGCGCAGACGTCGCCCTTGGTGACATTGTGGCAGGAGCAGATCATGGCGGTGTCGGGCAGTGCATCCGGCCCCAGCGCGGGGGCGGCGTCGCTGCCGGCCGGCAGGATCAGCGAGGCCGGGTCCTCGGGCAGGTCGATGCGGTTGGCGTAGTACTGCAGCAGGGTGTCGTAGTAGCTGTTGTCGCCCACCAGCATGGCGCCCACCAGGCGCTTGCCGTCGCTGGAGACCACCAGCTTGCGATACTGCTGCTTGATGGGGTCGAGGAAGCGGAACTGGCGTGCGCCGGGGGTACGGTCGCCGTGGGCGTCGCCGATGGAGCCTACGTCGACGCCCATCAGCTTGAGCTTGGTGCTCATGTCGGCGCCCTTGAAGGGCTCATTGCCTTCGAGCAGTGTGACGGCGGCGGCCTTGGCCATCTGGTAGCCGGGGGCGACCAGGCCAAAGATGCTGTTGTTCCACAGTGCCACTTCGCCGACGGCCAGGATGGCCGGGTCGCTGGTCAGGCAGTGGTCGTCGATCACCACGCCGCCGCGCTCGCCGATCTCCAGGCCGCTGTCGCGGGCCAGCTCGTCGCGGGGGCGAATGCCGGCGGAGAAGACGATCAGGTCGGTCTCCAGCACCTTGTCGTCTTGGAACACCATGCGGTGACGGCTGGCCTCGCCGTCGACGATCTCCTGGGTGGCGCGGCCGGTGAGCACCTGCACGCCCAGCGCTTCGATCTTCTCGCGCAGCAGCTCGCCGCCTTCGCTGTCCACCTGCATGGGCATCAGGCGCGGGGCGAATTCCACCACGGCGGTATCGAGGTTCAACCCGCGCAGGGCGCCCGCCGCCTCGAGGCCGAGCAGGCCGCCGCCCACCACCACGCCGGTGGTGGCGGTCTCGGCGGCCTCGCGGATGGCGTCGAGGTCCTCCAGGGTGCGGTAGACCAGGCAGCCCTCGCGGTCGTTGCCGGGAATCGGCGGCACGAAGGGGATGGAGCCGGTGGCCAGCACCAGGCGGTCGTAGGGGTAGCGACCCTGGTCGGTGACCACCTCGCTGACGTCGCGGTCGATGGCGAACACCGCCTCGGAAAGGCGCAGCTCGATGCCGTGCTCGGCATAGTAGTCGGCGGTGGAGAGCGCCAGGGACTCGGCGTCGCGCCCGCTGAAGTACTCGGAGAGGTGCACGCGGTCGTAGGCCAGATGGCGCTCCTCGCCGAACACGGTGATGGCGTAGCGCTCGGTGGCGCCGCGCTCGACCAGCTGCTCGACCAGGTGGTGGCCGACCATGCCGTTGCCGATGACGATCAGTTGCGGTTTAGCGGGCGTGTTCATGCGGCCTCCTTCGCGGGGCTGTGCGGTGAATCAGTGGCGGCGTCGGCGGCATCGTCGAGCTGCGCCTGGGCGTCGGCGGCGCCGAGCAGCAGGCCGGCGCGGCCGGCGCTGAGATCGCGCCCGGCCAGGGCCTGCTCGAAGTACCAGGGGCCGGCGGCGGTGTCGCCGTAGAGCACGGCGCCCTCCAGGCGGCCGTCTTTCAGCAGCAGGCGGCGGTAGTCGCCCTGCTGGGGGTCGCGATAGCTGAGCACCTCGTGGTCAGGGTCGGGCTCGGTGGGGCCGAAGGCGTAGAGGGAGACCCCGCTGACCTTGAGCTTGGTGGCGCAGGGGGTGTCGACATAGCCGTCCACCGTCTCGCCGGCGAGGTGGGTGGCGAGCACCTCGACCTGGCGCCAGATGGGCTCCACCAGGCCGAAGGTCTGGCCCTCGAACTCGCAGCATTCGCCCAGGGCGTGAATGGCCGGGTCGCTGGTGGTGAGCCAGGCATCGACGACGATGCCGCGGTTGACCTCGAGCCCGGCCGCGCGGGCAAGCGCCACGTTGGGCACGATGCCGATGGCCACCACCACGCAGTCGGCGGGCAGCCGGGTACCGTCTTCCAGGTGCACGGCGCCGACGCGGCCGTCGGCGCCGGCCTCCAGGCGTTCGAGCCGGGCGTCGGTGTGAATGTCGAGCCCGCGGCCGCGCAGCTCGTTTTCGAGCAGCCGGGCGGCGGTGAGGTCGAGCTGGCGATTCATCAGGCGGTCGTCCCGCTGCAGCAGGCTCACCTGCAGGCCGCCTTGGTCCTGTGCGCGCTTGCCCTGTGCCCGTTTGCGCAGCCCCTCGGCGGCTTCCAGGCCCAGCAGGCCGCCGCCGATCACTACGGCGTGGCCGCCCTTGGCGGCCCGATGCTGGCCGAAGCGCATCAGGGCCTCGGCGTCGCGGAGGTCGCGAAACACCTCCACGCCGGGCAGCTCGAGCCCCGGCACCGGGGGCGGGCCGGGCGGGAGCCGGTGGCCAGCACCAGCCGGTCGTAGTCGAGGGTGCGGCCGCTGTCGGTGGTCAGGCGCCGTGCGGCGCGGTCGATGTCGGTGACCCGCTCGCCGAGGATCAGGTCGATCCCCTGGTCCGCGTACCAGTCGCTGTCGTGCAGGGTCAGCGCCGGACGCGCCATTTCGCCGGCCAGCAGCGGGGAGAGCAGAATACGGTTGTAGGCCGGGTCCGGTTCGTCGCCGATCACGGTGATGCGCGCTGGCCGCCCCGGCTTGCCGGCCAGTGCTTCCACTAGCCGGTGGCCTGCCATGCCGTTGCCGACGATGACCAGGTGCTCGTTCGCTGGATGGGGGCTTGATGCATGCTCAGGCACCTCCGCTGAGTAAAAAGGGGTGGCGACAACGAAAGAAGGCGCCCCGGCGCGTCGCCTCCCGGGGGAGGGTGCGCTGGGACGCCTTCGTCCGATGCGTTCGTGTGTCGTCAGGGGTGATCGCCTTTGATCACCGTGCTGCCCTTCACCTATCAAGAAACCGGCCAAGATGCCGTGTGGCACGGTTTTGTTTTTTTCTTTCAAGGGATTGGAGAGGAGTGGCGCGGGCCGGAGCGCGCCGCGCGGCGGATGCCATGCACATCACTGGTGCATGGCGGCATCGAAATGCACGGGGGCGTAGCACTCGTGCAGGGTGCGAATGTCCAGTGAGCGGCCGCGGCCTTCCAGGTGGCGGCTCAGCGCCTCGGCCACCCGCCCCATGGCCTCGATATCGGGGCGCAGCACGCCGGCGCCGCACAGGCGCTGGTGGATCGGGACGCTGTCCAGGTGCAGGGTGTCGAGATGGCTCACCGAGCGGTCGAGATAGGGCGGCAGCGCCAGCCAGTCTCGGGCCTGGCGGCGATGGGCCAAGGCCGCGCCGAGCCACTGGCTGGCCGCCATCAGCGCCCGAATCAGCGCGGCCAGGGTGGCGGGATAGCGTCTGGCCCAGGAGCGGGTCACGCCCAGCACCTTCTCCGGAGCGTCTGGCCAGAGCTGGGCGCCGGTGGCGATGATGCGCCCGGTCTGGCGATGCTGGGCCAGGCTGCCCCAGGGCTCGCCGACGCAGAAACCGTCGATCTCGCCGGCCTCCAGGGCATCCGCCATGCGCGGCGGCGGCAGCACCGTCAGCTCCACGTCGCGGTCCGGGTCGAGCCCGCCGAGGGTGAGCCAGTCGCGCAGCTGATAGTGCTGGCAGGAGAAAGGGTAGACCATGGCCAGGCGCGGTCGCCGCCGCTCGGCCTGTTCGCCCAGCCCGCGGGCCAGCGCCCTGGCGCTGGTCTCGGGGGCGTCATCGAGGCTGACGTTACAGGCATCGGCAAGCGCGCTGGACAGCACCAGGGCATTGCCGTTGCGCGACAGGGTGATCGGCGCCAGGGTGTCGCAGGGCGCGCGCTCCAGGCCCAGGCTCATGGCCAAGGGCATGGGGCGAGCATCTGGGCGCCGTCGAGTAGGCCGGCGGCGACCTTGTCGCGCAGGGTGGACCAGGCGTTCTCCCGGGATAGCGTCACCTCTAGCCCCTGCTCGGCAAAGAAGCCGTGCTCGCGGGCGATCACCGGCAGGGCGGCATCCAGCAGCGGGATAAAGCCCAGGGTCACGCGGTCGAGCTCAGGGGGCAGCGGCCTGGCCGTCGGGTGGCGGTGGGGAGGGGGAGTCGATGTCACACTCATGGGGAATCCCTATTCAGGCTCGGACGATGGGGGCGTCAGGCGTTCCAGCACATCGATGACGCTGTCGGCTACCTGGGCGATACGCTGGCCGCGGTCCATGGCCAGCTTGCGCAGCATGCGGTAGGCCTGCTCCTCGTCGCAGCCCTGGTGCTTCATCAGCAGCCCCTTGGCGCGCTCGATGCGCTTGCGGTCGGCGAGCTGGTTGCGGGTCTGGTCGAGTTCGCGGCGCAGCGACTGGAAGGCGTCGAAGCGGGCGATGGCCACTTCGATGATCGGCTTGACTCGGCCGGCCACCAGTCCGTCGACCACATAGGCGCTGACCCCCGACTTGAGGGCCGCCTGCATGGTGTCGGGGTCGTGCTGGTCGGCGAAGAACACCACCGGACGCGGGTTCTCGCGGTTGAGCAGGGCCATGCTGTCGAGGGTGTCGCGGTCGGGGACTCCATATCGATGATCACCACGTCGGGCTCGTGACGCGCGACCATCTCGTTGAGGCTGGCCGGGCTCTGCAGCCGACAGATGACCTCATGGCCCTCGGCGATCAGGGCCTCCTCGACCATGGCGGCGCGTACGACCTCGTCGTCGACTAGCAGCACCTTTAAAGTAGCGGTCTGGGGGGGCATGGCAGTGTCGTCATTGGTGGGAAGTCACGTCTGCCCAGGGGTATGCAAGATGCATTCCAGCATCCCGAGAGCCGACGCGCCGCGGCAACGGCGCGGGTAAGGGCTACGCCGCGGCGCCGAGTCGGCACTGGTTTGGTGCAAGCAGTGCACCTGGCGGCAGCCGCTGGTGCGAATCGCCGGCGTCACGCTACGCCTCGGATACCCTGCGATCACACTCAGCTCACTGGTAGGGGAGGGGAAAGCGGCTTCTGGCACACGCTTTGCAAACGCTCTTTGCAGATGCCCTTTGCAAGTCCCCCTTCAGATGCGGCAACGACGCCCATCAACGTCTGTCTACCAAGGTAGCCGTTGATGGGCGTCTGCGTTTCCGACCGACCCCGACCAGGAGAACGGCATGCACCAGGCAAAAACTACCTGCCCTTATTGCGGCGTCGGCTGCGGCGTGGTGGCAGAGGTCGACGGCGAGCGAATCGCCGCCGTGGCCGGGGATAGCGATCATCCCGCCAACTACGGCCGACTGTGCGTCAAGGGCTCGGCCCTGCACGAGACGCTGGGCGATCACGGCCGGCTCACCCGGCCCCGGGTCGACGGCGTCGAGGTGGACTGGGAGACCGCGCTTGCCACCGTGGCCGAGCGGCTGGCGGCGACCCAGGCGCGCCACGGGCGGGAGAGCGTGGCGAGCTATCTCTCCGGTCAGCTGCTCACCGAGGACTATTACGTCGCCAACAAGCTCTTCAAGGGGTTTCTCGGCACCCCGCACCTGGACACCAACTCGCGGCTCTGCATGGCCTCGGCGGTGGCCGCCTACAAGCGCAGCTTCGGCGCCGATGCCGTGCCCTGCAGCTACGAGGACCTCGAGGAGGCCGAGCTGGTGGTGCTGGTGGGCTCCAACCTGGCCTGGAACCATCCGGTGCTCTATCAGCGCCTCAAGGTGGCCAAGACCCGCAATCCGCTGATGCGGGTGGTGGTGATCGACCCCCGGATCACCGACAGCTGCGAGATCGCCGATCTCTACCTGGGCATCAAGCCCGGCAGCGACGCCCGGCTGTTCAACGGCCTGCTGGCCTGGATGGCCGACAAGGGCCGGCTCGATCGGGTCTATCTGGAGCGCCACACCCAGGGCCTCGAGGAGGCGCTGGCCGCGGCCCGGGAAGACGACGTCTCGGTGGCCGCGGTGGCCGCCGACTGCGATCTGGACCCGGAGCGCCTGGAGACCTTCTACTACTGGTTCGCCAGCCAGCTGCACGTGGTGACCCTCTACTCCCAGGGGGTCAACCAGTCGAGCAGCGGCACCGACAAGGGCAACGCCATCATCAACTGCCACCTGGCCGGCGGCAAGCTCGGCCTGCCCGGCGCCGGGCCCTTCTCCATCACCGGCCAGCCCAACGCCATGGGCGGCCGCGAAGTGGGCGGGCTGGCCAACCAGCTGGCCGCCCACATGGACTACGACAGCCCCGGGGCCCTCGACCGGGTCACCCGCTTCTGGACCACCGCCACGCTCACCCCGACCCTGCCCGAAGGGCCCGGCCACAAGGCGGTGGCACTGTTCGAGGCGATCGAGCGCGGCGAGGTGCAGGCGGTGTGGATCATGGCCACCAACCCGACGGTCAGCCTGCCCCGGGTCGACCGGGTGCGGGCGGCGCTGGCCAAGTGCCCGCTGGTGATCGTCTCCGAGTGCGTGACCGATACCGACCTGTTGGCCTATGCCGATATCGTGCTGCCGGCCTCGAGCTGGTCGGAGAAGGACGGCACCGTGACTAACTCCGAGCGGCGCATCTCCCGCCAGCGGGGTATCCTGCCGCCGCCGGGAGACGCGCAGCATGACTGGTGGATCATCACCCAGGTGGCCAGGCGCCTGGGCTATGGCGAGGCCTTCGACTACTCGCATCCTTGCGAGATATTCGCCGAGCATGCCCGGCTTTCGGGCTTCGAGAATGCTGCCGACGCCCCGGGTGGCGGCGTGCGATTGTTCGATATCTCCGGGCTGGCCGGGCTCGACCGCACCGCGTACGATGCCCTGGCGCCGATCCAGTGGCCGGTCACCGCCGCCGCGCCCCGGGGCACCGCGCGGCTCTTCGAGGATGGCCGCTTCGCCACGCCGAACGGCCTGGCGCGGCTGGTGGCGGTGCGCCCGCGCGGCCCCGAGCAGAGGCTCTCCGTGGCGCGACCGCTGCGCCTCAACACCGGACGCATCCGCGACCAGTGGCACACCATGACCCGCACCGCCCGGGCGCCGCGGCTGATGAACCACCGCGCCGAGCCCTTTATCGAGGTCCATCCCGACGATGCCGCGAGACTTGGGGTCAGCGACCAGCAGCTGGCCCGGCTCACCGGCGCCGGGGGCGGCTACCGGGGGCGGGTGCGGCTCGCCAAGGGTCAGCGCCGCGGCGAGGTGTTCGTGCCTATGCACTGGAGCGACCGGTTCAGCGGCAGCGCGCGCATGGGCGGCCTGCTCGAGGCCCTCCTCGATCCGGTCTCGGGCCAGCCCGAGTCCAAGCACGGGGCGGTGGCGCTCGAGCCGCTGCCGGTGGCCTGGCAGGCCACCCTGCTGGTGGCCGATGACCTGGTGGTGAGTCCCGACTGGTGCGAGGAGAGCGCCTACTGGGCGCGTATCCCCCTTGCCCATGGCCAGCGCTGGCAGCTGGCCGGTGCCTCGGCGAGTGCGGAGCGTGACTGGCTGGCCTGGCTGGCGCGCCACCTGCCGGTGGCCCCGTCGCTTTGGCTGGAGGACCCCGCCGCCCGGCGCCTGCGCGCCGCCGGCATCGAAGACGGTCGCCTGCGCTGGT
Organism: Halomonas sp. SL18_1; assembly: GCF_055755715.1. Classification (NCBI taxonomy): domain Bacteria; kingdom Pseudomonadati; phylum Pseudomonadota; class Gammaproteobacteria; order Oceanospirillales; family Halomonadaceae; genus Halomonas; species Halomonas sp. SL18_1. The sequence continues at coordinate 1,382,991 of NZ_JBVTRK010000001.1, forward strand.
GGCTGATGGTGGGGCCGCCGGGGAGCTGCCGGGGTTGGCCTGGCTCGACGAGCGCTTCGCCGAGGCGGCCCGGGGCGAGGCCCTGTCCGCCGAGCGCCGGCGCCGCCTGCTGGCCGGCTGCGACGACGGCGCCGCCGACAGCGGCCCGGTGGTGTGCAGCTGCCATCAGGTCGGTCAGCGCTGCATCCTCCAGGCCATTCGCGGCGGCGACGCCAGCGTCGAGGCGCTGGGGGCCCGGCTGGCCTGCGGTACCCAGTGTGGCAGCTGCATTCCCGAGCTGAAATCGCTGATCGAAGAGGAGAAGGCCCATGCGTGCGCTGAGCCGACTGAAGACTCTGCTGTGGCCTGAGCCTGCTCTCGGGCGGATGGCGCCGGTGGCGGGCGCCCTGTCACGCCTGAACGGGCTGGGCGGCCTGCTGCGCTCGCCCCGAAGCGCGGCGCACTGCTGCACCCCGGCGGACGACGCGAGCCTGGGCGGCGAGGGCCGCACCGGCCGGGTCTACCTGGTAGGCGCGGGAAGCGGCGACGTGGAGCTTCTGACCCTCAAGGCCGCCCGCCTGCTCGGCGAGGCCGACGCGGTGGTCTACGACCGCCTGGTGGGCGACGAGGTGCTGGCGCTGATTCCCCCGGCCGCGAGCGCTACTACGTGGGCAAGGCGCGCGGCCACCATAGCGTGCCCCAGGCCGAGATCGGCGCGCTGCTGGTCAAGCTGGCGGGGCAGGGCAAGTCGGTGGTGCGCCTCAAGGGCGGCGACCCGGGGATGTTCGGGCGCCTGGGCGAGGAGCTGGCCGCCCTGGGCGAGGCGGGCGTGCCCGCCCAGATCGTGCCGGGCATCACCGCCGCCTCGGCGGCCGCCGCCGGCATGGGCATCCCGCTCACCGACCGGGCCCACGCCCAGCAGCTGCGCTTCGTCACCGCGCAGCGGTGCCGCGCCGACGGCGAGCCCGACTGGCACACCCTGGCACGCCGGGACGAGACGCTGATCTTCTACATGGGGCTGACCAAGGTCGAGGCGATCTGCCAGGGGCTGCGCCAGGCCGGGCTGCCCGACGACTGGCCGATCATGCTGGTGGCCAACGCCAGCCTGCCGGAGCAGGCGTCGCTGGTAGGCACCCTGGCCGATATGCCCGAGAGGCTGGCGGCAAAGCCGCTGCCCTCGCCCTGCCTGATCGTGGTGGGCAGCGTGGTGCGCATGGTGGCGCAGAGCCCGGCGGCACTCGGCTCGGCTGGCAGGTCTCAGCGCACCGGCGCTGGCTGACGGCTGGCCAGCAGCGTCTCGAAGCGACAGGGTCGATGGACGCCGTGGCCCTGAACATAGTGCACGCCCATCTCTTCGAGCAGCGTCCGGGCCTCGCCGGTCTCCACGTACTCCGCGACGATGGTCTTGTTGAGGGTCTGGCCGATCTCGTTGATGGCGCGAACCATCGCCAGGTCGGTATCGTCGTTGGCGATGTTGCGAACGAAGGTGCCGTCGATCTTGAGGCAGTCCACCGGCAGTCGGCGCAGGTAACCGAACGAGGAGAGCCCGGCGCCGAAATCGTCCAGGGCGAAGGTGCAGCCCCGCTCCGCGAGCCGCGCCATGAAGGCGTTGATGTCGAGAGGGTTGCGGGCGGCGGCGGTTTCGGTGATCTCGAAGCAGAGCTTTGCGGCGGGCAGGGCGTAGCGGTCGAGCATGCCGATGACGAAGTCCGCAAACTCCTCGTGATCGAAGGAGCGTCCGGAGAGGTTGATATGGCAGGCCTCCAGGGAGGCCAGGTGCGCGGGGTGCGCGGCCAGCTGGCGGCAGACCTCCTCAATGACCCAGCAGTCGATCTGGTGGGCCATCCCGAAGCGTTCGGCGGCAGGGAGAAAGGCGGCGGGAAGGACCGTGCCGCCCTGTTCATCGAGCAGTCTCACCAGGACCTCATAGCGTAGCGCCGCCGGCCGCTCCAGGCTGACCAGGCGCTGGGCGTCCAGGTAGAGGCGCCGCTCCTCCAGGGCGTCGCGAAGGCGACTCAGCCAGGCCATCTCGCCGCGTCGCTCGGCCAACTGCCGGTCGTCCTCGCGCAGCAGGTAGACCCGGTTGCGGCCCTGCTCCTTGGCCAGGTAGCAGGCGATATCCGCGGCCCGCAGCAGGTTGCCGGGGTCGAGGCTCTCGGCATCGATCAGCACCACCCCGATGCTGCAGCCGCCGCTGAAGGTGCTCTCTTCCCAGCGAAAGCGGGTATTGGCCACGGCGGCGCGCAGTTTCTCGGTGACCTCATGGGCGCCCTGCATGTCGCAGTCTTCGAGGATGATGGCGAATTCGTCGCCGCCGAGGCGGGCCAGCAGGTCGCCCTCGCGCAGCTGGCGGTGCAGGGTGTCGGCGATCTGGCGCAGGAACTGATCGCCGGCGACATGGCCGGCGGTGTCGTTGACCACCTTGAACTGATCGAGATCCACGAAGCACAGCGCATGGATGGACCCTTCGGTCCGCGACTGGCGCAGCACCTCCGCCACGCTGCGTTCGAAGGCGCGGCGGTTGTAGAGCCCGGTGAGGGGGTCGTGGTTGGCCTCGTACTGGAGCCTGGCGGAGAGCCGGCGCGGTTCGGAGACATCCTCGAGAATGGCCACATGGCAGGCGCTCAGGTCGTGGTCATCGCGGATCTTCGACACCGTCAGCTTGCCCCACACCGTGTCGCCGTCACCGCGCAGCAGTCGATGCTCGATGGTGTAGCTGTCGAGTTCGCGGGCGCGGATGCGGCGCTGCTCCTGACGGCCGATCTGCTGGTCTTCGGGATGCACCAGGTCGGGGTAGCGCTGGCCGAGCAGATGGGGGCGCGGGTAGCGAAGGATCTGGCACAGGGCCTGATTGACGTCCAGCAGGCGGCCCTTGTCATCCACCAGGGCCATGCCCACTGCCGCCTGCTCGAAAGTGGCCCGGAAGGCGCGTTCGGCGGCGGTCAGCGCCCGGGTCAGGCGCCAGCCCAGCAGCCAGGCGATCAGGCCCAGCACCAGCAGGAAGAGCACGCTGGCAGCGGTCAGGAGCTGCCCCAGCCAGCGGGCAGCATCGCCGATGGCCTGGCGAAAGGTGGCGCTGAGGGGAGCGAGCGCCTGGTCGACTTGGTGAAGGCGCGCGCGCAGCCGTGACAGCGCCGCCGAAGATGGGGAGGACGACTGCCATTCGGCTTCCAGTCGGTCGGCCAGGCGGCCGAGCTCGAGGATGTAGGGGTCGGAGTCGCGCCACACCGCCACCGCTTCGCGAAAGTAGGGGGCCTCGGCGAAGTGGCGGAACAGCCGGATCATGTTGGGGATGTCATCGGGGTGGTTGCGGCCCTGTAAGAGCCCGTCCCGGGCCGCCTCGCGGTCCAGCTCGTCAGCCTCCATGGCCTGGCGCGCCTGCAGATCCCCCAGCGGGATCTCAGCCAGTCGCGCGCCTGTGCCAGGGTATCGGCGTCGCCGGTCAGGGCATAGCGCTCGAGATACTGAACCGCGGAGACCTGGGCCCGCGACCAGATGCTCTCGCCGCTGACATAGGCGGAGGCCGCCGCCTGCATCTGTACCACGACCAGGTTGAACCCGGTGCCCAGCGCCGCCAGCAGCAGCAGGCCGGCGATCAGCGAGAACATCTTCCAGCGCTGTGGATCCCAGCCGCCTTCACGCCCCTTTCGCCATTGCATCGCAGCCCCTCGGAGTCGGGGGAGGTGTCGCCCCGGCGACCTCCCCGCTGCTTCCACCTTAGCAACCTGGCACGGGGCCCAGCACCGAGGCATTCAACGCTGGCGCTGAAGGGGCAGATGGCCTAGCCGTCCTGATGCCCATGCGCCTGTTCCCGAACCTTGCGTCTGGCGGCCTTGCGGAAGGCCTGCTGGACCACCAGCCGCAGCTCATCGTCGTCCCATGGCTTGGTGAGAAACTTGTAGATGGCGCCCTCGTTGATCGCGGCGGTGACTGTCTTGAGGTCGGTGTAGCCGGAGAGCACGATCTGCAGGGTCTGGGGGTAGAGTTCGGTGACCTGCCCCAGGAACTCGGTGCCGCTCATGCCCGGCATGCGTTGGTCGCTGATGATCACCTGCACCTCCTCGGTGGCCAACAGCTCGAAGGCCTGCTGGGCGGTCTCGGCGGTGAGGATACGGTAGCCGTCGCGCCGCAGGGTCCGGGTCAGGGCGCGCAGGATGTTGGCTTCATCGTCGAGCAGCAGCAGCGTCTGGCGGCCCTCGTCGCCGTGCTGGTGCGCCTGCTGCAGCTGCTGGGTGGCCTGGTGCTCACGCAGGAAGGGCTCCAGTTCGGCCAGCGGCATGGGGCGGGCGAAGTGGTAGCCCTGAAAGGCATCGCAGAGGTGTTTTTTGAGATAGGCAAGCTGGGCCTGGGTCTCGACCCCTTCGGCTACCACCTTGAGCTGCAGCGGGCTCGCCATGGAGAGGATGCCCTGGACGATGGCGGCGTCGCGGTGGTCGCTGATCACCTCGCGCACGAAGGAACGGTCGATCTTGATCTTGTCGATGGGCAGCTGCTTCAGATAGCTGAGGCTGGAAAAGCCGGTGCCGAAGTCGTCGATGGCGATCTGGATGCCGCGCTTGCGCAGCGCGTGGAGGCTGTCGATGGCGCTCCCGGAACCGTCCATCAGCACCCCCTCGGTGAGCTCGAGCTCCAGCAGCGAGGGGACAGCCGGGAGGCCTCCAGGGCCTGGGAAATACCGTCGAGGAAGTTCGGGCGATGGAACTGCATGGGCGAGACGTTGACCGCCATGACGAAGTCGCCAAGCCCCAGGCCGTTGAGGTAGACGTTGTCCCGGCAGGCGGTGGTGAGCACCCACTGGCTGATCGGGATGATTTGGCCGGTATCCTCGGCCAGGCTGATGAAATCGATGGGCGATATGTAGCCGCGCTCCGGGTGGCACCAGCGAATCAGCGCCTCGAAGCCGAGGATCGAGCCGGTGACGCCATGCACCTGCGGCTGATAGTGCAGCTCGAACTGCTGATCGTCGATGGCGCGCTGCAGGGCATTGCGCAGGGCGACCCGCTCGCTCACCTTGTGATTGAGGTCTCGTGTGTACCACTGGTAGGTGTTACGGCCCTGGCGCTTGGCCTTGTACATCGCCAGGTCGGCCTGCTGGATGAGCCGCGTGGGCTGGCGTATCTCGCCCTCTCCCATGGCGATGCCGATGCTGGCGGTGAGCCGCAGCTCGCCGCTGTCGTCGCGGTAGGGGCGGGCGATGGTATCGAGGAGCCGCTCGACGACGATCAGTACATCGTCCTGATGGGCCAGGTCGGGCAGCAGCACCACGAACTCGTCGCCGCCGAAGCGCGCCACGGTGTCGCCGGGGCGCACCCCTTGCTCCAGGCGCCGCGCCACCTCGACCAGGATGCGGTCACCCAATTCGTGACCCAGCGAGTCGTTGATCGGCTTGAACTCGTCCAGATCGAGGAATAGCACCGCCAGGCTGCGGGCGTGGCGACGAGCGAACTGGCAGCTCTGCTCCAGGCGATCTTCCAGCAGGGTGCGGTTGGGCAGCCCGGTCAGGGCGTCGTGGCTGGCGTGGTAGGCGAGCTTCGATTCGTACTCGCGCTGGGTGGAGATATCGCTCTGCACGCCGATGAAGTGGGTGACCTCGCCCTGCTCGTCGTGTACCGGGGAGATATAGAGATCGTTCCAGAAGGGGGTGCCGTCCTTGCGGTAGTTGAGCACGGTGACGTGCAGCTTGCGATGGGCCAGGAGCGCCTGTCGGATGGACTGGCGGGCGCCGGGATCGGTCTTGTCGCCCTGCAGGATGCGGCAGTTGCGGCCGATCATTTCCTCCTGGGTGTAGCCGGTGATCTGCTCGAAGGCGTTATTGACATAGATGATCGGGTTGTCGGGCTGGCGGGCATCGGCGATCACCACGCCGTTGATGCTGGCCTCCACGCTGCGCTCCAGGATGCGCAGCTGGCTCTCCGCCGCCTTGCGCTCGTTGATGTTCTGAAAATAGACGGCGAGCCCCTCCGCGGAGGGATAGGCGTGCACCTCCACCCAAAGGTCGAGGCGCGGGTTGTGCTCCTCGAAGGCGACGCTGACGCCCTCGGCCATCGCTCGCTGATACTCCGATTCGAAGAGGGTGCCGCGGGCCTCGGGGAAGGCCTCCCAGAGGCTCTTGCCCAGCAGGCGGTCGCGCCGATGGCGCAGCATCTTCTCCGCTTCCTGGTTGAGGTAGGTGAAGCGCCACTGGGTATCGAGGGTGAAGAAACCGTCGGTAATGCTCTCCAGGGTGGTGGTCAGCCGCTCGGCGAGCCGTGAGACCTCATGCTTCAGGCGCTTGTAGTCGGTGATGTCCTGGGTGGAGCCCTGCATGCGAGTGATCTGGCCCCGGTCGTTGCGTACCGCTTCGCCGATTACCCGCACCGTGCGCTGCCGCCCCTTGGCGGTGACGATCCCGAACTCCTCGTCGAACGGTTCCCCTCGGGTGATGCAGCCCTCGACGGCCTCCCGCAGCCGTGGGCGACAATCGGGATCATCGTAGCCGATAGCGCCTTCCAGGCTGGGCTGGAAACCGGGCGCTTCGTCGTGAATGTGGCAGACTTCGTCTGACCAGACGGGCCCGCCTTCGTCCAGGTCGAGATACCAGCCGCCGATCTGGGCGGTGCGCCCTGCGATCTGGAACAGCCGTTGGTCGTGCAGGCGCTGCATCTCGCTGCGCTTGCGCTGGGTGATGTCGCGGGCCACCGCGTAGATGACCTCCTCCTCGCCCAGGTCGGCGTTGATCTCCACCCAGCGAACCTCGCCCTGGGCATCGATGATCCTCGTTTCCAACTGCGTGACCCGCTCTCCCTGGGCCAGCTGCTGGATGGCTGCGGCGATCAGGTCGTGGTCCTCTGCCATGATCAGTTCGCTGTAGCGATGGCCGATCAGCGCCTCGGGGGCGTAGCCGAGCTGCTGCTGGAAGGCCGGATTCACCTGCAGGAAGCGCCCCTCCAGGCTCACCCGGCAGAACAGCTCCAGCGACAGGGTGAAAAACTGGTCGCGCTGCTGAAGGACTTTGCGCAGCGCCCGGTGGTTGTTGTCGAGGTGGCGCCGACGTTCGTTGGAGAGCCGATAGAGTTCCTGGCTGGTCATCAGCAGGAGGGTCAGCAGCAGGCCGCTGAGCAGCAGGCCGCTGGGCAGCAGGGCGCTTTGCACCAGCTGCTGCCGCGGCAGCTGGGCAGAGAGAGTCCATCGCGCCTCGCCCGGCAGCGCCAGGACCGTGCTGCCAATCGGGCGTAGGTCATGGGTGGCGTTGACCGGCCTACTGGAGAACAGCAGGTTGTCGTCCTGGCTCAGCTGGATCACGTACCGGCCCGTATGGGGATCTCTCTGCCCAGCAGGGTGGGGATGTCAAGGCTGGTGAGCAGCCAGTGGTCGGGGTGGTCGGGTAGTGCCAGCGGCAGGGCCAGCAGGATGCGGCTTTCGCCCTCGGGGCCTGGGATGAGTGGGCTCAGGCGTTGCTGGCGGTCGTGCTGGCTGGCGGTGAGCCATCCGTCCAGGATGGGATGGCTCAGGGTGTCGTCGAGCCAGGCGGCATCGATGCCGGGGTGCCGGGACTCCAGGCGCCAGGTGGCCGGGCTGTCATCCAGCAGGGCAATGAAGCCCAGCGACGGGTAGTCGTCCAGGTAGCTTTCCAGCTCGTGCTGCCAGAGGGGCGTCTCCGGCAGCCGGCCCAGGACCTCCCAGCGTCCGACCTGACGATGCATCAGGCGGATGTGCTCCGCCAGGGTGCGCTGAATGGTGGCCTCGCTCTGGGCGATGGCGAACTCACCCCCCTGATCGATGCGCTGCAGGCTCTGGCTGCTGAATAGATACCAGCCGCCCACCGAGAGCAGGGCACCCAGCACACCGGCGGCAATCGACCGGGATGCCGGCAGGGGCGAGGGGGGGCGGTTGGGCTGTGCCAGATGGACCAGCGACAGGCCGGCGAAGAGGATCACCAGGGCGGCAATGCCCGCGGTGTGGTAGTGGGTGAAGAGCGCCTCGGGTAGCCCGGTGAGCCAGCCGGTGAGCAAAAATAGACCGCCGACCAGGGCGAGTCCCCGGCCCAGCCAGCGACAGATGCCAAGCGACCGCGAGCCGCGATGGCCAAGCAGCAGCAGGCCGATGGCCAGCAGGGCGAACATCAGCGCCATGGCGTGGGGCATGCTGGTGTCGGCGGCGAGCCAGGGGCTGGCGGCCGCGGTGGCGAGCTGCCCTGCGGCAGCAACGCTGGCGAGCCGCCTGCAGCCATGCAGCGACAGCAGCAGGGCGAGGCCCAGCAGCGCGGTGGCTAGCCCGCCGTCGGGATGGATCAGCGCGCGGGAGGCGGCCGGGAAGGCCTGGAGCCAGGCGTCCAGCAGCGCGAAGGCGCCGATCGCCAGGCAGGTGATCGCCACCAGGTAGATAAGGGAGCTGTGCGTTAGGGACTTCGCTGGCATGTGGCTATGGTTTCCGCTAGGTCGACTGGGGAGGCGGAGAGTCGTCGGCGGTTGCCTCTGGCGGGTGTACCAGCAGGGAGAACCGGGTGTCTTCCAGCTCCTCCAGGCGGATCAGCTTGTCGATCAGTTGGCGGGTCAGCGCCTTGCCCTGATTCAACAGCAGCAGCCCGTTCAGCGAGTGGAGGTCCTGGGCCAGCGTCATGCCCGGTTCCAGCTTGCGCGGGGGCAGCGACAGCACTTTCTTGCCAGCGAGGCCCAGGTCGGGGGCCTGTTCGATGCATATCGCCACGAAGGGCTTGCACAGGGCGGGGTCATAGATCCGGCCGGAGAACTTGCGCAGCAGCGCCAGGGCATCCTCGCGGGGCACCCGGCGCGGCAGGATCATGCCGCGCTGCAGTTCGATGAAGTCCACCGCCAGGGCCAGCAGGCGGGCGCCGTAGGGGATCGCTTCCCCCTTCAAGTGGTCGGGGTAGCCGCTGCCGTTCCAGCGCTCGCGGTGGTGGCGAATGATCCTGGCGGCACCCTGGAGCGGCTCGAGGCTCATCAGCAGGCTTTCCCCGGTCTCCGGATAGCGCTGGTAGGCCGCCAGCTCCTTGATGAAAAGCCGCTGGGCAGGGGTCTGGATCAGGTGGTCGTTCCAGGTCAGCTTGCCCAGGTTGTAGAGGGCGGCGGCCATCTGGAGCTCCCGCTGCAGCTCCTCCTCCAGGCCGTGGGTCTCGCCAAACGCCTTGATCAGGTCGCCGACCTGAGCGTTGGTCTGCAAATGGCGCGGCAGGCGCTGGTTGAGCAGCGAGGAGAAGACCTGGGTGGCGGTGACATAGCTTTGCTTGAGCTCGCCGTAGGCGGCATCCAGCATGTCGGCCACCTGCTGCAGTTCCTGGGTGCGGGCCTCGACGCGCTGCTCCAGGGTGGCATTGAGCTCTATGAGCTCGCGATTCTGCGCCCGGGTGAGGGCTTCCAGCCGCTGCTGCTCGCGCTCGGCTTGCTGATGCGCCAGGGCCTGGCGAATCGTCAGGCGCAGCTCGTCGTCGCTCCAGGGCTTGGCGATGAAATGGTAGATGTGACCTTCGTTGATGGCGCGCACCGTGGCCGCCAGGTCGGCGCGCCCGGTGAGCAGCATGCGCAGGCAGTCCGGCCGGCGTTGCTGAATCCGGCTCAACAGCTCGGCGCCATCCATGCCCGGCATCAGGGAGTCGGAGATCACCAGGTCGACGGCTTGCGCTTCCAGCAGTGCCAGGGCCTGCTCGCCGCTGGTGGCGGTGAGCAGTCGATGGCCCTCCCGGCGCAATGCGCGCTGCAGTGCCGAGAGCACGTGGGGTTCGTCGTCGACCAGCAGCAGGCTGGCTTCGGCGGCGGGGCGCGTGGCATCTGACATCATGGGGCAACGCCCTCCGGGGTGGAGCCGTTAGCATGGCGAATGGGCAGCCAGACGCGAAAGCGGCTGCCCTGGTCGACCTCGCTTGAGACCTCGATCTGCCCGCCGTGTTTGCGCACGATGCTGAAGGAGAGCGCCAGACCGAGCCCGGTGCCTTCGCCGATCGGCTTGGTGGTGAAGAAGGGCTCGAAGAGCCGTTCGCGATGTTCGGGGCGGATGCCGCGGCCGCTGTCCTCGATCTCGAACCACACCCGCTCGCCCTCCCGGCCGGTGCGCAGGGTGATCTGCCCGCGTCCGTCGATGGCCTGGGCGGCGTTGGTCAGCAGGTTGAGTATCACCTGGTTGATCTGGGAGGGCAGGCACTCGACCGGCGGCAGGTCGCCGTACGCTTTGACCACCTCGGCTTTGTACTTGAGCTCGTTGTTGACCAGGTTGAGGGTGGTATCGAGCCTTCGGTGCAGGTTGGTCTCGACGAAGTCCTCCTCCTCGATATGCGAGAAGTCCTTGAGGGCACCGATGATGCTCTTGACCCGTTCGAGACCCTCCTCGGATTCGCCAAGCAGCGCCTGGACGTCCTCGCGGATATAGCCATACTCCAGGCGCTGCTTGAGGGTGCGCAGGTCGTCCAGGTGGGTGGCGTCGTCGATGGCGTCGATGATGCGCACCAGGTCGCCCACGTAGTCGGTCAGCGTCTTGAGGTTGGAGAAGACGTAGCCGATGGGGTTGTTGATCTCGTGGGCGACCCCGGCGGCCAGCTGGCCGATGGAGGCCAGCTTCTCGGACTGCAGCAGCTGGCTGTTGGCCTGCTCCAGCTGGTGCAGCAGCTCAGTGGTGTCGTGCTCCTGCATCTTGCCTCCTTGGCCATCGCAGGCCTCATCGCGAATGAGCGATCCTGCACGATATACGCCTTATCGGCCAGCCGGCGCCGAGCTTGAGGCAGGGCAGCGCGGCCCGGGCTACAGCTGCGCGAGGATGGCGTCGACGCTGCTCTGGTCGACCACGCCGCGTTCGGTATCGACGCCCAGATAGCGCACCACGCCGTCCTCGGCGATCAGTGCATAGCGCAGGCTGCGTATGCCCATGCCGGCGGCGCGCCGGTCGTTCTCCATGCCCACGGCACGGGTGAAGTCGCCATGGCCGTCGGCCAGCATCAGGATCGCCTCGGCGTTCTGGCTCTTTTGCCAGGCCCGCATCACGAAGGCGTCGTTGACCGCCAGGCAGGCCACCGTGTCGACCCCACGGGCGAAGAGTTCATCGGCCTTGACCACGAAGCCGGGCAGGTGGGTCTCGGAGCAGGCCTGAGTGAAGGCGCCGGGCACCGCGAAGAGCACCACCCGCTTGCTGGCGAACAGAGCGCCGGTGGCGATCTCCTCGAGGCCTTGGGCGCCGTGGGTCTTGAGGGAAACGTCGGGCAGGGTGTCACCCGTGGTGAGAGGCATCGGCAGCTTCCTGGTCGATCGGGCCGGAGTGGCTCTCTGCCAGCCTACTGGACTCTCGCGGTGTGTCCAGTCGATCGAGGGGCCGTCGTTTACTCTCCCTGGTAGGCCTCGAACACCTGCTGACCGGTCAGGTCCTGGGTCTGGTTGGCGAAGGTGTAGAACGCGGGCTTCTCGTCGATGAAGATCTGGGTATCGAAGATCCAGGCTTCGCCGTTGTCCACCAGCCCTACCGGCACGGCGTAGTGGTCACCGGTCTTCAGGCGATAGAAGAGGTGGGTGCCGCAGCGCCGGCAGAAGGCCCGCTCCGCCCAGTCCGAGGAGGGGTAGAGGCTGACGTTGTCTTCACCCTCGATCTCCACCCGGGTCACCGACTCAAGCGCCAGCAGCGGGCCGCCGCCCCAGGTGCGACACATGCGGCAGTGGCAGGCGCCGAGATTCTGCTTGTGGGCCTCCACGGCCAGGGTGACGGCGCCGCAAAGGCAGCTGCCGCGGGCGGTCATGCTGTCGTGTCTCATGGTCGTCTCCTGTGGTTGGGCTGCGCTTATGGCCGCCAGGGGCGGCCGCGTTCAGGGGTTCTGTTCGGGAAGAAAGGCCGGGCGGTGGAAGGCGGCGGCCGCCGCCACCTCGGCCACGCCGCAGATGCCGGGCTCGGGTACCTCGCCTCCCGCCAGTACCCTGAGTACAGCATGGGTCCCGCGGGCCAGCGATTCCAGGTTGTAGCCCCCTTCGAGCACGAAGGCGAGGCGCCCCTCGCAGTGGGTGGCGGCCAGTGCCTGAAGGATGCCGGTCATGGCGGCGAATCCTTCGTAGGAAACGTTCAGCGCCAGGTCGTGCCAGTGAGGATCGAAGCCCGCCGAGACCAGGATCAGGTCTGGCTGAAACCACTCGGTGGCCGGCACCAGGATGTCGTGAAAGGCCTTGAGGTAAGCCTGGTCGCCGGCGCCCGCCGGCAGCGGAACATTCAGGGTGGTGCCTTCGCCGAGGCCCACGCCGACCTCTTCGAGCTTACCCGTTCCCGGATAGAAGGGGGCGGCGCGGTGCAGGTCGAACAGCAGCACGCTGGGGTCGGCCCAGAAGATGTCCTGGGTGCCGTTGCCGTGGTGGGCGTCCCAGTCGACGATCAGCACGCGCTCGCAGCCCAGCGCCGCCTGGGCGTGGGCGGCGGCTACCGCCACGTTGTTGAACAGACAGAAGCCGCGGGCACGAACCGGCTCGGCGTGATGGCCGGGTGGGCGCACCAGCGCGAAGGCGTGGCGGGCGCGTCCCTGGGTCACGGCCTCCACGGCGGCGATGGCGGTACCGGCGGCCACCTCCGCGGCCTCGATGCTGCCCGGCGAGACGGCGGTGGTATCCACATCGAGCCAGGCGCTCTGGCCGCGCAGCCTGAGCAGGTGATCCAGGTAGCCGGTGGTATGCACCCGAGCCAGCTGCTCGCGGGTGGCGGCGCGCCCGGCCTCGAAGCGCAGCCCGTCGATAGGCTCGCGCTCCAGCAGTTGGCGGATGGCGACGAGACGGCCGGGGTGCTCGGGGTATTTCCAGGGTACACCGAGCCCCGACAGCAGCTGGCGAATACGCCGGTCCATGCGGCCGGGAACGAAGGCGGCATCGCTGTCCGGCTGATGGGCCAGCGTGCGCTCATCGAAGAAGGCGATCACGGGGGTCTCATCGACCACGCTTGGCGCTCCCTGGGTTCCTCGGCGGGCCAGGCCGCGCCCGCCGGTTGCATCCTACCTGTCGAAGGATAGACGCCGGAGCGTCAGCTGTCGCGTCGATAGGAGGGAGCCCCGTCGGCCAAGGAAGCGAGATGGTCGTCCTGAATCATCGCCTTGAAGGCGGCGGCGGCCGCAGACAGCGGATCGCGCCGGCGCATCACGATGCCGAGCTCGCGTCGAATGGTGGGTGAGACCAGCGGTCGGTGGTCGATGCCCTCCGCGGCAATCTGGCGAAAGCTCAGCGACGGCAGCACGCTGATGCCCAGCCCAGCGGCCACCATGCGGCCCACAGTGGCGATCTGACTGGCATCGCAGAGGATATCCAGGGGATGGCCCACCGCCTCCATGATGTCATCGATGTCTTGGCGGGAGCTGGAAAGACGGTTGATACCGATGAAGGGGGGTCCCGACAGCTGCGCCCAGGCGATGGTTTCCTGTTCGAGCAGTGGGTGACCCAGCGCGCAGACCGCCACGTAGCGATCCTCCAGCACCGGTTCGAAACCGAGATCCTCCGATTGCTGGGGCGGCACCGACAGCCCCAGATCAGCGCGGCCCTCGCGCACCATCTGATTGACTTGTTCGGCCAGCACATCGTGGAGGCTGAAGTTGATGCGCGGATAGCGGGCGTGGAAGGCCGCAATGATGCGCGGCAGCAGCCCCGCGGCGAGGGTGGGAAGGGCGGCCACCGTGATCTTGCCGCGCTGTTTGGTGAAGCGCTCACCCAGGTCGGAAAAGGCGTCTTCCCAGTCATGGAGCAGCCGTACCGCCACCGGCAGGAATGCCTCGCCCTCCGGCGTCAGGGCGAGCTGACGAGCGGTGCGCGAAAACAGCGGCCCGCCAACCGTCTCTTCCAGCTTGCGAAGGGTAATGGAGATCGCCGGCTGAGACAGATGGATGCGATCACTCGCCTCGGCGAGGCTTCGGGACTGGGCCACGGCGACGAAGGCCTTGAGCTGCTTGATGCTGGGGTTCATTTAGAAAGTAAAACAGAATTTAAAAACTATTCAATATACAAAATTTCTGTCCCCTTCCATCCTGCTATTGGGAAATTCCCCACCGCGATGTGACAACAACAAGCCCGCACCGCGGGCCGAGGAGCCGATCATGAGAACCCTGTTCACCGCCGTGGCGGCCAGTGCCGCCGTCATTGCTGCTTCCACCACGGCCGTGCAGGCCAACGAGCGTCTGCTGATCGGTTCGACCTCCAGTTCGTCTAGCCACTACGGCTACTTCGTGGCGGTCAACCAGATCATCAACAGCCAGCTCGATGGCGTCAGCTCCTCGGTGGCTGAGACCGGCGCTACCGTGGACAACCTGCGTCGCCTCGGCCGCAATCAGATCGACATGGGGCTGGTGACGACCAACACCGGCTACCATGCCTATGCCGGCCAGGAGGATTTCGAGGGTCGCCCCGTGGATAGTCGCCTGCTGTGGGTCTACACCGTGGCGCCCCAGAACGTGGTGATGCGCCAGGATGCCGAGGTGGCCACCCTGGAAGAGCTGGAAGGCGTGCGCTTCAATCCGGGCATCACCGGCTCTGCCACCGAGAAGACCACCGAGGCCGTCATGCGCACCCTGGGGATCTCGCCCAACTACGTGCGCGGCTCGACCACCGACATCGTCGATGCCATGAAGGATGGGCGGGTGATGGGCTCGGCCAAGTCCGGGGTCGGTAACCGCCTCGACGGCTCGAGCCTCGACATCGCTACCTTCACGCCGATCAGCGTGCTCTCGCTGTCCGACGAGCAGGCCGAGACGCTGCGTGAGGAGATGCCTGATGTGGCCATCGTCGATGTGCCGGAAGGCGCCGGCGAGGGTATCCCGCCTATACCACCTGGGCCTTCGGCGTGGCCGTGCATGCCCATCCGGATCTCGACGAGGAGACCGCCTACCAGATCGTCAAGGCGGTGATGGAGAATCCCGAGCCCCAGGCCAACGCCTTTTCCGCCGTGCGTGACGCTGACCTGGCGCAGATGACCCTCGATGTCGGCACCGTGCCCCTGCATGCCGGTGCGGCCCGCTACTTCGAGGAGCAGGGCCACGAGATCCCCGAGGCCCTGCAGCCTGCCCAGTAACGCCTACCCAAAGGTGTCTGCCATGCGCGCGAACCTGACCAAACTGCTGGCCCTGCTGCTGGGCGGGCTGATTCTCTACACGTCGGCCACCGGCCCCTTCGAGAGCCTGGTTCAGCGCAGCATCTTTCTCGCGCTGGTCATCCTGCTGGGGTTGACCGTCTATCCCCTGGGCGCCGGCAAGCGCTGGCGCCCCTTGGGGCTGGCGGCGGACCTGACGATGGCGGCCGGGGTGGTGCTGGCCTGCGGCTATGTGGCCATGAATCATGACCGTATTCTGGTGGAGCTCCCCTGGGCCTCGCCCCGGGACATGCTGTTCACCGGCGTATTGCTGGTGACGATCCTGGAGCTCTCGCGCCGGGCCATCGGGGTGATCTTCCCGCTGCTGGTGGTGGCCGGCCTGGCCTATGCTTGGCTGGGGGCCGTTATTCCCGGGCCGCTTGGCCACCGCGGCTTCGATGTCTACTACATCACCGAGACCCTCTACCTGGGGGATCTGGGCGTATGGGGCATGCTGGTCGGCGTGGCCGCCACCACCATTGCGGCCTTCGTGCTGTTTGGCTGCCTGCTGCTGCACACCGGCGGCGGTCAGACCTTCATGGATCTGGCGCTGCGGATCAGCGGGCGCTCGCCGGGTGGGGCCGCCAAGGTGGCCACCGTGGCCTCGGGCCTGTTCGGCATGGTCAGCGGCAGCGCCGTGGCCAACGTGGCCACCACCGGCAACTTCACCATCCCGATGATGAAGCGGCTCAACTATCCGCGACCCTTCGCTTCGGGCGTGGAGGCGGTGGCTTCCACCGGCGGCCAGATCGCGCCGCCGATTCTCGGGGCCGCGGCCTTCATCATGGCCGAGATCCTCGGCGAGAGTTACCTGCGCATCGCGCTTGCCGCGCTGCTGCCGGCGGCGCTCTTCTATCTTGGGTCTTTCTGACCATCCACCTGGTGGCCAAGCGCCGCAATCTGCAGGTGGTGCCCGACGACGAGCTGCCGAGCTGGCCGGATGTGCTGAGCCCGGAGCGGATCATTCCCATCCTGGCGGCGCTGGGCGGGCTCTTCTACGGCGTGCTCTCCGGGCGCTCGATCCAGATGTCGGCCTTCTACGGCATCCTGATGACGCTGCTCACCTTCGTGCCCTTCGCCCTGCTGGCGAGGATGCCGCTGCGCGAGATCGCCGGCAAGCTGCTCTCCGGGCTGATGGATGCCGGGCGGGGCATGGTGATCATCGGGGTGCTGCTGGCCGGTGCCCAGATACTCGTGGCGATGATCGGCATGACTGGGATCGGTGTGACCCTGGCCAGCCTGATCGTCAACGTCGGCGGCCAGTCGCTGTTCCTGGTGGCCTTCATCGTCGGCGGCGTCTGCCTGATCCTGGGCATGGGCATTCCCACCACCGCGGCCTATGTGCTGGTGGCCTCGGTGCTGGCGCCGGCGCTGACCACCATCGGCGTCGAGCCGCTGATCGCCCATCTCTTCGTGTTCTACTTCGCCACCCTGTCGGTGATCACGCCGCCGGTCTGCGTGGCGGTCTTCGTCGCCGCGGGTATCGCCGGCACCAACTGGCTGCCGGCGGCGGGGGAGGCGGTGCGCTTGGCGGCGGCGATCTACGTGATTCCCTTCCTGCTGCTGATCTATCCCGCCCTGGCCGGCTTCGGCAGCGCCTTCGATATCCTGCTGGCGATCTCCCAGGGCGTGGCGTTCGTTCTGGCCTTTGCGTCGCTGATGTCGCGGGTGGCGATCACCGGTAGCCGGTGGCTGGATGCGGTGAGCCTGATGCTGGTGGTGGGTCTGGCCTTGACCCCGGGCTGGTTGACCACCCTGGGCGCCTTGCTCGTGCTGGCGGGACTCTATGCCAGGCGCCGTCAGCAGGCGAGCGTGGCTTCCACAGGGGAGGCTCGGCCGCCGTCGCAAACCAAGCATGGCCTGGCGCCCAAGGAGAGCCACTCATGACCTTTCTGTTGGGCAGCGGCGCCGGTTTTTCCGGCGACCGCACCGATGCCGCCATTCCCGTGGTGAAAGAGCTGATCTGCCGCGGCCAGCCCGCCGCGCTGGTCTTCGAGACCCTGGGCGAGCGCACCCTGGCCGCTGCGCACCGGGCCATGCGCGAGGACCCCTGTGCCGGGTTCGAGCCGCTGCTGGCTGAGCTGTTGGAGCCGGTGCTCGAAGCTTGTCTGGCCAACGGCATATCCGTACTGGGCAATTTTGGCGCGGCCAACCCGGAAGGCGCCTGTGAGGTGGTGGCCAGGCTAGCCGCGCAGGCGGGATATGCCCAGGTCCGTATCGGCCGGGTTCAGGGCGACGATATCCGCACTCGGATGGCGACTCTTGACCTGCAGCGCTGGGAAGCCGAGCACCGCGAGTTGCCCGGGGAGTCAGCGCTGATATCGGCCAATGTCTATCTTGGGGCGGCACCTATCACCGAGGCGCTATCGCTAGGGGCCGAGGTGGTGGTGACCGGTAGGGTGGCCGACCCGGCGCTTTTCCTTGCCCCGCTGGTGCATCATTTCGGCTGGGCCTGGAACGATTGGGATCGCCTGGCCGCCGGCATGATGGCTGGACACCTCGCCGAATGCGGGGCCCAGGTCAGCGGCGGCTACTTCGCCGACCCCGGCTTCAAGGATGTGCCGGACCTGGCCACGGTGGGGTACCCGATCATCGAGGTGGAGGCGGACGGCAGCCTGGTGGTGACCAAGCCGCCGGGTACCGGGGGCTGCGTGACCGAGCGTACCGTCAAGGAGCAGCTGCTTTACGAAGTCCATGATCCGGCCAACTACCTGACCCCCGATGTGGTGGTGGATCTTTCCGCCGTGCGGGTGGAGCAGATCGGCCCCGATCGGGTGGCGGTGAGAGGTATAGGTGGCAAGCCGGCCCCCCAGAGGCTCAAGACCACGGTCTGCTACGAGGGCGGCTGGCAGGGGGAGGCGGAGATCTCCTACGCCGGCCCCAACGCCCTGGCGCGGGCGCAGCTGGCGGCCGAGGTGCTGCGAGAGCGCCTCACCTTCCGCGCCCCGCCTGAACTGCGCACGCGACTGGATGTGGTGGGTCATGCCAGCGTCTTCGACGGGGATGCGGGGGTCCTGCAGCGGATGGCCATGATGACCGACAGCGGTGACTATCGCCTGAGACTCGCCGCCGAGCATGTCGAACGGCGCTGGGTCGAGCGTGCCACCCAGGAGCTGCTAGCCCTCTACTGCGCCGGCCCGGCGGGCGGTGGCGGGGTGAGACGCCAGTTCCAAAGGCGCGTGTGTACCGCCTCCTGATCTAGTGCGTCGCCAGGACGTCACTCCCTCCGCGAGTCTCTATTCCGCGAGCCCTTATGCAGAAAGGAGCCAAGGCGATGTCGCGAGTTGACCTGACCCCGCTCGAGCCGCAAGTCGAGACCCTTAGCGTGCCACTGCACCGCCTGGCCCATGCGCGGGCCGGCGACAAGGGTGACCGGCTCAATCTGGCCGTATTCGCCTATGACCCTCGCCACTACGAGACGCTGCTGGCCCAAATCACCGAAGAGCGGGTACTGGCCCTGTTCGACCATCGCGGCGCAACCCAGGTTCGCCGCTATCCGATGCCGACCCTGTCAGGAATGAACCTGGTGATCGATGACGTGCTGCAGGGCGGGGTCAATGGCGCCCTCAATCTG
The DNA here is from genome assembly GCF_055755715.1 of Halomonas sp. SL18_1. Classification (NCBI taxonomy): domain Bacteria; kingdom Pseudomonadati; phylum Pseudomonadota; class Gammaproteobacteria; order Oceanospirillales; family Halomonadaceae; genus Halomonas; species Halomonas sp. SL18_1. The sequence continues at coordinate 1,401,598 of NZ_JBVTRK010000001.1, forward strand.
GATGGCCACGGCAAGACGCTCTCCTATTTACTGCTGAGCATGAGCGTGACGCTCGCAGAAGACGACCTTTAAGGTCGGCTCAACGCGCCAACGGGCCACCCAAAGGTGGCCCGTTGGCGCAGGAGCAGGGCGAGGTTTACGCCTTGGCCATGCGTTTCTCCTTGGCTTTCTCCTTCTGGTCTTTCTCCTTCTCGCCGACGGCGCCGGCGCCGCGCCGCTGGGCCAGGCTCTCCACCTTGCGCTGCTTCTCGTAGAGAAAGCGCAGCACCTCCTGGCGGTAGTGGTTGTAGCGCGGGTCGTCGGCCAGGGCGATGCGGTCGCGGGGGCGGGGCAGGTCGATGTCGAGTATCTCGCCGATGCATGCCGAGGGGCCGTTGGTCAGCATCACGATGCGGTCCGAAAGCAGCACCGCCTCGTCCACGTCATGGGTGATCATGATCACGGTATTGCCCAGCTCGTCCTGGATGCGCATCACCTCCTCCTGCAGGTGGGCGCGGGTCAGGGCGTCGAGGGCGCCGAAGGGCTCGTCGAGCAGCAGCACCTTGGGCTCCATGGCCAGTGCGCGGGCGATGCCCACGCGCTGCTTCATGCCGCCGGATATCTCCGCCGGGCGCTTGTCCAGCGCATGGCCCATGCCCACCATTTCCAGGTTCTTGACGATCCACGCGTGGCGTTCGGCCTTGCTCTTGGTGCGACAGGTCTTGTTCACCGCCAGGGCCACGTTCTCGTACACGGTGAGCCAGGGCAGCAGCGAGTGGTTCTGGAACACCACGCTGCGGTCGGGGCCCGGCGAGTTGACCTCCTTGCCGTCGAGGATCACCGCGCCGGAAGTGGATTCGGTGAGCCCGGCGACGATGTTGAGCAGGGTCGACTTGCCGCAGCCGGAATGGCCGATGATGGAGATGTACTCGCCGCGGTCCACGGCCAGGTCGATGCCCTTGAGCACCTGACTCTGCGTGCCCTTGGCGAAGAAGGTCATGTCGACGTTTTCGATACTCAGGTAGCGGTTGCTCATGTTGTTCTCCTCAGCCTTGGGCGGTGCCGCGGGTCACCCGGTTGCCGATGAAGGCGACCAGGCGGTCGAGGATGAAGCCGACGATGCCGACATAGATCAGGGCGAGCACGATGTCGCTGATCATCGAGGCGTTCCAGGCGTCCCAGATGAAGAAGCCGATGCCCACGCCGCCGATCAGCATCTCGGCGGCGACGATGGCCAGCCACGACAGGCCGACGCCGATGCGCAGCCCCGAGAAGATGTAGGGAGCGGCGGCGGGCAGCATGATGCGGGTGAAGTACTCCAGGCCGTTGAGGCGCAGCACCCGGGCCACGTTGCGGTAGTCCTCGGGGATGTTACGGATGCCCACCGAGGTGTTGATGATGATCGGCCAGATGGCGGTGATGAAGATCACGAAGATTGCCGAGGGCGCGCTGTCCTGGAACCCGGCCAGCGAGATCGGCAGCCAGGCCAGGGGCGGCACGGTGCGCAGCACCTGAAACACTGGGTCGAGGCCGCGCATGGCCCAGGTCGATTGGCCTACCAGCACGCCCAGCGCGATGCCTGCCACCACGGCCAGGGCATAGCCATAGGCCACCCGCTCGAGGCTGGCGAGTATCTGCCAGGCCATGCCCACGTCGTTTCCGCCGTGGTCGTAGAAGGGGTTGGCGATCAGCTCCCAGGTATCGCGCAGTACCTGGGAGGGGGCGGCAGCACGGCGCCGGGGGAGGAGCAGAGCAGCTCCCACAGGGCGCCGAGCAGGGCGATGATCACCACCGGTGGCAGCACCCGCTGCACCAGCGCTTGCTGAAGGGCGACGAAGTCGGGGGACCAGGCGAGGGCGGCCGGCTTGGCCAGGGTATTGCTGCGTTGCACGCTATTCATGAGGATGTCTCCTTCTCGTGCGAGGTCAGGCGAGGCGCTTGATGGCCAGGCTGTCGAGATAGGCTTGGGGATTCTCGGGATCGAAGGTCTTGCCGTCGAAGAAGGTCTCCACGCCGCGGGAGGTGGAGTCGGGAATGTCGGCAGCGTCGACCCCGAGCGACGCGGCCGCCTCGCGCCACAGGTCCTCGCGGTTGACCTGCTCGATCAGCGCCCGGCTGTCGAAGTCCTGGGGCAGGTAGCCCCAGCGCTGGTTCTCGGTGAGGAACCACAGGTCATGGCTCTTGTAGGGGTAGGAGGCGTGGTGCTGCCAGTAGCGCATGCGCTGCGGGTGGTCTTCGATCACCAGGCCGGTGCCGTAATCGAAGTTGCCCTGGATACGGTCGATCAGATCGGCATACGGGGCGTGGATCCAGCGCCGGCGCGAACAGATCTGGGCCATCTCCTCGTGGTTGGCCGGGTCCTCGCACCACATCTGCGCTTCCATGATCGCCATCAGCAGCGCCCGGGTGGCGTTGGGATGGGCCTCGACGTAGTCGCTGCGCATGGCAAACGCCTTCTCCGGGTGGTCGTTCCACAGCTCGCCGGTGGTATTGGCGGTGTAGCCGATGCCCTGGTTGATCAGCTGCTGGTTCCACGGCTCGCAGACGCAGAAGGTTTCCATGCTGCCAACGCGCATGTTGGCCACCATCTGCGCCGGCGGCACCACGATGGTCGAAATGTCGCGATTGGGATCGAGGCCGCCAGCGGCCATCCAGTAGCGAATCCACAAGTCGTGGGTGCCGCCGGGGAAGGTCATGGCAGCGTTGACCGCGTCACCGCCGGCGCGCTTGGCGGCGATGGCCTGGGCGAACTCGGCGGTGTCGAGCCGCACCTCGAGATCGGCATGCTCGCGGCCCACCGAAATGCACTGACCGTTGAGATTGAGCCGCGCCAGGATGCTCATGGGTACCGGCACGTTGTTGGGGGTCATGGCACCGCTGGCAATCAGGTAGGGCATTGGCGTGAGGATATGGGCGCCATCGATGCCGTTGCGCTGGGAGCCCAGCACTAGGTTGTCGCGGGTGGTGCCCCAGGAGGACTGCTTGAGGACCTCCACGTCGGTCATGCCGTGAGCAGCGAAGAAGCCCTTCTCCACCGCCACGAACAGCGGAGCGGCGTCGGTCAGGGCGATGAAGCCGAGCTTGGCCGAGGTGGTTTCCGGCCGTCCGCTGGCCATGGCCCAGCTCAGCGGCAGGCTGCTGAGCAGGGCGGTACCGCCCACGACGCTGGCGGTCTGCTTGAGAAAACGGCGGCGGTCGAGTGCAGGGCCGCCTTTGTTGGTCTTGTTCATGGGTATGGCTCCCAATTAGAAGTGTCTGGCCAAATAAAGACGGCGCCTGCCCCGATTCGCGTGACGATGTCACGGGAACCTGGGCAGACGCCGTTGCCTGGTCCTGATGCTGCATGGAAGCGCTGAACCGTCGTTGACTCAGCGGACGAATCTACCTTGCAGCTTGGGTGCCATATGGCGGCTTTCTCTAAAATATATTAAATAAAACAGGTGTCTGCATTTGTTCGTGTGATGTCAATCAACTATTGCTTGGCCAGGTAGGGGGGCGCAACGGTGCAGGCCGGTTGTGCGGCGCACCAAAACGCAGCTAGCCGGTATCGCCGGTTTCCTTGGCTGAGGATTTCAGGATATCGGCCAGTCCTAGCACGGACTGCGCAATCTCGCTCATGCTCTTGCTCTGGTCCATGGCCAACTTGCGCAGGAAGGTATAGGCCTGCTCCTCGGTCATTTGCTGATGCGCCATGATCAGGCCCTTGGCGCGTTCGACCAGCTTGCGCTCACGCAACGCGCGCCGGGTATTTTCCAACTCGTCGCTGAGTGCCTGCAGGCGCCCCGACTGGGCGCGCATCAGCCCCACCAGCGATCGGTTCAGCGATGACCCCACGATGCGCGCGGTCACTTCCCCCAGCTCTTGGCTGGCACAGCTGTCAAAAAGCTCCACGAGCTGCTGGCAGACGCCCGGGGCCTCGTCGTTCAGCTCAGCCTGCAAGTCGCCCTGGTGCGCCAGGTTGCGGCGTGCTTCGACGGTCTTGGCCAGGCACAGGGTCGAGAGCTCTTCGATCAGATAGGCTTCCACGCGCTGGATGGCGTCGATGCGTCGGGTGGTCAGCTCGTACCAGGTTTCCCCCAGGGGGCTGGTGCCTTGCGCCAACAAAATATCGTTACAGGCCATTTCACGCAGCTGCTGGATACCGGACAGGGTCCGCGCCGGCATCTCCTGCTGCCACTGCCGACGTCCTTGCTCGCTGGTGAATTCCAGGCAGATATCGAAGCAGCGCTGCTGGTCTTCGATGAGTTGTACCAGCAGCTGGCGGTGGCTCTCGTCGAAGCGGCTGGTGGTGAAGCCGGCGGCGCCACAGGCGCGCTCCTGGCCGGCCAGTTCCTTGCCCTGCATGAGATGAAAGATGGCGACCAGGGCCAGTGTGACCTCGGGATCGATGGCTGTATCGGCAACCTCGAACACCACGGAAAGCAGTGCGCTGATCAGCTGGTTATAGGCCAGGGTGGCGGCGTCGGGGCCGGTGTCGAGGGCTTCGATCTCGCTACGCAGCGCCGTCAGGCTATCGAGGGCGTGCCAGACGCAGGCGACGCGCCTTAGCAGCCGGGCGGTGGTGGCAGGGCGCCCGGCGGTAGTGCCAAGTGCGTCAAGGCGCAGGCGTAGCGCACTTTCGTTCTCCAGGCTCTCTTCGATGCGCTCGCGACGTCGTTCTGCAAAGCGTTGTCCCCGAGAGGCCAGGTAGACGTTCGAGGCGCCACGCTCCTTTTGCAGGGCATGAACGAAGCGGCTGACGTCGCCGACGATGTCGCAGGCGGCGGTGAGATGTTCGAGATCCGCGATTTCGCAGCGCTTGGCTGCCACTAGCAGGCGTTCGGCAGGTGTCATGGTTCACCTCATGCAGACACGATGACCGCCGCCTCCGGGGCGGCGGTCTGTTGGGCATGTGCCGCGGCAGCCAGCCGCCGCGGTGCTTGCACTCAGCGCAGCGACAGGGCGCCGGCACCGGTCTCCTCGCCCACGGCGTCCCGGTAGGCCTTGGCTTCCTCGGCCTCGGTCTCGTCCGAGAAGCGCACCAGCAGCGCGCAGGAGGCCAGCACCAGCACGATCAGCCCCAGGTAGAAGAGCCCCTGCTGGTAGGTGATGGCCTCGGAGCGGAACAGGAAGGCCGCGGCCACCGCCCCCACGTTGCCGCCGGCCCCGACGATACCCGCCACGGCGCCTAGGGCCTTCTTGTTGATGAAGGGCACCACGCCGTAGGTGGCCCCCTCGGCCATCTGCACGAACAGGCTGAAGACCAGCATGATGCCGATGGCATAGGAGAGCACGTGCATCTGCGAGAAGGCCACCAGGGCGATGCCCTCGCAGATCAGGGCGATGAAGAGCCAGCGCACTCGCCCCTTCAGGCCGCCGTTCCTGGCGAACAGATCGGAGAAGATGCCGCCCAGGGTGCGGGCGAAGACGTTCATCAGCCCGAACAGGCCGGCGATCATCCCGGCGGTGGCCAGCGTCAGATCGAAGTGGTCGAAGAAGTAGATGGCGGCGATGTTGTTGATGGTGAGCTCGACGCCGAAGCAGATGGCGTAGACCACGAACAGCGCCCAGACGCGGATATCCTTGGCGGCGGCCATGAAGCTCTGGCCCGCGCCGTTCTCGCCGCTGGCGGGCGGCAGCTCGCCCGGGCCCGCAGCTCGTCGAAGTTGCCGTTGGGGGCGTCCTGGGTGAACAGCCAGTAGCCGATGCCGGTAATGAACATCACCACCCCGGGCACCACCATGGCCAGCCGCCAGCCCAGGGTCTCGCTGACCCCGAGCATCAGGATCCCGGAGAAAATCAGCGGCATCAGGATCTGGGTGGTGCCGCCGCCCAGGTTGCCCCAGCCGGCGCTGGTGGCGTTGGCAGTACCCACCACGTTGGGGGCGAACATCATGGTGGTGTGGTACTGGGTGATCACGAAGGCGGCGCCAATGGCACCGATGGCCAGGCGGGCCAGCAGGAAGGTCTCGAAGCTGTTGGCGAAACCGATGCCCATTACCGGGATCGAGCCGAGCAGCAGCAGGCCGGTATAGGTCTTGCGCGGCCCGATGCGGTCGCAGAGCACGCCGATGGCCAGGCGCACGATCACGGTGATCAGCACCGAGGCGATGATGGTGTTGCCGATCTGGGTCTGGGTCAGGCTGAGGTCTTCGCGGACCACCGCCATCAGCGGGGCGATGCCGAACCAGCCGAAGAAACAGATATGAAAAGCGAACCAGGAGAAGTGGAACGCACGCATCTGGGGAGTGGTGACGTCCAGCAGGCGGATCCTGTTGGCCTTGTTGAGAATGTCCATGGCGCTACCTCGCGGAGCAGTTCAGTCGCGTTAACAAACGAGCCCTTCGACGTTGAAGGTCAGGTTCGACGCACTCGTGCTCCACGGAGCCTGGTCCACGTCCACCAAATCTTGACCTGTGTTAAGCAAATGAGTTGCCACTTCCAGGTTTTTCTTTTTTTTCATGGGGTTGGTGAGAAAAGCGGGCCGCCTTTGCCAGGCGGCCCGTCGTTAAGGGGGCATGGGCATTCCGATGGTGCAGTGCGGTACGCTGACGCCCGATTCTGGTGCCTGCTGCGGTGAGCGCTGCGGCTCAGTGCATGGCCAGCTGGTAGTCGTCGCGCTCGCAGGACAGGAAGGCGGAGCTTTCCAGCCACTCGGAGTCGGGGAAGTAGGCGAACAGGTAGTGGTCCTCCTTGAGGCTGTCGATCAGCGGATAGGTCACTTCCTGGCGCACCGCGGGGCAGCCCTGGCTGCGCCCCAGTCGGCCGGTCTGGCGAATGAAGGCGTCGCTGACGTAGTCGGCGCCGTGAATCACGATGGCGCGCTGGTAGGCCAGGTCATTGATGCCCGGCTCCAGCCCCTCCAAGCGCAGCGAATAGCCGTTGCGCCCGTAGTAGCTGTTCAGGGTGCGAAACAGCCCCAGGCTCGACTGGTGGCTTCCCTGCACGTTGGAGAAGGTTTCGGCCATGGCATCCCCGGTGCCCTGGCCGTGGGACACCAGCTCCTCGAACATCAACCGCTCTTCGGCCAGGTCGAAGACCCACAGGCGCGGCTCGGTGGAGGGCAGCGAAAAATCGATGACCGCCAGACGCTCGGCCTCCGGGTCGGCGCAGGCCAGGGCGCTGGCGGCATGCGTCAGTACCTCGGGGTTGGCGTCGGGAGCCAGGCGCGTCAGGGTGTGGTCCAAGGTGTGACGGGTCAGCTGTTCGTGAGGCAGCATCTGGGCCACGAAATCGCCGGCCTGGAGCGGGAGGGAAGCGAGCAGCAGGGAGCCGGCCAGGGTGGCGCAGGCGACGGGAGAAGACGGTCGTGATCGAGTCATGGGCAACCTGAGGTGGTCGAATCATCGGGCCATGTCGTGCAGAGCCGTTGCCGGCATGTCCCGGACACACGAAACGGGGCCGGCTTCCCTGTGGCCCCGTAGCAGCCTCTATTATGAGGGCGAGGGCCGGGAAGGCCAGTTGAGCCATCAACGAAGCAGGAGGCGAATATGCGGGCAATTCTCGCCATGGGGAGTGTGCTGGCCGTGCTGCTGGGTATGTCGGGCGCCGTGCTGGGCGACTCCCCCGCGGCCGGCGATCGGGCGGAAGCGCCGCTTGCGGTCCAGATCGAGCACCTGGCGCAAGACGCCGACGGCGAGCTGCAGGCGTTCTATGCGCTGCGCGACCATCGCCCAGCGTGGCGCGACCGCGAGACCGTGGCGGCCTTCGCCGCTGCGCTGCACACCCTGGATGGCGATGGGCTAAGGCCCGAAGACTATCGGCCCGACGCGCTGGTGGCCGGGCATCGCCAGGCCGGTGCCTCCGGGGAGGTCTGGGAACTGGCGCGTTTCGATCTGCATGCTACCCGGGTGCTGATGACCGCGCTGGAGCATCTGCAGCGGGGCAAGGTTGACCCGCGAGAGCTCGATACCCACTGGGAGGTGCCGGTCGAGGCGCCTGCCCGCGACCCGGCAGCCATCGCCCGGGCCATCGAGGGGCAACGCTTCGAGCAGGCCTTCGCCGAGGCGCGCCCCTCCTACGCCCCTACGAGCGGCTGCGTGCGGGGCTGGCCCGCTATCGCAACATCGAGCGGCTGGGGGGCTGGGAGCCCCTTCCTGACGCGCCCCGCGTGCTGCGTCCGGGCGATGTGGATGATGCGGTGGCGCTGCTGCGCTTGCGGCTGGCGGTGATCGGTGAGCTGGAAGTGATGGCCGCCGACGCCGACGCCTTTCCGGGGGCGATGCTCGAGACGCCCGATCCGCGGCGCTTCGATGCCACCCTGGAGGCTGCGGTACGCCGCTTTCAGCGCCGCCACCTGCTGGAGGTGGACGGTCTGGTTGGCCCGCAGACACGCCGCGCGCTGAACGTGCCGGTGGAGGCGCGCATCGACCAGATTCGCGTCAACCTGGAGCGCGCCCGCTGGCTGCTTCACGGCCTGCCGGAGTCCTTCGTGCTGGTGGATATCGCCGGCTACCAGCTGCGCTATTTTCGCCCCAGCGGCGAGGTATGGCGCTCGCGCATCGTGGTGGGACGCCCCTATCGACGCACCCCGTCGCTGCGCTCCGAGATCACGCACATGACCGTCAACCCCAGCTGGACGATCCCCCCACCATCCGGCGCAATGACGTGCTGCCGAGATACGTCGTGACCTCGGCTACCTGTGGCGCGAGCGTATCCAGGTGCTCAGCCCCTCGGGCCAGCCGCTCGATCCCTGGGAGGTGGACTGGGACAACCCCGGCAATGTCGTGCTGCGCCAAGCGCCGGGTCCGCACAATGCCCTGGGCAAGGTAGCGATCCGCTTTCCCAACGATCACCTGGTCTATCTCCACGACACCCCCGCGCAGTACCTCTTCGATCGTGATCAGCGCGCCTTCAGCTCCGGCTGTATCCGGGTGGAAGGGGTGCGGGAGTTTGCCCAGCTGCTGTTCGACGATACCGACAGCGCCCGGGATATCAATGCGCTGATCGAGACCGGCCGTACCCGCAACGTGTCGCTGGCCGAGCCGGTCCCGGTGATTCTGCACTACTGGACGGTCCACCCCGACGAGGATGGCGAGCTGGCCTTTCGGCCTGACATCTACGAGCGCGACGCGGCCCTGCTCGAGGCGCTGGACCGGCCCTTGGTGCTCTGAGGGGCGCGCGAGGGGGCGTCAGGGAGAGAGCGGCGAGCGGATCCTGCCCCGGCCCTACTGGTAGCCCCTGGCCTGGAGTCGGAACAGCCGCGCGTAGCGGCCGTTGAGCGCCATCAGGCTGGCATGGTCGCCGCGCTCGATGATGCGCCCGCCGTCGATCACCAGGATCAGCTCGGCGGCGCGCACCGTGGAGAACCGGTGGGAGATCAGGATGGTCATCTTGTCGCGGCTGTGTTCGCGGAAGTCGGCGAACACCGCGGCCTCGGCGGCGGCGTCCATGGCCGCGGTGGGCTCGTCGAGCACCAGGATGTCGGCGCTCTCGCGCATGTAGGCTCGGGACAGCGCGATCTTCTGCCACTGCCCACCGGAGAGCTCCTGACCACCCTTGAACCAGCGCCCCAGCTGGGTGTGGTAGCCCCCGGCATGTCGGCGATGAAGTCCTCGGCCAGGCCGCGGCGGGCCGCTTCCTGCCAGCGCACCTCATCCTCGAAGGCGGCCACGTCGCCGGCGCCGAGATTTTCCCCACCTTCATCTGATAGCGCACGAAGTCCTGAAAGATCACCCCGACGCGCCGGCGCAGGGTCTGGATATCCCAGTCGCGCAGGTCGCTGCCGTCGAGCAGGATGCGCCCATCGGTGGGTTCATAGAGCCGGGTGAGCAGCTTGATCAGGGTGGTCTTGCCCGAGCCGTTGGCCCCCACCAGGGCGAGGCTCTCGCCGGGCTTGAGATGCAGCGAGATGTCGGCCAGCGCCGGCGTCTCGGCGCCGGGGTAGGTGAAGCCGACGTGCTCGAAGCGAATGCCGTCGCCGGGGACGCTGCCCTGGGTCAGGGTGCCCTGCTGTGGGGCTACCGGCTGCTCCAGGTACTCGTAGAGGTTGGAGAGGTAGAGGTTGTCCTCGTACATGCCGCTGATGGCGGTGAGGCTCGCCGACAGCGCCGACTGGCCCTGCTTGAAGACCATCAGGTACATGGTCATCTCGCCCAGGGTGAGCTGGCCGGTCACCGTCTCCGCGACCACCCAGGCGTAGGCGCCGTAGAAGGCCAGGGTGCCCAGCAAACCGAGCAGAAAGCCCCAGGTCTCGCGGCGAATCGTCAGTCGCCGATCCTCGGCGTAGAGGGTCTCGAAGATGTCGCGGTAGCGGCCCAGCAGCAGCGGCTCCAGGCCGAACAGCTTGACCTCCTTGATGCTGTCCTCCCGCGCCAGCACCGTCTCCAGGTACATCTGCATGCGGGTCTGGGGCGAGCGCCAGCGGAACAGCCGGAAGGCGTCGCCGGAGAACTTGGCCTCGGAGAGAAACACCGGCAGGGCGCCGATCACCAGGATCAGCAGCGCCCAGGGCGAGAACTGCACCAGCAGCACGCCGAAGCTGACCAGCGAGATGCCGTTCTGGGCGAGGCCGAAGGTCTTGTTGACCAGCCCCAGCGGGCGAATCGACGCCTCGCGGCGAGCCCGGGTCAGCTTGTCGTAGAACTCCGAATCCTCGAACTGCGCCAACGTCAGGGTGCCGGCCTTTTCGAGGATCATCACGTTGACCTTCTGGCCGAGCAGGGCGCGCAGCAGCGACTGCTGGGCCGAGAGGCCGCGCTGGGCCATGGCGATCAGTGCGATCACCCCGGCCTCGGCCAGCACGTAGCGCAGCACCGACCACCAGTCGACCTCGCCGGTCTCGCGGTGGTGGGCCATGGCATCGACCACTGAGTCGACGATCAACTGGCCGATCCATGCCGCCACCGCCGGCAGCACCCCGGCCACCAGGGTGCAGATCGCCAGCCCCACGGTCAGCGGCCGCGAGGTCTGCCACACCAGGGATAGCGCCCGCCGGCTGTAGCGGAACACGCCGAAGAAGGCGCTCAGGCGGTTGCCGTCAGGCGGTGGCTTGGGGATGGCGCGGCGCATGTGGGGCGAGGACAAACGGTCTCTCCGAGGCGATGAGCAAGGCGCGAGCGGGCCAGGGGGCGAACACGCCGACGCCCCGCTGGCGAGCGGGGCGTCGGCAGGCGAGGGCGAACGGTGGAGTCAGCCCTCGTCGTCGTCGTCCGAACGCTCGGCGGTGCTGGCCACCACCGGCCCGGTTTCGCCGCTCTCCAGAACCGCTAGCAGCGGCTTGGCCTCGCGCTGGAAGGCCATCAGCTTCTCGCCGGAGAGGCTGGTATTCTCCGGTAGGTCCACGGTCATCGGATTGACCTGGTTATTGCTGACCAGTACCTCGTAGTGCAGGTGCGGGCCGGTGCTGCGGCCGGTATTGCCGGACAGCGCGATGCGCTCGCCCATCTCGACCCGGTCGCCACGGCTGACCAGCGGCCGCGACAGGTGCAGGTAGCGGGTCTGGTAGCCGTTGTCGTGGCGGATGACCACGTAGCGGCCGGCCACCGGATGGTTGGCGACCTTCTCCACACGGCCGTCTGCCGGGGCGGTGATCGGGGTGCCGATGGGCATGGCGAAGTCGGTGCCACGGTGAGGACTCACTCGGCCGGTGACCGGGTGCTTGCGACGCGGGTTGAACGGCGAGCTGATGCGGTAGCTGCCCTCGAAGGGGTAGCGGGCGAAGGCGGGGTCGAGGCTTTCGCCTTCGGGGGTGTAGAAGTTGTTGTCGGCGCTGTTGCGCACCACGGTCAGGTTCATGCGCTCGCCCTCGTACTGGATCGCCAGCACCCGGGCATCGAAGCTCTGACCGTCGATGATGTCGGACTCGATCAGCACCTGAAACTGGTCGCCGCGACGGGTGTCGCGGCGAAAGTCGAGTTTCTTCTCCAGCAGACGGGAGACCTGGGCGATCTCGGTGCTGGACAGGCCTGTGGCCTGGGCCGAACGGGCGAAGCTGCCGCTGACGCTGCCGGCGAACAGCCGCTGGGTGGCTTCCCCGGCGCGCTCGATGCTGGCCACCTCGAACTGCTCCTCGTCGCGCTTGACCCGCACGCCCTCCCGGGCGTTCTTCATCACCTGAAGTGTCAGCAGGCGGCCGGTTTCATCGAGCTGATACTCGAACTGGTTGCCCACCCGCCAGTGGGTCAGCAAGCGCTGGTCGGGCAGGCTGTCTAGCAGCCGCATGGCTTCGCTGTAGCCCAGCCCGAGCCGGTTCTGTGCCAAAACGGCGAAGGTGTCGCCGGACTCTACGGTGTAGGTTTCCCACTCCGGCACGAAGGGCTCGGCGGTGGCGAGCTCCTGCTCGAAGACGATGGGGCCATCGTCGAACAGGCCGAGCTCTTCGTCCGGAATGTCCTCGTAGGAGGTGGCATCGGCGAGAAGCGCCTCGTCGGCCGGTTCCGCATCCAGCAGGCCACCGCTGAGGGTGCCGAGCACTACCGCCATGTGCAGGGCCCCGGGATCGAGCAGCGCGTCGGAGGCGTCGGGCTCGACGATGGTGGCATCCTGCGCTGAGGAGGCGCCAAGCGGCGCGGCGGCCAGAGTGGCCGGCGGGGTGGTGCCGGCGCCAGCGGTGTCTTTGCGCTCGCCAAGATCGACGATCTCGGTGGGGCGGAGCTGGGAAAGCGGGATGGTGTTACGGGTGGCGTCGATGGTCTGGGTGGCGATCTCCAGGGCATCGGCCACCGGGAAGCGTTCGGAATTCAGTGACGGTAGGCCGGGTTGGCTCTCGGGTGACAGGGGAAGGAGTAGGGTGTCGGCGGTTTGCGGCTGACGCTGACTGTCTTCAACGAGGGTGACGATCTTGTGTGCGCCCAGCACAGTGACCATGGTGGCGACCGGTAACAACAGCAACTTATGCGTGCGGGGCAGCGAATGGAGGATTCGCAACATGGGTAAAGGCCATATTAAAAATAAATGAAAAAAAGCAAAAAAGGCACGGGAACCTTACCCCATGCCGTATGGCCTGCCTAGTCTGTATATCCATACAGAAGCCACGCCCCGCCGGGGCCGCTAGGGCCCTGCGGGTCGTGGCTTGGATGTCGAACGCTGTTCCTTAATCTCTCCACATTGAACGCGAACGGCGTTCGAAATTCAACCCCCCTGCCGATGGGGGCGTGCGGGTGGCTCAGCCACTGATGAAGGTGCCGTTGCGATAGTCGCTCAGGGCCTGTTCGATCTCGCGCATGTCGTTCATCACGAAGGGGCCGTAGTGGGCGATGGGCTCGCGGTGCGGGGTGCCGGCGAGAATCAGTGCCTGGCCACCTCCGGCGCTGCTCAGTGCCAGGGTCTGCCCCTTGCCGAGCCGCCCCAGCTCTCCGGCGCGCAGACGCTCCCCGGCGATCTCCAACTCACCCTCGAAGGCATAGACCACCAGGGTTTCGTCGTTGACCGACAGCGTCAGCTCGCCACCGGCTGCCAGGCGCAGGTGGCCAACGGACGCCTGGCCGGCCAGGGCGTCCAGGGGGCCCTCGACGGCGTCGCCCTCGGTGGGCTGCCAGCGGCCGCCCAGGGCGATCAGCTCGGCGCCTGCCCCGGTCAGGTGCGGCATCTCGCTGGCGCGAACGTCGCGATAGGTGGCGGGGCTCAGCTTATCCTTCGCCGCCAGGTTGATCCACATCTGGAAGCCGTGCAGGCCCTGGCTGTCGGTGAGCGGCATCTCGGAGTGAATGATGCCGCGGCCGGTGTGCATCCACTGGGCGTCGCCCGCATTGATGGTGCTCGAGTGCCCGAGGTGATCCTCGTGGGTGAGGCCACCGTGGATCACGTAGGTTAGCGTCTGCATGCCGCGATGCGGGTGTGGCGGAAAGCCGCCGATGTAGTCGTCGGGCCGGTCGGAGCCGAGCTCGTCGAGCATCAGGAAGGGGTCGAGGCCGCCCCCGAAGTCGTGGATGCGCTGAATCTTCACGCCGTCGCCGTCCTGGCTGGGCTGGCTGGTCAGGCGGCGGTCGAGCCGGCGCAGTGTCGGTGAGGTAGTCATGGTAGCCGTCCTCGGAATTAAGGGATCTGACTGGCATTTTAGAGCGGAATTTTCGAAGATTAAGCGCATAGTTTTGCACTCACTGTTCGAGGAAATCGAAAATGTCACGCGTCACCCTGGCCCAATGGCAGATGCTGGCCGCCGTGGTGGATCACGGCGGCTTCGCCCGCGCCGCCGAGGCGGTCCATAAGAGTCCGTCGACGCTCAACCATGCGGTGCACAAGCTCGAGGAGCAGCTGGGCGTCAAGGTGCTGGAGCCGGTCGGCCGCCAGGTGCGGCTCACCGAGGCCGGCGAGATGCTGCTGCGCCGGGCGCGCCAGCTGATCGAGAGCGCCGAGGCGTTGGAGGATGTCGCCGGACGGCTGGCCGAGGGGCTGGAGGCGGAAGTGGTGTTGGCCCTGGATCAGATCTTTCCCTCCGATGCCCTGGCCCAGGCGCTGGGCCGGTTCTCGGCCGCCTTTCCCCATGTGCGGGTACAGCTGCACGAAACGGTACTCAACGGTGGCATCGAGATGCTCTACGACGGGCGGGCCGACCTGGTGGCCTCGGGGCTTGCCGCCCAGGGCTTCCTGGGGGAGCCGCTGGTGACGGTCAACTTCATCGCCGTGGCGCATCCCGAGCATCCGCTGCACGGCCTGGGGCGCGAGCTAGACCTGCGCGACCTGCAGCGCTATCGGCAACTGGTGGTGCGCGATTCGGCGCTGCGCCAATCGATGGATGCCGGCTGGCTCAAGGCCGAGCAGCGCTGGACCGTTAGCCATCTGGAGACCTCGCTGGATATGGTGCGACGTGGGCTGGGTTTCGCCTGGCTGCCGGAGACCCGTATCCAGCCTGAGCTCGAGTCGGGCACCCTGATTCCCCTGCCGCTCAGCGCCGGGGGGCTGCGCGAGGCGCCGATACAGCTGATCTATCGTGACCGGGACCGGGCCGGGCCGGCCACCCACGCCATGGCCACGGCGCTGCGCGAGGGGGTTGCCGATACCTGCCCGGCAAGCGCTCGGGGGTGAGTTCGATTTTTTCGAAAGAAATTCGGGAAAAAGTGCGCTTGAGCGTCGATGAAATCGGCTTATTCTAGGGGGAAACGCATTCTGAACCGGAGGTAGCATGGGCCTGTTGATCGACGGCGAGTGGCATGATCAGTGGTATGACACCGACAAGCACGGCGGTGAGTTCGTGCGCGAATCCGCCCAGCTGCGTGACTGGGTGACGTCTGATGGAACCCCCGGGCCCGACGGCCAGCCGGGGCTGCCGGCCGAGGCCGATCGCTACCATCTTTATGTTGCCCTGGCCTGCCCCTGGGCGCACCGTACCCTGATCCTGCGCAAGCTCAAGGGGCTCGAGGACCTGATCGGCGTCTCCCACGTCAGTCCGTTGATGCTCAGTGACGGCTGGACCTACGATCAGGCGGAGGGCTCCAGCGGTGACCCGATCAACGGTGTAGCCTTTCATCGCGAGCTCTACACCCTGACCGACCCCGACTATACCGGGCGGGTGACCGTGCCGGTGCTGTGGGACAAGCAGACCCGACGCATCGTCAATAACGAGTCGGCCGATATCCTGCGTATGCTCAACGGCGCCTTCGATGAGCTGGCCGGTAATCGCCTGGACTTCTATCCCGAGGATCTGCGCGAAACCATCGATGCGGTCAACGCCGATGTCTACGATCACATCAATAACGGCGTCTACAAGTCCGGGTTCGCTACTCGGCAGGGAGTCTACGACAAGCACGTGGTGGCGCTCTTCGAGGCGCTGGATCGCATGGAGGCGCGGCTCGCCGAACACCGCTACCTGACCGGCGAGTGGCTGACCGAGGCCGACATCCGCCTCTTCACCACCCTGATACGCTTCGATGCCGTCTACCACGGCCACTTCAAGTGCAACCTGCGGCGCATCGAAGACTACCCGAACCTCTCGAACTACCTGCGCGAGCTCTATCAGTGGCCGGGCATCAAGGAGACGGTGGATTTTGACCATATCAAGCGCCACTACTATTACAGCCACGACACCATTAACCCGACGCGCATCGTGCCCAGGGGCCCCGTGCTCGACCTCGAGCGCCCCCACGACCGCGAGCGGCTGCCGGGTAAGGGGATTCGCGAGAAGGGAAAATAAGGAGCGAGTAGCGCTTGGGAGTTCTGTGGGAGGCCGGCTTTGCCGGGCGAACGGCGCCGCTAGGCGCCCAAGACGCCGCTGCCTTGGCAGCGCTGCGCGCTGCTTCGCGAGCTGAAGCTCCCTCCCACAACGCTCCTCCCAACGGTTGGGTGACCGAATGTGGGAGGCCGGCTCTGCCGGCGGTTCGACGCTTGGACGAAGGCGCCGTCAGGCGCCCGACAGTTATTGCCTGTTCTTCGCCAGCCACCGATCCAGCGCATTGGCGAACTCGCGGCGGTCGCCGTCGGAGTAGCCCTTCGGCCCGCCGGTATGCTCGCCGCTGGCGCGCATCGTCTCCATGAAATCCCGCATTCGCACCCGGGCGCGGATGTTGTTGGCATCCAGCGCCTCGCCGCGGGTGGTCATCACCTTCGCGTCGCGCTCGATGGCCGCCATGGCCAGCGGCAGGTCCGAGGTGATCAGCAGGTCGCCGGCCTGAATGCGGTCGACGATCTCGTCGTCGGCGGCGTCGAAGCCGTGGCTCACCGCAAGCGACTTCACCCACTTCGACGGCGGCAGGGGAATGCTGTGGTTCGCCACGAACCAGGCGGGGGTGGCGGTGCGCTCGGCGGCCCGCACGATGATCTCGCGGGCCACCTTGGGGCAGGCGTCGGCGTCGACCCAAAGACTCGGCATGGGGATACTCCTGGCGGGAAGGGAAAGGCAAGGGCGTGCCGAAAAGGCTGGCCAGCGACTAGGGGCGATGGTAGCATGCGCGCTCCTCGCATGTGCTGACCCTCCCATCATGACGATTCGCTGGCGCCGAGCGCCTGTGTCGAATCACCGAGACCGGCGGTCATCTACCGCCAGCGTCCGAGATGTGAAGATGGAGCGCCACCAGATGCCGCCAGACGGGTGGCATCGGCGCAGAAAGGTCGCCACAGCGGTTCGCTGACCCCCAGGGCGCGAACCGGATGCCAGGTGCGACCGGCGTCCCCGATACCGTGATTCGCTCTGCCCTCGGCCCATTGGCCAGCAATAGGCGCAGCGCGCCCGACCGTTGTTGATTGCGTCGGGGATGCCTCAATGTGATTTGCCGGCCACTGCCGGCCTACCAAGGTGTGATTGATGACCTCGACTCCTGTCGCCTCGCCGAGCTTCGGCGATCTTGCTCTGCTGCCTGCCGTTCTCTCTGCCGTCGAGACCCTGGGCTACGAGACCCCCTCGCCGATCCAGATCGAGACCATTCCGGCCCTGCTGGAAGGCCGTGACATGCTGGGCCAGGCCCAGACCGGCACCGGCAAGACCGCTGCCTTTGCGCTGCCGATCCTGTCGCGTCTCGAACTGACCCGCCGCGAGCCCCAGGTGCTGGTGCTGGCGCCGACCCGTGAGCTGGCCCAGCAGGTGGCCGTCTCCTTCAGCAAGTACGGCCAGAACCTCCAGGGCCTGGAAGTCGCCACTCTGTGCGGCGGCCAGGAGTATCGCGAGCAGCTGAGCGCACTCAGGCGCGGCGCCCAGGTGGTGGTGGGCACCCCGGGCCGGGTCATCGATCACCTGGATCGCGGCAGCCTCAAGCTCGACGGCCTCACCTCGCTGGTGCTGGACGAAGCCGACGAGATGCTGCGCATGGGCTTCATCGACGACGTCAAGCGCGTGGTCGCCGATACCCCCAAGGAAGCCCAGCGGGTGTTCTTCTCCGCCACCCTGCCGACCGAGATCGAGCGCATCGTCAACCGCTACCTGGTGGATCCGGTGAAGGTGGCCATCGAGTCGCGCACCACCACCGGCGAGAACATCGAGCAGCGCCTGGTGCGCGTCGATGGCGGCGCCAAGCTGGAAGCGCTGTCGCGCATCCTGGAAGTGGAGCCGGTGGATGCCGCCATCGTCTTCGTGCGCACCCGGGCCGCCTGCACCACCCTGATGGAACAGCTCTCCGCCCGCGGCGTGAACGTGGCGAGCCTCTCCGGTGACCTGGACCAGAGCCTGCGCGAGCGCACCATCACACGCCTCAAACGCGGCAAGGTCGACGTCCTGATCGCCACCGACGTGGCTGCTCGTGGTCTCGACGTGCCGCGCATCACCCATGTCTTCAACTACGACCTGCCCCAGGACAGCGAGGCCTATACCCACCGTATCGGCCGTACCGGTCGGGCCGGGCGCACCGGCATCTCGATCACCTTCGTCGGCTTCCGTGAAGGGCGCAAGGTGGGCTGGATCGAACAGGCCACCGGTCAGAAAATGAGCGAAATGCCGGTGCCCGACGAGGCGGCCATTCGCGCCCATCGCGACGAGGTCTTCCACCAGCGCGTCATCGCCGCCCTGACCGCCGGCGCCGAAGAGCAGCGTGCCCTGGTCGAGCGCCTGGTCGAAGAGGGCTACGACCCCATCGAGCTGGCCTGTGCCTTTGCTCGCCTGGCGCGTGCCGACGAAGCGCCCATCGGCCGCCTGCAGGCGCCGCGCAAGGAGCGCAATGATCGCGCCTCTCGCGACGGCAAGCCGCCGCGTCGCGACCGCGGTCCCAGCGAGGGCATGACCCGCTATCGCGTGGCCGTGGGCCACAAGGACGGCGTCAAGCCCGGCCAGCTGGTCGGCGCACTGGCCAACGAGGGCGGGATCGAAGGCGCGCGCATCGGCCGCATCGATATCCGCAACGCCTTCTCGGTGGTCGAGCTGCCGAGCTCCCTGCCGGCGAGCATCCTGGCCAAGATGGCCCGCGCCCGGGTCGCCGGCCGTCCGCTGGAGATCAGCGAGGATCGCGGCGCTCCCGAGCGTGCCCCGCGCCGCCGCCGCGAAGATGGCGATGCGCCGATTCGCCGCCGCACCAGCGCCTGAGTGACGCCGGGCTCAGCGCCCGGCTCGCCACGCCAAAGCCCCGACGCCGTCTGACGGCGTCGGGGCTTTCGGCTGAGGCAGACCTTTCCGGCTCCGCCGGGTGAAGGAAAAACTGGTTCTCCGCAGACTGGCGTGAACAGGCGCTGTGGGAGGGAGCTTCAGCTCGCGAAGTAGCGCGCAGCGCTACCCATTGGGGCGCCTTCGGCGCCTTCGCCCGGCAGAGCCGGCCTCCCACCATAAAACCTGCTAAATATGTTCACGCTAAAGTGTGAAGAACCAAAAAACTGTGGGAGGCTGGCTTTGCCGGCGGTTCGACGCTTCGACGAAGGCGCCGCAGGCGCCCGGATATGTCCAGGAAATTGGTGACGTACCCCTATTTCACTGGGTGGGCCCATCGTGGACGATGAAGCACTCTGGTGTCGTCCCGCGGGTCAGTTGTGATAGCGAAGCTGGGCGGCCACCGCCCTGGCGAAGCCACCCAGCAGTGAGCCGGCCTCGGGCGTGGCGGCGACCCCGGCGAGCAGCGCCTCGGGGTCCTGGCCCTGGTCGCGCAGCGACTCGACCTGACGGGTCAGGTAGGCGCGCATCACCGCCGGGGTGAATTCCGGGTGGAACTGCACGCTCCACTGGCGGGGGCCGTAGCGCAGCGCCTGGTAGGCATCGTGGCCGTTGCTCGCCAGCACCACCGCTTCGGGAGGCGCCTGGAGCACCGACTGGGCGTGGGTCAACTGGGCCGGGAAACGCTCGGGCAGCTGACCGAGTAGAGCGTCCTCGCGGCCGGCCTCGGTGAGCGTTACGGCATGGGTGCCGGACTCGCGTCCCGCCGGGTGATAGCCGCTCGCCCCGCCGTAGGCCGCGGCCATCAGCTGGTGGCCGTAGCAGACCCCGAGCATCGGCAGGTTGCGCTCCCGGGCCTCGACCAGCCAGGGCTTGAGGGCCTCGCTCCAGGGCTCGGCGTCGCTGACCATGCTGTGAGAGCCGGTGATATCGAGGCCGTCGATCTCATCGAGGGCGGGGAGGGGCTCGCTGCGGGCATCGAACACCCTGGCCTCGAACCCGGCGCTGGCCAGCGCCCGCTGGAACAGCGCCTCGAAGTCGCCGTGGGCCTCCACGACTTCGGGGAAGGCGTCGCCGGTCTTGACGATCAACAGTCGGGGCATGGGTCTCTCCTTGACAGCGTTCAGTCGCGGCTCAGCCGTTTGCCCAGGGCCGCCATGAAGCGTTCGCCGGCCTTGAGCTGTTCGATCTCGATGTACTCGTCGGGCTGATGGGCCTGGGCGATGCTGCCCGGCCCGCAGATGACCGTGGGCAGCCCCTGGCGCTGAAACTGCCCGGCCTCGGTGGCATAGGCCACCGCGCCCGAGGGGCGCTCGCCGAGCAGGTCGCGGCACAGGGCGAGTACCTCGGCGTTGTTGTCGTCGGCCAGTGCCGGCACCGTTTCGTTAAGCGCCTCGGTGACGATGGCGGCCTCCGGCGCGCGCTGGCGCATCTCGGCCTCCAGCTCGCGGGCATACGCCTCGACGCGTCCGACCAGCGCCTCGAAGCGGTCGCTGGGCAGGTGACGGATCTCCCACTCGAAGGTGCACTCCCGAGCCATGATGTTGATCGCCGTGCCGCCGGCGATCTTGCCCACGTGCAGGCTCGAGTGCGCCACGTTGAAGGCCTCGTCGACCCGCCCCTCGGCACGGAGCTCGGCCATCACCGCTTCGATATAGGTGACCAACTTCGCCGCCACGTGGATCGCCGATACCCCCTGGTTGACCTGGCTGGAGTGGCTGGCGCGCCCGGTCACGGTGGTGCGCAGGTTGGTGGCGCCCTTGTGGGCCACCACCGGGTGCATCAGGGTCGGTTCGCCGACGATGACCGCCGCGGGCAGTGGATGCTCGGCCATCAGCGTCTCGATCATGCGCGGCGCACCGATGCAGCCCACCTCCTCGTCGTAGGAGAGCGCCAGCCAGATCGGGGTCTTCAGGTCGAGCTCGACCCAGCGCGGCAGCTCGGCCAGGGCGCAGGCGATGAAGCCCTTCATGTCGCAGGTGCCGCGCCCATAGAGTCGTCCGTCGCCCTTGTCGACCAGCCGGAAGGGGGTGGTGGACCAGGGCTGGCCGTCCACCGGTACCACGTCGGTGTGGCCGGAAAGCACTACCCCGCCGGCCAGGTCCGGACCGATACGCGCCAGCAGGTTGGCCTTCTTGCCGTCGTCGCTCTCAATGCGCCAATGCGGTACCTGGTGCCGGTCGAGGTAGGCCTCGACGAAGGCGATCAGGTCGAGGTTGGAGTCGCGCGAGACGGTGGGAAAGCCCACCAGAGACTCGAGCATGTCGGTAGCGGTGGTCATATCGCGCTCCTCTTGATGATGCCCACGACGAATTGAGAGAAGCCTATCACGATGCGCCGGGCAGAACGCATTCCCGGAGCCCTCGGTCCAAACTGTGACAAGGTCCACGCGTTGATCTTAGGGAGAGACCTCCATGAGCTATGTCGATGGCTTCGTGATTCCGGTGCCGCTCGAGCGGCTGGATGACTACCTGCGTTTCACCCGCCATGCCGGCGAGGTATGGAAGGAGTACGGTGCCCTGGAGTACGTCGAGTGCGTGGCCGATGACCTCAGGTCGACAGAAGAGGGTACCTCTTTTGAGCAGAGCGTCACGCTCGAGCCGGGCGAGACAGTGATCTTCGCCTGGGTCCGCTATGCGTCTCGACAGGAGCGCGACCGCATCCTGGCACAGGTGATGGATGACCCACGGCTGGCCGATATGCTGGACCGTGCAAGGCTGCCCTTCGATCCCAAACGGCTGCTCTGGGGCGGTTTCCGAGAGCGCATCCATCTATAGGCGCTGGAGAGGCGCGCGTTGCCCTCTCTTCACTGCCCCGCGCCGATCCGCAGCCGCAGGGCCTGCAGGCCGTCCAGCTCCAGGCGGATCTCGTCGGAAAAGACCGGATGGCCGATGACGCGAATGTCCAGGCTGGCTTCGGCGCCGCGGTAGCTGACGGTGGCCGAGACCTGACTGTTCGTGCTGGCCGGGGCGAGGAGGCCGTAGTCGACGCTCTGCACCTCGAGGGCGGCCAGGCCGCGGGCCTCGAGCTGCTCCGCGATGGTCTGCTGCAGGGTGATGCCGTAGTAGACATAGAGACCGCCGTAGGCCAGGGCGGCGATCACGATCAGGGATAAGAGTCGGCCCATGTATCCTCCTGGCCTCAGCTGAACGGAGCCTTCTTCAAGGCGTTATACCACACTGGCGTGGCAGCCAGCCGCCGTGGCGGATCGCCGGGCAGCCGGCCACGGGGCGATTGTAGAGGTAGAGCCAGGCGGGGCCGAAGGCGGTTGGGTAAATGGCGCGATCGTAGAGCCCCGCTGCGGGCGTGCGGACCCGATAGTCCTCTAGTCGGTCCAGGTCGTCCAGCTGGCGGGCGTCGACCCGAAAGACTTCCACGTCGATGCCGCGAGAGGGCTCGGGTTTGGCGCCCGGATACGGGCCCAGGTCGTAGAGTGTCGCCCCGGTCAGTCGGTCGCTGCCCAGAAACTCGGCGCCTTCCAGCCAGTGGTGGTTGCGTAGCCCGCGTTTCAGGGTGCCGTAGACGGCGACCAGCGGCGTGCGGGCGACGGCGAGCACGGGGGTATGCATGAACGCTGGGCTCCGTAATGCTTGGGGGTGGCCGCATTTTACCTTTCCGGCGCGGCTCGGGGCCATGGGACGCGCGCATGGGTAGCGGCGCTCAGGAAGTTGCCAAGGAATTGGTTCTTCACCGATCCGCCTGAATCTGTTGTGCAGGCAAGCCATTTCACGCCAGCTGTGATGAATCCGTTTAAAGGCTTGCCAGGGTCGCCCGGCTGGTGCCGTTGCCCTGCGGCTCCACCTGGATCTGCACCGGAATGCGCTCGTGCATCTCCTGCACGTGGGAGATCACGCCCACCCGGCGGCCCAGCGCCTGCAGGCCGTCCAGGGCCTCCATGGCCAGGGCTAGCGACTGGGGGTCGAGGCTGCCGAAGCCTTCGTCGATGAACAGCGACTCGATGACCAGTTCGCTCGAGGCCATGGAGGCGAGCCCCAGCGCCAGGGCCAGCGAGACCAGGAAGGTCTCGCCGCCGGAGAGCGAGTGCACCGAGCGCCGCTCGTCGCCCATGTCGGTATCCACCACCAGCAGCCCCAGCGGGCTGCCGCCGCGCACCAGGCGGTAGCGGCGGCTGAGCCCGGCCAGGTGGGCGTTGGCGTGCTCGAGAAGCTGCTCCAGGTTGTAGGCCTGGGCGATGCGCCGGAATAGCTTGCCGTCGGCGGAGCCGATCAGCTCGCTGATCTGGCCCCAGCGGCGGTAGTCGGCCTGGGCCGCCTCCAGCTCGGCCTCCCCCTCCCGCTGCCGCTCGCGGCGCCGGTCGTCGTCGTTGAGCGCATAGAGGGCGGTGTCCCGCGCCCGCTGGGCCTCCTCCAGCTGCGGTGCCAGGCGCTGCTGCTCCTCTTCCAGGGCCGTGCGGCGCCCGGTCAGCTCGCGATCCATCGCCTCGGCCAGCTGCGCCTCTTCCGAAGCATCCGGTGCCTGCTCGCGGCGGTGTGCCAGCAGCGCCCGGCGACGTTCGGCCAGGGTGGCGGCGGCGCGCTGCCGCTCCTGCTCGGCCGCCTCGATACGGCGCTCCTCCTCCTGGGCCTCGTCGTCGGACTGGGCCAGCAGCCTCGCCAGGGTGGCATCATCCAGCTCGGGATGGGCGCGGCGCCAGGCGTCGAGCTCCTCGCCTAGCATTTGCCGTTCCTGACGCAGGGCGTCGAGCTGCTTGGCGTCATGCGCCTGCTGCTGGGCGAGGCGCTGCGCTTCCCGCTGGGTCTCGTGCAGGCGCGTCAGGGCGCTATCCCGGGCCTGGCGGGCGCGTTGCTGACGGGCCTCGAGAGCGTGCTGCCAGGCATCCGGCGAGGCGTGCTCGCCAAGCCGGGCGGCGAGGTCGCCGGCCAGCGCCTCGCGCTCGGCGCGCAGCGGCGGGAGCTGCGCCTCCCGCTCGGCAAGCGCGTTCTCGACCGTTGTCTTCTCGGTTTCCAGCCGGGTGAGCGCCAACTGACCCTGGCGTAGCGTCTCTTCCAGGGGGGCCAGCTCGGCCTCGGCCTGGGCGATGCCGTCCAGGGTCTGCCGGTGGTGCTTGCGCTGCGCGTCGCTGGCCTCACGCTGGGCTTCTAGCCAGCCGTCGCGCTCGGCGTCGCTCACGGCGGCAAGCTCGGCGTGAAGCGGGTGCGCCTCAAGCGCCGCTCGGGCGTCGTCATGCTGTCGCTCGGCCGCTTCCAGATCCCGCTGGCGTTGCGCCAGGGCGGCCTCCACGGCGCGGTATTTGCCCAGCAGGGTGTCGCGCTGGGCCTGGGCCGCATCGCGGGCCTGGCAGGCGGCGTCGAGCTGGCGGACCTCTTCGGCTTCCTGGGCGGCGAGCTGGGCGGCCTCCGGGGTGGCCGGTGGCCGCTGGCGCCAGGGATGATCGAGCCCACCACACACTGGGCAGGGCTCGCCCTCCTTCAGGGCCTCGCGCAGCCTCGCCACGCTCTCGCTGCGCACGGCGCGGCTACGCTCGACCTGCTCGGTGACGATCTCGAGGCGCCGCTGGGCATCGTTGAGGCCCTGGCGGGCGGTCTGGCCGTCACGCAGCAGCTGGTCGCGGCGCACTCGGTCCTGTGCCGCCTGGTCGGCCAACCGCTGCCGTGCTGTCGCAGCGCGGGCGTGCTCGTGCCGGCGGCTGGCCAGCTCGCTCAGCGCCAGGTGGCGCTGGGCCGCCCGGTCGTGGTCCCGCTGGGCGGCCTGGCGGGCGTCATCCAGGCGTGGGTGAGTGCCCACTAGCTGCTCGAGACTGGCCCGCCAGTCGTCGTGCTTCTGTTGGCGGGCGCGCTGGGCATCGAGGGCCTCGCGATGGCGGTCGGCGAGTTTGGCGGCCTGGGCCTGCTGCTGGCGGTGGTGTTCGGTCGCCTCGGCGAGGCGATGCGTCAGGGTGGCCAGCCGCTGGGCCAGCTCACGGGCCTCGCGCAGCGCCGGCTCGGCCCGTTGGCGGGCGTCGCCGGCCTCGGTCAGGGTCTGCTCGGCGGTCTGTTTGTCGCGTTGCGCCGCCCGCTGTGCCGACTCGGCCTCTGCTAGCGCCTGCTGGGTCTCGGCGTGGGTCCTCTCCAGCGCGGCGATTTCCGCCGGCAGTTCGGCCCGGCGGGCGAGGGCGTGGCGCCGGGGCGCGATGAGCCGGCACCACGCTTGGTCGGCGCGGCGGTCAGCGAGGGCTTGCCACCCTTGTTCGGCCGCCTGCTGCCGGGCCAGGCCCTCGCGGTAGGCCTCGGCCAGGCGCCGGTCCTCCTCGTGCCAGCGCTGCTGGGTCTTGAGCGCTTCTTCCTGGCGAAGCAGGTGAGTGAGTGCTTGCCCGGTCGCCTCCGCGGCGCCTTCCAGCGTGGCCCGGGTCTCGGGGTCGGCGGGCAGGTCATCGGCGAGCCGGGCCTGCAGGGCGTCCACGGCCCGTTTCGCCTGGGAGGCGCGGCGGTAGGCGGCCATGGAGATTTGCGAGTATTCCTGGGTGCCGGTGAGGCGCTCCAGCAGGTCGCTGCGGGCGTTGTCGTCGGCCTGGAGGAAGGCGGCAAACTCGCTCTGGGCCAGCAGCACGGCGCGGGTGAACTGGTCGAAGGTCAGCCCCAGGCGCTCGGGCAGCAGGCGTTCGAACTCGCGCTTCTGGGCGGTGAGCAGGCGGTCGGCGTCCAGGTCGGTGAGCGACTGCTCGGCGGCCTGCAGGCGGCCGGTGGCCTTCTCCCGGGCGCGTCGCACCGCCCAGCGGGCGCGGTAGCGGCGGCCGTCGCGGCCCAGGAAGTCCACCTCGGCATAGCCGCTGGCGGTGCCGCGGCGCAGCAGGGTGCGCGCATCGCTGGTGGTCAGGGTGGAGTCTGCGGTGTCGTCGATCTGACTCTCGCGGCTCGGGGCCTGGCGCAGCCGCGGAGTGCTGCCGTAGAGCGCCAGGCAGAGGGCGTCGAGCAGGGTACTCTTGCCGGCGCCGGTGGGGCCGGTGATGGCGAACAGGCCAGCGTCGCGCAGTGGGGCCTCGGTGAAGTCGAGGGTCAGCGGCCCGGGCAGGGAGGCGAGGTTGGCCAGGCGCAGGGCGAGGATCTTCATGGGCGGCCCTCCCCGGGACGGTCATCGGCGTCGTCGCCCTCCAGGACATCCTGGCGCAGCCGTTCGAAGTCGGCGAGCACCTCGGGGCCGGGCGGCTCGCCCAGCGCGCCTGCCAGGTGCGCTCGAAGAGCCGGCGGGGCCCCAGGGTCTCCAGGTCGACCCGCGGCTGGACCGTGTCGCCTTCACCCCGGGGCAGCCGGCGCTCCAGGCGCAGCAGGCGCAGGGCGCGGCCCTCGAGCGCCGACTCGATCCGGGCGCGCAGATCGGGGATCGGCGCCTCGAGCGTCACGCGAACCTCCAGCCAGGGCCACTGCTCGCGGGGCAGCGCCGGGTCGTCCTCCAGCGCGGCCAGCTCGGCCAGCACCTCTTCCAGCGGGGCGGGGCCCAGGCGGTGCATGGCCACCGGCCGGGGAACGGGAATCGCCGTGGCATCGACCAGCGCTTCGTCCTCCAGGGTCACTTCCACCACCTGGTGGGGGTAGTCCACTTCGCTGAAGTCCAGGGGCAGGGGGCTGCCGCTGTAGCGGATGCGCGCCTCGCCCACCCGCTGGGCGCGATGCAGGTGGCCCAGCGCCACGTAGGCGAGGTCGGCGGGGAAGAGGGCGGCGGAGATCGACTCCTCGCCGCCGATCACGATGGGGCGTTCGCTGGCCTCGGAGACGGCGGCGCCGTGCAGGTGGGCGTGACTCATGGCCACCAGCGCCTGGCCGGGCTCGCGCTTGTCGCGGGCCGCCTCGATCAGCTGGCGATGCACCCGGCCGATGCCGGCCACGTAGTCGTTGCGGGGGCTGTCGCGCGAGGCGGTGTCGTCGGCGGGGTCACGGGCCAGGCCGGCGCCGGTGACCTCGGCGGGCCGCAGGAAGGGCAGCGCCAGGCACCAGGCGCGGGTCTCGCCCGCCTCGTCGGTGAGCGGCACCAGCAGGCGTTCGGCGTCCAGGGTGCCGTCGTCGCGCCAGCCGACCCGGCCCAGGGCGTGGGTGCGCAGGCGGTGCATCAGCGGGGCGGGCAGCTCCACGCGGTTGCCGCTGTCGTGGTTGCCGGCGATCAGCACGATATCCAGCATCGGCAGCCGTGCGTGGGCCGCGACGATGAAGTCGTAGAGCAGCGCCTGGGCGGCGAGCGAGGGGTTCACTACGTCGAAGAGGTCACCGGCCACCAGCAGAGCGTCGGCCCGGCGTTCGGCCAGGGTGTCGAGCAGCCAGGTGAGGAAGGCGCGATGCTCGGCGTGGCGCTCCTGGCCGTGGAAGCTCTGGCCCAGGTGCCAGTCGGCGGTATGGATCAGCGTTAACATGGGCAGTGAGGCTCCCTTCCCTGGCTGGCGTCCAAAGGCGATAGTCTACGTGACTCGACAGCGGCTGTTCAGGCCCCCGGAGCCATCCTTAGGGTGATCGCATGATGCAACGTTTTCTCATCGAGCGGCTTCTGATTGGCCAGGGGTGACCGGTGGGAGGGCGGCTTTGCCGCGCGAAGGCGCCGTCAGGCGTCCATTCTCTGGCAGCGCTGGGCGCTGCTTCGCCCGCTGAAGCGGCCTCCCACAGGAGGAATCACCCCTAGACGAGAGGTATGCTTGTCGTGCGATCGCCCTGGAGCCATCCCATCGGTGCTGAGCTGGCGACAAGCCGAGTGCAACGTTGAAGAACCCTCAGGAGTTCCCATGTCACGCGCACCCCTTCACGACTGGCACCTGACGCCGACCCAGGCCATCGCCCTGCAGCGCCGCCTGGCCGGCCGCGTCGAGCGTGAGGATCGCCTGGATCCGGTGCGCCATGTCGCCGGGGTGGATATCGGCTTCGAGCAGGACGGTGCCGTCACCCGGGCGGCGGTGGTGGTGCTGGCCTGGCCGCCGGAGGAGGGAGGCGCCTTCCGGGTGGTCGAGGAGGCGGTGCACCGGGAGCCGACCCGCATGCCCTACGTGCCGGGGCTGCTGTCGTTTCGCGAGGTGCCGGCGGCGCTGGCGGCTTTCGAGACGCTCGCGACCCGGCCGCAGCTGGTGATGGTGGACGGCCAGGGCATCGCCCACCCGCGCCGGCTGGGGGTGGCCTCGCACCTGGGGCTGTGGCTCGACCTGCCCACCATCGGAGTGGCCAAGTCGCGGCTCTGCGGGCGGCACGCGGAGCCGGGGCCGGCCCGGGGCGACTGGGCGGCGCTGACCGATGGCGCCGACGACGAGGTGATCGGCGCTGTGCTGCGCTCGCGGGTAGGCGTGAAGCCGATCTTCGTTTCGACCGGCCATCGGGTGTCGCTTGCCACGGCGCTGGAGTGGGTGGTGGGGTGTCTCGGTCGCACCAAGCTGCCGGAGCCCACTCGCCTTGCCGATCGCCTGGCCTCGCGGCGCGGTGGCTGAATCGCCGAGGCGTCACACGATATCCAGCGGCTCCTTGCGGGCCGGGGCCGGAAAAGCGGCGTCGAGCCGTGCCAGGGCCTCGGCGTCGAGGGCGACGTCCAGAGCTGCGGCGTTCTCTTCCACATGCTTCGGCTGCACCGCCTTGGGAATGGCGATCACGTCGCGCTTCTCCGCCACGGGCCGAATCGCCCAGGCCAGCAGCAGCTGCGCCGGGGTGATGCCGCGTTCGCCGGCCAGCGCCCGGACCTCGGAGTGGCCGAGCAGGTCGCGGCGCAGCCGGCCGGCCTGGGCCAGCGGGCAGTAGGCCATGGTGGGGATGCCCTGCTGGCGCTGCCAGGGCAGCAGCGAATGCTCGACCCCCGGGAGCCCAGGTGGTAGAGCACCTGGTTGACGGCACAGTCGCTGCCGCCGGGCAGGGCGTGCAGCGCGGCCATCTCGTCCACGTCGAAGTTGGAGACGCCGAAGCGGCGGATCTTGCCGGCCGTGCGCAGCCGCTCGAAGGCCTCCAGGGTCTCCTCCAGCGGGATATTGCCCGGCCAGTGCAGCAGGTAGAGGTCGAGATAGTCGGTCTTGAGGCGGCGGAGGCTCGCCTCGCAGGCGGCGATGGCGCTGTCGCGGCCGGCGTTCCAGGGGTAGACCTTGGAGACCAAAAAGGCGGCCTCGCGGCGCCCCGCGAGGGCCTCGCCGACGATCTCCTCGGCGCCGCCGTCGGCGTACATCTCGGCGGTGTCGACCAGCGTCAGGCCCCGTTCGAGCCCCAGCTGCAGGGCGCGGACCTCATCGCGGCGCGGGGCCAGCCCCTCGCCCAGGAACCAGCTGCCCTGGCCGATGGCCGGCAGCTCGATGGCGGCGTCATGTGCGGTGGCGCCCAGGCGCACCCGGGCCGGCGTCGGTGTGGGCATGCGGAGAGCTCCTTGTGGAAAAGTTTTCCATTATTTTGCAGGGGGCGGCTGACGAAGGCAATGTCATGATCTATGGTGTGGAAGGGAGGTGGCGCGCTGCGCCACCTGTTGGATCGTGGCCAGTGTTCATCATGGCCGAGCTTAACGGCAAGGAGTCGACATGAGCATCAAGAAAACTGCAAGCGCCGTCTGGGAGGGCGGCATCAAGGATGGCCAGGGTCGCGTCTCCGCCCAGAGCGGCGCGCTCCAGGACGTTCCCTACAGCTTTGCCAAGCGCTTCGAGGATGCACCGGGCTCCAATCCCGAGGAGCTGATCGGTGCGGCCCACGCCGGCTGCTACTCCATGGCGCTGTCGCTGATCATGGGCGAGGCGGGGCTGACGCCGGAGCGTATCCGCACCGAGGCGAGCGTGTCGCTGACCCCTGACGGCGACGGCTTCAGCATCACTGCCATTCACCTGGTCACGCGGGTCAAGAGTCCGGGGGCCGACGCGGCCGCCTTCGAAGAGGCGGCCAACAAGGCGAAGGAAGGCTGTCCGGTGTCGCGGCTGCTCAATGCCGAGATCACCCTGGATGCGGCCCTGGAAGACTGAACCCTCGTCTCTCCTCCTGGCCCCCGCGACGGGGACTGCATTGCCATAGCGTCAGCGCGGCCGCCCTCGGGCGGCCGCCTTCAGTTCGTCAGCCGGCGACGGGCGGCCTTGATCAGGCCACGGATCAGCCGCTGCTGGGGGCGGTTGAAGATCAGCCACTCCGGGTGCCACTGCACGCCGATCAAAAACTCGTGGTCGCGGGATTCGATGCCCTGCACCAGCCCCTCGCGGTCGCGGGCGACGATCTCGATGCCCTCGCCGGTCTCCTGCACCGCCTGGTGATGCAAGCTGTTGATGCGACACCAGCTGACACCGAGCAGGTGATGCAGGTGGCTGTCGGCGACGATGTCCACCGTCTTGCGGGGTAGCACGGTGCGCCGGCGCTTGAGGCCCTCGTGGGTGGTGTAGATGTCGGGGTCCAGAGTGCCGCCCAGATAGACGTTGAGCAGCTGAGCGCCGCGGCAGATGCCGAGCACCGGCTTGCCCTGGGGGATGAAGCGTTCGATCAGCTCGAGCTCCAGCTCGTCGCGCTGAGGGTCGACGCGCACATCGAGCTGCACCTCGCCGCCGTAGAGGTGTGCCTGGATGTCGTCGCCGCCGCCGATGATCAGGCCGTCGAGCTGCTCCGGCAGCGGCCGCGAGGGCGAGAGGCGCAGCGGTCGCCCGCCGTGGCGCCAGACGGCGAACCAATCGAACCACCAGGCGATGCGGCTCTTGTAGTCGGAGGTGGTGATGCCAATCAGCGGTCGTCTCATGAGGTGGCCCGCCCCTCCCGCAGCCAGTCGCGCACCCGCAGGAACAGCCGGGTCAGCGGCGATAGGGTGTGGTAGCGCACATAGCGGCGGGCGCGCTGGTGGAGCTGGTCACGGTCGGCGGCGAGGCGTTCGACTTCCACCCAGCGGTTCCACTCCAGCGTGGCCCCCCAGTCGGCTTGCGACAGCTGGGCGTTGGGCAGTCGGTAGTGGTAGGTCGGCCGCGCCTTGACCAGTCTGTCGGTGAACAGCTCGTGGGGATAGTCGGGGCGCAGATAGGCGAACAGCGGATAGAGGTCCAGCTCGCGATTGCGGGTCGGGTTATAGTCGATGTAGTCGGCGATCAGGCAGTCGAGGTCGGGAGCGTAGTCCGGGTCGAGCACCTTGAGCGCGTACTCCTTGGGGAAGGGGTTGGCATGGGGCAGCACCTCGCGGGTAATGTCCACGTCGATCTCCTCGCGCAGCCACTGGGCGAGCAGCAGATAGGCGCGCAGCTGGTCGAGCAGATGCGGGATCTCCAGGCTTGCCACCTCGGGGTTGAGGTGTAGGCCGAAGCCGTAGAGCAGGCTGGCGTCGGTGCCCTTGGCGCCATGGGCGTGCAGGGCGGCGAACAGGGCGTCGAGCTCGCCGAGCTCGTCCCAGGGCACCGGTGGACAGACGATCTCGGTGGGCACCAGGCCGGTGACCACGTCGCCGATCAGCTCGCGGGTCTTGTTGTGGAAATCCAGGCGCATCTGATGACGCTGGCGCTCCCACTCGGTGTCCTTGCGGGGCACCTCCTCGAGCACCTTGCTGTCGGGGTGGGCATACTGGGTGTCGAGCTCGATGGTGAAGCTGCCCCAGCGGGTGTCGACCACCTTCTGGCGGTGGGGGCTGATCAGTTCGATCTCCCCACCGAACAGCTCACGCACCAGCTCGGCGGTGGCCTGGGGGGGAGGCCGGCAAACTCGATTTCCACCCCCACGCGGCGGGGCTCTCCTTGGAAATTCAGTGTCTCGGGTGGTGATTGCGGTGACATGGGGGCATCCTGTGCGATTCGAGCGGCGATCGCCTGTCAGCCTACCATAGCGTTGTCCCGGCTCGGCAGGCAGCATGGTGAGAGGGCGGCAGGCGCCGTGCCGCTCCGCAGAATCACCGCGACCAGAGGCGACGATCAATGGAGGGATGGAGAGGCGATGCCAGCTGATTTCCTGCAGGCGCTGACACCGGGCCGGCGACCAGCCGGCCTGTGGGCGTGGCTGCTGTGCGTGATGGCGGCGGTGCTGCTGATGGCCGCTGCTCCGTCAGCCGCCCAGACGCTGCCGCTCACCGGCCTGGGCGCCGACGCCGAAGGCCCGGAGCACGATCCCAGGGCGTTCCAGCAGTCCCTGGAGGAGGTGATCGAGACCCTGGAGGACGCCGAGCAGCGCGGCGCGCTGCTCGAGAGTCTGCGTGACCTGCAGCGGGTGCATGCCGAGAGCACCGGTGAGGTCGGTATCGCCCCCGCCAGGGGCTGCTGGGAGCGCTGGCGGAGACCCTCAGCGACCTGGGGGAGCAGGCCGAGGCCGGGGAGTCGCCCATCGATGACTGGCAGCGGCAGCTCGAACAGGGCTGGTCGGATCTCAGCGACCTGATGGTGGAGACCGGCACCACCCAGCTGATGCACGTGGTCATCGACAGCGCGGTGCTGCTGGGCATCTGGGCGGGGCTGCTGGTGATTCTGATCGCCCTGGGACGGCTGCTGTTTCTGCGCCGGCGGATGCCGCTGGACCTGCCCCGGGACCCGCGGGGCTGGCTGCTGGCGCTGCATTTCCTGCGGCGCATGCTGC
The DNA here is from genome assembly GCF_055755715.1 of Halomonas sp. SL18_1. Taxonomy (NCBI): domain Bacteria; kingdom Pseudomonadati; phylum Pseudomonadota; class Gammaproteobacteria; order Oceanospirillales; family Halomonadaceae; genus Halomonas; species Halomonas sp. SL18_1. The sequence goes on from NZ_JBVTRK010000001.1 coordinate 1,433,938, forward strand.
CCTGGGCGCTGGCCTTCGTGCTGGTGCTGGGCCTGGCGCAGCTGCTCCCTCACAGCCCGGGGCGTGCCATGGCGCTGGTGATCGCCTATGTGTCGCTGTGCGGTCGGGCGCTGTCGGTGGTGGTGGAGTGCGTGGTCTCGGTGTTCACCCGTGGCCACCGCTTCTGCGCGGTCAAGATCCTGCAGCAGCAGGGGTTGCGCCTGCTGTTCGTGATCGGGGCGCTGATCGCACTCGGCGATGCGCTCAACTCCGAGCGGCTTTCGGTGATGATCGGCGACGATCTGGCGGCGCTGGGCTCGGTGCTGGCCAATATGCTGGCGGCGCTGCTCAGCGTGCGCTTTATCCTCAAGTTCAAGCGACCGATCAAGCACCTGATTCGTAACCGCCCCTGGCGGGTGCGCCGGGAAGGCGGTTCCGGGCCCGATCTCGCGCGGATCATCGGTGGGCTCTGGCATGTGCCGGCGCTGCTGGTGGTGGGGGGCTCGCTGCTGGCGATCTTCGTGACCGTGGGCGATGTGGGAACGGCGCTGGCCCGCTCGATCGTGACCTCCGCACTGCTGGTGCTGACGCTGGTGATCACCGGCTTGATTCGTCGCCACGGCGAGCGTCGCAGCAAGCGGCGTCGACTCAGCGACTATCGCCGTCGGCTGGAGCGCTTCGGCTACGCGCTCTCGCATATGCTGACCTGGATCGTCTTCGCGGAGCTGTCGCTGCAGGTGTGGGGCGGCTCGCTGTTCGGGATCGGCCAGGCCGGGGTGGCCGGCGCGCGCATCGGCCAGGCGCTGCTGGCGCTGGGCTTCACCGTGCTGCTGGCCTGGCTGGCATGGATCTTCGCCGACACCGCCATTCAGCGGGCGCTGATCTCGTCGGGGCGCTCGCGCGGGCGGCGGGTCAACAAGGCGCGGGCCCAGACCATCACGCCGATGATTCGCAACGTGATCTTCGCCACCATCGTGGTGATCGCCGGTATCGTCGGCCTGGCCAACCTGGGGGTGAACGTCACGCCGCTGCTGGCCGGTGCCGGCGTCATCGGCCTGGCGCTGGGCTTCGGTGCCCAGACCCTGGTGCAGGATCTGATCACCGGCATCTTCATCATCATCGAGGACTCCCTGGCGGTGGACGACTTCGTGCAGATCAACGGCCACATCGGCACCGTCGAGGGGCTGACGCTGCGCACCGTGCGGCTGCGTGACCTGGACGCCGTGGTGCATATCATCACCTTCAGCCGGATCGAGTCCATCCACAACATGTCGCGGCAGTTCGGTATCGCCCTGATGCGCCTGCGCATTCCCCATACCATGAAGATCGATGATGCCATCACCCTGATGCAGGAGACGGCGCTGGAGCTGCGCCAGGATCCGATGATGCGCCACCATATCTGGTCGCCGCTGGAGATGCAGGGTATCCAGGCCTTCGAGGATGGCTGCCCGATCCTGCGCATGCGCTTTCGCACCGCCCCGGAGATGCAGTGGGACGTGGCGCGGGCCTTCAACCTGCTGCTCAAACAGCGCATGGAGGCCCAGGAGATCGATCTGGACATGCCGCGACTGAGCATCAGCATGGAGGGACGTGGCGCCAACAGCCTGGAGGGCGACGAGCAGGCGCGGCAGCGCGATGCCAAGGGCCGCGAGACGGGCGAGGCGGGGGTGGCCGATCCGCATGGTGACACCAGCGCGCGTGGCGCCTCACCCGATGGAGCGTCGCCGACGTGATCCGCGTCGAGCGTCGCGATGGCTTCCACCTCAGGATCTCCCGGGTGCTCAAGGAGGAGACCTCCCACCGCCTGGATGTCTTCCTGTTCGTGCCCGGCGAGCTGGGGCTCAACGACCATGTGATCTCGGAAGACGCTTTCTATCACGGGGCCATTCATGTCAAGCGGACCTACTACAGCGACAAGCACCACCTGCCGCTGGTGCTCAGCCGCCTGGCCAGCCGCGGCAAGCTCAGCACCGAGCAGTACCGCCTGAGCCTGAGCCTCTACGCCTACCAGTACGCGGTGGCGCTGGAGCGGGCGACCCAGGAGCTGCTGCACACCGCCGAGGAGGCCGTCGAGAAGGCCGAAGCCCAGGCCGCGGCCGAGTCGGGGCGAGCCGAGACGCGCCGCGCCGACCAGGCGCGTCTGGCGGAGCAGGCCGAGCGCTTCAATGCGCAGCTTGAGGAGCTGTGCGAGCTGGCCCAGAGTATCCTCAGGCGCCTGCGGCGCCACCGGCCTAGCGAGGAGAGCCTGCATGAGTACTACGCCAACATCGACAACTACCTCTCCTGGTTCACCGAGCAACGCCTGCTGGCACTGGTGGCGCATTTGCCCCGCGGCAAGGGCTATCGGGCCATTCGCAACCGCCTGCTGGCGATCTGTCAGGCCGAGAGCGAGCATCGCGAGCGAGCCGAGTACAATTCGGCCCGGGTCACCCGCGACCCCACGCGGATGTCCAACAAGATGCGGCTGCTGCGCCGCCTGATCGAGTACCCGGTGACCCTCAAGCAGCAGAGCCAGGAGCTCGGCAGCGGCGAGCAGAAGGCGGTCAAGGGGCTGGCCACGGCGGTGGTGATGATCTTCGTGTCGCTGGGATTGCTGCATGCCCGTGACACCCTGGGCGATATCACCGCGCTGTTCGTGCTGGCCATGGCGGTGCTTTACGCCATGCGCGAGGTGTTCAAGGACGATCTGCGCAACACCCTGTGGCGCTGGCTGCGTCGTGGGCGCCCCAAGTGGCGACGCCAGTACCTGGACGCCACCAGCAATGCCCTGGTGGGTCGCCAGCTGGAGTGGTTCGACTATAAGCGTTTCGCCCGGCTCGACGAGGAGATCCAGCGGGTGCGCAAGCGCAACGTCGCCCAGCGTGAGGAAGTGGTGCTGCACTATCGGTCGAGTTCGCGGATGTCGCCGACACGCTTCCTCAGCGGCTACGAGAAGACCCGCGAGACGCTGTCGCTGGACCTGTCGCTGTTGGCGCGTCTGATGGACAAGGGCAAGCACCATGTCTATCGGCTCAAGGATGGCCAGGTCTCACGGGAGTCGGTGGAAAAGCGCCACCTCTTCAACCTGGTGATTCGCGAGGAGGGGGCAGCGCCGAGCCGACGCTGCAGCGGTGGAAGATCGTCATGAGCCGTTCGCGGATCGTCGATGTCGAACGGGTCTATCAGGAAGGCGCCGACGACCAGGAGGAGAGACGCGATGCGCTCACCGCTCAAGAAGTTGCTGGCACCGCTGGAGTGGCTGGCCACAAGGCTCGGTCCCTCGCCGCAGGTGACTCGCCCACCCGACGAGCAGGCCCGGGTCGACCGCGAGTGTGAAGGGCTTGCGCTCTACCACTTCCGCGGCTCCCCGGAATCCATTCAGGTGCGTCGCGAGATCATTCGCCTGGGGCTGACCATCGAGGTGCGCGATGCCCAGCTCGATTACGATCATCGCCAGACCCTGGAGAAGCAGGGCGGCAGGCTGGAAGCGCCCTGCCTGCGCATCGCCCGCCCGGGAGGCGACGAGTGGCTCTATGGTCCCGAGGCAATAAAGGCCTATCTTCACCGCCATTTCAGCGCCTGAGGCCGTCCATGTTGTTGTATGTCAAGGATCCACCGTTGATACCTTGCTACGCTGAAACGCCTTGGCCCGGATTGAGAGAGTCGCCGACCCGGGCTAGAGTCAAACTAGATTATCCCTTGATCTGACGACCCAACGCTGGAGAAGCCACCATGCAAGCTGCCGATGTCATGACGCCCAACGTCATCACCGTGTCCCCCGAGGCGGACGTCCAGGAGATTGCCCGTCTATTGCTCGACAACAACATCAGCGCACTGCCGGTGGTGGACGATGACCAGAAGGTGGTCGGGATCGTCAGCGAAGGGGATCTGATGCGCCGGGTCGAGACTGGCACCCAGCGGCGCCGTTCCTGGTGGCTGCAGTTGTTCGAAGGCAACAACGCGGGCGAATACGTCAAGACCCATGCGCGCAAGGCCCACGAGATCATGACCCGCGACCCGGTGACCATCGCCGAGGACGCCTCGCTGCGCCAGATCGCCAAGCTGCTGGAGAAACGCCATATCAAGCGGGTCCCGGTGGTGCGTGACGGTCGCCTGGTGGGCATCGTCAGTCGTGCCAACCTGCTGCGCGGCTTCTCCGCCAGCGAAGCGAACGCCGAGCCGTCGGTCAGCGCCGACGATCGTGAGATTCGCGACGCCATCCTCAAGGAAATCGACGACAATACCGGCGTCTGGGTCGATCGGATCAACGTCATCGTTGCCGATGGCGCGGTACAGGTCTGGGGCCTGGTGGAGAATCAGGACGAGCGGATGGCCGTGCAGGTAGCCGTCGAGAACACCCCGGGGGTGAAGTCGGTGGAGAATAATGTCGGGCTGGTGCCGCGGGGCGTGGGCGGCTACTGAGCCAGCCGGCAACGTGAGCGCAGCGGGGCGGCCCAAGGGCCGCCCCGCTGCGCATTGGGCTGGCCTCAGCCGATCTGTGCGAGGGCGGCTTCCAGATTGGCCAGGCTGCGCTGGCGATGGTGCAGCTTGTCGAGGCCGAACAGGCCGATGCGGAAAGCCCGGTAGTCGTCGCCTTCATCGCACATCAGCGGCACGCCGGCGGCGATCTGTACGCCGGCCGCGGCGAACTTGCCGGCGATGCCGGGATCGTCGGTGTAGCGCACTACCACCCCCGGTGCCTCGAAGCCGGGCGCGGCCACGCTGCGATAGCCGTACTCGGCCAGCAGGGCGCGCACCCCCTCGCCCAGGGCCAGCTGCTCTTCGCGCACCTTGTCGAAGCCATAGGCATCGGTCTCGGCCATGATGTCGCGCAGCCGAGCCAACCCGTCGGTGGGCATGGTGGCGTGGTAGGCGTGGCCGCCGGCCTCATAGGTCTCCATGATGCCGAGCCACTTCTTGAGGTCGCAGGCGAAGCTGCTGCTGGTGGTGGCCTCGATGCGCTCACGCGCCAGCTCGGAGAGCATCACCATGCCGCAGCAGGGCAGGCCGCTCCAGCCTTTCTGGGGGGCGCTCACCAGGATGTCGACGCCGGTGGCCTGCATGTCCACCCACAGGGTGCCGGAGGCGATGCAGTCGAGCACGAAGAGCCCGCCCACCGCGTGGACGGCGGCGGCAAGACGCTTGAGGTAGTCCTCGGGCAGGATGATGCCCGCCGACGTCTCCACGTGGGGGGCGAAGACCACCTCGGGGCGCTGCTCGCGGATGGCCTGCTCGACCTCCTCGATGGGAGCCGGGGCGAAGGGGGACTGCGGATCGGCCGGGTCCAGGCGACGGGCCTTGAGCACCGAGACCGAAGCCGGGATGTCACCCATCTCGAGGATCTGGCTCCAGCGGTAGCTGAACTGGCCGTTGCGCACCACCAGGCAGCGCTTGCCGGCGGCGAACTGGCGCGCCACGGCCTCCATCCCGAAGGTGCCGCTGCCGGGCACGATCACCGCGCTATGGGCGTGATAGACCCGCTTGAGCGTGGCGGAGATATCGCGCATCACGCCCTGAAAGCGCTGGGACATGTGGTTCAGCGAGCGGTCGGTGTAGACCACCGAGTATTCCAGCAGCCCATCGGGGTCGACATCGGGTAGCAGGCCGGACATCTTTCTCTCCCTATTTCTTTCAGTGTAAGGATTCAAGCCACTGAGGATAGGCGCAACGACCGCCGCGGGCCAGGGGGATATGCTGGCGGCGGCGGTCCGGTCGAGGCGGCGGGGGCGCGAACGCCGGCGGGGTTCGCTACCCAGGTGGCATTAGGGGCTGCAGTAGTAGAGCCGGGCGGGCAGGATGTTGAGCAGCTCGAAGTCGGTCTCCACGGCGGAGAAGACACGACGCAGGTCGGCCAGCACCCGCGAGGAGAACTGGTAGATCAGCATGGAGCCGTCGGGCGAGAGGGCACCGGCGGTGCCCGTCAGGATCCGCTCGCGAATCTCCGCCGGCATGGTGCTGAAGGGGATGCCCGCCAGGACATAGTCGGCCGGGGGCAGTCCCAGGCGCTCCAGCTCGGCTTGAACGTTCTCAGCCGAGCCGTTGACCACCTGCAGGCGCGGGTCGGGCAGCGACTGCTCGAGAAACTCCACGAAGTCCTGGTTGGTCTCCAGCACCAGCAGCGTCGAATCCGGCGGCATGCGGCGCAGCAGCTCGCGGGTGATAGTGCCGACGCCGGGGCCGAACTCCACGACCACTCGGGCATTCTCCCAGTCGATCTGATCCAGCAGGCGCCTGACCAGGAAGGGGGAGCTGGGAATGATCGAGCCGAGCATCTTGGGGTGCTTGAAAAAGTTGCGTGCGAACAGCGAGAGCTGGGCGCGTCGCTGGGGTCCTGCTACCGCCTTGGGTCGGTCTTGCGCCGTCATGGGCCTGCCTCCTGCATATGGACGAAACATGCTTCCACTCTAGGCTAGTCAAGGCTCCCAGGAAAGAACGGGTTACGTTGCCGCCGCAGCAGGCCCCGCCCGGCGCGGGAGAGATTGGGCCCGGGGCGTTGGCTTCGTGTCGACGGTTCATGAACTCGCAAAAACATGCCCAGGCTGGCATAAAGATCCCTCGGCGAATTCTCGGTCACCCTGCGGGAAGCGTTGATGTCTGTGCAGGATACGATTTGTCGGAGTCGGATGAAGGGTGTGCCGCGTTTCCTCGGAGTTGAAAGGTCTAGGTGATATGCAAGATGTGTTGATCATTGGCGGCGGCGTCATCGGTATGATGACCGCCTGGCAGCTGGCCGAGGCCGGTCGTACCGTCACCTTGCTGGAACGCCGGCGGTGCGGCGAGGAGGCCTCCTGGGCCGGGGGTGGCATCGTCTCGCCGCTCTACCCCTGGCGCTACAGTGAGCCGGTCTCCAGCCTGGCGCGCTTTGCCGAGCAGGAGTATCCGCGACTGGCCGCCCGGCTGCTCGAGGAGACCGGCATCGATCCCGAGTATCGCCAGACGGGGCTGCTCTATCTGCGCGTCGAGGATGGCGACCGGGCCTTCGAGTGGGCGCGCCGACTCGGCAAGCCCCTCGAGGCGGTCAGCGCCGATCTGATTTACGAAAAGGAGCCCTGGCTGGCCGCGGGGATCGAGTCGGGGCTGTGGATGCCGACCCTGGGCAGCATCCGCAATCCGCGTCTCTGCCGGGCGCTGCGGGCTCGGCTGATGGCGCTGCCGGGCGTGACCCTCGAAGAGGGGCAGGAGGTCGAGCGGCTATGCGTCGATGAGGGGCGGGTGACCGGGGTCGAGACGCCCCGCGGGCACCTTCCGGCCGGTCAGGTGGTGCTATGCGGCGGGGCCTGGAGCGGCGTGCTCCTCGGCCGTCTTGGCGTCGCGCTGCCGGTTCGCCCGGTAAAGGGCCAGATGATGCTGTTTCGCACCCCGCCGATGGCGGGGGCAGGCAGCTGCTCGAGCGGGTGGTGCTGGCCGACGGTCGCTATCTGATCCCCCGCGGGGACGGACGGGTACTGATCGGCTCGACCCTGGAAGAGGCCGACTTCGACAAGACGCCGACCGCCGACGCAAGAGCGTCTCTGTACCAGAGTGCGCTGGCCATGCTGCCGGCCCTGGCCGACTGTGCGATCGAGCATCACTGGGCGGGGCTGCGGCCGGCCGCGCCCGATGGCATTCCCTTCATCGGCGCGGTGCCCGACATCGAGGGGCTCTACGTCAACGCCGGGCACTACCGCAACGGCCTGGTACTGGCGCCGGCGGCGACCCGGCTGCTGGTCGATATCCTGCTCGAGCGGCAACCGAGTATCGACCCTGCCCCCTATCGGCTCGAGCCCCTGGCCAGGACGGAGTGCCCCGGGGCCTCAGCCCGGCAGCGGGTTCACGCTAACGGCTAATTGCCCTGCGCCGCCTGGATGGCGGTCAGGGCGATGGTGAAGACGATGTCGTCCACCAGGGCGCCGCGGGAGAGGTCGTTCACCGGCTTGTTGAGGCCCTGCAGCATGGGGCCGACGCTGACCACCCGGGCGCTGCGCTGCACCGCCTTGTAGGTGGTGTTGCCGGTGTTGAGGTCGGGGAAGACGAACACCGTGGCGCGACCCGCCACCGGCGAGTCCGGCGCCTTCTGGCGCCCCACGCTTTCGATGGCCGCGGCGTCGTACTGCAGCGGGCCGTCGATCAGAAGCTCCGGGGCCTGCTCCCGGGCCAGGCGGGTGGCCTCGCGCACCTTATCGACGTCGGCCCCGCTGCCGGATTCGCCGGTGGAGTAGCTGATCATCGCCACCCGCGGCTCGATGCCGAAGGCCTGGGCCGAGCGGGCGCTCTGGAGGGCAATCTCGGCCAGGGTCTCGGCGTCCGGGTCGGGGTTCACCGCGCAGTCGCCGTAGACCACCACCTGCTCGGGCAGCAGCATGAAGAAGATCGACGACACCTGGCGGTAGTCGGGGGCGGTCTTGATCAGCTGGAAGGCCGGGCGCACGGTGTTGGCGGTGGTGTGAACCGCGCCGGAGACCAGGCCGTCCACCTCGTCGAGTGCCAGCATCATGGTGCCGAGCACCACGCTGTCCTGCAGCTGGGCCTCGGCGGTGAGCGCGTTCACCTTGCCGCTTCGGCGCTCGACCATGGGTGCCACATAGCGGCCGCGGATGCGGTCGGGTCGATGATCTCCAGGTCGTCGGGCAGTTCGATGCCGCGGTTGCGGGCCACCTCCTCGACCTCCTCGCGGCGTGCCAGCAGCACGCAGCGGGCGATGCCGCGGCGCTGGCAGATGGCGGCCGCCTCCACGGTGCGCGGCTCGCTGCCCTCGGGCAGGATGATGCGCCTGTCCGCCTGCTGGGCGAGCCTGACCAGCTGGTGGCGGAAGGCCGAAGGGGAGAGGCGCCGGGCGTAGCCGCGACTGAGGTGCTCCTTGAGCCACTCGAGGTCGATATGGCCAGCGACGAAGCGGGTCACCTGCTCGGCGCGCTCCAGGTCGTCCATGGGGATGTCGTTGCCCATGGCGCCCAGGTGCTTGGCGGTGGTGAAGCTGTCGGTGTCCACCGCCAGCACCGGCATGCCGGTCTTCAGCGCGGGCCGGCACATCTCCACCATGTTGTCGTTGGGCATGAAGCCGTTGGTCAGCAGCACGCCGGCCATGGGGACGCCGTTCATGGTGGCCAGCGCCGAGGCTAGCACGATGTCGTCACGATCGCCCGAGGTGACGATCAGGCTGCCGGGGCGGAACACATGCAGGGCGTTGGCGGCGCTGCGTGCGCACAGGCTGGTGGAGAGCACCCGGCGGCTGGCGGCCTCGCCCTCGCTGAGAAAGCGTGCGCCCAGCGCCCGGGCCACGTCCAGCACCCGCGGCGCCACCAGCGCCGGGTTGTAGGGCACCGCCCCGATCAGGTGGAAGCGGTCGGTGGCCAGCGCCGGCGAGTAGCGGCGCAGCTCGGTGAGCAGCTCGTCATCCAGGGCGGGGCTGGCGGTGCCGGGGATCAGGGCGGGGCTCTCCTCGGCGCCGGGTAGGTGGCGCATGCGCATCAGGATGCAGCCCAGGGTGCGCGTCGAGCCCACGCCGCCGAAGGCCCGGGCGTGCATGTCGAGCTGCTCGGCCAGCGCCTGGGGGTCGCGCATGTCGCCGCTGCCCACCAGGATGATCCGCGCATTCAGGGCATGGGCCAGCTGGGCGTTGAGGGCCGTGGCATAGGTGCCGTGGGAGGTGGGTACCAGCCCCTCCACCACGATCAGGTCGGGGCGGCTGCCCTCGTGCGCCTCGACGGCCTGGTCGTGCAGATCGATCACCTGCTCCATCAGGACGTCCAGGCGATCCTGGCGGACCAGGCGCTCCAGGTGGGCCTGGTCGAGCGGGCTCGGCGGGCGCAGGCCCAGGGTGCTGCCGACCAGCGCCGTGGAGCGGTCGGGGCCGGGGCCGTTGAGCTCGTCCTGGCGAAACGGCTTGAGAAAGCCGGCCTTCAGGCCGACGGTGTCCAGCGCCTGGATCAGGCCCAGGCTGGCCGAGGTCAGGCCGACGCCTTCGCTGGTGGGCACCATCAGCAAGACCTGGGGCTGGGGACGGGCGTTACGCGGAGTCATGCATGACCCTCCTGGAGAAGCTGGCGGGTTTCGTCGGCGATGCGCCCCTCTTCATCGGTGGGAATCACCCACAGCTGAGGGCCGCCGGCGTCGATGCGGCCTTCCCCGCCGCGAATAGTGGCGGCGTTGGCGGCGGCGTCCAGGCAACAGCCGAAGTGGGGCAGTGCCGCGACCACCCGCGTGCGGACCTGCGGCGAGTTCTCGCCGATGCCGCCGGTGAAGACGATGCCGTCCAGGCGGGGCAGGGCGCAGGAGAGGGCGGCCAGGGACTTGGCGATGCGGTAGCAGAACACCTCGATGGCGAGTGCCGCTGCGGCGTGGCCCTCGTCGGCGGCGACCTCCAGTTCGCGCATGTCATTGGTCAGCCCCGAAAGGCCCAGCAGGCCGCTGCCGCGGTTGAGCACCTCGTCGATGCGCGCCAGGCTCCAGCCCAGCTGGCGCGCCAGGTGGGCGTGCAGGCCCGGGTCCACGTCGCCGCTGCGGGTGCCCATCACTAGGCCTTCCAGAGGCGTCAGACCCATGCTGGTATCGCGGCTCTGGCCCTCCCACACCGCGGCGGTGGAACAGCCGTTGCCTAGGTGGGCGGTCAGCCAGCCGCCGCCTGTCAGGCCGCTCAAGGCGTCCGCACGCTGGCTGACGTAGGCGTGGCTGGTGCCGTGGAACCCGTAGCGGCGGATGCCGTGATCGCGATAGAGCGCCTCGGGCAGGGCGTAGCGGTAAGCGTGGGGCGGCAGGGTCTGGTGGAAGGCGGTATCGAAGACCGCCACCTGGGGCAGCTCGGCGAACACCTGGCGGGTGGCCGCGATGCCCTGCAGGTTGGCGGGATTGTGCAGCGGGGCCAGCGTGGCGGTGGCCTCGATGGCGGCCACGACCTCATCGTCGATGCGGGCGGCACGGGTGAAGCGCTCGCCGCCGTGGACGATGCGGTGGCCCACGGCGCCGGGCCGCCGGCCCTCCAGGCGCGCCAGTATCGCCTCAAGGGCGGCGGTGTGATCGGCGCCGGGCAGCGCCTGGGTGTAGGCCTCACCCCGGCTGTCGGTGCCCTTGAGACGGGCGTCGCTGCTGCCCAGCCGCTCGGCCAGACCGGCCAGCCTCGGCTGGTCGGCGGTGGCCGGCACCAGGGCATACTTGATCGAGGAGGAACCGCAGTTGATGACCAGCACCGGTGCGTTCATCGAGTCTCCGCTGAGGGGTTGATTTAGACCTTAGTCTACCATGTGTTGCGTTGCAGCAGGGAGTGCCAGGAGTCGTCTTCTCCTGGCAAGGCTGGCATGCTGAGCGGTTCGTCGAAACCCCAAGGACACCCGGACATGTCGACATCCACTGCGACCCAGGCCGCCTCGGGACCGCTTCCGCGCCATCTTGCCGTGCTGCTCCTGGCCAGCGTGGCGACGCTGTTTGCCGGCAATCATGTCGCCGCCCGGCTGGCCTTCGATGACGGCACCGGCCTGTTGTTGGCGGTGCTGGTGCGCTCGGCGGTGGCCCTGGCGGTGCTCTCGGCGCTGTTTCTGGCCCAGGGCAAGCGCCTGGCGCTGCCGAGAGCGACGTGGCCCTGGCAGCTGGCGGTGGGGGCGCTGATCGCCCTGCAGAGCCTGATGCTCTATTCGGCGGTAGCGCGGATTCCGGTGGTAGTGGCGCTGCTGTTGATGAACACCTTCCCCATCCAGCTGGCGCTGTTGACCTGGGCCCTGGGCGGCCCGCGCCCCACTCTGCGTGCCGCCCTGATCATGGCGGTGATCCTCGCCGGGCTGGTGGTAGTGCTCGACGTGCCGGCCTGGCTGGCCGATCCCGAGGCCATGGGGCCGGACTGGCGCTCGGGCGTGGTTTTCGGGCTGATTGCCGCAGCGGGGCTGGCCGGCGCCCTGTGGATCACCGAGCACCATCTCGCGGCGGTGGGCAGCACCCTGCGCAGCCTGCTGACCATGCTCACGGTGCTGGTCGCTATGCTGCTGGCCGGTGCACTGAGCCTGGTGCCCGGTGGCATGGCGCTGCCGGCTTCCGCAACCGGCTGGACGGGGCTCGCCGCCCTGGCGGTGCTCTACAGCGTGGCCTTCTCCGTGCTGTTCATCAGCGTGCCGCGGCTGGATATGGCGCGCAATGCCCCGGTGATGAACGTCGAGCCGGTGGCCTCGCTGGCGCTGGGCTACCTGGTGCTGGGGCAGATGCTCTCGGCCGTGCAGCTGCTGGGCGGCGCTATCGTACTGGGCGGCATCGTGGTGCTGAGCCTGTCGCGACAGGGCTGAGCGACTTGAGTCTTGCACGGGGACGGTCCCTGTACCAAAATGGGGGCTGCGTAGGGAAACACCGTTTCCTAATTGGAGGTAGACCATGAAAACCGTTGCCGTTACATCGATTTCCGCGCTGCTGCTGGCGGGTGCTTTCGCTACCACCGCCCAGGCCCAGCAGCCCCTCTACCCCAACCCTACGTTGGGGGCGATGCGATGTTCTGGGAAATCAATCCCGACGGTGCGCCCAGTCGCGACAGCGTTGGCCTGCGCCTGCGCGGCGGCGCCCAGTTCAATGAGTTCTTCGCCGTGGAAGGCCACCTGGGCACCGGCGGGTCGGATGGCCCTGTCGAACTCGACTACCTGGTGGGCGCCTATGCCAAGGGCATCGTGCCGATCTCCCAAGAGTTTCGGCTCTACGGCCTGGCCGGGGTGACCGAGGTGGACTTCGACGTGGATCGTGAGAGCGACTTCTCCTACGGGGCCGGGGCGGAGTTCGACGTGGCGCCTAACCTGGCAGTCGGCGCTGACTATATGCGCTACCTGGACAAGTCTGACGGCACCTTCGATGCCGCCAGCGTGGGTGTGCGCTTCCGGTTCTGAAGCGACTCCCCGCGCTTCGCCTGCGCCCTCGACGCCCTCGGTGTCGGGGGCGCTTTGCGTCGGTCTTGCGCTATTTTGGTGCGCTCTCGAGGTGCGCTGCCTCTCCATAAGGCAGCGACATCGGCGCACTGGCCCGCTCGGCGTGGCCTGTCGCCCAGCCGCAGGTTGGCATGCTACCTGCAAGGTCATAGGGTGATTCTTCTCCACGAAGGTGATGCCATGCCGACCGACACCCTGTCCGCCGCTTTGCCAGACGCCGCCAGCCGCAAGGCGCCTGTCCGGGACGCCCTGACGCCGCGGCTGCTGTTTACCGACCTGGACGGGTCGCTGCTGGGCCCGCGTAGCCGCGACGGGGCCCTGGCGCACCCTTGGCTTGCCCGCCTCAAGCAGCACGGGGTGCCGGTGATTCCCGTGACCTGCAGGACGCGCCACGAGCTGGCGCCGCTGCGCCTGTCCCTGGGGCTCGCCGATACGCCCTTTATCGCCGAGAACGGTGCCGTGGTCGGGCTGCCGCCGGCCTGGTGCCATGCGCGGCTGGAGCGATCTCCCGGCCCAGACGGGGTCTCGGTCAAGACCCTGGGGGTGGATATCGCCTTCATTCGCAAGCGGCTCTCGGTCTGGCGCAAGCGCCTGGGAGCGGAGTTCACCCTGACCAGCGAGATCGCCCTGGCGCGGCTGATGGAGGTGGCCGAGGTCGATGAGGCCGAAGCGCGTCTGGCGCGCATGCGCGAGGGCAGCGAGCCGCTACTGTGGCACGGCGATGACGCCCAGCTCGAAGCCTTGCGAGAGGGGCTGGCGGGGGATGGCCTCAGCCTGCTGCGCGGCGAGCGCTTCTGGTATGTCACCGGCCAGGTCGACAAGGGATGCGCCGTGGAGTGGCTGCTGGGGCGCTTCACGGCCCTGCGGGGCCGCCGCCCGCAGACGCTGGGGCTCGGGGATGGGCCCAACGATGTCGGCATGCTCGAAGCAATGGATCAGGCGGTGGTGATCCGCAGCCGCCACGGGCTTGCCGTCGAGCCGGCCCATCCGGCCCTCTATCGGACCGCGGCCATGGGGCCTGCCGGCTGGGCCGAGGGAGTGGCCCACTGGTGGGGGCGAACCGACAGCCGGCTGATGCCGAGGGCGGCTCGCGCCGCCTAGGAGCCTGTCGGATTTGACCGATCGTCGCGAGGAACACGGATTTCGAGACAAGTTTATCGATCTGATGAGGCGAATAGCGCGCTATTTAACGATTCAGATCGAATGAAATTGGCCGAAAGCCCGGGTTTCGTAGCAGGTCAGCGTTAAGTCCGACAGGCTCCTAGCTCTCAGGCCACTGGCCGTTCTCCCTCCACTGCCGGAGGCTGGCCGGCAGCCGGGTGAGCTCCGGGCCCTCCAATACCGCGACTTGGAGCCGCTGGGCGCGGCGCAGGTGGGATTCGCGCCGCTCGGCGCTGCCCAGGGCGGCGTCGGTCAGCAGTACCCGGGTGGCGCCGAGTTCGTCGCCGTGTTCGGCCAGCTCGTAGAGGCGATGCAGCACCGCGGCATCGTCATCGGGTCGCTCAAGGCACTCGAGGATCAGCGTTCGGTTGTGGTGCACGGCCAGACAGTGGAACACCGTGGGTTCGTCGTTGTGGCGTCCGCTGAGGTCGATCACATGGGCCTCGGCGCAGACTCGCGCCAGCCCGGCCTCCCGAGCGCACAGCCAGGCGTATTCGCCGAGCCAGCCGCCCGACAGGTAGTGGGCCGCGGCCGGAGTGGTCACGCTCAGTGCCCGGGGTTGCTCCTGTGACCAGTCGATCAGTCCCGCTTCGCCGAGCTGCTGCAGGGCGTCGGTTTCGGGAAAGAGTGGCGTGTGGGTCAGCAGGTGTGAGGTGTCGTGCTCTCCCGCCGATGGGCTTGCCGTTGCCAGTAGCGCCTTGAGTTCGCCGAGCAGCGGCGCGATGCGCGGCGCCTGATGGGCCAGGAAACGGGTCAGGGGCCGCCGGGCCGCCACGGCTTGCTGCCACTCGGCCCCGTCCGAAGCGGCGCGGATGCGCTTTCGTCCGTGGACCTGCAGGATGTGGTCGGCCGTCAGTACCGCGCTGATCGGCAGATGCCGGAGGGAGCCGGGATCGAGCGACGGGCCGAGGCGGTGGATGACGTTGCGTTCGGGGTCGAGATGGAGGCAGTCGGCGCCGCAGAGGCGCATGGCTTGCTGGAACAGCAGTGCCGTGAGGCGGTCGCCGCCGGCCAGGTCGCAGGTGACCTCAAGGGGCGGGACGTCGCGCTGCTGAGCGGCCAGCTCCCGGGCCAGCGCCAGGGCCAGCTCGGCGGTGCGCTGCGGGTCGCCCTGGGCAGGCCCTCGTGCAGCCGGATCTCGTGGGCCTCGGGCAACTCGTGCTGAAGCAGGATGCGCAGCCGCTCGGCGGCCTGCTGCCCGCGTTGGCAGGCCACCAGCACGATCCGCTCGGGTCGCAGCTGCAGCAGCGGGATCAGGGTGCGCTCGGGATGCTCGTTGACCAGCGCGATGTGCAGGTGGGGCATGGCCTGGTTCCTTCTACGGCGGCGACCAACCCGGGCGAGGGGGCGCCTTCATGAGGACAGGCTATCTCAGGCAGACCGTCTGTCGCCATTGCAGCAAAAAAAACGCCGGCCCGAGGGCCGGCGCTGTCGAGAGACTTTTGCCTGTCTACACCTCCTTGTACAGCTCGGCGCCCTCCTGGCGGAACTTCTCCGCCTGCTCCTCCATGCCCTTCATCACCGCTTCCTGGTCGCCGTTAAGCCCTTTCTCGGCGGCGTAGTCGCGCACCTCCTGGCTGATCTTCATGGAGCAGAACTTGGGGCCGCACATGGAGCAGAAGTGGGCCACCTTGGCCGAGTCCTTGGGCAGGGTCTCGTCGTGGTACTCCCGGGCGGTGTCCGGGTCGAGGCCCAGGCTGAACTGATCCTCCCAGCGGAACTCGAAGCG
This sequence comes from Halomonas sp. SL18_1, assembly GCF_055755715.1. NCBI lineage: Bacteria > Pseudomonadati > Pseudomonadota > Gammaproteobacteria > Oceanospirillales > Halomonadaceae > Halomonas > Halomonas sp. SL18_1. The sequence continues at coordinate 1,449,652 of NZ_JBVTRK010000001.1, forward strand.
CGCCTTGGAGAGCGCGTTGTCACGCCTTTGCGCTGCAGGATGCCCCTTGGCGAGATCCGCCGCGTGGGCGGCGATCTTGTAGGTGATGATGCCGGTCTTGACGTCGTCCTTGTTGGGCAGGCCCAGGTGCTCCTTGGGCGTGACGTAGCAGAGCATGGCGCAGCCGTACCAGCCGATCATCGCCGCGCCGATGCCGGAGGTGATGTGGTCATACCCCGGGGCGATATCGGTGACCAGCGGGCCGAGGGTATAGAAGGGCGCCTCGTCGCAGTATTCGAGCTGCTTGTCCATGTTCTCCTTCACGAGATGCATGGGCACGTGACCGGGGCCTTCGATCATCACCTGGACGTCGTGCTTCCAGGCGATGTGGGTCAGCTCGCCGAGGGTCTTGAGCTCGGCCATCTGCGCCTCGTCGTTGGCGTCGGCCACCGAGCCGGGGCGCAGGCCGTCGCCCAGGGAGAAGGCCACGTCGTAGCGCTTGCAGATCTCGCAGATCTCCTCGAAGTGGGTGTAGAGGAAGCTCTCCTGGTGGTGATAGAGGCACCACTTGGCCATGATCGAGCCGCCGCGGGAGACGATGCCGGTGACACGCTTGGCGGTGAGCGGCACATAGCGCAGCAGTACGCCGGCGTGGATGGTGAAGTAGTCCACGCCCTGCTCGGCCTGCTCGATCAGGGTGTCGCGGAACACCTCCCAGGTGAGGTCCTCGGCCACGCCCTTGACCTTCTCCAGGGCCTGGTAGATCGGCACCGTGCCGATGGGCACCGGGGCGTTGCGGATGATCCACTCCCGGGTCTCGTGGATGTTCTGGCCGGTGGAGAGATCCATGATGGTGTCCGAGCCCCAGCGGATGCCCCAGGTCATCTTGTCGACCTCCTCCTCGATGGAGGAGGTCACCGCCGAGTTGCCCAGGTTGCCGTTGATCTTCACCAGGAAGTTGCGGCCGATGATCATCGGCTCGGACTCCGGGTGGTTGATATTGCAGGGGATGATCGCCCGGCCGGCGGCCACCTCGGCGCGCACGAATTCTGGGGTGATCTCTTCCGGCAGGCGGGCGCCGAAGCCCTGGCCGGGATGTTGGTGGCCCAGAATCCGCTCGACCTCCTCGGTGCCCAGCGCTTGCCGACGCTGATTTTCCCTGATGGCGATAAATTCCATCTCCGGGGTGATGATCCCCTGGCGAGCGTAGTGCAGCTGGGTGACGTTCTTGCCTGCCTTCGCGCGTCTTGGCGTACGGGTCAGGTCGAAGCGCAGCGGGGCCAGCGTCGGGTCGTTGGCGCGGCGCTTTCCGTACTCGGAGGTGGGGCCGTCGAGGAACTCGGTGTCGCCGCGCTCCTCGATCCAGGCGCGACGCAGTTCGGGTAGGCCGCGGCGCAGGTCATTGCTGACCTCGGGGTCGGTGTAGGGGCCGGAGGTGTCGTAGACCAGCAGCGGCGGGTTCTCCTCGTCGGACCCGGAGGTCTTGGTCGGGGAGAGCGCGATCTCGCGGAAGGGCACGCGGATATCGGGGCGTGAGCCCTCGACGTAGATCTTGCGCGAGCCGGGCAGCGGCTGGATGGCGGCCTCGTCGACCTGGGCGGTCTCGGCGAGGAAGTGGGCGGTCTTGCTCATTGGATGTTCTCCCTTGGGAGTTGTCGTCAGGGAGGACAGCTGGGAGGACAGGGGCAGGGGGCGGCACCTGGGCCCCGCTGCATGTCGCTTGATCCCTACGCTGGTCCTAGCCAGTTCAGGTTCAACGGGATCCATGCTTGCCAGCGCATGATCTCAGCCGTTTTCAACGGCACCCCGTCAAGCGTGGTGGTCGATTGCTCAGGGTTATCGCAGATAGCTCCATCGCTTGGGGCTGATCCGGCAACAAGCCTGAGAGGAGGCGCTGTGAATACCTCCCTGTACGCTACCGACGCCATCCATGGCGTAGGACCTCCTCTCTAGCTTGTCCCCGGCGCCCTTCGCTGTCGCCAACTGCGACAGCCTTGGAACTATTGCTTAGGCAAGTTACATCTTGCCTACCGCGTCTGGCGTGACCAGCACCAGAGCGGGTCTTTCTGTGGGGCCAGACCGTCAGTCGCTGCGATCCAGCCCCATCTGCCAGAAGTCGATCTCGAGGCGCGTGGCATCGCGGAAGATGCGGGTCAGCTCAGCGAAGCGCGCCGGCGTGACGTCGGCCAGGCGGCTGTCGAGCCATTCGCGCTCGGCGCGCATGGCGGCCTGGAACTCCTGGCTCTCGTACATGGCGATCCAGGCGTCATAGGGGTTGGCCTCGCCGCGAACGGTGTCGGGCCGGCCATTCAGCCAATTGGCGATCTCGCCGTAGCCCACCAGGCAGGGGGCCAGGGCCACGTGCAGGTCGAGCAGGTCGCCGCGGTTGCCGGTGTCCAGCACGTAGCGGGTATAGGCCAGGGTCGCCCGGGCCTCGGGGAGCTCGGCGAGCTCTTCCTCCGTGATGCCCCAGTCGCGGCAGTAGCTCACATGCAGGCCCAGCTCCAGGTCGACGATCGCCTTGAGCCCCTCGTGAGCCTGGCGCAAATCGGAAAGCGTCGGGCTCTTGTAGGCGGCCAGGGCGTAGGCCCGGGCGAAGTGGATCAGGAAGAGGTAGTCCTGCTTCAGGTAGTGGCGAAAGGCGTCTTCGGACAGGGTGCCGGCGCCCAGGGAGCGCACGAAGTCGTGTTCGATGTAGGCACGCCAGTCGTCGTGGATGGCGTCGGTCAGGTCGTCGAAGCGATAGCCCATGGGCGTCTCCGCTGGTCGGTGACGACCCGGTGAGAGCGCAGCGAAGCGGGTGGGGAAGGCGAGGATCGGGGAGGGCGTCGCGGGACACCCAAACGGACCACGGCCTGATTCCCTACGCCGGTTCATGCCGCCTTCCATGTCAAGGAAGGGCTCACCCGGATCAGGTTCCACGGGATCGGCGCTCGGCGTCTCGACACCCTTCGCCATCTCAGCCGGATCTCACCGGCACCCCGTCAAGCGTGAACGCCAGTCTAGCAGGACGGGCCGGGCTTGCCAGCCCCTGTATAGGTCATTTTGCGGAAATATTTTTCATTTCCTGTTTCGCCACAGCCAGCGCATGTCGATACCGAAGGAGGCCGTTAGCGCCGCCAGTGCCGTGGCCGCCAGCCAGCTGGTGGCCTGTGTACCCAGGAGCGGCAGCAGGCCCAGCATCAGCGCCACCACCTGCCAGACGCAGACCGCCTTGCGTCGCAGGCTCTCGGGCAGTTCGGCGCCGAGCCAGGGCCAGCGCCAGCCTGCCGCCACGAACCCATAGCGCATGGCGCCGATCGCTAGCACCCAGGGGCCGACCTTGCCCAGGGAGAGCAGCGCCAGGCACAGCACCAGAATGAAGAAGGCGTCCAATTCCATGTCGAAACGGGCGCCGAAGGCGCTGGCGCTGCCGGTGCGGCGTGCCACCCAGCCATCGGCGCCGTCCAGCAGCAGGGCCAGCAGCGCCAGGCCGGCCAGCGGCCAGGGATGACGGGCCAGCAGCGCCGGGTCCACCAGGGCGCCGGCCAGCAGCGCCACCAGGGCGGCACGGGTCAGCGTGACCCGGTTGGCCCAGCCCAGCCCCCGCCGGCCCGGCCAGGCGCAGAGCACCATGCCGGCCATGGCCAGGTAGACGCCCGTCGCCGTGGTGGGTACCCAGGCACTGGCCTGCAGGCCCAGCGCCAGCAGCGAGCCCAGCACCAGCACGGCGGCGAGGCCCGCCAGGAGCTCGGCCAGCGTGGAAAGGCGGCCAGTCGTGGGGCGTGATGGGTCGCTATGCTGACGAGAGTGAAGCGACATGCGCGGCACCCAGGCTGTCGGTTGACGAAAAACAATTGATGCAATTATTTTTATATGTACCACTATTGTAAAAGAAAGTCGCTACCAATGGAGCCAAAGCGCATCAGCCGTTGTCATGATCAAGGAGGCGTGACGCACAGGCTCCTAGGGAGTATTGCAGAGGAGAGGCCATGCGCGAGTCCACCGCCACCGCCTACTGGGTGTTGTCACCCGGCCACGGGACGCTGCGAGAGGAGCCGTTGCCGCCTCCGGGCAGCGGCGAGGTGAGGGTGCGTGCCCTCTACGGCGGGATCAGTCGCGGTACCGAGGCGCTGGTCTTCCAGGGCCAGGTGCCAGTCAGCGAGTACGCGCGGATGCGTGCGCCCTTTCAGGTCGGCGACTTCCCGGGCCCGGTGAAGTACGGCTACGTCAGCGTCGGCCGGGTCGAGGCGGGCGACGCCGACCTGGTCGACCGCCAGGTGTTCTGCCTGCACCCCCATCAGGACCGCTACGTGGTGCCGCGCGATGCCGTGGTGCCGCTGCCCGAGGGGCTGCCGGCCCCCCGGGCGGTGCTCGCCGCCAACATGGAGACCGCCCTCAACGGCTGCTGGGATGCTGCGCCGCGCCTCGGTGATCGCATCGCCGTGATCGGCGCCGGTGTGGTCGGCGTGCTGGTGGCCTGGCTCTGTGCGGCCATACCCGGCACCCGCGTGCAGCTGGTGGATGTGGCACCGCAGCGGGCCGACCTGGCCGAGGGGCTGGACCTCGACTTCCGCCTCCCCGAGCGCGCCGAGGCCGATAACGACCTCGTCATCCACGCCAGCGGCAATCCCGAGGGGCTGCGCCTGGCGCTGAGGCTGGCCGGCCTCGAGGCGCGGGTGGTGGAGATGAGCTGGTTCGGGAGCCTTGAAGCGACGCTGCCGCTGGGCGAGGCCTTCCACTCCCGGCGACTCAAGCTGATCAGCAGCCAGGTGGGGCGGCTGCCCAGCGAACGCACGCCGCGCTGGGATCACCGCCGACGGTTGACGCTGGCCCTGGGGCTGCTGCGCGACCCGCGCCTCGATGCCCTGATCAGCGGCGAGAGCGACTTTCACGCCTTGCCCGCCTTGATGCCCCGCCTGGCGGCCGGCGGCGGCGAGGTGCTCTGCCATCGGCTGCGCTACCGGCAGTCCGCTGGGCAACACGATGACCCTTCGACCGGAGATTCGCCATGTACAGCCTGACCGTGCGTGACCACGTCATGATCGCCCACAGCTTTCGGGGGAGGTCTTCGGGCCCGCCCAGCGACTCCATGGCGCCACCTACGTGGTGGATGTCACCTTTCAGCGCCGCGAGCTGGATGACGATGACCTGGTGGTGGACATTGGCCTGGCCGGGGCCGCGTTGAAGGAGGTGCTGGACGACTACCGCTTTCATAACCTCGACGAGTGGGAGGCCTTTCAGGGCCGCAATACCACCACCGAGTTCATGGCCCGGGTGATCTTCGAGCGACTGGCCGAGGCCATCCAGGCGGGACAGCTCGGTGACGCCGCCCAGGAGCTTCTCGCCATGCGCGTGACCCTGCATGAATCCCATATCGCCTGGGCCAGCTACGAGGCCGAGCTATGAGTCCAGGCGTGGCGACTGCGGCTGCCGAGCTGACGCTGATCGTCGCCGGCGACCCCGGCCAGCTCACCGGCGGCTATGTCTATGACGCCCGGATCGTGGCGGCCCTGCGCGAACGGGGCTGGCGGGTCGAGGTGGTGGGGCTGGAGGGGCGTTTTCCCGAGGCCGACGCCCGGGCCAGGGCGAGCATGGCGGAGGCGCTGGCGGCGCTGCCCGATGGCGCCCGGGTGGTGATCGACGGCCTGGCCCTGGGCGGGCTGCCCGAGGCCGTCGCCCCCCACGCCGACCGGCTCTGCCTGATCGCGCTGGTCCACCATCCCCTGGCCGAGGAGACCGGTCTGGATGACGCCACCCGGGAGCGCCTGCGCCACAGCGAGACCCGCGCGCTGGCGCTGGTGCGCCAGGTGATTGCCACCAGCGCCTATACCGCCCGCGGCCTGGCGCACTACGGGGTGCCCGCTTCTCGGGTCGCGGTGGTCGAGCCCGGCGTGATGCGCGCCCCCCTGGCGGCGGGCAGCCGTGAGCCGGCGCCGCCGGGCCGCTCCCCGCGGCTGCTCTGCGTGGCGACCCTGACGCCGCGCAAGGGCCACGATCTGCTGGTCGAGGCGCTGGCCTCCCTGGCGAGCCATGACTGGCGCTGCGACTGCATCGGCAGCCTGACCCGCGATCCCGCCCATGCCTCCCGGGTCGCCGAGCGGATTCGCCACCACCGGCTGGAAGATCGGCTGCGGCTGCTGGGCGAGCAGGGGGCCGAGGCGCTAGAGGCGGCTTACCGCCAGGCGGACCTCTTCGTGCTGGCCTCCTACTATGAGGGCTACGGCATGGTGGTGACCGAGGCGCTGGCCCGAGGCCTGCCGGTGATCACCACCACCGGCGGTGCCCTGGCCGACACCCTGCCGGCCGAGGCGGGACTGGCGGTGTCGCCCGGCGACAGCCGGGCGCTGGCCGCGGCGCTGGCGCGCTGGTTCGAGGCGCCGGCGCTGCGGGCCCGGCTGAGAGGCGGTGCCCGGGATGCCCGTCAGCGCCTGGGTGACTGGCACGCCGCCGGTGACGCCTTCGCTGAGGCGCTGCCCGAGCCGGCGGAGCTCGCGCCATGAATGCCCCTGCCGCACAGGGCCGCTTCAGCGCCGACTGGCTCGCCCAGCGTGAGGCGCTGGACGCGTGCTCGCGCAGCCAGCGGCTGACGGGGCTCGCCGTCGAGTGGCTTGCCTCGCGCCCGGCGCCCTTTGATCTGGTCGACCTGGGCAGCGGCACCGGCAGCAACCCGCGCTTCCTGGCGCCGCGCCTGCCCGGCCCCCAGCGCTGGCGGCTGGTGGATCACGACCCGGCGCTGCTGGCCCGCGCCCGGCGGGCCCGACTACACGACGCCGCCGGCCGACGGGTGACGCTGCAGACCCGCTGCTGCAGCCTGGCGCCCTTCGATGCGACGCTGCTCGACGGGGCGGCGCTGATCACCGCCTCGGCGCTGTTCGACCTGGTGTCGCGCCCCTGGTGCAAGACGCTGATCGATGCCGCGTCCCGGCGCGGTCAGGCGCTGCTGTTGACCCTCAGCGTGGACGGCGACTGGGGCTTTCTCGATGCCCGCGGCGAACGCTGCGACGATGACGAGGACACCGAGGTGCGGGCCCTGTTTCAGGCCCACCAGCGTCGCGACAAGGGGCTGGGCGCCGCCCTGGGCGGCGAGGCGCCGGCGCTACTGGTCCAGTGGCTGGCCGCCGCCGGCTACCGGGTCCAGGATGCCGCCACCCCCTGGGTGCTGGCGGCGGGCAGCGAGGCGGCGCGCAACCTGGGGCTGGCGCTGGTGGACGGCTGGGCCGGGGCGGCCCTGGAGCAGGCCCCGGATCGCCGGCCCCGGCTGGCCCAGTGGCAGGCGCGGCGGCGCGGTGCGCTGGCGGCCGGTGAGCTCGGCCTGCGCGTGGGGCACCGTGATCTCTTCGCCTGGCCCGGCGGGAATGGCGCTTGGGGTGGGGCATGAAGCGCCGCCTGCTGGCACGCCTGTGGCGGCCGCTGGCCAGCCTGCTGCTGCTGGCGGCGCTGGCCCTGTGGCTGGACCCCCGCGCGGTGATCGCCGAGGTCGAGCGGCTCTCGCCGGGCTGGGCCCTGCTGGCCCTGGCGCTGACCCTGCCCCAGGTGGCGCTGTCCGCCTGGCGTTGGCGCTTCACCGCCCGCCTGCTGGCGGTGCCCTTGGACTGGGGGCGGGCCCTGCGCGACTACTACCTGGCAATGTTTCTCAATCAGGTGCTCCCCGGCGGGGTGATGGGCGACGCCGCCCGAGCCTGGCGCCACTCCCGCGCCAGCGGTCGGCAGGGGGGCGCCTGGCGAGCGGTGATCATCGAGCGAGCCTCGGGGCAGCTGGCGGTGCTGCTGCTGACCCTGCTGGTGGTCACGCTCTCGCCGCTGTGGCACGGCGTCATGGCCGACGCGGCGGCCTGGGCTGCCGGGGCGCCGCCCTGGCGGCTGGCCGCCTGGCTGCTGCCGACGGCCGCGGTGGGGCTGGTCGTCGGGCTGCTGGCCTGGCGCCTGCTGCGCCATCCGCCGCGGGCGCTGGTCGGCCTGGGCGGCGATCTCTATCGCAGCCTGCTGGCGGTCTCGGCGTGGCCGCGACAGCTGGCCGGCTCGCTGCTGGTGGTGCTCAGTTACGCGCTGGTGTTCGTCTGCGCGGCCCGGGCCATCGGGGTGTCGCTGCCGACGACGACCCTGTTGGCGCTGGTGCCGCCGGTGCTGCTGGCCATGCTGATCCCGCTGTCGGTGGCCGGCTGGGGCGTGCGTGAAAGCGCCGCGGCGCTGGTCTGGGCGCTGGTCGGGCTGCCGGCGGCCCAGGGCGTGGCGGTGTCGCTGGCCTACGGCGCCCTGGTGCTGCTGGCCAGCCTGCCGGGCGGGCTCTGCGTGCTGGCCGAGATGCTGCGCCGGCGACGCCCCGCACCGGGCGGAGGTTCAGGCCCCGGTGAGCCGCAGATCGAAGAGGGTGTCGTCACCGCAGCGGAAGGTACGCGCCTGGGGGCGCCGGGCCTCGTCGAGGGTGGCGATCGGCGCCAGCGTCAGGCCCGGGCGGCCGGAGCCGATCAGCAGCGGCGCCACCAGCAGGTGCAGCCGGTCGAGCACCCCGGCCTCGAGAAAGCGCGACACCGTGACCCCGCCACCCTCGACCAGCACCCGCCTCAGACCGTGCTCGGCCAGGGCGTCCAGCACCGCGGCGGGCGAGAAGCCGTCGCCCGCCAGGGGCAGGGTCAGGCGCGTGACGTGAGGGCCCGGGGCGCCGGCGCGGCGGCCTCGGGGCCCAGCAGGTGCAAGGTCGGGGCATCGGCGTCGCACAGCAGGCGAGCGGTCGCCGGCACCCGGCCGCGGGGGTCGAGGATCACCCTGACCGGCGAGCGACCGGGCACGTGGCGCACGGTGAGCAGCGGGTCGTCGGCGATGACGGTGCCGGCGCCCACCACCACGGCGTCGAGCAGAGCGCGCAGGCGGTGCAGGTGGGTGCGGCTCGCCAGGCCGTTGATGTAGTGGGAGTGGCCGCTCTGGGTGGCGATGCGGCCATCCAGGCTCTGGCCCAGCTGGGCCACGGCCAGCCGCCCGCGGTGGGCCGCCAGCGGCACCAGGCAGTCGAGCAGTTCGCGGGCCGCCTCGCTGACGGCGCCCCGGGCGTGCCAGGCCCCCTGGGCATCGAGCCACAGCGGGGCGGCTTCCGACGGCGGCTCGCTCTCGCACCGCCGGCACAGCCACTGCCAGGCCGCGTCGCACGCCAGGGGTTCGGGCGTCGCTTCGCTCATGGGGCCTCCGGGTCGGATTCAGCGTTTCATCATGCGTCGTCCGCCATGGCGGCACAAGGCACGCAAGGAGATCGTCATGCATCAGGTTGAACGCGCCATCTTCGATATTCGCCGTGGCCTGCCGGTCCTGCTGGTGGCCGGTGAGGAGCGCGTGCTGGTCCAGGCGCTGGAGGGGGCCGGCAACGACGTGCCGGCGCGCCTCGCCGAGCGGGCCGGCATGCCGCCGGCGCTGGTGCTCAGCCAGCATCGGCTGGCGCTGCTGGGCGTCGAGGCGCGGGGGCGCCGGCACGGCTGGCACTGCCGCCCGGCCTCGACGAAATGCACCTGGCGGCGCTGGCGGTCGGCGCCGAAACGCTGCAGGGGCCACAGCGACGGGCGTGGCGCGAGCGGCTGGAGCCCGCGGCGCTGGCGGACCGCGGGGCCCTGGCGCTGATGCGCCGGGCGCTGCTGATTCCCTCGGCGCTGGTGGCCCGGGTCAGCGAGGCGCAGCGCACGGCGGTCGAGGCGGCGCTGGCCAGCGGTGAGCTGCTGGCGGTGGAAGCCGAGGCCGCCGAGCGCTGCCTGGAGGGGACCGGCGGCATGCTCAAACGGGTCAGCGAGGCGCATATTCCCCTGGCCGACGCCTTCGATACCCGCTTCATCCTGTTTCGCGAACCCGACGGGCTGCGCGAGCACCTGGCGGTGGTGATCGGCGCGCCGGAAGCCGGCAGCGCGCCGGTGCCGCTGCGGCTGCATTCGGCCTGTCTCACCGGCGACCTGTTCGCCAGCCTGCGCTGCGACTGCGGCGAACAGCTGCGCAATGCCGTGGCCGAAATCGAAGCCCTGGGCGGCGGCGTGCTGCTCTATCTGGCCCAGGAGGGGCGCGGCATTGGCCTGGCCAACAAGCTGCGCGCCTATACCCTGCAGGACAACGGCCTGGATACCGTGGATGCCGACCACACCCTGGGCTTCGGCGAGGATGAGCGCCGCTACGGGGTGGCGGTGGACATGCTCGGTTCGCTCGGCATTCGTCGGGTGCAGCTGCTGACCAACAACCCGGGCAAAGTGACGGCCCTGGCCGACGGCGGCATCGAGGTGGTGGCCCGCCAGGCCCTCTACGGCAGCCTCAACGACCACAACCGACGCTACCTCAGCGCCAAGGCGGAGCGCGCCGGCCACCTGCTCGACGAGGTGCTCGAGCGCGGAGGCGGGCGCTCCTAGGAAGCTAAAGCGTCTCCTAATATTAGAAAATTTCGCCTGTAGGAACGCCCGGTTCCCGTCGCGACTGGCGCCGGTAGGCGCCCTGGCGGAGGCATTCGGGGCTATCACCAGCGCCGACAACACCGCCGGGAGGCTGTCGCCTCCAGTCGCGATCTAAAGGTTCTCCTACATTAGAGAGACTCGCCTGTAGGAGCGCCGGTTCCCGTCGCGACTGGCGCCGATAGGCGCCCTGGCGGAGGCATTCGGGGCTATCACCAGCGCCGACAACACCGCCGGGAGGCTGTCGCCTCCAGTCGCGATCTAAAGATTCTCCTACATTAGAGAGATTCGCCTGTAGGAGCGCCCGGTTCCCGTCGCGACTGGCGCCGGTAGGCGCCCTGGCGGAGGCGGTGGCGTTCGGGGCTATCACCAGCGCCGACAACACCGCCGACAACACTGCCGGGAGGCTGTCGCCTCCAGTCGCGATCTAAAGAGGCTCCTACATTAGAAAAATTCGCCTGTAGGAGCGCCCGGTTCCCGTCGCGACTGGCGCCGGTAGGCGCCCTGGCGGAGGGCGAAGCGTTATTTGCTATTTTCAACGCCGGGGACCCCCGCCCAGAGAGGGCATGGCCCGGACCTCGCGCAGGACCCGACTGATGCGCTCGGCGTAGTGGTCGACCAGGCGCGCGCCCAGCTCGGCGCTGCCCAGGCGTGCATCGCCCACCACCCCCTCCGGGTGCAGGTCCTCGGCCAGCCAGGCGAAGGCCGCTTCCCCCTCCGGGCCCAGCAGCTGGTGCTCCTCCGCCATGGCCTGGCCCCGGGAGATCGGGTGCCCCAGATGCGCAAGGCGTACCTTCTCCGGCGCCAGATGGCGCATCAACGCAGTCTCCAGGGCGCCGCCGTGCAGCCCGTGGCGCAGCTCCTCGGGCGGCAGATCCTCGCCCGGCAGGTCGTCCGGCAGCGCCAGGCGCATATAGTGCAGCTTGACCACCAGCAGGCCGTGGCGGCGGCGCAGCGCCAGGGCGGCGCTGTCCATCATCGCCTTGTTACCGCCGTGGCTGTTGAGCAGCACCAGCCGCGAGAGCCCGGCGCGGGCCACGGCGTCGCCGTGGGCCTCCAGCACGGCGGCGGCCAGCGCCGGCGACAGGCTCAGGGTGCCGGGAAAGCTCAGGTGCTCCTCGCTGGCACCCACCGCCAGGGGCGGCAGCTGCACCAGCGGGAAGTCCTCGGGCAGGTGGGTCATCGCCGCGGTCAGCAGCCCCGTGCCGATGTCCAGATCGGTGGAAAGGGGCAGATGAGGGCCGTGCTGCTCGATGGCGCCGAGCACCATCACCGCCACGCCGTCGCGCTCGAGCTGGGCGAATTCGCGGCTGGTCAGCGCCTGCCACTGGGGAAAGGCGGGAAGGGGGGCGTCGTGCATCCGGTTGCCTCCTCGGGTCGGGGGAGTCGAGTCGTGCATAGAGATCGCCGGAGGCCAGACCGTCGGCCCCGGCGGCCAGCCAGACGCGGGTCGCCTCGGCGGTGCGCCACGTCGGCCAGTGGAAATCGCGCCGTTCGCCTTCAATGACGTTGAAGCGATAGTCGCCCAGTTCGGCCAGGCGCGCCACGCAGGCCTCGGCCACCTCCAGGGCGCCGGCGACGAACTCCACCGAGACCCCGGCCAGCGGCCGGCTGAGCCCGGCCAGCACCTCGGCCTCGAAGCCCTCCACGTCGATCTTGCAGAAGCGCGGCACGCCGTGTTCGGCGATCAGCGCGTCCAGGGTGGTGACCGGCACTCGGTGCGTCTCTTCCCAGCGCACCTGGCGAAAGCCGGGATTGCGTGTGGTGATGGCCTCGCGCCAGGGGTGGGCCAGGGTCGAGACCGTGGGCGTGGCGCGGCTGATGGCCAGCTTGGCTTCGCCGGGGGCGGCGCCGGCCGCCACCGGCAGCAGGGTTACCCCGAGCCGCCGGCCCACCAGCCGACGGAGCCAGCGAAAGAGGCGGGGCTGCGGCTCCAGGGCGACCACCCGGGCGCCGAGCCCGGCGAAGGCCGCGGTGCGGTCCCCCAGGTGGGCGCCCACGTCGAACACCAGGTCGCCGGGGCCGACGAAGTCGGCGTAGAGCCGGCGCAGGGCGCTCTGGCGGCCGGGGCGCCAGTAGATGATCAGCGAGCGGGCCAGGCCGTAGCCGCGGCGCAGGGGGCGAGCGGGGGCATGTCGGCGGCGCTCATGGGGCGGTCGACCGGTCGGGGCCCGGCGTGCGGCGTGAGAGTCGGGCCAGGGGCATCTCGCCGGGGCGTTCGGGGGTGGCGCCAGCGGCTCGGCGTGGGAGTGGGCGAAGGGCTCGTCGTTGGCTTCATGGGCGAGCAGCGCGGCCGATGCGTCGCCGGGGTAACGCTCAGCAGGCCAAGCCGGGCCAGGGCCTCGGCCGGCCGGCGGCTGCCGCTCAGCCGGGCCAGCAGCGGTGCCAGCAGCAGGCCGCCCCAGATGGGGCTGAGCCACCACAGCAGCGCCGGGGCGAGCCAGCCCACCCCCGCTGCCCACAGGGTGCCTAGCAGCAGGGCGGGGGCGGTGTGACGCAGGGCGTCGTTCCACCTCACCATGCGGCCCTCCCGGGCCTGGCTCCCCCATTCCACGCGGGTGCCGGTGAGCACGCCGAGCACGAAGGCGCTATGAAAGACCATCATCACTGGCGCCAGCAGCACCGCGGCCAGGGCCTCCAGCAGGGCGCTGGCCAGCAGCCGCAGGCGCCCGCCGAAGGCCTCGGGGCGGCTGACCAGGGCCAGCAGCAGGCCCAGCAGCTTGGGCAGCAGCAGCAGCCCCAGGGTGGTGGCGAAGAGCGCGGCGATCAGTTCGGGGCGCGCCTGGGGCCAGAGCGGAAAGAGCTGCTCGGGGTGGACGAAATAGGCCACCTGGCGCTGGGCGCGCAGCACGGCATCGAGGCTTCCCAGCAGCAGCACGGCCAGCCACAGCAGCGAGGAGAGGAAGGCCATGGCGCCCATGACGAAGTGGAGTCGGCTGAGGCCGTGCAGTCCCGGCGCGGCGAGCAGGCGCAGGTGCTGCAGGTTGCCCTGGGTCCAGCGCCGGTCGCGACGGGCATAGTCGAGCAGGTTGCCGGGCATCTCCTCGTAGCTGCCGCCGATGCGGGTCTCGAGCTGCACCTCCCAGCCGGCGCGCCGCATCAGGGCGGCCTCGACGAAGTCATGGCTGAGGATCTCGCCGCCCAGCGGCGGCCGGCCGGACAGCTCAGGCAGGCCGCAGTGCGCCATGAAGGCGCGCAGCCGCAGGATGGCGTTGTGGCCCCAGTAGTTAGCGGTGTCGCCCTGCCAGCTGCTCTGGCCGGCGGCGAGCATGGGCGCATAGAGGCCAGCGGCGAACTGGGCCAGGCGGCCGAAGAGGGTGGCCTGGCGGGCGGGCAGCGGCACGCTCTGGATCAGTCCCACCCGGGGGCGCGCCTGCAGGGCGCGGACCAGCGCCAGCAGCGCCTGGCCGCTCATGCGGCTGTCGGCGTCGAGCACCACCATGAAGTCGTAGTGCCTGCCCCAGCGGCGGCAGAAGTCGGCCAGGTTGCCGGCCTTGCGCCCGCGGTTGTGGGGTCGGCGCCGGTAGTGAAGCTGCAGGCGGCCGGCCAGGCGCCGCTGCAGGGCGGCAATGGCCGCGGCTTCCTGGACGGCGATGGTCGTATCGGTGGTGTCGCTGAGCACGAAGGCATCGAAATGGCGTGCCTCGCCGGTGGCGATCAGGGCCTCGGCGGTGGCTTCCAGGCTGGCCACCACGGCGGCGGGGGCTCGTTGTGGATCGGCATGGCCAGCACGGTACGGCACCGGATGGGGAGCGCTCGTTCGTCGCTGAGACTCGGCAGTCGCGCCAGGGTCAGCGGGTCGCGGCGGGCGAGGACCACCGCGAAGCCGAACAGCGCCGACCAGAAGGCGACGGCGATCCAGGCGAAGGTCAGGGTGAACAGCGCCAGGATCAGCAGCGTCAGCACGCCCTGTCCGTCGGCGTGAAGGATACGCCACATCAGCAGGGCGCCGACCAGGGTGGTGCTGGCCACCAGCAAGGCCAGCAGGACACGCCGGGTGCGCAGCCAGGGCAGCCGCCGGGTGTCGTTGCGGCGGTGGGCGCCGAACTCAGCGCGCTTGGTCCGGGTACCAGACATGGTTCCAGGTCTCGCTGATCGTCTCCCCGTAAAGGCTCAGTCGCAGCCGCATGTCGGCGGGCTGACGGCCCTCGGGCTCGAGTCGGAAGCTGGCCCGCCAGCCGCTCTGTGCCGGCAGGGGTTGGGTCTGCAGATGGCGCACCCGGCCGTGGCTGACCTCGAGGTCGGCCTCGACGGGCTGGTCTGCCGCCAGCCCCTCCAACTCGCCGCCGTGAAAGTCGATCATGAAGTGGCGCCGGCTGACGGGCGGTGGGTCGCTCTGGCCGGGAACGCCCCCCAGCCGTGGCGGCTGCGGGTGACCTGGGCCGGCTGGGGACGGGCAGCGCGGTGCCGAAGGTGTGGGTGCGATAGCGAAAGCGGCGTTGCTCGCCGGCCGCGAGCGGCGTATCGCCGACCCAGTAGGCGACGATGTTGTCATGGGTCTCGTCGGGGGCGGGAATCTCCACCAGCTCGACCCGACCGGCGCCCCAGTCGCCGAGAGGCTCGACCCACTGGCTGGGGCGCCGCTCGTAGCGCGCCTCCAGGTCCAGGTAGCGGGCGAAGTCGCGGCTGCGCTGGACCAGCCCGAAGCCGGCCGGGGCAGTGTCCAGGAACTGGGAGACGCGCAGCTGGCGGGGGTTGGTGAGCGGCCGCCAGATCCACTCGCCGCGGCCGGTTTGCATCAGCAGCCCCTCGGAGTCGTGCACCGCCGGGCGATGGTCGTCGGTGCGGCCAACGCTGGTGTCGCCATGGGCGAACATGCTGGTCAGCGGCGCCACGCCGAGCTTGGCCACGTCCCGCCGGGCAAACAGCCGGGCCTCCACCTCGACGCTGACGTCGCGCCCCGGGGCGATGTCGAAGCGGTAGGCGCCGGCGAGCGAGGGGCTGTCGAGCAGCGCCAGCACCGTCATGCGGTTGACCTCGGGGGCCGGCCGGACCAGCCAGAACTCGCGAAAGGCGGGGAACTCCTCGCCACGGGGCAGGGCGGTGTCGATGGCGAGCCCTCGCGCCGAGAGTCCGTAGCCCTGGTCGCGCCCCACCAGCCGGAAGTAGGAGGCGCCGAGAAAGACCGCGAACTCGTCCTGGTGCTCGGCGCGATTGAGCGGGAAGTGCAGGCGAAAGCCGGCGTGCCCGGCACCCTCCAGATTCTGCTCGAGCAGTCCGGCGGCCCGGTCATCGTAGCGGAAGCGCCCGGGGTCGAAGGCGAGCGGCGTGGTCTCGCCCGCCTCGACCAGGTGAAGCTGCACCGGGGCGTCGAACAGAAAACCGGTGTGGAACAGCTGGATCGAGAACAGCCCCTCGTTGCGCCACAGCGCCGCCTCGGGATCGAAGCGAATCTGCCGGTAGGTATCGTAGTCGAGGTCGCGAAGGGCTTCGGGCAGGGCGGCGTCACCGCGGCGATAGGCGGCCTTGGCGTGGGCCTTGGCCTGCTCGGTGACCCGGTCGAAGAGTGCGTCGATCTCGGCCTCGTCGGTGGCCGCCGAGGCCACGAGGGGGGCGCCCATCAGGGCCAGCCCCAGGGCCAGGCCGAAGCGCCGCTTGCGCTGCTGCATTCGCGTTCTCCTTCGCCGCTGGGTTGTCCTGGCCTCAGTGTCGCCGTTGGTGACGATTCGTGCACGGGCGGCAGCGTTGCAGATAGTGCGACATGAGTTGTACGTTTATCTAGTCAATGTACACCTAATCCCGGTGAGCTACCATTCGGGTAGTGCTGTCACCTCGTTGCCGCCGAAAAGGGAGTGTCACCATGCTGCGCCTGCTGATCGGTGCCGCTCTGCTCAATGTTGCATTGCTGATGCCGCTGTGGCTGCGCTTCGGCGAGCTGTCGTCGCGCTGGCTGGCCCTGGAGGCCCTGCTGCTGGCGGCGCTGCTTGCACTGCTGCCGGCGCGGGGAGCGGCCAACTGGTTGCGTTGGCCGGCCCTGGGGGCCGTGGCGCTGGCGCTGCTGGCCGGACTCGGCGATGCGGCAACCCACCAGGCGCTGGGGCGCTCGCTCAATCTCTATCTGGATCTGCCGCTGTTGCGCTCGGTCTATCACCTGCTGGCGGGCAACCTGGGCGTTCCCCTGGCCGTGCTTGCCCTGCTGCTGGCTGCGGCGGGATTGGTCCTGCTGCTCTGGGTGCTGGGGCGGGGGCTGGCCGCGCTGCAGGGGCGGGCGCGCCGCGGCGCTGCCCTGGCGATGGCACTGGTGATGCTGGCCGGTAGCGGAGCGCTGCTCGCCGCCGAGCTCGACCAGGCGCGGCTGGTGCCGGTGGTGCGGGCCCCGCTGGTGGACACCCTGCGCTTCCAGGGCCAGCAGCTGGTCGAGACCAGGCGGGCCCATCGCGACTTCGCCGCACGCCTGGCCGGGGCGCCCACCCGAGCCACCGCGCTGCCGGGGCTCGCCGGGCGCGACGTGCTGCTGGTGTTCGTGGAGTCCTACGGCGAGTCGTCGGTGTTCGACCCGCGCTTCGCCGAGGTGACGCTGCCGCGGCTGGATGCCATGGAAGCGCGCCTGGCAGAGGCCGGGCTGTCGGTGGTCACGGGGATGCTGGACGCGCCGATCCGCGGCGGTCAGTCCTGGCTCGCCCACGCCAGCGCGCTCAGCGGCCTGCATATCGACAACCAGCTTTGGTACCGGCTGATGCTGGGCAGCGACCGTCTCACCCTGGTGGACGATTTTCGCGCCAGTGGCCACCGTACCCTGACGGTCATGCCGGCCATTACCCTGGCCTGGCCGGAGGGGGAGGCCTACGGTTTCGACGAGATCCATGCCGCCGCCGATATCGACTACGCCGGGCCGCCCCTCAACTGGGTGACCATGCCCGACCAGTTCACCCTCCACCATTTTGAGCGCCAGATTCGCCAGCCGGCGGACGTGCCACTGTTCGCCCAGGTCGCCCTGATCTCGAGCCATGCCCCCTGGACGCCGATCCTGCCGGTGCTCGACGACTGGGGGGCGATCGGGGACGGCAGCATCTTCCAGCAGTGGGAAGATGCCGGCGTACCGCCCGACGTGCTCTGGCAGGATCTCGAGCGGGTGCGCGAGCACTATGCGCTCTCGGTGGACTACTCGCTGGAGGTGAGCGCGCGCTGGGCGGCGGACTTTCTCGGCGATGAGGCGCTGCTGATCCTGCTGGGCGATCACCAGGCCGCCCCCCTGATCATCGGCGATGAGGCCGGATTCGGGGTGCCGGTTCACATCATCAGCGGCGACTCGGCGCTACTCGAGCCCTTCCAGTCGCGGGGCTTTGTCCCCGGTATGCTGCCGGACTCCCCCGGGCGGCGTTCGGCCTGGAGGTCCTGCGCGACTGGCTGCATGAGGACTTTGGCCCATAGGCTCCGCCGGAATCGTCACTTAAGAGCGTTGCTCGGACAAGCCCTCAATAGATCCGGAACGACTCGTGGTCGGGTGCCCCTCGAGCTTCTGGATCACCTTGCGGTAGCGCTTGTATTCCCACTGGTACTGGACCGGGTCCAGGGCGATGGCGGCCTCCACGCAGGCGTTGACGCCGGTGGCGGACTCGGTCTCGTCCGGCGAGTAGACCCGTTCGTCGGCGGCAAGGAAGTGGATCTCGAAGCCGCGGCAGGGAAGACGCCGGGCCACCCCGGTAACCACCTTCGCTTCAGTGCGAGCCACCAGCTTGGGCAGCAAGGTGGCGGTGTAGGCGGGGCGGTCGAAGAAGGGGGCGAAGACGCCGCTGCCCCAGTCCGGCTCCTGGTCGGGCAGGATGCCGATGGCCTCGCTGCGCTTGAGCGCCTTGAGCAGTGCCGCCACCCCACGCGGGTTGGTGGGCACGAGGCTGGCGCCCATCCGCTCGCGGCCGCGGCGGATCACCGGATCGAGGCGGCGAATCTTGGGGGGCTCGTACATGGCGGTGAAGGGGAAGTGGCTGGAGAGCCAGAAGTTGAGCACTTCCCAGTTGCCGAAGTGGGGGGCCAGCACGATGACGCCGCGCCCCTCGGCGCGGGCCTCGTCGAGCAGTTCCCGGCCGTGGATCGCGAGGATCGAGGCCTCGACGCGGTCCGGTTCGGCCATCCAGGCCAGGCCCAGCTCGAGCATGGTGGCCGCTGAGTGAATCAGGCTCTGGCGCGCCAGGCGCTGATGCTCCTCACGGGGGAGGTCGGGAAGACCTGCCCAGGTTGATTTCGGTGACGTCGCGCTCGCGCCGGCTGAAGCGATGCACCAGCGGGCCGGTCCAGCGCGCCAGCCGCCACAGGGTGGTCAGGCGGCGCCCGGCCAGGGTGCGCCACAGCGCGCCGATGGCATGGGCCTGGAGGGTATGAAGAAGTTTATCGCGCTTGGCCATGGGTCAGAACAGCCAGGTGTCCACGTTATCCGGCGCGCGCTGCTGCTGCAGGCTGCGCAGTCCCTTGGCGCAGCGCACCACCAGCCACACCACGGCCACGAGCCACAGCAGGTAGCCGATCATCACCAGGGTCAGCAGGCCGGCGACGAAGAAGTAGAGCAGCGCCATCCAGAAGGTACGCACCTGGAACCGGTAGTGCTCGTCGAGCCACTCGGGGCCGTTACCACGATAGACGTAGGCGATCACCGCGCCCACCAGCGAAGTCAGGCCGCCCGAGACGATGGCCAGCAGGTGCAGCACATAAATCACGATGGCCAGAGTGGTATCGGGGCGGTGATCCCGGTCGATAACGACGTTGTCGTCGCGCGAGTTGTCGCTCATGCTCATCCCTGAATGGGTGAATGTCTGGCGCCCATGATACCGGCCGGACGCGGCTTTGCCATCACCGCTCCGGGCGGCTGATCTCCAGCAGGTTGCCGTCGGGGTCGCGTAGGAACAGCGATTCGATCTGCCCCTTGGCGCCCTGGCGGGTGACGGGACCGAGCTCCACCTCCACGTCCAGCGCCGCTAGGTGGCGCGCCACCTCGTCCAGCGGCAGCAGGCTGCGCAGGCAGAGGTCCAGGCTGCCCGGCGTCGGCGTGGCGGCGCGGGGTTCGATGTCGGTAGCCGTCCAATGCAGCCGCAGGGCCATGTCGCCAAGCATCAGGTCGACGCGCTCGCGGTCGCGATAGCGCACCTCGAGCCCCAGCACCCGGGTGTAGAAGTCCACGGCGCGGGCAATATCGGTCACGGTGATGACCAGGTGGTCCAGACCTGACAGCATGCCGGTCTCCTTGTCGTGAGGGGTTTTCTGTAAGCTTCTCAGTCGTCAGGCCCAAGAGGATACGATGATGCTGACCTGCCCGCTATGCGCAGCCACCGATGCGCGCCACTTCCACCGCGATGCGCGGCGTGATTACTACCGCTGTGAGCGCTGCCGGCTGGTGTTCGTGCCCCCGCCCCAGCGCCTTGCTGCCTCGGCGGAAAAGGCGGTCTACGACCAGCATCAGAACCGTCCCGACGACCCGGGATATCGGCACTTCCTGTCACGGCTTTACTCGCCGCTGCTGGCCCGGCTCCCTCCTGGCGCGCGTGGTCTCGATTTCGGCGCCGGCCCCGGCCCGACGCTGTCGGTGATGTTCGAGGAGGCGGGTCACCCGATGGCGATCTACGACCCCTTCTACGCGCCTGACGAGCGCGCCCTCACCGCCGAGTATGACTTCATCACCGCCACCGAGGTGGTGGAGCACCTCTTCGCGCCCGGTCCCGAGCTCGAGCGGCTGGTTGCGCTGCTGCCCCGGGGGGCTGGCTGGGGCTGATGACCAAGCGGGTCGGCACGCCCGAGGCCTTCGCCCGCTGGCACTATATTCTCGACCCGACCCACGTCTGTTTCTTCAGCGAGGCGAGCTTCGCCTGGCTGGCCGACCATCTGGGCATGGAGCTGCATCTGCCAGGACCGGATGTGGCGCTGCTGCAGCGGTGCGGCGGTCGACTGGGGTTGACCCAATAGCGTGGCCCAATCCCGCTGGGACCTCGCCGGTTGGGCCTCGGCAAAACGCGGCGCTACGATTCGCCGTGCTTTAGATAACTTGCTGTTATATTTTGAAGAAACGGCCTCCTCGACGTTGACTTATGGCGTGCCGGGCGTATGATTCGCGCCGCAAGTTTCCGCTCCCGGCCCGCTGTTCCCCGGCCACTCCACCTTCCCGAGTGATCTCCTTTTCCAAGCGAGGCGTGACATGTCGCGGCAACTGCTGGCCATGGCGCTGGCGCCCCTGCTGGGGCTGTTTATTCTGGGTATCGGCAACGGCTTTCTGGCCACGGTGATCACCCTGCGGCTGGATGCCGCCGGCGAGTCGCCGGTGGTGATCGGCTGGGTCTCCTCCGCCTACTTCATCGGCCTGGCGCTGGGCGCCATGCTCAACGATCGTCTGCTGCTGCGCATCGGCCATATCCGCGCCTACGGCAGCTTCGCGTCGCTGGTCGCGGTGACCGTGCTGCTACAGGGGCTGGTGTTCGAGCCCTGGGCCTGGTTCGTGCTGCGCCTGATCGGTGGCTGGGCCACCGTGGGGGTCTACCTGGTGATCGAAAGCTGGCTGCTCACCGCCGGCGACCAGAAGGCGCGCGGGCGGCTGCTGGCTCTCTACATGATCTCGCTGTATGCCGCCGGGGTGCTTGGCCAGCTGCTGCTGGGGGTCACCGAGGCCATGGGCGGGGCGGCCTCCTTCATGGTGATCGGCCTGCTGGCTTCGCTGTCGGTGTTGCCGATGGCGATGATCCCGCGGGTCTCACCGCTGATCGAGAAGGCCGAGCCGCTCTCGCCGCTGCGGCTTATCACGGTCACCCCCACCGGGGTGATGGGCAGCTTCGGCTCGGGGCTGGCAGTGGCGGCGGTCTATACCCTGTTGCCGCTCTACCTGCAGCGCATCGGCCTCTCGGTGGCCCAGGTGGGGCAGATGATGGCGTTGGTGGTACTGGGCGCCATGCTGCTGCAGTACCCCGTGGGGCGCTGGTCCGATCGCCACGACCGGCAGATGGTGCTGATCCTGATCGGTGTCTTCACGGTGCTGATTTCAGCGGCGGTGCTGATGCTGCCGATGACCCCCTGGACCCTGGCGGCGGCGCTGTTCCTGCTTGGCGGCGGGGTCTTCTCACTCTATCCGGTGGCGGTCGGCCATGCCGCGGACCGGGCGCCCGCGGGGGCGCTGGTGCACATGAGCCAGGGGCTGCTGTTGATCAACGCCATCGGCTCCACGCTCAGTCCGCCGCTGATCTCGCCGATCATGGTGGCGGTGGGCGATGCGGGCCTGTTCTGGGCCTTCGGCGGCCTGGGCCTGTGCCTGGTGCTCTTCTTCGGCTGGCGGCGGAGCGTGCGCCCGGCACCGGTGCCGGTGGCGCCCTTCCATCCCAGCACGCCGATGTCCTCGGTGGGGGCCGAGCTGGCGATCACCGAGGAGCTGGTGCAGGGCGCCATGGAGCACGAGTACATGGAGGATCTCTCCGAGGTGATGCCCGAGGTGGCGGTGGCCGAGCCGCTGGTGGGGCCGCCGCCGGCCGATGAAACCCATGTCGTCTACTTCGATGATGGTGACGATGCCCCGGCGGCGGGCGAGCAGGGCGAGCTGGCGTTGGCAGAGGAGGATGATAGCGACCCGCCTCGCTGAGCCTAGGAGCCTGTCGGACTTAACGCTGATCTGCTGTGAAACCCGGGCTTTCGGCCAATTTCATTCGATCTGATTCGTTAAATAGCGCGCTATTCGCCTCATCAGATCGATAAACTTGTCTCGAAATCCGTGTTCCTCGCGACGATCGGTCAAACCCGACAGGCTCCTAGACCTGGCCTTCGTTATGCGACCTAGGGATAATGGTTAACGAAAAGTAGTGAATCTACTATCACCACTATCATTTTTCCGAGGTATCGTCATGTTTCCCTATGCCGCCCCCGTTCGCGACATTCGCTTCGTGCTGGAAGAGCTGCTCGAGCACGGCTCGCTCTCGCTGCCCGGCTTCGAAGAGGCCAGCCCCGACCTGGTGGAGGCCGTGCTGGAGGAGGCGGCGAAGCTGGCCGGTGAGGTGTGGGCACCGCTCAACGCCATCGGCGACCGCCAGGGCTGCACCCGGCGCGACGACGGCGGCGTGACCCTGCCCGAGGGCTTCATCGAGGCCTATCAGGCCTACGCCGAGGGCGGCTGGAACGGCATCGGTGTTGCTGAGGCCCAGGGCGGCCAAGGGCTCCCCGAGGTGGTGGCCAGCAGCGTGCAGGAGATGCTCCACGGCGCCAACATGGCGCTGGGCCTGTGCCCGATGCTCACCGCCGGCGCCATCGAGGCCCTGGCCCACCACGGCAGCGACACCCTCCAGGAGGTCTATCTGCCCAAGCTCGTCGAGGGCAGCTGGACCGGCACCATGAACCTCACCGAGCCCCAGGCCGGCTCGGATCTCTCCAAGGTGCGCACCCGGGCAGTGCCCGAAGGGGATCACTATCGCCTGTACGGGCAGAAGATCTTCATCACCTGGGGCGAGCACGACGCCGCCGAGAACATCGTTCACTTGGTGCTGGCCCGCAAGCCGGATGCGCCCGAAGGTAACAAGGGCATCTCGCTGTTCCTGGTGCCTAAGTACTTGGTCGATCAGGAGGGCTCGCTGGGCGAGCGCAACGATGTCACCTGCGCCTCCATCGAACACAAGCTGGGCATACACGGCTCACCGACCTGCACCCTGAGCTTCGGCGAGGGCGAGGGGGCCGTCGGATACCTGGTGGGCGAGGAGGGGCGTGGCCTCAATCATATGTTCACCATGATGAACGAGGCGCGCCACAAGGTGGGCATCCAGGGCATCGGCGTGGCCGAGCGCGCCTGCCAGCACGCCTTCGGCTATGCCAACGATCGCGTGCAGGGCAGAAGCCCGCGCTCCGGGCGCAGCGACTGCGCCATCAGCGACCACCTGGACGTACGCCGCATGCTGCTCTCCATGCGGGCCCGCACCGACGCCCTGCGCGCGCTCGCCCTCTACTGCGCGGCTCAGCTCGATGTGGCGCGCCATGCCGCCGACGATGTCGAGCGCGCCGCCGCCCAGTCCCGCGTCGACGTGCTGATTCCGGTGGTCAAGGCGTTCTCCACCGATCAGGCCGTTGAGATCGCCTCGCTGGGGGTGCAGGTCCACGGTGGCATGGGCTTCATCGAGGAGACCGGGGCCGCCCAGCTGCTGCGCGATGCGCGCATCGCCCCCATCTACGAGGGCACCAACGGCATCCAGGCCCTGGACCTGGCCGGGCGCAAGCTGCAGCGCGACGGTGGCGCGGCCCTGGCCGGGCTGATCGATGAGGTGGAGGCCACCGCCGTGGCGCTCTCTGCCAGCGCCGAGTTGGCCCCCCTGGGCGAAAGCCTGGCCGCCGGCGCCGTCGACCTGCGCGCCGCCATGGCTGCGGTGCTGGCGCAGGGGGCGACCCCGAGCGCGGTCCCGACGCCGTCCAGGCCTATGCGACCCCCTTCCTGAGCCTGGCCGGTCATGTGCTTAGCGCCTGGCAGATGGGCCGGGCGGCGCTGGCCGCCGCCGCCGCCCGCGCCGCTGGGAGCGAGGAGCCCTTCTATACGGCCAAGCTGGCCAGCGCCGACTATGCCCTGCGTCAGTGGCTGCCGGTGGGCCGCGCCCAGCGCGCGGTGATCGAGGCCGGTATGGAGAGCCTGTCCGGCTTCGATGCCACCGCCCAGTGACCCTGCTGCCGCCGGCTTCGAAGCCGGCGGCGTTTTCCGCCCCACCATAGAGGGTGTTTACAAAACAGGCGAACGAAGGCAAGACGAGGCAAAAATTGATGAAATGGCGGAGTTTACGGGGTGTAAATGAGCATATTGAGTCAATTTTTAACGACGTATTGCCGAGTGCAGCCCTTTTGCAAACACCCTCATAATAACCGACGCGAAACCGGAGCCTACCCCGTATGAACCACAGCATCTTCGAACAGGGCCTGCCCAAGACGGCGGCCAACTTTGTTCCGCTGTCGCCACTGACCTTCATCGAGCGCAGCGCGGCCATCTACCCGGACTATCCCGCGGTGGTGCACGGTGAGATTCGTCGCAGCTGGAGCGAGACCTGGTCGCGCTGCCGCCGGCTCGCCTCGGCGCTGGAGAAGCGCGGCATCAAGCCCGGTGAGACGGTGGCCGCCATGCTGCCCAACGTGCCGGCCATGTTCGAGGCGCATTTCGGCGTGCCGCTGGCCGGCTGCGTGCTGAACACCCTCAACATCCGGCTCGACGCTGAGGCCATCGCCTACATGCTCGAGCACGGCGAGGCCCAGGCGGTGCTGGTGGACCCGGAGTTCGCCGACGTCATCGAGGAGGCGGTCTCGCGCTTGGCGATCAAGCCGCTGGTGATCGACGTCGACGACGCCCTGTTCGAGGGGGAGGCGCGGCGCATCGGCGAGCTGGAGTATGAAGCCCTGCTGGCCGAGGGGGATGCGGAGTACGCCTACCGCCTGCCAGAGGACGAGTGGCAGGCGATCTCGCTCAACTACACCTCTGGCACCACCGGCAAGCCCAAGGGGGTGGTCTACCACCACCGCGGCGCCTACCTCAATGCGGTCAGCAATATCCTCGAGTGGGCCATGCCGCACCACCCGGTCTATCTCTGGACCCTGCCGATGTTTCACTGCAACGGCTGGTGCTTTCCCTGGACCATCGCTGCCAACGCTGGCGTCAGCGTCTGCCTGCGCCGGGTGGACCCCAAGAAGATCACCGATCTGATCGCCGACGAGCAGGTCACCCACTTCAGCGGTGCGCCGATCGTGCTCAACGGCCTGGTCAACCTGCCGGATGACCAGAAGCGTGAGTTCGACCATCCGGTGAAGGTCACCACCGCCGGCGCCGCGCCGCCCGCCTCGGTGATCGCCGGGGTCGAGACACTCGGCATCGAGGTGACTCACGTCTACGGCCTCACCGAGGTCTACGGGCCGGTGACCGTGTGCGCCTGGCGTGAGGCGTGGGACGAGCTGTCGCTGGAGCAGCGGGCCAGGATCAAGGCGCGCCAGGGGGTGCGCTACCACATGCTGGAAGCGCTCTGCATCGCCGATCCCAATACCCTGGAGCCGGTGCCCAAGGATGGCGAGACCATCGGCGAGATCCTGATGCGCGGCAACAACGTCATGAAGGGGTATCTCAAGAACGAGGCCGCCACCGAGCAGGCGCTAGAGGGCGGCTGGTACCACACCGGCGATCTTGCCGTCTGGCACCCGGACGGCTACATCGAGATCAAGGACCGCTCCAAGGACATCATCATCTCCGGCGGCGAGAACATCTCTACCATCGAGGTGGAGAACGCCCTCTACGCCCACCCGGCGGTGGAGGAGGCGGCGGTGGTCGCCAAGCCGGACGAGAAGTGGGGCGAGACCCCCTGCGCCTTCGTCAAGCTCAAGGTGGGCTACGGCGAAATCACCGAGGCCGACATCATCGCCCACTGCCGTGCACACCTGGCCGGCTTCAAGGTGCCTAGGACGGTGGTCTTCACCGAACTGCCCAAGACCTCGACGGGCAAGATCCAGAAATTCGTGCTGCGCGAAGAAGCGCGCAAGCAGTAGCCGCGGGTCACACGAGTCAATTGCCGTGGACTCAAGCGAGAAGCGCCGAAAGGCTTCGAGCGACAGTCCGGAGCAGATCAATAAACGTTATTCAGGAGAGATGCAATGAGCCAACAAGCCATCGGTGTGGTGGGCGCCGGCACCATGGGCCAGGGCATCGCCCAGGTCCTGGTCGTGAGCGGTTTCGACGTACAGCTCTACGATGTGGCCGACGAGCAGCTGACCCGCGCTCGGGCGGCCATCGACAAGGCGCTGGCCAAGCAAGTGGCCAAGGAGAAGCTCAGTGAGGCGGACAAGAGCGCCGCCCTGGCTAGGCTCCAGGTGACCACCGCCCTGGATGCCCTGCGCGATTGCGAGGTGATCATCGAGGCCGCCCCGGAACAGCCGGCGCTCAAGGAGAAGCTGTTTCGCGACCTGAGCCGCCTGACCCACGAGGCCATTCTGGCCTCCAACACCTCGTCGCTGTCGCTGACTCGGCTGGCCGCGGTATGCGAGCGCCCTGAGCGGGTGGTGGGCATGCACTTCTTCAACCCGGTGCCGGTGCTCAAGCTGGTCGAGGTGATCCGCGCCGAGCAGACCAGTGACGCCACCGTGGCGCGCATCGAGGCCCTCACCGAGTCGCTGGGCAAGACGGCGGTGGCCATCGCCGACTCTCCCGGCTTCGCGGTCAACCGCCTGCTGGTGCCGATGATCAACGAGGCGGCTTTCCTGCTCCAGGAGGGCGTGGCCAGTGCCGAGGACATCGACCAGTCGATGAAACTCGGCGCCGCCCACCCCATGGGCCCGCTGGCCCTGGCCGACCTGATCGGGCTGGACGTCTGCCTCTCCATCATGGAGGTGCTGCAGGAAGGCTTCGGCGATCCCAAGTATCGTGCCTGTCCCCTGCTCAAGCGCATGGTGGCTGCCGGCTACCTGGGTCGCAAGAGCGGACGCGGCTTCCACGTCTACGAGTAGCGAAGCCGACTGGTCCCAAGGCGATGACCGGGCCGCTATCGGCCCGGTCATGAGGCAGGGGAAGCGTGCCGCGCTGCCCATGGCCCAGTACGACGGGGATACGCGCCGGGAGGATGCCCGGCATTTTCTTGCGATTTTGTAGACGACTGGTCTATATTGTTTCGCATGAGCGAACCAACCGCCAAGCCACGCCGTGGTCGCCCGCCCAAATCGCCGCGTGTCGATCCGGACACCCGCGCCCTGCTGATCCGCAGCGGCACCGAGGTGTTGACCGAGCAGGGCTTCACGGGGGCCGGGATCGACGGCATTCTCAAGCGCGTCGGGGTCCCCAAGGGGTCCTTCTACTACTATTTTTCCAGCAAGGAGGCCTTTGGACTCGCCATCATGGCGCACTACGGGGCCTATTTCGCCAACAAGCTGGATCGCCACCTGTTGAACACGCAGCTGTCGCCGCTTGATCGGATCCGTGCCTTCGTGGATGACGCCAAGACGGGGATGGCGCGTCATGACTTCCGCCGGGGATGCCTGGTGGGCAACCTGGGGCAGGAAGTCGGCAGTTTGCCTGAGGCGTATCGACACCGGCTGCAGGAGACGCTGGCTGACTGGCAGCAACGCCTGGCGCGCTGCCTGATGGCGGGCCAAGAGGCGGGAGAGCTCTCTCGGGACGCCGACTGCGGTCGGCTTGCCGAAGCCTTCTGGATTGGCTGGGAGGGTGCTGTGATGCGTTCCCGGCTGGAGTGCAGCGTGCGGCCCATGGACGTTTTTCTCGAGTGCTATTTGGAAGGGCTGCCTCGCTGATGTTTCATGCCACTAACTAGACGATCGGTCTAAAATACGAGGTGAAGGATGTTCAAGGCGATCTTGATCGAGAAGTCCGATAGCGAACAGCGGGTTGGGCTCCAGACCCTGGATGAGTCGCAGCTTCCGGAAGGTGACGTCACCGTGCGGGTCGACTGCAGCACCCTCAACTACAAGGATGCCCTGGCGATCACCGGCAAGGGGCCGGTCGTCAGGCAGTTCCCCATGGTGCCGGGGATCGACCTGGCAGGGACGGTCGAAAGCTCGACCGCCGAAGCGTTCCAGCCGGGCGATGCCGTTCTGCTCAATGGCTGGGGCGTGGGTGAGACGCACTGGGGCGGCCTGGCCGAGAAGGCGCGATTGGAGAGTCGCTGGCTGATTCCGCTTCCTTCGGCCTTCAGCACGAGCCAAGCCATGGCCATTGGCACCGCCGGCTACACGGCGATGCTCGCCGTCATGGCACTGGAGCGTCAGGGTGTCCTTCCGGGGGAGGGCGATGTGCTGGTGACTGGCGCCAACGGTGGCGTGGGCAGCTACGCCATTGCCCTGCTCTCGCGGCTGGGCTACCGGGTCATCGCCGCGACGGGGCGCCCGCAGGAAGAGGCGTACCTGAGAGGACTGGGGGCCCAGGAGATCATCGACCGTGCCGAGCTGTCGGAGCCGGGCCGGCCCCTGGCCAAGGAGCGCTGGATGGGCGCCATCGATTCGGTGGGCAGTCATACGCTGGCCAACGTCCTGGCCGCTACGCGCTACGGCGGAACCGTGGCGGCCTGTGGGCTGGCGCAGGGCATGGACCTCCCTTCCAGTGTGGCCCCCTTCATTCTGCGCGGCGTGACTCTTGCCGGCATCGATAGCGTCATGAAGCCGCGTGAGGAGCGTATTGAAGCCTGGCGCCGGTTGGGTGAGCTGATCGACCCGGCACAGCTGGACACCATCACCGAGACGATCGGCCTCGAGGAGGCGATCGACAAGGCAGGGGAGCTATTGGCGGGCAAGGTGCGCGGCAGGCTCGTCGTCCGCATGACGTGATGCATCGGGTTGCCCCGACGTGGCCACTTGGCCGGGGCGGTCTGCGAAAGACCCTCGACAAAGGAGGGGATTGCCTACCAACCTAGCGTTCGCTAGGGTTGTGAGGTTTCCCTGAAGAACAATTGCAGGAGTTCCCATGAGCGAGAAGCTGATCGAGGTCGTCGACAACGCCGGCGTTGTGCGCTTGACCATCTCCCGGCCCAAGGCGCTGAACGCGCTCAACAGCGCGGTCCTGAGCGAGCTGGAAGCCGTGCTGACCGAGCTGGAGCAGCGCCGCGACCTGCGCGGCGTGCTGATTACCGGTGCCGGCGAGAAGTCCTTCGTGGCCGGTGCCGATATCGCCGAGATGCGCGACAAGTCCCGGAAGAGGCCCGCGCCTTCGCCAGCCAGGCGCTGCGCACCATCAAACGCCTGGAAACCTTGCCGGTGCCGGTGGTCGCCCTGGTGAACGGGTTTTGCCTTGGCGGCGGCTGCGAACTGGCGCTGGCCTGCGACTGGGCGGTCGCCAGCGACAACGCCGTCTTCGGACAGCCCGAGGTCCTGCTCGGGGTGATTCCCGGCTTCGGTGGCACCCAGCGGCTGCCGCGTCGCGTCGGCCCGGCCATGGCGATCGACCTGGTCACCACCGGGCGTAAGATCGATGCCAATGAGGCGCTGCGCATCGGCCTGGTCAACCGCGTCATGCCCCAGGCCGAGCTCGAGGGCTATGTGGAGGAACTCACTCAGCAGCTGGCCGGCAACGGCCCCCAGGCGGTGCGCAACGCCAAGCAGGCGGTGCACGACGGCATGGACCAGGACCTGGGTAGCGCCTTGGCCCTTGAGACCAGCCTGTTCGCGCTGGGCTTCGCCGGCAGCGAGCAGAAAGAGGGCATGAGCGCCTTCCTCGAGAAGCGCAAGCCAAATTTCTAAGCTTGGCGTACCCACAGCGTCGTTCGGCCGGGAGATATGCCCCGGCTGAACGTCTCTGCCCGTTCCACAGTGTCAGTTGCGAATGATGAGGCACAAGCCTAGGCGGCGTTGATAGTGAGGCCAGAAAAGCGGGCGTCATTGTGCTTAAATGTGCAGGCTCACATTCATCCTTCGGCTGGAGGGAGCACGACATGGACGCCTCTGTCGCTGCACGAACGCTCGGCTGGCGAGCCCAGCAGCAATTTCGTCTACTGCCTCCGACACTGCGTCATGCCCTGCTTCTCGGCCTTCTGACCCTACTGCTCGGCCTGGGCACCCTGGTGGTCTATTTCACCGGGGCACCCGCTACGCCTACCCTTACCTGATGCTGATCCCGGTGCTGCTGGCCGCGGCCTGCTATGGGCTGGCCGGGGCCCTGGTCGCCGCCCTGGTGGCCGGCCTGCTGATGGCGGCGATGCCCCTCGATGTCTCGACCCAGCAGGGCCAGCCCACCCTTAACTGGCTGGTGCGTTTTGGGCTCTACCTGGTGATCGGTGGCGTGGCGGGGGGGCTGTTCAGCCTGCTCCACCGGGCCCACACCACCAGCGAGCGCCTGGCGCGCACGGATCCGCGCACCGGCCTGCCCAACCAGGTCGCCCTGCAGGAGGCGCTGCAGGGGCGCCTCGCGCCCCAGCCACGGCCGCATCGGCGTGTCGGCCTGCTGCTGGTGCGCCTCACCGATATCGCCGACGTGCTGGCGGCGCTCGGGCCCGAGGTCTCGGACGCCCTGGTCGCCGCTAAGGGCCAGCGCCTGCGGCGGCTGGATTCGCGAATCGTCGACGTCTTTCGCTACAGCAACTCGGAGCTGTGCCTGCTGCTGTACGGCGTCGATCCGCCGGTGATCGAGGAGCTCGCAGTGCGTCTCGCCGAGGTGGGCGAGGAGAACCTGACGGTCCAGGAGATGCCACTGCGCGTTCAACTGGCCATGGGTAGCAGCTGGCAGCGCTCCGCGGAGACCACCTCAGACGACCTGATCCGGCAGGCTCGGGTCGCCATGCAGGCGGCCATGGCCCGGCAATCCATCCACTGTCACTATTCGGCCGAGCTGACCCGCGACAGGCTGGAGACGGTCCAGCTCATCTCCCGGGTGCGGCGCGATCTCGAGAGGGAGCAGTTCGAGCTACACTTCCAGCCCAAGCTGCGCCTCGCCGATGGCGGCCTCTGTGGCTGTGAGGGTCTGATCCGCTGGCGCGACGGCCAGGGTGGCTATATCCCTCCCGGCAGCTTCATGCCCAAGGTGGAGAGCACCACCCTGATCGCCCCGGTGACCCGCTTCGTCCTCCAGCAGGCGTGCCGCTTCGCCAGCAGCGATGACGGAGTGGTCAGCATCAATCTATCGGTGCGCAACCTGAGCGACGAGGCGCTCCTCGACGAATTGCTGCAGCTGGTGGAAGCGCATGGCATGTCACCGGAGCGGCTGGAGGTGGAGATCACCGAAAGCGCCCTGATGCATGACTTGCGACTGGCCGAACGCGCACTCTCACGACTGCGCCGCCAGGGTGTCCGGGTCAGCATCGACGACTTCGGGACCGGCTTCTCCTCCTTCGAGTACCTTCGCTATCTCCCGATCACAGGCCTCAAGATCGATCGTGCCTTCGTCAAGGGCATCGACGCCGACCCGCGCGCCCAGCGCTTGATGGCCTGCCTGATCGAAGTGGGCCACGCCCTCGACCTGGAGGTCACGGCGGAAGGGGTGGAAACCCTGGCCGAACATCGTCTGCTGTGCCGGCTGGGCTGCGATCAGGCCCAGGGTTTTCTTTATGCCAGGGCCTTGTCGGTCGATGACTATCGCCGTTGGCGTCAAGCGCATAGGCCCAGGGAGTGGTGCAAGGCCGTCGACTTATACCAGTGACAGGGGGCGAGAGGCTCTCGGCCTTACGCCAGCCGCCAGTGCAGGCGCTCGTCCATGGCACGGACGAAGGGCGGACATGCCCCCTGAGCGTGGCGGTTCAGGGTCTCGGCAAGCCAGTCGGCCTCGGCGGTCGTGGCCCGCTCCAGCCGGAAGCGACGACGGCGCAGCGGGGTTAGCCACACATCGAGCCATTCGTGGCGGCCGCGATGCCAGCGGCACCCCACCAGCACTGCCAGCGCCGGGAAGTAGCGCTCGTGGCCGCGGATTCCCTCGTAGTCGTTGATTAGATCACCGCAGCCGTAGAGGATCGGCCGGCCCCGATAGCACTCCAACCCCCTGGGATGATGAGAGGAGTGGCCGTGGATGAGGTCGGCGCCGGCATCGATCAGCCGGTGGGCCAGGCGGCGATGCGCGGCGGGCACCCCATAGTCCCAGTTGCCGCCCCAGTGCACCGAAGCCACCACCAGATCGCCGGGCCGCTTCTCGTCAGCGATGGCGGCGGCGGTGGCATGGTCGTCAGCATCCACCCGATTGACGCCCGAGTGCCCGGCCGTGGCTCGCCACGCCGCCGGGATACCGCTGTCGGAGAGGCCCAGGCTCCACAGCAGCAGCCGGCCGCCCAGGGGAGCGGCAGCATGGCCGGGCGCCTGGCTTCTTCGGCGCTTTCCCCGGCGCCGGCATGGGCG
Organism: Halomonas sp. SL18_1; assembly: GCF_055755715.1. Taxonomy (NCBI): domain Bacteria; kingdom Pseudomonadati; phylum Pseudomonadota; class Gammaproteobacteria; order Oceanospirillales; family Halomonadaceae; genus Halomonas; species Halomonas sp. SL18_1. The sequence goes on from NZ_JBVTRK010000001.1 coordinate 1,481,739, forward strand.
ATACCCGCGCCGTCCAGCGTCGCCAGGGTTTCGCTGAGCCCCGCCCGTTCCCAGTCCAGCACATGATTGTTGGCCAGGGTGCAGGCGTCGATGCCCGCTGCCGTGAGGCAGTCGATATTGGCCGGATGCATGCGGTAGTGGATGCCCTTCCCGGCCCAGGGGACGGGGTGGGTGGTAATGGCGGTCTCTAGGTTGATCAGGCGCAGGCTGGCGCCACGAAGCGCCTCCAGGCCGTCCCCCAGGGGTAGGCAGGATCCACGGGAGCGGGGATGGGGCCGCTTTCCCGCTCGGCCAGGCGCACATAGTCTCGGGCGTCGCGCACCCAGGGTTCGAAGAGGCCAGGGTCGCCCGGATGGGGCAGCACCTGGTCGAGGCCGCGGCCCAGCATCACGTCGCCGGCCAGCTGCAGGGTCAGGGTGTCTGCGGTGGGAGCGGTGGGAGAGGTGGTAGCCTGAGTCATGGCGGGCCTATGCTAAAAAGGGGGGCGAGGCATACCGGAACGAGATGGTTTCCCCTAAGCGTAGACCCGGGCATTGGCCGGCCAACGACGCGTCGTGCCGGTGTCAGGCCACCTCGCGCCGCCGCAGTCGCACCATGCGGGTGGCGATGGCGGTGCCGATCAGGGTGATCACCATGCCGACCAGCACCTGCAGGCTCAGGGTTTCACCCAGCAACAGGTAGCCCCACAGCAGGGCGCTGACTGGCACCAGGAAGGTAACGGTGGAGGTGGCGGTCGCCCCGGCGCTGGAGATCAGACCGAAATAGAGCAAGAAGGCGACGGTAGTGCTGAATACGGCCAGCGCCAGGCCGTTGGCCCAGGCCAGGCCGCTAATCGGTTCGCTGGGCCAGAGCAGCAGGCCGGGCAGGAGCAGGATCAGCGCGGACATGGCGGTGCTGCCCGCCGCCAGCACCCGCACGGGCAGGTGGGAGAGATAGGTCTTGGAGTAGTTGCTTGCCACGCCATAGCAGAAGGTGGCGCCGAGCACCGCGAGAATGAACCAGCCGTCCCCGCCCAGGGTAAAGTCCAGCCGGTTGGCCGAGAGCACATAGACGCCGAAGAACGCCATGGCCAGGCCCAGGTACTGCTGGCGCAGCACCGGCGTGGCGAAGAACAGCGCCCCCAACAGGGCGGTGAAGATCGGCGTGGTGGCGTTGATCAGGGAGGTAAAGCCGGCTTCCAGGCGGGTGGTGGCCAGCGCGAGCAGGGTGAAGGGCAGTACGTGGTTGACCAGGCCGAGCAGCAGCAGGGCGCCCTTGTGCTCCCACACCAGCCGCAGGTAGCGCACGCTGAGCAGCAGCGGGATCAGCAGCAGGGCCGCCAGGCCCATGCGCACCAGGATCAACGGTACCGGACCGAACTCGGGCACGGCGACCCGCATGAAGATAAACGACATGCCCCACAGCGAGGAGAGCAGCAGCAGGCGCAGGGAATCGGCCGGTGTCATCCAGCCTCCTTATTGGTATCAGGGGAGACGGCAGATTACGGTTGAAATCACTGCAAGGGAAGGCACTGGCCTGAATTTATCACGGCGGCTGCCCTACCTGACGATAACCCTTGTGGGTTTTCGCGTTGACCGGCCTTTCGTTCACTCCGTTTCGATTCGCAAGGAGTCGCTCATGTATATCAGCATTCTCACCCTGTCGCTTTCTCTGCCCGGCTGCCGCTCCCTCAAGGAGAAACGTCAGCGCATGGGAGGCCTGCATGAGCGCTTCGGCCGCAACCCGGCGGTTGCCGTCTGCGAAAGTGGCGACCATGACCGGCTCGACGCCAGCGAATGGACCTTCGTGGTAGCGGCCATGTCGGCGCAGAAGGTGGAGTCGCTGTGCAGCGAAATCGAGGACCGTCTACAGCGCAGTGTCGATGGTCGGGTCGTTGAGGTCTCGCGGGAGCGCCTGTGAGGGACACCGGACGACACGGCCATGAGGGGCCCAGGCTCGGCGTGTTTAGGCGGCGCTGGCCAGCTGAGATAGACTTCATGCGTGGTACCGGCACAAGGAGACGCATATGCACGTCACGGAACTGAATATCTACCCGGTCAAGTCACTGCGTGGTATCGCCGTCGGACGAGCGGAGCTGGGAACGCGCGGCTTGGCCCATGATCGTCAATGGATGGTGGTGGACCAGGTCGGTCGCTTCGTCACCCAGCGCCAGCTGCCGGCCATGGCACGCATCGCCGTGCGCCTCGAGGCCGACCGGCTGGTGCTGGAACATCCCGATGCTGAACCGCTTTCGGTCGAGCTGGCGCGAGATGACCAGCCACGCTTGACTGCCTATGTATGGGACGATGCCTGCCAGGCACTGGATGAAGGAGATCAGGCAGCCGATTGGCTGACCGGGGTGCTGGGGAACCTGCAGGGCAGCAGGCTGCGCCTGGTACGCTTCGATACCACCCACCGGCGCCCCTTAGCATCGCGCTCGCTTCAGGGTGAGCAGGCCCATACCGCCTTCGCCGACGGCTTCCCCTTCCTGCTGACCGCCGAGTCCTCCCTAGAGGCGCTCAACGAAGTGCTGCGGGAGAAGGGGCTGTCTCCGGTGCCGATGAGCCGCTTCCGACCCAATATCGTCGTCCAGGGGTCGATGCCCTTCGCCGAGAACGGCTGGGGTGATATCTCTACGCCGGATGGACGCTTCCGGCTGGGGGTCAGAAAGCCCTGCCAGCGCTGCAAGATCACCACCGTGGATCAGCACAGCGGCGACATTGCCGTACCCGGTGAACCGCTGCGAACCCTGGTGGCCATGCGGACCGTGACGGCACCCGGCGGATACTTCGGCCAGAATGCGATCCTGCTGGCCGGCGAGGGGGAGACCATCGCGCTCGGCGATGGACTGCAGGTCGGCCACCGCTGACGGGCAGGGCATGCAGCGGCTGAAGTACGTAGCAGCGAAGAAAAGCCCGCCGGGCAGCGGGCAAAAGGCAAGGGAACTCACATTGCCTCTGCAGTGCGAAGGTGTGAGTTCACTGATGTTAGCCTCTTCTCGTACGACGCGCTGTCAGCGTTGTAAGCGGCGTGACGTAAGTTATGGCTTACGCAGTGGCGTTGGGTGGCAGACATGTATGCATTCCTTGTATACGAAAATCTGTGCGCTATCATGTCGACTCCTTGCCCTGTTCGTACTATCGGGAGTCCACTATGAGCTTTTACGTCTATCTCTCCGGCGAGATCCACACCGACTGGCGCGATGCGATCCAGCGAGGTGCCGAGGCCGCTGGCCTGGACGTGGTGTTCACCGCCCCGGTGACCGACCACGATGCCAGCGATGCCGCCGGCGATCACCTGGGTGAGACGGCGAGCCCCTTCTGGCGCGACCATCAGTCGGCCAAGGTCAATGCCATTCGCACCAAGACGCTGATCGAACAGAGCGACCTGGTGGTGGTGCGCTTCGGTGACAAGTACAAGCAGTGGAACGCGGCCTTCGATGCGGGCTACTGCGCGGCCCTAGGCAAGCCCTATGTCACCCTGCACGCCGAGGAGATCGTTCACCCGCTCAAGGAGGTCGATGCCGCCGCTATGGCCTGGGCCACCACCACCGAGCAGGTGGTCGAGATCCTGCGCTACGTTACCAAGGCGTGATGACGGCCATGCTGGGGTAGGCGGGGGCATGGCGAGGTCCTAGTGGGTAGGGGATTTCCCGATGCTGCAACGGTATGATGCAGTGCAGTATATGCTAGGCTGGATGAGGGGCGCGGCGACGTGCCGTTGCCCCTCCTGCATCATGGAGGCCTAGCGTCATGACCCAAGCCCCCACCCCTCCCCAGAGACCGAGGCCCGGGCCTGCACCCCGCTTCCGGCTGACGAAGAGCGGCTCAATCCCGGCTACTATGCCACCCATGCGCTGGATCGCGCCTTCAAGGCCAATCTGGCCAGAATGACGGCGGGCATTACCCCCGCCGGGCTTGCCAGCGTCTATTTCGAGTGGCTGACACACCTGGCGCTCTCGCCAGGCAAGCAGCTCGAGCTCGGCGAGAAGTTTCTGCGCAAGTCCACCCGTTTCACGCAGTATGCCGGGCGCCTGGCCATGGACCCGGCGACGCCGGCCTGCATTGAGCCCATGGCCCAGGATCGGCGCTTCCGCGACGCTGCCTGGCAGCAGTGGCCCTACAACCTGATTCATCAGTCTTTCCTGCTGACGCAGCAGTGGTGGCACAACGCCACCACCGGGGTTGAGGGGGTGTCGCCGGCGCGGGAGCAGGTGATCCACTTCGTGACGCGCCAGCTCCTGGATCATGCCTCGCCCTCCAACATCCCCTGGCTAAATCCCGAGATTGCTCATACGACCCTGGCCACCGGCGGGCGCAACCTGTTCGATGGCTGGCAGAATTTCCTCGAAGACTGGGAGCGAGCCGTCTCGGGCAGGCCGCCGGTGGGGCAGAGGCCTATCGAGTGGGCGAGCAGTTGGCGGTGACGCCCGGCAAGGTGGTGTACCGAAACCACCTCATGGAGCTGATCCAGTACGCGCCGACGACCGGGCAGGTCCAGGCGGAGCCCGTGCTGATCGTGCCGGCCTGGATCATGAAGTACTACGTGCTCGACCTGGCGCCGGGGAAGTCGCTGGTGGAGTACCTGGTGGATCAGGGCCACACGGTGTTCATGATCTCCTGGCGCAACCCGGGCTCGGAGGACCGCGATCTGACCATGGACGACTACCGTCGGCTGGGGCCCATGGCGGCCCTCGACGTGGCGACCGAGATCACCGGCCAGTCCCGTGTCCACGGCGTCGGCTACTGCCTGGGGGGCACGCTGCTCTCCATTGCCGCTGCCGCCATGGCCCGCGACGGTGACGATCGCCTGGCGACCCTCACCACCCTGGCCACCCAGGTGGACTTCACTGAGGCCGGGGAGCTGATGCTGTTCATCGGCGAAAGCCAGGTCGCCTACCTAGAAAACATGATGTGGGACCAGGGCTATCTGGACGGCTACCAGATGGCCGGGGCCTTCCAGATCCTGCGCTCCAATGACCTGATCTGGTCGCGGGTGGTACACGACTACCTGCTGGGCCAGCGCCAGCCGATGAACGCGCTGATGGCCTGGAATGCCGACATCACCCGGCTACCCTATCGCATGCACAGCGACTATCTGCGCCAGCTGTTTCTCGATAACGACCTGGCCAGCGGTCGTTACCAGGTCGATCACCGACCGATAGCCATACAGGATATCCGCGCCCCCATCTTCGCTGTGGGTACCGTCTCCGACCACGTGGCCCCCTGGCGGTCGGTCTACAAGGTGCATCTGCTCACGGACGCCGACGAGGTCACCTTCCTACTGACCAGCGGTGGCCACAATGCCGGCATCGTCAGCGAGCCCAATCACCCGCGGCGACGCTACCGCCTGCGCACCCAGCGTCAGGGCGAGCGCTATCTCGACCCGGAGACCTGGCAGCAGACCACCCCGGAGCAGTCAGGCTCCTGGTGGCCAGCCTGGCAGCAGTGGCTGGTGAGCCACTCCAGCGGCCAGGTTCCCCCACCCTCGCTGGGCAGCGAGCGCTACCCGCCGCTGGAGGAGGCGCCCGGGCGCTATGTGCTGATGTCCTGAGCGACAAGGCGCCGCCGTAGCGGCGCCAGGGCCCCCATGCGGCCCTGGCGGCATGGGGGCCTGGCGAGTTACAGGGTCATGAAGGGTTCGGCTTCCCCGTTGCGGAACTGGAAGATGTGCCAGTCCTCGCGCTTGGGGCCCGGCATGCCGGGGGTGCCGATGGGCATGCCGGCCAGGCCGATGCCGCGGGTATCCGGGCGCTCCTCGAAGAGTTTTTCCACCGCCTCGAAGGGCACGTGCCCTTCGATGGCGTAGCCGCCCATCTGAATCGTATGGCAGGAGCCGTGTCCGTAGGGCAGGCCGACGCGCTGCTTGATCTTGCCCACCTCGATATCGTCGACCAGCTTGACCTCGACGCCGAGGGCTTCCAACTGGCGGGCGTACTCGTCGCAGCAGCCGCATTGCGGATTCTTGAACATGGTCGCCTTGTCGGGCAGGGCGGCCTGGGCGGTGCCGGTGCCCAGCAGCAGGGCGGCGGAGAACAGCAGGGTGGCGCGAAGACGGTTCATGAGCGGACCTCCGAGGTGGTGCGGGATGTGAGCAGGTATTTCAGCAGGGCGGCGATACCCAGGCCGAGCAGGGTGAGCATGGCGATGGGCATGATCGTGCCCAGCAGGCCCATTTGGGCGAAGCAGGTGGACATGGTGGGTCTCCTGATGAACGAATGGTATTCACCGGGGCGCCTTGCATCAGCATAGGCGGCCGGGGTAGGGGCGTTCGATCAGGCTCTGGGAGGACGTTTGGGGGGCAGTGGGATCTGCGGGGACAGGGCCATGGCCAGTGAGCTGGCCTGGCGTTCCGGCCCCATCAGGGGCAGTAGCGCCTGGCCCATGGTAGTGGAACAGGTGGCACAGGAGGCGGCGCCGTGGTCATGCTCGGCACCGTCGGGCCCGCTACCCTGTCCGTCATCCAGCATCCACGGTGCGGCGACGCCACAATCGCTCTGGTGATTCTCCATGGCGCCATGGCTCGACAGGGCGGTCATTGCCAACAGTGCCGCCAGCAGGACGGCGAGCCAGCGTCCTCCTCGGCGATATGTCAGCGATGTCCGGTCCAACCAGCCCATGGCGAAGTCTCCACTGTTAGGCTTCTAGCTTGCCTTGGTGTGAGCGGGAATGCCTTGACCCAGCGCAACACTCTGCGCTTGCTTCAGTCATCACCGTTGCGGCCATGGTGACGGTGCAGTAGGAAGTGCGCGCCAAGGCACAGCAGCATGGGCAGCAGCAGCAACAGGCCGCCCGTTGTTTGGCCACGCCACAGGACGAACAGCAAGGCGCCGCCCATCAGCACCAGGCAGGCGGTCATCAGCCAATAGTGCAGGGACCCGGAGTGCTTGTCTGGCGGCGACTGGCGCTCGGCTTCCGGAGGGTGCCGTGAGCCGGTGTCTAGCGTGTGGTGTTCCGGGGCGCGATGTCGTGTCATGAGATGTCTCCTTTGGCTTGCTCTTGAGTCGATTGCTGCGGGCTGGATGACTCCCGGCTGGGTTGCACTCGAGCAAAACGCCGCTTGAGCAGCAGCGAGTTGCCGATGACCGACAGCGAGCTGGTGGTCATGGCAATCACCCCGATCATCGGGTGCAGCAGGCCCGCGGCAGCGATGGGAATGGCGGCCACGTTGTAGCCGCTGGCCCAGATCAGGTTCTGGACGATCTTGGCGAAGGTGGCGCGGCTGAGGTGCATGGCGTCCACCACGGCGGTCAGCTCACCGCGCACCAGGGTCACGTCGGCGGCCTCGATGGCCACGTCGGCCCCGGCGCCGATGGCGATGCCGACGTTGGCCTGGGTGAGGGCGGGGGCGTCGTTGATGCCGTCGCCGACCATGGCCACGTGGTTGCCGTGCTTCTCCTGCAGCGCGCGAATGGCATCCACCTTGCCCTCCGGCAGCACCCCGGCCTGGACCTCGTCGATCCCCACCTCCGCGGCCACGGCCCGGGCGGCCCGCTCGTTGTCGCCGGTGATCATCACCACGTGCAGGCCCAGCGCGTGCATACCGCGAATCGCCTCCTTTGATTCCTCCTTGAGGGTGTCGGCCACGGCCACCAGCCCCAGGGCACGGCCATCGGCGGCGACGATCACCACGGTGCGGCCCTTGCCCTCGAGCTCGGCCATGGCGTCATCCAGGGCCTCGAGGCCGGTCACCCCTTCCTCTTCCAGCAGGCGGCGGTTGCCGATCAGCACCTTCTCCTCGCCCACTCTGCCGGAGACGCCGCGCGCCCCGGTAGAGCGGAACTCGCTGACCTCGCCGGGTTTGACATCGCGCTCCTTGGCACCCTCGACGATGGCCCGGGCGATGGGGTGCTCCGAGGCATTCTCGACGCTCGCCGCCAGGGTCAGCAGGCGCGTCTCCTCGACACCCTCGGCGGCGACGACGTCGGTCAGCTTCGGCTCGCCCTGAGTGATGGTGCCGGTCTTGTCGAGCACCATGACCTTGACGTCCTTGAAGGTCTGGATCGCCTCGCCGGAGCGGATCAGGATGCCGCGTTCGGCGCCGATGCCGGAGCCCACCATCAGGGCCGTGGGGGTGGCTAGGCCTAGGGCGCAGGGGCAGGCGATGACCAGCACGGCGATGGCCGCCAGTATGGCCAGCACCGGGGTGGCGGCCTCGGGATTCACCCAGGGGAGGAAGGTCGCCCCCCAGTCGAGGATCGGGCGCAGGGCGTCCGGCAACAGCGCCCAGACGACCAGGCTGGCCAGGGCAATAGCCAGTACCGCGGGTACGAAGCGGCCGGTCATGCGGTCGGCGAACTCCTGGATCGGCACTCGGGAGCCCTGGGCCTGATCGATCAAACGCACCACCTGAGAGAGAAGGTGTCGCCGCCGACCCGGGTCGCCTTGACCCGCAGGCGGCCTTCCTTGTTGATGGTGGCCCCGATCACGCTGTCGCCGGTGCTCTTGTAGACCGGGATCGACTCCCCGGTGGCAATGGACTCATCGAGATGACTCTCGCCCTCGATCACCTCGCCGTCGGTGGGCACCTTGTCGCCGGGGCGCACGATCATGATGTCGCCGGCCGCCAGCGCCTTGACCGGTACCTCGACCTCTTCGCCGTCGCGCTCCACCCGGGCGGTCTTGGCGCCCAGGGTCATCAGGCGGCGGATGGCCTGAGAGGCGCGCCCCTTGGCCAGCGCCTCCAGATAGCGGCCGAGCAGGTGGAAGGTCATGATGGTGGCGGCCATCTCGATGAATGACGTCATCGGGTAGACGAAACCGATCAGGCCGATCAGGTAGGGGGCAGGCTGCCCATGGAGATCAGCACGTCCATGTTGAAGGTGCCGTTCTTCAGCGACCGCCAGGTCGACTTGTGAGTGGCGATACCGCCGAAGAGAAACACCACCGGGAAGGCCAGCACGGCGATGATCGCCAGATATCCCGGGATCGGCTGCCAGAACATGTGCGGCATCATCAGCAGCATGATCAGGGTGGTGGGTATCGCGGCGATGATCAGCCGCTTGCGGGCCTGTCCGAGGTAGGCTTCCTCGATCTCGGCGTCGCTGTCGCCATCCTCCGCCTCGTCGGTCTGCACGGCGGCCACGTCGTAACCGGCTCCCTCCACGGCGCGTTTCAATGCGTCGCCATCGAGCTCGCCCGTCACCGATACCCGGTGGCTGGCGATATTGGTGTCGATCGATTCGACGCCGGCCAGCCGCTCCAGGGTGCTGCGGATGATGCCGGCACAGTGGTCCGAGCCCATGCCGGGCACCGTCAGGCGCACCTGCTGCTTGCCGCTACCGTCACTGACGGCGGCCACGTCATAGCCGGCGCCCTCCACTGCCTGGCGCAGGGCATCGCCGTCGGGGCCGTCCTGACCGGCGGTGACGCTGACTCGGTGGCTGGCGATATTGGTCTGGATCGCGTCCACCCCATCGAGGCGCTCGAGCGTCTGGCGCACGATGCCGGCACAGTGGTCGCTACCCATGCCGGGAACGGTCAGAGTGATCGTTTTAGCGTTGGTCTTGCTCATGGAGTGCCTCCTGCTGGTGCTGCCGGTTGGACGGCCAACCCTGGCCGTCCGGCTGCCGACTCAGTGACATCCCAATCAGTGATGAGCATCGTGGTCGTCGGGATCGACGGTGCTGGGCGGTGTCGCCTGAAGCCGCTGGCGCTGCTCTTCGGTGAGCAGGTCATGCATGGCATTCCGCATGCGCACCATCTCGGCCATCATCTCGCCATGCAGCTCGGCCATCTGGCCGTGAAGCGCCTGCACTTCGTCCGGGTCGGGGCGCTCGCCATGCATCTCGGCCATCAGGTCGTCGCGCAGGTTCATCAGCTGGCCCTTGCGCTCGAACTGGGCGGGACGATGCTCCCGCATCAGCTCACGCAGCTCGCCGCGCTGCTCGGGCTCGAGCATCTGCATCATGCCCATGCCCATGCCCTCGCCCATCATCGGGCAGGGCATCATGCCGCCACCCATCATGCCGGGGCCCATACCGCCTTGGCCACCCATCATGCCGGGGCCCATACCGCCTTGGCCACCCATCATGCCGGGGCCCATACCGCCCTTGCCACCCATCATGCCGGGGCCCATACCGCCCTGGCCGCCCATCATGCCGGGGCCCATGCCGCCCTGGCCGCCCATCATCATGCCGGAGCTCCTGTCTGGCTGATCAGCATCCATCATGTTGCCCTGGGCCATGGCGAGGCCGGTGCCACCGGCAGTGAGGGCCAGCGCCAGGATGGCAGCGAGTGCGTGCTTATCGTGTTTCATGCGTGTATCTCCTGTGGGCACGGAGCCCAGCGATTTGAGGGAAGTTCGGCACCGGGCCGAATCGATCTGGTGCGTGGAAAAGCGTTGCGTGGACACCTGGGTATCGCTCGCGTCGCGGGTGGCGTGGATCGATGTCAGGGGCGCAGGCGCTGCGTCAGTAGATATACGGGACAGCGGGGGGTGTCGGGAAGGCCGTGAGGCGTGCCGATCCGGGCGGGCACAGCCGGTGGCGTGGCGTGGGAGGTCAAGCAGGCCGTCGGGACGCTGGGGTCGAGCTCCTGGCGCTCGTCACGCAGCATAGCGTGGTGCATTGCCAGGGCGCCATGGCCGTGCTGGCATTGCGGGAGCGTGTCGTCCAGGGCATCCGCGCTCAGGGGGAGGTCGATCTGCGAATGGCCGGTAGGCCCAGCGTCGGTGAGCTGGGCACTGGCGCTACTGACAAGCAGCACGACTAGCAACAGGCTCAGCACTACGACCCACCCACAGCGCCGCCTAGCCGTAAGATCCATCGGCCGGTGCTCGTGGGAGGTGTCGTGGCTGACCATGGAGTTGGCTCCAGCAGCGGTGAAGGCTCTTTCACCATAGTGCAGATTGGGGGCATTTCCATTGATGCAGGTCAAACGGTAGACATCATGTAAACCTTTGTGCTGCAAGTATGTTTTTTTGCCCGGAGCGACGGGTTTACCCGGATGTGGAGGGGGGTCCCAAAGCGGGGCGGCATCGTGAGGATGGGGCTTGAAATATGGAACGATTGGTTCTAAATTGATGGCATGACACGTGGACGCCCTATCGCCTTTAGCCCCGACCAGGCCGTCATGGCCGCCATGCAGGTCTTCTGGGCCCGCGGCTATGAAGCCGCCTCGACCCGTGACCTGCTGGCGGCCATGCAGATTTCCCGTAGCAGCCTGTACCAGTCCTTCGGCAACAAAGAGCAGCTGTTTCTCGAGGCGCTCGAGCGCTATCGGCGTGCCCTGGTCGAACGGCTGCAGCGCCGCCTCGATGATGCGCCAACGGCGATGGCGTTCTTCGAGGCGCTCTTTCGCGATACCGCTCGGGAGGCCGAGAGTGAGCGGGCGGCGCTTGGCTGTCTGATCTTTAATTCCGCCACCGAACTGGGCCAGCGCGGTGATCGGCCGTCCCGGCAAGCCGCCCAGGGCGTTGAAGCTATTACCGCGCTGTTTCGCCGGGCGGTGGAGCGTGGCCAGGCCGAGGGGGAGATTTCCGCCGATCGCGATGCCCAGGCCCTGGCGCTCTATTTGACGCTGGGGATGGCCGGACTGCGGGCCCTGCTCAAGGCGGGCACCGCGGCCGCCGAGGCCGAGCAGGCCGCCGAGCTGGTACTGGCGACGCTACGCTGATTTTTTTGACTCTTCGCACTTTAGCGTGAACATGTTTGGCAGGCTTTATGGTGGGAGGCCGGCTCTGCCGGGCGAAGGCGCCGCAGGCGCCCCTTGGGTAGTGCTGCGCGCTACTTCGTCGAAGCGTCGAACCGGAGCTGAAGTCGAGGCGTCGAACCGTCCCTCCCACAAAGCCAGTTCACGCCAGTCTGCGAAGAACCAATTTTTGCCATATTTGGACCATTCATTCCGGATATGGCGTTTCACCACCCAGGAGTCTCACGACTCACAGGAGGTATGCCCCATGACGGCCGACTACAAGATTCAGCTGGCGCCCCAGACCCTCGACAATGCCGATGCCAAGGCGCGACCGCTGCTCGAGCAGGCCAACGAGAAGCTGGGTTTCGTACCCAACATGTACCAGGGGATGGCCAAGGCGCCCGGTGTGCTCGATACCTATCTGCATGGCTATGAGCTGTTTCGCCAGGACTCGGGCTTCACGCCGCCCCAGCAGGAGGTGGTGTTCCTGACCATCAGTCGGCTCAACGGCTGCGGCTACTGCATGTCCGCCCATAGCATGCTGGGCGAAATAATGTCCCAGGTGCCGGCCGAGGTGCTCGAGGCGATTCGCAACGACCAGCCGATTCCGGACGAGCGGCTGGCCGCCCTCAGTGAGTTCACCCGGGTGATGTTCGAGACCCGCGGCAAGCCGGGGCGGGACGATGTCGACGCCTTCCTGAAGGCCGGCTTCGAGGAGCCGCACATCCTGCAGATCGTGCTGGCCCTGGCGGTGAAGACCCTGAGCAACTATGCCAATCATCTCAACCATCCCGAACTCGATGAGGCCTTCGCCGGCCACGCCTGGCAGGGGTGAACGCGACGGCGCCTGCTGTTGCGGGCCCTGCCAGCCGTTCCGCGAGGACGGCTTGCGGGGCCGTGCGTGTCGTGAAACACTGTTCGGCCACGGCCGATGCCGTCCTGACGCCGACCGGATGACGCCCTGCCCATGACCCGACTCTCCCTTAACTGGCTGCTTTGCCTGCTGCTCGGTGTGCTGCTGAGTCTGCCGCCTGCCCTGGCAGGCGGCAGCGGAGCGGTGCATGACTGTGAGCGTCTCCAGCCGTCCCACATCGCCGTTGGCGTGGCAGTCGACATCATCGACGATGTCACTGAGCGACAGGATCTCGGTAGTTGCCTGCCGGCACCTTGCCCACCCCTGGGAGGCGTGTGGCTGACATTGACGGCAGACCCGCCTGCCGGCCACAGGGGCTTGGCCACCGTCACCGCGCTGCCTCAGGTACTGCCTGACCGCCTGGAGCGACCTCCCCGCGTCTGATTCTTGCCGATATCCCCAACGTAACGCGGCAAATTCGTCGCGTGTGATGCGACCGCTAGCCACTCCCCCTGCGACGTCGCGATATGGCTCGCAGGAGGTGGCCGGCGGCCGGACGACCTGGAAGGTAAGGATTAGGATGATGCAATACCCGCAAATCGACCCGGTGGCGATAGCCATCGGACCGCTGCAGATTCACTGGTATGGGCTGATGTATGTGGTTGGCTTCGTGGCCGCCTGGTGGCTGGGGCGCCGTCGTGCTCATCGCCTCGGCCTGAGTCACGACGACATCGGTGATCTGCTGTTCTATGGCGCCATCGGGGTGGTGCTGGGCGGCCGGCTCGGCTACGTGCTGTTCTACGGCATCGAGTCGTTTCTGGCCAACCCGCTGTGGCTGTTCCAGCTCTGGGATGGCGGCATGAGCTTTCATGGCGGCCTGATCGGGGTACTGGTGGCTGCGCTGCTGTTCGCCCGCAAGAAGCGGCTCGCCTTCTTCCAGCTGACCGACTTTATCGCGCCGCTGGTGCCGATCGGCCTGGGCGCCGGACGTATCGGCAACTTTATCAACCACGAGCTGCCGGGGCGGGTCAGCGAGGTGCCCTGGGCCATGCCCTTCCCCCATATGGGGCCGGAGCCGCGTCATCCGTCAGCGCTCTACGAGTTCGCCCTGGAGGGGGTGGTGCTGTTCTTGGTGCTGTGGTGGCTGTCGGGGCAGCCACGCCGCCGCGGCCTGATCTCCGGGCTCTTCCTGCTGCTCTATGGCCTGTTCCGCGGCGCCGTGGAGTTCGTGCGCCTGCCCGACGAGCACCTGGGGTTCATTGCCTTCGGCTGGGTCACCATGGGCATGCTGCTGACGCTGCCGATGCTGATCGCCGGGGCCTCGCTGATCGCCTGGTCGCGCCGCCAGCCGCGGGACGTGCCCCCGGGCCATGAAGCCGTCGCCACCCCATCGGTTTCACGCTAATCACCACCAAGGTGACGACAGAGGTCTTGAGATATGGATAACCCTACTAAGCCAGGGGGCCGGCGCTCCCGGCCGGCACTGTTCGGCAATGTAGTACCCGGCTTGCTGCTAGCGGGGCTGACGCTGCTGCCTCCCGGCCTGCTGGCCGATGAGGGGAGCGAGGAGGAATGGCCCCAGGGCCACTTTCCGCTACCGGAGGAGGGCAATGTGGTCGGCGAGGTCTATCGCGTCGAGGCGAGCGAGGAGGACACCCTGCTCGATATCGCCCGGGAGCATAACGTGGGCTACGAGGAGATCCGCAGCGCCAATCCCGATGTCAGCGTCTGGGTGCCCGGCGAGGGGACCGAGGTGGTGATACCGGCGCGCTATATCCTGCCGGATGCCGAGCGCACCGGCATCGTGATCAATATTGCCGAGCTGCGCCTCGACTACTACCCGGACGTCGGTGAGGGCGAGATGCCGCGGGTGGAGACCTACCCCATCGGCATCGGTCGCGAGGGCTACAATACCCCACTCGGGGTCACCAAGACCACCATGCGACTCGAGGACCCGGCCTGGTATCCGCCGCGCTCCATGCGGGAAGAGGCCGCCGAGCGCGGCGAGCCGGCGCCGCCGGTGGTGCCGCCGGGGCCGGATAACCCTCTGGGCCGCCACGCCATCCTGCTGGATATTCCCGGCTATCTGATCCATGGCACCAACGAGCCCGACGGGATCGGCATGCGCGCCAGCCGCGGCTGCATTCGCATGTATCCCGAGGACATCGAGTCGGTGTTTCATAGCGTGCCGGTGGGCACCCAGGTCGCTATCATCGACCAGCCGATCAAGGTCGGCTGGGACGAAGGGCAGCCGCTGGTGCAGGTCTTCGAGCCGCTCGAGGAGCAGGAACACGGCATGTCGGCGCTGGTCGAAACCCTCGGGTTGCTCAATCAGGGCAACCCCAACGGCATGGCCTTCGACTACGAGCAGCTGCGCGGCCTGCTGGATAACCCCACCGGCCAGGTCGTGGCCCTGGCGTCACCCCCGGAACGCGAGCCTGAACCCGAGGCGCCGGTCGAGCGCGAGGGGTTGCTCGAAGAGCTGGCCATCTGAGGCCCTCATGCCCTGATCGGCACTTCCCGGCGATGGCGGGCAGTGGGCAGAAGGCTTGGCTGCGACTAGCCTGAAAGCGAAGGAGCTGGGACCGCGCGATGCCGCGCTCAGCACGGCGATGTTCAGCACGGGGATACGAAATGTACCAGTCGATACTCGTTCCGGTAGATGGTTCCTCCTTTGCCGAGAAGGCCTTGCGGGTGGCCCTGTACTTGGCAGGGGCGTCGGCTACGCTGTATCTGGTTCAGGTGCAGCGGCCCCTCGATGATGGTGGCTTGCTGATCGGCGGCAGCGGCTTGCCGGTAAGCGAAGAGGTGATCCAACGGCTGGTCCGCGAGCGTGAGTCGCAGGCGAGGGCGGTGCTCGAAAAGGCTCGTTCGGCAATCAACCTCGATGGCGTGGAGGTCAAGGAGATCGTGGTGACAGGTCGGCCGGCGGAGGCGATCCTCGAGGAGGCGAGGGCGCTGGGCGTCGAGGCCATCGTGATGGGCAGTCGCGGAATGAGCGATCTGCAGGGCATGGTGGTCGGCAGCGTGTCCCACCGGGTCAGTCACACCGCCGACTGCACGGTCATTACGGTGCACTGAGGCTGCCTGGCGGCCTCTACGCGGCGATGGCGGCAGGCCGGCGCCTTCGGGCGCCGGCCTGCCGTCTATGGGAAGCGTGGATCAGTGTTGATGGTCGCCATGGTCGCCCGCCAGCTCATGGCGGATATAGAGCACGACGGACCAGACCGCCTCGTCGTCCAGTTTGTCCTCGTAGCGTGGCATGGCGCTGGCGTGGCCCCCTTCCTTGATCAGCCAGGCATACTCTCCGACGCTATGGGCGGCGCCATGGAGGGCCAGGTTGGTCGGGCTGGGGTTGAAACCGGCAACGCTGGCAGCGGGGCCATCGCCGCCGCCCGCTAGGCCGTGGCATGCCGAGCAGTAGCGCTGATAGACCTGCTGGCCATAGGCCAGGGTCTCGGCATCGGGTTCCAGCGGGCTCTCGCGCTCGACCCAGGCGTCAGGCGCCTGCCAGCCGTGACCGCCGTCTCCGTGGGCGTGGTCGTCATCGCTATGGGCATGGTCGTCGCCGCCGTGGGCATGGTCGTCGCCGCCGTGGGCATGTTCCTCGTCGCCATGGGCATGGTCGCCATGGCCGTGATCGTTATGGTCGCCGTTATCGCCATGGCCATGATCGCCATGGTCGCTCTGGTCATGGCTGCCGTGGCCGTGGTCGTGATCCGGGGAGGCCGTGGCGAAGCCGGCGCTGCCGAGTGCGACAGCCAGCGTCAGGCTGCCAGCGAGAAGGGTGGCAAAGCGCAGGCTTGCCGGTGCGAAGGCTGGCAGCGCCAGCGGGCCAAGCGGCCGCTTACGGTCTTGCGTGGACATGAGCGTCTCCTGATTACATTCGAAACTCGGCGATGGCTGAAGGTCGCCGCGTAGTCAGCGGTAATCAGGCGGTTCTGGGAGGACGCTCGTGCAGGTAGTAGGGCGTCGGCGGTAGGGAGCCAGGCCAGGCCTGCGGCGGCCGGTCGACGGCCGTGGTCGGCAGGGCGCGGTCGAGGTTCGCGGCACCGGCCAGGCAGTGGCTGGCGCCCAGGCAGGGCGTCCAGCAGTCGTCGGGCTCACCCTGTGCGGTGTGCTCGCCGACGTCATGAGAGACGCTGTGACTCCCGTGGCCGCCATGGGCGCCGTCGCTGCTCGCTTCCAGGCCGGCCAGGGCGACCGTTCCCGCCGACAGGGCGAGAATCAGGCAGAGGCTGACCAGTTGCAGAAGGATACGGTGCATGCGGTGTCGAGGCCTTGGCGGCAGAGAGAGTGTCTGGTGAGGATCATCGTTCCGCGGGGCGGCAGATGCAAGGTACCGTAGTGCCCGACACCGCCCGAGCGGGAGAAAGTGTGATCTCGGTCAGGCACACAGGCCGCGGATGTCATCCCCTGACGTGGAAAGGGAGCACGCCTGCCACATCGGCGAAGGTGATGCGCATCTGCCACTCCCCCGCCATGGGTAGCGCCGAGGTGACGGAAAAACTGTCGGGGCCGGTTTGTCTGGCCGATACCTCAAACTCCATGTCGTGGCCGGGCATGGTGAAGGTAATGGGGACTCGCATGGTCTGCCGGGGAGGGCTGCCGTCCGGGCCCCGCAGCCGGAAGGAGAGCCGGGCTTCCCGGTCGGCATCGATCGCCAGGCTGCCCGACACGGCCCACTGGTGCACGGTGCCGGAAAAATGCACGCCGCCCAGCTCCGTGCCCGGCTCCGCCGGTACCTGACCGTCGACCTGCAGGGGGGTCTCGTTGCCCGCCATGAAGGGCATGGCGATCAGCACGGCCAGGATCAGCAGGATGGGGATGCCCAGGCCCAATGCGATACGTCGGGCCGAGCGGGTGGCGGGGTCGGGGGCGGCGCGGGTTCCGGTCATCGGTGAAGACTCCGAAGTGAGAAGGGCGGGACAATCCAGCCCGATGATGCCATGGTCTCGCCTGCCCGTGCGCCGGGAGTGGCGTGGATCATGATGTCGGTCAAGCCCCGGGGTGGGCGCGAGTCACTCGGGCAGCGGACCGACCAGCTCCAGCGCCACGCAGAGGCGCACTAGCTCGGCGAGGCTGCTAGCGCCCAGTGCCTTCATGGCCCGCAGGCGATAGACCTCCACGGTCTTGGCGCTGATGCCTAGCCGTTCGGCGATCTCGCGGCTGGTCATGCCCTCGGCCACATGTACCAGGATCTGGCGCTCCTTGGGGCGCAGGGCCGCGTAGCGCGCCTGCAGCGCTTCGCGTCGCGCTCGCGCCTCGCGGGCGCGCTGGTGCTCGGCCAGCGCCTGCTGCACGGTGTCGATCAGCTGCTGGTGGTTGAACGGCTTTTCGATGAAGTCGAAGGCGCCGGCCTTGAGGGCGGCCACCGCCATGGGCACGTCGCCGTGGCCGGTCATGAAGATCACCGGCAGGTCATCGTTGCGCTCGTTCATCCGCTGCTGCACCTGCAGACCGGAGAGCCCCGGCATGCGCACGTCGAGCAGCACCGCATCGAAGGCATCGGGGGCGGCGGCGAGGAAGGCCTCGCCGTCGGGAAAGGCGCGGGTGGCCAGGCCCACGGAGTCGAGTAGCCAGGCCAGAGAGTCGCGCAGGGCGGCATCGTCGTCGACCACCGCCACACGGGGGGTGGGGGCGTCGGTGTCCGAGAGGGCCGGGGGCTGTGTCACGGCTGGCTCCGAGGCGGTGCGTGGCGGCTGGGTTCGGCCTGCAGTGTACCGGCAAAGGTGGCGCCACCGGAACCGCTGACAAGTCGGAGGTTTCCGCCCATGGCTTCCATCAGCGAGTGGCTGATGGCCAGCCCCATGCCCAGCCCCTCGGCGCGGGTGGAGTGGAAGGGCTCGAACAGATGGGCGGTCCGGTTCGCCTCGATGCCGGGGCCCCGATCACGGACCCGGAAGGTCACCTCCCGCGGGCCGCTGAGGTGCGCGTCGATCCCGACCCGGTCGGCACCCGGGTGGTGGCGGCTGGCCTCCAAGGCGTTGAGCAGCAGGTTGACCAGCACCTGCTCCAGTCCCACCGGGTCGGCGAGCACCCGGGGCAGGGCTTCGGGCAGCGCATGCGCCAGGGTGATGCCGGCCTGCTGGTACTGCCATTCGCAGAGCCGGCAGGCGGCATCGACCACATCGATCAGCGACACCGGGCGCGGCCGGGTCTGGCCCTTGCGCACGAAGGTGCGGATATGGCGCAGCCGCTCGGCCAGGCGCTGGATCTGCTCATTGATCCGCGTCAGCGGCAGCGCCAGGTCGCTGGCAGGGCGCGCCGGGTCGGCGCGCAGCTGCATCAGGGCGCCGCTGGCATAGTTGCCGATGGCGCCCAGGGGCTGGTTGAGCTCATGGGCGATGTTGGAGGCCAGCTCGCCGGTGGTGGCCAGGCGATTGGCATGAGCGATCTGCTCCTGGTGGCGGCGGGCCTGGGCCTCGGCGGCCTTGCGCAGGCCGATATCGCGGTTGAGCAGCGACAGATGGTCGGGCTCGGCGCCGGGGCCGCGGTGGGCCAACACCACGCTGAGCACCGGCACCGTCCCCGGGTGCCCTGCATCTCCAGTTCGCCGCTCCAGGAGCCGTAGCGGGCCACCGCGGGTAGCACGATCTCGCGCAGCACCGCCAGCGAGGCCGGCGTGTAGGCCTTGGCCAGGGCCGTGTCGAGGTCTTCCCGGGGCAGGGTGAGTAGCCGGCGGGCTGCCTCGTTGCAGTAGAACAGCCGCTCCTCACCGTCGACGAACAGCACATAGTCGGTGGTGGATTCCACCACCCGGGCCAGGCGCTCGCGGTTGGCCTCGGCGCGGATGCGCCGGCTCACGTCCCGGGACACGCAGAGGATGTCGAGCAGCTCGCCGGTGGCCGGGTCGCGGCGGGTACGGCTGGTGGTCTCGAACCACACGTAGTGCCCATCCTTGGCGCGAAAGCGATAGGTTTGCTGGTAGAAGCCGTCGTGGTAGTAGACCCGCGGCGACTTGTTGAGCAGGTCGGCCAGGTCCGCGGGGTGGAAGAGGTCGTAGGCGGAGACGCCGATCAGCTCCTCGGGCGCATAGCCGAGCAGGCTGCGGGCCGCCTGGGAGGCATAGAGGAAAGTGCCGTCCCGGGCATGGCGCGAGATCAGGTCGGTGGTGCTTTCGGCCAGCCACCGGTAGTGGCGTCGCTGGGCGTCGAGCTCGGCGTGCTCGGCCTCGAGCCTGGCGTGGCGGGCGGCCAGCTCAGTATGCTGTGCCTCGAGCTCAGCCAGGCGCCGGCGCAGCCGTTCGCTGTCGTCCTGGTTAGCCATCAGCGCGCCGGGTCCACCCGGCCGCCCAGGGAGGCGTTGCGCCGGAACCAGCCGGCGATGCTGGCCCGCGGCCGGCGGGCGGGCAGCACCGCATGGGGACGCGCTCCGAGAGGAAGCAGGCGAAGGTGCCCGCCTCGGGGCGCACCCGGGCCAGCTCACGTTCGGGCGCCTGGGCATCGAAGATGACCATCTCGCCGCCGGCGTCGGCGGGCCAGTCGGGATTGAGATAGCCCACGGTGGAGACCACCCGGTTGGCGCGGCCGCGGAAGCTGTCCAGGTGGCGCTGGTAGCCGGCGCCGGGCGGGTAATGGGCGAAGTGCGCCTCATACTCGAACAGCCCCAGGAAGAGCGCCTGGTTGAGCTCGCGCTGCAGCTCGGCCATGCCAGCCAGGTAGCGCCGCTGGGCGAGGCTCTCGCGGTCGAGCCAGCGGATGGCGTCGCCGCGGATCTCACGCTGCAGGTGGTGCTCGCGGCCGCGGCCGATCCCGGCCGCCGTCAGGGCGTCGCGCTCGGCCATTGCCATGAGCTCGCCATAGAGGTCGTGACACAGCTCGGGGTCGAGCATGCCGGGGCCCAGGTACCAGCCCTGCTCGACCAGGGCATCGACCAGCAGGGGGAGGGCCCGGATATCGAGCACGGGGCGTTCGCGAAAGTTCTCTAGCATGGGGGTTCCGTCGGGTTTGATTCCTTCTACCGGGCCGCCCTTCAAGGCGTCAAGCCCGAAGCGGGCGGCGTCGACGCTGCGGTCGTCCCGGCAAAGTGAAATGAACCGAAAATAATCGCAGCAGCGATGAACTTCTTTTCCCAATCACGTACAAATAGTTTGCCGTGTATAGGAATCCACGTCGGGCTCCTGCCGGCACCGAATGCTGTTGTCTGCCCACTGGGCAACCTCTCGAGGAGTGAGATCATGACACATTTCAAGGCAGCAACCCGTTGGATGGGCGCCGGCGTGGCCGGCTTGGTGTTGGCTGGCGCCGTGCAGGCGGGGAGTCACGGTGATGCCCACGACCATCCCGACATCGTCGATACCGCCGTGGCGGCCGGCCAGTTCGAGACGCTAGTGGCCGCGGTCGAGGCGGCGGGCCTGGTCGATACCCTGAAGGGCGAAGGGCCTATCACCGTCTTTGCCCCCACCGATGACGCCTTCGCCGCCCTGCCCGAGGGGACCCTGGACGAGCTGCTGCTGCCCGAGAATCAGGAGACCCTGCAGGCGATCCTTACCTACCACGTGGTGGCAGGCAAGGTGATGGCGGAGGACGCCATGGGTCTCGAGAGTGCCGAGACCGTCCAGGGGCAAGAAATCACCATCACCACCATGGACGGGAGCGTGATGATCAACGAGGCCAACGTCATCCAGGCCGACATCGAGGCCAGCAATGGCGTCATCCATGTGATCGACGCGGTGCTGCTGCCTGAGTGACCCCGTGGTTTATCCTTCTCTCGCGTCCCTTGCCTTGCCGCCCTTCGGGGCGGCCTTTTCGTTGTGCGCCTGCGTCGGCTGGGACGCTGCACTCGGGTAGGGGGGCGGTGGGGGAGGGAAGCGGTTCAAGAGCTGCGCGCCAGGGCCTCCCGGGCGCGCAGCTGGCGTTCGGAAAAGTAGCACAGCCGACCGCTTGGGGGCTCGCGGTGCAGACTCACGGGGCGCCCGAAGCCTTCGGCCATCAGTTCCACCAGCATCATCGAGGAGAGTCCCCAGATCACCTGGCCGGCGGTGTGGTAGCTGGGCACGTAGTAGGGGCGACCGTCGACCGGGATGACGTCGGTATGATGGCGTCGGTCCTCCAGGAACAGCGTCAGCGGTACCTCGAAGATGGTGTCGAGTTCACCGAGGTCCGGTGCCAGCGGCAGGTCCGGCGGTATCAGGCCCACGTAGGGGGTGACGCGAAGCCCATGCAGCGAGATGACGTCGGAGAGGCGGCCAAGCAGCTCCACTTGCTGCGGTGGCAGCGCAATCTCTTCCCGGGATTCCCGTAGGGCCGTGAACAGCAGATCGGGGTCGCCGGCCTCGCGCTTGCCGCCGGGGAAGGCCACCTGACCGCCGTGAGTGGCCAGGTGGCTGGCACGGCGAGTGAACAGCAGTGTCGGTTCCGGCCGATCGACGATGGGCATCAGCACCGCGGCCTGGGGCAGGTCGAGGACCAGCCGCTGCGGCCTGTGCGCTTGCAGGCGTTCGCGAAGTTTCTCTAACATGGGGTTTCCATCGGGTTTCGATTCCTTCTACCCGGCCGCTGTTGCCGGCGTCAAGCCCGAAGTCGGCGGTGTCGCACCGCTCGCCAGCCTGCCAGGGAGCCCCATGAACTTCTGCAGCCACTGCGGTCATATCGTGCGTTTCGCCATTCCCGAGGGGGATGACCGGCCCCGCTACCTGTGCGACGCGTGCGGCACCGTCCACTATCAGAATCCGCGTATCGTCGCCGGCACCCTGCCGGTGAGCGGCTCTCGGGTGCTGCTGTGCCGCAGGGCCATCGCCCCGCGCAAGGGGTTCTGGACCCTGCCGGCGGGCTTCATGGAGAACGCCGAGACCACCGTCGAGGCCGCTGCCCGGGAGACCCGCGAGGAGGCCTGTGCGGAGGTGGATATCCACGGGCTCTACACCCTGATCAACCTGCCGCATATCAACCAGGTCTACATGATCTTTCGTGCCGACCTGGCGGGAGGCTTCGCCGCCGGCTCGGAGAGCCTTGAGGTGGCGCTGTTCGAGGAGCATGAGATCCCCTGGGACGAACTCGCCTTTCCCACCATCGAGCGCACCCTACGCCACTTCTATGCCGACCGCGGAGAGGCGCGTTTCCCGCTGCATATCAGCGATATCACCGCCGAGGATCGCGAGCGCTACTTCGGCAGTGCCTGAGCGCGATGATCGCTGGCGTGTCGACCGCATTCACAGGTCTTCCAGCCGCCAGACATCGTAGGCCGGCTCCTCGTAGGGATGGGCCGCCTTGAGCGCCGCCAGGGCCTCGTGAATCAGCGAATCCGCGCAGACCAGCTCCACCTTGAGCTCTTCCACGTGCTCCAGGTCGCCCACGCTGCCGATATGGGGGTTGGCTCCCGCCAGCGGACGAAACTGCCCGGTGCCCGGCGTCTGGAAGCAGCACGCCTCGTAGTCGCCGATGCGTCCGGCGCCGCTGGCGAAGACCGCCTCCTTGACGGCCTCGGCGTCCGTCACGGGGACATAGAAGGCTAGCTTGTACATCGCGGTTCTCCTCTTGTTCACTCGTGCATGGCGTCTTGGGCTCTGACGGCCTCCCGAGCCCACCTTCAAGGTGCCAGAAGATCCGGCTCGCCGCATGCCGAGGCGATGAAGGCCCGGGCATCGTCGCGCAGCCTGACTGCCTCGGCCCACCCCTCTTCCCGTGGCAGCAGAGGGCGGCCCACGCTGACGTCGACCGTGCCGGGACGCGGCAGGATCTCGCTGCCGCGCAGCAGTCTACGGGTTCCGCTCAGGGCGACCGGCAGCACGGGAGTGCCGGCCTGTGCCGCGGCGACGAAGGCGCCCATATGGAAACCCTTGAGGCCGGGCTGGCGGCTGAAGGTGCCCTCCGGGAAGAAGGCCAGGGAGTCGCCGTTGCCGAGGGCTGCGAACACCTGCTGCGTATCGCGGGTCGCCTGGCGCGGGTCGAAGCGATCCACGAAGATGGCCCCCATGCGCCGTAGCAGGAAGTGCGCCGGGGCCTGGCGCTTGAACTCCGCCTTGGCCAGGTAGCGAAAATCGTGCGGCAGCACGGCGATGAGCACCAGGGCGTCCAGGTAGCTGGCATGATTGGCCACCAGTACGCAGGGGGCCTCGCCGGGCAGGTTCTCCAGGCCATGGCTGCGGATACGCAGGCCGGCGAGTCGCGCCGCCGCGCGCACGCAGCCGCGGGTGACGCGCCAGCGCCAGGCGAACCTCGGCAGCGGCAGCGCCACGACGGCAACCACGATCAGGGCGGCGGCGAACAGGCTCCAGGCGTAGGCGCCATAAAGCGTGCGACCGGCCCGCTGCAGCCACCGCCGCGACCGCATGGCGCCGGCTCGCAGGGCCAGGACCAGCGCCTGGCGCCAGACCGGCGCGGCGGCCTGGCCCAGCTGGCCACCACGATAGCAGTCGGCGGTGGCGCCACGGCGGATCTTGCCACTGGAGGTCTTTAGCACGCTGTGCGGCGGCACCAGACGGACGATGTCGGCGGGCAGGTCCAGGGTGTCCAGGGTGGTCTCGTGAATTGCCCGGGTGAGGCGTTCGCGCTGCGCGGGGTCGGTGACCCGGGTTTCGGCCACCACCACCAGCGCCTCGCTGCCGGTGTCGGGGGCTGGGTCGCCGAAGACCGCCACGCAGCCCTTGCGAATGCCGTCGAGGGCGCCGACGGCCTCCTCGAGGTCGTAGGGGTAGATGTTACGCCCGCCGCGCACCAGCATGTCCTTGACGCGGCCGCTGATGTGGAGGTCGCCGTCGGCGAGGTAGCCGCGGTCGCCGGTGCGATACCAGTCGCCGTGACGCAGCGCGGCGGTGGCCTCGGGGTAGTGGAAGTAGCCGGCGGTGGCCGAAGGGCCGCAGAATTCGATCTCGCCGTCGTGGCGTTCGGGCAGTTCGCGCCCCTCGGGGTCGAGGATGCGCACCCGGTAGCCCGGCAGAGGCGGGCCGCAGTTGACCATGACCTGCGCCTTGGCACGGTCTTGGGTTGGCCTGGCCACCTGGGTGGCGGTAAAGGTGTCGCGATCGATAGGGTCGAGTCGTAGCCCGCGGCCCGGCGGGGCAATGCACAGCCCCACCGCCGACTCGGCCAGGCCATAGACCGGCATCAGGGCCTCCCGGCGCAGCCCGCAGGGCGCCAGCCGCTCGGCGAACTGCTCCATGGTACGCGGGCTGACCGGCTCGGCGCCGTTGAAGGCGATCCGCCAGCAGCTGAGGTCCAGGCCCTGGGGGCGCTCATCCCTCAGGGCGCGCAGGCAGAGATCGAAGCCGAAGTTGGGGCCTCCCGAGAGGGTACCCCGGTGGCGATGGATCAATTCCAGCCAGCGCAGTGGATGGCTCAAGAAGGCCAGCGGCGACATCACGACCAGCGGCATGCCGTAGTAGAGGCTTGAGAGCCAGGCGCCGATCAGGCCCATGTCGTGATACAGCGGCAGCCAGCTGACGAAGACGTCCTGAGGCGTCACCCGCGCGCGCTCGCCCATGGCGCGAACGTTGGCCAGCAGCTGGCCGTGGGTGAGCATGACCCCCTTGGGGTCGCCGGTGCTGCCGGAGGTGTACTGGAGCAGCGCCAGGCTCTCCGCATCGGGGGCCTGGCGGGTATCGCCGGCGTCGACCGGAGCCGCGGACGAGAGCTCGGCAACGGTAACGATGGAAGCCAGCTGTGGGGCCTCGGCGCGCAGCAGGCGGGCCACGCGCCGCGCCTGGTCCACGGTGATCAGGCTCTCCGCGCCGGCGTTGCTGAGGATGCGGCCATGGCGGCGCAGGTGCTCCTCCAGCTGGGCCGGGCGCGCGGGAGGATAGATGGGGACCGGGACGCCGCCGGCGCGCAGGATGGCAATGAACGCGACGAAGTAGTCTCGCCCGGTGGGCAGCATCAGGGCGACGCGGTCGCCGCGGCGTACCCCGCGCTGGATCAGTGCCGCCGCCACGCCTCGCGCGTGGCGATCCAGGTCGGCATAGCTCAGGGTCTCCGGGCTGTCGCCATCGCCGTAGATCAGCAGATGGGAGCGCGCCGGCTGGTGTGCCAGGTGCCAGTCGAGCACTGCGTTCAGAGTGCCGGCGCTGGCGGGCTCGCCGCTCACCGTCCGCTCGCTGGTTGGCGACTGCCGGTCGGTCGTGTCGGGCTCTCTCTTCTCCGGTGCCTTGAGCAGCAGCGTCACCAGGTCTGCGGGGGTGTCGGCCGCCAGGGCGGATTCGGGCAGGGTCACGACGAAGGTGCGCTCCAGGCGAAGTACCAGCTCCGCCCGGGCCAGACTGTCGAACCCCAGATCCCGGTCCAGCCGCGACTGCAGCGTTGCCTGGGGGGCGGCTGTCGCCGCGGCTGGGTTTCGCGTACCAGCTCATCGATGACTCGGAGCAGGCGCCGCGAGAGCGCTTCGCTCCGGGCGTCGTGTTGGGCTCCGTTTTCCTTCGCCATTGGCTACCCCTTGTGATCGGTGTGCCGACGTTGCCTTCACTGTAGGCGCTGACGGCCGGGGAGACGCTGCACAGGTTGCCAACGCCCGGCCCAACCTGCTTCATTCAACAGACAGCGTACGCCTGGCGGTGTTGCCAAGCCCCCTATCGACCATCCAGCGAAGGAGAGAGGCCATGGACGTCGAACTGCGAGCGCTTCTGGAACAGGTGGGAATCAGCCCCCTCGGCGAGCCGCGCCCGCTGGGCGGTGGCGATATCGCAGCGGTCTACCGCCTGGCCACCGACCGGGGCGACGTGGTGGTGAAATCCGACGAGCCGGCGCGGTTGGCCGGCGAGGCGGATGGACTGCAGGCCCTGCGGGAAGCGGAGACCTCGCTACGGGTGCCCGAAGTGCTGGGGCAGGCGGGCAGGTGGCTGGTGATGGAGGCCCTGGAGAGCGCCGCCCGCTCGGCGGCGAGCGAGTCGCGGCTCGGTGAGGGGCTTCGCCAGCTGCATGCCCGGGTCGCCGACAGCCACGGCTGGCCCCGGGACAATGCCTGCGGGCGAACGCCTCAGCCCAATGCACCGCTGGCTGACGGCCGTGCCTTTCAGCGCCAGCGCCGTCTGCTACCGCTGACGGCGGCCTGCCATGCCCAGGGCCTGCTGGACGGTCGCCTGCGCGGCCGCCTCGAGGCGGTTGCCGGCGATCTCGATGCCTGGCTGGCGGATGCCCCGGCGAGTCTGGTGCACGGTGACCTCTGGTCCGGTAACGTGCTGTTCACGCCGCGCGGCCCGGCGATCATCGACCCGGCGGTCTATCGCCACTATCCTGAGGTGGACTTGGCCATGCTGACGCTGTTCGGTTCTCCCGGGGAGGCCTTCTTCGAGGCCTACTGGAATGGGGCACCGCCCGGCGACTGGCCGCGACGGGAGGCGCTGTTTCAGCTCTATCCGCTGCTCAACCACCTGCTGCTGTTTGGCGGTGCCTACTGTGGCGCCGTGGCGCGGGCGGTGGCGCGCGTCGAGGCGGGATGAGGCCCGGGGAATGCCGCTCCTGTGATGGCAGTCGCAGGAGGAGAGGCGTGTGCGCCGGCAAGGGGAGAGCATGAAGATCATGAAGGCTTGCGGGTGGTTCGCCCTGGGTGCGCTGCTTGCCCCGCTGGTTCCGGCCGTCGCCGATGTCGGCGAGGAGCCCAAAAGCGTATCGACAGTGGAGCGGGTGGTCATCACGCCCCTTGGCTATGCGCTGGTGTCGCGTCCCGGCGAGCCCCCATTACCTGGGCGATTCCCGTCCCCCCTTGGCGTGGTCGCATGTTGGGGGCTACTGGGCGCCGATGCCACCTCTGGCGCCGCCCGTCCCGGCAGCCCCGCTATGGAGTGTGCCCTATCTGCCCTATCTGCCCTATGCGGGCACCTCGGGGATCGCCGAGCCGCGGGGGGAGTGGCGCTATCCCGAAGCGCGCTACGAACGCCATGCGGGCGGCACGGTGCTGCGCAGCCGCCCACACCCCGGCGGGCGGGTCGAGATGCGCCCGGGGAGACCCGTATTCGCAGCCGTGTCACGCCCGGTGAGCGGGTCGAGCGCCACGAAGGGGGCGTGATCATCCGCAGCCGCCCGCGGGGAGAGTGAGGGTTCGCTACCCGCGTAGCCACTGCCAGCCGCGTCGCCATAGCGGCTGGGCGGGGCGGTTGTCTCTCGCCGCGGCCCGCTCGGGGGCCTGGGTCAGGAAATCGGCGATGGGGGCCACCTGGCTGGGGCGGTCCAGCATTGGGGCGTGGCCGCAGCCGGGCACTTCCAGGCTCACCAGGCCGGGCTGGGCCTCGGCCATCCGCGCTACGCTGTCGGCGTGGAGCAGCGGCGAGCGTTCGCCGCGCACCACCATCAGCGGGCAGCGGATCGCCCGCCAGTCGGCCCAGGTGTTGCGGGGCGTGTCGTGGACGAATTGCTCCCCGATGCGCGGATCGAAGTGGTAGGTCCAGCCGCCGTCGGGCAGCCGGCGCGCACTATCCAGGGCCAGCCGCCGCCAGGCGTCGTCGCTGTCGATCCCGAAGCCCACATAGTGGCGCCTGAGTTCAGCCTCCAGCTCGGCGAAGCGGCTGAAGCGGTGCGGCCTGCCGAAGTAGGTGGCCAGCTGAACGAGCCCCTCGGGGTTGAGTTCGGGCCCAACGTCGTTGAGCACCAGTCGCTCGATGCGCTTCGCGCTGTCGGGCTCGGCGGCCAGCAGCATGCCCAGCAGCCCGCCCATGGAGGTGCCGATCCACGCCGTCTTCTCCAGCTGGAAGTGATCCAGCAGCGCCAGGGCTACTGTCATGTAGCGCGCATACAGATAGTCGCGGGAGGGCGTGAGCGACCAGCTGGAGAGCCCGCGGCCGGGGGTATCCGGGGCCAGCACCCGCCACCCGGGGCCGAGCTCCCGGGCCAGGTCGGCGAAGTCGCCGCCGTGGCGGGCCAGGCCGTGCCAGGCCACCACCGTCCTGGGCGCCTCGGGGTGCCAGATCCGCACCGCCACTTCCAGGGTGTCGATGCGCACCAGTTCGAGCGTATCCATGTCGAGTATCCATTCGCCTGCTATGCTGCTTTGCAGCATAGTCCATTTCGAACGCGTTGCCGAGTCCGAGACGGCAAGGTCACGCACCGCTTGGACGGCTTGGCTCGCATACATACATGGATGTAGCTATAATCCCCGCACTCAAACTACCCCGTGCCACCCTCGCGAGCAGGCCCCATCGTCGAGAGGTGGTTCACCCGACGACACGATCTGCCGCGGAGACCCTTCATGCGCTTGTCACCCCCCGGGGGCTGCCCCCTGACACGGATACTGGCGGTTGGCTTACTGGCCCTGCTCGTCGCCGGCTGCGAACGGAATAACGACGGCGACGGCCCCGCCATGGGCGGGGGGACCAGCTGCCTCCACCGGTGGTGGTGGTGGGCGTGGAGCCCCGCAGCGTGGATGTGATCGAGGAGTACGCGGCCCGCGCGCGCGGCTCTCGTGAGGTGGAAGTGCGTGCTCGCGTCGATGGGATTCTGGAGGAGCGTCTCTATACCGAAGGGCAGGTGGTCGAGTCTGGGGAGGCCCTGTTTCGCATCGACCGCGAGCCCTACGAGATCGAGCTGAAGCGCGCCGAGGCGGAGCGGGCCAATGCCCAGGCCGAACTGAACCAGGCCAACCGGGAGTGGCGGCGGATCTCGACGCTGTTCAACCAGAATGCGGTCAGCGAGCGCGAGCGGGACAGCGCGCTGTCCGCCCGGGAGCTGGCTGAGGCCCGCCTGGCCCTGACCGAAGCCGGGGTGGCCAACGCCGAGCTCAACCTCAGCTACACCGAGGTGCGGGCGCCGCTGGCCGGCCTGACCGGATTGGAGAGCTTCCCCGAAGGCAGCCTGATCGAGCGCGGCACCCTGCTGACCACTGTCACCCAGCAGGATCCCGTTCACGTGCGCTTCTCGCTGCCGGAGCGCGATGCCGCTCTGCAGCGAACCGCCCGGCGCGCCATGGCCAATGCCGAGGAAGAGGCGCCGCGGGAGGCGTGGCTGACGCTGCCCGACGGCAGCGAGTACGGCCAGACCGGCCTGGTGGACTTCACCGCCAGCACCATTGACCCGCGTACCGGCAGCGTCTCGGCCCGGGCGGTGTTTCCCAACCCCGAGGGCCTGGTGGTGCCCGGGCAGTTCGTGCGGGTACGGGTGCTGGTGCAGGAGCTCGACGACGTTTTCCTGATCCCCCAGGAGGGAGTGGGCCAGGGCCCCGAGGGGCCGCGCGTCTTCGTGGTCGAGGAGGAGCAGGCCCAGGCTCGCAACGTGGAACTGGGGCCCATCGTCGATGGCCGCCAGGTGGTGCTGTCGGGCCTGGAGGCCGGCGACCGGATCATCGTCAGCGGCCTGGTGAACCTTCAGGACGGCATGCCGGTGCAGCCCAGCGAGGCGGACTCCGCCGAGGAGGCCAGCGACGACGAGACGGCCGCTGAGGCGCCGCTGGACGACGAGACCGCCGCTGACGAGGAGGCGTGATGCTCAGGTTCTTCATCGACCGGCCGATCTTCGCCTCGGTCATTTCCGTGATTATCGTCCTGGCCGGCCTCGCCGCGCTGCGTGCGCTGCCGGTGGAGCAGTACCCCGACGTGGTGCCGCCCCAGGTGGTGGTGCAGGCCGCCTATCCCGGCGCCAGCGCCGAGGTGATCGCCGAGGCGGTGGCCGCCCCCCTGGAGCAGGAGATCAACGGCGTCGACGACATGCTCTACATGGAGTCGACCTCCACCGACGCCGGCAGCCTGCAGATCACCGTCTCTTTCGAGATGGGCACCGATCCCGACCAGGCGGCGATCAATGTCAACAACCGCGTCCAGGCCGCCACCGCGCGCCTGCCTCAGCCGGTGCGCGACCAGGGCGTGCGCGTCGAGGCGCGCTCCAGCAACATCCTGATGGTGCCGGTACTGTTCTCGCCGGACGGCAGTCGCGACGTGCTGTTCATGTCCAACTACGGGCTGCTCAACGTGCTCGACGAGCTGGTGCGTATCCCCGGGGTGGGGGATGCCTCGCTGTTCGGCGCCCAGGACTACTCCATGCGTATCTGGCTCAGCCCCGACAAGCTGGCCCAGTACGACCTGACCCCCAACGACGTGGCCGCGGCGATTCGCGAGCAGAATGCCCAGTTCGCCGCCGGGAGTCTCGGCGCCGAGCCCTCGCCCCCGGGGCAGGCCTTCACCTTCACGGTGACCACCCGCGGCCAGCTTTCCGAAGCGGCGCAGTTCGAAGCGATCATCCTGCGCGCCGAAGAGGACGGCAGCACCCTGCGCCTGGGCGACGTGGCCCGCGCCGAGCTGGGCGCCCAGAACTACGCCTTCTCGGCGACCTACAACGGCCAGAACGCGGTGCCCATGGGGGTCTACCTGCAGCCCGGCGCCAACGCCCTGGAAACCGCCGCCGCGGTGCACGAGGCGCTGGAGGAGATGTCGGCACGCTTTCCCGAGGGGCTCACCTACACGGTGCCCTACGACACCACCGAGTTCGTCGAAATCTCGATCCGCGAGGTGTTTATCACCCTGCTGATCGCCGTGGCGCTGGTGGTGGCGGTGACCTTCGTCTTCCTGCAGCACTGGCGCGCCACCCTGATTCCGGTGGCGGCGATTCCAGTCTCGTTGATCGGCACCTTCGCCGGCATGCTGGCCTTTGGCTTCTCGGTCAACCTGCTGACCCTGTTTGGCCTGGTGCTGGCCATCGGCATCGTAGTGGACAACGCCATCATCGTGCTGGAGAACGTCGACCGGCTGATCCATGAGAAGGGCATGAAGGCCCGCGAGGCGTCCATCGAGACCATGAAGCAGGTGGCCGGTGCGGTGGTGGCCTCGACCCTGGTGCTGGTGGCGGTGTTCGCTCCGGTGACCTTCCTGGGGGCTGACCGGCGAGCTCTATCGCCAGTTCGCGGTGACCATCGCGGTGTCGGTGGTGGTCTCCGGGGTGGTGGCCCTGACCCTGACCCCGGCCATGTGCGCCCTGCTGCTCGACAAGCAGTCGCAGCGGGTGGCCAAGCCCTTCCAGTGGTTCAATGCCGGTTTCGACCGGCTCACCGCCGGCTTTAGCTGGCTGGTCTCCAAGCTGCTGCGTCATGCGCTGATCGGAGTGGTGCTGTTCGTCGGCGTGATCGTCGCCACCCTGTTCGCCATGTCGCGACTGCCTCCGGGCCTGGTGCCCCAGGAGGACCAGGGGGTGGCGCTGGTGATGTATCAGCTGCCCCAGGTCTCGGCGCTGCCGCGCACCGAGGCGGTGCGCGACCAGGTCTCCGAGATGCTGCTGGGGCTGGACGAGGTGGACGAATTCACCTCCTTCGCCGGCTTCGACATCATCGCCGGCGCCCTGCGCACCAACGTCGGCGTCGGCTTCGCCAATCTCGCCGACTGGAGCGAGCGGGAAGGCCCCGGTCAGGATGCCCAGTCGCTGACCGGCCAGATCATGGGCATGGGGGCGGCATTCCCGAGGCCTTCGTGATCGCCTTCACGCCGCCGCCGATCATGGGGCTCTCGCTGACCGGCGGGGTGGAGGGCTACCTGCAGATGCGCGGCGACGCTACCACCCAGGAGATCGCCGAGCTGGCCGGTCGTCTCGCCGCCGCGGCCAACGAGCGCCCGGAGCTGACCAATGCCCGCACTACCCTGGACACCTCCATGCCCAGCTACCGGGCCGAGGTAGATCGCGAGAAGGCGCGCGCCATGGGGGTGCCGATCAACGAGGTCTTCGCCAGCATGCAGAGCACCTTCGGCTCGCTGTACGTGAACGACTTCACCCTGGCGGGGCGCAACTGGCAGGTCAATCTGCAGTCGGAGGGGGAGTTTCGCAGCAAGCCCGAGGATCTCAACAAGGTCTTCGTGCGCTCCGAGACGGGGGAGATGATTCCGCTCTCCTCGCTGGTGACCCTGACCCGCGAGTCGGGCGCCGATATCCTCAACCGCTACAACGTTTACTCGGCCGCCAAGTTTCTCGCCGATGCGGCACCGGGCTACACCACCGGCCAGGCCAAAGCGGCCATGGAGGAGGTGGCCGCCGAGGTGCTTCAGGACGGCGACGTCATGCTCGGCTGGGTGGGTGAGGCCTTCCAGCTCGATGCCGCGGCGGGGGCCGGCGGACTGGCCTTCGGTCTCGGTCTGCTGATGGTGTTCCTGATCCTGGCGGCCCAGTACGAGCGCTGGTCGCTGCCGCTGGCGGTGGCCACGGCGGTGCCCTTCGGGGTGCTGGGGGCGGCGCTGGCCGCTTGGCTGCGTGGCTTCCCCAACGACATCTACTTCCAGGTGGGCCTGCTGGTGCTGATCGGCCTGGCGGCCAAGAACGCTATCCTGATCGTGGAGTTCGCCGCCCAGAACCGTCGCGAGGGGAAAAGCTCCAGCGAGGCGGCCCTGGCCGCCGCCCGGCAGCGCTTCCGCGCCATCCTGATGACCGCCCTGACCTTCATCATCGGCACCCTGCCGCTGGTGTTCGCCACCGGGGCCGGCGCCAACAGCCGCCAGGAGATCGGCACCGTGGTGGTGGGGGGCATGCTGCTGGCGAGTTCGCTGGCGCTGATCTTCGTGCCGCTGGCCTACAAGCTGCTGGAGGACCTAGTGACCTGGCGCCGCGAGCGCAAGACTCGTCGCCTGAACAGGGGGAGCTCCCATGCGTAAGGCACTGCCTGCTGTGCTGCTGTCCACCGCGCTGCTGGCCGGCTGCGCCGTGGGGCCCGACTACCGGGCCCCGGAGATTGCGCTGCCCGATGAGTGGCCCGAGCACGTGCTGCTCTCCGATGAGGCCCGCGCCGACTGGCAGCAGTGGTGGCAGCGGTTCGAGGACCCCCACCTGGATGCCCTGGTGGCGCGGGCGGCGGACGACAATCTTGAGCTGCGCCTGCAGCTGGCGCGGATCCAGGAGGCCAGGGCGCGCCTGGGCCTGGCCCGGGCCGAGCAGCTGCCGTCGGTGAGCGCCCAGGCCGAGGCGGCCCGGGAGCGTACCCGGGGAGCCTCTCGCCCCTGGGCGAGAGCACCGACACCACCTTCTCCCTGGCCGGCGTGCTCGACTACGAGCTCGACCTCTGGGGGCGCCTGGCCCGGGAGCGGGAGGCCGCCGAGGCGCTGCTCGACGAGAGCCTGTTCGCCCACGACGCGGTGCGCCTCAACGTCATCGCCGACGTGGTGGCCACCTACTTCGACCTGCGCAGCGCCGAGCACCAGCAGCGCATCACCGAGGCCACCGTGGCCTCCCGGGAGGAGACCTACCGGCTGGAGCAGCTGCGCTTTGACGTCGGCGAGAGCGACGAGCTGGCGCTGCGCCAGGCCCAGTCGGAGCTGGAGGCGACCCTGGCCCAGCTGCCGGCCCAGCGCGAGCGGGTGCGGGTGCTGGAGGGGGCGCTGGCGCTGCTGGTGGGCATGACGCCCGCCGAGCTGATGAGCGAGCTGGACTACGGCGACACCGAGCTGGAGGCGATCACCCTGCCCGACGCGGTGCCGGCCGTGCTGCCCTCGGAGCTGCTGGCCCGTCGCCCCGACATTCGCGCCGCCGAGGCGGGACTGATCGCTGCCAATGCCGGCATCGGCGTCGCCGAGGCGAGCCGTCTGCCGCGCCTGAACCTGGGCGGACTCTTGGGCACGGCGGCCGGCGATGCCGGGGATCTCTTCACCTCGGCAGCCGGCACTTGGGGGCTCTCCGCCACGGTGATGGGGCCGCTGTTCGATTTCGGCCGCAGCGCCTCGCGCATCGACACCGCCGAGGCCCTGGCCGAACAGGCGGAGGTGCAGTACCGCGCCACCGTGGCCCAGGCCTTCAACGAGGTTCGCAACGCCCTGGTCACCTATGAGACCAGCGGCGAGCGGGTCGAGGCCTTGCGCCGTCAGGTGGCGGCCTTCGAGCGCACCCTGGAGCTGGCTGAGGTGCGCTACCGCGAGGGCTTCGTTGGCTTCATCGAGCTGCTGGACGCCCAGCGGGCGCTGCTTGCGGCGGAGCTCGCCCTCTCCGAAGCGATGCGCGATCGGTTGACCGCTACCGCCACGCTGTTCAAGGCGCTGGGCGGCGGCTGGCAGCTCGACGGCTGACGCCGGCCAGCGGCCTACGAGACAGGGCGGCGCCCTCTGCCGCCCCATGACGGGTCTGGCGCTGGATCAGGCCACGCGATCACAAGGGAGATAACCTCATGGCGACCCGAATCACCGCTTCGCGGCGCGACGACGGCATCCTGGTGCTGCAGATCAGCTGCCCGGAGCGGCGCAATATCCTCGACGAGGCGAGCTACGCGCAGCTGATCGAGGGGCTCGAGGCGGCCGAGGCCGATGACGGCGTCAAGGTGCTGATCATCACCGGCACCGAGAACTGCTTCACCGCCGGCAACGATCTGGCCAACTACCGGGCCCTGGCCGAGGCCGACAGCGTGCCGGCGATCACCTTTCTGCGGCGTCTTCACGCCTTCGAGAAGCCCGTCATCGCGGCCGCGGAGGGCATCGCCCTGGGCCTGGGCACCTCGATCCTGCTGCACTGCGATATCGCCTACGCTGGCAATTCGACCAAGTTCTACCTGCCCTTCACCCACTTTGCCTTGAGCCCCCTGGGGGGCACCACCTACCTGCTGCCCCGGCTGGCCGGCCACAAGGCGGCCATGCAGATGCTGATGCTGGGCCAGGCCTTCAGCGCGGCGGATGCGCGGGAGATGGGGGTGCTGACCGACACCGCGCCGGACGGCCGGGCCCTGGAGCAGGCCTTCGACGGTGCCGCCCGCCTGCTGGCCAAGCCGTTCGAGGCGCTGCTGGCCACTAAGGCGCTGATTCGGGAGGGGCAGGAGGCGTCGGTCCGCGAGGCCTTCGATCGCGAAGAGCGGGCGCTGCTCGAGCGCTGCCGCTCCGCCGAGGCCCGGGGCGCCATCGACGCCTTCTTTTCCCGCAAGTCGGGGCGCTAGTCCCGGCGGCGGCGCCTCTCTCGGCGCTGGGGGTCAAACCACGGGGGCATAGAGCCTGAGCTGGGTGTCGAGCAGCGCCGTGCCGTGCTCGACCAGGGAGAACTGGTCGTGGTTGCGCAGCCAGTCATGGAAGAGGCCGCCGAGCACTGCCTGCATCAGGCCGGCGGCATGCTCGGGGTCAAGATCCGAGCGCAGCTGGCCGAGTTGGGCGGCGGCCTTGAAGTACTCCGCCAAGGCCCCGCAGGACTCCTCGGCCATCTCGTTCTGCAGGGCCAGCGGGTCGATATCGCTGAACACCTCGCAGTGGTGCACCAGGATGGCGTAGACCCGCCGATAGCGTGGCTGTTCAAGGCGCTCGAAGCCGCGCAGGCAGGCCAGGCGCACCGCCTCCAGCGGCGCCTCGACGAGATCGCGCTCGTCGAGCTCGTTGACCAGCTCCTGGAAAGGCATGCGCACCCGGTTGAGCATCGCCTGAAAGAGGTCGGCCTTGTTCTTGAAGTGCCAGTAGACGGCACCGCGGGTCATGCCGGCGTGACGGGCGATCTGTTCCAGGGAGGTGCGCGCCACGCCCTTCTCCAGAAAGATGGCCTCGGCGGCGTCGAGCAGGGCCTCGCGGGTGGCGGCGGCTTCGGCTTTGGTCTTTCTGGCCATCGGTTCCTGGGGGCTAGGCGAGTGGTGCCGCCCATTTTACCCGAGTCAAACGGCGTTTACATGCATTTGTGTATGCTAAAGGCCGCTGCTCGTCATTTGGCCACCGTCCGGGTATAAACAGGGGAACACTGTTCTGCCAGGAAGCTTGTATGGCGCGCGCCCCCTTTGACCTCGCCGGCATTCGCGTGAAGCCGGGTAACCGTACCCAGATCGACGTGCCGGTGGCGCGTCTCTACACCCATGCGCCCTTGCATATTCCCGTGGAAGTGGTGCATGGCCGCCAGGACGGCCCGGTGCTGCTGGTGTGCGGCGGCATTCACGGTGACGAGATCAACGGCGTGGAGATCGTGCGCCGGCTGCTGCGCTCGCGCCAGCTCCAGGGGCTGCGAGGCACCCTGGTGGCGGTGCCCATCGTCAACGTCTTCGGCTTCGTGCAGCACACCCGCTACCTGCCCGACCGGCGCGATCTCAACCGCTGCTTTCCCGGCAGTGAGTCGGGCTCCTTGGGGGACGGGTGGCGACGCTGTTTCGCGAGCAGATCGTCGATCACGCCACCCATATCATCGACCTGCACACCGGGGCCATCCACCGCACCAACCTGCCCCAAATCCGCGCCCAGCTCGAGACGGGCAGCGAGACCGAGCGCATGGCCAACGCCTTCGGCGCGCCGGTGATCCTCAACGCCGAACTGCGCGAGGGCAGCCTGCGCCATTACGCTCAGACTCGCGGCACCCCGGTGCTCACCTACGAGGCCGGCGAGGCGCTGCGCTTCGATGAGTGGGCGATCACTCCGGGGGTGCGTGGGGTGCTGAGGGTGATGCGCCGGCTTGGCATGCTGACCGGCGAGCACCGGCGTCGCCAGCCGCCAGCGGCGGAGCTGGCCAACGGCTCCAGCTGGGCGCGGGCACCCATCGACGGCATCCTGCGTCCCAAGGTGCGCCTGGGCGCTCGCGTGGCCAAGGGCGACCTGCTGGGCAAGGTGGCCGACCCCTTTGGCAACGCCGAGGAGGCCGTGCGCACCGGCGCCGACGGCATCGTCATCGGCATGAGCCGCCTGCCGCTGGCCAACGAGGGGGAGGCGCTGTTCCATGTCGCTCGCTTCGACGCCATCGAGGAGGCGGAGAGCGCCATCGAGGACTTCCACTCCAGCCTTGAGCCGCCGCCCGACCCGCTCGACTAAGCGATTCAGGCCGTTTCGGCGGGCTCGCGCTCGGGCACGAGGCGCAGGGCGTCGTCGAAGACGCGCAGGCAGGCGCCGTCGAGGTGGCCGTGCTCGGAGAGGTGGCGGCGGAACTTGCGCCCTCCGGGCTGGCCCTGGAAGAGGCCGAGCAGGTGGCGGGTGATATGGTTGAGCTTGGCACCCTCCTCGAGGCGCCGGGCGATATAGGGCCGAAAGGCCCGTGCCGCCGCGTGGCGGCTCGTCGCCGGCCCCGGCTCGCCGTAGAGGGCTTCGTCCACCCCGGCCAGCAGCCAGGGATTCTGGTAGGCCTCGCGACCCACCATCACGCTGTCCACCCGATCGAGCTGCTCGCGACACGCCGCCAGGGTCTTGAGGCCGCCGTTGATGCCGATATGCAGCTCCGGCCGGCTCGCCTTCAGGCGGTGCACGCGCGGGTAGTTGAGCGGCGGGATATCGCGGTTCTCCTTGGGGAGAGACCCTGCAGCCATGCCTTGCGGGCGTGCACGATAAAGACGTTACACCCTGCATCAGCCACTTGAGCGATAAAGCGCTCGAGGTCGGCGTCCTCGTCCTGGTCGTCGATGCCGATGCGGCATTTCACGGTGACCGGAATCGACACCGCCTCGCGCATCGCACGCACCGCCGCCGCCACCTTGTCGGGATGGCCCATCAGACAGGCGCCGATCAGGTTGTTCTGCACCCGATCGCTGGGGCAGCCCACGTTGAGATTGACCTCGTCATAGCCCCAGGCCTCGGCGATGGCCGCGCACTCGGCGAGCTCGCCGGGATCGCTGCCGCCCAGCTGCAGCGCAATGGGATGCTCCACCTCGTCATAGCCGAGGAAGCGCTCCCGCGGGCTGCCGTGGAGGATGGCGCCGGTGGTGACCATCTCGGTGTAGAGCAGGGCGCGGCGGGTCAGGGTGCGGGCGAAGGCTCTTTGGTCCCTTGTCGTCCAGTCCATCATTGGGGCGATAGAGAACGTCCTGTCCAGCGCGGGGCGCGGGGTGTCGGTATTCATGCGTGTGGTGGCGGCTGCTTGGTGTGTCATGGGGAAGAGAGCGGCAGTTTCTCATAATTGGCTGGGTTGCGCATCGCTCGGCGCTGGTAGTCGATCCAGGTCGGGGCGGGTGTATGGCAAGCTTCATCTCATACTGGGGATCGCCGACGTCTGCTAGGTGTGCCTGGCCGCCATGGGTCATCGTGCTCCCGCACTTCTATGCTATCTACTCAGGACAGAGGCGTATGGCCGCCATCCGTGGCGGCCGAGGATTCCCCCAGTGCTTGGAGGTGGCAGATGGCTAACCGCAAGCAGCAGCTGACGCAGCTGCGTGATGAGCTGATCGAGCGAATTGAACGCTACCGGGCCCATAAGGAGCGTCGCGGTGGGCCACTCGACAAAGATATTGAAGAGCAGGCCGTCGAGGTGCAGAACGACGACGTGGTGGATGGTCTCGAGCGTGAGGCCGAGGAGGAGCTCTCTCTGGTAATGCGTGCCCTGGCTAGGCTCGAGGCGGGAGAGGGCGATGCATGCGAGCGTTGCGGCGAGCCGATCGACCCCCGCCGGCTGGAGGTGCTGCCCTATACCACCGTCTGCGTGGTGTGCGCCGAGCCTTGAGCGATTCCCGGGCCCAGGCGCCGGGCCCGTGCCCCCTAACTGTCGGTCCCCTTCGTGCGGAAGTATGGTGGCTGGCCGTGAGAAACGCCGCTGATTCGGCTTCTTGGTGCGTTGGGGCGAACCGTTGGCAGCAGTGATAGTCTAGAAGGCCATCGAGCGGTTTGGAGGAATCCATGAAGGCTAGGCGTCGACTGACCTGGATCGGGCTGGTAGCCCTGTTGGCACTGGCGGGCTGTGGCGGTAACGACGGTGATGCGGCTGACACGGAGGCGGCGAACGGAGACGCAGAGGCCCAGCCCCAAGCCGCGGAAGCGTCCGTTGAGCCGGCGACCGAGCCTGACGTGCCGCCGTTCGATGTGCCGGTGATGATTACCGCCTCGGCATCACTGCAAACGGATCGTCGCTTGCTGGTGGAAGGTGAGACCAATCTCCCGGAAGGCGCGCGGTTGCTGATCGTGGTGGAGCGGGAGCTGAGCGGCGTGCGCTGGCAGTCGCGCACCAACGTCGAGGAGGGGCGTTTCCGGGTTGGCCCCCTGGGGCCGGGCAGCGGGTTGCCGGACGGTGGCTACGCCATTACCGTCAGTCTGCCTGAAGCCAGCGTACAGCCGGCCAGCGTGCGCGAGCGTATTGGCGATGAGGGCGAGCACTTGAGCGGCCCGCTGGTGCAGGCATCGCGCCACGGGCTAGGGCAGGTGGCGAGCTATTCTCGGCGCTATCTGATTGGCAGCGAACCGCGCCGCACTACCGATAGGGTCGAGGTGCTGGAAGTGGAGTAGGCAGAGCCGGTTGGGGTCGGCGTTCAGCCGACCTCCGGTCGCCACCGCGCCAGCATTTTTCCGACCAGCCGGTCGGTCGCTTCCAGCGGCTGCCGCTGACGTGACAGCGTCGACTCGCCGCTACACAGCAGCTCACCGCCTTCACCCTGTTCCAACTGGCCGATGAACAGGCCGTCCAGCCCCTCGATCAGATAGCGCCCGGGATGGTCGAAGGTGTCCGTGGGGCCGATAGCGGCGAGATCGCCGTCGGCCAGGAACTCGAAGCGCTCGCCAGGGCCCGGGGTAACCAGGTAACAGTCGCCACACCAGTCCATGCCGGGTAGCAGGTGGCTGTGCAGGGTGGCACGATGGGCAGACGGGTCGAGCCAGGGCAGCGCGGACTGACCCAGCAGCAGTAGCGGCGTCGGTGGCGCCGTGTCATCGCCTTCGAGCAGGCGGCTGAGCGGACAGCCGAGCGCCTCGGCCAGGGCCACCAGACGCTCGTGGCCAATCTGCTTGATCGCACCAGACTCCCAGTACGAGATCGTGACATCGGATACGCCGACCTTGCGGGCCAATGCGGCCTTGTTGAGGTTGGCCTGTAGGCGTAGCTGTTTGATGCGCGGGCCGAGTGACTTCATCCCATCATCCTGGCGAAATTGTTAAGACAAGGGATCGTCATTCATCCCCATGAATTGTGCAAATACAGTCGGTCAACGATGAGATAACATATGTGTTGATCGCGATATTCGGGTGTTGTGCTACCAGGCGATGGGATCGCCGCGCCAGTCCCAGAAGCTGCCGCTCTCCTCGGGGCGGCGCTCGCCGATGACCGCCAGTAACCGCTCGGCGACGAAGTTCGGCGAGAAGAGCCGGTCACGGGGAACGCGAGCCTGAAAGGGGCGGGACAGCCGGGTATCGGTGGTGCCTGGGTGCAGACATAGTACGGTGGTGGCGGGGTTGAGGCGCCTGAGTTCCACCGCGGCGGTCTTCATCAGCATATTGTGGGCGGCCTTGCTGTCCCTCCTGGGTCAAAGCGTCCCATGTTGACTCCGGGGGAGCCGGTTGATTCCCCACGGCGGCTGCCCGGTGGGTGTCAGGTGCGTATAATGCGAACAGGCTCATCTCCCCAACGGATAAGGACGACATGACCGTACGTACTCGTATTGCGCCGTCACCCACCGGCGACCCCCATGTGGGCACCGCCTATATCGCTCTGTTCAACCTGTGCTTCGCCCGTCAGCGTGGCGGCCAGTTCGTGCTGCGCATCGAGGATACTGACCGCGTGCGCTCCACCGCCGAGTCCGAGCAGATGATTCTCGACTCCCTGCGCTGGCTGGGCCTTGAGTGGGACGAGGGCCCCGATGTCGGCGGTCCCCACGGCCCCTATCGTCAGAGCGAGCGCGGCGATATCTATGCTGAGTACGCGCGCCAGCTGCTCAGCAGCGGCCACGCCTTCAAGTGCTACCGCACCAGCGAAGAGCTGGACGAGCTGCGTGAGGCGCGCAAGGCGGCGGGCATGCACCTGGCCCTTAAGCCCTCCGACCTGGCCCTGCCCGCCGATGAGCAGGCCCGGCGCGAGCGCGAGGGCTGGCCGTACGTCGTGCGCATGCAGGTGCCGGCCACCGGCACCTGCGTGATCGACGACATGCTGCGCGGCCCCATCGAGGTGGACTGGGCCCAGGTCGATGCCCAGATCCTGCTAAAGTCCGACGGCATGCCCACCTATCACCTGGCCAATGTGGTGGATGATCACCTGATGGGTATCACCCATGTGCTGCGCGGTGAGGAGTGGATCAACTCGGCCCCCAAGCATCGGCTGCTCTATGAGTATTTCGGCTGGGAAATGCCGGTGCTGTGCCACATGCCCCTGCTGCGCAACCCTGACAAGTCCAAGCTGTCGAAGCGCAAGAACCCCACCTCGATCAACTACTATCGGCGCATGGGCTTCCTGCCCCAGGCGGTGACCAACTACCTGGGGCGGATGGGCTGGTCGATGCCCGACGAGCGCGAGAAGTTCAGCCTCGATGAGATGATGGCGCATTTCGACATCCAGCGGGTGTCGCTTGGCGGGCCGGTATTCGATCTGGAAAAGCTGACCTGGCTCAATGGGCTCTACATCCGCGAGGATCTGGACGACCAGGCCTTTCTCAAGGCGCTGATGGAGTGGGCCTTCAACGAGCGTTATGTCGGCCAGATCCTGCCCCAGGTGCGCACCCGCGTGGAGACGCTCTCCCAGGTGGCACCGCTGGCCGGCCACTTCTTCTCGGGACTGCCTTCGATCAGTGAGGAGAGCTTCGACGGCGTCAAGCTGGGTCGCGAGGATCTGCTCAAGCTGCTGCAGTTCCTGGTGTGGCGCTTCGAGGCGGTGCCCGCCTGGCATAAGGAGGTGCTGCTCACCGAGGTGAAGACACTGGCTGGCCACTTCGATCTCAAGATGAAGGACTTCCTGGCGCCGGTGTTTATCGCCATTACCGGCTCCACCGCCAGCACCTCGGTGATGGATGCCATGGCGATACTTGGCTCCGATATGACTCGGGCACGGCTCCGTCACGCCATCGAGGTGCTGGGCGGGGTGTCCAAGAAGCAGGCCAAGCGGTTCGAGAAGGAGTACCGTGAGCTCGCCTGATGCAGGTGTAGGCGTGACAGCGCTTGACAGTAGCGGGGCGAATCAGTAACATACGCCCCGTCTTCACGAGACATGTGGGGCCTTAGCTCAGCTGGGAGAGCGCGACACTGGCAGTGTCGAGGTCAGCGGTTCGATCCCGCTAGGCTCCACCATATCTTCGTCTTGTGCGGCGCTGCGTCCCATTCGTCTAGTGGTCTAGGACACCGCCCTTTCACGGCGGGAACAGGGGTTCGAACCCCCTATGGGACGCCACCTTCATTTCTGCGCGGCTGTCGGGTCCTGCCGTCAGCGCGAATACCGAGACGCCGATGGCGTCTTTTTTGTCGCTGCTTGCGCCTCACCCCGGGGCGCAGGCGCTGCGTGAAAACTCCATTGAAGCGCCGAATTTTCACCGCTTAGCGCTTGACTTGTCCACTCGTTCGTCGTTTCCCGCCCTGTGCCCCTTGGCGCTGGGGGTAACTGGCCGTGCTCGCGGGCTTTTCTTATAAGTCCTTTATATTCAATGACTTAAATCTGGTCAAAAAATAAACAATCTAAGGGCAGGCCGCTGATCATGGCGATTTGAAGGCCTTTTCTCGTAGTTGTGAACAGCTTTATCCACAGAATGTGTGGAAAACGCCGAGCAGCCTCTGGGTGTGGGTAATTGGCGGGGCTGGATGCCGGCGGCCGGCGCCGGCATCCCCGGTTTCAGGCACGAAAAGCGCGCAGCCGTCTGAGCAGAGAAGAGGTGTCCCAGCGGCTGCCGCCCATGGCCTGAACGTCGGCATAGAACTGATCGACCAGGGCGGTCACGGGGAGTCGCGCCTGGAGTTGGCGAGCCTGCTCCAGGCAGATGCCCAGGTCCTTGCGCATCCAGTCCACGGCGAAACCGTGGTCGTACTCATCGTCGATCATGGTGCGGTGGCGGTTCTCCATCTGCCAGGAGCCGGCTGCCCCTTGGCGATGACGTCCACCACGCGCTGCTGGTCGAGGCCGGCCTGCTCGGCAAAGTGCAGCCCCTCGGCCAGCCCCTGGACCAGGCCGGCGATACAGATTTGGTTGACCATCTTGGTGAGTTGACCGCTGCCGGCGGCACCCATCAGCGTCACCGCGCG
Source organism: Halomonas sp. SL18_1 (assembly GCF_055755715.1). Taxonomy (NCBI): domain Bacteria; kingdom Pseudomonadati; phylum Pseudomonadota; class Gammaproteobacteria; order Oceanospirillales; family Halomonadaceae; genus Halomonas; species Halomonas sp. SL18_1. Next base: position 1,524,865 of record NZ_JBVTRK010000001.1, read on the forward strand.
GCCGTAGTGGGCGAGCACCGGTTCGGCGGTGGCGAAATCCCTCTCCGTCCCGCCGCACATGATGGTCAAGGCGCCGTTCTCGGCCCCCTGCTGGCCCCCGGAAACCGGGGCATCGATAAAGCCGATGCCGTGCTCGCGGCAGGCGACATCGAGCGCCTCGGCAAGCTCGGCCGAGGCCGTGGTGTGGTCCACCAGCAGGCTGCCCTCCGCCATGCCGGCGAGGGCGCCGTGCTCGCCCGTGGTGACCTGGCGCACGTCGTCGTCGTTGCCCACGCAGACCAGCACCAGATCGGCGCCGGAGGCAGCCTCCTGGGGAGTAGGGTGGTGGCTGCCGCCGTGCTCCTGGGTCCAGGCCTCGGCCTTGGCAGCCGTGCGGTTATAGACGCGTACCTCGAGGCCGGCCCTGGCCAGGTGGCCGGCCATCGGGTAGCCCATTACGCCCAGGCCGATAAAGGCGACCGTCGAAATTGTCTGGCTCATCCTGCTTTCCCTCGTGTTGGAATGTTGTTTCCACGCATCTTGCAAGACGCAGAAAGCCGCCCAGGGGCGGCTTTCCGTTTGCGCTGCGGCCAGTGCCGCTTCCTGCCGCGGTTACTTGGCAGGGTAGTCGCGCTGGGAGTGGCCAGTGTAGAGCTGGCGCGGGCGACCGATCTTGTAGCTCTCGCTGAGCATCTCGTGCCAGTGGGAGATCCAGCCGATGGTCCGCGACACCGCGAAGATCACCGTGAACATGTTGGTGGGAATGCCCATGGCCTTGAGGATGATGCCGGAATAGAAGTCGACGTTGGGGTAGAGCTTGCGCTCGATGAAGTACTCGTCCTCCAGGGCGATCTGCTCCAGGCGCTTGGCGATCTTGAGCTGCGGGTCGTCGGCCATGCCCAGCTCGGCCAGTACCTCGTCGCAGGTCTCCTTCATCACCTTGGCGCGGGGGTCGAAATTGCGATAGACGCGGTGGCCGAAGCCCATCAGCTTGAACGGGTCGTCCTTGTCCTTGGCGCGGTCGACGAAGCGCTGGATGTTCTCCTCGGACTCGTCGCCGATCTCGTCGAGCATCTTCAGCACCGCCTCGTTGGCGCCGCCGTGGGCCGGGCCCCATAGCGCGGCGATCCCGGCGCTGATGCAGGCGAAGGGGTTGGCGCCGGTGGAGCCGGCCAGGCGCACCGTGGAGGTGGAGGCGTTCTGCTCGTGGTCGGCGTGCAGCATGAAGATGCGGTCCATCGCCTTGGCGTAGACCGGGTTGATCTTGTACTCCTCGCAGGGCGTGCTGAACATCATGTAGAGGAAGTTCTCTGCATAGTTCAGGTCGTTGCGCGGGTAGTTGAACGGCTGGCCCACGTTGTACTTGTAGGACATCGCGGCGATGGTCGGCATCTTGGCGATCAGGCGAATGGCGCTGATCACCCGGTCCTCCTCCTGGGTGATGTCCATATGGTCGTGGTAGAAGGCCGCCAGGCCGCCGACGACGCCGCACATGATCGACATCGGGTGAGCGTCGCGGCGAAAGCCCTTGAAGAAGTTGTTGATCTGGTCATGGACCATGGTGTGGTTGCTGACCCGGGACTCGAAGTCGGCATACTGCTCGTCGTTGGGCAGCTCGCCGAACAGCAGGGTGTAGCAGAGCTCGACGAAGTTGGATTCCTTGGCCAGCTGGTCGATGGGATAGCCGCGATGCAGCAGCACGCCCTTGCCGCCATCGATATAGGTGATGGCGGACTGGCAGGAGGAGGTGGCCATGAAGCCGGGGTCGTAGGTGAAGAGGCCCTCGGCGCCGAGGCCGCGAACGTCGATCACGTCCGGGCCCAGAGTGCCGGAATAGATCGGCAGCTCGATCGACTTGTCCAGGCCGTCTACCGTCAGCGTCGCTTTCCTGTCAGCCATGAAAGGCCTCCTCTCGAGTTCGTTGTGGGACGAAAAATCGGTATTTCGCTGAATACGCCGGCGAAAAGGTCCGCCCACTATAGAAGCGTTCCCGGGATTGTCAATTAGCCCATGGTGCGGGCGTTGTTGTGCAGTAAGCTGCTTGGTGTATAGTTATTTGTATAAGAAATGGTGCCGTGCGGCATGAGTCCCCCGGATGGCGGCGCCTGCCCGGCATCGGCTTGCCAGGCCGGGAAAATGACCGCGGTGGCGGGCTTGCACCATGGTCGAGTACCGGGGGTGTTCATTTGTCACCGGGGGTTCATGTCCCTATAATCCACTCCGCGCGACTGGCAGGTACTCGTTGTCATGCCCGTCCCGGCAGCGGCGAGCCCCCTACCTCAAACCACCGCTCGCTTCGGCCAGCCCGACCGGCCGAGCAGCGAGCCAAGAGAGTGTGTATAGAGCCGTGAATAGCAAACGACCCGTCAATCTCGATCTCACCACGATCCAGTTCCCACTTCCCGCCCTGACGTCGATCGCCCATCGGATCACCGGCGTCATCCTCTTTATCGGACTCATTTTTGCCTTCTGGGCCCTCGATAAGTCGCTCTCGTCGCCGGCCGGCTTTGCCGCGGTGAGCGATGCGCTGGCCAACAATGTGCTGGCCAAGCTGATCGCCTGGGGCCTGCTGTCGGCGCTGGCCTTCCACTTCGTGGCGGGCATCAAGCACCTGCTGATGGACGCCGATATCGGCGTGACCCTCGAAGGCGGTGTCAAGAAAGCGCAGATCACCGTGGTGGTGAGTGCGGTCCTGATCATTCTCGCGGGAGTCTGGGTATGGTAACCAATATCACAAGCTTCGGTCGCAGCGGCCTGTCAGACTGGCTGATTCAGCGAGTCTCGGCGGTCATTCTGGCCCTCTATACGCTGTTCATCGTTCTCTATCTGCTCTTCAATCCGGGGCTCGACTACGCCACCTGGAGCGGCTTGTTCGCCCAGACCTGGATGCGCATCTTCTCGCTGCTGGCGCTGCTCTCCATTGCCGCCCATGCCTGGGTCGGTTTGTGGACCGTCACCACCGATTATCTCAAGTCGACCGGCGTCCGCGTCGGCGCCCAGATCGTCATCATCCTGGCCATCTTCGTGTTTCTGGTCTGGGGCATTCAAGTTCTGTGGGGAGCCTGATACATGTCAACCATGCGTAGTCTGACGTTCGACGCCATCATCATCGGCGGTGGCGGCTCCGGCCTGCGTGCCGCCCTCGAGCTGGCCAAGTCCGGCAAGAAGACCGCGGTGCTGTCCAAGGTCTTCCCGACCCGCTCGCACACCGTCTCCGCCCAGGGCGGGATTACCTGCGCTATCGCCTCCGCCGATCCGGGCGATGACTGGCGCTGGCACATGTACGACACCGTCAAGGGCGGCGACTACATCACCGACCAGGACGCCGCGGAATACATGTGTTCCGAAGGCCCCAAGGCGGTCTTCGAGCTCGAGCACATGGGGCTGCCATTCTCGCGCTTCGACAACGGCCGCATCTACCAGCGTCCCTTCGGCGGTCAGTCCAAGAATTTCGGTGAGGGCGGCCAGGCGGCCCGCACCTGTGCGGCGGCCGACCGGACCGGTCATGCCTTGCTGCATACCCTTTACCAGAACAACCTGAAGAACAACACCACCTTCCTCAACGAGTGGTTCGCGGTGGACCTGGTCAAGAACGCCAACGGCGATGTGGTGGGCTGCATCGCCATGTGTATCGAGACCGGCGAAGTGGTGCACGTCAAGTCCAAGGCCACGGTCATGGCCACCGGTGGGGCGGGGCGCATCTATGCCTCCACCACCAATGCCCTGATCAATACCGGTGACGGCATCGGCATGGCGCTGCGCGCCGGCTTCCCGATGCAGGACATGGAGATGTGGCAGTTCCATCCCACCGGCATCTACGGGGCGGGCGTACTGGTCACCGAGGGCTGCCGCGGCGAGGGTGGCTACCTGGTCAACAAGGATGGCGAGCGGTTCATGGAGCGCTATGCCCCCAACGCCAAGGACCTGGCCGGTCGCGACGTGGTGGCGCGCTCCATGGTCATGGAGATTCTCGAGGGCCGCGGCTGCGGCGAGAATGGCGATCACGTCTTCCTCAAGCTGGATCACCTGGGCGAAGAGGTGCTCAACAAGCGCCTTCCGGGGATCAGCGAACTCTCCAAGATCTTTGCCCACGCCGATCCGACCGAAGCGCCGATCCCGGTGGTGCCGACCTGCCACTATATGATGGGTGGCATCCCCACCAACGTTCACGGCCAGGCGATCATGCAGGACGCCGACGGCAACGATCAGATCGTCAACGGTCTGTTCGCCTGCGGTGAAGCGGCCTGTGTTTCCGTGCACGGCGCCAACCGCCTGGGCGGCAATTCGCTGCTCGACCTAGTGGTATTCGGCCGTGCCGCCGGCATGTTCATCGAGGGGGCGCTCAACGAGGGCATCGACTACCTGGACGCTTCCGAGTCCGACATCGACTCGGCCATGAAGCGCATCACCCGCTGGAACGATTCCAGCGGCGGCGAGTCGGTGGCCGACCTCAAGAGCGAGCTGCAGGGCATCATGCAGAACGCCTTCGGCGTCTTCCGTCAGGAGGACAACATGCAGGAGGGGGTCAAGCAGCTGGCCGACCTGCGCGGTCGCATCGCCGAGGCGCACCTGGTCGACAAGTCCGGCGCCTTCAACACCGCCCGCGTCGAGGCCCTCGAGCTCGACAATCTGATGGAAGTGGCCGAGGCTACCGCCATCGCGGCCCTGGAGCGCAAGGAGAGCCGTGGCGCCCACTCTCGCTACGACTATCCGGACCGTGACGATGTCAACTGGCTGAAGCACTCCATGTACTTCCCGGCCGAGAAGAAAGTCGGCAAGCGCGACGTGAACTTCAAGCCGAAGACCGTCGACACCTTCGAGCCGAAAGTCCGTACCTACTAAGGGGAGTCACGATGTCCATGCTTCAGGTATCCATCTACCGCTACAACCCGGAAACCGACTCCGCGCCTTATATGCAGGAGTATCAGGTGGACACGCAGGGCCGCGATCTGATGGTCCTCAACGTGCTGGAAATGCTCAAGGCCCAGGACACCACCCTGGCCTACCGTCGCAGCTGCCGCGAAGGCGTGTGCGGCTCCGACGGCATGAACATGAACGGCAAGAACGGCCTGGCCTGCATCACCTCGCTCTCCCAGGTGGTCAAGGACAACAAGCTCACGCTGCGTCCGCTGCCCGGCCTGCCGGTGGTGCGCGACCTGGCGGTCGACATGGGGCTGTTCTATAAGCAGTACGAGCGCATTCAGCCGTATCTGCAGAACGACGAGCCGGCGCCGGCCATCGAACGCCTGCAGTCACCCGAGGAGCGCGACAAGCTCGACGGCCTCTACGAGTGCATCCTGTGCGCCTGCTGTTCGACCTCCTGCCCGTCGTTCTGGTGGAACCCGGATAAGTTCGTGGGGCCCGCCGGCCTGCTGCAGTCCTACCGCTTCCTGGCCGATTCTCGCGATACCGCGACCCAGGAGCGCCTGGCCGAACTGGAAGACCCGTTCAGCGTCTTCCGCTGCCGGGGATCATGAACTGCGTGGCGGTCTGCCCCAAGGGGCTCAACCCCACGCGGGCGATCGGTAAGATCCGCGAAATGCTGCTGGCCAATGCCACTTAAATCGTGGCCAAGGGCTTGCTATCATGGCCGCCGGTCGACGGCCGCGACACAGCGTCGCGGCCGGGTAGCAGCGCAGCACAAGAGCCGGCGCCCTGGGTGCCGGCTCTTGACCATGGGATTCAGGGTTTCCGGCCTGGCGGCCGGAACCGCCGGAGATAAGACGCCCTTCCGGCAGGGCACCAGCCAGGCCGCCGCGGCTGGGCCGTGACGGCGCCGATAACACCCCCATCAGTGCAGGGTGACCGAGAGATGCAACAAGGCATAATGGAGTTGATGTGGAACAGCTCCCATGTGAGCGGCAGCAACGTTCACTATGTGGAAGCGCTCTACGAGCAATACCTCGCCGACCCCGGTTCCGTCCCCGACGAGTGGCGAACCTACTTCGATCAGCTGCCGATTCCGGATGGCGGCTCCTCCCACGATGTTCCTCTGAGTCCCGTCCGCGAACAGTTTCACCAGCTGGCTCGCGCGCGCCGGACAGCCTCGACAGCCGCGGTCGGTAGCGGTGAAAACAAGAAGCAGGTCAAGGTGTTGCAGCTGATCAACGCCTATCGCTTCCGGGGCCACCAGAAGGCCGACATCGATCCGCTCAAGCTGCGCAGCCAGGTCCCGGTTCCCGACCTCGACCTCTCCTTCCACCAGCTCTCCAAGGCCGACCTGGATACCGAATTCCAGACCGGCTCCTTCTTTCTGGGGATGGACAAGGCACCGCTGCGCGAGATCATCGACGCCCTGGAGCAGACCTACTGTCGCTCCATCGGCTGCGAGGTGATGCACATCGTCGACACCGAGGAGAAACGCTGGCTGCAGCAGCGCTTCGAGTCGGTGCGCAGTGCCCCGAAGTACAGCGAAGAGGTGCGCAAGCACCTGCTGGAGCGTCTCACCGCCGCCGAGGGCCTGGAGAACTACCTGGCCTCCAAGTATCCCGGTACCAAGCGCTTCGGCCTGGAGGGCGGTGAGTCCTTCATCCCCATGATGGATGAGTTGATCCAGCGGGGGGCGGCTACGGGGTCAAGGAGGTGGTGATCGGCATGGCCCACCGAGGCCGCCTGAACCTGCTGGTCAATATCCTCGGCAAGAACCCGTCCGAGCTGATCGACGAGTTCGATGGCAAGAAGCTGGTCGAGCGCGGCTCCGGCGACGTCAAATACCACCAGGGCTTCAGCTCCAACGTGATGACGCCGGGCGGTGAGGTGCACCTGGCGCTGGCCTTCAACCCCTCCCACCTGGAGATCGTCTCGCCGGTGGTCGAGGGCTCGGTGCGCGCCCGCCAGGATCGGCGCAGCGACAGCGCCGGCGACAAGGTGTTGCCGATCAATGTGCACGGCGATGCGGCCTTCGCGGGTCAGGGCGTGGTCATGGAGACCTTCCAGATGTCCCAGACCCGCGCCTACCGGACCGGTGGCACCATCCACGTGGTGATCAACAACCAGGTCGGCTTCACTACCTCGAACCCCCTGGACACTCGCTCCACCGAGTACTGCACCGACATCGCCAAGATGGTCCAGGCGCCGATCTTCCACGTCAACGGCGACGACCCGGAGGCGGTGCTGCATGCCACCCAGGTGGCGCTCGACTATCGGCAGCAGTTCAAGCGGGACGTGGTCATCGACCTGGTCTGTTATCGCCGTCGTGGCCATAACGAGGCCGACGAGCCCTCCGGCACCCAGCCGATGATGTATCGCAAGATCAAGGAGCATCCCTCCTCTCGGACCCTGTATGCGCAGCGCCTGGTGGACCAGGGTGTGCTCTCCGAGGAAGATGCCAAGGCGATGGTCGAGACCTACCGCGAGGACCTGCTGGCGGGCAACCACGTGGCCAACGCCCTGGTCCAGCAGCCCAATACCTCGCTGTTCGTCGACTGGAAGCCCTACCTCGGCCATGAGTGGACCGGCTATGCCGATACCCGCGTCGAAATGAAACGCCTGCAGCGCCTGGGTGCCCGGATGTGCGAGATCCCCGACGGGGTCGGTGTGCAGCGCCAGGTGGCCAAGATCTACGAGGATCGTCGCAAGATGCAGGCGGGCGGCCTGGCGTTGAACTGGGGCTTTGCCGAGACGCTGGCCTACGCCACCCTCCTCGACGAGGGACACCCGGTGCGCATCACCGGCCAGGACGTAGGCCGCGGGACCTTCTCGCACCGCCACGCGGTGGTGCATAACCAGAAGGACGGCAGCGTTTACGTGCCGCTGCAGCACATGGCCGACGGTCAGCCGCAGTTCACCATTCATGATTCCTTCCTCTCCGAGGAGGCGGTGCTGGCCTTCGAGTATGGCTATGCCACCACGGCCCCCAACGACCTGGTGATCTGGGAAGCGCAGTTCGGCGATTTCTTCAACGGCGCCCAGGTGGTGGTCGACCAGTTCATCTCCTCCGGCGAGACCAAGTGGGAGCGACTGTGCGGCCTGACCATGCTGCTGCCCCACGGCTATGAGGGCCAGGGGCCGGAGCACTCGTCGGCGCGCCTGGAGCGCTTCCTGCAGCTGTGTGCCGAGCACAACATGCAGATCTGCGTGCCCACCACGCCCGCGCAGATCTTCCATCTGCTGCGGCGCCAGGTGATTCGCAAGCTGCGAAAGCCTCTGGTGGTGATGTCGCCGAAGAGCCTGCTGCGTCACAAGGAGGCGGTCTCCAGCCTCGATGACCTGGCCAATGGCAGCTTCCAAATGGTGCTGCCCGATCAGGCCAACCTCGAAGCCGAGAAGGTCGAGCGGGTCATTCTCTGCGCCGGCAAGGTCTACTACGACCTGGCTGCCTGGCGTGAAGAAAATGGCCGCCACGACACGGCCATCCTGCGCATCGAGCAGCTCTACCCCTTCCCCAAGGAGGAGCTCTTCGAGGCGCTCAAGGGCTACGCCAACCTCGAGACGCTGGTCTGGTGTCAGGAAGAGCCGCTCAATCAGGGAGCCTGGTATCCGAGCCAGCACCACATGCGCGCCGTTGCCGACATGCTCAAGGACGGTCTGGGCGGCGAGCTCAAGTTTGCCGGTCGTCCGGCCTCGGCGGCGCCGGCCTGCGGCTACATGTCAGTGCATACCGAACAGCAGCGACAGCTGGTGGAAGACGCCTTCAACCTCTAGGGCCTTCTGCCGGGACGAGAGAGAACATACAAGGGAAACGACATGGCTACCGAGATCAAAGCGCCCACCTTTCCGGAGTCCGTTGCCGAGGGCAGCGTAGCGGCATGGCACAAGAAGCCGGGCGACAGCGTCGAGCGCGATGAGCTGCTCGTCGAGATCGAGACCGACAAGGTGGTGCTCGAGGTGCTGGCGCCCGAGGCTGGCACCCTCTCCGAGGTGATGGCCGAGGAGGGCGATACCGTGGAGTCCGAGCAGGTGCTGGGCAAGATCGGCGAAGGCCAGGCCAAGGGCGGTGACCAACAGGGCGCTGCCAAGGCCGGTCAAGGCGCCGACAAGCAGAGCGATGCCAAGGCGGCCGACAAGAAGCGTGACGCCAAGGCCGACGCGCCGGCGGCCGGCGGTGGCAAGACTCACCAGGTGAAGGCGCCCACCTTCCCCGAGTCGATTCAGGAAGGCACCGTGTCCACCTGGCACAAGCAGGTCGGCGAGGCGGTCAAGCGCGACGAAGTGCTGGCCGACATCGAGACCGACAAGGTGGTCCTCGAGGTGGTGGCGCCCACTGACGGCGCGCTCAGCGAGATCAAGGCCGAAGAGGGCAGCCAGGTCGAGTCAGAGGCGGTGCTGGCAACCTTCGCCGAAGGTGCCGGTGGCGATGCCAAGGCCCCTGCCGCCGCGGCCTCCGCCGATGATGGCGCCAGCGACGAGAAGGTGGGCGACAAGATCCTCGCCCCGGCGGCGCGTAAGCTGGTGGCCGAGCACGACCTCGACGTCAGCAAGATCGAAGGCACCGGCAAGGGCGGTCGCATCCTCAAGGAGGACGTGCAGAAGGCGGTCAAGGACGGCAGCGCCAAGAAGAGCGCCAAGCCGGCCGCTGCCCCCCGCAGGCCGCCGCTGCGCCGGCCGTGGAGGGGGAGCGCCCCGAGAAGCGCGTGCCCATGAGCCGCTTGCGCCAGACCATCGCCAAGCGCCTGGTTCAGGCCCAGCAGACGGCTGCCATGCTCACCACCTACAACGAGGTGGACATGGGCGCGGTGATGGATCTGCGCGCCCAGTACAAGGACACTTTCCTGAAGGCCCACGACGTCAAGCTCGGTTTCATGGGCTTCTTCGTCAAGGCGGCCTCCGAGGCGCTCAAGCGCTTCCCCGACGTCAATGCCTCCATCGACGGCACCGACATCGTCTATCACGGCTATCAGGATATCGGGGTGGCGGTGTCCACCGACCGCGGCCTGGTGGTCCCGGTGCTGCGCGATACCGATAGCATGAAGATTGCCGATGTCGAGAAGGGCATCGTCGATTTCGGCAAGCGCGCTCGCGACGGCAAACTCGGTATCGACGAGATGCAGGGCGGCACCTTCACCATTACAAACGGGGGAATCTTCGGCTCACTGATGTCGACGCCGATCATCAACCCGCCGCAGACGGCCATCCTGGGGATGCACAAGATCCAGGAACGACCCATGGCAGTGAACGGCAAGGTCGAAATTCGTCCGATGATGTACCTGGCAGTCTCCTATGACCATCGCATGATCGATGGCAAGGATGCCGTGCAGTTCCTGGTGACCATCAAGGAGCTGCTGGAGGACCCGGCCCGACTGCTGCTGGATATCTGAGCGACGCACGACCCTACGGACTCAAACGCGAACCGATCAACAGGAAGAACCACATGGCCGATAAATATGATGTGATCGTCATCGGCGCGGGCCCCGGCGGCTACGTTGCCGCCATCCGTGCTGCCCAGCTGGGACTGAAGACCGCCTGCGTCGAGAAGTGGATCGGCAAGGAGGGCAAAGTGGTCTTCGGCGGCACCTGCCTCAACGTGGGCTGTATTCCCTCCAAGGCGCTGCTCGAGGCCTCGCACAAGTTCGTCGAGGCCAAACACGATTTCGCCGACATGGGCATCCAGGCGGGCGACGTCAGCATGGACGTCAAGAAGATGATGGCCCGCAAGGACAAGATCGTGAAGAACCTCACCGGCGGCATCGCCGGGCTGTTCAAGGCCAACGGCGTGACCGGCATCGAGGGCACCGGCAAGGTGGTGGGTGCCAAGCAGGTTGAGGTCACCGATCAGGATGGCAAGTCGACCACCTACGAAGCCGAGAATATCGTGATCGCCGCCGGCTCCGTGCCCGTGGAGATTCCGCCGACCCCGCTTACCGAGGGGCTGATCGTCGACTCCACCGGCGCCCTGGAATTCCAGGAGGCGCCGAAGCGGCTGGGCGTGATCGGTGCCGGCGTCATCGGTCTGGAGTTGGGCAGCGTGTGGAGCCGACTGGGCTCCGAGGTCACCATGCTCGAGGCCATGGACAGCTTTCTGCCGATGGTTGATACCGCCATCGCCAAGGAGACTCAGAAGCTGCTCAAGAAGCAGGGCCTGGACATCAAGCTGGGTGCCCGGGTCACCGGCTCCGACGTCAAGGGCGAGGAGGTGCTGGTCAAGTACACCGACGCTGACGGCGACCAGGAGATGACCTTCGATAAGCTGATCGTCTGCGTGGGTCGCAAGCCCTATACCCAGGGCGTGATTGCCGATGGCGTCGGCGTGGGCCTGGACGAGCGCGGCTTCATCCATGTCGACGACCAGTGCCGTACCAGCGTGCCGGGCGTCTATGCCATCGGCGACTGTGTGCGCGGCCAGATGCTCGCCCACAAGGCCTCCGAGGAGGGCATCATGGTGGCGGACATCATCGCCGGTCATAAGGCCGAGATGAACTACGACGCCATTCCCTGCGTGATCTATACCTTCCCCGAGGTGGCCTGGGTCGGGCTGAACGAGCAGGAGGCCAAGGCCAAGGGCATCGAGGTCAAGACCGGCAGCTTCCCGTTTGCGGCCAGCGGCCGGGCCATGGCCAACAATGCCACCGAGGGCCAGGCCAAGATCATCGCTGACGCCGAGACCGACCGGGTGCTGGGCATGCACATCGTCGGCCAGCACGCCGGCGAGATGATCGCCCAGGGCGTCATCGCGCTGGAGTTCGGCTCCAGTGCCGAGGACCTGGCGCTGACCTGCTACGCGCACCCGACCATGTCGGAGGCCGTCCACGAGGCGGCGCTGGCGGTGGAAGGCCACGCCATCCACATGGCCAACCGCAAGAAACGCAAGTAAGTCAGCTCGCCTATCGTTACAACAAGCGCCACCCTCGCGGTGGCGCGTCGTACCCGGCGATGTATCGGGTGCGAACGGGGGCGACCCGGAACAGCCCGCCTCAGGTGGCCTTTTCGCGGTTGCCGTTCGAGTCACATGCAACCAATGGCATGAATCGATGAACCTTCACGAGTATCAGGGCAAACAGCTGTTTGCCGACTATGGTCTGCCGGTATCCAAAGGCTTCGCCGTCGACACCCCCGAGGAAGCGGCCGAGGCCTGCAAGAAGATCGGCGGCGACATGTGGGTCGTCAAGGCCCAGGTGCACGCGGGCGGCCGCGGCAAGGCCGGTGGCGTCAAGCTGATCAAGAGCCCAGAGGAGGCCAAGGCCTTCGCCGAGCAGTGGCTGGGCAAGAACCTGGTGACCTTCCAGACCGACGAGAACGGTCAGCCGGTCGCCAAGATCCTGGTCGAGAACTGCACCGACATCGCCAACGAGCTCTACCTGGGGGCCGTGGTCGACCGCACCACCCGCCGCGTGGTCTTCATGGCGTCCACCGAGGGTGGCGTCGAGATCGAGAAGGTCGCCGAGGAGACCCCTGAGAAGATCCTCAAAGCCGAGATCGACCCGCTGGTGGGCGCTCAGCCCTACCAGGCGCGCGAGCTGGCCTTTGCTCTGGGCCTCAAGGGCGACCAGGTCAAGCAGTTCACCAAGATCTTCCTCGGCCTCTCCCGCCTCTTCCACGAGAAGGATCTGGCGCTGCTCGAGATCAACCCGCTGGTGATCACCGACGAAGGCAACCTGCACTGCCTGGACGCCAAGCTCGGCCTCGACGGCAACGCCCTGTATCGTCATCCGGATCTCCAGGCCATGCGTGACCCCTCTCAGGAAGACGCCCGTGAGGCCGAGGCCGCCGAGTGGGATCTCAACTACGTGGCGTTGGAAGGCAACATCGGCTGCATGGTCAATGGCGCTGGCCTGGCCATGGGCACCATGGACATCATCAAGCTCAACGGCGGCCTGCCGGCGAACTTCCTGGACGTGGGCGGTGGTGCCACCAAGGAGCGCGTGGCGGAAGCCTTCAAGCTGATCCTCTCCGATGATTCCGTCAAGGCCGTGCTGGTCAACATCTTCGGCGGCATCGTGCGCTGTGACATGATCGCCGAGGGCATTATCGGGGCCGTCGAGCAGGTCGGCGTGAACGTGCCGGTCGTGGTGCGCCTGGAGGGGAACAACGCCGAGCTGGGTGCCGAGAAACTGGCCTCCAGCGGTCTGAACATCATCGCTGCTACCAGCCTGACTGACGCGGCACAGCAGGTCGTCAAAGCGGCGGAGGGCAAGTAATGAGCATCCTGATCGACAAGAACACCAAGGTCATCTGCCAGGGTTTCACCGGTGGCCAGGGGACCTTTCACTCCGAACAGGCGCTCGCCTACGGCACCAAGATGGTCGGTGGCGTGACGCCGGGCAAGGGCGGCCAGGAGCACCTGGGCCTGCCGGTGTTCAACACCGTCAAGGAAGCGGTCGACAAGACCGGCGCCGAGGCCAGCGTGATCTATGTGCCGGCTCCGTTCTGCAAGGACTCGATCCTGGAAGCCGCCAATGCCGGTATCAAGCTGATCGTCTGCATCACCGAGGGCATTCCGACCCTGGACATGCTGCAGGCCAAGGTGAAGTGCGACGAGCTCGGCGTGCGCCTGATCGGTCCCAACTGCCCCGGCGTGATCACCCCGGACGAGTGCAAGATCGGTATCATGCCGGGCCATATCCATCAGCCGGGCAAGGTCGGTATCGTGTCGCGCTCCGGCACCCTGACCTATGAAGCGGTCAAGCAGACCACCGATCACGGCTTTGGCCAGTCCACCTGCGTGGGAATCGGCGGTGACCCGATCCCGGGCTCCAACTTCATCGACATCCTCGAGATGTTCGAGCAGGACCCCAAGACCGAGGCGATCGTGATGATCGGCGAGATCGGCGGCACCGCCGAGGAAGAAGCCGCCGCTTACATCAAGGCCAATGTCAAAAAGCCGGTGGTCTCCTACATCGCCGGTGTGACCGCCCCTCCCGGCAAGCGCATGGGCCATGCGGGTGCGATCATCTCCGGCGGCAAGGGCACCGCGGACGAGAAGTTCGCCGCCCTGGAAGACGCCGGCGTGAAGACCGTGCGCTCCCTGGCCGAGATCGGTGATGCGCTGAAGGAAGTGACCGGCTGGTAAGTGCCGCCGCGACCCTGCGTCATCCTGCAAAGAGCACCTTCGGGTGCTCTTTGCGTATCGGCGGCCGGTGAGGAGGACTCAGCCTGCCGCCAGCCAGCGGTTGCGGCCCTGGCGCTTGGCTCGCAGCAGGGCCTCGTCGGCGCGCTGGAGGGTGCGTTCGTAGCCGTCCGGCGGGCGATGCTGGGCGACTCCGACACTGGCGGTGATCCGCAGGCATTCGCCGTCCTGACGAATATCCAGGTGACGCATGCGGTTGCACAGCCGATTCATCAGTGGCTGGGCCTGCTCGAGGGTAGTCTCCGGCAGGATCACCAGGAATTCTTCACCTCCCCAGCGACCGCAGTGGTCGCTGGTCCGCAGGGTTGCCTGCAGGGTCTCGGACAGCAAGATCAAGGCGCGGTCGCCGACCTCATGGCCGAAACGGTCGTTGATCCGCTTGAAGTGATCGATGTCGAGCATCGCCAGGGTGAAGGGGCGGTGATGCCGTTCACTGGTACCGATCAGCCGTTCCAGGTGCTCGTGCAGCAGGCGACGGTTGCCCAGTCCGGTCAAGGGGTCGTAATGCGATTCATTACGCAAGGCCTCGTTGCGCTCGCTGAGCAGCGCCTGATAGCGGTCGGCGATGCGCGACAGCTTGCGCTGGCGTCGTAGCTGACGCTCCAGCGCATGGCGCGTCGCATGGAGGTCATCCTGGGCGGTGCGCTGGAAACCGTCGGCAATGCCGATCAACCGCTCCAGGCGGCGTGCCTGCTCCAGGTGGCTCCGAGTCAGCCGCTCCAGCGCCGAATACAGCGGATGCGCCCGGTAGCTCGGCTCGGCGAGCAGGGCCTCCACCTCAGCGAGCAGGCGTTCCTCTTCCGGGCGGTTCACGGGGCCACCTGGACTGGGGTGATGGCGAAGTCGAAGGTGCAGTCTTCCTTGAACTCTTCGGCCAGCTCGGCGATTCGCTCGTTGCGTTCGTCGTAGTGCCAAACCACCCGTACCTGGCGTCCCGCCTGGTGGGCGTCTTCGAGCATGTCAAAGATATCCATCATCGCCTTCACCGAACTGGTGTTGAGGTAGATGAGTTCCAGATCAAGCGTCAGCGGATGGGTGGCGTCGGCCAGGAAACGTTCCGTCCAGTCGATGACCTGGGTGAAGAGCTCGTAGGAGTTCTCCGGGTAGGAGTCCCCCTGCATGCTGAGTCGTCCTGCCTGCCAGCTGGCCTGGATCGCCGGGGTCGACTGGCTGCCAGGAATAGTCAGATCGTGAGTCATGGGCATCGAGGTCGGGTCAGATAGTAGCCGTCAGGCTAAAGAAACCTTGCCCAGAAGGCAACGCTTGAAGTACGGGGTCCAGCGGCTTGCTTGACTTGCGAGCCATGTCGAGCAGGCCCAGGCCCGCGCCGCTGATGGCCTGTTCATCGCGGGGGCGGCGCAGTTGCTGCTTGTAGGCACGCTTGAGTTCGCCGGCATCGAGGTGCGCCAGCTCGTTGACCATCTCGACCAGCCGCCGTCCATCCGCCATCTCCACGAGGTTGCCTGCCGAGACCAGATAGCGCCCCGCCTCATCCCGGGCTACGGCGATAGTCGCGGTGGCCTGCTCGTCGCTATACCCCTGAGCCTTGGCATAGTGTCGGATGTTCTGGGTCATTTCGATGTACACCGCGAACACATCCATGGCAGACGAAGGAGGCGTTGGCTGGCCCTGCAGGTAGTTGCGCAGGGCATTGCCGATCTCCTCGATCAGGCTGCGCGAGATGGGGCCGTTAAAGCAGAGCATGATCTGCTGTTGCAGGTAGCTTTCACGAAGGGACAACAGGTCCATGACGGGTCTCCGTGGGTCATGTGGCCGCCGGGGGAGGGGCGGTCGGTCTGGCATGAGGGTCGTCCGGCTCGAAGCGGAAGCTGACCAGGGTAATGTCGTCACGCTGTGGGTGTGGGCCGCGATAGGCATCCAGCTCCGCCTCGAAGGCGGTGGCTTGCGCTGCCATCGGGGCCCGGGCATGGCGTATCAGCATTGCCTCGAAGCGGCGGTTGCCGAAGCCGAAGCCGTGCTCGCCTCCCGCCTGATCGAGAAAGCCATCGGTGCACAGCGTGTAGGTCCAGCCGCGCCTGAGCGTCAGCGTCTGGTTGTGAAAGGGCTCGGGGCGCTTATGGCCGAGGGCACGTTTGCCGGCCGGATAGATCTCGAGTCGCTCGCCGTCGCTGGTATAGAGTGGCAGCTTGGCGCCGGCGAAGGTCATCCGGTCGCGGTGGGGCTCGACCCATACCAGGGCGGCGTCCATGTGGGTGGCAATGGAGCGGGGCAGGGTGTCACGGTGCAGTGTGGCGCGGTTCTGGCGATCCATCTCGTCGAGAATGGCGGCCGGGTCGTGCGGGCCGGCTCGCAGGATGGCGTGATCGACGATGGCGCGGGCCAGCATGGTCATTAGCGAGCCGGGAACACCGTGGCCGGCGCAGTCGATTACCCCCACCAGGAAGCCCTGCTGGTCAGCGCGGAAGACATAGATGTCACCGCCCACCTGATCACGCGGCCGCCACACCACCGCATGTCGGTCGGCCAGGTGGTGATCGAGCTGTCCGCGCGGCAGGATGGCGCGCTGGATGATGCTGGCATACTCCAGTGAGGCATCCACCTGCCGCCGGGCGCGTCGCATCTCGTCATTGGCCTGTTCGAGATCGCGGGTGCGTTGGCGGACCTTCTCCTCAAGCCGCTGGGTATGGTCGGCCACCTGGTCGGCCATGTCGGAGAAGGCGCGCGAGAGCGCCCCGATCTCATCGAAGCGGTCGGTGGGCAGTCGTGGCGCATAGTCGCCTGCGGCGATGGCCTTCGCGGAGAGCTGCAGCCGGCCCAGGGGCGCGAGGATCAGGCGATGGGTGGCATAGGCGAAGGCCGCCGTCAGCAGCGCCAGCAGCAGGCCGAGCCCGCCGACCAGCGGCCACAGCCAGCGGCTGTCGAGCACCGCGGCGGATTGCAGGTCCAGGGCGGTGACCAGAAACCACTGTAGCTCTGGAATGTAGCCGACGGAGAGCAGACGCGGCTCGCCCTCCAGTTCCACGTCCAGGGCGACGATGTGACCGGGGCGACGCATGGCGTCATGGAGGGCTTTACGGACGTCATCGCGCTGGGCGGTCGGTACCATCGCGTGTAGGCGTTGGCCCGATGGCGTGGCGGATGGCGTATGGGCCGCCTCCGGATGATCGAGGTATGTCCTGTCGGGATGGGCCTGCAGGGTGCCACGTGCGTCGACAATCATCGGCGTGAGCCCGGGAGCACTGTCACGAAGGAAGCGGTTGAGGAACTGGCCGAGGTCGATGCCGCCACCGGCCAGCCCCAGCGTCTCGCCGTTGTCGCGCACCTTGACGTTGACCCAGATCATCGCTCGCTCGAGGGTGGGGTCGGCATTGACGCTGATACGGTAGGTGGAGGTGCTCGACATGGTGTCGAAGTACCAGCTGTCAGCCGGCGCCTCGGGGAGAGTCGGTGCTGGGGGGCCAGCTCCCCGTTGGGCGAGCCGTCGCCGACGTAGCGGTCGCCCGTGGCGTGATCGATGACAAAGTAGGCGTTGCTAGCGAACTGCTGTCGATAGCCCTCTGCCTCGTCCAGAAAGCGGGCGCGGCGCTGCGGGTCCTCGGGGGTGCGCAGCCACTCGCGCGTCACCACGGACCCGGCAAAGCGGCGCGAGAGAGCCAGCTCTCGGGAGACGGGGGCGATGACGCGCTGCATCTGCAGCAGGGTATACTGCTCGGCGTAGGCGCTGGCGAAGTGGCGCCGCACCTCATCCACGGCCTGCCAGCCGATCAGCAGCGCTGGGATCAGAGCGATTAGGCAGGCCAGCAGCAGCGCCAGGGTGGACTGGCCGCGAAGCCCCAAGCGTTTAGCCATTTCCCTGCGTCTCTTGAGAATCTTCGGATGCGCCGTTGCCATCCCTCATCCCGGTGGTCGTGCGCTATCGCTTCACGATGGCATAGTCGTCGGCGCGGTGCGAATGCGCCTGCCAACGCAGTGCCCCTTCGGCCTCAAAGACAACGGCAACCCGAGGGTTGCCGTTTTGCTGCCTGACCTGGTCAGCCGCCTCATTCTCCGGGGCGGGCCACCAGCGAGCGGGTCTCTTCGCGGGCCTCGACCAGCGCCACACGGATATGGTCGCCCAGCTTGAAGCGCTCCTCGCCCTCCACTTGGATGCGCCCCTCCTTGTCGTCGATGGCGACCTTGTCACGGTCGCTATGCATCATCGGCGCGGGACGAAGGCGGTGGCCCCGTTGGCGGTGAGTCGCACCCGCATGCCGCCGCGGTTGATGGCGATGATCTCGGCGTCGAAGGTATCCTGATTCTGTGCCGCGCCGGTCAGGTAGCGCACATAGAGCCAGTCCTTGACGTCGCGTTCGGCCATGCGGTTGAGGCGGCGACGCTCGGTGAGCTGCTCGGTGAGCTGCTGGCTCGCCTCGGCCGGGGCCTGCTCGCCCTTGAGCACGCGCTTGATCAGGCGGTGGTTGACCATGTCGCCGTACTTGCGGATCGGCGAGGTCCAGGTGGCATAGGCAGCCAGGCCCAGGCCGAAGTGGGGGCCGGGCTTGGCCGACATGCTAGTGAAGCCCTGGAAGCGGCGCAGGCGGGCATCCAGCCAGGCATCGTCGCGGCTCTCCAGGGCGCGCTTGAGCTCCTTGTAGCGCGGCAGCTCGGAGAGCGCTTCGAGCTCCACCTCGACCTGCTGGGCGGTGAGAAACTCGTGGGCGGCCTCGGCCTTGTCCGGCTCGAAGGCGCGGTGCACGTTGAAGATACCGTGTCCGACCTTCTCCGCCAGCAGGTCGGCGCAGCAGGCGTTGGCGGCGATCATCGACTCTTCGATCATGCGGTTGGCGATGCGCCGCTCTTCGGTGCGGATGTCCAGCACGTTGCCGGCGTCGTCCAGGTCGAAGACGTAGTCGGGCCGGTCCTTGAACACCAGGGCGTGCTCGGCGCGCCAGGCGCTGCGCGCCTCGGTGAGGTCGCGCAGGGCCTCGAGCTGCTCGGCGATGGCCGCCTCGGGGGCCCAGTCGCCCTGACCCTCGAGCCAGTCGGAGACGCGATCGTAGGCGAGCTTGGCGTGGGACTTCGCGGTGGCGGCAAAGAAGCGGTAGTCGCCCAGGCTGCCGTCCGCCTCGACCTCCAGGGTGCAGGCCAGCACCGGGCGTTTCTGGTTCTCCCACAGCGAGCAGAGGTCGTCGGCCAGCTGTTCGGGCAGCATGGTGACGTTCTGGCCCGGCAGGTAGACGGTGAAGGCTCGGGTGCGCGCCTCGAGGTCCGCCGCGTGGCCCTCCTCGACGTAGGCCGTCGGGTCGGCGATAGCCACGGTCAGCGCCCAGCCGCCGCCCTCGCGGGGCACGATGCGCAGGGCATCGTCCATGTCGCGGGTCTTCTCGCTGTCGATGGTGAAGAACGGCTCGGCGGTGAGGTCCTCGCGGGTGAGGCCTTCGTCGCGCAGCGGCCAGTCGTCGCCGGCGTCGGGGCACTCCTGCTCCAGGGCATGGCGGGCGAGGGTCACCCGCCAGGGCACCGCCGGGTCACTGGCCTTGGCCACCAGCTCGTCGATCTGGGCGAAGAAGCCGCGATCGTTCTCCTTGAGCGGGTGGCGCACCAGCCGGGCGACGATCCAGTCGCCGTCGGCGATGCTCGCCTCATCCAGGCTGCGCTTGATCCGCGCCTTGAGCACGTTCTTGATCGAGGGGTGGTCGGGCGCTACCGCCAGGCGGCCATCGCGCTTCTGAACCCGGGCGATGAAGCGCGAGAGTCCCGGCTCGAGCAGGGTGTCGGGCTCCACGGAGCTCTTGTCGCCGTTGTCGTGGATGATGGCCTGAACGCGGTCGCCGTGCAGCACCTGCTTCATGGCCGGGGGCGGGACGAAATAGGACTGGCCATCGTCGGTCTCGAGGAAGCCGAAGCCCTTGTCGGTGGCCTTGATCACTCCCTCGGCGCGGGGAATGGTCTTGCGGATATCTTGCTTGAGCTGGGCGAGCAGCGGATTGTTCTGCAGCATGGTCACGAACGTGTGGCGGGATAAGAGGGCCACTATACGGATTCCCGTCGGTGACGCCAATCGCACCGGGTAGATGATGGCTTGGGCTTGCGTTCCTCAAGGCGCTGCGTGTGGCCATACCGCGGCTTTCGGCGAGGTGGGCAGAGGATGCGGCGTCTGGAACGGGGCGTCGCGTACTGGCTGTTGGGCCTTCAGGCCTGCGTCGCGGCCCGTGGGCGAGAGGGCTCAGGATGGTCGGGTGCGCATTGCGACGTTGGTCTAGGATCCCTTGCCGAGCCGCTCATGCATGCCCATCATCGAGCCCATAACGACAACGATTCACGGCGCTGCCCCGGCATCGCCTCTGCCATCGGAAAACGATGACGACAACACCCGCCACTCTTATCGTGGTCGACGACGACCCCGAAATCCGCGAACTGCTGGTCGACTACCTGGGGCGCCACGGCTATCGTGCCCTGGCCGCCGAGGATGCTGAGGCGCTGCATCGCCTGTTGGCAAGCGAAGCGCCCGACCTGCTCATTGTCGATATTATGCTGCCCGGCGATGACGGCTTCACTATCTGTCGCAAGGTGCGCCGCGACAGCGAGGTGCCGATCATCATGCTCACCGCCAGCGCCGACGAGACCGATCGCATTCTCGGGCTGGAACTGGGCGCCGACGACTACCTGGGCAAGCCTTTCAATCCCCGCGAGCTGTTGGCGCGCATCAAGGCTGTGCTGCGCCGTACCCGTACCCGTGCCCCGGTCGCGGCGTCGTGCGACCCCGCTGAGGCCCGCCTGGTGTCGTTCGGCGAGTGGCGACTTGATCGCATGACCCGTGAGTTGATCGACGCTGCGGGCGAGCGGTGCGCCCTGTCCGGCGCCGACTTCCAACTGCTGCAGGTGTTCCTTGAGCATCCCGGTCGTGTGCTCTCCCGCGAGGAACTGTTCGAGTTCACCCGTGGCCGCACGGCGCCGCCGCTGGATCGCTCCATCGACGTGCACGTCTGTCGCTTGCGCCAGCGCCTCGGCAAGGATGCCCAGCACTCGCAGCTGATCCGCACCGTGCGCGGTGCCGGCTACGTGCTCACCTGCCCAGTGGAAGCGCTGCCGTGAGCGAAGGGGAGCGCTGGCGACGGTTGCGTCGCCGCTGGGCCCGCTGCTTGCCCGGTAGCCTGAGTGGGCGCTTCGTGCTGATCATGGTAGTCGGGGTGCTAGGGGCGCAGCTCGCCAGCTACGCCATCTGGACCACTCAGGTGCGCACGAGCCAGCTCGAGCAGCTCGATGAGCTCTCCAACAACGTCGCCTTCAGCGTGGCCTCCACCGTGCGCTTCTTCCGCTCGCTGCCCTATGAGTACCGGCATATCGTCCTCGACCAGCTGCGTGACATGGGCGGCACGCGCTTCTTCGTTAGCGTCAACGAGCGACGTATCGGCATCGAGGATGTCGGGGCCGGTGCGGCCAAGCGGATGGTGGTGGACAACTTCCAGGCCGTGCTGGCCCAAGAACTCAATCTCGACGAGGTGGTCGTCGAGTTCTCGCGTCCCGAGACCCTGCGTGTCTTCAACAACGAGGTGCTGCTGCACGACCTGCCGGCACGTTGGGGGCAGCACAGCCTGCTGCTGGAGCCGCTGTCGCCGCCGATCCTGGTGGTGCAGCTCGAGCTCGAACCTGGCGCCTGGCTCTATGTGGCCACGCTGCTGCCGGTGCCCGACCTGCTGGTCGAGAACCCCTGGCTCTCCAGGGAGCGGCTGCTGGCGGGCCTGATCGTGCTGCTTACCGTGCTGGGACTGTCACTGGTGGGCATTCGCAGCGCCACCCGGCCCCTGGCGAGGCTGGGGAGGGCGGCACGCCAGTTGGGGCGCGACCTCGATGCCCCACCGCTGCGCGAGACGGGGCCGCGTGAGGTCGCTGCCACCGCGGCGGCCTTCAACCGCATGCAGGAGCGCATCCGCGAACAGGTCGATGAGCGCGAGCGCCTGTTCTCGGCCATCTCCCACGATCTCAAGACCCCGATCACCCGACTGCGCCTGCGTGCCGAGATGCTTGACGACCCGCTCCAGCGCGAGCGCTTCTGCGCCTCGCTCGACGAACTCGATCTGCTGGTCAAGGGGGCGCTGGCGTCGGTCAAGGGGTTCGATCTGCATGAGCCGGTGGAGGCGCTGAGCCCCCGTGAAATGCTGGAAGAGCTGGCCGAGGAGCTGGCCTTGCAGGGGGGCAGGGTGACGGTCATGGGCGATGCCGCGCCGGTGTCGGTCAAGCCGCTGGCCTTCAAGCGTTGCCTGGCCAACTTGGTGGAAAACGCGGTGTTCTACGGCAAGAGGGCCGATGTCACGCTGAGTGACTCCCCCGGCAGCTCACGATCCGCATCCGCGATCATGGCCCGGGCATTCCTGAGGCCCAGCTCGAACGGGTGTTTTCGCCGTTTGTGCGACTCGAACCCTCACGCAGCCGCAACACCGGGGGTAGTGGCCTGGGCCTCGGCATCGCGCGTCATATCGTCCGGGCGCTGGGCGGCGAACTGGTGCTGGACAACCATCCCGAAGGCGGTCTCGAGGTCACCCTGACGCTGCCGCGTCCCCGGGATGTTACGCCGTTGTAATATAGCGCCAATACTTTGCAGAAGTAGGTAACCCTGCCGGCGGCAGCTCTCGGTTAACGTTACGAATACCTGGTTGTAACCGGGCTCGATAACAACAGCAGGAGCATGCCGATGTACTCGTTCAAGAAGACCCCGCTGGTCATGGCCACTTCGCTGGCCGCCACCCTGGCACTGGGGAGCGCCAATGCCGGCGAAGTGGAGGTGCTGCACTGGTGGACCTCCGGCGGCGAAGCCCGCGCGGCCAATGTGCTCAAGGAGCTGATGGAGGCCGAAGGCTTCGGCTGGCAGGATTTTGCCGTGGCCGGCGGCGGTGGCGAGACCGCCATGACCGTGCTCAAGTCACGTGCCATGTCCGGCAACCCGCCATCGGCGGCCCAGATCAAGGGGCCCGAGATCCAGGAGTGGGGCGAGCTCGGTCTGCTTGGCGAACTCGACGAGGTGGCCGAGGCCGAAGGCTGGAACGCGCTGCTGCCGCCCACGGTGGCCGAGGTGATGCGCCACAACGGCAGCTATGTGGCGGTGCCGGTCAATGTACATCGGGTTAACTGGCTGTGGGCCAATCCGGGGGTGCTCGAGGCCGCCGGTGTCGAGATGCCGACCAGCCTCGACGAACTGTTCGCCGTTGGCGAGGCGATTCGCGAGGCGGGCTACATCCCGCTGGCCCACGGCGGCCAGGCCTGGCAGGACGCCACCGTCTTCGAAAGCGTGCTGCTGGCCAGCGCGGGCATCGAGTTCTATCAGCGCGCGCTGGTCGAGCTCGATGAAGAGGCGTTGGGCAGCCAGCAGATGGTCGAGGCACTGGAGACCTTCAAGCGCCTGCGCGGGCTGATGGACGACGACATGCCGGGCCGCGACTGGAACATCGCCACCTCCATGGTGATCAACGGCGATGCCGGCATGCAGCTGATGGGCGACTGGGCCAAGGGCGAGTTCACCGCCGCCGGGCTCACCTCCGGCGAGGACTACCTCTGCGCAGCGGCACCGGGCACCCAGGATGCCTTCACGTTCAATATCGACAGCCTGGCCATGTTCCGCGTCGAAGGGGCAGAGCGCGAGGCGCAGCAGGCCCTGGCACGCCTGGTCCTGGAGCCCACCTTCCAGCAAGCCTTTAACCTGGCCAAGGGCTCGATTCCCGCCCGTCCCGACCTGGACATGAGCGAATTCGACGCCTGCGCCCAGCAGTCCATGGACGACTTCCAGCGTACCGCCGAAGAGGGTGGCCTGGTGCCCAGCATGGCCCATGGCATGGCCGTTCGTGCCGATGTTCAGGGTGCGATCTTCGACGTGGTGACCAACTACTTCAACGCGCGTGACATGGCCGCCGAAGAAGCCGCCAGGCGCATGGTCAATGCCGCCCAGGCCGCCTTGTAATTCCAGCCTGACGTTGGGCCGGGCCTGAGTCCTTCAGGTCTGGCCCCAGTGCCACGCCGCTCACGCCCGAGGTTTCCCGCTATGTCCCTGTCTAGTTCCGTGGCGCCCCCCGCCAACGGTGCCGGCTTCCGGCGCAGCCACTCCGGCCGGCTCCAGGCCTGGCTACCCAAGCTGGTGCTGGCGCCCTCAATCGCCATTTCGCTGTTCTTCGTCTACGGCTTCATGCTGTGGACCTTCATTCTCTCGCTGACCAACTCGCGCATGCTGCCCAGCTATGAGTTCGTCGGCTTCGCCCAGTATGCGCGGCTGATGGCCAACGACCGCTGGTGGGTGGCCTCCACCAACCTAGTGGTGTTCGGCGGGCTGTTCGTGGCGATTTGCCTGGCGCTGGGGTTGCTGCTGGCCATCCTGCTCGACCAGCGCATCCGCCAGGAGGGCGCGCTGCGCACGATCTACCTCTACCCCATGGCGCTGTCGTTCATCGTCACCGGGGTGGTGTGGAAGTGGCTGCTCAACCCTGGGCTCGGCATTCAGGCCATGGTGCGCGGCTGGGGCTTCGAGAACTTCCGCTTCGACTGGCTGATCGACCCGGACATGGCCGTCTACACCCTGGTGATCGCGGCAGTGTGGCAGGCCTCGGGCTTCGTCATGGCACTGTTTCTCGCCGGGCTGCGCGGTATTGACGACAGCATCCTCAAGGCCGCCCAGCTCGACGGGGCCAGCCTGGCGCGCATCTACTGGCGCGTGGTGATTCCCTGCCTGCGCCCGGTGGTGTTCAGTGCGGTGATGATTCTCTCCCACATCGCCATCAAGAGCTTCGATCTGGTGGTGGCGCTCACCGGCGGCGGTCCTGGCTACGCCTCCGACCTGCCGGCCACCTTCATGTACGCCCATGCCTTCACCCGGGCGCAGATCGGCCTGGGCTCGGCCAGCGCCATGCTGATGCTGGGCGGCGTGCTGGCGATCCTGATTCCCTACCTCTACTCCGAGCTGAGGAACCGCCGCCATGGATAACGTCATTCGTCGTCGCACCGTCGGCGCCCGGCTGGGCCGGTTTGCTCTCTACGCCGTGCTGCTGCTGGCCGCGCTGTTCTATCTGCTGCCGCTGGCGGTGATGCTGATCACCTCGGTCAAGCCGCTGGCCGAGATCACCCCTGGCACGCTGCTCTCGCTGCCCCGGGAGCCGACCCTGGCGCCCTGGGCCAAGGCCTGGGGCGAAGCCTGCACGGGAATGCGCTGTGAGGGCGTGGGTGTCTACTTCTTCAACTCCATCGCCATCGTCGTGCCCGCGGTGCTGATCTCCACCATCATCGGCGCGCTCAACGGCTACGCCCTGACCAAGTGGCGCTTCAAGGGCTCGGAGCTGCTCTTCGCCCTGATGCTGTTCGGCTGCTTCATTCCCTTCCAGGTGGTGCTGCTTCCCATGGCGCAGACGCTGGGCTGGCTGGGGCTGTCGAGCTCCCGGGCGGGGCTGATCCTGGTCCACGTGACCTTCGGCATCGCCTTCACCACGCTGTTTTTCCGCAACTTCTACGTGGCGGTGCCCACCGAGCTGGTGGCAGCGGCCAAGCTCGACGGGGCCGGCTTCTTCCGCATCTTCTGGCGCATCCTGCTGCCGGTGTCGGCGCCGATCATCGTGGTCTCGGTGATCTGGCAGTTTACCCAGATCTGGAACGACTTCCTGTTCGGCGTGGCCTTCTCGGCCCACGACACCCAGCCGGTGACGGTGGCGCTCAATAATCTGGTCAACACCTCCACCGGGGTGCGCGAGTACAACGTCGACATGGCGGCGGCCATGATTGCCGCCCTGCCGACGCTGATCGTCTACGTACTGGCGGGTAAATATTTCGTCCGTGGGCTCACGGCAGGCTCGGTCAAAGGCTGAGCATCTGAACAACAAGAGGTTACTGACATGGCAGCTCTGGAAATCCACAACGTCTGCAAGGACTTCGGCAGCGAGCAGGTGCTCAAGGACGTCAGCCTAGCCATCGATTCGGGGGAGTTCTTGATCCTGGTGGGGCCTTCGGGCTGCGGCAAGTCGACGCTGATGAACGCCATCGCCGGGCTCGAGCCGGTCACTTCCGGTGAAATTCGCATTGCCGGCGAGGACGTCACCTGGCAGACCCCGGCGGAGCGCGACATCGCGATGGTGTTCCAATCCTACGCGCTATATCCCAGCATGACGGTGCGCGGCAACATCAGCTTCGGCCTGGAGATGCGCAAGGTGTCCAAGGCCGAGCGCGAGGCGGCGGTGGAGCGGGTGGCCGACCTGCTGCAGATCTCGCACCTGCTCGAGCGCAAGCCTTCGCAGCTCTCCGGCGGACAGCGTCAGCGCGTCGCCATGGGGCGCGCCCTGGCCCGCGAGCCCAAGGTCTATCTGTTCGACGAGCCGCTCTCCAACCTGGATGCCAAGCTGCGCGTGGACATGCGCACCGAGATCAAGAAGCTTCACCAGCGTCTGGGCACTACCATCGTCTACGTCACCCACGACCAGATCGAGGCCATGACGCTGGCCGACTGCATCGCGGTGATGCGCGACGGTCGTATCCTGCAGCTCGGCACGCCCGACGAGGTCTACAACGATCCGGTGGATATCTTCGTCGCCGGTTTCATGGGCTCGCCGTCGATGAACTTCATTACCGCCACGTTGGAGGACGAGGCGGGGGAGTACCGGGTGCGGGTGGATACGCCGGACCAGCCCTCGTTGCTGCTGCCCTGGCCGCGGGACAGGGTGACGCCGGCCATGGCGGGTCAGGCAGGGCGTCAGGTGATCCTGGGCCTGCGACCGGAGCACTTTGCGGAGGATGATGCCCGGCTCAGCGAATACGCCGAGGGGGTGCTGCTCACGCCTCTTATCAGCGTGGTGGAACCCACCGGGGCGGATATCCTGTTGCAGCTGAAGCTGGGCGGGGGAGAGGCGACGGCACGGGTCGGCCCCAAGTGCCGGGTAAGGGCTGGAGAGCGGTTGGCGCTGCGTATCGATATGGGGCGCGCAGTGCTGTTCGACAGCGAGAGCGAGCGGCGCCTGGCCTGATACCGCTGCAAGACTGCCGACCGCACGGGCGGTCGGCAGCGGAATGACTTAGCGCACGGTGATCACCGAGCAGCTGGCGGCGTGGCTGACCTTGTGGGAGACGCTGCCCACCACGAAGCCCTTCAGATCGCTGAGGCCGCGGCTGCCCATGACGATGGCGTCGACGCCGCGCTTGCGTGCCTCGCTGATGATGGTGCGGGCCGGGTCACCCTGGCCGATGACCGTCTCGATCTTGCTGGCGCCCTGCTGGCGGGCGGCCTCGGCCGCCTTCTCGACGACCTGCTTGCCGACGTCCTCGCGCTCCTGACGGGAGGCCTCGATGGCGATGGCCCCGATCCCCCACACCAGCGTCGTCTCGTGGGAGAGCTCCTCGGGGATATGCAGCAGATGCAGGGTCGCATCGGCCTGGTTGGCCAGCTGGCAGGCCACGGAAAGTGCCTTCTGGGCGTGCTCTGAGCCGTCGACGGGAACCAGGATGGAGTTGAACATGGGCATTGTCCTGTTGCGTTGTTGAGGGTGGGTTGCGTTCCTTCGAGCCTAGTCCCTTGCGCTGTCGGTGTCATGACCCGCGTCAAGAATCGCGTGGCTGGGGGCGCCCTCCTGGGTGTCCAGGCGGCGCAGCTGCTGCCAGAGCTCGGCGCGCAGGTCGGCGATGCGCGGCGCATCGCTGGTCTCGAAGTCGAGAGGGCGCGTCAGGCGCTGAGTCTTCAGACCCAGGCGGGCGCTTAGCAGGCCGATGCCCAGCCCCTGGCCGGCCCGGGTCGACAGGCGCCCGGCCAGGTTGAGCGAGAGCAGCTCCATGCCCGCTTCGCTGGCCATTTCAGTGGCCCCGGCGAAGGCCATGTTGTAGAGCACGGCACGCAGCAGGCGCAGGCGGCTGGCATAGCCCAGCTCCAGCCCGTAGAGATGGCACAGGCGGTCGATCATTGCCAGGTTACGCCAGGCCACCAGCGCCATGTCGACCAGGGTCAGGGGGCTCACCGCGACCATCACCGCGGTTTCGCCGGACATCCGTGAGATCAGCCGTCTTGCCGCGCGGTCACGGGGAGCGAGGAGGTGGTGCGCCAGCAGCAGACGCAGGTCGTCTCCCGTATGGTGCGGCTGGCGGGCGGCGAGGAAGGCCTGCCAGTGGGGATGATCGTCGTCGAGCCTGAGCTGACGCTTGAGGGAGCGGGCCAGCGCCAGTGCTTCTCCGGCATCGGCCTGGGGCAGCGCGGCCAGACGCTGGCGCAGCGCGTCGTGGCGCTTGAGCCGCCGCAGTCGCCAGCCTTCGCGCAGCATCGCTGCGCCGCCCAGGATGATGGCCGCCAGCCCCAGCAGGCTCCAGCCGCCGGCCAGCCAGTCGCCGCCGCTGACCGCGCCCGGCAGGCGCAGGGCAAGCTCTAGCGTACCCAGTGCGAGGCCGCCGCCGAGCAGTGCCAGCAGGCCCCAGCGGCGCTTGCGCGGCCGGCCCAGGCTTGCGTCAAGGGCCGCCTCGGCAGAGGCGGTGGCGCTGCTCCTGGCCGGCTGGGAGGGAAGGTCGGTGGCGAAGATCGCGGCCCGGACGCGGGCTATCGCCGGCGGCCTCGGGCGGTGGCGTCTCGAGGGTGAAGCGGCGCCCCGGACGCGGGTCCCGGGAGGATGGGGGTTGGGGTCGCTCATCGCAGCTTGTCTCCGATCAGCCAGTCCAGCGCTGCATCCAGGCGGATGTGCGGCAGGGCGCCACCTTCCCGCGGGGCGGGGCGGAAGGCGCGGAAATCGAAGCCCTGGCGGGCCCAGAACTCGGCCGCTGGCAGGCGGGCCGGCACTTCGCCGGGAAACACCAGCACCTCTTCGCCCGTCAGGGTGGTGCCACGCAGCGCCGGTGAGCGCTCGCTCTGGTGGACCACTTCACGGGCCTCGGTGGCACGAATCGCCGCCAGCGACAACGCCTTGACCGGCACGTCGGCGTAGCGCAGGTCCTTGAGCGGCTCGGCCAGCATTGCCTCGAGCAGCTCGGTCAGCGCCGGGTGCTGCTCGGGGGTGACATGATCGGCCTTGGTGGCGGCGATGGCCAGGCGGTCGATGCGCGGGGCGAACAGACGCGACAGCAGGCTGCGTTTGCCGTAGTCGAAGCTCTGCATCAGGGTGCCCAGCGCCTGGCCGAGGTCCTCGAAGCGCTCCGGACCGGCGTTGAGGGCGCCGAGCACATCCACCAGCACGATCTGGCGGTCGAAGCGGCGGAAGTGGTCGCGATAGAAGGGGCGGACGATATGCTGCTGATAGTGGTGAAAGCGCGCGGCCAGGGTGGCGTAGACGCTGTCGGCGGGCAGGCGGGACAGCTCGGCCGCGTCGGCGTCGAGGATTGCCGGCAGCGGGAAGAACTGCAGCACCGGCGCGCCCTCCAGGTCGCCGGGCAGCAGGAAGCGTCCCGGTTGGAGATTGGCGAAACCGGCCTCCCGTGCCGCCCGCAGGCTCTCGGCATAGCGCTGGGCAATCTCGGCGAGCCGGGCTTCATCGGCCTCGGCGGCGGGGTCGAGTTCGGTGGCGGCGTCCTGCCAGTCGGCGAGCAGGGCGCGGCGCTGCTCGCCGGCGCTGGCCAGCATGGCGCGGCTCCAGCTGGCATAGTCATGGTCCAGCAGGGGCAGGTCGAGCAGCCACTCCCCGGGGTAGTCGAACAGATCCAGGGCGAGTTCGGCGGTGTCGCTGCGCAGCAGGCCGCGGCGCGCCGGGCGGTAGCGAATCGACAGCCGCAGCTCGCTGATGCCCCGGGTGGGCGCCGGCCAGCGCGGCGGGTCGGCGTCCAGCGATGCCATGGCCTGGTCGTAGGGGAAGCGTGGCACGCCCAGATCCGGCTGGCTGACCCGACGTGCCCCCAGCAGGCGTCCCTCGCGGGCGGCCGGCATCAGGTCCAGGCGGGCCTCGAGGCCGGCGTGGCGAAGCTGGTTGACCAGCGAGGTGAGAAAGGCGGTCTTGCCGGAGCGCGACAGGCCGGTGACTGCCAGGCGCAGCTGGCGGTCGCGGCCGCGTTCGAGCAGGCTGGTCAGTTCTCGGGTCAGCGGCTGGCGCATGGCGCGTATCCTGAGCGGGAGCGATGGGCAGCATGGCCTCAGCCAGCGGCCAGCATCTGATAGAACAGCGGGGAGGCGGCGACGGCGAAGCCGCCGGCCGCCAGGGTATAGCCCGGCCAGCGGTGGCGCATGCGCTGGGCCAACGTCAGGCCGATAAGACAGATCGCGAGTCCCGTCAGATTGAAGAGAAAGATGGCCATTTCCATCAGTTCTTGGAGGGGCATGCCGGCTCCTGGGCTGCGTTGGGGCTACTGGGCCTGGATGGACGCTGTTAAGCTCATGATATCAGGATGCCCGATGCGATCCGACCCTATGCCACAGGAGCCGATCATGGCCGATATGCCGACGACCGCCGATGCGCTGCTCGACTTCTGGTTCAAGGAGCTGGAGCCGGCGCAGTGGTTTCGCAAAGACGCCGCCCTCGATGCCCGGATACGCGAGCGCTTTCTGGAGACGCATCGCGCAGCGGCGGCGGCAGAGCTGTGGGGTTGGCGGGCCTCCCCGGCGGGGCGGCTGGCCGAGATCCTGGTGCTCGACCAGTTCTCCCGCCACCTGTTTCGGGACCGGCCCGAGGCCTTCGCCCAGGACACCGTGGCGCTGGCACTGGCCCAGGAGGCCGTGGCGCAAGGGGCCGACCGTGAGCTTGACGTGACGCAGCGGGTGTTTCTCTACATGCCCTATATGCACAGCGAGTCGTTGCGCATCCATGACGAGGCGCTGCGCCTGTTCGACCAGCCGGGCATGGAGGAGAACCTGCGGTTCGAGCACCGCCATCGCGATATCCTGCTGCGCTTCGGCCGCTATCCGCACCGCAACGCCATCCTCGGGCGCGACTCGACGCCAGAAGAAGAAGCGTTTCTCGCCCAACCCGGTTCGGGGTTCTGAGTCCCGCTAAATCGCTTTACCCGATCACGGGCGCCGGGCACCATCGCACGGGTAGCCGATTCATCGACACAAGGAGCGCAAGATGGGAGTGATTGCCTGGTTGATCATCGGAGGCCTGGCCGGCTGGATCGCCGGCCATATCATGCGCGGCGGCGGCTTCGGGCTGTTCGGCAATATCGGGGTGGGAATCGTCGGTGCGGTGGTCGGCGGCTTCCTGTTCAGCCTGCTGGGGCTGCAGGCGGGCAACTTCCTCGGCTCACTGGTCACCGCCATCGTCGGGGCCGTGCTGCTGCTGTGGGTGATCAGCAAGGTGCGGGAGGCGTAGCGGCCGCCTGCGCCTCGGCCCGGGCCATGCCCGAGCCGAGCGGGGAGATCCCCGAGTCCCGTCGCTGGGCTCAGAAGGTGTAGGAGACCCCCAGCACCGCCACCGGATAGAACGGCAGCTGGTCGGCGTCGTCCTTCAGGCGCTGCTCCTCGCGGCGCAGATCGCGGCGAAATTCGTCGCTCTGGCCCTCGAAGTCATTGCTGGAGCTCAGCGAGACGTCGATATTGGTGGCCATCACGCCCAGCTCCGAGAAGACCCCGAAGCCGCTGCGGTGGGAGCTGCGCCAGCCCAGGCCGGCGTAGGGCTGGACCCGTCGGCGATGGTCAGCTTGCCCTGCAGGCTGCCGACATCGCTGGCCTGGTAGGTTGTACCGTTGAATTCGAAGCTTTCGTTGCCCTTGGCGCGGCCGGTGACGTTGGCCGCCATGTCGGGCAGCATGATGCCGGCGGTGAGGTAGAAGCGCCCCGCGAAGGGGTAGACGTCCAGGCCCAGCTTGCCGGCCGAGAGGCTCACGTCGCCGTCATAGTCGACGTCGTCGGTATCGAAGTCGCCGTCCAGTCCAGTCCGCCGGTGTAGCGGGCCGAGACGCCCAGGCGCTCGTGAAAGCGCCAGGAAACATCGGCGCCTACGCCGGTGGTGCCGGCCAGCACCCCCAGGGTGAAGCGGCCATCGTTGGCTTGGGCCTGACCGGCTCCCAAGGCGATCATCGCGCTTGCCAGGCCGGCGGCCATCGTCTTTTTCATTGCCATGTCCTTGGATGTTCCTCTGCGTGGCGGGCCAGGCATTCTGCCTCTGCCCGGTGCCTTCTCTGTGCGGCACCAAGGCGCTATCGACCGCCGGGCGTCAAACTTGAGTGAGACCAAGGTGGCAGGCATGACACCGCCCGGCCGGGGCCGGGCGGTGGTAGGCGCTGGGGTATGGCCCAGGGTGGGGCAGCGGCGTATCAGGCGCTGGCGGCGGCCTGGCTGCCGACCAACTCCTTGAGGCTCTCCTCGATGATGCCCAGGCCTTCCTCCAGCACCTCGTCCTCGATAGTCACCGGCATCAGGAAGCGAATGGTGTTGCCGTAGAGGCCGCAGGAGAGCAGGATCAGGCCCTTCTCGCGCGCCTTCTTGCACAGCGCGCCGGCCAGGTCGGCGTCCGGCGTGTGGTTGGCCTTGTCGGAGACCAGGTCGATGGCGGCCATGGCGCCCATGTTGCGGCCGTTATCCACGCAGTCGAAGTCCTGCTGCCACTGGGCGAAGCGCTTGGCCAGCTTGTCGCCCAGGGCCTGGCTCTTGCCCAGGATGTTCTCCTCCTCGAAGACTTCGAGCACCGCCAGGGCCGCGGCACAGGCGGTGGGGCTGCCGGTGTAGGTGCCGCCCAGGGAGTTGGGGCCCGAGGCGTCCATGTGCTTGTCGGTGCCCACCACGGCAGAGATCGGCATGCCGTCGGCCATGCTCTTGGCCATGGTGATGATGTCGGGCTCCACGCCGCTGTGCTCGATGGCGAACAGCTTGCCGGTGCGCCCGAAGCCGGATTGCACCTCATCGATGATCATCAGCATGCCGTGCTCGTCGCAGAGCTCGCGAATCGCCTTGAGAAAGCTTGCCGGGGCGGGATAGAAACCGCCTTCGCCAAGCACCGGCTCGAGGACGATGGCCGCGGTGTCCTTGGGATTGGCGTCGGTCTTGAGGGCCATCTTCAGGCCGCGCAGGGCCTCGTCCTCGCTCACTCCGTGGTAGGGCACGGGGTAGGGGGCGCGGAAGACGTTGCCGGGCATGCTGCCGAAGTCGGTGGCGTAGGGGGCGACCTTGCCGTTCATGGCCATGGTCATGAAGGTACGGCCGTGGTAGCCGCCGTCGAAGCAGATCACGTTGTTCTTGCCGGTGGCGGCGCGAGCCACCTTGACGGCGTTCTCCAAGGCCTCGGCGCCGGAGTTGGCCAGCATGACCTTGGCATGGCCGCGCACCGGAGTGACCTGGCTGAGCTTCTCGGCCACCTTCACGTAGCCCTCATACGGCATCACCGTCTGGCAGGTGTGCATCACCTTGTCCAGCTGGGCCTTGACCGCTTCGACCACCTTGGGGTGGCGGTGGCCAATGTTGAGCACGCCGATGCCGCCGGCGAAGTCGATGATGCGATTGCCGTCGGCGTCCCAGACCAGGGCGTTCTCGGCACGGTCGGCAAACTGAGTGGCCGGGCTGGCCGCACCGCTGGCGACATAGCGCTGCTTGAGTTCGTTGAGCTGTGCGTTGTTCATGATGCCTCCTTGGAAAAAGCGATTGGCTAGCGGTCAGAGTCCGCCGACACAGACGTAGTCTAGTTCAGTGCACTCATCCGGGCCGCGGTGTGGCCCTTCCCGCTCCGGGCTCGGCTCCTTGACGCCGCCGAAGGGCGCCAGCCCTGCCGACAGAATGCCTGCATCGACCGCTACCCTGCCACCCTCCGGCATGTCATGCGATGCCCGCGATGGCGCCGGGAAGTCGGCGCCGCGCTTTCTGCGGTTATCCGCCGCCCTCCGGTCCCCTCGGCCAGCCCCGGGGAGGACTGGAGCTCGTCCGATGCGCGGGGCAGTTTTTCCACCCTCTCCCCATCGGCCTTGGCGGCGCTTTCGGCTACACTAGGCGCCGTTTCCCGGGCATGGCAGGGCCATGCCCCCTTTTCCTGTGGCCGAACGTCGAGGTGAGCCTTGATCGATCCCCTGAAAGCCTGGTGGGCCCAGCAGCTGGTGCTGTGTGACTGGGCCTTCGAGCCGGAACCCCTGGCCGTCGAAGCCGATGCGGCCGCCGCCAGGTTGGTGGAGCTGGGCGTGGCCGAGCGCGGTGAGCTCGGCTGGCGGCTGGTCGAGGCCTTCGGGGCCGGCAGCCCAGACCCTGCGGCCCTGCTGTCGGCGCTGGAACTCCTGGCGCTGGCCGGAGCCGCCGGCTGGCTGCCGGAGCGCCGTGTGCATGACTGGGCGCTGCGGTTGACCGATGAAATTACCGCTGGCTACCGCGACCTGGATGCCTGGCTCGAGGCGCTGCTCCATGCACGCAGTGCCGTGGGCTGGGTGCACGGCGACGATGGCTTCGGTGAGGCCTGTGAGGCACTGGCCGCCCTCGAGCACGAGGGGAAGGGGTGACCTGGGAGCGCATCGCCGAGTGGGTGGCCCGGCAGCGGCGGGATCTGCACCTCTGGCCCGAGGCGAGCGGGGAGCGTGCCTGGCGACTGCGCGCCGCCTTCGCCCCGGTGATTGCCCTGCCGGCGGGGGCCGGCGACTGGCGTGACGTCGAGGCCTGGCTGGGGGAGGTGTGGCGGATCGAGAGTCGTGAAGAGCTGCTGCGCAGCCTGCTGTGGCTGGCCGGCCAGGGGCATCGCCAGGGGTGGGACCTGGACGCCACTCGCCTGCTGGGCGCCGATGCCGCCGCTCGACGGGAGTGGTTCGACGCCCTCGAGGGAGCGGAGCAGGCCTACGGGCAGGTGCTGCTGACGTTCTTGGATCGGGGCGAGCCGCTGGAGTGGGCCGCCTGGGATTGGCTGCGGCTGATCGACCTGGCCTGGGCCGGTGCCTGCGCCGGATGGCTAAGCGAGAAGGAGGCGCGCGACTTTGCCACCCACGGCGCGGACCTGATCCAGCGTCGCTACAGCGACTGGCTGGCGCTGGTGCGCGCCTACCAGCGCGGGCGGAGTCTCTTCGAGGGACGCAACCGGCTCGCCTCGCTGGAGGCCGACTGGCGGCTGCTGCTGCACTCGCCGGTGAGTCCCTGGCGCGTGGCCCTGCAGGATCTGCTTGGCCACGACGAGCGCGAGGCGTCGCGTCACGCCATGGCCGAGTGGCGCCGCTCGCCGCGTCACTGGGTGCTGGCGCTGGCCTCGGTGCGCGAACCCGAGCTTGCCACCCGCCAGGGGCGGAGGTGTCGGTGCCCCCGAGCGGCGCGACGACGCCCTGCGCTATCTCGACGAGACTCTCGAGCTGCACCCTGACGAGGGCGTCGAGGCGCTGGCCCGCTACTGGCTGCCGGCCCAGGCGCATCACCTCAACCAGCTGGCAGCGGATGCCGCCCACGACGCCCTGCCGCCGGCCGAGACGCCGTTCGGCCGCCCCGACCAGGCCGAACGCGAGCGCCTCGCCGCGCTGCGCCACGCCAGCCGCCATGCGGCAACCATTCACATGGCCGAGAAGTACGCCTTCTACCTGCAGATGGCCACGGACAGTCAGGCCTTCGATGCCGCGGCGCTGGAGGTTCTCGCCGACGCCCTGCGTGGCACCCTATGCCGCTTCTATCCCGATGCGCGGCGTCTGCTGGAGGCCTGGTCCCAGTGGGAGGCCCTGCTCCCCGAGGCCGAGCAGCCGCCGCTGGTGGCCGAGATCCGCTGGCACCTCGAAGATCCCGGCAGTCCCTTCCACTGGTTGGACTGGCGCACCGGCGAGTGGCAGGAGCCGGGAACGCGTCCCACCCTATCGCGCTTTACCGCCATGGCGCTGGTCGGGCCACTCAACAGTCCGGTATGGAGCGAGCCGCATCGGGAGAGCGAGCGCGAGGCGGTGTCGATCCGTGACTGGGTCGACGGCCACTACGGCTTCCAGAGTCGAGCGGAGCTTGTCGAGTTTCTCGATTTCCTGCTCGAGGTGGGGGATCGCCAGGATTACCAGGTCAACTACGCGCCTTACACCCTCAACGAACAGCGGCTTGCCGCGGAGATTGCCATTCTCGAGTCCGGCGACAGCAGTGAGGAGGAGCGTAATCACCGGCTTCGACTCGAGCGGGTGCGCGACAACGAGGATGGCTGCAACGAGCTCGACATGACCGCCTGGGACCTGGCTCAGGCCGTTGACCTGGCCATTGCCGGACGTCAGCTGGGCTGGCTGGATGCCGCGGCCTTTGGGACGGTGCTGGAGCGTGCCCATGCCCTGGCCGCGGCACACTACGGCGGCTGGGAAGCCTACGCGCGAGGCCTGTATGCCGGCTTCTCGTTCTTCATGGGGGAGACGCCGAGCGCGATGCTTTTCTGGCCGGCTTTCGCCAGGCGCTGGTGGCCTGGCTGTCCGGCGCTCCGCCGCTGGCGGGGCCCTGGGCGAGCCTGGATTTCCCGGGGCTCGGCCCCGTCACTGGGCGCCGATGCATATCGACACTCTGCCCGGGGATACGCGCACGCTGCATTGAGCGGTTCTTCGCACTTTAGCGTGAACATGTTTCGCAGGCTTTATGGTGGGAGGCCGGCTCTGCCGGGCGAAGGCGCCGCAGGCGCCCCGCCCCATGGGTAGCGCTTTGCGCTACTTCGCGAGCTGAAGCTCCCTCCCACTGAGCCACTTCACGCCAGTCTGCGAAGAGCCCATTAAACGGGCTAGCCTCTCGCCTCAGGAGAAAATCTGACTTATATTCAGCAGGTTTGCTGATACGGGGTCCCGCGAGGAGCCTGTCTGATTTGACCGATCGTCGCGAGGAACACGGATTTCGAGACAAGTTGATCGAACTGATGAGGCGAATAGCGCGCTATTTCACAAATCAGATCGAATGAAATTGGCCGAAAGCCCGGGTTTCATAGCAGATCAGCGTTAAGTCCGGCAGGCTCCTAGGGACCTTTCGCCACCGGCTAGCCGCCGACAGGCTGCTGTGGCAGTGGTTCGGGCGTCCATCGCACCACTGCCACAGCGACCCAACGCAGGCCGATGATGCAGGCGCTGCTTGCACACGGCCACGTGCGGCTCAGGGAATGAGGGTCTCGCTAAGATGGCTGTAAACCGATTGCATCGTGTCGTCCTTGTGGTCATGTTGCTGGTGCCGCTGGCCGGCTGCGCCGGCACCGCTTCATCCTTGATGCAGACGCCCGGCGAGTATTTTGCTCGCACCCTGCCGGGGTTGCCGGCCTCCTGGCGTCCCATGATGTCGCCGGTGGACAATCCCATCGTAGAGGCCAACGGCCTGCACCATCCGCCCCCCTCGCTGATCCGTCAGGCGCTGCTGGGCCAGCACCAGCGCTGGTCGGGTACCCCCTATCGGCTGGGCGGTACCAGCGAGCGGGGAATCGACTGCTCCGCCCTGGTGCAGAACGTCTTCCGCGACACCTTCCGCGTCGAGCTGCCGCGCTCCACCGGCGAACAGGTGCATCAGGGAGAGGTGGTATCACGAGACCAGCTGCAGGCCGGCGATCTGGTCTTCTTTCGGCCTCCGGGCCCCTACGATCACGTGGGCATCTATGTCGGTGACGGCTACTTCCTCCATGCCTCCACTTCTCAGGGCGTGATGCTCTCGGCGCTGGATAACGCCTATTGGCAGCGTCACTACTGGCAGGCGCGCCGCGCCTTGGCGCCGGCCCTGCTGGCGCAGCGGGTCGCGCTGGTGGGCGAGGGCTAGCGTCAAAGCGCACCGCGATGGGCGATCACGAAGTCGACGAAGGCGCGCTCCGCCCGGGAGAGGTAGCCGTCCCGGGCCCAGGCCAGCGACAGCGAGAGCCAGGTGGGCGGGTCGAAGGAGACCGCCGCCAGCTCCGGTTCATCCACGACGCGGCGCAGGAAAGTGGTGATGCCGAAGCCTTGGCGCACGATTGCCTTGGTCAGCGGAATCAGGTTCGATTGAAAGGCGACGTTGGCAGCCAGGCCGGTCTGGCGCGCCAGGGCCTCGACGAATTCGCGGTGGAAGTAGCCGTCCTGGAAGAGCACTAGGGGTTCGCCGAAGAACTCCTCCGGGCTGATGCCGTCGCGCTGCGCAAAGGGGTGGTCCACCGGCACGCAGACCACCATCTCCTCACTGACCAGGTGCCGACGCGTCATATGGCGGCTCTGGTCATCATCGATCACCACGCCCAGATCCAGCTCGCCGTCGGCGATCATGCGCTGCAGCCGGCGGGCGCCGGCCTCCACCACGGTCAAGCGAATCCCCGGATGCTGGGCCTTGAACCCCATCAGCAGCGGCGGAAAGTAGTAGGAGCCGAGCATCGAGGGAATGCCGATGCGCACCTCGCCCTTGACCAGGCCGTGCAGCTCGCGCATGGCCAGATGAGCCGCATCGGCACGTTCCAGCAGTTCCTGAGCATGTTCCAGCAGGGTCTGCCCCTCGGGCGTCAGGCTGATGCGTCGTTCGTGGCGATGGAAGAGCGTCAGTTCCAGGCGGCGCTCCAGATTGGCGATGGTCTGGCTGATCGCCGACTGGGCCACGTGTAGTTCCCGGGCGGCGGCGCTGAACCCGCCCCGCTGGGCCACCGTGGCAAAGACGCGCAGCGTACGGAGATCGAACGGCAAGGACACGGCATCACCATAAGTAAAACAGATGGAAGTAATCTGGTTATTCTGTTTGGCTTATTATTCTGCCCGCGCGATCATGCCCTGCCAAGGGAAACGCTGAACAAATCGGCGAGCGGAGTGAAGCGCAAGGCGCACGGAGCGCAGGAGCCGGAGCCTATGCGGTATAGGTGAGGACTGCGAGCACCGCGCAACGCAGCGATTTGCCCGCGCAGATATTTGTGCAGTGTTTTCCAAGAGGAGGGCACGATGATCGAAGCAAATACCCGCGCCTGGTGGCGCGCCACCCTGGCCCTTTGTCTGGGCTCCTTTCTGGTTTTCATCAATCTCTATGCGCCGCAGCCGCTGCTGCCGGCGCTGCGCGAGGTCTATGGGGTCTCGACGCTGGGCGTGAGTCTGATCATGTCGGTGTCGACCCTGGCCCTGGCCGCGGCGCTGTTGGTCTTTGGGCCGCTGTCGGATGCCATTGGCCGCGGGGCCATCATGCGCATCACCCTGCTGGCAACGGGGCTTTGCTCGCTAGCGCTCGCCTTTGCCCCCAACTTCGAAAGCCTGTTGGCGCTCCGCTTGCTGCAGGGATTCCTGCTGGGCGGGCTACCGGCGGTAGCCATCGCCTGGATGGGCGACGAGTTCGAGCGGCCGGCCCTGCTCACCGCGGTGGGGCTCTATATCGGTGCCAATACCCTGGGCGGCATCGGCGGACGCCTGATCGGCGGTGCGGCGGGGGAGTGGGGCGGTGCCTCGGCGGGCTTTCTCTCCGCGGGGCTGGTCACGCTGGTGGGCGTGGTGCTGTTCTGGAAGCTGCTGCCCAGCGCCCAGGCGTTCACGCCGCGGCGTTTCGAGCTGCGCGGCGCGCTGGCCGACCTGGGCGGGCATCTGCGCCATCCGCTGCTGCTGGCCGCCTACCTGCTGGGCGGCATCAACTTCCTGATCTTCATCAATCAGTACAGCTACATCACCTTTCGCCTGGCCGAGGCCCCCTTCGGCCTGGGGACCCGCTGGCTGGGGCTGATTTTCCTGACCTACCTGGGCGGTACCCTGGGCTCAACGCTCTCCGGGCGGCTGGCCGCCCGAATTGGGCAGCCGGCGTGCATGATGCTGGGGATCCTGATCCTGATGGGGGGCACCCTGATCACGCTGTCGGCATCGCTTGTCTGGATCCTCATCGGGCTGACCGTCAACGCCTTCGGTTTCTTCCTCGCCCACTCCATGGCCTCCAGCTGGGTGGGGCGTCATGCACAGCGGGCCAGGGGCAGCGCCTCGGCGCTCTACCTGGTGTTCTATTACCTGGGGGCG
Source organism: Halomonas sp. SL18_1 (assembly GCF_055755715.1). Lineage (NCBI taxonomy): Bacteria > Pseudomonadati > Pseudomonadota > Gammaproteobacteria > Oceanospirillales > Halomonadaceae > Halomonas > Halomonas sp. SL18_1. The sequence continues at coordinate 1,564,508 of NZ_JBVTRK010000001.1, forward strand.
AGTCTTGGCAGCGCCTGGCTGGAACCGTTCTGGCAGTGGGGCGGCTGGCCGGGGGTGGCGCTGGCCTCCTGGCTGCTGCTGGGAGTGACCCTGGGCATCGCCGCCTGGCTATGGCACGGCGAGCGCTCAATGGCGCGCGCGCAGCCGGTCTAGGCCGCCGGCTTCGTCGCCCCACACGGCTTCCAGCCGACGCTCGCGGCCGCAGGCCGCCTTGTAGTACTGGTAGCGCACCGGGTTCTTGCGATAGTAATCCTGGTGATACTCCTCGGCCGGGTAGAAGGCCTCGAAGGCGTTGATCTCGGTGGCGATATCGCGTTCGAAGCGCTCGGCCAGCGCAGTGCGGGTGGCCTCGGCCAGGGCGCGTTCGTCGTCGCCGGTGTAGAAGATCGCGCTGCGATAGGCCTCGCCGGCATCGCAGAACTGGCGATTCACCGCGAAGGGATCGATATTGCGCCAGAACACGTAGAGCAGGGTCTCGTAGTCGACGCGCTCGGGGTCGTATTCCACCTTGACCACCTCGGCGTGCCCGGTGCCGCCCGCCACGACCTGATTGTAGCTGGGGTTCTCGACGTGCCCGCCGCTGAAGCCCGAGGTAGTGGCCAGCACGCCGGGCACCTGGTCGAAGGCCTCCTCAACGCACCAGAAACAGCCACCGCCGAATATCGCCTGGGCGGGGCGCTCGTCTCGTCTGCGGCGGCGTCGGCCAGCCCCAGCGAGAGCAGCAGGGCGAGACTCCAGGATATGCGGGCCATGGGCAGTCCTCGTTGGGCAAAGGTGGTAGTTTTGATGGTGTCAAGCGGTTCGGGTTCCCCCTGTAAGGATAGCGGCAGGGCGCCGACGCAAGGGGACCTCAACGACCGGACGTCCGCGACGCGGCGTCAACAAGGAGTGAATTACGTGACCAAGCGACGTCTGTTTCTGGCGGCGATCATTGCCCTGGCCGTGGCGGCCTTCTTCCTCAGCGGGGCCGATCAGGCGCTGACCCTGAGCAATCTCAAGGACGAGCAGGCTCGCTTCCAGGCCTGGCTGGCCGACGACCCCGTTACGGTGGTCGGCGGTTTCTTCATTCTCTACGTGGTCATGGCGGCGCTCTCGCTGCCCGGTGCCACCCTGATGACGGTACTGGGCGGGGCGCTGTTCGGGCTGGGCTGGGGTCTGTTGATCATCTCCTTCGCCAGTGCCCTGGGCGCGACCCTGGCCGCGCTGATTGCCCGGACCCTGGCGCGGGGGCCGCTGGAGCGGCGCTTCGCTCCCCAGCTCGAGCGTATCAACGCCGGCATTCGGCGGGAAGGCGCCTTCTACCTCTTCACCCTGCGGCTGATCCCGCTGTTTCCCTTCTTTGTCATCAACCTGGTGCTGGGGCTGACGCGGATGCGGCTGTGGACCTTTTACTGGGTCAGTCAGCTGGGCATGCTGCCGGGGACGGCAGTGTTCGTGAATGCCGGCCGCGAGCTGGGCAACCTGGAGTCGCTCTCCGGCATTCTCTCGCCGGGACTGATCGGCTCCTTCGTGCTGATTGGCCTCTTCCCCTGGCTGGCCAGGGCCGGGGTGGCGCTGGCCAAGCGCCGCCGGTTGGCCAAGCGCTATGACCGTCCCGACGCTTTCGAGCACGACATCGTGGTGATCGGCGGCGGCTCGGCGGGGCTGGTTGCCAGCTATATCGCGGCGGCGGTGAAGGCGAAGGTGGCGCTGGTCGAGCGCGACCGGCTGGGCGGTGACTGTCTCAATACCGGCTGCGTGCCCTCCAAGGCGCTGATTCGGGCGGCACGTCTGGCCAACGAGGTGCGCGGCGCCGGACGATTCGGTATCCAGGCCGGGGAGCCCGGGTGGACTTCCCCACCGTGATGGCCCATGTGCAGGGCGCCATCCGTGAGGTGGAGCCTCACGACAGTCGTGAACGCTATGAAGGGCTGGGCGTGGAGGTAATGGGCGGCTCGGCGGTGCTCGAGGACCCCTGGCGGGTGCGCGTGACCGATGCGAGCGGTGCCTCGCGCCTGGTCACCACCCGCCATGTGATCATTGCCAGTGGGGCGCGGCCGCGGCTGCCGTCACTGCCCGGTATGGAGGCCGTCGAGGTGCTCACCTCGGACAACCTCTGGCAGCTGGAGAGCTTGCCGGGGCGGCTGATCGTGCTGGGTGGCGGCCCCATAGGCTGCGAGCTGGGGCAGAGTTTCTCCCGTCTGGGCAGTCGGGTCAGCCTGGTGGAGATGGGCAGCCAGCTGCTGCCCCGAGAGGATGAGGAGGTGGCCGAGGCGCTGCGCCGCCGCCTGGAAGCCGAGGGGCTGTCGCTGTGGCTGGAGACCCGCGCGCTGCGGGTCGAGGCCGGCGAGGGCGGCGCCGGTGAGCTGGTCGTGGAGCGGCGCAGCCCCGCCGGCGAACCGAGAGAGGAGCGACTCGCCTTCGACCGCCTGCTGGTGGCGGTGGGGCGCCAGGCCAACGTGACCGGCATGGGGCTGGAGGCGCTGGGCGTCGAGACCCGCGATGACGGCACCCTGGCGGTGGACGAGACCCTGCAGAGCGTGCTGCCGAATGTCTGGGCCTGCGGCGACGTGGCGGGTCCGTTCCAGCTGACCCACGCCAGCGCCCACCAGGCCTGGCATGCCACGGTCAACGCCCTGTTCGGCGAGTTGAAGCGGTTCCGGGTCGGCTACCGGGCACTGCCGGCGGTGACCTTTACCGACCCGGAAGTGGCCCGGGTGGGACTCAACGAGCGAGAGGCGCGCGAGCAAGGCATCGACTATGAGGTGACCCGCTATGCGCTGGCCGAGCTGGATCGCGCCATTGCGGAAGGGCAGACCGAAGGCTTCATCAAGGTGCTGACAGTGCCCGGCAAGGACCGCATCCTGGGGGCCGCCATCGTCGGCCACGCTGCCGGCGAGATGCTGGCCGAGTTCACCCTGGCCATGACCCACGGGATCGGCCTCAACAAGCTGCTGGGCACCGTTCACCCCTATCCGACCTGGTCCGAGGCGGTCAAGGCCACGGCCGGGGTGTGGAAAAATGCCCACAAGCCCGAACGGCTGCTGGGCTGGCTGGCGCGCTACTTCGCCTGGCGCCGGCGCGGGCGTCGCCAGCGTGGAGTGCAGCCGCACCGGTCAGCGGCTCGTAGCTGAGCGGAAGGCCAACAGAAAGGGGCAGCCGATGGCTGCCCCTGGGTGACTCGTGGACCGGGCCGGCGGCTCAGTGCTCGACGCCGCCCTCGCCGTGCACGTGGCCATGCTCGATCTCTTCCTGGCTGGCTTCGCGCACCTCGGCGATCTCGACGTCGAAGTTGAGCTTCTGACCGGCCAGCGGATGGTTGCCGTCGACGGTAACGGTATCGCCTTCCACCTGGGTCACGGTGACCATCAGCGGGCCGCCCTGGGTCTGGGCCTGGAACTGCATGCCGGGCTCCACGGACTCGACGCCCTGGAAGGCATCACGCGGGACTTCCTGCACCAGCTGCGGCTGCACCTCGCCGTAGCCTTCTTCCGGTGACACGGAGACGTTAAGCTTCTCGCCCGCTTCGTGGCCCTCCAGCTCTTTTTCAAGGCCCGGAATGATGTTGCCGGCGCCGTGCAGGTAGGTCAGCGGCTGGCGGCCTTCCGAGCTGTCCAGCACTTCACCTGCGTCGTTGGTCAGGGTGTAGTGGAACGCGACAACGGAATTCTGCGCAATCTGCATTGATGAACCTTTCGGTGAGTGCATGTAAGAGAGCATGGTAACGTGCCGCCCCGGGGCCTGTCAGGGGGATGCGAGAATTTTCAGGATTCCCGCGGCGGCTCCTGAGGGATATTCACGCCTTTTGGCGCGGTTGCGCCACCGAGGGCCTGCGGCTACCCTAGCGGGATTCGATTTTTCGCAATGCTTCCCTCAACCCTTCCATGGAGAGTCCCATGATCGAGATTGTGCTTTGGCTGATCGCTTTCGCCGCAATCGTTTTCTTCTGCTACACCCGCTGGGAGAGCAGTGTCAGCCGCGGTGTCGACAAGATGTTGCCGGCGGTGATGAAGTCCCACGGCGACAATCGGCTGGTGTGGAGCCTGGCGCTGGGCGTGCTGGGCGCCACTACCCTGGTGCGCCCGGTGGATATCCTGCTGACCGTGATCCTGATTGGCCTCGTGGCGCTGGTCGGCAAGAAGCTCGCCAACTGGGCAATGGATCGGACGAACTTTCACTGAGCCGTCCCAGGCGCTCACCGACTCCCCACATCAAAAGGCCCGCGGCATTCGCCGCGGGCCTTCTGGTTCATGGCTGGCGTGAACGACGGTGCTCAGTAGGGTGCGACGGTAAGGTTGTTGCCGCTGCCGATCATGCGGACGCGCTGGCCGGTCTGGAACTGGCGGTCAGCCTTCTGGACCACCACGATGTTCTGGCCGTCGTCACGGCGAATCTCCATTTCCCAGGCAGCCACGCGGTTGGCGGATTCCTCGATGGCGCTGCCGGCCACGGCACCGCCGATGACACCGGCGGCAGTGGCCAGCTGACGCCCGGAGCCACCGCCTACCTGGCTGCCCAGCAGGCCACCGATCACCGCGCCGCCCCCGGTGCCGATGGCACCGCCCAGGCGGCTGTCGGCCTGGATCTGCACCTGACGAAGGGCGGTGATGGTGCCGAAGGTGACCTGCTGGCCGGTCTGGGCCTGGCTACCACGATAGACATCGCCACCGAAGGGGGCGGTGTTGGCACAGCCGGCCAGGGTCAGCAGGCCAACGGCCAGCACGGGGAGTAGACGCTTCATGAAAACCTCCTGGAGCATGGAGCCGATGCTGCCCAGGGCAGGGTAAGGCAACGGCATTAGATAACGGAACGCTGTTTGTTAATCAGCTTAACCAGTCATGCAGAGTTTGACCAGCCTGCGGCGTTTGGGTGCCCTCAGTGTAGTGGCCAAGCCGACAAACAATGTGCAAGCTGCCCAGACAAAAAGGGGGAGGCCTGCGCCTCCCCAAGGGTTCCAGTCGTTCTACCGCCAGGCCATGTCAGCCAAACTGGTTCATGGTGTTGTCCTTGCCACCGGCCTTGAGGGCCGCGTCGCCGTGGAAGAACTCCTTGTGGTCGTCGCCGATGTTGGAGCCGGCCATGTCCTGGTGCTTGACGGTGGCGATGCCCTCGCGGATCTCGCGGCGCTGGACGCCTGCCACGTAGGCCAGCATGCCCTCGTCGCCGAAGTAGCCCTTGGCCAGGTTGTCGGTGGACAGCGCGGCAGTGTGGTAGGTCGGCAGCGTGATCAGGTGGTGGAAGATGCCGGCCTCGCGGGCGCCGTCGCGCTGGAAGTTGCGGGTCCACTCGTCGGCCAGGGCCGCCAGCTCGGTGCTGTCATACTTCTCATTCATCAGGTCGGCACGGTCGTACTCGCTGACATCCTTGCCTTCCTGCTGCCAGGCGTCGAACACCTGCTGGCGGAAGTTCAGGGTCCAGTTGAAGGAGGGCGAGTTGTTGTAGACCAGCTTGGCGTCCGGGCAGACCTCGCGGATGCGGTTGACCATGGCGGCGATCTGGCCGACGTGGGGCTTCTCGGTCTCGATCCACAGCAGATCGGCGCCGTTCTGCAGGCTGGTGATGCAGTCCAGCACCACGCGGTCTTCACCGGTGCCCGGCTTGAACTGGTAGAGGCCGGAGGCCAGGCGCTTGACCTTGACCAGCTTGCCGTTCTGCTTGATCACCACGTCGCCGTTGTCGATGTCGGAAGCCGAGGTGATCTCGTCGCCGTCCAGGAAGCTGTTGTACTGGTCGCCCAAGTCACCCGGCTCGTTGGTGACGGCGATCTTCTGGGTCAGGCCGGCGCCCAGGGAGTCGGTGCGGGCGACGATGACACCATCGTCCACGCCCAGCTCCAGGAAGGCGTAGCGCACGGCGTTGATCTTGGCCAGGAAGTCCTCGTGGGGCACGGTGACCTTGCCGTCCTGGTGGCCGCACTGCTTCTCGTCGGAGACCTGGTTCTCGATCTGGATGCAGCAGGCGCCCGCCTCGATCATCTTCTTGGCCAGCAGGTAGGTGGCCTCGGCGTTGCCGAAACCGGCGTCGATGTCGGCGATGATCGGCACCACGTGGGTCTCGTGATTATCGATCTTGGCGATCAGCTCTTCCGCCTTGGCAGTGTCACCCGCCTTCTGAGCCGCTTCCAGGTCGCGGAACAGGTGGTTCAGCTCCCAGGCGTCGGCCTGGCGCAGGAAGGTGTAGAGCTCCTCGATCAGGCTCGGCACGGTGGTTTTCTCGTGCATGGACTGGTCGGGCAGCGGGCCGAATTCGCTGCGCAGGGCGGCGACCATCCAGCCGGAGAGGTAGAGGTAGCGGCGCTTGGTCTCGCCGAAGTGCTTCTTGATGGAGATCATCTTCTGCTGGCCGATGAAGCCGTGCCAGCAGCCCAGCGACTGGGTGTACTGGGCGGTGTCGGCGTCATAGGCGGCCATGTCGTCGCGCATGATCTTGGCGGTGTACTTGGCGATGTCCAGGCCGGTCTTGAAGCGGTTCTGGGCACGCAGACGGGCGGCGTTCTCGGGGCTGATGTCGGCCCATTTGCCCTGCTGGGCTTCACGCAGTTGAGCCAGTGCCTTGATATCGTCTTTGTATGACATGGAACCATCCTTCCGATCTGAGGTGTAGTCGTCAGCCTTGGGCCGCCGCGCTGCGGCGCACTGCTGGCCTGCCGGTCGCCTGCGGCATCGACGGGCGTGTCGCCGGTCATGCTGCGCCTGCGAAGTGATGCCAGGTTCTACCAGGACGGTGCATAAGTCTTTACGGCCTTGGTCGAACCAGTATCGAGATCAAAACGCTTGCGGAAGATTGCCGAGAATCGATTACCGAACAATCGTTTTAACCTCGTCTTGTTGTCACTATGGCCCATGGCTATGGGGTTCCACAATTGACACTTGGGGAGAGAGGGTTGTAGCTCGACTACAGGGCGGTGGGGAGGCAGGATGATCCTGTAGTCGATTTCCGTGTGAGACGAGAGTGCGCGCGGCTCAAGACGTTAGCTGAAGGCGCATATTGCGGTGCAAAATCCCGGCGTCCATGAAGCACTCGCCATAGGATTCGAAACCGAGGTTTTCGTAGAAGGCCAGGGCGTGGATCTGGGCGGCGAGCTCGACGGCGTCGTGACCTTGGCGTCGCGCCGCCTCGATGGCGGCGCGCATCAGCGCCACCCCGATGCCCAGGCCTCGGGCCTCGGGCAGCACCGCGACGCGCCCGATATGGGCGTCGGGCAGCAGCCGGGCGGTGCCGATGGGGACGCCCTCCCGCAGCGCCAGGAAGTGCAGGCAGGCGGCGTCGCGGCCGTCCCACTCCTCCGCCTTCGGCACCCGCTGCTCCTCGATAAAGACGAGCCGACGGATCTCCGTGGCCTCGCTGCCGAGCGCCTCCCAGCTCCCCTCGCGGATCTTTAGCGATGTCTCTTTCATACTCTCGCCCTCTGCCTGATCATGGTCGCCCTCGCCCTTATTCCTCTTCCTCATCCCAGCTTAGGCTGCCGGCGTCGAGCAGGGCGGCGAGCTGCTCGGCGGCGCCGGGCAGGGCCAATGCCTCGGCATCCAGCGGAGCATCGGAGGCGATCAGGCGCGCCAACGGCAGGGGGCATTCGCTGCCATCGCCATCGGCGAACAGGGTGGCGCGCTCGTCGTCCAGGGCACGCCAGGCGAAGCGTGAGCCGGCGGTTCTGACCAGCTCGGCGCCGTCCTGTAGTTCAGCGACAAGCTCGTCGGGGGCGGTGGGGGTCTCGCTCGGTATCAGCTGGTCCACGTACTTGGGCTGGGTCATCACCCGGCCGAACCACTGGGCCAGCTGGGCCGGGTCGTCCAGCGTCTCGAGGATCAGCGCTCGCATGCGTGCCAGGGCCGCGTCATCGAGTTCGGCGGGGTCGTGGGGTGGTGCTATGCCGGCATCGGCGTAGCGCAGCGAGGCGGGCAGCTGTTCGCCGAGGTAGTCGGCGAAGGAGGTGATCGCCTCGTCGGCGGAGGGGGCGCGAAAGCCCACCGAGAGGGTCAGGCAGTCGTCGGACTGGCTGACGCCGTGGTGGGCCCAGCCGGGCGGCAGGTAGAGCATGTCGCCGGGTTCGAGCACCCAGTCGTCGCCGGGGGTCACCTCGAAGCGCTCGAGGATGCGCAGGTCGATGCCGGCGATGATGGGGGCGTCGTCGGCCACCTTGCCGCCCAGCTGCCAGCGGCGTTGGCCCATGCCCTGGAGCAGGAAGACGTCGTACTGGTCGACGTGGGGGCCGACGCTGCCCCCGGCGGGGCGTAGCTGATCATGATGTCGTCGAGCCGCCAGCGCGGCAGGAAGGCGAAATGCTCGAGCAGTTCGGCCACCTCGGGGACATAGTGGTCCACGGCCTGCACCAGCAGGGTCCAGTCGCGCTCGGGCAGCTTGGCGAAGGTGCGCTCGTCGAAGGGGCCGTGGCTGACCTGCCAGGGGCCGTCCTTGCCGTGCTCCTCGACGATACGCGCCTCGACGCCCTCCTCGCAGGCGAGTCCCGCCAGCTCGTCGGGGTCCAGCGGGCATTCGAAGTCGGGAAAGGCGCCGCGGATCAGCAGCGGCCGGCGCTGCCAGTGGTCGCGCAGAAACTCGGTGGCACTCTGGCCTCCCAGCATGGGCAGCGGGGCATCGGGAGACATGGTCAGAGCCTCTTCGCTTGCTCGACGGCGTTGCCGATATAGCTGGCGGGGCTCAGCGCCTTGAGCTCGGTCTTGACCGCCTCCGGCAGCTCGAGGGTATCGATAAAGGCGGCGAAGCCGGCCTGGTCGATGCGCTTGCCGCGGGTCAGCGCCTTGAGCTTCTCGTAGGGCTTCTCGATGCCGTAGCGGCGCATCACCGTCTGGATCGGCTCGGCGAGCACCTCCCAGCTGGCGTCCAGATCCTCGGCCAGGCGCGCCGGGTTGGCTTCGAGCTTGCCGATGCCCTTGAGTGACGCCTCATAGGCGATCAGGCCGTAGGCCAGGCCCACGCCCAGGTTGCGCAGCACCGTGGAGTCGGTGAGGTCGCGCTGCCAGCGCGATATCGGCAGCTTCTGGGCCAGGTGGCCGAGGATGGCGTTGGAGAGCCCCAGGTTGCCCTCGGAGTTCTCGAAGTCGATGGGGTTGACCTTGTGGGGCATGGTGGAGGAGCCGATCTCGCCCTCGACGGTCTTCTGCTTGAAGTAGCCCAGCGAGATGTAGCCCCAGACGTCCCGGTCGAAGTCGATCAGGATGGTGTTGAAGCGACACACGGCGTCGAACAGCTCAGCGATATAGTCGTGGGGCTCGATCTGGGTGGTGTAGGGGTTGAAGGTGAGCCCCAGGCCCTCGACGAAGGTGCGGGCGTTGGCCTCCCAGTCCACCTCCGGGTAGGTGGCGAGATGCGCATTGTAGTTGCCCACGGCACCGTTGATCTTGCCGAGGATCTCCACCCCTTCGATCAGCTTGAGCTGACGACGCAGACGATAGGCGACGTTGGCCATCTCCTTGCCGAGCGTGGTGGGGCTCGCCGTCTGGCCGTGGGTGCGCGAGAGCATCGGTAGCTCGGCGTGCTCCCGGGCCAGCTCGGCGATGGCGTCCGCTACCCGGTGCATCACCGGCAGCAGACTCTTCAGGCCGTTGCTGAGCATTACCCCGTGAGAGAGGTTGTTGATGTCTTCGCTGGTGCAAGCGAAGTGCACGAACTCGGTGACGGCGTGCAGCTCCGGCTGGGGCTCGATCTTCTCCTTGAGGAAGTACTCCACCGCCTTGACGTCGTGGTTGGTGGTGCGCTCGATGGTCTTGATGCGCTCGGCGTCTTCCAGGGAGAAGTCGCGGATCAGCGCCTCGAGAAAGGCGGTGGCCTCGGCGGAGAGCGGCGGCACCTCGGTGACGCCGGCCAGCCCGGCGAGGCGCTGCAGCCAGCGGATCTCGACGATGACCCGGGCGCGGATCAGGCCGAATTCGCTGAAGTGCTCGCGCAGCGACTCGGCCTTGGCGGCGTAGCGGCCGTCGACGGGGGAGAGGGCGGTCAGGGCGGTGAGGGGCAGGGGGCGGCTTGCATGTGGAGTGTCCGGTTCTGTGTCTGAAAAGTGGGCAGTGGCAAGGGGCTACGGGCGGTGGCAAGGGTCAGCCGATCTGATCCAGGGCCTTCTTCAAGGCGCCGCGCTGGAACACCAGCTTCCAGCGCCGGCCGCCCTGCTGGTGCCAGAGCAGCGCGAAGCGGATGCCGGCCAGCAGGATGGCGCGCACCCGTTCAGGCATCATGCGGCTCTGCAGCAGCGAGGGGTCCCCCTGCACCACGATACGGGTCTTGAAGGTGGAGAGGGTCTCCTGATAGGCCTCGCCGAGGCTGGCGATGACGTTCTCGTGGGTGGCGTCGAAGTGCTCGGCCTGGCCCTGGATGCGCGTCAGGCGCTGCCCAGGCCGGCCATCATCTCGTCGTTGCCGCGCAGCTTGTTCATCAGCAGCAGCAGCGAGAAGCCGTAGCGCAGCACCACCGGGTTGGCCTGCTTACGACCCACCACCGCCTCCAGCACCTCGAGGCCGCGGCGCAGGTTGTTGGGGTGGCCGCCGTAGATCGCCTCGAAGCTCTCCGGATTGGTGTCCAGGGTGGCGTGGATCAGGGTCTCCCAGGCGCGCGAATCGACCTGGCCGGTGCGAGCCAGTTCATCGACCAGGCTGGCGGCCTGGAAGACCCCGGCCAGCGCCAGGGCCTGGCGGGCGGTCGGAGAGTCCGGCACGCGGTGGATCGGGGTTGCGGTCATGCGGCGCGCTCCTTGGCGTTCCAGGTGTCACGAATCACGCCGCCGCCGAGGCAGATGTCGCCGTCGTAGAGCACCAGCGACTGGCCGGGGGTGACGGCCCGCTGAGGGGCATCGAACACCACCTCCACGCCGCCATCCTCCCGCGTGCGAAGCGTGCAGGGCACGTCGGACTGGCGATAGCGGGTCTTGGCGGTGAGTCGGGCCCGGGCCGCCGGGGGCTTGCCGGCCACCCAGTCCATGGCCTCGGTGGCCAGGCTGTCGGTATAGAGCAGGGGATGATGCTTGCCCTGCACAGCGACCAGCACGTTGCGCTCGAGGTCCTTGGCGGCCACGTACCAGGGCGCTTCGGGATGGTGGGGCAGGCCGCCGATGCCGAGCCCCTGACGCTGCCCCAAGGTGTAGTACATCAGCCCCATGTGCTCGCCGATGACCTCGCCGTCGGGCGTCTCGATGGTGCCGGGCTGGGCGGGCAGGTACTGCTGAAGAAAATCGCGGAAGCGCCGCTCGCCGATGAAACAGATGCCGGTGGAGTCCTTCTTGCGGGCGGTGGCCAGGCCGTGACGCTCGGCCAGCGCCCGCACCTCCGGTTTCTCCAGCTCGCCCACCGGGAACAGCGTGCGGGCGATGGCGGCCTCGGGCACAGCGTGCAGGAAGTAGCTCTGGTCCTTGTTGGCGTCGAGCCCCTTGAGCAGGCGCGGCCGGGTCTCGCCGTCCAGCTGGCCGAGCCTCTCGCCCTGACGTACATAGTGACCGGTGGCGATCCTCTCGGCGCCAAGCATCTCGGCATATTCCAGGAACACCTTGAACTTGATTTCCCGGTTGCAGAGGATGTCCGGGTTCGGCGTGCGCCCGGCCTTGTACTCGGCTAGGAAGTGCTCGAAGACGTTGTCCCAGTACTCGGCGGCGAAGTTGGCGGTATGCAGCTTGATGCCGAGCTTCTCGCACACGGCCTCGGCATCGGCCAGATCGGCCTTGGCGGTGCAGTACTCGGTGCCGTCGTCCTCGTCCCAGTTCTTCATGAACAGGCCTTCGACCCGGTAGCCCTGCTCCAGCAGCAGCAGGGCGGAGACGGAAGAGTCGACGCCGCCGGACATGCCGACGATCACCTTGCCTGGGGTGGCGGTCATGGGCGCTCTCGGGATCGGTGGTTCACAAATGGCCGGGGATTATACCCCAGGTCGAGGTGTTGCTTCATCCTGTGGGGGCGTGTCTGCTACGGGCAGAATAATTGACCGGCCGGCCAGTTAGCATTACGCTTGCCGCATGACCCAGAAAATCCAGACCCGCGCCCCCGAGCTGACCCGCGCCCGTATTCTCGACGCGGCCGAGGCGCTGTTCGTCGAGCAGGGCTTCTCCGCCGTCAAGCTCAGCGAGCTGGCACGCTCAGCGGGCGTCACCAAGAGCCTGATCCACCACCATTTCGGCAGCAAGGAGCAGCTGTGGGGAGTGGTCAAGGACCGTGCCTTCGAGCGCTATTTCGCGGCCCAGATGGCCTTGTTCGAAGAGGCCGGAGAGCCGGATGCGCTGCTGTTGCGCCGCTCCGTGGAGGCCTATTTCCACTTCCTGCGGGACAACCCCGGCGTGGTACGGCTGTTCGCCTGGACCCACCTGGAGGGGGACAGTCACTGCAGCGAGCTCGATCATCAGCTCGTTGGGGCGGGCGCCGAGTGGATTCGCCAGACCCAGAAGCGCGGCCTGCTGCGTTCCGACCTAAATCCCACTCATATCATCGCCGTCTTCGTGATGAGCTGCACCCAGTGGTTCGAGGCCAAGTGTCATCACCAGCACTGGCCGGGCATGGGCGACGACGAGGCGTTCCTGAAGGATTTCCTGACGATCTTCATGGAAGGCGTAACGCCGCGAGAGTGAGCGTTTTTTTGCACGAATAACTGACCGGCCGGCCAGTCCATGGTGGCCCGCTTCATGGGAGGTAAGCACGATGGGGAGGATGGCGAGGGTGAGCCTGGCGGTGGTGTTGATGCTTGGCACGGTACTGCTGCAGGGGTGCGGTGAGTCCCCAGCGCCGCTCGAGGCAATCCAGCCGCCGCTGCCCAGCGTGCAAAGCGAAGCGGTGCGCCTGTCGCCGGACGAGGAGAGCTATCGCTTTCCCGGCACGGTGCGGGCCAGCGAGCGGGCCGCCTCGGCCTTTCTGCATGGCGGCGTGCTGCGCGAGCGACACGTGGTGCGCGGTCAGCGGGTCGAGCAGGGGGAGGTGCTGGCCACCCTGCACAACCCGGCGATGGCGCCGGCGCTTGTCGCGGCCGAGGCGCGGGTGCGTGAGCTGGACGCCCGCCTGGCCCAGCTCGGGCGCGACGTGTCGCGTGCCCGCACCCTGCGCGAACGCAACCTCAGTGCCGAAGAGGAGCTGGATCGCCTGCGCTCCGAGTACGAGGCGACCGAGCAGGCCCGCGCACAGGCTCTGGCCCAGCGCGACGAGGCCCAGGCCCAGCTCGATGAGCTTGCCCTGCGAGCGCCCTTTGCCGCCGAGGTGGCCGAGCTGCGCGCCGAGCCCGGGGGCTACCTCGCCCCCGGGCAGCCGGTCGTCAGCCTGGTCGGCCTCGACCAGCGCGAAGTGGCGATGCATTTGCCGGCGAGGCACGCCGCACGACTCGAGACGGGACAGGAAGCGACCCTGACGAACTCGATGACGGCTCGGCGCTTCACGGGGCGAGTCGCCGATATTGGCCGGGCGGATGAGGGCATGGTGCCGGTGATCGTTGTCATCGCCTCGGAGCCCGCGCCGGCGCTGGGCGAGCCGGTCCTGGTGCGGCTGCCGCTTGCGGCGTCGCCGATGCTCCAGGTGCCCCTGTCGGCGGTCATCGACCCCGCCGGCAGCGCGCCCTATGTGCTGGCGCTTGACGATGACGACAGGGTGCGGCGTACCCCCGTCACCCCTGGGCGCCTGGCCGGCGGCTGGGTATCGGTGAACGGCGAGGGGCTGGCGCCGGGCGACCGGGTGGTGACCGCGGGGCAGGGGCGCCTTGAAGAAGGCATGCGGGTGAGGGTGCTGCCATGAGCTGGCTGCTCGTGTCGCTGCGCTACAAGCGCCTGATCCTGACCGTCACGATCTTGCTGGCCCTCCTGGGCCTGGCGGCCTGGGTGGCGATGGATCGCCAGGAGGACCCGTTCTTTCCCTATCGCTTCGGCCAGGTGCTGGTGCCCTATCCCGGTGCGGAGCCGGAGCAGGTCGAGCGGCTGGTTCTCAACCCCCTGGAAGAGGCGCTGGCCCAGGTCGAGGAGGTCGACGATATCATCGGTACCGCGCGTCTCGGCGTGGCCCACGTCACCATCGAGATGCACGATCACGTCTACGACACCGATGCCGCCTGGGAGCAGGTGCGTATTGCCGTGAACCGGGCCGCTCGCCAGTTCCCCGAGGGCGTGGGCGAGGCAGAGATCAGCGACCGCGATGCCGATACCCACGGCATCGTGCTGGCGGTGACCGGCTCGGACGATCTGCTCGAGCTGCGCGAGGCGGCCAAGCGCCTGCGCCGCGATCTGTTCCGGCTCAAGGAGGTGTCCCGTATCGACCTGCTCGCCGACCCTGGCCAGCAGGTGGTGGTGGGTTGGGACGATACGCTGGCCGAGATGACCGGGCTGGATGCCCGGGCGCTCGGCGATCAGCTCGCCGTTCGCAATCTGACCTCGCCCGGGGGCACCCTGGCGGTGGCGGGACGCTCCCTGGTGCTCGACCCGCTCACCGAGTTCGGGTCCCTGGAGGAGCTCGCCGCCACGCCGATCCGCACCCGGCAGGGTGAGCGGGTGCCCCTCGGCGAACTCACCGGCGTCAGCCTGGCGCCGCAGGAACCCGCCAGCGCTCGCATGTGGCACGACGGCCGCCCGGCGGTGGCGCTGGGGGTGGTGCTCGCCAACGACCGTGGCAACGCCGTCCGGATCGGCAAACGGCTGCGCGCCCTGGTGGATGAGCTGCGTCCCGCCTATGCGCCGCTCGCCATCGAGGAGACCTTCTACCAGCCTCGCTGGGTGGAGCGACGCCTGGCGGAGCTGGGCGTCTCGCTGCTGTTGGGGGTCGCCATTCTCGGGGTGCTGCTGTTCCTGGTCATGGGGCTGCGGCTGGGGCTGGCGGTGATGGTGATCGTGCCGCTGGTGACCCTATCCTCCCTGGCGCTGTACGCCATGGGCGGCGGCGTGCTGCACCAGATCGCCGTAGCCGGCATGGTGGTCGCGCTGGGCATGCTGGTGGACAACGCCATCGTCATGGTGGAGAACATCCAGTACCACCGCGATCAGGGGCATTCGGCCATCCAGGCCGTGACCCGCTCGGTGCGGGAACTGGCCGCGCCCTTGCTGGCGGCCACCGGCACCACCCTGGCCGCCTTCGTGCCGCTGCTGCTTTCCCGTGGCGACACCGGCGACTTCACCCGTGCCATTCCCATCATGGTGATGCTGACCCTGGCGGTGAGCTACGTCTATGCCGTCTTCGTCACGCCGGTGTTCGCCGCCGGTATCCTCAAGCCCCGGCTGGCAGTGCGCCACGAGCGGCTACAGGCCATCGGCCAGCGTGTCGGCCGGGTCGCCGTGCGCTGGCCGCTGGCGGTGCTGGCGGGCACGGGGGCTCTGCTGGTGGCCGCCATCGCCATGCTGCCGCTGCTCGACCACGACTTCTTTCCCGACACCGATCGCAATCAGCTGGTCGTCGACCTCAACTTTCCCGAGGGCACTCACCTGGACGACACCGCCCATCGAGCCGAGGTGCTGGCCGCCGAGCTGGCCTCCCGGCCGGCGGTGCAGGCGGTGCATCGCTTCGCCGGCTTCAGCGGGCCGCGCTTCTACTACAACCTGGTCGAGCAGCCGCATCAGTCGCACCTGGCGCGTCTGGTGGTGGAGGCCGACGGTGCCGACGACCTGACCGAGCTGATGGACTGGGTAAGGGCCGTGGCGCCTGAGTGGCTGCCCGAGGCCGAGGTGGTGGCGCGCCGGCTGGGGCAGGGGCCGCCGCTGGAGGCGCCGGTGGAGATCCGAGTCTTCGGTGAGGACCGCGCCGCCCTGGCCGACGTCGCCAGCGAGATTCTCGGCGTGGTGCGGGAGGCCAAGGGCGCCCGGGATGCGCGGCATCGCCTGGGGGAGGGGCTGGCCACCCTGCGGGTGGAGACCGACGATGCCCGCGCCGCCGAGTACGGCCTCTCGCGGCATGACGTGGCCGAGGCCCTGGCGGCTGCCAGTCGCGGCATCGAGGTCAGCGCCTGGCGGGCCGAGCGCGACCCGGCCCCGCTGCTGGTGCGGGCGCCGGAGGGCGAGCGTTTCTCCCTCGAGGGGCTCGAAGGGCTGCGCCTGGCCTCGGCCGAAGGGCGTTCGCTGCCGCTCGGTGAGATCGCTACCCTGACGCCCACCTGGCGACCGGCGGTGATCCAGCATCGTGACCTTCAGCGCATGACCGTGGTGCTGGCCGAGGTGGCCGATTGCTGGACCTACGACGGCGTGCTGGGCGAGATCCTGCACCACCTGGAAGCGCTCGAGCTGCCGTCCGGAACCCGCTACAGCGTCGGTGGGGCGGCGGAATCCGCCGGCGATGCCAATACCGCGCTGTTCCAGACGCTGCCCATCGGCGGCCTGCTGCTGGTGGTCTTCCTGCTCGCCCAGTTCAACTCCTTCCGCCAGCTGTTCATCGTGCTGACCACGCTGCCGCTGGCGATCATCGGCGTGGTACCGGGGCTGTGGCTGACCGGTCAACCGTTCGGCTTCACCGCCATTCTGGGCGTGGTGGCGCTGGTCGGCATCGTGGTCAACAACGCCATCGTGCTGATCGACCTGATGAACGCCAATCGACGCCAGGGCGAGTCGGTGAGCGAGGCCGTGGTCTCGGCGGTGGCCCGACGCACCCGGCCGGTGCTGCTCACCACCGCCACCACCGTGGCCGGCCTGGTGCCGCTGACCCTGACCCAGTCGACCCTGTGGCCGCCCATGGCCTGGGCGATCATCTCGGGCCTGCTCGCCTCGACGCTGTTGACCCTCCTGGTGATCCCGGCGCTCTATCGGCTGCTGATGGCGCGTCAGGTCTCGTGAATGACCTCCATGGGGAAGAACCGGCCGGCCTGGGCGTCGCGAATGCGGCGTAGCGCCAGGGGGCTTCGCAGCCGGCCGGCCTGCGCCAGCGCTTCCAGCTCCTCCAGGGTGAGCCAGTGCGCGGCGCGGATCGCCGGGTCGAGGGGGGTGCCCAGATGGGCCAGGGCCATGCCGTAGAAGCCGTGACTGTGAAAGGTGAGCCCCCGGGGTCGTGTAGATGTAGAGGCCCAGGTAATGGGAGAGGCCGACCCGCCAGGCGGTCTCCTCGGCCACCTCGCGCAGGGCGGCGTCCTGGATGCGCTCGCCGGGTTCCAGATGGCCGGCGGGCTGGTTGAACCGCGTCTCGGCCCCGCCGCAGTCTTCTTCCACGATCAGGAAGGCGCCGGCGCGCTCGACCACGCTGGCGACGGTGACCCGGGGCGTCCAGCGGCTCATCGCTTGCCACCTCGTCCGGCCGGTTGCCGGCGCGCTGCCCGGGGGTGACCGGGCTTGGTGCGGGGCGAAGGGGCGTGCAGGGTCTCCCGCCGCCACTGGCCGGGGGCCAGGCCATCGAGCCGCCAGGGGCCGATGGCAACGCGCACCAGGCGCAGAGTGGGATGGTCGACGTGGGCGGTCATCCGCCTGACCTGGCGATTGCGTCCCTCGCGCAGGGTCAGCTCCAGCCAGGTGGTCACCGGATGGCGCTTGGGATTCAGGGGTGGGTCGCGCTCTGCCAAGCCGCTCTCGCTCAAGCGACGCACCTTGGCGGGGCGGGTGAGGCCGTCCTTGAGCGCTACGCCCTGGCGCAGCGCCTGCAGGGCGGCGTCGCTGGGCGTGCCCTCCACTTGCACCCGGTAGGTCTTGGGCTGCTTGTGGCGCGGATCGCTGATGCGGTGTATCAAGTCGCCGTCATCGGTCAGCAGCAGCAGCCCCTCGGAGTCGTAGTCGAGACGGCCGGCGGCATAGATCCCGGGCACATCGATGATCTCGGACAGGGTGGCGCGCCCCTGATCATCGGTGAACTGGGAGAGCATGCGGTAAGGCTTGTGCAAGAGATAGAGGGTGCTCATGGCGCAAGCTTACCGACAAGCGGGGTGGGATGGGAGTGGGCGGCGTGTCAGCCTTATTGATCATACGCCGAGACAGGGTGGCTGGTATAATGCGCTCGCTCGCCGGAAGCGGCCTCGTCGTTACGGGGCCTGTCGTGACTTCGCCACCGAGGATGGAGCCAAGCGCCTTCCTTGCCATATCCATGAAAAATAGAGAACCGTAGGTGGAGCACGACGAGCCCCCGTTTCGCACATCATGAGCGCGCGCAACCGTTCCAGTTTCCTGCCACCGCAGTGACCAGAGAGATCACAGCCACCATGTCTAAAACGCCGAAGATTATCTATACGTTCACCGACGAAGCGCCTGCGCTGGCGACCCACTCGCTGTTGCCGATCATTGATGCCTACACCGACGCCGCCGGTATCGAGGTGGAGACCCGGGACATCTCCCTCGCGGCCCGGATTCTCTCCCAGTTCCCCGATTACCTCACCGACGAGCAGCGTGTCGAGGATCATCTGGCCGAACTGGGTGCCCTGGCCAAGACGCCGGAAGCCAACATCATCAAGCTGCCCAATATCAGCGCCTCCATGCCGCAGCTCCGGGCGGCGATCAAGGAGCTGCAGGGGCAGGGCTATAAGCTGCCTGACTATCCCGATGAGCCGAGCAGCGACGAAGAGCAAGACATCAAGGCCCGCTACGACAGGACCAAGGGCAGCGCCGTCAACCCGGTGCTGCGCGAGGGCAACTCCGACCGCCGCGCCCCCAAGGCAGTCAAGGAGTACGCCCGCAAGTACCCGCACCACATGGGCGAGTGGAGCCAGGCCTCGCGCACCCACGTCTCGCACATGCACGGCGGCGACTTCTACCACGGCGAGAAGTCGATGACCCTGGATCGCGCCCGCGACGTGAAGATGGAGCTGCTCACCGCCAGCGGCGAGACCCGGGTGCTCGAGCCCCGGGTCGAGCTGCAGGAAGGCGAGATCATCGACAGCATGTTCATGAGCAAGAAGGCGCTGCTCGACTTCTACGAGCGTGAGATCGAGGACGCCCGCAAGACCGGCGTGATGTTCTCGCTGCACGTCAAGGCGACCATGATGAAGGTCTCGCACCCTATCGTGTTCGGCCATTGCGTGCGGATGTTCTACAAGGAGGCCTTCGCCAAGCACGGCGAGCTGTTCGAGGAGCTGGGGGTCGACGTCAACAACGGCATGGCCAATCTCTACGAGAAGATCGACACCCTACCCGAGAGCCAGCGTGACGAGATCGTCCGCGACCTGCACGCCTGCCACGACGAGCGCCCGGAGCTGGCGATGGTGGATTCGGCCCGCGGCATCACCAACTTCCACTCGCCCAGCGATGTGATCGTCGACGCCTCGATGCCGGCCATGATCCGCGCCGGCGGCAAGATGTACGGTGCCGATGGCCGCATGAAGGACGTCAAGGCGGTGATGCCGGAGTCGACCTTCGCCCGCATCTACCAGGAGATGATCAACTTCTGCAAGTGGCACGGCGCCTTCGACCCCGCCACCATGGGCACTGTGCCCAACGTCGGCCTGATGGCCCAGAAGGCGGAGGAGTATGGCTCCCACGACAAGACCTTCGAGGTGCCGGAGGCCGGCGTGGCCAACATCACCGACCTCGACACCGGCGAGGTGCTGCTCACCCAGAACGTCGAGGAGGGTGACATCTGGCGGATGTGCCAGGTCAAGGACGCGCCGATCCGCGACTGGGTCAAGCTCGCCGTTAACCGCTGCCGCGACTCCGGCATGCCGGCGGTCTTCTGGCTCGACCCCTACCGTCCCCACGAGAACGAGCTGATCAAGAAGGTCCGCACCTACCTCGAGGAGCACGACACCACCGGTCTCAACATCCAGATCATGTCCCAGGTGCGTGCCATGCGCTACACCCTGGAGCGCGTGATCCGTGGCCTCGACACCATCTCGGTGACCGGCAACATCCTGCGTGACTACCTTACCGACCTCTTCCCGATCCTTGAGCTGGGCACCAGTGCCAAGATGCTCTCCATCGTGCCCCTGATGGAGGGTGGCGGCCTGTTCGAGACCGGCGCCGGCGGTTCCGCGCCCAAGCACGTCCAGCAGCTGCTCGAGGAGAACCACCTGCGTTGGGATAGCCTGGGCGAGTTCCTCGCCCTATGCGCCTCCCTGGAGCACCTCGCCAAGACCTTCGACAACGAGCGCGCCGCCCTGATGGCCGACGCGCTGGACAAGGCCACCGGCCGGTTCCTTGAGGAGAACAAGTCGCCGTCGCGCAAGGTCGGCGAGATCGACAACCGCGGCAGCCACTTCTACCTGGCCCTTTACTGGGCCGAGGCGCTGGCCGCCCAGGACAAGGACGCCGGCCTCAAGGAGCGCTTCGCCCGCCTGGCCGAGACCCTGGTGGCCAAGGAGGCCGTCATCCTCGACGAGCTGAATGGCGTTCAAGGCCAGCCGGTGGACATCAAGGGCTACTACCATGCCGACCCCGAGCTGGCCCGCGCGGTCATGCGTCCCAGCAAGACGCTGAATGACGCCCTGGCGATGGTGGCCAAGGGATAAGCATCCGCTAGGCCCCTCAGGCCCCGTCCGCCCCTGGCGGGCGGGGCCTTTTAGCATTTAGTTTGAAAGGCCTGTTATGGGCCGGGTGGGTGGACGATGTTATACTCCGCGCTCCACCTGAACAGACCAGATAAGGGAGTTCTCTATGGGGTTCCAGAACATTGTTGTTCCCGAAGGCGGCGAGAAGATCACCGTCAACGCCGACAACAGTCTGAACGTGCCGAACGAGCCGGTTATCCCGTTTATCGAGGGTGACGGCATCGGCGTCGACGTGACGCCGGCGATGAAGATCGCCATCGATGCGGCCGTTCAGAAGGCCTACGGTGGCGAGCGCAAGATTCACTGGATGGAAGTCTATGCCGGTGAGAAGGCCACCCAGGTCTATGATGCCGACACCTGGCTCCCGGAAGAGACCCTGGAAGCGGTTCAGGACTACGTCGTCTCCATCAAGGGGCCGCTGACCACGCCCGTGGGCGGTGGCATCCGCTCCCTGAACGTGGCGCTGCGTCAGAAGCTCGACCTCTACACCTGCCTGCGCCCGGTGCGCTGGTTCGAAGGGGTGCCGAGCCCGGTCAAGAAGCCCGCCGACGTCGACATGGTGATCTTCCGCGAGAACTCCGAGGACATCTACGCCGGCATCGAGTGGAAGGCCGGCACTCCGGAGGCCGACAAGGTGATCAAGTTCCTGCGCGAGGAGATGGGGGTCACCAACATCCGCTTCCCCGAGAACTGCGGCATCGGCGTCAAGCCGGTCTCCGTCGAGGGCACCAAGCGTCTGGTGCGTCAGGCCCTGCAGTACGCCGTGGACAACGACCGCGACTCGGTGACCCTGGTGCACAAGGGCAACATCATGAAGTTCACCGAGGGGGCCTTCAAGGACTGGGGTTACGAGCTCGCCAAGGAGGAGTTCGGTGCCGAGCTGCTCGACGGCGGTCCCTGGATGCAGTTCAAGAACCCCAAGTCCGGCAAGACCATCGTGGTCAAGGACGTCATCGCCGACGCCATGCTGCAGCAGATTCTGCTGCGTCCGGCCGAATATGACGTCATCGCTACCCTGAACCTCAACGGCGACTACCTCTCCGACGCTCTGGCGGCGGAAGTGGGCGGCATCGGCATTGCCCCGGGGGCCAACCTGTCCGACGCCGTGGCCATGTTCGAGGCGACCCACGGCACCGCGCCGAAGTATGCCGGGCAGGACAAGGTCAACCCCGGCTCGCTGATCCTCTCCGCCGAGATGATGCTGCGCCACATGGGCTGGGTCGAAGCCGCCGATCTGGTGCTCAAGGGCATGGAGAAGGCCATCTCCAAGGGCGAGGTCACCTATGACTTCCACCGCCTGATGGACGATGCCAAACTGCTCAAGTGCTCCGAGTTCGGTCAGGCCGTCGCAGACAACATGTAAACGGTCCGGCGTTTCCCGGGGCCCTCGTCCGCATGGCGGGCGGGGGCCCTTTGCGTGATGACCATGAACCCTGCCGGCCCGATGGCGTCCAAGCTGAGTCGAGGCGCCTCAACGCAGCCGGCTTGTCGAGATGGTGTGTGGCTTTTATGTTCAAGAGAGACCTGTCCGGCGGGTGGTGGAGAGTCGGCGTGATTGCCGGCATGACCCGGCCACCGCGGCCGGAAGAAGAGGATGATGGCGACCTGGCCGTGCAGTCATCGGAGCCGGAGCTGGCCCGGCCGCCGATGTACAAGGTGGTGCTGCACAACGATGACTTCACGCCCATGGAGTTCGTGGTAGAGGTGCTGCAGACGTTCTTCCACATGGATAGCGAGACCGCCGTACAGGTGATGCTGGCGGTACACACCCAAGGCAAGGCCACCTGTGGTGTCTTCACCCGCGACATTGCGGAAACCAAAAGCCATCAAGTCAATCAATATGCGAGAGAGTGTCAGCACCCGCTGCTGTGTGACATCGAGGCGGCGGACTGACTCCCGGTGGTTGTCGAGACGGGATGTGAATGGCAGTCGTTGAGGACCAGACTTGCAACGGCAGCGATTGTGCCCGATGTTGATGATGCCGGACCTTGAAAGATCCGACGCAAGCCCTAGGCGGCGAGAAGGGGACTGCCATGCTGAGCAAAGAACTTGAACTGACCCTGAACACGGCGTTTACCGTGGCCCGTTCCAAGCGCCACGAGTTCATGACCGTGGAGCACCTGCTGCTGGCGCTGCTCGACAATGCCTCGGCGGCAGACGTGCTGCGGGCCTGCGGGGCCAATCTCGACAAGCTGCGGTCCGACCTGCAGGACTTCATCAACTCCACCACGCCGCTGATTCCCGAGGATCAGGGCGAGCGCGAAACGCAGCCCACCCTGGGCTTCCAGCGGGTGCTGCAGCGTGCGGTCTTCCACGTGCAGTCTTCCGGCAAGAGCGAAGTGACTGGCGCCAACGTGCTGGTGGCGATCTTCTCCGAGCAGGAGAGTCAGGCGGTCTACTTCCTCAAGCAGCAGAGCGTGGCGCGTGTGGATGCCGTCAACTACATCGCCCACGGCATCTCCAAGGTGTCCGGCCATGGTCAGGCGCCCTCGGCGTCTCCCTCCGAGTCGGAGGAGGCCGAAGAGGGCGGCGGCGAGACCAGCGCCAACCCGCTCACCGGCTATGCCACCAACCTCAACGAGCAGGCGCGGCTGGGCAAGATCGACCCGCTGATCGGGCGCGAGCACGAACTCGAGCGCGTCATCCAGATTCTCGCCCGGCGGCGCAAGAACAACCCGCTGCTGGTCGGTGAGGCCGGGGTGGGCAAGACCGCCATCGCCGAGGGGCTGGCCAAGCGCGTCGTCGAGGAGGACGTGCCCGAGGTGATCGGCGACGCCGTGGTGTACGCCCTGGACATGGGCGCCTTGCTGGCCGGCACCAAGTATCGCGGCGATTTCGAGAAGCGCCTGAAGAGCCTGCTTGCCGAGCTCAAGAAACAGCCCAACGCCATTCTGTTCATCGACGAGATCCACACGGTGATCGGTGCCGGGGCGGCCTCCGGCGGCGTCATGGACGCCTCCAACCTGCTCAAGCCGCTGCTCTCTTCCGGTGAGCTGCGCTGCATCGGCTCCACCACCTTCCAGGAATTCCGCGGCATCTTCGAGAAGGACCGGGCGCTGGCGCGCCGCTTCCAGAAGGTCGATGTCATGGCCCCCTCGGTGGAGGACACCATTCGCATCCTCAAGGGGCTGCGCTCGCGCTTCGAGGAGCATCACCGCCTCAAGTACACCGACGGTGCCCTGGAGAGCGCCGCGCGGCTGGCGGATCGCTATATCAACGATCGCCACCTGCCCGACAAGGCCATCGACGTGATCGACGAGGCCGGCGCCCATCAGCGGCTGCTGCCGCCGGAGGTGCGGGTCGATACCATCGATGTCGATCAGGTCGAGGCGGTCGTGGCCTCCATCGCGCGGATTCCGCCGAAGAGCGTCTCCAGCTCCGACCGCAAGCTGCTCGAAAACCTCGACCGCGATCTCAAAATGCTGGTCTTCGGTCAAGACGAGGCCATCGACAGCCTGTCGGCGGCGATCAAGCTGTCGCGGGCGGGACTCAAGTCGCCGGACAAGCCGGTGGGCAGCTTCCTGTTCGCCGGGCCCACCGGGGTGGGCAAGACCGAGGTGGCCCGCCAGCTAGCACGGATCATGGGCATCGAGCTGGTGCGCTTCGACATGTCCGAGTACATGGAGCGCCACACGGTGTCGCGGCTGATCGGCGCGCCGCCGGGGTACGTGGGCTACGACCAGGGCGGGCTGCTCACCGAGGCGATCACCAAGCAACCCCACTGCGTGCTGCTGCTCGATGAGGTTGAAAAGGCCCATCCGGAGGTCTTCAATCTGCTGCTGCAGGTGATGGATCACGGCCGGCTGACCGACAACAACGGTCGCGAAGCGGACTTCCGTCACGTCATCGTGGTCATGACCTCCAACGCCGGCGCCGAACAGCAGGCGCGTCGCTCCATCGGCTTCCAGACCCAGGACCATTCCACCGATGCCATGGAAGTGATCCGCAAGACCTTCTCGCCGGAGTTCCGCAACCGTCTGGACGGGATCATCCAGTTCCACTCCCTGCCAACCGCGGTGGTGCGCAGCGTGGTCGACAAGTTCCTGGTGGAGCTGCAGGCGCAGCTCGACGAGAAGCGGGTCCAGCTGGACGTGGACATGGCCGCGCGGGATTGGCTGGCCGAGAAGGGCTACGACCCGGACATGGGGGCACGCCCATGGCGCGACTGATCCAGGACCGGCTCAAGAAGCCGCTGGCCGAGCTGATCCTGTTCGGTGAGCTCTCCGAGCATGGCGGGGTGGTGCATGTCACCGTGGAGGAGGGTGAGCTGCACCTCTCGACCGAGGTGGAGCTGGCCGAACCCTGACGGCTCGCGACTGGCCAGGTACCACGCACAGCGCCCTGTCGAATGACGGGGCGTTGTCTTGTGTGCCGCTGCGCAGCGTCAGTGGGGCGTCGAACGCCGGCTGGCCGGGGAGGCGTGGCTCAGCGCGAACGGTAGACGATACGGCCCTTGGTCAGGTCGTAGGGCGTCAGCTCGACCTTGACCTTGTCGCCGGTGAGAATGCGGATGTAGTTCTTGCGCATCTTGCCCGAGATGTGGGCCGTGACCACGTGGCCGTTTTCCAGCTCGACGCGGAAGGTGGTGTTGGGAAGGGTGTCGACGACCACGCCTTCCATTTCGATATGGTCTTCGCGTGCCATATAGGCGGTTCCTCGCTGATGATGACAATGATCTTGGCGTGACTCTCACGGGCCTTCCGGCGCCCCAGCCGCCGGTAGCCAGCCTATGCCATTAGGATAGCGCGGTATTGTGCCGCAAGCCGGGCGTCAAGGCAAAGATGGCCTGGCGCCCGGCATGCGGCTTTGGTAGGTCATAAAGGAATGGTGCGGCGCCAGTGTCGTCCGTCGAGGATCTCCAGCGGCTGGAAGTTCTCCTTGTAGGCCATCTTGCGGCACTCGCGAATCCAGTAGCCCAGGTAGACGTGGGGCAGACCCTGCTGGCGGGCCTGTTCTACCAGGCACAGCACGGCAAAGGTGCCCAGTGAGCGTCGGTCCCACTCGGGGGCCGGGTCGAAGAAGGTATAAATCGCCGAGAGGCCGTGCTCTAGCCGGTCGAAGGCGGCCACGGCGAGCAGGCGCTCGCCCAGTCGGAGCTCCAGCAGCCGCGAGTAGGGCTCATCCAGGGTCAAAAAGGTGCGGTATTGTTCATGGCTGGGCGGATACATGTCGCCATCGACGTGGCGGGTGCGGATATAGCGGTCGTAGAGGGCGTAGTGCTCCGGGTCGAACAGCGCCGGGCGCTCGATCAGGCGCAGGTCGGCGTTGCGCTTGGCCACGCGGCGCTGGGTGCGACTGGGGGCGAAGTCCGCGACCGGCACCCGCACCGAGAGGCAGGCGCTGCAACCCTCGCAGTGTGGGCGGTAGAGGTGGCGGCCGCTGCGGCGAAAACCGAGCAGCGCCAAGGCGTCGTAGACCCCCTGGCCGTGGGATTCCTGGGGATCGAGAAACAGGGTGGTGGCCTCGCGCCCTTCCAGATAGCTGCAGGCATGGGGCACGGTCAGGAAGAAGCGCAGGTCCCTGACCGGCTGATGAGGCGTATTGCTGCTCACGGGCGTCCGCCTCCTGGTCGGTTGTGGATTGAGCGGGTGCCGATCATGGCACCGCCACGGCTGCCTCTGCGGGGAGCGGCCAGTCGGGGAGCGGGTGGCCGGCGTGCCGCGCCGTGGGGGTTGTCAGGCTCTCTTCAAGATAGTTGATGAAGTCGCTGCGGGCGATGTCCCGAGCGCCCAGGCTGGCCAGGTGACGGGTATGCATTTGGCAGTCGATCAGCCGACCGTTGCCTGCCTGCATGGCGCGCACCAGATGGACCAGGGCCACTTTGGAGGCGTCGCGCACGGTCGAGAACATCGATTCGCCGAAGAAGGCGCCACCCATGGCCACGCCGTAGAGACCGCCAACCAGCTGCTGCTCCCGCCAGACCTCCACCGAGCGGGCGAAGCCGAGCCCGTGCAGGGCTACGTAGGCGTCGCGCATCTCCGCGGTGATCCAGGTGCCGGGCTGACCGGCCCGCGGGGCGGCGCAGGCGTCGACGACCGCCTCGAAGGCGCGATTGAAGGTGACGGTGAAACCGCCGTTACGCAGCCGCTTGGCAAGGCTGCGGCTGACATGAAGCTCGTCGGGCAGCAGTATCATGCGCGGGTCGGGACTCCACCACAGGATCGGCTGGTCGTCGCTGTACCAGGGGAAAATGCCGCGTCGGTAGGCGGCCAGCAGCCACGCCGGCGTGAGATCGCCACCGGCGGCCAGCAGGCCATCCGGATCGCGCAGCGCCTGCGAGACGGGCGGAAAGCGCACCGGGCGTTCGGGTAGCCAGGGCAGCATGCAGGGGCTCCTGAAAAGCTTCCATTTTGACGCTGCCCGTGGCGGGGCTCAAGCGGCAGGCGCGGTACTCTGTGCCGGGGCTGCCAGGCCCGGTATGATGGGCGGCTGAGACGATCTTTGGATGACGAATGCTTCTGACAGTGTCGCCCGTTGGCGGCACGAGGGGGTGGGTGATTTGAGTGCGAAGGAAAAGCGCGCGCCGCGGCGTGCGACGGCGGAGAATGCTCGGCAGACGGCACAACGCATGGGGCTTCGCCTGCAGGGGGCGGCCCGTGAAGGCGTGGTCATCGTGCTGCTGGCGGCCTGCGTCTTCCTGCTGCTGGCGCTGTTCAGCTATCAGGCCGCCGACCCCGGCTGGTCTCGCCGTGGCCCGGAGACCGAGGTGGCGAACTGGATGGGGCCCATCGGTGCCTGGCTGGCCGACGTGCTCTATTCGTTGTTCGGTGCCAGTGCTCTGTGGTGGCCTGGCATGCTGGGATTTGCCGGCTGGTGGCTGATCCGCTCGCGTCGGGTACGCTTCGAATGGGATGCCACGGCGGTGGCCGTGCGCCTGGGGGGCTTGTGCTGCTGCTGCTGGGCACCACGACGCTGGGGGCGCTTCACTTCTATCACCCCGATAGCGTGCTGCCCTACTCATCCGGCGGCATCCTCGGCGAGGGGCTGGTGGGAGCGCTAGTGCCGCTGGTGGGGTCCGGTGGCACCGGCTTGCTGGCGCTGGCCGCCATGCTCTGCGGCTTTCCGCTGTTCAGCGGGGTGTCCTGGCTCAGCGTCATGGACGAGCTAGGCCATCGGGCGCTACGCCTGTGGGGCTGGTTCGCCGTGCCCTTCGGGCTGGCCCGCGAGCGCCGAGAGGCGAAGCGTGACGCGGTGGCAGACGAAATGGAGCCGGACGTCGAACCCGACGCCGATGATGGCGAGGAGGCGCCGGCCTCGCCGCGCCGGGGCTGGTTCGGGCGCTTCGGGCGGCGCCGAGCGGCGTCGAGTTCCGCGGCTGCCGAGCCGCGCCTCGCCCCTGGTTTTGGCGACGATGGCGACACCGAGATCCCCTGGGACGTGCCCGAGCGAACGCCTTCCGCCAAGCGGCCGGAGGCGGCCTATGCGGCGCAGCAGGCTGTCGAGCATGAGGTCGCGCCGGCAAGCCAGGCGTCGCCATCTGCCGTGCCGCGCGCTTCCGACCCCGAGCCGGCGTCACCGCTGAGCGCGCGTCGCGATGAGCCCGAGGCCGCTGAAGCCCCCATGCCCTTGAGTGCCAGGGAGCCCGAGGCCCAGTCATTCCCCGACCCGGGCGGTGAAACGGCCACGGCAAGCACGAAAGTGCCGCTGGCCGCCGAGCCAGCGGACACGCGCCACGGCGCTGATCCGGCGTCTGCCGTCGCGGCTGACGCCTCGCCGTCGCGGACGGAGGACGCCGGGCACTTTTCTCCGCCCGAGCCGGCGGTGCCCGATGAACCGGAGCCGATGCCGCCAGCGGGCGAGTCGCCTCGGGCCTCGCGTCGTGAGCCGGGTCTTGGCGACTGGCGGTCAACGGAGCCAGACGAGGGCGCCCAGCGTGAGCCGCGGCTGAGCTGGGGGAGCGTTGCCGACGAGGCCTCGGGCGAGTCGGCGCCGACTGTCTCGTCCCGTACAGCGTCCGCGGAGGCATCGCCAGCCACGACGCCGGACGCCCGCGAGGTCGCCGATCAGGCGGCTGGGCTGCGAGAGTGGCGCTCCAGTGCCGAGGCACCTGAGGCGGCAGCGGCGACCGTTGCCACCGCCGAGCAGGGACGAGCCGCGGCGGACGAGCCGGAGGGGCCGGCGCTGTGGACGGTGGAGCACCTGCAGAGCCAGCGCCCGCAGCTCGACGACCTGCCCGAGCCCGACGGCGAGCTGCCCAGCCTCAGGCTGCTGACGCCGCCGGAGCCCCATCAGCGCAACTACACCGATGCGCAGCTGGCCGAGATGGCTGAACTTCTGGAAACGCGGCTGCGCGAGTACGGCGTCAAGGCAGAGGTGGTGAACACCTGGCCCGGCCCGGTGATCACCCGCTTCGAGATCAAGCCCGCCGCCGGGGTGAAGGTGTCCAAGATCAGCAACCTGGCCAAGGACCTGGCGCGTTCGCTGATGGTCAAGAGCGTGCGCGTCGTCGAGGTGATCCCGGGGCGGCCCACGGTGGGGATCGAGATCCCCAATCCCCACCGGGCCATGATTCGCCTGCGCGAAGTGATCGACTCCGACCGCTACCAGCAGGAGGCCTCGGCGCTGACCCTGGCCCTGGGCCAGGACATCGGCGGCGGCCCGGTCGTGGCCAACTTGGGCAAGATGCCCCACCTGCTGGTGGCCGGCACCACCGGCTCGGGCAAGTCGGTGGGGGTCAACGCCATGCTGATCTCGATGCTGCTCAAGGCCACGCCCGACGAGCTGCGCCTGATCATGGTCGATCCCAAGATGCTCGAGCTCTCCGTCTATGACGGCATTCCGCATCTGCTGGCGCCGGTGGTCACCGACATGAAGGAGGCGGCCAATGCCCTGCGCTGGTGCGTGGCCGAGATGGAGCGGCGCTACAAGCTGATGGCCGCCATGGGCGTTCGCAACATCGCCGGTTTCAACGCCAAGCTGGACGAAGCGGAGCGGGCCGGCGCCCAGGTGGCCGACCCGCTGTGGGAGCCGCAGCCCTGGGAGATGCACCAGACCCCGCCGGTGCTGGAAAAGCTGCCCTATATTGTGGTGGTGATCGACGAGTTCGCCGACATGTTCATGATCGTCGGCAAGAAGGTCGAGGAGTTGATCGCGCGGCTGGCGCAGAAGGCCCGGGCCGCCGGCATCCACCTGATTCTGGCCACTCAGCGCCCCTCGGTGGACGTGGTGACCGGCCTGATCAAGGCCAACGTGCCCACTCGCATGGCCTTCCAGGTCTCTTCGCGGGTCGACTCGCGCACCATCCTCGACCAGGGCGGCGCCGAGAATCTGCTGGGTCACGGCGACATGCTTTATCTGCCCGCCGGCTCCGGGATGCCGACCCGGGTCCACGGCGCCTTCGTTGACGACGACGAGGTGCACCGGGTCGTGGAGGACTGGAAGCGCCGTGGCGAGCCGGACTACATCGACGAGATCCTCTCCGGCGGCGTCTCCGCCGAGGCGCTCACCGGCCTGGAGGCCGAGGGCGGCGACGGCGGCGACGCCGAGCAGGATGCCCTCTACGATGAGGCCGTACAGTTCGTCACCGAGTCCCGCCGCGCCTCGATCTCGGCGGTGCAGCGACGCTTCAAGATCGGCTACAACCGCGCCGCGCGGCTGGTCGAGGCCATGGAGATGGCCGGCGTGGTCTCCACCATGGGCACCAATGGCGCCCGCGAGGTGCTGGCGCCGCCCCCGGTGGGTGAATGAACGTGCAGCAACGGTGGAAGCGTGGGGGGGCCATGCAACCCCCGGTGTCGGCCCGGTCAGAGTGACAGGACGCCACAATGGACCCGTTCAGGGAGTATGACCCCATGACAGTAAAGAAGACCCTTGCCGCCCTCGCCGTCTCGGCGCTGCTGCCGGCTGCCGCCCTGGCCAGCGACGGCGCCGAGCGCCTGACCCGCATGCTCGAGCCGCTGCAGACCTACGAGGCACGCTTCGCTCAGCAGATCCTCGACGGCAGCGGCGAGCGCCTGCAGGAAGCGAGCGGCCAGATGTGGCTGTCGCGGCCGGGCAAGTTCCGCTGGGAAGTCGATGCCCCCTACCAGCAGGTGGTGGTCTCCGACGGTGACGACGTCTATCTCTACGATCCCGATCTGGAGCAGGTGACGGTGCAGGCGCTGGATCATCGCGTCACCCATACGCCGGCCCTGCTGCTCTCCGGCAGCGCCGGTGAGCTGACCGACAGCTATGAGGTCTCGCGTCGCCAGCAGGGCAGCGCCGAGACCTTCACCCTGGTGCCCAAGGCCGCCGACACTCTCTTCGAGGAGCTGGAGATGACGTTCCGCGGGGAGCGCCTGAGCGTGCTGATGATGACCGACAGCACCGGTCAGCGTACCGCCATCGAGTTTCGCGACGTGCAGATGAACCAGGCCATCGACGGTAGCCGCTTCGCCTTCGAGATTCCCGAGGGCACCGACGTGATTCGGGATACGCACTAATAAGGCCTTCGGCCAGGAGCGAGGTTCAAGGAGCAAGTTTCAAGGAATCCCCTTGGCTTGCTCCTTTCATTGGTTCATCGCAGACTGGCGTGGACTTACCCTGTGGGAGGGAGCTTCAGCTCGCGAAGTAGCGCGCAGCGCTACCCATGGGGCGCCTGCGGCGCCTTCGCCCGGCAGAGCCGGCCTCCCACCATAGAACCTGCCAAACACGTTCACGCTAAAGTGCGAAGAGCCCTTTCATTTGGGCGCAGACTGCCTCGCCCCTCGCCCCTCGCCCCTCGCCCCTAGTCACCATCCGCTCCGGCGTCGAGTTCGGCCCGCCAGGCCATCATCTGGGCGTAGCGCTTCTCCTGGCCATGGTCGGTGGGGTCATAGAATCTCGCCCGCGGCAGGTTGTCCGGCCAGCAATCGTGGGCGCTGCCGGCTGGGTAGCCGTGGGGTTCGCGGTGGGCGTAGCGATAGCCCTGGCCGTGGCCCAGTGACGCCATCAGCGTCGTCGGTGCATTGCGCAGGTAAGTGGGCACGTCCACGCTCGGCTGGGCCGCCACATAGGCTTGGGCTGCCTTCCAGGCGCGCTCCACGGCGTTGCTCTTGGGGGCCACGGCCAGGTGAATCGCCGCATGGGCGATGGCGCGCTGACCCTCGTAGTCGCCCAGGCGCAGGTAGGCGTCCCAGGCGGCCATGACGAGCGGCAGGGCGCGCGGGTCGGCGTTGCCCACGTCCTCCGAGGCGATCGCCGCCAGTCGGCGCACCACGTCGAGCGGGTCGCCGCCGCCCTGGATGAAGCGCGCGATGTAGAGCAGGGCGGCATCGGGGCGCGAGGAGCGCACCGACTTGTGGATCGCCGAGAGCAGGTCGTAGTAGTGGTCGCCCTGCTTGTCGAAGGCGCTGGTGCCATGGCTCAGGGCGGCCTCTAGGGCCTCGGGTGGCAGGCGTTCGCCGCCATCCTCGGCGAGGGTGAAATCGCAGGCGTTCTCCAGCAGGCCCAGAGCGCGGCGAGCGTCGCCTGCCGCAGCGCGGGCCACGCGCGCCAGCACCTCCTCCGCCACGGCGATGCGGCGTGCGCCCAGACCGCATGCCTCGTCCGTCAGCGCCTGGCGCATCACCTGGAGCAGCTCCTCCTCCGAGAGCGGGGTAAGCACCTGGACCGGCGCCCGGGAGAGTAGCGCCGAGTTGACCTCGAAGGAGGGATTCTCGGTAGTGGCACCGATCAGCGTCAGCAGTCCCGACTCCACGTGGGGCAGCAGGGCGTCCTGCTGGCTCTTGTTGAGCCGGTGGATCTCGTCGAGAAACATCAGGGTCGCCTGGCCCTGGTCGCGGGCCACGCCGGCCCGGGCCACTGCCTCGCGGATGTCCTTGACCCCCGCCATGACCGCCGACAGCCGCTCCAGGCGCGACCCCGACTCCGTGGCCAGAATCTCGGCCAGGGTGGTCTTGCCCACGCCGGGTGGGCCCCACAGGATCATCGAGCGGACAGTGCCGGTCTCGACCATCCGTCGCAGCGGCTTACCCGGCCCGACCAGCGCCTGCTGGCCCACATAGTCATCCAGGCGGCGGGGGCGCATTCGATAGGCCAAGGGGGCCGTCTCGGGCGGGGCCTGACCGAACAGATCCATGATGATCTCCTTGCGGTAGCGCTGTCGCTGTTCCAGTTCCGTTTACGGCGAATTTTGCAATACGACTTTGGGTGATAGGCATCATCGGGCTTTAGGCGCTAGGGTGATACGGCGTCTATCCCGTCCCGGCGTTGGCGGGAGGATGGAGTGGGCAATGAACCCGTACCCATTCCGCGTATCCAAGACTGTATGCTCGCCCATCCGATGGAAGAGGAGGCTTCGACATGCCCATGCTGACCCAACTGCGTCGGGATCATGCCAACATGGCGCGCATGTTGCACGTCCTTCAGCTCAAGCAGAAGGCGCTGGCGGTCGGCGATCGCCCCAACTTTCAGCTGGTCCGGGAGGTTGTCGACTACATCCTTGACTATATGGAGGGCTTCACCGTTCCGCTCGAACGGATCTGCACCGAACGTCTCCAGACCCTGGCACCGGAGAGCCAGGAGCTGACCGAGCGACTCAGCAATGACTACCAGGCGCTGCGCAAGCAGTTGATGCGGCTCTCCAACGATCTGGATATGATCCTGATGGACGCGGTGGTCCCCATGGACCGCTTTGCCGACGATCTCAAGGCCTATCTGGACGCTCACCGTGCCTATCTGCGCGATGAGCGCGAGCTGCTTTTCCCGCTGATTCGTGAACACTTCGACGACCAGGACCTCGAGCGTCTGGCCGAGGCACTGCCCGACGGGGCCACGGCGGCGCTGGAGCGCCTGCAGGAGGCCTATCCCGAGCTCTATGCCGAGCTGAAAGAGGCTCCCGAGCCTGCCACCTGATGGAGGGCGCGACCCGCGGCGTATTTCCGTTGCCGGCGTAGCTGGTAGAATGGGCGGCTCACTGCTGCGGAGCGACCCTGCATGACCGTCCGTTCGCCATGCCTGGCCCAATACTGATTTTCGACTCCGGCGTGGGCGGCCTTTCGGTGGTGGCGCCGCTGCGCCGCCAGCTGCCCGGTGTCGCGCTGGCCTACGCCTGCGACAACGCCATGCTGCCCTACGGCATTCGCCCGGATGAGTGGCTGGTGGCGCGCATCCTTTCGGTGTGCGAGGCGGCGGTGGCCGCCAGCCGCTGTGGCGTGCTGGTGGTCGCCTGTAATACCGCCAGCACCCTGGCCCTGGATGCCCTGCGGGAGCGGCTCGGCGTGCCGGTGGTGGGCACGGTGCCGGCCATCAAGCCTGCCGCCCGGCTGAGTCAAAGCCGCCATATCGGCCTGCTGGCAACCAGTGCCACCGTGGCGAGGCCCTACACCGAGCGCCTGATCCAGGCGTTCGCCGCCGACTGTCGGGTGACCCGCGTGGCCGCAGACGCGCTGGTGGAGCAGGCCGAGCGGCTGGTGGCCGGCGAACCCGTGGATCGCGACGTCGTCGCCCAGGCCACGGCGCCGCTTTGGGAGGCCCCGGACCTGGATACCGTGGTGCTGGGCTGCACTCGACTTTCCCCTACTGCGCGCGCACATCGCCGAGGCGGCGCCACGCCCGGTGACCCTGGTCGACTCCGGCGAGGCCATCGCTCGGCGGGCCGCCCAGCTGGCGGTCGACCCACCCCCGCGTCAGGGCTGTGACCCAAGCTTCGCCACCGCCCCGGATGGCCGCCTGGCCAGGGCGCTTTCCCGCTACGCCTTTGCAGAGCCGGGTCTGCTGACCGTCGGCTGATGTCCGATTTTCCCTGCACCGCACACGACAGGAGATGCCGTGTCCCTTCCCGTTGTCGAACCCGGCCGATACGACGAGCAGCTCGCGGCCAAGCGCGAGCGCATCACCGCGCAGTTCGCGCGCTTTGCCCCCCGCCGCTCGAGGTGTTCCCTTCGCCTGCAACCCACTATCGTCAGCGCTGTGAGTTCCGCCTCTGGCACGAGGGCGACGATCTCTACTACGCGATGTTCGAGGTGGATGCCGAAGATCCCAAGCGTAAGAGGGTGATCCGCCTGGACCAGTATTCGGTGGCGAGCCGTGCGATCAATGCCCTGATGCCGCGCCTGCGCGAGGCGCTGCTTGAGAGCCCGGTGCTCCGGCGTCGGCTGTTCCAGGTCGAGTTTCTCACCACTCTGTCGGGCGAGGCGCTGGTGACGCTGATCTACCATCGCCCCCTGGACGATGCCTGGGAAACCGAGGCCCGCGAGCTGCAGGCGCGGCTTGGTATCATGATCATCGGCCGCTCCCGCAAGCAGCGCCTGGTGCTCGAGCGGGACCATGTCTGGGAGCGCCTCGAGGTCGAGGGGCGGCCCTTCGTCTATCAGCAGGTGGAGAACAGCTTCACCCAGCCCAATGCCGAGATCTGCCGCGCGATGCTGGCCTGGGCCCAGAGGCGACGCGCGCTAGCCAGGACGGCGATCTGGTGGAGCTCTACTGCGGCAACGGCAACTTCACCATCGCCCTGGCCGAGAACTTCCGTCGCGTGCTGGCCACCGAGATCTCGCGCACCTCGGTGGCCAGCGCCCGTGAGAACCTGGCCGCTAACGGTATCGACAACGTGCGCGTGGCGAGGATGTCCGCCGAGGAGTTTGCCGCTGCGCTGAACGGCGACAAGGGCGGGCGCCGGGTGGCAGAGATGGCGCTCGACGAGCACGACTTCTCGACCGTGCTGGTCGACCCGCCCCGGGCCGGGCTCGATGAATCCAGCTGCCGTCAGCTGAGCGAGTATCCACGCATCGTCTATATTTCATGCAACCCCGATACCCTGGCGCGCAACCTGGAGACGCTCAGTCGGACCCATGAGGTGACGCGCTTCGCCCTGTTCGACCAGTTTCCCTGGACGCATCACTGCGAGTGCGGCGTGCTGTTGGAACGGCGAGCCGGCTGAGCGCCGCGGCGCTTGGGTTGGCGGCGTCATCGGCAAGGCTCGGCGTCATGCCGGCAAAGTCAAGGCGAAAAGCCGCGGCCAATGATGCAGAAGCGACATGCTCCATGAGAAGGCTGGCAAGTCGATAGGGTGGGGATCGGGGCTGCAGTAAGCTGACATCAGGCGGCCGAGGGGCCGCGCTGACTCTTTCCCAGGGCCGCAATCCGCGGTCCCAGGCAGCCGAGGTGTAGGGATGCATTACGAAACGATCGAAGCCGGCAGGCAGGACATTCTCAAGCAGCTACGGGAACGCCTGTTCAGTCGACTGGACGAGAAGCGGGCCGAGGCCGTGGATGCCTTCGCCCGCTATTTCTATGCCACAGTACCGCTGGAGGACCTTGCCGACCGCCGGCTCGATGACCTCTACGGTGCCACGCTTTCGGTCTGGCACTTCATCCAGCACCACAATCCGGCCGAGCCCAAGGTGCGGGTCTTCAACCCCGATTTCGAGGAGCACGGCTGGCAGTCGACCCACACCTTCGTGGCCGTTCTGCACGAGGACATGGCCTTTCTGGTCGACTCGGTGCGCATCGAGCTCAACCGCCGCGGGTTGACCGTGCACGCCATCCACAATGCGGTCCTCGCCGTGGAGCGGGGCGCCGATCATACCCTGACGCGGGTCGTTTCGCCGCGCGAGGCGGATGCGCCCCAGGCCCGCGAGTCGCTGATCGCCATCGAAATCGACCGCCACACGGACATCAGCGTCCTGGAATCGCTGGAGGACGCCCTGCAGGAAGTGCTCGAGGACGTGCGCACGGCAGTGAACGACTATGTGCCCATGTGCGAGCGGGTCAACGAGGCGATTGCCGAGCTCAAGTCGAGCTGCCCCGAACAGGTCGACCCGGCGGATCACGAGGAGGCTATCGCCTTTCTCGAATGGATGGTGCGCGACAACTTCACCTTCCTGGGCTATGACGAGTACGTTATCGAGGCCGACGCCGACGGCGACCGCCTGACCAAGGTCGCCGGCAGCGAGCTGGGGGTCTTTCGTCTGGACCAGCCGCGCTACCAGGAGCGCATTCGTACCGAGCTGGGCGTCGAGGGGAATCGCTTCGTGCTGGTGCCCCAGCTGCTCTCCTTCGCCAAAAGCGCCCACCATGCTCGGGTGCACCGCCCCACCTATCCGGACTACATCTCCATCGATCGCTACGACGAGAAGGGGCGCGTGATCGGGGAGCGGCGCTTCCTGGGGCTGTTCACCTCCACCGTTTACAATGAATCGCCGCGCAACATCCCGCTGCTGCGCCGCAAGCTCAAGGCGGTGATGGAGATCGCCGGCTTCAATCCCAAGGGACACAACGGCAAGCAGTTATTGCAGATCCTCGAGGTCTATCCCCGCGACGATATTTTCCAGATCGACACCGATGAGCTGGCCAAGACCGCGCTGGGTATTCTCGACATTCGCGAGCGGCGCCGGGTCCGGCTGTTCATCCGCACCGACCTCTCCGGCCGCTTCCACTCCTGCCTGGTCTTCGTACCGCGGGATGTGTTCTCTACCGACCTGCGCCTGCGCATCCAGCACCTGCTGTGCGAGGAGCTCAACGCCTCCTTCGGCGATTTCAACACCTACCTCTCCGAGTCGGTGCTGGCGCGTATCCAGTTCATCCTGCGCTTCAACGAGGAGGGCCCGCGCGATTTCGACATCAAGCGCATCGAAGCCAAGGTGGCGCGGCTGGCGCGCAGCTGGCGCGATGAGCTCCAGGAGGCCATGATCGAGGGCTTTGGCGAGGAGCAGGCCAACATCCTGATGGACCGCTTCCGTGATGCCTTTCCGGCCAGCTACCGAGACGACTTCGGCGCCCGGACGGCGGTCTTCGACCTGCAGCACATGGGGGAGCTGGATCGCGGTGAGCCGCTGGCGCTGACCCTCTATCGCCTGGTCGAGGAGGAGGGCAGCGGCGTCAACCTCAAGCTGTTCCACCGTGACCAGCCGATTCCGCTCTCCGATGTGCTGCCGATGATGGAGAATCTCGGGCTGCGGGTGATCGGCGAGCGCCCCTACGAGATCGATACCCCGGATATCCGCTACTGGATCCACGACTTCGACCTGGAGCACCACACCAGCATCGAGGTCAGCCTGCAGGAGATGCGCGAGCCCTTCATCGAGGCCTTCCGGCGCATCTGGGCCGGTGAGGCTGACAACGACGCCTTCAACCGCCTGGTGATCGTGGCCAACCTGGACTGGCGAGAAGTGGCCATGCTGCGCACCTACGCGCGCTACCTGAAGCAGATCCGCTTCGGCATGTCCCAGGACTACATCGCCGCCACCCTGGCCAACCACCCCG
This sequence comes from Halomonas sp. SL18_1, assembly GCF_055755715.1. Lineage (NCBI taxonomy): Bacteria > Pseudomonadati > Pseudomonadota > Gammaproteobacteria > Oceanospirillales > Halomonadaceae > Halomonas > Halomonas sp. SL18_1. Next base: position 1,601,984 of record NZ_JBVTRK010000001.1, read on the forward strand.
AGATCACCCGTGATCTGGTGCTGCTGTTCGCACTGCGCTTCGATCCGAAGCAGCGTCCCGACGAGGAGCAGGTCAACGCCTGCGTGGAGCGCATTCTTCGCGGTCTCGACGGCGTGGCCAGCCTCAACGATGATCAGCTGCTGCGCCGCTACATGGAGCTGATCCAGGCCACCCTGCGAACCAACTACTATCAGCCCTCAGCGGATGGCCGGGTCAAGGATTACATCGCCTACAAGCTCGACCCGAGCCGGGTCACCGGCATGCCCCGCCCGCGCCCGGCCTACGAGATCTTCGTCTGCTCGCCCCGGGTGGAGGGCGTTCACCTGCGCGGCGGCAAGGTGGCCCGCGGAGGGCTGCGCTGGTCGGACCGTCACGAGGACTATCGCACCGAGGTGCTGGGTCTGGTCAAGGCGCAGCAGGTCAAGAACGCGGTGATCGTGCCGGTGGGTGCCAAGGGCGGCTTCGTTTGCAAGCGCATGCCCGAGGGCGCCGACCGCGATACGCTTCAGCGCGAAGGGATCGCCTGCTACAAGACCTTCATCAGCGCGCTGCTGGATGTCACCGACAACCTGGTGGGCGGCGAGGTGGTGCCCCGGAGAACGTGGTGCGCCACGACGACGACGATGCCTACCTGGTGGTGGCCGCCGACAAGGGCACGGCGACCTTCTCGGATATTGCCAACGAAATCTCCGCCGAGTACGGCCACTGGCTGGGGGATGCCTTCGCTTCGGGTGGGGCCAACGGCTACGATCATAAGAAGATGGGTATTACCGCTCGCGGGGCCTGGGAGTCGGTCAAGCGCCACTTTCGCGGCCTGGGACTCAATACCCAGGAGGACGAGTTCAGCGTGATCGGCGTCGGCGACATGGGCGGCGATGTCTTCGGTAACGGCATGCTGCTCTCCGACAAGATTCGCCTGGTGGGGGCCTTCAATCACCTGCATATCTTCGTCGACCCCAACCCGGACGCCGCGGCCACCTTCGCCGAGCGTCAACGCCTGTTCGACCTGCCTCGCTCGAGCTGGGAGGACTTCGATACCTCCCTGATTTCCGAGGGGGGCGGGGTGTTCAAGCGCAGCGCCAAGTCGATTCCCATCTCCCGGGAGATGCGGGAAGTGTTCGATATCCAGGAGGAGCGGCTGTCGCCCAACGATTTGATTCGCGCCATGCTGCGCTCCCGGGTCGATCTGCTGTGGAACGGCGGCATCGGCACCTACGTCAAGGGCAGCGACGAGTCGGATACCGAGGTCGGCGACAAGGCCAACGATGCCCTGCGCATCAACGGCCGTGAGCTGAACTGCCGGGTGGTCGGTGAGGGGGCAACCTGGGGCTGACCCAGCACGGGCGCATGGAGGCGGCCGCCAAGGGCGTTCGCGTCAATACCGATTTCATCGACAACGCCGGCGGGGTCAACTGCTCCGACCATGAGGTCAATATCAAGATCCTCATCGACGAGATCGTCAAGCGCGGCGACATGACCGATAAGCAGCGCAACCAGCTGCTGGCGGATATGACCGAAGAGGTTGCCGACCTGGTGATCCGGGACAACTATCGCCAGACCCAGGCGCTGGATCTCTCCGAGATCCTCTCCCGCCACGGCATCGGGCCTTATCGCCGCTTCATCAGTGAGCTCGAGGCGGTGGGGCAGATCGACCGCGAGCTGGAGTTCCTGCCGGCGGACGAGGAGCTGCAGGAGCGGGCCGCCAACGAGCAGGGCATGACCCTGCCGGAGCTGTCGGTGCTGATCTCCTACGCCAAGAGCGTGCTCAAGGGCGAGGTGCTGGCCTCCGACGTTCCCGACGACCCCTACATTCAGCAGTACCTGGAGCGCATCTTCCCGCCGGTGCTGGTCGAGCGCTTCAAGGATGAGATGTATGACCACCGCCTGCGGCGCGAGATCGTTACCACCCAGGTGGCCAACGATCTGGTCGACCACATGGGGATGGTGTTCGTGCGCCGGCTGATCGACTCTACCGGGGCCGGCCGGCCCGAGATCGCCCGGGCCTATATCGTCGCCCGCGACAGCTTCCAGCTGGCCGCTATCTGGGAGCGGATCGAAGCCCTGGATAACCAGGTGCCGTGCCAGGTGCAGTACGCCATGATGCTCGACCTGATGCGCCTGATCCGCCGCGCCACCCGCTGGTTCCTGCGCCAGCGCTTGGGGCTCTCGACGCGGGATGCGATCGAATACTTTGCCCCCGGGTCGCGCAGCTCCAGGAGAGCATCGGCGAGCTGGTGCGCGGCGAGGAGCGTGACAGCTGGGAGGCCAAGCGCAGCGAGCTGATCGAGGCCGGGGTACCGGAAGAGCTGGCCGCCACCGTGGCCGGTGCCGGCAGCCTCTATGGTGCGCTGGGCATTATCCAGGCGGCGCGGCAGACCGATGAGAAGCCCCAGCGCGTGGCCGAGATCTTCTACGAGATCGGCCACCGTCTCGAACTGCCGTGGATGATCCAGCAGGTCACCGACCTCAAGGTGCGCGACAGCTGGCAGGCCCAGGCGCGTGAAACCTTCCGCGACGACATCGACCGCCAGCAGCTGGCGCTGACGGTCAGCGTGCTCAAGACCGAGGACGGCCGCGAGCCCGAAGAGCGCGTCGAGCACTGGCTTCAGGCCCACCGCTCACTGCACGAGCGCTGGTGCCGCCTGATCGCGGAAGTGCGCAGCGGCAGCCAGGCTAGCTTTCCGCTGTTCGCCGTGGCGGTGCGCGAGCTGGTCGACCTCGCCGAAAGCAACGACGAGGGATGACGGCGTCAGCTCGCATTTCCTTGCTGGTGCATCGGTCCAGGGTGGGAGGCCGGCTCTGCCGGGCGAAGGCGCCGCAAGGCGCCCGGGTGTAGACAGCGCTCCGCGCTGCTTCGCGCGATACATCGCCCTCCCACAAGTGGTGGCAAGGGCTGGTATACTCCTGCCGCCCGTTGCCAGTCACTGCCCGGAGATGCCCATGTACGCCTTGGCCCGTTCGCTGCTGTTTCGCCTCGATGCCGAAACCGCCCATGGGATAGCGCTACGCGCGCTGGATGCATCGCACCGGCTGAACCTTGCGTCCCGCCTGGGGGGCGGTCGCGTCGAGGATCCGGTGGAGCTGATGGGGCTGCGTTTTCCCAATCGGGTGGGGCTGGCCGCGGGCCTGGACAAGAATGCCGACTACCTTGACGCCCTGGGAGCGCTGGGTTTCGGCTTCGTCGAGGTCGGCACCGTGACCCCCAAGCCCCAGGAGGGCAATCCCCGGCCGCGGCTGTTTCGCATCCCCCAGCGCGGCGCCATCATCAACCGCATGGGGTTCAATAATGCCGGCGTCGATCACCTGGTCGAGCGGGTTCGCCAGCGCCGCTATGATGGCATCCTCGGCATCAATATCGGCAAGAATCTCACCACGCCGGTAGAGCGGGCCGTGGAGGACTATCTCCACTGCCTGGAGAAGGTGCACGCGCATGCCGACTATGTGACCGTCAATATCTCCTCGCCCAACACCCCGGGACTGCGCGACCTGCAGTTCGGCGAGCAGCTCGATGCCCTGTTGGGCACCCTGAGAGAGGCCGGCAATCGCCTGGATGCCGCCGCCGGCAGGCGGGTGCCGCTGGCGGTCAAGATCGCCCCGGACATGACGCCCGAGGAGATCGGCCTGGTGGCCGAAAGCATAGCGCGCAGCGAGATCGATGCGGTGATCGCCACCAACACCACGGTGTCGCGCGAGGCCGTGGCCGGGCTCCCCCACGCCGACGAGCAGGGTGGGCTGTCAGGGCGGCCGGTGTTCGAGCCGTCCAATGCGGTGATCCGTGAGCTGCGTCGCCATCTGCCCGACCTGCCGATCATCGGCGTGGGTGGCATCGACGGCGGCGAGGCGGCGGTGGCCAAGCGTCAGGCGGGGGCGGATCTGGTGCAGCTCTACTCGGGCTTCATCTACCGTGGGCCGGCGCTGGTCGGCGAGTGTGCCCGGGCGCTCAAGGCGGCAGCGGCAGGTTAGCCGGAAGCCAAAAGTAATGTATTTCGCTCTTTAGCGTGAATAAGTTTGGCAAGCGTCAAGGTGGGAGGCCGGCTCTGCCGGCGGTTCGACGCTTCGACGAAGGCGCCGCAGGCGCCCCCTGGGTAGCCCTGCGCACTACTTCGCGAGCTAAAGTCGAGGCGTCGAACCGTCCCTCCCACAGAACCAGCTCACGCCAGTCTGGGATGAACCAAAAGAAAGCCCGTGAGCGAATCACGGGCTTGGGTGATGTCCGCCGCGGCAGCGGCGGCAGTGGACGGTCGATTGGGTCGATAGAGGGTTACATTACCATGGGGTTCTTGTGAATCCCGGAGACGCCGGTCATGCCGGCCCATTGATCTCCGCGACCTTCACGCCAACCGCTCATCCAGTATTCGCGAATATTGACATCCTGACTGGGACAGTCGTCGCGGGAGCGCCCTGAGACACCGGCCTTGTAGCCATGAAGGTAAGCGCGCTGAAAGCGATCACGTTTCTGTCTTTTCATCGGATGACCTCTTGTAAAGGTACCAATTTGGGCCGAACACCATGTTCCAACCCGACGTTCCACCGCCTCCAGTGCCGTTGCCAAGTCAACGGCAGAGCGAAGGGGTAGCGAGCCCGGGGGTCGCTGACAGAACGCATGCGTCTATAGAGTAGCTACTCACCTTATTCTTAGCTCATTATGGGCAGCATTGTCGACCTATGTTTCGTCATAAGATCGACGCAAAACTGCAACCTGAGGAATATGCCCGATCAAGCACGGGCCCCATTGCCATGACCGAGTCACCCGATACCCCACTACGCCTGCTGGCCAGCTGTCCAAAAGGGCTCGAGGAGCTGCTGGCCGATGAGCTCCGCGCCCTGGGCGCCGAGCCGGTCAAGACCACCGTGGCCGGCGTGCACTGTCACGCCGATCTGGCGGCCGCCTATCGAGCCTGCCTCTGGTCGCGCCTGGCCAACCGCATCGTGCTATGCCTCGCCCGGGAGGAGGGCGTCGAGACGCCCGAGGCGCTGCGCCAGGCGGTGACCCGGGTGCCGTGGGCATCGCACCTATCCCCAGGCGCCACCCTGGCGGTGGATTTCCACGGTCGCAGCGAGCAGATCCGCCATACCCGCTTCGGCGCCCAGCTGGTCAAGGATGGCGTGGTGGCGGCGCTGCAGGGGGCGGGCCAGCCGCGTCCGAACGTCGACCTCAAGCAGCCGGACCTGCGGCTCTATGCCCACCTGCATCGCGGTCGGCTAACCCTCGGGGTGGATCTTTCCGGTGAGAGCCTGCATCGCCGGGGCTACCGTCGCGACGTGGGGCATGCGCCGCTCAAGGAGAACCTGGCGGCGGCGCTGCTGATCCGCGCCGGCTGGCCTGAGCGGCTGCGCGCCGGGGAGGCCCTGGTAGACCCGCTGTGCGGGGCCGGCACGCTGCTGATCGAGGCCGCCCTGATGGCCGCCGACATGGCGCCCGATCTGTCGCGTGAGCGTTTCGGTTTCCACGGCTGGGCGGGCCACGACGACACCCTGTGGCGTGAACTCAGGCGCGAGGCCGAGGCGCGGGCCAGCATCGGCCGCAAGCGCTGTCGGGTGAAGCTGTTCGGCTTCGACCAGAGTCCCCGGCGCTGGCGGCGGCCAAGGCCAACGCCATGCGCGCCGGCATTCCCGCCCTGATCGACTTCCACGGTGCCTCGCTCGGTCAGCTGCAGCGGCCGGAGGCGCTGGAGGCCTCGGCTCGCGGGCTGGTGATCACCAACCCCCCTTACGGCGAGCGGCTCGGCGAGCTGCCGGAGCTGGTGGCGCTCTATGCCGAGCTGGGGGAGGGGGTGCGGCGGGCCTTTCCCGGATGGCGCCTGGCAGTGTTCACCGCCAACCCGGACCTGGGCCATCGCCTGGGCATGCGTGCCGACAAGCAGTATTCGCTGAAGAATGGCCCCCTGGAGGCGCGGCTGCTGCTGATGGACGTGCCCGATGGCGCTGCCGGCGCAGGTGGTGCCAGTACCAGATCCGCCGAGGCGTTGGAGGGAGGGGCGACCCCCGCGCGCAGCGAAGGGGCCCAGATGTTCGCCAATCGCCTGCAGAAGAACCGCAAGCGCTTGAAGAAGTGGCTGAAACAGTCCGGTGAGACCTGCTACCGACTGTATGACGCCGACATGCCCGAGTACGCCCTGGCCATCGATGTCTACGATGGCCGGGTGCACGTTCAGGAGTATGCGCCGCCGCGCTCGGTGAATGCCGCCCAGGCCCAGAAACGGCTCTTCGATGCCCTCTCGGTAATTCCCGAGACGCTGGGCGTCGAGGCCTCGGCCATCGTCGTCAAACGGCGTGAACGCCAGCAGGGCAAGGAGCAGTACCAGAAGCAGGGCGCAAGGGGCGAGCGCTTCGAGGTGCGAGAAGGGCGTGCGAGGCTCTGGATCAACCTGCACGACTACCTGGATACCGGCCTGTTCCTCGATCACCGGCCGGTGCGTCGGCGGCTGGCCGAGATGGCGCCCGGCAAGCGCTTTCTCAACCTGTTCTGCTATACCGCGACCGCCACGGTGCAGGCGGCGCTGGGCAGCGAGGCCGAGGGCGGTGCCAGCGAAAGCGTGAGCGTGGATCTCTCCAATACCTACCTGGCCTGGGCACGGGACAACTTCGCCCTCAATCGCCTCGACCCCGCGCGCCATCGGGTGGTGCGCGATGACTGCCTGCGCTGGCTGGAGACCGCCCGGGCCGAGTTCGACCTGATCTTTCTCGACCCGCCCACCTTCTCGAACTCCAAAAAGATGGACGCCACCCTGGACGTGCAGCGCGACCATCCGCAGCTGGTCGAATTGGCCATGGCGCGCCTGGCGCCAGGGGGCACCCTGGTGTTCTCCAACAATCAGCGTCGCTTCAAGCTCGACCCGGCGCTCAGCGCGCGCTACGCCGTGGAGGATATCTCGGCGAAGACATTCGACCCGGATTTCCAGCGCCGACCCGATCTTCACCATGTGTTTCTGATTCGCCACCGGGAGGGCGCATGATGCGACTGAGGCTCTATACCACCCTGGGCTGTCATCTCTGCGAACGGCTCGAGGCGCTGCTGGCGACCCTGTGTCGGGGCGACTACCGGCTGGAGGCGATCGAGATCAGCGAGGACGATGCCCTGGTCGAGCGCTATGGCGTGAGGATTCCGGTGCTGGTGGACCAGGCGGGTGATGAACTGGACCGGGGTTTCGAACCGGCCCGGCTGGCCGCCTGGCTGGAGGCGCGCGGCCGGCTCGATGCGGCGGCCTGGGAGCGGCTGCAGGCGGGGGAGTCGCCGCGGGCCCCGGCAGTGCGGCCGGCCTCTCCCGGGCGAGGCAGTGGGCGGCGCTACCTGGGCTGATCAGGCCTTGTCGAGCAGCGAGAGCTGCTCGACCGCCGCCTGGCCCTCGGCGCTTTCGCTCGCCACCTCCAGCACCTTGCGCAGGCCGCGGGAGGCCTGAATGGTGGTCTCGTCGGCGAGCCACATCAGCGCCTGGTCGTGATCGTCGGCCAGCTGGTGTTTCAGGCCGCCGAACTGGGTGCCGATCTGCCCCCAGGCGCGGCTGAAGATCCAGTCGCCGAACATGTCCTGGTGGATATGCACCAGCACATAGTCATGGTCACTCTCCCAGCGGACGATCACGATGGCTCCCTAGCGGTGTGACGCCGCCGGGTGGCGACGTTCCTGTGCGTTTGGCGGTATTGTAAGGGTTCACGCAGACTGAACAAGTCGCATGAAGGCCGTTTTCGGGAGAGTGCCTGTGAAGGGAGAGTGCCTGTGAGAATTGTTGTCGATGCCAACGTGCCGGCCGCCGAGGCGAGCTTCGGTTCGCTGGGGGAGCTGGTGCGCCTGCCGGGGCGCGAGATCGATGCCGAAGCGGTGCGCGACGCCGACATCCTGGTGGTGCGCTCGGTCACCCGGGTCGACGAGGCGCTGGTGGCGGGGTCGCGGCTGCGCTTCGTGGGCAGCTGCACCATCGGCACCGACCATGTCGACCAGGCGGCGCTGGCACGCCACGGCATCGCCTTCGCCAGCGCGCCCGGCTGCAACGCCGAGGCGGTGGTCGACTATGTGCTGGGCAGCCTGCTGACCCTGGCCGAACGCCAGGGGTGGCGGCTTGGCGAGCGGCGTGTCGGCATCGTCGGGGTCGGCAACGTGGGGGGGCGGCTGCTGACCAGGCTTGCCGCCATGGGCATCGACTGCCTGGCCTGCGACCCGCCCCGCGCCGAGCGCCAGGATGCGCCGCCTGCCGGGGTTGAGGCGTTCCGCGACCTGGACACCCTGATCGATGAGTGCGATGTGCTCTGCCTGCATACCCCGCTGACCCGCGAGGGGCCCCATGCCACCCATCACCTGCTCGACGCCCAGCGTATCGCCGAGCTGGCGCCGGGCACGGTGCTGCTCAACGCCGGCCGCGGTTCTTGCGTGGACGGCCTGGCGCTGCGTCAGCGCCTGGCGGGCCAGGGCGACATCAGTGCGGTGCTGGATGTGTGGGAGCGCGAGCCCGGCATCGATGCCGCGCTGCGCGATCTGGCGACACTGGCCACGCCCCATATCGCCGGCTACAGCCTGGACGGCAAGCTGCGTGGCACCCACCAGATCTATACGGCGCTGGCGCATCGGCTGGGCCTGCCGGCGCGGCTGACCCTGGCGGAGCTGCTGCCGGCACCGCCCGTGGCGCGCCTGGCGCTGGGCGAGGGGCTCTCCGCCGAGGAGGCCCTGAGGCTCTGTGCCCGGGCAGTCTACGATGTGCGCCGCGACCATGACAGCCTGCGGCGAGAGGCCGGGCGCCGCGGGATCGAGAAGGGCTTTGAGGCCTGCCGCGCCGATTACCCGCTGCGCCGGGAGTTTGCCACCCTGGCGATCGAGCTTCAGGGGAGGCCCGCGAGTTGGCGTTGCTGTTGACGGCCGCCGGTTTCCGGGCAGGAGAGCCCTGACGCCTCGCCTTCGTCTCACATAACGCAGCGGGCCCGCCGAATGGCGGGCCCGCTGCGTTGGCGCCGAATACGCGACCGGGGATCAGCGATAGGCGGCTTCTTTCAGCGCGCGAATGCGATCGTCCAGGGGCGGGTGGCTGGCGAACAGCCGCTCCATCAGCGACTTGGTCTGGCCCTTGGTGATGGCCATGGCGCGCAGGGTATCCGGCATCTGGTCGGGCATCTCGGTCTCGGCCTTGAGGCGGGCCAGGGCGTTGATCATGGCGCCGGAGCCGGCCAGCTGGGCGCCGGCGGCGTCGGCGCGGTACTCGCGGAAGCGCGAGAACCAGGCGACGATGGCCGAGGCGATGATGCCGAACACGATCTCGGCGACGATCACCACCGCGAAGTAGCCCATGAAGCCGAGTCCGGCGCCGTCGCTGCGGCTCTTGAGGAACTGGTCCACCAGGTGGGCGACCACCCGGGCGAAGAACATCACGAAGGTGTTCACCACCCCCTGGATCAGCGCCAGGGTCACCATATCGCCATTGGCCACATGGCCGATCTCGTGGGCCAGCACTGCCCGGACCTCTTCGGGGCGCATGCGGTTGAGCAGCCCGGCGGAGACCGCTACCAGGGCGTCGTTGCGGTTCCAGCCGGTGGCGAAGGCGTTGGACTGCTGGGCCGGGAAGATGCCCACCTCGGGGGTCTTGATGCCGGCCTCTCGGGAGAGCTCTTCCACCGTCTCGACCAGCCACTTCTCGGTGGCATTCGACGGTGTCTCGATGATCACGGTGCCGGTGGTGCGCTTGGCCATCCACTTGGAGATGAACAGCGAGATCATCGAGCCGGCCATGCCGACGATGAAGCAGAAGATCAGCAGGGCGTTGAAGTTGATGCCCTGGCCGCGCAGGTAGCCTTCCACGCCCAGCAGGCGCAGGGTAATGCTGGCGACGATGATGACGCCCAGGTTGGTGCCCAGAAAGAGCAGGATTCGCAGCATGGTACGGGTTCTCCGATTGGTCATCGTAAGGGGGGCGCCACGCGGTCCTGCGCGTGGCATCCAGAAGCTGTTGCTTAGATACGGTCTCGGCGATTGGGTTTCAAGCCGCTGCAAGCTTTGGCGGACCGCGGCGTCAATCCGGGCCGGGACTACTGCCGGTAGCGCGACAGGAACCGTGCGAAGCGGTCCAGGGCGTCGCCCAGCTGGTCGGCCCAGGGCAGGGTGACGATGCGCACATGGTCGGGCTCGGGCCAGTTGAAGGCGGTGCCCTGGACCAGCAGGATCTTCTCCTGGAGCAGCAGGTCGAGCACCATCTGCTGGTCGTCCTGGATATTGAACACCTTGGGGTCCAGTCGCGGGAAGGCGTAGAGCGCGCCCTTGGCCTTGGTGCACGTCACCCCGGGAATGGCGTTGAGCTTGTCGAAGGTGATGTCGCGCTGGGCGAGCAGCCGCCCGCCGGGCAGGATCAGGTCGTTGATCGACTGATAGCCGCCGAGAGCGGTCTGAATGGCGTGCTGGGCCGGCACGTTGGCGCACAGGCGCATCGAGGCCAGCATGTTGATCCCCTGGAGGAAGTCCTGGGCACGCTGCATGGCGACGCTGCCGGAGAGGATCATCCAGCCGGAGCGGAAGCCCGCGCAGCGATAGCTCTTGGAGAGCCCGTTGAGGGTCACCACCAGCTGGTCCTCGTCGGCCAGCGCCCCGGTGGAGACATGCTCGGTGCCGTCGTAGAGGATCTTGTCGTAGATCTCATCGGAGAACACCACCAGGTCGTGCTGGCGGGCGATCTCCAGCAGCTCGCGCACTACCTCCGGCGGATAGACGGCGCCGGTGGGATTGTTGGGATTGATGATCACGATGGCTCGGGTATGGCCGGTGACCTTGGCGCGGATATCGTCCAGGTCCGGCGCCCAGTCGGCCTGCTCGTCGCAGCGGTAGTGCACGGCATGGCCGCCCGAGAGGTTGGCAGCGGCGGTCCACAGCGGGTAATCCGGCGCGGGGATCAGCACCTCGTCACCGTCGTTGAGCAGCGCCTGCAGCGCCATCACGATCAGCTCGGAGACGCCGTTGCCGATGAAGATGTCCTCGATGCCAACGCCGGGAATCTCCTTGCGCTGGCACTCCTGCATGATCGCCTTGCGCGCCGAGTAGAGCCCCTTGGAGTCACAGTAGCCCTGGGCGGTGGGCAGGTTGCGCATCACATCCTGAAGGATCTCCTCCGGCGCCTCGAAGCCAAACGGCGCAGGGTTGCCGATGTTGAGCTTGAGAATGCGCTGACCCTCGTCTTCCAGGCGCTTGGCATGTTCGAGCACCGGGCCGCGGATGTCGTAGCAGACGTTGTCGAGCTTGTGCGATTTCCTGAAAAGGGCGGGCGTGTCCATGGCGTATCCGAATTCCAGTGGTGTCCAGTGGCCGCTCGAGTCGGGGCGGCTCGGGTGATTATGCGGGCTCGCTGCCTGCGCCGCCACGGCAGTCGGAAGCGGAGGCTTCGTCGAGCGCTTCCGGCGCGGGCGGTGGCGGAATGTCGGCCGGTGTTTCCAGCGTCAGCCGGCCCAGCTTGCCGTCGCGCAGCTCGTGGAGCAGTACCTCGGCGCCGCGGTGCAGGTCCACTTCGCCGCCCGGGCGCAAGCCGCCGCGCCTGGCGGCGATCTCGGCCAGTATCGCATGGCCGTCGAAGCCCGCCAGGGCCAGTAGGTCCACCCGCGCCGGGCCGTCGGCCTCCACCCGCTCCGCCTCGGGATTGGGGCTGTAGGGGGTAGCACCTTGAGCTTGTAGCGGGACTTGAGCGCGTCGGGGTAGCGTTTGGCCAGCTCGGCGGCGGTGACCATGCCCACGTCGATATAGTCGATGGCGGTATCGCGGATGGCGCCGCTGGCGGCCAGGCGGTAGGCGCTGGCCTGATCCTCGATCTTCGGCCATAGCACCCCGGGGGTGTCGATCAGCGCCACTCGTCCGTTGATGCGCACCTTCTGCTGGCGCTTGGTGACCGCCGGCTCGTTGCCCGTCTTGGCCAGGGTGCGGCCGGCCAGGCCGTTGATCAGGGTCGACTTGCCGACGTTGGGAATGCCCATGACCATTACCCGCACATCGCGGTCGGCGCGTACGGCGCCCGCCAGCTCGTGGCACAGCTTGGGAATGCGCTTGAGTTCGCGGGCCTGAGTGGTGGTGATGGCGAGCGCGCGGGTGTCGGGCTGGGCGTCGAAGTGGGCGACCCATTCGCGGGTGCGCTCGGGGTCGGCCAGGTCGGCTCGGGAGAGAATCTTGAGCACCGGGGTGTGACGGGTCAGCTCGGCCAGCATGGGGTTGGCGCTGGAGTAGGGCAGCCGGGCGTCGAGGACCTCGATCGCCACGTCGATCTCTGGCAGCGCCTCCTGGATTTGGCGGCGCGCCTTGTGCATGTGTCCCGGGTACCAGCCGAGCATCGTGCCTCTCCTGCCTAAATGAAACGGCCGCCCATCATACCAGAAGGGCGGCCGTTTCAGGGCAGGGGAAAGACGGCTACTCACCGGGGTGGAAGGTGATGGCCACCGAGTTGATGCAGTAGCGCAGGCCGGTGGTATCGGGCGGGCCGTCCGGGAAGACGTGGCCCAGGTGGGCGTCGCAGTGGGCACAGGTGACCTCGGTGCGCTGCATGCCGTGGGAGTCGTCACTATGCTCTTCCACCGCCGACTTGCCCAGCGGCCGGTCGAAGCTCGGCCAGCCGCAGCCGGCATCGAACTTGTGCTCGTTCTCGAAAAGCGGCGCATGGCAGCACACGCAGTGATAGATGCCGTGCTCGTCGCTGACTCGGTAGTTCCCGCTGTAGGGGCGTTCCGTGCCCTTCTCGCGGGTGACGCGATACTGCTCCGGAGTGAGCTGGGCACGCCATTCGGCGTCGCTCTTCTCTATCTTCTTGCGCATGGCGTCTCTCCTGCTTGGTGCTTTCCGTCATCTCGTGTCCATCAGACACTGGATGCCGCCGTCATTTCCAGCCCCGGGGCGTTCACGGCCGAGTGTTGACAGCTCCCGGGGGCTTGAGTAATATTCGCGCCACCTCGTTGAGGCGAGACGGCTGCGTCCCATTCGTCTAGTGGTCTAGGACACCGCCCTTTCACGGCGGGAACAGGGGTTCGAACCCCCTATGGGACGCCAATCGCTTCATCAGGGTGCCGGAGTGCGGGAATAGCTCAGTGGTAGAGCATCGCCTTGCCAAGGCGAGGGTCGGGAGTTCGAATCTCCTTTCCCGCTCCAGCTCCTGCTTCGGCAGGGGAGCACAGGCTCCAATGCGTCCCATTCGTCTAGTGGTCTAGGACACCGCCCTTTCACGGCGGGAACAGGGGTTCGAACCCCCTATGGGACGCCACGCTGCCGGTTGCATCCGCTATAGCGGTTGCGTTAGTGATAGCATAGACTGTCGTGCATGCGGGAATAGCTCAGTGGTAGAGCATCGCCTTGCCAAGGCGAGGGTCGGGAGTTCGAATCTCCTTTCCCGCTCCAAAGCCGACAAGCTTTTGCGTCCCATTCGTCTAGTGGCCTAGGACACCGCCCTTTCACGGCGGGAACAGGGGTTCGAACCCCCTATGGGACGCCACCTCGAAAAGCGGGAATAGCTCAGTGGTAGAGCATCGCCTTGCCAAGGCGAGGGTCGGGAGTTCGAATCTCCTTTCCCGCTCCAGTTTTCCTCTCCATCTCGAACATGCCAAGGCTCGCCCCCCCTACTTAATTTGATGACCTTGCCCAACGGCGGGGATTTCTGCGTTTTTCCAGGCGGCGACTTGAAAATTTCCTTCGCGCCCTAATGTCTTCTCTCCCCTACCGATTTCAATGCAAGGATGTCTCATGGCCGAACCGGCGCTGTCGATCCGTGGCCTGACCAAGGTGTACGGCAACGGTTTTCACGCCCTCAAGGGCATCGACCTTGATGTCGAGCAGGGCGATTTCTTCGCTCTGCTCGGCCCCGACGGCGCCGGCAAGTCCACCACCCTGGGCGTGGTCTGTTCGCTGGTGCAGAAGAGCGCCGGCCAGGTTTCGATCTTCGGCATCGATATCGACCGCGACTTCGCCCGCGCCAAGTACCACCTGGGCGTGGTGCCCAGGAGTTCAACTTTAACCAGTTCGAGAAGGTCATCGATATCGTGCTCGCCCAGGCGGGCTACTACGGCATGCCGCGTCGCGAGGCGCTGCCGCGGGCCGAGCGGCTGCTCAAGGACCTGGGGCTATGGGACAAGCGCCAGGGCAGCGCGCGGATGCTCTCCGGCGGGATGAAGCGCCGGCTGATGATCGCCCGGGCGCTGATGCATCGGCCCCGGCTGTTGATCCTCGACGAGCCCACCGCCGGCGTCGACATCGAGCTTCGCCGCAGCATGTGGGAGTACATGCGCCGTATCAACCGGGAGGAGGGCACCACCATCATCCTGACCACCCACTACCTGGAAGAGGCCGAGAGCCTGTGCCGCAACGTGGCGATCATCAACCACGGCGAGATCATCCGCAACACCGGGGTGCGCGAGCTGCTCGCCGAGCTCGATACCGAGACCTTCCTTCTCGACCTGTCCCAGGCAGTGGATGAGCCGCCCAGCGTCGACGGCTTCGAGGTGCGCCAGGTCGACAGTGCTCAGCTCTCGGTGGTGGTGCACCGAGGGCAGCGGCTCAACGATGTGTTCGATGCCCTCAGTCGTCAGGGTATCCAAGTGGTCTCGATGCGCAACCGGGCCAACCGGCTCGAGGAGATGTTCGTCTCCATGGTGGAGCAGGGCAACGAGACGCAGGCCGCGGACGCTGCCACGGAGGCCCGAGCATGACGCCGATGCAGATCGTCATCGCCCTCTGGACCCTGGTGCACAAGGAGATCAAGCGCTTCACGCGGATCTGGCCGCAGACCCTGCTGCCCCCATCCATCACCATGACCATGTACTTCATCATCTTCGGCAACCTGATTGGGTCGCGCATCGGCGAGATGGATGGGTTCACCTACATGGACTTCATCGTCCCGGGGCTGATCATGATGGCGGTGATCACCAACAGCTACTCCAATGTGGCCTCGAGCTTCTTCTCCAACAAGTTTCAGCGCAGCGTGGAGGAGATGATGGTCTCACCCATGCCCAACTGGGTGATTCTGACCGGCTTCGTGCTGGGCGGCATGGCCCGCGGCCTGGGGGTGGGCCTGATCGTCACCCTGGTATCGCTGTTCTTCACCCGCATCAGCGTGGCTCACCCGCTGCTGACGCTCGGCGTGGTGGTGCTGACCGCGGCGCTTTTTTCCATTGGCGGTTTCATCAACGCACTGCTGGCCAACAAGTTCGACGATGTGTCCATCGTGCCGACCTTCGTGCTCACGCCGCTGACCTACCTGGGTGGGGTCTTCTACTCGATCTCGCTGCTGCCGACATTCTGGCAGAATGTCTCGCTGCTCAACCCGATTCTTTACATGGTCAATGTCTTCCGCCACGGGTTTCTCGGAGTCTCCGATATCCCGGTGGGCTGGGCGCTGACGGCCATCTTCGCGTTCATCATCGTGCTCTTCGCCATCGCCCTGGGGATGCTCGAGCGCGGCAAAGGTATCAGAAGCTAACTCATGACTCACGATCGCCCCGACACGCTCGCGCATGCCCTCTCGGCCGCGAATCCCCCTATCCCGACCGCTACGATGCCGGGCTGCTCTATCCCATTGCGCGCGGTGCCAACCGGGCGCCGCTGGGCATCGAGGAGGGTGCCTTGCCCTTCGTCGGCGAGGACGAGTGGCACGCCTTCGAGGTCAGCTGGCTCAATGATCGAGGCAAGCCGGTGGTCGCCGTGGCGCGCTTCCGCCTGCCGGCAGACTCGCCGAACCTGATCGAATCCAAGTCGTGGAAGCTCTACCTCAACGGCTTCAACCAGACCCGCTTCTCCAGTCGCGAAGCGGTCATCGAAACACTGGTGAGCGATCTGTCACGGGCGGCCGGCGCCACGGTGGCCGTCGAGCTGTTTGACGTGGACGATGAGCGGCTGGCCCCGCGCCGTCTGCCTGGCGAGTGCCTGGATGACCTGGATATCGAGGTTAGCGGCTACACGCCGAGTGCCTCCCACCTGGCGGTGGGTGATGAGATCGTGGAGGAGACGCTCTATTCCCATCTGCTCAAGTCCAACTGTCCGGTGACCGGTCAGCCGGACTGGGCAGCGTGCTGATTCGCTATCGTGGCCCCCGGCTCGACCGCGAGGGGCTGCTGCGCTACCTGATCGGCTATCGCCAGCACCAGGATTTTCACGAGCACTGCGTCGAGCATATCTTCACCGATCTGATGGCGCGCGCCCGGCCCGAGCGCTTGCTGGTACTGGCCCGCTACGTGCGCCGCGGCGGCCTCGATATCAGCCCCTGGCGCGCCACGCCGGGGGAGCGCCCGCCCGAGCCGCTGCGCCTAGCCCGCCAGTAGCCAACCCTGGGGTGAGCGGCGAGGCCGCAGCTGGTAGAGTGGCGAGAATTCTTCTCGTTGAAGTCCTGGCAAGGGAGTAGAGGGTATGGATGCAATGACCCTGCTGCACGAGCGCAGCTCCATGGGTAAGCTGATCGGGCCGCCGCCGAGCCCCGACCAGCTCGAGGCCATCTATCGGGCCGCGCTGCGTGCCCCGGACCACAAGGAGCTGCGCCCCTGGCGCTTCATCGAATTTTCCGGCGAGGGACTAAGCCGACTGGGGGAGCTGTTTGCCGAGGCGGAATTCCGCGAGGACCCGCACGCCAGCGATACCGTGCTGGACGCGGCGCGCAAGAAGCCGCGGCGGGCGCCAATGATCATCGCGGTGATCGCCAAGGTCACTCCCGACGTGCCCAAGGTGCCCAAGGTCGAGCAGGTGATCTCCGCCGGCTGCGCGGCCCATGCCATTCTGCTGGCCGCCCAGGCGCTGGGGCTGGGGGCCATGTGGCGCAGCGGCAAGTACGCCTTCGACCCTGCCGTTCACAAGGGGCTCGGCTTGGAGGAGGACGACGAGATCGTCGCCTTCCTCTACATCGGCCAGCTGGGGGACGCCACAAGCCCCTACCCGAGCACCGTATCGACGACTTCGTCCAGCGCTGGAACTGAGCGGGAGCTTCCGATGCGTGAGATCGGCGTGCCACACCCGCGGCTTCCCCTGCCGAGGGAAGGCCAGTCCGACGACCCGGCCACGTTTCTTCGCTGGCTGGGCGAGGCCATTCCCCTGGTGGAGCACCTGGGCATTGTGGCCATGCACCGGGACGGCGAACGCCTGACCTGGGAGCTGGCGCTGGTCCCGAGCCTCAACGACAAGGGCACCGGCTTCGGCGGCGCCCTGACCGCCCAGACCACCCTGCTGGGCTGGTGCTGGACCACCCTGTGGCTGCGCCAGCGCGGCTACGCCCGCGATGTCGTCGTGGCCGAGGCCAGCCAGCGCTTTCTCGCGCCGGTGGGCGCAGACTATCGGCTGATCTGCGCCCCGGAAAGCCCGCAGGGCCCCGAAGCGCTTGCCGAACGCCTGCAACGCCGAGGCCGCGGCCGGATCGCGCTGACCCAGCGGCTCTGGTGCGGCGACACCCTTTGCCTGGAAGCCCGCGGCGATTACGCGGTGCTGCCGGCCGGATGACGCAGATGGAAAAAAACGGCTTGCCATCCGGCACTTAAGTCGATACTATGTGCGCCGTTCTGACGCGTTAGGCGCAACGCCCAAGCCGAAGAACCACAATGCGGAGGGGTGTCCGAGTGGTCGAAGGAGCACGCCTGGAAAGTGTGTAAGTCGAAAGGCTTCGAGGGTTCGAATCCCTCCCCCTCCGCCACTGAATATGAATAAGCCGCTGATTTCAGCGGCTTTTTCTTTGCCTGGAAAATGGCAGTCTCCCGGCCGGTTCCCCGCTTGATCTTGCACGGGTGACTGCGCCATCGCACGCCAACTTGGTCCCGTGCCCAACACCATGTCACGGGAACTGGCACGCCACACGGCCCGCCCTGATAAACGATATAACGCCAGCCTCGCCCACCGAGCGCCGGGAAAAGGTAGCGATAGTCGTGGGACCCAGGCCTACTGGATCAGCACCGGGGTATCGATCCCAACCAGTGAGGAGATCTGGCGTACCTGCTCGTTCTCGATAGCCAGGCACCCCTCGGTCCAGTCGATCCGCCGGTTGAGGAAGGGGTCGCGGTCGCCCAGTCCATGAATCCCGATATTGCCGCCCAGCGCGGTATTGGGGTAGGAGAGGCGGTTCTGCTGGTAGTGGCGGCGAATCCGCTCCGCCTCCTCCTGGGTGATCAGCCCCTCCGCCAGCGCCTGGTCGGCCACCCGGGGATTCGGGTAGTTGATGCCGATGAAGGTGATGTACGGGCTGTTGGGGTTGATCCGCTCGACCCGGAACTCGCCCTTCGGCGTCATGGCGCTGCCGCGCATGCGCAGGGTGTCGGCGCCGTTGATTCCGATGGCAAAGTGGGGAATCTCATGGATGACGTGGCGGCCGCGCACCACGGACAGGGTGCGCTGCTTCACGCTGAGGTGGAGCCAGACCACGCCATCCTCGACAGGCAGCAGGCTGATCCCCGTGTCGAGGTCATCCAGAAAGTGAAGCCCAGCTGATCCGGATCGGTAGCTCGACGGCGGTTCGGCCGGTTCGCTCAGCGACGCGCCGGCGGGGCCAGTGGCAAGCAGCAGGGAGAGGGCAAGAAACGTAAGCGGGCGGATCAGCATGGACGGTGGTTTCGTGTGATGAGGGTGGGCTGTGAGCGATAGTGAGGCAATCTACCACGTCCCGGCGCCAGCGGGCAGGGGCTCCCAGCGACCTTCGCGATTTCCAAAGCGTTCAGCACGAGCGGCGAGCGCCAACTCCTGGCCCTGGTCTACGCTGATCAGGGAAGCCATCGGGGTTCTCGGCAGGGGAGTGTGATGCCTGGAACCTTTTGACGGGAGGTTTCCATGGCCATCCGCCTGACCGATCCCCTGCGCGGCGAGTACGAGCGACTGTTCGAGAGTTGCGAGATCCTGCCTCAGCGCCACGCCGAGGTGGAGCGCAGCGTCGATCGGCTGCTCACCCATCGCGAACGCTACGCGTCAGTGACCGAGCGCCGCGGGGTGCCCTGGCACTTCGTGGCGCTGGTGCACAGCATGGAGTCCGGCAGCAGCTTCAGCAGCCACCTGCACAACGGCGACCCGCTCACGGCGCGCACCGTCCAGGTGCCCGCGGGTCGTCCGAAGCGAGGCTCGCCCCCCTTTACCTGGGAGGAGAGCGCCGCTGACGCCATGGCGCTCAAGCGCCTGGATGGCGACACCGACTGGAGCCTGGCCGGCACCCTCTACCAGCTGGAGCGCTACAACGGCTGGGGCTATCGGCTGTACCACCCCCATGTGCTTTCGCCCTACCTGTGGAGCTTTTCGACGCACTACAGCAGCGGCCGCTACGTGGCCGATGGCCGCTGGTCCGACACCGCCGTCTCCCGCCAGTGCGGTGCGGCGGTGGTGCTGCGGCGGCTGGTCGAGCGCGGCGAGGTGGACCTGAGCGACCAGCCGGCCGCCACGCTCTACGCGGAGGTGGCCGGCAAGTCCAAGAAGCGCCGTAGCCCAATGGTGTCGCGCCATCGCATGAGGCGCAGCGGCGATGAGGAGACCGAGAAGGCCCAGCGGCTGCAGCGCTGGCTCACCAGCTTTCCGGGCATCTACCTGAAGCCCGACGGGATCCCCGGGGATCGTACCTCGGACGCCTATCGCCTGGTCACCGGCCACTACCTGCCCGGCGACCCCCGACGTGAGTAAACCCCGTTCACGCTGAGGTCATTTCATGAACCATCGACCCCTGGTACTGCTGCATGGTTGGAACGACGAGGGCCGCTCCTTCGAGCAGCTGGCCGGTCACCTGCGCAAGCGGCTGGGGGCCGACCATGTCCAGCGCATTGCCATCGGCGATTACCTCTCCAAGGACGATGCATTGCGCTTCGACGACCTGCAGGCGGCCCTGGATCGCGCCTGGACTGCGCATGGGCTGCCGCGAGACGTGGCCAGCGTCGATCTTGTCGTCCACTCCACGGGGGGGCTGGTGATCCGCGATTGGCTGGTGCGCCACTTCGCGCCCGAGCAGGCCCCGGTCAAGCATCTGGTGATGCTTGCACCCGCCAACTTCGGATCGCCGCTGGCCCACCTGGGCCGTTCGATGCTGGGCGGATCCGCAATGGGTTCTTCAGCCGTCAGGCGGGGCAAGCGGTCATGGAGACCGGCGCCAATATCCTGCGCGGCCTGGAGCTGGCCAGCCCCTTCAGCTGGACGCTGGCCCTGCAGGACCGCTTCGTCGAGGGCGAGGGCAGGTATGGCCCCGGGCGGGTCCTGTGCAGCGTGCTCTGCGGTAACACCGGCTACGGTGGTATCCGCTCGCTGGCCAACGAGGAGGGCAGCGACGGCACCGTGCGGCTGGCCACCGCCAACCTCAACTGCGCCAAGGTACAGATCGCCTTCCGCGAGGAGGCGCGCGACGGCGGCCGGGTCACCGTGCCGGAGGTGGTCGAGGTCCGCCAGGCCACCGGTCGCTGCGCCTTTCGGATTCTCGATGGCCTCGACCACTCGGCGATCAAGCTCAACGCCGCCGAAAGCCGTCTCAGCCGTGCCCAGCGAGACACCCTAGCGCTGATCGAGCGAGCCCTGACCATCGAGGACGACGCTTTCCACGCCTTCTGCGACGAGTGCGAGGCGGCCAACCAGGCGCTGACGCGCGAGCCGGGGAGAGGCGCGGCAAGCCGGGCTTTCAGAACACCGTGGTGTGGGTGCGTGACCAGTTCGAGGTGCCGGTCGAGGACTACCTGATCGAGTTCTACGACCCGGGTCGTCCCGACGGCGGTGGGCTGGCGCGTACCATCCACGAGTCGGCGATTCGCAAGGTGCACAACTACCAGGCCGACACCTCGCTGCGCAGCCTCTATATCGACACCGCTCGTCTCTGCGAGGCCGTCGAGCGTGCCGGCACCCGGCTCGGCATGTCGATCACCGCCGAGCCGATGCTGGATGAGGACGAGCGCAATGCACGCTATACCCCGGTGGGGTTTCGCACTCTGGCCGATGAGGACATCGAGGATCTCTGCCTGGAGTCCGACCAGCTGCGGGCGCTGTTCCAGCCCCATCGCACCCTGCTGGTGGAGGTTCGATTGCATCGCTCCCAGGCCGACAACGTCTTTCGCTTGAACGAGGCGCCAGGCTGATCGGCGCCCCGGACTTCAGTGTCGGCACAGGTGCCCAGGCGAGCCTTCTCGCTGGCCCACCAGCTGTTGGAAGCAGGGCGACTGCTCCAGTAGCCGGGCGCCGATGCGGCGCAGCGCATCCACCTCCTCGGCGGGCAGGTGGAAGCGGGTGGGAATGCGCTGGAAGCGCTCCCGTTCGTCGGGGTCCTCCAGCTGATCGAAGCCAACGTAGATGTAGTAGAGATCGACCTGGTGCAGGCCATTGCCGGCCTCCCGGGAGAGCCGCTGGGCATCCGCGCGGTCGCGCAGGGTCTCCCGGAGCAGCTCGACCGTATCGAAGGAGTAGTTGACCAGCGGCGTCGTGGCGATGGTATTGATCACCTGCTTGGGGCCGGGGGAGCGAGGGGAGGTATCGAAGTCGGCCGCCGGGCTTGCCGGCTTGGCGTCCACCACGATCACCACCAGCGTGTCTACCAGCTCCCGGTTGATCTTGTTCAGCACGCTCCACTCCACCTCCTGTAGGGTGGGGGCGCGCAGGGCGTCGAGGGCGGGGCGCAGGCCGATATTGTCGGAGACGCCGCCGTCGAGCAGGTGCACATAGTCGCGCTCCAGCTCCTGGTAGCGCTCCCAGTTGCGCGCCCGGTAGTAGCGGCGGGGATCGGCCTCCAGGCCCTGCAGTGCGTTGGCCACCCAGGGCGGCGCCTCGTAGCCGCAGCGCCCGGGGTAGCTGTTGAGCGTGAGCGGCGTGAAGGCGATGGGAAAGTTCGAGGAGGCCGCCACGGCGCGCGACAGGGGGATGCTGTCCAGGTCGACGCACATCGGGTCCAGCTGCGACTGCACGAAGGTGAACTGGGCCCCCTTGTCCATGTCGGTGGCGTTGATCAGCAGGAACGGCTTGCGGCCCCGGTCCGTCAGGTCGGCGAAGCTGGCCTCGTCGAAGAGCAGCTGCTGGTAGACCTCCTCGGCGAGCTCGATGCGCCCGAAGGTGGGTGAGGCCAGCCTCGCCCAGTTGATGGGGTTGAGCAGCCGGCGCCTCAGGTCCGCCTCCACGTCCCGGTAGAGGAAATCGCGCTCGAACCTTCCCCCCTCCTCGAAGATGGCGTCACCGTGCAGCCCGTAGTAGGCCGCGGTGAAGCTGCCACCGGATACCGATGAGATCACGTCCACCTGATCCAGCAGGTTGCGCGACGCCCCATTCATCTCGACCTGGCTGTCGCGCAGCGTCTCCAGCACGCCGTAGGCCAGGGCGGCGGCCCGGGTGCCCCCGCCGGAGAAGCTGAGAATCACGAACAGCTCCTCGCTGTTCTCCGCGCCCTCGAGATTGGCGTAGCGGTAGCCGCTGGTGGGATCGACGCGCTCCAGCGGCCGGGCCTCGGGAAAGGAGGCGCAGCCGGCCAGCGCCGCGAGCAGCAGCAGGGTGATCGACAGCCTGGCGACAGGGCTCACGGGGCCGACGCCTTGGGGGTGAACTCGACGATCAGCGGCGCCGTGGGCAGGGTGCCGACGACCTCGACACGCTGGGACTCGGGCGTGAAGTCGGCCGGCGGGCCCAGGGTCACCGTGTACCAGCCGGCGTCGACCTGGCAGACCGTCTGGGTCCAGGCGGCGGGCTCGCCGTCGATCCAGACCTCGCGGCGATAGGGAAAGACGACCTTCAGGTACTCGGCCATGGCATGGCTCCTAGAATGGTTCCTAGAGGGTCTTCAGATATTCGATCAGCGCCGCCTTGTCCTCGTCGTCGAGCTGGGTGCCGAAGGCCTCTCCCTCATGCCCCTGGTGGCTGTTCCCCGGCTCCGCGGTGTCATAGAGAAAGCCCTCGCGCTCGGCGGCCTCGCCCGCGTGGATGAAGCCCAGGCGCTCGGGATGGTAGACGTCGTAGCCGCGGTAGAAGCGCTCGGGACGCGCGTCTGCGGGCTCGAGCAGATCCTCCAGGGTGGGAACCGAGCCGTTGTGCAGGTAGGGGGCGCGCAGCCAGATGCCGGTCAGGGGCTTGGCCACATAGCCGTCCGTCTTGACGAAGGCATTGAAGTCCCAGGGGTAGTCCTCGGCGTAGGCGTTGTAGCGCTCGGCGGCCTCGGCGGTCCACATCGCCAGGCGGTGGGGGTCGGTATCCACCTCCGGCTGGGGAATCACCGTGCCGGTGCGCGCCCCCTCCAAGCCGTGGCAGCCGGCGCAGGTGCGCTGGAACACCGCCTCGCCTTCGGCAGCCAGGTCGGCGTCGAGGGTATCGAGGAAGGGGTAGGGCGGGGGGCGCTTGGTGAGCAGGTACGCCTCCAGCTCGGCGAGGGCGTCCACGGGCAGGGTGTCGGGGCGCGCGCCGTCGCCGATGGCTCCGCTCAGCACCACCTCGGTCAGGGAGTCGTTGAGCCCGTCCCAGTGTAGGGCGAAGCCCTCCTGCTCGTCCATCGCCCACAGCGGCATGATGTCGGAGTTGCCGATGGTGTCGTCCTCGGCGGGATCGAGGGCCAGCAGGTCGGGGTGGAACTTGACCGGATTGAAGGGATCGATCCGCCCCGGCCCCCAGCGCGGGCGGTCCTCGGTCCAGGTGAAACGCTCGGCCTGCTCCTGAAGGCCGTCCCGGGTCCGCGGAATGATCAGGAAACGGTAGAGCAGGCGGTCGAGCCAGGAGAGCTCGGTCTGCTCCTCGATGGCCGCCAGCAGGGTGGCGGCGGTGAAGTCCGGGTCATGGGCGGCATCCCCCAGGAAGCGCAGGTAGGCCTGGGGGTCGAAGGTCTGATGGGGGCCAGTGGGCACGATCTGGCGTTCGGCGTCCTCGGCGGTGCGATAGCTGGCGGTGTGGCAGGCCGCGCAGTTGATGCCAATGCGCGGGAAGCCGATGGTCTTCTTCGAGAAGCCGACCGGGGTCGCCTCGCCCTCTTCCCAGAGCATGCCCAGGGCAGCGTAGCCGCCTTCGCCGGGCAGGTGCTGGGGAAAGACATCGGGCAGCACCCGCCAGATCCAGTAGGGGATACCCTCCTCCTGTTCGGCGCCGATGGAGCCGTAGAGGTAGTAGGCCTCGACGCTGTCGAAATGCTGCGGCTCCTCGCGAAACAGCTGGTACCAGCCAAGGGCCGCGATGCCTCCCCCGGCCACCAGCAGCAGGAGCAGCCACGCCAGCCAGCGCCGTTTCGTCCCGGAAGTGTCTCCATGCCTGGGTGCCATGAGCGTCTCTCCTCGAGTGCGTTATGCCGTCTTATCGGCGCGGCGAAGCAGCAGCAGCAGGACGCCCTGGCTCATGCCGAAGAACAGGTCCATCAGGGCGAACAGCGGAAATTGCGGATACAGCAGGGTGAAGAAGACCACCCCGGCGAAGCGCGCCAGGACGGTCAGCAGGGCGATGGCCCGGTAGTGAAAGGGATCGAAGGCCGCCGGCAGGTAGAACAGGCTGAGCAGGATCAGCAGCCAGGCGGCGAAGGCGGGCCACACCGTTTCGGTAACGGGGTCGCCCCCACCAGGCCGATCACCGCATTGGGAAAAAGACCGCCGGCAGGGCGAAGAGGAGATTGGCCGCCACTCCCAGCAGCACCATGGTACGAAATCCCACCGCATAGCCGCCCATCACCCGCTGTCCTCCCTGGCCTCGTGCGTCCACGGAACCCTGCTGGTGGTAACTGAAACCCTGTGCTAGAGGTTAGTAGTCAAGTTCAGTAGGGTCACGTTCAACCTACGGGATCAAGACCTCTAAACCTCGCGGCGCCTGGGTTGGCAGCGGTGGTTTTGATCAGGGAGGAGTCCCATGTTCGATCAACGGGGTAGCGGCCTGCTTGGACGCATGTTTCGACGCCTCAACCGGCGCCGCCAGTGGTATCGATTTCCCTTCCCCATTGCCGTCCTCAATCTCGTGGCCCTGCGCCGTAACCTGCGCTGGCACAACCTCTTTTCCACCGAGCGTGAGCCACCCCCGGCGCCCGACAGAGAGGCGATCGACGTTCATGAATTCCGCACCGCCGATGGCAGCTACAATGACCTGGCGGCACCGGCCATGGGCAAGGCCTATACGCGCTTCGGCCGCAACGTGCCGCCTGCCGAGACCTTCGGCGAGACCGGCGAGCGGCTGATGACCCCGAGCCCCAGGGTGATCAGCCGGCGCTTGATGACCCGCGACACCTTCGTGCCGGCGACCACCCTCAATGTGCTGGTCCCCGCCTGGCTGCAGTTCATGGTGCACGACTGGTTCAGCCATGGCAGCAATGACACCGAGGCCGAGCGCTACGAGGTGCCCCTGGACGAGGACGACGACTGGCCCTGGGAAAAGATGACGGTGCTGCGTAGCCGCCGCGACAGCACCCGCTCGGCCGCCGACGAGGGGCACCCCGCGACCTTCCTCAATACCGAGACCCAGTGGTGGGACGCCTCCCAGATCTACGGCAGCAGCCTGCGCCGTCAGCGCCTGGTGCGCACCGACCCCGAGAGCGGCGAGCTGCTGGCCGACGGCAAACTCTACCTCAGGCCCGATGGCCACCTGCCGCTGGACGAGCACGGCATCGAATTGGCCGGTACCAATGGCAACTGGTGGGTGGGGCTGTCGCTGATGCACACCCTGTTCGCCAGGGAGCACAACGCCATCGTCGACCGGCTGCGCATCGAGCACCCCGACCGCGACGGCGAGTGGCTGTTCCAGAAGGCCAGGCTGGTGAATGCCGCCCTGATCGCCAAGATCCATACCGTCGAGTGGACCCCGGCACTGCTCGACACCCCGGAGCTTAGGCTCGGCATGCGCGCCAACTGGTGGGGCGTGCTCGACGAGCACTTCTACCGCAGCCGGGGGCGTGTCAGTGACAGCGAGCTGTTCAGCGGCATCGTCGGCTCACCGGCGGATCACCATGCCGCGCCCTACGCCATCACCGAGGAGTTCAGCGCCGTCTACCGCATGCATCCGCTGATCCCCGACGACTTCAGCTTCCGGCGCCTGGCCGACGACAGCCTGATCAAGGAGTGCGGCCTGACCGAGGTGGCCGGCTCCCTGGCCCAGGCCCTCTACTCGGAGGTGTCGCTCGAGGATGCGCTCTACTCCCTGGGCACCAGCCACCCCGGCGCTCTGGTGCTGCACAACTTTCCTCGCCACCTGCAGCAGCACGAGAAGCAGGCGCCGCATCATCGCACCATCGATCTGGCCACGGTGGACGTGCTGCGCGACCGCGAGCGCGGGGTGCCGCGCTACTGCCGTTTTCGTCGGCTGATCGACATGCCGGCCCCGGCAAGTTTCGCCGAGCTGACCGACAATCCCCAGTGGCAGCGCGAGCTGGAGGCCATCTATGGCGACGTGGAAGAGGTCGACCTGCTGATCGGCTGCCTGGCGGAGACCCCGCCGCCCGGCTTCGCCTTCAGCGATACCGCCTTTCGGATCTTCATCCTGATGGCCTCCCGACGCCTCAAGAGCGACCGCTTCTTCACCGATGACTACACCCCCGAGGTCTACACCCGGGCGGGCATGGAGTGGATCGACAACAACGGCATGGCATCGGTCATCGGCCGCCACTTCCCCGCCCTGGCGCCGCGGCTGGCGGGCGTACGCAACGCCTTCTTCCCGTGGAACCGCGGCTAGATCGTGGGCTGAAAGGATTGGGAGGTGGTGTGGCCAGACGAGTCAATTTTCCCGGCCTGATCAGCCTGCTGGAGGTCACCGACCCCCGGGAGATTCGCCTGCTCGACGGCGAATCGCGTCTCGACCGCTCCCTGGAAGCCGGCGGCGGCGCGATCAATCGGCTGCGCCTGGCCCGCCTGCGCCGCGCCTTCGTTTTCGACGGCGAGCCGCTGCCCGCCCTGCTGGGCGTAATGCGGAGGGGCGCAAGGCGCGTCATGCCGAGCTGGGTCGCCGCCTGGATGAGTGCGCCGAGGCGTCCTCCTGGCGCCGGGACCCGGCCTTCGGGGCCCTGGTGGCTGGGGTTGCCGGCCAGGACCAGGGCGTGGCACTGGGCCCCGCCGCCCAGGGGGTGCTGGGGCGGCTGTTTCGCGACGATTACCGTGCCGATGCGGCAAGCTTCGCGGCCGCTCGGCGGCTCAACGACTATCCGCGGATCAATGCGCTCAAGGCGCTGGGCCAGCGCCTGGGCGGGCAGCTTCGCCGGGACCGCCGGCTGCTGCACGACCGGGCCCGGGGGATGCCATGACCCTGCATGCCACGGGCGTGGCCGTGCACAACCTGGTGGGGGCGCTGGAGGGGATGCGTGCCCTGGCCGCTACGCCGGGGGCCGCGGGCCTCTCCACGGCGGCGGTGCTGGGGCGCTGCCTTAGCGTGCCGGAGACGCTGCTGCGCCAGGTGCTGGCGCCGCTGTCGATGCCCTGCGCCCCGCGGCGCCTGATGCCCGGCGACCTGGTGCTGCTGCGCCTCGCCGAGGCCGTTCGGGCCAGCGGCGACCGGGAGCTGGCCTTCATGGGAGGGAGCTGGGCGCGCTGTCCGGCCCAGCGCTTCATCCTGGCGCTGCTGGCGGATATCTGGGACCGGGCCGTGGCGTCTCGCACAGGGGAGGGCGGATGATGGGCGAGGATGTCATCTTCACGCCGCTCGAGTGGCGCAACCTGGCGGTCAAGAACCGCCTGTTCCGCTCGAACATCTCCGGGCGCTTCGACAACGAGGACGGCAGCCTGACCCAGACGCGCCTCAACTGGGAGTGTCTCTTCGCCCGGGGCGGGGTGGGGGTCATCATCTCCTCCTTCGTGCCGGTGCAGATGGAGGGGCGCATCGTGGCGGGCTACGCCACCATCCACCGCGATGACTTCATCCCGCTGTGGCAGCGCCTCGGCGAGGCCGTTCACCGCTTCGACTGCAAGTACATCCTGCAGCTCAGCCACTCCGGGCGGCAGATGGATCTCCCCGGGGTGCACAACCAGCATCGCCGGGCGCTCAGTTCGACCCACCACAAGGAAGCCCTGCACGGCTTCCTGTGCCGGGCCATGAGCGAGCATGAGATCGAGGACACCGTGGAGGCCTTCGCCCGCGGCGCCTGGCGGGCCCGGGAGGCCGGGCTCGACGGGGTGGAGCTGCACGCTGCCAACGGCTACCTGTTCACCCAGTTCCTGAGCTCCGCCATCAACGACCGGCGCGACCGCTACGGCGGCTCGCTGGCCAACCGGGCGCGCTTCCTGCTGGAGGTGATTCGCGCCATCCGCCAGCGTGTGGGGCCGGACTTCCACCTGCAGGTCAAGATCAGTGTCGTGGACCATAACGACATCCTGCCCTGGGAGGGCAAGGGCAACACCCTGGCGGAGAGCCTGCAGGTGTGCCGCTGGGTTGAGACGGCGGGGGCCGACGCCCTGCATGTGTCGGTCGGCAGCCTCTTCCCCACCCCCTGAACCCGCCGGGGGATTTCTCCTTCGAGACCATCGCCAGCACCTATGACGCCATGCTCTCCGCCGGAGTCGACACCTTCCGCAACTACCTGCTGTTTCGCTACGCGTCGCTGCGCTGGATCTTCCGCTGGCTGTGGTTTCGTCACCAGCGTGGCCATGCGGTAGAGGGGGTGAGCCTGGACGAGGCGCGCGCCGTCCGCCAGGCGGTGGGGATTCCGGTGATCAGCACCGGCGGCTATCAGCGTGCCTCCCTGGTGCGCGAGGCCATCGACAGTGGCGCCTGCGACGCGGTCTCCAGCGCCCGTGCGCTGATCGCCAATCCCGACCTGCCGAAACAGTGGCGGGCCGGGCAGGACCTGCCGGCGCGTCCCTGCACCTTCTGCAACAAGTGCCTGCTCAATGCGCCGAAGAATCCCCTGGGCTGCTACGAGCTCTCCCGCTTCGACGGCGACCACGAGCGCATGATCGCGGCCCTGATGGCCATCTACGACACCCGTCCCGAGCTGCGCCTGCCCCCGGTGCCGCCGGTGCAGAACCCGTGAGACCGCCATGAGACGACAGGAGCCGCCCGTCACCGCCGTGCAACAGGAGGCCCGCCGCCGGCGCCGGCGGCGCCTGCCGCTGACCCTGCTCGCCCTGGCCGTGGGGGTGGCCGGCCTGCTGGCCCTGGCGATCGGCGTGCCGACCCTGTGGCGCTACAGCGGCGAGTCGGTGCGTCACTACGCCGACCCGGAGACCCACTTCCGTCACGGCTCCATCGGCAGCGAGGTGAGCGGGCTGCCGGTGCGGCTGTGGCGGGTCCTGCCGAGCCTCTTCCCGGAGGTCTTCGACGATGGGCACTATGAGGTATTCGGCTTTCTCTACGCGCCGGGCGACGAGGCGAGCCGCGGGGATCTGCCCGTCGGCCTCGGGACCCGGGAGGTGCGGGGCGTGGAGATCGCCTGGTTCAACTGTGCGCTCTGCCACGTGGGCACGGTTCGCGAGTCGTCCGACGAGCCGGCGCGGCAGATCGCCGGCATGCCCTCCAACAACCTGGATCTCTACGGCTTTATCGGCTTTCTGCTGGAGATCGCCGACGACCCGAGGCTGGCGCCGGACAGCGTGCTCGCCGCCATGGACGAGCAGGGCCAGTCGCTGGGCTGGATCGAGCGGCGGGTGTGGCGGTATGCGGTCCTGCCCCGGGTGCGCGAGGGACTGCTGGAGACCCGGGCCGCCCTGGCGCCTCTGCTGGCCGTGCAGCCGCCCTGGGGGCCGGGGCGGGTGGATACCTTCAATCCCTACAAGGTGATCCAGTTCGGCATGGACGCGGCGGAGCTGGAGGAGCAGGAGCGCATCGGTGTCAGCGACTTCCCGGCGATCTTCCTGCAGCGCCCCCGCCAGGGCATGGAGCTGCACTGGGATGGCAACAACGCCTCGCTGCAGGAGCGCAACCTGAGCGCCGCCATCGGCGCCGGGGTAACCGAGGAGAGCGTCGACCACCGGTCCATCGAGCGGGTGGCCGACTGGCTGCTGGACCTCGAGCCGCCGCCCAGCCCCTATCGCCCCGACCCCGAGGGGGTGGCCGCCGGCCAGTCGCTCTACATGCGCCACTGCGCCGACTGCCACGGCTACCAGGACGGTGACCGCTACGTCTTCGAGGGGGAGCGCCTCGGCCGGGTCGAGCCCAACGCGCGGCTCGGCGTCGACCCGGCCCGGCTCGACAGCTACACCGAGACCCTGCGCCGCTACCAGCTGACCCTGTTCGAAGACGACGAGCGCTATCGCTTCCGGCACTTCCGCACCACCGACGGCTACGCCAACCTGCCCCTCGACGGCCTCTGGCTGCGCGCGCCCTACCTGCACAACGGGGCCGTGCCGACCCTCTACCACCTGCTGCTCCCCCCGGAAGAGCGCCCAGAGGCCTTCGTGCGCGGGCTCGACGTGCTGGACGAGGAGAAGGGCGGCTTCGTGGCGCCTTCGTGCACGCCCGGCGAGCCTCTGGAGGCCGGCTTCTGCTTCGACACCTGCCTGCCCGGCAACGGCCGCCAGGGGCATGAATACGGTACCGAGCTGACGCCCCAGGAGCGCTCGGCCCTGCTCGACTATCTGCTGACGTTCTAGGCTGCTGGCCCAGGAGCACTGCTATGCCAACCTCACAAGATGTGTTCGCGACCTATCGGCGGGTGATGACGGTAGGCATCGCCCTCAACGTGCTGCTGGGCCTGTGGCTCTGGCTCTGGCCGGTCGGCCTGCTGGGGATCATGGGGGCCGACCTGCCCTATCCGCTGACCTGGGTGCGCTATGCGGGCCTGGCGATGATCGCGGTCGGGCTGCTCTATCTGCCGGCGGCCCTGGCGCCGCTGCACAATCGCCTGGTGGCGCTGCTGTCGATCCTGTTTCGCGGCCTCTTTGCCCTGTTCTTCCTCTTCGCCATGGGACCGCTGTGGCTGCCGGCGCTGTTCGAGACGGTGTTCGCCGTGCTGCAGGGCGTGACCTTCTGGCGGGCCTGGCGCCGCGACCTGATGGCCAAGCCCTGATCCCGTCATATTCATGAGGACGCTGATCGAGAGGCTTGAAGGCCCTTGCTGCCAGCACTGTCAAGCGACATCAGAAAGTGACCCCCTGGCGACAGTGAAATCTGACCACCTTATCCTCTGCCACTCTATCGCCAAAGACGTCACCCCAGTCGGTGAACGACTTGTTGGAGGGAGATCGGGCAGATGGGTTGAGGGTGCATGCTTCCTGGGAGGTTCCACGGCCGATGGAAGCGTACGGCATCGACACCGTACGCCATGCAAGGCACCGGGGGTTGGTTCCCGATTAATTTGCACTCCTGGGTATGAGAAAAGGCAATTGGTGTTGCTTTGCTATTATAATAATAAGGAATGAAAATTTACTGAACGGTAAGCTCTCGATAGACATTGCGCTAAAATGGTTAATATATGGGTGTGGAATAGATTTAAGCTGGGGTTGGCCAGTATGTACTGGTGACGCCTCATGCTGCGAGTCGATATGTGTCTTCTGAGTATTTTTCATTGTTGGTTATGTTGTTGTCCTGATAATTATTTCTTTGCATGTATTTAGCAAGCTAATATTAATAGTTATAAGGAGGCTCTCAATGCGCCCGCTATATTCACTGCTTCCTGCTATCGCTTTTTTCCTGGTGGCCACTCATGCCCTTTCCCAATCATTTGACACTGGGATGGAGGCTGTCCATGAGGGAGATTACACCACTGCGTATGAAGAATTTCATACTTTGGCGGTGGAGGGAAATGCCGATGCACAATTCCACCTGGCCTGGCTCTATCTAAGTGGAAAAGGGATCTCTCAGGATCCGGATGAAGCCGCGAAGTGGTTTCGATATGCAGCAGACCATGGGCATACCATTGCCCAGTTTATTGTGGGGGATCGCCAAGCCTGTATGTTGAATTTTGTATGTTAAAAGCCTGATGCTTAGGTTGGGAAGAGCTGGTTCGCTGACCTTCTCAGTATCATTTTTCACTAAAAAGCACAGGCGCTGTCAAAAATAGGTTCAGCCGCTAACGCGGATTGCCTGTAATATCATGGCGATGCTTCCTAAGCATACTGCCCACCCGGTAATGATTATTAAAGTTCTTATGGCTTTCAGCATAAGGATGGTAAGCCAGCGTAGTGGTTCTTTCAGTATATAATTCAACCCATATCCTATGGAAAAGGCGATTCCGGCATGATAGTACCACTCGAGATTTGAGAGGGCGCTAAGATATATAAAGATAGAGATGCCAGTAATGGTGCTGATAAAGTTGGCTAGCCCATCAGTGGGGTCGATTTTACTAGCAGGCCTTGGTGAAGGCTTTGGCGTTTTGTCGCCTGTGGCATCAGGTTCGTAGACACTGAACCTGCACATGCCACCACACTGGTAGCAAGTTTTCCAAATGGGAAGGCCATGGCTATCGACTCCATCGGGTATGCTACCGACGCCGTTACACAGCGAGCAGTTCTTTAGTTTGTAGGGCATAACGACCCCCTTCAGCGCACCATGTGCGTTAAATATGTGGCATTATTCAAGCAACTCTCGAGTTTTTGTCACGGCCTGACGCAGCGATTCATCCAACTCGGACATCCCAGCATCAATTAAGGCAGTTCCTGATGGAATACGTGGCCAGATCCAGTGTGCGTGATTCGCTGGAATTATATTGGGGCGCATGCTTCTGCCATCACTCGTATATACGGTCGGTGGGCGTGGGGTGTAATCTGACATCGCAAACGGGGGCTCGATTTCCGTCTTATCGGAGATGTTCAGGAAGGTCCATGCTTCACTGCCGACAAACTGAGGGAGAAAAGCTACATTCTCACTGTCAGGATCGAATACGACGAACCCTGAGTGTACCGGATGGGTGAAGAACGCCTCATCCAGACCATCATCTTTCCAGAAGCTTACCTCTGTCTGGTTACTCTCCTCTGAGGGATGGGTCACCCCGATAACCCTTCCATTATTATGGCAGTCCATGGTTCTATCGAAGATGAGGCCTCCGATATCGGACTTGCCGTATTGACGGAACGTGCCTGTGATTGGGTCCAAGAGGCCGACGACAACAGTGCTCATTTCTTTTCCTGAATCTACGGAGTAACTCGTCAAGATAAGGCATGCATGATCATTGCTTTCCCAGTTGGCATATACGAAAAGGTGACCATCAGGAAGAGGAGCTAGCTGACGGAAGTCGCTATCTACGAATGCCGAGACGAGCTTGGTAGATTCACCAATGCGCCAGAATCTAAGTTCATGATCAGTGCCCTCTTTGCTCAAGGCCATGAGTTGGTTGCCAGCGGGGTTGAAGCGAAGATTATAGGTCAGCGCTATTCGCTGAGAGTATCGTGGCTGCGATGTTTGATCTGGAAGCTCCGGGAATACCTTCAGGTTTGCGAGACGCGTACCATCGATGGCGCTGAATAGAAGCACTTCGTTTCCCTTGCCTGCGGCAATTAGCCTGCCGTCGTCAGAGAAGGTAGAGGGCACAGGCGCATAGGTCATTTCACCATGAGTGTCCTGTAAAAGAACTGCGATATGCTGGCCGCTGTCAACATCCCACAATTCAAGCTGAAGCGGAGGTTCAGGGAAGTTAGAGGTTAACGCCACTCGGCTACGATCAGGTGAAATTGAATAGTAGCCCCAGCCTTCTTGACCGGTAATAGGAAGTTTCACGGAGCGTGACGAGACTGCCAAGTATAATGCACGATAAGCCTCAGAGTATGGTATCAAGGCATCATCATCTTGAACGCTTGCCGGTATGCCTTTCAACGCGGCGGCGATGGCTTCCTGACGCTCTCCCATGGCCAGCAGCTGAGCGGAGCGTGACGCCCACTGCCGTGATGTTGCTTCGGTCCCCGAGACCATCGAGTCTCCTCGATGTTGAGCGCGATTCGTGGCAATATCAGCCAAAGTTTGTTCATCCAGCTTTTTTTCTGCTTCCTTGATCATCTCCACTCCTACGGGAAGCTGTTTCCATAAATATCGACTAAAATGGTGAAGCGTACCAGGGGTGGTAGTTGTTACCTGATGCTGCGTGTTTCCCTCACCGAATATTACAGGTGGCTTGGGCATGAACCCCTCGGGGCCATATGGGTAGTCGACTTTTGACATGTCATCAACCTTTATGGTGATGGGCCCTGCCGGTGTGTATGCCCCAAGATATTGACTTGAGTGATCGAAGCCGATGACGGCGGCATTCTGCTCAATATGTATCAGTTCTGCTTCCGGAAGCGACCATATCTTCAAGATATGGAAATGCCCGGGATCATCCGCATGCTGGCTATAGGAAGCAGAAAAAAAGCGCTGATCATAGCTGCAAGAAATGTTGGCGTCCGGTGAGGCAGCAGCATTGCCTAGCGTGTCAATATGGAGTAAGTCTCCAGTGTCGATATTGGCTATGGACAGGGAAATAAAGCTGTCAGAAAGATCCTGTAGGTTGACGGATTGCAAGCCAAGGCATAAGTTGGATTCATCGCCGAAGTTGGCAGCAAGCAGTGCCGTCTGGCTTCGGGGAAAGTTTGCCAAAGCGCTCAGTCGCTCTGCTTTCCATTGGAGTGCTGGTTTATCCAGGTCAGGATCATCAAGATCCCAGACGGTAATGGCAACAGGATTCTGCTGAAGTACCGCCAAACGATTTCCAGAGGGTGAGATGACAAAGTCCGAAAAGTAGGGGTAGGGGCCCTCTGCTGAGGCCTGCACAACCGCTGGCAATGATTTTAATAGTGATCCATCGTCTGGATTAAAAAGGAGCACTTGACCGTCTTCACTCCCCACCAGAAGATACTGACCATCTTGCGAGAATACCTGTGGGTCATAGCGGCGATAGGCAGAGTGGCTCTCCTGATCGCTGATGAGAAGAATGGAGGCGTCGCCTGTCAGGTCGAGTAGCTCTATAAGGCGCCCTCCTTCATCTCGTTCTGACCTCTTTACGGCACGCTTCCGGTCGGGAGATATGGCCGTAATGTGTGCATGACTTTCTGTTATAGGGAAACGCCCAATGTCAGCATGTAATGCTGAATAGAGAGCGTGATATGCCGCCGCATACGACTCTAGCTCTTCATCGATAATGCTGGATGGAAAAGCGCTCAGTGCTGCCGCAATTGCTGCCTGTCGATCTCCTCCGGCCAGATGCTGAGATGATGTGTCGGCCCATTGCTTAGATGATATGATAGCCTCCGCCTCAGAGCCATCCACTACGCTATCAGACAGAGCTGGTAAAGATAAGGTAAGCGCAGCTGCGGTGGTGAGGCGACGTAAATAAGATGAAACAGCGATATTGTTTTTCATAGTTAATTCGTCCATAGGCGCCGGGCTGCGAAGCATAGAGGGAAACAAAAGCTAGGCCGGCCAAGGTACTGGTTGATAGCCTTGGCGATCATGATTACCTTGCTGGTTCACAGTCGATATGGGAGAGTTGCCAGATCCCCACCGCTGCGATATCGGCAATCTTCCAATGGCCCTGGTGCTCTTCGAATTCGTAGCGGTAGTGGTTTGGTTCGCCGAAATTTGTGAAGCGTGCCTCTACAACTCGGCGGTTCCCTTGTGTTTGAGTGTCGAGGGATAGCGTACGGTGAATTTCGTCGGCCATGAAGTCGTTACCGTCGAGGATCAGCGGCATGGGCACGCAGCCGAAGATCAAGTCGTCACCGTAGGTGTCATTGATTTCAAACAGCTCGACCATCTCAGGCGTGAAATAGCGTTGGCGATGGGCGGATGAGATCATCGTGGCGATCTGATAATCACTCTGACTGGCCGGTGTGCCCACGGCCAGGTAGATCTGACGGACCAGCTCTTCCGGTGTGTCCTGAGCGTGTCCCAGGCCGGATAAAAGCAGTAGGCTGATAGACGCCAACGTGGCAATTCGCTTTGACATGACCGTTATGCTCCTTGGAGTATTGGATTAAAACCTTATGCCCGAGCCCGATGTTTCATTCACCTCTTGATCGGTGGCTTCGGCTGTTTTGGCTTCTTGTTGCTGCAGGCTGGCGAGATACGTTTTCGCATAGGTGGATAAGTCAAAAAGCCAGATATTCAAAGTGTCGTATACGGTGATGCCTTGCCGGTGCGGGTGACGGGTAGGGCTGAAAATAGCCGCTACGGCCTTGCCTCCTTCACAGGTTTCTGCCAACCGTGTGACCTCCTCCATCTGGATATGCGTGATCGGGGTAAGTGCCGAGAATGGCTGCCGGCTGCGCTGCTCCAGTTGTGCAACGCCAAAGGGGGAGTCGTCCATATGTCGCCACCCTCTGTTGAGGTGCTTATTCGTACTGATGGGGAGGCAGTCTTGCACCACACGGTGAGACATATGTCGCGTGAAGACGCTAGCATCTCCCCATATCATCAGTCCTTCACCCAGCATGCTATTGTCGACTACGTCAGGCGGGCCATAGTTTTTCTGGAGCTCGTCAATTATGGTGCTGGGGGGAATGGTGTCGGCTGGTAACAGCACCTGCCGGGCGACGCCCATGACGATGCCCTCGGCAGCAGGAGGCTCATCGTAGAGAATGATGCTTTCCCGCTGGTCGCTGGATAGGAAGAGGCGCGCAGAGTTGAGCAGCGCGATATTTCCGATGGCGGCACCGGTTTGCCATTTTCGATCGGCTACCGCTTCCAGTCCGACGTCCATATGTGCTTGGATCAATGACTCGGCCTCCTCAAAGCTCATGCCCAGGTGAATGCCGAGGATATCGGGTCCCTCTGAAGCGGTATGAAGATCGTAGGCTTCTGTTGTAGTTGTTGTTTCTTCGGATGGTGCAGCCTCGGTTTGCAGCGGGAGCGGTGGCTCTTCCAGTTCAAGCGATGCAATCACATCACGGCTGCGTGAATCCGGCAGGGGGAGCTCCACGTCCTCGGGAAGGTATTGCAGCCCCAGTGAGTCCCGAGGGTCGGCATCTGTCTGATCGTTGATCGTGGCAGGGTCAGCGGTCGCGACATGAGGGCGCTTTTGTTCGGCTTGTACGTCCGTCGTGGCGGTGAGAGGCTCAGAGGGGGCGGGTTGTAGCGTGCTTATCACGCGTCCACTCGGTGTCCGAATCGCTATCTCTTCGGGGACGCCCAGGTACAGGGCTGTGACATTGGTGCCATCATCCACGATTTCTACCGAATTAAGGCGCAGGGTCACATTGGCCTGTAGGCCGAGTCCCCGACGATCCAGTTCTACCAGCAGCCTTTCGGCCTCCTCGACAGCCATTGGCAAGTGAGTGAGACGCAGATCATGGCTTAAGGCCAGTACCGGTCTGGCCAGACCGCTGCCACTAAGGTCTGCCAAGCGCTGCCGCCAATGGTGACTGGGGGAGTTCTGTTTGCAGGCATAATCGCCACCTGGACTTGTCGTGCTAAAAGGTTCCGTAATATGAGCACGTGGGAAAGGCTCGTAAAGGTGTTCCTCTCGCTCCAGGCCACGTATTGAGGCAAGGGGAATCAGCGAGGTACTTTCGATAAAGTGGTCTCTATTATCCTGCTTGAAGCGAAGGGCGTCGATACTAAAGTCGTAGTCAACGGCTGGTAGCCGGTAGCTTGCCTGTACACGCAGCGGCCCCTGTTCGCTGGTGACGGCCTCGAGATGCTGTTGGAAAACGGTGGAGAGCTCTCGGGCGGCAAAGCGCCTGTCGCGTTCCAGGATGGCGTCACTGCTGAAGATAAAGGCATCGATCAGGTGGCCATATTGCACATCATAATCTGGCCAGTGTGTCAAGAAAGACCAGTCGGGACTCGGTGAGTCGAAAAGCTCGATGAGTGTTTGCTTTCCTGCACTATCGTCTCTCGACAGAACTTCCTGCCAGGAGAGCGTAATGACAGGAAGGCTGGGGTTGAGACGCAGCGACTGGGAGCGCATGGGGTGTTGGCTTGTCTCATTGATCGCAGTGTAGCAGTGCTGCTCATGAGCAATCTGGCGCTCTGTTATACTGAACAAGATGTCATCCGTCAGCAGCTCAGGGGCGTGATGCAGCAGTAGCTTGGAAAGGTGGTATCTCGAAAGGTGGGGAAGTTCTTCAGCGATGCTTTCAGCTGCGATATCGAGTTCGGCTTCTGGCAGTGGCTCCGGCTCGGTTGGTGCGGGTGGTGCCAGCTCGAAAACATGCAGGACTTCGCGGGTCTGCGGATGAAGGACTCGGGCAGCCAAGGTGCGGGCTGGCACCTGGAGGCGCTGCATGGAACTGCTGGCAAGACTGGAAGGTCCTGCCTCGACAATCGTTTCCAGAATGACACCACGCCCCCTATCCAGAGATTGGAGATGAGCCTCTGCTTGCTGTGGTGTCATGGGTAACCGATCAAGTGCTTCATCTTCGGCAATAACGAGGCTGTAACTGCTTGGTGCGGTATTCCGGCCTGGAGCTGTGAGATCACGGTTTCGGATCAATGTGCAGTGATCCGTAATCGGACCTTGATAGATATTCCTGCCTCTTTGTCCACGGTGGTGACGAATTAGAAACTCTCCTCCGAAAAGAAGAGGTCTTCTATTATCGGTCATCATGAAGCCTTGTTGCTCATGATTGTAGGGGGCAAGCTATATGGTGTTTCCAACCGGAACAAGGATTTTTCTGGCCATGCGCTGGCTTCTGATAAGCCTTGCTGAAGGGATTCTCGGAACTGATTCTTTACGCGTTGAAGCTCAAACTCGTTTGCGTTCATTCTTTGGTACAGCTCTCTGCATTGATCCGATGGTCTGCCCCTTTCGTTACCTGGTTCTACGTGAAAGACACGATAGTACTCCGATGCAAAGACTTCGTTGTCGAGACGATCCCGGTTGGCGGCCATATAGAGCCTCAGCATGGCCTGGTGATCGGGCTCGGGTAACGTATCGAAGGAAAGCTCGTGAGCCATAGCATGCTCGGAGGGTTCGGATACGTGGCGCTCATCTGTAACGGTAGTCTGCTGGACTGCTACCCTTGCCGATGAAGTGGTCGTGTCGGTTGCGGCTTGATCAGGGCCATCGCAGATGAGCGCGTTGCCGCAGTAGTCATGGCGCAGTTGGCCGAGCAGCTCAGGAGTCAGGTGGCCTGAGGCCGCCTGGCGGCGATCTCGCTGGAAGGCGGTAATGGCGCTTCGGGTTTGCCGACCCATCAGGCCATCCACCGGACCGGGCTCATACCCCAGCTCGGAGAGCATTTGCTGGGCTTCGGCAATCTCCTCGCGGCCGATCTGGGTTCGCTGGACAGGGGAGGCGGGCGGAGTGGCCGCCTGGGCAGCGATGAGCTGCCCCTCAGCGGTGTGCGTCCAGGTGCCGATGGTCTGGCCATGAACGCTGCCGATCAGCTGCAGCTGC
The DNA here is from genome assembly GCF_055755715.1 of Halomonas sp. SL18_1. Taxonomy (NCBI): domain Bacteria; kingdom Pseudomonadati; phylum Pseudomonadota; class Gammaproteobacteria; order Oceanospirillales; family Halomonadaceae; genus Halomonas; species Halomonas sp. SL18_1. The sequence continues at coordinate 1,640,995 of NZ_JBVTRK010000001.1, forward strand.
TGAATGGCGGGGCACTCGAGTCCGAGTATCTGGCGAACGCCACCGGCGAGCAGTTGCAGCTGGCGAGTGTCGTCGCCGCTCAGCTGTGCGGGGTCTGGTGCGTGAACGCGAATCTCGACCGTCTCGCCGCACCACTGGGCTGTCTGGCTGATGGTGGCCTGCAGACCGCCCATGCGGGCAACGGTGCGCTCCGATGCCTGAGACGGGGTGGCAAGCCATGGCAGAAGGGCAAGCGTAGCGGCAATGGCGACGAGTATATGCATGTGGAGCCCCCTTGCCGGTGTGCTAGGCGTATTGGCTCGTCTCGAGCTAGTCAAGCGCCAGCCACCGGTAACCATCCCAGACGAAGCGTTTCTGGCCGATGTCTCCCGCTGCAGGAGACCCTCCATTGACGGAGTCAGTGCCAGGCCACCTGTGGCGAAGCTAAGTCGATATTCGCATACCCATCCGGGGCGTCCCTGGGCTTCGGCACAGCCAATCTTGCGGAAACGGGTCAGCTCGGCTCGAATGCCGCCTTGCCCGCCGGTGGCACCGAGAATGCTCAGGCACTGCATTGCCAGGAAGGGGTCATTTTGGAAGCGTCGTGCGCGACAGGCGGCCTCGGTATCCCGCATATTGGCGTTGTAGTTGTCGAGCAGTGCCTTGACCGCCTCGTACATTTCCTCTTCGCTGGGCGCCCGACTGGCCGGGTTGGGCGCCCTTCTCGATGCGGCAACCGCGTCGCGACCGAGAATCGCCTCACGCTGCTGGGCTTCGCGGCGCTTGTCGGCGAGACGGAAGAGCGCCGCCACCTCGCTGACTTGCCGGTCGGATGCCAAGGGAACGTAGCGTTCGAGAAGTGCCGAGGCGGCGCGGGAAGTGTCGGTCGCCTCGAGCCGCCTCTGCAGCTCGGACTGCGATGCTGCGAGCAGCTCGCTTCGCTGCGCGAGGAATGTCCGGCTGAGGTGACGGGGGCCTTCATGGCCCATAAGCGGGCTGAAACGCGAGTGGAACTGTCGATACCAGCGGGCGCCCTGTTCCAGGCCCTCAAGCCCTGCCGGCAGCGCTCTCACTCTGGCGCGCTCGTCGCTCAGCAAGTTGTCGAGTAGCCCGTTGCGGGCGTTGTCGAGTCTCTCCCGGTAGGCGCTTCTGTCAGCGGGTTCCAGAAGAGCGAACAGCTCGGCGTTGTTATCAGGGAACTGATCGAGAGCCTGTATGCCAGCGAAGCCTCGAGCGGACTGCAGCCGCGCCTGGAGACTGGCTTCCAGGGCGGAGCGGCGGCACGCTGCTTGGCGGCGTGAAGCGCTTCGCTGAGCGCCCGGACCTCGGATGGCCAGAGGATGGCGAACTTTTCGCTGCGCTGTTCATACTCGGCTGCCCGGGACCAGGATGCCGCCTCGGGGGGCAGGGCAGCGATAGCCTCAATGGTGTCGCTCAATTCTTGGCGTAGCTGACGACGCTCAATCACGCCCCCATCACCTGGGCGTGAGAAAAGCTGCCAGCCTTCAGAATGAAAGGGCGCTCCAGCGTACGTTTCCAGAGCGCCATGCCGCTGAGCTGCGGGCTCCGGAAGCATTGGCGCATGACCTGTGTGCCGATCCGGGAGCGCTGTGCCTCGCTGAGTCGGTCGTAGGGCCGGCCAAAATAGCGGGTGAAATACTCATCTTCGAACAGGTTCATGATCCGGGGATAGGTCTGGCCAAGCGGCGTCCGGTCCAGGTTGGCTTCCGGGTATTCTTCAGCGACCCGCGAGCTCCAGCTGCGGAAAGCCAGGCAGGCTTCGGGAAATTGTCCGGTAGCGATGGCCGCGGGCGGCAGATTGTCCAGTTGACGCTGCGTCTCTTTGGCCTCGCGCAGCAGCCGGGCGGTGAGGACGTGGTTGCGTGAAATCTCCACCGTGCTGCAGCCAGGCGCCGGTATGCTGGCTTCGAGGGTGTCCAACTCCACATCGTAGCGTCCGGTGACGCCGACCATCCTGTATCCCAGAGGTGCAGAACTCATCCACCGATCCGGTTCGAGCTGAAATCGCCCGCTGCTGGCTGTGTACTGGCCTTTCAGGGAGTAACGGGCTTCTTGGTTTTGTCCCGGCGGCTTGAAGGCGAAGGTGCCTGTCAGGGCGCCCTCGGCGTCGGCAAGAAGGGAAAGCGTGAGCGTGGTGTAGCCTTGTTGGCAAATGTAGTAGCCGATATAGGCCCCGCTGATGGGGGGGAACTCGATCGCCTTCTGCGCTTCGGTTGGCTCGGAGGGAGAGCGGTCAGGCTCAAGTGCTGCCGGCGGTTGTGGTGTGGCACGCTCTTCCGACACCACCGACGTTGCCTGGGGCTGTGTGTCGGAGGCTGACGGCGAATTGGTAGAGAGCGTGGCCGACCTTCCTCCAGGTTGCCTGCGTTGCGGGTCGCGTGAAAGTGTCCGCCGCCTTGCTGGCGTGTGCATTCGGGTAGCTCACCCTCGATGCTCAGACGGTTGTCATCGATTCTGCCTGTCAAACTAACGGGGAAGTATCCCCTGGGGTGTACGATCCAGTCGCCTGGCATTAGATGAAACTGGCGGCTGGTATCGGAGATGATGCCCTGAATATCGTAGGAACCCGCTTCTCGGCGGGGGATGGCGAACTCGAACACGCCCGATACCATGCCGTGTGCTTCTTCTTCCACCCTGAGCGTAAAGGTGTTCTCGTTGCGGCCGCAGTTGTAAGTGCCTGACCAGGTTCCTGAAAGAAGTTCTTGAGAGGCGTGTGCCGGGGAGGTTGGGGAAAGCAGTGCCAGTGGTAGCAGTGCCAGAAATAGTGCAATGAAAAACAGGCACTGCGCCAGTTTGAGCCAGGCAGAATAATAAGAGTATTCGAGTGCGCAGCCAATTGTTGCCGGTCGGTTGTTGCCGCACGATTGCCTTGATTTCGCCATCACGCTGCCCCTAAAAGAGTATGGCGCCGCAGCTGTCAAACTTCTTCGATGATGTAGCCATCGGGACCCTGGCAGATGCGTATGCGGTCTTCGACGGTGGAGCCATCCGGCTGTGTCACGGTGGTGGAGTTGATACTGCAGGTCTGGTTGGCATCGACCAGCATCGTATCCGCGCCGGAAGCGGGTTGAGTCGGAGCGGAGGGCCGCTGCCCGGCCGGTGCTGGGCGCAGCAGTCGCGTTGCCACAAAGCCGCTGGCTGCACCATCTTCCGAGATGAGGTACCAGTCGCGCCCTTGCACTTTGCCGACAACCTGCACGTGCTGCCCCGCTGCCAGCGAACCGACACTGCGATATTCGGTGCTGGGTCCGCCACGGACATTGCTGCTGCTGTCGGCAACGTAGGTTTCGCCAATCAGGTCGATGGGAGGCAGCTGCTCCACGCGGTCCCGCTTGACGCTGACGGGGACCTGGCTGCGCTGTGTGCTGCGTTCGGTGACCTCCGTGCGGCCACTGGCACCGGTCTCGGGGTCCTGCCACTCTTGCGGCTGCCCTGTCTCCAGGGCCCGCTGATTGGCCTGTACCATTTGCTCTTGGCCGGGCTGACTCAGGTGGCGTGCAATCTCCCGGCCGATCAGCGCACCGGCAACGGCGCCGGCTCCCGTGGCTAGAATCCTCCCCCGACCACCACCGACCTGCGAACCAATCAGGGCACCCGTTCCACCACCCACCAAGCCGCCAATGGTGTCGGGATTCCAACCGCTGCCCGTCGTTTCGCAGCCTGCCAGCGAAAGTGTGAGCGCTGAACTGGCCATGAGCATGGCCAGCGGGGAGAGCTTTTGTGGTAGTCCTGATCCTGATGAAGTGGTCATGCCCTTCCCCTCGCTAATTGTTATTTATTGTTAAAGATTGGTAGCCATGCGGCCTTCATTCAACAGGGAATTGCTAGTCGCAAATGGTGGGGAGATGCCATCTTGCGCGTTGAGTCCAAATAGTCCTTTGGTGTCCTTCCGATGATCCCGCCTTCCCCGGAGTGCAACTGAAGTGGGAGTGCCTCATTCCCCTGGCCGAGCAGAACCGCCTGATCCTGCCCATCGGCCACTGGGTGCTGGAGACCGCCTGCCGGCAGCTGGCCGACAGCCTGGGGCTCGGGGTGATTTTCAGGGCTACCTGTTCGGCCGCCCGATGCCGGTGTCGGAGCTGGCGCTGGCGACCAACGCTTTCCCCATCGTCGGCCGACTGCGGTAAGCTGTGGGACGTGCCGGCCAAGGACGGTACTCGACCACACGCAATAATCGACCGGAGAGACTCCATGCCGTTTCGTTCCCTGCTAGCCGCTGCCGCTTTGGCCCTGCCGCTGACCGCCGTGGCGGGCAGTCCCAATATCGTGCCGGGGCAGTGGCAGTTCACCAGCACCACCACGGTGGAAGGTGACATCCCGATCCCCGACCAGACCGAGACTCATCAGGAGTGCATCGTTCAGGGTGATCTCGACGACGCCGACTTCCAGTTCCTGGAAGTGGAAGACGACTGCGAGCTGCTCGAGCACAACGTCTCCGCCGACGGCATCGACTACCAGATGGTCTGCTATGCCGAGGGTGGCCAGGCCGACATCGACGGTCGCATGGACTTCCTGGGCGAGACCGTCGAAGGCAACATCAACGTGGTGGCCGACTCCCCATGGGCGAGATGACCATGCGCACCACCGTGAACGGCGAGCGCCTCGGCGACTGCTGAGTGCCTGCCGCCCTGCTTGCCAGCCTGAGGCGGGCGGGGCAGGCCGCGGTAAGCGCGAAAGTGCGAAGAACCAAAGAAAAGCGCCCATCGGTACACCCGATGGGCGCTGGCTCGCGTGCCGGCATGGCGTTCGCTGGGGGCTGAAGGTCAGCCGCCCGCCACCACGATGTCGTCACGGGTGGGGCCGAGCAGGCCGAGCAGTTCCTGCTGCTCCGCTTCGGGCACCTCCAGGCTATCCAGGGTCGCCACGAAGATTTCCACCATGCGATCCCACTCTTCGGCCGTAACACCGAGCCCGTCATGGGCCTCGCGCATGTCCTTGCCGGTGTACTGGCAGGGGCCGCCGCTGAGCTCGCAGACCAGAGCCGTCACCTGGAACTTGATATAGGGAGCGGCTTGGGCGGTCTTCTGTTCGGCCACCGCCGGGTTGGCCATGATCAGCGGGTCTTGAACGAAGTCATCGACGAACTCGCTGACGGCCAGGGAGATGGCCGGCAGGCCGCCGAGACGATCATAGAGCGGCGCTTCATCGGCGTGGGCGGGACCGCTGGCGAAGGCGCCAAGGGTGGTCAACAGTAGGGCGAGGGTACCGCCAAGCAGGGTTCGACAGGGGGTTGATGTTGTCATTGGGGACCTCCTTGAACAGGTTATGATCCCACCTCTCAGGGTAGTCCTCGGATGCTGGCCGCGCACCGAAAATCAGGCGTCGCGGACGCCCTGCAGCGGTGCCTTGAAGCACCCAGCCGCCGCGGGGCTGCGCCGTTGGGCCGGGCGATTCGAGGGCAGCCAGTCGTCGGGCCTTAGATACCATCTCTCCTAACCGGCCACAAACATTCCATCAGGCGGTTTGTGGCCGATATTCGGTCTGGGTCTTGAGGACACCGTAGGCGATGTGGATTAGCTTCCGCATCGCCGCCCCCAAGGCCGCCATTTTGCTCTTGCCGTTTGTTGTAAGCCGCTGGTATAGCGCGGAGATATCCGGATTCCGCCTCAGCCCGACAACGGCTGCCATGTACAGGCTCTGCCTCAGTTTCGGATTGCCGGCTTTCGACAAGCGAGGCCGCCCACGTACGGAGCTGCCCGATTCCCAACTAACAGGCACAAGCCCCGCAAACGCCGCGGCCTGGCGGGCGCTTTCGAAAGCGCGGCTACGCAGCATCGCCAACAGTCGGAGAGATACCGCAGGGCCAATGCCGGGAATTGTTTGCAACAAGGCGCGATCCTGCTTCAAGCCAGGGTGCTGATCGAGGTGGTCATCGATCTCCTGTTGGAGGCGATCCCGCTCACGAGTCAATGCCAACAGGATGTCATCGATCGAGCGGAGGATATCGCTTGCCATGGCGAACTCGGCTTTCTCGCGCCGGTTTCGCTCACGCTGGATGTCCTTGTCCAGCGCGTCGAGTCTCGCTGCCAGCGCCTTGAGCTTGCGCACTTCCTCGGGCTCCGGCTTCCAAGCCTCAGGTCGTTGCGTCGCGCCATAGCGTGCCAGCACCACACTGTCCTTCTTATCCGTTTTGCCGCGTACTCCCAGGCTTCGGGAGAAGTCGCGCACCTGCGCGGGGTTGAGGACATAAACCTGGATGCCGGCAGCATGCAGCCAATACGCGAGCGTTTCGTGATAGATGCCGGTGGCCTCCATCAACACATGCAACTGATCCTGTGGCTCCCCGGTCTGGTGTTCGAGCCATTCAAGCAAGCGAGGAAAGTCCTGCCGACGATTAGGGAATACACGGGTCTTGACCTTGCCGCTCGCCACATCGCGCAGCCAGGCGCAGTCGATCTTCTGCTTGCTGACGTCGATACCGATCACTGCCATGCTCTCGTCGCCTTTCCTTGTTCGTGCAGCCTCACTCCGGGTTGGGAGGGGCTTGGATACCATTCAAGCTATCGAGATAGAGGGCATCAGGGGGCATAATCTAAATCCCAGGCTGTTGCGCCTCAGGCTCTGTGGATGCTCACCCTGATGCCAGGCCTGCTGGTAGCTAATCAACAAGCCCGGAGAGACACAAGGCTCTGTCTGAAAACTGGTTGCGCTCGACCATACGGCGTTAAAAATCGGCTCGTGCGCGAGTCCGATCAAAGTACTCATTTACACCCCGTAAACTCCGTCTTTTCGCCGATTTTTGCCTTGTCTGGCCTTCGCTCGCCGACTTTTCGGACAAAGCCTAGCGCCCGGTCGGCGCCTCGGCCATCTCCTCTTCCAGTTGGCGCTTCACGTCGCCGGGCGAGCCGGTGTGGCGGGCCAGCAGGTCGTAGGCCACCGGCACCACGAACAGCGTGAACAGGGTGGCGGCGGCCACGCCGCAGAGGATCACGGTGCCGATCACCATGCGCGACTCGCTGCCGGCGCCGCTGGAGACGATCAGCGGAATCGAGCCGGCCATGGTGGTCACCGCGGTCATCAGGATCGGCCGCAGGCGGGTTACCGAGGCGTCGAGCAGGGCGTCGCGGAAGGCGCGGCCCTGATCGCGCAGCTGGTTGGCGAACTCCACGATCAGGATGCCGTTCTTGGCCGCCAGGCCGATCAGCATGACCAGCCCCACCTGGCTGTAGATGTTCAGCGACTGGCCGGTGACGAACAGCCCCAGCATGGCGCCGCTCATCGCCAGCGGCACGGTGAGCATGATCACGAAGGGGTGGATGAAGCTCTCGAACTGGGCGGCCAGCACCAGGAATACCACCAGCGCGCCGAGGATCAGCAGGAAGGTGGTGGCACCGCTGGCCTGGCGGAAGTCGCGGGAGGCGCCGGCCACGTCGGTCTGCGCCTGGCCGGGCAGCACCTCGGCGGCGGCGGCCTCCAGGTAGTCCAGCGCCTCGCCCAGGGAGTAGCCGTCGGCCAGGTTGGCCTCGAGGGTGATGGCGCGCAGCCGGTTGAAGCGGTTCAGGGTGCTGGCACCGGCGTAATCAGTAAAGCTGACCAGGCTGGCCAGGGGGATCAGCTCCCCCGAGCGCGACGAGCGCACCTGGATGTTGTCCAGGGCACGGGGGCTTGTCTGGCTGGCCCGCTCGCCCTCCACGATGACGTCGTACTCCTGGCCGTTGTCCAGGTAGCGGGTCATGGTGCGCCCGCCCAGCAGCACCTCCAGGGTGCGGCCGATCTCGGTGACGGTGACTCCCAGGTCGGCGGCCCGGGCATAGTCGATGTCCACCCTGAGCTGCGGCTGGGTCTCGCGGTAGTCGCTGTCCAGCCCGATCAGCCGGGGGTTGTCCTCGCGGATATGGTCCATCAGGGTGTCGCGCCACTCGGCCAGCTCGTCATAGGTGCCGCCGCCCAGCACGAACTCCACCGGCTTGCTGATGCGCTGGCCGAAGCCCTGGCGCATCACCGGGAAGGCCTGCACGCCGGGCAGGCCCGCCAGCTTGCCGCGCACCTCGTCCATGATGGTCCAGGCGTCGCGCCGCTCCCCCGGGGGCCATGCCGATGATTACGAAGCCGCCGTTGAAGTTCTCGATATTGCCGAAGCCGCGCGGGGCGCGTACCAGCACCCGCTCCAGCTCGCCGGCCTCACGCAGCGGTTCCAGGCGCGTCTCGATCTCGTCCATGTAGTCCATCACATAGTCGAAGGTGGCGCCCTCGGGCCCGTTGACCAGGATGATGAAGCTGCCGCGGTCCTCCTGGGGGGTATACTCGCTGGGCAGCAGGTCGGCCAGCCACACCGTGGCGGCGATCAGCGCCACGAACACCGCCAGCACCGCCACGCGCGCCTTGAGCACCCACACCAACAGGAAGCGGTAGACCCGCTGGGAGAGCTCCAGCAACCACTGCACGGCCAGGGCGATGCGCCCCTCGTGCATCGAGGGCTTGAGGATCTTGGAGGCCATCATTGGCGTCAGCGACAGCGCCAGCACGCTGGAGATGGCCACCGCGGCGGCCATGGTCAGGGCGAACTCGGTGAATAGCCGGCCCACGTTGCCCTGCAGAAAGCCCAACGGCACGAACACCGCGATCAGCACCAGGGTGGTGGCGATCACTGCGAAGGCGATCTGGCGGGTGCCGCGAAAGGCCGCCACCAGCGGCGTCTCGCCGTAGTCGTGCATGCGCCGGTGGATGTTTTCCAGCACCACGATGGCATCGTCGACGATCAGGCCGATGGCCAGCACCAGGGCCAGCAGGGTCAGCAGGTTGATCGAGAAGCCCATCAGCGCCAGCGCCATGAAGGCGCCGATCATCGCCACCGGTACCGTCACCGCCGGAATCAGGGTGGTGCGCACGTTGCCCAGGAACAGGAAGATCACCACCACCACCAGCCCCAGGGCGATGAACAGGGTAATCACCACCTGTTGGATAGCGCCGGAGACGAACACCGAGGCGTCGTAGTTGAGGGAGAGCGACATGCCCTCCGGCAGGCTCTCCTGGATCCGTGCCAGCTCCGCCTGCACGCCCTGGGAGACCTCCAGCACGTTGGCGGTGGACTGCTTCATGATCCCCAGCCCCACCATGGGCACGCCGTTGGCGCGAAACACCGAGCGATCCTCCACCGAGCCGATCTCCACCCGGGCCACGTCGCCCAGGCGCACCAGGTAGCCATCGTCGCCCTGGGTCAGCGCCAGCCGCTCGAAGTCGCCGGGCTGGTTGAAGCTTCGCGGCAGGCGCACCCGGAACTGGCGGTCCCGGGACTCGATGGCGCCCGCCGGCAGCTCCACGTTCTCGGCTCGCAGCGCGCTCTCCACGTCGCTCACCGTCAGGTGGCGTGCCGCCAGGGCGTTGCGGTCGAGCCACACCCGCATGGCGTACTCGCGCCCGCCCCCGACCCGCACCCGCGACACGCCCGGCTGCACCGAGAAGCCATCCACCAGGTAGCGGTCGGCGTAGTCGGTCAGCTCGGGCACGCTGTACCCCTCGCCGGAGAGCGACAGCCACAGCACCACCTCCTCGCTGGAGTCGGCCTTCTGGACCTCGGGCGGGTCGGCGTCGTCGGGCAGGTTGCGCAGCGCCCCGGAGATCCGGTCGCGGACATCGTTGGCCGCGGCGTCGATATCCATGTCCAGGCGAAACTCGATATTGATCCGCGAGCGGCCGTCCTGGCTGGAGGAGGTGATCAGCTCGATCCCCTCGACCCCGGCGATGCGATCCTCCAGCAGCTGGGTGATGCGGGTCTCCACCACGCTGGCCGAGGCCCCGGGATAGCGGGTGTCGATGGAGACCACCGGCGGGTCGATGGAGGGGTACTCCTGCAGCGGCAGGCGGTCCATGGCCAGCAGGCCGAAGGCCACGATCAGCAGCGCCAGCACGGTGGCCAGCACCGGGCGCTGCACGGAGAGGTCGGAGAGGCGCATCAGGCGCTGTCCTCGCCGCGGGTCGCCTCGAGGATCTCGCGGATCGAGGTGGCGTCATCGGCGATGCCCAGCAGCCGCACGCTCTCGCCCTCGTGGGTGCGCTGCAGGCCGTGGCTCACCACCAGCTCGCCGGCCGCCAGGCCCTCGAGAATCTCCGCCTGGCCGGTGCGCCGCTCGCCCACCGTCACCCGGCGCCGCTCCAGGCGGTTGTCGTTGGCCTCGTCGATCACCATCACGAACTGGCGCTGGCCGCTGGGAATCAGCACGCTCTCCGGTACCACCACGGCGTCCCGGGGGCGGCGCTGCACCACCACCTCCATCAGCATGCCCGGGCGCAGGCGCAGCTCGGGATTGGCCAGCTCGGCACGCACCGTCACGCTGCGGCTCACCGGGTCGACCCGAGAGCCGACGCTGGCCACCTCGCCCTCGAAGGTCTCTTCCGGGAAGGCGGCGCTGCGAGCGGTCAGCGCAAGGCCCGGCTCGAGGATCGCCAGGAACAGCTCCGGCACGCTGAAGTCGAGCTTCATCACGTCGAGCTTGTCCAGGGTGACCAGCGCCGTGCCGGGGGTGACCAGGCTGCCCACGCTGATATTGCGAAAGCCCACCCGGCCTGCGAAGGGGGCGCGCAGGCGGTAGTTGGCCAGCCGCGCCTCCAGGCCCTGGATCTCCGCCTCTACCTGGCGCAGCCGCGCCTGGCTGTCCTCCACGTCGGCGCGCGGGGCCATGTTGCGGCTCTGCAGCTGGGCCAGGCGGTTGACCGCGTTGCGCCGCTCGTCACGCAGCGCCTGGGCGGCGCGCAGGTTGGCCTGCTGCTCGTCGTCGGCCAGCCGCACCAGCAGCTCGCCGGCCTCTACTACGTCGCCGTCGCGAAAATTCAGCTCCGCCACGGTCTCGGTCACCGTGGCGGAGAGCGTCACGCTCTCGTCGGCGCGCAGGGTGCCCAGCGCCTCCAGCGGGTCGGACCAGGGCTCGACGGCCACCCGGGAGGCGATCACCGGGGTGCGTTCGTTGGCGGACCCTGCTGCGGGAATGGTGGAAAGCAAGAGCAGCAGCAGCGGTAGCCCAGCTAGCAGCGCGGTGCGAAAAGGCGGCGATGTGGTCATAGGAGCTCGCGGTATGAACAACGACAATGACAAGCCGCGCAGTCCTTGGCGGCTGGCTGACAGGTTACGCTATTCCACTGTTTGGAGTGTGACGACAATGCGCAAGTTTCCCATAGCGGATTACTATATGTACAGGTATTGTACATGAAGCGTCCAGCGTCATGTTAATGTCAACACCCAGGCGGTTCGGCATCGGCCCATCTGGGTCTGCTGAGAATGCGCGCCCTGACTCTGGGCGCGGCGGGAAGGAAGAGGCATGACCTATGACGTAGTGGTGATCGGCGCCGGGGCGGCGGGGCTGATGTGCGCCCTGACCGCCGGCTACGCCGGACGGCGGGTGCTGGTGGTGGACCACGCCAACCGGGCGGGCAGGAAAATCCTGATGTCCGGCGGCGGGCGCTGCAACTTCACCCACCTGGCCTCCACCCCGGCCCATTTCTTCTCCGATAACCCGCACTTTTGCATCTCGGCGCTCAAGCGCTACCGCCCCGAGCACTTCGTCGAGCTGGTGGAGCGCCACGGGGTCGACTACGTGGAGAAGACGCCGGGGCAGCTGTTCTGCGCCGATTCCGCCAAGCAGATCGTGGCACTGCTGCTCACCGAGTGCGAGTGGGCCGGCGTGGCGCTCTCCCTGAAGACCTCGGTGGAGCGCGTCGAGCGGCTGGGGGAGGGGATGTGCTTGACCACCTCCCGGGGGCGCATCGAGGCCGGGGCGGTAGTGGTGGCCACCGGCGGGCTCTCCATTCCCACCATGGGCGCCACGGGCCTGGGTTACGACATCGCCCGCCAGTTCGGCCTGGCGGTGACCCCGACGCGGCCGGCGCTGGTGCCCTTTACCCTGACCTCCGGCTGGAGGGCGCGGGCCGAGGCCCTGGCCGGGGTGTCCTGCGAGGTTGCGGTGCGCGTGCGCCGTGACGGCGAAGCCCTGGGCCACTACCGGGAGCCGCTGCTGTTTACCCATCGTGGCCTCTCCGGGCCTGCCATGCTGCAGATCTCCAGCTACTGGCAGCCCGGCGACGAGCTGGAGATAGACCTGCTGCCGGGCGTGGACGCCTTCGCGGCGCTTTCCCAAGCGCGCCGGGACACCCCGAAGCGCCGGCTCTCCACCTGGCTGGCCGAGCCGCTGCCCAGGCGCCTGGCCCAGGCGCTGGTGGAGTGGTACGACGACGACCCGGTGCTGGCCGAGTGCGGCAACGCCCGGCTGCAGGCCTGGGCCGAGCGGCTGGGGGCCTGGCGGCTCAAGCCGGCCGGCACCGAGGGCTGGCGCACCGCCGAGGTGACCCTGGGCGGGGTGGATACCGGGGCGGTATCGTCGAAGACCTTCGCCGTGGAGGCGCTGCCTCAATTGCGCTTCATCGGCGAGGTGCTGGATGTGACGGGTGAGCTGGGCGGGCACAATTTCCAGTGGGCGTGGGCCAGTGGGGTGGCGTGCGGCAGCGCCCTTTAGGCGATGCCCGAAACTGGCTGCGCTCGCCGCCTTTTCGGACATCGTCTCGCGTCTTTTCCCTTGGTCTATCCTGCTGATAGGTATTCACGACCCGAAGGGAGAGTCGCGACATGAGCATGATTGCCGTGCATGATGCGTCCGCCAGCGAGTCCACCGCCTTTACCGAGCGGGTGGTCGAGGAGGCGGTGCGCCAGGCCGAGGCCCAGGGCTGGGAGGCGGTGCGTATCACCGAGGTGGCGCGCGCGCTCGAGCTGCCAATGTCGGCGGTACTGACCGAGTTTCGCGACCTCGACGCCGTGGCCAATGCCTGGTTCCAGCGCGGCTGGCGGGCCATGCTGGCCCAGAAACCCGAGACCTTCCACGACTGGTCGCCCCGGTCGCGAATCGAGCACTGCCTGCTGGCGTGGCTCGATGCCTTCGCCGCCCATCGCCGCGTCACCGTGCAGATGCTGCGCACCAAGGCGCACCTGCCGCACCTGCACACCTGGGTGCCGATGGCCTTCGATCTGTCGCGCACCGTGCAGTGGCTGCGCGAGGCGGCCGAATTGGAGGCCCCCTATGGAACGCGTCGCGCTCAGCTCGAGGAGATCGCCCTGACCGGTCTGTTCCTGGCGACCCTGGCGGTCTGGGCCAGGGACAGCAGCGAGGGCCAGCACAAGACCCGGCAGTTTCTGCATCGGCGCTTGGAGCGTGGCGAGGCGTGGATGAAATGGGCGCCCGGGGAATCCCGGGGAGGGAAGCGCCGGGCGGCGGCGCAGCTGTAGGTACAGGCGCCTGCCGGACCTAGCGCGTGGCGTCCAGCAGCCGCTTGGCACGTCTCAACATCAGGGCGCCGGCAGTCAGGCGTTTGGCGATGCGCAGCAGGGAGCCGGGATGACGGGCGTTCTTGAGCAGCAGCACGCCGCCCACGCCGAGAAACACCGCCTTGAAGCGCATCAGGGTGTGCCAGCCTTCGTCGATCGGCCGGGTGGCGTCGCGCCAGCGGCTGGCCTCCACGTAGATGTCGATGCGCTGCTGCTCGATGGCGGTCAGCAGCAGGGCCTTGCGCTCGGCGCGTCGCTGACGCCGCGAGACGCGGTGCCGTCGTTCAGGAGTGCGATTCGTCACGGGCTCTCTCCCTTGCCTCCTGCTTGGCGACCAGTTCACGATCGATGGCCAACTGGGTCAGGGTGTTCTTGAGCAGGGTGGGACGGCGGGCCATGCGACGGGCCAGCAGGGCCAGCAGCACGCCGCCGCTGAGCAGCACCCCGGCGCTGGTGGCAATGGCCGCCACCCGGTGGGTGTCCCAGAACAGCACGGCCACCAGCAGTGCCAGCACCGCCAGGCCGAGCAGGATCATGACCAGGCTCAGGCCGATGACCAGCAGCAGGGTGGCCACCCGGGCCCGCTCCTCCTCCAGTTCCAGCACGGCGAGACGCAGGCGCGTCTCGCCGGCATCGAGCAGGCTGCCCAGCAGGCGCTTGCCGGCGCCGAATACCCGCTGTGCCGGTCCCTGGCTGGACGTCATCAGCGACGCCCGATCAGCATGCCGATCACGATCCCCGCTGCGGCGCCCAGGCCGACGCTGGTCCAGGGGTTCTCATGCACATAGCGGTCGCAGGCGTCCGCCTGGTGGGTCAGGGAGTCGCGGGCCTCGCCGTAGAGGCGTTCGCCGCGGGATTCGAGCCGGTCGCGGGTGTCCCTGAGGCGCTGCTCGGCGCGCTCGCGCAGTTCCTTGATGTTGCTGCGCGAGTCGTCGGCGGTGGCGCTGACCAGCTCTTCGATGGTCTGGGTGAGATGGTGCAGGTCTTCCTTGAGCTGCCGGGTGGTTTCATCGGTGTGGGGAGTGCGCGATGCCATGGCTGTCTTCCTCTGACGTTGAGTGACAGGCTCAGCATAGCAGCCGCGCAAGCGAGTTCAATCCGCTGGGTTTAGCGTTCAGTGCTATTGCACATAGGTTTCCCTAGCTTGGGGATAAGCCTGCGAGGAGGCGCTGTGAACCCCTTCTTGGGCGCTACCGACGCCATCCCTGGCGTAGGACCTCCTCTTCGGCTTATCCCCGCGCCCCTTGCTTTGGGCAATTGGGTGCTGCTCGACGCGCGTGCTCTGCTCAGCGGGTGAGGACGCCACCGGTGAACAGCGGGTTGAGGCTGAAGCCCAGGCTCAGGCGGTTGCTGCGATGATCGTAGTCGATCATGCTCTCGCCGTAGCCGTAGTAGTACTGGACATGGGCGCGGATATTGCCGAACAGCTCCCAGGAGTAGTCGAACTGAGTGCCCATATGGCCGGCACTGGGGTTGCCGCGTACCATCAGGCTGGCTTCCTGGTCACCGTGGATGCGTCGCGCGACGGTGATATCCCCATAGCCCATGAAGCGGTGGATATCGGGGTTGTCGTCCTCGTTCTTCGATTCGGGGATTCGCCAGTGCGGCGCGATGCTGACCCCCAGTCGCCGCGCTGGAACATGCTTTCCAGATAGACCCGGTTCCAGCTGCGGGAGAGCGGCTCGGAGCGGCCGTTGGAGAGGTGGTTGAGGGCCACGCGGTTGCGCACGTTGGTCCAGCCGAAGGCGCGCCAGGCGTTGTCGAAATTGATGAAGACTTCCGGCTCGTAGTTGGTTTCGCGAAACGGCGACGAGGCATCGGTGTTATAGGCCTGCCACCAGCTGCGCTGGGTGAAGGCAAAGTAAAGGTCGCCGGTGTCGCCGAACAGGTCTTCGATCAGATTGACCTTGGCGCTGAACTGGAACTTGACCTCCACGTCGCGCGGGCCGTTGTCGCTGCTGATGTTGGCGAAGGCGGGCTTGTTGGGCTTGGCGTTGTAGCTGATCGGGAAGATGTAGTTGCGCCGATGGGTGGTAATGGCGAGCGGGTTGCGGGTCGACTCGCGCTCCAGCTGGCGGCGCTGGGCGATCTCTTCGCGCACCAGCTCGGCCTCTGGGTCCAGGGGGAGAGCTCATCCCCGGGTAGCGACTCCAGCTCGTGCTGAAGCCGCTCGATTTCGCCGGTCAGCGACTCGATCCGGGACTCGATGGCCTGGCGCTGATCCATCCGCTGATCATCGCTCTGGGCCAGGGCTCCAGTGGCAGGCACGCCCGCCAGGATAACGCCGGCAAGTAGGAAGGAACGGATATTCATGGCGTGACTCGAAGCGAAGCGGTGAGAAGAGCATTCTACCCCGACTTCTACCACGACGCCTCGGCAAGTCAACCGCTGCAGGCGCCGTTTGCCAAAGGCGTTGCGGCGGCAGAAAATCATGCCGCGTGCACCGGCTCCCTTGATCGAGGAATGGCGTGAATCACACCAAGGTTTCTTTCATCCTGGGCCTGCTGATGAGCTGGCTATTGCTGGCCACCCTGGTCCAGGCGGACACACCGCCACTGCCCGATCGGGAGGCCGTGACCCAGCGCATCCAGGCGCTGCAGCCTGGCGACGAGGAGAGCGCCAGCGATGCCGTGCAGCGAGAGCTGGAGGCACTCCAGGCAGCCGAGGAGGCGCTGGGTGAGCTGGTGCATATCGAGGAACGCCTGGCAGCGCTTGAGCAGCGCGTCGCCGATGCGCCGGATGAACTGCTGCGCCTCGAGCGAGCGCTGGCCGAGGAGGAGGCGCAGGCGCTGGCGCTGAGCGCCACCGATCTGAACGACCTGCCTATCGCCGAGCTGGAGGCGCGTCAGCAGCAGGCGATTCTCGAACTGCAGCAGCTGCAGGATCAACTCGCCGAGGTCAACGCTCAGCTGCTGGGGGCGCAGACCCTGCCGGAGCGCGCTCAGCAGGCCATTGCCGAGGCCATGCAGCGCGTCGAGCAGGCGCGTCGCGCTCAGGAGGAAGTGGAGGCGCAGGCGCTGGCCGCCGATGACCCTCGGCTGATTCGTCGTCGTGCGGAGCACCGCCTGGCCGAGGCGGAGCTGCGCTTTCATCAGCTGGAGTTGAGCACCAATACCCGGCTGCGCGAGCTGGCCCAGCAGCGTCAGGAGCTGCTCAATCGCCAGGTGGCCACCCAGGAGGCCGAGCTGGCGACGCTGCAGAGCGTGATCGACCGCCAGCGTCGCCTGGCCTCGGAGCAGGCGATCGCCGATGCCGCGGTGGAGGACCCGCTGATTGCCGCCGGGCATCCGGTGGTGCTGCGTGCCCAGCAGATCAACCGCGATCTCAGTCTCGAGCTGCTGCGCTCCACCGACCGGACCAATAGCCTGGTGCGCGAGGGCATCGAGGTGCGACGTCAGCTGGACCATGTGCGCCAGCTGGAGCGTAGTCTGACCGAGCAGATCGAGGCGGTACGCGGCAGCATGCTGCTGTCGCGTATCCTGCGCGAGCAGCGCCAGGCGCTGCCCCAGGTGGCGCCGCGGCGCGACCTGCAGGAGGAGATCGCCGACCTGCGGCTGCGCCAGTTCGACCTGGGCCGCCAGCGCGACCAGCTGCGCCAGAGCGAGCGGTTGGCCACTCAGCGCCTGGAGGAGGCCGACGTCGAGGTAACCCCGGCGCTGGTGGATTCGCTGCTGCGGCTCTACCAGTCCCGCCGCGAGCTGGTCGATCAGCTGGAGCAGGCGTACGGCAGCCTGCTGACCGCGGCCATCGACCTGCAGCTTAACCAGCAGCAGCTGATGGCGACGTCACGCGAGCTGCGCCACACCATCGACGAGCAGCTGTTCTGGGTGGCCAACAGCCGCCCTCTGGGGCTGGCCTGGCTGCAGCATCTGCCGGCCAACCTGCTGCTGGAGTGGCAGGAAGGGGAGTGGCGTCATGTCCTGCCGCCCCACTGGGAGGCCCCCGATGCCCGCGGGCTGGCGGGGCTGCCCCCGCTGCTGGCGGCGCTGCTGCTGGTAGGATTGCGACGGCGCATCAAGGCCCGCCTGAGCGAGCTGCACGAGCAGATCGGCCGGCTCAAGAGCGACAGCCAGGGGCATACCCCCAGGCGGTGGCGCTCAACGCCCTGCTGGCGATACCGGGGCCGCTGGCGCTGGCGGCGGCGGGCACCGTCCTGGCGGTGGGGGGCGATGCGGTAGCGGTCAACCTGGGGCAGGCGCTGTGGCAGCTGGCGCTGGCCTGGGGAGTGATCGCCTGGGCGCGGCGCCTGCTGGTTCGCGATGGCGTGGCCACCCAGCACTTCTACTGGCCGGCGGGCTACGTGGCACGGCTGCGCGCCCTGCTGCGCTGGCTGGGGCTGTCGCTGGTGCCGGTGCTGGGCATTGCCGCGCTGGCGCGGGGGGCCGAGCTGCCGCTGGCGTCGCGTCCGCTGGCGCTGGGGCTACTGCTGGTGGGGCTGCTGGCCATGAGTGTGATCCTGGCGCGGCTGATCCTGGCTCATACGCCCTTTTTCGGTGTCAAGCTGTTCCGTCTGGTGCTGGGGCTGTTGCTGGCGCTGGTGCCCCTGGTACTTGCGGGGCTGATCGTGGCCGGCTACGAGTACACCGCCCTGAGCCTGGTGGGGCGCTTTGCGGTCACCCTCTATGTACTGGGCATGTGGATTCTGGTGGAGGCCACGGTGGTGCGCGGTCTGGCGGTGGCGGCTCGGCGACTGGCCTTCAAGCGGGCCCTGGCACGGCGACGCGCCCAGGTGCAGGAGGGCGGCGAGGGCGGCCTGGAGGTGGTCGAGGAACCGCCTCTGGACATGGAGCAGATCAACCAGCAGTCGCTGCGTCTTTCCAAGCTGATCCTGCTGGTGGGCTTCGCGCTGTTGCTTTATCTGGTCTGGGCCGACCTGCTGGCGGTGCTCGGCTACCTGGAGCAGGTGACGGTCTGGGAAGTGGACGAGCGCCAGGAGGGGGTGGAGCTGGTAACCGGCGCGCTGGCGGTCTCCGATGTCTTCACCGCCCTGCTGATTCTCGCCTTCACCGGGATGCTGGCGCGCAACCTGCCGGGGCTGCTGGAGGTGATGGTGCTGTCCCGCCTGGAGCTCAAGCAGGGCAGCGCCTACGCCATCAGCTCGCTGCTCTCCTATGTGATCGTCGGCACCGGCCTGGTGCTGGCGCTGGCTACCCTGGGGGTGGCCTGGAGCCAGCTGCAGTGGCTGGTGGCGGCGCTGGGCGTGGGCCTGGGCTTCGGCCTGCAGGAGATCTTCGCCAACTTCGTCTCGGGGCTGATCATCCTCTTCGAGCGCCCGGCGCGGATCGGCGACACCATCACCCTGGGCAACCTCACCGGCACGGTGAGTCGCATCCGCATCCGCGCCACCACGGTGATCGATTTCGACCGCAAGGAGATCATCATCCCCAACAAGACCTTCGTCACCGACCAGCTGATCAACTGGTCGCTCTCCGATACCGTGACCCGGGTGGTGCTTAGCTATCGTGTCTCTTATGGCTCCGATCAGGCGCTGGTGCATCGCCTGCTGCGCCGGGCCGCCGACGAGATCCCCGGGTGCTGGCCGACCCGGAGCCGCAGGTGTTCTTCATGGCCTATGGCGAGAGCACCCTCAACTTCGAGCTGCGGGTGTTCGTCAACGCCCTGGGCGACCGGCTCTACGCCACCGACGAGATCAACTGCCGGGTAGGCGAACTGTTCGCCGAACATGAGGTGGATATCGCTTTCAATCAGCTGGAGGTCTGGCTGCACCGCCCCGACGGTGTCCGGCAGAAAGTGGTCAGCGGCGCATCGCGCCCGGTCGTCGACCCGGCACATCCGCCGCCCGGTGCTGCGGGGGACCCCGGCGACTTCGAGAGTGGCAGCGGTGAAGGAGGCGAAGCTGACGCCGGCGGGCGCTGAGCCCGACTGGCGTGTCAGGCGCCGTCCGGTTCGCGAACGGCATGCAGCAGAAATTCGCGGTTGCCGTCGCCGCCGCGCAGCGGGCTCTCCTGCCAGTGCAGCACCGCCAGCCCCAGGGCCTGGCAGCAGGTGCGCAGGGTCGCCTCCACCTCGGCGTAGCGGGCCGGGTCGTTGACGATGCCCCGGGCGTTGACGCCGCTCGGGCCCACTTCGAACTGCGGCTTGACCAGCGACAGCAGCTCGCCGCCGGGGGCGAGCAGGGCGGCGATCTCGGGCAGGATCAGTCGCTGGGAAATGAAGGAGACATCCATCATGGCGATGTCCGGTCCGCTGGCGCCCTGGGCGATAAAGGCCTGCTGCAGCCTAGTTTCGGCGGCCATCTCCCGGGCGTTCACGCCTTCCAGGCAGCTCACTCGGGGGTCGTCCCGCAGCGCCGGGTCGAGCTGGTCGTGGCCCACCTCCACGCCGATCACATGGCGAGCGCCGAAGCGCAGCGCACAGTCGGTGAAGCCGCCGGTGGACTGGCCCACATCGAGTACCAGTCGGCCGCTGAGATCGAGGCCCAGGCTCTCGATCAGCGCCTCAAGCTTGAGGCCGGCCCGGGAGACATAGCGCTCCTCGGGGTCGTCCTCGACCGCCAGCTGGGCGTTATCGGGGAGCTTCTCGCCGGGCTTGGCGAGCAATCGGCCGCCCTCTGCCAATCGCACCCGGCCGTTGCGGATCAGCCGCTGGGCGCGGGTGCGAGAGCGGGCCAGGCCCTGGGTCACGAGCAGCTGGTCGAGGCGCTGCATGTATGCGGTCGTCCGGTACGTGGTCGAGTCATGGGCCCTGGTCGGCTTGCAGATCGGTCGGCGGTACCCGGTCGGCGCCCCAGCTGCGGTGAATGTAGCCGACTACCCGGTCCAGCTCCTCCTGGGTGATCTTGGCCAGTTCACCGCGCTCCAGCGGATCGTAGTGGAAGATATAGAGCCTCGAGGCGAACTGCTCGAAGGGCAGCGAAGCTTCGCCGAAGCGTTCGCCGTTGCCGGCGGTGCTGACCTTGACGTCGTCGCCCCAGTCCTGGCCGCTGTCGTTGTTGGGGTTGTAGAAGTAGACCCGCATCACCTCGGTGGGATCCAGGGCGACCCGCAGCACGGTGATGGCGTGCCAGCCGATGAAGCGCGCCGCACTGTCGGTGACGGCGATGCCCGCGGGCTGGGGATGGATCAGTGGCTGGTTGCCGTTGTAGTAGGGGTGGTAGCTGGCATAAAAGTGGCGCAGGAAGTCGTCCAGCTCGTGTAGCTGGCCGCTGGCCACGTCGACGTTGATCCGAAAGCCCCGTCCCGACCACCAGCCGTGGAACTCCGGGTTCACCCAGCGGTGCGGATCGCCCTCGCGGCCGACGCAGCGGCGGCCCATCTCGGCATAGATGCGATCCAGGTGCGGCACCACGATCAGCGAAACGGGATCGAGGTCGATGGGGAGGGTCTTGGCAACGCCGGAGAGGCTGGCCATCGACGAGATCGGCTGGCCCTCGAAGTGCATGATGATCTCGTCGTCGCGGGCCGCCCAGGCCACCATCTGCAGCAGATAGTCCGGGTCGTTGTAGGCCCACATGGAGAGCGCCCGGGCCGACTGGCAGGTGGGATTATTGCCCTGGCCGACGCCCAGTGGCAGCCCGAGCATACAGAGCACGCCTTCCAGCAGCCGGGCACGGGGCGAGACGGCGTCGCCATAGGCGATGGTCAGACGTGCCTCCGACCACTCCGACAGCGCCAGCCCCAGTTGGCGCCACATGGCCGGTGCCACCGGCGGCTGGTAGAGGATGCCGCGTTCGAGCATCAGCGCCAGGCCGTAGGCTGCCTGGGGCGTGGCAGGGTAGACGGCGCCGCGGATCAGGGCATGGACCAGCTGCCGGTAGCAGAGCAGGCAGTCGCGCCCGGTGGAGGAGAGCCCCAGCGCCTCGGCGAGCAGGTGGTCGCTGTGATCGAGCAGGTGGCGAAGCAGCACCGGATGGTAGGGCGAGACCAGGCCGGTGTCATGCATGGCTCGGGCAAACCCGGTAGCCTCGTACTGCAGGGCGGATTGGTCCATGCTGCCCAGCCGCTGGCGGTAGACCTCCAGCCCCGGGTCTTCGCGACAGGCCTGGGTGGGACCGAACAGCGAGCTGACCAGGCGGTCCGCGCCCTGGCCGCTGATGCCGAGATCGATCTCCGGGTTGGCCTGGCAGATGGCGATCTGGGTGATCATCTGCTTGACCGGCTCCACCTGGATCGGGCGCTGCTGCAGGATGCGCCAGATCTCCTCGATCAGCTTGTCGATGATGTGTTCGTAGCCGATTCGCCGCGCCAGGTGCTGAAACAGCTGGCGGGGAATCTGGGCCAGGCGACCCTGGGTTTCGCGCTCGGCCTCGCTGGGAGCGCCGAACAACAGCCACAGGTTGATCGCCATGACCTGGGTGAGATAGTGGTGCGACTGTTCGGCGGACACCACGGGGTGCAGGTAGTCGCCCTTGGCGACTGCCAGCAGGCGCAGCTCGCTGAGCGCCTCGATCACCACGGTGTTGGGGTCCGGGCTCTTGAGCGCCTGGGTGGTGAGCGACGGGACCAGGTACTGGGGAGTCTCCCAGTCGGAGCCGAGGAACACCCCCGCCTCCTCGAGCTGCTGGACCCGGGCCTCGATGGCCGCGCAGCCGCCCTCCTGAAGCAGGACGCGCCGCGCGGTATCGAGCACTCGGGGAAGTTTGGCCGGTTTGGCAAAGGCGCGGGCGCCGGCCAACAGGGACACAGCCTCGTCGAGTTTCTCCACCAGGCCGCCCAGTCTGTCGTCCCCCGCGGGGACGCCCCATCTTGCATCGTCACGTCGACTCCTCGTCGTCAGGTTGGCGTGGCCACCATGACGCCCTGATCAGACATAGAAATCAAGCTCTTCCTGGTGCTTGAGCAGATCCCGCAGGGTGTGCGGGTCTTCGCCCTTGAAGTAGATCAGCCCCCAGTGGGTGCCGAAAGCGGTGCGTTTGGTGACCGTCTCCTCCACGGGCGGGGTGAGCTCGTGGGACTCGAAGTAGGGGTGATCCTCGACCTCCTCCGGGATCTCCAGGCGGCTGACCACCCGGCGACGCGGGTAGACGCCGAAGCAGCCGGCGTAGCACTTGGCGTCCTCGACCTCCTTGGGGAAGAACGCCTTGACCTCCTCCGGGGTGCTCTTGGGGTCGAAGACCAGCATGCTGGCCTGGTAGGCGTTGAAGCCGTAGACCCGCTCGAGCAGCTCGAAGACCTTGAAGCCCGGGGGGCGATAGGCCACCTCACCGAAGTACATCTCACCGTCGCTGGTAACGAAGTATTCCGGGTGGATCAGGCCGAACTCGATGTCGAACGCCTTGATCAGCTTCTCGATCTGGGCGGTGATCTGCGGCCGGTACTGCTCGAGTTCCGGCGAGGCGGGCACGAACACCGAGTAGCCCAGGGTCACGTACTCGGAAATATTGAGAAATACGATCTTGCCCTTGTGGACCCAGGCCTCAACGGCGAACTCCCAGCCGTCCAGGTGCGACTCCATCAGCACCGGAAACTCCTCGTCGGGGATGGTATCGACCTCATCCGGGGTGCGAATTACCCGGTGACCCAGGCAGCCGGCCTTGTCGAAGGCCTTCAGGTGGATGGGGTCGTTGGGGTCGCCGTCGAGCTTGAGCAGGGTCTGGTTGACCCGCTTGAGGAAGCGGATGACGTCGGCCTTGTCATGGGCTTCTTCGAAGATGCCCACGCGGATGCCGCCGAGCTGGGCGCGGCGCTTCATCAGCGCCTTGTCGCGCAGCAGCAGCGACTGGCCGTAGAGCCGCGGGCTGTCGAGCAGCACCGAGTTGATGGCCCCGGCCCACTCCACGGTCTCCTCGAACAGCGGGATGGCGACGTCGACGCCCATGTCTCGCAGGGTCTCGGCGATCTCCATGGAGCGGTCGTTCAAGCGTTCGAAGTTCCACGACACATAGGGGATGTCGTGCTTCTGGCAGTACTCCTCCGCCCAGTCCGGCGCCACCACCACGTAGCGTCGATCGAAATCCTCGGCGGCTTCGATGGCATTCAGGCTCCAGCCGAGCAGGGCGATATAGCCCTTGTTGGGATCCTTTTTCATGCGGTTGCCTCCTGGTGCGTAAGAAGTGCCATGACCTTCCGGGCGGCTGTCGGGCAGCCACCGAGAAGGCCGGCGTAGTGGTTTCACCTTACACGAGGGAGCCGCATCTGACATTGTTGCGTCGCAGCATTCTGCGCGAAGGCGGCCCGGCTCTTGTGGCGCCGTCGAGCCACTGGTATAGTGCCAATCACTCGGCAAGTCATTGATAGCGCGCCGGGTTCGGTGCCGGCTCCTGCTGTTTCCAAGCCGTCATCGCGCTGTGGTGGCCTCGTCGGTCCTCCCGCAACGCTAAACCGCAAACCCCGCCAGGCCCGGAAGGGAGCAACGGTAGCGGTGGTCGCGTGTGCCGGGATGTGGCTGTCGGGGCCGCCTCCATTTGTGCACTGCGAAGCGCAAGGCGCGTGTTCGCCGAAAGTACGGTGCAAGCTGTCGCCCGCCCCCTCGAGTGCGCCCCTGCTGGAGACGTTGCCATGAGCCAAGGCAAGGTGCTGGTCCTGCATGGCCCCAATCTCAATCTGCTGGGGACTCGCCAGCCGGAGATTTACGGGCACGAGACCCTCGATGATATCGACAACGCCCTGCGCGAGACGGCGATCCTGGCCGGCTGGGATATCCGCTGTCGGCAGAGCAATCATGAAGGCGAGCTGATCGACGCCATTCAGGCCGCCCGCCTGGACGGGACTCAGGCGATCATCATCAATCCTGCCGCCTTCACCCACACCTCGGTGGCGATCCTCGACGCCCTCAACGCCTTCGATGGCCAGGTGATTGAGGTGCATCTCTCCAACGTGCACAAGCGCGAAAGCTTCCGCCATCACTCCTACGTCTCGCTGCGTGCCGACGGCGTTATCGCCGGGCTGGGGAGCCAGGGCTACCATGCCGCCCTGGACGCCGTAATCAAGGCCGCTGCGTCCGGCTGATACGTTTTTTCAACGCCTTTCCCTGCGGGCCCGCCAGCAATGGCGGGCCCGCTGCGCTGTGCGCCTTTGTCACCCGGGCTGACAGGATCGGCATATTGGCTACCTTGGTAGGCAGCGTCATCAATAGTCGTGCTTTATCTGGATGAGGGGATATCCCAATGGAGAAACCGGAGACCATGGCCCCGGAAACGCGCAAGAAGCAGGAGCTCAAGCTGTTCCTGTTCATTGCCGTGCTGCTGTTCCCGATCCTGGCCATCGCCGTGGTCGGGGCTTCGGCTTCGCCGTCTGGATCTACCAGATGTTTGCTGGGCCCCCGGGCCCACCTTCCTGACACGAGGTGCTGGACAACGAGGTACCATGCCACAGCCCGATAATAACAAGCGTCGTCAATTCTTCCGCTCGCTGGGCGGCCAAGGCCCGATAAGACGACCTCCCTGGACCGCTGACGACTTTACCGACCGCTGTGCGCGCTGCCGGGCATGCGTGGATGCCTGCCCGGAGGGCGTGCTGTTTATCGGCGGAGGTGGCTATCCGGAGCTGCGCTTCACCGACGGCGGCTGCACGCTGTGCCGTGCCTGCGTGGACGTCTGTGACGCGCCGGTCTTCGATACCGGTCGGCCAGCCTTTCCCTGGCGAGCCCGCATCGAGTCGAACTGCCTGGCCCTGGCCAACGTGCACTGCCAGAGCTGCCAGGACGCCTGCGAGTGGCGCGCCATCCGCTTCGTTCCACAGCTGGGCCATGCCCCGACCCCGCGGCTGGACACCGCTGCCTGTACCGGCTGCGGCGCCTGCCAGGCCCAGTGCCCCAATCACGCCATCACAATGACAAGCGAGGAGAGGGCCCATGTCGACTGATGCCCTGCATATCGCCAGCCTCCTGGTCCACGTGCAGCCGGGCCAAGCCCGCTCGGTTGCCCGCTGGGTGGAAGGCCAGGCCGACACCGAGATAGGCGCCGAGGATGCTGCCGGCAAGCTGGTAGTGGTGGTGGAGAGCCAGCACGAGAGGCGCATCCTCGCGCTGGTCGATGCGCTCCAGGTGCTACCGGGGGTGCTGGGGGCAGCGCTGGTCTACCACCAGATACTCGATCCCGTCACCGCCGATGAGCCAGAGGGGGCCCTGTCATGAAGATGACCCGTCGTGAATTCGCCAAGGCCAACGCGGCGGCCGTGGCGGCTGCCACCGCCGGCATGGCCATCCCAGCCGGCGCCAGCAACCTGATCACCAACGCCGAGCTGACCCAGTTGAACTGGAACAAGGCGCCTTGTCGCTTCTGCGGGGTGGGCTGCAGCGTGATGGTGGCGACCCAGAACGATCGCATCGTGGCCACCCACGGTGACATCCACTCGGAGGTCAATCGCGGCCTCAACTGCGTCAAGGGCTACTTCCTCTCCAAGATCCTCTACGGCGAGGACCGGCTGACCCGGCCGATGCTGCGCAAGCGCAACGGGGTCTACGACAAGCGCGGCGATTTCGAGCCGGTCTCCTGGGACGAGGCGCTGGATCTGATGGCGGAGAAGTTCAAGGAGGCCATTCGCGACCACGGGCCGGAGAGCGTGGCGATGTTCGGCTCCGGCCAGTGGACGATCTGGGAGGGCTACGCCGCCAGCAAGCTGTTCAAGGCCGGGCTGCGCTCCAACAACATCGACCCCAACGCGCGGCACTGCATGGCCTCGGCGGTGTTCGCCTTCATGCGCGCCTTCGGCTCCGACGAGCCGATGGGCGTGTATGACGACATCGAAGCCGCCAACGCCTTCGTGCTGTGGGGCTCCAACATGGCGGAGATGCATCCGATCCTCTGGACCCGGGTCACCGACCGCCGGCTCTCCTACCCGGATACCCAGGTGGCGGTGCTCTCCACCTTCGAGCACCGCAGCTTCGATCTGGCCGACATCCCCATGGTGATGACGCCCAATGCCGACGTGGTGATTCTCAACTATATCGCCAACCACATCATTCAGACCGACCGTGTGGATCGCGACTTCGTCGAGAATCACACCAATTTCGTGCGGGCGGTGGACGACATCGGCTACGGGCTGCGCGATGAGCATCCGCTCGAGCAGGCGGCCGCCAACGCCGAGGATCCCAACCGCTGGTCGGCGATGAGCTTCGAGGAGTTCGCCGAGCATGTGGCGCCCTTCACCCTGGAGCGCGCCGCCCGGGAGTCCGGTGTCTCCGAGAGCCGCCTGGAGCAGCTCGCCGAACTCTACGCCGACCCCGACACCAAGGTCATGTCCTTCTGGACCATGGGGGTCAACCAGCACACCCGCGGCGTCTGGGTAAACAACCTGATCTACAATCTCCACCTGCTGACCGGCAAGATCTCCGAGCCCGGCAACAGTCCCTTCTCGCTGACCGGCCAGCCCTCGGCCTGCGGCACCGCGCGGGAGGTGGGCACCTTCTCCCACCGCCTGCCGGCGGACCGGGTGGTTACCAACCCCGAGCATCGCCGCGAGGCGGAGGCGATCTGGAAGCTGCCCGAGGGCGCCGTGCCCGAGCGGGTCGGCTTTCACGCCGTGGAGCAGAGCCGCAAGCTCAAGGACGGCGCGATCAAGGTCTACTGGACCCAGGCCAGCAACAACATGCAGGCCGGCCCCAACACCCAGCAGGAGATCCTGCCGGGCTGGCGTCATGACGAGGCCTTCGTCATCGTCTCCGATATCTACCCCACGGCCTCAGCCCAGGCCGCCGACCTGATCCTGCCGGCCGCCTCCTGGGTCGAGAAGGAGGGCGCCTTCGGCAACGCCGAGCGGCGCACCCAGTTCTTCCATCAGCTCGTCTCACCCCCGGGGAGGCGCGCTCCGATCTCTGGCAGCTGGTGGAGCTTGCCAAGCGCATCGACGTGGCGGACGTGTGGCCGAGCGAGCTGCTCGACAAGGCGCCCGAGTATCGGGACAAGACCCTGTTCGAGCTGCTCTACGCCAATGGCCAGGTGGATCGCTACCCGCTCTCGGACATGGAGGAGGGCTACGCCAACCAGGAGGCCGAGGCGCTGGGGTTCTACCTCCAGAAGGGGCTATTCGAGGAGTACGCCCGCTTCGGCCGCGGCAAGGGCAAGGACCTGGACGCCTTCGACCACTACCACCAGAACCGCGGCAAGCGCTGGCCGGTGGTCGATGGCGAGGAGACCCTTTGGCGCTACCGCGAGGGCTACGACCCCTACGTGGAAGAGGGCAAGGGCGTGCAGTTCTACGCCAGGCCCGACGACCGGGCGCTGATCTTCGCCGTTCCCGACGAGCCGCCCCCGAGTCGCCGGACGAGGAGTATCCCTACTGGCTCTCCACCGGGCGGGTGCTGGAGCACTGGCACACCGGTTCGATGACCCGGCGGGTGCCGGAGCTGCATCGGGCGGTGCCGGCGGCGCTGCTCTACATGCACCCCGAGGATGCGCGGGAGGAGGGCATGCGCCGTGGCAGCGAGGTGAGGGTGGTCAGCCGGCGGGGCGAGGTGCGCCTGCGGGTGGAGACCCGGGGGCGGGTCAGGCCGCCCAGGGGGCTGGTCTATGTGCCCTTCTTCGATGCCAATCGACTGATCAACAACGTGGTCCTGGATGCCACGGACCCGATCTCCAAGCAGACGGACTTCAAGAAGTGCGCGGTCCGCCTGGAACTGATCAGCCTGGCCTGAGGCCGAGACGCAAGGAGAACGACGATGAAATGGCTCAGCACGCTTTGTCTCTCGATCCTCCTGGTGGTGGCCGGCCTGGCGCTGGCCGAAGAGCGCCGGGACGATTCCGCCCCCGACGGCCTGCGTCCCGGGGCACCCTCGGCCAGTCGCTGCCGGCGCCACCGCTGGCCGGCGAGCCCCGGGAGCTCGGTCGGCAGGTACTCAACTACCCCGAGCAGCCGCCGGTCATTCCCCACGGCATCCGCGACTATCAGGTCGATACCCGGACCAACCGCTGCCTGACCTGCCATAGCCGCAGCGAGGCGGTGCAGGCCGGTGCGCCCATGGTCAGCATCAGCCACTTCCGTGATCGCCACCAGCAGGTGCTGGCGGCCGTGTCCCCGGATCGCTACTTCTGCACCCAGTGCCATGTTCCCCAGACCGATGCCCGGCCGATCGTCAGCAACACCTTCCTGACGGTGGACGAGGTGCTGCTCGAGATGCTGCATGAGCGGGGGAACAACCATGAAACGCTGGCTGCAACGCTACTGGCACATCCTGACCAGCCCCAGCATGCACTTCAGCCTGGGCTTTCTGACCCTGGGCGGCTTCATCGCCGGGGTCTTCTTCTGGGGCGGGTTCAATACCGCGGTGGAAGCCACCAATACCCAGCAGTTCTGCGTCTCCTGTCATGAGATGGAGCGCAATCCGCTGCGGGAAATGCAGGACACGATCCACTACAACAACCGCTCCGGGGTGCGTGCCCAGTGCGCCGACTGCCACGTGCCCCACGACTGGACCCATAAGATGGCGCGCAAGATGGAGGCCTCCAAGGAGGTGTGGGGCTGGGTCTTTGGCACCATTCGCACCGAGGAGCAGTTCGAGGAGAAGCGCCGTGAGCTGGCCGAGCGGGAGTGGGCGCGGCTGCGTGCCAACGACTCCCTGGAGTGCCGAAACTGCCATGAGTTCGAGCACATGGACTTCACCCAGCAGAGCTCGCGGGCGGCCCGCGCCCACTCCACCACCCTGGCGGAAGGGGAGGCGACCTGCATCGACTGCCACAAGGGCATCGCCCACGAACTGCCCGACATGGGGCCGGACTTCGAGCCCGGCACCGCCGGGCTGCCGGACTTCGAGTCGTGGGTCGCCCACCTGGAGCGCGACGGCTGACGGCAGGCCAGGCAGATGGGCCGCTTTTCGAAGCAGCGCCATCGCCGGCGGAAAACCGCCGGCGATGGCTTGGGCATTGGTCTTTGGCGCTTTGTTGCCCTATGTCTGTCGGGGTGCGTGCGCCGGCTCTCCCAGCACCAGGTCGTCGTGGCCGACGATGCCGAGGATGGTGCCGTCCGAGTCGATCACCGGTGCGAGCGACAGTCCGAAGCGATGGAAGAGCCTGGCGCAGTAGCGCCGTTGCATGGTAGGGGGCACCGAAATGACCGGCTTGCTCATGATTTCATAGACGTTGACTCGCTCCGGTGCTCGGTTGGGGGCCATGACCTGCTTGGCGATGTCGGAGGGCAGCACCAGCCCGTACTCGTCATCGTCATCGCGCTTGCGCACGATCAGCACCCGGGTGTTCTGTTGGCGCATCAGCTGGAGGGCATCGGCGACGGTGGCAAGCCCGTCGACCAGGCTGAAACCGGGATGCATCACGTCCCTGACGCGAATGATCGGCGGTGACGACATGGCGGTGCTCCTTAGAATTCGTCCTTCAGGGTTTCGGAAATGCTGAGCATCTGGTGCTTCACGCCCAGGGCGTCCTCCACGTCGAGCTGGAAGGCGATGCCGGTGCCCGGGGTGTCGTCGAACTCGCCGACCTCGGCAATGGTTTCCAGGATGCGCCGGCAGCGATGCTCCTCCACCAGCAGCAGCAACACGTCCCGCTGGCTGCTCAGCGCCATCCCGAAGATGCCGTGCGCCTTCTTCAGCCCCTCACCGCGGGCGTTGTTGACGATGGTTGAGCCGGTGGCGCCGGCCCGGCGCGCCGCCTCGAGCAGGTCGTCGGTCTTCTCGTCGTCGACCAGGGCCAGAATCAGCTTGAAGCGCATGGGTCGCTCCTCTGGGGCGTGTCAGGATGGGGATGTCTCGCGCCGCGAGCTGCGCCGCTCCCTCCACTCGGCGATCTGGGCATAGCCCATCACCGAGATGATCGGAAACAGGCAGGCCAGGGCGATCATGCCGAAGCCGTCGGTGATGGGGTCGCGTCCCGGTATGGTGGTGGCGAGCCCGAGGCCCAGGGCGGCGATGATCGGTACCGTGATGGTCGAGGTGGTGACTCCCCCGGAGTCGAAGGCCAGCGGAATGATGCTGCGCGGCGAGCGCAGCGTCTGGATGATCACCAGCACATAGGCCGCAAGCACGAACCACTGCAAGGGTAGCCCCAACACGATGCGCAGGGTGCCCAGGGTGATGCCGAAGGCCATGCCGAGCGCCACGGCAATGCGCAGCATCAGCGGGTCGATGGTACCGCCGGAGATTTCGCCGGCCTTGAGCGATACCGCGATCAATGCCGGTTCGGCAATGGTGGTGCTGGCGCCGATGGCGAAGGCGAACAGGTAGACCCAATAGTAGTCGTGCCAGCGCCGCTGTGCTCCCTCGGCGAGAGCGGGCAGGAAGTGCTCGGAGGTCAGCTGCTCGGCCATCAGGGTGCCCATGGGGAAGAGGGCGGTCTCCAGGCCGACGAGAAACAGCGACAGCCCCACCAGGACCAGGCCGAAGCCGGTCAGTACCTGCTTGAACTGCTTGATGGGGCGGCGAATTACCAGGTACTGGAAGCCGAAGATGATGGCGGCAATGGGCAGGATATCGAGCAGGGTGCTGCCCAGCACGGAGATCACGTTCATCCGCCGGCCTCCGCGGTGACGATGCCGAACAGCAGCACGAAGAGGATCGGCATCACCGAGGCGAAGGCGATCAGGCCAAAGCCGTCGAGCATGGGATTGCGGCCCTGGATGGCGGTGGCGAGCCCCACCCCCAGGGCGGTGACCAGCGGCACGGTGATGGTCGAGGTGGTCACCCCGCCGGCGTCGTAGGCGATGCCGACGATGGCGTCCGGCGCCAGCAGCGTCAGCAGCAGCACCATGAAATAGCCGCCGATGATCATCAGGTGCAGCGGCCAGCCCTTGAGGATCCTCAGCACGCCGAGCATCACCGCACTGCCTACCGAGAGCGCCACGACAAAGCGCAGCTGCCAGGCGAAGCCGGCGCGGGCGCTGTCCAGGTCGGGGATCTGGCCGGCCTCAGCCATGATCCTCGCCGCCTTGCCGGCGATGGCGATCAGCGCTGGTTCGGCCACGGTGGTGCCGAAACCCAGGGCGAAGGCGAACAGCATCAGCCAGGCGACGCTACCCTTGCGGGCGAATGCCCGGGCCAGGTTCTCGCCGACAGGAAACAGGCCGAGCTGCAGGCCCTGGATGAACAGCGTCAGCCCGAGCACCACCAGCAGCAGGCCAATGGCCAGGTCGAACAGTGCCACGTCGTCCGGTAGTGGCTGACGGATCACCACCAGCTGAAAGAAGGCGATGACCAGCACCACCGGTGCCAGGTCACGCAGGCTGTCTCGGGTCTGCCGCAGCAGGGCCGTCAGCAGGTCCATGGGCAGGTTGGCTCCGTCAAGTCACGCCACGGGACGCTGCTCGGACAGCTTCTTGATGTGCTCCTTGAGCCCCAGGGCGCGACAGACGTCCAGCTCGAGGGCAATGCCGGTTTCGAGGCTGTCGTCCAGCCCGCTGGCCTTCACGATGGCCTGCATGACGCTGTCGCAGCGGCGTGACTCGACCAGGATCAGCACCACGTTGCGCGGGCTGAGAATCTCCAGCCCAAACAGGCCGAAATGCTGCTCGAGGCCCTGGCCCCGGGCGTTGCTGATGATGGTGGCTCCCGTCGCGCCCGCTTTTCGAGAGGCATCTATGGCCTGGTCGGTCTTGCCTTCGTCGACCATCAGGATGATCAGCTTGAAGGCCATCGCCTCGCTGGCGTCCGTCGGGATGCGGTCATCCCGCTTCTCTGTCGTCATGTGCTCCCCTGCAAACGTGTGCTTCTGGTTTCATGACCATGGGATGCCTGGGGGGTGGCGTCAATGATCAATATCAAGTTTCGGTGCCAGTGGCCTGTCAGGGTGCGCCATGGAGAAGTCGGTTGGCTTGCGACACCCGGTCGCGGCTATCGACCTTGGTCGCATATCGACCTTGGTGTATAATGCGCCGCAGCAAATGCTTGCGAAAGGGGAAAGGCGGACCATGACCATCGATACATCCACCACGGCCGGTATCCAGCGCAGCCTTCGCCAGTGCCTCTCGAACGTAGCGGTGCTGCTCTACCATCACGGCCATGTCCTGGAGACGGTGACGATCCCCCATCGCGGTCTCGACCGCAGCGCCCTGCGGCAGCTGGGTCAGGCCTCGGACGACTGGCGCACCTGCCAGCAGGTGCTCGAGCACAGCGAGGCGGCCTCCTTCAACGAGTATGATCGCTTCGTGCTGACCCGTCTGGGCCGCGAACTGCTCTTCGACATGTTCGGCGAGGGTGCCGCCGACTGCGCCTGATGGCGCGATGCTGCGCGAGCCGGACGACGACAGCGGGGAGGCCAGTGGCCTCCCCGCGCTGTTTCTGTCCCTCTTGGCTTACTGCGAGATATCGCGTCCGAAGTACTGCTCGCTGATCTCGGCGTAGGTGCCGTTTTCCTGGATCGTGGCGAGGGCCTCATTGAGGCGCGCTAGCATCTCGTCGTTGCCCTTGTTCACGGCGATACCGATGTTGTCGACATAGATCGGCTCACCCAGCGGCTGCACCGCCAGGTTGGCGTTGAGGATGGCGTTCTCGCCGATCAGCTGGTCGGTGATCACCGCATCCACCCGGCCGCGGACGGTGAGGTCGCGTAGCGCCGTGACGTCGTCGGTGTAGGTGGTCAGGTCGTCGCTGTACTCCCGTGCGGCATCGGCGAAGCTGCTGGCCACCAGCACGCCGAGGGTCTTGCCGCGAATATCCTCGACCTCGGTGAGTGCCTCGTTGTCTGCCGAGATGAATACCTGGGCGCCGGAGCGGTAGTAGGGGGCGGTGAAGTCCACCTGCTCCAGGCGCTGCTCGGTGATCGCCATGCTGCCGATGATGGCGTCGAAGCGGTCGGAGCGCAGGGCGGCGATCAGCGTCTGCCAGGGGTTGCCCACCGGCTCGGCGCGCATGCCCATTTCGTCGGCCAGCGCCTGGCCGATCTCCACGTCGAAGCCGGCCAGTTCGCCGTTCTCGCGGTAGCTGAAGGGCGGGTAGAGCCCGGTCATGGCGTAGGTGAAGGTCTCCTGTTCCGCCCGGGCCTCGCCGGCCGGGAAAGACTCAGGCCGGCGGCTACCGTCAGGGTGCCGGCGGCGGCCAACAGGGTGGCCAGCGGCGTGGCGAAGGCGCCTTGGGTGGCATCATGGGTTGTCATTGTTATCTCTCCTGATCGTGTGGTGTTGCTGGTGATAGGCCGTATGGCCTGGTTGACTTACAGCACTCGGCTGAGGAACTGCCTGGCCTTGGGGTGCTGGGGGTTCTTGAAGAAGGTCTCGGGCTCGTCCTGCTCGGCGATGGTGCCGCCGTCGAGGAACACCACCCGGTCGGCGACCTCGCGGGCGAAGCCCATCTCGTGGGTCACCACCACCATGGTCATGCCGTCGGCGGCCAGGCCCTTCATGACGTCCAGCACCTCGCCGACCAGCTCCGGGTCCAGCGCCGAGGTG
Source organism: Halomonas sp. SL18_1 (assembly GCF_055755715.1). Lineage (NCBI taxonomy): Bacteria > Pseudomonadati > Pseudomonadota > Gammaproteobacteria > Oceanospirillales > Halomonadaceae > Halomonas > Halomonas sp. SL18_1. Next base: position 1,674,466 of record NZ_JBVTRK010000001.1, read on the forward strand.
GGCTCGTCGAACAGCATCACGGTGGGCTCCATGGCCAGCGCCCGGGCGATGGCCACGCGCTGCTTCTGCCCGCCGGAGAGCTTCTCGGGATAGACGTCGCCCTTGTCGGCCAGCCCCACCTTGGCGAGCAGCGCCTGGCCCTGCTCGATGGCCCGGGCCTTGGGGGTACGTTTGACGTGGACCGGGGCCTCGATGACGTTCTCCAGCACCGTCATGTGGGGAAGAGGTTGAAATGCTGGAAGACCATGCCGACATGCTCGCGATAGGCGTTGAGCGGCGTGGTCGACGGGTCGATCTCGCGGCCGTCGAAGGTGATGCGGCCCTCGTCCTTGATCTCCAGGAAGTTGAGGCAGCGCAGCAGGGTGCTCTTGCCGGAGCCGCTGGCACCGATCATCACCACCACCTCCTGGGGCTCGATCGTGAGGTCCACGCCCTTGAGCACGTGGAGCTCGCCGAAGTATTTGTGCAGGTTCGTTACGTTGATCATTTGGCGGTATCCATGCGGTTCTCGAGGCGGCTGAGGATATAGGTGAAGATCGCCACCATGGCCAGGTAGTAGAGGCCGGCGATGGTGTAGAACTCGAGCTGCTTGAAGGTCACGGCGGCGTTGTCCATGGAGAGGCTGAAGATCTCGGTGATACCGATGAAGGCCACCAGCGAGGAGTCCTTGAGCCCGATGATGAACTGGTTGCCCATGGGCGGAATCGCCCGCTTGAAGGCCTGGGGCAGGATGATGCGGCGCATTGCCAGGCCCCGCTTCATGCCCAGCGACTGGGCGGCCTCCATCTGGCCGCGATCCACCGACTGGATGGCGCCGCGGAAGATCTCGGCGATATAGGCGCCGCTGTGGATGGCCAGGGCGATGGTGCCGGCCCAGAAGGCGGAGAGCACCACGAAGTGGGTGATGCCGAAGTAGAGCCACATGATCTGCACGATCAGCGGGGTGCCGCGGATGATGCCCACGTAGCCGTTGTAGAGGATGCTCAGCGCCTTGATGCCGGAGACCTTCATCAGGGCGAACACCAGGCCGATCACCAGGGCGAGCCCCAGCGAGATGCCGGTGATGCGCAGGGTCATCCAGGCCGCCTGGAGGAAGGCGGGATAGGTGTTGAAGAAGTCCTGAAGAAACGACGTCATTGTTGGATTCCTTGTAGGGGTCGTATGAAGCGGCGGAAGCGTCAGCAGCGCTCCAGGATCATCGCAACGCCCTGGCCGCCGCCGATGCAGGCGGCCGCACAGCCGTAGCGCCCTCGCTGCGCCTGGAGAAGGCGTGCCAGGGTGCCGGCCAGGCGGATCCCGGTGGCGCCCAGCGGGTGGCCCAGCGCCAGGGCGCCGCCCCAGACGTTGACCCGCGCCGGGTCCAGTCCCAGCTCGCCCATGGCGTGCAGCGGCACCGCGGCGAAGGCCTCGTTGATCTCCCAGGCGTCGATGTCGGCCGCGGCGAGGCCCGCCTGGGCCAGCACGCGCCGAATGGCGGCTGCCGCCCCGGCGCCCATCCGCTCGGGTTCGACCCCGCAGTCGGCCACGGCCACCACCCGGGCCAGGGGCGTAGCGCCATGGCGGGCCAGGGCCTCCCCGGACATCAGCAGGGCGGCGGCGGCCCCGGAGGTGAGCGGCGAGCTGTTGCCGGCGGTGACCCGGCCGCCCTCGAGAAACACCGGGTCGAGGCCGGCGAGGCGCTCGGCGCCGGTGTCGGCACGGATAGTGGCGTCTCGCGCGATGCGCTCGCCCTCGGCGTTGGCCAGCGTCAGGCGCTCGCCGTCGAAGCGCCCCGCGGCATCGGCGGCGCCGGCCCGCTGGTGGGAGGCCAGGGCGAAGGCGTCCATGGCCTCGCGCTCGATGCCCGCGGCCTCGGCCAGGCGCTCGGCGGTCAGGCCCATGTTCAGCGCCACGTCGAGCTCGAGCCAGGGTGCCTGGCGCAGCGCGGCGGGGCTGGTCAGCACCCCCTCCTGGAAGAGCGCCGGGCCCATGGGGACGCGAGTCATGTTCTCGACGCCGCCGGCGAGGCCGACCTGGATGGCGCCGGCCTGGATCTCCCGGGCGGTGCTGCGCAGGGCGGCGAGCCCCGAGCCGCACTGCTGGTCGATCTGGCGGCTGGCGCAGCCGCGCCCCCGCTCGCCCAGGCGTTCGGCGAGCCACAGCGGGTAGCGGCCGCCGAAGCTCCACTGCTCCTTCACCGGCAGGGCGCAGCCGACGCTCAGCTCCTCCACGGCGGCGCCGTCGAGGTCGCCCCGATCCAGCAGGGCGTCGATCACGGCGGCCAGCAGGGCGTCGCTGCGGGTATCGGCCCAGGCGTCCACCTCCGGCTTGCGGGGGTGGGCGCGGCTGAAGGCGCTGCGGGCGTAGTCGACGAGATAGGCGTCTCTCATGCGCTCGGCTCCTGTGGCGTGGCCTGCTGTCCCCAGCGGTGGAGGAACAGCGCGTAGGTGGTCAGCACGTGGCGGATGGAGTCGATTTCCACGCATTCGTCGACACCGTGGATGCGCTCGGCCACCGGGCCGTAGCAGGTGCCGTTGATCCCCCCGGCAACGTGGAAGGCGCGCAGGTCGGTGGTGCAGGTGGCCAGGTAGTGGGCCGGCGGCTCGCCGAGCAGCGCCTCGTGACAGGCCGAGAGCAGCCGAATGCCGGGGTGTCCAGGTCGACCAGGTGCCCCTCGGAGCGGAAGCCGTGGAAGCTGACCCGGGGCGGCGGCGTGGCGTCGTCGAGTTCGGCGTGGCGGGCGGCGATGGCCTCGCGCACCCGCTGCATGACCGCATCGGGCGTCATGCCCGGCGGGAAGCCGACGCGCCCCTCGAGAACGGCATGGGCCGGCACGCTGGAGGCCCAGTTGCCGCCCTCCACCCGGCCGATGCTGAGGTTGAAGGGGTGGGGGTGATCCGCGTAGGGCGCCGGGCGGGGCAGGGCGTTGATCTCCTCCTCCAGCGCCTTGAGTGCCGGCAGGTAGTGCTGCAGGGTCTCGATGGCGTTGCGACCGGCGGCGGTGTCCAGCACGTGGGCCGGGACGCCGTCCAGGCGCATGCGAAACCATAGCACGCCCACCTGGCCGCTCAGGATTCGGGCGCCGAAGGGCTCGGGGATCAGCACGAAGTCGCCGCCGTAGCCCTGGTGCAGGCAGGCCAGGGCGCCGTTGCCGGTGCACTCCTCCTCGATCACCGTCTGCAGGGTCAGCGGGAAGTCGATGGCAACCCCGGCACGGCGCACCGCCGCCACCGCCATCACCATGGCGGCGATGCCCGCCTTCATGTCGCCGGCACCGCGGCCGTAGAGCCAGCCGTCCTGCTGCCAGGGCTCCCAGGGTGGGCGGGTCCACATGTCGACGGGTTCGGCGGGCACCACGTCCAGGTGGCCGTTGAACACCAGGTGCGGGCCGCGGGCCTCTGGGTTGAGCCGCGCGACCAGGTTGTAGCGCCCGGCGCTCGCCCACTCGGTGGGTGCCCGGCGGGGGTGGTCGGCCAGGCCCGGGGCGTCCAGCGGCACCCGGGTCGCCGGCAGGCCGAGCCGCTCGAGCCAGGCCACCATGGTGTCCAGGGCCCCGTGCTCCTGACCCAGCACGCTGTAGCCGCGTACCAGATCCCGGGTCAGTTCCAGGGTGTCGTCCATCAGCGCATCGCAGGCGGCCACGATGCGCTTTTCGGTGGTGTCCAGCATCAGAATCTCCCCAGCCGTGATTCGTCGATGATCAGCCTGGCGGCGGTGGCGTCGCGCAGTTCGGCAACGCTCAGCCCTTCGGCGATCTCCACCGCCTGCAGGCCTTCGGGGGTTACGTCCAGCACCGCCTTGTCGGTGATGATCCGCGACACGCAGCCGCTGGCGGTCAGCGGCAGGCGGCAGCGCTCGAGCACCTTGGGGTGGCCGTGTTTGTCGTTGTGGGAGCAGAGGATCACCAGCCGCCTGACCTTCTGGGCCAGCTCCATGGCACCGCCGATGCCCGGCGAGAATTTGCCGGGGATCTTCCAGTTGGCCAGGTTGCCCGCGGCGTCCACCTCGAAGGCGCCCATGAAGGTGATGTCGACCCGGCTGCGCCGGATCATGGCGAAGGAGGTGGCGCTGTCGAAGACGCTGGCCCCGGGGCGGGTGGTGATATAGGTCCCGCCCGAGTCGATCATGTCGTGGTCCGGCGCCTCGCCGTCGCGGTGCGGGCGGCAGCCCAGCACGCCGTTCTCCGAGTGCACCAGCACCTCCATTTCATCGGGCAGGTAGTGGAAGAGGCGGGTCGGCAGGCCGATGCCGAGGTTGACGATCTGGCCGGGGATCACCTCCCGGGCGGCCCGGGCCAGGATGCGCTGGGTATCAGAGGCCATGGGGGCGGACTCCCTGTTCACTGGTGGCCCGGTCGACCGGCACCACCCGGCTGACGAAGGCGCAGGGGGTGTGGATGGCGTCGATGGGCAGCTCGCCCGGGGCGTCGAGGCGGTAGGTCTGGGCGATGACGGTGTCGGCGGCCATGGCCATCAGCGGGTTGAAGTTGCTGGCGGTGGCACGATAGATCAGGTTGCCGTAGCGGTCGGCCCGCTCGGCATGGACCAGGGCGACGTCGGCATGCAGGGCCGGCTCAATGCCCCAGGTGTGGCCGTCGACTTCCACCTCCTGGCGGTCCTCGGCGATTTCGGTGCCCTGGCCGATATCGGTGAGAAAGCCGGCGTGGCCGGCGCCGGCGCAGCGGATCTTCTCCGCCAGCAGGCCCTGGGGGTGGAACCTCACCTCGAGCCGTCCCGCGTTCATGGCCTCGATGGCGGTGCGGTTGAGCCCCAGGTGGGAGGTGATCAGCCGCTTGACCCGGCCCGCCTCGATCAGCCGTCCGATGCCGATGCCGGGTTCGTTGGCATCGTTTTTGATCAGGGTGAGCCCGCTCTGGCCAGACTCGAGCAGGGCGTCGAGCAGGGCGAAGGGCGTGCCCGGCGAGCCGAAGCCCCCGACCATGATCGTCGCTCCCTCGGGGATGGCGGCGATGGCCGCCTCCAGATGACAGACCTTTTCGGTAAGCAGGGTCATGAGGCGCGTACCTCCTGGGGGCGCGGTGCCGAGACGGTCGCCTCGTCGGCCAGCGCCCGGTCGAAGTGCGCCATGGCGCGGCCCAGCCGCTCGAGCAGGACCTCCACCTCGTCGGCGCGAATGGTCAGCGGCGGAGAGACCAGGAAGTGGTCGCCGGCCACGCCGTCCAGGGTGCGGCGGGGTAGATCAGCAGGCCCCCTCCCTGGCCAGGGCGGTGATCTGGGCGAAGCGGTTCTGCTCGGCGGGGAAGGCTTCCCGGGTGTCGGGGTCCGCCACCAGCTCCAGGCCCCACAGCAGGCCGAGGCCGCGCGCCTGGCCGACCCAGGCGTACCGCTCGGCCAGCGCCTGCAGGCCGGCGCCGAGCTGCTCGCCGCGCGCCCGGGCGTTGGCCAGCAGCCCTTCGCGGCGGATCGCCTCGATGACGGCCAGGCCCGTGGCGCAGGCCAGCGGGTTACCCGCGTAGGTGTGGCCGTGCTGGAAGCCGCCCGACGCCATCACGGCCTCGACGATGTCGGCCCGGGCCAGCAGCGCCCCTACCGGGTAGTAGCCGGCGCCCAGCCCCTTGGCGGTGACCAGCAGGTCGGGGGTGATGCCATAGTGCTGGTAGGCGAACCAGCTGCCGGTGCGGCCCACCCCGGTGAGCACCTCGTCGAGGATCAGCAGGCAGCCGAACTCGTCGCACAGCGCGCGGATGCCCTTGAGGTAGCGCTCGCCGAGCAGCCGGGCGCCGGTGCTGGCGCCGCCCACCGGCTCCAGCACGAAGGCGATGATCGACTCGGGCCCGGCGGCCTCGAGGGTCGCGCGGGTCTCGGCCAGCACCCGGTCCACATGGGCGTCGTCGTTGGCGTCGGCGTGGCGATAGAAGTCCGGCCCCGGCACCTTGAGCGAGGCCTGGGTGATCTCGGCGAAGGGCGCCTCCAAGGGCCGGTAGCCGGTGACCCCTGAGGGCCCCCAGGGTGCTGCCGTGGTAGGAGGGACGCAGGGAGACGAAGCGGCGCCGCTGGGGTTCGCCGGCGTTGATCATGTACTGACGGGCCAGCTCGAGGGCCGACTCCACCGCCTCGGAGCCGCTGGAGACGAAGAACACCTTCTCCAGGGCATTGTCGGTGATCGCGACCAGGGCCTCGCCCAGGGCCAGGGCGGGGGCGCTCTCGAACTGGGTGCGGTAGGTGAAGGCGACGCGGTCGAGCTGGTCGAGCATGGCGTTGCGAATGTCCAGCCGGCCGTGGCCGAGGTTGCAGGAGATGGCGCCGGAGCAGCCGTCCAGGTAGGCCTTGCCCTGGGTGTCCCAGAGGGTGACGCCGTCGGCGTGGCTGACTTCCGGCAGGGCCGGGCCGGCCTGGTAGAACAGCGGGGAGTCGGTCATCGAGGCTTCCGTTTGTCGTTATGGGCGTTGGGAGACTCGTTGCAGTCTAGGTAGCGGCGACAGCATATTTCAATATATGATGTTTTTACGGAATTCGATGAGTAAAAGTCATGGCTGATGTGACCATCCACTCGCTCAAGGCGCTGGCGATCTTCAAGTCGCTGTTCGAGGCGGGCAGTGCCTCCCAGGCGGCGCGCACCCTGGGGATCACCCAGTCCGGGGTTAGCCGCTCGCTGGCCCAGCTGGAGCGCAACCTGGGCATTCCGCTGTTCCTGCGCGAGAAGAATCGCCTGATCGCCACCCCCGAGGCCCGCGAGCTCTATGACGAGATCCTGCGGCTGATGGGCAATATCGAGGAGCTGCGCCACAGCGTGCTGGCGCTCAAGGAGTTCGGCACTTCGCGGCTGCGGATTGCCGCCATTCCCGGCCTGTCGTTCGGCTTCGTACCGCGCCTGGTGGCAGCCCTGCTGGAGGAGAATCCGCGCTTCAGCATCAGCCTCGACATGATGTCCAGCCACGAGGTGCAGCTGGCGGTGGAGTCGAGCCATGCCGATATCGGCTTCGTCACGCTGCCGGTGACCTCGCGCCTGCTGCAGGTAGAGCCGTGGCTGACCACCCAGGCGGTGTGCCTGCTGCCACAGGGGCATGCCCTGACCGAGCGCCAGCGGGTCGAGGTCGAGGATCTGCGCGACCAGCACCTGGTGATCAGCAACCAGCCGAGTCTCGGTACGAACCCTCTGCTCGATCTCGTCGCCCGGCACGGCGTCCATATTGCCGGCAAGACCGAGGCCAATATCGGCACCATTGCCGCGCTGGTGGCCAATCGAGTGGGGATCACGGTGATGAACCCCGTCACCGCCCGGGATCAGCTCGCGCCCCGCGACGGAGTGGTGATTAGGCCCTTCTCGCCGGCCATGACGTTTAGTTTCGGCCTGGTCTACCGTGAAGACTGGAAACAGGCGCGGGCGCTGGAGTTCATTCGTCGGCGGGGCAGGGCACTGCTGGCCGACTATGTCCCGGAGAGCGGTGAAGCCTGATGCCATTGGCCCCGGCGTGCTTTCCGCGGCTGTCCCCAGTCGCTAGAATGGGGGTTTGCCGTCGGCCGGCGCGTGGGGCACGCCCGGACGCCAAGGTCCCTCCATCACCGCTGCAAGGATTCCGCGCTGCATGAGCTATCAGGTACTGGCCCGCAAGTGGCGGCCGCGCACCTTCCATGAGCTGGTTGGCCAGGAGCATGTCCAGCGCGCGCTGGTCAACGCCCTGGACCAGGGGCGCCTGCACCATGCCTATCTGTTCACCGGCACCCGCGGCGTCGGCAAGACCACCCTGGCGCGGATTCTCGCCAAGTGCCTGAACTGCACGGCCAAGGGCGACGGCGACGAGGCGGTGACTTCGACGCCCTGCGGCGAGTGCGACAGCTGCCGGGCCATCGACGAGGGGCGCTTCGTCGACTTGATCGAGGTGGACGCCGCCTCGCGCACCAAGGTGGAGGATACCCGCGAGCTGCTCGACAACGTGCAGTACGCCCCGACCCAGGGGCGCTACAAGGTGTACCTCATCGATGAGGTGCACATGCTCTCCACCAGCAGCTTCAACGCGCTGCTGAAGACCCTGGAAGAGCCGCCGCCCCATGTGAAGTTCCTGCTGGCCACCACCGATCCCCAGAAGCTGCCCGCCACGGTGCTGTCGCGCTGCCTGCAGTTCACCCTCAAGAACATGCCGCCGGAGCGCATCGTCGACCACCTGGCCAGGGTGCTCGAGGCCGAGGAGGTGGGCTTCGAGGAGAGCGCCCTGTGGCTGCTCGGCAAGGCCGCCGACGGCTCCATGCGCGATGCCATGAGCCTCACCGACCAGGCCATCGCCTTCGGCCAGGGCCAGGTGCGCCACCTCGACGTGGCCGCCATGCTCGGCACCCTGGACCATCGCCACGTGCTGGCGCTCATCGAGGCGCTGGCCGAGGTGGACGCCCCCGGGTGCTGGCCGAGGTCGCCCAGCTCGCCGAGCAGGGGCCCGACTTCGCCGCCGTGCTGGATGATATCACCGGCGTTATGCACCGCCTGGCGGTGGCCCAGATGGTTCCGGATGCGGTGGACAACGGCCACGGGGATCGCGAGGCGCTGCTGGCGCTCGCCGCGCGCTTCACCGCCGAGGACGTGCAGCTCTACTACCAGATCGGTATTCAGGGGCGCGGCGACATGGCCAACGCCCCGGATCTGCGCACGGCGCTGGAAATGACCCTGCTGCGCATGCTGGCATTTCGCCCCCAGGGCGTGCCGCAGCCGGCCAAGACACCGCTGCCGCTGCGCGGCCGGGCGCCTGAGGGCCAGGGGGGCGCGACGCCGGCCGAGCAAGGCGGCACGGCCGCCGGCGATCCGGCGCCCCCACCCGCGGCGACACCCTCGCCCGCGACCGGCGCCGGACCGGCCACGCCAGCCCCCGCCGAGGCTGAGGACGATGCGCCACCGCCATGGGAGGCCTCGCCGCAGCAGGAGGCTGCCCCCCTGCGCCCCCTGAAGCGGCATCCGCCCCCGAACCTTCACCCGCGCCGAAGGTGGCCGCTGTGCACGCCCAGAGTGAACCTTCGCCTGGCGCCATGGCGCCCGCTGCGTCGCCCGAGGCCGCTGCCTTGCCGACCGTTCCCGAACACCCGGCGCCGCCATCCGCTCCTGCGTCGACGGTGACCGCCTCTGAGCCGGTTCGTCCGGCGCCGGAGGCGCCGTCGGAGCGCGGTGACGCCCCCGCCGGCCGCTTTACCCACGCCGACTGGCTGGCGCGGTTCGAGGCGCTGGGCCTCGGCGGGCTCACCCGCAACCTGGCGGCCCACTGCGTGGTCGAAGCCGATGACGGCAGCCGGCTGACGCTGCGCCTGGACCCCTCCCAGGCCGCCATGAATGCCGAGGTGCACGAGCGGCGCATCCGCGAGGCCCTGGCGGCGATCGACGTGCCCCGCCAGCTGCAGATCAACGTGGGGCCGCTGCCCGAGGAGGTGGAGACGCCCCGGCAGCTCGCCGAGCGCATCGCCGCCGAGCGCCACGCCTTGGCGGTCGCGGCCCTCGAGCGCGACCCTCATGTACGTCAGCTTCAGGAAGCCTTCGGGGCGCGCCTGATCACATCTACCGTCAAGCCAGCGGACGTTGCGCCGCCGGCCTGATGACCACAGCGACGAATCCACAGCCGAGAGGATATTCCCATGATGAAAGGTGGAATGGGCAACCTGATGAAGCAGGCCCAGGAAATGCAGGAAAAGATGCAGCGCGCCCAGGAGGAGGTGGCCAAGGCCGAAGTGACCGGCGAAGCCGGTGCCGGCATGGTCAAGGTCACCATGAACGGTCGCCATGACGTCAGCAAGGTCGATATCGACCCGAGCGTGATGGAAGAGGACAAGGAGCTGCTCGAGGACCTGCTGGCCGCCGCGGTAAACGACGCCGTGCGCAAGGTCGAGGTCAACTCCAAGGCCAAGATGGAAGAAGCGACGGCCGGGCTTAACCTGCCGCCGGGCTTCAAGATGCCCTTCTGACACGGCTGAAACAGGCTGCCAATGAGTTTTTCCCCCTGGTCGAGCGACTGATGGAGGCCCTGCGGGTGCTGCCGGGCGTTGGGCCGAAGACCGCCCAGCGCATGGCCATGCATCTGCTGGAGCGTGATCGCGACGGTGGCCGACGCCTCACCGAGGTGCTGGGGCTGGCGCTCGAGCAGGTCGGCTACTGCCGGCGCTGCCGCACCCTCACCGAAGAGGAGGTTTGCGCGCTGTGTACCAGTGCCCGCCGCGACGACTCGCTGCTCTGCGTGGTGGAGTCGCCGGCCGACCAGCTGGCCATCGAGGAGGCCGGCGGTTTTCACGGCCGCTACTTCGTGCTCCACGGCCACCTCTCGCCGCTGGACGGCATCGGGCCGGAGGATATCGGCCTCGATCTGCTCGAATCGCGGGTCGCCGAGGGCGGCGTGACAGAGGTGATCCTCGCCACCAACCCCACGGTGGAGGGAGAGGCCACCGCCCACTACATCGCCGCCCAGCTGGCTCCCCAGGGCATTACGCTGTCCCGCCTGGCCTACGGCGTGCCCATGGGCGGCGAGCTGGAATACGTCGACGGCGGTACGCTCAGCCGCGCCTTCAATGGTCGCCTGCCCTTTCGCGGCGACTGACGCCCCTAGCCGGATAACCGCATGACCCTGACCCCCGAGATACGCTGGATCGATACCCCCGAGGCCCTGGATGCCGCCTGCGCTGAAGTGGCCGATGCCGACGTGCTGGCCGTGGACACCGAGTTCTTCCGCGAGAAGACCTTTCATCCGGTGCCGGCGCTGATCCAGTTTGCCGCCGATGAGACGGCCTACCTGGTCGACCCCCAGGCGCTGGCGTGCACCGAGGCGTTTCGGCGCCTGCTCGGCGAAGGGCCGCTCAAGCTGCTGCACGCCAGCAGCGAGGACCTGGAGGTGTTCGCCCATTGGGCCGGCGTGCCGCTGGCGCCGCTGGTGGATACCCAGATCGCCCAGGCGCTGCTGGGCGACGACCCGGCAATGGGCTACCAGCGCCTGGTGGCCCACTGGACCGGGGAGACCCTGCCCAAGGACGAGACCCGCTCCGACTGGCTGGTACGGCCGCTCTCCGACTCCCAGCGCCTATACGCGGCGCTGGACGTGGTCTTTCTGCTGAAGGTATGGCAGTGCCAGCGCGAGGCGCTGGAGCGGCTGGGGCGCATGGCGTGGCTCGAGGCGGACTGCCGTGAGCTGGTTGCCCAGGCGCTGCGCAGCGCCGAGGCCGACGGCCAGTGGTACCGTCGCCATCGTCAGCTATGGCGGCTCACTCCTGTCCAGATCGAGGCCTATCGCAGGCTGACCACCTGGCGGGAAGGTGAGGCGCGTCGGCGCAATCTGCCGCGGGGCTGGCTGGTCAATGATCGCGTGCTTTACAGCATTGCCGAGCGCATGCCGGAGAGTCGCTATGCGCTTTCCGGCGTCGACGACATCAAGCCGAGCCTGATCAAGCGCGACGGCGATACGCTACTGGCGCTGGTCGAGCAGGCCCGGCAGTGTGATGCGGCAGCGCTGCCGGCGCCCCTGCCGTCACCCATGGAGCCCGAGTTCAAGAAGCGGCTCAAGGCGCTCAAGCGGGTGGTGGCCGCCGAGGCGGAACGCCTGGGCGTGGCCGCCGAGGTGCTGCTGCGTCGCCGCGATCTGGAGGCGCTGGTGATCGCCGAGCTGGAGGGCGAGCCGCTGCCGCTGCCCGGTGGCTGGCGTGGTGAACGACTGAATGCGGGCCTGACCCAGGCTCTGGAGGAGGTGTCGGCATGAGTGACGATCGGATGCAGGGTGACAAGCTGCTGTGCGAGGTCTTCAAGAGTGCGCGCAAGGAGGAGATGTATCTCTACGTGGACAAGCGCCAGGGGCTCGCCGAGGTCCCCGAGGCGCTGTTGGAGCGCTTCGGCAAGCCGCTCTCCACGATGACGCTGATCCTGACCGCCGACAAGCGCCTGGGCCGCGCCAAGGCCGCCGATGTCATGGCGGCGATCCGCGACAAGGGATTTTACCTGCAGATGCCCCCGCCAAGGAGGAGTACCTGCTGGACCTCTATCGCACTCCCACCGAGGCGCGCTATTGAACTGGCTGAGCTTGGCAGTTACTGCCGGTGGTAAGGGGCGCCGGGGCAAGCCGAAGGGAGGTCCTATGCCAGGGGTGAGAAGCATTGCTTCGAACGGGCTGGCCATGGATGGCCAGCACCGGACCTGCAAGTGGAGCGGGACGCGAGAGCGCAGTAGGGCATCGGTAGCGTACAGGGAGGTATTCACAGCGCCTCTCTCGCAGGCTTGTCCCCGGAACAGCCCCGTCGTCGCTTCTGCAAGATGGCAGGATAAATGGGAGACGTCATGAGAGAACGCTTCTGGGAGCACTATCCCCTCGAGGAGCTCACCACCGAGGAGTGGGAAGCGCTGTGCGACGGCTGCGGCCAGTGTTGCCTGCTCAAGTTCCAGGACGATGACACCGGCGAGCTGGCGGTCCTCAACGTGGCCTGCGAACTGCTGGACATTTCCAGCTGCCGCTGCGGCGACTACGCCAACCGCTTTTCGCGGGTGCCGGACTGCACCCAGCTGACGCCTGAGCGTATCGACGACTTCCGCTGGTTGCCGCACTCCTGCGCCTATCGCCGGGTCGCCGAAGGGCGCAAGCTGGCCCGCTGGCATCCGCTGCTCTCGGGCGACCCCGAGCGGGTCCACCGCAAGGGCATCAGCGTGCGTAGCTTCGCCGTGTCCAGGCGCGACGTTTCCGAGGAGCGCTTGGAAGAGCACATCATTGCCATTCTACCCGTCGAGGACTAACGGACTTTCATTAGGCCACCTGTAGGGCCTCTCCGCGACTGCTACCGGTACCGCAGCGAGTAGCAGTTTTTTCATCTCGTCCCTGCCGCTTCAGCTTAATACTCTGGGCCATCACTTTCATCCAACCTTCTGATGGCGGCTTCTTTGTTTCATTGCGATGCTTGTGACTACTGTAACAGTTTGTTGGTTTCAGTGATTGCATATTACATGGGCACTTGGCGGCGCCCGTGGTGCGGTGGGGATATCATGGAGGGACGAGCGATGAAGCGATACAAGGTGCTAAGCCTTGCGGTGGCATTCGGGACCCTGACATCGATGGGGGCCTTGGCGGAGACGCAGCCGTCTTGGGAGAGCACAGTCAGCGATGAAGAACTGGCCGAGATGTTCAATCGGCTGATCAACGAGGGCGAGGTGCTGACCGACGAAGAGCTGGATCTGCTGCTGCGTCGACTGCCGCCTACTGGTGCCGGTGGGGCCATCGGCGGTGTTGGCAGTTTTGGTGGAGGCGATGGCGAGGCCATTACGGTCGGCGCAGTGGATCCCGGGCCTGGCGACAACGGCGACAACGGCGATAACGGCGACAACGGCGATAACGGCGATAACGGCGACAACGGCGATAACGGCGATAACGGCGATAACGGCGACAACGGCGATAACGGCGACAACGGCGATAACGGCGATAACGGCGATAACGGCGACAACGGCGATAACGGCGATAACGGCGACAACGGCGATAACGGCGATAACGGCGATAACGGCGATAACGGCGACAACGGCGACAACGGCGACAACGGCGACAACGGCGACAACGGTAACGGCATCGGCGGTGGTGGAGAAGGTGGTGCCGGTGGCGGCGGTGGTGCCGGAGGCGGTGGCGCCGGAGGCGGCGGTGCCGGTGGCGGTGCCGGTGGTGGCGGTGCTGGCGGAGGTTCCGGCAGCGGAGGTTCCAGCGGGGGCGGTTCCGGTAACGGCGGCTCAAGCGGTGGTGGTTCTGGCAGCGGTGGCTCCGCAGGAGGCAGTGGTGCGGGGGCTCAGGTAGCTCCGGTGGCGGCGCCGGCGGTGGCCCTGGAGGGGGTGCTGGCGGAGGCAGTGTCTGAGCTTTGCCAGAGCGTTATGACGCTGTTCGGATAGCGTCAAGCGGGCTCGGCCAAGGTCGAGCCCGCTTTCTCGTGGGGGCTTGTCAGCTCTGCCGCGGCTCAACCCCCAAGGCCCAGAGGATAAAGGCGTCCTGGCGGGCATTCTCATGCCACGCCTTGAACCGCCCCGAGGCGCCGCCGTGCCCGGCTTCCATGTCGGTATGCAGCAGCACCGGCCCTCGCGCGGTACCCAGCTCGGTCAGTCTTGCGTACAGCTTGGCCGGCTCCCAGTAGGGCACCCGGGTGTCGTGCCAGCTCCCCTGCAGGAAGACCGTGGGGTAGGGCTGAGGCGAGAGGTTGTCCAGCGGTGAATAGCTGCGGATGTGTCGATGCGCCGCGGGGTCGCCCGGGTTGCCCCACTCGCTGTATTCGGCGGTGGTCAGCGGCAGATCGGGATTTTCCATGGTGCGCAGTACGTCGACGAAGGGCACGTCCAGCACCGCGGCGCAGAAAGCCTGAGGCGACAGGTTGAGGCTGGCGCCGACCAGCAGCCCGCCGGCGCTGGCGCCGTAGGCGGCGATCCGTTCACCGTCGCTGATGCCCTGTTCCACCAGGGCATCTCGAGCGGCGAGGAAGTCGCGAAAGCTATTCTGCTTGTGCTCCAGCTTGCCGGCCAGGTACCAGGGCTCGCCCCGGTCGCCGCCGCCGCGCACATGGGCCACGGCGAAGGCCACGCCGCGATTCAGCAGCTCCAGGCGGGCGACCGAGAACCAGGGGTCGAGCACCTCCCCGTAGGCGCCGTAGCCATAGAGCAGCGTGGGTAGCGGGTGGCCTGCCAGGTCGGCGCGCATCACCACCGAGACGGGAATGCGTTCGCCGTCATGGGCCTGGGCCCAGAGGCGCTCGCAGCACAGCGATTCGGGGGCAGGTCACCGTAGATACGCTGCGCCTTGATCAGCCGCTGCTCGCCGCTGTCCAGGTCGTGCTCCTGCCAGCGCGGTGGCAGAACGAAAGACTCCTCGCGCAGTCGCAGCCGCCGGCTGTCGAAGTGCGGCATATCCCCAGGGCGAGGCTGCAGGGAACCTCCGGTAGCGCCAGCCGCTGGTCGCGGGTGACGCTGTGCTCGGCATCCAGCTCGAGAATGCGCACATGCACCTGGGCCTGCCGATGGTCGCGCTCGCCGACCACCAGCCCCCAGGCGAAGGCATCCACGCTTTCCAGGGTGACCTCGCTGCAGTGGTCGATCAGCGGGCGCCAGTCGGCATCGGGGGCGTTCTCCCGTACCGTGTCGAGGCGGAAATGGACGGCGTGCCGGTTGTGCAGCACATAGAAGTGCCCGGGGCGATGATCGATACCGTATTCGACCCCGCTTTCCCGGGGGCGAAAGCAGCGCGGCGCCGTGTCTGGGGCGCGTGCGGGGAGCAGGTGGCACTCGCTGGTATCCTTGGAGGCGCTCTCTACGATCAGCCACTCACGGGAGCGGGTCTTGCCTAGCCCCAGCCAGAATTCCGGGTCTTGCTCACGCAGGACCAGGGCCTCCTCGCAGCACCTGCCCTCATGTAGGCGCAGGCGCCAGACGCTGTCGGGGCGCTGGGTGTCATCGAAGCGGGTGAACAGCAGGGTGGCGTTGTCTTCGGCCCAGGTCAGCTCGGGGCCGATCTCCTCCAGCAGTCGGACGGCCTCGCCATCGGGCAGCCGCTTGAGGTAGAGCGAGAAGCGCTCATCGCCGCTGGTATCCTCGGTCCACGCCAGCCAGCGCTCATCCGGCGAGAGCGCCATGTCGCCGGCGTCGAGGAAGGCATGCCCGGCGGCTCGCCCCTGCAGGTCGAGGATTCGTTCGGGCGCATCGGGCGCGCCATTAGGGTGACGCCACCAGACCGGATAGTCCGCCTCAACGGCGGTTTCACTCCAGTAGGTGTAATGGTCCAGTGCGCTGCGCAGGCCATGGACGGCAAGATCCCGGCGGGCCAGGTGGCCGTGGTAAAGGCGCTCCACTAGATCGGCCAGGGGATGCAGCCAGTCGCGGGATTCGTCGTTGGCGGCCTCGAGGAAGGCGGCGACCTCGGGATCCTCGCGGTGTTCCAGCCAGTGCCATGCCGGGTCATCGGGGCGCCGGAAGCGCTCGACCGGTGTCTCGCTTGGCTGAGGTGTCGGGGCAGTCTCACTCGGCGGCTGTGCTTTCATTGGGTGGCGTGTACCATGATAGACAAGGGTTTCCATTCGTCGCGAACCGGCCGGATGGCCGGCGTGATGCTACCGGGAGGTGTTACCGAAGGTGTCGATGCTGACTTCTGATTCGATGTCCCTACTATGGCTGACCTATCTGGGTTTGTCGCTGATTGTGCTGCTGACCGGCTACCTGGGCCTGGCCTTCATGCCGCGTCTGCTACGGCTGCCGATTACCTGGGCCGTGGCGGGCATGCTCTGGGTGCCCACGCGCTTTCGCCTGCCGCTGGTGGAAGAGGGGAGTTCTACACCGGCATGGCGCCGGCCCTGGTGGTGGCCTCTGTCGCCTTTCTCGAGCGCAACACCCCGGTACTGACCACCTCGGGCCTGCTGGTCGCCGCCGGGGCGTTGCTGGGCGTGGCGTTGGGGCTGGCCCAGTGGTGGGCCTTTCGCCCGGAGGATACCTATCGTGATATGGATGATGAAGGGCGCGATGGCCGTGACGGCGGACGATCCCGCGAGCCGCGCGAGCGCCGGGAGCCGGTAATCGGCTAGGGAGCCCCCATGGGCGGGTACGGGAGACGCCGATGTCGGCGGCTGGCAGCGCTCGTTGCGGCGACCCTGCTGACGGGGAGCCTGATGGCGTCACCGTTGCAGGAGGCGCCGGATGTTCGGTTGATCGTCGATGTCTCGGGGAGCATGCGTCACAACGACCCCGAGCAGCTGGCGGCCGATGCTCTGGAGCTGCTGGTCGCCCTGCTGCCGAGCGGCGTCTCCGCGGGTGTCTGGACCTTCGGTGAAAGGGTGGCCAATCCGCTGCCGCTGGGGCAGGTGGATGCCGAGTGGCGCCAGCGGGCGCTGGCCTTGAGGCCACGGCTGGTGGACTACCAGCCGTTCACCGATATCGAGGCGGCGGTGCGTGAAGCCGCCCGGGCCGAGGCCGAAGGCTGGCGACACTTGGTGCTGTTGACCGACGGCATGATCGACTTGCCGCCTTGGCGAGGCGCCAAGCCGGACATCGACGCCGCCTCGCGCCAGGCCCTGCTGGATGAGCTGGTCCCGCGGCTGGCCGAGCAGGGCGTGGTCGTCCATGGCATCGCCTTCTCCGAGGAGGCCGACCTGGCGCTGGTGGAGCGGCTCGCCCGGCAGACCGGGGGCTCTCGGCGCCGGTCAATACGCCGAGGCGCTGCTTGGCGCCTTCCTGAATATCGTCGATCGAATCTTCCCCGCGGACCGAGTGCCGCTGAGCGACGATCGTTTCCTGATCGAGCCCGGGCTGGAGAGCTTCTCGGCGCTGCTGTTTCACCAGGCGACGCCGCCGGTACTGGTCGCCCCGGACGGCAGCCGTCACCAAGCCGCTGCCCCGCCGGACGGCTGGCGCTGGCGCAGCGAGCCTCGCTATGACCTGATCCAGGTACCTGACCCGATGCCGGGGCAGTGGCAGATCGAGGGTGACGTTGGGCATGAGAGCCGCATCACCGTGGTGTCGCCGCTGAGCCTGCAGACCGCCGGGTTGCCGGGCACCCTGTATCTCGGTTTCGACGTGCCGGTTCAGGCCTGGCTGGCGCGGGAGGGCGAGCGGCTCACCGGCGAAGCGCTGCCGCCCCACCTGCAGGTGACGGCCGAGCTGCGTGACGAGGCGGGGCGGATCCAGTCGGCGAAGGTGCTGCAGCCCGATGGGGGCCGCTTCGTTGGCGTGCTGCCCGCGCCGGCCCTGACCGGTACGGCGCAGCTGGTGGTGCGTGCAGAGGCGCAGGGGCTACGCCGTCAGCGCCTTCAGCCGGTGAATGTCCAGCCGGCCATCACGGCGCACCATGAGGTGGCGGCCCATCGCGTCTTGCTTAGGGCCGAGCACCCCCTGCTGCACCGCGACAACACCCGTTTGCACGGGGAGCTGCAGGGCGAGCGTCTGGCGGCTGAAGCGGTGGAGAGGCGGCGCTGGGCCATGCGGCTGCCCGACCTGGACACCGAGCTCAGTCAGCCGCTGATGCTGCGGGCACAGATTACCCTCGAGGGGCGCTCTCGCGAGCTTCGCCTGCCGCGCCTGATGCTGTTTCCGGATGGGCCGACCGGCATCGATCGGGCCGATACCGCCCCGGCCGTGGTGGTGGAGCGCTTTCATGAGGAGCTGGCGCCGGTCCGGGAACCCGAGCCGGTCGCGCCCCTCAGTGCGGCGGACCGCGTCGTCGACCTGATCGATGGGCTCTGGCAGCGGGCCTGGCGTCAGTGGCACGGCACGGCGGCGCCGCGGCAGCGGCTATGGGACACCTATGGCGGTGATCCTCGGCTCTGGGCGGCGCTCTTGGTGGTGTTCGGGGCGGTTCTGCTGGGGTGGCGGTGGCGCCGCCGGCGCCGGGCGACGAGGGGTTATCACCGGGAGGAGCCGTATGTGTGAGCTACTGGGCATGAGTGCCAATGTGCCCACCGATATCTGTTTCAGTTTTACCGGCTTCTTGCATCGTGGCGGTGGCACTGGACCTCACCGCGACGGCTGGGGAATCGCCTTCTACGAAGCGGGCGGCTACCGCGATTTTCGCGACCCCCACCCGTCGGTGCGTTCGCCGATCGCCCGGCTGATCTGTGACTACCCGATCAAGTCGCATATCGTCATCAGCCATATTCGCCAGGCCAACGTGGGCGAGGTGCGGCTCGCCAATACCCACCCCTTCACCCGCGAAATGTGGGGGCAGACCTGGTGCTATGCTCATAACGGCCAGCTGGCGGACTGGGCATCGCTGCCGCTCTCCTTCTACCGCCCGGTGGGTGATACCGATAGCGAGCACGCCTTCTGCTGGCTGATGGGAGAGTTGCGCCAGCACTTTCCCAAGGCCCCCGAGGAGGGCGAGCGAGAGGCGCTGTGGTGCCTGCTGCATCGGCTCTGCGAACGACTGCGTGGCCTGGGGGTCTTCAATCTGCTGCTGGCGGATGGCGACTACCTCTATACCTACTGCTCGACCAAGCTGGCGCACATCACCCGCCGCGCGCCGTTCGGCAAGGCGGAGCTCTCCGATGCCGAGCTGACCGTGAACTTCGCCGAACACACCACGCCCGACGACATCGTGTCGGTGGTGGCCACCGAGCCCCTGACCAGCAACGAGGAGTGGGTGCGCATGCTGCCGGGTGAGCTGCTGGTGTGGCGACAAGGCAGGATCCTGGCGCGCTATGCCACTCCCTGAGGGTTGTGTCAGCGTGGAGGGGCGGCTTGCCTTTCGCCGCCGTATTGCCCACGTTGAAGGCGACAGCGGCTGTTGGGAATCGAATGCAATGGCCCGTGAACGACTGTTTCAATCGCTCGTTTTACAGTCCGCTGGCGCTTGGTATATCGTAGGGGTTCATTGCAGAACAACAACTGTCGATGCTCGGGGGTGGCCCACGACATCGACGATGCCGTGGAGAAACTGCTTATGAGTGAACACGCCAGCGCTCCGATCCTGAACGGTCCTCAACTGGAGGGCATGGAGGATTACCGCTCGGTCATGGAGGTCTTCCATGCCGCCGTCAAGCGCTTCGCCGACAACCCGGCCTTTAGCTGCATGGGCCAGACCCTGAGCTTCGCGGATCTGGATCGGCTATCCGCCGATTTCGCCGCCTGGCTGCAGCATGAGACCGGCCTCCAGCCGGGCGACCGTATCGCCATCCAGCTGCCCAATGTGCTGCAGTTCCCGGTGGCGGTGTTCGGCGCCATGCGCGCGGGGCTGGTGGTGGTCAACACCAACCCGCTCTATACCGAGCGCGAGATGGCTCACCAGTTCAAGGACTCCGGGGCTAGGGCCATTCTCATCCTGGCCAACATGGCCGACAAGCTGGAGAAGGTACTCGATCGTACCGATATCGAGCATGTGCTGGTCACCGAGCTGGGCGACCTGCACGGCTTCCCCAAGCGGCTGCTGATCAACGCCGTGGTCAAGTACGTCAAGAAGATGGTACCGGCCTATTCGCTGCCCATGGCGGTGCCGTTTCGTCAGGCCCTCAAGGCGGGCGCCGCGCGCCAGCACCGCGAGGTCGAGCGCGAGCTGGATGACATCGCCGCGCTGCAGTACACGGGCGGGACCACCGGCCTGCCCAAGGGCACCATGCTGACCCACCGCAACCTGGTGGCCAACATGCTACAGGCCCGTCAAGCCATCGGTCCTGGCCTCGACGAGGGCAAGGAGGTGGTGATCGCGCCGCTGCCCGTCTACCACATCTATACCTTTACGGTGAACTGTCTGTTCTTGATGGAAACCGGCAATCATTCGGTGCTCATCACCAATCCCCGCGACCTCGACAACTTCGTCAAGGAGCTCAAGGGGCTGCAGTTCACCGGCTTTATCGGCCTGAACACCCTGTTCAACGCCATGTGCAACCGCGAGGATTTCCGCCAGCTCGACTTCTCCAAGCTGCACCTGACGATCTCCGGTGGCATGGCCTTGACCAAGGCGGCGGCACAGCGCTGGGAAGAGATCACCGGCTGTCCCATCGCCGAGGGCTACGGTCTCACCGAGACCTCGCCCATCGTCAGCTTCAACCCCATCGATGCCATTCAGCTGGGCACCATCGGCAAGCCGGTGGCCGATACGGCGGTCAAGGTAGTGGACGCCGATGACAACGCCTTGCCGTTCGGCGAGCCGGGTGAACTCTGCGTCAAGGGGCCTCAGGTCATGAAGGGCTACTGGAACCGCGACGAGGAAACCGCCAAGGTGATGACCGAAGACGGCTGGTTCCACACCGGTGACATCGCCGTGCTGCAGGAAGACGGCTATATCCGTATCGTCGATCGCAAGAAGGACATGATTCTGGTCTCCGGCTTCAACGTCTATCCCAACGAGATCGAGGATGTCGTGGCGGCCCACTCCGGGGTGCTGGAGTCCGCGGCGGTGGGGATCCCCGACGAGAACAGCGGCGAAGTGATCAAGCTGTTCGTGGTGGCCAAGGATGAGAGCCTCGACGCCGAGTCCCTTCGCGACTGGTGCAAGAAAGAGCTGACCGCCTACAAGGTGCCCAAGGTCATCGAGTTCCGCGACGAGCTCCCCAAGACCAACGTCGGCAAGGTGCTGCGCCGCCAGCTTCGCGACGAGGAAATCCAGAAGGATCAGCAAGCCGAGCAAGCGTGACGCCATAGCGGCGGCCTTGCCGCGCGATAGCGAGCCGCAATCGTCAGAATTAGCCGCCGCTGCTTTGCCGGCGTTACAATATCCTGCCCGTCCCGGCTTAGCCGGGGCGGGCAGGTTTGTTCCACTGCTCGAGGATGTCGTGACCACCGCCACTCGCCCTGACTCCGCCCCCCTCCGTGACGCCTCCACCGAGCTCGAGCGCCTGCGTCAGGCGCTCGACGGCGTGATGCTGCATGACCGTGCCAAGCTCAGCCGGCGGCTGGGCGGGCTTGCCCGGCGGATGGCCCAGGACAAGCCCGTGGACCGCGGCCTGGCGGAGGTGGCCCAGGCAGTGGCACGCTCGGCGGCCCAGGTCGAGCGGCGCGCCGCTCGCCCCGTCACCCTGGCCTATCCCGAGGCGCTGCCGGTGGCCGAGCGTCGCGAGGATATCCTGGCCGCGCTGCGCGATCATCAGGTGGTCGTGGTGGCCGGCGAGACCGGCTCCGGCAAGACCACCCAGCTGCCCAAGCTGTGCCTGGAGCTCGGCCTGGGGCGTCGCGGGCTGATTGGCCATACCCAGCCGCGGCGCCTCGCCGCGCGCTCGGTGGCCGCGCGCCTGGCCGAGGAGATGGCGGTCCCGCTGGGCGAGCAGGTCGGCTATCAGGTGCGCTTTACCGACCAGACCGACGAGGCCACCCTGGTCAAGCTGATGACCGATGGTATCCTGCTGGCGGAGACCCGCCACGACCCGGATCTGATGCGCTACGAGGCGATCATCATCGACGAGGCCCATGAGCGTAGCCTCAACATCGATTTCCTGCTCGGCTACCTCAAGCGCCTGCTGCCGCGCCGCCCCGACCTCAAGGTGATCATCACGTCCGCGACCATCGACGTGGCGCGCTTCGCCGAGCACTTCGCCCTGCCCGGGGAGCGCAAGGGGAAGCGCAGGGCGACCCCACGCCCGCCCCGGTGGTGGAGGTCTCGGGCCGCACCTACCCGGTGGAGGTCCGCTACCGCCCGCTGGTGCGCGACGCCGAGGATGAGGCCGACCGCACCCTGCAGGAGGGCATCCTCCATGCGGTGGAGGAAATCGAGGCCATCGAGCGGGAGAAGCGCTGGTTTCACGGCCCCCGCGACATCCTGATCTTCCTGCCCGGCGAGCGCGAGATCCGTGAGGCCGCCGACACCCTGCGCCGCGCCGACCTCAAGAGCACCGAGGTGCTGCCGCTCTATGCCCGGCTCTCCAACGCCGAGCAGAACCGGGTCTTCGCTCCCCATGCCGGTCGTCGCATCGTGCTGGCCACCAACGTGGCCGAGACCTCGCTCACCGTGCCCGGTATCCGCTACGTGATCGACCCGGGGCTGGTGCGCATCAGCCGCTACAGCTACAAGGCCAAGATCCAGCGCCTGCCGGTGGAGCCGATCAGCCAGGCCAGTGCCGACCAGCGCAAGGGCCGCTGCGGCCGGGTGGCCGAAGGGGTCTGCATCCGCCTCTATGACGAGGAGGATTTCCTGGCCCGGCCCGAATTCACCGACCCCGAGATCCGCCGCACCAACCTGGCCTCGGTGATCCTCTCCATGCTGTCGCTGAAGCTGGGCAGCATCGAGGCGTTTCCCTTCGTCGACCCGCCCGATGCGCGCTTCATCAAGGATGGCTTTCGGCTGCTCTTCGAGCTGGGCGCCGTGGACGCCGGCAATCGCCTGACCCCGACCGGACGCCAGCTGGCGCGGCTGCCCATCGACCCGCGCCTGGCACGCATGGTGCTGGCCGGGGCCGAGCAGGGCGGGCTGCGTGAGGTGCTGATCGTGGTGTCGGCGCTGGCGGTGCAGGACCCTCGCGACCGTCCGGCGGACAAGCGCGAGGCCGCCGACCAGGCGCACCGGCGCTGGCGCGATCCCGACTCCGATTTCGTGGCGCTGCTCAACCTGTGGGACGGCTTCGAGGCCGCCCGCGGCGAGCTCTCCGGCAACCGGCTGCGGCGCTGGTGCAAGGAGCACTATCTCAACTACCTGCGCCTGCGCGAGTGGCACGATACCTTCCGCCAGCTGCGCCAGCTGTTGCGCGAGATGCAGATCGAGGTGCCGCCGCCGGCGCCACGACCCGTCCCCGAGGAGGGCGGTGCGGAGAAGGCGCTTCAGGAGGCGCGCCGCCGCCAGGCCGCCACGCTGCACCGGGCGCTGCTGCCGGGGCTGCTCTCGCACCTGGGCCTGCTCACCGAGAATCGCGAGTACCTGGGGGCGCGCAACCGCAAGTTCATGATCCATCCCGGCTCCGGCCTGGCCAAGAAACCGCCCAAGTGGGTCATGGCCTTCGAGCTGGTGGAGACCTCACGGCTCTTCGCCCGCACCGTGGCCAGGATCGATCCGCAGTGGATCGAGCCGCTGGCCGGCCACCTGGTGAAGCGTAGCTACAGCGAGCCGCACTGGGAGATGAAGCGTGCCCAGGTGGTGGCGAAGGAGCAGGTGACCCTCTTCGGGCTGCCCATCGTCGCCGGGCGCAAGGTGCACTACGGTCCCGTCGACCCCGTCGAGGCGCGGGAGCTGTTTATCCGTCGCGCCCTGGTCGAGGGTGAGTTTCGCACCCGCGGTGAGTTCTTCGCCCACAACCGGGCGCTGATCGAAGAGGTCGAGGATCTGGAGGATCGCGCCCGCAAGCGCGATATCCTGGTGGACGAAGAGGCGCTGTTCGCCTTCTACGACGCGCGGATTCCCGAGGGGATCACCACCGGCAAGGGCTTCGAGCAGTGGCGCAAGCAGGCCGAGCGCGACGACCCCGAGGTGCTCAAGTTCGATCGCGCCGAGCTGCTGGCCCGGGAGGCGGAGGAGGTCACCCAGGCCCAGTATCCCGACGCGCTGGTGCTCGATGGCGTGCGCTATCCGCTTGCCTATCGCTTCGAGCCCGGCGCGCCGGACGATGGTGTGACCCTGACGGTGCCCGCCGCTATGCTGCCGCAGCTGCCCCTGGCGCGCCTGGAGTGGCTGGTGCCGGGCCTGCTGCGCGACAAGTGCATCGCCCTGCTCAAGTCGCTGCCCAAGTCGATTCGCCGCCAGGTGGTGCCGATTCCCGACTGGGTGGATGCCGCCCTCGAGGCATTGGTACCCGAAGACGTGCCCCTGACCGAGGCGCTTGGCGAGTTTCTGCGGGTCAAGACCGGGGTGCGCCTGCATCCCGACGACTGGCATACCGAGCAGCTCGAGCCCCACCTGGTGATGAACCTGAAGGTGGTGGACCATCACGGCAAGGTGCTGGGGCAGGGGCGCGATGCCCGCGAGCTAGAGCGCCGCTTCGAGGCAGCGGCCGGGGAGGGCGCTAGGGCGTTGGCCGCCGAGGCCGGCGGCGAGCCCGACGTGACCTCGCTGCCCGAGACGCCGCTGCCCGAGTCGCGGGTGACCACCCAGGCGGGCATTCGTGTCGAGGCCTACCCGGCGCTGGTGCCCGAGGGCGAGGCGTTTCGTATCGAACTGTTTGACCATCCGGGCAAGGCGGTGCAGGCTCACCGGCGCGGCGTGGCGCGGCTGGCCATGGCGCGACGACCCGAGGTGGTGCGCGCCATCGAGCGGCTCAAGGGGCTCAATACCTGCGCGCTGCTGTTCGCCAAGGTAGGCAGCAAGCGCCAGCTCAACGAAGACTTCGTCGAGGCGGTCTTTCTCCAGCGCGTGGCTCAGGCGCCGCTGCCGCGCGCCGAGGATGAGCTGGCGGAGCGCCTGGCCGAGGTCGAGGAGACCCTGGTGCCCCATGCCGAGGCCCAGGTGGCCACCCTGCAGGCGGCCCTGGAGGGTCACCTGGCGGTCACCAAGGCGCTCAAGGGCAACCTCAGCCTGGCCCTGGCGCTGGTCTACAGCGACCTCAAGGCCCAGATGCAGCGGCTGGTGCATCCGGGCTTCGTGACCGAGGCCGGCGAGTGGCTCGAGGAGTACCCGCGCTATATGGAGGCCGCGCTGATCCGCCTGGAGAAGGCGCCGCGGGAGCGCATGCGCGACCAGATGCACATGCAGGCGGTTCAGGACTTCGAGTCCCGCCTGGCCGCGCGGCGCGAATGCCAGCGACGCGGCGGCTACGAGGACCCGGCGCTGGTCGAGTTCGGCTGGTGGATCGAGGAATTGCGGGTCTCGCTGTTTGCCCAGCAGCTGGGTACCCGGATGCCGGTCTCCGTCAAGCGGCTGGAGAAGCGCTGGGCCGAGATCACCGACTGACGCCCAGGGGCGTCGCCGTTCGCGGCAGAGCCTAAGGAAACACGCGCATCGGTCGATATCCGATGTGAGCAATGCGGCCAGCGGGCCGCCTAATGGAGAACACCATGACAGACGTCGTGATCACCGGCACAGGGCTTTATACGCCGGCGCACGCTATCGATAATGATGCCCTGGTGGCGGCGTTCAATGCCTGGGTCGATCAAGAGAATGCCCACCATGCCGCGGCTATCGCAGCGGGTGAGCGCGACCCCCTGGCCCATTCGAGCAGCGAGTTCATCGTCAAGGCCTCGGGGATTCACAGCCGCTACGTGATGGATGCCGAGGGTATCCTCGATCCCCAGCGGATGCGCCCGCGCCTGCCGCGGCGGGGCAATGACGAGCCCTCCCTGCAGTGCGAGATGGGCCGGGCCGCGGCCGCCAACGCCCTGGCCGCCGCCGGGGTGGCGGCCGCCGATATCGACCTGGTGATCGTTGCCTGCTCCAATCTGGAGCGGCCCTATCCGGCGGTGGCCGTGGAGCTGCAGGCGGCTCTTGGCGCCGGCGGCTACGCCTTCGACATGAACGTGGCCTGCTCTTCGGCCACCTTCGCCATCGAGATCGCCGCCAATGCCATCCGCGCCGGCAGCATCAAGCGGGCGCTGGTGGTGAACCCCGAGATCTGCTCCGCGCATCTCAATTTTCGCGACCGCGACAGCCACTTCATCTTCGGCGATGCCTGCACCGCCATCGTGCTGGAGGCCGACGACGTCGCCACCGCCGACGCCCGCTTTGCGGTGCTCGGCACCCGGCTGGTCACGCGCTTCTCCAACGCCATTCGCAACAACGCCGGCTTCCTCAACCGCGTGACCGACAGCGACCCGCTGGCGGCCGACAAGCTATTCGTCCAGGAGGGGCGGCGAGTGTTCAAGGAGGTCTGCCCCATGGTGGCGGCGCTGATCGGCGAGCACCTGGCGAGCCTCGAGCTCGCCGGCGGCGACCTCGCGCGGCTGTGGCTGCATCAGGCCAACCGCCATATGAACGACATGATCGCGCGGCGCGTGCTGGGCCATGACCCGGAACCCGACCAGGCGCCGATCATCCTCGACCGCTATGCCAACACCAGCTCGGCCGGCTCGATCATCGCCTTCCATCTGCACCGTGAGCGATTCGGCCCCGGGCGCCTTGGGCGTGGTATGTTCCTTCGGCGCCGGCTACAGCGCCGGTAGCGTCGTGGTGCGTCGTCAATGAGGTCGCGGCAGGCGCTGCCGGACAGAGAGGCGGTATCAATGGATTACGCTCGGACAGGTTCACTCATGCGGACCCTGATGACGCTGGCCCTGGTGGCCGTGCTGGGGGGCTGCGCCGGCAACATCCCCGTCGAGGATCGCCATCCGGACGACCCGTGGGAGGGTTTCAATCGGCAGGTGTTCGTGTTCAACGACGCCATCGACCGGGCGGTGCTCAAGCCGGTGTCGCGGGGCTACCGGACCGTTACGCCGCAGCCGGTGCAGACCGGGGTGGGCAACTTTTTCTCCAACCTCGGCGAGATCCGCACGGTCCTCAACAGCCTGCTGCAAGGCAAGCCGGGTAACGCCGGTATCGCCACCTCACGGTTCTTGATCAATACCACCGTGGGTATCGGCGGGCTGTGGGACTTTGCCACCCACATGGAGATCACCGGTCGTGACGAGGATTTCGGCCAGACCCTGGCGGTCTGGGGGTGGGAGGAGTCGCGCTACCTGGTGCTGCCGTTTCTCGGCCCCAGCACGCTGCGCGACACCACCGGTCTGCCGGCGGATACCTACACCTATCCGCTTACCTACGTGGATGACGACAGGCTACGCTATGGGCTGACGGCACTCAGGGTGGTGGACATGCGGGCTGGCCTGCTCGATCAGGAGGAGCTGATTCGTGGCGACCGCTATGTCTTCATTCGCGATGCCTATCTGCAGCGACGCCGCTTCGAGGTCAGCGATGGCGAACTGGGCGACGACCCCTTCGCCAGCGATGACTTCGACTTCGATTTCGACGATGCGGATTTCGATGATTCAGACTTCGCTGACTGAGGCAGCTTGCCCATGGATGTCCCCAAGCCGTTGATCGGCGTACTCGATGAGCCCGGCGACTACCGCGATGCCCTGGCCGACACCATCGCCCGTGATGGGCTGGCGGTGCTGGCTGCCGAGCGGCTCGAGGACCTGCCGGCGGACACCTCGCTGGTGGTCGCCCATGCCCGGGCGATTCCCAGCCTGGAGTGGGCGAGCTTGACCGAGCGGCTGCCCACGGTGGTGGTCAGCGACTCGCGTCTGGATGCCGACCTGTTGACGGCGGTGGACGTGGGGCTGGTGGACTATGTCGTCGAACCCATGCGCCATGGCCAGCTGCTGCGGCGCATGATTCGCAAGGCTATCGAGCTGCGCCAGCTGGAGGAGGAGCGTGACCGCGACCGCGAGCGGCTGGCTGAGCTTAACGAGAGCCTGGAGACCCACCTGGCGCTGCTGAGGCTGGACCAGCAGGCCGGCGGACAGATCCAGCGCAAGCTGCTGCCGCCGCATGATCAGACGCTAGGGGGGTTCGCTGCGACTACTGGCTCGTGCCGTCGCTCTACCTGTCCGGCGATTTTCTCGACTTCCAGCGCTTCGATGAGCGCTTCAGCGTCTTCTATTTTGCCGATGTCTCGGGCCACGGGGCCTCCTCGGCCTTCGTAACGGTGCTACTCAAGTACCTGTGCAATCGCTGGCTGAACGAATGGGACGGCGAACAGCCGGACCAGCTGCCCGCACGCTGGCTTCGGGCGCTGAATCGGGAGCTGCTGGATACCGGTATCGGCAAGCACATGACGCTGTTCGTGGGAGTCATTGACCATCGCGAGCGCTGCCTCCACTATTCCCTGGGGGCGCAGCTGCCCAGACCGCTGCTGGTCAGCGATGACCGCGTCGAAGAGCTGCCCGGCGATGGCATGCCGGTGGGGCTCTTTCCGGAGGTCGACTATCCACGTTTGTGTCATAGTCTCCCGCCGAACTTCAGGCTATGGTTGTGTTCGGATGGAGTATTGGAGTGCCTGCCGGGCGAGACGCTCGACATGCGGCTCAGGGAACTCGAGCAACGTGTCCTGAACTGCACGACGTTGGTAGAACTGCGAGACAGCCTGGCCCTGGAGCTCCCTCGGGACATCGACGTTGGAGGGGACCACAGCGGCGAGGATCTGCCAGACGACCTGACGATCATGATGTTGAGCGGATTTGGCGATGATCATAAATGAAGGCCGCGTCAAGGCGGCGTTCGACTCCGGTGTCTTCGTGCTCAAGCTGTGTGGCGATGTGCGACTGACCCTCTGTGCCACCCTGGACAGCCAGGCCGAGCAGCTTTCGGAAACCCCGGGGCTGAAGGCGCTGATCATCGACCTGCGCGAGGCCACCAACGTGGACTCCACCGCCCTGGGGTTTCTGGCCAAGGTGGCCATGGCGGTGAGGGACAAGATCGAGCACAAGCCCACCATCGTGGCCGACAATCCCGATGTGCAGCGCATGCTCGAGGTGATGGGGTTTGCCCAGTTCTTCACCCTGGTGGACGCGCCCATCACCGAGGCCTGCGAGCTCTGCGACCTGCCCGAGGTGCCCGCCGACATGGAAGCCACTCGCCGGCGCATTCTCGAGGCACACCGCATCCTGATGCGCATGAACGAGCACAACCGCGAGGAGTTTCAGCCCCTGGTGGAGATGCTCGAAGCCCAGGAGGCGGCCTCCCAGGGCCACTGATCCCGCCTCCCTTCCTCTTCGCCGTTCGGCGCGATGGCTGTTATCCGAGTGCCTCCCCCTGCCGGTGACGGCCAGTCGCCCGGCAGGGGAAAGGGATGCCCCCTTATGCGCTCTTTCCTTTGCGCAGCTCGCCTAGCAGGTCTTCCAGCTTGCGCTGGTCGTCGGTGAACTTGCGGATGCCCTCGGCGAGCTTCTCGGTGGCCATGGCGTCCTCGTTGAGGGCCCAGCGGAATTCCGCTTCGTCGTGGGGCTCCGGCGCCGAGGTGTCGGCGCCCACCGGGGTCAGGCGTCGGCTCAGGGTGCCGCGGCTCTCGGCCAGCTCACCGAGCAGCCCCGGGGAAATGGTCAGCCGATCGCAGCCGGCCAGTGCCAGGATCTCGCCGCTGTTGCGGAAGCTGGCGCCCATCACGATGGTCCGGTAGCCATGGCCTTTGTAATGCTCGTAGATTCGCCGCACCGACTGCACGCCGGGGTCGCGTTCGCCGGAGAAATCGGCCTCGGGCTGGCGCGCCTTGTGCCAGTCGAGGATGCGTCCCACGAAGGGCGAGACCAGGGTGACTCCGGCGTCGGCGCAGGCCTGGGCCTGGGCGAAGCTGAACAGCAGGGTCAGGTTGGTGCGAATCCCTTCCCGCTCCAGCTGGCGGGCGGCGCGAATCCCTTCCCAGGTGGCGGCCACCTTGATCAGGATGCGCTCGGGGCCCACACCGTGGCGGTCATAGCGCTCGATCAGCGAGCGGGCGCGGGCCAGGGAGGCATCGCTGTCGAAGGAGAGTCGGGCGCTGACCTCGGTGGAGACATAGCCCGGCACCAGGCCGGCGATCTCGCTGCCGATCTCCACCGCCACAGCATCCAGGGCATCGTCGATATCGGTGGCGTGGCGGGCGATCTCGGCCAGGCGGGCGCGCCGCTCCTCCTGCTGGGCGGCCTGCAGGATCAGTGACGGATTGGTGGTGGCATCATGGGGCGAAAAGCGGCGAATCGCGTCCAGGTCGCCGGTGTCTGCCACCACGGTGGTCATCTGTTTGAGTTGCGACAGCAGGTCGTCGGCCATGGGAAGGCTCCAATTCATTGTGGTAAGCGTCTTCACACTTTAACAAGACGCCCGGCCCGCTGACAGCGGCAGGCCAGCGGGGAGGCGGGCGGGGGTTATCTGGGCTATCATTAGCGGCCTAGCTATTTTCCTCTTTTCGACCCGGGAGCCGCCTTGAGCCTCAACCCTCGTCGCGTGGCGCTGCTGGTAGCGGCCAACACCGCCCTGGCCCCCTTTGCCATCGATGCCTACCTGCCTGCCATGAGCGTGCTGGCCGACCATGTAGGCGCCAGCATTCATCACACCGAGCTGTCGATCAGCACCTTCCTGGCCGGCTTTGCCATCGGCCAGCTGCTGTTCGGGCCGCTCTCCGACCGTCTGGGCCGCAAGCCGGTGCTGCTCGCCGGGCTGCTGGCCTTCTTGCTGGCGAGCCTGGCGATCACCACGGTCGACTCGCTGACCGAGCTTTTGGTCTGGCGGTTCGTGCAGGCGCTCGGGGGCGGGGCCTGCGTGGTCAATTCGGCCGCCATCGTGCGCGACTGCTTCAGCGGCCGCCAGGCGGCCAGCGTCATGTCGACCATGGCGATGATCATGATGCTGGCGCCGCTGGTGGCACCGCTGGTGGGCAGTGGGCTGCTCTATCTCGCCGACTGGTGGCTGATCTTTGTGTTCCTGGCGGTCTATGCGGCCTTCCTGATGTGGCTGATGGGCACCCGGCTACCTGAGACCCGGGCGCCGGGGCAGCCCGCCGCCTCCTTTCGCCAGGTGTTGCGCAACTACGCCAGCGTACTGGGTCATCGCGAGGCGGTAGGCTATATCTGCGCGGTGGCGGCCTCCTTCGGCGGGCTTTTCGCCTTCGTGACCGCCTCGCCCTATGTCTACCTGGAGCACTTCGGGCTGTCGCCGGCGGTCTACCCCTTCGTGCTGGGGATCAACGTGATCGTCATTGCGCTCTCCAATCAGCTCAACATCCAGCTGCTGCACAGGCGCTCGCCGCTGCAAAACCTGCTGCTGGGGCTTGCCGTTCAGCTGACGATGGCGCTATGTCTGGTACTGGCCGCCGTGGCGGGGGTGGCGTCGCTGCCGGTGGTGGTGGTGCTGGTCATGTGCTATTCGGGGATGATCGGCCTGATCACCCCCAACGCCATGTCGCTGCTGCTCGATCAGTTCGGCCATATGAGTGCCACGGCCACGGCGATGATGGGCGGCATCAAGTTCGGTGCTGCGGCCCTGGCCGGGGTCATGGTGGGCGCCTTCGAGATCGAGAGCCTCTGGCCCATGGTGCTGACCATGCTGGCGGCATCCTTGATTGGCAATGCCGGCCTGAGACGCCTGGCGGGTACGCCGGCTCATGCCTGACGGCCTGCTTGCCTGGTTCGATCTGTCGCTGGCGACCTGGCTCGGCTGCGCGCTGACGCTGATGCTCGGCGCCTTCGTGCAGCGCGCTACCGGCTTCGGCCTGGCGGTGGTGGGGGCGCCCCTGCTGCTGATGCTGGAGCCGCGACTGGTGCCGGTGATTTTGGTGCTGTTCGGGTTCACGGTGTCGCTGCTCACCGTGCGCCACTACCTTCAGGAGGTACGCATCGGCGAGATCGGCATGGCGCTGGTGGGGCGTGTGCCCGGCAACGCCCTGGGCCTCTGGCTGCTGCTGGCCGCTCCCATGGCCGTGCTGGAGACGCTTATCACCGGCAGCGT
Source organism: Halomonas sp. SL18_1 (assembly GCF_055755715.1). NCBI lineage: Bacteria > Pseudomonadati > Pseudomonadota > Gammaproteobacteria > Oceanospirillales > Halomonadaceae > Halomonas > Halomonas sp. SL18_1. Next base: position 1,706,108 of record NZ_JBVTRK010000001.1, read on the forward strand.
GCTGTTCGCCGTGGCGGTGACGCTGTTTCGTTTTCGGCTGCCGGTCAACTCGGGCACCCTCTTCGGTGCCGGGTGCTCTCCGGGATCTTCGGAACGGTGGCAGCCATCGGCGGGCCGCCGATGGTGCTGTTGATGCACGGGCTGTCGCCCAATCGGCTGCGCGGTACGCTGTCTGCCTTCTTTATCATCACCTCGCTGATGACCCTGGCCACCCTGGCCCTGGCGGGGCAGGTCCGCCTGTGGCACCTGGCCTTGGCGCTGAGCCTCTCGCCGGCGGTGCTGCTGGGCACCGCGCTGGCCAACCGCATTGCTCACCGCCTCGACCGGCGCCTGCTGCAGGGAGTATCGCTTGCGCTGTGCACCCTGGCGGCGCTGGGGCTATTGATATAAGTCCTTATGGTCACTGTCACACAAGGTTCATCAAACCGCCGGCAAATGTCACTGAAGTGTCATCCGGTCTCCCTATAGTCGCAGCCATCGGTTCACGTAGAGCGGACCGAGACCGCAACGCTGCGACTCATTAGCGCACGAACCCTGGAGACCAAGATGAAACTCAAGCTCATCGCTGCTGCCGTTATCGGTGCCTCGTTTGTCACCACTACTGCCATGGCGGATCGCGTCGACCCCAACCTGCCCGCCTATGAGCCCGTCAGTGGCATCTCCGGCAACATGACCAGCATCGGCTCCGACACCCTGAACAACCTGATGACCCTGTGGGCCGAGGAATTCGCCGGTTTCTATCCGAATATCAACATCCAGATCCAGGGGGCCGGCTCGGGTACCGCCCCCACTGCCCTGACCGAGGGCACCGCCCAGTTCGGCCCCATGAGCCGCGAGATGCGTACCTCCGAGATCCAGGCCTTCGAGGATCGCTTCGGCTATCCGCCGACCATGGTGCCGGTGGCCATCGACGCTCTGGCCGTCTACGTCAACCAGGACAACCCCCTGGAGAGCATCACCCTGCCGCAGGTCGACGCGATCTTCTCCGACACCCGCCGCTGCGGCTATGACCAGGACATCACCCGCTGGGGCCAGCTGGGCCTGGACGGCGCCTGGGAGAACCGCGACTTCACCCTGTATAGCCGCAACGCCGTCTCCGGCACCTACGCCTTCTTCGCCGAGAACGCGCTGTGCGGCGGCGACTTCAAGGACACCATCAACGAGCAGCCGGGCTCCGCTTCGGTGGTGCAGGGCGTGAGCGAGTCGATCAACGGCATCGGCTACTCGGGCATCGGCTATATCACCTCTCAGGTGCGTGCCGTGCCGGTGGCCCGCGACGAGGGCGAGGAGGCCTACCCGGTGGACAGCGAGAACTACCCGCTCTCCCGCTTCCTGTTCGTCTACGTCAACAAGCACCCCAATGAGGACCTGGCGCCGCAGCAGGCCGAGTTCCTGCGCATGGTGCTCTCCCAGCAGGGGCAGGAAGTGACCGCCCGCGATGGCTACATCCCGCTGCCCGAGAGCGTGGCCAGCCGGGTGCGCGGCGAGCTGGGCATCGACTGACCGTTCGTCATGCAGGGATGTACCGGGGCGCTTCGGCGCCCCTTTGGCGTTTTGGGGTGGGCTGTCACATGGCTGTCATGGTGGCTGCTTACCCTCTGCCTATCTTTCCACCTGTCGGGATTGCCCAGCCATCATGAATGACCTGTCCCAGCTCCCCGCCTCGGCGAAAGGCAGATCGCTGCTGCCCAGCCCCGAACAGCGCGAGCGCCTGCGGCGCAAGCGTGCGTTTCGGGACGGTGCCTCCCGCTACGGCATCGGCGCCGCCGGCATCGGCGTGGTGCTCGCCTTGGGGATGATCTTCGTCTATCTCTTCTCCGAGATCATGCCGCTCTTCCAGTCGGCCCAGGTATCGACCCAGCAGACCTATGCCACGCCCGGACTGGAAGAAGGGGAGACACTCGAGCACCTGACCGTCGATCGCTACGACACCCTGGGGGCGAGCTTCACGGACAGGGGGCGCATCACCTTCTTCGAGCTGGAGGATGGTGCGGGGCGCGCCGCCTTCGAGATGCCGCGCCCGGAGGCCGCCCAGACGACGGCCTTCGCCACCGGCTTCGCCACGACGCGGGCCTTCGCCTATGGCTATGACACCGGCGAGATCAGCCTCGGGCAGATCGAATACGCGATCACCTACCCGGATAACTTGCGCCATATCGAGCCGGAGCTGCGCTTTCCCCTCGACGAGGCACCCTTGACCCTGGACGAGGAGGGCCGCGCCATCCAGGTGTTGGGCCTGCAGGTGAGCGACCGCGGCATCTATGCGGCGGCCGAGCTCGAGGACGGCACCCTGATGGTGACCTCCTTCGACCGCCGGGAAAACATCATGACCGGGGAAGTGAGCGTGGAGCAGACCACCGCCGAGCTGCCCGGCTTCGACGGCCGCGCCCGGCAGATCCTCATCGACAACCGTTTTCGCCACCTCTACGTCGCCGACGACGCCGGCTATATCCATCACTACGATATCGGCAACCTGCGCGCCCCCCAGTACCGTGGGGCGGTGCCGGTCACCGACAGCGGCTATGTCACCCATATGGCCCTGCTCAATGGTACGGTATCGGTCATTGCCGGTACCTCAGATGGCCAGGTGCGTCAGTATTTCCCGGTCCGGGATGACCAGAACCGTCACGACCTGACGCATATTCGCGACTTCGCCCGCTATCAAGCCCCGATCACCCATATCGAGGCGGAGTATTCGCGGCGGGGCTTTCTGGTGGGCGATGCACAGGGCAACCTGGGGATCCATCACGCCACCGCCTCGGCCGATGTCTTCGATGCCCGGATGGCACAGGGGCCGCTTGCGCGGATCGCCATCTCGCCGGTCAACTCGATGGCGCTGCTTGTCGACGAGAACCGCCAGCTGCAGGTGGCCAGCGTCAGCAATCGCCACCCCGATATCTCCTTCTCCTCGCTGTGGCAGCGGGTGTGGTACGAGGGCAGCAGCCAGCCACGCTTCGTCTGGCAGTCTTCGGCGGGCGGTGACGAATTCGAGCCCAAGATGAGCCTGGTGCCGCTGACCCTGGGCACCCTCAAGGCGGCTTTCTACGCCATGCTGTTCGCCACCCCGCTGGCGCTGATGGGGGCTATCTACACCGCCTATTTCATGTCGCCCAAGCTGCGCGGCAAGGTCAAGCCCACCATCGAAGTGATGGAGGCGCTGCCCACGGTGATCCTCGGCTTCCTGGCCGGCCTGTGGCTCGCCCCTTTCGTCGAGAATCGCCTGCCGGCGGTGTTCAGCGTCCTGTTGATGATGCCCATCGCCATGCTGGCCTTTGCCTACCTGTGGAGTCGCCTGCCCGAACGGCTGCGGACCCGGGTGCCCGACGGCTGGGAGGCGGTGCTGCTCATGCCGATCGTCATTCTGGTGGGCTGGGCCTGTGTCGCGGCGAGCCCCTACGTGGAGATCGCCTTCTTCGACGGCAGCCTGCGCCAGTGGCTTACCGACAACGGCATCAGCTATGACCAGCGCAACGCCCTGGTGGTGGGTATCGCCATGGGTTTTGCGGTGATCCCGACGATCTTCTCCATCGCCGAGGATGCGGTGTTCAACGTGCCCAAGCACCTGACCCAGGGGTCGCTGGCCCTCGGTGCCACCCGCTGGCAGACCGTGGTGGGGGTGGTGCTGCCCACGGCCAGCATCGGCATGTTCTCGGCGGTGATGATGGGCTTCGGCCGTGCGGTAGGGGAGACCATGATCGTGCTGATGGCGACCGGCAACAGCCCGATCATGAATTTCAATATCTTCGAGGGCATGCGCACCCTGTCGGCCAATATCGCCGTGGAACTCACCGAATCCGCCGTGGGCTCCAGCCACTTCCGGGTCCTGTTCCTCGCCGCCCTTGTCCTGCTGGCCATGACCTTCGTGGTCAATACCCTGGCCGAGATCATTCGCCAGCGCCTGCGCAAGCGCTACGGCAACCTCTGATTCCGGGAGACTTCGATGAAACGTTGGTGGAAAAGCGGTGCCCCCTGGGTCTGGTTGAATGCCGGCGCGGTGGCGATCTCGATCATCATGGTGCTGGGGCTGATCGGCCTGATCGCCGTCCGCGGCCTCAGCCATTTCTACCCGAGCGAGATCGTCGAATTTCAGGTGGGCGATCCTGAGCTGGGTATCGGCCAGATGGTGATGGGCGAGCATGTACGCTCCGAGACCATTCCCGTGGCCGTGGCGCGGGATGCCGGGATCAATGTGCCGCCCGAGCTGGGCATGGGGATCTGGTCACCCGTCATCTGATCAAGCAGGGCAACCGCGACGTGACCGGTCAGGACTTCGCCTGGTATGCCGAGCTGCAGATGTCCGAATGGCGCTCGCCCCCGGATGCCATGCGTCTGGAGCGCCGCGAATGGGGTGACTTCTACGGCTATCCGCTGCGCGTGCTGCAAGAGGGCGAGGTGGTCGCCGAAGGCGAAGGCCTGTGGGAGGCGCTGCAGGCTCGCGTCGAGCGTGCCAATAGGCTGTTTCGTGAGCTGCGCCGGATCGAGCGCAACGACGTCGGGGTGATCAGCGCGGAAATGGAGGAGCTGCGCCTGCGCGAGCGGGCCCTGCAGCGGGACCCCGACATCGACCCCGAGGCGCGTCAGGTCGAGCTGGAGGCTATCACGGCGCGTCAGGCCAGCCTGCAGGAGGCGTTCCAGACGCTGCGTGGTGAGATCGATGTGCTGCGCCGCGAGCTCCATCGCGACACCCTAGTGGCCACGGTGGCCGGCGGGCAGGAGGTGCAGATTCGCATCGGCGAGATCGTGCGCGCCGTGCAGCCCAACAGCCTCTCGCTGCCCGCGAAAATGGTCGAGTACGTGCAGCAGTTCTGGGCCTTCGTCAGCGGCGAGCCCCGCGAGGCCAACACCGCCGGCGGCATCTTCCCGGCGATCTTCGGCACCGTGACCATGGTGCTGCTGATGTCGATGATCGTCAGTCCCTTCGGCGTGCTGGCCGCCATCTACCTGCGGGAATATGCCCGGCAAGGACCGCTGCTGCGCCTGATCCGTATCTCGGTCTATAACCTCGCCGGGGTGCCCTCCATCGTCTATGGCGTCTTCGGCCTGGGGTTCTTCATCTATACCCTGGGTGGCTCCATCGATGAGCTGTTCTACTCGGAGCGGCTGCCGTCGCCCACCTTCGGCTCTCCGGCGCTGATCTGGGCCTCCTTGACCCTGGCGCTGCTGACCCTGCCGGTGGTGATCGTCTCCACCGAGGAGGGCCTGGCACGGATCCCCTCCGCGGTGCGCCAGGGCTCCCTGGCCCTGGGGGCGACCAAGTCCGAGACCCTGTGGAAGGTGGTGGTGCCCCTGGCCACCCCGGCGATGATGACCGGCATGATTCTGGCCATTGCCCGCGCCGCGGGCGAGGTGGCGCCGCTGATGCTGGTGGGGGTAGTCAAGCTGGCGCCGACCCTGCCCGTCGACGGCACCTTCCCGTTCATCCACCTGGATCGGCAGATCATGCACCTGGGCTTTCATATCTACGACGTGGGCTTCCAGAGCCCCAACGTCGAGGCCGCCCGCCCGCTGGTCTATGCCACGGCGCTGGTGCTGGTGCTGTTGATCATCGTGCTCAACCTGACCGCCATCAGCATCCGCAATCGGCTGCGCGAGCGCTACCGCGCCGCCTCCGACTGATCTACACCGAACGTCGAGCGGCGGCTGTGGCCGCCGCTTACCGGAACACCAGGAACGAGACCATGACCTCCATGACCACTGCGCCCCGCCCCGTTGCCGGCCATGCCCGGCCGACAGGCATGCAGGACCTGACCTTCCAGGTGCGCGACCTGAGCCTCTTCTACGGCAAGGACCAGGCGCTCAAGAACATCAGCCTGGATATCCCGCGTCACCAGGTCACCGCTTTCATCGGCCCCTCAGGCTGCGGCAAGTCGACGCTGCTGCGCTGCTTCAATCGCATGAACGACCTGGTGGATATCTGCCGCATCGAGGGGCAGATTCTGCTGGACGGCGAGGACATCTACGCCCGCGGCGTCGACGTGGCGGAGCTGCGTCGCAAGGTGGGCATGGTGTTCCAGAAGCCCAACCCCTTCCCCAAGTCGATCTACGAGAACGTGGCCTATGGCCTGCGCCTGCAGGGGGTCAACAACAAGGCGGTGCTCGACGAGGTGGTGGAGCGCTCGCTGCGCGGCGCCGCCCTCTGGGATGAAGTCAAGGATCGCTTGAACGACAACGCCTTCGGCATGTCCGGCGGCCAGCAGCAGCGCCTGGTGATCGCCCGGGCCATCGCCATCGAGCCCGAGGTGATCCTGCTCGATGAGCCCGCCTCGGCGCTGGACCCCATCTCGACGCTGAAGATCGAAGAGCTGATCAACGAGCTCAAGACGCAGTACACCATCCTGATCGTCACCCACAACATGCAGCAGGCGGCCCGGGTCTCCGACTACACGGCCTTCATGTACCTGGGGGATCTGGTGGAGTTCGGTGAGACCAACACGATCTTCACCGAGCCCGAGAAGAAGCAGACCGAGGACTACATCACCGGCCGCTACGGCTGAGCCGGGGAGGCGCCTTCGCTGGGCGGTGGCGTCTGCTTGCCGTAGAATCGTCATGACATTCCGCTGCCTGTCCCGGGGGCTCGCTTGACGCTGGAACCTGCTCGTTTCTTCAAATGCTTGGGCGACGAGACTCGCCTCACGCTGATTCTGCTGATTCAGCGTGAGGAGGAGCTGTGCGTCTGTGAAATGACCCATGCGCTGGAGGCGTCGCAGCCCAAGGTGTCGCGGCACCTGGCCCAGCTGCGCACCTGCGGGCTGCTCAACGACCGCCGCGACGGCCAGTGGGTCTACTATCGCCTGGCGGACGATCTGCCGGCCTGGGTGCTCGAGGTGCTGACTGCCGCCGATCGGGGCCAGGACAGGCCGCTTGGCGAGCTGCAGCGGCGCCTGTCGCGCATGGGCAACCGTCCCGAGCGCCGCCTGGCGATGTGCTGACCGACTCTCTCTCGAACGGCTGCTACTCCGCTTCCACCCAGCGAATCGGCTGGTAATCAAGCCCGGCCTGGGTCGCAGCAGGTGGTTTTTGAACGCTGCGGATGTGCAGCTGCCAGGTGACTGTCTTGCCGGCCAGCGGATGGTTGCCATCCAGCATGGCGCCGCGCTCGGTGAGGCCCACCACCTTGAGTGAGAATTTTCCCCGCTGGCCGCCCGGCGTCAGGATCATGCCGACGCGCAGCGCCTGGCCCGGCGGCAGGTTCTCGCGTACCGCCTCGAAGACCAGTTCGGGACGGTGGGGGCCGTAGGCCGCTTCCGGCGTCAGGGTCACCGTCAGCGTGTCGTCCGCCTGGCGGCCCATCAGCCGTGTTTCCAGTGCCGGGAGCATCTGCCCGGTGCCGTGCACGTAGTGCAGCGGGTTGGCGGGCGTCGATTCGGCGATCAGCTCGCCTTCGGCGTCGGTCAGGCGGTAGTCGGCGATGACCTCGCATAGATCATGAATCTTCATCCTTTCCTCCCTCGTGCCGGTTGCCTTGTGGCTGGCGGTGTGATCGCCGCCCCCGGCATGGCGGGCTGTGAGGTATCCACCTCGCTGCACGGCGGACATACCGCCAGGTGGGCGGCGTCGAGCCCGGCGGTCTCCAGCCGCTGCCGCATTTCCGTCAGGGTGGCGTCCGGTGTGAAAGGGGTCCCGCAGACTCGGCAGGCCAGCGGTGTCGATGTGAGGTTTGTCCTGCCGTAGGTGCGGTCGTTCGCCTGGACGGTCGGGGCCTCTGGCGCTGACTGGTGGTGCGCCTCGTGAAACAGTGGCGGCGATGAGGCGTTCGATTCCCGGGCGAGTGGTGCCCACTCGGCGAGATCCCGCTGCAGCTGCCGGCGGGTCAGCTGCACCAGCAGGTGCCAGAGGCGCTGTTCGGCCGGGGCCCCATCGGCCATGCCGGTAAGTTTCTGGTGCATCTGGACGACGGCGGGCAGGGTGATGTCGGCGGCCATATGTAGCAGATCGGCCAGGCAGGTAACCGGTATCGCGGCATCGGTGGACGGCGCTGAGCGCTCCTGCTCCCAGCGGCTCAGCACCCAGGCGAACCACTGCAGGTTGAGGGCCAGGTGGTCGGGCAGGTCGTGGAAGCCGGCGTCCCGACCTAGCCGGTGGCGATGATAGAGTGCCTCGATCCGCCGGCTGCCTTGGCCCATGAGGCCGCCGTCCAGATAGCCGCCCAGGTTCAGCGGTGCCGGTGCCGGCGGCGTCAGAAACAGCCGGCTGTAGCCGACCAGCAGTCGCTCGGAGGAGGGAACGGCCTCGAGGGTGCTGCGAAATGCGGCCAGCCACTCGGCGTCGATCGCCGGCAGCCGTTCGGCGAGCTCTTCGAGGTCGGGCTGCAGACCCTCACGCAGCGCCCTCAGGGTGACACCGTTGAGCGGGGTCAGGAAGGCCCGCGACAGGCAGAGATAGAGCTCCGCCGAGGCCAAGGGGTCGATGTCTCGGTTCATGGTCACTCCCTGGAAGTGGCCCGCCCCTGGGGGCGGGCCGTGAGGCCTTGGCAGCTGGCGATGGCATCAGGTTCCGGCCGGCTGGGGGCGGCCGTCGGTGAGTCGGCCAGCTGCCGGGGCATGTCGCCCAGGTCGAGGAACTTCTCGCCCAGCAGGTAGAGCACGAAGAACAGCGACCAGCCGGCAATGCTCAGCGCCCACTCGGTGGCAGAGGGCGTATAGCGGATCAGGTTGGGCACCCAGGTGCCCTGGAAGAGCGGCACCACCTGGCCGCCCACCACGAAGTAGAAGCGCTCGGCAAACAGCCCCAGGAAGACCAGACAAGCGACCAGCACCTGGATATCCATGCGGCTGCGCCACTGTGCGCTCAGCATCAGGGCGAAGGGCACCAGCAGGCCGACGATCAGCGAGAGGTTATACAGCGGCGAGGCGAACAGGTAGTCGGACCACACCAGGCTGATTTCCGGGTTGTTGCTGTACAGCCCGGTGATGGCGCGGGCGGCGATAAACAGCAGCGTACCGCCGATCAGCGCGGCGAACAGCTTGGGCAGGGCGCCGGTGAGCAGCGACTGCAGTGCAGCGGGCATGCGCTCGCGCTGGAAGCCATAGGCCAGATAGACGAAGAACACCAGGGCGGCCACGCCGCTGGTTACGCCGGTGAAGTAGAAGTAGATCGGCAGCAGGGCATCGAACCAGAAGGGGCGCATGCTCATCATGCCGAAGATCAGCGCCAGGTTGCCGCTGGCCAGCAGCACGCCGATGAACGACGCGATACCCACCTGCTTGCTGGTCTTGCTGTCCCATTCACCGTTCTGCAGCTTGCTGAACTTCCACAGCAGGAACAGCAGGTCCAGGGCATAGAAGACCCCCATCCAGAACATCGCCGACTGCACCTGCAGGTTGAGCGGGATGGCCCACAGCATGCGGAAGACGTTGCCAAGCTCCAGGGCCAGGACCGCCATCCCCGAGATCAGCACGATGAAGGCCAGGAAGATGCAGCGCTTGGCGATGGGGTAGTACTGCTTGAAGCCGAAGACCAGCGGCAGCGAGGCGATCAGCCCCAGCCCCGATGACGCCAGGGCGAAGTAGAGATAGGTGGCGATGGGCTGGCCCCAGGGCAGGGTGGAGCTGGTGTTGAAGGAGGTGTGGCCCTGGGTTGCCAACTGTGCCACGCCGTAGCCGAGGCTGACCAGGAACACCAGCGAGGCAGCCAGCAGCAGCAGCGAGCCCAGCTTGCCCTGCAGCGCATTGGGTTGGGTAGAGGCACTCATGCGTCATTCTCCCTGTCAGCGGGGGTAAAGGCGGGCACGCCGGCGCCGGCACCGAGATAGTAGACCTGGGGACGATTGCCGGTATGGTCCTTGAGACGCACCCCGTGCTTGTCACCGATCAGTTGGTTGACCTGGCTCTCGGGATTGTCCAAGTCACCGAAGTAGCGCGCCTTGGGGGCACAGGTGCGCACGCAGGCCGGCACGTACTCCTTGACCTCGGGGTTGTCCTCGTCGAGGTCGGCCACCCCCTCGGGGGCATGGCGGACCTTGTGGTAGCAGAAGGTGCACTTGGAGACCACGCCCTTGGGCTGGATGCCGATACCGCGCCGCCAGTCCTCCTCGGGGCTCTGGTAGGGCGGGCTCCACAGCTGGCCATTCTCGCCGGGGAAGGCCTCACGGACGTCCGGCTCGATCAGCGGCTTCTCGTCGGCGTAGAAGCGCACGCCGTAGGGGCAGGCGATCATGCAGTATTTGCAGCCGATGCACTTGTTCCAGTCGACGAAGACGATGCCGCCGGCATCCGGGTCCTTGTAGGTGGCCCGGGTCGGGCAGACGTGCACGCAGGAGGGGTTTTCGCACTGCATGCAGGGCCGCGGCAGCCACTTCATCTGGGCGCTGGGATATTCGCCCTCGTGGTAGAAGAGCACGTCCTGCCAGCTTTCGCCCGGCAGGGTGTTGTTTTCCATCGAACAGGCCGTGGTGCAGGCCTGACAGCCGGTGCACTTGTCCAAGTCGATGACCATTCCCCATTTTGCCATGGTGATGACTCCTCAAGAGTTCTGTGTCCGTGGATCAGGCGCGTTCGAGTCTGACCTTGCCGGTGTAGTAGCTGGCGAGTCCCGAAATCGGATCGGACACATTGGCCGTCACCTCGCCGGAGTGCCCTGGGCCGCGACCGGCGGCCCAGCGCCCCTGGGCCCAGTGGCCGAACTCGAAGGGCAGCACCAGGGTGTCGGGGCGGTGGGCCGCCACGAAGCGACACTCCGCCTCGATGCTGCCCGGGTCCGAGGTGATCCTGACCCGATCGCCGTTGCGGATGCCGCGCTCGCGGGCCGTGCGCGGGTGCACCTCCAGATAGACGGTGTCGCGGCCGCCGACGATGGGCTGGTGGATGGCGATGTTGTGAGGGATATTGGCGCCGCGCCCCTCGGCGTGCAGCGGAGTCTTGGGCGTCACGAAATAGAGGTCGCCGTCCCCGCCGCTGTGCTGCGGCTCGACCCACTGGATCAGGCCCGCGCGATCGCGGGGAATGCCCATTTCCCGCTCGATGTAGGCGGCGTGTTCTTCCAGGAAGCCGGACTTGAACTCGAACTTTCCGGAAGGCGTCCGGAGCAGCTTGGCCTTCACCTCCTCGGGACTCATCTGCAGGCTGTAATCGAGACCGTCCCACTCATAGAAGCGCCCGCGGTGCAGCCGCCAGTGATAGGGCTTCTTGTACCAGACGCCTTTCTCCTTCCAGCTCTCGAAGTCGTTGACGCCGTTGTCGCCGGGATTCTGCGCGAAGCCGGCGGCGCGGTGGCGCAGCACGTTCTCGACGCTGTCGAGTGCCCGGTAGTACTCCCCGCCGGGCCGTTGAGGCGCTTGCCGATGCCGATCAGGATGTCGCCGAAGTGGCGGGTGTCGTAGATCGGGTCCACCGCCGGCACGCGCAGGGCGGTCATCGGCCAGCCCTCGAAGGGGTAGGTGGGCGAGTCCTGGAGTCGCTCCAGATAGGTCGAATCCGGCAGGATCAGGTCGGCGTACATGGCGGTCTCGCCGGGAAACGGCGAGGTGTCGATGATGAACACATCCTTGAAGGCTTCTTCCCACACCTTGGGATCCGGTGCCGTCCAGATCGGATTGGTGTAGAAGAACATGGCGGTGTCGAGCGTGTAGGGGTCGCCCGCCAGATGATTGGGCCCGTCTCCTGCATCATGTGGCTGGTCATCGGCCAGCGCTCGGTGCGGGCCATGTCGATGCGCGGCTGATCTCGCCAGGCGCCGTTGCGGGCATAGTCGTCGAGATAGTCGTCGGCGCTCACCGGCAGGTCGCCGTAGGGCACGCCCATCTGGTAGCCAAGCCCGCCCTTGGCGAACAGCGAACCGACCAGGGCATTCAGGGCGTGAATGGCCATGCCGTTGTAGGTGCCGTTGGTATGGCCGGTAGGACCGCGTTCGAACAGCGCCACGGCGGGGCGGGTCGAACCGAACTCGATGGCGGTCTGGCGAATGTGACGGGCGGGGATGCTGGTGATTTCCTCGGCCCACTCGGGGGTGCGGTCCTTGAGCTCCTGGTTCCACCACTCGGTCAGGCCATGGACCCAGTTCTCCTCGAAGGAATCCTCGGGAATCGTCTCGCCGCTGATGAAGCGGCGCGAGGCCTGGTAGAAGTCACCGACGAACTCCTTGTCCCACAGCCCCTCGGTGAGGATCACATGGGCCACCGCCAGGGCGAAGGCGCCGTCGGTGCCCGGCTTGATGTAGAGCGCCCGATCGGCGGCCGCCATGGTGGGGTTCATGCGCACGTCGACGCAGGTGACGCGGGTCTTGGGGCTCTTGCTGCGCATATGCCCCCACATCTGCATCACGTTGTTGTAGGGGCGGAAGGCCTCGAGGAAGCTCGCGCCCATGATCAGCAGGTAGTTGGTGTGGCGGTAGTCGTAGGAATTGTAGGAGTCGTTGCCGTCGGTGGCGCGCTTGGCCCGCTTGGAGCCCTCGGCACACATGGAGGCGTGGCCGATGGCCGAGTTGGGCGTGCCGTAGAGCCTGCCGAAGTCGCCGTAGAGGCCGGCATCGGAGGCCCCCAGCCGCGCCCGTAGAAGTGCGCGAAGCGATGGGATTCCCCCCGTTCGCGCAGCCCGTTGAGCCGCTCGGCGACCATATCCAGCGCCTCGTCCCAGGAGATCGGCACGAAGCCGGGATCCTCATCGCGCCCCTTATTGGGGTTGGTGCGCTTCATGGGTCCCTTGAAGCGGTCCGGGTCGTAGAGAAAGTAGCTGCCCAGGTGTCCCTTGGGGCAGAGCTTGCCGTTGGCGATGGGGTTGCCGGTGTCGCCGTAGATCGCATGCACCCGGCCGTCGGTGGTATAGACATCGATGCCGCAGCGCGCCGGGCACTGGGCGCAAATGTTCTTGGTGATCGTTGTCTCGCCGCGAGGGGCCTGGGCGCGGGCCTCCTTGACGGGGGTGAGCCCGGTCAGCCCGGTGATGCCTGCCGTCACGGCGCCGGCCGAGGCACCCACTGCCGCGGTCGACTGCAGGAATCGGCGCCGATTGATCAATGACTGAAACAGTTTCATGGAGTCTCCCTCGGGATGCACGTCTTGTTCTCGGGTCGCTACGCTTTCGGGTGGTGACTGCGTTGTTCTTCTACTCTTGGGGCGTGTTGAAGTGGTCGAAAATGAGGTCAGCGCGCGCTGCCGTGCCGACCCGCCAGCCGGATTCGGCCGAGTTCAGCCAAACAGGTCATGAAAACTCTCCTGGAGCAGGGCCTGCTCCCGACGGCAGGCGGGGCAGACCGGGGTGTCCGACGCCATGGCGTCGCGGCTCGCGGAAAAGGGTCGCCGGCACTCGAAGCACGCCAGTGTCTGTGCGTGGCGCAGGGTAACGGTGACTGGGGCAGGCGCATGGCTCATGCTCAGCGCCTGCTCGGGGCAGGTGCTCAGGCAGTGGCCGCAGTCGAGACAGGCCCTGGGGTCGAAGACAAGCTCGCCTTCCCGTAACGCCTGCAGGGCCTTGGTGGGGCAGACCCGGGCACAGACACCGTGCGCTCGGCAGGCATCGAGATCCAGGCTGAGCCCCGGCAGTGGCGGTGTCAGCCCCTGGGTGCCTAGCCTCTCGGAGGCGGTCCGCAGTCGCTCTGGTCGTCGCGCCCCGGGAGCCGCATCATCGGCGGGAATGGCCGGCAGTCGCGGTGCAGGCCGGCCGCGCAGCAGCTCGCGACGGCTCACCGCTGGGCGTGCGGCCCGGAAATCTTTGTCGGCAGGCTCCTCGCTGATCGTTGCCCGCGTTTCGGCCTCGCGGCGCCAGGGGTCGAAGCCCTGTTCGGGGGCGGCGGTGCAGTCTCGGCAGCCCTCGGGCAGGGTAAGAGTGACCGCCTTGGGCATTGCCTGTGCTGCTAGCCAGGCCAGTAGGTCGGGGCCCAGGGTGCGCAGGCAGTGCAGGCGGACCAAGTCGGAGGCATCCTGGGCACGGTGACAGCCCAGCTGCAGCGGCTCACCTTCCGCCTGACCTGACAGGAGGGCGTCGACCTCGGCGCTGACTAGGGCTTCGCTGGGGCAGGCCGGGATGCACTGTCCACAGCCATGGCAGGCGTCGCTGGCCAGCAGGGCAGTGCCACCTTGGCTATCTTCTTGAAAGGCGAGAGCCTCGACTGGACAGGCGTCGACGCAGCGGGTGCAGGCCAAGGGATGCGGCGGCGCCTGCAGGCATCGCGTGGCGACCCAGCCAAGTGGGACCCCCATAGGCGTGAGAGGCCTAGGCGTAGGATCGGAGTAGGTGTCACGGTGCGGCATGGTAATTCGTCCGCTATCATTGTTATGGTTATATGTGCATTGCCATATGTCTAGAGGGAAGCCTGGCAAAGAGACGGAGCCGCTGCCACGATCTTTAGTCGAATAGATGCCCGACAAGCGATAAAACTTGCTTTGGATCAATACTGGGGCTGTCTGGCGGCGAGACACGTCGAGATGGCCATCCGCTCCGTGGGGGAGAGATGCATGGCGGTACTGGTAGAAGCCACGGCGGTGATCGTCCGCGCGGCGGCGGTGGAAGCGCGAATCCCGGGTGGCTGGGAGGCGCTGAGCGCCAGCCTGCCCGCCCAGGGCGTCTGCTCCGACGATGAGCTGGTCAGCATTAGCCTGTTCGATCCGGCCGAGGTGCGGTGGTTGGTAGAGCGCCTGGTGGCGCTGGGCTTGCGTTTCGACTGGGAAGGCAATGTCGAGGACATCGCCTTCGCGGACCAGAAGCGCGGCCTTATCACCCCTTGCGACTGGCTGACCTGTGAGACGGCGAATATCGGCATCGGCGGCACGCCGCCCGGCGTGGCGATTTGCCGCCTCGCCGGTAGCCAGAGTCATGAGCTGCGGGTGCCGGAGGGCTGGCGCTATCAGGGGTCACTCAGCGAGGCCTTCGGCGCCTAGGGCAGCGGCCTGCTCGGGATGCTCCCTCGCCATGGGTTAGCCCCTGGCCTCGGCGGGGGCCTGGGCCGCGGCCTCGGGGAAGTGGTGCCGGGTCTTGTTGGCGATGCGCACCAGGGCCAGCATCAGTGGCACCTCCACCAGCACCCCCACCACCGTGGCCAGCGCCGCGCCGGACTGCAGCCCGAACAGGGCGATGGCGGCGGCCACGGCCAGCTCGAAGAAGTTGCTGGCGCCGATCATCGCCCCGGGGGCGGCGACGCTATGGGGCACCCTCCACGCCTTTGCCCAGCCGTAGGCGATGAAGAAAATCAGCACCGTCTGGATGATCAGCGGGATGGCAATCAGCACGATGTGCAGTGGGTTGGCCAGTATCACGTCACCCTGGAAGGCGAACAGCAGGACCAGGGTCACGATCAGCCCGATCGGCGTCACCGGGCCGATACGCTTCATAAAGACATTGTCGTACCACTCGGCGCCGCGGCGGGCGATCAGGGCGCGTCGGGTCAGGTAGCCGGCGGCCAGGGGAATCACGATATAGAGAAAGACCGACAGCGCCACCGTGTCCCAGGGCACCTGGATATTGGAGATGCCGAGCAGGAAGACCACGATGGGGGCGAAGGCGAACAGCATGATCAGGTCGTTGAGCGACACCTGCACCAGGGTGTAGGCGGCGTCGCCCCGGGTCAGGTAGCTCCAGACGAAGACCATGGCGGTGCAGGGGGCGGCGCCGAGCAGGATGGCACCGGCCAGGTATTGGCTGGCCAGCTCCTCGGGAATGAAGGGGCGGAACAGCACCATCAGGAACAGCCAGGCGATGGCGAACATGGTGAAGGGCTTGATTAGCCAGTTCACCGTGGTGGTGATGACCAGCCCCTTGGGCTGGCGGCGCACCCCGAGCACCGCGGCGAAGTCGATCTGCGCCATCATGGGGAAGATCATCGCCCAGATCAGGATCGCCACTGGAATCGACACTTGGGCGACCTCAAAGCGCGAGAGCGTCTCGGGCACTGCGGGGGCGAACTGGCCAAGCAGCACCCCGGCGACGATGGCCAAGGCCACCCATACGGAGAGAAAGCGTTCGAAAAAGCCCATGCCCTCGGAGGTGCTGGGGGCCTGGGTGTCCTGGTGTGCGGTCATGCAGCACTCCTTGTTTCGCAACGGCTGGTATCGGGACGTCAGTCGAATATATGAATCTCCATATATGATACGGGGAACCGCCTAGGGTCGCCATCGCCTAGGCCGGTTATCATGTGGTTGTTCGATCGGTTATGAGGAGACCCCGTGTCCGTTACTGATACCCTGCGACTCGAGGGCCTGGCCATCGGTGATGTGGCGCCGGTGAATCTGGTCATTGCCCCGGGCGAGATTGTCTGCCTTTCCGGGGTGAGCGGCTGCGGCAAGAGCCGGCTGCTGCGTGCCGTGGCCGATCTGGAGCCGCACGGTGGCGAGGTGTGGCTGGGCGGAGCGGCCCAGTCGGCTACCTTGGCTCATGCGTGGCGAGCGCAGGTCATGCTGGTGCCGGCGGAGAGCCACTGGTGGGCGGAGCGCGTGGGTGAGCACCTGTACGATCCCGAGACGGCCGATCTCGCGGCGCTGGGGTTCGAGCGCACCGTGCTCGACTGGTCGGTGGCCCGGCTCTCCTCCGGCGAGAAGCAGCGTCTGGCGCTGCTGCGGGCCATCACCCGAGAGCCGGCGGCGCTGTTGCTCGATGAGCCCACGGCGAACCTGGACGACGCCACGGCGCGACGGGTCGAGGCCTGGCTCCGCCAGCGGGTTCGCCAGCGCGGCTGGCCGGTGCTGTGGGTGGCCCATGACGGGGCGCAGATTCGGCGCGTGGCGGATCGCCACTGTCGCATCGAGCAGGGCCGGCTGACGGAGGGCACCGCCGCATGGACGTGATCGAACTCGGCTGGTGGCAGCTGGCCGCCGCTGCGTTGCTGGTGGTGGCGCTGGCCGGCTGCACGGCCTGGGCACGGCTTGGCATGACGCAAAGCCTGTTGATCGCCGCGGCCCGCACGGTGATTCAACTGGCGCTGATCGGCCTGGTGCTCGAGGCGCTGTTCGCCGCAGAGCGGCTGCTGTGGGTGGTGCTGATGGCGCTGGCCATGCTGCTGATCGCCGGACGCGAGGTGATGGCCCGCCAGAAGCGGCGCCTGCGCGGCGGCTGGGCCTTCGGCATCGGCACCCTGGCGATGTTTCTGTCCTCCTTCACCGTCACCGTCCTGACCCTGACGGTGATCATCGGTCCCGAGCCCTGGTATCTCCCCCAGTACGCCATCCCCCTGCTGGGCATGCTGCTCGGCAATACCATGACCGGGGTCGCCCTGGCGCTGGATCGGCTGACCGACAGCGCCTGGCGCCAGCGGGCGGTGATCGAGAATCGCCTGATGCTGGGGCAGCCCTGGCATCAGGCGATCGGCGACATTCGCCGCGAGGCGATGCGCAGTGGCCTGATGCCGATGATCAACGCCATGGCCGCCGCCGGGGTAGTGAGTCTGCCGGGCATGATGACCGGCCAGATACTGGCCGGCACCGCCCCGGGGCTAGCGGTGAAGTATCAGATCCTGATCATGTTCGCGATCACTCTGGGCACCGGCTTCGGGACCCTGGCCGCGGTGGCCGCGGGCAGCCGGCGGCTGTTCGACTCCCGGGAGCGGCTTCGCCTGGACCGGCTGCTTGCGCCGCAACGCTGATCAGGCTTGGATGAGAAACTCGGCCACCAGTATGGCGAGCCGCTCGGGGCACTCCCGGTGGGGCACATGGCCGCAGGGCAGGATGTGCGGTTCCCGCGGGCCGGGCGTCAATTCGGCGATGCGCCGGGGCTGGTCCAGGGACCCGTACTCATCCTGTTCGCCGTGGATCGCCAGGGTGGGGCAGGTGACCCGCGCCAAGGCGGCATCCAGCGTCCAATCGGCGAAGGCCTCGGAGTGCCAGTTGTCGACCCAGCTGCGCAGCGCCCACTCAGCCTTGTCCCCATGATATTTGGCCAGGCGCGACAGGCTACCCGGTGCCACCAAGGCCTGTTCCGCCTCGCCAATCCCGGCCAGGGTTCGGGGTTCGGTGAAGGCCTGAGCCGCCACGGTGATCAGCGCCTCGCAGCCGTCACGGTGCAGGCCGGCCGCATAGGCGGCCATGCTGCCGCCCACGCTATGGCCGAGCAGCACGAAACGCGCCAACGCCAGCTGGTCGCGAACGGTGGCGAAGGTGCCCGTGGCCTCGTCGGCGATAAAGCTGTGCGGCTGTGGCCCCGGGAAGGGCGCCGAGCGCCCGTAGCCGAGACGGTCGTAGGCGATCACCTCGCGGCCTGCGGCCTTGGCCAGCCGCGCCGGAAAGTCTCGCCACAGGGCCACGCAGCCCAGCGAATCGTGCATCAGCACGATGGGGCTGCCGGCAAGGGTGTCGGTGTCGGGCCGCCAGCGGGCGGCGAAAACGCCGCCCGCCGGGGTGTCGAGGGTGAAGGTGTCCATCGCCCGGCCCGCTCAGTCGATCAGCTCGACCGCCACCGCGGTGGCTTCGCCGCCACCAATGCACAGGCTGGCGATGCCGCGCTTGCCGCCCTTGGAGCGCAGGGCGTGGATCAGGGTGGCGATGATCCGCGAGCCGGTGGAGCCGATGGGGTGGCCCTGGGCGCAGGCGCCGCCGTAGACGTTGACCTTGTCGTGGGGGATGTCGAGCCCGTCCATGGCCAGCAGGGTAACCACCGCGAAGGCCTCGTTGATCTCGAACAGGTCGACGTCGGCGACGCTCCAGTCGAGTTTTTTCAGCAGCTTGTCGATGGCCCCCACCGGCGCGATGGTGAACTCGCTGGGGTGCTGGGAGTGGGTGCTGTGCCCCAGCATGCGCGCCAGGAGCTTGGCGCCCAGGCGGTCTGCCGCGCCTTGGCTGGCCAGGATCAGCGCCGAGGCACCGTCGGAAATCGAGCTCGAGTTGGCGGCGGTGATGGTGCCCTCCTTGGCGAAGGCGGGGCGCAGCGAACGGATCTTCTCGAGATTGGCCTGGAAGGGCTGCTCGTCATGCTCGACCACCGTTTCGCCCTTGCGGCTGGTCACGGTGACTGGCGCCATCTCGGCCTGGAGGTGGCCGTCGTTGGTGGCCGCCATGGCGCGCTCCAGCGAGGCGATGGCGAAGTCGTCGAGGCGCTCCCGGCTGTAGTCGCGCTGGCCGGCGACGTCCTGGGCGAATACCCCCATCAGCTTGCCGGTCTCGGCGTCCTCCAGACCGTCGAGGAACATGTGGTCTTTGAGCTCGCCGTGGCCGAGGCGATACCCCGTCCGGGCCTTGGTCAGCACATGGGGCGCGTTGGACATGGACTCCATGCCGCCGGCCAGCATCACCTCGCCGCTGCCGGCGCGGATCAGGTCGTGGGCCAGCATGGTGGCCTTCATGCCCGAGCCGCACAGCTTGTTGATGGTGGTAGCGCCGATGCCGTCGGGAATGCCGGCCTGACGCATTGCCTGGCGAGCCGGGCCTTGCTTGACGCCGCCGGGCAGCACGCAGCCCATGATGCCTTCGTCGATGGCCGAGGCCTCGATGCCGGCGCGTTCGATGGCGGCGCGGATGGCCACGGCGGCCAGTTCCGGCGCGGTCAGGCTGGAGAGACTGCCCAGCATACCGCCCATGGGCGTGCGTGTAGCGGACAGAAAGACGATATCGTTGGGGCTGCTCATTACGTGATCTCCCGGTAGGACATTGAGTGGGTGGCGGATGGCCGCCCTGCTATTGTGATTGTGGCCCGGCCCGGCCGGTTCTGACTCCCAAGGGTGACAGGGCGGCCTCGGCGCACCTTGCGTTGACCTGTCGACGGGGCTGTGTTTCTCTCAAGATCAACCAAGCAAGCGCTAGTGTAAACCCGATGAATGTCGTTAACGAGTCCCCCGCCGTAAGGAATTGACCCGCCTGGCCGCCCAGTTGTTCGTGCAGGAGGGCTTCGATCGGACAACGGTGCGCATGCTCGCCCAGGAGATGGGTATCAAGTCCGGCAGTCTCTTTCATCATTTCCGCGACAAGCAAGAGATTCTCGCCGCGGTGATCGAGGAGGGCACCCAGAACGCCTTGAGCATCGCCCGCCAGGCGCTGGAGAGCTGTGCGGATTCTGCGGAGGCACGGCTGCACGCCATGGCGCGGGCCCATCTGGAGACCCTGCTAACCGACCGCAACGCCCATGTGGTGGCGCTCTACGAATGGCGGCGCCTGGATGCCGAGGCCCGCGACCACCTGAGCCACCTGCGTGACGCCTACGAAGCGCTATGGGAGCAGGTCATCGATGAGGCGCTGGAGGCCGACCTGATCCGCGGCGACCGCTTTCTGGTCTCGCGCTTCGTGATGGGGGCGCTCAACTGGACCGTACGCTGGTACGACCCCGAGGGCCCGCGCAAGCCCGAGGACCTGGCCCGTGAACTCATCGCCATGATGGCGCCTGCCACCTCCGACGCCGCGCAGTCTACCAAGGTATAGCCTATGAAAGCCGGTGCGGGGGTTGCCCCGGCCGGCTTTGCTTCTAGCTTGTACCTAGCGCTTGTTAGGTTGACGCTTACGTCAACTGCTACTAAGCCAGATCAGAACGATCGCGCCGCGAGTGACCCTTGAGCGGCGCCGGTCGGCTACGGTGAACCACTCACAACAAGCACAAACAGGCAGAGAGGGCAGTTCATGAGCACGCAAGCGACGCTTCCCGACTACGCGACCTATCTCGAAGGCTTTTCCGTCGACCAGGTGATCGCTCGCCTCGACGATCATCAGGACGGCAGCTTCAATGCCTACGAGTCCTGCTGCGGCACCCACCTGCGGGCCGGCCGCGGCGATGTCCAGGCGCTGGTGCATGAGGATCTCCAGGGCAACGTCAACACCCTGACCTATGCTGAGCTGGACGCCGAAAGCGCCCGGCTTGCCGGCTGGTTTCAGTCCCGCGGCCTGGGCGTGGGGGATCGCATCGCCTGCATGCTGCCGCGCTCGCCCCAGCTGCTGGTGGCGGTGCTGGCCACCTGGCGAATCGGTGCGGTCTATCAGCCGCTGTTCACCGCCTTCGGGCCGGATGCCGTCGACTACCGACTGGGACGTGCCGACACCAAGCTGGTGATCACCGATCACGCCAACCGCTTCAAGTTCGACGGCCTCTCCCAGTGCCCGCCGGTGCTAGCGGTGGGGGGCCCCGATGCCGAGCACGGCGATGATCTGGACTGGGCCGAGGCCCTGGGACATGCGGCCATGACCGGCAAGCCGCCGCGTCTGTCGCCGGAGGCTCCCTTCCTGCAGATGTTCACGTCCGGCACCGTGGGCAAGCCCAAGGGCGTGGCGGTGCCGCTTTCCGGCATGCCGGCCTTCGCCATCTACATGGAGCTGGCCATCGACCTGCGCGAGAGCGATCGTTTCTGGAACATGGCCGACCCCGGCTGGGCCTACGGCCTCGATCTACGCCATCGCCGGGCCCCTGCTGCTGGGCGTGACCACGCACTTCTGCGAGGCCGGTTTCAGCGCCGAGGGGGCCATGGCCTTCATGAAGCGCCATCGCATCACCAACTTCGCCGCCGCGCCCACCGCTTACCGGCTGATGAAAGCCTCGGGGCTGTTCGACAGCGCCCATGAGACCCTCGAACTGCGGGTGGCGAGCTCCGCCGGCGAGCCGCTCAATACCGAAGTGGTCAGCTGGGTGGAGCGCTCGCTGGGCTGCCAGGTGATGGACCACTACGGCCAGACCGAGACCGGCATGACCTGCTGCAACCACCATGCGCTGGCGCACCCCAAGCACGTCGGCGCCATGGGCGTGCCGATGCCGGGCTACCGGCTGGCGATCCTCGACGCCGAGTACCATGAGCTGCCCCGGGCGAGCCCGGCGTGCTGGCGGTCGACATCGAGAACTCCCCGGCGCACTTCTTCGCCGGCTACACTTGGCAGGAGAAGCACCCCTTCGCCAACGGCTACTACCTGACCGGCGACGTGGTAATTCGCAACGAGGACGGCACCTTCCAGTTCGCCGGCCGTGACGACGACATCATCACCACCGCCGGCTACCGGGTCGGGCCCACCGACGTGGAGAACAGCGTGCTGACCCATCCGGCCGTGGCCGAGTCCGCCGCCGTGGGGCAGCCCGATGAGATCCGCGGTGAGATCATCAAGTCCTATATCGTGCTGCGCGAGGGTTTCGAGGCCAGCGATGCGCTGGCCGACGAGATTCGTCAGCAGGTGCGCGAACGGCTCTCCACCCACGCCTTTCCGCGGGTGATAGAGTTCGTCGAGACGCTGCCCAAGACACCCAGCGGCAAGATCCAGCGCTTCAAGCTGCGCGCCGATGCCAGCGAGAAGGCCGAGACGGAAGCCGCCAAATGAACACTGTGGAGACAGGCTAGATGCAACTGAAGGACAATACGTTTCTGATCACCGGTGCCGCCTCCGGGCTGGGGGCGGCCACTGCCGATCGCATCGTCGCCGGCGGTGGCCGCGTGGTGCTGTGCGATCTCAGCGATGCGGTGGACGCCCATGCCGAGCGCCTCGGCGAGGCGGCTCGGGCGTCCCGGGGGGATGTCACCTCGGCCGACGATATGCAGGCCGCCGTCGACGCCGCGCAGGCGCTGAGCGGGGACAGGGGCCTGGCCGGCGTGGTGCATTGTGCGGGCATCGTCAGCGTGGCCAAGCTGGTCGATCGCGAGGGCAATCCGGCGGACCTGGATGCCTACGCGCGCACCGTCAGCATCAACCTGGTGGGCACCTTCAACGTCATGCGCCTGGCCGCCGCCGCCATGGCCAAGAATGCCCCGGGCGAGGACGGCGAGCGCGGGGTGATCATCAACACCGCCTCGGTGGCCGCCTTCGACGGCCAGGTAGGACAGTGCGCCTACAGCGCCTCCAAGGCCGGGGTGGTGGGCATGAGCCTGCCGGCGGCGCGTGAACTCTCGCGCCACGGCATCCGCGTCATGGCCATCGCCCCGGGCGTGTTCGAGACGCCGATGATGAGCGAGATCCCCGATGAAGCCGCCGCGGCGCTGGCCGCCTCGGTGCCCTTCCCCAAGCGGCTAGGCAAGCCCGACGAGTTCGCTCGCCTGGCCGAGCAGATCATCATCAATGCCATGCTCAACGGCGAGACGATCCGCCTCGACGGCGGTATTCGGATGCAATGACCCGGCGTCGCCGGGAGCTTTAAGGCATAAGCTCCAAGCTTGAAGACAACACCCTCGTGGCCATGCTGCGGGGGTGTTTTCATGGTTCATCGCACTTTAGCGTGAACATGTTTGGCAGGTTTTATGGTGGGAGGCCGGCTCTGCCGGGCGAAGGCGCCGCAGGCGCCCATGGGTAGCGCTGCGCGCTACTTCGCGAGCTGAAGCTCCCTCCCACATAGCCTGTTCACGCTAAAGTGCGAAGAACCTTTTTCATGGGGTGGAGACGCGGATGCGGCTTTCCAGCCTCTGGCTTTGAAACGAACGCTTGACTCTCGGCGCGGTGGCGGCTAATTTCAAACACATGTTTGAAAGCGGCCGCCGCCGCCTTCGCGTCCCAATAAGCCGGTGCCAACTTTGGCACGGCCGTGGATTTGGAGAGTTCGAGATGCCCGACTATCAGGCCCCCCTGCGCGATCTTCGCTTCGTGATGGACGAGATGCTGGACTATCCGGCCCACTACGCTCGCCTGCCGGGCGGCGAGGAGGCCACGCCCGACGTGGTGGCGGCCATCCTGGAGGAGGGCGCCCGCTTCGCCCGCGAGGTGCTGCTGCCGCTGAATCAGAGCGGCGACCAAGAGGGCTGCCTGCTGGAGGGCGGCGAGGTGAAAGCACCCAAGGGCTTCAAGGCGGCCTATGCCCAGTACGTGGAGGGCGGCTGGCCGAGCCTGGCCGCGGACCCGGCCCACGGCGGTCAGGGCCTGCCGCACTCGCTGGCCATGGTGCTCAACGAGATGGTGTGCGCCACGAACCTGGCCTGGGGCATGTATCCGGGGCTCTCCCATGGCGCTGCCGATGCCCTGCGGCATCACGGCACCGAGGCGCAGCAGGCCACCTACCTGACCAAGCTGGTGGAGGGCACCTGGACCGGCACCATGTGCCTGACCGAGCCTCACTGCGGTACCGACCTGGGCCTGATCAAGACCCGTGCCGTGCCCACCGATGATGGCGCCTACGACATCACCGGCACCAAGATCTTTATCTCCGCCGGCGAGCACGACCTGGCCGAGAATATCGTCCACCTGGTGCTGGCCAAGCTGCCGGATGCACCGGAGGGCTCCAAGGGCATTTCGCTCTTCGTGGTGCCGAAATATCTGCCCACCGAGCAGGGCGAGCCGGGAGAGCGCAACGGCGTGGTATGCGGGTCGCTGGAGCACAAGATGGGGATCCACGGTAACGCTACCTGCGTCATGAACTTCGACGGCGCCAAGGGGTTCCTGGTGGGCGCGCCCAATAAGGGCCTGGCCTGCATGTTCACCATGATGAACGCCGCCCGCATCGGCGTCGGTATCCAGGGCCTGGGCCTGACCGAGGCGAGCTTCCAGAACGCCCTGGCCTACGCCCGCGACCGCTTGCAGATGCGTTCACTGGCGGGCGCCAAGGCCCCCGAGAAGGCCGCCGACCCGATCATCGTCCATCCGGACGTGCGG
Organism: Halomonas sp. SL18_1; assembly: GCF_055755715.1. Classification (NCBI taxonomy): domain Bacteria; kingdom Pseudomonadati; phylum Pseudomonadota; class Gammaproteobacteria; order Oceanospirillales; family Halomonadaceae; genus Halomonas; species Halomonas sp. SL18_1. The sequence goes on from NZ_JBVTRK010000001.1 coordinate 1,730,493, forward strand.
CGCATGCTGCTGACCCAGAAGGCCTTCGCCGAGGGCGGCCGGATGCTGGTTCTCTACACGGCGCAGATGATCGATATCGTCGAGCACGGTACCGATGCCGCCGAGCGCGAGCAGGCCGAGACCCTGCTGGGCCTGCTGACGCCCATCGTCAAGGCGTTTCTCACCGAGGTGGGCTTCGAGGCGACCAACGAGGGCGTGCAGGTTTTCGGCGGTCACGGCTTCATCCAGGAGTGGGGCATGGAGCAGTTGGTGCGCGATGCGCGCATCACTCGCCTCTATGAGGGTACCACCGGCATCCAGGCCCTCGACCTGCTGGGCCGCAAGGTGCTGATGAGCCAGGGCGAGAGCCTCAAGGTCTTCACCAAGGAGATCCACAAGTTCTGTCAGGCGGAGGAGGGCAACGCGGCACTGGCCGAATTCGTGCGGCCTCTGGCCAAGCTCAACGCCGAGTGGGGCGAGCTGACCATGGGCGTCGGTATGAAAGCCATGAATGACCGCGAGGAAGTGGGGGCAGCCAGCGTCGACTACCTCATGTACTCCGGCTACGTGACCCTGGCCTACCTGTTCGCTCGGGCTGCCAGGCAGGCTCAGGCGACCCTGGCAGAGGGCAGCGACGATGCCGCCTTCTATCGCGCCAAACTCAACACCGCGCGCTTCTTCTACCAGCGCCTGCTGCCGCGCACCCGCGCCCACAAGCAGGCCATCGAAGCCGGCGCCGAGTCGCTGATGGCGCTTTCCAGCGAGGACTTCGGTCGCGGCTTCGAGCTCTGATTGACCAGGCATCTCTCTCGGTCAGTGCTGTTCTGATCGGTTTGCGGCGGGCTTTGCCCGCCGCTTTTTTCTATGGTGTGGCTGGCCCCATCCTGGGCCGGGAGGCATTATGGTCGCCCGATCTCATTCCCGCACGGGCCGTTGGCCCAGCGGGGACGACTCAGCATGGACCTCGCGCCCACATGACCGCCATTTCCCACCCTGAAGACGCCCTTGCCGGCCTTGCCGAAGGGGCAGGTTTCGAGGCCTGTCTGGCTGCCCTGTTTCGCTGGCTGCGCAGCGGCAACCCCGAGCGTGTCGCCGAGCGGATGGAGGCGCTGGTGGGCTATCTGCAAGACGAGCCGCAGCATGCCCGTCGGCTAGCGGAAGGCGTTTTCGGACGTTTTGCCCGGCTGGAGATCTACCCGGCGTTGGTGCGGCTGGGGATTCTCGCGGGAGGGGCTGGTGCGTGAGATCACCACGCGGCTCTACGATCGGCTGAACCCACCGCCCGTGGATCGGGAGGATTCCAGCGATTTGCTCGCCAGCCTGCTGACTCGCCACGACAAGCCCTGGCTCGAAGCCCTGCCCGCCATTGCCTGGCTGCGGCTGGGCCGAGTGCTGCTGGACGCCCTCGATCCCGAGACCCGCCGACAGGCCCGTCTGCACCTGGAGGAGGAGTGTCTCTATGCGCTGGAAATGCTGGCCATCTGGGTGGCGGCGGAAGAGCTCGACCCGGAGCTGATGCGCATCGACGAGCGGCTGACCCGCATCGACTCCCCGCTGATTGCCCTGCAGCGGGAGGTCCACGCCTTCGTGGAGGCGCGCGGTGGTACCCTCCGCGGCGATGATGGCGACGCCGGGATCGACCACCTCTGGGTGATGTTGGATCAGTGCAACGAGCAGGTGGCGCGTTTCCGGCGGCGCGGTGCCGGAAGCCTGGGCTCTTCCGCCAATGCCTCCCACCTGATCGAACGGCTGGAGGATACGCTCAAGCGCATCGAACGCCTGATCGTGCTGAGTCGTCCGCCCTACCGGGTCTCCGGACCGAGGGCCGCGCTGCGGCTCTGGCAGGAGTTGCTGCTGGCCACGGTCGAAAAGCGCAGCATTCGCGCCGTCTGGAGGAAGAGCACGCGGATGGTGTCGCGCAGCGTGACCCAGAACAAGAGCGACCACGGCGAGCACTACATTTCCCGCGACCTGCCAGGCTACCTTCGGCTGGTGGTCTCCGCGGCCGGTGCCGGCGTGATCATCGCGGTGATGGCGCTGCTCAAGATCACCATCGAGTCCTGGGGGCTGGCGCCGCTGCCCCAGGCCGTGCTGGTCAGCCTCAATTACGGCCTGGGGTTCGTGCTGGTGCACCTGTTGCACTTCACCATCGCCACCAAGCAGCCTGCCATGACCGCCGCCAGCTTTGCCGCCGAGGTGGAGCGCAATCGACACGGCAAGGCCATGGAGCGCAAGCTGGCGAGGCTGCTGCGCGACGTGAATCGCTCCCAGTGGGGGGCCGTCTGGGCAATGTGGCGGCTGCGCTGGCCACCGCTTTCGTCATCACGACGCTGGCGCTGGCAGTCAGCGGCCAGGCGCTGCTGGCAAGCGAGCAGATCGATTACCAGCTCCGGGCGATTTCGCCGATCCATAGCCTGGCGCTGTTCTATGCGGCCATCGCCGGCGTCTGGTTATTCTGCTCTGGGATCATGGCGGGGTTCTTCGATAACCGGGCCGATCATATCCGACTGGAGAGGCGGCTGGTCGGACATCCCGCCCTGCAGCGGCTGTCGCCGGCCCGGCGGGCGCGGTTGGCACACTATCTTCACCATAACTACGGCGCCCTGGCCGGCAACTTCCTGTTCGGCGTGCTGCTCGGCATGACCGGGTATCTGGGCTATCTGCTGGGCCTGCCGCTGGACATTCGCCATGTGGCCTTCTCATCGGCCAACCTGGGCTTTGCCAGCTTCAGCGATTTCCAGGGCTGGGCTTGTTTTCTGGTCGGGCTGCTGTTCGTGATGATGATCGGCTTCGTCAACCTGTGGGTGAGCTTTGCCCTGGCACTGATGGTGGCGCTGAGATCCCGGGGCTGCCGGGTCGAGCCGTCCACCCTGTTGAGCGGCGTCAAGGAGGAGTTTCGCCGCGATCCGCTGCGGTTCTTCCTGCCGAGGGTGGTCACCGGCGGCCAGAACCGTCCTGGGGACTCTCGCCGGTCGCGGTCGTGATCCTGCCGCGCAGTGCCTACCGGCAGAGTGCATCCTGGGCCGCGCCGCGGCGCGTTCGTGCCCGGAGGGCAGCTCGGCGTGAGGATCCTGCAGCCAGGCGGCGATGTCCGCCTCGACCTGTTCCCGTCCACTGTAGCGGGTCAGCATATGGTAGCCGCCGGGGTAGAGTGCCAGGCGCCAGGGCGGCCTTTCCTCTGGGGCCTGGGTGTCGGGAAGCCGCTCGAGCAGTGCGCAGAAGGCCTCCGGCGGGATGACCTCGTCCGCATCGCCGTAGAGGATCAGCGCGGGCCCGGGCAGGTTTGGCGCGGCCTGTAGCGCCCGATCCATGGTGTCGGTGACCCCGTGCAGGGTGTCCATGCGCGCCCGGCGCAGGATCAGCGGGTCCTCGGCCAGCATCTGGCGGATCTCGGGATCGTCGGTGGGCTCGATGCCCAGTTGACGTGCCGTCTGAACCGAGAACGATACCGAGGGGAACAGCCGTACCCCCAGCCACAGGCCAAGCCGCTGGTACCAGGGCATGGCGGTCTGTCCCCAGGTCGCCGGGGCGATCAGCACGCTGCCGGCGACCGACGGCGGGGTGTCGCCGGTCATCGTCAGGATCACCACGGCGGCTCCCATGCTCTTGCCGATCAGGTAGAGCGGGGTGTCCGGGTAGCGCTCCTGCAGAAGCTCGACGAGCAGCTCCACATCCTGCACCAGTCGCTCGTGGCCGGGCCAGAGCCGGCGCTGTGCGGTGGTGCCGAAGCCGCGCTGGTCGTGGGCATAGACGCGGATGCCATGGGGGGCCAGGGCCTTGGCCAGCACCTTGAAGCTGCCGCCGTGGTCGTTGAAGCCGTGCACCGCGAGGGCCACCGCCCGCGGGTCACCGTCGGCGGACCAGTGGCGCAGCGGCAGGCGGTAGCCATCTTCGGCGATGACGTGGAAGGGGGTGAGGTAGGGATGTGCCGTGCCAGGGCCGGGGACTGCAGGCTGGCCCGGCTCGTACAGCCGGCAACGCCGAGTGCCAGACTGGCGCACAGCGCCAGCAGCCCCAGTGTAAGGCTGAGCGTGGGGAGGCGCCCGCACGGATAAGCTCCTTGGCTCATGGCACCCGCGGATAGCCAAGCGCCTGACGGATCCGGTCGGCATGAGCCGATACCCAGTGGGGGGCGATGGGCCCCCAGTCGTGGATCACATACTGGCCACTATTGTGCGGCTCCCCTGCCTGATGCGTGAACTCGCAGCGGATATCGAGCTCGCCCAGCGCCTTGAGCGTGTCCTGAGCCGTGCGCCGCGGCATGCCGGTGGCGGCCGTGATGGCCGGGACACTGGCGATGCCGATCCGGATCAGGTGGGCCACATCGAGGCGACGATAGAAGCTGGACTGGGTCTTGCTGAGCGGCATGGGGGCTTCCTGAGGGGGCGCTGGGGCTTACCTCGCCAGGGTAGGCGAGTCGCTGGGCGCGGGCAACAGGAGCGACCGTCCGTCATGGCATACCGCACTCTTGTTCGAGATCAAGGCGTTCTTGCGCGCATCTACCATGCTGAAAGAAAGGCTGGAGGGAGGGGGTCAGCCGGGTTGCCCGAGGAGGGGCGAGCATAACCCTGGAGGTGGAAGCGATGTCGTGGAACGTGTTCGTGATCGGGCTCGATGAGCTTAGCGAGCGGCTGTTACCGCAGCTGCGTCACGCCGATGAGTATGCCTTCTACGGGCTGCTGTCGCTGGATGAGGTAGTGCGTGCCAACCAGTATCCTTTCAATCGTCTCGTGCAGGATGCGCTGCGACAGCTGGAGCGCTTTCCTGGCTCGGTGGATGCCATCGTGGGCTACTGGGATTTCCCTACCAGTTTGCTGCTGCCAGTGTTGCGTCGCCACCTCGGGTTGCCCGGGCCCTCACTGGAGGCGGTGCTCAAGTGCGAGCACGAGTACTGGAGTCGGCTCGAGCAGCTGCGCTCGGTGCCGGAGTGCGTTCCGGCTTTCCAGGCCGTCGACCCCTTCGACGAGCGTGCGGTGGACAGCATTCGTATCGACTATCCTTTGTGGATAAAGCCGGTGAAGGCGCACTCGTCCCATCTGGGCTTTCATGTCGCCGATGCGGAGCAGTTGCGCGACGTGCTGTCGAAGATTCGCACGGGTATCGGCCGATTCGGCCGGCCCTTCGACGAGGCGCTGACATATGCCGAGCTGCCCGATGATGTGGCAGCGGTGACCGGCTACCACTGCATCGCCGAGTCGATCATCTCGGCGGGCCAGCAGTGCACCCTGGAGGGCTATGTCCAGCACGGCACGGTACACCTGACGGGCATCGTGGATAGCATTCGGGATGATCGGCATCGCTCGGTGCTGATGCGCTACGAATACCCCTCGTCGCTGCCCGCGGCGGTACAGCAGCGGATGTTCGATGCCGCCCGGCGCTTCATCGAGTGGATCGGCTATGACAATGCGCCATTCAACATCGAGTTCTACCACGATGCCGAGCAGGATCATCTCTGGCTGCTGGAGATCAATGCGCGAGTCTCCCGCTCCCATGCGGCGATTTTCCAGCTGGTCGACGGTGCACCGCATTATCAGGTGATGGTGGATGTGGGGCTCGGCGTCACGCCGCGCATGCCGCGCGGGGAGGGGCCCTATGCCGTTGCTGCCAAGCAGATGCTTCGGGTCTTCGAGGATGGCATCGTGCGTCGGGTGCCAACGGTCGAAGAGATCCGTCTGGTCGAGCAGACGTTTCCCGGTACCAAGGTCGGGATCAATGTCGACGAGGGGATGCGGCTATCCGCCATGCGCCATCAGGACTCTTTCTCCTGGGAGCTGGCCATCCTATTCGTGGGTGCCGGCACCCACGACGAGCTGCTGGCCCGCATCGCGCTGTGTCGCGACATGCTGCCATTCGATATCGAGCCGCTGATGGTCGAGTCAAACGCTTGAGCCGAGCCGAGCCAGATAGGGGAGGGATAACGGCATGAAAGTGGTGAACGATTTTCCCCATGACGTCGAGTGCCACGACCCCGTCTGGATTCCCATGCCTGACGGTGTGCGCCTCTGTGCGCGTCTCTGGCTGCCTGAGGGTGCCACTCGCTGCCCGGTACCGGCGATCCTCGAGTACATTCCCTATCGCCTGCGGGATGGATCCGCCCGACGTGACGCCATCCACCACCGCTATTTCGCCGGCCACGGCTACGCGGCGCTGCGCGTCGACCTGCGCGGCAGCGGCGACTCCGGGGGCGTGCTGAAGGACGAGTATCTGGAGCAGGAGCTGGCCGATGGGGAAGCGATCCTCAGCTGGCTCACCGAACAGCCCTGGTGCGACGGCCGGGTGGGCATGATCGGCATCTCTTGGGGAGGCTTCAACGGTCTGCAGCTGGCCGCCCGCCGCCCGCCGGCCCTCAAGGCCGTGATCAGCGTCTGCTCCACCGACGACCGCTACGCCGACGATGTTCACTACATGGGCGGTTGCCTGCTGGGAGACAATCTCTCCTGGGCTTCCACCATGTTTGCCTATAACTCCCTGCCGCCGGACCCCGAGGTGGTGGGGGATCAGTGGCGCGAGCTGTGGCATCAGCGGCTTGAGGGCAGCGGCCTATGGCTGGCCACCTGGCTGGAACATCCGCATCGCGATGGCTACTGGCGACACGGCTCCGTCTGCGAGGATTTCTCTCGGATCGAGGTGCCGGTGCTCGCTGCCAGCGGCTGGGCCGACGGCTACTCGAATGCGGTGAAACGACTGGTGGCAGCGCTGCCTCCTCGGTGCAAGGGGCTGATCGGTCCCTGGAGCCACAAGTACCCCCACCTGGGCGAGCCCGGGCCGGCCATCGGTTTCCTGCAGGAGTGCCTGCGCTGGTGGGATCACTGGCTGAAGGGGCTGGAGCGGGGCGTGGAGGCGGACCCGGCGATCCGGGTGTGGATGCAGGACAGCATGCCGCCGACCACTCGCCCCGGCTGTCGCCCCGGCCGCTGGGTGGCGGAGCCGGCCTGGCCGTCGCCCAATATCAGCCACTGGCGGCTTCCCCTGGCACCGGGGCGTTTGACTCTGGACGGCCAGAGACGCCGGGACGAGAATGCCTTGACCGTGCAATCGCCCCTGAGCTGCGGGCTGTTCGCCGGCAAGTGGTGTTCCTACGCCGCGGGCCCGGATCTGGCCCACGACCAGCGCGAGGAGGACGGCGGTGCCCTGACCTTCGATACACCGCCCCTTGAGCACGAGCTGGAAATGATGGGAGCAGCGGAGCTGGAGCTCGAGGTGGCGGCGGATCGCCCCGTGGCCATGCTGGCAGCGCGGCTCTCTGACGTGGCGCCGGACGACAAGGCCACTCGGGTCACCTATGGACTGCTCAACCTGACCCACCGGGAGAGCCATGAGGCACCCGCGCCGCTGGAGCCAGGGCGTCGCTACCGGGTTCGGGTACAGCTCAACGATGCGGCCCAGGTCTTCCCCGCGGCCATCGGCTGCGGTTGTCGCTCTCGACTTCCTATCGGCCGCTGGCCTGGCCGCCCCCGGAGCCGGTACGGCTGACGATCTTCGACAGTGGCAGCGCCCTGCACCTGCCCGTTCGGTCGCCGCGGGAGGAGGATGCGGCGCTGGTGACCTTCGCGGCACCGGAAGGGGCCCCGAGCATTGCGGTGACACGGCTCGATGCCGAGCACCACAACTGGTACGTGCATCGCGATCTGGCCGAGGATCTCTCGACCCTGGAGGTGATCAACGACAATGGACGAATTCGCCTGGAGGACAGCGGGATCGAGGTGCAGACCCGAGCGGTGGAACGCTACAGCTCCCGAGCCGACGACTTCGCCTCGATCAAGGGCGAGACGTGTTGGGAGCGCTCCCTGAAACGGGGTGACTGGGAGGTAAGCACGGTAACGCGTACCGTGCTCTCCTCTAGCGGCGAGGCGTTTTTCCTGCATGCCACCCTGGATGCCTATGAAGGCGAACGACGGGTCTACTGTCGCTGCTGGGACCTCACCATTCCGCGTCGGTTGGTCTAGGAGCCTGTCGGACTTAACGCTGATCTGCTGCGAAACCCGGGCTTTCGGCCAATTTCATTCGATCTGGTTCGTTAAATAGCGCGCTATCCGCCTCATCAGATCGATAAACTTGTCTCGAAATCCGTATTCCTCGCGACGATCGGTCAAACCCGACAGGCTCCTAGGTGGCCTACTCCGACGGGCGGGCATGGGCGGCCAGACGCTCCAGGGCACGCTTGAGCCGCGGGTCCTCGGTATCGGCGGCGCACTCTTCCAGTTCCCGTCCGGCCGGGGCCGAAAGCTGGCGCACCGTGCGCGGCGGTGCCTTGACCGGTCGCACGGGGCGCACCTTGAGGGTGAAGCCGCTGACCGCGGCCAGCTCCGGCAGCTGATGCAGCAGCTCGAGCAGGCGCGGCTGCTCGTAGCGCAGCCAGGTCAGCCACACGGCGCGGTCGGTGATCAGGGTCAGCTTGCCCTGGCGAAAGCCGCCCACGAAGACGTGCTCGCCAACCTCTTCCGGCAGGTGCTCGCGCAGGTGCTGCTGGGCGCGATCGATCACCCTGGCCGTGCGCATCAGCGGTGCCAGCTCGCCGCTGCCGCCGAGCAGTCTCGACATGGGCTGTGCGCGTGAGCGCTTAACCTTTATACTCATGAGCTTAATTCTCGGGGCGGCGGGCCGGCGTCCGCCCGGCGGTTTCGATGCCCGCAGAGCCTGGTGTCGAGGCCACTACCACCGACAGCCGCGGATTGTCCGTGTTTCAGCAAGAGCCTAGCACGCTCGGGAGATCGTCTACAGCATGCCTGCCGCCGCCGCCCAAGCGCCTTCTGCCACGCCTTCGCCCACCGCGGGGGCGTCGCGTCGCCGGCTGGGCTCTCGCTGGTGGCTGGCGGGGCTGCTGGTCGGCTGTCTGCTGCCGGCGGGGCTGAGCCAGGTCGAAACACTCAGGCTGACCGAGCGGATCGTCCAGGTCTGCATCCTGGCGCCGGCACTGATGCGTGCCCGCTGTCGCTGTGTGGCGCGTCGTCGAGCGCTGCGTCACTGGCCGCCGCGTTCCCGCTCGGTACCGGGCCGTGTTCGCCGGCTTCCCTTCCTTGCGATCTCCCGGCGGCGCTGGACCGCTGCCCATGATGTCCTGACGCGTCGTGGTCCCCCTGGCCGGCGGTAGTGCCAAGTAACACTTCGTCAGCTGCCGGCGGGGGTTTCTCCCTCTCATAGCGCCTAGCCGCCGGTCGATTGCCACACGCAGATACTGGACGTTTCATGATCAACTCTTTGTTACGCAAGGTCGTCGGCTCCAAGAACGACCGCGAAGTCAAGCGCATGCAGCGCCAGGTCGCTCAGATCGGCGCCCTGGAACCGCAGCTCGAGTCGGCCGATGATGCCGCCATCAAGGCGCGCACCGACGAGCTGCGCGAGCGCCTGGCCGGCGGCGAGAGCCTGGATGCGCTGCTCCCCGACGCCTTCGCCACGGTGCGCGAGGCCAGCAAGCGGGTGATGGGCATGCGCCACTTCGACGTGCAGATGGTCGGCGGCATCACCCTGCACCGGGGGCGTATCGCCGAGATGAAGACCGGCGAGGGCAAGACCCTGGTGGCGACCCTGGCGGTCTATCTCAATGCGCTGCCTGGCAAGGGCGTGCACGTGGTCACGGTCAACGACTACCTAGCCCGCCGCGACGCCGAGTGGATGCGCCCGCTGTATGAATTCCTCGGCCTCTCGGTGGGGACCATCTACGCCGGCCAGACCGCCGAGGAGAAGCGCGCCGCCTACGGCTGCGACATTACCTACGGCACCAACAATGAGTACGGCTTCGACTACCTGCGCGACAACATGGCCTTCTCGCTGGAGGACAAGGTGCAGCGCGGGCTGCACTACGCCATCGTCGACGAGGTCGACTCCATCCTGATCGATGAGGCGAGAACGCCGCTGATCATCTCCGGGGCGGTGGACGAGAATACCGAGCTCTACAAGGTGGTCGACCGCCTGGCCGTGCACCTGGTCAAGGGCGAGGTCTCCGAAGACCCGGAGGTGCCGGTCGAGGGCGACTTCCTGCTCGATGAGAAGCAAAAGCAGGTCGAGATCACCGAGGCCGGCCACAACAAGGTCGAGGAGCTGATGCGCGGCGAGGGCCTGCTGGGCGAGCACGACTCGCTGTATGCCGCCCAGAACCTCAACCTGCTGCAGCATATGCACTCGGCGCTGCGTGCCCGCCATCTCTACCACCGCGACGTCGACTATATCGTCAACGAGGGCCAGGTGGTGATCGTCGACGAGCACACCGGCCGCACCATGCCGGGACGGCGCTGGTCGGAAGGCCTGCACCAGGCGGTGGAGGCCAAGGAGGGCGTTACCGTTCAGCGCGAAAGCCAGACGCTGGCCTCCACCACCTTCCAGAACTACTTTCGCCTCTACGAGAAGCTGGCCGGGATGACCGGTACCGCCGATACCGAGGCCTTCGAGTTCCGTCAGATCTACGGCCTGGATGTGATCGTCATCCCTACCAACCGGCCGCTGATCCGCAAGGATCTCAACGACCTGGTCTATCTGACCGCCGAGGAGAAGTACGAGGCGATCATCAAGGACGTTCAGGCCGAGACCGAGGCCGGACGCCCGGTGCTGGTGGGGACCGCCTCCATCGAGACCTCCGAGTACCTGGCGGACCTGATGAAGCAGGCCGGCATCGCCTTCAACGTGCTCAACGCCAAGCAGCACCAGAGCGAGGCCGAGATCATCGCCCAGGCGGGCCGCCCGGGCGCGGTGACCATTGCCACCAACATGGCCGGTCGCGGTACCGATATCGTACTCGGCGGCAACTGGGAGGCCGAGGCGGCCAAGCTGGAGAACCCCAGCGAGGCGCAGATCGAGACGCTGCGCGAGGAGTGGCGGGCGCGTCACGAGGCGGTGCTGGAGGCCGGGGGCCTGCACGTCATCGGCTCCGAGCGCCACGAGTCGCGGCGCATCGACAACCAGCTGCGCGGCCGTGCCGGGCGCCAGGGTGACCCGGGCTCGACCCGCTTCTTCCTCTCTTTGGAAGACAGCCTGATGCGCCTGTTCGGCTCCGACCGGGTGCAGCGCATGATGAAGGCGCTGGGACTGGAGCGCGGCGAGGCAATCGAGCACAAGATGGTCTCCAACGCGGTGGAGCGCGCCCAGAAGAAGGTCGAGAGCCGCAACTTCGATATCCGCAAGCAGCTGCTCGAATACGACGACGTGGCCAACGACCAGCGTCGGGTGATCTACGAGCAGCGCAACGAGATCCTCGCCTCCGAGGACGTCTCCCAGAACGTGCTGGGCATTCGCGAGGAGGTGCTCGATCAGGCCATCAGCGAGTTCGTGCCGCCTCAGAGTCTGCCCGAGCAGTGGGACCTGGCGGGCCTGCAGGAGCACCTCAAGACCGAGTTCAACCTGGAGGCACCGGTCGTCGAGTGGGCCGAGCAGGACGAGCGTTTCCACGAGGAGCAGCTGCGCGAGCGTCTGCAGGAGATGCATCGCGAGACTTACCAGAAGAAGAACGAGGTGGCCGGCGAGGCGCTGATGCGCCGCTTCGAGAAGCAGATCATGCTGCAGGTGCTCGATACCCGCTGGAAGGAGCACTTGCAGTCAATGGACCACCTGCGCCGCGGGATTCATCTGCGCGGCTATGCTCAGAAGAACCCCAAGCAGGAGTACAAGCGCGAGTCCTTCGAGCTGTTCCAGACCCTGCTGACCAACATCAAGTCGGATATCACCCGCATCACCAGCCACGTGCAGGTTCGCCAGCCCGAGGAGGTGGATGAGCTGGAGCGTCAGCGTCGCGAGGCCCTGGAGCGTGAGAAGGCCGCGGCGGCCAGCCGCCACGACACCCCTGGCCCCGCCGCGGCGGAAGGCCAGGAGCAGGCACCGCTGCCGCCAGGCGCCGACGGCCGCCCGATGCGTCGCGAGGGCCCCAAGGTCGGGCGCAACGATCCCTGCCCCTGTGGGTCGGGGAAGAAGTATAAGCAGTGCTGCGGCAAGCTGAGCTGATCGCCGCTTGATCGCGATTCAATGACAGGAGGGCTGAAGATGGCAGTGGGTGACGTGAGCTTTCCGGCGATGCCGGCGATAGAGGGTCTGCGCCTGGGCACCGCCGAGGCGGGGATCAAGAAGCCCGGACGTCGCGACCTGGTGGTGATCGAGATTCCACCGGGGGCGCGAGTGGCGGGCAGCTTCACCCGCAATGCCTTCTGCGCGGCGCCGGTGACGGTGGCCAAGGCGCATCTGACGGCCTGTGTGTCACGCGGGGAGGCGCCTCGCTTCCTGGTGATCAATACCGGCAACGCCAACGCGGGCACCGGTGAGGTAGGCCTGCGTGACGCCTATGCCACCTGTGCCGAGCTGGCGCGGCTGACCGGTGTGCCCGAGGACAGCGTGCTGCCGTTCTCTACCGGGGTGATCGGCGAGCCGCTGCCCATGGAGCGGCTGCTGGGGGGCTGCCGCCGGCGCTCAATGCGCTGCAGGATGGGGGCGAGGCCTGGCATCAGGCGGGCGAAGGGATCTGACCACCGACACCCGCCCCAAGGGGGCCAGTGTGACCCTCGAGATGGGCGAACGCACGGTGACCATCAACGGCATCAGCAAGGGCTCGGGCATGATCAAGCCCAATATGGCCACCATGCTGGCCTTTGTGGTCACTGATGCCGCCATTGAGCAGCCCCTGCTCGACACGCTGCTGCGCGAGGCGGTGGATCGCTCTTTCAACTGCATCACCGTGGACGGCGATACCTCTACCAACGATGCCTGCATGCTGGTCAGCACCGGCCGCGGTGCCGCCGTGGTCAGCGATGAGCAGATTGCGATATTTCGCAACGGCCTGCAGCGGGTGATGACCGAGCTGGCGCAAGCGGTTATCCGCGACGGCGAGGGGGCCACCAAGTTCGTGACGCTACAGGTGAACGGGGCGGTGAGCCGCGAGGAGGCGCTAGATGTGGCCTTTACCGTGGCGCACTCGCCGCTGGTCAAGACGGCGCTCTACGCGTCGGACGCCAACTGGGGGCGCATTCTGGCCGCGGTGGGACGCGCTCCGCTTGCCGATTTTGACGTCGACCGGGTGGTCATCGACCTGGATGATGTGCGCCTGGTCGAGCATGGCGGTCGCGCGCCGGGCTATACCGAGGAGGCCGGCAGTGCGGTGATGGCTCGTGAGGAGATCACCATCCGCATTGCGCTGGGGCGCGGCGGCGAGAGCGCCACGGTGTGGACCTCCGACCTCTCCCATGACTATGTCAGCATCAACGCCGATTACCGCAGCTGAGGGCGGTATCGGCAGACCAACACGCCCGTGTCGAGCGAGCGGCGCGGGCCAAGCGGGTAAAGGGTGAATGAACGCAATGGTGAAAAGAAGGGTGCATGTGGCGGCCGCCGCCATCATCAGCAGCGACGGGCGCGAGGTGCTGCTCGCCCGACGGCCGTCCAACGTCGACCATGGCGGCCTGTGGGAATTTCCCGGCGGCAAGCTGGCACCCTACGAAACCGGCCTCGAGGGTCTCAAGCGGGAGCTGCATGAGGAACTGGGTGTGGAAATACATCGCGCCCAGCCGCTGATCCGCATCCATCATGAATATCCCGACAAGCATATCCTGCTCGATGTCTGGCAGGTGCATGAGTTCACCGGCGAGCCCTTCGGTCGCGAGGGGCAGGCGGTGCGCTGGGTGCCCATGAACGAGCTGGTCAACTATCCCTTCCCGGCGGCCAACCTGCCGATCCTGCGGGCGGTGATGCTGCCCACCGAGTACCTGATCACCGGGGAAGAGGCGGACGAGGCGCGCTTCGATGCCCGCCTGGCGCGGGCGCTGAGTGAGGATGGCGTGCGACTGGTGCAGCTGCGTGCCAAGGGGTTGGATGAGACGGCTTACCTGGCCCGTGCCGAGCGGGCGCTGGCGCTGTGCCGCGAGCATGGGGCGCGACTGCTGCTGAATGGCGAGCCCGAGCTGCTGGACAAGGTAGAGGCCGATGGTATCCACCTGACCAGCGAACGACTCGCGGCGCTGGAGCGTCGGCCGATCGCCGAGGACAAGTGGCTGTCGGCATCGACCCACGACTCCCAGCAGCTGACCCAGGCCGGGCGCATCGGCTGCGACTTCGTCACCCTGTCGCCGCTGCGCACCACGCCGTCGCACCCCGAAGTGGCGCCGATGGGCTGGCACGACTTCCAGCAGCTGGTAGAGCGAGCCGCCATGCCGGTCTTCGCGCTGGGCGGCATGACCCGCTTCGACGCCAACCACGCCCGCGCCGTGGGCGCCCAGGGCATCGCCTCGATTCGCGATTTCTGGAAATAAGGGCAGGGCAGAGGAACTAGGAACGAGGGGCTAGCCGCTCAGTGACGGCAGCCGTCCCTAAGTAGATGCCACCCGCGCTTGCTTGACCGTGCAAGCGCGGGTGGCATTTTCGTCCCTCGTCTCTGTCAATCTCATAGCGCCCGATAGTCGCTGGCGGTGGACACCCAGCTCATGCCGCCCAGCATGCCGATGGTTTTCATGGGGCAGGGGACTCCTTGTCGTGACCTTGGCCCCCAGCTTATCCGTGTGCCGGCCGGCGGACAATGGGCCGGGGGTACCGTGCCGCAACTGTCGCCGAGGGAATGGGGCAGGCCGCCTTTGTTGGCGATTTCCTACACGGCTGTCCGTGAAATGTCACAGATACGCACTCCCATGACTGGTATTTTGACCGCCCGATAATGCGCGATGGCTTGCCAGTTCCCACTGTTATCGCGTTCTTCTCCAGTCGCAGGGAGGCGACAACATGGCCGATTCCACCGGACTCCAGTTCACCCTGAGCCTCGCCGGCATCCCCGACCTGGCGGTGGTCGACTTCACCCATCGCGAGCGGCTCTCCGCCCCCTTCGAGCTCAGGGTCACCCTGGCCAGCCGCGACCCCGACCTCAGCCCCGCCGAGGTGCTCGAGCGCAACGCCACCCTGATCGTCTGGGAGGACGGCGAGCCGCTGCGCCACCTCCACGGCGTGGTCAGCGAGTTCGGCCGCGGCGACCGCGGCCACCGCCGCACCTTCTACACCCTGGTCATCCGCCCGGCGCTGTGGCGCCTCGGCCTGCGCCACAACTCGCGGATCTTCCAGGACGTCCCGCCCAGGACATCCTCGCCACCCTGTGCGACGAGCGCGGCCTGACGGACGTGGCCTTCGCCCTGACCCGCGAGCCCGAGGAGCGCGAGTACTGCGTGCAGTACCGCGAGAGCGACCTGGCCTTCGTCGAGCGCCTGGCCGCCGAGGAGGGGCTCTTCTACTTCCATGAGTTCGAGCCCGCGGTCGGCGGCGCCCACCGGCTGATCTTCGCCGACGCGCCGGTGCTGCTGCCCCACCTGGGCGAGCGCACCTACCACGGCCGCGCCGGCGGCACCCCGCCGCGCCGCCATGTGCGCAAGCTGCGCCAGGTCTCACGGGTGCGCCCGGCGGCGGTGACGCTCAAGGACTACACCTTCAAGAACCCGGCCTATGACCAGCTTCATGAGCAGGCTGCAGAGGGGCTGGCGGAACATGCGCAACGGGACGACTACGAGCACTTCGACTATCCGGGCCGCTACAAGGCGGACGCCTCCGGGGTGCCCTTCACCCGGGTGCGGCTGGAGGCGCTGCGCGCCGAGGCCCATACCGCCCAGGCCGAGAGCGACCTGCCGGAGCTGGCCCCGGGCAGCCGCTTCA
Source organism: Halomonas sp. SL18_1 (assembly GCF_055755715.1). Classification (NCBI taxonomy): domain Bacteria; kingdom Pseudomonadati; phylum Pseudomonadota; class Gammaproteobacteria; order Oceanospirillales; family Halomonadaceae; genus Halomonas; species Halomonas sp. SL18_1. The sequence goes on from NZ_JBVTRK010000001.1 coordinate 1,746,069, forward strand.
CCCTCGCCGATCACGATATCGACGCCCTCAACCGCGACTGGCAGGTGGTCGAGGTGGTGCATCACGGCGAGCAGCCCCAGGCCCTGGAGGAGGATGGCGTCGACAGCGACGGCCGCACCCGCTATTTCAACGAGCTGGTGCTGGCCCCCGCCGACCGCGCCTGGCGCCCCGAGCCCCCGTCCGGCCCCGGGTCGACGGCCCCCAGGTGGCCTTCGTGGTGGGGCCCGAGGGCGAGGAGATCCACTGCGACGAACACGGCCGGGTCAAGGTGCAGTTCCCCTGGGACCGCTACGCCGAGCCTGACGACACCGCCAGCGCCTGGATTCGGGTCAGCCAGGACTGGGCCGGCGGCGGCTACGGCGCCATGGCCATCCCGCGCATCGGCCACGAGGTGATCGTCTCCTTCCTGGAGGGCGACCCGGACCAGCCGATCATCACCGGGCGCACCTACCACGCGGTCAACACCCCGCCCTACGCGCTGCCCGCGCACAAGACCCGCACCGTGCTGCGCACCCAGAGCCACAAGGCGGAAGGCTTCAACGAGCTGCGCTTCGAGGATGCGACCGACGCCGAGCAGATCTGGCTGCACGCCCAGAAGGACCTGGAGCTGCTGACCCTCAACGATCGCACCGAGACCATCCGCCGCGACAGCCACCTCGCCATCGAGCGCCACCGCCTCGGCGAGATCCACGGCGACGACCACCTCACCGTGCACGGCCAGCGCCACACCCAGGTGAAGGGCGATGACCACCTGCGAGTCGACCAGACCCGCCACGAGCACTATGGCACGGCCCAGCGGGTGGAGGCCGGCCAGGAGGTCCACCACCAGGCCGGTACCCAGGTGGTGGTGGAGGCCGGCGCCGAACTGACCCTGGCCGCCGGCGGCAGCTTTATCAAGCTCGACGGCGCCGGGGTGACCATCGTCGGCAGCCAGGTGCGCATCAACTCCGGCGGCAGCCCCGGGCGGGGCCGCGGCCAGGCCGTGGTGCTGCCGCGCCTGCCCGGCGAGGCCAGCCCGGAGACCAGCGAGGACGTCACCCTCGAACCTCACCAGACGCCATTGTTGGAAAGCGAGATCGTCGCCGCCACACCGCTGGACCTGGACGCGGTGGATATCGCCGATGGCCTGGCCGACCGCTGCAGCGCCTGCGCGCCCGCCGTGGGCAGCCCGGTCAACCCGCTGCTCGGCGCCAAGCTGCTGCCCGCCGAGACCGACATCGCCCTGCCGGCACCGCGGCCCTTCGTGTTCAGCCGCGGGTATCTCTCCTGCAACGCGCGCATCGGCGTGCTGGGCCAGGGCTGGTCCGTGCCCGGCGAGGGCCTGTCGCTCACCCTCGATGACGACGCCTGCGTGATCCACGACGCCCAGGGCCGCGATATCACCTTCGGCCCCCTGGCCCCGGGCCAGGCGCGCCACTCGCCCACCGAGCAGCTCTGGCTGCGACGTGGGGGTAGCCTGCCGGAGGAAGCTGCCGAGCCAACGGCTGCCCAAGACGACGTGCGTTGGGACAGCGTGCCCGAATCGCTTCGCGAGAATCAGCAGCGCATTTTGCTGAAGGACGCCAGTGGCCTGACCTATGTCTTCGCGCCGCATGACGAGGACAGTAGCCATAGCGGCAGGGAAGACACGCCCTCCAGCAAGTGGCAGCTGATTCAAGAGCGGGACCGTAACGGCTACACCACCACGTTCCACTGGGAGGCCGACCTGCTGGTGTGGGTCGAGGACAGCGCCGGGCGCCACTACCGCTTCGACTATGACGCGCTGCTGCCTGAAAGCGACGCAGACCGCGGCCAGCGCCTGATGGGCGTCAAGCTGACCCAGGAACACGACGGCAGCGCCCAGGACGACTGGCTGGTGCGCTACTCCTATAGCCCCGCCGGCGACCTGATCGCCGTGCGCCATCGCCATGGCGAGGTGGTCCGCGAGTTCGAGTGGCAGGACCATATGCTCGTCGCCCACCGCGTGCCCGGCGGCCTCGAGGCCCACTACACCTGGGACCGCCACGCCCCCGATGGCCGGGTGATCGGCCAGCAGGAGGCCGGTGGCCTGGCGCGCGCCTACGCCTACCATCCCGATCACACCCGCGTCACCGATAGCCTCGGCCGCGAGGAGCGCTACCACTTCGTCGGCGCCGGCCCCGGCCAGCGCTGGACGGCGCATACCCGCGCCGACGGCTCGGTGATCGAGTTCCGCTACGACCGCGCCGGACGCCAGATCGCCAGCGTCGATCCGCTGGGCCGGGAGAGTGAACTCGAACGCGATGAGGCGGGGCAGATCATCGCCCAGACCGCCCCGGACGGCAGCCGCTGGGCCATCGAGCGCGATGCCCTGGGCCTACCGGTGCGTCTCGAAGGGCCTGACGACCAGCACTGGCAAATCGAGCGCGACACGCGAGGGAACCCGCTGACCATCACGGGCCCCGAGGGCACCACCACCCTGGCCTACGAGGACGAACGCCTGCCCGACCGGCCCACCGCCGTCACCGATGCGGGTGGAGCGACCCATCGGCGGGAGTGGAACGCCCTGGGCCAGCTGGCGGCGGAGACCGACTGCTCCGAGCGGCGCACCACCTACGCCCATGACGCCCGCGGCCATCTGGCCAGCATCACCAATGCCCTGGGTGAGACCACCCGCACCACCCATGACGTCATGGGCCGGCGCCAGTCCACCCAGCTGCCCGACGGCAGCCACTGGCACCACCACCACGACGCCCAGGGGCGCCCGGTGGAACAGGAGGGCCCCCAGGGCTACCGTCAGCAGCTCTTCTACGACGACTACGGCCGTCCCGCCCAGCGGATCGATGCCGACGGCAGCCAGACCCTGCTCGCCTACGACGAGGCCGGGCGCCTCGGCGAGCTGACCCTGGGCAACGGCGCGGTCTACCGCTTCGCCTATGACGTGATGGACCGCCTGATCGGCGAGACCGGCCCCGACGGTCGCGAACAGCGCTACGCCTATGATGCCGCCGGCCAGTTGATCGAGCACACGGAAGTCAACCGCCCGGGCCCCGATGACCAGCCGCTCGTCATCCGCTACGAGTACGACGCCAATGGCCGGCTGATCGCCCGCCATCTGCCCGAGACCGACGCCGCCCCGGCCAGCACCGAACGCTACCACTGGCGTGCCGATGGCCAGCTGGCCGGCGCCGAGAATGCCCATGGCGAGGTCACGTTCGCCTTCGATAAGGCGGGGCGGCCAAGCGGTGAACAGCAGCGGCATGCCGGCTTGGAAGGAGATAGCGGTTGGAGCTGGCAGCACCAGCACACCCTGACCGCCACCGGCGCACCCCAGGCCAGCCAGTTCGGCGACCTGCCCGAGTTCAACTGGCTCACCTACGGCAGCGGCCACCTGCATGGCCTGCTGGCCAGCGGGCTCGGCCTGGAGATCGCCCTGGAGCCGGATGCCCTGCATCGCGAGACCCGGCGGCGTCTGCACAGTGCCGATCACGCCCAGCCGCTGATCCTCGAGCGTGGCTATACCGAGCTCGGCCAGATCGCCCAGTTGAGCCTCAGCAGCACGGGCGGCGCTCAGGGCAAGCAGCATTACCGGTACGACGCCCTGGGGCGGATGACCTTCCGCACCCAGCAGGGCCAAGGCCAGGCCAGCACCATCGCCTACCGCTACGACCCGGCCGGGCGACTGATCGCCAGCCAGCACGGCGACCACGCCCACCGCTACCCGGTGGACGCCGCCGGCAATCGCCTCGAAGGCCAGGCCACCGCCCAGGCCGATAACCAGATCAGCCAGCTCGGCGGCACCCGCTACCGCCACGACGGCGCCGGCAACCTGATCGAGCGCGAGGCCCCCAACGGCGAACGCCTGACCCTGGGCTACGACGGCGCCAACCGTCTGGTCACGCTGACCCACACCAGCGCCTACGGCCATACCCGCGAGGCCACTTACCGCTACGACGCCCTGGGCCGGCGCATCGGCAAGACCGTGCGCCACGCCAACGGCACCGCCGCCACCCACCACTACGGCTGGGACGGCGACCGCCTGGTCCACGAAGCCACCGAGCATCAGCGCACCACCGTAGTCTACGAACCGGGCTCCTTCGTGCCGATGCTAAGGATCGATGAAACGGCGAGCGGGAAGGAAGTGGAACGCCGCCTTAGCGCCTACGTCACCGACGCCCTGGGCACCCCGTTGCAGCTACTCGGCCCCAACGGCCAACCCCGCTGGCTCGCCGACCCCGACGACTGGGCCGCGGTCAAGAATCAACGCGCCGAGCGCAACGTCACCCAACCCATTCGCTTCCAGGGCCAGTGGCACGACGAGGAATCGGGCCTCGACTACAACCGCCACCGCTACTACGACCCGCAGCAGGGCCGCTATATCAGCCAGGACCCGATTGGCCTCAACGGCGGCACCAACCTGTACGGCTACGTGACCAACCCGACGGGCATGGTGGATCCGCTGGGGTTGAGTGGTGTGGGGCTAAGCAACCTAAGCGCTGCATTTGGACCAGCAGCTCGAGGGGCGCATGGAGAAAATATGAACGTGCTAAGAGAAGCAGTAGCTAAACCTCCATCCGAGTGGGAGTTCGCAGGTTGGGAAGTGTTTGAGCCAGAAGGACGGATAGAAAAACTCTGGGCAGACTATAAAGATGTGCATGCTATTTGTGAGGATCAGCACGGAGAAAGGATGTCTATATCAGCCAAATATTTTCAAACGAGGCCATTCTGTATTAATGAAATTTGCTCAAGTGGAGGGCCTAACCCCGACGCACACTTAGTAGACACTCTTTTTGAGCTTGGGGAGGCCGCTTCACATGCAAGAAGCTGTGGAGGAATGAGCAAGTTTGAATGCTTCATGCAGAATGAAGCAACTCCAGAGCTAGGCATTGAAATGTGTCAAAATGCAGGGCGATAGCATGAGAAACATAGAGGCAGAAGTAAGGTTAATCATATTCCATTATCTGGTCTGTATAACCTCATACCGTTTTGCGAAGGATGTATGGCAGGCTATTGCCAACCTTCTGTCCAATAATATTATATCGGGCAGGACGGTAACTCTTGTGGTTATGGTTTATTTTGCGTATTTTTTAATGTTCTTGTGCGGAGTGTTGATGGGTTTTTTGGCAAAAAGAAAAATCATTGTCCATTCTTGCCTAGCAGCCATGGCCGGAGTAGCCCTTGATATTTATTTTGTCACAGGAATGACAGTTGGTGACAGTGTAGGGGTTATTTTTATGCTGGCAAACGGAGCAGTGCTAGGAAGTATAGGAGGGGTGGTTGCTATGGTTTTAAAAAATCTGAATGCTAGGAGCAATGCTTAATATGCCCCCTGGATTCAAGCAATAAAAAACATCGCACTCATGTACCACCCGCCAGGGAAGGCACCTCGCTGCCTTCCCTGGCGGTAGCGTGGCAGAACGGCCGACCCTCCAACGCCTTGAGGACATGATGCGTCTTTCTTATCCTTGTTTCCTGCTCGCCACCGGTCACGCCGTGGACTGCGGCGGCAGGTGATCGGCCAGCGCTGGACCGCGCATACCCGCGCCGACGGCTCGGTGATCGAGTTCCGCTACGACCGCGCCGGACACCAGATCGCCACCGTTGACCCGCTGGGCCGCGAGACCGCGATGGAGCGGGATGAGCAGGGCCAGGTGATCGCCCAGACCGCCCCGGACGGCAGCCGCTGGACCATCGAGCGCGACGCCCTGGGGCAACCCATTCGTATCGAAGGCCCCGAAGGCCTGCACTGGCAGATCGAGCGCAACGAGCGCGGTCACCCCGTGGCGATCAGCGGCCCCGAGGGCACCACCACCCTGGCCTACGAGGATCCGTGCCTGCCCGACCGGCCCACGATCATTACCGATGCGGGAGGGGCAACCCATCGGCGGGAGTGGAACGCCCTGGGCCAGCTGGCGGCGGAGACCGACTGCTCCGAGCGGCGCACCAGCTACGCCCATGACGCCCGCGGCCATCTGGTCAGCGTCACCAATGCCCTGGGTGAGACCACCCGCACCCCCATGACGTCATGGGCCGGCGCCAGTCCACCCAGCTGCCCGACGGCAGCCACTGGCACCACCACCACGACGCCCAGGGGCGCCCGGTGGAACAGGAGGGTCCCCAGGGCTACCGTCAGCAGCTCTTCTACGACGACTACGGCCGCCCCGCCCAGCGGATCGACGCCGACGGCAGCCACACCACCCTGGCCTATGATGAGGCCGGGCGCCTCGGCGAGCTGACCCTGGGCAATGGCGCGGTCTATCGCTTCGCCTATGACGTGATGGATCGACTCATCAGTGAGACCGGCCCCGACGGCCGCGAACAGCGCTATGCCTATGATGCCGCCGGCCAGCTGATCGAACGCACGGAAGTCAACCGCCCGGGCCCCGACGGCCAGCCGCTGGTCACCCGTTTTGATTACGACGCCAACGGCCGGCTGATCGCCCGCCATCTGCCCGAGACCGACGCCGCCCCGGCCACGACGGAGCGCTACCACTGGCGCGCCGATGGCCAGTTGGCCGGCGCCGAGAACGCCCATGGCGAGGTCACGTTCGTCTTCGACGAGGCGGGACGGCCAAGCGGCGAACGCCAGCGGCATCACGCCATACCAGCAGGCAGCCACAGCGCGAGCGACTGGCAGTGGCAACACCAGCACACCCTGACCGCCACCGGCGCGCCCCAGGCCAGCCGCTTCGGCGACCTGCCCGAGCTAAGCTGGCTCACCTATGGCAGTGGCCACCTGCATGGCCTGCTGGCCAGCGAGCTCGGCCTGGAGATCGCCCTGGAACCCGATGCCCTGCACCGCGAGACCCGGCGGCGTTTCCACCTCAGCGCGCCGGACGCCAATGGCAGTCCCCAACCGCTGATCCTCGAGCGCGGCTATACCGCCCTCGGCCAGATCGCCCACCTCAGCCTGGGCAGGCCCGGCCTTAGCGCCGAGCAACACTACCAGTACGACGCCCTGGGCGGATGACCTTCCGCACCCAGCAGGGCCAAGGCCAGGCCAGCACCATCGCCTACCGCTACGACCCGGCCGGGCGGCTGATCGCCAGCCAGCACGGCGACCACGCCCACCGCTACCCGATGGACGCCGCCGGCAATCGCCTCGAAGGCCAGGCCTCCGCCCAGGCCGATAACCAGATCAGCCGGCTCAACGGCAACCGCTACCGCCATGACGGCGCCGGCAACCTGATCGAGCGCGAGGCCCCCAACGGCGAACGCCTGACCCTGGGCTACGACGGCGCCAACCGTTTGGTGCACCTCACCCACACCAGCGCCTACGGCCATACCCGCGAGGCCCACTACCGCTACGACGCCCTCGGCCGGCGCATCGGCAAGCGCGTGCGCCACGCCAACGGCACCACCGCCACCCACCACTACGGCTGGGACGGCGACCGCCTGGTGCATGAGGAAACCGACCATCAGCGCACCACCGTGGTCTATGAACCCGGCACCTTCGTGCCCATGCTGCGCATCGATGAAGCGCAGCACGATGGTGAGCCAGTGCGTCGCCTTAGCGCCTACGTCACCGACGCCCTGGGCACCCCGTTGCAGCTACTCGGCCCCAACGGCCAACCCCGCTGGCTCGCCGACCCCGACGACTGGGCCGCGGTCAAGAAGCAGCGCGCCGAGCGCAACGTCACCCAACCTATCCGCTTCCAGGGCCAGTGGCACGACGAAGAGAGCGGCCTCTACTACAACCGCCACCGCTACTACGACCCCCAGCAAGGGCGGTATATCAGCCAGGACCCGATTGGCCTGAACGGCGGGATGAACTTGTATGGCTATGTGACCAACCCCACCGGCATGGTGGATCCGTTGGGGTTGTTTAATCGCCCAGGGGATATTGATCAATCAGGACGTCGGGGACGTACCGGCCCCCCATTACTTCACAAGGTCCTGCTCCAAGATCTACGCTTGAACGACTGACTAACGCAGCATTAGGCAACAGGCTCGGGAGTGTTACCGGTGGTACACTTAAGATTGATCCTGGCACAGGTGCGTTTATTAAAGGCCATCCCCTTTTCGTGTTTGTGTTTGGGGTTGCCTCACCTAATAGTATAAGTGTTATGCAGTCAAGGTTTTACGATATGGATGGCGATGGTTTGTCTGATCAGTATTACAGTTTGGGTATGTGTGTTCCTGGGAGAAATTAATGCATTTGCAGGGTTCATCGATTTATTGGAGGAATAAATGGGTGGAAGGCTTAACTATGCTTCCGCTCTATGTCTTGTATGTGATAGGCATCATTGGTCTTCCCATGATGCCAAGGCTATTGCTTTTCGCAGTTGGGTTTTTCCTGTTTTCGCCATTATATAGGGTCATGTTTATAAACCGGCCACTCTTGCTTGAGAGAATGCCAAGGCTGGCCTTGGTCATTGTCATATGGTGCTCGCTTCCTGTGTTTTTCTTTTTGACTTTTTTATAGTTTTGGAGAAAAACTTTAAAAACAGGATGGCCTGGGCGCAAAGCTCGGTTATGTTCTTCTTCTCTCAGTTGCTTGTGCTGTGTGCCGGAGTTTTTTAATTAGTGTGACCCCTATCTGTCAACGTAGTTGTCACCTAAACGGATTGAGAGGTGATCAGCGTGCGTTACCCCGCAGAGCGTAAGGAAGCCATCCTCCGGAAGATGGCGCCGCCCATGAGCATGACCATCCCGGAACTCGCCGAGCAGGAAGGCATCACAGCGACAACCCTCTACAATTGGCGGAAACAGGCCAGAGCACGAGGACAGGTTTTGCCATCACGTTCGACCCAGCCCGACCAGTGGACCAGCCAGGAGAAATTCCAAATCGTCCTGGAGACGGCCCCGATGAACGAGGCCGAGCTCAGCGCCTATTGCCGTGAGCGTGGGCTCTACCCCGAGCAGGTGGAGGCCTGGCGGGATGCCTGCATGAACGCCAACGATGAGGCGGCAGCGCAGGCCAAGCAGCTCCGCCAGGAGCGCAAGGAAGAGAAGAAGCGGCTCCGCCAGTTGGAGCGTGAGATACGCCGCAAGGACAAGGCTCTGGCTGAGACAGCGGCGCTGCTGGCCCTGTCAAAAAAGGCCGAGGCGATCTGGGGCACGACCAACGACGAGGACGACTGACCAGCCTCCCGGATCGCCAGCGCATCGTGACCCTGGTGCAAGATGCCCAGCATGACGGTGCTCGGCTGGCCAAGGCCTGTCAGGTGATGGGCATCAACGTGCGGACCTGACTCATCGCTGGGTCGCCGAAGGCGAGGTGACGGCTGATCGCCGCCCCGATGCCGACCGCCCGGAACCGGCCAATAAGCTATCGCCTGAGGAGCGGGAGGCAATCGTGGCGCTGTGCAACGCCCCGGAGTATCGGAGCCGCCCTCCGGCCTTCATCGTGGCCGATCAGGCGGACAAGGGCCGCTACCTGGCCTCTGAGTCGACGATGTATCGAGTACTGCATGAATACGACCAGCAACATCACCGGGGCCGGCAACAGGCCCCACAGCGCAAGCGCCCGCCGACCACGCATCAAGCCACCGCGCCAAACCGGCTTTGGTGCTGGGATATCAGCTGGTTGCCAGGCCCAGCACGCGGCACTTGGTGGTACCTGTATCTGATCATGGATGTCTTCAGCCGCAAGATCGTTGGGCACGAGGTCTACGAGACGGAGACCGGCGAGCTGGCCGCCGAGCTGATTCAAAAGGCCTGCTGGCGAGAGCACCTCACGGATCGTCACAAGCCCTTGATTCTCCACTCAGATAACGGCAGCCCGATGAAGGCAGCGACCTTCCTGGAGAAACTCTACGACCTGGGCATCACCCCGTCGTATAACCGTCCACGGGTGAGTAACGACAACGCCTTCGCCGAGTCGGCCTTCAAGACGCTGAAGTACCGGCCGGGTTTTCCCGTCGATGGCTTTGCCACCCTGACCGAGGCGCAGGAGTGGGTCCAGCGATTCACCGAGTGGTACAACCAGGAGCATCGGCACAGTGCGCTTCGCTACGTCACGCCGAGTCAGCGTCATAGCGGCGAAGCCGAAGGTATCCTGGCGAAGCGCCGGGAAGTCTTCGAGGCGGCGAAGCAGCGCCACCCGGGACGCTGGTCAGGTGGCATCCGGAAACTCAGTTTGCCAAAGGTCGTGTACCTAAATCCCGAGCGGGAACCGGTGCCACAAGCAGCAGGATTTTAAAGAGCCAGAGCTATTTCATGTGTCATCTATGTTGACAGGCTCCGTGACCCTTTGACCTGAACTCAACCAATAAATGCAACACGGACGTTGCACCCATGCACTACCCGCCAGGGAAGGCACCTCGCTGCCTTCCCTGGCGGTAGCGTGGCCGAGTGCCCGCTGACCAGCAGGCAGGCCTGGTCACGCTCACCCACACCAGCGCGTACGGTCATACTCGAGAGGCCCACTACCGCTACGACGCCCTGGGCCGGCGCATCGGCAAGCGCGTGCGCCACACCAACGGCACCACCGCCACCCACCACTACGGCTGGGACGGCGACCGCCTGGTCCATGAGGAAACCGATCGCCAGCGCACCACCGTGGTCTACGAACCGGGCACCTTCGTGCCCATGCTCAGAATCGATGAAACGCAGCACGATGGTGAGCCAGCGCGCCGCCTTAGCGCCTACGTCACCGACGCCCTGGGCACCCCGCTGCAGCTACTCGGCCCCAACGGCCAACCCCGCTGGCTTGCCGGCGCTCCTCTGAGTAACGAGGCATGAGTGTCTCCTTTCGCCCCCCTGATCGGTTTATAGGAACAGGGTATCAGAGGGCACGACAGTCATCCTGACACTGGGGGGCGGGGCGTCCAAGCGGCGAACAGCAGCGGCATGCCGGCTTGGAAGGAGATAGCGGCTGGCAGTGGCAACACCAGCACACCCTGACCGCCACCGGCGCCCCCCAGGCCAGCCAGTTCGGCGACCTGCCCGAGCTCAGTTGGCTGACCTACGGCAGCGGCCACCTGCATGGCCTGCTGGCCAGCGAGCTCGGCCTGGAGATCGCCCTGGAGCCCGATGCCCTGCATCGCGAGACCCGGCGGCGTTTCCACCTCAGCGCACCGGACGCCAATGGCAGTCCCCAACCGTTGATTCTGGAGCGCGGCTATACCGAGCTCGGCCAGATCGCCCAGTTGAGCCTCAGCAGCACGGGAGGCGCCCAGGGCAAGCAGCACTACCAGTACGACGCCCTGGGGCGGATGACCTTCCGCACCCAGCAGGGCCAAGGCCAGGCCAGCACCATCGCCTACCGCTACGACCCGGCCGGGCGGCTGATCGCCAGCCAGCACGGCGACCACGCCCACCGCTACCCGATGGACGCCGCCGGTAATCGTCTGGAGGCACAAGCGGGCAACCCACCCGCGGCCAACAGTAGCAACCGGCTCAGCCAGCTCGACGGCAGCCGCTACCGCCATGACGGCGCCGGCAACCTGATCGAGCGCGAGGCCCCAACGGCGAGCGCCTGACCCTGGGCTACGACGGCGCGAACTGTCGACAGCTGAAGCCGCGCAGCGTGCCAATGACCTGCGCCAGGAGGCCGAACGCCAAGTGCGCTACGCCTTCTCGTCTGGCCAGGCCTCCACTGTCAATCCCGATAGCGCCGGGTCAAATCCCCATAGGCGTCGATGCGGCGGTCGCGCAGGTATGGCCAGATTCGCCGCACCTCCTCGCCGCGGGCCATGTCCAGGGTCACCAGCAGCCGCTCGGCCTGCACCCCGGCGTGGGCCAGCAGTTCGCCCTGGGGGCCGCAGATGAAGCTGCCTCCCCAGAAGTCGATGCCGCGGCCCATCCCCGAGTGGTCGGGCTCGTGGCCGACCCGGTTGGCGACGATCACCGGCAGGCCGTTGGCGACGCCGTGGCTGCGCTGGATCAGCGTCCAGGCGTCCTTCTGACGGGCTTTCTCGGCGTCGTCGTCGGCCGGGTCCCAGCCGATGGCGGTGGGGTAGAGCAGCAGCTCCGCGCCGGCCAGGGCCATCAGCCGTGCGCCTTCCGGATACCACTGGTCCCAGCACACCAGCAGCCCGAGTCGCCCCACCGAGGTGTCGATGGGCTCGAAGCCCTGGCCGCGCGCGGCGTCGATATCCCCCGGGTGAAGTAGAACTTCTCGTAGAAGCCCGGATCGTCGGGGATATGCATCTTGCGATAGTGGCCCACGGCCCCCTGCTGGCGGTCGTAGACCACCGCGGTGTTGTGATAGAGCCCCGGCGCGCGGCGCTCGAAGAGCGAGCCCACCAGCACGATATCGAGCTCGGCGGCGAGCGCCGCCAGGCGGGTACCGGTGGGACCGTCCAGAGGCTCGGCCAGGTCGAACAGCGCGGTGTCTTCGTACTGGCAGAAGTAGTGGGTGGCGTGCAGCTCCTGCAGCATGACCAGCTCGGCGCCGGCGGCGGCCAGCTCGCGGATGCCGGCCTCGCTCTCGGCGAGGCTTCGGGCCTTGTCGGGCCAGGCGGGCTGCTGGACCAGGCCGACCTTCAGATGGCGGGGCATGATGAAACCTCCTCGGTTGCTCGTTTCTCGGGGCTTTTCTGGCGACAAGCCTGCAAGGAGGCGCTGTGAATACCTCCCTGTACGCTACCGACGCCATCCCTGGCGTAGGACCTCCTCTTCGGCTTGTCCCCAGCGCCCCTGGTGTTGTGCTTCCGATCTGCCCTCAGGTCAGGTCGGCCAGGCTGCCCTGGGCAGCTGCATGGTGAGGCAGTGCAGGCTGCCGTGCTGGCGGATCACGCTCAGGCACTCGATGGGAATGATATCGCGCCCCGGGAAGGCGCCGGCCAGGGCGGTCAGCGCCCGGGTGTCGGCGGCGTCGCCGTAGGTGGGCACCAGCACCGCGCCGTTGATGATCAGGAAGTTGGCATAGGTGGCCGGCAGGCGGTGGCCGTCCTCCGGGTCGTGGCAGGGCCGCGGCCAGGGCAGGGCGATCAGCCGATAGGGGCTGCCGTCGGCCTGCCGCAGCGCCTTGAGCTCCGCCTCCATGGCGGCCAGGGCCGGGTAGTGGGGGTCGGCCTCGTCGTCGCAGCGCACATAGGCGATGGTGGCCGGGTCGCAGAAGCGCGCCAGGGTGTCCACATGGCTGTCGGTGTCGTCGCCTTCCAGATGGCCGTTGGCCAGCCACAGCACCCGGCTCGCCCCGAGGTCGTCGCGCAGCCTGTTCTCCACCGCGTCACGGTCCAGGGTCGGGTTGCGGTTGGGGTTGAGCAGGCAGGCTTCGGTGGTGAGCAATGTCCCTTCGCCGTTGCACTCGATAGCCCCTCCCTCCAGCACCAGGTCGTGGCTGATCACCGGGCAGGCGTAGACGTCGGTATCGGCCAGGCGCCGGGTCAGGGTGTTGTCACGGGCGGCTTCGAACTTGCCGCCCCAGCCGGTAAAGACATAGTCGAGCAGGACGAGTTCCCCATCGCGCTCAATGGCCAGCGGGCCGTGATCCCGGGTCCAGGTGTCGTCGCTGTCGGCGACGACCAGGGTCAGCCGGTCGGCGGCCACGCCCAGGCAGGCCAGGCGGTGGGCGAGATGGCGCCGGGTCGCGCCATCGGGCACGCTGATCAGCACCCGCTGATAGCGGGCGATGGCCACCACCATGGCCTCCAGGGTGGCCTCGATGCGCTCGAGCAGCGGGGCCCAGTCGCTGGTCGGCGCCGGCCAGGTGAGCTGGACGGCGTCCTGGGGGTGCCATTCGGGGAGCAGGCGGTTGGCCATGGAGCAGAGCCTTACGTCGGGAGTCTAGGGGGGCGCGGCCGGTCGGTCGGCGCTGGCGAAATGTAGGCGGCGCCTGAGCAGGATGCAAGTCCTTGGAGGAGACGACGCCCCCGGGCGTCAGGAGCGCGGGGCGCTGGGCAGCAGGCGGCGGTACTGGTCGAGCCGCTCGTCGAGCCACTCGCCGCTGGCCTGGATCCGGTCATCGGCACAGGGCACGCTGACCTCGAGCAGCAGCAGCCCGCGGCGCTCGGCCACCTCGGCCGCTTCGGGGTCAAGAGTTTCCAGCAGCGACCGGGCCAGCTTCTCGGGCAGGCTCGCGGTGCGTCGCCAGGTCAGAGTCAGGGCCCGCTGGTTGAGCAGGTAGTCGAAGCGGGCCGCATCGGGCAGCACGCCCACGGCGCCGTGCACCAGCCCCTGGGAGAGACTCTCCAGGGTGCGGTAGGCCGGCGCGCCGGCGGCTCGGCAGGCGTGGGCACCGTCGACCCGGCAGCCCTCGCGCTCGGCCGGCGCCGCGGGCCAGTTGCCCCGTCCATGCGCTCCGCCGTGGCCGCAAACGGCAGCGCCACCGCGATCGCGGGGGTACCGTCGTGCAGGCGGCGGGACGTCGCGGTCAGCACCCCGTGGGGAAAGGCCCGGCGCAGCCAGCGATAGTCGCAGGCGCGCTGAATGGTTTCCCGCGTGTCCTGCAGGGAGGCGTGGGCGCTCTGCAGCGAGCGCAGCATGGCAAGGGTGCGAAACATCTCGGCTCTCGCGTGGTCTGGGTAGGCCGTGAGATCTCGGCAGGTGCCCAGTCTATCAGGGCGCGTGTCGGCCGTGCCCGTCAAAGTTGCAAGCATCGCGGAAACGCGCGGTGCCCCCGGTGCAGCGCGGAGCAAAAAACCGTACCATGATCCCCCGCTGACAAGGAACGCCATGATGCTAGACCGCCTGCCACTGCTGATCGGGCTGCGCTATGTGCGCGCCAAGCGCCGTAACCACTTCATTTCTTTCATCTCACTGACCTCCATGCTGGGGCTGATGCTGGGCGTGGCGGTGCTGATTCTGGTGCTGTCGGTGATGAATGGCTTCGACCACGAGCTGCGCACCCGGATTCTGGGCATGGTGCCCCACACCAAGATCGAGTCGCGCACCGGCCTGGTGGAGTGGGAAGCGCTGGCCGAGCAGCTTACCCAGCGCGAGCGGGTGATCGGCGCCGCCCCCTATATTCAGCAGCAGGGCATGTTCTCGGTGGCCGGGCGCAACGAGGGCGCCATGGTCAATGGCATTCATCCCGAGTGGGAGGATCGCGTCTCGATCATCGGTCGCCACATGCGCCAGGGGAGCCTGGACGACCTGGTACCCGGCGAGTGGAACGTGGTGCTCGGCTCCATGCTGGCTCGGCATCTGGGCGTCGGCGTCGGTGACCGGGTCACCCTGCTGGTGCCGGAGGCCTCGATCACCCCGGCCGGCGTCTTCCCGCGGCTCAAGCGCTTCACGGTCAGCGGGATCTTCAGCGTTGGCGCCGATCTCGATGCCAATCTGGCCTATGCCAATATCGAGGATATGCAGACGCTGGCGCGCCTGGGCGACGCCGTGGGTGGGCTGCGACTGGAGCTCGACGATCTCTTCGCCGCGGCCAGCGAGACCCGGGCCATCGTCAACGAGCTGGGGCCGGGCTATCGTGGCGTGGATTGGACCTTCTCCCACGGCAACCTCTTTCAGGCGATCCAGATGGAGAAGCGCATGATCGGGCTGCTGCTCACGGTGATCATCGCCGTGGCGGCCTTCAATATCGTCTCGACCCTGGTCATGGTGGTCACCGACAAGCACGCCGATATCGCCATCCTGCGCACCATCGGCGCCACGCCCCGCTCGATCATGGGCATCTTCATGGTGCAGGGCATGGCCATCGGGGTGATCGGCATCCTGGTGGGCGTGGGGCTGGGCGTGCTGCTGGCGCTGACCATCTCCGATCTGATCGGTGGAGTGGAATCGCTGCTCGGCATCCAGTTCCTCGACGCCGGGGTCTACTTCATCAGCGACCTGCCGTCCCGGCTGCACTGGGACGACGTGCGCAACATCGTCGCCGCCGCCTTCGGGCTGACCTTCCTCTCGACCCTCTATCCGGCCTGGCGGGCGGCGCGGGTCCAGCCCGCCGAGGTGCTGCGCTATGAATGATATGGCGACCCGCAACCAGGAGAGCAGCATGAGCCAGACGACAGCCCCCAGCGGCAAGGTGATGCTGGCGTGCCACGATTTGACGCGAATCTATCGCGAGGGGCCCCAGGATGTCACCGTGCTGGACGGCCTCTCCCTGGAGGTGCGGGCCGGCGAGCGAGTCGCCGTCGTCGGCAGCTCCGGCTCCGGCAAGACCACTCTGCTCAATCTGCTGGGCGGGCTGGATCGGCCCAGCCGGGGGAGGTGCGCATCGCCGGGGAATCCCTGCTGGAACTCGGCGAGGCCGCGCTGGGCCGCTTTCGCAATCGGCACATCGGCTTCGTCTATCAGTTCCATCATCTGTTGGCCGAGTTCACCGCCCTGGAGAACGCCGCGCTGCCGCTGATCGTGCGCGGCCAGCGCAAGAAAGCAGCGGAAGCCAGGGCCCGGGAGCTGCTGGAAAAGGTGGGCATCGCCGAGCGCGCCGCTCACAAGCCGGGGAGCTCTCCGGGGGCGAGCGCCAGCGGGTGGCGATCGCCCGGGCGCTGGTCACCGACCCCAGCCTGGTGCTGATGGACGAGCCCACCGGCAACCTGGACCAGACCACTGCGGCGAGCATTCTGGCGCTGATGGATGATCTGGCCCGCACCACCGCTTGCGCCTTCGTGGTGGTGACCCACGATACCGCCCTGGCCGCCCATCAGGACCGCGTGCTGCGCCTGGACGGCGGGCGTCTCAGCGAGCAGCCCGAGCGCGCCTGAGCGCTCACCCCGACCCGCTCGGGCCGGGATCACTCTTCTAGTTCGCGCCGTCTTCCGCGGCGCTTCTGGGTGCGCCGCTTCCAGCTGCGCGACACCTGCCAGCGCCAGATCAGGCGAATGACCACGTTGCCGAGCAGGCCCGCGATAAGCGCCGAGGCCATCGAGCCGACGGCCAGTGCCGGCAGGATGTCGGCCATCTGCTCGGCGATCCAGCGCGTGGAGACACGCTCTGGCGCCTCTCGGGCCGGGGCCTGCATCAGCCAGGCGCCGAGTCGGTAGTTGCCGTAGAAGATCAGCGGCATGGTCAGGGGGTTGGTGATCCACACCAGCCCCACCGACGGGGCAGGTTGCAGCGCAGCACCCAGGCGCCGAAGGCGGCCACCACCATCTGGAAGGGGATCGGCAGCATGGCGCTGAACAGTCCCACCGAGAAGGCGTTGGCGACGCTGCGCCGCGAAAGAATCCACAGGCCGGGGTCGGCGATCAGATGGCTCATGAAGCGCAGGGAGCGCTGGCGACTGAGCGTCTCGGGCTTGGGCATGTAGCGCTGCAGGAATCGGCGCGGCATGTCGACTTGGCTCGCTGCTTGATGACCGGGCTATTATCCATGGAAGGCGAGGGCGTCGCTATGCCGTGGCGTGAATAGGTCGGGCGCGCATGCGAGGCCAGGGAAGGCGCGTCGTCCCCGTTCGCCGGGGCGACGGCCGCTGGGCAAGGGAGTGCGTATGGGAGTGGCGTTGCCGCTGGCGCTGGCGAGTCTGGGCGGTGTGGCGCTGGGTTGGCTGTCGCCGCCGGGCGTAGCGGAGGCCTGGGGGATCGCACTCTTGGGCCTGGTCGCGGCGGGGCGCTGGCGTCTGGTGGGACTGGGGGCGGTGGTGGCGCTGACGGCGGGGCAGCTGCTGCTGGCCCGGGGGGCGGATCTGCCTGACGGCCTTCTGCGGGCCGACCTGGCGGTGGAGGGGCGGCTCGAGTCGGTCACGACCCAGGGAGCGCTGACCCGCCTGCTGGTGCGCGTCGACGACTGCCGTCCGCTGGCCGCAGGCCGGCTGCCCTGCGACGAGCTGCGGCGCATTCGACTCAGCCATTTCCAGGCCCCAGCCATGCAGCCCGGCGAACGCTGGGCGCTGACCGTGAGGCTGCGTCCGCCGGCGGGCTTCGCCAATCCCGGCGCCTTCGATTACCGCGCCTGGCTATGGCGGGAGGGCATTCAGGCCACCGGCTATGTGCGAAGCGAGCCGGCGCCGCGGCGGCTGGCGCTCCCGGGGCCCTCGCCGCGGCGCCTGGCGCTGGCCCATCTCGACGAGCGCGACCTGTCGCCGACGGCGAGTCGCTGGCTGGCGGCGCTGACCCTGGGCGCCGGCGATCGGCTCGAACGCGACGACTGGGCGCTGCTCAACGCCAGCGGCACCACTCATCTGATGGTGATTTCGGGGCTGCACGTGGGCCTGGTGGCCACCTTCACCCTGCTGGTGGCACGCGGTGCGGCGCGGCTGATGACCCCCGGTCGCTGGCGCCTGGCGACCTGGCCCTGGTGGCTGGCCGGTGCCGCGGCCGTTGGTTACGCCTGGCTGTCGGGGCTGCAGCCGCCGGCGATGCGCGCCATGCTGATGACCCTGGTGGGGCTCTGGGTGGCAAGCGGGCGCCACGCCCCCGGGCCCTGGCAGGCCTGGTGGTTGGCGCTGGGGCTGGTGGTCCTGGTCGACCCGCTGTCGGTGTGGCGCCCGGGGCTGTGGCTCTCCTTCGTGGCCGTGGCGCTGCTGATCCTGATCTGGCAGGGGCGTGCGCGGCCTCGAGGCGTGCGCGGCTGGGTCTGGGCGCTGGTGCGCACCCAGCTGCTGCTGGCACCGCTGATGGCCGCCGCCGTCCTGCTCGCCTTCGCGCGACTGGCGCCGGCCGCCCCGCTGGTCAACCTGGTGGCGGTGCCGCTGGTCAGCTCGCTGCTGGTGCCGCTGGGGCTGGCAGGCTGGCTGCTGACCCCTTTGCCCCCCTGTCGGCGCTGTGCTGGTGGCTCTTCGAGCGCCTGGCCCGGGCGCTGATCGCACTGCTCGCCTTCGCCGTGAGCTGGCTGCCGCCCTGGTGGCCGGCCCCCGAAACGGTGCTGCCGCTGGCGCTGATGCTGGGGCTGGTGGCACTGCTCTGGTCGCTGCCCGCCCTGACCATGGGGCTGCGCCTCGGGGGCAGCGCGCTACTGGCGATCGCCATGCTGACCCTGGCCCCCCCGAGCCGGAACCCGGCACGTTGCGGGTCCGGGTGCAGGACGTGGGGCAGGGGCAGCTGGTGGAGCTGCGCAGCGCCGGCTACCGGCTGCTCTACGATACCGGGCCGCGTTTCCGTTCCGGCTTTACCCCGCTGGCAGCTCTTTGGCCGCCGGGGCAGCGCTTCGATGCGGTGATGGTCAGCCATGACGACCTGGACCATGCCGGCGGCGTACCGCTGCTGGCCGAGCAGCACCGGGTGGGCGAGTTTCTGGCCCCGCTGGGCGAAGCGATCGGCGTGCCCTTTGCGCCCTGCCGTCGCGGACAGCGATGGGAGCGCGACGGGATACGCTACCGGGTGCTGTGGCCGCCGAAGGAGACGCAGGCGCTCTCCAGCAACGACCGCTCCTGCGTGCTCGACGTGAGCGTCGGGGAGCATCGGCTGCTGATCACCGGTGACGCGGGGCGCCGAGTGGAGCGCACATTCCTGCGCGATGTCGAGGGGCCGGTCACTGTGCTGGTCGCCGGCCATCACGGCAGTCGCACCAGCTCGGGCCCGCAGCTGGTCCAGCGGCTCTCGCCCGAGCACGTGATCTACAGCGCCGGCCGCCACAGTGCCTTCGGTCATCCCCACGCCGAGGTGGTGCGGCGTTTCCGGCGCGCCGGCAGCTGCCGATGGAGCACCGCCGAGGATGGCGCCGTGACCCTGTGGCTTGGCCGTGACGACGGTGTGGCACCGGCGACCGAGCGCAAGGCTCCCTGGCGCCGCGGCGGTGTCGAAGGGGGGTGCCATGCGGTAGAATCGCCCCACTGATGGCCTGCCCGGATGCCGTCCGGGCCGCGTGAGGAGAGGTGAGGATGGACGTGATGGATGCGCTCGTCGCCGGGGGATGGCTGATGCTGCCCCTGCTGGGCTGTTCGCTGGTGGCCACGGTGATCGTTATCGAGCGCCTGTGGACCCTGCGCGTCCGGCGCATCGCCCCGTATGGCCTGGGCCAGGAAGTCTGCGGCCTGGTGGTGCGCGGCCAGGTCAATCTCTACTGGCTGGAGGCCCACTCGCCGCTGGGCGGGGTGCTGGCCGCCGGGCTGCGCAATGCGCGGCTGGGTCATGAGCAGGTGCGCGCTCGGCTGCAGGAGGCCGCCACCGCGGTGATCCACGACATGGAGCGCTTCCTGAGCCCGCTGGGCACCATCGCCGCCATCACCCCGCTGATCGGCCTGCTGGGCACGGTGGTGGGCATGATCGAGGTGTTCGCAGTGATCGTGGCCGGCGACGGCGTCGGCCGTACCGCCGACCTGGCGGGCGGGATCTCCCGGGCCCTGGTGACCACCGCCGCCGGCCTCACCGTGGCCATCCCCGCGCTGATGTTCCACCGCTATTTCCAGCGCCGGGTCGAGGACATCACCGTGCGCATGGAGGAGCAGGCCGGGCAGGTCGTCGAGTTTCTCGCCCACTATCAGGGGGAACTCGGCGTCAGCGAAGGCCCGGAGAGCGAGCCTCGCGGCGGCGCTCGGGCCGCGGATGATCGGCGCGAGGCCGACGGGCGCATCGCGCCGGAGGTGAAGCGCTCGTGAGGTTCGTGCGCCGGCGCCGCGATCCGGTGGAGGTCAACCTCACGCCGCTGATCGATGTCGTCTTCCTGCTGTTGATCTTCTTCATGGTCTCCACCACCTTCGAGACCCGCCAGGCGCTGGAGCTCACCCTGCCGGAGAGCGTCGCCGGCACCGACCTGGAGTCGTCGCCGGTGACCCTGGTGGTCACCGAACAGGGAGGCTACCGGCTCGGTGACCGCGACCTCGCCGCGGCGGGGCTCGCCGAGGCCCTGGCGGCGGAGGCCGAGCCGGCCCGGCAGCACGGCCTGGTGGTGGAGGCCGACGCCCGTGCCGCCCATGCCGACGTGGTTAGAGCCCTCGACCAGGCAGGGGCGCTGGGTATCCAGCGGGTCCGTATCGCCACTCGAGACGCCACCGCGCCACCGCTGCCAACGGAGACACCGTGACTCAAGACGGCACCCAACGTTCGGGCTGGACGCTCTACCGGCGCCTGCTGGGCTATGTGAAACCGCACTGGGTTTCCTTCCTGCTGGCTATCCTCGGCTATGCCATCTATGCCGCCTCCAGCACCGCCCTGGCGGAGATGATGAAGCGTCTGATCGACGGCATCCAGGACCCCACCGCCAGTTTCCGGCTGTTCCTGCCGCTGTTCGTGGTGGGCATGTTCGCCGCCCGGGGACTCGGCACCTTCCTGGGCACCTACTTCATGAGCAACGTGGCGCGCAACGTGGTCCATGCGCTGCGCTGCAATGTTTTCGATCATATGCTGCACCTGCCGGGGCGCTTCTTCGATGCCCACTCCAGCGGCCATCTCATCTCGCGGGTCACCTACCACGTGGAGCAGGTCACCGGTGCCGCCACCAAGGCGGTGACCATCGTGCTGCGCGAGGGGCTCTTCGTGCTGGGGCTGCTGGGCTACCTGCTGTGGACCAACTGGATGCTGACGCTGCTGTTCCTGGCGGTGACCCCGCTGATCGGCGGCGTGGTCCGCTATGCCAGCAAACGCTTCCGGCGTATCTCACGGCGCATTCAGCACTCCATGGGCGATGTCACCCATGTGGCCTCCGAGGCGCTGACCGGCTACCGGGTGGTGCGCACCCACGGCGCCGAGGCCTTCGAAAAGGCCCGCTTCGCCGCGGCCAGCGACTACAACCGTCAGCAAAGCATGAAGGAGGCGTTGACCAAGGCGATCAGCACCCCGGTGATCCAGCTGCTGGTGGCGCTGTCGCTGGCGGTGCTGGTGTGGCTGGCGATGTCGCCGGCGCTGATGGCCGACATGACGCCCGGGGAGTTCGTGGCCTTCATCACCGCGGCATCGCTGATGGCCAAGCCGGTGCGCCAGCTCACCGAGGTCAACAGCGAGATCCAGAAGGGGATCGCCGCCTCCGCCGAGCTGTTCGGCCTGCTGGAGGTGCCCGCCGAGCCCGATGAGGGCCGCGTGGAGCCGGGGCGCCTCAGCGGCCGGGTGGTGTTCGAGGGGGTGCGCTTTCGCTACGGCGAGGATCAGCCGGAGGTGCTCAAGGGGATCGATCTGAGCGTGCGGGCCGGGGAGATGGTGGCCATCGTCGGCCGTTCGGGCAGCGGCAAGTCGACCCTGGTTGGCCTGCTGCCGCGCTTCTACCGGCCCACCCAGGGGCGACTGCTTATCGACGAGGTGCCCCTGGACGACTACCGGCTGGCCCCACTGCGCCGCCAGATCGCCCTGGTCTCCCAGCAGGTCACTCTGTTCAATACCAGCATCGCCGACAATATCGCCTACGGTGAGCCCGGCGCCGACCCGGCTGCGGTCGAGGCGGCGGCCCGGGCCGCCCACGCCCACGAGTTCATCGAGCAGCTGCCCGAGGGCTATGCCACCGTGGTGGGCGATAACGGCGTGATGCTGTCTGGCGGCCAGCGCCAGCGCCTGGCCATCGCCCGGGCCATCTTCAAGGATGCACCGCTGCTGATTCTCGACGAGGCCACCTCGGCCCTGGATACCGAGTCGGAGCGCTACATCCAGGCGGCCCTAGAGGAGGTGTGCCGCGGTCGTACCACCTTCGTCATCGCCCATCGCCTCTCCACCATCGAGCGCGCCGACCGCATCCTCGTCATGGAGCAGGGCCGCATCGTCGAGCAGGGCTCCCACGCCGAGCTGCTGGCCCGCGACGGCGCCTATGCCGCCCTGCATCGGCTGCAGTTTCAGGAGTCATGATGGGCCTGGGGGAGCGCTGGCTCGAGGCCGCCTATCGCGGCGCTCCCTGGCTGGCACTGCTGCGCCCCCTGGCGGCGCTCTATCGGCTGGCGATCACGCGCCGTGCCGCTGCCTACCGTGACGGGCGGCGCCCGGTGTGGCGGGCCGAGGTGCCGGTGGTCGTGGTGGGCAACATCACCCTGGGCGGCACCGGCAAGTCGCCGCTGGTGGCCTGGCTGGGTCGCTACCTCAGCGAGCAGGGGTGGCGGCCGGGCATCGTCTCCCGGGGCTATGGCGGCAAGGCGGCCGGCTATCCGCTGCGGGTGCTGGACGACACCCCGGTCGCCCAGTGCGGCGACGAGCCGCGCATGCTGGCCCGCCAGACCGGCCTGCCGGTGGTGGTGGACCCGGACCGGCCGCGCGGGGCGCGGATGCTGTGCGAGCTGGGCTGCGATATCCTGATCAGTGACGACGGCCTGCAGCACCTGGCGCTGGGGCGCGATATCGAGCTGGTGGTGGTCGACGGCGCCCGCGGCTTTGGTAATGGACACTGTCTGCCCGCCGGGCCGCTGCGCGAGCCGCTGACGCGCCTGGCGCAGGTCGATGCGCTGCTGATCAACGGCGAACCGGCCTTCCCCCACCGGAGGGAGCCTGGGCGTTTCGCCTGGCGCCGCAGCGCTGGCGCTCCCTGGCCGATGGCTCGGCCCATGGAGTGGCGCCGCCGCCATTTGCCGGGCCGGTGCACGCGGTGGCCGGCATCGGCAATCCGGGGCGCTTCTTTGCCACCCTCGAGGGCCTGGGTCTGGAGGTAGTGGGGCACCCCTTCGCCGACCATCACCGCTTCAGCCGCGCCGATCTCGAGTTCGGCGATAGTCGGCCGGTGGTGATGACCGCCAAGGATGCCGAGAAGTGTCGGACCTTTGCGGCGGCCAACGGCTGGGTGCTGGAGGTGGAGGCGGAGCCCGCGCCAGGCTTTGGCGCCTGGCTTTCCCGGCGCATCGCGGCGTTGCAGAGTGACGGAACGGTTTCTGAGTGACCCCGCGGGCCCAGGCCGGCGGCGGATGATTTCCCGTGTGGAGGTGCAATGATGGACAAGGAACTGCTGGCGATGCTGGTCTGCCCGCTGTGCAAGGGCAAGCTGAAATATGACCGGGAGCGTGAAGAGCTGTGCTGCCATTTCGACGGCCTGGCCTATCCGATTCGCGACGGTATCCCGGTGATGCTGCCTGAGGAGGCGCGCCAGATGGACGTCGACGAGAAGTTGCCGCCCTCGCCGGGACGCACGGGCGAGCCATGAGGGCGACGCAAGTGACAGCCGACGACAACGACTTCGTCGCGGTGATACCGGCTCGCTACGGTGCCTCGCGGCTGCCGGGCAAGCCGCTGCTCGACATTGCCGGTGCGCCGATGGTCGCCCATGTCTGGCGGCGGGCCTGTGAGAGTGCGGCGTCGCGGGTGGTGGTCGCCACCGATGACCCGCGCATCCGCGAGGCCCTGGTGCCCTGGGGCGCCGAAGTGGTGATGACCCGAGATGACCATCCCTCGGGCACCGACCGCCTGGCCGAAGTGGCCGACCGGCTGGGGCTGGCCGACGAGGCGGTGCTAGTCAATGTCCAGGGCGACGAGCCGCTCGATTCCCCCTGGCTTGATCGACCAGGTGGCGGCGCGGCTGTTCGATGACCCGGCGGCCTCGATTGCCACCCTGGCCGAGCCGATCGACGACGTCGAGGCGCTGTTCAACCCCAATGTGGTCAAGGTGGTCCGGGCCCACTCCGGCCGGGCCCTCTACTTCTCCCGGGCCCCGGTGCCCTGGGATAGAGCCGCCTGGGAGCCGGGAAGCTGGCGTGGCAAGGCCTTGCCCGCCCCCTGGTGGGCGATACCTGGCTGCGCCACATTGGGCTCTATGCCTATCGGGCCGGCTTTCTTGCCGAGTATCGCCGCTGGCCGCCGTCGCCGCTGGAGCAGCGCGAGCAGCTGGAGCAGCTGCGCGCGCTGCACCACGGCCACGCCATCCAGGTGGCGCTGGCACGCGAACCCAACCCTGCCGGCGTCGATACGCTGGAGGACCTGGAGCGCGTGCGAGCGCTGCTGGACACAACCAAGCGAGGAGGCTGACCATGCGTGTGCTCTTTGTCTGTCTTGGCAATATTTGCCGCTCGCCCACCGCCGAGGGTGTGTTTCGCCGCCAGCTGGCGGCGGAGGGGCTCTCCGACGGGGTAGAGGTCGACTCCTGCGGCGTCGGGTCGTGGCACGTGGGCAAGGCGCCGGATTCACGGGCCCAGCAGGCTGCGGCTCGTCGCGGTATCGAGCTTGGCCAGCTGCGCGCCCGCCAGCTCAGCGACGCGGATTTCCAGCATTTCGATTACCTGCTGGCCATGGATCACGACAACCTGGCGGTCCTGGAGACGCGCCGACCGCCCGATTGTGCCTCCCATCTCGGGCTTTTCCTGGCCTTCGCCGGCGAGCCGGATCGCGCGGTGCCCGATCCCTACTACGGCGGTGAGCAGGGGTTCGAAGAAGTACTCGATCTGATCGAGGCGGCCTCCCGGGGGCTGGTGGCGGAAATTCGTCAGCGTCTCGAGGCGGGGCGGCGTTGAGCGCGACGATCCTTGCCGAACACGACCTGACGCGGGCCAACACCCTGGGACTGCCCTGCATGGCAGAGCGGTTCGCGGCGCCCGACGGCGACGCTCCGCTTCGCGAGGTGCTACAGTTGGCGGCCCGGCGGGGCTGGCCGCTGACCCTGCTGGGCGGGGGAGTAACCTGATCCTGCCCCAGCGCCTGCCTGGACTGGTGGTGCAGCCGGCGATGGCCGGCTGGTGGCTGGAGGAGGGCGATGCCGGTAGCGTACGCGTTCACGCCGAGGCCGGTGTCAACTGGCACGCGCTGGTGATGACGCTAGCCGCCCACGGGCTGTGGGGCGTCGAGAACCTGGCACTGATACCCGGCCACTGCGGTGCCGCGCCGATCCAGAACATCGGCGCCTACGGCGTGGAGCTCGACGATGTGCTCGAGGCGGTGCATCTGCGCTACCTGGAGGATGGCCGCGACGCGCTGTTCACCCCCGCCGACTGTGCCTTCGGCTATCGCGACAGCATCTTCAAGGGCGAGCTTGCCGGGCGCGTGGTCATCACCCGCCTGGTGCTACGGCTGTCGAGAGCGCCGCGGCCTCGGCTCGATTACGGCGACCTGGCAAGTCGGGTAAGGGGAGAGCCCACGCCGCTGGCCGTGGCCGAGGCGGTTTGTGCGATACGTGGCGAGAAGCTTCCCGACCCGGCAACGCTTGCCAACGCCGGCAGCTTTTTCAAGAATCCGGTGGTAGAGAGGGCACAGGCCGAAGCGCTGCTGGCCGACTACCCCGAGATGCCCCAATTCGTGCAGGCCGATGGACGGGTCAAGCTGGCTGCCGGCTGGCTGATCGACCGCTGCGGCCTCAAGGGCTGGCGGGCTGGTCACTTCGGTGTGCATGAGCGCCAGGCGCTGGTGCTGGTGCACTTCGGCGGCGGCAGTGCCGCCGAGCTGCTGGCCTTTGCCGAGGGGGTAGCGGCGCGGGTATACGCCCGCTTCGCGGTGACGCTGGAGCGTGAGCCGCGGCTGGCCGGCTGAGCCCAAGAAAGCCGCCGGCCCTAACGGACGACGCCCGCGCAATCTGCGCGGGCGTCGTCGCTATGGTGCAGGGGCTGGTCTAGCCCTGCTTGCCGTCCTGCGCCTTGCCTTCCTGCTCCCGGCGGCGGATTTCCCGCGGGTCGTTGTGGGCGCGGCGCCGACGGCGCCGGGATGCCGCTGAAGGCTTGTCACTGTCATCGCTACCGGCGGCGGCTGTCTCGGCCTCGGCCTTGGGCGCCTCGGTGGCCTTCTCGGCCGGCTTGGCGTCAGCTTTGGTCTCGGCCTTGGGCGCTTCGGCGGCCTTCTCGGCCGGCTTGGGCTCTTGTTTAAGCTCGGGCTTGGCGTCGGCCTTGGGCGCCTCGGCGGCCTTTTCGGCCGGCTTGGCGTCGGCCTTGGGCGCCTCGGCGGCCTTTTCGGCCGGCTTGGCGTCAGCCTTGGGCTCGGCCTTGGGCGCCTCGGCGGCCTTTTTGGCCGGCTTGGCGTCAGCCTTGGTCTCGGCCTTGGGCGCCTCGGCGGCCTTTTCGGCCGGCTTGGCGTCAGCCTTGGTCTCGGCCTTGGGCGCCTCGGCGGCCTTTTTGGCCGGCTTGGCGTCAGCCTTGGTCTCGGCCTTGGGCGCTTCGGCGGCTTTCTCGGCCGGCTTGGGCTCAGGCTTGGCGTCGGCTTTGGGCGCCTCGGCGGCCTTCTCGGCCGGCTTGGGCTCAGGCTTGGCGTCGGCCTTGGGCGCTTCGGCGGCCTTCTCGGCCGGCTTGGGCTCTTGTTTAAGCTCGGGCTTGGCGTCGGCCTTGGGCGCCTCGGCGGCCTTCTCGGCCGACTTGGCGTCAGGCTTGACGTCGGCCTTGGGCGCTTCGGCAGCCTTCTCGGCCGGCTTGGCGTCAGGCTTGACGTCGGCCTTGGGCGCCTCGGCGGTCTTCTCTGCCGGCTTGGCCTCAGCCTTGGTCTCGGCCTTGGGCGCCTCAGCCCCCTCTGCTGGCTGAGCCGCGGCGGCTTGTGCCTGCAGCCGCTTCTGCTCGGCCTCGGCCTGGGGGTTGAGGGCATGCTGGCGCGAGCGGTTGCGCGGGTTGTTACGGGTGCGCTTGGGCTTGCCGTTCTCTGGCTTTTCCGCGGCCTCGGCTACCTTCTCGGTGGTTTTTCCCGGCGCCTCGGTGGTTTTTCCCGGCGCCTTGTCGGCACTCTCCGGCTTCTGGCGGCGGGGCGCTGTATCGCGGCCGCCGGACTGCGGGCCGGCCTGACGGCTTCCGCTCTCCTGCTGGCCGCGACCGCCCTGACGGCCATCCTCCTGCTGGTTTCTGTCCGGGCGCTGGCCGCGGCCGCCACGGCTTGGGCGACCGCCGCGGCTCTCGCCGTCCTGACGGGTGTCGCCGCGGGTCTCCTGCTGACGCCCCTGGCCACGCGGCTGGCCGCGACCGTCGTCACGGCTGTCGGCGCGCTCACTGCGCTGACGGCGGTTGCGGCCTCTGCCGCCACGCTCCTCACCGTTCGTCGTGCTGCGCTGAGTCGGCTGCTGAGGTGGACTCGGCTTGCGCGACGGCTCGCTGCCGGCTTCTTCTTCGCTGCCGCCGAGCCACTTGGCTACGCCCTTGACCAGCCGGCCGAGCACGCCAGAGGCAGCCGGCACCGGTGCTGTTGGAGGAGCGGGGCTGGCAGGCTCCTCCTGCAGGGAGCTGGGCGCCGGCTCGTTATGGATCACCGTTTTGACTGCCGCTTCGGCGCGCTGGACCGGTCGGCTGCCGCTGCTGTCCGGCTCCTTGCCGACCTCGGTATCGACCGAGAGCTCGAAGCTGGATTTTTCTACGCCGCCCTCTTCCTCGACATGGTCGTCACGCAGGCGCTGGACGTCGTAGTGAGGGGTGTCCATGTCGGGGTTGGGCAGCATGATGACCTGCACCCCCTGGCGGCGTTCGATTTCGGCCAGGACCGCCCGCTTTTCGTTGAGCAGGTAGGTGGCCACCGGCACCGGCAGGATGGCGCGGATCTGGGCGCTGCGCTCCTTCATGGCCTCTTCCTCGATCAGGCGCATGATGGAAAGCGACAGGGAGCGTACGTCGCGGATGGTGCCCTGGCCGTTACAGCGCGGACAGACCACGCCGCTGGTTTCGCCCAGCGAGGGGCGCAGGCGCTGGCGCGACATCTCCATCAGCCCGAAGCGTGAGATGCGACCGATCTGCACCCGGGCGCGATCCAGCTTGAGGGCGTCGCGCATGCGGTTCTCGACCTCGCGCTGGTTGCGCGCCGGGCTCATGTCGATGAAGTCGATCACCACCAGGCCGCCGATGTCGCGAAGCCGCAGCTGGCGGGCGATTTCGTCGGCGGCTTCCAGGTTGGTCTGGAGCGCCGTTTCCTCGATATCGCTGCCGCGGGTGGCGCGTGCCGAGTTGATGTCGATGGACACCAGCGCCTCGGTGTGGTCGATGACGATGGAGCCGCCGGAGGGCAGTTTCACTTCGCGTTCATAGGCGGTCTCGATCTGCGACTCGATCTGGAAGCGCGAGAAGAGCGGCACTTCGTCGGCGTAGAGCTTGATCTTCTGCTGGTAGGAGGGCATCACCTGGCGGATGAAGGCCAGCGCCTCCTGGTGAACCTCGGGGCTGTCGATCAGCACCTCGCCGATGTCCTGGCGAAGATAGTCGCGCATGGCGCGGATGATGACGTTGGACTCGCGGTAGATCAGGAAGGGGGCAGGGCGCTTGCCGGCCTCTTCGGTGATCGACTCCCACACCTGAACCAGGTAGTCGAGGTCCCACTGCAGCTCTTCGGTGGAGCGGCCAATGCCCGCGGTGCGCACGATCACGCCCATCTTGTCGGGGACGGTGAGCTGGCCCATGGCTTCCTTGAGCTGGCTACGCTCCTCGCCCTCAATGCGCCGGGAGATACCGCCGGCCCGCGGGTTGTTGGGCATCAGCACCAGGAAGCGGCCGGCCAGGCTGATAAAGGTGGTCAGCGCCGCGCCTTTGTTGCCGCGCTCCTCCTTGTCGACCTGAACGATGACTTCCTGGCCCTCCTTGAGCACCTCCTTGATGCTGGGGCGTCCCGACGTCTCTTTCAGGAAGTATTCGCGGGAGATCTCCTTGAGCGGCAGGAAGCCGTGGCGATCGGCGCCGAAGTCGACGAAGGCGGCCTCGAGGGAGGGTTCTACGCGGGTGATCTTGCCGCGGTAGATGTTGGCCTTCTTCTGCTCCCGGGCACCCGATTCGATGTCCAGGTCATAGAGGCGCTGTCCATCGACCAGAGCGACGCGCAGCTCTTCGGGCTGGGTCGCATTGATGAGCATCCGTTTCATGTTGTCTCGCAAACTGGACGCGCCGGTGGGCGCCCGAAGGCGACGACGAAGGCGAACCTCTGGGTGCTGCGTGCTTGTAGCTCAGCGCATGTCGCGGATGCACGGTAGCGCCCGCTCGAGCCGGCCCAGGTAGAGCGCCGGCTCGAGATGATCATGTTGAGTACGCGGCGGAGGCAGGACATGTCTCGGTGGGGCTTCTCCCATCCGGCCCTGCGGTCACCGCCAGACACCTGGCATTCATCGATTCGCCAACGCCGGCCACCGGCACGATGTTGAACGATTCCCGTGGCCACCGCCCGCCAGCAGTGTGCTGGCGAGCCGGGATCCGGGCGTGGCGTTACTGCTTGTTCGTATCGGGGCAGCGCGTGTTGCACTGGCCTGAGCTGTCTTTCACCTAAGGAAACACTGCACAAATGCCTGCACGGGCAAATCGCTGCGTTGCGCGGTGCTCGGAATCCTCACCTATACCGCATAGGCTCCGGTTCCTGCGCTCCATGCGCCTTGCGCTTCACTCCGCTCGGCGATTTGTTCAGCGTTTCCCTAACTCTGAGTCTTGCAGCTATTACGTCACTCGTCGGCGGCAGGACCTCTGATGGGGGTCGTTGCGGCCCGATTTCGTCGCTCCGGCCTGCGTGTCTGTCGGGCAGGCGCCATGGGACCGAAGGGATCCATCCGAGCGAGCTGGCAATATAGCAGTAATGGGTGAGAGCGGCAATTGGCGCAGGGGGCCGCGGAGTGCGTTAGAATGCCGATTCACAACGATTTCTCGAGCGGGAGTCACATGACCGAAGGACGCGATGTGCAGTGGGTGGAAGTGGGCGACGGGCAGGCTGGCCAGCGCGTCGACAACTTCCTGATGGCGCGCCTGAAAGGCGTGCCGCGAACCCTCGTCTACCGCATCGTGCGCAAGGGCGAGGTGCGGGTCAACAAGAAGCGTGTCAAGGCGGATACCCGTCTGGCGGTGGGTGACCTGGTGCGTATTCCTCCCCTCAAGCTGGCGCCGCGTGAGGCGGTCAGGGCGGTCAGTGACAGCCTGCGCAACCTGCTGGCCGGCAGCGTGCTGGTGGAGGGGCGCGACTGGCTGGTGATCAACAAGCCGGCAGGGCTCGCCGTGCACGGCGGAAGCGGGGTCAAGATCGGCCTGATCGAAGCGCTGCGCCAGGTGCGCGAGGATCTCGACTTTCTGGAGCTCGTCCACCGCCTGGATCGCGACACTTCGGGCTGCCTGCTGCTGGCCAAGTCGCGTCCGGCCCTGCTGGCGCTCAATGACTCGCTCAAGCAGCACCGGATGGACAAGCAGTATCTGGCGCTGGTGGCCGGGCGCTGGCCGGCACGACGCGACTTCGTCAGCGCCCGACTTGACCGCTATGACGCCGGCAACGGGGAGCGTCGGGTGCGGGTGGATGCCGACGGCAAGGTGGCGCGCACGCGGTTTGCGGTGCGCGAGACCTTCGAGAAGGTCACCCTGGTGGCGGCCGAGCCGGTAACCGGACGAACCCACCAGATTCGCGTGCATGCTGCCCATGCCGGTCATCCGCTGCTGGGCGACGACAAGTACGGCTCCCGGGAGGGCGAGAGTCTCGCCAGGCGGCTGGGGCTGTCCCGCCTGTTCCTGCATGCCACCTCGCTGACCTTCCCTGAGCCGACCAGCGGCCGTCCGGTGCAGATTCGCGCCCCGCTGCCCGAGGACCTGGAAGCCGTGCTTGGGCAAGCGCGGACGACCCGATAAGCCTACCCGACCGACCGGAGCCCTGATGCGCTATCGATTGATGATCTTTGACTGGGACGGCACCCTGATGGATTCCGCCGCCCGTATCGTGTCCAGCATGCAGTCGGCATCGCGTGATGCCGACTGGGGGAGCTGGCCGACGAGGCGGTACGGGATATCATTGGCCTGGGGTTGCCCGAGGCCATCGAGCGGCTCTGTCCCGGCATCGATCCCGGCCGCGCCGAGCTGCTGCGCAGCCGCTATGCCTTCCATTTCGTGCAGGGCGATACCACGCCCATGCGCTTCTTTCCCGGAGTGGAGGCCGGCGTGGCGAGACTGCGGGAGCGCCAGGAACGGCGCCTGGCGGTGGCCACCGGCAAGAGCCGCCGGGGACTCGATCGCGTGTTCCGAGAGAGCGACAGCGGCAGCTGGTTTCACGCCAGCCGCACCGCCGATGAAACCCGCTCGAAGCCGCACCCCCAGATGCTCGAGGAGCTGCTCGATGAGCTCGGCGTTGGCGTCGAGGAGGCGGTGATGGTTGGCGATACCGAGTACGACCTGGAGATGGCGCGGGCCCTGGGGATGGATCGAGTCGCGGTGACCTGGGGCGTGCATGCACCGGCGCGGCTTGCCGCGAGTCGCCCGGTGTTTACCGCCGGTGAGGTGGATGAACTGTTCGACTGGCTCGCTCGCTGAGCCAGTCGGCGAAGGCAGGTTCGCTCAGCTGGTGAGAGGGTGTCGACAACAGGACCGTCATAGGAGTGCAGCAAGCCCATGAGCGATGATGACAAGCGTGACGACCGCTGGACCCAGGGCCCTCAGCTGAGCCCCGAGCAGGCGAAGGAGGCGAGGGGGGCCAAGCAGGCCGAGGCGGCCGCGACGCAGCACGAGCCGGAGAGCGCCGAGACCCTGCGAGAGCGTCAGCGATTGGCGCAGCAGCAGATGCTGGATCGCTGGATCGACGGGGTGCTGGTCGAGCAGCGTCGCACGCGGCGCTGGAAGCTGTTCTTCCGCTTCTTTTTGCCCTGCTGATTCTGGGCTCGCTGGCCACCACGCTCTACGGCATCTTCGGTACCCAGACCGCTCGCGAGCCCGAGCGCGAACACCTGGGAGTGGTCAAGGTTCGGGGGGTGATCGACGGGGAGTCGCCGGCCAGCGCCGAGCGCGTCATCGAGGGGGTCAGGCGGGCCTGGGAGGCCGAGCGCGCCGCGGCGGTGGTGCTGCATATCGACAGTCCCGGCGGCAGTCCGGTCCAGTCCCAGCGTATCTATGATGAGCTGATCCGGCTGCGCGAGCAGGGCGACAAGCCGATCATCGCGGTGATCGAGGACGTCGGCGCCAGCGGGGCCTATTACATTGCCGCGGCGGCCGACGAGATCGTCGCGGCGCCGGCCAGCCTGGTCGGATCCATCGGCGTGATCTTCGCCAGCTTCGGCTTCGAGGAAGCCATCGAGCGGCTCGGCGTGGAGCGTCGCGTCTATGCCGCCGGGGATAACAAGGCGTTCCTCGATCCTTTCTCCTCGGTGGCGCCGGAGCAGCGTGAGTTCTGGCAGTCGGTGCTCGACACCACCCATCAGCAGTTCGTCGAGGCGGTGCGCCAGGGAAGGGGCGATCGCCTGGTCGAGGATGAACGCCTCTATTCCGGGCTGGTGTGGAATGGCGAGCAGGCCGTCGAGCTGGGTCTGGTCGACGCCCTCGATAGCCTCGATGGGCTCTCGCGCCAGCGCCTGGGCGAGGTGCGCCTGCACGACTACACGCCGCGCCTCGACCCCTTCGAGCGGCTGACGCGTCGCTTCGGCCGGGTCGCGGCGGAATGGCTGGGCGTCCCCTCGAGCGGTTCGCCGGTGCGCTATCAGCTACCCTGAGGCTCGCCCAGCGGGTCCAGGCCAGCTTCGCGCAGCAGGGCGCACAGGCGGATCAGCGGCAGGCCGATCAGGGTGTTGGGGTCGTCGCCCTCGAGCCTCTCGAACAGGGCGATACCCAGCCCCTCCATGCGAAAGCTGCCGGCGCTGTCCAGCGGCTGCTCCCGTTCGACATAGCGGGCGATTTCGCCCTCGCTCAGCCGTCGAAAGACCACCTCGTAGCGCTCGTGGCCGACCCAGTGGCGGTTGGCGCGGGTATCCACCAGGGCCAGGCCGGTAAGAAAGCGAACCCGCTGACCCGAGAAGCGTTCGAGGTTGTGGCGCGCGGTGGCGGCGTTCCCTGGTTTGCCGAGAATCTCGCCGTTGAACAGGGCCACCTGGTCGGAGCCGATGATCAGATGGTCGGGATGGTCCGCGGCGACGCGGTTGGCCTTGGCCAGCGCCAGGCGGTGCACCAGCGCCTCGGGGGATTCCCCGGGCGTGGCGTCTCGTCAATGTCGGGGCTCGCCCAGGTGTAGGGCAGGCCCAGGCGATCGATTAGCTGGCGTCGCCAGCGCGAGCCGGAAGCGAGAACGAGGCGCGGCATGCGGTGCTCCTTGTGTCGTATGGCTGTGGGGACGTCGCCCTGTGAATCGCCTGTGTCGAGCCGGCGGGGTCGGGGCGTTGCGGTCCTTGGCGTCACCATTGTAACCCGCCGTGACGGCGGCTTTGACAGGGACGGGGGGAGTGCCTATCATTGCGCGCCTATGTTGACTTCACGACTTCCCCATCGGGTCGAGCCCTATCGGCTCGCGGCCCGCGCCGAGCGCCTCGAGGGCCTGATGGCGCTCGACCAGTTCGAGCGCCTGGCCGAGCACGTCGGTGCCCAGGTCGGCGACTGCCGGGTGTGGCTCACCTTCGCCATCGACGCCCAGGGGCGCCGCGAGATTCGCGGTCGCCTGGAGGCCGAGCTGCAGCTGCCCTGTCGGCGCTGCCTCGAGCCGCTGACGCAGTGCGTCGAAAGCGATTTCCTGCTGGGAATGGTGACCAGCGATGCGCTGGCCGCCGAGCTGCCGAGCACCCACGAGCCGGTGCTGGTGGAAGACGAACAGCTGAACCTGCTGGCGGTGGTCGAGGATGAACTCATTCTCAGTCTGCCCAGGTGGTTTACCACGACGAGGCCCAGTGTGGGGTTTCGCGCGACCAGCTGAGCAGCGGTGAGGAGGCCGAGTCCGCGGAGCCGACTCCCGCAAGCCCCTTCGAGGTGCTGCGTCGCCTCAAGGGCAAAACCTGATCTACCCTCGATTCACTCTGGAGTGACACCTCATGGCAGTTCAACAGAACCGCAAGACCCGTTCCAAGCGCGGCATGCGTCGCAGCCACGACGCTCTGAGCGCCCCGACCCTGTCCCAGGACAAGGAAACCGGCACCACCCACCTGCGCCACCACGTCTCTCCCGACGGCTTCTACCGTGGCCGCAAGGTCGTCGACGCCTAATATCGGCGCGCTGTCGAAGCGGCGCGGTGCCTGAGCGTGCGGATTGCCGTCGATGCCATGGGTGGCGATGCCGGTCCGCGCGCAGCGGTTCACGGTGCGGCCGCCGCGGTGCGGGCATGGCCGGGACTGTCGATCGATCTGTTTGGCCCGCGTACCTTGCTGGAAGCCGAGCTTGAAAGCCTGCCGCGGCACCTTGTCGCGGCAGGCTCACATCTGGCCGTCCATCATGCCCCCGAGGCGATCCGTCAGGACCAGCGCCCCTCCGAGGCGCTGCGACGCGGCGAGCGCAGCAGCATGGCGAAGATGCTCGGACATCTGGCCGATAAAAGGGCCGCGGCCGGCGTCAGCTCGGGTAACACCGGCGCCTTGATGGCTCTGGCCCGGCGCGAGCTGGGCACGGTGGCGGATATTCCGCGCCCGGCGATCAGTACCGCCATTCCCGTGCGCGGCGAAGGGCTCTGCTATCTGCTCGATCTGGGGGCCAACGTCGACGTCGGCGCCGAGCGGCTGGTCGACTTCGCCCGCATGGGCGATGTGATGGCGCGGCACGTGGACGGCCTGGCCGCTCCCCGGGTGGCGCTGCTCAACGTCGGCAGCGAAGGCACCAAGGGAAGCGCCAGCGTGCGCGAAGCCGATGCCCGGCTGCGGGCGTTACCGGGGCTGCGCTATTGCGGCTTCGTCGAGGGAGACGGCATTTTCGCCGGAGAAGCGGACGTGGTCGTCTGTGACGGCTTCGTCGGCAACGCTGTGCTCAAGGCCAGCGAAGGGTTGGCGCGGATGCTGATCGAGCGCGTGCAGACGACGTTCGAGGCCCACTGGAGCAGCCGTCTGGTGGGGCTGCTGGCTCGCCCGGCGCTGCGGCGCCTGAAGGGGGAGCTGGAC
Organism: Halomonas sp. SL18_1; assembly: GCF_055755715.1. Lineage (NCBI taxonomy): Bacteria > Pseudomonadati > Pseudomonadota > Gammaproteobacteria > Oceanospirillales > Halomonadaceae > Halomonas > Halomonas sp. SL18_1. Next base: position 1,781,307 of record NZ_JBVTRK010000001.1, read on the forward strand.
CCGGTGCGCTACAATGGCGCCAGCCTGCTGGGGCTGGCCGGCATCGTGGTCAAGAGCCACGGCGGGGCCGAAGCCACCGGCTTCTCCTATGCGGTGCTGCGGGCCGCTCGCGAGGTTAGCCATGACCTTCCATCACGACTGGCCTGCGAGCTCGGTGCCGGTCAGCGGCGGTAGATAGAAGCAGGCAGGACAGCACTCAACAAGAGTAAAGGTGAATGACATGACTCAACCCCTTGCCCTCGTCTTTCCCGGGCAGGGCTCCCAGCAGATTGGCATGCTGCGTGAGCTGGCCGAGCGCTACAGCGTGGTGCGAACCACCTTCGAGGAGGCCGCCGATGCGCTGGGCTATGACCTCTGGCAGGTCGTGCAAGAGGGGCCCGAGGAGGCGCTTAACGCTACCGCCTGCACCCAGCCGGCGCTGCTGACCGCCAGTGTGGCGATCTGGCGCGTCTGGCAGGAGTTGGAAGGGCCTCGGCCCGGCGCCATGGCAGGACACAGTCTCGGTGAGTACAGCGCCATGGTATGTGCCGGCGTGCTGGGCTTTGCCGACGGCGTGCGTCTGGTCAAGTTGCGTGGCGAGGCCATGCAGCAGGCGGTGCCCAAGGGGGAGGGGGCCATGGCGGCGATTCTGGGGCTCGACGATGCCGTGGTGGAAAAGGCCTGCGCCGAAGCCGCTCAGGATGAAGTGGTCTCTGCCGTCAACTATAATGCGCCCGGCCAGGTGGTGATCGCCGGCAGCAAGGCGGCCGTCGAGCGAGCCGTGGCGGCCTGTCAGGAGGCGGGCGCCAAACGCGCCATGCCGCTGCCGGTGTCGGTGCCCTCGCACTGCGCGCTGATGCGTCCGGCGGCGGAGCGACTCGAGTCGGCCATGGGCGCCCTCGACATGCGCCCGCCGCGCTATACGGTCTATCAAAACGTCGACGCCCAGCCGCACGCCGACCTGGCAACGCTGCGTACCCGCCTGGTGGAGCAGCTCTATCAGCCGGTGCGTTGGACCGCCTGCGTAGAGGCCATGGCCGCAGGCGGCGCCGAGGTCTTCATCGAGTGTGGCCCGGGCAAGGTGCTCACCGGGCTGGGCAAGCGGATTGCGCGCGGCACCAAGGGGTTGGCGGTCAATGACCCCGACAGCCTGGAGGCTGCTCTGGAGCTGGCCCGCGAGAAGGCCGGGCAGTGAGCCGCCGGGGCGACAGCCCCAGTTCAAACAGCATGGATATCGGGAACAGCTATGACGAGCGAACGCAGAATCGCCCTGGTGACAGGCGCCAGTCGCGGCATCGGCCGCGCTATCGCCCATGAACTGGGTCGCCAGGGACGAGTGGTGATCGGTACGGCCACCACCGAAGCCGGCGCGGAAAGGATCGACGAGGACCTGCGTGCCAGTGGCATCGAGGGGGGCGGTCGCGCCCTGGACGTGACCGATCCGGCCAGCGTGGAGGCGCTGGTCAAGGCGGTTGGCGAGGAGTTCGGCGCACCGACCATCCTGGTCAACAATGCCGGTATCACGCGTGACAACCTGCTGATGCGCATGAAGGAAGACGAATGGGATGCGGTGATCGACACCAATCTCAAGTCGGTCTATCGCGTCACCAAGGCCTGTCTGCGAGGCATGACCCGCGCCCGCTTCGGCCGCATCGTCAACATCAGCTCGGTGGTGGCGACCATGGGCAATCTGGGGCAGAGCAACTATGCTGCCGCCAAGGCCGGCATGGAGGGTTTCACCCGCGCGCTGGCCCGTGAGGTCGCCACACGGGCGATCACCGTCAACGCGGTGGCGCCGGGCTTCATCGCCACCGACATGACGCGGGCCCTGCCCGAAGAGCAGCACAAGGCGCTGCTGACCCAGATTCCGCTGGCCCGACTGGGCGAGCCTGAAGAGATTGCGGCCGCGGTGGGCTTTCTCACCGGGGAGAGTGCCGGCTACATTACCGGCGAGACCCTGCAGGTCAACGGCGGCATGAACATGCGTTGAAGCCCTTGTTTGTCGGCGGTTGCGCCGACGGGGGGCGTCTATAAACTACCCCGCAGCTTGAGGTTGCGGACCACCCGGCTGGTCATCAGAACGGCTAACGTGAACGACTGGAGTACGTCATAATGAGCACCATCGAAGAGCGCGTGAAGAAGGTTGTGGCCGAGCGCCTGAACGTCAAGGAAGAGGATATCCAGAACAGCTCCTCCTTCACCGAAGATCTGGGCGCCGATTCCCTGGACACCGTCGAGCTGGTCATGGCGCTCGAAGAGGAATTCGACACCGAGATTCCCGATGAAGAAGCCGAGAAGATCACCACCGTTCAGGAAGCCATCGACTACGTCAACGCCCATCAGTAAAGGCGTGGTAGTCACTGCTTGCTGAGTGAGAGGCCCCTACCTCAGGGCCGTGGAAAGCCGTCCTGATCACCAGGACGGCTTTTCGTATTGTGGGGCAGCCGATGCCCAAGCGGTGCGATGTTCGTTATAATGCGCGCAATGGCGACCCCGCTGACGGGTCGTGTCACCAAGGTTGTCTGGAGGAGTGCTGATGGCTCGTAGAGTAGTGGTGACCGGGCTGGGTCTGGTTACGCCGGTGGGCAACACCGTCAAGGAAAGCTGGGCCAACATCCTGGCAGGCAAGAGCGGTATTGCCCCCATCGAGCATTTCGATGCCAGTGGCTTCAATACCCGCTTCGGGGGGTCGGTCAAGGGCTTCGATATCAGCCCCTACCTAAATCCCAAGGACGCTCGCAAGATGGACCTGTTCATCCAGTATGGCGTGGCCGCGGGCGCACAGGCCATCAGCGATGCCGGCATCGAATGCACCGAGGAGAACGCCCCGCGCATCGGCGTGGCGATCGGCTCCGGCATCGGCGGGCTGCCGATGATCGAGCATAACCACAATGCCCTGAACAAGGGCGGCGCGCGGCGCGTATCGCCGTTCTTCGTGCCCGGCTCGATCATCAACATGATCTCCGGCAACCTGGCGATCCAGCACGGTTTTCGCGGGCCCAACATCGCCATCACCACGGCCTGCACCACCGGGACGCACAACATCGGTTACAGCGCCCGCACCATCGCCTATGGCGATGCCGATGTCATGATCTGCGGCGGTGCCGAGATGGCAACCACGCCGCTGGGTCTCGGCGGCTTTCTGCCGCCCGGGCGCTGTCGACCCGCAACGAGGCGCCGGAAGCGGCCAGCCGCCCCTGGGACCGCGACCGCGATGGGTTCGTGCTTTCCGACGGCGCCGGGGTGCTGGTGCTCGAGGAGTATGAGCATGCCAAGGCCCGCGGCGCGACCATCTACGCCGAGCTGAGCGGCTTTGGCATGAGCGATGACGCCTACCACATGACCGCGCCGCCGGTCGACGGTAGCGGGGCGGCGCTTTCCATGCGCAATGCGGTTCGCGATGCCGGCATCGATGCCTCGACCATCGACTATATCAATGCTCATGGCACTTCCACGCCGGCCGGCGACCTGGCCGAGAGCCGCGCCGTTCAGGCGGTGATGGGGGAGGCGGCCAAGTCGGTGGCGGTGAGCTCCACCAAGTCGATGATCGGCCACCTGCTGGGAGCCGCCGGGGCCGTCGAGGCGGTCTTCTCGGTGCTTGCCATCCGCGACCAGGTGGCGCCGCCCACCATCAACCTGGACAATCCTCAGGAGGGCTGCGATCTGGACTATGTGCCGCACACTGCCCGCGAGATGAAGGTCGAGGTGGCGTTGTCCAACTCCTTCGGCTTCGGCGGCACCAACGGTACCCTGCTCTTCACCAAGGTGGGATGAGCGAGGCGCAGCTGCCGGAGCCGGCCGCGGTGCCCCTGGACGACCGCGGCCTGGCCTACGGCGACGGGCTGTTCGAGACCGTGCTAGTGCGTGACGGCATCCCGCTGCTCTGGGCGTTTCACCTGGCACGGCTCGCGCGCGGCTGTGAAGCGCTGGGCCTGCCGATGCCCGCGCGCGACCGCCTCGACAGCTTGCCCGAACGGGTCGGGAAAGAGCTTGGGATACTCAAGCTGATCCTGACCCGCGGCAGCGGTGGACGCGGCTATCTGCCCCCGAGTCAGCCGTCACCGCGCCTTCTCTGGCAAACCCTGCCCTTCGCGCCGCAGCCGTCACGCTGGCGCGCTGGGGTGCGGGTGAGACTGTGTCGGCTGCGCCTTGGCCTCCAGCCGGCCCTGGCGGGTCTCAAGCACCTCAACCGCCTCGAGAATGTCCTGGCTCGCCGCGAGTGGCAGGACCCCGAGGTGGCGGAGGGGCTGCTGTGCGATAGTGACGGTCGACTGATCGAAGCGACCTGCATGAATCTGTTCTGGCAGCGGGGCGGTCGGCTAGAAACTCCGCGTCTCGACCGCTGCGGCGTGGCCGGTACGCTGCGCGCCGCCCTGATGGAGGCGCTGCCCATCGCCGAGGTGGAGGCGGGCCCCGAGGCGCTGCTCGATGCCGAGCTGGCCTGGCTGGGCAATTCGGTGCAGGGCGTCTGGCCACTGGTCCGCCTCGATGACCCCGAGGGGAGCGAGCTCAAACGCTGGTGGCCGCAGAGCGAGCGCCATCCCCTGCCGGACAAGGCCCATCAGCTGCTGGGCTATCTACACCCTGACCTGAGATGACACGACGAGGACGCCGATGCGCGTGGTAACAATCCTGCTGGTACTGGCCATTCTGGCCGGTGCGGCGCTGTTCGGTGGCTATCGCTACTGGGAAAGCCGCCTGGAGGCACCCATCGCGGTGGATCAGGCGACCCTCTACGAGGTGCCGCGGGGGGCCGGTTACAATCGGGTGGTGGCGGACCTGGCCGCCAAGGGCATCATTCGCGACGACTGGGCGTTTCGCCTGCTGACCCGAGTGGAGCCCGAGTCGATTCCGCAGCTGCGTGCCGGCGAGTACATGCTCGAACCGGGGATGAGCGGGCGCGACCTGATCGACCTGCTGGGCAGCGACCGCGTGGTCACCTATCCGCTGACGATTCCCGAGGGGTGGACGTTTCGCCAGATGCGGGCCGCACTGGAGACAGCCCCCAAGCTGGAGAGCCGCACGGCGGGCCTGGAAGACGACGAGGTCATGGCGCTATTGGGGCGCGAGGGGGAGCATCCTGAGGGCTGGTTCTTCCCCGACACCTATCGCTATCACAAGGGCATGAACGACCTGGAGATCCTGCAGCAGGCGCTTTCGCGCATGGAGCGCATCCTCGAGGAGGTGTGGGAGGGGCGCAGCGAGGACCTGACCATCGACACCCCCTATGAGGCGCTGATCATGGCCTCGCTGATCGAGCGCGAAACCGGTGCGCCCGAGGAGCGGCGTGAAATCGCGGGGGTCTTCAAACGGCGCATGGAGCGCGGGATGCGACTGCAGACCGACCCCACGGTGATCTACGGCATGGGCGAGCGCTACGATGGCCGCATCACCCGCGCCGACCTGCGCGAGGCAACGCCCTATAACACCTATGTGATCGACGGCATGCCACCCACGCCGATCGCCATGCCCGGTCGTGCCTCGCTGGAGGCGGCGGTGGACCCGCTGCCGGGCGAGACGCTCTACTTCGTCTCCCGCGGCGACGGCACCCACCACTTCTCGCGCACGCTTCGCGAGCACAATAATGCGGTAAACCGCTATATCCGCAATCGCTAATTGGAGCAGGCATGGGCAATCATGATCCTGACCGGCTTGTGCGGGGCGCCGGGGATAGCCCGGAGAGGAGGTCCTACGCTAGTGACGGCATCGGTAGCGTACAGGGAAGTATTCACAGCGCCTCCTCGCAGGGCTATCGCCGGAAAAGCCCCGAACGGAATGGCAATCAAGGTAAGGGCCGCTTCATCACCCTGGAGGGTGGCGAGGGGGTCGGCAAGTCCACCAACCTCGAGCGGGTGGCCGAGTGGCTGGAGGCGCGAGGCCTGGAGGTCGTGCGGACCCGCGAGCCGGGCGGCACCCCCGCGCCGAGGCCATCCGGGCGCTGCTGCTCGACCCCGGCGGCGACGAGCCGCTGGCCAGGGATGCCGAGCTGCTGCTGATCTTCGCCGCCCGCGCCCAGCACCTGGCCGAGCGTATCCGCCCGGCCCTGGCCCGCGGCGCCTGGGTATTGTGCGACCGCTTTACCGATGCCACCTTCGCCTACCAGGGCGGCGGGCGCGGTATCGAGGCGGCGCGAATCGCCGAGCTGGAAGCCTTCGTACAGCAGGGGCTCGCTCCCGACCTGACGCTGCTGCTGGACATGCCGGTGGACGCTGCCCAGCGGCGGCTCGACGGGCGTTTGACCGCCAGTGGCGGCGTGCGCGACCGCTTCGAGCAGGAGCGGCGCGACTTCTTCGAGGCCGTGCGGCGTGCCTACCTGGCGCGAGCCGAGGCCGAGCCGGAGCGAATCGTCGTGATCGATGCCGATGCCCCCCTCGAGCGTGTCCAGGCGCAACTCGAAACCTCCCTGGAACAGCGGGTGGCCCCGTGGCTATAGCCCCCGCCGACCCCGCGTCCGCGGTACTGCTGGGCCCGCTGCCCTGGCAGCAGCCGCTATGGCAGCGCTTCCTGGACCTCGCCGGCAGCGGGCGCCTGCCCATGCGCTGCTGCTCTCCGGCCCCCACGGGGTGGGCAAGCAGCAGTTCGCCGAGGCGCTGATTGCCAGGCTGCTGTGCCTCGCCCCGGGGGAGGTGGCCTGCGGCCAGTGCCATGCCTGCCGCATGCTGGCCGCCGGCTACCATCCGGATCTGCTGCGCGTCTCGCCGGAAGAGGGCAAACGCCAGATTCGTATCGACCCCATCCGCGCGGTCAACGGCTTCGTCGCCCAGACCGCGCAGCAGGGCGGCCATCGGGTGATCGTTATTACCCCGGCGGAGGCCATGAACGTGGCCGCCGCTAACGCTCTGCTCAAGAGCCTGGAAGAGCCGGGAGAGCGGACCCAGTTCGTGCTGCTGGCCGATGTGCCTTCGTGCCTGCTGGCCACCGTCCGCTCCCGCTGTCAGCACTGGAGCCTGACGCAGCCCCAGGCCGACCAGAGCCTTGGCTGGCTCACCGAACGGCTGGGCGGCGAGGAGGAAGCGCGCTTCTGGTGGCGGGTCTCGGGGGGCTGCCGCTGCTCGCCACCGAGCTGGCTGCACCGCCGGCACGTGCCTTGCGTCAGCAGCTCCACGAGACCTTCGATGCCCTGGTGCGCGGTGCCGAGCCGGTGGCCGAAGCGGCGCGGCTGGATCGCCAGTCCACCGAGGCGATCCTGTGGTACGGTATCGCCTGGCTGGAAGACCTGATTCGGCTGGGGCTGTCGGGCGACGGCGCACGGGTCCGCAATGCCGACCTGCTGCCGCTCTATCGCCAGGCGGTCAAGAACGCCCGGGTGCGCGACTGGTTCCGTCTGCTGGACTATGCGCGTGAACAGCGTCGGCTGCTGGCGGCCGGCGGCAACCCCAATCCCCAGCTGGTCCTCGAGGCCTGGCTGGTTCGCTGGTCCGCTCTGCTGCGTTCCTGACGCCGGAGCCACGGGAGGAGAATGCCATGGCTGCACAGAAGGCGCTGTCGCTGACCATCCAGGATGAGCAGACCCTGCTCTCCGCCTACATGCCACTGCTGGAGCGGGGCGGCATCTTCGTGCCCACCCGCGAGCGCTACGAGCTCGGCCAGGAGGTGTACCTGCTGCTGACATTGCCCGGCGATCAGGAGCGGGTCCCGGTGACCGGCCAGGTGGTATGGGTCTCGCCGGACGGTGTGGCTGGCCGCCGGGTGCCGGGTATCGGCATCCATTTCAGCCCCGAGGACCAGGCCGTACGCGATCGGATCGAAACCCTGCTGGCCGGCCAGCTGAATAAGGGGGAGCCACCTACACCCTATGAGCGGTGCCGGCCGCTGTCCCTGTCACTCACCCTTTGAGCCTGATTCTGCATGTTTGTCGACTCCCACTGCCATCTCGACCGTCTCGACCCCGCACCCACGGTGGCGACCTCGCCGCCGTTCTGGCCGTGGCCCGCGCCCGCGATGTCCGCCAGTTCCTGGCCATTGCCGTGACCCTGGAGGAGCTGCCGGGCATCGCCGCCATCGCTCGGGCCCATGAGGACGTGGTGATCTCCGCCGGGGTGCACCCGCTGCATCGGGTGGAGGAAGAGCCGAGCGTCGAGGCGATCAAGGAGGCCGCCGAGCGCTATGGCGTCGTGGCCATCGGCGAGTGCGGCCTCGACTACCACTACCTGGAGAAGTCACCCGAGACGGTGCCCTCTCGGGAGGTCCAGCGTGAGCGCTTTCGCCGTCAGCTGATCGCCGCCACCGAGCTCGAGTTGCCGGTGATCGTGCATACCCGCGACGCCCGGGAAGAAACCCTCGCGATGATTCGCGAGCACACCGACCCGGCCATCGGTGGCGTGCTGCACTGCTTTACCGAGGACCTGGAGATGGCCCGGGAGGCGGTGCGTCACGGCTTCTTTATTTCGCTGTCGGGGATCGTCACCTTCCGTAACGCCGAGTCGCTGCGCGATGTGGCCCGGCGGGTACCGCTGGATCGATTGCTGATCGAGACCGACAGTCCCTACCTGGCACCGGTGCCCCATCGCGGCAAGCCCAATGAGCCAGCCTGGGTGGTGGAGGTCGCCGAATGCATCGCCGCCGAGCGCGGCATCAGCGTCGATGAAGTGGCGATGCAGACCACCGCCAATTTCTACCGCCTCTTCCCCGCCGCCGCTCCCGAGGCCCCGGCCGAGGTGCGCCAGGCCCTGGCCCGCGCCGGGCTGGTATAGACTGACAGTAACGCGCCATGCCGGAGACTGCCGCCATGAATCTGGAGCCGCTGATCGAGCATGTCGACCCGACCGGCGAGATACCGCCCGTGGACCGCTGGCATCCCGAGCGAGTCGGGGAGATGGACCTGGTGATCGAGGCCGACGGCCGCTGGATCCACGAGGGCGGCGTGATCGCCCGGCCGCGCCTGGTGAGGCTGCTTTCCACCGTGCTGCGCCGTGACGACGACGGCCATGTCTACCTGGTGACGCCGGCGGAGAAGCAGCGCATCCGGGTCGTCGACCGCCCCTTCGTGGTCGTCGATGCCGAGCGTGACGCGGCGGGCCGCTGGTGGCTGACCACCAACGTCGGGGACCGGCTGAGCCTGGATGATGAGCACCGCCTGCGGGTGACCGAGACCCCCGACGGCGAGCCTGTGCCCGAGGTGCCGGTGCGCTTTGGGCTCGCCGCACGCCTGGGGCGCAACGTCTTCTATCGGCTGGTGGAAGCTGCCGAGCAGCGCCGGTGCCAGGACGGCCGCCTGGAGCTGGGGCTGACCAGCGCCGGCGTCTGGCAGCCGCTCGGCGAACTGCCCGACGAGGCCCCGTGAGACTCACCGCCGAGCAGCGCGCCGTGGTGTCGCATGGCGCCGGTCATGCCCGGGTGGCCGCCGTGGCCGGCTCCGGCAAGACCACCACGCTGGTGGCCCGGGTGCTGCAGTTGCTCGCGCGGGGCGTGCCGGCGGCGCGTATCCTGGTGCTGATGTTCAACCGCTCGGCCCGTGACGACTTTCAGGCACGCTTGGCCGCGCTGGCCCCGCCCGGTCAGCGCCTGCCGGACGTACGCACCTTTCACTCCCTGGGGCATCGCCTGACCGGAAGCCTGACCCGCTGGGGAGCCCTGTCGCCGCGTCGGCTGCTGTCCGCCGACTGGCAGGTCGAGCGGCTGCTGCGGCAGGCCTCCCTGGAGGCGCTAGGCGACGACCCGGAGCGCCGCGAGAGCGCGCTGGAAGCCGAGACCCTCGATGCCCTGGCGCATTTCTGCGGGCTGGTGAAGGCCGAGATGGCACCCCCGGCGGCGCTCTATGAGCGACTCGACTTCGGTGCGGAGACCGCCCACTTCGTGGATGCCTTCCAGCGGCTCGAAGAGCTGCTCGCCGAGCACGGCCTGATGACCTACTCGGATCTGCTCTACCGCCCCCTGCGCGCCCTGGAGGCCGACCCGGCCCTGACCGCCCGGGTCCAGGGCTTTCTCGATCAGGTGATCATCGACGAGTACCAGGACATCAACCAGGCCCAGCTGCGCCTGCTCGCCACCCTGGCCGGGCGTGACGCCGCAGTGATGGCGGTAGGCGATGCCAATCAGTGCATCTACGAGTGGCGCGGTGCCCACCCCGACACCATGCGCGAGCACTTCACCGCCACCTTCGGGTCGGCCACCGACTATCCGCTCTCTACCACCTTTCGCCACGGCCATGCCCTGGCGCTGGCGGCCAACCACGCCATCGCCGCCAACCGCCGCCGGCCCGATCAGCTGTGCCTGGCGGCTCCCGGTAACCCGGTCACCACCCTGGCGGTGGAGAGCGGCCCCGGCGCGCTGCTCGTCGAGCTGGCCGGCTGGCAACGGGCGGGGAGGCGTCTCGACGAGGCCTGTCTGCTGGTGCGCAGCTGGGCGCTGTCGGTGCCGTTCCAGCTTCAGCTGCTGCAGGCCGGCATTCCCTTCCGGCTCTCCCGGGAGGATCGCTTCGTGTTTCGCCTGCCCCTGGTGCAGGCCTTGGCCGGCTATCTGCGCCTGGCGCTGAGCCCCGGACTGCTGCACGACCCGGCGCTGCTGCAGCGGCTGCTCGAGCAGCCCACCCCCTTCGTGGCTCGAGAACGTCTTGCTGCCCTGGCCAGGCGACTGGCCGAGAGCCAGAGTTTTCCCGATCGCCACGACCCGCTGCTGGCGGGGCTCAAGCCGATCCAGCGGCGCAATCTCTCGCGACGCTGGCAGCTGCTATGCGAGCTGCCGCGGCTCGCCGGCTGGTCGCCGGCGCGGCTGCTGACCCACGTGGTCGACAGCCTGGATGCCGAGAAGGTGCTCAAGCGGGCCGCCGCGCGCCGCGAGAAGGGCGAGGAGGACGTGCGACTGCTCGACGTGCTGGTCGAGCAGGCCGCGGAAGTCCGCGACATCGGGGCCTTCATCGAGCTGCTGGAACGACCGGTGGAGAACCACAGCAGCGGGCTGCTGATCACCACCGTACACGGTGCCAAGGGGTTGGAGTGGCCGCTGGTGGCCGTGGGCGGCGCCAACGAGGAGGACTTTCCCCACTATGGTCGCGACAATCCCCTCACCGTCGACCGGCTCGAGGAGGAGCGGCGGCTGTTCGATGTGGCCATCACCCGCGCCCGCGAACGGCTGCTGATCCTCCACGACGGCGGCGCGCACCGTCCCAGCCGCTTCATCGGCGAAACGTCCTGGCAGGACTGCCTGCGAGTGGCGGCGCGGCTGGACGACGGGGCAGGGGAGGCTCAGGCGCCGCTGGTGGTGGGCTCGCCGGCCCGGGTGGCCGGCTATTTGGCGGCGCTGGGGCGTGAGCTGCCGCTCGCGCCGCTAGCCGCCGACGGGGTGGCCGAGGACGGCCCCGCCTGGGAGGCGGCGGCGTATCATCCCGGTCAGCGCCTGCGCCATGCGGTGTTCGGCGAAGGCGAAGTGACCGTGGTGGAGGGGGACCCGGCCGACCCGGTGATCGAGGTGCACTTCCGCCAGTCCGGCCGCCGGCGTCTGTTGGCCAGGCGCGCCCCCATCGAGCGCCTCGCCGCCGATCCGTCGTCGGCGGATTCCTGAGCGGGGCCGAGTCGTGAATGAGCCAAGTCCTGGGAAAGGAGAGAGACCATGTCGAACGTGCTGATTTCCGCGGCGGAGCTGGCCGAGGCGCTGCGGGGGCGCATCCGCCCCGGGTGCTGGACTGTCGGGCGCGGCTCGGTGAGCCGGAGGCCGGGCGACGGCTGTGGCAGGCAGGGCATGTGCCGGGCAGCCAGCACCTGGATCTGGATCGTGACCTGGCTGGCACGCCGGGGGAGGCCGGTCGTCACCCGCTGCCGAGCCAGGGCGCCTTTACGGCCACGCTGCAGCGTCTCGGCCTCTCCCCGAGCGGCCGGTGGTGGTCTACGACGACATGGGCGGTCAGCTGGCCGCGGCCCGGGCCTGGTGGATGCTGGCCTGCTGGGCGGGGCATCCCGAGGTGCGGGTGCTGGACGGTGGCCTGCGGGCCTGGCAGGTGCAGGGCGGCGAGCTACCGCTGAGCAGCGACGCCGCCGAGCCCGCCCCCAGCGACTGGCAGCCGGATTTCGCCGAGGCCGCCCGGGTCGACGCCGACCGGGTCTTTTCCGGACGCGAGCTGAAGCTCGATGCCCGCAGTCTCGAGCGCTTTCGCGGCGAGGTCGAGCCCATCGACCCGGTGGCGGGGCATATCCCCGGCGCCCGCTGCCGGCCCAGCCCCGCCAACCTGGCCGAGGATGGCCGCTTCAAGCCGGCGGCCGAGCTGGTGGCCGAACTACCCGAGGCGTCGGCGATCATTGCCTACTGCGGCTCAGGGGTTACCGCCTGCCACAACATCCTGGCCTATGCCATCGCCGGTCGTCCCCTGCCGCGCCTCTATGCCGGCTCCTGGAGCGAGTGGATCCGCGATCCCTCGCGGCCGGTGGCGCGTGGCGGCCAGGCGAAGTAGGCTTGACCCTCAATCGATTTACGGCCCAAGGCTGACCACGACCAAGGGAGAGGGACATGAATTTCGCGCTGATTGGCGCCGCCGGCTATATCGCACCGCGTCATATGCAGGCCATCAAGGAGACCGGCCACTCGCTGGTGGCGGCCTACGACCTCAACGATTCGGTGGGCATCATCGACTCCATCTCGACGAACTGCGCTTTTTTTACCGAGTTCGAATATTTTCTCGAGCACGCCTGGCGGCTGCGGCGCCGGGGGAAGGAGCACTGGACTATATGGTGGTCTGCTCGCCTAACCACCTGCACAGCGCCCACATCGTCGCCGGCCTGCAGCTGGGCTGCGACGTCATCTGCGAAAAGCCGCTGGTGCCGACGCCCGAGCAGCTCGACGAGCTGCGCCTGGTGGAGGAGGAGACCGGTCGCCAGGTGTACAGCATCATGCAGCTGCGTCATCACCCGGCGATCCATGAGCTGCGCGACAAGGTGCTTGCCGAACAGCGCGACAGCAAGTACGAGGTCGAGCTCACCTACATCACCGCCCGGGGCCCCTGGTACCTGGCGAGCTGGAAGGGGGACCCGCGCAAGTCCTTCGGGGTGGTGGCCGAGATCGGCATCCACTTCTTCGACATGCTGCACCAGATCTTCGGGGAGCTGGAGCATCAGGTGCTGCACTATAGCGACGACCACAAGGCCGCCGGCTACCTGGAGTACGAGAAGGCCAGGGTGCGCTGGTTCCTGTCCATCGACGAGCAGGACCTGCCCGATGCGGTGCGTGGGCGGCAGTCCACCTACCGCAGCATCACCTGTGACGAGGAGCTCTTCGAGTTCTCCACCGGCTTCACCGACCTGCACACCGTCAGCTACCGCGAGATCCTGGCCGGTCGCGGCTTCGATATCGAGACCGTGCGCCACTGCCTGGAAACCGTGACGGCGATTCGCGCCGCGACCCCCGAGTCGCCGCGCCAGGGCGAGGGCCACCCGCGGATGCTGGAGCTGGGATTGGCCACCAGCGTATAGGGAGGCGCTACCATGCAGTTCATCGATCTGGCCGCCCAGCAGGCGCGCATCAAGCCGCAGCTCGATGCGGCCATTGCCCGCGTGCTGGCCCATGGCCGCTATGTCCTTGGGCCGGAGGTGGAGGCGCTCGAGCAGCGGTTGGCCGACTACGTCGGCGTGTCACACTGTATCGGCTGCGCCAACGGCACCGACGCCCTGCAGATCGCCCTGATGGCGCTGGAGATCGGCCCGGGCGACGAGGTGATCGTGCCCGGCTTCACCTTTGTCGCCTCGGCGGAGAGCGTGGCGCTGGTGGGGGCCAGGCCCGTCTACGTGGACATCGATCCCGACACCTACCTGCTCGACCCGGCTCGACTCGAGGCGGCGATTACGCCGCGCACCCGCGCCATCATGCCGGTGTCGATGTTCGGTCAGTGTGCCGACATGGCGGCGATCGAGGCGGTGGCCGACCGCCACGGGCTGGCGGTGGTCGAGGATGCCGCCCAAAGCTTCGGGGCGACCCAGCGCGGCCGGCGCTCGGGGAGCCTCAGCCGTGTCGCCACCACCAGCTTCTTTCCCAGCAAGCCGCTAGGGGCCTATGGCGACGGCGGCGCGCTGTTCACCGACGACCCCGCACTTGCCGAGGCGATTCGCCTGGTGGCGCGTCACGGCGAGGCCAGGCGCTACCATCATGTTTGCCTGGGCATGAACAGCCGGCTCGATACCCTGCAGGCCGCCGTGCTACTGGCCAAGCTGGACATCTTCGACGAGGAGGTGGCGCTGCGCCAGGCGGCGGCCGGGCGCTATGACCGGCTGCTTCAGCAGGCGGGAATCACCACCGCACCGGTGCTCGCGCCTGGCAACACCAGCGTCTATGCCCAGTACAGCCTCCGAGTGGCCAACCGGGAGGCAGTGCAGCGCCGGCTTGCCGATGCCGGCATTCCGACCGCCGTTCACTACCCGCAGCCGCTCAACCGCCAGCCGGCGGTAGCGGACCCGGAGAGCCGGCTGCCGGTGACCGACGGCGTCTGCGCGGCGATTCTCAGCCTGCCGATGCACCCTTATCTCGAGGCCGAGCAGCAGCAGCGGGTCGTGGAGGCCCTGGTGAAGGCCTTGGAAGAGGAAGGAAACGGTCCTGTCTGAAGGGGGCTCGATCCCCAGGGCGGCGACACTGTGCGGGAGTTTGCAGATGGTTCGTTGCACAGTGGGCTGAATCAGTTATGCAGCCCTATGGTGGGAGGCCGGCTCTGCCGGGCGAAGTCGCCGAAGGCGACCCGTTTGTAGCGCGGAGCGCTACTTCGCGAGCTGAAGCTCCCTCCCACAAATTCGTTTCGCGCCTGTCCGTCTAGAGTCTTACATATTGGGGTAGTTGGGCCCGCCGCCGCCCTCCGGCGCCACCCAGGTGATGTTCTGGGCCGGGTCCTTGATGTCGCAGGTCTTGCAGTGCACGCAGTTCTGGAAGTTGATCTGGAACTGCGGTTTGCCCTCGTCGTCTTCCACGACCTCGTAGACCCCCGCCGGGCAGTAGCGCTGGGCGGGCTCGGCGTACTCGGGCAGGTTATCGCGGATCGGCAGCTCGGGGTCGGCCAGCTTCAGGTGGCAGGGCTGGTCCTCCTCGTGGTTGGTGTTCGACAAAAACACCGAGGAGAGCTTGTCGAAGGAGAGCTTGCCGTCGGGCTTGGGGTAGTCGATCTTCTCGAACTCGCTGGCCGGTTTGAGCGTGGCGTGGTCCGGGGTGGTGTCGTGGACGTTGGGCAGCCTGCCGCCGAGCAGCTGGTTGACGAAGTTGTAGGCGCCGCCGCCCACGGTGCCGTACTTGTGGATCGCTGGGCCGAAGCTGGCGCTCTCCTTGAGCTCGGCATAAGCCCAGCTGGCCTCCCACTTCTCGGTAAAGGCGGCGAGCTCGGTGCCCCCTTCATCACCGGCGGCGACGGCCTCGAACACCGCCTCGGCGGCCACCAGGCCGGACTTCATGGCGGTATGCAGTCCCTTGATCTTGGAGAAGTTCAGGGTGCCGGCATCGCAGCCGACCAGCAGGCCGCCGGGGAAGGTCATCTTGGGCAGGCAGTTGAGGCCGCCCTTGGTGATGGCTCGGGCACCGTAGGAGACCCGCTTGCCGCCTTCCAGGTGCTTGGCGAGCACCGGGTGATGCTTCATGCGCTGGAACTCGTCGAAGGGGGAGAGCCACGGATTCTGATAGGAGAGATCCATGATCAGGCCGACCACCACCTGCTGGTTCTCGGCGTGGTAGAGGAACCAGCCGCCGTGGGTCTTCTTGTCCAGCGGCCAGCCGGAGCCGTGCAGCACCAGGCCGGGCTCGTGCTGCTCGGCGGGGATGTCCCAGAGCTCCTTCAGGCCGATGCCGTAGTGCTGCGGGTCCTTGCCCTCGTCGAGCTTGAACTCTTCGATCAGCCGCTTGCCCAGATGGCCGCGACAGCCCTCGGCGAACAGGGTGTACTTGGCGCGCAGCTCCATGCCCGGCATATGGCCGTCCTTGGGCTGCCCATCGGCGCCCACCCCCATGTCGCCGATCAGGATGCCCTTGACCACGCCGTCCTCGACGATCGTCTCCTGGGCGGCGAAGCCGGGGAAGATCTCCACCCCCAGCGTCTCGGCCTGCTCGGCCAGCCAGCGGCACAGGTTGCCGGCGCTGATCACATAGCGGGGCATGTCGCCACCGGTGTTATGCATCGACTTGGGCACCAGGGCGTTGGGGAGCTTCTGGGCCTTCTCGGCGTCCTTGAGCAGGTAGACCTCATCGCGGGTCGCCGGCGTGGTGAGGGGCGCGCCGCGCTCCTCCCAGTCGGGGAAGAGTTCGGCCAGGGCGCGGGGCTCGAAGACCGCGCCGGAGAGGATATGGGCCCCCACCTCGGAGCCCTTCTCCACCACGCACACCGACAGCTCCTGTTCGGCCTCATTGGCCTGCTGCATCAGCCGACAGGCCGCCGACAGGCCTGAAGGGCCGGCGCCGACGATGACCACGTCGAACTCCATCGAATCACGCTCTACTTGCTCTGACATCCGGTTGCTCCTCCCTCACCATCGACGTCACGGCTACGGTCTACCACCAACGTCGAAAGAATTTAAAACGGTCGTTTGCTTCTCGATATTCTCCATGATAGGCATAATAGACGACTCAGGTCACCCCTACGATGGGTAATGTGCGGCGGGAGCCGCGAGAAGCTCCGATCGGCTGGGATTGTTGCCCCGGGTCTGCCTGTGGCACATTAAAAGGGTTTTGCGTTGCGGCGCCTATCAAACGCTTGCATGAAACACACAAAGGCATGCCAGCCGGTTCTAAGGAAACGCCAGCAGGTCCGGTGCGAGTCGGGCGTATCGGCGCTCCCTAACCAGACGGTTCCTACACTGAACCAAGCGAGGACACCATGAAAGTACTCGTCGCGGTCAAACGCGTCATCGACTACAACGTCAAGATCCGGGTCAAGCCGGACAACTCCGACGTCGACCTCACCAACGTCAAGATGGCCATGAATCCCTTCTGCGAGATCGCCGTGGAAGAGGCGGTGCGCCTGAAGGAGAAGGGCGTGGCCACCGAGATCGTCGCGGTGACCATCGGTCCCAAGGCCGCCCAGGAGCAGCTGCGTACCGCGCTGGCGCTGGGCGCCGACCGTGCCGTGCATGTCGAGACCGACGAGCGCGTCGAGTCGCTGGCCGCCGCCAAGCTGCTGGCCAAGGTGGTGGACGAGGAGCAGCCGGGCCTTACGATCCTCGGCAAGCAGGCCATCGACACCGACAACAACCAGACCGGCCAGATGCTCGCCGCCCTGACCGGCCTGCCCCAGGGCACCTTCGCTTCCGAGGTGGTCATCGACGGCGACAAGGCCCAGGTGACTCGCGAGATCGATGGCGGCCTGCAGACCGTCGAGCTCTCCCTGCCCGCTATCGTCACCACCGACCTGCGCTTGAACGAGCCGCGCTACGCCAAGTTGCCCGACATCATGAAGGCCAAGAAGAAGCCGATGGACGTCAAGTCGCCGGCAGACCTGGGCGTCGAGGTGGCCTCCAAGGTCAAGCTGCTCAAGGTCGAGCCGCCGGCCGAGCGCCAGGGCGGCATCAAGGTGGGCTCCGTGGATGAGCTCGTGGACAAACTGAAAAACGAAGCCAAAGTGCTTTGAGGGAGCTGATTTCATGAGCATTCTGGTCCTGGCCGAACATCACGACGGCGCCCTGGTTGGCGCCACTGCCCACGTGGTTGCCGCGGCGCAAGCCATCGGCGGCGACATTGACATCCTGGTGGCGGGCGAGAACGTTGGCGCCGTGGCACAAGCGGCCGCCAAGCTCGACGGTGTGCGCAAGGTCCGCGTGGCCGACAACGCCGCCTACGCCCACCTGCTGGCCGAGCCCACCGCCGCGCTGCTCGCCGAGCTGGCCGGCGACTACAGCCACCTGCTGGCCGCCGCCTCCACCACCGGCAAGAACGTGCTGCCCCGCGTCGCCGCCCTCAAGGACGTCTCCCAGATCTCCGAGATCATCGCGGTGGAGTCCCCGGACACCTTCAAGCGCCCGATCTACGCCGGCAACGCCATCGCCACCGTGCAGAGTGAGGATCCGCTCAAGGTGATCACCGTGCGTGCCACCGGCTTCGATGCCGTTGGCGAAGGCGGTAGCGCCGAGGTCGAAGCGGTGGACGTCGTGGCCGACAACGCCCAGTCCACCTTCGTCAAGGAAGCGCTGGCCGAGTCCGACCGTCCCGAGCTGGGCGCCGCCAAGGTGGTGATCTCCGGCGGTCGCGGCATGGGCAGCGGCGAGAACTTCAAGCTGCTCGAGGGCATCGCCGACAAGCTGGGTGCGGCCATCGGCGCGTCGCGTGCCGCAGTGGACGCCGGCTTCGTGCCCAACGACATGCAGGTGGGCCAGACCGGCAAGATCGTCGCGCCGGAGCTCTACATTGCCGTGGGCATTTCAGGAGCCATCCAGCACCTGGCCGGCATGAAGGACTCCAAGGTGATCGTCGCCATCAACAAGGACGAGGAGGCGCCGATCTTCCAGGTGGCCGACTATGGTCTGGTGGCGGATCTCTTCGAGGCCCTGCCGGAGCTGGAAAGCAAGCTGTAAAAAATGGTTCATCGCACTTTAGCGTGAACATGTTTGGCAGGTTTGATGGTGGGAGGCCGGCTCTGCCGGGCGAAGGCGCCGCAGGCGCCCCATGGGTAGCGCTGAGCGCTACTTCGCGAGCTGAAGCTCCCTCCCACATAGCCTGTTCACGCCAGTCGGCGAAGAACCTAAAAAAGACCGGGATCTTCCCGGTAGCGCTCTCAACGGTCGGTGGCCTCGAGGCGCTACCCCGGCAGCGAGCCGGCCCTCCTGAGAGGGCCGGCTCGCTGCTGTTGGGGTTATAGCCATGGGGAAGCCGGCAGAGGGAGATTGTCAGAGCCTATATAAGCTGATAACGATTTTTATTAGCGCGGTGAACGATGATCTGCCATCCTTGGGGATGAAGTCCACGGGGCCAGCCCCCTTTGCCATCCTTAAGGAGGAGAGATCATGCCGCATACACTGCCCGACCTTCCCTATGGCTATGATGCGCTGGAGCCGTATATCGACACGACGACCATGGAAATTCACCATGGCCGGCATCATCAGACCTACGTCAACAATCTCAATGGCGCCCTGGAGGGGACGGGGCTCGAAGAAGTGCCGGTGGACGAGCTGCTCGCCAATCTCGACCGGGTACCGGAGGACAAGCGCCAGGCGGTGATCAACAACGCCGGCGGCCACTCCAATCACTCCAAGTTCTGGCAGATGATGTCGCCCAAAGGGGGCGGCCAGCCCCAGGGCAAGGTGGCTCAGGCCATCGACAGCGAGCTGGGAGGTTTCGATGCCTTCAAGGACGCCTTCACCAAGGCGGCACTGGGGCGCTTCGGCAGCGGCTGGGCCTGGCTCAGCGTGACCCCGGAGAAGACGCTGGTGGTGGAGAACACCTTGAACCAGGATAGTCCGATCATGCACGGCAATACCCCGGTACTGGGCCTGGATGTCTGGGAACACGCCTACTACCTGAAATATCAGAACAAACGCCCGGACTATGTGGCCGCCTTCTTCAACGTGATCAACTGGGAAGACGTCGAGCGGCGCTACCAGGCCGCCGTTTCCTGATCGCGTCGTACCTCCGCCGACCGTCCTGACGATCGCCGTGGCCTTTGGGTCGCGGCGATCTGCTTAGGGCAGCGCCGCGGTGGTTAAGCGTCTCGCTGCAGAAGGGTGAATGCCACGACGCCGGGTCTCTGGCAAGATAGGGCGCTTTGGACATGACAGGATCAAGGACGCGGCATGGCTCACCTGCTACGCATCGTGATGATTCACGGCCATCTCGAGGGAGTGGTCGAGCTCAGTGTGGACGGCCACACCAATATCTGCGGCACCAATGCGTCGGGCAAGACCACTCTGCAGCGCCTGGTGCCGGTGTTCTATGGTGAGCTACCCAACCGGGTGGTGCCCAAGACCCGGATGAAGTTCGACGCCTTCTACCTGCCGCATCGCAACAGCTACCTGGTCTACGAGTACCGCCGCGAAGCGGGCAACGTTTGCCAGGCGGTGCTGACCCGCAAGAGCGACGGCGGGGTGGAGTATCGCTTCGTCGGCGCCCCCTATCGTCCCGAGGATTACCTGATCGAGAGCGATGCCGGGGTAGTGGCGCTCGACTACGCGCAGTGGGCCAACGGGCTGCGTCGCGAGGGAATCAGCGTGTCGGCGAAGCTGGGTGCCACTTCCGAATACCGCTCGGTTATCCAGAACGACTTCACCCAGCAGGGTGCGGCCCAGTCCCAGGGCAACCGCCGCGACGGACTCAAGCTGCGCCAGATCGCCGCCCAGTTCAGTCTGGTCAAGCCCGAGCGGCGCATACGCCATATCGAGAAGCTGGTCTCGGCGGTTCACGCCAAGGAGGGCAAGATGGATACCCTCAAGACCATGCTGGCGGCGATCTTCGAGGAGGATGGGGTCGAGCTGCCGGTGACGCGTATCCGCAACACCAAGGCGCGGGAGTGGATCGCCCAGATGCGCCAGTCGATGCGTCTGGCGCCTCTCCAGCAGCGGCTGGGGGAGTTGGGCGGGGTGGACCGTGAGCTTGCCGAGCTTGAAGCCACCTTATGGCAGTTGAAACCCCAGCTGGAGGCAGATCGCCATCGCGCCGAGCGCACCCTGGCCGATCTGGAGGCACAGCTCAGCCAGCACCAGCGTGATTTTCAGGTGCGTGAGCAGGAGTACGAGCAGGCGCGGGATGCCCTCAATGATCGCGCCAGCGAGCTGGGCAGCGAGCTGGATCACACCCAGCGCGACCTCAATGACCTGCAGCGCCAGTATGAGCAGTATGCCGAAGCGGACATGCCCGTCCTGGAGCGCGACCTGGAGGCGTTGCCGCAATGGCGTGAACAGCATCAGCAGCTGCGCGACCACCTCGAGTTCATGCAGCAGGCCGTGCAGGCCAGTCAGGCCAAGCGGGAAGGGCGGCTTCGCGAGCTGGCCGATACCCTGGCCCGGCAGACCGACGAGGCCCAGGCGCTCATCGATGCCCTGGGCGAAGAGAAGGAGAGCTGTCGTGAACGGCACTGGGAGGCGCAGCGAAGCCTCGAGGCGCGCAGCCAGGGCGAGCGAGTCGACCTGGAAGCTAGCTACCAGGCGCGCCTGGAGCAGGGTGTCGAGCGTCTGGCCGAGCTCAAGACACAGCTGATGCATACTGCTCAGACCTCGGAAGAGGCTCAAGAAGCCGAGCTGGCCCAGGCGCGCCTGGACAGGGCCCAGAGCGACCGCAGCGCGGCCGCCACGACCCTCGATGGACTGCGCCGCGAGTATGAAAGCGGAAAGAAAGAGCGTGACAGCGCCGAGCGTGAGCTCGAGCAGACTCGCCAGCAGCGCTCCCAGGTCGAGCGTCGCTGCGAAGCGCTTTACCGGCAGCGCGACCCCGCCCAGGGCAGTCTGCGTCATTTCCTGCGCTATCACCGTCCGGGGTGGGAGCAGCGGCTGGGTAAGGTGATCGCTCCCGAGCTGCTGGAGCGCCGGGATCTTGCCCCCCAGCTTGCCGAGGAGGCTGGCGACGACCTATTTGGCGTGGTCCTGGACCTTGCGGCGATTGCCTTGCCCGATGACGCCCAGGATGAGGCGAGCCTGCTGGCCGCCATCGAGGCGGCCGAGGCGGCCCTGACTCGCGCCGAGGCGGATGTCCAGGCCGCGGAAAACGCCTCAAGGCGCAACATGACCGGGTCCAGGGGGCCGAGGTGACACTGGGGCAGGAGCGTAGCGCCCTCAAGCGTGCCGACGAGGAGGTGGAGTACGCCCTGGAAGCTCGCCGCCAGCTCCATGATCGCCACGTCAAGCAGCAGCAGGCGCGGCGGGCGGCCGGAGAGGCGGCGCTGGCCGAGCAGGAAGCGCTCCAGCAGGCGCTGCGTGACGAGAAGCGCGAGGCGCTGGACGCGCTCACCGAGACCCATCAGGCGCAGTTGCTCGAGCTCAAGGCCGATGCCCAGAGCCAGCTGGACGGCCTGGAAGCGCAGATCCGCCAGCACAAACACCAGCTTGGCGACCTGAAGGCGGAGCATCGGCGCCAGCGAGACGAGCTGGAAGCCGCCTTCAACCAGGAGCTGGAGGCCCAGGGCGTCGACCCGATCACCCTGAAGGAGACCCAGTCACGGCTGGCCGCCCTGGAGGAGCGCATGCGCCTCACCGCGGCCCGCCAGGAGGAGCTGGCGGCCTACCGGCGCTTCATGCGCGTCGAGTGGGGCGAGCGCAAACCGCGGCTGGTGGAAAAGGAAGCCACGCTGACCCGTGAGCAGCAGGCGGTACAGCGTGAGCGAGACCAGCTGCGCAGCGACTTCCAGGCCGCCAAGGCGGCCTATCAGCAGACGCTCAACGCGCTGAAAGGCAGTCAGCACGCCGAGCAGGAGGTCATTGGCGCTCTCGAACCGCTGCTGGACCAGGTGGAGAGCCTAGGGCTGAGCGCGGCGGTCGAGCCGAGCCGCGAGTCCCCGGGGATGTGCACGAACGTATCGAGCGGACCCGTCAGGCGCTGGCCAGCCGCAGCCGCGAGCTGGAGACCCTGCGCAAGGGCTGCGAACAGGTGGAGGGTGAGCTGATCAAGGGAGCCAGCAGCGGCTTCGTCGAGGCCCTGGACACCGAGCGGGGCAAGCTCGCCGGTGAGTCTGATTCGCCCCGGCGGCTGCTGCCGCTGCTGCGCGGCATGCTCCAGCTGCTGGAGGACCAGCAGCAGCAGCTGGTGCAGCAGGGGCGCAATCTCAGTGACGACCTGGACAAGTTCTTCGCCGTGTTCCGCGACCTCAACCGCCGCATCAGCGCCCAGAGTCGTCGCCTCTCCGAAGAGGTCGCCGACGACCTGACCCTGGAAGGTATCGGCAAGGCTGAGGTGAAGATCCAGTCCACCATCGACGAGCTTGGCTTCTGGGAGCCGCTCAAGCTGTTCGCCCAGCGCTATCGGGAGTGGCGCGAATCGGGGCAGCCGCTGCCGAGCGACGACTACCTCGACGCCTTGGCCGACGTGGTGGAACTCTTGCGCAGTGACCAGCAGTACAGCTTCGAGAGCCTGCTGCGCCTGGAGCTGCACCTCAACGAGGGAGGCACCGACCTGGTGATCAAGAACGACCGCCAGCTGCTGGAGTCATCCAGTCACGGTATGGCCTACCTGATCCTGTGCAAGTTCCTGCTCGCCTTTACTCGGCTGCTGCGCGGTCGGGCCGAGATCGCCATCCACTGGCCCATCGACGAGATCGGCACTCTGGCCTACCACAACGTCGAGAAGTTGTTCGACGCCTGCGACAGCAACCGCATCCATATCGTCGGCGCCTTTCCCAACCCGGAGTCGGACGTGCTGCTGCTGTTTGACAACCGCTATCTGATCGACCGGGATGAGGCCGATCCTTCCCTGCGTCGACTCAAGCGTATCGAACCGCGACTGAGCCGTCTGGCCGAACGGCTGCAGGCCCGCGCCGCTGAGGAGGTGACCGCATGATCGAGCACGGTCCACTGCTTGAACGTCTGCTGGCCGGGGAGTTCATCTGTGCGGTGAGTGACGAGCACGCCTTTCGTCGCCTTCAGGATGACCAGCTCCGCGAGCAGATCGACACCTACCTGCGCCCGCTCAACCGTCGGCTGGCCGCCAATGTGGGCGGCAGCGTCTATTTCCTGGCCTGGCGACAGCTGAACGACGACGCTCGGGAGCAGCTGTCGCGCCAGCTCGGCGATACCGTCAATAGCCTGCTGCCGCTGTTGGAGTGGCTGCAGCTGGTGCAGGAGGCGCTGGGGCGCGACGCCCTGATCGCCCCCGGCGACATTCTCAAGCCCGCCGAGCTCAGCGCCCGGTGCGAGGACAACCAGAGTCTGCGCGAACGCCTGGAGCGACTGGCTACCGACGGCTTCTTCGGCTCCCAGAGCGACCAGCTCGACGCCCAGATCAAGCAGCTCTTCAAGCGCTTGAGGGAGCACGGCTACCTGCTCCAGCCCCATGCCGAGCGCCAGGTGTACCTGGTCACCGGCAAGATCGACTATCTCGTCGACCTGGTGCGCTTTATCCGTGACGAGGAGAACCTGCCTGTCGAAGAGGAGGCGCCAGTCACCCAGGAGAGCCTGCTGTGAGCGACGGTCATGCCTTGGAGAGCCGCCTGATCACCACCGGCGCCGAGCGCCTGGCGCTGCTCGGCAAGCATGCCGAGGCGCTGATGGCTGGCTATGCCCGGGATGAGGTGCCAATGGCGGCGCTGAGCGAGACGGCGCTGCGCAAGCTGCTGGCGGCGCGTGTCCTGTGGCGACCGGACGAGCAGGGTGGCGTCAAGCTCGCCCCCAAGGTGCGCGACCTGATCGCCGAGATGCTTGCCGACGAGACCCGCCGCCATGTCAATGCCGGCGTGGCGGAGACCCTGGAGCTGCTGCGCGGCCTGGTGCAGAGCTATCGCGAGGCGCGCGATGCCGGCGAACACTGGCGCCAGGAGCAGCACCTTTTGCGCCTGCGCCAGGAGGTGGACGACCTCAACGGTCGCTTCGCCGATGCCATCGACAGTCTCTGGCAGCGACTCAACAGCGACTTTGGTTTCGTCAGTCGCCTGAATGACAAGATCCGTGAGAACGACCGCGCCCAGAAGCAGATCGTGCGCTTGCTCGACGGGCTGGCGCTGATCGATTTCGATGAATTGATCGAGCTGGTGGGCAGCGACGGCGCCCTGCGCAAGCTGCTGATCAGCCAGCTGCAGCAGCAGCTCAGCCAGCACTATACCGGCCTGCGGGAGGTTCAGCGGCGGCTCATCGAGCTGATGGCGCGCTTCCGCCAGCAGCAGTCGCGCAGCCGCCTGGTAGCAGGCATGGCCGCTTTCCTGCGCGAGCAACCCGGCTTCGTGCCCGGCAACTACGCCCGGCGCAGCGAAGTACCGACGCTGGTGAATCGGGCCGCGCCCCTGACCGCCGCCGCGTCGCCGGCGGTCGACCGCCATCTGGATGCCAGGGTGCTGACCGAGCTGCTTCACCAGCTGCCCGCACCGCCACACAAGCCTCAGGCGGTCAGCGCCGCGGGCCCCGCCGAGGCCCAGCAGGCGAGCCTGGTGGCCGCCCGCCAGCAGGCCCTCAAGCAGGACGTGGAGCGCTTCTATCTAGCGGTGATCGACCGCGACGGCGAGGCGCTCAGCGCCCTGGCCTACCTGCAGGCCAGCGACATGGCGTGGACCGACGAGATCTGGCTTTTTCAGGTGATTGCCGAGTACCAGGGGCTGCCCAGAGGGGAGCAGCGTGCCTTCCACCTGCGCCAGGAGGAGACCCAGGCGAGTCCCTTCAACCACCTGCGTCTGATCCACGACGTCCACCTACAGCTGGCGCTGCCCGCATGAGCCTATCGCCTGGTGGCCATCTGTTGCGAGACTACCTGGCGCTTATCTTAGACCAGCAGCGCGGGCTCAGGCAGCAGTGGTTCGGCGAACGACTGGAAAGAGTGTCGCTGGATCGAGATTGATCCGGCTCTGAATGACGAGCGCATCGAGGCGCATAATCGCGATGCCTACCGGCAGCTGTTCTCGGTGGTGTTCTCCGACATTCAGCGCCTCATTATGCGCACGGCTGCTCGCCAGCATGTACTGGAAGGCCAGCGGTCGAATGCCGCTGGAGGCAGGCAGTACGGCACCGTGCCAGGGGCGCAAGCGCCCCGGTCGAAGTAGGCACACGATGCGACGTCAGCGCGTATCGAAGACTTCTCGTTTTCTCCTTGACAGACCTATATGTAGGTATCTTAACCTGTAATGGCACAATATATGGTGTTGTTGGGTTGCCGTTTGTTATGTCCGCTCCATGGCGAGGAGCAAGCAGAGAGATGGAGGAGAGAACGATGGAAGTCCATGTCTACAGCCGCCCGGCCTGTGTACAGTGCTCCGCGACCTACCGGGCCCTGGATCGCCGGGGGCTCGATTACCGCGTGCTCGATATCGATGACGACCCCATGGCGCGGCGTACCGTGGAAGCATTGGGCTACCGTCAACTGCCGGTGGTGGTGGCCGGTGACGACCACTGGTCGGGCTTCCGTCCGGACCGCATCCAGGCGCTGTCGTAAATCGCTTCGAGGCCATTCGCAGGAGACCGCCATGTCGGCCGCACAAGCACAGCAGGCAGCGCTCGGCGCCGCTCAGCCGGATGGCGAGCTGGTGTACTTCTCGACCAAGTCGGGTAATACCCATCGCTTCGTCGAGAAGCTCGGCCTGCCGGCGCGGCGCATCCCGCTGAACCGCGACGAGCCGCCGCTGCGAGTGACCCGCCCCTATATCCTGATCACCCCCACCTACGGGGGCGGCAGCGCCGACGGTGCGGTGCCCAAGCAGGTGATCCAGTTCCTTAACGACCCGCACAACCGCGGGTTGATCAGAGGGGTGATCGCCGCCGGCAATACCAACTTCGGTACCGCGTACGGCCTGGCCGGGCGCATCATCGCCGACAAGTGCGGCGTACCGCTGCTATATCGATTCGAGCTTCTGGGCACGGATGAAGACGTGGCCAGGGTTCAACAGGGAGTAGACGCGTTTTGGAAACGACAGCCATGAGCGAGACCCACCGGCCCGCCGGCCAGGGCGAGGCGGCACGCACGCTGGATTATCATTCCCTCAACGCCATGCTCAATCTGTATGGCCCCGAGGGTGAGCTGCAGCTGGACAAGGACCGCGAGGCGGCGCGCCAGTATTTCCTGCAGCACGTCAATCAGAACACGGTGTTCTTCCACTCGTTGGAGGAGAAGCTCGACTACCTGGTCGAGGAGAGCTACTACGAGCCCCAGGTGCTCGAGCAGTACGACCGCGCCTTCATCAAGTCGCTGTTCGAACAGGCTTACGCCTACAAGTTTCGTTTCCCGAGCTTCCTCGGCGCCTTCAAGTACTACACCAGCTATACGCTGAAGACCTTCGACGGCAAGCGCTACCTCGAGCGCTACGAGGATCGCGTGTGCATGGTCGCGCTGAGCCTGGCGCGCGGCGACGAGACCCTGGCCCGGGCGCTGGTCGACGAGATCGTCAGCGGCCGCTTCCAGCCCGCCACGCCGACCTTCCTCAACTGTGGCAAGCGTCAGCGCGGCGAGCTGGTGTCGTGCTTCCTGCTGCGCATCGAGGACAACATGGAGTCCATCGGCCGTGCCATCAACTCGGCGCTGCAGCTCTCCAAGCGCGGCGGCGGGGTGGCCTTCCTGCTCAGCAACATCCGCGAGTTCGGCGCGCCGATCAAGCGCATCGAGAACCAGTCGTCGGGCATCATCCCGATCATGAAGCTGCTCGAGGATGCCTTCTCCTACGCCAACCAGCTGGGCGCGCGCCAGGGCGCCGGGGCGGTCTATCTCAACGCCCACCACCCGGACATCCTGCGTTTCCTCGACACCAAGCGCGAGAACGCCGACGAGAAGATCCGTATCAAGACGCTGTCGCTGGGCGTGACCATCCCCGACATCACCTTCGAGCTGGCCAAGCGCAACGAGGCGATGTACTTGTTCTCGCCCTACGACGTGGAGCGCGTCTACGGCGTGCCGTTTGGCGATATCAGCGTCACAGAGAAGTACCATGAGATGGTCGACGACTCGCGCATCCGCAAGTCAAAGATCAACGCCCGGGAATTCTTCCAGATCCTGGCCGAGGTGCAGTTCGAGTCGGGCTATCCCTATGTGATGTTCGAGGACAACGTCAACCGCGCCAACCCCATCGCCGGGCGTATCAACATGAGCAACCTCTGCTCGGAGATCCTCCAGGTCAATACGCCGAGCCTCTATGACGACGACCTCGGCTATCGCCACACCGGCGAGGACATCTCCTGCAACCTGGGCTCGATGAACATCGCCAAGGTGATGGACGCCGGCGATATTGGCACCAGCGTCGAGATTGCCGTGCGCGGCCTGACCGCGGTCTCTGAGATGAGCCACCTCGCCTCGGTGCCGTCGATCGCCGAGGGCAACGCCCACTCCCGTGCGATCGGCCTGGGGCAGATGAACCTGCACGGCTTCCTGGCTCGCGAGCATATCCACTACGGCTCGGACGAGGGGCTGGACTTCACCAACCTCTACTTCTACTGCGTGGTCTATCACGCCCTGCGCGCCTCCAACCGCTTGGCCGTCGAGCACGGCGCGGCCTTTGCCGGCTTCGCCGACTCCGACTACGCCAGCGGGGCGTTCTTCGACAAGTACACCGAGCGCGAGTGGCAGCCGCGTACCGAGAAGGTGCGGGGGCTGTTCGAGCGCGCCGGCATCGCCATCCCGACCCGCGAGGAGTGGCAGTCGCTCAAGGCCTCGGTGATGGAGCATGGCCTCTACAACCGCAACCTGCAGGCGGTGCCGCCCACCGGCTCGATCTCCTACATTAACCACTCCACCTCGAGCATTCACCCGGTGGCGGCCAAGATCGAGATCCGCAAGGAGGGCAAGCTGGGGCGCGTCTACTACCCGGCGCCCTATCTCAATGACGACAACCTGGACTACTACCAGGACGCCTACGAGATCGGCCCGGAGAAGATCATCGACACCTATGCCGAGGCGTCGCAGCACGTCGACCAGGGCCTGTCGCTGACGCTGTTCTTCCCCGACACCGCCACCACCCGCGACATCAACAAGGCCCAGATCTACGCCTGGCGCAAGGGCATCAAGACGCTCTACTACGTGCGCCTGCGCCAAAGCGCCCTGGAAGGAACGGAAGTAGAGGGCTGCGTTTCCTGCAGCCTCTGACAAGCGAGCGAATCATGACCAACGTACACGCAGCACAGGGCACGGCGCCGCGCCTCTCGCGGGTCGATGCCATCAACTGGAACCGCCTCCAGGACGACAAGGACCTGGAGGTGTGGAACCGCCTGACCAGCAACTTCTGGCTGCCGGAGAAGGTGCCGCTGTCCAACGACATTCAGTCGTGGAACACCCTCACGCACCAGGAACAGCAGCTCACCATCCGCGTCTTTACCGGCCTGACGCTGCTCGACACCATCCAGAGCAGCGTCGGCGCCCCGGCGCTGATGCCTGATGCGCGTACCCCCCACGAAGAAGCGGTCTACGCCAACATCGCCTTCATGGAAGCCGTGCACGCGCGCTCCTACAGCTCGATCTTCTCGACCCTGTGCGCCACCCGGGACGTCGACGACGCCTTCCGCTGGAGCGAAGAGAACCCGACCCTGCAGGCCAAGTCGGAGCTGATCCTCGAGCGCTATCGCGCCGACGACCCGCTGATGCGCAAGGTCGCCAGCGTGTTCCTCGAGTCGTTCCTGTTCTACTCCGGCTTCTACCTGCCGATGTACTGGTCGAGCCACGCCAAGCTGACCAACACCGCCGACCTGATCCGCCTGATCATTCGCGACGAGGCGGTGCATGGCTACTACATCGGCTACAAGTTCCAGCAGGCGCTGGCCGAGGCCACCCCGGAGCGCCAGGCGGCGGTCAAGGAGTACGCCTACGAGCTGCTGCTGGAGCTCTACGACAACGAGGTCAAGTACACCGAGTCGCTCTACGACGAGGTGGGCCTGACCGAGGACGTCAAGAAGTTCCTCCACTACAACGCCAACAAGGCGCTGATGAACCTCGGCTTCGAGGCGCTGTTCCCGTCAAGCGTCACCGACGTCGATCCGACCATCCTCGCCGCGCTCTCGCCCAACGCCGATGAGAACCACGACTTCTTCTCCGGCTCCGGCTCCTCCTACGTGATCGGGCGTGCGGTGGCCACCGAGGACGAAGACTGGGCCTTCTGACATGAACAAGGAGTTATCGACCGTGTCCGACGATATCGACTCGCCGCTGTTGATCCGCATCGCTGCTGCCATTGTGCTCGACTCTGGCCAGCGATGGCTTCTGGTGCGTAAGCGGCATACCCGTTATTTCATGCAGCCAGGAGGCAAGATCGAGGCAGGTGAAGCGGCTGACTCGGCGCTCTGTCGTGAGCTCGCGGAGGAGCTGGGTCTTCGGGTCGAGCCCGACCGGTTGACGGAGTGCGGTATTCGCCGCGCTCCCGCAGCCAATGAGGCGGGGCATGAGGTAGAAGCCCATCTGTTTCGACTGGTGACCGATGAGCGTGTCGCGGCGGCCGCGGAGATTGCCGAGATACGTTGGGTCGATCGACGAGATGCGCTGCGACTGCCTTTGGCGCCATTGACGCGAGAGCTTTTGCTGTGTGGGCTGAGCTCGATTGCCCCTCGCTGGCCGCCTGGCACGACCTGCCCTACTACCATCTCCCCATCACCCCGGAGACCAAGCCCGAGCAGGAGGCCCAGGTGTGGCAGGTGATCGAGGAGAGCGGCGCCGAGCTGGTCATCCTGGCGCGCTACATGCAGGTACTCTCCAGCGAGATGAGCGAGAAGCTGGCGGGCAAGGCGATCAATATCCACCACTCGCTGCTGCCCGGCTTCAAGGGCGCCAAGCCCTACCACTGTTCGAGCGGCTGCTGGAGGCGCCGCGTGCCGATCTCGACGAGGAAGGCAACCGCCTGTTGGCCAAGCTGCATCTGCAGCACAAGGTACGGGTCGAGAACGGCGCCTTCTCCACCCAGGCGCTGTCCCAAGGCCAGCGCAAACGCCTGGCACTGGTGGTGGCCTATCTGGAGGGTCGCCCCTTCCTGGTCTTCGACGAGTGGGCAGCGGATCAGGATCCGCTGTTCAAGGAGGTGTTCTACCGCGAGGTGTTGCCCGAATTGAAGCGCATGGGCAAGGCGGTGCTGGTGATTTCCCACGACGACCGCTACTTCCCCTCGCTGACCGGCTGGTGCGGCTGGAGAGCGGCAAGCTGTTGGCAGCTGAGGCGGTGGCTGGAGCGGAGGTGGTGTAATCAGAATTATCATGACAGCATTCATGCTGCATGGGTGGTCAGCCAGCCGCGCGGCCCTTGAATGCATCGGTCGGCACCCCGAATCGCTCGGAGAGCCCGCAGATCTGACGCCAGTTCAGGGAGCGTTTACCCGCCAGGATGGCAGATACGACGGGTTGAGCACCAACTTCGGGTAAGTTGCTTTGGGTGACGCCATGTTCTTCCATGAGATAGCGGAGCACATCGACGTTGGAGACGTCCGGCATGGGACGATGCTCCTCGTCATAGGCTTCGATGATGTCACCGAGGCGCGCTACCAAACCTGCCAGTGGGTGATTCTCGTCGTCACCTACCATGTCGAGCAGTTCATCCAGGGCCTCGACCTTGGTGTCGTAATCCGCTTCACTCTCAGGTTCGCTGAGCAGGGGGGCGATGTATGCCCAGTGCATTGTCGCTTGATCAAGAATGGCGTTCATGGTCAGTCCTTCCATCTGCCCTTGTCGTACTCGCTATGCTCGAGGATCTCCCGGATGTAGACCCGTCTGGCGCGTACTGTCCGTCTACGCTCTCAGGTCACTCCCCTTCACGCGGAAGGATGATGGAGTGGCCTGCACCTAGCACGCCACGGCGATGCGATGCTCGCCATTGGGGTGAGGCATCACCTGCATCGGTAGACCGTAGATCGCTTCCAGAGTGTCGTTGGTCATCATTTCCGTGGGGGAGCCGTGGGCCAGCACCCGGCCGCTGTGCAGGGCGAGGAGTTCGTCGCAGTAGCGCGAGGCCATGTTGATGTCGTGGAGCACGATGATCACGCATAGCTTGAGTTCGTCGCACAGCTTGCGGATCAGTGCCAGCACTTCCATCTGATGGGAGATATCCAGTGCGGCCAGCGGTTCGTCGAGGAGCAGGAAGCGACTCTCCTGGGCCAGCAGCATGGCCAGCCACACCCGCTGGCGCTCGCCGCCGGATAGGGTGTCCACCAGCCGGTCGGCGAAGTCCTCGGTATGGCTGAGTTCGATGGCGCGCTCGACAGCGGCCTTGTCCTCTTGGGTGTGGCGGCCCAGTAGCCCATGCCAGGGGTAGCGCCCGAAGCTGATCAGCTCGCGGCCGATGAGATTCTCGGCGCTAGGCAGGTGCTGGGGCAGATAGGCCACCCGGCGGGCGAACTCGCGCTGGCCCCAGTCACGCACGGGGCGGCCATCCAGCAGCACCTCGCCTTGGCTGACGGGCTGCTGTTGGGCGAGCAGCTTGATTAGGGTCGATTTCCCCGAGCCGTTATGGCCGATCAAGCCGTAGATCTTTCCCTCCTCGAAACGGTGCTCCACGGGATGGAGCAGACAGGTGCCGTTGACCTCGAAGGTAGCGCCCTTGACCTCGAACATGATGGTTTCCTTGCGCGGGTAGTCGATTCCCATAGGGTAAACGAGAATCGTTGTCTTTATCTACCGTGTTTGACTGCCTTGGGCGGATAGCCGAAGAAACGCGCGAAGGCTGTGCTGAAGTTGCCGGGGTGGCAATAGCCGGTGGCATAGGCGGCCTGGGCTACCTGCTGGCCGCTTTCCAGTAGGGCATGGGCGTGGCGCATGCGCTGTTCGTGGAGAAAGCGCCCCGGAGTAATCGCGAACAGCTGGCGAAAGCCCGCCTTGAGCTTCTGCTCTCCCAGCCCCACCCGCACCGCCAGGTAGGCCAGGGTCAAGGGGCGATCCAGCTCATCCAGGATAATCTCCCGCGCACGATTGATGCGTTCGGCATCCGCCGTGGTGATACGTCGCGCAGGCGGCGCCGGTAGCAAGGTTTCGAGCTGCTCCCCCAGCAGGCTAAGGGCGTGGATGTGCCGCTGGATATGTGATCCGCCCATCTGCAGAAGGGCGCGCAGCGCCTCAAGGTGCGCACGACTGCTCGCCGGCGTGGGTTGGAAGGCCAGCGACCGAATGCCGCGGGAGGCGGGTAGCACAGCCTGGCAGCGTTCGCCCAGATAGCGGGTCAGCCAACCGGCGGTGGCGACCAGGCGAAGCTGGAGTACGGCGTCACCGCCCGGCATATGGCGCTCGCCTTGGCTGTGGTGGAAGGCGGTGACCGTGGTGTGGTCGCGGTAGAAGTCGACCCGCGGGCCGCAGCGCTCCCGGTATTCGGAGCGACCCTCTAGGCCGAAGGTCATAATCACCCCAGCGTCTGCATGGGGGCGTGGCTTGTCTCGATCAGTGCCCGGGACGGGCGGCAGCGCGTGAGCGCTACCGCAAGACCGTCGTCGAGTCGATGGAGCCGGGTGTCTTGATGCAGTGAGCCGCGGCTGGGGCGTGATGCATCGTCGCGCATAGGAAGCGGGTCGCTTTGCATATGAATGAATATGATAATTGATCGTATTTGTCGCTAGCCTACTCCTTCGAGCGCCCCCATGCCAGGGGCGCCAGAGGTCCGAATCGAAGGAGGCAAGCGATGCGACGAACTGGCTGGAGCAGCGGCGCGGCGATACTGCTGGTGGCAGGCTGGGCAGGCGCCGTGGTCGCCCAGGAGGCGGCGTTGCCGGCGGTCACGGTGACGGCCAATAAGGTCGCCCAGGCCGAGGAGGAGGTACCGTCGAGCCTGGCGGTGGTCTGGGGTGAGGCGCTGGCGGATAGTGGGGCCAGTAGGGTGGAGGATCTGGCGCGCCATGAACCCGGGCTGAGCTTTCAACCCTTCGGCCAGTCGGGCACCGCGCTGCCGGTGATGCGTGGGCTGACCTCGGGGGCCACGGCTTTTTCCTCATCGGTGTTGATGCTGGTCGACGGCGTGCCGGTGGTGAGTGGACAAGGCTTCGATCATAACCTCCTGGGGGTGGAGCGGATCGAGGTGCTGCGCGGCCCCCAGTCGACGCTCTATGGCCGCAATGCCGAGGCCGGGGTGATCAGCCTGCATACCCGTGAACCGGATGAGGGCCCCTATGCCGAGCTGGAGGGCGTGCTTGGCAGTCGCGATCTGGCGGCCTTGCGCCTCGATGTCGCCCAGCCGCTGGTGCCCGAGCGGCTCTATCTGGGCGTCAGCGGTGAATGGCGCCAGCAGGATGGCTATGTGGCGAACCTGGCCCGTGATGGTGCGGCGGACGATCACCAGCGCCAGGGCGGGCGGCTGAGCCTGCGCTGGCTGCCGGCACCGGGCAGCGACGTGACCCTGCGCTATGGCCGGCTGGCCTATCGTGACGCTGCGGCCCCCTGGGGGCGGGCCGAACGCGGGGCACGCCAAGTGACCTCCCCAGACCCGGGCAGCAACCGTTCGTCGGGTGAGGATGCGTCCCTGGATGTGCGCCATGCCCTGGCACCGGGCTTGACGCTGCGCTCGATCACGGCGCGGCGCGAGATCCGCGACCGCATCACCCAGGACACCGATCTAACGCCGGCCCAGCGTTTTGCCATGGGGCGCGACCAGCGTCTGACCACCCTCTCCCAGGAGCTGCGGCTGGAGCGCCAGGGCGATGAGTGGCAAAGCAGCTGGGTGCTGGGGCTCTATGGTGACCGTGACGACCATCGGTTGCAGTTCGAGCAACGCAACCCGATGGGCACCCAGCGCAATCGGGCGCTGCTGGAGGGGAAAACCTGGCGCTGTTCGGGCAGTGGACGCTGCCGCTGAGGGAGCGCTGGCGCCTGACGCCAGGGCTGCGCATGGAGCAGAGCCGCGTGGCCTTGACGCCCCAGGGAGCCGAGCGGCGCAGCGAGCGCTGGCGCGACGTTACCTCGCAGCTGGCCCTGCAGTACCGCCTGGGAGATGACGACTGGCTCTACGCCCGTTATGCCGAAGGGTTCCGCTCCGGGGGCTTCAACGCCTTCTCGGCCCAGAGTGGCTACCCCGGCTACGACCCGCAGCAAGTCACCGCCTATGAGCTGGGCATCAAGGGGACGGCATTGTCGCAACGGCTGCGCTATGGGCTCGCCACTTACTGGATGAGTATCGACGATATGCAGGTGCAGCAGGTCCTCCAGCCTGGCAGCGTGTTGATCAGCAACGCTGCCGCGGCACGCTCGCGGGGTGTCGAGCTGGATCTCGATTACTGGTTGGGCGGCCCTTGGACGCTGCAGGCGGGGCTGGTGCTCAATCGCACCCGCTTTCGTCAGTTCGTGGATGTCACTGGCGACCATGCTGGCAATCGCAACCCCTTCGCGCCAGACATCAGCGGCAGGCTGGGGCTGCGCTACGACTCGCCCCAGGACTGGTATGCCCAGGCCAACCTCAGCGGCATGGGCAAGACCTACCTGGATGCGGCCAACCACTTGCATCGCGCCGGACACGCCGAGCTGGACCTGTCCGCTGGTTATCGCCACGGGCCCTGGCAGTTGGGGCTCTACGTGAATAACGCCACCGATCGCCGCTTCGATGCCGTCGGCCTGCTCAACGGCAGCGTGCGGGAGTACAGCCCACCCCGGGAGATCGGCCTGCGTCTGGGGGTGTCGCTATGAGCCCGCTTGACGATGCGCCTGGCCATGCGCTGCAACCCTACTGGGATCTGGCCCTGGCCGCGGTGCAGGCCGAAGCACTGCAGCTGGCGCTGGCGGAGGCGCTCTTCGATACGCTACAGCAGCCTCACTCAGTGGCGGCCCTGGCCAGCGCCAGGGGCTGGCGGCCAGCGAGCGTCGAGCACTGGTTGACCCTGCTGTGGAGCATGGGGCTGCTCGACCGCCAGCGGGATGCCGCCGGCGAGTGGCACTACACCAGCAGTGAGGTGGCGCGGCGCTATCTGGTGGTGTCTTCCGATATGGCGTGTGGCGAGGCGTGGCGCTTTCGACTCACCTCGCTACGGGACTTCGCTGACAACCTGGGGGCTGGCTTGGATGAACAGCGCCGGCCGGCACCGCTCGCCAGCGGTGTGCGCTGGGCCGCGGCAGCGCGTGGCCATCTGGCGCGGGAGCAGGTCGCGGTAACGGCGCCTGCCGCCTG
Source organism: Halomonas sp. SL18_1 (assembly GCF_055755715.1). NCBI lineage: Bacteria > Pseudomonadati > Pseudomonadota > Gammaproteobacteria > Oceanospirillales > Halomonadaceae > Halomonas > Halomonas sp. SL18_1. The sequence continues at coordinate 1,816,809 of NZ_JBVTRK010000001.1, forward strand.
TGAGCTGGTCTCACGCCGGATGGCGCATGAAACACCCTGGCGACTGCTGGATCTCGGCGGTGGCCCCGGGCGGGTGGCCGTGGCCCTGGCCAAGGCGTTTCCGCACATGCGCGGCGTCGTCTTCGAGCTGCCCGAGGCCGCCGAGGTGGCCGCCCGGCATATCGCCGAGGCGGGCTTGGCATCACGACTTGAGGCGCGCGGCGGCGATCTGGCGACGGATACCCTCGGCAGCGGGTACGACCTGATTTGGTGCTCCTCGGTGCTGCACTTCGTGCCGGATCTCGCGGCCTGCCTGGCCAAGCTGCATGCCGCGCTGCGGCCCGGTGGTGAGCTGATCTGCGTGCACGCTGAGATTCCCGACGAGCCCGTGGTGGCACGCCGCATGCTCTCCTACTACCTGCCGTTGCTGTGGCAGGGGCGCCGGGTAACCCATGCCGGCGAGCTGCGCGATGCCCTGCTGGCTCATGGCTTCGAGGTGTGCGAGGAGCAGCCGATCAACCTGCCCATGGCACCTGCCTCTGCCTTGGTGGCGCGGCGGAGGAGAGCATGATGGGCAAGATGACGGCTAAGCAGCTGGCGTTCGGCTGGTTCCACTTCGTGTTGGCGCTGCCCAGCATCTACCTGTTGCTGGGGATGCCGCTGGTGCTGCGAGAGCAGGGCTGGAGTGGCACTCAGATCGGCCTGCTGCAATTAGCGGGCCTACCGGCGGTGCTCAAGTTGCTCATGGCGTTTCCCGTGGAGCGATGCCGGCCGGCGGGCGGCGGTTATCGGGCTTGGGCCGGCCTGCTCGGGGTACTGCTGTGTCTGACGCTACTGGGGCTGGCGTACAATCTGCCGCTGACACAGCCGCTGCGCTTTGTGGCCTGGGTGTTGCTGATCAGCCTGCTGGCGACCTGGGCCGATGTGCCTGTCAACGCCTTGGCGATTCGCTGCCTGCCCGCCGGGGAACGGCTGCGCGCCGGCAGCATTCGCTCGGCGGCGCTGTTTTTGGCCGCGGTGGTGGGTGGTGGCCTGCTGCTGGTGCTGCACCAGCGAGCGGGCGGGGCCGCTCCCTTTGTGTTGATGGCGCTGCTGCTGGCAGCGGGGGGCCTTATGCTGTGGGGCATGACGGCGCCCGCCGAGACACCCAGCCGGCCGGAAACGCTGGCTGTCTCGGCGCGTGGCCGTGATGGGGCGATGGGCTTCTTTCGCCAACCCGCTGCTGGCATCTGGGTAGCGCTGTTGCTGCTGCTCTTTCCCTTTGTCGGGGCCGGCTGGGTCTACCTCAAGCCGCTGATGCTCGACCTTGGCATGCCAGCGGAGCAGGTCGCCTGGTGGGTGGGGGTAGGCGGTGGAACGGCGGGAGCACTGGCTAGCCTGGCGGGACAACGCCTGGCGCGGGGAATCGGCATTGGCCTAGCGTTACCGCTGTGCGCGGGCCTGGGGGCGCTGGCCTTGGCGCTCCTGGGGCTGGTGAGCCATATGGCGGCTGGGCAGACGTTATGGCTGGTGGGCGCGGGGCTGCTGGCCTGTGCCATGGGAGCGCTCTCGGGGCTGGTGTTCGGGCTGATGATGCACTTCGCACGGCCAGGGTATCGTGCGCTCGACTACGGTCTGCAGGCGAGCCTGTTCACCCTCTCGCGCCTGGCGGTGCCGGTGCTGGCCGGGATAGCGCTCGACCAACTGGGCTATTCGGGGATGTTCAGCGTGCTGGCGCTGTGCATGCTAGCGGTGGCGGTCTTGCTGGGACCGAAGAGTAAGCGGCTCGAGATAGCGCTCTCGCGGTCTCTACCAACCCGGTCGGTTGCGCAGGTGTAAGGCTGAGGGGGCGATTAAGCATTGAGAGCGTCGACTATCTAAGCTGCGCCCCGGTTATGGCGAAGCTGGAAAAGGTCATAATTGGCCTGCATGGAGAGCCAGAACTCGGCGCGTCCAGTGCTCAACTGTTCCAGTGCCAATGCCATTTCAGGGGTGACGGAGGCGCTACCGTTGATCACCCGGTTCAGGGTGTTACGGTGACAGCCAAGTTGCTCGGCGACCATGGCCACGCTGCCTATCTTGTGGCCGTCTTCGTCTTCAATCAGGCGCTGCCGGATGATCCGGCCCGGGTGTGAAGGGTTATGCATCGCCATGTTTGCTTCTCCCATCAGTGGTAATCGTCATAGTTCAGCAGGTAAACATTGCCGTCCCGGAATTCGAAGAATAGTCGCCAGTTACCCGACACCTTGATGGCATATTGGCCCTTCAGATTTCCAGTCAAAGGGTGCAGGCCCCAGTTGTTGGCGGCTATATCGTCAAGGCAGGTGGCGGCGTCAAGTACGGTCAGGCGATCACGGCAGGCGGTCAATATGATCGGCACGGATGCCGATCATATTGTAGCGTGTCGCGCGACACTGTTCAATTCTGGACTGATTCAATTACCCGCACCCTGCTAGCCTGTTAGCGATAGTCGATGCAGCGTTAGGTTATGCGTCGTGCTGCGGATAGGGCCGCGACTGCACGTTCGACGACGCTGAAGGCGATACGCTCCTGTTCCAGCCGCACCCGCTCCCCCAAGCGGTCTGTGCGCAGTTCCTCGAACAGTGCCTGCTCCGTGGCGGTAAGCCGGGTGGGGTGGCCGGTGTAGCGCTTGTCCTGGGGCTCCTGGCCCCATAGGGGCTGGTGGTCGATCAGGGTGGGGCGGTCCATCAACAGGGAGCGGGCATGGGGCAGGCCTGCACGCAGGCGGTTGAGGATGCCGAAGCCGTGGGTATCGATGTCGCCCCAGTACCAGATGGCGGTATCGTGCAGCCAGGGGATCTCTCAGCCGCTCCAGGCCATAGCCCAGCCCGAAGATCACCAGGCTACCGGCGGCGTCGGGGAAGGCCAGGCCATTGGTGCGGTTCTCGGTGATGAACACGCGCCGCACCGGCAGGTTCAGCCCGGCGAACTCCTCCGGCGGAACCGCGATATCGCGCATACCGTGGATGGCCAGCGCCTGGTCGAGTAGGCGAAAGCGGATCTGTGGCGCTTCCGTGCGCAGGCCATAGCGACGCGCGAAGCCCTTGACGCCGCTGGCATCGCGCTGGATGGCGGTCGCCGGTAGCACCACATCCAGCAGCTCGGCAAGCAGGCTCCGGCGAGTTTCGATGAACTTGGTGTCGACGCCGGGGATATCCAATTGGCGCAGGTAGAGCCCCGGCCGTGGATTGGCCAGGAACCACGCCAACACGGCCAGTAGCCGGGGCCAGTCGTCGGCGTGGCGTAGCACGCTGAGGGGGCGGCGCGCTACCCAATCCCGCAGCTCGGGGTGTTGATGGAGCAGGGTGTCGGCCAGGGCCTGGAAACGCTGGGTATCCTGTTGGCGGCCAATCAGGCGCAGCGCCTGGGCCTCATCGGGGATCACTGCTGCCACCGGCATGGCGTTGCTGCCGTGGACCCGGTTGTTGACCTGCTGCCAGCGCAGGTCGTAGCCATAGCCGCGTTTCTCGCGGCTCTGCTCCCGCAGCCCGCTAACCCAGTCCATCACCGCGCCGAAGCGCTCGGTGATGTCCCGGGCGCCGGGGCGGCGCAGGCGGATCTCCAGGGGAACGGTGATTCGCCGGACACCCGGGCGCCGAGAAGGCGGCCGCTGTCCCAGGCCTTTTCCACCTGCGCGCGGATGGATGCAGGGGTGCTCCAGCTCATGACGCGCTTATCATGCTGCGGGCGGCGCGCTCGGCGCGATACTCCTCGATGCTGAGGTTGCGCACCATGGAGTGCTGGCCACCGTCGTTGTGCACATAGCCCACGTTGGCCACAAAGGGCTCGATGATATGGATTTTCTGCAGCGGGGTGATGATCAGCAGCTGCAGATTGAGCCGCTGGAATAGCTCGAGACCGTAGCGGGCGGATTCGTCGGAGCCGCGGCCGAAGGCTTCATCGATGACCACGAAGCGGAATGAACGTGAACTTTGCCCGCCCGTTTCGAGGCCGAACTGGTAGGCCAGGCTGGCGGCCAGCACCGTGTAGGCGAGCTTTTCCTTCTGACCACCGGATTTGCCGCCAGCATCGGTGTAGTGCTCGTGCTCGGCGTCGTCCTCTCGCCAGCGTTCTGAGGCGGAGAAGACGAACCAGTTGCGCACATCGGTGACCTTGCGTGTCCAGCGCTTGTCGAGCTCGGTCTGGCCCTCGCGTCCACGCAGGCGCTCGATGATGGCTTTGACCTGCAGGAATTTGGCTTCGGAGTACTCCTCGCTTTCCGAACCGGTCAGCGCCCCTTCGGTGCAGGCGCGCAGCGACTCGCGGAACTCGCGTACCTCTGGGTCCGGGTCGGTTCGGCCTGCAGACGGATATAGCGGTTGGGGTTGTAGTCGATGGCGTGCAGCGAGCGGTTGATGGTGTCGATGCGCTCGCGGATCAGCTCGCGCTCCTGGTTGAGCTTGGCCTGGAAGCCGGCCACCTCGCGGATGGTGTTCTCCTTGAGCAGCTTGCGGAAGTCCGCTTCGAAGCGCGGCAGGTCGTCGCTGATCAGCTGCTCGAGCATACTGCGGTATTCGTCGCCGGAGGCGATGCTGACATCCACCTCGCGGGTCTCCAGTGGCCACTCGTTCTGGTAGCTGCGCATGGCGTCGATGATGCGCTCGCCAAGGCGCTTGAGGCGTTTCTCCTCGGCGTCGATGCGCCCCTGAAGCCAAGTGCGCATCTCGCGCTCGGCATTGTCGCAGGACTCCACGGTCAGCCGCCGCTCGGGCAGGGCCTCGGGGCGTAGCGCGTCGAGGCGGGGAAAGTCGCTTTCGCGCACCGTGGCAGCGGTACGCTCCACCAGGGCTTCGGCCTCGGCCTGGGCGTCACCGGCCTGATCGTACTTGAGCCGTGCAGTGGCGCGTTCGTCGCGCAGCCCGGTCAGGCGCGCGTCCTGCTCCTTGAGCTCTGCTTCCAAGTCGCCGAGCTGCTGCTGGAGCAGGCGCAACGTATCCGAGGTCGCCTCGAGCGACTGGCGCTCCTCCTCGAGTCGCTGGATGAGCAGCGTCGGGGTGTGCCAGTCAAGCTCCTGAAAGTGGCGGTAGACATCGATCCGGTGGAGCAGGGTGCCGCGGGTTTCCAGTTGCTTCTGGGTCTCCTGGGCCTGGCTCAGGGTGTCGGCCAGATGCTGTAGCCGTTGCTGCAGCTGATACTGCTGCTGTTCCAGGGCGGCGATCTTGGCCTCGTTGCTCCAGCCCAGCACGTAGCGAGCGCGGTCATTGATGGCGTGGCGGTCGTCCTTCTCGTGGCGCTCGCCTTTGGCCTTGATCTGGCCGCTACGGGTGATGGCGCGTTGCTCGCGGCGCAACTGCGCCAGGTCGCGGCAGCAGGCGTAGTCGAAGCGGCGGGCGAGCTCCTGTTCCAGCCAGGCGTAGAAGTCGGAGTCTGGCCGTACGGCGAGCTTGCGCACCAGGGAGTCCGGGTGCAGCTGCGGCAGGCCGGCGCCTTTCGGCTCGCGCACCCGGTAGTAGACCAGGCGTCCACGCAGGTGTGTGCGGTCCACCCACTCGGCGACCTCCTGATAGTGTGCATCCGGCACCAGCAGCGACAGACCGAAATTGTGCAGCACGCGCTCGATGGCGCCCTCCCAGTCGCGCTCTTCATCACGCACCTGGATCAACTCACCGGCAAAGGGCAGCGACTCCACTGGCAGCCCGGCGCTCTCGCACAGCCGCTCACGCAGTGCCAGCATGGCGGCAGGGATGTTGGAGCGACGCTGGCGTAGGGAGTTCAGCTCGCGCTCGACCTCCTCGACACCCTCGCGGCCATCGCGGAAGGCGACCGCCGCCTCGGTTACCGCGTTCTGGGCCTCGGCCTTGCGGTCCTCCAGGGTCTCGAGGGCGTGTTCCACCCGCTGGCGGTTCTCCACAAACACCGCCTCGTCGCCCAGCGGATCCAGCGCTAGGCGTCGGGTCAGCTCCTGGTACTCCTCGGCCCGCCGGCGGCGCTCATCGGCCCGCTCGCCCTGATCCTTGATCTGTCGCTTGAGTTGCTCCAGGCGGTCGCCGCCGTTGTCGGCAATGGCCTGCTTCAGCTCGTCGCGCTTGGCCTGGTGGTGCTGTTGCTCGCTGGCCAGCGCCTCAATACGCGAGGCCAGCCGTTCCAGCTCCCGCTCCAGCTTCTCCCGCCGCTGCTCAAGCAACTGTGCCTTGATCCCGGCGAACCAGGGTTGTAGCGCCTCGCGGCAGGCGGTGAGCTCCCGGGCCTGGTCGCTGGCCTCGGCGTAGCGGTCCAGGTTGTCGACCATCGGCTGCAGGTCGTCGATCTGCGCCTTCGCCTTGAGCACCGCCTGATGGGCGCGGTCAAGATCCTCGAAGTGGCGGATCAACGCGTCGATGCGCTCCTCTACCGCGAAGGCTTCCAGCATGTGCCCGCGTACGAACTCGGTGAGATTGCCGACTGATTTCATCGAGACCGTCTGGTTGAACAGCTCCAGGGCCTGCTCGCTGTCGAGACCAAAGCGTCGGCGGAAGGCCGCCCCATAGGGCGGGAAGTGGTCGAACAGCTCTGTGTGGGGCAACTGGCGTAGGCGCTTGCGCAGGGCGTTGAGGTCGCTGCCGAAGTTGGCGAAGTCCTCAGTGATGGTCAGCGGCCGGTCGGCGACCACGTAGCTGCGAGCGGGTTGCCCTTGGCTATCGCGCAGCCAGAACAGCTGGGCCAGGGTGACGTGCTGGTCGTATCCGGCATGATAGAACTGGGCGAGAATCACCGAATAGCTATTGAAGTCGCGCAGGGCAACGGGCTTGGCGGCCAGGGCGCCATCGCCGCGCTCTGTCTTGTAGTAGCCCAGCACGTAAGAGCGCAGGCTACGCTCGCGCTGTTCGGCGCCAGCGGCCTTGTTGTAGGTGATACGCTGGGCGGGTACCAGCAGGGTGGTGATGGCGTCTACCAGCGTCGACTTGCCGGAGCCGATGTCGCCGGTGAGCAGGCTGGTCTCGCCATTAGGCGCCAGGTGCCAGACCCGCTGATGAAAGGTACCCCAGTTATAGACCTCCAGGCGCTGGAGGCGAAACCCGCTGTGCGAGTCGCCGCCGGCGAAGTCGAACAGCGCGTTCTGCAGGTTATCCGTCATCGTTGTCATCCAGGTGCTGGCGGTAGTCTGCCAGGCGTTGGTCGAACTCGGCGAGCCACTGGGCGTCGACGAAGGCGGCGAGAATGCGGCGCACCTCGAAGCGCTCCTCCTGGCCGCGCAGCCGGCGCAGAAAGCCCAGTTCCACTACCCGTTTGATATGGCTGTCCATGCGGCTCATCAGGCGCACTTCATCAGCCGTTTCGGGCAGGAACAGACGCATCATATCGGCGATCTGCTCACGGGAGAGAATCAGTCGCGGATCGCCGCCGGTGGCGTCATGCTCGGCCAGCTTCTTGCGCAGCAGTGCCAGCAGCAGGCTGACCGGGTAGCTGAGCTGGCGTCGTGGTACTAGGCGCGGCAGCTCCTCCTCACCCTCCTCGGCCGGGCGCTGGCGCAAATAGGCGTAGCCCTCGGCTTCGTCCAGGATCAGCTCCAGCCCGAATACACCGGCATGGTCGCGTACTTGCGCCTGGAGTCGCAACAGATCCTGCCACGCTCCGGCCTGGTCATCGCGGTAGAGGACGCCTTTGAACAGCAGGATCAACACCGGAGACAGCGCCGGTTCGCGCTCGTTGGCTGGGGTGCCGGTCTCGTTCATGGGTGGGCTCCCTGGTGGCCACTGACGAAGATCACCGCAGGCAGGGCGGCGCGGCGCTGCTGGCCCTGGTCATCGGTCCAATACACGACCTGCTCCTGCGTTTCATCGACGAGGCCCAGTCCCTCCCCGGTGGCCAGGCTCAGCCAGGTCACCAGCTCCGCCAGTCCCTGCTCCAGTGGATGCCGCTGCAGCAGCGCCTCCAGGCTGATCTGGCGCTGGGTCTGCAGCGCCTGGCGTAGCCGGGCCCGCAGCCGCTCCTTGTCCACGTAGACCTGCTCGAACAGCGGGTCGGCAGCGATGTCTGCGGTTCCCCGCTCAAGCGGTGCCTGCTCGATATGCGGCTTGATGGGAGGGCTGAACAGCGGCCGGTCCATGGCCAACTGGACATCGGGGGCCGGCGCCTCCACGGCCATGAAGGGGGCGCCGGGCATGGTCTCACGCACCGCCAGGGCGTGCTGTTCCAGCCCGCGCAGCAGATCCATGATACGCCGGTTCTCCAGCCAGGCCTGATCGTCCAGATAGCGTCGCAGCTGCTCGGAGAGTCTCAGCCACGGTGCGCTGGGTCGCCTCCCCGGCGGTCAGCCAGTCGTAGTGGATACGGCGCAGCCTCGGGTCGGGATTCAGCTCAGCGACCGGCTCCAGCGACAGGATCGACTCCAGCAGTTCAGTGAGCTCTTGCTGGCGGTCGGCGGACATCAGGAAGTCCCAGAAGGCACGAAAACTGCGGCCCTGATCGGAGTCTGTGATGGCATCACGCTGGCCCAGTACCTCCTCCAGTATCGCAGCCTTGCCGCCCTCCCAGGTGGCGATGCGCTCGCGCACCTGACGGTCCAGGTCGCGAAAATTCTGCTCCACCTGGCGGAAGTCGGCCAATAGCGCCCGAGCCGTCTCGGTGGCCTGAAGAAAGCGCTCGCGCAGCCGCGAGGGGTCCATAAACGCCATATGGCCTGCACGAATCTCCTCGATCTCTGCGTCAATGGCGGCGCGGCGGCGGCTGAGTTCGGCAATCCGTGCCTCGGGATCCGTTTCGCTGTACTGGGAGATGTCCCGCAGCAGGTCGAAGACCAGCTTCAGCCGCGACTCCGCCCCCACGAAGGTGCGCTGCTCAAGCCCGGCCAGCCACTGCACGGCTTGCTCGACGGCAGGTACCAGATCGTAGTGCGGCTCGTCCGAGTCGGCGGGAAAATAACGCCGCAGCCAGCCGCGCTCATCGCTAGCCCAGGTATTCAGATACTCCCGCGCGGGCTTGGGGAAGTGCCCTTCGCCCAGCCTCAGGCGGAGGTGGAACAGATAGTCTTCCAGCGTTGCCGCCAGCTCCTGCTCCGGCAGGCTGCGCACATTGGGCTCGATAAAACTGCGATGCACGAAGGCAATGATCAGCGGGGCGTGATCGGCCAGCAGCAGCCGCCAAGCAGGGTGGTTTTTACGTAGACTGGCGAGGTAGTCGTAGTCCATGCGGTTGGATTATGCCTGACGACTAGCGGCACTTACCAACCCAGCCAACCACGCAGCCGCTGGCGAGGAGATGAGGAGGCGGCGCTGGTGCGCTGGGTGCGACTCGAAAGTTGTGCGGTAGCTTCCTTGAGCGGTGCCATGATCGCCGAAAGATGGTGCTGGCAGAGTTGCCGGTTGAGGGCCGCGGGGCACTGTGCCATCAGCAGGCCACAGTGGTAAATGGCGGTATCCAGCGGCTGGTTGACCTCTTTGAAGGGTGCCGCCTCCTGACGGCAGCGCTGCAGCTCACCGAGCAGCAGACGCAGCGTCTGAGCATCCAGCCAGCAGGGCGTGTCGTCCCCTCGCGGAGAGGTGGCGACCGAATTCCGGATCGCCTGGAAGGAGACGTGCAGAAAAACGCATGTGTAGTAAAGCTGGGAGCGTTCCGCGTTCATAGAGCACCATAGGTCATCTCAATGAGACTGATTTGCATTCTGGTCCTTGGTAGCGGTTATGTCAAATGCCCAAGCGGAGGGTCGGACAGCCGTTGACAGGCCTGGCCATTTGAAAAAGAATAAGAATCATTTTTGAAAAGACGATGGAAACGCCATGTCGGCACACCGCCCGGCCGAGACTGTGGCCTATCACACCTCGAATCGAGCCTCTCTCGGACAGCTCTATTACCACCACCAGCCCTGGCTGCAGCGTTTGCTGTGCCGGCGGCTCGGCTGTGGCGATACCGCCGCCGACCTGGCTCAGGACGCCTTCGTTCGCCTGCTCAAGACCCCCGCCATTTCGACAGTGACGAAGGCGCGCGGGCCTACCTCAGCCGCATGGCCAAAGGCCTGTGCGTGGACCACTGGCGCCGGCTCGACATCGAGCGAGCCTGGCAGGAAACTCTCGCCACCCGTGCCGATGCCGGCCTGCCCTCCGTCGAGCACCAGCAGATCGTCATCGAAACCCTATGCGAGATCGACCGTATGCTCTCTCGGCTACCGGAGAAGGTGGCGACGGCGTTCCTGGGCTCTCAGCTGCAGGGTAAGCCTTACCGGCAGATTGCCGAGGAGTTGGGCGTTTCCGAGCGTATGGTCAAGAAATACATGGCCCAGGCCATGCTGCAGTGCGCGCTAATCGAAGCCGGGTTCGAGGCCAGCCTCTAGCATGGCGGGGGATGCCCACAGCACTGACGAAGCGGCGCAGCGGCAGGCGCTGAGTGAGGCCGCCGAGTGGTTTGCCGAATGGCAGGCGGGCGGGCTCGCTCCCACTCAGCGTGAGCGCTGGCAGGCCTGGCACGATGCCAGCGATACCCACCGCTGGGCGTGGCGGCAAGTGCAGAGCGTGAGTCGGCGCTTCAGCAATGAGCTCGGCGAGTCGGAGCGGCAGCATGCCACCCAGGTGATTGGCCAGGCTCGCCAGCGGCGGCGGGGCCGGCGCCACCTGCTAGGCGGCTTGGCCAGCCTGGCCATGGTGGCCGTGCTGGTGGGGACTCTATGGCAATCGACGCCGCTAACCCAATGGGTGGCCCGCTGGGGGGCCGACTACCGCACCGCTACGGGCGAGATCACCCACATCGTGCTGGACGACGGCACCCAGGTGTGGCTGAACAGCGCCTCGGCCCTCGACGTCGACTACGACGCAGAGCGGCGGCGACTGGTGCTGGTGGCCGGCGAGGTGCTGGTGGTCACCGGCGAGGACCCGCAGCGGCCGCTGTATCTCGATACGCGTAGCGCACGGCTCACGCCACTGGGCACCCGCTTTAGCGTTCGTGAACGGCCAGACGACGAGCTGTTGACGGTATTCGAAGGCGCCGTGGAGATTCGCACCGCCGGCCAGGCGGGCCAACAGCAGTTGATCGAGGCCGGCCAGCAGGCCAGCTACTCCAGCGCAGGCATAGCGCCGCCGGATACCGCCCAAGGCACTCGGGAGGCCTGGGCCAGCGGCATTCTACTGGCCGAAAATCTCACCCTGTCGGCCTTCGCCGAGGAGCTTGGGCACCACCATTGGGGCAGGATTCAGGTCGATCCCGCCGTCGCCGACCTGACCTTGCTGGGAACCTACCCCCTCCACGACCTGGAGCGTACCCTGAGGATGATGGAAAGCGCGCTGCCGGTGCAGGTTCAGGTGCATCGCGTCGTGCCGGGGTGGATCAGGATCGAGGCTGGCGCAAAGGCAAGCGAGTAAAAATTTTACTCTGCCCGGTTCCCCTTTTTTCGGCTGGTTCGATTCCTGAGTACAAGCTCACGAAAACAGCCACAAGGGGAACCGATCCATATGACCTACAAGCCCTCCTCGATTCAACCGCCATTGCGCGCTCGCCGGCGCATGCTGGCAATGGCCATTCACCTTGCCGCGGCGGGGCTGGTGGCTATACCCACGACAGCGCTGGCTCAGCAAACGAGCCAGCAGCAAGTGCAGCAATACGACATCCCCGCCGGCCCGGTCAGCACTGCACTCAACCGCTTTGCGGCCCAGGCCGGCATCTTTATCAGCGGCGCCGGCGAACTGGGGAAGGGCGCCAAAGCCCAGGGCTGCAGGGCCAGTATGGAGTAGATGGTGGGCTACAGCGGCTGCTGGCGGGCACTGGCCTTGCCGCGGTGCGGCAGGGTGATGGGGGCTATCGGTTGGAGGAGAGGTCTACCGATGTGGAGCTGCCTCTGGTGCGAGTGGAAGCTGACTGGCTGGAGCGTTCCGCCGTTGGGCCCGATAAGGGTTACCGGGCCCAACGCAGCTTGACGGCAACCAAGACAGATACGCCGTTGTCCGAGACACCACGCTCTATTTCGGTGGTGACAAGGAATCAGATTGATGATCAGGGGGCTCAAACACTGGAAGATATTCTGGAGTATGTACCTGGTGTTAACAGGTACAGCTATCCTGGTGGCGAGTCTCTGGCTGGGGATATTTTCTACATTCGTGGCATGAACCAACGTGATTATGGTTACGGTACCTATCGCGATGGCCTACGCGTTCAGTCCAATGCCTACGCTACATCGGCTGAGCCTTATGGCCTCGAGAGGGTCGAAGTGCTTAAAGGGCCGACAGCGATTCTATACGGCGAAAACGTACCTGGTGGAATGGTGAACTTGGTCAGCAAACGACCTACGTATGAACCTCAAGGAGAAGTCAATATTAGCTATGGAAGCCATGATCGCAGGCAGTTATCTTTTGATGTGTCGGGTGCTCTAAATGGAGATGGCAGTGTTCGTGGTCGAGTAGTGTCTTTGGTTCGCGATGCCGATACGCAAATCGATAGCATGGGGGATGACCGAGTTTACTTTGCCCCCTCGTTGGCTATCGATCTAAGCGACAGGGATACCCTGACACTGCTGGGGCAGTATCAAGAGGATAGTACCCAGATGCAACTGGGGTTGCCTGCGTCGGGGACGTTGCTTGGCAATCCTGCTGGGCAATTAAGTACCGATACCAACTTAGGTCGCACAGATTGGGACTCGATTGATCGTGAGTTTTGGACGCTGGGATACGAATACGAGCATCGCTTTGGCGACGATTGGACGTTCCGCCAAAACTCGCGTTACACGCGCTCTCAAGTAGACCGACGGGAAACTTGGTTGCAGTATGTCGATGCGGGTTATAGCTCTAATATTGGAACATATAGCCTTGATCGATCCAACGAGTCTAGAATTTATTCAATTGATAACCAGGTGGTGGGTAATGTGACCACTGGTGTACTTGAGAACACATTCCTGTTCGGTGCCAGCTTTAACAAAACCTCATTCGAGGAGACTAGGTATGCTAGCGACTTCGCCAGTGGCGAATTCGAGATTATCGATATATTTAATCCCCTGTATAGCAGTGAAGCTCAGACCTCCAACTTGTCTAATGATGGCGATCTTAAGCAGGAGCTGACCGGGAGCTATGCTCAATGGCAAGGAAAATGGGGCGGTTTCAACGCACTGGTAGGTGGTCGTTACGACTGGGCCGTAAGTGAATACGATGACTATACTGACGCCAGCGACGATACTCGGCGCACTGAAAGTGCATTCTCCTGGCAAGCAGGGATAATGTATCAGTTCGGTAACGGAATATCCCCCTACGTTAGTTATTCTACCACCTTTGTGCCGGTGCAGCTTATAACAGAAGGTGATTTTAAGCCTATTACTGGAGATCAGGTCGAGGTCGGGATAAAGTATGATCCTGATGGCTGGAATACTACGATGACGATTGCTGCTTATGATATTAGCAAGAAAGATGATGTTAGCTACGAGGCAAGCACTGGAGAATATCGTCAAGTGGGAGAGACGCAGTCCCAAGGGGTAGAGGTGGAGGTCAAGAGCGATATTAATGAAAGCCTTAACTTAACTGCTGCCTATAGCTATATCGATGCGAAAATCCTCGAGGATGCCGGCTCGCGACTCGAAGGTAAGCAAATAAGTGGGATCCCTCGCCATCAGGCATCTATCTGGGCTAATTATAGATTTCGTCAGGGAACGCTTAACGGCCTGAGAGCGGGTCTCGGGGTTCGTTATTTGGGAAAATCCCACGGATATTCGATGGAAAGTTTAGACTATGGAACGCTTGAAACAAATGATGAGATACTAGTCGATGCATCTATCGGCTACGAATTTTCCGATAACTGGAGCGCGAAACTTGATGCCAAGAACCTTCTTGACCGTGAATATGTTGCCCGCTGTAACAACGGAGGACTTTGCTACTGGGGTGCCGAGCGTACCGTGAGGGGACCGTCTCTTACAATTGGTGAAACGTAGATTGTAAGGAGTCGCACCGCTTCTCTTAAGGGCGGTGCGATGCCTGTGCTCATTCAGTTAGAGGATGTTTGTTTCTTGTGATTGCAACGCTAATTGTCGAGTATTGGAAGGCCCTTAGAGTTTTGTCTTGTAGAGTGAAAGTGAGCACTTGCTGTTGCATTTGTATTATCATCCATGGTGTCAACCACGGTCTGTGTTGGACGTTGGGAAAAGAATTGACGAAGAGTTTTCATCGCCGTTTGAGCTGCCTTAAAAGAGTTTTCTTGGTGTTGATCTTACTGGCTGGATGGCTGGCTAGTGTTGCTTCGATGGCAAGTGGCAATATTAACGAACCACCAGTGGCAGCGTTTGATTTTGCAATCGCCGAGACACTCAGCGCGATCGACCGTCCTCCTAGATTTTTAGCGGGGCTTAAGGGGTACGAAACATACTATCGCCAAGATGGAGTTATTCCGCATACGACTAATCTGGGTTTCCGCTTTCTTCCTAACTATGAGCTTCTTGCAAGTCTTCCACCACAGCATATCCTTATTTCTCCTCCCGCTCATGTGAATTTGATGCCAAGTCTTAGAAAAATTTCTGATGTCAAAGAATATCCGATTTATAATTTTTCTGAGCAAGCAGGCGATGGTCAGAGCGATTGGATGACGGTTGAGGAGATGACACTTAGGCTTGGTTTTCTTGTCAACAATTCCACCGTATCACAACAGTATATAGAGGCAGTAAATAGCTACTTTGACGATTTAAAAAGGCAGCTTGCTGGCATAGAATATCCTCTATTAATGGTGCGATTGGTAGATGAGCGCCATGCACGTATATATGGCAAGGGAAGCCTGGAAGGTATGGTGATGAATCGCCTTGGCCTTCAGAATGCCTGGCAAAGAGAGCTAGGACAATGGGGATCTACGACTGTCAGTGCAGAGATGCTTTTTAATATAAGTGCTAAAATTATTTTTCTTGAAAGTCCTTATGATCCATCTGGTGGACAGGGAAAGCTACTTTCTGATGGCCAATGGAGACATTTGACAGCCGTGAATGAAGGCAATTATACAGTTATTCCTATCAACTACTGGTCTTGGGGTGGATTTCCCTCCGCCCTGCGCTTCGCTGAGGCCCTGGTCGAGGCATTGGAGACAAGCACTGTCCCTGGGGATGGGCCCATCTGTCGTGCCGAGCCTTGATCTGGCGCTTACCGCCTTGAACCGTCAGGGCGGCTCAAGATCAAAGGCGAGGGCTTGTATCCTCCTGGGTCTCTCAATATTATGACAATAATTATCATTTGCATAGTGCTGAGGCCAGAAGGTCGCCATGTCATCTGGGAACTACCCGCTGCGCGAGCAGGTGCATACCCTGTATTCCGACCATCACCGCTGGCTGCTTGGCTGGCTGCGCAGTCGTTTGGGCTGTTCGCAGCAGGCCGCGGATTTCGCTCAGGATACCTTTGTTCGCATCCTGGGGCGTGACGACGCTGAACGCCAGGTCGAGGCTATCCGTGAGCCACGCAGTTTTCTGGCGACCATCGCCAATCGGGTCCTGGTCGATCACTTCCGCCGCCATGCGTTGGAAAAAGCCTACCGGGAAAGCCTGGCCCAGCAGCCCGAATCGGTTGCCATTTCGCCAGAAGAGCAGGCCATCGTGCTGGAAACGCTGCACGAACTGGATGCCATGCTCAGCGGCCTGGGCAGCAAGGTGCGCCGCGCCTTCTTGTTGTCCCAGTTGCAAGGTATGCGCTACGCGGATATTGCCCGTGAGTTGGGCGTATCGCTCAGTTCGGTCAAGAAATACATGGCCAAGGCCACCGAGTCTTGTTTGCTCTATGCGCTGGAAGCGGAGCTGTAACGTTGTCTGCCACAGCCCCCCAGGAACTGACCCGGGCTCGGCGGGAGGCCCTGCAAGCGGCTGCGCAATGGTATGCGCGCCTGTGTTCGGAAGAGGCGGGTCCAGAAGACGAGCAGGCCCTGCAGCGGTGGTTAGGCAGCGATCCACTGCATCAGTGGGCTTGGCAGCGGGTAGATCAACTGCAGGCCCGGCTGGGACGAGTGCCGGGCCACCTGGCGCTGAAGACACTGGAGCGTGCCGACCAGCACGCCAGTATGAGCCGTCGCGGCGTGTTGAAAGGTCTCGCATTGCTGTTGGGCACGGGGACGCTTGGCGTGGCTGCCTACCGCCACGCCCCGGTGGAGCACTGGCTGGCGGACCACCATACCGCTACCGGTGAGATCAAACAGCTGACGCTGGATGATGGTTCCACCCTGATGTTGAACACCGCCTCGGCCGTGGATATCCATTTTGACGCCAACGAGCGCCTGGTGGTGTTGCGCGAGGGCGAGATCATGGTGACCACCGCCAGTGATAGTGCCGAAAACCCGCGGCCTTTCATTGTGCAGACGCCGCAGGGTAGGGTGCGCGCTCAGGGGACGCGTTTCTCGGTGCGAATGCTGGAAGCAGAAACGCAGGTCGCTGTGTTCGAGCATGGTGTGCAAGTGACGACTCGCGCGGGGGCGCAAAACCTCTGTGCTGCTGGCCAGCAGCTCACGTTTACTACCGACGCCACGTCACCACCGACGAGCCTGGTGCCTACTGATGACGCCTGGACTCGCCAGATGCTGGTGGTGCAAGACATGCGTCTGGATGCCTTTATCGCCGAGTTGAGCCGCTATCGAGCGGGTGTTTTACGCTGCAGCCCCAGCGTCGCCCATTACCGCATCACGGGCGCTTTCAGGGTAGACGACACCGACCAGGCACTGCATGCACTGACCAAGTCCTTCCCGGTATCGATCAATTCCCGCACGCGGTACTGGGTGGTGGTGGACGAGAAAGAATAATTTTTGCCAATGGCGGTACTTTTTTGTCCCCCGTTCGACCCACTGGTGAAGAACGCACTCTTTTGCTGCTCACCAGAGGGGACCCCATGCACGATATGACGCTAAAAAAATCACGGCTCACCCAGGCGATTGGCGGTGCAGTGCTGTGCTCCGGGCTATTACTGCCCGGCGCTCTGCTGCCGCTGATCGCTCATGCCGAGCAACAAATGCAACAAAGTGCGCAGCATTTCGACGTGCCTGCCGGTGACCTGGGCCGTGCCCTCGCCACTTTGCCGCCGATTCCGGCGTGGTCATCTACTTTGACGCCAGCCTGACCGAGGGTAAGCAGACTCACGGGCTATCCGGTGATTACAGCGTGGAAGGTGGGTTACGGGCACTACTCAGCGGCAGTGGGTTGTCTTTACTCAAGGAACCCGATGGTAGCTATCGGTTGGAGGAGCGGTCTACCGATTTAGCGCTTCCTACAGTGCGTGTAGAAGCGGATTGGATTCAGGAGACGGCCACGGGGCCGGTAGAGGGATACCTTGCCACGCGTAGTGCCACTGCCACCAAGACCGATACGCCGATACTTGAGACACCGCGCAGCATCAGCGTGGTGACTGCTGAACAGATCAATGATCGAAAGGCGATATCCGTAGAAGAGGCCGTGGCTTATTCTTCAGGCGTCAGTGTCGGTGGTTCGGGACTGGATCCTCGATTCGATCAGATCAGGATTCGCGGCTATGCCGCCACCTCGAATGCCGATTATCTCGATGGTATGCGTCAGCCAAATAGTGGATGGCTCTCGTATTTTGCTAGCGATCCCTTCGCTCTCGAGCGTATCGAGATCCTCAAGGGGCCTTCTTCGGTGCTATACGGACAGATCAATCCTGGTGGAATGGTCAACCGAGTCAGCAAGCGTCCCAGTGAAAAGGCAGTGGAACAGGTCGAGCTGCAGTATGGAAACAATAGTCATGTGCAAGGTCAGTTCGATGTCGGAGGGGCATTGAATGAGAGCGGGAGTGTGCTCTATCGCTTAGTAGGTGTCGTACGCGATGCCGATACTGATATTGAACAGGTGCCTAACGATGTCGCATTGCTGGCGCCTTCGCTGAGCTGGAAGCTGAATGAACGTACCGATTTGACTATCCTGGCACAGTATCAGGATCGTGAAACCGCCGGATCTCCGCGGCCGTACCAAGCTGACGACGTTCTCACCGAGTTCTGGTCCGGCGACGAAGATTTCGACAAACTGGATCAACAGCAGGCATTGCTCGGTTACGAATTCGAGCACCGTTTCAACGATGCCATCCGTTTTTACAATACTCTGCGCTATGGCATGACGGATACGACCAATCAGTACACATCGGCGACCTCGACGGGAAATGGGAACGTTCTCGACCGAATCGCTTGGGGGTTTATGAAAATATGGACTCCGTTAGCACGGATACTCGTTTGGTATCAGAGTTCGATACGGGCGTGCTGGAACATACCCTGTTGACGGGAATCGACTATTCCTATCTAGATTTCGAGGTCGAGTATGCGATGGGATCCGCACCCTCTATCGATAACCTGAATCAGTGAAGTCGGCGCCGACACTTCCCCTATCACCGCCAGTGCGCATTTTTTGACCTCCGATTCCGTCTCAGCCGCCGAACGCATACCTGCCATGGCCGACCAGGGCGGCGTCGACCGGCGACGGCAGCCCGTTTTGACATGCATTTCTACCCGCCGGGCACGGTGATGCTGGCTGCCGGTGACCGTCAGCCCTCTGCGTGATGTCGTTGTCCGACAGACGATCAGCATGGTGTGCCTCGGGGATAGCGAAGGCGGCATCGCAGGGTGTTCAACACCGTCATGCGCCCGATGTCCTGCCCGAAGTCGAGGATGACCTGCCGTGCCTTGTGGATCACGAGAGCCGCGCGATGTACCAACTCTTGGAGCACGGTGCGGATCCGGCGCCGCTTGGCGGGATGGCGCACCGGGCTCAGCTCGCCGGTCATGCCCATCTGGCCCATCAGCCGCAGGATGTTGTAGGCCAGCTGGGCGAGGTGCAGAATCAGATCATTGGTGGCGAACTTTCCCGACGGCAGCCGCTCCAGGTCGAGATCGGTCTTGATCTCGCTGTGAAACTGCTCATGAGTGGCATGCGCCTGGTAGCGTTTGATCACCGCCTCCGGCGCCTCGTCCAGGCTGGTCCACCAGCCTTCCAGCTCATAGTCCGGTTCGAGCAGTAACTGGCCATCGTGATCGGCGGTGCGCTCCACCAGACGCATCACGCGCTTGAGCTCGTACTCAGACCGACCATCGCGGATCGAGACGGTCTGCGTCCATAGTGCCTGGCGCTTTCCGGGGCGCAATTCTTCCCGATAGTCCGCCGCCACGGCCAGCCAGGTGTCCTGATCGGCCGTGGCCGAGTCCCGCGGGTTCCATTTGACGAGGTAGTCCAGCTGGCGGCCTTCCTCGGCAAAGGCCAGCCGCTGCCGTTCGAGAAGGGCCAGATGCGCTTGGCTGTCGAAGCCGCTGTCCTCACGCAGCAAGATAGGTCGCTCGGTCAGGCCTTGGGCGCGGGGCAGCACCCGCTCCAGGAAGGCGTTGCTCTCCTTCATGGTGTGCTGCTTGCCGGGACGCAGTTCCAGGCCCAGACACCACCCTTCGTTGCCCAGGTAGGCGGCGATTGGGGTGTAGCCGTCGACCTTCTTGTAGGTCCGCGAGACGCCTTCCTTCTTCGAGTTGCTGTTGTCCATGACGAAGGTGTCGATGTCGAGGCAGACATGTGTCGTCTCGGCGGTGATCGGTGCCTCCACCAGCGACAGCAGGGTGGTGGACCAGGTGGCGGTGCGTGCCTGCAGGTCGTTGGCGGCAAGCTTCTCCAGCCGCTGTCGCAGCGTCGCCGTGCTCGGCACCTTCTGCAGGGTCAGCAGTTGCTGGAAGGGCTTGTCGCGACGGAAGTTTTCGATGGCATCATAGTCGCTCATGCCCAGGCACAGCAGGCCCAGGTAGCTCTTGACCACGTCGCTGGTGCGCATGCCCAGCGTGGTGGGGAAGCGGCTGTCGATGCTGTCGACGCCGGCGATCTCGAAGCACTGCCCGATGATGGATAGCCCGGCGTGGCTGGTAAGGGTGCGGCGACTGGCGCGGAATTTGACGTTGGGCATGGCACTGTCTGGGTGAATGGCGATATCAGGTATATTGCCATGCAGGTCAGTGGGTTAGAAGCGCTTCAGGGGGCAGCCTCACGGATTCAGGGATAAGCGAAATCCCGACTATCGGCAGAATATTTCTCGTCCTGATACCGTTCTGACCGATCAACACGGTACTTCTCATCGCACTGGCGTCTACCTGAATGACCAGATCAACATGGGACGGTGGCGGCTCTCGGCTGGTTTGCGCCGCGACTGGGTCGAGTCAGAAACTATGAATAATCTGACTCAGGAAAAAAGCAAGAGTGAGAACCATCAGACTACGGGGCAGCTTGGGGTGCTTTACCTTTTTGATTCTGGCTTGGCGCCTTATATCAGTTATGCTCAGTCGTTTCTGCCTCAGAGTGGTACCGGTGCCGATGGTAAGAACTTCAATCCGACGGAAGGTGAGCAAGTCGAGCTTGGTATCAAGTATCAGCCGCCTGGCAGCCGAACGATGTTGACCGCATCTGTCTACAATCTGGTTCAAGATAATACTCTGACATCGCTGCCCGGCACTGCTTTCAGCGTGCAGAAAGGGGAGGAAACATCGAAGGGAATCGAGATAGATCTGACTTCAGAGGTCATTGACGGTCTCAAGGCGACTGCCAACTATTCCTTTAACGATGCGAAAGTTACCGAGAGCAACGACGGTGATGTAGGCAATACGCCCACTCTGGTTCCGCGCCACCTGGCCTCTCTTTGGATGGATTATACCGTTGTTAGTGGTTCACTTCGTGGTTTGGGAGTCTCCGGTGGAGTTCGCTATGTGGGAAGCAGTTATGCCAATAGTTCCAATACCGAGAAAAATGAGGGCTATACCGAGATCGATCTTGGTACGAACTATCAGTTCAGTGGTTCCTGGAAGGAGTGGAGTTGGGAGTGAACGTCAAGAATTTGACGGACGAGCGAAACATCGTCTGCGATGCTCCCGGGTTTGACAGATATCAATGTAAGTTATTGATTTTTAGTGATTTTGGTTTTCTTGTAGTGACACGTTTTGGCCTTCAGAGTTGCCATCTTGGCTAACATCACAGTATCGTGATGTTGTAAAGCGACGCTTCAATGGAGCTTCTATAGGCAGGTAAATCAATAGGTTACTGATTCAAACAGTTGTTGTAGTGCCAATCCTGGAACCCGACTTTCAGGAAAAACAGTCACTTACGCGGTTATCTGTCGAAGTCGGGGATGCTGGCTATTGTTATCGTGGAGCTGGTAGAGCGGTGGTCGGAAGTGTCGGTTATCGATGGTAACTTCACTGATCGGGATAAATCAAAATCATTCATGAGTAATAGGGTGGTTATATGATGGATTCATCGAAAAGATTGCCGTTATGAGAGTGTTCGCGATGTTGGTTGCTGCCTTTATCGTCTGGTCATTCATGGATCGTGGCTATGCCATGGAAGGCAGTCAGCCGGTGGCATTGTCAGGAACGGTCGAATGGAAAATGAAGAATGATCGAGGGGAAACGTATCGCATCATGATCAGCTGTCCCGAAGGGGACGTGCCGAGCTCGGGAGGTTACCCGGTTCTCTATGTGTTGGATGGCAATGCGTACTTTGCCTCTTTTCATTCTGCCAAGCGATCTCTGGAGCGGTTCAGGAATGCGATAATCGTTGGTATCGGTTATCCGGGAGAAGAGCCGCTCAATTTCTTGAGGAGGTCCTACGATTTTTCGCCTCCCGTTTCGGAGCAACCTTCGGATCCACCACAAGGCGGTCAAGATGAATTTCTTGACTTTCTCGAGAGCCGAGTCATGTCTGCCTTAGCCGATCGCTTCACTGTGGATCCGGACCGGCAAGGCTTGTTCGGCCATTCCTTTGGGGGCATGTTCGCCGTCTATGCGTTCTTCACGCGTCCGGAGATGTTCAATCATGTAGTCGCAGTCAGTCCGAGCCTCTGGTGGCGCGACCAGTATCTTCTGAAGTCAGAGCGTGCGTTCCGGGAAAGCGTCGAAGAGGGCGGTGTCGATGCCACCTATAAGAGCCTGGCTTTTATTCTGGCGGAACATGACTCTCCGCAGGTGATACAAGATGCTTGGTTGCTCCAGCGACGTTTGCAGCCGCTATCGGCATGGGGGATACGAAGCAGTGTCCATGTCGAAACCAATAGCAATCACATGTCAGTGCCGTACCAGATAGAGTCCCGCGTATTGAAGGAGGTGCTGTCAGCACGACGGAGCTGACCTAAGATACATTGTTGTAATGTTAATCGTTATCATTTATTGTCGCTGCTATACGGTCACTGCTGCGCTTGCCAGCGGAAATGACAACAAGCGATTGGGTCAGTCATGGGGTATGTCAAGCAACCGCAGGGGCGAGACACGGCTTTCGATACGCTCTATAGCGAGCATCATGGCTGGCTGCGGCGCTGGTTGGGTAGCCGCCTGGGCTGCTCCCATACGGCCGCCGACCTGGCCCATGATACCTATCTGCGCATACTGGCGCGGGGGAGCACCCCCGAGCCTGAGCAGTCACGTCGCTTCCTGACCCAGATCGCCAAGGGCTTGATGGTCGATCATTTCCGACGTCGGCGTATCGAGGCCGCCTACCTGGAAACCCTTAGCCTCATACCGGCGTCGCAGGCGCCGTCGCCGGAGGAGAAGGCGCTCACCGTCGAGGCGCTGGTCGAGATCGATGCGCTGCTCCACGAGCTTCCCGACAAGCCGCGGCGCGCCTTCCTGATGTGCCGGCTGGATGGCCTGAGCTACCGAGAGATCGCCGAGGCACTGGATGTCTCTGTCTCTTCGGTGGAGAAGTATATCGCCCGGGCGCTGTTGGTCTGCCACCACGCCATGCGTGAGTCCGCGCCATGAGTCGCCCGCCCGCTGACGCTCCTCGCAAGTGCCCTTCTCAAGAGGACGTCTCTCAAGACACCCTCTGTCCCGCGTGTTGGAGCAGGCCAGCCTGTGGATGGCAAGGCTATGGAGCGAAAACACCACCGCAGCGCAGCGCGAGGCGTGTCTGCAATGGCGGCAAGCCGCACCAGAGCACGAACGTGCCTGGCAGCAACTGCAGGCCATCGACGTCCGGCTCGGCGCATTGCCGCGCCATGCCGCCCGCAGTGAACTTTTCGAGTCCTCCCGCCAGGTATCACGGCGCGGCCTGCTGCAGTGGGGCGGTCTGGCGGTGTTGCTGGGTAGCCTTGGGTTCGGGCTGCCGCGCACGCCCCAGTGGCAGCGCCAGTTCGCCGATTATGCCACTGCTGTCGGTGAGGCTCGTGAGCTGACCCTAAGTGATGGGACTCGGCTGCGCCTGGACACCGACACGGCGATAAACGTGCACTTCGACATCGACCAGCGGCGTATCCATCTGCTGCGTGGCGAGGTGCTGGTCACCACCGCTGAGGCGCGGGACCCACGCCCCTTTAGCGTGGTGACGCAACAGGGTGCTTCCTTCCCGATCGGGACACGCTTCAGCGTGCATCAGCACCACGACAGTACTCGAGTGCAGGTCTACCAAGGGCAGGTGATGCTGGAGCGCCGCGGTAGTAACCAACGCATGACGCTGGAGGCTGGCCAGCAGGCGGCCATGGGGGCAGAGACGATAACTCCCGGCGAACCGCTGGACCATGCCGTGGAGTCACGCTTCCAGGGGCGGCTAGTGGCCGAGCGCATGCGGGTCGCCGAGGTGGCCGAGACCTTGGCGCGATATCGCCATGGGGTGGTGCGCTACTCACCCGAGGTCGCCGATCTGCGAGTGAACGGCGTCTTCTCCCTGGAGGATACCGATCGCGCCCTGGCCAGCCTCGCCGATGCCCTGTCGCTGGAGGTGGTCTACCGCACGCCGCTGTGGGTCACCATTCAGCCGAGACCTGGTGGATGAAACTGGGCGAAAAAATGTGGCGAAATCATTGAGGGATTCGCGTTCTCGTTCGGAAAAGACGATGTAGACATAAAAACTGCATCACTGAACGGGGATCTTCATGACGACGCAGCAAGCGCACTCACGCTTTATTCGAACGCCGTTGGCGCGAGCCATTCAATATGGTCTGCTGGCCGGTAGCCTGGCCGTTGGTCTGCCCGCGACTGCGCTGGCGCAGGACGCGGCAGGCCAGGGCACGACTACCCAGCAAAGCTATTCCATCGCAGCCGGGCAGCTCGACACGGCCCTCAACCGCTTTGCGGTGATGGCCGGTATCGAGATTGCGTTCGATGCGGCGCTGACCAGCGGCCTGCAGACCGCCGGTCTGCAGGGGCAGTACAGTATCGATGAGGGATTGCAGCGCTTGCTGGCCGGCACCGGGCTTGCCGCCGTGCGCCGCACCGATGGTAGCTATCGGTTGGAAGCACGGCCGACGGATGTCGACCTGCCTCTGGTGCGCGTAGAGGCCGATTGGATGCAAGAGACAGCCTATGGGCCCGTGCAAGGCATCGCCGCCACCCGGAGTGCAACAGGCACCAAAACCGATACGGCGATCATCGAGACGCCGCAGTCCATCTCGGTAGTGAGTCGCGAGGAGTTTCAAAACTACGGGGCGCGGAATTTCACTGAAGCCTTGGCTTACACCGCCGGGATATCAAGACAGGAAGGCGCCGACCGTAGCACTGAATCACTAAGAGTCCGCGGATTCACCGTTGATAGATCTTATCGTGACGGTAGTAAATACCAAGCGAATCTTTACGATGGTCAGCAGGAGCTTTATGGTCTGGAACGACTGGAAGTCTTAAAGGGCCCATCCTCTATTCTTTATGGCGTGGCCTCTCCAGGTGGCATGCTCAATGCTGTGAGTAAACGTCCGACCAGTGAGCCCCTGCGCGAGGTTAATATCGAGGCAGGCAGCTTTGATCGTCGCCAGATCTCTGCTGATTTCTCCGATGCTTTGGATGAGGATGGCGTCTGGTCATACCGCCTGACCATGCTGCACCGGGATAGCGATACGTTTATCGACCATGTGCCGGATGATCGCACCTATATTGCCCCTGCTTTAAAATGGCAACCCAACGAGGATACCTCGCTCACTCTGCTGAGCGAGTATCAGCGCGATCAAACGGCCTATGTTTACGGGCTACCCAACAGTGGCACTATTCTTCCTAACCCGAATGGTCAAATTCCCCGGGAGCGATTTACAGGGGAGCCCGGCTATGATGAGTATGATAACGAGCGCTATTCGATCGGCTACTTGCTTGAGCATGGTTTCTCTAACAGCCTCCGCCTCCGTCATAGTCTGCGTACTTTCCGATCTGATCGAGACTTTCCTCAGATGGGTATTGGTCAGAGTAGCGATCAGAGAATTTATACAAGGAGCGCTCAAGATCGACGCGATGCGTCATCGGGCTTGATCTCAGATACCTCCTTGCAATATGACTGGGAGGCTGGCAATACCGCCAACACCAGCATGATCGGAATAGACTACCTACGACAACGGCACGAAACCGAGCGCTACAACCGTACAGCGCCACCGCTTGACCTCTTTGATCCTGTTTACGGCAGTGGAAATTTCGGCGAACCGGTCCCTTTTGCATGGTCATCCAAGCAACGCAGCGAGCAGGTTGGCTTGTATGCTCAGAATCAGATGAAAATCGCCGAAAAGTGGGTTTTCCTGCTGGGCGGGCGACAGGACTGGACGGAGAGTGAGACCTCGCCCTATTTTGGCCCCACTGAGTGGAATCGCCGTACGGCCAATGCATTCACAGGACGGGTAGGTGGTGTCTATCTAGCCGATAACGGTTTGGCACCCTTTATCAGCTATAGCCAGTCGTTTGAACCTACCAGCGGTACTGATCGCGGAGGGAGTCGGTTTGAGCCTACTAGAGGGGAGCAGTACGAGGTGGGATTTCGTTACCAACCGGATGGCTGGGACACGATGCTAACCGCTGCTGTGTATCAGTTGACTCAAGAGAATGTGCTGACTATCGATCCGGTTGATACTAATTTTAGTACACAGATAGGCGAGGTACGTTCACGCGGTGTCGAGTTGGAAGCGAAGACGGCGATTGGACCCAATGCTAATTTGGTGACGGCCTATGCCTACACAGATGCGCGCACCACGAAGAGCAGTCCTGTGACACCAGGCGAGGAGGGAAAGAGGACGCCTAACACCCCTTATAATCAGTTCTCGCTATGGGGTGACTATCGCTTCTCTGATTTTGGCCTGCCAGGGCTTAAACTCGGCGCTGGGGTGCGCTATATGGGGCCAACCAAGGCGACTTGGGTTGAAGGTGAGGTGCCATCATTTGCACTTCTCGATACACGAGTGAGCTATGAGACAGGGCCATGGATATATGCATTGAATGCCACCAATCTTACTGACAAAACCTATATCGAGTCCTGCACCTATGGATGTTTTTATGGTGAGCCACGAAGCGTTGTGGGGTCAGTAAGTTATCAGTGGTAGCGCTGCGATCAGTAGGAGATGTGGCGGGCGGATCCACCGCCTGTCACTGTTTTTATAAAGTCAGAATAAAAAATATGTTTATGACTTGTGCTGGTGATTTGTCGTCTTTATGTCGAAAAGCAATGTCTCTATCAGGCTTGCTTTTTCTGTCGCTGGCCGTTTCACTAGCTCACGCTGAAGAGATGAAGAAATTCGTCGCCTTCGACTATGCTGTTGCAGATACGCTAAGTGACGTGAAGCAACCGCCCATAGCCCTAGCGGGACTTTTGCAATATAGGAAGTTATACCAAGAAAAATTATTGCCTAACACTCTCGAGCTTGGGAATAGGTTTCAGCCCAATTTTGAGTACTTGGCTTCATTGGAGCCTGATATTATTCTGATATCACCACCGGCCCACTTGAATCTAGAGGATAGGCTTTCCCACATTGCTAATGTGAGATTGATGCGGCTGCTTTGGAGAGAGCAGGAAGTATGGGAAAGCCTGGAAAGCATGACCAGAGAGTTGGGAGAGTTAAGCGATAAGCAGCAGAGGGCCGAGGAGTTAATTAATAATGCCGAAGCCAAGCTGGCAGCAATGGCGGAACAGATTAAAAGGCCTGGAGAGCCACTGTTTATTGCACAGATTATTGATGACCGTCATCTGCGACTCTATGGGCCTGGAAGCTTGGAAGATATGGTTCTCACACGGCTTGGCTTGGAGAATGCCTGGCAAGGTCCTACTAACGACTGGGGTTTCAGTACATTAACCATTTCCGAAGCGTTTCAATTAGAGGGAAGGTTTATCCTGCTTGGTGCGGCTTATGGCTTATCTGATTCTGCCTTGCCAACTGCAGGGCTATGGCAGCATTGGCTGGATGATATGCCAGTCACTGCCCATAGGAATTATTGGCCATGGGGAGGGTTTTTCTCCGCCCTGCGCTTCGCTGAGGCCCTCGTTGACGCGCTGGACGAGGCCGATGACAGTGCCCCGGCGGCCAGCCGCTAATGCGATGTTATCCCGTACGCGTATTTCAATGATAATCGTTTTCAATTAAAATGTGGCCCGGCTGAATCGTCTATGCAAAGGGGGCAGAACGCATGACTGAAGGTAGCTTGTGCCACCGGCGGGAACAGGGGCAGTGGGCATGACGGGGTACGCGATGCGCAGGGGCGCGCCGGCACTTGCCTGCTGGCTGCTGAGCCTGCCGCTGGTGGTGCTGTTCTGGCTGGGCCTGGAGGCCCAGGGCGGTATGGCGTTGGGCTTCAAGGCGCTGTTGTCGCCTTCGTTCGAGGACGTCGACCAACTGCTGCTGCACTATGCGTGGTGGCCACGGCTCTCGGTTGCGCTGCTGGCCGGCGGCGGCCTGGCGCTGGCTGGGGTGCTGATGCAGCAGGTGCTGCGCAACCCGCTGGCGTCGCCTACCACCCTGGGGGTGGCCTCGGGGGCCAACCTGGCGTTGATGACGGCGACCCTGCTGGCGCCGGGGCTGCTGGCCGTTGGCCGCGAGTGGGTGGCGCTGGCCGGTGGTGCCTTGGCGGTGGGGCTGGTGTTCATGCTGGCCTGGCGGCGCGGTTTGGCGCCGATCGTGGTGGTGCTGGCCGGGCTGGTGGTGAACCTCTACCTGGGCGCGTTGGCCACCGCGCTGCTGCTGTTCAATCATGAGGCGCTGTCGGGGCTGTTGATCTGGGGCGCCGGCTCACTGGCTCAGAATGGCTGGGATGGCGTGGCGATTCTTTGGCCGCGGATGGCCATCAGCTGCGTGCTGGCCTGGTTCCTGCTGCGCCCGTTGGCGGTGCTGGAACTGGACGATGCCAGCGCCAAGAGCCTGGGGGTGTCGCTTACCCATCTGCGCTTTGCGGGCATGGGGCTGGCGGTCTTCATCACCGGCAGTATCGTCAGTGTGGTGGGCATCATCGGCTTTATCGGCTTGGCCGCGCCCAATATCGTGCGCCTGGCGGGGGCGCGTCGCCTTAGCGAGCGCTTGCTGTGGGGCACGCTGCTGGGGGCGGTGCTGCTGGCCACCACCGACTTGCTGCTGCAGAACTTCAGCGGCCTGGTGCCGATGCTGATTCCTACCGGTGCGGTGACCGGCGCCCTGGGGGCGCCGCTGTTAATGTGGCTGATCCCACGCCTCAAGTTGCACGGCAACAAGGCGCCCCAGCCGTCGGCCGTGATCGCGAGCCGGCATCCTGCTCCCAGGCGCCTGGCCACGCGCCTGGCCATTGGTTTGCTGTTGGCTGCCGCCCTGGGCCTGCTACTGGGGCAGGGGGTGAATGGCTGGTACTGGCTGTCGCCGGATAACTGGAACGTGATGCAGTGGCGTATGCCCCGGGTGCTGGCGGCGGCGGCCAGCGGCTTGATGCTGGCAGTGGCCGGCACCTTGCTGCAGCGCCTCTCCGCCAACCCCATGGCCAGCCCCGAGGTGCTGGGTATCAGCGGTGGCTGTGCGATTGCCCTGATCCTGGGGATCTTCCTGCTGCCCGCGCCGACCAGCGGCATGCTGGTCGGGGTCGGCACCCTGGGGCCTTTGCCACGCTGCTGATCCTGGTGGCACTCAATCGCCGCAGCGGCTTCGTACCGGAGCGCCTGCTGCTCACCGGGGTAGCGGTCACGGCGCTGTTCGATGCGGTGCGCAGCGTGATGCTGGCAGGCGGTGATCCCCGTGGGCAGCAGGTGATCGCCTGGCTGGCGGGCTCTACCTATTACGTCGATCTTACCAGCGCCCTGGTGGTCGGGACGCTGGCCGCGTTACTCACGCTGTGCACCCTGCCGCTGACCCGCTGGCTGGACATTCTCCCCCTGGGGGCGCCCACCACGCTGGCGCTGGGCATTGCCCTCAATCGTGCTCGCCTGGTGCTGCTGCTGCTGGTGGCCCTGCTCACGGCCTGCGCCACCCTGGTGGTGGGCCCGCTCTCCTTCGTCGGGCTGTTGGCGCCGCACATGGCCAGGTTGCTGGGGCTGTCACGCGCCCGCCATCACCTGCTGGGTGCGGCACTGGTGGGCATGCTGCTGATGGTGCTGGCCGACTGGCTGGGTCGCCAGGTGATCTTCCCCTACGACATGCCGGCCGGGCTGGTCGCGTCGCTGATCGGTGGCGCCTATTTCATGTGGGGGCTGCGCAGGCTGTGAGGTGTGGCCGCTCATGGCCAGCCAGAGATGATGGTGCACTGAAGAGAGGAGGCGGATATGACAGGGATGGCGGAGTTGCCGGTGTACCGCAACGATGCGGCCGAAGCGCTGCTGTCACTCTATCGGCAGCCACCCCTCGACAGGCTCAAGGCGCCCCGCTTTGGGGTGCCGGAGGGGCCGACCACCGCGATGTCCGACCTGCTCGAGCCTGGGATGCTGGAGGAGACGATACGCCGCTTTACGGCCACCTTCGGCGAGGGGGCCGACCGCAAGGCGGCGGCCTCGATCTGGTCGAAACACCACTTCAGCGGCGTTTCGATCCCCACCCTGGCGGCCAATCTGCTGCTGGGCCAGGCGCTGCCGGTAGGTCTCGAGCAGATGCGCCTCGAGCTTGGCGACAGGGGCAGCCGGCGCATATCTGGCTACCAGATGGCGGCGAACCGCTGCCTTCGCAGCTCCCCTCGGCGCGCTTTGACTATCTGTTCGACGCGCACTGCGCGCCGCTGATCGAGGCGCTGGCAGCGGTCTCCGGTCTGGCGCCCAAGGTGTTCTGGAGCAACCTGGGGCACTACGTGGAGTTCGTGGGAAAGACCTGCTCGCAGCATCCTGAATTTAGCGGGGCGGGGGAGCCGCTGTTGCGCTATCTCGACACCAAGACGCTCACTGATGGGCGTCGCAACCCGCTCTACCAGCCGGTGCGCTATCTCGAGCTGGGCGGTGAGACCCCCACCCGGGTGCGGCGACTCTGCTGCGTCAAGTATCGGCTGCCCGATGAGCCGCTGTGCGGCGGCTGCCCGCTGAAGCCGGAAAACAAACCGGCCAAGAAACGCCATTAAGGCGGCGCGACACGCTGCTGCGCGTTCAACTCTTTGAAGGAGCCAAGGGTAATGGAGCTGTTCAGGATCGTATGGCGGGATTACCGCTGGCCATTCGTGGCCGTGGTGGTGCTGAGTCTGGCCAGTGCGGGACTAGGCATTGGGGTCATCGCCTTTATCAATCAGCGGCTGTTGGGTATCTTTCCCGACCCCTGGCGAATCCTGCCGGAGTTCCTGGGCCTGATCACGCTGTTGTTGGTGATCACCCTGGCGTCGCAGCTGGCCTTGACTACCCTGGGCCACCACTTCGTGTTCCGGCTGCGCGGGCAGTTGATCAAGCGCATCCTGGACACCGACATCGAGCGCGTCGAGCAGATCGGCAGCGCCCGCCTGCTGGCTAGCCTGTCTACCGATGTGCGCTATATCACCGTAGCCTTCGTGCGCTTGCCGGAGCTGGTGCAGGGTGGGGTGCTGACCGTGGGGGCCTGCCTCTACCTGGGCTGGCTGTCGCCCTCGATATTGGCGGTGACGGTGTTATGGACCGCGGTCACCGTGGCGGTCTGTATGCGACTTGTCACCTGGGTCTACCAGCATATGGCCAAGCTGCGCGAAGTCGAGGACCGGCTCTACGCGGACTATCAGTCGGTGATCGAGGGGCGCAAGGAGCTGGCGCTCAACCGCGACCGGGCCAAGTGGCTCTATCGTGACGTCTATACGCCCAATGCCGATGCCTATCGGCACCATATCGTGCGCGGCGACACCTACCACCTCAGCGCGATCAACTGGTTCAATATCATGATGCTGGGCGCCATCGGCGTGGTGTTCTTCTGGCCAATGGCCTGGGCTGGGCGTCGGTGCAGGTGGCGACCACGTTCTCGCTCACGCTGCTCTTTCTGCGTGCCCCCTTGATCCAGGCGGTGGGGGCCGTGCCGACGCTGATCAACGCCCGGGTGGCGTTCGAGAAGTTGAGTTCGCTGGCCCTGGCGGATTACCGCGATAGCTTCGATAGCGATACTCGGCGCCACGGCTGGCAGGAGATCGTCCTCGAGCAGGTGACCTATCGCTACCCCGAAGAGGAGGCGCGGCCGGGCTTTGCGATAGGGCCTATCGACCTGACCCTGCGGCGCGGCGAGGTGGTGTTTCTGATCGGCGGCAACGGCAGTGGCAAGTCGACCCTGGCACGCTTGCTCACCGGGCTCTACCAGCCCCAGGGCGGAGTGGTGCGGGTCGATGGCCGGGCGCTGCAGGAGGCGGATTGGGTGACCTACCGCCAGCACTTCTCGGCGATCTATACCGACCTGCACCTGTTCGACCGCCTGATGGGGCCGGGAGGCGAGTCGCCCGATGCGACGCTGGTGGAGGAGTGGCTGGCCGCCCTGGGCATGCACAGCAAGCTCGACATCGAAGACGATCGCGTCACCAATATCAATCTCTCCCAGGGGCAGCGCAAGCGCCTGGCGATGCTGCTGGCGGTGGCCGAGCACCGTGACCTTCTGCTGCTCGACGAGTGGGCCGCCGACCAGGACCCGCAGTTCCGGCGGGTTTTCTATCGCGAGCTGTTGCCGCGTCTGCGGGCGCTGGGCAAGACACTGGTGGTGATCAGCCACGATGACCACTATTTCGACCAGGCCGACCGCCTGCTGGAGATGCGCGGCGGTCAGCTGCATGAGCTGACCGGAGAGGAGCGTAAGGCGGCGAGCAGGGATGCAGTCGCCAGGGTGGAGCAGTAGGCACGACCTTTCAGCCTCCCTTGCCGTGGATACCCAGATAGCGCCTCGCCGCTGGTGCGGCTGGGGCTCGGCGAGGGGCTTTACATAGCAATGAGAATCATATTTAATTGATATGTTATCTCATAACGCGAGGCCGACATGAAACAAGGTATTCATCCCGACTATGACTATGTGGTGTTCCGCGATACCAGCTGCGGTGCCACCTTCCTTATCCGCTCTACCTGCAAGTCGGACAAGACCATCGAGTGGGAGAATGGCAAGACCTATCCGCTGGTCGATCTCGATGTCTCCAGCGCTTCCCATCCGTTCTATACCGGCGAGCAGCGTCGTGTCTCCGCCGAGGGCCGGGTGGCGCGCTTCCAGCAGCGTTTCGGTAAGTTCTCCGCCAAGTCCCCCGAGTCGCGTTAAGGAGCGGTGTTCAGGCCGCGGGCAGGGCCTCCACCAGAAGCTCGGCGAAGCGCCGTGCCGAGGGCAGGGCGCCAAAGCTCCATGCCGCTGGCAGCGTAATATAGCTGCCGTCGCGGACGCTGGGTAAATGTTGCCATAGCGCACTGCAGCGGAGTTTTTCCTCGACGCCGGTGGGGTACCCGAGTTCGACAGTTATAAGCGTAAACCACTGATTAGCCTGGAAACATGCTTTCAAAATTGGCACTACAAGCGGGATGCAGTCGGTGCCGGCAGGCCAATGGCCTCGAAAAGGTCGCGTTGTTCAGGCTTCAGCTTGGTCAGGCCGCTCGCCGTCTCACGACGGTGAAGCAGGACCTGGTGGAACTGGATCTTGCGGGCCATTTCCAGTGCCCGCGTCGGCGACAGCGGATGATTGCTGGCCTTCAGCCGCAGCCTCAGTACCCGGTAAAGCACTAGGGCAAGGAAGCAGATCAAGGCATGGACGCGGATGCGATCCGGCAACCGGTGGTAGACCGGGGCGATCTCGATGTCGCTCTTCAGCACCCGGAAACCGCGCTCGATATCGGCCAGTGCCCGGTAGCGCTCCACGATCTGCTCGGGCTCATGGTCGGCCATGTTGGTGACCAGCAGCAGTTTGCCATCCAGCATGCGGGCGCGATCGAGGGCTCGCTGATCGAGCACATAGTTGAACGTCTCGGCGGTCAGATCGACTTTGAAAATGTGGCCGAGATGGGCGTCAGTGACGGCCTTGTAGAATCTTGCCGTCACGCCGGCATCGGAGAGCTTTCTGCCACGATAGCGGCGCCCGGCATCCTGGTTGTCCAGCTTTTCGAACCACTGGCGAGCGTCGGCCTGGAGCGCCTCGATCTTCTGATCGCGCGCAGCCGTCTGCACCTTGGCCACTTCAGGCCGGTGCGCCACGATCAACCGATGATCCTTCCAGGCCATCTCGCCGTAGGCTTCGCTATCGGCGTCCTGACAGTGCGTTTGATGGAACGCCTTCAACAGGTCATCGAACTCGCCATAACGGCGGCCCGGCACCGCCAGAATGAATTCGAGGGGCGCCCCTCGATCCTCACGGCGGACAGGGCTTCCAGATTGTCTAGAGAGCAGCCCCCGGTCCGCCACCAGCACGACGCGCCGCACGTTGAAGCGCTTGGTCACGGTCTCGATGGTTGGCAGCAGCGTCTTCGGTTTCCGCCGCATTGCCATCGAAGACTTCATGGTGGATGGGCAGGCCTTCCGCCGTCTGCACGACACCCAGCATGAACTGTCGGGCGATCCCGCCCTCCTTCGAAGGGCCGTAGTGGCGGACGTCACTGTCGAGCGAGGTCTTGCCCTCTGCCCGGATCGTGGTGAGGTCATAGAAGACGATCGACAGCTCTTGATCGATTAGCGGCTTGAGCTGTTGTGCCAGCACGTCATTGAGGGCTTCGCTGCAATCCGAGAGGGTGTCCATGGTGCGCAGCAGGTGCTGATGACGGATCGAGGCCGTGTCGACATCAGGCACCAAGACATCCTCCAACCAGCGGAGTACGCCGAGCTTGGATTCCGGGTCACAGAGGCGGTTGAACACCATGATCCGCAGCAGCCGCTCGGCATCGAACTGGCGCTTGCTGCGCAAGACACGCCGGAAGGCGTCATCCAGGCCAAGCTCTTTCCAGAGTGACGTCAGCAGCCAGGTATCACCAACCGAACGCGCCGGCGCGAAGTCAGTCTCGCCGGTGCCTTCTTCGAGCGTCGGCTGGCCGGAGACGCGCAGCAGGCCATTGATCAGCGCGCTGGATTCGCCGGCGGTGACGGTCTCCAGGCGTCCCAGCGTGGCGATCACGCGTTGGCGCGGCTTGCCGGCCTCGTCACGGTAGGACTCGACAAGCTTCACGTAGCGGCGCGGGCCGGATTTGGTGACTTTGACGAACATGTCATCACGATAGACCGGCCAAACCACGGATGGCAAGACACCATGAGAAAAACGTGTCACTACAAGGAATTCGAATGGATTTTGCTAAGCCACTGATTTTTCAGAGTGCGGACACCGATTTCAGGCCAAAATCGGGCTGAAAGTGTCGAACTCGGGGGTAGGCGCCACCACGCCTCGTGCGTTGTGGTGGTCGGCGACCCGCCCCCCCCCCAGAAGGGGCTGCCCAGCAGGAACAGCATCGATCCCAGCAGGATCAACCCGGCCCACTGCGAGAATGGCAGGCCGAAGCGTTCCACTAGCACTGGCAGTGCGACCAGCAGACCGTTCTGGCCGTGGCCGAGCAGTGCCGCCCAGGCGCTGATTCGCCATAGGGGGAAGAGGCATGGCCAGTCCTTGGTAAATACAGTTGAGAGTAGTTATCATCTGGGCGGTTGCCGTCAAGGCGGGAAATGTTTCGGCTTGTGAAATAGGGGGCGTGAGCGGGCACGAGAAACGCCCACCAAGAGGGTGGGCGTGAGGCGAACGAGTGGTATTGCGATGAAGGCGGGGATCAGTAGTCCATCGACCAGGTCAGGCTGTAGGTACGCCCGCGGCCCTGGTAGTCGTAGAGGTACTCCGGGCCGTAGTAGGGCGAATAGAACATCGCCGCGCGCTGGCCCCAGACGGTGGAGTAACTCTCGTCGAGCAGGTTCTGCACACCGAGGCTGAACTTGCCGACGTCGGTTTGTTGGCTGAGTGCCAGATCCAGTGTGGTATTACCGTCGATCTTACGATCGGCATCGTCCTTCAGGTCGAAGGTGTGGTTGACCTGCAGGCGTGCCGAGCGAACCCGATTGTGCCAGCCGACAAAAGCCGTGGCCGAGGAGAGCGAGGAGTCACGGGCGTCGCGCTTCTCCCACTCACCGACGTCGTTCTCCCGTTCGGAGCGCACCAGGTGCAGGCTGCCGCCAGCCTCGATGCCGTTATCGAAGTAGCGGGTCAAAGCGCCCTCGAGGCCGTAGTCGCGCTTTTTGTCGTCGATCACGTCGACGCTCAGGTCGCCGCTGTTGACCTCCAGTGCCTTGTCGGACCAGGCGTAATAGGCCGCCGCCTGGGCCACCCACTCCCCGCCCCGGTAGCGCCAGCCGAGCTCGACCTGATCGGTCTCGATGGCAGAGAGCGGATTCTCATCGACGCTGATGCCCGGCCGACCGTAGTACTTGGCCGGGTCGGGGAGCTCGAACCCCTGGCTGTAGCGCAGCCAGTTCTGGTGGCCGTTGCCGTAGTCGTAGAGCACGCTGGCGTTGAGCAGGGTGGCGTCGTAGTCGTTCTCGCCGCCGGGAATGTCGTTGAAGTCGTCGACCTCGACGTCGGAATGCTGGCGCCGGACACCGGCGGAGAGCTTGAGGGCGTCTGTCGCCTGCCAGTCGGTCTGGGCGAAGGCGGTGAGGCTGTCGACCCGGTAACCGGGATAGCGCGGCGCGATGCTGGCCTGCTCCTGTACCAGGCCGCCGGTTGCATCGGACACGGCCTTGTCGAAGGTCATCTGGCTGGCATAGAAGCTCTCGCGGTCGAGATCCAGGCCATAGGTAAGGTCGACTCGGTCGGTCAAGCGAGCGTCGAACAGCGCCTTGAGGCCACTGAGGTCGGTATTTTGTTGGGAGGCGCGGAATTCGGAGCCTCCGCTGATGGGGTAAGGGAAGGCCTGGAAGCTGGCCTCCTCCTGGCGATGGAAGGCCTGTAGGTAGAAGTTCTGCCCCAGCAGGTCGCCGTGATGGTACTGCAGGTTGAGCATCATGCGGTCGGTGGCCGGATCGCGGTCGGAGCGATAGCCGTCGCGGATCTGGGCATCCTCCAGGCTGGGGCTGTCGGCGGCGAGGTGCGGAAAGTAGACGCCACGGTCGCCCTCGTAGCCCGACCGGTAAAGCTGGGCGCCCAGTTCCAGGGTCTGATTGTCGTCCAGGCTGAAGGTGAGGTTGCCGAGCAGGTCGATGCTGCGGTTGTCCTGCAGGTCGGTCTGGGCGATATCGGGGAAGATCTCGTCGCCGCGGCCGTCGTACTGGCGGCCGTTGTCCTGAAAGGCGGTGCCCAGGTAAGCCTGAACCCGCTCGTTGCCGCCGCTGACCGACTGCGCAATGCGCTTGTCGAGGTCGTCGCTGTCATTGAAGCCGGTGGTGATGCCGACCTCGGTGCGCCAGCCTGGGCCGCCGGCCCGGCCCTTGCGGGTAATGATATTGATGATGCCGCCGGTGGCGCCGCCGCCATAGAGACTGCTGGCACCCGAGAGCACCTCGATGCGCTCGATGTTGAAGGGATCGATGGCGTCGAACTGGCGGGACAGGCCCCGGGAACTGTTCATCGACATTCCGTCGATCAGCACCTGCACGTTGCGCCCACGCAGGTTCTGGCCATAGTTGGTGCGGCCCTGGGGGGCCATGTCGAGCCCTGGGACGAGCCTGCCCAGGGCGGTCTTGAGATCGGCGCCGGCTTCAATCTGCTGCTGCAGCTCCTTCTTCTCGAGTATCCATGCCGCACCGGGTATCTGGCTGATCTGGGTGGGGGTGCGTGATCCTACCACGACCATGGTTTCCTGCGGTTCCTGAGCCTGCAGGGTCATGGTCGCCGAGCCGGCGACCACGGCGAAACCAAGGGGCACTCGCTTCTTCATGGGGTTCCCTTGCCTGGAAGATGTGAATGGTTCTTGCTGGAAGTGGGCAAGCATAGCATTGAAAAATATGATATCAATGATACTCATT
The DNA here is from genome assembly GCF_055755715.1 of Halomonas sp. SL18_1. Taxonomy (NCBI): domain Bacteria; kingdom Pseudomonadati; phylum Pseudomonadota; class Gammaproteobacteria; order Oceanospirillales; family Halomonadaceae; genus Halomonas; species Halomonas sp. SL18_1. The sequence continues at coordinate 1,853,642 of NZ_JBVTRK010000001.1, forward strand.
CATATTAAAGCTGGGCTCAGGAAGGATCATATCGCCGCCGATTGTGATGTGTTGGGGCGCCGGTGCCGGCATAGGGTAGATGCGACAGTCCGCCGGCGCTGCAAGCGAATCAGCGTATTCTCAGGCCTCGGGGGCGGCAGCCAGAGCGGCTGCCAGAAGCTCGGCGAAGCGCCGTGCCGAGGGCAGGGCGCCAAAGCTCCACACCGCTGGCAGCGTAATATAGGTGCCGTCGCGGACGCTGGGTAAATGTTGCCATAGCGCACTGCGGCGGAGTTTTTCCTCGACGCCGGTGGGGTAGGGCGCCACCACGACGAGTTGCCCGTCGAGCTTCATCAGCTGTTCGAGGCCGACGAGGCTGAACCCCCAGGCGTTGGTCTCCTGCTGCCAGGCATTCTCCAGTCCCAGGCGATCCAGCACCGCGTGGAAGAGACCGTTCTCACCGAAGACCCGCACGTGCCGATCATCCATGAACTGGACCACCAGCAGGGGGCGACCCTCGTCCGGCAGACAGCTACGTAGCGCCTGGAGTTGCGCTTCTGTGGCGGCGATCAGCGCTTCGGCCGCCGCGCTGCGCTGGGTCATCTCGCCCAGCTCGCGGGTCAGCGTTAGCGCCTCCTCCCAGGTGTCGTGGCCGGGCGTATAGAGACGCAAGGTATCGACCCGACCGATTTCTCCCAGGCGTGGTGCCAGGTTGGCGAACATCGGCGAGATGACAATATGCGTAGGCGCCAGATGCGCCAATAGCTCGGTATTGGGTTGCGAGCGCAGCCCGATGTCGAGCACGTGCTCTGCCAGGCGGGGCTCTCCGACCCACTCATGATAGGCGTCTACCTGGGCAACGCCTTGGGGCGAGGCGTCGATGGCCACCAGGGTCTCGGCCAGGGTCCAGTCGAGCGAGGCCAGGCCAGCACCATTACTGGCCACGGCAGGGGTGGCTGCCAGCCATAGCCAGCCGAGTATCCCGGCCAGGCATCGAGAGCGTATCCTGTGACGAAAACCGCAAAGCAGCATTACGGGCATGACGTGACTTGAGCAGAGTTCATGAGTGCAGCGAGCCTACTTGGGTGAGCATGACCTCGGTGGCAACCCATACTTGGCTCGCTGTGGGTGGGCCCGCGTCCATATCGGCACAGGTGTCGAAGCGCCGTAGCATCCTCGGTTCGCAGCGCACCGCGAGTTGTCCGGTATCGCTTCCGCCGCGCCAGTGTATGGCTAGCCACCTCTGGCGCGATTCACGCTCGTTAGTCGGCTGGACCACCGACACCTCTCCGTTTATTCCGCGTGCGGCCAGCCACTCCAGCGCCGCGACCTGGGCACACTGTTGTATCGGGCTGAGTCGCGAATCGCCTCGGTAGCACGGCAGGTAGGGGCGGTCGTCCATCTCGCTTGCGAGCAGGGAGGGCGCATCATCTGGCGCGATGCGACCGTACTTGCGTAGTGCGGGAAACACCACGGCGCTGGCTGCGAGCCGGCAGCCGCCCAGGTGGGTGCTTTCCCAAACCTCGAAGGGGAGTCCACGCTCTGTTGCTAATGCGTCCAGAGCCTTGTATGTGGAATAACCGAATTTTGCGCAGCACTTGTCCTTCTTGCCGTGGGTACAGCACAGCAACAGCGGGCCTGTGGGCGAGGCTACCTCCCAATGGAAGAGCGGTTCGTCCCGCTGTAGCGCTGCCAAAAAAACGGCTAGCTCTTCACGCGCTACGTCGTAGCGGAGATTTTCCGGCATCAAGTAGAGGCAGTGGTCTTCGCTGGGTTGGCTGCGCCGATGAATCAGATTGACCCGCCGCCCCGCCTCGGCGATGGCCTCGAGTTGTGCCGACACCTGATCGGGCATGTCGCTGGCCTGGCGCAGGTTGCGCCGCCACTTGGCACGGGGCCAGCTGAGCAGCAGGTTACGCTCGGCGTGGGCGGCGCTGCCCGCCAGCGGGTCGCCGAGCGCCAGGCTTTCACAGGCGCAGAAGCGGTGAGCCTCACTCATGCCGAGATTTCCTCCTGTACGGCTCCCAGCGCCGCCGCCCGACCAAGGGCCGGCACGCAGACCGGCTTGCCGGTATTCGGCGCGCGCATCACCTCGGCGTCGAGGCCGAAGACCTGCTTCAGGTTGGCTGTGGTGAAGACCTCGTTCGGGGAGCCGCGATGCTCGATGCGTCCGTCGCGCATCATTACCAGCTCGTCGGCATAGGCAGCGGCCAGGTTGAGGTCGTGGAGGACCACCAGCAGGGTGCGGCCACGTTCGTGGGCCAGCCGTACCAGCAGCTCCAGCAGGTCGACCTGTACCTTGAGATCGAGAAAGGTGGTCGGCTCGTCGAGCAGGATGAGATCGGTCTCCTGGGCCAGCACCATGGCGATCCAGCAGCGCTGGCGCTGGCCGCCGGAGAGGGCGTCGACGCTGCGCTCGGCGAAGTCCGCGACATCGGCATAGGCCATCGCCGCGCGGATGGCGCGGGCATCCTGCTCGGCATCCTGTCGCCATAGCCGCTGGTGGGGAAAGCGTCCCATGCCGACCAACTGCCTGACGGTGAGGCCTTCCGGGGCGGAAGGGCCCTGGGGCAGGATGCCCAGGCGCTGTGCCACCTCTCGCGTGTTGCGGCGGTGGATGTCCTGGCCATCGAGGCAGACCCGCCCGGCGCTGGGCGTCAGGGTGCGCGCCAGCGTCTTCAGCAGCGTCGACTTGCCGCTACCGTTGGGGCCGAGCAGCACCGTCAGCTTGCCTTCGGACACCGCCAGGTCGACGCCGTCCAGCACGCGGCGGGATTCGTACCCGGCGCGTAGGGCTTCGCCCGTTAGTCGAGGTGGCCTGGCTGCTATCGAGGGCATGGGATAGGGGCTCGTCGGTGTGGCTCCTGGACCGGATCACTCTAAGGAAAAAAGTTCTCATTTTCAACGTCGGCCGACACCTGTTCGGTCTTTCACCACGCTGGGAGGTCAGGCGATGGCGAACGATGCATTGGCAACTCGGGGCATGCATTGACATTAATGATTATTGTAATCATTCTCATCTAAGAAAACGCTGGCAGATAACCACCACTGCATGACGACTTCGCCAAGTGACTAGCGAGGGACGCGCGGATTCACCCATCCACAGGAGCCTTGCGCCGACGGTACGGCAAACCTGGGGGGGTGGGTCTTCAAAGGAAGGCATTGTTGCGGAGGCCATATGAGCTATGCCCGTATCTCTCGCTTACCCGGCGAGACGAGCCGACATGCATCCACGCATGCGTTGCTGAATTGCATCATCAAGGAAGTGGCCATTCCCCATGACACCTTGACCTATCGATGGCCGGTTCGGCGGGAGGAGCTGCCGGAGCGTCTGCATGGCACGCCTTTGTTGATCGAGTGGTCGGCATCGTTGTCGTTGTTCGTGATGGTGGATCGGCGCTCGGTGATCGGCAGCCATTTCTATCTTTCCGATGTCTACCTTCGGGAATCGGGGGCCGCCGGCTGGCATGTCCCCGAGATGGCGGAGTTGATCGACTCCCTGCTGGCGCACTGCCAGTGGCATGACGGCACGCTCAATCAGGAGCTTCGCGATCAGGTCGTGCAAAGTCAGGAGGTCATGACGACGATCGTCGCGCATGCCGTCGACCATCCCGGACGTCATCCATTGACGGATTATCGTCGGAGCGAGCAGGGGCTATGGTTCGGCCATCCCAATCACCCCACGCCCAAGGCCAGGCAATGGCCGCCTCACCTGTTGCAGGACAGGCCCGCCTATGCCCCGGAATTCAATGCGACCACGGCCCTGCACCAGTTTTCCTTCCCTGTGGAGGGGCTGAGTGTCCAGGCCAATCGGCTGACTGACCGGGATGTGCTGTTGAATGTGGCCGACCAGACCCATGCCGAGGGTGACGAGCGCAGGGTGCTCAGCATGCACCCGGTGCAGGCCGATCTCTTTCGGCGGGATCCCCGGGTGGCGGAGTTGATTCGCCACGGCATCATCGGCGATCTCGGGCAGAGCGGCTGGTCCGCCGCGCCCACCGCTTCCATGCGCACCTGGTATATCGAGGGCCATCCCTGGTTCCTCAAGGGATCGCTCAATGTGCGCATCACCAATTGCGTACGCAAGAACGCCTGGTACGAGCTGGAGAGCACGTTGGTCATCGACCGCATCATGCACCGGCTCGCCCGGATGAAGGACTCGGTGCTGGAGGCGCTGTGCGTGGCCCAGGAACCGGCCACGGTGCACTGGGCGCCGACCGAGGGCGACGACGCCGTGAAGCGCTGGTTCCGGGAGCAGACCGGCGTGATCCTGCGGGAAAACTTCTGTCAGCGATTCGCGCCCGAACACTGCCTGCTCAGCGCGACGCTGTTCGCCCGCGATACCCAGTTGGCGCCTCTGGTGTTGTCCTTCATCGGCGGTTCGACGCACGGCGAGGGTGAGCAGGCACTGCCGTCGGAGCGCCGCGTTCGCCAGTGGTTCCAGGCCTATCTGCGCACGCTGGTGGCGCCGGTCATGGGGCTGTTCTTCCGTCATGGCATCGTCATGGAACCTCATTTGCAGAATTGCGTTCTGATCCACGACGAGGGCATGCCCTGGAAGATGCTGCTGCGTGACTTCGAAGGGGTCAAGCTGACCGACGACAAGGGCGTGGACTGGCTCGCGGGGGAGTCTCTGCATCCCCGCGTCAGGGAGTCGATGACCTACCGCCGCGAGCAGGGGTGGAACCGGATCGCCTATTGCCTGCTCGTCAACCATGTCGCCGAGGCGATCCTGGCGCTGAGCTGGCAGCGCCCCGAGCTGGGCGATGCCCTGTGGCAGGACACCCTGGACGAGTTGCGGCGCGTTCGACAGACCCTGGACATACCGGCCCCCGAGCTGGATGCGCTGCTCGAGGGAGGTGATCTGCCCTGCAAGACCAACTTCAAGCTACGGCTCATGGCCCAGGCGGACCGCCAGGCCGAGTACGTAGCGCTGCCCAGTCCCTGGCAGGTCGCCCGGACGGTGGACAGGGAGGTGGCTTATGGCTGAGCACTTTCCAATTCCCGGGCACATCTTCGATGCCATCGAGGCGCATCGACAGGCATGCCGCGATCCCATGGCAGCGTTCTTCTATGACCTGCCGGCGCTCGCGGCGAAGGGCAGTGCCATGAAGGCGGCATTGCCGTCGGGCGTCGAGCTCTACTACGCGATCAAGGCCAACAGCGAGGCGGCCATCATCGATACGCTGGCGCCCGTGGTGGATGGGCTCGAGCTGTCGTCCGGCGGCGAGATCGAGCGTGCCTGCGCCTGTTCGACGCCGCGCCCCTGGGTGCTCTCGGGACCGGGCAAGCTCGACGCCGACATGCGTGAGGCCATGAGCCGAGGTGTCGAGGCTTTCCATGTCGAAAGTCTCGGCGAAGTGGCTCGCCTGCAGGCGATCGCGGCATCGCTGGGGCGCGTGCAGCCCGTGCTCGTGCGCATCAATCCCTCGCTGCCCGCGGATTTCTCCAGCCGCCTGAGGATGGCCGGCACCGCCACGCCTTTCGGTATCGATGAGGCGCAGTTGGCCGATGCCGTGCAAGCGGTGGATGAGGCCCCAAACCTGACGCTCGTCGGCTTCCACGTGCATGCCATGTCGCACCAGAAATGCGAGCAGCGACACCAGCGGCTCCTGGCATTCTATCTGGAGCGCTGGCCCGAGTGGCGCGCGCTGTCCCGCCATCCGGAGCAGGTGGTCCAGCTTAACGTGGGGGGCGGTATCGGCGTGAACTATCTCCAGCCGTCCGAGCAGTTCGACTGGCCTGGCCTGTGCCGGGCCCTGGAGCGATGCCTGTCGACCATGCACGAGCCGCCGTTGGTGCGCTTCGAGGTCGGTCGTTTTCTCTCGGCCTTCTGTGGCTACTACGCGGTCGAGGTGCTCGATACCAAGGTCAGCCATGGGGAAGGCTTTCTCGTCTGTCGGGGCGGCACGCACCAGTTTCGCCTGCCCGCGGCCCAGGGGCACGACCACCCGGTCATCCATGTGCCGCGCGATCCTCGGCGGGCGCGTGAGGGTGAGCGCCGGGCCTGGACCGTGGTGGGGCAGCTCTGTACTCCGAAGGATGTGTTGAGCCGCCAGCAGGCGATGCAAGGGGTCGAGGTGGGAGACCTGCTGGTGCTGCCGTTGGCCGGCGCCTATGGCTACAACATCTCTCACGCGGACTTCCTGTGCCACCCACGTCCCGATCAGATCTTCGTCTCCGCAAGCCGCGAGGGCAGCGTCCCAGAGACGAGGGCTCAACGGCGCGCCGAGCCGGTGAGCTGACCGAGAGGGTCGCCGTTCCATTTATCAGGCTTTGAAGGTACATCATGTCATCTCATGAACGTGTTCTGCCGCAGGCCGCGGCAACGCTGGGCGACGCTGACGCCCCGGGATTCGTCTCCACGCCTTTCGCTTCCCCGGAGCACTGGCGGCATCACGCCCGCATCGAGCAGCGTGTCATCGGCCAACTGTTACAGACCCTGCTCTATGAAGACGTGCTCCCCACCAGGTCGCCGGCGAGCCGTCATTCGGTATCTCCGGTGCGACCTCGTTCTCCTTGACCCTGGGCGAGCGCCACTATCAGGTGAGCGGCTGGCAATGCCACAGTTTCCGGTCGATTCGTCTCGAGCACTCCACGCTGACGGTCGAGGACCATGAGGGCACCCCGGCGCCATTGAGCCTGCAGCGGTTCCTCGAGGACCTCGAGGCGGCGTTGGGGGATGCCGCGATTCAGCCCGGCTTCGTCAACGAGCTGACGCAGACGCTAGTCAAGGACGTGCAGTCATCCGCCTGGCCGGTGTCCTATCGTGAGACACCGCAGACGTTGGATGCCGATGCCCTGGAGCAGTACTTCACCGACGCGCACAGCTATCATCCCTGCTACAAGTCACGGCTCGGCTTTTCCCTGCGGGACAACCAGCGTTATGGGCCGGAGTTCGCGCAGCCGCTGCGGGTTTGGTGGCTTGCCGTGCCGGCCCGCCTGGCGCACCAGGGAGCGGTCAGCGGAATGGCGCTGGTCGAACGGGTCGCGGAGGATCCCGGGCCGCGAGTGCTGGCGAGTCTGGATGACTACCTGGCGCGGCGGCGGCTGGCGCGAGACGAGGTCGTGCTGATGCCGGTGCATCCTTGGCAGTGGGAAAACGCGCTGGTGCCCGCGCTCTACCCGGAACTGGCCAGTGGCGAGATCGTTTTGCTGGGCGAGGGCGAGACGACCTATACCGCCCAGCAGTCGATCCGCACCCTGGCCCCGCAGGATACGGACAAGCCGTATCTCAAGCTGGCGATGAGCATCACCAATACGTCCAGCACGCGCATCCTGGCGCGCCATACCGTGACCAACGCGCCCGTCATTACCCAGTGGCTTCAGCGGCTCATCGACACGGACGCGACCGCCAGGGCGGCGGGATTCGTGATCCTGGGCGAGGTCGCCGGCGTGGCGCTGGACGAGCGCGCCTTTCCCGAGTCCCGATACAACGACGTCTATGGCAAGGTCGGTGCCATCTGGCGGCAGAACGTCAGTGAATTCCTGCAGGACGGCGAGCGGGCCGTGCCCTTCAATGGGCTGAGCCAGTTCACGCGAGATGCCCAGGGGGAACCCGTCGCCCCCTTCATCGCCCCCTGGGTGGAGCGTCATGGGCTGGAAGCCTGGACCCGGCAGCTCGTGCAGGTCGCCACCTTGCCGATCATCCACATGCTGTTCGCCGAGGGGGTGGGGATGGAGTCCCATGGCCAGAATATCGTGGTCATCCACCGTGACGGCTGGCCGCTCAGGGTGGCATTGAAGGACTTCCATGATGGCGTGCGCTTCAGTGCGTCGCATCTGGCACGGCCCGAGCTGGCACCTGTCCTGGAGCCCGTGCCCGATCGCCATGCCGCCCTCAACCGCAATTCCTTCATCGTCACCGATGACCTGGAGGCGGTGCGCGATTACTCCTGTGATGCCTTCTTCTTCATCGCCCTGGCTGAGATGGCCGTCTTCCTGCGTCGGCACTTTGGCCTGGAAGAGTCGCGTTTCTGGGCCATGACAGCGGACGTGATCAAGGCCTACCAAGAGGCGCACCCGCAGCACGGTGAGCGCTACCGCCGCTTCGATGTCTTCGCTCCCCGGTGGGAGGTGGAAGCCCTGACCCGTCGTCGTCTCTTCGGCGATGACGATCCCCAGGTCAAGCATGTGCCCAACCCGCTGGCGGCCTTTGCGCCGGAGAGGGCGGTGTCATGCTGAGGGCCAATCGACTGAAGCGGGCGTTGGCCGAAGGGCGGGAAGTCCACGGTGTCATGGCCTCCCTGCCCACGGCGGCCTCCATCGAACTGATCGCGGAGGCGGGCTTCGACTTCGTGGTGATCGATACCGAACACGTGCTGATCAACCCGGAAACCGTCGAGCACATGATCCGTACCGCCGAGAGTTACCGGCTGACGCCACTGGTTCGGGTCGCGGATGCCGACCCCAAGGCGCTGCTGCGCCTGCTCGACGGCGGCGCCCAGGGCATCGTGCTGCCCAACGTGGAAGACCCCGAGACCCTCGAGCGGGCCGTGGCCGCGTGCAAGTACGCCCCGGAAGGCGAGCGCAGCCTCAATGCCGGGCGTCCCGGTTCCTTCGGCAACGCCTCCCTGGCGGAATACGTCGTGCAGGCGAATCGGGAGATCATGGTGGTCGCCATGATCGAGAGCCGCCAAGGGGTGGCAAGGATCGAGGCGATTTGCGGCGTGCCGGGCCTCGACATGGTGCTGGAGGGGGCGGCGGACCTGTCCCAGTCCCTGGGCGTGACCTGGCAGCCCGGTCATCCCGATGTTGTCCAGGCGCTGGAGACGGTCCAGCGCACGGCGAGCGAACGGGGCCTTCCCTACTGCGCCTTCCTGCGTCAGCCAGGCGCCAAGGCCCGGTGGCAGGCGCGTGGCGTCAGCACCTTCATGTTGGGCGACGAGCGTGGCATTGCCTTTCGTGCCTTGCAGAAGGCGCTCGGCGAGGCCAGGGGCGCCGAGCAGCAAGAGGCCTCGCCATCATGAGTTCACCGATGACGCATTTTCCCCTTTCTGATCATCGAGCGAGCCATGTGCCCTCGCTCGACCGTACTGATACCGCTTCGGAGTTCACGACCATGGAATCTTTCAATGCCCAGCACCATGCCCAGGCGCAGATCATGCAGTCATTGGTGGATGGTCTGCTGATAGAGGGCATGCTGGACGATCTCGGCGCGGTCTGGCAGGACGCCTCCGAGGTCGATGACGAGGTTACCCGCCTGCCGGTGTTCCAGGCCCATGGCGGGCAACCCTCGCGCTGGTTCTGGAGCTGGCCCCAGGATCGGCATCAACGCGTGGTCATGCTGCTGCAGTCCGGTATCGCCCAGGCGTGGAAAAGGTGCCTCGGACCCCGGTGATCGTGGTGGATGACGCGAGGGGTGAGTGGGCGTCACTCGATCCGGTTACCTTGATGCGTTGTGTCTTCGGTGCCATGGCAGAAGGTGACGATCAGGCCCTGGGACAAGGGCAGCAAGTGTTTCTCGAGGCGCTTGCCGACAGCCTCTGGCAGGCGGAACGTTCGGTGGAGCACCGGGTGGCGACACGAGACTTGCTGCGCCGCGATACGGCCGAGCATTTCGCGATCATGGAGCAGTGGGCGTCGTTGCTCGACCGACCCTACCATCCCACGGCGAAGGCCAAGCAGGGACTCAGTGAGGACGAGTATCGCGCCTACATGGCAGAGTTCGATGCGCCCATCACGCTGCGCTGGGTCGCGATGGCCCGCGACCGGGTGATGACCGGTGCTGGAGTCGACGAGGCGTGTCCGGCACCGATGGCATGGCTCGTCAGTGATGAGGACCGTCAAGCGCTGGATCGGGAGATGAGCTCACGGGGCCTGGCTCGGACACACGTTGCCATTCCCGTGCATCCCTGGCAGCACGAGCATGCGCTGCCCCACTGGCTGGAAGCGGCCTTCGCGGTGGGCGACTGCGTCTCGCTGGAGACGGTCACGGCTCCCTGGCTGGCGACGTCCTCGCTTCGCTCCTTGGCCCCGACCATGGCGAGTCCGCATTACCTGAAGCTGCCGATGGCCATCCATTCCCTGGGGGCGTCGCGTTACCTGCCGGCGGTCAAGATGTTCAATGGCGATCTCAGCGCCCGCCTGCTGCACCAGGCCAAGGAGAAGGACGCCCGGCTCGCCGAGGGGCTCTACCTATGCGACGAAGGCAAATGGTGGGCCTACATGCCGGAGGAGGCGACGCTGTTCGACGAAGCGCCGCGGCACTTGTCTGCCATGGTGCGCAGTTATCCTCGAGCCTTGCTGGAGGACCCGAACGTGCGCCTGGTGCCCATGGCCACCCTGGGGACACCGCTGCCGGGCGGCGAGCACCATGTGTTCGACGACTGGCTGGCACAGCGCGGCATGACGGCCGGCCCCGATGCGATTCGGGCGCTGTTGGGCGAGCTGAGCGATACCTTCTTCGATATCAACCTGCGCATGTTCCGGCTCGGCATGCTGGCCGAAGTGCATGGCCAGAATGCCGTTCTGGTGTTCAGAGAAGGACGGTGCGAGGGATTGCTGCTGCGCGACCATGACTCGCTGAGGATCAATGTCGCGCGCCTGGAGCGGCACGGCATGCAGGACCCGTGCTACTGCATCAAGCCCGGCCACGCCAACACCCTGTACCACGACAGTCTCGAGGCCCTGCTGTTCTGGCTTCAGACCCTGGCCATACAGGTCAACCTGAGGGCGATCATCGAGACGCTGGCGGAACATTACGCCTTGCCGGTTCGCGATCTCTGGCGAGAGGTGGCGGCTCGTCTCGCGGCCCGGATCGAGGCGATTCCCTTCGACGATCGCGACCGTGAGATGCTCAAGGAGGCGCTCTTCGAGAGGGCGCAATGGCCATACAAGCGTCTCATCACGCCGATCATCGAGCGCGCCGGGGGACCGGGCAGCATGCCCTTCGGTACCAGCTTGACCTGCAATCCGTTCATCCGCGCAGGCCTGCCGGATGCGGCCATGCCCGCCGAGGCGCTGAGCGAGGCCTGAGACGAACGGCGCCCGATACGCCCCACACCGCCCGACATGCCATCGGGCGGTGTTTTCTACGGGCGTGTTGTCAGCGGAACCACTCGGGGAATTCGGCCTCGATGGCGTGTCGCTTTTCTTCCTCCTGTGCCTGCTTTTCCTCCGCAGCGTTGGCCAGCGCGTCGGCACGGTGCGGCGGAATGACGAAAAGCCCATCGTCGTCGCCTAGCACCAGGTCGCCGGGATTGATCGTGACGCCGTCGATGGCGACCGGAGTATTGATCTCTCCTTCCAGCTCCAGCGCTCTGGTGGTCAGTGGGCTGGTCGAACTGGCGTAGATGGGCAGGTTCAGCCGGGACAGGGCGTCCCAATCGGTGATCGCGCCGTTGGTGACGACCCCCGCAAGCTGCTTGCGCAAGGCGGCGTAGGCTCGGAACTCACCCCAGCAAGCACGATGCTGGTCGCCGGAGACATCGATCACCAGCACATCGCCCGGGCAGGCCATCTTCAGCGCCTCGCGGATGATGCTACCGTCGACATGGGGGATCCTGACCGTCACGGCCGTGCCGAGAAGCCGGATAGGACGACGCAGTGGCGTGAGCGAGGCAATGGCGCCGAAGTCGGTAAGGTGTCCCAGGGTGGAGGTGGCAAGCGTTCGATAGCGTTGCCGTTGCTGTGCCGTGAGGGTGTCCTGGCGGGGGCGATATGAAACATGGGCTTTCCCTGGTCGTGCCATGAAGTGAATGGGGCGATGATCGGCCGGCCGATTCAGTGACGGCGGCCACGGGAGCGATGCAGCAGATAGACGAAGAAGGGCGCGCCGACTCCCGAGACGAAGATGCCGGCGGGCAGGTCCTTGGGCAGGAAGGCCACGCGGCCGATCAGATCGGCATAGAGCACGATCAGGGCGCCGATCAGGGCGGCGGCAGGCATCAGTCGGGCGAAGCCTCGTCCCACCAAGCGAGCCGCGATATGCGGAGCGATCAGGCCCACGAAGCTTAGCCCGCCGGCGAAGGCCACGGCCGCGCCCGCCAGAGCCACGCTGCAGGCCATCAACACCAGGCGGCTGCGCAGGAGGCTCACGCCCAGCCCCTGGGCAACCGCGTCGCCCAGCGTCATGGCATCCATGTGCCGCGCCAGGGACAGGCACAGGGGAACGGCGACCAGCAGCCAGGGCAGCAGGCCGAACACGTCTTGCCACTGGGCGGCGTAGAGGCTGCCGGTCAGCCACACATAGGCGACCATGGCCGACGCATCGTCGCTGATCACGATCAGCAGGGTGGTCACAGCCCCCATGGCGGCGGAGAGGCCGATGCCGACCAGCACCATGCGCGAGGGCGTGATGCCGCCTTTCCAGGCCAGTAGAAACACCAGCATGGCGGACAGCAACGCGCCGGCGAGCGCGGCAGCCGGCAGCCAGTGGATGCTCAGGCCGGTGCCAAAGAGTGCCAGGAAGGCGACGGCGGTCATGGCAGCACCGCTGGTGATGCCGATCACATCCGGCGAGGCCAGCGGGTTGCGCACGATGCCTTGCAGGATGGCGCCGGCCACGGCCAGAGCCGCTCCCACCAGCACGGCCAGCACGATGCGTGGCAGGCGCAGCTCCCAGATGATGAAGGCAATGTCGCTGTCCTGTGGCGTGGCCAGCGCATCCAATACGTTCACGAACGGCGTGGGGAAACTGCCGAGGCCGAGCGACACGCCCATGCTGGCGAGCAAGACCAGCAGGAGCAGGATGGTGACGCCCAGGTCGCGGAACCGGCGGGCCTCGAGGGAACGCTCGCCCTGGCGTTTCAGGGAAGGGGAGGCGGTCATGGTCATCAGGCCTGCTTCCTGCGCGCCAGATAAATGAAGAAAGGCGTGCCGATCAGGGCGGTCATCACGCCAACCGGAACATCCTGAGGGGCCATCAGGAAGCGCGATGCCACATCGGCCAGCAGCAGCAGGCTCGCGCCCAGCAGGGCGCAGGCCGGTAGCAGCCAGCGGTGGTCGACGCCGAAGATCCCCGCGCCATATGCGGCACGATAAGCCCGACGAAGCCGATCATGCCGGCCAGCGCGACCGAGCTGCCGGCCAGCAGGATCACCGCCAGGCCGAGCAGCAGCTTGATGGTACCGGCACGCATGCCCAAGCCTTCGGCCATGTCGTCGCCCAGCAACAGGGCATTGGCGTGCCTGACGAGCAGGGCGCACAGCAGCAGGGCGATACCGAACAGCGGCAGCAGCGGCACTACCAGCGAGAGTTCCCGCCCGGACACGGAGCCGGCCAGCCAGTACAGCACGCTCTCGAAGCTCTGGCGGTCGATGATCAGCAGGCCCTGGCTGAAGGAAACGAACATGGCCGTGACGGCCACGCCGGCCAGGACGACCCGCAGCGGCGACAGCTCCCCCTGACGGCCGCGACTCAACATCATCACCAGGCAAGCGGCGACGAGCCCGCCCAGCAGTGCTGCCCAGACATAGTCGGCCGGTGCGTGGAGGGGCAGCAGCGAGACCGCGATCACCACGAAGAACATGGCTCCCGCGTTGATCCCCAAGATACCCGGCGAGGCCAGTGGATTGCGGGTCATGGTCTGCATCAGGGCGCCGGCGATGGCCAGGCTCGCGCCGACCAGGGCGGCGATGACCGCCCGGGGCAGGCGCTCCGTGACGATGATGATATGAGCGACCCGTGAGGGATCGTAGTGCATCAGGGCCTTGGCGAAGGTCGGCGGGGCGATCTCCGTGGTGCCCAGCATGACGCTTGCCGCGAAGGCCGCCGCGACCAGCATCATGCCCACCAGCAGCCCCGCGATCCGTGACAAACGGCAACTCAGCATGCGGCTGGCTCCTCGTCCCTGTGGGATGCCACGGCGGTATCGCCGGCGCATGCCGTGGCCGCGGCGTCTGAGGATATCGCGCCGGCCGAGCTATCTGGCGAAGAGGCCGTGTGCCCGGTGTGGGGCGCCAGTCCGTAGTGACGGTAGAGGTCGTCCAGCATGGCGTTGGCGGCCAGGATGCCGCCGCCCATGATCCAGTTCACGGCATCCACCTCGAAGACGCGCTCGTTTTGCACGGCATCCAGCCGCTGCCAGAGCGGGTGGGCGGTCCAGTGCCGATAGTTCTGGATGATGGCGGGGTCATCCGGTTCCATCAGCACGAAGATCACGTCGGCATTGATGACCGGGATGTTCTCCTTGCTGGTCAGCTTCATGCCCCACCCTTGATCCTGGACGGATGCCGGCTGCTCGAAGCCCAGCTCATCGAGAATGGAGCCGGCGAAGCCTGTGGAATAGAGACGCACATGGTCGCTCTTGAAGCGTACCACGGCGGCCTTCTGGGCCCAGTCGTCGCCCAGGCGGTCGGCGATCTTGCGGCGAAAGTCCGCCACGCGCTCGTTCCAGTCCCGCAGCAAGGCGCGGGCGCGGGGCTCCCGGCCTGTGGCCTCGGCCATCAGCGACAGGGTGGCCTTGAAGTCGAAGACGGTGCTGGTGGCGACCGTCGGCGCGATCTTCTCCAGCAGCGGCCTGACCCGCTCATGGCGGAAGCGCGTGGCCACGATCAGGTCGGGATCCAGCCAGGCCACCTTCTCCAGGTTGGGTTGGGTCTCCAGGCCGACGTGTTCCACACCATCCAGCGCATCACGCAGGTAGCGATACATGGGCTGCTCCAGCCAGGAGTCGACAACGCCGACCGGCCTGATGCCGAGTGCCATCGCGCTGTCCGTCGCGCCCTGATAGAGGGTGACGACCCGCTGCGGTGTGGCGGGGATGACCGTGTCGCCGAAATCATTGGGGACGATGCGCATGCCTTGGGTGTCGTCTGCGGCGAGGGTGATAGGCCCCAACGGCATGATGGACAGTAGCAGCGCCGTCAGCCACAAGCGCCGGATCCTGGCGCGAGTCTTCATTCCGGCCTCCTGGGGGATGCGGTCTTCAGGGAATGCCCGGGCGGGTGGAAGGGCGCTGCCGCCTCGCTGGGCGATGGCGGATCACCCCGCGACACAGCGCGACCGAGCCGCCAGGTCAATGGCAGGCAGAGCACGGCGATGGCCGCCAGGGCCAGGAAGGCGTGGTGGAGGGCGGCAGCGCTCGCCTCGGTGTAGGGGATGCCCTGCTGCAGCGCAGCCTGCACGGCCGTGTCGTAGTGAATGGACAGCGCCACGATACCGAGCGACGAGACCATACGCCGGGACATGTTGTTCATGGCCGAGGCCTGGGCGACCTGTGACTCGGGCAGGTCACGCATGCCCACCGTGGTGGAGGGCAGGTAGGCGCAGCCGAGGCCGAGACCGCGCAGGCCCATCCAGGCACCGATCATCCACACCGGCGTGGCCTCCGTCAGGGTGGCGAGCCCGAGCAGGCTGGCCATGGTGATCAACAGTCCGGCGCCGATGCAGCATTGCGGCGGGTAGCGGTCGATCAGGCGCCCCGCGATGGGCGAGCAGGCGGAGGCGGCCAGCGCGGTGGCCAGGAACACCAGCCCCGTGGTCAGCGGGCCGAAGCCCAGTGCATTCTGCATCCACAGTGGCACCAGCAGGATGCAGCCGAACAGGATAATCGACTGCAGGCAGGCCAGGATGACGCTGAGGCGATATCCCGGGTGAGCAAACAGGGAGAGATCGAGCAGCGGCGTATCGGCGCCTCGCTCGACGCGCACGAAGAGTGAAAGTGCCAGGAGACCGGCCGTGAGCGGGAGAAGGGCTTGGAAGCTCAGGAGGTCCGTCAGCGTTTCCACCTGGCTGAGCGAGAACAGCACCGCGCCCATGCCCAGGGTAATCAGCGCAAAGCCTGGCAGATCGAACCGACGCCGGTGGTTGGAGGGGTCTGCCGAAAGATAGCGATAGCCACACAGCAGCCCCAGCAGCGCAAACGGCATGTTCATCAGGAACAGTGCTCGCCAGTGGCTGACTTCGAGCAACAGCCCGCCGACACTAGGGCCAATGGCCGGGGCGATCATCACTGCAAAGCCCCAGATCCCGCTGGCACGGCCTCTCTGGTCGCCGGGGTAGGCAGAGAAAATCAGTGACAGGGACAGGGGAATCATCAGTCCCGCCGCAACGCCCTGTAGGCCACGCGCGAGGATGATACCGGTAAGGCTCTGGGCCATGGCACCGAGGGCAGAACCTGCCAGAAACCCCCACAGCCCCAGTAGATAAACACGCTTGCGGCCAAACCTGTCGGCCAGGTAGCCGGTCAGCGGCATGGTCATGCCCATGGTGATCATGAACAGCGTCACCACCCAGCTGACCGCCGTGGCGCTGGCCTCGAAGGTGGCCATCAGTTCGGCCACGGCAAGGTTCAGGGCGCTGTTGTTGAGGCTGACGGTAAAGGTGCCCAGCAGCACACTGATCAGCTTTTTCCGCCCTGCACGGAAGCATTCGGCATGGACACTCACTCGGCGGGGCACGACGGGCGCTGGTGGGGCGATGCGCCTGCGTGAAATGCGTCATGGGGCAGGATGATGCCATGGCTCAGACTTAAATGCAAAACGTTATCAATTGCAGCCAGGGCAGGGCGACGGTGCCATCGGGGCTGGACATCCGAGCCGCACTTTCCGGGGATCCTCTCGAGGAGGGCGATAAGCCTGAAAAAGCGGCGCCCGATGGGGCGCCGCCAAGCAGCGAGCTAGTCTGGGAAGGGCGAAGGCCCTCGAAGACGCTTAGAAGTCGAGCTGGTAGCCCAGGGTGAAGGTGCGTCCCCGACCCTTGAAGTACAGATCGTCCTCAAGCACAGGCGATTGGGGGAACGACTGCGAGTAGTAGGTGAAGTAGTCCTTGTCGGTGAGGTTCTCGATGCCGAAGGTGGCGCGGCCCACGGGTAGCTGGTAGGCCAGGGAGGTGTCGACCAGGGTGTAGCCGTCGAACTCGAGCTCCGGGTCGTCGAAGCTGCGATCGCGGTAGTAGCTGGCCTGCAGGTGGCTGGACAGCTTGTCGTTCCAGGCCGCGCTCCAGGCCAGCTTGAGGGTATCCGGGGCGAGGTCCGACCCGTCAGCTTGGTATCGACGCTGCCGTCGCCGTCGGTGTCGGATTTGCCCTCGGTGCGGGTATAGGAGAGCCGCAGCTGGTGGGCGTCGCTCACGCGGGCCTCCCCGGTGACCTCGAAGCCCTGGATCTCGGTCTTCTCCCGCTGAACCCGGTAGTTGCCCTGGTCATCGGGCTGGATTCGCTGGCCGAGGTCGGAATTCGACTCGTAGTAGCTCAGCTCGAGGCCGTAGCGGTCCCAGTCGAAGCGGGCGCCGATCTCGCGGTTGTCGGTGACGATGGGGGAGAGGTCGATCAGGTCGTCGACGTCCTGGTCGGGAGTATTGACGCCGCGCAGCACACGGCCCACGTCAGGCATGCCGAAGCCTTCGGAGTAGTTGGCGAACAGCTGGGCCCAGTCGGTGACCTGATAGACTAGACCTATGTTGTATAGCGTCTCGTCGAAACTCGGCTTGCCGCCTTCCACCGTTACCCCATCCTGCCTGACGTCGCTGCGGGAGATGGTCTGATAAGTATCGACATCGAGCTGAGCGTGCTCATAGCGGACGCCGGCATGTAGCGTCAGTGGCTCGGTCACTTGCAGCGAGCCCTGCAGGAAGGCTGCCGCGTTGCGGAACCGGCTCTCCGGCACATAGTTGCGACCGGTCTTCACCAGTTGCTGGCGGGTGTCGTCCTGCAGCAGGTCGAGGCCGCTGGTCAGCTTGAGGCGGTCGTCGAGCAGGCCGGCGTGGGAGAGAGTGAACTTGGCGCCCAGCTTGTCGGACTCGTTGCGGGTCTGGTCGAACCGCGTCTCGCCATTCTCGTCCTGGAAGGGGAAGGAGCCGAGGCCGGTGGTACCAAATTGGGCGCGGAAGCGCTGGCGGTAGACCTGGGCATCCAGCTCGTTGCCGAACCAGTCGGCATGGTAATAGGAAAGCCGTGCCGTGGTGGCCTCGTTGTAGCCGGGCTCGCCATCCGGGTTGCCCTTGCGCGCGGTGGTGGCGATGCCGGCGGCGCGGTCGCCGGCCACCGACTCATAGTCGTTGTTGCCCTCCAGTTCGAAATGGTTGAGGGAGAGCTCGAGGTTCTGGTCGTCGTCGAGCCAGTAGCCGAGCTTGCCGAAGAGATCGTAGCTGGTGGAGTTCTGGATCTCGCCATGGTAGGCCATGCCGACGATCTCGTCGTTGCCGTCGTAGAAGACGCCGCGCTTTTGGCGGCTGGCGGCTGCCAGGTAGTCCCAGTCGCCGCTCTGGCCGCTGATGCGGTAGTCCAGCTTGTGGCCGAAGCCCTCAGACTCGAAGTCGTCGTCGCTGGTCAGGCTGATTCCGACGTGCTGATTGAGCTCACCGGCGTCGGGGCGCTTGGTGACGTAGTTGATGATGCCGCCAGTGGCACCCAGGCCATGCTCGGCGCTGGCGCCGTGGATGACTTCGATGCGCTCGACCATGGAGAGGTCGATGGTGTAGCTGTCCCTGCCGCTGTCGCGCAGTGGATTGGACTGGGGCACGCCGTCGATCATGAACAGGGGCGAACGACCGCGGAAGGTCTCGCCGGTGTTGTTGAGCTTCTGGCGGCTGGGTGAGTAGGAGGGAATCAGGTTGCTGAGCACCTGGCCGGGATCCTGGGTGATCGCCAACTGCTGCTCGATCTGCTCGCGGGTGATGACGGTGACCTTCTGGGGCGTTTCGCCGGCCTGGCTGCGGTTGCGGGTAGCTGTCACCACTACCGGGGAGAGATCGGAAGAAGTGGCGGCTTCGTCAGTAGCCTGGGCAAAGGTCAGTCCGGGCAGGGTGGAGCCGAGTATCGCCGGTGCCAGCCAGGCGATAGATGTCTTGTGGGTCATGGGAGCATTCCCTTGCTTGCGGTTGGGATGTCGCGTCGTCTCAGTTCATTCTAGGAATATAAATAATAACATTTCGCATTTTCATTTATCAATAGATAATAAGTCCTTTTACGCCGGTCACCCTGGAACGTAGTGAACTCAGGGATTTCGGAGGCGTGGTGATTCGCCAGCTGTCATTGATAACTGTTATCATTTATGGCATTGTTCCGGCATGTCCACCGGGCGCTATCGCCTGTTTACCGAGTTTTAGCCGGGAGAAAGTACGTGAGATCGTTTCGCCAACCATGCTTCTGGGGGGCTTTTATCTGGCTGGGGGTGGCCGTTTCTGCGTTAGCCAGCCCGGAGCTGCATCAGCAAGCCAGAGAAGCGCAGCACAGCCAGGCCGAGCTACAGGAGCGGATCGATGCCGCTGACGATGACGCGCGCGCGATGCTAGACGAACTGCGCGAGCTGGAGCGCAACGAGCGCCGGTTGGCTCGCGAGAGTGAGGCGGTGGTGGTCCGCCTGGAGCGCCAGGCCGAGGCGTTGGATCGCCGCGAGGCGGCGCTCGTCACCCTGGCACAGACCCGTGATGCCCTGCCGGTGCTTCAGGAAGGCCTGATCATGCGACTTGCCGGGTGGGTCGACCAGGACCTGCCCTTCCTGGTCGGTGAGCGTCGTGCACGGGTCGACGGCCTGGAGGCTGACCTTGTCGACCCCGACCTGTCCGAGGTCGATCGCCTGGAACGCATCCTGGCTGCCTGGCGAGCCGAGCTGGACTACGGGCGCGAACTGGACGTCTGGCGTGGCTATCTCGATGAGGGCGACCGGCGGCGTGAGGTGGATTATCTCCGCCTGGGGCGCGTCGGCTTCTACTATCTGACCCCCGATGGACGCCAGGGCGGTGTCTGGCGGGCCGACGAGCGAGAATGGCAGCCCCTGGACGAGGCATCGCGTCGCCAGGTGCGCAGTGGGCTGCGTATCGCCCGCGATCAGCGCGCCCCGGAACTGCTGACGCTGCCCATCTCGCAGCCGCTGGAACGTGCCGGGGAGGGTGACGCATGAGAGCGCTGACCCCCTTGATCGCTGTGTTGATCACCGCCCTCTTGGCGGTGCCGGTCATGGCCCAGGCGGAATCCGAGGCGCTGACGACACTGCGCGCCGAGCGCGAAGCCGCCGAGAACCGTGACCGCGAGCGGCTGGCCGCGCTGCTCGAGGATCGCAACGCCCTGGAGGCGGCCCTCGAAGAGGCGCGGGCCGCCCATGCAGAGACCGAATCTCGTCATGCCGAGCTGCAGGCCGAGGCCCAGGCCTTGGGCGAACGTCAGGCCGAGCTCGACGCCCGCCAAGCCGAGCAGGGCGATGATCTGACCGCCCTGCTCGCGGTGCTGGCTCGACACAGCGGCGAACTGCGGGATGGCTTGAGCGACAGCTGGCTTACCGTTGCCGGTACCGAGCTTCCGCCGCGGCTGGATGATGCCGAGGTTCTGGAGCTGGCGCATCTCGAGGCCCTGGCCGACAGCCTGATGGCGTTGACCGCCGAGACGGCTCGCGCGGCCCGCTTCGAGGCGCCGGTCGCCGGCGCCGACGGTGAGATCCAGTCCCGCGAGGTGATACGCCTGGGCGATATGGCGGCCTTCACCCGCGGCGAGCTGCTGCGCCAGGGGGCTGATGACCAGACGCTGTCGGTGGCGGAGCGCACGCCTCGCGAGGTGGCGGGCGATCTGGCCGCGTTTCACGCCGGCGAAACCGAACGATTGGCCCTGGATCCGACACGGGGCCAGCTACTGGCGGCCCTGGCGCAGCGGCCTTCGCTGGTCGAACGCTTCCACCAGGGCGGGGCCGTCGGCTATGTGGTGGTGGCGCTGGGCGGCCTCGGGCTGCTGGTGGCGCTGCTTCAGTACGCCTATCTGCTGCGCGTCAGCCTGACCATGCGCCGCCAGGTGCGCGATCTTGGCCGGCTGCGGGATGACAATCCGCTGGGCCGGGTACTGCTGCGTTTTCGCTCGCTGAAAGACAACCCGATGCCCGAAGCGCTGGAAGCGCGCCTCGACGAAGCCGTGCTGGCGGAGCTGCCGCGGCTGGAGCGCGGTCAGCCACTGGTCAAACTGTTGGCCGCGATTGCGCCGCTGCTGGGGCTGCTGGGCACCGTCACCGGGATGATCGTCACCTTCCAGGCCATCACCGTGTTCGGCACCGGTGACCCGCAGCTGATGGCCGGCGGCATCAGCCAGGCGCTGGTGACCACCGTGCTGGGGCTGATTATCGCTGTGCCGCTGCTGTTTGCCCATACGGCGCTGGCCGGCCGCAGCCGCCATCTGGCCGGACGGATGGAAGGCCAGGCCAGTGCGGCCCTGGCCGAAGCGCTCGAGCGGCGTTCAGCGCCGTCCATGGCACCCCTGGGGAGCGAGGCCCGTGATGCCGCTCTGGCTTGAGCCCCTGGAGCGCCTGGTCGAGGCGGGCGGGGCGATCCTGGTGGTCATCGCACTGGTGGCGATGCTCCTGTTCAGCCTGGCGCTGGAGCGGGTCTGGTACTTCCGTATCACCTATCGCCGCGCCCGCCGCCAGCTGATCGATCGCTGGGCGGCGCGTCCCGACCATGTCAGCTGGAGTGCCCTGACCCTGCGCGAGGCCTGGACCCGGGCGCTTATCGCCCGGCTGCGCCGGCCGCTGCCCTGGCTCAAGCTGCTGGTGGCGCTCTGTCCCCTGCTGGGGCTGCTGGGCACGGTCACCGGCATGATCGCCGTCTTCGACAGCCTATCGCTGAGCGACACCGGCCAGGCCCGCTCCATGGCGGATGGCGTGGCGCGGGCCACCCTGCCGACCCTGACCGGCATGGCAGTGGCAGTGGTGGGGCTACTCTTTACCAGTCGTCTGGAGCACATCATTCGGCGTGAGGATCAGCGGCTGCATGACCGCCTGGCCCGTGCCGTGGAGGAATCCCATGCGTAGACGCCGCAACGGTAGTGACGTCGGTGAGGCCGGCGAGGTCAACCTGACGCCGATGCTGGACGTGGTCTTCATCATGCTGATCTTCTTTATCGTGACCACCAGCTTCATCAAGGAGAGCGGGGTCGAGATCCAGCGTCCGGAGTCGAGCGCCACCAGTCCCCAGCCGGATGCTCAGGTGATGGTGGCCATCACGCCGGAGGGGGCGGTCTGGGTGGACGGTCAGCCGGTGGATCTGCACCGGGTAGGCGGCAAGGTCGCCGATATGGTCAGCGGTGAGGGCTCCGTGGTGGTCCAGGCCGATCGCGAGTCCACCACCGGGCTGCTGATCGAAGTGATGGATCGCATTCGCGAGGCCGGCGTGGATCAGGTGGCGGTGGCCGCCAGCCGGAGTCGCTCGTGACCCGCTTGCCGCTCTCGTCGCTGGGGGGTGTCGGGCTGGCGCTGCTGCTGTTCTGGCTGTTGGCGCTGCTGGTGGCGCCGCCAGAGGAGGAGTTCGATGTGATCGATGTCAGCATGTCGATGAACTTGGTCGAGGCGCCCGAGCCGGTCCCGGAAGAGGTTGCCGAGCCCACCGCCGAGCCGCCGCCGCCGGTCGAAGCCAGCCCGCCGCCACCGCCGGAGCCCCTGCCGCCGCGGGAGAGCCCCATTGCCATGCCGGAACCCGAGCTGCCACCGGAGCCGCCGGAGCCGCTGGAGCTCGATAGCCGCCTTCCCGAGCTTGTCGAGGTTCAGCCTGAGCCGCCGCCGGAACCGGCGCCCGAGCCGCCGCCGGAACCGGCGCCCGAGCCGACGCCGGAACCGGCACCCGAGCCGTCTCCGGCCCCTGCGCCGAGCCCATCACCCACCGCGGCACAGGAGGGGGCGACCCGCGAGTCGGCGGCGCCTGCCGAGACGGGGCCGGTGGATGTCGGCCAGATCGCCCCGACCAGCCGGGTGCCACCGGAGTATCCGTCGCGTGCCCAGCGGCGAGGCCTGGAGGGGCATGTCGAACTGCAGTTCCTGATTCGCCCCGACGGCAGCGTCGATCGCTCGTCGATTCGCGTGGTCGAGTCGCAGCCGCGCAACGTCTTCGACTCGGCCGCCGAGCAGGCCGTGGCGCGCTGGCAGTTCGAGCCTGCCTCTGGTGTGCGTCGGGCGCGCCAGCGCCTGGAATTTCAGCTGAGGTGAGATCATGAAGCGACGCTTAGCCTTGTGGCTCTTGGCCGCTGCCTGGCTGCTGTCGGCCGGCCCGCTGGTGGCCGACCCGCCGGCGCTGCCCGGCGATATCATCGCCGACCTGGAGCGCTCTCAGCAGCGACTGCAGCAGGGAGACGAGGCGCTAGCAGCGCATGCCGGCTCCCAGGCTCGGCGCCTGGAGAGCGGCAACGCCGCCGACCGCTGGGCCAGCGCACTGTACCGCCAGCTGGCGGCCGGTGCCGAGGCCGCAGCCGGCCGCCGCGAGGCGGCGGCGGAGCATTTGGCCCAGGCCCGTCGTGTTCAAGAGGTTCCCCAGCGAGAACACGACCACTGGTTGAATGAGGAGGCGAGGCTGCGGCTATCGGCCGGGCAGACGCAGCAGGCGGTGGCGCTGCTACTGGAGTGGCATCAGCGCTATCCGGGCAGCGCCGACGATCGCTGGCGGCTGGCGCGTGCGCTGGCCGAGCTCGAGCGCTGGCAAGAAGCGTCGCGCTGGATCGACCGAGCGCTGGAGGTGGACGACTCGCCGGCTGCCAGGCGTCAGGCGCTGGCCGCTGCCGTCTATCAGCGGGTGGGGCGCGGGAACGACGCCTTATCCCGGCTGGAAGCGGGCCTGGAGGCCACCTCAGACCCGCAGGCCTGGCGTCAGGCCGCTGCCCTGGCGCAGCGTCTGGGGGAGCCCAGGCGTGCCGCGGCGCTGTGGGAGGCCGGCTGGCGTCTGGGCGTGCTGGGAGGCGAGGCGGACCTGTTGCAGCGCATCGAGCTGCACCTGGCGGCGGGAACGCCGGCTCGGGCGGCGGAGTATCTTCATAACGCCCTGGCGCAGCAGGCGCTTGACGACAGCCTGGCCCACCGCCGGCTGCTGGCCGAGGCTTGGCAGGCCGCCCGGGATCGCGACCGGGCGCTGGCCGCCTGGCAGGCGCTGGCGCAGCGCACTCAGGCCGCCGAGGATTGGCTGCGCCTGGGCCAGCTGGCCCATGGCTGGGGGCGAGACGAGCTTGCCGTCACGGCCCTGGAGACCGCGCAAGCGCTGGGGGCCGAGCAGGCCGAGCCATGGCTTGCGGCGATGCGGCCGGTCGAATCCATGCCGAGCGCCTTGCGATGAAAGCACCCAGGACTTGACCCAGATCCCTTGAATCTTCATTTGGTAGTGATAATCGTTTACATTCCTGGTGTTCGTTGCTAGCGTTAAAGCGGCTGAATAGTCATGGGTTGTTGCTTGCCCTTGCTGAGACACTCAACGA
Organism: Halomonas sp. SL18_1; assembly: GCF_055755715.1. Taxonomy (NCBI): domain Bacteria; kingdom Pseudomonadati; phylum Pseudomonadota; class Gammaproteobacteria; order Oceanospirillales; family Halomonadaceae; genus Halomonas; species Halomonas sp. SL18_1. Next base: position 1,877,711 of record NZ_JBVTRK010000001.1, read on the forward strand.
ATCGTAGAGGATTACATATGCATAAGCCGCTGATCGCTATGGCCTTCTCGGGCCTTTTGGTTGTTGCGCCTTTCACATTGGCACATGATGAATCGCGTATTGATCATTTTGAAGCCTTGCCCTCGGAGACACTGGTGCAGGCGGTGGACAACTTCACCACGCACAATGTCCATCTGGCTGCGATTCTGGAGCAGGAAACCCTGAGTATGGACGACCTCAATGCCGTCCATGAGTTGACCTATACCCTGGAGGTAGCGCTGGAGAAGCTTCACACCGATCTGGCAGCCCTTGCCGATACGCTAGAGGCGGTGCATGTGGCTTCTGAAACCGGCGATATCGACGGCGTCAGGGTCAACGGGGATGCCTACCTGAAGACCGCCTGGAGCGTTATGAGGTAATGCACACACTGTGAATGGCGCCTGCAAAGCGCGGCCACCCTTGAGGTGGCCGCACGCGGCTTCAGCTATTGCGATGGCGTTGCGGGCTCAGGGGGCCAGCTCGGTCCACACCGGGGCGTGGTCGGAGGGCTTCTCCATGCCGCGCAGGTCGTAGTCGATCCCCGCGTCGCGCACCTTGGCCGCCAGCGGTTCGCTGACCAGGATATAGTCGATGCGCAGCCCCCGCTTGGGGTCGCGGTCGAAGCCCTTTGAGCGGTAGTCGAACCAGCTGAAGCGGTCGTCGACCTCCGGGTAGCGTAGCCGGTAGCTGTCGACCAGCCCCCAGGCCTTGATGCCCTCGAGCCATTCGCGCTCTTCCGGCTGGAAGCTGGTCTTGCCCTCCCGCAGCCAGCGCCTGCGGTTGGCCTCCCCGATGCCGATATCGCGATCCTCGGGGGAGATATTGAAATCGCCCATCACCGCCAGGTTCTCGTTCGGCCGGTGCGACTCCTGCAGCAGGCGCCCCAACTGGGCGTAGAACGCCCGCTTGTGGGGAAATTTGGTGGGATGAGCCACGTTCTCGCCCTGGGGAAAGTAGCCGTTCCATACGGTCAGCGGGCGGTCGTCGCCGCCGCGCAGGCGCACGCCGATCATGCGTCGCTGGGCCGTCTTGGCATCGTCGGGAAAACCGTAGTAGACCGCCTCGGGTTCGCCGCACTGGGCGGTATCGACCATCAGCGCCACCCCGTAGTGGCCCTTCTGGCCGTGGAAGATGACCCGGTAGCCCAGCGCCTCGACCGCCTCCCGGGGGAACTCGCTGTCCTGGACCTTGGTTTCCTGCAGGCCGATCACCGCCGGTCGGTGGCGCTGGGTCAGCGCCTCGAGCTGGTGCAGTCGAGCGCGAAGGCCGTTGATGTTGAACGAGACGAGGCGCATCACTCCTGGCTCCCCTCGGAATCGGACCGTGACCCCTCGGGATGGATGGCGATCGACTGCCCCTCTTCCTGGCGGGCCTGCTTGCGTGCGGCCTGCAGCTTGCGCTGCTGGCGCTTCTTCTGGGTGAAGCGGCGCGACGAGGTTACCTGGTCGGGATTCTCGTGGCGCCACTGCTTGTAATCCTTGCGCCGGCCGGTGCGAATCGTCACCTTGTCGGCCAGCGAACGGGTCTTCTTGCGGCGTGTCATCGGCCGAACTCCCTCGTATGGAAAGGTGGATGGGCCGCTATTCTACCAGCCCGATGCGGCAGGCGCGCCCTCGTCGCCGGAGGCTGTTACAATGCCCGACTGAACGAGGCTTCCCATCCACTGCTACGGACAGACATACAGCCTATGAGCGAGTCGGAACAGACCACAGCCCCGGCCCAGAACCGCAAGCCCAAGCGTCGTCGCCGCAAACCGCGTCGCCGCCAGTCGAACTGGGACCTGCGCCAGTTTCAGGTGCCTGTCGAGGCGGGCAAGTGGCGCTTTCACGACTTTGACCTGCCGCTGCCGCTGATGCGGGCCATTCACGCCCTGGGGTTCGAGTACTGCACCCCGATCCAGGCGGAGGCGCTGACCCACACCCTGCTGGGTGGCGACGTGGTGGGCAAGGCGCAGACCGGCACCGGCAAGACGGCCGCCTTTCTGATCTCGATCCTGGCCTACTTCCTCGAGGAGGAGGCGCCAGACGGTCAGAAGCCGGGGGCCCCGCGGGCACTGATCGTGGCCCCGACCCGCGAGCTGGCGCTGCAGATCGAGAAGGACGCCAAGGCCCTGGCGCGCTTTACCGATCTCAACGTGGCCAGCGTGGTCGGCGGCATGGACTACCAGAAGCAGCGCGACAACCTGGGCAAGAAGCTGGATATCCTGGTGGCCACCCCCGGGCGGCTGCTGGATTTCCACGAGAAGCGCGACGTCGACCTGACCCAGGTCGAGGTGCTGGTGCTTGACGAGGCGGATCGCATGCTGTCGATGGGCTTCATTCCCGACGTCAAGCGTATCATCCGCCACACGCCCAAGAAGGAAGAGCGCCAGACCTTCCTGTTCTCGGCGACCTTCTCCCAGGACATCCTCAACCTGGCCAGCCAGTGGACCCATCAGCCGACCCACGTCGAGATCGAGGTCACGGTGGAGAACAGCGCCAATATCGATCAGCGGGTCTACCTGGTCAGCGATGATGACAAGCAGCGCCTGCTGGTGAAGCTGCTCCAGCAGGAGAGCTTCGATCGGGTCATGGTCTTCGGCAATCGCCGCGACCTGGTGCGCAAGCTCGACGAGCTGCTGAAGAAGGCCGGGATCAACGCCGCCATGCTCTCCGGTGACGTGCCCCAGGCGCAGCGCATCAGGACCCTGGAGCGCTTCCGCGAGGGGGAGATCCAGGTGCTGGTGGCCACCGACGTGGCCGGCCGCGGCATCCATATCGAGGATGTCAGCCACGTGATCAACTACACCCTGCCGGAAGACCCGGAGGATTACGTGCACCGTATCGGTCGTACGGGCCGGGCCGGGGCCGCCGGGGTATCGATCAGCTTCGTGGGCGAGGAGGACGCCTTCTCGCTGCCGGAGATCGAGCGCTACATCAACGACAAGCTGCCCTGCGAGCACCCGCCCGAAGGACTGCTCTAACGGCAGCTATAAGCTGTAAGCCTTAAGTTAAAGGGCTTGCAGCCTCGGTGTATCCGCTTATTCAGCCAGGTTGGGCTCTGCTGGGATGTGTTTCTCTTACAGCTTACGGCTTAAGGCTTACAGCTTGGACGCTTATGCTTGACGAGGCCCTCAAGGGCGAGATACAGGCCGCCTACCGTCGCGTGCTGGAGGGGCTCGACCTCACCCCGCGCTACGGTCAGCGGCTGATGATCGCCGAGATCGCCCGAACCCTCAGCGCCATCGAGGCTGACGAGGCGGGCAAGCGGCTCTCCGACGAGCATATCTGCGTGCTCGAGGCGGGCACCGGCACCGGCAAGACCCTGGCCTATCTGCTGGCGGCGCTGCCGGTGGCCAAGGCGCGGGGCAAGCGGCTGGTGATCGCCACCGCCACCGTGGCCCTGCAGGAGCAGGTGCTGCACCAGGACCTGCCGTCGCTCAAGGCGCATAGCGGCCTGGACTTTTCCTATGCCCTGGCCAAGGGGCGCGGCCGCTACCTCTGCGTGGCGCGCCTCGAACAGGCGCTGGACGGCGTGGCCGGCAATCCTACCCTCTCGCTCTTCGAGCAGAGCCTGGGCCAGGAGGCCGGGGCGGATTTCAAGGCGCTGATCACCGAGATGGCCGAGGCCTATGGCAGCGGTCGCTGGGAGGGAGATCGCGAAAGCTGGCCCCAGACCGTCGCCGACAGCGACTGGCGGCGCCTGACCATCGATCATCGTCAGTGCACCAATCGCCGCTGCGGCCATTTCGCCGCCTGCGCCTTCTTTCGCGCCAGGCGCGATCTGGAGAGCGCCGACATCATCGTCGCCAATCACGACCTGGTGCTGGCCGACCTCTCCCTGGGCGGTGGGGTCGTACTGCCGCCTCCGGGGACTGCATCTACGTCTTCGATGAGGGGCACCACCTGCCCGACAAGGCCCTCAACCACTTTACCCACCGCGTCGGCGTGGGGGCCGCGCTGCGCTGGCTGGGCAGCCTCAAGAAGTCGCTGACCGAGCTGAACCAGGCGCTGGCGGTGCAGCCCACCCTGGCACGCCTGTTGGCCGGGCTACCGGACGCCATCGCCGCGCTGGAGCCGCGACTGGGCGAGGCCTTTGCCCTGGGGCACCAGCTGGCCGGTCGCCCCCAGGGGCTGGCCAGCGACGAGGAGAGTCGCCAGCACCGCTTCGCGATGGGGCAGGTGCCGGAGGCGCTGCGGGACCACGCCGCGACCCTACTGGTGGGGTTCGCCGAGCTGTCGCGGACCCTTGAGTCGATGAGCGATATCCTGCGCGAGAGCCTCGACCCCGACAAGCACACCGGCCTCGACCGCGAGCAGGCCGAGGCCTGGCTGCCGCTGATGGCGCTGCTTCACGGCAGGGCCCTGGAGGCCCACGCCCTCTGGCAGGCCTATGCCGAGCCGGATCCGGGAGGCGAGGCGCCGCGGGCCCGCTGGCTGACGCTGGAGCGGATCGGTGGGGAGGCGGAGCTGACCTTCGCCGCCAGCCCGGTCTCGGCGGCGCCGACGCTTGCCAAGACCCTGTGGGGAAGCTGCTACGGCGCCGTGGTGACCTCGGCCACCTTGACAGCGCTGGGGCGCTTCGAACGGCTGCAGGAGCGTGCCGGCCTGGCCAATCGCTATCGCTACCAGCGCCTGCCCAGTCCCTTCGACTACTCCCGGGCGGTGCTCAGCGTCCCCCGCGAGGCCTGTGATCCTGCCGACCGCGACGCCCACGAGCGTGCCATCGTCGACTTCGTCGAGTCGCTCGGCGATGACGAAGCGGTGCTGATGCTGTTCTCGTCCCGGGCGCAGCTGCGCGGCGTAGAAAAGGCGCTGTCGCCGCAGCGCCGCCAGCGGGTGCTGGCCCAGGATCGGCTGCCCAAGCGCGAGCTGATCGAGCGGCATCGGAGTCGGGTGGACGAGGGGGAGGGCAGCATCATCTTCGGGCTGGCCAGTTTCGCCGAGGGCATCGATCTGCCCGGCGACTACCTGACCCACGTGGTGATCACCCGGCTGCCGTTTGCGGTGCCCGACGACCCGGTGGGGGCGACCCTGGCCGAGTGGATCGAGAGCCAGGGGGCGATCCCTTCATGCGCATCAGCGTGCCGGACGCCTCGATCAAGCTGGTGCAGGCCTGCGGTCGGCTGATTCGCAAGGAGGCCGACAGAGGGCGCATCACCCTGCTCGATCGTCGCGTGCTGACCCGCCGCTACGGCCGGGCCCTGCTCGATGCCCTGCCGCCTTTCGTGCGGGAGATCGACGGCGCCGGGTAGGGGGCTGCCGGAGAGCCAACGCAGCGGGCCCGCCGATGGCGGGCCCGCTGCCTTATTGGCGGTGGCGAGGGATCACGCCGTACGCTCGGGCAGCACGGTGGCGAGCTTCTGGGCCATGCGCTTCATGGCCTCTTCGGTGGTGTCCCAGTCGATACAGGCGTCGGTCACCGAGACCCCGTACTGCATCTGGCTGTGGTCGTCGGTGATCTTCTGGTTGCCCCAGCCGATATTGGACTCCACCATCAGGCCCATGATTGAGCGATTGCCTTCCAGGATCTGGTTGGTGACGTTCTCCATCACCAGCGGCTGCAGGCCCGGGTCCTTGTTGGAGTTGGCGTGGGAGCAGTCGATCATGATGTTGGCCTGGACGCCCGCCTTGCGCAGCTCCTGCTCGGCCAGCGCCACGCTGACGCTGTCGTAGTTGGGCTTGCCGTTGCCGCCGCGCAGCACCACGTGGGCATAGCGGTTGCCGCGGGTGCGGATGATCGCCACCTGGCCGCTTTGGTTGATGCCCAGGAAGTTGTGCGGGTGCGAGACGGACTGCAGGGCGTTGATCGCCACGTCCAGGCTGCCGTCGGTGCCGTTCTTGAAGCCCACGGGACTGGAGAGGCCCGATGACATCTCGCGGTGGGTCTGGGATTCGGTGGTACGCGCGCCGATGGCCGACCAGCTGATGCAGTCCTGCAGGTACTGGGGTGAGATCGGGTCCAGCGCTTCGGTGGCCAGCGGCAGGCCCAGCTCGGAGAGTTCCACCAGCAGCCGGCGGGCGATGTGCAGGCCCTCCTCGATCTCGAATGAGCCGTTGAGGTGAGGGTCGTTGATCAGCCCCTTCCAGCCTACGGTGGTACGGGGCTTCTCGAAGTAGACCCGCATCACCACGAATAAACTATCCTTGACCTCATCGGCCAGGCGTCGCAGGCGGCGTGCATAGTCCAGGGCAGCATCCACGTCATGAATGGAGCAAGGCCCGATCACCACCAGCAGGCGCGGGTCGGAGCCGTCGAGGATGTTCTGGATGGTCCGGCGTCCTTCGATGACGGTGCGTTCCGCCTCTTCGCTCAGCGGAATTTCCTGCTTGAGCGTCTCGGGGGTGATCAGGACGTCCTGGGAGAGAACATTGAGGTTGCTGACCTGCTGATCGGACATTGTGGTACCTGTGTCGTGAAGCGTTGAAGGCAAGAAAGGTATTCTACTATCACCCCGTGGCTGGGAAAAAATCAATTGCCTCGGGAACCCGCGTGCGGTGCATCCTGTCCCATCGCGGGCACCGGCGTGCGTGGCAGCCGGCTTGATGCGCGGCCAAGAAACAGGAACACTGACCCGTCTTCGACAGGTCTTCGACTTTCCAGGGATATCAGCTGCCGATGGGCACCAGGTTGACACCATGCATTCAGACACCGTTTTGACATTTCATATGCCCGCCATTCATCAGGGGTTCTCCCGGTCGGGGAGGGTGTGAATGGGCAACCGGGAAACCGATCAGCAGCTCGTCGAGCGTGCTCAGCAGGGCGATAGCCGTGCGTTCGATCTGCTGGTCCGGAAGTATCAGCACAAGATCATTGGCCTGATCGGACGCTATGTGCAGGACCATGCCGAGGTCCAGGATGTGGCCCAGGAGGCGTTCATCAAGGCCTATCGGGCGCTGGGTAAGTTTCGCGCGGAAAGCGCCTTCTATACCTGGATGTATCGCATCGCCATCAATACCGCCAAGAACCACCTGGTTTCCAGAGGGCGCCGCCCCCCGGCAGCGACCTCGATATCGTCGATGCCGAGGTGGTCGATCATAGCGGGCGGCTAGCCGACATCGAGACGCCCGAGGCCGCCATTGCCCGAGACCAGCTCGAGGCGGCGGTGTTCGAGGCCATCGAGAAGCTGCCCGATGACCTGCGCACGGCGATCACGCTGCGCGAGCTCGATGGCCTCTCCTACGAGGATATCGCCAATATCATGCAGTGCCCGGTCGGCACCGTCCGCTCGCGGATCTTTCGGGCCCGCGAGGCGGTCGACCAGCACATTCAGCCCCTGGTGACCACCCACCGTACTCGCGAGTCGGTGACCGAGGAGGGGAGCTAAGCAAGGTTTTCGCCTGGGCGCTGAACTGTCACGCGCCGTTGGCGTCTGAAGCTGTGACCGATGTTTCAGGAGTGTGCCGGCATTGCCACCATAACCTAGCCGCAGCGGGGAATGCCGGGATTACATTGAATGCAAGGCGGGCGCCTTGAGAGTAGAGGGTGTAAAGAAATGAGTCAGAACGCACGGGAATCGCTTTCTGCCCTGATGGACAACGAAGGTGATGATCTCGAGCTGCGTCGGGTGCTTAAGTCGCTGGAAGACGATCCCGACGCGGCGGACGCCTGGCGGCGCTATCATCTGATGCGCAGCCTGATGCGACGGGATCATGACGTCGATGTCAGCACGGATCTCTCTGCCGGCATTCTAGCGCGCCTCGAGGACGAACCGGTGCCGGTAGCCGAGGCGGGCAAGCGCCCGACGGCTCGTGCCCCGTCTCTCGCCCGCAGCGCCGGTATCGCGGCGGCCGTGTCGCTGATGGTGATCACCGGCGTGCAGTTCTACAACGGCAGCGGCTATTTTGGCGATGCGCCGGCCGAAGTGGCGAGCGGTGGCGAGGCCTCTTCGGCTCCGGTGACGGACCAGCGCGCTCCCGCTTCCCCGGCCTCCGGCGGCGGCCAGCTGGCCGCATCCGGCCTACCGCTGTTCCCCGCAGGGGGGAGTGCCTCCGGTATCATGCCGGTCGGCGCCGGCGTCGAGGGACCGCTCTTCATGGCGCCTAACCCGCGCCAGTCGTTGCGTGCCGACCAGGAGCAGGCGCGGCTGCTGCAGTCCTACCTTGACCGCCATGCCGAGGGCGCGGCCTATCCTAGCGGCGATGCCTGGATGCCGCTGCTGCGGGCGTCCGGTAGCGAGACACTGGGGCAGCGCTGATGGTTGTCCGGCACACAGGGTGGCGCCTGGTGCTGCCGTGCCTGATGCTGTTGCTGGCTGCCACGGCAGTTGTCGAGCAGGCGGCGGCAGCCGAGGAGGAGCGCTTCGACTGTCACCAGCTCGCCGATTGGGCGGCGCCGACGTCGGCCCAGGAGTGGTTCGAGCGCAGCCTGTGGGCCAACCACTGCTACGTTTTTCAGGCTCGCGCCGTGCGAATCGGCATCGACGGCGTTCGCACCCTGGCGCTTTCCCACGATATTCAGGACGGTGTCGAGCGTGAAGTGGCTCGCTTTCTCGATGGGCCGGCGGTGGTGTTCGAACGGCGCGGGCGCATCGGGCGGCTGAGCTGGTCCGACGGCGACGCTGAAGTGCCCGCCTCTCCCGAAGGGATCGCCCGTCACCTCGATCAGCACTACCGGATCACCCTGGGGGTGAGGAGCGTATCGCCAGCCGGCGAGTGGTGCGTCTGGACATCGAACCCTTGGACCACCTGCGCTTCGGTCATCGGCTCTGGGTCGATCGGCAGACCGCGCTGCCGATGAAGCAGGAGCTGATCGACGAGCAGGGTAGGGTGGTGGAAACCTTCCAGTTGACGGAGCTCGAGCAGCCGCGACTCTATGAAGGTAGCGTGGTGCTCGATTCCCACCGCGAGCCTCCCTCGCTGCCTTGGCAGCCTGGCTGGCTTCCCGACGGCTTCATCGCCCAGCCCGTCGATACCCGCAGCCGTCGGCACAGTGACCGGGTCGGGCATCGCATCTATAGCGACGGTCTCTCTACGCTGAGTCTGTTTGTTGAGCCCCTTGATGAGGGCGGCGAGCGGCTGATTCCCGGTCTGCATCGGCTCGGGATCTCGCTGGCCGTGGTGCGCCACCTGGCACTGGAAGAGGGGCAGGTACAGCTGGTGGTCATGGGGGAGCTGCCGCCACGGGTGCTGGTGCAGGTCGCCGAGAACCTGGTGTGGGATGAAGCGCCGACACGGTGACCCGGCGTCAGCTGCCGGCGTCGCTGGGTGGCAGAGGCGTGGCGGAGATTGCTGTTTGTGAACCTTTCTTGTCGGCTGTGGTTATGGGAGTGGGTGACGGCTTCCTCAAGTCGCAAACAATGAGTCGTTGAGAACGAGCAAGCTGATGCAGGAGCATTCCATGAAGCCAATGATGCGACACCTTTCCCTTTGGGCCGTCGTGGCCGCCTTGATGTTGGCCTGGCAGTCGGTTCAGGCGCGCGACCTGCCGGATTTCACCGAGCTGGTCGAGCAGGCCGCCCCGGGGTGGTCAATATCGCCTCGACGCGGGTGGTGGAGCGACGCGATCCCTTCCAGGGGTTCGGTGGGCAGGAGATTCCCGATATCTTCCGCCACTTCTTCGGCGAGCGTTTTCCGCAGCCGCCGGGGGGCGGTGGCCGGAGCGAGGAGCGTCAGTCGCTGGGCTCCGGCTTCATCATCAGTGCCGACGGCTACATTCTGACTAACGCCCACGTAGTCGAGGGTGCCGATGAGATCATCGTCCGCCTCGCCGATCGGCGCGAGCTGGAGGCCGAGCTGATCGGCGCCGACAGTCAGACCGATGTGGCCCTGCTCAAGGTGGAGGCCGAGGATCTGCCCACCCTGGCGATTGGCGACTCGGACGACCTGAAGGTCGGCGAATGGGTGGCCGCGATCGGCTCTCCCTTCGGCTTCGAGCACTCGGTTACCGCGGGGATCATCAGCGCCATCAACCGTACGCTGCCGCGCGACGCTTATGTGCCCTTCATCCAGACCGACGTGGCCATCAACCCGGGCAACTCGGGTGGGCCGCTGTTCAACCTCGACGGCGAAGTGGTCGGCATCAACGCCCAGATCTTCACTCGCAGCGGCGGTTTCATGGGGCTCTCCTTCGCCATTCCCATCAACGTGGCCATGGGGGTGGCGGATCAAATTCGTGATGATGGGCGGGTGCGCCGCGGCTGGCTGGGCGTGATGATTCAGCCGGTCTCCCGCGATCTGGCCGAATCGTTCGGCATGGACGGTCCCCGCGGGGCGCTGATCGCCGATCTCGACCCGGAAGGGCCGGCCTCACGTGACGGCCTGCGGGTCGGTGACGTGATTCTCGAGGTCGACGGCGAGGAGGTCGAGCGCTCCAGCACCCTGCCGCGGCTGATCGGGCGAGTGGTGCCGGGCAACGATGTCGAGCTGACCCTGATGCGTGACGGCGAACGGACCACCGAGACGGTCACCATTGCCGACTGGCCGGAGACGCATGAGCGCGCCGAACGGCCCGATGCGCCGAGCGGCCACGAGCGTCTGGGCATGACGGTGGCCGAGCTCGAGGCTGCCGACCGCGAGCGGCTGGGCATCGAATACGGCGTGCGGGTGCGTGAGGTCCAGAGTCAGGGGCCGGCCGCCGAGGCCGGTATTCGCCCGGGTGACATCATCGTCAGTATCGATCATCAGCGGGTGGAGAATCCGGCCGAGCTGGCCGAGCTGGCCGGAACCCTTGATGGCCAGCGCGCGCTGCCGGTGCGCCTCTATCGCGACGGCCGCTCACTGTTCGTGGCGCTGAGGCTTGCAGAGTAACGGCACTTCACCACCGGTGACCTAGCCGCCTGCCTTCCCCGGCGCCCCTCCACACCCCTCTGGGGCGCCACTGGCGCGGCCGCTTCTGGCGGCCGCGCTGTCCAACCCCCCGCCATGCCGGTACAATACCCGCCATTGAATTCATACGACGTGGCCGGGGCGCGGCCGATGCTGCCGCTTCCGCCCGCGACGAACACCGGACCGGGCTAGATGAGCAACGACGCACGCAACGACAAGCTGAAGCACATACGCAACTTCTCGATCATCGCCCATATCGATCACGGCAAGTCGACCCTGGCCGATCGCCTGATCCAGACCTGCGGCGGGTTGACCGAGCGCGAGCTCAAGGAGCAGGTGCTCGACTCCATGGACCTCGAGCGTGAGCGCGGCATCACCATCAAGGCGCAGTCGGTGACGCTCGACTACCACGCCCAAGATGGCAATACCTACCAGCTCAATTTCATCGATACCCCCGGCCACGTCGATTTCTCCTATGAGGTGTCGCGTTCGCTCTACGCCTGTGAGGGGGCCCTGCTGGTGGTGGATGCCGGGCAGGGCGTCGAGGCCCAGTCGGTGGCCAACTGCTATACCGCCATCGAGCAGGGCCTCGAGGTGTTGCCGGTGCTCAACAAGATGGACCTGCCCCAGGCCGACCCCGACAAGGTCTCTCATGAGATCGAGGAGATCATCGGCCTCGACGCCACCGATGCCTGCCAGGTGTCGGCCAAGAGCGGGCTGGGCATCGATGCCCTGCTCGAGCGCCTGGTTCGCGACATCCCGCCGCCCAAGGGCGACCCGGACGGCCAGCTCCAGGCACTGATCATCGACTCCTGGTTCGACAACTACCTGGGGGTGGTTTCGCTGGTGCGGCTCTTCGATGGCACCCTCAAGAAGGGCGAGAAGATCCGCATCAAGTCCACCGGCCGCGATTGGCAGGCCAACGAGGTGGGCATCTTCACGCCGCTGCGCCGCGAAACCGACATCCTGCGCGCCGGCGAGGTGGGCTTTATCGTCGCCGGCATCAAGGACATCCAGGGCGCACCGGTGGGCGATACCATCACCCATGCCAAGACGCCGGACGTCGAGCGCCTGCCCGGGTTCCAGAAGGTCAAGCCCCAGGTCTATGCCGGCATGTTCCCGGTCAGCGCCGACGACTACGAAGACTTCCGCGATGCCCTGGAGAAGTTGGCGCTCAACGACGCCTCGCTGGAGTATGAGCCGGAGAACTCCGACGCCCTGGGCTTCGGCTTCCGGGTCGGCTTCCTTGGCACCCTGCATATGGAGATCATCCAGGAGCGGCTCGAACGCGAGTACGACCTGGACCTGCTCACCACGGCGCCGACGGTGGTCTACGAGCTGGCGATGAAGACTGGCGACGTGAGGTACGTGGCCAACCCTTCCAAGCTGCCCGACATGGCCGACGTGGAGGAGATGCGCGAACCGATCGTGCGGGCCAGCATTCTGGTGCCCCAGGAGTTCGTCGGCAACGTCATCACCGAGTGCGAGCAGCGCCGCGGCACCCAGCTCGACATGCAGTTCCTCGGCAGCCAGATTCAGCTCACCTATGAGCTGCCGATGTCCGAGGTGGTGATGGACTTCTTCGACCGGCTGAAGTCCATCTCCAAGGGCTACGCCTCGCTGGAGTACAACTTCGAACGCTTCCAGGCCGCCAAGCTGGTGCGTCTCGACGTGCTGATCAACGGCGACCGGGTCGATGCGCTGGCGGTGATTATCCACCGCGATCACGCCCACAGCCGGGGTCGCGTGCTGGTCGAGAAGATGAAGGAGCTGATCCCGCGCCAGATGTTCGACGTGGCGATTCAGGCGGCCATCGGTGGCCAGGTGGTGGCGCGCTCCACCGTCAAGGCGCTGCGCAAGAACGTCACCGCCAAGTGCTATGGCGGCGACGTCACCCGCAAGAAGAAGCTGCTCGAGAAACAGAAGGCGGGTAAGAAGCGCATGAAGCAGGTCGGCCGAGTGGAGATTCCACAGGATGCGTTCCTGGCCGTGCTCAAAGTGAATGACTAGGGGTCGACGACAACATGGATTTCTCTCTTCTGCTGGTGGTGGCCGTGGTGGTGACCGGCGTCATCTGGCTCATGGACCTGGTCTGGTGGCGACCGGCGCGCCGCCGCAACCTGGCCGCCGCCGAGGCCGCTACCACCGAGGGGCTCGATGAGGAGGCGCGTGCCAAGGTGCTCAAGGAGCCCTGGCCGGTCGACTATGCGCGTTCCTTCTTCCCGGTGCTGCTGGTGGTGCTGCTGCTGAGAAGCTTCCTGGTCGAGCCGTTTCAGATCCCCTCGGGTTCCATGCGTCCGACCCTCGAGGTGGGCGACTTCATCCTGGTCAACAAGTACGCCTACGGCCTGCGCCTGCCGGTCACCCATACGCGCATCGTCGAGCTGGGCGAGCCGCAGCGCGGCGACGTCATGGTGTTCCGCTTTCCCAACGAGCCCTCGGTGAACTTCATCAAGCGGGTCGTGGGGCTGCCGGGCGATACCCTGAGCTACGAAGACAAACAGCTCTACGTCAACGGCGAGCCGGTGCCCAAGCAGCTGTTGGAGAACAGTCCTGCCCAGGCGCCGGGCGAGCTGCTGCTGGAGGAGCAGCTGGGCACGATCAGCCACCGTATCTACAATAATCCCCGAGACCCTGGCCCCCGGGTGCGCGAGCTGGTGGTGCCGGAAGGCCACTACTTCACCATGGGGGACAACCGTGACCACTCCAACGATAGCCGCTACTGGGGCTTCGTCCCGGAGGAGAATATCGTCGGCCGTGCCTTCGCCGTATGGATGCAGTGGGACGGTGGTCTGCCGAGCTTTTCCAACGTGCGCCGTATCCACTGAGCCGGGGCCGCCTCGAGGCGCCGGTGAGCGGGGGCGATCATGCCCTCGCCGCGGGCCGTCCGCTCTGCGGGCCGCCGCCAAACCCCATTATTGCCGCTAGACAACAAGCAGGAGCTTCGTGAGCAACTCTTCCAACGCCCGCATTCTCGACGCCTTCAGCCGTCGCATTGGCCACTCGTTCGGCGATATCGTGCTGCTGGAGCTGGCCATGACCCACCGCAGCTATGGCGGGCAGAATAACGAACGACTCGAGTTTCTCGGCGACTCGATCGTCAACTTCGTGATCGCCGAGGCGCTCTACCAGCGCTTTCCCGAGGCTCGGGAGGGCCAGCTGTCGCGGCTTCGCGCACGGCTGGTGCGCGGCCAGACGCTGGCCGAGCTGGCCCGCGAGATGGCCTTCGGCGAGTGCCTGCGGCTGGGCTCCGGCGAGATGAAGAGCGGTGGCCACCGGCGAGAATCGATCCTGGCGGATGCCGTCGAAGCGGTGATCGGCGCCATCTATCTGGATGCCGGCATGGAGACCGCCCGTGCCCGTGTGCTGGCCTGGTACGCCGAGCGGCTGGAAGCGATCGATCTGCAGGACACCCAGAAGGATCCCAAGACGCGTCTCCAGGAGTTTTTGCAGTCGCGTCAGGTGCCGCTGCCCCGCTATGAGGTGGTCTCGGTGGAGGGCGAAGCCCACGACCAGACCTTCACCGTGGAGTGCCATGTGGAGCTGCTCGAAGCCCACACCCTGGGCACCGGTTCCAGCCGTCGCCATGCCGAGCAGCAGGCCGCCGAAACGGCCCTGGCCCAGCTCGAACCCCGGGAGGGGCGCAACTCATGACTCAGACCTGTGGCTTCGTGGCAATCGTCGGCCGCCCCAACGTGGGCAAGTCGACCCTGATGAATCGCATCCTCGGCCAGAAGATCTCGATCACCTCGCGGCGCCCCCAGACCACTCGCCATCAGGTCATGGGGATCAAGACCGAAGGGGAGGCGCAGTTCATCTATGTCGACACCCCCGGCATCCATATCATGGCCAAGGATCGCAGCAAGGCGATCAACCGCTTCATGAACCAGGCGGCGACCCAGGCCCTGCGCGACGTGGACTGCGTGGTCTTCATCATCGACCGCACCCGCTGGAGCGATGAGGACCAGGTCGTGCTTCAACGACTCGAACACGTGAAGGCGCCGGTGATCCTGGCGGTCAACAAGGTCGACCGCCTGCAGGACAAGGCCAGCCTGCTCCCCTGGCTGGCCGAGGTCGGCGCGCGCCGCGACTTCGAGGCGATCATTCCGATTTCGGCCAAGCACGGCACCAATGTGCCGGAGCTGGAGCAGGAGGTGGCGAAACACCTGCCGGAGAGCCTTCACTTCTATCCGGAAGACCAGGTCACCAACAAGAGCCAGCGCTTTCTGGCCGCCGAACTGGTGCGAGAGAAGATCATGCGCCAGCTTGGCGATGAGCTGCCCTATCAGGTGACGGTGGAGATCGAGGAATTTCGTGACGAGGGCAGGGTGGTGCATATCAGCGCCCGCATCCTGGTGGAGCGCCAGGGCCAGAAGAAGATTCTGATCGGCGACAAGGGCGAGCGGATCAAGAACATCGGCCGCGAGGCGCGCCTGGAGATGGAGCGCGCCTTCGAGGCCAAGGTCATGCTCAATCTGTGGGTCAAGGTCAAGCGGGGCTGGTCCGACGACGAGCGCGCCCTGAAAAGCCTCGGTTATGACCACGACTGAGTGACCCCGAGGGGACAACCCTGCCCCTTGACCCTCGACCTTCGAACCTCGAACCTCTTCGCCCATGACCCCCCAGCCCGCCTTCCTGCTGCACAAGCGGCCCTACCGCGAAACCAGCGCCCTGGTGGAGCTGCTGACGCTGCACCACGGCCGGGTGCGGGCGGTGGCGCAGGGCGTGCAGCGTCCCGGTTCGCGCTCCCGGGGGCGACTGCAGCCTTTCGCGCCCCTTCACCTGACCTGGACAGGGGAGGGCGAGCTCAAGCGCCTGCGTTTGATGGAGAGCCGCGGCGCGGCGGCGCTGCTGGCCGGCGAAGGGCTGCTGTGCGGACTCTATGCCAACGAGCTGCTGGCGCGCACCCTGCCGGTGGAGCTGCCGGTGCCCGAGGTGTTTGCCTTCTACACGGCGCTGCTGGAGGCGCTGCCGCGCCCCGAGGGTCGGGCGGCGGCGCTGCGGCGGTTGGAAGTGACGCTGCTCGAGGCCCTGGATGCCGAGCCGCGCTTCACCGAGCCCGATGGGCGAGCGCTCGACCCTCAGCGCCGCTACCGCTTCGACGCCGCCTCGCGCGGCTTCGTGCCGGGGGAGCCGGGCATCGACGGTCGTACCCTGCGGCTGCTGGCCGGCGGCGACTGGGGCCTGCCCGGCCTCGCCGGTCCGGCCAAGGCGGTGACCCGCGCCGCCCTGGAGCCGCTGCTGGGCGCCCGGCCGCTGCGATCGCGAGAGCTGATGCGCCAGCTTGCCGAGCGACGGCGGGCCCGCCCCGACTCCGTCCGGGAGCTGTAAGCTGTAGGCTGTAGGCTATAAGATGCTACTCCATCTTACAGCTTATGGCTTACGGCTTACCGAAGGAGCTCCCATGCACCCCCCCCGTATCCTGCTCGGCGTCAATATCGACCATATCGCCACCCTGCGTCAGGCCCGCGGCACCCGCTACCCGGACCCGTCCAGGCGGCGCTGCTGGCCGAAGAGGCCGGCGCCGACGGCATCACCGTGCACTTGCGTGAAGATCGCCGGCATATCCAGGAGCGCGACGTCCGCCTGCTAGCCGAGGTGCTCAACACCCGCATGAACCTGGAGATGGCAGTCACCGAGGAGATGCTGGCGCTGGCCGAGCAGGTGCGTCCCGCCCACGTCTGCCTGGTGCCGGAGAAGCGTGAGGAGCTCACCACCGAGGGCGGCCTGGATGTGGTCGGCGGCTTCGACGCCATCGCCGCTGCCTGCTCGCGCCTCGCTGCGGCGGGCTGCGAGGTGTCACTGTTCATCGACCCGGAACCGGCTCAGATCGAGGCCGCGGCGAAGGCCGGAGCGCCGGTGATCGAGCTGCATACCGGGGGTTATGCCGAGCACTTTGGCGATACCGCTCGGAAAGAGCACGCCAGGCTCAGCGCAGCGGCGGAAATGGCCCTGGAGCTGGGGCTGACGGTCAATGCCGGCCACGGGTTGCACTACCATAACGTCGAGGCGATCGCCGCCATTCCCGGGCTCCATGAGCTCAATATCGGTCATGCCATCATCGCACGGGCGCTGTTCGTGGGGCTCAAGGAGGCGGTGGCCGAGATGAAGCGGCTGATCATCGCCGGCCAGGAGGCCGGGTTTCTGGCCGCGCTCGAGGAGCATGACCACCACCACGAAGACCACGACTGACCCTGATGATCATCGGCATCGGCACCGACGTTGCCCAGATAGCCCGCTTCGATACGGCGGTTGCCCGCCACGGCGACCGCTTCGCCGAGCGCTTGCTCGGCGAAGCGGAGCGCGAGCGGCTGGCCGATCACGTCTCCCCCGGGGCCTACCTGGCCAAGCGGTTCGCCGCCAAGGAGGCCTTCGTCAAGGCGCTTGGCGTGGGGCTAAGGCGCGGCATGCGCTGGACCGAGATCCAGGTGGTCAACGACGCCCTGGGCCGCCCTTCGCTGGTGCTGGGTGGCAAGGCGCGTGAGCTGGCCAATGCCGCCGGGGTCAAGGCCATTCATCTGTCGCTTTCCGACGAGGCCGAGGTGGCGCTGGCCATGGTGGTGCTCGAAGGCTGAGCGGCGTGCCAGGCCTGGAGGCGCGCCATGGCCTGCAGCAGCTCGTCCATCAGCGCGGCTATCTCGGTCATGCCCCGCGAGCGCAGCCGCGTCTCCAGGGTCTCGGCCACCAGCGCCAGCTCGGGCGCCCCGCAGTAGCGGCAGGCCCCGTTGAGGGCGTGTACCGCATCCAACAGCCCCTCCTCATCGTGTGCCGTCAGGGCGGCACGCAGCGCTGCCTCGGTCGCCGGCAGCGATTTGGCCAGCTCGTCGAGCAGCTCGCGCGCCAGGGACTCGCTGCCATTGGCCAGCCGTGTCCCCAGGGCCAGGTCTACGGTGGCCAGTTCGCCGCTGGCAGAATGAGCCTGTGTCGCCGACGAGCGGGGTTCGGCAGCAGGTGGGGCGGCGGCCCCGCCCAGGTAGCGGCGCAGTACCCCTTCGAGCTCGTTGGCATCCACCGGCTTGAGCAGAATGCCCTGGAGGCCGGCCTCCAGCAGCTGGCGGCGGTCCTCCTCCAGGGCATGGGCGGTCACCGCAATCACTGGACACTTTGCCCAGCCGGCGTCGAGCCTGCGCAGGGCGCGGGTGGTCTCCACGCCGTCGATGCCCGGCATGCGAATGTCCATCAGCACCAGGTCGAAGAGGCGGCTTTCGGCCAGCGCCAGGGCCTCCTCGCCGCTGGCGGCTTGCTCGACGATCAGCCCCGGGCGCTTGAGCAGTTCGCCGAGCAGGCGGCGATTGCTGGCATTGTCGTCCACCACCAGCAGACGTGACTGGCGGCGCTCGCCGTTCGCGGTGAGTCGCGCGGTACTATGGCGTCGCAGCGCATCGGCCAGGGTTTGGCGTGGCAGCGGCTTGCAGAGGATCTCGCCTCCCTCGGGCAGCGCCAGATCGGGCAGCTCCAGCGGGCTGGCATTGGCCAGCAGCAGCACCGGGCAGGAGGCGGCTTCCAGCCGGCCCTGCCACTCATCGAGCTGTCGGCTGGTCGCCCTGGTGGGCAGTGCGGCGATCATCAGGGTGGCGTCCGGCACCGCGGCCAGGGGAGTGTCGGACTCGACCACCCGGGCGCCCCAGCTGCCGAGCAGGTGGCGAAGCGCATGGCGGGTGGGGGCGTGGGGCTCATGCAGGGCAATGCAAGCGCCGTCGAGGCTCCGCTCAGCAGGGGGCGCCTGTCGCTCGCTGCACTCCAGCGGCAGGGTGAAGGCGAAGGTCGACCCGCGGCCGGGCTCGCTCTCCACACTGATCTCGCCCCCCATCTGTTCTACCAGCTGACGGCTGATGGCCAGCCCCAGTCCCGAGCCGCCGTAGTGGCGAGGGTGGCTGGGGGCCGCCTGGCGAAAGGCCTGGAACAGCTCGAGCTGCTCCTGCTGCGACAGGCCGATACCGGTGTCGCTGACGCCTATGCGTAGCGCTACCTGGCCCGGCTCGGCCGACTCCTCGACCATGACCCGCACGATCACCTCGCCCCGGTCGGTGAACTTCAGCGCGTTGTGAACCAGATTGGTCAGCACCTGGCGAATGCGCAGGGGGTCGCCGCGCAACGAGGTCGGAACGTCATCGTAGACCAGACCCAGCAGCTGCAGGTCCTTCTGGTGCGCCAGCGGCGCCTGTAGGCCGAGCGCCTCGTCGACCAGAGTCACCATGTCGAGCTCGGTGCGGTCCAGCTCGAGTCGGCCGGCCTCGATGCGCGAGAAATCCAGGACATCGTTGACCAGCGCCAGCAGGTTGTCGCAGGCCACCTGGACCTGGTCGAGCCACTCTCGCTGGCGGGGGTCCAGGCGCGAACGGCCGAGCAGGCGACAGAAGCCGACGATGCCGTTGAGGGGGGTGCGAATCTCGTGGCTCATGCTGGCCAGGAACTCCGACTTGATGCGGCTGGCCTCGAGCGCCCGGCGATGCGCCAGGTCGAGCTCGATGTTCTTGATCTCGATGGTCTCCATCGACTCCTGCAGGTCGGCCGTGGTCTGCTCGATCTGGCGCTGCATGTTGTCCCGGGAGTGCTGGAGTTCATCGCCCAGGGCATTGACCTGCGCCGCCAGTTGACTGAGCTCGGCGGGTCCCTGCTCGTTGAGTCGAACATGGGAGTCGCCACGCCTCAGGCAGCGCAGGGCGCTTCCGGCGTCCCTCAGGCTGCTGTCCAGTCGCCGCCCCAACAGCGAGCCCAGCACGAACAGGCCGAGCCCCAGTACCAGCAGGATAAGCCCGGTGCTCGCCAGTCGCCGATAGTGGTCCAGGGTCAGGGAGCGGGTGTCGATATCGATCTCCAGCCAGGCCGCTGGCGAGGCGCCCGCCTGTTGCTCGGCGTCGGGCAGCGGCACCAGCAGCCGCCATCGGTCGTTGCCATCGTCCAGACGTGTCGCGTCGGGAGGCGCTGCGGCTGCGGACGTGTCGTTGCGTCCCAGCTCGAGCAGGGGGACCCCATCGCCTTCGTAGAGCCCGATCCCGCGGGCTTCCTCGATGGACAGCAGCTGCCGGGCCAGCGCGTCCAGGCGCTGGGTGTCCTGTTCGCCCAGCGCCACGCCGAGCCCAGGGGCCTGCAGCTCGGCAGCCAGGGTCAGGCGCTCCTTCAGGGCCGACTTGCGCCACTCGGTATCCTGATGAAGCACCAGCACGGCTACCGCCATCAGGGCTAGCGGCAGGCAGAGTATCCATAGCGTCAAACGGTTTCCGAGCGACATCGGGGCATCCTTGGCACGGTGATTCGCGCTCCAGTATGCCACAGGCGGGCGGGATGCCTGTCCAGTGGATGGCGCCCCGGATATAATGATGAAAAGGCGTTTCCATAAGGAAGGTTACATGCATTTCCCCACCCTCGAGGAAATCATCGGCAACACGCCGCTGGTGCGCCTCAAGCGTATTGCGGCGGGCCGCAACAATACCCTGCTGGCCAAGCTGGAGGGCAACAACCCGGCGGGGTCGGTCAAGGATCGCCCGGCGCTCTCCATGCTCGAGCAGGCCGAGCGTCGGGGCGACATCGCCCCGGGCGACACCCTGGTCGAGGCGACCTCGGGTAACACCGGGATCGCCCTGGCCATGGCGGCCGCCATCAAGGGCTATCGCATGGTGCTGATCATGCCCGAGAGCGCGTCGAGCGAGCGCAAGCAGGCCATGGCCGCCTTCGGTGCCGAGCTGATCAGCGTGAGCAAGGCCGGCGGCATGGAGGAGGCCCGCGACCTGGCCGAGGCGATGATTGCCCGGGGCGACGGTAAGCCACTCAATCAGTTTGCCAATCCCGACAACCCCCTGGCCCACTATCAGGGACCGGCCCCGAACTGTGGGAGCAGACCGCCGGCAGCATCACCCATTTCGTCAGCTCCATGGGCACCACCGGCACCATCATGGGGGTGTCGCGCTACCTCAAGGAGCGCAACCCCGAGGTGCAGATCGTTGGCCTGCAGCCAGAGGACGGCGCCAGCATTGCCGGGATTCGTCGCTGGCCCGAGGAGTACCTGCCCAGCATCTTCGACGCCTCGCGGGTCGATCGCGTGCTCGATATCGGCCAGCACGAGGCCGAGGTGCACATGCGGCGCCTGGCCCGGGAGGAGGGCATCCTGGCCGGTGTCTCATCCGGCGGCGCCCTGGCCGGTGCACTGCGCGTGGCCGAGACGGTGGAGAACGCGGTGATCGTGTTCATCGTCTGCGACCGTGGCGACCGCTACCTCTCCACCGGCCTTTTCGCACCGGAGGCCTGAGGTGGCGATGCTCGGCAAGCGCCGCCCGCCGCGCAAGCGCTCCGGCGTGTCCGGCCTGCAGGGGGCGCGAGAGACTGCACGCCGGCCCCGCCCCGATGCCGATCAGGCGGTGACCATAGAGCGCCTGGCCCATGACGGCCGCGGCGTGGCCCGTGCCGCCAGCGGCAAGACGCTGTTCGTCGAGGGGGCGCTGCCCGGTGAGCGCGTCGAGGTGGCGGTGCATCGCACCCGTCAACGCTTCGACGAGGCCCACGTGCGCACCCTGGTGGCGGTGTCTCCCGAGCGTGCCGTGCCGCCCTGTCCCCACTATGGCCAGTGTGGCGGCTGCGACCTTCAGCATCTGTCCCTTGAGGCGCAGCGTGCCCACAAACGGTCGGTGCTGGAGGAGCTGCTGGCCCGGGAGGGCATCGCGCTGCCAGCGCCCCCGGCCCTACTGGCCGAGCCGGGAAGTGCCTACCGTCGCCGTGCCCGGCTGGGCGTCAAGGTGGATGCCGAAGGCGGCCTGCACCTAGGCTTTCGCGCGCGTCACGCCAGTCGGCTGGTGGACCTGGAGGCTTGCACGGTGTTGGTGCCGTCACTGGCCACCCTGCTGGCGCCGCTGCGCGCGCTGCTGGCCACCCTGGAGGCCCCCCGGTGGGTGGGGCACCTGGAGCTGGTGGCCGGCGATGACGCCACGGCGGTGATCGTGCGCCAGCTGCGCGAGAATGGCGCCGACCGCCAGCGCTGGCAGGCGTTCGCTGCCGCCCAGGGAGTGGCCGTGGGGCGCTGGCTGGGGCGCGAGACACCCGTGTTCGAATGGCTGACGGCGCCGCCGAGTCTGGCCTATCGATTGCCTGGGGCCGGTGGCGAGCTGCGCCTGGGCTTTGCCCCGGGGGATTTCCTGCAGGTCAATGAGGCCGTCAACCGTCGCCTGGTCGCGACGCTGCGTGAGTGGCTGGCGCCGCTCGACGGGAGCGCCGTGCTGGATCTCTACGCCGGGGTGGGCAATTTCAGTCTGCCGCTGGCGGCCGATGGCGCCCAGGTGAGCGCCGTGGAGGGAAGCCCGGCGATGGTCGCGCGGCTGGCCGAGAATGCCCGGGCCAATGGCCTGGCGGTCAATGCGAGCCAGGCCGACCTCAACGACCCGGCCGCCGTGGCGGACCGGCTCGAGGCGCTTCGCCCCGGGGCAGTGGTGCTGGACCCGCCCCGGGATGGTGCAGACGCCGCCTGTCGCGCCCTGGTGGCGCATCCGGTGCCTCGGGTCGCCTATGTGGCCTGCGACCCCGCCACCCTGGCGCGGGATGCGGCACGCCTTGTGCATGGCGGTTACCGCATCAGCCGAGCGGCGGTGGCCGATTTCTTCGTGCACACCTCGCATCTGGAATCCGTGCTGCTGTTCGAGCACTACGAATAGCGGCCACCATCGCAAGGAGTGTAGCGAGATGGTGAAAGTGCGTGACGATCAGCCGTTGACCCGTGACGGTGACGTCGATATCGAACATTGGCTCGAGCGCCTGCAGGAGGACGTCAAGCTGCGCGACCCCGACGCGATGCGTCGCACCTGCGAGCTGGCCAAGCGCCTGGCAGAGGAGTCGCCACGCTCCCACAAAGCCTGGCTGCCGGCGGGCTCCAGCTTTCGCATGGGGCTCGAGATGGCCGATATCCTCGGCGAGCTCAAGCTGGACCAGTCGGCGCTGGAGGCGGCGGTGCTCTATCGCGCCGTGCGCGAGGGGCTGATGTCGCTGCCGGCCATCGAAAAGCACGTCGGTTCTGAGGTGGCGGGGCTGATCGACGGGGTGCTGCAGATGGCCGCCATCAGCAATCTCCAGACACCCAGCCAGGGCATGGTGCAGCACGACCAGCAGGACAATCTGCGCAAGATGCTGGTCAACATGATCGACGATGTGCGGGTGGCCCTGATCAAGATCGCCGAGCGAACCTGCGCGCTGCGGCAGGTGCGGGATGCTCCTCGCGAGAAGTGTCTGCAGGTGGCTCGGGAGGTCTTCGACATTTATGCACCGCTGGCCCATCGGCTGGGCATCGGCCAGCTCAAGTGGGAGCTGGAGGATCTCTCCTTCCGCTACCTCCACGAAGATGAGTACAAGACCATTGCGCGCCAGCTGGCCGAGAAGCGCCTGGACCGCGACCGCTATATCCACGAGGTGGTCGAGACCCTCAAGGGGCTGCTGGACGCCCAGGGCATCAGCCCCTACGACGTCAACGGTCGCGCCAAGCATATCTATTCCATCTGGCGAAAGATGAAGCGCAAGCGCATCGACTTCTCCCAGGTCAACGACGTGCGCGCGGTACGGATCCTGGTGCCTGAGGTGGCGGACTGCTACACCGTGCTGGGGCTCGTGCACTCGCGCTGGCACCACGTGCCCAATGAGTTCGACGACTATATCGCTAACCCCAAGAAGAATGGCTACCAGTCGCTGCATACCGCGGTGCTGGGCCCCGAGAACAAGGTGCTGGAGATTCAGATTCGCACCTTCGCCATGCACGACGAGGCCGAACTGGGCGTCTGCGCCCACTGGCGCTACAAGGGGCACGATACCAAGGCCAAGAGCACCAGTTACGAGGACAAGATCGCCTGGCTGCGCCAGGTGCTGGAGTGGCAGGAGGAGGTCGGCGACTTCGGCAACCTGCGCGAGGGGCTCTCCAGCGACGTGGCGCCCGACCGCATCTACGTGTTCACCCCCGACGGTCATGTGATCGACATGCCGCGCGTCGCCACGCCCATCGATTTCGCCTACCGGGTGCACACCGAGGTGGGTCACCGTTGCCGCGGGGCCAAGGTCGACGGCCGCATCGTGCCGCTCACCTACAAGCTCAAGACCGGCCAGCAGGTGGAGATTCTCACCGCCAGCAAGGGCGGGCCGAGCCGCGACTGGCTCAACCCCAGCCTCGGCTATGTGCGTACCTCCCGGGCCCGAGCCAAGATCCAGGCCTGGTTCAAGCATCAGGCCCGCAGCCAGAACCTCGAAGAGGGCAAGGCGCTGTTCGAGCGAGAAATGAAGCGCCTGGACATCGAGGACATGGACCTGGCGACGCTGGCCAACAAGGTCAACTACGTCAGCCCCGACGACATGTACGCGGCGCTGGGGGCCGGCGATCTGCGCATCGGCCAGGTGCTGCACCAGGCCCAGCAGCTGTTCGGCGAGACCGACGATCAGGAGCAGCTCGACCGGCTGCTGGCCAAGCCGCGCCGCGACGCCGCCAAGGGCGGCGGCTCCGACATCACCGTGCTCGGGGTGGGCAACCTCAAGACCAGCATGGCCAACTGCTGCCACCCGGTGCCCGGCGAGCCGATCGTCGGCTTCATCACCCAGGGGCGCGGGGTCACGGTGCACCGCCAGGACTGCCCCAATATCCTGCAGCTGCGCCTCGACGAGCCGCAGCGGGTGATCGAGGTGGAGTGGGGCGAGCGGGCCCGCACCCAGTATCCCGTGGATATCGAGATCCAGGCGTGGGATCGCTCGGGGCTGCTGCGCGACGTGACCAGCGTGCTCAGCCATGACAAGGTCAACGTGCTGTCGGTCAATACCCTGACCGACACCCGCGATGGCATCGCTCGCATGCGCATCACCGTGGAAGTCGATGGCCTGGAAACCCTGGGCCGGCTGTTCTCGCGGATCCAGCAGCTCTCCAATGTGATCGACGTCAAGCGCCTGCGCAGTGGTGCCAAGGGCGGCAAGGGAAAGCGCAAGGGGAAGCCGTCATGAGCGAGTTGCGCTACGACATCGATGACCTGCTGACCCTGATGGCGGTGCTGCGCGACCCGCGTGATGGCTGCCCCTGGGACATCAAGCAGGACTGGGACTCCATCGTCCCCCACACCCTGGAAGAGGCCTATGAAGTGGCCGATGCCATCGAGCGGCGCGCCTTCGACGAGTTGCCGGGAGAGCTTGGCGACCTGCTCTTCCAGGTGGTCTACTACAGCCAGTTCGGGGCCGAAGAGCGACGCTTCGATTTCCATGACGTGGTCCATGCGCTGACCGCCAAGATGCTGCGTCGCCACCCTCACGTCTTTCCCGACGGTACCCTGGCCTCGCGCCGGCCCGTCGGGGTTAGCGCGGCCGAGATCGAGGCGCGCCAGGTCAACAGCCGCTGGGAGTCGCTGAAGGCCGCCGAGCGAGCCGAGCGGGGCGACGGTGCGTCGGCGCTCTCTGCTCTTGACGATGTGCCCCGCACCCTGCCCGCGCTGTCGCGTGCCGCCAAGCTCTCCAAGCGCGCGGCCCGAGTCGGCTTCGACTGGCCCGACGCCCGTGGAGTGGTGGCCAAGATCCGCGAGGAGCTCGACGAAGTGGAGCAGGCGCTGGCCCTGGGCGACCGTGACCACGCCGCCGCCGAGGTCGGCGATCTGCTGTTTGCCGTGACCAACCTCGCGCGCACCCTCAAGGCCGACCCCGAACAGTGTCTGCGGGGACCAATGCCAAGTTCGAGCGCCGCTTTCGCTACGTCGAGCGGTCGCTGAGTGAGCAGGGGCTGCGGCCTCAGGACGCGGGCCTTGCCACCATGGAGCGCTACTGGCAGCAGGCCAAGCATGATGAACCACCCCACCCCGACCCCCCCAAGGAGGACGCCGGCCATGAGCCACGATCTGCATGAATCCCTGCGTGACAACGTTCGTATTCTGGGTGATAGCCTGGGCGTACCATCGCCGATGATCTTGGCCAGGGGTTCGTCGACCGGATCGAGACGATCCGCGGGCTGGCTAAGCAGGGGCGTCAAGGGGATGTACAGAGCAGCCGAGAGCTGATCGACTTCCTGCGCAAGCTGCCTGACCGGGAGCTGCTGCCGGTGACCCGCGCCTTCAACCAGTTTCTCAACCTGGCCAACATAGCCGAGCAGCACTACCGGGCGCGTTTTCGTCGGGTGGAGGACTATCGCCCCGGCAGCCAGCCCATGCTGGGTGAGCTGCTGGCGCGCGCCCGGGACTCCGGCCATGCGCCGCGCAAGCTGGTGGAGAGCCTGGCCAGCATGCGCGTCGAGCTGGTGCTGACCGCGCATCCCACCGAGGTCATACGCCGTACCCTGATCCAGAAGTACGACGCCATTGACGATTGCCTCTCGACCATCGAGTCCTCCGCCGACTATCCCGAGCGGGCCAGCCGCGCGCGTGGCCGCCTGGAGGAGCTGATCAGCCAGGCCTGGCACACCGACGAGATTCGCCACGAGCGGCCCACCCCGGTGGACGAGGCCAAGTGGGGCTTCGCGGTGATCGAGAACTCCCTGTGGCAGGCGGTACCCGACTTCCATCGCGACCTGGACAGCCTGCTGCTGGAGACCGCCGGCGAGCGGCTGCCGCTGGATGCCGCCCCGCTGGTCTTCGCCTCCTGGATGGGCGGCGACCGTGACGGCAACCCCAACGTCACTTCCCGGGTGACCCGGGAGGTGCTGCTGCTGGGGCGCTGGATGGCCGCGGATCTCTACTCCCGCGATCTGGACCAGCTCAAGGCCGAGCTCTCCATGTGGAAGGCCAACAGCGCGCTGCGTGCCGAGGTAGGAGACGTCGCCGAACCCTATCGCGAGCTGCTGCGGCGGCTGGCCACGCGGGTGGAGGCGACCCGCGACTGGGCCAAGGCGGAGCTCGACGGCAAGAGCTTCGAGGGCGGGCCGATCATCGAAACCCGCGACCAGCTCTATGCGCCGCTGCTGGCCTGCTACCGCTCGCTGTGCGACGTGGGGCTGGATACCATCGCCAACGGGGCCCTGCTGGATACGCTGCGCCGGGTGGCGGTGTTCGGCGTGACCCTGACCAAGCTCGACATTCGCCAGGAGGCGAGCCGTCATGCGCTGGTCATGGAGGAGCTCACCGGGGCGCTGGAGCTCGGCCACTACCGCGACTGGAGCGAGGCGCAGCGCCAGGCCTTCCTGCTCGCCGAGCTGGAGTCGCGGCGCCCCTTGATCCCGCGTCGCTGGGAGTGTTCCGCCGAGACCCGCGAGGTGCTGGATACCTTCCGGGTGATCGCCAGCGAGCAGCCCGAAGCGCTGGGCACCTACGTCATCTCCATGGCGGCCCAGCCCTCCGATGTCCTTACCGTGGCGCTGCTGATGAAGGAGGTCGGCGGGGCGGTGACGCTGCCCATCGCGCCGCTGTTCGAGACCCTGGACGACCTCAACCGGGCCGGCGACGTCATCGACCGTCTGCTGGCGCTGCCAGGCTACCGCGCCCTGGCCGGCGACAGTCAGGAGGTGATGATCGGCTACTCCGACTCGGCCAAGGACGCCGGCCAGCTGGCGGCGGCCTGGGCCCAGTACCGCGCCCAGGAGCGGCTGGTGGAGGTGTGTCAGCTGCGCGGCGTCGACCTCACCCTTTTTCACGGCCGCGGCGGGGCGGTCGGTCGCGGCGGCGGGCCGGCCCATGCGGCCATCCTCTCCCAGCCCCCGGGTCGGTGAACGGCAGCCTGCGGGTGACCGAGCAGGGGGAGATGATTCGCTTCAAGTTCGGCCAGCCCGATATCGCCTTGCGCTCCATGGAGATCTACGCCTGTGCGGTGCTCGAGGCGACGCTGCTGCCACCGCCGTCACCGCAGCCGCACTGGCGAGAAGAGATGGATCGCCTGGCCGAGATCGCCCATCGCGGCTACGTCAGCGTAGTCCGCGAGAATCCCGATTTGTACCCTATTTCCGGGCGGTGACCCCGGAAGGGGCGCTTGGACGCCTGCCGCTGGGCTCGCGGCCCACCAAGCGGCGTCAGGACGGCGGCGTTGAGACCCTCCGGGCGATTCCCTGGATCTTCGCCTGGACCCAGATCCGTCTCATGTTGCCGGCCTGGCTGGGCAGTGGCGAGGCCTTTGCCGCGCGCATCGAAGAGGAGGGGGGCTTGAAACCCTGCAAGAGATGCGTGAGCAGTGGCCCTTCTTCGGTACCTATCTGGACATGCTCGAGATGCTGCTGGCCAAGGCCGACGTGGGCATCGCCACCTACTACGAGCGGCGGCTGGTGGATGAACCGGCTCTGAAGGCGCTGGGCGAGGAGCTGCGCGAGCGCTGTGGTCGCCTGCAGTCGATGCTGCTGGCGATTCTCGACCAGCAGCAGCTGCTGGAGCAGATGCCCCTGATCCGCCAGGCGATCGAGGTACGCAATCCCTACATCGACCCGCTACACGGCCTGCAGGCGGAGCTGTTGCAGCGCAACCGGGATGCCGACGGCGCCATCAGCGGCGAACTCACTCGCGCCCTGATGGTCACCATGGCGGGGATCGCCGCCGGCCTGCGAAATACGGGGTAGGCCCGGGCTTCGACCGGGAGGAGCGAGGGGCAAGGCGCGAGGAAAACGATATTGGTGTCATGGCGCTGGCAGGGCACAATCCTGCTCGAACCTCGAACCTCGAACCTCGAACCTCGAACCTCGAACCTCGAACCTCGAACCTCGAACCTCGAACCTCGAACCTCGAACCTCGAACCTCGAACCTCGAACCTCGAACCTCGAACCTCGAACCTCGAACCTCGAACCTCGAACCTCGAACCTCGAACCTCGAACCTCGAACCTCGAACCTCGAACCTCGAACCTCGAACCTCGAACCTCGAACCTCGAACCTCGAACCTAGAATGGAAAGTGCACCGACGCGGTGATCTGATTGAGGTGCGCCATGCTGGGCGCATCGATCTCCTCGAACTCCAGGCGGCTGATCGCCCGGTTGAGCTGCAGCCTGGCGCCGAATCCCTGGATACGGGAGGTGCCGGCCGTTGCCATCTGGCGGCCGTCGCCATGGCCATGGTTCACCGGGTCGCCGGCCCAGTCCGCGTAGCCGGTCTTGGCATAGAGACCGAACTGGCCGAGGCGCACCCCGGCGATCAGGCTGCCGCCGAGGCTGGTGGTGTTGAGGAGTAGGTTCTCGCCGGCGTAGGCGCTTGGTACCTCGTCGCTGGTCCGATAGGTGATCTCGGCGCCCAGATCGAGTCGCGGCAGGGTCAGGGGCCGGTAACCGGCCACCACGCGAAAGCCCGAGGTGAAGCCGTCGAGGGTGCTGACGCTGTTACCCTGCAGCAGCACGCCGTTGTCTAGCGGTAGTAGCTCCGGGCTGTCACCGGCATAGGCGGGGGCATCGAGTTCGCCCGGCTGTGCCAGCGTATCTGCCAGGCTCATGACGTCGTCGCTGGCCAGCGCATTCGGTGCACCTAGCGATAGAGTCACTGCCAGTGCGGCAGCGGCATGGGTTCCCGGTTTCATCTTACCTGACCTCGAGAAACGGCGGGCAGCGAACGGTCGCTTGGCCTGCCAAATACCCATCTAGCATAACAACCCGGCTGAAGTTACGCCAGGCGCTGATATATCATCGGGCTGCCGCGAGCCAGTCGTCGAGTTCGGTCAGGCGGGGCGCCGCCAGACCATGGCGCCGGGCGGCCTCCTCCAGGGGGCCGAGAATGGCCTCCCGCTCGGTGGGGCGACCGGCGAGCACGTCCTGCAGCATGGAAGCGCGGTTTCCGGCGGTGTCCGCCACGACCCGCCAGACCCGAGCATGCCAGCCCCCCTCGGGGGCGGGAATCCCTTCGGCGGCCAGGATCGCTGCTACTTCATCGATGACGGCGTCGACCAGCGGGCGGAAGGGGCGGTCGCGCAGCTGGCCGTTGCGGATGCGAAAGCGCGCGACCAGCGGGTTGATGGCCGCGTTGACGGCCAGCTTCTGCCACAGCCGGTGACGGATATCGGTGACCGCGCACGCCTCGAGGCCGGCGGCGTTCAGGGTGTCGGCGAGGGCGACAGCCAGCGCGGTGTGGCCGCCGTCCAGGGCACCCAGCAGGGTCTCGCCGCGGCCGGCATGCACCACCCGGTCGTCGCTTTCGACATAGGCGCCTTCGGTGGTGGTGGCGCAGAGCACCGGGCCTGGATGGCGGGCGGTGAGGCGCGGCTGGCAGCCGAAACCGTTCTGCCACAGCACCAGCGCCGTGCCGGCGGGCAGCCGGTGGACGATGTCGCCGTAGGCCGCCTCGGCGGCGTAGGCCTTGGTGGTCAGATGGACGACCCGGGGGCGTCGTCAGGCAGGGCATCGAGACAGGCCACGGCCACATGGGAAACGAAGGGCTCGCCGCCGGGGGTGACCAGGGTCTGCTCGGCGGGCAGCGCCCGGCGCCCGATCAGGGTCGCCGGCGCGAGCTCGGCGAGGCGCAGGCCGATCAGGCGACCCAGGGCGCCGGGGCCGACGATCCAGTGGGTCTCCCGCCGGGTCATGCGGGGCCCCGCTTGCGGGAGGCGCGGCGCCGCGACTGGCCCTGTCCCGAGGTGCTTCGCCGGCGAGGGGCGCTTGTGCGGCGCCGGGTCGGGACGGAAGCCTCCTCGCCCTGCGCGCTGGCGAGCGCGCGGCGCAGCCCCTCGGCGTCGGCGCCGCCGAGCAGGCCGCGCAGGTCCTCGATCAGCGCCGCCACGAAGGTGCTCGGGTCGTCGCCCTGCTCGGCGATGGCGGCCAGCCGCTGCTCCCACAGGGCGGTGCGCTCGGGACGCGTCGCCGCCTCGGGCAGCGAGGCGATCAGTGCGCTGCCAAGCCGCGTGGCGCGCAGCGCCTTGCCCTGCCTGACCAGGTAGCCGCGCTGCAGCAGCGTTTCGATGATCCCGGCCCGGGTGGCCTCGGTGCCCAGGCCGTCGGATTCGCGCAGGGTACGCCGCACCGCGGAGTCGTCCACGTAGCGAGCGATGTTCATCATCGCCTTGATCAGGCTGGCGTCGGTAAAGGGCTCTGGGGGGCGGGTCTCGCGATCTTCCACCCCTGCCTGCTCGACCCGGCAGCGCTCGCCCTCGGCCAGGGGCGGCAGCGGGGCGCCTCGTCGCGGGTGGTGAACAGCGGCTTCCAGCCGGGCTGGAGAATGGTCTGGCCCCGGGCCCGGAAGCGTTCCCCCAGGATCAGGAATTCGGCCTTTACCTCGCGGGTGGCAAGCGGCGGGTAGAACTGGGCCAGGACGTTGCGGGCGATCAGTCGAAAGACGTCGGCCTCGGCCTTCTCCAGACGCGAGAGCTCCGCCGGCTTGCCGGTGGGGGCCAGGGCGTGGTGGGCGCCCACCTGCTTGTCGTTCCAGGCCCGGGAGCGCAGGGAGAAGTCCGCTCCGGCGAGCCATTGCGCCAGGGTGGCGTCGGCCTGGCAGGCTCGCTCCAGGGTAGCGCCGGCGGTACGCAGATGCTCCTGGGGGAGATAGCGGCAGTCCGAGCGGGGGTAGGTGATCAGCTTGTGGCGCTCATAGAGCCGCTGGCAGATATCCAGCACCGCCTTGGCCGAGAGCCCGAATCGCCTTGCGGCGTCGACCTGCAGCGCCGAGAGCGAGTAGGGCAGCGGGGCGGGCTGGCGCTTGTCGCGGCTCTCCAGGGAGGCGAGCTCCCCCTCGGCGCCGGGCAGGCGCTCGGCCAGTGCCGCCGCCGGCTCCCGCGCGAGCAGGCGCCCCTGGTCGTCCAGCGGATGGGGCTCGCCGGGCTGCCACCAGGCACGCAGCTGTCCCCGGGGCAGGGCCAGGTCGACCCACAGCGGGAAGAAGGGGCGGGGGTGAACTCGCGGATCTCCGCGTCGCGGCGGACGACCAGCCCCAGCACCGGGGTCTGTACCCGTCCCACCGAGAGCACGCCGTCGTGGCCCGCCTGGCGGCCGGTGAGGGTCCAGGCCCGAGTCAGGTTGATGCCGTAGAGCCAGTCGGCCCGGGCTCGGGACTCCGCGGCCCGGTAGAGCGGTTGGTAGCGAGCGTTGTCCTCGATCCGCGCCAGCGCGCGCTGCACCGCCGGGCGGTTGAGGTCGCTGATTAGCAGCCGCGACACCGGCCCTTTCCAGCCCAGGTGCTCGATCACCTCCTGGACCAGCAGCTGCCCCTCCCGGTCCGGGTCGCCGGCGTGGACCACCTCGCCGGCCTGCTTGAGCAGCCGGCGAATCACCGCCAGCTGCCCACGCGCCTTGGGCCGCGGGGTGAGCTTCCACTGCCCGGGCAGAATCGGCAGGTGGTCGAGCCGCCACTGCTTGAAGGCGGGGTCGTAGGCATCCGGCGGGGCCTGCTCCAGCAGATGGCCCAGACACCAGGTGATCACGGTGTCGCCCGCGTGGAGGGCGCCCTCGTCGCGTCGTACGCTGCCGGTCAGCCCCTCGGCGATGGCCCGGGCCAGGCTGGGTTTTTCGGCAATGATCAGGCGCATGGGAATGGTCGGCGGTTCTCTATGTGGTGGACATTCTTCCAGTATCGCGGCGCCGTGGCCAGATGTCGGGAGGCTTGTTGTTGTACAAAGTTTGTATCATTATGGGTGGCCCGCCAAGGCAAACGGATATTGTGCAGGCTGGCATGGCGTCAATCTCGGGGCATGGCAAGTCAAACGATAGGGGATGAGGAGGGCATCGCGATGCGTGAACGAGGGCGTACCCGGCGTCTGCTGGGGCTGGGAGCCCGCACCGGCAGTGCCATGATCCGCACTCGCCTGGGTGGGCAGGCCGACTGGCGCGCCCTGGGCGAGGCGCTTTTCGAGGGACTCTCCGAGCTCAAGGGCCCGGCCATGAAGCTCGCCCAGATCATGGCCCAGTGGGATGACCTGCTGCCGCCGGATCTGGTCGAGGAGCTGTCGCGGCTGCAGCGCCAGGCCGAGCCGATGCCCTGGGAGGGCATACGCCGCACCCTGGTGGAGCAGTACGGCGACCTGGACGCGCATTTTCGCGAGGTCGAGCCGCGTCCCTTCGCCAGCGCGTCGATGGGGCAGGTGCACCGCGCCGTGACCCGCGACGGCGATACCCTGGTGCTCAAGGTGCAGTACCCGGGTCTTGCCGAGGTGCTGGAGAGCGACCTGGCCCAGGTGAGGCGTATCATGCGGCTGGGGCGCTGGCTCAAGGTGCCCCAGGTGCGGCTGGATGCCCTGTTCGAGGAGCTCGCTGCCAGCCTGCGCGGCGAGCTCGACTACCACGCCGAGGCCTGCGCGCTGGCCCGCTACCGGGCCCGCTACGCGCACCTCGAGACGCTGGTGATCCCCGAGCCACTGCCGTCGCTCTCTGGCCCGCGGGTGCTGGCCATGCGCTACGTGGCGGGAACCCCGCTGCGCGAGCTGGAGGGGGCCGACGATGCCTGTCGGCAGCGGCTGGCTGCGACCCTGGCCGACTGGCTCACCGAGGAGCTGTTCACCCACCGCGAGCTCCACGCCGACCCCCACGCCGGCAACTTCGCCGCCGACGACCAGGGGCGGCTGGTGATCTACGACCTGGGGGCGGTGATTCCCGTCCCCGAGGCGCGCCTGCGCGCCATGATGGCCCTGCTCGATGCCACCCTGGCGGGGACCCCATGGCCATGGACGAGGCGCTGCTCAAGCTGGGCGGCCGTCAGGGCCAGGGGGCGCCGCTGGCCCTCTATCGCGAATCCGCCGAGGCGGTGGCGCCGCTGTTCGCCCCCGGGGTGCAGGACTTCTCCGACGTGCGGGTGCACCGCCGGCTGCGCGACCTCACCCCCAAGGTGTGGGCCGCCATGGACCGCCTGCAGCCCCCCGCGGATACCCTGCTGCTCTCCCGCACCCTCAACGGCCACTACTGGAACCTGGTGCGGCTGGGCGCGCGGCTGGACATGCACGCCCGCACCCGACCGCTGCTGGCCTGGGCCAGAGGAGCCCGTCGGACTTAACGCTGATCTGCTACGAAACCCGTATTCCTCGCAACAATCGGTCAAATCCGACAGGCTCCTAGGGGACTGAGCGCGCCTGCCCAGAGCGTGACGGGGCTGTTAGACTGTGGCGTTTTCGGGTTTGCGGAGGCGGCGATGCTGGCAGTATGGGTGGAACAGTTGCTGGGCTTTGCCTCGGGGGCCCTGGAGGCGATCCGCGAAGACGAGCACTATCCGGCGCTGATGGCTTGGGCCCGGGACGAGGGGGCCGCCCAGCTGGGCAACGACCTGCCCCTGGCCCAGGCGCTGGCACCGGAGCTGTGGTGCCAGACCCCGCTGGAGCGTGCCGGCTTCGCCTGCGAGCCGCTGGCGCGTCCCGGGCGTAACGAGCCCTGCTGGTGCGACTCGGGGCGCAAGACCAAGCACTGCTGCGGCGCGGTGACCCTGCCCGGCGAGGTGCCAGGCCACCTGATGTGGATGCTGTCGCTGCGTGACTGGAAGGGGCCGACCCTCAAGGCGGCTCTGGAGAGCGGTCGTGCACCGGCCCAGGCACTGCTCGAGGCCGGACTGATCGCCGCCGAGACCGGTCAGCGCGGGCGCGCCCAGCAGATTCTCGAGTCGCTGTTCCAGCGCGCCGACTGGTCGCGCCTGCCGGTTCAGGCGGAGCCGGCCTTCGAACTGCTGATCGACCTCTACCAGGAACGCGGTTTCACCCGCAAGCGTGCCGAGCTGCTCGACGAGGTGCTGGAACGAGGGCCGCTGTTCCTGCGCGGCGTGGCGCTGGAGCGGCTCTGCCTGATGCATCTCGACAGCGATGACCTGGACAGTGCCCGAGCCGCCTTCGTGCGCGCCCAGCAGGCGCTGCCCGATTCGCCCACCCTGGCGTATATCGAAGCCATGCTGCTGCTTCATGAAGGTCATGAACAGGAAGCCGCCGAGCGGGCGCGCTTCTGGTTCCGTCGCCTGGCTCGCCAGGGCGAGCTGGATCCGGATCAACTGCAGTTCCTCGCCGACTTGGCCGAGAATCCCGGCGCCACCCTGGCCGACCAGCTGCTCAACGCCGAGGAAGATCTGGCCGAACCCCTGGCGGCCCTGCAGGCGCTGCTTGCCGAGCTGCCCCGGCCCCCGGGCTGGATATTCGCCATACCTCGCAAGGGGAACTCGAATATCACAGCACCGCCCGCGAGGACACGCTATTTGCCGCCTTTCAGGTGCATTTCGAGGCGGCCGTGGACGAGGAGAGCGCGCTGGGCTTCGAGACCGATCCCTGGCTCCAGGCAGGTGCCTGGCTGCGTGAGCTCTGCGCCCATCCCGAATGGCTCGATTCGCCGCGGGTGGTGCAGTCCTTGGCGCTGGCACTGACCAGTCGTTTCGGCAGCCTGCCGTGGATGTCGCCGAGCCTGTTCGAACCCCTGGCCGACCGGCTGGAGCGCTGGCTGGTGCGGATTCGCGGCGAGGGTGACGGCCCCTTCCTGTGGGACAGCGCGGACAACGCGGTGCTGCTGCGCACCGGGCTGGCGCTGGTGGTGGGCATGGAGCGTGGCGCGCGGGAGCGCTCCCGGCTGCTGGCTGAGCGCCTGCTGTCGCTGGACGACCAGGACAGTTTGGGTCTGCAGGAGCTAGTGCTCGACCAGCTGCTGCGGGAGGGGCGCGATCAGGAGGCTCTGGCCATGACCGAAACCCATGGCGGCCAGACGCCGGTGCTGGGCATGCTGATGGGGCGTGCGCTCGCCCTCTATCGCCTGGGGCGCCGCGAGGAGGCAGAGGCGGTCTTGACGGAGGTGGCGCGTCACAACGCCCACGCTCTGGCGATGCTCTGCGCCGAAAACCCGCGTCCGGTGGCGTCGGCCCAGGACGGCGTGGCCGAGCCGGGCTCGCGTGCCGAGGCCTGGCAGTACCGCACCCTGATGCGCGACCAGTGGCGCGCCACCCCTGGCGCGCTGGCCTGGCTGCAGGCGCAGCAGGCCGACTGATCGCGAGCCGTCGGGCGTCCAGCTCGCTCTCAAGCGGTGCGCGGCGCCGGCGGTGGCACCAGTTCCCGGTCGCGGCTGATCCAGATGGCCAGGGCGATGGCCGGCAGCCCCAGCGCGGTGGCGATCACGAAGAAGGTGGCATAGCCTTCGGCCGCCACTACCAGGCCGCCGAAGCCGCTGAGGAACTTGCCCGGCAGGGTCATCAGCGACGAGAACAGCGCGTACTGGGTAGCGGTGTAGGCCTTGGAGGTCAGGCTCGACAGAAAGGCGATGAACACCGCGCTGGCCAGGCCGTTGGCCAGGTTGTCACCGACGATGGCCATGACCAGCATCGGCAGGCTCTGGCCGGCCAGGGCCAGGGCGGCGAACAGCAGGTTGGTGAGAGTCGCCGCCGCGGCGCCCAGTACCAGAATCGGCCCGATGCCGTAGCGGGCGACCAGCAGTCCGCCCAGGATGCCCCCGCTGATGCTCATGGCGATGCCGAAGACATTGGTGACATTGGCGATGGTGGCCAGTGAGAAGCCCAGGTCGATATACAGCGGATTGGCCATGGAGGCCATGGCCAGGTCGCTGATGCGAAAGATCGCGATGAATACCAGCAGCCACAGCGCCTTGAGCTTGTGACGGGTGAAGAAATCGGTGAAGGGGCAGACCACCGCGCCGATCAGCCAGGCCCCTAACCGTCGCAGATGGCGCGGCTTGCCGCGGCTGGCGCGCAGGAAGGCGCGTACCCGGGGCTCATGGATCAGCTGGGTATTGAGCGATAGGCGAGCCGGCTCCGGACGGAGCAGCACGGTGATGACCCCGATTCCGACCAGGCCTGCCATGGTCAGGTAGGCCGCCTCCCAGGAGATCGCCGAGGCCACATAGAGAGCGCCGGCGCCGGCTGCCAGCAACCCGCCGCGATAGCCGATGATATAGGTCGAGGCCATGGCGGCCTGCATGTCGTCCGGGGCGGACTCGATGCGGAAGGCATCGATGGCGATGTCTTGGGTGGCCGACCCGAAGGCGACCAGCAGGGCGAAGACGGCCACCAGCAGCAGGTTCTGTGTCGGGTCGAGACTGGCCAGGGCGACCAGCCCGGTGGCGATCATGGCCTGGGCGGTCAGCATCCAGCCG
This sequence comes from Halomonas sp. SL18_1, assembly GCF_055755715.1. Taxonomy (NCBI): domain Bacteria; kingdom Pseudomonadati; phylum Pseudomonadota; class Gammaproteobacteria; order Oceanospirillales; family Halomonadaceae; genus Halomonas; species Halomonas sp. SL18_1. Next base: position 1,914,336 of record NZ_JBVTRK010000001.1, read on the forward strand.
CGGCGCTGCCCTAGCGTGCGAGTCAACAGCGGCAGCGCCAGGCGGTCGACCACCGGGGCCCAGAAGAACTTGATCGAGTAGAGGATGCCGATCCAGGAAAAAAAGCCGATGGCGGCGACTTCCACGCCATCGCTGCGCAGCCAGGCCGAGAGGGTCGAGAACACCAGCAGAAACGGCAGGCCGGCGGAAAAGCCCAGAAACAGCATGGTGATGACCGGGGCGCGCAGGTAGATCGCCAGGGCATCACGCCAGCTGCGATGGACGGTAGGGAAGGTCATGCGCTAAGTCGCTCCTGGCAGCTGGCCGGCCGCTGCCTGACAGAGATGATAGAATTACCTTGCAGCCGACACGGCGAGTGGCCAGGCGACGGCCGATCGATTGTTGCAGAGCAGCGCCATCGATTCCAGCAGGATATCCCGACTAGGTAGGAGCCCGTCATGAGCGATTCCCAGTGCCTCCCCAGTGATTTCGATGACGACGGCCTGCCGCGCTGGTACGTGGTCCAGTGTAAGGGAGGAGAGACCTTTCGCGCGGCAGAGAATCTGGGCAACCAGGACTACGAGCTGTTTCATCCGATCCTGGAGGTGCAGAAGAAGCGGCGGGGCAAGCTGCTGTGGGTGAGCGAGCCGCTGTTTCCCCACTACCTGTTCATTCGTCTGGATCGCCTGGCCAGCAACTGGCGGCCGATCCGCTCTACCCGCGGTGTGCTCAAGATCGTCACCTTCGGCGACCGTCCGCTGCCGGTGGATGACGCCCTGATCGAGACGCTTCGCCAGCATGGCAGCGACGGAGACGGCGACGGCGCCAACGTCTATTTTCGTGCCGGCGAGACCGTTGAGATCACCGAGGGGCCTTTCAAGGACCTTCAGGCAGTCTTTGCCAGCCACAAGGGTGATGAACGAGCCGTCGTGCTGCTCAGCCTTCTGCACCGCCAGCAGCGCCTGGAGATGCCCGTGGCGCACCTGCGCGCCCAGCGCTGACGTCATCCGTCCTATCCCTATCAGAGGAGACCTTCATGATAATCGCCCCGCAGCGGGTCGTGACCCTGCACTACGAGCTCAGCGACGAACAGGGCCAGGTGCTCGATGACTCCCGGGCGCGAGGCAGGCCCCTGGAGTATCTGCACGGCCATGCCAACATCATGGCCGGCCTGGAACGGGCCTTGGAGGGACGCGAGGTCGGTGCCGAGCTCAGCGTGACCTTGCAGCCCGCCGAGGCCTATGGCCAGCGCGATGAGGCGCTGGTGCAGCGACTCAGCCGTAGCGCCTTCCCGGGCGAGGCCCTCTCGCCCGGCATGCGTTTCCAGACCCCGGGGAGGATGGGCCTGAGATCGTCACTCTCCTCGAGGTGCACGAGGAGAGCGTGCTGGCCGATACCAATCATCCCCTGGCGGGACACACCCTGAGCTACCGGCTGTCGGTGCTGTCGGTGCGCGAGGCGCGCCCTGAGGAGCTGACCCAGGGCCACCCGCTGGCGTCGGCCTCGCCCGATGCGGCCCCTTAGTCGCCAGTGGAAGCGCAATAAAATTGACTTGAGTCAGTTTCGCCGCCGCCCCGATGCCATCCCAGAAGCAAATTTGATGCAGGTCAGTTTTTCTTTGCCGATCCCGGGCTACAGTGCAGTCATCGCATCGGAGACGGGGAGAACACACCATGTACTGGGATGACGCAGTAATTTTCGGCTTGGTCACCGTCGCCATGATGATCGCATTTCTTGCCGGCTGGGTCGGGTTCATCGTGCGGGATCACCGCAAGAAGAAACACTGAAGCAGCGGCATAGCAAGTCGTCAGGGGAGGGGATCTTCCCCAGTAGCCGGCCCGGTTGGGTCGGCTTTTTTTCGTGGTAGACTCTGCTCCATACAATATTACCAATAAACGACGCAGAGGGAACGAGGCATGTTGTCATCATGTCATGGGGGTGTCCGCCTTCTCGCCGGGCTCATTGCGGGTGCAAGCCTTCGGCTTACCACCGCCGCCCTGGCCAGCCCCGACCATCTGGTCCTAAAGCAGCAGGGAGAGCGGTCAACGTCGATCGCCATCGACGACCTGCGTGAACGCGCCGATCAGCATTTCCATTTCTTCGACCCCTACGAGGCCGAGGAGATCGAGGTGCGCGGCCTGGTGTTCCGCGATTTTCTCGAAGCCGAATACGGCGCAGTGCCGGAGCGGCTGGCCTTCACCGCCTGGGACGACTATGAGGTGACGCTGGGTGGATGGGACGATCCCAACTGGATTCTTGTCACCCATCACGATGGCGAGGCGCTGGGGCTTCGTGATCGCGGCCCGCTGCGCCTCGTCGAGCGCGACTACGGTGATCGCGATCCTGCCAATCTGCGCAACTTCAACGACTGGGTGTGGATGATCCGCAGCATCGAGGCGGTGCCGTGAAACCGGCCCTGCCGTGGCGGCGGCATGTGGGCTGGCTATGGCTCAGCCTGATGAGCTTCACGGCCCTGATTCTGCTGATCACCTACGAAACGCGCTGGGTGCATCCCGAGATTCATGCCTACTTCAGCCAGTCTGGCAACCTGACCGGTCAGCAGCTGGCCACGCGCTCCCGAGGGTACCTGCAAGAGAGCCTTGGCCTGCTGCTTGAGGAGGCCGACGAGCCGGCCAGCCTCGAGCGGGCTCTGTTCCGTCTCGAGCTCGCCTACAGCCTTTTCGATATCGGCCTGTATCGCCGCGAGTACGCCTGCACCAAACCCAGTCTGGAGCGACTGGACCATCTGGCGAAGCGGCTGCAGGCCGGCGAGGTGCCGACGCCGGGCGAGCTCAATCATCGCCTGTTGGCTCCGATCGGCTGCCTCACCGAGATCGAGATGGGGCAGCTCGATCGTCGTGGCCTGGTAACCAATCAGTTCGTCGAGGAAACTCGGCGTCACCAGACACTGGTGCTGCTCGGCAGTTTGCTGATCTATGTCCTGGGGATCGTTTTTTGGTGGATGCACCAGCGCCAGCGGCGAAGCGCCGAACAGGCGACGCAAGAAAGCCTGAGGTGGATGTCCCGGGCCATGCTCGATCCGCTGACCGGCGTGGGCAACCGCAGTGCGCTGCATGAGGCGATCCTACAGCGCGAGGGGCGTCCAGTGGGGCTGCTGCTGATCGATATCGATTTCTTCAAGCAGTACAACGATGCCTTGGGACATCCCGACGGCGACCAGTTGCTGCGTCGCCTGGCCATGTTGATCGACGACTCCCTGGCCGGGCAGGCACGGCTCTATCGCATGGGAGGCGACGAGTTCGCCGCGCTGTTGGACTGCCGTGACAACGCCGCCCTGGAAGTGTACTGCCAGAGACTGACCGAGCAAGTGGGCGAGGCGGCCCTCGATCATCCGGCCCACCCCCATGCGCAGCGCGTCACCCTGAGCATCGGCGCAGCGCGCTTCATCGCCGGGGAGTCGGGGTTTGCCCTGGGCTATGCCGCCGCCGATCAGGCCCTGTATCGGGTCAAGGCCAAGGGGCGCAACGGCTGGGAGCTGGCGCCGCTCGAAGCGAGTGTCTAGTAGCCTGTCGGACTTAACGCTGATCGGCTACTTCGCGACGATCGGTCGAATCCGACAGGCTGCTAGTCGGTGCCCGCCAGTGCCGGGTCCAGGCGCGCATCACGCGTTCCGGATACCAGGTCTGGCCCAGGCTACCGTTGTAGCGGGCCAGCGCTCGGGTCAGGTCGCCGCGCTCTACCGTCAGGTAGTGGGCGAGGATGGTGGTGCCATAGCGCAGGTTCAGCCAGGGATCCTGGAGCTCGTCGGCGGGCCGCCCCAGCTCGCGGATCCAGAACGGCATGATCTGCATCAGCCCCACCGCACCGGCGGAAGAGACGGCGTCGGGGCGAAAGGCGCTCTCCACCTCGATCACCGCCAGTACAACCTCCGGCGGCAGCCCGGCGAGTCGCGCCTCGTGATAGATGCGGTGCAGCAGGGCGTCGCGCAGCGCCTGGTCATCGACGAAGCGCGCCAGGCTAGGGGCCATGTCGTTCATCCACTGGCGGGCGGCCCAGATCTCGGCGGCCGGCAGGCGGGCGCCGTGCAGCTCGTCCAGGGTTCGGCGCAGGGATGCGGGGGCATCACGGACCTGCCGCGCGCTCGGGTCGGTGGGGGAGCGAGGCCGGCAGCGCGCCAGCAATCTTCTCCCCGTCGTCCTGAGCGCCGGCCTGTGGGGTCAGCCAGAGGGCCGCCGCGAGCGCGGCGACGCCTCGGCTAGCGGCCCAGCGCTTCGGCCAGGAAGTCCTGAATGCGCTCGGCCGGCACCGATGGTGGCATCACTGTCACGACGTCCCTTGTACTCCAGCTCGCCCTTGTCCAGGCCGCGATCGCCGATCACCAGGCGGTGGGGAATGCCCATCAGCTCCTGATCGGCAAACTTGACGCCCGGGCGCAGGTCGCGGTCGTCCAGCAGCACGTCGAAGCCGGCGGCGCTGAGCGACTGGTAGAGCGTTTCAGACGCTTCGCGCACCCGCTGCGACTTGTGGGCATTCATCGGCACCAGCGCGATCTCGAAGGGGGCGATGGTGTCGGGCCAGATGATGCCGGCAGCGTCATGGTTTTGCTCGATGGCAGCGGCGACGACCCGGGTCACCCCGATACCGTAGCAGCCCATCCAGGGGTGGGTGCCCTTGCCGCTGTCGTCGAGGACCGTGGCATTCATCGCTTCCGAATATTTCGTGCCCAGTTGGAAAACGTGGCCCACCTCGATGCCGCGCCGGATGGAGAGGGTGCCCTGGCCATCGGGCGAGGGGTCGCCTTCCACCACGTTGCGCAGGTCGGCGACCTTGGGGAGCGTCGTGTCGCGCTCCCAGTTGATGCCGAAGTAGTGCTTACCGTCGACGTTGGCGCCGGCGCCGAAGTCGCTCATCAGTGCCACGCTGCGGTCGATGACGATCGGCATATCGAGCCCCACCGGGCCCAGGGAGCCGGGGCCGGCGCCCACCGCACCACGAATCTCCTCTTCCGTGGCCATGACCAGCGGCGAGGCCACCTCGGGCAGGTGCTCGGCCTTGACGGTGTTGAGTTCGTGGTCGCCGCGCACCAGCAGTGCCACCAGGCCGCCCTCGTTGCCGTGCACCATCAGCGTCTTGATGGTCTTCTCGATGGGGAGGCCGTGCTGTTCCACCAGGGCGGCGATGGTCTTGGCGTCTGGCGTATCGACCAAGCGCAGCTCCTCGCTGGGAGCGGGGCGTTCGGGGGTGGTCCCCAGCGGCGCCGGCAGGGCCTCGGCCTTCTCGACGTTGGCGGCGTAGTCGGACTCGCTGGAGAAGGCGATATCGTCCTCGCCGGACTTCGCCAGCACATGGAACTCGTGGGAGTTGTCGCCGCCGATGGCGCCGGTATCGGCGAGCACCGGACGGAAGTCCAGGCCCAGGCGAGTGAAGATGCGCGAGTAGGCGTCATACATCGCCTGGTAGGTCTCCTTCAGGGAGGCCTGGTCCAGGTGGAAGGAGTAGGCGTCCTTCATGATGAACTCGCGGGCGCGCATCACCCCGAAGCGGGGGCGGATCTCGTCGCGAAACTTGGTCTGGATCTGGTAGAAGTTGGCCGGCAACTGCTTGTAGCTGGCCAGCTCGCGGCGCATCAGATCGGTGATCACCTCTTCATGGGTCGGCCCCACACAGTAGTCGCGCTGGTGGCGATCCTTGAGACGCAGCAGCTCCGGGCCATACTGCTCCCAGCGTCCCGACTCCTGCCATAGCTCCGCGGGCTGAACGGCTGGCATCAAGACTTCCTGGGCGCCGGCGCGGTCCATCTCCTCCCGCACGATCCGCTCCACCTTGCGCAGCGTGCGCAGGCCAACCGGCAGCCAGGTGTAGAGACCTGAGGTGAGGCGACGGATCATGCCGGCGCGCAGCATCAGCTGGTGGCTGATCACTTCGGCATCGGCGGGCGTTTCCTTGAGGGTGGCGATCAACAGTTGAGTGGCGCGCATGGCTCCGGCAATTCCTCGCGATCTGACATCGGGTGTGGCCTGGGGTGGCCGCGGTTGAGGCATTGTACGGCCAAGCAGTAGCGGCGGCAAAACGCGCCTGGAAACCAAGACGCGTGGAACGGGAAAACGCTCGTATGAACTCGGGCTGTGATACGCTTTGACGATTTCGTCCCCTCGGTACCGGACGCGCCGCTCCAGGACCCTTGACCCAACGGAGACCTCTTTGTCATGAGCTCAGCCAGTATGCCCTGGTTTCACCGCGCCTTGCGCCCCCTGGTGGTAGGTGCCTCGATCAGTATGCTGGTGGCCTGCGGTGCGGCTGTCCAACCTGAAGGCAAGGGGCGGGTGAGCGGACACAGCGACCCGGCGATGGCCATCGCCGATGGCGTTGGCCTGCTGTTCTTTATCGTGCCCGGTGTGGTCGCCTACGCCATCGACTTCTCCAGCGGTACCCTTTACCTGCCCAGCGGCCACACCCGGGCTCAGGTGGATACCTTGCGGCTCGATGATGGCATGGACGTGGCGACCCTTGAGCAACTGCTCAGCGAGCAGACGGGCAAGCCGGTGGACCTCGATAGCGAGGCGCTCCAGGTGGCCGCGGTCGATAGCCTCGACGAGGCACTGGCGATGGTGCGCATGGCGGGCATTGATGACGCCGACCGCCTGGCAGGGGAAGCCTTGCCCGGGGACGACGTCCTGTAACCCCAGCCATTCCCGCTCCGCCGCCCGTTGTCGGTCACCATGCCGGCCGCCAAGAGCGTCATGGGGTCACTTCCTTGAGCCAGAAGACCATGGGCTTGTCACTCTCGCTGGCCTCGCCGAGATCCTTCCAAGCGAAGGTGGTGGCGAGCTCTGGGTGGCGCTTCTACCCCGGGAGCGCCAGAAACCGTGCAGCGGCTCATAGTCGGCGGGCCGGCGGGGGTGGTCCTCGGGGCGTTCCACGGCGCAGAAGGCAGCGAAGGCGAAGCCGTTGTCCCGCGCATGGGCCACCCGCTCGGCCATGAAGGCTTTGCCGATGCCCCGGCCCCGAAACTCGGGCAGCAGCACCGACTCGCCGTAGTAGAAGACCGTTTCCGGGGCGATGCCAGCCGCAGCGAAGGGGGCGCGGAATTCCGCTACCTCATCGGCCAGGGGCTGGCCGGTGGCGGCTCCCACCAGGGTCTCGCCGTCGAAAGCCAGCACGAAGAGGCTGGCCGGGTTCTCGGCGTAGCGACCCAGATAGGTGGCTTCATAGGCCGGGTCGCCATCGTAGAGGTAGGGAAAGTCGCGGAATACTCGAATGCGGAGTCCGGCTAGCGCCTCCAGATGGGGGGCGATGGCCGTTCCCCGGCGGGTGGTCAAGGTGAGCGTAGTCATATCGCCTCTCCCCGGGCGGTGAAAGTCCTGAACCTTAGCAACCACCGGTGTCATCGCCAATTCTCCCGCGACGCGAGACTAGGTCTTAGCGTCGCCAGGCGTTCAACCCCAGCATGGCCAGGCCGGCCACCAGGCCCCAGAAGGCCGCGCCGATGCCCAGCAGGGTGACGCCGGAGGCGGTGAAAAGGCAGGTGACCAGGGCGGCGTCGCGCTGCTCGGGCTGTGCCATGGCGCCGGCCAGGCCGTTGCCGATGGTGCCCAGCAGGGCCAGGCCGGCCAGGGCCATCACCAACTCGGCGGGAAAGGCGGCGAACAGGGCGGTGACGGTGGCGCCGAAGACCCCCAGCACCAGGTAGCCGGAGCCGGCGGCGACCCCGGCGGTATAGCGCCGGGCCGGGTCCTCGTGGGCCTCGCGGCCCATGCAGACCGCGGCGCTGATCGCCGCCAGGTTGAGGGCGAAGCCCCCGAAGGGCGCCAGCACCAGGGTGGTGGCCCCGGTCCAGCCGACCAGCGGCGAGCTGGGGGCCGGGTAGCCGGCGGCCCGCAGCACCGTGATGCCTGGCAGGTTCTGGGTGGCCATGGTCACCACGAAGAGCGGGATGCCCACGCCGATCAGGGTCGAGAGCGAAAAACTTGGCGCCGTGAAGACCGGCAAGGTCGGGGCTAGGGCGATGCCACCCAGTTGCAGCTGCCCCTGGGCGGCGGTGACCGCCACCCCGGTGAGCAGCACCAGCACGATGGCGTAGCGGGGCAGGAAACGCCGGCCCAGGGCATAGGCGATCAGCATGGCCATGGGCAGTCGCCACTGGGTCTCGAAGGTGGCGAAGAGGTCGATGCCGAAGCGCAGCAGCACCCCGGCCAGCATCGCCGCGGCCAGGGCCGGGGGAATGCGCTTGACCAGGGCGCCGAACAGGCCGGTGACGCCGCACAGGGTGATCAGCGCCGCCGAGAAGAGAAAGGCGCCAATGGCCTCCTCCATGGGCACGCCGGGCAGGCTGGTGGCCAGCAGGGCGGCCCCGGGGGTCGACCAGGCGGTGAGTACCGGCATGCGGTAGCGCAACGACAGGCCCAGGGAGGTGAGGCCCATGCCGATGCCCAGCGCCCAGAGCCAGGAGCCGATCTCTGCCTGGCTGGCGCCCGCCGCCTCGGCGGCTTGGAAGATGATCACCGCCGAGCTGCCATAGCCCACCAGCACTGCCACCAGGCCGGCGGTGACGGTGGAGGGGCTGAGGTCGCGCCACAGCGAGCGGCGCGATGTCTCGAGTGCGTGGGTCTGTGGTGGCATGGCCGATGTCTCCTGGCGCGGGGGATCTCCCCGGGTTGTGCGTTATAGCGTACAATGCCGGCACTCTAGCATTGTGCGTCATAGCGCACAATGGGAATGCATCTCACTGGAGGCTCTGATGCAGGAGATCGCCAATCATATCGCCACCCGGCTGCGCGGCCTGCGCAAGGCGCGGGGCTGGAGCCTCGACCGCGCGGCCCGGGCCACCGGGGTCAGCAAGGCGATGCTGGGACAGATCGAGCGGGGCGAGTCGAGCCCCACGGTATCGACGCTCTGGAAGATCGCCAGCGGCTTCTCGGTCTCCTTTTCGTCGCTGTTCGCCCCGCCGGGAACCGATGCCGAGGAGGGGCCGGCGGGGGAGACCCGCTGGGGGCGCGACGCCGTGGGCATGCAGGCTCGGGTGCTGTTTCCCTTCGACCCCTTGCTGGGCTTCGAGATGTTCGAGATCGAGCTGGCCCCGGGGGCGGTGAGCGAGTCGTCGCCCCATGCCCGAGGGGTGGTGGAGCATATTGTGGTGGTGGAAGGCACCCTGGGGCTGACCCTGGAAGGCGAAGAGGAGCAGCGCCTGGCCCCAGGGGCGGGGCTGCGCTTCCATGCCGACCGCCATCATGTGATGCGCAACCTGGGCGAGGGGCCCCTGCGTTTTCATGACGTCATCCACTACCTGCCTGGTGTGGTCTCCGGCGCCTGAGCTTGGTACCAGGGCGTGCCCGCGCAACGGAGGCTGGGGCAGGTCAGCCCATCGTGTCCAGTATCAGCAGTCTGAGGGTCAGGCCCAGGATCAGGGTCGAGGCCACGCTGATCAGGGTGCCCAGCAGTACATACTCGGTGAGCTTGCGATCCCGGGATTCGCGCAGGTCGCCGTAGCGCAGCACCGACTTCGCCGCCAGCAGGAAACCTACCGCGGTGAGCTGGTCGAGCAGCACTAGGGTAAGCACCACCACCCGCTCCAGCATGCCGATACGCGCACCGGCCCGGGCCAGGGTGTCCCGGTCCTCGATCTCATGGCTCCAGTGCTGCATCACCATGGCGATGGCGAAGGCGAAGGGGCGGGTGACCACCAGATAGGCGACCGCCACGCCGAGCACCGGTGGCGAGGTCAGCCAGGCCGCAAGCGTGACAAGCGGTGTCAGGCTGGCGATCCATGCCAGCCAGAGGGCGCCCAGCACCAGCAGATGCAGCCCCTGGTCGAGCAGGAACCAGCGCAGCTTGCCAGGCGGCAGGTGCGCCTTGCCCAGGTCGATCAGCCAGTGGCTGCCCGCCACCGCCAGAGCCCCGGCCAGGGACAGCGCCAGCCCCGGCGTGCCGGTCATGGCCAGACTGGCGGCGGCCAGCACCGCCAGCGTCAGCGCCCCGTGTACCAGCACATGATGCAGCAGGTGGCGCGAGTGCTGCTTGTGCCGCTCGCGGTCCACGACCCAGTGATACGGCTGCAGCAGGAAATCGCCCACCAGGTGAGCCAATACCAGCGCCATCAACAGGGAGAGCGGCGCGGTGTCGACGGGCGTCATGGGCATTCGTCTCCGGTGGCCAGGCGAGCCTCGAAATGGGCCAGGGTGTCGGCCAGCAGCGGCCAGCGCGCCGCCCGCAGGCGCTTGTGTACGCTGGGCTGGCGAATGCCGAGCCGCTCGGCCATGGCCTGCTGGGAGGTCTCGCTCTCCAGGCTTAGCCTGACCACCTCGGCCGAGTAGCGCGACCAATTGGCCACCATGTCGTCCAGGTAGCGGGTCAGCAAGGCCAGGCTGCCATCGTCCGTTTCGTCGAGCAGCGCTAGCACCAGGTGCGAGCTGCCCTCGCTCAATGTATCCAGTTCATGGCCGGACCGCACGAAGGGTTCGCTGTCCGCCGTGGCAAGCCGGCCGTTCTCCGGCCAGGTTGCCGGCCCGATCGCCATCGCAATGCGCGCGTCCCAGCGTTGGTCAGCCTCGGAATTCTCGATCAGAGCCGCACGCAGGGCGATCGCCACCTCCATGGCGGTGGCGGCCCTGGGGAGGGCCAGTTGAAAACCATCGCCGCGGAAGCGTTCGCTGCGTCCGCCATGCCGGGCGGACAGCCCGGCCAGGGTTTGGTCCAGCAGTGCATAGAGCCGCTGACGATCCTCGACCTTGCGAGAGTCGATCACATCTCCGGTCAGCACGGCGATTCGCTGGGTCATGGCAAGCGCTCCGGGGAGGGTCGACTTCATCATAGCCGAAAAAGGCTATTTGGCAACCAAATAACCCTTAAGGGCTATATTTTTTCATTATCGCCCTGCAGGGCTATCAGTGTTCAGCGAGCCAGCACCCGCATGGCGTTCTCCAGCCCCTCCAGGGTCATGGGATACATGCGGTCGTCGATCAGCTGGCGGATCAGCTGAGTGGAGTGGGTGAATTCCCACGCCCGCGGTGGCATGGGGTTGAGCCAGGCCAGGCGTGGGAACTTCTCCACAAGGCGCTTGAGCCATACCGCGCCGGCCTCGTCGTTGAAGTGCTCGACGCTGCCGCCCGGGTGGGTGATTTCATAGGGTGACATAGCGGCGTCGCCAACGATCACCACCTGGTAGTCGTCGCCGTAGGTGTGCAGCACGTCCAGGGTGGGGATGCGTTCGTCGAAGCGCCGGGCATTGTGTCGCCACAGCCCCTCATAGAGGCAGTTGTGGAAGTAGTAGGGCTCCAGGTGCTTGAACTCCGAGCGTGCCGCCGAGAACAGCTCTTCGCAGGTGCGGATGTGGTCGTCCATGGAGCCGCCCACGTCGAGCAACAGCAGCACTTTAACGGCGTTATGGCGCTCCGGGCGCATCTGCACGTTGAGCAGGCCGGCGTCCCGGGCGGTCTCGCGGATGGTGGCGTCCACGTCGAACTCTTCCGCCGCCCCCTGGCGGGCAAACTTGCGAAGCCGGCGCAGCGCCATCTTGATATTGCGGGTACCCAGCTCCAGCGAATCATCGTAGTCGCGGAAGCGCCGCTCGTCCCATACCTTCACCGCCCGGCGATGGCGTGAGCCCTCCTGGCCGATGCGGATCCCCTCGGGGTTGTAGCCGTAGGCGCCGAAGGGGCTGGTGCCGCCGGTACCGATCCATTTGTTGCCGCCAGCGTGGCGCTCCTGCTGCTCCTCTAGCCGCTGCTTGAAGGTCTCGATCAGTTTCTCGAGGCCGCCCAGCGACTCGATCTTCGCCTTCTCCTCCTCGGAGAGCTGATTCTCGAACTCCCGGCGCAGCCAATCGTCGGGAATCAGCGCCTCAATGGCGGCGTCGAGGTTCTCGAGCCCCTCGAACCAGGCGGCGAAGGCGCGATCGAAGCGGTCGAAGTGGCGCTCATCCTTGACCATGACGGTGCGCGCCAGCCGATAGAAGGCCTCCATGTCGGCGAATACCACGCCGCGTTCCACCACCGCGTGTAGGTCGAGCAGTTCGCGTAGCGACACCGGCACCCCGGCGCGCTTCAGCGTTTCGAACAGGCCGATGAACATGGCTCAGCGCCTCTGGTTGCCCTGACGACGCAGCATGAAGGCCAGGCGTTCCAGGAGCTGCGTATCCTGCTCGTTCTTGACGAGTGCCCCGGCCAGCGGTGGGATGGCCTTCACCGGGTCGCGCTGGTAGAGCGCCTCCCGGGCCAGGTCGTCGGCCATCAGCAGCTTGAGCCAGTCCACCAGCTCCGAGGTGGAGGGCTTCTTCTTCAGCCCCGGGGCCTGGCGCAGTTCGAAGAATACCTCCAGCGCTTCGCCCACCAGTTTCGGGGCAATATCGGGGAAGTGGACATCGACGATGGCGGCCATGGTCTCGCGGTCGGGGAACTCGATGTAGTGGAAGAAACAGCGGCGCAGGAAGGCGTCCGGCAGCTCCTTCTCGTTGTTGGAGGTGATCACGATGATCGGCCGATGCTTGGCGGTGATGGTCTCGCCGGTCTCGTAGACATGGAATTCCATGCGATCCAGCTCCTGGAGCAGGTCATTGGGGAATTCGATGTCGGCCTTGTCGATCTCGTCGATCAGCAGCACTACGCGCTCGTCGGCGGTGAAAGCCTCCCACAGCTTGCCGGGCTTGATGTAGTTGGCGACGTTCTCCACGCCCTCCACGCCCAGCTGGGAGTCGCGTAGTCGGCTTACCGCGTCGTACTCGTAGAGGCCCTGGGCCGCCTTGGTACTGGACTTGATATGCCAGGTGAGCAGCCGGGTGCCGAGCGATGCCGCCAGCTCCTCGGCCAGCAGGGTTTTGCCGGTGCCCGGCTCGCCCTTGATCAGCAGCGGGCGCTCCAGGGTCACGGCGGCGTTCACCGCCTGCTTCAAGGCATCGGTAGCCACATAGGTAGAGGTCGAATCGAAAGCCATGGTCATGCCTCGGCAGTTAGCATCGTGTAGGGGAAGTCAAACAAGTGTACGGAAGGGTGGGGCGGGGACAAATGGTCATGTCTCCCATTTCCTCCATTCCGGCGTCATGGCCTACGGCGATACGCCTCCACCAGAATCGCCGGGTCGTGCTCGGCGTGTCCGCGGTTGGCATGGGTGCGCATCAGCTGGGCGGCGAGGGCGCTCATGGGGGTGGCACTACCGGCGCGCTGGCTCTGAGCCACGGCCATGTCCAGGTCCTTGAGCAGGGTACGCAGGTGCCAGGGCGGGTTGGCGAAGTCGCTCGCCGCCATGCGCGGGGTGAGGATCTGAAAGGGCTTGGAGTCGGCGAAGCCACCGGCCAGGGCGTTGGCGAGCCGGCCGGCCTCCACGCCGCTGGCCTCCGCCAGCGCCACCATCTCGGCGATCACTGCCGACTGGCAGCCGACGATCATCTGGTTGCAGACCTTGGTGACCTGGCCGGCGCCCACCGGGCCCATATGGGTCACCCGCGCGGCCAGGGGCGCCAGCAGCGGGCGGATCGCCTCCAGGTCGGTATGCTCGCCGCCGCACATGATCGCCAGGCTGCCCGCCTCGGCGCCGGCGACGCCTCCGGAGACCGGGCAGTCAATCCAGGACATGCCGCAGTTCTCCCCAAGCCGGGCGGCGAAGTCCCGGGTGGCAGACGGGTCGCTGCTGGAGAAGTCGATCAGCCGCTGGTCGGCGCGGCCATGGGCAGCCACCCCGTAGGCGCCGAAGACGACGTCCTCGACCACGGCGGTATTGGCCAGGCACAGCATCACCACGTCCACGGCGTCGACCAGCTCCGCAATGCTATGGGCCTGACGTGCACCGGCGGCCACCACGCCTGCGGCCTTGTCCGGTGAGCGATTCCAAACGGTGACCTCGAAGCCGGCGTTAAGCAGGCGCCGTGTCATGGGATCGCCCATCAAGCCGATACCAATAAAACCGAGGCGGGGGGAAGTCATGTGCGAGTCTCCAGGATGGATGAAAGGACATAGCATGCGGCATGGAAAGCATTTCCACCAATCCTGTCGTCCGTTGCCGGTTCAGGCATTTGCAGGTGAGACCTCTGTCTGGCCGAACTGCAGGTCAGCGAGATGGCGATAGAGCGGGCTGGTCTCGAGCAGCTCGCGATGCTGGCCGGTGGCCACCAGCCGCCCCTGATCGAATACCAGCAGGCGGTCGGCGGCGATCACCGTGGCCAGGCGGTGGGCGATCACCAGGCTGGTGCGTGCTTCCATGAGTCGGTTCAGCGCCTGTTGCACTTGACGCTCGCTCTCGGCGTCCAGGGCGCTGGTCGCCTCGTCCAGCAGCAGTACCCGCGGGTCCTTGAGCAGGGCCCGGGCGATCGCCAGGCGCTGGCGTTGACCGCCGGAGAGCTGCACGCCGCTCGGTCCCAGCGATGTGTCGAACCCCAGGGGAAGCGCCTCGACGAAGTCCAGGGCGTTGGCGTCGCGAGCCGCGCCGCGCAGCTCGTCCAAGGTGGCGTCGGCCTTGCCGTAGCGCAGATTCTCGGCAACGGTGCCGGTGAACAGCACCGGCTCCTGGGCCACCAGGCCCATCACGGCACGCAGGGCCTGAGGGTCGAGATCACGCAGGTCGATGCCGTCCAGGCGTATTCGACCGGTGTCCGGGTCGTGGAAGCGCAGCAGCAGGGTAAGCAGGGTGCTCTTGCCGGCGCCCGAGGGGCCGACCAGTGCGACCCGCTCCCCGGAACGGATGTGCAGGTCGAGCCCCGCCAGCGCGGGCTGTTCGCGCCCCGGGTAGGTGAAGCTCAGCTGTTCCAGGTGGATCTCCCCGCGCAGCGGGCTGGGCAGCGTCCGCGGCGTGGCCGGTGCTTGAATGGTGGGGCGCGTATCGAGCAGCTCCAGCAGCCGCTCGGCGGCACCGGCAGCGCGCTGCACATCGCCTGCCACCTCGGCCAGGGTGGCCACGGCGCCGGCGGCCAGCACCGCATAGAAGACGAAGGCCGAGAGCTCGCCGGCGGTCATGGTGCCGGCCAGCACGGCATGCCCGCCCTGCCACAGCATCAGGCCAACGGCCGCGAACACCGCCAGCATGGCGACCGCCGTCAGCCAGGCGCGCTGGCGGGTGCGGATCACAGCCGTGGCGAAGGCATCTTCGACGCGTTCGCCGTAGCAGCGGCGGTCGACGGCCTCGTGGTTGAAGGCCTGCACCGTGCGGATGCCCGATAGCGCTTCCCCGGCGTAGCGGCCCAGCTCGGCGACCCGGTCCTGGCTGGATCGGGAGAGCCGGCGCACGCGCCGCCCGAACCACAGGATGGGCAACACCGTTGCGGGAATGCCCAGCAGTACCAGGGCCGAGAGCCACGGCTGGGTCACCAGCATCAGTGCTACCGCGCCGAGCAGCATCACCAGGTTGCGCAGCGCCAGCGAGATCGAGGAGCCGAACAGGGTCTGCAGTACGCTGGTATCGGCGGTCAACCGCGAGGTGATCTCGCCGGGACCGCGATCCGTGTGGTCCGAACTCTCGAAGAAGCCCGGCTCGAGGTCGAGCAGATGGTCGAAGACTCGGCGACGCAGGTCCGCGGCGAGCCGTTCGCCAATCCAGGTGACCAGGTAATAGCGAAGTGCCGCGGCGCTGGCCAGCAGGGCCACCACGCCGAACATTCCCAGCAGCGTCTGGTTGAGCTGAGCGAGGTCTTCGGCGAGAAACCCCTGGTCGATCACCAGGCGCAACCCCTGACCCAGCAGCAGCACGCTTCCGGAGGCCGTCAGCAGGGCGATGGCGGCCAGCAGCAGCTGCAGGCGGTAGGGACGCAGCAGGGTGAGCAAGCGCAGCAGCACCCTCGGGTCGGGATGCGTCATGGAGTCGGTGCCTCTCGGGAACGAAGGATCATCACCGGCAGCGTATCGTGCCGGGCGCCCGAGGGCCATGTGCCGGAGAGGCGACGGAAACGACCGCGGAGGGTCGAAGGCCTCGGCAAGCGTGGAAATGAGCGGGGTGTGGTCGTCAGGAGGTCACGGCCGATAGCGGTGGATCCTGGCGAGAGACTACAACGCAGTTGCGGCCGCGGGCCTTGCCTTCGTAGAGCGCCTTGTCCGCCCGCTGCAAGGCGCCGTCGAGTCGTACCTCATCCTTCTCGACCAGGCTAATGCCAACGGTCACCGATAGGCGCACCGCATCGTCGACCATCGGCAGAGAGAGCCTTGAGACCTTGTCGCGGAGCCGCTCGGCAATGGCGCTGGCGGTATGCAGGTTGGCTTGGGGCAGGGCGATCACGAACTCCTCGCCGCCGTAGCGACCGATGATGTCGGTTTCGCGCAGCACCGACTGACAGCAGGCCGCCACCGCGGTCAGCACGCGATCGCCCACCGCGTGGCCGTGGCGGTCATTGAGGCGCTTGAACAGGTCGATATCGACCATGCAGATGGCCAGAGGCGAGTCGTCGCGGCGTGCCCGCCGCAGCTCCCGCTCGGCCAGTTCGAAGAAGTGGCGTCGGTTGGCGATGCCGGTCAGGTCATCGATGCTGGCCATCTGGCGCAGCTGCTCCTCGAGCTGGGTGCGCTCGGCGATCTCCACATGCAGCTGGCGATTGGCTTCGCGCTCCTCCAGCAGGGAAGCGAACTGCTCGCGCTGCAGGCGGCTTAGGCGGGTCAGGGTCAGCCAGCCAAGCAGGTTGACGAAGCCTAGCAGCAGCAGGCTCGTGGCCATCATGCCCGGCGGCACGGTCACCCACAGCCAGGTGGCGATAATAAAGCCGGTGAACAGGTAGGCATTCCACCCGAGAATCCACGGCAGACGGTTGGGTACGAAGAGGTAGAGCACCATGCTGGCGACTACCATTGAGGCGAGATGAATGCCGGTGCTTTCAGACTTCAGCGGGATCGTCAGCAGCAGGCCGCTGATGCCTACCAGGCAGACTAGGTTGACCGGCAGGGCACGGTGGGCCAGAGCCGGGCGGCTCCAAACCGACCAGGCCGCCAGCAGGCAGACGGCTGCCACCGTGAAGCGCATCGCCAGTAGCGTCAGAAAGGGAGCGTCGAAACCGACCAGGCTGTAGTCGCTGAGGCTGAAGGCGAGGAAGAGCGCGGCGACCACGGATAAAGCGATGCGCATCTGGCAGGCATCATGGGACTGCATGGTGCGCCGATAGAGGGCCTCAAGCGCTGCGTCACGAAACTGTGCTCGCCAGTCCAGGACAGAGTCTGTCCTGGTATCGGCTGTATCAGTCGGGCTAGCTGCCATGCGCCACACTCCTTGAAATACAGGACGAACGGGACGTCATAGGATCGCCCTGCTTCCCTATCTTGGGTGTAAGCTGGCGGCGCTATGCGGGATAGGCTGAAAAATACTGAGACGCGCGTGTGTGCTGGCTGCCGCTTACCGAAGTATCCATGTGCCTGACAGTGTCGGCAAGAAGAGGCAGATTGCGCAAGAATGAGCTTATTTATCAGTTCATTACGTGGCTTTTGCTGAGGCGAAAGGGTGAGGGGCCTAGTCCTGAGGGCATGGCGTCAATCCTGTCGTCCCTTGAGCTGCTCGCGGAGCTGCTTGGGCACCTGTTTGATGATCAGGCGGTCCTGGGAGGCGTCATACTCGATGCTCGAGCCCAGCAGATGGGAGTCAAAGCTGATCGAGACGCCGCCGGCACGACCGGTAAAGCGGCGAAACTGGTTGAGGGTGCGCTTGTCGGGCGGAATCTCCGGGGAGAGCCCGTAGTCGGCGTTGCGAATATGGTCGTAGAAGGCCTTCGGCTGCTGCTCGTCGAGCACCTCGGAGAGCGCCTCCAGGGTCATCGGCTCGCCGCGGCCGGCCTGGTCGTTGGCGTAGTCGATCAGCGCCTCGGTCTTCTCGCGGCTCTGTGCTTCGGCCAGCTCCTCGTGGGCCACGTCGTCACTGAATGCCTTGAGCAGGGTGCGGGTCTCGCTCGGGGCGTCCACGCCTTCCTCGATCCCCAGGCTGACGGCGAGGTCATCGGCCAGCTTGCGGCCGCCCCGGTCGCGCAGGAAGGTAATGTACTGCCGGGAACTCGGTTCGCCCTGCCATTGGCTCAGGTTGATGCGCAGCGCCAGGCTCGGCTGGCTTAGGTTGAGCTGGAAGGCCGGTGCGATCTGCAGCGCGGGGTCGATCTGCAGGCCGCTGCGGTGGTGCAAGAGCGCTAGGCTCAGGTACTCGGTGTCACCCAGCCGGGTGTGGGCCACCAGCAGGTGACCGGACATCGACAGGTGGGCATCGACCACCTGGAGAAGGCGCTGCGACAGGCGCTGGGTCAGGTCGACGAAATCTCGGCGCTGCGCTAGATAGTCGTCCAGCTCGCCGGCGAAAACCGCCGCGGTAGCGTCCTGATCCTCGGTCGAGCCGAAGTAGCCCCACGCCTTGGGCTTGGCATTGAGGGTGTCATGCAGCCCCACCACCAGGCTTTCCAGAGGCTCCGAGTCGGCCAGCTCCGCCTTGGCAAGCGTCAGGGTAGCTGGCCGCTCGATGGCCTCCTTGTCGATGCGGTGAACGATGCAGTGCAGAGTCGGCATGGGCGCTCCAGATGTTGAAAGGCGGCGACCGATGATACTCGTCTGCATAAGGTGACGGTAGTCGGGAACGCGCCCAGCAATCCACCTGTGCCCATGAGGCTTACTGCACCTCCAGCGGGGTGGTGGCAAGCACATCACCGCTGTCCGTGGCCCGGTAGCGGATTTCGTAGCTACCCGCCGCGGACGGTGCAAAGAGCTGAACCGGGCTGCCTTGAGAGGCACGTGCATCCCGCACCGCATCATCGCCCGGGTCGGCGCCGGATTCCACGATCTCGATGAGGTCTTCAAAGCGCCCAGGGCCGGAAAAACTGACTTCCACGACGCCGCCGGCTTCCACGGGGGCTTCTATCGTCAGAGTGACATCGGTGCCCCCCACGCGGATGGGAATGGCCGCCAGGGTGCGGTCCGAGTCGTTAATGACGTAGCGTATCTCGTAGTCTCCCTCGCTGTCGGGGGCGGTGAGGGTCACGCTGTCGCCGGCGGCGCGGCTGCTGGCGCTGCGACTATCGCCGCTATCGCCCTCGGGGGCATCCGGCGCCACGATGGCGATGTAGTCCCGGCGGTTCTGCGGCCCCTCCCAGTGCACCTCGAAATCCGCGCCCGGAAGCACGGTGTCGGGGGCTTCGAGCGACGCCGCCACCGGTGTCAGGGTCAGTTCCTGGGCGGCGAGCACGCGACGGCTGTCGCGAATCACGTAGCGCACCTCGTGGGGGCCCAGGGCATCCGGTGCTTGCAGGGTGACCGGCTCACCGCTCTCCGATACGCGAGAGGTGGCGCGGCGCCCATGGCCGGTGTCGTCATCCGGCGCACCCGCCGCGACAATGGCGATATAGTCGTTGCGGTTGACCGGGCCTTCCCACTCCACTTCAAACTGTGCTCCGGCGCCGACTTCCTCGGGGGCCGAGACCGAGGCTTCCACGGGGGTCAGCGTCACTTCCTGGGAAGCGAGCACGCGACGGCTGTCGCGAATCACGTAGCGCACCTCGTGGGGGCCCAGGGCATCCGGTGCCTGCAGGGTGACCGGCTCACCGCTCTCCGATACGCGAGAGGTGGCGCGGCGCCCATGGCCGGTGTCGTCATCCGGCGCACCCGCCGCGACAATGGCGATGTAGTCGTTGCGGTTGACCGGGCCTTCCCACTCCACTTCAAACTGTGCTCCGGTGCCGACTTCCTCGGGGGCCGAGACCGAGGCCTCCACGGGCATCAGCTCGATGTCGTGACTCGCCAGCGTCGCTTCGCTTTCGCGATGCACGTAGCGCAGCTCGAAGATGCCGAGGGCGTCGGGCATCTGGATGGATACCGTTTCATTGCCGCGGACCCGGCTGCTGGCACGGCGCGAATGTCCCGATGCGCCCTCGGGGGCTCCCGGCTCCACCACGGCGATAAAATCGCGCTCCTCTTCCGGGCCGTCCCAGCTGACCTCTACCGTGGAGCCGGCCGGTGCGCTGTCGGGCGCATAGATGGCAGCGTCTGGGATGTCCCGCTCGAGGGCGATGACGACGTCGCGATCCTCGTCAAGCGTGGCGGTCACATGGCCCTCGCCGCTCATCTTGCCGCGCTCGGCGATCACACGATATTCGCCAGGTTCGAGATGCAACGGCGTGAAGCCCGCTTGATCGCTATGCAACTCCAGCGTCGACTCGGTGGTGACATCGAGTAGGGTCCAGTCCACGCCTGTCAGCTCTGCCCCGGTGTCGGCCTCCTCGGCATGCAGCATCAGCGTGGCCTGTGTCTTGGCCATCATGATGTCGATGGGGTCATCGGTCTGCGGGGTGATCTCGAACTCGGCGGCTCCGGCAAAGCTATCGGCTTCAGCTTCGACACTGTAGCCGCCGGGCATCAGCTCGAGGTCGATGATGCCCCGACTGCGTCCGGCATAGGCTTCCTCGCCTGCATCGCTGGCAACATCCCACTCTACGAGCCGGACATGCTCCTCGGGGCTGCGCTCATCAAGCGCACGCAGCTGCACGCGGATCTTGCTGGGTACGGGGATGGAAAGCTCGTTGAGGGCCTTGCTGAGCTCAGCCCCGGACTGGGTAGTGAACAGCTGTCCACCGGTCTGCTCCGGCACGCAGGAGAGGGTCTGCACGGCCTCCTCCTCGAGCGCAAAGCCAACCACATGGGCACGGATGTTGATCCCCTCTGCTGCCATCTCGGCCGCCAGCGCACAGGGGTCGCCACCGCAATTTTCCAACCCGTCGGTCACCAGGATGATGTCGGCCGCTTCTGCAGTAAGCGGAATCTGTTCACGGGCCATTGCCATGGCGTCCGTCAGCGGCGTCATGCCCTGCGGATTGAGCTCCCGAACGGTCCGGGAAATTTCGCCGCCCTCGTAGGTTCCCAGCGGGAGCACCGATTCGATGTCGTCGCAGTCACCGCGCCGGGTATGCCCGTAAGCCACGAGCCCGAAAGGCACGCTGGAATCGCGGCTCTCGGCGAACTCATCAATGACCTCCCGGGCAACCTCGATACGCGACTTGTCATCCTCGAGTCGGGCCCACATCGACCCCGAGGCGTCGAACACCATCAGACTGACCCGATCATCGGCCAGTGCCGGCGCCGCCATCCCCCATGAGGTGGCCAGGAGGGCTGCGGCGAAGAACGGATTCCATGGCTTAGCGCGCATTTTCGGCTCCCGCGAATTCATGATTGTTGCAAGGCTTGGCCCGGTTTGGCCTGCCTGGGTTCGAGCGATTTCCCGTGGCAATACAGTGTAGGGTGGCGTGATTGTTGCTCCCATGCCCCCTGCAAACGGACAGGATGACGTTAACTAACGCATCACGTTTGGAGAAGACTGCGCAAGATAACGGCATGCATCGCCCCTGACCCGCGCTTACCATGCATGAGGTCGACCGGAAGGGAGTTCCCGATCTTCGAAGCGCTCGTCACGGTTTCAGTTTGTAGCCGCTCTTGAAGATCCAGTTCACCACGGCGAGCGAGACGCCAAGGAACAACGCTACCATTCCCAGACTCGCCCAGATGCTGACGTCCCCCATGCCGTAGAAGCTCCAGCGAAAGCCGCTGACCAGATAGACCACTGGGTTGAGCAGGGTCACTGCCTGCCAGAAGGGTGGCAGCATGTCGATGGAGTAGAAGGTGCCGCCGAGGAAGGTCAACGGGGTGATGATCAGCAGGGGGACCAGCTGCAGCTTCTCGAAGCCGTCGGCCCAGATGCCGATGATGAATCCCAGCAGGCTGAAGGTCACGGCCGTCAGCACCAGAAACAGCAGCATGACCAGCGGATACTGGATGGTGAAGGGCACGAACAGCCGTGCCGTGCCGAGCACGATCAGCCCCAAGATCAGCGACTTGGTGGCGGCTGCGCCGACATAGCCGAGCACGATTTCGAAATAGGAGATCGGGGCCGATAGAATTTCGTAGATCGAGCCGGAAAAGCGCGGAAAGAAGATGCCGAAAGAGGCGGTGGCCACGCTCTGGGTCAGCAGCATCAGCATGATGAGCCCCGGCACGATGAAGGCGCCGTAGCTCACGCCCTCCACCTCGCTGATTCGTGAGCCAATGGCGGCACCGAACACGACGAAGTAGAGTGATGTAGAGACCACCGGTGAGACGATACTCTGCAGCACGGTGCGCAGGCTGCGGGCCATTTCGGCCAGGTAGATGGTCTTGACCGACTGCAGGTTCATGCGTTCTCCCGAACCAGGCTGACGAAGATATCCTCCAGCGAACTCTGTCGCGTATGCAGATCCTTTACCTGCAGGCCGGCCGCCTCCAGATCGGTGAGCAGTGCCGAAATTCCTGAGCCTTCGCCCGGCTGACTGGCATCGTAGGTGTAAACCAGGGCATGGCCCTCCTCCACTAGGGCAAGCTCATGGTTGGCGAGGCCGTCGGGAACCGCGCTCAGCGGGGTGTCGAGGTGCAGGGTCAGCTCCTTGCGGCCAAGCTGCTGCATCAGGGTGCGCTTCTCTTCCACCAGAACCAGCTCGCCCCGGCGGATCACGCCGATGCGGTCGGCCATCTCCTCGGCTTCTTCGATATAATGCGTGGTGAGAATGATGGTCACCCCCTGGGCGCGCAGGCCGCGAACCACGCTCCACATTTCACGGCGCAGTTCCACATCGACACCGGCGGTGGGTTCGTCGAGAAACAGCACCTGCGGCTCGTGAGCCAGCGCCTTGGCGATCAGGACGCGTCGCTTCATCCCGCCCGAGAGTTCGAGCAGGCGGTTATCTCGCTTGTCCCACAGCGTCAGGGCACGCAGCACCCGTTCGATATGGGCCGGGTCCTTTGGCTTGCCGAACAGCCCGCGACTGAAGCTCACCGTGTCCCAGACCGTGGTGAAAGCCTCGTTGGTCAGCTCCTGGGGCACCAGGCCGATCAGTTCCCGGGCGCGTCGATAGGCCGCCACATTGTCATGGCCATCGACCCGCACGCGTCCGGCGCTGGCATTGACCAGCCCGCAGATCACGCTGATCAGGGTGGTCTTGCCGGCCCCATTGGGGCCGAGCAGAGCAAAGATCTCGCCTCGGCGAATCGTCAGATCGATGTTCCTAAGCGCCTGGAAGCCTCCGCTGAAGGTCTTCGACAATCCCTCGATGCGGATCATCGCGGCATCATTCAAGAGTGGGTCCTCCACGATCGCGAGCATCGGCACACCCCCACGCCGCCCCACTTGGCGGGCTCGACATGGGGGTGTACCACCCGGCAGCGATCAGCTGCGGCTGGTGATTTCCAGCAGGTGGTAGCCGAACTGGGTCTTGACCGGCCCATGCACCTTGTTCAGCTCGCCAGAGAACACTACCTCGTCGAACTCGCGGACCATCTGGCCCGGCCCGAAGCTGCCGAGTTCGCCGCCCTGTTGACCCGATGGGCAGGTCGAGTTCTCCCGTGCCACCTCGGCGAAGTCACGCCCGCCCTCGATTTCGGCCTTGAGGGCCTCGCATTTCTCCTTGCTGCTCACCAGAATATGACGTGCGCTTGCCTTGGCCATGAGGCGCTCCTTGATGATGGGGGCGTATGCCATTGAAGGGAGAGGCGAGGATAGCACGACAGCCGGGGGTGGCGAGCTCGTTTGGGGGGCTGTCTGCTACGCTGGATGCACGGTGGCCGGGGCGACGCTCATCGCCTGGCGTTACAACGGGAGCGTATCATGAACGGATGGAAACTGGCCTCACTGGGGGCACTGCTGATGGTGGGGCTTGCCCTGCGCCGCTTCTGGCTGATCGCCTGGCGGGTACCCTAGACGGGGAAGAGCGGCAGTGGTACATCCTCAAGGAGGGGGGAGTCCAACGCCACCTTCACCGACCTGGGAGGCATCTACAGCGTCGATATCCTCGGGGTGGTCGACCCGACTCCTGGCGTACCCGCGACGGCTTCTCCATCAGCCTCAGCGTGGCAGATGGTGAGCTGGTCGACTTCGACGTGGTCCACCTCATCAGTGCCACGGCGATGCCTCCCGTCTACACCGCGGAGGATGCCGACGTCAGCCTCCACCTGGAGACCTTCAGCGTGGAGGGCAACGTGGCCCATGTCGCCGGTCGCGTGGAGGGTACCCTGGCGCTGCAGGAGTCGCTTGGCGAGCCGCCGAGCCTGGCGCAGGGGATCGACGTGGCGGTGGACTTCGATATCGAGGCCCGCAAAGTCGAGTTCTGAGCTATAGCCACTGCCCTGGGCCATTGCCGACGAGGGCACCATCCTGCCCCATGATCTGGTATCGTGGGGCGCCTGCGCTATGGTGCGCGGGTCGCATCACCAATGCCTGCATTTTTCTTACAGGAGTCCTGTCGTGCCCCTACTGGACAGCTTTCGCGTCGACCATACCCGCATGCAGGCACCCGCCGTCCGGGTTGCCAAGACCATGCAGACCCCCTCGGGTGACCCTATCACCGTGTTCGATCTGCGCTTTTGCATTCCCAACCGGGAGATCCTTTCGGAGAAGGGCATCCACACCCTGGAGCACCTTTTCGCCGGCTTCATGCGCGAGCACTTGAACGGCCCGGAGGTCGAGATCATCGATATCTCGCCCATGGGGTGTCGTACCGGCTTCTACATGAGCCTGATCGGCACGCCGTCCGAGCGGGCCGTGGGAGACGCTTGGCTGGCCGCCATGCGGGACGTCACTCGGGTGCCGAGCGCCGATCAGATTCCCGAGCTCAACGAGTACCAGTGCGGCACCTACACCCTGCACTCCCTCGAGGAGGCTCAGGCGATCGCCGCCGATATCCTCGAGCGTGGCGTGACCGTCAACAGCAACGAGGAGCTCTACCTCAGCGAGGCGTTTCTGAACGAGGCCGAAGCCACTTCGAGCCACAAGGCATCGTGATCCCTCATCGTCGGCTGGCGAGCCGTTATCGCGCCAGCCGGCGCATCGTTGCGGCGTGCCCCGAGGCAGTGTCTGACATAATGGAATGATCCGGTGGTAGCCACCCCTGTCGAACGCTTTCGGCGGCTGACCGAGCTGCTGGCCGAATGGCGGCCGCTTTGGCAGCCGCTGCCCTTCCAGTATCACCGGCCACCCTGGGGGAGGCGTTCCCCGCCCTGGTCGAGGCGCTGCTGGCGCTCAGTGACGACGACAGCGAGCGGCTGCAGCATTCGCCTTTCCATGATTCGCCGTTGGCGGCCTGGCTGCCCGTCGCCGAGCTGGCGCAACAGGTGAGTCTCCCGGCGTTGACAGCGACAGGGGCGGCGCTACCCCAGGCGTGGTCCTGCCATGTGGGTGGCCGCAAATGGCAGCAGATCGAAGCCTTCGTGGCCCACACTCCCAGCGTGCCCGGCCAGGCGCTGCTGGAGTGGTGCGCGGGCAAGGGGCACCTGGCCCGCACTCTGGCGCGATGGCATGACGGCCCGGTCACGGCCTTGGAGTGGCAACCCTCGCTGTGCGTTGAAGCGCGTCGGCTGGCCGACCGGCAGGGCGTGGCGCTGGATGTGCGCCAGCAGGATGTGCTGGCCGGGGATGCGGCGCGCTGGCTGGGGCGGCAGACCCATGCGGTCGCGCTACACGCCTGCGGCGACCTGCACCGGCGCCTGCTCGAGCTGGCGGTGAGCCGCGGCAGCGCGGTGACCCTGGCGCCCTGCTGCTATCAGCGCACCGCTGACCAACGCTACCGGCCCATGTCCCGACAGGGGCGCGAGCTTGTCGATGCCCTCGGGTTGACGCTATCCCGGGAGGATCTTGCCCTGGCGGTGCAGGAGACCGTGACCGCCCCGCGCAACGTCCGGCTCAACCGCGAGCGCACCAACGGCTGGCGGCTCGGCTTCGACCTCCTGCAGCGCAAGATCCGCGGCCAGGATACCTATCTACCGGTGCCCAGCCTGGCCTACGGCCGGCTGCCCGAGCGCTTCGCCGATTTCTGCCGCTGGGCGGCCGACCAGAAGGGACTGACGCTGCCCAAGCGCGTCGATTGGGCAGCCCTGGAGCGGGCGGGGCGGCGGCGTCAGCGCGAGGTGTCGCGCCTCGAGCTGGTGCGCCACCTGTTTCGCCGCCCGCTGGAAGTCTGGCTGGCCCTGGATCGGCTGCTGCGCCTCGAGGAGGCCGGCTACGAGGTCGAACTCGGCACCTTCTGCCCCCGCGATCTCACGCCACGCAACCTGCTGCTGCGGGCGTCCTTGCCCCGTTGAGGCTCGCTGCTTCATACCGTCCCGCCACCGCTGCCTGTCCGGCCGTCTCTCAGGCCGCTTTCTCCCTCCTCGCGTCTTCCTCGAGCGTCGCGTACGGGCGTCGTGCACGGGCGATGGCGCTGTTCGTCGGCAAAACCGGCCCGACCCACTACACTAATACAGAATCATTCTCGTGCTCTGTAGAGGATGCAGGAGGTGGAATATGGGACAAGCGCAGCAGTACCGCGGCAGCTGCTTCTGCGGCGCCGTGCAGGTGCAGGTTACTGGGGAGCCGGAAGGCATGGGATATTGCCACTGTGACTCCTGTCGGCGCTGGTCGGCGGGTCCGGTTAACGCCTTTACGCTGTGGCGGCCGGATGCCGTCGAGGTAGTCGAGGGGGCCGAGCACCTGGACAGCTACAGCAAGACACCGGCCAGCGTTCGCAAGTGGTGCACGGTTTGTGGGGGACATGTCCTGACCGAACATCCCACGCTGGGACTGATCGACGTCTACGCGGCCGTGATGCCGGACTTTCCCTTTGCGCCGGGCATTCATGTGCACTATCAGGAGTCGGTGCTCAAGATAGCCGATGGGATCACCAAGATGAAGGACGTGCCGGCGGCAATGGGCGGCTCTGACGTGACCCTCGATGACTAGTACACCCATGTCCCGACTGGTCGGCGAACTGGCCCCGTTGCCGATCCGCCAGCGGGATCTAGAGAGTGCAATGCTGGGAGGCAGGCGAGGTGTAAGCAGGCAGGGGCCGCAGGAAGCCTTGTGTCCTATCGACCCTTCGGAAGGAGGCTGCCATGAAGCGACTCACCATAGCTCTCCTGGCGCTGGCACTCGCGCTCGTCGCGCATCATGCCACCGCACAGCGCCAGTTCCTGACCATCGGCACCGCCAGCGTAGTGGGCATCTACTATCCCGTCGGCGGGGCGACTTCCCAGATCATCAACCAGGCCGATATCGGCGTGCGAGCCACGGTGGAGGCAACCGGCGGCTCGGCCTTCAATGCCCGTGCCCTGGCCGCGGGCGAACTGGATATGGCGCTGGCCCAGTCCGACGTGGTGTTCCAGGCCTATGAGGGACAAGCGGGCTTTGAAGGCGAGGCCGTGCCGCAGCTACGCACCATGATGGGGCTCCACGCCGAGCCGCTGCATCTGGTCTGCGACCGCGACGCCGGCATCGGCAGCGTGCGCGATATCCTCGGCAAGCGGGTCAATATCGGCAACCCCGGCTCCGGCATCCGCTTCACCGTGGAGCAGGCGCTCGAGGCGCTGGAGATCAGCCTCGACGATATCGATGCTTACAGCCTGACCGCTCCCGAGGGCGTCGATTTCCTGCGTGATGGACGGGTCGACTGTTTCTTCTACACCATCGGTATCGGCGGCGCGGCGCTGCAGGATATCAGCACGACTCAGGACGTGGTCTTCGTGCCCATGGATGAGCCCGAGTTCGAAGCGCTGGTCGAGGAGTTCCCCTATTTCGCCTTCACGGAAGTGCCGGCCAACACCTACCGGGGACAGGAAGAGGACATCACCCTGTTCGGGGTGAAGGCGCTGTTCGTCACCACCACCGACCTCGATGAGGAGGTGGTCTACAGGGTCACCAAGGCGATCCTCGACAACCTGGAGGACTTCACCCAGATTCACCCGGCCCTTAATTTTCTGACCGCGGAGGACTTCCTGACCGGTCTCGGCGCGCCGCTACATGATGGCGCCGAGCGGGCCTACCAGGAGGCGGGCCTGCTGTAGGGGCTGCCCAGTGGGTATTCGCCAGGGCCTTTGGACAGGCCCTGGCGTCCGTTTCCTGAGCATGGGGTGGCGCATGGTCGAGAAGCCGCCGCCGAATCGGCCGAACAGCGCATCAAATGGAAAAACGTCGCCCCAGGCCGATGCGCATCGGCGGCTCGATGATGAGGCGGCCGCTCAGGCGCGTCGGCTGGTCGAGGAGTTTGAGACAGGTGCCCGCATCCCCAGTGGCGCGCTACTCTGGGTCATTGTGGCCTTGGCGCTGGCCTGGTCGCTGTTTCAGCTCGGCGTGGCCAGCGTGCTGGCGGTAGACGTGGTGATCCAGCGCGCCATCCATGTGTTCTTCGGCGTTACCCTGGCGTTTCTGGTCTTTCCGGCGATACGCGGTCGCCAGCGGCCGTCGCTTTTTCAGCTGGCGATGCTCGGCGGCATCAGCCTGGGGGTCGGCTATACGGCTATGATGCTGCTGTCGGTGGTCACACCGCTGACCGTACCGGGCTGGCTGGCGGTGGGGGTCGGGGTCGCGCTATGTGCTGCGGTGCTGGCATCGCTACGCCTGGAGCAGGTGCATCGCGTGCCCTGGTTCGACTACCTTTTCGCCCTGGTGGCGGGACTGGGCGCGCTCTATCTGGTGTTCGACTACCAAGGGCTACAGGCCCGCCAGGGGCTGGCGATCACCCGAGAGGTGTGGATTGGCCTGCTGTTCATGCTGCTGCTGCTGGAGGCCACCCGCCGCAGCCTGGGCCCGGCGCTGGTGGTGGTCGCTGGTACCTTCTTCCTCTACCAACTGGCAGGGCCGCGCGGTGCCATTCCCTGGCTCGCCGATTGGATGCCCGATTTGCTGGCCCATCGCGGTGCCAGCCTGGCCCGGGCGATCAGCCAGCAGTACGTGACCACCGAGGGGATCTTCGGGGTGCCGGTAGGGGTCTCCACGGCCTTTGTGTTCCTGTTCGTGCTGTTCGGCTCGATGCTCGACAAGGCCGGGGCGGGAAGTATTTCATCGACGTCGCCAACTCCTTTCTCGGCCACCTGCGCGGCGGCCCGGCCAAGGCCGCCGTGGTGGCCTCGGGGATGACCGGGATGGTCTCGGGCTCGTCATTGGCCAATGTGGTGACCACCGGGACCTTTACGATTCCGTTGATGAAGCGTACCGGCTATCCGGCCCACAAGGCCGGTGCCTGCGAGGTGGCGGTCTCCACCAATGGTCAGCTGATGCCGCCGGTGATGGGGGCGGCGGCCTTCATCATCGCCGAGTTCGTCGGCGTGCCCTATATCGAGGTGATCCAGGCCGCGGTGATCCCGGCCTTCGTGGCCTATTTTGCGCTCTTCTACATCATGCACCTCGAGGCCCTGAAGCTTGGCCTGCACGGTATTCCCCGACCCGAGCTACCGCCGCGACTTCAGACTTTCATCGGCGGCCTTCACTTTCTGATCCCGGTAGTGGTGCTGGTCTACTTCCTGGTCATCGAACGGCGTACGCCCGGCTATGCGGTGATGACGGCCATCGTTACCTTGGCGGTGTTAATGGTGGTACAGGAGCCGATCAAGGCCTATCTGCAGGGGCGTCCCCTGCTGCCCGCCCTACAGCACGGTCTGATCATGCTGTTTCACGGTCTGGTCTCAGGGGCGCGCAACATGGTAGGGATCGCCGTGGCGGTGGCGACAGCGGGGATCATTGTCGGCTCGGTGGGCCAGACGGGGGTGGGGCTACGGCTCACCGAGATTATCCAGATTCTCAGTGCCGCCATGGCCAGCGGCATCGGCACCTTCACCCTGCCGGTGGTGGACTTCTTCGGTGGCAACGTGGGGACCTTCGACACCACCACGCAGTTCGCCATCGTGCTGTTGATCACCGCGGTGGCGAGCCTGATCCTCGGCCTGGGGCTGCCGACCACGGCCAACTATGTGGTGATGGCGACCCTCACCGCGCCGGTGATCTACAATCTGGGCAATGAGTTTGGCTTCGGCATTCCGCTGTTGGCGGCGCATCTCTTCGTGTTTTTCTTCGGTATCCTCGCCGACGATACGCCGCCGGTGGGGTTGGCGGCGTATGCGGCGGCGGGCATCGCCCGCAGCAACCCGATTCGTACCGGGGTGCAGGGCTTTATCTACGACATGCGCACGGCCATCCTGCCGTTCATGTTCATCTTCAATACCCAGCTGTTGCAGATCGGTGTCGAGGGTTGGTGGCAGATCCTGCATATCTTCGGCAGCGCCCTGGTGGGCATGCTGGCCTTCGCTGCCGGGGTGCAGGGCTTCGTGCGGACCCGCACCATTGTTGTCGAGCGGTGGGTGCTACTGGGGGTGGCCTTCATGCTGATCCAGCCCAACTGGTTCACCGATATCCTGGGGGTCAGCCTGTATGGCCTGGTCTACCTGTCTCAGTGGTATCGGCTGCGCCGGCCTAGGGGCCGACCTGATGGATAAGGAGGTGCCCGGTGTGTCCAACAGACGGGTTATCACGGCGCTGCTGGGGGGCGCTGGCCTACTGCTGCTGGTCGTGCTGGCCTTGGGTGGGGGTACTGGCTGATGTTTCAGATGCCGGGCAGCACCTTTCGCGGTACGCCCCCGCCGCTGGATACCCAGGGCGAGGCCGTCCGGGAGCGGCTGTTCGGCCATGTGCGCACGCTCTCCGACGAGATCGGTGAGCGCCACTACTGGCGCCCCGAGGCGCTGCATGCGGCCGCCGATGCCATCGAAGATGCCCTGCGTGGCGCCGGGCATGCGCCACACCGCCATGCCGTGCCTACCGGGGAGGAGACCTTCTACAATCTCGAGGTTCGGCTACCGGGCCGTGATCGGGCCGACGAAGTGCTGGTGATCGGCGCCCACTACGACACCGTGCGCGGCAGCCCCGGCGCCGACGACAATGCCTCGGGGGTGGCGGTGCTGCTCGAGCTGGCGCGGCTGCTACGCGACGCCGAGCTCGAACGCAGCGTGCACCTGGTCGCCTTTGTCAACGAGGAGGCGCCCTTCTTCGGCAGCGACGCCATGGGCAGCCTGCGCTACGCCCGTGAGGCGCGAGCGCGGGGCGAGGATATCGTCGGCATGATTGCCCTGGAGATGCTGGGTTATTTCACCGAGGCGCCGGACAGCCAGTCGCATCCGCCGCTGCTCGACCTCGTCTACCCCAGCACGGGCAACTTCGTGGCCTTCGTCGGCAACCTGGCCTCGCGGCGGCTGGTACGCGAGGCCACCGGCGCCTTCCGGGAGCATGCCGAGATCCCCTCGGAAGGGCTGGCGGCGCCGGAGCTGATCCGGGATATCCGTCGCTCCGATCACTGGGCCTTCTGGGAAATGGGCTACCCGGCGCTGATGCTTACCGACACCGCCAACTTCCGTAATCCCCACTATCATGGCCCGGGCGATACCTGGGACACCCTGGACTATGACAGCATGGCGCGGGTCACGCTGGCCCTGGCCCAAGCCGTGGAGACGCTGGCCCGGCGGTAGGGCAGCCCCCTTATCGCTCGACCTCCAGATAGAGCTCGATGGTGCGCAGCAGCCGCTGGCGGTCGATCCAGCCGCTGACGCGGCGGCCCTCCATGACCGGTACCTGGTTGAGGCCGTGCGCGTTCATCTGCTGCAAGATCGCATCGGCCGGGGTGTCGGGGGCGACATGGTAGAGGGTATCCAGGGGTGTCATCACGGCGCTTACCGGTGTCACGGGCCACTGCTCACGGGGAATCTTGCGCGTATCGCTCAGGCTGATCAGCCCCTCTACTCGCTGGGGATCGCCGACCATGGCGGCACGCCGTCCGGCGGGCAGGGCGTGATGGTAGACCCAGTCGTCGAGGCGGCAGTTGGCCTCAATGCTGGGCACGTTCGCCTCGGCCAGATCGCGAGCCACGACCCCTGCGAGCCGCTCCCGCATATCGAACATGCGACTCTGGGCCTGTGTCATGGTGAGCAGGAACCAGGCGATCAGCATGATCCAGAGCCCGCCCACCAGGTTGCCGAATACCAGGATGTTCCACAGTGCCATCCCGAACAGGCCGTAGGCCACTAGCCGACCGCTGACCCGGGCGGTCATGTTGCCCTTGCGCGCATCGCCGGTGACTTTCCATACCAGGGCGCGCAGCACGCGCCCTCCGTCCAGGGGGAATCCCGGTATCAGGTTGAAGATCGCCACCACCAGGTTGATCAGCGCCAACCAGCCCAGGGCCACCGGGATTGGCTCATACCAGTCGGCGGTCAGCTGGGCCAACAGTCCGAAGGCGAGCGCCAGGGCGAAGCTCACCACCGGCCCGGCGATGGCGATCCAGAACTCGTCATTGGCGCGATCGGGGTCTCGGTTCATCTGCGCAACGCCACCAAAGACAAACAGCGTGATGGCGCGAACCGGCACGCCGCGGCCAATCGCCACCAGGCTATGGCCGAGCTCGTGGGCCACGATGGAGGCGAAGAAGACCAGCGAGGTGACGACCGCCGTGCCCACGGCGGTCGTCATCGACCAGTCGGGATGGTGCTGTTGTAAGCCGGTGCTCATGCTCACCACCAGCAAGGCAAAGATAATCAGCCAGCTGATATGCACCTCGAAGCGAATGCCACGAAAATGGCCGATCACCAGTACGGACTTGAACATCGTCGTTGAACTCCTCGTGAAGGCAGGACACCCGTCTCCCCAAGCCTAGTCGACCGAGTTGCCAGGATACTGGTGCCCCGCAGGCCGACGGCCCACCTGGCCTGGCCGGCTCTGGCCATGGCGCCAGGCTATGCCACAATGGCGGCAGGCGCGCCCGGGATAGGCGGCGCGATGAGAGCCGACGCGACGACAGGAGGAAGCGGATCAATGGCAGAGCAACAGGCGTCGTCCCAGGGCATCCCGGTGGGCATCAGCGCCTGCCTGATGGGGGAGCCGGTGCGCTACAACGGCGGTCACAAGCGTTCGCGCTATTGCCTGGAAGTGCTTGGCGAGCGCTTCGCCTTCGAGCCCTTCTGTCCCGAACTCGAGGCCGGGCTGGGGGTGCCGAGGGAGCCGATCCGCCTGGTGGGAGCGCTCGGCGAGACCCCGCGGGTGCGGGGCACCGTGGACCCCAGCCTCGATGTCACCGACAAGCTCGCCGAGGTCAGCCGCGCCTTTATCGAGCGCCATCGCCATCTGCGCGGCTTCATCCTGATGAAGGGCTCGCCGAGCTGTGGCCTGGAGCGGGTCAAGGTCTATCATCACAACGGCATGCCCAGCCACGCCGATTCCGGCGCCTTCGTCCGCGAACTGCGCTGCCACTTCCCGGCGCTGCCGCTGGAGGAGGAGGCGCGCATGAACGATGCCGTACTGCGCGAGAATTTCATCACTCGCGTCTACGCCCTGGATGACTGGAAGCGCCGGGTCGCGCCGGCGCCGAGCTACCACGCCCTGCTGCAGTTCCACAGCCGCCAGAAGTACCTGCTGATGGCCCATCATGTGGAGAGCTACCGCGAGCTGGGCCGCTATCTCGCCGAGGCCAGCAGGCGGCCCCTGGACGAGGTGCTGGCCCACTATCTGCAGCGCTTCATGGCGGCCCTGGGGCGGCCCGCCACCCGCAAGACCCACACCAATGCCCTGATGCACGTGTTCGGCTATCTCAAGGCAGCCCTGGACGGCGAGACCCGCCGGGACCTGCTGGCGGCCATCGAGGAGTATCGCCTGGGCCACGTGGCCCTGGCGGTGCCGATCCGCCTGCTCAACCACTACCTGAGGCGCCACGGCTCGGACTATATCCGCGAGCAGACCTATCTCGACCCCCACCCCTATGAGCTGGGGCTGCGCAACGCCATCTAGGCTCTGCCCGAAACCTGGCTGCGCTCGCCGACTTTTCGGACAGAGCCTTGTCTCTCCGGGCTCAGGGCTGTCGCTCGTCGCGGGTGGCCCGCAGCAGCACCCGGTCCAGCGCCCGGGTGCTGAGCAGGCGCTTGAGGGTGCCGAACAGGTGGGTGGGCAGGGTGACATAGTAGCGCGCCCGGGGGCGGCGGCTCTCCAGGGCGTGGGTCAGCGGCTTGACCACCGCCTCGGGGCCCAGGGTGAAGGCGCCGCCGGCGTCGCTGCCGCCGAGGCGCTTTTCCACCGCCCGGTAGGTCTCGGCGTGGGCGCTATGCTCGGCATCGATATGGGCACGGAAGGCACGGTGGGCGTTCTCTCGGAAGCGGCTGGTGATAGGCCCTGGCTCGATCAGGCTGACGTGGATGCCGGTGCCGGCAAGCTCCTGGCGCAGGGTATCGGTGAGCCCCTCCAGGGCGAACTTGGAGCAGACATAGGCGCCGCGGTAGGGCAGGGCGGCGAAGCCCAGCACCGAGCTGTTCTGCACGATTCGCCCATGGCCCTGGCGGCGCATGGTGGGCAGTACCCGGCAGGTAAGCTCATGGGTGCCGAGCAGGTTGGTTTCCAACTGGGCGCGCAGCACCGCGCGGGAGAGGTCCTCCACCGCGCCAGGCTGGCCGTAGGCGCCGTTGTTGAACAGAGCGTCTAGGCGCCCGTCGGTTCGCTCCAGCACGCTTTCCACGGCCTCGGTGATCGATTCGCTGCAGGCCAGATCCAGGGGCAGCGCCTCCAGGCCTTCGTCCTGCAGCCTGGCCACATCCTGCTCGCGGCGGACGGTGGCGAAGACGCGCCAGCCGCGCTGGCTCAGGGCATGGGCCGCGGCGTGGCCGATCCCGCTGGAGCAGCCGGTGACCAGCACGCACGGTGCCGTCGATGCCTGATTCGCTTCCATACTGTCGGCTCCTGGGTGGGTGGGGCGCGAGGGGGATTGTGCGATGTCACCCGCCTAGTGCAAGGGCCCCAAGCGTTGAATCGGCCACTATTCCCGAAGCGGTCATCTTGCCTAGGGTGTCAAAACGGATTACCCAATCCTACGGGTCAGTGACCCTGCCGAGGCACACTGCAGTGGTGGAACTATGAGGGGAGTCGTACTCGCGGCCAGTCTGCTGCTCTTGGTGGCGGTGCTGGCGGTGGCACTGCGCCCGGCGTTCACTACGCCGGCGCGTCAGCCGCCCGTTGCGGGCGAGGCCAGCGACACCGTCGGCGCGGCCCAGCTCGAGGGCCGCCGCGGGGCCATCGTGGACCAGCTGGTGTTCACCCGCGAGGCGGAGGTGGGCCGAGTCACCGGGCTGATCGAGGCGGGCAGCCATCAGCTCTTCACCCAGGGCATCTCCAGCCCCACGGTGTTCAACCGCCTGCGGGACTCCCTGTATGCCGACTACGACCTCTCCTACGGTACCTCCAGCGAGCTGACCCTCAACCCTGCCGGGCCGGAGCTGGCCGATGGCAGCCTCAATCCCTTCCATGTGCCAGCCGTCCGCGAGGCCCTCAATCGCCTGATCAATCGCCGCCATATCGCCGAGGAGATCTACGGGGGCTGGCGGTGCCGCGCTACCTGCCGCTCTCCACCGCCTTTCCCGACTACGCCCGCCTGGCCGACGTGGCCCGCGAGCTGGAGCTGCGCTATGCCCACGACCCGGATGCCGCCATCGAGGTGATTCACCGGGAGATGGAGTCGCTAGGTGCCCGCTTCGAGCAGGGGCAGTGGCGCTACCAGGGGGAGCCGGTGCAACTCAGGGCGCTGATCCGCACCGAGGACGAGCGCCGGCGAATCGGCGACTACATCGCCAACCTGATGGAGGATATCGGCTTTGCGGTCGAGCGGCGCTACCGCACCGCCGAGGAGGCGTCCCGGCTGTGGATCGCCAGCGATCCCCGCGCCGGTCACTGGCATCTCTATACCGGTAGCTGGATCACCATCGTCATTCAGCGCGACCAGGCCGAGGGGTTCAATTTCTACTACACCCCCCGAGGCCGGGCCGAACCGCTGTGGCAGGCCTATGAGCCGGTGCCGGAATTCGACGAGCTGGCCGACCGCCTGCAGCGCCGCGACTATGCGACCTGGGAGGAGCGCCAGGCGATGATGGCGCGGGCCCTGGAGCTGGCCATGGAGGATTCGGTGCGCATCTGGCTGGTGGATCAGCTCAACGCCTCGGCACGGGCCGCCAATGTCGCGGTCGCGGTGGATCTGGCCGGGGGCTCTCCGGCTCGGCGCTATGGCCCTACACATTGCGCTATACCGACCGGGTAGGCGGTGAGATGGTGTTGGGCACCCCGGGTATCCTTACCGAACCCTGGAATCCGGTGGCGGGCAGCAACTGGGTCTTCGACACCATGCTGACGCGCGCCACCCAGGACCCGGTGGTGATGCCCGACCCCTTCACCGGCCTCGATCTGCCCCAGCGCTTGGCGGCGGCCGAGGTCACCGTGCAGCAGGACGTGCCGGTGGAGCGCACCCTGGACTGGCTGAGCGTGGAGAGCGCCGAGGTCATTGAGGTCCCCGAGGAGGCCTGGATCGACTGGGACGGTGACGCCGGCCGTTTCATGACCGTCGGCGACAAGCACCCGGACGGTATCACGGCGCGAACCCGGGTCCGGGTGACCTATGACCCGAGCCTCTTCGAACAGCGCTGGCACGACGGCTCACACCTCTCACCGGCCGACTTCGTGCTGCCCTGGATCCTCACCTTCGAGCGCGCCGACGAGCAGAGCCCGCTGTTCGATATCGCCCACCTGCCGGTGTTCGAGGCCTTCCAGCGCCATTTCCGCGGCTGGCGCATCGTCGCCGAGGACCCGCTGGTGATCGAGATCTACAGCGACCAGATCTATCCCGATGCCGAGACCATTGTCGCCGCCAGGGCGCCGGTGCCGACCCCCTGGCATACCCTGACGCTGGGCATACTCGCCGAGGCCAGCGGCGAGCTGGCGTTCTCCTCCAATAAGGCCGATCGTCTGCGGGTGGACTGGATGAGCCTGGTGGCCGGCCCAAGCCTGCCGATTCTCGAGCGCCATCTGAGGGAGGCACGCCAGCGCGGCACGCGTCTCTATCCCGAGGTGCTGGCCAAGTGGCTCGATGAGGAGGCGATCGCCGAACGCTACCAGTCGCTCATCGACTGGCACGCCGAGCGTGGCCATTTCTGGATCGGCAACGGCCCTTTCCAGCTGCACTCCGTGCACCCGGTGGAAGGCAGCGTGGTGATGCGCCGCTTCGAAGAGTTCCCGGACCCGGCCGACAAGTGGCTCGGCTTCACCACTCCCATGGTGCCGGAGCTGGCGCTGGAGGGTCCCATGGTCGTGGAGAGCGGTCGCGTGGCGGTGGGGCCGGCGGGTAACGGCCCCCTGGCCGCTGGCGGAGGGGAGGGGCTGGAAGGTGCCGAATTCCAGCTGGCGGTGACCTTCGAAGGAGAGCCCTACCCGCAAGAGGCGATCCAGCAGGTGCAGTACCTGCTGTTCGACGGGCGCGGCGAGCTGGCCCGGCGCGGCGAAGCCCAGGCGCTGGGCGACGGCCAGTGGCGCATACGGCTGTCGCCGGAAGCCCTGGCGGCGTTGGGGGTGGGCGCCAACAGCCTGGAGCTTGCCGTCACCAGCCGGCGCGTGGCGCTGCCGGCCTTCGTCTCCCATGTGTTTGCCACGGTGCCGCCCGGCGGCCTGGAGGAGGCGCGATGAACGATTCGCCCATGGCGCCGCCGCCGCGTCGCGGCCTGCTGCGCGACCTGCGCCACCTGCTGCTGTTTGCCGGCAAGCGCCTGGTGGCGCTGCTGCTCACCGTGCTGGTGGGGGTCTACCTGACCATCGTCATCGCCAATATGGGCGGCCAGGTCGATGAGCTGCGCCTGGTGCAGATCCGCAGCCAGGCCGCTGAAGCGGTGCGCGCCGACCCTGCCTTCCAGGACCTCCCAGCGCAGGAGCGCAACGAGCTGATCGAGCGTCAGGTGGCCCTGGAGGTGGAGCGGCTGCGGCTCGACCAGCCCTTCGTGGTGCGCAGCGTCGACTACCTGCAGCGGGCCATGCGCCTCGACCTGGGGCGCGCCGAGCAGATGCACAGCGACCGCGGCTCCCGTGAGGTCTACGACATCATCGTCGAACGACTGCCGGCCACGCTGCTGCTGTTCGGCAGCGCCAACCTGCTGGTGTTCTTCGTCTCGGTTTTTGCCGCCCTGTACCTGTCCCGACGCTACGGCAGCGCCTTGGATCGCAGTGTGATCGCCCTGGCACCCACCTCGGCGGCACCGGGGTGGTTCTACGGCATCTTCCTGATCCTGCTGTTTGCCTTCGTGGTGCCGGTGCTGCCGGCGGGCGGCATGGTCACTGCCCCGCCGCCGGAGGGGCGCGGGGAGTACGCCGCCAGCGTGCTGCGCCACATGCTGCTGCCGCTGGTGGCGATGTTCCTGTCGTCGATCTTCATCTCCATCTACTCCTGGCGCACCTTCTTCCTGATCCACTCCAGCGAAGACTACGTGGAGATGGCGCGCGCCAAGGGGCTGCCGTCGAACCTGATCGAGCGGCGCTACATCCTGCGCCCGACCCTGTCGCCGATCATCACCAGCTTCCTGCTGATGCTGATCGGCCTGTGGAGCGGGGCGATCATCCTCGAGCAGGTGTTCAACTGGCCGGGGCTGGGTTCGCTGCTGTTCCAGGCGATCGGTCATCGCGACACCCCGGTGATCATCGGCGGAGTCGTGATCTTCGCCTATCTGCTGGCGGTCACGGTGTTCCTGCTGGACATTCTCTACGCGCTGCTCGACCCGCGGGTGCGCATCGAAGGAGGGCGGCGATGATCGGTGAACGCTGGCGAGAGCGCTGGGCAGAGCTGCGTCGCTACCCCTCGGCGCTGGTGGGCATGGCGATCATTGCGGTCCTGGTGGGGCTGTCGCTCTACACGGTGATCGCCATTCCCTACTCCCAGGCCCTGGAGGAGTGGCGCGGCGGCGAGCCCTGGCAGCTGCATCCCGTGAACGCCTCGCCGGTGTGGCTTGACCGGCTCACCGGGGGCCGCGAGGCACGCACCCTGATCGTTGACAGCGAAGGTGCCGACGTGGAGGAGATCCCCTTCGAGGGCGGGCGACGTCTGCGCATTCCCCTGGAGGTGGACTACGCCTATGCCGGCTTTCCCAGCGAGCTGAACCTCTTCCTGCGCGCCGAAGACCACGCCCAGCGGCCCTTCGCGCGGCTGGTGTGGCAGACTCCCGACGGCCGCGAGATCGCGCTGGGCGGGCACCGTATCGGCCGGCAGGATCGTATCTCGCTCTCCCAGGATCGCGCCCTGGAGCGGCGCCTGGGTGGGCTGGTACCGCATATCGGCCTGCTGGCCGACCCCGCGGCGGAGGGCGAGCCCGAGGTCTTGCCTGGCCGCCACCGGCTGCTGCTCGACACCGTGGTGTTCGATGAGACGGCCGGCATCGAGGCCGAGCTGGCGCTCTACGGCCGCGTCCACGGCATCGCCGGCACCGACCACCAGCGCCGCGACCTTAGCCTGGCGCTGATGTGGGGCACCCCGGTAGCCTTGGCCTTCGGCCTGCTGGCGGCGGTGGGCACCACCGTGACCACCCTGGTGATCGCCGCCGTGGGCGTCTGGTACCGCGGCTGGGTGGACGCGGTGATTCAGCGGCTCACTGAGGTCAACATGATCCTGCCGCTGCTGCCGATTCTGGTGATGGT
The DNA here is from genome assembly GCF_055755715.1 of Halomonas sp. SL18_1. Taxonomy (NCBI): domain Bacteria; kingdom Pseudomonadati; phylum Pseudomonadota; class Gammaproteobacteria; order Oceanospirillales; family Halomonadaceae; genus Halomonas; species Halomonas sp. SL18_1. Next base: position 1,953,480 of record NZ_JBVTRK010000001.1, read on the forward strand.
CGGCACCCTCTACTCCACCAGTATCTGGCTGATGCTCGGCGTGGTGGTGGTGCTGGGAATCTTCAGCGCCGGGATCAAGATGTACCGGGCGATGCTGCTGCCGATTCGCGAGGCGCCTTATATCGAGGCCGCCCGGGCCTACGGCGCCGGCAACCTGCGCATCGTGATGCGCTACATGATCCCGCGCATCCTGCCGGTGCTGATCCCCACCTTCGTCACCCTGATCCCCACCTTCGTGTTCCTGGAGGCGTCGCTGGCGGTGCTGGGGCTCGGCGACCCGGTGCTGCCCACCTGGGCAAGGTGCTCAACGACGCCCAGTCCCAGAGCGCGCTCTACAACGGCTACTACTACTGGGTGGTATCGCCGGCGGTGCTGCTGATGCTCACTGGCCTGGGCTTCGCCATGCTGGGCTTCGCCCTGGATCGGGTCTTCAATCCGCGACTGAGGAGTCTGTGATGGGCGAGGCGACCCTGCTGCGTGTGGACGACCTGCGGCTCCACTATCAGACCCGACAGGGGGTAGTGCACGCCGTGGACGGGATCGACTTCGAGCTCAGGCGCAACGAGGCGCTGGTGGTGCTGGGCGAGTCCGGCTGCGGCAAGAGTTCGCTGGCCAAGACCCTGATGCGGGTGCTGCCGCGCAACGTCCATCATCAGGGCGGGCGGGTGACCCTGGGCGACACCGAGCTGTCGACGCTCACCGACGAGCGCTTTCGCCGCGAGGTGCAGTGGTCGCGCATGGCGCTGGTGATGCAGGCCTCGATGAACGCCTTGAACCCGGTGGTCAAGGTGGGCGAGCAGGTCGCCGAGCCGCTGCGGGTGCTGCGCCGCTGGCCGCGGCGCCGTGCCCTGGCGCGGGCCGCCGAGGTGTTCGCCCTGGTGGGCATCTCCACGGACTTCATGACCCGCTACCCCTTCGAACTCTCCGGCGGCATGCGCCAGCGGGCGGTGCTGGCCATGGCGCTGGTGGCCGAGCCGGAGCTGGTGATCCTCGACGAGCCCACCTCGGCCCTGGATGTGCTGACCCAAGCGAGCATCATGAACGCCCTGAAGCGCGTCAAGCGCGAGCTGGGTACCAGCTTCATCCTGATCACCCACGACGTGGCCACCTCCAGCGAGCTGGCCGACCGAGTGGCGCTGATGTACGCCGGGCAGCTGGTCGAGGTCAGCGATGCCGAGCGCTTCTTCTCCGACCCCGCCCACCCCTATTCCCAGATGCTGATGGCCAGCGTGCCGAAGCTGCGTCAGCGCAGCCGACCCCAGGCGATTCCCGGCCAGCCGCCCAGCCTGTTCGCGCCCCCCGGGGGCTGTCGCTTCGCCGAGCGCTGCCCGCACCGCTTCGCGGCCTGCGCCCGCGACCCCAGGGCGATTCGCCTGGCCGAGCGCCACCGGGTGCGCTGCTGGCTGCATGACGACACTCAGGCCGGAGGAGGGGCATGATGGCGATCTCACAAGCTCACGCCGACGCCTCGGCGCCGCTGCTCGAGGTGAGCGACCTGCAGACCTTTTTCGAGCTGCGCCAGTGGGGATTCATGCGTGTCGGCGCCGTGCATGCGGTGGACGGGGTCACCTTCACGCTGGCTCGCGGCGAGGCGGTGGCCTTCGTCGGCGAGAGCGGCTGCGGCAAGAGCTCTCTGGCCCGCACCCTGCTCGGGCTGCATCGCCCCACCCGCGGCGAGGTGCGCTTCGCCGGGCGCGATATGCAGTCGCTCAGCCCCGCCGAGCTCAAGGCCTACCGGGCCGAGGTGGGCTATGTGCAACAGGATCCCTACGGCGCGCTGCCGCCCTTTCTCGATGTGCGTCGTATCCTCGCCGAGCCGCTGATCGTGCATGGGATCAAGGACCGCCAGGAGCGCGAGCGGCGCACCCGTGCGGTGCTCGAGGAGGTGCGACTCTCCCCGGCCGAGGAGTACCTCACCAAGTTTCCGCACATGCTCAGCGGCGGCCAGCAGCAGCGGGTGGTGATCGCCAGGGCGCTGATCCTGGCCCCTTCGATGGTCATCGCCGACGAGCCGGTCTCGATGCTCGACGCCTCGGTGCGGGTCGAGATCCTCAACTTGCTGCGCGCCATTCAGGCGCGGCGCGAGCTGACCCTGGCCTTCATCACCCATGACCTCTCCACGGTGCGCCACTTCGCCGAGCGCATCTTCGTGATGTACGCCGGCCAGGTGGTAGAGAGCGCCTCGGTAGAGGAGCTGCTCGACCACCCTCAGCACCCCTATACCCAGGCGCTGCTGGCCGCCATCGCCGACCCCGATGCGGCCAACGCCCGTCGGCTGCGCGAGGTGCCGGCGGGCGAGCCGCCGAGCCTGATCCAGCCCCCCGGGGCTGTCGTTTCCATCCGCGCTGCCCCCACGCCATGGCTGGGCTGTGCGACCGCGACGACCCGCCCGACTTCGCCCCCGCGAACGCCACCTCTCGGCCTGCTGGCTGCACCGCTGAGGAGCTCGGGGATGCAATGTCCTGCTACGCTTTAGGCAAGTTGCCGACAGCCTGGTGGAGGCCCCCATGGTCGCACGAGTCCCTGAGCGTATTCGCAACATCGCCCTGGCCGGCGGCCCCGGCACCGGCAAGACCACCCTGGCCGAGGCGCTGCTGGCCGCCGCCGGCGAGCTGGCCAGTCCCGGCCGCGTCGACAAGGGCACCACCGCGAGCGATGCCTCGCCGCTGGAGAAGGGGCTGCAGCACTCGGTGAGCGCGGCGATATTGGGGCTGGAGTGGGAAGACGCCTGGATCGACCTGATCGACACGCCCGGCTACGCCGACTTCCAGGGGGCGGCGCTGTCGGTGCTACCGGCGGTGGAGACCGTGGCGGTGGTGATCAGCGCTGCCGACGGCCTGGATGCCATGGCCCGGCGCCTGCTGCAGTGGGCCGAGCAGCGCGGGCTGTGCCGACTGATCATCGTCAACCAGATCGACGTCGACCCTGCCGGGCTCGAGGCGCTGCTGGGCACGCTGCGCGACACCATCGGGCCCCAGTGCCTGGCCCTCAATCTGCCCGCCGACGGCGCTCGGCGGGTCGTGGATTGCTTCTTCGCCCCCGACGGCGACGCCGATTTCGCCTCTGTCGCCGAGGCCCACGAGCAGCTGGTCGACCAGGTGGTCGAGCTGGACGAGGCGCTCATGGCCCTCTACCTGGAGCAGGGAGAGGCGCTCGATCCCGACCAGCTCCACGCCCCCTTCGAGGCGGCGCTGCGCCAGGGCCACCTGGTTCCGGTCTGCTTCACCTCGGCGACCACCGGGGCCGGTATTGCCGAGCTGCTGTCGGTCTTTGCGCGGCTGATGCCCAATCCGCTGGAAGGTAACCCGCCGCCATTCCTGCGCCAGGATGAGGCGGGGACCCACGAGTACCGGGCCCGTCCCGACCCCGAGGCCCACGTGCTGGCCCATGTGGTAAAGATCGAGCACGATCCCTACCGCGGCAAGGTGGCGGTGTTTCGGGTTCACCAGGGCACCGTGACCCGGGACACCCGCCTGTTCATCGGCGAGGCGCGCAAACCCTTTCGCGTCGGCACCCTGTTCCGCCTGCAGGGCGACCAGCACCTCGACGTCGAGCGCTGTGGCCCCGGCGAAATCTGCGCGCTCTCCAAGGTCGAGGAGGTGACCGTCGACAGCGTGCTGCACGACTCCCATGACGAGGACCATATTCGCCTGCGGCCGGTCGAGCTGCCCGCGCCGGTCTTCGGCCTGGCGATCCAGGCGACCCGTCACGGCGACGAGCAGAAGCTCTCCGAAGCGCTGGTTCGCATGGTCGAGGAGGACCCCGGCCTGCGGGTCGAGCAGGACGCCGCGACCCAGGAGACGGTGCTGCGCGGGCTGGGTGAACTGCACCTGCGCATGGCCCTGGAGCGGCTGCGTCAGCGCTTCCACGTGGAGGTCGAGACCAGTACCCCATCGATCGCCTACCGGGAGACGGTGACCGCGGCGGCGGAGGGGCACTGCCGCCACAAGAAGCAGAGCGGCGGGGCTGGGCAGTTCGGCGAGGTTTTCCTGCGCGTCGAGCCGCTGCCTCGGGGTGCTGGCTTCGAGTTCACCGACACCATCCGCGGCGGGGTGATTCCCGCCGTGCTGCTGCCGGCAGTAGAGAAGGGGGTGCGCCAGGCCATGGCCAGCGGTGCAGTGGCCGGCTATCCACTGCAGGACGTCCGGGTCATCGTTCACGATGGCAAGACCCACCCGGTGGACTCCAAGGAGATCGCCTTCGTCATTGCCGGCCGCAAGGCCTTTCTGGATGCCGTGCGCAAGGCCTCGCCCATCGTGCTCGAACCCATGGCCGAACTGGTGGTGGAGGGGCCGAGCAGCGCCATGGGCGACCTCACCGCGGACCTCGCGGCTAGTCGCGGGCGCATCCAGGACACCCGGACCCTGGGCGACCAGGTCAGCATTCAGGTCCTGGCGCCGGTGGCTGAAGTCGCCGACTACCCCAGCCGGCTCAACGCCTTGACCGGCGGGGCTGGCAGCTACACTCTGCAGTTCAGCCACTACGAGCCGGCGCCGGAGCCGGTGCAGCGCAACCTGCGTCACGCCTATCGGCCTCGGGAAGAGGAAGCGTGACGGACGCCAGGGTCAGCGACCTTCCCGCCAGGCCTCGAAGTAGGCTTCGATGCGTTCCCGAGTGCGGGCATACCAGGTCTCGTCCTTGAGAATCGCCCCTTCGGCATTGAGCGGATGGGTGGGGATGTGCAGGCGCATGTCCATGCCGCTTTCCGGATGCGTGGTGACCTGCAGTGCCGCCGAACGGCGTGCCGGCCCGTAGGGAATATGGCGAGCAAACTCGGCTAGCCGCTCGGTGGTGGTGGCGAAGCGGATGAAGTCGCGGGCGGCCTCGGGATGGCGACTGCCCCGTGGAATCACCCAGGTCTCGTGCTCCTGCACCTGGCCGTCCCAGAGGATCTCGATGGGCGCCTGCTCGCGCAGCATGGCGTCGAAGAAGCGGCCGTTGTAGCCCGAGGCCATCACTACCTCGCCCTCGGCGAGCAGGCGCGGCGACTCCTCGCCGCCTTCCCACCAGCGTATGTCGTCCAGGCCATCCAGCCGCTCCAGGGCGAGGCGCAGGCCGCGCTGGGTGCTCAGCAGCTCGTAGAGCTCCTGACGGGGGACGCGATAGGAGAGCAGCGCCCACTCCAGGTTGGCCGCGGGGGTGCGCTGCAGGGCGCGCGGGCCGGGAAAGCGCTGCTGGTCGAAAAGGTCGGCGATCCGCGTGGGGCGCCGGGCGGGAAAGGCGTCGCGTCGATAGGCCACCACGGTGGCGAAGATCGTGTGGGTGATGGCGCAGCGGCCCAGGGCTTCCGGCAGGAAGTCTTGCGCGGGCGGAGTGCCGTCCGGGGCAGGGGCCAGCAGCGTGGGCGAGAGCGGCTCCAAAAGCCCCTCGTCGCAAGCCGCCATCGCCTCGCTGCGGGTCATGTCGATCAGGTCCCAGGGCACCTCGCCGCTGGTCACGGCATCGCGCAGCATGTCGAGCCCGCCGTCGTAGCGCGCCGCCTCCACGGCGATGCCGCTGGCCTCGGCGAAGGGGTCGAAGAGCACCGTGCGCTGAGCGCGTTCGTACGCGCCGCCCCAGCTCAGCACGGTCAGGGTCGCCGAGTCCGATTCCCCCAGGGCCGGCGTCGCCAGCAGCAGGCAGCCGATGGCCAGGCCGCGCAGATCAGCGGTTCTCATGCTCTTCTCGCCTCATCTCGTCGCTGCGCCTCAGGTAGGCGCGGGTGATGCTCGCCTCGTAGACCACACCCTGGAAGCGCTCGCCATCGGCGCCATCGACCACTGCGATGGCCTCGCCGGTAACCTCCTGGAGCAGCGCCATGGCGTCCCACAGCGAGGCGTCGGGTCTCAGCGTTGGGCGCGGTCGAAGCGGCAGGCGGCCGAGCGCCTCATGGCCGTCCCCACGCTCGCGGGCCGTTTCCAGCTCGGCCAGGGTCATACAGCCCAGGTAGCGGCCCCGCGGGTCGACCAGGTGTCCCTCGGCGTGGTCGGCGCGACTGAGGGCGCCTATCGCCTCGATGACCGGCATCGTCGGGCTCAGGATGACGCACTCCCGGGTCAGGTGGTCGCATACCGGGCTATCGCGGAGCAGCGCTTCGCCACGGCCGCCCGAGAGGTCCAGCCCCCGCTGCCGAAGCTGGATATCGAACAGCGAGCGGCCGAACAGCTGAGCGGCGATGGGGCTGGCCAGCGTCACGCTGGCCAGCGCCGCGGTGGTAAGGGCGTAGCTGCCGGTGAGCTCGAAGACGATCAGCAGGCTGGTCAAGGGCGCGCCGATAACCGGGGCGGTCACGGCCACCATGCCGCACACCGCATAGAACACGAAGGTTTCCAGGGGAGCGCCGGTCAACTGACTCACCAGGGTGCCGCACAGGGCACCGAACAGGGTGCCGATCACCAGAGCGGGACTGAAGACCCCGCCGCTGAAGCCCATCCCTAGACACAGCGCGGTGGCCGCCAGCTTGAGCAGCAGCACCACGATCAGCTCGCCGAAGCCGTAGGCGCCGAAGAGCGTGGCAAAGCGTAGGGTCTCCTGCCCCATGCCGAGGATATCGGGCACCCACAGGGCGACCAGTCCCAGCAGCGCCCCGGCGAGCGCCGGGCGCAGCAGGGGAGGCAGCGGCAGGCTGCGTGCCAGCCGTCCGACCCCGAGGATGGCGGTCATGTAGGCGCCGGCCAGCATGGCACCGACGCCGCCGATGGCCAGAAAGACCGCGAATTCCCAGGGGGCCGGCAGGGTGGGGTCGGCGACATGGAAGAGGGCGCCCCGCTCGAGCACGCCGGTGGCGATCACATGGCCGACCAGGGCCGCGGCGGCCACCGGGGCGAAGGCGCGCAGCGCGTAGTGGCGCAGCACCACTTCGTGGGCGAAAAGGATTCCCGCCAGTGGTGCATTGAAGGCGGTGGCGATAGCGGCGGCCACCCCGCAGGCGATGGTGACGTTGTCGTCGGAGCGCCCCAGCCGCAACAGCTGCGCCACCTGGGAGCCCAGGGTGGCGCCCAGATGCACCAGCGGACCGTACTGTCCCACCGAGGCGCCCGCGCCCAGCGAGACCACGGCGCTCACCGCCGAGAGGCCACCGGCCCGGGCCGGCAGGCGGCCCCGACGGGTCTGTACGGCGGCGATCACATCGGCGGGCGTATGGGGGCGTCCTTCGGGAATGCCGCGGTGCAGCACTCCCACCACCAGTCCCCCAGGGCGGGCACGGCGAGGGTGGTGGCGATCAGCAGTCCGGGGGATTCGACCATCATCCGGCTGCGCGGCGAGATCATCAGTAGGTCATTGAGCCATAGCACGGCGGCCACGAAACCCACCGCCAGCAGCGCCGCCACGGCGCCGATGAGAGCGCCGAGCATGACCAGGCCCAGGAAGCGCAGCATGGCAAGCGCACCCAGGGATGGGCCGGTGGGGGAGGGAGAGCTGTCCATGCTCAAGGTGTAGGCGCCAGGCCCCGCCAAGGCAAGCGGCGGGGGAATCAAGCGGGGCCGCGGTGAGCGGCCGCGGCCCTGGGGGAGCCGGATACCCTGCTGGGGCAGGGCGGCTCAGTGGTGGCGACTGAAGTGCCCGTGGGGGCTGTTGCTCATCAGCCGGTTGAATTCGCTGCCGCTCATATGCAGCAGGGTCTCGTGATCGCCGGCGTCGAAATAGATGTCCGGCTGATGGCGCAGCATGTCGTCGACATAGACCTGTAGCCCGTAGGCCTGGCCCACCGGGGTGGTGGCGCCCGGATCGCAGTCGCTGAAGCGGCTCATGATCTCGGCCTCGGAGGCGAGCTCGACCCGCTCGTTGAACAGCTGCGACAGCGCCTCGAGGTCAGCGTCGCAGCTGCTGGGCAGCACCGCCAGGCGACAGCCCGAGTCGGCATGCAGCATCACTGCCTTGGCCAGTTGCTCGCCGCTGACGTGGGCCACCTGGGCGAGCCGACTGGTGCTGACCTCGCGCGGATGTTTGACCTCCTCATAGTCGATATCGCAGGCTCTGAGGTATTCCCGGATGGTCATCGGGATGGCCATGGTACTTTCTCCTTCGGCCGCCAGGGCCGACAATTGACCGATTACCGTGCCTCCCTTCGGATTGTTGCGGTTCCACTCCCTACAGCATAGCGCCCGTGCAGCAACATCGCGCCTGCGCTTTTCTCGCTTGCGGGTGCGCCATGTCCCTTGGAATTCAGGAGCCGCCGTGCCGTTCACCAACGATCCTCTCGACCCCGATTCGCTGCCGGCTCTCGAGCAGGCCCCGCTGACGCCGGTTTCGCCGCGCCTGGCACCCTGTCAGGCGCTGCTGCTGCTGGGTCGCTGGATGCTGGTCACGGTGCTGGTGCTGATCTTCCCGGTGCAGCACGAGGCCGCAGACCGCTGGCAGCTGCTGGCGGCCGGCGCCGTAGCACTGTTCGGCCTGATCGCGGTGGGGATGAGCTGGATCGAGGCGCGGCGTCGCGCCTACGGCGTGCGCGAGCATGATCTGATCTATCGGCGTGGCCTGTTGGTGCGGCGTACCCAGGTGCTGCCACTGGTACGCCTGCAGCACGTCGAAACGCTCAGCAACCCCGTCGAGCGGGCCTTCGGGCTGGTCCGACTCGCTTGTTTTACGGCCGGCGGGCGCGGCGCGGACCTGCTGCTCGAAGGGCTGCCGGCGTCCCGAGCCGAGGGGGTGAAGCAGCACCTGCTGTCGCGGCTGGAAGGGGCGCCGCCCTCGCCGCCGGAGGGGCCGTGAGCCGCCCCGGAACCGAGAACGCCGCAGCGCGGCTGGCGCGGTGGCAGCGGCTGTCGCCCTGGGCGGTGGGACTGCTGCTGGTGACCTCCGGGCTGTCGCTGATTCGCCAGCACCTGCCGCTGCTGCTGGGAGCCGGTGCTGGCCTGGCGCTGGTGGAGCGGATCGGCGTTCGCGAGCTGCTGCTGGGCGGCGGTCTGCTGCTGGCGGTGGCGGTGCTGCTGAGCCTGCTCTACTACCGGCGCTTTCGCTTCCGCCTCGAGGGCGACGTGCTGGTTATCCAGAAGGGGCTCTTCGAGCACCGCGAATTCAAGGTGTCGGCTTCCCATGTGCAGCATATCGCCGTGCATCAGCCCCTCTACATGCGCCCCTTCGGTGTGGTGCAGTGGCAGGTGGAAACCCTGGCAGGAGAAGCCTCACGCATCGAGCTGCCGGGGATCCGCCGTGACATCGCCGAGGCGTTGGGGCGGCGGCTGCGCGGCGCCGGCGACACCCCCGAAGCATCGCCGGCGCCGGAGGAGCCGGAGGCGTCGGCGCCACCGCGGGTACGTTTCGCTCTCACGGCCGGGGCGCTGGTGCTGCACGGCCTGACCAGCCGCTCGGTGTATGTGATCGCGGCGATGCTCTCGCCGCTGGTGCAGCCGCTGGAGCGCTGGCTCCATGATCACCTGCCGCATCTCGAGCTGCGTGCCTGGCTGCCGGCCTCGGCGCCCCTGGCGGCGGCGTTGGGGCTGCTGACGGTGATCGTCGTGCTGGCACTGCTCTCGGTGCTGGCCGCCTGGTGGCGCTTTCACGGCTATGTGCTGCGCGATGACGGCGACCGACAGGTTCAGGTCAGCGGGCTCTTCCATCGCCAGGAGCAGGTGCTGACGCTGTCGCGCCTGCAGGTGGTGGAGTGGGTGCAGACCGGCCTGGGTCGCCTGCTGGGTCGCGGCTATCTGGTTTGCCATCAGTTCGGGGCGCTGGGCGGGGGCAGCGTTGCCGAGTCGCGCCGCTTCCTGGTGCCGGGACTCAGCGTGGCCCAGGGGCGGGCGCTGAGCGCCGTGCTCTGGCCCGGCCTGGCGATGCGCCAGCCCCTGGCACGGGTCACGCCTCTCTATCGGCGGGTGATGTTCTGGCGCATCCTGCTGGGACTTTTCGCGGCGCTGCTGGTGCTTGGCGGGCTGGCGGGGCCGGCCAGTCTGTCGCCGCTTATCTGGGGGCTGCTCGCCATGCTGCTGCTGCCCCTGGCGGCCGGGCTGGCGCAGCTGCGCTGGCTGGCACTGGGCTGGGCCCGGGAAGGGGGCTACCTGCGGGTCCGCCAGGGGCTATGGGGCCAGCGCACTAGCCTGTTCCCCCTGCACAGCCTGGTCTCGGCGAGCGTGCAGCAGAGCTGGCTGCAGCGCCGACACGGGGTGGCAACGCTGCGGCTTAATCTGGCCAACGGCCGGGTGAGCCTGCCGTTTCTGGCCCGCGAGGAGGCGTATGCGCTGGCCAACCGGCTGTTGGCCAGCCTAGAGGATCAGGCCGGCTGACTGGCGGCGGTATCGAAGCGACGCTGCAGCCAGGCGATGATCTCGTCGGACTCGTAGAGCCACTCGTCGCTGCCATCGGCGTGGGTGATCCGCAGGCAGGGGACCTTGACGCGCCCGCCGCCGGCCTCCAGCGCCTGGCGATGCTCGGCGTCGTCGCGGGCGTCGCGCAGCTCGATGTTCAGGCCCAGGCGTGCCATCTCCTTGCGCACCTTGATGCAGAAGGGGCAGGCGCGGAACTGGTAGAGCGCCAGCGAACGGCACTGCTCGTCGACCTGCGCCTGCTGGTCGGCGCTGCGTTCGACGTCCTGGTTGGGCGTGGAGAGCTTCTCGGCGGTCAGCATCACGGGAGTGAGCACTAGGCGAACGCCGCGGAAGAAGTAGCGAATCAGAAATCTCATGGGGCTGGACGGGGCCTCTTGGACGGTGAATGGATGAGGAAATCGGGGCCCCATGATGCCGTCCCCGGCGCCAGGATGCCATCCTCGGGGCGAGGTTATCGCAGATTGCCTGCATCGCTCGGGGGCGACCTGAAGGCACGCCGGCGAAGAGGCGCTGTGAATCTTAATGTGAGGCGGCTTTCCGGCCGGAACCGGGTCGTTTCGCTACAGCGTTGAAGCCAAGGCAAGAAAGCTGGCGTCGGGCTGTCCATACTCAGGGGGCGGGATGAACTGGTTTCATACCCGCGACTCAGGTTTCGATGGGCCTTCTGCACGGTGCGGCGGGCCAAACGCATTCGCAGGGAGACACGACTATGACCGAAGCTGTTCTCGCCGCTTCCCCAGTGGCCAAACGCCGGCTGCCGCTGCCCGGGCTATTCGCCGCGGGGCTACTGGTCGCCGCCCTTGGCACGCCGGCGCTGGCCGAGCAGGACGACCAGGCGCTGCAGGCCGAGCAGGAGTCGCTGCAAAGCGAGCTGGAGGCAGCCAACAGCCGCCTGCAGGAGAAAGCGGGCGAGATGGAGGCGCTGCGCGGGCAGCTCGACGCCCTGGAAGCCGAGCTGGCCGAGGCGCGCGAGCAGGCGAGCGAGGCGACCGACATGGCGGAGGAGGCCCGCGACGCCCTCAACGACGAGGCGGGCGCCAGCGAGGAGGTCAATGCCCTCTCGGTGCGGGTGGCCGAGCTGGAGCAGGCCCTGCAGGAGGCTCAGCGGGATCGCGATATCCAGTACCGCGAACACCACGCCGAGCTGTCAGCGCTGCGCAGTCGGTTGCCGCCGGAAGAGGGGGGCACCCTGGAACTCGAGTCGGCCCAGGCATCGGCGCGGCTGACGGCCCAGGCGATGCGTTCTGCCGAGCGGGAACTGCGCCGCGCCGGCGGCGGCAGCGCGGCCCAGCAGGCCGACCTGGAGCAGCTGGCCGAGGAGCTGGAGCACGACCAGCGCCTGGTCAGTCGCGTCCAGGGCGGTACCCTCTACCGCGTCAATCCGGGAGAGTCCCTGGCAAGAATCGCCGGACGCTACTATGGCAATGCCAACCGCTGGACGGAGATTCACGCGGCCAATGAGCATGTGCTCGAGAGCCCGGATCACGTCTGGCCCGGCATGACCCTGATCCTGCCCTGAGGCGGCGCCCGCGACCGAGCCCGGCTCGGCCGCGGGCCGGGTTGCTGGCCGGCTCGGGCGTCGATACCCAACGCCAATCGGAGGCCACCATGGGCATACCCTCATCATCGATTCGGCCGGCTCGTGCCAGGTCCCTATGGCTGGCAGGGCTCTTCACCGCCCTGACGGCTTGCGGTGGCGACGACGCGCCCCGGGAAGTGACCCTGGCGGTGCTCGCGTCCGACCCGGCGAGCCATGACGGGGCCGTGGTCGCTACCCAGGGAGAAGTGCGCCATTTCGACGAGCCGCTGCACTATTGGATCGAAGACGCCGATCTCAACCGCGTCGAGATCTTTCCCATGAGGAGATCGCCCCGCATCTGGGCGAGCGGGTGCGAGTGGTGGGCGAGTTCCAGTATGCCCCCGCGGAGGGGCGCCAGCTGACGCTGGAGAGCGTCGAAGTGCTCGATTAGCCGGAGGAGTGAGGTCACGCGGCACCCCCATCGGTGCAGATTTTCTGGTTCATCGTAGACTGGCGTGAACTGGCTTTGTGGGAGGGAGCTTCAGCTCGCGAAGTAGCGCGCAGCGCTACCCAAGGGGCGCCTGCGGCGCCTTCGTCGAAGCGTCGAACCGCCGGCAGAGCCGGCCTCCCCCATAAAGCCCGCCAAACATGTTCACGCTAAAGTGCGAAGAGTCGTTTTTCTTCGGTATTGCGACTAAGGTCTAGGCGTGGCCGGCGCGAGACGCGTTGACACTCCGCGGCCACCCTTCTACGCTTCTATCATCGAATGTTACCGGTAACAATCCCGGGTCATCCGATGCCTCGAGTCGAACTTTCGGTCCAAGCGGCACCGACTCCCGCATCAACAACGATAATCTGCAATGGAGATACCGCCATGACCCCAATCTGGCGTACCACGCTCACGCTGGCCGGCGCGGCCACCCTCTCTGTCAGCCTCGCTTACGCCCAGACCCCCGACCTCTCTGCGCCTCCCGCCATCGAAGGCGACACGGTCGGCGATCACGGCAGCATCACCCTGCGCATGGGGATCGGCCTGGCCGAGACCTCGCCGCAGTACCTTTCGACCCAGTACTTCGCCGATATCCTCGACCAGCGCAGCGAAGGGCGCATCAGCGTCAACATCTTCCCCAACAGCCAGCTGGGCGACGACGTGCAGATGATGGAGATGCTGCAGACCGGCTCGCTGGACATGACCTATCCGTCGAGCTCGCCGGCCACCACCTATGTCAGCGAGCTGGCGGTGTTCGACCTGCCGTTCCTGCTGCCGACCCGCGAGGCGGCCATCGCCGTGCTCAACAGCGAGGTCGCCCAGGCGATGCTCGACGGCTTCGAAGGCACCGGCATCAAGGCCCTGGCGTTCTCCGAGAACGGCTTCCGCCAGCTCTCCAACAGCGCGCGGCCGGTCGCCACGCCGGAGGACGTGGCCGGCCTCGACGTGCGCGGCCTGTCGGTGCGCACCATGGAGAACCCGGTGCACCTGTCGATCTGGGAGACCCTCGGGGCCAACCCCACGCCGATGGCCTTCGGCGAGCTGTTCTCGGCCATGGAGCAGGGCGTGGTCGACGGCCAGGAAAACCCCTGGAGCACCATCCTCACCTCCAACTTTTATGAGGTGCAGGACTACGGCTCCGAAACCCGCCACGTCTACACGCCGTTCATCAAGATGATCTCCGAGCGCACCTGGAACCGCCTCGACGAGGAGTATCAGGCGCTGATTCAGGAAGCCGCCCGCCAGGCCGCCGAGTACGAGATCCAGCTGGCCACCGAGTATGACGACTGGTCCCGCGATCAGCTCGAAGCGCGCGGCATGCAGATCACCCGCCTCGACGACGACCAGATCGCCGCCTTCCAGGAGGCCGTGCAGCCGGTCTACGAGGAGTGGGCGCCGCGCATCGGCGAGGACCTGGTCGCCGAGATCCAGCAGATCGTCGAACAGACCATGAACGACTAAGGCGTCTGCCCTCGGGCAACCCATGAGTCAGACGCGGGGCACGCTGCCCCGCGTCCTGTCCGTCCGCGTTTGGAGCGCCTATGCAACCCTCTCACTCCCCGCCGGACCCGGCGGAGTTTCTCGACGACCCGCGCCGCCAGCCGCTGGAGATCGATACCGAGCAGCGCCGCGGCCCCGCGCCGTTCCGCTGGCTGACCGTGGCCATGGAGCACCTGATCGCCACGATCCTGGTGGCCCTGATCGTCTCGGTGTCGGCCAACGTCATCGGCCGGGCGCTGCTCAACCGCTCGCTGCCCTGGGCCGATGAGCTGGCGCGCATGCTGTTCATCTGGCTGGTGTTCATCGGCGCCGCCGCGGCCTTCGCGCGCTTCGAGCATATCGCCGTCGACCTGCTGCTGCGCAAGCTGCCGGCGCGCGCCGCCTACGGCCTCTACCTGATCCAGCACCTGCTGATCACCGGCCTGATGATCGTGATCATGGTCGGCGGCTACCTCGTCATTTCCCGTTCCACCGGGCGCACCGCGATCCTCGGCGTGCCCTGGAACCTGATCAATCTCTCGCTGGTGCTGTGCGCCGCCTTCATCGCCGCGGTGGCGATCTGGCGCGCCTGGTGCGCCGCCCGCCTGATGCTCGGCGCTCGCTAAGGACTCCCTGTCATGCTCTGGATCTTTCTCGGCATTCTGTTCGCCTCCCTGGCCCTGGGCCTGCCGATCGCCTTCGGACTGGGCATCGCCGCGGTGGTGATGGCGGTGATCTCCGATATCCCGCTGTCGATCCTCATCGAACAGTCGGTGCGCGGGATCAATAATTTCCCGCTGCTGGCCATCCCCTTCTTCATCCTGGTCGGCGAGGTGATGAGCGCCGGCGGCATCGCCCGGCGACTGATGGAGCTGGCCGGCGCGCTGGTCGGCTTCATCCGCGGGGGGCTGGGCCAGGTGGCGATCACCGGCTCGATGTTCTTCGGCGGCATCAGCGGCTCGGCGGTGGCCGATACCGCCGCCACCGGCTCGATGATGATCCCGTCGATGAAGCAGCAGGGCTATTCGGCGCCCCAGGCCACGGCGATCAACACCGTCTCCTCGGTGATCGGCATCATCATTCCGCCGTCGATTCCGCTGATCCTCTACGGCATCGTCACCGAGACCTCGATCAGCCGGCTGTTCATCGCCGGCATCGTGCCGGGGTGATGATCGGTCTCGGGCTGATGGTTACCACCTTCATCATGGCCAGCTTCGGCGGCGCCGGGCAGACCCGCACGTTCCGCCTCGGCCCGCTGTGGCAGGCGTTCAAGGCCGCCTGGCTGGCGCTGGTGCTGCCGGTGATCGTGGTCGGCGGCATCATCGGCGGGGTCTTCACTGCCACCGAGGCGGCGGTCGCCGCGCTGCTCTACTCGCTGTTCATCTCGCTGGCGGTCTACCGCGAGTTCCACGTGCGCGAGCTGTGGGGGATGCTGATCCGCACCGCACGGCTGACCGGCATGGTGCTGCTGCTGCTGGCCTTCGCCACGGTGATCGCCTGGTTCTTGACCATCAACATGGTGCCCCAGACCCTGGTGATCCAGGTGCAGGCGATCACCCAGGACCCGTTCTGGCTGCTGCTGATCGTCGCCGGCCTGCTGCTGCTGGTGGGCTTCGTGATGGACCTGACCCCGGCGATGGTGATCATGGCACCGATGCTGACGCCGATCGTCACCTCGGTGGGCATCGACCCGGTCTACTTCGGGGTGCTGATGGCGTTCATTCTGGGCATCGGGCTGCTGACCCCACCGGTGGGCACCTGCCTGTACGTCGGCTGCGGGGTAGGCAAGGTGACCATGGAGCAGCTGGTCAAGGCGATGCTGCCCTACTACGCCACCCTGCTGGTCATGGCGGTGATCCTGATCGCCTTCCCCGGGCTGGTGACCTGGCTGCCCGACCTGACCGCCGTGCGTGGCAACTGAGACCGACAAGGAGGTGATCATGCCACGGACCACGTACCGCATCTTGGTCATGGGGGTGTCCGGCTCGGGCAAGTCGCATATCGGGCGCCTGCTGGCCGAGCGGCTGGAGGCCGACTTCATCGACGGCGACGACCACCACTCGTCGACCAGCATCGCCAAGATGGCCAACGGTGTGCCGCTGGATGACGGCGATCGCCAGGACTGGCTGCAGACCCTGGCAGGGTTCTTTACCGACTACCGGCGGCGCGATGCCACTCTGGTGATCGCCTGCTCGGCCCTCAAGGGCCGCTACCGAGAGCAACTGCGCGCCGCCGACCCGGCGTTGCGGATCCTCTACCTGGAAGGCGAGCGGGCCCTGCTGCGACAGCGGCTGATGGCCCGCCAGGGGCACTTCTTCAAGGGTGACGAGATGCTGGACAGCCAGCTGGCCGACCTGGAGCCTCCGGGCGAGGGGGAAGCCCTGGCGCTGTCGGTGAGTCGCTCGCCGGACAGCATCCTCGATGCCGCCCTGGACTGGCTGGGCGCCGGCTGATCCGTGGGCAGCGAGGCGGACATGCGTTCGCGGGTCAACTTGGGTAAGGTGAGCGCCTCGCTCTTTCCCACCCAAGGCTTTGTCCGAAAAGTCGGCGAGCGAAGGCCAGACAAGGCAAAAATCGGCGAAAAGACGGAGTTTACGGGGTGTAAATGAGTACTTTGAACCGATTTTTAACGCCGTATGGTCGAGCGCAGCCAGTTTTCAGACAGAGCCTGGCAGGGCTCACCGTCACTTCGATCAGAATGCCGTGAAAAGAAACGCCCCACGCTACAGGATATCGCCGACCAGGTCGGCGCCACCAAGATGACCGTGAGCCGCTGCCTGCGCGATCCCACCACGGTCTCGGAGGGGCTGCGCGAGCGCATCTTCGAGGTGGCCGAGCGGCTCGGCTATATTCCCAACCGTGCGCCGGACATCCTCTCCAAGGCCAAGAGCCACGCCATCGGCGTGCTGGTGCCCTCGCTGACCAACCAGGTGTTCGCCGAGGTGATCGTCGGCATCGAGACGGTCACCGAGCCGGCGGGTTACCACCTGATGCTCTCCCACTACGGCTATAGCCCGGAGCTGGAGGAGCGCAGCCTCGCCTCGCTGCTCTCCTACAACGTGGACGGGGTGATTCTCTCGGACAGCCATCACAGCCCGCGCAGCCTGCGCATGCTGGAAACCGCCGGGATTCCCACCGTCGAGATCATGGACTCGCTGACCCCGCCGCTGCATCAGGCGGTGGGCTACGACAACGTCCAGGCCGCCTATGACATGGTCAGCGAGATGATCCGCCGCGGCCGACGCCGGATCCTCTACCTTGCCGTGCGCCTCGACGCGCGCACCCGCCAGCGTGAAGCGGGCTACCGCCGCGCCATGCAGGAGCATGGCCTGGAGCCGGTCACCCTGCAGCGCAGCCAGCGCTCCTCCTACAGCGTGGGGGCGGCCCTGCTGGGAGAAATTCTCAGCGACTATCCCGCGGCCGACGGTATTTTCTGCACCAACGACGACGTGGCGGTGGGGCCTACTTCGAGTGCCTGCGCCGCGGCGTGAAGGTGCCCGAGCAGATGGCGCTGGCCGGCTTCCATGGCCATGACGTGGGACAGGTGATGACCCCGCGGTTGGCCAGCGTGATCACCCCCGCCAGGCCATCGGCGAGTGCGCGGCCGGTGAGCTGCTCCGGCGAATCCACGGCGAGGCGGGCGGCGAACCGGCCATCGATCTGGGCTATCGCATCGAGCCGGGCATGACCCTCTGACGGTGCGGCTCACGCCTCCGAGCTCGTCGTTTCGCGGCGCCGGCGCACCATCAGGGTGATCTCCACGTTAGCGCCGCCGTAAAGGCGCGGGGTCATGGTGCAGGTGCGTGCCGGATAGCGGTGATGGTGAAAGAATTCAGCATAGGCGGCGTCCATGTTGCGCTGCTCGTCCAGGTTGGTCAGGTGGACGTCCACCCGCACCGTGTCGGCCAGGTCGGCGCCCACATAGGTGAGCATGCGTTCCAGCCGGCGCATCACCCAGCGGGTCTCCTCGCCGATATCGCCCATCACGCTCTCGCCGCCCTGGATATCGGCGACCGTCAGCCCCGAGACGAACACGTAATGGTCGTCGAGCACCAGATGGCTGCCGGGAAAGGCGGGGATCGCCAGGGTGGGATCGTTGCGATAGTCGGGCATGAGGGTGCTCTCTAGCGCGTCCAGGGGCCTGAGTCACTATAGTTGCCTAGGCAGCGCCCTGCGAAAGCCGCATGGGTCCGGCGTAAGACCTTGATATCGGTCAAGCTATCGTCGATGCTGACGGCATGTCCATGCTGCGACGCAGTATGATGAGCGTTTTTACCCCTGGAGACCCGCCGGATGGAGAATCATGAGCTGACGGACGGCAACGGCCATATCGAGAACCGCACCTTCGACGAGATTCACGTCGGCGACAGCGCCTCGCTGGAGAAGCGCCTGACGCTGGACGATATCAAGCTGTTCGCGATCATGTCCGGGGACATCAATCCCGCGCACCTCGACGAGGATTTTGCCAAGAGCACGCGCTTTCAGGAGGTGGTGGCCCACGGCATGTGGGGCGGGGCGCTGATCTCCACGGTGCTCGGCACCGAGCTGCCCGGTGCCGGTACCATCTACCTCGGCCAGACGCTGCGCTTTCTCGAGCCGGTGCGCCTGGGGATGTGCTGCATGTCGGCGTCAAGGTGCGCGCCAAGGACGAGGCGCGCAAGCGCATCACCTTCGACTGCCGCTGTACCAACCAGGACGGCCGCACCGTGATCGAGGGCGAGGCGCAGGTCCAGGCGCCCACCGAGAAGATCCGTCGTCCCCGGGCCGTGCTGCCGCGGGTGCGCATGGCCGAGCGCGCCCGCCTGCACGAGCTGCTCACTGCCGCCGATCACCCCGAGCCGGTGGATATGGCGGTGGTACACCCGGTCGACGAGGTGTCGATCCTGGGAGCCTACGAGTCGGCACGCCACGGGTTGATTCGCCCGCTGCTGGTCGGCCCGGAAGCGAAGATCCGGGCGGCGGCCGAGGCGGCCGGCATTGATATCGACGACTTCCCGCTGATCGATGTGCCCCACAGCCATGCCGCTGCCGCCGAAGCGGTCGCGCAGGTTCGCGCGGGGCGTGCGGGGGCGATCATGAAGGGCGCGCTGCACACCGATGAACTGCTTCATGAGGTGGTCAAGCGCGAGGGTGGCCTGCGCACAGAGCGCTGCATCAGCCATGTGATGGCCTTCGACGTGCCCACTTACCCGCGGCCGCTGTTCATCACCGATGCGGCGATCAATATCGATCCCAAGCTGGATGCCAAGCGCGATATCGTGCAGAACGCCATCGAACTGGCCCATGCCGTGGGCAACGACAATCCCAAGGTGGCGATTCTTTCGGCGGTGGAAACCGTCAACTCCAAGATCGCCTCGACCCTGGAGGCGGCGGCGCTGTGCAAGATGGCCGAGCGCGGCCAGATTCGCGGCGGGGTGATCGACGGCCCGCTGGCCTTCGACAACGCCGTCTCCGAGGCCGCCGCGGCGGCCAAGGGCATCGTCTCGCCGGTGGCCGGTCGGGCCGATATCCTGGTGGCGCCCGACCTGGAGTCCGCCAACATGCTGATGAAGCAGCTGACCTACTTGGCCGACGCCACCGGCGCCGGCCTGGTGGTGGGGGCCCGGGTGCCCATCGTGTTGACCAGCCGCGCCGACGACGCCATCACCCGTCTGGCCTCCTGCGCCCTTGCGCTGCTGGCCGCCGACCATCAGCAGCGGGTGGGCCGGTGATGCGCGAGATCCTGGTCCTCAACAGCGGCTCCTCGAGCATCAAGTTCGCGCTGTTCGGCGTGCCCGTGGAGGCCGACCCGCTGGCGCTGACGCTGCGCTTTCGTGGCCACCTGGCCGGCCTAGGCGGCCAGGCGCGGCTGAGCCTGCACGACGCCGAGGGCCGGGCGCTGGACCCCGCCGGCTCGCCGCTTGGCGAGCTACCCGCCGCGCTCGATCACGACGCCGCCCTGGAGCGGCTGCTGGCCTGGATCGAGGCCCATCCTGACCTGGGCGAGATCGCGGCGGTGGGCCACCGCATCGTCCACGGCGGGCGCGAGCATACCGACCCGGTGCGCCTCGACGACGCCACGCTAGGCACCCTCGAGGCGCTCAACCCCCTGGCGCCGCTGCATCAGCCCTATGGCCTCGCCCCGGTGCGGGCACTGTCGGCGCTGCGTCCCGCGCTGCCCCAGGTGGCCTGCTTCGACACCGCCTTCCATGCCGGACAGCCGGCGGTGGCCCAGAGCTTTCCCCTGCCGCGCCGCTACCGCGAGGCGGGCATGGTGCGCTACGGCTTCCACGGCCTCTCCTACGACTACATCAATCGCACCCTCAACGAGCGGGTGCTGCCGGACAGGGCAGGGCCCGGGGAGGCTCAGGGCGCCGTGCCGCCGGGGCGGGTGATCGTCGCCCACCTGGGCAACGGCGCCAGCCTGTGTGCCATCCGCGACGGCGTGAGCCAGGCCTCGACCATGGGCTTCACTGCCCTGGAGGGGCTGATGATGGGCACCCGCAGCGGCAGCCTCGACCCGGGCCTGGTGCTGCACCTGATCCTCCAGGAGGGGATGTCCGCCGAAGCGGTGCAGCGCCTGCTCTACAAGGAGTCCGGGCTGCTCGGCGTCTCCGGGATCAGCGGCGACATGCGCGAGCTGCTGGAAAGCGAGGCCCCCGAGGCCGCCGAGGCCATCGAACTCTATGTCTACCGCATCGTGCGCGAGATCGGCAGCCTGGCCGCGGCGCTGGGCGGGCTGGACCATCTGGTGTTCACCGCCGGCATCGGCGAACGCGCCGCCCCGGTGCGCGCCGGGGTGGTGGCGGGCTGCCAGTGGCTGGGGGCGGCCCTCGACCCGGCCGCTAACCGGGCCGATGCCACCGATATCGCCGCGGCGGAGAGCCGGGTGGGGCTGTGGGTGATTCCCACCGACGAAGAGCGCATGATCGCCTGGTATACGGCCGGCGCGCTGGCATAGTCCGGGGTGTCTCGGCGAGACTGAGTCCGGGACGAGCAGCGACGGGAGAGCCGCATGGGGGAAGGGAGTCACCTCGAGACTCAACGAACGGCCGGTGCTGCCGGCCGCCGAGGCGCGCATCGAGGCCATCGACCTGGCCCGGGGCATCGCCATCTCGCTGATGATCCTCAGCCATGCAGTGAGCGGGCTGTACGGCATTCGCCAGGTGCCCGACTGGGGCATGGTGCCGATCCACCTGCTCACCAAGTTCTCCTCCTCGCTGTTCATCGTGGTGTTCGGCATCGCCCTGGCCGTGGCCTTCCTGCCCAGGGTCGGCGAGCCAGGCTGGCCGCGGCGGCGCCTCAAACTGCTGCTGCGCGGGCTCGAGGTGCTGTTCTGGTACAAGGCGCTGACCATCGTCGAGATGCTGCCGCTCTATGAGCCTCAGGATATCCTCGACGCCCTGCTGTATCAGCGCTTTCCGATCTGGGTGGAGATCCTCGGCTTCTACGCCATTGCCCTGCTGTGGCTGCCCTGGGTGCTTCCCCTGTGGCGGCGTCTGCCGCTCTGGTCGCGGCTGGCGGCACCGGTGGCGGTGGCCCTGTTGGCGGGGGCCCTGGAGCGGCATTTCCACTTCTGGGGGATCGAGCCGCTCAAGGCGATCCTGGTGGAGGATGACGACCACTATGCCTGGGGGCAGCTCTCGCGCCTCCCGCTGGTGATGCTGGGTCTGCTGATCGGCGAGGCGCTGCTGCGCGGGTACGGGACACCGGTATGGCGCCGACGGCTGGTCCTCGTCGTGGGCGGGCTCGGCGTGGCCCTGCTGCTGGGCTTTCTGGCGCTGGCGCTGCCCGAGCTCTACCAGGCCCTGATGGGCGTGGCCTGGAACCGCGGCAAGCACCCGCCGGCGCTGTCCTTCATGCTGTTCAGCCTGGGCGGCGCCCTGGTGATCCTGGCGCTCTGCCTGTGGGGTGGGGCGGGGGCGGCGCGCGCCCTTAGGCCGATCACCCTGATCGGCGGTGACGCCCTCAAGGCGTTCGTGTTTCATATTGTGGTGATCTTTCTGATCCTGCGCTTTTTGCTCGAGGCCTGGCAGGTGTACAGCTATCCGCAGACGCTGGGCATCGGCGTGGCGCTGGTGCTGGGGGCCGCGGGCTGGATCGCCCTGCTGCGCTGGATGGGAGCGAGGCGATGACCCGCGCCCTGATGATAGGCCTGGCCCTGGCCGGCCTGCTGCTCTCACTGTCTTTTTCCGTAACGGCCACCGCTGCTTCCACCGCCGTCGAGGCCGACTGGCGGGCCCGGCTCGAATCGCGCCTGGCCGCCATCGAGGCCGCCTTCGACGGCGAGCTGGGGGTGCACCTGCGTCCGTTGGCTTCGGATGCGCCTGCCTTCGGCTGGCGGGATCGCGAGACCTGGTACCTAGCCTCGCTGGTCAAGGTGCCGGTGGCCATCGAGCTGATGGCTCGGGTGGAGGTGGGCGAGACGACCCTCGAGGAGCGCCTGATCCTCGAGGAGCGCCACTATATCGACGGTGCCGGCCCGACCAACTGGCACGACCCTGGCACGCCGCTGACGCTGGGCGAACTGCTGGTGGCGATGCTCACGGTGAGCGACAACACCGCCACCGATATGCTGATCGAGCACCTGGGGCTTTCGGCCATCAACCGGCGTGCCGCGGCGCTGGTCGACGAGCCGCGGCGGCTGGGGCCGATCACCCGCCTGGTGGACGTGCGCCGCGAGGTGTACGGGGCGCTGCATCCCGCCGCACGGGAGCTGACCGGCCTCGACTTCATCGCGCTGCAGAAGCAGCCCGACGACGCCCGGCGGCTGGCGTGGCTAGCTGGACCGGCTGGAGCTTGCGCCCCAGGCGCTGCGCCTGCCGAGCCTGGAGGCCGCCTTCGCCCGCTACTACGCCAGCGGCCTCAACGGCGGCCGGCTCGATGGCGTCGCCGACCTGCTCGCCGCCCTGGCGCAGGGGCGGGCGCTGGGGGCTCAGGCCAGCGCCGATCTGCTGGCGATCATGACCGCCACCGCCAGCGGTGAGCAGCGGCTCAAGGCGGGCCTTGGGCCCGGCATCCGCTTCGCCCACAAGACCGGCACCCAGCATCGCCTGGCCTGCGATGCCGGCATCGTCTCCATGGTGGGCGAGGGCCGCCAGCTGGCGGTCGTGGCCTGCGTTCGCGGCGAAGTAGAGGTGGCACGCAGCGAGCGGGTGCTGGCCGAGATCGGCCGGGCGATCCGCGAATTGCTGAATGCCGAGGACTGAAGGACCACGAGACGCGCAACGCCCACCCTCACGACTGCAGTCAGGATCCCCCCTTCGAATGTCACCTCAACGGCGAGGACGGCGATGACGATGTCGTGGCATCCAATCTTCGTTGATTGCTCGTTAACCGTTGATGTCGATATTGCCCTAAGGCGTATCGAGTCGAGTGCGTTGCCAAGGCAAGGGTGGCTCGGCCGGTAGAGCCGGACTGACAACAGTTCGAGAAGGCGATCGGCAAGACGGTCACCGAGGCCGCCTCGCTGTCAATAACAACGAATGGGGTAGAGCACATGGCAGACGATCTGCGCGACAGCGCCCTGCAGTACCATCGGTTTCCCCGCCCCGGCAAGCTGGCGATCCAGGCGATCAAGCCCATGGCCAGCCAGCGGGATCTCTCCCTGGCCTATTCCCCCGGCGTGGCCGCGGCCTGCGAGGAGATCGAGCGCGATCCCCTGCTGGCGGCCGAGTACACCGCCCGCGGCAACCTGGTGGCCGTGGTCAGCAACGGCACGGCGGTGCTGGGGCTGGGGGCCATCGGCGCCCTGGCCTCCAAGCCGGTGATGGAGGGCAAGGCGGTGCTGTTCAAGAAGTTCGCCGACGTCGACGTCTTCGATATCGAGATCGAGGAGCGCGACCCGGACAAGCTGATCGAGATCATCGCCGGCCTGGAGGCCACCTTCGGGGGCATCAACCTGGAAGACATCAAGGCACCGGAGTGCTTCGAGATCGAGCGGCGCCTGCGCGAGCGGATGAATATTCCGGTGTTCCACGATGACCAGCACGGGACCGCCATCGTCACGGCGGCCGCGCTGCTCAACGGCCTGCGGGTGGTGGACAAGCCGCTCGGCGACATCCGTCTGGTCTGCAACGGCGCGGGCTCCGCGGCCCTGGCCTGCCTGGACCTGGCGGTCTCCCTGGGGGTTCGCCAGGAGAACATCCTGGTCTGCGACCGCAGCGGCGTGATACACGCCGACCGTGACGGCCTGGATCAGTACAAGGCGCGCTATGCGGCCCGCACCGAGGCCCGCACCCTGGCCGATGCCGTCAACGAGGCCGACGTCTTTTTCGGCCTCTCGAGCGGAGGCGCGCTCACCCCGGAGATGGCGGCGACCATGGCGGATCGCCCCCTGATCCTGGCCATGGCCAACCCCACCCCGGAGATCATGCCGGAGGAGGCCAAGGCGGTGCGTCCGGATGCGGTGATCGCCACCGGACGCTCGGACTACCCCAACCAGGTCAACAACGTCCTGTGCTTCCCGTTCATCTTCCGGGGCGCCCTGGACTGCGGCGCCACCACCATCAACGAGGAGATGAAGCTGGCCACCGTCAAGGCCATCGCCGACATGGCCACCACCACGGTGCCGGAGACGGTGGCGGTGGCCTATGGCGGCCAGGCGCTGACCTTCGGCCCCGACTACATCCTGCCCAAGCCCTTCGACCCGCGCCTGATCGACACCATCCCGCCGGCGGTGGCCAAGGCCGCCATGGAGAGCGGAGTGGCCGCTCGCCCCATCGAGGACCTGGAGGCCTATACCCGCTCGCTGTCACGCCTGGTCTACCGCTCCGGCAACGTGATGGAGCCGGTGTTCGAGCGGGCGCGACACAACCCCCTGCGCCTGCTCTACGCCGAAGGCGAGGATGAGCGTGTGCTCCGCGCCATGGAGGTCTGCGTCAGCCAGCGCTATGCCAGGCCCCTGCTGATCGGCCGCCGTGCGGTCATCGAGGCGCGTATCGAGGAGCTGGGGCTGCCGGTGACGCCCGGCGTCGATTTCGAGCTGATCGACGCTCAGGACTATCCCGACTACGCTGCGCTGGCCAGCGAATACCACCAGCTGATGGGGCGCCGCGGCGTCCATCCTGAGGCCGCCGAGAAGCGCGTCCGCAGCCGGGCCACCATCCTCGCCTCGCTGCTGCTGCGACGGGGCGACGTGGACGCCATGATCGCCGGCCCCGTGGGCACCTACCACGAGCATCTGGATCTGGTGATGGACGTCATCGGCCTGCGCGAGGGCGTCAGCACGCCGGCGGCCCTGCAGCTGCTGATCCTCGAACGGGCCACGCTGTTCATTGCCGACCCCTTCGTCAACTACGACCCCGATGCCAGCCAGATCGCCGAGATCACCCTGCTGGCCGCCGAACAGGTGCGCCGCTTCGGCATCACGCCCGGGCCGCCCTGGTCTCCCACTCCAATTTCGGCAGCTCCGACTTCGCCAGCGCGGGGAAGATGCGCCAGGCCCTGGCGCTGATCCGGGAGCGCGAACCGGACCTGGTGGTGGACGGCGAGATGCAGGCCGACTCGGCGCTCTCCACGGGGGTGCGCGGGCGAATCCTGCCGACTCGCTGCTCGAGGGCGAGGCCAACCTGCTGATCATGCCCGATTTAGACGCGGCGAATATCGCCTTCACCGCCCTGAAGGTGTTGGGCAACGGCGTTTCCGTGGGGCCGATCCTGCTAGGGGCCGCCAAGCCGGTTCACGTCCTCAACCGCACGGTCACCGCACGGGGGATCGCCAACATGAGCGCCTTCGCCGTGGTCGAGGCACAGACCGATCGCTGAATAACAACAAACCAGACCCAATCATCAAGGGAGACGATCCATGGCCTTCGAGAACTACAACGACTTCGATCCTCAGGAGACCCGGGAGTGGCAGGAAGCCGTCGACGTGGTGGTGGAGCGGGTGGGCCCCGAGCGCGCCACCTACCTGCTACACAAGGCGGTGGAAGAAGCCTACCGGACCGGTACCGAGGCGCCGGATACCACCCGCACGCCCTATGTGAACACCATCCCGCCCCACAAGGAGGCCAAGCTGCCCGGCGACGAGGCGCTGCTGAAACGCTTGATCGCCTATCTGCGCTGGAACGCCATGGCCATGGTGGTGCGCGCCAACAAGAAGCCCGCCGAACCTGGCGGCCATATCGCCAGCTATCAGTCCTCGGCGGTGATGTACGAGGTGGGGTTCAACCACTTTTGGCGGGCCCCCGACGATGGCCAAGGGGGGACATCATCTATTTCCAGGGCCATTGCGCCCCTGGGATCTACGCGCGGGCATTTCTCGAGGGGAGGCTCACCGAGGAGCAGCTGGAGAACTTCCGCCTGGAGGTGGACGGCAAGGGGATCTCCTCCTACCCCCACCCCTACCTGATGCCGGACTTCTGGCAGGTCTCCACCGTCTCCATGGGCCTGGGGCCGATCATGGCCATTTATCAGGCCCGTTTCATGAAGTACCTCCAGCACCGGGGGCTGGTTGACACCGAGGGGCGCAAGGTCTGGGCGTTTCTGGGTGACGGCGAGATGGACGAGCCCCAGTCCCAGGGGGCCATCGCCCTGGCCAGCCGCGAGAAGCTCGATAACCTGATCTTTGTGATCAACTGCAACCTGCAGCGCCTGGACGGTCCGGTGCGCGGCAACGGCAAGATCGTCCAGGAGCTGGAGGGCAACTTCCGGGGGGCGGGCTGGAACGTCATCAAGTGCCTGTGGGGATCGGGCTGGGACGAGCTGCTGGCCAAGGACACCCGGGGGCTGTTGCGCCAGCGCATGGAGGAGTGCGTCGACGGCGAGTACCAGAACTTCAAGGCCAAGGGTGGCGGCTACGTTCGCGAGCATTTCTTCGGCAAGTACCCGGAGCTCAAGGAGATGGTCGTCCATATGTCGGACGACGACATCTACTACAAGCTGGTCCGCGGCGGCCACGACCCCCAGAAGGTCTACGCCGCCTATCACGCGGCGGTCAACACCCGGGACAAGCCCTCGGTGCTGCTGATGAAGACCGTCAAGGGTTACGGCATGGGCGAGGGCGGCGAGGGCCAGAACATCACCCACCAGAAGAAGAAACTGGGCGAGGACAACCTTCGCTACTTCCACCAGCGCTTCGACCTGCCCTTCAGCGACGACCAGGTCACCCAGGCGGCCTTCTTCAAGCCGCCGGAGGAGAGCGTCGAGATGCAGTTCCTCCACGCCCAGCGCAAGGCGTTGGGGGGCTGCCTGCCCCAGCGCCAGCGCAACGGCGACCGGCTTGAGGCGCCGCCCCTGGAGATGTTCAAGCAGGTGCTGGGGGACACCGGCGAGCGCACCCTGTCCACCACCATGGCCGTGGTGCGCATCATGGTCGCCCTGGCCCGGGACAAGACCCTGGGGCCGCGGCTGACTCCCATCGTCGCCGACGAGTCGCGCACCTTCGGGATGGAGGGCATGTTCCGGCAGATCGGCATCTACGCCCCCGAGGGGCAGAAGTACGTGCCCATGGACGCCGAGGAGATCATGCCCTACCGGGAGGACCAGAAGGGCCAGATCCTGCAGGAGGGCATCAACGAGGACGGCGCCATGTCGTCGTGGATCGCCGCCGCCACTTCCTACAGCAACCACGGGGTCACCATGATCCCGTTCTACGTCTACTACTCCATGTTCGGTTTCCAGCGCGTCGGCGACCTGGCCTGGGCGGCCGGCGACATGTTGGCGCGGGGTTTCCTGATCGGCGGCACCTCGGGGCGCACCACCCTGAACGGCGAAGGCCTGCAGCACCAGGACGGGCACAGCCAGCTGTTCGCCCAGTTCATCCCCAACTGCATGGCCTATGACCCCACCTTCCACTACGAGGTCGCGGTGATCGTACGCGACGGCCTCAAGCGCATGTACGAGGAGCAGCAGGACGTCTTCTACTACATCACCACCCTGAATGAGAACTACCATCACCCGGCGCTGCCCGAGGGTGCCGAAGAGGACATCATCAAGGGCATGTATCGGTTCCGCCAGGCCGAGGGCAAGGGCAGGAGCAGGGGAAAGGAACCGCGGGTACAGCTCCTGGGCTGTGGCAGCATCCTCAACGAGGTGATCGCCGCGGTGGACCTGCTGCGTGACGACTGGGGCGTGGCGGCCGATGTCTGGAGCTGCCCGAGCTTCAACGAGCTGGCTCGCGACGGCCACGCGGTCAAGCGCTGGAATCGGCTGCATCCGGGTAAGAAGCCCCGCAAGAGCCATGTCGAGCAGTGCCTGGAGGGCACCGAAGGCCCGATCATCGCTTCCACCGACTATATCCGCATGTTCGCCGAACAGATCCGGCCCTTCGTGCCACGGCGTTACGAGGTACTGGGTACCGACGGCTTCGGCCGTTCCGACAGCCGCGAGGCCCTGCGCCGCCATTTCGAGGTGGATCGCCATCACGTCACCCTGGCCGCCCTTCAGGCCCTGGTCGACGAGGGCCAGCTCAAGAGCGGCAAGGTGCGCGATGCCATCGCCAAGTACGGCATCGACCCCGAAAAGCCCAACCCCCTCTACGCCTGAGAGGTAGGAGAAAAACAGTGGCCATTCAAGAGATCAAGGTACCGGACATCGGCGACTTCACCGATGTCCCGATCATCGAAATCCACGTCCAGGCCGGCGACCAGATCCAGGTCGAGGACCCGCTGATCACCGTGGAATCGGACAAGGCCTCCATGGACGTGCCCGCGCCTGCCGCGGGGACGGTCAAGGAGGTCAAGGTCAATCTCGGCGACTCGGTCTCCGAGGGCAGCCTGGTGCTGCTGCTGGAGAGCGAGGCGGGCGCGGCAGACAAGCCCGAAGCGGGGGAGGGGGACAAGGCCGCGGCGCCCGCCGGAGGGGGCGGGAGCCAGCGCCACCGGCGGCGCCCCCGCTGCACCGGCGGCCGCCCCCGCCAGCGCCCCGCCGAGCGGCCCGATCGCGGACTTCAGCCGGGTGCACGCCAGCCCCTCCGCGCGCCGCCTGGCCCGCGAGCTGGAGGTGGACCTGACCCGCGTGCCGCCCACCGGCCTCAAGGGGCGGGTCACCCAGGAGGACATACGCAGCTTCGCCAGGGGCGGCGCCCGGCGGCGGCTAGCGCTTCAACTGGCGCTCCGACCGCCGGCGGGGGCATGGATCTGCTGCCCTGGCCCCAGGTGGACTTCAGCAAGTTCGGCCCGGTGGAGACCCAGCCGCTGTCGCGCATCAAGAAGATCTCCGGCGCCAACCTGCATCGCAACTGGGTGCGGATTCCCCACGTCACCAACCATGACGAGGCCGACATCACCGACCTGGAGGCCTTCCGGGTGCAGTTCAACAAGGAGAACGAGAAAGCGGGCATCAAGGTCAGCATGCTGGCGTTCATGATCAAGGCCGCGGTCGCCTCCCTGAAGCAGTTCCCCGAGTTCAATGCCTCGCTGGACGGCGACAACCTGATCCTCAAGCGGTACTACCACATCGGCTTTGCCGCCGACACGCCCAACGGCCTGGTGGTGCCGGTGATCCGCGACGCCGACCAGAAGGGCGTGGCCGAGATCGCCCAGGAGATGGGCGCGCTGGCCAAGCTTGCCCGCGAAGGCAAGCTCAAGCCCGACCAGATGCAGGGCGGCTGCTTCACCATCTCCTCGCTGGGCGGGATCGGCGGGCTCTACTTCACGCCCATCATCAACGCCCCCGAAGTGGCCATCATGGGCGTGTGTCGCTCCTACTGGAAACAGGTTTCCCCCGACGGCAAGCAGTCGGCCTGGCGCTTCATGCTGCCCCTGTCGCTCTCCTGGGATCATCGGGTGATCGACGGCGCCGCCGCGGCCCGCTTCAACGTCCATTTCGCCAACCTGCTCGCCGACATGCGGCGCATCATGATGTAAGGGGGAACGACACCATGGCAATCGAAATCAAGGTGCCCGATATCGGTGACTTCCAAGACGTCGAGATTATCGAGGTGCTGGTCCAGCCGGGCGATGCGATCGATATCGACACCCCGCTGATCACCCTGGAGACCGACAAGGCCTCCATGGACGTGCCGTCCCCGGTCTCGGGGACGGTCGGCGAGCTCAGGGTCAAGGAGGGGACAAGGTCTCCGAGGGCTCGACCATCCTGATGCTGGAGCCGGCCGAGACGGGGGCCCGGGTGGCGGATCACGACCCCCAGCCGGCGGTCCATGAGCGAGGGGCATCCTCCCCGGCGCCCGGCGATGCCGGCGGCGGCTATGGCGGCGGCAGCCTGGAGGAGGTGCGGGTACCGGACATCGGCGATTTCCAGGACGTCCCGGTGATCGAGGTGCTGGTGCGGACCGGCGATACCATCCGTGCCGAGGACCCGCTGATCACCGTGGAGTCCGACAAGGCCTCCATGGACGTGCCCGCGCCCAAGGCCGGCAAGGTCACCGAGGTGCTGGTGACGGTCGGCGACAAGGTCTCGGAAGGGTCGGCGATCCTGATGCTGGAGGCGGAAGGGCAATCGCCCGTCGCTCCCCCGCGGAAGGGCCGGGAGCGGGGGAGCAGGCGGCCGCCGCGCCCGCGCCGACGGCGGCCAGCTATGACGGCGGCGCCGACCTCGAGTGCGAAATGCTGGTGCTCGGCGCCGGGCCGGGCGGCTACTCGGCCGCCTTCCGGGCCGCCGACCTGGGAATGAAGACCGTGCTGGTGGAGCGCTATGCCAGCCTCGGCGGGGTCTGCCTCAACGTCGGCTGCATCCCCTCCAAGGCGCTGCTGCATGTGGCGGCGGTGACCGATGCGGCCAATGCCATGGCCGATCACGGCATCGCCTTCGGCAAGCCGAAGATCGATCTCGACAAGCTGCGCGGCTGGAAGGAATCGGTCGTCGGCAAGCTCACCGGGGGCTGGCCGGCATGGCCAAGGCGCGCAAGGTCGAGGTGGTGCGCGGGGTCGGGACCTTCCTCGACCCGCACCACCTGGAAGTGGCCCTGACCGGCGGCGACGGCCAGGAGACGACCGGCGACAAGCAGGTGATCAAGTTCGACAAGTGCATCATCGCCGCCGGGTCCCAGTCGGTGAAGCTGCCCTTCATTCCCGACGACCCCCGGGTGGTCGATTCCACCGGGGCGCTGAAGTTGACCACCATCCCCAAGCGCATGCTGGTCATCGGCGGCGGCATCATCGGCCTGGAGATGGCCACGGTCTACTCCACCCTGGGCACCCGCATCGACGTGGTCGAGATGCTCGACGGGCTGATGGCCGGCGCCGACCGCGACCTGGTCAAGGTGTGGGAGAAGGTCAACCAGCCGCGTTTCGACAAGGTGATGCTCAAGACCCGGACCACCGCCGTGAAGGCCCAGAAGAACGGCCTCAAGGTCAGCTTCGAGGGCGAGGGCGCCCCCGCCGAGCCGCAGCTCTACGACATGATCCTGCAGGCGGTCGGTCGCCGCCCCAACGGCCACAAGATCGGTGCGGAGAACGCCGGCGTGGCGGTGGACGAACGCGGCTTCATCGCCACCGACAAGCAGATGCGCACCAACGTCGGGCACATCTTCGCCATCGGCGACATCATCGGCCAGCCGATGCTGGCCCACAAGGCGGTGCACGAGGCGCATGTCGCGGCGGAGGCCGCGGCGGGCCAGAAGAGCGTCTTCGATGCCCGCCAGATCCCCTCGGTGGCCTACACCGATCCGGAAGTCGCCTGGGCCGGCAAGACCGAGGCCGAATGCAAGGCCGAAGGCATCAAGTACGGCAAGGCGGTCTTCCCCTGGGCCGCCTCCGGGCGGGCCATCGCCAACGGCCGTGACGAAGGCTTCACCAAGCTGATCTTCGACGAGGAGACCCATCGCCTCATCGGCGGGGCCATCGTCGGCACCCAGGCAGGGGACCTGATTAGCGAACTCTGCTTGGCCATCGAGATGGGCTGCGACCCGGTCGACATCGGCAAGACCATCCACCCCCACCCGACCCTGGGCGAGTCGGTGGGCATGGCCGCCGAACTGTTCGAAGGCGTCTGCACCGATCTGCCCCCACAGAAGAAGCGCTAGGGCGACTGCCAGAGGGCGGCCGATGCCGGCGCGCTCAGGCGGCTGTTCGGCATCGGCCGTTCACCATTGATCCCCTTCCCGGTCGCCTCGTGTGTCGAGGCGGCCGGTTGTCTTGACAGGCCTCCTCACCGGGCTATCTTGAGAATAGACCGGTCAGTCCAGTGGGGATCGAATGGCAACGACAACACGCGAGCGTCTGCTCGAGGCGGGACTCGATATGCTGCTGCGACACGGCTACAACGACCTGGGGATCCAGGCCTTGCTGCAGGCGACTAACACGCCGAAGGGTTCCTTCTATCACCACTTTCAGAGCAAGGAGGACTTCGCCCTGCAGGTCATCGACCGCTACATGGAAGAGGTGCACCAGGGGCTCGATGCCGCCCTGGGGGACAGGTCGCTGCCGCCGCTGGATCGCGCGCGCCGCTTCTTCGAACTCTCGCGGGACAAGTACCGCCGGGATGGCTATCTGGGCTGCATGCTGGGCGGACTGGGGCAGGAGCTTTCCGGCATCAACCCGACCTTCGCCACGAAGATCGAGAGCTGCTTCAGCGAGCTGACCCGGCGTATCGCCGCCTGCCTGGAGGAGGCCCGCCAGGGCGGCGACATCCCGTCCGATGCCGATCCCGTGGAGCTGGCCAACCTGCTGCTCAACTGCTGGGAGGGCGCCGCCCTGCGCAGTCGACTGTGGCGGGACCCGGCGCCCCTGGACCGGATGCTGGATTTCTACTTTTCGGCGGCGACCCGTTCCGCGGACTAGCAGGGGCGTTGCCAGGGAGGTGGCCGCGACAGGTGGCCTGTGGAGCGAGAGTGCCCGGTGCGTTCGCGGCGTGACGTTCCTCATGTCGCCGCCCCGGGCAATCCATCCTGACACTGCTGGAGGTAGCCATGAACGTGCAAGCGAAGTCGGGCTATCGTCTCGAAGGCACCCTGCTGGAGATCTGCTCCTGCGCGGTGTCCTGTCCCTGTTTCATCGGCGAGGATCCCGACGGCGACGAATGCTTCGGGGTGATCGCCTTTAATCTCGAGCGGGGAGAGGCCCGAGGCGTCGACGTCTGGGCCTGACCCTGGTAAACGTCGCTCATATCCCCGGCAACGCCCTGGCGGGCGGCTGGCGAACGGTGCTGCTGGTCGACCATCGGGCCAGCGACGATCAGGTGGAGGCCCTGCTGGACGCCTTCGGTGGCAAGCTGGGCGGGCCCCTGGCCGATCTGGCGAGCCTGGTTGGGGAAGTGGTGGCGGTCGAGCGGGTGCCGATCACCCATGAGGCCCGCGAAGCCGACGGGCGGTTGGAAGCCGAGGGGATGGTCGAGGCGGAGTTCGCTCCCATCCAATCCTCGCCGGATGGCAGCACGGCCACGCTCTACGATAGCGCCTTCAGCACGGTGAAGGGGCCCCGGCCTACCTGGGCAAGTCGCGGCGCTATCGCGTCGAGCTGCCGCAGCACGGCATGAGCTGGTCCTTTGACGGGCGCAATGCGATCCAGACCGCCTGGAAAATGGAGCACCAGCCATGAGTGCCGTGACGGCAGCGAACCCCGCCTGGCGGCATACACCGCTGCTGATGGGGGTGATCGCCCTGGCCTGGGGGCTCGCCCTGGGCGCGGAGCTGACCGGCCAGGCGCAGTGGGTCCACCACCATCGGCTGCATGTCGAGGGTCTGGCGCTCTGGGCCAGCCTGGCGCTGTTCCTGGTGGCCTGGCAGGTGCATATCGCCGCCATGATGCTGCCCTCGACGCTGCCTATGGCGGGCCTGTTCAACCAGGCGGCTGCGGGGCAGCGCCATCCCTGGCTGGCACGCACGGGCTTTCTCGGCGGCTACCTGGCGGTGTGGACCCTGTTCGGGGTCCTGGCGTTGCTCGGCCATTCGCTGGTGGAGCAGGCGAGGCTGCACGGAAGCTGGCCGATGCATCATCCCCATTGGCTGGGCGGCGGCGTGCTGCTGCTGGCCGGCGGTTTCCAGTTCTCCTCGCTCAAGGCGCGCTGCCTGGACAAGTGCCGTCAGCCTCGCGCCTTCCTGCTCAACCACTATCGCCGGGGCATGGCCGGGGCTTCGCCTTGGGGGCGCGCCACGGGGTCTTCTGCCTCGGCTGCTGCTGGGCCCTGATGCTGGTGATGTTCGTGGTGGGGATCGCCAACCTCGCCTGGATGGCGCCGCTCGCCGTGGTGATGCTCATCGAGAAGGTCGCACCCAACGGCTATCGTATCGTGCGCCCAACGGGGTGGCTGCTGATGCTGCTCGGTCTGCTGGTGATGCTGGACCCGGCCTGGCTGCCGAGCCTGGTGCCGATGGCTCCGATGCATATGCATTGAGCTTGGCCAAGGGGAGAGCGCCCCGCGCTAAGGCCGCCTGCCGTGGCAGGCGGCCTTCATCATGCTCAGGGCCGACAGACGAAGTTGTCGTTCTGGATGTCGTGTTCGAGCTGGTGCACGCGGATGTCGCGAAAGCCGGCCGCCTCGAGGTAGGAAAGCGCCCGCTCGCGGCCCCACATGGTGCCGAGCCATTCGCGCACGTAGCGCTCCTGAAGGCCGGTGCGATCGGCCAGTGTCTGCCTCGGTCACGCCACCTTCTCGTGGGTGGGGCTGACCTGCTTCAGGGTGTGGTAGCCGCCCCAGAGCCGCGTCGCCGTGGTAATCAGGCAGGCGATAGCGAACGCCGTTGCGAGATAGGGAAAGTACTGGGGAAAGAGGCAGAAGAGCACGAAGGCGAAAATGGTCTCCGTGCCTTCGGTAAGGCCGTGCAGATAGTAGAAGGCCTTGTTGGGAAAACGTGGCCGCTGCAGGCGATAACGACCGGCCATGATGGCGAAGGCCAGAAATGAGCTCCCCGTGCCGATAAACGCGAACAGGAGCAGCGTGGCGGCAAGCGCATTGTCTACGGGATTGGCCAGGGCGAAGCCAAGCACCACCGCGCCATAGAAGACGAAATCGAGCCCGATATCGAGAAAGCCGCCGGCGTCGCTGGCGGTACCACTTAGCCTGGCCAGCACCCCGTCCAGGCCATCGGCGATGCGGTTGAGCAGGATGACCACCAAGGCCGGGAGATACCACTCCATGGCCAGCAGGGGCAGTGCCAGCAGGCCAATGGCGAATCCCGCCACCGTGACCTGATCGGCGGTCACCCGCCGGGCCTGTAGCCAGCGGGCGCTGCGCTTCAGCAGGTGTTGCGCCAGCGGCATGGTCCAGCGATCCAGCATGGGCTCTCCTTGTTGGGAGGCGTGGTAAAGGGTCGTCGAAGCGCAAGAAAGCTTACAGCGACTGTAAGGGGCCGGCGCGCAAGTCGACCAAGCCCGGCCGTATATCACCCGACCAATGCCGCTGAAGCTTGGCAGTCTCGAGGAGAAAAGAAAATGAGCAAGCCCCTGATACTGATGTTCTTGCGTGTCTCGCTGGGATGGCTGCTGGTCATCTGGGGAGTGAATCGTATCGTTAACGTGGAGCATGGACTGGCCATCGCCGAGCGCTTCTACTTCGGCTTCATGGCAGCCGAGATGCTGATGCCGCTGCTCGGGATGCTCCAGGTTGTCGTGGGTTTGCTGGTGGTGGTGGGGTTCTGG
This sequence comes from Halomonas sp. SL18_1, assembly GCF_055755715.1. Lineage (NCBI taxonomy): Bacteria > Pseudomonadati > Pseudomonadota > Gammaproteobacteria > Oceanospirillales > Halomonadaceae > Halomonas > Halomonas sp. SL18_1. Next base: position 1,988,669 of record NZ_JBVTRK010000001.1, read on the forward strand.
CGGCGCGGCGTCTACCCCGTTCAGCTGCTGGTGAACGGTGCCTCTCTGCTGGCGGTCATGGCCTCAGTGGTGGACCCCTGGGGCTGGGTGCTCGAGGGCACCAATGCGCTCTTCTATCCGTCGCTGATTATTTTCGCGGCCTCTCTGGCCGTGATGGCGTTCAGAGAGGAGGACCGGTTCGCCCTTGATGCTCGTTTTGAACAGACCCAGCGCCGACATCAATGGCGTGCTCCACGGGAGTGCGGACGTTAGCCGCTTTTCGCAGCAGGCTGGGGCAGCCGCCGACCGACCTGGCGGCTGCTAGCGCCCCCTCCGGCTTCATCAGGCATCATTGAAGGCTCCTTGCCCTGGCAAGGGGCCTTGGTCATGCCGAGCCATTCCCAACGACGATGTGGCGCCGTGCGGCTAAGGTTGCAGTAACGACCCTCATGCGGCGGAGGTACGCCCGGCACCATGCAGCGCGATCCCACCATCGAACGTCTCTATCGGCAGCACTCGCGTCGGGTGCTGGCGACGCTGATCCGTTTGCTCGGCGATTTCGACCTGGCCGAGGAGGCCCTGCAGGAGGCCTTCATGGCCGCCGTGCAGCAGTGGCCCAGCCAAGGCGTGCCCGAGCATCCCGCCGCCTGGCTGATCCGTATCGGGCAGCGCCGCGGCATCGACCAGATTCGCCGCCGCCAGACCTCACGCCACTACGCCCACCTCGCGGTGCCGGAAGAGGCGGCGGCGGGCCTGGATGAGCGCAGCATCGCCCACGACCCGCTGCGGCTGCTGTTCACCTGCTGCCACCCCCGCCTGGCCCTGGACGAGCGCCTGGCGCTGACCTTGCGCGAGATGTGCGGCCTGACCACCGAGCAGGTGGCGCGGGCGCTGCTGCAAAAGCCCGCCACCCTGGCCCAGCGAATCGTGCGTGCCAAGCGCAAGCTGCGCGATGCCGGCATTCCCTATGAAGTGCCCGACGCCCAAGCCCTGCCCGAGCGGCTTCCCGATGTGCTGCGGGTGATCTACCTGGTGTTCAACGAGGGCTATACCCAGAGCGGCGGCGAGTCGCTGGTCGACGTCAGCCTTTCCGCGGAGGCCATGGAGCTGGCCGAGGCGCTGGCTCGCCTGCTTCCCCAGGGCGAGGTGTACGGGCTGCAGGCGCTGATGCTGTTGCACGACGCCCGGCGCGGCGCCCGCCAGGGCTCGGCAGGCGAGCTGATTCCCCTGGAGGAGCAGGACCGCCGCCTGTGGGACCCGCGGCGCATCGACCAGGGCCTGGAGCGGCTGATGCTGGCGCTTTCGCTTTCGCCCACCGGCCCCTACACCCTGCAGGCCTCCATCGCCGCCGAGCACGCCCGTGCGCCCAGTGCGGAGGCCACCGACTGGCGGCGCATCGCCCTGCTCTACGAGGCGCTGTATCGACAACAGCCCTCGCCGGTGATCGCCCTCAATCGCGCGGTGGCGGTGGCCATGCGCGACGGCCCCGAGGCCGGGCTTGCGCTGCTCGACGCCCTGTCCGAGCACAAGGCGATCGTCAACTACCATCTTTTGCATGCCGCCCGGGCCGACCTGCATCGCCGCGCCGGCCACCGGGAGGCGGCCCGGCTCGCCTACGAGCGTGCCCTGGCCCTCACCGTCCAGCAGCCGGAGCGACGCTACCTGGAGCGCCGACTGGCCGAGCTGGACTCTCCGCAGGTATGAAAAAGGTTCTTCGCACTTTAGCGTGAACAAGTTTGGCAAGTTTTATGGTGGGAGGCCGGCTCGGCCGGGCGAAGGCGCCGTAGGCGCCCTATGGGTAGCGCTGCGCGCTACTTCGCGAGCTGAAGCTCCCTCCCAGTGCGCCCGAGAAGGCGTGCACACAGTGCGGTGAGAGTCCGCATCGGGGTAAGCCATGGCCCCGTAGCCAAAGGTAACTGCGTCGTCGCGAGGCGGGGTGGGGAGCAACCGGAGGCGAACTGGCGGTCCGTAGGATGACGAACTCGATTCGGCCGGGTCAGGTGGCGAGCTCGCTGGGAGATAGCGAAGCCTGAAACTCACCCGTCGCGCTGGCATGGCGGACAAAGCGACGACGGGACCTGCCAGGTGGTTGGAGGCGGAACGTCAGGAAGGGTGTACGAGATAATCGGGGAGACCTGGCGGCCGAGGTGACAGCGGCCAGGAGTCAGAGCCTTCATAGTACCGGCGTGCGGATCACGCCCTGGCCACGGCTCATCCCGGCGAAAGCCGGGATCGAGAGATGCTGGAGCGCGGACTCTGCCTACCGCCAAGGCGCCGCACAGGAGGCGCAGAGAACAGAACCTGCGTCGAGGGAAGGGAGGCAGGAAGATGGATGCGAGAGACGACCAGAGATGAGCGAACGCGACAGCACAGCATCGACAGTGCCCCACGATGGGGCTAAACAAGATGCGTCAACACCCGCCACGATGGCAGGGATTGACCGCTCGATCTGGACGGACCGCATGTTGGCGGCGCTGGATAACGGCGTCAAAGGACGTAAGTGGTTCAGTCTGATCGACAAGGTATACCGCTCGTCGACCCTGGTCAGTGCCTGGCTGCAGGTCTACCGCAACCAGGGAGCGGCGGGTGTCGATCGGCAAAGCGTGTCCCGCTTTGCGTCGCAGGCCGAACGCTATCTTGAGGAGCTCCAGGCCGACCTGGCAGCGGGGCGTTACCGCCCGCAAGCGGTGCGACGCGTCGAGATCCCCAAGGGCAACGGCAAGATGCGCCCGCTGGGCATTCCGACCGTCAAGGACCGTATTGTCCAGGCAGCGGTCAAGCGCGTGATCGAACCGATCTTCGAGCATGAGTTCCTGCCGATGAGCTACGGCTTCCGGCCGGGCAGAGGCTGCAAGGATGCCTTACGAGACGTTGATGAGGCGCTCAAGGCGGGCATGACCTGGGTGGTGGATGCGGATCTGCAAGGCTATTTCGATAGCATCCCGCACGACCGCCTGATGGCCCGCGTCGAGGGACGGATCAGCGACGGTCGACTGCTGGCCTTGCTACGAAGCTGGTTGAGCCAGGATATTGTCAGCGACATGAGCCGATGGACCCCCACGTCAGGGACGCCACAAGGAGTGATCATCAGCCCCTTGTTGGCGAACGTCTACCTGCATCCGCTGGACCAGGAAGTGACACAGCACGGCTACCGTATGGTGCGGTATGCCGATGACTTCGTCATTCTCTGCCACAGTGAGCAGGAGGCCCGACAAGCCCTGGCCCACGTACAGGAATGGGTGGCGGCGAATGGCCTGACCCTGCACCCTGACAAGACCCACGTCGGCGATTGCCGGCAGAAGGGACAGGGTTTCGACTTCCTAGGCTACCGCTTCGAGGCGGGCAGGCGCTGGGTGCGTAAGAAGAGCCTCAAGGCGTTCAAGGACAAGGTGAGAAGCAAGACGCGGCGGACGGAAGGCAAGAGCTTGCGGCACGTCATTGCCTCGCTGAACCCCATGCTGAGAGGCTGGTTCGGCTACTTCCAGCATGCCTATCGGACGACGTTCCGGCCTCTGGATGGCTTCATTCGTCGACGTCTTCGGGCCATGCTGCGCAAGCAGGAGAAGCGCCCGGGCGTGGTAACACCCGGTCGGACACATGGCGCTGGTCGAATACGTTCTTCGCGACCGCAGGGCTCTTCACCCTAGCCGGAGCCTGGCGGTACGCGAGCCAATCCCGATGAGGAAAACCATCGACTGGAGAGCCGTGTGCGGGAGAACCGCACGCACGGTTCGGAGGGCGGGGAGGGCACAGCCCTTCCCGACCCCTATCCCAGTTCACGCCAGTCTGCGATGGACCGAAAAAATCTCGCCTCCCTGTCGATGGCCGCCAGCGTCGCGCGACTCGAGAAGGCAACCATCCAATGGAGGTCGAACGATGCGATACATGCTGATGCGGAAGGCCGATGCGGCTACGGAAGCCGGCGAGCTGCCGAGCCAGGCGCTGCTCGGGGCCATGGCGGACTACAACCGGCGCATGCTCGAGGCCGGCGTCTTCGTCTACGGCAATGGCCTGCGACCGACCCGCGAGGGCTGCCGGCTCCAGCGTCGCGGCGGCGAGATGCAGGTCACCGCCGGTCCCTTCGCGCCCACCGAGACGCTGCTGGCCGGCTACTCGGTGCTCGAGGTGGACTCCCTGGAGGAGGCCATCGACTGGGCCCGCCAGTGGCCCCAGGAGGACGCCGACGTCACCCTCGAGCTGCGGCGCTACTTCAGTCTGGAAGACTTCGAGGCCGGGCCCGGCCTGGACAAGCGCATTGCCCAGTCGCGCCTGCCCGCCGAGCTTAACGTCCATCTCTGCTTCGACGGCCGCTGCCGCGAGGCGATGGCTTTCTACGCCGAGGTCACCGGCGGCCGCCTGGAGGCCATGCTGACCTATGGCGAGACCCCCGCCGCTGAAGAGACCCCGCCGGACTGGCACGACCGCATCATCCACGCCTCCCTCAACGTGCGCGGCCGTCGGCTGATGGGCGCGGACATGGCCGGCGACTGCTACGAGGCCCCCCGAGGCGCCCAGCTGTTCCTGGAGTATGACGAGAAGGCCCAGGCCGAGGCGTTGTTCCAGCGGCTGGCCGAAGGCGGGCGGATCGTCATGCCCTTTGCGCCCACCTTCTGGGCGGAGCGCTTCGGCATGCTCACCGACCGCTACGGGGTGCACTGGATGATCGGCTGCGGAACCGGTGGCTGCCCCATGAGTGAAGAGGAGGATCAGCAATGACATATGCCGCCCTGGTCTACTACCAGGAGAGCCTGATCGAGGCGATGAACGAGCAGGAATGGCACGACCTCAATCAGGAGTGCGTGGCTGGCGTGGAGCGCCTCACCGAGCAGGGCCACTACCTGGCCGGTCAGGCCCTGCAGCCGGTGGCCACCGCTGCCCGCCTGCAGGTGCGAGATGGCGAGGTGCTGATCTCCGACGGACCCTTCGCCGAGACCAAGGAGCAGCTGGCCGGCTTCTACCTGCTGGAGGCCCGGGATCTCAACGAGGCCCTGCAGCTGGCCAGCCGCATTCCCCCCGCCCGCTTCGGCACCATTGAGGTGCGCCCGGTGCGAGAACTGCCGCCGAAAGACGAGGAGTAACCCCATGACGTATATCGATGGTTTCGTCGCCGCGGTGCCCACCGCCAACCGTGAACGCTACATCCAGCATGCCCGCGATGCGGCGACGGTGTTCAAGGAGCATGGTGCCCTTCGGATAGTGGAGTGCTGGGGCGACGACGTACCCGAGGGCAAGCTCACCTCCTTCCCCATGGCGGTGCAGCGCCAGCCGGAGGAAACCGTGATCTTCGCCTGGATCCACTGGCCCTCCCGGCAGGTTCGCGACGAGGCGATGCCCAGGATCATGGAGGACCCGCGTCTGCAGCCCGACGTGAACCCCATGCCGTTTGATGGCAAGCGGCTGATCTACGGCGGTTTCGAGATCGTCGTCGAGGAGTGAGAAGGATCGAGCGGATGGTGCGTTCGCCGGTGAATACGCTCAGCCCCAGCCAGGACTGCAGTTGAGCCTGGCTGCTAGGCTTTAATGTATCAATCGCCCCTGATAGGGAAGGGTGCTCGATCGATGCCGAGCAGTAGTACCTTCATCAGCCATCGCGAGGAGAGCCGACATGAGAGCGATAACCCTGGAGGGTCGCGAGATCGACCTGACGCTGGAGATGCTCAACGGCTTGAAGGCGCAGCTGCAGGGGCCGCTGTTGACGCCGGACGACCCTGACTACGAGGCGGCGCGCCAGCTGTGGAACGCGACCATCGACCGTCGCCCGGCGCTGGTGGTGCGTTGCCTGGGGACGGCGGACGTGCTGGCGTGCGTGCGCTTTGCTCGCGAGCATGACCTGCTGCTCTGCATCAAGGGCGGTGGTCACAATATCGCGGGGCTGGCGGTGGCCGACGGCGCGCTGATGCTTGACCTCTCGCTGATGCGTGGGGTCTGGGTCGACCGCGAACGCCGGGTCGCCCATGCGCAGGCGGGCTGCGTGCTGGGGGATGTGGATCGCGAGACCCAGGTCCACGGCCTGGCCACCGTGCTGGGTTTCATCTCGACCACCGGTATCGCCGGCCTCACTCTGGGGGGTGGCTTCGGCTACCTGACCCGGCGCTGGGGCTATACCACCGACAATGTGCTGGGGATGGAGGTGGTGACCGCCGAGGGCCAACTGGTCCATGCCAGCGCCGACGAAAACCCCGACCTGTTCTGGGGGCTGCGCGGCGGTGGCGGCAACTTCGGCGTGGTGACCGGCTTCGACTACCGGCTGTACCCCGTGGGGCCGGAAATCGTGGGGGGTGTGGTGGCCTGGCCTGCCAGCGAGGCGCCTGCGGTGCTCGAGCACTATCGTCGCCTCGCCGAGCAGGCCCCGCCCGAGCTGACCCTGGTCGCCTTGATGCGCCCGGCCCCTCCGGCGCCCTGGCTGCCCAAGGAGTGGCACGGCGAGTCGATCGTGGCGCTGCTGGCCTGCTACAGCGGCGATCCGGAGGAGGGCGAAGCACAGGTGGCGCCGATCAAGACATTCGGCGAACCCATCGGCGACGTGCTGGTGCGTCGACCCTATGCGCAGATGCAGAAGCTACTCGATGCGACGCAGCCCAAGGGGCGGCGCTACTACTGGAAGAGCGAGTATCTGCCGAGTATCGAACCCGAGCTCTGCGAGAAAGCGATCGAGCACGCCGGACGCATTCGCTCGCCGCACTCGGCGGTGATTCTGTTCCAGCTCGGCGGCGCTCTGAACCAGCTCGACACTGACCACTCGCCGGTGGGCAATCGCGACGCTCGCTATGTGTTCAACGTAGGCGGCGCCTGGGAGCAGGCGGAGGACGACGAGGCCAATATCGCCTGGGCCCGCGACGCCTGGCACGACCTGAAGGTCCACTCCACCGGCGGCGCCTACATCAACTTCCAGACCGAGGACGAGGGACCAGAGCGAATGGAAGCCGCCCTTGGCCCGGCCCTCCAGCGGCTCGCCGAGATCAAGCGGCGCTGGGATCCGGACAACCGCTTCCGGGTCAATCGGAACATACTCCCCCGTCCGGATTAGAGGTTAGAGGAGCAAAATCGACAGGGCCCGCGATCACTCGCGGGCCCTGTGGTAAGCGTCCGGCAGGGGAGGCCTAGGCCACGCCCGAGGCTTCCCGGAAGTGCTCCCACGCATGGTGATACAGAATGCCGGCATAACCGTTGCGCTGCATCACCTTGAGAATCTTGGCCGGGTCGCCGTCATCCAGCGCCTTGTGGAGTTTCACCCGCTGCTCTTCGTCGAGGGCCTCGTACCAGTGGTACGGCTCGCCCCTGGCTTCGGCCTCTTTTGCCTTGCGCATCAGATCGATCTCGATTCGCCCACCCTGTCGATACAGGATATCGAAGCTCTCCTGCAGGCGGGTCGATGGCACATCGCACGGCTTTTCGAGGCTTTCCAGCACGTTGTAGTAGTAATAGCTCAGCGGTTGCATTTGGCTCCTCCAGGGGTATGCCGTGGCTCATCCGAACTTGCTCGGTTTCCACTCTCCATGTTGCCTTAGGCAGGGCGGCAAACTCAATTGACATGGCGCAACTCGGCAGGGGTGGCCCGAAGCGCGGCAGCCCTGCTGAGCGAACCACCCGGGGCGGCAGGTGCTCCCCCGGCGTATCGAAGCGCCGCATGGTACCTTGGAAGCGGCTCACCAAGGAGCTGGCTAACTGGGAGTCTTCCATGCGCCTGAGAGTCCTGTCGGACCTGCACCTGGAGCACTACGAAGCGAGCCGCGAGCTGCCCGAGGTGGCGGCTGACGCGGTGATTCTGGCGGGCGACATCCATGCCGGCACCCTGGGGCTGGCGTGGGCGGCTGAGCGGTTCGCCGGCACGCCGGTGCTCGATGTGCCCGGCAACCACGAGTTCTACGGTACCTGCATGCCCGCCCTGCGCCGTGACCTGGCCGAGGAGGCGGCTCGGCTGGGCATCCATCTGCTGGACAATCGCTCCCTGACCCTGGGCGGAGTGCGTTTCCACGGCACCACGCTGTGGACCGACTTCGCGCTCTACGCCGGTGAGCCCGATCACGACCCGGCGCTCACCGAGGCCAGGGCGCTGGTCATGATGCCGGATTTCCGTATCATCGAGCAGCCGGAAGGGGAGGTGTTCAGCCCGGCCGAGAGCCGGCGCCTGCATGCCGAGGCGCTGGCCTGGCTGGAGACGGAGCTGGCGGCGCCGTTTCGCGGCCCCCGGGTGGTGATCAGCCACCATGCGCCCCTGGGCGGATGCATTCCGCCGCGCTACCGCGGCGATGCGCTGTCGCCGGCCTTCGCCTCCCATCTGCCGCAGCTGATGGGGCGCATGGATCTCTGGGTCCACGGCCATGTGCATGAGCCGGTGGACCTCGAGGCGGGCGGCACCCGCGTGGTCGCCAACCCCGGCGGCTATCCCGATGAGTTCGACCCGCCGCTGTTCGCGCCTGACCTGATCCTGGAGATCCCGACCCCATGATGCAGCTGATCGCGCTCTATCTGTTGGCGAGCCTGGTGGCGGTGCTCCTCTACGGCATCGACAAGGCCGCCGCGCGGCGCGACCGCCGGCGCATTCGCGAGTCGACCCTGAATCTGGTGGCCCTGGCGGGGGCTGGCCGGGGGCGCTGCTGGCCCGGCGCACCTTCCGCCACAAGACTCGCAAGCAGCCCTTCGGCGCCATTCTCTGGGGCTGCGTGCTGCTCAATGTCGCCCTGGTCGCGTGGCTGGCTACGGCGGAAGCCGCCGCGGGCCTGCGCCGCCTGGCTGGGCTCGGGTAGGCCGTGTCGACTCGCTGCGGTTTTATCCTTACCCGCCACTGGGAGGACACCCCCAGGGCACCGAAATCAGCCTCTGGCTTGCCACCGACGAGGGGCCGCTTCGGGTACGCCTGCCGGTGCAGCCCGCGGTGGCCTTCCTGCCCGCCGAGCAGCGAGGGGCGGCCGAGGCGCTGCTGGACGGCGAGCCGGGCGTGACGCTGCGCGAACTCGAGCTGCGCGACTTCCAGCACCGCCCGGTGCTCGGCCTCTACTGCGGACAGTACCGCCAGCTTCAGCGGCTCGAGCGGCGCCTGGGCGAGGCCGGCCTCACGCTCTACGAGGCCGATATCCGCCCCCCGGAGCGCTACCTGATGGAGCGCTTTATCACCGCGCCCGTGGCGGTGACCGGAACGCCGGACGGGGAGGGCGGCCTGGTGGCGGCGCGCCTGCGCCCGGCGCCGGACTACCGCCCCCGGCTGCGCACGGTGTCGCTGGATATCGAGACCAGCGCCCGGGGCGAGCTCTACTCCATCGCCCTGGAAGGGTGCGGGCAGCGCCGGGTCTATATGCTGGGGTCGCCCCGGCATGGTGGCAGCGAAGTGGCGGCGGGCGCGCTCGATTTCACCCTCGACTACTGCGAAAGCCGGGCCGAGCTGCTCCGGGGGCTCAACGCCTGGTTCGCCGAGCATGACCCCGACGCCATCATCGGCTGGAACCTGGTGCAGTTCGACCTGCGGGTGCTGCGCGAGCACGCCGAACGACTGGGCGTGCCGCTCAGGCTTGGGCGAGGCGGCACCGAGCTTGGGTGGCGCGCCCACGGCCACCAGCCCAACCACTTCTTCGCCTCGGCGGCCGGGCGGCTGATCATCGATGGCATCGAGGCGCTGCGCTCGGCCACCTGGCAGTTTCCCTCCTTCAGCCTGGAGAGCGTGGCCCGGGAGCTGCTCGGTGAGGGCAAGGCGATCGACAACCCCTACCAGCGCCTGGATGACATCCAGCGCATGTTCGCCGAGGACAAGCCGGCGCTGGCTCGCTACAACCTGCGGGACTGCGAGCTGGTCACCCGGATCTTCGCCAAGACCGAGCTGCTGGCGTTCCTGCTCGAACGGGCCACGGTGACCGGCCTGCCCGCCGACCGCAGCGGCGGCTCCGTGGCCGCCTTCACCCATCGCTACCTGCCGCGGCTGCATCGCTTGGGCCTGGTGGCGCCGAGCCTCGGCCAGGGAGAGGACGCCGAGAGCCCCGGCGGCTTCGTCATGGACTCCCGGCCCGGCCTCTACGACTCGGTGCTGGTGCTGGACTTCAAGAGCCTCTACCCCTCGATCATCCGCAGCTTCCTGATCGATCCGGCGGGGCTGGTGGAGGGGCTCGCCGACCCCTCGGACGCCGCCTCGGTGCCGGGCTTTCGCGGCGCGCGCTTCTCACGCACCCGCCACGCCCTGCCGGCCATCGTCGAGGAGGTGTGGGCGGGGCGCGAGGCGGCCAAGCGCGCCGGCAATGCGCCGCTCGCCCAGGCGCTGAAGATCATCATGAACAGCTTCTACGGGGTGCTGGGCTCCAAGGGGTGCCGCTTCTTCGATGCCCGGCTCGCCTCCTCGATCACCATGCGCGGCCACGCCATCATGGCCCGCACCCGGGCGCTGATCGAAGCGGAGGGGTATACCGTTATCTATGGCGATACCGACTCCACCTTCGTCTGGCTGGGGCGCCCCTGCGAGGAGGAGGAGGCGACGGCGATCGGCCGGAGGCTGGTGGCCCGGGTCAACGCCTGGTGGCGCGATCACCTGGCCGAGGAGTATGGCCTCGCGAGCGCCCTGGAGCTGCAGTTCGAGACCCACTACCGGCGCTTTCTGATGCCCACCATCCGCGGCGCCGAGGCGGGCAGCAAGAAGCGCTACGCGGGGCTGGTGCGGGGCGCCGATGGCTGCGATGAGCTGGTGTTCAAGGGGCTCGAGACGGTGCGCACCGACTGGACGGAGCTCGCCAAGGCGTTCCAGCAGGAACTCTACCGGCGGGTTTTCACCGGCGAGCCCTGGCGGGACTATGTGCGCGACTACGTGCAGGCCTTCCTGGCGCGCGCCCGGTCGGGGGCGTTCGACGAGCGGCTGGTCTATCGCAAGCGGCTGCGCCGGCGCCTGGACGACTACCGTCGCAACGTGCCGCCCCATGTGCGGGCGGCCAGGCTCGCCGATGCCGAGAACGACCGCCTGGGCCGGCCGCGCCAGTATCAGCACGGCGGCTGGATCCGCTACGTGATGACCCTGGCCGGCCCCGAGCCCCTGGAGGCCCATCACTCGCCCATCGACACCGACCACTACCTGACCCGCCAGCTCAAGCCGGTGGCCGACGCCATCCTGCCCTTCGTGGGCGACGACTTCGACACCCTGATCGACCGTCAGCTGGGGCTGTTCTGAGCGGGTGGCTGCCCGGGCGGATCCGGCGAATTCCCGCCCTGGCCGCGCCCGGCGCCCGTCCATTGGCTTGGATGCGACCGCTTAGCCGCTTAGCCGCTTTGCCTGGCCGGCTCGGCGACGACCGGCAGAATGCCCTGCTCCCGCGCCAGGGCGTAGGCGGCGCGGGGGCCGGCCCACAGCGTCGGCAGCAGCACCAGCGAGACGGGAATCGCGGTGATCACGATGAACTGCTGCAGCGCCCCGATCTGCCCCGCGCCCATATAGAGCAGGATGCCCGCCATCAGCGCCATGGCGATGCCCCAGAAGGCGCGTACCAGCGGGCTCGGGGCGTCGTGGCCGGCGCACACCACGGCGATGGCGTAGCTCATGGAGTCGCCGGTGGTGGCCACGAAGATGCTGGTCAGCAGCAGGATGGCCAGCGCCATCAGGGTGCCGCCCGGTAGCGCCTGGGCCACGGTGAGGGTCGCCACGTCGAACTGGAAGTTGTTGAGCGCATCACTGAGGTCAATCGCGCCGGTGAGCTGGTAGTGAATGCCGGAGCCGCCCAGCAGGGTGAACCAGATCGCGGTGGCCACCGGAGCCATGACCGCCACGGCCAGGATCATCTCGCGGATGGTGCGCCCGCGGGAGATGCGCGCCACGAAGATCGCCATTAGCGGCGCGTAGCCGATGAACCAGGCGAAGAAGAATACCGTCCACCACTGCATCCACCAGGCCGGCGCCGTCTCGGCGGTCATGGTGGCCATGGTAAAGAACGACGACAGATACTCGCCGAAGCCCTGGCCGAAGGCGTTGACCAAAAACAGGGTCGGGCCGGCCACTAGGATCACCGCGGCGATGGCCAGCGCCAGAAAGACGTTGAAGCGCGACAGGATCTGGATGCCCTTGTGGATGCCGGTCATGGCCGAGGTGACATAGACCGCCGCCAGCAGCACCAATATGCCGAGCTGGGTGGCGTAGCCCTGGCTGACCCCGAACAGTTCGTGCAGGCCGAAGCTCACCTGGGTGGCGAGAAAGCCGATGGGGCCCACGGTGCCAGCGACTACCGCGATCACGCAGCAGGCATCCACCAGGCTGCCGAAGACCCCCTTCATGATGCGCTCGCCGAACACCGGGTAGAGCAGGGTGCGGGGCTGCAGGGGCTGGCCCTTCACGTAGTGGGCGTGGGCCAGCACGATGGCGGAGAGCGAGCCCAGCACCGCCCAGGCCAGAAAGCCCCAGTGCATGAACGACTGGGCCAGGGCGCCGGCCACGGCCTCGGCGGTGCCCGCCTCGGTTTCGAAGGCCGGCGGGGTGACCACGAAGTGGTAGATCGGCTCGCCGGCGGCGAAGAACACTCCGCCCCCGGCCAGCAGGGTGCACATGATCATCGACAGCCACTTGAAGGTGCCGATCTGCGGGCTCTCCAGGTTGCCGACCCGCGCCCCGGCCGCCGGCGAGATGGCCACGCCGATGGCGATCACGAAGGTCAGCAGCAGCAGGAGCTGGAAGTAGGTGCCGAGCGTTGCCGCCGTCCACGCAAAGCCGGCGCCGATGCTGTCGGCCACCCGATCGATATCGAACAGCGACAGGCCGACGAAGGCGACGATGAAGCCGACCGTCAGCAGCAGCACGATGGGGTCGCCCAGGCGCGACAGCGCCGAGGTCCCGGCAGGGGAGGGGGAATTCTGGGATGACATTCGGATGCTCTAGTTGCGGAGGGTGTGTGCGCCGAAAAGCCATGGCGCGGACTAGAGCGATCGCATTCTAGCAATCATCGACTTAAGTCTAAAGTCGGTCGTTTCAAACGCTCCTGGTAGGGGATCAGGCATGCCCTGCGACCCTGTTAGCCATTGCTATTCTTTGCCAGGTCGACAAAGGTTACATAGGCTTGAATGCTCAAGGCCGCGCGAGACGGCCAGCCGACAGGCAGCGGCATAAGGCACAGCGCTGACCGGTAACACCCAGGGACTACCGCAGGAAGGTGGCGGGACGCCATCGCACTATGCCGGGTAGGGGCGGTAGCGTGCCTGGCGTCTCTCTTCCTCCCGTACATGTAAGCGGCAGATTTCCATGAGCCGAAGTCCCGAGCCGACATCAACGCTGGCATCCAATGCACCGGACCTGACAGCTTGTTGAACACGCGCATAAGCTCCGGGTGGGATAGCGCCACCGGCACCCGACGAGAGCGCTTGGCGTGTGAGAACTCACCGGAGGGCGTGGTGTGGTGGAAGACCAGCATTCCGGGCCTGGTCATACAGCAGCTTTCCTTTTTCATGGATTAATGCACAGTATTATTGGTTCCGGCAAAACGCGCGCGTGCGCGAATTCTGCATAGGCGGCCGAGCTATACTTAATTTCATGCAAAATCAATGCGTTGGGAGAGAAGAGGCGCGGCAGATAAAATCGTTGAACGCGCAGGATGTTCATTCAATATCAGGACGCGCGGTCCAATCACTGTTGAACTAAACCGCTTCGCGGTAGCTGTCCGGTAGCCGTCGTCGAGGCACGCCTGCCGATTCGTCGAACCACACTGTTCCTTGACCCATTCGGGTCGATGAATCGGAGTGACGACGATGACTGCCTTACGACAGAAGATGATCGAGGCCATGCGTCAGCGTGGCTTTGCGCAACGTACCCACACGACCTACCTGATGGTGATCACGGACTTGGCGAGCTACTTCCATCGCTCGCCTGACACCTTGAGCACCGACGATTTGCAGCACTTCTTCTATCACCTGGTCCAAGAGCGCGGGCTGTCCGCCGCCAGCTGCCGCGTCTACCTATACGGCGTGCGCTTCCTGTACCTGCACGTGCTGCACTGGCCGTCGGTGGAGGTATCGCTGGTGGTGCCGAAGACACCGCAGCGTATTCCAGAGCTGCTGACTCGCGACGAGGTGAGGCGGATCCTGGCCGCGTGCCACAACCCCAAGCTGAAGTGGTCCAATTGGAGCGGACACCCCGATAAGCCTCATAATGGAGGCCATGGAGGTGTTCATGACCAAGAAGACTCGACGTCGGTTTTCCGATGAATTCAAGGCGGATGCGGTGAGCCTGGTGATCGATCAGGGGTATTCCGTATCCGAGGCCGCCCGGCGCCTGGGCGTGGAGCGCAGCGTGCTGGACCGCTGGTGCCGCAAGCACCGTCAGCAGGTCTCCGGCATCCCGGGGCGGCAGGAGGACGATCGCGACGCCGAGATCAAGAAGCTCCGCGAAGAAGTTCGTAAGCTTCAGATTGAAAAGGATATTTTAAAAAAGGCGGCGGCCTTCTTCGCCAAAGAGTCGAGCTGAGATACCAGTTCATCGAGTCGGAGAAGGCCACCTATCCCGTGGCCGTGCTGTGTCGGGTTATGCAGGTCAGCCGGAGTGGTTTCTATGACTGGCGACGACGTGACCCTGATGAACCGCGCCAGGCCCTGCTACACGAAGTCAGAGAGATTCATCTCCAGAAGCGTGGCAGCTATGGCAGCCGCCGCATGGCCAGAGAACTGCGACGCCGAGGCTACGATGTCGGCCGTTACCAGGCTCGCAGCCTGATGCGGGAAGCCGGTGTAGAGGCACGGCAGCGGCGCCGGTGGCGTCATACAACCGACAGTGAGCACAGCCTACCGGTGGCGCCTAACTTGTTGAACCGCCAATTCATGGTGGCGGAACCGAACCGGGCCTGGGTGGCCGACATCACCGCGATCTGGACGCTGGAAGGATGGCTCTATCTGGCGGCGGTGCTCGACCTCTACGACCGGCAGCTGGTGGGCTGGGCAATGGCGGGGCACATGCGCACGCAGTTGGTCCTGGACGCCCTGGAGATGGCCGTGGGACGCCGGCAGCCCGAGGAAGGACTGATACATCACAGCGACCGCGGCAGCCAGTACGCGTCGCATGACTATCGATCCACGCTGGACCGGCACGGGTTCCAGGCCTCGATGAGCCGGAAAGGGAACTGCTGGGATAATGCCGTCATGGAGCGCTTCTTCGGCTCACTGAAAAGCGAGTGGCTGGCTGGCCAGCGATACGGAAGCCGACAGGCCGCACGGCGGGACGTGATCGAATACATCGAGATGGAGTACAACAGCTGCCGACTCCACTCGACCCTGGGCTACCAAACGCCAAGGGAAATCGAATTGGCGGCTGCAGCTTGAAAATGTGTCCGCTCTGACTTGACCAGAACAAGCATCGCATGATGCTCGAACTGTGCTACGGCTGCGGACTGCGCGTGAGCGAGGTCTGCCACCTGCGGGTCAGCGACATCGACAGCCAGCGTGGCCAGCTGCGTGTCGCGCAGGGCAAGGGTGCCAAAGACCGTATGGTGCTGTTAACGGCGACCCTGATTGATCGCTTGCGCGACTACTGGCGAGCGTATCGGCCGCGAACCTGGTTGTTTCCGAGTGCCCTGTTCCCGGATCGTGCGCTGCATCTGAGTGCGCCACAGAGGGCCTTTAGCAAGGCCAAGCGGCAGGCCGGTGTCGAGCGCATCGGAGGCATCCACAGCCTGCGGCATGCCTACGCCACGCATGCCCTGGAACAGGGCCTGCCCGTGCATCAGCTCCAGCGATTGCTGGGCCACCGTAGCATCCAGTCCACGATGCGCTACCTGCACTGGCTGCCGGGGCAGCAGGGGGCCGGCCAGGCGCCTATCGACCTGGTTGCGAGCCTGGAGGTGGGGCATGGCTAAGACCGCCACCCTGCAACAGGCCCTGGTGCGCTTTCTCAACCCGGTCGGCCTTGATCGCCAGCGCCAACGGGTATGTGGCCACCTGCTGGCCTGTCGTACCGAGGCAATGGGCGGCATGATCCTGCAGTGTACGGACTGCAACCACACCCAGCCGCACTACTTTGGCTGTCGAGATCGCCACTGCCCGCAGTGCCAGGGCCGTGCCATGCACCAGTGGGCCGAACGTCAGCAGGCGACTATCCTGCCGGTGCGCTACTACCACGTCGTGTTCACGCTGCCCCATAGCCTCAACGGTTGGGTTCAGCTGCATCCCGAGGTGATCTACCGGCGGCTGTTCCAGAGCGCCTGGCAGACGCTGCGTGCCTTCGGTCGCGATCCCAAGCGCCTCGGCGGCGAGATGGGCATGAGTGCCGTGCTCCACACCTGGGGGCAGAACCTGAGCCAGCATGTGCACCTGCACTGCCTGGTCCCCGGTGGCGCCTTGGGTGACGATGGCCGCTGGCATGGGGCGCGTAGCCACTACCTGTTTCCGGTGCGGGCCCTGTCGCGCCACTTTCGCGGCCATCTGGTGAGTGCTCTGCGCCGGGCGGCGAATGCTGGCGAGCTCCATCGGGTCACTCGTCCCGGTGATGTGGATGACCAGCTCAATGCCCTGATGGCCACCGAGTGGGTGGTCTACAGCAAGGACTGCCTCGAGCACACCCCGGCCGTGGTCCGTTACCTGGCACGCTACACGCGTCAGATCGCCATCAGTAACGCCCGCATCCTCGCCGTGGACGATCATCAGGTCACCCTGCGCTACAAGGACTACCGCGACCGTGACCGACACAAACGCCTCGTCCTCGATGGCGAAGAGTTCGTGCGACGTTTCCTGCTCCACGTCTTGCCTAAGGGGCTGATGCGAGTCCGTCACTACGGCTTTCTGGCCAATCGCTGCCGGCGACGACGTCTGGCACAGATCCGCCAAGCGCTGATGGTGGCGGAGACGGCACCGGAGACCGTGACTCCTGGCCACGACAAGGCTCCCGCTTACACCTGCCCGCACTGCCGGCGACCGACGCTGCGCGTCACCGGGGCCCTTACCCCCAGCGACCCACCCTCGGCCGGTCACCCAACCACCGGGGGCAACGCTATCGAACATGAGGTAACGCCAGGCACACCACGGAGTTGGCCAGACAACGGATTCGACGATCCGGCCCGCTTGCGGGCCGCGGAGGCGCTTGTCCTGACGATGGATTTTGGCCAGCAGGCGGGTTACGTTGGGAAAAATTGCGCCAGTCGGAGAGGGGAATCGTGACCCACATCACTGCCCGCACGCGTCATAACCGACTCGCCCACGTGCGATCGATTGCTTCAGCCGGCACCCCGGCCAATACAAAACCCTATAGAAGCTGCGCAGCAGCCTGATGGGCGGCTTAGTCCAACAGGCATTTATTCGCCATGCTGCGCACGGCGAATAAATGCTGAACAGTTAGGTCTTTTGGTATCTGCTCGGCTTAGAAAAGCTTGGTAAAAATATGTTTTTTCTGAATTAGGAATTCAAAGTGCACGAATTTATCGCTAAAGACGGGAATAAATACTATATCGATTTAGATGATGGACAAGATATTACGGTGTATGACAGCAATATGAGTCGGGTAGGCTCTGTTACGCTTATGCATGTAAATGAAGATGATTGGAAGTTGCCTAGTTACTTCTATCTTCAGCACCTTGAATTAGATAGATGCAAGAGACTTGGTATCGGAACCGAAATATTTCGCCTTCATAACGAAATCATCGGGGAGCCGATTACAGCGGACAGTGAATTTGGGCCGAGGATGGATGATGGTAGCCACCTTATCGATGACGGTGTACCGTTTGTGGCAAAAATGCGAGAGAAAGGACTCATTTGTGCAGAGGCTGGCGACGAAGAATTTATGGATGACGACTACTGACCTAACAATGCCATGCACGCGACAAGCGCGTGATGGCGGGCGTTATGCGGCTATACGACGTAACCTGTCGCCTATATGGTGCAAGCTGAAAAAATAACGAGCCAAAGGAAAAAATATGCCAAATTTTGATCAAGACTTCGAAGCTACTCGCCTTGCTACGCTTGCCAAGCAGTATCCTGAGATTGTGAAAGCTAAAGGTGAGGTGGTTTTCCGTGCAGAAGATAGTGAAGACCGCTTAAGTGGTGCATCTTGGACTCTTGAAGACGATATTTTCGATCAGGTTACGGAGTCTGGTTTTAAACTGCATCTGATTGAACTTCTTGATAATTTTATTGAATATCGAGGCCAGTGTAATGAATTGCCGAAAAAGAAGGGGGTGTTCGTTTTGGTGGTGGTGATTTGAGCATCGAATGGTTGCCTGACGGATCTACCCATTTATCAGATCATCTGGGTGTGGAGCAGTAGGTTTGATTACAAAGCATGACTTGCCATCTTTGGTGAGCAAATTTGAGCGTTTACCGGGTCAAATCAATGAGCTTTCAAGGATCGCTTTTGAAAATGTTTATGGCTCGGTAGCCGCTGCTCAGGCAAAAAACATAATCTATTTCTTCTTGTCTTCTAAACCTGTACCTCGTCTCAATGGCGAGAGCAGAATCCTTTACATAGGCCAAACAAAGACCAGCTTCAAGTCCAGATATTTCCGCCATGCAAACCTTCATGCCACGTCGAAAGCTAACTCATTGAAGTTTGATATGATAATAAAAAATTATGGGGCAATAGAGATCGCCTTTTGCGATTACCGCAAGTTTGGCGACACTCTGCTTGGTGCTGAAGGGCAATTTTTGTGGTGGTATTTTCAAAATCACGGTGAGTATCCACCAATAAACTACACTAAAACCAAAGTCAGAACAGATGCTGTCAGCGCATAACAAGGCCATTAAATTCGCTCCCTGCGGTCGCCGGACGCTCGTTCCTCGCGCCGTTTATGGCGAGCGTTAGACCCGTGAGGGATGGATGGCGATTTCAGAACCCGACATTAAGATGCTCTGGGGGCGTGCCGCGGGAATGTGCTCTAATCCTCAGTGCGGCCGAGAATTAACAGCGCTCCTGCCAGGAGGTGATGGATACAACGTCGGCGAGATGGCTCACGTTATACCTGAATCCGTGAGGCTGCCCCCTGAAGCGCTTCTAACCCACTGACCTGCATGGCAATATACCTGATATCGCCATTCACCCAGACAGTGCCATGCCCAACGTCAAATTCCGCGCCAGTCGCCGCACCCTTACCAGCCACGCCGGGCTATCCATCATCGGGCAGTGCTTCGAGATCGCCGGCGTCGACAGCATCGACAGCCGCTTCCCCACCACGCTGGGCATGCGCACCAGCGACGTGGTCAAGAGCTACCTGGGCCTGCTGTGCCTGGGCATGAGCGACTATGATGCCATCGAAAACTTCCGTCGCGACAAGCCCTTCCAGCAACTGCTGACCCTGCAGAAGGTGCCGAGCACGGCGACGCTGCGACAGCGGCTGGAGAAGCTTGCCGCCAACGACCTGCAGGCACGCACCGCCACCTGGTCCACCACCCTGCTGTCGCTGGTGGAGGCACCGATCACCGCCGAGACGACACATGTCTGCCTCGACATCGACACCTTCGTCATGGACAACAGCAACTCGAAGAAGGAAGGCGTCTCGCGGACCTACAAGAAGGTCGACGGCTACACCCCAATCGCCGCCTACCTGGGCAACGAAGGGTGGTGTCTGGGCCTGGAACTGCGTCCCGGCAAGCAGCACACCATGAAGGAGAGCAACGCCTTCCTGGAGCGGGTGCTGCCCCGCGCCCAAGGCCTGACCGAGCGACCTATCTTGCTGCGTGAGGACAGCGGCTTCGACAGCCAAGCGCATCTGGCCCTTCTCGAACGGCAGCGGCTGGCCTTTGCCGAGGAAGGCCGCCAGCTGGACTACCTCGTCAAATGGAACCCGCGGGACTCGGCCACGGCCGATCAGGACACCTGGCTGGCCGTGGCGGCGGACTATTGGGAAGAATTGCGCCCCGGAAAGCGCCAGGCACTATGGACGCAGACCGTCTCGATCCGCGATGGTCGGTCTGAGTACGAGCTCAAGCGCGTGATGCGTCTGGTGGAGCGCACCGCCGATCACGATGGCCAGTTACTGCTCGAACCGGACTATGAGCTGGAAGGCTGGTGGACCAGCCTGGACGAGGCGCCGGAGGCGGTGATCAAACGCTACCAGGCGCATGCCACTCATGAGCAGTTTCACAGCGAGATCAAGACCGATCTCGACCTGGAGCGGCTGCCGTCGGGAAAGTTCGCCACCAATGATCTGATTCTGCACCTCGCCCAGCTGGCCTACAACATCCTGCGGCTGATGGGCCAGATGGGCATGACCGGCGAGCTGAGCCCGGTGCGCCATCCCGCCAAGCGGCGCCGGATCCGCACCGTGCTCCAAGAGTTGGTACATCGCGCGGCTCTCGTGATCCACAAGGCACGGCAGGTCATCCTCGACTTCGGGCAGGACATCGGGCGCATGACGGTGTTGAACACCCTGCGATGCCGCCTTCGCTATCCCCGAGGCACACCATGCTGATCGTCTGTCGGACAACGACATCACGCAGAGGGCTGACGGTCACCGGCAGCCAGCATCACCGTGCCCGGCGGGTAGAAATGCATGTCAAAACGGGCTGCCGTCGCCGGTCGACGCCGCCCTGGTCGGCCATGGCAGGTATGCGTTCGGCGGCTGAGACGGAATCGGAGGTCAAAAAATGCGCACTGGCGGTGATAGGGGAAGTGTCGGCGCCGACTTCACTGATTCAGGATCCATATTGGCGGCGGTTGGTGCGGATATACCCCCGAGGCGAAGCAGTTCTGTCTTGATTCAGGGATTGGATTGTACGTCTCGAATGAAATGAGTGGTGCTCTGTGGCGTGATGAGTATTGGTCTTACTATCAACGAGATCGGGACGGCAATCCGATCAGCTATAGCCGATCTGCCTGACGTCGAAGCTGCTTATGGTTTTGGCTCATTCTTCAGAGGCGAGGCAGGCTGTCGGGATATAGATGTCGTTGTGGTGGCCGTTTCCCACTGCGAAGACACACTGGCTCTTTTCTACCTAGTGCGGAGAAGGCTAGAGGCTATCGGTGACCTGTTCGACTTAACGCTGCTCACCTACGAAGAGTTTCAGCGCAAACCGCTTCTCGAGCATGATTCTCTCACAGAGGTTTATCTTAGATGCGAAGAGCTGCAACGCGAAGGGCTGGAATCGTTAGGTCTGCAAAGGCAATAGTCTAACGATGCGCTCCAGCCGACGGCTTCGCCGCGGCTGAGCTAGCACGTTAGGCAGGTATACAAAAGGAAGTTTTATGATTAAATTTTGTCCTCACTGTTGTAATCGCGCAAAACAAGAGTTAATCCACGAGCAACCTTATCTCGGATTAAGTTGGGGCGTAGATGATGGGGATGAGGGGGAGACAGAAGAAAAATACTATGTGTATAAATGTAGTACATGTAGCGAAATATTGGTTTATCACGAATTATTCAATTTCGGGCTAACGCTAGTATATCCGGACGTAAAATTAGATGAAAGTGTGCCTGAAAGGATATCAAAGATTTATGATGAAGCTGTGAGAATAAAAAGGTTGGCACCCAACTCATTTGCTGTTCAAATACGAAGGGCTCTCGAAGCAGTTTGTCTTGACAGGGGAACCACAAAAAGGAATTTAGTTGCGAACTTAAAAGAGCTTAATGCACGGGGTGAGATCCCAGCGGTACTATCCGAAGCTAGCGATATACTAAGATTGATAGGTAACATAGGTGCTCACGCTTCAGATATAGATGTTCATCCTATGCAAGCCTCGGCCATAGATGATTTTTTTATTGCGATTGTAGAGTATGTTTATATATCTCCTGCGAAAATTGAACGGTTTAAAGGTATGCTTAAAAATTACGGAAATTTTAAAAACGAAGAGCCTAGCAATTCAGTCGACCGCTAACGCGTCGGCTGAATTGCTAGGTTCTTTAATCGACACGGAGTATTTTTAATGACTCAAAACGTTAAGATAGATAAAGTTGTTAACCATGCAGATGAAATCCAAGAACAAGGGGATACAGCTTTTAGGATTAAACTCGTACCTCAGCCTGACTTGACTTGGATTAAAGCATTTGAAGATGCATATAACGGTACTAAAACCAACATGTGGCGTAGCGCTAAAATCGAAGGCAATGAGATACATATATCCTGCCATCATAGTCAGTTAGTGCCAGACCATATGCCTGCATTGCAAAAAGCTGTAGCGGCCGCAAATGATTCGAGCAAGAAAATTGAGGAAGCCTTTGAAGCGAAGCGATTAAAAAATATTGCAAAAGAAGAAGAGCAGAAAAAGCGTAAAGAGGGGGTCTTAAATAATATCAATAGTGAAATTAAGCGAAATTAAGTCTAACAAGCGCAGGCGCGGCGACGGCTTTTTCGATGCGGCTTCGCCTTCACTACAAAGCCGCGCGTGCTGCGGGCGTTAGAAGAATTTCAATTCAGTAAATTTGGGCTACACAAGGAGAGCGCTATATGGCTACCACCATGTATTTCGAGGAAACGATAAAAGATCAAGGTGGAAGGACGGAAATGGAGCTAGAAATTGGCCGTTCCTCTTATTATCCAGAAGACAGCATCTATATCACTGTTGACGGAAAGACAGTAATAATGGACCGAAAGACAGCTAAGAGATTTGTTGAGGCGGTCAACTCTGTCGGTTTCTACCACGGCTTCGTAGAGTGAACCTCTTCTAACAAGGCGCTACTACGGAAAATTTACTCGCTGTCGCTCCTAAATTTCCGCAGAGCGCGGCGTTGAACTAAACCGCTTCGCGGTAGCTGTCCGGTAGCCGTCGTCGAGGCACGCCTGCCGATTCGTCGAACCACACTGTTCCTTGACCCATTCGGGTCGATGAATCGGAGTGACGACGATGACTGCCTTACGACAGAAGATGATCGAGGCCATGCGTCAGCGTGGCTTTGCGCAACGTACCCACACGACCTACCTGATGGTGATCACGGACTTGGCGAGCTACTTCCATCGCTCGCCTGACACCTTGAGCACCGACGATTTGCAGCACTTCTTCTATCACCTGGTCCAAGAGCGCGGGCTGTCCGCCGCCAGCTGCCGCGTCTACCTATACGGCGTGCGCTTCCTGTACCTGCACGTGCTGCACTGGCCGTCGGTGGAGGTATCGCTGGTGGTGCCGAAGACACCGCAGCGTATTCCAGAGCTGCTGACTCGCGACGAGGTGAGGCGGATCCTGGCCGCGTGCCACAACCCCAAGCATCGCATGATGCTCGAACTGTGCTACGGCTGCGGACTGCGCGTGAGCGAGGTCTGCCACCTGCGGGTCAGCGACATCGACAGCCAGCGTGGCCACCTGCGGGTCAGCGACATCGACAGCCAGCGTGGCCAGCTGCGTGTCGCGCAGGGCAAGGGTGCCAAAGACCGTATGGTGCTGTTAACGGCGACCCTGATTGATCGCTTGCGCGATTACTGGCGAGCCTATCGACCGCGAACCTGGTTGTTTCCGAGCGCCCTGTTCCCGGATCGTGCGCTGCATCTGAGTGCGCCACAGAGGGCCTTTAGCAAGGCCAAGCGGCAGGCCGGTGTCGAGCGCATTGGTGGCATCCACAGCCTGCGGCATGCCTACGCCACGCATGCCCTGGAACAGGGCCTGCCCGTGCATCAGCTCCAGCGATTGCTGGGCCACCGTAGCATCCAGTCCACGATGCGCTACCTGCACTGGCTGCCGGGGCAGCAGGGGGCCGGCCAGGCGCCTATCGACCTGGTTGCGAGCCTGGAGGTGGGTCATGGCTAAGACCGCCACCCTGCAACAGGCCCTGGTGCGCTTTCTCAACCCGGTCGGCCTTGATCGCCAGCGCCAACGGGTATGTGGCCACCTGCTGGCCTGTCGTACCGAGGCAATGGGCGGCATGATCCTGCAGTGTACGGACTGCAACCACACCCAGCCGCACTACTTTGGCTGTCGAGATCGCCACTGCCCGCAGTGCCAGGGCCGTGCCATGCACCAGTGGGCCGAACGTCAGCAGGCGACTATCCTGCCGGTGCGCTACTACCACGTCGTGTTCACGCTGCCCCATAGCCTCAACGGTTGGGTTCAGCTGCATCCCGAGGTGATCTACCGGCGGCTGTTCCAGAGCGCCTGGCAGACGCTGCGTGCCTTCGGTCGCGATCCCAAGCGCCTCGGCGGCGAGATGGGCATGAGTGCCGTGCTCCACACCTGGGGGCAGAACCTGAGCCAGCATGTGCACCTGCACTGCCTGGTCCCCGGTGGCGCCTTGGGTGACGATGGCCGCTGGCATGGGGCGCGTAGCCACTACCTGTTTCCGGTGCGGGCCCTGTCGCGCCACTTTCGCGGCCATCTGGTGAGTGCTCTGCGCCGGGCGGCGAATGCTGGCGAGCTCCATCGGGTCACTCGTCCCGGTGATGTGGATGACCAGCTCAATGCCCTGATGGCCACCGAGTGGGTGGTCTACAGCAAGGACTGCCTCGAGCACACCCCGGCCGTGGTCCGTTACCTGGCACGCTACACGCGTCAGATCGCCATCAGTAACGCCCGCATCCTCGCCGTGGACGATCATCAGGTCACCCTGCGCTACAAGGACTACCGCGACCGTGACCGACACAAACGCCTCGTCCTCGATGGCGAAGAGTTCGTGCGACGTTTCCTGCTCCACGTCTTGCCTAAGGGGCTGATGCGAGTCCGTCACTACGGCTTTCTGGCCAATCGCTGCCGGCGACGACGTCTGGCACAGATCCGCCAAGCGCTGATGGTGGCGGAGACGGCACCGGCGAGCGTGACTCCTGCCAGCGACAAGGCTCCCGCCGACACTTGCCCGCACTGCCGGCGACCGACGCTGCGCGTCGCCGGGGCCCTTACCCCCAGCGACCCACCCTCGGCCGGTCACCCAACCACCGGGGGCAACGCTATCGAACATGAGGTAACGCCAGACACACCACGGAGTTGGCCAGACAACGGACTCGACGATCCGGCCCGCTTGCGGGCCGCGGCGGCGCTTGTCCTGACGATGGATTTTGGCCAGCAGGCGGGTTACGTTGGGAAAAATTGCGCCAGTCGGAGAGGGGAATCGTGACCCACATCACTGCCCGCACGCGTCATAACCGACTCGCCCACGTGCGATCGATTGCTTCAGCCGGCACCCCGGCCAATACAAAACCCTATAGAAGCTGCGCAGCAGCCTGATGGGCGGCTTAGTCCAACAGGCATTTATTCGCCATGCTGCGCACGGCGAATAAATGCTGAACAGTTACGTTTCTTCAGGATTGAGCACATGATTACCGGGATCAATCACATTACTTTTTCTGTCAGAGACCTGAGCGCATCGATCCAGTTCTATCGTGATTTTCTAGGTATGAAGCTGCATGTTTACTGGAATACTGGCGCCTATCTCACGGCTGGTGACATGTGGCTTTGCTTGAGCTTGGGCGAACCTGAGCCCGCCAAAGACTACACGCATGTCGCCTTCAGTATCAGCGAAAAATCGCTCTCGGAGCTGCGCGCGAAACGAAGCGAGGTTGGGGTCGAGGAGTGGAAACAGAACACTAGTGAGGGCGACTCGCTGTATTTGCTTGATCCAGACGGCCATCGCCTCGAGCTTCACTGCGGCACCTTGACAACGCGCCTAGCGGAGCTGGAGATGGCACCCTACAAGGGGCTCGTATGGTGCTGAAACGTAACAATCGGCTGCACAGCGACCGCTTTTCCGCTGCTTCGCAGCTCCAAACCGGCGCGTGAGCGCGGGCGTTATCACACAGGGAAGTTGAGTCAATGAATCTATCAGGTAGCTGCCTTTGCGGAGGCGTCAAATATAAACCTGATTCCGTGAAGCCAGCGCCGACACTTCCCCTATCACCGCCAGTGCGCATTTTTTGACCTCCGATTCCGTCTCAACTGCCCAATGCATGCCGGTGATGGCCGACCAGGGCGGCGTCGACCGGCGACGGCAGCCCGTTTTGACATGCATAGCTACCCGCCGGGCACGGTGATGCTGGCTGCCGGTGACCGTCAGCCCTCTACGTGATGTCGTTGTCCGACAGACGATCAGCATGGTGTGCCTCGGGGATAGCGAAGGCGGCATCGCAGGGTGTTCAACACCGTCATGCGCCCGATGTCCTGCCCGAAGTCGAGGATGACCTGCCGTGCCTTGTGGATCACGAGAGCCGCGCGATGTACCAACTCTTGGAGCACGGTGCGGATCCGGCGCCGCTTGGCGGGATGGCGCACCGGGCTCAGCTCGCCGGTCATGCCCATCTGGCCCATCAGCCGCAGGATGTTGTAGGCCAGCTGGGCGAGGTGCAGAATCAGATCATTGGTGGCGAACTTTCCCGACGGCAGCCGCTCCAGGTCGAGATCGGTCTTGATCTCGCTGTGAAACTGCTCATGAGTGGCATGCGCCTGGTAGCGTTTGATCACCGCCTCCGGCGCCTCGTCCAGGCTGGTCCACCAGCCTTCCAGCTCATACTCCGGTTCGAGCAGTAACTGGCCATCGTGATCGGCGGTGCGCTCCACCAGGCGCATCACGCGCTTGAGCTCGTACTCAGACCGACCATCGCGGATCGAGACGGTCTGCGTCCATAGTGCCTGGCGCTTTCCGGGCGCAATTCTTCCCAATAGTCCGCCGCCACGGCCAGCCAGGTGTCCTGATCGGCCGTGGCCGAGTCCCGCGGGTTCCATTTGACGAGGTAGTCCAGCTGGCGGCCTTCCTCGGCAAAGGCCAGCCGCTGCCGTTCGAGAAGGGCCAGATGCGCTTGGCTGTCGAAGCCGCTGTCCTCACGCAGCAAGATAGGTCGCTCGGTCAGGCCTTGGGCGCGGGGCAGCACCCGCTCCAGGAAGGCGTTGCTCTCCTTCATGGTGTGCTGCTTGCCGGGACGCAGTTCCAGGCCCAGACACCACCCTTCGTTGCCCAGGTAGGCGGCGATTGGGGTGTAGCCGTCGACCTTCTTGTAGGTCCGCGAGACGCCTTCCTTCTTCGAGTTGCTGTTGTCCATGACGAAGGTGTCGATGTCGAGGCAGACATGTGTCGTCTCGGCGGTGATCGGTGCCTCCACCAGCGACAGCAGGGTGGTGGACCAGGTGGCGGTGCGTGCCTGCAGGTCGTTGGCGGCAAGCTTCTCCAGCCGCTGTCGCAGCGTCGCCGTGCTCGGCACCTTCTGCAGGGTCAGCAGTTGCTGGAAGGGCTTGTCGCGACGGAAGTTTTCGATGGCATCATAGTCGCTCATGCCCAGGCACAGCAGGCCCAGGTAGCTCTTGACCACGTCGCTGGTGCGCATGCCCAGCGTGGTGGGGAAGCGGCTGTCGATGCTGTCGACGCCGGCGATCTCGAGGCACTGCCCGATGATGGATAGCCCGGCGTGGCTGGTAAGGGTGCGGCGACTGGCGCGGAATTTGACGTTGGGCATGGCACTGTCTGGGTGAATGGCGATATCAGCTATATTGCCATTCAGGTCAGTGAGTTAGAAGCATTTCGGGTGGCTGACCTCACGGATTCAGGATAAAGTAAATGGTGATCTTAGTGATGTCTACAATTGCCATTGCTCTATGTGCCGAAAACTCCATGCGGCGGCTTTTCGCACCTGTGCCAAGGTGCGGGTCGATGACTGGCAGACCGTCAGCGGGCATGAGCTACTCAAAGCGTATGAGTCCTCACCGGGAGAGTTCAAGGTTTTTTGTATGAACTGTGGATCGAGCATTCACACTAAATTCGATTTTAACCCTGAGTATTATGCGCTCCCTCTAGGCACTCTTGATACTGATCCGGGTGTTCGCGCAAATCGCCATGTATTTGTGGGAAGTAAAGCACCATGGTTCGATATTACTGACGACCTCCCCCAGTTCACTGAGAATGGCTGATACAGTGATGACAAGCCTTGTAAGTTGGGTGTCTCTGACGCCTTGCCTCTCTGCCTATTGTTAATGTAATGTTATACTTCCCAAGTCGACAGTGTCGCACTTGCTATCGCGCCAGGCGCGCAGTACCATGTTCGACTTGATTATGTTTAGAGAAATAGGCTCATGTCGCTTCCCCCTGTCCGAACTGTCAGTCTGAGTATGTATATCAGGATCAAGACCACCTGGTGTGTCCTGAGTGCGCTCATGAGTGGAATCCGTCAGAAGTGGTTGCTGAAGATGTCGTGTCGGTGAAAGATGCGAATGGAACCTTGCTGTCCGAGGGTGACAAGGTCACGTTGGCCAAAGACCTGAAGGTAAAAGGCAGCTCGATCGTGCTCAAGATCGGCACGAAGGCCGTGATTCGCCGCATTGTAGACGGCAAGGACCATCAGCTGGACTGCAAGGTGGATGGTGCCGGCGACATGATGGTGACCGCCCAGTTCGTCAAAAAGGCCTGAGCCGGCTATCAGGCCCAGATGGTATCGGAAATACTCAGCCCCCATGATTGCCAGGGTTCCATCATTCGGGAGTGTCCAGCATGTTTACTGGCTTAAGCGCCTTTCCCTTGACCCCGATGAATGAGAGCGGTCTCGATGAGGCCGCCTTCGTTCGCTTGATCGAGCGCCTGGTCGCAGCCGAAGTCGATTCGATCGGGGTGCTGGGCTCTACCGGGAACTATGCCTACCTGACGAAGGCCGAGCGGGCGAGGGTGGTGGCGCTTGCGGTGGAGCATGCGGGCAAGATCCCGGTGATCGCCGGCATCGGTGCGCTGCGCACCCGCGATGTGCTTACCCTGGCCGACGATGCCCAGGCGGCGGGCGCGAGCGGGGTGCTGCTCGCGCCAATGTCCTACCAGAAGCTGTTCGCCGAGGAAGTCTATGGGCTCTTTGAAACGGTGACACAGGCCCTGTCGGTACCTCTGTGCGTCTACGATAACCCCGGCACCACGCAGTTCGTTTTCACCGACGCACTTCATGCCCAGATCGCCCGGCTTCCCATGGTGGCGTCCATCAAGATTCCCGGCGTGCCGGTGGAGCCGGAGGCTGCAAGAGCCCGGGTTGAGGGACTTCGCGAGCAGATTCCCTCCCACGTTACCCTGGGGGTGAGCGGCGATGCCGTTGCCGCCACCGGGTTGAATGCCGGCTGCGAGGCGTGGTACTCCGTGATCGGGGGACTCTTTCCCACCACGGCGCTGGCGATAACCCGCGCCGCCCAGGCCGGGGATGCCGAGCAGGCGACACGCCTGTCAGAGCGCTTAGCGTCGCTATGGGCCTTGTTCCGCGAGAACGGCGGCAGCCTGCGCGTTGTCGCGGCCGCCGCGGAACTGCAGGGGGTGGTGGATTCGCCCTGCTTGCCGCAGCCGCTGAGATCCCTGAGCGGCGAAG
Source organism: Halomonas sp. SL18_1 (assembly GCF_055755715.1). NCBI lineage: Bacteria > Pseudomonadati > Pseudomonadota > Gammaproteobacteria > Oceanospirillales > Halomonadaceae > Halomonas > Halomonas sp. SL18_1. The sequence continues at coordinate 2,017,739 of NZ_JBVTRK010000001.1, forward strand.
GGCGCCAGCGGCTCGCGGCCGCGATGGAGGCGTTGGCTTTGGCGTGACGAAATGCCCACGCTTCGCGGCGTCAGAGGGCGAGTTCTGTGGCGCTTCCGTGATCTCTTGCTCTGCTTGATGCACATCAAACCTTTGATGGGAACGCCGCTTGAGTGCTTTATCCTCTGGCGTGTGTCGGCGACGATTGCCTGACCGGCGAGTCGTCCCATGGCTCGCGCATTTCCCCTGTTTCTGGAGTCGGACATGAGCAGCTTGAACGGAAAAGTGATCGTCATCACCGGCGGTGCGGGCGGCATCGGCGAGACCACGGCGCGCATGGCGTACGACCAGGGCGCTAGCGTGGTGATTACCGACCGCGAGGCGGCCCCGGTCGAGGCGATTGCCGAGTCGCTCGGTGAGCGTGCGCTGGGTATGGCGGTGGATGTCAGCCGGCGCGAGGATAACGAGCGCATGGTGGCGGCGACGCTGGAGCGCTTCGGTCGGCTGGACGGGGTGTTTCTCAATGCGGGTATCGAAGGCGAGGTGGGCCCGTTCGATAGCCGTTCCGATCGGCCTGGGAGAAGGTCTTCGCGGTGAACGTGCACGGCGTGCGCTTCGGCGTGGAGGCGGCGCTGCCGGCGCTGCGCCAGGCGGGCGGCGGCAGCGTGGTGATCACCTCGAGCGTGGCCGGCGTGCGCGGTGCCTCGGGGCTGTCACCCTACGTGAGCAGTAAGCATGCGGTGGTGGGGATGATGCGCTGCCTGGCGGCGGAGCTCGGCCCGGAGGGCATTCGGGTGAACACCCTGAATCCGGGCCCGGTGGACAACCGCATGATGCGCTCCATTGAGGATCAGGCCAATCCGGGCCACGGCGAGGAGGTGCAGCAGGCCTTTACGGCACGAATTCCCCTGGGGCGCTATGTCACCAACGAGGAGTGCGCGGGCATGGCAGTGTTCCTGTTCTCCGACCTGGCCTCCGGCTGCAACGGCAACACCTACCTGGTCGACGGCGGCTACTGCGCTCAGTGAGGCGCGTCGAGCCAGGCCAGCTCCAGCCGAAACGGTCCGGCGGTTCGGTCGGCGAGCATCACCCCTAGCTGGGTGACCGCCGCCGGATCGAGGGGCGGGGCATCCTCCAGCAGCCGGCCGCGAAAGGCCGGCTTGAATGCCTCCCAGGGTAGCGCCACCCGCTGCCATTCGCCGGCGGGCGGCTGGAACAGCGCCCGGTAGGCAGCCCCCCTGGGCAGCTGGTCGGTATACAGGCGCAGCTGATAGCGGCGGCCATCGCCGCGCACGTGGAGGGACAGGGCGTCGGCGTCGCTGAGGTTGAAGGCCTGCGGCTCGCGGCGCACCGAGGCGAAGCCGCCGTTGTTCTCCAGCGAGATCTCGCCGCTGAAGATGCCCACGCCGGCCTCCACCCGCATGCCCCCGCGAGAGATGCCCCCCATGACGCCGTCGTTGATGGCCCGCCAGCGGTGTGGCTCCTCGGGGTCCTGGAAGTCGATCAGGTGTGACATGGGCTCTCCCGGTAGCGCGGTCTCAGTCGTCACGGTACCCCGCCGGTCGCTGGCTTGCACATCGGAGAAGAAAAAGAGAAACGTGAACATGGCAGCAACGGTGCTGATGACGACGATCGTAGTGATCAGAAGAAAGCGCGGCATAACCGTTCCTCATCGTGGCGATCGAAATGACCGGCATGGCATCGGCAGCTTGGCATGTCCCCCGGCGTCACGCCACTGGCGGTCCCGTGCCGCGGCGCTGCAGGGCGATCGCGGCCCGCGAGTCACGATGTGACCGCCGGGGCGGGTGCCTTTTTGTAACCGCGCCATGACGCCCGGTGGGAAAAGCTGGATAATGGCGGGTTTCCCCTCGTACTGCCCACGCCAACTCGTCCGGTGCCCCATGGAAATCAAGGTCAACTATCTCGACAACCTCCGTCTGGAGGCCAAGTTCGACGACTTCACGGTCATCTCCGACCAGCCGATCCGCTATAAGGGCGACGGCTCGGCGCCGGGGCCGTTCGACTATTTCCTGGCCTCCTCGGCCATGTGCGCGGCCTACTTCGTCAAGGTCTACTGCAACGCCCGGGACATCCCCACCGAGAACATCCGGCTGTCGCAGAACAATATCGTCGACCCGGAGAATCGCTACCAGCAGATCTTCAAGATCCAGGTGGAGCTGCCGGAGGATATCGCCGAGAAGGACCGCCAGGGCATCCTGCGCTCCATCGACCGCTGCACGGTAAAGAAGGTGGTGCAGCAAGGCCCCGAGTTCCAGATCGAGGTGGTCGAGAACATCGACGAGGACGCCCAGGCGCTGCTGATGGGCAAGGCGATGGGCGAGGGCAGCACCTGGATCGAGGGCAAGGACCTGCCGCTGGAGCAGACCATCGCCAATCTCTCCGCCCACCTGGCGGAGCTCGGCATGAAGATCGAGATCGCCTCATGGCGCAACATCGTGCCCCATGTGTGGTCGCTGCATATCCGCGACGCCGCCTCGCCGATGTGCTTCACCAACGGCAAGGGCGCCACCAAGGAGAGCGCGCTCTGCTCGGCGCTGGGCGAGTTCATCGAGCGGCTGAGCTGCAACTTCTTCTACAACGACCAGTTCTTCGGCGAGGCGATCGCGGACAGCGACTTCGTCCACTATCCCAACGAGAAGTGGTTCAAGCCGGGACCGGGCGACGCGCTGCCGGCGGAGATCCTCGATGAGCACTGCCGCGAGCTCTATGACCCGGAAGGGGAGCTTCGCGGCTCGCACCTGATCGACACCAACTCCGGCCGGGCCGATCGCGGTATCGTCTCGCTGCCCTTCGTGCGCCAGTCCGACGGCGAGACAGTCTACTTCCCCTCGAACCTGATCGAGAATCTCTATCTCAGCAACGGCATGAGCGCGGGCAACACCCTGGCCGAGGCCCAGGTGCAGTGCCTCTCGGAGATCTTCGAGCGCGCGGTGAAGAAGCAGATCATCGAGGAGGAGCTGGCGCTGCCGGACGTGCCCGAGGAGGTGCTGGCGCGCTACCCCGAGATCGTCGAGGGCATCGAGGCGCTGGAGGCCCAGGGCTTCCCGGTGCTGGTCAAGGACGCCTCGCTGGGCGGTCAGTTCCCGGTGATGTGCGTTGCCCTGATGAACCCCAAGACCGGCGGCGTCTTCGCCTCCTTCGGCGCCCATCCGAGCTTTCATGTGGCGCTGGAGCGCAGCCTCACCGAGCTGCTGCAGGGTCGCAGCTTCGAGGGCCTCAACGACTTCCCGCCGCCCACCTTCAACTCCCTGGAGGTGGCCGAGCCCAACAACTACGTGGAGCACTTCATCGACTCGTCCGGGGTGATCTCCTGGCGCTTCTTCAGCGCCCGCTCGGATATCGAGTTCTGCGACTGGGACTTCACCGACGGCGGCGCTCGTCACAACGAGGAGGAGGCGGCGGCCCTGTTCGGCCTGCTGGAAGAGCTGGGGTTGGAGGCCTACATGGCCATCCACCAGGACCTGGGTGCGCCGGTGTGCCGCATCCTGGTGCCCGGGTTCTCGGAGGTCTATCCGGTGGAGGATCTCGTCTGGGACAACACCAACGTGGCGCTGCAGTACCGTGAGGATATCCTCAACCTGCACCGCCTGAGCGATACCGAGCTGGCCGACCTGCTCGAACGGCTGGAGGAGAGCCAGCTCGACGAGCACATGGACATCATCACCCTGATCGGCATCGAGTTCGACGAGAACACCGACTGGGGGCAGCTCACCATCCTCGAGCTGAAGCTCTTGATCCACCTGGCGCTGGGTCAGCACGAGGAGGCCCTGGAGCGGGTCGGGATGTTCCTGCAGTTCAACGACAACACCGTGGAGCGCAACCTCTTCTATCGCGCGGTGCAGGCGGTGCTGGAGATCGCGCTGGACGACGAGCTGGAGATCGACGACTTCCGCTACAACCTGGGCCGGATGTTCGGCGAGGCGACCATCGCGGCGGTGATCGGCTCGGTCGACGGCAGCGTGCGCTTCCACGGCCTGACGCCCACCAGCATGGCGCTGGAGGGTCTCGAGAAGCACCAGCGCCTGATCGAGAGCTACCAGAAGCTGCACGCGGCGCGAGCCGCCAGGGCGGCGCTGCGCGCCCCGGCCTGATCGCCAGCGGCGCCGCCGGGCCGCGTCATCCTCATCAAGCCCCCGAGTCAGTTCACTGGCTCGAGGGCTTGGCGTTTTGGGGGCGGCGATCCGGCGGCGCTTACAGGGTGCGCCAGGGGAGGGCGGGGGTTCCTCCAGCGCCTCGACCAGCAGGTCGAGGGCGCGGCTCAGCGCCTCCCGGGAATCGGCGGCGCTCAGGCAGAGGCGCAGCGCCTGGGGCGCCGGCTCGCCGCCGACGCAGAAGGGCTCGGCGCTGGTGACCCGCAGGCCCCGCCGCTCGAGCCCCTCGAGCAGGGCGGCGCTGCGCAGCTCGCCGGGCAGCGGCAGCCAGAGGTTGGCGCCGTGGGGGCGCCCGGCAGGGGCGTAGGCCGCCAGGCGCTGGCGGGCCAGGCGCTGGCGCGCGCCCAGCTCCTCGGTCTGCCAGGCCAGCAGCCGCTCGCTGTCGCGGCTGGCCACCCAGCGGCACACGGCTTCCACCATCAGCGGCGGCACCATCCAGCTCTGGGCGCGCAGGGCCGCGCCGAGCCGCTCGCGAAGCGCCGCCGGCGCCGACAGGGTGCCGATGCGCAGCCCGCCGGCCAGCACCTTGGCGGTACTGAACACGAACAGGGTGCGCTCCGGCGCCAGCCGATAGAGCGGCGTGCCGCGCTCGGCCTCGGGCAGGTACTGCACGCCGTCTTCGAGAATCCAGAAGTCGTGCTGCCGGGCCAGCGCCGCGAGGCGCTCCCGCCGGGCCTCGCTGAGCGGCACCCCGGTGGGGTTGTTCTGGTCGGGGGTGACGTAGACCAGCCGCGGCGGCTGCTGGGCGCAGAGCCGCGCCAGGGCGTCCAGGTCCATGCCGCTGTCGTCCATCGCCACCCCCAGCACCTTGAGGTGGGCCTGCTGAGCGGCGCCGATCAGCCCGGGATAGGTGAGCGCATCGGCGGCGATGCGCTCGCCGGGGCGGGTCAGCGCCTGCAGCGCCAGGCTGATGCCGTGCTGGCCGCCCTGGGTGATCAGCAGCGACTCCGCCGCCACCGGCATGCCGAGCCCGGTCATCCACTCCGCCAGGCACTCGCGGTGGGCGGGCACGCCGCGTTCGGGCTGGTACTCGACGCAGCGCTTCAGCACCTCGTCGTCCTGGGCGATGGTCTGCAGGGCGCGACCCAAGGCCGCGGCGCGCAGCGGGTGGGGCGGCGGCAGGCTCAGGCTGAGGTCGATCACGTCGTCGTCGCCGGGGCGATTGGCCAGGAAGGGGCGACCCGCCGAGGCCTCGGCGCCGCGCACATAGGTGCCACTGCCGACCCGGGCCGTTACCCAGCCCTGGCGCTCGGCCTCGGCGTAGGCACGGGTCACGGTGCCCACCGTGACGCCCAGGGCATCGGCTAGGCGCCGCTGGGGGGCAGGCGCTGGCCGGGCTGCAGTTCGCCGCTCTGCGCGGCCCGGGCGATGGCCTCGCCGATGGCGCGGTAGCGAGGGCCCTGATCGTCGAGCCGGGGTATCCAGATTGTCATGGTAACAATAAAACCTTTGACGCCAAAATTGCACCGATTATGCTGGAAAAGCTAGCCGATAAGACGCAATTAATCAACTATTGTATGGGTGCAATTCAATGGAAGCCTTGGCATTCCTCGGGCCGGCGGCCCTGTTCATGATCTCCATGACCATCACCCCCGGCCCCAACAACGTGATGCTCACCGCCTCCGGAGCCAACTACGGTTTCCTGCGCACCCTGCCGCATATCTTCGGCATCCTGGGCGGCTGCTTTTTGCTGTTTGCCGGCATCGCCCTGGGGCTCGGGCTGCTTTTCGAGCGCTACCCGGCGGTGCAGATGCTGCTGCGCGTGGTGGGCAGCGCCTATCTGCTCTACCTGGCGTGGCGCATTGCCACCGCGCCGCCGCCCGATCTGCGCCGCGGCGGGGAGGGGCGGCCGCTGAGCTTCTGGCAGGCGGCGGCCTTCCAGTTCGCCAATCCCAAGGCCTGGGTGATGGGCCTGGCGCTGATGGCGGGCTTTCTGCCCAGCGGTGGCGACACCCTGGTCAATGCCCTGCTGCTGGCCGGCTTCGCCGAGCTGGTGGCGCTGCCTTGCATCGCGCTCTGGGCGGGCTTTGGCACCGCCATCGGCCGCTGGCTGCATACGCCGCAGGCCTGGCGACGCTTCAACGCGCTGATGGGTGGGCTTACCGCTGCCTGCGTGATATTCATACTGGGGTGATTAGAGGAGAGATGATGATGCTCGAGACGCGGCTGGCGGTGCGCGAGGATCATCGGCAGCAGGACGGCTACGTGCATGCCGGCGTACTGGCCACCGTGGGCGACCACACCGCCGGCGCGGCGGGGCGACGCTGACCATGACGAAGATCGCCATCGCCGATCTGGAGCGCGCCGCCGATGGCGCTTAGGGCCGTGGTGGCGGTGGCGGTGGCGGTATAGACTCGTCGGGAAAGTCTCAGGAGATGAGCCGTGACCCTTGCCAGCCGACCCCGCTTCTGGCGCCATGCGCGCTTGCCGCACCTGGAACTGCGCCTGGTCGACGATGGCCGCAGGGTCGGCTATGCGCCCCATAGCCATGTGCAGTGGTCTCTGGGTGCTGTGACCGCCGGGCGGAGTAGCTTTCATTACCGGGAGGCTTGTCACCCAATTTACGCCGGTCAACTGGTGATGATGAACCCGGAGTGGGTACACGCCTGCAACCCCATCGACGATCAGCCCTGGGGCTACCGCATGCTCTATGTGGACACCGACTGGCTGACTGAACTGCGCTTCGGGGCAGGGCTGCTCGAGACGCCGCGTTGGCAGGATATGCCCACCGCGGTGGTGACAGATCCCGCCTGGTATGCTGGCTATCTGCGCATGACCGATGCCCTGCTGGACCCGCACCGTGACCTGCTGGACAAGCAGAGCGAGGTAGTCGATTACCTCTCGGCGCTGATGCGCCACCTGGCGGGGCAGCCGGCCCAGCCGCGGCCGCTACCGCCGGCGCTCCTGCGCGAGTTGGCCGCCTACCTGGACGCGCACCCCACCCAGGAGGTCTCCCTGGATACCCTGTGCGCGCGCGCCGGGTACAGCCCCGGGCACCTGATCCGCGTCTTCAAGCAGCACTTCGGCCTGACGCCCCACGCTTACCTGATCAATCGCCGTGTCCAGTTGGGGCAGCGCGAGCTCAAGCGGGGCACGTCCATCGCCGAGGCGGCACTGAGAGCCGGCTTCAGCGACCAGCCGCATTTCCAACGCACCTTCAAGCGCCTGGTGGCCGCCACCCCGGATCAATACCGCCGCTCGCGTCTCGAGCCCTAGCCGGCGCTGATCTCGTTGGCGTGTGCACGGTTTAAGAGCCTAGTGGCATACCTGTCGTTCGGCATGGGCCTCTACCTGGCCGCGCTGGCCTGGGTATCGTGGGTCTGACCGGAATCGTCCCCAGGCAGCGCCCGATACCTGGGCCATGTGCCCCCTCACAGATAAGGAAACCGACCGACATGGAAGCAAGGATCCGCCTCGTGCGCATCGCCAGCGACTCGCCCCACCTGGCTACCCTGGCGAAACGGACCCACGACGCCTGGGGGCACCTGCACCCCGGCCGGAGCCTGGAGCGCGCCATCGCCTTATTGCGGGACGAGTGTGGCCCGGCCGGGGTGCCCTCGGTGTTCGCCGCCCTGGAGGGTGACACCCCGGTGGGGACGGCCAGCCTGGTGGCCGACGATATGAGCGACCGTCGCGACCTGACGCCCTGGCTGGCCTCGGTCTTCGTGCTGCCGGCGTGGCGGGGGCAGGGCATCGCCTCGCGGCTGGTGCAACGGGTGGAGGAGGAGGCCCAGGCCGCGGGGCTCGGCCACTTCTACCTCTACACGCCGGATCAGCAACCCCTCTACCGGCGGCTGGGCTGGCGTGACCTGGAAGCGCGCGACTACCGTGGCGAGGCGGTGACCATCATGCGCCGCGATTTCGTCATGCCTCGCAGATAGTGCGGGGGCTCAGTCTATCAACAGGTAGACGCAGCTGACGGCGAGCAGCAGCGCCAGGCTGCGGTTGATGGTGACCAGGACCGCGGGACGGTGGACGTAGCGCCGCAGGAAGGCCCCGGCATAGACCCAACTGGCCAGGGAGAGCCAACAGATGGGCAGGTAGAGGGCGGCGAAGAGCCCCACCTGGCCCATGTCGCCGCCTGTATAGGCGCCGATGCCCGAGGCCGAGGCCAGCCAGGCCTTGGGATTGAGCCACTGTATCAGGGCCCCCGCCATAAACCCCGGGGCCCGCTGGCCGTCATCCTCTGGCAGCCGGCCATCGTCGCGAAACAAGCGCAGGCTCAAATAGAGCAAGAAGGCCACCCCCGCCCAGCGCAGGGCCGTTTCCAGCCCCGGTACCACCGCCAGCAGCGAATAGAGCCCCAGGCCTACGGCGAGGAACAGCACGATAAAGCCCAGGGTCGCCCCGGTGACGAAGATCAGCCCCCGGGGCAGGGGGTAGCGGGTGCCGCTGCTCAGGCAGACCAGGTTTACCGGGCCGGGGGAGATCGAGGCTGCCAGGGCGAAGGCCGACATTGGCAAGATCAGGGACAGGGTCATGGGGGATTCCTCGAAGGCAAACGATGCCCCGAGTCTGTCCTCCTCCTGCCCCCCGGTATTGCACAAAATTGCCCTGAGTCACGACCTGACGGGGCGCCGCTCGATATCCCGCCGGAGCCTGAGACGCCTACGCCCAGCGTGGATCGGCGGTGAAGGACACGGTGAACCAGCGCTTCTCGGGTGGGATGGAGAGCCCGGCGCTGATCTGCTCGCGAATCTCGTCGAGCACGGCGATGCCCTGACCGGCACCGAACTCGGGCGTGGTGACGATATGGATCTCGATGAAGTGGCCACGCCCGGCCTTGGCCACGTGGCTGTAGTACTCGAGTAGCCCCTCGCGTGCCATCACCGGCACCATGGCGGCGTGCACTTCGCGGTCGATGTGGCTGGGGGCGATCAGGAACACCTCCTTCAGGGCGCGGCGCACGATGCCGATGGGCACCGGCATGAAGCACACCGTCAGCACGACCAGCAGCAGCGAATCCACGTAGCGGGTCCAGTGGGCGTAGTCGGTGCCCTGCAGCAGCAGCGCAATGAGAAAGGCCACCAGCAGCGAGGCGGTGATCAGACCGGCCATCAGCCAGCTCTGGATATCGATGCGCACGAACTCCGAGTCGGCGCGGCGGTTCAGGCGCTTCTCGTAGGTGAACATGCCGAAGCAGACAATGGCCACCACCACCGCATAGGCGATGGCGATACCGAAGTCCAGCTCGCGGCCGCCCTCCATCAGCCCCTGCACGGCGTTGAGGAAGGCGTAGAAGCACAGCAGCATCAGGATGCTGCCATTGAGCGCGGCCACCAGCGGCTCCAGGTGCCAGTAGCCGTGCTGGAAGCGCTGGCTGGCCTCTCGCACGGCGAGCTTGGCCACCAGCAGCGCCAGTGCTGACATGGCGGCATCGATGGTGGAGAAGACCCCGTCGAAGAGAATCGACTGGGACCCAGCCAGCAGGCCGAGGGTGACCCCCAGGGCAGACACCAGCAGGGTCATGACGATGGATAACTTGAGGGCGCGCTGTTCGAGGGTGGCTTGCATCTGGGGCCTCTGATACATAAAGCCCTCTATCTTATCCGAAAGTTTAATGCCGAGGGAGGGGGGCACCTGCTTTGGCAGCGGGGGCGTTGACAGTTCGTGATTCCAGCTGCTAGGCCAAAAGAGCGGGAGTCCAATGGCCAGATCCTCATGACGCCGAACACGACACAAGACTTCCTGGTGCGCGCCAACGAGGCCCTCCAGCAGGGCGAGTGGGAAGCGGCGCTCACCTCGTTCCAGAGCCTGCTGTCCGAGCATGAGACGGCCGAGGCGTACGAGGGGCTGAGCTGGGCGGCCTGGTGGCTCAACGACGGGAGCATGTCGATCGGCTCCCGCGAGGCGGCCTATCGGCTCTACCGCCAGTCCGGGGACGACACCGCTGCGGCGCGCATGGCGATGTGGCTGGCCATGGATCACGGCGACTTCCGGGGCGAGCGGGCGATCGCCAATGGCTGGCGGGAGCGGGCACGCCATCTTCTCGAGGAGCTGCCGCTCGCCCCGGAACACGGCTGGCAACGGGTCCTCGAACGCTGGGCACCCATCCTGGTGGCCGAAGATCCTCAGCAACTCAAGCGCTGCGCCGCCGAAGCGAGCGACGTCTCTCGGCACTGCGGCGATACCGATCTGGCCATCCTGGCGCGTGCCATGGAGGGGCTTGGCCTGGTGAGCGAAGGCCGGGTGGCGGCGGGCATGGCGTGTCTCGACGAGACAGCGGCGGCGGCACTCGGCGGTGAACTCCAGCAGGAGGTGTGGAAGATCGCCATCTTCTGCTTTCTCGTCGATGCCTGCGATCGGGTCAGGGACTTGAGACGCGCGGCAGAGTGGTGCGAGCAGATGCATGAACTTGTCGATCGCGTGCGATTGGTCGGCGCCCAGGGGATCTGCCGAGCGCGTCTTGGTGCCATGCTGACGCTGCGCGGCGAGTGGCGGGAGGCGGAAGCGACCCTGACTGAGGCCCAGGCCCTCTTCGAGGCCAGTCGACCGCCCTGGGAAGCCGAAGCCGCGGTACGGCTCGCCGAGCTGCGTCGGCGGCAGGGGCGTGGCGAGGAGGCCAGGCAACTGCTGCAGCGGGCCGAGTGGCACCCGCTGGCTGCCCTCGGGCTCGCCCGCCTGGCGCTGAAGGCCGGCCGCCTGGCGGATGCCGAGGACTGGATCGACCGCGATCCGCGGCAGATTCCGTCCGCCAATCGTTTGCAGCGTCTGGTCGGTTGGGAGCTCTGGGTCCAGTTGAGCACGGCGCGGCGCGATGCGGCCCGTGCCCGTGAGGCGCTGAGCGAACTGGAGGCCATTGCCGAGGTGCTCGATTCAACGGCGCTGCGCGGTGCAGTCTGCCAGGCGAGGGCCAGGGTGGCCGACACCACCGGGGAGCGGGCGCGGGCCAAGGCCTGTTTCGAAGACGCCGTGGCCTGTTTCGAAGAGTGCGGCATGCCCTATGAAGGGAGCTTGGCGCGCCTCCAGCTCGCCGAGGTACTGGCTTCGCTGGGTCGACCGGCCCGTGCCGCCGAGGAAGCCACTGCCGCCCGCGCCAAGTTGAAGGCGCTCGGTGCCGCCGACGCGCTTGAACAGACGGACGTCTTCCTGGCCGATCTCGACCGGCCCGCGGTCGGCTCCAGGGCCGAGCACCGATTGAGTCGCCGCCAGCTCGAGGTCCTGCGCCTGGTGGCCACGGGCAAGACCAACAAGGCGATTGCCGCCGAGCTCTGCCTCAGCGAGAAGACGATCGACCGCCACCTCAGCAACCTCTACGACAAACTCGGCGTCGCCTCCCGGACCGCCGCTACGGCCTACGCCTACGAACACCACCTGATCTGACGCCCGCCGGCCGGTCACCATGGGAGAATTCCCCATCCGGCGTCCTCCCTCGCTTGGGGGTTTCCCTCGATGGCAGGCCCGGCTGCCTGCCCTAGCCTGAAGAGTGAACCCGCCAATACGGAGGACGACATGACACATTCTGAACTCACCGGCGTCCGTGAACGGTACACTCCCGTCCTGCCGCACCATGAACAGGCAGCACTCACCTGGGGGCTCGGCGGGCACGACTACGACACCATCAGTTTCGGGGTCTCCGACGCCCTGGCCCATGCGGCGCAGCGGCTGAGCCCTGGCTCCGAGGAGTCGGTTCTCGACGTCGCCACTGGCACCGGCTGGACGGCCCGCAACGTCGCCCGGGCGGGGGCCAGCGTTACGGCCGTCGACATCGCCAGCGAGTTGCTGAGCGCGGCGGAGACACTGTCGGCCCATACCCGTCCGCCGATCACCTTTCGGCAGGCGGATGCCGAGGCGCTTCCCTTCCCCGATGCTAGCTTCGACGCTGTGATATCCACCTTCGGCGTGATGTTCGCTGCCAATCACGACCAGGCCGCCAGGGAGCTGGCGCGGGTCTGTCGCCCGGGGGGCGGCTGGTCCTGCTGGTCTGGGACCCCCAGGGCAGCGTCGCCGACTTCCTTGGCATCATCGGCAAGTACAGCCCCGCCCCGCCACCGGGACCCTCGCCCCTGGACTGGGGAGACCCGGCCCACGTCCGCGAGCTGCTGGGGCAGGACTTCGCGCTCACCTTCGAGCCGGGCGTCAATGATCACTACCTGGCCGACGAGGAGAGCGCCTGGCAGTGGTACGCCCAGGGGTTCGGCCCGATGAAGCGGGTCATCGAGTCGCTGCCGGCGGACCGGCTCGCCGATTTCAAGCGCGAGATCGATGCCTACCATGGAAAATTCCGCACCGACGCCGGGCTGCACATCCAGCGGGAGTACCAGGTGATTCTCGGCCAGCGCAAACCGGGAGGAGGAGTATGAGATGGGATCCCCTCGACCCCGAAGAGGGAGCGGCGCTGGACGAAGAGTGCGGTATCGAGCGCTGAGGGGGCGGTTCGAGGGGAGGGGGTAGCTGGGCCGTGAGTGCATGACTCTGCACTAGACTGGTAGCAGCCAGTTGATCCGGGAGGAGAGGTCATGCTGCTCGAAGGTTCCTGCCACTGCGGCGCGGTGCGGTTTCGCGTCGCGTCGCCGCACCCCTACCCCTACCAGCGCTGCTACTGCTCGATCTGTCGCAAGACCGCCGGGGGTGGCGGCTACGCCATCAACCTGAGCGGGCGGGCGGAGACCCTCGTGGTCGAAGGCGCCGAGCACAAGGGTGTCTACCGTGCGGTGGTCGACGGCGCGCTAAGCCCCGGCGAGCGCCACTTCTGTCGCCACTGCGCCAGTGCCCTCTGGGTCTTCGATCCCCGCTGGCCGACGCTGGTCCACCCATTCGCCTCGGCCATCGACAGCGAACTGCCGATCCCGCCCGAGCGGGTCCACCTGCTGCTGGACAGCAAGGCCAATTGGGTGGAAGTGGAGGCGCGCGACAATGACCAGTGCTTCGCCGGCTACCCGGAGGAGAGCATCGCCGAGTGGCACCAACGGCTGGGGCTGGAGAAGTCCGACGACGAATACCGCTGATGGATGCGGGATTAATGTCGAGGGAGTGGAGAAGCCCACATGAGCGACCTATGCATCGAGACATGGGGCTCGGGGGAGCCTGTTGTCCTAATACACGGCTCTCTGGCGACCGGCCGGGAGGAGTGGGAAGCGCAGCAACCGCTCGCCGGTGAGGGCTACCAACTTCTCGTGCTCGACCGGCGCGGCTACGGATGCAGTCCAGCGGCAGCGGGCGAAGACTTCTTGCAAGACGCGGATGATATCGCTGAGGTGATGGGCGATGGCGCTCACCTTGTCGGCCATTCCTACGGCGGTATGGCCGCGATGTTCGCCGCGGCCCGCCGTCCCGAAGCGGCGCTCTCCCTGGCGCTCCTTGAGCCAGCCGCGTTCTCTCGCACGGCACGATGGGGCGGCACGGGCTCTCGTCAATGGGATTCGGGAGATGTGGGATCTCGATATACCGGATGGTGAGTGGGCGGAGTGCTTCCTCCGGGCCGTGGGGACGGATCCCCAGACGCTTCCCCTGGCGTCCTCGACCAAGTCGTGCCGCTGGTCCCGGTACTTCGCTGGGGAAGAACGACGTGGGATATGGCACTTCCGCTCGTCGACCTAAAGAAAGCTGGTTTCCCCAAGCTCGTCGTCTCCGGGGGCCATGGGGAAGGATTCGAAGCGATCTGCGACGAGTTGGCGGAGAGTATCGACGCGTTTCGCCGGGTCGTAAAAGGCGCTGGCCACGAGATCCAGTTGACCGGTGATCCCATCAATCAGGCGCTGCTGGAGCTGTGGCGTTTGGCGTCATAGGTTGGCGCCGGGGCGCCGGTGGTCACCGAAAGCATGACCTTCTTCTCGGGAAAACGGCCGCGGTCGTAGCGCATGCTGCCGGTGTAGAGCCTGCCGTAGACGACACCCCGGTCGAACCAGCCCTTGAGCATGGCCGGCTGGGCGTGGCGCTGTTCGAGCGCTCGCGCATGGGTTATGCGCCGACCCCGGCGGGGGAGGACCTGGCGGCGGCCTGCCGGCATCGCTTGACCTGGCATCGGTATGCTGCGCAAGTCTCTTGGCCCGCTCATCTATGTGTATCGCTACTTGAGAGAACGAGAATGAATAAAACTTTTGCCATCTTGCTGGGATCGATGGCCATCGTGCTAATGGGCTGTACCGCCATGGAGGGTTCAATGACACATGACGAACCGCTGGTGAACACCTACTGGAAGCTGACCCAGGTCGGCAATGCGACGCCCGAGGCGGTAGACAGCCAGCGTGAGGCGCATTTCGTGCTGCACACCGAGGACAACCGCTTGGCGGGCTCCACCGGATGCAACCGCCTGGCCGGTGATTATCGGCTGGAGAGCGAGGCCCTTCACTTCGGCCCCCTGATCACCACGCGCATGGCCTGCCTGCACGGCGGTGAGACCGAGCAGGCCTTCCTGGCCGCGCTGGAGGCAACCGCAACCTGGCAGATCGAAGGCCAGACGCTGACCCTGCGGGATGCCTCTGGCACTGCCGTGGCGCACTTCGAGGCGGTGCATCTCAACTGATAAGCGATGCCGACAATCCTCAGCGAGCGCCATGGCCGAAACTCTAGCGCGGCCCTATGATCGAGCGTACGAACTCGCCCTTGGCTTGGGTATAGGCTTCTCGACCCGCATGGTGGCGGGAAGCCAGCTCGCGCTTGAGGTCGGCATAGCGTGTGGCCAGCGCCGGGTCGCGGCTCAGAGCGTCGCGGAATGCGAGTCGCTGGCGCCACAGCTCGCCGTTGAGCACCACCACATGCAGGTGGTGGGTACGCCGGCCGTTGGCGTGACGCATGAACCAGCGGCGGTCGCTCAGGCCGGCGTTGAACTCAATCGAGGTCACGTAGCCGTAATCGAGCATTGGCTCGAACAGGGCGTCGGCCATGGCCATGGAAGCGACCCCGGCCATGACGTCGATGATGGGCTTGGCCGGCATGCCGGGCATGGCGGTACTGCCAATATGCTGTACGTCGAGCAGCTCGGCGTGGAATCGCTGCAGCAAGCGGTCGCGTTCGGCGGCGTAGCGTGCCGGCCAGGTGGAATCGTACTCCACCAACTGCACTGGCTCGTCAATGGCCTGCTGCAGCGACTGGGCGTCGTTCATCTAGTCTCCTGAATCGCCGAGCGCCCACCTGACCGCTTCCTCGGCATGAATGGCCGTAGTGTCGTAGAGCGGTACCTCGGTATGGGTCTGCTGCACCAGCAGGGCGATTTCGGTGCAGCCGAGGATTACCGCCTCGGTGCCACGTTCGTGTAGCGAATCGATGATCTCCAGATAGCGCTGCCGTGACATTTCCTTCACCTCGCCCAGGCACAGCTCGGTATAGATCACCTCGTGAATAAGGTCGCGCTGGGCCTCGTCGGGTACCAGGACTTCGATGCCGAAGCCCTCGGCGATTCGCCCCTTGTAGAAGTCCTGCTCCATGGTGAAGCGGGTGCCGAGCAGGCCGACACGCTGAATGCCGTCATTGGCTAGGCGCCGTGCCGTGGCATCGGCAATATGCAGCAGCGGGATGGAGGTCGAGGCCTCGATCTCTGCTGCGACCTTGTGCATGGTGTTGGTGCCGATCAGCAGGAAGTCGGCACCGCCGGCCTCCACGCTGCGAGCGGCGTGGCTGAGGATCTCGGCGGTGGCGTCCCAGTCGCCGGCGTGCTGCAGCCGCTCGATCTCGGCGAAGTCGACGCTGTAGAGGCACAGCTTGGCCGAATGCAGCCCGCCCAGGGCGTCCTTGACCCCCTCGTTGAGCGCCCGGTAGTAGCTGGCGGTGGATTCCCAGCTCATGCCGCCGAGCAGGCCAATGGTCTTCATGGTCGTGTCCCTCCTCTTATTGCCGTTCACTCCATCACTGTCGAACGGCTCGACTATGTCTCGTATTCGTCATGACGTCGGTTCCAACCATAGGGTGGCGTCTGCGGCCAGCCTGCCGGTGAGTCCTCCCAGCTCTCCTGGCGACCGTAGGGCGTCAGGTCCAGGTAGGACCACAGGCTGCCGAGGTACTCCACGCCGCGTTTGCCGCTGAAGTAGGTCCGGTAGATACGCTCGCCGTCGCGCAGGAAGACGCTGATGCCATGGCGTTCGCCGCGGTCGGTGTCGGGAGCATGACAGTTGCAGCTCGTCACGCCCATGTCTTGGTTGAAGCTGCCGTTCAGCGACGAGTACCACGTCGGGTGCTGCCAGCCCATGCGTGCCTGATAGCGTAGAAGCTTTTCCCTCGATGCGCGGGAGACCAGCACCAGGGTGGTGTCGCGGGCGTGCAGGTGGGCGGGGTGGGTCATGGCGTCCACCACCCAGGAACAGCCGTCGCAGCCGGCCTGCCAGTCGGGGCCGAACATGAAATGGTAGACGATCAGTTGGCGACGTCCCTCGAATAGGTCGAGCAGGCTGGCTTCGCCCTGTGGCCCATCGAAGACGTAGTCGGCGCTCACCTCGACCATCGGCAGGCGGCGTCTCGCAGCGTTTAGGCGGTCGCGCTCACGGGTATGAGCCTTTTCGCGGGCGATCTGTTCGTCCAGAGCGATGCGCCATTCTTCTTCGGAGACGATAGGGGGCAGGGCCAGGGGTACCATAGTGTTCTTCCTCTCAAGCCAGGTTGAGTTGCCAGGAGACGCCGAAGCGGTCGTTGAGCCAGGCGAAGCGCGTGCTGAAACCGTAGTCGTCGGCTGGCATCAACGTCTCGCCATCCGCCCCGAGCTGCTCGCGAAGGCGCTCGAACTCTTCGCGGCTTTCGCACTCGACGAATAGCGATATCGAAGGCGTAAAGCTGAAGGGGTGCGTGATGTGGCTGTCGATGCAGGTGTAGCGCCGGCCGGCCAGGGTGAATTCGGCCTGGACGATGCTGCCTTCCCTACCAGGCCCTTCGGGGCCATAGCGCTCGAGCCGGACGATGTCGGAATCGTCGAACAGCGAGACGTAGAAGCGCATGGCCTGCTCGGCATTGCCTTCGAACATCAGCTGCGGGGCGACATGATGTGGCATCGGTACTCCTCCTCTAGGCGCTCGAAGGTGGGCCAGAAAGGGGCAGGGGTATGGCCCAGCAGCACGCCTTCCAGCACGCTGAGATGGGTATGCCAGCCACTGGCCACATTGACCATGGTGTCGTCATCGGCGAGGCGACGATGGGTCACCACCAGGCGTACCTGATCGCCGGCTTCGCTGAGCTCGAAGCGGATGCTCTCCTCGGCAATCTTCTCGCCGTAGCCGGTGTTACTCGATTTTCCCTCCCCCTCATCCGACAATTTGTCATGGGGCTCGGCCTTCAGCGCCGCTTCCAGTGCATTCAGGCGTTGGCTCCAGAATCCTTCGTAGACGCTTAGCCACTGTTCCGCCGCCGCCAGTGGCTGCGGTTGCAGCCGGCAGTAGTGGGCGCGTCCTTCGACGCGCCGCTCCACCAGGCCCGCCTGCTCCAGTACGCGCACGTGCTTGGAGACGGCGGCGAGCGAGATGTCGAACGGCTCGGCCAGCTCGCCGACCTTGCGCTCACCGGCCGCCAACCGCTCGAGAAGCCGGCGACGGGTGGGGTCGGCCAGGGCGTGGAAGACCCGGTCCAGGTGCATCTCATTAAATTCAACCATATGGTTTAAATAGTCGGCGGGTGCTGGTTTGTCAACCACATGGTTTAATATTCTAGAAGCGCGTATCGCCGATGGCCGGCATTACCACTTCCCTGACGTAGGTATTCGGCGACAGCGCCAGCAAAGTGCGAACCAAATGGACCACGTCATGAAGCGGAATGGACTCGCCCTCGTCGCGTTGGGCTGCGCGCTCGAGGGGCACGGCCAGGTCGTCTTCGGTATTGAGATAGCCGAGCTGCAGGCAGGTGACCGCCAGGCCCTGGTCGCGGAAGCCCTTGCGCAGCGCCTCGGCGATGCCGCGCAGGGCGAACTTGGTGGCGCTGAAGGTGACCTCCGGCCTGCCGTGGCCGGGTAGCGCGGAGGTCGAGCCGGTTAGGATGATGCGTGGAGCGGCGGAGCTAAGTAGCGCGGGAAGCAGCGCCTGGATCAGCAGGATGGCCGCGCTGACGTTGACCGTGACCATGTGCTGGAGCTCCGCGGGGCTGTCCGCCAGGAAGCGGTAGTCGGGCTCGAAGGCCCGGCTTTCCCACAGCCCCAGGTTATAGATCAGCACATCCAGCTTGCCCCTGCCATCGCCCCGGCCACCTTGGCGGCCGCCGGCTCGGGCGAGGCCAGGTCGGCGGCAATCCACTCGATGTCGATGCCGGCACGCTCGGGCAGCCTCGTCGGCACGCTGCGCGATACGCCGATCAGACGATCACCGCTGTCGCCCAGTCCGTCGATGAAGGCTCTCCCCAGCCCCTGGCTCGCTCCCACGATCATGATGCGCACCTGCTGCCTCCTCGCATGTTGGCGAGCCAGGTATCGGCTCGTTCATCAGCGAGGCTAGCCCCTCGACTTCACTTGAGGTCAAGCGTCGTTGGGCCAGGCAGATACGCGGGCGTTGATTTAGACAGGCCGGCCGCCTTGCATCAGTGCACCTGCCCATGGAAGGGCCTCGGGATACTCGTCGCAGTCCAGGATAAACTCCTGGCCGCGGGCCACGGCATCAAGCTCAGTATGGTCGGTGTGCTGGCGCCAGCGCTGGCGATTGGCGTGGTAGCTCAGCGGCGTACGGCCATGCTCCGGATAGCACCAGCGCGGCAGGCGCCATTGCGAGACCCGCGTCGCCTGAGGGGCCGTCAGCTGCCGTTCCGGCGCGACATGCGAGAAAGCGCCGACACCTGGCAGCGGCTCATCGAGTTCCGGCAGAGCGAGCTGGGGACGCGCCAGATAGAGCATGTTGCCGGGATCCGGCGGGCGCCGAAAATGGGGGTGATAGTGCGCCCAAGCGTGGTGGTCGCCTCTGGCTTGATCGACCGGCACCACTGAGGCGACCTGCAGCCAGCCCCAGATCACATGGCGGGGCTTTGAACCAGGCACCCAGCGCCAGCCGCCGGCGTGGGGTTCGACGCGCCGAAACAGGCCGAAGAATAGAAACAGATCGCCCGGGCCGACGCCGTGGTTGCGCAGATGCCCCTGGGCCTGGCCGCTCTGGCCGAAGAGCGGTCGCCACCCGGTCGCCCGCGGCAGCATCTCGGGGATCAGGTCGGGGTCGAGGTGAGCGCCATGTTCCGCAGTGATCTTGCCGCGGGTGAGCGGTTCGACCAGCCGGCTTAGCGGCGCGCCGTCGAAGCTGATATCCGCATAGCGAATCGTCGAGGCAGCATCCGGGATCGGCAGGGCGAGCAGCCGGCCGTCCGGTAAGATAGGGCTGGGTACGCCGCCGGCGGAGGAGTCGAAGCCCTTGCGGCTGAGAATCAGTTTCATGGCGATCAGTGCTGCTGGGCGCGCAGCCAGGCGATCTCCTCGGCCCAGATCGCCGGCTCGATGGTTTCCAGCAGCAGGGGGATGCCGTCGATGCGCGGGTCGCGCATGATGGTGGTGAAGGCGTCGAGGCCGATGTTGCCCTGGCCCAGGCTGTGGTGGCGGTCGACGCGGCTGGCGAAGGCGCTCTTGGCGTCGTTCAAGTGCATGCCGCGCAGGTACTCGAAGCCGACCACCTTGCCGAGCTCATCGAGGGTAGCGGCGCAGGCCTCCGACGTGCGCAGGTCGTAGCCGGCAGCAAAAGCATGGCAGGTATCGATGCACACCCCGACCCGCGACTTGTCGTCGACCTGGTCGATGATCTCGGCCAGGTGCTCGAAGCGCCAGCCCAGGTTGGTGCCCTGGCCGGCGGTATTCTCGATCACTGCGGTGACGCCGCGGGTCTCGGCCAGCACATGGTTGATGGAGTCGGCGATGCGGGTCAGGCATTCGCGTTCGCTGATCTTCTTCAGGTGGCTGCCGGGGTGGAAGTTGAGCAGCGAGAGGCCGAGCTGCTCGCAGCGCTGGAACTCGTCGAGGAAGGCGGCGCGGGACTTGTCGAGCCCGGCGGCATCCGGGTGACCGAGGTTGATCAGGTAGCTGTCGTGGGGAAGGATCTGCCCGGGCCCGAAGCCGTGTTCGCGGCAGGCGCTGCGGAACGCCTTGATGGCTTCGTCGGTGAGCGGCTTGGCCTTCCACTGGCGCTGGTTCTTGGTGAACAGGGCGAAGGCATCGGCGCCGATCTCCACCGCGCGCAGCACGGCTTGATCCGGTCCGCCAGCGGCACTGACGTGGGCACCGAGATATTTCATGCGAACTTCCTTGAGCGATTGTTTCGGGAAGGCCAAAGCTTAGCATCGCGGCGCCACGGCATCAGCCGTAGCGCCGTTGGCTACGAGCTCTGCCGGTAGACCGTGTCAGGCACTAAGGGGGGGCGGTTGCCCCCAGGCATTGTGCGTTGCTTGGCGCTCGTATGATAGGAATCCTCGAACACGCTGCTGATCAAGCCGCTAGCGCTTGTACCGCGCCCGTCGCTCCGTGAGGGCCTGGTGCGCATCCTCTTTCAGCGGCAGGCGCGATGCCCACAGGATGTCGTCACGTTGGTGCCCATGTCCTCGAGGATATGGTCGTCATGGGCCAGCAGTGGCAGGAAACGCTGCCGGAACTGGCGGCGCTGGCGGTATCGCCACCACCAGAGCTCAAGCGCATAGATGAGTCCGAGTGGTGGCGTGGCCGGCATATATAGCGCCAGCCGGGGCGGTGGTGTGGGCGCTTTGTTGTCAGTTGGCGTTTGACGATGAATGGGCTGGTACTGGGTCATCTCGCACCTCCATACAGGCCGCCGTGACCGGCGGCTGCGATGTCTTTCTGGTTGTGAATGGAGGGTCGCGACCTCTGGGTAACAGCATGGCTTGGGCTCTTTGATCAAACAAACGAAAAGGTCTACATTTTCAGTTAAGGAAAATTGAAAGGTGTGACCATGACACAGATGCCCTCACTCTCCGGCCATCGTGCCTTGCCCCTGCTGGATAGCGATGTGCTGCGGACCTTCGTGACGATTGCCGAGAGCGGCAGCTTCACGCGTGCCGCTCAGCAGGTCTTCCGTACACCGTCGGCGCTCAGCATGCAGATCAAGCGCCTCGAGGAGACCCTGGGCCAGTCGCTGTTCGTGCGCGAAGCCCGCCAGGTAAGGCTCACCCCCGAGGGCGAGATGCTGCTGGGTTACGGCCGGCGGCTGCTCAAGCTCAACGAGGAGGCGGTGACGCAGTTTCTGGCGCCTACGCTCGAGGGGCGGGTGGGGTTCGGCACCACCGACGATGTCGGCACGCGCATCCTGCCCGGCGTATTGGCCCAGTTCGCCCGCTCGCATCCGGCGGTGCATGTCGATGTGGTGGTGGGGAACAGCGCCAGCATGCTGCAGCGCCTGGATGCCGGCGAGCTGGACTTGATACTCATCACCGCGGGCAACCCGGGCCAAGAGCCGCGCGGCGAGATCGTGCATAGCGAGCCGTTGGTATGGGTGGGCCGCGAGGGAGGCGTGGCCGTGCAGCGCTTACCATTGCCGGTGGCGCTGGCCCACCAGGGCTGTGCCTGGCGAAAAATGGCGCTGGATGCCCTCGACAGTGCCGGCATCGGCTACCGCGTCGCCTATACCTGCGAGCACTCCGCAGGTCAGGAGGCGGCGATGCTCGCTGACCTTGCCGTGGCGCCCTTTCCGCGCAGCCTGATTCGCGCCCCGCTGCGGCGCATTGAGCAAGATCGACTACCGCCGCTGGGCGATTACCAGGTCGCGCTGGTCAAGCGCAGTGACCTCAGCGAGGCTGGCGACGCCTTGGCAGGGCATGTGGTGGGTGCCTTTGGCGAGGCTCACCACTGACGATATCGCCATTCTGCCTGCCGCAGCAGCGCCGCTCGGATGAGCGGCGCTGCTGAGTAATGAACGAGAGTCGGCTAAAGTGAAGCATCGAGCCAGGCATGGGCGGTCGCTATGGCAGCGATAGTCTACGGTTTCATTGATCTCAACTTAACTTCAGGTATTAGGCTCCGAAGAGTGGGCCGGCCCTCATGTGCCGGCATGGCAAAACCATCAGCGGCGGTGTGCCGCTGGGATAGGGAGTCTTCACACATGACCGCTACTCTGCCTCGATCCGCTCTTCACGATACGGCCCAGTGGGAGACATCGCCGCTCGACCTCGACGCCTACCTGGCGCGCATCGATTATCGCGGACCACTCGCGCCGACATTGAGTACGCTGCGCGAGCTGCAGCGTGCGCATCTCGCGGCGGTGCCCTTCGAAAATCTCGAGATCGTCACCGGCGGTGAGATCCGCCTCGATCTGGAGAGCCTGCAGGACAAGCTGGTGCGGCGGCGGCGGGGTGGCTACTGCCACGAGCAGAACACCCTGTTTGCCACGGTGCTGGATCGGCTAGGCTTCGTCGTCGCGGGGCGCAGTGCGCGGATACTGATGGGCGATGATGCGGACAAGGTGACTCCACTCGGGCACACCATCCTCAACGTGACCGTGGCGGGGCGTCAGTGGCTGGTCGATGTGGGAGTCGGCAACGTTGGGCCGCGCGAGCCGATCCGTCTCGACGAGGGCGTCGAGGCGCAACATGGCCGCTGGGAGTACCGGTTGGAGCGCTCATCGCTGGGGTACTGGCTGCTGCGCCATCACCGCCACGATGGCTGGTTCAATCTCTACCAATTCAGCGACGAGCCTTACTTCCGTGCCGACTATGCGGAGCAAAACTACCTCGCCTCCCATCATCCGGACTCGCCCTTCGTGCGACGCATCGTGGCCCAGCACAACGGCGCGGAGGAGCGCCTGGCGTTGACCGATCTGGAGCTGAAGATCTTCCGTCCCGGCAAGGCACCTGAATGGCAGCGGCTCGATGCCGAGGCGCTGCCCCAGATACTGTGCGAGCGCTTCGGCCTGGTGCTCGCGCCGCAACAGGAGGCGGCATTGCTGAGGCGGGCTGAGTCGCTAGTCGAGGCGTCGGCCTAGTTGACGGTCCAGTTGGGCAGTAGGGCTATTCATCATACGGCTCATCGGTACGCGGGGCGCTTGGCATCTGTTCATCGAGTGACTGCCGGTACTTGATGCAGCCACGGATGAATTCCGGCCATTCAGGTACCACGGGAACCGGGTCGCTCTTGTCGGGCAGCAATGCCCAGAGGGCTGGGTGGTGCCAGCACAGATCGTGCCCGCTGCAGTCGCGGTGCTCACGAATGCCTTGGCGTAGCCGCTTGGCTTCTGCGATCAATTGCTCGCGGGTCATCTTGTCCAGGTCTTCGTCCATGGCTCCCTCCCAATCTGCACGGAGAATGTTCAGAGCAAATGGCTCACTCATGCTGCAGGATATTGATGAGCTTGCCGAACGGGTCTCGAACGTAGAACCTTCGCACGCCCCAGGGCTCGCTTACCGGCCCGTATTCGATGGGTATGCTGGCCTTCTCGAAGCGTGCCTGTGCCGTTTCGATATCGTCGACTTCGATGGAGAGATCGGGCACCGGTGTACCGGAGCCGCCTTCGGTACCGAAGCTCACCTGAACCATCATTTTCTCGTCCGAGCCGTAGGTTCGAAACCAGCCGTGATCCATGAGCAGGTCGAGACCCAGGATTTCACCATAGAAGGTAGCAGCCTTGTCGAGATCCGATGTGGCCGAGTTGGACATGATGCGTTTGACTTTCATGTGGCGCCTCGGGGGTGTTGTGCGTGGTTAGTGCGGGGCTACGAAATGCTTAAACATAGTCGCTTCGCTATCGTCCTGCCTGTTCTATCATTTCCCTTCCGCCTACTATGATCGGGCACCTTTGATCACCGAGGAGACTCCCATGAGCGGTACCCTCCATCGCCTTGCAGCCTTCACTGATACCCCGAGCGGCGGCAACCCTGCGGGGGTGTGGTTGGGCGAGGCGCTGCCCGAGCCGGCGCAGATGCAGCGCATCGCCGCCGAAGTAGGCTATTCCGAAACCGCCTTCATCGCCCCGGCCAAGGGTGAGCGTCGCACGGCTCGCTACGACAGTCCCGAGGCGGAGGTGAGTTTCTGCGGTCATGCCACAGTAGCCAGCGGCGTGCTGATGGGGCAGCTGAGCGGGGCGGGCTCCTATCTGCTGGAGACGGCGGTGGGCGAGGTGAGCGTCACGGTCCGCGAGGTGGCGGGGGAGTGGCAGGCGTCGCTGGTGTCGGTTGCGCCGGAGTATCGCCCCGCCGAACCGGAGCTGGTCGAGGAGGTGCGTGAGCTGCTTGGCTGGCAGGCGGATGAACTCGATCCCGAGATTCCGCCGGCACGGGCCTATGCCGGGGCCTGGCACTTGGTGCTGGCATGCAAGACGCAGCAGCGCCTCGAACGGCTCGAGTATGATTTCGAGCATCTCAAGGCGCTGATGCTGCGTGAAGGGCTGACCACGCTGCAGCTGGTATGGCGCGAGCGCGAAGGGTACTTCCACGCCCGTGACCCGTTCCCGGTGGGCGGTGTGGTGGAAGACCCCGCCACCGGCGCGGCGGCCGCGGCGCTGGGTGGCTACCTTCGTGACGCCGGCCTGCTCCAGGCTCCGGCTCAGTTGACGATCCGGCAGGGCGAGGCGATGGGCCGGCCCAGCCGCCTGCAGGTGGACATTCCGCTCTCGGGCGGCATTGTCGTCACCGGGCAGGCAGTGAGCATGGAGCATTGAGCCGGGGCCGCAGCGCCAAGCAGGGCCTTGTTGTCGGCGAACGGCTCAAGGCCTGAGCACCCAGTAGTCGTTCTGGATGTCGTGGGGCAACTGGTGCACCTCGATGTTGCCGAAGCCGGCCTTACCGAAATACTCCCGTGCCTTCTCCCGGCCCCACATCGTTCCCAGCCCTTCGCCGCCCTGGGCGAGCGAGACGCTCATGCAGTGCATGATCGACAGGGTGTAGAGCAACGTGCCCATGGGGTGGTCGCGGTCGCCGTGGTGGTGGCTCGAGGAGTGGATATCCTGGGCCAGGTAGACGCCATCCTCGCGCAGGGTGCGGCGGATACCCTTGAGCAGGTTCAGCGGGTGGGCCTGGTCATGGATGGCATCGAAGGTGGTGACCAGGTCGTAGCGCTGCGCCGGCGCCGTGCGGTCGAAGTCGCTCAGGTCGCGCTCCTCGAAGCACAGGTTGGCCAGGCCCAGGCGAGCGGCACGCTGCGTCGCCCAGCCGATGGCCTCTGCAGATAGGTCGTAGCCGGTAAAGCGGCTGTTGGGGAAGCGTTCGGCGAGCTTCATCAGCGCCAGGCCGCGGCCGCAGCCCAGGTCGAGTACGTCGATGCCCTGCGCCAGCCTGTCCGGCAGCTCTGCTGCCAGCGGCAGGATGGCATCCAACAGCACGGGCAGCACGGTCTGGCCGCTATCCTCGGCCATGACCTCATGGAAACGGGCATAGCGCGAGTACGGCACGCCGCCACCGTGGCGGAAGCATTCCAGCACGTCGTCCTCCACTTGGCCCATCAGCGGTAGGTACTGGGAGAACACGGCGAGGTTGGCCTCGCCGCCGTCGGTCAGCAGCGTGGCATGTTCGGGGGAAGGCGATAGGTCATGGCCCGTGGGTCGTGCTCGACCAGGGCGGCGACCGTCGCGCCACCCAGCCACTCGCGCACGTAGCGCTCATCGAGCTTGGCCTTGGCGGCAAGTTCGTTGCTGGTCACCGGTTCGCCGTCGGTCAACTGGGTGAGCAGGCCGCTGCGGTGGGCCAGCGAGATCAGCTGCAGCATGGCGCCTTCGTTGAGCGCACGCACGAAGCGGTTCTCGAAGTCGGCGGCGTGGGAGGCGTCGAAATTGGCGGGAACGGAGGGTTGGGCTTGGGCAGTCATGGCGGTTCTCCATAGGTCTTGTTGTGTCATTGACGCGTCCATTCTGTCGCTCCCGGCTGGGCTACACTGAAGTCCCTACGGACAAAAACCGGCGGTTTCCGCCATGTCGATGCACAAACCCACCATCGCCTTGCTGGCAATTCCTGAAGTGGCGGCTTCCACCCTGTACGGAGTTTACGATGTCTTCGCTGCGGCGGGACGCGACTGGCCCGCCCTGATCGAGGGCAAGGCCGGTGAGCCGCTGTTCGTGCCGCAGGTGGCTGCTCGTGCTGGCCCCCACGAGATGGTTATCGCCAACGGTGTACGCATCGTTCCCGACGCCGGCCTGGATTGGGTGCCCGATGTGGTGTGCATTCCCGAGATCATGCTGCCGCCCGAGGCGGTGCTCGAGGGGCGCTATAGCGAGGAGGTCGAATGGCTCAGGCGCTGCCATGCCGCTGGCGCCATCCTGGCGACCGCCTGTTCCGGCGCCCTGTTGCTGGCCGAGTCGGGGCTGCTGAGGGGCGAGGATGCCACTACGCACTGGGCCTACTGCGATGTGCTGGGTCGCTATCCGGACGTGCGGGTGCATCCGCATCGTGCGCTGGTGATCGGCGGCACCGGGAGTCGCCTGGTCATGGCGGGGGCGGCACCTCCTGGAGCGACCTGGCGCTGTATCTCGTCGCGCGCCTAGCCGGCGTCGACGAGGCGATGCATCTCGCCAAGCTGTTCCTGATCGATTGGCATGCGGCCGGCCAGCTTCCCTTCGCCATGCTTGCGCGCACCCGGCAGGCCGAGGATGCCGTCATCGCGCGCTGCCAGACGTGGATCGCCGAACACTACGATGAGCCGTCGCCCGTGGCCGCCTTGATCGAGGAATCGGGGCTCAGCGAACGCAGTTTCCACCGTCGCTTCAGGAAGGCCACCGGCCTGACGCCCATGGAGTACGTGCATACCCTGCGTCTGGAAGAGGCCAAGCAGATGCTGGAGACCGAGAAGACGCCGGTGGATGCCATCGCCGAGGCGGTGGGCTACGAGGATGGCGCCTTCTTCGGCCGGCTGTTCCGGCGCAAGGTCGGCCTGACCCCGGCCCAGTACCGGCGCCGCTTCGGTGGGCTGCGCAAGGCCCTGGCGGGGTGAGGGTTCTTAGGACCGAAGGAGTGACACGCTGCCGCTCACAGGCGTCGCCTGACGACCATGGTGGCGAGCAGGTGGGTGGCGCCGCCGACGGCAGCGATCAGGGTGAAGGCGCCGGGTGCACCGCGCGCGATCTCCCAGAAGAAGCCGAGCAGTGCCACGCCGAGCACGGCGCAGTAAGCGGCACGCAGGGCGTGGAGCTGGATCAGGGCGTGGCGCTCATCCAGTGGTGGGTCCTGGCTGAAGTACCTGGACCGACTCGAAGCGCTGGCCGAAGCGCATCAGCGCGGCATAGCCCAGCATGATGGCGAGCATGACCAGGCCGACCCGGGGGCATCCGCGGCCAGCCAGGCGGTCAGGAACATCGCAACCCCCAGACCCGCCCCGACCAGCGGCACGAGCAGGGGTTTGCCGTGGGCTGGCGTGTCATGGTGATGTGTCATCGAATACCTCCTCGACGGGCTTGCCGAAGAATCGCGCCAGGCGCAAGGCGAGTGGCAGCGAGGGCACGTAGCGGCCAACCTCGATGGAATTGATGGTGTTGCGCGAGACACCCATGGCCTCGGACCGGGCCGCCGGGGCTGGTGTCCTCGCTTGGCTGGTTGCAGCGACACCAAGGCCAGGTCAGCATCGCTGCGCTGGTGGAGGAATTGCCGTTTGGCCAGCGCCGCCTGGAGCGGCTGTTCCAGCGCCACATGGGGCTTTCGCCCAAGCGCTATGCCCGGCTGCTGCGCGTCGCCCGCAGTCGCGAGCTGATCAAGTTGGGCGGGAGTGCCACTTCCTTGACCGATACTGCCTTTACCGCCGGCTACTTCGACCAGGCCCACTTCATCCATGACTACAAGGCCGTGACCGGCCTGACGCCAGGTAGCTATCGCGACCATGTGCGGCGGCGTTATGGCGTTCAGTCTTGACGCCTCGACCATCGAGGTATAGGTTTCCCCCATGACCAAAGTGAAATCCGAAGCGGCCGCCGGCCGCCGGATCCCCGACTACAGCGACCCTTCCTACTGGCGCGGCACGATCAAGATGTCGCTGTCGAAGTTCTTCGTGCTCAGCGTCTTGCACCGCAAACCGATGCACGGCTACGAGGTGGTGCAGGCGGTGGAGAAGAGCACCAACGGCTGCTGCAGCCCCTCGGAAGGCACGGTCTATCCTGTGCTCAACGAGTTCGAGGCGGGGGCTATCTCTCCTCGAGTAACGAGGTCGTGCAGGGGCGCTCGCGCAAGGTCTACGCGCTGACGGAGAAGGGGCGGGAGGCCTTTCAGGTGGCGGTGGACGCCTGGCTGGAGGCCACGGACTGCATCGTCGAGAGCCGCCGCATGGCGGGCGGTTCGGTGAAGCGGGAGGAGCATGAAGGATGAGCGCAGGGCGTTTTTACAGGTCCAGATACCTCGATGATCGAGGTAGTCGATGAGTTCGCGCACCGGGGTGGTCGTCGCCCTGGGCGTTTCCCAGACGCTTGCCTGGGGCTCGACCTACTATCTTCCGGCCATCCTCGCCGTGCCCATGGCGCAAGACCTGGGCCTTACCACGGGTACGGTATTCGCGGCGTTCTCCTCGGCGCTGGTGGTCTCGGCGGTGCTGGGCCCGGCGGTGGGTCGGCGCATCGACCGCTTCGGCGGACGCGACGTGCTGACGGTTTCCAGCCTGGTGTTCGCCCTAGGCCTGGTACTGCTGGGTCTGGCGGATGGGCCCGTGCTGCTGTGGGTGGGATGGCTGGTGATCGGCGTCGGCATGGGCATGGGGCTTTATGAGTCGGCCTTCTCGACCCTGGCCGGGCTCTACGGCCGCGAGGCGCGCGGCCCGATTACTGGGATCACGCTATTGGCGGGCTTTGCCAGCACGGTGTGCTGGCCGATCACCGGCTGGCTCAACGCCGAATTCGGCTGGCAGAACGCCTGCTTCACCTGGGCTGCGGTGCACCTGCTGCTGGGCCTGCCACTCAACCGCCTGTTGATTCCCTTCGGCATTCAGCCGCCCACTCCGCACACCGAGGCGGCTGTGTCAGAGGTCGAGTCGACCTGGCTGCCCATGGCGCTGCTGGCTTTCGTCTTTGCCGTGACCTGGTTCGTCAGTACCGGCATGGCCGCGCACCTGCCGTGGCTGCTGCAGATCGCCGGCCTCTCGCCCGCCGCCGCCATCGCGGCCGCGGCGCTGGTGGGGCCGGCCCAGGTGGCGGCGCGACTGCTCGAGTTCTCGCTGCTGCAGCGCTTTCATCCGCTGTTCGCGGCAAAACTGGCGGTGGTGGCTCACCCCATCGGGGCGTTCGGCGTGATGGCGTTGGGGGCGCCGCTCGCCACGCCGTTCGTGCTGCTGCACGGCGCCGGCAACGGCATTCTCACCATCGCCAAGGGTACGCTTCCGCTGGCCATTTTCGGCCCCCATGGCTATGGCCTGCGCCAGGGCGTGCTGATGGTACCGGCACGCTTCGGTCAGGCGCTGGCGCCGCTGGCCTTCGCCCTGCTGATCGAGCGCTTCGGCACCCAGGCGCTGCTGTTCTCCTCCGCCCTGGGGCTGGCCGCCCTGGTGGCGCTGCTCGTCCTGCAAACCCACGCCCTGAAGGAGGCGACATGAGGCTTCGCACGCTCAACGACCCCGACTATCTACCGGCCCTCGACGAGCGCTTCGCTCTGCGGCAGCCCGGCCAGGGCTTGCCCGATCCGCTGGGGCATCCACCGCGCATCCTGCTGCTCTACGGTTCGCTGCGCGAGCGCTCCTTCTCGCGCCTGGCGGTGGAGGAGGCGGCACGGCTGCTGCGCCACTTCGGCGCCGACACACGCATCTTCGACCCATCCGACCTGCCGCTGCCGGACCAGGTGCCGGGCGACGATCACCCGGCGGTGCGGGAGCTGCGCGAGCTGGCGCTGTGGTCCGAAGGGCAGGTGTGGTGCAGCCCCGAGCGCCACGGCCAGATCACCGGCGTGATGAAAACCCAGATCGACCATCTGCCGCTGAGCATGGGAGCGGTGCGGCCCACCCAGGGGCGCACCCTGGCGGTGATGCAGGTCAGCGGCGGCTCGCAGTCCTTCAATGCGGTGAACACGCTGCGCCTGCTGGGGCGCTGGATGCGTATGGTCACCATCCCCAACCAGTCCAGCGTGCCCAAGGCGTACCAGGAGTTCGACGAGGCCGGGCGCATGCGTCCCTCGCCGCTCTACGACCGCATCGCCGACGTGATGGAAGAACTGGTGCGCTTCACCGTGTTGTTACGGCCCCACGCCGAAACGCTGGTGGACCGCTACTCGGAGCGCCGTGAGGCGGCCGGTGCCAAGGCCGATCCGGTAACGGACAAGGCGGCGGTCAGTCAGGCCTCATAGCGGTGACATGCATAACGGGGCGCCAGGCGCCCCGGTGTTCGGTCGTCTGAGAGCAGTCGTCACGCCGGCTGCGTCAGGCGCGACGTGGCGAACTCACGATGCAATTGCTCGACCAGCCGGTCGATGCGCTCCAGGGCACTTTGGGTCGAGGCGGCCAGCGCCTCGCCGCCTTCCTCCTGATGCTCGATGGCGACGCTGTGAAAGCCGCCGATGCCGATGAACTGCAGGGCGGTGCTCGCGCCCGGCTCGAGATGGTTGAATGCCGCCATGCTGCGCCCTGGGTCGAAGTCGTAACCGCCGCGAGAGGAGAGCAGCACCGCATGCCGTTTTCGGTCGGCCAGCAGCGGCACGTAAGATTCCAGGGGCATGAAGGGGTGGGCACCGTACTGCATGTCGAAATCGACGGTTCGGCCCAGGCGAATGACGTTGTCGATCCATGCCTTGAACGCGGCCGGCGGGCCGAAGTTGTACATCGGTACGCCGAGTACCAGGATGTCGGCCTGTACGACCTCGTCGACCAGCGTATCGCTCTCGGCAAGAACCGCCCGCATCGGATCGGTCTGCTGCTCGGGGATGTAAAGGCGGCCTCGATCCACTCTACGCTGGTGAGCTGTGGTGGGTTGGCGCCGATATCGCGATAGACGATCTCGCTATCCGGCGCCAGAGTGTGCCAGCGGGAAACGAAGTGATGGGTCAACCGGCGGGTATGCGCGCCGTGATCGTGGCTGCCGGCACGGCCGGGGCGTGGACTAGCATCGAGGTGAAGTAAGCGCGTCATGGGTTTTCTCCGTCACTGGGTGTAGGATCTTTTGAATGAGCTGTTCTCAGCCTTGCTTGTGGCTCGTTTCATATAAGCCTGAAGCCAGGTAGGGCGACAAACGACGATTCTTTTTCGATTTCGGAAAATAAAATTCATCTATGATGCCGCGACGACTCCCTTCGCTCTCCGCCCTGCGCGCCTTCGAGGCGGCGGCGCGCCACCTCAGCGCCAAGCGTGCTGCCGAGGAGCTCTCGGTCACGCCGACGGCGATCAGCCATCAGATACGCCAGCTCGAGGAGAGCCTGGGCGTGGCCCTGTTCGTGCGGCGGCCACGGCAGCTGGTGCTGACGACGCAGGGCCAGGCGCTGCTCACCGTGCTGAGCGACTCCTTCGACGCCATCGCCGAGACGGTGACCAAGCTGCGCCGTCCGCCGACGCGGCAGGCGGTAACGCTCTCTACCACTCCGGCCGTGGCAGCACGCTGGCTGCTGCCCTGGGTCTGCCTGCTGCGCGATGCCCACCCGCAGATCGACCTGAGCATTCAGGTCTCACACAAAACGGTCGCCCTGGATGGCGTCGTCGCCGACATGGCGATTCGCTACGGCGAGGGCCCCTGGCCCGGGCTGGTCGCGGAGAAGCTGTTCGATAACGTCTTCGTACCCGTCTGCAGCCCCGTGCTGAAGCTGCGTGAACCGGCCGAACTGGTGCGCCATACGCTGCTGCACTTCTCTTCCCCGCGCCGTTGGACTGGGCGGCCTGGCAGCGCCAGGTCCAGGTGTCGGGGCTCGACGTCAGCGCCGGGCTGATGTTCTCCGACGAGACCCATGGCATCACCGCCGCGCTAGATGGCCAGGGCATAGCCCTGATGAGCCGGCACCTGATCGAGGAGGAGCTGCGCCAAGGGCGCCTGGTACAGCCATTCGGCCCCGAGGTTAAGGCCGCTCCCTTCCAGCTCGTCTACCCGCCCGAGCGGCTCGAGGAACCGGCCATCGCCGCCGTGCGCGAGTGGATCATGGGACTATTGGACACTGCGTCCAGGGCGCGTGCCTGTAGGTCAAGCACCGGGGGCAGCCTTAGCGAGCAGGCTGGTAGATAGTGATGCTTATCAGGAGCAAAGCGGCTTGGGAGTCGAGGCTCAATGTATCGATTTAGACCGATCCCGTTTGAGGTTGGGGAATAAGGCGCCGCAGTTCTGCAATACGTGATGATCTCAACGGCGCCCATCAGCGAGGAGGGCGGGGCAGCCAGCTACGCCTCCTTCTCGTAGTTGATCATCCAGGCGACGCCGAACTTGTCCACCAGCATGCCGAAGCGGTGCGCCCAGAAGGTTTCTTCGAGTGGCATCTCCACGCTGCCGTTGTCGGCCAGCGCGTTGAAGAGCCGTTCGGCCTCCTCTACCGAGTCGACACCGACCGCAATGCTGGCGCCCTTGATGCCTTCGTAGGGCGCCGGGCAGAAGGGGGCGTTGTCCGACGCCATCAACAGCTGGTCGCCAATGCGCAGGCGTGCATGCATCACCAGGCCGCGGGCTTCGTCGGGTATCTCCATGCCCTCGCTGCTGGGCATCTCGGCATAGGTGGAAATGGCCTCCAATTCGGCGTCGAAGCAACGCTGGTAGAACGCGAAGGCTTCGCGGCAGTTGCCGTCGAAGATCAGGTAGGTGGAAAGCTGCATGGTGAATCTCCAAGGGTTGTGGTTGGTGCTACTTCCCTTCGTCGATTCAACATAGTCGCTTTCGACAGGCACGCGCATTTTCTATCGGTCAGTCTGGACGGCCAGACGCTGGAGACGGGCGGCCTGCTGGGCAAGGGCGCTGCAAAGCTCGGGTGGGTAGAGGATCTCGAAGTCGTAGGGCTGACGGGCGAGTTGATGAGCGAACCAGGTCAGGCTGTCAGTACGGGCGTGCAGCAGCACGGCGCTGCCATCGGGAGTGAACATGCCGATATGGCGACCTAGCTCATCGAGGGCATGAGCAAGCACGTGAGTCTAGATGTCCTTCATCCAGAAGCAGGCGAAGAATCATGACGCTCAAGGCTGTCGCCAGGTGCCTGTTCGCGTTCGTGCATGCCGTAGTCGCGAATTACCCCGGCCACGCGCAGCCGGTAGTCATCGAAGACCACTTCGCGGCCCTGCGTCTGGCGGCGCGTCCGCCAGGTGGTGCCGACGGCGGCGGCGGAACACCTGTATCCGGTGTTGCAGCGCGGCTTCGATGCCTTCGGTGACGCCCTTGAGGTGCTGCGCGAGCAGACGGCGCCGGCCAGCGTCACGCTCTCCTGCACCCCAGCCTTTGCCAGCCACTGGCTGTTGCCGCGGCTGGCCGACTTCCATGAACGGCACCCCGATATCGACTTGCGCATTCACGCCAGCGAAGTGCCCCTGGATCTATCGCGCGGTGCCGCGCTGGCGATTCGCTATGGCATGGGGCCCTACCCGGAGCATCAGGCCGAGGTGCTGGCGGATGACAGCTTTGCCCTGGTGGCCAGCCCGCAGCTGGGGCTGAGCGGGTATGAGGATCTGCACAGGGTCCGGCACATCGTCTTCGACTGGTACTGCGCTACGCTGGGCCTGCCGTCTTGGCAGCACTGGTGCCAAGCGGCGGGTGGCAGCATCGCCGACCTGGGCGCGAGCCTAACCTTCTCCGACGAGAGTCATGCGATCCAGGCGGCCATTGCCGGCCAGGGCGTGGCACTGCTGAGCCAAACGCTGGTGAAGGATGAACTTGAACGTGGCGTGCTGCAGGTCCCCTTCGGGCCAAGGCTTCCTGGGCTGCGTTATCAGCTGATTCGGCACAGCCGCTTCGCTGGCCATGTTGCCCTTGAGCGAGTGGCCGAATGGCTACGAGAAGTGTTCGCTGAGCCGTGCCTGGGCGCTTGAGATAAGTCGAATAGTGGCGCCCTTGCCAAGGCGTTCTATCCTTTGCGGTGACAAGGATGCCGCGTACCTATCACCGTTAAGGAGAGGCAATGTTTTCGTTCGAGATTTGGGTCGCCTATACCGCGGCCTGCATTCTGCTGGTGCTTGCGCCAGGGCCTGACAACCTGCTGGCCTTCATTCCCCAGTTCGTTGACCCAGCGGCAGGATCCGTCGCCGTGCAGATGCTCATCTATGGTGGCTGGTTTGCCGCGTTGACGGCAGTCGGGTTCTCTCATGGGCGTCTTTGCGGCGCGTCTCTCCATCTGGCTGCAGGCGCGGCCGCGGATCGTTTCTGGTCTCAATGTCGGTGCCGGCCTGACTTTCGTGGTCACGGGCCTGTCGGTGGTGGCCATGAAGCAGCGTTGATCTCCCTGCAGCTTGGCGTGGGTCGATGTCGAAAAGCGCCGACCTGCAGCGATAGTGTGATGACCAGGGCGAACGGCCTTGTCAGGTAAATGGGGAGAGATGACATGCAATACATGCTGATGTGCTGTATCGACGAAGCGCTGTGGGAGGGACTGCCGGAGGCGTCCCGCGATGCGGTAATGCACGACTACCATGCGCTGATCCAGGAGATGGTCACCAGCGGCGCTTATCGCGGCGGGGCGCGTCTGCAGTCGGTGGAAAGTGCTACCACGCTGCGCGAGCAGAATGGCCAGGTGGTGACCCACGACGGGCCTTTCGCCGAGGCCCGCGAGCAGTTGGGGGTTTCCATGTCGTGGAGTGCCGCGATCTAGACGAGGCGCTGGCGCTGGCCCGGCGCATTCCGCCGCTGCGAGTGGGGGGCTCGGTCGAGGTGCGGCCGGTCGACCCCGCCTATCGCATGTAGGCAATGAATCTCGACGCGCTCTATCGCGAGGCCTATGGCCGATTGTTGGCGGGTCTGATTCGTCGCTTCGGCGACTTCGCCTTGGCCGAGGATGCGCTGCAGGCGGCCTTCGAGGCCGCCATGTATCAGTGGCCCGAGCAGGGTACGCCCCCCAGTCCCCTGGCCTGGCTGGCGGCGACCGCCCGCCACAAGGCGCTCGATCAGCTGCGCCATCGCCAGATGCTCGAGCGCAAGCAGGGCGAGTTGGCCATGCATCTCGAGCAGACACTGGGCGAGGCGCCAGCGCCGGATGATGAGGTGCCGCTGGATAGCCTACGGCTGATGTTCACCTGCTGCCACCCGGCGCTCGGGCGTCCCGCTCAGGTTGCCTTGACCTTGCGCACCCTGGGCGGTCTGACCACCGAGGAAATTGCCCGCGCGTTCATGCTGCCGGTGCCGACGCTGGCCCAGCGTCTTGTACGCGCCCAGGCCAAGATACGCGATGCCGGCATTCCGTTCGAGGTGCCGGATGACGCCGCCCTTGGTGAGCGTCTCGATGCGGTGCTGGCGGTGATCTACCTGATCTTCAACGAGGGTTATGCCGCCAGCGGCGGTGAGCGGCTAGTGCGCGAGGAACTGTGTCATGAAGCCATCCGTCTGGGCCGCTTGCTCGTGGGGCTGATGCCCGCCGAGCCCGAAGCGCGCGGCCTGTTGGCACTGATGCTGTTCCACGATGCACGGCGCGATACGCGTCTCGACGAGGACGGCGATATCGTTCTGCTGGAGGATCAGGATCGCTCGCGCTGGCATCATGAATCGATAGAAGAGGGGCGTGCCCATCTGCACCAGGTGCTGCGCGACGGCCCACCCGGCCCCTATGTCGTGCAGGCCGCCATCGCCGGGCTGCACGTCGAGGCGCCAGGCGCCGCCGACACCGACTGGCGGCGCATTGCGGCGCTCTACAGCCTGCTCTACGCCATGCAACCGACCCCGGTGGTGGCGCTGAACCGTGCCGTGGCGATCGCCATGGCCGATGGTCTCGAAGTCGGCCTGGCACTGCTCGATGAGATTCACCTGCCGGGATACCACCTGCTGCCGGCGGTACGCGCCGATCTACTGCGGCGCCTGAAACGCTATGCTGAGGCCGCCGAGGCGTATCGCGAGGCGTTGGCGCTATCGCCCCAGGCGGCGGAGAGGCGCTTTCTCGAACGCCGCCTGGCCGAGGTGCAGTCAGCCCTGGGCTGACTCGACCAGGGCGTCGAGCCAGGCGTTGATGCGCGGATCGCTGAAGAACGCTACCAGCCGCTCGGCGGTGATCTCGCCGATGCCTGCCCGGGCGCGCCAGTCGGTCGCGGAGCGCTGGCGCAGTTCGGCGAGTGTGACCTCGCCATTGGCGTCTTGAAGTGCCGCGGGCGCGACCTTGGGCATCCCCAGGGCCACCAGCCAGCGGGGTAGCGACTGCTCGGCGCTCTCGGCGAACAGGGCGTGCCACCAGGCGGCGCGTACCTCGCCGACGCCGTGGGCCTGCTGCAACTGAGTCGGGCTGAGGTCGCGCCAGTCGAGCAGCTCCTCGAGTAGCCCCGCATCGATCAGGCGCTGCCAGCTGCCTTCGCCGAGGCCGGCCATGTCCAGGCCGTCCGGGCCGGAGAGCCACGTCAGCCGGGCCAGAAACTGGCTCTCGCAGCCGGGCGTCAGACGCAGACAACTCAGCGGGTGATAGGCCGCGGGATCGGGTGCGTCGAGGGGTGGGCGCGGTTCGCGGCGCGTCAGCACCGACTCGAACTGGGGATGGTCAACCCGGCAAGGCGAATTGTGACGTGATCCCCAGGGCG
This sequence comes from Halomonas sp. SL18_1, assembly GCF_055755715.1. Lineage (NCBI taxonomy): Bacteria > Pseudomonadati > Pseudomonadota > Gammaproteobacteria > Oceanospirillales > Halomonadaceae > Halomonas > Halomonas sp. SL18_1. The sequence continues at coordinate 2,054,255 of NZ_JBVTRK010000001.1, forward strand.
GATATCGTGACGTTGCCACTGCGCCAGCGAGCCGAGGCTGACGCGGCGGATCGTGCGATCGTCGAGAACGGTGGGCATCAACCTGAGTACCGGGGTGATCTGGCCGGTGCGACCGACCCGGAACTCGATGCCGCGTACTTCGGCCAGCGCCTGCTGGGCCGGGTGCTTCCAGGCCACCGCCCAGGCCGGCGCGGCCGCCTGCCAAGCCTCGGCATCTGGCCGCTGGCTCTGACGCACGACGATGCCATCGGTGGCAAAGGGGAGGGCGCCGCGATACCAGCGCTGACGCCAGGTGGCCACCTCATCGGCACGGGTCACCGCCTGGGTCATGGCCACGCTGTCGTCAAAGCCCCAGGCGGTGAGCCTGTCCAGCCGCTGCTGCATGCCGGCTGGCCCGTCCGGCCAGTCCCAGACGAACAGGCCGACCCGCTCGGCATCCTCCGTCTGCCAGGCATGGCGCGACATCAGGCCGATGATGGCACTGCGCGCCCCGGCGCTGCCGTGCTCGGCCTGCACGTGGTCATCAAGGCGCAGATAGAGCTCGCCCTGCAGCACTACGCGCGCTGGGTAGGGGGCTGTCAGGCGCTGGGCAACATGGGGCGCCTGGCGTAGATGTGGCAGCCAGTCGCTGCCGCGTTCGCCGTCGCCGCGGCTGATGGCCTGTACCAGCTGGCCGCGTTCATAGACCAGCGTCACGGCTACGCCGTCGACCTTGGGCTGCACCCATAGCGAGTGAGCCTGACGGCGCTGCATCCAGCGTGCCAGGCTGGCCTGGTCGTCGAGCTTGGCCAGGCCGGTCTGTGCCACCGGGTGGTGGAGCGGGCCGTCGGGTTCATGCGGGGTGTCGGCGGAGCGCTTACCGCGGCAGACCTGCCAGCGTTCCAGCCGCTGGCGTGCCTGGTCGTAAAGGGCATCCTCGACCAACCGCTCGCCGCGCTGATAATAGGCTTCGTCCCAGGCGGCAACGCGTTCGGCGAGCTGTTCGACACTGGCATCATCCGGTGCCGTATCGGGGCAGTCATGCGCAACGGCGGTGGGCAGCAGAGTGGCGCTGCAGAAAGCCAACGCCAAGCTGGCGAACCAGTGCAGTAGGCCCGGAGCGGTGTAGCGGAGAGCGACCATGCTGACATCCTTGTCATTGCCGTGGGTGATACGGCGTTGATATCAGCATAGTCGAATACACAAACGCCTGCCCCGCCAGGGTGGCGGGGCAGGCGGGCAGTGCGTGGTGCGGGTTAGCGGCGTTCGGACAGCAGTGCGTAGTCGAGGAGCACCTCGGCGCTTTCCAGCAGCTTGGCACGTTCGGCGGGTTCGCTCTCCTCTTCATCCTCGCCGCGGGCGTCGACCCAGTCGTCGAGTAGCTCGAGACCCAGGGCGCGACGGCGGTCGTTCTCGAGGCCGAGCTGACGTCCCTCTAGCTCTTCCATCTCGCGCTGGCGCTGCTCGCGGTTGAGGCTGACGCTGGTCTGCTCTTCGCGCAGCTCGCGGGCCAGTTCCGCCTGAGACTCGAGATAGACGAAGTTGGGGTTCGCTGCCACGCGCTCGCGGTGCCGTGCACTCAGCTCTTCGAGATAGCGCCACGGCTCGCCGTAGTGGCGATACTGCACGGCGCGCACGGTGTCCCACTCCAGGGCGTTGTCGAGGGCGCTCTCGCCGATGATCTCGGGGTCGAGCAGGCTGGGGAACACTCTGTCCGGTTCCACGCCGCGGTGCTGAGTACTCTCGCCGGAGATGCGGTAGAACTTGGCGCGGGTCAGCTTGACCTGGCCGTGGCTGAGGTCGTTGACGGTCTGCACCGTGCCCTTGCCAAAGGTACGGTTGCCGAGCACCAGGCCGCGACCGTAGTCCTGGATGGCGCTGGCGAAAATTTCCGAGGCCGACAGTCGGTTGACCAGCACCCCCAGCGGCCCCTCGTAGAGGCTGCCGCTCTCGGTGTCGCCGTAGAGGCTGATGCGGCCACGGGTGTCGCGCACCTGCACGGTGGGGCCGCGGTCGATGAACAGGCCGATCAGCGAATTGGCTTCCTGCAAGGCGCCACCGCCGTTGTTGCGCAGGTCGAGCACGATGCCCTCGACGCCCTGCTCCTTGAGTGACTCGACCTCGCGCGCCACGTCGCGGGTGGTGCAGGAGCTGGGCGTTGCGCTGTTGGGTAGCCTGGCCACCTTCGTCTATCGCGCCCAGGTCAGCGCGACGATGGCCGATGGCGAAATTGCTGAGGCGGCGGGTATCGTGGAGGATAGCCTATGGGTCACCGTTGCGGCCGGCGATAGCCTGCCTGCCGGCGTACTGATGGAAGCCCAGCAGGCCTTTACCGCGGGGCTGAATGTGACCGCCACCGTGGGCGGCATCGCTATCCTGGCGCTGGCGGTGGTCTCCATCGTCAGCCTGCGCCATGTCGGGGCCATCGGAGGAGAAATTCAGGGGTCATCAGCCGAGAAAGGCGAGCCCTGATCGTTACGCCAACGATGCTATGCAGTGCCTCGATGTCCAGGTAGCCGAACACGGCGTGCAGGAGCGGTTCGATGTGGTTGGCGTGGGCCATGCGCTCGCCCGGCTCGTATCCGTAGTCGCCCCGGGCGCCGAGTACTACCAGGCGCTTGTTCATCTCCGTCAGCATAGCCCCGGTGGCCAGTCCGGGCCTGGCTGTGGCGGGGCTGATGAGGGGCGGGCGCTCAGGGGCGCGGGCTCAGTCGGGTTCCAGCAGCTGTGCGCCGCAGCCCTGCTCGCTCAGTTCATCATCGGGGTTGCGCAGCGGGCACTCGTCCAGGGACAGGCAGCCGCAGCCGATGCAGTGGTCGAGCTGGTCGCGCAGCTGGGTGAGGCAGCGGATGCGCTCGTCCAGGGCCGCTCGCCAGTCAGCCGAGAGGCGCTGCCAGTCAGCGGCACCGGGGCTCGGGCATCGGGCAGGGTGTCGAAGGCCTCGCGTATCTCGTCGAGCGAGATGCCAGTGCGCTGGGCAACCTTGATGATCGCCAAGCGGCGCAGGACGTCGCGCCGGAAGCGCCGCTGGTTGCCGGCATTGCGGCGGCTGGTGATCAGCCCCTTGGCCTCGTAGAAGTGGATGGCCGAGACCGCCAGGCCGCTTCGCCGGGCGACCTCGCCGACGCTCAGCTCGCGCGGCAGGGGAGGGGACATGACATTCTCCTTGACCTCGACTTAACTAGAGGTTTTACCCTGCCTGCCATTCTCGGGCAAGCGGGCCCGGGCCCCGAATGCAACTGGACGGCTGCCATGTTTCGCTACTTCGAGACCCTGGTGAATCCCTATCCCAAGGAGAGTCGGGGAACCCCGCCCACGGGATTGTTCGCCTTTATCCTGCACTTCTCACGGCCGGTGCTGCCGCTGCTGATCGTGATGTCGCTGCTCACGGCCCTGGTCTCGGCGGCGGAGGTGCTCTTCTTTCACTACATGGGACAGCTGGTGGACTGGCTGGCCGGCGCTGAGCGGGAGGGCTTCTTCGCCGACTACGGCTGGCGCCTGGCGGGCATCGCGGCGCTGGTGCTGGTTGGCCTGCCGATGTTGACCCTGCTGCAGGCGCTGGTGACCCACCAGAGCATCTTCGGCAACTACCCAATGATCGGGCGCTGGTTGGCGCATCGCCATATGCTGGGCCAGAGCCTGGCCTTCTATCAGGACGAGTTCGCCGGACGGGTCTCCCAGAAGGTGATGCAGACTGCCCTAGCGATCCGCGAGACGGTGATGAAGCTGATGGACCTGATGGTCTATGTGGTCGTTTACTTCACCGGCGCCATGCTGCTGATGGGGCGCGCCGAGCCCTGGCTGATGCTGCCGCTGGTGATATGGCTTGTCGGCTATGTCGCCATCATGTGGGTCTTCGTGCCGCGGCTGCGGGCGGTCTCCATGGCCCAGGCCGACGCCCGTGCGGTGATGACCGGGCGCATCGTCGACAGCTACAGCAATATCCAGACCATCAAGCTGTTCGCCGACACCCGTCGCGAGCAGGCCTACGCCCGGGATGCCATGGAGGGCTTCATGACTACCGTCTACCGGCAGATGCGCCTGGCGACCTGGCTCACCGTGAGCCTGACAGCGCTCAACTCGCTGCTGCTGGCCGGGGTGGCGGCCATGGCCATCGGCGCCTGGTACCTGGAGACGGTGTCCCTGGGCATCATCGCCGTGGCGATCGCCCTGGTGATGCGTATCCGCTTCATGTCCGATTGGATCCTCTGGGAGGTGGCGGGGCTCTTCGAGAACATCGGCACCGTGCAGGATGGCATCAACACCATCGCCCGGGAGCCGGCGGTGACCGACGCGCCCGATGCCCGGGCGCTCTCGGTACCCCGCGGCGAGATTCGTTTCGAAGCCCTGCGCTTCGGCTACGCGCGCCCCGACGGCGAGGGCCGCCGAGTCTTCGACGGGCTCGACCTGACCATTGCGTCCGGCGAGAAGGTGGGGCTGATCGGCCGCTCCGGGGCTGGCAAGTCCACGCTGGCCAACCTGCTGCTGCGCTTCTACGACCTGGAGGACGGGCGCATCCTCATCGACGACCAGGACGTCGCCGGGGTGACCCAGGAGTCGCTGCGCCGGCATATCGGCATGGTCACCCAGGACACCTCGCTGCTGCACCGTTCGGTGCGCGACAACATCCGCTACGGCAGCCCGGAGGCCAGCGAGGAGCAGATTCGGGAGGCGGTGCGCCGCGCCCATGCCGATACCTTCATCGACGACCTGGTGGATCTCCAGGGACGCCGCGGCCTGGACGCCCACGTCGGCGAGCGGGGCGTGAAGCTCTCCGGCGGCCAGCGCCAGCGCATCGCCATCGCCCGGGTGCTGCTCAAGAACGCGCCCATCCTGGTGCTGGACGAGGCCACCTCGGCGCTGGACTCCGAGGTGGAGGCGGCGATCCAGGAGCAGCTCTACGCGCTGATGGCGGGCAAGACGGTGATCGCCATCGCCCACCGCCTCTCCACCATCGCCATGCTCGACCGGTTGGTGGTCATCGACGAGGGGCAGATCGTCGAGAGCGGCACCCACCAGGAGCTGCTGGCCCGAGACGGCCTCTACGCCGCCCTGTGGCGGCGCCAGTCCGGCGGCTTCATCGGGGTGGATATCGAGGGGGAGGCGGCCGAGCTCTCCTCGTAAGCGATGCCCGTGCCGGGGCACTCTGCCGCTGGGGAGCGATCTGCTAGGCTAAGACTCTGCTAATGTTGAGTCTCAACGAGCCGCGATGGCTTTCACGTCGCGCCTCCAGGAAAGGAAGCCAACCGTGCCACTCCCACAAGACGGGCGCTTGCGGCTGGATCGCCAGCGTTTGAAAGAGCACCGCAAGAGGCTCGGCCTGAGCCAGGAGGCCCTGGCCGAGCACTGTTTCGACCGGCGCCTGTGCGTCTCCATCGCATCCATCAAGCGGGCCGAGAGCGGGCGGGCGGTGCTCTATCGCACCGCTCGCCACCTGGCCGATATCTACGGTGTCGAGGTCGAGGACCTGTCGGCGGTGGCCGAGGCGGCTGGCGACGAACCCAGCGCCGAGACCGAGGAGATGGAAAGCGCGCGTCTGCTGATTCAGCTGCACGCTGTGGCGGCCGACAAGGCGGCCATGGCCACCTGGGTGAAGCATTTCGGCGGCAGCCTGGCAGAGCCAGGGACGGCACTCTTCGGGCTGCCCCGTGCCTACCGCAGCGATGCGCAGCGCGGGCTGCTGTGCGCGGTGACCCTGATAGAGCAGGGGGTGGCCCCGGGCGCTCGCCTTCAGGCTGGCCGCTGGCCGGTCGCGGAGCCTCCGGCGATGGGAGCCGGTACGAGCGGCGTTTGGGTCGAGCGCGGGGTGGCAGTGCAGCTCGTCGAGCGCTTCGTCTTCGAGGATCGCGGCGGCAGCTGGCTGCGCTATTGCCATCCCCGCGATGAGGCACAGGAGGCGCGCTTCGAACTGGTGGGGCGCCGTGTCCAGTTGGGGCAGCTGCAAGCCATCCTGGAGAGTACACAGGCCTACCAGGACGGCCATCTGATCTATATCCGCGGCATGGCTGGCATCGGCAAGACTCGGCTCAGCGCCGAGTTTGCCGCGATGGCGGCGGCCCATGCCGATCACCACCAGGCGGAGGTGCTGGATTTCGGTACTCGCGCCGATGAGGGCCCGCTGATGCAGCTTGCCCGCTCACTGCTGCAGACATCGGACAAAACCGTGGACGAGGCGCAGCTGCTAGCCCGCCTCTCGGCGCTGCGGTTGCCTCTGGATCATGCCATGCTGCTGCGCCCGCTGCTGGGTCTGCCACAGCCGGAGAATGCCCAGCGTCTCTATGCGGCGATGACGCCGGAGACTCGTAGCCAGCGTTTGACCCTGGCGCTGTGCGACCTCATTCTGGCGCGGTCCATTCACCGCCCCCAACTCCTTGTGGTAGAGGACCTTCACTGGGCCGACGAAGCGTTGCTGGGCACCCTGACAGGGCTGCTCCAGGCCACCCTGGAAGCGCCGGTGATCTGGCTGTTCACCTCGCGCCTGGAACAGGACCCGCTGGAGACCCGCTTGCGACCGCAGCTGCCGGAGTCGCCGCTGACCCTGATCGAGCTGCCGCCGCTGCGTCCCCAGGAGGCCGAGGCGCTGGTGGCCAGCTTCGGGACGATTCCCGCTGAACATGCCGCCCGCTGCGTAAGCCAGGCCCAGGGCAATCCGCTGTTCCTGACTCAGCTGCTGCTGTTCCATCCTCATCGTAGCTTGCCGGCCAGCCTTGCCAACCTGGTACAGACCAAGCTGGATCAGCTTACCGAGCTGGATCGCCGGGCCATCTGCATCGCCGCTGCCATGGGGCAGCGTTTCTCCCTGGCGTCGTTGCAGGAGGTGCTGGGGCAGCCCGATTACCACCCCGATCTGCTTCAGCGTCACAGCCTCGTGCGCCCCCTGGAAGAAGGGCGCTACCGCTTCGTGCACGACCTGATTCTGCAGGGCATCTACGAAGGGATCCCCAAGGTACAGCGCGATCGCCTGCATCTCCGCCTGGCCGAGCACTACGGCGAGGCCGAGCCAGGACTGCGTGCACGCCACCTGCACCGTGCGCGATCCCTGGAGGCGCCGAGGGCATTCCTGCAGGCGGTGGCGGCGGAAACGGCTCGTTATCGGCATGAAGAGGCCATGGCGCTGCTGACCCAGTGCCAGTCCATCGACTATGCGCCAAAGGATGAGTACCGGCTGACGTTGCTGCTGGGTCAGGTAGCGATGGCCACCGGGCGCATCCAGGCGGCACGGGAGCACTTCGAAACGGCCCGCGGTGTCGCTGGAGAGGAGCGGCAGCGCATTGCCGCCGACCTCTGGCTGGCCCGGGCCCTGAACATGCTCGATGCCCTGGAGGCCGAGGAGGCGATCCTCGACGAGCTGCTGCCCTTGGGCGAGACGCTGGAGGACCCCTTGCCCCTGGCCGAGGCGCTCTATCTCAAGGGCAACCTCTATTTTCCCCGAGGGGATTTTGCCACCAGTCGGGCATATCACACCCGGGCGCTGGCGCATGCCCGCCGTGGCGGCGGCGTGCGCACCGAGATTCAGGCCCTGAGTGGGCTTGGCGATGCCCATTATGCCGAGGGGCAGATGCGCAGCACCCACGAGCTGTTCGACCACTGCGTGGCGCTATGCCGGACTCACGGTCACGCCGACCTGGAGGCTTCCAACCTGTTCATGCTGGGGACGGCCCGCATCTATGCCAACGAGACCGATGCGGCGCTCGCCGACTGTTTCGATGCCGCCGAGCTGGGCAAACGGGTCGGCAATCGGCGTGCCGAGGTGGTCGCACGGCTGACCGCCGCTTGGATTCTGCTTTCCCAGGGCGATCCCCATGCCGCCGACGAACAGGTCAGCCTGGCGTTGGCCGTGGCTCGCGGTCTGGGTCAGGGCGCTTTGAGGCCTTCCTGCTGGAGAGTCGTGCCCGGGTCGAACTGATTACCGGACGGCAGGCGCAGGCCCGCGCCACGATCGAGCGATCCTGGCAGCTGGTGGAGCAGCACGGGCTCAAGGCCTTTATCGGCCCCTGGGTGCTGGGCACCAGGGCGCTGCTGGAAGAGGATTCCGAGGCACGTTTGGCCACGCTGAAGCAGGGCGAAGCACTGCTCGACGCTGGCTGCGTGGGGCACAACGGCTACCGCTTCCTGATCGCGGCGGCGGAGGTCTGCCTGCTCGACCGCCGCCCCGCTGAGGCCCGCCACTATGCCGGGCGCCTCACTCAACTGATGGCGGATGAACCCTGCGCCTGGGCAAGCACCATCGAACCCTGATCGAGGCCCACGCCGACTGGCTGGAGAGGGCCGAGTCCGGTGCCCTGGCGACCCTGCGGGCCTGCTGGCGCCGCGGCGAGGCCGCTGGTCTGCTGATGACGCAGCCCTGCCTGGCGGCCCAGCGGCTGTGAGCCTATTCGGATTGGTTGGTATGCCCCAGCACCAGAGCGATGATCTGCGCCGATTGCTCCAAGCACTGCTCCTGCAGGCCAGCGCCGCGAGTCCAGCCGCCGGCGAACAGCAGCGGGCACACGTCCCGATGGCCCTCGATGTGTTTCCGGGCGTTGGTACCGTTGTAGCGGGCGATGTCCGCCTGAGCTTCCAGGCAGTCGGCATCCAGCACATTGTGCTTGAACACCGTCCAGGCCTTGTTCTCCAGCTCAGCGGCCAGGCGCGGCAGCCGGTCCCGGTAGCCGGCCTCGTGGGGTTCGGCTTCCACCAGCGCGGCGGGGGCGTTGAGGGAGAAGGGCGCCGGTCGAGCATCTCGCGCCGGGGAATGCGATTGAGGTCATCCACTAGTGAGACGAAGTACTGCGGCAGGCCCGCCTGATCGTAGTCGGGGTTAACGGCATCGTTCTGGTGGCGATTCGCCACATAGTCGATGCGGTAGGGGAAGAGGGTGTCGTCGGCGCTACGCACTTCGATGTTGTAGGTGCGCCACAGGTTGCGGTCGGGAGGCAGGCGAGCGGCGGCGGTATGACAGACTCCGAAGCTGCGGGTGTAGCGCACCTTGCCAAGGATATGCTCAAGCTCCCGCTGGGTGTCGGCAAGGCCGCCGCCGAACGTCAGCATGGGCAGGGCATCTTCGGCGTGGGTCGCCATGATTAGCAGGTCTGCCTCCCAGCGGCGTTCGCCTGGGGCACGCTCCGCCAGCGTCACGCCCTGCGGCGAGACGCTGGCCTCCACCTCGATGCCCCGCAGGATCTCGACGCTGGGGCCCTGGGACTCCGGGTTGGCGATATGGGCGGCCAGCGCCTCCAGCCAGTGCTGGGCGCCGTGCTCGAAGTAGCGGCGATCCGGAGGCGAACCACCTTCTTGAATGCGGTAATACTCGAAGGGGGACTGGAGTGGCATGCCGCCGGGGCCGCGATCGTCGGCGAAATACATGGCCGAGATGCGGGGATAGTAGATAACCCGGCGGATTCGCTCTAGGCGAGCCGGAAGCGCTGGGTCCTGCCAGTCAATGGTGATGTGCAACCGATCGGCGGCTGCGGCCAGCATCTCCGCGGGGGCGGCGACGCAGCCGTCGAAGAAGTCGTCGACCGTGTAGCGCGGGGTAACGCGCCGGCTCTCTACCAGCTCGATGGCGCTGCGGTGTACCACGGTGATCAGCGGTGCCAGCTTGCCTCCCTCGGCCTGGCTCAGTTCGTGAGCCGGGTCGCTGACGCCGCGAACCAGATCGCTATCGTCCGTCAGGGCGATGCGCCCGTCGCGGCTGTAATAGCTCTCGGTATTCTCCAGAGGCTTCATGCGCGACAGCTCGCCGATCTCGCCGAGCACCGCGCGCAGGCGGTGATAGGTGGCCAGGTTGACATCGTTGACCCCCAGATCGGCCCAGCGTCGATAGGGAACGTCGGGCTTTCCCGGCTGGCGACGGTTGCCCATGTCGACCCACACCGTCTCGGCATTGCCGCCTAGGGTGGCCTTGCGTTCGAATACGGTGACCTCGATTTCCCTGGCCGTCTCGCCGCCATATTTCTGCAGATAGTAGGCCAGCGACAGGCCGGAGACGCCGCCGCCAATGACGGCGACCCGGAGCGGTGCATGGTCCATGGTGATACTCCCTGGGCAGTGGTTTGCTTCAGGGTCGTTTATCTGCGCGCTTCAACCAAGAGGGCGGGAGACGCTGATACCGAAGTGATCCGCTGGGTGGTATCCCGCGGCAGCGGTGATACCAAGCTGATGCTGTCACCTCATGGCAACTGGACTGGAATGGTTAGGGCAGCTAAACCGCGGTCGGTTAATGGCCGCTTATTCCACGACATCTGCACGAGGTATTAACCGATGAACGCTCCTCACGATATTGACAAGCAACTAATCGCTCACGACTTTCGCGTCGCGATGAATGGCAAGCTGGAGCCAGAGCAGATTGATGAGGTGGCCGAAAGGCTGGTTGCTTCAGAGAAGGCCTATGGTGCGACAGGAAGCGTGGCCAGCCTAATTTTCTACCTTCAGTTCCAGGTTAACATTACCGATGGCAAGAGCTTCGATGGCCACGCCGGTGGGGCCTCATCCCCAGGGGGTGGTGCACTCTTTGGGGATGTCTACACTGACGATATCGACCGGCTCTATCGCGATACCGTGAGTTTCGAGTTTCAGTCGACGCCGGTTTATCTGAGCATCCTGTTTTTCGACCGCAACAGCAAGCTGCTGGGCCATTTCCAGTCGGGCACGGTCTCCACGGTCAGCGGCATAGGAGGAGGCAAGGGCAGCTGGGGCTGAGTGTCGCCCTCGCTTCCCACCCGGGGTGCGCTTGTTGCCCCGGGTGCTTGCTGCCTGACTCAATCAGACTCGATCTGGGCACGCAGCCAGGCGATCTCCTCGGCCCAGATGGCCGGCTCGATGGTCTCCAGCACCATCGGGATCTCATCGATGCGCGGGTCGCGCATCAGGGTGGTGAAGGCGTCCAGCCCGATATTGCCTCGGCCCAGGCTGTGATGGCGATCGACGCGGCTGGCAAATTCGCTCTTGGCATCGTTCAGGTGCATGCCGCGCAGATACCCAAAGCCCACCACCTTGTCGAATTCGTCCAGCGTCTCGGTGCAGGCCTCCGGCGTGCGCAGGTCGTAGCCGGCGGCGAAGGCGTGGCAGGTGTCGAGGCAGACCCCGACACGCGACTTGTCCTCGACCTGGTCGATGATCTCGGCCAGGTGCTCGAAACGCCAGCCCAGGTTGGTGCCCTGGCCGGCGGTGTTCTCGATCACCGCGGTAACGCCGCGGGTGTCGGCGAGCACATGGTTGATCGACTCGGCGATGCGCCTCAGGCACTCGGCTTCGCTGATCTTCTTCAGGTGACTGCCGGGATGGAAGTTGAGCAGGGTGAGCCCGAGCTGTTCGCAGCGCTGGAATTCGTCGAGAAAGGCCGCCCGGGACTTCTCGAGCCCGGCGGTGTCCGGATGGCCAAGATTGATCAGGTAGCTGTCATGGGGAAGGATCTGCCCCGGGCCGAAGCCGTGCTCGCGGCAGGCCGTGCGGAAGGCCTCGATGGCCTCGTCGGTCAGCGGCTTGGCGTGCCACTGGCGCTGGTTCTTGGTGAACAGGGCGAAGGCGTCGCCGCCGATCTCTACGGCGCGCCGCACGGCCTGGTCGGGGCCACCGGCGGCACTGACGTGGGCTCCGAGATATTTCACGCGGGTATCCTTCCATCATCGACTGGGGGAGGGCCTACCATAGCACCGCCTCGACCCGCTCGCTTGCCGCGGCTGCTAGGCTCTGTCTGAAAACTGGCTGCGCTCGACCATACGGCGTTAAAAATCGGCTCAAAGTACTCATTTACACCCCGTAAACTCCGTCTTTTCGCCGATTTTTGCCTTGTCTGGCCTTCGCTCGCCGACTTTTCGGACAAAGCCTAGCGACGCTTTCGAATCAGCTCGGCGGCCCAGGGCAGGGCCTGGGGATAGTGATCGCCGTCCAGGATAAACTCCTGGCCCCGGGCGACCGCGTCCAGCTCGGTGTGGTCGGGGTGTCGGCGCCAGCGCTGGCGCCTGGCGTGATAGCTCAGCGGCGGGCGACCGTCGTCCGGGTAGCACCAGGCGGGCAGCCGCCATTGCGAGACCCGCTGCGCGTCCGGCGCGGTGAGCCGTTGCTGAGGCGCGAAACGGGGAAAGATCCCGGCCCCGGGCAGCGTCTCGTCGACGCCCGGCAGGTCCAGGCGAGGGTGGGCCAGATAGAGCGTATTGTGGGGATTCTCCCCGTGGCGGAAGTGGGGGTGGTAATGGGCCCAGGCGTAGTCGTCGCCCCGGGCCTGATCGACCGGAACCACCGAGCCGACCTGCAGCCAGCCCCAGATGACGTGACAGGGGCGTGAGCCGGGGGCCCAGCGCCAGTGTCCGTCTTGGCGCTCGATCTGCCGGAACAGGCCGAAGAACAGGAACAGGTCCCCGGGGCCGACGCCCTGGTTGCGCAGGTGCCCCTGGGCCTGGCCACTCTGTCCGAAGAGGGGCCGCCAGCCGGGGGCTCGGGGCAGCATGGCGTCGATCAGGTCGGGGTCCAGGTGGGCGCCGTCGTCGGCGGTGAGCCGGTCGCGGGTCAGCGGCGAGACCAGAGCGTCGAGAGTGGTGTCATCGACGGCGATATCGCCATAGCGAATCGTCGAGGTCGCATCCGGGATCGGCAGGGCCAGCAGTCGGCCGTCGGGCAGGATGGGGCTGGGCACGCCGCCGGCGGCGGAGTCGAAGCCCTTGCGGCTGAGGATCAGCTTCATTTCGCCGCCAGCGCTACCCCAACCTTCGACCGGTTCGGACGCCCGATCGCCTGGGTGATCCAGGTGCCGGTCTCGGCGAGCTTGTCGAGGTCGATGCCGGTCTCGATGCCGAGGCCCTGGAGCAAGTAGACCACGTCTTCGCTGGCCACGTTGCCCGAGGCGCCCTTGGCGTAGGGACAGCCGCCGAGGCCGGCCACGGAGCTGTCGACGACCGCGATGCCCTCTTCCAGCACGGCGTAGAGGTTGGCGAGTGCCTGGCCGTAGGTGTCGTGGAAGTGGGCAGCGAGTCTCTCCATGGGAACCTCCCGGCTCACCGCTTCGAGCATGCGCTTCGCCCTGAGCGGGGTGCCCACGCCGATGGTGTCACCCAGCGACACCTCGTAGCAGCCCATGTCATAGAGCGCCTTGCTTACCTCGGCCACCTTGGCGGGGGCGATCTCGCCCTCGTAGGGGCAGCCGAGCACGCAGGAGACGTAGCCGCGCACGCGGACGTTGGCCTGCTGAGCACGCTCCAGCACCGGGGCGAAGCGCTCCAGGGATTCGGCCACGGAGCAGTTGATGTTCTTCTGCGAGAAGGCCTCGGAGGCTGCCCCGAAGACCGCCACTTCCTCGACGCCGCACTCCAGCGCCCCTTCGAGCCCCTTGAGGTTGGGGGTGAGGGCGGCGTAGGTGACGCCGTTGCGGCGGCTGAGGCCGGTCATCACCTCGCGGTGGTCGGCCATCTGCGGTACCCACTTGGGAGAGACGAAGCTGGCCGCCTCGATGTAGGCGAGGCCGGCCGCCCCCAGGCGGTCGATCAGTTCGAGCTTGGTTTCGGTGCGAATCGGTTCGGGCTCGTTCTGCAGCCCGTCGCGGGGGCCGACCTCGACCAGGCGCACGTGTTGGGGAAAAGCCATGGTGGTGTCTCCAGCAGTGGCCGTTGATCGGGGAGGCCTGCGGCCTCCAGTCGCGATGCGAAGCAGCGCTCCTACAGCGGTCGTTTCGGGATGCCTGCGGCCTCCTGTCTCGACGGGAACTCGGGGCGCCCGGTACGGCGCCCCTACCGCTTGCTTACTCCTCGGCGGCGAATTCGAGCAGCACGTCGCCCTGGCCGACGGTGTCGCCGGCGGCGAAGTGGAAGCTCTCCACGTGGCCGTCGGCGGGGCGGACATGGTGTGCTCCATCTTCATGGCCTCCATGACCATCAGCGGCATGCCTTTCTCCACTTTCTGGCCGGCTTCCACCAGCAGCGCCACCACGGTGCCGTGCATGGGGGCGGTCAGGGTGGATTCGGCCTCGTGGTGGCCGTGGTCGATGGCGTCGATGCGCCGCCAGAACAGCCGGGTCTCGCCGGCCGGGTCGACCATCACCACCACGTTGCCGTCGCGGCGCGCCTGCAGGCGGCGGCGGTGGCCGTTAAGGGTCACCGCCACGGCGTCGCCGGCCAGGTGCTGAAGGCGGGCGGTAAGGGTCTCGCCGCCGATGGTCAGCTGCCAGGGGTCGGCGTCGGTCTCGCGGGTGCCTTCCACCACGACCACGGCCTCGGAGTCGTCATCGTCCTGGGCATGAGCCGGATCGCACAGGGCGATGCGGATGGCGTGGGGTGCGTTGAGGCGGAAGCCGTCGTGGCGGTCCAGGGGGAATCGCTCTCGCACTCGCGGGAGAGCTGGTTGAGGCCGATCAGCGCGGCGCCGGCGTACTCCTCGATGCGGTAGCGGCGCGGGGCGAACAGCGTGGCCTCGTTGCGCTCGATGAAGCGGGTATCCAGCTCGGCGTTCTTGAAGCCGGGGTGGGTGGCCAGGCGCTGCAGGAAGGCGCGGTTGGTGACCACGCCCTGCACGTCGAGCGCCGCCAGGGCGCGGTTGAGGGTGGCCAGCGCCTGGGTGCGGTCGTCGCCGTGCACGATCAGCTTGGCCAGCATCGGGTCGTAGTGCATGGAGACGGCGTCGCCGGTTTCCACGCCGCTGTCCAGGCGAACTCGCTCGGGGTCGAGGCCGGCGCCCTTGAGGTCCATGGCGAACTGGCTGAGGGTGCCGGTGGCGGGCAGGAAGTCCTGCTCGGGGTCCTCGGCGTAGAGCCGCGCCTCGAAGCTGTGGCCGGTGATGGTCAGCTCGTCCTGGGAGCAGGGCAGCGTTTCGCCCATGGCTACCCGCAGCTGCCACTCGACCAGGTCCTGGCCGGTGATCATCTCGGTAACCGGGTGCTCCACCTGCAGGCGGGTGTTCATCTCCATGAAGTAGAAGGAGCCGTCGGCGTCGAGCAGGAATTCCACCGTACCGGCCCCCACGTAGCCGATCTCCTTGGCGGCGCGCACCGCGGCCTCGCCCATTTCACGGCGCAGTTCGGGGGTCATGCCCGGCGCGGGTGCTTCCTCGAGCACCTTCTGATGGCGGCGCTGCACGGAGCAGTCGCGCTCGAACAGGTAGACGCCGTTGCCGTGGCTATCGCAGAAGACCTGAACCTCGACGTGACGCGGCTGGGTCAGGTACTTCTCGATCAGCATCCGGGTGTCGCCGAAGGCGGCCTGGGACTCGCGCCGGCAGCCGTCCAGGGCGGCCTGGAAGTCGCCGCTGGATTCGACCACGCGCATGCCCTTGCCGCCGCCGCCGGCGCTGGCCTTGAGCAGCACCGGGTAGCCGATCGCATCGGCCTCGCGACGCAGCAGGCCGTCGTCCTGGTCGTCACCGTGGTAGCCCGGCACCAGCGGTACGCCAGCGTTGGCCATGCGAGCCTTGGCGGCGGACTTGTCGCCCATGGCAGCGATCGCCGAGGCAGGCGGGCCGACGAAGGTGATGCCGGCGGCGTCCAGTGCCTCGACGAAGGGGCCGTTCTCGGAGAGGAAGCCGTAGCCTGGGTGGATGGCGCCGGCGCCGGTGCGCTTGGCGGCTTCCACCACCGCCTCGACCTTGAGATAGCTCTCGCGGGCCGCCGCGGGGCCCAGGCGCACGGCCTCGTCGGCTTCGCGCACATGACGGGCGTTGGCATCGGCGTCGGAGTAGACCGCCACGGTACGCAAGCCCATGGCGCGGGCCGTGCGCATCACGCGGCAGGCGATTTCGCCGCGGTTGGCGACCAGCAGGGTGTCGAAGGTAGTGGGTCGGCTCATGAGCGTCGCTCCGTGGCGGAAGTCGTGTTGTCGTCGTCGGGCTGGTTCCAGGCGGGGCGGCGCTTCTCGAAGAAGCTGGACAGGCCCTCCTGGCCCTCGGCGCTAACGCGCAGTTCGCTGATCACGCGGCAGGTGTGCTCGCGCGTCGCCTTACTGTCGGGCTCCCGGGCCACTTCGGTCAGCAGCGCCTTGGTGGCACGCTGGGCCTGGGGCGAGCCGCCCAGCAGGGTGTCGAGCATGGCGTTCACGGCCTCGTCCAGGTCGTCGGGGCCGACCACCTGGTGGGCCAGGCCCAGCGCCAGGGCGGTGGCCGAATCCATGACCTCGGCGGAGAGCGCGAAGCGGCGCATCTGGCGCTCCCCCAGGGCACGCTGCACGTAGGGGCTGATCACCGCCGGCGAGAGACCGATCTTCACCTCGGAGAGGCAGAACTTGGCCTTCTCGGAGGCGATCACGATGTCGCAGCAGGCGGCCAGGCCCACGGCGCCACCGAAGGCGGCGCCCTGCACGCGACAGACCGTGGGGCAGGGCAGGGTGTCCAGGCCGTGCATCAGGGCGGAGAGCTTGCGCGAGTCGGCGAGGTTGCCGTCGAAGTCGTACTCCACCATGCGCTTCATCCAGCCCAGATCGGCGCCGGCGGAGAAGCTCTTGCCCTCGGAGCCCAGCACCACCACGCGTACCTCGCCGTGGCCGGCGGCCACGTGCAGCCGCTCCAGGTGGACGTTGAGCTCGGCGATCAGGCTGTCGTCGAAGGCGTTGTGGACCTCGGGACGGTTCAGCGTCAGCCAGGCGACGCCGCGCTCGTCGATCTGCAGTTCGGAATATGTCTGTGTCATAGCAGCCTCACATCCGGAATACGCCGAACTTCGTTTCCTGAACTTCCGCATTCATGGCGGCGGCCAGCGACAGCCCCAGCACGTCGCGGGTCTGGGCCGGGTCGATGACCCCGTCATCCCACAGTCGAGCGCTGGCGTAGTAGGGGTGGCCCTGATGCTCGTACTGCTCGCGAGTGGGCTTCTTGAAGGCTTCCTCGTCCTCCGGTGACCACTCGCGGCCGTCGCGCTCATACTGTTCGCGCTTGACCTGGGCCAGCACCCCGGCGGCCTGTTCACCGCCCATCACCGAGATCCGGGCGTTGGGCCACATGAAGAGCAGGTTGGGGTCGTAGGCGCGACCGCACATGCCGTAGTTGCCGGCGCCGAAGCTGCCGCCGATCAGCACGGTGAACTTGGGTACCTTGGCGCAGGCCACGGCGGTGACCAGCTTGGCACCGTGCTTGGCGATGCCCTCATGCTCGTACTTGGAGCCCACCATAAAGCCGGTAATATTTTGGAGGAAAATCAAAGGTATTTTCCTCTGCGCACACAGCTCGATGAAGTGCGCGCCCTTCACCGCGGACTCGGAGAACAGCACGCCGTTGTTGGCGACGATGCCCACCGGGTAGCCGTGGATATGCGCAAAGCCGGTGACCAGGGTGTCACCGTAGTAGCGCTTGAACTCGTCGAAGTCGGAGTCGTCGACGATGCGTCCGATCACCTCGCGCACGTCGTAGGGCTTCTTGAGGTCGGTGCCGACGATGCCGTAGAGCTCGCTTGGGTCCAGCCGCGGCGGCTTGGGCGCCTGCATCTTGAGCTCGCCGCGCTTCTGCCAGTTGAGCCGGGACACGCAGGCGCGGGCCAGCTGCAGGGCGTGGGCATCGTTCTCGGCGTAGTGGTCGGCCACGCCGCTGAGCTTGCAGTGGACGTCGGCGCCGCCCAGATCCTCGGCGCTGATGGTCTCGCCGGTGGCGGCCTTCACCAGGGGCGGGCCGCCCAGGAAGATGGTGCCCTGCTGCTTGACGATGATGGATTCGTCGGCCATGGCCGGTACATAGGCGCCGCCGGCGGTGCAGGAGCCCATCACCACGGCGATCTGCGGGATGCCTTCGGCGGACAGGGTGGCCTGGTTGTAGAAGATGCGGCCGAAGTGGTCGCGGTCCGGGAAGACCTCATCCTGGCTGGGCAGGTGGGCGCCGCCGGAGTCGACCAGGTAGATGCACGGCAGGCGGTGCTTGCGGGCGATTTCCTGGGCGCGAATGCGCTTCTTCACCGTGAGCGGGAAGTAGGTGCCGCCTTTGACCGTGGCGTCGTTGGCGACGATGACGCACTCGACGCCCGAGACGCGACCGATGCCCGTGACCACGCTGGCTGCGGGAACCGGGCCATCGTAGACTTCATGGGCGGCCAGCGCCGAGAATTCGAGGAAAGGCGAGCCCTCATCGATCAGGTGGTCGATGCGGTCGCGCACGAACAGCTTGCCGCGGGACTCGTGTCGGGTCCGGGCCTTTTCGCCACCGCCCTGAGCGATGGCCGCGGTCAGCTCGCGCAGCTTCATGACCTCGTGGCGCATGGCCTTATCGTTGGCCTGGAAACCGTCGCTGCGCGGATTGATCTGGGTGTTCAGAATCGCCATTGCCGGCTCCCCTTACTTGGACTCGTTGAAGATCTCGCGGCCGATCAGCATGCGGCGAATCTCGCTGGTGCCGGCGCCGATCTCGTAGAGCTTGGCGTCGCGCAGCAGCCGCCCGGTGGGGTACTCGTTGATGTAGCCGTTGCCGCCCAACAGCTGGATGGCGTCCAGCGCCACCTGGGTGGCCTTCTCGGCGCAGTAGAGGATCACGCCGGCGGCGTCCTTGCGGGAGGTCTGGCCGCGGTCGCAGGCCGATGCCACCGCATAGAGATAGGCGCGGCAGGCGTTCAGGGTGGAGTACATGTCGGCGATCTTGCCCTGCACCAGTTGGAACTCGCCGATGGACTGGTTGAACTGCTTACGCTCGTGGACGTCAGGCACCACGATATCCATGGCGGCCTGCATGATGCCGATGGGGCCGGCGGCCAGCACGGTGCGCTCGTAGTCCAGGCCGCTCATCAGCACGCGCACGCCCTTGCCTTCCTCACCCAGCACGTTCTCGGCCGGTACCTCGCAGTCCTCGAACACCAGCTCGCAGGTGTTGGAGCCGCGCATGCCCAGCTTGTCGAGCTTCTGGGCGGTGGAGAAGCCGGCCATGCCCTTCTCAATGATGAAGGCGGTGATGCCCTTGGAGCCGGCATCCGGGTCGGTCTTGGCGTAGACCACCAGGACATCGGCGTCGGGGCCGTTGGTGATCCACATCTTGTTGCCGTTGAGGATGTACTTGTCACCCTCCTTGCGGGCACGCAGCTTCATGGAGACCACGTCGGAACCGGCGCCCGGCTCGGACATGGCCAGCGCTCCCACGTGCTCGCCGCTCATCAGCTTGGGCAGGTACTTGGCCTTCTGCTCGGGGTTGGCGTTGATCTTGAGCTGGTTGACGCAGAGGTTGGAGTGGGCGCCGTAGGAGAGGCCCACCGAGGCGCTGGCCCGGGAGATCTCTTCCATGGCGATGCAGTGGGCGAGGTAGCCCATGCCGCTGCCGCCATCCTCGTCGGGCACGGTGATGCCGAGCAGGCCCATGTCGCCGAACTTCTGCCACAGGTCGTTGGGGAACTCGTTCTTCTCGTCGATCTCATCGGCGCGCGGCGCGATCTCGTCGCGGGCGAAGGCGTTGACCTGATCGCGCAGCATGTTGAGTTCGTCATCGAATCCGAAGTCGAGGGGCTTGTAGGGCGTGTGCATGGGGGCTCCCTTGTCGTGCTGTCAGGTGGTTGGCCGTCGGGCCGAAGTGGGCGCAAAGTGCCGCACTCTGTTGACGATGGTCCAAGCCTAGGCGAGGTTGACGTTAACGTAAAGTGCAGGTTTTGGTGGCTTCGACGAATGTCGAAGGCGGTGATTTACCCCAAGCGTGGTTCAGCCCAACGCAAGACGCCACCGCCTGGGGGCGGTGGCGTCCTGGATTGCGTTTAGCTCCCCAGCCACAGCGCCAGCTGGTAGTAGATGGGGATGCCTAACAGCACGTTGAGTGGGAAGGTGAAGCCCAGCGCCGCCAGCATGGCCAGGCCGATGTTGGCCTGGGGTATCGCCGTTCGCATGGCCGCCGGTGCAGCGATATACGAGGCGCTGGCGGCGAGTGCCGTGAGTATCATCAGCGAGCCCATGGGCAGGCCCAGCATCAGGCCAACACCGAGGCCGGCCATGGCCAGGAAGAACGGGGCCACCAGGGCGAAGGTGAGCAGGCGCCAGTGGTACCAGGGAATGGGGCGCAGGGTTTCCGCTGCGGTGAGGCCCATCTGGAGCAGAAACAGGGCGAGCACGGCATGGAAAGCGCCCATGAACAACTCGGTGACGGCGGCACCTTCCCGGGGACCGTACATGGCACCGATCACCGCGCCACCGGCCAGCAGGATGACGCCACGGTTGGTCAGGGTTTCGTGCCAGATGCCCTGGAGCGCCTCGCCTGCCTCCTTGCCGGCATGACGCCGGTAGAGGGCGATGGCCACCATGATCGCCGGTAGCTCCATCATCACCAGGTAGAGTGTCACCTCGGCGCCGATCGGCAGGGCGCGGCTCTCTGCGAACGCCAGCGCCACGGCGAAGGTACCGGCGCTGACCGAGCCGTAGTGGGCCGCGATACTCGCGCTGTCGGCGGGAGAGAGGCGTGTAAGCCGGCGCAGGATGGGCATCAGGGCCAGCGGGATCAGGGCGCCGAGGGCGGCCACGGCGGCCAGCTCGGGAATCAGCGACCAGCGCAGGTTGCCGTATAGGGCCATGCCCCCCTTGAGGCCGATGGTCAGCATCAGCAGCAGGCTCAAGGTGTCGTAGGCGGCCTTGGGGATATTCAGGTCGGACTTGACGACGCCGGCGAGCAGGCCGAGCAGAAAGAACATCACCACGATATCGGGCATGGGCTCATCTCGTTGGTTGGGGAGGAGAGGCGGCGGCGATTGTGAGCAAATCCATATATTGATACAAATAACAACTGTAGCGATGAAGCATAGCTTTTTATCTATATAAGGTGGTCGGCAGGAGGCCTCCGATGAACATTCGCCACCTGACGTTTCGCCTACTTCAGGTCTATGTGGTGGTGGTGCGCAGTGGATCCGTTAGCGAGGCGGCTAGGCAGCTTCACCTGACCCAGCCCACCGTGTCCCAGCAGCTCAAGCGCCTGGCCGAGGCAGTGGGTGAGCCGCTGCTGATAACGCGCCAGGGTCGCCTGGCCCCCACTGAAGCAGGGCGGGAGCTCTATCGCGCCAGCCGCGAGGTACTGGGGCGCTTCGGTGACTATCAGGATTATCTCGAAGCGCTGCGCGGCGGAGAGCGGGGCCGTTTCAGCATCGCCTTGGTCAACACGGCGCAGTACGTGCTGCCCCGGCTGCTGGGGCCGTACAGCCAAGCCTTCCCCAATGTCGATGTGACGCTGCATATCGGCAACCGACGCCAGATGCTGACGCGCTTCGAGCGCCAGGACGACGACCTCTACGTCTTCAGCCATCCGCCGTCGCTGGCCCACGCCCTGGCCGGGCGTTTCCTGCGTAATCCGCTGGTGGTCGTGGCGCCCCGGGAGCATCTGCTGGCTGAGCGTGAGCGAGTGGCGATGAGCGAGCTGCTGGAGGAGCGTTTCTTGCTTCGCGAGCCGGGCTCGGCCACTCGCATGCTCTTCGAGAGCTGGCTGCAGGAGCAGGGGCTGTCCCTGGGGCCGACCCTGCAGATGGCCAGCAACGAGGCCATTCGCGTGGGCGTGGCGTCGGGTATGGGACTCGCGGTGCTCTCGGAGCATGTGCTGCCGCCGGAGCACTCCGACCTGGTGATCCTGCCGGTGGAGGGGCTGCCCATCGAGAGCCACTGGCAGTTCATTGTGCGCAGGGACCGGCGGCTGCCCCACGCCGCACTGGGATTTCTGCGCTTTGCCGAAGGGCACCTGGCGGAGTGCGTGGAGGCGCGGTTTCTCTGCAATGAGCTGGGTGCGCTGCTGGCGGGGCTCGATTCCGAGACGGCGGTAAACTGAGCGGGTTTAGACATTGGTCGAATGTGGGCGCGATGCAAGCTTGGTGACAGCTTGGCCCTCTAGAGTCTGTGCGACCGGGTAAGGTCCCGGACACCATCTAACAATGAGGATGCCTACGCCATGTTCCATCGACTTCTTCCCAAGACCCTGGTGGCCGGTGCCGCCACTGCCATGCTGGCTTCCCTGGCGATGACCACCCCGGTGGCCGCCGATGACTACCCGGATCGCCCCATCGACCTCGTCGTTGGCTTTGGCACCGGCGGCAGCGCCGATCGCATGACCCGGGCCATGTCGACTTACCTCGCCGAGGAGCTTGGCGTGCCGGTTCGCGTCACCAATCGGCCCGGTGCCGGCACCCAGGTGTCCGCCAACTACATTCTGTCACGTCCGGACGATGGCTATACTGTCTATGCCTCCACCTTCGCGCCCTACCTGACCAACACCATCCTGACCGGTGGGGCCCAGTACGACATCGAGGATTTCTCCTTCGTCAACTTCCAGTGGTTCGACCTGGACCTGATCGCCGCCAACAAGGATAGCGGTTACGAGGATCTGCCCTCGCTGCTGGAGGCGATCCGCGATAACCCCGGTCAGGTCCGTGGCTCGGTGGTGCAGGGGTCCGCCGGCCACCTGATGGTGCGTATGCTGCTGGATGAGGCGGGGATTCCCCAGGACAACCTCAACCTGGTGACCTATAACAGCGGTGGCGAGGCGCGCTCCGCAGTGGCTGGCGGCCAGGTGCACTTCACCTCCATCAGCGCCCAGGGCAGCGAGGGGATCCGCGAATTCCTGACCCCGTTGGCCATCGTCAATGATGAGCGCATCGATCAGTGGGATGTCCCCCGATCAATGAGGCCCTCGAGCCCATGGATCTGGAGGTGACGGTGCTGCAGGGGTCCATGCGTGGTTTCGCGGTCACCGCCGAGACCGAGCGCCAGTACCCGGAGCGCTTCGAGATCCTCTCCGAGGCGATCCAGAACACCCTGGCTCGCAAGGAGGTCCAGGAGCACCTGGAGTCCAACGATATCGGTGGCGTCTGGGTGGGACCCGAGCGTTCCAACGAGCTCATGCGCACCAACTACGACGTCTTCGAAGCCTACGCCGATCTGCTCAACTGATCCTTCCTGCGTGATGCGCCCCCGGTAAGCCTGCCGGGGCGCCTGGAGTGCTCCCATGTCCGCCAATAAACGCGACTATGGGGACCTGCTGGTCCTCATGGCCCTGGCCGGTTTTACCCTCTGGTACCTTTTCGATGCCATTCGGGTCTCCTCGGCCGTACAGAACCTGCTGTTGATCCTGCCGCTCTCCATCGTGGTGCTGGCTATCGTGGCCCTGGAAGTGGGGCTACGCCTCAAGCGGGGCACCCTGCTGGTCCGCGAGGAGAGCGAAGGTGAGCCGCTGCATCGCACCCTGCCGGTGGTAGGCCTGTTCGCCGCCTATGTGATTCTCCTGGAGACCCTGGGCTTCGACGTGGCCACAGTGGTCTTCATCGCTGCCTTTCTGGTGCTCAAGGGCGAGCGCCACTGGCTGCTGCTGGGGGCTACAGCCTGGCCTTTGGCCTCGGCGTGGCCTTCTTCTTCTCGCAGATGCTGCCCTATCCCATGCATATGCTGATCCTTCCGGGTTAAGGGGGTAACACCATGATCGATTTCCTCGCAGTAGAGCAGGCGCTAGCCCTGCTGTTCACGAATTTTTCCCCTGGATGGTGGTGGTACCCGGCATCATTATCGGGCTGATCTTCGGTGCCACGCCGGGGCTGCAGATCTCCATGGCCATGGCGATCTTCCTGCCCATGACCCTGTACATGGATTTCATCCAGGCGATGCTCTTCCTCACTGCCATCTTCACCGGTGGCTCATTCGGCAGCGGGATCCCGGCGATCCTGATGAACATTCCCGGCACCTCATCGGCCATCGCCACGGCCTTCGATGGCTATCCCATGGCACGCCAGGGCAGGCACAACCAGGCGCTTGGCGTGGCCCTGGTGTCATCGGTGCTGGGCACCTTGATGGGATACCTGATTCTCTTCGTGATGATCCAGCCGCTGTCGCTGATGGTGCTGAAGCTGGGACCGGCGGAGATGTTCGCGGTAATCCTGTGGGGCATGACGCTGATCGCCAGCCTCAAGGGCGAACAGGTGCTCAAGGGCCTGATGGCAGGGTTCGTGGGTCTGCTGATCGGTACCATCGGCTTCAACGAGCTGGGCATGGCGCGGGGCACCATGGGACAGACCTACCTGCTCGATGGGATACCGGTGATTCCGGCCATGATGGGCATGTTCGCCGCCTCGGAGCTGTTCAAGCTGGCCAACAAGGGTTTCATCGTCGAATCGAAGGCCTCCCGCAAGGTCAAGATTTCGGAGATCTTCGAGGGTTTCAAGATAGCGGTGTGCTACCCCTGGGTGATGATCCGTGGCGGCCTGATCGGGGTCTTCGTGGGGGCGGTACCCGGGTAGGGTCCTCGGTCTCCAACCTGCTCTCCTATGTGGAGACCCAGCGCCGTGACAAGGATCCGTCCTCCTTCGGCAAGGGCAATCCCAAGGGGGTGGTGGCTTCGGAGTCGGCCAACAGCACCTCCGAGGCGGGTTCCATGGCGACCCTGCTGGCTCTGGGCATTCCGGGGGGCGGCGCCACGGCGGTGATGCTGGCGGCCTTCGCCATGCATAACACCACCGGCGGCCCGCAGTTTATCCGTCAGCAGACCGACGTGGTCTACGCCGTCATCTTCGCCAACTTCGCCCAGGTGTTCCTGCTGCTAATCATCGGCCTGCTGTTCATCCCGCTGCTGGCCAATATCATCAAGGTGCCGATGCGCTACCTGATCCCCTCGGTGCTGGTGCTGGCGGTGATGGGCTCCTTCGGCCTCACCGGCAACATGACCGGGCCGGCAACGGTGCTGGTGTTCGCGGTGATCGGCTGGCTGTTCCGTCACTATGGCTATTCGGTGCCGGCGGCGGTGATCGGCATGCTGCTGGGAGCCATGGCGGAGAAGTCGCTGCTGCACTCCTACCAGATCAGCGGCGGCGACCTGAGCTATGTGCTGGAGCGCCCGGTGACACTGATCATCCTGGCCCTGCTGCTGGTGTCGCTGTTCGGTAAGCGTTTGCTGGGCTTGTATAAGCGTTTCAAGCCGTCGACTGCCCCGGAGTAATGCTCCGCACCACTCTGCTGACCCTGCTGGTTGGTGGCCTGGGTGGCGCTCTTGCCACTCAGGCCGCCTTGCCCCTGGCCTGGATGCTGGGGCCTCTTTTTTGGTGTTGGCGGCATCCCTGGCTGGCGTTCGCGCCGGCATCGACAAGCGCCTGCACCGCGGTGCCATCGCCATGCTCGGGCTCTTTATCGGCAACCGCATCGATCTGGGTGAGCTGTCACAGCTGCTCGCCTGGTACCCCAGCGTGCTGGCCATGCTCGGCTACATGGGGCTGATGCTCTTGGGTGGCCGCTGGCTCTTCGGCCTGAGCGGCATGAGCCGGCTGAGCGCGCTCTTCTGTGCCTTCCCGGGCAGCATGAACGGCGCGGTCATCCTTGCCGAGCGACTCGGTGCCGATGTTCGCTGGATCGCCATCACCCATGCCATGCGCCTGGTGATGGTGGTCGCCTCTGCGGCCCTGCTGGCGAACCATCTCGCCGGCGGAGTGGTGCTGGGGGAGGGCAACGGCCTGCGCTGGGGGATCTCTACCTGCTGTTGCTTGCTCCGGCCTGCGCCTGGCTGGGGCGACTGCTGCGATTGCCGATCCCCGAGTTCCTGGGGCCCATTGCCGTGGGAGCGGCCATGGCGAGCCTCGGCCTCGGGCTGGCGCTGCCCGACCTGCTGTTGATCCTGACCTTCCTGGTCCTGGGCAGCTCGGTGGGCTCGCGCTTCTCGGGCACTTCCTGGACGCGGCTGCTCCAGGTGGGGCGCTACGGGCTGCTGTTCGGGGCCTATGCGGTGGGGATGGCCGTGATCACCGCCTGGCTGGTGTCACGTGTCACGGCCTTGCCCTTCGCGGCGGTGCTGCTGGCGCTGCTGCCCGGCGGCGTCGGCGAGATGGCGGTGATCGCCGTGGCGCTGGAGATCGACCCGGTCTATGTGGTCTCTCACCATGTGCTGCGCCTGCTGCTGCTGATCCTGCTCACGCCCCCGCTGATCGCCCTGGCGCGCCGCCGTCGCGCCGCGAGGGAAAGGCCACGCTGACGGTCAGCCCCTCGCCCGGGGGGCTCGCGAAGTCGAGGCGGGCGCCATGGGCGCGGGCCACCTCGTCGACGATGGCCAGGCCCAGGCCACTGCCTGGGGTCGCCGGGCTGGCGCGATAGAAACGCTCCGCCAAGCGCGATAGGTCGTCGGCGGCCACGCCCACGCCGTCGTCGGAAACGCTAAGCGCCGGTGCCCCCTCCTGTGAGTAGACGCGCACACGGATGGTGCCGCGGTAGGGCGCCTCGCCGCCGGCGTGCTGGCTGGCATTCTCGATCAGGTTCTGAACCAGCCAGCGCAGCCGAACCGGGTCGCCGAGCACTTCGCCCGTCTGCTGCTCGATGAACTCCAGCTCCTGGCCGCGCTGATAGATCCGCGCGGTCGCCTCGGCGCAGGCCTCCCGACACACCTCGCCAAGAACCATAGGTTCCAGGGCCTGGGTGTCCACCAGCTCGTGGCGGGTCTTGGCCAGGATCAGCAGCTGCTCCACCGTGTAGCCGGCGTCCTCGGCGATACGTCCGATCTCCTCCAGGGGGCGGCGCAGCGCCGGGTCCTGGCAGCGACGGGCGGTGACTTCGGCCAGGGCACGAATCTCCGAGACCGGGGTGCGCAGCTGATGGGAGACATCGGCATTGAACTGCTGGGTGTTGCGAATGCTCTGGCGCATGCGTGCCATCAGGCCGTTGATGCTGGCCACCAGGGTGGTGACCTCCCGGGGAACTCGGGCCTCGATGGGATCCAGGTCATGGGGGAGCGCCGGCGCAGGGCGCGGCTGATGGCGCGCAGCGGCGCCAGGCCCAGGTGGATCGCCAGCAGGGCGATGGTCACGGCGAGCAGGCCGCCCATGGCGGTGAGCGCCGAGAGGGTCAGCAGGAAATCCTTGATCAGGCTCGCCCGGGCCTCGGTGGACTCGGCCACGATCACCTCGATCTGGCCACTCCGGGTGGCACGCACCACCGGGAAGCTGGTGGCCACGGCGCGCAGCTCGTTGCCGGCGTAGCGGGTATCATAGAAGATCGGCGTGCTGGCATTGGTCGGGGAGGCTCCAGGCCCTCGAAGCCGGCCAGCATGTTCCCTGCGTCATCGCGGATGCGGTAGAAGATCTTGCCCTCCCCGCGGCTGCCCAGGGTACTGATGCTGAAGTAGTGCATGTTGATGCGCAGTTCGCCATCCACCGAGTGGATTCGCCGCTCCAGCCGCTCGGCGGCATTGAGCAGCATATCGTCGAAGGTCTCGTTGATCTGGCGGGAGAGCACCACCTGACTCGCCACCAGGGTCAGGATGCCCACCAGGGTGAAGGGCAGACCGATCCACAGCAGCAGGCGGACGCGAATCGAGGTCATGGCTGTGGGGCTCCGGCATCGAGAAGATAGCCGAGGCCGCGAACGGTGCGCAGCTGGGCGGCATTGCCGATCTTTTTGCGTAGTCGAGAGATATAGGTCTCCACGGCGCTGTGAGTTATCGCATCGTCCAGGTCGGAGAGCCGGTCGATGATCTGTGCCTTGCTGACCAGGCGCCCCTGGTTGATCAACAGGTACTCCAGCACCTCCCGCTCGCGGCGATGCAGCGCCACTGCCTCGCCGTTGACTAGCACGGTGGGGCTATCCGGGGCAGCTCTAAACCACCGCACTGCAGGCTTTTTTCACCGAACTGCTTGGCGCGTCGTACCAGGGCCTTGGCCCGGGCCACCACCTCCACCAGGGAGAAGGGCTTGCCCAGGTAGTCGTCGGCGCCTTCCTCCAGGCCCAGCACCCGCTGGTCGAGGTCGTCTCGTGCCGAGATGATCAGCACCGGCGTTTTGTCCTGGCGGGCGCGCAGTCGGCGCAGCACATGGATCCCATCCAGGTTGGGCAGCCCCAGGTCGAGCAGGATCAGATCGAAGGAGAGGTGGCGCAGCCACTGCTCGGCGGCCTGGCCATCGTCGCAGGTCTCCACCTGGAAACCCGCCTCGGTGAGGAAGGTGGCGATGGAGGAGGCCAGGTTGGGATTGTCTTCGACTACCAGCGCTTTCATGGTGCACCCCGTAACTCTGGCCCTATGGTGCCATATTTTCATCCCCGGTATCGGCTGCCGATCCGCTCGCATGCCGCGTTAGGGCAAGCGGGTTTGGGGGGGGTTAGCCACCTGCATCGCTGGATAGGGTGGGGCCTCCTCATAGCGGCTCGTGAAAGACCGGGCGGCGGTAGGCCTGGCCAGCAGGAAGCCCTGCATGCTGTCGCAGCCAGCGGCGGCGAGGTAGTTGAACTGCTCCCAGGTTTCCACACCCTCGGCGAGTACGCTCATGTCCAGCCGGTGCCCCAGATCGATGATGCTGCGGATGATCGCTTCATCCTTGGGGTTGCGGCCGATGTCCTTGACGAAGCAGCGATCGATCTTGATGCGGTCCAGCGGCATCTTCTTGAGTCGATTGAACGATGAGTAGCCGGTGCCGAAGTCGTCCAGGGCCAGGCGATAGCCGGCGCGTCGCAGGGCCTTGAGCTGCTGGAAGGCGAAGTCCGGGTCGAGATGCAGCAGGGTCTCGGTGATCTCCAACTCCAGACGATGCCGAGACACGCCGGCAGCGTCCACCAGGCGGTTCAGGCAGTCGACGAAATCCGACTGCAGCAGCTGCAGGGGAGAGATATTCACGGCCACACAGGGAACGGGCTGGGCTGCCGCGTCCCAGGCGGCGATCTGTCGGCAGGTCATCTCGATCACCTGCCAGCCGATCGGCACAATCAGCTGGGTCTCTTCGGCGAGCGGGATGAACGCTCCGGGAGAGACCATGCCGCGTTGCGGATGCTCCCAGCGCAACAGGGCCTCGACCCCGTCCAGCGTCTTGTCCTTCAGGGAGTACTGGGCCTGAAAATGCAGCAGCAACTGATGGGTGCCGACGGCCAGGCGCAGGTCCTGTTCCAGGGAAAAGTGCTGCTGGGTGGCGTCCGTCTGGCTGTGCTGGTAGCGCAGCACCCGGTTCTTTCCCAGGGCCTTGGCGCCGTGCAGCGCGGTGTCGGCGTTACGCAGCAGCGTCTGGTGCTCGACGCCATGCAGAGGGCAGAGGGCCAGCCCCACGCTGGCGGTGATCTGCAGGTGCAGGCCATCCACGCGGATGGCCTTGCGGGTCTCGGCCAGCAGGCGCTCGGCGGTCGCTTCGGGCACCGTGTCTGGCGTCAGCTGCTGCAGCAGCACGAATTCATCTCCGCCCAGGCGATAGAGCTCGCACCCGGCTGGGAGGGTGGCCTGCCAGCGCCGGGTCAGCTCGATCAGCAGCTGGTCGCCGGTGGTGTGGCCCAGGCTGTCATTGATCAGCTTGAAGCGGTCCAGGTCCATGAACAGCAGCGCGAAGGGCGGCGGGTCGGGCCGCTCCAGCAGCGCTGTCATCTGCTGCTCGAGCCGCAGCCGATTGGGCAGCTCGGTCAAGGGATCGTGCTCGGCCTGGAAGCGCAGCGAGCGTGTCTGTTCCGCAACGCGGCTGGCCAGGCTGTCCTCACGGCTGTACATGCCGAGGATGACGCTGGAGGCCAGGGCCCCAACCAGCACCAGCAGCAGCTGGAACTCCAGCGAGCTGTTCTGGGAGCTAGCGGCGCGATAGGCGTGGCCGCCGCTTATCTCTACCTGCCAGGGCTGCTGGGCAAAATCGAAGGCGAAGCTGCCGCGATAGAACTCGGTGGCGTCACCGCTGTTCGACGACGGATACCGATAGAAGACCTCATCGTCATCCCTGAGAGTCAGGGTGACATGCTCCAGTTCGCTCTGGGCGATGGCCGCCTTGACCATGCGCTGGATGGTGAAGACCCCGGCCATGAAGCCGACCAACTGCTTGTCGCGGCTGAGCAGATCGCCATCCTCGGCGTCGGGGTTGAGGTAGACCGGCTGCAGGATCAGGGCGCCTGGCTCGTCGGGGGCCTGGGTAAGGTTGAGGATCTCGGTGCCCACCGGTCGGCCGGTTTCCTGGGCCTTGAGGACCCAGCGGCGTCGGTCGGGCTCGGAGAGCAGGTTGAAGCCCAGCGCCGCGATATTCTCGGTGAACGGTTCCACGTACTGGACCACGACCAGTGGATCATCGGGCTCGGGCGATTCGCCGTAGACCTCGAACGCCGGCCAGTCCAGCAGCGCCTGGGTGTGTGCCTCGAACGCCTCTCGCTCCTCGGCGGCGACGATCAGGTCCCAGGAGTAGGCGAGCACCGCCGGATTGTCGGTGAAAATATCGTCTGTGACGTCGCGGAAGGCCTCGGGTGTCATGCCCTGCTGCTGGGTGAATTCGCGCTCGAGGCGGCTAAGATCGGCCAGGTTCTGCTGATAGAGGCGATTGACGTTGGCCTGCAGGATTTCCACATCCCGCTGGAAGCCGCTGGCCAGCTGGCGCTCGAGATGAAAGAGATATGCCTGGTTGGTGATCAGAATGGCGCCAAGCCCGCCGGCCAGCAGCATCACCAGGCGCCTATGCAGGTTCGGATTGCGGCGCTGGTGGGCCGGCGTCAGCAGGGCCAGGCACAGCGGTGTCATCAGGATGATGCCGAAGCTGTCGCCCAGCCACCAGGTCAGCCAGTCGTGGGCCAGACTCATGCCGCCTGCCGGCTGGGTCAGCCCCCACAGGCTGGTGACGCCGATGCTGGCGCTGATCAGGCTGCTGCCAAAGCCCACCAGGAAAATGAAGCGTGCGAGTTTAAGCTCGCCACCGATCGAGATCGGCTCGCCGAGGCGCTTCAGCAGGTAGGTGCCCACTGCCGCCTGCAGGGTCACGCCGATGGCAATCAGCAGGGCCGACTGCCAGAGCGCCGGGGTCAGGGCGAAGCTCCACTGCGTGGGCATGCCCAGGTTGAAGATCAGGCTGCCCAGGCCCGCCCCCGGCAGGATGCGGTAGCCGAAGTGCCGCCCCGCCGCCAGGGCGACCCCGGCGGGGAGCCAGAACGGAATGATCTGGGTATGCAGTCCGGAGTGACTGACGACGATGCCCACCAGCAGATAGACGAGCGCAAGCCCGGGTATCAGGCACCACAGTGACGGTCGAGAGTGCAACGCTATCCTCCAGGCATCCATTCCACTTTCATGCCCATTAAGGCACAGTTACTTGCAGTAATACAGATAGATGGTTTGATCGGTGGATCATCGCGGGGATTGCATTCGTCGGCGAGAGTGACAGGGCAGCACCCAGCGGATTCCCGGTGCTGGACGGCATTGGAGAGCGAATCGAGGACCTGGAAAGCGAGACCCTCGATTATCCCGGCAGTACCGCTCTGGAGCAGCTACACGGCCTGAAGCGTGAGTTGGTCCTGCTACACCGTCTTCTGTGGTCGACTCGAAAAGCGCGGCGTTTCTATACGCATCCGGGCGGTCAATGCAACAAGGGCCATCGGCTTGCTTGCCTGATCACCATGTCTACATTACGTGACGTCAGAACGACAAACTCAAGAGACGTAGTTCACCCATCGCCTGATGGCAATGGAGAAGAGCCAGGGAACCACACCATGAATCATGTCTATCGTACCCTTTTCAACCACTCCACCGGTACCTGGCAAGCAGTGGCGGAAACTGCTCGTTCTTGTGGTAAGGGCGGTTGCCCCCGGGTATCGGGGGCGCGCCCATCATCGAGCATGGCTGCACCTCGCAGTATGCGTGAGCCTGCTTGGGGTGTGGGGGTGTTGGCCGGATCGGCGCTTGCCTTGATGCTTGGCCTGGCCTCCAGTATGTCCGCCCATGCGGCCGTGTTTACCGTGAACAATACCAATGACTCCGGCGCGGGGTCGCTAAGACAGGCCATCGCCGATGCCGCCGCCGATGGTGCCGGCCCTCATACGATAGAGTTTGGCCCCGGTGTTTCCGGCGATATCGTTCTGGGGTCTGAATTGCCTGCTCTTGATTTCGATGTGGCAATTAATGGTTCCGGCTCTAGCGGCGTGACCATCAGCGGTGATGGCCAGCATCGGGTCTTTCGCGTTGGCAATGGCAGCGACGCCGTCGATGTGACACTGCGTGGCCTGACCATCCGGGACGGCGCGTCGACCGGCGGTGATGGTGCCTCGGGCAATGGCGGCGGCGGCGGCGGCGCCGGTCTGGGTGGTGGGGTCTTTGTCGAGAGCGAGGCCAATCTGGTGCTGGATTCGGTTGACCTCGCCGATAACGAGGCCAGGGGTGGGAGCGGAGGCGGTGCCAATAATGGCTACTCCGGCGGCGGTGGTGGTGGACTTGATGGCGGCGGTGGTGGCGCGGGCGGCAGTGATGGCGGCACCGCGACCGGCGGTGATGGCAGCGATGGCGGCTTCGGTGGCGGCGGTGGCGGCGGCGGCTTTGGCGTTTCTGGTGGCGGCAGCGGCGGCAGCGGCGGCTTTGGCGGCGGCGATGGCGGCTTTGGCGGCGCCGCCGGCGTCAACCCTCCACGGGGCGGCAATGGCGGGTCGGGATTTGGCGGGGCGATCTTCGTCCGCGACGGCGGTTCAATCCGCGTCATCGATGGCGGCTCTGCCGGCAACAGCACCGTCGCGGGCTCGGGCGGCAGCGGGGGCGGTTCCACCGGCGATGCGGCGGGTGACAGCTTTTTCCTGATGGGTATGGATCTGATCTATGAGGTGACGGCCGGCCAGACGGCGACCATCGCCGATACGGTTGCCGGTACGCCCGGGTCTGGGCTCATCAAGGAGGGCGGCGGCACGTTGGCGCTGTCGGGCGACAACAGCTATGACGGCGGCACGGTGCTGAACGCCGGAACGATCGCGCTCAGTCACGACGCCGCGCTTGGCACCGGTGCACTGACCGCCAATGGTGGGACACTCGCCTATGGTGATGGGCTGGACATCGGCAATGCCATCACGCTTGATGGCGCTCTGAACCTGTCGGTGGCTGATGGCGACAGCGCGACCCAGTCGGGGTAATCTCGGGCAGCGGCATGATCGGGTTTGATGGCCCGGGGACCGTGTCGCTGACGGCCTACAACACCTTCACCGGCGGCACGATACTGAACGCGGGGACGCTTGCGCTCGGTCACGACAATGCGCTGGGCATCGGCGTGCTGCACGCCAATGGCGGGACACTCGCCTATGGCGACGGGCTGGCTATCGCCAATGCCATCGCACTCAACGATGACCTGACCCTGTCGCTGGCCGATGGCGACAGCGCGACCCAATCCGGCGCGATCTTCGAAGACGGCAGCATCACACTGGAGGGCGACGGCACGCTGGCGCTGTTAGGCGATAGTGGCTTTACCGGCGGCACGGTGCTGAATTCCGGGACACTTGCGCTCGGTCACAACAACGCGCTCGGCACCGGCGCCGTAACGGTCAATGGCGGCGCGCTCAGCTATGGCGACGGGCTGGATATCGCCAATACCATCGCGCTCAACGACGATTTGACCTTGAACGTGGTGGATGGCGACAGCGCCACCCAATCCGGCGCGATCTCGGGCAGCGGGGGTGTCATACTGGACGGCAACGGCACATTGACCCTGACAGGCAACAACACCTTCACCGGCGGCACGGCGCTGAACGCCGGGACGCTTGTGCTGGGTCACGACGATGCGCTCGGCACCGGCACGCTGACCATCAATGGTGGGACACTGGCCTATGACAATGGGCTGGATATCGGCCATACCATGACGCTCAACGATGAACTCATACTGTCGGTGGCCGACGGCGACAGCGTGACCCAGTCGGGGTAATCGCGGGCAGCGGCGGCATCACGCTGGATGGCGACGGCACGTTATCGTTGTCGAACGACAACACCTATGCTGGCGGCACCACATTGCACTGGGGCACGCTGAATATCTCGAATGATGCCAATCTTGGTCATGCCAATGGCACCCTGACGTTCAATGGCGGCACATTGGCAACCATGGCAGATATTGACAGCAGCCGGGTGATCATCTTGAACGACAATGGCCGGTTCGACGTCGTCGATGCCACCGTTCTCCGGCTTGATGGCGGCATATCCGGTTCTGGCAACCTGGTGATGACGGGAGAGGGTACGCTGGAGCTGACCGGCAACAATGATTATGGGAATACCCTTGTCCAGTCCGGCACGCTGGTCGGCAATGTGCATTCGATTTCCGGCAACATCGCCAATGACGGTACGGTGGTTTTCGACCAGGCAAACGACGCGGACGATGCCCATTATGACGGCATCCTCTCGGGAAATGGCGCCTTCAGCTTTGCTGGCCGCGGCGCGGTGCTGCTCACTGGTGACAGTTCGAGCTTTGGGGGCGCGACCACGGTCTCGGGCGGCACATTGCTTGTCGGCGACGCGGACGGGAACGGTGCGCTGGGTGGCTCGCTGATCATTGAAAACGGCGCCATCCTCGGTGGCTCCGGTACCGTGGGTACCACCACCATCCAATCGGGCGGTACGCTCTCGCCGGGTAACTCCATCGGTACGCTGACGGTAGACGGCGACTGGACACTGGCAACGGGCGGCACCCTGTTGGTGGAAATGAGCGATGGCGGCACCATCGCTGGCGTCAACAATGATCTGGTGCAGGTCAGCGGCAATGCCCTGATCGAAGCTGGAGCCATCGTGCACCTGACGCCTGAAGACGGCAGCGGCACCAACTTCGCGGATAACGCCCAATACACCTTTATCGATGCCAGCAGCCTGACGATCGAAGATGAGCAGGCGCTGAATAACGACCTGCAGAATGATTTCGCATTCCTGAACTTTACGTTTGCGCAGGACGGTGATGCCTTGGCCGTCACAAGCACCCTAGCCACCGAGGAACCCGAGCCCGAGCCTCAACCGGAGCCCGAACCGGAGCCCGAACCCGAGCCTCAACCGGAGCCTCAACCGGAGCCGGAGCCCGAACCCGAGCCTCAACCGGAGCCCGAACCTGAACCTCAACCGGAGCCCGAACCTGAGCCGGAGCCCGCGCCCATCGACAGCTTTGCGCTGCCAGGGATGACGGCCAATCAGATCGCCACCGCCGATGCGGCCTTTACCCTGGCGGCGGGGCACGAGGTCTACGACCATGTATTGAACATGAGTGAGGCACAGGCCATCGCAGCGATGGGTCAACTCTCCGGCGAACTGCACGCCACACTGCCCGGTGTACTGATCAGCGACAGCCGCCTGGCCCGCGATGCCACCCATGATCGCATGCGCCGGGGCGGTCGCAAGCAGGCACTGATGGACCAGCAGGCTGAGCACAACGGCATCACCTACTGGACCCGTGCGCTAGGCGTGTGGGGCGAGCAGGATGGCGACGGCAACGCCGCCGGTGCCAAGCGCAATGTCGCCGGGGTATTCGTCGGCTTGGATACCGACCTGAGCGCCAACCTCCGCGGCGGGCTGATGACCGGCATGACCCGCAGCGATATCAGTGCCCAGGACGGCCGCGGCAATGCCGATGTCGACAGCTTCCATCTCGGCGCCTACGCCAGCACACCGCTGAGCGTCCATGGCAGCGGCCAGCGTGTCGAGCTACGCGGTGGTGCCTTCTACACCCACCACGAGATCGACAGCAGCCGTCACGTCAGCCTCGGCAATAGCAGCCAGCGCCTGGAAGACGACTACCGTGCCCATACCCTTCACGGCTACGCCGAGATCGCCGCTCCCATCGAAGTGGGCGCCATGAGTGTGGAACCCTTCGCGCAGGTCGCCCAGATCCACCAGCGGGCCGCCGGCGTGAATGAAGACGGTGGCAGCGCCGTGCTCAATAGCCGCAGCGAAAGCTACAACACAACCGTCACCACACTGGGCGTGCGCCCGGAAGCCAGCTTCGACGCCGGCGACTCCCAGGTCAGCGTCTACGGCAGCATCGGCTGGCAACACGCCCTGAGCGACACCACCTTCGAACGTGAACAGCGCTTCGACAGCGGCGACACCTTCACCATCAGTGGAACCCCCATGGCCGAAGACAGCGCCGTGGCGGAAGCCGGCGTGCAGGTGGACATCAGCGACAACGCCGCTATCAGCGTCGGCTACGGTGGCCAATTCGGCGACGGCGCCGAAGACCACAGCGCCCGCGCCAGCTTTGAATGGAGGTTTTAATCGCTGTTCTAACAGTGGGTAGGAAACCCCGGGGAGGCCTCACGGCCTTCTCCGATTGTTCTGGGTCTCCCTGCAGTGCTCGGCATGGATCAGGTCTAGCCGCATGGCGGGGTAGGCCTCCAGTTCCAGCCCTTCGGCGTCGATCAGCTGCTGCGGCAGCTGAATGCTGCGTAGCTCCTTGAGCAGGCTCGAGTTGAAGGTGATCTCGTTGGCCCGGTTGACGATGTCCCGGGAGCTGTCGGGCAGTGTACGTACGGCGCACCAGAGGATTGACCTGGACCACCACCAGGTCGCGACAGCCCTGATCGTCGACCAGCGGGTAGAGCGCCGGATTGCCGCTGTAGGAGATGGCGTCATTCGACTGCAGGAAAAAACAGTGGTTCGCCTTTGACCTGAAACTCGGTGATGGCTTGCTGGCCGGCTTCGGAGCGCAGCCAGGCGTGCCACCGGGCCGCCAGGTCATGCTTGAGATGCGGGTGGCGCTCGGCGTCGATAACGACGCTGCCGTACGGGTTGAATAGCGCTTCATCGCCCTCGAATAGCAGCACCAGGTTCTGGCGATTGGCGAAGGCGGCCCAGGTGGCGCGGTCGCTCAACACGTAGGCGTCCATGGCGGCGGCGGTATTGAGCGTTGGCCCCATGCCGCTGCCGAGCTGTCGGTACCAGGGGCCACTGGGCTCCATGCCGCCGGCCTGCCAGAGTCGCCGCTCGGCGCGATGGGTGCCGCTGTCGTCGCCTCGGGAGGCGAAGGGGGCCTCGGCTGACGCGATGCGCGCCAGCGCCTCGGCCGCCGTGTCGGCGTCGGCGATGGCAGCAGGATCCTCGGCGGGGCCGAGCAACACGAAATCGTTATACATGATGTCGGCACGCTCGCTGCCGTAACCCTCGGAGATGAACTGCGCCTCGCCTGCGGTATCGTGGACCAGCAGGGCGTCGGCATCGCCGCGCCGGGCGATCTCGAAGGCCTGGCCGGTACCCACGGCCACGACACGCACTTCGATGCCGGTGGCCGCATGAAATCGTGGCAGCAGATGCGCGAAGAGCCCCGAATTTTCGGTGGAGGTGGTGGAGGCGAGGGTGATATGGCCGACGTCTGCCGCGGTGGCGTAGAGCGATAGCCCCATCAGGCCGGCAGCGGCCAGGCGGACGCTCGTCTTGTGCATGACGCTGTGCTCCTCCGTCGAGTGGGCCGAGCTACCAGACCAGGTCGCCGTTCAGGAAAGTGCGGGCGGTCGGGGAGGTCGGCGCATTGAAAAAGCGCTCCACGCCGCTGTGCTCGATGAGGCGCCCCTCGTGGAGCAGGATGATCTCATCCGCCAGGCGTTTGGCCTGGTTGAGATCGTGGGTGGTCATCAGGATGCGGGTACCGCGTGCATGAAAGTCGAGCACCGCTTTCTCGACGGCGCGCATCGAGGCCGGGTCCAGCGCCGAGGTGGGTTCGTCGAGAAAGAGCACTTCGGGCTCGAGCAACCAGGCGCGGGCCAGGGTCAGGCGCTGCTGCTCGCCCCCGGAGAGCACCCGCGCCGGGCGCTGCGCCAGGTGCTCCAGGCCAAAGTGAGCCAGGGC
This sequence comes from Halomonas sp. SL18_1, assembly GCF_055755715.1. Lineage (NCBI taxonomy): Bacteria > Pseudomonadati > Pseudomonadota > Gammaproteobacteria > Oceanospirillales > Halomonadaceae > Halomonas > Halomonas sp. SL18_1. The sequence continues at coordinate 2,091,566 of NZ_JBVTRK010000001.1, forward strand.
CTCGCCGGCCAGCGCCCGGCGCTTTCGCTGTGGCGTGCCGGTCACGGCCAGGGCATAGGTGAGGTTGTCCAGCGCCGAGCGCCTCAGCAACACCGGGCGCTGGAAGACCATGGCTTGGCGAGGCGCTGGCCCCTGCCAGCGCACGCGTCCAGCGCTGGGGGCAATCAGACCGTGGGCAAGACGCAGCAGCAGGCTCTTGCCGGCACCGTTGGGGCCCATCACCAGGCTGCGGCGACAGCCGCTCAGGTGCAGATCGAAGGGGTGCAAGAGCGGCTGGCCGCGGTGGCGGAGACTCACGCCTTCAATGAGGAGCGGGCTGATCATCCCAGTCGCCTCCTGGCGGTTTCGCCCAGCACGTAGGCCGCGCCATTGATCAGGGTCACCAGCACCAGCAGCACCAGGCCGAGACCCAGCGCCAGGGCCAGATTGCCCTTGCCGGTCTCGAGCACGATGGCGGTGGTCATCACCCGCGTCACGCCCTCGATATTGCCGCCTACCATCATCACCGCGCCGACCTCGGCACTGGCGCGGCCAAAGCCGGCCAACACCACTGTCAGCAGACCGAAGCGGGCGTCCCACAGCAGGGTGGGAATCATGCGCGGCCGGGAGACGCCGAGGGAGTGGAGCTGCTCGCGGTACTCGGCGTGCAGCTCCTCGATCTGCTGGCGGGTCAGGGCGGCGATGATCGGGAGGATCAGCATTGCCTGAGCGATCACCATGGCGGTGGGCGTGAACAGCAGGCCGAGCTGGCCCAGTGGGCCGGCGCGGGAGAGCAGCAGGTAAACGGCCAGTCCCGCCACCACCGGCGGCAGCCCCATCAGGGAGTTGAGCACCACCACCACTGCTCCGCGCCCAGGAAATCGCCAAAGCGCCAGGGCGGCACCCAGCGGCAGGGCCAGCGCCGCGGCGAGTAGTACGGCACTGAGCGAGACTCGCAGCGACAGGCTGACGATCTCCCGCAGCGCCGGGTCGAGGTTCACGACGAGCTGGAGAGCAGTGGCAAAGGCGTTGTCGGGCATGTGGCTCTCGGCGGCTTTGGCGCAGCGTCCACGCTGCCATCCTGGGTCAGACAAGGTTAACTGTGCTATTCGCGAAACGATAGCGATGTGCCACTATGTCCACTGGTTTGGCATGCGAGCCTCGAGGCTGACAGCTTTGCTGATACAGGGGGCCCAACCATGACGCGACTGTTTCGCAAGCACTATCACCCCGCCGGCACGGCCCCGGGAACGCTGCGTGAGCTGTCATTCGCGCAGCAGGCACAGCGGACGCCGGCGCGGTTCTTCCTTGCGCGTCGTGATCGCGGGTGCTGGGGGGCCGTGCTTGAGATAACGGCCGATCTGACCCCGCTGGCCGACCCCGATGGGCCGCTGCACTGGCTGCATGTGCAGGGCATGCCGACCGCGGATGAGCTGTCACGGCTCGGTGAGCGACTGGGACTGCATCCACTGGTGCAGGAGGATATCCTCAACGGTGGGCAGCGTCCCAAGCTCGAGCGCTTCGATGACGGCCTGGTGGTCATCCTCGGAGTTCCGGCAGAGCGCGAGGACGGTCAGCTGATGCTGCATCAGCTGGTGCTGTTCCTGGGGGCCAATCTCGTGGTCAGCGTCATGGCCGAAGACCATGATCCCTTTGGCGTGGTTCGACGCCGTCTTCAGGAGCGCGGCGGTCGCGCGCTGGGCACACCCGATGAGCTGCTCTATAGCCTGCTGGACGCTGCCGTGGACCATGCTTTCCCGGTGCTGGACGGCATCGGAGAGCGCATCGAGGACCTGGAAAGCGAGATCCTCGATCATCCCGGCAGTACCGCTCTGGAGCGGCTACATGGCCTGAAGCGCGAGTTGATCCTGCTACGCCGTCATCTGTGGCCGACTCGAGAAGTGATCAATCAACTGCTACGCGATCATGATGATCTCTTCACGCGCGACACCCGGTTGGGGATGCGCGATGTCTACGACCACACGGTTCAGGTCATGGACCTGGTGGAAAGCTACCGGGACATGACCGCCAGCCTGCTCGATATCTATCTCTCCAGCATGAGCCACCGGCTCAATGAGAGCATGCGCACTTTGACGTTGGTCGCTACGATATTCTTGCCCCTGACCTTTATCGCTGGGGTCTACGGTATGAACTTCGCTCATCCGGAGAGCCCCTTTGCCATGCCGGAGCTTCACTGGTACTGGGGCTACCCCATGGTGTGGGGGCTGATGATCCTGGTCACCTTCGCGATGGTGTGGTGGTTTCGGCGCCGGCACTGGTTGTAGAACATTTCCCTCCCGGCCCGGCGGTGCCCGCCGGGCCGGGAGGGGTGTCTCAGCCAGTATAGTGGCTGGGCTCGGTCAAGTGCCGAGTCCGGCGCTCAGGCGGTGAGGGACCCGCCTGCGGTGGCTGGCCAGCCAGGCGGCCAGATGGCCGCTGAGCTCCCGGGCGTCGTCGTTGGCGCCGTAGAGGCTGGCCGACTTGCGCCGGCGCAGGAAGGGCAGGCCCAGGACGTAGAGCCCCGGTGCCACCACGCCACCCTGGTGCGTCAGACGCCCTCGGGGATCGAACACCGGAAGCCGCAGCCAGGAGAAGTCGGGCCGGAACCCGGTGGCCCAGAGCACCGTCTTGATCTCGCCGGCGGCCAGGTCGAGGCCCAGGCAGGGCCGCGCTGGCAGCCGGGTGGGCGCCGGGCGCTCGGGGGCCGGCAGGGCGTCGTGCCAGCCGTGGGCCAGCGCCCAGGCGTCCAGGTTGTCGAGCAGCCGACCCAGCTTGAGGTCCGCCGCCGTGCAGTGCATGGCCAGGGAGCCGGCGAACTGCAGGCGGGTGCCGGCGAGTCCTGCCAAGCGCCCCACCAGGCGCACGCCGCGCTCGCTCAGGGCGTTGAGGTCCAGGTCCCGGGGCGCGGGGCCGCCCACCAGCTGGGGCGAGGGCTGGCGCCGCGCCCGGGCGATGTCCTCCACCTCGTCGAAGCGCTGGTCGAGCAGGCCGGCCCGCTCCAGCCACCACTGGATGTCCCGGCCCCGGTAGCGCCGCGGCAGGCGCAGGTGCTCGCCCACCGCCAGGGTCACCGGCCGGCCGCTGCGCCGGAGCTCGTCGGCCAGTTGCACGCCACTGGCCGAGGCGCCCACCACCAGCACGCCGCCGGGCGGGAGCCGCTCCGGGCGACGATAGGCCAGGGCGGAGAGGCTCTCGATCCAGGGCGGCAGGGCCTCGGCCAGGGCGGGGACCACCGGCACCTGGGTGGCGCCGGTGGCCATCACCAGCGCCCGGCAGTGCCACACCCCCCGGTCGGTCTCCACCCGGTAGCCGTCGTCCGCCGCCCGCACCGCCGTCACCCGGGTGCCGGTGTGGATCGGCGAGGCCAGCCGCCGGGCATAGCCGTCGAGGAAGGCGATCAGCGCCGGCATGCTCAGGTAGCCGTCGGGATCGGGGCCCGCATAGGCCTGGCCGGGGAGCCGGCACTCCCAGTTGGGGGTGAGCAGGTGCAGCGAGTCCCAGCGCTGGTGTCGCCAGGCGTGGGCCACCTCGCCACGCTCCAGGATCATATGGTCGATGCCGCGCCGCGCCAGGTGGTGGCCCATGGCGAGCCCGGCGTGTCCCGCGCCGATGACCAGGACGGTCACGGCGCGGGCCGGGCGATGCGGCGGGCGTGAACGCCCGGCGATCATGCCACCTCCACCCGGACCTGGGTGGGATTGGTGAGCAGGTCGTAGACCGCCGAGCGCTTCTGGGACTGGGCGACCAGCGCCTCGATCTCCGCGCGACTGGCGTCGGCATCGATCTCGAAGACCACGCGGACGTCGTCGAAGCCGTTGCGCACCTCGGGGTCCATACCGAGGATGCCCTGGATGTCCATGCTGCCCTCGACGCGGGCCCGGATCGAGCGCAGCTGGATGCCACGATTCTGGGCCACGGCGGCGATCCCGGCGGTGAGGCAGCCGGCCAGGCCGACCAGCACGTACTCGACCGGGGTGGGGCCGTGATCCTCGGCGGCGAACACCTCGGGATGGTCCACCGAGAAGGTGAATCGGTTCTTGTGACGCTGCTCTTCGCAGAGGCCGTGATAGCTCTCCACCATTGTCCGGCTATGGGTGCCGCGGACCCAGTCGCAGTGGGCGCGCCAGGTGAAGCGGGCGGCTTCGGGGGCCTGGGCCAGGGCCTCGCGGGCGCCGAGCAGGGCGGTGACGTTGACGCCGTTGTCGATGGTCTTGTCGATGGTGGGTGTCGCGGTGTGCATGGGATCGCTCCTCGGTTGTCGTTGTGTGACCCGCCTGAGGGGGTCAGGGAGGAGCTTGGCCATGCCACGTGGGACCCAGCGTGGGAGCGGTCGTGGTATTTCGGGGGCGGCCGTGGAAGTCAGCAAGGGGCGATACGCCGGCAGGCCCAGATTCGCGTCACCGGCATGCCGGCCTGGTGCTGGGCCAGGCGTACCGACTCGGCGTCCGGGGCGTGGTAGAGGCAGTGCATGCGGCGGCGGTCCGCGGCGCAGAGGGTGCGCAGGAAGCGCACCCGGTGATGCTGCAGGCAGGCGGCCCCGGCGTCCTCCAGGGCCTGGATCGTCGCGACGCTGACCGGGGCGGCGAAGCGCCGCTCCACCACCACGTTGGCTCCCGCCAGCGCCGCGGCCTCCAGGCCCGGGGCATCGTGCAGGGTGCCGGCCCACAGCGAGCGGATATCGGCCCCGGCCCGGCGCAGGCCGAGGCGTGCCGACTCCAGGTCCGGGGCACGGAAGTGGCAGAGCAGGCGGCGGCCGTCCCGGGCCAGCAGGCTCGCCTGCCAGGCGATCCGGTGGAGGTCGAAACAGCCCTGGGCGGAGAGGGTCAGGGAGAGCACTAGCGGCGAGTCGACGGGGCGCGCGAGGCGCCGCTCCAGGAAGACGTCGATCATGCCTCGTCCTCCGCGGCCGGGGCGCCGCGCAGCGTCCGGTAGCGACGCCGTGCCCAGCCGGCCACCGGACCCGGGCCAGCGCCTCGGCCGCTTCGGCGTGCCGGTGCCGGGCATCCGGATCGCCGGCTCGACGGGCCGCCTCGGTCAGCAGCGCCAGGGCCAGCAGCTGCTCGGTGGGGCGCTCCAGGACCCGGGCATGCTCGAGGGCCTCGGCGGCACGGGCGGCGGCCGTCTCGAGGCGCCCTCGGGCCAGGTCGAGGCGCGCCGCCTGGAGCAGCAGCACCGCCAGGCGGTGACGGGCATCGGCGTGGCGCAGCGACACCAGGGCGACGGCGAAGGGGCCGGCGTCATCCTCCAGGGCGTAGCGGCACAGCGCCTCGGCGGCGGCGGCGAAGGGCGCCTCGCTGCCGTCGCGCAGGCGCTCGCCGAGGGCGCAGAGCTCGCCGCAGCGCTCCCGGGCCCGGGGGTAGTCGTCGCGCTCCAGGTCGAGCAGCAGCAGGGACTCCTGGGCCTGGAACTCGCCCAGGCGGTCGCCCGTGGCCTTGCACAGGGTGCGGGCGTCCTTGAAGTGCGCCTCGGCCACGTCGAAGCGGTCGGCGTGGAGGCAGAGCAGCCCTTCGGCCAGGGGAATGGCGGGGTGATGGAGGTGGCGCTGGGCGGCCAGGTCGCGGGCCTGGGCCAGCATCGCCGTGGCCTGGTCCAGGTCGCGCTCCAGCATCGCCAGGCAGCGGGCCGTCTCGGCCATGGCGATCACCTGCTCGCGGTCGTCGGCGCAGCGGGTCACCCGCTCGGCCTGGAGAGTCTCCTCGTGGGCCCCCGACCACTGGCCGTGGGCCCAGCGGATATGGCTGGCCAATTGGTAGCCGAGGCGGGCATGGGCCAGGGCGCCATGCTCCAGGGCCCGCTCGGCCAGGGCCACCACCTCGCCGGCGCCGGCCTCCCAGTCGGCCAGGGGCGCGGCGCTGTAGAGGATATCGTGGAGCTCCAGGGCCAGGCAGACGCCCTGGGTACCGGGGACCTCGCCGGCCAGCGCCAGGCCCCGCTGGGCGAAGCCCTGGGCCTGCTGGTTGGCGAAGAGACGCAGGCAGAGCCGGCCGGCGGTGATCATCGCCCGGGCGGCGAGTTCGGGGTCGCCGCTGGCCTCGGCATGGTGGGCCAGGTCGGCCGCGCGCTCCAGGTCGTAGAGGGGCGACTCGGCCAGCCATTCGGCGAGGTGTCGGTGCATCGCCCGGCGCCGCGCGGGGGAGATGGACTCGTCGAGTTCCCGGGCGAGCTCGGGGCGGGGGAAGCGCAGCCCCGCCTCGCTGCTGGTCAGCCACCCATGGTGCTCGGCCACCTCCAGGGCGGCGCCGATGCGGTTGGTGTCGAGCCCCGCCACCTGCCCCAGGGTCGCCGGGTCGAGGCGAGGGGCGAGCAGCGCCGCCCAGCGCAGCACCTCCAGGGTGTCCCCTCCGGTGCCGATGCCGCCTCGATCGCGGCGGCGGAGCGGGGGATGCCTCGGGCGGCGGTGCGGGGGCATCTCGCGGCGCCCGCCAGACGCGCAGCAGCTCGCCGCCGAGCGGCAGCCCCGCCTCGCGGATCAGGCGCATGCCCAGCTGCAGCTGCTGCTCGGCCTCCTTCGGCCGATGCAGGGCCAGCAGCAGCCGGACCAGGCGGGCTCGGGCCGTCTCGTCGAAGGGGGCGAGCCGCACCCAGGCATGGGCCTGGGGCAGGGCGCGCTCCGGCGTGTCGGCCAGACGCTCGACCAGGGCCGCCAGCAGCGCCGTCTGGGCGCGCATGGCCGCCTCCCGCTCGGCCAGGCACCAGCCGTGGAAGTCGTGGAAGCTGTCCAGCTCCAGCCCCTCCAGGAAGGGACCGCGATAGCGGGCGGCGACGGCCTCCAGCTCGGAAGTGTCCACCTCCTGCAGGCCCCGGGCATGGAGGTCGTGCAGCCGGGCGGCGTCGATATCGATGTCCGCCGTCTCCAGGCCGACACTCAGGCGGTCGGCCTTGAGGCGCGGGCGCTCCGGGGTGTCCACCAGGCGGCGCAGCTTGGAGAGGCTCCAGCGCAGCGAGCCCGGGGGTCGTCGGGCAGCTCCCAGAGCAGGTCGCAGAGATGCTCGCGGCTGCAGGGGCGGGGGTGTCGGGCGAGATAGGCGAGCAAGGCGCGGGTCTTCTTCGAGGGGGGCAGCGCCAAGACCTGCCCGTCCCGAATCACTTCGAGCTCGCCGAGCAGGTTGAGGGTCAGCGCCATGGTCGTCAGCCCCTGATGGGGTCCCCTTGCAGTATAGCCCGTCGAGCCGTTGCACTCGGTGATGATTCCCACGCCTGGGGCGCGAAAAACCACGCTGGCTACCACGCCCGCTTCCCCGGCCGGGAATCAGGCTCTGGTCATGACCCCGACGAGGAGTGCCATCATGACCCGCTACGCCAGCATCCTGGATACCATCGGCCGCACCCCATTGGTGCGCCTCGCCCGGCTCGCGCCGCCGGACGTCAACGTTCACGTGAAGGTGGAGGCCTTCAATCCCATGGGCTCGGTGAAGGACCGCATGGCGCTGGCGGTGATCGAGGCCGCCGAGCGCAGCGGCGCGCTGCGCCCCGGCCAGACGGTGATCGAGGCCACCAGCGGCAATACCGGCATCGGCCTGGCCATGGTGTGTGCCCGCAAGGGGTACCCCCTGGTGGTAACCATGGCCGAGAACTTCAGCCTGGAGCGGCGCCGGCTGCTGCGCTTCCTCGGCGCCCGGGTGGTGCTCACCCCGGCCGCCGAGAAGGGCAGCGGCATGCTGGCCAAGGCGATGGAGCTGGCCGAGACCCACGGCTACTTCCTGTGTCGCCAGTTCGAGAACCCGGCCAACGCCGAGGTGCATCAACGCACCACGGCCCGGGAGATCCTCGATGACCTCGAGGGCGAGCCCCTGCATGCCTGGGTGACCGGCTTCGGCACCGGCGGCACCCTGCAGGGCGTGGCTCGGGCGCTGAAGGCGGCCGACCCGACGACGCGGATCGTGGTGGCCGAGCCGGACAATGCGCCGCTGCTGGGCAGCGGCGTTGCCCAGCCACGCGGCGACGGGGGCCGCACGCTCAGCCATCCCGGCTTTCGTCCCCACCTGATGCAGGGCTGGAGCCCCGACTTCATCTCGCCGCTGACCGAGCAGGCCGTGACGGCCGGCCTGGTGGACGAGGTGGTGCCGGTGGCCGGGAGCGAGGCGCTGCGCCTGGCCCGGGAGCTGGCCCGCAAGGAGGGGATCTTCGCCGGGATCTCCAGCGGCGCCACCCTGGCGGCGGCGCTGGCGGTGGCGCGGCGCGCGGCACCCGGTTCGCGTATCGTCTGCATGCTGCCTGATACCGGCGAGCGCTACCTCTCGACCCCGCTCTTCGAGACCATCCGCGACGCGATGGATGACGAGGAGCAGGCCCTGTCGCGTTCCACGCCTGGGTATCGCTTCGATCGCCCCGCGGCCATGCCGGCGCCGGTGGCCGAGCCCGTGGCGACCCTGGACGCCGAGGCCGAGTGCTTCGTCGACGACGCCCTGGCTCGGGCTCGGGTGGTGATGTTCACCCTGGCCTGGTGCGAGTTCTGCTGGTCGGCCCGCAAGCTCTTCGACCGGCTCGGCGTCCCCTACCTGAGCGTCGAGCTCGATGGGCCGGGCTGTCAGAACGACGACCTGGGGGTACGAGTGCGACCGGTCTTGGCCCGGCGCACCGGGGCCGCCACCATTCCCCAGATCGCCATCGGCGGGCAGTGGCTCGGCGGCTGCGGCGAGCTGTTCGCGGCCTGGCGCGACGGCAGCCTGGGGCAGCGGCTGGCCGCCTGCGGCATCGCCTACGATGCCGAGGCCGAGATCGACCCCGACGAGCTCTTGCCCCGCTGGCTGCACCCTCGCGCCGCGACGGCCTAGGCGGCGTCTTCCCCATGCCGGTCGCGAGGCGGCCTCGGGCCGGCCCATCCTCCACAGGAGAGCGAGTCATGAGCTTCATCGATACCATCCCGCCGGAGCAGGCCGAGGGCGAGGTCCGCGAGCTGTACCGGCGCCAGGCGGCCCACTTCGGCTTCCTGCCCAACTACGCCCGGGCGTTCAGCCATCGCCCCGAGGTGATGGCGAGCTGGGGGGCGTTGCTGGCGACCATCCGCCGTCCGCTGAGCCCGCGGCGCTTCGAACTGGTGACCCTGGCCGCCGCCCGGGCGCTGGGCAACAGCTACTGTGCCCTGGCCCATGCCCGGGCGCTGTCCGAGCTGCTCGGCATGGCGGCCACCCTGGCGGTGGTGACGGGCGAGGAAGAGGTCCTGAGCGAGGCGGAGCGGGCCATGATGGCCTTCGCCGCCAAGGTGGCCTGCCGGGCGCCGGCGGTCACCACCGAGGATATCGCCACCCTGCGGGGGCACGGCCTCGGCGACGACGAGATCTTCGATATCGTCGCCGTGGTGGCGGCACGGGCCTTCTTTACCCGGATCCTCGACGGGCTGGGTGTGGAGGCCGATGCCGCCTTCCGCGAGCTGCCTGCCGAGCTGGTGGAACCGCTGATGGTGGGGCGGGCGTTTCCCTAGGTCGGGCACGGGCGAAAGGTGTCCTGGAAGACCGCGTTCAGGTCGAAGGTCGACCGCTCGCCGAGCGCATCGAAGTGGGCCGCCAGCCACTGGTCGGCCCAGCGCCGTCCCTGGTCATGCAGGCGGGAGATAAAGTCCCATTCGGCGTTCAGCTTGCTGGAGGCGCTGAGTTCCTCGACGTCGTGCTCGGCATGGATCAGGTGCAGGCGCATGGCGCGGTAGGCCTCCAGCTCCAGCCCCTCGGCGTCGATCAGCTGCTGCAGCAGCTGAATGCTGCGCAGCTCCTTGATTAGGCTCGAGTTGAAGGTGATCTCGTTGACGCGGTTGACGATGTCCCGGGCGCTGTCGGGTAGCGTACGCCGCACCAGGGGATTGACCTGGACCACCACCAGGTCGCGACAGCCCTGATCGTCGACCAGCGGGTAGAGCGCCGGATTGCCGCTGTAGCCGCCGTCCCAGTAGGCTTCGCCATCGATCTCCACGGCCGGGAACATGAACGGCAGGCAGGCCGAGGCCATCACGCTGTCGGCGGTCAGCTCGGGCTGGCGAAAGATCGTGGCGCGACCGGTGCGGACATTGGTGGCGGTGACGAACACCTTGACCTTGCGGCAGGCGTTGACCCGCTCGAAGTCGACCAGCTCGCTGACCAGATCCTGCAGCGGATTGATGCCCATGGGGTTGAGCTTGGCGGGGGCGATCAGCTGGGTGAGGCTCTCGAAGAACAGGTAGCTTGGCGAGTGGTCGAGACTGTCGTTCCCCATCAGCCGGTCCCAGGGGCTGCGCTGGATGGGGGAGAAGCGTGCCGCATTGCTGACCCCTTTCCAGAAGCGATGCAGGGCGTTACGGGCGCCGTCACGACCGCCCCGGTGCAGTCCGTCGGCGAGCACCACGGCATTCATCGCACCGGCGCTGGTGCCGCTGACGGCGTCGATCTCCAGTCGCTCCTCTTCCAGCAAGCGGTCCAGCACGCCCCAGGTCAGCGCGCCATGTGATCCACCGCCCTGCAGTGCCAGATCGATGCGTTTGCACGCCTTGCGTGTCATGACGTCTCCTTTGTCGGCTGTGAATCGAAGGCCAAGAATGGTGCGGTGCAGTGTAGGCGCTCTGTGCGTCGCTGTCTGCTCGCCGAGCGCAGCCAGGTTTCGGACAGCGCCTAGTCGTGTTCCCCAGCGCCAGCACATGGTAGGTGGCGCGCCACAGCCCCAGCCATCGCGCAGTCCCGGCGTCATCTCCACATGGTCGAGGCCGCCGGCCTTGAACAGGCGCGCCTGGCCCGCCGGCAGGGCGTCGCGCAGGCGTTGGCTGTGGCTGACCGGAATCACCCGATCGTCGGGCCCGTGAATCAGTACCAGCTGCGCTGCCAGCGTGTCGAGGTCGCGTTGTGACAGGTCCAGCTCGCCGAGCTCCTCGCGCAGCCGCGGCGGCAGCGCCTCGACCAGCGCCTCCACCCGCTCCGGGTCCTCGTTGGTGACCAGCTCGTAGAGGGCCGCCCCCTGGTCGCTCAGCTGACGGGACTCGGGCGCCACGTCGGCATGGCGATCCTCCAGCTTGCGCCTGGCGATGGTGTCCAGCAGCGCCCGGTCGTTCTCGTCGTCCAGCCAGTGCAGCTGGCTCAACAGGACCGCCCAGCGCCCTTCCCGCTGCGGCGGCGGTGCCTCCAGGCCGGCTCCGCCGCGGTCGTCGCCGGTGGTCACGTAGCGCAGCATGTCGGTCAGGTCATCGTCGCCGCCCACGGAGATCAGGAAGCGCACCCGCTGTGCCGTGTCCTCCTGCATGGCGGCGATCACCGCCGGTCCCACCGCGAAGCTGATGGCGGCCAGGGAGGTGTGGTCTGCCGGCTCGGGCGCCTCGAGCGTGACATAGCGAATGGCATCGGCGATCGCCTCCACCTCTCGGCTGCTGATGGAAAAGTCCCGCAGACCCTCCAGTTCCGGGACGAAGGCCGTGAAGCCGGCCCGGGAGAGGGTGGTGGCGAACTCCACCAGCCGGGGATCGCGACGGCCCTCCTGGGTGAAGCCATGCATTAGGATCAGGTGGCCCCGGTGAGGATCGTCCGGCCGGTACTGGTCTGCTACGTACTCACGGCCGTCCACCTCGTAGCGCAGATCGGTGCGTTCCGGCTCGTCGGTGCGCTGCTTGAGGCGGCTCTCATCGCTGCCCGCAGCAAGATCCCCGAGGACCAGCATGGCCTCGTGCCCCCGGCTGACGACCTGACACCCTGACAGCAGGGCCAGCGTCAGGGCCATGGCAGCCAGTAGGCTGGTAGCGCGAAGGATGTTCGGCATAGCGCTCCCTCCCTTGTCGTCCCAAGTGGCATGGCACCGCGAGTCGTCAGGCACTCTCCCAGGTGTCCCGGAGGCGTTTCGAGGCCGTCTCCTGCACTGTAGCAACTCGCCCGAACTTGGCGGTCATCGTAGGGCGGCGAAGACCGGGCGGCGCTGCTGTCGCTCTGCTAGACCTGTAATAAAGGGGTGTCAATTCTGCCGATAGCCTGAGGGAGGGAGTCTCATGCCCTATCTCGTAATGGAGCGAACCTTCGACGAGCCGATGTCGGATAGCGATCTGGCGCACATGGGAGAGCGTCTCGGGCCCTGCCTTCAGGACCACAGGGTCCAGTGGTTGCGCAGCTATCTCTCCCATGATCGGCGCCGCATGATCTGTACCTTCCAGGCCGCGGATGCGGAGTCGGTCCGCATGGCGTACCGCACGGCGGGCTACCCCTTCGAGCAGGTCTGGCGGGCGATGGTCCTGCCCACCGATGAAGGGTTGGCACCTCCGTCAGCTTAATCGTCGGGGCGGGCGGCATGGCGACGTCGGATGGGCCGCGGCTGGAGATCCGGCTTCTGGGGAAGTCAGAGGTGCTCCGGGATGGCGTTCCTGTCGTGCTGCCACGCTCGCGCAAGGCCCGCGCACTGCTGGCCTACCTGGTCACCTCGGGTCAGCCCCACGCCCGGGCCCATCTCTGCGACCTGCTCTGGGACGGCCCCGCCGACCCCCGCGCGGAGCTGCGCTGGTGCCTGGCCAAGATCCGCCCTCTGCTCGATGACGACAGCGCCCAACGCCTGGTCACCGAGGGCGACTATGTGAGCATCTGTGCCAGGAATGTCGCCCTGGATGTCGCGCGGGTGCGCGAGCTGATCCCGTCTGACCCGCAGGAGGTGGCCACGGCGGAACTTCGCCTTGCAGCGGAACTGCTTCGAGGCCCGTTTTTGGAGGGCCTGGATCTCCCCGACTGCTACCGCTTCGATGCCTGGTGCGTGGCGGAACGTCAGGCCCTGCTTCAGCTGCACGACGGGGTGCTGCAGACGCTGGTGCAACGGCTCGAGGACCAGCCCGAGGCCGCACTCCCGTACGCCCGGGATCGACTCCTGCTCGATCCCCTATGGGAGGATGCCCACGCCGACCTGATCAGGTTGCTGCAGGCGATGGGGCGGACCGCCGAGGCTCGGGAGCGTTATGAGCAGTGCCGGCGCATGCTGCAGCTCGAACTCGGGCAGACATCTTCGCCACGCCTGGACGCGTTGGCTCGGCAGTTGCGCCGGATCCCGCCTGCTCGCGATACCGGCTCGCCTATGCCGGTGCCCTCGTCGACTGCCTCCTCCCTGGTGGGCCGTCAGCGGGAGCTGGCGGGCATACGGGAGACCCTGGAGGAGGGCCTCCCGCTGCTCATCAGCGGCGACCCGGGGATCGGCAAGTCGCATCTTCTGCAGGAGGTCGCCGCCCGATTGCGTGAGGAGGGCACCCAGGTACTCCGCGGACGGGCATACGAACTGGATGCGATGCGCCCCTACGCCCCCTGGATCGACGCCCTGCGCTCGCTCCCGACCCCTTCCACCTCGCTGCCCGAATCCCGGCGACAGGAGCTCGCCGCTCTGCTGCCCGAGCTGGGACCCGCGACCGAAGAGGCGGGGATCGCAACCGCCTGTTCGACGTGGTCGCTCAGTGGCTTATCGACACGGCCCGCCATGGCCCGGCCCAGGTCGTGATTCTTGACGACCTGCAGTGGTTTGACGAGGCCTCGGCAGCGCTGCTGCACTATCTGATTCATGCTTGTGCCGGTTATCCGATCGCCTTCCTCCTGGCGACGCGCGGCGGGGAGCTGTCATGCAATCCGGCGGCGCAGCGCCTGGTTCACTCGCTGCGCCGCGATGGCGCCCTGCGGGAACTCAGGGTGTCGCCACTCTCCGCCGCCGAGACGGCGAGGGTCGCACACCGCGTGGCACCGGAATTGGACGGCGACCACGTCTTTCGCGAATCCGAGGGGAATCCCTTGTTCGCCCTGGAAATCGCGCGCGCCCACCGGGGCGGTCAGCCGCTGTTGGGGGGCACCCTGGGCGGCCTGATTGCTGGTCGCCTGGCCGGCGTTGGCCGGGAGGCGGCCACGCTGCTGCCCTGGGCCGCGGCACTGGGCCGGCGGCTCGATCCGGATCGACTGGCGGCGGTGCTGAATTTGCCATGCACCACCTTGCTGCTCGGTCTGGAGGATCTGGAGCGCCGCGCCATCCTGCGCGCAACCGAGGAGGGGCGCTACGAGTTCACCCATGACCTGATTCGTCGGGTGGCATACCACGCCCTGTCCGAACCCCGCCGGCGTCTCATCCACCTGCAGATCGCCAGGAGCCTGGCGCGCAGCCTCGAGCCGTCGCGGTTGTGGTCTCGAAAGCGCCTCCTCCCGGCACAGGTCGGCGGAGATCCGGCGCGCCGTCCTCCCCTGGAGGCGTCCTCAGCGGGTGAAGTGGCCTACCATGCCGGCCAGGGGGGCGATCACGCCCTCGCCGCCCAGGCCTGTGCGGCGGCGGGGCGCCACGCCTTGCGGATCCACGCCTACGAAGAGGCCGCGGCCCTGGCGCGGCAGGGCCAGGAGCATCTCGAGCCGCTGCCCGACGACATCCGGTTGCAGCGCGCCTTCGAACTGCTGGAGCTCTATATCCATCCCGGCATGGAGGCGTTTCAGCCGCCCGATCTGGAGCACCGGCTGCGTACCCTCGTGGCGGACGCCCGGGCGAGCGGGATGAGCACGCAGGTGCATGACGGGCTCTACCTGATCGGGGTGCTGCTCTATCTGCGCGGCCGCTACAGCGATGCCCTGGATCTCACGCTGCGTGCCGAACGCGCCGGACGCATGGCCGAGCCTGCCACCGTGGTCCAGGCCGTGGCCGACACGGCCCGCTGCCTCGGCATGCTCGGCCGTGATATGGATCGGGCGGCCCAGCTCGCCGAAGAGGCCCAGCACCTCGCCGAGCAGCTCGACGTTCGGGAACTCGGCTGCGAACTGCCTCTGGCCCTCGGCCTGGTTAGCCACCACCGCGGCGAGCTGCTGCAGGCGAGGGCGCATATCGAACAGGCGCTGGTGCTCGCCAGGCGTGATCGGACGCCCTGGTGGGAGTGCTACTGTCTGTCCCGGCTGCCCATGATCGCGCTGGAGCGGCAGGATCCGGACGAGGCGTTGGCGTGCTGCCGCGCCCTGCAAGCCGTCACCGACACCCTGGGCGGCGGAGCCGAGGCGCCCTTCGCCCGCGCCCTCGAGGCGCTCGCCAGGCTGCAACGCGGCGAACGAGAGGCCGTGGCCCGGCTGGACCTGGCCCTGGCGCAGCTCGACATGGCGGATAGCCGGTGGATGATCGCCTACGTGCAGAACCTGGCGGCCTGGAGCGACTGGCAGGCGGGCCGGGTCGAGGCTGCCCGACAGCGGGCCGAGGCCGCCTTGCAGGCCGCCGAGGCGGTGGATCAGGCGAACGAGCGAAGCCTGGCGCACGCCATGCTCCTCCGGGTCGCCCTGGCGGCGGGTGACCGAGGCTCGGCGCTGGCTCATCTGGCGCGCCTGCGGGCCGACGCCTCCCGTCCTCTCTCCGCCCGAGCGCGACACGCGGCCCGGGAAGCGGAGGCCACCGCCCATCGCCATCTCCCTGCTCGATAATTTTTTTGCCATTTCCACCCCCGTTCCCACGCTCGTTCCAACGTCCGGGTGTTCTCCTGACCCTGTCCAGCTCTGGGTGAAGGGGGCCGGTCGCCCCACCCGGGCGTCGTTGGCCCTTGCGGTATCACCCATCGCGGCGCTGGACCGATCGACACACACCGAGCTGACTGGAAACGACAGGTTTCCTGGGAGGCAGCAATGAAGACCATCCTGATCACAACAGCCATGACACTGGCCCTGGCCACCGCCGGCGGCTTCTCCGTGCCGGCGTATAGCGGCGAGGCGCCCGACTTCGTGCGGGACACCTACCCCGAGCAGGGTGTCGAAGCGGCCTGGCAGAACATCCAGTCCGTCATTGGCGACCCGGACTCGGCGCTCGATGGCAAGACGAAGGAGCTCATCGCCCTCGCCGTCTCGGCGCAGATTCCCTGCGATTACTGCGTCTACTCCCACACGGTGGGAGCGGAGGCGCACGGTGCCACCGACGCCGAGATCCGGGAGGCCCTGGCGACGGCCGCGCTGATCCGCAAGTGGAGCACCCTGCTCAACGGCTCCCAGTACGACATGGACGCCTTTCGCCAGGAGATCGATGCCATGTACGAAGGGGAGTGACGCCACGACGTTACGCTCTCCACCACCGACAGGCAGCGAGTGTCTGTGCGGCCCCGCGGGGCCGCACAGGCAAGCGACACTCAGCTCGTGTCCCGCTGTCGGGAGGAATCCCATGGAAGCGCACACTCAAACTCCTTTCACCACGCCGGCAGACACCGCCCGTCTGGCCGAGGCGTTGAGGCGAGCGGGACGTCCGCCATCGTTCTCCGAGCCGGCGAGGGAACAGTTTCTCGATGGCGGCCGCACCGGCGCCCGGGTCACCCGCCTGATCTGCGCGGATGGCGCCAGCTTCGTCCTCAAGGTCATCCCCCGCCAGCGCGCCTTTCGGGAGGCGCTTGGCCACGATGGCGAAGCGGCCGCCTGGCTGGCCGGGACGACGCGCCGGCTCCCGGCGCCACTGGCCGATCCCACCCTGGACGCCAGCCTTCACCCGGAGCGGGACGAGTGGTGGTTGCTCATGGAAGACGTCTCTCCGGGCATCGTCGCCCGCAGTGGCTGGATCGAGGCGCACACCCGGACACTGTTCATGGCCATGGCGGGCCTGCACGCGGCGCACTGGGGAGGCCTGGAGAGATCCCGGGAGGGCATCGGGGACCTGGCCGCCACCACCGCCCTGCTGGTGGAGATCGCGCGCTACGAAGCCACGGGGCGGGCATCGGTCGAATGGGCGGCAGGCAGCGCCGAGCAGTTCCAGGTGCCCCGCGTCCTGCTTCCCGGCTTTCTGGAAGCCGCCGGCAATCGCAATGCCGACTTTTATCTGACGCTGCTGCGGCGTTGGCGGGATATCGTCTCCGCCCTCGACGATCATCCCCCACGCTGCTTCACGGTGACCTCCGCCGTGCCAACATCGCTTTCCTGAACGAACGGGTCGTACTGTTCGACTGGGAATTGGCGGCTCGCGGATCGGCCGCGGCCGACCTGGCCTGGCACTGGTTCCTGCACTACTGGGCCTACCCGCCGAACGACGGCCGAGCGCCGGACGATCGGCTGTGGCTGCGCGATGTCTATCTCGATCACCTCGAATCGCGGCATGGGCGGTCGGTTGACCGGGCGGCCTTCGGACGGCCTGGGAGCTCGGCTGGCTGCGGGTGTTCTGTCAGCTGGGGTTCGTGCTGGCGGATGGCCTTGGCGGAGAGCAGAGCGAGGCGCGCCGCCGGTGGATCCACCGCGCCTTCAACGAGGCCTGGAGGATTGCCGATGCGCACCTCCCGTAGCGACCGCTGGAGCGCCCTGGACAGCCCGGAAGCCGTGCAGGCCGCGGCCGAGCGGCTCCGGCAACTCGACGCTACCGCCTCCGAAGGTTGCGCCCGGCAGCGCTGGCTGACCCTGCTCGCGCCCCAGGCGGGGGAGCGCTTCCTGGACGTCGGCGCCGGCACTGGCCACATGGCCGTCGAGCTCGCCCGGCACCTGAGTCTCCAGGGTAGGGTGCACGCCCTGGATCTCTCGCCTGGCCTGCTCCAGCACGCCCGACGCGCGGCCCGGCAGGCGGGCATGCTGGACCGGGTGCTGACGGAGGCAGGCGACGCCCGTGCGCTGCCCTATCGCGACGGGGGTTTCGACGCCGCCCTCTGCCGCTGGGTACTGCTGCACCTTCCCGACCCGCAGCGGGCCGTCGCGGAGATGCGCCGGGTCGTGCGTCCGGGTGGACGCATCCTCTGTGTGGAGGCGGACTGGGAGACCCTGGCCGTCTACCCGGGGGATCCCGAGGTCACGCGCCGGGTCGTGCAGGCCAACGTGGACCGTCAGGTGGATGGTCGCGTTGGCCGCAGGCTGGTAGCGCTCCTGCGCGCCGCCGGCCTGCAGGCCGTGTCGGCATTCCCCTTCGTCGCCCTGGACCTGAGCGGAGACTGGCTGCCCTTTCTTCGCTCACGTGTGGAGGTCGCGGTGCAGGCCGGGTTGCCGGCCCACGGCCTGGCAGCCTGGTGGCGGGCGGTCGAGGTCGCCGCCGGGGGTGGCGAGTACCTGTTCAGCTTCACGCAGTATGGCGTGATCGGCACGGTGCCGTCGCTTGGCCCCGTCGGTCCGGGCCCCGCCGGCGAGGCGTCCTGCCCAGGATGCGCTCCCACTCACCGTAGTAGACAAAGCCGTAGCGGGTGCAGAGCCGGCGCAGCGACGGCTCGCACGTCGCCTGGGGAGCTGTCAGGCGCTGGGCGGCCCTTGCCCCGTCAGTATAGCGGCTGGCGAGGGGGCGGTGATGTCGCCTCGTGCCTCGCTCTGCTCGATGCGCAACCTGGCTATGAGCCTACCCAGCGTTCGAGGCCGATCAGGCCGGTGACGAAGGCGAGAGGCAGAAATGCCGTGGCGACCGCTACGGTGGCAAGGAAGGCGGGGAGCGTCAGCAGTCGTCCGGCGCCGTAGGCCATGGCAATGCCACCGCCGCCGCCGATGGCGGTGTTGCCCGGCATGTTCAGCAGCGTCATCAGCGATAGGACGGGGAGCAGGCCGGCAGGGAGCCCCGCACTGGGGGCCTTGAGCCGGGCGCGGTATGTCTTGAGCAGGGTGATGCGGTCAAGCGGTGCGGCTCGGCCAAGGCGCCGGCCGATCAAGTAGGCACTGCTCAGTCCGGTGCAGGTGGCAAGATAGGCCCCGGCGGCACCGGGTGGGCCGAACAGCACCATGATGAGCAGCCCGAGCTCCACCGACGGGACGAAGGGAATCGCCAGCACCAGCGCATAAATCACGCAGGTCGCCACCAGCACCAGCGCGCTGTCCGAGCCCTGCTGCAACCACAGGGGCGGTGTGCCTGCCAGCTGGAGGACCGCCACGATCACGGCGGCGAGCACGAGGGCGGTGCGTAACAGCACGAGGTGGCGGCGGTATCGCCGACCGAGCGCTCGCCATGGGGGCTCCCCAGGCCGCTTCACCGCATCCGGTCGCATGTCGATGCTCCTCCAGATGGTTAGGCGCTGTCCGAAAAGTCGCCGTGGCCGAAGTGACCCGCGGGATAGGGCCTTGCCAGTGGTCCGCCTGCCCCGCTGTTTGAGACGGTGCCTCGCGGCTCTCCCCGCAAGGCACCGTGCGGGTCAGGTAGGCTTGATGGCCAGCAGGCTGATGCTCTTCACCCCAAAGGTGCGGCTTGCACCCTGGGCGGCATCGGTGAGAAAGCGGTACTGAGGGTTGTCCTGCACTTTCTCCACCCGCAGCCCGGCGGCATTGATGGCGCTCCGGTAGTCGTCCTGCTGCATGGCGCCGCCGATGCAGGCCGCCCACAGGGTGGCGTCGCACTTGACCTTTTCCGGGAGCTGCCGCTCGGTGACGATATCCGACAGTGCCAGCCGGCCGCCCGGTCGCAGCACGCGGGCAATCTCGGCGAATACCCGGTCCTTCTCCGCGGAGAGGTTGATGACGCCGTTGCTGATCACCACGTCGATGCTGGCATCGTCGAAGGGGGGTGCCTCGATGTAGCCGGCATGGAAGCTGAGGTTGCTGACCCCGGCTGCCCCGGCCAGGCGCTGTGCCTTGACCCGCTGCTCGTCGGTCATGTCGAGGCCCAGGACCTGGCCTTGGGGGCCTGTGTAGAGCGCGGCGAGAAAGGCATCGGTGCCGGAGCCGCTGCCTAGGTCCAGCACCCTCTCGCCGGGCTGGATATTCGCCAGCGCCAGAAAGTGGCCGACGCCGGCGAAGGACTCCAGGGCCTGCGGCGGGATGCGATCCAGATCGGCAGGCGGATATCCCAGCTCTTCGGCCAGGGGACGGCCCATGGCAAAGTGGAAGTCGCCTTGGGGATCCTTGGCCACCCGGCGATACATCTCTTGCACCTGTTGGCGCAGGGCGTCCTGGTCCACCAACCCGGCTTCGCGGACAGCGGTGGTGGAAGTGGTTGCAGTGCTCATGGCGGTGTCTCCTCGGGTGTCGCGTAAGGGGCACGCCGTGACGGTTGTCCCGGCGTGCCCCCAAGGACGCACGAGGGGGGCGAAAGGGTTCCCGCCGGTGAGGCAGACTGCCTTCGGGTGGCGGGAGATCGGCCGATGTGCTCAGGACTTCCAGGGCAGGGGCGGTGGTGTCAGACGCTTGCCGTCGAACTGGGGGATGCTGCCGAAGCGCTCGCTGCCGGCTTCCCAGTCGCGCTGGGCCTCGGCGATCTCTTCTTTGCTGTGGCCAACGAAGTTCCACCAGATCAGGATCTCCTCGCCCAGCGGTTCGCCGCCCACCAGAATGGCGCGCCCCCTTCGGGCAGTTCCAGGTCGATCCGGCTGCGCCCACGGCCCAGATAGGCCAGCTCGTTGACGGCGAAGCGCTCGCCTTCGACCTGCAGTTCGCCTTCCAGCGGCAGCAAGCCGTACTCGAACTCCTCTCGCAGCGGCAGCGTCAGCGAGCCGGCGGAGGCCGCCGTGAGGTCCAGGCCCACCAGCGGTGAAAACGCCAGCGTCGGCGCGCGGTGACCGGCGAACTCGCCGGTGAGCAGGGTCATCTCGACCTCTCCCTCGCGCCACTGCGGCAGCGTTGGGTAGTGGTCGAAGCGCGGGTCGGTGCGGCGGTGGGCGTCAGGCAGGGCGATCCAGAGCTGGGCGGCATGCAGGTGGGAGTCGCCGGGCACCGACTCCTCGGTGTGGCTGATACCGCGGCCCGCGGTCATCAGGTTGACCTGGCCGGGACGAATCACCTGCTCGTTGCCCAGGCTGTCGCGGTGCAGGACCTCCCCCTCGATCATCCAGGTAAAGGTCTGCAGGCCGATGTGAGGGTGGGGGCCGACGCGCAGGCCGCGCGAGTCGCCCTTGAAGACCGCCGGGCCGGCATGGTCGAGGAAGCACCAGGCCCCTATCAGGCGCCGCTGGCGCGAGGGCAGCACGCGGTTGACGGGAATGCCGCCCACATCGGCGGTGCGCGGTGCGACATGCTGCACCTGGCGTGTGCCGTCGACGATGGGGCAGTCCAGGGAGGAAGAGGGGTCGGCGTCGGTGACGAGATTGCTCATTGTCGTAATTCCCCGAAAGGTCGAAGTGGGCAGAGCGGACAGCACTTGTTCAGCATAGGCTTTGGCCGTTTGTAGTGCCTGTCGAGAGAAGGCGCGCAGGACCCGGCCAGCGCCGGGCCCCTTGCGCTTAGGCCTTCTGAGCCGTGTAGCTCTGGATCAGGTTGGCGTAAGCGGGCAGGTGGCCGGCCAGCAGGCCGCCGAAGCCCTCGATGTCGTTGCGCCAGTCGCGGTGCAGTTCGCAGCCGACGCCGAACCAGGTCGTCAGCTGGGCCCCGGCCTGGGACATGCGATCCCAGGCGGCATCGCGGGTGGTCTGGTTGAAGGTGCCGGAGGCGTCGGTGACCACGAACACCTCATAGCCTTCTTCCAGGGCCGAGAGCACCGGGAAGGCCACGCACACCTCGGTCACCACGCCGGCGATCAGCAGCTGCTTCTTGCCGGTGGCCTTGATCGCCGCCACGAACTCTTCGTTGTCCCAGGCGTTGATCTGGCCGGGGCGGGCGAAGTAGGGAGCGTCGGGGAAGGTCTCCTTGAGCTCGGGTACCATGGGGCCGTTGGGGCCGTCCTCGAAGCTGGTGGTGAGGATGGTGGGGATCTCGAAGAACTTGGCAATGTCGGCCAGGGCCAGGACGTTGTTCTTGAAGTCGTCGGGGCTGAAATCGCGCACCAGCGAGAGCAGGCCGGCCTGATGGTCGACCATCAGCAGGGCGACGTCGTCCTTGTTCAGGCGATTGTAGGTAAAGGACATGGTGACTTTCCTCCTAGGTTGATAAAAGCGCCCGGCGGGATGCCGGGCGCGGTGGGCCGCGGCAGGGCCGCTAGCCCTCCAGGCGGCCGAACTTGCCGGCCTGGAAATCGGAAAAGGCCTGGTGAATCTCCGCTTCGCTGGTCATCACGAAGGGGCCGTAGCCCACCACCGGCTCGTCGAGGGGCTCGCCGGCGAGCAGCAGCAACTTGGCGTCGTTGTTGGACTCGAGGTGTATTTCGTCGCCCTGGCGTTCGAAGCAGACCAGGCCGGCGTCGCGCACCACGGTGTCGCCGTTGACCTGCACGGTGCCCTCGAGCACCACCAGCAGGGTGGTGTGCCCCTCGGGGACCCTCAGGAACGTTTCGCCGCCCGGCTTTAGCCGCAGGTCCCACATTTCGACGGGGGAAAAGGTGCGGGCCGGGCCTTCATGGCCGCGATAGCTGCCCGCGATCACCCGCAGCTCGCCGGCGCGGCTCGGCAGCGCCACTCGGGGAATGTCGGCGTCGAGCAGTGTCTGGTAGGCCGCGGGGGCCGACTTGTGTGCGGCCGGTAGATTGACCCACAGCTGCACCATCTCCAGGGTGCCGCCCCGCTCGGTGAAGGCGGGGGAGTGGAACTCTTCGTGAACGATGCCGGCGCCGGCGGTCATCCACTGGACGTCGCCCTCGCCGATGCGTCCGCCGCTGCCGGTGGAGTCGCGATGCGCCAGCTCGCCGCGGTAGACCAGGGTCACGGTCTCGAAGCCGCGGTGCGGATGGGCGCCGACGCCGCGCGGCCGGCTTGCCGGGGCGAAGTCGCGGGGGCCGGCATGGTCGAGCAGCAGGAAGGGGCTCAGGTGGTCGGCGCCCAGGCGGTCATAGCTGAATAGCGAGCGCACGGGGAAGCCGTCGCCTACCCAGTGGCCGCGGGGGGCGCCATAGATGCCTTGGATGTTCTTCATGGTCTGGCTCCTGCATAGATTGGGGCGTTGCCCGATGCAGGAAGACTATATTGGGAACGAATAGGCCGGTAGGGGTATAATTTGCCCTCTCCGTTCTATTCATAGGACGACAAGGGCGAGCCCTTATGCAGGATTTCAACGACTTCTATTTTTTCGTCCAGGTGGTGGATCATGGTGGGTTCGCCCCGGCGGGCCGTGCCCTGGGCATTCCCAAGTCGAAGCTCAGCCGGCGCATCGCTCAACTGGAGGAGCGCCTGGGCACCCGGCTGATTCATCGCTCCACGCGCCATCTGTCGGTCACCGAGCTGGGACAGGCCTTCTACCGCCACTGCGTGGCGATGCTGGTAGAGGCGGAGGCGGCAGAGGCGCTGATCCAGCGCAACATCGCCCAGCCGAGGGGTACGGTGCGCCTGAGCTGCCCGCCGAGCCTGCTCCACTACCTGATCACCCCGCTGCTGGTGCGCTTCATGGCCCAGTGTCCCGACGTGCAGGTGGAAGTAGAGGCCACCAGCCGGCGGGTGGACGTGATCAAGGAGGGCTTCGACATGGCCATCCGGGTGCGCTTTCCGCCCCTCGAGGATAGCGACCTCTCCATGAAGGTGCTGTCGAAGAGTCCCCAGCGGCTGGTCGCCACGCCTTCTCTGCTGGAGGCGCGATCCTGGCCCCGGTCGCCGGCGCCGGGCGATCTGGCCAGGCTGCCGAGCCTGGACTTCGAGCAGCTCCACCGGCAGCACCTCTGGGTGCTGGACGGGCCCCAGGGAGAGAGCGCCCAGATCCGTCACCGTCCTCGACTGGTCACCGACAACGCCGAGACCCTGCATCAGGCGGCGCTGGCGGGCCTGGGGGTGGTCAAGCTGGCCCTGCTGGTGGCCGGCCGCGACCTTCAGGCGGGGCGTCTCGTCGACGTGCTGCCCGGCTGGGAACCCCGGGGCGGTATCCTGCACGCCGTCTTCCCCACGCGGCGCGGCGTGCTTCCCGCCGTGCGGGCGCTGCTCGACTTTCTCGACGAAAACATCAACGAGATCGACTTCACCAGTGAGGTCGCCGGGACCGAGACAGCCGATCGAGAGTGGCCACCTGCCGACCTCAGAAAGTCCCCACCAGGGTGCCCAGGGTGATCAGCAGTACCAGTGAGAGGATGGGAACCAGCACGGCGACCACCGCAATATCCAGATAGGCCTGGCGGTGCGTCAGGCCACAGATGGAGAGCAGGGTGATCACCGCGCCGTTATGCGGCAGGGCATCCAGCCCGCCGGTGGCGACGGCCGTGACCCGGTGCATTAGCTCGGGAGCGATGCCGGCGGCCTGACCCATGGCCAGGTAGGCGTCGCCCAGCGTGGCCAGGGCGATGCTCATGCCGCCGGAGGCCGAGCCGGTCATGCCGGCCAGCAGGTTGACCGCGATAGCCAGCGAGATCAGCGGGTTGTCTCCTCCTACCGAGGTGACCCAGAGGCTGATCGTCTCGAAGGCTGCCAGCGAGGCAATCACCGAGCCGAAGCCGACCAGGCTGGCGGTATTGAAGATCGGCAGCAGCGAGGCATTGGCGCCGCTGTCGAGGGTGGTGGTGAGCGCCTCCAGGCGCCTCCGATTGGTGAGGATCAGGACCCCGATGGCGATTACCAGGGCAGCGATCACCGACCAGACGCCGCGCAGCGACTCGATGCTGGTGGCTCCGAAGGCCGGCTCGGCCAGATAGGCGGTGTCCATGGCCGGGATCACCACTGCGGTGAACAGCAGGTTAAGGGCAATGACCAGCACGATGGGCAGCAGCGCTAGCCACAGCGAGGGCAGGTCGCGAAGCGCCTGATGTGGTGCCACCTCGGCCAGATCGAACCCCTCGCCCGCGGCTCGCTCTCGCAGGTGGTCGGCCTGGGGTGCCTCGCCCTGGTGGTCACCGTAGCCTTCGCCGGCCGAGCGGGCCTGGCGTGCCCGATGGCTCAGCCAGGCCTGCCCGAGACCCAGCATGACCAGGCCGGTGAGAATGCCAAGGCCCGGCGCGGCGAACGGCGAGGTGCCGAAGTAGGGCATGGGGATGGCATTCTGAATGGCCGGCGTGCCGGGCAGCGCCGTCATGGTGAAGGTGAAGGCGCCCAGGGCAATGGTGCCGGGGATCAGCCGCTTGGGCAGGTTGGCCTGGCGGAACAGGGCCGCGGCGATCGGGTAGACCGCGAAGGCCACCACGAACAGCGAGACACCGCCGTAGGTCATCACCGCACAGGAGAGCACCACCGCCAGGATGGCGCGGGTATCGCCCAGGCGCTCGACGATGGCACTGGCCAGCACCTCGGCGCTGCCTGAATCCTCCATCAGCTTGCCGAAAACCGCGCCCAGTAGGAACAGCGGGAAGAAGCGGACGATGAAGTCCCCGGCGGCCCCCATGAAGACCTGGGTGTAGCTGGCCAGCAATGGCGTATCGACGGAGACCAGGGCCACCAGCGCGGCCAGCGCCGGGGCGAGAATCAGCAGGCTGAGGCCGCGGTAGGCCAGAAACATCAACAGCAGCAGGGCGATGGCAATCGCCGAGATCCCGATCATCTCGCCTTCCTTTTGCGATTCCTGTGGGGCGCCGGGCGGCGAGTCCGTCCCGGACCGGACTGGCCTCCGTCAGCGCATATGCTGCAGTGCAGTATAGGGCGATTGCCGACCCCTGTCGCGGGTTACCCTGCTTTTCCCGTGGGGGTCAGCAGAGTCGGCTGCCAAGCAGCAACAGGCTGGCATCGGCGGCCTGCCAGCCCCACCACGCCAGGGTCAGGGCAGAGGCGGTGAGCAGGACGGCGGCAAGACGTATCAGGATGAGAGAGGTCATGCCTGGGCTTCCGTGGCGCTGGGGCGGTGAATCGGGGCTTCGCTGATGAACCAGTGCAGCAGGGCGGCCACCACCGAGAGCAGAATGGCGATCTTCCAGACTTCATCATAGTGGCCGGTGAGGTCATAGAGCCAGCCGCCCAGCCAGACGCCCATGAAGGAGCCGAGCTGGTGGAAGAGAAAGACGATGCCGGCCAGCATCGACAGGTGGCGGACGCCGAAGACCACGGCGACGATACCGTTGGTCAAGGGCACCGTGGAGAGCCACAGCAGGCCCATGGCGACGGCGAAGGCGTAGGTGCTGGCTGGGCTCAAGGGGATCACGAACACGAAAGCGGTGATCACCACCCCGCGGGCCAGATAGAGCCAGACCAGCAGTCGCGCCTTGGAGAGGTGCCCGCCGAGCCAGCCGGCCGCGTAGGTGCCGAAGATATTGAAGAGCCCCACCAGCGCCAGCGCCGTACTGCCCACCTGCACCGCCAGCCCGCTGTCGAACAAATAGCCCGGCAGGTGCACGCCGATGAAGACCACCTGAAATCCGCAGACAAAGAAGCCCAGGCAGAGCAGCCAGAAACCGCGATGCCCGGCGGCCTCGTCCAGGGCGGCGCCCAGGGTGATATCGCTGCCGCGGCGCGGCGAGGGGCGGTCGCGCAGCATGCCCCCAGGGGCACCATCAGCGCCGCCATGGCGCCCATTACCAGCAGTGCCGCCGACCAGCCCAGCCATTCCAGCAGGCCCAGGGTCCCCGGCAGCATGGCGAACTGGCCGAAGGAGCCGGCGGCGCTGACGATGCCCATGGCCATGCTGCGCTTCTCCGGCGCCACGGCACGCCCCACCGCGCCGAGGATCACCGAGAAGGTGGTGCCGGACAGGCCCAGCCCGATCAGCACCCCGGCGGAGAGCGACATGCCCAGGGCGGTATCCGATAGCCCCATGAAGATCAGCCCTACCGCATAGAGCAGCCCGCCGATCGCCGCGACGCGTGCGGCGCCGAAGCGGTCGGCCAGCGCACCGGTGAAGGGCTGCGCCAGGCCCCAGATCAGGTTCTGCAGCGCCAGGGCGAAGGCGAACACCTCCCGGCCCCAGCCCAGGTCGCTGCTCATCGGCTCGAGAAACAGCCCGAAGCCGTGACGCAGGCCCATGGCCAGGGAGATCACGAGGCTGCCGAGGAGGATGACTAAGAGGGTGTGGCGGCGCAGGAGGTCCATGGGGGTTACCGGTTTGCAGGCTAATAATCGCTACTATCGCCGGTGACGCAATCGGTGGCTACTGTCGCATTATGGCGACGCGCTTGTCGCCAACGCACCACATGGGTGGCGGGTTCCGCCTTCGCTAGAATGCCCGCCTTGGCAGACTATCAGGAGATTGCCCATGTCCCGCCGCCTATTGACCCTATGCATCCTCGTGCTCTCCGGCTTGCTGGTCGCCGGCTGCAGCTACCAGCCCGCGCGCATCAAGACCCAGCCGCTGATCGTGATCGATGAAGATCGCGGCCATCATGACAAGCGCGGCCCCGGTCGCGGTTTCTGCCCGCCAGGGCTGCGCATGCAGGGACGCTGCTGATGGAGTGGCCGTGGGGCTGCGCGTTGAATCGGGGCGTGCTTTCGTATCGTGTCGGGGCGGAGTAAGGTATCAAGTACCCCTTGATATCAATGATAACAACGTCCTATGAATTCCCCACTGGAACTGCGTGCCTGCACCCTGGCCCCTGAGCATGTGGCGCATGCCCACGTCCACCATCAGCTGATTCTAGCAACCAGCGGCATGACCGAGCTTGCCGTCGAAGGGCTTGGGGAGCGGATTACCGCCAGCCGCGGCTGTCTGATCCCCTGCTCTTATCACCATGAATACCAGGGCGATGGCCGCAACCGCACCCTGGTGCTGGATATTCCAGTGGTTGGCCTCGAGTCGCTTCGTGATGCCGATTGCATCGAGCGGTTATTCGAGCAACCGCGTTTCTTCGGAGTGCCACCGCGCCTGCGTCAGCTGGCTGACAGCCTGATCTACCAGCTTGAAGCCTGCCCGGCCCTGCACAGCGAGATCGCGGCCCTGCTGCTGCGCGCCATTCATCTTCACCTGGTGGATCAGGGCCCGGCAGTCGAGCTTGGCTCCTCCTTGTCAAAACGTTCCCGCGAGCGTCTTAACCTGTCACGGCTGAATGCCTGGATCGATCGCCATCTGGCTGATGAGATTCGAGTCGAACAGCTAGCGGCGATATGTGCGATGAGCGTAGGGCACTTCCACGGACGCTTTCGCGAATCAGTCGGTTCCACCCCCAGGCCTATGTGCAGCGTCGCCGCCTGGAACATGCCCGCACCCTGGTCTGCCACAGTGGGCTCAGCTTGGGCAGATTGCCGCCCTGGTCGGTTTCCGTGACCAAGGAGCTTTTCCGTGCCTATCGGCGCCACTTCGATATTTCCCCTCCGTGGATCGTCATGCCGGTTAATCCGTAGCGCAGTTTCGGGCAAAGGCTGCGCAGTAACGGGCAAGCGGTCACGCCGATTGCGTCCTAGGCTCTTACTCAGGACAGTGCTGCTAGCGCTGTCGTGTGACCGAGCCATGCAACGAATAAGCACAAGAGGCTGACAAGATGCACAAGAGATCCCTTACCGGTCTGTTCGCCCTGGCGTCCCTCCCGCTGGCCATGGCAGCCGCTCAGGCGCAGGCGGAGGAGATGGCCATTGCCACTATCCTTCCCGAGGACATGAGTAACAATGAAGTCTACCCAGCACTGGTGCACTTCAAGAATCTGGTAGAGACGCGCACCGATGGCGAGATCACGGTGTCGATCTTCGGTAACAGTCAGTTGGGTTCCGAAGTCGAAACCGCGCGGGAAGTGCAGGGGGGCGGACCCTTCAGTCCACCATTATCACCACCGGCGCCATGTCCTCCTACTATCCCGACTACCAGATGATGACCGCGCCCTTCATCTTCGACAATTGGCGGCAGGCGTGGGCCTTCTTCGACGGAGAGTGGTTCGCCGACTTCATGTCCGGCACCGTCGAAGAGACCGACATGCGCTATCTCGGCACCTTCGACGATGGCGGGGGTTCGTGGCTTTCACCAATAATGAGCGACTGATCCGTACCGTCGACGATCTCGAAGGCCTCAATATCCGCACCGAGGAGAACCCGGGGCATGTGGCAATCATGCGCGCGCTGGGTGCGTCTGCCACCCCGCTGCCCTGGGGCGAGGTGATCACCGCTCTGGAAACTGGGCTGGCAGACGGCCAGTTCAACGCCCCAGTGCTGAACACCACCTTCAACTTCCACGAGGTGACCGACTACACGACCCTCACCGGGCACGTCTACAACAGCGCGGCGTGGCTGGTCAGCGAGGATTGGTTCCAAAGCCTTACCGAGGAGCAGCAGGAAGCCATCGTCACCTCCGCTCGCGAGGCAATTGCCATCGGACACGGTATGTCCGGCGCGCTCGCCACCGCCAGCTGGGAAGAGTCCTGCCAGACCTTCCAGGAGTGCTACATCATGCCTCCCGAAGAGCGGGCGCGCATGGCCGACATCGCCACTCCCGCCTGGCGCGACTGGATCGTCAACGATTTCGGTCTCGACGGCGACCGGGTAGACGCCTTCCTCGAGGAGGTCGAGCGCGTTCGCGTCGAGGTGGCCGAGTCCGACATGGCCACCTACGGACGCTGATGGTTACCGATCCATCGAGCCGCGCCCGGCCGTCAGCATCGGCCGGGCGCCCGTCCGTGAGGTGATGTCATGAGTTTCCTGTCCCCCTTCGTCAGCTGAGCGATCTGGTCAACCGGTTGGCGATTATCGTGTGCGTGGCTTGCGTGTTGGCCATGCTGGGTATCTCTTTCACCGCCTTCGTCTACAAGCTGTTTACCGGCAGTACCCTGAGCTGGACCTATTCTCTGGCTAGGCTCTTCCTGCCGTGGATCGGCTTCCTGTCGATGACCATATCGCTCCGTTACGGTGAGCATGTGGCCATGACCCTTCTGGTCAGAAGCTTGCCGCGTATCCTGACCGTGGTGGCCGCGGTGCTTTGCCTGATGGCCATTGGCGTGTTTGGTGCTCTGCTGCTCTGGTACGGCTGGGACTACTTTCAGGGGACTCGCCAGGTCTACATGGTCTCTGACCAGATACGCGTACACGGCAAGTTCACCTCCATTGTGGTGCCGATCAGCGGTGCCATCATCCTGTTGCACTTGGTCCACGGTTTTTCGCTGCTGGAACATTTCATCGATGACGATCACATGATCGATGAGCTCATCGAGACCACCGACGTGGAGGAGCGCTGATGACCCCTGCAATCATCGCCTTTCTGCTGCTGCTGCTGATCGGTGCCCCGGTCGCGGTAGTGATGGCGCTCTCCGGGCTGGCCGGGGGCTATGCCATCGGCGGCGAGCGCATGCTCGGCATTATCGCCGATCGCATGTTTTCCGGGGTATCGGGCTTCCTGCTAATTGCCGTGCCCTATTTTATCTTTACCGCCGAACTGATGAATCAGGGCGGCCTCACCCGAAAAGCTGATTACCTTCAATAATGCCCTGTTCGGACGGGTGCGTGGGGCACTCTCACACGTCAATGTCTCCGTCTCGGTGTTCTTTGCCGGGCTGACCGGGGCGGCGATCACCGATACCGTGGCGATAGGCAAGATCATGATTCCTGAAATGAAGCGTCAGGGTACGATGCCGACTACGCGGCAGCGATCACCGCCTGTTCGTCCATCATTGGCCCGATCATTCCGCCTAGCGTGGTGATGGTGGTGTACGCTACGCTGCTTCGCGATATCTCTGTAATCGACCTGTTTGCCGGTGGGATCATCCCAGGCCTGCTGATGGCGATGGCGCTGCTAGCGGTGAGCTTGTTCCTGGCCTGGAAGCGCGGCTACCCTAAGCAGCCGCCCACCCCCCTGAAGGTCGCAGCGCTCTCCTTTCTGGTGGCATTGCCGGCGATGATCGTGCCACTGATCATTCTGGGTGGCATCCTTTCGGGGCTCACGACCATTACCGAGGCATCCGGCTTTGCCGCTATCTATGCCCTGGTCATTGGTGTGGTCTTCTACCGTAATCTTTCCTGGCGCAAGGTCTGGAACGCTTTGGTGATTACGGTGCGATTCTCCGGCGTCGTGTTTTTCCTGCTGGCCACCTCGGCGGTACTGGGTTGGTTTGTTACCCGCTCGGGGATTGCCCGGGATGCGGCCGGCCTGATCACGACATTCAGCGACTCGGCCTTTCTGCAGCTAATGGCGGTTTGTCTGCTGCTGATTCTGATCGGCACGGTAATGGATGTGTTACCCGCCCTCGTGGTGGTCGCCCCGGTGCTGGTGCCCGCAATGATCCAACTCGGCTTTGACCCGCTGCACTTTGCGATCCTGATGATCGTGGTGCTCAATATCTCTAACGTTACTCCACCGGTCGGAATGACCTTGATGACGGCGGCGCGTATAGCCAATGTGCCTTATGAGCGGGCGATTCTGGCCTCGCTGCCGTTCTATGTGGCCTATATCGGCGTGATCCTGCTGCTGGCTGCGTTCCCGGCGCTGTCGACCTGGATTCCGTCGCTGCTACGCTGAAATGGAGTTGCCATGAAGCTCTTCTATCATCCCGATCAGGAGCGCCACGCACCGCCCACCTTCCTGCTGCGTGGCCGGCCCGCGCCGTCGCCTGAGGGGCCGCTGCGCGCCGATCTGCTAGGCAAGGGATTGGCTGCCGCCGGTCTGATGCTGAACGCGCCCGAGGCGGTCGATACCCCTCTGCTGCGCAGCCGCCTGGCGAAGGTGCATACGCCCCGCTACCTGACGTTCCTCGAGACGATCCACGCTCGCTGGCAAGCCCTGCCGGATGCCGCCGAGCTGGTGTCGCCCAATGTTCATCCCTGCGGTGGCGGTCATCACTACCCGCGTCATCCGGTGGGGCAGGCGGGCTGGCACCTGCACGACATGGCCTGCCCGATCGGCGCCGACAGCTTTCACGGCATCTTGGCGAGCGCGGCCTCGGCCCAGGCGGCGGCGGAGGCGGTGTTGAGCGGCCACGGCACCACCTATGCGCTGTGCCGCCCGCCTGGCCACCATGCCGGGCCCGACCGGGCCGGGGATTCTGCTTCCTCAATAACTCGGCCCTGGCCGCCACGGTGCTGCGCGAGCAGTTTTCCCGGGTCGCCATCATCGACGTCGATTTGCACCACGGTAACGGTACCCAGGATATCTTCTATTATCGTGGTGACGTCTGGACCGGGTCGCTACACGCCGATCCCGCCGATTTCTACCCTTTCTTCTGGGGCGGTGCCAATGAGGAAGGGATGGGTGAGGGGCTGGGCACCAATGTCGATCTGCCGCTGGCGCTGGGCAGCGATGGGGCGACATTTCTTGCCACCCTGGACACCCTGCTGGCGCGTCTCGACGACTTTCGCCCTGACGCGGTGGTGGTGGCTCTTGGGCTCGATGCCCACCGTGACGATCCGCTGGCCGGCCTGGCCCTGGAAACTGCCGACTTCACCGCCGTTGGCCGGCGTCTGGCGCGCCTTGGCCTGCCCACGGTGCTGGTGCAGGAGGGCGGCTACCCGACCGATGTCCTGGGTGACAACCTTGCCGCCTTCATGGGCGGCTTCACCGGCGCCTGAGCGTCGATCCATTACCAGAGAGAGATTGCAACCATGACCGTCAGCTATCACGACAGCAATACCCGCATGAGTCAGATCACCGTGCACAACGGCACCGTTTACCTGGCGGGGCAGGTGCCCAGCGATGCCTCCGCCGACATGCAAGGCCAGACCGAGCAGGTGCTGGCCAAGATCGAACGCCTGCTGGCCGACGCCGGCACCTCCAAGGAGAATCTGGTGTCGGCGCAGATCTGGGTGACCAGCATGACCGAGTTCGACCAGATGAATGCCGCCTGGGATGCCTGGGTGGTGCCCGAGCGCCCGCCGGTCCGAGCGGCGGTGGAAGCCAAGCTGGCCAAGCCGGAGTGGAAGGTCGAGATCATGGTCGTTGCGGCGCTCCCGGAGGCCTGATATGCGTATCATCGGCGCCGACGATGTCGCTGCTTCGCTGCCCTGGCCGGCGCTGGTGGAGCGGCTGGCCATGACCTTTCGCGAGGGGGTGGAGTCGCCGCCGCGACACCATCACGCCATGCACCGTCCGGACGGTGAGGCCACCATGCTGCTGATGCCGGCCTGGGAGCGGGCGGGCTATATCGGGGTGAAGATGGTTAACGTCTTCCCCAGAATGCCGACCACGGCCTGCCCGCCATTTCGGGCGTCTATTTTCTCAGCGAGGGCGCCCATGGACGCCCCCTGGCCTGCATGGACGGCAGCGAGCTGACTCGTCGGCGTACCGCGGCGGCGTCCGCGCTGGCGGCCCGAGAGCTGGCCAGAGCCGATGCCGAGACCCTGCTGGTGGTGGGCACCGGCAAGCTGGCGCCGATGGTCATCGAGGCCCATGCCGCGGTGCGCCCCATCAAGCGGGTGCGCCTCTGGGGACGCCATCCGGAGAAGGCCGAGCGACTGGCCGCCGACTATGCCGATCGCTTCGAGACGGCGGCGGTCACCGAGCTGGAATCAGCCGCGCGCGAGGCCGACCTGATCAGCTGCGTGACGCTGTCCAGCGAGCCCCTGATCCACGGCGCCTGGCTATCGCCCGGCACCCACCTGGATCTGATCGGCGCCTTTCGTCCCACCATGCGGGAGACCGATAGCGACTGCCTCAAGCGCAGTGAGGTGTTCGTCGACACCTATGCCGGCGCCAAGGGCGAGGCGGGCGACATTCTCCAGGCCATCGATGAAGGGGCCTTCGACATCGGCGACATTCGCGCCGACCTGGCCGAACTGCTGACGGGGCAGCGGCCCGGTCGCTCCTCGGATGAGGCTATTACCCTGTTCAAGTCGGTGGGAGCCTCGCTGGAAGACCTGGCGGCGGCTATCGAGGTGTGGGAGCAGCTGGAGGGGCGGGAATGACCGCAGGCGCCGACGATGGTCAAGCGACCACGGGGTTTTTCTGGCACGAGCGCTGCTTCTGGCATGATCCCGGCGCCATCGGTGTATTCGCTTCTCCCGGCGAGTTTCTGCAGCCCCAGCCTGCCTCCGAGAGCCCTGAAAGCAAGCGGCGACTGAAGAACCTGCTCGAGGTGTCGGGGTTGATCGACCAGCTGGCGGTGTGCAAGCCGCCAGCAGCCACCCGTGGGGACCTGGAGCGTTTCCATACCGCCGAGTATCTCGCGACGCTGGAGGCTGGCGACCGAGCCCGCGGGGGTGATGCCGGCGACTGTGCTCCCTATCAGCCGGGCAGCCTGGCGGCGGCGCGCCACTCGGCAGGGCTGGCCATTGCAGCGGTGCAGGCGGTGGCCTGTGGTGAGCTGGCCAGCGCCTATGCGCTGTGCCGCCCGCCCGGGCATCACGCCGAGGCCGATCGCGGCCGTGGCTTCTGCCTGCTGGGCAATATCCCGGTGGCGGTGCGTCGCGCTCGGGCACTGGGTCAGGTCGGGCGAGTCGCGATCCTGGACTGGGACGTGCATCACGGCAACGGCCAGCAGGCGGCCTTTTATTCCGACCCCGAGGTGTTCACCCTGTCGATCCATCAGGCCGGCAACTACCCCCTGGAAACCGGCGGCTTCTCGGAGCAGGGCGAGGGGCGTGGCCGGGGAGCTAACCTGAACCTGCCGCTGCCGCCGGGCTGCGGAATCGGTGCCTATGCCTATGCCATGGACGAGCTGGTGGTGCCGGCCATCGAGGCCTTCGCCCCCGAGCTGATCGTGGTGGCCTGCGGTTATGATGCCTGCGCCAAGGACCCGCTGGGCAAGATGCTGCTCAATAGCGAGGCCTTCGCCGACATGACCCGGCAGCTCAAGGCGCTGGCCAGTCGGATCGGCAACGCTGGCCTGGTGATGGTCCACGAAGGGGGCTATTCGGAAGGCTATGTCCCGCTGTGTGGGCATGCGGTGATCCAGGCCCTGGCCGGCAGCCGGGTCGGCGTGCCCGATCCCCAGAATGACGAGATCGCCGCCTGGGCCTATCAGGGCCTTCAGCCCCACCAGCGTGAGCTGATCGACGGCTGGTGCAAGGCCTGGGCCGAGGCGGGCCGGCTGTGAGACGGCCCCGGATACGACACAAAGGATAGCAAGATGACGCCACTGGACGAACGCGATGGCTGGATCTGGCATGACGGCGAGTGGCTTGCCTGGCGTGAAGCCCGTACCCACCTGCTGAACCATACCCTGCACTACGGCATGGGCTGCTTCGAAGGCGTGCGCGCCTATGCGGGCCCCGACGGGACCCACCTGTTTCGTGTCGCCGAGCATACCCGGCGCCTGGCCGATAGCGCCCATGCGCTGGACATGCCGCTTGAGATCGGCGAAGAGGCGCTGATCGAGGCGCAGCGTCAATGCCTGGCCAAGAACGATCTGACCAACGCCTACCTCAAGCCGACGGTGTTCTTCGGGTCGGAAGGCTTGGGGCTGCGTGCCAAGGGGCTCAGCGTGCATGTGATGATCGCTGCCTGGGACCTGGGCGACTACATCTCTCCCCAGGCCGCCGCCATCGGGTTGCGGGCACTGACTTCCTCCTGGGCGCGGCACCACGTCAATATCAGCCTGTGTCGCGCCAAGACCAATGGCCACTACGTCAATTCGATGCTGGCGCTGAATACGGCGGTCAAAGCGGGGTTCGACGAGGCCATCATGCTCGACCCCGAGGGCTATGTCGCCGAGGCCTCGGCGGCCAATGTCTTTCTGGTGCGCGATGGCGCGCTGCATACCCCCGAGGTGACCTCCTGCCTGCAGGGGATTACCCGCGATAGCGTGATCTGTCTGGCCCGCGATACGCTGGGCCTGGAGGTTCAGGAGCGCCGGATCACTCGTGATGAGCTGTATACCGCCGATGAGGCCTTTGTGACTGGCACCGCCGCCGAGATCCTGCCGCTGCGTGAGCTGGACGGCCGCCGAATTGGCGCACGCGCCGGGGCACCGCCGGTGGATCGCCCCATCGACCCGTCTTCCATCACGGCGCAGCTGCAGCAGAGCTATCGGCGGGTGACCCGATGTGAGCTGGGAGACGACCTGCAGGGGTGGCGACACTGGCTGACGCCGGCCTGACTGGCCTGTGGCGTTATGCGGCGTTGAGGGAGATCGGTCCACGTCATGCTAGGCTGTCCCGCGACAGGGATGGACGGATGGCATGGTTGTGACACTGCTGGGGAACACCCTTCTCCTGCTCTTGGCGCTGGGGATGGCCTGGGCGCTGCGGCCCTCTGGTATCGGCTCTCGCTGCCGGCTCCCTGGCGGCAGCTGGCACTGGGGGTTGGGGCCTGGTAGCGCTGGGGCTGGTGATACTGGGGCTGCAGGGGCAGCGGGTAGCGGCGCTGGCGGGGCAGCTCGGACTGCTGGCCTTGCTGCTGGGCTGGTGGTTCCGGCTGCGGCCCACCCATGATCGTCCCTGGGCCGATGACGTGCTGTTTCTGGCGACAGGCAGGGTGACAGGCTCTCGGCTGACGCTGGAGCATGTCCGCTGCTTTGAATGGCACACTCGCGATGAGGCTCGGCCCCGCTGGGAGGCGCGCCATTACGATCTCGAGAGGCTCGACTCGGTGGACATGATCGTCTCCAGTTGGGGACGGCCTGCCATTGCCCATGTGATGGTGTCTTTCGGCTTCGGCGGTGACGATTTCGTGGTGTTTTCGGTGGAAGTACGCCGACAGCAGGGTGAGCGCTTCTCCGAGATTGGCGGTTTCTTTCGTCAGTATGAGCTCGCCATCGTGGCCGCCGACGAGCGTGATGCGGTGCGTCTGCGCAGCAACCTGCGCGGCGAGGAGGTGCAGCTGTATCGCATTGCCATGTCGCGTTCGGCCATGCGCTCCCTGCTGGTCGCCTACGTCGAGGAAGCCAACCGGCTGGCGAAAACGCCGCGTTTCTACAACACCGTCACCGCCAACTGCACCACCCTGGTCTTTGCCATGGTGCGCGGCATCGGTGTCGGCTTGCCGCACGATCATCGACTACTGCTCACGGGCAAGCTGCCCGACTATGCCTTCGAGATGGGCGGTCTGTGGCCAGGGTATTCACTGGGCGAGCTGAAACGCCGCGGACGCATTGTCGAGCAGGCGCAGGCGGCGGACGCGGATCCGGCCTTCTCTCAGCGCATACGCGAGGGCGTGCCGGGCTGGGCGCCAGGTGCGGTGTCGTCAGAGGACCGGGCATAAGAACGCCACGGAGGATTCCTCCGTGGCGCAGCAACCTCCCTGGGCATCGTCCCGATGCCGCACTCTCCCGATCAGGCTTCCTGCCTGCGCGCGTCCGTGTCGCAAGGCTCGACAGTATCCCTTGTCTGTCCCCTGGGGGACACGGCCTTTATCACATGCCCGGATGACAAAGGCATAACGCTACGGTGACGGGAGTGTGATTCCGGCCTGTTCATAGACTAGTCGCCGGACTGCCTGGGTTCCAGTGCGCTGAGCAGGCCACGCAGCAGCGAAAGCTCCTTGCGACTCGGCTGGGCGCGAGCGAACAGCGCCTGTAGCTGGGCCTCGGTGCGAGCGTGTGGCTGGGTGAGAAAGCCGCTGGCCTGCATGACCCGGGCGAGATGATCATGGAAGTGATCGAGCTGCTCGCGATTGGGCTTCCGCTCCTCGCTGGGCAGGGTGGGGCGATAGCCGCTGGCCGGACATTGTCGCCACGCCTTGAACACTTCGTAGGCGAGCACCTGTACCGCCTGTGAGAGATTGAGAATCCCGTAGTCGGGGTTGGATGGGATGCTGGCCTGGTGGCTGCAGCAGCGGATCTCGTCGTTGGTGAGCCCAAAGCGCTCGCGGCCGAATACCAGTGCGACCGGGTCCGCGGCGGCGCTGTGTACCAGCTCTCGGGCCATGGCATCGGGGTCGTCGTAGTGGGGCAGCGGCAGGCTGCGCAGTCTGGCACTGGCACCCACCACCTGCACGCAGTCGGCGACCGCCTCCTTCAGGGAAGCGACCACCCGGGCATTGGCCACCAGGTCCCCCGCGCCCGCCGCGAGGCGGCGGGCCTCAGGGTCAGGAAAGCGGCGTGGGTTGACCAGGACCAGATCGGTGAGGCCCATGGTCTTCATGGCACGGGCCGAGGCGCCGATATTGCCGGGATGGTAGGTCTGGACGAGAACGATGCGGATGTTGGAGAGCATGGTAGCGGTCGCTGGGCACTAGAGAATGTCCATGGTAGCAAACTCCCGGTCGAAGGGGCTCGACGCACAGTGTAATCGACCTGTGTCGGGCCTTGCGCTTTGTGTGCCGAACGTATCCAGCTCCTTGGTCATACCCAACAATAGCTCACGCTTTTTGAGTATTTCCTATCAACTAGTTCCTATAGGATTGGCTCGCGCTGTTTATTTTTCTAGTAAACGAATGGGGCTGATTTAAATAGCAGTTAAATTATTATTTTTTTATTTAGTTGTATTGGATAAGGGAGCGGCGTGAATATTGAAACAGTCGGCGATAATGACCAAGGCGTTGACGCTGGTCGCGAGTGCTGTTGCGCTCG
The DNA here is from genome assembly GCF_055755715.1 of Halomonas sp. SL18_1. Taxonomy (NCBI): domain Bacteria; kingdom Pseudomonadati; phylum Pseudomonadota; class Gammaproteobacteria; order Oceanospirillales; family Halomonadaceae; genus Halomonas; species Halomonas sp. SL18_1. The sequence continues at coordinate 2,129,369 of NZ_JBVTRK010000001.1, forward strand.
CAGGCTGCGGGGGAAGTTCCGGCGGTGGGGGCAACCTACAACCCACTAACGACAGCGGAGTGCATGAGCCTCGCGGGGTGACTTCTGAGCCTGTGCGTGTAGCCGTGATCGATACGGGTTACGACCTGGAGGCGCTGCCAGAGAAGCGTGTGGACAAACTCTCAACGTGTACAGCATGGAGGAAGACGTCTCGAGTGGGGACACTTGGCACGGCACCACGGTGGCATCAGTGGTTGTCCAGGATGACAATCAAACCTCGATTCTGGATCTAACGCAGGTAACAGAGAATAGCTGGGCCAGTGAGGGTGCCCTTAACTTCGGCGTTGGCGAGGCCGCGGATCGCGGTGCCCGGGTGATCAATGCCAGCTTCTCGGGACGCACCCAGCTGCCCTCTCCCAACCTGACGTTCAACGATATCAATTCCCGTGAATCGCTGGAGAGGATCATCCACGGCAATGGCGGAAAAGGAGCCATCTATGTGGTGAGTGCCGGCAACGAAGGGCGAGCACTCGAGGCCGGCAGTCGCCCGGTCTATCAGCATGAGGAGTTATACCGCCATATGCTGATAGCCGGTGGCTCACGTGATGATGGGGCGGCGCGACATCCCGACAGCAATTACCCCGGTGACAACACTGGTTACCAGTCACGCTTCCTTACTGCGCCCTACGAGTGGCCGGAACTCAGTGCTCAGGGCACCTCCCTGTCGGCCCCCCAGATCTCGGCCTACGCGGCGGGACTCTTCGAGGCCTGGCCGCACCTGACCGCTCCCCAGGTGAGTCAGCTGCTGCTGGATACCGCGAGTCGGCATTCGTCGCTCTATCAGGACAACAGCTGCGGCATATCCGGTAGCACCAACTGTGGCGACTACTACCTGGGCCGGGGGAAGCCGACATCGAGGCGGCCTTCGAGCCGGCCGGTGAGGTGGCGGTGGCCTCGGGCGATCGGGTCGACGACGGAGGAGAGGCACCGTCCCAGAGCATGGCTCAGCTGTCCGGCGCCTACGGCGATGCGGTGGTGGCCTCGGGAGCGCTGCGGGATGTGGCGGTCTTCGACGAGCTGGGGCGCGACTATAGGCTGGATCTCTCACAGCATGTGACCCGCCGTGATCAGCGCAGTCGCGACATGCAGTCCAGAATGTCCCGACTGGCCAGCGCCTCGCCCGAGGCCCCCCAGCACCTCGACATGCGCCTGGGGGCGTTTCGACTCAGTGCGCGTCAGAATGCCTATGGTGAAACCCTGGCCTCGCGTTTCGACGCTCGGATTGGCAACAGTACCTGGACGGCGTATCGCGTTGCCGGCGGTGAAGTGGACCCGGTGAGCGCCTATGCCGAGTCAGGATTGATGCCGATGCTGGCCTTTCAGGGGGAGCAGACGTGCCCCGCAGCCTCGAGGCGGTGTCGGGGCTCAAGACCGAGTATGCCCTGAGTGATTCCCTGGCCTTGGTGGCGGCCCACTGGTCCGGCGATGCGCTGGAGGCAGATAGCCTGTTGAGCGGCTATCGTGCCAACCGTTCGGACCTGGGCGTTGCCTATGAGCTAACCGACAACCTGACGGTGACGCCGCTGGTTGGCATGCTGAATGAGTCTGGCGGGCTGCTCGGAGCGCAGGGTAGCGGCGCCCTGCGGCTCGGCGAGACGAACCGCATGACCTTCGGTAGTCTCCTTCTCGACTATCGACTCGGCGACCGCCTCGTGGCGTTTGCGCACTACGAGCGTGGGCATGGTGACATGAGCGGGTCCGGTGGTCTGGTGCGCCGTATCGAGAAGATTCGCGCCGAGGAGATGGCCTTCGGTATGCAGTGGCGCGGCGATGGTCAGCGTGCGGCCCTGGCGCTGCGTCAGCCGCTGCGGCTCGACCGTGCCGATGCTACCTTCGAGGTCCCGGTGGGGCGTACCCTGGAGGGGGAGGTGATTCGCGATAGTCGGCGGGTCGCCCTGTCGCCCTCCGGGCGTCAGCAGGATATCGAGCTGGGGTATGCCCTTCAGGCGTCCGAGCGCAGCCACCTGCAGCTCAACCTGATGTACACCTTGGAGCCTGGCCACGACCGGGAGGCGAGTCCGGAGGCCTCGGCGATGCTCAACTACACGGTGAACTTCTGATGCCGCTTCCGGCGGGCTGCGCGGGACTGGCTGCGCTGCTGGTGCTCGCCGGGTGCGCGCAAGGTCCATCGGTCGGTCAGCCGGTGGAGGCGTGGCAGCATGCGGATGGCGCGCCGAGGGTTCAGCGCGATGCCGAGGGTACCATCATCGGAGAGTGGCGAGCGCTGACGCCTTCGCCGGCGGGGTGTGGACGCTATCAGCTGGTGCCGACCCGGGAGGGGGTCGCCGCCGTCACAATGGTCCATTTCTGGAACGGTGACGCCTTCCAGATGACGTCCGAGGGCTGTGTCGTCCTGCCCTGACGCATCGGCCTGAAGCAGAAAGCCCCGCCCGTGGGAGCAGCTCTGCTGCCCGACGGTCGGGGCTTGCCTTTGGCAGGCGTGGTATATGGCCAGGGTGGCCATGGCTGCCCGCCAGCTGACGGTGTTTCCTTCGACTCGCTGCCGTCACGGCCGTGCACGGCAGCGAGAGTGAAGGGGTCAGGCTTGGGGGCTGATCACATCATGCCGCCCATGCCACCCATGCCACCCATGCCGCCCATGTCCGGCGCGGCTTCCTTCTCTTCCGGATCGTCGGCGATCATGGCCTCGGTGGTGATCATCAGGCCTGCCACGGAGCCGGCGGACTGCAGAGCGCTGCGGGTCACCTTGGCCGGATCCAGCACGCCCATGTCGAACAGGTCGCCGTACTCGCCGGTCTGAGCGTTATAGCCGAAGTTGCCTTCGCCCGCTTTGACCTCGTTGAGGATCACGGAGGCTTCCTGGCCGGCGTTGGTGACGATCTGGCGCAGCGGGGCTTCCATGGCGCGCAGAGCGATGGCGATGCCGTGGGTCTGGTCCTCGTTGTCGCCCTTGAGGCCGGCCACCTTGGTCAGCACGCGTACCAGAGCGGTGCCGCCACCGGGTACGACGCCTTCCTCGACGGCGGCGCGGGTGGAGTGCAGGGCGTCTTCAACGCGAGCCTTCTTCTCCTTCATCTCCACCTCGGTGGCAGCACCGACGCGGATCACGGCGACACCGCCGGCCAGCTTGGCGACGCGCTCCTGAAGCTTCTCGCGATCATAGTCGGAGGAGGTCTCTTCGATCTGGGCGCGAATCTGGCTGACGCGGGCCTCGATGTCGGCCTCGGCGCCGGCGCCGTCGATGATGGTGGTGTTCTCCTTGGACATGGTGATGCGCTTGGCAGTCCCCAGGTGGTCCAGGTTGGCTTGCTCGAGGGTCAGGCCGACCTCTTCGGAGATCACGGTGCCGTTGGTCAGGATGGCGATATCCTGCAGCATGGCCTTGCGACGGTCACCGAAGCCGGGCGCCTTGGCAGCCGCGACCTTGACGATGCCGCGCATGGTGTTGACCACCAGGGTGGCCAGGGCCTCGCCTTCGATGTCTTCGGCGATGATCGCCAGCGGCTTGCCGGCCTTGGCGACGGCTTCCAGCACCGGCAGCAGCTCGCGGATGTTGGAGATCTTCTTGTCGACCAGCAGCAGGTAGGGGTCTTCCAGCTCGACCGCCATGGTGTCCTGGTTGGTCACGAAGTAGGGCGACAGGTAGCCGCGGTCGAACTGCATGCCTTCGACCACTTCGAGCTCGTCTTCCAGGCCGCGGCCTTCGTCGACGGTGATGACGCCTTCCTTGCCGACCTTCTCCATGGCGTCGGCGATGATCTCGCCGATCCGCGCGTCGCCGTTGGCGGAGATGGTGCCAACCTGGGCGATGGACTTGCGCTCGGTGCAGGGCACGGAGAGGGCTTCGATCTCCTTGACCGCGGCCACTACGGCCTGGTCGATGCCGCGCTTGAGGTCCATCGGGTTCATGCCCGCGGTCACGCCCTTCATGCCTTCGGTGACGATGGATTGCGCCAGCACGGTGGCAGTGGTGGTGCCGTCACCGGCCACGTCGGAGGTCTTGGAAGCGACTTCCTTGACCATCTGAGCGCCCATGTTCTCGAACTTGTCCTTCAGCTCGATCTCCTTGGCCACGGAGACGCCGTCCTTGGTGACGGTCGGTGCGCCGAAGGACTTTTCGATGACCACGTTGCGGCCCTTGGGACCCAGGGTGGCCTTGACGGCGTTGGCCAGGACGTCAACGCCGCGGGCCATGCGCTTGCGGGCTTCATCGGAGAACTTGATCTGTTTCGCTGCCATTTTTCGTTACTTCCTGTGAGTTCGTGAACGTCGTATGGGAACGGAATAAATGCGTCGTGTCGGTCTGGCGGTTAGCCTTCCACCACGGCGAGAATGTCGGACTCGCTCATGATCAGGACCTCTTCGCCGTCGATCTTCTGTTTCTCGACGCCGAAGCCCTCCTTGAAGATCACGGTGTCGCCGACCTTGACGTCCAGGGGACGCACGTCGCCGCTGTCGAGAATCCGGCCGTTACCGACGGCGAGCACTTCGCCACGAGTCGGTTTTTCCTGGGCGTTGCCCGGAAGCACGATGCCGCCTGCGGTTTTCTGCTCTTCTTCAACGCGACGGACGACGACGCGATCGTGCAAGGGACGGATGTTCATTGCTCACGTTCTCCTGATGGTTTGCTGTGCCATGACGGGCATGGCGGTTTCATCTTCATCCCTCCCGCGTGAGCGGGAAGGCGGAGGCGAAGTCGCCTTCCTTGTCGAAGGTGCCGGGGCTGCCCGACACCGAAGCCTGTTGCTGAGCGTGAAATGGGGCCGAGCGATTCCCTTTCAAGGGGCAGGGGGAAAATTTTTTGCCACGGGAGTCGCTAGCCGCCGCTGGGCTCAGCGGCCGTGTTCGTCTCGACCGATAAAGTCGCCTTCCAGCGGTTGTTGCTGGCTGCCGTCGTGGTGTTGCTGCTGTTCGCCGCCGTCATGGCGATTGCCGCTGGCTTGCTGCCAACCATCCTCAGGGCCATGCCCGCGGCTGTGTGGCTTGTCGCGGCCCCGGAGGTGCGCCATGGCCAGCAGCCGGGCCAGCCCGCGGCGTGCCCCGGGAATCACGCAGAGCAAGCCTAGGGTGTCGGAGAGAAAACCGGGGGTCAGCAGCAGTGCACCGCCGAAGATCAACGCGGCCCCGGTCAACAGTTCGCTTGACGGTAGCTCGCCCCGGTCCAGTCGCAGGCGGGCGCGGGCCAGGGCTGCGGTGCCTTCGAGGCGAATCAGGTAGAGCCCGATGAAGCCGGTGGCCAGGACCAGCAGCAGGGTGGTCAAAAGGCCGATCTGGCCCCCCACGGCAAACAAGATGACGAAGTCGAGGAGTGCAAAGAGGGTGACGAATAGCAGGAAGGGCATGGTGGCTCCGGAACAGTCAATTCCGCTGTGAATGGGGGCGAGGGCACGAAAATCAAGAGGCGCGAGGGAGGGAGGGGCGAGGCAGAAGGACGGTGAGCGAGTCGTGCGCTGATGATGCAGTGCACAATAAATGCTAGGGTGGGCCTCAAGATGATCGAGATTTCAGCCGAATATAGGCTATGTAAGCCTGCTATAGCCGGCATCCCTCCCACCTCACACCATCTGGGAAGTACAAATGAAACTGGACAAGAGCGTGATTGCCATTACCGGCGGGGCCCGCGGCCTCGGTTATGCCATGGCGCGCCGCCTGGGCGAGCAGGGAGCTCGTCTGGCCCTGCTGGACATGGACGGCGGTGCGCTGGATCAGGCCGTCTCGGCGCTGCATCGTGAGGGTATCGAGTCCCGCGGCTTTGTGGTGAACGTCGCCGACGAAGCCTCGGTCAAGCAGACTTTCAGCGATGTGGCTGAGTCGCTGGGGCCAGTCAGCGGGCTGGTCAACAATGCCGGCATTCTGCGCGATGCGCTGCTGGTCAAGGCCAGAGACGGCAAGGTCGAGAAGACCATGTCCCTCGAGCAGTGGCAGCAGGTGATCGACGTCAACCTCACCGGTGTCTTCCTGTGCGGCCGTGAGGCGGCCAGCCAGATGATCGAGGCCGGCAAGGAGGGGGTGATCGTCAATATCTCGAGTATCTCCCGGGCCGGTAACATGGGGCAGAGCAACTATGCCGCCGCCAAGGCCGCGGTGGTGTCGCTGACGACCACCTGGGCGCGGGAGCTGGCTCGCTACGGGATTCGCGTGGGGGCCGTGGCGCCGGGGTTCATCGAAACGGACATGACCGCCTCGATGCGCGAGGACATGCTCGAGAAGCTTACCGCCGGGGTGCCCCTCAAGCGCCTCGGGGCGCCCGATGACATTGCCGCGAGCGTGGCGTTCATCTTCGAGAACGCCTACTTCACGGGCCGGGTGATCGAGTGCGACGGCGGGCTCCGCCTGTGAGGTAATAGGTCGCGATGCCTCCGCCGGCCGTGGTGCCGGTCGGCGGAGGCATGACTACTGTGTGCAACCGACGCCGCTGTGGCGTCAGAATTCCACCTGGTCGCGCAGGCCATCCACGGTGGCTTCGCCGATGCCGCTGACCCGGGTCAGGTCGTCGGCGCTTTCGAAGCCGCCGTTGGCGTCGCGCTCCTCGATGATCGCTTCGGCCCGGGTGGGCCCGATCCCCGGCAGCTCCGCCAGCAGCTCGGCGTCGGCGGTGTTGACGTTGATCGGGGCGAGCTGCTGGGCCAGTGCCAGCGGCGAGAGGGCCAGCAGCAGGCTCAGGACGATTCCCAGTGATGCTCCCTTCAGCGTTCCTTTCATGATCGCTCTCCATGTTGTCGGCAAGGCGACACCGCTCGGGTGTCCGCTTTCAAGCTAGCGGGTGCAAGGCGAGGTCGGCGTCGTCTGAGCCCGGCGTTTTATGTAAGAAAAAGCCGATGGGGTCTGTCGGTCGTGATCCTGGGAGGCTGTAGGGCCCTGAGGGGGGATCAAAAAGCCGCATTCACTGAGCAGCGTGAATGCGGCCATGTGGTGCGTCGGGGCTTGTCGGGGGGCTGCCTCAGGCGGCGGCCTTGTCGGTGCGCGCCGCCAGGATGAAGTCGTTCTTGTGCAGCCCCTTCATCTCATGGGACCACCAGGTTACGGTCACCTTGCCCCACTCGGTCAGTAGGGCGGGGTGATGCCCCACCTCTTCGGCGATGTCGCTGACCCGGTTGGTGAAATCCAGGGCCTGCTTGAAGTTGCGGAATTTGAAGACGCGCTCCAGCTGCTTGACCCCGTCGCGCTCGACGATCTGCCAGTCGGGAATGTCCTGTCGATAGGTCTCGATCTCTTCGTCCGTCACATGGGGGCGTCCCAGCTGCACGCTTCACATTGCTGTTCGGAAAGCTGACTCATGGTGTCTCCTTGTCGTCTTTGGGGAAAGTGATTCGCGCAACGCGCGATTCTCAAGCGCCTGCTTGAGCGCGCTTCGGGGCCGGCTCGAAGCGGGGCTCGTGGAGCCCCAGCGCCATGGCCCGGTGCACCATGCTCATGATGTCCTGTCCCGCAAGGTCGTGCAGAGTGTCGAGATCGTCAAGCACGTAGTAGAGCGGCTGCAGGATGTCGATGCGGTAGGGGGTGCGCAGCGCCTCCAGCGGCTCGAAGGGCAGGTGCTCGGGCACGTCGGAGAGGGCGTGCAGGGTCTCCTTGGGCGAGGAGATGATGCCGCCGCCGTAGATGCGTCGTCCCGCCGGTGTGTCCACCAGGCCGAACTCCACGGTCAGCCAGTAGAGGCGTGCCAGGTAGGCGCGCTCCTTGGGCGTGGCATCCAGCCCCAGCCGCCCGTAGGTGGCGGTGAACTCGGCGAAGGCGGGATTGGTGAGCATGGGACAGTGGCCGAAGATCTCATGAAAGATGTCCGGCTCCTTGAGGTAGTCCAGCTCCTCCGGGGCGCGAATGAAGGTGGCGACCGGAAAGCGCCGGCTGGCGAGCAGAGAAAGAAGGTGTCGAAGGGAATCAGCGCCGGCACCTGGGCGGTCTGCCAGCCGGTGGTGGCCTGCAGCACGCGGTCGATATCGGCGAGCTGGGGCACCCGGTCATGGGGCAGCGCCAGGCGCTCCAGGCCATCCAGATACTCCTGGCAGACGCGCCCCTCGATGACCCCTAGCTGGCGCTGCATCAGTGTCTGCCAGGTGGCGTTGTCCTGTGCCGGCCAGGCGATATGGCCGTGCTCGTCGGGTAGGCGGGCGCGGTAGCCGGTCTTGCTGGCGACGTCGCTGAGCTGCGGGTTCGAAGCCGTCATGGTCACTCCCGTGGCGATTGTGTGTTGTTGTGGCCTGTCTCGAGTCTAGGGGGCGGGAGCTGGCCCAGGGTGGGGAGAGGGCTTGCGGGTGAGCGCTTGCCGGATATTGAGTGTCATGAAATATTGACAGTTGTGTGATGAGGCAAAGGCGAACTGGGGCGGAGGCGTCGTGTCGCGCATTGTAGCGGCTCGGCTGTCACGTTATCTTGACAGTTGGGTCACGCTAGATTGACGCCCTTTTCGCCGTCGGCGGTGTCTCGTCCGCCGGCGCCAGAAGTCCCGCCAGCCCATCGGAATGAGGCCCCATGAGACTGAGGTTCCACTGCCAGAACCGGATCGGCATCCTGCGCGATATCGTCTCCCACTTCGTCGACTACGGCCTCAACGTGGCCCGCGGCGAGGTAGGGGGGAGCACGGTAACGCCATCTACCTGCATGTGCCCAACCTGCTCAACGCCCAGCTGGCGACGCTCAAGCCGGTGCTCGAGGCGGTGCCCGGGGTATTCGGCGTGCGCCGGGTCACGCTGATGCCCAGCGAGCGGCGCCACCTGGAGCTCGATGCGCTGCTCTCGTCGCTCTCCGACCCGGTGATGTCCATCGACATGGAGGGGCACGTGGTGGCCGCCAACCGCGCGGCGGGGCAGCTGCTCGGCGTGCGCATCGACGAGGTGCCGGGCCTGTCGCTGGACCGCTGCCTGCCCGATATCGACCTGCCGGCCCTGGTGCGTCGCAACAATGCTCGGGTCAACGGCCTGCGCATCAAGCTGCGCGACGCCGTCTTCCTGGCCGATATCGCCCCGCTGCACCGCGAGCACCATGACGACGTGGCCTCCCTGGCCGGCGCGGTGGTGACCCTGCACAGCGCCGACCGCATCGGCGAGCGCATCTACCAGGTGCAGCGCCAGGAGCTGCGCGGCTTCGAGGCGATCTTCCAGTCGAGCCCGCGGCTGGCGGCGCTGATTCGCGAAGCGCGGCGCATGGCCCCGCTGAACGCGCCGCTGTTGATCCACGGCGAGACCGGGACCGGCAAGGAGCTGCTGGCGCGGGCGTGCCACCTGGCCAGCGACCGTGGCCAGGCGCCGTTCATGGCGCTCAACTGCGCCGGCCTGCCGGAGTCCATGGCCGAGACCGAACTGTTCGGCTATGCGCCGGGCGCCTTCGAGGGCGCGCGCCCCGAGGGCAAGCTGGGCCTGCTCGAGCTGACCGCCGGGGGCACCATCTTCCTCGACGAAGTGGGCGAGATGAGCCCCCGGCTGCAGGTCAAGCTGCTGCGCTTCCTGCAGGACGGGGGCTTTCGGCGAGTGGGTAGCGACGAGGAGACCTATCTCGACGTGCGGGTGATCTGTGCCACCCAACAGGACCTGCCGGCGCTGTGTGCCTCAGGGCAGTTCCGCCAGGACCTCTACCATCGGCTCAACGTGCTCTCCCTGGAGGTGCCGCCGCTGCGTGACTGCCTGGACGGCATCGAGTCCTTGGCCGAACACTTCATCGACCGCGCCGCCCGCCAGATCGGCTGCGCCATGCCGGCGCTGTCGGCGGCGGCGCTGGCGCGCCTCGCCGCCTATCACTGGCCGGGCAATGTGCGTCAGCTGGAGAATGTGCTGTTCCAGGCGGTGTCGCTGTGCGAGGGCGATGCCATCGAGCCGCGCCATTTGCGCCTTCCCGATGTGGGGGGTGCGCCAGGTCTTGCCGGTATCGACCTGGACGGCAGCCTGACCGAGATCCTCGGCGAGGTGGAGCGGCGGGTGCTGACCGCGCTCTACCCTGAACATCCGTCGAGCCGCCAGCTGGCCAAGCGGCTGGGGGTGTCCCACACCACCATCGCCAACAAGCTCAAACGTCACGGCATCGGTGGCGACGAGCCCTCGGGCTGAGCCAGGCCCGCGTCAACCAGCCGGTTACGCACCTCGCCATAGCGATGGGCCTCCAGGGCGGCGAAGCCGGCCAGGCGCCTCGCCTTGAGGCGGGTCAGCAGCGGACTGGTCAGCCCGCACAGGAAGCGGGCCAGCAGGTCGGGCGTCACCGGGCGGTCGTCGCCGCTGGCGGCAAGCTGCTGCAGCAGCGGGTCGCACAGCTCGGCCAGCGCCTGGGGCGCTGGCGGCGGCGGGGCATCGCTGCCGGGCAGACGCGCCACCTCGCCCCGGCAGGCGGAGCAGTGGCCGCAGCGGGCGGGCGCCCGGGCATCGCCGAACCAGTCGGCCAGGCGGCGGCTGAGGCAGGTCTCGGCCTCGAACAGCGCCAGCATGGCGTGCAGCCGCTCGATCTCGGCCTGCTCCTTCCCCTTGAAGTAGGCATGCAGGCTGTCGGTAAGGGCGGCGGGGTCGACGCTCGGCTGCAGGACCTCGTAGACCTCGGTCATCTGCTTGCTCTCCAGGGTCATCCAGCCCTTCTCGACGAAATAGTCCAGGGCGGTGAGCACCCGGGCGCGCTCGACGTTGAGGCCGCGTTCGGCGCCGAGCCGGGCCAGGGCGGCAAAGTCCAGGCTGTACCAGGTGCGCGCCCGACTGGCGGCGTCGAGCAGCGTCTGCACGAAGGCGTGCCGCTCGCCCTCGAAGCGGGCGACCAGGGCCTCGGGCGCCTCGTGCAGCCGGAACCGGTACTCGGCGAAGTAGCTATAGCGCGGGGCGATGATGCCGGCCAGCTCCAGCTGGACCAGCAGGGTCTTGAGCGGCAGCGGGCGGATATCGCTGTGCTGGGAGAGGCTGCCCAGCATCAGCTCCCACTGGTTTCCCGGTGCCTCCTCGACGGCCTCCCGCATGGCGTCGATGACCCGGCGGATGGCGTGGTGCTCCGGGGTATCGCCGTAGACGAAGTTCTCCAGCACATTGAGGTGATCGCGCCCGGCCAGCATCAGGCACTCCGAGCGGAGGCCGTCGCGGCCGGCGCGGCCGATCTCCTGGCTGTAGTTCTCGATGGACTTGGGTAGGTCGAAGTGCACCACCTGGCGGATATCCGCCTTGTCGATGCCCATGCCGAAGGCGATGGTGGCGACGATGCAGGGCGTCTCGCCCGCCATGAAGTCGCGCTGGATCGCCTCGCGCCGCTCGCCGTCGAGGCCGGCATGGTAGGCCACCGCCGGCAGGCCCGCCTTGCCCAGGTAGGCGGCCAGGCGCTCGGCGGTCTGTTGCAGGGTGACGTAGACGATGGTGGGCCGGGCCGACGTCTCGCCGAGCCGGGGGCGCAGCCACTCTACCAGGGCGCGCGGCCGCTGGGCGGCAGCGACCGGGCTGACCTGGAGGTCCAGGTTGGGCCGGTAGAAGCCGGTGGCGGTCACGTCCTCCTCGGCGATGGCGAAGCGCTCGCGCATGTCGGCGATCACCTTCGGCGTGGCGGTGGCGGTGAGCAGCAGCACCTGGGGAATCGCGAAGTCATGGCGATAGCCCGGCAGTTTGAGGTAGTCGGGGCGAAAGTTGTGCCCCCACTCGGAGATGCAGTGGGCCTCGTCCACTACCATTAGTGAGATTGGCACCCGGCGGATGAAGGCGCGAAAGCGCTCGTTCTTGAGCCGCTCCACCGAGATCATCAGGATGCGAATCTCGCCGCGCTTGACCCCCTCCATGACCGCGGCCGTCTGCTCGCGGCTCTGGCCCGAGTCGATGCTGGCGGCGGCGATGCCGTGGCGCGCCAGGAAGGCCAGCTGGTCCTGCATCAGCGCCAGCAGCGGTGAGATCACCAGGGTCAGGTGGGGCAGATGCAGGGCCGGCAGCTGATAGCACAGCGACTTGCCGGAGCCGGTGGGGAAGATCGCTGCGGCCGAGCGGCCCGCCACCACCGCTTCGATGACCGGCCGCTGGCCGGGGCGGAAGTCGTCATAACCGAAGCGCTGCTGTAACGTTTGCTGGATCATGGGCGGGCACTCCTTTGCCGGAATGGTGAGCATGCGACGACTTCGAAGATTCTCGCATATTGTCGGCGTCGACGACTTTCCCTTCTCCCGCGACTATCGTGGTGACGTGCCCATCGTCGGGACGGTCTACTCGGGCGATCGTCTCGAGGGGGTCCTGTCGGGCCGGGTGCGACGCGACGGGGCCAACAGCACCCGCGAGCTGAGGCGGCTGATCGGCGACTCGAAGTTTGCCGCTCAGCTGCAGCTGGTGCTGCTCCAGGGCATCGCCCTGGCCGGCTTCAACGTGGTCGACGTGCCGAGGCTCTCCGCCGACCTCGGCCTGCCGGTGCTGGTGGTGGCGCGGCGTGCCCCCGACGTGAGGCGATGCGCCGGGCACTGCTCGAGGGCATTCCCGGCGGTGCACGCAAGTGGGCGCTGGTCGAGCGGCTGGGCGAGATGGAGCCGGTGGGGGTGTCTATGTGCAGCGGGTGGGGCTCAGCCGAGAGGAGGCGCTGGCCGTCCTGCAGGCATCGGCGCGCCACGGGGCCATCCCCGAGCCGCTGCGCGTGGCTCATCTGATCGCCGGGGGGATGGCGACCGGGCAGAGTTCGGGGCGGGCCTGATGGGGCGACTACACTGCAGACAGCATGTCCCGATACCATGCCGCACGAACTGAGCAAGAGGAGGAGTCTCGTCATGGCCGCATCCCGTAGCAGCATCGAGCTGCAGGCTGGTGGGGTTGACCTGGAGGGCGAGCTGATCGTTCCAGAGGGGGCCACGCGCATCCTCGTCTTCGCTCATGGCAGTGGCAGCAGCCGCTTTAGTTCGCGCAATCGGCAGGTGGCGCGCTACCTCAGCGAACAGGGGCTCGCCACTCTGCTGTTCGATCTCCTGACCGCCGAGGAGAACGTCATCGACGAGCGTACCCGCGCGCTGGTTTCTCGATCACCTGTGATGGGGCACCACTAGAGGCTGTCGGATTTGGCCGATCGTCGCGAGGAATACGGATTTCGAGACAAGTTTATCGATCTGATGAGGCGAATAGCGCGCTATTTAACGAATCAGATCGAATGAAATTGGCCGAAAGCCCGGGTTTCGTAGCAGGTCAGCGTTAAGTCCGACAGGCTCTTAGCTCGGCGAGGATCAGCGGCCGGGCCCTGCTCGGCCTGAGTGAAGGAGGTGTTTCATGTACGTCATCATCGATCTGTGCGTCGTACCCCTGGGTGTGGGGGTGTCGGTCTCCGCCCAGGTGGCGGCCTGCCAGCGTGTTATCCAGGACTCTGGGCTCGAGCACCAGATGCACGCCTACGGGACCAATATCGAAGGCCCCTGGGATGAGGTGATGGCGGTGGTCAAGCGCTGTCACGAAGTGGTGCACGAGATGGGCGCACCGCGGATCACTACCACCCTCAAGCTCGGCACCCGCACCGACCGCGACCAGACCATGGGCGACAAGGTCGCCAGCGTGGAGCACAAGCTATCAAGCTGAGCCCTGGCTCTCTTCGGGCAGTGGCATCAGCCAGGCGTCGCCGAGACTTAGCAGGTGCTGGGTGAGAGCGTCGAGGATTCTGCCGCCCTGGCGCCAGTGGTGCCAGTATAGCGGTACGTCGATCGCGTAGCCTGGCGAGAGGTTGACCAGGCGGCCATCGGCCAGGTGCGGTCTGGCATCAATCGCCTCCAGACGTCCCTCGGCCAATTCTCGCTTAGCCTGGCGCTCGGGCACCATACCGTAGCCGAGTCCGGCCAGTGCCAGGCCAACGAAGCCTTCCGAGGAGGGGCAAAGATGGTGGGGAAGGGCGGCTCCACCCCGTGCATGGCCAGGTAGCGATGCTGCAGGCGGTCGTCGGGGCCGAACACGATGGCTGGTGCTCGGCGCAGCGCTTCTGGGGTCACGCCCTCGGCAAAGTAGCGGGCCACAAAAGCGGGACTGGCCAGTGCCAGGTAGCGCATGCTGCCCAGTGCATGGCTGCGCGCGCCTTGAACCGGCGTGGGGGAGTCGCAGATACAGCCCGCCACGTCGCCGTCACGCATGCGCTTGAGGGCCACCTCCTGATCCTCCACCACCAGCTCGAACAACGCCTCGTGTTGCTCGCAGAAGCGGCCGATGGCCTCCGGCCACCAGGTGGCCAGGCTGTCAGCGTTGATCGCTAGGCGCAGGCGTTGTTCACCACTACCGAGTGCCGGCACCTCGCCGAGCAGGTCGCTCTCCAGCAGCTGCACCTGCTGGGCATGGTTGAGTAGCCTGCGACCCAAAGCAGTTGGGGCGAGGCGTGGGCTACGCACCAGTACTGGCTGCCCTAGGCGTGCCTCGAGCAGCTTGATGCGCTGCGACACTGCCGACTGCGTTAGGCCCAGATGCCGTGCCCCGCGTTCAAAACCGGCTTGATCGATCACGGCGACCAGTGCCTCGAGCAGTTTATAGTCGAGCATCGATTTTTCTAATCTCCTAGTGCCTATATTCATTTCACTAATTTATATCGCCAACTTAGCCTTGGCGCCATCGACTTGCCAGGAGGAACGGATCATGTGGTCGTCATGGCTCAATGGAATACTGATTTGCGCTGGATTGATCGTGGCCATTGGCGCACAGAATGCCTTCGTGCTGCAGCAGAGCCTGCGCCGCCAGCATGCCTGGCTGGTTGCCGGTGTTTGCGCCCTGTGCGATTGGCTGCTGGTAGGCATCGGAGTGTTGGGACTGGGGGTGCTCATTGCCCAGCAGGAAGCGCTTATGGAGGTAGCACGTTGGGCCGGGGCCGCCTTTCTGGGGTGGCAGGCGTGGCTGGCGTTTCGGCGTGTGCTGGCGGGCCAGGCGCTCACTGCTGGAAAGGGCGGTATGTCATCGTGGCGGGCGGCGCTGGCGGCAACGCTGGCGGTGACGCTGCTCAACCCCCAGGTTTATCTGGAAACCGTGGTGCTGCTTGGCGCCATTGGGGCGGTGCAGCCGAGTCCCTCGGGATTCTTTCTGGGGCCGCCATGGCCTCGTTCGGCTGGTTCTTTGGGTTGGCGGGGGCAGCTGGCTGGCTGGCGCCGCGGCTGGCGAATCCTCGGGTGTGGGTCGCCATCGATCTGGTCATCGGAATCATTCTGGCCTGGGTGGCATGGCGGCTGGCGAGTGGGGCCATGATGCCCTAGTCGTAACAATATCTTTACGGTGTGTCAGGAAAATGAAACACATTAAGGCATGAGCGAATGGGCTTCGCAGCGGTGTAAATTTTTCCTGACAAGAGGGGCGGGCAAGGAGGCAGTTAGCGTCCGGCGAGCAGGAGGTCAGGGCGTTTCGACGGTGCGGCGCGGGCACTAATCTGGAAGCACGAATTGGCATCGTGTCGGTGCCATTGCAGTACTACACAACAACAGCCCGACCATCCCCTGGAGGTTTCATGAACGCACACGCCCAGACCGCTCACTCCGTCGAGCCCATCTCCACGTCCAATCCCATCGGTACCGATGGCTTCGAGTTCGTCGAGTACAGCGCGCCTGACGCCTCGGGCATCGAGGCGCTGCGGGCGCTATTCAACCGCATGGGCTTCACCGAAACCCGCAAGCACCGCTCCAAGCAGGTGTTCCTGTTCCAGCAGGAGGGCGTCAACTTCGTGCTCAATGCCGAGCCCGACAGCCACGCTGCCGAGTTCGCCAAGGTGCATGGTCCCAGCGCCTGCGCCATGGCGTGGAAGGTCGCGGACGCCAGGCAGGCCTTCGAGTACGCCCTGGCCCAAGGCGCTGAGCCCGTCGACAATCCGGTCGGTCCCGGCGAGGTGGGTATCCCGGCCGTGCGCGGCATCGGCGGCTCGCTGCTCTACTTCGTCGACAATCAGGTCGACAGCCAGGGGCGCACCATCTACGACATCGACTTCGAGGCGATTCCCGGCCGTTCGCCCAATGACAATAGCGTGGGCCTCCAGGTCCTCGACCACCTGACCCACAACGTCGACCGCGGCCAGATGGATGTCTGGGCCGATTTCTATACCGACATCGCCAATTTCCGCGAGAACCGCTACTTCGACATCAAGGGCAAGAAAACCGGCCTTCTCTCCCGGGCGATGACCGCTCCCTGCGGCAAGATGCACATCCCCATCAACGAGTCCGCCGACGATAGCTCCCAGATCGCCGAGTTCCTGCGCGAGTACAACGGCGAGGGCATCCAGCACCTGGCCATGGCCACCGACGACATCTACGCCACCGTGCGGGCGCTGCGCGCCAACGGCGTGACCTTCCTCACCACGCCGGATACCTACTACGAGAAGGTCGATGCCCGGGTGCCCAACCATGAGGAAAACGTCGAGGATCTGCGCGAGCTGAGCCTGCTGATCGACGGCGGTCCCGACGAGGGGGTGCTGCTGCAGATATTCACCGAGACGGTGATCGGGCCGATCTTCTTCGAGATCATCCAACGCAAAGGCAACGACGGCTTCGGCGAGGGCAACTTCAAGGCGCTGTTCGAATCCATCGAGGAAGATCAGATCCGCCGCGGCGTGCTCAAGGACGACTGAGTGCCGGCATGGCTCCCGCCCTTTTCCAGGTCGGGAGCTTTTTCTAGCCAGTCATATATCTCTTGTACTTCCATAATGACAAAAGATGACGTTGCAATTCCGGCTCATGGCCGTGCATATTGCTGCGTTGGCGTATAACAACGACCCCTGGTGACAAGATGAGTGATACGCAACAACCCCGCGCCCAGTGGCTGGGTCGCTGGGGCTTCGTTCTGGCCGCGACGGGTTCCGCCGTCGGTCTGGGCAATATCTGGAAGTTTCCCTATATCACCGGTGAACACGGCGGCGGTGCCTTCGTGCTGGTCTATCTGGCCTGCATCCTGGCGGTCGGCGTGCCGGTGATGATGACCGAGATCGCCTTTGGGCGGCGAGGACGCGGCAGCCCCATCGATGCGGTGCGCCGAGTCGTGACCGAGTCCGGCCGTTCCTCGGCCTGGTCGCTGCTGGGCTGGCTAGCCATGCTGGCCGGCTTCATGATCCTCTCGTTCTATGCGGTAGTGGCAGGCTGGTCATTCGCCTACCTGTGGAAGATGCTCACCGGCGTCTTCGCAGGGGCGGGGGCCGATGACATGGTGGGAATCTTCGTTGCCAACAACGAAAACCCCCTGAACCTGGGCTTCTGGAGCACGCTGGTGGTGGTGGCGACCATGCTGATCGTCGGCAAGGGCGTCCAGGCCGGTATCGAGAGAAGCGTCAGCTGGATGATGCCGGGCATGGTCGTGATGCTGCTGATCCTGATCGGCTATGGCGCCTTTTCGGGAGGCTTCGGCGAGGCATGGCGCTTTTTGTTCGCCTTCGATGCCGGCAGCCTGACCAGCGATGGCATGCTCGCCGCCCTGGGTCACGCCTTCTTTACCTTGTCGCTGGCCTCTGGGGCCATTCTCACCTATGGCAGCTATCTCCCGGCCCGCACCTCCATCGTACGCACCACCTTCAGCGTGGCCGTGGCGGACACCCTGGTGGCGTTGATGGCGGGGCTGGCAATCTTCCCGATCATCTTTGCCAATGGCATGAATCCGGGGGAGGGGCCGGGGCTGATCTTCATGAGCCTGCCGTTGGCCTTTCAGTCGATGCCGCTGGGCACGCTGTTTGGCATCCTGTTCTTCGTGATGCTCTCCATGGCGGCGTTGACCTCGTCGATCTCCATGGTCGAGGCCACGATTTCTTGGTTGACCGACAACAAGGGCATCAGTCGACGCACCGCCGCCTGGGGTACCGGTATCGTGCTGTGGCTGGTGAGCACGCTGGCCATGCTGTCGTTCAATCTGGGTGCCGACTGGACGCTCGCCGGACGCCACTTCTTCGACTGGCTCGATTACCTGACCTCGCGCTGGATGATGCCGCTGGGTGGCCTGGGCATGGTGCTGCTGGCCGGCTTCGTGCTCAAGAGCGACATCTTCCGCGACGAGCTGGGCCTGTCGGCGCGTGGCCATGCGCTGTGGCTGTTCATGGTGCGCTATGTCAGTCCGCTGGGCATCCTGGTGATCTTCGTCGATGCCCTGGGCATCGCGCGGGTCGAGTTCGGCGTCCACTGGCCCTGGCTGGTGGCGCTGCTGGTGGCGGTGACCCTGATTGGAGAGATGGCCAGCCCGCGTTTGCGGCGCGCCTTGGCGGGCTGATTCGCGGCCTGTCGTCAGCGCGGCCATCCCGACTCTGACGGCTGCGGGGTCGAGCGTTCGGTACCCTGCGGCCGTTTGGCTGTCCGTTTGCTGGCCTGAGGGGCACGGTGCTGCGGTATCGCCAGATGCCCCTGGGCGTCTGGCATGCGACAATGTGCGTAATACCAGTACGAGCAACGCCATGTCATCCCGTCGCATCGAATCCATAGCCGACCTGCAGCGTTGGCGCCGGACCCGCGCCCGGCGCAGCTGGCTGACGCGCAGCTTTCGCCTGCAGGTCATGCTGCTGGTGGGGGCGCTGCTGGCCGGCATGCTGCTGGCTCAGGGGGCCTATCTCAATCATCGCAAGGCCGAGATCATCGGCGACCAGATGGGCCAGCGCGCCCTGGCGGTGGCGCTCAGCGTCGCCAGTATCCCGGAGCTGGTTGCCGCCTTCGACGACCCCGACCCCAGCGCCACCATCCAACCCATCGCCGAGCGGATCCGTCGCGAGACCGGCGCCCGCTACGTGGTGGTGGGCAACACCGAGAGCCTGCGCTACTCCCATCCGCTGCCGGAACGCCTCGGCCTGCCCATGGTGGGAGGCGACAACGACCGGGCGCTGATCGACGGGGAGTCCTGACGTCTCCGAGGCCGAGGGCTCGCTGGGCGAAGCGGTACGCGGCAAGACCCCGGTCTTAGACGCCGACGGCAACATCATCGGCATCGTGTCGGTGGGCTTCATGCTCGACCGGGTGGCCATGGACGTGGGCGAGCATACCAGCCTCGGCTGGTGGCTGGTGGCCCTGATGATCGTGCTGGGGTTCGCCGGGGCCTTCGGGCTATCGCGCCATCTCAAGAAGGTCATCCTGGGGCTCGAGCCCCATGAGATCGCGCGCCTGGCCATGGAGAAGGAAGCGATTCTGCAGTCGATTCACGAGGGAATCCTGGCGGTCAACCGGGATGGGCAGATCACCCTGGTCAACCAGCAAGCGCGTCGTTTTCTGGGCCTGCCGCTGGCGCGCGAGGTGCTGGGGCGGCCGATCCAGGAGGTGGTGCCCAATTCGCGACTGCTGGAGGTGCTGGAGCGGGGGAGGAGCAGTTCGACCAGCAGATGTGGTTGGGGGACCATCCGGTGGTGGTCAATCGAGTGCCGGTTCGCCATGTCGGCGAGATAGAGGGGGCGGTGGCCACCTTCCGAAGCCGGCGTGAGATCGTCGAGCTCTCCCAGGCGCTGACCCAGGCCAGCCGCGATGTCGACATGCTGCGTGCCCAGGCCCATGAGTTCTCCAACAAGCTCTACACCATCTCCGGGCTGCTGCAGCTCGAGCGGATCGATGACGCCCTGGCCCTGATCCACCAGGAGAGCGAGCGCGCTCAGGCGCAGATGACCTTCCTGCGCGAGCATGTGGCCGACCCGGTACTCAGCGGTACCCTGCTCGGCAAGCTGACCCGGGCGCGGGAGCTGGGCGTGAGCCTGGAGATCGATGCCCAGAGTTCGCTCGGGAGCCTCCTGACCGAGCAGGGCCAGGAGGTGCTGATGACCGTCATCGGCAACCTGCTGGACAATGCCTGCTATGCCGCCGCCCAGGGGCGGCCTTCGGGGCAGGCGTCGCCGCGGGTGAGACTGTTCTTCACCGACCTTGGCGAGCAGCTGCTCATCGAGGTGGAGGACAACGGCCCCGGTGTGCCGCCTGAGCGGGCCGCGGTGATCTTCCAGGAGGGCTATTCCACCAAGCCGGGCAAGCATCGCGGCATCGGCCTGGCGCTGGTGTCCCGGCTCTGCCACCAGCACGGCGGAGCGATCACCCTGGAGGAGAGCGAGCTCGGCGGGGCGGCCTTTACGGTGGTGCTGGACAAGTCTCTGTGTCGTGGCGCTGCGTCGGGCCGCGGATCACCGGAAATGCATGACAAGGGGCGCAGATGAGCGAGCTTGACTACGGCATCCTGATCATCGAAGACGATTTTCGCATTGCCGACATTCACCGCGCCTTCATCGAGCGCACCCCTGGCTTCTGCGTGGTGGGGGTCGCGAAGAGTGCCGCCGAGGCCAGGGAGATACTCCAGCAGGCCGCACCGCAGATCCAGCTGGTCCTGCTGGATGCTTACATTCCCGATGTTCAGGGGCTGGAGCTGCTGTGGGAGCTGCGCCGCGAGCACGGTCGACTGGATATCGTCATGATCACCGCAGCGCGGGAGGTGGACACCATCCAGGAGGCGCTGCGCGGCGGGGTCTTCGACTACCTGATCAAGCCCACCGAGGAGGCGCGCATGACCGAGATGCTGGCGCGCTTTCGCCGCGAGCGCGCTGCCCTGTCGGCTCGGGAGGAGATGAGTCAGGAGGAGCTCGACCGCGCCCTGGCCCGGCTGCGGCCCGATGGCGCCTCGGGGAGCGGGGCCCGACAGCTGCCCAAAGGCATCGACCGGTTGACGCTGCGCTCGGTGATCGATGCCCTGAAGCACGCCGAGGAGCCGTTGGCGGCCATGGAGGTCGCGCGAGCCATGGGGGCCAGCCGCTCCACGGCCCGGCGCTACCTGGAGTTTCTCGTTTCGGTGCAGGTGGTGGCCGCCGAGCTGGGCTACGGTGACGTGGGACGGCCCGAGCGCCGCTACCGCCTCGTTGGGGACCCGGCACCATGGTGCGAGGAGGGCTGAGCGCGTCGCTGGGTCGCGGTCGTGGACACAATGCGCAAAATGCCCATAACGCTCTTTTTATCCTTTATGTTCAGAAGCTTGTTGCAGGGTAGGGCACTCTCCTAACGTTCGGGTGGTACGCCTCAGTGCGATCACACAATAACAGACCGAATCCCGGAGAACGCCATGACTGCCAAGTATTCCCTCGTGAGATTGACCGCCATTGCCCTGCCGTTGACCGCTGCGGTGGGGATGAGCTCGGTCGCTCAGGCCGAGGACTGGACCCGAGCCGCTCCATCGAGTTCATTGCCCCCGCCAATCCCGGCGGCGGCTGGGACACCCTAGTGCGCACCACCTCGCGGGTCATTCAGGAGGAGGGCCTGGCCGACCAGAACTTTGCCGCCATCAACGTGCCCGGCGGCGGCGGTGCCGTGGCCTGGGCGCAGATCGCTCGCGACAGCGGCAACCCGCACAAGCTCTTCGCCACCAGTCCGCCGATGATCCTGGTGCCGCTGGCCGGCGCCTCGCGCTTTGACCACAACGATTTCACCCCGGTGGCACGGCTGATCACCGACTACTCCATCGTGCTGGTGCGCGATGACGCCGAGTATGCGGATCTCAACGCGCTGTTCGCCGCCGTCGAGGCCAATCCGCAGTTGAGCATCGGCGGCGGCAGCGCGCCGGGCTCCATGGACCATATCTCCATCGCCGGCCTGGCCTCGGCCGCCGGCCTCGATGCCGCCGGGGTCAACTACATTCCCTTCTCGGGCGGCGGCGAGGCCATGACCAACCTGATGGGCGGCCACGTCGAGGCGGTGATCACCGGCGCTGGTGAGGCCTCCGGCCAGCTCGGCGAGGGCAGCGAGCTGCGCGCTCTGGGCGTTTCTTCGCCCGAGCGGCTGGGCGGTGTGCTGGCCGATATTCCTACCTATCAGGAGCAGGGCATCGACTACACCTTCGACATCTGGCGCGGCGTCATGGGGGCGCCTGACATGCCCGCCGAGGCTGTCGCCTACTACGAGGCGCTGTTTGCCGAGATGCTTGAGACCGACGGCTGGCAGCAGGCGCGCGACCAGCTGGGCTGGCTGGATGCCTATCAGGACAGCGAGGCATTCGGCCTCTTTCTGGACGAGCAGCAGGCCCAGTTCAGCGAGGTGCTGACCGAGCTTGGCCTGATCGGCCAGTAAGGCCAGTGCGAGCGCTGCCCGCATGATCCGCGTGAGTCCCGGCCTGGCCCGGGGCTCGTGCCCTTCCTGACCAAGACACTTGAGCCGCAGGGCGCTGCCCTGTCGTCGGCTCGGGGTGGACTGACATGAAACGACTCAACGTCAATCAGTGCCTGGCGCTGATCATCGCGCTGTTCGCGATCGGGTATCTGGTGGTGGCCTTCCAGATCCCGACGTTTCCGCTGCCGCGGCCTATCGATTCCGATCTCTTTCCCAAGGTGCTGGGGTTCACGCTGTTGCTGCTGGCGGGACTGCTGTTCCTGGAAACGCCCCAGGCCCAGGACATTCCCGACCAGCCCGATCCGCAGGCCATGGCACAGCCTCTGTTGCTGCGACCCTGGTCGCGGGTGGTGATCACATCGCTGGCGATCATCGCCTACGCCCTGCTGATGGTCCCGGTTGGCTTCGTGGTGGCTTCGAGCGTGCTCGCCTTCGGGCTTGCCTGGTATTACGGCTATCGGCGACATGGCGTGAATCTGGCGACCTCGCTTGGCGTGGTGCTCGCCCTCGATCTGACCATGACACGCATCATGGACGTCTACCTGCCCACGGGCATCCTGCCGATCTGATGGCCCCAGGCCGGATCGGCCAGCGAGAGAGAATCTGCTCATGGAAGCGTTCAACAATCTGATGTATGGCTTCGGCATCGCGCTGGAGCCCATGAATATCGCCTATGTCTTCGGCGGCGTCTTCGCCGGCACCATCATCGGCATGTTGCCGGGCCTGGGACCGATCAGCGCCCTGGCACTGATGATTCCGGTGACCTTCGCCATGGAGCCCTCATCGGGGCTGATCCTGATGGCCGGCGTCTACTATGGCGCCATCTTCGGCGGCTCCAGCTCCTCGATCCTGCTCAACGCCCCCGGGGTGGCCGGTACGGTGGCCACCTCCTTCGACGGCTACCCCATGGCCAAGCAGGGCATGGCCGGCAAGGCCCTGGCCATCGCCGCCTATGCCTCCTTCATCGGTGGCACCATCTCCATCGTCTTTCTGATGCTGGTGGCGCCGCTGCTCTCCCGCGTTGCCGTGGCCTTCGGTCCCACCGAATACTTCGCCCTGATGGTGCTGGGCCTGACCGCGGTGGTGTCGCTTTCCGACAAGTCGCTGGTCAAGGGCCTGATCGCCGCCGTGGTGGGGGTGATGATCTCGATCATCGGCATCGACCTGCAGACCGGCACCGTGCGCTTCGCCTTCGGCACCACCCACCTGCTCGACGGCATCGACTTCCTGGTGGTAGCGCTGGGGATCTTCGCCCTGGCCGAGGTCTTCTACATCCTGCTGCGCGGTGGCAGCAAGGAGCCACCGCGTAACGCCATTGGCTCACTCAAGCTGTCGCGCCAGGAGGCGGGAGACATCGCCGGCCCCATTGGCCGCAGCTCGGTGCTGGGCTTCTTTACCGGCGTGTTGCCCGGTGCCGGCGCCACTATCGGCTCCTTTCTCGGCTACAGCATGGAGAAACGCATCGCCAAGGACGGTGACAGCTTCGGTAAGGGCAATATCAAGGGCGTGGCGGCACCGAAGCGGCCAACAACGCCGCCTGTACCGGCTCCTTCGTGCCGTTGCTGACGCTGGGCGTGCCCGGTTCCGGTACCACGGCGGTGCTGCTGGGGGCGCTGCTGGTGATGGGGATCACCCCCGGTCCGGCGATGCTGGCCGATCGTCCCGACGTGTTCTGGGGTGTGATTGCCAGCATGTACATCGGCAATATCATGCTGCTGGTGCTCAACCTGCCGCTGATTCCCTACATCGCCAAGATTCTGGAGATGCCGCGGCCCCTTCTGCTGTCGCTGATCCTGATCTTCTGCATGGTCGGCGTCTATGGCATGGGGTTCAGCGTCATCGACCTGGTCTATCTGCTGGGCTTCGGCCTGCTGGGCCTGGGGATGCGGCTGTTCGGCTTCCCGGCGGCGCCGCTGATCCTGGCGCTGATCCTGGGGGCGATCATGGAGGAGTCCATGCGCCGGGCCCTGCAGATCTCCGGCGGCGACTGGATGGTGTTCATCGACAAGCCGATCTCCATGTGGCTGCTGATCATTGCGGCCCTGTCGCTGATCCTCCCGCTGGTCAAGCCGTTGCTGAGCAAGCTGCGCGCCAGAAGCGGGTAGGGGAGGCGAGTAGGCCCTGGACGATACCCGATGACAGCGGGGATGCCGAGAGATCGGCATCCCCGCCGTCGTTTGGGCTCCACCGCTCTTGCCCGATGCGCCAGCCTGCACCCTGGTGGTGCGAGATGGCAGTGCAGGCTGTTGCAGAGTGCACGCGGGTGGTCGGGAACCCTGCACGCTGGCGGTGCGGTGGCCCCGGGTGGTCGCCGGTGAGGTTTTCTAAGTGTATGAAAATAAGTAGGTAAACCGGGATGCGGCCGGGATGGCTTGCCTCTTGCAAAAGCTGATGGCTGACACTCGCACCCTGACCTTGGCGCGGTGCCATGCCAAGCCAATGAGTCCTTCCCACAAGAAGACGCAAGGAGATTCATGTGAACGCATCCCGATCCAAGACCCTGCGGCTGCGCCCCCTCGCCACGGCGCTGCTCACCACGTCCCTGCTGGGCGCCAGCGGCCAGGCCCTCGCCGATGATGACCCCATCAAGGTGGGCATTCTGCACTCGCTCTCGGGCACGATGGCGATCAGCGAGACGGTGCTCAAGGACACCGTCGAGATGCTGATCGCACAGCAGAACGAGCAAGGCGGTCTGCTGGGGCGTCCGCTCGAGGCGGTGGTGGTCGATCCGGCCTCCAACTGGCCGCTGTTCGCCGAGCGAGCCCGCGAGCTCCTCGCCCAGCACGACGTCGACGTGGTCTTCGGCAACTGGACATCGGTGTCGCGGAAGGCGGTGTTGCCGGTGTTCGAGGAGCTTAACGGCCTGCTCTTCTATCCGGTGCAGTATGAGGGGAGGAATCCTCCGAGAACGTCTTCTACACCGGCGCGGCGCCCAACCAGCAGTCGATTCCCGCAGTCAACTATCTGCATGACCAGGTGGGTGTCGAGCGTTGGGTGCTGGCGGGCACCGACTATGTGTTCCCGCGTACCACCAACCGCATCCTCGAGGCCTATCTCAAGGATGAGTTCGGGGTGGCCGACGAGGACATCATGGTCAACTACACCCCCTTCGGGCACTCCGACTGGCAGAACATCGTCTCGGACATCCGCCGCTTTGGCAGCGAAGGGAAGAAGACCGCGGTGGTCTCCACCATCAACGGCGATGCCAACGTACCCTTCTATAGCGAGCTGGCCAACCAGGGCGTTGATGCCGCCGATATCCCGGTGGTCGCCTTCTCGGTGGGCGAGCAGGAGCTCACGGGTATCGACACCGCCCCGCTGGTCGGTCACCTGGCTGCCTGGAACTACTTCATGAGCGTCGATACTGACGTCAACTACGACTTCATCGACGCCTGGATCGACTGGACCGGCGACGAAGAGACGGTCACCAACGACCCGATGGAGGCCCACTACATTGGCTTCAACATGTGGGCCGAAGCAGTGCGCAAGGCCGGCACCACCGATGTGGACGCTATCAAGGACGCCATTATCGGCGTGACGGTACCCAACCTCACCGGCGGCTATGCAGCGATGATGCCCAACCACCACATCACCAAGCCGGTGCTGATCGGTGAAATCCAGGACAACGGCCAGTTCGACGTGGTGTGGCAAACGCCCTCCACCGTGGCCGGCGACGCCTGGTCCGACTACCTGCCGGGCTCGCGTGACCTGATTGCCGACTGGCGCGCCCCGATGCGCTGCGGCAACTTCAATGTCGCCACCGGGCGCTGCGGCGGCAGCACCGCCGCCGAGGAGGCCGAAGCCGCCCTCGCCGAGTAACCCCCGCTCCCGGCGTCGCATCAAGCGCAAGGCGCCGGGGCGCACGCCCGCTTTACCCACTTCGTGACTTCCTAATGCAAAGGATGAACCCATGAGGCGTCTCCTTTTATTCTGGCTGCTGGTGCTTCTGGCCGTGCCGCTTGGCGCCCAGGCTCAGCCCTCGGCCGACGACTCGGCGGCCATCGAGCTGCTCGACGCGCTGGACGTCGACAGCTTCTCCGCCAAGGGCGAGGCCATCGAGGCCATCGTCGCAAGCGAGGACGAGCGCGCCCGGGACTGGCTCCAGGCCCTGCTCGACGGTCGCCTGCAGCGTACCGATGACGGCCGCTTCGTGGTGGTGCTGGACAATCGCGGCCGCGAATGGCCGGTCGCAGACGCCTTCACCGGCGAGCCGCTGGGCGAGATGTCGCGCCGCGAGCTGGATCGCATCGGCATCAACAACGCCCTGCGCAACCAGCTGCGCAGCGCCATCGCCGTGGTGGACCTCTACTCGGCTGACTTGACGCTGCGGCGTGCCTCTGCCGAGCGGCTGCTGGGTGAAGTGGACGCCGAGCTGGCCGGTCCTCTGGCCGAGCTGATCGAGGACGAGGAGGATGCCCGGGTGCGCCGCCGCCTGACCCAGGCGCTCGCCATCTACCGCCTGGAGCAGGGCGAGGTGGATGCTGTGGCCGACCTGGAGGGCAGTCTGCACTCCCGGGTCCGGGTCGCCCTCAGCCGGGCGACGGCAGGCGACGACCCGGTGCTGGCCGACGCCGCCCGCAACGCCCTGAACGGCATCGAGCAGATGCTCAAGGTCAATCGCGCCGCCGAGACCCTCTACTTCGGGCTATCGCTAGGCTCGGTGCTGGTGCTGGCGGCCATTGGCCTGGCCATCACCTTCGGGGTGATGGGGGTGATCAACATGGCCCACGGCGAGCTGATCATGCTCGGGGCCTACACCACCTGGATGATGCAGCAGCTGCTGCCCGGCCAGCCGGGGCTGGCGCTCATCCTGTCGATACCCGCGGGGTTCATGGTCGCGGCGCTGGCCGGCATCGCCATCGAACGCGGCGTGATCCAATTCCTCAAGGGGCGCCCCTTGGAGACCCTGCTGGCCACCTTCGGCGTCAGCCTGATCCTGCAACAGCTGGTACGTACGGTAATCTCTCCGCAGAACCGCACCGTGATCACCCCAGAGTGGATGAGCGGCTCTCTGGTGGTCAACGATGCGCTGTCGCTGACCCTGAATCGCATGGTTGTGCTGGGCTTTACCCTGGTGGTGTTCGCCGCCCTGATGCTTATCATGCGCCGTACCCGCCTGGGTCTCGAGGTGCGTGCCGTGACCCAGAACCGTGCCATGGCCCGCTCCATGGGCATCCGTGCGACCCGGGTCGATATCCTTACCTTCGCCCTGGGCTCCGGCGTGGCGGGGCTGGCCGGGGTGGCGCTGTCGCAGCTCACCAACGTGGGCCCCAACCTGGGTCAGAACTACATCATCGACTCCTTCATGGTGGTGGTGTTTGGCGGCGTCGGCAATCTCTGGGGCACCTTGGTGGCCGGTCTCTCGCTGGGTGTCATCAACCAAGTGCTGGAGCCCTGGGCGGGCGCCGTGCTGGCCAAGATCATCGTGCTCGTCTTCATCATCCTGTTCATACAGAAGCGCCCCCGCGGACTCTTTCCGCAGAAGGGCCGGGCGGCGGAGGGCTGAACTGATGCATTCCACACACTTCTGGCTGACGCGCCCCTTCGGCGAGCGCTCGACGCAGCTGTTCCTCGGCGTGCTGCTGGCGGCCATGACCCTGGTAACGGTGTTACATCTGGCCGTGCCTCAGGGCCATCCGCTCCATGTCAACGCCTATACCGTCAATCTCTTCGGCAAGTACCTGAGCTATGCCCTGCTGGCGGTGGCAGTGGACCTGGTGTGGGGCTATCTGGGCATCCTGAGCCTCGGCCATGGCGCGTTTTTCGCCCTCGGCGGCTACGCCATGGGCATGTACCTGATGCGCCAGATCGGCGACCGCGGTGTCTACGGACATCCGGAGCTGCCGGATTTCATGGTGTTCCTCAACTGGGACGCGCTGCCCTGGTACTGGACCGGCTTCGATATGGCCTGGTTCGCCTTTCTCATGGTACTCCTGGCACCCGGCCTGCTGGCGCTGGTGTTCGGCTTCCTGGCGTTTCGCTCACGGGTTACCGGCGTCTATCTGTCGATCATCACCCAGGCGCTGACCTTTGCCCTGATGCTGGCCTTCTTCCGTAACGAGATGGGGTTTGGCGGCAACAATGGCCTGACCGACTTTCGCGATATTCTTGGTTTCAATCTGAGAAGCGATGCCACTCGGCTGGGGTTGTTTATCGCTACCGGGGTGGCATTGGCGCTGGGCTATGTGCTGTGCCGGGCCATCGTCGGCAGCAAACTGGGCCGGGTCTGCGTGGCGACCCGTGATGCCGAGGCGCGCACCCGCTTCCTCGGCTATCGGGTGGAGCGATTCCAGCTGTTCGTCTTCGTGGTGTCAGCGATGCTGGCGGGGGTGGCCGGCGCCCTCTACGTGCCCCAGGTAGGCATCATCAATCCCAGTGAGTTCTCGCCGATCTTCTCCATCGAGATCGTGCTCTGGGTGGCCCTGGGAGGCCGGGCGACCCTCTACGGGGCGGTGATCGGCGCCATCCTGGTCAACTACGCCAAGACGGTCTTCACCGGGGTGATGCCCGACGCCTGGCTGTTCGCCTTGGGGGGATGTTCGTGCTGGTCACGGTCTTCCTGCCTCGGGGCATCGCCGGTCTGCTCCACTATCGCCGGCGCCGTGAGGATGACGGCGTGGAATCCACCACTGGCAGGGAGGTATCGGCATGAGCCTGATCAAGTCGTTTGCCGATCGGGACCGGGTGTTCGATTTCCTGGTGCCGGCGGCCTCACCGGTGGACGTGCGCCATGGCCCCATCCTCTACTTGGAAGATGTGACGGTCAGCTTCGATGGCTTCAAGGCCATCGACAACCTCAACCTCACCGTCGACGACGGCGAGCTGCGCTGCATCATCGGCCCCAATGGGGCCGGTAAGACCACCATGATGGATATCATCACCGGCAAGACCCGGCCCGACCGGGGCCAGGTGTGGTTCGGCAGCCGCCACAACCTGCTGACCCTGAATGAGCCGGAGATTGCCAGTCTGGGCATCGGCCGCAAGTTCCAGAAGCCCACGGTGTTCGAGGCGCTCAGCGTGTTCGAGAACCTGGAGCTGGCCATGGCCGCCGACAAGCGCATCCTGCCCACCCTGACTGCCGGTATGAGCGGCGAAATACGTGATCGTATCGATGAGGTGCTCGTGACCACTGGCCTCACCGCGCTGCGAAGCCGGTCGGCGGGGATCCTCTCCCACGGCCAAAAGCAGTGGCTGGAGATCGGCATGCTGCTGATGCAGCGTCCCAGGCTGTTGCTGGTAGATGAGCCGGTGGCCGGTATGACAGAACAGGAGATGGAGCGGACCGCGGAGCTGCTGACAGGCCTCGCCGGCAAGCAGTCCGTCGTTGTCGTCGAGCACGATATGGGCTTTGTGCGCTCCATCGCCCGCCAGGTGACGGTGCTCCACCAGGGGGGCGTGCTGGCCGAAGGCACCATGGACCAGGTGGCCAGCGACCCGAGGGTGATCGAGGTCTATCTGGGGGCCGAGGCCGACGAGGAGGTGGCGTGATGCTGAGTATCGAAAAGCTCAACCAGTACTACGGCGAGAGCCACACCCTCTGGGATCTCGATCTCGAGGTGCCGGCGGGGGAGTGCACCTGCGTGATGGGCCGCAACGGGGTGGGCAAGACCACCCTGATGAAGGCGATCATGGGCGAGGTGAGGGTGGCCTCTGGCAGCATCCGTTACGCCGACGACGTGGAGCTGACCAAGCGGCGCGTGGAGGCGCGCTCGCGGCTGGGCATCGGCTATGTGCCTCAGGGGCGACAGATCTTCCCGCTGCTTACCGTGGAGGAGAATCTGCGCACGGGGCTCGCCGCCCGGGGCGACGGCCGCAGGACGATTCCGGCGCGCATCTATGAGCTCTTCCCGGTGCTTCAGGAGATGAAGCACCGCCGTGGCGGCGATCTTTCCGGGGGCAGCAGCAGCAGCTGGCCATCGGACGGGCGCTGGTGATCGAGCCGCGCCTGCTGATCCTCGACGAGCCGGGAGAGGGCATTCAGCCCAATATCGTCACCCAGATCGGTGAGGTAATCCGTCGGCTGATCGCCGAGGACGGCCTCACCGTGCTGCTGGTGGAGCAGAAGCTGCCCTTCGCTCGCCGCTATGCCGATCGCTTCGTGATCATGGACCGGGGACGGCCGGTGGCGAAAGGCGAGATCTCCGAGCTCTCGGATGCCCTGATCAGGGAGCATCTGACGGTCTAGGCCATGCTGCCCCCTCTGCGGCGGCAGGGTGCGTGCACCTATATGGGCAGTCTGCACGCCCCGGTGCACTTATGGGGTGCGTGGGGAGCCCTGACTGTGCACCGTGGCGGGGCGTCGGAGCGACGCAGTGCAGCTGGGTGTTAATTCAAGTTGCTGAATATCAATAGGAAAAAATTTCATCGCCCGTTCTGGTACGTCCCTTGCTCTTCTTGGATAGATACCCTGAAGCACGAGCCGCCCATGACCGCGATTGAGACAGCCCCGGATGCCAGCCCGTTGACGGACTCCGGCCATCGCTTCGATGACGGGCGTCGCTGGCACGCTTCTCTCGAGCTTGGCTTCGAGGAGCGCCATGGAGTCACGAGGTTGGCGAGGGCGCGCCACCGGGGGCCGCTGCGGGTCCAGCGCCCCTTCTACCCGGAGGGGCGTTCGGGCCCCTGTCACCTTTACCTGCTCCATCCGCCGGGGGGGCTGGTCAGCGGCGACGCCCTGACCATCTCGGCGCGGGTCGAGGCGGGCGCCCAGGCGCTGCTCACTACGCCGGCGGCCAACAAGCTCTACCGCGCCGACAGCCACGGGGTGGCCTGGCGCCAGGCCACCCACCTCGCGGTCGCCGACGGCGGCACCCTGGAGTGGCTGCCCCAGGAGACCCTCGCCTTCGACGGCTCCCGGGGCGAGCAGGCCTCCACCCTCGAACTGGCCGGCAGCGCCCGCTGCCTGGGCTGGGAGGTGCTGGCTCTGGGGCGGCCGGCAAGCGCGCTGCCCTATCGTTCGGGGCGCATCGAACAGCGCTTTCGCCTCACCCGCGACGGCAGGCCCCTATGGCTGGAGCGCCAGCCGCTGGACCCGGCCCACCCGCGCTTCACGGGGCGCTGGGGCCAGGGGGGCGCCAGCGTCCAGGCGACCCTCTGGGCGGTGGGCCTCGATGACGCACCCGAGGCCATCGAGGCGCTGCGCGACTCGCTTCCTGTTTCGCCCCGCTGGGCGGTGACAGTGCGCCACGGCGTGCTGCTGCTGCGCTACCTGGGCGATGAGCGCCGGGAGGCCTGGTCGCTCTGCGAGGCCGCCTGGCGGGTGCTGCGCCCGCGGCTGCTGGGCCTCGAGGCCCAGATCCCGCGGATCTGGCTGACCTGATTCCCCACCTTCACCGACGAGAGGACGCCATGGAACTGACCCCCCGCGACAAGGACAAACTGATGCTCTTTCTGGCGGCTCAGCTGGCCGAGCGACGCCGCGCACGCGGTCTGAAGCTCAACTACCCCGAGGCGGTGGCGCTGATCAGCTTCGAGATCATGGAGGGCGCCCGGGACGGGCGCAGCGTGGCCGAGCTGATGAGCTACGGTCGCGAGATCCTCGGCCGCGACGACGTCATGGAGGGGGTGGCCGAGATGGTCGACGAGGTGCAGGTGGAGGCCACCTTCCCGGACGGCACCAAGCTGGTCACCGTTCATAGTCCGATTGTCTAAAACTGGCTGCAGGAGGGAGCAACGCCATGATTCCCGGTGAGTATCAGTTGCAGGACGGTGAGATCGCGCTGTGTGAAGGGCGCGAACGGATCACCGTCGAGGTGGCCAATACCGGCGACCGGCCGATCCAGGTCGGCTCCCACTACCATTTCGCCGAGACCAACCCGGCGCTGGTCTTCGACCGCGACAAGTCCCGCGGCCATCGCCTCGACGTGGCCGCCGGCACGGCGATCCGCTTCGAGCCGGGCCAGACCCGCGAGGTGGTCCTGATCCCCTTTGCGGGGAGCGGGAGATCTACGGCTTCCGCGGCAAGGTGATGGGTGCGCTGGAAGGAGGCAAGTCATGAAGATCTCGAGACAGGCCTATGCCGATATGCACGGCCCCACGGTGGGCGACAGGGTGCGCCTGGGCGACACCGAGCTGTGGATCGAGGTGGAGCGAGACGCCACCCACTACGGCGAGGAGGTGAAGTTCGGCGGCGGCAAGGTGATCCGCGACGGCATGGGCCAGAGCCAGCGCGCCGATGCCACGGTGATGGACAGCGTGATCACCAACGCCCTGATCCTCGACTGGTGGGGCATCGTCAAGGCCGACGTCGGGATCCAGGCCGGGCGCATCGCTGCCATCGGCAAGGCCGGCAACCCCGATACCCAGCCAGGCGTGGAGATCGTCATCGGCCCCGGCACCGAAGTCATCGCCGGCGAAGGCATGATCCTCACCGCCGGCGGCATCGACGCCCATATCCACTTCATCTGCCCCCAGCAGGTGGAGGAGGCGCTGGCCAGCGGCATCACCACCATGCTGGGCGGCGGCACCGGGCCCGCCACCGGCTCCAAGGCCACCACCTGCACCCCGGGCGAGTGGCATATCGGCCGCATGCTCCAGGCGGTGGATGAACTGCCCATGAATATCGGCCTGCTGGGCAAGGGCAACGCCAGCCTGCCCGAGGCGCTGGCTACGCAGATCGAGGCCGGCGCCATGGGCCTCAAGCTCCACGAGGACTGGGGCACCACCCCGGCCTCCATCGACAATTGTCTCTCGGTGGCCGAGCGGTACGACGTCCAGATCGCCATCCACACCGACACCCTGAACGAGTCGGGCTTCGTGGAGGACACCCTGGCGGCGTTCAAGGAGCGCGGCATTCACACCTACCACACCGAGGGGGCCGGGGCGGCCACGCGCCGGACATCCTCACCGCCTGTGCCAAGCCCTATGTGCTGCCGTCCTCCACCAACCCGACCCGGCCCTACACGGTCAACACCATCGACGAGCATCTCGACATGCTGATGGTGTGCCATCACCTGGACCCCAACATCCCCGAGGATGTGGCCTTCGCCGATTCGCGCATCCGCCGCGAGACCATCGCCGCCGAGGACATCCTCCAGGATCTGGGGGTGATCTCCATGATCGCCTCGGACTCACAGGCCATGGGTCGGGTGGGGGAGGTGGTCTGCCGCACCTGGCAGACCGCCCACAAGATGAAGGTGCAGCGGGGCCTGTTGCCAGAGGACCAGGCGCTCGGCGCCGACAACTTCCGCGCCCGGCGCTACATCGCCAAGTACACCATCAACCCGGCCATCACCCACGGCATCGGCCACGAGGTGGGCTCCATCGAGGTGGGCAAGCTCGCCGACCTGGTGCTCTGGAGCCCGGCCTTCTTCGGCGTCAAGCCGGCGCTGATCCTCAAGGGGGGCATGATCGCCATGGCCCCCATGGGCGACCCCAACGCCTCGATCCCCACGCCCCAGCCGGTCCACTACCGGCCGATGTTCGGCGCCCTGGGCGGGCGGCCAGCGAGACCCGGATCAGCTTCGTCAGCCAGGCGGCTCTGGATGCGGGGATCCAGGAGCGGCTGGGCCTCGCCAGCCGGCTGGTAGCGTGCAAGAACGTGCGCGGCGTCAGGAAAGGGGATATGAAGCTCAACGACGCCTGCCCCGAGCTCAGCGTCGACCCCCAGACCTACGAGGTGCGCTGCGATGGGGAGCTCTTGACCTGCGAGCCGGCCACCGAGCTGCCGCTGGCCCAGCGCTACCACCTGTTCTGAGTGCAAACGTTGGACACCAAGGCGAGCGGCGCCGGGGGCAGGTCGTAGCGGGGGGCCGATTCCAGGGGTGAGGAGCATTGCTCCGAACGGGCTGGCCATGGATGGCCAGCACCGGACCTGCGAGCGAAGCAGGACGCGAGAGCGAAGCAGGGAATCGGTAGCGTACAGGGAGGTATTCACAGCGCCCCCGCGCAGGCCTGCCACCGGATCAGCCGCGATAGACACCAGAGACGATGCCAATGCTGAAACTGACCGAACGCCTGGGCCCCATCGCGGCGGACCAGGCCAGCGATACCCTGACGCTGCCCTATGAGCTGCGTATTCGCGGCCGCCTCAAGGCGGAAAGCGATGCCGGCCGCGACCTCGGCCTCTTCCTCGACCGCGGCCCGGTGCTGCGTGACGGTGAGGGGCTGCGCGCCGAGGGCGGCGAGTTGGTGCGTATCCGCGCCGCCGACGAGCCGGTGGTCACCGCCCGCATCGCCCCCGGCCTGCCCCTGGCGCGGCTCGCCTACCACCTCGGCAACCGCCACGTGCAGCTGGCGCTGGGCGAGGACGAGAAGGGGGATACGTGCGCTTTCCACCAGACCATGTGCTGGAGGAGCTGGCCGAGCTCCTGGGGGCGACACTCGAGCACCACCAGGCCCCCTTCGATCCGGAGCCCGGCGCCTATCAGCAGCTTGGCGGCCATGGCCATTCACACAGTCACTCTCACAGCCACTCGCACGGCCATTCCCACAGCCAGTCACACGGCCATTCCCACAGCCAGTCAAACGGGCATGACCACGACCATGGGCACGAACATGGCCACTCCCATGCCCACTGAGCCGGAGGCCCCGGTGGAGAGGGCGCCAGGCGACGACCTGGCGTTGCTGGGCCTGCTGCAGCTGGTCAGTCCGGCGCTGCCCATCGGCGCCTTCGCCTTCTCCCAGGGGCTCGAGAGCGCCTTCGAGCTGGGCTGGGTGACCGACGAGGCGAGCCTCGGCAACTGGCTCGAAGGGGTGCTCGAGGATGGCCTGACGCGGTGCGAGCTGCCGGCGCTTTCGCGCCTGCACGCCGCCTGGTCGGAAGGCGACGGCGAGGCGATGGCCGAGTGGGACGCCTGGCTCGCCGCCAACCGCGAGACCGCGGAGCTCGCCGCCGAGGATGCGCGGCTCGGGGCCTCGCTCAAGCGGCTGCTGGGTAGCATGGCGCTGCTGCCGGAAGAGCCAGAGCTCCCGGAAGGAGCGGGGTATGTGACGCTGTTTGCCTGGGCGGCACGGGTGCGCGGCATTCCAGTGCGCCAGGCGCTGCTCGGCTTCGCCTGGGCCTGGCTGGAGAACCAGCTGGCGGTGGCCTGCAAGGCGCTGCCGCTCGGCCACACCGCCGCCCAGCGACTCGTCGAGCGGCTGCGCCCGGCGCTGGTCGCTGCGGTGGACCAGGCCCTGGCGCTGCCCGATGACGAACTCGGCCCGGCGCTGCCCGGTCTGGCGCTGGCCAGTGCGCTGCACGAGACCCAGTATTCGCGGTTGTTTCGGAGTTGACCAATGGCGTTGCCCTGGCCAGCTCGCTGCGCTCACCACGCCACGCGTCCGAAACCCTGGCGTCTCGACCGGTCTCCCGCGGCCGGAAAGACGGCACTTCCCTGTGCCGGCTTTCCTCGATCTTCTTCCCTGAAGATCGACCGCGTCGCCTCGGCCGAGTCGCCAGCGGCCGCGCGAGGTGGATTCGGCAGCGACTGGCCTGGCATTGCAAACCTGACAGAGCCGCCCTGCGGCCAAGGAGAGACAAGATGACCCATTGTTTACGCATCGGCGTCGGCGGCCCGGTGGGCTCCGGCAAGACGGCGCTGCTCAAGCAGCTCTGCCGGGTGCTGCGCGACCACTACGATATCGCCGTGGTCACCAACGACATCTACACCCGGGAGGACGCCGACTTCCTGCTGCGCCACGAGGCGCTCGGCGCGGATCGCATCCTCGGCGTGGAGACCGGCGGCTGCCCCCACACCGCCATTCGCGAGGACGCCTCCATGAACCTCGCCGCCATCGACGAGCTCCAAGGGCGCCACCCCAACCTCGAGCTGGTGCTGGTGGAGTCCGGCGGCGACAACCTCTCGGCCACCTTCAGCCCCGAGCTCTCGGACCTCACCCTCTACGTGATCGACGTCTCCGCCGGCGACAAGATCCCCCGCAAGGGCGGCCCCGGCATCACCAAGTCGGACCTCTTGATCATCAACAAGATCGATATCGCCGAGCAGGTGCATGCGTCGCTCGAGGTGATGGAGCGCGACTCGAAGACGATGCGCGGCGAGCGCCCCTTCGTCTTCACCAACCTCTACGACGGCGTGGGTCTCGAGACCATCATCCAGTTCATTCTCGAACGCGGCATGCTGCCGGAGCGCCGGCCGGCGGCAGATGCCAGCGCTACCGCCTGATGCCCATCAGCACCCATAACGAACCGATAGCGACTCGATACCTACCCGACACCCTGGCAAGGAGATCGCCGCCATGACCTCACTCTCACCTGCTTTCACCAAACGCGCTACGCTGGCCGCATTCGCCGCCGCCCCGCTCCTGCTGCTGGCCGGCACGGCCCTGGCCCACCCGGGCCATCACCACCATGAGGGCGGCTTCGCCGCCGGCCTCGCCCACCCGCTGCTGGGGCTCGACCACCTGCTGGCGATGCTCGCCGTGGGACTCTGGAGCCTGCGCCAGTCCCGCGCCCTGAGCCTGGGCGCCCCGCTGCTGGCCGCGGCCGGCATGCTGCTCGGCGCCGGTCTCGCCTGGGGAGGGGTGATGCTGCCCGGCATCGAGTTCGGTATCGCCATGAGCGTGCTGCTGGCCGGCGTGCTCATCGCCGCCCTGGTCAGCGTGCCCACCGCCGTCGGCGCCGGGGTGATCGTGCTCTTTATGCTCTTCCACGGCCACGCCCACGGCAGCGAGATGCCCCACGGCGCTTCCCAGCTCGCCTACCTGGCCGGCTTCACCCTGGCCACCCTGGCCATCACCCTCGCCGGGCGCCTGGGAGGCGGCTGGCTGATGGCGCGCCAGAGCCGCCTGCTGCGCGGCCTGGGGGTCGCCATCGCCACCGCCGGGGCCTTCTTCGCCCTGGGCTGATGCCGGCCGGTGTTTCCACTCGGAGCGCCCGGCCTCGGCCGGGCGCTTCGCGAACGGGCCCGCTTGACGATCCTTGGGACTCTCCACCTAGTCCACGTGGGTGACGGCTTCCCGGCGCGGGTCCACGTACCAGGGCAGTCCGCGGCGCGCATTGTGCTCCAGCTCGGCGATCACCTGGGCGCCGAGCAGCAGGATGATGGCGCCTACCTCCAGGCTCAATAGCACCACGATCAGGGTGGCCAGCGAGCCATACACCACGTTCACGAACGACAGGTTCACGAAGTAGAAGACCAGCAGCAGGCGCACCCCTTCCCACAGCAGGGCGGCCACGAAACCGCCCACCACGGCGCGCCGCAGGGCGATATGCACGACCGGCAGCACCTTGTAGATGGCGCTGAACAGCAGGAAGACCCCGATGAAGCTGAACAGGTTGAGGGCCGGCTCGGAGAGGCCGGCCAGCGGCATCGTCTGGTCGAAGAGCGCTAGCCAGAGGGTGTTGATGGCGTCGGCTAGGGTCGCCAGCAGGGTCAGGGCCAGCAGCCCCGTGCCCAGCACCAGCATGAAGGCGTAGGGAAGCAGCACCGAGACCCAGACGCTGCGCCCGGCGTGATGGGTATCGGGGGCGTGAAAGATGATCGCCAGGGCGTCTTCGAGCATGCGAAACACGAAGGAGCTGAAGAGCAGCAGCACCAGGATGCCGAACAGGCCAATCACGTCGCGGGAGTCGAGCAGGGTGCGCACCGCCTCCATCAGCACCTCGGCATGGGCTGGCGCCAGGTGCACCACCTGGACCGCGAGCACGTCAAAGAGCAGCTGCTCGTCGACCACCTGGGTCAGCAGTACGGTCAGCAGGGCAAACAACGGGACGATGGAGAGCAGCACGTTATAGCCAACGCCGCCCGCCAGTAAGATGCCGCGATTGCGCAGAAAGGCGGCCAGTACCCGCCACAGGAAACGCAGCACCCGCGGCAGCAGGGTGAAGAGAGCATGGCGCGTGGCGGGTAGGCGGGATCGCGTCATCACCGAGCCTTAGGAGACGATTCCCCTTCATAGTCGAGGGGGCCGCGGTGATCGTCAACTGCCATGTCTGCGATGCCCTGCCGGTTGGTAGTGGATCGGCAAGCCCCTTGCTAGGATGCAGTTGACAGTGTGTCGGCCAAAGCTACATCAACAGTGATGCCGTGTCTCACTCGGCATCCAGAAGCGTCTCCACCAGCCTATGCAGCCGTTGTTGGAACTGTCCGCCAGGAGAGGGAGGCAGCGGGTCGGAGGTGATCGCGATTGTCAGTGCCCGCTCGGGAATCACGTACAGCGCCTGGCCCCCAAAGCCGCGCCCGTAGTAGGCGGTGATGCCGGCCAATTGGGTCACGAACCAGCCATAGCCGTAGCCGTCCTGGGTCCAGGGGGAGGTGCCCCGGGCTGTCCACGAGGCCTCGACCCAGCCCTCGGGCAAGATACGGCTGCCGTTGTGCACGCCGTCGTTTCGGTAGAGCTCGCCGAGCTGGATCAGTGCTCGCGGCGACAGTTGCATATCGTTGCCGCCAAAATAGATCCCCTGGGGATCGCGAGGCCAGGCGGGGATGGCGATATCCAACGCCTCGCCCAGCAGCCGCCGGGCCAGGCTGAGGGTGCTCTCCCCGCTGGCTTGGGTCAAGGCGGCCGACAGTAGGTGGCTCGAGCCCGTGGAGTAGAGCATGCGCCCGCCGGGGCGGTCGACGAAGGGGCGCGACAGCGCATCGGCCACCCAGTTGCCACTCGCGACCCAGGCGCCGTAGTTGGCACCCGAGGTGCGCTCCAGGCCTGCCTGCAGGGAGAGCAGATGCCCGACCGTGATCTCGCCGACCCTGGGGTCGGCGTCGCTGGGCACCAGGTTGCCCAGCAGCTCAACCACCGGTTGCTCGGGACTCTCGATCAGACCCCGTTCGATGGCAGCCCCCACCAGCGCGGCCAGGATCGTCTTTGAGAGCGATTTCACATTGGTTGGCTGCTCGACCCCGGGGCCGCCAAATGAGCGCTCGAGCACGATCTCGCCGGCATCTGCCACCACCAAGGCATGCAGGCGGGGCAGCGCCTCAGCCTGCTCGACCATGCGGGATAGGGCGCTGGCCCGCCGGTCGGACGCGCTAGCGCTATTGGCTGCATTGTCTGCCTGAACATGGTAAGTCGCTGTCAGGGCCAGCATAATGACCAGGTGGCTCAGCCAGCGACGCACAGCGCGAGAGCCTTTCGGTGATCTGGGCATCGGGGTGACTCCGTGTCGGGGCCGCCGTTGCAGCTGCCGGTCTGACCTTCGAGGCAGGCTTGGCATGTCGGGTTCCCGAGTTAAGGTGTCTGGAGCCTCGAATCTCTCCACGCTTGGTCAAGCGCTACAGGCTCCTTGGAAGAGAGGCAGTATGGCCAATGTCGAATCATTCGCCCCGCGAAGGGGACGAAACACGACCCGGGGCTGCCGTCTGACATGGCCTCGGCCGCCTTCCTGCGCTGCCTGTCGCTGCTGCTTGCCGGCATCCTGCTGGCCGGCTGTGCGGGGCGCGTGATACCGCCCCCGGCGCCCGCCGAGCCGGTCACGATCTATCTGCTCGACCATGGCCGCCATGCCAGTCTGGTGTTGCCGCGCCAGCAGGGCGGGCTGGTGCGCTACAGCTACGGGGAGTGGGCCTGGTACGTGGAAGGGCGCCGGCACCTGTTGGCGGGAGCCTCGGCCCTGCTCTGGCCGACCCCCAGCGGGCTGGGGCGCGGGGTGGATGAACTGGCTACCGGGTCTCACGAACTGGCAAGGCTGGCGCCGGAAGGCATCGAGCGTACCTTTCCACTGCAGGCTGATGCCTGGCGAGTGGTCGGGTTGCAGCGAGGGCTGGATGCGCATTTCCACAAGGCCGGCGTCGAGCCGGTCTATAGTGAGGAGTTTGGCCTCGAGTTCGTGCCTCATCCGCGGGCCTACTGGCTCACCCGTCAATCTAACCTGACCGTCGCCCGATGGCTCAGACGCCTGGGGTTCAGGGTGCAGGGGATTCCCTGGCTCTCCAACTGGCATGTCGATGTCTCGGATGATGAGCATTAAAGGAGAAACGATGCTGGAAGTCTCACAACAGGTAAGGATTGCCGACCATGAGGTCGAGATGGAGGCGGTGCGCGCCCAGGGGGCTGGGGGCAGAACGTCAATAAGGTGGCGACGGCGATTCACCTGCGCTTCGATGTTCGCGCCTCCAGCCTGCCGGAAGGGATCAAGGAGAAGCTGCTGGCGCTTGGCGACCAGCGCATCACCCGTGACGGCGTGGTGATCATCAAGGCGCAGACCCATCGTACCCAGGAGCGTAACCGGGCAGAGGCGCTGGCCCGGCTCAAGGCCCTGATCAAACGCGTGATGTATGCGCCGAAAAAGCGCATTGCCACCAAGCCGAGCAAGGGCGCCAAGCAGCGCCGCCTGGACAGCAAGAAAAAGCGTGGCCAGCACAAGGCCTTGAGAGGCAAGGTCGATATGTAAGTGAAATGAGGTGGTAGAGGCCGGGCGTATCGAAATGCCCTCGGCGAGCGCAAGCCGCCGCGCGACATAATGCTCCCTTTCCTGATTCGTGATCGCTATGTATGCTGCAATCGATGTCTTCGTAACGCGCGGCCCGTACTGGCCGTCAACCGATTCGCAGCCTTAACCAGAAGGATATGTCGCATGTCGGAGAATCCCAAGAGCCCATTGTTCCAGGATAACCGCGTCAAGGCGCTGGCGGCCGTGGCGGTGGTTGGCGTGGTCTGGGCGATCTTCGCCCAGTCCAGCGCCAGCTCCCACCGCGATCACAGCGAGGCCCTGGAGTCGCAGCTGTCGGCGATGGAGAGCGAGCATCAGGCGCTGGTCAGCCAGCTGGAAGAGCGTGATGAGGCCGGCGAGCAGATCGAGGCCCTGGAGGCCCGTCTGGCCGAGCTGGAAGAGGAGCGCGAGGCGGCGGTGGCGGCCGTTGAAGAAGAGCGCCAAGCGGCCGAAGCTGAGATGGAGGCGCGGCTGACCGAGCTCGAGGAGCAGCGGGCCGAGGCCGCAGCCGCCATGGCCGAGGAGCAGGAGGCCGCCCAAGCCGAGCTGGAGCGTCTCGAAGCCGAGGTGGCCGATACCGAAGCGCGCTTGGCAGAGCTCCAGGATGAGCGTGCTGCCCTGGAAGCCGATATCGAGGCCTACCAGGCGGAGAAGGCCGAGGCCGAAGAGGCGCTGGTCGCGCTGCGCGGTGACTACGAGGCAGTGGATCAGGCGCGTAGCGATGCCGAGGACGCGCGCCAGGAGGCCGAGGAGGCGCGTCAGGAAGCCGAGGCGGCGCGCCAGGAGGCCGAAGAGCTGCGTGAGATTGCCATCGATGAGCGCCAGGAGGCTGAGGTCGCCCGAGACCTGGCCGATAATGAGCTGGCAGCGATCGAAGATGCCATCCTGGAGGCGGACGAGCGGCTTGACGCCCTGAACGCCGAGATCACCGAGCGTGAATCCATCCTGGCCGCACTGGAGGATGACATCGAGGCACTGGAGGCCTGGCGTGACGAGGTGGAGCGCGAGGTGGGCGAGGCCCGTGACGAGCGCGACGAGGCCCTGGCGGCGCTCGAGCAGGCCCGGGTCGAGCGTGACGACCTGATGATCGCCATCGGCATCGGCCGCGATGAGCTGGCCGATATCGAGGGGCGCGTCGAGCGTCGTGAAGAGCAGCTCGAGCGGCTGGAAGGTCAGCTTGCCAACTGGCGCAGCGAACTGGCCGACCTGGAGGCGCGCATGGAGGAGGTCGAAGCCGAAACCGAGGCGCAGGAGGCCGACGACTGAGACGCGCTTGCTTGGCGTAGCGATCCACGACGGCGAGCGATGGCTCGCCGTCGTGCGTTCCGGCATCGGTTGCGGGAGGCAGGCGGCGTCGCGTTATACTGGCTGCACATCGCTCCGGTGGGTCGGGGCGTCACCGCGCAGCAGTGCAAGGAGCGAGACGTGATCGAAGGGGTCGAGCATGTCGTTGCCGTAGCATCGGGCAAGGGGGGGTGGGCAAGTCCACCGTCACCGTCAACCTGGCGCTGGCCATGGCCGCAGAGGGCTACCGGGTCGGCGTGCTCGATGCGGACATCTACGGCCCCAGCCAGGCCCAGATGCTGGGGGTCGCCGAAGGGGT
This sequence comes from Halomonas sp. SL18_1, assembly GCF_055755715.1. Classification (NCBI taxonomy): domain Bacteria; kingdom Pseudomonadati; phylum Pseudomonadota; class Gammaproteobacteria; order Oceanospirillales; family Halomonadaceae; genus Halomonas; species Halomonas sp. SL18_1. Next base: position 2,171,219 of record NZ_JBVTRK010000001.1, read on the forward strand.
GAAGCCTGAGGCGGCCGGTGAGAACCGCTTTCGTCCGTTGCAGGCTCACGGCATCCAGGCCATGTCCATGGCCTTTCTGGTCGACATTCGCGAGCCCATGGTCTGGCGAGGGCCCATGGTGGCCGGCGCCTTCCAGCAGCTGCTTTCCCAGACCGCCTGGGAGGCGCTGGACGTCCTGTTCATCGACATGCCGCCGGGGACCGGAGATGTCCAGCTGACCCTGGCGCAGAAGGTGCCGGTGAGCGGTGCGGTGATCGTCACCACCCCGCAGGATATCGCCCTGCTGGACGCCCGCAAGGGCATCGAGATGTTCCGCAAGGTGAACGTGCCGGTGCTCGGCGTGGTGGAGAACATGAGCCTGCATGTCTGCTCGCAGTGCGGCCACGCCGAGCCGGTCTTCGGCGAGGGCGGCGGGGAGCGCATCGCCGCCGAGTATGAGACCCGGGTGCTGGGGCGGCTGCCGCTGGCGCTCTCGATCCGGGAACAGGTGGACGGTGGGCAACCCACGGTGGTGGCCGAGCCCGACGGCGAGGTGGCTGCCACCTTCCGCGACATGGCCCGCCAGGTGGCCGAGCAGGTGCAGGGCCAGGCCGACGAGGGGCCCAGTATCTCCTTCAGCGACGAGTGATCAGGGCGACCTCTCGGATCGCCCCGATAGCGGCAATCGCCAGCAGGATGGGCGCAGGCAGTGACGCTCGCCGCCGGGGCCGCTATCATGGCGGCCCCGGTTTTTCTTTCAGGATGATTCGATGAGCATCAAATCCGACAACTGGATCCGCCGCATGGCCGAGCGGGAAGGCATGATCGAGCCCTTCGAGTCGGACCAGGTGCGCTATGTGAACGACCGTCGGGTGATCTCCTACGGCACCTCCAGCTACGGCTACGACGTGCGCTGCGCCGATGAGTTCAAGGTGTTCACCAATATCCATTCGGCGGTGGTCGACCCCAAGGCCTTCGATGAGAAGAGCTTCGTCGACATCAAGGGGGATGTCTGCGTGATTCCCCCAACTCCTTCGCCCTGGCACGCACCGTGGAGTACTTCCGCATCCCGCGCAGCGTGCTGACCATCTGCCTGGGCAAGTCCACCTATGCGCGCTGCGGGATCATCGTCAACGTCACGCCGCTGGAGCCGGAGTGGGAAGGGCACGTGACCCTGGAGTTTTCCAACACCACCAACCTGCCGGCCAAGATCTACGCCAACGAGGGGGTGGCCCAGATGCTGTTCCTGGAGTCCGACGAGGTGTGCGAGACGTCCTACAAGGACCGCGGCGGCAAGTATATGGGGCAGCGGGGCGTTACCTTGCCCCGCACCTGACCCGGCTTCGCCGGGAGCTGTAAGCCATAAGCCGTAAGAAAGGAAACCCGGCCGGGGCCGGCGGAGTTGTCCTTTATCTTGCTGAATTTACGCTGTTTTTACAGCATAGCTTACAGCTTACACTTCTTGATCCTCGTCCAACTCCTCGGCGGCGTCGGCGTGGGAGAGGCGCAGGCCCTGAGGGGGCAGGGGCACGCCGTCGAAGGTGGCGCCCTCGGCGGCGAGCTTCAGGCGCCCCTCCAGGAACCACTTCACGGCGATGGGGTAGATCAGGTGCTCCCGGGCGTGCACCTTCTCCTTGAGGCTCTCCTCGGTCTCGTCGCCCGCGACCGCCACCTCGGCCTGCACCACCACCGGGCCGCCGTCGAGCTCCTCGGTGACGAAGTGCACGCTGCAGCCGTGAGCGGCCACACCGTCGGCCAGCGCCCGGGCATGGGTGTTGAGGCCCTGATAGGCGGGCAGCAGCGAGGGGTGGATGTTGAGCATCCGCCCGAAGTAGCGCTGCACGAAACGCGGCGTGAGAATCCGCATGAAGCCGGCCAGCACGATCAGGTCGGGCTCGTGGCGCTCGATCACCTTGATCAGGGCGCCGTCGTAGGCGTCGCGGTTCTCGTACTCGCGATGCGGCAGCGCCACGGCATCGATGCCTGCCTCGCGGGCACGCTGCAGGCCGTAGGCGTCCGGCTCGTTGGAGATGACCGCCACGATCTCGCCGCCCAGGCGGTCGTGGGTCTGTTCGTCGATCAGCGCCTGCAGGTTGCTGCCGCTGCCCGAGATCAGCACCACCACCCGGCGTGCCTCGCTGGGTTCCGGGGTGATGTCGCGAAGGGTGTCGCTCTGATAGTCGGTGTCGCTCATGCCGTGAGATTCTCCAGCCTGACCGCCTCTTCGCCGGCCTGGCGCGCCACGATCTCGCCGATACGGTGGACCGTTTCCCCTGGGCCTGGAGATGGGCGCGGGCCTGGTCGGCCTGGTCGGCGGATACCACGACGACCATGCCGATGCCGCAGTTGAGCACGCGATGCATCTCATGCTCGTCGACGTTGCCCTGAGCCTGCAGCCAGTCGAAGACCGATGGCCGCGTCCAGCTGGCGACGTCGATACGGGCGCCAAGGGTGTCGGGCAACACCCGGGGATATTCTCCAGCAGCCCGCCGCCGGTGATATGCGACAGCGCATGCACGGTCACACCGCTCTCCTTGATCAGCGACAGCAGCGGCTTGACGTAGATGCGGGTGGGGGCGAGCAGGGCGTCGCCCAGGGCCTGGCCCTCCAGGGCGGTATCCAGGCTGGCCTCGCTGACCTCGAGAATCTTGCGGATTAGCGAGTAGCCGTTGGAGTGGGGCCCCGATGAGGCGATGCCCAGCAGCACGTCGCCCTCGGCCACCTGGCTGCCGTCTCAGGATCTCGGATTTCTCCACCACGCCCACGCAGAAGCCAGCCAGGTCGTAGTCGCTGCCCTCGTACATGCCCGGCATTTCGGCGGTTTCGCCGCCCACCAGTGCGCAGCCGGCCTGCTCGCAGCCCTCGCCGATACCGGTGACCACGTCGGCGGCGATGTCCACATCGAGCTTGCCCGTGGCATAGTAGTCGAGGAACAGCAGCGGCTCGGCCCCGGCCACCACCAGGTCGTTGACGCACATGGCCACCAGGTCGATGCCGATGGTGTCGTGGCGGCCCAGATCCATGGCGAGGCGCAGTTTGGTGCCGACGCCGTCGGTGCCGGACACCAGCACCGGCTCGCGATAGCCGCTGGGTAGCTGGCACAGAGCGCCGAAGCCGCCAAGGCCGCCCAGCACTTCGGGGCGCGCGGTACGCTTGGCGACGCCCTTGATGCGATCGACCAGGGCGTTGCCGGCATCGATGTCGACACCGGCATCCTTGTAGCTAAGCGAAGCCTTTGGCGGCTGGGCGGGGGTGGAGTCGGTCATGGCCTGTCCTGTGTGAGAATCGCTGTCGATGCATCATCGGCATGGGCAAGGCTCGGCACCTGCCGGCCGACGGTCGGTGGGGATGATCGGGCCGGAATTGTAGCATCACGACGCGCGGCCCGCATCGCCGTGACGGGGCCGAGCAGAGGAGCAAGCGATGCGCAGAGAATGGTGGGTGCTGATCGGGGCGGTGGTGGTGGTATGGCTGCTGTTTCAGCTGGAAGCCATGCTGATGCCGTTCATCGCCGGGATGATTCTTGCCTATCTGGCCGACCCCTTGGCCAATCGCCTGCAGCGTTTGGGTCTATCGCGGCCGCTGGCGGTATGTGCGGTGTTTCTGGTGATGATTCTGCTGCTGGGGCTGGGGCTGCTGGTGCTGATTCCCCTGGCGGCACAGCAGGTGCGTCAGTTCGCGCTGGTCGTGCCGGTGATCTTCGAGTGGGTGGAAAACGTCCTGGCACCGCAGATCCAGGCCTGGACGGGGCTCGATGTGGCCGCCGACCTGGATAATCTCCAGGAGACCCTGGCCGATCACTGGCAAGATGCGGGCGGTTACCTGGCCCAGTTCCTGGGGCAGGTGGGGCGCTCCGGCATGGCGCTGATCACCTGGATCACCTATGTGGCACTGATTCCGGTGGTGACCTTCTATCTGCTGCTCGACTGGAAGCGCTTCATCGTCAGCCTGCGCAACCTGCTGCCGCGTCAGTGGGAACCCGACGCCGTGCGGATCGTGGAGCGCTGCAACGAGGTGCTCTCGGCCTTCCTGCGCGGGCAGCTGCTGGTGATGCTCACCCTGGGGGCCGTCTATGCCATCGGTCTGACCCTGATGGGGGTGCGCTTTGGTCTGCTGATCGGCATCATCTCCGGGCTTGCCAGCATCGTGCCCTTTCTGGGATTTATCGTCGGTATCGGCGTGGCGCTGATCGTGGCCTTCTTCCAATTTGGTAGCTGGCTCGCGCTGCTGGGTGTCGTGGTGGTGTTCACCATCGGCCAGGTCATCGAAAGCACCGTGCTTCAGCCCAAGCTGCTCGGCAATCGAATCGGGCTGCATCCGGTGGCGGTCATCTTCGCCGTGCTGGCCGGGGGAACCTGTTCGGTTTCACCGGGGTGCTGCTGGCGCTGCCGGCGGCCGCCGTGATCATGGTACTCTTGCGTGAACTCAAGGATCGCTACCAACGCAGTAGCCTCTATGATGCCCAACGGCATCGCACCCGGGATGAGGAGTCGCCATGAGCCGTGCACCGGCGCAGCTGCCGCTGGGGGTTGGGCTGCGTGATGATGCCACCTTCGCCAGCTTCCTGTCTGGCGCCAACGCCAGCCTGGTGGACCACCTGGTCCATCAGTTCGATGCCAACGGCGAGCCGTTCCTGTATCTGTGGGGGGCCCGGGAACCGGGCGTACGCATCTATTGCAGGCGGCTTGTCATGCCGCCTCCGACCGTGACCTGCGCGCGCTCTACCTGCCGCTCAACGAGCTTGGGCATTTTCCGCCGCTGATGCTCGAGGAAGTCGAGCGCCTCGATCTGGTGGCGATCGACGACATCGAGGTGGTGGTGGGTCGGCGACGCTGGGAAGAGGGCCTCTTTCACGCCTTCAATCGGCTGCGCGATGCGGGCAAGCGGCTGGTCGTGGCGGCTGACGTCGCGCCCCGTCAGCTGCCGGTGAAGCTCCCCGACCTGGCGTCTCGCCTTAGCTGGGGAATGACCTTCCATCTCCAGGGGCTCGATGACACCCAGCGGCTGCTGGCGCTTCAGCTGCGGGCCCGGGTGCGCGGCATGCAGCTGCCCGACGAAGTGGCCCGCTACATTCTGCATCGTGGCCCGCGCGGCCTGGGCGAGCTGTGCGAGGCGCTGGAGACACTGGATCGCGCCTCGCTGTCCGCCCAGCGCAAGCTGACCATTCCCTTCGTCAAGCAGGCGCTGGGCTGGTAGGGGGCGCCGGATGGTCGTCGGCCCGCCGCCTCACCGCTGGCATAGCTGTTCCGTGCGGTACTTGAAGGCGTTGAGCACGTCTTCCTGGGAGAAGCCGTTCTCCACCAGGGTTCGCTCCCAGGCACGAGTGGGCTTGTAAGCGAGCAGCGCCTCGTTGACGGCGTCGCGCAGCGACTCGGACTCGGGGCCGAAGCTAAAGCCGCCCCAGCTTCGCACCTCCTCGCCGTCGAGGATCGGGTCGACGAAATCCATGGCCGCCTCTACCTCCTGGCTCTGCTGATCCAGGGCGGTCACGGTCAGGCCGGTGGCCGCGTAGGCGTCGGCGTTGCCGTCGAGGATGGCGTCGATGGCCTGCTCATTACGTTCGATGGTGACGAGCTTCTCCTCGGGTACGCCAAGGCCCATCAGGGTGTCGCGCTGATCGGCGCCCGCCATGACGGCGACCCGAAACTCGTTGCGCCCGGCGAAGTCCTCGTAGGCTTGCAGTTCGAGGGGGTTGCCGGCACGCACCAGCAGCCCTTCACCATAGGTGGTGTTGGGTTCGGAGTAGAGGATCTGCTCGCAGCGATGGGGCAGGATCGCCATTTCAGCAGCGGCCATGTCAAAGCGCCCCTCACGCAGCCCCGGGATGAGATCGCTGAAATCGGTGACAATCCACTCGATATCGTCGATCTCCAGTGTCTCCATGAGGTGAAGTGCCACCTCCGGGCCTGCGCCGCGTGGCTCGCCGTCGGCGTCCAGGTAGCCGTAAGGCACTTCGTCGGCCACGGCGATCCGGATGCCGCGCTCGCGTACCTCCTCAAGGGTGGCGGCGCTCGCCGGCGCCAGGCCGACCGCAAGCGTCCCGATGACCAGCCGCATCGGCCAGCCGGCGCTGTTGACGTGACTCATCTCCGCCCCTCCGCTGTGTCGGATTGCATGACCTCGGCGGCCCTTCGCCACAGGCCTTTGGCCACAACATAGGCGACACGCCGGTGGGCTGCCAGGCGGTGGCGCCTCAGCGGCTCAGGTTGACCTGCAGGGACCGGCCATTGTGCAGGGTGACCTGGCGGATGATGATCTGTCGCTCACCGCTTCGCGGGTCGATCATGCTGCCCGATACGTAGAACTCCCCCGGCGGCAGGCCGTTCACGGTGAAGTTGCCGTTGCCGTCGGTACGAACGGTGTGGGTGTACTCTCTGGCTCGTGGGTCCGCCGGTTCCACGGCGCGCCCGGCCAGGGCGTTTTCCGCGGCTTCGGCCGAGTAGGTGGTGACAGGGGCCACGGAGATGGTTTCGCCCGCCCCGGCTACGCCGTTCAGGGCCAGGCGGCCGCTGACGGCAGCGGTACCGGTTGTTGGCAACGCCGCATATTCCGCCTCCGGAAAGCTGACCTGCCGTGGGATGCGGCCAGGCGTGGTGGTCCTGGGGGCGTCGCGCTCGACGTCCGGGGCGCGCTCGGTACCGATATCGATGACTTCGATGCGTTCGGGAGGCAGGGCGGGGCGGGGCTCCATCATCTGGCACCCTGAGAGGGCAAGACCCAGCAAGGCCACCGGTATCCAGGCTTTCATGCGATTGCATCCTCGTGATTGGGCCCCGTGCATTCGCAGCATATACGATCCGCAGAGGCGCGCAACCGTGGGGCGGGCCACCCAACGCAAGGAACCCGCCGTTTGGCGGGTTCCTTGCTTGGCCCTGCAGTGCCGGCGAGCGGCCGGCCGGCGGGCTTACTTGGCAGCTTTGGTGGCCGCTTCTTGCGCCTGCTTGACGTTGCTCTCGGCCAGCTTCTGGCTCTGCTGGACGAAGTCCTGCTGCAGGGAGACCACTTTCTCGGCGTCACCCTTCAGGCGCTCGGTCAGCTCCTTGGCAACGCCCTGCTGGCCTTCCAGGTAGCTGCGCAGGCCTTCGGCGTCCTTGACGTTGAGCAGGTTGCGCACCTGGGCCAGGCCGGTGTCGGTGTAGGCCTTGGTGGCGTCGAGCTGGGCATTGACCAGCTTCTCGGTGAAGTCGACGCTCAGGGCGGCATAGGCGCGGGCCGGAGCGAAGAACATCGACTCGACCTGCTTGGTGTCGAACTGCTTGGGATCGAAGCTGAACTGGCTGATCATGATAGGAACCTCCGGGGCTCTTGATGTGATGTGGAACGGGAATTCCGTCCTGTTGCGATGCACAATAGCAAAGTGGTTTGTGCAGTGCAACATTGAATGGCCTCTTGGTCGCGAAACGGCACAGGAAGGGGAGGCCGGCGAGCACGCTGCCGCCTGGTGCCACTGGCGGCGGGCGGTGGGCAGGCGGGTGCCGCGTTCGCCGTTATGATCATCGGCGAGTCAGAGTCAGGCTTGCATGAGGGGCGTGGCGCGACCAAGGTAAGGAAAGTCATCGATACCGACCAAGGAGGTCGCCATGAGCGAGCATCGTATCGAACGTGACAGCATGGGGGAGCTCAAGGTCCCCAAGGACGCCCTGTACGGCGCCCAGACCCAGCGGGCGGTCGACAATTTTCCGGTCTCCGGACAGCCGATGCCGGTGGCCTTCATCCACGCCATCGCCCGCATCAAGATGGCCGCGGCGCGGGTCAATCACGAGCTGGGGCTGCTGGACGCCGTGCGAGCCGAGGCCATTGCTTCCGCGGCCCAGGCGATCATCGAGGGGCGCCACGATGACCAGTTCCCCGTGGATGTCTTCCAGACCGGCTCGGGCACCTCCAGCAACATGAACGTCAACGAGGTGATCGCCCACCTGGCCAGCGCCGAAGGCGTGCCGGTGGGGCCCAACGACCACGTCAACATGGGGCAGTCGAGCAACGACGTGATCCCCACCGCCATCCATCTCTCGGCGGCCCTGGAGGTCACCGCACGGCTGCGCCCGGCGCTGCTCCACCTGCGTGAGACCATCGATACTCGCGCCGAGGCGCTTGACGGCGTGGTCAAGACCGGTCGGACTCATCTCATGGATGCCATGCCGCTGCGGCTCAGCCAAGAGCTCGGCGGCTGGTCGAGTCAGGTGGGGCAGGCCATGGAGCGCCTGGATAGCGCCATGCTGCGGTTGACGCGGCTGGCCCAGGGCGGCACGGCGGTGGGCACCGGCATCAATGCCCATCCCGACTTTGCCGCCCGCATGGCCCGAGAGCTGGGCGATCAGACCGGGCTGGCGCTCTCGCCCAATGACAGCTTCTTTGCCAGCCTGGCCTCCCAGGATGCCGCCGTGGAGCTCTCCGGCCAGCTTCGTGGCTTGGCCTGCGTGGTCATGAAGATCGCCAACGACCTGCGCTGGATGAATTCCGGGCCGTTGGCCGGGCTCGGCGAGATCGAACTGGAGGCGCTGCAGCCGGGCAGCTCGATCATGCCGGGGAAGGTCAATCCGGTGATTCCCGAATCAGCGGCCCAGGCGGCGGCCCAGGTCATCGGGCTGGATACGGCGGTCACCGTGGCCGGGCAGAGCGGCAACTTTCAGCTCAACGTGATGCTGCCGCTGATCGCCCACAACCTGCTGACCTCGATCACCCTGATGAGCAACACCGCCCAGCTGCTGGCCGACCGGGCGATTGCCGGTTTCCGGGTCCGCGAGGACAATCTCGCCGGGCCGCTGGCGCGCAACCCCATCCTGGTGACCGCCCTGAACGGCGTGATCGGCTACGACGCCGCGGCGGCCATCGCCAAGCAGGCCTACCAGGCCGGTCGGCCGATCATCGAGGTCGCCGAAGAGCAGACCGAGCTAAGCCGCGAGGAGCTGGAACGCCTGCTCGACCCGGCGCGCCTCACCCACGGCGGCATACCGGAGTAGCCGGCGGCGGGGTCGGCTCGATCAGGCGGCTGCCTGCGCCCGTCGCCGCGCCGCGATGTAGTGTGAGAGGCGCTCGATTTGCCGGGTGCTCAATCGCAGTCCGAGCTTGGTGCGGCGCCACAGGATGTCGTCGGCGCAGGTGGCCCACTCCCGATCGATCAGATAGTCGACCTCGGCGGCACTCAGGCCGGCGCCGAAATCCTCGCCGAGGTCGGCCATGCAGGCGGCACCCTGGAGGAAGCGAAGGCAGAGGGTGCCGTAGCTGCGGGCAAAGCGGCGTGCGCGGGTCATGCCGAGCCATGGATAGTCCGCCAGCAGGCGGCTGATGAAGGCGGTCTGGCTGACGATATCGCCGCCGGGAAGCCGCGTCTTCTCCGTCCAACCGGGACCCATGGTGGGCAGGTCGAGGGGTCAGCTGGCGCAGGGCCGCCTCGGCCAGCTTCCGGTAGGTGGTGATCTTGCCGCCGTAGACTGACAGCAGCGGGGCGCCGTCAGGGTCCAGGGCCAGGGTGTAGTCGCGGGTCATTGCCGCAGGCTCGGACGACTCGTCGTCACACAGCGGTCGGACGCCGGAGAAAGTGGTGACCACATCCTCGCGACTCAGCTGGCGACGAAAATGTGCGTTGACGACCCCAAGCAGATAGTCGATCTCCGTCTCGCTGGCGGAGACCTGAGCCGGGTCGCCGGTATAGCGCCGGTCGGTGGTACCCACCAGGCTGAAGTCTTCCTCATAGGGCAGCAGAAACACGATGCGCCGGTCGCTGTTCTGCAGGATGTAAGCACGCTCGTCGGCGTTGAGGCGGGGAACCACCAGGTGGCTGCCCTGGATCATGCGGATTCCGTAGCGTGAGTCGCGCCCGGCCTGCTCGCGTACGATGCGCTCCACCCAGGGGCCGCCGGCGTTGACCAGTGCCCTGGCGCGACGTTGAAAGCGCACGCCGCGCTGGGTGTCTTCCAGCTCGAGGTGCCAGTGGCCCTGCGCCTCGCGGGCGGCAATACAGCGCGTGCGTGTCAGGATTTCGGCGCCATGTTCCTGCGCCTGAAGCGCATTGACCAGCACCAGGCGGGCATCGTCTACCCAGCAATCGGAATACTCGAAGCCACGCAGGATCTCGGGCTTGAGCGGCCCATCGGAGCCGAAGCGCAGGCTGCGCGAGCCGGGCAGTCGCCTGCGCCGCCCCAGGTGGTCGTAGAGGAACAGCCCGGCGCGGATCATCCAGGCCGGACGCAGGTCGGCGCGATGCGGCAGGATGAAGCGTAGCGGCCAGATGATATGCGGCGCCTTGTCGAGCAGGCGTTCCCGCTCCCGCAGGGCTTCGCCCACCAGCCGGAACTCGCGGTGCTCCAGGTAGCGCAGCCCGCCATGGATCAGCTTGCTGCTTGCCGAAGAGGTGGCGCTGGCCAGGTCGGCCTGCTCACACAGGGCCACGGAGAGGCCGCGGCCGGCCGCATCGTTGGCGATGCCGACGCCGTTGATGCCGCCGCCGATGACGAAGAGATCGAGCGGATCGGTGGGGGGGCTGGCCATGGCGAGGCTCCGGCTGACTGTCGCGCACTTGCCCATGTCGAACATGGGATGTTTGAAAACGAAAATAGAACAATCGAAAACGAACATCAAGCGCCGACATCGCCTTGCGCGCCTTCGCCAGAGAGCGCTCGTGAAGCTTCCGGCGGGAGGATCAGGCGATATGCAGGGCGACGTCGTGGGCGCGCAGCAGCCGGGCGATGGCTTCGGGGGGCTCGCGGTCGGTGAATAGAGCGTCCAGCTGGGCAATGTTGCCCTGGCGTACCACCGGGTTGCGATGGAACTTGGAGTGGTCGGCGGCCAGGAACACCTGGCGCGAGTTGCGGATGATGGCCTGGGCCACGCGGACTTCCTGGTAGTCGAACTCGAGCAGCGAGCCGTCCTCGTCGATGCCGCTGATGCCGATGATGCCGAAGTCGACCTTGAACTGGTTGATGAAATCGATGGTGGCCTCGCCGATGATCCCGCCGTCTCGAGAGCGCACCTGGCCGCCTGCGATGATCACGTTGAAATCCTCCTTGTGTTGAAGGATCGCCGCCACGTTGAGGTTGTTGGTGATCACCTCGAGTCCTTGGTGTTCCAGCAGGGCCTCCGCCACGACTTCGTTGCTGGTGCCGATATTGATGAACAGGGAGGCGTGGTCGGGAATCTGCTGGGCCAGCAGGGCGGCGATGCGCCGTTTCGCCTCGAGGTTGAGGTTCTTGCGGGTGCTGTAGGCGGTGTTGACGGTGCTGGACTCGAGACCGGCGCCGCCGTGGACGCGCCGAATCAGGCCTTCGCCGGCCAGGGTGTTGAGATCGCGACGGATCGTCTGGGGGGTGACGGCGAAATGCTCGGTAAGCTGCTCGATGCTGGCATAGCCCTGACGACGGACCAGATCGATGATGGCATCCTGACGTAGCTGCTGGTTCATGGTGGCTCCCTGTCGATCGGCCCTATTGTATGCCATCGTTGCCGTTCTCGGCAGGGATGCGATTGTCGAAGGCGACCAGGCGCTTTCCCGCGTGCGCAGAATCGAACATTCTCCCGCGGGCAAGGTGCCCAGCAGGTACCCTGCGTCGATCGACAACTGCCTGATCCACAAGATGTTATATCGGGCTTGCATTCGTCCGGTGAATGGGTAGAATACGCATCCGTTGCCGCAGCGAGCCGGCCGGATCGGGCGCCCCGTGTCTTATCTGGCAAGCACTCGGCAAGAAGCGCACAGCAGGACCATAGCTCAGTTGGTTAGAGCGCCACGTTGACATCGTGGAGGTCGGCGGTTCAAATCCGCCTGGTCCTACCAGCGTCTTCCTGCTTTCGCCGCCGTGATAGCGTCAGGACCATAGCTCAGTTGGTTAGAGCGCCACGTTGACATCGTGGAGGTCGGCGGTTCAAATCCGCCTGGTCCTACCAGATTTGACACGCCCCCGCTGCCCTTGGCAGCGGGGGCGTGTTGCGTCTGGGTCTCTCGCCGTTCGATGGCGGTGCGTGTCACTCAGCCGTTGGGGCAAGGTCGGAGCGGGTGACGAAGACGGCGACCAGCGCTTCGATGCCGGCCTGGTCCTCGGCGCTGAAACGCTCCTGTTGCGGGCTGTCCAGGTCCAGTACGCCCCACAGGTGTTCATCGACTACCACCGGTATCACCAGCTCCGCGCGGGAGGCGGCATCGCAGGCGATGTGGTCGGCCACGGCGTGGACGTCGTCGATGCGCTGGGTTTGCCGGCTGCGCGCGGCCGCGCCGCAGACCCCCTTGCTGAAGGGGATAGGGTGGCAGGCGGGCTTGCCCTGGAAGGGGCCCAGCGACAGCACCTCGGGCTCGCGCTGCAGATAGAACCCCGCCCAGTTCAGGTCCGGGATCGTCTGCATCAGAAAGGCGCAGGTCTGGGCGCTGTTGGTTAGCCAGTCGCGAGTGTCGAGCAGGGCCTCGAGTTGGCGGGCCAGCAGGGCATAGTCGGGCATCGTGTCGGCTCCTTGGTTGCCATTCCCGAAATGACAGGGCCGGCGCAAGGCCGGCCCCTAAACCCGTTCAGTTTACTCCCAGCCGGGTACCGCGCCACCGTCGAACAGCTCCAGCGCCTTGGCGGCAACCGCGTCGCTCTGATAGGCGGACACCAGCTGCTGGATCTCCTCGCGCTCCTCGTCGCCGGCTCGCACCGCGATAAGGTTGACGTAGGGGGAGTCCGGTCCCTCCTTGATCAGGGCATCATCCAGGCGCAGGCCGGCGGGCTGGGCAAAGGTATTGTTGATGAAGGCCAGGTCCACGTCGGGCAGCACGCGAGGCAGCTGGGCCGCTTCGATCTCGCGGAAGCGCAGGCCCTGAGGGTTGTCGATTACGTTGACCGGGGTGGCCTCAAGGTTGTCGGGGTCATCCAGGGTGATGAGGCCGGCATTGTGCATCAGGATCATCGCCCGCCCGCCGTTGGTGGGGTCGTTGGGCAGGGCGATGATGGCCCGCTCGGGAAGCTCATCCATGCTGGCATGCTTTTCCGAGTAGGCGCCGATGGGATAGACGAAGGTGTAGCCGGCTACCACCAGGTCATAGCCGCGGTCGTCCACCATGCCCTGCATATACGGCTCGTGCTGGAAGGCATTGGCATCCAGGCTGCCGTCGGCCAGCGCCGAGTTGGGCGAGACATAGTCGGTGAACTCGATGATCTCCACGTCGAGATCGTAGCGCTCCTTGGCGAGCTGGACGGCCACCTCCATCACCTCGGATTCGGGGCCGGACATGGTGCCGACCGTGATCGAGCGGCTGTCGGCGTCGCCGCCGTCGTTGCCGCAGGCGGTCAGCAGGGCGGCGCCGACCAGAATGGCGGCGCCCAGCAGGCGGGTCGGGGTGAGGGGCATGGGGCATTCTCCTTTATCGTGTGCCGCCAGCGGCGGCGTGTCGTCGATGGCTGGGTCAGGGTGACGTCCTGGGCACTACTTTCGATCGCTCTTGCGTACCAGGTAGTCACCCAGGCTCTGGAAGCCCTGTACCATTACCACCAGGATCGCCACCGTGATCAGCATGACGGTGGGATTGAAGCGGTTGTAGCCGTAGCGAATCCCCAGGTCGCCCAGGCCGCCGCCACCCACGGCGCCGGCCATGGCCGATAGCTGACCAGGGTCACCACGGTGATGGTCAGGCCGGTGATGATGCCGCCGCGGGCCTCGGGTAGCAGCACCTTGCCGATGATCTGCCAGGGCGTGGCGCCCATCGACTGGGCGGCCTCGATCAGCCCGGGCGAGATCTCGTTGAGGGCACCTTCCACCAGGCGCGCAACGAAGGGGATGGCGGCGATGGTCAGCGGTACCACGGCGGCGTTGGTGCCGATCGAGGTGCCCACCAGCATCCGGGTGAAGGGGATGATCGCCACCATCAGGATGATGAAGGGGATGGAGCGCCCGATATTGGTGATGACGCCCAGTACCCGGTTGAGGGTCGGGTGGGCCATGATCTGACCGGGGCGGGTCACGTACAGCAGTACGCCGAGTGGCACGCCGAGCAGGGCGGCGATGATCCCGGAGACGGCCACCATATAAAGCGTGTCGAGGGTGGCTCGCAGGATCAGCTCAATCATCGCGCTGGACATGGCCGAGCACCTCCACGTGTAGGTCATGGGATTCGAGATAGTCGATGGCCTGGCGGGTCTTGTCCGCGGGGCCCAGCAGCTCGGCGATCATCAATCCCAGGGTGCGTTCCTGGATCGATTCCACCTTGGCCTGCAAAATGCTGACGTCCACCTGGCAGTCGCGGGCCAGCCGAGAGATCAGCGGTGTGGCCACGGCGTCGCCGGAGAAGGCGAGGCGGACCACCGGGTGGGTGTGGGGGCCGGCCGTTGTCTTGAGGCGCTCGATCAGCGCCTTGGGAGGCTCGAGCTTCAGGAAGTCGTTGAGAAACTCTCGGCCGAGCCAGGTGCGCGGGGCGGTGAAAAAATCGCCCACCTCGGCCTCCTCGACCAGTTCGCCACCCGAGATCAAACTGACGCGGTGGCAGATCGATTTCACCACCTCCATCTCATGGGTGATCAGCAGGATGGTCAGGCCGAGTCGCTGGTTGATGTCGCGCAGTAGCGTCAGGATCGAGCCGGTGGTCTGGGGGTCCAGGGCAGAGGTGGCTTCGTCACAGAGCAGCACCTTGGGCTCGCTGGCCAGCGCCCGGGCAATCGCCACGCGCTGTTTCTGGCCGCCCGAGAGCTGGGCCGGGTACTGGCGCGCCTTGTCTTCGAGGCCCACCAGTTCCAGCAGCGGCAGTACCCGCTCGCGGATGGCGGTGCGCTTCATGCCCATCAGCTCCAGCGGCAGGGCCACGTTGTCGTAGACGCTGCGGGTGGTTAGCAGATTGAAGTGCTGAAAGATCATGCCGATACGGTGGCGGGCCTGGTTCAGCGCGGCGGCCGACAGGCGGGTCATTTCCTGGTCGTCGACGCTGACGCTGCCGCCGCTGGGCCGTTCCAGCAGGTTGATGCAGCGTATCAGCGTGGACTTGCCGGCGCCTGATAGGCCAATGACGCCGTGGATGCTGCCCTCGGGGACGTGCAGGTCGACGTTCTTCAGCGCGACCACGGCAGTGGGGTCGCTCTCTTTGGTGCCCTTCCGCTGCCCCTTGGGGTAGTAGGTCTTGGAGACGTTGCGTAGTGTGATCATGCTGGTTTCCGCTCGCCGGCGCCGTGTCGATGCGGGGTGCGGCAGCTGGCAGCAAAAAAAGGCCACCCTGACGGGTGGCCATCAACGCTGGACACACCCTTTTAGCTGCACTTCATGCCGAGTTCTCGACATGGGCGCCCGCAATCCGGGTACAAATCGGCGCCTTGAATGTTAGTCGGTGATGTTACGACCAAAGGCGAAGGCTGTCAATCCTGGCGGTGCATGTTTCGGCGGTTATCCGGCCCTGCTAGGGGAAAGGCCTGCACAATGGCTATCCGACTTTTGTTATTTTCTTGGTTCTTCGCACTTTAGCGTGAACATGTTTGGCAGGTTTTATAGTGGGAGGCCGGCTCTGCCGGGCGAAGGCGCCGCAGGCGCCCATGGGTAGCGCTGCGCGCTACTTCGCGAGCTGAAGCTCCCTCCCACAAAGCCAGTTCACGCCAGTCTGCGATGAACCATTTTCTTTTAGATGGCGGGGCCGGTGGCGTATGGATGGACGCCATGCCGGTGAGTTCCTACACTGCCTCTCTTTCATTTCATTTTCATTTCATTCGCCCGCCATGGCGGGCGCTGCGTGAGGAGCGCTCATGTTCACAGGCATCGTTCAGGGAACGGCGGAGATCGTCGCCATCAAGGAGGCCGAAGCATTTCGTACCCACGTCGTGGCCCTGCCGGAGGCGCTGCACCGAGGGCTCGAGCTGGGCGCCTCGGTGGCCCACAACGGTGTCTGCCTGACCGTGACCGCCATCGACGGTGAGCGGATCAGCTTCGATCTGATGCGCGAGACCCTGGAAGTGACCAATCTTGGTGCGCTCCAGGTGGGCGATCGCGTCAATATCGAGCGGGCGGCGCGTTTCGGCGACGAGATCGGCGGTCACGCCATGTCCGGCCACGTCATGACCATGGCCGAGCTGGTCGAATTGGACGAAACGCCCAACAACCGCCGGCTGTGGTTCGAAGTGCCCGAGGCGCTGGGGCGCTTCCTGTTCGACAAGGGCTATGTCGGGGTGGACGGCATCAGTCTGACCATCGGCGAAGTGCGCCGTGTCGCGGCGCAGGCACCGCGCTTTTGCGTCAACCTGATTCCCGAGACCCTGGCGCGCACCACCCTGGTGGATCGAGTGCCTGGCGACCGGGTCAATATCGAGGTCGATCCCCAGACCCAGGTCATCGTCGAGACCGTCGAGCGAGTGCTGGCGGCCCGGGGAGTGTGAAACCGGCGCCGTGCTGACCGTTTCGTCAAGTCTGCGTTGGTAGCCTAGCTGGCGCTTGGCCCGTGGTTTGCTTATACAGAGCCAACCGTGCCGCATCATGGTGGTAGCCGCCAGCCTCGCATCGCTGGCGGCCTTTGGGTACCATGTGCGGCTTTTCTCGCTCCCTCTGGTCCATGAGCCAGCCCCAGCGCAGGAACGCCATCATGAATCGCCTGATCGACAAGCACTTCAAGCTGACGGAACACAACACCAGCATCAAGACCGAGGTCATTGCCGGGATCACCACCTTCCTGACCATGGCCTACATTATCTTCGTCAACCCCAGCATCCTGTCGGAAGCGGGCATGGACTACGGCGCGGTCTTCGTCGCCACCTGCCTGGCCGCGGCCATTGGCTGTCTGATCATGGGGCTGTGGGCCAACTACCCCATTGCGCAGGCGCCCGGCATGGGGCTCAACGCCTTCTTTACCTACGGGGTCGTGCTGGGCATGGGCTACACCTGGGAGGCGGCGCTGGGCGCGGTGTTCTTCTCCGGTTTCTGCTTCTTCCTGCTCAGCGTCTTCAAGGTGCGAGAGTGGATCATCCACTCGATCCCGCTCTCCCTGCGGCTGGGAATCGCCGCCGGCATCGGCCTGTTCCTGGCCATGATCGCACTGAAAAACGCCGGCATCGTCGTCTCCAATCCGGCCACCTACGTGGCGCTGGGCGATCTCTCCGAGCCCGCTGCCATCTATGCGCTCCTGGGATTCTTCGCCATCACCGCCATGGCCTACCTGCGCATTACCGGGGCGGTGATGATCGGTATCCTCGGCGTCACCGTGGTGGCCATCGTGCTGGGGCACAACGAGTATGGCGGGCTGATGTCGATGCCGCCCTCCATGGCGCCGACCTTCATGGCCCTGGATTTCGCGGGCGCCCTGGATGTGGCCATGCTCAGCGTGATCTTCGCCTTCCTGTTCGTCGATCTGTTCGATACCTCCGGGACCCTGGTGGGCGTGGCGCATCGCGGCAAGCTGCTCGACAAGGACGGTAAGCTGCCGCGCCTCAACCGTGCCATGATGGCCGATAGCGGTGCCTCCATGGCCGGCTCGCTGCTGGGCACCTCGACCACCACCAGCTACATCGAATCCACTGCCGGCATTGCTTCCGGCGGGCGCACCGGGCTGACCGCGGTGGTCGTAGCCGGCCTGTTCCTGATCAGCCTGTTCTTCGCCCCGCTGGCCGGCTCGATTCCCGCCTACGCCACCGCCGGTGCGCTGCTCTATGTGGCGGTGCTAATGGCCGGCAGCCTGGCCCATGCCAACTGGGAAGACCCCACCGATGCTGCCCCGGTGCTGATCGCTGCCCTGGCCATGCCGCTGACCTTCTCGATCGCCGAGGGCATTGCCCTGGGCTTCATCAGCTACGCTGCCATCAAGGCGCTCTCCGGGCGCTTCCGGGACCTCAACCCGGCGGTGGTGGTGCTGGCGATCCTGTTCGTGCTGAAATTCCTGTTCCTTGACTGATCACCCTTCACTGAGACCCGCGATGAGTATCTACGGCGACTATATCAAGTCCGTGATTCGTACCGTCCCCGACTGGCCGCAGCCGGGGGTCAATTTCCGCGACATCACGCCGCTGCTGCAGAACCGGTCGGCCTTTCGCAAGCTGATCGACAGCTTCGTGCACCGCTATCAGGACATGGAGCTGGATGCCATCGCGGCCATCGATGCCCGGGGCTTCATCATCGGCGCGCCGGTGGCCTATGAGCTGGGTTGCAGCTTCGTGCCGGTGCGCAAGAAGGGCAAACTGCCGTTTCGCACCATCAGCGAGACCTATACCCTGGAGTACGGTCAAAGCGAGGTAGAGCTGCACTCGGACGCCTTCCGCGAGGGCGACCGTATTCTGGTGATGGACGACCTGATCGCCACCGGCGGCACCATGCTGGCGGCCGCCAAGCTGATCACCCGCAGCGGCGGCCAAGTGGTGGAGACTGCCACCATCATCGACCTGCCGGAGATCGGCGGGTCGCAGAAGATTCGCGAGGCGGGCTTTGGCGTCTTCGCGGTCTGCTCTTTCAACGAAGACGAGTGAGACAACGGCAATGAGCAACCGCTACCACCAGCATTTCACCGTCTCCTGGGACCAGCTGCATCGCGACGTGCGCGAGCTGTGCCACCGCCTGGTTGAGCGTGACTTCAAGGGCATCGTCGCCATCACCCGCGGCGGGCTGATTCCCGCGGCGCTGATCGCCCGCGAGCTCAACGTGCGGCTGATCGATACCGTCTGCATCAAGAGCTACGACCACATGGACCAGGGCGGGCTCGATGTGATCAAGGGCGTCGATCACGACGGTGAGGGGTGGCTGCTGGTCGATGACCTGGTCGATACCGGCAAGACGGCCCGCAAGGTGCGCGAGATGATGCCGAAGGCACACTTCGTCACCGTCTACGCCAAGCCGGATGGCCGCCCGCTCGTCGATCAGTACCTCACCGAAGTGGCCCAGGACTGCTGGATCCAGTTCCCCTGGGACATGGGCATCGCCTACGTCGAGCCGCTGGTCGATCAGGTCAAGCGCTGAGCCATGTCCGCGCCGCTTCCCGACAGCTGGCAGCAGTGGCTGGGTGAGGAATTCCAGGCCCCCTACATGCAAGGGCTACGTGATTTCCTGGCCGCTGAAAAAACCGCCAGGAAGGTCATCTATCCCCATTCGTCACACTGGTTCCGGGCCTTCGAGCTCACCCCGCTGGAGCGGGTCAAGGTGGTGATTCTGGGTCAGGACCCCTACCACGGCCCCGGCCAGGCTCACGGGCTCTGCTTCTCGGTACGCCCGGGGGTGCGCGTTCCGCCCTCGCTGGTCAATATCTACAAGGAGCTGGCGGCCGACGTGGGCTTCCGGCCGGTCGAGCACGGCTGTCTCGAGCACTGGGCGCGTCAGGGCGTGCTGCTGCTCAATACCTCGCTGACGGTGGAGCAGGGCAGGGCGGGGTCGCATCGCGGCCAGGGCTGGGAAACCTTCACCGACCGCGCCATCGGTGCGGTCAGTGACCACGCCGAACCCTCGGTGTTTCTGCTCTGGGGCAGCCACGCTCGGCAGAAGAGGGCGCTGGTGGACACTTCCCGGCATCTGGTGCTGGAGTCGCCGCACCCCTCGCCGCTCTCGGCGCATCGCGGCTTCTTCGGCAACCACCACTTCTCCCGGGCCAACGCCTTTCTCGCCGAGCAGGGCCGTACGCCCATCGACTGGCAGCTGCCGGAGACGCCGTAGAGCGATTGGTTAATTTGTCGACGGATTAGCCCCGGCGGATCAGCTCCGAGAGCGCCGCCTACAACTCAGCACAGGATGCGGGTAGAATGGCCCGCAATTTGTCCCAGGCGTCCATGCGACAAAGGTCGTCTCCGCCCCATCCCGCCGTCGAAGAGGTCTGCCCATGAGCGTTCATGCCATCCAACATCCGCTGGTCCAGCACAAGCTGGGGCTGATGCGCGAAGCCGGTATCAGCACGAAGAGCTTCCGGGAACTGGCCGGCGAGCTGGCCAAACTGCTCACCTACGAAGCGACTCAGGACCTGGAGGTGGAGACCCAGGAGATCGACGGCTGGAGCGGCAACAAGATTCCGGTGCAGCTGCTCAAGGGCAAGAAGGTCACCATCGTGCCGATCTTGCGCGCCGGGCTGGGCATGCTCGATGGGGTCACCGACCTGATCCCCAGCGCGCGAATCAGCGTGGTCGGCCTCTATCGCGACGAAGAGACCCTGGAGCCGGTGCCCTACTTCGCCAAGTTCGCCGGTGAACTGGATGAGCGTTTGGCCATCGTCATCGACCCCATGCTGGCGACTGGCGGCACCATGGTGGCCACCCTCGACATGCTGCGCGATCGCGGCTGCAAGCACATGAAGGTGATCGTGCTGGTGGCCGCTCCGGAAGGCATCAAGCGAGTGCAGGACGCTTACCCGGACATCGAGATCTACACCGCGGGGGTCGATGACCATCTCGACGAAAACGGCTATATCGTGCCCGGGCTCGGCGACGCCGGGGACAAGATCTTCGGCACCCGCTAAGGGTTTCCCGGTTCCTGACGGCACATCCCGAACGCCCCTGAGATTTCCGATCCAGGGGCGTTTTGCCGGGGGCATGCCCCATCTTTTCTCTCATTACACTGGAGACTTTCCATGACGGACCACTCGGCGGCCGCACCGGTAACGATCGATTCCCCGCTCAAGACCCTGCTCACCGGGGCCCAGATGCTCTTCGTGGCCTTCGGTGCCCTGGTGCTGGTGCCGCTGCTCACCGGGCTCGATCCCAGCGTGGCGCTGTTCACCGCCGGCGTCGGTACCCTGGTGTTCCACGGGGTGACGCGGGTCACGGTGCCGGTCTTTCTCGCCTCGTCGTTCGCCTTCATCGCGCCGATCCAGGGGTCGGTGGCCAGCTTCGGCGTGCCGGCCACCATGGGCGGGCTGCTGGCGGCGGGCCTGGTCTATGTGGCCATCTCCCAGGCGGTTCGCCTGAAGGGCACCGCCTGGCTGCATCGCCTGCTGCCGCCGGTGGTAGTGGGGCCGGTGATCATGGTGATCGGCCTGGCGCTGGCCCCGGTGGCGGTGAGCATGGCGACCGGCGAGACCAGCGATCACATCGACTACGGTGCCGCCATCTTCCTCTCCATGGCGAGCCTGCTGGTGACCCTGGTGCTGGCGGTATTCGGTAGGGGGCTGCTGCGGCTCATTCCGATCATGGGGGGATCGCCACCGGCTATCTGCTGGCACTGCTGATGGGCGTCGTCGACTTCTCGCCGGTGACCGAGGCCGCCTGGCTGGCGATCCCGAGCTTCACCGCGCCGAGCTTTCACTGGGCGGCGATCCTGTTCATGATCCCGGTGGCCATCGCCCCGGCGGTGGAGCATATCGGCGACATGGTGGCGATCGGCTCGGTGACCCGCAAGAACTACCTGGAGAAGCCCGGCCTGCACCGTACCCTGCTGGGCGATGGTCTGGCCACCTCCACGGCGGCACTGTTCGGCGGCCCGCCCAATACCACCTACTCCGAGGTCACCGGGGCGGTGACCCTGACCCGCGCCTTCAATCCCAGGATCATGGTGGTCGCCGCCTGCATCGCCATCGGCCTGGCCTTCGTCGCCAAGCTCGGTGCGCTGCTTCAGACCATTCCGGGGCCGGTGATGGGGGCATCATGACCCTGCTGTTTGGTTCCATCGCCGTGGTGGGCATGAACACCCTGGTGCGCGCCGGCCACTCGCTGACGGCCCCCCGCAACCTGGTGGTGGTGTCGCTGATCCTGGTGTTCGGTATCGGCGGCATGCAGTTCGGCGGCGGTCAGTTCACCCTCCAGGGGGTGAGCCTCGCCGCCCTGGTGGGGATCCTGCTCAACTGGGTGCTCCCCGGGGCGGAAGAGGACGAGTGAGTCCCGCCATGGCCTAGGCGGGGGATGGGGAGATCACCCCGCCGGGCGGCTGTCACTACCTCTCCGGTGTCATGGCACCCCCGGCTTGCCTAGGGCATCATGACAGGCATGGTTCGAGGACGAGCAGGAAATTCGATGACTCCCCAGCATGATGTGACCGGCTTGATCCTGGCCGGCGGTCAGGGGCGCCGCATGGGCGGCCGTGACAAGGGGCTCGAACCCTTGGCGGGACGCCCCCTGGTGGCCCATGTGCTCGACCGCCTGGCGGGGCAGCTGGCCGGCGTGATGATCAATGCCAACCGCCATCTCGACCGCTACGCCGACTATGGCGATCGCCTCATTACCGATCTCGAAGGTGGCTATCAGGGCCCCCTGATGGGGATCTATAGCGGGCTGCGGGCGGCCGACACGCCCTGGGTGCTGGTGGTCCCCTGCGACACGCCGGCATTGCCCATGGATCTGGTGCCGCGGCTGGTCGCCGGCCTGAACGACTGCGACATCGCGGTGGCCCATGACGGCGAGCGCCTGCACCCGGTGGTGGCGCTTCTGCGCACGCGTTTGGCCGACGACCTGGGCGAGGCCCTGGCCAAGGGCGAGCGCAAGATCGACCGCTGGTATGCCCGTCATGCCTGGTGTCCGGTGCCGTTTCACGACTGTCCCGAAGCGTTCGTCAACCTCAATACCGACCGTGACAAGCAGCGCCTCGAGGCGCGCCAGGACGAGGAGTGCCGCCCCCGATGAGTGCCGTGATCGATGCGCCACTGGGTTTTGACGACCGGCTGCCACTGCTCGGCATCGCCGCCTGGAGCGGCACCGGCAAGACCACTCTGCTCGAGCGGCTGCTGCCTGAGCTGAGGCGGCGCGGCCTGCGTGTCGCGGTGATCAAGCATGCCCATCACGCCTTCGAGGTGGACCAGCCGGGCAAGGATAGCCATCGCCTGCGCCAGGCGGGGGCCTCGCCCATGCTGGTGGCCTCGCGTCGACGCCTGGCGCTGATGATGGAGACGCCGGAGCAGGATGAGGCCGACCTGGGCCAGCTGATCGAGATGGTGCGGCCCCAGCGCCCCGATCTGGTGCTGGTGGAGGGCTTCAAGGCCTGGCCGCTGCCCAAGCTGGAACTCTACCGGGAAGCCCTCGGCAAGCCGCTGCGGGTGGCCGAAGACCCCTGGGTCAAGGCGGTGGCCAGTGCGTCGCCGCTGACGCTGCCCGACGGGGTCGAGGCGCTGGATCTCGACGACCTCGTGGCGATAGCCGACTGGGTGGCGGCTTGGCCCGCGCGCTGGGTTCGGGAGCGGTCGCCGCGTGAGGAGCTGGGCACATGAGTCTCTCCTGTTTCGATTTCGGCGATCGCATGCTCAGTCTGGAAGAGGCCAGGGCGGCTGCGCTCGAGCTGGTCGCGGCGCCCCTGGGGGAGGAGTGGTGCCCACTGGCCGCGCTGCACGGCCGCGTGTTGGCTCGGCCGCTGACGTCGCCCATCGATGTGCCCCAGCACACCAATGCGGCCATGGACGGCATTGCCCTGGCGTGGCCCGCCCCGGCCGCGGGGCGCCCCGAGGCCTGGAACAAGGTCGGCGAGGTGCTGGCCGGACATCGCCGCGAGGCCGCCCTGGCCCCCGGCGAGTGTGTCACGATCATGACCGGTGCGCCGCTGCCTGCCGGCGCCGACACCGTGATCATGCGCGAACAGCTCGCCTTCGAGGGTGACCGGGTGCGAGTGCTCCATGCCGAAAGCGTTCGCCAAGGACAGCATGTGCGACACGCCGGTGAGGATATCGCCTGCGGCGACACGGCGCTGGCGGCCGGCACCCGAGTGGAGGCCGCCGAGCTAGGGCTGCTGGCATCGCTGGGGCTGGCGGGCGCCGCCGTGCATCGTCGTCCGCGTGTCGCGCTTTTTTCCACCGGCGACGAAGTCACCGCGCCCGGCGAGGCCCTGCCGCCGGCGGGCATCTTCGACGCCAACCGCTTCTCGCTGCGTGGCCTGTTGACCGAGCAGGGCGCCGAGGTGCAGGACCTGGGTATTCTTCCCGATGACCGGGCCACCCTGGTGGCGGCGCTGTCGGAGGCCTCGTCGCAGGCGGACCTCGTCATCACCAGCGGGGGCGTTTCGGTGGGCGATGCCGACCGGGTGCGCCAGGCGCTTGATGAAGTGGGGGAGCTGGGGTTCTGGAAGATCGCCATCCGCCCCGGTCGCCCCCTGGCCTGCGGTAGACTCGGGACGGTGCGTACGCCGTTCTTCGGCCTGCCCGGCAATCCGGTGGCAGCCATGGTGACCTTCCTGCAGTTCGTCGCCCCGGTGCTGAGACGACTCCAGGGGCGTCGTGAGCTTGCCGTGCCGCGGTTGACGGCGCGCTGCGAGGCAAGCCTGCCGAGCCGTGTCGGCCGGGTCGATTTCCTGCGCGGGGTGCTCAGCTGCGACTCCCAGGGCCAGCTGCGGGTACGCAGCACCGGCCACCAGGGCTCTGGGATTCTCTCCTCAATGGTCGCGGCCAACTGCCTGATCGAGATCGCCGCCGAGCGCGACGGCGTCGCCCGCGGTGACGTCGTCACCGTTCAACCGCTTGCTGACATGTTCCGAGGCTAACCGATATGACCCTGACTCATCTCAATCCACGCGGCGAAGCCCATATGGTGGATGTCGCCGACAAGTCGGAGACGCGCCGCGAGGCAACGGCCTCCGGGCGTATCCAGATGAAGCCGGAGACCCTGGCGTTGCTGGCTGAAGGCGGAATGCCCAAGGGCGACGTGCTGGCCACCGCCCGTATCGCCGGCATTCAGGCCGCCAAGCGGACGCACGAGCTGATACCGCTCTGTCACGCTCTGCCGCTCTCCAAGGTGAGCGTCGATTTTCGGCTCGACGAGGCGACCTCAAGCGTCGAAGTCACGGCCAGCTGTCGGCTCAATGGACGCACCGGAGTCGAAATGGAGGCCCTGACGGCGGTCTCGGTGGCCTGTCTGACCCTCTATGATATGTGCAAGGCCGTCGACAAGGACATGGAGATCGGGGGCATTCACCTGGATGCCAAGAGTGGCGGCAAGTCCGGCGACTATCGTCGTGACGCCTCGGCATCCGCCCCGGCTCCCATCGTCACGGGCGGCAGTTCGGCCGGCGAGGTGTCGGTGGGGCCTCGGTGCGACATCGCCGGCCCCTGCGTGCGGGTCAAGTGCCTGGCCGAGCTGCGCGAGCGCCTGGGCATCAGCGAGATGTCCCTGCCCCTGGATAGCCTGCCCAGCGCCGATGTCGGTGGGTTGAAGGCCGCGTTACGCCAGCGCGACGAGCGCTTCGCCGGACTCTCCGAAGGGCGTGTGCTCTGTGCCGTCAACCAGGTCATGGCCAACGATGCCACGCCGATCACCGACGATGACGAAGTGGCCTTCTTTCCGCCGGTGACGGGGGCTGACGATGATTCGTGTGCAGCAGGCTCCTTTCGATGCAGGAGCCGAACAGCAGGCGCTGCTGGCGGGGCGCAGCGATATCGGGGCGGTGGTCAGCTTCACCGGGCTGGTGCGCGATTTCAACGAGCGGCCCGAGGTCAACGCCCTGACGCTGGAGCATTACCCGGGAATGACCGAGGCCGCACTAGGTGAGATTGTCGATGAGGCCGAGGCTCGCTGGCCGCTTCAGGGGCTGCGCGTCATTCACCGGGTTGGACGCATGACCCCTGGAGACCCTATTGTACTGGTAGTCGTGGCCAGCGCGCATCGCCGTGCCGCCTTCGAGGCCTGCGACTTCATCATGGACTACCTCAAGACTCGAGCCCCTTTCTGGAAAAAGGAACACAGCGCCAGCGGTGACTACTGGGTTGCCGAGCGTGAATCCGATCACCGGGATGCGGGTCGCTGGGAGCGTTGAACATGGCCGAATCGCTGATCGATGATTTTGGCAGACGGGTCCGCTACGTGCGGATCTCGGTGACGGACCGCTGCGACTTTCGCTGCGTCTACTGCATGAGCGAGGAGATGACCTTTCTGCCCGTGCCCAGATCCTCACGCTGGAGGAGCTGGCCACCGTGGCCCGCGCCTTTGTCGAGCTGGGCGTGGAAAAGGTGCGCCTGACCGGCGGTGAGCCACTGGTCAGACGCGATATCGATCATCTGGTGGGTGAGATCGGCTGGCTGCCCGGGCTCAGGGATTTTGCCATGACCACCAACGGGGCGGGCCTGGTCAAGCAGGCCGCTCGCCTGCGTGACGGTGGTCTCAAGCGTCTCAATATCAGCCTCGATACCCTGGACCCGCAGCGCTTCCGACAGCTGACCCGTACCGGAGAGCTCGACCGGGTGCTGTCGGGGCTCAGGGCCGCCCGCGCCGCGGGTTTCGAGCGCATCAAGCTCAATGCGGTGATCCTCAAGGGGCGCAATGACGACGAGGTACTCGATCTGGTGGCCTTTGCTCGCCAGGAAGGGGTCGACATCAGCTTCATCGAAGAGATGCCGCTTGGCGATGTGTCGGATCACTCCCGGGCGGAGACCTTCTGCTCCAGCGATGAGGTTCAAGCGCAGATCGAGCGTCACCATGCGCTGATCCCTACGACCGAATCCACCTTGGGGCCGTCGCGCTATTTCCGCATGAGCGACAGCGAGACCCGTATCGGCTTCATTTCCCCCCACAGCCACAATTTCTGCGCGAGCTGCAATCGGGTGCGTGTCACGGCAGAAGGGCGGCTGCTGCTGTGCCTGGGCAACGAGCACTCCGTGGACCTGCGCGCGGTGCTGCGCCGCTACCCGGGTGATCTCGAAGCGCTCAAGCAGGCCATCGTCGCGGCCATGCCCCTCAAGCCGGAGCGCCACCATTTCACCACTGACGGTGATGTCCAGGTGGTGCGCTTCATGAACATGACCGGCGGTTGAGAGACCGTTCGAGTGATTTTGTCGTCTCCCATTGGCCAAAAATCCGCGATAGAACTGCCAAGGCTTTTCTTGCCAACTGCGCCTCAAGGCATATACTTTTGACGAGTGGGGCCCAACGCTTCACTCATCGTTTTCCTGCATGGAGGAGGCCAATGTCCAGCGAAACTCTGGAGCGCATCGCCCGCAACAAGAACGTGGCTCGTGCCGCTGCCCGTCAGCTGAGTATGGAACAGCTGCACAAGCTCTCCGATGTCATCGGTGAAGTCATCGAGCAGAAAAAGAGGAAGAGAAGTTACGCGAGCAGGAAGAGGCGGACAAGGAGCGCAAGCTGGCCGAGATTCGTGAGGCCATGACCGACGCCGGCCTCTCCGTGGAGGACCTGGTGGGGGAACCGCCCCGTCGGCGTCGCGGTCGCCCGCCGAAGAATGCTTCCAGCTCCTGACTCAGCCGAGCGCGTTAGCCTGCAAGGCAAGAAGGGTAAGAGCAGTGAAGATCGGGGCGAACCTCAGGGTTCGCCCCGATGCGTTGGTAGCGGTTGGGGCGCTGACCATTGCAGGCTAATGCGAGGCATCGTAGAGCGGCGTTTCCACGGCGAGTAGTTGCAAATGGACGTCGGGAAGCTGACGAAGGTGCTCGCCCAGCCAGGCGACGATCAGCGGCTGCAGCGCCTGACGAAGCTCCGGCAAGGTTTCGGCTTCCAGCCCATCGAGGCGCTCGTCGAGCCAGTCGATGAAGGCGTCTTCGTCCAGTGTCCGCATGCGGTGAGCATCGAGCATCAGGCGGCCGATGCGTGTCCAGCCTCCGCCGGTGGAGGCTACCGGCAGGGCGAGGTGCAGGGTGCCATGACGCGGTGAGCCCTGGTCGGCGGCCAGCCCAGGCAGCGGGGTCACGGCATTCTGGCTGACGATGCAGGGGCGCTGGGGGTGGCGTGTTTCCAGCGTCAAACCGTCGGCGTCCAGGCGAATCATGTCGCCGTTGGTCGGCGTCAGCGGTGCCTGGATGCCGAGTTCGTGCGCCAGCGCCTGGTGTGCCTGCTGGTGGCTGGGCTCGCCGTGGACCGGCAGGAGATGCCGGGGTTTGACCCAGTCATAGAAGGTGCGCAGCTCCTCCTGAGCAGGATGGCCGGAGGCGTGTAGCTCGGGGTGGTTGAACTCGTCCCAGAGGGTGACCTCCAGGCGCTTCAGTCCCTGCTTGAGGCGTTCGATCAGCGGCTCATTGCCGGGAATCGCCTTGGCGGAGAAGATCACGGTGTCACCGGCCATCAGCTCGAAGCTGGGGTGGCGCCCCCTGGCCAGCCGGCTCAGGGCGGCCCGCGGTTCGCCCTGACTGCCGGTCGCGATGACCAGTACCTCTTCCGGCGGCAGATAGCCCAGGTCGCGCACTGGCACCAGCGGGGGCATCTCATCGAGATAACCGAGTCCGCGGGCAACGCCGACCATCCGCTCCATGGAGCGTCCCATCAGGCTGACGCGTCGTCCACAGCGCTCGGCGGCCAGGGCGATGGCGAGTACACGGGCCAGATTGCTGGCAAAACAGGAGACCACGACGCGCCCGGGGCACTGCTGCAGCGTGTTTTCCAGCGCCCTGGCCACGTCGCCTTCGCTGCGTGAATGGCCGGGCAGCGGGGCATTGGTGGAATCGCCCACCACCAGATCCACTGGCGCTACGGCGCGAAACAGGTTGCCGTTGACCGGCGGGCCGATTAGCGGTTCGGGGTCGAGCTTCCAGTCGCCGGTATGCAGCACGCGATGCTCGCCGACGGCGATCAGCAGCGCACAGCTTTCCGGTATCGAGTGGGTCAGCGGCAGGTAGCGTAGGGTGAAGGGGCCGGTCTCCAGCGCCTCGCCGGGGTCGATGACGCGAATGGCATCGCTGGACAAACCCTGCTCGAGGAACTTGGCTCGCAGCAGGCCGGCGGCCAGCGGCGTGGCATACACCGGGCAGCCCCATTGCGGCCATAGCCAGGCCGCGGCCCCGATGTGGTCCTCGTGGCCATGGGTGATGATCAGGGCTTGAGGGGCGATGCCCAGTGCCTTGGGGGTGTCCAGGCTGGGCACCTGGAGCGGGCTGTCGGGCAGGTCCTGGCGGATCATCATGCCGCAGTCAACGGCAATCCAGTCGCCATCGTGCCCGTAGAGCGTCAGGTTCATGCCGATCTCGCCGCAGCCCCCCAGCGGCAGGAAATGCAGCGGAGTGCGGCGTCGGGGGCGAATCGTCACGCGGGGTGGGTGCATCGGCAAGTCATGAATCTGGCTGTGGATCAATCACTATACGGGAACGGCGGGACCCTCCACAATGACGGGGCGGCGCTGGGCTGCCGGCCATTCGGCGTGTCCCCGGGAGGCGAGTTCGCTACAATGCGCGCTTTCGAATTCTGCACAACACGGCGGCAGCTACCATGTCTCACTACTATCGTCTGGTCGTTTCCTGTCCCGATCGCCGGGGCATCGTGGCACGGGTGTCCGGTTTTATTGCCGGGCATGGAGGCTCCATCACCGAGGCGAGCCAGCACTCCGACCTGGAGTCGGGACGCTTTTTCATGCGCTACGAGATACTGGCCGACTCCATCGGCATGACCGCCGACCAGCTCCGCGACGCCTTCGACCCGGTGGCCAAGGAGTTCGACATGGAGTGGGCGCTGCGCGATACCCGGCGTCGCCCGCGAGTGGTGGTGATGGTCTCCCGGGAGTCCCACTGCCTGGTGGATCTGCTCTATCGCTGGACGGCGGGGGAGCTGGACGGCGACATCGTCGGGGTGATCTCCAATCATGAGGACATGCGCGGGCTGGTGGAGTGGCACGGGCTGCCCTATCACCATGTGCCGGTGCCCGCCGAGGACAAGACGGCGGCCTTTGCCCGGGTCGAGCAGCAGGTCGAGGCGCTCGAGGCCGATATCGTGGTGCTGGCCCGCTACATGCAGATTCTTCCGCCCCGCCTGTGCGAGCGCTATGCCGGCCGAGTGATCAATATTCACCACAGCTTTCTGCCCTCCTTCGCCGGGGCGCGTCCCTACCATCAGGCCCATGCCCGGGGTGTGAAGCTGATCGGTGCCACCTGTCACTATGTGACCGAGGAGCTGGACGCCGGCCCCATCATCGAGCAGGACATCCATCGCGTCAGCCACTGTCATACCACCGCCGACCTGGTGCGCTTCGGGCGCGATGTGGAGAAGGCCGTGCTGGCCCGCGGGCTGCGCTGGCACCTGGAGGACCGGGTGCTGATCCATGGCAACAAGACAGTCGTCTTCGCCTGAGGCGTGATCGCCGGGGAGGGGTATGTCGTTTTCCGAGCTTATGCTGGCGCCCTGGCTGCTGCTCTGCGGCGCCCTGGTTGCCCTGGTTGTGGTCGGGCTGGCGCTGGCCCAGCGCCCTTGGCAGGCGCTGCTGTCCGACCGTGGCCTGCAGCATCGCTGGCTGGCGGCCACCGTGGCCGTGCTGCTGCTGTGGCAGCTGCGCGCCCAGGCGGTGGACTGGTTGACCCTGCATCTGATGTTTACCGCGCTGCTGACCCTGGTGTTCAAGGCGCCGTTGGCGCTGCTCTCCAATCTGCTGGTCAACCTCTCGCTGGTGGTGCTGGGCAAGGTGGCCTGGCCGCTGCTGGGCGTGAATGTGCTGATCACCGGTGTGGTGCCGATGGCGATCACGGTGCTGGTGTGGCGCCTGGTGGACCGGCGCCTGCCGGACAACCTGATGGTGTTCCTGTTTCTTTGCGGTTTCTTCGGAACGGCGCTTGCCACCCTGGGGACCGGCCTGGCGGGGTTGGGGTTGGTGATACTGGGCGCCAGCGACCCGGAGGCGGTGTACCTGGCCTGGGAGTATGTTCGCTTCCTACCGCTGCTGATGCCGTCGGAAGCCTTTATCACCGGGATGCTGCTCAGCATCCTGATGGTCTATCACCCCAGCTGGGTCGCGACCTTCAACGACCACCGCTATATCGATACGAAATAGGGGCGAGGTTCGAGGGACGAGGTGCGAGGGGCGAGGTACGAGGTTCGAGGTGCGAGGTTCGAGGTGCGAGGTTCGAGGTGCGAGGCGATGGCCTGAGTTGTAAATGAGTACTTTGATCGGACTCGCGCACGAGCCGATTTTTAACGCCGTATGGTCGAGCGCAGCCAGTTTTCGGACAGAGCTAGAGGTTCAGCGCCAGCTGGCGACGGGCGCCCTCGGGCACCAGTCGCACCCCCACCCCAAGCAGGCGCACCGGGCGCTCGCGGCGTGCCCAGGCCTGGTCTAGCAGGGCGCTGAACGTCTCGAGCGCCGGGAGGGCCCCGCGCCCCTCCAGCGTCGTCAGGCCGAAGTCGTCGAAGCGAACCTTGACGAAGAGTCCCGCCAGCGGAGGGTGCCCGTGACGGGCGAGGCGCGCCTTCAGGCGCTCGCACAGCGGCGCCAGGGCGGCATGGCAGTGGGCGAGGTCGGGCAGGTCCTGGGCGAAGGTGGTCTCGACGCTGACCGATTTGCGCTCGCGCTCGAGGCGCACGGGGCGGTCGTCGATGCCGCGGGCCAGTTCGAAGAGTCGGCGTCCGAACTTGCCAAACTCCTGAACCAGCTGGGTCAGCGGCAGACGCTGCAGGTCGGCGCAGGTGGTGATAGAGAGCGATGCCAGTCGGGCCGCCGTGGCGGGGCCTACCCCGTGCAGCCGGGTCACCGGCAGGTCGTGCAGAAAGGCGTCGACGCCCTCCGGGGGATCACGGTGAGACCGTCGGGCTTGTCCCAGTCGCTGGCAATCTTGGCCAGGTACTTGGTGGGGGCGGCGCCCACTGAGACCGTGATGCCGGTGCGGGCCAGGCACTGCGCTTTGAGCCACTGGGCCATCCAGGTGGCGCTGCCGGAAAAGCGTGTGACCTCGGTGACATCGAGAAAGGCTTCATCCAGCGACAGCGGCTCCACCAGGGGGGTGAGTTCGTGGAAGATGCCCTGGATCTGCTGGGAGACTGCCCGGTAGCGCTCGAAGTCGCCGGGCAGCAGCGTCAGCTGCGGGCAGAGCCGCAGCGCCCGGGCCGTCGGCATGGCGGAGTGAATGCCGAAAGCGCGCGCGGGATAGTTGCAGGTGGCGATCACCCCGCGCCGCTCGGCGCTGCCCCCGATGGCCAGCGGGATGTCGCGAAGGCGGGGGTCGTCGCGCATCTCCACCGCGGCGTAGAAGCAGTCGCAGTCGGCGTGGAGGATCTTGCGACTTTGATTCATCGAAACGCCAGCCAATTCAAGACGCATCGAAGCCAGCTTCTTACCCCAGGGCCTGGCCGTTGCCGCCGCGAATCACCCCAACCCCGATACCCTCGATCTCCAGCGGCTGATGGCGCAGGTCCACTTCGATGGGCGGGAAGTCGGGATTCTCAGCGGCCAGGGTGACGCGGTGGCCCTGACGTTGAAAGCGCTTGACCGTGACCTCGTCATCGAGCCGGGCCACGACGATTTGGCCGTCGCGCACCCGCTCGGTGCGATGTACGGCCAGCAGGTCCCCCTCGAGGATGCCGATCTCCTTCATCGAGAGGCCTCGGACCTTGAGCAGGTAGTCGGCCCGGGGCGTGAAGAACTCCGGCGGCAGGGGGCAGTAGCGATCGATATGCTCGGCGGCCAGGACCGGGCTGCCAGCGGCGACTTCGCCGATGATCGGCAGGCCCTCTCCGCTGGGCTCGGGGTTCGACTCGGTCTCCTGGGCGGGCAGGCGAATCCCGCGAGAGGTGCCGCGGATGACCCGGATCACGCCCTTGCGCTCCAGGGCCCGCAGGTGTTCTTCGGCGGCGTTGGGGGAGCGAAAGCCCAGCGCACGGGCGATCTCGGCTCGGGTGGGGGGTAGCCGAAGTCGTTCATGGTCTTGACGATGAAGTCATAAACATTCTGCTGGCGGGCGGTGAGGGGGCGTGTCATGCGACCTCCGGATGAACGTATCGTGCTCTATTGTGAAAGTATACAGCATGGAGGTTCATCCAGTAAAAGTCGCGTGTCATGGCAGGCTGGTTCCAGCCTTCTAGTCGTTTCAAACAGCAGGCTTGGGAGCCGAATTGAGAAAGTCCCGCGCTTCACGTAGGATGCAGCTACGTTTAAAACATCCGTTTCCAGCGGAGCCTGAGCGATGGCCCAAACCGATACCGTCACCCGGATTCTCGATACCGCCGAGGTCCTGTTTGCAGAGCGCGGCTTCGCCGAAACCTCGCTGCGGACCATCACCAGCAAGGCCAGGGTCAATCTGGCCGCGGTGAACTACCATTTCGGCTCCAAGAAGTCGCTGATCCAGGCGGTCTTCGCGCGTTACCTTGACCCTTTCACGGAGCGCTTCCATCGGGCCCTTGACGAGCTCGAGGCGCGCCACGCCGGTCAGGTCATTCCGCTGGAGCTGCTGCTGGAGACCATGGCCCGCACGGTGCTGGAAGTCCCCGCGGAGCGCAACAGCCTCAAGGTGTTCATGAAGCTGCTGGGGCTGGCCTATAGTCAGGCCCAAGGCCATCTGCGCCGCTATATCCAGCAGGAGTATGGCGGCGTCTTCACGCGCTTCACCGAACTGGTACGCCAGGCAACGCCGGAGCTGCCCGACGCCGAACGTTTCTGGCGGCTGCACTTCGTGCTGGGTACCGTCATCTTCACGCTGTCCGGCCTGGATGCGCTGCGCGATATCGCCGAGAAGGACTATCAGGAACATGTCACGGTGCGCGACCTCATTCGCCGCCTGCGCCCGGTGGTGGTGGCGGCCATGAAGGCGCCGCTACCTCCCGCGCCGGCGGTGCACGCCGAGGCCGGCTGAGCATGCGGACGCCGCGCCTGTCGGAGCTCCCGCCGGAAGGGGTGTGGCTCGAGGTCGATGTCGCCGAGCAGCGCCTGGTGGTCTGGCAGGGCGAGCGTACGGTTGCCGAATGGCCGGTCTCCACGGCGCTGGCGGGGACCGGTCAGGCCGAGGGCAGTGGCGCGACACCGCTTGGCTGGCACTATATCCGTGCCGCCATCGGTGCCGATCAGCCGGCCGGCAGCGTGTTTCGCGGTCGCCGGCCCACCGGCGAAGTGTTCTCGGCGTCCCTGGCCGCCGAGCATCCCGAGCGCGACTGGATCCTCACCCGTATTCTTTGGCTGTGCGGCCTGGAGCGAGGCGTCAACCGCGGCGGCAGCGTCGACAGCCAGCGTCGCTATATCTACCTGCACGGTACGCCGCCGAGCGAACCCATGGGCGTGCCGCGCTCCCACGGCTGCATCCGCCTGCGGGACAAAGCGCTGCTGGCGCTCTTTGCCCTGGCGCCCCCCGGTACGCCCGTCTGGCTGCATGATTGAGCGTTTTCGGCGAAGCTTTGAGGTACCGCAAGTTGCGCTTCGATCATGACCCGCACGCCTATTCCCGTCGATGACTTTGGTCTAGAATCGGCCCCCTTCGATTCCCGAGGAACCTGCTCATGACCCAGTCTCTCGGCCCGGTGATGCTCGACCTGGAAGGCACCCAGCTGACCGATGAGGAGCGTCACCTGCTGAAGCGCCCCGAAGTAGGGGGGTGATCCTCTTCGCCCGCAATCTCGAGGATGCGCGTCAGACCCGTGCCCTCTGTGATGCCATTCGGGGCGTCCGTCCCGAGCTGCTGTTGGGTATCGACCAGGAGGGAGGGCGAGTCCAGCGTCTTCGCCAAGGGGTGACGCGACTGCCCTCCATGGGGCGCATCGGTCGCGACTTTTCCGCCGCGCCCGAGGTGACGCAGCGTTTCTGCCTGGATGCCGGCTGGCTGCTGGGGATGGAGATGGCCGCCTGCGGGCTCGACCTCACTTTCGCCCCGGTACTCGACGTGGATAGCGGGATCTCCAGCGTGATCGGTGATCGCAGCTTCTCCGCCGATCCCGACGCCGTTGCCGCCATGGCCGGTGCCTTCGTGGCCGGTCTCCACGAGGCGGGAATGGCCGCCGTGGGCAAGCACTTTCCCGGTCACGGTGGCGTGGCCGCCGATTCCCATCGCGAGCTGCCGGTGGATCCGCGCCCACTCGACAGCCTGCGAGCTCACGACCTGGTGCCGTTCGCCGCGCTGGCCACGCGGCTGGATGGGGTGATGCCGGCCCATGTGATCTACTCCGCCTTCGATGCCCGCCCGGCCGGTTTCTCTGCCAGCTGGCTCGGTATGCTGCGTGAATCCCTGGGCTTCAAGGGCACCCTGTTCTCCGATGACCTGGGCATGACCGCGGCCGGCTTCGCGGGTGACCCGGGGGAGCGGGCCCTGGCGGCGCTGAATGCCGGCTGTGACATGGTGCTGGTCTGCAACGACCGCGCCGCCGCTCTCGAGGCCTTGGATGCCTGTCACGGTCGTACCTTCCGTCCTGCGGCCCGACTGCGCTATGGCCGTGCCCGTCCCGATCTGGATGCTCTCGAGGCCTTGGGACGCTGGCGCCGGGTACATGCCCGCCTCGAGGCCCTGGCCGGCGAGTGAGTTCACGCCGGCCGTCTCTTCTTTCCTCTTGTCGAAACGAGCCATACCGATGCCGAAACTCGACCCCCAGACCCACGACTCCCTGGCCACCATGCGCGAGGTCATGGACAGCGCCGACTGCCTGATTGCCCAGCAGGAAGTCGAGGGTGCCCTGGACCGCATGGCCGCACAGATCACCGAAGACCTCGGGGACAAGCTGCCGGTCTTCTACTGCGTAATGAATGGCGGCTTGATCACCACCGGCCACCTGCTGACTCGACTCGGCTTTCCCCTGGAGGTGGACTATCTCCACGCCACGCGCTATCGCGGCGGCATTCGGGGCGGCGAGCTGTTCTGGCGCGTCTCGCCGGAGGTGCCCATGGCCGGGCGTCACGTGGTGATCGTCGACGATATCCTCGACGAAGGGGCGACCCTGGCGGCGATCCTCGACTACTGCCGGGAGGCGGGGGCGGCCAGCATCTCCACCGCGGTGCTGGTGGACAAGCAACACGAGCGCAAGGCGGTGCCGGGCCTCAAGGCCGACTACTGCGGCCTGGAAGTGGTCGACCGCTATGTGTTCGGCTTCGGCATGGACTACAAGGGCTACTGGCGCAATGCGCCGGGATCTTCGCGCCGAAGGGGTTGTGACCCGGGCTGCGCCCGGGAGCTGTAAGCCTTAAGCTATAGGAAAACCCCACGGGCCGAGAGGCTCGTGGGGTTCTTCAGCACAGTGACGAGTGGCTGTGGGAGGGCGGCTTCGCCGCGCGAATGGCGCCGCCAGGCGCCCTGGCAGTGTTGCAGAGGCTGGCGACGTCCGCCGGGAGGCCTTCGGCCTCCATTCGCCCGGCAGAGCCGGCCTCCCACCGGTAACCATCCATTGCCGTAGTGCCTACGCCAGCCCCAGCTCGTGGGTGGCTTCTTCGCGCATCTTGAACTTCTGGATCTTGCCGGTGACGGTCATCGGAAACTCATCGACGAATTTCACGTAGCGCGGCACCTTGTAGTGGGCGATCTTGCCCTTGCAGAACTCCTTCAGCTCGTCGGCGGTGAGGCGCTGGCCGTCGCCGAGCTTGACCCAGGCCATCACTTCCTCGCCGTATTTCTCATCGGGTACGCCGATGACCTGAACATCGGAAATGGCCGGATGAGTGTAGAGGAAGTCCTCGATCTCGCGGGGATAGATGTTCTCGCCACCACGGATGATCATATCCTTGATGCGCCCCACGATGGCCACATAGCCCTCATCGTCCATGGTCGCCAGGTCGCCGGTGTGCATCCAGCCGGCGGCGTCGATGGACTTGGCGGTGGCTTCTTCGTTGTTCCAGTAGCCGAGCATCACGCTGTAGCCGCGGGTGCACAGCTCGCCGGTCTCGCCGCGCGGCACCACGGCGCCGGTCTCGGGGCTGACCAGCTTCACCTCCAGGTGCGGGTGGATGGTGCCCACGGTGGTCACGCGCTTCTCCAGCGGTGCGTCGGTCTGGGTCTGGAAACTCACCGGGCTGGTCTCGGTCATGCCGTAGCAGATGGTGACGTCTTCCATGTTCATCTTGTCGATGACCTGGCGCATCACCTCGATGGGGCAGATCGACCCGGCCATGATGCCGGTGCGCAGGGTCGAGAGATCGTACTGGGCGAAGTTGGGGTGTTCGAGTTCGGCAATGAACATGGTCGGCACGCCGTACAGCGCCGTGGCCTTCTCATCGGCCACCGCCTTGAGGGTCGCCTCCGGCTCGAAGCCGTCGCCCGGATAGATCATGGTGGCGCCGTGGGTCACGCAGCCCAGGTTGCCCATCACCATGCCGAAGCAGTGGTAGAGCGGCACCGGAATCACCAGCCGGTCCTTCTCCGTGAAGCCCATGGTGCGGGCGACGAAGAAGCCGTTGTTGAGAATGTTGTGGTGGGAGAGGGTGGCGCCCTTGGGGGCCCCGGTAGTGCCGGAGGTGTACTGGATGTTGATCGGCTCGTCGAACTGCAGGGTGGCCTGGATCTCTGCCAGGTGCTCGGCGGAGACTTCATCGGCATGGGCCAGCATGCTCTGCCAGCTGAACATGCCGGTCAGGGCGCGGTCGGCGTCGAGACAGATGACCCGTTTGAGGTCGGGCAGCTTGGCGCTGGTGAAGGTGCTCGGGGCGCCGTCGCGCAGCTCCGGGGCGAGCTCGGCCAGGGTGGCGACGTAGTCGGAGGTCTTGAACTTGCCCTGCAGGATCAGCGTCGAGGTGCCGGACTGTTTGAGGGCGTACTCGAGCTCGTGGGTGCGGTAGCTGGGATTGATATTGACCAGCACGGCGCCGATCTTGGCGGTCGCGAACTGGGTGATGGTCCATTCCGCGCAGTTGGGCGACCAGATACCCACCCGGTCACCCTTCTTGACCCCCAGGGCCAGCAGGGCGCGGGCCGCCTGGTCCACCGCCTGCTGCAGCTCCTTCCAAGTATAGCGCTGGCCCTGATGGAGGCTCAGCAGGGCGTCGCCGTCGGGAAAGCGTGAAACCGTCTCGTCGAAGCAGTCGCCGATGGTCTGCCCCTTGAGAGGCGTGTCGCTGGTACCGCTGACATAGCTGTTCTGGACGTGTTGGCGTGTCATCGTATTACCCGTCTTGTTGTTGCGAAAGCGTGAAACTCGGTTGTGTCGCTGAGGCGGGCGCCTGGCCCGGTGCGCGCGGGCCAGCAGGCGCCGGCGGCATGTTCGGGGGTGGAGCGATCACCCGGCAGTCCCGGGCTCAATGCGCCGCTGGATCCGGGTCGAGCCGGTCGAGAACGTCGCGGGCACGCGCTTCCACGTCATCGAGCTCGCGCTGCATCAAGCGGATGTCCTCGAGCTGACGCTCCATGTTGCTACGCTTGTCGGCGAGGATCTCCAGCAGACGCTTGAGCTGACGCGCATTGCCGTCGGGCATGGCGTCGTACATCTCGATGACTTCGCGGATCTCGGCCAGGGAGAACCCCAGGCGCTTGCCCCGCAGGGTCAGCTTCAGACGGACCCGATCCTTCTCATGATAGATGCGGGTCTGACCGCGGCGTTCCGGCGCCAGCAAGCCCTCCTGCTCGTAGAAGCGGATGGTCCGCGGGGTCACCTCGAACATCCGGGCCAGTTCCCCGATGGCGTAGGTGCGGCGCTGCCGTGGCAGGGTGCCGTTGGCCGTGGGACTGGCTTCCGGTTTGGGTGTGCTCATCGCTACCTTCCTGTGACTGGGCGGGCCGTCTTGCGGTCTTGCTCCACCTAAACCGCAACACTAGACGACGTTGACGTTAACGTAAAGTGCTTGTCGACCAAGGGTGGAGTACGTTAAAA
This sequence comes from Halomonas sp. SL18_1, assembly GCF_055755715.1. NCBI lineage: Bacteria > Pseudomonadati > Pseudomonadota > Gammaproteobacteria > Oceanospirillales > Halomonadaceae > Halomonas > Halomonas sp. SL18_1. Next base: position 2,209,402 of record NZ_JBVTRK010000001.1, read on the forward strand.
CCTAGCAAGTGCTAGGTTGGTAGGGCCTGCCGGCGGCTGACAGTCGGCCCATGATCTACCAAGCTATTGTTTCCATAACCCTGAACAGTTTCCAGATCCCGAAACGCTTCCAGACCCTTGAAGCCGCAACCATGAGGATGCCTCGATGGATTTCTCCCTGACCGATGACCAGAAGGCGCTTGTCCAGGCGGCCGCCGACTTTTCCAAGGCCGAACTGGCCGACCACGCCGCCGAATGGGATGAGACCTCGCACTTTCCTGTCGATGTCATTCGCCGTGCCGGGGAGGCGGGGTTTCTCGGTATCTATACGCCGGAAGAGCAGGGCGGGATGGGCCTGTCGCGTCTGGATGCCTCGCTGATCTTCGAGCAGCTCTCCCAGGGCTGTATCTCTACCACCGCCTATTTGACCATTCACAACATGGTCACCTGGATGATGGCCAGCTGGGGAGAGGACGCGCTGCGTGAGCGCTTCGTGCCGGGCATGATAGCAGGCGAACTGCTGGGCTCGTACTGTCTGACCGAGCCGGGGTCGGGCTCCGATGCGGCCAGCCTGCGCACCCGTGCCGTTCGCGACGGTGACGACTATCTGATCAGCGGCTCCAAGATGTTCATTTCGGGGGCAGGCGCCACCGATGTGCTGGTGGTAATGGCGCGCACCGGAGAGCCCGGCAGCGGTGCGGCTGGCGTATCGGCCATCGCGGTGCCGGCCGATGCGGCTGGCATCGAATACGGCAAGAACGAGGAGAAGATGGGCTGGAAAAGCCAGCCGACTCGCTTGATCAGCTTCGACAATGTGCGCGTGCCGGTGGCCAACCGTCTGGGCGCCGAGGGCGAAGGATTCAAGCTGGCCATGAAGGGGCTTGACGGCGGTCGTCTGAATATTGCCAGCTGTTCCCTGGGTGCCGCGCAGCAGGCGCTGACCCTGGCCCGCGACTACATGGCTGATCGCAAGCAGTTCGGTCGCGAGCTGTCGAGCTTCCAGGCGCTCCAGTTCAAACTCGCGGACATGGCCACCGAGCTAACCGCGGCACGCCTCATGGTGCGTCACGCCGCCTGGCGCCTCGACCAGAACGACCCCGAGGCCACGGTCCATTGCGCCATGGCCAAGCGGCATGCTACCGACATGGGATTCACCCTGTGCAATGATGCTCTACAGCTGCACGGTGGCTATGGCTACATCAAGGAGTACCCGCTGGAGCGCCTTGTGCGCGATACCCGGGTGCACCAGATTCTCGAGGGTACCAACGAGATCATGCGCGTGATCGTGGCGCGTCGCCTGCTGGCAGATGGCGTGATCGAGGCGCTTCAGTAATGGCTTGAATTTAGGATTATCAGGACAAGAGACAAGAACAGTCAGGAGACCTTTGCATGACGGATCTTGCGGTCATCTTCGATGAACTGCCCACTCGGGACGGCGGCCGTATCGGCGTGGCCACCCTCGATGCCCCCAAGTCGCTCAACGCCCTGTCGCTGGAGATGGCGCAGCAGATCTCGGCCAAGCTCGAGGCCTGGGCGGTGGATCGCAGCGTGGTGGCGGTGTGGCTGGAAGGGGCGGGAGACAAGGCTTTCTGCGCCGGCGGCGATATCGTGGCGCTGTACCGCTCCATGACCGAGGAGGGGGAGAACCGCGGCGCCGGGCGCGACAGCGTGTTCGCCGAGACCTACTTCACTGCCGAATATCGCCTCGACTACCGGATTCACACCTATCCCAAGCCGCTGCTGCTGTGGGGGGACGGTATCGTCATGGGCGGCGGCCTGGGTCTGATGGCCGGCGCCTCCCAGCGGCTGGTGACCGAGACCACGCGCATCGCCATGCCGGAGATCACCATTGGCCTGTATCCCGATATCGGCGCCAGCTGGTTTCTCAACCGCATGCCGACCGGCGTCGGCGCCTACCTGGGCCTGACCGGGGCGCAGCTCAATGCCCGCGATGCGCTGGACCTGGGCATGGCCGATCACTTCGTGCCCCGGGAGCGCCGCGAGGCGCTGCTCGAAGCGCTGACCGAGGCCGACTACGGCACCTGCAGCCTGCGCGACCTTCGTGCCGGGGTACAGGGTGTCCTCGATCAGATGGAGGCGCCTGCCCAGGCCCCCGAGCCACAGGTGTGGCCGCGCCTCGATCATATTCAGTCCCTGGTGGGGCAGGTGGATGCCGCCAGCGCCGTGCAGCGAATCCTGGACGACACTCCCGACGACGCCTGGCTCGCCGCCAACCGTTCGCGCCTGGAGGCGGGCAGTCCGATGAGTGCGCACCTGGTCTGGCGCATGCTCGAGCGACACGCCCATACCAGCCTGGCGGACGCCTTCCGTGACGAGCTGAACCTGTCGGTGCAGTGCTGCCGTCAAGGGGATATCGCCGAAGGGGTGCGCGCGCTGCTGATCGACAAGGACAAGGCCCCGCAATGGCAGCATGCCGATGCGGCCAGCGTGCCGGAGGCGGACATCCAGGCGCTCATGGCGCCGATGTGGCCCGACGAGGCGCATCCGCTGCGGGATCTCGGCTATGGGCAGCGGGTCAGCTAACCAACGTGACGACAATCTACAACGACAACTCAGGAGCCATACGCATGAAAATCGCCTTCATTGGTCTTGGCAACATGGGCGCCCCCATGGCCAGCAACCTGGTCAAGGCCGGCCACGAGGTCAGCGTCTTTGACCTGGTCGACAGCGCCATGAAAGCCCTGGAAACGGCCGGGGCCGAGGCCTGCGCCAGCGCCCAGAGCGCCGCCAGCGGCGCCGAAGTGATCATCTCGATGCTGCCGGCCGGCCAGCATGTGCGGCGTCTCGATCTGGGGCGTGACGCCTCGCCGGGGCTCTTCGATGCGCTGGAAGGCAAGCCGCTGATCATCGATGCCTCCACCATCTCGCCGGACGATGCCCGCTTCGTCGGCGAAGCCGCCGCCAAGCGCGGCCTGACGTATCTGGACGCGCCGGTCTCGGGCGGCGTGGGCGGTGCCCAGGCGGGTACCCTGACCTTTATCGTCGGCGGCGATGCGGCCGGCTTCGCGCAGGCCAAGCCGGTGCTCGAGGGCATGGGCAAGAATATCTTCCACGCCGGCGGCATCGGTGCCGGCCAGGTGGCCAAGATCTGCAACAACATGCTGCTGGGCATCCTCATGAGCGGCACCGCCGAGGCCTTGGGGTTGGGCGTCAAGAACGGCCTCGACCCGGCGGTGCTCTCGGAGATCATGAAGCAGAGCAGCGGCGGCAACTGGGCGCTCAACGTCTACAATCCCTGGCCGGGCGTGATGGAAGGCTCGGCCGCCTCGCGAGACTATCAGGGTGGGTTTTTGACCGATCTGATGGCCAAGGACCTGGGGCTGGCCTGGGAGCTGGCGCTGGGCTCCAAGGCCACCGTGCCCATGGGCTCCCAGGCCCGCAACCTCTTCGCCCTGCATGCCGCCCAGGGCAACGGCGGGCTGGACTTCTCCAGTATCCAGAAGCTCTACCGGGCCGGCGAGAAAGACTGACGCGGGGGAATACCCCGGGAGGCCTGCGGCCCCCAGTCGCGAGCTGAAGTTGCTACAAGATTGGCAAGGCTTGCTGTAGGAGCGCTGCTCCGCATCGCGACTGGCGCCGATAGGCGCCCTGGCGGAGGCCGCCGGCGTTGGCAACAACCGCGCCCATCGGCAACACCGCCGGGGAGACCTGCGGCCTCCAGTCGCGATCTAAAGATGCTCCTACATTAGAATGTTTCGTATGCAGGAGCGTCGGTTCCCGTCGCGATAGGCGCCCTGGCGGAGGCCGAAACGTTGGCGATGAGCGCCAACGCCGGGCAACGCCTCGGCCTTTGGCACCTCTCCCGTAAACGGGGCACAATCGGGTGCCCGTTTTTCGTCGAGAGCCCTGATGAGCGCACCTACCTCCCCGACACCCGCCGCTGCCTCCCGCCGACCCATGCGTCGCGACCTCTTGGAAGGCCCCATCGCCCTGACGCTGCTGCGCAAGAGCCTGCCGGTGGCCGCCGGCATGGTGGCCATGCTCAGCTTCAACCTGGTCGACGCCTGGTTCATTGCCCGCCTGGGCACCGAGCCGTTGGCGGCGGTCTCCTTCACCTTCCCGGTGGTGTTCACGGTGATCAGCCTGGCCATCGGGCTGGGCATCGGCACCTCGGCGGTGGTTGGACGGCGACTCGGGCAGGGGAATCTCGAGACGGTGCGCCGCCGGGCCACCGATGCCGCCCTGCTGGCGCTGGTCGTGGGGGTGGGTGTCAGCCTGCTGGGCTTGGCGACCCTCGAGCCGCTGTTTCGCCTGCTCGGTGCCGACGCGACCCTGATGCCCCATGTGCGCGACTACATGGGGATCTGGTACCTGGGGGCTGCCATGGTGATCGTGCCGCGGGTGCTCAACAGCGTGTTGCGGGCCCAGGGCAACACCCTGATCCCCGGGCTGATGATGGCGCTGGCCGCGCTGCTCAACGGCCTGCTCGACTGGCTGCTGATCTTCGGCAAGGGCCCATTCCCCGCGCTCGGCGTTCAAGGGGCGGCGCTGGCGACGGTGCTTAGCTGGGGGCTGATGACGTTGGCCCTGCTCTGGCAGCGAGAGCTGCGCGACTGCCTGGACCTCAAGCGGCTGACGCTCAGCGGATTGCTGCACTCCTGGCGGGAACTGTCGCGGATTGCCCTGCCGGCGGCCATCACTAGCGTATTCACGCCGCTCGCCATGGCGGTGCTCACCCGCATCGTGGCCAGCCATGGCCACCATGCCGTAGCCGGTTTCGGGGTCGGCACGCGTATCGATGCCATCGCCCAGATCGCCGTGCTGGCGCTCTCCATGACCCTGCCGCCGCTGGTCAGCCAGAATCTGGGGGCCGGACAGCGCGAGCGGGTGCGTCGCGCCATCCTCGGCTGCTTCGGGTTCGTGCTGGTGTGGCAGTTTGGCGTCTGGCTGATGCTGCAGGCCCTGGCGCCCTGGCTGGTCGACAGCTATGCCGACGGCGAGGCCATGGCCGGGGTGCTGCGCGCCTTCCTGTGGTGGGTGCCGCTGGGTCTGGGGGCCCAGGGGGTGGTGATCCTTGCCGTGTCCTCGCTCAATGCTCTGCATGAACCCGCCCGTGCCATGCGGCTATCGGTGGTTCGGCTGTTCGTGCTGACGGTGCCGCTGGCCTGGCTTGGGGGCTGGGCATACGGCACCACCGGGATCTTCCTTGGCATGCTGTTCGCCAATGTGCTGATGGCGATTCTCGCCTGGTGGCAGCTGAAGCGGCGCCTCGAGGTGATCCCCGCGGGTTGAGCAACTCAGCCGCGCACCCACGCATCGACGCGAAGCGTGATGCGCTAGTGAAGCGGCGAGCCTTAGCAGAATCAGCCCGATTCACAGAAATCGGCGGATGGGGGTTGGCAGCGGCGGCTTTATGCTCTACATTTTAAAAAAATGTAGAAATTCCTCCAGGAGCCCGCCATGAGCCAGATTACCCCCGTTACTTGGGAAGACCCGTTCCGTCTCGTCGACCAGCTCGACGAAGATGAGCGCATGGTCCTTCAGACCGCCCACGATTACTGTCAGGACAAGCTGATGCCGCGGGTTCTCGAGGCCAACCGCCACGAGATCTTCGACCGCGAGATCATGAACGAGATGGGCGAGCTGGGCCTGCTGGGCGCCACCATCGACGGCTACGGCTGTGCCGGCATGAACTATGTCAGCTACGGCCTGATCGCCCGCGAAGTGGAGCGGGTCGACTCCGGCTACCGCAGCGCCATGAGCGTACAGTCGAGCCTGGTGATGTACCCCATCCACGCCTTCGGCAGCGAGGCGCAGCGCGAGAAATACCTGCCCAAGCTGGCCACCGGCGAGTGGGTGGGCTGCTTCGGCCTCACCGAGCCGGATCACGGCTCCGACCCGGGCGGCATGGCCACCCGCGCCACCCGTACCGAGAACGGCTGGCGTATCAACGGCACCAAGACCTGGATCACCAACTCTCCCATCGCCGATGTCTTCGTGATCTGGGCCAAGGATGACGAAGGCGTGATCAACGGCTTCATCCTCGAGAAGGGCATGAAGGGGCTCACCGCACCCAAGATCGACGGTAAGTTCAGCCTGCGTGCCTCCATCACCGGCCAGATCGCCATGCAGGACGTGGAGGTCTCCGACGATCAGCGCCTGCCCAATGTGACCGGCCTCAAGGGGCCGTTCTCCTGTTTGAACCGCGCTCGCTTCGGTATCGCCTGGGGCAGCATGGGGGCGGCCGAGGCGTGCTGGCACGCTGGCCGCCAGTACACCCTGGATCGCAAGCAGTTCGGGCGTCCGCTGGCCGCCAACCAGCTGATCCAGAAGAAGCTGGCCGATATGCAGACCGAGATCGCCCTGGGCCTGCAGGCCGCCCTGCGCGTAGGCCGCATGATCGATGCCGGTCAGCTGGTGCCCGAGGCCATCTCGCTGATCAAGCGCAACAACTGCGGCAAGGCCCTGGACATCGCCCGCGTGGCGCGTGACATGCACGGCGGCAACGGCATCGCCGACGAGTACCACGTCATTCGTCACGTAATGAACCTCGAGGCGGTCAACACCTACGAGGGCACCCACGACGTCCACGCCCTGATACTGGGTCGTGCACAGACCGGCATTCAAGCCTTCGCCAATTGAGCTGGGGCCAAGGGAGGGCAAGCATGAGTCGGCCGCTGGAAGGCATCACGGTGCTCGATATGTCGCGGGTGCTGGCCGGGCCCTGGGCCGGTCAGCTGCTCGCCGATCTCGGCGCACGCGTGATCAAGATCGAGCACCCTCAGCGCGGGGACGACACCGCGGCTGGGGTCCCCCGTGGCTGGCCGAAGAGGACGAGGTTGAGCGGGTAGCGGCCTATTTCCTGTGCGCCAATCGTGGCAAGCAGTCACTGGCCGTGGATATCGCCAGCAACCGGGGGCAGGCGCTGATTCGCCAGCTCGCCGTGGGTGCCGATATCGTGCTCGAGAACTTCAAGGTCGGGGGCCTCGCCAAGTATGGGCTCGACTACCCCAGTCTCAGAGCGCTCAATCCGCGCCTGATCGGCTGCTCGATCACCGGCTTCGGTCAGGACGGGCCCTACGCCCACCGCGCCGGCTACGACTTCATGATCCAGGCCATGGGCGGGTTGATGAGCATCGGCGGCGAGCCGGACGGCATGCCCATGAAGACCGGTGTGGCGATCACCGACGTCACCACCGGGCTGTATGCCACCATCGGCGTGCTGGCGGCCCTCCAGGAGCGCTCTCGCACCGGCGTGGGGCGCCATGTGGATGTGGCGCTGCTCGATGTCCAGGTGGCCTCGCTGGCCAACCAGGCGCTCAACGCCCTGGTCAGCGGCGAGTCGCCGAAGCGTCACGGCAACGCCCACCCCAATATCGTGCCCTATCAGGCCTTCGCCTGCGCGGATGGCCACCTGGTGCTCACCGTGGGTAACGACAGCCAGTTTGCCCGGCTCGCCGACCTGCTTGGCCACCCCGAGTGGGCCGCGGACCCCGCCTATGCCACCAATGCCGCACGGGTCGGCAACCGCGAGGTGCTGGTGCCGCTGATCCAGGCGATCTTTCTCACCGGCAGCCGCGACGAATGGCTGGCCGAGCTGGAAGCCCGCGGTATTCCTGCCGGGCCCATCAACACCATCAGCGAAGTCTTCGACGACCCCCAGGTGCGTCACCGCGGCATGCAGCACAGCCTGCAGCGAGGCGATCTCGAGGTGCCGCAGGTGGCCAACCCGCTGCGCTTCGACGGCGCCCCCGCCACCAGCGACGTCGCCCCGCCGCGCCTCGGCCAGGACAGCGCGACGATACTCGCCGAGATGGGGCTCACCGCCGAGGATATCGCCCGGCTGAAGCGCGAAGGGGTGGTAAGATAGGGGCGAGGTTCGAGGTTCGAGGGGCGAGGGGCGAGGTTCGAGGTTCGAGGGGCGAGGTTCGAGGAGTGAGGGGCAAGGTACATCGGTATTGCCAGCGACAGGCTGCCTTGCCCCTTGCCCCCTACCTCGGCGAGAAGCGCCGGGTCAGCCCCGTTTCGGCGATCATCCGGGTGGAGATCTCCTCGACGGAGAAGCGCGTGGTGTCGATGTAAGGAATGTGCAGCTGGCGGTAGAGCGCCTCGGCCTGATCCACCTCCTGGGCGCACTGGTCCATGGAGCTGTAGCGGCTGTTGGGCCGGCGCTCGTGGCGGATCGCCGCCAGGCGGCGCGGATCGATGGTCAGCCCGAACAGCTTATGGCGGTGCTGGGCCAGTGCCTTGGGCAGCTTCAGGGTGCCGTCCTCGTCCTGGTCATCCTCGGTGAGGGGATAGTTGGCGGCGCGGATACCGAACTGCAGTGCCAGATAGAGCGAGGTGGGGGTCTTGCCGCAGCGGGAGACCCCGACCAGGATCACGTCCGCCTTGTCGTACTGGTGGGTGCGGGCGCCGTCGTCGTTGTCCAGGGCGAAGTGCACCGAGTGGATGCGGTCCATGTAGACATCATCGCTACCGATGGAGTGGGTACGGCCCACGCTATAGGAGGAGCGGGTGGCCAACTCCTGCTCCAGCGGTTTGAGAAAGGTCGAGAAGATATCGATCTTGAAGCCGGTGGCTTCGCGAATCACGGCACGGATCGACTCGTCGACGATGGTGTCGATGATGATCGGCTCCTGGCCGTCGCGGACCGCCGTGGCGTTGATCACTTCCACCAGGGTGCGCGCCTTGTCGACCGAATCGATATACGGCTTGGTGAGCATGCGGATATCGACGTTCACGAACTGGGCCAGCAGGCTGCGGCCCAGGGATTCGGCGGTGATGCCGGTGCCGTCGGAAATAAAGAAGGCGGTACGGGTCATGGCGATGAGGCTTTCAGGGTGAAGGGCGGGCACCCATTGTCGGGCTAGTCGGCTAGGCGGGCAAGCCGGCGCCGGTCTGGCCGGGGGCAGCGCACGCTTCGCGACACCGGCGCACTACACGAAAAGGCCGAAATCGGCGACTGTTGTAAAAATCCTCCAGTGACTTCGATGTTAGACCAATGGCGAATATGGTCACTTGCCGGTAAGGTAGCGACCATCGCAATCGCTGGCCTTGTGCCACGGCATCGAAGATCAAGGGGGTCTCGTGGAAGCTTACATCCTGTGGTTCGATCAGCTCGGCATGGACGACGTGGAGCGCGTCGGCGGCAAGAACGCCTCGCTCGGCGAGATGATCTCCAACCTGTCGGGAGCCGGGGTCACCGTGCCCGGTGGCTTCGCCACCACCGCCCACGCCTATCGAGAGTTCCTCGCCCATGAGGGCCTCAACGAGCGGATCAACCAGGCCCTGGCGCGTCTCGATGTCGACGACGTCGGCGAGCTGGCCCGGGTCGGGGCCGAGATCCGCCAGTGGGTCATCGACACCCCGCTGCCCCCCACCTTCGAAGCCGCCCTGCGCGACGCCTACGACACCCTGGCCGCCCAGCATCCCAACCTCAAGGCCGCGGTGCGCAGCTCGGCCACCGCCGAGGACCTGCCGGACGCCTCCTTCGCTGGCCAGCAGGAGACCTTCCTCAATATCGAGGGCTTCGACAACATCAAGCGTGCGGTTCACGAGGTGTTCGCCTCGCTGTTCAACGACCGCGCCATCTCCTACCGGGTGCATCGCGGCTACGCCCACGAGAACGTGGCGCTCTCCGCCGGCATCCAGAAGATGGTGCGCTCCGAGACCGGCGCCTCCGGCGTGATGTTCACCCTGGATACCGAGTCCGGCTTCCGGGATGCGGTCTTCGTCACCGCCTCCTGGGGCTTGGGCGAGACGGTGGTGCAGGGCGCAGTCAACCCCGACGAGTTCTACGTGCACAAGCCCACGCTGGCCGCCGGTCGCCCGGCGGTACTGCGCCGCAACCTGGGCTCCAAGCTAATCAAGATGGTCTACGGCGACGACGCCAGCGCCGGCAAGTCGGTGGCCACCGTGGACGTGCCGCTCAAGGATCGCGGGCGCTTCTGCATCAGTGATGATCAGGTCATGGCGCTGGCCCGCCAGGCGGTGACCATCGAGCAGCACTACGACCGGCCCATGGATATCGAGTGGGCGCTGGACGGCGATGACGGTGAGCTCTACATCGTCCAGGCCCGCCCCGAGACGGTGGTCTCACAGCAGGAGGGCGGCAAGCTCGAACGCTTCCACCTGCGCGAGAAGGGCCGCACCCTGGTGGCCGGCCGGGCCATCGGCCAGCGCATCGGCCGCGGGGCGGTCAAGCTCGTCTTCTCGCCGGACGAGATGGACAAGGTCAAGCCCGGCGACGTGCTGGTGACCGACATGACCGACCCCGACTGGGAGCCGATCATGAAGCGAGCCTCGGCCATCGTCACCAACCGCGGCGGGCGCACCTGCCACGCCGCGATCATCGCCCGGGAGCTGGGCATTCCGGCGGTGGTGGGCTGCGGCGATGCCACCGAGGCGCTGGATGACGGCCGCGACGTCACCGTTTCCTGTGCCGAGGGCGACACCGGCCACGTCTACGAGGGGCTGCTGGACTTCGACTGCAAGGTCTCCAGCGTCGACGCCATGCCCGAAATCCCCTTCAAGATCATGATGAACGTGGGCAACCCCGACCGCGCCTTCGGCTTCGCCGGGCTGCCCCACGCGGGCGTGGGGCTGGCGCGCCTCGAGTTCATCATCAACCGCATGATTGGCGTGCACCCCAAGGCGCTGCTGGAGTACGAGACCCTGCCGCTGGAGCTGCAGCAGACCATCGACCTGCGCACCGCCGGCTATGCCGACCCCGTCAGCTTCTACGTGGACAAGCTGGTGGAGGGCATCTCGACCCTGGCCGCGGCCTACCACCCTCAGCGGGTGATCGTGCGCCTGTCGGATTTCAAGTCCAACGAGTACGAGAACCTGATCGGCGGCAAGCTCTACGAGCCCGGCGAAGAGAACCCGATGCTCGGCTTCCGCGGTGCCTCCCGCTACGTGTCGGACGCCTTCCGGCCCTGCTTCGAGCTGGAGTGCCGGGCGCTGAAGCGCGTGCGCGACGAGATGGGCCTGGACAACGTCGAGATCATGGTGCCCTTCGTGCGCACCACCGAGGAAGCGCGCGAGGTGGTCGACCTGCTGGCCGCCAACGGCCTGAAGCGCGGCGAGGGCGGGCTCAAGGTGATCATGATGTGCGAGCTGCCGGCCAACGCCCTGCTGGCCGACGAGTTCCTCGAGCACTTCGACGGCTTCTCCATCGGCTCCAACGACCTGACCCAGCTGACCCTGGGGCTGGACCGCGACTCCGGGATCGTCGCCCACCTCTTCGACGAGCGTAACCCCGCGGTCAAGAAGCTGCTGGCCATGGCGATCGCCGCCTGCAAGGCCCAGGGCAAGTACGTGGGCATTTGCGGCCAGGGGCCGTCCGACCACCCCGATCTCGCCAAGTGGCTGATGGAGCAGGGCATCGACTCGGTGTCGCTGAACCCCGACGCGGTGCTCGAGACCTGGTTTATGCTCGCAGGGGAAACCCTGAGTTAAGCCGACATCTGTGGGAGGGAGCTTCAGCTCGCGAAGTAGCGCGCAGCGCTACCCATGGGTGCCTTCGTCGAAGCGTCGAACCGTCCCTCCACATAGCCTGTTCACGCCAGTCGGCGAAGAACCAAACATTGATAGGGCATTCTCACCCGGTCGACCTTCAGCCGGCCGGGCGTCTTTCGTCTATGCTGACAGACTCCCCCCTACGCGAACCCCCGTGACAAGGAGCCTGTCCCATGAGCCTCCCCTGATTCCCTTGCGTCGCCGCCGGCTGGCCCCGGTCGTCGCCGCACTGCTGTTCGGCCTGCCCCTCGCCGCCCAGGCCGAGGTGGCCTTCGATTACGACATGCCGGAGATCGCCCCCGAGGTGGCCTCCGACTACACCGAGAAGCCCGGCTGGGCCACCGAGCGCTTCGCCGTGGCCGCCGCCAACCCGCTGGCCACCGATGCCGGCTACCAGGTGCTCCGCTCCGGTGGCTCCGCCGTGGATGCCGCCATCGCCGTGCAGATGGTGCTCACTCTGGTCGAGCCCCAGTCCAGCGGTATCGGCGGGCGCCTTCCTGATGCACTTCGACGGCGACCGCGTGGCGGCCTTCGACGGCCGCGAGACGGCGCCCAGCGCCGTGGACGGCAGCCTCTTTCTGGACGACAGCGGCGAACCGCTGGCCTTCATGGACGCCGCGGCCAGCGGGCTCTCGGTGGGCGTGCCGGGCACCGTGCGCATGCTTGAGCTGGCCCACGCCGAGCATGGCCAGCTCCCCTGGGCGCAGCTGTTCGCCCCGGCCATCGCCCTGGCCGAGCAGGGCTTCCCGGTCAGCCACCGGTTGGCCACCAGCCTGGCCGAGGAGCAGCCCCTGCGCGACGACCCGCTGGGGGGCGCCTTCTACTACCCGGACGGCGAACCCCTGGCGGTGGGCCATGCGCTCGAGAATCCGGCCCTCGCGGCCATCCTGCGCGAGATCGCCGCACACGGCAGTGCCGCCCTGCACGAAGGCGCCATCGCCGAGGATCTGGTGGCCCGGGTGCAGGGGCATCACACCCGGCCCGGGTCGCTGAGCCTGGACGACCTGGCCGGTTACGAAGCGAAGCAGCGCGAGCCCCTGTGCGGCGACTGGCAGGCCTATACCCTGTGCGGCTTCCCGCCGCCCTCGTCGGGGCAGCTGACTATCATGCAGATCCTCGGCATTCTCGAGCATCTGCCCCCCCTGGAGACGCCGCTGGACGACGGCCTCCCCAGCGAGGCGTGGCTGCACCGTTTCCTGGAGGCCTCACGGCTCGCCTTCGCCGATCGCGGCCTCTACATTGCCGACCCGGACTTCGTCGAGGCCCCGGGGGGCGACTGGGCCGTGCTGTTCGATCCCGACTATCTGGCCAGCCGCGCCGAGCTGATCGGCGACCAGAGCATCGGCAGCGGCAACGCCGAACCCGGCAACCCCGTGGCCATGGCCACTGCCTGGGCGGTGCAGCCCGACCAGCCGGAATACGGCACCAGCCATATCAGCATCATCGACGAGCAGGGCAACGCCGTCGCCATGACCACCACCATCGAGGCGGCCTTCGGGGCGCGCATCCTCGCCGACGGCGGCACGGGGCTTGCCGGTGGCTACCTGCTCAACAATGAGCTCACCGACTTCTCTTTTGCGCCCAACGACGCCGAGGGCACGCCCATCGCCAACCGGGTCGAAGCCGGCAAGCGACCCCGCTCCAGCATGAGCCCCACCTTGGTGTTCGACCGCGACAGCGGCGAGCTGGTGGCGAGCCTCGGCTCCCCGGGCGGGGCGGCGATCATCCACTACACCGCCAAGGCGCTGGTGGCCATGCTCGACTGGGGCCTCGACGCCCAGGAAGCGCTGAACCTGCCCCACGCCATCACCCTGGGCGGGCCGGCCTTCCTGGAGGAGGGGCGTTTCCCCGCCGCGACCCTGGAGGCCCTCGACGCCCGCGGCCATGAAGTCAGCGAACGCGAACTGGTCAGCGGCCTGCAGGCCTTGCAGGTCACCGAGGAGGGCTTCTTCGGCGGCGCCGACCCGCGGCGTGAAGGCGTGGTAATGGGCGACTAGCCACAAGGAGCGAGGCACGAGGAACCTCCTCGTGCCTCGAACCTTGCTCCTCGAACCTTGCTCCTCGAACCTCGCTCCTCGAACCTCGAACCTCGAACCTCGAACCTCGAACCTCGAACCTCGAACCTTACTGCCTGAGCCAGTTGCGAAGCTTGACCAGCAGCAGGGCGCCGTCGCTCAGCTCGCGGCGCTCGTCGATCAGCTCCCGAAGCCGATCCGGATAGTCGGTGATGATCGCATCCACCCCCAGGTCGATCATCTCCGACATCCGCGCCTGATCGTTGACCGTCCAGGCGTGCACTTCGTAGCCGAACAGGCGTGCCAGGCGGATCTCGTTGTCGGTGATGCGGTTGTGGCGCAGTCCCAGGGCGTCGAAGCCGCGGCGCTCCAGGGTTCCCGGCATAATCAGCTGGGCCAGCAGGGTCACGCGAAGCTCCGGGTCGCGCTGCTTGATCTCGTCCACTACCCAGGGTGACATCACCGCCAGGCGGCTTTCCCCCGCCACATCGATGTCGCCGCAGTGTGCGGATGAGGCCCCGGCCGGTACCCGCTCATGGCACAGCCGCCGCGACGCCGATTCATGCTCTAGCGCCCGTAGCACCGCCTCTACCAGCTCGACCTCGCCGCCAGGGTCGGGCTTCATGTCGATCATCAGCGCGCTTCTGCCGCGGACCGTGGCCAGGGCCTCTTCGAGAGTCGGGATGCGCTCGCCAATGAAGGCGTCGCCGAACCAGCTGCCCACATCGACCTGGCGCAGCTCATCCAGGGTCAGGTCACGCACGTGGCGCGGATCGCCGGCCAGGCGCTGCAGGCTGCGGTCGTGGTAGAGCACCACCTGGCCGTCGGCGCTGAGCCGCACATCGATCTCCACGTAGTGGGCCTGGTCCACGATGGCCTGTTCCACGGCAGCCAGGGTGTTTTCCGGCGCGACCATGGAACTGCCGCGGTGGGCGATGATGGTCACCTCATCGCGCAGCTCGAAGCTGTTGACGATCCACCACGCCTGGCTTAGGGCGAATAGCACCACCCCCAGTTCCACCCCCCAGGCGAGTCGTCCCGGATGGGCATCCGGCGGCGGCGGGGCAGGGCGCGGCTCCCGGTGCACCAGGCGCAGGTAGAGGCAGGCCGAGAGCAGGGCATTGGCCGCGATGCCCACGAAGGTAATGGCCAGGGTAACCAGCACATAGCCGGAGACATAGCCGAGCATGGCCGGGATCAGCACCGCGTTGCGCTCGGGAAGCCACCACAGCATCGGCGTGAACAGCCGGTCGAAGACCCAGGTCGCCGCAAGGGGCAGGGCAATGATCACCAGCAGCAGCGAGATCACGGCGACCGCCACCTGGCGCTGGCGCCCGCGCGTCAGCTCGCGGCTGCGCCCGAGGGCCCGCCACGGCGAAATGGGCTCCAGGCTGACCAGCGGCAGGGCCAGGATCCAGCGGAAATAGAGGCTGGCCGCGAGATAGGCCCAGCCGGCCACCAGGGGAAGCGCCACGGCCAGGAAATACCACAGCGCCGCCGGGCGCACGCGCTGGACGTAGTAGGGATCCAGCCCGCCCAGGAAGACGCCATACAGCCAGCCCAGCAGCAGCGCCAGGGGCACGATCAGCAGCAGATGCGTGCCGACCTGCAGCACCACCAGCCCCGCCAGGGCCGGCAGACGGCGCAGGGTCTGCCACAGGGCCACGAAAGCGAGTTGGTAGTGGTTGCCCCGGCGGCGGATCGCCACCAGGATCATGCCCGCCTGCTGGGCGTAGAGCACCAGGAAGAAGAGCCCGATGGCCGCCAGCGACCACAGCACGCCGCCGGGGCTCAGCAGCAGGTCGAGCAGGTCGGCGTTGGTGATCACCGGCCGGTCGAAGCGCCCCAGCAGGTGGGTGAGAGTCCAGGCCACCCCCGGCAACAGCAGCAGCGATGCGAGCAGCGTGAAGAACAGGTGGTAAGCCACCAGCGGTCGCAGATGCTCGCGGAGGCTGCGCAGCAGGTCTGCGCTGAGTGAACTCAGCGACAGCATGGCGACATCAACGAAAACAGGATCATGCCTTCAGGGTGGCACCGATCACGCGGCCAGGGCAAGGCGGCGGTTCGGGTGGCCGGCCTTGCCCCGGGGTGGGAAGGCCCGGCTCACCCCTCCATTGGCAGGCGCTGCTCGGCGACCACGATGCCGTTGTTGTCGGCGTAGACCCATTGGCCAGGCGTCAGGGTGACGCCGGCGAAGGTGACGGCGATGTCGCGCTGTCCCTCGCCGCGCTTCTCGCTCTTGCGCGGGTGGGCGCCCAGCGCCTGGACACCCAGATCGGTTTCGGCCAGCACGTCCACATCGCGCACGAAGCCGTACATCACCACCCCGGCCCAGCCGTTGTCCACGGCTTGCTCGGCGAGCATGTCGCCGAGCATCGCACAGCGGCTCGAGCCGCCGGCATCTACCACCAGCACGGCTCCCTCGCCGGGCTCGGCCGCCGCCTGCTTGACCAGGGAGTTGTCCTCGAAGCATTTGACGGTGCGTACCGGACCGCAGAACGCCTCGCGTCCACCAAAGTTGACGAAGATCGGGTCCAGCACCCGAACCTCGGGGTGGGCATCGCAGATGTCGGGGGTGATGATGGTGCTCATCGCAGGCTCCTTGCTAAGCGGGGGAATGTTCCACCCGAGATGATGCCACAGCCGGCGTGGCGATAAAGACGGCTTTGGTGGTGGAGTCAGTCGGCGCTGTACACCCTGTTGCGGCCGCGCTGCTTGGCGCGATACATCGACTGGTCGGCGCGCCTGACCAGCGTCTTGACCGTGTCTTCCGGTCGGTATGCGGCCACTCCGATACTTACCGTGACGCGACCGACCTCCTCGAATGGGCGCTCGGCCACCCCCTGGCGCAGCCGCTCGGCGAGCTCCTCGGCGCCACGGGCCGTGGTGCCGGTCGCCAGCACCACGAACTCCTCGCCGCCCCAGCGGCCCAGGCGGTCGGACTCGCGAAGCATGGCATCCATCCGAGACACCAGCGTCATCAGCACCTTGTCGCCGATCTCGTGGCCGAAATCGTCATTCACGGCCTTGAAGTGATCGACATCCAGCAGGAGCAGGGCGCAGTCCCGATCGTAGCGGCTCGCGGAGGCGATCTCGTTTTCGAGGGCCTGCTCGATATGGTAGCGGTTCCACACCCCGGTGAGGCTGTCTCGCGAAGCGAGATGCTCCAGGCGCTCGTTGACCTGGCGAAGGCGGGCGTTGAGGAGTTGGATCTCGTGGCTGGCAATCAGCGCCGCCAGGTTTTCGGCGAGGTCCCGGGCGGCGCGACGTTCGCTGCGGCGCCAGATGCGACTGTGGTCACGAATCTTCTCCTGCCATTCGGCGAAGGAGCGGCGTGGCGCCAGCATGCTGCGAGTCCCCTGCGTCTCGATCTGCTTGTGCGGCGCCCCGGCCCATCGACGGGTCTCGATCTCCTCGTTGCGAAACAGCAGCAGCCAGCTAGGCTGCGAGGTGTCGATGGGCAGCGGAATGGCCAGCAGTCCGCTGCTGGGGCCGCGCCAGGGCCCCAGCGGCGTGTCTCTCAGGCAGTGGCTGTACCAGGGGCTCGGCGCCCAGGGGCTCAGCCACGCCACCATGGCGTCCAGCGATGGCGTGCTCGGCACGGTGCCGCATCTGCCCCGCTGCTCGCGATGCACGAGCGCCATGCCGTCAGCGGCGAACAGCGCCAGCCACTCCTCGCCGCGCTGGGCCACGATCAGGCTCGGATCGACCCAGTGCTCGTGGGACTGGTGCAGCAGTTCGCGGCTGACCTGTACCTTCTGCATGAGCTGGGTCTCGGCCTTGGCGCGCAGCAGCCTCAGCTGGGGAACGCTGATCTGCACCAGTGCCCGCACCGCGTCGCGGACCGTCGGGGAGAGGCGAAGGGGCGTGGCCAGGGCATGGCAGCTCAGCAGCCCGCCCAGGCGCTCCTCGTCGTCGTGAAGCGCCACAGAGAGGGCGCTGGCGACGCCCATGTTGGCGAGATACGCCTGGTGGATCGGCGACACGGCGCGCAGCACCCCGAGCGATAGATCGAGCGGGGCGGCATCGACGGGGTCGTTGTCGGGCACCAGTGGGACGGCGGTGGCGGCGGCATCGGGAATACTGCGCAGGCAGTTGCGGTCATACAGCGCGCGTACCTGGGAGGGAATGTCGCTGGCGGGGAAATGGTGGCCCAGGAAGCTACCGATGCCAGGGCCGCGACTCTCGGCGGTGACGCTGCCGTTCCAGCGCTCGTCAAAGCGGTAGATCAGTACCCGGTCGAAGCCCGTGAGATCGCGCACTTCTTCCACCAGCCACGCCAGCAGCTGGCCGGGAGTGGCCGCTTCCCGTACCGTGGCAAGCCAGCGATTGAGTCCCGACAGCAGCTGGGAGGCATCCTCGGTGGGCAGCGGCTCCAGCTCGACCACCACGCGGGTGCCGCTGCGATAGGGAATGACCTGGAAGCGCAGCGCGTCGGGGCCCAGGTGTGCTGTCATGGCGCCGGGGACTTCGCTGCGCTGATCGAGTTCGCGGAGGATGCGCTCGACCAGGGCGCCGCCCAGCAGCGTGGCGGGCGAGGCGCGCAGGGCCTGCTCGACCGGAATGCCCAGCAGGGCTTCCAGGTTGGCGCTGACCTGGCGCACCCTGGTGAGCTCGGCATCGAAGCTGATCAGTCCGCCGTTCGGCTGGATGGCACCGGGGATATGGACGGGCTCCGCTGCGCAGTTACGCAGCGCCTCGCTGAGTTCGGCCTCGCGGTCGTCTGGATCGTGTGGGAGGTTCACGCGCTACGAGGCCTCGTGGTAGGGGAGTGGGAGGGACCGGGGGCTGGACACGGCGAGTCGCCTTACCCTAACAGAAAGCTGTCATGAAAGAGTATGAGCCCATGGTAATTGGCACTGAGCGCCGCACTGGGGCCGGCGACCCCGCTTGCCTTCTTCTCGGCGTCCGAGCCCGAGTACCACTGGGGGCGTTTTCTGGCCTTCGCCGAGCGTCGCTGCCCTCCCGGCCAGGTGGCGGTGGCGATAGCGGCCGCCCGGGCCGCCTTCGCGGACTACCTGGCGGCGCTGGAGAGCGCCGAACCGGCATCTTTGTCCATGTAGTAGCGGGCTACTACCCGCTGTCATTGTGACTGTGTGACGCTTGTTCTCGGGCACAACAAGCGAGGAGACCCGACATGAACAAGAAGATTCTCATGATCACCGGCGACTACACCGAAGACTATGAAACCATGGTGCCGTTTCAGGCGCTGCAGGCGTTCGGCCACCTGGTGCATGGCGTCTGCCCCGACAAGCAGGCGGGGGATAGCGTCGCCACCGCCATCCACGATTTCGAGGGCGACCAGACCTATACGGAAAAGCCCGGCCACCGCTTCACCCTCAATGCGACCTTTCGCGAGGTGAGGCCGGATGACTACGATGCGCTGGTGATACCCGGTGGCCGTGCGCCGGAGTACCTGCGCCTGAATCCGGACGTGGTGGCCATGGTGCAGCACTTTTTCACCGCGAATAAGCCGGTGGCCGCCATTTGCCATGGTGCTCAGCTGTTGGCGGCTGCTAAGGTGCTGGAAGGGCGACGCTGCTCGGCCTATCCCGCCTGCCGCCCCGAGGTGGAGCTTGCCGGAGGAGAGTACGCGGATATCCCGGTGGATGCGGCGGTGACCGATGGTAATCTTGTCACCGCCCCGGCCTGGCCCGCCCATCCGGCATGGCTGGCCCAGTTCCAGAAACTCCTGGTGTAAGCGCCCGGTCAGAGCGTCTGGCGAGCCGGCTGGGGGCGAGGCCGTCCGATCACGCTGAGAATGGGGGAGCCGCCATGTGCCAGCTTTTCGTCAATGCCGACCCGCAGCTCTGGAAAAGCACCACCCGTTCCCTGCGAATCGACGGGATGGTGACCAGCCTGCGCATGGAGGCCTACTTCTGGCACCTGCTGGAGGAGATCGCCCGCCGCGACGAGATGAATACCCCGCAGCTGATCACCCAGCTGTACCATGAGTCGATCGATGCCGGCCACGACCTGGGCAATTTCACCTCCTTCCTGCGGGTCTGCGCGTTGCGCTATCTTGCCCTGCAGCTCAGCGGCGAGATACCCGCCGACAGGAGCGTGCCTATCGCCTCCCTCGATGCCGCGCCCATCCTGGCGCGCGAGCAGCTTGGCCGGCGGGCGGCCAGGCGCTGAGCCCGGCTAACGTTGATCTGCTACGAAATCCGGCTTTCTTGCGACGCTAGCGCTTGCCATTTCTCCCGTTACCGACCGGCCGCCAGGCCTGGGGTACCCCCAAACCAAAAAAAGCGCCCCGCGAGCGGGGCGCTTTGGTCATCGGCTCTGGCCGCCGCGGGCGGCGGCCGTCGATGTTGCGAGCATCGGAGTCGAAAACGAATTCCGGGAGGGAAGCGTATCAGCTTTCCTGGGCGACCGGAATCACATTCGAGGCCGCTTTCTGGAATTCCTCGATCTCATGGAAGTTCATGTAGCGGTAGATCTCGCCGGCCATGGCGTCGAACTCGCCCATGTAGCGCTGGTACTCCTCGACGGTCGGCAGGCGACCCTCCACCGCGGCCACGGCCGCCAGTTCCGCTGAGGCGAGGTAGACGTTGGCGCCGTCGCCCAGGCGGTTCGGGAAGTTGCGGGTGGAGGTGGAGACCACGGTGCTCTTGGCGGCGACGCGGGCCTGGTTACCCATGCAAAGCGAGCAGCCCGGCATTTCCATGCGCGCCCCGGCACGGCCGTAGATGCCGTAGTAGCCCTCTTCGGTGAGCTGGTGCTGGTCCATCTTGGTGGGCGGCGCCAGCCACAGGCGGGTCTTCAGGCTGCCGGCCGGCTGCTTCTCGAGCAGCTTGCCCGCGGCGCGGAAGTGACCGATGTTGGTCATGCACGAGCCGATGAACACCTCGTCGATGGTCTCGCCGGCCACGTCAGAGAGCAGGCGAGCGTCGTCCGGGTCGTTCGGCGCGCAGAGCACCGGCTCCTTGATCTCGTCCAGGTCGATCTCGATGACCTCGGCGTAATCGGCGTCGGCATCGGCGCGCATCAGGCTCGGGTTGGCCAGCCACTCCTCCATGCCCTGGATGCGGCGCTCGATGGTGCGGCGGTCGCCGTAGCCGTTGGCGATCATCCACTTGAGCAGGGTGATGTTGGACTTCAGGTACTCGGCGACGCTCTCTTCGCCCAGGGTGATGGTGCAGCCGGCGGCGCTGCGCTCGGCGGAGGCGTCGGAGAGCTCGAAGGCCTGTTCCACGGTGAGGTCCTCGAGGCCCTCGATCTCCAGCACCCGGCCGGAGAAGGCGTTCTTCTTGCCGGACTTCTCGACGGTGAGCAGGCCCTGCTGGATGGCGTAGTAGGGGATGGCGTGAACCAGGTCACGCAGGGTGACGCCCGGCTGACGCTTGCCCTTGAAGCGCACCAGCACCGATTCCGGCATGTCCAGCGGCATCACGCCGGTGGCGGCGGCGAAGGCCACCAGGCCGGAGCCGGCCGGGAAGGAGATGCCCAGCGGGAAGCGGGTGTGGGAGTCGCCGCCGGTGCCCACGGTATCGGGCAGCAGCATGCGGTTCAGCCAGCTGTGGATGATGCCGTCGCCCGGACGCAGGGAAACGCCGCCGCGGTTCATGATGAAGTCGGGCAGGGTGTGGTGGGTGTCCACGTCGACCGGCTTCGGATAGGCCGCGGTGTGGCAGAAGGACTGCATCACCAGGTCGGCCTGGAAGCCGAGGCAGGCCAGGTCCTTGAGCTCGTCGCGGGTCATCGGCCCGGTGGTGTCCTGGGAGCCCACGGTGGTCATCTTCGGCTCGCAGTACATGCCCGGACGCACGCCCTCGAGGCCGCACGCCTTGCCGACCATTTTCTGGGCCAGGGTGAAGCCCTTGCCGGTGTCGGCGGGCTGCTCGGGCAGGCGGAAGACGTCGGAGGGCTCAAGGCCCAGCGACTCGCGCGCCTTGGCAGTCAGGCCGCGGCCGATGATCAGCGGGATGCGGCCGCCGGCGCGCACCTCGTCGAGGATCAGCTGGGTCTTGAGTTCGAAGGTGGTGAGCACCTCGTCGGTGCCGTGCTTGCACACCTTGCCCTCATAGGGGTAGATGTCGATGACGTCGCCCATCTCGAGCTTCTCGACATCCATCTCAACCGGCAGGGCGCCGGAGTCTTCCATGGTGTTGAAGAAGATCGGAGCGATCTTTCCGCCGAAGCAGAAGCCGCCTGCGCGCTTGTTGGGCACGTTGGGGATGTCGTCGCCGAAGAACCACAGCACCGAGTTGGTGGCGGACTTGCGTGAGGAGCCGGTGCCCACCACGTCGCCCACGTAGGCGACCGGGAAGCCTTTGGCCTTCACGTCTTCGATCTGCTTGAGCGGGCCGACGCTGCCCGGCTGCTCCGGCTCGATGCCCTCGCGCTCGTTCTTGAGCATGGCGCGGGCGTGCAGCGGGATGTCGGGGCGTGACCAGGCGTCCGGGGCGGGGAGAGGTCGTCGGTGTTGGTTTCGCCCGGCACCTTGAATACGGTCAGGGTGATCTTCTCTTCCAGGGCGGGCTTTTCCAGGAACCACTCCGCGTCGGCCCAGGACTGGATGACGTCCTTGGCCACGGCGTTGCCGGCCTTGGCGCGCTCTTCCACGTCGTGGAAGGCGTCGAACATCAGCAGGGTGTGCTTGAGCTGCTCGCCCACTTCCTTGGCAAGCTCAGCGTCATCGAGCAGCTCGACCAGGGAGACGATGTTGTACCCGCCCTGCATGGTGCCCAGCAGCTTCACGGCGTGCACCTTGTCGATCAGCGGAGAGCTGGTCTCGCCCTTGGCCACGGCGGTCAGGAAGCCGGCCTTGACGTAGGCGGCCTCGTCGACCCCCGGGGGCACGCGGTTGGTCAGCAGGTCGAGGATGAACTCCTCTTCGCCGGCGGGTGGGCTCTTGAGCAGCTCGACCAGTGCGGCGACCTGTTCGGCGTTCAGGGGCTTCGGCGGGACGCCCTCGGCGGCGCGTTCTTCGACATGTTGGCGATAGGCTTCAAGCACGTTGGGGCCCTCATCTGTTGTGGTGGTCAAAGCGGCGCATCTGGCGAGATCGTCGCCGAAATGCACGCCCTGACAGGAGAAACGGTCTTGGCAAGCAGCGTGCCGCTGGGTGGCGTGATTCTACGGTAAACTGTCGACAATGTTAAGCTGAGGCCCGTGGTTGCCGCCTTGAACTTTGGTCGGCGGCGCTGAAAAGCGGCGACACGGAGGGTGTGATCGAGCGCCCCGCGCGGTACCATGATGTCCTCGAACGAGAGTATGAATATGTCTGCCAAAATCGTGTCACCCTGCGTGGGGGTCTGCTCCACCGCACTGGGCGACAGCGTCTGCCGGGGGTGTCAGCGCAGCGACACCGAGATCACCGACTGGCTGGCCTTCGATGAGCCTGAGCGGGCCTCGCGCATGGTCGAGCTCGACTCCCTGCGCGAGGCGGTGGTCGGCGAATGGCTGGCGGTGACGGACCCGAGCGATTGAACGCCCAGATCGAGCGCCATCGCGTCCGCGTGCGCCCCGAGCAGCCGCCCTTGTCCCGGGCGGTGGAGCTGCTGCGGGTCGGGCGCGAACGCATCCGTGACCTGTCGCGCTACGGCCTGGCGGCCCGCGGGCCGGGAGAGGGGCTGGATGCCGCCGCCCTGCATGCCGGCCTGAGCCAGGCCCTGTGCGCCGCCGCCGAGTCGCGCCGCCAGGCGCAGGCGCCCCCGACCGACACCCCGACAAGCGCTGGAGCCGCCATGCAAGAGCCCCTCCTATCTGCCGAGCCGGGCAGTTCCGTCGAGGCGCTGCTGCCGCCCGGTATGCTCGACTTCCTGGGCTGCCGCACCCCGGATGCCTGGATCGGCTGGGCGCTGGACAACCCCGAACTGCTGCTGATCGATCACGCTCAGTGCGAGAAGAAGGCGGCCTCCACCGCCATGAGCCTGCTCTATCGCTACGTGGACCAGCCGCTGCTGCTGACCAAGATGTCGCAGCTCGCCCGCGAGGAGCTGCTGCACTTCGAGCAGGTGGTCAAGCTGATGGAGAGCCGCGGCATTCGCTACCGGCATCTCAGCGCTTCACGCTATGCCGAGGGGCTCAGGCGCCACGTAAGGCCTAAAGATCCTGAGCGCCTGGTCGATATCCTGATCATCGGCGCCTTGATCGAGGCGCGTAGCTGCGAACGCTTCGCGCGGCTGATTCCGCACCTGGATGCTGAACTTGCCAAGTTCTATCGCAGTCTGGTTAAGTCGGAAGGGCGTCATTACGAGGACTACCTGATGCTGGCCCGTCAGCAGGCCCCGGCCGCCATCGACGAGCGGGTGGCCTTCTTCGCCGAATGCGAGGCAGAGCTGATAGTCACGCCGGATACGGCGTTTCGTTTCCATAGTGGCGTGCCGGCCTGAGGCCGCCGCTTGCCATGCAGGACTCCAACATGCAGGACGCTTGCGACGACGTGCAACACCGTGATGTGGATCAGCTGGCGCTGTTCGGCCACTTCTCGCTGACCCTGGGCGATGACGTCCTGACCCAGTTCAGCTACGACAAGGTCAAGGCGCTGCTGGTCTATCTACTGCTGCATAGCCAGCCGGTCAATCGGGCCAGCCTGGCCGAACTGTTGTGGCCGGACCAGGGGCTCTCTTCCGGGCGCACCAACCTGCGCCACGCCTTGCACTGCCTGCGCCAGTCGCTGGGCGAGGAGGCCGAGCGGGTGCTGGTGGTATCGCGCCAGACCATCGCCTTTCGCCTCCCCGAGGCCTGGCGCTTCGACCTCCACGAGCTGCAGCGGCTGCTCGAGGGGTCCCAGGATGTCGCTACCCTGGAGCGGCTGCTGGAGCGCTATCGTGGGGATCTGGTCGAGGAGCTGCAGCTGCCGGCCTGCACCGAGTTCCAACGCTGGCTGGTGCAGCTGCGCAACGAGTGGCGCCAGCGGGTGATCCGCTTCGCCGAAGGGGTGCTGGAGCGCCACGACGATGTTCCCGACGCGCTGCTCCAGGCGCTGGTCAGCCGCTTCTCCGGCTATGGCCCCTTCCACGAGCGGCTGGTGCGCCAGCTCGCCGACCAGGGCCAGCTGGCCGCTGCCCACGAGCAGTACAATGCCTATCTGCAGCTGCTGGCCCTATCCGGTCAGCAGCCCGAGCCGGCCTTCCTGCAGCTGGCCCGCTACTGGTCCGACGGCAAGCCGGACCTGCAGGGGCTGTCGCCCCAGGGCGCCTTCTCCCGGGCCCTGGCCGCTGACAGCACGCCCCTGCGCGAAGACGAGATCGAGCAGCGCCAGCTCTCGGTGATGGCCATTCGCCTGCGCCTCAAGGGCGAGCTTTCCGCCCGCGACGAGACCCGCGCCAGCCTGGCCCTGCAGATCGAACTGATGCGCTGGCTGGAGCAACAGTGCCACCACCTGGGCGGCTTCTGGCTCCCCGGCGCCACCGGCGGGCTGGGGCTGGCCTGTTTCGGCACCCACGGCCCGGCCCATCAGCTGGCCGAGCTGGTCGCCCTCTACGAACACTGTCGCCGCGTGCTGCCCGACGAGATCGCCCGCCACTGGAGCGGCGAGGACGAGCCGCCGCGTATCGAACTGGCCGCCGGTCTCAATAGCGGCCGGGTGGTCTATCTTCCCGAGCGTCAGCTGGTCGACCCGCTGGGCAGGTCACCCAGGGCTCGCTGGAACTCATGAGCGCCGCCGAGGGCAGCGAGCTGGTGATCTCCCAGGAGGCCAGCCAGCACATGCCGCCGGCGCTGGACCTGCAGCCGCGGCTGGCCTCGCGGCTGGTGGCCAGCGACGGCCGGGTGCGGCTGCGCGCCTTGGTGCTGGGGCACAACGAGGGCGGGCGTGACGCCATGCCGCCCAGCCTGGTCGGCCGCGAGGCGTCGCTGCGCATCCTGCGCGACGCCCTGGCCCGTGCCGGCATCGGCCTGCGTCAGAGCGTGCTGGTACGCGGCGCCTCGGGCATGGGTAAGTCGGCGCTGATGGTCGGCTTCCGCCAGCTCGAGCTGAGTCGGGACGCCTCCATCTGCTGGCAGCCCACCACTCGCCTGTCGGTACTCGAACCCTATGGCGTGGCGCGCACCCTGCTGCGCTGGCGGCTGGAAGGGGAGCTCGACGCCGAGGCGCTGGCCGACCTGCTCGCCGAGCAGGCGGAGATGCGCCTTGACGACGACCAGCGAGCGCTGCTGGAAGAGGCCCTGGGGGTGCGCGAGTCCCCCGAGGGGGCGCGACTGGCCAAGAGCGGCGAGGCCGCCGAGCTGGTGGTGGCGCTGCTGTGCCGGGTCATCGAGCGCCAGGCCGCCGAGCGCACCCTGGTGCTGATGATCGACGACCTGCAGTGGCTCGACGAGCCCTCCTTCCGGGTGCTGGCGGGCCTCCAGGCGCGTCTGCCCATCAACTGCGCTTTCCTGCTGGTGGCCAGCCACCATGGCCGCGAAGCGCTGCCCAGCCGGCTGCACTGGGACCAGCAGGTCACCCTCGGCCACCTGGATGCCATGCAGTCCTCGCGGCTGCTCTCCCAGCTGGCGCGCCGCTATCGCCTGCACCTCAGCCCCCGCCTGCGTGGGCAGATCATCGAGCGCTGCGACGGCGTGCCGCTCTACATGCAGGAGATCTGCCGGCGCCTGGAGATGGACCGCCGCGAAGGGCGCAGCGTGCACCTCGACGAGCTGCCCCGCGGCCTGTTGGGCCTGCTCGCCAGCCGCATCGACCAGCTCGACGGCGACCGCGAGGTCGCCCATGTGGCGGCGGTGCTGGGGCGTCGCTTCCGGCTCGACTTTCTCACCGAGTGCAGCGGCTGGGAGCTGCCGCGGCTCAACCGCGCCCTGGAGCAGATGCGCCGCCTGGAGATCATCGAGCCGGTGGGCGCTGAGGAGGGCGGTCGCGAGTACCAGTTCAGCCATCAGCTGCTGCAGGAGGCCGCCTATCTCTCCTGTCCCCGCGACGTGCGGGTGCGTATCCATCGCCAGGTGGTCAGCCTCATCGAGGAGCGCTTCCCGATGTGGATCGGTCGGCATCCCGGCGACTTTGCCACCCACCTGCGGCGCAGCGGCCACTACGCCCGCGGCGCCCGCTACTTCGAGCTGGCGGCGCGGGAAGCGCTCAAGGTCAGCGCCAACCGCACCGCGCTGAAGATGGCCGACTTCGGGCTGGCCAGTCTGCGCCACGTGGAGGAGCAGGCCGAGCGCGAGATCAGCCTGCTGACCGTGCGCGGCCAGGCCGCCTTCGCCCTGGAAGGGCACGGCTCGCCCACCGCCCACGAGAGCTTCGTGCGCGCCCGCGAGCTGCTGGTCACCCTGGAGAGCTGCAGCGGCGAGGAGAACGACGACCTGGAGCAGGCCTTCCTGGTCAAGTGGGGCCTGTGGGTGGGCTGCAGCCAGCGCCACGCCCACGCCGACGCCTTCTCGCTGGCCGCCCGGCTGGCCGACATCGCCAGCCGGCTCGACGACCCGCGCTACCGGCGGCTGGCCGACTACGCCCGGGCCAACTGCGAATACTGGGCGGGGCGCATCAGCCAGGCCTACGAGCACCTCGACGAGATCAACCCCCTCGAGCAGCCCATGACCATCGAGTGGCTGCCGTTCTCCGAGCATCCCCAGGTGGCCGCCGCCTGCTTCCAGGGCTGGGCGCTCTGCCTGCGCGGCGACTACCGCCGCGCCGAGCAGCAGGTGGAGTCGGCAATTCGCCTGGCCGAGCGCATCGGCCACCCCGGGTCGCTGGCCATGGCGCTGCTGTTCGCCGCCGCGCTCTACCGGCAGCTGGGGCATGTGCACCTCGCCGCGCG
The DNA here is from genome assembly GCF_055755715.1 of Halomonas sp. SL18_1. Classification (NCBI taxonomy): domain Bacteria; kingdom Pseudomonadati; phylum Pseudomonadota; class Gammaproteobacteria; order Oceanospirillales; family Halomonadaceae; genus Halomonas; species Halomonas sp. SL18_1. The sequence continues at coordinate 2,236,583 of NZ_JBVTRK010000001.1, forward strand.
GCGCGCCGAGCAGGCGGTGGCGCTGACCGAGACCCCGGACCTGCACCTCTGGCAGGTCTCCGCCCAGGGCGTGCTCGGCTGGCGCCGGGCGCTCTCCGGGGACCGCGACGGCTTGGAGAAGATCGAAGTGGCGCTGGAGGAGCTCAGCGAGATCACCGGGCGGGATCGCTACCACCGCCCCGCGCTGTGGTACAGCGACGCCTGCATGGCGCTGGGCCAGCTGGTCCACGCCGAGGACTACCTGGATCAGTGCCTGATGATTGCCCGCGAGCGCAGCACCCTGTTCGTGCCCGAGCTGGCGCTGCAGCTGGCCACGGTGCGCCACCGCCTGGGGCATCCGCGCCACGAGGTGCGCCTGCTGGTGGAGCAGGCCCTGACGTTCGCCCGCCAGCACGAGAATCGCCATCAGCAGCTTTGTGCCCTGGAGGCCTGGTTGACCCTGGTCGACAGCCACGATGCCGCGGCGCGGGACGCCTTCCGCACCCTGCTCGGCGAGGTGAGCCACAGCGACGCCCCGGTGCTGGTGCGCTGGCACACCCTGCTCGACCGTCGCCTGCCGCGTCCCGCCGATATCGAAGGCTGAGCCCGTTCAGCCCCGTCCGTGCGGCCGCCCCCTGCGTTGGGGGGCGGCCGCTTGGGCGAGGCTGAGTGGGGTGGCCCGGTGCGGCGGCGAGGCCGCCTCAGATCAGGTGGCGAGCTCCAGGGCGGCGATGCGCGAGAGCGCCTGGTCGCGGTGCTCGCCGCACAGCGCGCGCTCGAAGGTGAAGGCCGCGCATACCGCCGGGCGGCGCGGGTCGCCGAACAGCCGGCAGAGGTTGGCGTCGTCCAGCTGCACGCAGCGCTCGCCGGCCGGCTTGCCCTGGGGCATGCCGGGAATCGGCGAGCTGATCGAAGGGGCGATGCAGCAGGCGCCGCAGCCCGGCCGGCAGCCCTCGCTCACGGCGTCGCTTCCGCGATGGCGCCCTTGTCGACCCCCTCGAAGGCCTGTACCCGGGTGGCATGCCCGGTTTCGGCGGCGATCCCCTCGGCTAGCCAGCGGGCGATATGCTCCACGGTGGTGGGGGTTGGCAGCGTATGGCAGCGGCTGGCCGGCAGGCGCAGGAAGAAGCGGCCCTGGGCGGAACGGTAGCGGGTAGTGAGCCGGGGCGGGAAGCTCGGCTCCGTTTCCGCCACGATATCCGCGGCATCCACCAGGTAGGTATCCGCCAGGCGCTCGGCCCAGTCGGCCTCCAGCTCGGGCATGCGCACTCCGCCCTGCCAGATATGCAGCCGCGATCGGTGGCCGTGGGCGATCCGCTGACAGTTGCCGACATGGCGGCGCAGCCCGTGGCTGTAGGTGTAGGCGGCGCCGTCGATCGCCTCGTCGCGCAGCGTCAGGCGAATGGCCTCGACCCGCTCGGGAGGCTGGCGGCTCAGGGTCTCGCCGAGGTGCCCAGCCAGGCGCTGCGGGGTGATCGCCTCCCAGGGCAGCAGGGTGAAGGCCTGGCGCGGGGCGCGGATCTCCATGGCGTAGGGCTGGGTAGTGCGCACGCAGAGCCCTTCGGCGCAGTCGCTGACGGTGAGCCCCGGCGCTCGGATGGGAATCAGGAGGGTATGATCGGCGCCGGCGTCCAGGCGCGACTTGATCCAGGGCTTCACCTCGCCGAAATCGAACAGCATGCCGTCCTCGCCCAGCTCGCCGTCGAGCTCGGCGTCGACCAGCCAGCTGGCGCCGATCAGCCCGCGGCGGGGGCACCACAGCGAGACATCCAGCTGGGTCAGGCGATTGACGAATAGCGTCATCAGTCGATCCCCGCGATCTTGTGGGTCTGCAGCGACAGTCGCCACTGGGGGTGAGCCAGGCAGTAGGCCACGGTCTCGGCCATGCGGGCGCCGGGCTCGCCCAGCGGGCCGGTGTCCATGGGCTGCAGGAAGAAGTGGGCGAAGTCGAGCCCGGCGAAGCGCGCCGGCGGCGCTTCGGCCTGGGGATAGACCAGCTTGAGTTCGTCGCCGGCGGTGATGGTAAGCTCGCTGGCGCCCTTGGGGCTGACGCATAGCCAATCAATGCCGGGGGGCGCGGGCAGGGTGCCGTTGGTCTCCACGGCCACCTCGAAGCCCCGGGCGTGCATGGCGCGGATTAGCGTCTCGTCGAGCTGCAGCAGCGGCTCGCCGCCGGTGAACACCACATAGGGGGTGGCCACGCCGTCTTGGTCGGGCCACAGCGCCGTGAGGTGGTCGGCCAGCGCCTCGGCGGTGGCGAAGCGCCCGCCGTTCTGGCCATCGGTGCCGACGAAGTCGGTATCGCAGAAGGTGCAGGCCGCCAAGGCGCGATCCTGCTCGCGGCCCGACCAGAGGTTGCAGCCGGTGAAGCGGCAGAACACGCTGGCGCGCCCCGCCTGGCCGCCTTCCCCCTGAAGCGTATAGAAGGCCTCCTTGACGTGATACATCAGTGCTCTCCCGTGGCGGCGTCGGCATCGGCGTCTGGCCGCCGGGCATAGCCGATGGGGTCGACGGCGTCGTTGGCGGCAAAGGCCGCCAGTCGCTCCCGGCAGCTGCCGCAGCGACCGCAGGCCAGGGCCTCGCCCAGGTAGCAGGTCCAGGTGTCGGCGTAGTCCAGGCCCATGGCCAGGCCGTCGGCGAGGATCTCGGCCTTGCTCGACCGCAGGTAGGGGCGTGGAGCTCGACGGACTCAAAGTTGGCGATGCCGGCCACGGCATTCATCGCCTCGACGAACTCGGGGCGGCAGTCCGGGTAGAGCACATGGTCGCCACCGTGGGCGCCATAGTCGACCCGGTCGGCGCCGATGTTCACCGCCTTGGCGATGGCCAGTGACAGCAGGATCATATTGCGGTTGGGCACCACCGTGGCAGTGAGATTGTCCTCGGCGTAGTCGCCGTCGGGCATCTCGCGGCTGGCGTCGGTCAGCGCCGAGTTGTCGATAAGCCCGTGGATGGCGCGAATGTCCACCACCTGGTGGGGCACGCCCAGCTCGCGACAGACCCGGGCGGCCACCTCGAGTTCGCGGGCGTGGCGCTGGCCGTAGTCGAAGGAGAGGGCGTGGACCTCGCGGCCCTCGCGCAGGGCGCGGTGCAGCACGGTGAAGGAGTCCATGCCGCCGGAGTAGATCACCACGGTGGCGCGGCCGGCCGCCGGGTCGGGAGTTGTTACTGTCATGGGGTAGCTCGTGTCGGAGAATTTGGAAAGGCCGGGGTCCGGTCCGGCAGGGGCCATATTCTACTTGACCGGAAAGACAAGTGCACGGCTGGTCAAGGGCTCGCTATAGCCGCTGGGAGCCCTTCGGGCTCCATTCGCCGGGCAGAGCCCAGCTCCCACAAAGGTCGGGGTGGCGCCATCTTCCATTGTGGGAGGCCGATTCATCGGGCGAACCGTCGCGTAGCGGCGGCAATAAAGGGGTGCCTGCGGCACCTTCCATAGCAGCCATTGGCGCTCGGCGCTGCTATACTAGTCCCCTTCATTTTTGGTTCATCGCAGACTGGCGTGAACTGGCTTTGTGGGAGGGAGCTTTCAGCTCGCGAAGTAGCGCGCAGCGCTACCCATGGGGCGCCTACGGCGCCTTCGTCGAAGCGTCGCCGCCGTCAGAGTCGAGACGTCGAACCGCGGCCTCCCACCAATAAACCTGCCAGACATGTTCACGCTAAAGTGCGAAGAACCTCATTTTCAGCGCCCCTGGCGCCATCGTCCTGACAACGGTGACCTCCTATGCAAGCTCCCGAACTGCTCTCCCCGGCGGGGACGTTCAAGAACATGCGCTACGCCTTCGCCTACGGTGCCGACGCCGTCTATGCCGGCCAGCCCCGCTACTCGCTGCGCGTGCGCAACAACGACTTCAAGATCGCCAACCTGCACAAGGGCATCGCCTACGCCCACGAGCGGGGCAAGCAGTTCTACGTGGCCTCGAATATCGCGCCGCACAACAGCAAGCTCAAGACCTACCTGCGGGACATGGAACCGGTGATCGAAGCCGGCCCCGACGCCCTGATCATGTCCGATCCGGGGCTGATCATGATGATCCGTGAGCGCTGGCCCGATCAGGAGATCCATCTCTCGGTGCAGTCCAACGTGGTCAACTGGGCGGCGGCGAAATTCTGGCAGCGCCAGGGCATCAGCCGCATCATCCTGTCCCGGGAGCTGTCGCTGGAGGAGATCGCCGAGATCCGCGCCGAGTGCCCCGACCTCGAGATCGAGACCTTCGTCCACGGCGCGCTGTGCATCGCCTACTCCGGGCGCTGCCTGCTCTCCGGCTACTTCAATCACCGCGACCCCAACCAGGGCACCTGCACCAACGCCTGTCGCTGGCAGTACAACACCGTGGCCGCCGCCCACGACGAGACCGGCGACCTGGTGCCGGCCAACTCGGCGGCGGCCCATTCGGGCAGCGGCGTCTGGACGCCGGGGAAGGGCAGCCTGGCGGCCTGATCGCTTCCGGGGGCGGCAGCACCACCCACAGCACCGCCACCGCGGGAGGCCGGGAGGGCCAGGATGAGCTCTCGGCGCTGATCGAGGACGCCACTCGCCCCGGCGAGCTGATGCCGATCTTCGAGGACGAGCACGGCACCTACATCATGAACTCCAAGGACCTGCGCGCCGTGCAGCACGTCCCGCGGCTCACCGAGATGGGTGTGACCTCGCTGAAGATCGAGGGGCGCACCAAGTCCCACTACTACGTGGCCCGCACCGCTCAGGTCTACCGCCGCGCCATCGACGACGCCGTGGCGGGTCGCCCCTTCGACATGCGCCTGATGGACGAGCTCGACAACCTGGCCAACCGCGGCTACACGGAGGGCTTCTACCGGCGTCACGTCCACGACGAGTATCAGAACTACGAGCGCGGCAACTCGGTGGGGGTGCATCAGCAGTTCGTCGGCGAGGTGATCGGCTACCACCCCGACCGCGGCGTGCTGGAAGTGGACGTCAAGAACCGCTTCGAGGTGGGCGACGGCATGGAGCTGATGCTACCCGGCGGCAACCGTCGCTTCGTGCTCGAACACCTCGAGAACAAGCGCGGCGAATCGGTGAGCGCCGCCCCCGGTTCGGGCCATGTGGTGCGCCTGCCGGTGCCCGGCGAAGCCATCGCGCCGGAGCGCATCGAGTACGCGCTGCTGATGCGGGATCTGGCGTAGGCGGCAACGGCAGCGGTTATCGGCCACGTCGGCAACACCGCCGGGAGGCCTGCGGCCTCCAGTTGCGATCTGAAGATGCTCCTACATCAGGGAGTTACGCTTGTTGGAGCGCCGCTCTGCGTCGCGACTGGCGCCGATAGGCGCCCTGGCGGAGGCGTCGGCGTTGGGCTTATCGCCAGCGTTGGGGCTATCGCCAGCGTTGGCAACCCCGCCGGGAGGCTGCGCCTCCAGTCGCGATGCAAAGCAGCGCTCCTACAGTGCGGTAGCCGCCAACCTTGTAGGAGCGACCGATTCGGCGCCCCGAGTTTCCGTCGCGACTGGCGCCGATAGGCGCCCAGGCGGAGGCCGACCATGTCCGCCAACGCAAGACCACTCATCGATCGAGCCATATCGCATCCCAATAGGGATAATCTCCAATATTGTCCACCAGCCGTGCCCTTAACGGATTGGCGACGATATAGCGGGCCACGGCCCGAACATCCTCGTCGGAGCGCAGGGCGCGGTCGTAATACCCGGCATTCCATACCCGCAGCCCGACCGACATCGACACATGGGACTTATATAGCCGGACCGCATGCGCCAGATTGCCGTTCAACTGCAGTAGCCAATGGACGTGATCGGGCATGACGACAAAAGATAGTGTCTCGCATTGAGTTGCCAGGGTGGAAATTGAAAATGTACGGCACGCTTTGCAGGCGGTGTGAAAATCTTCAAAGAATGGGTAGCGACGCCGTGTCACGAGCGTAATGTGGTAATAGTGGCCGGGAATGGAGCGACGGCCTGTTCTGAGTGCGCGCACACCTGGCGTTATCATTCTGAAGGCTCATGTTGGGTGCCTTGATTCAGAATATTTCGTATGGCTAATGTGTCCGTAGGTGATAAACGGTTCTGGTTGTAGGCCTTGGCCAGCGCTGTATGTAATTGTCTTGGTGTACCGCTTTAGGAGCGCCCTGGAGGAGGCGTCGGCGTTGGTGTTATCGCCTGCCTCGGCAACCCCGCCGGGAGGCTGCGCCTCCAGTCGCCGAAGCGTCGGACCGGATCTGAAGATGTTCCTACATTAGAGAGTTTCGGCTGTAGGAGCGCCCGGTTCGGCGTCCCGACTCTGCGTCGCGACTGGCGCCGATAGGCGCCCAGGCGGAGGCGGTGGTGTTGGGGTTGTCGCCTGCCTCGGCAACGCCGCCGGGAGGCCTGCGGCCTCCAGTCGCCGAAGCGTCGGACCGGATCTGAAGATGTTCCTACATTAGAAAGTTTCGTCTGTAGGAGCGCCGGTTTCCGTCGCGACTGGCGCCGATAGGCGCCTTGACAGAAGCGGCGGCGCTTGAGGTCTCCGCCGGCGTTAGCAACCCCGCCGGGAGGCCTGCGGCCTCCAGTCGCGATCTAAAGATGCTCCTACAACGCGGCGTTTGCTGGCCTTGTAGACATGATGGATTGACCTGCCCCTCCTCAACGTCGTGGGTTACGTTGAGGTTGAGGCAACAACACAGAGCCACTATTGAGGGAGGCAGGTCATGAAACAGTCTAACGCAACTCAGCGAGCCGTTGTCGACCGCACCGTCACCGAGCAGGTCAACGCCGCCAGCAACGTTCACGCCGCCTATATCGGGCTGGATGTCCACAAGGCGAGCATTGCGGTGTCCGTCGCCGAGGCGGGGCGGCATACCCCTGAGTTTCGTGGCGAGATTCCCAATGAGCCCAAGGCGATCGACAAGCTGGTTCGCCAGCTGAGCGAGCGCTTCGCTGGGCAGCCTCTGCTGTTCAGTTACGAGGCTGGCCCCTGCGGCTACGGGGTCTATCACCAGATCCAGGCCAGCGGGCATGACTGCGAGGTGGTGGCCCCGACCCTGATCCCGCGCCGCGCCGGCGATCGCGTCAAGACTGACCGCCGCGATGCGCAGATGCTGGCGCGCCTGTCGCGGTCCGGGGAGCTCACGCCCGTCTGGGTGCCTACGCCGGAGCAGGAGGCGATACGCGACCTGACGCGGGCCCGCGAGGACATGAAGGCCGTCGAGCTCAAGGTGCGACAGCGACTGAACGCCTTCCTGCTGCGTCACGGCAAGGTCTATCCCGGCAAGAGCAAGTGGCTTCCTGCCCACTTCCGCTGGCTGGAAACGGTGCGCTTCGACACCTCGGTTCAGCAGATTGTGCTCCAGGAGTACATCGAGGCGGTGCGCGATGCCCGGCGCCGCGTGGCCGGCCTGGAGAGGCAGATGGAGACAGCGCTGCCGAGTTGGTCACTGGCCCCGGTGGTCGAGGCCATCCAGGCGATGCGCGGTGTCAGCCTGATCACGGCGATGACGGTGCTGGCCGAGCTCGGTGACATCAGCCGCTTCGACTCGCCTCGTCAGCTGATGGCCTACTTGGGCTTGGTGCCCAGCGAGCACTCGAGCGGTGGCAGCCGACGCCAGGGCGGCATCACCAAGACCGGCAACGGGCATGTACGACGCGTGCTGGTGGAGGCCGCCTGGAGCTACCGGTTCCCGGCCCGCAAGACGCGCATCATCGAGCAGCGGGCCGAGAGGACCTCGCCGACGGTGCAGGCGATTGCCTGGGAGGCGCAGAAGCGGCTCTGTGGGCGCTACCGCCGGCTGGCGGCCACGGGCAAGGTCAAGCAACAGGTGGTGACGGCCGTGGCCCGGGAGCTGGCCGGCTTCCTGTGGGCGATTGCCTGCGAGGCCATGGGCAAACCCCACGCCAGTCGAGCCACGGCATGAGCTTCCCGTCCCAGTGCCTTCGGGTCAGGGAGCGTCGGGCCGGTGGGAGAACCCCTGACGCTCCTATGAGGCCCCCGCCCTCCGGGGCAGGGTGACCCTCGCTTGTAGACCAGGGCAGCTCCGCGACGAAGTGATGACAGGTCGGTACCCAACCCACGAATACCAGAGAGATCCACCGTCGCTGATCAGCCCCTCGCTTCCTGATCCGAAGGCATTGAGGATGATCACAAACGACAGAGACAACCGAACCCTTGACAGGTCAATCCATACCAGGAGCGCCGGTCCCCGTCGCGACTGGCGCCGACAGGCGCCCTGGCGGAGTCGGCGGCGTTGGGGTTGTCGCCTGCCTCGCCAACCCCGCCGGGAGGCCTGCGGCCTCCAGTCGCGATGCAAAGCAGCGTTCCTACAGGGCGGCATCCGCCAACCTTGCTGCTAGGCCACAACCACCACCGGCAGGGGGATACGGGCGAGCAGTTCCGGGTCTTCTTCCAGCAGCCGGGTGAGTTCGGGGCGGTGCAGCAGCAGGCCGCCGGCGTCGGCGCGGTAGAGTTGGCGCTCGAGCGCCCGGGCGTGGCGCAGCGACAGGGGTGCCAGGCCGTCGAACAGCGCCGCTAGCCAGTCGGGCAGGTCTTCGGCGGACAGCGGCGCCTGGCCGCCTTCGATCAGCCGCAGCGGCCCGCGCCGATAGGGGTGGCGCTCGTCCCACACCAGCACCGTGCAGGGGGCCTCCAGGATCAGCCGACGGCTGGTGGAGCCCAGCCGTGCCCCCCAGCGCTCGGTGACGCCCGCCTTGCCCAGCACCAGCACATCGCCGGGGCCGGCCTTGGCCAGGGCCTCGCTGACCACCTGGCCGCGGCTCACCTCCAGGCGGTGACGCAGCTCGCGTCCCGCCACGGCCTGTTCCAGCGCCTGGTGGATGCGCGCCAGCTGGCGGGCGATGGCGGCCTCCAGGCTGCCTACCGAGAGCGGCCGCTCAAGCCCCGACTGGGCGCCGATCTCCCGCGAGAAGGGGTAGGCCGCACAGGTCAGCAGATCGATGTCCTCGATGTAGAGCGCGACCAGCTCGGCGTGGCGGCGGCTGGCCAGCTCCACCGCCGCGGCCAGCGCCGCCAGGCTGTGCCGGGAGGCATCCAGCAGCGCCAGCACGCGGGCGGCCTCGGGGGGCGATGGCTCGACACCGTCGGGACCATGGGGCTCAGGAATCATGGTCGCGTCGCTCCTCGTTATCCTCTGACGCGGCCCCGCCAGTGGCGCGTTGCTCGGCGCCCTCCCGCTTCGTTGCCCGGTGGAACGCCGTTAGGCGCTCCACCACCCGGGCATTGAGGCTGCCGTCGGGATAGCGGCCGCGCTCGTCGGCCTCGCCGGCCGGGATGTCGCTGAGCAGGGCCAGCGCCTGGTCCAGGGTCTCGATGGCATAGAGGTGGAAGGTACCGGCGGCGATGGCCTCGCGCACCTCGCGCCTGAGCATCAGCTGCTCGACGTTGCTGGCCGGCAGCAGCACCCCCTGGCCGTTGAGCGCCCCGCGCGCCTGGCAGATATCGAAGAACCCCTCGATCTTCTCGTTGACCCCGCCCACGGCCTGGACGCGGCCGTGCTGGTCGATGGAGCCGGTCACCGCCAGGCCCTGCTCCAGCGGCACCCGGGCGATGGCCGAGATCAGCGCACAGGCCTCGGCCACCGAGGCGCTATCGCCCTCGATGCCGCCGTAGGACTGCTCGAAGGCGAGGCTGGCGGAGAGCGACAGCGGAGTGTCCGGCGCATAGCGGCTGGCCAGGCAGCGCGACAGGATCATTACCGCCTTGGCGTGAATGCGCCCACCGAGCTTCGATTCGCGCTCGATATCCACCACCTGGCCGGCGCCGGGGCGCGCGGTGGCGGTGATCCGGGTGGGCTGGCCAAAGCGGAAGTCGCCCAGGCTCAGCACCGCCAGGCCGTTCACCTGGCCGACCTGCCGGCCCTCGGTGGCGATGGCCAGGGTGCCGCGGGCGATCTGCTCCTGGCTGTGCTCGCGCAGGCGGCTGGCGCGCCAGCGCTGCTGGTCCACCGCCTTCTCGACATGGCTCCGCTCGATCACCGCCTCCTCAGCGGCCCCGGCCCAGTGGTCGGCCTCCTCCAGCAGGTCGCTGAGCGCACGATGGCGAGCGGTCAGCTTCTGCTGGTCGTCGGCCAGGCGGCTGGCCTGCTCGATCATCGCCGCCACGCCGCTGCGGGCCAGCGGACGCAGCGCCGACTCCCGGGCCAGGGTGGCCACCATGCGTGCGAACAGCGGCTGGTTTTCGTCGCTACGCGGCAGCTCGTCCTCCAGGTCGGCCTGGACCTTGAACAGCTCCAGAAAGTCGGGATCGTGCTCGCACAGCAGGTAGTAGAGCAGCCGCTCGCCGAGCAGCACCACCTTGAGGTCCAGGGGCACCGGCTGGGGTTCCAGGCTGGTGGTGCTGATCAGCCCGTAGGCCTGCTCCAGCGACTCGGTGCGAATCTCGCCGGCCCGCAGCACCCGCTTCAGGGTCTCCCAGGCGCCGGGCTGCAGCAGCAGGCTGCGCACGTCGACCACCAGGTAGCCGCCGTTGGCTCGGTGCAGGCCGCCGGCCCGGATCAGCGAGAAGTCGGTGAGCAGGGTGCCGTTGTGAACGTGGTGCTCGATGCGCCCCACCAGGTGCTGGTGGCTGGGCAGGTCGAGATAGATCACCGGCGCCCCCTCGCAGGCGGTGTTGTCGACGATCAGGTTGAGCTGACAGCGGCTGAAGACCGCCTCCGGCGGGATATCCGGCTCGTCATCGATAAAGGCATCCACGTGCTGCAGGATCGCCTCGCGAATCGCGCTCAGGTGCGCCAGTACGCCCTCGTGCTCGGCATAGCGCTCCTCCAGTTCCGCCAGGGGCGCGCCTATCGCTGACTGCAGCATCTCCTCGTTGAGGGCATTGACCTGCTCGCGTAGCTGTTTCGCCAGACGCGGCATCTGGCGAATGGCCCGGGTCAGCTTCTTCTGCAGCACCGCGACGGTGCCCTCGATGCGTTCGCGGTCATCGTCGGGGAGCTGTTCGTACTCCTCCGGTGCCATCATCTTGTCGTCCTGGCCGGCCGGCGCGAAGGTGAAGCCGTTGGGGGTGGAGAGCAGCAGGATGTCATGCTCGCGGGCCTCGCGGCGCACCGCCTCGATGGCATCGCGCTGGCGCTCGGTCATGGCCTGCTTGAGCTCGTGCAGGCGGTTTTGGTACTCGTCGCCCTCGAAGACCGCGGGAATCGCCGTGCCGAGCTCCTCCACCAGCTGCTCCAGGTCGGCGCGCAGCACTCGGCCGGTGCCGGTGGGCAGCATCAGGCACAGCGGCTGGGCCGGCTCGTCGAAGTTGTAGCGGAAGGCGAGGTCCGGCGGGGTGGCTTCGTTCTGGGAGCGCTGGCTGAGAAAGCGCCCGACCAGCTCGTGCATGCCGTGACCCGGATGGCCCAGCACGAAGAGGTTGAAGCCTTCGCTGCGCATGGCGGTGCCGAAATCCAGCGCGTCCCGGGCGCGAGGCTGGCCGCTGAGCAGATCCAGCGAGTCGAGCTCGCTGCTCACCTCGAAATCCAGGGCGTGCTCCGGGCACTCCCGATAAACCTGTGTCACGTCAAGGGGTTTCAAGCGTTCGTCTCCTCTCCCTGTGGGGCGCCCAGCGCTCCTTGGAGTATGGCGGAGTTGGGCCGGCCCTGCATGACAGGGATCAAGGGAGAGCCTGGCGGAGGCGCTTGGTCAGCCGCTGCGGTAGCGGTAGATACGCAGGCTGGGCAGGAAGGGGGTGTCTTCCAGGCGCTCGTCGCTGCGCCGGGCGCGGGTGCGCTGGGCGGGGGCTCGGCGGGAGGCTGGTTGCGGTCGGGCAGCCGCCCGCGCGGGGCAGGCAGGAACAGCGGCAGCGCCACGTTCATGGCGCGGCGGGTGCGGCCGTCTTCCAGGGGCTCGCAGTAGAAGAGGTTGGCACGCATCAACGGCGCCTGGGCCTGGACCTGGGCCAGGGGCTCGCCGTCGGGGATGCCGGCCAGCCGGCGCAGCTGGATACGCACGTGGGGGGCGTCGCTGTCCAGCGCCAGCAGCTTGCGTTCGGCCTCGCGCACGCTGAGCCGCTTGATCGAGCGACCGCTGCTGTACCAGGCCAGGCGCACCCGGGCCACCGGCGCCTCGGCCACCGGGATCGCCCGCCAGCACTGCTTGAGATGCAGCCGCGCCAGGCCGCTGCCGCGCAGGTGGGTGTGTAGCTCGGGGTGGCGGAAGGGCAGCACCGCCTTGGCCTCGGCGATCAGCGGCGGATGCTGCTCGCGAATGCGTGCCAGCTGGGCGGCGAAGTCGGCCTTGGCGGCGTTCACCTCGGCGACTCGCGCCAGCAGCGTCTCGTCGGCGGCCACCAGGCCCACGTGGCTGGAGGTGGCGCGGCCGTCCTGGCCGTCCTGGTACCAGAAGTCGAGCAGCGCCCGGCGCAGCCAGGCGGCGTCGACGGTGGGCGCCCCGAAGGCCCAGGCCTCGCCGGGGGCGCGATCAAAGGCGGCCAGCAGCGCCTCGCTGCGTTCGATCAGCGCATCGAACGCCGCCTCCAGCTCGGCCAGCAGGCGGTAGGAGGCCGGGGGCGGGGCTTGTCGCTCCCGGGAGAGGCTCACTGGCCGGCGTCCCGCTCGGCGCGGGCGACCCACTCGTCGATGCTGGTCTCGTCCATGGCGGGCTCGCCGGCGATGCGGTGGGATTCGTCGGCCCAGGCGCCCAGGTCGAGCAGCTTGCAGCGCTCGCTGCAGAAGGGGCGGTGGGGGTTGTCCTCGCGCCAGGCCACCTTCTTCTGGCATTGCGGGCAGGCGACGGTCAGGGGACGTTGGGTGTGGCTCATAGGGATCCTTCAGGTCAGTGTCGTTTCCCGGCTTTCAAGTAAACGTCATTTCGCTCTCGTTTGCCGATGGCAATCACGACGACAACCAGTTCATTGTTTCTTACCTCATAGACGAGGCGGTAGCCAGCACTGCGAAGCTTGATCTTGTATCTGTCGCGGCTGCCATGCAGGCGGGCCGCCGGAACCGCAGGTGAGTCCAGAATGGCTGTCAACTTCTTCTTGAACTGAGCGCGAACGCTTCCGTCCAGCTTTCGCCACTCCTTCAACGCCTCCTTGCGGAAGCGTAACTCATAGATCATCCAGTCTTACCGCAATTTCAGGCTGCTGGCTGCGCTCATCGGCTATCCGGTTAAGCTCAGCATCCTCGAGCTTCTCGAGCAGCTCTTCATAGGCAGCGGCCGGAATACAGTAGAAGGCGGGTTCATTTCGGTTGAGCACGGCTACCGGGAAGCCTTCACCTGCCGCCACGGTAGCCATCGGGTTTTTCTTGAGTTCGGAGATGCTGGCAGTGGTGTTGGCCAGGATGGTATGGGGCATGTGAATCACTCCTGATACGTCAGCTGACAGCACTATAGACCTTTTAAAAGTCTTTTAACAGGTCTCGGGGCGATGGCGCGCCAGCTCTCGATAGCGTCGATCCAGCTCGGCGACCCGCCGACGCATGGCTTCTTCGCTGCCGCCGTTGTCGATCACCTCGTCGGCCCGGGCCAGGCGCTCGGCGCGGGGCAGCTGGGCGGCGACGATGGCCCTGGCCTGGGCCTCGTCCACGTCGTCGCGCGCGGCGGTGCGGGCGATCTGCACCCGCTCCGGCACGTCGATCACCAGGCAGCGGTCCACCATGCTGGCCTGGCCCGACTCGAACAGCAGCGGCGAGACCAGCAGCACGTAGGGGGCGCCGCCGGCCTGCAGCCGCGCCAGGTGCTCGCCCAGCCGCTCGCGGATGCGCGGGTGGGTGACCGACTCCAGCCAGCGCCGCTCCGCCGGGTCGCCGAAGACGATCTCCCGCAGCGCCCGGCGGTTCAGGGTGCCGTCGGCCTGGAGCACCGCCTGCCCCGTTCGGGCATAGCGCGCGGCGATCTCGGCCAGCGCCGGCTCGCCGGGCTCGACCACCTCTCGGGCCACGTCGTCGGCGTCCACCCAGGGGATGCCGTGCTCCTCGAAGGCGCGGGCCACGGTGGACTTCCCCGAGGCGATGCCGCCGGTGACGCCGACGATCATGGCGACCTCCTATGCCCGCCGCTCATAGCAGCAGCCCGGTATAGGCGGCCATCAGCGGCTCGCCCGCCAGCAGGGCGATCCAGCCGGCCATGGCGAGGAAGGGGCCGAAGGGCATGGGGGCGCCGCGCAGCCGGGGAATCGCCAGCTGGGCGGCGATGCCCACCAGGGCGCCCACCCCGGCGGAGAGAATCAGCACCATGGGCAGATACTGCCAGCCCAGCCAGGCGCCCAGGGCGGCGAGCAGCTTGAAGTCGCCGTAGCCCATGCCCTCCTTGCCGGTCACCAGCTTGAACAGCCAGTAGAAGCTCCACAGGGCGAGATAGCCGGCCATGGCGCCGATTACCGCGCTTGGCAGCATCAGCGGCTGGAACAGCAGCTGATAGGCCAGCCCCGCCCAGAGCAGCGGCAGGGTGATCAGGTCCGGCAGCAGCTGGGTGCGCAGGTCGATCACCGCCAGCGCCAGCAGCGCCAGGCAGGCGCCGTAGACGAACAGCGCCGGCCAGCTGGAGCCGTAGAGCGCCAGCACCGCCAGCGCCAGGACGCCGCCGGCCAGCTCCACCAGCGGGTACTGGGGGCTGATCGGTGCCTCGCAGTGGGCGCAGCGCCCGCGGCGCTTGAACCAGCCCACCAGCGGCAGGTTGTCGTGCCAGGCGATAGGCGTCTCGCAGCGGGGGCAGATCGAGGGGGGCACCAGCAGGTTGAAGCGCGCCGGGCTCTCCTCGGGCAGCTCCAGCGCCTCGCGGGCCTCGGCCCGCCAGCCCAGCATCAGCATCACCGGCAGGCGGGTGATCACCACGTTGAGAAAACTGCCCAGGCAGAGGCCCAGGAAAGCGACCAGCGGCCATAGCAGGGTGGGGGGAGGTCCAGCAAAGGGGTGCATCCTTAATTAAGCTCGAGGTTCGAGGTTCGAGGTTCGAGGTTCGAGGTTCGAGGGGGCTTGCCCCTCGCCCCTGGGTCTTCTAGAGCACCGTGCCCAGTTCGAAGATGGGCAGATACATGGAGATCACCAGGCCGCCCACCAGCACGCCCAGCACCACAATGATAAAGGGTTCGAGCAGCGAGGTCAGGGCGTCGACCTTGTTGTCGACCTCCTCCTCGTAGTAGTCGGCCACCCGGTTGAGCATGGCGTCCAGAGAGCCGGACTCCTCGCCGATGCCCACCATCTGCACCGCCAGCGGCGGAAAGCGCTCGGCCAGGCGCATGGCGAAATGGAGCTGCTGGCCGGTGGCCACGTCCTCGCGCACCCGGCGGGTGGCGCGCTCGTAGACCTTATTGCCGGCGGCCCCGGCGGCGATGTCCAGCGAATCCACCATCGGCACCCCGGCCCCGTAGGTGGTGGCCAGGGTGCGCGAGTAGCGGGCCACCGCCGACTTGTCGAGGATATCGCCGATCACCGGGATCTTCAGCGCGAAGCGGTGCATGCGGTAGGCGAAGCTCTCCGAGCGCTTCATGCCCTGGCGCAGCAGATAGATAAAGGCGACCAACATGCCCAGCCCCCACAGCCAGTACTGCTGGGCGAACTCGGAGAGTGCGATGGTCATCTGGGTCATGGCCGGCAGCTCCGCGCCGAAGCCCTGGAAAAGGCTCTCGAACTGCGGCACCACCTTGATCAGCAGCAGCGCGGTGACCCCGAAGCCCACCGCGATCACCGCCGCCGGGTACCACAGCGCCTTCTTGACCCGCCCCTTGATCGACTCGATCTTCTCCTTGTAGGTGGCGATGCGGTCGAGCATGCGATCCAGCGACCCGGAGCTCTCGCCGGCCTCAACCAGGTTGCAGAACAGCGAGTCGAAGTGCTCGGGGTGCTGGCGCAGCGCCTGGGAGAAGCTTGAGCCCGCCGCCACGGCGTTCATCATCTGCTGCACCACCGCGCTCATGGCCGGCTTGCGGATGCTCTCGGCCACCACCTGGAAGGCCTGCAGCACCGGCACCCCGGCGCGGATCATGGTGGCCATCTGGCGGGCGAAGAGCATCACGTCGCGGGGCTTGATCTTGCCCATGCCGCCGCTCAGCCCGCTCTTGCGGCGCACGTTCTTGATGATGATGTTCTGGCCGGAGAGCTCCTTCTCCACCTCGCGCTTGTCCGGGGCGACGATCTCGCCGGTCACCAGGCGCCCGCCGGGCCCCTTGCCGGACCAGCGCCAGCGGTAGAGCTTCATCTTCTGCGGAGGTCTTGCGGTCTTGGTCGCCATTACGGGGGCCCTGCCAGTCAGCGTGTCGAATGATACTGATCGGTTATTATGATAATTAACATCAATCCTTGGTGACTCGGTTGACCTCAGTCAAGCTGGTGACGCCCTGCATCACCTTCAGCAGGCCGCTGCGACGCAGGTCGGGGTGGCCCTCCTTCCGGGCCTGACGGTCGAAGTCCATGGAGTTGCCGTTGCGCATGATCAGCTGGCTCATGGCCTCGGAGACCGGTACCACCTCGTAGATGCCCACCCGGCCCTTGTAGCCGTGGGTGCAGTGCATGCAGCCCACCGGCTCGAAGACGGTGGCCTCTTCCACCTCCTGCTCGGTGAAGCCCTCCTGCAGCAGGGCCTCCCGGGGAATCTCCGCCGGCTGCCGGCAGTGCTTGCAGAGCCGGCGGGCCAGGCGCTGGGCGATGATCAGGCTCACGGAGCTGGCGATATTGAACGGCGGCACGCCCATGTTGGCCAGGCGGGTGAGGGTCTCGGCGGCGGAGTTGGTGTGTACCGTGGAGAGCACCAGGTGGCCGGTCTGGGCGGCCTTGACGGCGATCTCGGCGGTCTCCAGGTCGCGGATCTCGCCCACCATCACCACGTCCGGGTCCTGGCGCAGGAAGGCGCGCAGGGCGCTGGCGAAGTCCAGGCCGATGCGCGGCAGCACGTTGACCTGGTTGACCCCCGGCACCTTGATCTCCACCGGGTCCTCGGCGGTGCAGATATTGCGCTCCACCAGGTTGAGGATATTGAGCCCGGTGTAGAGGGTTACCGTCTTGCCGCTGCCGGTGGGGCCGGTGACCAGGATCATGCCCTGGGGGTGAGCCAGCACCGCCTCGTACATGGCGCGCTGATCGGGCGTGAAGCCCAGCGCATCGATGCCGATCTTCGCCGAGGCGGGGTCGAGAATCCGCAGCACGATCTTCTCGCCGTAGACGGTGGGCAGCGAGTTGACGCGAAAGTCGATGGAGCGCGAGCGGGAGACCTTGAGCTTGATGGCGCCGTCCTGGGGCAGGCGGCGCTCGGAGATGTCCAGCCGCGACATCACCTTCAGGCGCGCGGCGATGCGGGTGCGCATGGCGAAGGGCGGGCGGGCCGCCTCCACCAGCATGCCGTCGATGCGCATGCGCACCCGGTAGCTGGTCTCGTAGGGCTCGAAGTGGATGTCCGAGGCGCCGCGGCGGATGGCGTCGAGCAGCACCTTGTTGACGAACTTGACGATGGGGGCGTCGTCGGCGGTGCTCTGGGCGACGTCGGTAGTGCCCTCTTCGGTGATGTCCTGGCCGTCGTCGTACTCCAGGGCGCCCACGGCGGCGTCGACCCCGTCCAGCTCGTCCATCAGGCTCGCCTCTCCCTGGGCCAGGTAGGCCTCCAGCACTGGGGCGAGCTGGTCCACCGGCGCCAGCACCGCCTCGATGCTGAGCCCGGTGGCGAACTGCAGCTCGTCGAGCTGGGCCAGGGTAGAGGGGTAGGGCACCGCCACCGTCAGCCGGTGGGTATGGCGGGCCAGTGGGATCACGCCCAGCTTGCGCAGCAGCTTCTCCGGGAAGTCGCTGGACGGCGGCAGGCTGGCCAGGCGCACGGCGTCCAGGTCGATGATCGGCAGGCCGTACTCCCAGGCGGCGGCCAGGGTGGCCTGGCGGGCGGTGACCAGCCCGGCCTGGATGACGTGCTGCAGCAGGGTGACCTCGGTCTCGCGCGCCTCCAGCTCGGCGCGCTCCGCGGCGGGGCGCGACAAAAGGTCGTACTCCACCAGGCGCTTGGCCAGGCCGCGCAGGCCGGTCGCCGCCTGCTGGCGGGCGGTGGTCGCGTCGGCGGGGTTCTGCTCGGCCAGCGCGCCGGGGGGCGTTCGGTAGTCGTTCATGGCGCCTCGCAACGGGGCCCGCGCACGCCGCCGGGCGGGGCAGGGCCTGTGGATTCGAATACCGGCCATTCTAGCCGTTTGCCGTGGTGCAGCACAGCGGGCTTCTCACGCTGGGTTCACCTTGAGTATGGTATGCTTGGTACGATATAACGACGTGAGGCATCAGTGGGAAGGCTGTTGTGCTTGCACGGTGTCGATCTGTTAATTAACGTTAAACACAGGGCATGGGCGAAGGCCGCCCGGGCTGGGGAAGCGGCAGCCAACCCGCCACGGCTTTCAACAAAACGTCCGAGGCATCGACCGGAAGGGCCCGGCGAACGCATCGGATCAGGGTGAGGGGAACCGAATGAACGAGATGAATAAGCAAGTGCAGGGGCGTAATCGAGCGCAGGGCGGTTTTACGCTGATTGAGCTGCTGATTGTAATTGCTATTATTGGAATCTTGGCGACGATTGCGATACCCCAGTACCAAGGCTACACTGAGCGCGCCGCTCGTGCTGCTTGCGAGTCTGAGGCTAGTGCCTTTATTACTGAATCTCGACTGCGGCAATCAGGAGAAGATGGTATTCTAGACGATCCTGATTCGGATTCAGGAAGTGCTTGTACTGGTGGTATAGACATCAATAGCGATGGCACTGTTACGGGAACTATCGCTTCGGGTGATACCGGCGCGGGTTCTGTAACTCTGCCAGGCGGAGACTGGACCTCTTAAATTTATTATCGGTGGGTAGTGCCTACGAGGTATATACCCCCATTTCCCGCCTAGCATGATCCAGCGGCCGGCAGCGATGCCGGCCGCTGGCGTTGGTGTGCCAGGTATGGCGCGCAGGCAGCGTGGCAGCCGCCAACGTTGTAGGAGCGCCCGGTTCGGCGCCCCGAGTCCCGTCGGGACTTGCGCCGATAGGCGCCCCGGCGGAGGCGGCGGCGTTGGCATTGATCGCCAGCGTAGGTAACCCCGCCAGGAGGCTGCGCCTCCAGTCGCCGAGGCGTCGGACCGGATCTAAAAATGCTCCTACATTAGAAAGTTTCGGCTGTAGGAGCGCCGGTTCCCGTCGCGACTGGCGCCGAAGGCGCCCCAGCGGAGGCCGCTGCGTTGTGGCCAATCGCCAGCGTAGGCAACACCGCCGGGAGGCCTGCGGCCTCCAGTCGCCGAAGCGTCGGACCGGACCTGAAGCTGCTTATATGGACCCGTCCCGTTGTGCAAGCCCGACACGTATCGGCGGGGGTGAGACTGCACGCTTATATCCGGCCTGTCAGTGGCACTTCGTCGGTACCTGGCCATGATGGGATGCGCGCTCTCCGATCTGATCTCCTACTCGGCCTCACGAGTGGCCATACAGCTTCACAGAGTGGCGGAGAGCCGGTCTGACCTGTCCTGCCATCTACGTACGTACCTGCGCAACCTCCGGGGGAATCTAAGTTATTTCATGCCATCTTCGTGCTTCACGGCATGGCTGTGTAGCGCGTGTCACGCGCCATCACCGCCCAGCAGATTCTGCCGAGCTTGTTCGCCAGGGCGACAGTGGCCTTGGCAGCGCCGCGTCGCGCGGCCAAGGAGCATGCCCAACGTGCCAACCGATCCGGCTGTTGCTGGCGCTGCAAGGCACGCAAGGCCGCTCGGGCACCATGCACGAGCTGTCGACGCACCTCGCCGTTGCCCCGTCTGGAGATGCCCATCAATCGCTCCTTGCCGCCACTCGAGTGCTGGCGGGGCACCAAGCCAATCGAGGCGCTGAAGGCGCGGCCATTGGCAAACCGTTTCGGATCGCCGATATGGCTGACCAGCAAGGTGGCATTGACCGGCCCGATGCCGGGCACGCTCATCAAGCGCTGACAAACCGGCGTCGTCTTGGCCAGCCGTGCCAGGCGCTGATCATAGGCACGGATGCGGGCATCCAGCGCCAGCCACTGGTCCAGGACATCATCCAGTACCACGAAGAGGTCGTCGCCCAGCTGGGCTCGATGCTCGGCGAGCACGCGCCTGACCTCCCCCTGGCGAAACACCGAGTGCCCCTTGGCCACGATGATCCCCATTTCGGCGAGCAAGCCATGCAGCTCATTACCCAGCGCCGTCCGGCTGGTGATGGCCCGTGAGCGCACGCGATGCATCGCCTGCAGCGCTTGCTGTTCCAGTGTCTTGGGCGCCACCCGTGGCGTGGCATCCCGGGCCGCTGCCTCGGCAATCGCGCGGGCATCCCGGGCGTCGCTCTTGTGCCCGAGGACGAAGGGCTTCACGTACTGGGGCGGAATCAACTGGACCTCATGCCCCAGCGCCTGGATCTCCCTGGCCCAGTAATGGGCCCCACCGCAGGCCTCCATGGCGACAACGCAGCGAGGCAGTTGGGCTAGCGTGGTGGGAAATGCCGAGCGTGACACCGTTTTGCTGAACACCTGCCGCCCTTTGGAATCGACGGCGTGAAGTTGAAAGACATGCTTGGCGAGATCGATCCCGACGATGCTAATGTGATTCATGGATGGACCCTCTCTTCGAGATGCCGTGTGGTGCCCCGTGCACCCAAGATGGCGTTGCAAACTCATCTTGGCACAGGGAGGGACGGGTCCATCCCATTTCCTACATTAGAAAGTTTCGGCTGTAGGAGCGCCGGTTCCCGTCGCGACTGGCGCCGAAGGCGCCCCAGCGGAGGCCGCTGCGTTGGGGCCAATCGCCAGCGTAGGCAACCCCGCCGGGAGGCTGCGCCTCCTGTCGCCGAAGCGTCGGACCGGATCTAAAGACGCTCCTACATTAGAAAGTTTCGGCTGTAGGAGCGCCCGGTTCGGCGCCCCGAGTTCCCGTCGCGACTGGCGCCGATAGGCGCCTTGGCGGAGGCGGCCGCGTTGGGGCCAATCGCCAGCGTAGGCAACACCGCCGGGAGGCTGCGCCTCCAGTCGCGATCTAAAGATGCTCCTACATTAGAAAGTTCCGGCTGTAGGAGCGCTGCTCTGCATCGCGACTGGCGCCGATAGACGCCCCGGCGGAGGCCTCTGCGTTGGGGTTGTCGCTTGCCTTGGCAACCCCGCCGGGAGGCTGCGCCTCCAGTCGCGATCTAAAGATGCTCCTACATTAGAAAGTTCCGGCTGTAGGAGCGCTGCTCTGCATCGCGACTGGCGCCGAAGGTGCCCTGGCGGAGGCCACTGCGTTGGGGTTTTCTCCAGCCCCGGCAACACCGCCGGGAGGCTGCGCCTCCAGTCGCCGATGCGTCGGACCGGAACTGGCCCCTTGGTGCTGACAGGTAGGTACAAAATGCGTACAATGAGTGATGGGCCCGAGGAGGAAAGCATGGATACCGTGACCTACAGCCATTTTCGCAGTCACCTGGCCAAGGTGCTGGACCGGGTCAACGATGACCACGTGCCGGTACTGATCACGCGCCAGAACGGCAAGCCCGCTATCGTGATGTCGGTAGAAGACTTCAAGTCCTACGAAGAGACCGCTTACCTGATGGCGAGCCCGCACAACGCCCAGCGATTGAACGAGGCCATCGCCGAGGTGGAGCGGGGCGATAACACTGAGCATGGCCTTATCGATCCATGATGCTGACCTGGGCCAGCCAGGCCTGGCAGGATTACCTTTACTGGCAGTCTCGCGACAAGAAGTCCCTCAAACGCATCAACGTGCTGATCAAGGACATCCAGCGGCAGCCGTTTGACGGCCTGGGCGATCCCGAACCATTGCGGCACCAGTGGTCGGGGTACTGGTCGCGACGAATCGATCGGGAGCATCGGCTCGTCTACAAGGTGACCGACAGTGCCATCGTGATCGTTCAGTGTCGATACCACTATTGATCCGGGGAGCAGCGATGCCAACTGTTCTGCGTCGAGATGGCTACCGGTTCTACTTCTACAGCCACGAACCCGACGAGCCGCCACATGTGCATGTCGACCATGGCGGGGCAACGGCTAAGGTGTGGCTGCATGATGCAGTGATTGCGCGTAACATTGGGTTCTCCGCCAAAGAGCTCGGTCGGATACAGCGCATGGTTCGTGAACATGAGGAACAATTGCGGGAGGCGTGGCATGCATTCTTTGGTATCTGATAATGACCTGCGAGTGATGAGCGTGCAGATCGATGATGATCGGCTCACTGTCGAGCTGATGGATGGCCGAGCGATCTCCGTGCCGCTGGCCTGGTACCCGCGGCTCTGTTCGGCGTCCCCGCGCAGCGTGATAATTGGGAGCTCGCTGGCGGTGGCTATGGCATCCACTGGCCCGATCTTGATGAAGACTTGAGTACCGAAGGCCTTCTCAAGGGCGCCAGGGCACCTCACCCTACTGCCGATTAATCTGGGACAATCGCCAGTGCTGGCAACCCCGCCGGGAGGCTGCGCCTCTAGCGCCGAAGCGTCGGACCGGACCTCCTGGCAGGGCATCTCCGCCAACCTTGGGCCTGGCCTGAGCTGCTTCGGCACCGTATCGGTTGCACCTTCCCTGCGCATTCCCGGTCTAGTCTGTGGGTGACAGTCAACCATCGGGAGTCGATGCCATGTTCAAGCGAATCACCGTGCCGCTGTTGGCGGCGAGTGCGCTCAGCCTCTCCCTGGCGCTGATCGCGGCGCCTGCTCAGGCCCAGCCCGGGGAGGCGCGCGGCCAGGGGCAGGGCGTCGGCCAGGCCCAGGGGCATCCCGGCCAGGGGCGGGGCCTCGAGCGTCGCGCCGACGAGCCCCGCTACCGTGAGGGGAGCCGCTACGAGCGCCGCGAGCGGGAGCAGGGCGCCTACCGGGAGAGCCGCCGTGGCGAGCGCCGGGACTGGGAGGGCCGCCGCGACGAGTTTCGCAGCGGGCCGCGTTTCGATGAGCGCGAGATTCGCCGCATCTTCCGCGATCGCCGCGACTGGGTAGAAATCGACCGCCGCGACCGCCTGCCGCCCGGCATTCGCAAGAACCTCGAGCGCGGCAATCCGCTGCCGCCGGGCATCGCCAAACGCTTCGACGAACGCCTCTATCGCGAACTGCCCCGTTATGACGGCTACGAATGGCGCCGGGTGGGTGCCGACGTGGTGCTGGTGGAAATGGCCAACGATATCGTCTATGCCGTACTGCGCGATCTGCTCGAGTGATGTCCTAATCGGTTAGCGCGTGAAATGACTCGTTCGTTCTAATCCGCTGGCGGCAAGTTTAACTTGACTTTATTGTTGTCGGCGTTGGTTCTCTGAATTCTTTTGCCGGTACCCTCTCTCTTTTTGGAGTTCGGTGGCAGCCACCTGGGAGGGTGCCGCCCCGCAGCGTGAATCTGCGAGATGCAATAGAGGTAAATCACCTGCCTCTTTAGTGTCGTGTTTCGACGTGAATTATTTGTCATGACATGCCCTAAAGTTCCTGTGCTGCAAGTCGAAATAGGGCACCACAGAGTTGACGGCAAGGGGCGGCGAGCCCCAGCACAATGAGGTGCGACAATTCAGGCAAAGGGGCAGGCATGCGCAACAATCTTCCCGTGACCCAGGTCGAATATCCGCTGGCGGATGACGATCTGTTGATTTCCCGTACCGACCTCAAGGGACGAATCACCTACGCTAACCCGGCTTTTGTCCGAGTTAGCGGCTTTCCGCTGGACGAGCTGCTGGGGGCCGACCATAACCTGGTGCGACATCCTGATATGCCACCGGCGGCTTTTGCCGATTTCTGGTCGACCATCCAGAATGGCGAAATTTGGTCCGGGCTGGTCAAGAATCGACGCAAGAACGGCGATCATTACTGGGTGCGTGCCAATGTCGTGGCGCTCAAAGAACAGGGGCAGGTAGTGGGCTACGCTTCGCTGCGGGTCAAGCCAACCGCCGACGAGGTTAGCCATGCCGATAGCGTCTACCGTACCTGGAATGAAGGTGGGGGAGGGGATATGGGCTGCGGCGGGGCCAGATTCGCCGTCGGCATCCCTTGAGCCGGCTCGCTAGGTGGCAGTGGCGCTCGGTGACGCTGCAGACCCGCCTGCTGACCCTGGTGGCCAGTGGCACCATCGGGGGTCTGCTGTTTCATCAGTGGCGGCTTACCGGTGAGCTGCTGCCCCTCGGCGCCGGGCTGGCGGGGCTGGCGCTGGTGCTCGGCCTGGGGCTGGGCGTCTGGTCGCGCATCCCGCGGGCCATCGAGGGCCTGCGCGGCTTCGTGCTCCAGGTGGCGGCGGGTAACCTGACCGTCGAGCCTCCCGCCCACGGCCGTGACGATATTGGCCGGCTGGTGCAGGCTCTCGGGACCATGAAGAAGGGGCTGCGGGGTATCGTTCTCGACGTCAATGATGGCACTCGGCGCGTGAGTCCCTCGGTGGCTGGCATTCGCCGAAACAGCGCCGCAATCACCCGGGAGAGCGATGAACTGGCCACATCTGTTCAGCAGACGGCAGCCAGCACCGAGCAGCTCACCGCGACCGTCACCCAGAATGCCGACAATGCGCAGCAGGCCAGCCGGTTAGCACTCTCCAATGTTCAGGAGGTGCAGGGCGCGGGTGAGGCCATGACGCGGGTCGTCCAGCGTATGGGGTCTATCGCTGCCAGCGCCAGTGACATGAAGGAAGTCGTCTCCCTGATCGACTCCATCGCCTTCCAGACCAATATGCTGGCACTCAATGCCTCGGTGGAGGCAGCGCGTGCCGGTGAGCGTGGCAAAGGCTTCGCTGTCGTGGCAAGCGAGGTGCGGGCCTTGGCCAACCGCTCCTCCGAGGCGGCAATGGATATCCACCGTTTGATTGAAAGCACGCGGGTTGAGATCGAGGCGGGGTCTGGGGCGGTTGAAGAGACGGAGGCTGCCATTGGGCGGGTGGTCGAGGCGAGTCGTCGTTTCAACGACATGATGGAAGCGATCAGCGCTGCTTCGACGGAGCAGAGCAGCGGTATCGCCCAGATTGCCGGCGCCGTGAGTCACATGGAGCAAGGCGTTCAGCATACGACGAGCCAGCTGCAGGCAACTGACACCGCCACCCAAGCCTTAGAAGCGGAGACGCATCAGCTGATTGTTGCAACGCGTGCCTTTCGCACTGTCAGCGATGGCCGCGAGCTGCGCCCAGAGCTGCCCAGTAGACTGGCTGAAGGGGCTGCGTAAGCATGCGAGGATGGAGCGGGCCTGACCATTCTATGAAACAGCGGCGGTGTCAGTATCGCTCAGGGTCGAACCGCTACGTCCTTCGATGACGCGAAGTTGGATGGGGCTTTTCACCAAGGGCGCGATGTGTCAATACTCTCGCTTTCCGGCATTGTCGGAGATGGAGCGCAAGGCGGCGAAAAGTGCCGCTGAATAAGGCGTTCAAGCTTGCTGAGTTGCGGCTCACCTTGGCCCGTGTCAAGACGTTTAGTCAGTCATATTGCGGGTAAGCCGCTCCGGAAGCTGGAGCTTGCACAATCCTGGCGCTATATTTTTATGGCGAAAGGGTAAAAAATCGACCAAGGTATTGTCATGGCTGCCAAGTTGCGGTATCAATGTTGCCGCATCTTGTTCACTCTCCCTTGTTAAGGAAACGATTTCATGTCACTTCTCAGCGAGTTCATCCAGAAAGAGCAGCAGCTCAAGCAGCTCCAGGCCGAAATGGACAAGCTCCAGAACGACGAGCGCCTGAAAGCCGAGCTGGAGTTCAAGGACAAACTCGAGGCGCTGATGCGCGAGTTCAACAAGAGCGCCGCCGATGTGATCAACCTGCTTGACCCCCAGGGCGCGGCCAAGCCTGCCGCCCCCAAGTCGGCGGCAAGCGGCAGCGGACGTCGCAAGCGTAAACTGAAGATCTACAAGAACCCCAATACCGGCGAAGTCGTGGAAACCCGCGGCGGTAACCAGAAGACCCTGAAAGCCTGGAAAGACGAGTACGGCTCCGAGCTGGTGGAAACCTGGCTGGTGCGCGTCGAAGAGTGATGCCGAAAACGTGGTAAAAGCCTCAGGGTGATCGCATGACGCCACGCTGACTCATTGCGTGGCGTCAGTAACACCTCTTGACGAGAGTTGTTCTTATCGCGCGATTGCCCTTGTAGGCGTCTCAGTCGGCATATCAGGATGGATGTCGATTAGGAATCGTGGCCGGGCTAGCGAGCCCGGCTGAGTTATCGAGGGGAGGCGCAACGGCATGTTTTGCCTCCTTAGGATTGCGCCTTCAGTATTGCGATTCAGCCAGCAGAGGCAGCTGTAATTCCACCCCCTGGGGGTGCGAGAGCAGCTGAGCGGGCTCGCCGCTGGCATAGCGCCCATGCAGCGGCAACCCCAGGGTGATCAGCTCACGAACCGCCTGAGGAATCTCCTCGACGCTATCCAGCACCAGGCAGGCATGCTGCCTGGCGGGCAGTGTCAGGAGACGGAAGGTCGAAGGGATGGCGATTCGCGGAGGGTCTTCTGTGGGAAGCAGCGGGCCGATGTCGATGCGCTCCTCGGTGCCGGGAAGCAGAAGGCTGTGCAGGATCGCGACGGCGGGGGTGTGTCTCAATCGCCTGGGCAGGGCTTCGGCGGTGCTGGCCTGCTGGGCCCAGTTGTTCAAGTCGTGCAGACGGCGAGAGGGGCGGTAGAGGCGCGTGACCAGCGCTTGGCGGCAGCGCTGCCGTCGAATCTCGAACGCTGGTGGGTCGCCGCCGTGGCACTGGTTGCGTAGCGCTTCCCGCTCGGACTGCCGATACCTGCGCGGAGTCTGCTCGTGGTGGCGTTGAAAGGCGCGGCTAAACGCCGAATGGTTTCGATAGCCGCACTGTTTGGCTATCTCGGCAATGCTGTGAGGCGTCAGCGTGAGAAGGCGGGCGGCCATTTCCAGGCGCAGCCTGTCACGATAGGCGCCTGGCGATAGGCCAAAGCGCTGTTTGAAACGACGCCGAATTTGCGAGGTCGAATAGCCAAGACGCTTGGCGAGTTCCTCGATGCCCTGGTGACTTTCCAGGGTCTCCTGCAGCCAGATTTCCGCCTGCACCATCTCGTTGGACATATATCTGGCCCCTTGCGTACTTGCGGGCGGCCGCTTGATGGCCGCCATCTTCTTGAAACGATGATCTGCACTGTGCTAGCTGCGGATGCGGGTGGGCGCTCCTTATTGTGTCCAAATGTGCCTAGACTGATTGTTTTGTCCTTTATGCCTAGAGGTGCTAGTCAAAGGCAAGTTTGGGAACGTTGTGGTAGCGTTTGTGCACATTTTTACTGGCCCCGAGCCTGGCGGTGGTCCATGGTTCCACTCTCAGCGTGGCAGCTCGACACCCGATTTGTCAGGTGGGGAAGTCAAAGCGGGGGAGAGGTGGTGGTGGGCGAAAACAGGCGTTAAAGCCGGTGGGGCGCTAACCGAGCGCTTCGCCGGGAACGGCAATGGCGGTATACTCGGCGCCTGTCGTAAGGCGTGTGCCGCCAGTTTTTGAACAATTGCGGATTCAGATGAAATATCACAAACCCCATCGACAGTTGGACGAGCGCGAAAAGCTGCGGCAGTTTCGTGAGCTCGATGACGCTTTCGCCGAGGCGCTTCGCGAACTCGACGACCCGAAACGCGCCCGGAGATTCCTACGGGCCCCCCGGTGCGCAGCCTGGATGCCCAGCAGAGTGACGAGCGGGCCCGGCAGCAGGCCTTTGAGCAGCGCCTGAAGGCGCTGATGAGCGAATACGCCCAGCCCCGCGAAAGCGTGACCTTTCTGCTGCGTACCCTGAAGTCGCTCGGCCGCATCGCTTGAGCCGCCCATGACCTATGTCCTGGTGATGGGCAGTCTGGCGCTGTCCGTGCTGTTCACTCTGGGCTGGGCGCTATGGCGTGGCGTGCGCTGGGTCGCGGGGGCATTGCCGGGGCGGGGGCGTCGATCCGCCAAGGCATCCCGCAAGCCGACCGCTGCCGGGCGTAAGGCGCCGGCCAAGCCGGCCGGGCGCCGCGCAGCGGCCAAGACCAAGCCGCCGTCCAGGCCCAGGACCAAGCAGGGTCGTCCGCCTTGGGCCCTGACCCGCTGGCTGGCGGGCCGGCAGGCGGCACTGCCGCTGGCCGCGGTATCGACGCTGATCTACCTCGTGGGGCGTCTGGCGGAGCACGGCATGAGCTTTCGACCACCTCACGCCGTTCCCAGCGGCTTTCAAAGCCTGGTGGCAGCGCTCGGCTGGCTCGCCGCAGGGCTTATCGTGCTGGCGCTGGTGGCCAGCATGGCCGGTTGGCGCTGTCGTCACGCTAGGTGAGTGCCTGCGCTGAATCTATCGACTTTGTCTATATCAGGTTGTGCAGGAAAAGTGCGGCCGAGTGTCGCACCTCGCCCGATCCCCCGCTGCGTAGGGCATGATATTTCTCGTTACACCACAAGGAGAATACTCATGCCAACTCACCAGTACGCAGCGTCTCTCACCTGTGAAGTGCTCAGCCACTGGACCTGCGAGGCGCTTGCCAAGCGGGCCGCTTATGAGGCCATTGCGAGCTTCTTCAGCTAAGCGCGAATCGGTCTGCTGATTCGCAGGATGCCGCCGGGCCAGGGAGGGTCCACCTGTCACACAGCGCTCGCCACGCCTTCCTCTCTTCTCGTACCCCTTGCTCGCACCTCTCCTCGTTCGATCCTAATCCTTCATCCATTGTCTTTACGTGGCCAGGTCGTCGAGTCCCGTGGCCAGAGCCCGCCCGTGCCTTGCCCGGCGATGGCGCACAACGAAAAACCGCCGCTCGGCATGACCCGTAAGCGGCGGTTTTTCTTGATGTTTCTGGTCGGAGCGACAGGATTCGAACCTGCGACCTCTGCAACCCCATTGCAGCGCGCTACCAAGCTGCGCCACGCTCCGACGTGGTTTTCGGGCTGGGTGGCCGTGGCCAGTGCCCCCGAGAACGAGGCGTATACTAGCGCGTTGGCGGGCAAATGAAAAGCCCCTTTTGTACTTCCCATTCAATCGGTTGGGATTTGACCGGCGGCGAGGCGGGGATGGTGCGGCAGGCCATGGTCGACCGTGAAGGAGGCGGCCAGGTGGATTATGATGTGCAGCGCCTTCGGCTCACTCTTCAATGCAAAGGACTGGTTCATGTATCAGCAGGCGCAGCGCGGCCTTTTCAAGGGAATGAACCCCCGGGTCACCCTGGTGACCTTCGTCATCGTGGCGGTGGCGCTGATCTACGGGGCCTTCTTTACGGAGCAGCTGGGCCATGGCCTGGGGCTGATGCGCACGGTGCTCGACCCCTTTCTCGAGTGGTACTACGTACTGCTGGTGGCCTTTCTGTTGCTCTTCATGGTGTGGCTCGGGGTGGGGCGCTACAAGAACGTACGCCTGGGGGCCGACTTCGAGCAGCCGGAGTTCACCTTCTTCTCCTGGGTCGCCATGCTGTTCGCTGCGGGTACCGGCGTGGGCATCCTGTTCTGGGCAGTGGCGCAGCCGATCCTGCAGTTCCAGGAGAATCCCTTCATCGCCGAGGGGATGACCCCCGATGCGGCGCGGGTGGCCATGCGGCTGACCTACTTTCACTGGGGGCTCAACGGCTGGGCGATCTTCTCCTTCGTGGCTCTGGTGCTGGCCTACTTTTCCTATCGTTGGCACCTGCCGCTGACCATCCGTTCGGGGCTGCAGCCGCTTCTCGGCAAGCGCGCCAATGGCCCCTGGGGAGGCGGTGGACGTGCTGGCGGTGTTCGGCACCGTGTTTGGGATCGCTACCACCTTGGGCCTGGGCGTGCAGCAGATGAACGCCGGGCTGGGGGCGGTGTTCGGGCTGCCGTCGTCGCTCACCCTGCAGCTGGTGGTGACCGCGGCGATCATGAGCGTGGCGACCTTTTCGGTGGTGTCCGGGTCAAGCGCGGGGTGCGCCTGCTCTCCGAGGCGAACTTCTGGCTGAGCATCGCCGTGGTGGTGTTCCTGCTGCTGTTCGGGCCCACTCAGTATCTGGTGGCCATCACCATCGAGTCGGCGGGGGATTACATCCAGAACCTGCTGGGCATGACCTTTCATACCAACGCCACCCGGGATGACGGCTGGCAGGCGGAGTGGACGGTGTTCTTCTGGGGCTGGTGGCTGGCCTGGTCGCCCTTCGTCGGCATGTTCATCGCCCGGGTCTCGCGAGGGCGCACCTTCCGGGAATTCGTGATGGGGGTGCTGCTGGTACCCACCGTGATCACGGTGGTGTGGATCGGGCTGTTCGGCGGAACGGCGCTCTATCATGAGCTGTTCGGTGTCGGGGGATCGTCGCCGCCGTGGAACAGGACGTGGCCACGGCGCTGTTCGCCACCATCGAGGCCATGGGGCTCGGTGGGGTGGGGACCCTGGTGTCGGCGGCGCTGGTGGTGCTGATCGGCACCTATCTGATCACCTCGGCCAACGCGGGCACGCTGGTGATCAATACGATTCTGGCCGGCGGCGATCCGGAGCCGCCCACCGCCCATCGCTTGCTGTGGGGCGGCCTGCTCGGGCTGTTGACCGCCGTACTGCTGATGGCCGGCGGTCTGGAGACCCTGCAGGCGGCCGTGATCATGGCCGCGCTGCCCTTCTCGGTGGTGATCATGCTGATGATCGCCGGGCTGCTCAAGGCGCTGCATCGCGAGCGCTTTGCGGCGCGGACCGGCGAGCGGGTCGAAGCGCCGCGCGAGCCCTGGGCCGATCTCGACAATGCCGGTACCGAGCCGGTGCCGGTCTCCGAGGATGAGGCCCACAAGCCGAACTGATGATCGCCGACGAGGAGAGCCGTCATGCCGTTGGTCATGGGAATGAGTGTCCTGCTGGCCTGCCAGTTTGCCGGGGAGCTGCTGGCCCGGGGGCTGGCGTTGCCGATTCCGGGCCCGGTGCTGGGCATGGTGCTGCTGCTGGTGGGGCTGGTGGTGCTGGGGCGCGTGCCGGACAGCCTGCGGCTGACCGGCGAGGGGCTGCTGCGCTATCTGACGCTGCTGTTCGTGCCGGCCGGGGTGGGGCTGATGGTGCATGCCCGGCTGATCGGCATGGACCTGGTGGCCATCCTGGCCACCCTGGTGGTCTCCACGGCGGTGACCCTGGCGGTCACCGCCTGGGTGCTCGATCGTCTGCGGCGCCGTGCGGCCCGGGATGACGTGTCATGACCGTGGTGCCGCTGGACCAGCTGTGGGTCTACCTCTCCGGCCACCCGCTGCTCTCGCTGCTGGTCACCCTGCTGGCCTTCGCCCTGGCGGTGCGGATCGATCGGATGCTGGGCGGCACGCCGCTGGTGCACCCGGTGACCCTATCGATCGCGCTGCTGATCGGTTTTCTGCTGCTGGTGGACATGGACTATGCCACCTACTTCGAGGGCGCCCAGTTCATCCATTTCCTGCTGGGGCCGGCCACGGTGGCGCTGGCCATTCCGCTGTTCGATCATCGCGAGCGCATTCGTCGCCTGCTCTGGCCGCTGCTGCTGGCCTGTATCCTGGGCATCGTCACGGCGGTCGGCTCCACCCTGGGCCTGGCCCTGGTGCTGGGCGCCCAGCCGGAGACGCTGCTGAGCCTGGCGCCGCGCTCGGTCACCTCGCCCATCGCCATGGGCATCGCCGAGCAGATCGGCGGCATTCCCTCGCTGGCGGCGGGGCTGGTGCTGGTCACCGGCTCCATCGGCTGTGCGCTGGGGCCGGGGATCTTCCGCCTGCTGCGCATTCGTGATCCTGCGGTGCAAGGCTTTGCCCTGGGGCTCTCGGCCCACGGTTTCGGTACCGCCCACGCCTTTGCGCGTATCGGCGCCATGGCCGGTGCCTTCTCGGGGCTGGCAATGGGGTTGACGGGGCTCTTGACGGCCTTTGTGCTGCCGCTGTTGGTCAGGCTGTTCGGGCTGAACTGAGAGGCCAGAAAGGCGGCACCGAGGTCGGCGCCGCCCGGCTGCCAGGGGAAGGAGGCGTCAGATCTCCTCCCAGATGCGCTGGCGGAAGTCGTTGGGCAGGTTAGCCACGTGATGCATCCGCTTCATGTGGTGGTCGGCCATCTCCTTAGCGATGTCCTGATAGCAATCGCGGAGCTTTTCGGGGTCATCGCCGTGGGTGTCGTAGCAGGCGGCCAGGCGCTCGCTGGCCTCGGCCATCGCCTTCAGAAACCGGGCCTCCTGATGCATCACCTCGGAAAAACTCGCCATCCAGGCCAGCTGTATCCGGGCCATGGGATTAACGCCCTGCAGCCACTGCTGGGTCCACCACTCCATCATCGGGTTGGCCGCGTCGAGTGCGGGAGCGTTGCCGGTGTCGGGTTTGCTGTTGGTCATGTCGAGCTCCTGTGCCTCCTGTGTCAGGGTGGCGATCAAAGGGTGTGTATCCACTTACAGTATAGGTCAGCCGGCGGGTTGGGCCGCCCGGCCGGCGCGTGGAAATCCATGCCGTTGATGCACATCAATATGCGGTAGTTTTCCCTGCCGAGGCGGGCTGTGCCATGCTGATGGCTCTATGGCGTAGCGTGGGGGCTTGGCGATGTGGCGAGTGGTCAAATCGGTGCTGGCGGCCTTCTTCGGGGTGCAAAGGAGCAGCGGCGCCGTGAGGACTTCGAGCAGGGCAGTCCGGTCGCCTTCATTCTGGTGGGGCTGCTGTTGGCTGCGGGGCTGGTGGCGGTGATAGCCGCCATCGCCATCCTGGTAGCGCGCTGAGGCTGGGTCAGAAGCCTGGCGGCCTCGCCGGCTTCTTGGGCAGCGCCGAGGCTCGCTGCCGGGGGGCTGCGTTGATTGGTCCGTTAGCCAGCCTGCCGTCTCTCTCAGCAAGAGGCTGGCAACCCCTTCTATACTTTTTCCAAGCAGCGGCTAATGTTCCGTTCAGCCAACGGACGAGCCAACCCTGACCTCGGCCGGCCGCTGATAAAGACAATGACAAGAACAGGAGGCGTCAATGCGCACTCTGCTCGTCCGGATGGCGGGAGGGCTAAGCCTGCTCGGCACCAGCCCGCTGGCCTTGGCCAGCGGCTGGAATATGCCGGTGGGGGTTACCGACCTCAGCAGTGAGATCTACACCCTGCACATGACCATCTTCTGGATCTGCGTGGTCATCGGCGTGATCGTGTTCGGGGTGATGTTCTACTCGCTGTTTCGTTATCGCCACTCCAAGGGCGCCAAGGCCGCGAACTTCCACGAGAATACCACCGTAGAGGTGATCTGGACGGCGATTCCGATGCTGATCCTGATCGGGATGGCGATTCCGGCAACGGCGACGCTCAAGAAAATCTATGATGCCTCCGATGCCGAGCTCGATGTCATGGTGACCGGCCAGCAGTTTCGCTGGCGCTATGAGTACCTCGGCGAGGATGTCGCCTTCACGTCCAACCTCAGCACGCCTCGCGCCCAGATTCGCCGCGATGAGCCGTTTGGCGAGAACTACCTGCTGGAAGTCGATGAGCCGCTGGTGCTGCCGATCAATCGCAAGGTGCGCTTTCTGTTCACCGCCGATGACGTGATCCACTCCTGGTGGGTGCCGGAGTTCGCCGTCAAGCAGGACACCATTCCGGGTTTCATCAACGAGAACTGGGTGCGTATCAACGAGCCGGGGATCTACCGCGGGCAGTGTGCCGAGCTGTGCGGTGTGGGGCATGCCTTCATGCCCATCGTGGTGCATGCCATGGAGGAAGACGATTTCGACACCTGGCTGGCCGAGCGCCAGGAGGCCGCCGCCGAGGAGGCGCTGGGGGTGGATCGTGACTGGGAGCGCGAGGAGCTGATGGAGCGCGGCGAGGGCGTCTATGCCGCAATCTGCGCGACATGCCACCAGGCGGAGGGCGAGGGCTCGCCGCCGGCCTTCCCGGCCCTGGCGGGCAACCAGCGAATGCTCGACGACTTCGACTGGCACGTTGACACCATCATCAACGGCGTGTCCGGCACCGCCATGCCGGCCTTTCGCAGCACGCTCAATCCGGTCGAGCTGGCAGCGGTGATCACCTATACCCGCAACGCCTGGGGCAACGATGCCGATGACGAGATCCAGCCCTCGCAGATTGCCGACATGCTGGGACGCTGACGCGGCCAGGTCGAGATCACCAGGACAGACACAGAACAATGAGATGGGAGACTTCCGATGGCCCCTAAGGTACCTCCTCAGCCGTCCCTGGAGCACAGCAGTCCGACTGCCGCCGCCGGAGGGCACGCCCACGAGGCGCCGCCCAAGGGCATCATGCGCTGGCTGCTGACCACCAATCACAAGGAGATCGGCAGCCTCTATCTGATCTTCTCGCTGGTGATGTTCTTCATCGGCGGCATCTTCGCGCTGGTGGTGCGCGCCGAGCTGTTCCAGCCCGGCATGCAGCTGATTCAGCCGGAGTTCTTCAACCAGATGACCACCATGCATGGGCTGATCATGGTCTTTGCGGCGGTGATGCCGGCCTTCACCGGCCTGGCCAACTGGATGATCCCGCTGCAGATCGGTGCCCCCGACATGGCGCTGCCGCGGCTCAACAACTTCAGCTTCTGGTTGCTGCCGGTGGCCTTCACCCTGCTGCTGGCGACGATGTTCATGCCCGGTGGCGGGCCCAACTTCGGGTGGACCTTCTACGCGCCGCTTTCCACCACCTATGGGCCACCCTCGACGACCTTCTTCATCCTGGCACTGCACATCGCCGGGATCAGCTCGATCCTGGGCGCGATCAACATCATTGCCACCATTCTCAACATGCGCGCCCCGGGCATGCGCATGATGGACATGCCGCTGTTCGTCTGGACCTGGCTGATCACCGCCTTCCTGCTGATCGCGGTGATGCCGGTGCTGGCCGGGGTGATCACCATGATGCTCATGGACATCAACTTCGGCACCAGCTTCTTCGATGCCTCCGGTGGCGGCGACCCGGTACTGTTCCAGCATCTGTTCTGGTTCTTCGGGCATCCCGAGGTGTACATCATGATCCTGCCGGCCTTTGGCATCGTGTCGGCGATCATTCCGACCTTCGCCCGCAAGCCGCTGTTCGGCTACGCCTCGATGGTCTACGCAACCGCGGCCATTGCCGTCCTGTCGTTTCTGGTGTGGGCGCACCACATGTTCGTGGTGGGCCTGCCGCTGGCCGCCACGCTGTTCTTCATGTACGCCACCATGCTGATCGCGGTGCCCACCGGGGTGAAGGTCTTCAACTGGATCACCACCCTGTTTCGCGGCTCGATCAGCTTCGAGCCGCCGATGCTGTTCGCCCTGGCCTTCGTGGTGCTGTTCACCATCGGCGGCTTCTCGGGGCTGATGCTGGCCATCGCCCCGGCCGACTTCCAGTATCACGATACCTATTTCGTGGTGGCACACTTCCACTACGTGCTGGTCCCGGGAGCGGTGTTCGCGATCATGGCGGGGGTCTACTACTGGCTGCCCAAGTGGACCGGCCACTATCCCCATGAGCGTCTCGCCCAGTGGCACTTCTGGCTGTCGGTGATCGGGGTCAACCTGACCTTCTTCCCGATGCACTTCTCCGGGCTGGCCGGTATGCCGCGGCGAATTCCCGACTACGCCCTGCAGTTCGCCGATTTTAACCTGGTGTCGAGCCTGGGCGCCTTCCTGTTCGGCTTCTCCCAGCTGCTGTTCGTCGCGGTGGTGATCCTCTGCGTGCGCGGGGCAAAAGGGCCCCGGCCCAGGCCTGGGACTACGCCGAGGACCTGGAGTGGACCGTGCCGAGCCCGGCGCCGCTGCATACGTTCGAAACGCCGCCCACCTACCGCCGGCCGGAGCACTGACACCGGGGCTGTGAGCAGGAGGATGCGATATGAAACGCAGCGACATGGATCAAGAAGCGCAGCGGGGAATACGCCGCACGGTATGGCGCAGCGTGGCCGCCCTGGTCGGGATGTTTGCCTTCGCCTTTGCGCTGGTGCCGCTCTATGACGTCTTTTGCGAGGTCACGGGCATCAACGGCAAGGTGAATACCTCGGCCCAGGCGCTGGTCAAGGAGGAGGTGGATCAGTCGCGCTACGTTACCGTGCAGTTCGTAACGCGAAGTGGTTCTGGGCTGCCCTGGCGGCTGGATGTAGAGACCCGGCAGGTCCGCGTGCATCCGGGGCAGTCCACCGAGGTCAATTTCTCGTTCAATAACCGGAGCAACGGTGAGAGCTGGGGGCGCGCGGTGCCCAGCGTCTCGCCGTCACGGGCCTCGCCGCACCTTCGCAAGGCCAGCTGCTTCTGCTTCGAGGAGCAGCGCCTGGAGGCCGGTGAACGGCTCGAGCTGCCGCTGGTGTTCCAGCTCAGCCACGACCTGCCCGCAGACGTCAATACCGTGACCCTGGTGTACACCCTCTACCCGGTGGAGAGAGGCGAGCCAACGCTTCAGGCGAGCGCCAAGGCCCTGGAAGGACTGGAAGGAGATGAGGCATGAGCGGCAGCTACTACGTTCCAGCCACCAGCAAGTGGCCGGTGCTCGGCTCGGTGGCACTCGGCGTCATGATGGTGGGGCTCGGCATGGTGCTGGTCTACGATCGCGGCAGCCTGATCATGCTGGCCGGCATGGTGGCGGTGGTGGCCGTCATGGCGCTATGGTTTCGCGACGTGGTGCACGAGTCGCGCAGCGGTCTCTATGACAGCCAGATGGACCGCTCCTTTCGCTGGGGGATGGGCTGGTTCATCTTCTCCGAGGTGATGTTCTTCGCGGCCTTCTTCGGTGCGCTCTTCTACGTGCGTACCTTCGCCTTGCCCTGGCTGGGCGGTGAAGGGGAGAAGGGCATCAGCGCCCTGCTGTGGCCGGAGTTCACTGCCCACTGGCCGCTGCTCAGCCCGCCCGATCCTTCGGTGCCCGGGCCGGCGCAGGTCTTCAGTCCCTGGCATCTGCCCCTGGTCAACACCCTGATCCTAGTCTCCTCGAGCATCACCCTGACCGTGGCCCACGAGGCCCTGAAGGAGGGGCACCGGCGCGTCTGTCGCAACTGGCTGGCGGGCACGGTGCTGCTGGGGCTCTGCTTCATCGTCATTCAGGGCGTGGAGTACTACGAGGCCTACGCCCACTACGGCATCACGCTGGAGGCGGGCATCTACGGTGCCACCTTCTTTATCCTGACCGGGTTTCACGGGGTTCACGTCATCGTCGGCACCATTATCCTGGCGGTGATGCTGGTGCGCGTGATTCGCCAGCACTTTACGCGAGAGGACCACTTCGGTTTTGAGGCCTCCTGCTGGTACTGGCACTTCGTCGACGTGGTCTGGATCGGCCTGTTCCTCTTCGTCTACGTGTTCTGAGGCGCCGGCCGCGAACAGCCCGCGCTGGTCTGTCAGGGTCGGCGGGGCTAACCGCCCAGGCTGCCGAAGAAGAAACCGTAGAAGAGCAGGGCAATCAGCAGTGCCGCCAGGCCCACGCGAACTTTCAGGGAGGTCAGCAGGCGGCGGGACTGGGTGCCGTCACGCAGCAGAAAGCCGGCTCCAGCAGCGAGGCTGGCCACCATGGCCAGGAATACCACGGCGATCAGGGTCTTCAAGAACATGGCACACTCCATGAAAGGTCAGGCGTCAGGGGAGGGGCGGAGGGCGGCCAGCGGCCTGCCGGGCTGGCGACTGGGGCTCTGGTGTGCCCTCTGGTCGCTGCTGGTGGCGCTCGGCCTCGCTCTGGGACTATGGCAGTGGGAGCGGGCCGAGGACAAGCGCGAGTATCTTGCCGCCCTGGAGCGCGCGCCCACCCTGGAGGCTCCCACCGAGTCGCCGCCCAACGGGGCCAGCCTGATCCTGAGCGGTGAATTCCTGGGCGACGAGACCCTGTTTCTGGATAACCGGATCCTCGACGGCCGCCTGGGCGTGGCCGCGCTGACGCCGCTACGCACCGATGACGGACGCCTGTGGCTGATCCAGCGCGGCTTCCTGGAGACCGGGCCGACGCGTGACATGCCCAGCGTGGCCACCCCGGAGGGTCGCGTCACCCTGCAGGGACACTGGCAGCCCGCTGGGGATGCCGGGCCCCTGTACGGGCCCAATCGCGAAGGTCGGCGCCTGCAGCAGATCGACCCCTTGGCCTGGCGCGAGCTGGGCGACTTCGCCCATGCCGGCTGGCTGCATCAGGAGAGCGGGCCCGGCCGGCTCAAGGCCTGGTGGCAGCCCAGCGTGATGCCGCCCAGTCGCCATCTGGGCTATGCCGTACAGTGGTGGGGGCTCGCCCTGGCCGCTCTGGCGGTCATGGTGATCGGTGGTCGCCGCCTGGCCCGCGACCGCCGGGAGAGCCGCCGTCTTGTCTGTTCCGAGGAGAATCCCGCGCGCCCCAGCAAGCCATAAGACCCCGTCGCCCCCTGAACCCTCGCCGTCAGCGGCTGAAGCTGATCGCATTGATCGCCATCTTCGCGCTGCCGCTGACGACCGCCTGGGCCATGCTGCAGTGGCGCATCGGCATTCCCGAGCAGCGTACCGCCCACGGCGAGCTTGCCCCGGCGATTCCGTCACTTGCCCACTGGCCGCTCGCCGAGCTCGGTGACGCGGGCGAGGCGGATGTCTGGCTGCTGGCCTTCGACTGTTCCCAGGACTGTGCCGCACTTGCCGACCAGTGGTGGCGCCTGCACCGCGCCCTGGGGCGTGAGGCGCCGCGGCTGGGGCGCCTGAGGATCGGCGGCAGCGGCGAGGTGCTGCCGGGAGAGTGGCAAGCGAACTGGCGCGGTCAGCCGCCCGAGTGGCAGTCGCCGGGGCGTGCCTGGTTGCTGGCGCCGGGCGGTGAGGCGCTGCTGACCTATCCGCCTGGGGTGGCGGCGCGTGATGTGCTGGACGACATCAATCATCTGCTGCGCGTGAATCCGGAGAGCCGTGCCCAGCGAGAGCGCCAGGTCAGCCAGCGTTGATCGCGGCAGTTGTGCTTGAACGGAGTCGAGGGGCAAGCTGAGAGCGAGAGACGTGACCGGGCGGATCTGACAAGGAAAAGACAATGCGGATAGCGTCGACGGCAGGGGGCCGTGAATCGATGGGAGAGGCGTTCGCGGCGCGCCTGCGGCTGCTGCTCACCCTGAGCTTGATCGGAGTGGTCTTTACCAGCGTGGTCATCCTGGTGGGGGTCTGGACCCGGCTGGTGGATGCCGGCCTTGGCTGTCCCGACTGGCCCGGCTGCTACGGCCGGCTGGTGGTGCCAGACGCCGAGCGGGCCATGGCGCACAGCCCCGACGCGCCCCTGGAGGTCTTCAAGGCGTGGGTCGAGATGATCCACCGCTACGTGGCCTCGGCCCTGGGGCTGCTGGTCATCGCCCTGCTGGCCCTGGGGGCGAGGCTGCGGCACCGGCCCGGCTACCCCTGGGGGGTGAGCATGGCGCTGCTTGTCGTGATCCTGCTGCAGGGCGCCTTCGGGGCCTTCACGGTGACCCTGAAGCTGTGGCCCCAGGTGGTGACCCTGCACCTGCTGGGCGGGCTTGCCGTGCTGCTGCTATTCCTGTGGCTGCACCTTCGGCTGCGCCGGTTCGCCGCCGGTGACGACGGCCGTGCGCCGCGGCGTCGCCTGACCCCGCTGTGGGGGCTCGCCATGCTGCTGCTCCTCCTCCAGCTGGCGCTGGGCGGCTGGGTGTCGAGCAACTATGCGGGGATCGCCTGTCAGGGCTTTCCCACCTGCAACGGCCAGTGGTGGCCGGCCATGGACTGGAGCGAGGGCTTCCATCTGACCCAGACCGTGGGGCCCAACTATCTGCACGGCCAGCTTCACCATGATGCCCGCGTCGCCATTCATCAGGGGCACCGCCTGGGCGCGGTGGCGCTCGGCCTGGCGCTGCTGGCGCTGGCGGTGCGCTATCGGCGCGAGGCGCGGCTGCGGCCCTGGCTGGGTGGCCTGATGGCCGTCTATGGCCTGCAGTTCGGGCTCGGCGTCGGCAATGTGCTGCTGTGGCTGCCGCTGTGGCTGGCGCTGCTGCATACCGCCGGTGCCGTGGCCCTGGTGCTGCTGCTGGCGCTTGCCGTGTGGCAGTGGCGAGAGTCCGGCATTGGTGTGGAAACCGGTACAACAGAAGCGGATAAGGAGTGGGCGCATGGCTAATGCGGTATGGAAACGGGATCAGCCGAAACGCGCACTGATGCTGCTGGGGGATCAGATGATGGCCGACTGGTCCTGGCAGGACCTGCTGACGCTGTGCAAGCCTCGGGTCGTGGTCGTGATGCTGGTCTGCGCCCTGGTGGGCATGGCGCTGGCCACGCCGCTACTGCCGTCGCCGAGCACGGTGCTCTTCGGCCTGGTCGGTATCGGCCTGGCGGCGGGGGCGCTGCCGCCTTCAACCATGTGGTGGACCGCCGCCTCGATGCGCTGATGCTGCGCACGGCCCGTCGTCCGCTGGCCAGCCAGCGCATGCCCACCGCGCTGGCGCTGGGCTGGGCGACGCTGCTGTCGATCGCCGGCATCTCCCTGCTGCTGTGGCAGGTTAATGCGCTGACGGCCTGGCTGACCCTGGGTCGCTGATCGGCTATGCGCTGATCTATACCGCCTTTCTCAAGCGTGCCACGCCGCAGAACATCGTGATCGGCGGCGTGGCGGGGGCCGCACCGCCGCTGCTTGGCTGGACGGCGGTCACCGGTCAGCTCGGCCCCGAGCCGCTGCTGCTGATGCTGATCGTCTTCGCCTGGACGCCGCCGCACTTCTGGGCACTGGCCATTCACAAGCGCGACGAGTACGCCCGGGCGGGGGTGCCGATGCTGCCGGTGACTCACGGCGAGGCCTTCACTCGCCTGCAGGTGTGGCTCTACGGCTGGCTGACCGTGGCGGTGACCCTGATGCCCTTCGTCATCGGCATGAGCGGCGTGGTCTACCTGGTGGGGGTCATGGCCCTCAATGCGCGCTTCATGTTCTGGAACTGGAAGGTGTGGCGCGGGCGCGACCCGCGGGCGCCACTCGCCGCCTTCTGGTTCTCGATCCGCTATATCCTCGGGGTGTTCGGCGTGCTGCTGCTCGATCACTACGCCGGTGCCTGGGCGCTGTGAGCGCTCCTTCGAGCGCGACCGTGCTGCCGGATTGCGAGACGCTGCGCACCCTATGCGAGCGCGCCGGCGATGCCATCCTGGCGGTGCGGCGGGAGGGGTGGCATACGCACCGCAAGGCCGACGGCAGCCCGGTGACCGAGGCCGACCTCGCCGCCCACCGCTGCCTGGCCGATGGGCTCCCGGCGCTGCTCGACGTTCCGCTGCTCTCGGAAGAGCAGGCCGCGATTGCCTGGAGCGAGCGGCGCCGATGGCGCTGCTACTGGCTGGTGGACCCCCTGGACGGCACCCGCGAGTTCGTCGACGGCTATGACGACTACACGGTCAACGTGGCGCTGGTGGAGGAAGGCGCGGTGCGCCTGGGGCTGGTGCATGCGCCGGCGCTGGGGGAGAGCTGGGCGGGCGCTGCAGGGCTCGGCGCCTGGCACTGGGTCGGTGGCACTCGCACGCCCATAGTGGTGCGCCCCGAGCGGCCGACGAGAATCCTCGCGAGTCGGTCCCACCTGGACGAGGCGACCCGAGAGTGGCTGGCCGGCTACCCTGAGGCGAGCCTGAGGCGCTGTGGCAGTTCGGTGAAGTTCTGCCGTATTGCCGAGGGGCAGGCCGACTTCTACCCGCGCTTTGGTCCCACCTGCGAATGGGACACTGCAGCCGGGCAGGGGGTGCTGGAGGGGGCCGGCGGGGCGGTGATCTCCCTCTCCACGGGACGCCCCTTGCGCTACAACGCGGCGAACAGCCTATTCAATGGCGCCTTCGTGGCGGTTGCCGACCGCTCGCTTATGGCGACCCCCGACGCCGGTAGGCGCTGAGCGTCGATGCGGCGGGGCCGCTTGCGGTACAATCCCTTCCCCATCCTCTGACAGTCTGGACGTGCCCATGACGACGACGACCGCCCTGATCCTGCTGGCGCTGGGCCTGGCCATCATTGCCGGCCTGGGTGCCTATGCCTATACCCTGTGGCAGGAAGTTCGGCGCCGCGACGCCTGGCGGCAGGACGAGCTGCGCCGAGCCCATGAGAACTGCCTGGAAAATCTCGAAATGGTGGCCGCCGCTCTGCTTCAGGAGCAGGTTGATATTACCGAGGGATCGTGGCGGATCAAGGTGCTGCTGGAAATACTCGATCCGCGCCTGAGCGAGCGCCCCGATTTCCAGCCATTCGGCGACGTTCATGCCCGCACTCGGCATCTTCACACCCACTCGGCGCGCAAGGCGCTGACCCCGCGTGAGCGAATGCGCGAGGATCGCGAGCGGCTCGAGGTAGAGGCGGAGCTGCGCCAGCCGGTGCTCGATGCCGCCCGTGCCGTGCTGGAGTTTCGGCGCGGCTGGCCCGATAGCCTGCACTAGCCTTCCCTGGCTCGGGGGAGCGGCACCTTCCCCACGCGCGGATCTTTCTGGACTTGTACTCCTTGTTGAGGTTGTATCGTTTTTTGCCTTCCGGCATCCTCTCGGGCCCGTCTCCGAGTGGCGTTCCGTGGACTGACTGTTGTCCGGTAATGCTTTGAGCGGCGGCGAATAACGCCTACACTTCACTCGCCGGGCCGAAGAATGCCCGGAACTTTCGGGGTCCTCGTCAGCGGATTGCTCGAGAACGAATCAAGAAGGAGTCTTGTATGAAAAGATCTACGACTGGCTTGCTGTTGGGTTCTGCACTGGCTATTGGCCTGTCCGGCTGTGCGACCCCGACGACCGAACCCTCCTCCGACCGTCCCTGGTACCAGCAGCCGGTAGTCTGCGGTATCGCTGGCGGCCTGATCGGTGGCAGCATCGGCTATGCCACCAGCGGCAGCTCCGATGAAGAGCGCAACGCCGCGCGCGGTGGTACCGTGGGCGCGGGTATCGGCGCCATGCTGTGTGCCGACCGCACCCCTGAGCCGGTGGCCGAGCCGGAGCCCGAGCCGATGCCGGAGCCGCCGCCCCCGCCCGCCTTCGAACCGGTGGTGCTCGATAGCGCGGTGACCTTTGCCTTCGACTCCGCCAAGCTGCGGCCCGAGGCGCGCCCGGTACTGGACGGCGTCGCCGACACGCTGCGCGAGAATCCCGAGGTGCGCGTGCGCATCGAGGGCCACACCGACTCCATCGGCTCGCCGCAGTACAACGAAGGCCTTTCCCAGCGTCGTGCCGACTCCGTCAGGGCGTACCTGGTCTCCCAGGGGATCGACGAGTCGCGCATGATGACCCGGGGCTACGGCGAAGCGCGTCC
This sequence comes from Halomonas sp. SL18_1, assembly GCF_055755715.1. NCBI lineage: Bacteria > Pseudomonadati > Pseudomonadota > Gammaproteobacteria > Oceanospirillales > Halomonadaceae > Halomonas > Halomonas sp. SL18_1. Next base: position 2,279,368 of record NZ_JBVTRK010000001.1, read on the forward strand.
GGTCGCCACCAACGAGACCGACGAGGGTCGCGCGCAGAACCGTCGCGTGGAAATCCTCAACTGGGACTGATCCGCGTATCGCGTTCCAGGGTCCGCCGAGCGGACCGAGCACCTCAGGGGCACCTTCGGGTGCCCCTGCTGCGTGTGCGAACGTGGCGGGAGTGGCGCGGCTTTGTTAGGCTAGCAGCCTGTCGGACTTAACGCTGATCTGCTACAAAAGCCGGGCTTTCGGCCAATTTCATCGTTCTGATTCGTTAAATAGCGCGCTATTCGCCTCATCAGCTCGATAAACTTGTCTCGAAATCCGGCTTTCTCGCGACGATCGGTCAAATCCGACAGGCTGCTAGGCGGCTGCCGTGACGCGCGGCGGGGCGGCGTTGCCGCACCCGTATCGTCCAGAGTAGTGGGCGGGCCTCGCCTTCACGCGCCAGTTCTGTACCTGATTCACGCCATCAATCGCGCCATGTGATCCTTGGTATGGATCACCACTGTGCAAAGGACACTTCAATGCCCATCGTGACCCTGCCGGACGGCAGTCAGAGATCCTTCGACGAACCCCTTTCCGTGATGCAGCTGGCCGAATCCATCGGGCCCGGTCTTGCCAAGGCCTGTGTGGCCGGCCGCATCGACGGCGAGCTGGTGGACGCCGCGGACGTCATCGACCATGACGCCGACGTCGCCATCATCACCGCCCGCGACCCGGAAGGCCTGGAGGTCATCCGCCACTCCTGTGCCCACCTGATCGGTCATGCGGTGAAACAGCTCTACCCCGAGGCCAAGATGGCCATCGGGCCGGTGATCGACGATGGCTTCTACTACGATATCGATTTCGGCGAGTCGATCACCCCGGAGGATCTGGAGGCGATCGAGAAGCGCATGAAGGCGCTCATCGACACCGAGTACGACGTGGTGCGTGAGTACGTCGACCGGGACAAGGCGATGCTGACCTTCCTGCACCGCAACGAGCCCTACAAGGAGGAGATCGTCCGCGAGATCCCCGAGGGCGAGACCATCCGCCTCTACCATCACGATGAGTATACCGATATGTGCCGGGGCCCCCACGTGCCCAATACCCGGCACCTCAAGGCCTTCAAGCTCACCAAGCTGGCCGGCGCCTACTGGCGGGGCGACGCCTCCAAGCCGATGCTGACCCGCATCTACGGTACCGCCTGGGCGACAAGAAGCAGCTCAAGGGCTATCTCAAGCGGCTCGAGGAGGCGGAGAAGCGCGATCATCGCAAACTGGCCAAGCGCATGAACCTCTTCCATCTGCAGGAGGAGGCGCCGGGCATGGTGTTCTGGCACCCCAACGGCTGGACCATGTACCAGGCGCTGGAGCAGTACATGCGCCGCGTGCAGATCGAGCACGGCTACCAGGAGATCAAGACCCCCAGGTGGTGGACCTGTCGCTGTGGAAGAAGTCCGGCCACTGGGGCCACTACAGCGAGCTGATGTTCATTACGGAGTCCGAGAAGCGCGAGTATGCCATCAAGCCCATGAACTGCCCCTGTCACGTGCAGGTGTTCAACCAGGGCTTGAAGAGCTACCGTGACCTGCCGCTGCGCCTGGCCGAGTTCGGCAGCTGTCATCGCAACGAGCCCTCCGGGGCCCTGCACGGGCTGATGCGGGTGCGCAGCTTTACCCAGGACGATGCGCATATCTTCTGCACCGAGGGGCAGATCCAGGCCGAGGCGGAGGCCTTCATTCGGCTGACCCTGCAGGTCTACCGGGAGATGGGCTTCGAGGACGTGGAGCTCAAGCTCTCGACCCGGCCGGACGACTTCCTGGGCGAGCCGGCGCTCTGGGATCGCGCCGAGGCGGGGCTCGAGGCGGCGCTCAATGCCATCGATCTCGACTGGGAGCTGCAGCCGGGCGAGGGCGCCTTCTACGGGCCCGAGATCGAGTTCTCCCTGCGCGACTGCCTCAACCGGGTCTGGCAGTGCGGTACGCTGCAGCTCGATTTCAACCTGCCTGGTCGTCTAGGGGCGCAGTACGTGGACGAGGACGGGGCGCGCAAGACCCCGGTGATGCTGCACCGGGCGATCCTCGGCTCCTTCGAGCGCTTCCTCGGCATCCTCATCGAGCACTATGCCGGCGCCATGCCGCTGTGGCTGGCCCCCGAGCAGGCGGTGGTGCTGACCATCACCGATGCGCAGCGCGACTTTGCCCTGAAACTGGAGCAGCGTTTGCAGAAAGTTGGCCTTCGCGTCAAGGCGGACTTGAGGAACGAGAAGATCGGCTTTAAAATCCGCGAGCATACGTTGCAGAAGGTCCCTATCTCCTGGTGGTGGGAGATAAGGAAGTCGAAGCCGATTCGGTGGCAGTGCGGACCCGTACCGGCGACGATCTGGGTACCATGACCGTGGATGCCTTCGTCGACCGGATTCAGGCCGAGCGGCAGTAGCGACATCTTCCAAGGCTAAAGTGGAGACGGAACCATCAAGCGAAGCAACCCAAGAGGGCGCGTCCAGGATAAGCGCCCCCCGATGAACGAGCGCATTACCGAGGATCAGGTTCGCCTGATCGACAGCGACGGCGAGCAGCTGGGCATCGTGCCCACCAGTGAAGCACTGGAGCGCGCCGAAGCGGCCGGAATGGATCTCGTGCAGATTTCCAATGCCGATCCGATCGTTTGCAAGATCATGGATTACGGCAAATTCGTCTTCGAGCAGAAGAAGCAGAAAGCGGCTCAGAAGAAGAAGACGAAGCAAATTCAGGTTAAGGAAGTCAAGTTCCGGCCTGGCACCGACGAGGGCGACTATCAGGTCAAGCTGAAAAACCTGACGCGTTTCCTCGAAGGTGGCGACAAGGGCAAGGTCACGCTGCGGTTTCGCGGCCGTGAAATGGCGCACCAGGACATCGGCCGCAAGCTGATGGAGCGGATCGCCGCGGATCTCGAGGAGATCGGGACCGTGGAGTCCTTCCCCAAGATGGAAGGGCGCCAGATGATCATGATCATCGCCCCCAAGAAGAAGTGATCCGAAGGCCTGTCCAACGGGTGGCCGGCGCAAGCGTCGGCCATCGGCCCCGGATTTTCTGAAAAACCTCGAGCGGAGTTTTCCTCATGCCGAAAATCAAGACCAACAGCGGCGCTGCCAAGCGCTTCAAGAAGACAGGTAACGGCTTCAAGCACAAGCAGTCCTTTCGTAGCCACATCCTGACCAAGAAGTCCACCAAGCGGAAGCGTCAGCTGCGCGGGATGAAGCAGATCCACGACGCCGACAAGGCCCTGGTGCAGCGCATGCTGCCCAACCTCTAAGCCGCTGGTCGACCAACTTTAACGTCAGGAGAATGCCATGACTCGTGTCAAGCGTGGTGTCGTCGCTCGTCGTCGTCACAAGAAGATTCTGAAGCAGGCCAAGGGCTACTACGGTGCCCGTTCGCGCGTCTTCCGCGTCGCCAAGCAGGCCGTCATCAAGGCCGGCCAGTATGCCTATCGCGACCGCCGTCAGCGCAAGCGCCAGTTCCGCGCCCTGTGGATCCAGCGGATCAACGCCGGTGCCCGTCAGCACGGCCTGTCCTACAGCCGCTTCGTCGGCGGCCTGAAGAAGGCTGGGATCGAGATCGATCGCAAGGTGCTGGCCGATCTGGCCGTGAACGAGAAGGCCGCTTTTGCCGCCATCGTCGAGAAGGCCAAGGCTGCCCAGTAAGTGACATCGGCCGATGGTGACGGGCCGGCGCGGTTGGCCGGTCCACTCAGTCGCCATCCTGTCGCAGGGGAAGAGCAGCCGCTCTTCCCCTGTTTTTTTTGGTTCTTCGTACTTTAGCTTGAACATGTTTGGCAGGTTTTATGGTGGGAGGCCGGCTCTGCCGGGCGAAGGCGCCGCAGGCGCCCTTTGGGTAGCGCTGCGCGCTACTTCGCGAGCTAAAGCTCCCTCCCACAGGGCAAGTTCACGCAAGTCTGCGATGAATCGTTTTTTTGTCCCAGGCTGACTTATTTTCGGAGCGCAACGGATGGACCACCTTCCCACACTGGTTGCCGAGGCCCGACACGCCATCCAGGCCGCCGACAGCATGCCGGCCCTCGATGAGCTGCGGGTCCGCTATCTCGGCAAGAAGGGCGAGATCACCGCCCTGCTGAAGGGGCTTGGCAAGCTGCCGGCCAAGGAGCGCCCCGCGGCGGGCGAGCGCATCAACCAGGCTAAACAGGCGCTGGCCGAGGAGCTGGAGGCGCGGCGTCAGTCCCTCTCCCGGGCGGCGCTGGAGGCCCGGCTCGCCGCCGAGCGTCTCGACGTGACCCTGCCCGGCCGCGGCCAGCCCAGCGGCGGGCTGCATCCGGTGACCCGCACATTGGAACGCATCGAAGGGCTCTTCACCCGCATCGGCTACGAGGTAGCGGTAGGGCCGGAGATCGAGGACGACTACCACAACTTCGAGGCGCTCAATATTCCCGCCCACCATCCGGCGCGGGGCATGGCCGACACCTTCTACTTCGATGCCACCCGGCTGCTGCGCACCCACACCTCGCCGGTCCAGGTGCGGACCATGAAGGAGCAGGCGCCGCCGATTCGCATCGTCTGCCCCGGTCGCGTCTATCGCAGCGACTCGGATCTGACCCATACGCCGATGTTCCATCAGGTCGAGGGCCTGCTGGTGGACGAGGACGTCAGCTTCGCCGACCTCAAGGGCACCATCGAGGATTTCCTCCACGCCTTCTTCGAGCGCGATGATCTCTCGGTGCGCTTCCGTCCCTCCTATTTCCCCTTCACCGAGCCCTCCGCCGAGGTGGATATCCAGTGCGTGATGTGCGGCGGCGAGGGCTGTCGGGTCTGCTCCCACAGCGGCTGGCTGGAGGTGATGGGCTGCGGCATGGTGCATCCCGAGGTGTTCCGCCACTCGGGCATCGATGCCGAGCGCTACACCGGCTTCGCCTTCGGCATGGGGGCCGAACGCCTGGCCATGCTGCGCTACGGGGTCAACGACCTGCGGCTGTTCTTCGACAACGATCTGCGCTTCCTGCGCCAGTTCGCCTGACCACGCGGCCCGACATCAACTTCGGCAGAAAACAGGATTTGTCATGAAATTTTCCGAACAGTGGCTGCGTGACTGGGTCTCGCCGCAGCTGGGTGCCCAGGCGCTGGCCGACCAGATCACCATGGCGGGGCTGGAAGTGGATGCCGTGGAGCCGGTGGCTGCCGCCTTCGAGGGCGTCGTGGTGGCCGAGGTGCTGGAGAAGACCCAGCACCCCGATGCCGACAAGCTCAATGTCTGCCGGGTCGATGATGGCTCCGGCGAGCCCGTCCAGGTGGTGTGTGGCGCGCCCAACGTGGCGGTGGGGCAGAGGGTGCCCTTCGCCCGGGTCGGCGCCGTGCTGCCCGGTGACTTCGCCATCAAGAAGGCCAAGCTGCGCGGTCAGGCGTCCCACGGCATGATCTGCTCGGCTTCGGAGCTGGGCCTGGAGGAGGAGACCTCCCACGGTATTCTCGAGCTGCCGATTGCCGCTCCCGTGGGCGAGGATTTCCGTGCCTGGATGGGGCTCGACGACCACACCATCGAGGTGGACCTGACCCCCAATCGCGGCGACTGCCTGAGCCTGAAGGGGCTGGCCCGCGAGGTCGGGGTGCTCAACCGGCTGACGGTCCAGGGCCCCGAGATCGCCCCGGTGGCCGCCGCCCACGACGAGACCTTCCCGGTGCGCGTCGAGGATAGCGAGCGCTGTCCGCGCTATATCGGCCGCTTGATCAAGGGTGTCGACGTCAGCGCCGCCACGCCGCTGTGGATGGTGGAGCGGCTGCGTCGCAGCGGCATCCGCGCCATCGACCCGGTGGTCGATGTCACCAACTATGTGATGCTCGAGCTGGGGCAGCCGCTGCACGCCTTCGACCGCGCCAATCTGCACGGGGCGGTAGTGGTGCGCCTGGCCCGCAGGGGGAGCGGCTGGTGTTGCTCGACGGCCAGGAGATCGAGCTGCGCGACGATACCCTGGTGATCGCCGATGAGCGTGGCCCCCTGGCCATCGCCGGGGTGATGGGTGGCGAGCACTCCGGCGTCAGTGCCGAGACCCGGGATATCTTCCTGGAATCGGCGTTCTTCACGCAGCTGGCGGTGGCTGGTCAGGCGCGCACCTACGGCCTGCATACCGATGCCTCCCACCGCTTCGAGCGCGGCGTCGACCCCCAGCTGACCCGCGAGGCCGTGGAGCGGGCCACCGCGCTGCTGCTGGCGATCACCGGCGGCGAGCCGGGGCCGCTGGTCGAAGCGGCGAGCCAGGCCAACCTGCCCGCGCCCCGGCGGGTGACCCTGCGCGCGGCGCGGCTCGAGCAGGCGTTGAGTAAGGCGCTGCCCGCCGATGAGGTGACCGATATCCTGCAGCGGCTGGGCATGCGGGTCAGCGTTGAGGCGCAGGGCTGGCAGGCGGAGGTGCCTAGCTGGCGCTTCGACATCGCCATCGAAGAGGACCTCATCGAGGAGGTGGCGCGTATCCACGGCTACAACCGCCTGCCGGTGCGCCGTCCCGCGGCCCGCCTGGCGCTTCGCCCGGATCACGAGGCGCGCACGCCGCTCTCCCAGCTGCGTCGCCAGCTGGTGGCCCGGGCTACCAGGAAGCGGTGACCTACAGCTTCGTGGCCCCGGAGCTGCAGCAGGCGCTGCTGCCCGACGCCGTCTCGCCGCGGCTGGCCAACCCGATCTCCAGCGATCTGTCGGTGATGCGGGCGAGCCTCTTCCCGGGCCTGGTGCGGGCGCTGGAGCACAACCTCAACCGTCAGCAGACCCGGGTGCGGCTGTTCGAGACCGGGCTGATCTTCCGCGGCGACCTGGACGATCTGCAGCAGATTCCCATGGTCGGCGCCCTGGTGTGCGGCAGCCGCGAGCCCGAGGGCTGGAGCGGCGACAAGTCGCGAGTGGACTTCTTCGACCTCAAGGGCGATCTGGAGAGCCTGATCGCCATGGGCGGTGAGCCCGACGCCTGGCGCTTCGAGCCCGGGAGCATCCTGCCCTGCATCCCGGACAGAGCGCGCGGGTGCTCTATCGCGGCGAGCAGGTGGGCTGGATCGGCGCCCTGCATCCCGGGGTGCGGGAGACCCTCGGGCTCAAGAGCGATGCCCTGCTGTTCGAGGTACGCCAGGATGCGCTGCTGCGCGGTCGGCTGCCGGCCTTCACGCCGCTGTCGCGCTTCCCCGAGGTGCGTCGCGACCTGGCCTTCCTGGTGGGCGAGCAGCAGCCGGTCCAGGCGCTACTGGACTGCGTGCAAGCGCAGGCCGGTCAGTGGCTCGAGGCGCTTCGGCTGTTCGATGTCTATCAGGGCAAGGGCGTGCCGGAGGGTCACAAGAGCGTGGCCCTGGGCTTGACCTGGCAGCATCCTTCGCGCACGCTGAATGACGAGGAAATCAATCAGTTGGTCGATGCCATCGTCGCCGAGTCGCGTCAGCACCTGGGTGCCGAGCTGCGCGGCTGAAGCCGGGGAAAGTGAAAACGCCGGCGGCGGGCTGGACCGCCACCATGAGGGAGACAACATGGGCGCGTTGACCAAAGCGGAGTTGGCCGAGCACCTCCACGCCGAGCTGGGCTTGACCAAGCGGGAAGCCAAGTCGATGGTGGAGGCCTTCTTCGAGGAGATCAGGGCCTGCCTGCGCGAGAACGAGCAGGTCAAGCTGTCTGGTTTCGGCAACTTCGATCTGCGCGATAAGCGCGAGCGGCCGGGCCGCAATCCGAAGACCGGCGAGGAGATCCCGATCTCTGCACGGCGCGTGGTCACCTTTCGTCCCGGCCAGAAGCTGAAGAGCCAGGTCGAGGCCTACGACGGCCCGCCGCCGCGCTGAACGGCGCTGCGTCAGGAGGGGCGTGCCAGCCATCGTGCACGATGGCTGGCACGCCGGGCCGGTAGAAGGGAGGGCGCGTGCCGGGGCGGTGGGGTTAGACCCCGCCGCCACGCTCGATCAGCCAGGTGATCACCACCTTGAACACATAGCCCAGGATGCCGGCGCCGAGCACCACGAACAGCATCAGGGTGCCGAACGTTCCGGCGCGGGACTTGCGTGCCAGGTCCCAGATGATAAAGCCCATGAACAGGATCAGCCCGCCGATCATGATCGGGGTGATCCAGGCTTCGAAGGTTTCCAGCATGTCATCTCCATCAGGTGAAGTCCGAGTATTGTACTCGGACTTTTCGCGAGGTGCATGGAGCGCTTGGGCGACCCAGAGCGATGCTGTCGGGCCTGCCCCGGCCATGTTAATATCCGATCAAAATACTCAGGTATAACGACGACATGCCAAAGCTGAAAATCTTCGTTGGAACCATGTATGGCGGCGCCCTCGATGTCGCCGAGCAAGTCAGCCCGCTGTTCGAATCGGCCGGCTATGAGGTGGCGATCCTCGAGCAGCCTAACCTGGAGGAGCTGGTCGATCCCTTGCCGGATCTGGCGCTGTTCTGCGTCTCTACCACCGGCAGCGGTGACTTCCCGGGCAACTTCGTGCCCCTGGCCCGGGCCCTCGACGAGCAGAGCCCAGCGCTTTCCGGCCTGCGCTACGGTCTCATCGCCCTGGGCGACAGCTCCTACGGCGAGACCTTCTGCGGGGCCGGACGGCGGCTGGACGAGATGCTTCAAGGGCTGGGGGCCAGCCGTTTGGGCGAGCGGTTGGAGGTCGATGCGATGGAGACCTTCATGGCCGATGACGCGGCGCTGCCCTGGGTGGAAGCCTGGATCGATGCCCAGCAGTTGAAGGTAGCCTGATGAAGGTGCAGCCCACCGCTGAGCGGCTCAGTATCATGCTGGGGCTGGTGGTGCTGATGATGGCCACCGTGCCGCGCTATCTGGCCGGGGGGATGACAACCGGCTCACCCTGATCCTGATGGCCGGGGCAGCGGTCGCCGCAGTCTCAGTGGCCCACTGGCGCATGCTGGAACCGTCGGAGCGGCGGCGCCTGCCGACGCTGCTTTGCCGCTTCGGTCTCTGCCTGGTGGCCGGGGCCATCCTGATGGGCGGATGGCATGCGCTGTTCACGGCCTGGATCAGCTGGCAGCTGCTGATCGCCCACGGCGCCACCCTGGGCCTGCTGCTGCACGTCCTGTGGCTCTGGTGGCGTCCGACCGCTGCCAGCTAACCGGGGCCGCCAGGGCGCCTGGCGGCGCCAGTCGCGACGGGGACCGGCGCTCCTACATACGATACATTCTAATGTAGCATCTTCAGATCGCGACAGGAGGCGCAGCCTCCCAGCGGTGTTGCGTACGGAGTCGATAGCCACCCAACACAGCCACCATTCGTAATGCCCCGCGCTACCCCAGCCGATAGCAGGGCTCGTACGCCTTGCCGGGCAGCTTCATCCGGCCCTGGGCGACGAAGGAGCCGAGCAGGTCGTCGAGCCGGGTCATCAGCTCGGGCTCGGCGTGCAGGGTAAAGGGGCCCTGGGCGGCGATGGCGCGAATCCCCTGCTCCTTGACGTTGCCCGCCACGATGCCCGAGAAGGCCCGCCGCAGGTTGGCGGCCAGCTCATGGATGGGCTGCTGGCGATGCAGGGCCAGGCCGGCCATGCTGTCGTGCGTCGGCTCGAAAGGCGCCTGGAAGTCCCGGGCGATGGTCAGGCGCCAGTTGAAGTGAAAGGCGTCCTGCTGATCGCGTCGGTAGACGGTGACCGCATCGATGCCCTTGCGCATGGTGCGTGCCACCTCGACCGGATCGTCGATGATGATCCGATACTTGGCGCGGGCCTTGTCGCCCAGGGTATAGGCCAGAAACTCGTCGATACGCCGGAAGTAGTTGGCGGCGTTGGCCGGCCCGGTGAAGATCACCGGCATCTCCATGTCGGCGTTGTCGGGGTGGAGCAGGATGCCCAGCAGGTAGAGAATCTCCTCGGCGGTCCCCACGCCGCCGGGAAAGACGATGATGCCGTGGCCGACGCGCACGAAGGCCTCCAGGCGCTTCTCGATGTCGGGCATCACCACCAGCTCGTTGACCAGCGGGTTGGGGGCCTCGGCGGCGATGATGCCGGGCTCGGAAACCCCCAGGTAGCGGCCCTCGCTGCGCCGCTGCTTGGCGTGGGCCACGTTGGCGCCCTTCATGGGCCCCTTCATGGCGCCGGGACCGCAGCCGGTGCAGATGTCGAGCTCGCGCAGCCCCAGGTGGTAGCCCACGTCCTTGGTGTATTCGTACTCCTCGCGAGTGATGGAGTGCCCGCCCCAGCACACCACCATGCTGGGATCGCGGCCGGGCTTGAGGGTGCCGGCCTTGCGCAGGATGTGAAAGACCGCGTTGGTGGTGCCTTCGCCGGTGGAGAGGTCGAAGCGCTTGTGGGTCTGAATCTCGTTGTAGACGTAGACGATATCGCGCAGCACCGAGGAGAGATGCTCGCGGATACCGCGAATCATCTTGCCGTCGACGAAGGCCTCGGCGGGCGCATTGCTGAGCTTGAGACGGATCCCGCGGTCCTGCTGCAGGACCTCGATATCGAAGTCCTTGTAGGCCTCCATCAGCTCGATGCTGTCGTCGGTCATGCTGCCGGTGCTCAGTACCGCCAGGGCGCAGCGGCGCAGGATGTCGTGCAGGCCGCTCTTGGAGGTGTCGCGCAGGCGATTCACCTCGTGCTGGGAGAGCACCTCGAGGCTGCGTAGCGGCGAGACGGTGCTGGAGACGGTCTGTGGCGACATGAGAACGGCGGTATCGGGCATTGAGGAAACGTCCGTGTCGGAGGCTAGCGGAGCAAAACGTGTGTCTTGCTGCGATGCTAACATGCCGGCGGTGAGGGCGCAGCGCTGCGTCGAGGGGGTGGGGCTGCTAGAATGGCGCCACCCGGTCCTGTCCGATCTCGCAAGCGATGCCCATGTTCAATGCCCTCTATTTTCGTACCTTCGTGACCCTCGTCGAGACCGGCAGCTTCACCCGCACTGCCCAGCGCCTGGAGATGACACAGCCCGGGGTCAGTCAGCACGTGCGCAAGCTGGAGCAGTACCTGGGCAAGTCGCTGCTGGATCGCCGCGGGCGACGCTTCTCCCTGACTGAGGCCGGTCGTCGCGCCTACGATTACGGGCTGCGGCTGTTCGCCGAGCACGAGCAGTTCCGCCACTCCCTGGATGACGAAGCCCTGGATTCCGGCGAGTGCCGAATTGCCTCGCCGGGCAGCGTGGGCCTGATGTTCTACCCCGATATCCTCGGCCAGCAGCAGATGTATCCCGGGCTCACGGTCAGCTACAGCTTCGCCTTCAGCCAGGAGATCGTTGCCGATGTGCTGGCCGGGCGCCACGATCTGGGCATCATCACCGAGCCGGTGCGCCATGCGGAACTGGATTGCACCCTGTGGCACCAGGAGCCGCTCTGTCTGGTGGTGCCGGCGGACTTTGCCGGTACCAGCCTGGCCGAACTGATGGGCATTGGCTTCATCAACTACTCCGATGGCGTCAACCACGCCGGGGCGCTGCTGCGCAGCAACTATCCTGGAGAGTTCCGCTCCATGAGCCAGTTCCGGCGGCAGGGTTTTACCAACGAGGTGGCCATGGTGCTGGACGCGGTGGCGCGGGGGCTGGGGTTCACCGTGGTGTCACGGCTGGTGCTGGAGACGTCGCCCTGGCAGCGTCAGGTCAAGGAGCTGGATCTGGCCGTCGTGGAACACGAGACCCTGCACCTGGTGACCCGCTCCGGGACCCGGGTGCCGCGCCGCTATGCGCGTTTGCTGGAGGGATTTCGCGATCAGCGCCTGCGTGAGCGTTTCGGTCACGCGGAGGGAGGTGCGCCGCTTTGATCGCCGCGGCGTTCCGCGATGCGCTGCGCCCCGCCGTCTGGCGGGGCGCAGTGCCTTCGGGGGGAATCAGTCGCGGTACTCGTCGATGCTCGGGCAGGAGCAGATGAGCTGCCGGTCCCCATGCACGTTGTCGACCCGATTCACCGCCGGCCAGACCTTGGCGGCCTTGACCGCCTCGGCGGGGAAGGCGCCAAGCTCGCGGTCATAGGGTCGCTCCCACTCGGGATCGATCAGGTCGGCCATGGTGTGGGGGGCGTGGACCAGCGGGTTGTCGTCCGCCGGCCACTCGCCGCGCTCTACCCGGGCGATCTCTTCGCGGATGCTGATCATGGCGTCGCAGAAGCGATCGATCTCGTAGCGTGACTCCGACTCGGTGGGTTCCACCATCAGCGTTCCCGGTACCGGGAAGGACATGGTGGGGGCATGGAAGCCGTAGTCCATCAAGCGCTTGGCGATATCCTCCTCGCTGATGCCGGAGGCGGCCTTGAGCGGGCGGATGTCGATGATGCACTCGTGGGCCACGGTGCCGTTGTCGCCCTTGTAGAGCACCGGGTAGTGGGCTTCGAGCCGGCGGGCGACGTAGTTAGCGTTGAGGATGGCAAGCTCCGTGGCCTCGCGCAGGCCACGCTCGCCCATCATCTTGATGTAGGCCCAGGAGATCGGCAGGATCGAGGCGGAGCCGAAAGCCGCCGCCGAGACCGCGCCGCAGTCGGCGTTGACGCCGGTGATAGGCGTCACCACATGGTTGGCGACGTAGGGCGCCAGATGGGCCTTGACGCCGATCGGTCCCATGCCCGGGCCGCCCCCGCCGTGGGGGATGCAGAAGGTCTTGTGCAGATTGAGATGGCTGACATCGCCGCCAAAATCGCCGGGGCGCGCCAGGCCCACCTGGGCATTCATGTTGGCCCCGTCGATATAGACCTGTCCCCCGTGGCGGTGGACGATCTCGCAGACCTCCCGCACATTGGTCTCGAAGACCCCGTGGGTGGAGGGGTAGGTGATCATGATCGCCGAGAGGCTGTCGCTGTGCCGTTCGGCCTTGGCGCGCAGATCGTCGATGTCGATGTTGCCGTCCTCGTCGCACTCCACCACGACTACCTTCATGTGGGCCATGGCCGCAGAGGCGGGATTGGTGCCATGGGCGGAGCTGGGGATCAGGCAGATGTCGCGGTGCCCCTGGCCCTGGGCGGCCTGATAGCGACGAATGGCCACCAGGCCGGCATATTCGCCCTGAGCCCCGGAGTTGGGCTGCATGGAGATATGCTCATAGCCCGTCACTTCGACCAGGAAGGCCGCCAGCTCGTCGATCATCTGCTTGTAACCCACCGCCTGCTCCCGGGGGGCGAAGGGGTGGATCTGGGCGAACTCCGGCCAGGTGATGGGGATCATCTCGCTGGTGGCGTTGAGCTTCATGGTGCAGGACCCCAGCGGGATCATCGCGTGAGTCAGCGAGAGATCTTTGTTCTCCAGGCGCTTGAGATAGCGCAGCATCTCGGTTTCGCTGCGGTAGCGCTGGAAGGTGGGGTGCTGAAGAAACGCGGAGCGGCGCCGGCAGGCAGCGGGGATGCCGCTCTTGCCTTCGGCGACGACCGCCTCGTCCAGGGCGGTCACCGACAGCCCGTGCTCCTCGCCCAGCAGCACGTCGAACAGGATGTCGAGATCGTGGGCGGTGGTGGTCTCGTCCAGGCTGATGCCGATGTCGCCGTTCTCGAAATAGCGCAGGTTGATCTCGTGGGTCATGGCACGACCATGGATCTTGCCGGCGTCCACGCCGGTGAGTCGCAGGGTATCGAACCAGCTGTCATGCGCCAGCGACACGCCCTTGCGGCTAAGGCCCTCGGCGAGAAGGGTGGTCAGGCGATGGATGCGCGTGGCGATGGTCGTAAGCCCCTCGGCACCGTGGTAGACGGCGTAGAAGCCGGCGATATTGGCCAGCAGGGCCTGGGCGGTGCAGATATTGGAGGTGGCCTTCTCGCGACGGATGTGCTGCTCGCGGGTCTGCATGGCCATGCGCAGGGCGGTGTTGCCGCGACTGTCCTTGGAGACGCCGATGATGCGTCCCGGGATCGAGCGCTTGAGCTTGTCGGTGGTGGCGAAATAGGCGGCATGGGGGCCGCCGTAGCCCATGGGCACGCCGAAGCGCTGGGTGTTGCCCACCACGATGTCCGCCCCCAGGGCGCCGGGCTCGGCGAGTAGCACCAGGCTCATAATGTCGGCGGCCACGCAGGTCATGATGCCCTTCTCCCGGGCGGCGTCGAGGAGCGGGGCCAGGTCGCGGACCTCGCCGCTCTGGCCGGGGTACTGGAGCAGGGCGCCGAAGACATCGTGGGCGGCGAGATCGCCGGCGGGGCCGACGACCAGCTCGAAGCCGAAGTAGTGGGCGCGGGTGCGCACCACGTCCAGAGTCTGGGGCAGGACGTCGTCGGCGACGAAGAAGGCGCGGCTCTTGGTCTTCTTGTTGGCGCGCTGACACAGCGCCATGGCCTCGGCGGCGGCGGTGGCTTCATCCAGCAGCGAGGCGTTGGCCAGCGTCATGCCGGTGAGGTCCATGACCATCTGCTGGAAGTTGAGCAGACCCTCCAGGCGACCCTGGGCGATCTCCGGCTGGTAGGGGTATAGGCGGTGTACCAGCCGGGATTCTCCAGGACGTTGCGCTGGATGACGGCCGGCACATGGGTGTTGTGGTAGCCCTGTCCGATGTAGGTCTTGAAGACCTTGTTCTGCTTGGCCAGACGCTTCAGGTAGTCGAGGGCCTCCGCCTCACTCTTCGGCGGGTCCAGGTCGAGCTCGCGGTCGAGGCGGATGTCCGCCGGCACGGTGCGCTCGATCAGAGTGGCGAGGCTGTCCAGCTCCAGCGTCGCCAGCATGGCGGCAACATCATCGGCTCCGGGGCCGTTGTGGCGTCGGATGAAGGCGTCGTGATCGGCCAGTTCGGCCAGGCGGCGATTGTCGAGAACCATGAGGCACCCTGTGCAGTGGCGGATGGAGTCGAGAGGTAGGGGTAGGCCCCGGCCCAGCGGCCGGGGCGGAACATCAGTCGTCGGCGTCGGCCACGGCCCGGTAGCCGTCCGCGTCGAGCAGTTCGTCGAGCTGCGCGGCGTCGTCGAGGCGCAGCTTCATGATCCAGCCCCCCTCGTAGGGCGCTTCATTGACGGTTTCCGGGGCGTCTTCCAGCGCCTCGTTGACCTCGATGATCTCGCCGGCCAGGGGGGCGTAAAGATCCGAAGCGGCCTTGACGGACTCGATCACGCCGAATTCATCGCCCTTTTCCAGGCTGCGACCCGACTTCCGGCAGTTCGACGAAGACCACGTCGCCCAGGGCCTGCTGGGCGTGATCGCTGATGCCGATGGTGACGGTGCCGTCGCCGTTGTCCAGCACCCATTCGTGGCTGTCGTTGTAGCGCAGGTTGGCAGGAATCGTGCTCATAGTGATTTCCTATACGAAAAAGGTTTTCTGACCGGGGAGATGCTAACGCCATTGGCGGCATTTGGCGAGCCTGGGTATGTCATCCAGGGGCAGATGCCGCTGCCTGGCGCCTTCAGGGTGGCCTGCTTGCTCGCTGTCGTCCAGTCGGTCTTCCGCCACCCGCTCGCCGGACAGGCGATATTCGACAGCTTGGCCGGCCCTCACTAGGCTAAAGGCGTGCTGCAGCGCCAGGACTCTCTCGCGCTCCGTCGGGACGAGCCGCCCGGTACTCTTGGTGCCTGCGTGTTTCCGATAAGAAACCCTGGGCTCGCCGAGGCGGCCGGCTAGGCGGGCGTAGCGGGGCAGGTCGCCTTTTGCCGGGCTGGCGTATGAATGGTGGTTTCCGCTATGGTACGCCGGTTCGCCATGGCGATCATGTGCTAATGCCGCGTCACAGCATGACAAAGTCCCGAGCCAGGGGTGTCTGCCGTTGATCTGTGGCACCGGCGGGCATAACAAAAAGTGCAAGACAACCTGAGGGAGACGTTCGTGGAAACCTTGACATCGATCTTTACCGCCATCAACAGCGTGGTCTGGGGCCCGTTGATGCTGATCCTGCTGCTTGGGGTGGGGCTTTATCTCCAGCTGGGTCTGAAGCTGATGCCGATCCGCAAGCTGGGGACCGGCTTCAAGCTGATGTGGCAGGGACGTGACGCCGAACCGGCCCCGGGCGTCAAGAAGACCAAGGAAGAGGAAGGGGAGATCTCCCCCTTCAACGCCCTGATGACGGCGCTTTCCGCCACCATCGGGACGGGCAACATCGCCGGTGTGGCCACGGCCATCGCCCTGGGGGGGCCCGGCGCGGTGTTCTGGATGTGGATCACGGCGCTGGTAGGCATGGCCACCAAGTTCGCCGAGGCGGTGCTGGCCGTGCGCTACCGGGAAACCGACAGCACCGGCTACCATATCGGCGGGCCGATGTTCTATATCAAGAACGGCCTGGGCAAGAAGTGGCTGTGGCTGGGGGGCGCCTTCGCCTTCTTCGGCGCGGTGGCCGCCTTCGGTATCGGCAACACCGTGCAGTCCAACTCGGTGGCCGATGCCCTGGATTCCACCTTCAACATTCCCCACTGGCTCACCGGGGTGGTGATCATGGTGCTCGCCGGTGCGGTGATCCTGGGCGGGATCAAGCGTATCGCCAAGGTGGCCGGCAAGCTGGTGCCGGTCATGGGGATCGCCTACATCGTCGCCGGGCTGCTGGTGCTGGTCGTCAACGCCGGTCAGATCGGTGAGGCGTTCGGCATGATCTTCTACTACGCCTTCAATCCCCATGCGGCGGTTGGCGGTTTCGCCGGGGCGGCGGTGATGGCGGCGATTCGCTTCGGCGTCGCGCGCGGCATCTTCTCCAACGAGGCGGGGCTGGGCAGCGCCCCCATCGCCCACGCGGCGGCCAAGACCAAGAACCCGGTGCGCCAGGGCATGATCGCCATGCTCGGTACCTTCATCGATACCATCATCGTCTGCACCATCACCGCGCTGGTGATCCTGACCTCGACGGTGTGGATCGAAGGTGAAGCCGGTGCCTCGCTGACGGCGCTCTCCTTCGATGCGGCGCTGCCCGGCTTCGGTAACCAGATCGTCTCGGTGGCGCTGGCCATCTTCGCCTTTACCACCATTCTCGGCTGGTCCTTCTACGGCGAGAAGTGCTTCCAGTTCCTGTTCGGGACCCGCTCGATCATGCTCTACCGCGTGCTGTTCGTGGTCGCCATCCCGCTGGGTGCCATGGCCAACCTGGGCTTCATCTGGCTGATGGCAGATACCTTCAACGCGATGATGGCGATTCCCAACCTGATCGCCCTGGCCCTGCTGTCGCCGGTGGTGTTCAAGGTCACCAAGGACTACTTCGACGGCAAGGAGGTGCTGCCGGGCGAGGACCTCGACCACAGCAAGAGCTGATTGACGGCGACGTCTTCGGGGTGCCCTGTGGAGCACCCCGCTGCGTTGGGCCCCGTCGGTCTCAGCGCCCGTCGCGGCCGTGAACGCAACATCAGATGAGGAAACCCCTATGAGCGATCTCAAGCATACGCCGCTTAATGCCTTGCACCGGGAGCTCGGCGCCAAGATGGTGCCCTTCGCCGGCTATGACATGCCGGTTCAGTACCCGCTCGGGGTCAAGAAGGAGCATGAGCACACCCGGACCGCCTGCGGTCTCTTCGATGTCTCCCACATGGGACAGGTCCTCTTGCGGGGGCCGCGTCCCGCCCAGGCGCTGGAGACGCTGGTACCGGCCGATATCGTCGGCCTGCCTGCCGGTATGCAGCGCTATGCGCTGTTTACCGGGCAGGAGGGGGAATCCTCGATGACCTCATGGTGGCCAATGTCGGCGACCATCTGCATCTGGTGGTCAATGCGGCCTGCAAGGATCAAGACGTAGCGCTGCTGGAGACCGGCCTGGATGTCGAGCACAGTATCGAGGTGCTCGACCGCGGCCTGCTGGCCCTGCAGGGCCCCCAGGCCGCAGCGGTCATGCAGCGGCTCTGCCCGGCGGCCTGCGAGATGGTCTTTATGCAGCACGGGCGCTTCGAGATTGACGATATTCCGGTGTGGGTGAGCCGCAGCGGCTATACTGGCGAGGATGGCTTCGAGATCTCGGTGCCGGCCGATCACGCCGAGACGCTGGCTCGCCGGCTGTTAGCGGAAGAGGAGGTCGAGGCGATTGGCCTGGGCGCCCGGGATTCGCTGCGACTGGAGGCGGGGCTCTGTCTCTACGGCCACGATATCGACACCGAGACCACGCCGGTCGAGGCCGGGTTGATCTGGGCCATCGGCAAGCCGCGCCGGCGCGGCGGCGAGCGGGCGGGCGGCTTCCCGGGGCCGACGTGATCCTGCATCAGGTCGAGGTCAAGGATCACCGCCGCAAGCGCGTGGGCCTGCTCGGGGAGGGGCGGGCGCCGGTTCGCGAGGGCACGGCGCTGTTCGGTGCCGATGACCAGCGTATCGGCACCGTCACCTCCGGCGGTTTCGGCCCCAGCGTCGGCAGGCCGGTGGCCATGGGCTACGTGGACATCGAGCAGGCCGAGGTCGGGACCACGGTCTACGCCGAGGTCCGCGGCAAGCGGCTGCCGATGATCGTCAGCAAGATGCCCTTCGTGACGCCCGGCTACTATCGCGGCTAAACATATGGCTCTTCGCATTTTAGCGTGAACATGTTTGGCAAGCTTCAAGGTGGGAGGTGGGAGGCCCGCTCTGCCGGCGGTTCGACGCTTCGACGAAGGCGCCGCAGGCGCTCCATGGGTAGCGCTGCGCGCTACTTCGCGAGCTGAAGTCGAGGCGTCGAACCGTCCCTCCCACAGATCCTGTTCACGTCAGTATGCGATGAACTTTATCCTTCCGACCCCCAGCGGGTAGCTCCTCCGGCGCCCCCGGCTCATCATGAGTCGGGGTGCCGTTGGTTCATGAGGGCCGGATAAGCCGAAAGGTCAGGCTGATGCGCAGCCCCTGGCAGCGCCGTGGCAGCAGGGCGTGCTGCAGCTGGTGCTGCACCCCAGACCCCATCAGCAGCAGGCTGTCGTGGGGC
Organism: Halomonas sp. SL18_1; assembly: GCF_055755715.1. Taxonomy (NCBI): domain Bacteria; kingdom Pseudomonadati; phylum Pseudomonadota; class Gammaproteobacteria; order Oceanospirillales; family Halomonadaceae; genus Halomonas; species Halomonas sp. SL18_1. Next base: position 2,298,020 of record NZ_JBVTRK010000001.1, read on the forward strand.
AAGGGGACGTTGAACGCTTCCCGCGAGCGATCCTTCCAGCGGAAGCGCAGCGGACGCTCCGCCCCCAGGCTCACCGCCGCGATCAGCGGGTCGGGGCCTAGCTCCGGTTCGTCATCGCTGTGCCAGCCCATGCGCTGCTCTCCGTCAGCATAGCGGTTGAGCAGCACGCTGTTGAACTCGGCCGCCATGCCGCGGGCCGCCAGGCGGGCGATGACGGCGTCACGGATAGCGGCCACCGTGGGATGCCAGGGCTCGGGGCTGAACCCTTGGCCTGAGTAGCGATAGCGAGCGTCGCGATCGCCCATCCATACCTGGCGGCGCGGGATCGGATGCTCGCGTCCGAACAGCCGCAGCCGGGGCTGCTGCCACGCCAGCTCGGCATTCAGACGGGCCAGGGCCTCGCTGGCCCGCGGCCCGCCGAGCAGGTCATCGAAGCGGCGCAGCACGGGCGAAGCGTTGAGCAGGGTGTCCGGTGGGGCATGGGTTAACGAAGCACGCGCTGCGGATCGATGGGCTTGCCGCCCTGGCGGATATCGAACAGGAGGTCGTGACGCTCGGTGGCGTTGCTCAAGCCCACCTCGCACAGCGGCGTGCCCTGGCTGACCCTGGTGCCGTCCTGCACCAGCAGCGCGTCGCACAGGGCATAGACGCTCTGCAGGTTGTCGCTGTGATGCACGATCACCACCCGTCCGAGCTGGCGCATGCTGCCGGCGAAGCGCACGTCGCCGTCGGCCACGGCCTTGGCCTTGGCGCCGTTGCCGGTGGCCAGCAGCATGGGCTGCAGGGTGCCGCGGCTGTCGGTGCCGAAGGAGCGCACCACCCGGTAGTCGTCCAGGGGCCAGGGCCAGTTGCCCGCCGAGGCGGGCAGGGCACCGTTGCTGCCAGAGGGCGATGATGCCGATGAAGTCGACGAGGCGCGCGACGACCCGCTGGCCGCGCTGCGGCGAGCCCCCCGCTGCTCGAAGAGGGGCGGCTCGCCGTTGCCGATGCCGCGGCGCCACTGCCGCGCAGCGGCACCTGGATCACCTGCCCGACCCTGAGCTGGGTGGGCTGGGTGCCGGGGTTGGCGGACTGGATGCGCGATGCCGTGGTGTTGAAGCGCCGGGCGATGCCGGAGTAGGTGTCGCCGGGACGCACCTGGTAGCGATAGGGGCCGCCGGAAGGCGCACGCTCCTGGTGAGTCGGCACCAGCAGGCGTTGGCCCACCGCCAGGCGGCGGGCATCGACGCCGGGGTTGAAGCGCTCCAGGCGGGCCAGGGGTACGTCGGCTCTGGCAGCGATGGCGCCCAGCGTATCGCCGCGCTGCACGGTGATCCAGTGGCCGGCGATGCCGGGGTCGCCGCTGCGCTGCACCTCGCCGCCCGATGAGGCACAGGCGGCCAACGTCAGCAGCATCAGCAGGGTCAGCGTGAATCGAGGGCCGCGTCCTTTTCCTGCCACAGGGCGTTGAGCCATGAGTGGAAGCGCTCCTTGTAGTCCGGGTCGTCTTGATAGTCGCCTTCCAGCATCCACGCGGGGACCGGCAGGCGCCTCGCCTCGAACCTGGCGGCGCCCTCGCGGCCGCACAGGAAGTCCCAGAAGCTGGGCGAGGGGTTCTGGTAGCTCAGGGTGACGTCGATGATGCCGCTCAGGCGGTCTCCCAGCAGGTTGACCACCTGGGCGATGCCGCCGGCCCGGGGTTGGAGCAGGTGGCGATAGGGAGAGCCCTGGGCGCGATGCTTGGCGGGGGTGAAGCGCGTTCCCTCGACGAAGTTGTAGATGGCGATGGGCCGCTCGCGGGCGTGCCGGCACATGCGCTCGGTGGCTTGCTGGTCGCGTCGCGCCAGATGCGGGTGACGCTCACGCTGCTCCCGGCTCATGCGGCGCAGCATGGGGAATTCCAGGGCCCAGAACGCCAGCCCGACGATCGGCACCCAGATCAGCTGGCGCTTGACGAAGAAGTGCGGCATGGGGATGCGCCGGTGAAGGGCCAGAAACAGCATGAAGATATCGGTCCAGCTGCGATGATTGGAGAGCACCAGCCACCACCGGTCGCGCGACAGTCCCTCCGGCAAGCGAACATCCAGCTGGGGATTGAGCCAGTGCCGCATCCACCACAGGTTGATGCCGATCCAGTTGAGCGCCACGGCGTTGAGGCCCCTGAGCACCAGCCGACGCAGCCGGCGTCCGGGGGTGATCAGCTTGACCAGGGTCAGGGCGATAAGGGGGATGCCCCAGCCCAGCGTGGTGATGATCATCAGCAGGATGCTGACGAGCCCCTTGAGGGTCGACATGCCGCTCTCCTTCAGCGGGTGATAACGGTAGGTGCCAGTGGATCATGCTAATGGATCGCGGCGGGGCTGCCCAGCGGTTGTGCATGCCCGTCCTCAGGGGGAGCGGGCGCGACCGGTTCTGCGGCCAGGGTGCTCTGGAGTACCTCGTGCAGCGCCCGGGCGGCGACCGAGAGCTCCTGTCCGGCGCTGATGACCACGCCCACCGTGCGGCGGATCTGCGGGTCGCGCAGCGGCAGGCAGCGGGCCCCCAGCTCCTGCATTTGGGCATGGCACAGGGCCGGTACCGCACTGACGCCCAGCCCGCTGGCAACCATGTGACCGACGGTGGCCAGCTGATGACTCTCGAAGGCGACCGGCAGCTCGGAGTAGCGGCGACCCAGCGCCTGTTCGAGCAGGATGCGCACCATGGATGGGCGCTGCAGGGTGATGAAGTCGTAGCGCAGTAATGCCGGCCAATGCACCTCCTCGGCCTCGGCGAGGGGAGAATCGCGGGGCACCACGGCCACGAAGGTGTCCTCGAAGAGCGGCAGGAAATCGATGCCTTCGCGCGTTTCCGGCTCGAAGGCGATGCCGAGCTCGACCTGTTGGCGACGCACCATGTCGATGACCTGCTCGTTGATCACATCGTGCACCGTCACGTTGACGCGCGGGAAGCGCTCGCGAAAGACGCGCAGGGCCGGCGGCAGTCGGTTGCAGGCGAAGGAGGGCATGGCCGCCACGGCGACACGACCCAGCTGCAGGGTAAAGCGCTGACGCAGCAGCTCCTCGGCGTTGTCCCAGTCGGCCAGCAGCCGCTTGGCCAGCGGCAGCAGGGTCTCGCCTTCCGGGGTCAGGCGCACGCTGCGGGTGCTGCGGATCAGCAGCGGTCCGCCAAGACTCTCCTCCAGCCCCTTGATGGCCAGGCTTAGCGCCGGTTGCGACAGGTGCAGCCGTTCGCAGGCCTGAGTGAAGCTCAGCGTCTGGGAAACGGCGAGGAAGGCGCGCAGCTGCTTGGCGGTCATGCTCATGGATTATTTATTTGCCAATCCGATTAATTGATAAAAAAAACAAACTTAACAAATATATTGGCCGAGTCAACACTGAAAGCGTATCGTCATTCATCCATCCCACAACAAAACGAGGCTTTGCGATGGCCGGATTCGACAAGCGCGTCTACTCCTACGAAGAGGCAATGGCTGGCATCGAGAGCGGCATGACCGTGATTGCCGGGGGCTTCGGGCTGTGCGGTATTCCCGAGAACCTGATTGCCGAGATCAAGCGCCGCGGCGTCTCCGATCTGACCGTGATTTCCAACAACTGCGGCGTCGATGGGTTCGGCCTGGGGCTGCTGCTGGAAGATCGCCAGATCAGCAAGATCTATGCCTCCTACGTCGGCGAGAACGCCCTGTTCGAGCAGCAGATGCTCAACGACGAAATCGAGGTCGTGCTCACTCCCCAGGGCACCCTGGCCGAGAAGATGCGCGCCGGCGGCGCCGGTATTCCGGCCTTCTACACCGCCACCGGCTATGGCACGCCGATTGGCGAAGGCAAGGAGGTGCGCGAGTTCAACGGTCGCCACTATATTCTTGAAGAGGCCATGACCGGCGATTTCGCCATCGTCAAGGGCTGGAAAGCCGACCGCTACGGCAACGTGATGTATCGCCATACCGCGCAAAACTTCAACCCCATGGCAGCGACCGCCGGCAAGATCACCGTGGTCGAGGTCGAGGAGATTGTCGAGCCGGGGGAGCTGGAACCTAGCCAGATCCATACCCCGGGCATCTACGTGGACCGTATCATCCAGGGCTCCTTCGAGAAGCGCATCGAGAAGCGCACCGTGCGCGAGAGCTGAGCGTACGGCACGGCTTCCTGACGGCCGGCCTTCGATGCCGGCGCTTCTCAACCGAACACAAGAGGCAACAAGATGGCACTGACTCGCGAACAGATGGCTCAGCGCGTGGCGCGTGAACTCCAGGACGGCTTCTACGTCAACCTGGGTATCGGCATCCCCACCCTGGTGGCCAACTACATTCCCGATGGCATGGATGTCATGCTCCAGTCCGAGAACGGCCTGCTGGGCATGGGACGCTTTCCCACCGAAGACGAAGTCGATCCGGACATGATCAACGCCGGCAAGCAGACCGTGACCGCGCGTCCCGGGGCGGCGATCTTCTCCTCGGCGGAATCCTTCGCCATGATCCGTGGCGGTCATGTCGACCTGACGGTGCTTGGCGCCTTCGAGATCGACCAGCACGGCAACATCGCCTCCTGGATGATTCCCGGCAAGCTGATCAAGGGCATGGGCGGTGCCATGGACCTGGTGGCCGGCGCCGAGAATATCATCTGCACCATGACCCACGCCTCCAAGCACGGTGAGTCCAAGCTGCTCGAGCAGTGCACGCTGCCGCTGACCGGTGCCGGCTGCATCAATCGGGTGCTCACCGATCTGGCCTATCTCGAGATCGAGAACGGCGCCTTCATCCTCAAGGAGCGGGCGCCGGGCGTATCTGTCGAAGAGATCGTCGAGAAGACCGCCGGCAAGCTGGTGGTCCCCGAGCATGTGCCGGAGATGACCTTCGATACTGTCTGATGGCGAGAGGTCAAGGCAGTCACGAGACCCGGGCGTCCAGCGCCCGGGTCTTCATGTTAACGTGATGAAAAATTGACCGGCCTGATCGCCATCCCGGCAGGCTCTCGTCAGAGGCGCGTTACCCCGGCGTCTTGCACAACGTTATCCACAGAATCTGTGGATAACCGCAGGAGGTGCTCAGCAAACATCCGTGAGATCCCTCGCCCCATCGACTCGGGCGGGAGCCGTCACGCGATCTCGCAGCGCGTGTGGTGGGGCAGCAGCAGCTCGACCGCCCGCTCGTGGTCATGGCTCAGGCACTTCTGGACGAGCGCCAGGCCGCCCAGATCGATGCGGTGCTCGTGACCCTGGGCGAAGGCCAGGCGGCGTGAGCAGGTGGGGTAGAAGCTGTAGTCGAGCAGCGGCGAGATCGGAAAGATGCCGTGATGCCGGTCCGGGTTGCCCGCAGCCCGGCCTGGGCGAGACCGGCATCGAGGGTCGCCAGGTCGCTGCCGAGGCGCTCACAGTCGAAGCCGGCATGGTGCATGCTGGGGCCCATGACCGCCAGCCAGCCGGCCAGGGGGTGGGCGTTGCATAGCGTCTGGTAGGTGGCCCAGTCGGGCATCGGCCAGGGGCGGCCGCGGCACAGAAGGTTCTGGCCGCGCCGGTCCTGAGGATGCGTCTGCGATACCAGCTGGGTCAGCTGGTCGCGCGGTTGACGCGAGAGGGTACCCAGCTGCAGTTCGGCCAGCACCAGCCAGGCACCGTCATCCGGCGGCATCAGCAGGGTGACCAGCAGGCCGCGGTCGGCCATGGCATAGTGATGCATGGGGCGATAGCCGATATGGCCCAGGGTCGGTACCAGCTCGGCGGCCGAGAAGGGGCTCTGATTCAGGGTCAGCAGCGCCAGGTACTCCGCCGGGGCATTCGTGGGCCACAGGCGCAGGGCGCCGACATCCGGATGCTGATGGATGTAGTCGAGCCATAGCTGCTGGACAAATTCTTCCCGTTGCATCGTCCCCGTCCCTCTGTCCTGATGCCCCCTGTCGTCACGACCTAAGTATAGGGCGTGGCGGCGAGAGGCTTTCAACGGGGGAACGACGCTTAGGGGGTTGGGGCCGCCCGACGGCGGCCCGGCACGGGGCGTCAGTCGGTGGTGGCGGGGGCCAGCAGGGCCTGCTCGCGGACGTACTGATCGAATTCGGTAAAGCCGCCCACATGGGTCTGGTCGACGAAGATCTGCGGCACCGTCGTCACCGGCTTGCCGATGGTTTTCTCCATGTCGGCCTTGGTGATGCCCTCGGCATGGATGTCCACGTAGCGGTGGCCCTGAATGGCACCGGCGCCTTCCAGTCGTTCGGCCAGCGCCTGGGCACGGACGCAGAAGGGGCAGCCGGGACGGCCGAAGATCACGACGAACATGGCGGTTCTCCTTGCGAATTCATTCGCCGCATTGTGACCGATCGCGCCAGCCGCCGCCAATAGCGGCACGCTAGCGCGGCCATTGCGGTGGGCTATGCGGTGGGCCTCAGAGGTCGGCCAGCTCGTTGGCATCGGCAGCGCGCAGCAGCTCACCCAGCTCGGCATGAATTTCGGGTCCCCGACCAGCAGGTTCTCCCCGTAGAGATCGTCGGGGATGCCCTTGGGGCAGGGGTAGAGATGGCCGGCGCGGGCCCCGGCTTCGCGGGCGATCAGCCAGCCGGCGGCGAAGTCCCATGGAGACACACTTTCATAGTAGGCATCGAGGCGTCCGCAGGCCACGTCGCACAGGTCCAAGGCGGCGGAGCCGTTGCGTCGTACATCCTGGCAGTGGGCGAGCACCGCCATCAGTCGGCGCATGAGCGGGGGGCGGCTGTCGCGGCGATAGGGGAAGCCGGTGCCGATGAGACAGCGCTGCAGATCGGTGGTGCGGCTGGCGTGGATCGGTTGATCGTTGCACCAGGCACCTTGCCCGAGCAGGGCGCTGAAGGTTTCGCCGAGGAAGGGGGCATGCACCACGCCCAGTCGCGTCTTGCCCTCGCTGAACCAGGCGATGGAGACCGCGACATGGTGCAGTCCATGAGCGAAGTTGACGGTGCCGTCGATCGGGTCGATCACCCAGAGATCGTCGCCCCGGCTCAGCACCTCGCGATCCGGCGCAAGCTCCTCGCTCAGTCGCGTCTCGCCGGGCAGGTGGGCGTCCAGCCGTTCACCGATCAGGGTGTCGATCTCCATGTCCACGTCGGTGACCAGCTCCTGGCCGTGCTTGTAGCGGTGGCCGAAGACCTGGCGGTGACGGGCGTCGATGATGCGCTCGCCGGCTTCCCTGGCAATCGTGACGGCAAGCTCGAGGCGCTGTTGCGGTGTCATGGGCATTCCTCGTCGCGGGGGAACTGCCAGAATAGCAGTCGCGAGGCGGCCTTGCCGGAAGGGGCGCTCGACAATTGTCAGTCATCAGAGGAGGCGTCATGCAGGCCCCGAGCCCAGAGCAGTACGAACGGCTACGCGAACTCGCCGCGGCCTGGCAGCGCCAGCAGGGGCGCGACATGAAAGCGGCGCCGCACTATAACCCGAGGCTCAGCGTCGACGCGCTCTGCTTTCAGCGCTGGTCGTTCACGGACGTGGACGACTACCTGGTCGGCGCCCTGGTCGCACCGGTGTCGCTATCGCTGGTGCTGGTGCCGGTGGACCCGGGAAGCCCGGCGCCACTCAGCGATGAGCGCAGGCGCTTTGCACTGCCCTCGGGTCGTTACGAGTTCCTGGTGGAAAGACTCGAGTCGTCGCTGTGGCTGTGGCGCTGCGAGCTGTTGGACGACCTCTCCGATCTGGGCTCACGCCAGGAGGCGAGCCGACTGGCTCAGCGTCTGATGGACCGAGTGATGGCGCCAGCGCCCGCGCAATGAGGCTGGTGTCATCGCCGACCTGGGCTTATGCTGGCTCTGTTCTGCAGGGCTGGGAGCGGCCCTGACTCATCGGTGAGCACGAGGAGGTGTTAATGTCGAATGCAACGACCGCCGCGCCGCGAGTTGCCCTGGTAACCGGCACTGCCAGCGGCATCGGAGAAGCCGTGGTGGGCCATTTTCGCGAACTGGGGTATCAGGTGCTGGCGGTGGACTTCAATGAGCAGGCCCGCGAGAAGGCGGACGCCGTTGGCGCGGCCTTCTTTCAAGCCGACCTGACCGACGGTGACGCCTGCAAGGCTGCGGTGGCGGAGGCAATCAAGCGCTTCGAGCGCGTGGATATCCTGGTCAACAACGCCGGCATCCAGCACGTGTCGCCCATCGAGGACTTCCCTGAGGCCAAGTGGCGCCAGATTCTCGACCTGATGCTCACTGCCCCCTTCCTGCTCAGCCAGGCCGCCTGGCCGTCGATGCGCGCCAACGGCTGGGGCCGCATCATTAATATCGCCTCGGTGCACGCCCAGGTGGCATCGCCCGGCAAATCGGCCTACATCAGCGCCAAGCACGGCATGATCGGGCTGACCAAGACGGCTGCTCTGGAGGGTGGGCCCCAGGGTATCACTGCCAATGCCGTCTGCCCGGCCTATGTGAAGACGCCTCTGGTCGACAACCAGATCGCCGATCAGGCGAAGCTCCACGGTATGGAGGAGCAGGCGGTGGTCGAGCAGATCATGCTGAAGAACGCCGCCGTCAAGCGGCTGATCCAGCCCCATGAGGTGGCCGAACTGGTGGCCTATCTCGCCTCTGACGCCGCCGGTGCAGTGACCGGCTCGAGCTTCAATATCGACCTTGGCTGGACGGCCCAATGACCCGGCTTCGCCGGGAGCTATAAGCTTTAAGCTGTAAGAAAAACCGACGTCACTGGCCAGGCCGGTGGCAACTTCTCGGCTTACGGCTTACGGCTTACCGCCGCACCGGTCGCTTCTGCAGCTTGCGCTGCAGTGTGCGCCGGTGCATCCCCAGGGCGCGGGCCGTGGCGGAGATATTGCCGTCGTGCTCCTGCAGCACCTTCTGGATATGCTCCCAGGCGATGCGGTTGATCGAAGGCGGATTGTCGGCGACTTCGGCATCCGGGTCGCCTCCTTCGCGGCCCAGGGCGACCAGGATCTCCTCGGCGTCGGCCGGCTTGCACAGGTAGTTGACGGCGCCTAGCTTGATGGCCTCGACGGCGGTGGCGATGCTTGAGTAGCCGGTCAGCACCACCACGCGGCAGTTGGGGACCGCTTGCAGTAGCTCCGGCAGTAGTTTGAGCCCCGAGCTGTGCTCCAGCTTGAGATCCAGGGTCGCGAGCCCGGGGCGATGGCGGCGGGCCAGGGCCAGCGCCTGCTCGGCGTCGTGTGCCACCAGCACTTCGAACCCGCGTCTGGCCATGGCTCGCGACAGCACATGGCAGAACATCTCGTCGTCGTCGATGATCAGCAGGCGTGAATCGGCATCTTGCATGGCATCCTCGTCGGTTTGAGTGGCTCAGGCGGCACTGTGGGGGAGCGTCACTTCCGTCAGCGTACCCCCTCAGGATGATTATACAGGCTCACGCCGCCGCCGAATCGGTTGATCGTGGCGTGGGTGAGAAACAGCCCGATGCCCAGCCCCTTGCTCTTGGTGGAGACGAAGGTCTCGCCTAGCTGGTCGGCAATGGCCATGGCGACGCCCGGCCCATGATCGCGGATATCGATGGTCACCTCGTCGGCGGTCCAGTCCAAACGAATGCTGATGTCGTCGGGATTGGCGTCAGCGGCGTTGTTGAGCAGATTGGTCATGGCCTGGTCCAGGGTGGTGTCCACCGTCAGCCAAGGGATGCCTCGCTGGCCGACGATCTCAAGACGGTGGCTGACGTCCGGGCGCAGTACCAGCCAGCGCTGTACCACGCTGGCCAGCCAGTCGCGGGCGTCACGCCGCTCTGGCTCGGCCATGCGGCGCCGATCGGCGTGCTCCACCAGATGGCGGAGTCGCGACTTGCAGACATCGACCTGCTGGCGCAGCAGGTCGATGTCCTTCTCGAGCGCCGGGTCGCCGCGGGCATCCTCGCGCATCTCGCTGAGCAGTACCGCCATGGTGGACAGCGGCGTGCCCAGCTCATGGGCGGTGCCGGCCGCCTGGGTGGCCACTGCGACCACCTGTTCGTTGCGCAGGGCCGCCTCCCGGGTGCGCGACAGCGCCTGGTCGCGGTTGCGCAGCGCATGGGCCATCTTGTAGATGAAGAAGGTCACCAGCCCGGCCGACAGGCCGAAGTTGATCCACATGCCGAGGATATGCAGGTCAAATGGCGAGTTGCCTTGATGGGTCAGCTGGGGGACCGGATGGTAGGTCACCATCAGCAGGGTGTAGGCGGCCATGGCGGTGGCGGCGATGACCCAGGCGTGTCGCCAGGGCAGGGTGGCGGCGGCGATGGTCACCGGCACCAGATAGTAGTTGATGAAGGGGTTGGTAGAGCCGCCGGTGAAATAGAACAGCAGCGTCAGGCCCAGCACGTCGGCAAGCAGGTGAAAGACGTATTCCGTGTCGGTCACGACCCATTGGCGACCGAGGCGCCACCAGGTGAAGAGATTGATCAGGCCCATGCCGACGATGACCGCGATCACCGCCGCCAGCTGTAGGGCGAAATCGAGCAGTTCCACCCCGACGATGGTGGCGATCAGAAAACCGGTCCAGGTGATGCCGCGTACCAGGGTCAGGCGGACCAGGTTGCGACTGGGTGTCGACAGCGGCAGGGGCGGGGCGGCGGGCATACTGGCGTCCTGGTTCCGAGTGGCGGGTTGGCGACATGATAACCCCAGGAGCCCCTCGGGCTTAACGCCGATCTGCTGACGATTCGCGACGTCGTCAGGTGCCTGGCCCGGTCGGGTGGCGCACTCTGCTGGCCAGCCCCGGCGTGGCGTGCCACGCTCACTGTGACAGCCAGCGGATAGCGAGACCCCCTCATGAGCGCCCAGACTCCGCCCCCCCAACGCCGCCTGCGTGGCAGGCCCCGTGGCCGTGAGCTCGATCTCGACGAGCTCGCCGCGCTGCGCACCCTGCTGGGTGATGAGCGCACCCAGCCCGACCTTCGCCGGCGCGACCTTCTGATCGAGCACCTGCATGCCGTTCAGGATGCCCGTGGACATCTGCCGCTGTCGGCACTGCGCGCCCTGGCCGCCTACATGAACCTGCCCATGGCGGCGGTCTACGAGACGGCGACCTTCTACGCCCATTTCGATGTCATTCACGACGAGCAGGTGCCGCCGCCGGCCACCACCGTGCGCGTCTGCGACTCGCTCTCCTGCCAACTGGCCGGCGCGGCGGCCTTGAAGAGGGCGCTGGAGGCCGAAGTGGACCCGGCCGAGGTGCGGGTGGTGCGGGCCCCCTGCATGGGGCGCTGTGACACGGCGCCGGTGGTGGAGGTGGGGCATCGCCACCTGGGAAGCGCCACCCCCGAGGCGGTGGCGACGCTGCTTGAGGATGGCGAACGGCACCCCGAAGCCATCGCCTGGCCGCGTCTGGCGGCCTACCGCGAAGCGGGGGGTATCGCCTGCTGGAAGCCTGTCGGGCGGGAGAGGTGACGGTCGCGGCGCTGATGGCCGAGCTGGAACGGGCCAACCTGCGCGGCTTGGGTGGCGCGGGATTTCCCACCTTCAAGAAGTGGCACTTCGTGCGCCAGGAGGCGGGCCCCCGCTACTGCGTGATCAACGCCGACGAGGGAGAGCCCGGCACCTTCAAGGATCGCTATTTCCTTGAGCGCGAGCCGCATCGTTTCCTCGAAGGTGCGCTGGTCAGCGCCTGGGCGGTGGAGGCCTGCGTCCTCTATATCTACTTGCGGGACGAATATCCCGGTCTGCACCGGGTGTTACACCAGGCGATTGTCGAGCTGGAAGCGGCCGGCCTGGTCGCGCCTGGCTTCGTGGTGCTGCGCCGCGGCGCCGGCGCCTACATCTGCGGCGAGGAGTCGGCGCTGATCGAATCGCTGGAGGGAAAGCCCGGCAAGCCCCGCCACCGTCCGCCCTTCGTCGCCCAGAAGGGGCTCTTCGATCGGCCGACCCTGGTCAATAATGTGGAGACCGTCTACTGGATTCCGCTGATTCATGAGCGGGGAGCCGAGTGGTTCGCCGGCCAGGGGCGTCAGGGGCGGAAGGGCCTGCGCAGCTTCTCGGTGTCGGGACGGGTCAAGCGCCCGGGCGTGCACCTGGCGCCGGCCGGCATCACCCTCAACGAGCTGATTGAGGAGTATGGCGGCGGCATGGCCGAGGGACATCGCCTGGTGGGCTATCTGCCCGGCGGCGCCTCGGGAGGCGTTCTGCCGGCGACCAAGGCGGACATTCCGCTCGATTTCGACACCCTGCAGCCCCACGGCTGTTTCATCGGCTCCGCGGCGGTGATCGTGCTCTCGGATCGCGACGACCTGCGGGCGGTGGCCACCAACCTGCTGGCCTTCTTCGCCGACGAGTCCTGCGGCCAGTGCACGCCCTGCCGGGTCGGCAGCGAGAAGATGCTGGCGCTCCTCGAGCGCGAGAGCTGGGACGCCGCGGCCCTCGAGCGCCTTGCCCAGGTGATGATGGATGCCTCCATCTGCGGCCTTGGCCAGGCGGCGCCCAACCCGGTGCTGGGGCTGCTCAAGGATTTCCGCGGCGAGCTCGCCGCCCAGAACGTGATCGTCAAGGGGTGATGTCATGACCCAAGAACGCTTTACCCTGACCCTTGACGGTGTCGAGGTCGCCGCTCGCCGCGGGGAGACCCTTTGGCAGGTGGCCAAGCGCGCCGGCGAGACCATCCCGCACCTCTGTTTCAACGACGCTCCCGGCTACCGGGCCGACGGCAACTGCCGCGCCTGCATGGTGGAGATCGAAGGCGAGCGGGTGCTGGCCGCCAGCTGCCTGCGGGAGGCAGTCCCCGATATGGTGGTCAAGAGCGCCAGTTCCGAGCGCGCCCGGGTGGCCCGTGAAGGGGTGATGGAACTGCTCGCCGTGGATCAGCCCGAGCGCGACGCGAGCCCCGACCGCTCGAGCCACTTCTGGGCCATGGCCGACAGGCTCGCCGTGGATGCCTCGACGGTGCGCCGGTGGCTGCCCGGCCGCGACGAACGCGCCGCGCCGACCGTACACCATGTGGCGCCCCGCGAGGGCTCCCCGGTCCGGGACCGCTCGCACACCGCTATGGCGGTCAACCTCGAGGCCTGCATCGAGTGCAACCTCTGCGTGCGGGCCTGTCGTGAGGTGCAGGTCAACGACGTCATCGGCCTGGCCCACCGCGGCGCGGCATCGAAGATTGTCTTCGACTTCGATGACCCCATGGGGAGAGCACCTGCGTGGCCTGCGGCGAGTGCGTCCAGGCCTGCCCCACGGGCGCGCTGATGCCGGCCACCCTGGTGGATGCGCAAGGCCGAGGCGACGCCGCCGTGGCCGACCGTCAGGTCGACTCGGTGTGCCCCTACTGTGGGGTGGGCTGCCAGCTCAGCTACCACGTGAAGGATAACCGCATCCGCTTCGTCACGGGCAAGAACGGCCCGGCCAACCAGGGGCGACTCTGCGTGAAGGGGCGCTTCGGCTTCGATTATCCCAACCATCCGGCGCGCCTGACTCGCCCGCTGATCCGCCGCGACGGCGTGCCCAAGCGGCTCGACCCGGCCTTCGCCCCGGCCGAGCCGCTTACCCACTTCCGTGAGGCGAGCTGGGAGGAGGCGCTGGCCCTCGCCGCCCATGGGCTGGCCTCGCTCAAGGCCGCCCATGGGCCCGCCGCCCTGGCCGGCTTCGGCAGCGCCAAGTGCTCCAACGAGGAGGCCTGGCTGTTCCAGAAACTGGTGCGCACCGGCTTCGGTTCCAATAACGTCGACCACTGCACCCGGCTCTGCCATGCCAGCTCGGTGGCGGCGCTGATGGAGTGCATCGGCTCGGGGGCGGTGACCGCCTCCTTCATGCAGGCGGCCAACGCCGAGGTGGTAATCCTCACCGGCTGCAACCCGGCCATCAATCACCCGGTGGCGGCGACCTTCTTCAAGCAGGCGGCCAAGCGCGGTACGAAGTTCATCGTCATCGATCCCCGCGGCCAGGCGATGGATGCCTATGCGCACCGCCGCCTGCGCTTCACTCCCGGCACCGATGTCTCGCTGTTCAATGCCATGCTCAATGTCGTCGTCACCGAAGGGCTGCAGGACGACGCCTATATCGCCGAGCATACCGAGGGCTTCGCGGCCCTCAAGGCCCATGTGGCGGAGATGACACCCGAGGCCATGGCGCCGGTGTGCGGCGTCGACCCGGCCACGATTCGCGAGGTGGCACGGCTCTATGCCACCGCCGAGCGGGCCATGATCTTCTGGGGCATGGGGATCTCCCAGCACACCCACGGCACCGACAACGCCCGCTGCCTGATCTCGCTGGCGCTGGCCTGCGGCCACACCGGGCGCCCCGGTACCGGCCTGCATCCGCTGCGCGGTCAGAACAATGTCCAGGGGGCCTCCGATGCCGGGCTGATCCCGATGGTGCTGCCCGACTATCAACCCGTTGGCGATGCCCAGCTGCGTGCCGCGTTCGAGGCGTTATGGAACACCCTCCTCGATGAGACGCCGGGGCTCACCGTGGTGGAGATCGTCCACGCCATTCACGAGGGCACCGTGCGCGGGATGTACATCCTCGGCGAGAACCCGGCCATGTCCGACCCGGACCTGGAACATGCTCGCGCCGCTCTGGGCAAGCTCGAGCACCTGGTGGTGCAGGACCTCTTCGTAACCGAAACCGCCCAGTTCGCCGACGTCATCTTGCCGGCTTCCGCCTGGCCGGAGAAGGACGGCACCGTGACCAACACCAATCGCCAGGTGCAGCTCGGCCGCGCGGCGGTGCCGCTGCCCGGTGAGGCCAAGCCGGACTGGTGGATCATTCAGGAAATCGCCCGTCGCCTGGGCTTGGCCTGGGACTATGGGCACCCCCGGGAGGTGTTCGCTGAAATGAAGCGGGGTATGGCGTCGCTGGATCACATCAGCTGGGAGCGCCTGGTGTGCGAGACCTCGGTGACCTATCCCTGCGCGGCCGACGACGCGCCGGGAGACGATATCGTCTTCAGCGATGCCTTCCCCACCGCGAGTGGCCGGGCGACGTTCTCGCCGACGCTGCCGCTGCCCCCGGACGAGCCGATCGACGCCGATTACCCGGTAGTGCTCACCACCGGGCGACAGCTGGAGCACTGGCACACCGGGGCCATGACCCGACGTGCCCGGGTGCTCGACGACCTGGAGCCCGAAGCGGTGGCGACCCTGGCGCCGGGGGAGCTGCGGCGCCTGGGCGTGACGCCCGGCGAGGCGATCACCATCACCACCCGCCGCGGCGCCATCACCCTGGCCGCCCGGGTCGACCCGGCGATGCCCGAGGGCATGGTCTTCGTGCCATTCTGCTACGCCGAAGCGGCGGCCAACGTGCTGACCAACCCGGCGCTGGACCCCTTCGGCAAGATTCCAGAGTTCAAGTATGCCGCGGCGCGGCTGGCCAAGGCCTAGCGGCGCCCTGACACGCCGGGTGAGACGCCCAGCGACATCTCGGCGTCGCTCTCACCGATGTTGGCGGGGTGGCCGCTGCCTATTCTGCGGCTAACCAGCGCCTTGGTGGGGCAGCTGATTGGCTGGGTGGCTTGCCTGGCGCGGCCGCGTAAGAGGAGGAGCGCCATGTATCGGCTCCGTCAGTGGGTGGTCCGCCACTCCCGTCTCTTCGAGCGTTTGTACCGGCGCTTCGAACCGCTGCTGTTGCGGCTCGAGCCGCTGTGCCGAGGCGTGGGCTACCGGCGCCTGGAGCCGCCGGTTCGTGGCGTCGAAAAGGTCGTCAAGGGGGCGCTGTTCGACTGCCAGATGTGCGGCCACTGCGTACTCAGCGACACGGGGATGGCATGCCCCATGAACTGCCCAAGCAGATGCGTAACGGGCCCTGTGGCGGGGTGCGCAGTGACGGCCACTGCGAGGTGGTGCCGGAAATGAAGTGCGTCTGGGTCGAGGCGTGGGAGGGCAGCCGGCACATGCAGTACGGTGACCGCATCCAGGTGGTCCAGGCCCCGGTGGATCACCGCTTGATCGGCCGCTCCTCCTGGCTGGGCGTGATCCGTGAACGCGCCCGAGAGCGGCCGCACGACACAGACGTGGGGAGCCGGCTATGAAGTTCGACGACGAGCCGGTCCCCGGCTATTCGCTGCCGATCCTGCCGGGGCATGACTCGCCGGGGCGCTTCGAGCGGGTGCTGCGGGCGGGGAAGTTTGCCGTTACCAGCGAGATCGACCCGCCGGACTCCGCCGACCCGGCCGAGGTGCTCAAGCGAGCCGCTATCTTCGACGGCTACGTGGATGCCATCAACGCCACCGACGGCTCCGGTGCCAACTGCCATATGTCGAGCGTCGGCGTCTGCTCGCTGCTGACCCGGGTGGGCTATGCCACCATCCTGCAGATGTCGTGCCGCGACCGGAATCGCATCGCCATCCAGGGCGAACTGCTGGGGGCCGCCGCCATGGGCGCCTGCAACGTGCTCTGTCTGACCGGCGACGGCGTTCAGGCAGGCGACCACCCCCAGGCCAAGCCGGTATTCGACCTGGATTCGATGTCGCTGCTGGAGATCGCCCGTACCATGCGCGACGAGCACCGCTTCCAGAGCGGTCGTCCGATCGAGACGCCCCCGCGGCTGTTTCTCGGCGCGGCGGAGAACCCCTTCGTGCCACCCCACGATTGGCGGGCCGGACGCGTGGCCAAAAAGGCCGCCGCCGGGGCGCAGTTCATCCAGACCCAGTACTGTTTTGATGTGCCGCGACTGCGGGATTTCATGGCCCGGCTGGGGGACCTGGGCCTGCTGGAGGGCCCTCGGCGAGTCTTTGTCCTGCCGGGGATCGGCCCGCTGGCCTCGGCACGCAGCGCCCGCTGGATTCGCCGCCATGTGCCGGGAGTGTATATTCCCGATGCGGTGATCGCCCGCCTGGAGGGGGCCCGGGATCAGCGGGCCGAAGGCAAGCGGCTGTGCATCGAACTGCTGCAGCAGATCCGCGAGATCCCCGGGTCAGCGGCGCGCATATCATGGCCTACCGCCAGGAGCATACGGTGGCCGAGATCATCGACGCCACCGGCGTTCTCGAGGGGCGCACCCCCTGGTATCCCGGGCGCGACGACCCCGCTCAGCGTAACCCCGAATCCCCGGCGTCCGCCTGCGAGGCGCCGCCCGATCAGCCCCAGGATACCGAAGGGGTCTCCTGAGCGGGCATTGTCGCTGCGCTTGCGCTCGACTCGGCCCTACAACTGCCGGCCGGGAAGGCTTAGAATGCGCGCAATCCTTCATTCACGCGCGGTGCCGGCCGGGCCGGGACCGCACTGACGGCGACACAGACTTCATGTCGGAATCCTCCCTGGCCCGGGAAGTCGGGCTGCGTAGAACCTTCGCGATCATCTCCCACCCCGACGCGGGCAAGACCACCATCACCGAGAAGATGCTGCTGTTCGGCAATGCGATTCAGCTGGCCGGCTCGGTGAAGAGCAAGCGCGATGACCGCCACGCCACCTCCGACTGGATGAAGATGGAGCAGGAGCGGGGCATCTCGGTGACCACCTCGGTGATGCAGTTCCCCTACGGCGGCCGCATCGTCAACCTGCTCGACACCCCGGGCCACGAGGACTTCTCCGAGGACACCTACCGCACCCTTACCGCGGTGGATTCGGCGCTGATGGTGATCGACGGCGCCAAGGGCGTCGAGGCGCGCACCATCAAACTGATGGAGGTGTGCCGCCTGCGCACCACGCCGATCCTCACCTTCGTCAACAAGATGGACCGCGACATTCGTGACCCCATCGAGGTGATGGACGAGGTGGAGACGGTGCTCGACATCCAGTGCGCGCCCATGACCTGGCCCATCGGCATGGGACGCCACTTCAAGGGGGTCTATCACCTCTATAATGACGTGATCCACCTCTATACCCAGGGGCAGGGAAGCCGGATTCCCGATGACAAGCGCATCGAGGGGCTCAACAATCCCGAGGTCGATGCGCTGCTCGGCGAGGATGCCGCCGAGGAGTTGCGCATGGAGGTGGAGCTGGTGCGCGGCGCCTCCCACGAGTTCGACCTGGCGGCCTACCGGCGCGGCGAGCTCACCCCGGTCTACTTCGGGACCGCCATGGGCAACTTCGGCGTGCGCGAGATGCTCGACGGCTTCGTCGAATATGCGCCACCGCCCCAGCCGCGGGAGACCGACACCCGCAGCGTCGAGGCCACCGACGAGCGCTTCACCGGCTTCGTCTTCAAGATCCAGGCCAACATGGACCCGCGCCACCGTGACCGCATCGCCTTCCTGCGGGTCTGTTCCGGCAAGTACGAGAAGAACATGAAGATGCGCCATGTGCGGATCGGCAAGGACGTCAAGATCGCCGATGCGCTGACCTTCATGGCGTCCGACCGCTCCCACGTCGAGGAGGCCTGGCCGGGCGATATCATCGGGCTGCACAACCACGGCACCATCCAGATCGGCGACACCTTCACCCTGGGCGAGGACATGCGCTTCACCGGCATTCCCCACTTCGCGCCGGAGCTGTTCAAGCGGGTCCAGCTCAAGGACCCGCTCAAGCTCAAGGCGCTGCAGAAGGGCCTGCAGCAGCTCTCTGAGGAGGGCGCGACCCAGCTGTTCATGCCGCTGGATAACAACGACCTGATCCTCGGCGCCGTGGGGACCCTGCAGTTCGACGTGGTGGCCCACCGCCTCAAGGAGGAGTACAAGGTCGACTGCGTCTACGAGCCGGTCAACGTCAATACCGCCCGCTGGATCTACTGTGACGATGCCAAGAAGCTCGAGGAGTTCAAGCGCAAGGCCAGCGCCAACCTGGCCATGGACGGCGGCGGCTACCTGACCTACATCGCCCCGACCCGGGTCAATCTGCAGATGACCCAGGAGCGCTGGCCGGAGATCCGCTTTGCCGCCACCCGGGAGCATTGACCGTATCACACTAAGCCGGATCGCTCGGGTTGATCCGGCGGCGGGCCCCGGAGCGCCGGACCGACGAGGAGGCGCTGTGAACCCCTCCCTGGGCGCTACCGATGCCCTGCTGCGCTCTCGCGTCCCGCTCCACTTGCAGGTCCGGTGCTGGCCATCCATGGCCAGCCCGTTCGGAGGAATCCTCCTCACCCCTGGCGCAGGACCTCCTCTTCGGCCCGCCCCGGCACTCCTCTCTTCGAGCACTCAGCAAGGCTGAAGTTTTTGGTTCATCGCAGACTGGCGTGAAGTGGCTTTGTGGGAGGGACGGTTCGACGCCTCGACTTCAGCTCGCGAAGTAGCGCGAAGCGCTACCCAAGGGGCGCCTACGGCGCCTTCGTCGAACCGCCGGCAGAGCTGGCCTCTCACCTTGAAGCTTGGCAAACATGTTCACTATAAAGTGCGAAGAGCCAAGTTTTTTCCTTGTACCTTGCCCCTTGCCCCTTGCCCCTTGCCCCTTGCCCCTTGCCCCTTGCCCCTTGTAACTTCTACCCATGCTGATCGACGCCCACTGCCACCTGGATTTCCCCGACTTCGACGCCGACCGCGAGGCGATGTTCGAGCGGGCCCGGGCGGTGGGCGTCGCCCACTTCGTGGTGCCGGGCACCACCCGTGAGCGCTGGCCGGGGGTGCTGGCATTGGGCAGGCGCGACGATGTCAGCGTCTGCCTGGGACTGCATCCCTATTTCATGGATACCCACGTAGAGGGCGTCCTGGACGCCCTTGAGCAGGCCCTGGCGGCTCACTGCGGGGGCGTCTCACCCAGGGTCGTGGCGGTCGGCGAGTGTGGGATTGACGCCCGCCTCGAGGCGAGCCTGGACGCCCAGTGGGACTATTTCGATGCCCAGCTGCGCCTGGCCAAGGTCTACCGCCTGCCGGTGGTGATTCACTGCGTGCGCGCCAACGACCCGGTGGCCAAGCGGCTGCGCCAGCTCGACCTGCCGGCCGGCGGGCTGATCCACGCCTTCGCCGGCTCGCCCGAGCAGGCGCTTCGCTTTCTCGATCTGGGCTTCACGGTCGGGCTGGGGGCGCGGTGACCCACGAGCGCGCGAGGCGGCTGCATCGCGCGGTGGCCGCGCTGCCCGACGACGGCTATGTGCTGGAGACCGATAGCCCCGACATGCCGCTGGCCGGCCGCCGTGGCGAGCGCAATGAGCCCGCCAGGATCGCCGAGGTGGCCCGGGTGGTGGCGGCACATCGCGGCCAGGCAGTGGAGGACGTGGCGGCGCATAGCACCGCCACGGCCCGACGGCTGTTCGGGGTCGAGGGCGAGGCGTCGCGCTAGGCGCGTTACCTCGAGGTCGCCAGCTGCTCCGGATCCAGGCGCTCGATGGGGTAGGGCAGCTTCAGTTGCTTGAGCTGCTGGCCAGCGACCTGGAGGGGGCCGGTGTCGTCCTTCTGCGTCAGGACGGCAAGGATCTCGGGTTGACCATCAGGCGTCGAGCTCGGCGGCGACTACCTCACCTCGGGACTTGTCATTTTCGTCAGTCACCGCGGCCCCCAGGACGGGCAGGGTGTCGCCCTCCAGCTGGGCCCGCACCAGGCGTTTCTTGACCTGGCCGCGGAAGTGGGCACGGGCCACGACCTCCTGGCCGGTGTAGCACCCCTTCTTGAAGCTGATCCCGCCTAGCGCCTCCCAGTTGAGCATCTGCGGGAGCAGCGCATCGCGATGATGAGGCGTCAGCCAGGCCAGGCCGGCCTGGATGTCGTGCAGGCACCAGACGGCGTTGCCCACTGGGGCTGCCTGAGCGGTGAGCTGGCTGAAGGCCTCGATGGCACGCTCGCTTGGCAGGCAGGCCAGCAGGCGTGGGCGGGTGCCAGGATGGGCCAGCAGCTGAATGTCACCCTGGCTGATCTGGTGCCAGATTGCCGGTGGCACGGCGTCGAAGCGCACCTCGCCCAGCGCCAACGCTTCGCGGCCGATCAGGCCGATGAGCGCGAGGTCGTCGCGGACCTTGAGTTCAGTCTTATAGAAGGCGGCAAACTTGCCCAGGTGCTCGGCCAGGGGGGCCACCAGTCCGCGATGCATCAGCAGCCGGTAGTGCTCCGGCGCCACCTGCATCAGCTGGGCGTTGGCGAGCATGCGCCCCTTGGGGGTGCAGAAGCAGGTCAGAGGGGCGAAGTCTCCGTCGGCGAGATCGACCTGGGCGCTGGCCTGGCCCTGGAGGAAGCGTGCCGCATCGGTGCCGATCACGTCGAGAACACCGAGGTGAACGAGGGGAGCGACCACGGTGCCCTCGAGGGCCTGTCGGGCCGGGCTGCTGCCTTCCTGGGCAGTCGGGAATTCGACGCGATCATCCACGCGCCGGCCGCCCAGGGCGTCAATCCAGTCACTCATACCGTTGGCTCCAGCTGGTTCGCTTTGAGATAAGGGGAATCGTTATCAATGACTGTTATGCGGGCGGTGGGCGGGGATTGCAAGCGGCTGCCTCGCTCGCCATGCCCGTGCTAGACTCGCTGCTTTATTGGTTTGCCAGATCAGGAGGCCCGCATGGCCCATCAGTCGCTCAGTTTTCGGGGGGTCGAGAATGCCGAACAGGTCAATCGCATTACCACCGCCCTGATGATGCTCGACGGCGTCGAGAGTGCCGAAGTGGGGCGGCACGGCGCCGAAGTGGAGGGCCGGGTGCGCCGTGAGGCGCTGATCGAGGCGGTGAAGTCCCTGAAACTCGGCATCGAGGTGGAATAGATGACCATTCGGATCGTCACGGAGCATAACGGCCGCTATCGCCAGCGGGTGGACATTGAGGGCTTCGAGGATCTGTTCGTCGACGTGCCCAAGCCCTACGGCGGCGACGGCACGGCGCCGGACCCGCATGACTATTTCGATCTGTCCTTGGGGGCCTGCAAGGCGATCACCGCCCAGATGTATGCCCGACGCAAGGAGTGGCCGCTGGACGGGGTCAGCGTCACCGTGAAGCGTGATGAACGCGACGAGGCCAAAGGCGTCTATCGTCTCGAGGTGTACATGATCTTCCACGGCATCGATGACCCGGCCCAGCGTGCACGGCTCGAGGAGATCAGCCACAAGTGTCCGATTCATCGCCTGATGACCACCTCCACGGTGGAGATCACCACGCGCAGCGACCTGGGCTGAGCGCGCCGCTGCCGGCCTCTGCCCCATCCAGGAGCCACCATGAGCAAGCCCTTTCGCCTGCAGTCGAACTTTCAGCCGGCCGGCGACCAGCCCGACGCCATTGCCGGCTTGGTCGGCGGCCTTGAGTCGGGGCTCGCGCATCAGACGCTGCTGGGGGTGACCGGCTCGGGCAAGACCTTCACCATGGCCAACGTGGTGCAGACCCTGCAGCGCCCGACCATCGTCATGGCGCCCAACAAGACCCTGGCGGCCCAGCTCTACGGCGAGTTCAAGGCGTTCTTCCCCGACAACGCCGTGGAGTATTTCGTCTCCTACTACGATTACTACCAGCCCGAGGCCTATGTCCCCGCGTCGGACACCTTCATCGAGAAGGACGCCTCCATCAACGACCATATCGAGCAGATGCGCCTGTCCGCCACCAAGGCGCTGCTGGAGCGTCGCGATGCGCTGATCGTGGTCTCGGTGTCGGCGATCTACGGCCTGGGCGACCCCGACCAGTACCTGAAGATGCGCCTGCACTTCACCCGCGGTGAGCTGATCGACCAGCGCGCCTTCCTGCGCCGCCTGGCGGAACTGCAGTACACCCGCAACGACATGGACTTCAAGCGCGGCACCTATCGGGTGCGGGGCGATGTCATCGACATCTATCCGGCGGACTCCGACGAGGAGGCGGTTCGCGTCGAGCTCTTCGACGACGAGATCGATGGGATCAGCCTGTTCGATCCGTTGACCGGCGAGGTGCGGGGCAAGGTGCCGCGCATGACCATCTACCCCAAGTCGCACTACGTCACGCCGCGGGAGACGATCCTGGGGGCGATCGATGAGATCAAGGCGGAACTGGCGGATCGCCTGGCCTGGCTGCGCCAGCACGACCGGCTGGTGGAGGCTCAGCGCCTGGAGCAGCGGACCCTCTACGATATCGAGATGATGCTGGAGCTGGGCTACTGCAACGGCATCGAGAACTACTCGCGCTATCTCTCCGGACGCAATCCCGGCGAGCCGCCGCCCACCTTCTTCGACTACCTGCCCGACGACGCCCTGCTGTTCATCGACGAGAGCCACGTTAGCGTTCCCCAGGTGGGTGGCATGTACAAGGGCGACCGCTCCCGGAAGGAGACCCTGGTGGAGTACGGCTTCCGGCTGCCGTCGGCCCTGGACAACCGCCCCATGACCTTCCAGGAGTGGGAGCGCATCTCTCCCCAGACGATCTTCGTCTCCGCGACGCCGGGCCCCTACGAGGCCGAGCACGCGGGTCAGGTGGTGGAGCAGGTGGTACGGCCCACCGGGCTGCTCGACCCGGAGCTCGAGGTGCGCCCCGCCAGCACCCAGGTGGACGACCTGCTCTCGGAGATTCGCCTGCGTGCGGAGGTGGGCGAACGGGTGCTGGTGACGACGCTGACCAAGCGCATGGCGGAGGACCTCACCGAGTACCTGGATGAGCACGATGTGCGGGTGCGCTACCTGCACTCCGATATCGATACCGTGGAGCGGGTGGAGATCATCCGCGACCTTCGCCTGGGCAAGTTCGACGTGCTGGTGGGCATCAACCTGCTGCGCGAGGGGCTCGATATTCCCGAGGTCTCGCTGGTGGCGATCCTGGACGCCGACAAGGAGGGCTTCCTGCGCAACGAGCGCTCGCTGATCCAGACCATCGGCCGGGCGGCGCGTAACGCCCACGGCAAGGCGATTCTCTACGGCGATCGGGTGACCGACTCCATGCGTCGCGCCATGGACGAGACCGAGCGGCGCCGCGCCAAGCAGATTGCCCACAACGAGAAGCACGGCATCACGCCGACCACCGTGACCCGCTCGGTGGCCGATATCATGGAAGCCGCCCAGGCTCCGGGGAAGAAGGGCAAGGGGCGGCGCAGCGAGCGCAAGGTGGCCGAGGGGGCCGCCGTCTACGACCCCGCCTCGCTGTCCCCGCCGACCTGGCCAAGGAACTGTCGCGGGTGGAGGATGCCATGTTCGAGGCGGCCCAGAACCTGGAGTTCGAGGAGGCGGCCAGGCTGCGCGACCGGCTGCATGAGCTCAAGGAGCGGCAGCTGGCGCTGGGGTAGGCATCGTTGATTGTCTGCTGCGCTCGCCACGGAGCGAGGGGCGCCGGGGCAGGCCGAAGAGGAGGTCCGATTCCAGGGAAGGAAATCGGTAGCGTACAGGGAAGTATTTACAGCGCCTCCTCATAGGCCTGTCCGCGGATCAGCCCCGAGCGGGCCATGATCGCCGGATTCGTTGCTGAGAACGTAAGGAAAAGGGATGCCCGAAGGCCCTGAGATCCGCCGTGCCGCCGACCGGGTGCACGAACAGTTGGCCGGCCGCCGTCTGGACCATGTCTGGTTCGCCTTTCCCGAGCTGGCGCCGGAGGCGGCCGGGCTGGTGGGGCGCGAGGTCACGGCGGTGGACAGCTGGGGCAAGGCGCTGCTGACTCGCTTCGACGACGGTCGGGTGCTCTACTCCCACAACCAGCTCTACGGCGTCTGGAAGCTCCACGACGCCGAGCGCGAGCCGGATACCGAGCGCTCGCTGCGGGTCCGGCTGGTGGCCGAGGGCAGGGCGGCAAGTCTCTATAGCGCCTCGGACGTTTCGCTGTGGCAGGCCGAGCGGCTGTCGGAGCATCCATTTCTCTCCCGTCTCGGCCCCGACCTGCTCACCCACGGCGTCACGGTAGAGCAGGCCATGGCACGCCTCCAGCAACCGAGGTTCCAGCGCCGAGGCCTGGGCGGGCTGCTCCTGGATCAGGCGCTGTTTGCCGGGGTCGGCAACTATCTGCGCTCCGAGATTCTCTTCTTCGCCGGCCTCCACCATAAGGCACGACCCCTCGAGCTGGACGAGGCGGCGCTTGCCCGGCTGGCCCGCAGCCTGCTTGGGATTACCCGGCAGGCCTACGAACAGGCGGGGGTGACCAATCGTGGCGACTGGGCCAAGGCCGAGCGGGCGCGGGGCGCGTCTTTCCGGCGCTGGCGCTTCGCCGTGTTCGAACGCGATGGCCTGCCTTGCCACGCCTGCGGAGCCGCCGTCGAGCGGCGAAGGGTCGCGTCGCGGCGGCTGTATCGCTGCCCGGTCTGTCAGCCAGGCTGCTAGCGGTGTTTTATACCGTTA
Organism: Halomonas sp. SL18_1; assembly: GCF_055755715.1. Lineage (NCBI taxonomy): Bacteria > Pseudomonadati > Pseudomonadota > Gammaproteobacteria > Oceanospirillales > Halomonadaceae > Halomonas > Halomonas sp. SL18_1. The sequence goes on from NZ_JBVTRK010000001.1 coordinate 2,322,917, forward strand.
TCTATCCCGGCCAAATCGCTACGCATACGACCTTGGCGGCAAGACGCTGTCGACAAAGAGGGGATAGGGCAGAATCCGCCCCCGTTCGAGCCCGCCGTGCCGGCCGTGAAGTCGCCTCGAGAGCGGGCATGCCGACAATGCCGAGGAGTTCCTTGCCCATGACCGTGATCCGCCAGGACGATCTGATCGACAGCGTCGCCGATGCGCTGCAGTACATCTCCTACTACCATCCCAAGGACTTCATCGACGCCATGGCGGCCGCCTATGAGCGCGAAGAGAATTCCGCGGCCAAGGACGCCATCGCCCAGATCCTGATCAACTCGCGGATGTGCGCCACGGGGCACCGCCCGATCTGCCAGGACACCGGTATCGTCACCGTCTTCGTGCACGTGGGGATGAACGTGCGCTTCGAAGCGGACATGAGCCTCGACGATATGATCAACGAGGGGGTGCGTCGCGCCTATCAACTGCCCGACAACGTGCTGCGTGCCTCGGTACTGGCCGACCCGGACGGCGCCCGCAAGAACACCGGCGACAACACCCCGGCGGTGATCCATCACAAGATCGTCCCCGGTGACACCGTCGAGGTCCATGTGGCCGCCAAGGGGGGCGGCAGCGAGGCGAAGTCCAAGTTCGCCATGCTCAACCCCTCCGACAACGTGGTCGACTGGGTGCTGGAGCAGCTGCCCAAGATGGGCGCCGGCTGGTGCCCGCCCGGCATGCTCGGCATCGGCATCGGCGGTACCGCCGAGAAGGCCATGGAGATCGCCAAGGAGGCGCTGCTCGACCCCATCGACATCCAGGAACTTCAGGCCCGTGGCCCGTCCAATCGTGCCGAGGAGCTGCGCCTGGAGCTGTTTGACAAGGTCAACAAGAGCGGCATCGGCGCCCAGGGCCTGGGCGGGCTGACCACGGTGCTCGATATCAAGGTCAAGGACTACCCGACCCACGCCGCCAACAAGCCGGTGGCGATCATCCCCAACTGCGCCGCGACCCGCCACGCCCACTTCACCCTGGACGGCTCTGGTCCCGCTGCGCTGCCGGCGCCGAAGCTGGAGGACTGGCCGGAGATCACACGCGAGGCGGGGGCAACGTCAAGCGCGTCGACCTCGACAGCGTGACCCCGGAAGAGGTGCAGAGCTGGCAGCCCGGTGACACCCTGCTGCTCAACGGCAAGCTGCTCACGGGCCGCGATGCCGCCCACAAGCGCATGGTGGACATGATCGCCAAGGGCGAGCCGCTGCCCGTGGACATGAAGGGGCGCTTCATCTATTACGTGGGGCCGGTGGACCCGGTGGGCGACGAGGTGGTCGGCCCGGCCGGCCCCACCACCGCCACCCGCATGGACAAGTTCACCCGTACCATGCTGGAGGAGACCGGCCTGCTGGGCATGGTGGGCAAGGCCGAGCGCGGCCCCGCCGCCATCGAGGCGATCCGTGACAACCGGGCGGTCTACCTGATGGCCGTGGGCGGCTCCGCCTACCTGGTGGCCCAGGCCATCAAGAAGTCTCGGGTGGTGGGCTTCGAGGATCTCGGCATGGAGGCGATCTACGAGTTCGAGGTGGAGGACATGCCGGTCACCGTGGCGGTGGACAGTCAGGGCACCTCGGTGCACCAGACCGGCCCGGCCAAGTGGAAGGAGATCATCGCCGAGCGGGCCTGATCTGACGGCCAGTCTGCGAGGAGAAGGACCCCCTCTGCGACTTGTCCCTCGCTTTCCGTAACGGTGATAGTCGACGGAACGGCCCCGCCATCTGGCGGGGCCGCGGCGGTTTGGGGTATGCTGTAGAACGCTGTTTTTTCAGGGAGAGAACATGGCATCCTGGCTGTTCGGGCTGGTGATTTTCCTGGTTCATGTGCTGGGGTTCATATCGGCGGGGCTGGCGCTGATGTCCAGCCGTACCTCCCAGGGCGCCGTGGCCTGGATCATTTCCCTGGTGACGCTTCCCTACCTGGCGGTGCCGGCCTACTGGATCTTCGGCCGGCCGCGCTTCTATGGTTACGTCTCCGCTCGAGGCGAGCGCGACACCGTGCTGCGCCGGGTTCTGGCGCGCTACCGCGAGCTGGTCGAGCCCTACCTGGCGCATGCGCGGGATCCGGACATCCGAGCCGTCGAGCAGCTGGCGATGATGCCGCTGACCAGCGGCAATCGCGCTCAGCTGCTGATCGACGGGCAAGCGACCTTCGACAGTATCTTCGCCGGCATCGACGCCGCCGAGGACTATGTGCTCGTGCAGTTCTTCATCGTGCGTAATGACGCCCTGGGCATGCGCCTCAAGGAGCATCTGGAACGGGCCACCGAGCGCGGGGTGCGGGTCTACTTCCTTTACGACGAGGTGGGGAGCCGCAAGCTGCCGGAAGGCTATCTGCGCGATCTCGCCGAGGTCGGTGTGGAAGTGACCGCGTTTCGCTCGTCCCGGGGCTTCAAGCATCGCTTCCAGCTCAATTTCCGCAACCACCGCAAGGTGCTGGTGGTGGACGGCAAGGAGGGCTGGCTCGGCGGTTTCAACGTGGGGGTCGAATATCTCGGTCAGCATCCTCGCCATGGCCCCTGGCGCGACACTCACCTGAAGCTCACCGGGCCTAGCGTGCTAGGCCTGCAGGAGGCCTTCTGGGAGGATTGGCACTGGGCGACTGGCGAGGTGATCTGGCTCTGCTGGGAGCCCCAGACGACCTGCGTGGAGTGTCAGAACGTGGTGATCGTGCCCTCCGGTCCTGCCGATCGGCAGGAGACGGCGAGCCTGCTGGTGCAGCACGCCATTCACAGCGCCCATGAGCGGCTGTGGGTGACCAGCCCCTACTTCGTGCCCGATCAGGGGGTGCAGGATGCCCTGCGGCTGGCTGCCATGCGCGGCGTCGACGTGCGCATCATGATTCCCGAGCACCCGGACCACCTGCTGGTCTATCTCTCGGCGTTCTCCTTCCTGCCGGATATGGTGCGGGCCGGGGTCAAGGTGTATCGCTACCAGCCGGGCTTTTTGCACCAGAAGGTGATGCTGATCGATGACAGCGCCGCCAGCGTTGGCACGGTGAATCTGGACAACCGCTCCTTCCGGCTCAATTTCGAGATCACCGCCTTCATTCCCGACCGTCGCTTCGCCGCCGAAGTGAGGCTGATGCTCGAGCGGGATTTTGCCGCGTGTCGCCGGATCGGCTATGACGAGCTGCAAAATCGCGCCCTGTGGCGCAAGCTGGTCTCCCGAGCGGCCTATCTGACCTCGCCGATCCAGTAGCCGCTTGGGTTCGCATCGTCGCTGGGGTACATTAGTGCCTGCCAAAACGGACCGTTCTGCTGCCATCAATCGGCACGCCAAGCACGGTCTTGCTGTGAATCAACGCCTGTCATCGGGAGCCGCGGTGAACCTCGAGACCAAATGGCTGGAAGACTTCGTTGCCCTGGCCAATACGCGCAGTTTTTCGGCTTCGGCCCGCCAGCGACATGTCACCCAGCCGGCCTTCAGTCGTCGCATCCGCTCGCTGGAGCAGGCGGTGGGGGTAACCCTGGTGGATCGCTCCACCACCCCCATCAATCTCACGCCGGAAGGGCAGCTGTTTTTGATCACCGCGCGTAATCTGGTGGAGCAGCTCAACGAGTGTCTGGGCCATCTGCGCGGTGTCTCCATGGCCCGTGAAGCGCTGGATATCGTCGCGGCGCACTCCCTGGCATTGAGCTTTTATCCGCAGTGGATCTCGCGTCTCCAGGAGGGGCTGGGGGAGTTGCCGACGCGCCTGGTGGCGATGAACGTCGGCGAAGCCATCCATGTGCTACGCGAAGGCAACTGCGACCTGATGCTCGCCTATCACGACCAGCACGCCACCATGCAGCTCGATGCCGAGGTCTTCCCCTCCTTTTCCATCGGCCAGGTCAAGATGCTGCCGGTCAGCCTGCCGGACGACAGCGGGCGACCCCGTTTCAGCCTCGACAGCCAGGCGCCGATTCCCTACCTCGCCTATACCCAGGGGGCCTTCCTGGGGCGCAGCGTGCGCATGGTGCTGAAGAACGACCCGCTGCGGCTCCGACTGCGAACCGTCTACGAAACGGCCATGGCCGAGGGGCTGAAGGGGATGGTGATGCAGGGGGTAGGGCTGGCCTGGATTCCCGACTTCTGCATACGCGAGGAGCTCAACAGCGGCCGGCTGGTCCGGGCCGGCGACGAGAAGTGGGACGTGCCGCTGGAGATCCGTCTGTATCGCTGTTCGCTGGTTCACAAGCCGGGTGTCGAGAAGCTGTGGCGACAGATGCAGAAGCTGCCGCGCGATTTTCTCCAAGCGTGAGAAGAAAGGGGCTCTTGCTGCGCTCGCGAGACAGGCTCCTGCTTTTGCCGTGCTATATCCCGCCGAAATCGGCCGGCAGCCCGAGGAAGTTCTGAATGATGAAGAAGTGGTCCTCGAACAGGCTCTCGGGTTCGAGCTCTGCCAGGGGCACCCAACGGGCGTGATCGCCCCCCTTGACCGGCTTGAGTCGGGGGAGCTGCTGGTCGGGGCGCAGGGCGAAGTAGAAAGCTTCGGCCAGGGTTCGGCCCCGCCAGCTGCGGTGGGGCTCGTCGAACAGCCGCTGACCGCGCAGCGACCCCTTGAGTACTGGCTCCGGCACCTTGAGGCGCACCCGTTCACGCAGCTCCCGCAGGCAAGCATCCAGCAGCCGCTCATGGGGGTTGATGAAGCCGCCGGGCAGGGCAAGCAGCCCCTTGCCGGGGGCTGCCGTGCGCCGCACCAGCAGCACATGGCCCGACTGCACGACCACCGCGTTGACGGTCACGAAGATGGGCGGGTAGGGCGCCTGGGCCCAGGCCTGGCGGTACTGTTCCAGCAGCTGCTGCTCTTCCAGCAGCTGGCGATGGGCATCGCCATCGACGAACTGACGTAGCGCGGTGCAGACACCGGGCGGTAAATCGTGAGTCGCCCCGGTGCTCAGGTAGTCGGCGGCCGATGAAGCGGAGCGAAACAGCCGCTCGCGAATCTGGCTGGCGGAAATGCCCTCGACCAGCGGCACGCTTGCCGACTCCCACTGGGGAACAGCGACAGGTAGTAGCTCGACTGACCGCGACTGGCGCCGATCAGGCCGATGCGCGGCAGGCGGGCATGATGGTGGCCGGCGATGTCGCGCACCTTGCGCTGCACGTCGCGTACCCAAACATCGTCGTTGTAGAGGGCGTCGAGCAGCGGCACGATCGCCAGGCGCGCATTCTCTTCGTCGTCGAAGCAGCCGCGCAGCATGGCCTGGCGCTCGTCGAAGCGCCAGGGGTTGCGCAGCGAGCGCGCCTGCCAGGCGGAGCCGACCAGCACGATGACCTGGCGGGCATGGCGCAGTGCTTCGTTGATGACCGCCAGGTGTCCAAGGTGGGGCGGCTGAAAACGGCCGATGAAGACCAGGCAGTCGAAATCGGGCGTGGGGGCGGGCATCGGCGGATCCTTCGCTGGCGGCTCGGGGTGCCCATTATGGTCGGGGCTCTGTGGGGCTGCAATCCAGGACAAGCAGCTCGCGCCTGAATCGCATATGCTCAGACGGGATGCTTAACGAACAGGGAGGTGGTGTGCGAAAGCGTGGATGGCAATTCTGGTGGCAGGTGACGCGCGATGCCGTGAATCAGTGGCTGGAGCGCAACGCCTTCAGCTATGCCGGTTCGCTGGCGTTCTACACCCTCTTCTCGCTGGCTCCCACCATCATCATTGCGGTCACGGTGATTGGCGTGGTGCTGGGCGAGGATGCGGCCCAGGGGCAGATCGTCGCTCAGCTCCAGGGGACGCTGGGCGAAGAGGCGGCCCGGGCCATCGAGCAGACCGTGGCGGCGTCACGGATCGAGGAGAGCGGTCTGCTGCCGACGCTGCTCGGGGTCGGGGCCCTGGTGGTGGGGGCCACCACGGTCTTTGCCCAGATGCAGTTCTCGCTCAATACCCTCTGGGGAGTGACCGCCAAGCCCAGCAGCAACAGCCTGCTGGTCTTTCTCAAGAATCGCCTGCTGTCTCTGGCCGTGGTGCTGGCGATCGGTTTCATCCTGCTGGTGTCGCTGGTGCTCGGCGTGCTGGTGCGCGCTATGCTCCATGCTGGCGATGAGCTGGTGCCCTTCATCGGCCTGCTTGGCACCGGCGCCGAGTTTCTGATTTCGCTGCTCATGGTGGCACTGCTGTTCGCCACCATCTTCAAGGTGTTGCCCGATGTGGTGCTGGGCTGGCGAGACGTTTTGGTGGGGGCGGTGGTAACGGCGCTGCTGTTTTCCGTGGGGCGCAGCGTGATCGCCGCCTACCTGGCCTATACGGCCACGGCGTCCGCCTACGGGGCGGCGGGGTCGGTGGTGATGGTGCTGCTGTGGGTCTACTATTCGTCCCTCATTCTCCTGTTTGGCGCGGCCTTTACCCGCAGCCACCTGCTGGCCCGGGGGCGCGAGATCGTCCCCGCAGTACTGCGGTGGTGGTCCGTCGCGAGCTGCTGGGAGAATGACGACTTCGGGCGGCGCCTGCCGCCCGAAGGTGCGAGTGCGGGATCAGCCCGCCAGGCGTTCGCGTGCCAGCTGGTCGGCGATCACCGCCGGGCTGGTCCCCTCGGCGATGGCGCGAACGAAGATCTCGTCCAGGGTGTCGGCGATCCGCTCCACGTGGGCCATCACGGCGTCGCGGGAGTAATCCTCGCGACGCTGCCACTCCACCTCGATGACCCCGCCCGCGTTGGCGACGTAGTCCGGCGCATAGAGAATGCCGCGGTCATGCAGCTGCTCGGCGACCTCCGGGGTGGCCAGCTGATTGTTGGCCGCCCCGCAGACCACGCCGGCCTTCAGTCGGTCTACCACTGAGGGGGTGAGGACCGCCCCCATGGCGCAGGGGCGAAGACATCCACCTCGGCGTCGATGATCGCCTCTGGAGCAGTGATCTCGGCGCCAAGCTCTTCGGCCAGCGCCCCGAGGGCGTCGCGGTCGATGTCGGTCAGCACCAGGCGGGCGCCGGCGGCATGCAGCTGGCGGGCCAGATAGGCGCCGACGTGGCCAACGCCCTGGACGGCGACGCGCAGGCCATCCAGATCATCTCGCTTCAGTCCATGACGTACAGCGCTGCGCAGGGCGCAGAAGACGCCGTGGGCGGTATAAGGGGAGGGGTCGCCGGATTCGCCGGGGCGGCGGCCCAGGCCGCTGACGTGGTCGGTGGCCTCGTGGATGAAGCGCATGTCCGCTTCGCTGGTGCCGGAATCCTCGGCGGTGATGTAGCGACCGCCTAGCGAGTCGACCAGTCGGCCCATGGCGCGCAGCAGCTCGGGGGTCTTGTCGCGGCGCGGGTCGGCGATGATCACCGCCTTGCCGCCCCCCAGCGGCAGGTCGGCCAGGGCCGACTTGTAGGTCATGCCGCGGGACAGGCGCAGCACGTCGGTGAGGGCCTCGGCTTCGCTGGCGTACGGGAAAATGCGCAGGCCGCCCAGTGAGGGGCCGCGTCGGGTATCGTGAATGGCGATGATGGCGCGCAGACCGCTCGCCTCGTCGCTGCCGAATACGATCTGCTCATGGTGATCGAATTCGGGGTGGTCGAAGACCAGCATGGCGTGTCTCCCTTGTGAGGACGCTTGTTGTTGTGCCCGATCAGGGCGTTGGTGGGCGGCCGTTGCTTGTGGCGGTGACGCGCCCTACTGTTCAGGTTAGAGCATTCCGCATGCCACGGGAACCCTGGGCAGGGGGCGCCCGGGGGCTGGGGCCGGGAGCGATGTGCCATGGAGACATTGGAGGGAGAGACAATGAGCAAGCGCTGCGTGAAGGCATTGGTGGTGGGCAAGGTGCAGGGAGTCTGGTACCGCCGGGCCGTACAGGAGCAGGCCTTGCAGCACGGGGTCACCGGGCATGCCAAGAACTTGCCCGACGGCCGGGTGGAGGTGCTGCTCTGCGGGGATGGCCAGGCGGTCAATCAGGTGGCGGCCTGGCTCTGGCAGGGACCGCCGAACGCCCGGGTCACCCACGTGGAGCTCGAGTCGATCGAGCCCCGGGACCCGGATAACTTCGTTACGCTGTGAGGCGTCCTAAGCGAGACGCCCACGGCTAGCCGAGGGTGTCGGCGATCCACTCCACCACGGCGGGGCCGTCCGCCTCGAGGCAGGCCTCCACCACCGGGGTGCGCGCCCAGCGCGATTCGATGAAGGCGCGTCCTTCGGGGGCAAAGACGGTCTGTCCCTCGGCGTCACCCTCGGTCGCCACCGTCAGGTGGCCGGGAGCCGTGGTGAAGAGATCGGGACGCAGCAGCCAGGCCAGGGCGCAGCTGTCGTGGGGGCAGCAGCCGTCGATGCCCAGGAAATCGCGATAGAAGTCCCGGTAAAAGGCATAGCTGCCGGCCAGCACCTCACCGAGAGCGCCCTGGGCCTTGGCGATGCGCGTCATGTGGGCGGGCCCCAGCACGCAGCGGTGCGTGACATCCAGCCCCACCAGGGTTAGCGGCCAGCCGGCGGTGAGCACCCGCGCCGCGGCGTGGGGGTCGTTGAACATGTTGGCCTCGGCCACCGGCGTCACGTTGCCGCCTTCCCGGATCGAGCCGCCCATTACCACCACTCGCTTGACCTTCTCGACCAGCTGCGGATCGAGCTGCAGTGCCGCGGCCAGATTGCCCACCGGTCCGACGCTGACCAGGGTCACCTCGCCGGGCCTAGCATTGACGGTATCGACGATGAACTGCGGTGCGCTGCGCGGATCGGGCGAGCCCGTGACCGCCGGCAGGGCGATGTTGCCGAGCCCGTTGTCGCCATGAATATGGGCGGGCGCCGGATGCCTGGGTTTGACCATAGGAACGGCGGCGCCCTGGGCCACCGGCACCGCTCGCTCCGCGAGCTGGCACAGCAGCAGGGCGTTGTGGGTGGCGGTTTCTACGTCGACGTTGCCGAAAGTGGTGGTCAGGCCCAGCAGCTCGATCTCCGGGTGGCGCAGGGCGATGGCGATGGCCTGGGCGTCGTCCACGCCGGGGTCGGTATCGAAGAGAATCGGATGAGACACGTTGGCTCCTTGAAGTGGCTCAGAAGGGAGGTCAGGCCGACAGGCCGTCGCGCAGGGCGTCATCGACGGCGTCGCGGGTTGGTATGCTCTCGGCGGCGCCTGCTTGCTGTACGCCGAGCGCCGCGGCCATGGCGGCGCGCTCCAGGCAGGCGGACATCGAGCCGCCGGCCTGCAAGGTGGCCAGGAAGTAGCCGATGAAGGTGTCGCCCGCTCCGGTGGTGTCGACGGGGCGCACCGGGATGGCCGGCTGATAGCAGCGCTCGGTGCCTGCCTGGTACCAAGCGCCTTCGCCGCCCAGGGTCAACACCGTGGCGGTATCGGGCAGCCGCTGGCCGAGCCGGGTCAGCAGTACCTCGGCGTCGGCCGCCTCGTCGACATCTGCCAGCCGTGCGGCCTCGACGCGATTGACGAACAGCAGGCGGCAGGCCTCGAGCGGCAGCGCCTGGACGGCATCGGTCATCGGCGCCGGGTTGAAGGCGATGTTTAGCCCGCGATGGCGGGCGTGCGCCATCAGCTCGGACAGGCCGTTGCATTCGTTCTGCGCCAGCAGCCACTCGCCGGGATTCGTCGCTTCGACCCACTGGGCGAGGAGGGCGGGATCGAAGCCGTGGTTGGCGCCGGGGTGCAGGATGATGGCGTTCTCGCCGCGGTCATCGACCTGAATGATGGCGTGGCCGCTGGGCTCGTCCACCAGCTCCAGGTGAGAGACATCCACGCCGGCCCCGGCTAGGGTTTCTCTTGCCCAGGCGTCCTGGCGGCCCAGGCGGCCCCAGTGGGTGACGCTTCCACCCGCCAGCGCCATGGCCAGCGACTGGTTGGCCCCCTTGCCGCCCAGCCCCACACGGTAATCGCGGCTGGTCAAGGTCTCGCCGGGGTGCACCAGATGCGGCACCCGGTAGACATGGTCTAGGTTGATGGACCCGAAGTTGTAGAACATGGTCGGCCCTGCGGTGAGCGAAACAGTGCCCTGAGTATCGAAGCGTCGGCCGTGAGCTGCAACCTTGCCGATATTTATACCGTTATCTTTTACTACAATATAACAAGCCCGAACGACCCGTTCCTCGAGCTGGGGGCGCCTCCAGTCACCTAGGCGCCCTGGCGGAGGCTACCGGCGTTGGCATTGAACGCCAGCTCAGGCAACGCCGCCGGGAGGCTGCGCCTCCAGTCGCGACCTGAAGGTGCTCCTACATTAGAGAGCTTCGTCTGTATGAGCGCTCGGTTCGGCGCCCCGACTTTGCATCGCGACTGGCGATTAGTCGCTTAGATTGTCGGCGGTAAGGTCCACGATACGCTGTCGCGCTTCCGGGGTGATCCAGGCGTTGTGCGGTGTGACGATAAGGTTGAGTGACTCGTACAGCGCATCGAGCAGGGCGTGGCCGTCCCGGGGCGGCTCTACCGGCAGGACATCGACGCCGAGACCGCCTAAGCGGCCCTCGCGCAGCGCGGCCAATGCCGCCGATTCGTCGATGATGCCGCCGCGGGCGCAGTTGATCAGCAGTGCGCCGGGCTTGACGCTGGCCAGCAAGGAGGCGTCGACCAGGTGGTGGGTGGCATCGCTCAGCGGACAGTGCAGGCTGATGACATCGGCCTGGGGGCCAGCTCCGCCAGGGAGGGGCGCGGGTCGGCGGCCTCGTTTCCCGGGCGTGCCGCAAAGCTTATCGCCATGCCGAAGGCCTCGGCCAGTCGGCCCACCCGGGAGCCGAGCTCGCCCTGGCCGACGATGACCAGGTGCTTGCCCTCGAGCTGCAGTGTGGCGTGATCCATCAAGCAGAAGAAGGGGCTCTGGTTCCAGCGTCCCGAGGCCACGTCACGCTGATAGAGTGGCAGTCGATTGGCCAGGGCCAGCATCAGCATCAGGGTATGCTGGGCGACGCTGGCGGTACCGTAGGCGGTGACATTGCGCACCCTGATGCCGAGTCGCTCGGCGGCCGTCATGTCAATGTTATTGGTTCCGGTTGCCAGCACGCAGATGAGCCGCAGCTGAGGCAGCGCTTCCAGGGTGGCGGCGTCCAGCACCACCTTGTTGACGATGGCGACCTCGGCATCGGCCAGGCGCTCGGCCACCTGGGCGGTGGTGCTGTGCTGGTGGACCTCCAGGTCATCCACCCGATGGCGGATTGGCGAGAGGTCGATCTGGTTGCCGAGGCTGGCGGCGTCGAGAATCACGGCTTTCATGGGGAATCCTTCTAGGTGACGGTGCAGCCGGACTGGGACAGGTCGTGCCAGGCAGGTATAATACTTGGCTTTTGCGGCAGGCTTGGAATCCGCGTCGGCCGGCCCTATATCGCTGCAGGTAATGTGCCGTCGAATTCAGGAGTGAGTAGAACCATGCCCATCTACGAGTATCAGTGCAAGGCCTGCGGCCATCGTCTGGAAAAGTTGCAGAAGATCAGCGCCGCCCCTCTGACCGACTGTCCCGCCTGTCAAGCCAGCGAACTCCAGCGGCTGGTTTCCGCCGCAGGCTTCCGCCTGGCCGGCGGCGGCTGGTACGAGACCGACTTCAAGTCCGGCAGCAAGAAGAATCTTGCCGGCGATTCATCAAGCGACGCCAAGAGCGCCTCCAAGGACAGCAAAGCGTCGCCCAAGAAAGATGGCGCGGCGGCCTGAGGGCCGCCCGTCGTAGCACCCTACGATCAACGCAACAGAACAGGATACGACATGCGCAGCCATTATTGCGGCCAGCTGAACGAGACCCTGGTGGACCAGACGGTCACCCTGTGCGGCTGGGTACACCGTCGCCGTGACCATGGGGGCGTGATCTTCCTCGATATGCGCGATCGCGATGGCATCGCCCAGGTCGTGGTCGATCCCGACACCGCCGAGGCCTTCGCCAACGCCGACCGCGCCCGCAGCGAATACGTACTGCGCATCCAGGGCCGTGTACGGCTGCGCCCGGAAGGCACCCAGAACCCCAACATGCCCACCGGCATGATCGAGGTATTGGCCAAGGAGGTGGAGGTCCTCAATACCGCCGCCACGCCGCCGTTTCAGCTCGATGAGCATGGCAAGGTGGGTGAGGAGGTACGGCTCGAGTACCGCTACATCGACCTGCGTCGCCCCGAGATGATCGACAAGCTGCGCCTGCGTTCGCGGATCTCCCACAGCGTTCGCGCCTTCCTCGAAGGGCAGGGCTTCCTGGACATCGAGACCCCGGTGCTCACCCGCGCCACCCCCGAGGGTGCCCGCGACTACCTGGTGCCGAGCCGCACCCATGCCGGCAGCTTCTTCGCCCTGCCGCAGTCGCCCCAGCTGTTCAAGCAGCTGCTGATGGTGGCAGGCTTCGATCGCTACTATCAGATCGCCAAGTGCTTCCGCGACGAGGACCTGCGCGCCGACCGCCAGCCCGAATTCACCCAGATCGACCTGGAGGCTTCCTTCGTCTCCGAGGACGACATCATGGGCGTCACCGAGGCGATGATTCGCCAGCTGTTCCAGGAAGTGCTGCAGGTGGCGCTGCCCGACTTCCCGCGCATGACCTATGCCGAGGCCATGGCGCGCTTCGGCTCCGACAAGCCCGACCTACGCATTCCGCTCGAGCTGACCGACGTCGACGACCTGATGCAGCAGGTGGATTTCAAGGTGTTTTCCGGCCCCGCCAGCGCCGAGGATGGCCGCGTGGCCGCCCTGCGCGTGCCCGGCGGCGCCAAGCTCTCGCGCAAGGAGATCGACGAGTACACCAAGTTTGTCGGCATCTACGGCGCCAAGGGCCTGGCCTGGATCAAGGTCAATGAGCGTGCCAAGGGGCTCGAGGGCCTGCAGTCGCCCATCGTCAAGTTCATGGAGAACGTGGTCGAGGCGCTGCTCGACCGGGTGGGGGCTGAGGATGGCGACATCATCTTCTTCGGCGCCGACAAGGCGCGCATCGTCAACGAGGCGATCGGTGCGCTGCGCGTCAAGCTGGGCGAGGATCTCGACCTCTATACCCAGGCGTGGGCCCCGCTCTGGGTGGTGGACTTCCCGATGTTCGAGGATGACGACAAGGGCGGCCTGACGCCCCTGCATCACCCCTTCACGGCGCCGTCCTGCTCGCCGGAGGCGCTGCGCGATAACCCGGCCGCCGCACTCTCCCGCGCCTATGACATGGTCATCAACGGTACCGAGCTGGGCGGCGGGTCGATTCGTATCCACGACCAGGCCATGCAGCGCACGGTGTTCGAGATCCTCGGCATCGGCGAGGAGGAGGCGCGCGAGAAGTTCGGCTTCCTGCTCGATGCCCTGCAGTACGGCGCGCCGCCCCACGGCGGTTTGGCCTTCGGCCTCGACCGCCTGGTGATGCTGATGGCCGGTGCCCGCACCATCCGCGAAGTCATCGCCTTCCCCAAGACCCAGAGCGCCGGCTGCCTGATGACCGACGCCCCAGGGGAGGTCAGCCAGGATCAGCTCCGCGAGCTCAATATCCGCCTGCGCCAGAAGGTCAAGGTGGAAGAGCCCCAGACGTAAGCGCCGCCATAGCCTGAAGCACGACACCGGCGCCCCAAGGGCGCCGGTGTCGTATGCTGGAGACATCTCGATCTCTGCCGAGGAGAATCCCATGCCACCGCGTCTCCGGGCCATCGTGGCCTGCCTGCCATGCTGATTCTGGGGATCGACCCCGGCTCGCGTATCACCGGGTACGGGGTGCTGGACGTGTCGCGTCCCGCGCCGCGCTACGTGACCTGCGGCTGCATCCGTATCGACGTGGCCCAGCCGGTGGCCCAGCGCCTGGCCCAGGTCTACGCCGGCATCAGTGAGCTGGTGGCGGTGCACGGGCCGGGCGAGTTCGCCATCGAGCAGGTGTTCATGTCGAAGAACGCCGACTCGGCGCTCAAACTCGGCCAGGCCCGCGGGGCGGCCATCGTCTGCGCGGCCAATCACGGTCTGGCGGTCAGCGAGTATGGGCCGCGCCAGATCAAGCAGGCGGTGACCGGCAGCGGCGGCGCCGACAAGGCCCAGGTGCAGCATATGGTGGCCGCCATCCTGGGGCTGTCCGGCACGCCCCAGGCGGATGCCGCCGACGCCCTGGCGATTGCGCTGACCCACGCCCACGCCCGTCTCGGGCTGCTCACCACGGGCAGTTTTGGCGGCCATCGAGCCCGGCGGAAGGGGGCCTCGTGGCGGGATTTCCGGCCATGACAGCGTCGCCTTTTGGCAACGCCTTGCGATTGTCGAACAGCGTTTTATGGCAGGCTGGTCAGCCGCCCAAGCGACCAGTATAGTGGCCCATGATGGCACGGTGGCGTTGGCCGCCGTTCACCCTGGCAGGATTGATAAGCCCCATGATTGGACGCCTGCGTGGCACCCTTCTCGACAAGCAACCCCCCTGGCTGGTGGTAGACGTGGCCGGCGTCGGTTACGAACTGGAAGCCTCCATGACGACCCTGGTGGCCCTGCCGGGCAACGGGGAGAGCGTGTCGCTGTATACCCACCTCAGCGTGCGCGACGACGCCCACTTGCTCTACGGCTTTGCCCGGGAGCAGGAGCGGGCACTGTTTCGTGCCCTGATCAAGGTCAACGGTATCGGCCCCAAGCTGGCCCTGGCGATTCTGTCGGGGATGGACGAGGACGCCTTCATCCGCTGCGTGATGGATGATGACGTCAAGTCGTTGACGCGCCTGCCGGGGGTGGGCAAGAAGACCGCCGAGCGGCTGATCATCGAGATGCGCGACCGCTTTCCCCACTGGGAGGCCAGCCAGGGCGCGGTGGGCCTGGATCGGCCGGTCGCGCCCGGCGATCAGACGGCGTCGGGGAATGCCCTGGCCGATGCCGAGGCGGCCCTGGTCAGCCTGGGCTACAAGCCGGCCGAAGCGACTCGGATGCTCTCCGGCCTGGACGAGACGCTGGCCACCGAGGCGTTGATCAAGGCGGCGCTGACGCGTCGGCTGGCGGGTTGAGCGGGGAGGGGCCCTAAACGTGGAGGCGAGTTGCCGGGATGCTTGAGACCGACCGATTGATCGCCGCCGATGAGCGGGAGGGCGAAACGGGCGTCGATTACGCCATTCGCCCCAAGCGGCTGGCCGAGTACATCGGTCAGCCCCGCGTGCGCGAGCAGCTGGACATCTTCATCAGCGCGGCCCGCGGACGCGACGAGAGCCTCGACCATACCCTGGTGTTCGGCCCGCCGGGGCTTGGCAAGACCACGCTGGCCAACATCATCGCCGCCGAGATGGACGTGGGGCTCAAGTCCACCTCCGGCCCGGTGCTGGAGCGCGCCGGGGATCTCGCCGCCATGCTCACCAACCTGCAGCCTGGCGATGTGCTGTTCATCGACGAGATTCATCGCCTCTCCCCGGTGGTGGAGGAGATCCTCTATCCGGCCATGGAGGACTTCCAGCTCGATATCGTGATCGGCGAGGGGCCGGCGGCACGGTCGATCAAGCTCGACCTGCCGCGCTTCACGCTGGTCGGCGCGACAACCCGGGCCGGCCTGCTGACCTCGCCGCTGCGCGATCGCTTCGGCATCGTACAGCGCCTGGAATTCTACGGCATCGATGATCTGACCGAGATCGTGTCGCGCTCCGCCGGGCTTTTGGGGGTCGCGACCGACCGGGCAGGCGCGCTGGAGGTGGCGCGCCGCTCCCGGGGCACCCCGCGTATCGCCAATCGCCTGCTGCGCCGGGTGCGCGACTACGCCGAGGTGCGCGCTGGCGGGCGCATCGATGCCGAGGTGGCCGACCAGGCGCTCAACATGCTCCACGTCGATCATCACGGGCTCGACCATATGGATCGACGCCTGCTGTTGGCGATGATCGAGAAGTTCGACGGGGGGCCGGTGGGCGTCGACTCGCTGTCGGCGGCCATCGGCGAGGAGCGCGACACCATCGAGGATGTGATCGAGCCCTACCTGATTCAGCAGGGGCTGATGATGCGGACGGCCCGGGGCCGGGTCGTCACCCGTCAGGCCTGGCAGCACTTCGGCCTGGCGCCCCATGACCAGGCCCAGGATGCCAGCGGCGAGGTGCGGCCGTGAGCGAGTTCCGTCTACCGGTGCGCGTTTACATCGAAGATACCGACGCCGGTGGCATCGTTTATTACGTCAACTATCTCAAATACATGGAGCGGGCTCGCAGCGAGTGGCTGCGCAGCCACGGCATCACCCAGCGCGAGCTGTTCGATGCCGGCATTCAGCTGGTGGTCCATCGGCTGGAGTGCCGCTACGCCAGGCCTGCCCGCCTGGATGATGGCCTGGAGGTCAGTGCCGCCATTCAGTCCCATGGCCGCTGTCGCCTGAGCTTTGCACAGACGGTGCGGCGAGGCGGGGAACCCTTGTGCGATGCCAGGGTCGACATCGCCTGTCTGGATGCTGCCCGCCTCAGGCCCACGCCATGGCCGCCGGCGCTCGCCGCGGTCCTTACCGGTTAACTGCAAGATTGACGAGGATGCCCGTGAACGACTCCATGTCCATTCCCCACCTGATCATGAGCGCCAGCACCGTGGTGCAGCTGGTCATGCTGATCCTGGTGATCGGTTCGATTCTCTCCTGGGTAGTGATCTTTCAGCGCACCTTCGTGATGCGCCGCGCGCGGCATACCCATCAGGCCTTCGAGGAACGCTTCTGGTCCGGCGTCGACCTCAACGAGCTGTATCGGGAGACGCCCGCCGAGCAGGAGACCCAGGGCGCCGAGCATGTCTTTCGCGCCGGCTTTCGTGAGTTCAACCGCCTGTTGACCAAGACCAAGAGTCCCGAGGCGATCCTCGACGGCGTCCAGCGCAGCATGCGGGTGGCCTGGTCACGGGAGGAGGATCGCCTCACCCTGCACCTGGTATTCCTGGCCACGGTGGCATCCGCCAGCCCCTATATCGGCCTGTTCGGTACCGTCTGGGGCATCATGGGGTCTTTCCAGTCGCTCTCCATGGCGCAGCAGGCCACCCTGGCCACGGTGGCGCCATGGATCGCCGAGGCGTTGATCGCCACCGCCATGGGACTGTTTGCGGCGATTCCGGCGGTGATCTTCTATAACCGTCTCTCCGCCGAGTCGGGCCGGCTGCTGGGCAAATACGAAGATTTCGCCGAGGAGTTCCACTCCATCCTGCACCGCAACCTGCAGGGTCGCAGCGAAGCCGGCGCCGCCTGAGGGAGTCGCACATGAACGGACCTTTCAATCGCGGCGGACGGCGCAAGCCGATGGGCGAGATCAATGTCGTGCCCTTCATCGACGTCATGCTGGTACTGCTGGTGATCTTCATGATCACCGCGCCGATGCTCACCCAAGGGGTCCAGGTGGATCTTCCCCAGGTGACCTCCGAGCCCATGGATGCCCAGGAAGATAACGAACCCATCGTGGTCTCGGTGGACCGCGAGGGTGGCTACTACCTGCAGCTGGGCGGCGATGAAACCCGCGTCGATCTCGATGAGCTCGCCGAGCGGGTGATCATTCTGCTGGATCGACAGCCGGGCACGCCGGTGATGGT
The DNA here is from genome assembly GCF_055755715.1 of Halomonas sp. SL18_1. Taxonomy (NCBI): domain Bacteria; kingdom Pseudomonadati; phylum Pseudomonadota; class Gammaproteobacteria; order Oceanospirillales; family Halomonadaceae; genus Halomonas; species Halomonas sp. SL18_1. Next base: position 2,340,259 of record NZ_JBVTRK010000001.1, read on the forward strand.
CCGCGGCGACCGCAGCGTGCCCTACGGTGAGGTCGTGACCCTGATGAGTACCCTGCAGGTGTCTGGCGTGGCCAATGTCGGGCTGATTTCCGAGCCTCCCCCGCGTGACTGAGGAGCGAGCAGACGGCATGGTGCGACAGCAGCGGCAGGGACACTCTCGGGATGATCGGCCGGTCGGCTACGGCCTGCCTACGGTGCTGGCAGTGGGCTTGCATCTGGTGGTGGTGGTGCTCAGCGTGGTTACCCTTCCCCAGCGCGAGCCGGAACACCAGACGAGCTCATCGTCCAGGCCACCCTGGTCAGCACCGAGACCACCACCGACCAGGCCCAGCGCGCCGAGGAGGCCCGTGCAAGGGCCGCGGCACGCCAGGCGGAGGAGGCGGAGGCCGACGCCGAGCGCGAGGCCGAACAGGCCGCCGCGGAAGCGGCGCAGCGCGAGGCCGAACAAGAGGCCGCCCGGGAAGCGGAGGCGCTTGCACGTGAAGAGGCGCGCCAGGCCGCCGAGGCCGAGGCGGCGCGACGCGCCGAGGAGGCCGAGCGACAGGCCGAGCTGCGTGAGCAGCAGGAGGCAGAGCGTGAGCGCCAGCGGGAAGCGGCCGCCGAGGCCGAACGGCAGCGACAGCTCGAGGCGCAGCAACGAGCGGAGGAGGAGGCCGAGCGCCAACGGCAGGCCGAGGAAGAGGCTCGCCGTCAGCAGGAGGCCGAGGAGCGCCGCCGCGCCGAGGAGGAGGCCGAACGCCAGCGGCAGGCCGAGGAAGAGGCCCGCCGTCAGCAGGAGGCCGAGGAGCGCCGCCGCGCCGAGGAGGAGGCCGAACGCCAGCGGCAGGCCGAGGAAGAGGCCCGCCGTCAGCAGGAGGCCGAGGAGCGCCGCCGCGCCGAGGAGGAGGCCGAACGCCAGCGTCAGGCCGAGGAAGAAGCCCGCCGCCAGCGCGAAGCCGAAGAGCGTCGCCGCGCCGAGGAGGAGGCCGAGCGTCGCCGTCAGGCGGAGGAGGAGGCCCGGCGTGCGGCCGAGGCCGCCAGCCAGGGCCTCGACCGTGCCATCGAAGGGGAGTCCGAGGCGGTGGCCAATGCCCGCCAGGCCCAGGAGGCGGCCAACAGTTTCATCAACCTGGTGCGGCGTGCCGTGGAGCAGGCCTGGGTGATTCCCCGGGGGCCGGCGGTGGACTGGAATCCACCGTGCAGGTGCAGCTTGGGCCCTCAGGCGAACTGTTTGGCGCTAGCATTACTCAGAGTAGCGGGGACAGCGCTTTCGACCGTTCGGCCCTTCAAGCCGTGGAGGCCGCCGCCCCGTTCGGGGAACTGCGCCAGCTACCTGCCGCGGCGCAACGTGACTTCCGACAATTCAACCTGCGATTCAGACCGGGGATGTACGCTGATGAGAGCCCTGATGACCGCCTGGTTCGGCGCCATGCTGCTGATGTTTGGCACCCTGGCCCATGCCAATCTGACCATCGAGATTACCCGCGGCAGCGACCGCGCCACGCCCATTGCCGTGGTGCCCTTTGCCGAGGACGGGGAGAGTCTGCCCGAGGACGTCGCGCGCGTGATCAGCGACAACCTGGAACGCAGCGGCTACTTCGAGCCACTGCCGCGAAGCGCCATGTTCGACCGGCCGGCGACCGGCGATGACGTCAGCTTCGGTGAGTGGCGCGCCCTGGACGTGCGCTATCTGGTGGTAGGGCGCGTCGCTCGCGAGGGGGACGGCTATCGGATTCGCTATGAGCTGATGGACGTTAGCGGCGCCCGTCGCATGCTGGGCGAGACGGTGACAGCGAGCAGCGGTGAGCTGCGTGGCGGGGCGCACTACATCAGTGACCAGATCTTCGAGGCGATTACCGGCATTCGCGGCGCCTTCGCCACGCGTATTGCCTACGTCACGGCCCAGGGGGTCGGTGACGACATGCAGTTCGGCCTCTATGTCGCCGATGCCGACGGCCGCAACAGCCAGCAGGTGCTCAGCTCCCGTGAGCCCATCCTCTCGCCCGCCTGGTCACCCGACGGTCGCAAGCTGGCCTACGTCTCCTTCGAGACCGAGCGTCCGGCCATCTACATCCAGGAGTTGGCCACTGGCCAGCGGGTGCGGGCGACCTCCTTCGAGGGAATCAACGGGGCGCCGGCCTGGTCGCCCGACGGCCGCAAGCTGGCCATGTCGCTCTCCAAGGACGGCCAGCCGGAGATCTACGTGATGGATGTCGGCGCACGCAGCGTCGAACGCATTACCAACAGCTCCAGCATCGATACCGAGCCGGCCTGGTCCCCGGACGGCCGCAGCCTGCTGTTTACCTCCGATCGCAGCGGTGGTCCTCAGCTCTATCGCCACGACCTGAGCGGTGGCCAGGTCGAGCGCTTGACCTTTACCGGCAACTATAACGCTCGGGGGCGCTTCTCACCGGACGGCGAGGCGATCTTCTTGATCCACCGCTCGAGCAACGGCTACCAGGTGGCGCGCCAGGACCTGGAGTCGGGGCGCCTGGTAGTACTCAGCGAATCGCGCTGGGACGAATCTCCCAGTGTTGCGCCCAACGGGACCATGGTAATCTTCGCCACCCAGGCAGGAAACAGCGGGGTGCTGAGTGCCGTATCGGCCGACGGGCGTTCCTCTTACCGGCTACCCTCGGCACAGGGTGATGTGCGCGAACCCGCCTGGTCGCCGTTCTTAAACTAATGCTCGATGAACCCTGTCATTCGAATCCTTCAAGGAGTTTGACGATGCTATTCAAGTCGCATGCCAGAACCCTGGCCATCGCCCTGTCGCTGGCGGTCGTGGCCGGCTGTTCCAGCACCGGCGGAACACAGGACGGGACCGTGGATCGTGCCCGTGACGGCGCTGCGGGGACCGGCGTGGCCGGCACCGGCCAGGTGAGCGGTACCGGCGTGGGCACCAACGGCGCGCGTGCCGGCCAGCAGGCCGACGGCCGCATCCCGGAAGTGCGCACCATCTACTTCGACTTCGACCGTGACAACATTCGCTCCGAGTTCGAGTCGGTGCTGATTGCCCATGCCCGCTATCTGCGCTCCAACCCCAATGCGCGTGTCGTGCTCCAGGGGCATACCGACGAGCGTGGCACCCGCGAGTACAACATGGCACTGGGCGAGCGCCGGGCGCGTTCCGTCGAGCGCTTCCTGGGCGTGCAAGGCGTTTCGCCCTCGCAGCTGGAAATCGTCAGCTACGGTGAGGAGCGCCCGGCCGTTCGCGGTCACAATGACGAGGCCTATGCCCAGAATCGTCGGGTGGTCTTCGCCTACTGAGGAAACGGGCGCAGCCTGCGCCGATGGAGACATGCATGAGACACGGTCTGAAAGGGCTGTGCGGCGCGGGAGCCCTGGTGCTCCCGCTGCTCGTAGTGAGCCCGACAATGGCGCAGCAGCGCCCGATAGTGGAAGACCTCACGGCCCAGTCGCGCAGCTTCCTCGACCATACGGAAGTGCGCGAGGAGGCCGGAGGCAGCCTGGTGATCTTCAACCAGGTCCAGGAGCATCAGCGCGAGATTCAGCAGCTGCGTGGCGAGATCGAGGAGCTGCGCCACCAGCTCCAGCAGCTACGCAACCAGACCCGCCAGCAGTATCTGGATCTCGATGAGCGCCTGATGGCCGGCAGTGCCGGCATCGAGGCGGCGCCCGAGGTGGATGCCGACGCCGCCCGCCAGGTCGCCGAGGCTCCGTCTCCCAGCGGCGTAAGCGCCGATGCCCAGGCGGCCTACCAGGCGGCCTTTGCGCGGGTCCAGGCCCGGGAGTTCGAGGCGGCGATCAATGCCTTCGAGACCTTCGTGGTCGAACACCCCGACAACAGCCTGACGGCCAACGGCCACTACTGGCTCGGCGAGCTGCACTCGGCGCAGGGCGATCTGGAGCAGGCGGAATCGGCCTTCCAGCGGGTCATCGAGGAGTATCCGCAAAGCAGCAAGGTGCCCGACGCCCTTTACAAGCTGGGCCTGGTCAAGGCGCGCCAGGGGGAGCCGGACACCAGTCGTGCCCTGCTGGAGCGGGTCCGCGAGGACTTCCCTGACAGCAGTGCCGCCAGCCTTGCCAACGACTTTCTTCGCCAGTCCCTGTGAGGCTGGCCACCGACCAAGGAGCCACCATGAGCTGCAAGATCGACTACCAGGCACCGGCCGATCTGCTGAAGGACCGCATCATTCTCGTCACCGGCGCCGGTGACGGAATCGGCCGGGCCGCTGCCCTGGCCTTTGCCGGCTGTGGTGCCACCGTGATCCTGCTAGGGCGCACCACCAGTAAGCTGGACAAGGTCTACGATGAAATCGAGGCGGCCGGCGGGCCGCAGCCGGCTATCGTGCCGCTCAACTTCGAGGGGGCGACCCTGAAGGACTACCATGACATGGCCGAGACCCTGGACAAGGAGTTCGGGCGGCTCGACGGTATCCTGCACAACGCCGGCCTGCTGGGCCGTATCACCCCCTTCGAGCAGTACAATCCGGAGCTGTGGGAGCAGGTGATGCAGGTCAACCTCAACGGTCCGGTGTGGATGACTCAGGCGCTGCTGCCGCTGCTGGAGGCGTCCAAGGATGCCTCGGTGGTCTTTACCTCGTCCAGCGTCGGGCGCAAGGGGCGTGCCTACTGGGGAGCCTATGCCGTCTCCAAGTTCGCCACCGAAGGCTTCATGGAAGTGCTTGCCGACGAGGTCGAGCATCGCGGCATGATTCGTGTCAACAGCCTGAATCCCGGCGCGACGCGCACCCGCATGCGGGCCACCGCCTATCCAGGTGAAGATCCCGATAGCCTGCCGACGCCCGAATCGATCATGCCCACCTACCTGTGGTTGATGGGGCCCGACAGCCGCCGGCATAACGGCGAGCGCTTCGACGCCCAGCCGCCGAAGTGACGAGAGCCTACGCCACCTTAGAGGTCACTGCCCAGTAGGGCCTCAACCAGCGCCTCGCCGGTATCGAACCAGCGGTCCGCCGGCCAGCCGCGATAGTCCTCGCCCTCCTCGATATAGCCGTAACCTACCGCAATAGCAGCCATCCCGGCGGCGCGAGCCGCCTGGATGTCGCGCAGGTGGTCACCGATGTACCAGCACGCGCCGGCCTCTACCCCCAGCTGGCGGGCCGCGGCCCAAAGCGGTTCCGGCGCCGGTTTCTTGACCGGCAGGTCATCGGCGCAGAGCAGGGCGCCGGGGGTCATGCCCAGCGCTTCAATCAGCGGTGCGGCAAAGGCACGCGGCTTGTTGGTGACGATTCCCCAGGGCCGTTGCTGCGCCTCCCAGTGAGTCAGCAGACCTTCCAGCGGCGAGAATATCCGGCTCTCGGCGGCCACGGCTTGGCCGTAGGCCTCGAGGAGATACTGCCTGGCATCGGCATGCCCCGGGTGGGTGACATCCAGGCCCAGGGCCAGCGCCACCAAGGCGCTGCCACCGTTGGAGACCTGGGCGCGGATTACCGGGTAGGGCAGCGGGTCCAGCCCGTGGTGGTGGCGCAGCGCGTTGGTGGCGCGAGCCAGGTCGGGCGCGGTGTCGACCAGGGTGCCATCGAGGTCGAAGAGCAGGGCCCGGGGGTGCTCCATTACTGCGGCTCCCGGCGGCAGTGCATCAGATAGTTGACCGAGACGTCGTGTGCCGATAGCCGGTAGCGGCGTGTCAAAGGATTGTAGACCAGTCCGTTCTGCTCATGCACCGCTAACCCCGCCTCGCGGCACCAGCCGGCCAGCTCCGAGGGGCGAATGAACTTGCGGTAGTCATGGGTGCCCCGGGGCAACATATTGAGCAGGTATTCGGCGCCAAGGATCGCCAGGGCATAGGCCTTGGGGTTGCGATTGAGCGTGGAGAAGAAGACATGGCCGCCGGGTTTTACCAGGGTCGCGCAGGCGCGAATCACCGAGCCTGGATCGGGGACATGCTCGAGCATCTCCAGGCAGGTGACCACGTCGTACTCGCCGGGATGGGCGTCGGCCATCTCCTCGGCGCTGGCCTGCCGGTAATCCACCTCTACGCCGCTTTCCTGGGCGTGCAGGCGCGCTACGCCCAGCGGCGCCTCGCCCATGTCGATGCCGGTCACCCGGGCGCCGCGATGGGCCATGGCCTCGGCGAGAATGCCGCCGCCGCAGCCGACGTCGATCACCTGGCGACCGGCCAGGCCGCAGCGGGCATCGATGAAATCCAGGCGCAGCGGGTTGATGTCGTGGAGGGGCTTGAACTCGCTTTGCGGATCCCACCAGCGTCCGGCCAGCGCCTCGAACTTCGCCACTTCGGCCCGGTCGACATTGTGGCGGTGGGGGAAGCACCATCCTGGAGGGTTGCGCTCATCTGATCTCTCCGTGTAAGGGGCGGCGCACGTGGCATCAACCGGCGCCTTCGGTATCATGGTGCCCATTCTACCCGTAGCCGCCGCCGCTTTCCCATGCCCGAGCGCACCCTGGCCCGGACACCATGCCCGCGGCGGCCGCATTCAACCGCCGTTTATCCCGACAAGGAAGGCGTCATGATTCGTAAGGCCGTTCTCCCCGTGGCCGGCTTCGGCACTCGCTGCTTGCCGGCATCGAAGGCAATTCCCAAGGAGATGATCACCATCGTCGACCGCCCGGTGATCCAATACGTGGTGGAAGAAGCGGTGGCGGCCGGGATTCGCGATATCGTGCTGGTGACCCATGCCAGCAAGAGCGCCATCGAGAACCACTTCGACACGCACTACGAGCTCGAGGCCAGCCTGGAGGCGAAGGGCAAGCAGGCGCTGCTCGAGGAGCTCAGCGCCATCGTGCCCGACGACGTCAACATCATCAGCGTGCGGCAGGCACAGCCGCTTGGCCTGGGGCATGCGGTGCTCTGCGCGCGTCCGGTGGTGGGCGACAGCGAGCCGTTTGCGGTGCTGCTCCCCGACGTGCTGGTGGCTGGCGAAGCGGGCGCCTCCAACGATCTGGCACGCATGATCGAAGCCTATGAGACGCGTGGCTGTGCGCAGCTGATGGTGGAGGAGGTGCCCTGGGAGCGAGTCGACAGCTACGGTATCGTGGCCCCCAAGGGCGCAGCGCCCGGCCCCGGCGAAGGCTGCCCCCTGGCCGGGTCGTCGAGAAACCGTCGCGCGACCGGGCACCCTCCAACCTGGCGGTGATCGGCCGCTACGTACTGCCCGGACGGATCTTTGCCCTGCTGGCCGACACCCCACCGGGTGCCGGCAACGAGATCCAGCTCACCGATGCCATCGACTCTCTGCGCCAGAGTGACGGCGTCGACGCCTGGCGGATGCACGGCACGACCTACGATTGCGGCCATCCCCTGGGCTATCTAGAGGCGATCCTCGCCTACGGTCGTCGACATCCCCGCCTCGGGGAAGGGGTTCGCGAACTGATCGACCGTTACGGCCGGATGGAGTGAGCGCCATGCGCGTGGAAATTCATGGCAGTGAGCTGGCGGCAGCAACGGCGGCCGCCGCGCTCTCCTGGGTGGGGCATCGGGTGCACTGGGTGCCCCATGTCGACATGCCCTGGTCATCGCTGGTTGAGGCCGACTGGCTGCAGCGCGAGCCCGAGCTCATGGCTCGACTGGCAGAGGGGCGGCAGCAGGGGGCGCTGACGCTGGAGGGCAGTGGCGACCGACGCGAACCGGGGCGAGTCGAGATCCTGTGGCTTGCCCTCTCGCCCGAGCAGCGCACCGAGGCGGGCGAGCGGGTCGCCTCCGCTGCCGCGGCCCATGATGGCCCGCTGGTGCTGGTCAACAACTCGACGTTTCCGGTCGGTGAGACCGAGCGGCTCGAAGCCTGCCTGAACGGTGCCGAGCGTCGTGCGGTGACGCTGGTCGACATGCTCGAGGAGGGGCGCGCCTGGCAGACCTTCACGCGACCCTCGCGCTGGTTGCTGGGCTGCGACGACGGCCGCGCCGAGGCCCAGGTGCGCGAGCTGTTGCGCGCCTTCAACCGCCGTCGCGACGCCTTTCAGCGCATGCCCCGACGCGCTGCCGAACTCACCAAGCTGGCCACCATCGGGATGCTGGCAACCCGGATCAGCTACATGAACGAGATCGCCGGCCTCGCCGACACCCTCGGCGTCGACGTGGAGTACGTGCGCCAGGGCATGGGGGCCGATTCGCGAATCGGCTACGAGTATCTCTATCCAGGCTGCGGTTTCGGCGGGCCCCACTTCTCTCGCGACCTGATGCGCCTGGCCGACGTCCAGGAGGCCAGCGGCCGCCACTCGGCACTGCTCGAGCAGGTGCTCGACATCAACGAGCAAAAAGGAGACCCTGTTCCGCAAGCTCTGGGCGCACTTCAGGGGCCGCCTCGAGGGCCGGACCCTGGCGATCTGGGGCGCCGCCTTCAAGCCGGGCTCCGCGCGCATCGACCATGCGCCGGTCTTGACCCTGCTTCGGGCGCTGTGGGCACAGGGCGTGCACGTTCGGCTGCATGACCCGGCCGCGACCCCGTCGCTGCGGGCCGAGCTTGGTGACCACCCGCTGCTGGAGCTGTTCGATGGCGACCCCTATGCCGCCAGTGAGGGGGCCGATGCCCTCATGCTGGTCACCGAGTGGAAACACTACTGGAACCCGGACTGGGCGCGCCTGGCCGGCCAGCTTCGCGAACGACTGCTGCTCGATGGCCGCAATATCTATGACCCGGACCATGTGGCGAGCTGGGGACTGACCTACCGCGGTATCGGACGCCGAGCCGATGCCGGCACACGAGACGCATCGCGTTGAGACGATGGCGTGCGTCTCGCGGGGCCGCCCGCCTACAATGGGCAAGCGCCTGCCGCCCATGGAGACAAGGAGTTAGCCATGTCCGAAGCGCGTCCGCCTGAGCGGCGCCCGATCGTGCCGGACCCGGATGCCAGCGTGTCGCGCCTGCACAGGACGCGACCGCCGGCCCCGCGGCTCTGGCCGCTGTATGTCCTGCTGCTCTTGCTGTCGGGCGCGGTGGGGGCGCTGGGCTGGTTTGGCTGGCAGGAGAGCCAGCGCCTGGAGAGTCAGTGGGAGCGGCTGGCCGGCGAGATATCCAACGTACATGCGCGCTTCGATGTAGAAGAGGGCCGAGGGGAGCGCTTGGACGGCATAGCGTCCAGGCTCGACGCGGTGGAGGCGCGCGGAGACAGTCTCGCCACGCGTACCGCCGACCTGGAGGTCGAGCTGCAGCAGTCGGCCGTGGGGGATCATGCCCGGCTCGAGGCGCTGACCGAGCGTGTAGACGACCTTGCCGACCAGGCCGAGACGCGTGACGCCATGCTGGCGGCGCTGCAGGTGTCGCTGGATGCCTTGGAGCGCGCCGGGGAGGAGGGGCGAGAGGCATTGGCCATGCGCCTGGAGACCTTGGACGAGGCGGGCGAGCGGCGTGCTCAGCGGCTGGAGAGCGAGCTCAGCGCCGAACGTGAGGCGTGGCAATCCCGCCTCGAGCGGCTGACCGAGGCCCAGCGTGAGATGGCCGATGACCTGGCGCAGTCGCGGCGGTCTCAGGAGGCACTGCAGGAGGACATGCGTCGCGTCCAGGAGCGCGCCGACCAGCACCAGGGCGAGCGGGAGGAGCGGCTCGAGGCGCTGTCGGCCCAGCAGCGTGAGTTGGCCGAGGAGCTTGAAGCCCTGGCGGCGAGCCGTGAAGATGAGCAGGAGGGCGTCGTCGGTCTGCAGGGGCGGCTCACGGCCTTGGAGGCCGAGCTGCGCGAACTGCGACAGGCGCAGCTGGCCCTCAGCGCGGGGCTGGAGGCCCTGCGGCAGTAGCTTCGTCTCTCGCCTCGCTCCGGCAGGCCGGGGCAACGAAGCAGAGTCACCCGGCCGGAGGGACGTGCCGCCGGGAAACAGGAGTCAGTCAGGAAGCCGTTGATATGGGAAGACGCGTGATATCACGCCTGGTGGCAGCGGCCTTGTGTCTTGGCATGACTCACGCTGTGTTCGCCCTCGATGCCCGTATTCGCGGGCTGGAAGGCGATGTGGCCGACAATGTACGCCATTACCTCGATGGCCTGGATGCCGCGCAGTATGGCCGGGCTCGCCTCGAGAGTGAAATCCTGCGGCGCACCCGCGAGGCGATGCGCGTCTACGGCTACTACGAGCCCGTGATCGAAAAGGAATTGGACGGTCGCGACCCGCCACGCCGGGTGACCCTCACCATCGAGCCGGGGCCACAGGTGCGCATCGAGGTGCTGGACATCCGTCTCGATGGCGACGCCGCCGACGATCGGCCCTTTCGACGGGCCGTGGACGATTTTCCGCTGGCCCTGGGCGACCCGCTTCGCCATGCCCCTTGGGATCGCCTGCGCAATCGCCTCGCCGCTTTGTCGCTTGAGCGCGGCTACTTCGACTGGCGCTTCATCGACCGGCGTATGGAGGTGCGACCCTTCGATGAGAGCGCCCGGCTTTATCTGGCCCTGGACAGCGGGCCACGCTATCGCTTCGGCCAAGTGTCCATTCGCGGCAGCCATATTGTCGAAGACCGGCTGCGGCGGATGACGCCCTTTACGCCCGGCGACCCTTACCTGGCTGGCGATGTTGCCCTCTACAACCAGCGCTTGGGGCAGGCCGGCTGGTTTGGCTCGGTCAGCGTGCGCCCGAGGCTCGATGCGCGTCGGGAACTGGCCCTGCCGCCGCCGCGCCTGAGCTGGTGGAATGAGGTAGGTGTGTCAGGCGAGTCGGCGCCTGGTCCCGACACGGCCCCGTCGATATCCACTCCACGATTGACCCCGGATGCCCTGGCAACGGCGGCGGCGCTGCGCCCACCGCAACGCCCGGAGATGCCGATCGACGTGGTCGTCACCCCGGCCGACCGCCATCAGTTCGAGGTGGGGGTTGGCTACGCCACCGACGTTGGGCCCCGGCTGCGCTTTGGTTGGGATCAGCCCTGGATCAACCGCTACGGCCACAGCCTCGACCATGATCTCTTTATCTCCCAGCCGGAGCAGCAGCTCACGGGCACCTACCTGATGCCGCTGGACAATCCACTGCGCGATCAGTACCGCCTCCAGTACGGCCTGCGGCATCGTGATAGTGACGATACGCGCACCCTCGAAAGCAGCGTGGAACTGGCCCGGCGCTGGGAGTTCGACAACCGCTGGGTCCAGACGCTGTTCGTTCGCGCTACCTTCGAGGACTTCACCCAAGGGGGGAGTCCGATAGCGTCCTGATCTGATTACCCCGGCGTCAGCTGGTCGCGCACACGGACTCGCGACCCGCGTTTCCCCACCTGGGGCGATCGCCAGCGAATCGCCTTCGAGTATTCCGACTCGCTGTGGGGGTCCGACGCCGACTTCCTGCGCATGACCGGTGACACCGAGTGGATCCGCATGCTGGGCGACAACCATCGCTTCCTGACTCGACTTGGGCTGGGGGCGATCGAGACCGATGATTTTTCCAAGGTGCCGCCCTCGCTACGCTTCTTCACCGGTGGGGATCGCAGCGTACGCGGCTACGCCTACGAGAGCCTGGCCCCGCGAAACGAGGAGGGGCGGCTGCGAGGCGGTCAACAGCTGCTCACTGCCAGCGCGGAGATTCAGCGGCGGGTGACCGGCGACTGGTGGGGCGCGGCCTTCGTCGATACCGGTGACGCCTTCGATGACTGGGCCCCCGACTCGCTCAACACCGGGGCTGGTCTCGGCGTTCGCTGGATCTCACCGGTCGGGCCGGTACGTTTCGACGTGGCTCATCCCTTCGACGACGAGGAGAATGCGTGGCGCCTTCATTTCGCCATTGGACCGGAGTTCTGAGAGCTCGCTTTCCCTGCGTGCGCTTTCCCCGCAGCTGGGCCCTGTTACGGGCCCTGCTGTGGCTGCTGGTGGCCGTGCCGCTCTGGTGTTTGGGGCTAGTGTTGCTGGTCCTCGGTCTCGCGCTGTCGCCCTGGGGCAGCGGGCTGCTGCTGGAGGAGGGGGCCAAGCGCGGCTTCTATGAGCTGGCCGATGCCGAGGGGGCGCCGCTGGACCGACTGGTGCTCCACGATTTTGCCGTCGAAGCCGGTCCCGCCTCGCTGCGCCTGCAGCGTCTGGAGCTGGCCTGGGCGGATGACTGCCTGTTGAGGGGGCAGCTGTGCATCGAGCGGCTGGCCGTGGAGGGCGCGCGACTGCGTCTCGGCGCCGGTGAGCCCGAGGAAACGGTCGAGGCGCCGGCCGCGGAGGAGCCGCTGGAGGCGATTCGCCTGCCCTTTCCCGTGGCGGTTCGTGCCCTGTCGCTGGTGGACGTCGACCTGCGGCTGGCCGACGGCACCCGCATCGTCTTCGACGATTTCAGCAGCGGGGCCGAGGCCCGCGAGTCGACCGTCACCCTGCTCCCCACGCGGCTTCGCGGCCTGGGCATCCAGCTGCCGCTCTCCGCCGGGGCGCGGCTCGCCCTCAGCGAGGCCGAGCATGAGGGAGCCAGGCTTGAGGCCGAGGCGATCGATGCCGCCATTGCCGTGCAGTCGCCGCTGCCGGCGGTGGCCGCCGCAGAGCTGGAGGGCCTCGCCGCGGTGCCGCTGGAGGAGCGCGACCGCTTCGTCCTCCCCGAGATCGAGCTGCCGCTGCACCTGCGGGTGCCGGAATTGATCGTCGAGGACGCGACCGTGGCTGGCCCCTTGGACTACGCCATTCAACGCCTGTCGGTGAGCCTCGAGGCCCAGGGGCATGTGGTCGAGATCTCGCCTCTCGAACTGGCCACGCTCGATACCGATGCCAGCCTGTCGGCTCGGGTAGCGCTGCGCGACGACTACCCCCTGGAGGCTCACCTCCATGCGGCCCTGTGGCTACCCGAACGCTTCCCGGAGCTGGCCGGCGAGCGCCTGGATCTGCGGCTGAACGGTAGCCTGGGGGCATTGGAGGTGGCCTTGCAGGCCCGGGGCCCCGTCGATGCCCAGCTGACGGCCGAGCTGGATGCGCTGGACCCGACCCTGCCGTTTACGGCCTCGTTGACCAGCGAGCTGCTGCAGTGGCCGCTGCCGCGGCGCGGCGACGATAGCATCGCGCCGGAAGAGCAGACGGCACCGGCCGTCCCCTACCTGGCCGAGGATCTGGCCCTGCGCCTGGAAGGCAGCCTGCTGGCCTATCGGGCCGCGCTGTCGCTGCGCGTGGAGGGGCCGGAGGTACCCTTGACCCGGGTGGCGCTGTCTGGGAGCGGCGACTTCGAGCACTTCACCTGGACACCGTTGTCCCTCTCGCTGGGCCGCGCCTCGGTGGTCAGCCGTGGTCGGGCCAGCTGGGCCGAGGGGCTCGATGTCGAAGCCGTGCTGCGGCTGGACAACCTCGATCCCGGGGACTTCACCGATGCAGTGCAGGGGCGGCTCAGCGGCGATGTCGACCTGGCCTTTTCCCAGTCGCCCGAGGGGTGGGACCTGAGGGTTCCAAGGCTTGCCATCGGCGGTGAACTGCAGTCGTTGCCACTTTCGCTACAGGCGCGACTGGCGGGGGATAGCGAGATGCGCTGGGACATCGACGAGCTCGATGTTCGCCAGGGGGATAACCGCCTGACCGCCCGAGGCCGGGTCTCAGAGACCCGGCTGGCCCTCGATGGCGAGCTCGACCTGCCGGCCCTGGACACGCTTCACGATGCGCTTGGCGGCACCCTGGCGGGGCGCTTCAGCGCCGCCGGCAGCCTGGAGGCGCCGCAGCTCGATCTGTCACTGAGCGGCGAGGGCCTGGCGTTTGCCGAGGATCGGCTCAGCAGCCTCGAGCTCTCGGGCCGCGTCAGCGGCATCGACGACCCCGACCTCGACCTGAACCTGGCCATCGCAGGGCTCGACGCCGCTGGCCAGCGCTTCAGCGACGTGACCCTGGCCCTCGATGGTCGCCTCTCGGCACACCGCCTGACCCTCGAGGCGGTGGCCGGGCGTGGCATGCCGCTGACGCGGGCGGCCTTGGCACTGGAGGCGGGGCTCTCCGCGGATCGCCAGCGTTATGCCGGGCAGCTGTCGCCGCTGGAGGTGGACAGCGAGGCCGGTGATATCCGCCTCGAGGCGCCCCTGGCATTCGATGCCGATATCGGCGCCGGCAGCGCCCAGGTGCAGCCCTTCTGTCTACGTCGCGAGCAGGGAGGCAGGGTGTGTCTCGATGAGCCCCTCCAGGCAAGCGCCGAGCAGGGCCGGGCGGTGCTCTCCGTCAGCGATTTGTCCATGGAGATCCTCGAGCAGTGGCTGCCACCGGAGTGGCGCGCCGAGGGGGAGACGCGTCTCTCCCTGACCGCCGAGTGGCGCCAGAGCGGGGCCCAGTGGGGGGCCCAGGCGGATCTGGTGACCACGCTGTCGTTGCAGGGACTCGACGCCTACGGACAGCCATGGACGCTGCCGAACAGCCGCCTGACGCTACAGCTGGACGCCAGCCAGGCGCGCGTCGATCTCGACCTGGGACTGCAGCTGGATGACGCCGGGCGGATCGGCCTGGCGCTGGCCCTCGACGACCCCCGGGCGTGGCGGCCTGGATGGCCGACTGGTCCTTGAGGATATTCGCCTATCGCGCTATCGGACGATGGTCACCGGCATGGATGTGCTGGAAGGGCGCTTGGTCGGCGACGTACGCATCACCGGCAGCCGCGATGCGCCGCAGCTCGACGGCAGCATCGCGCTGGAGGGGCTGCGCGCCAGCGGTCTCGATCTTCCCCTTAGCGTTGAGGATGGCCGGGTTCGGCTCCGCCTGGCGGGCGAACGCGGCGATATTGACGGCACGCTGGTCACCGAGGATGGCCGCCTGGAGATCGTCGGCGATGCGGCCTGGCCGGCGCCGGACGCCTGGCGGCTGGCCATCGATCTGGACGGCACCCGACAGCCGCTGCTGGTGACCACGCCGGAGTTCGGTCGGCTACGGGTAGCCCCGGATATTCGCGTACGTATCGACCCCAGCCTGCTGCAGGTACGCGGTGCGGTGCAGGTGCCCTGGGCGCGGCTGGAGGTGGGCGAGGTCCCAGCCGCGGCGGTCAGCCCGAGCCCCGACGAGATCATCATCACCCGCCGCGACGAGGAGCGGGCACGGCGCGCCGCCGAGCGGGCAGATCTCGATGACGATGCTGGAATGGACGAAACGGCCGCGGCGGCCCTGCGCGAAGCGGGCATGGCCATGGACGTGCGCATCGATCTGCGTCTGGGGCCCGATATGCAGCTGGACGCCTACGGCCTTCAGGCCGGGCTCCGTGGCGTTCTGGAGGTGCGCCAGCAGGCCGGCCCGGTTCAGCTGTTTGGCGACGTCAATCTGCTGGACGGGCGCTTCCGGGCCTTTGGGCAGGATCTGCTGATCCGCCAGGGGCAGCTCTTCTTCAGCGGGCCGCCGGATCAGCCGCTGCTGGACTTCGAGGCCATCCGCAATCCCGATGTCACCGAGGACGGGGTGATCGCCGGGCTGCGTGTCTCGGGCTTCGCCGCCGAGCCGCGCCTGGAGATTTTCTCCGAGCCGGCCATGGACGAGGCGCGGGCGCTTTCCTACCTGCTACGCGGTCGGGCACCTCGTGACGGTGACGCCGACGGCGCTCTGACCTCGGCACTGATCGGCCTGACCCTGGGCAGACCGGTGGTGCGGTGGGAGCTATCGGCGAGGCCTTCGGCATCGAAGATCTGGCGCTGGAAACCGCCGGCGCAGGCGAGGACCAGCAGGTGGTGGTCAGCGGCTATATCACCGAGGATCTGCGGGTAAGCTATGGAGTGGGGATCTCTCGCCCATCGCCGAGCTCACCCTGCGCTATACGCTGTGGCGAAACCTCTACCTGCAGGCGGTTTCCGGGGCGGCCCAGGCGCTCGACCTGGTCTATTCCTTCAGCCTGCCGGGAAGACCCCCGCGGACCGACGCCACTTCCACAGGAGATAGACCATGAGGCTCGATCCTTCCCGTGCCCTGCCGGGCCGCGACACGCCGCTCAGCGTCTCGGGGGTGCATGCCGTCAACGGCCGTTCGATGCTGCCGCCATTCCCGGCGGGACACGCCGTCATCGTGCTAGGACTCGGCTGTTTCTGGGGTGCCGAGCGGCTGTTCTGGCAGCTGCCTGGGGTCTACGTGACCGCCGTCGGCTATGCCGGCGGCACCACGCCCAACCCCACTTACGAAGAAACCTGTAGCGGCCGGACCGGCCATGCCGAAGTCGTGCAGGTGGTCTACGCCCAGCCGAGCTGGCACTCACCGACCTGTTGCGGGTCTTCTGGGAGGCCCATGACCCGACCCAGGGCATGCGGCAGGGCAACGACGTGGGCAGTCAGTACCGCTCGGCCATCTATACCCACGATGATGCCCAGCTGGCCGAGGCCGAGCGCAGCCGTGACGCTTACCAGCGCTCGCTATCCCAGGCAGGGAAGGGGGCCATCACGACCGAGATCGCCCCGCTCACGGCCTTCTACTACGCCGAGGAGTACCACCAGCAGTATCTGCACAAGAATCCCGGGGGCTACTGCGGCCTCAAGGGCACCGGCGTCAGCTGTCCGATCGGGTCAGGTTGACGGCCCCGGTGGCGGTGATTAGCAGGTTATCCTCGATGCGAATGCCGCCGTGGGGCGCCAGGTGGTCGACTCGGCCCCAGTCGATATCCCGTCCGGCAGGCCGGTCGCGCAGCGGCGCCAGCAGCATGGGGATGATATCGAGCCCCGGTTCCATAGTGATCACCATGCCCGCTTCCAGCTCACGGGTCAGGCGCAGGGCGGGGTCTGCGTCGGGTGGCGGCAGCGGGCTGCCGTCGGGGTTGCAGCGCCCGGCGACGTCGTGCACCTGCAGGCCCAGCAGATGGCCCAGACCATGGGGCAGAAGGCTCGCGTGATGCCGCCGGCTACCGCCGCCTCGGCCGAGCCGCGTATCAGGCCGTGCTCCAGGAGCAGCGCGCCCAGTTCGTCGTGCATTCGCTGATGCAGCGCCACATAGCTCACGCCGGGGCGCAGTGCGGCGATCAAACGCTGCTGCAGGGCCGTGACAGCCTCGACCAGCGGAAGGAACGCGGCATCGGCATCCCGGCCGGACCAGGTGCGGGTGATATCGGCGCAGTAGCCACGCACCCGATGCCCGGCATCGACCAGCAGGCTGTGCTGACGCTCGGGCGCCTCGCGATCATAGTGCTGGTAGTGAAGCACACCGCCATGGGCGTTGATGCCAACGATATTGCCGTAAGGGACCTCGCTTTCCCGCTGGCGTGAGGCCTTGAGGTAGGCAAGCTGAACGTCGAGCTCGCTGTCACCGGCCAGGAAGGCATCGCGGGCCGCCCGGTGGCCGCGCATGGCCAGTCGGTTGGCGTCGCGCAGGCAGGCGACCTCGTAGTCGCTCTTGCGC
Organism: Halomonas sp. SL18_1; assembly: GCF_055755715.1. Classification (NCBI taxonomy): domain Bacteria; kingdom Pseudomonadati; phylum Pseudomonadota; class Gammaproteobacteria; order Oceanospirillales; family Halomonadaceae; genus Halomonas; species Halomonas sp. SL18_1. Next base: position 2,357,377 of record NZ_JBVTRK010000001.1, read on the forward strand.
ACCCGCAGCTCATCCAGCACCGCCGTCAGCGGCGCCGGATCGAGCTCGGCGCCCAGGGCGTGAGCCGTGGCCGAGTCCACGTCGCCCAGCACGGCGAAGCGCCCTGGGGGCAGCGACGGCGGCGATGCCGTGTCGCGGGGGACGATGGCAAACCGCTGGGCCCAGGCCTCGTCAGGCAGCTGCGGGGCGAGATGCCAGAAGTCCCGGGGGGCATGAAGATAGAGGGTGGGAGGCTGCCCGGCACGTACCAGCAGCCAGCTGCGGGACAGCCCGGCCAGCGGTACCCAGTGCAGAAAGTGCCCGTAGGTGGCGAAGCTGGCCTCCTGGTCGTCGGCGAAGTGGCGATGCGGGTGGCCGCTGTAGAGCAGCACGCCGTCGTAGCCCAAGCCCTCGAGCAGGCGTGCATATGCCTCTTCGAGACCATCGAGATGATGCCCCTGAGCATCGGCGAAGAAGTCGGTCATAAAAGGCTCCGGAAGGCGCCGTGGTGCCTTCCCAAAAGTCATGGAAGGAACGCGAGGAGTCACGCCCATGGCGCACGGGAAGGGGATCAGGCCCCCGGCGCCAGGCGCTCGATGCGGTAGAGTTCGGTGGTCTGTTCCAGGCCCTCGATGGTGCAGTCCAGATCCTTGATATGGCCGTCGTGCAGCCCGAAGACCCAACCGTGGATGGCCAGCGGCTGACCGCGCTGCCAGGCATGCTGGACGATCTTGGTGTGGCTGAGGGTGGTGACCTGCGCCTTGACGTTGAGCTCGCACATCCTGTCGACCCGTTCATCCAGGTCGAGGGTGTCCAGCTCGGCACGGTGCTGCGCATAGAGTTCGCGCACGGAATGCAGCCAGATATCGACCATGCCGCTGTCGCCACCGGCCACGGCGGCCCGAATCCCGCCGCAACCGTAGTGGCCGACGATCATGATATGGCGCACCTTGAGCACGTCTACCGCATACTGCACCACTGACAGGGCATTGAGGTCATTGTGGTGAAGCAGGTTAGCCACGTTGCGGTGAACGAACACCTCGCCGGGGGGCAAGTCGATGATCTGGTTGGCCGGCACCCGGCTATCGGAGCAGCCGATCCACAGGTAGCTGGGGCTCTGCTGCTGGGCCAGGCGGTCGAAGAACGCCGGATCCTGGCGGCGAATGCCCTCGGCCCATTGGCGGTTGCGTGTGACGAGCTGCTCGATCTCTGCTTCCATGACTCACTCATGTCGTGTCGTGCATTGGCGGTTGACCGCAGCGCGGCCGCCGCGGAGGCGGTCGGCTGCGACGCTGCGGTAATGGTACCATCGCTGCACCAAAGACCCACGGCTTCAGGAGAACGACGTGTCCGAGTTCGACTATGACCTCTTCGTGATCGGCGCCGGTTCCGGCGGTGTGCGCGCCGCCCGTACCGCGGCGGCCACGGGGGCCCGCGTAGCCATTGCCGAGGATCGCTACCTGGGTGGTACCTGCGTGAACGTAGGCTGCGTACCCAAGAAGCTTTACTCTTATGCCGCGCATTTCCACGATGCCTTCGAGGATGCCAATGGCTTCGGCTGGCAGCTTCCGGCGCCGCCGTCGTTCGATTGGGCCACGCTGCGCGACAACAAGAGCAGCGAGATTCAGCGTCTCAACCAGATCTATGCGCGACTGCTCGACGGTGCCGGGGTGCGCCTGATCAACGGTCGGGCCAGGGTCGTCGATGCTCATTGTGTGGAAATCGCTGGCGAGACGATCAAGGCCGAGAAGATCCTCGTTGCCGTAGGCGGCTGGCCATGGGTGCCGGCGTTTCCCGGCAGCGAGCACGCCCTGACCTCCAACGAAGTCTTTGATCTGGAGCGCTTTCCGACGCGATTCCTGGTGCTGGGCGGCGGCTATATCGCCGTGGAGTTTGCCAGCATCTTCAACGGTCTGGGTAGCGATAGCCACCTGGTCTATCGGGGCGATCTCTTCCTGCGCGGTTTCGACAACGAGGTGCGGGAATTCACCCGCGATGAGATGGCCAAGAAGGGCGTCAAGCTGCATTTCGGGACCAATATCGAACGCATCGATAAGACCGAGACAGCGCTGCGCGTGACCCTGACCAGTGGGGAGGTGCTCGAGGTGGATGCGGTACTCGCCGCCACCGGGCGCAAACCCAACCTGTCAGGGCTGGGGCTGGACGCCCTGGGCGTCGACCTCAATGCCGACGGGAGCGTGCAGGTCAATGAGCGGTTCGAGACGTCGGTGCCCTCGATCCTGGCCCTTGGCGATATCACCGGTGGGCCCGAGCTGACCCCGGTGGCCCTGGCCGAGGCCATGCAGATGGTTGAATACCACTTCGGCCAGTGCGAGCCGGCGCCATTGGACTACGCCAGGATCGCCACCGCGGTGTTCTGCCATCCCAATATCGGCACCGTAGGGCTCTCCGAGGAGCAGGCCCGGGAGCAGTACGGAACGATTCGCGTCTACCGCACCGATTTTCGCCCCATGAAGCATACGCTCTCCGGCAGCGAGGAGCGCTGCCTGATGAAGCTGATCGTCGACGATGCCAGCGACGTGGTGGTCGGCGCTCATATGGTGGGCGAGGAGGCCGGCGAAGTGATCCAAGGCATCGCCATCGCCGTGCGTGCCGGCCTCACCAAGGCCGATTTCGATGCCACCGTGGGCATTCACCCCACCGGTGCCGAAGAGTTCGTCACCCTGCGAACGCCGACGCGTTAAAGGCGTCCTGCGCCAGCGGATTGTGACGAGGCGTCTTCCAGCAGTACCGTTGTCACGGGCCACCTTCGGGGGCCCGTTCCCGTTGAGGATGAGGGGCAGAGTGCCGGCGAGACTGGGCTAAACTAATCATGTGGCAGGGGCGAGCCCGCTTCCATAATCTGACGTTATGGAAGCGGGCAGCAGCCATAATGGCAATTTTGATTTGGTCGCAAGCCCCTGATATCATGCTCACCGACATCGCTACAGCGAAGCCTAATCATGAACGTGACACCGCAGCCTTTTACCCCCTCTGCCGACCTGGCACGCCCAGCGTGGCCGATGCCGTGGTCGGCAGCGATGCCGCACCGCTGTTCATCCGCAAGCCCAACCCGGATGATGGCTGGGGAATCTATGAGCTGGTCAAGTCTTGTCCGCCGCTGGACGTGAATTCCGCCTACGCCTATCTGCTGCTCGCCACGCAGTTTCGTGATACCTGCGCCGTGGCGACCAACGAGGAGGGGGAAATCGTCGGCTTCGTTTCCGGCTACGTAAAGAGCAATGCCCCCGATACCTACTTCCTGTGGCAGGTTGCCGTGGGTGAGAAGGCGCGCGGCACCGGCCTGGCCCGGCGGCTGGTCGATGCCGTCATGGGCCGCCCGGAACTCGCCGAGGTCCATCATCTGGAGACCACCATCACGCCGGACAACCAGGCGTCCTGGGGGTTGTTCCGGCGGCTTGCCGATCGCTGGCATGCGCCGCTCAACAGCCGTGAGTACTTCTCCACGGATCAGCTCGGCGGCGAGCATGATCCCGAAAACCTGGTGCGCATCGGCCCCTTCGATACCGGCCGGTTGTAACAGGTCCCGCCCCATCAGGCGTGAGGCTCTGTCTGAAAAGTCGACGAGCGATGGTCAGACAAGGCAAAAATCGGTGAAAAGACGGAGTTTACGGCTTGTAAATGAGTACTTTGATCGGACTCGCGCACGAGCCGATTTTTAACGCCGTATGACCGAGCGCAGGCACTTTTCGGACAAAGCCTAGCCCGTCATTCGCGCGGGGCGGTCCACGACTGACCGTCCGCGCTCTTGGTTACCCATACTCTCAGCAAGGAGGTCGCTCAATGCAGACCCAGCTTCTCGAACGCATGGAATCCGAAGTCCGTACCTATTCTCGCTCCTTTCCGGTGGTGTTCACCCAGGCCCGCAATGCGCGCCTGACCGACGAGAATGGACGCCAGTACATCGACTTCCTGGCCGGGGCCGGCACCCTGAACTACGGCCACAACAATCCGAAGATCAAGCAGGCACTGCTCGACTACCTGGCCGAGGACAATATCATCCACGGCCTGGATTTCTGGACCGCCGCCAAGCGCAACTACCTCGAGACGCTGGAAGAGGTGATCCTCAAGCCCCGCGGCCTGGACTACAAGGTACAGTTTCCCGGGCCCACCGGCACCAATGCCGTCGAGGCCGCCATTCGCCTGGCGCGTAACGTCAAGGGTCGCCACAACATCGTTACCTTCACCAACGGGTTCCACGGCGTGACCATGGGAGCCCTGGCTACCACCGGCAACCGCAAGTTCCGCGAGGCCACCGGGGGAGTGCCTACCGTTGGCGGCGCCTTCATGCCCTATGACGGCTACCTGGGCGACGGCACCGATACGCTGGACTACTTTGAGAAGCTGCTCACCGACAAGTCGGGCGGCCTGGACGTGCCGGCCGGGGTGATCGTCGAGACCGTGCAGGGGGAGGGCGGTATCAACGCCTGCGGCACCGAGTGGCTGAAGCGTCTGGAAGGCATCTGCCATGCCCACGACATCCTGCTGATCGTCGACGACATCCAGGCGGGCTGCGGGCGTACCGGCAAGTTCTTCAGCTTCGAGCACGCCGGCGTGACGCCGGATATCGTCACCAACTCGAAGTCGCTCTCCGGGCTTGGACTGCCGTTCTCCCAGGTATTGATGCGTCCCGAACTGGATGTCTGGAGCCCCGGTCAATACAACGGCACCTTCCGCGGCTTCGCGCTGGCCTTTACGACGGCCGCAGCGGCGCTGCGCGAGTACTGGTCCGATGACGCTTTCGCCAAGGAAGTGGAGCGCAAGGGGCAGGCGGTTGCCGAGCGGTTCCAGCGCATTGCGGCCTGGATCAGCGAGCAGGGCATCGAGGCCAGCGAGCGCGGCCGCGGCCTGATGCGCGGCATCGACGTGGGCAGCGGCGAGGTCGCCGACAAGATCACGGCTCAGGCCTTCGAGAATGGCCTGGTGATCGAGACCAGCGGCCAGGACGGCGAAGTGGTCAAGTGTCTCTGTCCGCTGACCATCAGCGACGAGGACCTGGTCGAGGGCCTCGATATCCTCGAGGCCAGTGCCAAGCAGGCGCTGAGCTGAACACGGAATAGTGGATGCCGAGCGCGACAGCGGGCTCGGCATCTGCTGAAATTGAGAAGAGCCCCGTCCCGGGCGGCCTCACCAGGGCCGCCCATTTATTACCGAATTATCGGGAGTCACATCCATGATCGTACGCAACCTTGAAGTCGCGCGTGAGACCGACCGGCTGGTGAAGGCCGAGAATGGCAACTGGGACAGCACTCGTCTCTGCCTGGCCGACGATGGCGGTAGCTGTTCCTTCCACATTACGCGCATCTATGCAGGGACCGAGACGCATATCCATTACAAGCACCACTTCGAAGCGGTCTACTGCATCGAGGGTGACGGCGAGGTCGAGACCCTGGCCGATGGCAAGATCTGGCCGATCAAGCCGGGCGACATCTACATTCTCGATCAGCACGATGAGCATCTGCTGCGCGCCTTCAAGACCATGCACCTGGCCTGCGTCTTCACGCCGGGGCTGACCGGCAATGAAGTGCACCGCGAAGACGGCTCCTATGCACCGGCCGAAGCCGACGACCAGAAGCCGCTCTGATCGTCGCGAGCAAGACGGCGTGGCACCCCGAACCCTTGGGTTCGGGGGTGCTGCTTGTCAGATCGGTGCCGCCGCCGCATCGGCTTGGCTGAAATGCCCGCATGACGTTGGTTCGCAGAATTTATATTATGTTAAATTAGCCAATATCGGGAAGTTGGACAAACCCACTGTGAACTCCTTATCATCCGTTCGCTATGCCAGCCCATTTGCCACCCTCGCCAGACTTACCCCTTGAGGGTCGCCATCCCGGAGGTCCTTGCCTATCATGCGTCTCCCATCGCCGATCGTCGCGCCATGGCTGCTAGGCACGCTCCTGCTGAGCGGCTGTGCCCTGATGCCGGACCAGCGGGCCGAGCCCGATCAGGTGCTGACGCCCGACGCCTTCGAGATGCGCATCGCCGAGCTGGAACGCCATCTGGGTCAGCGCTGTGATATCCAGGCGCAGCGGCTGGTCAGCCAGGACCTTCGTCAAGATGAGCTGAACGCCGATATCCGTGAGGTCGGCAGCCTCCTGCGGCTGCTGCGTGGAGACATCGAGCGCCTGGAACGGCGCGAGGATGAGCCGGTCATCGTGGCGACCGAGTGTGCCGACCGGCAGGCCAACGGTGCGCTGGAGAACAAGGAGCTGGTGGGCCGCTCCGAGTGGATCGGCCTGCCCGATATCGGTACCTACCTCAAGGCTCGTGTCGACTCGGGGGCCAATACCTCGTCGCTCTCCGCCACCGAGATTACCCGCTTCGAGCGCGACGGCGAAAACTGGGTGCGGTTCAAGCTTGGCCTGACCGACGATGACGTGGTGGTCGAGGACGTCCGCGACGAATGGATCGAGGCGCCGGTGGAGCGTCGGGTTCGCATCCTGCAGGCCGCCGGCACGGAATCTCGCCCGGTGGTCAGCCTGATCATGACCCTAGGCGATATCCGCGAGCCGGTCGAGTTCACCCTCAACGATCGGACCCACCTCAACTATCCGGTGCTGCTGGGACGTCGTTTTCTGATGGACCTGGCCATCATCGACGTTGCCGAGACCTATCTCCATCCCCGCCCCGAGTTTCCGGGCGGACGGCCCGCCGATGAGGCTCATGAGGATGAGATCGGCGACCAGGATGAAGACGAGGGCTGAGCCTCGCCCACCCTGCCCTGCAAGGACTCTTCATGTCACGACTGCCCTTCTACTTGATCGTGGGTTTGCTGCTGGCCCTAGGTATCGGTTTCAGCGTGCATCGGCACGTTCAGTTCGAAGTGCCCTGGACCCGGGCGAGCAGCGCCAGACCTGGGAAGTGGAAGCGGTCATCGATTTTACGGCCCTGGGAGAGCCCGTACGGGTGGATTTCGCCCTGCCCTCCCACCAGCGCGGCTTTCGGATCCTGACCGAAAATACCGCCTCGCCGGGCTATGGCCTCTCCTATCTTCAGGATGACGCCGGTCGCCGCGCTCAGTGGTCGATTCGCGAGGCCGCTGGCAGCCAGCAGCTTTACTACTCCCTGCGCCTGTTGGTCACCGACGAACGCGACCAGCAGCCGATACCGCGGCCGCCGCTGCGCAATAGCGTCTGGGAGCAGCCCTACAACACCGCCGCCGCCCAGGTCATCGACCGTGCCTGGGCGCGAAGTGCCGACCCCTATACGTTCGCCCGGGAGCTGATCCGCGACTTCAGCGACGAGCGCCAAGGGAGAATGCCCGTCTGTTGCTGACCCAGTTCGACCGCGGCCCCCTGCTGGTACGGCTGCTCAATCAGGCCGGCGTGCATGCCCGCGAGGTGAGCGGTCTGTTGCTGGAGGATGGGCGGCGCCGACAGTCGTTGACCTCCTGGATTCAGGTCTATGAGGATGACCGGCGCTGGTCGCTGTTCAATCCCGTTACCGGCCAACAGGGGAGCCCCGACAATCTGCTGCTGTGGGAGAGCGGCGGCCGCGCGGTACTCGAGGTCGAGGGCGGCAGCAACTCCCGGGTGAGTTTCTCGATGCTCTCGCGCAGCCAGCCGGCCGCGGCGGCGGTACGCAGCCAGCTGGCCAACGACACCCTGCTCAACTTCTCGATCCACAGTCTGCCGCTGGAGGAACAGGCGCTCTTCCAGACCATCCTGCTGATCCCCATCGGCGCCCTGGTGGTGGTCTTTCTGCGCATCATGGTGGGGATCAAGACATCGGGCACCTTCATGCCGGTGCTGATCGCCCTGGCCTTCATTCAGACCACGCTGCTGACCGGGCTCATTGGCTTCTTGCTGATCGTGGCCGTCGGCCTGGTGATACGCAACTATCTCTCCTACCTCAATCTATTGCTGGTGGCGCGAGTCTCGGCGGTGATCATCACGGTCATCGCCATCATCTCGCTATTCTCGGTGCTCTCCTATCGGGTGGGGCTAAACGCCGGGCTGACCATCACCTTCTTCCCGATGATCATCCTCTCCTGGACCATCGAGCGGATGTCGATCCTCTGGGAGGAGGAAGGCCCCGAGGAGGTGCTTATCCAAGGGGGCGGCAGCCTGATCACGGCGGTGCTGGCCTACCTGGCCATGAACAATCCCTGGGTTCGGCACATCACCTTCAATTTCCTTGGCGTACAGCTGATCCTGATGGCACTGATCCTGCTGCTTGGCAACTACACTGGCTATCGCCTGCTCGAGCTGCGCCGCTTCAAGCCCGTGACCGAGGACTGACGCTATGTGGGCACGCCCCAGCCAACTGTTTCGCCGCGGCATCATCGGCATGAACCGGCGCAATATCCGCTACATCGGCCGCTATAACGATCGCCGTCTCTACCCGCTGGTGGATGACAAGCTGCAGACCAAGCTGCTGGCCGAGCGTCATGGCATCACCACCCCGGCACTGATCGGCACGGTAACCACGCAGTTTGGCGTCAAGCACATCCGCAGCATGGTGGCCGGGCATGCCGGTTTCGTGATCAAGCCGGCCAAGGGCAGCGGCGGCAAGGGCATCCTGGTGATCGAGGGCTGCGATGGCGACGGCTATCTCAAGCCCAGCGGGGCGCGTCTGAAGCTGGCGGACCTGGAGCGTCATGTCTCCAATATTCTCTCTGGGCTCTACTCGCTGGGCGGCTCGCCCGACGTGGCCGTGGTAGAGGCGCTGATCAATTTCGATGAGTCGCTCTCCGCCTACACTTATGAGGGGGTGCCCGATATCCGCGTCATTGTCTTTCGCGGCTATCCGGTGATGGCCATGATGCGGCTGTCGACGGCGGCCTCCGACGGCAAGGCCAATCTGCATCAGGGGGCCGTGGGCGTGGGGCTCGATATCGCCACCGGGGTGGCGCTGCGCGGGGTTCAGTACGACCGGGCGCGTGCCGACCATCCGGACACCGGCCATGAGCTGGCCAGCCTGCGTATCCCCGACTGGCAGACCCTGCTGACGTTGGCGGCCAGCTGCTATGAGATGACCGGCCTGGGCTATCTGGGCACCGACATGGTGCTGGATCGCCATCGTGGCCCTATGCTGCTGGAGCTCAATGCCCGTCCAGGGTTGGCGATCCAGATGGCCAATGGCGAGGGGTTGCGGCCGCGCCTGGACCTGATCGAGCAGCAGGTCGAGGGGGCAGGCGTCGAAGCGCGGGTGGCCTTCGCCCAGCGCCAGTTCGCTCGGCGCGGCGAGCTGCAGCTGCCTCTCGAGCCCCGCCCCTCACTGGTGGCTCCGGCCCCCAGCGCGTAGAATGGGGAGCGTTACCTCAGCAGCGGATCGATCATGGCCGACTCCACCACCCTGCTCCTGCAGGCTGAACGACAGTGTCAGCGACACGGTGCCCGTTTCACGCCGATTCGTCGACGCGTGCTGGAGATGATCGCCGACGCCAGTGGCGGCCTCAAGGCGTATGAGCTTCTCGACCGGCTGGCCGTGGAGCACGCCGCCGCCCGCCCGCCGACCATCTATCGCGCCCTGGACTTTCTGATCGACCAGGGGCTGGTGCACCGCATCGAGTCGCTCAACGCCTATGTCGCCTGCCCCTGTCCCGAGCACGCCCACGGCTTCCAGCTGCTGATCTGCCGCGACTGTGGCCGCGTCGAGGAGCTGCACCTGGATGATGTCAATGCGCAGCTCGACGCCCGCGCCCAGACCCTGGGGTTTCGCATCGAGCGTCAGACCATCGAACTACTGGGGCGTTGCGAGAGCTGCCAGGAGAGTCGCCAGGGGGCGGCCTCGCAGGCGTCTTGAGCTCGATATCTCGATCCGCCGCCCTATTTTCACCCGCAGGAGCTCCAATGGCCGAGACCTTCAAGGAACTGGAGCGTGCCCAGCGCGACTCGCGCTGGCCGCGTGATGCCATTCTCAATGCCGTACGCTTCAACGCCGATGGCCTGATCCCCGCCATCGCCCAGCAGCATGACAGCGGCGAGGTGTTGATGATGGCCTGGATGAACCGTGAGGCGCTGGACGAGACCCTCGAGACCGGCCACGTCTGCTATTGGTCGCGGTCGCGGGGCAAGCTGTGGCGCAAGGGGGAGTCGTCGGGTCAGCAGCAGCACCTGTGTACTGCCCGCCTAGACTGCGACGGCGACACCCTGCTGCTGCAGGTGGATCAGACCGGACCGGCCTGTCATACCGGGCGGCGCAGCTGCTTCTATGTGGCGCTGGAGGGCCAGGAAGCGCGCATCAGCAGTGACCCGCTGATCGACCCCGACACCCTCTACGCCAAGGACAGGGGCTGAGCGATGCCCCGCAGGCTAGCCTGGCCGTTGGGGCTCATGCGCCGAGCGTCCCTGCTGCTGCTGGTCGCCCTGGTCAAGCTCTATCAGGTGACGCTTAGCCCGCTGCTGGGGCCGCGCTGCCGCTACTGGCCGAGCTGCTCCCACTACACCCTGGAAGCTCTGCGTGTCCATGGGCCTCTGAAGGGCAGCCTGATGGCGATCAGGCGGATCTCCCGCTGCCATCCCGGCTGCGAGGGGGGCATCGACCCGGTGCCCGGCGGGCCCAGTGAGCGCCTCTGCCGGGAGGACCCGGAGCTCGACGAGCATTTCCGTCCTCGCTCAGCCCCGGGAAGCAGCGCGCGCGACTGAGCGCCCCTCAGGCCGCCTCCTGCTCGGCGATCTCATAGATGCGTGCCAGCATACTGTTCAAGCCGTTGCTGCGGGTCGGCGACAGGTGCTTGTCCAGGCCTAGGTCGGAGAGGAAATGCGGGCTGGTGTCGCGGATTTCCGCCGCCGGACGATCGTTGTAGATGCGCATCAGCACCGCGATCAGACCCGAGACGATGGCGGCATCCGAGACGGCGTCGAAATGCAGCCGCCCCCCTTCCCGGCGGTGATGCATCCAAACGTTGGACTGGCAGCCCTGGATCTTGAGCTCGGGGGTCTTCCACGACTCGGGAAAGTCGGGCAGCTGTTTGCCCATGTCGATGATGTACTGGTAGCGATCCATCCAGTTATCGAACATCTCGAACTCTTCGAGCAGCTCCTGCTGAGCCTGCTCGGCGGTGGTCTCGGCACTCATGGCGACTCCTAGTAAGCGATGGCCCCCATTATATCGTCTCGGCGCCGCCATCACGATCCTTCGGGCAGGCCGTGGGCCTGCTGCTGGCGATGCCACTCTTCCTCCTCCGCATGCAGGTAGATCGCGGTGGTGTCGAGCCGGGCATGGCGGGCGGTGCCGGCCAGGTAGCGCAGCTCCACGCCGGCCTGGGCCTGATGGGTCAGGGCGGTATGGCGCAACCAGTGGGGGACGCCCGACGCAGCCGGATCACCTCGGCCCTCGCCTGCTCCCCGCCTCGCTCTCCAGCGCAACGGCGGCCTGCTGGAACGTCTCGCGTATCAGCCGGTAGAGTCGGTTGTCACCCAGTCCGCGCTGGCCATCCAGACGGCGCAGCAGCGGGCTCGACTCGTCCGGGGTGGGATGGGCCGGCAGGCCCAGCTGCTCGCGCCACTGGGTCAGTAGCGCGAGCATGTCCGGCGGCACCGGAATCTGCGCCACCTTGCCCCCTTTGCCCACCACCCGCCACCACCAGCGCCCCTCGCGGCGCGCGAAGTCGCCCATGCGCGCCGCGGCCATCTCGCTGATCCGTGGGGCCAGCAGATAGGCGAAGCCGAACAGCAGCCGGCGCCGGGCGTGTTCGAAGCGCGCCCGCTCGTCGGCCCCTCCTCCGGCGCCCGGGCCAGCCACTGCCATAACCACTCCCACAGCGGCCGCTCCAGGTAGCGTTCGACCCGCTGCCGGCGATTGTCGAGGCGGCGGCGCTTGTCACGCATCAGCCGAAAGGGGTTGTGGGCCACCCATCCTGCCTCGGCCAGCCAGGCGAACAGCCCCTGCAGGATCACCAGGCTCTGGCGTCGGCTGGCCGGCGACAGCGGGCCTCGGAAGGGCTTCCAGTCGGGGCTGTGCCGCGGGCGCGGCGGCCCGATCCAGCGCTCCCGGGGGCGGGGATCGCCAAGAAAGGCCTCGAAGGCCTCCAGATCCTCGCGCCGGAGATCCCCGAGCGCCCTGCCCCGCTCACCCAGCCAGAGCAGGAGTCGCTCGGCCTCGCGCCGGTAGGCCCGCAGCGTCTGGGGGCTGGCGTGATACTCGGCCAGCCACTGGGCTACCGCCTCCCCGTCGCTGCGCGCCGCGATATAGGCGCCCTGCCCGGCGACTGGCCAATCGACCAGATCGGGCACGACGCTCGTCGGGACCGGCTCACGGCTCATTCTGCGCTCTCCTCACCTTCCCTCTCCTCACTTGCACCAATGACGCTGGCGGACTGCTTGCCGCCATGCATAGCGAGGGGCGCTGGGGCAAGCCGTAGAGGAGGTCCTGCGCCAGGGATGGCGCCGGTAGCGTACAGGGAGGTATTCACAGCGCCTCCTCAAAGGGTTGCCACCAGATTCAGCCCCGAGCGGTGGCTGGTTGCCAGTCAGTATCCCAGCTCCCCAGCCAGAAAATCAAGATAAGCCGCGTAATCTTGATTTTTCTCCCATTAAAATAAATAATATTACAGTTACGTAATACGTAATAATCTTCCCTTTCGCGACCTCCCGCGCTATCCTGCCGCCAGTGCCGACGCCCTGGTGCGTGCCGGCCGCAGGAAACCGCCGATCCGACGGCAAGCTGACGAGGAGAGCGAGATGGCACGCAGCGGTGTGCGGTACGAGGACGTCCAGCGGGCGATCGACACCCTGCTCGCCCGGGGGATGCTCCTGGCGTTCAGAAGGTTCGCGAGGTGCTGGGCACCGGCAGCTTCACCACCATTAGCGAACACCTCAGGGAGTGGCGAACGCGGCGCGAGGAGAACCGTGACCGCCCGCCGCCGCGCAGCATGCCCGAGGAGATTCAGCAGCTTGCCGAGCAGCTGTGGAAAACGCCCAGGAAGCCGCCGGCGAGGCCCTGGCGCACTATCGGGAGGAGGCCGATGGCAAGGTGGCCTCGGCCGGCCAGGCGGCCGATGAGGCGAGGCGAGATGCTGAAGATGCGGCGCAGCGGGAGGCCGCCCTCGCCGCCCACCTGGCCGCCGTCGAGCAGCGCCTGGAGGCGCGCAGTGCCGAGCTGGCCAGGGTCGAGGCCGAGCGTGACCAGGCCCATCGGCAGCAAGAGCAGCTCGAGGCGCGGCTGGTGCAGGCCGCCCGGCGCGGGGAGGCGTTGCAGGCGGAGGTGGAGCGGCAGGCTCAGGCCCACCGGCAGCGGCTGGAGGAACTCGAGACCCACCATCGGGCCCGCGAGGCCCAGGAGGAGGAGCGTCACGAGGCCGCCGAGGCCCGCCTCATGGCGCTGCTGGACGACCTGCGCCAGGAGCGCCAGGCCGCGGACAAGCGTCAGGCGACCAGGGAGCAGCAGTGGGAGCAGCGCCTGGCGTCACTGCAGGAGGCGCTGCAGCAGGCGCGTCGCGCCCTGACCGAGGAGGAGCAGGCGCACCGGGAGACCCAGTGGGCCAGGTCCCGCGCCGACGAGCAGGCCGAGACCCGGCGACAGGCCCAGGCGCTGCTGCAGGGGCGGGTCGAGGAGCAGCGCCGCCACCTAGACGAGCAGAGGGAGCGGATTCAGGCCCTGGAAACGGCGCTGGCCCGCCGGGAGCAGCAGCTGGCAGACCTGGCACCGGCCGATGGCGATGGCACGGCTGCAGTTACCGCAGAAGGCCCCGCCGTGGCGGGGCCTTCCGATGCATCGACACGAGCCGATTCAACCGACGGGGACGGCCGCTAGCGGTTGGCGCTCCCCTGGGCGGAGCGCCTCCGGCAGGGGGGTCACCGATAGTAAGCGTTGGTGGTGTCGGTGTGGTCGGTGACGTCGCGGATGCCAGCGAGCTCGGGAATCCGCTCCATCAGGGTTTTCTCGACACCCTCCTTGAGGGTCAGGTCCACTGCCGCACAGCCCTGACAGCCGCCGCCGAAGGCCAGCACGGCGACGTTCTGCTCGGTCAGCTCGATCAGCTTGATCTCGCCGCCGTGGGCGGCCAGGCCGGGATTGATCTCGCTATAGAGGATATAGTTGACGCGATCCTCCAGCGGGCTGTCGGCATTGACCTTGGGCATCTTGGCGTTGGGCGCCTTGATGGTCAGCTGTCCGCCCATGCGGTCGGCGTTGAAATCGACCACGGCTTCCTCGAGGAACGGAATGCTGTGCTTGTCGACGAACACCCCCAGCTTGTCGAGATCGAGCCGCTCGTCGCTGGGCTCCTCTTCACCCGGGCGACAGTAGGCCAGGCAGGTTTCCGCATAGGGGGTGCCGGGCTGGGTGATGAAGATGCGCACCGCGATGCCCTCGACGCTCTGCTTCTCGAGCAGCTCGGCAAGGTAGTCCTGGGCGCTGTCGGTAATCTGGATGATCTCGCTCATGTTGGTCTCGCTGGTCGGGCCGCCCCGCAGGCCGGCCATAGGTGACATGCCTGTATGGTAAGCAAAAGCATCCGGCGAGACAATCCCGACTATTTTGGTCGGCTTTTAACCACGCCCTGCCCTCGCTGCGCCGATTTTGCTACCATGTGCGGCCAACTCGGCCGCGCACGAGAAGACGCTTTCAAGCGCTGGCGCGGCTCCCCACCCTGGACGTGACTACGCTGGAGACCGACCCAACCCATGGCCGCCGTTCCCTCTGCCCTGACCGCCACCCTCACCGAGCGCCTCGGCGAGCGCATCCTGATGCTCGACGGTGGCATGGGCACCATGCTGCAGAACGCCGGGCTCGATGAGGCCGATTTCCGCGGAGAGCGCTTCGACGACTGGCCCTCCGACCTCAAGGGCAACAATGATCTGCTGGCGCTGACCTGCCCCGACCTGGTGATCCGCATTCATCGGGAATACCTGGAGGCCGGCGCCGACATCGTCGAGACCAACACCTTCAACAGCACCCGCCTCTCCCAGGCAGACTATGGCATGGAAGCGCTGGTGGTCGAGCTCAACCGGGAATCGGCGCGTCTGGCCCGCCAGGTCTGCGATGCCGTGGCCGCCGAGACCGGGGTGCCGCGTTACGTGGCCGGGGTGCTGGGTCCGACCTCGCGTACCGCCTCGCTATCGCCGGACGTCAACGACCCGGCCAAGCGCAATGTCACCTTCGACGAGCTACGCGACAACTACTACGAGGCGGCCGAGGCGCTGATCGAGGGCGGCTCTGACCTGATCCTGATCGAGACGATCTTCGACACGCTCAACGCCAAGGCGGCGATCTTTGCCCTCGAGCAGCTGTTCGACGAGCGCGGCGAGCGCCTGCCGGTGATGATCTCCGGCACTATCACCGACGCCTCCGGTCGCACCCTCTCCGGCCAGACCACCGAGGCGTTCTGGAACTCGGTGCGCCACGCCCAGCCGTTCTCCATCGGCCTCAACTGCGCGCTGGGGGCGGAGGAACTGCGTCCCTACCTGGAAGAGCTCGCCACCAAGGCCGATACCTTCGTCTCGGCCCACCCCAACGCCGGCCTGCCCAACGAGTTTGGCGAGTATGACCAGACCCCGGAGGAGATGGCGGCCATCGTCGCCGAGTTCGCTCAGAGCGGGCTGGTCAATATCATCGGCGGCTGCTGCGGCAGCACGCCCGAGCATATCGCCGCCATTCACGCCGCCATCGCCGAAGTGGCGCCGCGGAAAGTGCCCGAGCGCGCCCGCGCCTGCCGCCTGGCGGGGCTCGAGCCCTTCAACATCGAGAAGGGGTCGCTGTTCGTCAACGTCGGTGAGCGCACCAACATTACCGGTTCGGCTCGCTTCAAGCGGCTGATCGTCGAGGAGGACTATACCACCGCCCTGGAAGTGGCGCTGGAGCAGGTGGAGAACGGCGCCCAGGTCATCGACATCAACATGGACGAGGGCATGCTGGAGTCCGAGGAGGCGATGGTGCGCTTCCTCAACCTGATCGCCGGAGAGCCGGATATCGCCCGGGTGCCGATCATGATCGACTCGTCCAAGTGGGAGATCATCGAGGCGGGCCTGAAGTGCGTGCAGGGCAAGGCGGTGGTCAACTCCATCTCCCTCAAGGAGGGCGAGGCCGCCTTCGTCGAGCAGGCGACCCTGTGCCGCCGCTACGGCGCCGCCGTGGTCGTGATGGCCTTCGACGAACAGGGACAGGCCGACACTTTCGCGCGCAAGATCGAGATCTGTCAGCGCGCCTACCGCACCCTGGTCGAGGTGGTGGGCTTCCCCCCGAGGATATCATCTTCGACCCCAACATCTTTGCCATCGCCACCGGCATCGAGGAGCACGACAACTACGCGGTGGACTTTATCGAGGCCACCCGCTGGATCCGCGAGCACCTGCCCCACGCCATGGTCTCCGGCGGCGTCTCCAACGTGTCGTTCTCCTTTCGCGGCAACAACCCGGTGCGCGAGGCGATTCACTCGGTTTTTCTCTACCATGCCATCCGCGCCGGGCTGACCATGGGCATCGTCAATGCCGGCCAGCTGGCGGTCTATGACGACCTGCCGGCGGAGCTGCGCGAGGCGGTGGAGGATGTGGTCCTCAATCGGCGCAGCGACGGCACCGAGCGGCTGCTCGACCTGGCCGACAAGTACAAGGGGGACGGCAGCGGCGGCGCCAAGAAGGAAGACCTGGAGTGGCGCAGCTGGGAGGTCGAGAAGCGCATCTCCCACGCCCTGATCAAGGGCATCACCGCCTATATCGAGGAGGATACCGAGCAGGCCCGCCAGCGTGCCGCCCGCCCCATCGAGGTGATCGAGGGGCCGCTGATGGACGGGATGAACGTGGTCGGCGACCTGTTCGGGGCGGGCAAGATGTTTCTCCCCCAGGTGGTCAAGTCGGCCCGGGTCATGAAGCAGGCGGTGGCCTACCTGATCCCCTATATCGAAGCCGAGAAGAGTGACGATACCCAGGCCAAGGGCAAGATCGTCATGGCGACCGTCAAGGGCGACGTCCACGATATCGGCAAGAATATCGTCGGCGTGGTCCTGCAGTGCAATAACTACGACGTCGTCGACCTGGGCGTGATGGTGCCGGCGGAGAAGATCCTGCAGACGGCCAGGGCCGAGAACGCCGATATCATCGGCCTCTCGGGGCTGATCACGCCATCGCTGGACGAGATGGTTCATGTGGCCAAGGAGATGCAGCGTCAGGGCTTCGAGCTGCCGCTGCTGATCGGCGGGGCCACCACCTCCAAGGCGCACACCGCGGTCAAGGTCGAACCCGGCTACGAGCATCCCGTCATCTACGTGGCAGACGCGTCCCGGGCGGTCGGGGTTGCCGGTAAGCTGCTCTCGCCGGAGCTCAAGCCGGGCTATACCGCCGAGATTCGTGCCGAATACGCCCAGGTTCGCGAACGCAATGCCAAGCGTCGGCCGAAGGCGGCCGATCTCAGCTACGCCGAGGCCCGGGCGAGAAAGCTGCCCATCGACTGGGCCGGCTATACGCCCCCAAGCCCCGCCTTCACCGGCCTCAAGGTCTTTCACGACTACGACCTGGAGGAGCTCATCGAGCGCATCGACTGGACGCCCTTCTTCATGAGCTGGGAGCTGGCCGGCAAGTATCCGAAGATCCTCGACGACGCCGTGGTCGGCGAGGCCGCGCGCAGCCTCTTTGCCGACGCCCAGGTCATGCTGCGCAAGCTGATCGACGAGCGCCACATCGAGGCGCGCGGCGTGATCGGCCTATGGCCAGCCAACAGCGTCGACGATGACGTCATCGAGGTGTATGCCGACGAGTCACGCACCCGGGTGATCGAGCGGCTGCACCATATTCGCCAGCAGACCACCAAGAACCGCGACGGCGTCTGCTACAGCCTGGCCGACTTCGTGGCCCCCCGTCCCGATGCCGGCGGCAAGCCCGACTGGATCGGCGGCTTCGCGGTGACCACCGGTCACGGCGTCGAGGCACTGGCCGAGCGCTACAAGGCCGCCGGCGACGACTACAGTGCGATCATGGTCCAGGCGCTGACCGATCGCATGGCCGAGGCCTTCGCCGAGCGCATGCACGAACGGGTGCGCAAGGAGTTCTGGGGCTATGTCCCCGACGAGACGCTGGACAACCAGGCGCTGATCGCCGAGAAGTACCAGGGCATCCGTCCGGCGCCCGGCTACCCCGCCTGCCCGGACCACACCGAGAAGGCCACGCTCTTCCGCCTGCTCGACGCCACCGAGAACAGCGGTCTGGTGCTGACCGAGAACTTCGCCATGTGGCCGGCGGCGGCAGTATCGGGCTGGTACTTCTCCCACCCCCAGTCGAAATACTTCTCCACCGGCAAGATCACTCGGGACCAGGTCGAGGCGCTGGCCAGTCGCAAGGGCATGTCCTTGACGGAACTGGAGCGGTGGCTTGCTCCGGTGCTCTCCTACGACCCGAGCTGATGGCCGCGGTGCGTCACGATCCTGCAGGGGCCGGGCTGCTGCCCTCCCCCTGCGGCGACAGAAGATTCTGCGCCTGGCCCTGCCGATCATCGCCGGCATGCTCTCCCAGAGCCTGATCAACCTGATCGATGCGGCCCTGGTGGGGTCGCTCGGCGAGGTGCCCCTGGCCGGGGTGGGGATCGG
The DNA here is from genome assembly GCF_055755715.1 of Halomonas sp. SL18_1. Lineage (NCBI taxonomy): Bacteria > Pseudomonadati > Pseudomonadota > Gammaproteobacteria > Oceanospirillales > Halomonadaceae > Halomonas > Halomonas sp. SL18_1. The sequence goes on from NZ_JBVTRK010000001.1 coordinate 2,375,837, forward strand.
CGGCTATGCCATGTTCCTGATCACCGCCCTGGTGTTCGGGCTCTCCTCCGGTGTGCAGGCTCAGACCGCTCGGCGGCACGGCGAGGCAGACTGGGGGCAGCGCGCCATGCCGCTCAATGCCGGCCTGTTCATCGCCTTGTTGGCGGCACTGCCGCTGACCGCGCTGTGCTTCTGGCAGGCCCCCCGGCTGCTGGCGCTGATCAACCAGGATCCGGCGGTCAGCGCCGTGGCCGTGGAGTACTTTCGCTGGCGAGTGCTGTCGCTTGCTGCCGTGGCGATGATCTTCTGCTTTCGCGGCTACTGGAACGGCATCCAGCAGACCGGCATCTATCTGCGCATCATCCTGTTCATGCATCTGGTCAACGTGTTGGCCAGCGTGGTGCTGATCTTCGGCTATCTGGGGCTGCCGGCCATGGGCGCCGCCGGCGCGGGGCCGGCACCACCCTATCACTGTTCGCGGGGCTTGCGGTCTGGGCGGTACTCTCCCTGCGTCATGCCACTGGCAGCGGCTTTCTGGCCGCCCTGCCACGCCGGCTAATCTTCGTCACGACCCTGCGCCTGGCCACGCCCCACTCCTTCCAGCAGCTGTGGTTCGCCGCCGGCTATGCGGTGCTGTTCTGGATCCTTGGTCGGATCGACACCGCCAGTGTGGCGGTGGGGCACGTGCTGGTGAACCTTTCGCTGCTGCTGATCCTGCCCGGGGTGGGGCTGGGCATGGCGGCGATGAGCCTGGTGGGCGAAGCCCTGGGCCAGCGCGCTCACCGCGAGGCGCACCGCTGGGGGTGGGACGTGGTGCGCCTGGCCTGGCTGTGTCTCGCGGCCCTGGCGCTGCCCATGGCGCTGCTCCCCGAGCAGGTGCTGGGGCTGTTCCTGCATGACCCGGCGCTGATCGCGCTGGGACGCCTGCCGCTGCAGCTGGCTGCGGCGATGATCGTGCTCGACGCCGCCGCCCTGGTGCTGGGCCAGGCGCTGCTCGGTGCCGGCGCCAACCGCACCGTCATGACCACCACCCTGACCCTGCAGTGGCTGGTGTTCCTGCCCCTGGCGTGGTGGGTCGGGGTAGTGCTGGAGTTCGGGCTTTTGGGCATCTGGTGGGCCCAGCTCGGCTACCGCTGTCTCAATTCGGCCTGGTTCGTGTGGATCTGGCAGCGACGCCGCTGGCAGTCCGTGCGGATATAGCAGGCGCCCCAGGGATTTGACCTCTTATATGACTTTTTGTATAAAAAGTATGAATATTTATTCTTTCATAGAATAATGCCGAGGCGTTAAGGTGCCCCTGACGCTTCGCCACTCTCACTGCAGCAGGATCGGCTGAATGTATCGCTACGACAACCACGATCAGACCCTGGTCAATGAACGCGTCGCCCAGTTTCGCGACCAGATGAATCGCTATCTGGACGGGCGACTCAGCGAGGAGGAGTTTCTGCCGCTGCGCGTGCAGAACGGTCTCTATGTCCAGCGGCACGCTCCCATGCTGCGCATCGCGATCCCCTACGGCCTGCTGGCCTCCTACCAGCTGCGCAAGCTTGGCGACCTGGCCCGGGACTATGACCGTGGCTACGGCCACTTCACGACCCGCACCAACCTGCAGCTCAACTGGCCGAAGCTGGAAACGGTGCCGGACATGCTGGCCGAACTCGCCAGCGTGCAGATGCATGCTATCCAGACCAGCGGTAACGACATTCGCAACACCAGTACCGATCAGTTTGCCGGCGTGGCCGAGGACGAAGAGGTGGACCCCCGCCCCTGGTGTGAGCTGATCCGCCAGTGGTCCACCTTCCACCCGGAGTTCACCTACCTGCCGCGCAAGTTCAAGATCGCGGTGACCGGCGCCGAGGAAGACCGTGCGGCCATTCAGGTGCACGACGTGGGCCTGCGCCTGTGGCGTGACGCCCAGGGCGAGGTGCGGGTGAAAGTGATGGCCGGCGGTGGCCTCGGCCGCACGCCGATGATCGGCGAAACCGTTCGTGAGGACCTGCCCTGGCAGCACCTGCTGACCTATCTGGAGGCCCTGGTGCGGGTCTACAACCAGTTCGGTCGCCGCGACAACAAGTTCAAGGCACGCATCAAGATCCTGGTCAAGGCGCTGGGCGTGGAGGAGTTCCGTCGTCGCGTGGACGCCGAGTGGGCCCACCTCAAGGACGGCCCCCAGACCCTGACCCGCGATACCGTCAGCGATATGCATCGCCACTTCGTCGACCCCGAGCGTCGCCCGGTCACGGCCGAGGCCATCGATGAGTTCGAGCGCCTGCGCACCGAGAACCGCGCCTTCGGTCGTTTCGTCACCAACAACGTCAGCGGCCACAAAGTGACCGGCTACAAGGCGGTCACCCTGTCGCTCAAGCGCAGCGGCCACTCGCCGGGCGACCTGACCTGGGAGCAGATGCACCAGGTGGCCGACCTGGCCGACGACTACAGCCATGGCGAGCTGCGCGTGACCCACGAGCAGAACCTGGTGCTTTCCGACGTGCCGGTGGACCGCCTGCACGCGCTCTGGCAGCGGCTGGGCGAACTGGGACTCGCCAATCCTACCGTCGGCACCTTGGCCGATCTGATCTGCTGCCCCGGCGGCGACTACTGCGGCCTGGCCAATGCCAAGTCGATCCCCGTCGCCCATGCCATCCAGGAGCGCTTCGAGGATCTCGATTTCCTCTACGATCTGGGGCCGCTGGAGCTGAACATTTCCGGCTGCATGAACGCCTGCGGGCATCACCATGTCGGCCACATCGGCATCCTCGGCGTCGACAAGAAAGGCGAGGAGTGGTACCAGATCTCGCTGGGCGGTGCCCAGGGCAACGGCGCATCGCTGGGCAAGATTCTCGGCCCCTCTTTCAGCCGCGAAAGCGTCCCCGAGGTCATCGACAAGGTGCTGCAGGTCTATGTCGGACAGCGTATCGACGGCGAGACCTTCCTGGAAACCTATCGCCGAATCGGTCTCAAACCCTTCAAGGAGCGGGTCTATGCCTGATCAAAACACTCTTAACACGCGCCCCTTCATTCGTCAGGGAAAGCCGGCCGAGGATCGCTGGACGCTGGTGCGCGACGATCAGGCGGCACTCCCCGCGGGCCCGGCGATCGTACCGCTGGCGCGCTGGCAGGCTGGCGAGCCGAACGATGAGCTCGCACCCTGGCTCTCCAGCGACACCGAACTGACGCCGGCGCTGGCCGATGAACTCGCCAAGGCGCCGCTCATCGCCATCGACTTTCCCAAGTTCACCGACGGGCGCGGCTACAGCCTGGCGCGGCTGCTGCGCGAGCGCTATGGCTATGCAGGCGAGATCCGTGCCATCGGGGACGTGCTGGTGGATCAGTGCTTCTTCCTGACTCGCTGCGGCTTCGATGCGTTGTCGCTGCGCGAGGATCAGTGGTTGGAAGACGCCCTGCGCGCGTTGGGCTTCTTCAGCCGCGCCTACCAGCCGGCCGTCGACCAGCCCGAGCCGCTGTTCCGCCGCCGCGAACGGGAGTGGGCCAAGGCCCGCGACTACGCCCCCGCCTACGCCTGATGGCGCGACTAGCGTAGAAGCTCAAGAGACGCCGGGGCCAGAATCGGCCCCGGTTCTCGCGAGTCCTTCCTTATCCCCGGCGTTTCTGCTGCCGCTCGCGGTTGGCGGCGCGGGCGCGCTCACTCTTGCGCAGCATCACCCAGGTGGCGCCCAGGCCGCCGTCCGCCTGCTGAGCGGAGACGAACGCCTGTACCTCCTCGAACTGGGCCAGCCATTTGGCCAGATAGGAGCGCAACACGTTGGGCGGGCTGTCGATCTCCCGGCCGCGGCCGTGAACGATCAGTACCGAACGCAGATCATGGGCATAGGCCTCCTGGATAAAGGGCGGCAGCGCACGCCGGCACTCGGCAAGGGGGCGCCGCAGCAGGTGGAGACGCGCCTGGGCGGTATAGCCGCCGTGGCGCAAGCGGTCGACGACGCCGCTCTGGATGCCGTCGCGACGGTACTCCAGCGGATCGAAGGGCGGCAGCAGATCGACGAAGTCATCGGAGAGGAAGCTGTCCTGCCCCGCCTCGGCCTGAGCGCTCTCGCGGCGGGCCAGCTGGGCGTCGCTCGGCGGGCGGCGCCGAGGCCCCGGATCGGCGCGATCGCCGCCACTCGCCAGTGGCCTGACATCGCCCATCAGCGCCCGGAAGTCCTGATCATCACGTGCCGACTGGGTCATGGGCCACCTCCGCGATTGTCGTATCTGGAAACATCCTACCAGAGCCGGCGTTAAGGGTTGAATCGGACAGCAAAGGGGCAAGCGTGGCAGCATGCCCCTACCGCTTTCGATCAGGAGTTCCCATGACACGCCTGCGCCTTGTGCTGCTTTGCCTGCTGTTGCTCCCGCTGGCGCTGGCCGGCTGGCTATGGTGGACCATGCTGAGTCCCTACACCTACGACCGCCCCGGGCATCTGCCGCCCATCGAGGAGGGAACCCACGAGGTCTTCGTCTATGGCACCCTGCGCTTCGCCCCGGTGCGCTGGGTGGTGATGGGGCGTGCCGGCGAGACCGAGCCTGCGCTGCTCGAGGGCTTTCGCCGCGAGGGGCTGGATCTGACCGAGGCCCCCGGGGAGCGCGTGGCCGGCGAGCTGATCGAGGTAACGTCCCGGGAGCTGGCCCGGCTGGATCGCTACGAGCGTCTGGGCATTCGCTATGAGCGGGTCCGCCTGGAACTGGAGGATGGCCGTGAGGTCTGGGTCTATCGGCGGCTGGCCGAGGCGTCCGCCTTGCTTCTACAATAGCCGCCACCTTCACGCTCCGACGCGAGGCAGACCCCACAATGGCGATTACTCTCCTGCACAATCCCCGCTGCTCCAAGTCGCGCCAAGCGCTGGCGCTGCTTCAAGAGCATGGCGCCGAGGTGCATGTGCGCCGCTACCTAGACGAGCCGCTGAACGAGAGCGAACTGCGTGCGCTGCTGGCACGCCTGGATACCGACGGCGAGGCCCTGGTGCGCACCCAGGAGGCCGAATGGAAGGCCCTGGACGCCGACATCCAGGACCCGGAACAGGTGATCCGGGCCATCGTGGCGCATCCGCGGCTGCTGGAGCGCCCGATCGCCGACGATGGCCGGCGCGCCATCATCGGCCGGCCGCCGGAGGACGTCCTTTCCCTGCTCGGCGGCGATGATCAATTGCCGCCCCGTTCTTCTGTTTCCCACTCACCAGGAACCACGATGCCTGACACCCTGCCCTACGTGCTGATCCTGTACTACTCCCGCTACGGCGCCACCCGCGCCATGGCCGAACAGCTGGCCGCCGGGGTCGAGTCCTGCCCCGGGTCGCGGCCCGGCTACGCACCGTTCCGCCGGTCTCTCCTACCTGCGAGGCAGTGGACCCGGAGATCCCCGCCGAGGGGGCCGTCTATGCTGACCTGGACGATCTGCGGGGCTGTGCCGCCGTGGCGCTGGGTAGCCCGACCCGTTTCGGCAATATGGCAGCCCCGCTCAAGCACTTCATCGATTCCACCAGCGCCCTCTGGATCAATGGCGCCCTGATCGACAAGCCCGCCTGCGCCTTCACGTCCACCTCGAGCCTGCATGGCGGCCAGGAGACTACCCTGATCTCCATGCTGCTGCCGCTGCTACACCATGGCATGGTCTATGCCGGCCTGCCCTACAGCGAAACCGAGCTGATGAGCACTTCCAGCGGCGGCACCCCCTACGGGGCCAGTCACGTCGCCGGCGTGCGCAGCGACCGACCGCTTGGCGAGGACGAGCGCCACCTGGCCAAGGCCCAGGGCAAGCGCCTCGCTCGGCTGGCCCTCGCCCTCGACGCCATGCGCCGGGAGGCACGATGAGACGCTGGCTAGAGGAGTTGGAGGCCCGTCATGGTCTGGATGCCCTGACCGAGCGAGCGCGCCGCCTGGTGCTGGGCAGCTTCATCCTGCTGATGGTGCTGGTGGTGTGGGGCAGCCTGTCGATGCAGGCCGGCGATAACCCCTTGACGCCGATCATCGTCCGCATCCTGCCGCTGGTGCTGTTCCTGCCGTCGGTGATCGGGCAGCGTCCCAGAGGCCACGCCTGGCTGGCATTTGTCAGCCTGCTCTACTTTACTCAGGGGGTGATGGTCGCGACCCTGCCCGGCCAGGGGCTGCGGGGCGGTCTCGAGGCGCTGACCGCCTTGGCGCTGTTCACCGGCTGCATGTTCTATGCCCGCTTTCGCAGTCGCCAGCTGCGTGCCGAAGGTAATCGCTGACCTGGCATGGCATTCGTTCGTAACGCGCTAAATTGATAAGGACTTCAAGGGAGACCGTGATGAATGTAACGCTCAAGACTTGCTTGGTCGCCGGTGGCCTATCGGTGGGAGTGGCAGTGGCCGGTGTCGCCCAGGCCAGCGACATCGAGGATGCCATCCACTATCGCCAGAGCGCGCTGAGCGTGATCGGCTGGCAGATCGGACCGCTGGGCGCCATGGCCCAGGGCGATATCGACTACGATGCCGAAGCGTTTGCCTATCGCGCCGAGAACCTCGCCTTTCTGGCGTCTCTGCCCTGGGAGGGCTTCGTCGAGGGCTCGCTGCGCGGCGATGGACATGGAGTCGACACCGACGCCCTGGCCGCGATCGCCGACGACTGGGCGGACTTCGAGTCACGCCAGCAGACGCTGATCGAGCAGACCGCTACTCTGGCCGAACTCGCCCAGGGGACGACTTCGGCATCATGCGTCGACAGGTGGCCGACGTGGCAGAGACGTGCCGGGGCTGCCACGATAATTATCGTGCCGACTGAGCCGGCGTGATTGCGCGGTGCGTGCGAGTATAGGGGGCGGCTTCCTGCCGCCCCTTTGCTTATAGGTGGGGGCCCTGGCTCAGGCGTTCCACAGCCAGATCACCGGAGCGGCCGCCAGGGCCAGGGAGACGATCAGCCACCACGGGCGGGGGTTGCGGCCCTCGGCCCCCTTGCCAGGCGCATCTTCCGGTGCCCCTGGCAGTGGCTTGCGACCGGTGATCATGGCCACCACCAGACGCTCTCCTTTCAAGCGATGGACGATGAGCGCCACCAGGTGGGCTGCAATCAACATCAGCAGCAGATCGGCATTGAGATGATGCAGTGTCTGCAAGGTACGACTGACATCGCGGCCGAAAAGGCCGTAAAGCGGCGCCCGGAAGAAGATATCATCGGTCAGGAAGAGCCCACTGACCGCTTGAAAGGTCAGTGAAGCCAGCATGATGATGACCATCAGGCCACCTAGCGGATTATGTCCGGCGAAGGCGGGCGGCGGCCCCTTGAGCAGCCGCCAGGCGTAGCGAGCCATTCGCTTGGGCCCGTAGAGAAAATGCCAAAACTGCGCGTGATAGCTGCCCACCCACCCCCAAAGCCAGCGAAACAGGAGCAGCCCGAGCACCACAAAGCCCGCCTTGGCATGTAGCTCCACGGGAAACAGGAAAGGAGCCCCACCCAGCTTCATGGTATAGAAGGAGAGCGCCACACCGGCCACCAGAGCCCAGTGAAACAGCCTGATGGGCAGGTCCCAGACTGGATATCGCATTTCGCCTCCTTGCCACTTCGTGGTTGACTCGACGGTACAATTCCCTTGTCGCCACGGTAGTCCGTTCGCCCCCCTCTACCCTCGTTGACCCTGTGTAAGTCCGATGGGGTGAATCGGGTGTTGTGCTTCATCCCTGCAGCAGCGACCATGTGCAAAATTTACGAGGAGAACGCCATGACACGCAATATCGCCGATATCCGGCGTGACTACGAGGGCGGCCGACTGGAAGAGGCCCAGGCCCCAGAGGACCCCATGGTCCTGTTCGACGAGTGGATGACCCTGGCGTTAGACGTCGAAGGCGATGACGGCAATGTCATGACGCTGGCCACGGTGGACAGCCAGGGGTTGCCCCATGCGCGCATCCTGCTTCTCAAGGGCTATGATGAGCAAGGACTGGTCTTCTACACCAACTACCACAGCCACAAGGGCAGCGAGCTGGCCAATGCGCCCACGCCGCCATGGTCTTCTGGTGGCCGTCGCTTAGCCGACAGCTACGCGTCGAGGGCCGGGTCGAACAGGTCGGTAGCGATGAATCCGATGCCTACTTCAACAGCCGACCACGGGCCAGCCAGCTCGGTGCCTGGATCGCCACCCAGAGCGTGGTGATCCCCGGCCGTAGCTGGATCGAAGAGCGACAGCACCGCTTCGAGCAGGCGTACGAAGGCCAGGAGATCCCGCGCCCCATCCACTGGGGCGGCTACCGCGTGATTCCCGAGATGTTCGAGTTCTGGCAAGGTCAGCCCAGCCGCCTACATGATCGTATTCGCTACGAGAATCGTGATGGCCGCTGGCATCATTTTCGTATGGCGCCCTGATGAGCCGACGAGTAGTTCTCGTGTAACTCCGCCTCCCTCTTGCCCTGATCCCCGGCTCTTCACAGACTGGCGTGAACTGGCTCTGTGGGAGGGAGCTTCAGCTCGCGAAGTAGCGCGCAGCACTACCCATAGGGCGCCTGCGGCGCCTTCGCCCGGCAGAGCCGGCCTCCCACCATAATCAGCCAAACACGTTCACACTAAAGTGCGAAGAACCCGATTCCTGCCGTTGTGGGCGGTGAATCGGGGCTCGCTCAATCCGGTAGACTCTCCAGTCGGTGGCGCTGCCACTCGCTTACCGGCTCGTTGAGCCGCATGACCGCATCCACCACCTGCTCTTCCATGTTGTAACGACAGCGAAATCCCAGGTGCTTCATCAGCGCCCGCATGGGATGATTGTCGACCATGATCTTGCCGATCATCTCCAGAGTCCCGACGCTCTTGCAGTAGGCGATCATCTTCTTCATCAGCAGGCTGCCGAGCCCCTGCCCCTTCATGTCATCGCGGATGATCACCGAGAATTCGGTACGGATATTATCGGGGTCGTTCCAGACCCTCACCACCCCGAGCATCTCCTTGCTGCCGTCCTCGCGTCGGTGTTCGGCGATAAAGGCCATCTGCCGGTCGTAATTGATATGCGAGAGAATCGACAGGTCGCGCTGGGTAAGGTCGGATTTGTTGTGGAAGTAACGAAAACGAATGCTCTCTTCGGAGAGCTGGGTGTGAAAACTGGTAATCAACGGGGCGTCTTCGGCGCGAATCGGCCGCACTTCGACCTCCATGCCGTTCTTCAGGGTCACCCACTCTCTGAGCTCTTCGGGATAGGGCATGATCGCAAAGCGTGCCGGTGCCCCCAGGTCCATGGCGAAGTCCACGGCGATCATGCCGTCGCGGTTAAGCAGCAGGGGATTGAGCTCGAGGCCGCGCAGTTCGAGCAGGTCCGAGGCCATCTGCGACAGTTTGACCAGCAGCTGACAGAGCCGCTCGAGGTCGCGTTCGGGGTCGCTTGAATGCTCGCGAATCAATCGCGCCGCATGGGTACGCCCCACCACGTCGGCCGCCAGGGTCATGTTCAGCGGTGGCAGCGCCACCTGCCGGTCGGCCAGGACATTGACCTTGTAGCCGCCGATGCCGAACACGATGATCGGTCCGAAGATCGGGTCCCGGGTGATCCCGGCGCAGAGTTGCATGGAGTGCTCGCCCCGCTGCATGGGCTGCAGGCAATACTCTCGGATGACCAGGGAGGGAAGCTTCTCGTGGACCTTGTCGGCCAGCCGCCCGACCCCCTCCACCACTTGCTCCGGCGTATGCAGGTCCTGCAGCAGCCCGGCAGAGAGACGGTGCGGATGTTTGCGGTAGCGAAACGGCTGACAGTTGCCCTCGTGAACGACCTTGAGCGCCATGGGCCCATCGATCTCGACGGCGGCGGAGGCGGCCTCCTCTGAGGTGTGCACGTGCCGGCTGGGTGCCACCGGGATACCGTAGGCCTCGAGCACCCTCGCCGTCTCGGAGTGGTACAGGGTCTCGCGCCCCTGGGCCTTGGCCGTCTCGATGAGGGCGCGGCACTCGGCGCGAATATCGGGGGTGGTGGTAAACGGCAGGCTCGGCGGGGTCTCCTGGAGCAGCGCCTGGACGCGCTGGTAGTCCACCATGTGCATGAAGGCTTTGACGGCTTTCTCCGGTGACACATAGGTGGGAATGCCGGCCATGCTGCACTCGTGGCGCGCATAGAGGGCGCCCTCGAGCCCCATCCAACTGGTCAGCAGATTGCGGCGAAACCGCTTGCGGTTGGCGATGATGGCCTGGGCGGTGGTCTTGGAGGGGGCCAGACGGGTTGGCGCATGCACCACCAGCACGGCATCAACCCCCGGGTCGGCGGCAACGACCTCCAGCGCTTCAACCAGCTTCTCGGGCGTGGCATTGCCGCCCAGGTCGACCGGATTTTCCCCCGGTTTGCTCATGTCGAAATCGGCCTTGCGCAACGCCTGCCGAGTCTCATCGCTGAAACTGGCGAGCCGGCCTCCGGCGCTGATCAGCTTATCGATGGCCAGCATGGCAGGGCCCAGACCATTGGAGACGATGGCCAGGCGATCGCCCTTGAGCGGCTTCATCTGGGACAGCGTCATCAGCGCATCGAAGAGCTCATCCGAGTCGTTGACCCTGACCACCCCGGCCCGCGAGAAGGCCGCATCGAAGACCACGTCGCGGTTGGCTACCCCGGGCGTGGGGGGGACATTGGAGAGATCCGATTCGGGTGTGCGACCGCTCTTGATCGCCAGGACCAAGCGATGCCGGGACGCGTCGCGCAGCGCCGTCATGAAGTGCTGGGCGTCCTGGATGCGCTCCAGGTGCAGCAGTATCGCCTGGGTGGGAGCGTACTGGTTGATGTAGTCGATCAGGTCGGGAAGCATGACGTCGACGCTGTCGCCAACGGTGATCAGGTGCGAAAAACCGATCCCGCGCCCGGCGGCCCAGTCGATCATGGCGTTGCCCAGCATGCCGGACTGCCCCAGGTAGGCGACGCGCCCCGCCTTGACCGGCTGACTGGCATAGGAGGCGTTGAGCTTGCGGCCCGGAACGATCAGCCCCATGCACTCCGGTCCCAGCACCCGTATGCCCGACGTCCGTGCCGCTGCAAGCATCTGCTCACGGATCGAACCCTTTCCCTCACTGGCGTCATCGAGGTCGGAGCCGCCGGATAGGACCAGCGCGGCCTTGACCCCGAAGCGTCCCAGGCGGGCAATGACCTTGGGCAGGCTGTGCGCCGGAGAGCAGATCACCGCCAGATCGGGGGCTCCGGCAGGTCGCGGATGCGTGCCACGCCCGGCTGGCCGAAGACACTGGCATAGCCCTTGCGGTTGACCGCCCAGATCGTGCCGGGAAAGCCGGCATCCTGCAGGTTGCGGATGACCAGTCCACCGATGGAGTGGGGCTTCTCCGAGGCGCCGATGACCGCAATGGAGCGCGGTTCGAAGAAGTGTCGCAGAAATCGGGTACCCGAGTCGCTCCCTCCGCCAGCTCTGTTCCAGTCACCCTGTGTACGACTTATTGACACTGTCGTGCAAGGGTTTAAGGACATTAAAGTGATGTCAGTCATTTTGGAGCATACGCATGATCACGGCCTACATAACGCACCCGGACTGCGACCTTCATCATATGGGGCCGGAGCATCCCGAAAGCCCGCTGCGCCTGGAAGCGATCCGGGCCAGGCTGGCGCTGACGGGGCTGCTGCAGCAGACCATGCAGTCAGAGGCCCGTGAGGCTTCCGAAGAAGAGCTCGCCAGGGTCCACCCGCTGCGCCACCTGCGTGCGCTGGACAAGTGCGTACCCCAAACCGGCATCGTGACCCTCGACAGTGACACCATGATGAACCCGGACAGCCTGCAGGCGGCACGGGTGGCCGCGGGGGCAGTTCTGCGCGGCGTCGATCAGGTCTATCGCCGTCAGGCCGATAACGTGTTCTGTGCCGTGCGTCCGCCTGGCCATCACGCCGAAGCCACCGACGCCATGGGCTTTTGCTTCTACAACAATGTGGCCGTCGGTGCCGCTCATGCACGAGCCAAGTACGGGGCCAGGCGCATCGCCATTCTCGATTTCGACGTCCACCAGTGCAACGGCACCGTCGATATCTTCAAGGATGACCCGGAGACATTAATCTGCACCAGCTTCCAGTACCCCTTCTATCCCTGGCGCTACCTGCGCAGCGAATGGCACAACGTGGTCAACACGCCCCTCGAGGCCGGCACCGACAGCGCCGCCTTCCGGCGCGCCATCGAGGACGACTGGCTGCCGGCGCTGCACGCCTTCAAGCCGGAGCTGGTACTCGTCTCGGCGGGCTTCGATGCGCACCGGGAGGATCCCCTGGCGGAGCTCTGCCTGGAGGACGAGGACTTCTACTGGGTGACCCAGCGCGCCCTGGAGATCGCGGCCCTCTACGCGGAAAACCGCCTGGTCTCGGTACTCGAGGGCGGCTATAACCTGGACTCACTGGCCAGCGGTGCCGAGGCGCATCTCAAGGCGCTGCTTGGACAGCCCTTCAGCGAGTGAGCGCCTCGCGAATTCTTGCTGGGCCATCTCAGTGGCTAGGTCATCTCGGCGATGCGCGGCCCGCCATTTATGGTACGCTTTGGGGAAACTCTGTTTCCGATAGTGAACCTGCCGATGACCGCTACCACCGACCAGGATGCCGCGCTGCGCATCGCCTCCGGCCGCAAACCTTTCGTCGAGCCGCTGCGACTCGGTGAGCGCCTCAAGGAGATCCGTCTGGCCAACCAGTGGACGCTCGAGGATGTCAGCCAGCGCACCGGGCTGGCCCGCTCGACCCTGTCCAAAATCGAGAATGACCAGATCTCGCCGACCTTCACCGCGGTGCAGAAGCTGATCAACGGCTTGGGTATCGATCTGCCCCAGCTGCTAACGCCACCCCGAGTGCAGCCGCGCACCATGGGGCGCCGCGACCTGACCCGCGAGGGGGCGGGCCAGCACCACCCCACCCCCACCTACGAGCACGAGCTGCTCAGCTGCGAGCTGGCCCAGAAGCGCATGATTCCCTTCAAGACTATCGTGCGGGCCCGCAGCTTCGATGAATTCAGCGAATGGGTGCGTCACGACGGCGAGGAGTTCCTGACCGTGCTGGACGGCGAGGTTCGGCTCTACACCGAATTCTATGAGCCGCTACGACTGTCGCGCGGTGACAGCATCTATTTCGATAGCGATATGGGGCACGCGCTGGTGTCGATCAGCGAGCAGGATGCCGTGGTACTTTCGGTTTGCACCCCTGGCGGGGAAATGGTCTAGCGGCTAGCCGCGCCGACGATCGCCGGGGCGCCGCGCGGGGATGGCATCGAGCCGCAGCCGTCCGCCGGTATGGATGGCCTGGAAGTGACGTCCCTTGGCGCGGGCGATCAGCAGGACCCCAAATCGCTCCGCAAGCTCGACGCCCTTTTGTGTCACCCCGGAACGGGACACCAGCACGCTGATGCCCATCTGGGCTACCTTGAGCACCATTTCCGAGGTCAGGCGGCCTGTCGTATAGAAGATATCCGCATTGGCGCTGTCTGCCTCGGCCAGCCACTGACGCCCGGCTAGGGTGTCCACGGCGTTGTGGCGCCCCACGTCTTCCACAAAATCCAACACCTCGGCCTGCCGGCACAGGGCGCAGCCATGAACCGCGCCGGCACTGCGGTAGGTCTCGTTAAAGTCACCCAGTCGCGTGAGCAGCGAGTAGAGCACCGACTGCGACAGTTCGGTCGGTGGCAGCGCCTGCAGCGAGGTCGCCTCCAGCAGGCGCCCGAACACCGTGCCCTGGCCGCAGCCGGTGGTCACGGTGCGCTGCCCCAGCCGTGTCTCCAGGTCCTCGGGCTGGCGACGCGTGACCACGGCCGCTGCCTCCACCTCCCAGTCCACGTATACCGCCACCAGGTCTTCGAGGCTGTCGATCAGCCCCTGATTGCGCAGATAACCCACCACCAGGGCCTCGGGATCGGCCCCCAGGGTCATCAAGGTGACGATCTCCCGTCGGTTGAGATAGAGCGTCAGGGCGCGCTCGGCGGCGATGGCCTGGGAGCGAGACTCGCCATATTCGTCGGATACCGGGATCTCCAGCGTGGTGGGCAACCGGGCATGGCTGCGAGTGAGGGCTGGCATGGCCGACTCCTGTCGCTGTCCGTTCCTGCCATGATGGCATGGGTGGTCTCGGCTGTCGTGAAGTCGCCCACGGCGTCGGCGATGCGGGCAGGCCCTATCACTGCCGATTTTGTTATGCTGGAGGATCGCAGCAACACCCAAGCTTGTCGGGAGAGCCCCCATGCAGCACCTGGATGACACCACTCGAACCGAACTCGAGGCGGCAGCGTTTCGCCGTCTGCTCAACCATTTGGACGAACACAAGGACGTCCAGAACATCGATCTGATGATCCTGGCCGACTTCTGCCGCAACTGCCTCTCCAAGTGGCTCGTGACCGCGGCCGAAGAGCGCGGCGCCGAGCTCGACTACGAGACGGCTCGCGAGTACGTCTACGGCATGCCCTACAGCGAATGGAAGCAGAAACACCAGCAGCCGGCCACGGCGGAGCAGCAGGCGGCCTTCGAGGCACGCCAGGCTGCCAAGCAGGAGTCACAAGGTTAATGAGCGAACCGATGATTCCGCTGAACGTGGCCGTACTGACCATTTCCGATACCCGGGATATGAGCACCGATCGCAGTGGCGCCCTACTGAAAGAGCGGCTTGTGACGGCCGGACATCGCCTCGCCGACCGCCAGATCGTCATCGACGATGTCTACCGCATTCGCGCGGCGGTTGCCGCCTGGATCGCCGATCCCGAGGTTCAGGTGATCCTCACCACCGGCGGCACCGGCTTCACCGGCCGCGACTCCACGCCGGAGGCGGTTTCGGTGCTGCTCGACAAGCGTATCGAGGGGTTCGGCGAGCTGTTTCGCCAGCTCTCCTGGCAGGAGATCGGCAGCTCTACCGTGCAGAGCCGTTGCCTGGGGGACTGGCCAATGCCACCGTGATCTTCTGCCTGCCCGGCTCCACCGGCGCCTGTCGTACCGCCTGGGATGGCATCCTGGCGGAACAGCTGGATAGCCGGCATCGGCCGTGCAACTTCGCCAACCTGGTCATCCCCGAACGAGGTCAGCATGGCTGAGCTGCAGTCTGTGGAGACCGCTCTGGCGGCCCTGCTGGAAGGCGTCACCGTGCTATCGACAGAGAGGCTCAGCTGCGAACGAGCCGCCGGTCGCGTCCTCGCCGAGTCGGTGACCGCCAGGCTCGACGTTCCCGCTTTCGACAACAGCGCCATGGACGGGTACGCCCTTCACCATGAGGATGCCGGACGCCCGCTGCCGATTTCCCAGCGGGTCATGGCGGGCCAGCCCGCAGCACCGCTGGCCCGCGGCAACTGTGCGCGTATCTTCACCGGCGGAGAATTACCGCCGGGCGCCGATTGCGTGGTGATGCAGGAGCGGGTCGAGGTCACTGACGGCGAGGCGGTAATGCCGCCGGATATCCCGGCGGGTGATAACCTGCGCCGACGCGGACGTGACGTGTCGGCTGGCAGTCCCCTGCTCGGCGCCGGCCAGCGACTGGAAGCCGCCGCGCTGGGGCATCTGGCAGGGCAAGGCATTACCGAGGTGGCGGTGCGCCGGCGACCGCGGGTCGCCCTGCTGTCCACCGGCGATGAGATCGTCGCCCCGGGCCAACCCTTAGGCCCCGGCCAGATCTACAACACCAATCGCCCGATGCTGTCGCGTCTGCTGGCGCGTTTCGGCGCCGAGGTGGTATGGCATGCCGATGTGCCTGACAGGGCGGACGAGACGCGCCGACTGCTGGACGAGGCGGCCCAGCGGGCCGACGTGGTGGTCTCTACCGGCGGGGTCAGCGTGGGGAAGCGGATCACGTCAAGCAGATGGTCGCCGAACTGGGCCGGCTCGATCTGTGGCGCCTCGCCGTGCGCCCTGGCAAGCCGCTGGCGCTGGGGCGGCTGCCCCGGAGGACGGGCGGCGAGGCGCGCTTCGTCGGGCTGCCCGGCAACCCGGTGTCGTCCTTTGTCGGGTCCTGGCTGTTCCTCCGCCCGCTGATGGGTGCCCTGCTTGGTTGCCCTAGGCTTGCGAGCCTGCCGATGCTGACGGCCCAGGCCGATTTTACCACCGAGACCGGCCCTCGCCGCCATTACATGCGCGTGCGGCTCGCCTTCGATGAAAGCGGGATTCAGGCCCAGGCCTTCCGTGATCAAAACTCGGCGGTGCTCTCTTCCTGCGTGGAGGCCGACGCCCTGGCGGTCATTCCGGAACACAGCCGCATTCAGCCGGGGACTCGGTGAGGTGCCTCTGGCTGCAGGTGCCCTGATGGAGAGGCTGCGCGCTTCGGGGCACGCTCAGGATTCGTCGCCCAGAGCGGCCTCCAGCTCGGGCCAGAGCCGTCGAAAGTCGTCGGCAAGCCGTGCATAGTCGGCTTCGATCCAGGGCACCAGCTCTGCCAGGCGATTGGGGCCAGAGAGGCGGCGACCGATTCCCTGCACCGCTTGGCAGGTGAACGCGAAATCAGCATAGCGGCGCAGCCAGTCCTGTTCGACCAGCAGCGGCATCATGGGCGCCAGGCGCGCCGGCGCTGGCCGGCTGGTCAGCAGACGATAGCAGCGTGGGATGAGCTGTGGCGCATCTCCCCGCAGGCATAGCCGCTTGGCCACGAAATGATCCCACACCAGATCCAGCGCAATCCCGGAAAAGCGCCGCAGCGGCGTCGGTGACCGGCGGCGCGCCTGGCGTACCACCGGATGGGCATCGACGAAGGCATCGACGCGACGATGGTGGCGAATGCCTCGTGCCACCGCAACCGGCCAGGCCGACAAGTCGCTGCCCTTCACGCCGTCGGCAATCAGGTTGCCGTAAAGAAAGTCGTCGCTGCCGCCGCGGGCCAGCCAGGCATGGGCCAGGAAGTTCATGACGGAGCGGACGTCACAGACAGTTGGCTGGCTTGGGGAGGCCCGCCAGGCGAGCTGCCACGCGGGCCGGACTGTCGGGGAAGAGCTTCATCAGATGCAGCGAGCGGCCCTTCTCCGGCCCCAGGGACTGACCCACCGCCTTGACCAGGGGGCGCATGGCGGGTGAGGACTCGAAGCGCGCATAGAAGGCTCGTAACACCTCAATCACCTCCCAGTGTTCATCCGTTAGCGTGCGCCCCTCCTCCTCTGCGAGGGCCTTCGCCACCGCGGGGCTCCAGTCATCAAGATTGACCAGATAGCCTTCGGGGTCCAGGGGAACGCAGTGTTCGCCCGCCTTCAGGTAACGTGCTATTGCCGTGGATGCCATCAGGACCAGCTCACCGTCTTGTCGGCCTCTTCGGTCAACAGCACGAAGCCGTCGACATCGACCACCTGCACGGCGGCATCGCAGCGGCCATCGAGCCCGCGGGCCGCCAGGTCTTCGCGCAGGGCAAACAGTCGACCCTCGACTCCCTCGAAATGGCGAATCTGCGACGGCAGCGCGCCTAGCACGCCATCTTCAATCAGTAGCAGGCGATCCTCCGGCCCCATGCCGGCCAGGGCGTCACGATAGGTCAGGCTGCTGCTGGGGGGGCGATTGAGAATATGCAGGATCATGGAGGCCTCGACGTTGCAGTGTCCCGGACGCAATTCAAAAGGTTAGCACCAGCCGATGGGCGGCAATCAGGGTGGCGATATCGACGGGCCCTAGCGGTCGCGCGGGGAGCAGCATCTCGCCATCGAGGTCGCGCTCCACCAGGGCGGCACGGTCCAGGTAGAGCGCCTCGATATCGTACATGGCCAGCATGTCCAGGGTGGGCGCGGTCCCCTTCTGCCCAGAGGGCCGGGGCCCTGGCCGGGGGTTAGCGCCATGACGCCATCCCCTTGGAACAGCAGGCTAACCGCCTGGCCGAAGGCGGCGGCCACAAGAGCCGCATCGAGCCCCTCGCGAAGCCAGCTGCTCCCCTGGGGAGGATGGCGCAAGATGACCAGCACATCGCCGCCGAGTGGATTGTCTCGCTCGTACATCGCGTCTCCTCAGGGAGAAAAGGTCACCAGGCGATCGCTGCTCAGTCCCAGGTCGATCAGCTGGCCGAGGCCGGTCAGCTCGAAGGGCGGATCGACGCTGTGCCCCGCCTTGCCGTGGCGGCTGGCTTCGCGCTCGTCGAGCAGCCCCCGCCGCAGCGCCGCAGCGATGCAGACCTGCAGGCGGGTGCCGTGCTCGTCGTGAAGGGCTCGCCAGGCATCCAGCAGGTGGGGCTCGTCCTGGGGCGGTGCCGCCAGCCGGGCGGCATTGTAGACGCCATCGTGGTAGAAGAAAACGCTCTCCAGGGTATGGCCTCTGGCGAGCAGCGCCCTGGCGAAGCGCAGGGCGGAATGGGCAGCCTGTCGGCTGTAGGGCGGCCCCTGTACAAGCAGTGCGTAGCGCATCTTGGCTGGTGTCCCGCTATCTCAAACGCACAGGCCCCGCCGGAGCGGGGCCTGCCGGTTTCGCGTGGCGTGTCGCCGTCAGTCGTTGCTCATGATCCCCAGCAGGGCCAACAGGCTGACGAAGAGATTGTAGATCGACACGTAGAGCGTGATGGTGGCCAGAATGTAGTTGGTCTCTCCGGCACGGTGCACGATCTCGCTGGTCTGGTAGAGGATGGCGGCGGAGGCGAAGAGCACAAAGCCCGCCGAAACCATCAGCATCAGGGTGGGGATCTGGAAGATCAGGCCCGCCACCATGGCCAGGATCAGCACGATGGCACCGGCCATCAGGAAGTTGGCGAGGAAGCTGAAGTCCTTCTTGGACACCAGGGCCACGGCCGACAGACCGATGAAGGTCAGGCCGGTCATCGCCAAGGCGTTCATGATCAGCGCGGCACCGTTGGGCAGTGCCAGGTAGGCACTGAGAATGGGGCCGAGCGTGAACCCCATGAAGCCGGTGAAGGCGAAGGTAGCCAGCAGGCCGGCCGCCGAGTTGGCAGTCTTGTGCACCAGGAACATCAGGCCATAGGCGCCGATGAAAAAGACCAGGATGTTCATGCGCTCGATGCCCATGGCCATGGCGGCGCCGGCGGTCACAGCAGAGAACAGCAGCGTCATGGCCAGCAGGCCATAGGTGTTACGCAGCACCTTGTTAGTCGTCAGCGCCGACTGCTGCTGGGTCTGTGTCACATGCGTTTCGTTATAGGCCATCGATCCAGAGCTCCCTGTGGTTGATCTTGGTTGATCACGGCAGTGGACAAAGGATGCCGTCGCTTGGTTCCCGACGCAAGCCCTCGACCTCACAAGGGTCAACGAAAGCTCAGCGCAGTGGGTCAGCACCCAGCAACTGAAGCGCGATGTCGCGTGCGCTATCGCAGAGCGACGGCTCGCTGCGCAGCGCCGGGATATCCAGCCAGACGACCTCGCTGGCATCGTCGCCGGCCTCCCCCAGCCACGCAGCCGCCGACACAGCACCACGACGACCACGTAGTGGTAGGCAAGCTGACCCTCATGATCATAGTGTAGCTGGTCGATGGCGGTGAGCACGCGTACCGGCGCGGCTTCGATGCCGCTCTCCTCGCGCAGCTCGCGAACGGCGGCCGCCAGCAGTGCCTCGCCCGCTTCGATCCGCCCGCCGGGTAGCGCCAATTTTCCCAGGTTGGGTGCCTTGCCCCGTCGCACCATTAGCACGCGCCCTGCCTCCACCAGCGCCGCGGATACGGCAGGGCAAGGCAGGCTGCGGGCGGCTGGCGCTGTGGCTGACATGGCATCTCTCCTTCGAATCCTGTCGGAACCCCTTGACCTAGCGAGGAATACTGGTAGTATTCTCCGCCGTAAGCCGGAGGGATGGCAGAGCGGTTGAATGCACCGGTCTTGAAAACCGGCGTAGGTGAGAGCCTACCCAGGGTTCGAATCCCTGTCCCTCCGCCACCGTTTCAAAGGGGAATCCGCCGTCAGGCCGATTCCCCTTTTTCTGTTCGCCTGGGCGATAACGCGCCTTGAAGTCGAATGTTGCAACGGGTCGCTATCGCTAAGGACAGCCGCGAGCCACCAGCTCGCCGGCCTCCACCAGCGTCAGCTGCCCGGAGTGGAAGGCGCCAGTATCGATATAGTGAACGTTGCCCAGGGTCAGAGGCGCCTCAACGATAGTGTGACCCACGACCACCATGTCGATGCCAGTCACTGGTGTTGTGTCACACCGGGCGATGCGATCACGCCCCCAGAGCAGTCGTTCGGTATCGGCCTGCTCGATCTGCGCCCAGTCGGCCGGGGCTCGGCGTGGACCAGGCCAACCCGCCGTCCCTCCACCTCGATTTCGCGCGCATAGGGCAGGTGCGGGAGCGCCGCCTCGAGGCGGCGACGTGCGTCCCCGCGCCCATGCCGCAGCACCCAGCAACCGCCATTGAGTAGCCAAAGCCCCCAGGCCCCGGCGCTGCCGTCACAGAGCGCCGCCTTGGCCAGCTGCTCGTGATTGCCCATCACACTGAAGAACCAGGGCTCATTGACGAGGGCCAGGCATCTATGGGAGGCCGCACCGCGGTCGATCAGATCCCCCACCGCGAACAGGCGATCCCTGTCGCGCTTGAAGTCGACATTTTGCAGCGCCCGTTCCAGCAGCGGATACTGGCCGTGGAGATCGCCAATGAAAAAATCGCGACCGCGCGTGTTGGCTTGGTGCCTGATCAACTTGATGCGGCCTCCTTCGCAAGCAGCGCCTGCTTGCCCTGTCAGTCGCCCGCGATGCCGAAACGGCTCTGCCTGCTCTTACCATGGCAGACATTCCGCCTTGGCCGCCATCCCCACAGTGCGACGATACCCCGTTGGCGTAGCGTATGGCATGATGGCGCCCTCCTCCCGCCTAGGTAGCTTCGTTTCATGGCATTAAAGGCACGCATTCACCGGGTTCAGCTCCAGGTCGCCGATATGGAGCGCCACTACTACGCCGACCATGCATTGACCGTGGCCCAGCATCCATCGGAAACCGATGAGCGGATGATGCTGCGGCTGCTGGCCTTCGCCCGGCACGCCGATGAGGCGCTGGCGTTTGGGCGCGGCGTGAGCACCGAGGACGAGCCCGATCTCTGGCAGAAGGACCTTACCGGGGCCATCGAACACTGGATTCAGCTCGGGCAGCCCGATGAGAAGAGTGTTCGCCGGGCCTGCGCCCGCGCCAGGCAGGTAACCCTCTACACCTACAGCGGGCATGGCGCCCAGCTCTGGTGGGAACAGCACGGCCACCGGCTCGCCATGTTCGGTAACCTGAGCGTCATCGATGTCGATCCAGCCTCGGTACAGGCGCTAGCGAGCCTGGTCGGCAGAAGCATGAACCTGCACTGCACGCTGCAGGACGGTATGACGTGGCTGAACACCCCGGATGAGTCGGTGGAAGTCGCCTTGACCTGGCGCAAGCACGCAAGCTGATTGCCTTGCCCACCCCGAGCAGGCGGCGGATGCCACCAGGGCATCCACGACCACATCCGGCGGTCAATAGAGCCTCAGGCCCACTCGCGTCACTTTATTCCCCTCCATCTCGCTGACCACCCAGTGAATGCCGTGCCAGTCCACATCGTCGCCCACCACGGGGTGTCCGCCGACGCGCAGCGAGACGAACTCGGCCAGGGTCATCTCCTGCTCGCCGGGGCTGAGTGTCAAGCCATAGACGCCGGCGATGTCGCGCATCAGGGCGTCGCCATCGAAAGTGAAGGTGCCAAAGAAGGCGCGCTCTCGTTTGAGTTTGGCATCGCCGCTGAACAGGCGATTCAGCGCGGGCAGGTCATCGGCACGGCCGATCACGCAGATCACGTCACCGATCCTGAGCCGCGTGCTGCCCTTCGGATGCAGCATGGCGTGTTCACGAAACAGCGCCGAGATCACGGCGCCGGAGGGAAAGCGCAGCAGGCGAATGGGCACGTCATCCAGGTCTTGATTCTCGACCTGATAGACGAACATCTCATAGTCATTCTCCGGCAGAATGCCCAACGGGCCGCGATGGTTGGGCGTCACCCCCATAGGGACCTCGACGCGCATCCAGCGCGCCATCAGCGGCAGGCTGCCGCCCTGGATCAGCAGCGACATCAGCACCACGGCGAAGGCCACATTGAAGTAGAGCGAGGCATTCTCGACGCCGCCGATCACCGGGAAGATCGCCAGCACGATCGGCACCGCCCCGCGCAGCCCCACCCAGGCAATGAAGCCGAGCTCTCGCCAGCGAAACTTGAAGAACGGCTTGATGCTGACCAGTACGGCCAGGGGGCGGGCCACGAAGATCAGCGCCAGGGCGACCAGCGATGCCGGCAGCGCCACCTCGAGCAGCTCCATGGGGCTGACCAGCAGCCCAAGAATCAGGAAGAGGCCGATCTGACTCAGCCAGGCAAGCCCGTCGTGTACCGGCAAGATGAAATTGAGATGACGGCCAGGCTGGTTGCCGATCATCAGGCCGGTCAGGTAGATAGCGAGAAAACCGCTGCCGCCGAGAAAACCGGTAAGGCCGAAGACCGTGAACCCGAGGGCCAGGGCCAGCAGCGAGTAGAGCCCCGGGGCCAGATCGACCCAGCGCAGAAGGCGGGCGATCAGCCAGCCGGCCCCGAGGCCGATCACCAGCCCGAGGCCGAACTGGGTGACCAGAAACAGCAGGGTATCGGCCACCCCGCCGATCTCGCCCACCAGCAGCTCGACCAGCATGATGGTGAGAAAGATCGCCATGGGTCGTTGGTCCCCGACTCGATCTCCAGAGTGGCACTGACCCGCTCATTGAGGTGCACGCCCCGGCCGCTGAGCATGGAGAACACCGCCGCCGCGTCGGTGGAGCCGACGATGGCCCCCACCAGCAGCCCCTGCACCAACGACAGCTCAAAGACCCACATGGCGATCAGGCCGACCAGGGCGCTGGTCAAGAAGACCCCCAGGGTGGCCAGCGTCAGCGCCGGTTTGAACCCCACCCGAAAGGTCTTGAGGCGAGTGCGAAGCCCACCGTCGAGCAGAATCATCGCCAGGGCCAGGTGGCCGATCACGAAGGCCAGAGAGTGGTCGTCGAACTCGATACCGAGCAGACCGTCCTCGCCTGCCAGCATTCCCAGTCCCAGGAAGATCAGCAGCAGCGGCAACCCCACCAGGGTGGAGAGGCGACTGCCCAGCACGCTCAGGGCGATGAGAAACCCGCTGAGCAGAAAGAGGGTGTTGATGGTATCCATGCCATTCCTCGAAACACAATCACGGGCATTATGACACGGCCATCATGACAGAGCAGTGGCCGGCGGCTGGTCACCGGGCCGTCGGCGAAGCTACACTGGCCGCTCGCCGATGGCCCCGCCGCCGCTGGAGATTTCCCACCCCCATGGCCACCTCGACACTTCGATGGTATGTAACCCGCGCTCTGACCCTGACGTTGGCCGCCGCTGCCCTGGCCCCAGGCCCGGCCATCGCTGAGACGCCAGAAGCCCTCTCCGAGGACGCGTCTCCCCTGCACCTTGATTCCGACGTGATGGTTCCCATCCCACTCCATGACGCTGCGCCTGCCGAGACCCCATCGGCGTCTTTCTCGGCGCCTCCCCTGCTCGAGGCACCCGGCGATGCACCGGCTCGGGTGGCAGTACCGCCGATGGTCGAAGGCCCGGGGAGCATCGACCTGGCGCCGCTGCTCGCCCCCTCACCCGTTGAGGACGAAGCGGTAACGGCGGATGAACCGGTGCCCTCGGTGGCCATTGAGCCCGCCGAGCCCATCGCCCCCCGCCGATGACGGCGCTGGAGATCACCCTGGACTGGTATCTCAACCCCCAGCATGCTGCTCTGCTGGTCGCGCGTGAAAAGGGCATGTTTCAGCGCCGGGGGCTGGAAGTCACCCTGACGAGTCCGGCGGACCCGAATGTGCCTGCCAAGCTCCTGGCGGCCGGACGCACCGACCTGGCGCTCGGCCGCCAAGCGCTGCTGCACCTGAAGGCTGGCAGTGGCCTGCCGCTGATCAGAGTTGCCACCCTGATCGACACTCCGCTGGGAGGGGTGGTCCTGAAGCAGTCGCTGGACGAGGCCCCAGGCGAGCCCGAATTGGCTGGCCTGCGGCTTGGCTATACCGATCAGGACAGTCGCGAGGTGGTCCTCACCGGCCTGCTGGCGAAGGAGGGAGGCCTGGACCGCCTCACCACCCTCACCGATGTGAATTTCTCGGCACTGGACGCCATGCGGGCCGAATCACTCGACGGGGTGGTCGTCAACCAGCGCTACCTGCTGCCCCGTCAACTGGCCGATGAGGGTATCGCCACCCGCACCCTGCGCATCGAAGAGCATGGCGTGCCGGTCCACGATGGCCTGATCCTGATGGCCAACCGAGATCGGCTCAATGGCCAGCGTGAGGCGTTTCGGCATCTGCTCGCCGCCTTGGAGGAGGCCAGCCTGTGGATTCTCGATCACCGGGAGGAGGCCTGGGAACTGCTGATCTCGGCCGAGCCGGCCCTGGACGATCCCAACATGCGCGAGGCCTGGGACGATATCCTGCCACGCCTGACACGACGCCCTGCTGCCGTGGATCAGGGGCGCTATCACCGCTTCGAGAGGTTCCTGCTGGATGCCGGTATTCTCGAGGAAGGCTCAACCGTCGAGCGACTGGCCGTGGACCTGGGTACCCCAGGCCCATAGTCATTCGACGCTATGCCGACAGGCTGGCAAGAAAATCGTTTACTGCCGCCTGGAAGGCGTCGGGCTGCTCGGCGTGCAGCCAGTGCCCCGCCGTTTCGAGGGTGACCACCTGGGCCTGGGGCAGCCGCGCGTAGAGAGCCGGCAGCATCTCCTCGGTCACATAGGCGGATCGGCCGCCCCGCAGGACCAGCGTGGGTCCCTCGAAGCTCCCTTCGCCCGGCGGTGCCTGCATGATATCCGGATAGCCCGCCTCGATCTGGTCCAGCCCCAGGCGCGGCGTCAACCTACCTGCCTCGTCTCGCTCCAGGTTGGTAGCCAGAAACAGCCGAGTTGCCCGGTCCTCGACATGCTCGGCCAACAGCGCATCGGCTTCGCGCCGGTTGGCGGGACGCCCGCTCTCCACGCGCCGCAGGCCGGCGAACACCGCATCGTGGCCGTGACCGTAGGCCACGGGGGCAATATCGGCGACGATCAGCGAGGCGACCCGCTCGGGCGCCTGCTGCGCCAGGCTGATCGCTACCTTGCCACCCATCGAGTGACCCAGCAGGTGGGCGCGCTCGATCCCTAGCCGATCCATCAAGCCTAGTAGATCGTCTGCCATCTCCTCGTAGCGCATGCCAGCGACGTGGGGGAGCGGCCGTGATTGCGAAGGTCCACTGCCACAACGCGCCGATCCGCCTGCCACTGCTTGACATGAGAGCGCCAGTTGTCGGCGCTGCCCAGCAGGCCATGCACCACCAGCAGTGGCGTTCCGCTCCCCCGGTATCAAGATAATTGAGATCGACGGTCATCGAGACTCCCATCATAGCGTTGGTCGGTCAGGCGAGCAGCGTCTGGCGCTTGCCCGAAAAGAGGCGAGAATTATACGCCGTTGCCCTGCGCGCTGACCAATGCCCACCGATCTCATGCGCGGAAGGCCAGCCAACGGGGCTCACAAACGCCAGGACGCCGCCCCGTGGGCGGCGTCCTGGCGTTATCGCGCGTCGTTGGCTCGTCGGATCAGACCTGGCGGGCCTCGTGGGCAGCACCCACGGAGCGCTCCTTCATGGCGTCATGCACGTCCTGCAAGCTGGCCGGATCGTCGATGGTGGACGGTACGCCGTACTCCTTGCCGTCGGCGATGGTGCGCAGCAGTTTGCGTAGGATCTTGCCCGAGCGGGTCTTGGGAAGCCGGTTGACCACCAGCACCTGCTTGAAACAGGCGATGGGGCCGATCTTGTCGCGCACCAGGGCGATCAGTGCCTCTTCCAACGCCACCTCGTCGCCGTCGAAGCCGTCTTTGGGGATTACCAGGCCCACCGGCAGCTGCCCCTTGAGGGCGTCATGGATACCGATCACCGCACATTCGGCGACCGCCGGGTGGGCACCGACCACCTCTTCCATTTCACCGGTGGAGAGTCGATGACCGGCGATGTTAATGACATCGTCGGTACGCCCCATGATGAAGAGATAGCCGTCTTCGTCGAAGTAGCCGCCGTCGCCGGTCAGATAATAGCCCGGAAACGCCGCCATGTAGGCACTGTGGAAGCGCTGGGGGTCTCCCCAGACACCCACCAGGCAGCCGGGAGGCATCGGCTGCTGGATCACCACGCTGCCTTGCTCCATCGGCTTGGCCGGCTCGCCGTCGCGATTGAGGATCTGAACGTTAAAGCCGGGGACCGGCACCGTCGCTGAGCCGGCCTTGGTCGGCATGGGCTCTAGGCCCTGCAAGTTGGCAGCAATCGGCCAGCCGGTCTCGGTCTGCCACCAGTGATCGATCACCGGCACGTCCAGCAGATCGTCTAGCCAGTGGAAGGTTGGCGGGTCGAGGCGCTCGCCGGCCAGGAACAGCGCCTTGAGGCAGGAGATATCATACTGCTGCAGCAGCTTGCCGTCCGGATCCTCCTTCTTGATGGCGCGAAAGGCGGTCGGCGCGGTGAAGAAGCTCTTGACCTGGTACTCGTTGATCAGTCGCCAGAAGGCGCCGGCATCCGGCGTCTTCACCGGCTTGCCCTCATAGACCACGGTGGTACAGCCGCGCAGCAGCGGCGCATAAACGATATAGGAGTGGCCCACGACCCAGCCCACGTCTGAGGCGGAGAAGAACACCTCACCAGGCGCGACATCGTAGATCGCCTCCATCGAATAGTGCAGCGCCACCGCATAGCCCCCGGTGTCGCGCACCACGCCTTTGGGCTTGCCGGTGGTCCCCGAGGTGTAGAGCACGTAGAGCGGATCGCTGCCCTTGACCGGCACGCAGTCGGCCGGCTCGGCGGTCTCCATCAGCGTCGCCCAGTCATGATCGCGTGAGCCGAGCTCGGCGGTCAGCTGCTCTCGCTGCAGGATCACACAGGCCTCGGGCTTGTGCTCGCTCTGCTCGATGGCGGCATCGATGATCGGCTTATAGGGAATGACCCTGTCGATCTCGATCCCGCAGGAGGCAGCCACGACGGCCTTGGGCTGCGCATCGTCGATGCGCACCGCCAGCTCATGGGGCGCGAAGCCACCGAATACCACGGAATGGACGGCCCCCAGGCGGGCACAGGCGTACATGGCCATCAGCGCTTCCGGGACCATCGGCATGTAGATGACCACGCGGTCCCCCTTCTCGACGCCCAGCCCCTTCAGCGCTCCGGCAAAGCGCGCGACCTGGTCGCGCATCTCGCGGTAGCTGACGGTGCGCTTGCTGTTCGTCACCGGGGAGTCCCAGAAAATGGCGGGCTGGTCGCCGCGACCCTGCTCCACGTGGTGGTCGAGAGCGGCGTGACAGATATTGAGCTCGCCGTCGACGAACCAGCGGGCATGCTGCTGTTCATCATAGTCAAGGATGGTCTTGGGCGGCGTGAACCAGGGAATCCGGCTTGCCTGCTCTTCCCAGAATGACTCGGGCTGAGTGATAGAGTGCTGAAATTCTGATGAGTAATTGGTCATGAGTGTCCTGTCCGGCGTCAAGTTGCTGCGGTGATTGTTGACACTCTAGAGATTTTTCCGGGATTTTCCCTCATACCATCGGCTAATTTGGGGGTCAAAATAGCAGAGCCTGCGCACATTGTTGACAACACTCAAGCCATTAGCGGCCGATCCCGGGTGAGAATGCGTTGATTCGACGTTTGACAGCCGCCGCTCCACTATCAATGATGACTAAATGAGTAAGCCATGAGCGTTGCCTCCCGGAGATGGCGTACCGACGAGGCGTGTCACGGGCTCAGGGGAACTGCCCGCCGTCGCCCGCCCCGCTTTCGCCATAAGCATCCGGGCAACCAATACGGGGAAACCATCATGAGCACCTCAGCGAGCGCCGCCGCCCGACTCCTGGAGGCTGGCGATGGCGCCATCGACCAGGCCACCGCCCTGCTCAAGGCACTGGCCAACGAAAACCGGCTGCGCATTCTCTGCCTGCTGGACGGCAGGGAGCTGTCGGTCACCGAACTCAACCGGCGGTTGTCGTTGAGTCAGTCGGCGCTGTCGCAACACCTGGCGATTCTGCGTCGTGAAGGGCTCGTCACCACGCGGCGCGCCTCCCAGACCATCTACTACTCTCTGCAGGGCGAGCAGGCCGGCCAGATGGTGGAGGCGCTGACCCACCTGCAGCAACTGTAGCGGTCAGCGTCGCTCCCAGCGTCCGGCATCCAGGCGCTCCAGCAGGCGCTCGATGCCCCGCTCGACGGCGGTGGAGAGTGAGAGGCCCAGCCGCTCCCCTATCGGCCGGCGAGACTCGAGCGTGACACTCACCACTCTCGCCTCTTCCATGCGCGAGACCAAATAGGCCTCGCAGGTGCCCAGGGCGTCGATCAACCCCTTGCCGAGGGCATCGCGGCCGTACCATATCTCGCCTGTGGCAATCGCCTCGATATCCAGGTTGGGGCGGCGCTCTGCGACATGCGCCTTGAACAGTTCATGGGTGTTTTCCAGGTCCGCCATGAACTTTTCGCGCCCCTCCTCGGTATTTTCGCCGAAGATCGTCAGGGTGCGCTTGTACTCGCCGGCGGTGAGCAGCTCCACGTCGATGTCATGACGTTTCAGCAGGCGGTGCACATTGGGCAGCTGAGCCACCACCCCGATCGAGCCCAGTACGGCGAAGGGTGCCGCCCTCAGGTGATCGGCGGCACAGGCCATCATGTAACCGC
Source organism: Halomonas sp. SL18_1 (assembly GCF_055755715.1). Classification (NCBI taxonomy): domain Bacteria; kingdom Pseudomonadati; phylum Pseudomonadota; class Gammaproteobacteria; order Oceanospirillales; family Halomonadaceae; genus Halomonas; species Halomonas sp. SL18_1. Next base: position 2,404,311 of record NZ_JBVTRK010000001.1, read on the forward strand.
CGCTGGCGGCCACCTTGTCGACGCACACCGTGGTCGTCAGGCCGGCCTCCCGCAGGCGGTCCATCTGGGCAGCGGCGAGACCGTAAGCGTGGACCAGCCCTCCTGCCGATTCCAGCCGTACCACGACCTCGTCACCCTCCTCGGCTGCCGCCGTCACGGCAGAAATTTCCTCGGCCAGGCGCCCTGCCCCGCTGGCCTTCAGATCGCCGCGAAACTCCAGCACCCACACCGTCGGACGGGGCGTCTTCTCCTGCTGGTGGCGTCCACGGCGTCCGTCGGACTTGTCGCTGCGGCGAAACGCCTTGAGCAGGCGCTTGCGGGCGCCAGGCTCAGATGCCGCCAGCGCCAGGCGACGGCGCCGATACTCGCGGCTGTGATTGAGCTCCTCCAGCCGTAGCCGCATGCGCTCGCCCCCCTCGCCGCGCGCTCGAGCAATCACCGCCACTACCAGCCCCGCCACCAGCGCCAACAGCATCAGCTGGACCAAGAAGGTTCCGATATCCATCAGCCAATCGTTCACCTTGATTCCCCCGCTTCCCTGAAGATGCCATCATCCTGCCCCCGGCTGTCGGCCGGCACAATGGCCTTGATTGAAACAGTCGTTTGAAATATGCTCGGCAGGGTTCGGGCCCTGACGTGCCAAGCCCCGCCTACCCCCTTTTCATAGAGGAAAGCCGCACATGTCCAGCACCACCCTTGAAAAGCTGCAAGACCGCTTCGATGCCCAGGCCGCCGAAGGCATGGACGACGTCTTCCAATTCCACTTCAGCGATGCCGGTAGCCACTATCTGGTGGTCAAGGACGGTAGCCTGGCGATCGAGGAAGGCGAGCATGAAGACCCCAGTGTCACCCTGAGCCTGAGCACCGACACCCTGAAAGGCGTGATGAACGGACAGATCAACGGCATGACCGCCTTCATGACCGGCAAGCTCAAGGCCACCGGCAACGTCATGCTGGCCACCAAGCTCACCAGCCTCTTCCCGGCACGCTGAGGGCAAAGGCAAGGGGCGTGCTCGGCTCTGCGGGCCGCCCCGTGGCTTACCCAGGTGATTCAGTGCCCCCGCTCACCTCCGCGAGGTGAGTCTCGATCAGCGCGCGTGAGATCGAATAGAGGGGAGGCAGCTGGGGAAGCTGCCGTGGGCTGAACCAGGCAGCATCGGCGATCTCCACCCCATCGATGCGAATCCGGCGCGTGGCGGCTTCGGCGAAATAGCCCAGCATCAGCGAATGGGGAAAGGGCCATGCCTGACTACGGTAGTAGCGTAGCCGTCCCACCGTCAGGCCTACCTCCTCGAAGATCTCGCGCCGCACGGCATCCTCGGCCGACTCGCCCGGCTCAATGAACCCTGCCAGCGTGGAATAGCGTCCCGGCGGGAAGCGCGGGCTTCTCGCCAGCAGCAGAGAGTCTCCATGGGTCACCAGGGTAATGATGCATGGCGATATTCGCGGGTAGTTGCGATGGCCACAGCGCCGGCAGTGCATGGCAAACTCGGCATCCAGCGGGGATGCCGGAGCGCCGCAGCGGCCGCAGTAGCGGTGATCGTTGAGCCAAGCGGCGACCTGCAGCGCCGTGGAGAGCAGCGGGAACCACGACTCTGCCAGCAGCGACAGCCAGCGACGGCCATCCGGCCAGCTCGGCTCCGGCTCGTCCTCCAGGGCCAGGGCAACGGGCGTCTCGTGCCAGTAGCACAGCGGCTGTAGTGCTTCGCCCCAGCGCTGCTCGGGCTGAAGCGGTGAACCGTCAGGCCCCGGCGCGATTCGCCCCTGGGCGATACGAATCACCCGACCCATTCCCCCCGAAGGCGGCAGTTCACGACGCAACATGGCGCTTAATGCCCCTTGCTGGCGAATAGCGCCTCGAGATCATCCCAACAGCAATGGCCCGCTGCCTCGCGGATCTGCTCCAGCTTCGCACGATGGGCGGCCCACTCATCATCGGCAGGTTGCTGGATACGCAGACTGCCGGGAGACAGAGAGAGCCGACGAATGGCCAGGCCGCCGCTCTGGACTTGCTCATCGCCCGCGTGCTCTGCGTCCAGCGTCAGGGCGGTCTGCCCGCCGGTCATGGCCAGATAGACCTCGGCGAGAATCTCGGCATCGAGCAGTGCACCGTGCAGGACCCGGCGACCGTTGTCGATCTCGTAGCGCTTGCACAGGGCGTCGAGATTGTTGCGTTGGCCCGGATGCCGGTCGCGGGCCAGCTTCAGGGTATCCAGAATCCGGCAGTGCTCGGCCACCGGGCCCAGTCGCGGCTCCCCGCGCTTGGCCTGCAGCAGCGTGAATTCATGGTCGATGAAGCCGACGTCGAAGGCGGCATTGTGAATGACCAGCTCGGCACCGCGGATGTACTCCCAGAACGCATCGGCGATCTCAGCGAAACGCGGTTCGTCGGCGACCCGTTCATTGGTAATGCCGTGCACCCCGACGGCTTCGGCCTCGATCTCTCGCTCCGGGTTGATGTACTGATGGTAGTTGTTACCGGTAAGACGGCGGTTGACCAGCTCCACCGCACCGATCTCGATCAGTCGATGGCCCTCTCGAGGGTCGATGCCGGTGGTTTCCGTATCCAGGACGATCTGGCGCATTGGCTCGCTCGTGAATCAGGTGGCTCGAAAATCGGGAAAGGGAAGCGCCGACTACTCGACGGCGGCACGGGTAGTGGCACGATGGGCATCGATGGCCTCGTTGGCCAAGGCGTCGGCACGCTCGTTGCCCGGATGGCCGCTATGCCCCTTGACCCAGTGCCATTGAACCCGGTGGCGCTGGGTTTCGGCCAGCAGTTCCCGCCACAGCTCGGCATTCTTGACCGGTTGGCGGGCCGCGGTCTTCCAGCCGCGCTTGATCCAGCCGTGAATCCATTCGGTGATACCCTTGCGCAGGTACTCGGAGTCGGTCCACAGCTCCACCTCGCATTCGCGCTTCAGCTCACGCAGCGCCATGATCGCCGCCATTAGCTCCATGCGATTGTTGGTGGTGTTGGGCTCGAATCCGTTCAGGGTTTTCTCATGGCGACCGCTGCTGAGCACCGCTCCCCAGCCGCCCGGCCCTGGATTGCCGCGGCAGGCGCCATCGGTATAGACAGTGACCCGCGGCAGCGGGTCACTCTGACGGGATTCGTTCAACCTCGGTCGTCCTTTCGCTTTGTCGTCCAACGCGGGTGGCGTGGCCCAGCGCAGCGCCACCGAGCGCGCCACCCAGCCGCAGGCGTGGTTTCTGTGTCTGCACCAGCCGCGAACGGCGCCGGGCACGGATGATATAGCTGTCGCCCAGCGGGACATTGTGTCGGCGCCCCAAGGTCTCCAGCGCGGCATTGCGCGGCAGGCTGCCGGGCAGATGAAATCCGCAATAGTCTACCCGCTCGATCTGGAAGTCGACAAACGCCAGCCAGTCACGCAGACGCCCCGGCGTCCGCCATTCACCCCGCCAGGGCAGGCGTCGACGGCGCCCCGGCAGGGCGCGCGCCAGGCCAGCCGTTCCCAGGGGCGCCCAACCGAAGATTATCAGGCTGCCATCCGCGGCGGTGACACGCGCCGCCTCATGAAGCAGGCGATGAGGATTGGGCAGGATCTCCAACAGGTGATGGAGCACCACCAGGTGCAGGCATTCGTCGGGCAGCGGCAGAGCCTCGGGGGACAAACCAGAGCTGGCAGGGCCTTCGGCCAGCTCAGCAGTCGGCGCCCAGCGCAGGCGGTGGCGTATCGGACACATGTCGATCAGCGTAGGCGCCATGCCAAGCTCCAGGCTGTGTCCACCATGCAGCTGCTCACAGACCGGACCGAGGCAAGCGCGCTCGGTACGCCAGTGGGCACAGCCATCCTCCGTCGCCCAATAGCGGCGCCCCTCGCGAAACAGGCGCGCCAGTGCAGTCGCATCGTGCGCGTTTGACATTGTCTACCAGACCCTCCAAGATACTCGGTTTTGCAGGCCAATAGCATCATATTGGCAGCACTCAGCCGCCTGGCCGACAGCTCCTCGAGCCCGTCCCTTGAGTTAACCGCTAGGCGACGGCCTGGAGCGAGCGCCCTGCTCCTGCGGTGCCCGACGCGACGAGGACACACTGCCCATGCTGAGCGTGACACCGATTCCCGCTTTTGGCGACAACTATATCTGGCTACTCCGTCAGGATACGAACACCGAGGTCTGCGTCGTGGACCCGGGTGACGCGGACCCGGTGATCGAGATGCTGGAACGCGAGAATCTCACCCTGGGCAGCGTCTTGATTACTCACCATCACCAGGATCATGTCGGTGGTCTGCCCGAACTGATACGCCGCTACTCGCCGCGGGTCATCGGCCCTCACAATCCCAGTATCGAGGGGATCGACGAGCGTGTCGGCGAAGGCGACACCTGCCGGGTCATGGGTCGTCGCTTCGAGATAATGGAAGTGCCGGGCCACACCCTTGACCATATCGCCTTCTTTACGGCGGGCATCCCGCCGCTGCTGTTCTGCGGCGACACGCTGTTTTCCGGCGGCTGTGGCCGACTGTTCGAAGGCACGCCTGAACAGATGTACCGCTCGCTGCAGCGTCTCGCCGACTTGCCAGACGACACTCTGGTATTCGCCGCCCACGAGTACACCCTGGCCAACCTGCGTTTCGCCAGCGCCGCGGATCCTCGTAACCCGGATGTGGCCACGGCGATCGCCAACACCGAGCGCGCCAGGGAACTCGACCGCCCCACCCTGCCCAGCCACCTGGGCGTGAGCGGCGTATCAATCCCTTCCTGCGCTGTGCCGAGCCCGAGGTGCGAAGCGCCGCAGCGGCTCACGGCGACACCGACACCGACCAGGCGACCTTCGCAACCCTGCGCGCCTGGAAAGACCGTTTCTGAACCACGATCCCGGACGCCGCGACGAGGAATCGGCCAGCCCGACCTCGTCCCTGCGGCCAGGAGGAGAACGCATGACCTATCGAACGGCACGGCGCCGAGCCATCGGCCTGGCCAGCAGTATCGCCCTGATCGGCGCCTTGGCGGCAGCCGGCACATCCAGTCAGGCTGCCACTCGGGCCACCGCCACCCCTCCGGCTCAGCTGCATTTCTGGGACGCTCTCGAGCTGCAGCCGGCCTCGGGCAACACCTGGGACAGGCTGCGTGACAACCTGGCGTGGCAGGAGAGGGCCCACGACGAACGGGTTCAACGCTGGATCGATCACTACCGCGACAGCCCCCACAACGTGGTAGAGATTACCGAGCGAGCTCGCCCCTGGATGGCCTGGATCATCGAACAGGTCGAGGCGCGCGACCTGCCCGGCGAGATCGCCCTGATTCCGTTCGTCGAGAGCTCTTTCGACCCGAAAGCCCGCAGCCATCGCGGCGCCGCGGGTCTCTGGCAGTTCATGCCGGGTACCGGCGATGCATTGGGCCTGCGACGTCAGCGCGGCTATGACGGTCGCCTGGACGTCGTCGCCTCGACCCGGGCGGCGCTGGACTATATCGAACTGCAGGCCGAACAGTGGTATGACGGCGACCTGGAGCTATCGCTGGCCGCCTACAACGCGGGCGCTGGCACCGTGAACCGTGCACGGCATGCAGCGGGCGCGCGTGGCGAGTCCACCGACTATTGGCACCTGCGTCTGCCTAATGAAACCATGCAGTACGTGCCCAAGCTGCATGCCATCGCGGCAATCATTGCCGAGCCGGAAGCTTACGGTATCGAACTGCCTGACATCGATGATACCCCGGCCTTCGCCAAGATCCCGGTTGACGCTCCGCTCGACCTTGGCCAGCTAGCCCATCAGGCGGGGGTCAGCCCCAGCGAACTGGCGGCCTTGAACCCGGGCCTCACCAACGGCAGCGCCCACCCGTCGACCGCCGAGGTCGTGCTGGTACCAGCGGAGCGTGAAGAGGTGGTCCTGGCGCGCCTGTCCACCCCGGCGCCGAACGCCACACAGGGCGGGGCCGAGCAGCACCTGGTGCAGCAGGGCGACAGCCTCTCGTCCATCGCCGCTCGCTACGGCATCAGCGTCGCCGAGCTAAGGCAGCATAATGGCCTCAACGGCGACGTCATCCATGCCGGACAGACCCTCGCCGTCCCGCGCCGCAGCCTGGCATCCCGATAAGCGGGGCGGCGTCGGAAGAGGTTTACAAGCCACGGCCGGCCTGACACCTTATGGCGGTTATCGCCCGGGCTTCCGGGCCAGGAACCCCATCAAGGACGTCATCGATGACCCTAGCGCTACGCCGCCTGCTGATTGGTACCGTTGCTGGCATGACCACCGTCTTGGCACCGCTGGTGATAGCCGCCGAACCAGCGGTGCCGACGGTCCACGGTCTCGCGCTCTACGACGAACCCGCGCTCCCCACGGATTTCCCGCACTTCCCCACGTCAATCCCGATGCCCCCAAGGGGGCAGCATGACCCGGGCGGCCGTGGGCAGCAGCTTCGATTCCACCAATCCCTTCATCATTCGTGGTACGCCCGCCATTGGGCTGGGCCAGATCTACGATACCCTGCTCGAGGGCAGTCCCGATGAGCCGTTCAGCGTCTACGGGCTGCTGGCGAACGGCATGCGCCTTGACCCCGAGCGCTACTGGATCGAATTCGACCTTCGCGCCGAGGCCCGCTTCCATGATGGCAAGCCCCTGACCGCCGAGGATGTGGCCTTCAGTTTCGAGCTACTGCGCGACGAGGGGAATCCCTTCTATCGCGCCTACTATGCCGATGTGGAGGGTGTCGAAGTCTTAGACACGCACACCGTGCGTTTCACCTTCAGCAGCAATCACTCCCGGGAGCTGCCGCTGATCGTCGGCCAGCTGCCGGTGCTGCCCAAGCACTACTGGGGGGAACGGGACTTCAGCTCACCGACGCTGGCACACCACCCCGGCTCTGGCCCCTATCGCATCGGCGAGGTGGACCCGGGCGACGCATTGTCTATGAGCGCGATCCCGACTACTGGGGACGGGACCTACCGGTCAATCGCGGACGTCACAACATCGACCGCCTTATCTATGATTACTACCGGGATCGCGACATCGCCTGGGAGGCCTTCAAGGCCGGCGTCATGGACTATCGCACCGATGCCCGGGCCGCAACCTGGGCGATCGGTTACGACTTTCCGGCCTATCGCGACGGGCTGGTCCGGCGCATCACGGTGCCGGACGGCCAGCCGGCCACCATGCAGGCCTTCGTGTTCAACCTGCGCCGCGACACCTTCCAGGACCCGCGGGTTCGCGAAGCCTTGAGCCTGACCTTCGACTTTCCCTGGCTCAATGCCAACATTTTCGATGACGCCTACCAGCGTACCGAAAGCTTCTTCCAGAACTCGGACATGGCCGCCCGAGGGCTGCCAAGCGAGGACGAGCTCGCGCTGCTAGAGCCCCATCGCGATGCCCTGCCAGAGAGGTTGTTCGAGGAGCCGACCCCCATCGAGCATCCGCAGGACCTGCGCGAGCGCCTGCGACTGGCCTATGATCTGCTCCAGGACGCCGGCTATGCGGTCGAGGACGGCCGCCTGGTACACGGCGAAACGGGCCAACCCCTTAGCCTGGAAGTGCTGCTCTTCGACAGCGGCCTGGAGCGGGTGGTGCAGCCGATGCTGCGCAACATGTCGCGCCTCGGCATCCAAGGCAGCCTGCGCATCGTCGACATCAACCAGTATCTCAACCGACTACGCAGCTTCGATTTCGACATCATCACCGGCCAGTTTCCGCAATCCAACAACCCGGGCAACGAACAGCGCGAGTTCTGGACCAGCGAGTTTGCCGAGAGCCCTCAAAGCCGTAACCTGATGGGCCTCGCCGACCCGGTGGTGGACGACCTGGTCGAGCGCATGATTCGCGCCGACAGTCGAGAGGAGCTCAACACCATCGCCCGCGCCCTGGACCGGGTGCTGCTGTGGAACTTCGTGATGATTCCCCACTACCACTCCGGCGAGACCCGCATCGCGATCTGGGACAAGTTCGGCTATCCCGAACCTTTCCCAACCTACGGACTCGATCTCGCCGCCTGGTGGGTCGACGTCGAGCGTGAGGCCGAGATCAACCGTCGACTGCGTCGTCGCTGACGGGAATGCCATAAGGAAAGTGCCATCGTGAGTCGCTATGTCTTGCGCCGCCTGCTGCTGATGATTCCAACGCTGATCGGCATCATGCTGCTCAATTTCGTCATCGTTCAAGCCGCGCCGGGCGGCCCGATCGACCAGATGCTGGCCCGCTTCGAGGGCGTGGACAGCATGGCCAGCACCCGGCTCGATGCCGGCGGCGGGGACGTGGTGGTTCGTGACGAGTCTCGAGGAGCGCGCGGGGTCGACCCCCAGTTTATCGAACAGCTCGAAGCCCAGTTCGGCTTCGATCAGCCAGCCCATGTGCGCTTCGTGACCATGATGCGCGACTATGCCACCTTCGACTTCGGCAACAGCTTTTTTCGCGACCGTCCCGTCATCGACCTGATGATCGAGCGACTGCCGGTATCGATCTCGCTGGGTCTCTGGACCACCCTGCTGGTCTACCTGATCTCGATTCCACTGGGCATTCGCAAGGCCTTGCGACACGGCTCCCGGTTCGATGTCTGGACCTCGGGGCTGGTGATTGTTGGCTATGCCATTCCGGGGTTTCTGTTCGCCATCCTGCTGATCGTGCTGTTTGCCGGCGGCAGCTATTGGGATTTTTTCCCGCTGCGCGGCCTCACCTCCCCCGATTTCCATGAGCTATCGCCCTGGGGCAAGGTCAAAGACTATCTCTGGCATATCACCCTGCCGGTGGCCGCCATGACCATCGGCAGCTTTGCCACCCTGACCATGCTGACCAAGAACAGCTTTCTCGATGAGATCCACAAGCAGTACGTGCTAACCGCGCGAGCCAAGGGGGCCAGCGACCGCGGGGTGTTGTACGGCCATGTGTTCCGCAATGCCATGCTGATCATCATCGCCGGCCTGCCCGGGGCCCTGGTGACCATCTTCTTTACCGGCTCGCTGTTGATCGAGGTGATCTTCTCGCTGGAGGGACTCGGCCTGCTCGGCTTCGAGGCGGTGATGCAGCGCGACTATCCGGTCATCTTCGGCACCCTCTTCCTCTATACCCTGATCGGGCTGATCCTCAAGCTGGTCTCCGACCTGACCTATGTGTGGGTGGACCCGCGCATCGACTTCGAGACAAGGGAGTCCTGAGCCGATGGCATTTCAAGACCGCTTCTCCCCCATCACGCGGCGCCGACTGGCCGTTTTTCGCGGCAATCGTCGCGCCTGGGTCTCGCTGTGGATCTTCCTCGCCCTGTTCGGAATGAGCCTAGCGGCCGAGCTGATCGCCAACGACAAGCCACTGATCATGCACTATGACGGGGAGTGGTACGTGCCGCTGCTGGTGGACTACCCGGAAACCGAGTTTGGCGGCTTTCTGCCGACCCGTACCGACTATCACGACCCTTTATCCAGGCGCAGATCGACGAACACGGCTGGGCCCTGTGGCCACCGATTCCCTTCTCCTACCAGACCCTGGACATGCAGATGATGCGCCCCTCCCCGGCCGCCCCAGATGGCCGGCACTGGCTGGGCACCGACGATCAAGGGCGCGACGTCCTGGCGCGTGTCATCTATGGTTTTCGCCTCTCGGTGGCCTTCGCCCTGGTGCTCACCGCCGGCTCTCTGGTGATGGGCGTGGTCATTGGCGGTATCCAGGGTTATTTCGGCGGCAAGACCGACTTGATCGGCCAGCGTCTCACCGAGATCTGGTCGGGCCTGCCGGTGCTCTTCCTGCTGATCATCCTGGCCAGCCTGGTTCAGCCCGGCTTCTGGTGGCTACTCGGCATCATGCTGCTGTTCTCCTGGTTGGGGCTGGTGGATGTGGTGCGCGCCGAGTTCCTGCGTGCCCGCAACCTGGAGTATGTCAAAGCCGCGAAGGCCATGGGGTTGCCCTCCCACCTGATCATGTGGCGCCATGTGCTACCCAACGCCATGGTGGCCACCCTGACCTTTATTCCCTTTCTGTTTACCGGTGCGATAACTACCCTCACCGCCCTGGATTTCCTCGGCTTCGGGCTGCCACCGGGCTCGCCCTCGCTGGGCGAGCTGGTCGCCCAGGGAAAGAACAACCTGCACGCCCCCTGGCTCGGTATTACCGCCTTCGTCAGCCTGTCACTGATGCTCTCGCTACTGGTTTTCATCGGTGAGGGACTGCGCGACGCCTTCGATCCCCGCCATATCCAGCTGAGCGCGCCTTCCACACCGCTGCCGAGGACCCAAACGAATGCGTGACATGCCCTCTTCTCCGCTCCTCCGACTGGAGAATTTCAGCGTGGCCTTCGATCGGGCCACCGTGGTGGAGCGCCTCAGCCTGGAGGTGAGCCGCGGCGAGACCCTGGCGCTGGTGGGTGAATCCGGGTCGGGCAAATCGGTCAGCGCCCTGGGCGCCATGAACCTGCTGCCCGACAATGCGATGATCGAGGGCCAGCGCTGGCTGGGCGACACCGATCTCAATGGGTTGCGCCGCCGCGACTGGCAGGCCCTGCGCGGAGGGCGTGTCGGCTTCATCTTCCAGGAGCCGATGACCTCGCTCAATCCGCTACACACCGTGGCCAAGCAGATCGGTGAAACACTGCGCCTGCACCAGGGGCTGTCGGGGCGCGTGGCCCGCGACAGAACCCGCGAGCTGCTGGCCCAGGTGAAGCTGCCGCGCCCGGATGAGCTTTTACATGCCTGGCCTCACCAGCTCTCCGGCGGCCAGCGCCAGCGAGTGATGATCGCCATGGCCATCGCCAACGAGCCGGAGCTTTTGATCGCCGACGAGCCGACCACTGCGCTCGATGTCACCGTGCAGCAGGAGATCCTCGCCCTGCTCGACGAGCTGCGCCAGCGCTACGGCATGGGCATGCTGTTCATCACCCACGACCTTAATCTGGTACGCCGCCATGCCGACCGTGTCTGCGTGCTCTTTGGCGGCCGCGAACAGGAAGCCGGTACGGTCACCGAGGTGTTCCGCTCGCCCCGCAGCGCCTACACCCGCACCCTGATCGAGGCCGAACCGGAAGGCGAGCCAGCGCCGGTGGCAGCGTCGCGTACACTGCTTCGGGCAAACTCGCTATCGGTGAGCTTTCAACGTCCGAAGCGACTCTTTGCCAAACGCCCGCCGGCCTTCGAAGCGGTGAAGCCTCTGGAACTGACCCTGGCGCCCGGTGAAACCCTGGGGATCGTCGGCGAGTCGGGTTCCGGCAAGACGACCCTGGCCCTGGCGCTGCTGCGCCTTGCCGAGAGTCGCGGGGAGATTCATTTCGGCGATGCACGCCTCGACCGGCTAAGCGGAGGCGAGCTGCGTCGACAGAGGCACCGTTTCCAGATCGTCTTTCAGGATCCCTTCGGCTCGCTGTCACCGCGGATGCCCGTATCGGAGATCATCAGCGAAGGGCTGCGCTACCATCACCCCTCGCTGAGCGACGACGAGGTGATGCGGCGCGTTCAGGCCACGCTCAAGGAAGTCGGGCTACCGGCCAACTGCGCGGCCCGCTATCCTCATGAGTTTTCCGGCGGGCAACGCCAGCGCATCGCGGTGGCACGCGCCATCATCCTCGAGCCGGAGCTGGTAGTACTGGATGAGCCCACCTCGGCGCTGGATCGCACGGTGCAAAAGCAGCTGGTGGAGCTGCTACGGGATCTGCAGGCCCGGCGCGGACTGAGCTATCTCTTCATCAGTCACGACCTCGCCGTGGTGCGGGCCATGGCCCATCGGGTGATGGTGCTCAAGGAGGGCGAAGTGATCGAGAGCGGCGACTGTCGCGAGGTGTTGGAACGGCCGGAAAACGCCTATACGCAAGCGCTGGTGAACGCAGCGGGGCTAGTTTTGCCGCTCTGAGTTACTTATGTGGTATCGCCGCCGTAGGCAAAGCTTTGTATGAAAGCGGAAGATAACGGTATAAACCTGGGTCTGGCTTAGAATAACGCCACTTCGCTTGCGTCAAGCTCGCGCCACTCGCCGCTTGCCAACCCCCGCAACGCCAGGGGGCCGATCGCCTCACGGTGCAAGGCGGTGACACGATTGCCTATGGCGGCAAACATACGCTTGACCTGATGATACTTCCCCTCATAGAGGATCAGTTCCGCCTCGCTTGGTGAGCGCATGGTCAACTCCGCCGGGCGGGTGGGCTTCTCCTCGCCGTCGAGCTGCACCCCTTCGGCGAACCGGGTCACCGCCGTGGCCAGCGCCTCCCCCTCGAGAGGCTCTGCCAGGGTCACGCGGTACACCTTGCCGCAGCGCTTGCGCGGCGATGTCACGCGATGCGACCACTGGCCATCATCGGTGAGCAGCACCAGCCCCGAGGTATCGACATCGAGCCGCCCCACCGTCTGCAGCCGCTCTCGCTGAGGCAGCTCGATCAGGTCTCTGGCCAGCGGATAGAGCCCGCGTCGGGCGCTGCACTCCACCCCCACCGGCTTGTGGAGCATCACATAGCGCAACCCCACCAGCCTCAATCGCTCGCCGTTCCAGGTCACCCTGTTCGCTTCGTTCACCTGGGTGGCGGCCTGCTTGACGGTCTCTCCGTCGATCTGAACTTCTCCACGCTGCAGCGCCTTCTTCGCCAGGCTGCGAGTCAGGTCGGTGGTCTCGGCCAGGAAGCGATCGAGACGCATCAGAAGCCCACCCCGTCGGCCACGCTGAAGTGATCGGCATCACGCCAGGCAGGAAACTTCTCGCGGAAGGCGTCGAGGGCGTCCCGGGAGAGGGTACCGGTCTTGACGAACGGCCTGTCGGCGGGCTCGTCGATCAGCGCCTCTCCCTTGAAGTCCACCAGCATGGAGTCGCCGGCATAGGCCATGCCATTGGCATCCTCTCCAACGCGGTTGACGCCGATCACCGGGCAGAGATTTTCGATCGCCCGTGCCTGCAGCAGGATGCGCCAGGGGTGGCGGCGTGGTGCCGGCCAATTGGCCACGCACAGCAGGGCATCGTATTCGAAATGTTCGCCGGGGCCCGGCTGCTGGCGAAGCCATACCGGGAAGCGCAGGTCATAGCAGACGCTGAGCAGGATACGAAAGCCGTTGAGGGTGACGATGACGCGCTCATGCCCCATGGCGTAGCGCTCGTGCTCACCGGCCATGCGGAACAGGTGGCGCTTGTCGTAGTGCACCAGGCTGCCATCGGGGCGTGCCCAGATCAGGCGGTTGAAGTAGCTACCGTCCTCCTCTACCGCCACGCTGCCGGTCACCACGCAGCCGCGGCGACGCGCCTGCTCCTGCAGCCACGCCACGCTGCGACTCTGCGCCATGGGCTCGGCCATCTCGCGGGAGTTCATGGTGAAGCCAGTGGCGAACATCTCCGGCAGCACGATCAGGTCGGTGTCGGCCTGCCCCAGTTCGCCGAGCGTCTCTTCTAACATCCGGCAGTTGGCCTCCGGATCCTCCCAGCGCAGATCGCACTGTACCAGTGTCGTACGAAGCTCACTCATCTCGGGTCCCTTAACGCTGATTTTGGCCTTGGCGTTTAGCCAGCCTAACCCAGCGCGTCACTTTCGTCAGCCCGTCGGGAATCGACACAAGGCCTTGGATGCCCGCAGCGCCCCTGGCGTCATCGCCGGATGGCATCCGCTCCAATAGGCTGCTAAGTTATTGGCTTTTGCTCGAGTGCCCAATGACCACCCCAGCCAGTGCGGATCGCGAAACGACCCAAGGCGTGATGTTCGGCCTGGCGGCCTACATCATGTGGGGATGTTTCCCGCTGTTCTTTGCCCTGTTCGAGGGCATCCCCTCCTTTGAGATCCTGATCCACCGTGTGATCTGGTCCTGCCTGTTTCTGGTCGGCGTGATAACGCTGCTGCGCCGCTGGGGAGCGATTCACCTGGCGCTGGCCGAACCACGGCGGCTATGGCGAGTGCTCGGCTGTGCGGTGCTGATCGGCATCAACTGGGGCGTCTACATCTATGCGGTGGAGACACGTCAGGTGTTTCAGGCCAGCCTCGGCTATTTTCTGACCCCGCTGGTCAACGTGGCCCTGGGCATGCTGGTGCTGCGCGAGCGCATGGCCGGCCTGCAGCGGATCGCGGTGCTGATGGCGGCAGTGGCCATTGCCATCCAGCTAGTGCTGCTGGGCGAAGCGCCCTGGATCAGCCTGGTCCTGGCGCTCAGCTTCGGTACCTACGGTTTGATGCGCAAGCAGGTGCCACTCGACGGTCTCTCCGGCCTCTTCGTGGAAACCCTGCTGCTGCTGCCGCTGGCGCTGATGGCCCTGGCCTGGCTGTCGATGGTGGATTTGTCGCATTTCTTCACGACCCAGCAGGCCAGTCTCCTGCTGGTGGCGAGCGGGATCGTCACCGCCCTGCCCCTGTTGGCCTTTGCCGGCGCCGCCCGCCGCCTGCGACTGGCTACGCTGGGGTTTCTGATGTATCTCAACCCGACTCTGCAGTTCTTCATCGCCTTGCTGGTCTTCCGTGAGCCCCTGGAGCCCGTTCAGCTGGCGACCTTCATGCTGATCTGGCTGAGCCTGGTGCTCTACTCCTGGTCCGCCTGGCAGACTCGGAGCGGAGGCGTGCCGGCCGGCAAGGCTCGCTGACACAGCGAAGGAGAAGTCGCCTTGGCGGCCACCATGCACTACGCTCGCCTTATGGACCCCGCCACCACGGGCCTCGAGCACCGCCCCGGCATTGTGCTGGTCGGTGCCGGCCACGCCCATCTGCATGTGCTTCGCCATCGACAGCATCTGGCCAATGCCGAGGTCACCCTGGTCGACCCGGGGCTTCTGGTACTCAGGCATGGCCGCTGGGGTGCTCGGCGGGCGCCTGCTACCCGCCGATGACCGCCTGGACCCCCTGCAGCTGGCTCGTCGCTACGGTGCAAAGGCCCGTCGCGACCGCCTGGTGGGCATCGACCGCGAGGCTCGCTGCGTCCAGCTCGAGCACACCGGCTCCCTCCCCTTCAACCTGCTCTCGCTCAACCTGGGCTCCCAGGCCAGCGTCTTGGAGCCGCGCAGGCCGGGGCCAGCGGTGTGGGCCGTCAAGCCGATCCCCCAGCTCGTTCGTCTGCGACGCCGCCTGGAAGCCGATTTTCGGCTCGGCAAGGCCCCACGACTGGTGGTCGTGGGGGGCGGGGCCAGCGGCGTGGAGGTCGCCTGCAACCTGAGGAGCCTGGCACGGCGCCATCGTGTCGATGCGCCTGTCACGCTCGTCACGCGTCGCGACCGGCTCTTAGCGGGAGCCCCCAGCGCGCCGTTCACTGGCTATGGCGACACCTTGAGCGAACGGGAATCCAGGTGAGGATAGCGACCCGCGCCGTCGGCCACGCACAAGAGGGTCTGATGATCGCCCGGGAAGATACCCCAGTGGCGAAGACAGTCTCAGCCTGCTCGAGGCGGAGCATGTCGTGCATGCCACCGGGTTGACTCCGCCGCAGGTGATCGACTCGCTCGGCCTACCGGTGGTGCCTGGCCGTGGCCTGGCCGTGCAGGACACCCTGCAAAGCCCACAGGACCCGGATATATTCGCCGTGGGGGACTGTGCCGCCATGCTCGATCATGCCCTGCCTCGCCTGGGCGTCTATGGCGTCCGACAGGCGCCGGTGCTGCTTCACAACCTGGCCGCCAGGCTGGCATCGCGTCCCCTGCAACGCTATGTGCCCCAGCGCCAGGCCCTGGCCATTCTGGACGTGGGCCAGGGCAAGGGACTCGCCATCCGCGGGCGTTTCTGGTGGGCCGGTCGCCTCAGCCTGGCCTGGAAAAGCCGGCTGGACCGAGGCTTTCTGCGCCAGTTCCGGCGCTGAGCGAGATCAGGCCGCCTCGGGCTGATAGCCGACCCGAAAGCCTCCCCAATGCTTGCCAGCCACGAACACCGGCACCGAGAGGTCATGCATGATCTCGCCAGTGTCGCGCTTATAGGTCTGCAGCAGCAGCGGCTCCTGATGCGTCGCGCAGCGCTGGCCGGTGGGGTCCTCGTAGATCCGCTTACTGCGGCAGAACTTCAGGTCGTGGGCATAGTCACCCTTGGGCGGCTGGCTGACCTTACGATTATGGGTCGGCACATAGCCCCGGCGATCGATGCCGATGGCATAGGCCAAGCCCAGCTCATCGAGCATGGGTTCCTGGATATCGGGAAAGTGCTGGTCGGTGAAGTGGTCATATTCGGCTCGGTAGAGCACGGGGTTGGTGCCGGCAATCGGGATATAGCGCGGCTCGAAGAGGCTGCGCTCATCCAGTTCGCCACGCGTGAGGGCCCCTTCGAGCAGCTTGCCGACCCGCTCGGCGGCACGACGGGCCGCCTGAAGCGCCTGCTGGTGACGCCCCTCTAGGCGCTGCTGGGCCAAGGCGCCGTCCACGGCCTCTGCCGCCTCCATCAGCGCGCGCGCCTGGCAGGCAAGGCCGTGCATGTCCCGATTGCCCTCTTCGGTTTCCGTCTTGAGCGTAGAGAGGTGCCGGCGACACGCTGGGTGTGTCGGTTGGTGTCGTCCATGGCGTCGGCAATCGAGCGAATCTCGCTCTCGACCTGGTCGAAGTCGCCGGTGATCGAGGAGAGCTGCTCCCCGACGCCGTGCATCTCCTTCGCCCGGTCCCCGACCCGCTGCATCAGGTGGCCGATGGTGTCCACCACGCGATGGCTGCTGTCGCCGATATCGCCCACCAGCGCCTCCACGTTACGGGTCGCATCCGCGGTGCGGCCGGCCAGCTGGCGTACCTCGCCTGCGACCACGGCGAAACCGCGGCCATGCTCGCCGGCACGCGCCGCCTCGATAGAGGCGTTCAGCGACAGCAGATTGGTCTGTTCGGCGATCTCCTCGATCAGCGAGGTCACATGACGGACGCTATCGGCCTTCTCGCTGAGCGCGTTGAGTAGCCCCAGCGCCTCCTCAGAGCGTTCCGCCAGGAACTGCATTTCCTCGATCACCTGGGACAGCGATTCGCGGCTGGCATGACCTGCGTCACGAGATCGGCTGGCCAAGGTGGCAACGTTGGCGGCGCTGGCGGCGACCTGCTCGATGGCCGAGGTGATGGCCGTCATGCTCGAGGATGCTTCCCCAACCACGGCTTCCTGACGGTCCAGGCGCTGATCCATCTGATCGGCGTGGTGCGACACCTCGGCAGACGCAATGGCGGTATTACTGGCCCGATCAATCAAGCCGTGGGCCATGCGACGCAGCGACAGGTAATCTCGGGTCGGAGGCAGCCAAGCGCTTAGCCGTCCCGCCTCCAGGGCCTCGGGGCCAGACCGAAACACGCCAACCGCGCCTGACAGCGCGAACAGCGCCCCGGCCAGCGCGCCGCTAGCCAGGCCAGCAGCGGCAATCCCCAGGTCCACCTCGGCTCCCCGACTCAAGACCACGAGCCCGGCGGCGAGTAGCACCGCACCCGCTAGCCACATCAGCATCCGCATAGCGACTCCCCTCGTTGTTATTGATGTGGGAAGCAGCTTACCGCCTTGGCATGCCATGCTGTGTTGTTCTTTCGACTGACAGACTAAAGCCTGACTCAAGTCAGCTCACGCCATGCCGATAGCGTCACGCCTGGTCATAGAGGCGCGCTGCACTGCCACCCGCTCGGTCGGCAGTGCAGGCACTCGCCGTGGCGGCTCAGGACTGACTGGCGGCCAGCGCCTGGTCCAGGTCGGCGATGATATCGTCGACATGCTCGATGCCGATGGAGAGGCGCACCATGTCGGGGGTGACACCGGCGGCCTTGAGCTCCTCGTCGTTGAGCTGGCGGTGGGTGGTGGATGCGGGAATCGACGAGCAGGTCTTGGCGTCGCCGATGTTGACCAGACGCAGGATCAGGCCCAGTGAGTCGTAGAAGCGGGCGCCGGCCTCGCGTCCGCCCTGGATGCCGAAGCTGAGAATCCCCGAGGCCCGGCCGCCCATGTACTCCTGGGCCAGGCCGTGGTCCTTGTGGCCCGGCAGGCCGGCATACTGGACCCAGGTGACCAGCGGATGCGCCTCGAGGTAGCGGGCCACTGCCAGGGCATTGTCGCAGATACGCTCGATACGCAGCGACAGCGTCTCCAGCCCCTGCAGCAGGTTCCAGGCCGCCTGAGCCGAGAGCGCCGCGCCCATGTTGCGCAACGGCACCACCCGGGCCCGGGCGATGAAGGCCGCCTCGCCCACGTCCCGAGTATAGCTCACCCCGTGATAGGAGACGTCAGGCTCGTTGAGCAGCGGGAAGCGCTCGGCATGCTCGGCCCAGGGAAACTTGCCGGAGTCGATGATCACCCCGCCCACGGTGGTGCCGTGGCCGCCGATGTACTTGGTGCCGGAGTGCACCACGATGTCGGCCCCCTGCTCGATGGGGCGCCACAGGAAGGGCGTCGGCACGGTATTGTCGACGATCACCGGCACCCCGTGGCGATGCGCCACCTCGGCGAGCCTGGCCATGTCGACCACGCTGCCGGAGGGGTTGCCGACGCTCTCGCAGAACACCGCCTTGGTGCGCGCATCGATCAGCGACTCGATGCCGGCGAAATCGTCCTTGTCGGCGAAGCGGACCTCGATGCCCTGACGCGGCAGGGTATGGGCAAACAGATTGTAGGTACCCCCGTAGAGTTCGCTGATCGAGACGATGTTGTCGCCGGCTTCGGCGATGGTCTGGATCGCGTAGGTGATCGCCGCCATGCCCGAGGCCACCGCCAGGCCGGCGATGCCGCCCTCCAGCGCCGCCAGGCGCTGCTCCAGCACGGCGCAGGTGGGGTTCATGATCCGCGAGTAGATATTGCCCTCGACCTTGAGATCGAAGAGATCGGCGGCGTGCTGGGCATTGTCGAAGGCGAAGGAGGTGGTCTGATGGATCGGCACCGCCACGGCATTCTGATTGTCATGCTGATAGCCGTGGTGCAGCGCGAGGGTCTCGAGTTTCATGGCGTGTCCTTGTGCGTCGGATGTGTCAGCCGATGCTACCCAACACTCAACCCGGGCACCAATATCGTTTAGTCTCGTCGGATACCGTGTTGCTCGCCTTCCCCTCTCCCGACGACGAGACCGAATGCTCAAGCGCTACCTGCCCATTCTTACCTGGCTGCCCCACTACAATCGCCGGCTGTGCGGCGCCGACCTGCTGGCCGGCGTCATCGTCACCGTGATGGTGATTCCGCAGTCGCTGGCCTATGCCATCCTCGCCGGCCTGCCCGCGGTGGTCGGCCTCTATGCCAGCATCCTGCCGCTGCTGGCCTATACCCTGCTGGGCACCAGCAGCACCCTGGCCGTGGGACCGGTGGCGATCATCGCCCTGATGACCGGCGCTGCCCTGGCGGGGGTAGCCACCCCGGGCACCCCCGAGTACCTCCAGGCGGCGCTGGTGCTGTCGCTGCTTTCCGGGGGATGCTCACCCTGATGGGCCTGCTGCGCCTGGGTTTTTTCACCAATTTCCTGAGCCATCCGGTGATCGCCGGCTTCCTCTCGGCCTCGGGCCTCCTGATCGCCGCCAGTCAAGCGGCCCACCTACTGGGAGTGGACGCCAGTGGCTATACGGTGGCCAGCCTCGGCTTGAGCCTCGCCGGCAACCTCGACCAGACCCACTGGCCGACGCTGGCCATCGGGGCCGGCACCCTGGTCTTTCTGGTCTGGGTGCGTCGTCGAGGCAAGAGCGCACTGCAGCGACTCGGGCTCCCCGGTGAGATCGCGGCGCTGCTGGCCAGGGCGGGGCCGGTGCTCGCCGTGGCGGTCACCACCCTGCTTGCCTGGTGGCTTGCCCTTGACCAGCGGGGCGTGGCGGTGATCGGCGACATCCCGCGCGGGCTGCCCCCTTTACCCTGCCCGGTTTCGAAAGATCCCTGTGGCAGGCGCTGCTGGTCCCGGCGCTGCTGATCAGCGTGGTGGGCTTCGTCGAGTCGGTCTCCATGGGCCAGATGCTGGCCGCCAAGCGGCGCCAGCGCATCTCACCCAACCAGGAGCTGGTCGCCCTGGGGGCTCCAACATCGCCGCCGCCTTCTCCGCGGGCATGCCGGTCACCGGCGGGCTGTCGCGGACGGTCATCAACTTCGATGCCGGTGCCCAGACCCCGATGGCCGGGCTGTTCGCCGCCCTGGGGATCGCCGTCGTCACTCTCGCTCTGACGCCGCTGCTCTACTACCTGCCGATCGCCACCCTGGCTGCCACGATTAGCGTTGCGGTGCTGACCCTCGTCGACATCCCCATGATTCGCCAGACTTGGCGCTACTCCAAGAGTGATTTCTCGGCCATGGCGGTAACCATCATCCTGACCCTGGTCGAAGGGGTCGAAGCCGGCATCATCGCCGGGGTGCTGCTCTCCATCGGGCTCTTCCTGTATCGCACCAGCCGCCCCACAGCGCCCTGGTCGGTCGCATTCCGGGCACCGAGCACTTTCGTAACATCGAGCGCCACGACACCGAAAGCGCCAGCCATGTGGCGCTGCTGCGCATCGACGAAAGCCTCTACTTCGCCAACGCCCGCTACCTGGAGGACACCGTCTATGCCCTGGTCGCCAGCCGTCCCGCGCTGGAGCACGTGGTGCTGATCTGCTCGGCGGTGAACCTGATCGACGCCTCGGCGCTGGAGAGCCTCGATGCCATCAATGCGCGGCTCAAGGACTCCGGTGTCACCCTTCATCTGGCCGAGGTCAAGGGGCCGGTCATGGACCGGCTCAAGCGCAGCGATTTCCTCGATGACATGACCGGTCGGGTGTTCCTCAGCACCTATGCGGCCTGGCAGGCGCTCACAGCCCCCCCTCCCAATCGGCTTGAGCTGCCCCATCCTTTTCGCGCTTAACCCGGCCCTGATTCTCCCGTCACAGAGACGCTCTCCCTTGCCGACCCTCGGGGCGCTCAGGTTCCGCAATACGAAATGTCATTCTGATTTATTGACAGCACCACTGCATGACGCCATGATGACCACACAGATTCAGAACGAATTTTCTTATTGTAAAACAGGAAGGATTCCATGCCCCCGTCGTCCACTATCGGCGCCTGGATGAGCTGGGAGTAATCCAGATCGACCATCCTCCGGTCAACGCCCTGGGCCAGGCCGTGCGCGCCGGCCTGCTGGCGGCCCTCGAGGAGGGGTTGGCCGACGCCCGGGCCCGGGTGCTGGCGGTGGTCGCCGAGGGCCGTACCTTCATCGCCGGTGCCGACATCCGCGAGTTCGGCAAGCCGCCCAACCTCCTGGCTTGCCTGAAGTGATCGCCCGCCTCGAGGCGAGCACCAAGCCGCTGATCGCGGTGGTGCACGGCACCGCCCTCGGCGGCGGCCTGGAGGTGGCTCTGGGCTGCCACCTGCGTATCGCCCTTCCCGGTACCCGGGTCGGCCTGCCCGAGGTCAAGCTAGGCCTGCTCCCGGTGCCGGCGGCACCCAACGCCTGCCCCGCCTCACCGGCATCGCCCCGGCACTGGAGCTCATCACCAGCGGCCGCTTCGCCGACGCCGAGGAGGCCCTTGCCCTGGGCATCCTCGACCGGATCAGCGCGGCGGGGACGCCCCTGGAAGCGGCCCGCGAGGCGGCCCGGGGGTACTGGCCGGCGAGCTCACTGCGTGTCGCACCGGCGAGCTGCCCGCCCCCGATGCCGCCTCCCTGGCCGTGGCCGAGTGCCGCCAGGCCCTGGAGCGAGACCACCCCGAGCTCTACTCCCCCTTCCGCGCCCTGGAGGCGATCGAGGCCAGCGCCCGGCTTCCCCTGGCGGAGGGGCTGGCCCTGGAGCGCCGCCTGTTTCTCGACTGCATGGCATCACCCCAGCGCGCCGGCCTGATCCACGCCTTCTTCGCCGCCCGCTCGCCCCACAAGGTGCCCGGAGTCGAGGGGGCACCGGCGCTGACTCGTTTCGCCCTGCTCGGTGACCATCCGTTCTTCGCGTCGCTCGTCCGCCGGGCCGAGCGCGCCGGTATCACCCTGTCGACGACGGCCGAAGGGGCCGAGGCCTGCCTGCTCGCCCAGCCAGCCATTGCCCGGCGGGCGGGGCGCTGCGCGTGGGCCTCGCCACCCCCGAGGCGGCCGACCGGGCACCCGAGGCCGAGCTGCTGCTGATAGTCCCCGAGGGGAGCCGCTGCGTGGAGCTGGTCGACCTGGGCGCCGGGCCGCACCGCCAACAGGCTGTGGCCCAGACCCTCAAGGCCCTGCGCCTGACGGTGGTGGTCAGCCACAAGGCTAGTATCTTGGCCCGCCTCCAGCAGGCGCTGGACGACGCCGAAACGCCCCGTGAGACCCTGGAACGGGCGGCCCTCGACATCGCCGCGGCGGGACTCGCCTATCGGAACAGTGACATCGATCTGCTGGCCATCGAGGCCCTCGGCTACCCCCGCCACCTCGGCGGGCCCCACTACCAGGCCGCCACTGCCACCAGGACCACAGAGAGCCGCTGACGCACCTCCATTACCCCCCCGAGGTAATACACCGCCCGCCTTGGTCGACACCGCCTGAGACACTGCATCACGACGTCATAGCGGGAGCCTCCACTACTTGCACTGCACCCCGAAGGTTGGACACCCAATCCAACCTTCGGGTGTTTCTGCGAGCAATCGGGTTGCTGGAACTGGCTGGCGCTCTCGTGGATGCGGAACGAGGGCATCGAGCTGCCGATCCAGCAGTTCCTGATCGCGAAGCATGGGCGTTCCTCGGGCAAGGGTGGCAAGTAGACGAATCGCGGCTTATCTGTGTCGCACATCGAAATCAATGTTCGCAAGACAACTTGTCAGCCCCTCTTGCATAGCCTAGGATGGCAGTCAATAAAATAGAATGTAGTTTCGCTATACGGAACAAAGGTAATCCCGCATGACCATCACGCCCGCTCTTCCCTTCCGCACCCTCGGCATCGTCGGTACCGGCGCAATGGGCCGCGGCATCGCCCAGTTGGCCGCCCAGGCCGGCCTCGAGGTCACCCTCCACGACGCCAGGCCGGGGGCGGTGGCCGAGGCCACCACCTTCATCACCGATCTCTGGGCTCGCGGCGTCACCAAGGGCCGCTTGAGCGAGGCGCAATGCGCGACCTACCGGTCGCGCCTCCATGCCGCCGACAAGCTCGAGGCCCTGGCCGACTGCGATATCGTGGTGGAGGCCATCGTCGAGAAGCTGGAAGCGAAGCAGGCCCTGTTCAGCGACCTGGAAGCACTGCTGGACAAGAGAGCCGTACTGGCCACCAACACCTCCTCGCTCTCGGTGACCGCCATCGCCTCGGCCTGCCGGCATCCGGAGCGGGTGATCGGCTTCCACTTCTTCAATCCCGTCCCGCTGATGAAGATCGCCGAGGTGATACCCGGGGTGCGTACCGCCCCTGAGGTAGTCAAGGCGGTAGAGGCCTTGGGCCAGTCCATGGGGCACTTCATTGCCACGACCACCGACACGCCAGGCTTCCTCGTCAACCACGCCGGTCGCGCCTACGGCACCGAGGCGCTGCGTCTGCTCGGCGAGGGCGTGGCCGATACCGCCACCATCGACCGCATCCTGGAAGACCTGGGGCGCTTTCGCATGGGCCCCTTCACCCTGCTCGACCTGACCGGGCTCGACGTCTCCCAGGCGGTGATGGAAGCCATCTACCACCAGTACTACCAGGAGCCCCGCTACCGGCCGTCGCCGCTCGCCGGCCAGCGCCTCACCGCCGGGCTGCTGGGCCGCAAGAGCGGTGAAGGCTTCTATGCCTATACGGAGGGTCAGCCACAGCGCCCCGCCGAGCCCACCCCGCCGACCAGCGAAGCGCTCCCGGTGTGGATCGACCCCGAGGCCGGGGAGGCCCTGGCCGAACTGGTCGCCGCCGCCGGCTGGCCCCTGGACGCGGGCGAACGCCCCGCCGAGACATCGCTCTGCCTGCTGACGCCGCTCGGCGAGGACACCACCGACTGTGCCCTGCGCCAGGGCCTCGACCCCGCCCGCTGCGTGGCGGTGGAAACCCTGGGCGGCCTCGCCGGGCGGCGCTGCCTGATGGCAAGCCCCGCGACCCGGCGAGGCTACCGCGACGCCGCCTGGGCCCTGCTGGGCCAGGACGGCACCCCGGTGAGCGTGCTCAACGACAGCCACGGCTTCGTGCTGCAGCGGGTGATCGCCGGCATCGTCAACGTGGGCGCCGAGATCGCCCAGCAGCGGGTCGCCGAGCCGGCCACCATCGACCGTGCCGTGGAGCTGGGGCTCGGCTACCCCCGCGGCCCCCTGGCGCTGGGCGATCACTACGGCAGCCGGCGCATCCTGACCATCCTCGAGACCCTGCTGGCCGCGACCGGCGACCCCCGCTACCGGCCCAGCCCCTGGCTGCGCCGGCGCGCCCGCCTCGGCCTGCCCCTGACCACCCCCGACCCCTTCTGAGAGGACACCCCCATGCAAGACGCCTATCTCTACGACGGCATCCGCACCCCCTTCGGCCGCCACGGCGGCGAGCTCGCGGCGGTGCGCCCCGATGACCTGCTGGCCCAGGTGCTGGCCACCCTGGTGGCGCGCAACGGCTTCGCCGCGGAGGCCTACGAGGAGGTGCTGGCCGGCTGCACCAACCAGGCCGGCGAGGATTCGCGCAACGTGGCCCGCCACGGCGCCCTGCTGGCCGGCCTGCCTGTCGAGGTGGCCGGCCAGACGGTCAATCGCCTGTGCGGCAGCGGCCTGGCCACGGTGATGGACGCCGCCTGCGCCGTTACCACGGGCGAAGGCGAGCTGTTCCTGGCCGGCGGCGTGGAGTCCATGTCCCGTGCTCCCTATGTGCTGGGCAAGGCCGAGACCCCCTTCGCCCGCAACCAGGCGATGTTCGACAGCGTGATCGGTGCGCGCTTCCCCAATCCGCGGATCGCCCGGGAGTACGGCAACCACAGCATGCCGGAGACCGCCGACAACATCGCCCACGACCTGGGGATCGGCCGCGAGGCCTGCGACGCCTTCGCCGCCGCCTCCCAGGCCCGCTACACCGCCGCCCTGGCCCGTGGCTTCTACGCCGAGGAGCTGCTGCCCACCGAGGTGCCCCAGGGGCGCAAGCAGCCGCCGCGGCTCGTCGAGCGCGACGAGCACCCGCGTCCCCAGAGCGACCTCGAGGCGCTGGCGCGCCTCCAGCCGCTCTTCGAGGCGGGCGTGGTCACCGCCGGCAACGCCTCCGGCATCAACGACGGTGCCGCCGCCCTGATCGTCGGCAGCCGCGCCGCCGGCGAGTGCGCCGGGGTGCGCCCCGTGGGCGTCTCCTGGCCGGCGCCGTGGCCGGGGTGGCGCCGCGGGTGATGGGGCTGGGCCCGGTGCCCGCCTCGCAGAAGGCCCTGGCCCGGGCGGGGCTCGGTCTCGACCAGATGGACCTGATCGAGATCAACGAGGCCTTCGCCATCCAGGTGCTGGGCTGCCTGGAGGGGCTCGGCCTGGCCGCCGACGACTCGCGCCTCAACCCCAACGGCGGCGCCATCGCCATCGGCCACCCGCTGGGAGCCTCCGGCGCCCGCCTGGCGCTCACTGCCCTGCGCCAGCTGGAGGCCTCGGGCGGTCGCTATGCCCTGGTCACCATGTGCATCGGCGTGGGTCAGGGCATCGCCTGCGTGATCGAGCGCCTGGAGGGCTAGGCCTCGGGGCGGGCCCCGCCCGCCCACTTCCTGTGTTCCTTGCCACCACGAACGCCGCCGCCCGAGGGCGGCGGCGTCGTCTTGGCGAGCCAGGCGGAAATCAGCCGGGCCTCTGTTCCCCGCTCACTTCCGGGAGCGATGCCCGGCGGCGAAGGGGCGTGCCAGCCACAGGTAGGCGCCGCCCAGCAGCACCAGGCCGACGAGATCGCTGCGCCACTCCGGATAGATCAGCAGGCCGGCGGCCAGCAGCAGCCAGAGGCGCGGCAGCCAGCCGAGCATCCCGACCCGATAGAGGTAGCCCTCCATGGCCGCCGCCACCAGCCAGATGGCGGTGATCGCGGTCAGTGCCGAGAGCAGGATCCGATCGAGCGGCCCCTGCAGGATCAAAGAGGGATTGAGCACGAAGAGGAAGGGCAGCACGAAGAGCACCCCGCCGAGGCGCACCGCATGCAGGCTGGTGCGGGTGTTGCTCGCCCCCGCCACACCCGCGGCGGTGATCGCCGCCAGCGCCACCGGCGGGGTGATATAGGAGAGCATGCCCCAGTAGAGGATGAAGAGATGGCTACCCAGGGGATCGAGCCCCGCCGCCACCAGCGCCGGCGCCAGCAGGATCGACAGGAAGATATAGCAGGCGCTCACCGTCATGCCCATCCCCAGCACAAAGCTGGTCACCGCCCCCGCCGCCAGCATCAGCGGAATGCTGCCGCCGGCATAGAGGAGCAGCTCCCGGGAGAAGGAGCCGGCCACGCCGGTATAGGAGAGCCCGCCCACCACCAGGCCGATGCCCGCCAGCACCGCCACCAGGTTGCCGATGCCGTGGGCCAACTGGTAGAGGAAGTCGAGCCCCTTGGCGAGACTCAGCCGCTGCCGGCGCCGGAACAGCGAGATGGCCAGCAGCACCAGGGTGGCATAGTAGGGGCGTAGCTCTCCAGGCGCATCACCAGCAGCATGTAGATCAGCACCGCCAGGCTGAGCAGATAGGGCCAACCCTGCTTCAGGGTGGTGAGCACCCGAGGAATCTCCTCGGGACGCATGCCTTGAAGCCCCTGTCGGGCCGCATAGTGGTCCACCTGCAGCAGCAGCGCCAGGTAGAAGAGAATCGCCGGCAGCAGCGCCGCCACCATCACCTCGGCATAGCTGACGCCGAGGAAGGACGCCATGATGAAGGCCACCGCCCCCATCACCGGTGGCATCAGAGTCCCGCCCGTCGAGGAGCAGGCCTCCACGGCGGCGGAATACTCCCGCGAATAGCCGCTGCGCTTCATGGCGGGGATGGTGATGGCCCCGGTGGTGAGGATGTTGGAGACGGCGCTGCCCGAGAGGCTGCCCATGAAGGCGCTGGAGACCACCGCCACCTTGGCCGGGCCACCGCGGCTCCTGCCCATCAGGGCGGTGGCAAAGTTCATGAAGAACTCACCGCCCCCGGTGATGGTCAGGGCGATGCCGAACACCACGAAGCCGATGATCAGGTTGGCCACCACCTGCATGGGCACCCCGATGATGCTCTCCGCCCCCATCACGTGAGCACGGATCGTCTCGTCCAGGGCGAAGGGATTGCTCCAAAGAAAGCCCGGCATATGGCCGGCGTAGAGCGGATAGAGGCCGAAGACGAGGGCCACGGCGAAGATCGCCCAGCCGCCGCAGCGCCGCACCCCCTCCAGCACCAGCAGGATCGTCAGGGAGGCCACCAGGGTCGCCTCGGGCGGCGCGAAGAACTCCCAGCCCTCCTGGGTCATGCGCAGGCCGTTGAGGCCCAGGTAGCCGGCGCAGCCCAGGGCGGCGGCGGCCAGTGCCCAGTCGTACCAGGGCAGGCGATGGGTATCGGCGGCCCTGGCGGGAAAGCAGAGCAGCGCCGCAGCCAGGAAGATGCCGATCAGGTAGTAGAGGAAGGCGTTGCCGAGGGGGTAGAAGCCGAACAGCTTTAGTCCGAAGGTCTGGTTGATGGCCATCAGCAGCCCGGTGAACCCCAGGAGCATCACCACGCCCCGGGAAACGCCCTTCAACCTCGTGTCGTTGTAGGTATCACTCATGGTCAGGGCCCTTGAGAGAAGCGAGCCGGGGCCGAGGCCCCGGCCATGGCGTTACGGGAGCTCGGCGAGGACCGCCTGGCGACGCTCCTCCCAGAGGGTGGCGAAGGCCTCATCATCCAAGCCATCGCCCTCCGCGACGGCCTGCTCCCAGGCCGCCTTCAGCA
Source organism: Halomonas sp. SL18_1 (assembly GCF_055755715.1). Taxonomy (NCBI): domain Bacteria; kingdom Pseudomonadati; phylum Pseudomonadota; class Gammaproteobacteria; order Oceanospirillales; family Halomonadaceae; genus Halomonas; species Halomonas sp. SL18_1. The sequence goes on from NZ_JBVTRK010000001.1 coordinate 2,431,848, forward strand.
TCTCGAGGCGGTCCAGGCGCGCCTCGTTCCAGGCCTGCATCTCCTCGGTCCAGATCCCCTTCTCTTCCATGTAGCGCACCGCACCGGGATGGAAGGGGATGTCGATGGGCGGCTTGCCGGCGTCCTCGAGGCTCCAGCGATGGATGGCCGCGGTTGCATCCTTGTAGAGGCCATAGGTCTCGTCCAGGGCCTTGACGAACTCGTAGACCTCATCGCCGTTCTTGTCCGCCTGGGTGGCGATGATCGGGTAGCGGTAGGCCAGCATGGTGGCGGGCTCGTCCTCCGACAGGCCGGCACCGATGGTCTCGGTGAACGGCTGGAAGACCGGGGCCACGCGGTTCATGCGTTTCCAGCCCTCCTCGTCATCGACGGGGATGTCGACCCAGCGAATGCCCCGGGCGGACTCCTCCAACTCGTAGAGCTGGCTAACCGTGGTGGTGGTGCAGGTGGCATCGGCGCGCCCCTGAACCAGCGAGCTCATGGCCGCGCTGAAGGTCGGGAACATGACGATCTCGACGTCGTCGCGGTCCAGGTCGGCGAAGGCCAGGATGGCGTCGCATTTGACATTCACCGAGGGGTTGCCCGCCACATAGGCGACCCGCTTGCCCGCCAGATCGGCGAGACCGTGGATCTCGGCGTCGGCGGCGGAGGGCACGCCGAAGGTGGAGGGGCGGCCGGCCACGGCGCGCAGGTCCTGGGGCCCCCAGCGGCGCTCGGCGAAGTCATAGGTGCCTTCCGAAGCGAAGAAGGACTCGGTGGCCAGATAGGCGTAATCGGCACGCCCGCTGACCAAGGGCTGCAGGCGGCCGATCGCCGAGCCGGCGGGCTGGATGCGAATGCGCGTGCCATAGGCACGTCCGAAGGCATCGGCGATGGCCGAGGCCTCGGAGTGGCCGGTGGAGCCCACGTCATAGGCGGTCCAGGTCATGGTGTCGGGCAGGCCCTCGGCCTGGGCGGCACCGATACCGATCAGGGAAGCGGCCATCAGGCCGGTGGTCAGGTTCTTGAGAGTCATGGCGTTGTACCCTGGTTGTTGTTGAGGATAGTGGAAAGGTGCGCGTCTCACTCGACGCGCGATGGGGGGGTCACCCCCTGGGCCTGCAACTCGGCCAGCCTGGCCGGCGCAAGCCCCAGCTCGGCGAGGACCTCCTCGGTATGCTCGGCGAAGCGCGGCGGCGGCCGCCGGTAATGGGCGGGTGTCCGTCCCAGCTTGATGGGCGAGCCGGTCCCCTGGTAGGCACCGATCTCGACGATCATTTCCCGATGGGCGGTGTGCGGGTGGGTCAGGATGTCACGGGTCTCCAGCACCGGGCCGCAGGGTACCCCGGCACGGATCAGGCGTTCGGCCAGGGCCGTGCCGTCCTGAGTGGCCAGCACCGCCTCCAGGGCCTCGCGCAGGGCCTCGCGATGGGTCAGGCGCGCCCCGTTGTCGACGAAGCGCGGATCCTCCGTCAGCTCCAAGCAGCCGAGCAGCTCGCACAGCCTGGCAAACTGGCCGTTGTTGCCCACCGTCAGGAAGAGCGGCCGGGTCGCGGTGCGGTACACCTCGTAGGGCGCGATGTTGGGATGGGCGTTGCCGGTGCGCCGGGGCGCCGGGCCGCCGTAGAAGACGTTGGGGAAGTGCGGGTGCATCAGCGAGAGTCCCGAATCGAACAGCGCCGCCTCGACGAACTGCCCCTCCCCGCTGCGGGCCCGCTCGTGCAGCGCCAGGGAGATCCCGATCACCGCATTGAGGCCGGTGACGATATCCACCACCGGCAGGCCGACCCGCAGCGGTTCACCGTCCGCTTCGCCGTTGACGCTCATCAGCCCGGCCATGGCCTGGATCACCGCATCGTAGCCGGGCAGCCCGCCGAGGGGGCCGTCGGCGCCGAAGCCGCTGATCCGGCAGTGGATCAGGCGCGGAAAGCGGGCCTTGAGGGTCTCATGGCCCAGCCCCCACTTCTCCAGGGTGCCCGGCTTGAAGTTCTCCACCAGCACGTCGGCCTCCTCCAGCAGCTCGAGCAGCAGCGCCCGCCCCGCCTCCTGGCGCAGGTCCAGCGCCATGCCCCGCTTGCCGCGGTTGAGGCCATGGAAGTAGGAGGAGGCGTCCCCCGAGAAGGGGGGGCCCCAGCCGCGGGTCTCGTCGCCGCCCGGCGGCTCGACCTTGATCACGTCGGCGCCATGGTCGGCGAGCACCTGGGTGCAGTAGGGGCCGCCCAGCACCCGGCTCAGGTCGATCACGCGAATGTCGCTCAGGGAGGTGGCAGGCGTGCTCATGCGGTCACCCCCTCGGCGCGCGGCGCCGCTTGGGGCAGGCCCAGCCCATCGATCAGCTGCGCGACCGCCGCCTCGCCCATGGGGGTCTCGGCCAGCAGCTCGGCGAGCCGCGGCGTCGGCGCCTCGTCCACCGCCAGCGGATCCTGGGGCAGCAGCCGGTAGCGCATCACCAGGGCGGCCAGGGCCTGACGGCGGCAATCATCGCCCTGCTGCCCGGCTTCCCAGGCCAGGAAGACCGCCGAGGCGAGGTGATAGAGGGCGCTGGCGATGCGCCGCACCTCGGCCTCGTCGCTCGGATTGGCAGCGACGCGCTCGGCGGCGTGCGCCCCCTTCTCCAACTGGTCGGCGAGCAGCGCCCGCTCGGACTCGCCCAGGGCCGATTCGCCCAGCAGGCGGCGCAGGTAAGTCACCAGCACCGGCAGGGTGCCCTCGCGGCGAATGGCGCGGAAGACGTCCAGGGCGACGATGTTGCTGGTGCCTTCCCAGATGGAGCCGAGGTGGGCATCGCGCAGCACCCGGGCATCCGACCACTCCTCGATGTAGCCGCAGCCGCCGCGCACCTCCATGCCGTCGCCGGCCACCTTGCGGGCGTCGCGGGTGGTGCGGAACTTGATCAGCGGGGTGAGGATACGCAGCAGCTCGGCGGCCTCCGCGTCACCGCCGTCGGCGCGCCGCAGGCAGTCGGCGGTATGGAAGACCAGGCTGCGCCCCTGCTCCGCGGTGAGCAGCATCTTGAGCAGCTGACGCTGCATCAGCGGCAGGTCGATCAGCCGGCGGCCGAAGGCCTCCCGGTGGCGGGCGATGAACAGCGCCTCGTTGACCGCCCGGCGCATCAGCCCGGAGGAGCGCACGCCGTTGGAGAGGCGCGACATGTTGATCATGTCGGTCATGTGCTTGAAGCCCTTGCCCGGCTCGCCTACCACATAGGCCTCGGCGCCCTCCATCACGATCTCGCCGCTGGCCATGGAACGGGTGCCCAGCTTGTCCTTGAGGCGCAGGATGCGATAGCGATTGAGGCTGCCGTCGGGCAGGCGACGCGGCAGCAGGAAGAGCGTCAGGCCGCGAGTACCGGGCTCGCCCCCTTCCGGCCGCGCCAGCACCATGGCCAGGGCGGCATCCGGATTGGAGCAGAACCACTTGTCGCCGTAGAGGCGCCAGACGCCCTCCTCGAGGCGCGCCTCGGTGGTGATCGCCCCCACGTCGGAGCCGGCATCCTGCTCGGTCATGAACATGGCGCCCTGGAAGAGCTGCTCGTCGTCCTGGGAGGTCAGGTGGCCGAGATAGCGCTCGATCAGTTCGTCGGAGCCGAACTTGCGCAGGGTGCGGGTCAGGGAGTCGGTCATGCTCAACGGGCAGCAGAGCCCGAACTCCGCCTGCACGAAGAGATAGGTCAGGCCGTACTTGACGATGGGTGGCAGCGGCTCGGGCCAGGCGAGCACCCCGCCACGGTGGGACATGGCGGCCAGCCCGAAGTGGGAGTAGGCGTAGTGCTCGAGCCGGCGATAGGCGGGATGCTTGTCGATGCGCTGCAGGTCGGCACCGTGGCGGGTGCGCAACTGCAGCACGGGAGGGTGGCGGTCGGCCTCCAGGGCCAGGGACTCCAGCTCATCGCCCACCAGGTCCCCCAGCTCCTGAAAGGCAGGGGCCAGGTGCTCGCGCAACTCGGGTTCCAGGTAGATGGACAGCAGGCGGGCGAACTCGGGGTCCACGGTGAAGGCATTGTGGCCACGGCTGTCGGGAATGTTGCGGTGGATGGACTCGAACACGCTCGTCTCCTCTTTGCGGTCTTGATATTGTATTCCGCATAATAGAAGCCGATTTCGCCCCATCACCAATACCGATTGCCGATGCTACGATAGCATTTGCTATATCGTCGATCATCCCACCAAGGAGGTGCCCATGGCCCTGACCTTTCGCCAGCTGCGCTACTTCCTGGTGCTCGCCGAGGAGCTCCACTTCGGTCGCGCCGCCCAGCGGCTGCACATCTCCCAGCCGCCGCTGAGCGCCAGCCTGCGCCAGCTGGAGGAGGAACTCGGCGTGCAACTGCTGGCGCGCAGCAGTAAGCACGTGGCCCTGACTACCGCCGGCGAAGCCTTCCAGCGCCAGGCGCGCCGCCTGCTGGAGGATCTCGAGGAGTCCCGCGCGCTGGTGCGCCGCATCGCCGACGGAGCCTCGGGGATACTCCGGGTCGGCTTCACCCCGGCGATGCTCTTTCGTCGCCTGCCTCAGGCCCTCCAGGCGCTACAGGCCGCCCACCCCGGCATCGAGATCCAGCTGCTGGAGCGCAACTCCGCCGACCAGGTTCAGGGGCTGGAAACGGGTCAGTTGGACATCGGTTTCATCCACGCCATGCCGCTGCCCGAGACGCTGGCCACCCTGACGCTCGCCGACGAACCCTTCCTCGCCTGCCTGCCGCGCCACCACCCCCTCGCCTCACGAAGCTCGCTGAGTCTGCGCGACTTGGCCGGCGAGCCCCTGGTGATGTTCCGCCGCGACCTCTCGCCCCACTACTACGACCGGATCCTCGGCCTCTTCCTTGTCGCCGACCTGAAGCCCACCATCACCCACGAGGTCTCCCAATGGCTGACCATCGTTGCCCTGATCGCCCACGGCATGGGGGTGGCCCTGGTGCCCGCGGCCCTGGCGGGCACCCACTTCTCCAACGTGATCTTCCTGCCCCTCGGCGACGCGACCCTTCGCCACCAGTCCCAGTGCGTCTGGCTCGAGGCGAAAGAAGCCCCCAACCGCGACCTGCTGATCGATATCGTCAGGGAGATCGGGCAGGCAGACGGCGTCTGATATGCGATACTAGATTCCGAAATATTCGACTTAGCCCTGGATAGATCTGATGACACAGACGATGCCCCGTGACGACGAGCCGGAACAGGCCGTCAAGGACCGTAACTTCGTCACCGCCCTGGCCCGCGGCCTGGAGCTGCTGCGCGCCTTCGGCGCCGGTGAGGAGTACCTGGGCAATGCGGATCTTTCTAACCGCACCGGCATCCCGCGCCCCACGGTGTCTCGGCTCACCTACACCCTGACCCAGCTCGGCTATCTACAGCGCAACCCCGATATCGAGAAGTATCGCCTGGGCGCCGGGGTGCTCGCGCTGGGCTATCGCTACCTGGCCAATATGGGCATCCGCGATCTCGCCCGCCCTCACCTGCAGCGTTTCGCCGACTCCACCGACTGCAACGTCAGCCTTGGCACCGCCGATCGCACCTCCATGATGTACCTGGAGACCTGCCACGGCACCGGACCACTTATCATGCGGCTCGAAGTGGGATCACGGTTACCCATTGCGACATCGGCGATGGGCCGCGCGTGGCTCTGTGGTATTTCGGCCGAACGGCGTCAGCAAGTTCTAGAAGAACTTGCTGAGATCCACAAAAGTGACTGGGCCATGATCAAGGCCGGTATCGATAAAAGCCTGGCGGAATATCAGAAATACGGTTTCTGTTTATCTGAAGGTGATTGGCAGCCAGAAGTCAGCGCTGTGGCTCTGCCGCTGGTGTTGGAAGGCGGCGCCGAAGTGCTGGCGATTAACTGTGGGGATCTCGCCTGAGGCTGACCCACGACAAGCTGGTAGAGAACCTGGGGCCGAGACTCAAGGCAGTGGCGAACGATATCATCAAGGCCTTGGAGCCAACGCAGTAATGCTCATGGAAGAAAATGGCCTGTTCAATAAGGAAGCGCCTTGCCATGCTTTCAACAAACGTCGCCCCCGGCCGCCTGGAGATCGATGATGGCCGACTGCTGATCACCGGCAGCTGGACCCTGGCGCATTACGCTGCGCTCAAGGACCAGCTGCGCCGTTATGGCTCCACCGACTGGACAAAGGCGGAGCTCTCCGGCATCGAGGGCCTGGACACCTCCGGTGCCGTGCTGCTGGTCGAGCTGCTCGGGGCGCAGCGGATGCGTCGAGTGGGCGACTGGGCCCCGACGCTGCCCGCCGCCCAGCAGGCGCTGCTGGTGGCAGTCGCCGAGGCCATGCGCGAGCCGCTGGACACTGACCCGCCGTCGGTCTTCCCACCGCTGGCTGCCCTGGCCGATCTCGGCCGACAGGTCGAGGGCCTTTGGCAACAGCAGCTTCAGCTGATCGGCTTCATCGGCGTCACCCTGGCCAGTCTGATGGGCAGCCTGCTGCGCCCGCGCCGCTGGCGCATCACCGCGCTGGTGGCCCAGCTGCATCAGACGGGCCTCAACGCCATTCCCATCGTGGCGCTGCTGACCTTCCTGGTCGGGGCCGTGGTGGCCTTTCTCGGTGCCACCGTGCTGCGCGACTTCGGGGCTACCATTTACACGGTCAACCTGGTGGCCTACTCCTTCCTGCGCGAATTCGGCGTGCTGCTGGCGGCCATTCTGCTGGCAGGGCGCACCGCGAGCGCCTTTACCGCCCAAATCGGCGCTATGAAAGCGAACGAGGAACTCGATGCCATCCGTACCCTGGGGCTGAGTCCGGTGGAACTGCTGGTGTTACCCCGCGTGCTGGCCATGATGGTCAGCCTGCCGATCCTGACCCTGATCGGGATGCTCAGCGGCATGCTGGGCGGTGCCCTGGTATGCAGCCTGGCCCTGGAGATCCCCCTGGCACAGTTCCTGGCCATCCTGCAGCGCGATATCCCGCTCACCCACTTCCTGGTCGGCCTCGCCAAGGCGCCGCTGTTCGCTTTTCTGATCGCGGTGATCGGCTGCCTGGAGGGCTTCAAGGCCGCCGGCAGCGCCCAGTCAGTCGGGGAGCACACCACCTCCAGCGTGGTGCAGTCGATCTTCATGGTGATCCTGCTGGATGCCCTGGCGGCGCTCTTTTTCATGGAGATGGGCTGGTGAGCGACGACAACGAGGCGGTCATCGAGGTGCGCGATCTGGTCAACCGCTTCGGTACCCACTGCGTTCACGAGAACCTGGACCTGGACATTTACCGGGGCGAGATACTCGGCGTGGTCGGTGGCTCGGGCACCGGCAAGTCGGTCCTGCTGCGCAGCATCGTCGGACTCAAGCGCCCCGATGCCGGCACGATTCGGGTACTCGGCGAGGATCTGCAGCGCCTTTCGGCCGCTCAGCGATCACGCGTGGAGCGCCGCTTCGGCGTGCTGTTCCAGCGCGGCGCCCTGTTCACCTCGCTCAACCTTCAGGAGAACGTGGCCCTGCCGCTGATCGAACATGGCGGACTCACCCGCCTCGATGCCGAGCATCTGGCCCGGGTCAAATTGGCCCTGGTCGGCCTTTCCCCCAGGCGGCCCGGCTCGCCCCGGACGCCTTGTCTGGCGGGATGGTCAAGCGTGCGGCCCTGGCCCGCGCTCTGGCCATGGATCCTGAGGTGCTGTTCCTCGACGAGCCGACGGCCGGCCTGGACCCCATCGGGGCCGCCGCCTTCGACCGCTTGCTGCAGACCCTGCGCGACGCCCTCGGGCTCAGCGTCTTTCTTGTCACCCACGATCTCGATACGCTGTACAGCACCTGCGACAGGGTGGCGGTGCTGTCGAACCGACGGGTACGGGTTGCCGACCGCCTCGCGGTGGTCGAGGCCACTGATGACCCGTGGATCCGCGATTACTTTCATGGCCCCCGGGGACGGGCAGCCAGCCAGGCCGCGCAGCGACAGGAGTGACCCCCATGGAAACCCGTGCCCACCACGTCATCATCGGCTTGTTTACCGTGCTGGCCGCCGCCGGCGGGGTGCTGTTTGCCGTCTGGCTGGGCAAGGCACCGCCGACCGGGATTTCGCCCACTACGAGGTATTTTTCGATCGCTCGGTAAGCGGGCTGAGCGTCGGCAACGTGGTGGAGTACAGCGGCGTGCGCGTCGGCGATGTCACCGACCTGCGACTCGACCCGACCGACCCTCGCAACGTGCTGGTCCGTATTCGGGTCCAGCGCCACGTGCCCATCAAGCAGGACACGCGGGCGCGCTTGGCGCTAGCCAATATCACCGGCAGCATGTCCATCCAGCTGCACGGCGGCACCCCGGAGAGTCCTCCTCTGCTCGCCGAGGGAGACAGGCCGCCGCGCATCGTGGCCGACCCGTCGCCGATCTCCGCCCTGCTCGACGACAGCGAGGAGATTCTTGCCAACGTCAACAGCGTGCTGGCCGGCCTGGATGCACTGCTCTCGGATGAGAACACCGCCAACGTGACCCGGATCATCGCCAACCTCGAACGCACCAGCGCCCAGCTGGCGGCGCTGGGGGGCGGATCCTCACAGCTGATGGAGCAGCTCGATGCCCTCCTCGACGAAGCGATCCAGGCCATCGGCGAGCTTGGCGAGCTGACTCGCCAGACCGGCAGCCTGCTCGAGGGCCAGGGAGAGCGTATCGTCCTCGGCGCCCGCGAAACCACCGAGAGCCTCGCGCGCACCGCCCGACGCCTCGAATCGCTGCTGGCCGATCATCAGGGCGCCCTGGAGAGCGGCATGCAGGGCATTCAGGGGCTGGGACCGGCCTCCGCGGAGCTGCGCCGCACCCTGGGCACCCTGAACCGTATCGTTCGCCGTCTCGAAGAGAGCCCCGCCGATTTCCTGATGGGCCGCGACGGCATCGAGGAATTCTCGCCGTGAAGGAACCGTCCCGATGAAACCACTGGCCATCGCCTCGCTGCTGCTCACGGCTTCGCTGCTCGCTGCCTGCAATCTGGTACCGACCCGAGAGCCGGCCAGCCTCTATACCCTACCCGCCGAGCCGCTGTCCGCCGGCGCTGCAGACGGCACCGTTGCCGAAATGACCCTGCACCTAGTCACCCCGCAGGCCGGACGTTTGCTCGACGGTACGCGGATCGTGGTCCTGCCCGAACCCCACCGGCCCAGCGTCTATCAGGGCGTCCGCTGGGCCGATGACGCGCCGGTCTTGCTGCGCGACCGCCTGCTGGATGGCTTTCGCGAGGATGGCCGGCTGTCACGCCTTACCCACGGGGCGTCATCCCTTTCCAGCGATCTGACCCTAGCCAGCGACCTGCGCGCCTTCCAAAGCGAATACGAAGCCGACCTGCCCGAAGGGGTGGTGACCCTCGACGTCCGACTCGTCGAGACACGCTCGCAGCGACTGCTGGCGAGCCAGCGCTTTCCCAGCGGCAAGTCGCCGACAGCACCGAGATTGGCGAGGTCGTCGAGGCCCTGGGGATCGCCGCCGATCGCCTCGCCCGGGAACTGGTGGACTGGACGCTGAACGAGGCCCGCCAATATCCCTAGCCGCCTGTCGGACTTAACGCCAAGCCGAGCCTTCTCGCGACGATCGGTCAAATCCGACAGGCGGCTAGTGCAAGAGAGAAATATCCACCCGATTCAAGAGAATCGAAGTCCTGTGGCAACATCGACGGTTACCGGGACACCCCACAATTCGTTATCATGCTCGGTAAATTGAAGGAATACCGACCATGGACATCCCCCCCGCCAGAACCTGGGCATCACGGCCTACCGCTGCCTGAAGCACGACATCATCCGCGGCGTCTTCCAGCCGGGCGAGAAACTGCTGATGAGCGGACTCAAGGAACGATACGATCTGGGCATCGGCCCGCTGCGCGAAGCGCTCTCGCAGCTGGTGGCCGAGCGCCTGGTGGTAGCCATCAGCCAGCGCGGCTATCGCGTTGCCCCCATGTCGCTGGCCGAACTCCACGACCTCTATGACGCCCGGGCTCAGCTCGAAGGACTGATCCTGCGACTCGCCATCGAGCGTGGCGACGATGGCTGGGAGGCCGATATCCTGGCCAAGGCCCACACCCTGGCCAAGGTGATGGAGGTGAACACTCCCGACGAGCTTCTCGAGGTCTGGGATACCCGCCACAAGGCGTTTCACACCGCCATCGCCAGCGGCTGCAATTCCCCGAACCTGCTACAGGTGCGTGAAGGTCTGTTCGACCAGGTCGAGCGCTACCGCCATCTCTGGCTACGCGAGACCGTGTTCTCCGAGGCCGCGCTGGAACGCAAGCGCCAGGAGCACGCCGCCCTGGTCGAGGTCATTCTTCAGCGCCAAGCCGACCGAGCCTCCACCATGATGCGCGAGCATCTGATGACCCCGGTGCCCATCATCACCGAGGTCATGCAGCGCCAGGGGCTGGCCTGATCAGCCGGCCAGCTTGAGGCCCACCAGCCCGGCCAGGATCAGCACCAGGCTGAGCAGGCGCAGCGGCGAGGCGCTATCGCCATAGATCAGGATGCCAAGCAGCACCGTCCCCACCGCCCCGATGCCAACCCAGACCGCGTAGGCCGTGCCCACCGGCAGCACCTTCATGGCCTGGGCCAGCAGATAGAAGCTGGCCACCATGGCCATCAGCGTCAGGATCGAGGGAAGTGGGCGAGTGAACCCGTGGCTGGCCTTCAGACCCAACGCCCAGGCGACTTCCAGCAGACCGGCGACGACGAGCAGCATCCACGCCATGTTCATGTGTTGGCACTCTGTTTGAGCGGGGTCGTCCCCGATGGCGGCAGCGCTTACCGGGTCGTCCCGGCAGCAGAGGCTTGGTGCGGCATCCTCTCACACCCGTGCAGCAGGTCAAGGCGCGCCCCGTCATCGCACTGTCACCGGCGTCAGGCAGACTCAAAAGGTGACAAACTCAAACATGCGTTTTATCTTGATTGCATAGCCAGCGTCTCTTGCCCCCGCTGACGGGCTGCCCAGGAGGCCGCGCCAGGGAGATCACCACATGCCACATCTGCTGCGTTTATCTCACGACATCGAAGCCCGCCTCGAACGGCTCTGCCAGCAGTCCGGCATGAGCAAATCCGTGCTCATCGAACGCTGCATCGCCGCCGGTCTGGCCGACTTCGAAAGCCAGCTGCTCGTCGAGGGTGCCGACAAGCGGCCCAACACGGGCGACACTCCGACCCTCGACCAGGTACTCCGGGAAAGCGGGCTTGGCGCCTGATGGCGACCGCGTGCCAGCTCTCAGCTATCGAGCTCGCTAAGGGCACGGCGTATGGCTCTCACGGCGGCCACCGATTCGGGGTTGTCACCGTGCACGCATAGTGTATCGCAGGGCAGGTCAAGCTCGGTGCCATCGCTGGCCGTCAGGGTCTCCCCACGGGCCAATGTCACGGCCTGGGCCACGATAGCCGCCTGATCATGATGCACCGCGCCCGGCAACCGCCGTGACACTAAGTGCCCTTCGGCATCATAGGCGCGGTCGGCGAAGGTCTCGAACCACAGGGTGATTCCCATCTCGTCGGCCAGCGACCGGTAGGGCTCAGGCTCGGCGGTGGCCATGACCATCAGCGGCAGGGTGGCATCATAGGCACGCACCGCCGCCATGACCGCACGCAGTAGCGACGGATTCCGGGCCATGTCGTTATAGAGGGCCCCGTGGGGTTTGACATAATGCAGGAGTGTGCCTTCCGCCTGACAGATGCCCGCCAGGGCCCCCACCTGGTAAAGCACCAGATCCTCGACCTCCTGCGGCGAGCAGGCCATGGAGCGACGGCCGAATCCCATCAGATCCGGATAGGCCGGGTGGGCACCAATCCGCACCCCGTGTCGGGTCGCCAGGGAGACGGTGTGCCGCATGACATGGGGATCGGAGGCATGAAAGCCACAGGCGATATTGGCGCAGTCCACGTAGGGCATCACCTCGGCATCCAGCCCCATGGTCCAGCTACCGAAACTCTCGCCCATGTCACAATTCAGCAGGGGAATGGCCATGACGACTCCTGATGGGGTAACGGTCGGCGGGATGATCCATCCAGTCCAACCACTATAATGGATCACGCCCGCCCGGCGACAACCGTTTTGGCGGAACTATCGCTCCGGCATGCGGGGGCTGGCCTGAACAAGCGGTTGACGGCAGCCTATTCGGGGATTATCACTGGGAAAGGTCAATAACCAACACAATAGCCTGACTCAGGAGGCACCATGGCCGTTACCGATCCCTTCCACCTGGCCGTCCAGGTGCGCGACATCGATGAAGCGCGTGACTTCTACGGCCGTTTTCTCGGCTGCCCCGAGGGACGCTCTTCGGACAGCTGGGTCGATTTCGATCTATATGGTCATCAATTCGTCTGCCACCTGAACCCCGCACTCAAGGAGCAGCCGGTCAGCAGCCACAAGAACCCGGTAGACGGCCACGGCGTACCAGTCCCTCACTTTGGAGTGGTCTTGGAAATGAAGGCATGGGAAGCGCTGGCCGAGAAACTCCGCAATCACGGCGTGCGATTCGAAATCGAGCCCTATATTCGTTTCCAGGGGGAACCCGGCGAACAGGCCACCATGTTTTTCTACGACCCCTCCGGCAATGCGCTGGAGTTCAAGGCCTTCAAGGATCGCGACGCCCAACTGTTCAAGAAGACTTGAAACGCGGCGCAACAAGTCGAACCCACCGAGCAAGATGCCCGAATGGTGCCAGGGAGTTGGCACAGGGCAATGCATGACCCTCAAGACCCACAATCAAATCCCACAAGAGGTCCGAGCTCATGACCAAGCACAACGTCACCCCGCTGCTGCTAGTGGCCGGCCTGGCCGCAGCCACCAGCGCTCAGGCCATGGAATGGAACATGGCCACCCCCTACGGCGATGCCAGCTTTCACACCCAGAACGTCAAGCAGTTCGCTGAAGACGTGGCCGAGGCCACCGATGGTGAACTTCGCATCAACGTACACAGCGGCGGTTCGCTGGTGGCACATGGGGAGATCAAGCCCTCGGTGCGCCGTGGCACCATCGATGCCGGCGAGATTTTCCTCTCGGTGCTGTCCAACGAGGACCCAATCTTCGAGATCGATACCCTCCCCGGGGTTGCCGGCAGCTACGAGGAAGCCTTTGCTCTGTGGCAAACCACCAAGCCCATGATCACGGAGCTGTTTGCCGACGAAGGACTGATGCCGCTCTATGCCGTGGCCTGGCCCGCCCAGGGGATCTACACTGACTTCGCGCTGGAGAGTGAAGATCAGTTCGAAGGCCTTAGGGTGCGGGCCCCCAACATCAATACGCAACGTTTCGTACAGAATCTAGGCGGAAACCCAACCGAAACCGAGGAGTCGGACATTCCCACGGCGTTCAGTACCGGCCGCGTGGATGCCATGATCACCTCGAGCGCCACCGGCAATGCAATGACCGCCTGGGATTACATTTCGCACTATACTGACGCCAATCTTTGGCTGCCCAAGAACATCGTATTCATCAACCAGCGTGCATTCGATCGTCTCGATGAAACAACACAGCAGGCGCTGCTCGACGCGGCCGCACGTGCCGAGGAACGGGGCTGGCAGATGAGTCGTGATAACAATGAAGCGAGCCTCCAGGCGCTCCAAGACAACGGCGTAACGGTCGCAACACCTGATGACGAGGTGGCAGACGCCTTGCAGGCCGCGGGCGACCAGCTGTTCGCCTCCTGGCAGGAGCGAGCCAGCGATGAGGCCCTGGCACTGCTCGAGGCCTATCGTTCAAGCCTCGATGACTGACCAGACCGGGACGCGGTGCGACGCACCGCGTCTGTTCCCTGCACTCTCAATGGCGTCGCGCGCTTGATGGCCCGGACACCCTGCCGGCTCACCTGCGTCGATCACGTCGGTTTAGTCCTGCCCTGGAGTCAGGAGCTCCCACATGAATTTCAAGCTTGCGCTGCTCTACCGCCTCGGCGCCTGGGGGGCGGCGGCCTGCATGGTGACGATCTGCACGCTGGTGGCCATTCAGGTCTCCTTTCGGGTCCTCGATGCGCTGCTGGTGCTGGTGGGCCTGCGTCGGCTAGGACTGAGCATCACGGGCGTTTCAGAAATCGCCTCATACCTGCTGGTCGGCGCCACCTTTCTGGGGTTGGCCTATACCTTCGTGCACCATGCCCATATTCGCGTGACCCTGCTGATAACACGCCTACCCGCTAGAGTGCGGGTCTGGTTCGAAGTGTTCGGCCTGATCGTGGCGCTGACGATCAGCCTGCTGCTGGGCCATGGCCTGATCACACTGATAGGGGAAAGCCTGCACTTCCGAGATGTCTCCTCCGGCTTCCTGTCGATCCCGCTATGGATCCCCCAGGCCGTGCTGGCAACCGGCGTTGGCCTGCTATGCCTGGCCCTGGCCGAAGCACTGCTGATGACGCTGCGTATTGCCCTACGCGATCCCGCGAGCTTTCGCGAAGCCACTGACGATAGTCACCAACCATGATCGCCGCCGATCCGCTTTGGGAGACCTGACGTGCTCATACTCAGCCTGGCCACCATCCTTACCCTGGCGGTGCTGCTCGGTAGCGGCGTATGGATCGCCTTTGCGCTGATCGGCACCGCCTGGATTGCGCTGGCGTTCTTCAGCCCTTTCGCACCGGGACCGATCCTGGCCTCAGACTTCTGGGGGGCCAGCTATGGCTGGGATTTGACCGCCCTGCCGATGTTCATCTGGATGGGCGAGATCCTGTTTCGTTCGGGGCTTGCCGACAACATGTTTCGCGGCTTGTCCCCGTGGCTCAATCGCCTCCCCGGGCGGCTGCTTCACACCAATGTGATCGGCAGCGGCATGTTCGCCGCCGTCTGTGGCTCCTCGGCGGCCACCTGCGCCACGGTGGGCAAGATGACGCTGCCCGAACTGGAGCGCCGGGGCTATGACCCACAGATGGCCATCGGCACCCTGGCCAGCGCCTCGACCCTGGGCCTGCTGATCCCTCCCTCCATCGTGCTGATCGTCTACGGGGTGGTCACCGAGCAGTCGATCTCGCGACTGTTCATGGCCGGCATCGGGCCCGGTCTTTTAATCCTCGGGCTGTTCATGAGCTACCTAGTGCTCTGGGCGTTGATCAAGGGTAACCGCGCGGGCCTTACCGGGGCGGATGAATCCTCCCTGAAGCTGTTCGACAAGCTGCGCCAAACCTGGTCGCTGCTGCCGATTCTGGCCCTGATCGGCGGCATCATCTTCTCGATCTATGGCGGGCTTGCCTCTCCCACCGAAGCGGCCGCCGTAGGGGTGGTGCTTTCGATCCTCATCGCCCGTTGGAACGGCGAATTCGGGCTGGCAACCTTCAAGGCATCGCTGTTCGCCGCCATACGCACCGCCTGCATGATCGCCTTCATCATCGCCGGCGCTTCGTTTCTTACCTCGGCGATGGGCTTTACCCAGGTGCCCATGCAGCTGGCCCGGGCAATCGGCGAGATGGGTCTCTCGCCGACCATGCTGCTGGTCGCCTTGACCCTGCTGCTGCTGATTATGGGCTGCTTTCTGGACGGAATTTCGCTGATCCTGCTGGTCACGGCGATCATCATGCCGGTGGTCAGCGCCGCGGGCTTCGACCTGATCTGGTTTGGCATCTATCTCGTGGTGGTGGTGGAGATGTCTCAGATCACCCCGCCGGTGGGATTCAACCTGTTCGTTATCCAGGGGCTGACCGGCAAGGATATCGTGACCATTACCAAGGCCACCTTGCCCTTCTTTCTGCTAATGCTGCTGTCGATCGCCCTGCTGCACGCCTTCCCGGAAATCGCGCTCTACTTGCCGCAAGCCATGAACCGATGAACCGGGACGGCAGTTTTCAGACGTTATCGCGCTGCGCCGACCGCGGGTCGCGCGGATAGTAGCGCTCTGGCTGGCGCTCCGTATGGGCGAAGAAACGGGTGTCCTTGTAGGGCATCTTCATGAACCCGGACACGCCGAGTCCCTCGATCAGCCCCACGGCGGCCAAGATGTCGTCGAGCCGTCGGCGGAACTCGGCTTCCCGGGAGGGGTCGAGCAGCCGATAGTAGCTGTGAATCTTGAGGTGCTGGGGTAGCGACTCGAAGATGATCATCCCGGTATGGTGGATCTCGTTGAGGGCCTCGAGGGAGGCGATGATCGCCTCTGGCAGCACCAGGAACTCCTCCGGGTCTGGGCCATCCTCGAAGTAGCTATGCAGCCTTGAGCGATCTTCCAGCTCGGGCACGGCGCTAACCTCGTAACGCAGCCGCATCCCGGGAGTCACCACGAAGGGCTCCGTGGGCGCCTCGCGATCCAGGTGCAGGGTATCGCGGGCATTGAACAGGCAGCTCTTGAAGATCCCCTGGCGGTAGATGGCCCGCGCCAGGTTGACCATATTGTTCACCGCCGCCACGAAGGCCGGCTTGAGTGACGGGTCATGCAGGCTCAGCGAGGTATCGATATAGACGCCGTCGACCTCCCAGCGCACCGCCAACCCGCCCACCACCGGATACTGGCCCAGGCGGCTCACCGCCGCTAGGAAGGCCTTTTCGGTTTCCCCATGCCCTGCATGAAGTTCTTGTAGTAACGGTCGAGTTGGACATCGTTGACGTCGCTCAGGGTTTCCTTGCCGCCCTCCTCGCGCAGGAAGGCCTTGCGCGAGCTGTACACCACGGTGTCGATCTCACGGCTCGAGGGACGCACCCAGGCAGGCACCAGGGGCGTCTCCGCGGGCTCGGGCAGGTCGATCATCACCAGCCGCGCCAGCCTCGGCATCTCGCTGACGAAGTGGTCTCCCGCCTTCATGCGGATGCGCGGGTCGGGATCGAGCATGCCATCGAGCATGCGTGCGAACTCCATGGGCAGGCCCAGCGAGGTGGCCGGAATCGCCCGATGCCCGAAACGGCACGACTGAGCCGAAGCGAGCGCATAGAGCGTGCCGGCGGCGCCCTGCTCATCGAAACGCGGTGACGACAAGGCGCCGTTCAACTGCTCCTCGCCGATGAAGTAGACATCCCCCAGGCGCGCATTGGTCTGCTGCAGGTTGTCCGACATCAGTTCCATGACGTTGGAGGCCACGAACTGCTGGTTAGCATCCAGCTGGGCGAACACCGAGGAGCCCCAGTCGATCAGGGCAACGGCCTCGTTGGCGGCATCGAACACCAGGTTGGAGGGCTTGATGTCGCCATGCACGATGGGCTTGCCCGCCGGCCCGGACTCCATGCGCAGAGTGCGCAGAATATCGGCGAGCTGGTCGGCGATACGCACCACCAGCCGGGGCGACAGTCGCCCCTCGCGCAGGGAGACCTCTTCCAGGTTGAGACCCGGGGCCCGCTCCATCACCAGGATCGACTGGTTGCGCACCCGCTGGAAGACGATCAGCCGAGGCACCCGGGGATGGACGACCTGCTCCAGCATGAAGGCCTCCTCCTCGAGGCGGTCCTGGAGGTGCTGGGGCAGGTTGACCCGGGTGAACTTGAAAACGTACTCCGCCCCTAGCGCCGTGACGCCGGCGAAAACGAAGCCATAGGCGCCCTTCCCGATCAGGGCGATATCACGATAGCCCAGCTGCTCGAGCTGGGCCTGACACAGCGCCACCCACTCCTTGAGCTTGCGGGCATCGTCGTGGCTGAGCAGATAGATGGACTGCTCTTCGGGGATATAGAACTGCTGGAGGGGCGCCTGGCTCATAAGCTCACCATAAGGCTTGCCGAATCGGTGCGGGTAAGCGGTCGGGCATCGCCCCGACGGGAGCGTCCGGGCGCGCTCCCTCCCGCCAGCATGCCAGCGGCGGGAGGGAGCGGCCAGGCCACGGCGGCGTCACCCCAGATGCAACAGCATGCTCTCCGGGGCCTCCAGGTAGCCCTTCCAGGCGTTGCAGAAGCGCGCGATGGTCCCGCCGTCGATCACCCGGTGATCCCCGGCCCAGGTCACGGTCATGATCGCCCGCCGGGTGACCTCGCCCCGGTCGTCGAAGCGCGGCAGCCACTGCGTCTTGCCGATGGCGACAATGGCCAGCTCCGGGGCATTGATGATCGGGGCCGCATAGGTACCGCCCAGCGCGCCGATGTTGGAGATGGTGATGGTACCGTCCTTGAGATCGGCCTGGTCGACCCGCCCTTCCCGCGCTGAGGTGGTCAGTCGCTCGACCTCGCGCGCCACGTCGAGCAGCGTGCGGCGCTCAACCCCCTTGACGTTGGGAACCAGCAGGCCCGACCGGCTATCCACCGCCATGCCCACGTTGCACGACGGCAGGTAGTGGATCTCGCTGACGTCGTCGTTGAGCCGGGCATTGAGGATCGGATGCTCCTGCACCGCCAGCGCCATGGCCTTCATGAACAGCGGCATCAGCGTCAGCCGGGTGCCTTGCGACTCGGCCTGGGGCTTGAGCCGCTGGCGCAGCGCCAGCAGCTCGGTGACGTCGATCTCCTCGCCGTACTGGAAGTGCGGGATGGTGCTGGCGGACTCCACCATGCGTCGGGCCATCACCGCCCGCATGCCGCGAATGGGCTCGACGCGAACCTCGCCCTGGGCAGGCGCCTGCGGCTCTGCCTGGCGTGCGGCAGCGGCCGCCCCTTCACTCGGCGCCGGCGCCTGGGCGCCCTGCTCCAGGTAGCGCAGCACATCCTCCTTGAGCACCCGGCCATCCTTGCCGCTGCCGGGCACGTCCTCCAGGGCGACGCCGTGCTCGCGCACCAGTCGGCGCACGGCGGGACTGGCCGGCACCCGCCCGTAGGGGCCGCGTCCACCGCTGGCCACCGGACGACTCGTGGCGGAGTCGCCGGCTTGGGGGCGGGGCTCGCCGTCTCAGCCACGGCGGGGGCCGGCTGGCTCACCGGTTCGGCCTGCGCCGGCAGATAAGCAAACAGCGGCGCATGGACCTGGGCGATCTCCCCCTTGGGCACGTACAGCTTGGTGACCTGCCCGGCCTCCGGCGCGGTGATCTCCACCAGCGCCTTGTCGGTCATGACATCGACCAGCGGCTGATCCTCCTCGATCGTCTCACCCTCGGCCACGCGCCACTCGACCACCTCGCACTCGACGATCCCTTCGCCGATATCGGGCAGGATGAAATCCTTGGACGCCGCACCGGGCGCAGACGCTTCCGCGGGGCCCCGAGAGACCGCCGGGGCTTCGGCGGCCGGGCTCGCCACTTCGTCCGCGGCCGAAGCGACGGGCCGCGGCGGCTCGGCCGATTGGGCAGCCTCGCCGCCGCCTTCCGCCTCATAGGCGAACAGCGGCGCGTGCACCTTGGCGATCTCGCCCTTGGGCACATACAGCCTGGTGACACGGCCCGCCTCGGGGGCGGTGATCTCCACCAGCGCCTTGTCGGTCATCACCTCAACCACCGGCTGATCTTCCTCGATGACATCGCCCTCGGCGACTCGCCAGTCGACGATCTCGCATTCCACGATACCTTCGCCGATATCGGGCAGCATGAAGTCACTCATTTTGCATCTCCTGTCCTGATATCGAACGTCAGAATTCCACGCTGGCGCGAATGGCCTCGAAGATCTTGAGGGGATCCGGCATGTACTCCTTCTCCAGCGTCAGCGGGAAGGGCGTATCCAGGCCGGTCACCCGTTCGATGGGCGACTCCAGGTACAGGAAGCAGCGCTCCTGGACGGTGGCGGCAATCTCGCCGGCGAAACCGCCGGTGCGCGGCGCCTCGTGAGTGATCAGCAGCCGGCCGGTCTTGAGCACCGACTCCACCACGGTATCCTCGTCCCAGGGCAGGATTGTACGCAGGTCGATGATCTCGCAAGAGATCCCCACTTTCTCGGCCATCTCCACGGCCTTCTCGATCAGCTCCATCTGCGCGCCCCAGCCAAGCACGGTGATGTCGCTGCCCTCCTTGGTCACCTCGGCCTCACCGATCGGCAGCTGGTAGTCGTCTTCCGGCACCTCGCCGGTGGAGGCGCGATAGAGCCGCTTGGGTTCGAAGTAGATGACCGGGTCGGGATCGCGGATTGCGGAGAGCAGCAGCCCCTTGGCCTGGTAGGGGTTGCGGGGCACCACGACCTTCAGGCCCGGCGTATGGGCGAAGTCAGGCCTCCGGCGACTGCGAGTGATAGAGCCCGCCGGAGATCCCGCCGCCATAGGGGGTGCGGATGGTCAGCCCGCCGACGTTGAACAGATCCCCGGAGCGGAAGCGAAACTTGGCCGTTTCGTTGACGATCTGGTCGAAGGCCGGAAAGATGTAGTCGGCAAACTGGATCTCGGCCACCGGCACTGAGCCCTGGGCGGCCAGGCCGTTGGCGAAGCCGATGATGCCCTGCTCGACCAGCGGCGTATTGAAGCAGCGGGACTTGCCGTAGCGCTCCTGAAGATGGCTGGTGGCGCGGAAGACCCCGCCGAACACCCCGACGTCCTCGCCGAAGCAGAGCACCTTTTCATCCTCGGCCATGGCGATATCGAGGGCGTTGTTGATCGCCTGCAGCATGTTCATCTTGGGCATTTCAGGCTCCTCCCTGCTCGCCGCTGTTCTTGTCGGCATCTGCCGTTGCGCTGACATCCGGGTCCAGTGAGCGCGCCCCCTTCGGATAGGCCTCCGGGTGACGGCGAATGTGCGACTTGAGGCGGTCGAGCTGACGCTGCAGCGCCGGCGTCACGTCGGCATAGACGTCGCTGACCAGGCTATCCAGAGGCGGGGGTGGGCGCTTCTCGGCGCGCTTGAGGGTCTCGAGCACTTCACGGCGCAGGCTCTCCTGAAGGGCCTTCTCCTCGTCCTCGCTCCACCAGCCCAGGTCGATCAGCCAGCGCTGCATGCGCAGAATGGGATCCTTTTCGCGCCACGCCTCTTCTTCCTTGCGCGAGCGGTAGCCGGAGGGGTCGTCCGAGGAGGAGTGGGCGGCCAGGCGATAGGTCATCGCCTCGATCAGCACCGGCTGATTCTTTTCCACGGCGATGGCGCGGGCCTGCTGCGTCGCCCGATAGACCGCCAGGATATCGTTGCCGTCGACCCGGATGACGTGCATCCGATAGCCGAAGGCGCGCGGGGCGATACCGTCGGCGGCAAACTGCTCGCTGGCCGGCGTGGAAATGGCATAGCCGTTGTTACGACAGAAGAAGATCACCGGCGCCTTATGCACCGAAGCCATGTTGAGCGCGGCATGGAAATCGCCCTCCGACGCCGCCCCTTCACCGAAGAAGGTGATGGTGCAGAGCCCTTCACCGGCCAGCTTCTGCCCATAGGCATAGCCGGCGGCCTGAGGAATCTGCGTGGCCAGCGGCGAGGAGATGGTCATGTAGTGGAGCTTGCGCGATCCGTAGTGGATCGGCATCTGGCGCCCCTTGCCGTAGTCGAGTTCGTTACCGAACAGCTGGTTCATGAACTCGTCGTAGGTGAAGCCGCGATAGGCCAAGGCGCCCTGCTCGCGGTACTGCGCCATGATCATGTCGGCGTCATCTAGCGCCGCCGCGGCGCCGATGACCGCCGCTTCTTCACCGGTACACTGCATGTAGAACGAGAGACGCCCCTGGCGCTGAGCCGCCAGCATGCGCTCGTCGAGGACGCGGGTGACGAGCATGGCGCGGTAGATGCGCAGCGCCTTCTCCTTGTCCAGATCGGGTGCCTCGGCCCCCTCAAAGAGGGTGCCATCCTGCTGCAGGAGCCGAAAGGTCGGAATGTGCAGCTCGTCGCCGGTCATGAAGGCCAGCGAATGGGTGTCTTGTGTTGTTGTCATCATCCTGGTCCTTGGGTAGTGGCAGGAGGAAAACCGCCCCTTGTGAGGGCAGTGTTGACGTTACTGTAGCCGCACGCCAGGGGTTAGCTCCAGCGCTCAGCCAACGTAGCGCAGTTGACGTTAACGTAAAATGCGGGCGAACGCATCCATTTTGCTGCCCGACGAAGGAAATGCTGACGATTATCCTGTCCGGGCGGTTGTCGACCGTGACCGGGCCCTCTTGCTCAGCGACGCAACTGGCGCGGCTGCAGGCGCTCGAATAGGCTGTCGACGCTGATCGCCAGCAGGCCGATCAGTACGGCACCCTGCACCACGTAGGCGGTGTTGCCGTTAACGATACCGGAAATGATCGGGTCGCCCAGGTTGCTGGCCCCCACGGTGGCACCAATGGCGGCCGTGGCGATGTTGATGGTCACCGAGGTGCGCACGCCGGCCAGGATGACCGGTGCCGCCAGGGGCAGTTCGACCTGACGCAGAATCTGCGCATGGGTCATGCCCATGCCGCGGGCGGCCTCGTGGACGGCTGGATCGATGCCCTCGATACCGGCCAGGGTATTGCGCACGATGGGCAGCAACCCGTAGAGCAGCAGCGCCATGACGATGGGGAGGGTACCGAAGCCGAGCACCGGCACCGCCAGTGCCAGCACCGCTACCGGCGGAAAGGTCTGGCCGATGGAAGCGAGCTGGCCGACCAGGGGGCGAAAATCGCGCCCGCCCGGTCGCGTCACGGCAATAGAGGCACCGATGCCGATCACAATGGCCAGCAGCGACGCCGCCGTCACCACCATGACATGCTGTGCCAGCAGGGTCAGAAAACTGTCACGTCGATAGATCACCTCGCGGCTATCGGGTTCGATCAGCCGCATCAGGCTGTCCAGCTGCTCCATGCCCAGGGTGGCCCCAGCAGCAGGACGAACCACAGTAGCGGCATGGCCCACCGCCACGGCGGCACCCCCGACGCCCTCGCTGTCGTCATGCTCACGTCGGCCTCCCCCGACCAGCCGGCGCAGCGACAGCTCGCCGATGGGGATGTCGTCGTCATCCACCACCGTCAGACGGTCGACCCGGTGCCACAGCATCATCGACAGGGCGTCGCGCAGCGGCGCCGTCTGCGCCACCCGCTCGCTGGCCAGCAGGCGCGGTCCCAGCGGCAGCATCCGCTCGCCGACCCGTGTCAGGCCGGCTTCCTTGAGACCGCGCTCCACGCCGCCCAGCAGCGACGCCACGAAGTCATCGACGGGATCGTGTAGCAGCTCGATCGGCCGCCCCTGCTGAACGATGCGCCCCTCATGCATCACCACCAGCCGATCCGCCAGGGCCAGGGCTTCGTCCATGTCATGGGTGACGAAGACAATGGTCTTGTGCAGCCGCGCCTGCAGGTCGCGAAGTTCCTGCTGCAGGGATTCCCGGGTGATGGGATCGAGGGCACCGAAGGGCTCGTCCATCAGCAGAATTTCCGGGTCGGCGGCCAGCGCGCGGGCCACGCCGACCCGCTGCGCCTGGCCGCCGGAGAGCTGATGCGGATACTTGTCGGCGAACTCCGCAGTCGGCAAGCCCAGCAGCGCCATCAATTCCGCCACGCGAGCACGGACTCGCTCCCTGGGCCACTTGAGCAGCCGAGGCACCAGACCGATATTGCGCGCCACCGTCCAGTGGGGAAAAGCCCGGTGCTCTGGATCACATAGCCGATGCGGCGACGCAGAATCTCCTCATTGAAGGTTCTCACCGGCTGGCCATCGAGATGAATCTCGCCTTCGCTGTGCTCGATCAGGCGGTTGATCATGCGCAGGGTGGTGGACTTGCCACACCCGGAGGTGCCCACCAGCGCACAGAGCTCGCCCTTCTCGACCCGCAGCGAAATGCCATTCACCGCGATCTCGTCGCCGAAACGCTTGGTCACATCGAACAGTTCGATCATCTCGCCCCTCCCGGGCGCAGCCAGTCCGTCAAGGCGCCGAACAGCGCATCCGCCAGCAGCGCCAGAGCAATGATCGGCAGGGCGCCGAGCAGCACCAGATCCATGGCCGCCTGCCCCAGCCCCTGAAAGATGAAGGTGCCGAGCCCGCCGGCCCCGATCAAGGCGGCAACCGCGGTCAACCCGATCGCCTGCACCGTGGTAATTCGCACCCCCTCCAGCATCACCGGAACGGCCAGGGGCAGGCGCACCTGCCAGAAGACCTGCTGGCGACTCATGCCCATTCCCTTTGCCGATTCGATCACCCCGGCATCCACCCCTTCCAGTGCCACGAAGGTATTGCGCACCATGGGCAGCAGGCTGTAGGCCAGCAGCGCCAACCAGGCAGGCGCCCAGCCGATACCGCTCACGCCCAGTGCCGAGAGCCAATCGACTCGTGCCGAGAGCCAGGCGAGCGGCGCCAGCAGCAGGCCGAAGAGTGCCAGACTGGGAATGGTCTGCAGAAAGTTGAGGACCGCGAATCCGGCCCGCTGAAGTCCGGCATGGCGACGCATCGCCAGCGCCAGGGCGACACCCAGCAACAGACTCGCCCCCACGGCGGCCCCACCAGCGCCAAATGGTAGCCGATGGCGGCAATGAACTGGTCGCTACGCCCCTGATATTCGCGGTACAGGGCCAAGGGCTCCAGCCAGTTGGAAAGCGCCAACCACCAGGCCGCGAGGACCGGCAGCAGCAGCGCCCAGCCCTGGAGACGCGACAAGCCCAGTCGGGTGCGTAGCTCCAGCAGCACCAGCAGCCAGAGAAACAGCAGCAGCCAGGGGGAAGCGCCGATCCCCAGCCGCGCCTGGGGAAGCGATGGATCCACCAGGGCCGACACCGCCACCGCAAGCCATAGCGGCAGCGCCGCCAATAGCGCTACAACCAGACCCAGCGCCAGGAGCAGGCGCCGGGTATCGGGTCGCCAGGCCAACGCCATGACCCCCAGCATCGGCAGCGAGGCCAGCAGCGCCAGCCAGCCGCCGATGACGTCGTGGGCCCGAAAGGGGTGCCGGCCACGATCCGGTTGGGCGCCACGTTGACCGCATCCAGCAGCAGCCAGGCCAAGAGCCCTGCCAGCATCAGGCTCAGCAGCACCCAGTTGGGAGACGCGGGTCGCTCTGCCGTCACGCCTTACTCCGCCGCATCCAACTCGGCGAGGAAGTCCGCTGCCACCTGGCGAGGGTCCAGGCCATTGACCGCCACCTCACCGTTGAGCCGCTGGAGGGTGTCCAGATCCAGGGCCTGGAACACCGGCGCCAGCAACGATTCAATCTGCGGATAGGCCTCGAGGACGGACTCGCGCACCACCGGGGCCGGCTGATAGACCGGCTGCACCCCTTGGGTGTCTTCCAACACCACCAGGTCCAGCGCCCCAAGACCGCCGTCGGTGCCATAGGTCATCGCCGCATTGACCCCGCTGGTCTGCTGAGCCGCCGCACGCATGGTCGCGGCGGTGTTCCCCCCGACAGCACCAGGAGCTGATCCGACGTCAGTTCGAAGCCGTAGGCCCGCTGAAATGCCGGAAGCGCCTGCTCGGACTCGACGAACTCGGCGCTGGCGGCAAACTTGAAGTCGCCGCCCTCCTCGAGAAAGGTCGCCAGGTCTTCCAGGGTCGCCAGGCCGTGTTCACGGGCCAGGTCGCCGCGCACGCTCATCGCCCAGGTATTGTTGGCATCCGCCGGCGTGAGCCACACCAGGCCGTTGTCGGCATCGCGTTCGCGCACCGTGGCCAGCGCCTGCTCGGCATCATGCCACACGTCGCTGTCGGCCATATCGAAGAAAAAGGCGCCGTTGCCGGTATACTCCGGGTAGAGATCGACCTCGTCCGCTAGCAGCGCACCGCGCACGATGCTGGTACCGCCGAGCTGCAGGCGGTCGCGGGTCTCGATCCCCCCTGCTCGAGACGCTGCAGTATCAGCTGACCGAGCACCGAGCCCTCGGTATCGATCTTGGAGGAGACCACGACGGGATCATTGGCCTGGGCGGTGGCTAACGTCAGCAGCGAGCCGGCGGCCATCGCCGCCAGGCCGGTCAGGGAGCGTTTCATCGCTATCCCCCATGGGTTGTGAATGTACGCTGAGTATAAGGCGTGTACAGTTTGGCTGTCAGACCCGATTCTCAACGCGGACCCTTTTCATCATGCTGCAACGCTGCACCACCGCGCTCACCCGCTGCCACCATCCGCTGGTGAGAGATCTGGCCTGGATGAGCCAGGCGCCGGACCTGATCGATACGGCCTACCCGGGACGCCCTTCCCGTGAGCAGCTGGGACTGGCGGACGATGCATGCTTTGACGATCTGCTTACGGCGTTGGAAGCTGTCCCGAGCCGCTGGAGCGACGGGTCGGTACTACCGTGAATGGTCGCATGGGGCTCTATCATGAGCGACTCTGGCAGTTCCTGCTCGATACCGCCCCGGGAACCCGGCTGCTGGCCCACAACCTGCGCATACTGCGCGGCAAGCAGACGCTGGGGGAGCTGGACCTGCTCTACCGTCGGCGGGACGATCCGACCCCCATCCATCTGGAGGTCGCCATCAAGTTCTATCTTGGCCTGCCGCAGGGCCCGGGCGACGACCGGGAGCAGGCACGCTGGATCGGCCCGGGGGGCGCCGATAGCCTGGCCAGCAAGCGCGAGCACTTGCTCCGTCACCAGCTGCCCTTATCGGCGCAGGACGAGACCCGTCAGGCCATCCGACTGGTCACCCGCCCCCGCGATATCGGCCCGTCGCCGGAACCAGGCATCAAGCAGCAGCTGGCGATACCCGGCGTGCTCTTCTATCCGTGGCAACAGGCGCTGCCGCCCCCCAGAGAAGCGAGTCCCGACCACCTGCGAGGCCACTGGCTTCGCTGGCGCCGCTGGCGCGACTTTCGCGACGCCCTGCCCGCCGGCACCCGTGGCGCCTGGCTGGCCAAGCCCCACTGGCTCGCCCTCCCCCGGCGCGAGGGGCTGTTGGCACTGCGACACCTCGAGGCGCGACTGGCCCAGCATTTCCGTGCGCCCGCCTCACCAATCCAGCTCGCCCTGTGGCACAACGCGGCCGGATGGCAGCGGGTGTTCGTGGTCGCCGACGACTGGCCACGGCAGATTCCCTTGCCACCCTACCCCAGCGACTGATGGCGCGCATCACCCGTCGATAGAGCTCGGCCTTCTCGGCGGTGACATAGCTGAAGGGGGTGTAATCCAAGCGGGCTCCCGTTTACTCGGTGGGGGCCAGCGCCTGCGCCAGCAGGGCGCGCTTGCGCGGCAGGAGGCTGACCTCCAGGCCTAGGGGCCGGAAGACGCGGTTCTTCACCTCCAGGGTGACGTTGCCCTTGTCGCCTTCCAGGTCAGACAGGGTACGACGGCTGATACCGACCAGGGCGGCATAGCGGGTCTGGGAGAGGCCCAGCACCTCGCGGCGCAGGGCACGCAATAGCTCGCCGTCGCTGAGCTCACCGTCGTAGAAGCGCCTCAGCAGCGCCACCAGCGCCTCTTCACGATCTTCGGGCGCGCGCGGCTTCACCGCAGCCCCCAGCGATCGAGTCGTGTTTCTACTGAACGCAAGCCTACCGCCGGCATGTCCAGGATGCGAGCAGGGACGCCCCGGGCGGCCAGACGCTCATCCACTCCCTGCAGGTCCGCGGCAAGCCCGCGGAGTGCCTCCATCAGCCGCTCGGGGTCCACGAGATCCGCCAGGGAGTCCGCGATAGCCCGCCAGTCATACTCTCCCCCGCTTCCAACGGCGGCCCCACTGGGTGGTACGCGTGATTCCCTCGGGATCGGCCCGCATGGGGGCGAAATCATAGACCGGCGCCAACCCGATGCCTTCGGGGCGCTTGAGCAGGGCCATATTGCGGCCGTGGTTGTCGGAATTGCCGAAGGCGACATTGAGGAGATCTCGCCGAACCCATTCGATCACGAAGGCCTGGGTGTCGAAGGTCTCGCCCCCTTCGCGGACCCGGTACTGCGCCTGGAGCAGCGCCACCAGGTGACGCAGGGTGTCGCCATGCCGGAGAAAGCTGCCGGGCGCCGCGCCCATCAGGGAATAGACGGATTCCAGGCCGTAGCGAACCCAGGTCCCATCAAGGTAGTGCATGTCGAAGCGTGGCAGCCAGAGAGAGGGATAGCGCTCCCCCTCGACGAGGCGCATGCCCCGAACCTCGATGGTATCGATGCCCAGCGCGGCCAGTTCCTGGTAGAAGTGATACTCGGCGCGCAGGATATCGCAGTCGTCGGCGGAGCGGCTTCCGCGGGGAAACTTCACCAACATCGGGAGATCCGGGACCTGAACCTCCTCCTGCCAGGTATCGATCCAAACCCGCTCGTCCTGGGTGAGCCTGATCAGCAGCTTGGGCGCTTCGCCGCCGGCACCGGTCGCACCGCCGCTGGCCGCCCCCATCTGCTGGGCATATTCCAGGAAATCCACGTCGCGCTCCACCACGCTCTGCATCGGAAAGCGCCGCTCCCCCAGGGGATTCTTGAGGCGGTGGTCGGGCACCGCCTCCTTGATGCGCAGGTTGCCCACCGGGGCGATGGTACCTCGGGCCAGCAGCTCCGCGTCCTGGCGTCCGGTCGGCAGATTCCGGATTCCGAGATAGTCCACCCAGAAACGACGACTCGCACCCGACGGCATGATGTCCCCCAGGAAACCGAACCAGCGCGGGGACTCATGGGTCAGCATCAGCTCCACGGGCAGCATCAGGCTGCAGGCGTGCAAGTCGTCATGGAACATCCACTCGACGGCATAGTCGGTGCCGTAGTGCAGGCGGGAGATTCCGCCCGCCCCACGCTCGGGGTCCGGCAAGGAGAGCTCAGCCGCATCGTGCCAGGCTCGGTCGAAGTGAATCTGCACCGTCAGTTTCACGCCACCCCCATGCGCACTATTCCGCTCAAAAGTACCAATCTGCTCTGCCACATGCGCAGCATAGTGCACGACAGCAACAAAATTAAGGCTTTTTGAGCGGGATAGTGCTCATAAGTATGCAAGCGTCGAGCAGGAGGGAGAGGCCCGCCCTCCTCCAACGGCGGGCCGGGCGTCAAGGCCTTCAGCGTGGGACGCCTGCTCTACGACTCGGTCTCGGGCTTCTCGAAGACCCAGCGGGTCCCTTCCCGGGAGTCCTTGAGGATGATGCCGAGTGCGGCGAGCTCATCGCGGATGGCGTCCGCCGTGGCGAAGTCCTTGGCCTGCTTGGCCGCGGCACGCTCGTCGATCTTCGCCTGGATCTCCGCTTCCGAGAGCGGCAACTCGCCGCCCCCTCCCTTGAGGAACGCCGTCGGGTTCTGCTGCAGCAGTCCCAGGATACCGCCGAGGTGCCTGAGCTCGGCGGCCAGCGCCGGGGCCTGCTCGGGCGCTTCCTTCTTGGCCCGGTTCAGTTCGCGCGCCAGCTCGAAGAGCACAGAAAGGGCTTCCGGCGTGTTGAAGTCATCGTCCATGACCGCAGTGAAACGCTCCGCATAGCGGGGATCGATCCCGCCCTCCTGGGGGACCACGCCTTCCAGTGCGTTGTAGAAGCGTTCCAGCGACCTGCGGGCCTCGGCGAGCGACTCCGGTGCATAGTTGATGGGGCTGCGATAGTGGCTGGCTACCAGCAGATAACGCACCACCTCCGGGTCATGGTGCTCGAGCACCTCGCGGATAGTGAAGAAGTTGCCCAGCGACTTGGACATCTTCTCCTGATTGACCCGCACCGCACCGGCGTGCATCCAGGTATTGACGTAGGTCTTGCCGGTGGCCGCCTCCGACTGGGCGATCTCGTTCTCATGGTGGGGAAGGTCGAATCCGGCCCCCGCCGTGGATGTCGAAGGTCTCGCCCAGACAACAGGTAGACATGGCCGAACACTCGATATGCCAGCCGGGGCGCCCCGACCCCCACGGCGAAGGCCAACTGCTCGCCTCGCCCGGCTTGGCCGCCTTCCATAGCACGAAGTCCAGCGGGTCTTCCTTGTGCTCATCCACCTCGATCCGGGCACCGGCGCGCATCTCATCGGGGTCGCGATTGTTGAGCTTGCCGTAATCGGCAAACTGCCTGACCCGGTAGTAAACATCGCCGTTATCCGCGGCGTACGCGAAGCCCTTGGTGATCAGCGTCTCGATCATCCGGATGATCTCACTGATATGGCCGGTGGCACGAGGTTCCTGATCGGGCCTCAACACGGAGAGGCGCGCTTCATCCTCATGCATGGCCGCGATCATACGCTCGGTCAGCGAACTGATCGGCTCGTCGTTCTCCTCGGCACGCCGGAGTATCTTGTCATCGACGTCGGTGATGTTGCGCACATAGGTGACGTCGTAGCCGCGCTGGCGCAAATAGCGGGTGATGACGTCAAAGGCCACCATCACCCGAGCGTGCCCCAGGTGACAGTAGTCGTAGACGGTCATGCCGCAGACGTACATGCGCACTCTGCCCGGCTCGATGGGCGTGAAGGCTTCCTTACGACGGGTCAGCGTATTGTAGATCTGCATGTCAGCCCTTCTTCTGATCGTGCGCTTTCTTCTGGATCTTCGCCCAGCTGTCCTTGAGCCCCACGGTGCGATTGAACACCCGCTTGCCTTCGCTGCAAGCATGACGGTCGGCGCAGAAGTAGCCCACCCGTTCGAACTGGAAGCGACTCTCCGGCGTTACCTCGGCCAGGCTCGGCTCACCGACGGCCTGGCAGACGACCAGCGACTCGGGATTGAGGTGCTCGAGGAAGTCGGCATCCTTATCGCGGTCGGGCTGCTCCA
The DNA here is from genome assembly GCF_055755715.1 of Halomonas sp. SL18_1. Lineage (NCBI taxonomy): Bacteria > Pseudomonadati > Pseudomonadota > Gammaproteobacteria > Oceanospirillales > Halomonadaceae > Halomonas > Halomonas sp. SL18_1. Next base: position 2,462,019 of record NZ_JBVTRK010000001.1, read on the forward strand.
CCTGGAAGAGGTTGTCGTAGAGCCGGACCTCCATGGGCACGCCATGGACGGCGCTGACCCAGTGAATCACGCCTTTTACCTTGCGGCCTTCGGGGTTCTTGCCCAGGGTGTCGAAGTCCACCGAGCAGCGCAGCTCGGCAATCTCGCCGGCGTCATCCTTGATCACTTCGTCGCAGCGGATCACGTAAGCGTTGCGCAGCCGCACCTCCTTGCCCGGCGCCAGACGGAAGAACTTCTTCGGCGGCTCCTCCATAAAGTCGTCCCGGTCGATATAGATCTCCCGAGTGAAGGGAATCCGGCGCATGCCCAGATCGTCCCGTGCCGGGTGACCGGGCACCTCATAGGCCTCTTCATGCCCTTCGGGCACGTTGGTCAGGACCACCTTCAAAGGCTTGAGCACGCACATGGCCCGCGGTGCGTTCTCCTCCAGGTCGCTGCGGATGGCGTGGTAGAGCATGGCGATATCCACCAGGCCACCGTCGGCGCGAGTGACGCCGATCATCTCGCAGAACTTGCGAATGGAGGCGGGCGTGTAGCCGCGGCGGCGCATGCCGGAGATGGTGGGCATGCGTGGGTCGTCCCAGCCGTCGACGATCCCCTCGTCCACCAGCAGCTTGAGCTTGCGCTTGGAGGTCAGGGTGTAGTTGAGGTTGAGCCTGGCGAACTCGATCTGCCGCGGCTTGGCCGGCACCGGCAGGTTGTCCAGAAACCACTCATAGAGGGGACGATGGTCCTCGAATTCCAGGGTGCAGATGGAGTGGGTGATGCCCTCGATGGCGTCCGACTGGCCGTGAGCGAAGTCGTAGGAGGGGTAGATCTTCCACTTGTCGCCGGTTTGGTGATGATCGGCGTGGCGAATCCGGTAGAGGATGGGATCGCGCAGGTTGATATTGGGCGAGGCCATGTCGATCCTGGCACGCAGCACTTTCTCGCCTTCGGCAAACTCGCCGGTACGCATTCGCTCCAGCAGGTCGAGGTTCTCCTCGACGCTCCGCTCACGCCAGGGGCTCGGGCGGCCCGGTTCGGTCAGGGTGCCGCGATACTCGCGCATCTCCTCAGGGGAGAGGTCGTCCACGTAGGCCTTGCCCTCGCGAATCAGGTGCTGGGCCCAGGCGTAGAGCTGGTCGAAGTAGTCGGAGGCGTGCCGGACTTCGCCGGCCCAGTGGAAGCCCAGCCACTCGACGTCCGCCTTAATGGCGTCGATATAGGCCTGCTCCTCCTTGATCGGGTTGGTGTCGTCGAAGCGCAGATGACAGTCACCACCGAACTGCTCGGCCAGCCCGAAGTTGAGACAGATCGATTTGGCGTGGCCGATGTGCAGAAAGCCGTTGGGCTCCGGGGGAAGCGCGTGACGATCTTGCCGGTGCGCCCGGCGTCGAGCTCCTCGCGGATCTGGTTACGGATGAAATTCGGCGCGCTGGTGGTGTCGGTGGTCATGGTTGGAAAAACAACCTCTGGTTGGGGTGCGGTCCGGTGCCGTTGCAGATAGCCTTCGCTGCTCGGGGCTTTTCCGGCGACAAGCCTGCGAGGAGGCGCTGTAAACCCATCCCTGGGCGCTACCGATGCCATCCCTGGCATAGGACCTCCTCTACGGCTTGTCCCCGGCGCCCCTCGCCGCTGGCGTCGGTACAAGCGCCTGTCCTGCGACGCTCGTGCTCGCTTCGCGCAGCGAGGCAAAACCGCTATTATAGCGCCACGCCCACGGGCAACGCCAAGGCGTGAGCCCCTTCACGGACAGGAAGGTTTTCGATGATCATTCTGCAGACCAATTTCGGCGACATCGCCGTCGAGCTCAACCACGAGAAGGCCCCCAAGACCGCCACCAATTTCGAGCAGTATGTGCGCGACGGCTTCTATGACGGCACCCTCTTCCACCGCGTCATCAACGGGTTCATGGTGCAGGGCGGCGGTTTCGATGCCGACTTCAACCAGAAACCTACTCGCGACCCCGTCGAGAACGAGGCTGACAACGGCCTGAAGAACACCACCGGCACCCTGGCCATGGCGCGCACCCAGGACCCCCACTCCGCCACCGCCCAGTTCTTCATCAACGTGGCCGACAACGACTTCCTCAACCACAGCGGCAAGTCGATCCAGGGCTGGGGATACTGTGTCTTCGGCGAAGTGGTCGAGGGCATGGAGGTCGTCGAGAAGATCAAGGCGGTGTCCACTACCCGCCGCGGCATGCATGCGGATGTGCCCGCCGAGGACGTGATCATCCAAAAGGCCTACGTCAAAGAGGCCTGATCCCCGTCGCGCCCGCCGTCGCGCGGGCGCCGTCTTGTGAACTCCAGCAAGCGAGCCGCCATGTCCACCCTGCTGATTTCCGACCTGCACCTGCACCCTGGCGCCCCCGAGATCACCGAGGGCTTCCTGCACTGGCTGGAGACGCGCGCCCAGGGCGTCGACGCCTTGTATATCCTTGGCGATCTCTTCGAAGCCTGGATCGGCGACGACCTGCTCGACCTGGTCGACGCCGATCCTAGCGGGAACGCGGCCCTCGCGGTGACTGTCGCCAACGCCCTTGAGCGCCTCTCTAGTGGCGGCACCCGCCTCTATCTGATGCACGGCAATCGGGACTTCTTGCTCGGCGAGCGCTTTGCCAAAGCCGCCGGTGCCGAGCTTCTGGCCGAGCCGGCGATCGTGTCGATGGGAGCGCAGCCCGTGCTGCTGATGCACGGCGACAGCCTCTGCACCCGGGACACTGCCTACCAGGCATTCCGCACCCAGGCGCGCGATCCGCAGTGGCAGGCCCAGGTGCTGGCAATGCCAATTCTCGACCGCATCACGCTGGCCAAGCAGCTGCGCGAGCAGTCCGGCGAAGCGACGTCGAACAAGGCCGAGGACATCATGGACGTAACGCCCGAGGAGGTGGTCAACGTGATGCGCGATCACGGCGTCACCACACTGATCCACGGGCATACCCATCGCCCCGCGGTGCATGACTTCACCCTCGATGACCGCCCCGCCAAGCGCATGGTGCTGGGTGATTGGCAGCCGCAGCAGGGCTGGGAGATTCGGGTCGAGGAGAACGACGCGCCCAGGCTGACCCCCTTTCCGCTCGGCTAACCGAGCACCGGGCATCCGTGACGCTCGTCGCGGCTCACTCCCGCGCTGGCGCCAAAAGACAGGCCGCCAGCGCCCCTTCACACGCCTCGGCGCTCGGCAGGCTGTCGCTGTCGCCGATGATCTCCAGCCGCGAATCTCGGCGCCAGGCGCTGGCACTCAGGCTTACCATCCCCGAGGCCCGGTTGTAGAGCTTCCAGCCGGCATCGGTATGCAGCACTCCCTTGATGCGCAGCCCGGCGGGCATGCCGCCGAGCAGCTCTGCCACCCGATCGAGGTCGAAGCGATCGACCGGATGCCAGCGCCACCCCAGGGTGGCCTGTCCCAAGGCCTCACCGACATCCCGAAACGGCCGGCCCGGCTCCGGCAGCGTAGCGAAGGCATCATCGAGCGCCACCACCTCGGCAGCCTGACTCTGAAGCCGCCGGTGCGCCTCGCTGCGTCGCTCTCCGCCGCGCGCCTCGCGATGTCGGCCGCTCTCCAGCAGCAGCGTAGGCGGCAGCTCGCCGTGCGGCGCCTCCGCCACCCACTTGCGTGGCGGCCACTGAGCGGTCATACGCGACCTGGCCGCCGCCACCTGCTGCGGCGTGGCCAGGTCGGTCATGGTCAATGCCACCGCATCCGCCATGGCCAGCTGATCGCGGAAGGTCTCATGCTCCCGGGATCGCGGGTCGTCCAGGCGGCGCGGATCAAGCACCGCGATGATATCGCGAACCTCCAGCACCCCTTGGAAGGCCTCGCCACGCAGCACGTCCAACAGCCCCGCCGGATGCCCCAGCCCGGAGGGCTCGATGATCAGCCGGTCGGGGCGATGGCGGTGAAGCAGATTGACCAGCGAGGCCTGCATCACGAACGCCAGCTGGCAGCAGAGACAGCCGCCCGGCAGCCCTTTCACGACCAGATCATCCCGCTCGGCGAACATCGCCTGGTCGATACCGATCTGACCAAACTCGTTGATCACGATGGCCCAGGTCTCCTCCGGCGGTTTCTGCTCGATCAGCCCGCGGATCAACGTGCTCTTGCCACTACCGAGAAAGCCGGTAATCAGGTGGACAGGAATCGATTCGAGCGACTTGCCAGGCATGATGACGGCTCCCAAGGCGGTAATTGTTACAGTGTAACATTTTGATCAGACGACCCAAAAGCCGCCCGGCTCGAGCAGCGACGGAAGCTAAAGGAAGATAACGGTATAAATACGATCTAAAAGCGAGGGGCGCACGGGCGCCCCTCGCTTATCGTCACGCCCGGGTCAGCGGCGCTGGATCTCGGCGGTATCGCGAAGGTGTACCTGAAGCCCCTGAACGGCGGCTTGGCCACGCAGCTGCTCGGCCATGCGCGCCACGAAGGCTTCCATCTGGGCGTCAGTCTCGCCCTCTTGGACGGACTCCAGAGCGATCAAATGAACCCTATCCTCATCGCTGGCGTGGCCGTACACCGGCCGGTCGTCGGCAGGATGAGGAAGCCGGAAGGCTGCCCGCAACACGGTCTGGGGGACCTGGCCGCTCTGACGGCCAACTCTCTCGACACGCTCCCAGTCAAGCTCGGGCTCCGCCCCAGCACGGAGCTGGTCTACCCGGTCCCGCGCCACCTCGAGCAGCGCCTCACGCTGCACGCGGCGCTCCACCGCCGCCATGACCTGGTCGCGCACCTCCTCGAGGGGCAGCACCGTGGCCTCACGATGCTCGGCGACCCGCAGCACCATGCGCCGGTCCTCGTCGAGTTCGATCACTTCACTGTTGAACCCTTCACCAAGGACATCTTCGCTAAAGGCCTCGCTCATCACACCCGGCTCGGAGAGCACGCCATCGCCGCCGTCGCGGGAGACCCAGTCGCTCTTGTGCAGCTGCAGGTCGAGACTCTCGGCGACGCTATCCAGGTCATCGGCGGCGAAACTCTCGTCGATCAGCGCCTGGACACGCCGGTTGAAGGTATCGCTGACCTGCGCGAGGGCCAGTTCGCGGGTGAGTTCATCACGCATTTCCTCCAGCGGCGGCTGGTCAAGCTCGGTGACCTTGACAAGATGCAGGCCATTGCTGGTCTCAACGATTCTCGACACCTGTCCGGGGCCAATTCCGAAGGCGGCCTCATCGAAAGCATCACCGAAGAAGCCACGGCTGATGACACCTAGGTCACCGCCCTGCTCGGCCGTGGAGGCATCATCGGAATAAGTCTGGGCCAGATCAGCGAACGCCTCCCCTTCGGCAAGGCGCTCACGCACCGACTCGAGTCGCGAAATGGCCTCTTCGCGGCTGCGCTCACCGTTGAAGGTGACCATGATATGCGATACCCGGCGATCGGCGTCACGTCCTCGTGCCTCCCAAGCGTCGCGCAGGTCGGACTCGCTGATCTCGACGGCCGCGGCCATCTCTTCGCGATCCACAATGACATACTCGAGGCGCACCTGCTCGGGACGCTGATAGCGCTCGGCATTCGCATCGTAATAGGCCTGGAGATCGGCCTCGCTGACGATCACGGGCTCCGGCAGATCCTCAAGGCCGAGCGTATGGTGATGGAAGCTGCGAGTCTGGCGCTGAAGCGCCGCCAGGGCCTCTCGCTCACTCTCGAGGGTGAAGTCGCTGACCGCCAGGCCCTGCTGGAGCTGTTGACGCTTGAGATCGACCCTCAGCGCGTCACGAAAGCTGGTTGGCGTAAACCCGGCACTGGCCAGTCGATTACGGAACAGATCGCTGTCAAAACGACCGCTCTGGTCCTGAAACTCTGGGAGGGTCACGATCACCTGATCGAGCTGCTCCTCGGAGAGGTAGAGTCCGCCATCCTCGGCGAAAGCGGTGATGAGTCGCTCTCCGATCAGCTCGTCAAGCACCTGGCCACGTAGCGCCCGCTCCTGCTCGGGCGGCACCTGACCGGTGCGAATGGCCCGCTGAACCTCCAACTCGAGCTGCTGGCGCGTGATCGTCTGGCCATTGACCTTGGCCACTTCATCCCCGCTTCCGCCAAACAGCCCGACCAATGACTCGACGCCGAACAGTGCCATGGTCACGACCACAGCACCGACGATGATCTTGGCGCCCCAACTTCTGGAACGATCACGAATACTTTGCAGCATGCAGGCCTCGGCTGATGATGATTGGCTGGCAGTCGCGCCATAGTATACGCCTTGCAGCGATGCCTCGACCACGGTGTAGCCGGTTTGCCAGCCCATAAAGAAGGCGCATCGCGGTGGCGATGCGCCTATTTCTCACAGTCGTCGGCGAGACTGACGAGTTCAACTGTCCTCGGCGCAAATGGCCCGTCGGCTCAGTTCACGGAGTCCTTGAGCGCCTTGCCGGCCTTGAAAGTCGGCACCTTGGCTGCGCTGATCTGGATCGGCTCGCCGGTCTGCGGATTGCGTCCAGTGCGGGCAGCACGCTCCTTGACGGAGAAGGTACCAAAGCCCACCAGGGAAACGGTCTCGCCGTTCTTGAGGCTATCGGCGACGGTGTCGACCATGGCATCCAGCGCACGAGTCGCAGCGGCCTTAGGAATATCGGCAGACGCGGCGATGGCTTCGATCAGCTCGGATTTGTTCACACTTCACCCCTTGACTGTTTCGGAAAATGGCTCTAATCAGCGCAACGTTCGGCGAGCAACGCGATCACAGCATGGCTGCAGTTTATAGCAATGCCGCAAAAGATGTGTCAAGCAAACAGCGGCGCAAAACCGCGCCATACCGGGGTTTTACCCCGGCGATGGCACGAAAATCATCATCAATGCGTACTGATCATCGAGGGCGATGATGTCGAGTCTTCCGCTCGCGATTCATCGCTTTTGGCATCGCCCCTTTCGGCTAGCGCTGCCTCAAGCACCTCGTCGATCCAGCGAACGGGCCGGATATCCAGTGCGTCCTTGATATTGTCCGGCACCTCCTTGAGGTCCCGACGGTTCTCTTCCGGAATAAGCACAGACTTTATACCACCCCGCCGGGCGGCCAGCAATTTCTCCTTCAAGCCGCCAATGGGCATGACCTCACCGCGCAGATTGACCTCCCCGGTCATGGCCAGGTCGCAGCGAACCGGCCGGCCCGTGTAGGCAGAGACCATGGCGGTGACCATGGCGATACCGGCGCTGGGGCCGTCCTTGGGCGTGGCCCCCTCCGGCACGTGGATGTGGAGGTCTTCCTTTTCGAAGCGCTCGGGGTCGATCCCCATGCCATCGGCACGCGCCCTGACCACCGTATGGGCCGCACTGACCGACTCCTTCATGACATCACCCAAGGAGCCGGTCTTGTTGATGCGCCCCTTGCCCGGCGTCACGACCGACTCGATGCTAAGCAGCTCGCCCCCCACGGAGGTCCAGGCCAGGCCGGTGACGCGCCCGACCTGGTCTTCCTGGTCGGCCAGTCCGTAACTATAGCGTCGAACACCGGCATGCGCCTCGATATCGGCCGCAGAGAGCGTCTGGGCAGCCTGGGCACCCTCCTTGCCCTCAGCTTCCAGGCGCTGACGCAGCACCTTGCGGCACACCTTGGCAATCTGGCGCTCCAGCTCGCGAACGCCTGCCTCGCGGGTGTAGTAGCGGATCAGCTCAAGCAGTGACTCATCGGAGAACGCCAGCTCGTCCTCCTTGAAACCGTTGGCCTTGAGCTGCTTGGGCACCAGATAGCGGCGTGCAATGGCCAGCTTCTCGTCTTCTGTGTAGCCGGGCAGGCGGATGATCTCCATGCGATCCAGCAGCGGGCCGGGAATGTTCATGGAGTTGGCGGTGCAGATGAACATGACGTCGGAGAGATCGTAGTCCAGCTCCAGATAATGATCGCTGAACTTGTCATTCTGTTCCGGATCGAGCACCTCGAGCAGCGCCGATGCCGGGTCACCGCGGTGATCCATGCCAATCTTGTCGACTTCGTCGAGAAGGAACAGCGGGTTCTTGACCCCGCCTTGCTCATGCGCTGGATCATCTTGCCGGGCAGCGAGCCGATGTAGGTACGCCGGTGGCCACGAATCTCGGATTCGTCGCGAACCCCACCCAGCGCCAGCCGCACATACTTGCGATTGGTGGCACGCGCAATCGACTGTCCAAGCGACGTCTTACCAACCCCGGGAGGGCCTACCAGGCACAGGACCGGCCCCTTGAGCTTCTTGACCCGCTTCTGGACGGCCAGGTACTCCAGGATGCGCTCCTTGACCTCATCCAGGCCGTAATGGTCTTCATCCAGCACCTTGTGTGCATGCACCAGGTCATGCTTGACCCGAGTACGCTTCTTCCAGGGCACCGACACCAGCCAGTCGAGATAGGAGCGCACCACCGTGGCCTCGGCGGAGTTGGGCGACATCATCTTCAGCTTGCCCAGTTCCTGCGTCGCTTTGTCGCGCGCCTCCTTGGGCATGCCCGACTCTTCGATCGCCTTCTCGTACTTCTCGGCCTCGTTGGGTACGTTCTCAAGCTCGCCCATCTCCTTCTGGATGGCCTTCATCTGCTCGTTGAGATAGTACTCCCGCTGAGACTTCTCCATCTGGTCCTTGACCCGCGAGCGAATCCGCTTCTCTACCTGGAGCAGGTCGATCTCCGATTCGATCAGCGCCATCAGGTGCTCGATACGGTCGCGTACGCGATCCATCTCCAGCAGCTCCTGCTTGTCGCCGATCTTCAGGGAAAGGTGGGCGCAAATGGTGTCAACCAGCCGACTGGGGTCCTCGATCCCCGAGAGGGAATTGAGGACCTCGTTGGGTACCTTCTTGGAGAGCTTGACGTACTGCTCGAACTGATTCAGCAGCACGCGCACCAGCGCTTCCTGCTCACGCTCGGAGAGTGGCTGGCTGTCACGCAGCACCGCCTCGGCCAGGCTATACCCCTGGTCGGTGTGGTGGACCTCGCGCAGGTCGGCACGAGAGGTGCCCTCGATCAGCACCTTCACGGCGCCATCCGGCAGCTTGAGCAGCTGCATGATCTCGGCCACGGTCCCAATGGCAAAGAGATCGTCGGTGCCGGGGTCATCCTGACCGGCCTCTCGCTGGGCTACCAGCAGCACGCGCTTATCGGCCGCCATGGCCGCATCGAGAGCCTGGATCGACTTCTCCCGGCCAACGAACAGCGGTATCACCATCTGCGGATAGACGACCACATCGCGCAGTGGCAGGAGGGGCAGACTCAAGGTCTGATCGGCGTTCTGCTGCATCGCAGACGTTCCTCAAACGAATCGGGTGGATACAGAAGGAATGGGGCAGGCTAGCCCCATTGCAAGGGCAAGGCAGGCAGCGCACGCGGAAAGGGGCCGCCCAGGCGACCCCTTCCAAGTCAGCGGTACCGAACGATCGCAGCGATCTTCAGCCGTCGGTGCCGTCGACCCGCTGCTCCTGCTGGGAATAGATCAGCAGCGGCTCACTCTCGCCGGCGATGACCGAAGCGTCGATCACGACCTTGGTCACCCCTTCCATCGAGGGAATTTCGTACATGGTATCGAGCAGTACCGACTCGAGAATGGAGCGCAGGCCGCGGGCACCGGTCTTGCGGGCCATGGCCTTGCCCGCCACGGCGCGCAGGGCGTCGTCGCGGAACTCGAGTTCCACGCCTTCCATGTCGAACAGCCGGGCATACTGCTTGATCAACGAGTTTTTTGGCTCGGTGAGGATCTGGATCAAGGCATCCTCGGTCAGCTCGGTCAGGGTGGCGATCACCGGGAGACGACCGACGAACTCGGGAATAAGACCAAACTTGACCAGATCTTCGGGTTCGACGTCGAGCAGCAGATCGCCGACCCCCTCGGTCTCATCCTTGCTCTTGACTGTCGCATTGAAGCCGATCCCGCCCTTCTCGGCGCGGTCTCGAATGACCTTATCCAGGCCGGCGAAGGCGCCGCCAACGATGAACAGGATATTGGCAGTATCGACCTGCAGGAACTCCTGCTGCGGATGCTTGCGACCGCCCTGAGGGGGCACCGACGCGGTCGTGCCCTCGATCAGCTTGAGCAGCGCCTGCTGAACGCCCTCACCCGAGACATCGCGGGTGATCGAGGGGTTGTCTGACTTGCGCGAGATCTTGTCGATCTCATCGATGTAGACGATGCCGCGCTGGGCCTTCTCCACATCGTAGTCGCACTTCTGCAGCAGCTTCTGGATGATGTTCTCGACATCCTCGCCCACATAGCCCGCTTCGGTCAGAGTGGTGGCATCGGCAATGGTGAATGGCACGTTCAGCAGGCGCGCCATGGTTTCCGCGAGCAGCGTCTTGCCGCTGCCGGTAGGACCGATAAGCAGGATGTTGGACTTGCCCAGCTCGACGTCATCGCCCTTGATGCCGGCGCGAAGACGCTTGTAGTGGTTGTATACCGCGACGGACAGCACCGTCTTGGCACGATCCTGCCCGATCACGTAGTCGTCGAGGGTGCGACGAATCTCGCGAGGAACCGGCAGACGCTCCTCGTCGCTCTCGGCCTCGGCATCGAGAACTTCCTCGCGAATGATGTCGTTACACAGATCGACACACTCGTCGCAGATATACACGGACGGGCCGGCAATCAGCTTGCGCACCTCGTTCTGGTTCTTGCCGCAGAACGAGCAGTAGAGCAGCTTACCGCCTTCGTCCTTGCCTTTGCCGTCGGCCATTCGCGTACCTCTGTCGCTTCGGCGGCCGGGGGCCGCCGGAAATCACGTATGTAGGGCGTGTCTAGAAATTACGCTATCAGGATGTCGGCCGCTTATCCAGCGTGGCGTCGATCAGCCCATACTCTACCGCCTGGCCGCCATCCATGAAGTTGTCGCGGTCGGTGTCCCGAGCGATGGTCTCGATGTCCTGGCCGGTATGATGAGCCAGAATGCGGTTGAGACGATCGCGAATCCCCAGAATCTCGCGGGTATGGATTTCGATATCCGACGCCTGCCCCTGATAGCCTCCCAGCGGCTGATGGATCATCATCCGCGAATTGGCCAGACAGTAGCGCTTGCCCGGCGCACCGCCGGTCAACAGCAGGGCCCCCATGCTGGCCGCCTGGCCAACACAGACGGTGGACACGTCCGGCTTGATGAACTGCATGGTGTCGTAGATCGCCATGCCGGCCGTCACCGCCCCGCCCGGCGAGTTGATATACAGGTGGATGTCCTTGTCCGGATTCTCGGACTCCAGAAACAGCAGCTGGGCCACCACCAGGTTGGCCATGTAGTCTTCCACCGGACCCACCAGGAAGATCACGCGCTCCTTCAGCAGGCGGGAATAGATATCATAGGCCCGCTCGCCACGCGCGCTCTGCTCGACCACCATCGGCACCAGGCCGCCAGCGTTCAGGGTCTCGAACTCGTTGCTCATCAGTGTGATGTCCTTGCATCCGATGAATGGAAGCGGTCGCGCCACCTTCCGGGGGCCTGCCCGGCCCTCGGAAGGGTATCAGGCCGAATGATCAGGCCTTATCCTGCTCACCTTCCGAGGCCGCCTGCGCCTCCTCGTCGGCGTCATCCTGCTCTGCCTGCTGCTGTGCCGCAGCCAGGGCCTGCTGGTAGCTCATCTCGACGTCCTTGACGGTCGCCTGCTCCAGCAGCTTATCGACGGCCTTCTCTTCGAGGATCGCTGACTTGACCTGCGTTTTCAGCTGATCGTTGCTCATATAGTAGTCAACGACCTGCTGCGGGTCCTGATACTGCTCGGCGAGTTCCTCGACGCGGGCTCTGATCTCGTCATCGGTAGCATCGAGCTCGCCGGCCTTGATCACTTCGGCCAACAGCAGGCCGACCTGCACGCGCCCCTTGGCCTGCTCGGCGAACAGCTCGTTGGGCAGCTGGGAAACGTCGAAATCTTCACCAAGACCGAACTGCTGGGCCGCCTGGCGCTTGAGGGCGTCTGTCTCCTGCTGCACCAGCGACTGCGGTACCGGCACGTCGTTGGCTTTCTTCAGTGCCTCGAGCACCTGCTGCTTGACGCGGTTATCGACGGCCTGCTTGGCCTCACGCCCCATATTGCGCTTGACCTCCTCGCGGAACCTCTCGAGGTCGCCGTCTTCCACGCCGAAGCGCTGAATGAACTCCGCGTCGAGCTCCGGCAAGGCCTGACCGCTCACCTTGTGCACCTTGACCTTGAAGGTCGCTTCCTTGCCGGCCAGGTGCTCCGCCTGGTAGTCCTCGGGGAAGGTGACCTGAATCTCCTTGTCCTCGCCCGCCTGAGCCCCCTCCAGCTGCCCTTCGAAACCGGGGATAAGCTGCCAGAGCCCAGCACCAGCTCATGCCCCTCGGCGCTGCCGCCCTCGAACGGCTCATCGCCCAGAAAGCCTTCAAAATCGATGGTGACCTGGTCCCCCTCTTGCGCCGCACGTTCCACCTCTTCCCAGGCGGCGTTCTGCTTGCGCAGGGTCTCGATCATCTCGTCGACATCGGCTTCCGACACCTCGACAACCGGACGCTCAACCTCGGTACCTTCGATCGAGTTCAGCTCGATTTCCGGATAGACCTCCAGGGAGGCAACAAATTCCAGATCCTTGCCAGACTCATTGACCTTCGGCTCGATGCTCGGAAAACCGGCCGGGTTGAGATTTTCCTCGGTAATGGCACGAACATAGCGTTCGCGCATCAGCTCGCCCACCACCTCGTCGCGCACATCGCGGCCATAGCGCTGCCGCACCACGGACATGGGCACACGACCCTTGCGGAAGCCGTTCAGGCGCACGTTCTTGGCCGTGTCCTTGAGGCGTGCCTCGACGGCTTCGTCGACCTCGGCCGCAGGCACCTGAAACGTGACACGGCGTTCGATCTGGGAGGTCGTTTCGACGGAAACTTGCATGAATAGTCCTCTACCGACTGGGGGCGTTCTGTTGAATGCGTGGAAAAGGTCAAAAGGTTGATTCTAAGAATCCCACCTTGCGCTGGCAAGCGCCACCCTGACTGGGTGGGGCTCTGCGGCACGATTTCAAGGCAAACTGGAGCACAGGCGCCCTCCGGCACGCAGCAGAGCTCACCGATTTCGCCAAACACAGCAGACAAAGGGAGGCGGCGACCGGCATACGGAATCGATCGACCAGGAAAGCGAGGGAAAGGAACAGCGACAGGGCCGCGTGCAATGGGGTGGATGATGGGGATCGAACCCACGACCACCGGAGCCACAATCCGGGGCTCTACCACTGAGCTACATCCACCATTGCAAGTACCGCAAACACCTGGGGCGTCGATGTGGGGTGGATGATGGGGATCGAACCCACGACCACCGGAGCCACAATCCGGGGCTCTACCACTGAGCTACATCCACCATATCGACAACAGCTCGAATCGAATCACCGCCGCGAACACGCCGCTCTGGCACGCCCAGCAGGACTCGAACCTGCAACCTACGGCTTAGAAGGCCGTTGCTCTATCCGGTTGAGCTATGGGCGCATTCTACGCTTCATGGCGCCTTACCGCAACCCCTGCCCGAAAAAATATCAAGCACAAACAGAGAGTTGTGGTCGGGGTGGAGGGATTTGAACCCCCGACATCCTGCTCCCAAAGCAGGCGCGCTACCAGACTGCGCTACACCCCGCCGGCCTTCGCACGGCCCCGATGCCGCCACAGGGCCTCATCGAGCGCTGCGTATTCTACGCGAGAATCTCCGTTGGTCAATAGCCACCTGACGGGGCGGGGCTTTTTTGCTCTTTGCCTGAGGGCCGCGGCATGCGAAAATCGCCATCCTTGCATGACTGCCAGAGCCACGGCCGCGTCGGACTGCTGGCCAGCCGCATACACCATCCACCAACGGGGGAGAGACGATGACCGCCCAACGCATCGATGGCAAGGCCATTGCCGCCCATGTCCGCCAGCAAGTCGCACGCCGGGTCGAGGCGCGCCAGGCGGAGGGCAAGCGGACTCCCGGCCTGGCCGTCGTCCTGGTGGGCGATGACCCGGCATCCCAGGTCTACGTGAACAACAAGCATCGCGCCTGCGAGCAAGCTGGAATCCTCTCCTTTCAGCACGCGCTTCCGGCAGACACCAGCCAACGCACCCTGGAGCAGCTGGTCGACGAGCTCAACGAGGACTCCCGTATCGACGGCATCCTCGTACAGCTGCCGCTTCCGGAACACCTCGACCCGCGCCCGATTCTCGAGCGCATCCTGCCGCATAAGGATGTCGACGGCTTCCACCCCTACAACCTGGGCCGCCTCGCGCAGCGGCTACCGATGCTGCGCCCCTGCACCCCCAAGGGCATCATGACCCTGTTGCAGGAGACCGGCCTCGACGTCCGCGGCCTGGATGCCACCGTGGTCGGCGCCTCCAACATCGTGGGTCGGCCGATGGCCCTGGAGCTGATGCTGGCGGGCTGCACCACCACCGTCTGCCACCGCTTCACACGCAACCTGGAGGCGCACGTCCGCCGCGCCGAGCTGCTCGTCGTGGCCGTCGGGAAGCCGGGGCTGGTCAAGGGCGAATGGGTACGCGATGGCGCCATCGTCATCGACGTCGGCATCAACCGCGAAGCCGACGGCCGATTGGTCGGCGACCTGGAGTTCGATGCGGCCGCCCAGCGGGCCGCCTGGATCACCCCGGTTCCCGGGGGCGTCGGCCCCATGACGGTGGCCTCGCTGCTGGAAAACACCCTGTTCGCCGCGGAAGTCCACGATGCCATGACCCCTGCCGCCGAACACGCCTGACGACTCACCCCCTTGCTGGCCGCAGCGCCATCGCGTATGCCCCGATTGGCGGGGTTTGGCAACACGCCCCACCGGCTAACTGGAGACCCCACGGATAATGAAACGCATCGGCATCATCGGCGCCATGCCCCAGGAGGTGGAGCACCTCGCTTCGCTGCTCGTGGGTCGCCGCACCCGCTCTCACGTCGGCTGCACCTTCCACCACGGCCAGCTGCACGGGGTCGACGTGGTGATCCTGCAGTCCGGCATCGGCAAGGTGAATGCCGCCATCGGCACCACTCTGCTGCTGGACGTCTATAAGCCTGAAGCCATCATCAACACCGGCTCCGCCGGTGGCTTCGGTGAAGGACTGGCGATCGGCGACGTGGTGGTGTCCAACGAGGTTCGCCATCACGATGTCGATGCGGTGGTCTTCGGCTATGAACATGGCCAGGTTCCCGACATGCCGGCCGCCTACCTGCCCGACCCGGGCTTGATGGCCCTTGCCCGGGAATGCATCGAAACGCTGGGCGAAGTCCGAGTGGTCGAGGGCCTGATCGCCACCGGCGATGTCTTCATGGCCTGCCCGGAACTGGTCGCCAAGACGCGCAGCCGCTTTCCGACCATGGTGGCCGCCGAGATGGAGGCCGCTGCGATCGCCCAGACTTGCCACCATTACGGCTGCCCCTTCGTCGTCATCCGCTCACTGTCCGATATCGCCGGCGGGGAAGACAATCACCTCTCTTTCGAGGAGTTTCTCGACAAGGCCGCAGCGCATTCGGCGCGCATGGTCGAGACCATGGTGGCCCGCCTGGCCAACCATAGCCAGCCTGTCGACGCCGAGCCGGTGGCGGGCTGACTTCCAGCACCGGCGCGACCGCCCGCGAGCGGCCGCCCCTGTCACTCGCGGCTGGCTCAGTCGCGCAGCTTCCACTCCAGGGTCTCGCCGGCCTTGAGCGGCACGATCCGCTGGCCGCCGGCATAGGGCAGCGAGGCGGGCAGCCGCCAGGACTCACGCACCAGCGTGACGGTATCCGCATTGCGCGACAGACCGTAGAAGTCGGGGCCGAAGTGGCTGGCAAAGCCCTCCAGGCGCTCCAGGGCACCGGCCTGCTCAAAGGCAGTGGCATAGAGCTCGATGGCCGCCGGTGCGGTGTAGGCCCCGGCGCAGCCACAGTCGCTCTCCTTGTCGCCCTGGGCATGAGGCGCACTGTCGGTGCCAAGGAAGAACTTGGGGCTGCCCGAAGTGGCGGCTGCCAGCAACGCCTCCCGGTGACGCTCGCGCTTGAGGATCGGCAGGCAGTAATAGTGCGGACGGATTCCCCCACCAGCATATGGTTGCGGTTGAAGAGCAGATGGTGCGCGGTAATGGTGGCGGCCACATTGGCCGGCGCCTGAGCCACGAACTCGGCGGCATCGGCGGTGGTGATATGCTCGAACACCACCTTGAGGTCGGGGTGACGCGCCAGCAGCGGCTTCATCACTCGCTCGATGAACACTGCCTCGCGATCGAAGATATCGATCTCGGCATCGGTCACTTCACCATGCACCAGCAGCGGCATACCGAGTCGCGCCATGGCCGCAATCGCCGCATCACAATGGGCCAGGTCGGTCACGCCGGAGTCCGAGTTGGTCGTGGCACCAGCGGGGTACAGCTTCACCGCCTGCACCAGACCGCTGGCCTTGGCCCGCTCGATCTCCTCGGCCGGCGTATTGTCAGTGAGATAGAGGGTCATCAACGGCTCGAAGGACGAGCCGGCCGGCAGTGCTGCCAGGATGCGCTGACGATAGGCCAGGGCCTGCTCGGTGCTGGTCACCGGCGGCTTGAGATTGGGCATGATGATAGCGCGCCCCATCTGGCGAGCGGTGGCGGCGACCACGGCGTTAAGCGCCTCGTCGTCGCGCAGATGCAGGTGCCAGTCATCGGGGCGGGTCAGGGTAATAGCGTTCACGGCCGGTCCTGTGATCTGGGTGAATGGACGACACCCATTATACCGAAAGCGAACCGGCGCGGGGCCGGCACCGCAAAGCGGCGGCAAGACGAGGCGATTTCCCGTATCATCGTCGCCGTTTACCGCCGTGAGGAAGATTCACCATGCCCAGGGTCCGCCACTATGCCGATATCGTTGCCATTCTGGCCGGCCTTATGTGGCTATTGGTCTTCTGGTCGATCAGCATCTCAGCCCGGCTGGACAGCGTGGAACCCGTCCTCGCCGCCCTGCTCGCCCTCGGCGCGATGATCCTGGTCAGCTTCGTGCACCGCCCCTTCCGTGTGCACCTCAGCCGCTATCACGTGCGCAAGCGGCGAACCGAGATGTGGATGCATATCCTGGCCCTGCCCATGGCCTTGGCGCTGGCCTTAGGCATCGTGCTGGAGTGGCTGTTCGTGCCGCTCAGCGGACAGCAGAAAATGCTGCTGTTCAACGTCCTCGCCACCGCCGGCTGGGTCGTCTACGTGATGACCCTGGTGATCAAGTTCATCATTCATCAGCTAAGCCGGCGTCGGTGATCTCGGTCAGGTACCGAAACGCTCGGCACGGAAGGGCGTCATGTCGACCGCCGGGGTCTCCCCCACCATCATCTCGGCGACCAGGCGCCCGGTCACCGGCCCCAGCGTGAAGCCCTGGTGGCCATGGCCAAAGGCGAACCACAGCCCTCGATGCCGGGGGGCCGGCCCGATGACCGGCTTCATGTCCGGCAGGCAGGGGCGAGCGCCCTTCCAGGGCGTCTCCTCGAGGCGCTCCCCCAGCGACGGATACAGCTCGCGGGCAACCCGTTCGGCCGCTGCCAGCTGGCCATAATCTGCCGGGGCGTCCAGGGGTTTCAGCTCGGCCCCGGTGGTCAAACGGATACCGGCGGTCATGGGAGCCAGAATATAGCCCACTTCGGCATCGAGCAGCCAGTGATGGAGACGCCGCCCCTCCCGAGCACCGTAGTGCATGTGGTAGCCGCGCTTGACGAACGTCGGTAGCCGATAGCCCAGCGGCTTGAGCATCTGCCCGGCCCAGGGGCCAGTGGCCACTACCACCTCTTCGGCCTCCTGGTGACCGGCATCGGTCGCGACCCGCCAGCCCCTGCCCGATGGCGTCACTCCCTGAACGTCCGCCTGTAGAAAGCGCCCACCCTCCCGCTCGAAGCTAGTCGCGTAGGCGGCCACCAGCCCCCCAGGGTCGGCCACGCTCCAGGCATTGGTCCAGTGAATCGCCCCTACCGGATCCTCGGATATCAGCGGCTCGCGCGTGCGAAGCGCGGCCGTGTCGAGCAGCTCGTGGGTAACTCCGAAGCGCCGCTCGGCATCGCGAGCCTCGCCTGCCCGAGCATCCAGCTCGGCGGCGCTGCGGTAGACCTCAAGCCAGCCCTCTTTCGCACCAGCTCGGCGGCCCCTGCCGCCTCGATCATCGGCTCATGCTCCTGAGTCGACAGCATGATCAGCGACGCATACTCGGGAATGATCCGGGCATGCGGCGCTGGCGCCGAGTGGCGCCAGTAGCTGAACAGCGGTCCCGCTGCCTCCAGCATACCGCCCAGGCTATAGCGAATATCGACTCGACGATTGGGCAGCACCTTCAGCAGTTTGCCCACCTCACGCGGGAAGGGATAGGGACGCACCGCCTCGCGCTGAATCAGTCCGCCGTTGCCGAACGAGGTCTCTCGTCCCGGCGGTCGACGGTCCACCAGGAGCACCGACCGACCGCGCCTGGCCAGATGCCAAGCGATGGAGACTCCGACCATACCGGCCCCGAGGACGATGGTTTCGCGAGACATGCCGCTCCTCCGTTCTACAGACGAAAAGCCCCGGCAATGCTACCGGAGCGAAGCGTCCATTCTAGCAGCCTGGAACAGGCGGCGCTGCGGCGCCCCAGGGCCCGTAACGGTCACGTCTCGCTGCCACCTCCCTGAACCTGCAGCTTGGTACGGATAAAGTCGGAGTGGCTGACATGCAGCAGCTCGGCCAGGCGCCGAATGCGATGCTCCTCCAGCGCATTGTGGCCGCCGTCGGCATTGGCCAGCAGCCACATCATGCGCACCAGCTCACAGCGCTGGTCATAGGCGTAGTGCTGCTTGATCAGGCTGACGAACTGGTAATGATCCACGGCGGCCTCCACCTCCTCACGCGCCATCTCCATCAGCTCCTCCACCGCCGACGCGGATAGCGTGAAATGGGTCATGAGCAGCTCGCGAAGGGCCCCGAGCTGGGTCTGGTCGGTGTGGTAGTCGGCGCGCATCACCTCGCAGAGCAGCGCCGCTGCGGCCAGCTCCAGGGTCGGGGCGGGATCGGTGGCGGTCTCGGGCTCCGCCAGGGCCTGCTGGAAGAAACGCTGAATACTTGCGAGCATACGAATTCCCTTGCGCGTTTCTCGTCTGAGACCCAGGGCGGAGACGAGCGTTCCCTCCGCGGTCACTTGTGCCAATCAATACCCCAGCGTTCGGGGCAGCCAGGTCGTCAAAGGCGGCGCTGCGATCAGAATCAGAATCGTTAGCAAAATAGGGATAAGAAACGGCAGGATCGAGATCACGATCTGTGCGTAGCGCAGCCGGGTAATGCCCACCATCAGAAACAGCACCGTGCCGAAGGGTGGCGTAATGACGCCTACCGACAGAGCGAGCACCATGACGATTCCGAAGTGGATCGGATCTAGCCCGGCCGCCAGGGCGGCGGGCACCACGATCGGCGTAAAGATGAGAATACTCTCGATCACCGACATGAAACAGCCGATCAGCAAGAAGAACAGGGCAAACGCCAGCAGCAGCAGGACAGTGGGCATGTCGATGCCGGCGACCTGGCCAGCCAGCGCCTGAGGTATCCCGATACGGACCAGAATCCAACCATAGAAGCTGGAGACGGCGATGATCAGCAGAATCGCCGCGCTGAACATCAGGGTGCGCCGAAATGCCTTGAACAGGTCGAGCAGGGAGAGATCGCGATAGATCAAGCCGCCAAGAATGACGGCGTAGAGCGAGGCAATCGCACCGGCCTCGGTGGGCGTGAAGAGACCGCCCAGATTCCCCGACGATGATCGCGGGCATCAGCAGTGGCAGGATGGCCCGCTTGCCGGTACGCCATACTTCCTTGCCGTCGAACGGCGCGGGGGCGGCATCGCCACGCGCTTGCCGGCACCGAGCGCCACCGTCATCCCCATGAACAGGACCGCCATGAGGATACCCGGCACCAGCCCCGCCATGAACAGAGCGCCAATGCTGACGTTGGCCAGCCAACCATAGACGACCAGCGCAATGCTAGGCGGGAGAATCGGCCCGATGACGCTCGAGGCAGCGGTGATTCCCGCCGAGTACCCCAGGTCATAGCCCCGCTCCTTCATGGCCTTGATTTCGATGCTGCCAAGACCCGCGGCATCGGCCACGGCAGTACCCGACATCGTGGCGAAGATCGAACTGGCAACGACGTTGGCATGCCCCAGCCCACCCTTGGTGAAGCCCACCAGAGCGGTAGCGAAATCGAATATCCTCGTGGTCGTCGAGCCGGTGTTCATGACGTTGGCCGCGAGGATGAAAGCGGGATGGCCAGCAGCGTAAAGTTGTTGAGCGTCTGCACCATTCGCAGCGACATCAGCTCCACCGGCAGGCCGCCGGCGCCGGTCACCGCCAGGGCGATGAAGGAGGTAATGCCGATGGCCACCACCACCGGCAGCCCGATCGCCATCAATAGCAGCAGGCCGCCGACGAACACCATGAGTTCCTGCATCAGCTGGGCTCCTGCTCGGCGCGAAGGGAATCCTGCCACGGTACCGGACCGCGCAATGTCTGCCACAGCGCCAGCACCGCCATGCCGGCAAAAGCGATGAAGATGCCGTAATAGAGGTAGCTGAAGCTGATACCCAGCGACACCGTGCGGTTGTGGGCACTGGCAACGGACATGGTCAAGGCGCCATAGGCGGCCAAGGAGAAGAATCCACAGGAGAGCAGCGCCACCAGACGGTACTGGAGGCCGCGAGCAAGCCACCCCAAGCGATGGCTGAACAGATCCACGACCAGATGTTCGATCCGCACCCAGGCCGATAGCGAACCGAAGGCAACGGCGTAGATCGCCAGCATGGACGCCACCTCCTCGGTCCAGGGCATCCCCAGGCCGAGGAGATCACGCGCAATCACGGCGGCGACAATCAACCCCAAAATCCCGGCAAGCAGCAGCACACCGACGGCATCACACACCAGGGTGATGCCGCGGAGCAGGTAAAAGGTCGCCCTGTCCAGACCTCTCGGAGGCGGCATAACAGAAGATGTCAAGATGGCACTCCTTTAGGCAGAAAATCAGCGGCGTCCCGGAGGGCGCCGCTGACGAATCGTATCGATATCGGGGCGATGGCGTTCAGTCGGCGGCGCTCTCCCCCATGGCATCGGCCATTACGCCATCGGCCATGTCGGCCATGACGCGCTCGATCGCCGGCAAGGCCGCCTCACGGAAGCTGTCGATGTCAGGCTCGATAACCGTCATGCCCGCCTGCTGAAGCTCCTCGAGGTAGTATTCGTCCAGTTCGCGCTCCACCTCGGTGCCGTGCTGGCGCGCCACGTGGATCGCTTCGGTGATCAAGGCCTGGTCATCTTCCTCGAGCCCATCCCACCAGCGCGAGCTGGCCACCCAGTTCCAGGGGAACATGACATGGCTGGTGAGGATGATGTGATCCTGCACCTCCCACAGCCGACGGGTGTAGGGAGAAGAGAGCGAGTTCTCGTGCCCGTCGACCTGCCGTGTCTGCATGGCCAGATAGATTTCCGGTGCCGGAACGTTGACCACCTGGGCACCGATCTCCTCCCAGACCTCCAGCCACACCGGCAGAGACGGCAGCCGTAGACGGAAGCCCTGCAGGTCATCGGGCGTATGAATCGCCTTGTTGGCGGTCATATGGCGTGGCCCGCGATGCTGTGTACCAAAATACTTGAGACCGCCTTTCTCCTCGGCGATTTCCACCAACCGCTGGCCGGAAGGACTCTCCATGTAGGCGTCCACCTCGTCCCAGGTCGAGAAGAGGAATGGCACGGTGATGGCGTCGTACTCCGGGGCGTACTGCTGTCGCCAGTTGCCTCCGGTGATGGAGATCTGCGTCTGGCCGAGGTTGAGCAGCTCGAGCACCCCATCCTCACTGCCCAGCGAGCCGGCGAGGAAGGGCCGGACGTTGAACCGCCCCGGGGCCTGCTCTTCGAGATAGTCGGCAAAGCGCTCGACGGCAGCGCTTTCCGAGCCGCCCTCGCTCATGGTGTTATTGACCTGAATTTCGATGGAATCGGCCAGCGCGAACGGGGCGCTCAGCATGCCGAAGGTGGCCAGCGTGGCAAGCATGGACTTGCGCATGATGCTCTCCTGATCGTTATGGTTATGAGGGGCTTCGTTGTGCTGTGTCCTGATCTTGAAACAAGCCCCCGCCGCGCTCAAATCGGTTTTGATGAAGGGAGCCTTCGCATTTCACGATGGCTCTGCAGCCCACTAGCCTGGGCGCTTTTCGCCGCTCCCCCTGAAAAGTGCGACCAATGGCTAATATCAACCCGAACGCCGCCGGCACCTCAATAACGAGTCGCATAATGGAGCATTCATCATGCACGAAACCGCACCGATCGCATTCATCACCGGCGCCACCTCAGGCATCGGCCGGGCATGTGCCGAGGCCTTCGCCACCGCTGGCTGGGGCCTCGTCCTTACCGGTCGCCGACAGAGTCGACTCGACGCCCTGCGCCATGATCTCGGGGCTTCGGTGCCCATCCATAGCGCCGCTCTCGACGTGACCGACAGCAAGGCCGTCGAACAGCTCGTCGACTCGCTCCCCGCGTCTTTCCGGGACATCCAGGTATTGATCAACAATGCGGGTGTTGCCCTGGGTAAGGGACCCGCACAACACGCTGAGCTCGACGACTGGTATGCAATGATCGATACCAACATCAAGGGGCTGGTCACAGTGACACGCCTGCTGCTTCCGAATCTCATCGCCCATGGTCAGGGCGCCAGCATCATCAACATCGGCTCCATTGCCGGGCACACCCCCTACCCTGGGGGGCACGTCTATGGCGCCACCAAGGCATTCGTCGAACAGTTCAGCTACAACCTGCGCTGCGATGTCAGCGCCGCAGGCGTGCGTGTCACCGACCTGGCGCCGGGCATGACCGTGAGTGAATTCACCGAGGTACGCATGAAGGGCGACCGAGACTTCGCCGAACGCTACTACGCCGGCACTCGCTCCCTGCAGCCGGCCGATGTTGCGGCCCAGGCACTGCACATCGCTGAGCTGCCCCTCATGTCAACATTACCCGGCTCGAGGTCGCACCGCTCTGCCAGCAATGGTCACCTTTCACCATCCTGCGCGACGAATGACCCGTCGCTGGCGCTTAGATGATCGACCAGGTGCCGCGCGATGACCGGTAGCCCTTCATACTGGCGAATGCCGATCACCAGTTCGCGACGTGCCCAGGGATCGCTCAGGGGGATGCTGTGCAGCTTGAGGTCGCGCAGGTCGCGATAGATGGTGCGCTCGGGCAGCACCCCTACCCCCATGCCGTGGTGGATCATGCGGCAGATGGCATCGAAGCTGCGCACCTGGATGCGCATCCGCAGCGTCTTGCCCGCCTGATTCGCCTGCTCGTGCAACAGAGCCTGCAGCGACGTGTCCTGCTGCAGTCCGACGAAATCGTACGGGGTCGCCTCGTGCAGCTGCAGCGTCTCACGCTGTGCCAGAGGATGGTCGCTGGGCGTCATCAGCACTAGCCGGTCGCTACGGTAGGGAAGGATCTGCAGGCCATCGCAGGGCACATGGCCAGCAAAGACGCCGACGTCGGTCAGGCCATCGCGTACCGCGGAGATCACCTCGGAGCTGACCCGCTCCTGCAGATCGATCTTGATCTGTGGAAACTGCCGAGAAAAGGTACTCAGATCCTGGGCAAGAAGGCGATGATGGCCGACGTATTGGAATGGATCCGCACATGGCCCCTGATCCCCTCCCCGTATTCGCTCAGCTCTGCCGAGAGGCGCTCGAGATTTTCCAGAATACGCCGCGCATGGTGGAGAAAGGCGTGTCCGGCCGGCGTCAATTCGACCCCTCGCGGCCTGCGATACAGCAGCGACGTACCCACCAGCGACTCCAGATCGCTGATCCGCTTGCTGACTGCGGCCAGCGCCATATGCTCGCGCTCCGCGGCAGCGGTTAGCCGCCCTTCGTCGGCAATCGACACGAACAGCTTCAGGGTGACAAAGTCGAATCGGCGCACGTCGCATCCTCGTCGGCAGAGCAGGAAGGACCATGCTACGACAAGACTTCGTTAAAAACGAAACCACACTTCCTCTATCCTGAATTGTTGCGCCGCTCGGTCTCGCCCATGCTGATCCCATCTCGCCCAAGGAGTGCCAACCATGACGCGATCGGATGTCCGGCGCCTGCCGCTGGATGACCTCAAGGTGCTGGAGCTGGGCCAGCTCGATTGCCGGGCCTTTCGCCACCAAGCTGCTCGGTGAATTTGGTGCCGACGTCATCAAGATCGAACCGCCGGGCACCGGAGATCCACTTCGCAGTTGGCGAATGATCGAGGACGGCACCTCGCTCTGGTGGCACGTGCAGACCCGTAACAAGCGCTCGGTATCGCTGGACCTGCGCAGCCAGGAGGGCCAGGACCTGGTGCGCCGCCTGGTCGCCGAGGCCGATGTGCTGGTGGAAAATTTTCGCCCTGGCACCCTCGAATCCTGGGGCCTCGGCTGGGAAGCGCTTTCGGCCATCAACCCCGGACTGATCATGGTGCGCGTCTCGGGCTACGGTCAGACCGGCCCCTATCGCGACAAGCCCGGCTTCGGGGTCATCGGCGAAGCCATGGGCGGCTTGCGCTACCTGACCGGCCATCCCGACCAGCCCTCGGTGCGAGTCGGCGTCAGTATCGGCGACTCGCTATCGGCCCTGTATGCCGTCATCGGCACCCTGCTAGCCCTCCAGGAGCGGGCCCGCAGCGGCCAGGGGCAGGAAGTCGACATCGCCCTCTACGAGTCGGTCTTCGCCATGATGGAAAGCCTGCTGCCGGAGTACGACGCCAGCGGCGATATCCGCCAGCCCAGCGGCAGTGCGCTGCCGGGAATCACGCCCTCGAATGCCTACCGGACCCGCAACGGCGACTACGTGCTGATCGCCGGCAACGGCGACAGCATCTTCAAGCGCCTGATGCAGGTGATCGAACGTCCCGATCTCGCCGACGACCCGGCGCTGGCCCATAACGATGGGCGCTCTCGCCAAGCCGAGCGTATCGATGGCGCCATCCAGGCCTGGACCCTAACGCGAGAGCGTGACGACATCCTCACCCAGTTGGATGCAGCCCGGGTGCCGGCCGGCTACCCCTATACCGCGGCCGACATCGCCAGCGACCCCCACTACCTCGCCCGCGAGATGATCCAAAGCATCACCCGGCCCAACGGCAAGCCGCTGAAGGTACCGGGGGTTCTGCCCAAGCTCAGCGCCACCCCGGGACGATTAGGCAACGGTGGGCCGGCGCTGGGACAGCACACCGACGAGGTACTCGACGAGTTGGGCATCGATACGGCGACCCGCGAGAAGCTGCGCCAGGCCGGCATTATCTGATTCGGCCGCCTCGATCGGCCACCCTCAGGAGAGCTTATGACACGCTTACAGATCAATGAGGTAGCGCCCCGAGACGGCCTGCAGATCGAAGCCGATTTCGTACCCACAGACGCCAAGATACGCCTGATCGATGCCCTATCGACCACCGGCCTGGCCCGTATCGAAGCGACCTCCTTTACCTCGCCGAAGGCGATTCCCAACCTGCGCGATGCCGAGGAAGTGATAAACGGTATTCAGCGCCGCGACGATGTCGGCATCACCGTGCTGGTGCCCAACCGGCGAGGTTGCGAAAGGGCGCTGGCCTGCGGGGTGGACGAAATCAATCTGGTCATGTCGGCGAGCGACTCCCATGGCCGCGCTAACCTGCGCATGACGCCGGAACAGTCGCTCGAGCGGTTTGCCGATATCGTGGCCACCTCGCGTGACAGCGGCGTCTTCCTCAACGCCTCGCTCTCCACCGCCTTTGGCTGTCCCTTCGAGGGCGAAGTCCCCGAGGCCCGGGTGATCGAACTGGTGGAGCGGCTGCTAGCGCTGGGTATCGATGGCGTTACCCTCTGCGACACCACCGGCATGGCCAACCCCGCCCAGGTCGGAAGGCTGTGCGAAGCGGTAGTGGCGCGCTGGCCCGACACGCCCTTCACCCTGCACTTCCACAATACCCGAGGCATGGGGCTGGCCAACGCACTAGCCGCCTGGCAGGCCGGGATCCAGCGCTTCGATGCCTCACTCGGCGGTCTCGGGGGCTGCCCGTTCGCCCCGGGCGCCACCGGCAACGTCTGCACCGAGGATCTGGTCCATATGTTCGAGCAGATGGGGGTCGACACCGGCGTCGACCTGGACGCCCTGCTGGCGGTGGCCGCGGGGCTGCCGGCGCTGGTGGGACACGATACCCCGGGGCAGGTGGTCAAGGCCGGCAAGGCAGACCGGCGCTATCCCATGCCCCGGGGGTGACCCGAACCCGGCGCCTCTCATGCCGAATCGCCGACTCCCCGCACCACGTAATCCCTTGCCACGCCGATATGGTAATCGATGGCCTCGCGACAGCGTGCCGGCGAGGCGCTGGCCAGCGCCTCGAGCAGCCAGCGGTGGCTGTCGGCGATGGTGTCGGGGCTCTCATGGGTCTTGGTGATCAGGGTGATGCACAAACGCAGCTCATGAGCCAGGTCATCGAAGGTCTTGAGCAGGCGGCGATTGCCCGCCGAGGCGATGAGCAGGCGGTGAAAATTCAGGTCCTCCTCGATGCGCCGACTCTCGTTGCCGCTGGCGGCCGCCTCGCAGAGGACGTCCACCTGGCGAGCCAGGGTGTCAAGGGTCTCGGATGCGGCATCCTGCGCGAGCCGCTCGATGGCGTGGCGCTCCAGGCAGAGCCGCAAATCGAAGATATCGTCCAGCTCACGGCCATCCAGGGCACGCACGAAGAAACCCCGGCGCGGCTGGCTGACCAGCAGCCCGCGACTTTCCAGCAGCCGGGCGGCTTCACGTACCGGGGCCCGGCTCACCCCAAGCTCTCGGGCCAGCTGCACCTCGGAGAGGCGCTCGCCGGGGGCAAAGCGCTGGACGATGATGGCCTGGGTGAGAAAGTCGGCGACCTGATCTACCAGGTTGCGCTGCTGAATGACCGTGAAATCTCCTAGGGCTCTGGATGAGGGCATGCTGGCTAGACTCTATGGCGTATCGCTGACGTCAGTATGACGCAATGGTACGGGCTGTCGACTGCCGATTGCCGACTGTCGACAGTTTTTCCAACCGCTGCTATGTTCAAGAAGGCTGCTACGCCTTCGGTCGCACCAGCGCGACGGCCCGCCGTGCATGGCAACGACCCTTCAACAAGGCAACGACACAACAACAAGGTACCGCATCATGATGAAGACTCCGTTGGCCACCGCCATCGCCGCCCTCGCCTTTACCACCGCCACCGCCATTGCCAACGCCGACGAGCCCAGAAGCGGCGGCACCATCAACACCATCATCCAGCCCGAACCGCCGGGCCTGGTACTGGGCATGATCCAGAATGCCCCGACGCGCACCGTGGCCGGTAACATCTACGAGGGGCTGCTTCGCTACTCCACCGACCTTGACCCGATGCCTCAGCTGGCTGAATCCTGGGAGGTTAGTGACGATGGTCTGACCTGGACCTTCCAGCTGCGTGACGACGTGCTGTGGCACGACGGCGAACCGTTCACCGCCGAGGACGTGGTCTTCTCCGCCGATGTGTTCCATCGAGAGCTCAACCCCAGCGCCCGAGCGGTGTTGCAGCACGTCGAGAGCATCGAGGCTACCGACGACCATACCGTGGTGTTCACCCTCGCCGAGCCCTTCGGTCCCTTCCTTCTCTCCTTCGAGGCGGGAACCTTCACCATGGTGCCCAAGCATCTCTACGAGGGCACCGACTTCCGCGACAATGAGCATAACAACCATCCCATCGGCACCGGTCCCTTCAAGTTCGAGAACTGGGACCGCGGGACCGTCATTCAGCTGGTTCGCAACGATGACTACTACGAGGAGGAGCTGCCCTACCTCGACGGCATCAACTGGCACATCATTCCCGACGGTGCCTCCCGCGCCGTGGCCTACGAGAACGGTACCGTCGACGTGCTCCCCAACGGGACCGTGGAGAACTTCGATATCCCGCGGCTCTCCGCCATGGACAACACCTGCATCACCGACAAAGGGCACGAGTACTTCAGCCCCTTCGCCATGCTGTGGATGAACAATCGCGAAGGCCCCACCGCCGACAAGCGCTTCCGCCAGGCGGTGATGTATGCCATGGACCGCGACTTCGCCCACAGCGTGCTGTGGAACGAGCTGGGCCAGGTACCCCTCTCGGCCTTCGGCTCCAACGCGCGGTTCCAGCACGACGGTCTCGAGCCCTACGACCACAACCCAGAACGCGCCCGAGAGCTGCTCGAGGAAATGGGCTATGACGGCGAGGAGGTCCGGCTGCTCCCGCTGCCCTACGGCGAGACCTGGACCCGCTGGGCCGAGGCGGTTCAGCAGAACCTGCGCGAGGTAGGCGTCAACGTGCGTACCCAGTCCACCGACGTGGGCGGCTGGAACCAGCGGCTCTCGGAGTGGGACTACGACATGGCCTTCACCTTCCTCTACCAGTACGGCGACCCGGCGCTGGGCATCACCCGCTCCTACCTGTCCGACAACATCGAGCGCGGCTCGCCCTGGAACAACGTCGGCGGCTACGAAAACGAACGAGTCGACGAGCTCTTCAACGCCGCCGCCACGGCCTTCCCCGACGAGGAGCGCGAGGCCCTGTATCGCGAGGCCCAGGAGATCCTCCACGAGGATGTCCCGG
The DNA here is from genome assembly GCF_055755715.1 of Halomonas sp. SL18_1. Taxonomy (NCBI): domain Bacteria; kingdom Pseudomonadati; phylum Pseudomonadota; class Gammaproteobacteria; order Oceanospirillales; family Halomonadaceae; genus Halomonas; species Halomonas sp. SL18_1. The sequence continues at coordinate 2,490,466 of NZ_JBVTRK010000001.1, forward strand.
TGGGCTGGCTGATGGAGCTCGGTTTCCCGACCATCTATCGCTGTGATGTCAAAGACCTGATTACCTCAGGGGTGGGCGTCAACGATGGCTTCAAGGACGCCTGGCTCGATCGCTGACGCGTCGAGATTCGCAGCCTGAGGAGGGGCGGCCCCCACCGCCCCTCCCTGACACCCATCGCGTCTTGCTTGCCGCCGAGGCCATCGCATGCTCTACGTCCGACTGATCACGATGCGGCTGTTAAAAGCCGTCATCGTGCTGTTCATGATCATCATCTTCAACTTCGTGCTGATCCAGCTGGCACCCGGTGATCCCGCCGCCATTCTGGCCGGCGAGGCGGGCGCCACCGACGAGGAGTTCCTGCGCCAGCTGCGCGAGCGCTTCGGCCTCGACCAGCCTGTCTATGTGCAGCTATGGCGCTATGTCTCGGGCATTGCCATGCTCGACTTCGGCTTCTCCTATCGCCAGGGGGTGCCGGTGCTCGACCTAATCCTCGCCCGCCTGCCCGCGACTCTGCTGCTCACCGGCACGGCCTTCGTGCTCTCCCTGGCGCTGGGCATCGTCGCCGGCTCCCTGGCCGCCGCCCGCGCCAAGAAACCGTCTGGCTCGGTCATCATGGCCCTGGCACTACTCTTCTATGCCACCCCGCTGTTCTGGGTCGCGCTGATGTCGGTGGTACTCTTCTCCGTCTATCTGGACCTGCTCCCGGCCTACGGCATGTACACCGTGGGCGCCGGCCATACCGGGATGGCGCTGGTGCTGGACGTGGGCAAGCACCTGATCCTGCCGGCCACCACCCTGGCGCTGTTCTTCATGGCCATCTACACCCGGATGACCCGCGCCTCCATGCTGGAGGCCAGCCAGCAGGACTTCGTCAAGACCGCCCGCGCCAAGGGGCTCAAGAACAGCGTGATCCAGCGACGCCACATCCTGCGCAACGCCCTGCTGCCGATCATCACCCTGGCGGGCCTGCAGGCGGGTCAGATGGTGGGCGGTGCCATTCTCACCGAAACGGTATTCGCCTGGCCCGGGATCGGCCGCCTGATGTTCGAGGCGCTGCAGCAGCGCGACTATAACCTGCTGCTGGGCATCTTCTTCTTCTCCGCGGCCCTGGTCATCGTGTTCAACATCATCACGGATCTCGTCTACCGGCTGGCCGACCCGCGTATCAAGGAGGCGTCATGAGTTTCTTTGCCCGCTTCGCCCAGAACCGCGGCGCCCTGGTCGGACTGATCATCCTGATGGCGATCATCCTGATGGCGATCCTGGCGCCCTTCGTGTTCCCAGAGTCCCCGTGGCGCATGGTCCAGCGCCCCTTCCTCCCCCTGGAGGTCGAAGGGTTTCCGCTGGGCACCGACACCATGGGACGCAACGTGGCCGCCGGCCTGATGCACGGCGCCTGGGTCTCGCTGCTGATCGGCCTGGTCTCGACCACCGTGGCACTGATGATCGGGGTGCCACTGGGGGCCATCGCCGGCTACTATGGCGGCCTGGTCGACGATGCGCTGATGCGCTTCACCGAGTTCTTCCAGACCATTCCCAACTTCGCCCTGGCCATCGTGCTGGTGGCGATCATGCAGCCCAGCATTACCTCTATCGTCTTGGCGATTGCCATCGTCAGCTGGCCGCCGGTGGCGCGTCTGGTCCGGGCCGAGTTCATGTCGCTACGCCACCGTGAATACGTCGAGGCGGCGCGCCTGGTGGGCCAGACCAACCGCACCATCATCCTGCGCCAAATCCTGCCCAACACCCTGTCACCGATCATCGTGCTGGCCTCGCTGATGGTGGCCACCGCTATCCTGCTGGAGTCCGCGCTCTCCTTCCTGGGGCTTGGCGATCCCAACGTCATGTCCTGGGGCTATATGATCGGCGCGGCGCGCACCGTGATCCGCCAGGCCTGGTGGCTGAGCTTCTTCCCCGGCGTGGCCATCCTGCTCACGGTGCTGGCGCTCAACCTGGTGGGCGAAGGGCTCGATGATGCGCTCGATCCCAAGCTCGCCCGCGAACGCTCCTGACGAGGAACCTCCCATGCCCGATACCCTGTTGAGCATTCGCGATCTCACCATTGCCCTGCCCAAGGGAGCCGATCGCAAGCATGCCGTGGAAGACGTCAGCTATGACGTGCAGCGCGGCGAGATCATGTGCGTGGTCGGGGAATCCGGCTCCGGCAAGTCGATGGCGGCCAACGCCCTCATGGGGCTGCTCCCCAAGGGCGTGCGAGCCACCGGCGGCGAGGTGATCTTCGACGGCCAGAATCTGCTCACGCTCACCGAAAAACAACACCGTCAGCTGCGCGGCCTGCGCATCGGCATGATCTTCCAGGAGCCGATGACGGCCTTGAACCCCTTGATGCGGGTCGGCGCCCAGATCGCCGAGGTGTTCGAGGCCCATGGTCGATACACCGCCAAGGAGCGCCAGGCCAGGGCCCTGGCGCTGCTGGAAGAGGTCGGCATACCGCAGCCGGACAAGGCGATTCGCGCCTACCCCTTCCAGCTCTCCGGGGGCCAGCGCCAGAGGGTGATGATCGCCATGGCACTGGCCCTGGAGCCGGAACTGCTGATCGCCGACGAGCCCACCACGGCGCTCGATGTCACCACCCAGGCACAGATCCTGGAATTGATTCGAGATCTGCAGCGCCGTCGCGGCATGGCGGTCATGTTCATCACCCACGACTTCGGCGTGGTGGCCGAGGTCGCCACCCGGGTCTGCGTGATGCGCGAAGGCAGAATCGTCGAGCTGGGCAGCGCCGACGAGGTCCTCAACCACCCTCAGCATGAGTATACCCGCGCGCTGATCGACGCCATCCCCAGCAACCTCATTCCCCAGGCGCACGGCCCAGAGCAACAGGCACCGCTTCTCGAGGTCAGGGGGCTCAATAAGGTGTTCCGCTCCCGAGGCGGGCTATTCAAGCCGGCCCGCGAGGTGGTGGCGCTGCGCGATGTCTCCTTCCAGCTGGCCCCCGGCGAGACGGTCGGGATCGTCGGCGAGTCGGGCTCGGGCAAGTCGACCCTCGGGCGCTGCGTGGTGCGTCTGGAACGCCCCGACAGCGGCACCTTGCTGCTCTCCGGCACCGACTTCTCGTCACTCCGAAAAGACGAGCTGCGCCGACAGCGCTGGCGGGTGCAGATGATTTTCCAGGACCCCTACGCGTCGCTCAATCCGCGCACCCGAGTCGGCTATGCCATCGCCCAAGGCCCCATGGCCAACGGCGTGTCGCGCCGGGACGCCATGAAGCAGGCCGGGGAGCTGCTCGATCTGGTAGGCCTGGGCGCCGTCGCCGTGGACCGCTACCCCCATGAGTTTTCCGGCGGGCAGCGCCAGCGTATCGGTATCGCCCGGGCCCTGGCGCTGAACCCCGAGCTGATCGTGGCGGACGAGGCCGTCTCGGCGCTGGATGTCTCCATCCAGGCCCAGATCCTCGAGCTGCTGGAGGATCTCAAGCAAAAGCTGTCGCTGTCGCTGCTGTTCATTACCCACGACCTGCGGGTGGCTGCCCAGATTTGCGACCACATCATCGTCATGCAGCACGGCCGCATCGTCGAGCAGGGTAGCGCCGAGGCGGTCTTTCTCTCTCCCCAGGAGGCCTACACCCGGCAGCTGCTGGAGGCCATTCCCGGTAGGGAAGCGGAGCTGGCCAGCGCATGATGCACACAGGACACCCCATGGATGCACTCCTGAAGGATATCGCCGAGCGTGTCGGCAACGCCGGCCTGCTCATCGGCGACGACGTTGCCGCCCGGCGCGTCGACTGGATGACCGGCGCCGGCTGTCGCGCCGGTGCCATCGTGCGGCCTGCCGACACCGACGAACTGGCGGCGGTGATGCGCCTCTGCCATGAGGCCAACCAGCCGGTGGTGACTCACGGCGGCCTGACCGGCCTGGTGCACGGCGCTGAGGCCGCCCCCGACGAGGTGGTCGTCTCCCTGGAGCGCATGAACGCCATCGAGGCCATCGACCCCGTGGGCGGCACCATGACCGTCCAGGCCGGGGTCGCCCTACAGCGGGTCCAGGAGGCGGCGGCCGCCCACGACCTGCAGTTCGCACTCGACCTCGGCGCCCGCGGCTCCTGCACCATCGGCGGCAATATCGCCACCAACGCCGGCGGCGTGCGGGTGATTCGCTACGGCATGATGCGCCAGCAGGTACTGGGGCTAGAAGCGGTGCTCGCCGATGGCCGCGTGATCAGCTCGATGAACCACATGCTCAAGAACAATGCCGGCTACGACCTCAAGCAGCTGTTCATCGGCAGCGAGGGCACGCTGGGCATCGTGACACGGGCGGTGCTCAAGCTGCAGCCGACCCAGCCCAGCGAGCAGACGGCCCTGGTGGCCTGCCCCTCCTTCGAGGCGCTGACCGGGCTGCTGCAGCAGATGGGACGCCAGCTAGGCGGCGCCCTGGGTACCTTCGAGGTGATGTGGCGTAACCACTATCGCCTGCTCACCGAGGAGAGCGGCCGACATGCCCCGCCCCTGGCCACCACATCACCCTACTATGCGCTGATCGAATCGCTTGGCGTGGATGATGACAGCAATGCCGCACGCTTCAACCAGGCGCTGGAATCGGCCTTCGATGACGGCCTGATCCAGGACGCCGTGGTGGCCCACTCGGAGACCCAGCGCCAGGGCCTATGGGCAATCCGCGAGGATATCGAGGGGCTACTGCAGGCGCTCTCCCCATGTTCACCTTCGATATCAGCCTGCCGATCGCCGCCATGCAGGCCTATGTCGACACCCTCGAAGCCAGCCTGGCAAGGCAGTGGCCCACGGCTCGCATGGTGGTCTTCGGGCATCTGGGCGACGGCAACCTGCACGTCTCGATCAGCGTGGGCAGTCAGGCCCCCGAGGCGCGCCGCGCCGTCGAGGGGCTGGTCTATGCCCCCCTGGCCAGACTCGGCGGGTCAATTTCCGCCGAGCACGGCATCGGCCTGGAGAAGCGCGACTACCTGGCGGTATCACGAAGCCCGGAGGAGATCGCCCTGATGCACACCCTAAAGCGGGCGCTGGACCCAAGGGGACTGCTCAACCGCCATAAGGTACTGGCGCCGGACGGCTGACGTGCCCATGTCGATTTCCGACACCTTGAACGCCAAGCTGCAGGCGCGCCCCGCCATCTCGGCGGCGCTGCTGATCGCCGCCATCGGCCTGTTCTGGGGAGGCAACTGGCCGGCGGTACGCTTCGCCCTGATGGATCTGCCCCCCTTCAGCCTGCGCGCCATCGGCTTCACCAGCGGCGCCCTGATGCTGCTGGGCTGGGCCTGGGCCCGTCGACTGCCGCTGCGAGTGAGCCGGCAGGAGCTACCCTGGCTGGCGGTCGCCGGGGGCTTCACCATTCTCGGCTTCAACGTTGGCACCGCCTTCGCCCAGCTCAACATGCCTACCTCCCAGGCGGCCATTATCGCCTTCACCATGCCCTGCTGGGCCCTGCTGATGGCCATCGGCCTGCTAGGCGAGCGGATCACCGGCCGCCAGTGGCTGGGGCTCGGGCTCGGACAGATCGGCCTGCTGCTGCTCGGCCCGGCCGCCCTGGCAGCGGGTCTCGACGGGCTCATCGGACCGCTGTTCGTGCTTGGAGCCGCGCTCTCCTGGGCCTTCGGCACCGTACTCATCAAGCGGCGCGGTGACTGGCAGGGCCATCCGGTGGTCATCACCGGCTGGCAGTTCGCCCTCTGCGCCATCCCCATGCTGCTGCTTGCCATCGGGCTCGAGGCGCCGCCGCCTCCGGTACAATGGCAGCGCACCACCTGGCTGGGGCTGGGCTATCACCTGATTTTCGCTATCTGCCTCGCGCAGATGCTGTGGTTTCGCAACGTCAACCGCCTGACCATCGGTCAGTCGACCATCAGCACCCTGATCATCCCGGTGGTCGGCGTGATAAGCGCCGCGGTGCTGCTGAATGAGCCGCTTGGCCCGAGGGTTGTGGCAGCCCTTGCCTTGACCCTGGCGGCTGTGGGTATCGTCATGACGCAAAGGAGGCCGTCACCATGACCCCAACGCTTCACTCTCCCACCGATCAGGATCGCGCCGACTGGCAGCGTCTCTACCGCGGCTACGCGGACTACTACGGCATGCCCATGAGCGAGGAGATCCTCGACACCGTATGGGGCTGGATTCACGCCCCGGACGAACCCTTCCACTGCCGCCTGGCGCGCAGCAACAACGGCGAGGCCATCGGCCTGATGCATTATCGCCCATGCCCTCGCCGCTGCGCGGCACCCGAATCGGCTTTCTCGACGATCTCTTCGTCGACCCCGCCCACCGGGGCAGCGGGATCGCCGATGCCATGCTCGACGCCCTTAGAGAAGAGGCGCGCCATCATGGCTGGCCGCTGGTACGCTGGATCACCCGTGAGCACAACTATCGGGCCCGCGCCGTCTACGACCGCTGCGCGCGGCATACCGACTGGCAGACCTATGAGTTGGCCGTGCCGCCGGTCGACTAGTTCCATTCACCCTGGATGATTCGAAAGGCTCCCTATGCCCCGCTTTCCCGACCATCTCACCGGCCAAGGCCCCGACAACCCCTTCCCCGGCATCAAGGTGCTGGAGCGCCGGATCGGCCGCGAGATTCCCCATCGCCTGGGCTCCAACGAGGGCCTGGACATGCCCCACCGGGCGCTGCGCGAACGGTTCGGCGACGCCCTGGCTGAGCACGTCTACTGCTACGGGGACGCCGAGGCCCTGGGCGTGCGCCAGCGGCTGCAGGCCCTCCATGGGCTTCCGCTGGACAACACCCTGGTGGACGCCGGGGCCGACAGCCTGATCGCCCTGGCGCTGCGCGCGCTCACCGTCCCGGGGAGCGGGTAATCAGTGCCGGCGGCACCTACCCGACCTTCGGCTATTTCGCCCGGGGGCACGGCTGCCGGCTGGTCGAGCTTCCCTACCATGAAGCGCCCGGGGTCCTGGCCCCCAATCTGGAGAGCCTGCTCAGCGCTGCGATCAAGGAAAAGGCGCGGCTGGTCTATCTGGCCAACCCCGACAACCCCAGCGGCCACCTCCATGACGACGACGCCATCCGCCGCCTGCGGGAGGCGCTTCCCGACGACTGCTGGCTGCTGCTCGACGAGGCCTACCACGACTTCCGCGACGATGCCGACAGCCCCTTCAGCCGCGAGGCACTCCCCGGGGTGGTACGACTGCGCACCCTCTCCAAGGCCCACGGCCTGGCCGGCCTGCGCATCGGCTACGCCATCGCCGAGCCCGAGACCCTGGCGATAATGATGAAGGTGCGCATTCACTACGCCGTCTCGACCCTGACCCAGGCCGCCGCCGAAACGGTCCTGGATCACAATGACGAGGTGGAGCGGCACGTCCGCGAGGTCAAGGCGCGCCGCGCGCGGCTCGCCGACTACTTCCGGGGGCTCGGCGCCGAGGTACTGCCCAGCGCCACCAACTTCATCGCGCTACGCCTGGGTGACGCCGAGCTGGCGGAGCGCCTCAACCGCGAGCTGCTGGAGGCCGGACGCCTGATCGCTCGCCCCGCCCACCCGGACCTGGGGCATATCCTGCGCATCACCGCGGTGGAGGACGCCCTGCAGCCGGGACGCTTCGAGATCCTCGAGCGCGCTTTGGCCGGCCCCTGAGCCAGGCCGCGGCGGCGACCCCCGCCACTCCCGGCCCCCTTGCGGCCGGGGGTGCACCGACAAAAACGGCTGCCCTTCACGGGCAGCCGTTTTTCGATAGCGTCTCGCTGCGTGGCAGCGATCGAGCGTGCAGACTTACTGCGGCGCTTGCTGCTGCTGTTGCTGCATCTGCTCCTGCATCTGGCGCATCTGCTGCTCTCGCAGCTGGGCCTGTCGCTCCAGCTCGGCGCGCTGTTCGTCAGTAAACACCGACTCCATGCGGGCCTGGAACAGCACATTGTTTGCGGCCATCTCGCCGGTCAGCTCACCAAGCCGCGCCGCATCCTGACGAATCGCCTGCTCGTCATAGTCGGGCCCAATGTGGCCATGGAGCTGCTGCTGAAGCGCCTGGGCTTCGCTCTGCTGCTCCTGCATGCCGTTTTGCATCTCGGTGAGCAGCGACACTAGCTCCTGGCGCTGCCCATCATCCAGCCCCAGCAGTTCGTCGAGCTGATCCACCTGCTGCTCCGGGGTTGGCGCAGCGCCCTGAGGCGCCATCTGCTGAGCCGCCGCCGGGGCCGCCATGGCCAGTGCCAGAAGCGCCGCTGCAAAATACTTGGCTGATGTCATGAAAACTCCGTTGCCATTCATGGATGCGCCCACCCTAACGCGATTCCCCCCGCCGACGACACCCCTCAGCGTAACCGTTTGTACTGGGAAGGCCATCGACAGGCCATGGGGATGGCGTACTATTGGCCTTTCCCCATCGTGACGATTGACAGTGACTGGACCCTCTATGCCCGCTATTCGTCCCTATCAGCCAGAAGACTGGCCTGCCCTCTGGTCGCTCATGGCGCCGGTATTCGTGCCGGCGAGACCTACGCCGTGCCCCGCGATATCACCGAACAGGACGCCCACCGCATGTGGGTGGAGCTCCCCCGGGCAGTACGCGTGGCCGTTGACGAAACCGGCCGAGTGCTGGGCACCTACTACCTGAAGCCCAATCAGCCGGGACCCGGTGATCATGTCGCGAACTGCGGCTACCTGGTTGCCGAATCGGCCCGCGGGCAAGGCATCGCCAGCCGGCTGTGCCAAGACTCGATTCACCAGGCCCTCACGCTCGGCTTCACCGCCATGCAGTACAACCTGGTGGTGGCCACCAACGAGGTGGCGATCCGTCTCTGGCAGCGCCACGGCTTTGCCATCATCGGCACCCTGCCCCACGCCTTCCGCCACCCCGAACAGGGCCCCGTGGACGCCTACGTGATGTACCGCATGCTGTCGTCATGCCCTACTGCTTTAGCCGAAGCGGATTGACCCTATGGGCTGCCATGGGCATGCTCACCGATGGACTGAACCAAGAGAGGAAAACAACAATGAAAGGCTTCGCATCCCGCACGCTGGCACTGGGCATCTCGCTGGCCCTGACCACCGCCGCCAATGCTTCCGACTTTGCCGACATGGACCCGGTCACCCTGCGCCTGGCCCACGTCGTCAACGAGCAAGACGGTTTCCATATTGCCGCCGTGAAATTCCAGGAACTGGTAGAGGCACGCACCGAGGGGGCGGTGAGTATCGATATCTACCCCAACGCCAGCCTCGGCGACGAGCGCACCCTGCTCGAGGGCATGCAGATCGGCACCGTGGACATGGGCGTGATCACCAATGGTCCGGTGGCGAATTTCGTCGAGGAGATGGCAGTCTTCGAGCTCCCCTTCCTGTTTCCCTCCCCCGAGGCCGCCTACGAGGTCCTCGACGGCGAGATCGGCCAGGAGCTGCTCGACAAGCTATCCGAGGTCAACCTCAAGGGCTTGGCCTACGCCGAACGGGGCTTTCGCAACCTGACCAACAGCGAGCGGGAGGTGCGCTCGCCGGCCGACATCGACGGGCTGCGTATCCGGGTCATGGAGAACCCCGTCTACACGGACACCTTTCGCGAGCTTGGCGCCAACGCCATTCCCATGGCCTGGACGGAAGCACTCACTGCCATGCAGCAGGGCACCATCGACGGCCAGGAAAACCCGGTCAACGTCATCCACTCCTTCAAGCTCCATGAAACCCAGAGCCACATGACGCTGTCACGGCACACCTATGCCCCGGCGATCTTCGTGATGGGCATGCCGGTCTGGAACGAGCTGCCGGAACCCGCGCAAGCGGTCATGCTGCAGGCGGCCCAGGAAGCTGCCGAGCATGAGCGCCGTGTCAATGCCGAGATGGAAGCCGAACAGCTGGCGGAGCTGCGCGATGCCGGCATGCAGATCGTTGATGACGCCGACCTCGAGGCCTTCCAGGCCGCTGTAGCACCGGTCTACGAAAAATACGGCGAGCAGTTTGGCGACTACCTGACCCGGATCCGGGCGGCGCTGGACTAAGTGACGAGCCTGACCGCCGCCTTGCTCAAGGCACTGCAGCGAATTGAGCACGCTCTCGACGCCGCCATTCAGCCCGTGGTCTTCGCGGGCATGGCGGCGCTGATCGGCGTGATCACCCTGCAGATCGTCTCGCGCGTGCTCTTCACGGCGGTGGGCTGGACCGAGGAGGTTGCCCGCTTTCTGCTGGTGTGGATCACCTTTCTGGGCGCCACCCTCGCCTTCCAGCGCGGCCGCCATATCGCCGTGACCTTCGTGGTCGACGCCCTGCCCGGCCGCCTGAAGCAGCTGGCGCGTATTGCCGCCCTCCTGGTGGCCCTGAGCTTCATGGTGGCCCTGATCCTGATCGGCTATCGCTACATGCAGGCACAGAGCTTCCAGAAGTCCGCCTCGCTGCGCCTCTCCATGACCTATGTCTATGCGGTCATCCCGATCTCGGCGGCGATCATGGCCTGGTACGCCCTGGTGGATCTGGTCGAACTGCTGATCCAGGGCCCCAGGGGCGGTGACCCCGGGCCCCGCATCCCCAGGAGCCGCCGGCATGACCGGGCTGCTATTCGTACTGTTCTTCTGCTTCATGCTGCTGGGCGTTCCCATTGCCCTGGCCATTGGCGCCAGCACCCTGCTGGCCCTCAATGCCCAGGGCGTACCGCTAATGGTCGTCACTCAGCAGATGTTCCAGGGCATCAACTCCTTTGCTCTGGTGGCGGTCCCCATGTTCATCCTCACCGGGGATCTGATGGCCCAGGGCAAGGTCAGTGAGAAGCTGGTCAATTTTGCCGATGCCCTGTTCGGCTTCCTCAAGGGCGGTCTGTCCATCGTCTCGGTGGGGGCCGGTATGTTCTTCGCCGCCATCTCCGGCTCTGGAGCGGCCACTACCGCGGCGGTGGGCTCAACCCTGGTGCCGGAGCTGCGCAAGAAAGGCTATGATCCGGCTGCCGCCGCCAGCCTGATCGCCGCCAGCGGGACCATCGGGGTGGTGATTCCCCCTTCGGTTCCCATGATCATCTACGCGGTGATCGCCCAGCAGTCGGTGTCGACGCTGTTCCTCAACGGCGTCATCCCCGGGCTTGTCATGGGCCTCGGGCTTGGTGCCATCGCCATCGTCCAGGCCTACCGCAGGAACTACCCCCGCGGCACCGCGCTTTCGGCTGCCACCATCTGGCGTACTTTCCGCAGCGCCAGCTGGGGGCTCATGACACCGGTGATCATCCTGGGGGTATCTTCTCCGGGGTATTCACGCCCAGCGAAGCCGCCGTGGTAGCGGTCAACTACGCCCTGCTGGTGTCGCTGTTTATCTACCGCGACCTGCGCCTGGCCGACGTCTACCGCATCCTCATCCGCTCGGCGATAACGACGTCGGTGATCATGCTGGTGATCGCCACCTCGGCGGTACTCAGCTGGACGCTCTCCAGCTGGCAGGTCCCGGGGGCCATCGCCCAGGCAGTGCTCTCACTGTCCACCGATCCCTTCGTGATCATGCTGTTGGTCGTCGCCGTGATCCTGCTCACCGGGGTGTTCATCGAAACCGCCAGCGCGCTGATCATTCTCACCCCGGTCCTCTTGCCCCTGGTCACCCAGCTCGGCATCGACCCGATCCACTTCGGCATCATCATCGTCATGGGGCTCGCCGTCGGGATGATCACCCCGCCGGTGGCGATCAACCTCTATGTGGCCTCTTCGGTGACCCAGCTACCGCTGGAGCGCATCACCCGCGCCATCGTGCCCTACCTGCTGGGGCTGATCAGCGTGCTGCTGATGGTGGTCTATGTGCCGATCCTCGCCGGCTGGTCGGGCTGAGGGCCTCGAACGGCTTGTGGTAAACGGCCGGGGCGGGCCATGATGAGAAAAGCTAAAGTATCGTTACCTGCCACCCCACACGCCAAGGATGCCCCATGCCTCACCCGACTGTGCTGGCCGCCGCCGGCCTGGCCCTCGCCCTGCTGGCCGGCTGCACCACCTATACCTTTCACGACGGCAGCCGCGAGACGCTGTGGGGCGTGCCCGCCGAGCCGGAAACCCACCGCTACGAGGATGATCGCCAGGCCGAGGGGGTGCGCTATCGTGTGCCCGGCGAGATCGAGGAGTAGCCTCATCCACGCCGCCGCAGTACCACGCTGAGGTTGTTGGCGGGCATCTCTACCACTCGGTCCAGGGCGAGGCCCTGCCGCTCGGCCTCTGCCACCACCGCCTCGAGGTCGCGTACGCCCCAGCGCGGATCGCGGCCCTTGAGATCGGCATCGAAGGCCGCATTGCTGGGCGCGGTATGGTGCCCTTCGCGCCGATAAGGGCCATAGAGAAACAGCACGCCGCCTGCGGTCAAGCGCCGCCCCGCACAGGCCATCAGCGCCTGAGTCACCTCCCAGGCGGAGATATGAATCAGGTTGATCGCCACGATGGCGTCGAAAGGCCCGGGGGACAGCTGAGCGTCACGTCCAGCGCCAGCGGCGGCAACAGATTGGGCAGCTCGCTATGCTCACGCCAAGCGGCAATGGAGTCACGGGCATGGGGGTTGGGATCGCTCGGCTGCCACTCCCAGCCCGGCATGGCGGTGGCGCAGTGAACGCCGTGCTCACCGCTGCCACTAGCGACCTCCAGCACCCTCGCCCGTTCAGGCAGTACGTCTTGCAACACGGCCAGAATTGGCTGACGGTTGCGCTCGGCGGCAGGACTTGTCAAGCGCACGGCATATTCCTCCAGTCGTCACGGCTAAGCCGGCGCCATGATCAGCGGCCGGGCTTGGGTCGGCGTCCCTTGCCGGATTTGGCAGGCTTGGCCAGCCGCCTGCCGGACTTGTGAGCGGGACCGCCCCCTTTGCTAGCCGCCTTGCCTGCCGGCTTGCTCGACGTCTTGGTCCCGGCGGCTTTCTTCGCCGCTGCCTTGGCCTTGGGATCCGCGGCCTTCCCGCCTGGCGTCGCCTTGCCACCCGCCTTCGACTTGGCCGTATCGCGACGATGCGGCGCTCCGGACTTCCCGCGCCCCTTGGCGATACCGCGCTTTCCGCCCGTCGGCTTGCCTCTCGCCGGCTTTTGGCCGCCTCGCTGGCCGGTAGCCTCGGCATCGGCACTGGAGCGCTCGGTAAGCGCTAAAATCGTCTCCACCTCTTGCGGCGTCAGGTCGCGCCAGTCCCCCAAGGCCAGCCCCTTGAGGGACACGTTCATGATCCGGATTCGCTCGAGCCGGGTGACCTCATAGCCGAACACTTCGCACATGCGACGGATCTGGCGATTCAACCCCTGCACCAGGGTGATGTTGAAGACGAAGGTCGACTCCTTCACCACGCGGCAGCGCTTGGTGACTTGCCCCAGGATGGGGACCCCGGCCGCCATGCCCGCGATGAAATCGTCGGTGATCGGCTTGTCGACCGTGACCCGGTATTCCTTCTCGTGGTGATTGCTAGCCCTGAGGATCTTGTTGACCAGGTCGCCATTGTTAGTCAAAAAGATCAGCCCCTGGGAGTCCTTGTCCAGGCGGCCAATGGGAAAGATGCGGACCCCATGCTTGACGAAATCGACGATATTGGCCTTTTCGCTGGGCTCGGTGGTGCTGACGATGCCCACCGGCTTGTTGAGAGCGATAAAGACCAGGTCCTCGGCCTCCTGGGGCTCGATCCGTTGGCCGTTGACCTTGACCACATCCCCGGATACACCTGATCCCCGGTACTGGCACGCTTACCGTTGAGCTGGACATTGCCCTGCTCGACGTAGCGGTCCGCCTCGCGGCGTGAGCACAGGCCGCTCTCGCTGATGTATTTATTGATTCGTGTCGATGATTTGAAGGCCATAGCCGTCCAAGAACTCCCGGGATCATAGCCTGCCCTGGCCGCCTAATGCGGGGCGCCGGGCGGCACTGCAGCAGATGCGTGGCCCCAACATAGCATGCCGGCTCACGGCGGCACCAACCGACCGCCAAGCCGAAGGCCGCAGGGCCCAATGCCGCGTGCCTGGCACCCCTGAGCCAGGTAGACTATTCGTCTATACATTTGCCATTCGTAAAAGGACGCGGCGCAGACCATGGGCAGCTCTCCCCGCTCTACCTGCAGATCCAGCAGCACCTGCTGGACAAGATCCACAGCGGCGACTGGCCGGCCCACCACCAGATTCCGCCGGAGGAGCAGCTGGCACGGGACTTCGGGGTCAGCCGCATGACGGCCAACAAGGCGATCCGCGACCTTGTGCAGAAAGGCTACCTGACCCGCCAGGCGGGGCTCGGCACCTTCGTCACCGACCGCAAGGCGGAGTCCTCGCTGCTCGACGTGCACAATATCGCCGAGGAGGTGCGCGGGCGCGGCCACGCCTACCGCAACGAGGTGCTGACCCGAGAGGCCATCGACGCCGACGACGAGGTGGCGCTGCGGCTGGGCGTGCGGCTCGGCAGCCGGGTCTTCCACACCCTGCTGGTGCACTACGAGGACGAGGTACCCATTCAGCTGGAGAATCGCTACGTCAATCCCCGCTGGGTGCCGGACTACCTGGAGACCGACTTTTCCCGCCACACGCCCAACGAGGTGCTGGTGGCCGCCTGCCCGATCACCGATATCGAGCATATCGTCGAGGCGGTGCTGGTGGATGCCCAGACCGCCGACTGGCTGGCCATCGATACCGCCACTCCCTGTCTGAGCATGGTGCGCCGCACCTGGTCCGGCGAGCAGCTGATCAGCTATGCGCGCCTGATCCACCCCGGCGACCGCTACAAGCTGCGCTCCACCGTCAACAGCCGCCGCGACTAGCTCCCCTGACACAGGAACGCCTCCCGGGCCGGCCCCGGGAGGCGCGGGTCGTTGCGCTGCCACCAGACAACTACCCAATCCGCTTAATGTATATACATGCAATCGAGAAAGCCTCCTCCATATCTTTCTCGAAGCCTTATACTTTTGTCTTAACAACCCCGTAGCCAGCACCTGTCGTTGTGCGACAACAACCAAATAACCCACTGTAGTTAAAGCGATTCTCTGTCTTTTTGGGCTGATATCCACGGCCCCTGACAATTCCGCATCACGGGGTGACTTGACGCCATTTTCCGGCTAGGCTAATTGTATATACATAACGAGTTCAACAAGGAGGCCGCCATGCCATCCCCAGCCACTCGCCGCCTCTGGCGCGATATCACCCTCTTCGATGGCCTACGCACCCTGCCCGAGCCCATGGCGGTGATCGTGGCCGGCGAGCGCCTCGAGCGGGTCGTTCCGATGAGCGAGCTAGACGCCGAGACCCTCGCCGGCTGCGAGCTGATGGCCAGCGGCGGCGTCATGACCCCCGGCCTGGTGGACTGCCATACCCACCTGGTCTTCGGCGGCTCCCGGGCCGACGAATTCGAGCAGCGCCTGGAAGGCGTCAGCTACGAGGAGATCGCTCGCCGCGGCGGCGGCATCCTCAGCACCGTCACCGCCACCCGCGAGGCCAGCGAGGAGGCGCTCTTCGCCGCCGCCCGCCCGCGCCTCGAGGCTCTGATGGCCGAGGGCGTCACCACTGTGGAGATCAAGTCCGGCTACGGCCTGACG
This sequence comes from Halomonas sp. SL18_1, assembly GCF_055755715.1. Taxonomy (NCBI): domain Bacteria; kingdom Pseudomonadati; phylum Pseudomonadota; class Gammaproteobacteria; order Oceanospirillales; family Halomonadaceae; genus Halomonas; species Halomonas sp. SL18_1. The sequence continues at coordinate 2,505,889 of NZ_JBVTRK010000001.1, forward strand.
GTCGCCGACGAGCTGAAGATGCTGCGGGTGGCCCGCCGCCTGGGCGAGGTCCTGCCGGTGCGGGTGGTCACCACCCTGCTGGGCGCCCACGCCCTGCCCCCGGAGTTCACCGACGACAGCGACGGCTACATTCGCCTGGTCTGCGAGCAGATGATCCCGGCGGTCGCCGCCGAGGGGCTGGCCGATGCGGTGGACGTGTTCTGCGAGACCATCGCCTTCTCGGTGGCCCAGTGTGAGCGGGTCTTCGATGCGGCCGAGGCCCATGGTCTGCCCATCAAGGCCCACGCCGAGCAGCTCTCCAACCTGGGCGGCAGCGCCATGGCCGCCCGCCATGGGGCGCTCTCCGCCGACCATATCGAGTATTTGGACGAGGACGGGGTCGACGCGCTGAGTGACGCCGGCAGCGTCGCCGTGCTGCTGCCCGGCGCCTTTCACACCCTGCGCGAGACCAAGCTGCCGCCGATACCCGCGCTGCGCCGCGCCAGCGTGCCCATGGCGGTGGCCACCGACGCCAACCCGGGCAGTTCGCCGATCTTCGACCCCACCCTGATGCTCAACTTCGCCTGCACCCTCTTCCGCCTCACGCCCCAGGAGGCGCTGGCCGGCATGACCGCCCACGGCGCCCGGGCGCTAGGGCTTCACGACCGGCAGCTCGGCCGCATCGTCGAGGGCGCCCCGGCGGATCTCTGCCTGTGGCACGTCGATACCCCGGCGGCGCTCGCCTATGCGGTCCAGCCCGGCCGCCTGCGCCAGCGGGTGTTCAACGGGGAGGTGAGCCATGACTAAGCTCATCGACATGTCCCCCTGGGCCGGTCGCGAAGATCCCGAGGCGGATAGCCTGCGCTGGCACCAAGTGATCGAGCCGCTTCAGGCCTCCACCACCCCGGGCGTGGCCCTGGTGGGCTTCGCCTGCGACGCCGGGGTGGCCCGCAACCAGGGGCGAATCGGCGCCGCCAAGGGCCCCCGGGCCCTGCGTCAGGCCCTGGCGCCGCTGGCCTGGCACCGCCAAGGCCCTGCCCTGGATGCCGGCGACATCGTCTGCCAAGGCGACAGCGACATGGAAACCGCCCAGGCGCGGCTGGCCGAGCGGGTCGCCGAGCTCATGGCCCAGGGCCACCTGCCCATCGTGCTGGGCGGCGGCCACGAGGTGGCCTTCGGCAGCTGGTCGGGCCTGGCCCGCCATCTGGACGAAGGCGACACCCCGACGCCCCGGGTCGGCATCATCAACTTCGATGCCCACTTCGACCTGCGCGACTCGCGTCATGTGCGCTCCTCCGGCACCCCCTTCGCCCAGATCGCCGAGGCCAGCCAGGCCCGCGGCTGGCCCTTCCGCTACGCCTGCCTGGGCGTCAGCCGGGCCGCCAATACCCGGGCGCTCTTCCAGCGTGCCGCCGAGCTTGGCGTGCTGGTGCGCGAGGATCACGAGATCACCGCGGCCCGCCTGGACAGCCTCGGCGAGGAGCTCACCGACTTTATCGGCCAGTGCGACCGAATCTACCTGAGCATCGATATCGACGTGCTGCCGGCCTGCGAGGCACCCGGCGTCAGCGCCCCCGCCGCCCACGGCGTGCCGCTGGCCCTGATCGAGCCGCTGCTCACCCGGGTGCGCGACAGCGGCAAGCTGGCGCTGATCGACCTGGCCGAGCTCAACCCCGACGTCGATATCGACAGGCGCACCGCCCGGGCGGCGGCGCGGCTGATTCATCATTTGACGCTAAACGGCTAAGCCGTACGGCCCGCCGAACATCACGACACCCTACACCGAACGACCCAACCAAGAGGCGACTCCCATGACCCAGCGCGATCCCCGTCACGACCCGTCCCGCCAGATCGGCGCCCCCACCGGCACCGAGCGCAGCTGCAAGAGCTGGCTCACCGAGGCGCCGCTGCGCATGCTGATGAACAACCTCCACCCGGACGTGGCCGAACGCCCCGAGGACCTGGTGGTCTACGGCGGCATCGGCCGCGCCGCCCGTGACTGGCAGTGCTACGACACCATCGTCGAGACCCTTCGCCGCCTGGAAGACACCCAGACCCTGCTGGTGCAGTCCGGCAAGCCGGTGGGCGTCTTCGAGACCCACAAGGACGCCCCCGGGTGCTGATCGCCAACTCCAACCTGGTGCCGGCCTGGGCCAACTGGGAGCACTTCAACGAGCTGGATAAGAAAGGCCTGATGATGTACGGCCAGATGACCGCCGGCTCCTGGATCTACATCGGCTCCCAGGGCATCGTCCAGGGCACCTACGAGACCTTCGTCGAGGCCGGCCGCCAGCACTACGACGGCGACCTCAAGGGCCGCTGGATCCTCACAGCCGGCCTCGGCGGCATGGGCGGCGCCCAGCCCCTGGCGGCCACCCTGGCCGGCGCCTGCTCGCTCAACGTCGAGTGCCAGCAGTCGAGCCTCGACTTCCGCCTGCGCACCCGCTACCTGGACGAGCAGGCCGAGGACCTGGATGACGCACTCGAGCGTATCGAACGCTACACCGCCGAGGGCAAGGCGATCTCCATCGGCCTGTGCGCCAACGCCGCCGATGTGCTGCCGGAGCTGGTCAAGCGCGGGGTGCGCCCGGATATGGTCACCGACCAGACCAGCGCCCACGACCCGCTGCACGGCTACCTGCCCCAGGGCTGGACCTGGGATGAATACGTGGCCCGCGGCAAGACCCAGCCCGAGGCCACCGTCAAGGCCGCCAAGCAGTCCATGGCGGTGCATGTCCAGGCCATGCTCGACTTCCAGAAGATGGGCGTGCCCACCTTCGACTACGGCAACAACATCCGCCAGATGGCGATGGAAGAGGGCGTCGCCAACGCCTTCGACTTCCCCGGCTTCGTGCCAGCCTACATCCGCCCGCTGTTCTGCCAGGGCATCGGCCCCTTCCGCTGGGCCGCGCTCTCCGGCGACCCGGAGGACATCTACAAGACCGACCAGAAGGTCAAGGAGCTGATCCCCGACGACCCGCACCTGCACAACTGGCTCGACATGGCCCGTGAGCGGATCAGCTTCCAGGGGCTGCCGGCGCGGATCTGCTGGGTGGGCCTCAAGGATCGCGCCCGCCTCGGCCAGGCCTTCAACGAGATGGTCGCCAACGGCGAGCTCAAGGCGCCCGTCGTCATTGGCCGCGACCACCTGGACTCCGGCTCGGTGGCCAGCCCCAACCGCGAGACCGAGGCGATGCAGGACGGCAGCGACGCCGTCTCCGACTGGCCGCTGCTCAACGCCCTGCTCAATACCGCCGGCGGCGCCACCTGGGTCTCGCTGCACCATGGCGGCGGGGTGGGCATGGGCTACTCCCAGCACGCCGGGGTGGTGATCGTCGCCGACGGCAGCGATGACGCCCACGCTCGCCTGGGCCGGGTGCTGCGCAACGACCCGGGCACCGGGGTGATGCGTCACGCCGACGCCGGCTACGACATCGCCAAGCAGTGCGCCCGGGACAACGGCCTCGACCTGCCGATGCTGGATAAATAAAGTTCTTCGCATTTTAACGTGAACATGTTTGGCAAGCTTCAAGGTAGGAGGCCGGCTCTGCCGGCGGTTCGACGAAGGCGCCGCAGGCGCCCCTTTGGTAGCGCTGCGCGCTACTTCGCGAGCTGAAGCTCCCTCCCACAAAGCCAGTTCACGCCAGTATGTGATGAACCATAAATAAGCGCCCTTACATCGCGACATGCCAAGGTACCCTGCCCTGGCGAGGAGCGCCGGGGCAGACCGAAGAGGAGGTCCGATTCCAGGGGTGAGGAGCATTGCTCCGAACGGGCTGGCCATGGATGGCCAGCACCGGCCCTGCAAGCGGCGCAGGACGCAAGAGCGCCGCAGGGAATCGGTAGCGCCCAGGGAGGGGTTCACAGCGCCTCCTCGCAGGTCTGCCCCCGGAACAGCTCCGATCCAGCGAGGTGCTGAAACACGCCCATGTGGCAAACAGGAATCCCAGTCATGACCCATCTCGATATCCAACCCGGCAAGATGACCCTGGCCCAGGCGCGCCGGGTCTATGAAGCCCCCTCCAGGTCAGCCTACCGGCCAGCGCCGACGCCGCCATCCAGCGCAGCGTCGACTGCGTCAACCGCGTCGTTGACGAAAACCGCACCGTCTACGGCATCAACACCGGCTTTGGCCTGCTGGCCCAGACCCGCATCGCCAACGACGAATTGGAAGACCTGCAGCGCTCCCTGGTGCTCTCCCACTCCACCGGGGTCGGCGAGCCCATGGACGACGCCCTGGTGCGCCTGATCATGGTGCTCAAGGTCAACAGCCTGGCCCGCGGCTTCTCCGGCATCCGCCGCGAGGTGCTCGATGCCCTGATCGCCATGATCAACGCCGAGGTCTACCCCCATATTCCCCTCAAGGGCTCGGTGGGCGCCTCCGGCGACCTGGCCCCGCTCGCCCATATGAGCGTGGTGCTGCTCGGCGAGGGCAAGGCCCGCCATAAAGGCGAGTGGCTGCCCGCCCGGGAGGCCCTGGCGATCGCTGGGCTCGAACCCCTGAACCTCGCCCCCAAGGAGGGCCTGGCACTGCTCAACGGCACCCAGGTCTCCACCGCCTATGCCCTGCGCGGCCTGTTCGAGGCGGAGGACCTCTACGCCGCCGCCACCGTCTGCGGCGCCCTCACCGTGGAGGCCACCCTCGGCTCCCGCTCCCCCTTCGATGCGCGCATCCACGAGGTGCGCGGCCAGCGCGGCCAGATCGATGCCGCCGCCGCCTATCGCCACCTGCTCGGCGAACGCAGCGCCATCGGTGACTCCCACGCTCAGTGCGACCGGGTGCAGGACCCCTACTCCCTGCGCTGCCAGCCCCAGGTGATGGGCGCCGTCCTGACCCAGCTGCGCCAGGCCGCCGAGGTGCTGGCCGTCGAGGTCAATGCCGTCTCCGACAATCCGCTCGTCTTCGTGGACGGCGACGACATCATCTCCGGCGGCAACTTCCACGCCGAGCCGGTGGCCATGGCGGCGGACAACCTCGCGCTGGCCATCGCCGAGATCGGCTCGCTCACCGAACGGCGCGTCTCGCTGATGATGGACAAGCACATGTCCCAGCTGCCCCCTTCCTGGTGGAGAAGGGCGGGGTCAACTCCGGCTTTATGATCGCCCAGGTCACGGCGGCGGCGCTCGCCAGCGAAAATAAGGCCCTGGCCCATCCCCACAGCGTCGACAGCCTGCCCACCTCCGCCAACCAGGAAGACCATGTCTCCATGGCCCCGGCCGCCGGCAAGCGGCTCTGGGAGATGGCCGCCAACGTGCGTGGCATCGTCGCCATCGAGTGGCTGGCCGCCTGCCAGGGGCTGGACCTGCGCACCGACGGCAACGGCCGGCGCCTCACCACCTCCGAGGCACTGGAACAGACCCGCGCCCTGCTGCGCGAGCGGGTCGGCCACTACGAGCGAGATCGCTTCTTCGCCCCGGATATCGAAGTCGCCACCGCGCTGCTCGAAGCACGCCGCCTGAGCGAGGCGATGCCCGCCGGCCTGCTGCCGAGCGACTGACCGCCGGATCGACCTGCCATGCCGCGCCGGGGAGCCCATTCGCTCCCCGGCGGGGCACCGGCGCCCTCCTCTCACCGCTACATCCAACGACAAGAGTAAATCACCACATGAATGCCATCGTTCTCGCCATTCTAGTGATGGTCGGCCTGAGCCTGGCGCGAGTCTCCGTGGTCTTCGCCCTGATCGCCGCCACCCTGGTGGGCGGCCTCTATGCGGGCATGCCGCTGGACGAGATTCTCGACGCCTTCAACGACGGTCTGGGCAACGGCGCCACCATCGCCCTCTCCTATGCGGTACTGGGCGCCTTCGCCGTGGCCCTGTCGCGCTCGGGGATCACCGAGCTGCTGGCCAATCGCGCCATCCGCCGCTTCCATGTCGACGAGTCGGGCAGCAGTCGCCGTATGGTCACCTACACCCTGCTGGCGGCGCTGCTGGCTGCGGCGGTGAGCTCCCAGAACCTGATTCCGGTGCATATCGCCTTCATTCCGGTGCTGGTGCCGCCGCTGCTCAAGCTGATGAATCATCTGCGTCTCGACCGGCGCCTCGCGGCCTGCGTGATCACCTTCGGCATCACCGCGCCCTATATGCTGCTGCCGGTGGGCTTCGGCGCTATCTTCCTCAACGACATCCTGCTGGCCAACCTCAACGAGAGCGGTGCCGAGCTAGGGCTGGAGGTAACCCGTCAGATGGTGCCCATGGCCATGGTCATCCCCATCGGCGGCATGGCGCTGGGCCTCGCCGTGGCGGTGCTGTTCAGTTACCGCAAGGGGCGCGACTACGAGGACCGCGACCTCGCCCACGGCGACGAGACGCCGGCGGAGGCCGCTCGCCACCTGGCCGGCTGGCAGAAAGCGGTGCTGGGGGTGGCCCTGGTAGGAACCGTGGCGGTACAGCTCTACACCGGCTCCATGGTGCTGGGGGAATCTTCGGCTTCGCGGTGCTGTCGCTAAGCGGTGTCTTCCGCTGGCACGAGCAGGACGGCATCTTCACCGAGGGCATGCGCATGATGGCCCTGGTAGGCTTCATCATGATCTCGGCGGCGGGCTTTGCCAGTGTGATGCAGGCCAGCGGCGAGGTGAGCGGCCTTGTGCAGAGCTCGGCGGAGCTGATCGGCGATAACAAGGGACTGGCGGCACTGATCATGCTGCTGGTGGGCCTCTTCATCACCATGGGCATCGGCTCGTCGTTCTCGACCATCCCGATCATCGCCTCCCTCTATGTGCCCTTGGCGCTTAGCTTCGGCTTCTCCCCCATGGCCACCGTCGCCCTCGTGGGTACCGCCGCCGCCCTGGGCGACGCCGGCTCGCCCGCCTCGGATTCGACGCTCGGCCCCACCGCCGGCCTCAACGCCGACGGCCAGCACGACCATATTTGGGACAGCGTGGTGCCGACCTTTCTGCACTACAATATCCCGTTGATCGCCTTCGGCTGGGTCGCCGCCATGATCCTGTGAGATAGCGACCGCCTCCTGGCTCGGGCGCAAAAGACAACGCCGGCTGAAGGTGTTGGCAAGCAGACCTTGCCCTGAATCACCGCAGTGCAGCATAGTCTATGCTACACCTTCAGCCACCCGTTGCTGAACGCCCCATGTCGGAGGAAAAGGATGCCCGAAGATCGCGAGCCCCAACGCACTGCCTGGCATGCGCTGCCCGGTGAAAGCGCCCTGGAGAGACTCGATAGCTCCCCCGAGGGGCTGTCCAACGACGAGGCGCAGTCCCGTCTGCAGCGGTATGGCCCCAACCGCCTGCAGCAGGCCCAGGGCCGTCCCTGGTGGCGGCGGTTGCTGGAGCAGTTCAACAACATCCTGATGATGATCCTGATCGTGGCGGCCGCGGCCAGTCTGGTGCTCGGCCACACCCTCGACGCCTTCGCCATTCTTGGTGTGGTGATCATCATCGCCCTGATCGGCTTCATTCAGGAAGGCAAAGCCGAGCAAGCGCTGGAAAGCATCCGTAATCTCCTCTCGCCCAGGCCAATGTGCTGCGCGACGGCAAGCGCCGTACGCTGCCGGCCGAGGAGCTGGTCCCCGGCGATATCGTCTTGATCGAGAGCGGCGACCGAGTCCCCGCCGACCTGCGGCTCATCGAAGCCAAGCGGCTGCGTACCGAAGAGGCCGCGCTCACCGGCGAATCGACTCCCGTGGACAAGGACTGCAAAGCCGTGGATGACGATGCCGACCTTGGCGATCGTCACGGCATGGCCTACGCCAGTACCATCGTGGTTCAGGGCAACGCCCGCGGCTTGGTAGTGGAGACCGGGACTCGCAGCGAGATCGGACGTATCTCCGAGATGCTTCGCGGCGTGGAGCAGCTCAAGACACCGCTGCTGCAGCAGCTCGACCGGGCCGGCCGGGTACTGGCCGCCTTCATTCTCGGGGCCGCCGCCATCACCGGGGCCTTCGGCGCCCTGGTGCACGGCCAGCCGCTGGGCGAGATGTTCATGGCCGCAGTGGGATTGGCAGTAGCTGCCATCCCCGAAGGCCTGCCGGCCATCGTCACCATCACCCTCGCGCTTGGCGTGCAGGTGATGGCGAAACGCAACGCCATCATTCGGCGCCTCCCAGCGGTGGAGACCCTGGGCTCGATTTCGACGATCTTTTCCGACAAGACCGGCACCCTGACCCGCAACGAGATGACCGCCCAGGCGATCTGGCTACCCGATGGAGAGTGCCGGCTCTCCGGTATCGGCTTCGCTCCGGAAGGCGAGCTGCGCGCCGCACCCAGCGATCCGGAAAGCGACGCCAATGGCGAGCCGCTACGCCTCGATGATCACCCAGCGCTGGCCCACTTCCTCAAGGTCGGCGTGCTCTGCAACGACGCCGACCTGGCCAAGGAAGAAGGGAACTGGACCATCCACGGCGACCCCACCGAAGGCGCCCTGGTGGTGGCCGCTGCCAAGGCCGGGCTCGAGACCGCCGAGCTACGAGAGGCCCATCCGCGCCGGGATGCGATCCCCTTCGAATCCGAGCGAAAGTACATGGCCACTCTCAACGAGCTCGATGGTGAAGCTCGCCTGCTGGTCGAGGGACCCGACCGCCTGCTCGAAATGTGCCAGTCGGTGCGCGGTGACAACGGCGATACCGAACTGGATCACGAGACCTGGGAGGCACGCATCCACGATCTTTCCTCCCGGGGGCTGCGGGTGCTCGCCCTGGCGGAGAAGGACCTCGGCGACATCGGCGGCGAGCTGGACGACGCCCACGCCGAGGAGGGCCTGGTGCTGCTGGGCCTGGTGGGACTGCTCGACCCGCCCCGCGACGAGGCCATCGAGGCGGTGACCCAGTGCCTGGGGGCGGGCATTCGCCCGGTGATGGTTACCGGCGATCACGCCGCCACTGCCTTGGCCATCGCCAAGCAGCTCGGCTTTTCCCAGACCGAGCGCGCCGTGACCGGACGCGAGCTGGAGGCCATGAGCGACGAGGAGCTCGAAGCCTGCATCCTGGAGGTGGACGTCTTCGCCCGCGCCGCCCCTGAGCACAAGCTGCGCCTGGTCAAGGCCATGCAGGCCCAGGGCGGCATCTGTGCCATGACCGGCGACGGGGTCAACGACGGACCGGCGCTGAAACGCGCCGACGTTGGGGTGGCCATGGGCATCCAGGGCACCGAGGCGGCCAAGGAGGCGGCCGAGATGGTGCTTGCCGACGACAATTTCGCCACCATCGAGGCCGCCGTCGAAGAGGGCCGCAAGGTCTACGACAACATCCGCAAGACCATTACCTTCATCCTGCCGACCAATGGCGGCCAGGGGCTCGCCATCATGCTGGCGGTGCTGGGGGTACCCTGCTGCCGGTGACGCCGCTACAGGCACTCTGGGTCAATATGGTGGTGGCGGTGACGCTCGGCCTCGCCCTGGCCTTCGAGGATGCCGAGTCCGACCTGATGCAGCGCCAGCCCCGCGACCCTTCGGCCGCCCTGCTGGATCTCTTCCTGCTATGGCGGGTGGTGTTTGTCTCTCTCCTGCTGCTGGCGGGCGTCTTTGCCATGTTCACCTGGATCCTGCTCTACCAGGAGGGCAGCGAGGAGCTGGCCCGCAGCGGCGCCGTGAACATGCTGGTCACGGGCAGCGCCGCCTACCTCATCAACAGCCGCTTCATGGTGGCAAGCTCGCTCTCGGTGAGGGGCATCTTCGGCAGCCGGCCGGTATGGATCGCCATCGCCCTGGTGCTCGCCCTGCAGCTCGCCTGGACCTACTTGCCGTTCATGCAGCTTATCTTCGGCAGCGATGCCCTGGGCCTCGACCACTGGCTGGTCATCCTCGCCGGCAGCGTGGCGATCTTCTTGATCGTGGAGGGGAAAAGTGGGTGCTGCGACGGCGAGACGCCGCCGATCGACCGGCCTCAGGCGATCGCAAGCGCGCCAGCACCGAAGCCTCGTGATGGTGATGGGTCGACAATGGACAGCCTGGGCCTGGCGCCTCGCCCTGTTAGCCCTGCTGTGGTGGGCACTGAGTGCCGGCGACCCACGCGCCTGGCGCTGGGGGCTGCCGGCCATCGTTGCCACGGCGCTGCTGATGCCGGCGCCCGGGGCCTGGCGCTGGCGGTTGCTGGTCGCCCTGACCTTCCTGCCCCAGGCCCTCATGCTCTCGCTGCGCGGGGGAATGCAGGTAGCTCGGCTGGCCTGCCGGGGACGCCTGGCGCTTGACACCAGAGTGATCGAATATCCCTGGCAGCAGCTTCCCGAGGGCCCGGCGCGACTGTTCATGGCCTCCCTGATCAACCTGGTGCCGGGCACCCTGACCCTGCGCCTGACCCAGGACGCCCTTCACGTCCACGTGCTTCACCACCATGACGACACATCACGGGCACTGGCACGGCTGGAGCAACGCATCGCCCGCCTCTATGGCGTCACCCCGCCCGATGGGGCCAAGCCATGATCTCCCAGCTCTACGTGGCCGGCGCCACCCTGCTGCTGATCAATGCCGGCGTCGGCATCTGGCGCATCTGGCGCGGCCCCACCAGCGCCGACCGAATGCTCGCCGCCGAGCTGATCAGCACCTCGGCCATCGCCGTGCTGCTCTTGCTCAGCACCGCCCTGGACCTGCCGGCGCTGGTCGATGTGGCGCTGCTCTTCGCCCTGCTGGCGGCCATCGCCACCGCCAACTTCGTCACCCGCACCTGGACCTTGCTCAGGGAGGACGGCAGTACCCGCGAGGAGGCTCGCCGTGACTGAGCCGCTGGCCTGGCTAAGCCCCGTGCTGGTGGCGCTCGGCGTGCTGTTCTTTGGCGCCGGCAGCCTCGGCCTGGTGCGCTTCCCCGATGTCTATGCCCGCCTTCATGCCCTGACCAAGGCCGATACCCTGGGCCTGGGTCTGATCTGCCTGGGCCTGGCCCTGCAGTCAGCCAGTCTCGCGGTGGCCGTGAAGTACCTGCTGATCTGGGTGCTGATGCTGGTGGCCTCCAGCGTCGGCGCCACCCTGATCGCCGCCACCGCGCTGGCCTGCGGCATCAGGCCGCGTACCGCGTCTCAGCCTGAAACCGAGCGGTCGGAGCCGCCGAGGCCATCGACACGGTGATGGTACTGAGCTGGGCCTTCGACCTGCTGCTGGCCGCCAGCCTGATCGGGCTGGCCTGGCAGACCCTGTTGGCCACCACCGCTTTGCGGCGGTGGTCAGCTTCATGGCTTTCGGCTTGCTGATGGCCCTGGTCTGGGTACGCCTGAGCGCCCCGGATATCGCCCTCGCCGAGGCTGCCATCGGGGCCGGCGTCACCGGCGCCCTGCTGCTCTCGGCCCTAGGCCGCTTGCCGGCGCTTGCGTGGCCTCACCCGACCCCGCCCCCCTGGCAGCGGCCGCTGCAATGGCTGGCCCTGGCCGCGGCCGGCCTATTCGTCGTCTGGCTGGGCTGGGTGGCCCATCGCCTGCCGCGCCCGGGCCTCGTCGAGGACGTCGCCAGTCAACTGGGGGCCACCGGCGTTAGCCATGAGGTCACTGCGTTGCTGCTCAACCTGCGCGGCCTGGACACCCTGCTGGAGGTGGCCGTGATGCTGACCGCGGTGGCGCTGGTCTGGTCGCTGGGGCCGGCGCTACGCCCCTTCGCTCCAGCCACCGCCCTGCCGGGCCTACCGGCACTGTCGCACCTGCTGCATCCGCTGTTCCTGCTGGTGCCTGCCTACCTGCTGTGGCGTGGCAGTCACGCCCCAGGAGGCGCCTTCCCCGCCGGGGCCGTGATGGGCGCTGGAGGGGTGCTGCTGCTTCTTGCCGACAGCGTGCCCTGGATGTACCAAGAGCGACACCAGTGGCGGCTGCGAACCCTCCTGGCCGCGGGCCTGGTGATGTTCCTCGCCGTAGCCCTAGGAGGACTGCTGATCACCGGCACCTTCTTCACCATCCCCACGCCCCTGGCCCCAACGCTTATCCTGGCCATCGAGGTGGCCACGGCGCTCTCCATTGCTCTGATGATGATGGCCTTCTATCTCTTCGGGGAGCCGGGACAATGACTCCCCTCTACGCCCTGCTGTCGGCCATTCTGTGCGTGATGGCCCTGGTCGGCCTATTCCGCTTTTCCGACCCGCTGCGTCGGGTGCTGGCCCTCAACGTGCTGGCCAGCGCCGTCTTCCTGCTGCTGGTGACCCTGGCTCAGAGTAACGAAGGAATCGACCCGGTTCCCCATGCCATGGTGCTGACCGGGATCGTGGTGGCAGTGAGCACCACTGCGGCAGCCCTGGCCCTGATCGTGCACGGCCAAGGGCAGCACCGCGACCCCGGGGAGTCGCCGTGACCGAGACGTTGAGCGCCTGGTCGCTGCCGCTGGTCGTGGTCATCCCGCTGACCCTGGCATTGACGGCCTTCCTGGGGCTTGCCAGCCCACGCCGTCAGGTGGCCCTGGGCCTGACGGCCATGCCGATCGCCCTGGCCATTGCCGCCCTCTCCCTGCTGCCAGACCTCCACAGCCACATCGCCCTGGGCGGATGGCATCCTCCGGTCGGTATCCTCTGGCAGCTCGACCCGCCGCGCGCCTTGATGCTGGGCATGACGGCGCTGGTGGTCGGTGCCGGCAGCCTGGCCCTGCTGCTCGAACGCGAGATCCGCAGCGATCGCTATCTCTGGAGCCTATGGTGGCTGCTATGGGGTGGGCTCAATGCCCTGCTGCTCTCCCGCGATCTTTTCAACCTCTACGTGACCCTGGAGCTGGTGGCGTTGGCGGCGGTGGGTCTGGTCGCCATGTCGCGAGACGACCCTCGGGGGCATGCCGCGCTACGCTATCTGCTCGCCTCGCTGCTCGCCTCACTGCTCTATCTCCTAGGTGTCGCCCTGCTCTACGGCCAGACCGCCCGCCTGGACATGACGCTGCTCGCCGAGGCCCTTGAGGACGGAGGCGCCGCGCGACTGGCGGCGGTCGCCATCAGCCTGGGACTCTTGATCAAGGCCGCCATGGTGCCGTTGCACGCCTGGCTCCCCGACGCCCATGCCCGCGCCCGACCGCCGGTCAGCGCCATGCTCTCAGCGGTGGTGGTCGCCGTGGCGCTGTTCGTGCTGTGGCAGCTGTGGCTTGGCCCGTTCGCCCACCTCCGGCTCCCCCTGGCGACGCTGTTGATGCTGCTGGGCAGCGCCGCGCTGGTGTGGGGCGGGCTACAGGCCCTGCTGCAGTCGCGCCTCAAGCGACTGATCGCCTGGTCCACCCTGTCACAGAGCGGTTACGCCCTGCTGCTGCTGGGATTCGCCGGCGACACCGGCTGGGCCAGCGGCAGTGACGCCCCCCTCCTAGCCACGCAGGGCGCGCTGCTGATGCTGCTGGCCCACGGCCTGGCCAAGGCGGCGCTGTTCCTGGCCGCCAGCGCCATCGCCGCCGCCCACGGACACGACCGCCTGGCCGGTCTGACCGGAAGTGCCACATCGCTGCCGCTGGCCTGGCTCGCCGTGGCATTGGCCGGGATCAGCCTGGTGGGCATCCCGCCTACCGGTGGCTTCATCGGCAAGTGGTGGCTGCTGCAGGCGGCCATCGCCCAGGATCAACCGGTGATCGCCCTGAGCCTGCTGCTGGGTACCCTGCTCACCGCCGCCTGGCTGTGCCGGCTGCTCGATCTGGCCCTGAGGCCGACCGCGTCACGATCGACGACGCCACCTCCCCCCTTTGCCAGCGACGGCCGGAATCCGCGTATCGTCCGGCTCTCCGCGCTGGGGCTGGGGCTCGCCCTGCTGGTCTGGCTGCTGGGCCCCGCCGCGCTGATGACCGGTGGCGCACCCCAGCTGGCGATGCCCTGGCCCGATCCTATGGGCCTGGCCTTCGTGCTGCCGGCGCTGGCGATCTGGCCCCTGGCAATCGCGTTTGCCGCCCGCAGCCACGCGCATATCCCGGCTCCCGGCCGACTGCTGTGGGTGCTGGCCGCGACGGCCGCGGCGCACGCGCTGACGCTCTTGGCCCAGGACCTGCTGAGTTTTTATCTCGGCGTTGCCCTGCTCGGCCTGCTCGGCTGGGCCCTGGTGCAGCACCACGGCACCCCACGGGCCAGGCTTGCCGGGGCGGGCTATCTCGCCATGATGCTGCTGGCGGAGGTGATCATGCTGATGGGCGTGGCACTCGTGGCCACCACCGCCCACGACCTGCGCTTCGCGGCGCTGGCGGCGAACGGCCTGCCCCGCTGGCACTGGCCTGTCTAGCGACGGGACTCGCCATCAAGGCCGGGGTGATCGGCGTGCATGCCTGGCTACCGCTGGCCCACCCAGTGGCGCCTCCCATGGCCAGCGCGCTGCTCTCGGGACTGATGATCAAGGCCGGCGTGCTGGGTGCGCTGCGCCTGCTGCCGGCCGCCGGGGAGATTGCCGCCTGGGGCCTGCCGCTGGTCGTGGCCGGTCTCGTAGGCGCCCTCTACGGCGCCCTTCGCGGGCTCCCCCAGGACGATCCCAAGACACTGCTGGCCTGGTCGAGCGTAAGTCAGATGGGGCTGATCACCGCGCTGATTGGATTGGCCCTGAGGGATGGTCCCGATGCCGACACCCTGAGCGTCCTGCTGCTGCTGGTGGCAGTCCACGCCCTCGCCAAGGCGGCGCTGTTCCTGGGTGCGGGCTTGCTGCCCCGAGCCCTGCCGGCCACTCGCCGCTGGGTGATTCTGGGCATGCTCCTGCCCGCTCTGACGCTGGCCGGCGTCCCGGTCACCGGCGGCGTGCTGATCAAGGCCGGGATGGATGCGGCGCTGACGGGCAGCGGCCTGCCCAGCTGGCCAATCACTCTCAGCGGCGTGGCCACCACCCTGCTGATGCTGCGGCTGTTCTGGCTGTTGCGTCGACAGCCAGCCACCGCGCTGGCGACGCCGCTGCCGCTCGGCCTGTGGCTCGGCTGGTGGGGGCTAGGCGCTGCCGCCGCCCTGCTGCCCTGGGCATGGCAGGCGGCGGCCGCCTTGACCGATGCCCCCGTCCAGTTGCTGGCCAAGGGCAGCGTGGCACCGCTGACGGCCCTGGCACTGGCTGCCCTGGTGCTGCCGGCAACACGCCTGCAGGCCCACCTTGCCGCCCGGCGAGCGGCCTATCACCGCCACCTTGGCCAGCGCCACCAGCGGCTGGCTCGCCAGCTACGCCTGCTGGGCTGGAAACTACGCCGCGCTGACGCCAGGCTGCTGCCCTGGCCCGCCTTCGGCATTAGCCTGGGGCTACTGGCGCTGGCCATGGGCGCGGTGAGCCTGTTACCCGCCTGAAGAGCGGCTGCCCCGCTTGGTGCGCGCAGTGGCCTGGGCGGTGGTGGGATCCTCAGGCCAGGGGTGCTTGGGGTAGCGGCCGCGCATCTCCTTGCGTACCTCCGGGTAGCCGCCCGCCCAGAAGCTCGAAAGGTCCGCGGTGACCTGCAGCGGGCGGCGTGCCGGCGAAAGCAGGTGCAGCAGCACCGCCTCGCGGCCGTCGGCGACGCGAGGCGAGGCCTGCCAGCCGAAGCACTCCTGCAGCTTCACCGCCAGCACCGGCGGCTTGCCCTCCCGGCAGGGCGCGTAGTCCACCCGGTGGCTGGCGCCGCTGGGCACCGGGAGTCGCGCCGGGGCCAGCTCGTCCAGGCGGGCGCGCAGGCGCCAGTCGAGGGTGTCGAGGAGCAGTCGCGCCAGGGGCAGGCGCTCCACGGCGTCGAGCCGGGTGATGCCGTCGAGGTGCGGTCCCAGCCACGCCTCGAGGCTCGCCAGCAGGGCCTCGTCGGACCAGTCGGGCCACGCCGCCTGTGCTTGCGACTCAACCTCCGAACCGAACGTTCGGCGCAGCAGCGCCACCCGCCCCTGCAGCTGGGTCAGGGCCTCATCCCGGGGCAGGCCGCGGCGGCGCAGCGCCTCGAGCAGCGCCGCCCTCACCGCCTCCGGGGGCAGCTTGGCCAGGGGCTTTCGCTCCAGCACCACCGCGCCCAGGCCACGCACCTGCTCGCCGAGCAAACGGCCCTCGGCGTCGGACCACTCGAGGCTCGCTCGCCACTGGCCGCACTCTGGATAGAGCGCCTCGAGCCGCTCCCGAGAGAGCCCCACGGCGCGGAAGATGCGCGCCCCGCTCGCCTCGCCGTCGAGCTCCACCGCCACCAGCAGCTCGGCGTGGGCCAGGGGGTGGCGGTCGGGCAGGGTCGCCAGGCCCCCGCCGGCCAGGCGAAAGCGGCCCGGGCGTCCAGGCGCTGGGCGATGCGCTCCGGATAGGCCAGCGCCAGCAGCTCGCCGAGCGGCGAAAGGCTCGCCACGTCCAGTGACACCCCCACAATGCGCGCCAGGCGTTTGGCGTCGTGCTGCCACTGGCGGTGCTCCCGGGGCTCGCGCAGCCGGCCCCGCAGCGCCTGCTCCAGGTCCCGCTCGTCGTCCGGGCCGCGCCCCTCCAGCAGCGCCACCAGGGCGCAGGCCAGCGGCAGCGCGTCGAGCCCTCGGGCGCGCTCCAGCATGGCCGCGAGACGCGGGTGGGTGGGCCAGCGACCCGCTCGCCGTCCCAGCTCGGTCAGGTGGTGCTCGGCATCCAGCAGCCCCAGGCGCCGGAGCAGCTCGCGCCCGGCGGAAAGCGCCGCGGCGGGGGCGGGGTGACCCAGGCGAGGCTACCCGGGTCGGTGACGCCCCAGCGCGCCAGCTCGAAGGCCAGCGGGGCGAGATCGGCCTGGCGGATCTCCGGCTCGCCGTGGGGGATGAGCGGCTGCTCCTCGGCCCAGAGACGCAGGCAGAGGCCGGGGCCCTGGCGGCCGGCACGGCCCCGGCGCTGGTCGGCGCTGGCGCGGTTGACCCGGCGCGTCGTCAGGCGGGTCAGGCCGCTTCTCGGCTGGAACACCGGCACCCGCTCCTGGCCGGCGTCCACCACCAGGCGCACGCCGTCCACGGTGACGCTGGACTCGGCGATGGCGGTGGCCAGCACCACCCGACGGCGGTCCTCGGGGTCGGGGCGCAGGGCCCGGCGCTGAGCCTCGAGGGGCAGGCGTCCATGAAGCTCCATGACGGCAAGCTCGGGCGAGCGGTGCGAGAGCTCCCGGGCCAGGCGGCGGATCTCCGCCACACCGGGGAGGATCACCAGGGCGTCGCCCTCCTGCTGCCCCATGGCGTCGAGCAGCGCCCGGGCCTGCTGGGGCGCGGCCTCCTCCCGGGCGTTGAGGGCGCGGTAGCGGGTCGCGACGGGAAAGGTACGCCCGGGGCAGTCGATCACCGGGGTGCCCTCCCCCAGCACGCCGAGCAGGGCCTCGACGTCCAGGGTCGCCGACATCACCAGCAGGCGCAGGTCGTCGCGCACCGACTGGGCGTCCAGGGCCAGCGCCAGGCCGAGGTCCGCCTCCAGGCTGCGCTCGTGGAACTCGTCGAAGAGGATGCCGGCCACCCCCTCCAGCAGCGGATCCTCCTGGAGCATGCGGGTGAGCACCCCCTGGGTGACCACCTCGAGGCGCGTGGCGGGCCCCACCCGGCTCTCCCCGCGCATCCGGTAGCCGACGGTCTCGCCGACCTTCTCCCCAAGCTTTCCGCCATAAAGCCGGCGGCGAGCCGCGCCGCCACCCGCCTGGGCTCCAGCAGCAGCAGCCGACCCTCGGCGGCCCAGGGAGCCTCGAGCAGCGCCAGGGGCACCCGGGTGGTCTTGCCGGCCCCGGGCTCGGCCACCAGCAACCCGCGGGAGTGGTCCGCCAGGGCGGCACCGATGGCGTCGAGCCTGGCCTCGATGGGCAGCGACGCTGTCATCGAACTGTCATCCTGTTTCATATACGATTCGCCATATATGCTCTTCCTGCCTTTTCCTGCGACACCCAAGGAGCCCCCCATGACGATACGCATCGGCATCAATGGCTTCGGCCGCATCGGCCGCCTGGCGCTGCGCGCCGGCTGGACGAACCCGGACCTCGCGTTCGTGCAGATCAACGACCCGGGCGGCGACGCCGCCACCTTCGCCCACCTGCTGCAGTTCGACTCGGTGCACGGCCAGTGGACGGGCGGCGGCGATGATATCACGGCGGACGAGTCCTCCCTGACGGTGGCCGGCCGGCACATCGCCTTCACGTCACACCGCGAGATCGATGACACCGACTGGTCCGGCTGTGACGTGGTGATCGAGGCCTCCGGCAGGATCAAGACGCAAGAGAAGCTCCAGCGCTACCTGGACCAGGGAGTGAAGCGCGTGGTGGTGAGCGCCCCGGTGAAGGACGAGGGCGTGCTCAATCTGGTGATGGGCGTCAACGACCACCTGTTCGATCCGGCCAAGCACCGCATCGTCACGGCGGCGAGCTGCACCACCAACTGCCTGGCGCCGGTGGTCAAGGTGATCCACGAGACGCTCGGCATCCGCCACGGCTCCATGACCACCATCCACGACATCACCAATACGCAGACGATTCTGGATGCACCTCACAAGGATTTACGCCGGGCCCGAGCCTGCGGCATGAGCCTGATCCCGACCACCACCGGCTCCGCCAAGGCGATCACCGCCATCTTTCCGGAGCTGACCGGCAAGCTGAACGGCCACGCCGTGCGCGTGCCCCTGGCCAACGCCTCGCTCACCGACATGGTCTTCGAGGTCGCCCGCGAGACCACCGAGGAGGAGGTCAACGCCCTGCTGAAGGAGGCCGCCGAGGGCGAGCTCGCCGGGATCCTCGGCTATGAAGCGCGCCCGCTGGTCTCCATCGACTATCGCACCGACCCGCGCAGCGCCATCGTCGATTCCCTCTCCACCATGGTGGTGGCCGGCACCCAGGTGAAGCTCTACGCCTGGTACGACAACGAGTACGGCTACGCCTGCCGCACCGCGGAGCTGGCCGCCAAGGTCGGCAAGGCCACCGGGGTTGAGAGCGGCAAGGAATGATCGCCCGCGTCGCCGCCCTGCCCCGGGAGATCCGCCAGTACCTGCTGGTCACCGGCAACTACTGGGCCTTCACCCTCACCGACGGCGCTCTGCGCATGCTGGTGGTGCTCTACTTCTATGGGCTCGGCTACTCGGCCCTGGAAGTGGCGCTGCTGTTTCTCTTCTACGAGTTCTTCGGGGTGGTGACCAACCTGGTGGGGGCTGGCTGGGGGCGCGCCTCGGGCTCAACCGCACCATGAACCTGGGGCTCGGCCTGCAGGTGGTGGCGCTTTCCATGCTGCTGGTGCCGATGGCCTGGCTCTCGGTGCCCTGGGTGATGGCCGCCCAGGCGCTCTCGGGCATCGCCAAGGACCTCAACAAGATGAGCGCTAAGAGCGCCATCAAGACCCTGGTGCCGGCCGGCGACGCCGGACACGCCTCGCTCTACCGCTGGGTGGCGCTGCTGACGGGCTCCAAGAACGCGCTGAAGGGGGTAGGCTTCTTCCTGGGGGGGCTGCTGCTGACCCTGATCGGCTTCCAGGGGGCGATACTCGCCATGGCGGTGATGCTGGCCGGGGTGCTGGCGCTCTCTCTCATGCGCCTGGACGGCGACCTGGGCCGCGCCAAGGCCAAGCCGAAGTTTCGCGAGATGCTCTCCAAGAGCCGCGCCATCAATATCCTCTCGGCGGCTCGGCTGTGTCTCTTCGGCGCCCGGGACGTCTGGTTCGTGGTGGCCTTGCCGGTCTTCCTGGCCACCCAGTTCGGCTGGGACAGCTGGCGGGTGGGGGCTTCCTGGCGCTCTGGGTGATCGGCTACGGGGCGGTGCAGGCCGCAGCCCCCAGGATCACCGGACGGAGCGCGGGACGCGGCGCCGCCATCGCCTGGGCCGCGGCGCTGGCCGCCCTGCCGGCGCTGATTGCTCTCCTCATGGAGGTTCAACCACACGTCGTACTGCTAGGAGGGCTCTTGCTCTTCGGCGCGGTCTTCGCGGTGAACTCCAGCCTGCACAGTTTCCTGATCGTGAAGCTGGCCAGAAGCGACGGGGTCTCCCTGGACGTGGGCTTCTACTACATGGCCAACGCCATGGGCCGGCTGATCGGCACCCTGCTCTCCGGCTGGCTCTACATGACCGGCGGCCTCACCGCCACGCTGTGGGTGTCGAGTGCGATGCTCGCGGCGACGGTGGCGATCAGCCTGTCGCTGCCGAGGGAGGCTTGAAGCCTATTGAGGGAAGCGCTCTGTATTTTCCAGCAGACGACGCCCATGGATGACGGCCAGAATCAGGATACGCTCAGCCTCCACGCGATAAATCAGGCGGTAGCTATAGACAAAGCGCTCACGAATATTCGCCTCACCAAGCTCGGGCACGACTCTGCCTAGCTCAGGAAACGCCCCTAGCGCCCGAGCCGTATCCACCAACTTGGTTACGACAGCCCGTGCATAGAAGGCCGAATCTCGCTCGATATACTCAGCGATGAGTGCCAGATCCTCGAGCGCTTCTGGTGACCAGGCTAGCGGTCGAGCCACTTTGCCAGCTTCCTCTCGACCTGTTCTTGGCTCAGAGCCCCCTCGGTCTCGGCGCGCTGACTGCCTCGCTGTACTTTTTCTACGACGTAGAGATGGTACTGGATATCTTCCATCGTACAGTCCTCGGGAAGGGACTCGAGCAGTTGCCGCACATCGTCCTTTGCCGTATTCATGGCTTCACCTTTTCAACATGCGCCTGACAACACTCTATCATGCCCCGCTCCCAGGCGGTCTCACCCCGCACCCCTTGAGGATCACCTGGGTCAGGAAGGCGGTGATCTGTTCCACGTCGCGGTCGGTCAGCGCCTCCTTGCCGGTAATCCCCAGCACCTGGGCCTCGAAGTCGGCATAGTGCTGGGTGGCGGACCAGATCAAAAAGATCAGCCACACCGGATCTACCGGGTCCATCAGGCCGCGCTCAGCCCACTGCTCGAAGATACGCGCGCGCTCTTCCACCCAGGCACGTAGCTCACCGCTCAGATACTCCTGCAGAAAAGGCGCACCGCCGAGAATCTCGGCGGCGAACAGCCGGGAGCCTTCCGGGTGGCGCCGCGACAGCTCCATCTTGCTACGAATAAAGGCCTCGAGCACCTCGGCGGGATCGTCCTCCACGCTGATGTCGTCGAGCAGCGCATTCCAGCGCGCCATCATGCGCTCCAGCAGCCGCACGTAGAGGCCCCGCTTGCTGCCCATGTAGTAGAGCACATTGGACTTCGGCAGCCCCGCCGCTTCGGCAATGGCCTGCACGCTGGCCCCACGGTAGCCGTGCCGAGCGAACACCCGCTCGGCGGCGGCGAGAATCTCGCGCTCATTGCGCTCACGGGTGGCACCGTTGCTGACACTCACGATTCGCGTACGCGGTTTCTCTGGGCTTGGCGTTTGTGGCATCGACAGGCTCCCCACCCTAAGTTTCGGAATGCAAAGAGTGCCCCAGCCCGCTTCGGCCTGCAAATTCTCCAATAGCCCACTTGTCACCACGCGACCCCCAGTGACGGCCCCCACCCCCGGGAAGAACGGATTTTTGCCGCGACCGACCGACCGAGACTTGCAAAGCGCGACAATCTGTCCGATGCTGAAAGCATCCTGACCACATGGTCAACAAGCTGACAGCTTGCGCGATCCCCTAACAACATCAACAGCCAACTCGAGACACGGCGATGATCAACTTCAAGCTCAACGGGCAGCCGCAGCAATGCAGCGTCACGCCCGACACCAGCGTGTTGGAGCTGCTGCGCGATACCCTCGGCAGCACCGGCACCAAGGAGGGCTGCGCCTCAGGCGACTGCGGTGCCTGTACCGTGGCTATCGGTGAACCGGGTCCTGACGGTCAGCTGCACTATCACAGCGCCAATGCCTGTATCACCCCTGCCCACCAGCTCAACGGCCGCCATTTGGTCACGGTGGACGGACTGGCCCAAGGCGAGGCCCTCCACCCGGCCCAGGCGGCCATGGTCGATTGCCACGCCAGCCAGTGCGGCTTCTGCACGCCGGGGATCGTGATGTCGCTGTTCACCCTTCACGAGGAGCAGCGACATCGCCCGGCGCCGCTGACTCCCGAGCGCCTGGAAGCCGCGCTGGGCGGCAACCTGTGCCGCTGCACCGGCTATCGGCCGATCCGCGATGCCGCACTCTCCATGAGCGACCATCCCCATCAGCGCCCCGACTGGTTGGATCTGGCGACCGACGCCACCGCCCCCAAGGCAACCGACGACAACGACACCGCCTTTGCGCAGCCCGCCACCCTGGCCGAGCTGGTTGAGGACCGCCGTCGCTACCCCGATGCCCCGCTGGTGGCCGGCGGCACCGATCTTTGGCTGGAGGTGACGCAACGACTGAAGCGCTTCGCACATCTCATCGATACCACCCGCGTTGCCGAACTCAACGCCATTGACGAGGCGACCCTGGAAGACGGCCGCCAGGGCTGGTGGGTCGGCGCTGCCGTGACCTATACCCGCCTCGAGCCCCTGCTGGCGCAACACCTCGAGCCTTTCGCCCACCTGCTGCATCGCCTGGGCTCGGCTCAGGTGCGCAACCGCGGCACGCTGGGCGGCAATATCGCCAACGCCTCGCCGATCGGCGACACCCCGCCGGTACTGTTGGCGCTGGGCTCGCGGCTGCGGCTAGCCGGCCCCGCGGGCGAGCGCGAGATCCCCCTGGAGGACTTCTTCCTCGACTACAAGCGGACCGCCCTGGGCGAAGGTGAAGTCATCCGCGCCGTGTTTCTGCCGCGGCTGGAAGAGGGACAAACCCTCAAGGTGTGGAAGCTGTCCAAGCGTAGAGAGGATGATATTTCGGCGGTACTCGGCGCCTTCAGCTGGAAGCGCGAGGCCGGCAAGATGCGCGACGTGCGCCTGGCCTTCGGCGGCATGGCCGCGACCCCCAAGCGCGCCGCGAGGGCAGAAGCCGCGCTGGAGGGACAGCCGCCCTCGCCGGCCGCTTTTCAGGCCGCCCGGCTGGCCCTGCAGCAGGACTTCCAGCCGATGTCCGATGTCCGCGGCAGCGCACACTATCGCCAGCTCTCCGCGGCCAACCTGCTGGAACGCCTGCGGCTGGTCATGAATCAGCAAGAAAGCCACTCTCCGGGGGAGGTCATGCTCCATGCGTACGCTCACTAAGCTCGACACAATGGCCGACGCCGACGTCAGCGCTGAATCCGCCAAGGCCCGGCAGGAGCAGGTAGGGCGCATCAAGGGCGACGGCCCCCTGGCCCGCGACACCCTCGCCACCGGGGCAGGCCCCCACGCCCGCGCCCACGAGAGCGCGGTCAAGCATGTCACCGGCCGCGCCGCCTACATCGATGACCTCAAGGCGCCGGCGGATACCCTCTACGTCGCCCTGGGACTTTCGCCGGTGGCCCACGGCCGGCTCAAGGGGCTGACCTCGACCGGGTACGGGCACTGCCCGGCGTGGTCGACGTCATCGCCATCGGCGAGGTGCCGGGCCACACGGATATCGGCCCGGTGTTCCCCGGCGATCCTATCTTCGTCGAGGACGAGATCAGCTACGCCGGTCAGGTGCTCTTCGCCGTGGCCGCCGAGAGCCAGCGCGCCGCCCGCGAGGCGACCAGCCCCGCCGTGATAGCCGAGATCGCCGAGATCGAGGAGGGCGCTCCCCGCCTGGATCCCGTGGCTGCCGCCGAGCGCGGGGAGTTCGTGCGCCCCACCCATGTGCAGCAGAGCGGCGACTGGGAGCAGGCACTGGCCGGTGCCGCCCATGTGGTCGAGTCCGAGCAGTTCGTCGGCGGCCAGGAGCACTTCTATCTGGAGGGCCAGGCCTGCCTGGTGCTGCCCAGCGAGGACGAAGGCGTCACGGTCTACACCTCCAACCAGCACCCTAGCGAGACTCAGAAATTGGTCGCCGAGGTGCTGGGTATCCCCTTCCACGCGGTGACCGTAGAAGTGCGCCGCATGGGCGGCGGCTTCGGCGGCAAGGAGACCCAGGCGTCGCCATGGGCGTGCATGGCCGCGCTGATCGCCCGCCGCACCGGACGCGGCGCCCGCGTCTGCCTGCCCCGCGCCGACGACATGCGCGTCACCGGCAAGCGCCACCCGTTCCACAACCGCTACCGCCTCGGGGTCGATGAACAAGGCGTGATCCAGGGCGGCGAGATCACCGTGATCGGCGACTGCGGCTACTCGCCGGACCTCTCGGATGCCATCGTCGACCGCGCCATGTTCCATAGCGACAACGCCTACTCGCTGGGCGAGGCGCGAGTCACCGGCCATCGCGCCCGCACCCATACGGCCTCCAACACCGCCTTCCGCGGCTTCGGCGGCCCCCAGGGGATGATGGTGATCGAAGCGGCGATGGACGACATCGCCCGACGCATCGGCGAGGACCCGCTTACAGTGCGTAAGCGCAACTTCTATCGCGCCGGCCGCCAGACCACCCATTATGGCCAGCAGGTGGATCAGATCGGCCTGCTGCATGAGCTCGTCGAGCGACTCGAAAGCAGCAGCGACTACTGGGCCCGTCGCCAGGCCATCACCGAGTTCAATGCGGGCAGCCCGATCGTCAAGCGCGGCCTGGCGCTGACCCCGGTGAAATTCGGCATCTCCTTCACCGCCAAGCACCTCAACCAGGCCGGCGCGCTGCTCCACGTCTATACCGACGGCAGCGTGATGATCAACCACGGCGGCACCGAGATGGGCCAAGGGCTGCACACCAAGATCTGTCAGGTAGTGGCCCGCGAGCTGGGACTCGACGTCGACGAGGTGCGCATCACCGCCACGCGCACCGACAAGGTGCCCAATACCTCGCCCACCGCGGCCTCAAGCGGTGCCGACCTCAACGGTCAGGCTGCCCGGGACGCCTGCGTGAAGCTCAAGCAGCGGCTGTTCGACTTCGCCCATACCCATCTGTACAAGAATCAAGGGCTCGACCGCGAGGCGATGCGCCTGGAAGCCGGTCACCTGGTGGCGGGCCACGGCGAGAGCGAGCGGCGCATTCCCTGGGGCGAACTGGTCCAGGAAGCCTATCTCAATCGCATCTCGCTCTCCGAGAAGGGGTTCTACGCCACCCCACTGATCCACTACGACCGCAACGTCGGTCAAGGTCGTCCCTTCTACTACTACGCCTTCGGCGCCGCGGCGGCGGAGGTCAGCGTCGACACCCTCACCGGCGAGTACCAGGTCGAGCGAGTCGATATTCTCCACGACGTGGGCGATTCGCTGAATCCGGCCATCGATATCGGCCAGGTGGAGGGGGCTTCATCCAGGGCATGGGCTGGCTGACCAGCGAGGAGCTGAAGTGGAACGAGGCCGGCCGGCTGATCTCCGACGGCCCGGCCACCTACAAGATCCCGACCTATGGCGATCTGCCGCCCGTGTTCAACGTTGCCCTGATGGAGGGTCACCCTAACTCCATGGCGAGTATCTACCGCTCCAAGGCGGTAGGCGAACCCCCTTTCATGCTCGGCATGGCAGTGTGGTCAGCGCTGCGCGATGCCCTGGCCAGCCTGGCCGACTATGCCGAGGCGCCGAGGCTCGACACCCCGGCGACGCCGGAGCGCGTCTTGCTCGCCGCCGAGGCGCTGCGCGCCAAGTACCACCCCTGGCCGCTGGAACAGGGGGACGCCTGATGGCTCCCGCGCACGACCCGGCCC
Source organism: Halomonas sp. SL18_1 (assembly GCF_055755715.1). NCBI lineage: Bacteria > Pseudomonadati > Pseudomonadota > Gammaproteobacteria > Oceanospirillales > Halomonadaceae > Halomonas > Halomonas sp. SL18_1. Next base: position 2,531,178 of record NZ_JBVTRK010000001.1, read on the forward strand.
GGCGCCCGGAGAGCTGGCACACCGCGCTGCACCGCCTGCAGCGCGACGGGCTGCCCCACGCCCTGGTCACCCAGGTGACCAGCGCTGGTTCCACGCCCCGGGAACCCGGGGCGCGGATGGTGATCACCGAGCATGCGGTCTTCGACACCCTGGGCGGTGGCACCTTCGAGTGGCAGGCCATCGCGCTGGCCCGCGGGCGCCTGGATCGAGGGGAAGGCGGCATGAGCCTGGAGGCCTTTCCCTGGGCGGGCGCAGCGGCCAGTGCTGCGGCGGCTTCGTCAACCTGCTGATCGAGGTCTTCCCCGGCAGCGCCTCGACCCTGGCGATCTTCGGCGCCGGGCACGTCGGCACCGAGCTAGTGCGCCTGGCCGCCCCGCTGCCCTGGCGGGTGCTGTGGCACGACAGTCGCGACGACGCCTTCCCGGAGTGGGCCGCCCAGCAGCCCCGGCTCGAGTGCCGGCCAAGCCCCGATCCCGAGGCTGCCGTGGCGGCACTGCCAGCGGGCAGCCATGCCCTCGTGCTGACCCACGACCACGCCGAGGATCGCGCCCTGGTCGACGCCCTGCTCAGGCGGGGCGATATGGCCTCCATCGGCCTGATCGGCTCGAAGAGCAAGTGGGCCAGCTTCCGGTCGCGGCTCACCGACGCCGGCCATGACGAGGCGGCCCTGGCTCAGGTGCGCTGCCCCATCGGCACGGCTTGCGGAGGTACCGGCGGCGACAAGACGCCCTACGCCATTGCACTGGCCACCCTGGCCGAGCTGCTGCCGCTGATGGGTCACGCCGAGCGCCCCGATCAGCGTGGTCTCGACCCGGCTGAGCTGCGCCAGGTGTTTGCCAAGAACTCCCCGTAGGAGCGCTCTTCAGAGCGCGATTGGCGCCGCAGGCGCCCGGTGGCCTCCACCTTCGCGCAGCAAGCTGCGCTCCTGGTATGGATTGACCTGTCAAGGGTTCGGTTGTCTCTGTCGTTTGTGATCATCCTCAATGCCTTCGGATCAGGAAGCGAGGGGCTATCAGCGACGGTGGATCTCTCTGGTATTCGTGGGTTGGGTACCGACCTGTCATCACTTCGTCGCGGAGCTGCCCTGGTCTACAAGCGAGGGTCACCCTGCCCCGGAGGGCGGGGGCCTCATAGGAGCGTCAGGGGTTCTCCCACCGGCCCGACGCTCCCTGACCCGAAGGCACTGGGACGGGAAGCTCATGCCGTGGCTCGACTGGCGTGGGGTTTGCCCATGGCCTCGCAGGCAATCGCCCACAGGAAGCCGGCCAGCTCCCGGGCCACGGCCGTCACCACCTGTTGCTTGACCTTGCCCGTGGCCGCCAGCCGGCGGTAGCGCCCACAGAGCCGCTTCTGCGCCTCCCAGGCAATCGCCTGCACCGTCGGCGAGGTCCTCTCGGCCCGCTGCTCGATGATGCGCGTCTTGCGGGCCGGGAACCGGTAGCTCCAGGCGGCCTCCACCAGCACGCGTCGTACATGCCCGTTGCCGGTCTTGGTGATGCCGCCCTGGCGTCGGCTGCCACCGCTCGAGTGCTCGCTGGGCACCAAGCCCAAGTAGGCCATCAGCTGACGAGGCGAGTCGAAGCGGCTGATGTCACCGAGCTCGGCCAGCACCGTCATCGCCGTGATCAGGCTGACACCGCGCATCGCCTGGATGGCCTCGACCACCGGGGCCAGTGACCAACTCGGCAGCGCTGTCTCCATCTGCCTCTCCAGGCCGGCCACGCGGCGCCGGGCATCGCGCACCGCCTCGATGTACTCCTGGAGCACAATCTGCTGAACCGAGGTGTCGAAGCGCACCGTTTCCAGCCAGCGGAAGTGGGCAGGAAGCCACTTGCTCTTGCCGGGATAGACCTTGCCGTGACGCAGCAGGAAGGCGTTCAGTCGCTGTCGCACCTTGAGCTCGACGGCCTTCATGTCCTCGCGGGCCCGCGTCAGGTCGCGTATCGCCTCCTGCTCCGGCGTAGGCACCCAGACGGGCGTGAGCTCCCCGGACCGCGACAGGCGCGCCAGCATCTGCGCATCGCGGCGGTCAGTCTTGACGCGATCGCCGGCGCGGCGCGGGATCAGGGTCGGGGCCACCACCTCGCAGTCATGCCCGCTGGCCTGGATCTGGTGATAGACCCCGTAGCCGCAGGGGCCAGCCTCGTAACTGAACAGCAGAGGCTGCCCAGCGAAGCGCTCGCTCAGCTGGCGAACCAGCTTGTCGATCGCCTTGGGCTCATTGGGAATCTCGCCACGAAACTCAGGGGTATGCCGCCCCGCCTCGGCGACGGACACCGCAATGCTCGCCTTGTGGACATCCAGCCCGATATAGGCGGCGTGAACGTTGCTGGCGGCGTTGACCTGCTCGGTGACGGTGCGGTCGACAACGGCTCGCTGAGTTGCGTTAGACTGTTTCATGACCTGCCTCCCTCAATAGTGGCTCTGTGTTGTTGCCTCAACCTCAACGTAACCCACGACGTTGAGGAGGGGCAGGTCAATCCATCATGTCTACGAAAACCGTTGGCACCACCCCTGTAGGAGCGCTCTTCAGAGCGCGATGGCGCCGGGTGGTCTCTACCCTCGCGCAGCAAGCTGCGCTCCTACCAAACCCCAAGAGTCCTGACGACATGACAACGAACGACTCCCGCGTGATTCGCGCCCAACTGCTGAGCTTCGATGCCGACCCCGGCGAGGACGATAGCCCGGTCCAGGGCAGCGTGCGCCATTTCCCGGACGGCGCCCTGTGGATCGAAGACGGCCACCTCCGCGCCGTCGACGACTATGCCAGGCTCGCCGCCGAGCTGCCCGCCGGGATCGAGATCGTCGACCATCGGGACAAGCTGATCACGCCCGGCTTTATCGACAGCCATGTGCACTATGTACAGCTGGAGATCATGGCCTCCTACGGGCGCCAGCTGCTCGACTGGCTCAACGACTACACCTTCCCGGAAGAGTGTCGCTTCGCCCAGCGCGAGCACGCCGAGGCCCTCTCCAACGCCTTTCTCGACGAGATGCTGCGGGTGGGCACCACCACCGCCCAGGTGTTCTGCTCCAGCCACCCGGCGTCGGTGGATGCCTTCTTCACGGCCAGCCGGCGTCGCGACCTGCGCATGCTGGCCGGCAAGGTGCTGATGGATCGTCACGCCCCTGAGGCACTGACCGACGACACTCAGGGTGGCATCCGCGACAGTGAACGGCTGATCGGCGACTGGCACGGCAAGAACCGCCTCGGCTACAGCCTGACGCCGCGCTTCGCGCCGACCTCCACCCGCGAGCAGCTCGACGCCACCGGCGGGCTGCTGCGCAACGACCCGAGCCTGTGGCTTCAGACTCACCTGGCCGAGAATACCGGAGAATTGGACTGGGTCGCCGAGCTCTTTCCCGGTAGCCGCGACTATCTTGAGGTCTACGAGCAGTCCGGTCTGGTGGGGCCGCGAAGCACCTTCGCCCACGGCATCCATCTCGACCAGGAGATGCGCGGACGGCTCGCCGCGCTCGGCGCCGACCTGGCGTTCTGTCCCAGCTCCAATATGTTTCTCGGCAGCGGGCTCTTCGATCGCCTTGCCGCTCGCGACGCCGGACTGCAGATCACCTACGCCAGCGACATCGGCGGCGGCACCGACCTGTCCGGCCTTGCCACCCTCAAGGCGGCCTATCAGGTCGGACAGCTGCGGGGCCAGCCGCTGACCGCCTGGCAGGGCTTCTACGGCCTCACCCTGGGCAACGCCAGGGCGCTGTCGCTCGACGACCGCATCGGTCGACTCGCCCCGGGCATGGAGGCCGACTTCGTGGTGCTCGACCCTGCCGCCACACCGCTGCTGGCGCGTCGCACCCGCCGCTGCCGCACCCTGTCGGAGCAGCTCTTCGCCCTGATGATGCTGGGCGATGATCGCACCGTGGCCGAAACCTGGGCCGGCGGCAGGCGACAGCATCGTCGCGACTAGCTCTCTCGAATGGTGTCTATGCAACGGCGATGGCCTCTCGGTCATCGCCGTATTGTTACGCGCCGGGACGTTACCTACCGGTGCTCTTTCAGCCTCATCTCCGTCAAGCACCAGGCGCCAATTCCCATGACAACCTAGGGATATTTTGCCTCTACCACTATGGTCGAAACAGCACTGTCCAATCGGTCAATAATTGTCTAGGCTGTACTCCGAGCAATGCTGACCGAATGGTCAGACAGTGAGCTGTTAACCCACGCTGGACCGACAAGACCGCATTTACTCTGCGGGACAACCTCAAGGCCTCATTCCATCCCGACCTCCAACAACAATGGATCAGCTACTATGGAACCGACCTCCACTTCTCTTGACGACAATACCGATGCGCCTACCCGCTGGATCGATCGCTACTTTGGAGTGACACGCCGCGGCTCATCGCTGCGTACCGAAGTCCTGGCGGGTATCGCCACCTTCCTGGCTTCGATGTACATCATCGTGGTCAATCCGGCGATTCTCTCCGATGCGGGCATCCCCTTCTCCGCCGCGCTGTCGGCCACCGTGCTGATCAGCTTCATGAGCAGCCTGGCCATGGGGCTATATGCCAGAAACCCGATCCTCGTGGCCCCCGGCATGGGCATGAACGCCCTGTTCACCTACACCCTGGTGCAGGGCGCCGGGCTCTCCTGGGAGGTGGCGCTGGGCTGCGTGTTCTGGTCCGGCGTGCTGTTCGCCACCCTGGCGATGTTCAACGTGCGCGAGGCGATCATCAATGCCATTCCACCCTCGCTGCGCTATGCCATCACCTGTGGCATCGGCCTGTTCATCACCTTCATCGGCTTCAAGAATGCCGGTTTCATCGTCGGCAGCGACGCCACCCTGGTAACGCTGGGCAACATGGACCCGGCCTTGATCACCTTTTTCGTCGGCATGATGGCCACGGCGATCATGGTCATCATGCGTCTCAATGGCGCCCTGATCCTGGGGATCGCCCTGACCACGCTGCTGGCCACGCCGATGGGGCGCCTGTGGGGCGGTGACGTGGTAGTAGAATGGAGTGGCCTGGCTGCCTGGCCCGACTTTAGCGCCGTCATGCAGGTGGACATCTGGGGCGCGCTTAAGGTCGCTTATCTGCCGTTCATCTTCGTGATGCTGTTCACCAATTTCTTCGACGCACTCTCCTGCTTCATGGCGCTGTCGGAGTCCGCCGACCTGAAGGACAAGGACGGCAATCCCCGCAACCTCAAGCGCTCCATGACCGTGGACGCCTTCGCCTCCATGATCGCCGCGCCGCTGGGCACCAGCGCGGCCCAGACCTTCATCGAGTCCGGTGCCGGTGTCGCCCAGGGCGGGCGTACCGGCCTGGTGGCCGTGGTTATCGCCTGCCTGTTCCTGCCCTTCCTGTTCCTTTCGCCGCTGCTCTCGCTGGTACCGGGCATCGCCACGGCGCCGGCGCTGGTGCTGGTGGGGCTGTTCATGCTGGCGCCGATCAGCAAGATCGAGTGGTCGCGCTTCGAGCAGGCCTTCCCCGCCTTCCTGGCGATCATCCTGATGCCGCTGACCTACTCGATCACCCTGGGGATCGCCTTCGGCTTCCTCTCCTTCGTGCTGATCAAGGTCTTCACCGGGCGCATCGAGGCGATCAAGCCCGCCATGTGGATCTCGGCGGCCCTCAGCGTGGTGATGCTGGTGACCACCCAGTAATGACAGGCGACAGTAGGCCCGGGGCCGGCCGATGGCCGGCCCCTTCACTGACGATGGATGATGGCATCCACGAGACGAAACGCCACCAGCGCGGCCAATACCCCGAGATAGAGGCTCGGCACCAGATAGTCGGCGCGGGTCAGGATCCATAGGTGGGTGACGCCAAGGCCCGCCGAGACATACACCAGTCGATGCAGCCAGTGCCAGGCGCGGTTGCCCATGGCCACCCGGACGCGCTGGAAGGAGGTCACGGCCAGCGGAACCAGCAGCGCAAGCGCCGCCACCCCGTAGCGCACATACTCCAGCTCAATCATCTCCCGACGAATCCAGGGCCAGTCCCAGTACTGGTCGAGCCCCATCCAGCTCAGCATGTGCGCCACCAGCCAGAAGAAGGCCCAGAGGCCGATCTGGCGGCGGGCGATCATAAAACCGACCCAGCCGGTCAGGCGAAAGGCGGGACTGAACCCGATGGTCACCAGCAGCAGGATCAAGCCGGTATTGCCGGTGTAATGCACCACGGCCTCACCGGGCACCGCCCCCAGGTCGCCGTAGCACCACTGCCAGATCAGCCACACGGCCGGGGCGCTGCAACCCACCAGTACCAGCAGGCGAAAGGCATTGATCGCGATACGTGGGCTCATCCTGCCGGCACTCCTTTAGCGTTCCTTGCGTTTCGTTCAGTAATGACGCTGCAGGTCCATGCCGGAATAGAGATGGGCGACCTCGTCGGCATAGCCGTTGAACATCAGCGTCTCACGGCGGCCGCTCTCGCCGATGCGTCGCTCCCGGGCCTGGGACCAGCGCGGATGATCCACCTCGGGATTGACGTTAGCATCGAACCCGTACTCCTCCGGGCTGCGCTCCTCCCAGGAGCTGAGCGGTCGCTCCTCTACCAGCGCGATCCGCACCACCGACTTGATGCTCTTGAACCCGTATTTCCAGGGCACCACCAGGCGGATCGGCGCACCGCTCTGATTGGGCAAGGTTTCCCCGTAGAGTCCCACCGCCATCAGCGTCAGTGGATGCATCGCCTCGTCGATACGCAGCACTTCGCGATAGGGCCAGTCGAGCACGCCCCGTCGCTGACCGCGAAGGTTGTCGGGGTCATGGATCGACTCGAATACCACATATTTCGCCCGGGAGGTCGGCTCGTGGCGCTTCAACAGCTCCGCCAGCGGAAAGCCGATCCAGGGCACGACCTTCGACCAGGCTTCCACACAGCGCAGGCGATAGATACGCTCCTCCAGATCCTGCCCCTTGAGGACGTCTTCAAGGGCGAATGTGCCCGCCTTGTCCACCTCCCCTTCGATGGTCAACGACCAGGGGTCGGTCACCAGGGTATGGCCATAGATCTCCGGGTCACGCTTGCCGGTGCCAAATTCATAGAAATTGTTGTAGGTGGTGATGTCACGCAGCGACGTCAATGACTCGCCGCCGGCCAGCTCCCGGCTCGGCAGATCGCCGCCTAGCTTGTCATCGAGCACGCCCGGCCAGGCCCTGGCGCTGGGCGACCAGAGCAGACCCGGCGCAGCCGCCGCCATGCCGAGCGCCACCCCCTGGCGCAGGAAGCGGCGTCGCGTCTCGAACAGCGCCCTGGGGGTCACTTCCGATTCGGCAATTTGCGGATAGCGATAGCGCGGCATGTCAACGGCCTCCTCGAACCCAAGCCAGCAGGACGGATAGCCTTGCCATTCTGTACAAGACCTGTCCATCTCTATCGTTCAGTATCCTCATATAACTTGACCCAGCGCAAGATCGGGTCTATTCCGACTTGGCACTTGGTTGATATGTCTCAAGGATAAGGAATAACCTGATTCCGCGATAACGAATATAGACCGTAACGCATCGCCTACCAGGGAGAACCGCCATGACCTATAACGCTCTTACACGGCCCGCCCGACTCGCCGCTGCGGTGTCGCTTGGCGCTGCGCTTGCCTTCTCCGGAAGCGTGGTTGCCGACGACGGCCTCGGTGAGTACCGCGACCGCTTCGAGCCGCTGCCGCACTTCCCGCCGATCCCGGCCGACAACTCCCTGACCCCGGAAAAGGTCGAGCTCGGCAACATGCTGTTCTTCGAGCCGCGCATCTCCTCCAGCGGCGTGATCAGCTGCGCCACCTGCCACAACCCGGCGCTGGGCTGGGCCGACCGCATTCCACGCGCCACCGGTCATGACGGTCAGGTTGGCGAGCGTAATACCCCGACCGTGCTCAACTCCGGCTTCCTCGGCGCCCAGTTCTGGGACGGTCGCGAGCCCGACCTGGAAGGCCAGGCGCTGGGCCCCATCGAGGCCGATATCGAAATGGCCATGGATCTGGACATGGCGCTGGAGCGCCTGGAAGAGTTCGATCTCTACCAGCAGAAGTTTGCCGCCGCCTACCCGGGCGACGACAGCCCGATCAACGCCGACAACCTGGCCAAGGCGCTGGCCAGCTTCCAGCGCACACTGAACACCCCCAACTCGCCCTTCGACCGCTACCTGCGCGGTGACATTGAAGCGCTCGACGAGCAGGAAAAGCGCGGCATGGTGGCCTTCGTCGACAACGGCTGCATCGCCTGTCATAGCGGACCGGCGATGACCGACAGCAACTTCTGGGCGATTCAGGTGCCCGGCTCCACCGACGTGGGCCGTTACGAGGTCACCGGCGATGAAGACGACATGTACAAGTTCCGCACGCCGACCCTGCGCAACGTGGGCGTGACCTACCCGTACATGAACAACGGCGCCACCGAGACCCTCGAAGAGGCCGTGGCCATCATGGGTACCGAGATGCTCGGCCGCGACTTCGAAGATGACACCATCGCCGACATCACCGCCTTCCTGCACACCCTGACCGGCGAGATGCCAGACTTCCAGGTACCGGCTCTGCCGTAAGGGAGACGCGGGCATAGCACCCGGTCATCACGCTTCACGACGCCCCCCTCCCCCGGCCCGGCCGGGGTTTTTCATTGGCCACCAATAACAACGGAATCACCTGCACATGACGCCCAGCGAAACACACCACAAGCCCGTTGCCTCCTCACCCATTGCCGCCAGCCTCAAACGACTTTTCAGCCTAAACCTGCAGAACAAGATCCTGCTGCTGGTGCTGGTACCGCTGATCATCTCTTCTTCCTGCCTGCTGCTCCTCGAAGCCAGGGAGCGGATCGCCGACAATCGCGCCCAGCTCGATCAACAGCGCGAGCTGATGCTGGCCTCCCGCCAGCGCGGGGTCGAAAGCATCGTCGAGCTGGCCCAGTCGATGGTGCAGCAGATCGCCCAGAGCACCGACAGCGAGCGTGAGGCCCAAGCGGCCGCCAGCAGCCTGCTGAGGGAGATGCGCTTCGAGGGCGACAACTATGTGTTCGTCTTCGACTACGACGGCACCATGCTGGTGCAGCCCGCCGTGCCCGATCAGGAAGGCACCGCGATGCTCAACGCCACGGATGCTGACGGCAAACCGCTGATCCGCGATATGATCGAGATCGCCCAGCAGGGTGGCGGTGACTACCACTACGCCTGGCCCAACCCGAGTACTGGCGACGTCGAGCCAAAGTATTCCTATGCCGCCGCCTTTCCCGAGTGGAACTGGGTCATCGGGGCCGGCGTCTATGCCACCGACGTGGACGCCGCCATGGCCCAGATCGAATCCAGCGCTTGGAATAACCTGGTGGCGTCGCTGGTCCGGTTGTTCTTCATCGCCTCCGCGGTCAACCTGACCATCACTTTTCTCGCCATCTGGCTCACCCGCCGTACCGTGCGCCAGATCCGCCAGACGGCCAGCACGATGAAGGAGATCGCCCAGGAAGTCGCAGACGGCAGGGGCGATCTGACCCGTCGACTGACGGTCTCGAGCCGTGACGAGATCGGCGAGCTGGCCACCCAGTTCAACGGCTTCCTGGCCCGCATCCAGGCCACCCTGCTGGATGTGCGCAACGGCGCCCACAGCGTCTATCAAGCGTCAAATGGCATCGCCCAGAGCAGCGAGGAGCTGGCCTCACGCACCGACCAGGCGGCCGCCAACCTGCAGCAGACCTCATCGGCCATGGAACAGATCACCTCTACCGTGGAGAATAACGCCGGCCATGCCTCTCAAGCCGACCAGCTGGTGCAGTCCAGCGCCGAAGTGGCTCGCGAAGGGCAGTCGGCCATGCAGCAGGTCGAGAAGACCATGGGCGACATCAACCAGTCGTCGGCACAGATCGGCGAGATCGTCTCGATGATCGACTCCATCGCCTTTCAGACCAACATCCTGGCCCTCAATGCCTCCGTGGAGGCCGCCAGGGCCGGCGAGCATGGGCGAGGCTTCGCCGTCGTGGCGCAGGAAGTGCGCACCTTGGCCCAGCGCTCCGCCGATGCTTCCAGTGAGATTCGCGAGCTGATTGGCAAATCGGTAGCCCACTCCCAGCACGGCTCAACCATCGTGCAAGCGGCCGGCGAAACCATGCGGCAGATCGTGGCACGTGTCACCGAGGTCACCGACGTCATCGCCGAGATCAGCGCCGGCTCTCAGGAGCAGAGCGCGGGCATTCGCGAGGTCAACACCGCCGTCAACCAGATGGATACCATGACTCAGCAGAACGCCGCCATGGTGGAACACAACTCCAACACGGCCACCGAGATGCGCCGTCAGGCCGAACGCCTCAGCCAGCTGATCGACGGCTTCCAGCTGGGCGACGCCTCGCCGCCGGCGGACTCAACCAGCGCCCCGGCAGCTCCCAGCCTGTCCGCGCCCGGAGTCGAGCGTGCCCGGCCACTGGCCACCTGCGGCGAGCGGGAGCGCCCTGCCACCCGCCAGGCGGAGCCGGAGTGGGAGGCATTCTAAGCGCCGCTCAAGGCCCCACGGCTACCTGCCACGCCCCCCGGCGATTGCCGGGGGCAGCGCGCGGCGGCTTGGCGTGCGACCTCAGACGCTCTCGGCGAGCCGGCGGTGCAGGGCCAGGCGCCGCTCCTGGCTCATGAAAGCGGCCTCGATGGCGGTGCCGGCCAGTTGGATGAAAACCTCCTTCGACCAGCCGAAGGCCTGCTCGCAGGCCAGGAAGTTGGCCAGCATGCCGCCGCCGAAGTAGGCCGGATCATCGGAGTTGAGGGTCAGGCGCAGCCCGGCGTCGAGCAGCCTCGGCAGAGGGTGATCCTCGATACGCTCCACGACCTTCAGTCGCACATTGGAGAGCGGACAGACGGTCAGCACCACGCCCTCATCGCCTAGCCTCGCGACCAGCGAGGGGTCTTCCAGGCAGCGTACCCCGTGGTCGATGCGACACACATCAAGCAGGTCCAGCGCCTCGCGTATGTACTCGGGCGGGCCCTCCTCCCCGCATGGGCCACCCGTGGGATACCCAGCAGCCGGGCACGCTGGAACACATCGCGAAACTTCGACGGCGGATGCCCCCGCTCGGCGCTGTCGAGCCCCACCGCATCAAGCAGCTCCCAGTAGGGGGAGGCAAGCTCCAGCACCGCCATGGCCTCCTCGGCCGGTCGGTCGCGCAGGAAGGCCATGATCAGCGCGGTGGACATCCCAAGCTCTCGCTCGGCCTGGCGACGGGCCAGGCCGAGCCCTTCCATCACCGCCGCGAGTTCGACGCCCCGCACGAGATGCGCCTGGGGATCGAAGTGCAGTTCCACATGCACCACACCCTCCGCGTGGGCGCGGCGAAAGTAGTCCATCGCCAGGTCATGGAAGTCCTCGGCGGTGCGCAGCACGCTCATCCCGCGGTAGTAGAGGTCGAGGAACGACTGCAGGTCCGTGAAGTCGTAGGCGGCGCGGGCCTCTTCGACGGACGCATAGGGCAGTTCGACACCGTTGCGCTCGGCAAGGGCAAACATCAGCTCGGGCTCCAGGGAGCCCTCGATATGCAGGTGAAGCTCGGCCTTGGGCAGGCGCGTCAGGAAGTCACGCATGGCTCGTCTCACTCGTCACGGGTTGTTTTACCCAATCCTGATAGAAACCTCGCCGTTGCGCAAAACCTGAAGGGTAAACCCTACCCCGGGGTAGCGCCCTCTGGCTGCCTCCAGCGCCAGGCGACGCGCCCCACGCCGGCTCTCGGCCTCGATACCATAAGGGAGGCTCAGGTATCGTCCTTGTGTCGCCCCTCGACCAGCGTCAGGGCCCGATCGATCCCCGGCGGATCGAAGGCCCCCCGTTGAGCTGGTGCACCAGGTAGAGCACGCTGCGCCCCTGGAGCCAGACATCCAGACGCGCCGCCAGGGTAACGGCCGTGGCGGCATCGAGACCGGCGAAGGGCTCATCCAGGATCACCATGTCCGGAGCACGCAGATGGAGCCGCGCCAACGCCAGACGCCGGGCCTGGCCACCGGAGAGCTGACTGCCGCCCTCGCCCACCCGGGTCTCGAGCCCCCGGGGCAGCGTGGAGGCCCAGGCGTCTAGCCCTACCCAGGCCAGAGCCGCCCAGAGCTCGGCCTCCTCCGCCTGCGGATAGGCGATACGCAGGTTGGCGGCCAGGCTGTCATCGAGCAGGTCAATGCGCTGGGGAAGCGCCGCCACGCGGCGGCGCAGACTGGCCTCGGACCACTGGGCCGGGGCCAGCCCCCCAGGCGTACCGCGCCCTGCTGGGCCTGAAGCTGGCCCTGCAGCAGCGCCGCCACGCTGGACTTGCCCGCCCCGGAGGCCCCGCAGAGGGCCAGGCGCTCACCGGGCGCGATATGCAGGGTGAGCGCCTGAAGGGCCGGGGTCAGGGCACCGGCGTAGTGCAGGGTCACCCCCTCGAGTTCGGCATCGAGGGCCCCCATGGGCGGCTCCGCCTCCCGTTCGCCAGAGGCGCGGTTGCTGGCCTGGTCCTCCAGTTCATTGAGGCGCCCGGCGGCACCGCGAGTCGCCCCAACCAGGTAAAGGCCGCCGGCAGCGGGGTGAGGACTTCGCTCATGGCCAGCATGGCGATCGGCATCATCACCATCAGGGGCCCGGAGAGCCGCCCGGCCTCCCAGGCGCCGGCGGCCACCCACAGGGTCAGCAGCATGGCGAGCCCCACCAGCAGGCCGGCCAGGGCGTTGCCCAGCGCCACCAGCGCGCCCAGGCGACGCTGGCCACGATAGAGCCGCGCCTCGATAGCGTGCAGCTCGCGACGGTGGCGGGCCAGGCTGCCATAGGCCTCGAGCTCGGCCATGCCCTGCAGCGCCTCCATCATCCGCCCTCTCAGGGCCTCTAACTCGCCTACCTGAGCGCGACTCTCGGCCATGCCCAGCCGTGCTTGTCCCAGGGTGAGCCACAGCCAACCCAGCAGCAGCAGGGCCCCGCCGGCCAGCCCCGCCGCGAGGGAGAAGAACGCCAGGAAGAGCGCAAGGCCGAGGATCGCCAGCAGGCCAACGCCGGCGGGAGCCAGCAGCCGTAGGTAGAGACTGTCCAGGGTATCGATGTCGGCGGTCAGCCGGTTGAGCCAGTCGCTGGCCCGGCGTCGGGCCAGGGCCTCGCCGTCCAGGCCCGATAGCACGCCGAAGAGACGCCCACGTAGATCGGCCAGCAGCCGCAGCACGGTGTCGTGGTTGTAGAGCCGCTCCAGATAGCGTGCCACGGTGCGACTGACCGCAAAGAAACGGATTCCGCCGCCGGGCACATAGACGTCCAGGCTGGCGGCAACACCCGCCGCCAGCAGCAGGCCGGTGAGCCCGGTGGCGGTGATGAACCAGCCGGAGAGCGCCAGCAGGCCAATGGCCGACAGCAGCGTAAGCGCGATCAGCGCCGCACCGATGACCAGGCGTCGCCGCCGCTGATCCAGCTGCCGGAGCCAGGGCCGCAGCTCCCGGGTCAGGGTATCGTGATCAGCGCGATGCGCCATGGGGCACCTCCTCTAGCCGACCCTCGTCGAGCCGTAGCCGGCGGCTGGCCATGGCGATCAGCGCCGGATGATGGGTGGCAATGACCAGGGTGCGCCCCTGGGCCGCCAGCGCCTCCAGGGCCTGGATCACCCTCGCCTCGGTCTCGATATCCAGACTGGCAGTGGGCTCGTCGAGCAGCACCAGGGGCGCCTCGACCAGAAAGAGCCGGGCCAGGGCCAGGCGCTGTGCCTGCCCCCGGAGAGGCCGGCACCCCGCTCACCCAAGGGGGTATCGAGCCCCCGGGCAGGCGTGCCAAGAGTTCGCCGAACCCCGCCCGGCCGAGCGCCTCGACCATGGCCTCGGACGAGGCATCCGGTGCCGCCAGGCGCAGATTGTCGGCCAGACTGCCTTGGATCAGCAGCGGGCGCTGATCCACCCAGGCCAGACGCAGGTCGGGTAGCAGGCGGCGCTGCCCCGCATCGGGACCGACAAAACCGGCCATCAGCTGCAGCAGGGTCGACTTGCCGGCCCCCGAGACACCGGTCAGGACCACCACTTCGCCGCGCTCCAGGGTCAGGTCGCAGGGCGCCAGCACCTGGCCGCGCTCGGGGCGTGTCACACCGGCGCCGACCAGCTGCATCAGGGCGCCAGGCTCGGTGGTCGCCTCGGCCCGGCACCGGCGTACCGGGTCGGGGGCTCGGCCAGCAAGGCCATCAGGCCGTCGGCGGCCCCGAGGGCAGCGGCCCGGTCGTGGTAGTGCTGCGCCAGGGCGCGCAGCGGCTGGAAGAACTCCGGCGCCAGCAGCAGCACCAGCAGGCCGCTGAAGAGAGTGAGCTCCGGCGAGGGGCCATAGGTGATATACCCAAGCAGTCCGAACCCCACATAGATGGCCACCACGGCGATGGCTACCGAAGCGAAGAACTCCAGCACCGCCGAGGAGAGAAAGCGACCCTCAGGGTGCGCATGCTGCGCCGCCGATAGTCATCGGCGGCTCCCTGCACCTCGAGGGTCGCCGACCGGGTATGGTCGAAGAGCTGCAGGGTGGAAATAGCCCGTACCCGGTCGATGAAGTGCCCGGAGAGCCGGGCCACCGCTTCGAACTGATCGCGGTTGAGGCGCTCGGCCCCCATGCCCACCAGGGCCATGAACAGCGGAATCAGCGGCGCGGCCAGCAGCAGGAAGAGTGCCGCCAGCCAGTCCAGCCATAGCGCTACCGCCAGCACCAGTGCCGGGCTAAGCACCGACAGCACCAGCTGAGGACGAAAGCGGGCGAAGTAGCCGTCCAGCGCCTCCACCTGCTCCACCAGCTGACTGGCCAAGCTCGCCGAGTGGCGCCCCGACAGCCAGCCCGGCCCGAGCCTGGCCAGCTGGTCGAGCAGCTCGCCGCGCACCCGGGTGCGGATACGCAGGCTGGCCATCTGACCAAGACGCTCCTGAGCATAGAGGGCGAAGGCCCGCACCAGCAGCAACAGCGCCATCGCGCCAAGCGCCGGCAGGAGTTCGCCCAGCACCGCCCCATCGACCAGCAGGGCACTGACACTCCAGGCCAGCAGGCCGAGCTGACCGACCGTGGCCAGGGTGGCCACGACGCCGGCGGCCACGGCCAGGCCAAGAGAACGACGCTCTCGGGCCGCCAGATGAACAAGCCAGCGGCGGGCATCGCGCCCGCCGCCGGTGGTTTCAGGCGTGGTCATGGCTCAGTGGTAGCCTTCGCCCACCTTGACCTTGCCGCGGAACACCCAGTAGGTCCAGGCGGTGTAGGTCAGCACGATGGGAATCACGAAGAGCACCCCGAGCAGCAGGAAGAGTTGCGACTCCGGCGCCGAGGCCGCATCCCAGATGGTGTAGTTGGGCGGCACGATCACCGGCCACTTGCTCGCCACCAGCCCCAGGTAGGTGAAGATGAAAAGCCCCAGGGTGGCGACGAAGGGCTGCCCCTCCTGACGCCGGCGGGTCGCGCGCCACAGCCAGGCGGCGCAAGCCATGGCCAGTGCCGGGAAGATCCAGATCAGCTGGATGCGATCGAACCAGCGCTCCCACACCTCGGGGTTCACGAACGGGGTCCAGAGGCTGATGATGGCAAAGACCACCAACACCGCCAGCAGCAGCCCCGGCACCATACGGTACGCCCAGTCCTGAACATATCCCTCGGACTTGAGAATCACCCAGGTGGCACCGAGCAGCGCATAGCCGGTCATCAGCCCCAGGCCAGTCAACACGGTGAAGGGGGTCAACCAGTCCATGGCACCGCCGACATAGACGAAGTCCTCCACCGCGAACCCCTGAATATAGGCGCCGACCACGACCCCCTGGGCAAAGGCCGCCACCGCCGAGCCCCAACAGAAGGCACGGTTCCACCAGTGGCGATTACGCCGCGACTTGAAGCGAAACTCGAAGGCGATCCCACGGAAGATCAACCCCGCCAACATCAGGAAGACCCCGATATAGAGGGCCGGCAAAAACACCGAGTAGACCAGCGGGAAGGCCCCCAGCAGGCCGGCCCCGCCAAGCACCAGCCAGGTTTCGTTGCCGTCCCATACCGGGGCCACCGAGTTCATCATCACATCCCGGGCCTCTTCGTCTGGCGCGAAGGGGTAGAGGATGCCCACCCCCAGGTCGAAGCCATCCATCACCACGTACATGATCACGCCGAAACCGATGATCAACGCCCAGATCATTGAAAGATCGAACATTTCCATGGGTCATTTCCTCCAAGTCGGGCTAGCGTCCTGCTCAAACGAGGTATGGGCGGCAGAGAACGGGCGCTTGGGGCGCTCGACTTCACCCTCCACGACCGCCTGTTCATCAGCGGGCAACATGCCGTTGCGCACCACCCGAGTCAGGTAGTAGACCCCGGCCCAGAACACCACCGCATAGACCGCGACATAGCCGACCAGGGTGAAGAGCGCCATGCCGCCGGTGAGTGAAGGCGTCACGCCCTCGGCGTGGGTATAGAGCTCGTACACCAGCCAGGGAGCGCGCCCCACTTCGGTGACCACCCAGCCCGCCAGCACGGCGATAAAGGGCGTCACGCTCATGACTCTCAGCAGCTGCAGGAAGCCACGATGCTCATAGACGCGGCCACCGCGGCGCAGCCAGAGCCCAGCGATGGCCACGCCAATCATCAAGAAGCCAATGCCGACCATGATGCGAAACGACCAGAAGACGATGGCGACCGGGGGCTGCTCTTCCGGCGGCACCTCGCTGATGCCGGGCACCACACCGGACGGGCTGTGCTTGAGGATGACGCTGGCAAGACTCGGGATGCCCACCTCGAAGCGGTTGGCCTGGGCCTCCTGATCCGGCAGCGCAAACAGCAGCAGCGGCACATGGGAGCGAGTCTCCCAGTTACCCTCCATGGCGGCTACCTTGGTGGGCTGGTGCTCGAGGGTATTCAGGCCATGGAAATCCCCCACGACGGCCTGAGTCGGCGTCAGCACCAGCAGCAGCCACAGACACATGGAGAGCGCACGGCGATTGGCCTCCACGTCACGCCCGATCAGCAGGTACCAGGCGCTGACCCCGGCCACCACGAAGCCGCCGGTCAGGAAGGAGGCCATCACCATGTGGACGAAGCGCCAGCCGAAGGAGGGATTGAAGATCGCCTCGGCCCAGAAGTCACCCGGAAGCTGCCATCGATCAGCTCCACGCCAGCCGGGGTCTGCATCCAGCTGTTGGCCGACAGGATCCAAAACGACGAAAGGAAAGTGCCGAAAGCGACCATCACGGCCGAGAAGAGGTGGACCCCTTGGGGCACCTTGCCACGGCCAAACAGCAGCACACCGAGGAAGGCCGCCTCGAGGAAGAAGGCCGTCACCACCTCATAGCTGAGCACTGGCCCCATGAAGTTGGCCGAGGCCTGAGAGAAGTTGCTCCAGTTGGTACCGAACTGGAAGGACATGACGATGCCCGACACCACCCCCATGCCGAATACCACGGCGAAGACCTTGGTCCAGAACAGCGCCAGCCGGTCCCAGGCCGGGTTTTCCGTCCGGTAGAAGAGACCGTGTAGCAAGGCGATATAGGATGCCAGACCGATGGTGAACACCGGGAAGATGGCATGAAAGGAGACCACGAAGGCGAACTGCAATCGTGATAGCAGGAGAGGATCCAGTTCCATGTCGCAAGCCTCATGACAGCGATGGACTCAGATACGTCGCAAGGGATGCGGGACACCTAAAGTGCATTCTTGTGCTTCAGGCGCGACCGTAGCCGTGCCGTGACGCATTCCACCTCGACACCAGGGACAAGGTAAGCCTAGCAGTTTGGCGGCCCCTCTCTGGGCCGCCTCACTCAGCACACAATCAACTAAGCTTATTCCTCCTTGCGCGACAGAGCTTACTATTAGAGACCCCTCGTGATCCCGTCACGTTGCCCGAAATTGACGCGTCTCATTGTCGCAGTGCGGCACGAGTCGTTTCAGGCCATACCGGTCACGACAAGGTGAATCAGCCAGGCGGTATAGGCCAAGAACATCGCCAGCAACGCGCCCCCCTCCAGGCGATTGATGCGCCCCGGCCGCCCCTGCCGGCCCAGCGCAAAGAGCGCCAGCATGGCGGTCATAGTCGCCATCAGGCTCCAGTCGCGCCATAGCACCTCGGCCCCCACCTCGATGGGCGTGATCACCGCCGCGAGGCCCACCACGCCGAGGGTATTGAACAGGTTCGACCCCACCACATTGCCCAGTACCAGGTCATGCTCGCGGCGTCGCAGGGCGCTGATCGAGGCGGCCAGCTCCGGCAGCGAGGTCCCCACCGCGACCACGGTGAGACCGATCACCAGGTCGCTGACGCCGAAGCCCTGGGCGATGGCCACCGCCCCCCAGACCAGCAGCCGGGAGCTGGCCACCAGCAGCACCAGCCCGACGCCGGTCCAGACGAGCCCTGCCGTCAGCGACAGCGGATGCACGGCGAGGCTCTCCTCGGTTTCGGCGGCCAGCGGGTCGCCGGCGCCGCGGCGCGCTTGGGCGATGCTCAGGCCGACGAAGCCCGCCAGCAGCGCCAGCAGCAGCGCCCCCTCGAAGCGGCCGATCACGCCGCCCCACATCAGCAGGGCCGAGAGCAGGGTCACCGCCCCCAGCACCGGCAGCTCACGCCGCACCACCCCGGAGTGCACCGTCAGCGGGGCGATCAGTGCCACCAGCCCGAGAATCATGCCGATATTGGCGATGTTCGAGCCGTAGGCGTTGCCCAGCGCCAGGCCGGGATTGCCCTGCCCGGCAGCCAGCGCCGACACCATGAGTTCCGGCGCCGAGGTGCCAAAGCCGATCACCAGCATGCCGATCAGCAGCGGGGAAAGCCCCAGACGGCGGGAGGTGGCCGCCGCCCCCTCGACGAAACGCTCGGCACTCCAGACGAGCAGCAACAGGCCGACGATCACGGCCGCGACGGGTAACAGCATGGGAGATCCTCGGGAACATTCAGGTGTGCATGTTTGTCTATGGTACGCGTTGCGTCAACGTGTCACACTTCCGTTGGCTGCTTCCCAACGCCTCTCTTCGTCTCAGGTAATCATCGCCGGTGTACAGGCCCCCTTTTACGCTTCCATCACTGCCGCGGGGCGAGCCCCGGGTCGATCAGACACCGCCGGAGGTGCGCACGTCACGGCGCCGGCTGCGCGCCTGTCATGAGTGTGACTGGCTGGTTGCCCTGCCGCCGCTGAGCCCCGGCGAGAAGGCCGACTGCCCGCGCTGCGGCCATACCCTGGCCAGCCGCCACCATCGGCCGGCCCAGCGCAGCATGGCGCTGGCCCTATCGGCGCTGGTGGCGCTTCTGCTGGCAATCTCCTTTCCCTTCGTCAGCTTCAACGTCGGCGGAATCGGCAATCGCATCGAACTCTCGCAGACCGCCACCACGCTGATCGGCTTCCACCAGCCCATCGTCGCCATTGCGGTGATTCTCACCATCGTCGTGCTGCCGGCCGTCTATCTGAGCGGCGTGATCTGGCTGCAGGGGGTCTGTTGCGCGGCCAGCCGCTGCCGGCCAGCCGCAGCATCGCCCGTTCGCTAGCCCATCTGCACCCCTGGATGATGGCTGACGTCTTCATCATTGGCGCCCTGGTCAGCCTGATCAAGGTGGCCGGCATGGCCCAGATCGAATTCGGCATCTCCTTCTGGGCCTTCTGCGTGTTCGCCCTGCTGCTGCTGCTGACCACCCAGTCTCTCGACGCCGACTGGATGTGGTTCTCGCTGACCGGCGAGCCCCTGGCTCCCCCGGGGGCCCGCACCGGCAGCACCGCCGCCTCCCAGGGGCTCACCGGCTGCCCCACCTGCGGGCTGGTCAATCGCCTGGACGAACGCGGACACGGCCAGTGCCGACGCTGCGGTGAGCGGCTGCACGCTCGCCTGCCCCACAGCCTTCAGCGCACCTGGGCCCTGCTGGCGGCAGCGACGGTGATGTACCTGCCGGCCAACCTCTACCCGATCATGACCACCACCAGCCTGGGGCAGACCTCCACCTCGACCATCATCGGCGGCGTGGTCGAGCTGGTACAGATGGGCTCCTGGCCGGTGGCACTGGTGATCTTCGTGGCCAGCGTGATCGTGCCCGTCGGCAAGCTGGTCGCTCTGGCCTGGCTTTGCCTGGTGGTCGAGCGCAGCCATGAACTCAACGCCGGGGCCCGAACCCGGCTCTACCGACTGACCGAGTTCATCGGCCGTTGGTCCATGGTGGACGTCTTCGTGGTGGCCATCCTGGTGGCGCTGATTCGCGCCGGCTCGCTGATGTCGATCACCCCCGGGCCGGCCGCCCTGGCCTTCGGCGCCGTGGTGGTGCTGACCATGCTGGCCGCCATGACCTTCGACCCCCGACTGATCTGGGACACGCCGCTGCCGCGTGATGCCCGCCATACACGAGGAACCCCCGGATGAGCGAGACGCCCCGCGACCCCGACACCCCGCGCGATTTGCATCGCGCCAGGCGCTCTCCCCAGGCTCGGCTCTCGCCGATCTGGATCGTCCCCATCGTGGCCATCCTAATCGGCCTCTGGCTGGTCTACGACAACTATCGCAGCCGCGGGCCGCTGATCACCCTGACCATGAGCAACGCCGAGGGGATCGAGGCCGGCAGCACCCTGATCAAGACCCGCAACGTGCAGGTCGGCCGGGTCGAGCGGGTGCAGCTCGCCGACGATCTCAGCCATACCGTGATCACCGCGCGCATGGCGCCGAACACCGAGGCCATGCTCACCGAGGAGAGCCGCTTCTGGGTGGTCAAGCCGCGCATCGGGCGCGAAGGCATCAGCGGGCTGGGCACCGTGCTGTCCGGCGCCTACCTGCAGCTCGAACCGGGCCCCGGGGAGCCGGGGCGGCGCAACTTCGAGGTCAGCGACCTGCCGCCGGTTTCCCCCGCCGGCGTGGCCGGGCTGCGCATCAGCCTGATCAGCCAGCTGGGCAACTCCCTGCGGGTCGGCGACCCGGTCACCTACCAGGGCTATACCGTGGGCCGCGTCGAGGAGGTGCGATTCGACGCCGAGGCACGACGCATGGAGCAGCGGATCTTCGTCGAGAGCCCCTACGACCGCCTGGTCACCGACAGTACCCGTTTCTGGTCGGCCAGCGGGGTCGACCTGCGCCTGGATGCCGACGGCATCCGGGTCAACGTCGAATCCTTGGAGGCGCTGCTGGGCGGCGGAGTGACCTTCGGCGTGCCCGAGGACCTGCCCCCGGGCACACCGGTGGCCAACGACACCACCTTCAACCTCTATGCCGACGAGGACACCGCCCGCCAGGGCACCTTCGACCGCTACCTGGAATACGTGCTGCTGGTGGACGACACCGTGCGCGGCCTGTCTCGCGGCGCCCCGGTAGAGTTTCGCGGCGTGCGCATCGGCACCGTCGCGGCGGTACCCTGGCAGTTCAACGCCCCCCAGCCGGAGACCCGCAGCGGCTTCTCGATCCCGGTACTGATCCGCATCGAGCCCCAGCGGTTGGGCATCGACAATCAGGACGTGGACCTTGCGGAGTGGGAAGCCCGCTTCGAACGGCTGTTCAACCTTGGGCTGCACGCCTCGCTGAAGTCCGGCAACCTGCTCACCGGCGCCCTATTCGTGGATCTCAACTTCCAGCGCGACGAGGCCGGCCGCTACGTCGCCGAGTCCTTCGCCCAGCGCACCGTCTTCCCCACCACCTCGGCCGGCTTCGCGCAGATCGAGGCCCAGGTCACGGCGCTGCTCGACAAGCTCAACGCCCTGGAGATCGAGCCGCTGTTGGCCGGGCTGGACCGCAACCTGGAGAGTTCCCAGGCCATGCTCGAAGAGGTGCGCGAGCTCGGCGGAGCCTTCCAGGCGCTGCTCGACGACCCCGGCACCCGCGAGCTGCCCCGCAACCTCAACGCCACCCTGGTCTCGCTACGCGATACCCTGGACGGCATGGCGCCAGACTCCAGCGCCTATCGCGAGCTGACCGCCGCGGCCGAGCGCCTGGAGCGGCTGATGCGCGACCTGCAGCCGGTGGCCCGCACCCTGAACGAGAATCCCCGCGCCCTGCTGTTCGACAACCTGGATACCGTCGACCCCCAGCCGCGTGCGCCCCGACGAGCCCCTTGAGGAAGGATGCCCCATGAGAGCCATGCCCTGGATCATCGCCGCCGCTGCCCTGCTCTGGCTGGGGGCTGCGCCACGCCGAGCGCGCCCCACCAGCGCTACACCCTGCCCGGCAGCGACGCCCCCCCGGCCGCCGCCGGCGCCGACGCCGAGCAGGTACTCAAGGTCCGCCCGCCGCGGCTGGCCCACTACCTGGACGTGGATGGCATCGTGCTGCAGCTCGACGACATCACCCTCAACGAGGCGCGCCAGCATCTCTGGGCGGAGCCGCTGGCCCGCCAGCTGGAGCGCGGCCTGCGCAGCCGGCTCGCCGAGGCGCTGCCCGACACCCGGGTGATCCGCGATGACGGCCAGGGCAGCAGCGATGAAGCGCTCACGCTCAGGCTCGAGATCGACCGCTTCCAGGGCCGCTACGACGGCATGGCGCTGGCCAGCGGGCAGTGGCAGCTTCACGCCCCCGACGGCCGACTGCTGGCCACGGAACACTTCCGTGTCGCCACGGAGCTTGCCGACGACGGCTATCCGGCCCTGGTGCGGGCGCTCGGCCACAGCTGGGACCAGGTGGCCGACCAGATCGGCGACGCCATTCGTCGCCAGCCGTAGCGCTGCTGGAGCGCCCGGTTCGGCGTCGCGACTGACGCCGATAGGCGCCCCGGCGATGGGCGAGAATGCGAAATTGCTGCGTCGGCGGCGCTGTTCTGGCATACTGTGGCCTCGCGGCATTCATCGAGTCCCTCCTGCCGCGCCCCTGAACCGATTCTTTTACGCCTTCGCCAGGGACTGGTCGCGCGCCTGATGCACGCGGCGCGGCGAAGACGACTCTGCGGAGACCGCATGACCTTTTCCGACCTCGGCCTGCGTGCCGAACTGCTCCGTGCCGTGGAGGCACAGGGCTACAGCGTTCCGACCCCGATTCAGCGCCAGGCCATTCCCGCCGTGCTCAAGGGCGGCGACCTGCTGGCCAGCGCCCAGACCGGCACCGGCAAGACCGCCGGCTTCACCCTGCCGCTGCTGCAGCGCCTGGCCGATGGCCCGCGCCCCGGCAAGCGCCAGATCCGCGCCCTGGTGCTCACCCCCACCCGGGAACTCGCCGCCCAGGTGGGCGAGAGCGTGGCCGACTACGGCCGCCACCTGACCCTGAAGAGCCACGTGATCTTCGGCGGCGTGGGTCAGCAGCCCCAGGTGGACGCCATCCGCCCGGGCCTCGACGTGCTCGTCGCCACCCCCGGGCGCCTGCTCGACCTCCAGCAGCAGAAGCACGTCGACCTCTCCCGGGTCGAGATCCTGGTGCTCGACGAGGCCGACCGCATGCTCGACATGGGCTTTATTCACGACATCAAGAAGGTGCTGCGCCTGCTGCCCGAGAAGCGTCAGAACCTGCTCTTCTCGGCGACCTTCTCCAACGAGATTCAGGCGCTGGCCGGCAAGCTGCTCGACAACCCCGAGACCATCGAGGTCGCCCGGCGCAACACCACCGCCGAGACCGTGGACCAGGCCATCTACCGGGTCGACCGGGAGAAGAAGCGCGACCTCCTCGCCCACCTGATCAGCCAGCATAACTGGCACCAGGTACTGGTCTTCACCCGTACCAAGCACGGCGCCAACCGCCTGGCCGAACAGCTCTCCAAGCAGGAGATCCCGGCCATGGCGATCCACGGCAACAAGAGCCAGTCGGCGCGCACCCGGGCCCTGGCCGCCTTCAAGACCGGCGACCTGCAGGTGCTGGTGGCCACCGATATCGCCGCCCGCGGCCTGGACATCAGCGAGCTGCCCCACGTGGTCAACTTCGAGCTGCCCAATGTCGCCGAGGACTACGTGCATCGCATCGGCCGCACCGGCCGCGCCGGCAGCGAGGGCCAGGCGGTATCGCTGGTCTGCGTCGACGAGCACGGCCTGCTCAAGGGCATCGAGCGGCTGATCAAGCGCGACCTGGAGAAGCGCATCGAGCCCGGCTTCGAGCCCGACCCCAACGCCAAGCCCGAGCCCATCGAGAACGGCCGTAACCGCCGCGGCGGCAATGGCGGCGGGCGCGGCGGACGCGGCAACGCTCAGGGCCAGCGGCGCGGCGACGCGCCGAGTGGCACAGGTCGTCGGCGGCGTCGTGGCGGCCAGGGGGCTCGCCAGGCCTGACGTCCTGCTTGAACCCGCGCATGGCAGTCTACAACGCAATATGCCAATGTAGGCTGCCATTTTCCCGGCGCCGACTGGAGAGGACAGGGGAATGCGCTCACGCCAGCGCTCCACGACAACTGCGAGCCAGCCATGCTGAAGTGGCTATCCGGCAAGAAGCCCATTTCGGTATGGGCCATCAAGCAGATCGATGGCGGCCTGCTGCATCTTTGCGGACAAGCCCAGGTGACCCCCGAGAAGAAGCGCAGCAGCACGCTGGCGGCACTGAACGAGGGTCGCTACCAGGGCGCCGTCAGCATGGCCGGCAGCGGCCCGGTGCTCAATGCCCGGCTGTTTGCTGCCCTGGTACCGGTCGAGGATCTTACCCTGGATGCCCAGGGCCAGGCCCACTGGCGGGGTCGCTGCTGGCTGGTCTCACAGGTGCCCCAACGCTGCTGGACCTACGAAGGACGACTCACTCCCCAGCGCCAGAACGGCCAGCCGCCGCTGGTCAGCGTCGAAGACGTATCCAACATACGCCGCCAGGCGCGGATCAGCCAAGACCCACAGGTGGTGCCGTTCGGCCATATGGGGCCCGACGACCATCCGCTGATCGCCCCTCTCGACGGTGAGCACACCCGCCCGACGCGGCCGGGAAAGGGCTGGGAACGGCGAGACGACGATGACGCCTAGTGGACCCAACGTAAAACGACTGCTGCTGTTTCTATTTCTGATGGTGCTGGTGGGCCTCAACCTGCGCCCCGCCCTCTCCTCTCTGGCCCCGCTGCTGGTCCGGGTCCAGCAGGAGACCGGGCTCTCGCCGCTGGCGATCGGCGCCCTCACCACCCTGCCGGTGCTCTGCCTCGGCATCTTCGCTCCCCTGGCCCCCTGGCTGACCAAACGGCTGGGCGCCGAGCGTACCCTGTCGCTGGCCCTGGGCCTCTTGATCGTCGGCCTGGCGGTGCGCGGCATCCCGCCCCTCCCGCTGCTGTTCGCCGGCACCCTGCTGGTCGGCGCGGCCATCGGCGTGGCCGGTACCCTGCTGCCGGCGCTGGTCAAGCGCGAACTCCCCGGCAGCGCCGACCTGATGACTGGCGTCTACACCATGGCACTGTGTCTGGGTGGCGCCTTGGGCGCCGGCCTGAGCATTCCCCTGGCCAACCTGCTCGGCAGCTGGCAGGCCAGCCTGATCAGCTGGGCGCTGCTGGCCGCCGCCGCTCTGGCCGCCTGGGTCGGGCTCATGCCGCGTGCGCCCCAGGCCGCTGGCCTGAGCCCTCCCGGCAGCTCCATGCGCCAGCTGCTCAGCCAGCCGCTGGCCTGGCAGGTCATGCTGCTGATGGGCAGTCAGTCCTCGCTGGCCTACATCGTCTTCGGCTGGCTGCCAACCCTGCTGCAGACGCGCGGCTACGGGGAATCGGAGGCCGGCTGGCTGATGGGCGCCTCGGTGATGGTGCAGCTGATCTCGGCGCTGGGCGCGCCCTGGCTGGCACGCCTGGGCCGCGACCAGCGACCCGCCCTGCTGCTGGTGCTGGCCTGCGTGGCCGCCGGGCTGTGGCTGCTGCTGCTCGGCCCGTACGGCTGGCGCTGGGCCGGCGTGGTGCTGCTCGGCCTCGGCCAGGGGGGCTGCTTCAGCCTGGCGCTGACGCTGATCGTGCTGCGCACCGCCAACTCGCGCCTGGCCGGCAAGCTCTCCGGCCTGGCCCAGGGCGGCGGCTACACCCTGGCGGCCTTGGGGCCGCTGGCCGTGGGCGTGCTGCTCCAGCTCGACGTGAGCCTGGCCACCGTTACCACGGTGCTGCTGCTGATCGTCGCCGTTGCCGCCGGCTTCGCGCTGCTGGCGGGCCGCAACCGGCGCCTGGATGTGGATGACAACGGCCAACTGGTGACACGCTAAGGGTGTGGCAGCGTCGGTGGAAAAGTAGCTGCAGGAGCGCTCGGTTCGGCGCTCCGACTCCGCATCGCGACTGGCGCCGATAGGCGCCTTGGCGGAGGCTGCAGCGTTAGCTGTCATCGCCAACTCTGGACAACACCGCCGGGAGGCCTTCGGCCTCCAGTCGTGAGCTGAAGCTTCCTTATATGGACCCGTCCCGTTGTGCAAGCCCGACACGTATCGGCGGGGGTGAGACTGCACGCTTATATCCGGCCTGTCAGTGGCACTTCGTCGGTACCTGGCCATGATGGGATGCGCGCTCTCCGATCTGATCTCCTACTCGGCCTCACGAGTGGCCATACAGCTTCACAGAGTGGCGGAGAGCCGGTCTGACCTGTCCTGCCATCTACGTACGTACCTGCGCAACCTCCGGGGGAATCTAAGTTATTTCATGCCATCTTCGTGCTTCACGGCATGGCTGTGTAGCGCGTGTCACGCGCCATCACCGCCCAGCAGATTCTGCCGAGCTTGTTCGCCAGGGCGACAGTGGCCTTGGCAGCGCCGCGTCGCGCGGCCAAGGAGCATGCCCAACGTGCCAACCGATCCGGCTGTTGCTGGCGCTGCAAGGCACGCAAGGCCGCTCGGGCACCATGCACGAGCTGTCGACGCACCTCGCCGTTGCCCCGTCTGGAGATGCCCATCAATCGCTCCTTGCCGCCACTCGAGTGCTGGCGGGGCACCAAGCCAATCGAGGCGCTGAAGGCGCGGCCATTGGCAAACCGTTTCGGATCGCCGATATGGCTGACCAGCAAGGTGGCATTGACCGGCCCGATGCCGGGCACGCTCATCAAGCGCTGACAAACCGGCGTCGTCTTGGCCAGCCGTGCCAGGCGCTGATCATAGGCACGGATGCGGGCATCCAGCGCCAGCCACTGGTCCAGGACATCATCCAGTACCACGAAGAGGTCGTCGCCCAGCTGGGCTCGATGCTCGGCGAGCACGCGCCTGACCTCCCCCTGGCGAAACACCGAGTGCCCCTTGGCCACGATGATCCCCATTTCGGCGAGCAAGCCATGCAGCTCATTACCCAGCGCCGTCCGGCTGGTGATGGCCCGTGAGCGCACGCGATGCATCGCCTGCAGCGCTTGCTGTTCCAGTGTCTTGGGCGCCACCCGTGGCGTGGCATCCCGGGCCGCTGCCTCGGCAATCGCGCGGGCATCCCGGGCGTCGCTCTTGTGCCCGAGGACGAAGGGCTTCACGTACTGGGGCGGAATCAACTGGACCTCATGCCCCAGCGCCTGGATCTCCCTGGCCCAGTAATGGGCCCCACCGCAGGCCTCCATGGCGACAACGCAGCGAGGCAGTTGGGCTAGCGTGGTGGGAAATGCCGAGCGTGACACCGTTTTGCTGAACACCTGCCGCCCTTTGGAATCGACGGCGTGAAGTTGAAAGACATGCTTGGCGAGATCGATCCCGACGATGCTAATGTGATTCATGGATGGACCCTCTCTTCGAGATGCCGTGTGGTGCCCCGTGCACCCAAGATGGCGTTGCAAACTCATCTTGGCACAGGGAGGGACGGGTCCATCCCATTTCCTACAATCGCGACTGGCGCCGATAGGCGCCTTGGCGGGGGCTGCAGCGTTAGCTGTCACCGCCAACCCTGGGCGACACCACCTCGCTACCGGCGCTGGGAAATGGCCACACCCACCAGGATCAACACCAGCGCCAGCAGGTGGTTCCACTCGGGCCGCTCGCCCAGAAAGAGAATCCCAATGACCACCGCCCAAAGCGGAATCAGGTAGTTGATCAGCGACAGGAAGGTCGGCCCCGCCGCGGCCACCAGAGTAAAGAAGACCACGCTGCCCAGCGCCGTGCAGACGATGCCCAGCACCAGCACCGCCCAGAGCGCCCCGGCCGACAGCGAGAGCCCGGGGACCGACTCGCCCAGGTAGGGTGACACCGCCAGCGGCAGCGTCAGCAGCCACGCCATCCCCAGCACCAGCGCCGAGGTCGACCAGGCATCGCTGGCTGGCTTGTGGCGCGAGACGATGGCATTCACCGCATAGCAGCAGGCCGCCAGCAATACCGCCAGCTGCGCCAGCAGGCTCTCGCCATACCCGCCCAGCTCGCGCAGCGCGGCGGGGCCGATCAGCGCCAGGATGCCGACGAAGCCGATGCTAAACCCGAGCAGGCGCTGGCGGGTCAGCGTCTCGCCGGGGACCAGGAAGTGCGCCAGCACCAGGGTCACCAGCGGCATCACCGCCATCAGGATCCCCGCCAGGCCGCTGTCGATGCGCTGCTGCCCCCAACTGATCAGCAGAAACGGCGCCATGTTGCCGATCACCGCAATGGCCAACATGAAGCCCCAGACACGGCGCCCCCGGGGCCAGGCCCGCCCCAGCAGCAGTACCAGCGCCAGAAGCCCCAAGGCCGCCACCATGTTGCGCCCGGCCACCACCATGGCCGGGGTCAGCTCCGCCACGGCGATCCGGGTCAGCGCGAAGGAGCTGCCCCAGATGATCGCCAGCGACACCAGCAGCCCCCAGTGGGATAAGGGTCGCGTCATTCGTTCAGCCTCCGTGCCGTCATTGCTTGATCCTTGTCAAAGGCAGTACGACTTACCTTTTGCCGATTGCCGTTCACCATATTCCGCGCGACGCTCCCCCTGCATACTGGATCAAGCCCCCGACCTCAGCAGGTTACCGATGCACGACTCGCCACAGGCGGTGTTCCAGACCCGCGGGCTCAAGCGCTTCTACCCGATGGGCGACGTGACCATCCAAGCGCTGCGCGGCGTCGACCTGGAGCTCTTCTCGGGCGAGCTGGTAGTGATGCTGGGCGCCTCCGGCTCAGGCAAGTCGACCCTCCTCAATATCATGGGCGGCCTGGATAGCGCCAGCGAAGGCAGCGTGCACTATATCGACCGGGGCGGCAGACCCATGAACTGACCCACGCCAGCCAGCGGCAGCTGACCGAGTTTCGCCGCCACCACGTGGGCTTCGTGTTTCAGTTCTACAACCTGATCTCGAGCCTCACCGCCCGGGAGAACGTGGCCATCGTCACCGACATCAGCCGCGCGCCCATGGCGCCGGAGGAGGCCCTGGCCATGGTCGACCTGGCGCATCGCCTCGACCACTTCCCGTCGCAGCTCTCCGGCGGCGAGCAGCAGCGAGTGGCCATCGCCCGGGCCATCGCCAAGCGCCCCGAGGTGCTGCTCTGCGACGAGCCCACCGGGGCACTGGACTTTCGCACCGGCATTCGCGTGCTGGAAGTGCTCGAGACCCTCAACCGCACCACCGGCACCACCCTGGCGATCATCACCCACAACGAGGTGATCGGCGAAATGGCCGACCGGGTGATTCGCCTGCGCGACGGCCAGGTGGGGACATCCACGTCAACGCCCGGCGCACCCCGCCCGGCGAGCTGCGCTGGTAACGGGGGCACGGCCGTGAGCGTCCTGCATCGCAAGCTGCTGCGCGACCTCTTTCGCCTGAAGGGGCAGTCGCTGGCCATCGCCGCGGTGATCGCCAGCGGCGTGATGACCCTGATCCTCGCCGTGACCACCCTGGACGCCCTGACCCGCGCCCAGTCCGGCTTCTACGCCAGCCACCACTATCCCGACCTCTTCGTCGACGTCAAGCGCGCGCCGCTGGGGCTGGTCGAGCGCCTGCAGACCCTGGAGGGCGTCAGCCGCATGGAACCGCGGGTGCGCGCCCCGGTGCGGCTGTCGGTAGCGGGCTTCGACGATCCGGTGCGCGGCCAGATGCTGTCGCTGCCCGACGGCCGCCAGCCGAACCTGAACCGCCTTCACCTGGTGGCCGGCAGCCTGCCCGAGCCGGGCGCGCTGACCAGGCGGTGGTCAGCGACGCCTTCGCCGTGGCCCATGACCTGGCCCCCGGCGACAGCCTCCAGGCGATCATCGACGGGCGCCAGACCCAACTGACGCTGAGCGGCATCGCCCGCAGCCCGGAGGTGATCTACCAGGCCGCCCCCACCGACCTGCTGCCCGACTATCGGCGCTACGCCATCCTGTGGATGAACCAGCGCGCCCTGGCCAACGCCTTCGGCATGGAGGGGGCCTTCAACCAGCTGCTGGTGACCCTGCAGCCGGGCGCCGACGCCGACACCCTCGGCGACGCCCTGGACGATATCCTGGCCCGCTACGGCGCCACCGGCACCCAGACCCGCCACGACCAGCAGTCGCACC
This sequence comes from Halomonas sp. SL18_1, assembly GCF_055755715.1. Classification (NCBI taxonomy): domain Bacteria; kingdom Pseudomonadati; phylum Pseudomonadota; class Gammaproteobacteria; order Oceanospirillales; family Halomonadaceae; genus Halomonas; species Halomonas sp. SL18_1. Next base: position 2,561,282 of record NZ_JBVTRK010000001.1, read on the forward strand.
GTTTCCTGGAGGAGGAGCTGGCCCAGCAGCGGGCCCAGGCGGCGATCCTGCCGACGATCTTCCTGGCGGTGTCGGCCTTTCTGCTCAACGTGGTGATGGGCCGGATCATCCAGACCCAGCGCGAGGCGCTGGCCATGCTCAAGGCCTTCGGCTATCGCGACGGCGAGCTGGCCCGCCACTACGGCATGCTGGCGGGGCTCATCGTGCTGCTGGGCTGGGCCCTGGGGGTGGCCCTGGGCGCCTGGGCCGCCCGGGGCTCGCCGGCATCTACGCCGAGTATTTTCGCTTCGCCGAGATGCACTTTCGGGTGCCGCCCTGGGCCATGGCGCTGGCTCTGGCCGTGGCCGGCATCGCGGCCCTGGCGGGGACCTGGCACGCGGTGTGGCGGGCCGTGCGCGAGCCGCCCGCCCAGGCCATGCGCCCGCCGGCGCCCCAGCGCTTCCGGCGCACCTGGCTGGAGCGCGCCGCCTTGGGGTCCGGGCTTAGCCACGAAGCGCGTATCGTGCTGCGCCACCTGCTTCGCCATCCGGCCAAGGCGGGGCTGTCCGTTGCCGGCATCGCGCTCTCCGCCGGCCTGCTGATGATGGGCGCCTATCAGCTCAGCGCGGTCGAAAGGATGCTCGACCAGCAGTATCGGCAGGTGATGCGCATGGATATCGAACTGACCTTCGGTGAGGTGACCCCGGCCCGGGCCGCCGGCGAGCTGCGCCACCAGCCTGGGGTGCTGGCCGTGGAGACCTGGCGCCGGGTGCCGGTGACCCTGCATCACGCCCACCGGGAGTATCGCACCAGCCTGCTGGGCACCGATGCAAAGCCCCAGCTGCGTCAGGTCCTGGACGGCAGCGGGCGCCCCCAGACGGTACCCAGCGACGGCGTGATGCTGACCCGCTTCCTCGCCGATTTTCTCGAGGCCGAGGTAGGCGACGCTCTGGAGATCGCCGTCATGGAGGGGCGCCGCCAGCGGCTCACCCTGCCGCTGGTGGCCTTGGTGGACGAGCCCATCGGTGTCGGCGCCTACCTGCAGCGCGACGCCCTCAACGCCCTGCTCAGTGAAGGGCCGGCCATCAGCGGCGCCTGGCTGCTGGTCGACCCCGACCTGAACGATCACCTGCACCGGGCGCTCCATGGCCTGCCGGCGGTGGCGGGCATCGGCCTGCTGTCGGAGGCCGAGCGCGGCATTCGCGAGTACATGGACGAGACCATCCTGATGTTCGCCCTGGTCTTCGTCGTCCTGGCGGGCTCCATCGCCTTCGGTGTCATCTACAACAACGCTCGCATCACCTTCTCCGAGCGCGCCCGAGAGCTGGCGACCCTGCGCGTGCTCGGCTATACCCGCAGCGAAGTCGCGCGAATTCTGCTCGGCGAGATCGCCCTGATCACCGCCCTGGCCATTCCGCTGGGCTGGCTGATCGGCATCGGGTTCAGCGCCCTGCTCAACCAGGCCTTCAGCAACGACCTGTTTCGCGTACCGCTGGTGCTTACCCCCTACGCCTTCGGCTTCGCCGCCGCCGGCGTCATCCTCGCCTCGCTGGCGGTCGCCCTGCTCGCGGTTCGCCGACTGGGGCGGCTGGACATGATCGCCGTGCTCAAGGCCGTGGAATAACCAAGGAAACCGCCATGCCATCCAGATCCCGAGGCATCAAACGACTGATCGGCGCCATCGCCGCCCTGGCCGCGGTCGGCCTGCTGGGCTGGGCGCTGTGGCCTGCTCCGGTGACGGTCAGCGTGGCCACCGTCAGCGCCGGCCCCTTCGTCGACTCGGTGACCGAGGAGGGCCGCACCCGGCTGCGCGATACCTGGAACGTCTCGGTGCCCATTGCCGGCTACCTGCAGCGCGTCACCCTCGAGGTCGGTGACAGCGTCGAGGAGGGCGATGTGCTGTTCCGGCTCGAACCGACCCCCGCCCCGGCGCTGGACGCGCGCAGCCGGCAGCAGGCCGAGGACAACCTGCAGGCTGCCCAGGCCCGCCTCGGCACCGCCCAGGCCAACCTGGAGACCGCCCGCGCCGAGCGGCGCTTCGCCGAGTCCGAATACCAGCGCTACCGGCGGCTCCACGAGCGCAACCTGGTGGCCACCGCCGACCTGGAGCACCGCCAGAGCCTGCGCGACCGCCAGCGGGCCCTGGAGAACGCCGCGGCCTCCAGCGTCGAGGTCGCCCGCTTCGAGGTGGAGAGTGCCCGTGCCGTACTGGAGGTGGCCAGCGGCCAGCGCAGCACCCCGGGGACACCCCCGAGCTGGCGGTCAATGCCCCGGTCTCCGGCATCGTGCTGACCCGCTACCGCTGCTGCGAAGGCAGCGTGTCGGCCGGCGAGCCGATTCTCGAGCTGGGCCGCCCCGACGATCTCGAGGTGCAGGTGGACCTGCTCTCCATGGACGCCGTGCAGCTGCGTCCCGGTATGGCGGTGAAGCTCAGCGGCTGGGGCGGCGAGACGCTCAGCGGCCAGGTCCGGCGCGTCGAGCCGGCCGGGTTCACGCGCACCTCGGCGCTGGGCGTGGACGAGCAGCGCGTGCCGGTGATCGTCGACTTCGCCGCCGACGCCGTCCCCGCCCGACAGGGGCTGGGCAGCGGCTTTCGCATCGACGCCGAGTTCATCCTCTGGGAAGCCGATGAAGTGCTGCAGATCCCCACCGGCGCGCTGTTCCGCCATCACGGTGACTGGGCGGTCTTCGTCATCGAAAACGGGCGAGCTGTTCGGCGCAGCGTGGAGATCGGCCGCCGCCAGGGCCTGGTGACCCAGGTGCTCGCGGGGTTGAGCGAAGGTGAGACGCTGATCACCCATCCCGGCGAGCGCGTCGATGATGGCGTCAGGGTGAGGAGCGAGGAGTGAAGCGTTATCATGGCGCTTTTCCCGTTGCCGACAGCCAGGAGCCGCCGTGACCGCCTCTTCCCTCGCCGACCCGCCCGTGCTGGTGCTCTACACTGGCGGCACCCTGGGCATGGTCGAGACCGACCAGGGACTCGCCCCGGGCCGTGACTTCGAGGCGCGACTGCGCCGGGCGCTGGCCACCCTGCCCCCGGCGCGCCAGGCGAGCCTCCCCGACTTCGTGCTGCAGGAGAGCCCCGAGCCCATCGACTCCAGCGCCGCCACGCCGCTCGACTGGCAGCGGCTGGGCCGGGCCGTCGCCGCCGCCCTGCCCGACCATACCGGCGTCGTGGTCCTGCACGGCACCGACACCCTGGCTTGGAGCGCGGCGAGTCTCGCCTATCAGCTGCAGGGAGTGGACCGCCCGGTGGTGGTCACCGGCGCCATGCTGCCGCTGGAGGCCGCAGGCAGCGACGCTCTGGCCAATATCGAGCTGGCGCTGCGCTTCGCCGTCCAGCCCGCACTAAAGGAGGTGGCCGTGGCCTTCGCCGGACGCCTGCTGCGCGGGGTGCGCACGCGCAAGTGGCACACCGGCGCGATGAAGGCATTCGTCAGCCCCAACTACCCCCTGCTTGGCGAACGGGTGGACGACCAGGCCGTACTCTATCCCAGTCGCGGGCTCGCCGTGCAACAACGCGGCGCGCCACGCTTCGAGCTTCCCGACTATTCGGGGCTGGCTGCGGGCAGCGTCGTGCGCCTTTCGCTGTGGCCGGGCATCCAGGCCTGGCAGCTGGCCGCCTGGCTGGAGGATGATCGCGTCAAGGGCGCGCTGCTGGAGGTGTGGGGCGGAGGCAACGTACCGGACGACCCGGCGCTGCTGGGCGTATTGGCCAATGCCTGCGGCGAGGGCAAGCTGCTCGCCGCTGCCAGCCAGTGCCCGGAAGGCGGTGTCGCCATGGGGCACTATGCGGCGGGACGAGGTCTGGTCGAGGCCGGCGTGCTGTCGGCCGGCGACATGACGCCGGAGGCGGCGATGACCAAGCTGCTGCACCTGCTCGCGCAGCCGCTGCCCGACGCCGAGCGACGCCGCCGCTTCCTCACCCCCCTGGTGGGCGAGCGTTGAGAGGGGGAGTCCTTCAATGGTTTCATCGTTGAGGCCTCCTGAGCGCTCAGCCCGGCAAAGCGCTAGGGTGGGAGTAACGCAAGCAAAGGAGCCGTGGCCATGGAACACCCCGTACACCCTTTCACCGAACTCTTCGAACAGCTTGGGCTGCCCGCCGACGACGCCTCCATCAAGGCCTTCATCGAGCGGCATGCGCCGCTGCCCGACACCCTGCCGCTGCACGAGGCGCCGTTCTGGAATCAGGCCCAGTCGGAGTTTCTCCATGAGGCCCTGGAGGAGGACGCCGATTGGGCCGAAGTGGTCGACCACCTCGATGCATCACTGCGTAAAGGCTAAAGGGCGTGAGAAAAGGATGAACTCGCTGACAATTCGGTTATGATAATCACAAAAATTAAACCAACCGTTTTACTCGGGAGCTGTCATGCCGAACCATGCACCGTCGCATTCTATCGATGACGATAGCGGCCTGACGGCTCCTGATCTTCCCCACTTCCCGATGCGCTTCGCGACCGCCTGAGCCGCTGCAGCAAGCTTCCCAGCCTGCCGGCCGCGGCGGCCCAGGTGCTCAACCTGGCCCGCATGCCGGAGCCCCGCCTGGCCGACTTCGCCAAGGTCATCGAGCGGGACCCCGCCCTGACGCTGCGGCTGCTGTCGCTGGCCAATAGCGCCTTCTACGCCCGCAGCGGCGCGCAGGTCAGCACCTGCCTGGACGCCGTCTCACGCCTCGGCCTGGACGCCACCCTGGCAGCGGCCATGAGCTTCGGGCTGCCGAGCACCGGCAACCACTTCGCTCTGGACTACGACTACCTGTGGCAGCGCGCCATCATCGCCGCCTTGGCCGGCCAGCACCTGGCACAGCGGCTCAGCCCCGAGGATGCCGGCCGGGTCTTCACCACGGCGCTGATCCAGGATATCGGGATCATGGCCCTCGAAGCAGTGGACGGCGAGCGCTACAGCGGCGAGATGCCGGGCCTACGGGACCATCACGCCCTCTCCCTGGCCGAGCGCGAGCGCTATGGCTGCGACCACGCCCTGGTCGGCGCCTGGCTGGCCGCCAGCTGGGGAGTACCCGGCCACCTGGCGCAGGGTATTGCCGACAGTCACGGCCCGCTCGAGGAAAGCGATATCCCCGGCTCTGCCTGCGACTCTCCTGCCGCATCGCCGAGGCCTGGCTTGCGCCCGAGCCAGCCCGGGCCATGAGCGACCTGCTGCATCAGCTCGACACCCTCGACAGCCTGAACCCCGAGCTGCTGACAGGCGTACTGCAGCAGCTCCAGCAGCGGCTACCCTCCACCGCGCGGCTCTTCGAGATCACCTGCCCGCCGGACATCGACGCCATCACGCTGCTCACCGAGGCCAAGCAGCTGCTGTTCGAACAGAACCTCCGAATCAGCCGCCACCTGGCCGAACAGCGGCGCGAGCTCGAGGCCCTCAACGCCAGCCATGTGGCGCTGGACAAACGGACCCGCACCGACCCGCTGACCGGACTGGCCAATCGCAGCTGGCTAGAAAGGCTTCTCGACGTCCACTTCGATACCGCCCGGACCCATCAACAGCCGCTGAGCGTGATGTTCATCGACCTGGACCACTTCAAGCGCATCAACGACCGCCACGGGCACCGATTCGGGGATCGCGTCCTGATCCATTTCGCCGGTAGCCTGAAACGGATGGTGCGCGAAAGTGATATCGCCGGACGCTACGGCGGAGAAGAGTTTCTGGTGATCATGCCGCATACCCGTCGCCACCAGGCAGGCGTCCTCGCCGACCGGGTGCGCCAACATCTCGCGGAACGCCCCTGGCTCACGCCCAGGGCAAGCCGGTTCACGTCACCGCATCGATCGGTATCGCGGCGCTGGAAGACAGCGAGTTTGCCAGTGTCGAAGCGCTGGTCGACGCCGCCGACCAGGCCATGTACGGCATCAAGCACGGCGGCCGCAACGGCGTGGGGCTGTATCAGAGCAGCTGATCCTGCCACGCCACTGCGAACCCAGCGACTCCCGCCTACATCTCCCGGCCCTGCTCGACGCGGCGCCGCATCCAGGCGCCGATCAGCAGCAACAGGGTTAGCGCCACCAGCGGCATCACCACGTCGAGGCTCAGGGCGTCCTCCCGCTCCACCGCTTCCAGCGCACCGTGGATGGCACTGGCGTAGACGGCCCACTTGACCCCCAGCCCGATCACGGCGGCAATCACGAAGGTACGCAACGGCAGGCGCCGCAGCCCGGCGGCGTAGTTGATCACCGAGTGGGGAAATCCCGGGAGCACGCGCAGCGCGCACTGGGTGAGAAAATCGCTGCGCTTTTCCAGCATGCGCATGACTTTACGGGTCAGCCCCTTGGGGCTCCAGGCATCGCCAACGCGAGCGGCCAGATGGTAGGCGCCCAGGGCACCGCCTACGCTGCCGACAATCAGCATGGGTGTCGCCACGTGGGGGATAGAAGGGAGCGATCAGCCACAGCCCGATGCTCCCGGGCAGCCCGAACGCCAGGGTCACGGCCATGATCAAGATCACACCCATCACCGTCGCCGGATGGTGGGAGGCCTCTTCGGCCCAATGCTTGATAGCGGTAAGGTCCGGCGAGTGCCAGATCCACAGATAGCCGGCCATCAGGACACTGGCGCCAATGGCAACCCAGCGCCAACGCCAGCGTAGAGAGGTGTCTTGCTGCATCCGCTATCTCTTGCGTGCCAGTGGAAAGCGCCTATGGTGCCATGCGCCCGGGCCCGGGTCACGCAACGCCGACTGCTTCAGGCATCTAGCTCGCCGCTGGGAGGTGTTGTCGCCATCCCCTCCACGTCATGAGACGCCTCCTCCCCCAGGCGCGGCATCGCCGCGACCCGACGATCCACATAGTGAAGCAGGACCAGCTGGAGCCCCAGCGCGACCCAGCACCAGATCAATGCCTTAAGCATGCTCGATTCCTCGTATGAGGCCGGCGGCCTTCTGCCTGCAGTTTAGCCCTCCCCGACAAGGAAAAGTAGCGGAATCACAGGCGCGCCTCCACCCGGGCGAGAATCTCGCGGCTGACCTTGTTGACCAGCGGCTTGGCGGCACGCGTGACGGCCTTTTCCACCAGCCGATTGCGGATGGCGTAGGTGAGGGTGAGGGCCACCTTGGTGCCTTCTTCTACCGCGGTCAGACGATAGCAGCCCTGATTGTGAACACCGTCCAGCGACTCCCAGGCGAGAAGCTCCGGCGGCTGGGATTCGGTGATCTCCACATCGAACGTCCAGTCCATCCCTACCGCATGGACGTGCCAGCGATAGCGCTCCCCGCCCAGCGGTTCGATATCCCGAATCAGGTCCGAGTAGTCGACGAAGTCCTCGACCCGTTCCAGCAGGGCGAACACCCGCTCGGGAGGCGCCTTGAGGATAGCGCTGTGTTCGATGGTGGCCATGGCGTCCCTGTGCTCCTCGACGAAGAATTGATGCGTGTGCATACAAGTACACCAGATTGCAGGCCCGGTTTCGATCACCTCGCATCCGGCAATCGCCGACCTGCCGCATGACAAGCAGACGAAAACGCCGCCCCGGCTAGCCGGGACGGCGTTGTCAGCGTGGGACTGGCTGACGCAAGGCCGACGGCAGCGGCCTTGCAGGGCAGCTTAGTCCTGGCCCATCTGCTGCTTGATCAGGTCGCCGATGGTGGTCGGACCACCGCTCTCGACGCTCTCTTCACGCAGCTTCTTGAGGTTCTGACGGGTGTCGTCATGCTCCTTGGCCTTGATCGACAGGTTGATCTGACGATTCTTGCGATCGACACCGATGATGCGAGCCTCGACGCTGTCGCCTTCGCTCAGCACGTTGCGGGCGTCTTCGACGCGGTCGGCGCTGATCTCGGAGGCCTTGAGCACCGCGACCACGTCAGTGGCCAGCTCGACCTGCGCTTCCTTGGCATCGACCTCCACCACACGACCGGTGACGATGCTGCCCTTGTCGTTGACGGACAGGAACTCGGCGACCGGGTCGGTATCGAGCTGCTTGATGCCCAGGGAAATGCGCTCGCGCTCCGGGTCGATGGAGAGGATCACGGCCTCGGCCTCGTCGCCCTTCTTGAAGCGACGCACGGCTTCTTCGCCGGTCTCGGTCCAGGAGAGGTCGGAGAGGTGCACCAGGCCGTCGATACCGCCTTCCAGGCCGATGAAGATACCGAAGTCGGTGATCGACTTGATGGTACCGGACACCCGGTCGCCCTTGTTGTACTGGGCGTTGAAGGTTTCCCACGGATTGGCGGTGCACTGCTTGATACCCAGCGAGATGCGGCGACGCTCCTCGTCGATATCCAGCACCATGACGTCCACCTCATCGCCGATCTGCACGACCTTGGAGGGATGGATGTTCTTGTTGGTCCAGTCCATTTCGGAGACGTGAACCAGGCCCTCGACGCCCTCTTCCAGCTCGGCGAAGCAGCCGTAGTCGGTGAGGTTGGTGACGCGGGCGGTGACCACGGTGTTCTCGGGGTAGCGATCCTTGATGTTGACCCAGGGATCTTCGCCCAGCTGCTTGAGGCCCAGCGACACGCGGTTACGCTCGCGATCGAACTTCAGCACCTTGACGTTGATCTCATCGCCCACGGCCACGATCTCGGACGGATGCTTGATGCGCTTCCAGGCCATGTCGGTGATGTGCAGCAGGCCGTCGACGCCACCGAGGTCGACGAAGGCGCCGTAGTCGGTGAGGTTCTTGACGATACCCAGGATCTGCTGGCCTTCCTGCAGGGTAGCGAGCAGGGCTTCGCGCTCGGCGCTGTTCTCGGCCTCGAGCACGGCGCGGCGGGACACCACCACGTTATTGCGCTTGGGATCGAGCTTGATGACCTTGAAGTCGAGCTCTTTATGCTCCAGGTGCGTGGTATCGCGCACCGGGCGCACGTCGACCAGCGAACCCGGGAGGAAGGCGCGGATGGAGTCGATGTCGACGGTGAAGCCGCCCTTGACCTTGCCGTTGATCACGCCCTTGACGATCTCTTCCTTCTCGAAGGCCGCTTCCAGGACCTTCCAGGCTTCGGCGCGCTTGGCCTTCTCGCGAGACAGACGGGTCTCGCCGAAACCGTCCTCGACGGCTTCCAGGGCGACCTTGACTTCGTCGCCGACGCCAATGGTCAGTTCGCCATTGTCGTCGCGGAACTGCGCCGCGGGGATCTGCCCTTCGGACTTCAGGCCGGCATTGACGGTGACCCAGTCACCCTCGATGTCGACGACGGTAGCCAGAACAATGGCGCCCGGCTCCATGTTGATGTCCTGAAGTGACTGTTCAAACAGTTCAGCAAAGCTTTCGCTCATGATGTTCCTACGTGATCAACGGTGTTGAGGCGTCGCCGCCTTCTCCGCACCACCAGCGAGTGCGGGCCTTATGTGCCAAGCCCCGGGGATGTTAGCGCTGGTTGGACCTGGCCGGGCTTTCGGAAAGGGGTGCCCGACCATGCCATCACATCCTGACGGGAGCGCCGCAAGGGAGAGTCAGGTGTCGCGAGTGAGGCCGCGCTCGGCCAGCCACTCCGTCAACCGATCCACCACTTCCGGTATGCTCAGGCTCGTGGTGTCCAGCTCGAGGGCGTCATCGGCCGGTACGAGCGGGGCCACGCTGCGCTGCATGTCGCGTGCATCGCGTGCCTGAATCTCCTTTAAAAGACTCGATAGACTAGCATCCACCCCCGCTTCCTGCAACTGAAGGTGGCGTCGCCGGGCGCGTTCGGCGGCCGAGGCGGTGAGGAACACCTTGAGCGGGGCGTCCACGAACACCACAGTGCCCATATCGCGGCCGTCGGCCACCAGCCCCGGCGCCTGGCGGAAGTCTCGCTGGCGCTGCAGCAGCGCCTGGCGCACCGCCGTCAGCGCCGCCACTCGGGAGGCGGCGTCGCCGATCTGCTCGGTGCGAATCGCCGCGGTGGCGTCCTCGCCCTCCAGCTCGATACGGGTGCCATCCCCCTCGGCGACGAACACCACGTCCAGCTCGCGGGCCAGGCTCGCCAGGCCCGCCTCATCGTCCAGCGCCACCCCGTGCCGGTGGGCGGCCAGGGCGGTCAAGCGATACAGGGCGCCGCTGTCGAGCAGATGCCAACCCAGTCGTTCGGCGATCAACCGGCTGATGGTGCCCTTACCGGCCCCGCCGGGACCGTCGATGGCGAGCACCGGCGGCGCATCCTCGGCATGGGTCATGCGCCCTCCTCGCCCGCCGCCTCGGCCTCGGCATCAGGGAAGCGCTCTTCGCTAAGGCTCAGCCCCACCCGTCGGGCCAGATCGACGAAGCCGGGAAACGACGTCGCCACGTTGGCGCAGTCGTCGATGATGATCTCGTCGCTAGCACGCAGCGAGGCGATGGCGAAGGCCATGGCGATACGGTGGTCGCCCAGGCTGTCGATGCGCCCGCCGCCGTAGCTCGGCCCCTCGGCCTTGCCGCTGCCGACGATGTCGATGCCGTCGGCGAGCAGGGTGTGCTCGACGCCGATGGCGGCCAGGCCGTCGGCCATGGCCTGCAGGCGGTCGGACTCCTTGACCCGCAGCTCCTCGGCGCCGCGCAGCCGAGTGGTGCCCTCGGCGTTCGCCGCGGCGATGAACAGCGCCGGGAACTCGTCGATGGCCAGCGGTACCTGGGCCTCGTCGATATCGATCCCCTTGAGCGGCACATAGCGCACGCGGATATCGGCCACCGGCTCGCCGCCGACTTCGGCCTGATTCGAGAGTTCGAGGTCGGCGCCCATGGCCTTGAGGATATTGATCACGCCGATGCGGGTCGGATTGATGCCGACGTGCTCGAGGGTCAGGTCGGCCCCGGGGGTGATCGCCGCGGCCACTAGGAAGAAGGTGGCCGAAGAGATATCCGAGGGCACATCGATGGGAGCGGCGGTGAGCTTGCCGCCGCCGGACAGCCAGCAGGTGTCGCCGTCGCGCTCCACGGCGTAGCCGAATCCTTGCAGCATGCGCTCGGTGTGATCGCGGGTCGGCGCCGGCTCACGCACCCGGGTCTCGCCCTCGGCGTAGAGCCCAGCGAGCAGCAGGCAGGATTTCACCTGAGCGCTGGCCATGGGCATGTCATAGGTGATGCCCTTGAGCGCCTTGCCGCCATGGATGTGGAGCGGCGGGCGGCCACCCTCGGCGGTGTCGATCTCGGCGCCCATCAGGCGCAGCGGATCGGCTACCCGGCCCATGGGGCGCTTGGTCAGGGAGGCGTCGCCGGTGAGTTCGGTATCGAAGGCCTGGCCGGCCAGCAGGCCGGCGAACAGGCGCATGGCGGTACCGGCATTGCCCACGTAGAGCGGCCCGGCCGGCGCCTGGAGGCCGTGCATGCCCACTCCATGGATGGTCACCCGCCCCTGATGGGGACCCTCGATGGCCACGCCCATCTCCCGGAAGGCCTGCAGGGTGGCCAGGCTGTCCTCGCCTTCCAGGAAGCCTTTCACCTCGGTGACGCCCTCGGCCAGGGCGCCGAGCATGATGGAGCGGTGAGAGATCGACTTGTCGCCGGGCACGCGAATGCGGCCGGCCACGCTGCCACCGGGACCCGCCCGGAAGCGCAGATTGCCTCGTTGTTGCATCTTATATTCCGCCTGATAGCTGGTCTGGTTCAGGAGAGTATCGAAATAGTGGCGCGCATGGCTCGCACGATCGAAGGTCGCCAGCATGGCATCGCCGTCGCCCGCCTCCACGGCGCGGCGAAGTCGGGCCACCCCGACCTCGAAGTCGTCCAGGGAGGCGAGCACGGCGTCGCGGTTGGCGATGAAGATATCGCGCCACATCACCGGATCGCTGCCGGCGATGCGGGTGAAGTCGCGAAAGCCTCCGGCGGCGTAGCGGAAGATCTCCAGCCGCTCGTCCTGGCGCGCCAGGGTGTCCACCAGGGAGAAGGCCAGCAGGTGCGGCAGATGGCTCGTGCGGGCCAGCACCTGGTCGTGGCGCTCGACCTCCATCTCCAGCACCTCGGCGCCGCAGGCCGCCCACAGCGCCCGCACCCGGGCCACGGCCACGGGATCGGTCTCGGCGCCAGGGGTCAGGATCACCTTGTGGTTGACGTAGAGCCGCGGGTTCGAGGCCGCCACGCCGCTCTTTTCGGAGCCGGCGATGGGATGCCCCAGCACCAGGTTGGGCGGCCGCCGACCGAAGACTCGCCGTGCGCAGTCGCGAATGGCGCCCTTGGTGCTGCCCACGTCGGTGATCACCACCCGCCCATGGGCCGATGCCAGGCTGTCGGCCAGCTCGCGCATCACCGGCTCCATGGCCAGCACCGGCACCGCCAACACGATCAGCGTGGCATCTTGCACCAGCGGTGCCAGCCGGGTGCCGCCGCGGTCGATCAGCCCCATCTCGATGCCGCGGGCGATCTCGTCGGCATCCGGGTCGCAGGCGACGATCTCCGCTCTCTTCACCGGCCCGCCCCCGCCGGTCGGTCCGACGCCGCCGGCAGCATCGCTGTCGCAACGCCCGTAGCCGCTCGCCCGAAGGGCGGCGGCCAGCGAGCCACCGATCAGCCCCAGGCCGACGATCAGGATCCGCGACTCCTCCACCCGACACGCCCCGTCCAACGCTTGCCGCATGTCTAGAGCACGCCCATGGGGTAGGAGCCCAGCACCTTGAGCTCGGCGGCGCGCAGGCGCACCTCCTCCAGTACGGCGGCGACCCGCGGCTCGTCTACGTGCCCCTTGAAATCGATGAAGAAGACGTAGTTCCACACGCCGCTGCGCGACGGCCGCGACTCCAGGCGAGTCAGATCGATCTGATGGCGGTGGAAGGGCTCCAGCAGGTCGTGCAGTGCACCCGGCTGGTTGCGCATGGCCACCACCACCGAGGTCTTGTCCTCGCCGGAAAGCGGTACGTGCTGGCTGCCAATGATCAGAAAGCGCGTGGAGTTGTCGGGGCGGTCCTCGATCTTCTCGGCGATCTTCTCCAGCTCGTAGAGCTTGGCCGCCATGTCGCCAGCGATGGCGGCACTGTGCCACTCGCCCTTGATCATCTTAGCGGCTTCGGCGTTGGACGACACCGGCACCCGCTCGGCTCGGGGGTAGTGGGCATCGAGCCACTTGCGGCACTGGGCGAAGGACTGCGGGTGGGAGTAGATCCGCGAGACCTTGTCGCGGCGCGTGGTGTCGGCCACCAGCAGGTGATGGTGAATGCGCAACACCACCTCGCCGCAGATACGGATGGAGGAGTCCATGAAGGAGTCCAGGGTGTGACTGATGACACCCTCGGTGGAGTTCTCCACCGGCACGACGCCGTAGTTGACGGCGCCCGCCTCCACCTCGCGGAACACCTCGTCGATGGCCGCCATGGGCAGGCTCACCGCACTTTCACCGAAGTGCTTGAGCGCGGCCTGCTGGGTAAAGGTGCCCTCCGGGCCCAGGTAGGCCACCTTGATGGGCTGCTCCAGCGCCAGGCAGGCGGACATGATCTCGCGGAACAGGCGCGCCATCTCCTCGCTGTCCAACGGACCGGCGTTGAGCTCCATGATGCGGCGCAGCACCTGGGCTTCACGCTCGGGGCGGTAGAAGACCGCGCCCGGATCGGTCTTGGTCTTCACCTCGGCGACCTGCTTGGCGCAGTCCGCCCGGGCACTGATCAGCCTAAGGATCTCGTTGTCCAGGCTGTCGATGCGCTCGCGCAGCGCATCCAGATCGATGGGGGTTCACTCATGGGCGCTTCCCTGAATTGTTGATGACCGTAAGCCGTAAGCCGTAAGCCGTAAGCCGTAAGCCGTAAGCCGTAAGCCGTAAGCCGAGATGCTACTACCAGCCCCGTCGCTGGCAACGGTTTTCTCTTACAGCTAAAAGCTTACAGCTTATAGCTCCCCGAAGGGGTCAACCGTGACGCCGCTCGAAGTCGGCCATGAAGGCGATCAGAGCGTCGACACCCGCTTCCGGAACGGCGTTGTAGAGACTGGCCCGCATGCCGCCCACGCTGCGATGCCCCTTCAGATTGAGCAGCCCGGCCGCCTCGGCCTCGGCGAGAAACGGCTTGTCCAGGCGCGCGTCGGCGAGCACGAAGGGCACGTTCATCCGCGAGCGGTTGCGCTCGGCGATGGGGTTCGAATAGAGCTCGCTGGCGTCGATGGCCGCGTAGAGTTTGGCGGCCTTGCGGGCATTGATGACGTCCATGGCGGCCAGGCCGCCAATATCCTGCTTGAGCCACTGGAAGACCAGCCCCGCCAGGTACCAGGCAAAGGTGGGCGGCGTATTGACCATGGAGCCGGCATCGGCCAGGCCGCGGTAGTCGAACAGGCTCGGAATGGCATTCCCCGCCCGGTCGAGCAGATCCTCGCGCACGACCACTAGGGTCAGGCCCGCCGGGCCGATGTTCTTCTGGGCGCCGGCATAGAGGATGCCGAACTTCGACACATCCAGCGGCCCGGAGAGAATCGACGAGGACATATCGCAGACCAGGGGCGCGCCAACCTCGGGAATGTAGTCAAACTCGAGCCCGCCGATGGTCTCGTTGGCGGTGTAGTGCAGGTAAGCAGCGTCGTCGGACAGGGCGATCTGCGACGGCTCGGGCACCCGGGTATGGCCGCTAGGTTCGCTGGAACCCGCCAGGTGCACCGGAAAGCCCAGGCGCTCGGCCTCGGCCAGGGCCTTCTTTCCCCAGATACCGGTATAAACAAAATTGGCGCGTCCGCCCCGCCCCAGCAGGTTCATGGGCACCATGGCGAACTGCAGGCTGGCGCCGCCTTGAAGAAAGAGCACCCTGTAGTTGGCCGGAATGGCCAGCAGCTCGCGCAGGTCGCGCTCGGCCTGCTCGGCGATGGCGACGAACTCGGGGCTGCGATGGCTCATTTCCATCACCGAGAGTCCGCGCCCCTGGTAGTCGAGCATCTCCTCGCGAGCCCGCTCCAGCACCGGCGCGGGAAGCGCCGCGGGGCCGGCGCAGAAGTTATAGTGGCGTGTCATCAGCGTGGTGTTCCGTTTTTCTCATGTCTCGTGACCAAGCGGGATGAGCGCCGGGGACAAGCCGTAGCGAGGGTCTTTTGCCATGGATGGCAAAAGTAGCGCCCAGGGATGGGTTCACAGCGCCCTCGCGAGGCTTGTCGCCGGAACAGCTCATCGCTTTCCGGGCTTGAAGCGCGATTACTCGCCGTTTCGCGGCTCGCTTTCTTCCGGGCCCTGCCCTTCCTGCTGCTCACCCTCGAGCTCGTTCTCGACGCCGCTTTCCGGCTCATCCTCTAGCTCGCTCTCAGGCTCGTCGATGCGCACGGTCTTGACCAGCTTCTCGTCGTTGCCCAGGCGAATCAGCATGACGCCCTGGGTGTTGCGCGAGGTGATCGAGACCTCATCGACTCGGGTACGCACCAGAGTGCCGCGGTCGGTGATCAGCATCATTTCGTCGGTGGAGTAGACCTGCATGGCGGCCACCAGCGAGCCGTTGCGCTCGCTGGTCTGCATGGCGATGACCCCCTGGCCGCCGCGACCGCGAAGCGGGAACTCCTCGAGCCGGCTTCGCTTGCCGTAACCGTTTTCGCTGGCGGTGAGAATATAGATCTGCCCGCCGTTGCCGTTCTCGCGGGGCTCGCCGTTTTCATCCTCGGTTTCCAGGTCGGCGTTGGCGTCGATCTGCTGGCTCTGAGGAATGATCAGACTGATCACCTCGGCATTATCCTGCAGGCGCATGCCGCGCACCCCTCGAGCGGTGCGGCCCATGGCGCGCACGTTGCCCTCCTCGAAGCGGATCGCCTTGCCGTTGGAGGAGAGCAGCATGGCGTGGTCGCTACCCGAGGTGATGGCGGCCCCCACCAGGCGATCGCCCTCCTCCAGGTCGATGGCGATCAGGCCCACGCTGCGCGGCCGGGAGAACTGATCCAGGCTGGTGCGCTTGACGGTGCCCTTGGCGGTGGCGAAGAAGATGTAGCTCTCGGCGCAGTAGTCGCGCACCGGCAGGATGGCGTTGATCGCCTCGCCCTCCTCCAGCGGCAGCAGGTTGACCAGCGGCTTGCCACGGGAGCCACGGCTGGCCGCCGGCATCTCGTAGACCTTGAGCCAGTAGACCTTGCCGCGATTGGAGAACAGCAGCACGGTGTCGTGGGTGGAGGCCACCAGCAGGTGCTCGATGACGTCCTCGTCCTTCATGGCGGTGGCCGACTTGCCGCGACCACCCCGGCGCTGGGCCTGGTAGTCCGAAAGCGGCTGGGTCTTGGCGTAGCCGGAGCGGGACACGGTGACCACCATGTCCTCCTCGGCGATCAGGTCCTCGATGGAGAGGTCGAGATGGCTGGCCTGGATCTCGGTGCGCCGGGGATCGCCAAACTGGTCGCGAACCGCGTTCAGCTCTTCACGAATCACCTCGAGCAGCCGCTCGCTGGAGGCCAGTATCGCCATCAGCTCGGCGATCTTCTCGAGAATGCCCAGGTACTCGTTGAGAAGTTTCTCGGTCTCAAGGCCCGTCAGGCGGTGCAGGCGCAGCTCGAGGATCGACTGGGCCTGGGCCGGCGAGAGCCGATACTCGGTGCCAGTCGGGCTGAGGCCGAAGCCCTCCGGGAGGTCCTCCGGCTTGCAGGAGGTGGCGCCGGCACGTTCCAGCATCCCGGTGACCTGCCCTGGCTGCCAGGTCCGGGCCAGCAGTTTCTCCTTGGCCTCGGCGGCACTCGGCGAGGCCTTGATCAGCTCGATCACCTCGTCGATATTGGAGATCGCCACCGCCAGCCCCTCGAGGATGTGGCCGCGCTCGCGGGCCTTCTTCAGCTCGAACAGGGTGCGACGGGTGACCACCTCGCGGCGATGACGGATGAAGGCCTCGAGCACCTCCTTGAGGTTGAGGATCTTCGGCTGGCCGTCTTCCAGGGCCACCATGTTGATGCCGAAGACGTTCTGCAGCTGGGTCTGGGCGAAGAGGTTGTTGACCACGACCTCGCCGGACTCGCCGCGCTTGACCTCGATCACCACCCGCAGGCCGTCCTTGTCGGACTCGTCGCGCAGTTCGGCGATGCCCTCGACCTTCTTGTCCTTGACCAGCTCGGCAATCTTCTCGATCAGCCGCGCCTTGTTCACCTGGTAGGGCAGCTCGGTGACGATGATATGGTCACGCCCGCTCTTGTCATCGTGCTCGATGGTGTGGCGAGCGCGCACGTAGATGCGTCCGCGGCCGGTGCGATAGGCCTCGAGGATGCCGGCACGGCCGTTGATGATCGCCCCGGTGGGGAAGTCGGGCCCCGGGACATACTCCATGAGCTGATCGACCGACAGGGTGTAGTCGTCGATCAGCGCCAGGCAGGCGTCGATCACCTCGCCCATGTTATGGGGCGGGATATTGGTGGCCATGCCCACGGCGATGCCCGAGGAGCCGTTGATCAGCAGATTCGGCACCTTGGTGGGCAGCACATCGGGGATGCGCTCGGTACCGTCGTAGTTGTCGACCCAGTCGACGGTGTCCTTCTCCAGGTCGGCGAGCAGCTCGTGGGCGAGGCGTGCCATGCGCACCTCGGTGTAACGCATGGCGGCGGCGCTGTCGCCGTCGATGGAGCCGAAGTTGCCCTGGCCATCCACCAGCACATGACGCATGGAGAAGTGCTGGGCCATGCGCACGATGGTGTCGTAGACGGCGCTGTCGCCGTGGGGATGGTACTTACCGATGACATCGCCCACCACGCGGGCCGACTTCTTGTACGGCTTGTTCCAGTCGTTACCGAGCTCGTGCATGGCAAATAGCACGCGCCGGTGCACCGGCTTCAAGCCGTCGCGCACGTCCGGCAGCGCGCGGCCGATGATCACGCTCATCGCGTAATCGAGGTACGACTGCTTGAGCTCGTCCTCGATGTTGACTGGCAGAATCTCTCTGGCGATGTCACCCATGGGTCGTCGAATCCTTTGCACTGCAGCAGGTTGGCACGCCGCCGAGCCATCTAAGGGGCGCGCCATAACAGCCTGCCATCATACCACTCTGCTCAGCACAAAGGCAGCGCAGGGAGCGCTCGCCCAGGGCAATCGCACGACAAGAACGACTCTCGTCATAGGGCGATTCCTACCGTGGGAGGCCGCTTCAGCGGGCGAAGCAGCGCGTCGTGCTGCCAGAGAATGGGCGCCTGTCGGCGCCTTCGCGCGGCAAAGCCGCCCTCCCACCTGCCATCCCTTGCCAATCAGAAGCCACCCGATGAGAAAACATTGCATCATGCAATCGCCCTAAGCGCTCACCGCCGTCGCATGACGACGGCGCGCCGGCTGACCGGCATTAGCGGTGAGCCTCAGTCCGCCAGCACCAGGGGCGCCAGGGCATCACGCAGCTCCCCTTCGATGGCCAGCGAGCGGTTGGCCTTGACGTCGAGCAGCACGAAGGTGAGGTCGGCGTCGGCCACCACCGCCCCGTCATCGACACGGCGAATCTCCTGATGCATGCGGGCGCTGCGCGTACCCAGCTCGGCCAACCGGGTCACCACCTCTAGATCGTCGCCGGCCACGGCGGCAAGCCGGTAGTTGATATTGAGGTTGACCGCCACGAAGGCGGGATTGCCGCTGGCAAACCGCCGGGCGACATCGGGGCGGTCATCGAAATACCCCCAGCGCCCCTCCTCGAGAAACTCCAGGTAGCGAGCGTTGTTGACATGACCGTAGCCGTCCAGGTGGTAGCCGCGCACGCGCAGGGTGGCGCGGGAGAGTCGTGAATCCATCGAACAAGCTCCTTGCAGGGGAAAGGACCGATTCTAGGCCCAGCCCCGACACACTTTCAAACAGCAGTTTGAATCCATGCGATAACGTTCAACACTTCTGCCGTGGCCCGCGCACTGGTACAGCCGCCCCCGTTCGCCATAATATGCCTCCTTTTCATTCTGGGAATGCGCCATGTGGTTCAAGCACTTGCATCTTTACCGCCTGCACGGCTCAACGGCGATCCCGGCTGCCGACCTGGAAGCGGCCCTGGCCGAGCAGGCCGCCCGCCAGCCGGGCGGTAGCGAAGCGAGGCGTCTGGGCTGGTGCCCCCCGCCGGCCGTGCCGGCACGGCGCTGCTGCACGAGCTTCAGGGCCAGCGGCTGATGACCCTCCTGCGCCAGGAGCGAATGCTGCCGGCCAGCGTGGTTCGCGAGGAGGTCGAGGAGCGTGCCAGCGACATCGAGGCCCGCGAGGGCCGCAAGCTGCGTCGCCAGGAGAAGCAGGAGATCAAGGAACAAGTCTATGAGGAGCTGCTCCCCCGCGCCTTCATTCGCCGCCAGAAGGTCGACCTGTGGTGGGACACCCGCCGCAGCCTGATCGCGGTGAACACCAGCTCCCGCAAGCGCGCCGAGGAAGCCCTGGATCTGCTGCGCGAGACGCTGGGCAGCCTGAAGGTAACGCCGCTGGCCACCCGAGCCCTGCCGATGCGGGCCATGACCCAGTGGCTAGCGGATGAGCAGACCCGCCCTGCCGATCTGCTGCTCGGCGATCAGGTCGAGCTCAAGGCCAAGGGCGACGACGGCGTACTGCGCGCACGCCAGGTGGACCTGGACAGCGACGAGATCCAGCAGCTGCTGTCCGCAGGCCGTCAGGCCAGTCGCATGGCGCTGGAGCGGGAGGGCCAGCTAAGCTTCGTCCTGCACGACGACCTGGCGCTGAAATCGCTGCGGTTCAATGACGCACTGATCGACGAGGCCGGCGAAATCGAGGACGATGGAGACGCCATCGTGCGCCTGGAGGCCGACTTCATGCTCATGACCCAGGCTCTGGCCGAGCTGATCGAGCGACTGATAGAGTGGCTCGACGGCGAAGCCGAGAACAGTCCGACGCAGGGCGTCGCATGACTCACCCAGGCCGACAAGACGCAACAATGAACGACGCGACTCCCCCGCGCAGGATCCCTGGGCCGACATCCGCCCCTATCACGACGACGAAGTCGCCGCGGTGCTGACACGCCTGGCCGGCAATCGGGAGCTGCTGGACGCCCTGACCCGCTACCGTCTGCCGCGACTGAGCCGGCTGCTGCCCGGCCTGGCCCGAGCCATCGCCGCTTTCGCCATTCGCCGGGAAACCCGCGGCGTGGCCAGCGTGCACGACTTCCAGATGCGCGTCGCCTACTACATGGAGCGCATGATTCGTACCTCCACCGCCGACTTTCGGGTCGACGGCCTGGAGCACCTGGCGCCGGATACCGCCTATTTGTTCATCGGCAACCATCGCGACATCGCCCTGGACCCGGCCTTCGTCAACTTCGCCCTGCACCAGGCGGGGCGCGACACGGTGCGCATTGCCATCGGCGACAACCTGCTCAAGAAGCCCTACGTCACCGACCTGATGCGGCTCAACAAGAGCTTCATCGTGCCCCGGGCCCTGCGTGGCAAGCGCGCCATGCTGGCCGCCTACCAGACGCTCTCCGACTATATCCGCCACTCCATCACCGCCGACAACCACTCCATCTGGATGGCCCAGCGGGAGGGGCGCGCCAAGGACGGGATCGACCGCACCGACCCTGCCATCATCAAGATGCTGACCATGGCGCGCCGTCGTGAGGATCGCCAGGCCCCCATCGGCGACGCCATCGCCGAGCTGAGGCTGGTGCCGGTATCGGTCAGCTACGAGTACGACCCCTGCGACCTGCAGAAGGCCCGCGAGCTGCACGCCGTGCACACCGCTGGTCGCTACGACAAGGGGGAGTTCGAGGATATTCTCTCCATCGTTACCGGCATTACCGGCCACAAGGGGCGCGTGCAGCTGCGCTTCGGCGAGCCGCTGGGCCCCGGCTTCGATACGCCCGAAGCCGTCGCGGCAGAGATCGACCGCCAGGTCATCTCGGGCTATCGCCTCTTCCCCAGTCACTATCTGGCGCTGGAGGCCCTCGGCGACGCCCCCGAGCTGCTGGATATGCAGGAGGTGACCGAGGCCGATCGCGCCCGCTTCCAGGCACGTCTGCACGAGATTCCCCGGCGCTACGCGAATGGTGGCTGGCCCAGTATGCCAATCCGGTTCGCCATCGTGCCGGAATGATCGACAGCTGACCGCGGAGGGCGAGCGCCATGGGGCACACCCCCTCGCACCATTCACCGGACCAGGGCGCCCAGACCCGCGAGGCCCACAAGGTCACGCTGATCGGCGCCGCGGTGGACTTCCTGCTCGGCCTGATGAAGCTCATCACCGGCTGGCTGGTTGGCTCGGCGGCGCTGATCGCCGACGGTATCCACTCCTTTTCCGACCTGGTGACCGACGGCTTCGTGCTGGCCGCCACCCACTTCGGTCGCCAGGCTCCCGATAGCAATCACCCCTACGGTCACGGCCGCATCGAGACCCTGGCGACGCTGTGGCTGGGCAGCGTGCTGATCTTCGTCGCCGGCGGCATCGCCTGGGCGAGCCTCGTGCGTCTGATCGGCGGCGAACCGATTGCCGCACCCGGCCTCTGGGCCATCGGTGTCGCGATTCTCGCTCTGCTCGCCAAGGAGTGGATCTTCCGCTATACGATGCGCGTGGCCAGGCGAGTCAACTCCAGGCTGCTGGAGGCCAACGCCTGGCACTCTCGCTCCGACGCGCTCTCCACGGTGGTGGTGCTGGTGGGCCTGGTGGCCGCCCAGTTAGGAGCCGGCTGGGTCGACGCGGCGGCCGCCATCATCGTTGGCGTCATGGTCGGCCGAGTGGGATGGCGGCTGCTGTGGGAGTCCAGTCAGGAACTGATCGATACGGCGCTGCCGGCGACAGAGCGCGAGGCCATGCAGACCCTGGCGGAGACCGTGCCCGGCGTGCAGGGCGTGCATGACCTGCGAACCCGATCGCTGGGCAGCCAGGCGGTGCTCGATCTGCATATCGTGGTAGCCCCTCGACTCACGGTGTCGGAGGCCCATGAGATCGGCAACGAAGTCAGCCGACGCCTGCGCGAGGACAATCCCGCCCTGGCCGATGTCACCTTCCATATCGACCCCGAGGACGACGCCGGGGAGACCGAGCACAGCCTGCGCCCCGGCCTGCCCCTGCGCCGCGATGTAGAAGGGGTGCTAGACAGGGTGTGGTCATCCAGCGCCGTTTGGCAGAGTCGGGTAGCGCTGGACCTGCACTACCTCGACAACCAGGTCGATGTCTCCGTCTATGTCAATGCCCTGCCCGCCGGTCAGAGCCTGGAGGCTGCCGCCAGGGAGCTGCGTGACGCCTCCCGGGAACTGACCTGGCTCGGTCGTCTGCGGGTCTGGCAAGGGCCGGGGAAAGGCTGAACGTGAACTGATGCCAACGACTGGGGTCCCTGGTACCGGTAGCAACGCCGGCACCCGCCTCCTACACTTGAGCAAGTGCTCATTCATCCTGCGACACTTCATGCGACAGCCCATCACCTCCCATCGCTGCCACACCGGACGCCGCCGCTTTCTGGTGGGCCTGGGAGCGCTTGTGCTGACGGCGGGCCTGGGGCTGACGTCCGCCCCGCTCGAGGCCGGCATCAACCGCGCCCGGCTGCGCGACAGCATGCGCCAGATGCACGGGCCGCAAGGGGTCCAGGCGCTGGAGGATTGGTTCGACCTGCTCGACCAGCTTCGCCACAGCGACCTCGAAACACAGCTTCGCAGTGTCAACGATTTCTTCAATCGTCGGATACGCTGGGTGGACGACATCGACAACTGGGGGCAAGAGGACTTCTGGGCGACACCGCTGGAAACCCTGGGCCAGGGTCAGGGCGACTGCGAGGACTATTCGATCGCCAAGTATATCTCCCTCAAGGAGCTGGGCGTCCCGGGAGATCGGCTGCGGCTGATCTATGTCAGGGCCCGGATCGGTCGCAGCCAGATCGTGCAGGCCCACATGGTGCTGGGCTACTACCAGACCCCCGCCGCCGAGCCGCGCATCCTCGACAACCTGGTGCCCTCGATCACGCCGGCCTCGCAGCGCACCGACCTGGACCCGGTCTTCAGTTTCAACAGCGAAGGGCTCTGGGCAGGCGGCTCGACCCAATCCAGGGCCGACCCGCTGGCACGTCTGTCGCGCTGGCGCAGCGTCGTCGGCCGCATGCAAGAACAAGGATTTATCTGAGCCGCCACAACAACACGCGACCACGCGACAAGGGACCTAACGCCCGCAGGGGGAGACAAGATGTCACTGATCAAGCAGCTCTGGTTGACCATCGTGGCACTGCTGATACTGGCCTTCGTTGGCAGTCTGTTCGTCAGTATCAGCAGCAGCCGGCACTATATCGAGCAGGAAGTCCGCATCAAGAATAGCGATAACGCCAACGCCCTGGCGCTGTCCATGAGCCAGCTGGAAAAGGACCCGGTGATTCTCGAGCTGCTACTGGCTGCCCAGTTCGATACCGGCCACTATCGGCGCATCGAGCTGCGCGACCCCGAGGGCCAAGTCATCGAACGGCGCGTCGGCAACGAGGCCATCGACGAGGTCCCCGGCTGGTTCGTGAACCTGGTGCGATTCGACGTGCCACCGGGGCGCGCCGTGGTCCAGGATGGCTGGCGTCAGTACGGCACCCTGATTCTCGAGAGTCACCACAGCTTTGCCTACCATTCGCTGTGGCGCAGCAGCCTGACGCTTGCCGGCTGGTTTGCCGTTGCCGCCGCCATCAGCCTGCTGCTGGCCGCCTGGATCGTGCGCACCATCCGCCAGCCGCTACGCAACGTAGTGAATCAGGCCCAGGCCATCGGCGAGCAGCGCTTCGTCACCTCGCCAGAACCGAGAACCCGTGAGCTACGCGAGCTGGTCAAGGCCATGAACCGCCTCTCGGAAAGCGTGCGCACCATGCTGGGCAGGGAGAGCGAGAAGCTCGACCAGCTCAGGCGCCGCCTGCAGCACGACCCGGTGACCGACACCCTGGCCCGCGCCCCCTTACTGGAGCGTCTCGAGTCAAGCCTGGCCAGCGACAGCCACGATGCCAGCGGCACCCTGGCCATGATTCGCGTCGGCAATCTGAGCGAGGTGAATCAGCAGCTCGGCCACCAGAAAACCGATGCCCTGCTGGTCGAGCTAGCACGCCGCCTCAAGCAGCTCAGCCTGATGAACGGCGATGGCCGGGTAGGCCGTCTCAACGGCAGCGACTTCGCTCTACTGATTCCCCGCGCCCACGACCTGAAAAGGCTGGGGGACGAGCTGACCGAGCACCTCGAAGCGCTTGTCAACCAGTCTGGCGCCTCTCTGACGCTACCCTCGGCGCTGACAGAATACGCCCAGGGCAAGAGTCGCGAAGGTTTGCTGGCAAGCCTCGACGGGGCCCTAGCCGCCGCCGAGAACCAGGGCGTTGTCGGCCAGGTCATCGTGGAATCCCCCGATCAGGAAGCCCTATTCACCACCCATGACGAGTGGCGGCATGCCTTGGAAGACGCCCTGAAGCAAGGCGTCTATCTCGCCCACTTCCCGGTCCTGGACACCGAGGGCAAGCTGCTCCACTACGAGGCCCCCACGCGCCTCAAGCTAAAGGGCGAGTGGCGACCGGCCGGGGTCTTCCTGCCGTGGATTTCGCGCCTGGAGATGGCCACCCAGCTGGATCTCGCCGCGGTGGCGGCAGCGCTAGACGACACGGCGATAAGCGGCAAGCCCGTTGGCATCAACCTTTCCCCGCGCTCACTGCGCGACGGGCGATTCGTCAGCGAACTGATCGCCACGCTTCGCGCCCACCCGCAGGAAGCCGCACGGCTGTGGCTGGAGCTGCCGGAAGCAGTCGCTATCCACAATCCCGAAGGGTTCAGCAGCCTGTGTCGTGAAGTACGGACGCTGGGATGCCAGATGGGCCTGGAGCACGCCACCAGCCAGTTCGGGCAGATCGAGGGGCTGCAGCACCTCGGGCTGAGCTATCTGAAAACCGACGCCTCGTTAAGCAAGGGCATCGCAGAGAATCAGGAGCATCAGAGCCTGCTGCGAGGCGTGTCGACCCTGGCCCACTCGCTGGGTATCACAGTCATTGCCGAGGGGGTGGAGACTCAAACGGCAGCCCGCACGCTGTTCGAACTCGGCATGGACGGGGTGACCGGCCCGGGAGTTCGCCAGAACGGCAGCGAGCGCAAGGACTGACGACCTGCAGGCAAGGCGGTGCGTGGATCCGCTAGGCACAGAGCGGCGGTAAGTGCCATGATCCACGCACCGCTGCCTCACCCCTGCCCTGGCGCGACTTAGATGACGCCGCTGTCGTCGTCGGTCTCCGACATTAACCCGACGCTGTTCAAGCGTTGGCGCAGTGACTGGCGCTCCATCAGCTTGCGCTGAGCGGGCTCAGGCAGGTCGGTAAAGCTGATGACGCCCTTGTCCATCAGCACATCGATCACATCCTCCAGCACCCGCACGAAATCCAGATCAGATTTCGAAAGCGCCTGGTTCTTCAGCTCATCGTCGTCCCCGACGAAGGCCTGAAGCTCCGGCGAGCATGGGGGCGCAAACTCCCGGCACTCCTCGGTGGCCTCGCGGCTGACCTGGACGATCTCGCCCGACTCGTTGCGTTTGATGAACACACGTCTCTCCCCAGAGTGATGGCTTCGTTCTGCTTAGCCTAGCAAAAAGCCCCACCCGGCGAACCGGGCGGGGCCAACTCAACACAGTTAAAGGTTACTGATCGGTGGTGTTGGTCGTGGTATCCAACTCGTCGGGGCCGGAGGAATAGCCCACAGAAGGATCGTCACCGCCATTCACCGACTTCGGCATCTTGTCCATAGAGGAATCATCGTCTTTCAGAAGTTCATCGTCATCGCTGACGACATCCTGAAGCTTGATGCCATCTTCCTTCTCGTCCTCTTCGGCACGCTCATCCTTATCGTCTTTGTCAACACTGCCAGACTCGGCAACCTGCTCCTCCTCATCGGAGCTGTAAGAGTCGCCCTCGTCATCTTCAGTAGCATCCTCGGGCGCTGTGCCTGCCTCATCATCCTGTGCTGAATCTGCATTTTCATTCTCAGGCTCATCAATTGCGTCTTCACCCTCGATTACAGGCTCATTCGCACCTTCCTCGCCCTCTTTCTCGTCGCCTTCATCCTCATCTTTAGACTCTGACTCCGTGTCGTCTTCGTCTGTGGGCTCAGGCTCCACTTCATCATCTTCAACGGCATCCTCAGACTCATCGGAGGCGGCGGCATCTTCTTCCCCGCTTAGCGCGTCAAGGTCCTCCAGCGAGAAGAGACCAAAGCCTGTTGCCTGAATCTCGCCACCCTGGTCGCCAGCCGGCTGGGCATTGCCACCGATATCGATCGTCAATGTCGCCGTGACCGACTCTCCGGCCGGATGCGTCAGCTGGATCTCGAAGGCTTCTGACTTCCCTACGAAGTCCGCATTGGCTTCCGGCGTGTAGACATAGCTCCCATCTTTCTGAATCACCAGGGTGCCGTACTCTCCAGCCAGCGTCAGGCCCGCTTCACCGACCTCCTGCCAGTCTCCATCCGGCAGCTTGACGCTAAGGGTCGAGTTGATGGAGCCCGGCGTCGCCCCTTCAAGCACGTTACCTTCAAACTCACTGACCGAAAGCTCTTCATAGGGGTCGGCCAGGAACTCGGACTCAAGCTCTCCAGCACTGACCGATGGATATTGATAATTGCTCCACCAAGCCCACCAAGGCGCAGTATCGTGTCGCCCACTCGCTTCAGCCTCAAAGACAGCCTGATACTCACCGGACTCAAGCCCATCCACCGAGTGGGTGCCAGAGCCAACGGTGCCACCGACACCCTCGACCTGCTGCCAATCACCGTTGCTATCCAGCTTCTCCAGGTGCCACTTGAGAGAGGCCGAGCTGCTACCCGGTGAAGACAGTTCGGCGGTAAAGCTAAAGCTACCTGTGCCGCCCTCCTCAACCGTGAAGCTTTCGCTCTCCCATGTATCCTCGACGCCATTACTATGATTACTGGACGTTGTCTGAATCTGGCCACCACCTGCGATGGAGCCCGCAGGGACCGGATCGGGTGTCACGGTATCACTGTTGATCTCGGCGCTGGCCTGCTGGCTATCCAGATCAATCGAGTTGACGGCACCCTCCAGGGTGATGGTCAGCGTCGAGGGCACACGATCTCCATCGGCATCCTGGAGGTAATAAGTGAATACGTCCTCCTTGTCTTCTCCGATATTAATGTTGTCGCGTGTTTCGCGGCTAACCTCATAGGTATAGCTGCCATCATCACTTACGATCAGCGTGCCAAACTGCCCTTCAATTGACAGCGTCTCCCCCTCGGCAACTGCCTGATCTCCCTCGGCCGTGGACCACAGCAGCGGCTCCTCTTCATCAGGGCCATCGGCACCCCAGAATGGCTCTTCAATCTGCCCCGTGAGCACAGGAAGATCATCCGTAGAGGAAATTCGTCCAACCAGTTCGAAGCTGTTGGATGCATCCTCGAAGGTGATCACTTCGTTGACGGGCTCGCCATCCGGCTCGCCGATAGGCTTGAAGCCAAGGATATCGAAGACATACTCACGATCACCGACTTCAATCGGTACCTGAGTCATGGCATTGGAGATAGTGACGATATCCGCAGCCTCTTCAGGGGGCAGCGGATTACCCCAATCATCATAGTTGGGCGTCTCATCATGCTCGATATTGATGGTGTGCGTCACCGTCGTCTCGACACCATCAATCACAATGGTGAACTCCATAGTCAGATCTACTGACTGAAGCACGCCCCCATCAGCAAAGATCGGGAAATTGTTATGGGTAAAAGTGCCAAGCACAAAAGTCTGGTCAACCTTACCGGTGTCAAGATCACGCAGGTCTTCATTATCATCGAAGACATAATTCGAGCCTTCAGAGCCACCCGCCGGAGTACCCCAGGAAATCAGATCCTTGAAGTCATCCTCATCGAGATCCTCAGCGTTGAACTGACCGTTAGTGGTGTTGATATTGATCCACCCCGCAGCCCAGTCACCCACGATGACCTCGCTGATCGGCACCTGAATGGTTTGACCACCCTCGAACTCACCAGGCACGTCATCAATGATGACAATCGACATCTCGGACTCAGAGGTGCTGTCAAAGCGATCCTCAAGAACTACCGACACCTCTTTCTCCAACTCATCTCGCCCTTGCTCGTCGTGGGCTAGCGAGTTGTCTTTCAGCTCATAGGTGTAGCTGACCTCACCACCATACAGATCGCCATCGAAACCGGTGATGGAGAGTACGTTACCACTTGGAAGCTCAATCACCACGGGGGCACTATTTGAAAGTTCCTGCAAGTTCTCCCAGGTAATTTCCTTCCCAGCCACGGTCAACGAGCGAATACCCCCTCGGCCTCGAGAGTAAAGGTGTCGTGCTGCAACAGGTTGCCTTCGCCTTCTTTAGTGCCGCCTTCCAGCCAGGCTTCATCGACAACCACATCGCCACCTGAAGCACCCAGTCCAAGAATTGCCGGCCCATCAGGATCTGACGGCGGATTTGGCTCATTAACAGACTCGACAGGCTCGAAGGTGATGTCGAAATCACTTGAGGCAGGATCGCCATCACCATCAACCACATCAACGTTTACAGGTAGCTGGTACGGGAGTAGCGTATCCAGGAACGTCCCGCTAAAGTCATTGACATTATACTGATCGCCACCTGAGCTTCCGTAGAAACGAATTTCATCGAAACCATCAGGGTAATCAACCGTCAACTCAGAGCCTGTGCCAACCGACTCACCGCCGCTGAAAATCTCCCAGCTCATCGCGCCGCTGTTACCCATCTTGAAGGAAAGCTCTGTCAGTTGCTGACTGAATTGCGCCACGAGCGTCTCACCGGCACCAATCAGATTGTTGTCGACACCAATCCCATTGGTTGACCAGTTGACTTGCCCACCCAAGGCAAAGAACTCTGCCTCCAGGTTCGGGCTGCTGATTTCCAGCTCGCCATCTATGCCGCCGCCTTGCGTACCGGCCACATCAGAAGTAAAGGAGGCAGCTACCGGATCAAGCTCTTGGATCACATTGAGCTCGTAGCTATTGCCATCAATGCTGAAATCGATGGTAAATACCGGGCTTTCACTACTCTCGCCTTCCTTGAAGGCGATCAGCTGCTGGCTATCCTGATCAAACTCATACTGGAGCTTGCTGCCATTAGAGGTCAGGAAGGCAGTGTTTGACTCCCCGTCATCAGTATATTGAACCTGAATGAAGCCGCCGCTTTCCTGCAGCGTAACATTCTGCACGAAGGCACCATCGCCATCAGCACCAATGGTGAGGTTCAGGTCACCAGAAGCATCGCTGCCCTCAGCTGCGGACACGGTGACATCATCAATTCCAGCCTCATCAAACTCGGGAACATCATCGATGATCTCCACATCCAGCGAGGCTGGATCCGAATCACGCCCTAAGGTGTCGAAGAGAACGATTTCGAACTCTTTGAAGAGCGAGTTTCTTCCACCGCCTTCCTCATGCTCAAGGTTATTGACCAGAGTGTATTCATACGACACTTCACCAGTCGCTGAATCATAGTTAATAAGCGACAGCGTATTCCCGGAAGAGGAAGTGATCTGGACCGGATCCGTCGGCTCAAGAGCCTCTAGCTCGGCAAGGGTAACTTCCTTGTCACCAACGGTCAGCTTGTCGATGCCTGCAGGTGCTACAAGGGTAAAGACACCGCCTTGTGTCAGCTTCTCTTCAGCAGGCTTGGTACCATCCTCAAGGTGCTTCTCGTTGAGCACGACATCGGCACCCTCTCCATCGAGACCCTGGATTCGGGGTGGGTCTACAGGCACTTCCACTGTTGCGGAATCAAAATCAGTGATATTGAATTCATTCAGCAGACCTTCCGCAATCACCTGGTTGCCGGTCACGGTGACATTGGCCCCCGCCGGGTCGAACTGGCCGTTGCGGATCGCCTCGGCGCCATCCTCGGTCAGCACCAACACCGGGTTGCCATCGGCGTCCTCGCCCAGTTCGAAGTAGTCGTTGTCATTACCGCCGGTGATCGCGTAAGTGACGTCGCCGGCCAGGGACTCATGGATCCCATCCAACGTGGTCTCGCTGCTAATGGTGAAGGCGGTCTGACCCGCTTCGGCATCGGCGCTGCTGTCGAGATCCAGGGCCGCGTCAACGCTGACCTCCAGGCTCGGGGACGGCGCCGGCACTTCAACGCCGGCATCGTCACTGGCGTTGAGCGTGAACTCGTTGAGCTCGCCCTCGGCAATCACCTGGTTGCCGGTCACGGTGATAGTGGCACCCGCCGGGTCGAACTGGCCGTTGCGGATCGCCTCGGCGCCGTCCTCGGTCAGGACCAGCACCGGGTTGCCGTCGCTGTCTTCTCCCAGCTCGAAGTAGCCTTCGTCGTTGCCGCCGGTGATCGCGTAAGTGACGTCGCCGGCCAGGGACTCATGGATCCCATCCAACGTGGTCTCGCTGCTAATGGTGAAGGCGGTCTGACCCGCTTCGGCATCGGCGCTGCTGTCGAGATCCAGGGCCGCGTCAACGCTGACCTCCAGGCTCGGGGACGGCGCCGGCACTTCAACGCCGGCATCGTCACTGGCGTTGAGCGTGAACTCGTTGAGCTCGCCCTCGGCAATCACCTGGTTGCCGGTCACGGTGATAGTGGCCCCCGCCGGGTCGAACTGGCCGTTGCGGATCGCCTCGGCGCCATCCTCGGTCAGCACCAACACCGGGTTGCCATCGGCGTCCTCGCCCAGTTCGAAGTAGTCGTTGTCATTACCGCCGGTGATCGCGTAAGTGACGTCGCCGGCCAGGGACTCATGGATCCCATCCAACGTGGTCTCGCTGCTGATGGTGAAGGCGGTCTGACCCGCTTCGGCATCGGCGCTGCTGTCGAGATCCAGGGCCGCGTCAACGCTGACCTCCAGGCTCGGGGACGGCGCCGGCACTTCAACGCCGGCATCGTCACTGGCGTTGAGCGTGAACTCGTTGAGCTCGCCCTCGGCAATCACCTGGTTGCCGGTCACGGTGATAGTGGCCCCCACCGGGTCGAACTGGCCGTTGCGGATCGCCTCGGCGCCATCCTCGGTCAGCACCAACACCGGGTTGCCATCGGCGTCCTCGCCCAGTTCGAAGTAGTCGTTGTCATTACCGCCGGTGATCGCGTAAGTGACGTCGCCGGCCAGGGACTCATGGATCCCATCCAACGTGGTCTCGCTGCTGATGGTGAAGGCGGTCTGACCCGCTTCGGCATCGGCGCTGCTGTCGAGATCCAGGGCCGCGTCAACGCTGACCTCCAGGCTCGGGGACGGCGCCGGCACTTCAACGCCGGCATCGTCACTGGCGTTGAGCGTGAACTCGTTGAGCTCGCCCTCGGCAATCACCTGGTTGCCGGTCACGGTGATAGTGGCCCCCGCCGGATCGAACTGGCCGTTGCGGATCGCCTCGGCGCCATCCTCGGTCAGCACCAACACCGGGTTGCCATCGGCGTCCTCGCCCAGTTCGAAGTAGTCGTTGTCATTACCGCCGGTGATCGCGTAAGTGACGTCGCCGGCCAGGGACTCATGGATCCCATCCAACGTGGTCTCGCTGCTGATGGTGAAGGCGGTCTGACCCGCTTCGGCATCGGCGCTGCTGTCGAGATCCAGGGCCGCGTCAACGCTGACCTCCAGGCTCGGGGACGGCGCCGGCACTTCAACGCCGGCATCGTCACTGGCGTTGAGCGTGAACTCGTTGAGCTCGCCCTCGGCAATCACCTGGTTGCCGGTCACGGTGATAGTGGCCCCCGCCGGGTCGAACTGGCCGTTGCGGATCGCCTCGGCGCCATCCTCGGTCAGCACCAACACCGGGTTGCCATCGGCGTCCTCGCCCAGTTCGAAGTAGTCGTTGTCATTACCGCCGGTGATCGCGTAAGTGACGTCGCCGGCCAGGGACTCATGGATCCCATCCAACGTGGTCTCGCTGCTAATGGTGAAGGCGGTCTGACCCGCTTCGGCATCGGCGCTGCTGTCGAGATCCAGGGCCGCGTCAACGCTGACCTCCAGGCTCGGGGACGGCGCCGGCACTTCAACGCCGGCATCGTCACTGGCGTTGAGCGTGAACTCGTTGAGCTCGCCCTCGGCAATCACCTGGTTGCCGGTCACGGTGATAGTGGCCCCCGCCGGGTCGAACTGGCCGTTGCGGATCGCCTCGGCGCCATCCTCGGTCAGCACCAACACCGGGTTGCCATCGGCGTCCTCGCCCAGTTCGAAGTAGTCGTTGTCATTACCGCCGGTGATCGCGTAAGTGACGTCGCCGGCCAGGGACTCATGGATCCCATCCAACGTGGTCTCGCTGCTGATGGTGAAGGCGGTCTGACCCGCTTCGGCATCGGCGCTGCTGTCGAGATCCAGGGCCGCGTCAACGCTGACCTCCAGGCTCGGGGACGGCGCCGGCACTTCAACGCCGGCATCGTCACTGGCGTTGAGCGTGAACTCGTTGAGCTCGCCCTCGGCAATCACCTGGTTGCCGGTCACGGTGATAGTGGCCCCCGCCGGATCGAACTGGCCGTTGCGGATCGCCTCGGCGCCATCCTCGGTCAGCACCAACACCGGGTTGCCATCGGCGTCCTCGCCCAGTTCGAAGTAGTCGTTGTCATTACCGCCGGTGATCGCGTAAGTGACGTCGCCGGCCAGGGACTCATGGATCCCATCCAACGTGGTCTCGCTGCTGATGGTGAAGGCGGTCTGACCCGCTTCGGCATCGGCGCTGCTGTCGAGATCCAGGGCCGCGTCAACGCTGACCTCCAGGCTCGGGGACGGCGCCGGCACTTCAACGCCGGCATCGTCACTGGCGTTGAGCGTGAACTCGTTGAGCTCGCCCTCGGCAATCACCTGGTTGCCGGTCACGGTGATAGTGGCCCCCGCCGGGTCGAACTGGCCGTTGCGGATCGCCTCGGCGCCATCCTCGGTCAGCACCAACACCGGGTTGCCATCGGCGTCCTCGCCCAGTTCGAAGTAGTCGTTGTCATTACCGCCGGTGATCGCGTAAGTGACGTCGCCGGCCAGGGACTCATGGATCCCATCCAACGTGGTCTCGCTGCTAATGGTGAAGGCGGTCTGACCCGCTTCGGCATCGGCGCTGCTGTCGAGATCCAGGGCCGCGTCAACGCTGACCTCCAGGCTCGGGGACGGCGCCGGCACTTCAACGCCGGCATCGTCACTGGCGTTGAGCGTGAACTCGTTGAGCTCGCCCTCGGCAATCACCTGGTTGCCGGTCACGGTGATAGTGGCCCCCGCCGGGTCGAACTGGCCGTTGCGGATCGCCTCGGCGCCATCCTCGGTCAGCACCAACACCGGGTTGCCATCGGCGTCCTCGCCCAGTTCGAAGTAGTCGTTGTCATTACCGCCGGTGATCGCGTAAGTGACGTCGCCGGCCAGGGACTCATGGATCCCATCCAACGTGGTCTCGCTGCTGATGGTGAAGGCGGTCTGACCCGCTTCGGCATCGGCGCTGCTGTCGAGATCCAGGGCCGCGCCAACGCTGACCTCCAGGCTCGGGGACGGCGCCGGCACTTCAACGCCGGCATCGTCACTGGCGTTGAGCGTGAACTCGTTGAGCTCGCCCTCGGCAATCACCTGGTTGCCGGTCACGGTGATCGTGGCCCCCGCCGGGTCGAACTGGCCGTTGCGGATCGCCTCGGCGCCATCCTCGGTCAGCACCAACACCGGGTTGCCATCGGCGTCCTCGCCCAGTTCGAAGTAGTCGTTGTCATTACCGCCGGTGATCGCGTAAGTGACGTCGCCGGCCAGGGACTCATGGATCCCATCCAACGTGGTCTCGCTGCTGATGGTGAAGGCGGTCTGACCCGCTTCGGCATCGGCGCTGCTGTCGAGATCCAGGGCCGCGTCAACGCTGACCTCCAGGCTCGGGGACGGCGCCGGCACTTCAACGCCGGCATCGTCACTGGCGTTGAGCGTGAACTCGTTGAGCTCGCCCTCGGCAATCACCTGGTTGCCGGTCACGGTGATAGTGGCACCCGCCGGATCGAACTGGCCGTTGCGGATCGCCTCGGCGCCATCCTCGGTCAGCACCAACACCGGGTTGCCATCGGCGTCCTCGCCCAGTTCGAAGTAGTCGTTGTCATTACCGCCGGTGATCGCGTAAGTGACGTCGCCGGCCAGGGACTCATGGATCCCATCCAACGTGGTCTCGCTGCTAATGGTGAAGGCGGTCTGACCCGCTTCGGCATCGGCGCTGCTGTCGAGATCCAGGGCCGCGTCAACGCTGACCTCCAGGCTCGGGGACGGCGCCGGCACTTCAACGCCGGCATCGTCACTGGCGTTGAGCGTGAACTCGTTGAGCTCGCCCTCGGCAATCACCTGGTTGCCGGTCACGGTGATAGTGGCCCCCGCCGGGTCGAACTGGCCGTTGCGGATCGCCTCGGCGCCATCCTCGGTCAGCACCAACACCGGGTTGCCATCGGCGTCCTCGCCTAGTTCGAAGTAGTCGTTGTCATTACCGCCGGTGATCGCGTAAGTGACGTCGCCGGCCAGGGACTCATGGATCCCATCCAACGTGGTCTCGCTGCTGATGGTGAAGGCGGTCTGACCCGCTTCGGCATCGGCGCTGCTCTCCAGCGCCAGGGCCGGCTCGACGGTGACCTCCAGGCTCGGGGACGGTGTCGGGACTTCGATGCCGGCAGTGTCGTCATCGGTGACCGTGAAGCTGCCCACTTCTTGGCTGCCGGTCACGGTGATAGTGGCACCCGCCGGGTCGAACTGGCCGTTGCGGATCGCCTCGGCGCCATCCTCGGTCAGCACCAACACCGGGTTGCCATCGGCGTCCTCGCCCAGTTCGAAGTAGTCGTTGTCATTACCGCCGGTGATCGCGTAAGTGACGTCGCCGGCCAGGGACTCATGGATCCCATCCAACGTGGTCTCGCTGCTAATGGTGAAGGCGGTCTGGCCGGCTTCGGCATCGGCGCTGCTCTCCAGCGCCAGGGCCGGCTCGACGGTGACATCCAGGCTCGGGGACGGTGTCGGGACTTCGATGCCGGCAGTGTCGTCATCGGTGACCGTGAAGCTGCCCACTTCTTGGCTGCCGGTCACGGTGATAGTGGCACCCGCCGGGTCGAACTGGCCGTTGCGGATCGCCTCGGCGCCGTCCTCGGTCAGCACCAACACCGGGTTGCCGTCAGCGTCCTCGCCCAGTTCGAAGTAGCCGTTGTCATCGCCCCCGGTGATCACATAGGTAACGTCACCAGCCAAGGCGGGATCAATGCCGTCTAGCGTGGTCTCGCTGCTAATGGTGAAGGCGGTCTGACCCGCTTCGGCATCGGCGCTGCTCTCCAGCTCCAGGGCCGACTCGACGCTTACGCTCAGACTCGGTTCAGGCACCGGCTCCGGATCTTCCGGCTCGGGCTCAGGTTCCGGCTCGGGCTCGGGCTCGGGTTCCGGCTCAGGCTCGGGCTCGGGTTCCGGCTCAGGCTCGGGCTCGGGTTCCGGCTCGGGCTCGGGCTCGGGCTCGGGTTCCGGCTCGGGCTCGGGCTCGGGCTCAGGTTCCGGCTCCGGCTCTTCGACGGGCTCTTCCTCTTCTGCCAGCAGTGCAGGTTCATCTTCTGGGAAATCTACGGCGCCAAGCTCAATGCCTTGAGTTTCAAAGGCAAGCGGGTCGACGTCTTCAGCGATCCGCCCAGCATCACGAAGCTATGGCCACCGTCAGCGGCACCACCCGGGCCTGCACCGGCAGCAGTAGCATCGAGCAGGTCGAGCAGGTCGCCTTCCCCTTCGTCGATTGCCGCAAGGAGGGCATCGAGGTCGTCATCTTCGGCGCTGAAATCAAAGGCTTCAGCAGGCTCGCTGGCATCCAGCTCCGGTGCCATGACGATCTGCTGATCGCCAGCGATCACCGTGGGGTCCAGACCATCGCCAAAGTCGAGCTGCACGCGCGCGTTCTCCGCGGTGACGAGCACCTCCCCTTCTTGCAGGGTGTCCCCCACACGCAGCTCTCGTAGATTGCCATCGGCGTCGCGCGCCCAGGCCTGTCCGGTGATAGCTATGACAGTTGCGATGGTCATGGTAAGACTCCCTGCATGAAAGCGTTATCAAGGCAAGACGACACAAGGCCGGCTATTACCCTTAAGGTATCCGCTGTACGGAAGAAGCAGTATTGGACCGATGGACAGGTCAAGACACCCCACAAATGCCATAGGCCGAGAAGCTTATGCCCTCGGCCTTTAGCATTGTGCAACCTGTCATTGACGTTGGTCAGGTAGAGCTCGACACAACCTCGGCGTTGCGCCCCGATAGCCGCAACACAAGCTGGATCCGGTCCCTCACACCCAGCTTGTGGAACACAGCACCAAGGTGCGCCTTGACGGTACGCTCGGTGATGCCCAGCTTTCGTGCCACTTCCTTGTTGGAAAGGCCCTCCAGCACTGCTTCGGCCACGGCTCGCTCCCGCTCTGTGAGATCGTCCAGCGCGCCAGCGCTCTCCTCATGGACGCCACCCAAGGCCCGGAACGTGCCACCTGCCACGCGGGCCATCAGCTCCGATGGCACCCAAATCCCTTGATGCGTCATTACGACTTGAACCTGACGGAGCACTTCCGGCGCAGCTAGCGCGTGAGTATATCCCCTGGCTCCGGCTTCCAGTGCCTGCAAGGCCTCTCTGGCCTCGGGTCGATACGTTAGCACTGCCATAAAGGCACCACGTGCAGCCAAGTCCCTGACCAGCTCCTCCCAACCATCCAACCTCGACATGACCCAGACACTGTCCCCACGACCTACGCTGCGAGCCTGATCGGGCACGATGATTTCAGCATCGCTGAAGGCCTCGCGCCAGCGTGGAAACTCATCACGTCCTTGACTGATGAAGTAGACCGCCATCATCGCTCTCCCATCGAATTGCTCCAGGCCCGCAATACGGGCTTCAGCATGAACTGCATCACAGTGCGCTTGCCGGTCATGATGTCGACTTGAGCCGTCATTCCGGGTATCACGGCAAGTTCACTGTCCACTTCTTCCCCCTCGATGCTGCGCACGCGCACCAGGTAGAAGGTATTGCCGTCATCGTCGGTGATCGTATCGGCACTGATATGGTCGAGTTCCGCCTGGAGTCCGCCATAGACGGCGAAGTCATAGGCGGTGAGCTTGATGGTGGCTGGCTGCCCGGGACGCAGGAAGGCGATATCCTGCGGCGCGATACGGGCCTCGACCAACAGCTGATCATCTGAGGGAACGATCTCGACGACTTCCTGCCCCTGCTGGGCCACCCCGCCGATGGTATTGATGTTGAGCCGCTGCACGACCCCATCCACCGGTGACCGAATCTCGGCGAGGCGCACCCGATCCTGCAGGCCAGCGCTCGACTCATCCAGCGCATTGAGGTCCCCCAGGGTTTGGGCCAGGTCGTTGCGCCAGTCGCTTCGCCGCTCGACGCCAAGCTCGCTCAACTGATTGCGGGCCTCTTCCACCGCCGCCTGCAGCCTGGCCATGGAGGCCTGGGCCTGATCCCGCTCACCGGTGGCACGTGACACCTCGCGCTCGAGTCTCAGCACATCCACTTCGGATACAGCACCGGATTCCAGCATCGGGCGAGTCAGGTTAAGCTCCCTGCTGGCCATATTGGCCTCACGCTGGGCAGTGTCGCGCCGGGCGGTTGCTTCATTGAGCTCCTCTTCACGCTGACGGATGCGGTCACGCAGCACCTGCTCCTGCTCACGAAGCTCCTCCCGCCGGCTTTCATACACCTCGCGCTCCTGGGCCACGATGTGTGGGGCTTCGACACGCAACTCCTCATCAGGATCGAACGGTGTATCGGTCACCAGCGCCCGCAGGCGTTCGGCACGTGCTTTCAACGCCAAGGCCTGTGCCCGATTCTCTCTGAAACTGGCGACAAAGCGCGTGGGGTCGATACGCATGAGGACCTGCCCCGCCTCAACCAGCTGCCCCTCTCTCACCAGGATTTCCTGAACCACGCCGCCATCGAAACTCTGTACACGCTGCAGTTGACTGGAGGGAATCACCCGCCCACTGCCGCGCGTCACTTCATCAATGGCAGCAAAGTAGGACCACACCAGCAGCGCCGCCACAGTCAGCAGCACGATGTAAAGAAAAGCACGTGCCCGAAGAGGATCCTGCTGCATGCGCGCCCAGTCAGCGTCACTCGCCCAATCACGATTGAGGTGGGCGGAGGTCACTCGCCTAGCGAATAGCCGGTCGATGAAAGGTCGAAACGGCTTGCCCCGGCCTCCGAGAATCGCCCGATCGCTTCGAACCCCCGCTGTTCAGCGCTGCGACTATTCTTGCCGGCCATTAGCTTGCCCTCCCGATCTGCCCCTTGCGCAGTGCATCTACCACTTTGTCACGCGGACCGTCTGCAACCACCTTCCCGCCATCAATGACTATGATGCGGTCAACCAGGGAAAGCAGCGAGGTCCGATGGGTCACGACAATCATGGTCTTGGCGCGAGCATACTCCTTGAGGCTGGCCTTGAAGGCCTCTTCGCTGGCGTGATCCATCGAGCTGCTGGGTTCGTCGAGCAGCAGCACCTGAGGATCGTTGACCAGGGCACGGGCAATAGCCACGGCCTGGCGCTGGCCACCGGAGAGCGCCTGACCGCGCTCACCGACCTGCAGGTCAACCCCCTGAGGGTGGGCATTGACCAAGGCTTCTAGACCGCTGAGTTTGATGGCTCGCAGGAGCGCTTCATCGTCGACGCCATCGCTACCGCCACCGGCGACAATGTTCTCGCGCAGCGTCCCGAAGAACAGGTTAACGTCCTGGGGGACATAGCCGATCTGCCGGCGCAGCTGAAGCGGGTCGATCTGGCGCAGGTCAACGTCGTCGATCATCACGGCGCCGGCCGTCGGCTGGTAGAGACCCAGAATCAGTTTTTGCAGCGTAGTCTTGCCACAGCCAACGCGTCCGAGTAACGCTACCTTCTCCCCGCCTCAATCTTGAGCGAAATATCACGCAGTGCCTCACGCTCCTCCTCAGGGTAGCGAAGGCTCACCTTGTCGAAGCGGATTTCACCACGGATCGCGGGGCGACTAACGAATGCCTTGCCCTCCGGACGCTCTATTGGGCGCTCCATGACATCATTGAGCGATTGCAGTGCGGTCGATGACTGGTGGTACTGGGCGAGCAGGGAGGCCGCCTGACTGACGGGCGCCATCGCCCGCGACGAAAGCAAATAAGCGGCTATCAATCCACCCTGGGTGAGATTGCCCTCCATGATCTGGTAGACGCCAATGATGATCACGCATACCGCTACGCTGTGCTGGGCCCAAAGCGCCACACTAGAGACGGAAGAGCTGACCAGGCGCAACTGGGCTGCCGTGCGCGACAGGAAAGCCGAGGCTTTCTCCCAAAAGGCTTGGATACGACTTTCTGCACGTAGCGCTTTCACCGTCTCGAGCTGCGAGACCGTTTCCACCAAGGTGGCATTACGCTGTGCACCAACCCGCCAGGTGGTTTCAGAGAGTTCATGCAGTTTACCCTGCGCGGCCAGCGCATAGAGCAGCACGAAGACGATCCCCACCAGCACGGGGATCACGAGTGGCGGACCAATCAAGGCGATGATCGCTGCAAACAGCAGAACGAAAGGCAAGTCGACCAAGGCCACCACCGTGGCTGACCCGATGAAGGAGCGAACGGATTCAAAAGACTGCAGTGTCGCAGCGAATGAGCCTGTGGAGGCGGGCTTGGCCTCCATACGCAACCCCAGCACGCGCGACATGATCGACGACGACAGTTTGACGTCGGCCCGGCTGGCAGCAAGATCAACAAAGGCGTTACGCATTAGCCTTAACGCCAGATCGAAACACAGGACAACGAAGATTCCCGCTGCCAGGACCCAGAGGGTTTCCGTGGCATGGTTAGGCACGACCCTGTCGTATACGTTGAGGACGAACAGCGGCATCGCAACCGCGAACAGGTTGATCATCACCGAGCCGGCGATGACGTCACGATACAGCTTGCGATTTTCCCGAATGACGCCCCAGAACCAGTGGCGAGACCTCTGCTTCTTGATTTCCGGCCCACGCGCATCGAAATGAAAGCGTGGACGCACATAGATAGCATGCCCGCTATAACTGGACTGCAAGCCATCTAGGCTGACTTCACTGACCGCGTCGCCAAGCTCAGGAAAGATGACTTGAGCTCGTCGTGCCTTGAGATCGAGCGCCACGAGCACGCAGGCTCTCCCTGGTTCGAGAAGCAGCACGGCCGGAAACAGGGACGGGTTGAGCTGCACCAGGCGACTCTTAATCAAGCGCGCCGTCATGCCAACTCTGGCGGCAGCACGTGGGAAGACACCTGGCGTCACCCGACCGTCTTCAAGTGGGAGGCCTGCTACCAGTGACTCAGCGGTAGCCGTGCGATCATGGACCTTCGCTACTGTCTGGAGACATTCAAGCAGCTCATCCCGCACCACCGGGCGGGATGAGCCAGGCGACGTATCGAGGTTCTCTTGTTGCGTCACATACACCTCAGAGTTCAACCCACCCGGCATTGCGCCGGATGGGACATCAAGGGTAACCGGCTGAAGCGGATGTCAAGCCGGCAGGTGATAAATGCGACGCCTGTCATCCCTTTACGGCATAGCTGTCCGAGTAGCCCAGCCGAGACAGTTCATTTTGCAGCGCTTCCAGCTCCGCTGAACTCCCCACAGGTCCCAGCTGGACGCGGTAGAGGCCTCCTCCGTTCACTAGCCGCGCCGGCTGTGCAAGGGTGTCCGAGATTCTGTTCGCCAGCATCCCGGCACGCTCTGCGTCACTGAGTGCTACCACCTGCAGGTAGCTCTTATCAGCCGATGGCGCTTTCGGCAGCTCCTGCACAGAAGCGTGGCCTCCGGCATTGCCAATCCGCGGTTGGTCAACGTCTGAGACAGCCAGTTCATGGAAAATGCTCACGCCACTCATCCCTTGAGGCGTAGAGGCTTCGACCTGATCAGCGACGTCTTCTACCATGCCATCACGAGTCGATTCGAACGCAGGCGGTTGAAGCGACAGGTCTGGCATTTCGCCATTGCGCTCCAGCGTGACCTCGACGCGGCGATTCTGACGCCGACCCTCCACCGTCTCGTTGCTGGCTACCGGACGATGGGAGCCATAACCACGAGTTTCGATAAGCCCGGGGTCCACCCCCTGAGACGCCAGGTAGTTTGCCACGCTGTCGGCACGGCGCTGGGAGAGCGGATCATTAATGGCGTCAGTGCCGGTAATATCCGCGTGGCCGGCGATGAAGATACGCTGCAGGTTGCCAATGCCGTCGATCTGAGCGACAAGAGCATCCAGCTCCTCTCTTGCGTTGGCGCTTAGCTCGGCGCTGTTGATGGCAAAGAGTGCATCGGCGGACAGTGTCACGTCAGGCGCACGCGTCGGTGCCGGGGCACTGACGCCACCGGTCAGATCCTGCAGGGTAAAGCCCGCAGGCCCTTCGACCGGGCAGATGACATCAGGGTTGATCTCCACACCCTCGCTGCCCAGCTCGGCGAGAGTGGGCATGTCATCGCGCATCACGCCCAAGGTTTGCATCAGCTGCCCCATGGCCGCGAGCGTCCGTGCATCGGCCAATGCAATATCATACTGTGCATTGACGAAGGCGCGGCTTGCTTCGAAATACTCGTTCTCGCTATCCAGCACATCCAGCAGCGTGCGCTCGCCGATATCGAACTGCTGCTGATAGGCTCCTCGGACACGGTCAATGGATTGGCGGTGCTCATTGAGATACTGCAGCTGCTCGCGAAGACGCCGGGTATCGTTGTAGGCGATCTGGGTGGTCTGGCGAACATTATGGCAGGCTAGTTCACGCTGATTTACCGCCTGCTCTACTCGGTCGCTGGCCGCTCGGAAAGAGGCGCGATCACTGCCCCCGCGGTACAGGTTCATGCTGGCCACCAATTCGATGCTATGACGGTCACGGCGACCCAGCGGGTCGAAATTGCCATCATTGCTGTCATAGGTGCCGGTGCGTCCCCGCAGGTCGAGTCGTGGCTGAAAAGCAGAACGCGCTCCGTCTTCTTCTGCACGAGTCGCATTGATGTTCTCGATGGCGGCATGAAATTCGGGATTGCCCTGAAAGGCCATATCCACGGCCTGGGCCACCGACGGCGGCAGCCGGTCGTCGAGCTCGGGCGTGGGGGCCAGGTTCTCGGCGGGCAGGTGGCCAACGATACGCTGATAACGCGCCGTGACATCGTGCAGGTTGGATGCCTCGGTCATCAGGTTGGACTCGGCCAGCGCCAGACGCCCACTGATCTGCTGCAGGTCCACCCCACGGCCGGCACCGCTGCGCACCCGCTCCTCGATCTGGTCGAATACCCGCTGGTGCTCGCCGTAGTTCTCCTGGGCCAGCCTGACCAGGTCCCGGTAGCGGCTGACATCCAGATAGGCTCGTGCCGCCTCCAGAGCCACGTTCTCGCTGGCGCCCAGCAGCTCGTAGTACTGCACCAGCTTGGCTCGATTGAGCCGTTCGACCTCGCTACGCGTGGCAAAGCCGTCGTAGATCATCTGGCTGAGGGTCAGCTCGGCGAAACTGGTACTGTAGCTGCCGCGACCATCATCCTGGCGGTCTTCGCGCCCCACCCCTGCGGAGACATCGATACTGGGCAAGTAGTTGCCTCGGGCAACGCCCACGTCGTTGTCTGCGGCACGCAGGCCACTCCAGGCTGCCTGCACTTCAGGGTTGGTCGCCAAGGCCTGGCGAACTACCTCCTGAATGTCTGTCGAGCCGGGTGTCGCCATGCCGGGGGGCAGCGTCTGCGCCACGGCAGCGGAGATTGGCAGCAGCGTGAGCGAGGAGCCCACCACGAGGACCTTGGCAAGACGGCGGGCGCGAGTCAGTTCAGACCGAGTCAGTTCAGACAGGTGATTCATAGGGTTCCCTTATATGCGTATCGTCTTCGTCCGGGCATGCCCGCATGGGCTGCTCGGCGGGGTTGTGGATATTGGCTCTTATCGTTGTTGCGGGCCGCACCCCGGCGTGACAGGGCGGTGCATCCTTTCCCGATTCCCTTTCGAAACCCGTTCATGTCGACCTTTTTGGCAAGCCAAGCCAGTCTTAGAGGCATGAACGCAAGCATACTTTAAGCTGAAAGCATCTGATTTGTAATCAAGCGTAAACCATCTTGTCCGTTTGTCCAATAACTGCTTGTCCACGCTAGCGACGTCATCTCTGACACTCTCTGTAGGATATTTCTTACAAAGCCGCCTTAGCTGTCCTTGCTTCACCTCATGGCATATCGCGGATCGCCCCTCTTCCGGCCGACAGCAAACGTGATATCTTCGGCGCATAGCCAAACTGGGCGCATCATCACAAGGAGACCGCCATGTCCGCTTCGGAAATTCAGAAAACTCGCGTAATCAACGAGCTGCGTGGCTTCATCAAGAAACTGCTGCAGGACCCCAGGATTCTCGAACAGTCGCTGGAGGTCGCCCGGCGCCACCTGGGCGAGGGCAGCCAAGAGGACCTGATGGCCCGTATTGCCAACGAAATCTCCGAGACCACCAGCGTGCATATCCCCGAGGACCCGTCGGAGCACTCCGAGGCCGACAAGCTGTTCCTCGAGCTGCTGAAGGAAGTCGTGAGCGAGGAGCAAGCGCTCTACTGACGTCACCCCCTTTCTAGGAGTCTCCCCACATGAGCCCGGCACTGGCCGGGCTCATGTGCTGTGGGCAACGACTCTCCCACGGCGGCCAGCTCTGGTATAATGCCAACCAATTGTTTTTACAAATCTTTCACAAGCGGTTG
The DNA here is from genome assembly GCF_055755715.1 of Halomonas sp. SL18_1. Classification (NCBI taxonomy): domain Bacteria; kingdom Pseudomonadati; phylum Pseudomonadota; class Gammaproteobacteria; order Oceanospirillales; family Halomonadaceae; genus Halomonas; species Halomonas sp. SL18_1. The sequence continues at coordinate 2,604,594 of NZ_JBVTRK010000001.1, forward strand.
GCAATGTACTATCTGTTGAAGCTGTTCCCCGAGATCACCATCAAGTCACCCTCTGTACGGCGGCAAATGACGCGCTGCCTGGTCAGCAACGTGCGCAACGCCCTGCGGCCGCTTGGCGATAGAATCAGGGTGCGGGGCGGCTGGGACGCCCTGCGGGTCATGGTCGCCGAGGACGCCAGCGACCACCTGAAGGGTGAGCTGGAAACAGCGTTGACACGCATCCCCGGCATTCATGAGATTCAGAGCGTGGAAGAGGTCCCTTTTACCTCTTTCGATGATACGGCTCGACGACTAATTGAGGTCTGGCAGGCCGCCCTACCCGGCCGCGCTTTTCGGGTCAGCGTCAAGCGGCGCGGTGAGCACGACTTCAGCTCCGAGGACCTGGAGCGCTACCTGGGACGAGCGCTGCTGGATGCCGAGCCAAGTGCCCGGGTCAACCTCAAGCACCCAGACCTCGATCTACGCCTCGACGTGGATGCCAACCGTCTGCGCCTGGTGCGCGAGCGCCGCAGCGGCCTGGGCGGCTATCCGCTAGGGGTTCAGGGCCAGGCACTGGCGCTGCTCTCCGGCGGCTACGACTCACCGGTAGCCGCCTGGAAAATGATCCGTCGCGGCATCAAGACTCATTTCCTGTTCTTCAGCCTGGGCGGCCCGGGCCATGAGCCGGCCGTGCGCGAAGTCGCCTACCAGCTTTGGCAGGACTATAGCCGCTCCCACCGGGTGAAATTCATCTCCATCCCCTTCGAAGCGGTGGTGGCAGAAATGCAGCGCAGCATCCCTGATGGGCTGATCGGGGTGGTGCTCAAGCGGATGATGATGCGCGCGGCCAGTCGGGTGGCATGCCGGGCGCGCATCCCGATGCTGGTCACGGGCGATGCGGTGGCGCAGGTATCCAGCCAGAGCCTGACCAACCTCGCCCTGATCGACGCTGCCAGCGACCTACCCATTCTTCGCCCGCTAATCGCCGAGGACAAGCAAGACATCATCGACACGGCTCGCGATATCGGCACGGCCCGCTTCGCCGAGTCGATGCCCGAGGTGTGCGGTGCCATCTCGCGCCGCCCCAATATCAAGGCGCCTCGCGCCAAGGTCCTCGCGGCCGAGCAGGAGTTCGACTTCTCGGTGCTGGACCGCGCCGTCGATCAGGCCAGCATTACCCGCTCCGACCGCCTGCTGGAAAACCGCCAGCCCCAAGCGGAGGTGCGCACCGTGCAAAGCGCTCGAGCGCTGGCCCAGGAGCCCGAACTTCGCGTGATCGACATTCGCACGCCGGATGAGCGCGATGCGGCACCGCTGCGCCTGCCGGTCGAACCGCTGGCCATCCCCTTCTATGAGCTGCAGTCACGCGCTGACAGCCTGCCCGATGATCGACACTACCTGCTCTACTGCGATCAGGGCGTGATGAGTCGTCTGCAGGCCCTGCACCTGGCCGACAGAGGGCTCAACCACTTCGGGGTCTACCGGGAGGGCGCTTCAACGGAATCTTGACGACCCTCCCCAACGGGCCGAGTTCGAGCTACGCTACAAACAGAAACCTTCTGTAACCGGGGCACCTGTCGGACGTAACGCGGATTTCACCGGTCACGTCCGACAGGCCCCCAGTGGCGTGGAGTGGCCGATGCACGGAGCGCCGCCGTCATCACATCCGGGTCCGAGTCGCCGCCTCCTTTCCCCGACAGGGGCTGGCCCGAAGACGCCGAGCTATTGCCGCTTCAGGACGCCAGACCGCCCCGCCGCCGGCGGCTCGGCCTCTGGCTGCTGGGGCTCACCCTACTGCTGGCCATTCCTCTGACCACGCTGCTGGTCGCCGAGGCAAGAACGGCGCACTTCCAATCACAGGAGCTGTCGCGCTACGCGCAGAGCCTGACCTACACCCTGCTGCCCGGGCCCAGCGAACGTATCGTCTTTCCCGAGCACGGGCCCTTTAACACGCGACTGGGCTACACCCGCCTGCCCGACTTCAGCCAGCGCCTCACCACCCGTCACTTCGTGATCGAACAGCAGGCCAGGTTCTCCCCAAGCCTGATGGATTACCGCCGCTGGGGGTCTGTCCCCCTTTACGGAGAAGTCCCGTGCCGGCCTGACCCTGGAGGAGTGTCGGGGCGAACCGCTCTACAGGTTCCGCCACCCCCAGCGCCACTACCCGCACTTCGATGCCGTTCCCCGCTGGTGCTGCAGACACTCCTGTTCATCGAAAACCGCGAACTGCTCGACGCCTCCACGCCCAACGCCAACCCCGCCGTGGACTGGCCACGCTTTGCCCGCGCGGCACTCTCCCAGGTGGGGCGCGCGCTGGACCTGCCCGGCCAGCCCGCCGGCGGCAGCACCCTGGCCACGCAGATCGAGAAGTATCGCCACTCGCCACGCGGCCTGACCGACTCCCCCAGGAGAAGTTTCGCCAGATGGTCTCGGCCAGCGTGCGCGGCTATCGCCATGGCCCTCAGACTCTCACCGCCCGACAGGACGTGGCCCTGGAGTACCTCAACACGGTGCCGCTGGCCGCCGCTCCGGGCTATGGGGAGGTACACGGCCTCGGCGACGCACTCTGGATCTGGTTCGGCGCCGACTTCGATGCGATCAACCGCCTGCTAGTGCCCGACTTCAATGACGCAGCCAGTCGCGACCAGCAGGGCCTCGCCCTGCGCCAGGTGTTGGCATTGATGATCGCCCAGCGCCGCCCCTCCTGGTATCTCAACGGGGGCCGTGAGCCGCTTGAAAGGTTGACCGACAGCTACTTACGCCTGCTGGGCGACGCCGGCATCATCGACCACGGACTTCGTGATGCCGCCCTGGCACAGCGTCTGACGTTTCGCGACTTCGCCGCCGCCCCCGTGCGGCTCAGGGTCGAGAACGACAAGGGCCTCCAGGTCGCCCGGGGCAGCTCGCCAGGCTACTCGGCGTCAGCCACTACGATCTGGACCGGCTCGACCTGACCGCACGTACCACCCTGCACAGCGGCCTGCAGCGCGAGGTGACACGCTACCTGCGCGACCTGGCCGATCCGGACGTGGCCGCGGAAGTCGGGCTGTTCGGGGAGCGGCTGCTGTCCCCGGAGACGACGGCGGAGGTGAACTACAGTTTTACCCTGCTCGAGCGAGGAGAGGACGGTTTTCGGGTGCGCGTGCAGACAGACAGCACCGACCAGCCTTTCGATATCAACGCCGGCAGCAAGCTGGAGCTGGGCTCAACAGCCAAGCTAAGGGTGCTGGCCACCTATCTCGAGGTGATCGCCGAACTGCACGGTCGGTATGCCGGCCTGCCGGCAGACGCGCTACGCCAGGTTGACGTGGACCGCCAGGACAGTCTACGACGCTGGGTGATCGACAGGCTGCTGGTAGACCCCTCGATATCGCTCGAGCCCCTGCTCGAGGCCGCCATGCAGCGTCGCTACTCGGCCAGCCCCCACGAAGCCTTCTTTACTGGAGGGGGCAGGCACACCTTCAGCAACTTTCGCCGCGAGGACAACGGCCGCCATCCGACCCTCGAAGAGGCGATGCGCGAGTCGCTCAATCTGCCCTTCGTACGCCTACTCCGTGACCTGGTGCTCCATAGCATGCATCAAGACGCCCAGCGCCGGCAGCTGCTCGAAGACGATGGGGATCCTCGCCGACTGAACTACCTCCAAGGCTTTGCCGAGCGCGAGGGCCGGGTCTTCCTGCAGCGGTTCTGGCGCAAGTATCAGGGCAAGACGAGCGAGCAGCGACTCTCGGTTTTCCTGGATGGTCTGCGTCCTAGCGCCGCCCGGCTGGCCAGCGTCCATCGCTATCTCTATCCGGAAGCGGACCTCGAGACTTTCGCCACCTTCCTTCAAGAGCGCCTGCCCGGAGAGAGCGTCAGCGAACGACGTTTCGCAGAGCTTTACGAACGGTATTCCCCGCAGCGCCACACCCTTTCCGATCAAGGCTATCTCGCCCGGGTCCATCCCCTGGAGCTGTGGCTGGTGGGCTTTCTGCTCGACGATCCGGAAGCCGACTACGCCGACGCGCTGCTCGCCAGCCGCGACCAACGCCAGGACGTCTACGGCTGGCTGTTCAAGACCCGTCACCGCAGTGCCCGGGATCTGCGCATCCGCACCATGCTCGAAGTGGAAGCGTTTTTGGACATCCATCAACGCTGGCAGCGCCTGGGCTACCCCTTCGACCACCTGGTGCCGTCGCTGGCCACCGCCGTGGGCAGCTCCGGCGATCGTCCGGCCGCCTTGGCCGAGCTGATGGGCATCATCCTCAATGACGGGTCCGGATGCCGATACTGCGTATCGATGCCCTACACGTTGCCGAAGCGACGCCCTACGAAACCCGCTTCCTGCCGGCAGCAGACCGGGCGGAACGCGTGATGGCGCAGGAGGTCGCCGCCGTGCTGCGTCACTCCCTTGCCCAGGTGGTCGAGGGCGGCACCGCCAGACGCCTGCAGGGCAGCTATGCCTTCGATGAGGAACGACCGCTGGCGGTGGGGGCAAGACCGGCACGGGCAATAACCGCTTCGAGACCGTGACGCGCAGCGGCCAGGTCATCGACTCTCGAGCCCGCAACCGGACCGCCACCTTCGTCTTCTATTTGGGCGAGGACCATTTCGGCACCTTGACCGCCTTCGTAACGGGCAGCGAGTCGGATCGCTTCCGCTTTACCTCCGCCCTGCCGGTGCAGGTGCTAAAGGGCATGGAGCCGCTGCTGCGCAGCCACCTGACCCCCGACAGCCGCACGCACTGCCTACCGGCCGCTCCCACCAGCCTGCGAGCGGACCAGCTGCGGACCTCGCCAGAAGAGCAAGCCCCCGAGGCCCCGGAAAGCACCGGCGGCGTCGATACCGCCAGGCTGAACGCCAGGCCAACCCCCACCCTGCGCGGCTAGTCGGATCTTCCCCTCGACCGTGAGGGCGACCGTCGTCACGAAATGCGAGGGCGCTGAGCAAGCCCCGAGCGATACAAGGGCCGTGGCGGATGCAGCGCGAAGCGAAGATGGCTACAATCGTGGGTCTGATTTTCTTGGGAATTCCACTGCCGCCATGTCGAATACCGCCAGCGCCCCGCGCAAGATTCTGGTCACCAGCGCCCTGCCCTACGCCAACGGCGCCATCCACCTGGGTCATCTGCTGGAGTACATCCAGACCGATATCTGGGTGCGCTTCCAGAAGAGCCGTGGCCACCAGTGCCACTACGTCTGCGCCGACGACGCCCACGGCACCGCGATCATGCTGCGAGCCGAGCAGGAGGGCATCACCTCCGAGGCGCTGATCGAGCGAGTCTCCCGGGAGCACCAGCAGGATTTCGCGCATTTCGGCGTGGCCTTCGACAACTACCACTCGACCCACTCCGACGAGAACCGCCACTTCAGCGAGCTGATCTACACCCGGCTACGCGATGCCGGCCATATCGCCACCCGCGACATCGAGCAGATGTACGATCCGGTCAAGGGACTCTTCCTGGCCGACCGCTTCATCAAGGGCAGCTGTCCGAAGTGCGGCGCCGCCGACCAGTACGGCGACAACTGCGAGGTCTGCAGCGCCACCTACACGCCGGCGGAACTGATCGATCCGGTCTCGGCGATCTCAGGCGCCACCCCGGAAGTGCGCACCTCCACCCACTATTTCTTCAAGCTGCCCGACTTCGCCGACTTCCTCAAGGCGTGGATTCGTGACGATCATGTCCAGCCGCAGATCCGCAACAAGCTGATGGAGTGGTTCGAGGCGGGTCTCAACGAGTGGGATATCTCCCGGGATGCCCCCTACTTCGGCTTCGAGATTCCCGACGCCCCCGGGAAGTACTTCTACGTCTGGCTCGACGCCCCAATCGGCTACCTCGCCAGCTTCAAGAATCTCTGCGATCGTGAAGGGCTGGACTTCGATGCCTACTGGAGCAAAGACGCCGACGCCGAGGTCTACCACTTCATCGGCAAGGATATCGTCTACTTCCATGCCCTGTTCTGGCCGGCCATGCTGCACGGCGCCGATTTTCGTACGCCGACGGCGGTGAACTGCCACGGCTTCGTGACGGTCAACGGCGCCAAGATGTCCAAGTCCCGCGGGACCTTCATCAAGGCGGCCACCTATGCCGAGTATCTCAACCCCGAGTACCTGCGCTACTACTTCGCCGCCAAGCTGACCTCGCGGGTCGACGACCTGGACCTCAACCTCGAGGATTTCGCCCAGCGGGTCAACAGCGACCTGGTGGGCAAGGTGGTCAATATCGCCAGCCGCTGCGCCGGCTTCGTCAAGAAACTGGGCGGCGGGAAGCTCTCAAGCCACTGCGCGGAACCCGAGATGGTCGCGCGGTTCATCGCCGCCGGGGACGGAATCGCCGAAGACTTCGAGGTCAGAGAGTTCGGCCGTGCCATGCGCAAGGTGATGGAGCTGGCCGACGAGGCCAACACCTATATCGCCGACGCCGAGCCCTGGGTGCTGGCCAAGCAGGAGGGACGCGAGCAGGACGTCCTGGACATCTGCTCGGTGGGCATCAACCTGTTTCGCCAGCTGATGGTCTATCTGGCGCCGGTGGTTCCCACCATGGCCGACGGCGCTCGAGCGTTTCTCAAGCTCGACACCCTGGACTGGGAGAGCCGCCACAAGGTGCTGCTCGGACACGAAATCGCCAAGTTCAAGCCGCTGATGACCCGCGTGGAGCGGGACAAGATCGACGCCATGATCGAGACCTCGAAGGAGGATCTGGTGGAAGAACAGAAGCTCAAGGAGACCCCCAAGGGGCCTCTGGCCGACGACCCTATCGCCCCTGAGATCGCCTTCGACGACTTCGCCAAGGTCGACCTGCGTATCGCCAGGATCGGCAGCGCCGAGTACGTGGAAGGGGCCGACAAGCTGCTCAAGCTCACCCTCGACCTGGGCGGCGAGACCCGCACGGTGTTCGCCGGCATTCGTGCCGCCTACGCCCCGGAGGCCCTGGAAGGCCGCATGACGGTGATGGTGGCCAACCTGGCACCGCGCAAGATGCGCTTCGGCGTCTCCGAAGGCATGGTGCTGGCCGCCGGCAGCGGCGAGGGCATCTACCTGCTGTCGCCCGATACGGGCGCCGAGCCCGGTCAGCGGGTCAAGTAAGGGACAGAGGTGACCGACACGCACGCGCTGATCGAGGCCGTCGACGCCCTGCTGCCCCAGACCCAGTGCGGGAAGTGCGGACAGCCGGGCTGTCGCCCCTACGCGGAGGCGATCGCCGCCGGTGAAGCGATCAATCGCTGCCCACCCGGCGGCCAGGCCACCGTGGAGCGCCTGGCCGAGCTGACGGGCCGGCCAGCCCTGCCCCTGGAGCAGCCTGCCCAGACGCCGCTGGTGGCCTACATTCGAGAGGCCGAGTGCATCGGCTGCACCAAGTGCATCCAGGCCTGCCCGGTCGATGCCATCCTCGGCGCGTCAAAGCGCATGCACACGGTGATCATCGACGAGTGCACCGGCTGCGAGCTCTGCGTGGCCCCCTGCCCGGTGGACTGCATCGACCTGCTCCCGCATCCCCAGTGGCAAGCGGCCGAGAGCCCAGCCGCGCAGGAGGCCTACCTGGCCCGGCGCGCCGCCAAGGGGCGCGAGCGCTTCGCGGCCCGCAACCATCGCCTGGCCCGGGAGCAGCGCGAGAAGCGCCGCGAGCGTCAGCAGCGCATGATCCAACAGCGCTCGCGTGCATCGCGCAGCGCAGGCGGCGCCACCGCACGGCGTCAGCGGCAGATGGCCGTGAAGGCCGCCGAACAGGCCCTCAAACGGGTACAGCAACAGTTGGAGAGCGCCCGGCGCCGCGCGGATGCCGAGGCAGAGGCCACCGCCCGGGCACAGCTGCCCGAGGCCGAGCGGCTACTGGCCGAGGCCAGGTGCGCGCTGGAGCAGACGGACACGGCCGAATAACCTGATGACAACTTCCCGACTCACCGCTCGGGGCTGATCCGGGGACAGGCCGGCGAGGAGGCGCTGTGAATACTTCCCTGTACGCTACCGACGCCATCCCTGGCGTAGGACCTCCTCTTCGGCCTGTCCCCGGCGCCCCTCGCTCCTCGCTCCTGCCAGGGACTGCCATGAACGCCCAGAAACGCTACGAGATCTTCGCGCGGCTGCGCGACCACAACCCCGAACCCACCACCGAGCTGAACTGGTCGACCCCCTTCGAGCTGCTCACCGCGGTGCTGCTCTCAGCCCAGGCCACCGACGTGGGGGTCGACAAGGCCACCGCCCGGCTCTTCCCGGTGGCCAACACCCCCAGGCGATCCTCGACCTGGGCCTCGAGGGGCTCAAGGCGCATATCAAGACCATCGGCCTCTACAACACCAAGGCCGAGAACCTGATGAAGACCTGCCGCATCCTGCTCGACCAGCACGGTGGCGAGGTGCCCCGCACCCGCAGCGCCCTGGAGGCGCTGCCTGGCGTGGGTCGCAAGACCGCCAACGTGATTCTCAATACCGCCTTCGGCGAGCCAACCATCGCCGTGGATACCCATATCTTCCGGGTCGCCAACCGCACCGGCATCGCCAAGGGCAAGAACGTGGTCGAGGTGGAGCAAAAGCTGATCCGCCACGTCCCCCGGGAATTTCGCCAGGATGCCCACCACTGGCTGATCCTGCACGGGCGCTACACCTGCCTGGCCCGCAAGCCGCGCTGCGGCAGCTGTGTGATCGAGGACCTGTGCGAATTCAAGGAGAAGGTGGAGATCGGCTAGAGCTTGACCAATCGTCGCGAGAGATTCGACCAACCGCCACTTGGCATCGAGGGCGAAGCTAGTGGACCCTAGGGGCGAACAACAATAATTCATCGCCATCATCGAGCCCTAAATGCGAATCCACGATCGTCCCATTCAGGAGCGTATCGACGCGCTGTTGGCCCTCTCCCGGGAGCACGCCGACACCTTCTGCAGCCCAGCCGCCTGGCTGGCCCGGCAGCGCTACCTGGCCGCCCACCCCACGCGGATCATCGCCATGAAGTGCATGGACGGGCGCATCCACCTCCCCATGCCACCCGCACGCCGCTGGGCATCATCATGCCCTTTCGCAATTTGGGCGGGATCTTTCACCTCGGCTGGCCCTATCTGGGTGAAATGCTCACCGACGCCGTCACGAGCGCTGTCGGTGCCGGCCACGGTGTGTTGATGATCATCACTTACCACTTTTCTCGCGGCTCTCGCGCCCGAGGCTGTGCCGGTTTCGACTGCAATGCCGAAGAGGCGCTGGCCCATGCACGAGACATCCGCGCCCAGGCCGAACAGCTGTTCGGTCTTGACCATCGCCACGTCTACCCGCTGGTATGCGGCTTCGAGACCGACAGCGATGCGCTGATCGTTCACGGCGACCAAGGTGCCACCCTCGATATGGGCGACCTCCGGCCACCCGATGCCGAGGGCCTCGACCGTCGCCTGACCACTCTCTGTCCGGATATGCCGGCCGATATCCGGCGCGACCTGCTCCCGCTGCTCGAAGGCAACCTGCACCATGTCGACGCCCTGCGCGGCGTAGAGCGGGAGCTAGACATCGAGCATCGGGAATGGGTGATCTGCGTAGGCCGCGGCTTCGACTTCTTGCATCTACCCAACACCGCGCTGATCGTCGGGCCCTGATAGCCCGGATCTTTCGGAACCCATCGGCACCGCCGCGGCAATCATCGACGCTAACATGAAGGCCGGGCGGATTCCCGATGACGGCTTCCTGCTGCTGGCCTCCACCCCCTACCAGGAGGTCGGTGTGGATCGCGCCCGCGCCGAGATGAAGTCTCGCTTTCTGGCCGAATTCGCCACCCGGGTCATTCATCGCGAGCATCCCAAACTGGCCAAGCGCATGCTGCACCGAACCGCCGTGGTCCACTGGCCCAGCCGCCGGCTTGAATCGGTGGAAGACGCTACCGCCGTGGGGAGGTGAGATGAGTCTGCTGAAAGTGTGGCTACTGCCCCCTGGGCTCAATGTGCTGCTGGTGCTGCTCGGACTGCTGCTCGGGGCACGCCGCCTGCTCGGAGCGCTGCTGGTGATCGCGGGCCTGATGGGACTGCTGCTGCTTGCCACGCCGCTGGCGAGCCATGCGCTGCGTCATAGCCTGGAACCCACCGAGGTACCGGGCCCCGAGCAGCTTGGCCGCGCCGAGGCCATCGTCATCCTGGGCGGTGGGCGTGACTATGTCGCCCCGGAATTCGGCTGGGGCGACGCCCCGGCCAACCCCACCTGGCGCCGGCTCGCCTACGGGGCTCACCTGCAGCGTCGAAGCGGCCTACCGATTCTGGTCAGCGGCGGGCGGGTACACGGTGAGGAGGTCACCGAAGCCAGCCTGATGGCCGCAGCGCTGCGCGAAGTGTTCGAGGTGCCGGTCCAGTGGCTGGAGGGCGAGAGCCGCAACACCGCTGAAAATGCGCGCTTTAGCGCCGAGCTGCTACGACAGGACGGTATCAGCGAGATTCTCCTGGTCTCTCAGGCCTGGCACCTGCCACGGGCTGCGGCGGCCTTCGAAGGCGCCGGCCTGGAGATCACGGCGGCGCCCACCGAGTTCGCCAGCCCGCCTCCCCAGGGGCTGCGCGCCTGGCTACCCAGTGCCTATCATCTCAACCAGAGCAGCCGCGCCCTGAACGAATGGCTGGGGCGGGGCGAGCAGGCGCTTAGAGAGCACCTGCTGCGTCGCTAGAACCCCAGCAAGTCCAGTCGATCTGCCAGCTGCTCAAGGATGGGAATGCCCTGCACATCGGTGGGCAGCCAGGGCAGACGCGGACGCGGGAGACGTGCCAGCTCGGCATCGATGCGTGCCAGGTAGGTTGCCTCCTGTTCGCGCCGCGCCTGCAGAAAATCACCGTCGGCCTCCTCGGGAATCACCCGGTTCACCAGGGTGCCGGCAACCGGGATCTGTACCGCCTCGAGGGCCTCCACGGCGCGCACCGTCTCGAGAATCGGGAGCCGCTCGGGGGTCATCACGAACAGGAAGCTGGTCTGCTCGGCATTCTCGATCCGCCGCCGGGCGCGATGAAACAGTCGGCGTCGCTCGATCAGGGTCTTCGCCACGTCCCGAGTGCGCTCGTCCAGATCGCGGAGGGGATCCTCCTGAGGGTCGTCGAAGGGCGTGGCCACATCCTGGCCACGCTTGGGGGTCAGGTGAGAGAGCACCTTGCCCAGCTCCTCCGAGCGGCGGTTGTGCGCCAGCAGGCCATCGGTCCAGGCCGCCATGGCCTCGGGCAACGTCAGCAGGCGCAAGGTATGGCCGGTGGGCGCGGTATCGAAGATGATCAGGTCATAGGGGGCTGCGTCGTCGGTGACCAGCCGTGACAGCCGCTCCAGCAGCGCCGCCTCCTGGGTGCCCGGCGACTGGCGGGTCAGGCGCATCTGGCGCTCCAGCTCGGCCATCATCTCCGGTGCTGCGAAACGGCGCATCTGCTCGGTGACCCGCGCCAGATGCGCCTCGACCTCGGCATCGGGGTCGATCTCCATGGCATCCAGGTTGGGCAGCAGGCGGCGCGGGGCGTCGTCGAGCTCACGATCGAAGACATCGCCCAGGCTATGGGCGGGGTCGGTAGAGACCACCAGCACGCGCCGTCCGCGCCGCGCCGCCAGCACCGCCAGCGCCGCCGATACGGTGGTCTTACCCACCCCACCCTTGCCGCCCACCCATAGCAGGCGTTTTTCCAGTAACTCTTTCATTTCACTCCCAAACAAATAGACTCAGGAAGGGCGAAGGAAGCCGGCTCCCCTCGGAGCTTTTCCGATGACAGCCAATGTCCCCTTCCTTGAACCTCGGCGCTAGCAGCATCTGAAATGATCCAGCGGGGAGTGCTCCATGCCCATGCGCTTGTGCCAGTCGTGGAAGCGCTCCAGCAGCAGCGGCTGCAGCTCCAGGGTGTAGTAGGCCGCCGGATTGGGCACCCCCATCATCTCGGAGAAGACCAGCAGCATAAACAGGTCGTCCTCGTCCCGGCGGGCCCGGGCGATGGCCCCGCGGTAGCGGGCCGAGTAGATCTCTTCGGCGACGAAGCGGGCCTGGCTCAGCCAGGCCCGAATCCGTTCGCGGCGGGGATCATGCCCGGTTTCACGATCATCAGGCATCGAACCGCTCCTCAGTGAATTGGCAGGCTACTCCTTGGGCTCGGCGGCCATCTCCTGTCGGGAGCGCTTGAGCGCCGAGGCGCACTCCATGGCCACCAGAATTGCGGCCACCAGCACCACGATATCCAGCACCAGCAGGAAGTAGTTGCCCTGCTCGAAGAAGGTCCGCAGCTGGATAAGCAGCGCACCGATGGTCATCACCAGCAGGAAGCACAGCGGCACCAGGGTGTACCACATGGGACGACGCAGGCGCACCAGCATCACCGTGACCACCAGCAGGGTCAGACCGGCCAGCAGCTGGTTGGTGGTACCAAACAGCGGCCAGATGATCATGCCGCCCGTGCCATCGGCGCCGCCGGCCCCGAAGGCCAGCAGCAGACAGCTGCCCACCGCCAGCAGGGTCGCCGGCACATTCTTCTTCATCCACGGCTGGTTATAGATCTCCCCCACTCCTGGAAGATATAGCGCTGCAGGCGCAGACCGGTGTCCATGGTGGTACCGGCGAACAGCGCCGCCATGACCGTGAGCAGCGTAGCGGCGGTGGCTTCCGGCAGGCCGATGCCGTAGTGGATCATGAAGGCGCCCCCCTCGACAAAGGCGGTCACGCCGCCAGCGCCGAAGGTGGTATACATGGCCTGCCAGTCGGCGAAGGTGGCAAACCCCGCGGTGGCGGCCAGAATCGCCGCCAGCGCCAGCATGCCTTCGCCCACGGCACCGAAGTAGCCGACGAAGCGCGCGTCGGACTCCCGGTTGAGCTGCTTGGAGGTGGTGCCGGAGGACACCAGCCCGTGGAAGCCCGAGATGGCGCCACAGGCGATGGTCACAAACAGCAGCGGAATCATCGAAGGCGTGCCGGCCGGCACATCGGCATTGACCATCGGCGCCACCAGGGTCGGGTTGAGCAGCACAATGGCCCCATAGAGCACGATCAGGCCGATAAACAGCTGCAGACCGTTGATGTAGTCGCGAGGCTGCAGCAGCACCCACACCGGCAGCAGCGAGGCGATGGCCGCATAGCCGAACAGGATCAGGATCCACACCGCGTTGCCCGACATCGCCCCGACCTGCTCGGGCATCTGAATCGGCACCGAGGGGCCGATGGCGATCAGCGAATAGAGGGCGATGACCCCGACGATCGACACCATGGGCAGGCTCATCTTGCGCCGATAGATCAGCTGACCGATCACCAGCGCCACCAGAATGGCGCCCCACACCGGTACCACGGCGCTGGAGAAATTCATCATCAGCCCGGCGATGACCACCGCGAATACCGCATTGACCATCAGCAGCACCAGGAAGATGACGATCATGAAGATACTGCGAGCCCGCTTGCCCACCACGTCGCCGGTGAGCGCGCCAACGGACTTGGCCTTGTTGCGCACGCTGGCCCAGATGGCGCCAAAATCATGCACCCCGGCGAAGAAGATGGTGCCGAGGATGACCCACAGGAACGCCGGCAGCCATCCCCAGATCACTGCGATGGCCGGGCCCACGATCGGCGCGGCACCGGCAACGGATGTGAAATGATGCCCCCAGAGGATGAAGCGGTTAGTGGGCACGTAGTCGACGCCATCCTCGAACTCGTGTGCGGGCGTTTCGAAATCAGGGTCCAGGCGATAGATCTTCTCGGCGATGAACTTGGAGTACAGGAAGTACCCCGCCGCCAGCCCGCCAAGACCCAGTACCAGCAGCACAATGGCACTCATGGGCGTGTCTCCTGATCAGATTATGGTTATGGTTTGCTGAACAGACTGTAAGAGCTTGGCAGCGATTCGGCGTTTGTTCAAAAGTCGTACAGCGCCGACGGCGGCGAAGGCGTTACGCTGGCCACACGATTCCCAGGACCCGTCAAGGCGAGACCCCCATGCAAGAGATTCTGCTTCCCATGGCCATGGCCGCCACCTTCGGCGCCTTTACCGGCTCACTGTTCCGGCTCTCACGCCGCCCCGGCTATCAGCGCCCTTTCATGTTTCCCGTGGTGGGGCTGATCGCCGGCTTCACCGCCTACCTCATCTACCATGTCCTGGTCTCGGTGACCGGTGCCCCGGCCTGGCTGCTGCCGGTCCTGGTAGTGCTACAGGTCTGGCTGTGGCTTGGCCCGCTGGGTCCCAAGTTCAAGCGCCAGGAGAACGGCGACAACGGCCAATAGGCGGCCAATCAGCCGCCCATGGAGCCGAACTCGCCGCCCTTCTCCACCGCTCGCCGATAGGCCTCACGTTCCCGACAGCGAGCCAGGAAGCCTTCCAGCCCCGGATAGCCGGTGAGGCCCCTGCCGCTTTCCAGCGCCAGCAGCGGGAAGCTCATCTGAATATCGCAGGCGCTGAAGTCCTCACCGGCAAACCACGGCGACTTCGTCAGGGCCTGTTCCCAATACTGCAGCAGGGCCTCGATCTCGGGCCCCAGAAACTGCTGCTCCACGCCTTTGGCAAACTGACGGCCCAGCGGGCGTACCAGTGCCGGCACCGGCGGTTTGCCTAGCCGGGAAAACACCAGGCGCATCACCAAGGGGGGCATCGCCGAGCCTTCGGCATGATGCAGCCAGTGACGATAGCGCTCGAAGGCGTCGCTGCCGGCGGGCGGCCGCAGCCGTCCATCCGGATCGTAGTGGTCGAGCAGATACTCGAGAATGGCGCCCGATTCCGCCACGACGCGATCGCCCCGTGACGTGTCGCTGATCACCGGCGACTTGCCCAGCGGATGGATCTCGTGCAGCGAGGCCGGCGCCCTCAGGGTCTTGGGGTCGCGCTGATAGGCGATGATGCGATACTCGACTCCCAGCTCCTCCAGCAGCCACAGCACCCGTTGAGAACGGGAGTGCTCCAGATGGTGAACGCATATCATGGGGAAAACTCCTGGCTGCGGCCGAACTCCTTGGCCCAAGGTCGTCTTTGCCGCCACGGGCGCGGTCACTAGACTTATCGTCAACAACTTACAATGAGGAGACAGCCATGGCCAAGGTACTGGTGGTGGACGATGAGCCCAACATCGTCCTGTCGCTGGAATTCCTGATGCAGCAGGCCGGCTTTGACGTGATCACCGCCGAGGATGGCGAAAGCGCCCTGACTCGTGTCGAAGAGTCACCGCCGGACCTGATCCTGCTGGACATCAGCCTGCCGGGCATCAGCGGCTTCGACGTGCTGGAGCAACTTCGCAACGACCCGGCCCACGCCCGCCTGCCGATCATCATGCTCACCGCCCATGGTCGGGAAGTGGAGCGCGAGAAGGGGCTGGCCCTGGGGGCTGACGACTATGTCACCAAGCCCTTCTCCACCCAGGCGCTGGTCGAGAAGGTCAAGACGCTGCTGGTCGAGGATGCCTGATGGTGGGGCGCAAGCTACCCAGGCGCCAGCGGCTGATCGGCCTCTGGCTGCTGCTCAGCGGCATCAGCATCTTCGGTGGGGCCACCTTCGCCGCCTGGCTGGATCATCTCTTCCAGCCCCAGGGCTTAGCGCGCATCGTGCTGTGGCTGGGCTGCTTTTCCGGGGGCGGTACCATCTTCCTGGTGGGCCTGCTGCTCGAGCGCATGCTGTTCACCCCGCTGCGCCATCTGCAGGTTCAGCTGGCACGGCTGGTGGCCAACCCCGACGCCCGCGAGGACTACCCGCCGGAGGGGTGGTTGCGCGGCCTGGGACCGGACCTGATGCGGGTGCGCGAGGCTTGGCGCGCCGACCGCCAGCGCCTCGCCACCGCCCACGCCGAGGGCGCACGAAGCGCGGCGCGCATTCGCCAGGAGCTCGAGACCCTGCTGCAGGTGCTGGATACCCCGCTGCTGCTGTGCGACCACCACCGCCGGCTGCTGCTGCTGAACCACGCGGCCGAGACGCTGTTCGACGGCCACCCCGGCCTGGGGCTCGGCAAGCGTCTGGACGCCCTGCTGCCGGCCAGCAGCCTGCAGGACGCCCTGAGCCAGCTTCCCGATGACGGCTCCCCCGGGAGCTACTGGTACCCAGCGACGAGCGCTGGCTGCGGGTGGTGCTGCGCCGCGTGCCCAACAGTAACGGCGAGACCCTGCTCACGCTGAGCGACACCACCGCCGCCTGGACCAGCGAGATGGGCGCACGGGCCGGGCTCGCCGACACCCTTCCCCGCTGCGCGGCCACGGCGCCAGCCTGAGTAGCGCCGCCGAGGCGCTAGGCAGCGCACGCCATGCCGGTCATCTGGATGACCGCCTGCGCGAGCGCTTGGAAACCGTGATCGACGAGGAGAGTCGCGCCCTGAGCCAGGGTATCGAGCAGCTCGGCAAGCTGATCGAGGACATGCAACAGCAGGGCGAGCGCCTGGTGCCGCTGTGGTCCAACGACCTCTGGCAGTCGCTCAACGAGCGGCTCAAGGACAACCCCGTGGAGGTCCAGCCGATCGGCATGCCCGCCTGGTTCAAGGGCGATGCCCCTGCCCTGCTGGTGCTGCTGGAATCACTGCTCGAGCGCCTCCAGCAGCATAGCGGCAACCCCGCCTTCGAAGGCGAGATGCTGCTTGGCAACCGCCGGGTCTATCTCGATCTGATCTGGCGCGGCGCGCCGCTCTCCCAGCGCGAGCTGGCCGCTTGGAGCGAATCGCGCCTGGAGGCGCTGCCGCTGAACCCGCGGGTCGGCGACCTGTTGCGCCAGCACGCCAGCGATGCCTGGAGCCTGGCCGACGACGACGGCATTCACGCCCGCCTGCGCCTCCCGCTACCGGCCGTGGAGCGGGTTGGCGCTCCACGCACCCAGGCGCCACCGCGTCCCGAATTCCATGATTTCGGCATCGCCGACCTGCCGCCGCCGGACGCCGAGCTGGCCGCGCGTCCGCTGCGCTCGCTCCCGGTGGTGGCCTTCGATACCGAGACCACCGGCCTGGAGCTGCGCCGCGGCGATACCGTGATCAGCATCGGCGCCTGCCGCATCGTCAACGCCCGGCTGCTGGCCAGCGAGGTCTTCGACGTGCGCGTCGATCCCGGCAAGCCGATCCCCCCCGCCAGCACCGCCATTCACGGGCTCACCGATGCCGACGTAGCCGGTGCCCCGCCGCTGCCGGTGATCCTGCCGCGCTTCCGCGACTATATCGGCGATGCGGTGATCCTCGCCCACAATGCGGCCTTCGACCTGCTGGCCCTGCAGCCGGCGGGGGCCGGGGTGGCCTTCGACATGCCGGTGCTGGATACCCTGCTGATTTCCCGCGCCCTGGACGACAGCCTGGACGGCCACGACCTGGATACCCTGGCCGAGCGCTACGACCTCAGCTTCCCGCCGGGGACGCGGCATACCGCCCTGGGCGATGCCCGTGTCACCGCCGAGCTGTGGCTGGCCCTGCTGCCGCGCCTGGAAGCCCGCGGCATCGAGACCCTGGAGCAGGCCCTGGCACTGCAGGCCACCGCCCTGACCAAGGAGGACGCCTTCGCCTCATGATGAGCCCCTCGCGCCTCAAGGAGCGGCTGATTGCCCTGATCGTGGCAGCCGCGGTGCTCTTTCTACCGCCGATGGTGATGGTGGTGGATCGTCCGGCCGAGGCGGGGCTCTCCTGGCTGCCGCTGTACATCTTTTTCACCTGGGCCCTGGTCATCGCCCTGGCAGCCTGGCTGCTCGAACACCGCTCGGGAGAGTGACGAGATGCGCACGGATGCCATCGTCATCACCGTCGCCTTCGGCTACCTGGCCCTGCTGTTCGTGATCGCCGCCTGGGGCGACCGCCGTGCCGAACAGGGCCGCTCGCTGATCGGCTCACCCACCGTCTACGCGCTTTCCATCGCCGTCTACTGCACTGCCTGGACCTTCTACGGCAGCGTCGGCCGCGCGGCCCAGTACGGTCCCGGCTTTCTGCTGATCTACCTTGGCCCGACCCTGGCCATGCTGATGGCCCCCTTCATGATCCGCAAGATGGTGCGTATTGCCCAGGTCCAGCGCATCACTTCCATTGCCGACTTCATCAGCGCCCGCTACGGCAAGAGTCAGGGGCTCGGTGCCCTGGTGGCGCTGATCGCACTGATTGGCATCACCCCCTACATCGCCCTGCAGCTCAAGGCGATTACCGTCAGTCATGCGGTGCTGGTCAACTACCCCCTGGCCCCGGAGCTGAGCCTGGCCGACGAAACCTTCTGGGTCGACAAGTCATTCTGGGTAGCGCTGGTGCTGGCGGTCTTCATCATCCTATTCGGCACCCGCCACCTCGATGCCAGCGAACGTCACGAAGGCATGGTGGCGGCCATCGCCTTCGAGTCGCTGGTCAAGCTCCTGGCGTTCCTGGCGGTGGGGGCTTCGTGGTCTTCAGCATGTTCCACGGTCCCGGCGACATTTTCGCCCAGGTGGCCGCCACCCCGGAGCTGGTCGGCGCGCTGAGCCTCGAGGCGGTGCCCGGCGGCGCCAGCGGCTGGGTGGGCATGCTGGTGCTGGCCTTCCTGGCCTTCATCACCTTGCCCCGTCAGTTCCAGGTGCTGGTGGTGGAGAACGTCGACGAGCGCCATATCACCCGGGCCAGCTGGCTGTTTCCCCTCTATCTGCTGGCCATCAACCTGTTCGTGATTCCCATCGCCATGGCCGGCCTGCTGCTGCCCGCCGGCAACCCCGACCCAGACAGCTTCGTACTCACCCTGCCGCTCTCCGCCGGGCTCGACGGCCTGCCCCTGCTGGTCTTCATCGGCGGGCTCTCAGCGGCCACCGGCATGGTAATCGTCGAGACCATCGCCCTGTCCACCATGGTCAGCAACCAGCTGGTGATGCCGCTGCTGCTGCGTTCCAAACGCCTGCACCTGAGCTCCCAGGGAGAGCTGGCCGGCTGGCTGCTGGGCATCCGCCGGGTGGCCATCGTGCTGATCCTGCTACTGGGTTATCTCTATCATGCGCTGATCGGCGACTCCTACAGCCTGGTGACCATCGGCCTGGTCTCCTTCGCCGCCGCCTGCCAGTTCGCCCCGGCCATGCTGATCGGTCTCTACTGGCGAGGCGCCACGCGGCGCGGCGCCGCCCTGGGGCTGATCGCTGGCACCCTGGTGTGGGCCTGGACGCTGCTGATCCCCGGCTTCGCCCAGTCGGGCTGGCTCAGTGATACCTTCCTGGAGCTCGGTCCCTGGGGCATCGCCTGGCTGCGCCCCTATGCGCTGTTCGGCCTGGAAGGGTGGGACATCTATAGCCACTCGCTGCTGTGGAGCCTGATGGCCAACGTGGGGCTGCTGGTGGGAGTCTCGCTGTTCTCCCGGCAAAGTCCGGTGGAGAAGACCCAGGCGGCGCTGTTCACCGAGGCGATGCACCCCGGGCTGATCCAGACCTCGCTCTGGCACGGCCAGACCACCCGCGGCGAGCTGCGCAGCCTGCTCAATCGCTACCTGGGCTCAGGCGCCACCGCCCGGGTGTTTGCCGATGTTCCCGATGCCGGCCTCGACGACGCGGGACCGGCGCCCCCGACCTGATCACCCGTGCCGAGCAGGCGCTGGCGGGGGCGCTGGGCAGCGCCTCATCGCGGGTGCTGATCAACTCCCTGGTGCGCGGCGAGGCGCTGGATCTGGAGTCGGTGCTGAGCATCCTCGACACCACTTCCGAGACGCTGGAGATGAACCGGCGCCTGGAGCAGCAGTCCCGCGAACTGGCCCAGGCCAGCGAAGAGCTGCGCGCCGCCAACGAGCGGCTGCGCGAGCTCGACCGCCTCAAGGACGAGTTCGTGGCCATGGTCAGCCATGAGCTGCGCACCCCATTGACCTCGATCCGCGCCTTCGCCGAGATTCTGCGCGACGGCAAGGAACTGCCGGACGAGAAGCGCATCCATTTCCTCGACGTGGTGGTGTTGGAGAGCCAGCGCCTGTCGCGGCTGATCGAGGAGATCCTCGACCTGGCACGGCTGGAGAGCGGCCGGCTGACGCTAAGCCCCAGCGGCTCGACCTGGTCGCCCTGGCGCGCCACAGCGTGGATGCGGTGCACCGCCTGCAGGAAGACCGGGGGGTCGAGCTGGAGGTGGATATCGAGCTGGAGGAAGCGCCGGTGATCGGCGACCCGGACCGGCTCGAGCAGGTGATCATCAACCTGCTGGACAACGCCGGCAAATTCGCCGCCGACGACGCCCCGCGAGTGCGCCTGCACCTCGCCCCCCACAAGCAGCACTATCGCCTCAGCGTAGAGGATAACGGCCCCGGCATCGCTGAAGAAGAGCGCGAGCGAGTCTTCGAGAAATTCCATCAGATCAAGCGCTATGGGGGCACTGCCGGAAAAGCCAAGGGGCGGCCTCGGGGCAGCGGACTGGGCCTGCCAATCAGCCGCGGCATCGTGGCCCATCTCGGCGGCCGGCTGTGGGTCGATGACGCCCCAGTGCTCAAGGGCGCCTGTCTGGTGATGGAGCTGCCCATGGCACCGGAACAGAGCGGCACAGAAAACTGAATTCAACCAAAGTGCGATGATCCTTTTTCCCCACCGACTCAAGAAGCTCATGTCGCGGCCGATAGAGCAGGAAGCGAAGGCAACATAACTCGCGAGAACAACAACCTGCCTGAAAGGCCGAGCGAACGCTCGGCCCACGCCTCAACAACAACAGCATTCATCAAGAAATGAATGGGAGACTCTATTGAGCCAGAGCCTCCAGAGACTGCCCCTGCCTGATCGCCTTGCTGGGGCACGCCACTCATGTCTCCGTCATGCATAACCGGTAACCAGAGAGTCCATAATGAACGCACTATCTCGCTTGACACTGACACAGAAGCTGTTGGGGGCTATCGGCCTACCGCTGCTGCTGGCCTTTGCTGCCCTTGGGATCATCATCAACACCCAGCTCAACAATGCGATCCCACCGATGGTGGAAAACACCAGCGCACGCCAGGTTGAAGCCCGGGCTGATGAAATCGGGCGCTGGATCGAAGGCTATCGCGCCTGGCTGGCCGGCATGGCCAAGGAGGAGCGGCTCGTCGAGTCGGTTCCTGTGGAGGCGCACCTGCCCTGGCTGGAGTCGCGCTTTCCTGGCGATGCCACCATCGAATCCTTCTACGTTGCCGATGCCGACGGCAACGTGGTGACCCATACGGGCGCCACCGCCGATATCAGCGGGCGCGGCTATTTCCAGGAGCTGGTGACCAACGGCACCCACGACCGCCTGCTGGCCGACCCGGTGCTGTCGCTGGTAAGCGGCCTGCCTACCGCCATCATCGCCGAGACCCTCTTCGATGCCCGAGGTAATCGTGTCGGGCTGATCGGCATTACTCTCTCCATGGAAGCGGTCTCCGAGATCACCTCGGCGATCAACGTTGGCGAGGGCAGCTACGGCTACATGGTCGACAGCACCGGCATGATCGTGGCTCACCCCGACCCCGAACTGCGCATGAACCTCAACGTCACCGAGGCCGACAGCGCCGGCTTCGCAGGTGCCAATGCGCTAGGACGAGACTTTCTGTCCGGCGAGACGGGCGTCGGAGAAGTACGTTCACCCGAGGGAGAGCGTGTCACCATGATCTGGAACCCGATCCAAGGCACCGACTGGGTGCTGGCGGCCTCGGTCCCTAACCACGCCTTTACCCAGGTGACGCACAGCCTGCTTCGCTCGCTGCTGCTGGCCGGCATCGTGATCCTGGCAGCGCTGCTGGTCATCGTTGGCATGACGGCCCGTCGTTCACTGAAACCCATTGGCCAAACCGCCAGGGCCCTGGCCGATATTGCCAAGGGCAAGGGCGATCTGACCCGCCGTCTCCCGGTCGACAGTCAGGATGAGGTAGGCGAGCTAGCGAAGCAGTTCAATGCCTTCGTCGAGCGCATGCAGCTGACCCTGCGGGAAGTGCGCCACAACGCTCACACGGTACTGGCCGGCGCCAATGAAATGGCCGACGGCAGCCAGGAGCTCTCGTCACGCACCGAACAGGCCGCCGCCAACCTGCAGGAAACCTCGGCCTCCATGGAGGAGATCCACTCCACCGTGACCCACACCTCGCAGGCCTCCGAGCAGGCCAACAGCCTCTCCACCGATGCCGCCGCCACCGCCGAGCGGGGCAACGAGGCCATGGCCGAGATGGAGGCCAAGATGGCCGCCATCAACGAGTCTTCGGGCAAGATCAGCGAGATCATCAGCCTGATCGATTCCATCGCCTTCCAGACCAATATCCTCGCGCTGAACGCCTCGGTGGAGGCCGCCCGGGCCGGCGAACATGGGCGCGGCTTCGCCGTGGTGGCCCAGGAAGTCCGCAACCTGGCAAGCCGCTCCGCCGATGCCGCCCACGACATCCGCGAACTGATCGACGCCTCAGTGGCCAACACCCGCGAAGGGGGCGAGATCGTCAAGGGCGTGGCCGAGCGGATGCGCGAGATTCATCAGAGCATCACCCAGGTATCCGATGTGATCGGCGAGATCACCGCCGGTGCCCGCGAGCAGACCTCGGGTATCGAGCAGGTGAATACCGCCGTGGCGGAGATGGATACCATGACCCAGCAGAACGCTGCCATGGTGAGCCAGAACGCTGGCCTCGCCGCCACCATGCGCGACAATGCCCGTCAGCTGGATTCCCTGATGAGTGAGTTTGTGCTGGGCGATGCGCCCGATGCCCAACCCACCCCACACCAGCGGCTCCCGCAAGCCGCTGCCGCGCTTCCCTCGGCAGTCACCGTCAAATCCGGCGCTGCCAAACCCTCGCCCTCACACCAGACCGAGCCGGAGTGGGAGGCGTTTTAAGGCCTGTCACCGACAGGGGCGGGGCGGCCTCAGCCCCGCCCCACCGATGATTTGGCCTGCTTGATCAGACGACGAATCTGCTGCATGTCGTGGCGCATCAGCAGCCGTTCGTCCTCTTCCAGGCGCGCGATATCGATCCAGCCATCGGGGATGCCCCCTGCTTGAGGGTCACACGCTGGGCGTCCAGCAGCTGCGCCTGCAGCCGCGCCAGGGTCGAGGCCAACGCCTGCGCCTGGCGGTTGGACAGCGCCTCCTCGACCACCAGAGCGGCCAGACGCGAACGGGTATCCGGCACACGCACGCCATGGCGCAGCGCCAGCAGCCGCACGGCGGCCACCAGCGGCAGCAATCCCTGGCGCTTGAGGTTGAGCGCGTTGTCGTGGGGGGCCCCTTCTCCATCACCGACGAGCCGTCCCAGGCGGTCCAGAGCGACCGGGAGCTCATCGAGTAGTGCGGCCATTTCATCGAGGAAAAGCCCCGCCCCGGGCATCAGCTGCTGCACATGCCCACCCAGGGACTCGGCCAGGCGCGCCTCACCGAAGACCGGAGAGAAGTCCAAGAGGATATTGGCTTGCTGCACCCGCTTGACCCGCCGATCGGCGCTCCACAGCGTCAGCTGCTCGCACCACTCCGCCAGGCGCTTGCGCCACATCGGCCAGCGCGCCATCACATGGCCGCTGCACAGGGGAATGCCGGCTTCGTCCAGTCGGGCGGTGAAGCGCTCTCCCAGCGACTGGAAATAACCGTCGATCTCGGTATGCCCCGCGTCCGGGTAGTCCTCGATAATCATGGCATTGTCCTGGTCTGGCCCCAGCAGACTCTCATGGCGGGCAGCGGACCCCAGGGTCAGCACGCAGAACGCCGCCGGCGGGTTGCCCCACCCCTGCCCGGTCATCTCGTTGAGCGAGAGTTCGATGGCGCGCCGATAGAGCCAGTCGTTGTGATCACTGATCAGCTGACTGATCCGCCAACCCGGCAGGTCGAGCCGGTCCAGGGCCTCTACCAATCGTCCCTGCCAGGCATGGGACTGGGCCAGGCTGGGAGCGGGCCCCAACTCGGCAAGCGCATCGCGTAGCGGCGCCAGTAGCGGCGGAAGTGTGGCGGGATCCGGCGGAGCATCGCCGGCAAAGAGGTCACGCCAGGGTGAGGCACGGTGCAGCAGGCGCATACTGGCTCCGGATGTCGGGTACCGGCCCAGTGTAATGCGGCAGCGCGATGCTTTCCCTTCGCCTAAGGATGAATAGCCCCCAACAGGAAGCGGGCGGTATGCCCCTCAGCGGGGGTATTGAACATCTCGTCACCCACCTGATCGATATAGCGCTGGGCCTTGCTGATCATCAGCTGGTCGCAGGCCTCGCGGCCGGGCACCAGGTCGGAGCGCTCGAAGCGGTGCTCGCGCAGCTCGCCCTCCGCCCCCTCGGCCGGCTTGCGAATCCAGCCGCTGACTCTGAACTGACCACCCTGCTCCTCCGGCTCGGAGACGATCTGGTAGCCCTTGTATTCCACCGGCTCGGCGGCTTGGCGCGATGCCGGCTTGTCATCGCCGCCGCCGAACAAGCCGGACAATAGTTTCTTCAGCACAGGCCCTCTCCCGGAAAGGTGACGAAAAAACTGGGTTCTTCGCACTCTAGCGTGAACATGTTTGGCAAGTTTCAAGGTGGGAGGCCGGCTCTGCCGGGAGAAGGCGCCGCAGGCGCCCCATGGGTAGCGCTGCGCGCGACTTCGTCGAAGCGTCGAACCGGAGCTAAAGCTCCCTCCACATGACGGAATGCCAGCTCAGTCCTGTTGACGGCCCTTGCCGGCGGCAATGCGCAGACGCAGGGCGTTGAGCTTGATGAAGCCCTCGGCGTCTTTCTGGTCGTAGGCGCCGGCATCGTCCTCGAAGGTGGCGATGGACTCGTCGAACAGCGACTGCTCGGACTTGCGCCCCACCGGTGTGGCGTTGCCCTTGTAGAGCTTCATGCGCACCACGCCGGAAACGTTCTTCTGGGTCTCGTCGATGGCGGCCTGCAGCATCCGACGTTCCGGACTCCACCAGTAGCCGTTGTAGATCACCTCAGCGTACTTGGGCATCAGCTCATCCTTGAGATGGGCCTCTTCGCGGTCCAGGGTGAGCGACTCGATGGCACGGTGGGCGCGCAGCATGATGGTGCCGCCGGGGGTCTCGTAGCAGCCGCGGGACTTCATGCCCACGTAGCGGTTCTCGACGATATCGAGCCGGCCGATGCCGTTGTCACCGCCCAGCTTGTTGAGGGTCTCGAGCACCTCATGGGGCTTCATGGGTTTGCCGTCGATGGCGACGATGTCGCCCTGCTCATAGGTCAGCTCCACGTAGGTGGGCGTATCTGGCGCGGCTTCCGGCGACACGCTCCAGCGCCACATGTCTTCCTCGGCCTCGGCCCAGGGATCCTCGAGGATGCCGCCCTCGTAGGAGATGTGCAGCAGGTTGGCATCCATGGAGTACGGTGACTTCTTCTTGCCGCTGGCGAAATCGACCGGAATCTCATGCTGCTCGCAGTAGGCCATCAGCTTCTCGCGAGAGGTCAGGTCCCACTCGCGCCACGGCGCGATGACCTTGACGCCGGGCTTGAGCGCATAGGCCCCCAGCTCGAAGCGGACCTGGTCGTTGCCCTTGCCGGTGGCCCCGTGGGAGATGGCGTCGGCGCCGGTCTCGTTGGCGATCTCGATCAGGCGACGGGCGATCAGCGGCCGAGCGATGGAGGTACCAAGCAGGTACTCGCCTTCGTAGATGGTGTTGGCGCGGAACATCGGATAGACGTAGTCGCGAACGAACTCCTCGCGCAGGTCCTCGATGTAGATCTCCTTGACGCCCAGGGCCTCGGCCTTGGCACGGGCCGGCTCGACCTCCTCGCCCTGACCGATGTCGGCGGTGAAGGTCACGACCTCGCAGTCGTAGGTTTCCTGCAACCACTTGACGATGACGGATGTGTCCAGGCCGCCGGAATAGGCGAGCACGACCTTCTTGACATCGGACATGCTGGGGCTCCTTGTGATGAACGTCTAGGGTCGGTGATTATAGCGTGGCAACGGCGTCGCGAATACCGGCGGGGGACGTGCCGCAGCCAAGCTGCTAGACTGCGCGGATTCGCCTGGGGCCTGCCGCCGGGCGGGGCGACCGAGACTGAAATACGCAAGGAGAGGTTAATGAGCGAGGCGATCGCCCGCGAGCTGATGGCCCAGCGCTTCCGCAGTTTTCTGCCCGTGGTGGTGGACCTTGAGACCGGCGGCTTCAACGCCGACCGCGACGCGATCCTCGAGATCGCCGCCGTGACCCTGACCATGGACCCCGAGGGCAATCTTCTGCCCGATGCCACCTATGCCTTTCATATCAAGCCCTTCGAGGGCGCCAACGTGGAACAGTCGGCGCTGGACTTCACCGGCATCAAGCTCGACGACCCGCTGCGTCAGCGGGTCGCCCTGAGCGAGGCGGAAGCCCTGGGCGAAATCTTCCGGCCGGTACGCAAGTCGATCAAGGCTCACGGCTGCACCCGGGCGGTGCTGGTGGGACACAACGCCGCCTTCGATCACGGTTTTCTGAATGCCGCCGTGGCGCGCTGCGGCATCAAGCGCAACCCCTTTCACCCCTTCTCCAGCTTCGACACCGCCAGCCTGTCCGGGCTGGTCTACGGCCAGACGGTGCTGGCCCGGGCCTGCCGCGCCGCCGGCATTGCCTTCGACAACCAGGAAGCCCACTCCGCCCGCTACGATACCGAACGCACCGCGGAGCTGTTCTGCGCCATCGTCAACCGCTACAAGGATCTTGGCGGCTGGGCGCTGGCCCAGCGCGAGCAGGGGATGGAGGAGGCCTAGGGGCGAGGTGCGAGGGGCGTGGTGCGAGGGGTTAAGTCAAACAGGCTATGTGGGAGGGAGCTTCGGATCGCGAAGTAGCGCGCAGCGCTACCCATGGGCGCCTTCGTCGAAGCGTCGAACCGCCGGCTGAGCCGGCCTCCCACTATAAAACCTGCCAAACATGTTCACGCTAAAGTGCGATGAACAAAGAAAAAGAGCCTTTGCTGCCCCCTGAACGAAGCAGGCCCGCCATCTCTCTGGCGGGCCTGCTTCGTAGCGCCTATCGCTTACCGCTCGATGCGCCGGGCGAAGCCCGGCTCAAGCGTCGTCCTTGTGCTTGGCGGCGGTTTCCTTGATCAGCTTCTCGAGCTCGCCGCTCTGGTGCATCTCCGCGACGATATCGCAGCCGCCCACCAGCTCGCCCTCGACCCACAGCTGCGGGAAGGTGGGCCAGTTGGCGTACTTGGGCAGCTCGGCGCGGATATCGGGATTGTCCAGCACGTTGACGAAGGCGAAGCGCTCGCCGCAGGACATCAGGGCCTGGACGGTCTGGGCGGAAAACCGCACTGCGGCAGCTGCGGCGTGCCCTTCATGTAGATAAGGATGGGGTTTTCGCCGATCTGACGCTGGATGTTCTCGATGGTGGTGCTCATGTGCGCTCCCTGTTGGGTCACGTGGACGCCGAGGCCGCCGGGCCAATACCCGAGTACGGCGCTCAGCCTTTGCTGTTGGCCATCATTCTACTGATGCCGGGCGCATTGCGCATCCCCCGGCGCCTGGCTAGGATGGGGGTTTTTTCGCGCGGAGAGATCCCTCATGGCGACACGCCATTTTCTGACCCTGCTGGACCTGAATACCAACGAACTCGACTACCTGATCCAGCGGGCCATCACGATCAAGAACCGCCTGCGGACCCAGGGACCGAGCTACTCGCCCTTCACCAACCGCACCCTGGCGATGATCTTCGAGAAGTCGTCGACCCGCACCCGGGTCTCCTTCGAGACCGCCATGGCCCAGTTCGGCGGCCATGCGCTGTTCCTCTCGCCGCGCGACACTCAGCTTGGCCGCGGTGAGCCGATCGAAGACACCGCTCGCGTGCTGGCGGAAATGGTCGACATCGTGATGATCCGGACCTTCTCCCACGAAGGCCTGGAGCGCTACGCCGCCGCCAGCGCGGTGCCGGTGATCAACGCGCTGACCGACGACTACCATCCCTGCCAGCTGCTGGCCGATGTCATGACCTGGACCGAGCTGCGCGGCAGCGTCAAGGGGCGCACCGCGGTCTGGATTGGGGACGGCAACAACATGTGCCACTCCTGGATCAACGCCGCACGCCAGTTCGATTTCCACCTGCGCATCTGCTGCCCGGAAGGCTACGAGCCGCGCCAGGATATCCTCGAGGCCGCCGATGACCGGGCCAGCATCGTTCGCGACCCTGCCGAAGCGGTGAGCGGCGCCGACCTGGTGACCACCGACGTCTGGGCCTCCATGGGCCAGGAGGAGGAGCAGGCCAAGCGCGAGGCCGACTTCGCCGGCTTTCAGGTCACCGAGGCGCTGCTCGACCGCGCCAAGGCCGACGCCCTCTTCCTGCACTGCCTGCCGGCCCACCGCGGAGAAGAGATCAGCGAAACACTGCTCGATGATCCCCGCGCGGTGGTCTGGCAGGAGGCCGGCAATCGCCTGCACGCCCAGAAGGCGCTGATCGAGTTCCTGCTGCTCGGCCGCATCGAGGACTGATCCGCCGACGGCGTCGCCGGATCAGCGTCCGGCGGCGCAGGTCGAGCTCTCCAGCAGCTCGGTGAGCGCCTCGATGGGTAGCGGGCGAGCATACAGGTAGCCCTGATACGCCCGGCAGCCGTGCTCGGCCAGCCAGTCTTGATGGGCCTGGGTCTCCACCCCCTCGGCGATCACCTCCAGCCCCAAGTTGCTGCCCAGGCTCACGATGGAGGCAGAGATCACCTGGTTCGCCGGGTCCTCGAAGAGGGTCCGGACGAACGACTGATCGATCTTGAGCTGATCCAGCGGCAGCCGGTTGAGGTAGGAAAGCGACGAGTAGCCGGTACCGAAATCGTCCAGCGAGAAGCGGATGCCCATCGCCCTGAGCCGGTGCATGGTTGCCTTGGCGAGATCCGGCTCCTCCATGAAGACCGACTCGGTGAGCTCCAGCTTGAGGCGCTCGGGCCTGGCGCCGGTGCTCGACAGGATTGCCTCCAGGTCGGCCACGAAGTCGGGCTGCTGGAACTGATGCGGGCTGATATTGACCGCCATGGTCAGCCCGGCCTTGTCGGAATCTAGCGACCAGCGAGCCAGCTGACGGCAAGCAGTCTCCAGCACCCAGGCGCCAATCGACACGATCAGATAGCTCTCCTCCGCCACGGGGATGAAATCGCCCGGCGGCACCATGCCGTGATCCGGATGTTCCCAGCGCAGCAGCGCCTCGACGCCGGTGACCCGCTGCCGATCGTCCACCTGGGGCTGATAGAAGAGCCGCAGCTGCTGACGCGCCACGGCCTGACGCAGGTCGCTCTCGAGCATGGCGCGGCGCACCGCCACCGCCTGCATCACGGGGTCGAAGAAACGCAGGGCGTTGCGCCCGGCCTGCTTGGCCTGATACATGGCCATCTCCGCCTGCTGCAGGCTCTCCTCGGCGCTGTGTGTGCCGTCACCCAGCAAGGTAATGCCAATGCTGCCGGAGAGCTGGTAGCGATCCTCCCCCAGACGGAACGGCTCGGCAAGGGCGCCCAGCAGCTTGCTGGCGACACGCTCAACCAGCGCCGAGGCCTCATCAATGGAGACGCCTAGCCCTTCGAGCAGCACCGCGAACTCGTCCCCGCCCAGCCGAGCCACAAGATCCGACTCCCGACTCATCTCGGCAATCCGGTCAGCCACCTGCTGCAGCAGTTCATCGCCCTGTCGATGCCCCAGGCTATCGTTGATCTGCTTGAAACCGTCCAGATCGATGAACATCAGGGCTCCCTGATGTTCGCTTCTCTGCGCCTGTTGAATCGCCCGGTCGGCCCGGTCGAGCATCATGCGCCGGTTGGGCAGCCCCGTCAGCGGGTCATAGAAGGAGAGTCGGTGGGCTTCCTGCTCGGCGGCGCGGCGCAGCGTCATGTCGCTGAGCGTGGCCACATAGTGGGTGATCTCGCCGGATGCCGATTTGACGGCGCTAATGGTGACCCACTGCGGATAGGTGTCACCGTTCTTGCGCCGGTTCCACACCTCGCCCTGCCAGCTGCCTTGTGCATGAATGGTCTCCCACATCTTGCGGTAGAAGTCGCTGTCATGGCGTCCCGAGTTGAGCAGCCGAGGATTCTGGCCTAGCACCTCCTGTTCGCTATAGCCGGTGATCGTCTCGAAGGTAGCGTTGGCCTTCTGAATCGTCCCCTGAGCATCGGTAATGAACATGCCCAGGTGAGTTTCAAAGGCCATGTCGGCAATACGCAGCTCGGCCTGCAGCGAACGGTTGATCTCCCACAGCCGCTGCTCGCTGAGGTACAGCTCGGCCTCGGTACGCGACAGTCGCAGGTAGTGAAGCAGGATGAATCAGCCCCAGCACGGCAACGGTCAACCAGCCAAGGGTCAGCACCATCACCTTCTGGCGCCAGTCGGCCAGCACGGCGGCGGCGCTGTGGCCCACGATCACGGCGAACGGCAACCCCTCCAACCGGCTGATGCCGAAGACCCGCCGGTCACCATCCAGCGGCGAGGTGAGAATGAACGTATGACCATTGGGCTCGGCGATGACCTCGGCAACCGCAGGCGCATCGACCTCCATGCCCAGCGCCTCGGTGGCCGACACGCCACTGACTCCCGGACGGCGGGCGATCAGGCGCATGTCATTGTCGATGAAGGCGACACTCTCCCCTTCTCCCAACTGAAGCCGCTGCAGGGCATGGGTGAAGAAGAAGAGATCGAGACGCGCCACCGCCACCCCGGTAGAACGGCCCTCGGCATCGAAAATGCGCCTTAGATAGAGCATGCGATGATCGCCGCCTTCCGGCTCCCAGTAGACCGCTTCCAGAGCGGTCTCGGATGCCTGCAGAAAGTCGCGGATAACGGCGCGCTCTCGGGCATCGTGACTGGGAAACCCCGGGCTGCCGGTGGAATAGAGGGTGTCACCGGCGTGATCGATGATGCCGATCGCATCCAGAAACGGCAGGCTCCGCTGACGCTGGGAGAGTAGGGTCTCGAACGCCTCGGCCAGCGGGTCATCCAGGTGCCCCTCCGCCTCAAGCGATAGGGCGAAGAGATTCGCCAGGCCGCTCAGGGTATTATCGGTACTGGTAAAGGCGCCGGACGCCCACTCCGCCACCAGCTCACCGTGGGCCAGGGTCTTGTCTCCCGCCCCGTCTAGCTCGCGATGATAGCGGTCATTGAGCGCCCAGAGCATCGCCGTCAGCAGGCTCAACAGCAGTACCCCGTAGAGCCCCCTGCCTGCCATGCCGACCAGCGCCTCCGGCGCTGCTGTACGTCACTTTGCAACAAAAATGAGCCCCCGCTCAGAGAGTGCGCGCTGTCGAATCGACCCGTTAGGGTCCGCCGACTTCCTGTCGCAGCAGCAGCTCCACACGACGGTTGGCGGCACGCCCCTGTGCCGTCTCATTGCTTTCCAGCGGGCGGGTATCGGCATAGCCGACCGCCCGCAGTCGTTCGGCCTGCACCCCCACCTCATCGAGATGGCGCAGCACGGCGATGGCGCGCGCCGAGGAGAGTTCCCAGTTGGAGGGAAAGCGCGCGGTAGAGATGGGGATGCTGTCGGTATGGCCTTCCACGGAAATCTCCCCTTCGAAGGCGTCGAGCACCTCCCGCAGGCTTGCCACCACCTCCCTGCCCTGGGCGGTGAGCTCTGCCTGGCCGCTGGCGAACAGCAGGTTGTCGTCGATGCGCAGGGTGATCCCCTGCTGCCCCTGATCGACGCTGACCCCCTCGATATTGAGTCCGGAAAAACGTGGCTGCAGCCCGTCGTGGCGCGGCTGGATCCCCGGCGATAGACGCCCGGCCACCACCATCGCGGCAAGCTGCGCTTCCGGGGTGATCTGCTGATCGGCCACCCCGCCGTGCTGGCCCCCGTGGGTGGCCATGCCATTTCCCATCATCGAGACCAGCAGCACGAACAGGGTGATCAACAGGGTCAGCACGTCCAGGTAGCTCATCAGCCACCCCTCCCCATCACCGTCTCCGGACATGGGTTGAAGGGTGTCGCGGGTCGTGCGATCAAGCATTCTGCCCGGCCTCGTCAGGATCGCGGCGGCCGGCGGCGGGATCGCGAATCTCATCGTGGTAGTTGGCCACGAAGGAGTTGAGCGTCTCCTCGATGAAGGAGGGCAGGCGCCGCTTGGTGATCAGGGAGATACCCTCGAGCACCATGTTCATGGCGATCAGGCGCTCCTCGGTACGCCGCTCCAATTTCACCGCGATGGGCTTGAACACCAGATTGGCCAGCAGGATGCCGTAAAAGGTGGTCAACAGGGCCACCGCCATGCGCGGGCCGATGACGTGGAGATCCCCCGCTTCCATCACCTCCAGCATGTTCACCAGGCCCACCAGGGTGCCGATCATGCCGAAGGCCGGCGCATAGGTCGCCATGGTGCGAAAGATCTGTGCCTCGGCGTGCTCACGCGCCTTGAGCCGGGCGATCCGCCAGCGCAGCAGATCGAAGATTTCCTGCTCCTTGGTGTTGGCGATCACCAGCTGGATGCCAGTACGCAGGAAGGGGTTGCGGGTCTTCTCCAGGGCCTCCTCCACCGCCCTGACATCCCCTTTGAACCACAGTCGCGACATATCCACCAGCTCCTTGATGTCGTCGCGGGTGTAGGTGTTTTCACGGCGAAAGACCAGTCCCACCAGGCGCACCACGCGCAGCACTTCCCTCAGCGGATAGCTGATGAAGGTGGCGGCCATGGTGCCGGCCAGGACGATGGCAAGGCCGGGCAGGTTCATGAAACTCTGCGGCGACTCGGCGGTGAAGAACAGCACGCTGACCAGCAGAACGATGCTTGCCAGCATGCCGATAATCGTGGATGGATTCATCTAGGGCTCCTGACTGCGGGGCTCGGTCGAGTCTTGATCCATGTCATCGGCCGAAGCGACCAAAACTTGAGGCGAAATCCTCACTCGGCCTCAAGTCACTTCGGCAACGGCCGATAACAAGAGAACAGACCAGTCTCGAGCATACAAGGAGACACCATGCGCCAATGCGCTGAAGTGAAGGGTAAATGTGCCCGTTGTGACGGTGCGCTGCCGTTCGATTTCACCATGGCCTTTCAGCCGATCGTCGATCTGACCTCGGCCCGGGTGACCACCCACGAGGCCCTGGTTCGCGGCCCTGCCGGCGAGTCGGCCTTCAGCATCCTGTCGCAGGTCACTCCCGAGCTGCTCTACCGCTTCGACCAGGCCTGCCGGGTAAGGGCCATCGAGCTGGCCAGCCGGCTGGAGATGCAGGAAGCCCTGTCGATCAACTTTCTGCCCAATGCGGTCTATGAGCCCGAAGCCTGCATCCAGGCCACCCTGGCGATCTCCGAGCAGGTCGGCTGGCCCACCCAGCGGCTGGTCTTCGAGATTACCGAAACCGAGAAGGTGCAGGACCAGCGCCATCTGCAGCGCATCATCGAAGCCTATCGCGAGATGGGCTTTGCCACCGCCCTGGACGACTTCGGCAATGGCTATGCCAACCTGGACCTGCTCACCGAACTGCGTCCCGACCGGCTCAAGCTGGACCGCGTCCTGATCATGGGCTGCGACCAGGACCCGCGGCGCCAGGCGATTCTTCGCTCCCTGGCCGGCCTCGGCCAGACGCTTGCCATCGACATGATCGCCGAAGGCGTCGAAACCCGGGAAGAAGCCCTGTGGCTGGGACGCAACGGCCTGCCCCATCAGCAGGGCTTCTGACTATGCCCGCCCGCAATTCGAAGCCTTGGCCACCGGCCTGGTGCCCAAACTGCAAGCGCTGCGCGAAGCGCTCGCCGCCCCCGAAGGCCCGTAACGGCCAGGCCGTATCATCCAGCGCATCCCGCCGCCGCGATGAGTGGGGCGATTGACGCCGTTCGGTGGGGACGCCTTGGCCAGCATCCCGTATCATGCGAACTATCTGGTCACATGCGCACCGGCAGGGAGGCAGCAAAGTATGACCGAACCGCTCGAGATCGACCCTTGCACTATCGCCCTTCACCCCATCCACGATGCCGATCATCGCCACGTGGCGGATCGTGTCGCCTATCGGCAGCAGCAGGATTCGGAAGGGGACGACACCATGGCGGCCACGGCGCGCGCTCTGGCCAGCGCCGTCTATGAGCTGGGCGATGCCGGCCTGCTGGGCAACCGCACGCTATTCGTCACCCTGCCGAGCCAGTGGCTGGATCGCCCGGAGCTGCTGCCCACCCCGGCACCGCGCATGGCGATTGGCATTGCCGACGCCGAGCGGGTGACCGACACCCTGCTGGGTCGACTGGACGAGGTCCGCGAGCGCGGCTATCGCGTGGTGGTTCCCGCCCGCCTGCTGAAGCAGGATCCCGAGGCGCTGCTGCCCCGAGCCGATATCATCACGCTGATCTCTCCCGACGAGCTCGGCCCCGACCTCCTGGCACCGCTTCCCCAGCGCAAGATCAAGCTGCTGGTGGAAAACATCCGCAACCCCGAGGAGCTGGCACGTTACCGCCATATGGGTTGCCACTTCTACAACGGCGACTACCTGGCGCGCCCCAGCTTCATCGCCGCGCGCCCGAGGGGCCGACACGGCAACCGAGCCGCGCAGATCCGCCTGATCCGGGCCCTCTACGACCACGATACCGACCTGAAGACACTGCAAGAGCTGGTCGTGCAAATGCCGCATCTGCACGTGGCGATTCTGCGCCGGGCCAACTCGAGCTATTTCAATCGCGGCGGCAAGGAGGCCGATCTAGCACGCGGCATGCAGCTGCTCGGCCAGATCGAGCTGCGTCGACTGATCCTTACCCTGACCCTGGCAAGCCTTCAGCCCTCGTCGCGGATCGTGCTGCGCATGGCGCTGCAGCGCGCCTTCATGTGCCGTAACCTCGCGGTCCCATTTGCCGAGCTCGACGCCGAGGACGCCTTCACCACCGGACTGTTCTCGCTGATGGATGCGCTGTTGGAAGAGGACCGCGACACCCTGCTCGAGCAACTACCGCTGAGCCAGCCGATCCTTCGGGCGCTGAGACGCCGCGAAGGGGCGCTGGGGGCGGTGCTGAAACTGTGCGAAGACCATGAGCGCCAGCTGGAGGCATCCGACTCACAGACCCCGCCTGATCGGCTGCACCAGTGCTATCTGGAGGCCCTGGAGAGCACGCGCTCGCTGATGGGCCATCTTTAAGAAAAATCTTCCGTCAATCGCTGCCAGCCAGCCGCGCCCGAAGCCGGCTGACCGCTTGGCTATGCAGCTGGCAGACCCGGGACTCGGTGACCCCCAGTACAGCCCCGATCTCCTTGAGGTTGAGCTCTTCCTGGTAGTAGAGCGCCATCAGGAGTTTTTCTCTCTCGGGTAGCGCCTCGATGCCGGCTACCAGCTGCTGTCGCTTCTGCTCATCGATCAGCTGATTGAAAGGGGTATCGGCAGCGCTGTCCACTATCCCAGGCTCCACCCCCTCCTCGAGCAGCGCCTCGAAGGGCAGCAGGTGGCCGCTGTTGGTGTCGTTGAGCAGCTGGTGATACTCCTCAAGACTCATGTCCAGTTCGGCGGCGATCTCTGTCTCTTCGGCGGGTCGCCCCAGCTGCTGCTCCAGCCGTCTCACGGTTTCATCCACGGCCCTGGCATTTCGGCGTACGCTGCGCGGCAGCCAGTCGCGGCTACGCAGCTCATCGAGCATAGCGCCGCGTATTCGCTGGCTGGCGAAGGTGGCAAAGCTGGCTCCCTGGGCCGCATCGTAGCGCCCCAGTGCCTCGAGCAGCCCCACCATCCCGGCCTGAATCAGGTCATCGAGCTCGATACTCGCCGGCAGTCTCACCTGCAGCGACAGCGCCTGGCGCCTCACCAGCGGCAGGTACTCATCGAGCAGGTCGCGCTGATTTATCTTGCCTCGTGCTGTGTACATGCAGTCGTCTCGCAGCCGTCAGTCCCATTCATAAGCGGTCATCCGGTTTTTATGACTCTTCGCAGACTGGCGTGAACTGGCTCTGTGGGAGGGACGGTTCGACGCCTCGACTTCAGCTCCGGTTCGACGCTTCGACGAAGTAGCGCTCAGCGCTACTCGTAGGGCGCCTGCGGCGCCTTCGCCCGGCAGAGCCGGCCTCCCACCATAAAACCTGCCCAACATGTTCACGCTAAAGTGCGAAGAACTGTTTCTATGGCTGCCTTGCCGGTGGCTGCCGATGATTGACGATCACCTGCAGCCCCTGCAGCGTTATGGCGCGCTGTCGACGATCGAGCAGCGCAAAGCGAAAATGCAGCGGCGCATCGGCCGGCAGTCCCGCCAGCGCCTCGGTCTGGCCGCGCTGGCCCGGCAGTGACACGCAGCGCCCCGGGTGACACAACCAGGCCTGCACATCCTCACCAGGAGGCAGCCGGTACTGCCAGCTAAGTCGCCCGATTTGCTGTCCATGAGCAAGCTCCGGAGCTGGCGCAATGAGGTCGGCCGACCTCGCCGGTCGATCTACCATCGAGACGTGCACAGCCGGCGCCGTAGCCACCCAGCTGCCCGCCGCCAAGGCAGTGGTCGTTGCCAGGTCGCCAATCATCAGACCACCTACCAGCGCCCAAGTCGCCAGCACAGCCCAAGGCCGCCTCGTGAGACGTCCAGGAGGTATCATCTCGCCAGCACCAGCAGCTCGATTCCCAGATAGTGCCACGCCGCGCTGCGCAGGTTGTCGAGCAGCCCCTGACGTCCGATATCCGGCGGATGCACGACCAGCAATCGCTGCGGCCCCCCCACCTCCGCCACCTGCTTGAGCACCCGATAGGCACGCCGAAAAGCTTCAGGGTCACTGTCAACCCAAAGCGCCCAGCGCGGCTGCTGATCCGCCAGCAGCGGCAGATGGGGGCTGTCCACGCCCAGCGCCACAACGCGCCAGGCTCTAGGATCCCCTACCCATTGCCGCCCTTCTTCTGCCCACGCTTCCAAAAGGTCATGGACTCGCTGCGTGTATCGCTCGGCTCTGCCTGGCAGCCCTACCACCATCAGGGTAATCGAGCCATCGGTTCGACTAGTCACTGTGTTGCTAGACGCTGTGCTGCCTGATGCCTTTCCATGCTGCGGCGCGCGCGACGTCGGTGGCCGTTCATTAGGCAAGCCAGATGCCAGCTCCAACAATGCCTCTGCAACATGCAAGGGGCACTGGTCTGCCGAACCGGCCTGTCCCGTGCTGGAAGCCCACTGACGCAAGCCTGCGGCCTGATCCATACCCATTTACCCTGTCTCCTGCTCACCGAGCCCCAAGTGACGAATGGCATCGCGCACCAGGAAAAGTTGTACCAGCGCCTCGAGCAGCGCCACGTCGCGCCGCCGACGACGCCCTCCCGTAAGCCCCAGCAGCTCGGCTCGCAGATCCATGGCCGGCTCATCATCGGCCAGATCCAGATGCACCGCCACGGCCGCCAGGCCACTGGCAAGCAGCAGCCGCACATCCGGGCGCAGCTCGCCCAGCTCGCGCGGGTCGAGTCGCTGCCAGGCCCGCCGGGTCAGCTGCGGCAAGGCATCGCCCTGAAGCTGTGAAAGCAGCAGCGCAGCGGGCTCCCGCCCTAATCTCCCAGGCGTCAACCAGTACCGAGTTGCCAACGCTCTGCCGCTTTCGGCATCGCGCAAGCTGCCGAACCAGGCCTGAGCCGGCATCAGTTCGGCATCGCGCCGATTGCCCTTAGGAGTCAACGCCACCGGCAAGGTCGCCAGCGCCAACCGCGCCGGCGCGCCGCGGAAGCGACAGCCTGTCTCGTCCAGCGGCTCGGCCAGTTCCTTAAGGGCCGACAGCGACTGGCGTTCCCCGGCATGATCGACCCGCTGGCTGCCGCGAACCAGGCTCGACCAGGTGAGCTGCCGCTGCTCCAGCCAGCGGCAGGCCCCTGCGTCGGGAAGTCCGACCAGCAGATGCACGCTGATCCCGAGTCGATATAGCATGTCCTCGAATCTGGCTTGCTGCCCTGCCACTTGGCGATGCTGAAGCAGCGGCAGCGCCAGCCAATGGCCATCGGGGTTGAGCGCCACATCGGGCATCGACCAGTGCTCTCCCTTGATTCCCCGGCGATCGCCCCAGAGCATCCCAAGCGCCTGGCCGTGGGCCGGATAGGCGGCGAGCAGCGCCTCGAGACGCGACTCCTGCACCGAGGTCGGCAGCCCCAGCAGATCCCACACCGCTTCAAGCTCACCAAAGCCATCCAGACGCTGGTGCAACGCTTTGAGGGTCGTTGCCAGCCGACGTCCCTGGCCCAGCAGACTGCGCGAAAGCCCTGAAGGCTCGTTGCTCGGCACAGCCGGCGCCTCTGTCGCCATGGGCACACGGCTCTCCAGGGCCTGGGCAATCAGCGCGTCCGGCTCGGCCACCGACATGTCTTCCGGCACTCGCTGACCATGGGAGACGAACAGCAGGCGAAGGCCATGGCGCATGATGATATCCAGCACCGGACCCAGCCGCCCTGCCTCGTCCTGCTTGGTGATCACGCAGTCCGTCAGCTCAGCGCCCGCGGCCTGAGCTGCCTGGCGGTAGCGAAGCACCACCTCTTCCAGGGTCTCGACCTGGCTGGCCGCGTTGAGGGCCAGCACCAGACGTACCGGGGACTCACCACCGCGCAGGTGTGCCACCTGTTCGATGACTCGCTGGTCGCGCTGACTCATCCCTACGGTATCGATGATCACCCAGGACTTGCCGCGCATACGCTCCAGGAGGTCAGAAACCGGCTGGTCGGCGTTGAGAGCGTACATCGGCACGTCAAGCAGCCGCGCATAGATGCGCAGCTGCTCATGGGCGCCGATACGAAAACTGTCGGTGGTCACCAGCGCCACCGGCCGGGTGCCGTGGCGACGCACATAGCGGGCGGCAAGCTTCGCGGTGGTGGTGGTCTTGCCTACCCCGGTAGGGCCGATCAGGGCGACGATGCCGGTGCGATCCAAGAACGTCGACTCATCCGCGGGCCCCTTCAGCCGCATCTGCAGCTGGCGATGCAGCCAGGCCATGGCCCGCTCGTCCACTGTCTCAAGCGTCCCCAGCTCGTCAGGCAACGTGGCGAGCACCTCCTGGGCCAGCTCGAGGTGAAAACCGGCTTCCAGCAGTACCTGCTGAAGCCTCTCACGCAGGCCACCGCTGACGGTGGTTCGGTTATTCTGCTCTCGGGCCAGCAGGGTGCGCATATCGCGCATTTCCTCGAGCAGGCGAGCGCTCATCGCCTCGAACCCACCGGGCGCAGCTGACGTAGACGAAGCATCGGCGTCCGACGATTCCTGTCCCGAGGCTGGCAATCCAGGCACCGATGATGTGGACGCCTCGCGAAGCTGCCTCGACGGCGATGCTTGTGGCGGCTGCGTAGCGGCATCGGCCGCAGATTCCGTCATGGCCAGGATCTCGACGCCTTCGTCGACCCGGCGGTTGGCCAGGATCAGCGCTTCATCGCCCAGCGCCTCGCGTACCTGGCGCATGGCATCCCGGCTGTTGGCTCCTACGAAACGCATGACGCTCATCGCTTATCGATCTCCCACTCATGTCGACCTGCCATGTCTAACGCCCACCCACCAGTGTGGTGACACGCAGGGTTCGGTCATCGGGAATTTCCGCCTGGGACATCACCACCAGGTGGCGCAGTCGCCGGCGCAGGAAGCGCGACAGCAGCGGGCGCAGGCTGTGCTGCACCACCAGCACCGGCGGTTCACCGCTGGCCTCATGCCGTGCCAGGGCCTGCTCGGCCTGGGTCATCAGCGTCTCGGCGAGCCCGGGTTCCAGAGCACCGTTGCCGTTCATGGCCTGCATCAGCACCTGTTCGAGCTGTGCCTCCAGGCCGATCACGTTCAACGTATCCTGTCCCGGGAACCACTGCTGGGTAATCGCCCGGCCCAGGCTGACACGCACCAGGGCGGTCAGCTCGTTGGGGTCCTGCTGCTGCGGCGCGTACTCGGCCAGAGTATCGAGAATGGTGCGCATGTCGCGAATCGAGACATCCTCGTCGAGCAGGTTCTGCAGGATGCGCTGCAGCGCCGTCAGGCTGACCAGCTTGGGCACCACGTCCTCGACCAGTGACTTCTGCTCCTCGCCGAGCTTGTCGAGCAGCTTCTGTACCTCGGCGCGCCCCAGCATCTCAGCGGCATGACGGTGCAGCAAATGGTTGAGATGGGTGGCCACCACAGTGCCGGCATCCACCACGGTGTAGCCGTAGACCTGTGCGTGCTCCCGCTGACCGCTATCCACCCATACCGCCGGCAGGCCGAAGGCCGGATCCTCGGTGGGCGTGCCCTGCAGCTGGCCGGTCACCTGGCCGGGGTCGATGGCCAGCCACTGCCCTGGGAAGGCATCGGCGCGGCCGATCTCGGCACCCTTGAGAGTGATCACATAAGTGTTGGCGCCCAGCTCCAGGTTATCGCGGATATGCACGACCGGCGGCAAGAAGCCCACCTCCTGGGCAAACTTCTTGCGCACGCTCTTGATGCGCCCGAGCAGTTCCCCCTGCTGGCGCTGATCCACCAGCGGGATCAGCCGATGCCCCACTTCCAGGCCCAGAGTATCCACCAGTTGGACATCGTCCCAGCTCGCTTCCGGCGCCGCGGGTGGTGGTGGCGGCTCAGCGGCGATCTCCTCGGCCACCAGCCGCTGCTCCTTCTGCCGCATCAGCGCCCAGGCCAGCCCGGCAAGCAGCCCGGTAAAGAGCAGGAAGACCAGGTTCGGCATGCCCGGGACCATCCCCAGCATGCCCATTACCAGCGCCGCCAGAATCATCACCTGGGGGTTGACGAACAGCTGGCTGATCATCTGCTGGCCGACATCCTGATCGGTATTCACGCGGGAAACCGTGACACCGGCCGCCGTCGAGATCACCAGGGCGGGAATCTGCGCCACCAGGCCGTCGCCGATGGTCATCAGCGTGTAGGTGCGGGCGGCATCGCCGAAGTCCATGCCGTGCTGCAGCATGCCGA
This sequence comes from Halomonas sp. SL18_1, assembly GCF_055755715.1. Lineage (NCBI taxonomy): Bacteria > Pseudomonadati > Pseudomonadota > Gammaproteobacteria > Oceanospirillales > Halomonadaceae > Halomonas > Halomonas sp. SL18_1. The sequence continues at coordinate 2,645,056 of NZ_JBVTRK010000001.1, forward strand.
TCAAAAGCCCGCCAATAACGTTGACGACCATGATCACCAGGCCCGCCATGGCATCGCCGCGCACGAACTTGCTGGCGCCATCCATGGAGCCGTAGAAATCGGCCTCCTGGGCCACTTCCCCACGCCGTTTGCGGGCTTCGTCTTCGCCTATGAGCCCGGCATTGAGATCGGCGTCGATGGCCATCTGCTTACCCGGCATGGCGTCGAGCATGAAGCGTGCACCGACCTCGGCAATGCGCCCCGCCCCCTTGGTGATGACCATGAAGTTGATGATCACCAGGATCAAGAAGACCACCAGGCCCACGGCGAAGTTGCCGCCCACCAGGAACTGGCCGAAGGCCTCGATGACCTTGCCTGCCGAATCGCCCCCACCGTGGCCCTCCATGAGGATGACCCGGGTGGAGGCGACGTTGAGCGACAGCCGCAGCAGGGTGGTGAACAGCAGCACCGCGGGGAAGGCGGCAAAATCGAGCGGCTTCTGGGTAAACATGCTCACCAGCAGCACCATCACCGCCAGGGCGATATTGAAGGTGAAGAGCATATCCAGCGCAAAGGGTGGCAGCGGCAGGATCATCATGGCCAGGATCATCAGGATCAAGACCGGCCCTGCCAGCAGCTTCATGCGCGCGTCACCCATCCAGTCGGTGCGCCCCAAAAAGTGGCTGAGCGATTTCATTGGCGTGCCCCGCGCGTCTCATCCGCGTCGGCGACGTTGGCATCGCCCGGCGCCGCCATGGAAGGCGGTACCGTCAGATTCTCGGGCGTTGGTGGCACCTCTCCTCCCTCTTGCGTCACATGCTTGAGACGGAAGGCCCAGGCCAGCACCTCCGCCACCGCGGTATACAGATCAAGTGGAATCTCGGCATCGAGATCCACATGGTGGTAAAGCGCCCGAGCCAAGGGGGCGGCTTCCAGTAGCGGCACCCCCGACTCACGGCCAAGCTCTCGAATTCGCCCGGCCACGGCATCGGCCCCCTTGGCGATTACCCTAGGGGCGGCCATACCGCCCTCCTCGTACTTCAACGCCACGGCGTAGTGCGTCGGGTTGGTGATGATCACATCGGCCTCGGGGACCTGGCTCATCATGCGCCCTCTCGCCATGGCCTGCTGCTGCTGACGAATGCGTGCCTTGACATGGGGATCACCTTCGGACTCCTTGTGTTCCCGCTCGACCTCATCCTTGGTCATGCGCAGCTTCTTGGCGTGGCTCCATAGCTGGTACGGCACGTCGATCAGAATCACCACGATCAGCGTCAGCACCATCAGCCCGCAGGCCTGAGCGGCCAGCATCAGCGCACGCGCCAGTGCCTGGGTCGTCGGCTGGTCCAGCAGGGACAGGTACTCGCCGCGATTGAGATACAGAAACGACATGCCCACCCCGCCAACCAGAAACGACTTGGCGATCGCCTTGGCCAGCTCGGCAAGCGCCTGGACGCCGAAGATGCGCTTGAGCCCCTTCATGGGGTTGAGCTTGGACAGCTGCGGCTTGAGCGACTTGGCCGAAATCAGCCAGCCTCCCAACATTGCCGGCGCCACCAGCGCGATGACCGCCAGCAGCAGAAACAGCGGCAGCATGGTCAGCAGCGTGCGCTCGGCAAGCTCCAGGACGTTACTCAGCATTGGGGCCGTTTCGAAGGCCTGCTGCCGCTCGAACAGAAAGGCCTGCTCCATCACCAGCCCCAGCTGATCGTAGAGCATGGCGCCCATGGTCCAGAAGCCCACGACGCCGCCCAGCAGCAGCATGAAGGTGGTCAGCTCGCGGGATCGCGCAACCTGCCCCTCTTCGCGGGACTTCTGCAGGCGTCGTGGCGTGGCCTCTTCTGTCTTTTCCTGATCACTGCTCTCGTCGGCCATGGCCAGCTACCGGGCATTCGGGTGCACAGTGGCCATTGTGGCGGTATGCGGGTAGGGGTAATACGCCAAAAAGCGCCGATGATCGTGGCCTTATCGACCATGAGCATCGGCGCCGAAGCGCGTTCTGGGCAAGGGGCGCGAACGCGTTAGAAGCCTAGCTGATCGAGCAGGTCATCGACCTGATCCTGGTTGGCCACCGTATCGGCCCCTTCGGGTTTGATCTGAGGGCCGTTGAGCAGCCCCTCTTCACGCCGACGGGCGTCATTCTCCCACTGGTCGTTGGCCTTGCGCTGCATCGATTCGCGCCCCTGCTCATCGGGCACATTGTCGATCAGCACCTGGACCAGCTGGTGCTCGATCTCGCGGATGACGTCCATCATCTTCTTGATCACCTGGCCGGTCAGGTCCTGAAAGTCCTGGGCCATCATGATCTCGAGCAGTTCCTTCTGGGTAGCCTGGGTCTTGTCCGGCACTTCCCCCAGATAGGCGCGGGTCTCGGTGACCAGTTCGCGGGCCTGATCGAGCTCCAGGGGCTCGGCGAACCAAGCCGCCCAGCGCTTGTCCAGCGCTTCGGCCCGCTCGCTCAGCGAATCCTGAAGCGGCTGGGCGCGGTCGATGGCGTTCAGTGCCCGGTCGGCCGCCTGCTCGGTCATCGTGGCAACGTAGCTCAGCCGGTCCCGGGCGTCGGGAATGGCGTCGGCCGCCTTCTCGATCTCCTTGTCCAGCCCCAGCTCGCGCATGTTCTCCCTCAGCATGCGTGTCAGCTGACCGATACGCTGCACCAGATCCTCGCCGCCTGACTGCTGGGCCTCGTCTGGCTGCTCGTTTGCGCTCATCGTGTCGTCTCCTGTAAACCGGCGGGCAGCGCCGCCAGCATCACTTGCCCAGTTTCTCGAATATCTTGTTGAGCTTCTCTTCCAGGGTGGCAGCGGTGAATGGCTTGACCACGTAGCCGCTGGCGCCGGCCTGAGCGGCTGCGATGATGTTCTCCTTCTTGGCCTCGGCGGTCACCATCAGCACCGGCAGGTCCTTGAGGGCATCATCGGCGCGAATCTGCTTGAGCATCTCCAGGCCATCGAGGTTGGGCATGTTCCAGTCGGATACCACGAACTCGAAGCTGCCGGAGCGCAGTTTGCTCAAGGCATCCTGGCCGTCCTCGGCCTCCTCGACGTTGGTGTACCCCAGCTCCTTGAGCAGACTGCGAACGATCCGACGCATGGTCGGGAAATCGTCTACCACCAGAAAGCTCATGTTCTTGTCGGCCATCAGGATTCCTCTCTCATATGCATGGCGTCAGATAACGGCGGGCGACCCGCCATCGTGATTCAAAACTCTTCCCATTCGCCTTCGGCAACCGATTCTTCACGGGCAGCGCTGCGCCGACGCGGCTTGGGATCCACCTCGGCCAGCGCGCGCGATGGCGCCGAAGACGACGCAGCCGAACCGGTGCTTGTCTGAGCCTCCCTCGCCGAGGAATCGCCGCCGGCTTGAAGCCCCGACCCGTCACCGGTCAGCCGGAACACGGCCACCGCCTGCTCAAGGCGGCTGGCCTGTTCCTCCAGCGAAGCGGCCGCTGCCGTAGCCTGCTGCACCAGCGAGGCGTTCTGCTGTGTCACCTGATCCATCTGGCCAACCGCTTGGCTGACCTGCTCGATGCCGTCGCTCTGCTCCTGGGAGGCGGCCGAGATTTCATCCATGATATCGGTGACCCGACGCACCGCCTTGACCACGTCGCTCATGGTCTCACCGGCCTCGCGGACCTGCTGGTTGCCGTCGTTGATCTGAGTGACGGAACCATCGATCAGCGTCTTGATCTCCTTGGCCGCCGTGGCGCTGCGGCTGGCCAGGTTGCGCACCTCGCCGGCCACCACCGCGAAGCCGCGGCCCTGCTCACCCGCGCGCGCCGCCTCCACCGAGGCGTTGAGCGCCAGGATATTGGTCTGGAAGGCGATGGAATCGATCATGCCGGTGATGTCGCTGATCTTCTGGGAGCTGTCGGTGATCCCGTCCATGGTGGCGACCACGCGCTGCACCACCTCACCGCCACGCTCGGCGGTGCTCGACGCCTGCTGGGCCAGTCCACTGGCCTGACGGGCATTATCGGCGTTCTGGCGCACGGTAGCGGTGAGCTCTTCCATGCTCGACGCCGTCTCCTCCAGCGACGCGGCCTGTTGCTCGGTGCGCGACGAGAGATCGGCATTGCCGCTGGCGATCTCTCGGGTACCCACGTGAATCGATTCGCTGCTGCCGCGCACTTCACCGACAATGCGCACAAGGCTCTGCTGCATATCGCGCATGGCGGCGAAGAGCTGCCCGACTTCGTTGCGGCTCCCTTCAGGAATCGTCGTTCTGAGATCGGCCTTGGCGATGGTCTGCAGATTCACGACCGCACGATTGAGCGGCCGAATCACGGTGGTGCGCAGGCCAAGATAGACCAGCATCAGCACCACGGCCGCGACCAGCAGGGCGCCCAGCTTGATCCACTCGAACAGGCTGGCCCGAGCGCCGAAGCTAGCCACGGCCGCTTCGCCACTCTGGAAGCCATGACGGACAAAGGCGGTCATGGACTCCCCCAACGCCTCGCCGGGCGCCATGAGCTCCTCGCGCAAGCGATTGAATTGCGGCGTGTCTAGTTCATCGAGGGCGACATGCTGGGAACGGACGCCTTCCAGCATGGTGGCAAAATTGCCCTCCAGCGCCTCGGCCAGGGCCTGGCCCCCATCGGTCTTGGGCACGGCGACAAAATTGGCAAAACGCTGCTCGCTGCGTTCGAGCTGATCCGCGGCAATATCGAGCATCTCATTGGCCTGGGCCATGCGCCCCAGCATGATCTCATTGGACGCAATCTCCAGGTTGACCCGCGCACCGTTGAGCAACGCATCGGCCCGGTTGATCTCATTGAGCTGCTGCACGTTGATCTGGTTGAGCTGCGCCATGGTGTGCCCGGCCTGCCGGTCGGAGAGCGCCGACAGCAGCGCCACCAGCCCGATCAACAGGGCGAAGCTCACCAAGGCCACGATCACGGACACATGAATGCTGATATTGCGAATCAGTCGGCTCATTGCGGCACTTCCTCACTTGACTGGAACAAGAGTTATCGTCGTTATTGTGGTTGTCGAATCAAACCCGCTGAGCCCGCCCCGACGCCGCCACCAGCGACATCAGGCGCTCCGGAATGGCATCCAGGCCGATCACCTCGGCGGCCCCGCCAAGGGCGATCGCCTCACGCGGCATGCCGAACACCACGCAGCTCGCCTCGTCCTGGGCCAGGGTGGACGATCCGGCCTGACGCATCTCCAGCAGCCCGGCGGCACCGTCCTTGCCCATGCCGGTCAGCAGCACGCCGATGGCGTTGCGTCCGGCCTGGGTCGCCGCCGAGTGGAAGAGCACGTCCACCGAGGGCCGATGGCGATTGACCGGCGCCCCGTCATCCAGGCGAGCCACATAGTTGGCACCGCTACGGGCCAGCTTGAGATGGCTGTCACCCGGGGCGATATAGGCATGCCCCGGCAGCACGCGCTCGCCGTCGCTGGCCTCTTTGACGGTGATTCGGCACAGCCGGTCGAGCCGCTCGGCGAAGGAGCGCGTGAAGCCCCCCGGCATGTGCTGGGTAATCAGGATGGCCGGACTGTTGGCGGGCAGCGGCTCGAGCACCGCGCGGATCGCCTCGGTGCCACCAGTGGAAGCACCAATGATGATCAGTTTTTCACTGGAGGTCAGCGGCGCCTTGAGGCGTGTCGGCGCCGGGGCATCCTTCCGCCTGGCCTGGCGAGGCCGCGACTTGGCAGCGGCACGAATCTTCTCGGCGATGTCGTTGGCGTACTCCATCATGCCGCTGCGGATACCCAGCGACGGCTTGGCCACGAAGTCCACCGCCCCCAGCTCCAGGGCACGCAGCGTGACCTCCGAACCGGCCTGGGTCAGCGACGACACCATCAGCACCGGCATCGGCCGCAGCCGCATCAGCCGCTCCAGAAAGTCGAGCCCGTCCATACGGGGCATCTCGACGTCCAGGGTCAGCACGTCGGGGTTGTGCCGCTTGATCAGGTCGCGAGCGACCAGCGGGTCGGGCGCCACGGCCACCACTTCCATGTCGGGCTGCTCGTTGATGATCTCGCTAAGCAGATCGCGAATCAGCGCTGAGTCATCAACGCACAGCACCTTGATCGTGTTCGATCCCAAGGCGGGCCTCCTTGTGTTTCGGGTCGCACCAGGCGACCCACGGCAATCACTGACTTAGATGGGCATCGGCTGCGTGGGTGAAAACTTTAACTCTGAGTCAACAGCGCGACACAACGTCTGTAGCTTCGGACCCCAGGCGCGGCACGCACTGAGAATGCTCAGCGGCGGTCGGCGAGGGTATAGACGGTCTGGCCACGCAGACGAAACGCCTTGCTGATGTAGGAGAAGTTCTCGGAGTGACCGGCAAACAGCAGCCCATCGGGTTTTAACAGCGGCGCAAAGCGCTCGAGAATACGTGCCTGCGTCTCCTTGTCGAAGTAGATCATGATGTTACGACAAAAGATCGCATCGAAGGGTCCTTGCACCGCCCACTTGGGGGCCAGCAGATTCAGGGCCTTGAACTCCACCAGCGAGGTGACTTCGGGACGCACCCGGGCCAGGCCTTCGTGGCGCCCCCGGCCTTTCTGGAAGAAGCGCTTGACTCGCGCCTCGTCGAGCTTGTGCACCTGCTCCACCGGGTAGATACCCGCCCGGGCCCGCTCCAGGGCCTCGGTATCGATATCGGTGGCGACCACCTTGGCGTTGGTCGCCCGCGAGCCAAGCGCCTCCAGCAGCGTCATGGCGATGGAGTAGGGTTCTTCCCGGTGGAGGCCGCCGCGCTCCAGATGCGCACCGGCTCCCGTTTATCGCGCACGTGCGCGGCGAGCAGCGGAAAATGATGCGCCTCGCGAAAGAAGGCGGTGAGGTTGGTGGTCAGGGCGTTGGTGAACGCCTCCCACTCACGCGCCTCGGGCTGGCGCGCAAGGCGCGCCAGGTAGTCGCTGAACCGCGTCATGCCGTGATGACGCAGCCGCTTGGCCAGCCGGCTATACGACCATCTCCCGCTTGTGCTCGGCCAGCACGATCCCCGCCCGCTGATAGATCAGCTCACGAATCTGGCGAAAGTCCTCATCGGTCAGGATCAGGTCGCGCTCCATCTGGCCCGACCCGGACCACTGGCCTGCATCGTTGGCAGGGCCTTCCACTGGCTCGCTCAAAATGTTTCCCACTCCTCTTCGACTGCCGTTCTCTGATCGGCTTCAGCCTTTTCGTCACGCTTGGCGACGTCGTTGCGCGAGCGCGCAGCGGGTAGCGGATCACGCTGCCTCGTCAGCGCCGCGGGTGGTTCGGCTTCGCCGCGACGCTCACCCAAGGGTTCCACTGTCTCCGCGCCTGCCCCGCTCAGGCGGTAGACCCCGATCTCGCGGGCCAGCCGCTCGGCCTGGGTCTGAAGCTCGGCGGCCGCAGAGGCCGTCTGCTGCACCCGGGCAGCGTTCTGCTGGGTCACCTGATCCATCTCGGTGATCGCCTGGTTGATCTGGCCAATACCACCGCTCTGCTCTTCGGAAGCCGCGGTGATCTCACCCATGATGTCGTTGACCCGCTGCGAGGCGGCCACCACCTCACTCATCGCCCCCTCGGCCTGCTGCACCTGGGCGGCGCCGCTCTCGATCTCGCCGTTGGAGGTAGCGATCAGGCCGCGAATCTCCTTGGCGGCATCCGCGCTGCGGCCGGCCAGATTGCGCACCTCGCCCGCCACCACAGCAAAGCCACGGCCCTGCTCGCCGGCCCTTGCCGCCTCCACCGAGGCGTTGAGGGCCAGGATATTGGTCTGGAAAGCGATGGCGTCGATGGTGTTGATGATATCGGTCATCTTACGCGAGCTGGCAGTGATCCGCTCCATGCTCTGCACCACCTCCTGCATCAGGTCGCCGGTCTCACGCACCCGATTGGCATTGTCCAATGCCAGGCCGCTGGCCTGTCGGGCATTGTCGGTGTTCTGCTGCACAGTGGTGGTCATCTCTTCCATGCTCGAGGCGGTCTGCTGCAGAGACGCCGCCTGCTGCTCGGTGCGCGCCGAGAGGTCTTCGTTGCCCTTGGCAATGGACCCGCTGGCCGGCGTGACGATATCCACGCCCTCTTTGATTGTCTGAGTCGTGAGATAAAGACTGTGGCGCATGATGCCAATTGCACTCATCAGCCGCCCCACTTCGTCCTGCTTCATGGCCGGAACCCGCGTGGCCAGGTTGCCGGAGGCGATCTGGAGCGTGACATTCATCGCCCGGCGCAGCGGGATAGTGATCGCCCTCATGATCCACACGCTGATGATCAGCAGCAGCAAAAAGCCGAACGCGAGGAAGCTGGCCTGACCGACCAGCATTTGCCGCTGTCCCTGTTCGGCCGCCTCGGCCATGGAGAGCGCCGATAAGCGCTGCTGCTCCACCAGCTGATTGACCAGACCCGAGAGCGATCCCGCCTCTTCACGCAGGGCGGCGGCGTCGTTATTGAGGGCCATCATGGCATCATAGGCCTCAGGCGCTCCCAGGGCCTCGGCCATGGGCGTCAGATGATCCTGCAGATAGCCAGCAAGCCGGGCATCGAACTCCGCGGCGACCTCGGTGCGATTGACCTCGCGCGCCTGGTACTCCGACCAAAGCCCCCCAAGGCTTTCGCCGATGTCGCCTAGCCGTTCGGCAATGGCCTCGCGCTGATTAAGCAGCTCCATACGCTGGTCCGATGCCAGGCGTTGGGGCCCCTCGCTGATCAGCTGGTCGATCTGTTGCAGGCGAATCACATCCTGCAGGCCGTCACGGTTCAGCTCCGCCACCCGCTCGCCGGATACTTGAAGCCCGTACAGTCCAACCGCCCCGCTGACCGTCAACAGCAGCAGGGCCGAGCAGGTGAGCATCACCAACTTGGCCCGAATGGTGCTCAGGTTGAAGCGCGCCAAACGCCCTACCACGCCGCGCCGCACAATGCGTCCACGACGCAGGGTGAAACGACTTCCCTTGCCATTGCGCAGCGCTTGATAGCGCTGGTCTGCCCGCCGAATCGCCTCGGGCTCTGCCTTGACGCGCACCGAGGTGTAGCCCTGACACTGCCCATCCTCCATGATCGGCGTGACCGTGGCGTCGACCCAGTAATGATCGCCATCCTTGCGGCGATTCTTGACCAGGCCACGCCAACTCTCCCCATCTTGGATAGTCCGCCACAGGTCGGCAAAGGCCTCCTCCGGCATATCGGGGTGGCGGATGAGATTATGGGGCGCGCCCATCAGCTCATCGCGGCGGTACCCGCTGACCTCGATGAAATCGTTATTGACGTAGGTGATGCGCCCCTTGAGGTCGGTCCGAGTGATCAGCAAGTGCTCATCACTCATTGAGTATTCACGCTGCGTCACCGGCTGATTATCGCGCATGGCGTTATGGCTCCCTTACAGCTGAGTCGTTCCCCGCGAACACGAGCCATGCTGCGCGTCAGGGGGCGGCAAACGACCGTGTTGTTGTGTTTGATGCGACGACGAGGGGTCCTCTAGAAGGACGCCCACTCCTCCTCTTCGCTGGTCTCGCTGCGGCGCGAGTCGGCTGATCTCGCCCCTTGCGTGCCAGCGGGCGGCGACGCGGCCGTTGCCTGGCGAGAGCCAGGCTTGGGGTCGCTAGCGGGCACCGGAAGCGGTGAGGGGCGCGGCGCTTCGCCTGCCACCTTGGCATCCCCCGACGCCTGAGCGTGGCCGGCGAGCTGGAAGCGCAGCACGGCTTCGCGAAGATGGCCCGCCTCGGCCTCGAGCTGAGTGGCGGCGGTCGCCGCCTGCTGCACCAGCGCAGCGTTCTGCTGGGTAACCTGATCCATCTGGGTCACCGCCTGATTGACCTGGCCGATGCCGTTGCTCTGCTCCTGGGAAGCCGAAGCGATCTCGTCCATGATGTCGCTGACCCGCTGCACCGCGGCGACAATCTCGCCCATGGTCTTGCCCGCCTGGTCGACTCTCTCGGTGCCGGCGTCGACCCGGTTCAGCGACGTCTGGATCAGCTCTCGAATCTCCCCCGCCGCCGAAGCGCTGCGACCGGCAAGGCTTCGCACCTCCTGGGCCACCACGGCGAAGCCGCGGCCATGCTCGCCGGCGCGAGCGGCCTCCACCGAGGCATTGAGTGCCAGGATATTGGTCTGGAAGGCAATGGTGTCGATCACACCGATGATGTCCGACATCTGGTGCGAGCTGGCACTGATCTCGTGCATGGTGGTGACCACCTCGCCGACCACCTCTCCCCCTGCTCGGCGGTGCGCGACGCCTCGGCCGCCAGCTGCGTCGCCTGGCGCGCGTTGTCGGCATTCTGCTCGACGGTGGAAGCGAGCTGCTCCATGCTCGAGGCGGTCTCGGCCAGCGAGGCCGCCTGCTGCTCGGTACGCGAGGATAGCTCGTTGTTGCCCTGGGCGATGTCCTGGGCGCCGTGATAGATACCCTCGCTGCTGCGACGCACCGTCCCCACGGTGCCGGAGAGGCCCTCCTGCATGTGGGCCAGCGAGTTGAACAGCCGCCCGATCTCATTGTTGCCGCGTTTTTCGACGGGCTGCGGAGATCCCCCTGGGCCAACCCTTCGAAGTACCCCACCAGGCGCGCCAGCGGCTTGAGCACATTGACGGTAATCCCCCACATCACCACCGCCATGACCAGGGCCGAGCCGATCAGCACAGCAACGATGACCAGGCGCATCCAGCCGGCCTGGGACACGAACGATTGCGACAGGGCCGTTCCGCTCTCGCCGGCCTGAGGGGCGATCTCCGCCACCGCGGTGGTGCCCAGATGCAGAGCGTAGAGCCCCAGGCCGCCGAGCACCACCAGCATGCCGGCAAAGAAGACCAGCACCAGGCTCCAGCTGAGTCTCACGGTCATGTTATTGATAAGCTTCACGTCGTTCCCTCATGATCGCCAGGCAAGCCGCCTGATCGTTATTGTCGACCCGCCGGCAGTCGGTGACCGCCGGCCGCCTGTTCGGCCTCACGCATCCACGGGCTCACGCCGCGCATCCTGTGACCACTCGCTGTCCGGTGCCTGCCGGGGCAGGGAAAGCGGCCGCGGATCCGCGGCAGTTGGCGCGCTCGACCGTCCTGACGTGCGGAAGTGCGCCACCTGGTGGACCAATTCGCGGCTCTGGGCACGCAGCCGTTGGGTCGCGGTGTTGCTGGACTGAACCAGCTGAGCGTTTTGCTGGGTCATCTGGTCCATCTGGGTGACGGCGAGGTTGACCTGCTCGATGCCGCTGCTCTGCTCCACTGAGGCCGACGAGATCTCGGCCACCAGGGTGCTGAGCTGGGTGATGTCGCGCACCATGCCCTGAATCACCTCGCCGGTCTCGCGCACCAGTTGACTACCCTGGCTTACCTGGCTGTCGGACTCTTCGATCAACGCCTTGATCTCCTGGGCCGCTTCCGAGCTGCGGCTGGCCAGCTTGCGCACCTCCTCGGCCACCACGGCAAAACCGCGCCCGTGTTCCCCGGCCCGGGCCGCCTCCACCGAGGCGTTGAGCGCCAGGATGTTGGTCTGGAAGGCGATGGATTCGATGGTGTCGACGATGCTGGTCATCTGCACGGCGCTGTCGTTGATGCTCGACATCGCCTCGATGACGCTCTCCATCGACTGACTGCCCTGCTGGGCGCTGCGCTCGGTGGTGCCAGCCAGCTCGCGGGCCTGATCGGCATGCTCGGCGTTCTGCCGCACCGTTTGCGTCAGCTCCTCCATGCTCGAGGCGGTCTCCTCCAGCGAAGCGGCCTGCTGCTCGGTACGGGTCGCCAGCTCGTCGTTGACGCCGACGATGCTGTCCACTTCGTGATCCACCTCCTCGGCGCGACGATTGATCTCGCCGATGGTAGCGGCAAGCGAGCCACGCATGCGGTCGATATGATAGAGCAGGCTGCTTTGATCGCCCTTGCGCAGCGCCACCTCCGGGGTCAGGTCGCCATCGGCGATGTGTCCAACGAACGCGGCGGCACGATGGGGCTCGCCGCCCAGCTGCCGGGAGATGTTGCGAAACACACCGGCGATCAGCAGCGTCAGCGGCAGACCCACGCCGACCAGGCGCACCAGGCTCCAGATCAGCGTCGAGAGAAACTCCTGATTGACGTCATCGATATAGACGCCGGTGCCCAGGTACCACCCCCAGGGCGCGAATTCCGCGTTGTAGGAGGACTTGGGCGTCAGCTCCCCATCCGACTCGTGGGCCCAGAGGTAATCGACGAAGCCATCGTCGTGGTGCACCGACTCGATGAATTCATGAAAGAGCCGACGCCCCTCGTCGTTCTCGAAGTCGCCGACATAGGTGCCTTCAGGCAGCCGGGGGTGAGCGAGAAGCTCGAAATCGTCATTGAAGACGAAGAAATACCCACGCCCCTCGTCATATACCATGTCACGCACGGTGGCGGCGGCCAGGGTGCGCGCCTCCTGCTCGTCGACCTCGCCTGCGGCGGCGCGCTGGGCCTGACCCTCAACGGCGTTGAGGGCCATGTCCATATAGTCGCGCAGCGCGCCCTTGCGCTCATCGAGCATGATCTGCCGGTTTTCCCAGGCTCCCCAGGCCACCAGCAGGATCATCGCCAACCAGATGAACCCGAAAGACCCCCACAGTTTCTGCATCGTCGACAGTCTGAGCATGCAACACCCTGATCCCATTGGCTTTAAAGCAAGAAGCCAGATTATTGTATATCGGTTCTGGCTAAAGCGACTTGACCTCGGCCAAGGGCCTTATTCGGCCACGCGCTCGACGAGCGCCATCTCATCGCTGGTCAGCAGCTTGTCGATATCGACGATCACCAGCATGCGGTCCTCCAGGCTGCCGAGCCCGCTGAGGAAGTCAGAGGAGAGCGTCACCCCGAACTCCGGCGCCGGCTTGATCTGATCCGGGGACAGGGTCATGACATCGGAGACGCCATCGACCACGATGCCCACCACGCGATCCTCGACGTTGACCACGATCACCACCGTCTGGCCGCCATACTCCACCTTGTCGAGGTGGAACTTGATGCGCAGATCGACGATCGGCACGATCACCCCGCGCAGGTTGGTCACGCCCTTGATGAACTCCGGCGCGTTGGCGATACGCGTGACATTCTCGTAGCCGCGGATCTCCTGCACCTTGAGGATATCCACCGCGTACTCCTCGTCGCCCAGGGAAAACACCAGGAACTCACGGTTGTGGGCTTCGGCGGCGGCCATGGCCGCTTCGGGAGTCTGATTCATGATGATGTCTCCAGCTCATTGACAGAAAAGGCTTCGAGTGACTGGGCGTCCCGCGCAGGGCGGCGCGCTTCCTTCTTGGCCCGGCTCAGCGCATGCAGGCCGGTGATATCCAGGATCAGCGCCACGCTGCCATCCCCCAGGATGGTCGCCGCCGATACCCCGGGGACCTTGCGATAGTTGGTTTCCAGGTTTTTCACCACGACCTGCTGCTGACCCACCAGGTCGTCCACCAGCAGGGCGTAGCGACGCCCCTCGCCCTGCACGATGACCGCGATGGTCTCGGTCAGCTCGGTCTTGGCATTGGCTACGTCCAGCGCCTCGTGGACAGCCACCACCGGCAGATACTCGTCGCGTACCTTGAGAACCACGTCATCGCCGGCCATGGCATAGAGATCCTCCTTGGCGGGCTGCAGCGACTCGAGCACCGCCGACAGCGGCAGGATGAACATCTCATCGCCGACCTTGATCGACATGCCGTCGAGAATCGCCAGGGTCAGCGGCAGCACGATGCGAATGGTCGTGCCTTCACCGGGCTGGGACTTGATCACCACGTGACCGCCCATGCCCTGGATGTTTCGCTTGACCACGTCCATGCCTACGCCGCGACCGGAAACGTCGGTCACCGCCTTGGCGGTGGAGAAGCCCGGGGCGAAGATCAACTGCCACACTTCGTCATCGCTCATGGTGTCGGAGACACTCAGGCCGTTCTCGCGCGCCTTGGAAAGGAGCTTGTCGCGATTCAGCCCGGCGCCGTCGTCGATCACCTCGATGATGATGTTGCCGCCCTGATGCTTGGCCGAAAGCGTCAGCTTGCCGGTACGCGACTTGCCGGCCGCCTCGCGGTCGTCGGGCATCTCGATGCCGTGGTCGAGGCTGTTGCGCACCAGGTGAGTCAGCGGGTCGATGATCCGCTCGGTCAGGCTCTTGTCGAGCTCGGTGGACTCGCCCTCGGTGACCAGCTCGATATCCTTGCCCAGCTTGCCGGCGGTCTCCCGCACCACCCGGGGAAAGCGGCTGAAGACGAAATCCATGGGGATCATGCGGATGGACATCACGGCTTCCTGCAGGTCTCGCGCGTTGCGCTGCAACAGGCTCATGCCGTTGACCAGGCTGCCGTTGGCCGGGCCATCCAGCTCACTGACGGTCTGGTCGAGCATCGACTGGGTGATGATCAGCTCGCCCACCAGGTTGATGATCTGGTCGACCTTATCGACCGAGACGCGGATCGAGGAGCTCTCGCTGCCCCCGGCCTTGGCCTTGCTCTTCGGCTTGGCCTTGGGTTTGCCGGCCGGTGCCTTCTGTTCGGAGGCGTCTTGCTTGGAGGACGCCTGCTGAGGCGTGTCCTGCTGAGACGGGGCCGGCGACTCGCCCTGCGCCTTGGCGTCGGCGTTTTGCGACGGCTCGGACTTGTCGGCATCCGGCTTGGCCGTCGGCTCGTCCGCTTTAGGCGCGGCCTGGGCGCTGATCTCCAGCTGGTCAGCATCGACGATGAAGCACATCACCGCCTCGATGTCGTCATTGCTGATGGTCGACTCCAGCACCACCTCATAGCGGGTCTGGTCGCCGCGCTGCTCGATCACCTCGCCAAGCTGACCCAGCTCCTCCACCAGCAGCTCGCGGTCCTTGTCGGCGACGCCCAGCAGGGCGACCACGCGCCGTGCCCCGGCGTCATCGGATGCCGGGGCCGCTGCCTCTTCCCCACCGGAGGATTCAGGCGCCGGCGTGGGTTCAGGTTCGGGCGCCGGTGCGGCAGGGGCAGGCCCGCCCTCCAGATCCTGGCCGATTTCCTCCAGCGCCAGCTGCTGAAGGGTGCGGCAGATGCGCTCGAAGGCCTCCTGATCGGGCGCTTCGCCGTTGCGGTAGGCGTCCAACTGATCGCTGAGCATATCCTTGGTTTCCAGAAAGGTGTCGACGATATCGCTGCGCAGGGCCAATTCTCCCTTGCGGGCATGGTCCAGCAGGTTCTCGAAGAGGTGCGTGGTCTTCTGCAGCACGTCGAACCCGAAGGTTCCCGCTCCGCCCTTGATCGAGTGGGCCGCGCGGAAGATCGCGTTGAGCTGCTCGATATCCGGCTCGTCTACGTCCAGTTCCAGGAGGTGACGCTCCATATCGGCCAGCAGCTCCTCGGCTTCCTCGAAGAACGTCTCATAGAAGTCCGTGATATCCATGCGCATTACCACCTGGTGTCAGATTGGGTTCCAAGTCACGCTCACTGGGCACGCAGCGAACGCTGTAAGCTTTCCGTAAACTGTTGCACCGGCGCCAGCTCCACCTCGCTCTCCAGGCGCAGGCTCATGGGGCTTGGCACACCGGGCCCGCCGAGCAGGCTGGGGCGACGAATGTAGTCGGCCACATCAGGCAGCAGCACCAGCAGCTCGATGCGCCGGTTGATCGCATCCCGCGGATCGGTATCCGGCAGCACCACCCGGTCGGCCAGCCCCGAGACCCGCAGCAGCTTTGGGGCTCGAGCCCGCCGGCCACCAGTTCACGACGCGAGGCGTTGGCGCGGTCGCTGGAAAGCTCCCAGTTGCTGTAGCCGCGGTAGCCGCCGATGAAGGGGCGGCTGTCGGTATGGCCGCTGATGCTCAGGTAGTTGGGCAGCTCGTTGAGCAGCGGCGCAATGGTACGCAGCAGGTTGCGCATGTAGGGCTCGACTCGGTCGCTGCCAACATCGAACATGGGCGCTGCTCGGTATCGAGCAGCTGGATGCGCAGCCCCTCCTGGGTCAGGTCGAAGCGCATCTGCTGACGCAGCTCACGCAGCTCCGGGTCGGCTTCGATGGCTGTCTCGATGCGCCGCTGCAGATCGGTGAAGAAGCGCCGCTGCTGCTCGCTGGGGCGACTGAACTGACGGGTATCCACCCTTGCCCGCTCGCCGTCGCTGTGAGCCGGGTCCGGTCCACCGCCGGGAATCACCTGGGTGCTGCCGGCACGATCGCCGCCGCTGATCGCACTCACCAGCGGCGTGCTGAAGTACTCTGACACGCCCTGGCGCTGCTCCTCGGTGGCCACCGAGAGAATCCACATGACCAGAAACAGCGCCATCAGCGCGGTCATGAAGTCGGCCAGGGCGATCTTCCAGCTGCCGCCGTGATGGGCGTGCACCACCTTCTTGCGCCGAATGACGATCGGACGCTTGCCACCGCTCTCACTCATTCGCCGACAGCACCCGTCTTGGCGTTACGCACGTACTCCTCGAGCTCGGTGAACCCGGGGCGCTCCTCGGTGAACAGCGCCTTGCGGCCGAACTCCACCGCCAGCTGCGGCGCATAGCCGTGCAGGCTGGCCAGCAGGGTAATACGCATGCACTGCAGCATCTTCTCGGCCTCCTTGATCTGGCGTTCGATGCTGCTGGCCACCGGATTGATGAAACCGTAGCCCATCAGAATCCCCAAAAAGGTGCCCACCAGGGCATGGGCGATCATCTCGCCCATCTGGTCGGGACCGGCATCGGCATAGGTCAGCGCCTTGACCACCCCCATCACCGCGGCCACGATGCCAAACGCCGGCATGGCATCGCCCACCTTGGCGATGGCGTCGGCGGGGATATGCGCCTCCTTCTCGAAGGTCTCGATCTCATGGAGCATCAGCTCGTCGATCTCCATGGGATCCATGCCCCCGCTGACCATCAGGCGCAGATAGTCGGTCAGGAAGTTCATCACCATGGGGTCGGCCAGCACCAGGGGGTGCTCCTGAAAGAGCGCGCTCTCCTGAGGGCTGTCGATGTCGCGCTCGATGCCCAGCATGCCCTCGCGGCGAATCTTGCTGAGCAGTTTGTACTGCACCGCCAGCAACTCCAGGTACATGGTCTTGTTGTACTTCTTGGTGCGCTTGAGCTTGGAAAACACCTTGAAGGTGGCCTTGATCGCCTTGCCGTTGTTGGCAGCGATGAAGGCGCCCACCCCGGCACCGCCGATCATCAGCAGCTCGGTGGGCTGGTAGAGCGGCCCAAGAAAGCCCCCCGCCAGAACGAAGCCGCCAAATACACAGAGTATGACGACGATATAGCCAACCAGAATCAGCACAACCGATATCCTTTCATGGACGCGACTTATCGATACCCGAGCTATCGGCCGGAGACACGCCGACTTGAGCCCGGATACGAAAAAATGAGTGAAAAAATGGACGAAAGAAGCCCCGCCCCAGCCAAAGGCCGGGACGGGGCAGCGCCATGGCTCGATGCAACACCGCGCCCCGAATTCGCTCAGGTGCCGCTACGTCGCGCCGCCACTTCCGGCACCACGACCCCGCCAGCGCCCAACTCGCGACGCTTCGCTTCGCGCTCGCGGCGCTTGCGCGTCTTGCCCGCACGGGAGGGCGGCATGCAGATTCCGCACACGTAGTCGTGATCCGGCGTATGCGCGTGGGCAACGAAATGGCCACCACACTGATGGCAGGTGGAAAGCTGCAACAGGTCGCTCTCGAAGAAGCGGATCAAGGTCCAGGCCCGGGTCAACCCCAGCACCGGCTCCACACCATCGATGGCCACCTGCTCACCGTAAAGACGATACGCGGTCACGAAGGCGCGCATCCGCTCGCACCCCTGATCCTTCATCAAGCGCCGGTAAATGTTGTAGAACAAGGACGCATGCACATTGGGCAACCAGGTAATGAACCAGTCGGTGGAGAACGGCAGCATGCCCTTGGGCGGCGACATTCCCCGCACCTCCTTGAACAGCCTTATCAAGCGGGCCCGACTGAGATCGGTCTCGGTCTCCAGCACCTGGAGACGCGCTCCCAGCTCGATCAGCTCGATGGCAAGCTGCACCTGCTGCATTTCAGCGATCAGGCTTTTCTGTGTCATGCCCTACCCCTCCACGACTGACTGCTCACCGCTCCGCCCCGCCATCAGCAGCGAGGCATGGAACCGAGAAAGACCGTTGTCGCGGGGGTTTTCGACGACCTGCCGCAGCTGCTCCGCTTCGTCATAGCCGAAGTGACAGAGCAGCTGATTGCTGCGAGCCAGCTGAGCCAGCTGGGCGGCACCCAGCGACTGCAGCAGGTCCGCCATCTCATCATTGATCTTGAGGCGAAACTGGGCAGCGCAGCGGTCTTCGTTGAGCAAACGCTGAGCCAGCAACAAATAGGCGAGATTGAGCTCCTGGATTTCCTCCAGGTGATGCATGTTGGTCATGATGATGTTCCCTGCACGCAAAGGCTGCGTGTCCTTATTTTTTTGCGTTCCGCTAGACGTATGGCAGACAGCATGCGGCAGCGCCGACACACTCCCCACACATCGCCTAACAAGCGCCTACATTCTCCGACTTGGCAGCCTCCTTGCCAACAGACACGGCATCACGCTCGATCCTACCTTCGCATGATGCAAGTCAATACTTTTTCATGAGTTTTCTAAGCCCTTGGCCTGCGGGACAAAAGCCCACGGCACTGCGCTTGACAACTACAAAATCCACAGAGAAGCGGCGCACTTCATAACAAAAAATTACATTTACTCACCAAAGCCGCTATCCGACTGCGCCTCCGAAAGCTCGTAGACCCATACCAGCAGCTCGGCAATGACCTGGTATAGCGCCGGAGGGATCCGCTCATCCAGGTCAAGCCCCATCAGCAGACCAACCAGCTCCGGGGCATCGTGCACATAGATCCCTTGACGTCGGGCCTCGGCAAGAATGCGCTCGGCCATATCGCCATAGCCCTTGGCCAGCACCCGCGGCGCATCGTCGCCATCGCGGTAGGCCAGGGCGACTGCCTGACGGCGTCGCTCAGTATCACGCTCCGGCATCGCCCATCCCCTCTTCGTTCAGCGGGCGCGCCTCGACAACGACACTCCCCATGCCGGCCGCCCTCAGCCGCTGTTCGAGACGAGGCACACCGTCGCGCAGTGCGATCAGCGCCGCCTCGTCGGCGGCGGACAGCTCCAGCCTGACGTCGGCATCGCGGAGCCACATCATCACCCGAATGTCGCCCAGGCGCGGCACTTGCAGCGTCAATTCGGAGTGCCAAACATCCTGATCCGCCGACGCCTGCTCCTGCTCCCCCTGAGCCTCGCCGCCATCACGCTGCGCCGAGGACGGCAGCTGCACCATCAGCGCCATGAAGATGCCCGACCAAACATCCCCCTCCCAGCGCAGCACCGGGGATACCAGCATCTCGAGCTGATGCCGAACCACCCCATGAAGGCTTTCATGTACCGGCTCCCCGCCAGCGGGACGCGACCGCGCGGCGAGCTCGGCGGCATCCCGCGAAGCCGCTCCTGCCGCCTCACTGCCCCCCTGGACACCCGGGCCACCCTGAGCCTGGCCGGGCGTCGCACGCAGCGGCGCGGCCGCGGCGCTGTCACGCGGCGCCATGCCCTCTGTGCCACCGCTACCCGACGGCAGCAGCGCCCCGGTCGCCGCATAAGAGCCGGCACCCTGACTGGCTACCGTGGGCGTGGCCCCGCCCGCCTGGGCGGCAGCCCCTTGGAGCGGCGACCCCTGGAGCGGCGCCCCGGCCGCGCCTGGCATGGGACTAGATGTAGGGCTGCCCTGCGGCGTCGAGCCTGTCGCTGGCGCCGCGGCGTGGGCCGCGGAAGCAGCGGCCAGGCCGGGCGCCGCCCCCGAGCCCGGCGCGGCGGTCGTGCTGGAAGCCGGCGAAGCCGCCGCACGGAGGGCCGCTCGCTCAGCCAGACTCGCCGCGGCAGGGGTAAAGCGCTGAGTTCGCCACATCTGTGGTTCGCTCTCGAGCTGCTGGCGCGACATCTCTCCCCGGTACCAGCGCGACAGATGCGACTCATAGAAGAGCCCGCTATCGCGCACGCCGGCCTGCAAGCGGCTAGCCAGAGTCGTGGCGCTGGGCGGCTCCTCGGCGCCCATCAGAGGGGCGCTGGTGCTCAGCACCGAGGGCGGCGCCGGAAAGCGCACCAACAAGTCGGCAATGGTGCGGGCCGAAGGGCTGAAATGCGTCTGAAAGGAGTGCGGTCGCGCCGGGTCGGCGGGGGCTGCGGGCGTGCTCGCTGCCTCGCCACGCTGACCAGCGGGCGCGCTGCCGGTCAAGGGCGCCGAGGCGGACCGTCGGCCGTCCAGACGCGAATCACTGTGCAAGGCCTTGGGCCCCTCCCCCGCATCGACGGGGCGCACCGGCTCGTTGAGATCCCGCGCCCGCGGCACATCGACCCGCTTGCCCAGCACCTGGTGGAGCAGGGTATCGATCAGAGGGGTGATGCCACTCACGGCTCTCGCTTACCGGCCGGATCGGAAGGGTCCACGCCACCGTGCTCCAGCGCAGACGCGGCTTGCCGACCATAGGCGCGATGCATCTGACGCTGGCGTCGCGACGCTGTCAGCAGCTCGCCGAGTTCGTCGCGGCGCGCCATCAGCTGTTGGCGAACCTGCAGATCATCGTCGAGGATCGCCTCGAGCAGCTCCCCCTTGCGGGTCATGCCGTCGACATCCAGCGCCACGTCGACGTCGAGTCGACGCAGCCGATCGACCTGCCGCAGGTAGTCGGCCTGAGAGTCAAGGAGTGCATCCCAGTCACCCGCCTGGGCCAGCTCCCGCATACGAGCGGCCTGCTGTCGCAGACGCTCATAGGCCTCGATGACGCTCTGCTGACCGCCCGCTGTCGCCATGGTCATTCAGCCCTGTGTTCCGGCACTGCCGATGTCACGCCACGCCGAGGCAATGTCCTCGAGGAGCCGTTCGGCCTGATCGAGACTCTCATGATCATCATGCAGGTTAGCAGCCAGCAGCAGCCGGGCAATGTAGTCATAGAGCGACGCCAGGCGCTCGGCGATCTCGCCGCCCTTTTCGCTATCCAGCGCGGCCATCAGGCCATTGTTGACGATATCCAATGCCTTGGAGATCTGCTTGCCCTTCTCGGCGGTATTGCCCGCCTGCATGTGAATGCGTGCCGCGCGAATTGACGCCTGGGCGCCGTCGAACAGCATCACGATCAGCTGATGGGGGCTGGCCGACATGGTGGCACTTTCGACACCCACCCGGGCATAGGCCCCGGCACCACGGCCGCCATAGGCAGCGGCTCCTCGCATTGCAGTCATGGCGCTTGCTCTCCTCTAGTGTCTTGCCGAGGCGAGGCCGGTAACGTGCCCCGCCGCTTGCCTTGGCCTTGCGCAGTCTGACAGGCCTGCAGCCGTTGGTTTGGTTGAAAAGACCGCCGCCAAGGAGGTATTTCCCTATATCGGCACCACAGACAGCAACTTTAGGCGCTCCGCCGCTGAGCGTGAAACGGCTTTGTGGAGGGAGCGTCCTTCGGTTCGACGAAGTCGCACCCAGCGCTACCCAACCGCTCGCTGAAGCCTGCCGACCAAGCGGGGCGCTCAGGTAGAGACCGCCAGTTCCTCCACCGGCTCGCCGAGGCGGGCCACCACGTCGCCGCGTATCACCTCGCCAAGGGCCTCGCCCGGCGGCTCGACGGTATCGGTGAGCTGCACCTGGAAGGGCCGCCCCTGCTGATCCAGGCGCTGGATCCATGCCATGTCACCTCCGGCGAAGCGCACCAGCGACCCGATCGGGCGCAGCCCGAAGCGCTGGATATAGCGCTTGACCCAGCGCGGGTCGAACTGGCCGGGCGCCTTGAGCAAGTGACGGTAAACGGCGTCGATCCGCCAGGCCGGGCGATCCGGTCGATCGCGACGCAGGGCATCGACCACATCGACCACCGCGCTCATCCGCGAGAGTTCGTGCAGCTGCTCACTGCTCGCCCCCTGGGGATAGCCGCTGCCGTCCAGGCGCTCGTTGATGCCCCCCACCACCGACTTGGCGACGCTGGCGGACAGCCAATGGCAGCGGGTCAGACGCTCCAGCACGGCGGGCACATGCCCTTTGAGCTGGTTGTACTCGGCCGGAGAAAGCGCCTTGGCCGTCAGCAGCGAAGCCGGAAGGCAGCCCTTGCCCAGATCGTGGATCATGGCGCAGGCAGCCACCGCCTTGCGCACGTCGCGCGGTACCGAACTGCCGCCAGCCAGCGCCAGCAAATGCACGGCCACGGCAAGCCCGTGGCGCACCAGCAGCGGCTCGCGCTGCAGACAGCGGGTGGCGAACAGCAGCGCTTCGATGTCCTCGTCGGCCAGCATCAGGAGAAAATCGGCATGCCGAGAGAGTTGCACCGGGTCGACGTCGCCCTCCTCCTGCAGCTCAAGCAGCTGGGCATCCAGATAGCCGGCCACCCTTGCCAGGCGACGCGCCATGGGCGTTGGGTAAACCAGCATGTTGCGGCGCCCCACCGATGGCGCCGAGACGGCCTGGGCCTGAGCCTGAAACAACATCGAGGGCAGACGCCCCGTGCTGCCCTCGTCGGCATGACGCGAGGCCTCACGCTCGATCTCCCGCACGAAGAACCAGAGCTTGCGCTCCTGGTCGGCGGTCCGCCCTTCAAAGCGAAACCCGACCCGCATGGTCTGGCGCTCGGTGTTCACGCTCTGGTGCCGCGGCGACGCCTTGACGGTAAAGCGCGTACCGTTGGGAAAGCAAAGCTCGACCTCCAGCGGGTGCGGCGCACTGGAGAGCAGCCCGGCCACCGACGCCGGCAGCTCGAGCTGGCAGCCCTCCTGGGAAAGATCGAGGAGATCGCCCTGTACCGTGGCCTCATCGTCGGCCCGCACGATGGCTCCCACCTCCATGCCCAGGCGCAGCCGGGCCCGGAAGGACTCCCTGCGCTGCAACTCCTCGAGATAGCGGGGATACTCACAGTGACAGGTGACCCGACTATCCGCCGCCTGTGTCTCCAGCGCCTTGATGGGCGGGGTACGCACCATCTTGCCCTGCACCTGCCCCAGCAGGCGAAAGCCAAGACCGCGCTTGATCTCACCGGCGACCTCCCGCACCGCGGTGATATCCACCACCAGCGACTCGCCGGTCTCCTGCTCCATGAGCAGCACCGGGAGCGGCGTCGCTTCGGGCTTGTCGAGCAGCAGCGAAGCCCCGCCCGACTCAATCATCAGATCCAGCAGGGATTCAATCTCCGCGGGGCTGGTCACCCGGATAAAATCGTCTTGCACCTGCGCCATCCTGGTCTCATCCACGTCGGATCAGGCAAGCCTGACCGCTCATTCAATTCGCAGCCTATCTATCGGCCGTCGCCTGACTCACTTTAATGCCCCTCGCCGGACGCCGCTCGACCAGAAAGCGCGACAGCTGCTCCAGCGGCATCGGTCGGGCAAAATAGAACCCCTGGAACACATCGCAGCCGTGGGCCGCCAGATAGTCGCGCTGCTGCACCTCTTCGATCCCCTCCGCCACGACCTCGAGCCCAAGGTGGTGCGCCATGGAGATGATCCCTTGGACGATGGCGCTGTCATGGGGACTGGTAGTCACGTCGCGAATGAAGCTGCGATCGATCTTGATCTTGCCGATCGGTAGCTGCTTGAGGTAGCTGAGACTGGAATACCCGGTCCCGAAGTCGTCGATGGAGACCTCGACGCCCATCTCACGCAGCGCCCTGAGCGTCTCGATGGCGGCATCGGTATCGTTCATCAGGATACCTTCGGTGAGCTCCAGCTCCAGGCACTCGGGATCAAGCCCGGTCTCCTGCAGCGCCTGCTGCAGATTGGCAAGAAAATGGGGGCGATGGAACTGCAGCGGCGAGAGATTCACCGAAACCCGATAGCGCCCCAGGCCCTCGGCCTCGAGCCGGCGCATGTCACGACAGGCCTGGCGCAGCACCCACTCACTGATCAGCACGATCTGCCCGGTATCCTCGGCCAGCGGGATGAAAAGCCCCGGCGAGAGATAGCCGTGCTGCGGATGCTTCCAGCGCACCAGCGCCTCGAAGCCCGCCACGCTGCCGTCATCGGCATTCAGCAGCGGCTGATAGTGCAGCTCGAAGCTGCCCGCTTCGATGGCCTCCTGAAGGTCGTTGCGCAGCGCCATGCGCGAGCTCACCTCATCGTTGATCTCGCCGGTGAAGCACTCCCAGGCGTTGCGCCCCTTCTGCTTGGCCCGATACATGGCCATGTCCGCCTGCTGGATCAACGCTACCGGGTTGGCCAACTCCTCGCGCAGGAAGGCCACGCCCACGCTGGCACTCAGGTAGAGCTCGTGTTCCTGCACGCGATAGGGACGGGAGATACAGGTCAGCAACCGCTCGGCCAACGACAGCGCGTCGTCCTCCTGGCGAAGCTCCGGCAGCAGAACCAGGAACTCATCCCCCCGAAGCGCGCCAGAGTATCGCCGGGGCTCAGCTCATCGCCCAGCCGCCGCGCCACCTGGATCAGCACCTGGTCGCCGATCTCGTGGCCCAGGCTGTCGTTGATCGGCTTGAAATCATCCAGGTCGACGAACAGTACCGCCAGGCAGCCGTCATGACGCTGCGCCAGCTGCACGTCGTGGATCAGGTGATCCTCGAACAGCGAGCGGTTGGCAAGCCCGGTCAGGGCGTCGTGGCTGGCATGAAACGCCAGCTTGGCCTCGTAGGCCTTGCGCTCGGAGATATCGTGCTGCACCCCCACGAAGTGCGTCACCACGCCCACGCCATCACGCACCGGCGCCAGAAAGAGGTTGTTCCAGAACGGCGAGCCATCCTTGCGATAGTTCAGCAGGGTGACGTTGATCTCGCGACGCTGGGCGAGCGCCTCGCGAAGCTGCTGCACGGCGGCGGGATCGGTTTCGCTGCCCTGCAGCAGGCGACAGCTGCGACCCAGTACCTCGTCGCGGCGATAGCCGGTAATGCGCTCGAAGGACTCGTTGACATAGATCAGCGGCATACCCGGCTCGCGGGCATCGGCGATCACCACCCCGTTGATGCTCGCCTCCACGCTGCGCTGCAGGATGCGCAGCTCGGTCTCTCGCTCATGGCGCTCGGTCATATCCTTGGCGATGCCGTACAGGCCGATCACGCGATCGTCGACGATGATGGGCAGGTTGGTGAGATCAACGAAGACGCTGCGCCCGTCACGGCGCCTCACCTCCAGCGAATAGCGAAACGCCTCGCCCGGCCGGCGGCCAGGAAGCGCTGCTCGATGCGCTGCCGGTCTGCCGTGTCGATCAGGGAACCGAAGTGCATGCCGATCAGGCGTTTGAGGGGATAGCCGGTGAGCTCGCTGCAGGCCGAGTTGGCGGTGAGGAAGTGCCCCTCCAGGTCGAGGGAGAACACCGCATCCGGGTGGTAGGCAAACAGTGAACGGTAGCGCTGCTCGCTCTCGCGCAGTGCGCGGCGGTTCTGCTCCCGTTCCACCGCCAGCGCCACCAGCTCGGCCGCCTCGACAATGCGCCGCCGATCATTGGCGTCGGGTTCGCCCGGCTCGCGAAAGTAAGTGGCGAAGGTGCCAAGCAGTCGGCCGTCGCTGGCGATCACCGGGTAGGACCAGCAGGCCCACAGCCCATGGGCCGCGGTAAGGTCATGGAATCCTCGCCACAGCGGGTCGCTCGCCAGGTCACGGCAGATCACGAAGTCACGGGTATGAGCCGCCCGCCCGCAGGCACCCGCTTCGGGATGCACATCCACGCCACTCACCGCCTCCAGGTAGGCCTTCGGCAGGCTGATGCTGAAGATCCGATCCAGACGCTGTCCATCGCGACTGGCCAGCATGATCGATGACAGCGCACCCGGCGACTGCGCTTCGACCAGGCGACAGATCGCCTGAAGGATCTCCGGCAGCGGCTTGTCCTGGGCCACCATGGTCTGTACCCGCTGCTGCGCCCTGAGGTGGCGCTGGGTCATGGCAAGCGTCAAGGAGCGCTGCGTACTGACCCCCGCCAACCCCAGACTGAACGCCAGCAGATAGCTCAAGGTCAACCCACCGATCCCGACGCCCAGCGGCAGCAGGCCGCCCAGGCTGGGTGCCGCGGCGGCCACCGCGTGCCCACGAGTCTCCAGGGTCATCCCGCCCGGCAGCACCAGCAGCCCGCGGCCGAGCTCCGCCCAGGCTCGCCGTGATCCTCGCTATTCGTAAGTAGCCGGCCTGCCCCGTGGCGAACGGTCAATATCAGGGGCGTCACGATGGAGCGGACATCCTCGCTGAGCAGCATTTCCAGATCGATCACCGCCACCAGCTGGCTCGCCGCCGGTTCGGGCAGAGGCACCGCTACCAGCGCCAAACTGGGGCGTGCGGGGTCCGGCAGCACCCAGCGCGGATATGAGCCGCCAACGGCCAGCCAATCCAGCAGCCAGCCGCCGTCACGGTCGAGCCACTCAGCCAGGTTCGGCGAGTCGCCACGCTGGCGCCCCCAGCGAAAACGCTCCTGCTCATCCTGCCAATGAAGGGCCACCAGGCTGGGGGTATCACGAAAAATGGCCTCGAGCTCAAGCTCGCGAAACGCTGGGTCGGGCAAGCCGCCCAGCTGTTCCCAGCGCTCGGCCATGCGCACGAGCTGCAGCTGACGAGCATCCATCGCCTGCTCGGCCGCCACCTTGAAATTGCTCAGCAGCTGATCCGCCTGGCGGCGCTGGGCATCATGCTGCTGCCAGGTCAACGCCGACCAGGCCAGGCCGCTGGCCAGCACCCCGCCGGCCATCGAAAGCACCATGGCCCGCTGCACGGCGGCGGCGTTCGAGGGGCGACCGCGCGCCAGCAGCAGCATGGCAGTACCACACAGCAGGCCCGGCAAGGCGGTAAAGGCGGAGGAGAAGGCACTGCCCCAAGGGCTGGTGCCAATGGCACCGGGCCACAGCTCGCCCAGCACGCTGAGCCCGCCCACCAGGGTCACGATCAGGCCCGCCACCAGCCATATCAACCTGGCCCGCGGCGAGCCTACGCCAAGCAGCAGGCAAAGCGAGAGCAATAGCACCACCACGCTGGTGGCGGAGGTCATGGGTAGCGGCCAGTACTGCAGTGGAGAGTCGGGGAAGAGCGCCAGCAGCGGACCATGCAGCCCCATCAGCAGCAGCGCAGCAGCGCTTAGCCAGGCAAGCCCCTGCCACCCCATCAGCATGGCCAACAGCCCGACGCCCGCCAGCACCATCAGCGGCAGGCTGACCACAGGAGGATGCAGGTCCGCCGGCATGAGCCACACCGCCGCTCCGTTGATCACGCCCATGACGATCAGCATCACCGGCACCAGGATCAGCCAGGTCTGCAACGCCATCTGACGCGTACTGTTTGGCATGCCGCCACCTTTAAGAATTGTTGGTGGTATCGGTATCGGCGTGACGTCGCGATACTTGAGCGCCTCCGGCGAGATCGCCACGCTCTGGCAAGCGGCCCAAAATGACCTCGGTCAGGCCGGTGTCGCTAGGTGTCTGTCGGCACTGACAACCCGATTGCGACCCTGGTGCTTGGCTTGATACAGCGCCTGGTCCGCTCGCTTGAGGGCCTCCTGGGGCGGTTCGTGCTGAAGCAGCTGGGTGACCCCGATGCTGGTTGTCACCGGTACCCGGCGCTGCTCATGATCGACGAACTCATGGCGCGCCACGGCGCAGCGGATCCGCTCGGCGACCTCTTGCGCCCGAACGGCATCGCTGCCCAGCAGGATGACCACGAACTCCTCACCCCCATAGCGAGCGGCACAGTCCTGTTTGCGCGTCTGGGTGGTGAGAATGGCCGCCAACTGCCGCAGCACCGAGTCACCGATGGAGTGGCCGTGGCGATCATTAATCTGCTTGAAGTGATCGAGATCGAGCATCAGCACCGAACAGGGAGCTCCGCCTAAGTGCTGCTCGCCCTCCATCTCCCGCTGCCAGGCTTGTATCTTGCCAAGATGGACCTCCAGGGCCCCGCGGTTGAACAGCCCGGTGAGCGGATCATGGGTCGCCTGGCGGTAGAGGCGCAGCAGCAGGCTGAGCTGGAAATGATTGGCCGCCAGCGAGACCAGCAGCAGGCTGGAGAGCAGCCAGAAGGCCTCCACGCCCCTGCCGGTCATCCAGCTGCCCTCGAGGAGCTGCGCGAAGGCCAGGAGCCCCAGCATGGCCAGGCCAGCCAGCAGCGACTCGAGCAGGGTAAAGGGAAAGACGCTCAGTGCAGCGACCAGCAGGAAAGGAATGAAGCCGTAACCCACCAGATTGCGAATTTCGCCGGCCGGCAGCATCAACAGCACCAACACGTAAAACGCGGCGGGTAGCGCCAGCAACATGCCAGCGCAGAGGCGGATACGACGAATTCTGTCCCGACTGAACATGGCCAGCAGCAGCACCGCCACCAGCCCCAACATCAATATCACCCGCCCCACCAGGGTATACCGTAGCAGCTCGGCGGGCAGCACCAGCGAGTCCACCACGATCCACAGCGGCGACAGCAGAGCAAAGATGATACCCAGCGCCAGCACACGGCTGCGCAAGTAGTAGGCATGGGCAAAGGCAAAATCGCGGGAGTGGTAGCGGCTGGTCAGCGTATCCCGCAGCGAACTCAACCCAACGAACAGCTCATGACTCGCCTCCGGCGGCTCCGCCAGCGAATCCAGCTGACGACTCTGCTGCACCCTCGCAGCGCTTCCTTGCTTCACCCCTGCAGGCATAATTTGGCCTATCGCGTGGCGGGCACCGCATCAGTGTCGGCACCAAGAATGAACACAACCCCTGTCCCTATGGCGCCCATCCTACCAGAAAGCCGCCTGCGACTTGCTCCTCCCGGCTTGATCTAAACCAAATCCCCATCGAAAAGGATCACCCGATCCGCTGAATCGACTCGAAGCGCCCTTCCGGCGAAAAGCGCAGGCGAAAGACACCGTGGACGCCCTCGCGGGTGACCACCCGGCGCAGCGCCTCGGCAGGAAAGATCACCCGGCGGCCGTCCAGGCTATGGGTATGCACCTGACCGACCCGCCCTTCGTAGTGCGCGAGGCAGGCCTCGGCAGAGAGCTCGATCACCACGTCGATGGTTGGCATGGGCACACTTGTCGTTGGCAGCAGGTTGGCTAATACTTTACCCCATTAGGCCCTTGCCACCGGCTCTCATCAGCTCGAACCACCGGACAATCCGCCATGTTTGCATCCACCGTTATCGGCCCCGTCTCTTTCACGCCTGCGCCTGCCCAGACAAGCAACCAGCCCGGGCATCAGGCCGACGGCGTGCGTCAGATCGGCGAGCCTGGCAAGCCGGACAGTGCCGCCACGGCCAGCGAGGAAGCCGCCCAAGGCAAGGTGGCCAAGAGTGATACGGCACAGAAGCCCAACGGCGAAACCTTGAGCGAGGAGGAGCTGCGCCTGCTCGAAGAGCTGAAAACCACCGACCGAGAGGTGCGCCAGCACGAACTGGCCCACCAGATTGCCGGCGGCCGATCTACCGGCGCGGCAAGCTACCAGTACGAACGCGGCCCGGACGGCCAACGCTACGCCGTAGCCGGCGAGGTGCCCATCGACTACGGCCCGGTACCGGGCGATGCGCGCGCCACCATCGACAAGATGCAGCAGGTCATCAGCGCCGCCCTGGCCCCCGCCGACCCCTCGCCCAAGGATCACCAGGTCGCCGCCCAGGCACGCCAGTACCTGCTGACCGCCCAGCTGGAACTGGCGCAGCAGGCCAACGACATGCACCGTGCCCGCGAGGCCGGCCAGGGGAACAGCGGCAGCGTAACAGTCGATGACACACCGTCACTCAGCCGCTATGACATCGTGACCCGAGCCGCCCAGGCCAGCGCCAGCGATTCGCTACGCAGTTGATGAGTTCAGCCAGCTCGCGCTAGGAGCCTGTCGGGTTTGACCGATCGTCGCGAGGAACACGGATTTCGAGACAAGTTTATCGATCTGATGAGGCGAATAGCGCGCTATTTAACGAATCAGATCGATGAAATTGGCCGAAAGCCCGGGGTTCGCAGCAGATCAGCGTTAAGTCCGACAGGCTCCTAGGCCTCCGGCTTGTCCAGCATCGCCAGCGTATGCGCTCGCTGGTCCTTCACGGCCCGATCCAGAATCGCGAGCAGCTGCCGGTAATCCTCCGGCATGCGCTCGTCCATGCCGGCGGCCTCGAAGCGGTCGATGGTTTGCCGGGTCTCCTCAATGACCAGCTGCAGTTCATGGATCACGCGCTGGTAGTCATGCTGCATCATGCGCCGCTACCCCACCCTATCCTTATGCAGGCTCATATGACTCCTCCACCTCGAAGGCCACGATCTGGCGCTGCTCCCTCGAGAACTCCACGCCCACGAGATGAATCGGCATGCCCCGGCCCCGGTACTTGTCTGCATAACCGCATGCCTTGAGCTGCTCCAGGGCCCGCCCCTCGGGGAGCTGCTCCACCACCTTGAACTCGAACAGGTAGAGGTGCCCGAAGGCCTCCACGGTCATGTCCACTCGGCCGTGGTGGCTGGCGTCCTCCACCGCCACCCGCACCCCCAGGGCGGCGAAGTGGCTGTAGAAGACGCTGGCATAGTGGCCTTCGTACCTGGCGATGGGGTTGTTGCGATACCAGTCATGGGGAAGGCTGGCGTAAAGCGCCTTGAAGTAGGTTTCCAGCCCCGCAAAGTCTGCCGCCCTGAGCAGGCCCGGCAGCCGCAGTATCAGCTCGTCCTGGGCATCATCAATTAGCCCCAGTACCGGCAGCAGCGCCTCGTTGAGGCTCATCTCCACCTCCTGGTTGGGGAAGCCCAGGCGATAGAAAGGCCGGTGGGGAATCTCCTCGCGCACCTCGTGCAGCGTCAGGTACCCAGTCTGAAAGAGCAGTGCCTCAGTCGCGATATCGTCCACATCGAAACGCCCCAGCAGCGCCGGACGACTATGCCAGGCAGTGAGGGCAGGCGTGAACACGCCGCGCTGCCGAAGCAGCTCCACCAGGAAACTGGGCGTGGCGCTCTCGAACCAGTAGGGGCCAAACTGACGCTTCTGAAACAGCAGCAACACATCGAAGGGATTGTAGACCGACGTCACTGCCTCCCCGCCCCAGCGGTAGCCGTTGTACCAGTGGCGGATCTGCTCACGATCCAGACCCGGCAGCTCGGCCGCGAATACCGCCTCGAGATCGGGATCGGTATAGCCGCAGAGCGTGGCGTAGGGTGCATCCAGGGTGATGTCGTTGAGGTTGTTCAGTCCCGAGAAGAGGCTCACCTTACTGAACTTGGAGACCCCGGTGAGCAGCACAAAAGCCAGGTGCGGGTCCGCATCCTTGAGCACGCTATAGAGATTCTTCAGCCCCTCGCGCAGGGCCCGGGCGCGCTCCGACTCCATGAGGTTGTCGAGAATCGGCTTGTCATACTCGTCGATCAGTACCACCACGCGCTCGCCATGCCGGGCGTGGGCGTCGCGAATCAGCGCCGAAAACTCCCCGGCAATGTCGGTCTCACGCGTAAGCGATACCCCCAGGCGCTCTCGCTCGCGAAACAGCTGGTCGCGGATGCGGACATCCAGCGCCTCGCGACTCTGCAGCACGCCATCGCCAAAGCTCAGCCGTATCACCGGATGGCGGCGCCGCCACTCCCATTTGTCGTGGATATAAAGGCCACGGAACAGCGCCTCGCGTCCCTCGAAGAGGCAGGCCAGGGTATCCAGGGTCAGGCTCTTGCCGAAGCGCCGCGGGCGCGAGAAGAAATAGTACTTGCCCTCCTCCACCAGCCGATGAATCAGCGGCGTCTTGTCGACGTAGTGGTAGCCCCCCTCGATGATATCGGCGAAGGTCTGAATACCGATGGGCAGCTTCTTGCGAGCGGGGGTGGACATGGCGCCTCCAGGTACGACGGTGCAGCAGAAGCGCCAGTGTAGCACCAGAGGCTCCATGGAGGTCTGCAGGGCCTTCTGGGATGTTCTCGCTAGAAGTACCAGGAAAACCCCGGACCCAAAAGGCGATCAGTCAAGGAGACCTCCCCCTCTACACCATCAACGAAGATCACATCCGGCCGATAGCCAGGCAAGAGCTTTCAACGAATCGGCGCTGCCGTTGACCAGAACATGCGACACTTCATTCCGCATTGCGCGCTCCCCACGAAGGCCAGTCTGCGAGTTTCCTCATCCGCACTGAGCTCGCGGATACGGCTCATGGCTCGATTTACCGGTTCGGTGGGCAATCCTGGCCATGGTGAATTCCTCTTGCCGTCATGCAGCCGGCTCCTCATGTGGACGCGCCGTCAAGTCCACGCCCAACGCACGCATCACCGCAAGCATGGTTTTTAGCGTCGGATTGCCTTGCTCGCTGAATGAACGATAAAGCTGCTCACGGGATAATCCGGTTTCGCGGGCTAACTCTGTCATGCCTTTGGCACGAGCCACCACGCCCATTGCCCTCGCAATGTAGGCGGAATCTCCGGTTTCCAACGCATCGGCAAGGAACACGGCAATGGCTTGCTCGCTCTCCAACGCCGCTGCCGGATCGTAGTCGTATATCTTATCACTCATGATGCCTCCCACTCTGCTGCCAGGCGCTGTGCGGTTTCGATATCGCTGTGCTGGGTGCTTTTATCACCACCACACAGGAGGATGAGGATCTCGCCACCGCGCTGCTTGAAGTAAATGCGATAACCTGGACCATGGTGAATGCGTAGCTCGCTAATGCCTTGCCCTACGGGCTTCACATCACCTGGCAATCCGTTAGCCAACCGGAAAACACGGGCCGCAATCAGGGCCTTGGCACGCTGATCACGAAGCTTGCGCTCCCACTTTCGGTAGGTATCCGTTTGTTTGATATCAAGCATGGCCACAGTGTAGTTTTTGGACTACACAGGCGCAAGGAAAATCACTATCACGCCACCCGCCACTCGAACACCTCACGCGCCGCTCGCCTGCCTCTCAGATGCCGCGCCTGGCGGGCGATGGACTCGTTGAGCACGCGCATGAACCAGGAGACATCCGCCAGCCGCTCTCGATAGGTCGACGCGCACTGCGCCACGGCCTGACTCGCGCCGGGTGCGAGTCCTTCCCCACCGCTCTCCAGGTACTGCCGCACCAGCAGCGGCCCGGTGAACAGCGACGTCCAGCGCCACAGCACCTCGTCGTCACTCCACTCCGCCGCCCGCAGTGCATCTACCCGCACCACCAAGTGGTAGTGGTTGCTCATCACCGCGTAAGCCGCCACGTCGATGGCGAACACCCCGGCCAACTGGTGGAGCCGGTCGGCGATCCAGCCAAGAGCGTCAGTGCTGAGCCTCGGCACGCAGCCGGGCCACTTCCTCAGCCGAAAGCCCGGCAATCTCAGCGATCATGCCGTCGTCCATTTCGGTACGGGAGATCAGGTTACGGGCGGTCTCACGCTTGTTTTTTTCAATGCCGCGCTGTTCACCCTCCCGCTTGGCTTCGTTGAGCAACGACACCTCATCCCCCAGTGCGCGCTCCCGCACAAAGGCCAGCCTGCGAGCTTCCTCATCCGCACTGAGCTCGCGGATACGGCTCATGGCTCGTTTTACCGGTTCGTGGGCAACCTTGGCCATGGTAAATTCCTCCTGCCAGTGCGTGAAGAAAGTGATCCAGGCGCGTAACGGGCCTTCTGGCAATCCCAGGCGATCCGCCTTGTTCAATTCGATCAGGTTCATCTGCAGGATGTTCCCCAGCGACACCTCAGGCTGGCGTTCATCACGCATCTCGAATCGCCAGATAGCTTGCTGACGCTCGGCTTCGATCGCCGTGAATAAAGGGAAGGATCAGTGCTTATCCTCAACGCGCAGCACACGGACATCAGTCACCGCCAGGCCGGTGGCCTCGGCGATCTGCTCATCGCTGAGCACACCCAACTTGATCAGATTACGGGCAGTCTGTTCGGCACGCAGTTGCTCGCCCTCCTGACGCCCTTCCTGACGCCCTTTCTCTAATGCCAGGCGCTCAATCGTATTCACGTAAGGCATGTGCTTTTCCTCCTGTATGGCATGGACCGCCTGGGCAAACTCGGGTTCCAGAGCACGGGGCAGTTGGAGCATCCAATCGATGATGTTGAACAGCAGCACGACCTGATCGCGGCTGTAGCCTCGTTCATAGAGCAGCCGAATCAGTGCAATCTTGACATCCTTGCGCGTGGCGTCGTCCTTGATCCGCTTGGCGTGGATCTGAGCCATCACCACCAGCGCGAAGACGTTGCTGCTGACCTCCAGCTCAGCCCAGCGGGCTTCCCAGTCAATCAGTTTAGCCGCGGGGAAAGCAAAGGTCAGCGCGCATCCCCAGCGCTGATAGCGAAAGCTCGTGGGCCGGAAGCTGTCGCGGGTATCGGCCAGCACCGCCAGGCTCACCACGTCCACCCCGTAGCGGTCCCGCAGCCGGTACTGGTAGGTGTACATGCGCTCGGCAAAGGTCTCTTCTGGCTCGCCCTGCACTTCGACGTGGATCAGCACCCAGGTCTCGCTACCGTCGCGGGCGTAAACCTTGATCAGCTTGTCAGCGTAGTGCCGGCCGCTGTTGGCATCCGGTGTGACCTGCTGCAGTTCCTTATCGAGGAAGCTGTAACCTTGGCTCCAATCCACCTGCTCATGGATCTCCGGGAACAGCAGATCAAGGAACTCCTGAAAGTAGGCATCCGAGGCTGGCCGGCGCGCCCACGGCGCTGCCGAAGCGCTTGAGCAGCGTGGTGGAGGCAGCGATAAAGGCTTCTGGCTCGATGCCCAAGCGGTCCAGCAGCCTGGGTGCCCGCTCGGCGATGGCACCGCGCTTGTCCGGGCGCTGGCAGCGGCCGGTGGTCTCGACCAGCTCGAGACTGCCCTTCGAGATCGATCGAAGCTGAACGGAATCGCATTGGGCATCAGCGGCTGGAATGGAAGGACATCGCACCAGGCCGGCACGCTAGCAGCCGCGGGCGGTGCCGCCTCGCCCTCTTCCGCCGGTCCGGTGTGCTCGGCCTCCGGCCCCAGCGCGGCGATGCGCTCGGCTACCGAGGTGTGTTCGCTGGTCTCCTGTCAAATAAGGGGAATAAGTGGGTGTCCTCTCTTTCCTCCTCTCTTTCCTCTCTTTTCTCTTTTCTCTTTTGTTAGCTTTGACGGATCGATTTTTACGGGGTTACTATAACCCTCACATGAGACGACATGGAGTCGGGGGTGAAGAGCAGCGAACTGATCAAGGAGCTCGAAGCGGATGGCTGGGCGCTGGATCGTATCAAGGGCAGCCACCATCACTTCAGGCACCCCGCCAAGCCCGGCACCATCACAGTGCCTCACCCGAAAAAGGATCTAAAGAAGGGCTTGATACAGGGCATCAGGAAGCAAGCCGGCCTCAAATGAAACCGATCACACCGGCTCCCCACAGGAGAAATGCCATGTACTATCCCATTGCCATCGAGGTAGGTGATGACCAGCATGCTTATGGCGTGGCTGTGCCCGACCTGCCGGGTTGCTTCTCGGCCGGTGACACCTTCGACGAGGCGATAGCCAACGCCCGCGAGGCCATCGAGGGGCATCTCGAGAGCCTGGCTGAGCACGGCGACCCCATCCCCTCGGCCAGCGCCATCGAGCAGCACTTGGCGAATCCCGACTATGCCGGCTGGGTATGGGCAGCCGTCGAGATCGACATGACCCCCTATCTGGGAAAGAGCCACAAGGTCAACGTCACACTGCCCGACCTGCTCATCAAACGTATCGATAGCGCAGTCGAGCGCCATAGTGAGTTCAAGAGCCGCTCCGGCTTTCTCGCCCGCGCCGCCCTGCACGAACTTGAACGCCACGCACAATAACGCTAACGCGGCAATTCGCTCGTTTTCCTAGATACCATCTCTCCTAACCGGCCACAAACATTCCATCAGGCGGTTTGTGGCCGATATTCGGTCTGGGTCTTGAGGACACCGTAGGCGATGTGGATTAGCTTCCGCATCGCCGCCCCCAAGGCCGCCATTTTGCTCTTGCCGTTTGTTGTAAGCCGCTGGTATAGCGCGGAGATATCCGGATTCCGCCTCAGCCCGACAACGGCTGCCATGTACAGGCTCTGCCTCAGTTTCGGATTGCCGGCTTTCGACAAGCGAGGCCGCCCACGTACGGAGCTGCCCGATTCCCAACTAACAGGCACAAGCCCCGCAAACGCCGCGGCCTGGCGGGCGCTTTCGAAAGCGCGGCTACGCAGCATCGCCAACAGTCGGAGAGATACCGCAGGGCCAATGCCGGGAATTGTTTGCAACAAGGCGCGATCCTGCTTCAAGCCAGGGTGCTGATCGAGGTGGTCATCGATCTCCTGTTGGAGGCGATCCCGCTCACGAGTCAATGCCAACAGGATGTCATCGATCGAGCGGAGGATATCGCTTGCCATGGCGAACTCGGCTTTCTCGCGCCGGTTTCGCTCACGCTGGATGTCCTTGTCCAGCGCGTCGAGTCTCGCTGCCAGCGCCTTGAGCTTGCGCACTTCCTCGGGCTCCGGCTTCCAAGCCTCAGGTCGTTGCGTCGCGCCATAGCGTGCCAGCACCACACTGTCCTTCTTATCCGTTTTGCCGCGTACTCCCAGGCTTCGGGAGAAGTCGCGCACCTGCGCGGGGTTGAGGACATAAACCTGGATGCCGGCAGCATGCAGCCAATACGCGAGCGTTTCGTGATAGATGCCGGTGGCCTCCATCAACACATGCAACTGATCCTGTGGCTCCCCGGTCTGGTGTTCGAGCCATTCAAGCAAGCGAGGAAAGTCCTGCCGACGATTAGGGAATACACGGGTCTTGACCTTGCCGCTCGCCACATCGCGCAGCCAGGCGCAGTCGATCTTCTGCTTGCTGACGTCGATACCGATCACTGCCATGCTCTCGTCGCCTTTCCTTGTTCGTGCAGCCTCACTCCGGGTTGGGAGGGGCTTGGATACCATTCAAGCTATCGAGATAGAGGGCATCAGGGGGCATAATCTAAATCCCAGGCTGTTGCGCCTCAGGCTCTGTGGATGCTCACCCTGATGCCAGGCCTGCTGGTAGCTAATCAACAAGCCCGGAGAGACACAAGGCTCTGTCTGAAACTGGCTGCGCTCGACCATACGGCGTTAAAAATCGGCTCAAAGTACTCATTTACACCACGTAAACTCCGTCTTTTCGCCGATTTTTGCCTTGTCTGGCCTTCGCTCGCCGACTTTTCGGACAAAGCCTAGGGCACTTTCCGGCATAGACAGCTGGCTCGCAGGGCCTTGCGCACGCCAGCAGATCGGGTTTCAGCCCAACATACCCATTGTATGCTCCCGCTGCTGCTTCACGGCGTCATCCAGAATCGCCAGCAGCTTATCAGAATCTTCCGGCATCTCGGTCGCCATGCCGGTAGCCTCGAAGCGCTCGATAGTCAGTTGGGTGTCGTCAATGACCCCGCCTTATTCACAAAGGTACCGAATCGCGCGTTATGACCCCATGGCTTGTCGGCTGCGCTTGCCACCAGCAGCGGTTGTCGCCTGAAGGGCACTCCACTTATTTCTTCCGAGCAGCCTTGATGGGCTCTTTTATATCGTTCAGGCATAGATGATGGCCATCCAGGCAGCCGTGCTCGCCGGCCATCATTATGATTGCCTTGTTCTCGGTCACTCGTCATCGCGTAGAGCATCAGTGCAGCGCGGTCAGCTTCGGCAGCCCCTTCAGCAGCGTCGGCCACCATTTATCAGCAGCAGCGCCGAGGTGAACGGTGATGCGCCGGGCGTGCAGTGACAAGGTGGCAGCGACCTTGAGCACCTGTTCGCGCATCCGGCTCAGGCTCCAGCCCTGCCGGGTCTGTCGCTCCAGCAGGCAGCGCAGGCCATGCAGGACTTGGTAGGCATAGAGGCTCAGCAGCAGGCTCACCTCGTTGCGGGCCATCACGTCCTGAACCGTGGAGGCGCCGCGATCCGTCGACGAGAGGTGCACGTCGAGCGCCGATTTCACTTCGCCCATGTGCGCTTCGGCGCTGCCGCGCTTGCGGTATAGCGCCAGGACCTTCTCCGGCGGCCAGTCGAACTTGCCGAGGTTGGTGACCAGGAAGAAGGCATGCAGCAACAGATCATCGGGACGTTCCTGCACCACCAGCACCACGCGTCGAGGCGCCGTCCAGGAACCGGCTTGGTACTCAAGGTCATGGCACCATTCTCGAAGCTGCTCAGGAGGTCGGCCGCGGGGCCGCTTCAAGTATGGCGCCGCCAGTTTGTGAAGGCCCTTGTGGCTGCGTAACCGGCCCAAGTACTCGATGTCGCGCTCTTCCAGCGCCTCCAGCGTGTCATTGTCGGTGAAGCCGGCATCGATACGCACTCGAACCTGGGCCCCGGCGCTTTCGTGGAGTCGCCGCACCAAGTGGGGAATCCAGGTATCGGCATTCTCGGCCGGGCCGGCGTTACCCTCGCGAAGTAGACCGCCCACCATGTCACCGGTTTCGGCCAGCGAGGCCACCAAGGGCGAGTAGATTCGGGCCCCGTAAAGTCCATGAAATGCCGAGCCGCCCTGGTGGCCATGGACCTCGATCGGCAGGCCGTCGATGTCCAGCGTCAGCTGCTTGGGGCGCTCGCCATTCTTCAGCGAGGTCAGGCGCCAGATCACTAATCGCAGCAGGCCTTCGTGCACGGCGTCGATGTTGTCGTTACGGCCGAGGCAGGTCAGCAGCCGCGACAGCGTGGCTTGAGACGGCCGGTCCTGGGCCAGGGGCGTCATGCCGCGCGCATCGCTGCAGGCCAGCTGCCAGAGCGGGTCACGACGCAACGTGTCGGTATCGCTGAGATCGATCCAGCCCATCGCGCGCTGCAGCACCAGGGTGCGCAACTGGCTGGCCAGCGAATGACGGATGCGCAGCGGATGGCGCCGATCGACCAGATTGTCTTCGAGTGCCTCGATCACGCCGCTGTTGTCGAGGGCGTCACGCAGCAGCAGCGCCCCGCAGTCGCTGGTGGTGCGCTGGCCGCTCAGCTCGACACGAACAGAGCCGTTGCACGAGGGCGTCCAGGTGGATAGGCTTTCACCCATAGCGGATGGTCCTCTGGAATCAGGTTCTTGCCGGAACGTTCTGATTTCTCAAGAGAATACCATCCGCTATCTTCGTTTTCAGGCTGGCCTCATGAATAAGCAGGGATGACATCTTGAAGCCGATCGGCAACTTACTGGTGTTCATCCGGCGTCATGCCCTCTCCGCTTACCACTTGAAAAAATGAGGGCCTGTCCCTGAGGGATCCCCACGCCCCGATCACGCCACCCGCCGCTCGAACACCTCCCGCGCCGGGTGCGAGCCCTTCCCCACCGCGCTCCAGGTACTGCCGCACCAGCAGCGGCCCGGTGAACAGCGACGTCCAGCGCCGCAGCACCTCGTCGTCGCTCCACTCCGCTGCCCGAGGTGCATCCACCCGCACCACCAAGTGGTAGTGGTTGCTCATCACCGCGTAGGCCGCCACGTCGATGGCGAACACCCCGGCCAGCTGGTGGAGCCGGTCGGCGATCCAGCCAAGAGCGTCAGTGCTGAGCCTCGGCACGCAGCCGGGCCACTTCCTCAGCCGAAAGCCCGGCAATTTCGGCGATCATGCTGTCGTCCATTTCAGTTCGGGCGATCAAGTTGCAAGCGATTTGTTCAGCCCGCCTATGCTCGCCTTTCTCGCGGCCAAGCTTCTCACCCTCTTCCAGGCCTTCCCGCTTGGCTTCGTTGAGCAGCGACACCTCATCCCGCAGCGCGCGCTCCCGCACGAAGGCCAGCCTGCGAGCTTCCTCATCCGCACTGAGCTCGCGGATACGGCTCATGGCTCGTTTTACCGGTTCGTGGGCAACCTTGGCCATGGTGAATTCCTCCTGCCAGTGCGTGAAGAAAGTGATCCAGGCGCGTAACGGGCCTTCTGGCAATCCCAGGCGATCCGCCTTGTTCAATTCGATCAGGTTCATCTGCAGGATGTTCCCCAGCGACACCTCAGGCTGGCATTCATCACGCATCTCGAATCGCCAGATAGCTTGCTGACGCTCGGCATCGGTCGCCGTGAACAAATCGAAGTCCAGCAAGTGAAGCCCCACCGAGGCGCGCAGTTCCTGGTAGTCCTCGCCGGTGCCAAGCTGCAAACCCAGCGTGCGCGCCAAATAAAAGAGCCCGCGCTTGTGCCAGGCCCCGTAGCGACGTACCTGAATCTCGACATTGTAGCAGTGCCCTTCCCCATCACGAGCCAGTACATCCAGGATGATGTATTTGCCAGTAAGCTCACTTGGCTCGATATTCGGGTTGAGCACCTCGACGGACGCAATGTCAGGCAGATCCGGTCGCAGGTCGTTGATCAGATCCACCAACAGATCAGGCGCCTCAGCAAACAGACGTTTGAAGACATAATCGTTGGTGGGGTCGAGTAATTCGTTCATGCGCCACTCCCGTCCGTTGCCGGCAGTGTACCATGGCCGGCTTCGCACCCTCGCACGCCCCGATCACGCCACCCGACGCTCGAACACCTCACGCGCCGCGCGCATGCCTCTCAGATGCCGCGCCTGGCGGGCGGCGCAGCGGGCGGTGAGGCTGGCCGGCGTACCCACGGCGCTGCCGAAGCGCTTGAGCAGCGTGGTGGAGGCAGCGATAAAGGCCTCCGGTTCGATGCCCAAGCGCTCCAGCAGCCTGGGGGCCCGCTCGGCGATGGCGCCGCGCTTGTCCGGGCGCTGGCAGCGGCCGATGGTCTCGACCAGCTCGAGATAGTCCTCGAAGCCGAACGGAATGGCATTGGGCAGCCGCGCCGTGGCATCGAAGGGCATCAAGGGCTGAAGCGGCAGTGACGCGCACCAGGCCGGCACGCTAGCTGCCGCGGGCGGTGCCGCCTCATCCCCTCCCGCCGGCGCCACATGCTCTGCCTCTGGCGCCAGCGCGGCGACACGCTCGGCTACCGAAGTGTGTTCACTGGTCTCCGGTGTTTCGGCGATGCCGGCGCGAATGGGATTCAAGTCGACATAGGCCATGGCGCTGAGGATCGCCGCCTCGTCGAGCAGCGCCTGGCTCTTGAAGCGCCCCTCCCAGAAGCGCCCTTTCACACCATCCTCGGCGTTGGCCTGGCGGGCGATGGACTCGTTGAGCACGCGCATGAACCAGGAGACATCCGCCAGCCGCTCTCGATAGGTCGCCGTCCACTGCGCCACGGCCTGGCGCATTCCTGGCGACATCCCCTCCCAGCCGCTCTCCAGGTACTGACGCACCAGCAGCGGCCCGGTAAACAGCGAGGTCCAGCGCCGCAGCACCTCGTCGTCGCTCCACTCCGCCGCCCGAGGTGCATCCACCCGCACCACCAGATGGTAGTGGTTGCTCATCACCGCGTAAGCCGCCACGTCGATGGCGAACACCCCGGCCAGTTGGTGGAGCCGGTCGGCGATCCAGCCACGACGATGCTCAAAGCACTGGCCGCTTGCGGGATCGCTGCCACACAGGAACGCCCGGCGCACGCAGCGGTTGACGAGGTGATACCAGGGCGTGGCATCCAGCGAGACGAGAGCAGCGCGGGGCTGAGTCATGGTGGTGTCCGATAACGGGAGCTTTATCTCAACGTAGCCCGCCGAGGCGAGCTGTCAAATAAGTGGGTGTCCTTTCTTTCGCCCCCCCTCAGAATATGGCCCCAAGTAGATGTTAATAGATATATCTGCTTACCATCAGCCGCTGTTCAGGGTCTAACGATGACTCGGAATAGCAGTAGGATCATGACAAGCAATTCAATTCTCATCCTATCCGCCAGGGAAGCCCCTCAACGCAATTTTGCGTTACGCCTATGGGTAGACATAGGCTGCAGCTAGAAATCATCTCAGCGTGGCTATCAGGGCGACCCAGGCAGTATTGGATGAAGTGGCTCCGAGATATCCAGCATCTGGAGCACATAACGCCGCTGCTCCTTGACCATCTGCGTGGCAATTGCTTCCAGCTTGGCGTAGTCATCCGGCATCTGCTCATCCATGCCTGTAGCCTC
This sequence comes from Halomonas sp. SL18_1, assembly GCF_055755715.1. Classification (NCBI taxonomy): domain Bacteria; kingdom Pseudomonadati; phylum Pseudomonadota; class Gammaproteobacteria; order Oceanospirillales; family Halomonadaceae; genus Halomonas; species Halomonas sp. SL18_1. The sequence goes on from NZ_JBVTRK010000001.1 coordinate 2,686,672, forward strand.
GAAACGGTCCATGGTGGCGCGAGTGTCGTCCAGCACGGCCTGAAGCTCATCGATCACGCACTGGTGCTCGTCAACGGTCATGCGATGCTCCCATGAAGCAAGAAACCGGCCCCTCGAAAGGAGCCGGTTCGATGGCAGTGCCAAAGGGAAGAAACCTATTCCCTAGCAGCTCAACCTTAGCCCAGCAGAGACAGCACGTTCTGCGGGATCTGGTTGGCCTGAGCCAGTACGGAAGTACCGGCCTGCTGCAGGATCTGCGCGCGGGTCATGTTGGCGACTTCCGCTGCGTAGTCGGCATCCTCGATCCGCGAACGAGCGGCAGCAAGGTTTGTCTCGTTGGTCTGCAAGTTAGTGATGGCAGACTCGAAACGGTTCTGAATGGCACCAAGGTCGGAACGGAGTGCATCGACTTGATTGAGAGCTGCGTCCAGAGTCTCAAGCGGATTTTCGGTGATGGTACGATCATGTACAGACTCAAGGCTCAAATCACCTTCTTCAGTCACATAGACTGCATGACTTTCACCACCCAGCACACTAACAAAGGAGCCGTCATCTTTCTCAGTGATGGTCTGCGCTGCTGCATCTGCAGCAGCGGCTGCAGTGACAATAGTCTCGTCATCGAAGCCGGAAATATAGACGAAATCACCGACGCCATCTACTAGATATTCCCCTGCTGCAGCACCGTCTTCGCTGTAACTAAATCGAGTATTAGCATCAGAATCTTCGACGGTGAAATCTCGACCAGCACCTGTTTGAGCCTCAATTGCAGCCTGAAGTTCTGTGCGTGTGATAGTATCGTTGGTTACATCAACAAGCTGGTTGGCTGTGCCATCTCCCGTGAAGCTTGTGGTACCATCACTGACAGTAATAGAATCACCATTAGCCCCAACAAGGAACTCAGCAACATCGGCAATATTTGCCGCACCATCACCAGAAACATCGGTGTCATTCAGGTCGCCAGTTGTCTGATTGAAGTAAAGCTGGGCGCCATCACTATTGCGAGTAATGTTGCCATTCGAATCCACCGATACTTCGACAGCCTCGTTACCTGTAATATTCAAAGTATTGCTATCATCACCAGACGGAGTAAGTCGATCAGCAAGATCTGCTCCCGCTGCTCCCACGTCTCGCGCAGCCTCATCGAAAGTAAAGGCGCCGAGACTTTCGCTGAAGGTATATTCACCGTCAGTTGCATCACCCGCATTAAAAGTCACCACGTCGCCATTTTCTACACGACTGATGGCATCGCCGATGGTGCCTGCCGCATTGAAGGTGGTGTTGGTAAAGGTCCCATCGCCGTTGCTGATGAACCCGTTGGCAGCCAGATCGGTCTGTGATGCCAGTTCATTCGGCGTGCCTGTCCCATCAACATTGAAACCACCTGAATCCGTGAGGTCAGCCACCCGAAATGCTTCTAACTCACTGACCTGAATGGCAATATAGCTGATATCGCCGTTCACCCAGACAGTTCCATCCATGCCCAACGTCAAATTCCGCGCCAGTCGCCGCACCCTTACCAGCCACGCCGGGCTATCCATCATCGGGCAGTGCTTCGAGATCGCCGGCGTCGACAGCATCGACGGCCGTTTCCCCACCACGCTGGGCATGCGCACCAGCGACGTGGTCAAGAGCTACCTGGGCCTGCTGTGCCTGGGCATGAGCGACTATGATGCCATCGAAAACTTCCGTCGCGACAAGCCCTTCCAGCAACTGCTGACCCTGCAGAAGGTGCCGAGCACGGCGACGCTGCGACAGCGGCTGGAGAAGCTTGCCGCCAACGACCTGCAGGCACGCACCGCCACCTGGTCCACCACCCTGCTGTCGCTGGTGGAGGCACCGATCACCGCCGAGACGACACATGTCTGCCTCGACATCGACACCTTCGTCATGGACAACAGCAACTCGAAGAAGGAAGGCGTCTCGCGGACCTACAAGAAGGTCGACGGCTACACCCCAATCGCCGCCTACCTGGGCAACGAAGGGTGGTGTCTGGGCCTGGAACTGCGTCCCGGCAAGCAGCACACCATGAAGGAGAGCAACGCCTTCCTGGAGCGGGTGCTGCCCCGCGCCCAAGGCCTGACCGAGCGACCTATCTTGCTGCGCGAGGACAGCGGCTTCGACAGCCAAGCGCACCTGGCCCTTCTCGAACGGCAGCGGCTGGCCTTTGCCGAGGAGGGCCGCCGGCTGGACTACCTCGTCAAATGGAACCCGCGGGACTCGGCCACGGCCGATCAGGACACCTGGCTGGCCGTGGCGGCGGACTATTGGGAAGAATTGCGCCCCGGAAAGCGCCAGGCACTATGGACGCAGACCGTCTCGATCCGCGATGGTCGGTCTGAGTACGAGCTCAAGCGCGTGATGCGCCTGGTGGAGCGCACCGCCGATCACGATGGCCAGTTACTGCTCGAACCGGAGTATGAGCTGGAAGGCTGGTGGACCAGCCTGGACGAGGCGCCGGAGGCGGTGATCAAACGCTACCAGGCGCATGCCACTCATGAGCAGTTTCACAGCGAGATCAAGACCGATCTCGACCTGGAGCGGCTGCCGTCGGGAAAGTTCGCCACCAATGATCTGATTCTGCACCTCGCCCAGCTGGCCTACAACATCCTGCGGCTGATGGGCCAGATGGGCATGACCGGCGAGCTGAGCCCGGTGCGCCATCCCGCCAAGCGGCGCCGGATCCGCACCGTGCTCCAAGAGTTGGTACATCGCGCGGCTCTCGTGATCCACAAGGCACGGCAGGTCATCCTCGACTTCGGGCAGGACATCGGGCGCATGACGGTGTTGAACACCCTGCGATGCCGCCTTCGCTATCCCCGAGGCACACCATGCTGATCGTCTGTCGGACAACGACATCACGTAGAGGGCTGACGGTCACCGGCAGCCAGCATCACCGTGCCCGGCGGGTAGCTATGCATGTCAAAACGGGCTGCCGTCGCCGGTCGACGCCGCCCTGGTCGGCCATCACCGGCATGCATTGGGCAGTTGAGACGGAATCGGAGGTCAAAAAATGCGCACTGGCGGTGATAGGGGAAGTGTCGGCGCTGGCTTCACGGAATCAGGAAACCAGTCAGGCCCAGTGTTTCAGAAGTAATCTTGTTCAGATCGACACTGATGGCTTCCCCATCATTAGCACCAACCTGAATTTGGACACCTTGGTTAGTTGCGAGCACCTGAACACCGTTGAAGGTAGTTTCTTCAGAAATACGGTTAATTTCGTTCAGGCGTTGGCCGATCTCATTCTGGATTGAGGTCAGGTCATCCTGAGAGTTGGTGCCGTTCTGGGCTTGAACACTCAGCTCACGAATACGCTGCAGGTTGTCGTTGACCTGATTCAGGGCGCCCTCAGCAGTCTGAGCCAGCGAAATGCCATCGTTGGCGTTACGCTGGGACTGAGCCAGACCGGTGATCTGGGAGGACATGCGGTTGGCGATGGCCTGACCGGCGGCATCATCCTTGGCGCTGGTAGACAGCCTTGACAAGAATGACTTGATTAGCAAAGACTTTTTGTGATGCTAATAGTATCACGACAATCTCTTTCTACTCATTTTCTACTGCGCGAGCCTCGCAAAGGTGTAGCTGGCGCTTCGAATATCTCCACCAACCCATTGATATAAAAGAAATAAATGCTGTTTTTGTTTTCTACGACTGATCTTTTTCGTCCTTGGCCAGCTTGCTCAGCGTCGCCTGCGTTCTTTTCGCTACCTTCTCGCGTTGCTCCTTGCTCAGCCGGACAGGCTTCAGAACACCGATTCCGGTCTGCGTCCTATCCTGCCGCCGCCGCCCCTGATCGGCTAAGCGTTCCTTGAGGGATTCAAGTGCCTGCGGTTCGAACTCGATATGAACGCTATCCGAGTAGAGGGTATCGACCTTGACGCCGATTTCTCTCAGTTTTCTTAGCACGCTGGAATATGAATCCAGCCGCATGGCGACTTCCATGGTCTCTGCACGAGCAATGGTCGGCTTGGAGACGCCGACCAGTTCAGCGAACTCGGCCTGGTTGAGGCCAAGGGCACCACGAACAGAACGCAGCGCTACGGCTATCTTGAGGTGGGTGTCGATGTCTTCGCTCAAAGCCAAGGCTCCAATGATACTATCAGTATCTTTATTCTAGACAGGTTGCCGTCATCGTGATACTGTTAGCATCACGAGGTGACAGCCATGCCAAAAATCAAACTCACACAACCCTTTGTAGCAACTGCTTCCTGCCCCACAGGCAAGCAGAAGATCGACCATTTTGACACAGAAGTCCCCGGCTTGCTGCTCAAGGTCATGCCCACGGGCAAGCGAACCTACTATGTCCGGTACAAGGATCCGCACGGCAAGATGAAGGAGCGTAGGCTCCATGATGCCAGCGTGGTCAGCCTTGAGGATGCGCGCCAGCAAGCGAAGCAGACTCTTTCCAAAATTGAGCTTGGCCAGGATCCATTTGCCGAGAAGATGTTGAAACGTGAGGTGCCCACGCTGAATACGTTCATCCATGACACCTACCTTCCCTACATCAAGGCAGCCAAGAAAAGCTGGCAACTGGATGAGGCACAATTGCGCCTGCATGTGCAGCCTTGTATCGGAAAGCTGTACATGGATGAGATTACTTCTCAGCATATCAACGGCCTATTCATAGCTCACAGCAAAATTCACAAGCCAGCGAGCACTAACCGGATGCTGAACGTCCTTCATCGGCTGTTCGTTTGTGCGATTGACTGGGAAACTCCCGGTGTAAAGCAGAATCCTGCGGCCAAGATCCGCAAGCTCAAGGAGAATAATCAGCGAGACAGGTATCTCTCTGAAAATGAATTAAGGTCACTTTGGAAAGTGCTGGATGAACTGGAATCTACCGTTCATGCCAACCTATTCAAAATGCTGATTTTGACAGGAGCGAGAAGAAATGAAGCTGCTGAATGCAAGTGGTGCGACATTGATCTAATTCAGAAGCAGTGGCGAATTCCAAATAACAAATCGGGCAAGGTTCGCTATGTTCCTCTTTCTGACTATGCCGTGGGCCTGCTGAAAACTATTGAAAAATTCGCTGGTTGTGATTACGTTTTTCCGAATCCTGAGACACTGAAGCCTTATGTCAATCTATTTCATGCTTGGGATGCAATTCGCAAGGATGCTGGAATCCCCGATGTTAGAATTCATGATCTGCGACATACACACGCCAGCTATCTGGTCAATAACGGGACTCCGATTTACGAAGTAAAGGAATTGCTGGGACATTCAAATGTTGCAACGACACAGCGCTATGCTCATCTGAGCAATTCCACGCTTCTGCGTGCAACAAATATGGTGGCAAGCTATGTCGATCAAACACTTGCCACCATTCCTGGTGAGATCCAGAGTGGGAACTTGCTAATTGAGAGCAGGGCTTAATTAGGGCGAAGATTTCGCCCACTCAAACTCAATTGATCCCAAACAATTACATCATTTGATTTCCGCTGGGTAAGATCCAATTGCTTCAACATGTATCCCACAGTAGATCTCACGTTGTCAATTCGCTTTAGCCACTCATCACCAGAAGATGACAAGGCAGGATTACCGGCGGATGAGCTAGCAGCTAACCATGATTCGATGACAGCATCCCTCAATTCAAATCGATTTATACGACTGTCATTCAAGATCCTACCTGTTGGATCTTGAATCATCATGTGAACATGAAGGGAATCATCAAAAGATCCAACCTCAATTACAGAGAACGACACAATTCGCTTTTTGGAACGACTACCAAACGCTTTCTCGCTGAGATTGTTCAGGAATTTCTCGATTGTTTTAGAAACTGTAATTCTATCTCTGACAGGGTGCTTGAAAGTCAATGTCAGAAACCAATCCCACTCATTCTCCATCAGAAGATTTGTGACTTCATTGACATAGCGACCTAACCTCTTCTCTTCATCTGTTAGGATAATTCCATTCAGCTTACTGCTATTCAGAATATTAGATAATGACATGATTTCTCCTTTAGCTTATGCTCATCATATTTCATTCACTGTTCCTTTAGGTAATAGGATAACCAAGGCACCACTTATGAAGGTTCCGTTACCCGTTACCACTGTTTCGTCATGATGAAACCGACCAAATGCGAATCGCCTTTTGCGTTAGACGCTGGTAAGCTTCCCCTTATATAGGCGACCTAAAACGGATCAGTCTCACATGTCTCAGAAAACTACTCATACACCCGAGTCACGTTTTCAAGCAGTTGTGGATGTGAAAGAGCTGGTCGAACAAGGCTACAGTTCAACAGAAGCTTGCAACGAGCTAGGAATTTCTCCCGACAGTTACCGTCGATGGCGCGATAAACTGGCTAAAAATCCGGCATGGGTTAAGCAAAGAAGAGTTTACGACGACAGCCGCCGTCCCAAACGTATTGCACGAGAACTAAACGAGAATACCAAGCAGCGTATAATTGAGACAGCGAAGCAGCCGCATCATCAATCAGCCCACAGCATAGCTAAGCAGTTGCGTACTGAAGGCATCAGGATAGGGAACGGCGCAGTAAACAAAATCTTGGTTGAGGCCGGATTATTCGGTGAAATTTATGTTCAGAAACCGGATGGAACATACGTCCGCAAGATGGGATTGCTCAGGCTGTGCCAGAAGCGCCAGCAAGGGTTTCAGAAAGACGAAAGCAATGAGACCTAGCATTGCCTACCCTGTTCGCTAAAAACGCTCAGCGAGCCTTACAGGGCGATTCGGCTCATCATCTCAACCTATGCTACCACTGCCACTGTACAGCGCCCCTCAGAATATGGCCCCAAGTAGATGTTAATAGATATATCTGCTTACCATCAGCCGCTGTTCAGGGTCTAACGATGACTCGGAATAGCAGTAGGATCATGACAAGCAATTCAATTCTCATCCTATCCGCCAGGGAAGCCCCTCAACGCAATTTTGCGTTACGCCTATGGGTAGGCATAGGCTGCAGCTAGAAATCATCTCAGCGTGGCTATCGGGGCGACCCAGGCAGTATTGGATGAAGTGGCTCCGAGATATCCAGCATCTGGAGCACATAACGCCGCTGCTCCTTGACCACCTGCGTGGCAATCGCTTCCAGTTTGGCGTAGTCATCCGACATCTGCTCATCCATGCCGGTGGCTTCGAAACGCTCAATGGTGGCGCGAGTATCGTCCAGCACGGCCTGAAGCTCATCGATCACCTGCTGGTGCTCATCAATGGTCATGTCATGTCCCCCATGAACCAAGAAACCGGCCCCTCGAAAGGAGCCGGTTCGGTTGGCAGTGCCAAAGGGAAGCAACCTATTCCCTATTAGCTCAACCTTAGCCCAGCAGGGACAGCACGTTCTGCGGGATCTGGTTGGCCTGTGCCAGTACGGAAGTACCAGCCTGCTGCAGGATCTGCGCGCGGGTCATATTGGCCACTTCCATTGCGTAGTCAGCGTCCTCGATGCGCGAACGAGCAGCCGCAAGGTTGGTTTCATTGGTGCTCAGGTTGTTGATAGCATCTTCGAAACGGTTCTGCACCGCACCCAGCTCGGAGCGCTGCTCATCGATCAACTTCAGCGCATCGTCAAGAGTCTTCAGCGGGTTAGCCGTAGAAGACAGCCCTGCTTCGACATCATCCTGATAATCTTCAGCGAGACCATCAAGCGCAGCTTGGTCAAAACCAGCAGCAACTGTAAAGGTTCCGTCACTGGTATCAAACTCAATACCGGTGCCGTCGATTTTGTACAAGTTACCATTTTCATCTTGCAGGGCATAGTTGGCATAAGTACCAGCAGCCGAATCGAAGTCGCCATAGCCACGCAGAGTGAGTGACTGGCCCTCAAGCAAACCACCCGAATCAGTAAGCGCATTCAGCCCATCGAAATCGATCTTAGTGGTTTCGGTGACAGTGCCATCATCAGAAGTGATTGATGTAATGGCTCCGGACAGAGCGCTCACATTGAATCCTGCCAGGTCAAGCGAGCCGCTATCCATTTTCTTCAGATTGACATTGATGGTTTCGCCGTCGTTGGCACCAACCTGAATTTGGAGGTTTTGGTTACTATCCAGAACCTTAACGCCGTTGAAGTCCGTTTCTTCAGAGATACGGTCGATTTCAGATAGACGCTGGTTAATCTCGTCCTGAATGGACTGCAGGTCTTCAGAAGAGTTAGTGCCATTCTGCGCCTGAACAGTCAATTCGCGAATACGCTGGACATTGTCGTTGATCTGGTTCAAGGCACCTTCAGCGGTCTGTGCGACGGAGATACCGTCGTTGGCATTACGCTGCGCCTGAGCCAGACCGGTGATCTGGGCGGTCATGCGGTTGGCGATGGCCTGACCGGCCGCATCATCCTTGGCGCTGTTGATACGCAGGCCGGAGGAGAGACGCTCCATGCTGGTCTGCAGGGCGTTCTGGCTCTTCTGGAGATTGGACTGGCCAATCATGGAAGTGATGTTGGTATTGATCACAGACATGGGATCATTCCTTCTACGTTGAGGGCTCCATTGGCGGGCCCGCTAGACCTTGTACCCGGCCCAGCAACTGGGCCTACCGCAACGGCGCCGTTGGCCGTTACTTCTTATAACGGCGGCTTGCGCCAGGACTTTAGGGGTAAAAGAAAAAAATTTAGCTTAGCCCGCATACCACAGCGCCCGGCGGAGCCGGGCGCTGTGGTTGGGCAGTGGTCGGCACCGCCGCTAGCGCTTCTGGTTGCCCAGCTGCGCCAGCATGTCGAACTGCTGGGTCAGGTAGGAGCTGGTCTGGTTCATCTGGGCGATCATGGCGTCGAGCTGGCCGAACTGCACCCGGTAGCGCTCGATGGTGCGATCGATGCTTTTCTCCATGCGCTCGTAGCGCTGGTCCAGCCGCTCCATGCGGCTCTCGGCGCCCTCCACGGAGAGGCTGATCAGGCCGTTGTCATTGAGCATTCCGTCCAGGGTGGTGTTCATCTGCCCGGCCATGCCGCCCTTGCCATCGGCGCCGGCAAAGAATTCACCCAGTGCCGCCATGTCGCCGCTGACCACATCGTTGAGCACGTCGTCATCCAGCTTCAGGGTGCCGTCGCGCTGCAGGCTGATGCCGACATCGCTGAGCATGCGCAGTTCGCCTTCGGCCACGCCGCCGGCGAGTACGCTGCGCAGGCGCGATTCGATGGTACGCACGGTGGCATCGCCGTTGAGCTCGCCGGCCTGGCCGGTCTCGGCATTGAAGGAGCTCAGCGTGCCGATGGTGCCCTTGAGGTCATTGAAGGCCTTGACGAAGCCCTGCACCGCCTCGCGGGCCTTGAGGGTGTCCTGCTCCACCCGCAGGGTCTGGGGCTGGCCCTCCTCCGTGGTTTCTTCCAGGTTGAGCGTCACCCCCTGAATGGCCCCCTCCACCCGGTTGGTGGCGCTGGTGATCTCGATGCCGTTGACCTTGAGCTCGGCATCCTGGCCGGACTGGGTAATCACCTGGTTGTCGGCGAAACTGGCCACATCCTCCTCGGCATCGGCGCTGAGGATGTCGTGAAAGTTGGTGCTGGCGATGGAGGCGTCGGCACCGGTCTCGGTGGAGTTCAGCGCCAGGCGGTAGCCGCTGCCGTCGTTGACGATGGAGGCGCTGACGCCGGCGCCCTCCTTGGCGTTGATGGCGTCACGGATATCTTCGAGGGTGTCACCCTCGGCAAGCTCCACCTCGACCGGGGCCACGTCGTCCCCAGCGAAGTCCAGCACCAGCTTGACGTGTGTATCACCCTCAGCGGGCTGGCCGACGATGGACTGATCCGGTGCCGTCACGCGCTGGGTGGCCAGGGTGCCGGCCCGCGCCAGCTGGCTCACTTCCACGCTGTAGGTGCCGGGCTGGGCCTCCTTGCCGGCGCTGGCGGTAAAGGCGTCGCCGCGCACATTGGTGGAGAGGCTCTGGTAGAGCGAGGCGTCGTTGAGCTTGGCCACGCTGTCTTGAAATGACGTGAGCGAGCTCTGCAGCTGGCCGTAGGCGGAGATCCTGGCTTGCTGCTGCGCCTTCTGCCGCTGGATGGGCTCGAGCTTGCCGCGCTCGGCATCTCGCAGCTGGTCGAGCAGGCCGGTGAGGTCGAGGCCTGAGCCCACGCCGAGTGAGGTGATGGTTGCCATAGGGTGCACGTCCTTTGTCGAAACCCATTACGGGCTTGACAAGGTTTATCGGCGCCGCAAGCGACAACTTTAGCACCGTGAGAAAAACCCGGCCGAAGCCGGGTGGAGTCTGTGTGAAGGAAGGGCTTGGCGATCAGTCGCGGCCCAGCTGGGCATCCATGGCAGCGAGCAGCTGAGCCTTGTTGCCACGGAACAAGTAGACAGATAGACTATTCAAAAATAGTTTTTGTGTCCACTTATGAACTATCAAACGGCTCGACAACGCTTCGATGAGTGGGATCGCCGTGAGGGGCGCAGCCTGTTTACCCGACGCGACCTGGCAAAGCTCTTTCTCGAAGATAGCCCCAAGACGCTGCAGGAAGGTATCAACCGGCTGCGGCGGCAGGGGTTGCTGGAAGGCGTTGCCAGAGGCATTTACGTCTATGCGCTGGCCAGAACGGAAGATCCTTACCGACTCGAGAGAATCGCCCGCGCCATGCGCCGCGGGGAGTACAGCTATGTCAGCCTGGAGTCGGCCCTGTCGGAGTATGGGGTTATCTCGCAGATTCCCGTCGACCGCCTCACTATCATGACGACCGGGCGTAAGGGCACCTACCGCACTCCCTACGGCACCATCGAGTTCACTCATACCAGCCGACCCGTTTCCGACTTGCTCGCCAGGACACAGGACGTGGGGCGCCCTCTGCGCCTGGCAACTCCTGAAGCCGCCTGGGCAGACCTGAAGCGTGTCGGGCGCAATACCCATCTCGTCGACACAGAGGCACTCACCGATGATTGATCCTGCCGATTTCGAAGCGCTGGTGGCCCGCGCCATGGCAGAGCCGGGCAGGCAGGCCATGCGCCCGGTGATCGAGAAGGAGCTACTCCACTTCGATATTCTCTTTGCCCTGGATCGCGAGGGGTTGCTCGACGACCTGACCTTCCAAGGAGGCACATCGCTGAGGCTTTGCTACGGGGCCTCCCGTTTCAGCGAGGATCTTGACTTCGCCGGTGGCAGTGACTTCCAAAGCGCGGACGTGGCCGCGATCAAGGCTTGCATCGAAACCTATGTCAGCCAGCGATATCGCCTCGAGGTGACCGTCAAGCCGCCCGCAGCGCTTCGCCACGAGCCGGCCTACGAAGAGATCAAGGTCGATAAATGGCAGGTGGCCGTGGTGACCTCACCCAGCCGCCCTGACCTTGCCAAACAGCGCATCAAGCTGGAAATTGCCAACATTCCTGCTTATACCCGGCAGGCCAGAAGCCTGCAGGTGCACTACCCCTTCCTGCCGGATGGCTACGGTGACCTGCTTGTCATCTGCGAGAGTCTCGACGAGATACTAGCCGACAAGCTGGTATCTCTGGTCAATACACACAAGTACGTAAGATACCGCGATATCTGGGACCTGCAGTGGCTCAAGCAGCAGGGAGCCAAGCCGAACACCGACTTGATTGAACAGAAGCTGCGGGACTATCGCGTCGAAGGATACGAGGAAAAGGCAAGAGCAATGGTCGATAGGTTGCCTGACATCATCGACAGCGATGCCTTCATGAACGAAATGACCCGCTTCCTTCCGGCAGACACCCTTGAGCGTACCCTGCACAAGGTCAAGTTTACGGCGTTTCTCTGTCGAGAGCTGAGCGAGACGCTACTCGGCGTAGTGGTGGCACTTGAAAAGGGCACCACCACACCGCCATCGTTCAGACTTTAGCTTGCAGAAATTCCCGATCAGTCGCGGCCCAGCTGGGCATCCATGGCGGCGAACTGGCCGGTCAGGAATTCGCTGGTCTGATTCATCTGGGCGATCATGCCGTCGAGCTGGCCGAACTGGGCGCGATAGCGCTCCATGGTCTGTTCGATGCTCTGCTCCATGCGCACATAGCGTTCGCCCAGGCTTTCGATACGGTCCTCGGCGCCGGAGATAGAGCTACCGAGCGCGCCGTTGCTGCTGAGCAGCTGGTCCGACGTGTCGGCGAGTCGCCCTGCCATGCCCGGCGTGTCACCGTCCCCGGCGAAGAAGGCGCCCACGCCGTCCATGTTGTTGGCAACGGCGCTGTCGAGCTGGCTTTCGTCCAGGCTCAAAGTGCCGTCAAGCTCGAGCGAGATGCCCACGTCGCTGAGCAGCGCCACGCTGTCCTCACCGGGGGTGCCGACCATGGCGCTGAGGTCGTTGCGCAGCCGCGACTCCACGGTGCGAACGGCGCTGTCGCCGAGCAATTCGCCGGCCTGGCCAGAGTCGGCATCGAACGAGGTATGGCCACCAATGGTGCTCTTGAGGGCGTTGTAGCTCTCGACAAAGTCTTGAACCGCCTCGCGCACGGCACGGGTGTCCTGCTCCACCGCCACGCTGCTGCTACCTTCCTGCTGCAGGTTCAGGGTCACACCCTGGATGGCGCCTTCGACCTGGTTGGTAGCGCTGGTGATGTCGATGCCGTTGACGCTGAGAGCGGCATCGCGCCCTTCCTGAACCACTACGCCTTCGACGTCATCCTCGGGGTCGCTGACGACAACGCCGTCGGCAAAGAATCCCGCCTCGAAGGTCATGCCGGTGATGGAGGCGGCCTCGCCGGTCTCGTTGGACATCAGGGCCAGGCGGTAGCCGTCGCCGTCGTTGACCACGCTGGCCGAGACATTAGCCCCTTCATGGGCGTTGATGGCGTCGCGGACATCCTCGAGGGTGCTGCCGGCGGCCACGGTGACATCGATGGCCTGCGGCTCACCGTCCGGGGCATTGTCGAAGGCCAGGGTCAGGGTCCGTTCGCTGTCGGTGAGGGCCTGGTCGAGGTCGGCTTCGATCCGCTGGGAGGCGAGCGTCCCGGCGCTGGCCAGCTGATCGACCTCGATGGCGTACTGCCCCGGCGAGGCCTCGCTGCTGGCGGCGGCCTGCACCGCCTCGCCGCCAACGCTGGCGGAGAGGCTTTCATAGAGGGAGGCGTCGTTGAGCACGCTGGCGCTGCTCTGGAAGCCGGAAAGCGCCCCCTGCAGCTCGCCATAGGCGGAGATCTTGACCTGCTGTGATTCGATCTGCTGTTCGATGGGCTCGAGCTTGCCGCGCTCGGCCTCGTTGAGCTGGCCCAGAAGACCGTTGAGATCCAGGCCGGAGCCAACGCCGAGGGAAGTAATGCTAGCCATGAGAACTGCCTTTGGCCGGTGAGTTTTGCTGCTCGCTGCTTATGATATCGGCAGGTGCCGGTGGGACTTTAGATACCATCTCTCCTAACCGGCCACAAACATTCCATCAGGCGGTTTGTGGCCGATATTCGGTCTGGGTCTTGAGGACACCGTAGGCGATGTGGATTAGCTTCCGCATCGCCGCCCCCAAGGCCGCCATTTTGCTCTTGCCGTTTGTTGTAAGCCGCTGGTATAGCGCGGAGATATCCGGATTCCGCCTCAGCCCGACAACGGCTGCCATGTACAGGCTCTGCCTCAGTTTCGGATTGCCGGCTTTCGACAAGCGAGGCCGCCCACGTACGGAGCTGCCCGATTCCCAACTAACAGGCACAAGCCCCGCAAACGCCGCGGCCTGGCGGGCGCTTTCGAAAGCGCGGCTACGCAGCATCGCCAACAGTCGGAGAGATACCGCAGGGCCAATGCCGGGAATTGTTTGCAACAAGGCGCGATCCTGCTTCAAGCCAGGGTGCTGATCGAGGTGGTCATCGATCTCCTGTTGGAGGCGATCCCGCTCACGAGTCAATGCCAACAGGATGTCATCGATCGAGCGGAGGATATCGCTTGCCATGGCGAACTCGGCTTTCTCGCGCCGGTTTCGCTCACGCTGGATGTCCTTGTCCAGCGCGTCGAGTCTCGCTGCCAGCGCCTTGAGCTTGCGCACTTCCTCGGGCTCCGGCTTCCAAGCCTCAGGTCGTTGCGTCGCGCCATAGCGTGCCAGCACCACACTGTCCTTCTTATCCGTTTTGCCGCGTACTCCCAGGCTTCGGGAGAAGTCGCGCACCTGCGCGGGGTTGAGGACATAAACCTGGATGCCGGCAGCATGCAGCCAATACGCGAGCGTTTCGTGATAGATGCCGGTGGCCTCCATCAACACATGCAACTGATCCTGTGGCTCCCCGGTCTGGTGTTCGAGCCATTCAAGCAAGCGAGGAAAGTCCTGCCGACGATTAGGGAATACACGGGTCTTGACCTTGCCGCTCGCCACATCGCGCAGCCAGGCGCAGTCGATCTTCTGCTTGCTGACGTCGATACCGATCACTGCCATGCTCTCGTCGCCTTTCCTTGTTCGTGCAGCCTCACTCCGGGTTGGGAGGGGCTTGGATACCATTCAAGCTATCGAGATAGAGGGCATCAGGGGGCATAATCTAAATCCCAGGCTGTTGCGCCTCAGGCTCTGTGGATGCTCACCCTGATGCCAGGCCTGCTGGTAGCTAATCAACAAGCCCGGAGAGACACAAGGCTCTGTCTGAAAACTGGCTGCGCTCGACCATACGGCGTTAAAAATCGGCTCAAAGTACTCATTTACACCACGTAAACTCCGTCTTTTCGCCGATTTTTGCCTTGTCTGGCCTTCGCTCGCCGACTTTTCGGACAAAGCCTAGGGTTCAAGGGCTTCCACCTCGAGGGCGACGATCTGGCGCCGCTCCCGGGAGAACTCCACGCCGATCAGGTGGATCGGCTTGCCCTGGCCGCGGTACTTATCGGCGTAGCCTTTTGCCTTGAGCTGCGCGAGGGCACTGCCGTCGGGCAGCTGCTCCACCACCTTGAACTCGAACAGGTAGAGATGGCCGAAGGCGTCGACGGTCATGTCGACCTTCCCGTAGTGGCTGGCGTCCTCCACCGTCACGCTCACGCCCAGGGCGGCAAAGTGGCTGTAGAACACACTCGCATAGTGTCCTTCATAGCGGGCGATGGGGTTGTTGCGGTACCAGTCGTGGGGCAGGCCGGCGTAGAGGGCCTTGAAGTAGGTTTCCAGGCCCGCCATGTCGGCGGCCTTGAGCAGGGCCGGCAGCCGTAGCATCAGCTCGTCCAGGGCATCGTTGCCCAGACCCAGCACCGGCAGCAGCGCCTCGTTGAGGCTGCTTTCCACCTCTTGGTTGGGAAAGCCCAAGCGGTAGACGGGGCGGTGGGGAATGTCTTCGCGCACGCCGTGCAGGGTGAGGTAGCCCGCCTGGAAGAGCAGCGCCTCGGTAGCAATATCGTCGACATCGAAGCGACCCAGCAGCGCAGGCCGGCTGTGCCAGGCCGTGAGTGCCGGGGTAAACACACCGCGGGCCTTGAGCAGCTCGACCAGAAAGGTCGGCGTGGCGCTCTCGAACCAGTAGGCACCGAACTGGCGCTTCTGGAACAGCAGCAGCGCGTCGAAGGGGTTGTAGACCGACGCCACCGAGGCATCCCCCAGCGATAGCCGTTGTACCACTGACGTATGGCATCACGATCCAGCCCCGGGAGCTCCGGGGCGAATACGGTATCGATATCCTCGTCGGTGTATCCGCAGATCGTGGCGAAAGGGGCATCGAGGGTGATGTCATTGAGGTTATTCAGCCCGGAGAAGAGGCTCACCTTGCTGAATTTGGAAACCCCGGTGAGCAGCACGAAGGCCAGGTGCGGGTCGGCGTCCTTGAGCACGCTGTAGAGGTTCTCGAGCCCGTCACGCAGCTCCCGGGCGGTTTCAGGTTCGAGAAGGTTGTCGAGGATCGGCTTGTCGTACTCATCGATCAGCACCACCACCCGCTGACCACGGTGCCGATGCGCCTGCTGGATCAGCTCGCGAAAACGGCCTGCGATGGAGCTGTTCTGCAGCGTGACGCCCAGCGACTCGGCTTCGGCCCGCAGCAGTTCGGTGATATGCAGATCAAGCGCTTCACGGCTGTGCAGCACGCCATCGGCGAAGCTCAGACGAATCACCGGATGCTGCACCTGCCAGTCCCACTTGTCGTGGATATAGAGCCCCTGGAACAGCGCCTCGCGGCCCTCGAACAGGCAGCGCAGGGTGTCGAGCAGCAGGCTCTTGCCGAAGCGCCGCGGCCGGGAGAGGAAGTAGTAGCCGCCCTCTTCCACCAGCCGATGGAGCATTGGCGTCTTGTCGACATAGTAGTAGCCACCCTCGCGCAGCTTGTCGAAGGCTTGAATACCGATGGGCAGTTTCTGGCGAGCGCCTTGCGACATGACCTCTCCTGAGCCTGATGGCGTCATCGAACAGCAACGAGCATCGGGTCAGGATAGCATGGCGCCCCTGGCCTGGGAGAGCAGGGGCGCGGAGCATGCTACGTCAGCCGCTGCAGGTCGGCGGTGGCGCTGTCGCTTAGGGTAAAACCGCCGACGGCTTCGGCCAGCCGCTCGGCCTGCTCCTTGAGCTGTTCGGCAGCGGCAGTGCTCTCTTCTACCAGGGCGGCGTTCTGCTGGGTGACGCGGTCCAGCTCGGCCACCGCCAGGTTGACCTGACCGATGCCATCGCTCTGTTCGCCGGTGGCGGCGCTGATCTCGCCGAGGACGTCGGCCACGCGCTTGACGCGCTCCACCAGGCTCTGCAGGGTCTCGCCAGTCTGATGAACCAGGGTGGTACCCGCTTCCACTTTGGTTTCAGAGCGGTCGATCAGCTCGCGGATCTCCCGGGAGGCATCGGCGGAACGGGTCGCCAGCTGGCGCACCTCGTCGGCCACCACCGCGAACCCCCTGCCCTGCTCACCGGCCCGGGCGGCTTCCACCGAGGCGTTGAGGGCCAGCAGATTGGTCTGGAAGGCAATGCCGTCCATGACCTTGACGATGGCGGCGATCTGGCCGGAGGCGTTACGAATCTCCTCCATGGTGCTGACCACCTGCTGCATCTCGTCACCGCTCTGGGAGGCCACCTCGGCGGCGGACTGGGAGAGGCCGTTGGCCTCACGGGCAGAGTCGGCGGTGTGGCCCACGGTGCTGCTGATCTGTTCCACGGAGGCGGAGGTTTCCTGCAGGCTGGAAGCGGCACTCTCGGTGCGCCGCGAGAGATCCTGGTTGCCCAGGGTAATCTCACCCGACGCCAGCCGCACCTGCTCGCTGCTGTCGCGAATGGTGCGCATCACGCCTTCCATGCGCGAGACGAACTGGTTGAAGGCGGTGGCGATCTGCGCCACCTCGTCGCTGCCACCCTCCGGCAGGCGACGCGTCAGGTCGCCCTCGCCGCTGGCGATATCGACCATGGCATCGCGGGCCGTCTTGAGCCGGCGGAACATCACCCGCAGCAGGGCACCCAGCACCAGCGCCGCGGCGCCGGCTACCGCCAGCAGCGTCACCGCCGAGGTGCCCAGAACGGCGCGCAGCCCGGCCGTGGCCTCCGCGTCGTTGAGCGCCACCACCAGCTGCCAGTCGGTGCCGGCAATCCCGGCGCTGCGCAGGCGCTTGGCCTCGCCGGACAGGTTGACGGGCATGGGTTCGCGGGTGGCCTCCAGCTCGGCCAGGCGGGCGGCATCGAGCGAGGGGGCAAGCTCGGTGGTGGCGGCCAGGCTCATCTCGGGGTCGGGGTGGGCCACCAGGGTGCCGTCTGCGGTGGTAAGAAACGCCAGACTCGACGGCGTGGGCGCAATCTCGGTGACGATATCGATGACGTCGGAAATGACGATATCGCCACCGGCAACGGCGTTCAGCCGGCCGTTACGATAGAAAGGCGTGGCGATGGTGACCACCAGGTTGCCGGTATTGGCGTCGACGTAGGGGGCGGTGATGATGGTCCCTTCCGCCTCGACGGCGGCGCGATACCAAGGGCGCTGGCGCGGGTCGAAGTCATCGCCGGGCTGCCAGCCATCGGAGAAGACGGTGCCGCCATCGCGCGGGTCGCCGAGATAGACGGCGAGAAACCCGCCCGCCTGCTCGACGAGCAGCAGGTCGTCGAGGGAGTCGTCAATGTCGCTGCCCACGCGCAGCGCCTCCATCATGGCGATTCGCGGGGCGAACCACTCGCTGATGGCATTGGCGTTACCCTGGGACACGGCGGCCAGGTTACGACCGATCTGGTCATCGTTGTGGGAGCGCACCGTCAGGTAGTTGGCCAGGGCATTGGCCAGCAACGCCAGCACGATAACCACCAGAGTGGTGAAGAGGATACGGAGTCGCAGGGAAGACAACATAGGGAGTCGCTCGCGGTCATTGTGTCGGATGCCAGGGGCCGCACGAGGGTGCTGCGCGCGGAGCCTTCCAGGGCTATCGTCCGATGACGCGAAAACTTGAAGAAAAACAGCCTACGAGATTGGCAAATCGCCAGATCAAAAGCCTTCCAGATGCACGGCCGACTTGATACCGATCAAGTCGGCGCGACACTGGCCGCCAGCCCCTGCCATTCTTGGCGCCGCGGCCATTCGGCCAACCAGTCGGGCAGCGCTCCGGCGGGCATGGGGCGGGCGATGCCGAAGCCCTGGGCCAGTCGGCAGCCGAGGCCCAGCAACTCGGTGGCGTGGTCTAGGCTCTCGACCCCCTCGGCCAGCAGGGCCCGGTCGAAGCGCTTGGCCATGTAGATGACGCTCTCGACGATGGCGCGGTCGCTTTCGTCGCTGAGCATGTCGCGCACGAAGCTCTTGTCGACCTTGATCAGGTCCACCGGCAGCTGGCGCAGGTAGGTGAGTGAGGAGAACCCGGTGCCGAAGTCGTCGATGGCCACCTCCACGCCCATCGCCTGGCAGCGGGAGATCACCTTCAGGGCCGCGGCGATGTCATGCATGGCGGCGGTTTCCACCACCTCGAGCTTGAGCCGCGAGGGTGACACCGCGGGCATGGTGGCCAGCAGGCCGGAGAGCTGGGTGACGAAGTCGGGGGCGAGTAGGTGGGCGGGACTGATATTGACGCTGACCGGGAGATCGCCGCCCTCCCCCGTCCAGCACGCCAGCTGCTCCAGGGTCGCCTTGAGCACCCATTCGCCGAGCACCGCCTCCAGCCATGAGCCTTCGATCAGCGGCAGGAACTCGCCCGGCGCGAGCAGCCCCTTGTCGGGATGCTGCCAGCGCACCAGCGCCTCGAAGCCCACCACGGCGGCCGTGGCCATGTCGATCTGGGGCTGGTAGTGCAGGCAGAGCTCGTTACGCTGGATGGCCTGTTCGAAGCGTCGGCGCTCGATCTGGCAGCGCTGAAGGCGCCGGTCCTGGCCCGGGTCGAAGCGCGTCAAGGTGTTGCGGCCGTTCTGTTTGGCGCGATACATCGCCTGCTGGGCGTGGCGCAGCAGCACATCGGCTTCCACCTCGTCCATCGGGAAGGCCGCCAGCCCCAGGCTCGCCGTCACGCTCACCGAGCGCCCCCCAACCGGAAGGGCTGACGGATCGCCTCGAGCAGCGCTTCGAAGGCCGCCTCATCGGCGACGTCGTGCATCAGCAGCACGAACTCGTCGCCACCGGTGCGCACGATCAAATCCTCGCGGCCCAGATGGCGGTTGATGCGGTGGGTCAGCGCCAGCATCAGCCGGTCGGCCAGCGCGCTGCCCATGCGCTCGTTGACGCGCTTGAAGTGGTCGACATCCAGGGCGCAGACGGTAAGCGTGCCGCTGCGGCGGCTGGCCTGCACCAGCGCCTCCTCGAGCCGGCGGGCCAGCTGGGCGCGACGGGACGCCCCGCGATATTCGTCGATGAAGCGGGGTGCGGCCGGCAACAGCACCTCGGCCGGCGCGGAAGGCTCGACCGCCTCGGCGTCTTCCGGGTCGACCTCTACCCGGTTGCGGCCGCGCCCCTTAGCCCGATACAGGGCCGCATCGGCCCGCTGGATCAGGTCGCGGGCGCTGTCGCCGGCAGTGAAAGCGGTCAGGCCCAGGCTGATGGTCACGCCCGGGCCAGGCATGGCGGCGGCAGCCACGTCGGCGCGCAGCCGCTCGGCCAGCTGTCGGGCGCCATGCAGGGGCGTGTCCGGCAGCAGCAGGGTGAACTCTTCGCCCCCCAGCGCGCAAGCAGGTCGCTCTTGCGTAGCCGCTGCTGCACGAGATCGGTCAGGGCATGCAGGATGGCATCACCGACGTCGTGGCCATGGTTGTCGTTGACGCGCTTGAAGTGATCGATATCGAAGAACATCAGCGACAGCTCGGCCCCACTCTCCCGCGCGACCTTCACCGACTTGACCAGGGCGCGATCGAAGGTGCGACGGTTGGCGGCACCGGTCAGGTGATCGCGGCTCGCCTCCTGGGCCAGGGTAAGCTCGAGCCGCTTGCGCTCGGCGATATCGTGAAACACCGACACGTAGTGATGCACGCGATCGTCCTCCCCCTTCACGGCGGTGATCGACTGCCACACCGGGTAGATCTCGCCGTGTCGGTTACGATTCCAGATCTCACCCTGCCAGTGGCCCTGATGGCGCAGCGCATCCCATAGACGGGCGTAGAAATCTGGCCCGTGGCGGCCGGACTTGAACATCCGCGGGGTGTTGCCCAGCACCTCATCGGCCCTGAAGCCGGTAATCTGGGTGAACGCCCGATTGACGCGCCGAATGCGCATTCGTTCATCGGTGATGATGGTGGCCTGGCCGGTCTCGAAGGCCGTGGCCATCAAGCGCAGCTGATCCTTCGCACTCATCGACTCGACGTCGCTTTCCGCATTTCCTTGATCGCTTCGAACCGCCATCGATGCGCCGTGATACTCCGCCTGCTCCTTACCCATCACCCGATTCCTTGTCCCGACTGGTTGCCGCCCCGGTGGTGCCCAGGCCTGATCCCGATTGATAATGCGATCACCGGGCCTTGGCCAGGCATCTTTTTCTATATCCTGATAAAGCATCGCGCAACTTGATGGATGTCAACAATAGCGCCATTTTCTTGTACATACGCTGTACAGGATTTTCCTCACTATAGTGGGACTTTTACCGTCCCGCAAATGAAACGGGGAAAGGGCTATGCAAGAACGATACAAAGTGGCCGGCGACGTCACTCACTGGGCGTGAATGATCACCTCGACCCGACGGTTCTGCGCCCGGCCTTCCACACTGTCATTGTCGGCCAGCGGGCGGGTATCGGCCAGCCCCACGGCGCGCAGGCGGCTGGTGGCCACCCCCGCCCGCTCCAGGGCGTGGACGATGGCGATGGCGCGGGCGCTGGAGAGCACCCAGTTGGAGGGAAATTCCGGGGTCTGGATGGGGCGGCTGTCGGTGTGGCCTTCCACGGCCACCTCGCCGTCGTGGCGCTGGATGATCTCCACCAGGCGTCCGACCAGCGCTTCGCCCTCTTCGGTGAGCTCGGCCTCGGCGGTGGGAAAGAGCCACTGGTCTTCCACCTGGAGCTTGATGCCCTCCGCCACCCGGGAGACGGCGACGCCCTCCAGGTCGGGCAGATACGGCGACTGGGCAACGCGCTCGGCAAGCGCCTCTGCACCGGCTACCGCCTCGGGCGCCAGTTCGCGGGCATGCGAAGGCGGGCGGTCAGTGAGCACCAGCATGTAGTCGGCCAGCGGGGATGGCAGTGCCTGGTCGGCCTGCAGCACCGCCTGGGGCATGGCGATCTGCAGCGGTATGCGCTCTTCCAGGGCCGGCCGTTGCGGGGCCGGGGCCAGGGCCACGGTGGGCAGCGGTCGCGCCAGCAGCGGCGGCACGCGGGGAGCTGGTGGGCGCGGCGGCAGCCCAGCCACGCCCAGAGCAGCGGATACCGCGGACGGGCTCAGCGCTCCGTCCACGGGGCGCAGCGGTTCGCGGTTCATGGTGGCCAGGGCACGCTGCAGCTCCGGCGGCAGCGGCACCACGCCGGGGGTGGCGGCAAGCGGCTCGCGGGGCGGCTCGGCCTCGTCGCTGCCGCCACCCGCGGCGAACGACAGGGTGAAGATTAGCACCAGCAGCGCCACCAGCAGGGTCATCACGTCCAGATAGCCGATCATCCAGGCGCTGTCCTGATCATGGTCATGATGCGGAGGCGTGAGCGATTCGTGGCGCATGGGGCCACGATGGTCGCGGGTGCCGCTGGTGGTGGGTCGGAGCATGGAGGGCCGTCGAGTGGGAAAAGCCGCCGCCTAGCCTACCCGCAGCGGCGCTGTCATGAAACCGCGAAAAGCGCGCCCTAGCGGGCGCTGCTTGTCGCTGACGGGTCACTCTGAGAGCGACTCCCGCACGCTTTGGCAGCGGCTTGCCAGGTAGCGCCGCGAGAATTCGCCGGCGGTGACCGGCCTGCCCAGTAAAAAGCCCTGCAGCCGATCGACATGGTAGCGGGCCAGGGCCAGGCGCTGGGACTCGCTCTCGACGCCCTCGGCCACCACGGCAAGCCCCAGCTCGCGGGCCATGCCGGTCACCGCGGCGACGATGGCCGCGCTGCCGCGACGGGCCTCCTCCAGGCGCTGGACGAAGCGACGGTCGATCTTGAGGGTGGTCACCGGCAGCTCCTGCAGGTAGCTCAGCGACGAGTAGCCGGTACCGAAGTCGTCGATGGCGATATCACAGCCCAGATCGCGCAGCCCCTGAAGAATCGCCACCGCCTGCTGTGGTTTGTCCAGCAGGGTGCTTTCGGTCAGCTCGAAGCCCACCAGGCCGGGCGGCAGCTCATGCTCGGCGAGCAGCTCGGCCACCCGGGCGGGCAGCTCCGCCTGCCAGAACTGGCGGGCGGAGAGGTTGACGGCCACCGGCACCGGCGCCAGCCCTGCCCGACGCCACTGGGCGAGTTGGCTACACACCTGCTGCAGAATGCGATCGCCCAGCGCCGCCATCAGCCCGGCGCGCTCGGCCAGGGGGATGCAGTCGCCGGGCGGGATCGCGCCGAGCACCGGGTGGTGCCAGCGCAGCAGCGCCTCGGCGCCGCAGGGGGTATCGTTGCCGGGCGCGAACAAGGGCTGATAGTGCACCTCCAGGCCTTCGCCGGTCTCCACGGTGTTGCGCAGCGCTGTCTCGAGGATCAGCTGGTGGCTGTCCTGGTCGTTCATCTCCGCGCGGTAGAGGCGATAGGCGTTGCGCCCCTCCTGCTTGGCGCGGTACATGGCCATGTCGGCACAGTGGATCAGCGCCTCGGGTTCGTCGGCATCGTCGGGGTAGAGGCTGATGCCCAGGCTGCAGCCGACGCGAAACGCCTGATCACCCAAAGTGCAGGGCTCGCTGACCGCCTCGATGAGCCGGCGGGCGATGCGGGTGACCTCCTCCACCTCCTCCAGGTCGGGCAGCAGGATCAGGAATTCGTCGCCGCCGAGCCGCGCCAGGGTGTCGTCCTCGCGCAGCCGGTGGCGCAGCCGTTCGGCCACCAGTACCAGCAACTCATCGCCCACCCCGTGGCCCAGGCTGTCGTTGACCTGCTTGAAATGGTCGAGGTCGAGAAACAGCACCGCCAGCCGGGTGGCATTGCGGTGGGCGTGGCGGATCGCCAGCTCCAGGCGATCCTCCAGCAGGCGCCGATTGGGCAGCTGCGTCAAGGGGTCGTAGTAGGCCAGCTTGCGGATGCGCTCCTCGTTCTCGCGGATATGGGTGATATCGTTGAACAGCGCCGCATAGTGGGTCACCTGCCCTTCGTCGTCGGTAATGGCGGTGATGGTCAGCAGCTCCAGGTAGAGCTCGCCGCTCTTGCGCCGGTTCCAGATCTCGCCCCGCCAGTAGCCGCAGCGGTCGAGGGCCTCCTGCATCTGACGATAGAAGGCGCCATCATGACGCCCCGAAGAGAGGATCGCCGGGGTCTTGCCCAGCGCCTCCTCCAGGGTGAAGCCGGTCATGTGGGTGAAGGCCGGGTTGACGAACTCGATGCGGCTCTTGGCATCGGTGATGATGATGCCCTCCAGCGAAGAGTCGATGACCCGCTCGGCCAGCTGCAGGTTCTGGCGCGACTGGGCCAGGGCGTGGTCGCGCTGCTCCAGGGCGGCGCGCAGGTCCTGCATGTAGAGGTGCTCAGCGCCGGCCAGCATGTCGCGAAAGCCCAGCAGCCCCACCACGCTCCCGTCGTCGTCGAGCACCGCCAGATGGCGCACCCGCTTGCCCAGCAGCCGGTCGCGGGCCGAGATTAAAGTGTCGTGCTGGTGCACGGTGAGCAGCGGGCGACTGGCCAGCTCGGTGACCGGGGTATCACCGGGATAGCGTGCCACGCAGCTGACCAGGTCGCGCTCGGTGAGAATACCGAGCCCCTCGCGCTCGCACTGCACCACGGCGGCATCGCAGCCGGACTGGCGCATGCGCCGGGCGGCCTGGGAGAGCAGCAGGGCCCCCTCCAGCAGCAGCGGGCAGCGGCGCATGGCGCCGTGCACCTCGCGCAGGCGCAGGTAGGGTTCCAGGCCCTGATTCAGGGCCACGTCGGTCTGGGTGACGATGCCCACCGGGACCTCTTCGGCGTCGACCACCAGGTAGTGGCGGCGCTGCTCGGCGCTGAAGCGCAGCGCCGCCTCGCCCACCGGCGTGTCGGCCGGCAGGGTCGCCACCGGCCGGCTCATCGCCTCGCGGATCGGGCGGCGCACGGCATGAGGGTCGGCGAAGTTCACCGCCAGGGCATCGTGCTCGGTCCATATCCCCAGCGGCTGGCCGGCCTTGACCACCAGGATCGAACTGCACTGTCGCTCGGCCATGCGCTCCGCCGCGGCAAACAGCGGGGTCTCCGGCTCGCAGGTGAGAAGCCCGGTTTGCATGATGCGCTCGATGGGAAGCTCGTGACTCATGGGGCCTCGCTGACGGCAGAACTCACAGGAATGGAAGGCTGATACAGATCAAGACGCCATGATCCTAGCCGATACGGCACAAGATTTCCGCTACTGCCCCACGCATACCACCCACATACGCCTACTCCCCCCATGCTGCCTACGCGGCAGAGGGCACTGTTCGGCGCTTCAGCAGGTGGATTCGGTCGCCGGGTCAGCCAACGCCGGGGGCTGCGCTGCCGGCTGGTCCGCCGCCAGCGCCCGGCGCGCCGCAAAGCGCTGCTGGCGGTCGACCCACTCCTTGCCGTTGCCGCCCTGGCGCAGCGCAGAGATCGCCACGGTCAGGGTCTCGACCTGGGCGGCCAGCAACGTGCCCAGCGACGCCGAATGCGAGACCTGCTCGGCGGTCTCGCGCGTCACGGTGTCCATCTGCACCACCGCCTCGTTGATCTGCTCGAGTCCCACCGCCTGCTCCCGCGAGGCGGTGGCGATCTCGCGGATCAGGCCGTCGATGCTGGCCACCGCTTCCACCACGCCGCGATTGTTGGCCTCGAGCTGCTCGATGCGCTGCTCGCCGTCGCGAACATCGGCCAGGGTGCCGTCGATCAGTCGGCGAACGTGGTCGGCCGACTCCGCCGAACTCTCCGCCAGCCGCCTCACCTCCTGGGCCACCACGGCGAAACCGCGACCATGGACTCCGGCTCTCGCGGCTTCCACCGAGGCGTTGAGGGCCAGCAGGTTGGTCTGGAAAGCCAGCGACTCGATGGCGTCGATGGCCTGGGTCATCTTGCCGGCACTGCTGGCGATCTGCTGCATGCTCGCCACCAGCCGGCCCACGTCCTGGTCGCTTTCGCCCACCGCCCGATGCGCCCGCTCGGCCTCGCGCTCGGCCTGCTCGGTGTTGCCGGCGTTCTGGTGCACGGTGGCGGTCAGCTCCTCCATGCTGGCGGCGGTCTGCTGCAGCGAGGCGGACTGGCGATGGGTCCGGGCGGCAAGCTCGCGGTTGTCACGCTCGAGATCGCCGGTCTCGCGCTCGACGATTCCCAGGGTGTGGTGGATGTCCAGGGAAATATTGGCCAGGCTGCGCTGCATGATGGCCAGAGCCGTGACGACCTCGCCCATGCCATCGCCGTTGACCTTCGGTGGCTTCGCGGCCAGGTTGCCGGCGGCCACCTGCATGGCGAAGCGACGGGCCCGCTTGAGGGCGCCGTCCAGTCGAGTCGCGCTGTAGGCGGCCATCGCCACCACCGCCAGGCCACCGAGCAGCTGGCCCGGCCAGCCGATGGCTCCGGCGCCAAGGATCGCCAGCAGCGCCGTCGACGCCATGAGCGCGATGATGACCTGGACGCCCCCCAGCCGGAGCCCGGCTAGCCTGCCCAGCACGCCGCCTTGCCGAATCTCCCCGCGTACCAGGCGAATTCCGCGGCCCCGACCTTCCCGTAGGCGGCGATAGACGCCCTCCGCCCGCTTTTTGGCGCCGGGCGCGGGCTTGACCCGTACGGAGGTGAAGCCCTGGATCTCCCCTTCTTCCAGGATCGGCACCACATGGGCGTGCACCCAGTAGAAGTCGCCATTCTTGCGCCGGTTCTTGACCAGCCCCGACCAGATCTCGCCGGCCTCGATGGTTTGCCACAGGTTGGCGAAAGCGGCCTCCGGCATGTCCGGGTGGCGTATCAGGTTGTGAGGGGAGCCGATCAGCTCCTCCCGGGAAAAGCCGCTAACCTCGACGAAGGTCGGCGACGCATAGGTGATGCGCCCCTGCATGTCGGTGCGTGAGATCAGGTTCTGGTCGTCGCGTATCTCATACTCTTGGTCGGTGACCGGCTGGTTATGTCGCATCGTTTCCCTGCTTATTTCTTATGTGATGATGAGCGGTCGAGCGTTACCGACCGACATGACACGCTAATGAAGGAAACCGGCATCAAACATGACGCTGGTCAATGTCTCCCCACATCCACGATTCTTCAACCAAGGCAGCAAGCGATTTGCTCACCAACCGAGAAGGTTCACGCTTGCTGGAGAAGAGAACCAAAGTCTTCATAGGCAAAGCCCGAGCATCAGACTCAGAAATTTGATGTGCATCAATTTACCCGCCAACACCTCCCCAACCTCCTAAAGCCGCCCATTCAGCGGTCGACATCTAGTTCAGCTGCCACGCGCCTCGTGGCACCCTTGCACCGCTCTGGGGAGACGCTCCCGATGACCCGACTGCTCCACCGCATCAACATGGGCTGGAAGTTCCTGCTGGCCCTGTCACTGCCGTTGCTGGCCATGACCTGGTTCGCCGCTACCGGCGTACTGGAACGCCAGCAGCTGGCGACCAACATGGCCGACCTCGAGGAGATGACCCGCATCTCTCAGCGGGCCGGCAACCTGATCCACGAACTGCAGCGGGAACGCGGGATGACGGCGGGGTTTCTGAGCAGCGGCGGCGAGAATTTCCGCAACGGCCTGCCGGATCAGCGCCGCGCCACCGATGGCCAGCTCGAGACGTTCCAGCAGTACCTGAACAACCTCGACCTGGTGGCTCTGGATGCCCGCCTGGCGGCGCGCATCGACGACACCCTGGACCAGCTGGCCGCCACCGAGGCGCTGCGCCAGCGCATCGACGGCCTGGCGATACCCACCGGCGAGGCCATCGCCCACTACACCGCCATCAACAACGCCCTGATCACGGTGATCGGCCGCATGACCCTGGCCACCGAGGAGGCCGCCGTCTCCAGCCGGCTAACCGCCTACTACAGCCTGCTGCAGGCCAAGGAGCTAGCCGGCATCGAGCGGGCAGTGCTCTCCGGCGCCTTCAGCGCCGACGCCATGGAAGCGGCCACCTACCAGCGCCTGCTGACGCTGGTCGGCCAGGAGGCGGCCTATCTCGAGAGCTTCGACACCCTGGCCACGCCCGCCATGCGCGAGCGGCTGCGCGACATCGCCGCGAGCCCCGAGGTCGAACGCGTCACGCCTTTGCGGGAAATCGCCATTGCGCGGGGCACCGAGGGCGGCTATGGGGTAGATGCTCAGCAGTGGTTCAACTGGCAGACCGACAAGATCGATCTGCTCAAGGAGGTGGAGGACGCGGTGGCCGAGGATGTGCTGGCCACGGCGATCAGCCTGCGCAGCAGCGCCTTCGGCGACCTGATTCGTCATCTGGTGGTGGCGGGCCTGGCCGGGGGCCTGGCGGTGCTGCTGGCCGCGATCATCGTGCGCAGCATCGTGCTGCCGCTGCGCGACACCCTCACGGCGATCCGCCGCAGCAGCGGCGATCTCACCCTGCGCCTGGCGGCGCCGGGCAGCGACGAGCTCGCCCAGCTCTACCGCGCCTTCAACGAGTCAACGGCCAACTCGGAGCTGCTGGTCGCCAACATCAAGCAGGGCGCCATGTCGGTGGCCGTGGCCAGCAGCCAGATCCACCAGGGCAACCAGAACCTCGCCCAGCGCACCGAGGAGCAGTCCTCGTCGCTGGTGGAGACCGCCTCCAGCATGGAGCAGATGACCGCCAGCGTGCGCCAGACCGCCGACAACGCGCGCCAGGCGCAGGGGCTTTCCGACCAGGCCGCCAGCGAGGCGACCGAAGGCAGCAGCGTGGCCTCGGAGGCGCGCACCGCTATGACCGAGATTCATGCTGCCAACCGCGAGGTGACGCGTATCGTCGAGGCCAT
Organism: Halomonas sp. SL18_1; assembly: GCF_055755715.1. Taxonomy (NCBI): domain Bacteria; kingdom Pseudomonadati; phylum Pseudomonadota; class Gammaproteobacteria; order Oceanospirillales; family Halomonadaceae; genus Halomonas; species Halomonas sp. SL18_1. Next base: position 2,714,831 of record NZ_JBVTRK010000001.1, read on the forward strand.
CGACAATATCGCCTTCCAGACCAACCTGCTGGCACTCAACGCCTCGGTGGAGGCGGCCCGGGCCGGCGAGCACGGCCGCGGCTTCGCGGTGGTGGCAAGCGAAGTGCGCAAGCTGGCCAGTCGCAGCGCCGAGGAAGCGGAGCAGATCCGCCGACTGATCGACAACAACGTGGCGCGCATCAACGCCGGCGAAAAACTGGTCAACGCCACCAGCGACACCCTGGAGTCGATCTCGACTCGGGTTCAGCAGGTGGCCGACATCATCGCCGAGATGTCGAGTGCGGCCGGCGAGCAGTCGTCGGGCATCGAGCAGATCAATCAGGCGATCAGCCAGCTCGAGGAGGTCACTCAGCACAACGCCACCCTGGTCGAGCAGGTGGCGGCGGCCAGCCGCTCGCTGGACGGCCAGGCCGACGACATGACCCGGCTGATCGCTCGGTTCAAGGTGGGCGAGTCGCCCCGCGGGGAGCCGGTGCCGATGCAGACGCTGGAACACCTGACGGAACGGGTGCCGGCCTATGAGCAGTAGCCGTTGCCACGTCACCAGCATACGCAACGAATCGCGGCGGCAAGTGCGCGTGACAAGCACCTGCTAAAGTATTGCGTGCGACCGGCCGATAGGGATAGCAGGGAGTGATCGGCAACACGCCGATCTTCAAGGGCAAACAAAAAAGGAAGCACACCATGTCATCGCCATTGACAGACGCCACCAGCACACTCAGCACATCAGCGCTTCACGACATGACGCCGCGGGAGCGCAAGGAGTCGGTGATCGCCTCGCTACCTACCGCCGGCACCCAGCTCGCCCAGGCGGAGAGCCATGCCCAGGGACCCGGGCCGGCGGACCTGGTGGAGCCTATACAACGCATCAACGAGGTACTGCGTCAATACGGGGTAGAGTTCGAGATCAACGAGATCCCGTCGCGGGTGGTGACCCGTATCATTGACCGGGAGTCCGGCGAGGTGCTGCGCCAGATTCCCGCCGAGGAGGTGCTGGAGATTGCCGAGCGGCTCAACGAGCTGCAGGGGCGGCTGATCGATCTGGAGGCCTGATCCCCGAGAGCGTCCCCCGAGAGCGTCCCTTGGCCAGACAAGGGATGATGCCCCTGCACGTCAGCCAGCCGGGCCGTCAGACCTGCATGTTCATGACATCACGATAGGCGCTGACCAGGCGGTTTCGTACCTGCATGCCCATCTGAAAAGCCACGCTGGCCTTCTGCATGTCGACCATGACATCGTTGAGTTCCACGTTGGGGTCACCGGCCTGAAAGGCCATGGCCTTGCTGCTGGCGGTTTGCTGCAGGCGATTGATGCGCTGGATCGACGCTTGCAGCTCCCCGGCGAACCCCCCTGCCCCACCAGGGAGGAGACCTGCTGGCCTTTGGCAGCCTGCCCGCCGGCCTGTGTGGCCATGGCCTGCATCTGGGCTAAGGTCGACTGGATGGCAGGTGAGCTCATGATATTCGCCCCTTTGGGTAGATGTCAGCCGCTTGGCTGCAGAAAAAGCCATATCTGGACGTCTGCCACAGGCTACCAGCCACTCCCCTCTGGCCATATCACCAAAAGGCAGGAAAAAACTGGGCTTTTCCTGCCTTTGGCATAGACAACAGTTCGCATAATGGCGTCCATCAGAGTTACGCCCGGTGAGGGCGAACCGAACGCGATGAACGGATAGCACGCAATGCATTCTTCCACCACAAGCAGGGTTCACGAGACTCATGCACGCTACTGGGGGCGCGCATGAGCAATGGCGCCGCGACGCCGGGTAAGCAGGACACCCCCTCTCAGCCATCAGTCGGCAATGTGATGGAGCGCGTGCTCGAGCCACTGCGCAACAATCCGCTGGTGGCCGTGATGATCGGCGGCGCCGCCTTCATCGCCATCGTCGTGGCGCTGCTGATGTGGGCGCGCGCGCCGGAGTACCGAGTTCTCTACAGCAATCTCAGCGAAGCCGACGGCGGCAGCATCATCAACGAGCTGGACAGCCGCGGCATCCCCTACCGCTTCAGCGACGGTGGCCAGGCACTGCTGGTGCCCGGCGACCAGGTCCACAATCTGCGCCTGCAGCTGGCCGAGCAGGGGCTGCCCCGGGGCGGCAACGTCGGTTTCGAGCTGATGGACAACCAGGCCTTCGGCATCAGCCAGTTCGCCGAGCAAGTCAACTTCCAGCGCGGCCTCGAGGGGGAGCTGTCGCGCTCCATCGAGTCGCTGGGCCCGGTGTCCCGCGCCCGGGTGCACCTGGCCATGGCCCGTTCTTCGGTATTCGTGCGCGACCGGGAGCCCGCCAAGGCCTCGGTGGTGGTGACGCTGCAGCCCGGTCGCGTGATCGGCGACGGCCAGGTCAGCGCCATCGTGCACATGGTCTCGAGCAGCGTACCGGACCTGGCCACCGAGGACGTCACGGTGGTCGATCAGAACGGGCGGCTGCTGTCGATGCCCAGCGCCAACGGACGCGACCTGGACGGTACTCAGCTCGACTACGTGGCCGAGGTGGAGCGCTCCTACCAGCAGCGCATCGAGAACATCCTGATCCCCATCCTCGGCGCACAGAGCGTGCGCGCCCAGGTCGCCGCCCAGATCGACTTCTCACAGCGCGAAGAGACGTCCGAGCGATACGGCCCCGACCAGCCGCCCAACGAGGCGGCGGTACGCAGCCGACAGTCGAGCCTGAACTTCAACGCCGGGGACGACCTGGCCGCCGGGATCCCCGGCGCCCTGAGCAACACACCCCCCGGCGCCGCGCCCTCCCCGATCAACCTCACCCTGGCCGAAGGCGAGGATGGCAACGCCGAAGACGATGCGGCCCAGGCCGAGGAGACCGCCGTCCAGGCGATCAACAACCTACGCCAGGACGACGTGATCAACTATGAAGTGGATCGCAGCATCGAGCATGTCCAGCATCGCCGCGGACGGGTCGAACGCCTGTCGGCAGCGGTAGTGGTCGACTATCGTGAGGAGCAAGACGAGGACGGCGTCTGGCAGCGGGTACCGCTCAGCGATGTCGAGATTGCCCAGCTCGAACGCCTGATCCGCCAGGCCATGGGCTTCTCTCAGGCCCGAGGCGATGAAATCGAAGTAGTCAACAGCCCCTTCACCCGCGAGCCCGAGGAAGGCGAACTGCTGGAGTGGTGGCAATCTCCGGAGATTCACTCGCTGGCCCTCACCTTCGGCCGCTACCTGCTGGTAGCACTGGGGATTCTGCTTGGCTACCTGCTGATCCTGCGCCCGCTGATCAAGCGCTACACACAGCAGCCGGCGCTGCCCGCTGCCACCGGTCCGGGGTCTGCTCTGCAGGTGCGAGTCGGCGACGACGAGACCGAGTCCGCCGAGGCGGACGCTTCGCAGGCCGAAAGCGACGTGCAGCCTTATACCAAGCCCAAGCGCAAGCGGAAGTCGTCGGCCTATGAGGACCATCTCCAGGAGCTTCGCGAGCTGGCCCAGGACGACCCACGCATGATCGCCATGATCGTTCGCAGTTGGATGAACAAATGAGCACCGACAAGACCATGAGCGGCAAGCGCCGCAGCGCCATCCTGATGCTGGCCCTGGACGAGGACAGCGCGGCCGAGGTGTTCAAATACCTCGACCCCAGAGAGATTCAGCAGCTGAGTCTGGAAATGGCTGAACTCGGCCAGGTCTCTCATGAGGACATGCAGCAGGTGCTCAAGGAATTCCACCGGGAAACCGAAGAGTTCATCGCCTTGAACCTCAACTCCAGCGATCACATTCGCTCGGTGCTGACCAAGGCGCTAGGCAGCGAGCGTGCTACCAGCCTGATCGAAGACATCCTGGAAACCCAGGGCAGCAGCAGCGGCATCGACTCGCTGAACCTGATGGAAGCGCCCATGGTGGCGGAGCTGATCCGCGACGAGCACCCGCAGATCATCGCCACTATCCTGGTTCATCTGGAGCGCCACCAGGCCGCCGACGTGCTGGAGCTGTTCGACGACAAGCTGCGCAACGACGTGGTACTGCGGATCGCCACCTTCAGCGGCGTTCAGCCCGCCGCGCTGCAGGAGCTCACCGAGGTGCTGTCGGGCATGCTCGACGGTCAGAACCTCAAGCGCAGCAAGATGGGCGGCGTAAGAACTGCCGCCGAGATTCTCAACCTGATGAACTCCAACCAGGAAGAGACCGCCATCGAGACGGTGCGCGCCCACAGCGAAGACCTGGCACAGAAGATCATCGACGAGATGTTCCTGTTCGAGAACCTGCTCGACCTGGACGATCGCAGCATCCAACTGGTGCTCAAGGAGATCGATACCAACTCGCTGGTGGTGGCCCTGAAGGGAGCCCCCGAAACGCTCATGGAAAAATTCCTGCGCAACATGTCGCGGCGTGCCGCCGACCTGCTGCGAGAGGACATGGAGGCGCGCGGCCCGATCCGCGTCTCTCAGGTGGAAGCCGAACAGAAAGCGATCCTGCAGGTGGTACGGCGCCTGGCCGACGCCGGCGAGATCGTGCTGAGCGGCGGAGACGATACCTATGTCTGACGGCAAGCCGGATCACGCCGAGCGCTACGCGCCCTGGCGGCGCTGGCAGATGGGCGAGCTGGAGACCGCTCGCGCCCGGCCGGAGGGCGAGCGCCAGCAGGCCAGCGCCGCTCAGGCTGCGAAGCGTCAGCAAGCCCGCCGTCAGGCCGAGTTGGACGCCCTGCGCGAGAAGATCATTCAGGAGGCCCGCGAGGAAGGATACCAGGCCGGCTTCGAGCAGGGGCGTCACGAGGGTCAGGCACAGGGCTTGCAGGAGGGGCGCAGCCAGGCCGAAGAGGAGCTGGAAAAACGCACCCGCGAGTCCCTGGCACCGCTGACGCCGCTGGCCGAGCAGTTTTCCGAGGCCCTGGCGGCGCTGGACGAGTCGATCGCCGACGAACTGGTGGAGCTGGCACTCGCCACCGGCCGCCAGCTGGCCGGGGAGGCGCTAAAATCGCGCCCTCGTCAGGTCCTGGAATTGGTGCGTGCACTGCTGCACACCGAGCCGCCGCTGACCGGCCAGCAGCGGCTCTGGCTGCATCCCCTGGATCACAAGCTGGTGGAGCAACATCTTGGCGAGGAGTTGGCGGCGGCGGGCTGGACGCTGCAGCCCGATGACCAGCTCAGCCGCGGCGGCTGCCGCGTGACCAGCGCCAGTGGTGAACTCGATGCCACCTGGGAGAGCCGCTGGAAGAGCGTCAAGGCCCAGGTGCGTCGCCGCCGCCCCGCCACTCCCCCACCGGAAAACGACTGACGAGGCGCTTTCGCACATGCTCGACACCCTGGCACAGGCCAACAACCCCCATCAGGCACGCTGGCAGCAAACGCTGCAGCATGTGCGTGAGCGGGTGGAGAGCGTGCCCGGCTACCGCACCAGCGGGCGGGTGTTGCGGGCCACCGGGATGGTGATCGAAGCGGTAGGGCTGCGCGTCGCCCTGGGCAACGCCTGCCGCATTGAGCTGCTCTCCGCAGGCGGGCATGAGGCGCCCCGCTACGCCGAGGCCGAGGTGGTCGGCTTTGCTGGAGAGCGGCTATTCTTGATGCCACTGTCGGAAGTCAGCGGCCTGATGCCCGGGGCCCGGGTCTTCCCGCTGGGCGACGGCCCCGACCACGCCGCCCGGCGTTTCCCGCTCGGCACCTCGCTGCTGGGCCGGGTGGTGGATGGTAACGGTCAGCCGCTGGACGGCCGAGGACCGCTGGAATCGGCACCCCGCGCTCCACTGGCCACCCCGCCGCTGAACCCGCTGGCCCGCGCTCCCATCGAGGAGCAGATCGACGTTGGCATTCGCGCCATCAACGCCCTGCTCAGCGTCGGCCGCGGGCAGCGCATGGGGCTGTTCGCCGGCTCCGGCGTGGGCAAGTCGGTGCTGCTGGGCATGATGGCCCGCTATACCGGCGCCGACGTGATCGTGGTCGGGCTGATCGGCGAGCGGGGCCGCGAAGTCCAGGACTTCATTGACAACATCCTGGGCCCGGACGGACGCCAGCGCGCCGTGGTGGTGGCCGCGCCGGCCGACACCTCGCCGCTGCAGCGCCTGCAGGGCGCCGCCTATGCCACGCGGCTGGCGGAAGACTTTCGCGATCAGGGGCAGAACGTGCTGCTGATCATGGATTCGCTGACCCGCTACGCCATGGCCCAGCGCGAAATCGCCCTGGCCATCGGCGAGCCGCCGGCCACCAAGGGCTATCCACCGTCGGTTTTCGCCAAGATTCCCAGCCTGGTGGAGCGCGCCGGCAATGCCGAGCGCGGCAAGGGCTCGATCACCGCCTTCTATACGGTCCTCACCGAAGGCGACGATCAACAGGATCCCATCGCCGATTCGGCCCGGGCGATACTCGATGGCCATATCGTGCTCTCGCGCACCCTGGCCGAGGCCGGCCACTACCCGGCCATCGATATCGAGGCCTCCATCAGCCGCGCCATGACGCACATCATCGACGAGTCCCAGCTTCAGCTGACCCAGGCCTTCAAGCAGCTGTTCTCCCGCTATCAGCGCAACCGCGACCTGATCAGCGTGGGCGCCTATACCCCGGGCCATGACCCCAAGCTCGACGAGGCGGTACAGCGCTACCCGAAGCTTGAGGCCTTCCTGCAGCAGCGCATCAATGAGAATGCCTCCATCCAGGCCTCACGGCAGGCCCTCGGTGATACCCTAGGAGTCCGGCAATGAGTGCAACTTCGCAACTCGGCATGCTCAGCGACCTGGCCAGAGACGCTCGCGACCAGGCCGGCCAGCTGCTGGCCGGAGAGCGCCGGAACGAGCAGCAGGTGGCAGCACAGCTGGAGTCGCTGTCGCGCTACCGCCTGGAGTATGCTCAGCGTCTGCAAACCGCCATGCGCGACGGTATCGACCCCGCCAGCATGCACAACTACCAGCAGTTTCTGGCATCGCTCGATGCCGCACTCGACCGCGCTCGCCAGGCACTGGCCGATCAGCGACAGCGCGTTCAGCAGACCCAGAAGCAGTGGCAGCAGGAGCAGAAGCGGCTGTCCGCCTATGACACCCTTGCCTCGCGCCGCCATGCCGAACTGCAGCGACAACAGGATCGGCGCGAACAGCGCAGCAGCGATGAACTAGCGGCCGGGCGACTGCTTCGCCAGCGGGCCAACCAGTACGATTCGTGATCCGAATCGGGAGAACACAATGAACGTAAAAATGATGCTGGCCAGCCTGGCAGGACAATCACCTACCAGTCACGTGACCTCCGGTGGGCGCACGACCGCCAGCCAGTTCTCCTTGAGCCTGGCTGGCGCCGCTAACCAGGCGACAGCCGACAAGGCCTCGATTCAGCCGAGCCCAAGTGAAAGGCACCCGCTGCCGGCCGGCCAAGCCAGTCGCGACGCCCTACTGCAGCGCCTGGCGTGGCACGCCAGCAAGCAAGGCGTTACCGACTCGGACCTGCCTGCCGGGCTGCCTAGCAGTCAGGGCCAAGCGGCCATGGGCTCACTGCCGCCAGACATGGATTCGCTACCGCTTGAAGCGCTTCTCGAACGCGCCGACTGGGCTAGCAACCTCGAGCGCCTGGCCGAATGGGAGCTGCCTGACAGCAAGGGGAAAGAAGTCGACTCCCTGCTGCGTGAGGCGATGCTCGAGCGTCTTGCCCAGCAGCGCAGCTCGATCGATATGGCCAACAGGGACTTGCCGGAAGGCGACACACCTGAAGGCTCCCTGCCTCTTGAGGCTATTATCGAGCGCTTGGCGCTGATTCAGGGCATGCAGGACACGCCGCAGCCCCTTGCCCAGCCCAGTCGCCCAGCGCACAGCGCCCTTGCGAACAACCTGAACGATGAAGAGAATGATCGCCCAGCCGACAACCGCATGTCCGAGTCAGAGACAGAGGCCTTCGTGACGGTGCCGCTCATGCCTGTCCCCAAGAGGGGCAGCAAGCAGCAGGCGTCGTGAGCCAGCCGGAACGTACGACACGGGATGGTCTCTCCGCGCAGTGGGCATCCCTTCGCGACGATGCGCCTCGCGGTCAGGGGCAGAGCGCCATCCCGGTAACCGCCGACAATCCACCGCGCCAAGGCTTTTTTAGCCAGCTCGACGCTCGAGGCGAGTTCCCGAATCGCAGCCTGGAGTTTTCCACGTCAACAAGCTCAACGGTGATAGCGACATCAGGACCGAGCGTCCCAACCGCCGAGGCATCACGGCCGGCGATGGCGAACCCCGACACCTCGCCCCTGACGTCCACGACGCCGGGCAGCGGCAGCACCGCCGCGCCTCAGCCAGCCGCGGCGCAGTCGACCCTGAGCTCTCCGCTTCAGAGCCAGGCCTGGCCCAATCAGCTGGGCCAGCAGCTGGTGCAATTCGCTCGTCTGGGCGGTGAACAGCGCATCGAAATGCAGCTCCACCCGGCCGAGCTGGGCCCGCTGTCGGTCACCCTCAAGATGACCGAACAGGGTGCCCAGGCACAGTTCCTTTCGGCGCATGCTCAGGTCCGCCAGGTCCTCGAGCAGGCGATCCCGCAGCTGCGTGATGCCCTTGCCGAACAGGGCATCGAGCTCAGCGACACCTCGGTGGGCGAGCAGCGTCAGCAGGATACCCAGGCCTTTGCCGAGGGTAACGGCCAAGGTAGCCAGGCGGGCAGAAACGGCGAAGATCCCGATGGCACCCTGGCCGATGTCGATGGGCTTGAAGGTCAAGCGGCCAACACTGGCATCAGCCTGGATGGGCGAGTGAATCTCTACGCCTGAAACAAACGGCCAAGATAGCGCCGTTCACGCAGCCTGTTCCCTTCATCGCGACAGGCGCGTTTTCCGCATACTGGTGCTTCGCGGCTCGATCCACATTTCACAATGGGCAAGGCAATGGCGAAATCGAAAGGCGGCTCATCCAAGCTGATGTGGCTGATGGTAATGCTGGTGTTCGTTTCACTCGCGGCAGCTAGCGCGGCGATCTATATGGTCATGAGCGACGATAGCCCAGGCCAGGGCCAGATGCAGAGCCAGCAGATCGAGCGGCAGGCACCGATTTTCCTCAAGATCGACCCCTTCACGGTCAACCTGGCCGACGATGATTTTGGCTCTCGGCTTCTCTATGTCGGGATTTCGCTGAAGATCGGCAACGAGGAAACGCGGGATATCCTGAAGGAGCATATGCCGCAGGTCCGCAGTCGCCTCTTGATGCTCTTCTCCGGCAAGGAGGCTCAAGAGCTGGTAACGCCCGATGGCAGACGCCGCCTGGCCGATGATGTCATGGCCACTCTCAATGAGCCCATGTCACAGCAGCAGCCATCCCTGGACATCCAGGACGTACTATTCACCGAGTTCATCGTGCAATAAACGGGTGCCCTGGCCACCATGTCCCAAGACGACCTGCTATCACAGGAAGAGATCGACGCGCTGCTCACGGGCGTCAGCGGCGATGAAGAACCTGCCGCGCGCAGCGATGGCGACTCGCGCGTACGCCCCTATGACCCCGCGTCTCAGCACCGGGTCGTTCGCGAGCGTCTCCAGGCCCTGGATATCATCAACGAGCGCTTTGCTCGACATTTCCGCATGGGGCTGTTCAACCTGCTGCGCCGCAGTGCCGACATTACCGTGGATTCGGTTCGCTATCAGAGCTACAGCGACTTCTCGCGCAACGTCCCGGTGCCCACCAACATCAACATCATCGCCATGAAGCCGCTGCGTGGCTCGGCGTTGATCGTGTTTCCCCCAACCTGGTATTCATGGTGGTGGACAACCTGTTCGGCGGCGACGGGCGCTTCTTGACCAAGTCGGAGGGGCGCGAGTTCACCAATACCGAGCAGCGCATCATCCAGCGACTGCTGTCGCTGGCCATCGACGCTTACGAAGAGTCGTGGAAGTCGGTCTATCCGCTGGAGATCAGCTACCTGCGCTCCGAGATGCAGTCAAAGTTCGCCAATATCACCAACTCGCCCAACGAGATCGTGGTGAATACCGGCTTCAATATCGAGGTGGGCAACCTCTCCAGCAGCTTCCAAATCTGCGTCCCCTACTCCATGGTCGAGCCGATACGCGACCTGCTGGCCAACCCGCTCAGCGACGGCAGTCAGAACCAGGACGGAACCTGGACACAGCGAATGGCCGGTGAGATTCGTCACTCCGAGATCGAGCTGGTCGCCAATTTTGCCGATATCCCGAGCCGGATTGCCCACGTGCTGGCGCTCAAGGTGGGCGATGTGCTGCCACTGGAACTCCCCGAAACCGTCACCGCCAGCGTAGACGGCGTGCCGGTAATGGAGTGCGACTACGGTAGTCAGCGCGAACAGCGCGCACTGCGTGTCAGGCGCATCATCGATCATGGTGCCGACAACCCCGCGTCTCCCGACGCATTCAAGAAGGGCGCTGCGCCTCAAGCCAAGGAATCCAAGCATGACTGATCCCAAGAAACCCGATCAGAACGTTTCCGAAGACGACTGGGCAGCCGCCATGTCCGAGCAGGAGAGCGAGGAACAGCCCGCCGCCGAGGACGACCCCTGGGCGGAGGCCATGGCCGAGCAGGAGGCTGCCGAAAGCCAGTCCAATGCCGATCAGGGCGACTCCGACCCTTGGGCAGAGGCACTGGCTGAGCAGCAGGAAACCGAGGATGCCGGAGACGACTTGCCTGCCGACACGGCTTCCCCTCCCCCGGCTCAGGCGGCCAGCGAGCGCGTCTTTCGCCCGCTGGACAAGGACAGTGGCGGCGGCGGTGCCCGCGATCTCGACATGATCATGGACATTCCGGTCAAGCTCACGGTGGAGCTGGGACGTACCAAGCTGACCATCAAGCAGCTGCTGGAGCTGACCCAGGGCTCGGTCATCGAGCTCGATGGACTCGCCGGCGAGCCCATGGACATCCTGATCAACGGCTACTTGATCGCTCAGGGCGAAGTCGTGGTCGTCGACGACAAGTACGGTATCCGCATTACCGAGATCATCACTCCCTCTGAACGCGTCCAGAAACTCAACCGATGAGCGCCCCCCTCTCCTCCGAGGTTCAGCCGCCGCCAGCCGAAGCGATTTCGGCCGGCGGCGATGCGCTTTCTGCCGGTGGCGACGCCCTGGTGGGCATGGCCACGCTAGGCAAGACGGCCGCCGCGCTGGCGCTGGTCATCGCCATCATCCTGATCTGTACGGCGCTGCTAAAACGCTGGAGCCCTCAAGGCCGCGCTGCCGGCCATCACTTGCAGGTGATTGGCAGCACGGCAGTGGGTAGCCGCGAGCGTGTCGTGATCGTCGACGTCAAGGGCACTTGGCTAGTGCTGGGCGTCGGAGGGAATCAGATCACCAAGCTTCACGAACTGGAAGCACCGCGCGAGCCGCAAGGGAGTACGAACGCCCACCCCGCGACGTCGGACGATCGCTTTGCGCGTCGTTTCGCCCGTGCCCTCAAGCAGAACGCCGGCCTGGGAGGCCACGGGCGGGACACGCCATGAAGTCGATCAGCCCCAAAGTACTCGCTGCCACTCTGGCGCTGGTGTTGGCGGTCGTGCCGCTCACCTCGCTGGCGCAGCAGTTACCGGGTATCGTCAGCCAGCCGCTGGAAGACGGTGGCCAGCAGTGGTCGATTCAGCTTCAGACGCTACTGCTACTCAGCGCCATGGCCTTCCTGCCGGCGGCACTGCTGATGATGACCGCTTTCACCCGGATCATCATTGTGCTCAGCCTGCTGCGCACGGCCATGGGCACTCAGTCCACGCCGCCCAATCAGGTCATGCTGGGCTTGGCGCTGTTTCTCACCTTTTTTATCATGTCGCCGGTCTTTTCGATCGTCTACGAGACCGCCTGGCTGCCGCTGACGGCCGATGAAATCCACTTCGATGAGTTCCTGCTGGTGGCCCAGGAGCCCTTTCGCGAGTTCATGCTAGCGCAGACCCGCGAGCCCGACCTGGCGCTTTTCGCCCGGCTGGCCGAGGTAGGCCCCATGCAAGGGCCGGAAGACGTGCCGCTGAGGGTACTGGTGCCGGCCTTCGTCACCAGCGAGCTGAAGACCGCCTTCCAGATCGGCTTCACCATCTTCATCCCCTTTCTGATCATCGATCTGGTGGTCGCCAGCACGCTGATGTCGCTCGGCATGATGATGGTGCCGCCGGCGACGATTTCACTGCCGTTCAAGCTGATGCTGTTCGTGCTGGTGGATGGCTGGCAGCTGATCATCGGCTCGCTGGCGGAAAGTTTCTTTATCTAGCGATTGGATGCCGGGGCGACACGCCTCGGCAAGGAGTGACAGATGACACCGGAAATGGTCATGGGCATCGCTTACCAGGGCATGCGCGTCACCCTCTTCCTGGCTGGCCCCCTGCTGATCACCGCTCTGCTGACCGGGCTGACCGTCAGCCTGTTTCAGGCCGCCACGCAGATCAACGAGATGACGCTCTCCTTTATTCCCAAGATCCTGGGCGTGTTTACCGTACTGGTGTTTGCCGGCCCCTGGCTGCTGAAGCTGATCACCGACTTCACCCGTAATCTCTTCTCCAACATTCCCAACATGTTGATGTGAGCCAACCATGGTCGAGGTGACCTTTGCCCAGCTGCACGGCTGGCTAGTCGCGCTACTGTGGCCCTTCATGCGCATCACCTCCTTCCTGGTTGCCTCGCCGCTATGGGGGCATTCCAGCGTGCCCAATCAGGCCAAGATCGGTCTGGCCTTGCTGATTACGATGGTTGTCGCCCCGGTGCTGCCTCCCATGCCCGACGTGCCAATCGTCTCCTGGGCCGGCTTCGGGCTGGTCGTAGAGCAGATGTTGATCGGTGTCGCGATCGGGCTGGTGATGCATGTCGTCTTTGCCGTGGTGCAGGCTGCCGGCGAGTTCATCGGGCTGCAGATGGGCCTCGCATTCGCTACCTTCTTCGATTCCGGCAGCGGCACTAACACCGCCATTCTGTCGCGGATTTTCTTCATGATCACGCTGCTGATGTTTCTTGCGCTGGGCGGTCACCTGATGGTGCTGGAAGCGCTGGTGATGAGCTTCTATAGCCTTCCCATTGGCGTAGGCAGCTTCAACCCGGCCGCCTTCGAGATGCTGGTTCGTTACGGTGGCACCATCTTCGTGTCTGGCATGTCGCTAGCGCTGCCCCTGGTCGGCTCGCTGCTGATCATCAACCTCGCCCTGGGCATCCTCAACCGGTCGGCGCCGCAGCTCACTGTCTTCAATATCGGCTTTCCTACCTCGCTGACCGTCGGCATCTTTCTGCTGGGAGTCTTGATGACCGATATGGGCCGCTTCCTGCAGCGCTTATTCAGTAACGGGCTGAACTTCATGCACCAGCTGATCGAGATGCTGGCCCCGCTCGCTAGCTGATCGCCGTCAAAAAAACCGCCCTGGCAAGCCGGGGCGGGACAGGGCCCTGGTCATACCAGGGCCGGCAGGGAACAGCAATATCAGAAGTTTAGCGACAGCCCATCACATAAAGTTGAACAGCGACATGCCTTTGACATCGACGAAGGCCTTCTGGGCGGCCTGGAGTCCCAACTGACGAAGACTATATTCAGAGATGGCTTCGTTGTAGTCGAGGTCGACCAGGTCGGAAAGCGTCTTCTCATAGCTCAGCATGCGGTTGCCACCGACCGCATCGACCACGTCCAGCTCGTTGAGCCGCGCGCCCATCGAGGCCCGCACGGTGAGTACATTGTCGAGGCTGTTATCGAGTTCGCGCATCACCGATGACAGGGTATTGCGGAAATGGGCGCGGTTCTCGGGCTGACCGCCCTGATCCATCTCCAGCACGTCGATGGCATCCTTCAGCGACTTGAAGAGATCCTGGTTAGCGGCTTCCGCATTGGCCGGACGCAGCTGGATCTGGTCGCCAACCTCGGGCTCACCCTTCAGCGTAATACTGACCCCGCCGAAGCTCACTGTTTGACCGGACTCATAGGGCGCGTCAGTAACCAGGGTACTGGCCACTGTACCATCGTCATTCAGCACGTTGACTGAGTACACTGGCTCGCCAGCATCTTCACCGAACACAAGCTGAAAGGGCTTGCCGAAATCATCATGACTCGGATCGACTCGACTCGGGCCGCTAAAGGTCACCGAGCCTTCGTTGCGCTCGAATCCCGACTGCGTGCCGATGCTGTCGCCACCAGAATCACGCTCGGACCGGGCCACATAGCCGGCCCCGCTGGGCACGCTCTGGAAGATGGTTCCGCCGTTATCGGCCACCGGCATCAGCCGCGAGGCGTCGATGCGCTGGGCACGTACATTGTCATCGCCGTTGTACTGCACTCCGGCGACCCCCTCGCCACCGGTGCGAGCGAAAGGCGGGGCGTCGTCGTTGTAGCCGCCGAACAGATAGCGGCCGTTGCCGTCGGTGGCATTGGCCTGGCCGATCAGCGTCTCGTAGATGCCGCGCAGCTCGGAGGCCACCGACTGACGATCGACATCGCTGAGGGTGTCGCTGGCGGCCTGGATCATCAGCGTCTTGGCACTGGTGACGGCATCGCCAACGCTGTTGAGCACGCTTTCTGCCTGGGCCAGGGAATTGCGCGCGCTGACGCGTGCATCCGCATACTGCTGGGTCACCGCCTTGGCCTGAGCCACCCCCACGGCACGGGAGGCCGCCTGGGGATCGTCGGAGGGGTTGACCACACGCCGACCGCTCGCAATCTGCTGGCTGACCTTGAGGAAGTCGCCCTGCTGACGATTCATGGATGTCATGCTCTGCTCGAACATGGTCACGGTGCTGATACGCATCGCTGGGGACTCCCTTCTGATCAGTTACGCAGGCCGAGGATGGTATCGAAGATGGTCGATGCGGTATCGATCACCCGGGCATTGGCCGCATAGAACTGCTGGAAACGAATCAGGTTCGCCGCTTCTTCGTCGAGGTTGACGCCGGATTCCGACTGCTGCACAGCCTTGAGCTGATCGGTCAGGCCCTGGCGTGCGTCAAGGTTGACCTGGACGATATTGGTCCGGTTGCCCACGTCGCTGACCATGGCACCGTAGAACTGGCTCAGCGTCGACCGCCCACCCACTGTCTGGGCACTCTGAAGGTCCTGCATGGCCAGCGCATTGCGGTTATCGCCGGTGCCGGTTGATGCACGGTCAATCGTCACTTCCTGGCCCGTGCTCAGCCCCTCCCCAAGGCGCAAAGCAACGCCATCGAAGGCAATTTCATCGCCGGACTGCACATTAGAATGGACCGTAGCATTGCCGTCACTATCAGTGACAGTAACGTCAAAGCTGCCGCCCCCATTAACGGCGGTCACCTCGACACTCCATGGCAGATCGTCCGACGCCAGCGCTCCGCTATCGGCGCGCAGACCACCTATCAAGGCCTGGTCACCTTCAATGTCGAGCAGGCTGCCACCGGCAATCTTGTCCAGCTCCCCCACCAGGGTTTCCATCCCCGCAGCGGCACGCCGCACCGGCTGCACCTCGAAACGGTCGTTGTTGGCCAGGTTGTCCACGTCATCGAAGGTCAGGCTGATGCCGCCAAAGGTCAGCGTATTGCCGTCCAGCGCCACGGTACCCTGAAACTCACGCCCGGTATCCTTGCGAGTGATGGTGAAGTCAGCCTCATCAGCCGGCAAGGCCGTGTTGACTCGGATCTCGTAGTCAGTGGCCTGCAGCTGATCCAGAGTGGCGGGATCGAATTGCGTGCTGTCTACGCTAGCCGTGCCAAGATTGCGCTCATTGAAATAGGTCACCGGCTCGCCCAAGCTGAACATGGCCTGACCCTGCTCGCCGTCAAGATCAACCCCTAGCTGGTGCTGCTGGTTAAAGCTGGATGCCAGCGACACGGCGAGCTGGCCGATCTGATTCTGGGTCTTGTCCAGGGTTTCGGCACGGAAGGTCATCAGGCCACCCAAGGTACCGTCCTTGATGGCATTTTCATCCAACGGCGTCACGTTACCGTTACCGGAGGTGCCTTCACGATAGCCTACAACGGTCCGCTGGGGGTCCGTGGGGGATTGCACCGCTTCCAGCCGATAGGCGTTCGTGCCGGCGACCAGCGGCTGCCCATTGGGCAGGCTGATATTGTAGGTCTTGCCGTCCTGGATATTCAGGCGCACGTCCATGCGCTCGCTCAGCTCATGGACCAGCTGGTCACGCTGATTGAGCAATGCATTAGGCGCCTCGCCGTGGCGCGCCCTGGCCAAGGCGATCTCGCGATTCAGGCTGGCCAACTGCTCGGTGGTATTGTTGATCTGCTGGACCTCATCGGCGATCTGGCCGTTGATGCCGCTCTGCATATCCTGGAGATAGCCATCGAAGGCCCGGAACTGCGCCGTCATGGTATCGGCGGTCCCCAGCACCCCCTGGCGGGCCGCCGGGTCGGAGGGCGCGCCGGCCAGGTCCTCCAGGGAGGAGAAGAAATTCTGCATCAGCGGGGCCAAGCCGGCCTCACGGTCGGCGAGCAGGTTGTCGATCTGGCTGATCTGATTCTCGTAGGTCTTCAGCGCACTGGAAGAACTGGTGGCGGCATTGAGCTGAGACGCCACATAGTGGTTGAACTGACGCTGGATATCGTTGACGCGAACGCCGCCGTCGCCCTGCCCTTCGCCCAGCACCGCGATTTCACGGTTATAACCCGGCGTATAGACATTGCTGATGTTGTTGCTGGTAGTGTTCAGGGCATTCTGGGCGGCATTAAGGCCGCTCAGGCCGATGGAAAACATGCTCATGGTGTCGTTCCCTTTCGCCAATGGTCAGTTCATCGGCCCGAATGCGAAAAACTTTAGGACTCTGAAGAGATTTCCCTCAGTAGCGCAGGAAGACCAGTGAATCGCTTCCCGTTTCGACCGGTCCCATGCTGTTCATCACCGCGATCAGCTTCTCAGCATAGGCCGGGTCGGTGGCATAGCCGCCGGCCTGCAGTTCACGAGCGGCCTGTTCAGCGCTGCCTGCCGTGGTCACCGCCGCGTAGCGAGGGTTATCGCCGATCAGCCGCGCATAGTCGGTAAAGGCCTCCTCGAAGGAGTCATAGACGCGGAAGGTGTCGACAAGCCGCGTACGCTGGCCGTTGAGGTATTCATGGGTGACCACGTCGGTGGTCTTGCCCTGCCAGCTGCTGCCGGCCTTGATACCGAACAGGTTGTGGCTGTTGCCACCATCCTGGGTGGCGATCTCATGGCGTCCCCAGCCGGTTTCCAGGGCGGCTTGGGCCAGGATCAGCTCGGCCGGCACGCCGGTGCGACGACTGGCGGCCTGGGCCGGCGCCGCCAGGCGCTCCATGAAGCGTTCGATATGATCATGGCGCTCGCCAGCCCCCTGGGCCGGTGCTGCCGCCTTCACCCCAGGAGTGGGAGGCGAAGCCCGGTCATCCCCCCCCGAGCGCGGCGCGGCCGCGGGCAGCTCGGCCATAAAGCCGCTGACCCCGGCACCGCGACTACCGCTTGCCGCCACCAACTCGTCGAGGAAGCTCCCGGGCATCTCGACGCCGGCCGTGCCAGACGCCTGCTGGGTCGTCTCCTCCGGCTGCAGCGCATCTTTTCAGCACCCGGGGAGTACCGCGGGGAATGCCGGCAATCAGTTCGTTGAGTTCTCTGTCGGCACTCATCGTTTGGCGAGACGGCTCCACGCCCTGCCCCTCCAACTGGGCCACCAGATGATCAGCGAGCCCGATGCCGCGACCGGCCATGGTCTGGGCCCACTGCTGGTCGAGCAGCGACTGGTAGAACTCCGTCTGCTGGCTGTCGAGCAGGCCGGTGGTCGGAATGGCGTCGCGCATGCTCTTCAGCATCATCTGCACGAAGAGCGCCTCGAACTGCTGTGCGGCGTCCTGCAGGCCGGCCGAAGGGTCCTGCCGCGCCGTGTGCTTCAACCGCTGCAGACCCTGCATGTCGAGGGCGAACTGACTGCCGAAGTCCTGAACGCTCATCAGATGATCTCCAACTCGGCGCGAAGTGAGCCAGCGGCCTTGAGCGCCTCGAGAATCGCCATCAGGTCGCTGGGCGTAGCGCCCAGGGCATTGAGGGCGTTGACCACGTCCACTAGGTCGGCCCCTTCCACCATTCGCAGGAAGGCATCCTGCTCCTGAATCTCGATCTCGGTATCCGGCACTACCACGGTCTCACCATCACCGAAGGGCGGCGGCTGGCTGACCAGAAAGCGGGTATCGATCACGATGGAGAGGTTGCCGTGGGCCACGGCAGCACGGCGCAGCGTCACGGCGCTGTTCATGACCACGGAACCGGTGCGGGCGTTGAAAACGACCTTGGCGGGCGCCTCCATGGGCGTCACCCGGATGTTCTCGACCTGGGCCATGAAATTGACCCGCGCATTATCCGTGGGCGGTCCTTCCAGGGTGATCACTCGACCATTGCGCGCGGCGGCCACGGGCCTGCCGAACTCCTGATTGATGGCACTCACCACGCGCTGTGCCGTGCCGAAGTCCGACTCCTTGAGTTCGAGCTCGAGAAAACCACCGTTGGCCCCCAGGTCCAGCGGGACTTCACGCTCGACCATGGCCCCTCCGGCGATACGACCGCCCGCCTGCTGGTTGATCTGCACCGCGGCACCGCCGGCTTCTGCACCCGCGCCGGCTACCAGCAGGTTACCCTGGGCAATGGCGTAGGTGTCGCCGTCGGCACCCTTGAGGGGGGTCATCAGCAAGGTCCCGCCACGCAGGCTGCGCGCATTGCCGATGGAGGAGACATTGATGTCAAGGCGCTGGCCGGGACGTGAGAATGGCGGCAGGTCGGCGGTGACCATGACCGCCGCGACGTTTCTCAGCTGCATGTTGGTGCCGGGCGGCACGGTGATGCCCAGCTGCGACAGCATGTTGGTAAGACTCTGGCCGGTAAACGGCGCCTGCATGGTCTGGTCGCCGGTGCCGTCCAGCCCCACCACCAGCCCATAGCCCACCAGCACGTTGTCGCGCACGCCGGCAAAGTTGGCGATCTCGCGGATGCGCTCGGCCTGGGCGGGCAGCGTCAGCAGACAGCTCACCATCAGCACCAGGGCGATGCTGAACTGCCTGACGGTGAAACACTTGGGGAACATCATGCGGGCGCCTCGGTAACCATCGAACATCAATAGGGCGATACGTTGAGGAAGAAGCGCTGCAGCCAGCCCATATGCTGCGCCTCGTTGATGTAGCCGTCTCCCACGTACTCGATGCGCGCATCGGCCACCGCCGTAGAGGGAACGGTGTTCTGCCCGGTAATGGTGCGCGGGTTGACCACACCGGAGAAGCGGATGAACTCGACCCCCTGGTTGATGGCGATCTGTTTCTCACCGCGTACCCGCAGGTTGCCGTTGTGCATCACCTCGAGCACCGAGACGGTAATGGTGCCCGTCAGGGTGTTGTTCGCCTGGGAGCTCCCCCCGCCGGAAAAGACGTTTTCACCGGAGATATCAAACCCCAGGTCTTCCAGGAAATCGATGGCATCGGGAACCTGTGCGACATCCAGGCTGCCTGAGCCGCTGCGGGTGGCACTGCTCTGGGAGTTCTTGCTGGCGCTGACCTGCTCATCGAGCACGATGGTCAGGATATCGCCCACCATGCGCGGGCGACGATCCTCGAACAGCGGCTGCGAGCCGCGGTGGGCCTGGTAGATCGCTCCGTTGGCCTGACGCGGCGGCGGCTCGGCGATGCGAATCTGCTCCTGCTCGCCCACCACGGAGGCGCGCGGTATCTGCGCACAGCCGCTCACGACCAGCAGGGCCAGAAACACCGTGCCCCACCTTGCTATCACACTAGCTGCCACGTTCATGCTCTCTCACTTGCTCACCCTATCGCCAGGAGCGGTTACTCAACGCGCCGATCAGAGCTGGCTCAGCCGGGCCAGCATCTCGTCGCTGGTCTGCACGGCACGGCTGTTGATCTCGTAGGCGCGCTGGGTCTGGATCATGCTGACCATCTCTTCCACCACGTTGACGTTGGAGGTCTCAACGAAGCCCTGGAAGAGTCGCCCCGCGCCGTCCATGCCGGGCACCGCCTGGTTGGCAACGCCCGAAGAGGTGGTTTCCTTGTAGAGATTGCCGCCCACGGATTCCAGGCCCGTGGGGTTGATGAAGGTGGTCAGGGTAATCTGGCCGATATCCTGAGCTTGGG
Source organism: Halomonas sp. SL18_1 (assembly GCF_055755715.1). Lineage (NCBI taxonomy): Bacteria > Pseudomonadati > Pseudomonadota > Gammaproteobacteria > Oceanospirillales > Halomonadaceae > Halomonas > Halomonas sp. SL18_1. Next base: position 2,734,754 of record NZ_JBVTRK010000001.1, read on the forward strand.
CCACCCCCGGCTGGGTGATGGACACCGTGCCGTCCTCACCAATCGTCACCGACAGGGCGGTTTCCGGGATGAAGATAGCGGGCTCCAGCGGATAGCCGTTGGCGGTGACCATCTGGCCGTTTTCATCGATCTGGAAGTTGCCGTCGCGGGTATAGGCGGAGGTACCGTCCGGCATCTGGATCTCGAAGAAACCGTTGCCGTTGATCGCCAGGTCGCGGGAGTTCTCGGTGCGCTCCAGGTTGCCCTGGGTGTGCAGCCGCTCGGTGGCCACCGGGCGCACGCCGGTCCCCACCTGCATGCCGGAAGGAAGCCGATTGAGGGCATCGTTCTGGGCGCCAGGCTGACGCATGTTCTGGTAGAGCAGATCTTCGAATACGGCGCGGCTGCGTTTGAAGCCGTTGGTGCTGACGTTGGCCAGGTTGTTGGAGATTACGTCCAGCTTGACCTGCTGGGACTCCAGGCCGGTCTTGGCCGTCCAAAGCGATTTGATCATGTCATGTTTCCTTGTCTTTCAGGCCATCAGCCCTGGATCGACAGCAGATTGTTGGCGCGCTGGGCGTTCTCGTCGGCAGTGCTGATCACTTTCATCTGCATCTCGTAGCGGCGCGCCACGTCGATCATCGAGACCATGGCATCGATGGCGCCGACGTTGCTGCCTTCGAGCACGCCGGTCGCCACCCGGGCCTCTTCTTCGGCCGCCAGCTGCGCCACATTGCCTTCGGCGTCCGGCAGTGGACGAAACAGCCCATCGTCGCCGCGCACCAGGTCGGCCTGTGGGGTAACCAGCTTGATACGTCCGATATCGGCCAGGGCATCGGGACCCTCGCCTTCGCCGATGGCGCTGAGGGTGCCATCGGCCCCCATGTAGAGCTGAGAGCCCGGGGTATCTGTATCGGGCCACCGTCGCCCATGACCGGACGGCCCCCCACCATCAGCACGCCGTCTCCGGCAATCTGCAGGTCGCCGCGGCGGGTATAGGCCTCGCCTTCTTCGCTCTGCACCGCCAGCCAGGCATTGCCCTGCATGGCCACGTCCAGCTCTCGGCCGGTGGCATTCATGGGGCCCGGTGCAAAGTCGCTGCCCGGCGTGGTGCCCGCCACGGAGACCCGGGTGGGCAGCGCGGCGTCGCCCTGAACCGGTACGGCGCGCATGGCGTGCAGCTGGGCGCGAAACCCGGCGGTGTCGAGGTTGGACAGGTTGTGGCTGACCACCGCCTGCTGATCCATGCTCTGCTTGGCGCCGCTCATGGCGGTGTAGAGAATGCGATCCATCATGCCCCTTGCTGTCTGCTCCGCCACCACCGGGCACTCACCCGGTGACGGCCTCTCGCTGCGTGGCCGGTCGATCAGAGCTGGATGACCGTCTGCAGCAGCTCATCCTGGGTGCTGATGGAGCTGGAGTTGGCCTGGTAGGCGCGCTGGGCCACGATCATGTCCACCAGCTGCTTGGCCAGGTCCACGTTGGAGTTCTCCAGCACGCCGGACTCGATGGTGCCGAACACCCCGGTGCCCGCGACGCCGACGATCGGCAGCCCGGAGGCATTGGTCTCACGCCAAGCGTTGTCGCCGACCGGCTGCAGCCCCTCGACATTGGCGAAGCTGGTGAGCACGACCTGGCCGGCGTCGCGGCGCTCTTCATTGGTGTAGTTACGAATCACGCGGCCGTCGTTGGTAACCTCGATACCAGCAAGGCTGCCCGAGCTATAGCCATCCTGGCTCAGGCTGTTCTGAACGGAGTTGTTGCTGAACTGCGTGGTGCCAGTCAAGATAAAGTCGTGACTGAGCGGATTGGCCCCCTCGCCAACGGTAAAATTCAGTTCTGCCCTGTCACGCGTCAACGCCGCATCATCTACCGAGGCCTGATCAAATGCAGTCGCCAGATCCGCACCAAGTGCAGAAGCATCAGCTTCATCGTAAATTGGCTCTACGCCAAAATCGAGCTGATAACCAGCCGCCGCCACCCCTACGATATCGTCGGCATTCCGTGCATTATTATCTGCTGCATCCAGGTCTGAATACCGTGCAAGCTGCCCGTTCTCGTTGAAACGCATCCAGAAGGCATTCTTCATGTCCTGTGCAGCACCGGCTTCCCCAGCAAACTCCAGTTTCCCATCAACCGCCTGGAAAACGCGCCAAGCGTTCGTGTCGTCATCAGCCTTTTCAAAATAAACGGTTATGTTCCGCGCATTACCCAAGGAATCATAGGCGGTAAAGCTGTTGGAATAGTGGTAAGTCACGTCCAGTTCAAGCGACTCACCATCAGCATCATAGTTGCCAGCATTGTCAACCGTTATAACATCACCGTTTTCGTCCACCGCCCCAAGCGAAATGGTCTGTAGTTGCTCGCCGGCTCTCGCACTGGAGTCGAGATTATAGGTAGCGCTTACTTCGGTGGTAGCATTGGCCGGAATATCATCGGTGGGAATCCGAATCGGCTGAGGGGCGCCGCCGGCTACCACGGCAGAGAAGGGGTCGTTAGGGTCGGTCAGGCCATAGCCGGTCAGCCGTTGACCGTTGGCATTCACGAGAAAACCGTCGGCATTCTGACTGAACTGGCCATTGCGAGAATACACCACCTCACCGCCCGGCTGCTCAAGGCGGTAGAACCCTTGGCCGGCGATGGCCAGGTCCAGGTTGCGGCCGGTATTTTCTAGATCACCCGACTCGAAGTTCTGAGTCACGGCGGCGACGCGCGTGCCCAGGCCAACCCGGCTATCGGCGCCAGCAAAGACGTCGGCAAAGGCGACACCGCTGCTCTTGAAGCCTACCGTCTGGGAGTTGGCGATATTGTTGCTGATGACCTTGAGATTTTCGGACTGGGAGGCCAGACCGCTGAGGGCTTGTGAAAAGCTCATTGAATTATCCTCGTTCCCTGCTGCGCGATTACAGAATCTGCTTGATATCGTTGAGGCCGACCTGGCCATAGACGGCGCCGAGATCCAGGCGCACGTTCCCGTTGTTATCCTTGGGCGTGACGCCGCCCACCATGGCGTAGTTCAGCGCCTGGGCGCCGACGGCCTCACCATCGGCATCGGTGGCCTCGAGCCTGACGCGATAGGACCCGGGGCAGCACTCTCGCCCTCCGATGTCTTGCCGTCCCACTGGAACGACTCCACGCCGGCCTTCACCGAGCCGATGTCGTAGCGGCTGACCACCTGGCCGCTAGCGTTGGTGATCGTCACCCGCACGTTGTCGGCCGGCTTCTCCAGCTCGATACCAAAGGGCGTGGTATGGGCCTGGCCATCTTCGGTCTGCTCAAGCAGCACGCGATCACCCTTGACCAGCACGCCCTGGCCGATCAGGTGAGTCGCCTGCATGGCCTGGTTGGCATCCATCTGTGCGGTGATACCTTTCAGGGTCTGGTTGAGCTGCTCGATGCCGCTGACCGTATTGATCTGGGCGATCTGCGAGGTCATCTCATGATTTTCCAGGGGGTTGAGCGGGTCCTGGTTCTGCAGCTGCGTGGTCAGCAGCATCAGGAAACTCTCCCTAAGCTCATCCGACTGGCTCTGGTTCAGCTTGGACCCACCGCCGTTGATATTGGCCAGCGCCGTGGGATCAATTCCACCCACCATGATCAGCCCTCCCCTAGGGTCAGTGTCTTGAGCATCATCTGCTTGCTGGTGTTCATGACCTCGACGTTGGCCTGGTAAGAGCGCGAGGCGGAGATCATGTTGACCATTTCATGCACCGGCTCGACGTTGGGCATGGTCACATAACCCTCTTCGTTGGCCAGCGGGTGCGCGGGGCGATACTCCATGCGCATCGGCGAGGGGTCCTCGACAACCTCACGCACCCCGACACCGCCGATACCATGGCGCCCCTGCAGCCGCGACTCGAACATGACCTGCTTGGCGCGATAGGCCTCGCCGTCGGGTCCGGCCACGCTGTCGGCGTTAGCCAGGTTGCTGGCGGTGACGTTCATGCGCTGCGACTGGGCGCTCATGGCCGAGCCGGAGATATCGAATACGGAAAACATCGACATGATGAGCTCTCTCTGGTTATGCGCCCACGATCACTCGGGCTGCATGGCGCCTTTCAGCCCCTGAATGCGGCTGTTGAGGATGGTCAGTGCCGCCTGGTAGCGCACCGCGTTGTCGGCAAACTGGGTACGCTCGCGATCCATGTCCACGGTATTGCCGTCCAGGCTCGGCTGGTCCGGCACCCGATAGAGCAGGTCGTGCCCCGGCGGAGCGAAGGCCTGGCCGGCAATGTGTCGTTCGCTGGTGCGAGCCAGGGACATGCCGCTGCCAGACGCGCGGCCATGCTCTACCGCCTTCTTCAGCTCGCTGGCAAAGTCCATGTCGCGCGCCTTGTAATTGGGCGTGTCGGCATTGGCGATGTTGCTCGCCAGCACCTTGTGGCGCTCCTGGCGAAGCCCCAGGGCCTGCTGGTGGTAGTTGAAGGCGGACTCGAGCTGGTCGATCATCCCGGCGCTCCCCGTATGCGGAACCAGTAAAACGTATGCGGAACTTGTTGATGCTGAAGAATAGCCACGGAGGTGTCATCTCAATGGCAAGAACAGGAGGGTTTTCCGCGGCCATTTCACCTGTTTTGCGCCCCCCGGGCCGGGATAGAATCGAGTTGACTCCGTCATCAGCGGCACTGACCGACCCCCATGGCCTACTCCTTCTGCCTCAAACGCCTAACCATGCGCCTCAGCGGATGTCTGCTGCTTGGCCTGATACTGCCAAGCACGGCATTGGCGGACGATGACGCTGCCCTGCTACAGGCAGTGCACGGCTTCCTGCACGAACAGGCCCAAAGCCTGGGTGACGAGATCATCGTCGAGCTTCACCCCCCCTCGGCCAGGCTGCCCGCCTGCGAGGCACCAGCCCCCTTCCTGACCCGCGAAGGAGCGCTGCCGTTAGGGCGCATATCGGTGGGCGTGCGCTGCGGCAGCGACGGCAGGCAGGTGCGCTACCTGCAAGCCGACATCGGCGTGATCGGCCCCTACCCGGTGCTCAATCGTTCACTCTCCGCCGGGGAGAGCGTTCAAGCGGGAGACCTGGATGAGCGCGAGGGCAATCTGGCCGACCTGCCCAATCGCGCCCTCCTGGATGGAGAAGCGATCGTAGGCCAACAGGCCACTCGCCCCCTGCGCCCCGGAGAACCGCTTCAGGAGCACCAGTTTCGCGCCCTGCCGCTGGTGGAGCGCAACCAGCGGGTCTCGATCGAGGCACACGGCTCGGGCTTTCGGATCGCCCGGGAGGGGCAGGCACTGGAGCCCGGCGGCCTGGGTGACAAGGTAAGGGTCCGCCTAGGCTCACGGGAGATCATTACCGCGGAGGTCATTGGAGACGCCACCCTGATCGTGGACTTCTAGCGCCAACTGCGGCACGCTTTAAGGGTGCGCCGTGCGCGCCCTCGCTAGCCGTGCCTAACGACTCTTTTCCCTAAAGTTCTGCCGCAGCCAGCCGATAGCGTGAGAAAGCACCGGTCATGAGGCCCCATCGTGAAGATCAACAGCCACAACCCCCTATCTCGCCCCGCGCCAACAACGCCGCGCGAGGAGGCTTCCAAGACGCGCGAAGGCGATCGTCCGAATCAGCCTGAAAGCACCACGGCGGCCAAGACCCACCTTAGCCAGGCCGGCACCGACGCGTCACGCGATATCGATACCGCCAAGGTCGAGGAGATTCGCGAGGCCATTCGCGAGGGGCGCCTTGAGATTCGCCCCGAGCGCATCGCCGATGGCCTGATCGAATCCCTTCAGCAAACTTCTGGCAGCGACAACCCATGAGCCTCAGCCAACTGCTCGCCGAACAGCGGCAACGCCTTGATTCACTGATCGCGCTCCTTGAGCAGGAACGCGAACTACTGGCTGCCGCCGACATCGACGGCCGACGCCTGGCTACCATCGCCGAAGAAAAGGGGCAGTGCCTCGAACAGCTGGAAGCGACGGAGTCCCTGCGTCAATCCGTGCAGCGTCGCCTCGGCTACACAGAGGGGCTGGAAGGCGCCAACCAGGCCGCCCGAGACGCCAACTGCCAGGACGCCTGGGAACAAACCCTGGAGCATACTCGCAAGGCGCATCGTCTCAACACGCTCAATGGCCAGCTGGTCAGCCTGCGCATGAGCCAGAACAAGCGTTTGCTGGACTTCATCCATGACGCGGCAGAAAAGACCGTCTATCGTGCCAGCGGCCGAGTTGCCGCCCAGCCCGGGCGCCTCAACACTTCGGTCTGAGCCCCACCCTAGGTCAGCATGTCGAGCTAAAACAGCTCATCGATTTCATCCGACCGGCACACGCCATCCAGCGACTCACTGACCATCACGGCATTTCGCCCCTTGGCCTTGGCCTGATAGCAGGCGGCATCGGCGCGTGACAGCACGTCGTCAATCGCCGCATCCGTCTCCTGAAACGCAGCGAGCCCGATACTCAGGGTCACCCTGAACTCCTTGCCTTCATGCACCACCCCAATATCGGCTACCGCCTGTAGCAGCGAGTCGGCAATCTTGGTTGCCTGGCGCAGCGTGCAGCTAGGCAGCAGAATGGCGAACTCATCGCCCCCTGTCTTGCCACATGGTCGCTACGACGCACTTCCCAGGCCACTACCTGGGCGATTCGGCGAAGCATCTCATCGCCCAGCGCGTGCCCACCCTGATCATTGATCGGCTTGAAGTGGTCGAGATCGAAAAGGATCAGCACGGAGGGCGTACCGGTCTTGGCGTATTCCGCGAGCGCCTCTTCGAGACGGCGCTCGAAGCCGCGCCGATTGAGCAGCCCCGTCAAGGGATCATGCTCGGCCTCCCAGCGTTGTAGCGCCTCTTGCTGGCGACGCTCGGTGATATCCTTGACCATACCGACAAAGCCCAGCGGCTGGTCGCTACCCCGCACCTGGCTGGCATGCACCTCCAGCCACAGCGTCTCGCCATGACCATCAAAGAAGCGCAGCTGGCGGACGAAGTCGCTGCCGGTTGCCAGGGTATGACGCCACATGTCCTCGGTGCCCTGACGATCATCGCGATGGATGCGCTCCCACCAATCATGACTGTCCTTAACCCTACCCAGCCCCAGAAGCTCGAGCAGTGCCGGATTCATGTAGGTCAACCTGCCATCGAGATCCGCTACGAACATTCCCAGCGGAGTGGAGCCCAGCACGGCATCGAGGAAGGCCTGACGATCCTTGAGATGCTCCAGCGCTGCAAGACGCTCACCCTCGAGCCGATTGAACGTATTGGCCACCTGCCTGAGCTCATCCATGTGGGTGGAGAGCGCTAGGTAGCGTCGCTCGCCAGCGCCCACCTCGCCAATTTGACGCTCGAGCCGATGCAGCGGCGTCAGGAGCTTCCTGACCAGCCAGTACATGCTGACCAGCAGCATCAATGCCATGCCCAGCCAGGCCCACCAAAGCCTGGCCAGGAAGCTACCGAGCGGCTCATACACCTGGGTCTTCGGCAGCACGACACCAACGACCCACCCGGCCGGCCATATCTGCCGATAGGCGACCAGCGCCGACTCGCCGTAGACACCGCGAGACGCCGCCTCACCCTGCCAGCCGTCCAACGCTAGCTCGAGCATCCCGTGATCCTGCTCGCCGCCGGGCCGACCACCCACCGCTAAGTCCCGACGCGGATGAAACAGCATTTCGCCGGATGCCGTGAACACCGAGACATAGCCCCCCTTCCCCAGCCTGACAGCCTCCAGGCGCCGAAAAAGGCCGCCCTGGGCGAGGTTCACCATCCCCCTACCACGCCGAGAAACTCGCCGCGCTCTCCTAATCGTGGCACTAGCATCAACACCAGCGGGTCTCCGCTGGCCCGGCCCACGAAGGGCTGACTGACATAGGGCCAAGGAGAATGACGCACCATGCGGAAGTACTCGGTTGACGCTGTCTCCAGGCCTACGCGACCCTCCACCACCGGCCAATCTGCGAGCACCCGGCCTTCCGGGCCGGTGACCATGATGCCTTCAAACCACTCCATCAACGCCTGATTGTCTTCCAGCAGCGACTTCAGTTCGCCTGACTCATGCGTCTCCAGCCGCGAAGCCAGGCGCTCGAGGGCGGCGAGCCGACGATTCACATTTTCGGTGAGGCCATCGGCGATCAGCTGCGACTCGTAGCGCAGATGCGCGACGTTGGCATCCTCCACCAGATCCTTGCCGAACAACCAGGCAAGCACCAGCAGCAGTCCGACGATAGCCAGCCAGGTGGTGACCAGCCCCACCAGCAGCCGCCCCTGCAGCGAGTAGAGCCGCCGCAGGGTCGAGCCGATGAGAGGAGATAATCTGGAGGTCAATAGGCGCAACGCACTCTCTCTTCAGTCAAGGGTAGAAATGATGGTAGCGGCGCAACGGAAAGAAGCGCAAAGCCGAGGAGATACCTGAGGCCCGACTATCGCTCACCTAATGCCTGGACCTATTCCTACATATCGGCAGGACTCCCCCACCTTTAGATCACAGCAGGGGCGCTCACTCCATCTCCAGCACAAAGGCAGAACAAGCCACGCCACTCCCCTTAAATCCATACAAGAAAAAATAAAAAGCAAAGTACCCTAAAGTCCTGGACGGGTATGGACGATACACAGGAGTGATTCCACCGGACAGGATGTCGAAGATGGAAACGATTCACTAGCCCCGATGCGAAGAGCGATGAGCAAACAGCCCAGCCCCCCTCCGTCCAAGCGTGTCAGCTCGCTGGCAACGCACCCTGTCAGGCTCATCCAGAAGGGCTTTGAACAGGGACAGACAGGCATGGCGATCACCGACCCCCGCGGGCTGATCGTGCTGGCCAACCCGGCCTTCTATCGCCTGACCGGGAGCGAAGCGTCCTCTGCCATCGGCCGCCCCATCGAACATTTTTTGCCTCACTGCACGAGCCGACCAACCTGCCCGATGCAACGAACCACTCCCACCCGCCAAGGGCCACCAATTCCTGGCAGCAGGAGGTCTTGTGCCGCCGGCAGGACGGCGAGTCACTGCCAACCTTGATGACGGTTGACACCCTTCTCGACGACAAGGGACGCCCGGGGCACTTCCTTCGCACCTTCATCAGCCTCGTGTCCCAGGACAGCAATCGCTTCGGCGGCCGGCACTGGGTACACGTCGACTCCATGACGGGGCTACCTAACTGGCTACTACTCTGTGACCGGCTCAACCACGCACTGGCACAGGCCGAACGCGCCGATCAGAGCATGGCGCTGCTGTTCATCGATATCGACCGTTTCAAAGCGGTTAACGACGCCGCCGGCCACCTGGAAGGCGACCGAGTGATGGGCGAGCTGGCCCGTCGCCTGAACGGCTCGCTGCGCAGCAAGGACACGCTGGCCCGGCTGGGCGGCGATCAATTCGTGATCTTGCTGGAGAAGGATGGCACGGCCGAAGCCGCTCAGGCGGTGGCAGAACGCTTACAGGAAGCACTGGAGCCTCCCTTTATCGCCAACGGCAAGCGGCTGCTGCTGACCGCCTCAATCGGCATTTCGCTTTTCCCCGGTGACGCCCGAGATGAGGAATCACTGATCACCGGAGCACGCAGCGCTATGTACACGGCGCGCCGCCGGGGACCCGGGCGCCTGGCCTTCGTCAATCAGCGGCTGACGACTCAGCTCAAGGAGAAACATCGGCTGGAAAGCCAGCTCAGCGAGGCCGCCCACCTGCCCGAACAGTACTTCGAAATTCACTACCAGCCCGAGCTGGCCCCCACGACTGGCCACTGCACCGGGCTGAAGGCCGTGCTGCGCTGGCGCCAGACGCGCCGAGGGCCACGCATCCCAGCGGACTTCATGGATACCATCAACCGTCTGCGACTCGGCGTGCGCCTTGATCGCTGGGCCATCGAGCGCACCATCGCCGACCGACAGCGCCGAATCGAGCGAGGCCTGCCAAGCGGCGCACTCCCCGTTTCGATCACGCTGAGCGAATCCCATCTGGCCCACGACACCTTCGACCGCCGACCGCTGGATCATTTCCTGCGCAGCCAGGGCCGGGCGCCGCTTGAGTGGCTATTGCTGGAAGTTCCGGCTCACGCCCTGACGGGGCGTCTCGAAGAGGCCACCCACATGCTCAAGCGCATCGACAAACTGGGGGCGCGGCTGGCCGTGAGCGGCCTGGGCTCGCAGCCACTCGACCTCGCCTGGCTAACCCGCCTGCCTTTCTGCCAGGCCAGGCTGAGCGCGACCCTTACCTCGCATGACAGCCAGCTGAAGCTGACCAAGGCGCTATGCCAGCTGCTCGATACACTCGATATCGAAACGGTCATTACCGACGTCAACGATGCCGACAGCGCTGCCCTGGCGGCCACCCTACCCGCAGCTAGCATGCTGGGAGACTATTTTGGCCCGGCGCTGCCACCCAAGGCCATCGACGAGTGGCTGGACGCCCATATTACCGCTGACCCGAGCCGCTACCCCTAAGAGCGCAGCGGAAACGGCGTGGAGTTTTCCCAGTTTTTTACCAGCGCACGAAAAAGCCGCCTGGCGGTGTTCGCTAAGCGGCTGATTCATAATGTCTTGTTGGTGGAGCCTAGCGGGATCGAACCGCTGACCTCAACACTGCCAGTGTTGCGCTCTCCCAGCTGAGCTAAGGCCCCACATGTCCTCGCCCTGCGAGAACGAGGCACATATTACTCAGCCGGCACCAAGACGTCAAGAGCCCATGCGGCGTTTGTCCCATATAGACCAAAATGACGCTACTTGAACTCAAGTCAATTTGCCTTATTGACTGAGTGTGGCAAGCTCTAAGCGCTGGGCGCCACCGGCTCGTCCCGGCTGCCCCGATTACAGAACCCTGTACCACGGCGCCCCCGTGGGATCCGTTCAGCAACGCCGAGGAGCGTCAGCCTTGATCAAGGTTCTCATTGTCGACGACCATCATCTGGTGCGCACCAGCCTCGCCCGCCTGCTCGACAGTGAGCAGGATATCGAGGTGACCGGAGAGGCCGCCAGCGGTGAACAAGCCATCAACCTTAGCCGCGCCCTGACGCCGGACGTGGTGCTGATGGATCTGCGCATGCCCGGCATAGGCGGCCTGGAAGCCACCCGCAAGATTACCCTCACCTGCCCTGACGTTCGCGTCCTCGCCTTGACCGGCTTCATGGAAGACAACTTCGCCCAGCGTCTGCTCGAGGCCGGCGCCAGCGGCTTCATCAGCAAGGACACCCAGCCACTCGACATGATCGACGCCATTCGCAGCGTCTTTGCCGGCCAGCGCTACATCAGTTCGGACATCGCCCAGCGCCTGGTGCTGTCCCGCTTCAACCCGGAGGAGAACCCCTTCGACCAGCTGTCACAGCGCGAACTGCAGGTGGCAATGATGATCGTCAACTGTCAGCGCGTCGCAGAAATTTCCGATCGGCTGTTTCTCAGCCCCAAGACCGTGAACACCTATCGGTACCGGATCTTCGAGAAGCTGGGCGTTGAGACCGACGTGGAGCTCACCCATCTTGGCCTGCGCCACGGCCTGGTAGAGGGCTTCAGCACCGCCAACTGAGCCGGTCGATCTGGTACCCTAATGGTCCATCGACCAGTACCCGGCACGCGATGAGCTTCGATTCCCGGCAATTTCTTGCCAACCTTACCCAGGCACCGGGCATCTACCGCATGCTCGATGCCCGCGGCGATACGCTCTATGTCGGCAAGGCCAAGCGGCTGAAAGCGCGCCTGGCCAGCTACTTTCGCGGCACCCTGAATGCCAAGACCCAGGCGATGGTGTCGCGAATCGCCGATATCCAAGTCACGGTAACCCGTAGCGAGATCGAGGCACTGCTGCTCGAGCAGACCCTGATCAAGGAGCTACGCCCGGCCTATAACATCCTGCTGCGTGACGACAAGTCGTACCCCTTCGTTTTCGTGACCGATCGGCACCCCTACCCGGCGCTCGAATACAAGCGTGCCAGAAAGCGGCACGATGACGGCCGCTACCTGGGGCCCTACCCTAGCAGCGGTGCCGTACGCGAAAGCCTATCGCTAATGCAGAAGATTTTTCGCATTCGCAACTGCGAGGACAGCGTCTTCGCCCATCGCACGCGCCCCTGCCTGCAATACCAGATCCAGCGCTGCAGCGCCCCCTGCGTCGGCTATATCAGCGAGGCCGACTACCGCCGGGACCTCGAGCATGCCGTCATGTGCCTGGAAGGACGCAGCGAGCAGGTCACCCAAGAGCTGACCGAGGCCATGGAAACCGCCAGCCGCGAGCTTGCCTTCGAGGACGCGGCACGGCTGCGCGACCAGATTCAGCACCTCCGCCAGCTGCAGCAGCGACAGTTCGTCGACACCCAGGGCGGCGATGCCGACATCTTCGCCCTGGCCAGCCGACCAGGCGCCCTGTGCATTTCCGTGCTGTCGGTGCGCCAGGGGCGCTTGCTGGGCGCGCGTCATCACGCACCCGACAATGGCCTCGACCTTGACCCGGAGGCCCTGCTCGGCGACTTCATCAGCCAGTACTACCTGGGCCAGGGACGGGTGATCCCCCGGGAAGTCATCACCAGCCTGCCGCTGGCCGATCACGACATCCTGGAGCGTGCCCTCTGTACCCGCGCCGATAGCCGCATTCGCCTGACCCACCGCGTCCGCGGGCATCGCAGCCAGTGGCTCGAACTGGCGCGAACTAATGCCGAACAGCAGCTCGCCGGCCAGCTGGCTAGCCAGACCCAGCTGGCACGACGCTTCGAAGCCCTGCGCACGGCCCTGAACCTACCCCAACCGCCCCAGCGGCTCGAGTGCTTCGACATCAGCCACAGCCATGGCGAGGCCACCGTCGCTTCCTGCGTGGTCTTCGACCGCGACGGTCCGCGCAAATCCGACTACCGCCGCTTCAATATCGAAGGCGTGCCCGCCGGAGACGACTATGCCGCCATGCGCCAGGCCCTGGAACGACGCTTTCGACGCCTGGCGGATGGAGAAGGCCAGGTGCCCGACATTCTGCTCGTGGACGGGGGCAAGGGACAACTGAACCTGGCCCGGGACATCTTGGCCCAGCTAGAGCTCCCCGATGTATTGCTGCTCGGTGTCGCCAAGGGGACGACCCGCAAGGCCGGCCTGGAGACCCTGTTCCTGGAAACCGTCGACCGCCAGCTCGACCTGGACGCCACCTCACCGGCACTGCATCTGATTCAGCACCTGCGCGACGAGGCGCACCGATTTGCCATCACCGGCCATCGCACACGGCGCGACAAGACGCGACGCAGCTCGACCCTGGAAGGCATTGCCGGCGTCGGCCCCAAGCGGCGCCGGGAGCTGCTGCGCTTTTTCGGCGGCCTGCAGGGCGTGAAGGAGGCCAGCCGAGAGGAGCTGGCGCGAGTACCGGGGATCAGCGCCACCCTGGCCGAGACGATTCATCGCGCCCTGCATGGATGAAGCCGCCGCCTGAAGATAGAATAGGGTTCTTCGCACTTTAGCGTGAACATGTCTGGCAGGTTTCATGGTGGGAGGCCGGCTCTGCCGGGCGAAGGTGCCGCAGGCGCCCCATGGGTAGCGCTGCGCACTACTTCGCGAGCTGAAGCTCCCTCCCACAGGGCAAGTTCACGCCAGTTTGCGATGAACCAAGAAAGTGCCCCATTTCGGTATTCCAGACTTTCGGCAAGGACCCCGCCCATAATGAACATCCCCAACATCCTGACGCTGGCCAGAATCGCCTTCATCCCGCTGCTGGTGGTGTTCGTCTATCTCCCCTACGCCTGGAGCATGCCGGTGGCGGCGGGGCTGTTCGCCCTGGCGGCGGTGACCGACTGGCTGGATGGCTACCTGGCCAGGCGCTGGGACCAGGCCACCCCCTTCGGGGCCTTCCTCGACCCGGTCGCCGACAAGCTCATGGTTGCCGTTGCCCTGGCGCTATTGATCGAGCGCTTCGACAGCGTATGGCTGACGCTCCCGGCCCTGGTCATCATCGGCCGCGAGATCGTGATCTCCGCCCTGCGCGAGTGGATGGCCGAAATGGGCAAACGCGGCAGCGTCGCCGTCTCCTGGCTGGGCAAGGTCAAGACCACCTTTCAGATGACCGCCCTGCTGCTGCTGCTGGCCTTCACGCCCGGCTCCGCCCTGGCCTACGTGGGGATTGCGACCCTCTATGTGGCCGCCATCCTCACCCTGTGGTCCATGGCGCTCTACCTGCGCGCCGCCTGGCCGCACCTGAGCCGCTCGATGTAACCCGGTGATCAACAACCATTTGACAGCTACGCACTTATCCGTATAATTCGCTCTCGAGTCGAGCGGGAATAGCTCAGTGGTAGAGCATCGCCTTGCCAAGGCGAGGGTCGGGAGTTCGAATCTCCTTTCCCGCTCCAGACTTGCATCGAGTCAGATGCGTGGTAGCGAGGGTCGCGAGCCGGTGCGCCGGTCCGATCGAATCTCCTTTCCCGCTCCAGACTTGCATCGAGTCTGACCTACGACTCTTAGAGGCTGGATGGCAGAGTGGTTATGCAGCGGACTGCAACTCCGTGTACGCCGGTTCGATTCCGACTCCAGCCTCCACTATTTCCCTTCAGCATCCTGCTCGACACCGTGCCGCCCGGATGGCGAAATTGGTAGACGCAAGAGACTTAAAATCTCTCGGTGGCAACACCGTGCCGGTTCGAGCCCGGCTCCGGGCACCAGGCGCCTCACCCGATTTTCCCCGACGGCTCGATAGGCCTCCCGCTCGACAGGGCTGATGCAACGCGCTCCAGCGAGAACACGCATGCTCCGTAGCGAACACGATGTTCTGGTGATCGGCGGCGGCGTCGCCGGCCTAACTCTGGCCCTGCATGCCGCGGATCGGCGTCGCGTCACCTTGGTGCGCCCCGCCAGCGATGATCAGGGCGCCAGCCGCTGGGCACAGGGCGGTATCGCGGCAGTGCTCTCTCCCCAGGATGATTTCGACGCCCACGTGGCGGACACCCTGGTGGCCGGCGATGGGCTATGCGACGAAGGCGCCGTTCGGTTTACCGTAGAGCAGGGGCCGGCCGCCATCGAATGGCTGCTGTCGCTGGGCGTTCCCTTTACGCGCGACCCCAGCCCCGACGCCGGCTATCCCTACCACCTCACCCGGGAAGGCGGCCACGGCGCCAGGCGCATCATTCACGCCGAGGACGCCACCGGACGCGCCGTGCTCGAGACCCTGATGGAGCACGCCCAGGCACATCCCGCCATTACGGTACGCGACGATCTCACCGCCATCGGCCTGATCGGCGACACCCTCGGCCAGTGTCGCGGCGCCCGCTGCCTGGACCGAAGCGCCAACCTCATCGAGCTGATGGCGACGGATACGGTGCTGGCGACGGGCGGCGCCAGCGGGCTCTATCGCCATACCACCAGCCCCCAGCCCGCCAGCGGCGAAGGCATGCTGATGGCCGCCGAGCTGGGTGCCGAGCTGATGAACCTGGAGTTTCAGCAGTTCCACCCCACTTGCCTCTATGATCCACAAGGCCCACCCTTTCTCATCAGCGAGGCAGTGCGAGGCGAAGGCGGCAAACTGCTCAACGCTGCGGGCGAGCGCTTCATGCCCGCGCTGGACCCTCGCGCCGAGCTCGCCCCGCGCGATATCGTCGCCCGCGCCATCGATGCCGAGATGCAGCGCACCGGCCATGACCACGTCTACCTGGATGTCCGCCACCTAGGGGAAGCGGCGATTCGCCACCACTTCCCCACCATTCACGCCCACTGCGCCAGCCGCGGGCTGGACATCGCCCAGCGCCCGATTCCCGTCGTGCCTGCGGCCCATTACAGCTGCGGCGGCGTCGCCACCGACCTCGACGGTGCCTCGAGCGTGCCCCGCCTCTACGCCATCGGCGAGGTGGCCTGCACCGGACTTCATGGCGCCAACCGCATGGCCAGCAACTCGCTGCTGGAATGCCTGGTCTTCGCCCGCAGCTGCGCCAAGCGCCTTTCCCAGCGCCGAGAGGCGACCACCGCCCCGCTACCGCCCTGGCAGGCCGGCGATGCCCCCCAGACCGGGAGCGACTCCGTCAATGGCGGCTGGCGATGCGCGATATCATGAGCGCTCGCGTGGCCATCGTGCGCCGCGACAGCGGTCTCCAGCGGGCGGCAGACGAACTCGAGCAGCTGGCGGCGGAAGTGGCAAGGGACGTGAATCGGACCCGCCCCGACGCCGGCCTGGCCAGCCTGTGGCATGCGCTTCGCCTGGCCAGGCTCACCGTGGCCAGCGCTCGGTCGCGTCGCGAATCGCGTGGACTGCACTACAACCCGGACTGCCCGCGACAGGTGGACGACGCCCTCCGCCCCAGCCCTTCGCGGATTCGCCTGACCGACCTGCCCGCGCCGACCCGTCCGGAGTGACACCCGGCGCCGCCCGACCGGTCGACGGGGGCGGCGCAGGCGCCCCGTTAGCCGTGCTGCACCAGCCAGTGCCGAAGTCGGCGAAGCGACTCGCGACCGCTGCTGTCCGGCCATAGCCAGAGGGTATGCTCCACGCCTCCCAGCTGCAGGGCGATCAGCCAAGGCCCCAGGTAGCGACAGCGCAGCGTCACCTCCCGATAGGCCTCCCCGGCCGAGGCTCGCCAGTACCAGCGATCACGACCGCCCTGCTCCGGTACCTGGCGCAGATCCCCGCACTGGGGACGAAGGCGAGATAGCCCATGGAAAGCGCCAGCCAGGCCAGCCCCGCCATCGCCAGCGGTGCCCCACTGTAATACGCCAGCACCGCCACCACGGCCACGCCCAGCAGGCCATGGCTCCAGCCGGCGAGCCTAGACGGGGCGACGAGGATCGTTATCGGCGTTTTCGGCATGGGCCTGGATCAGCGCCACGATGCGACAGAATGCCGCGTTGGTGGGGCGCTCCCGACGCATCAGCCACGCAAACAGATCCTGATCCTCTTCCTTGATCAGCTCGCGATAGGCAGCCTGGTCGGTATCGTCCAAATCGTCGTAGCAGTGCTCTAGAAAGGGAACCAGCAGCAGGTCCAGCTCCCACATGCCGCGGCGGGAGTGCCGATAGAGACGCTTGCGCAGGGCTGCGGCATCCGGGTTAGTCGCTTCGCTCAACGTGGGCCTCGAGTGTCCGGGTGAATGGACCGCCAGTATACCGGAGCCACTGCGACGCGGCAGCCTCATCCGCCACATCGAGCTCACTGCTTGACCATGGTCGTAGTGCGTTGTTTTATCACGATTTGAGCAGTATGCTGAAGACACAACAAGAATGCCGCCCACATCCACCCGGACTCGGGGACCGCCTGGAGATAGCCGATGACCAAATCCGAGTTGATCGAGCAGATCGCAATGCGACAGCCCGAGCTTTCGATCAAGGAGGTCGAATCCTCGGTTCGCCTCATTCTTGACGACATTACCGATACCCTTGCCGAAGGCGGCCGAGTGGAGATACGCGGCTTCGGTAGCTTCTCGCTCCATTACCGGGAGCCTCGCGTCGGTCGCAACCCCAAGACCGGCGAGCCTGTCGCGCTGGAGGGCAAGTTCGTGCCACACTTCAAACCCGGCAAGGAGCTGCGCGAGCAGGTCAATGCCAGCCGAGCGCTCGGCTACTAACGACTCCATCATTCACAAGGGATAGACACATGCGTTGGCTCAAAGGCCTGATCCTGGCCATCATACTGCTGGGGGTGCTGCTGGTCGGCATCCTGTTCGCCGTCAACAATCAGCAAACGGTCCCCCTCAATCTGATCTGGGTCGAGCTGCCGCCGATTTCGCTCTCTGTCTGGCTGCTGGCATCGCTGGCCAGCGGGGTGATACTGGGCATGCTGGCCATGACCGGCGTATGGCTGCGGCTGCGCACCACGCTGTCCCGCGCCCAGCGATTGAATCGTCAGCAGCGCAAGGAGCTCGACCGACTCCGCGTTCAGGAGCTCAAGGAACTGCCGTAAATGCCCGATGCACTGCTGCTGACCCTGTTGGCGGCAGCCGTTGCCATCGGCTGGTGGCTTGGCCGCCGAGATCGACAGGACGCCCCAGATCCCGCGCGGCCCTCATCGCTGTCGCGGGATTATTTCGTCGGCCTGAACTATCTGCTCAACGAGCAGCCGGATCGCGCCATCGAAGCCTTCGTCTCGGCCCTGGAGGTCAACAGCGAGACCATCGACACCCACATCACTCTGGGCAATCTGTTTCGCACTCGCGGCGAGGCCGACCGCGCCGTCAAGATTCATCAGAACCTGCTGGCCCGCCCCACCCTGACCTCCGCGCAAAGCGATCAGGTCCAGCTGGAACTGTCGCGAGACTTCCTGCATCTGGGCCTCCTCGACCGCGCCGAGCGCCTGCTGCAGCAGGTCATCCGCGAGTCCCATCACGAACCGAGCCGCCTGGCCGCCAAGCGCCTGCTGGCCGACCTCTTCGATCGCGAGGGCGAGTGGCAGTCAGCGTTCGAGGTGGCCCACCCGGTGCTGGTTCGCGAGCATGACGACATTCGACGCGCCGCGGCCCACTGGCTGTGTGAACTGGCCCACCAGGAGCGCCACTCGGTAAGCCCAGGGCTTGCCCGCAAGCACTTGCGCAAGGCGCTATCCATCGACAAGCAGTGCGTACGCGCCAACCTGCAGCTTGCCGAGCTGGAGCAGGACACCGGCCACTACCGGGAGGCAATTCGTCTGCTGATGCGCATTCCCGAGCAGGACAGGGCCTTCGTGCCGACTCTGCTCCCCCCTGCAGCACGCCTACGAGATGCTAGATGACGAAGCTGGCCTGGCCGACTGCCTGCAGCAGCTACTCGACCGCGAGCCCTTCACCAGCCTGATCATCCTGCTGGCCGAAGTGCGCCGCAAGCGCGAGGGGCTTGCGGCGGCCATCGACCTGGTCACCGAACAGCTCGATCGCGAGCCGAACCTGGGAGCGCTGGACTATCTTCTGGACCTCTATCAGCATCAGCAACTCGAGCAGGGCGAGCCGGACTCCCGGATCCGGCTGCTCAAGCAGCACACCCATACGCTGCTCGCGGCCAGGCCCCGACATCGCTGTGGCCGCTGCGGCTTTTCCGGCGAGCCCCTGCACTGGCAGTGCCCGCGCTGTCGCAGCTGGGGAACGACCCGGCCCATCACCGGTATCGAGGGAGAGTGATCATGCCAGCTCCTGCTCGATGGCCGCCAGCGCCGCCATGGGGTCCTTGGCCTGAGTCACCGGTCGACCCACCACCAGGTGAGTGCTGCCGGCATCGACCGCCTCTCGCGGCGTCATGATACGCCGCTGATCTCCGGCGGCGGCAAAGCTGGGACGAATCCCCGGCGTCACCTTGAGAAAGTCGGCACCGCACAGCTCACGCAGCCGCGCCGACTCCTGGGCCGAGCACACCACGCCATCCATGCCGCTCGCCTGGGCCAGCTGCGCCAGCCGTTCGACCTGAGTGACCGGATCGGCCGTCACCCCCACCTCCACCAGATCCGCGGCCTCCATGCTGGTCAGCACGGTCACCGCGATCAGCCGCGTCGAGAGCCCATGGCGATCCAGCCGTTCCCGGGCCGCTTCCATCATCCGCCGCCCGCCGCCGGCATGCACATTGACCATCCACACCCCCTGCTCGGCGGCCGCCTGGACCGCCCCCGCCACGGTATTGGGGATATCATGGAACTTGAGATCGAGAAACACTTCGAAGCCGCGCCCATGGAGGGCCTCGACGACATCCGGGCCACTGCGGGTGAACAGCTCCTTGCCCACCTTGAGCCGACAGCGAGCGGGGTCCAGGCCGTCGGCCAGGCAGAGGGCCGCGTCCAGGGAGGGATGGTCGAGGGCGATGATCAGCGGCGATTCACTAGACACTGTGCGGGCTCCGGTCGTGGTTACGAAAGGTTGGCGCCACGGTATATCAGCCACCTCCATTATCCGTCGGCGATCAGCTGGTCTATGCTCAGTTGACATAGGCTCACACTATGCAGCGGCCTCGCCCCGCCATGCGTGCACCTGATGGATCGGGAGGTTTCCATGACCAGTGATCACCGCATCGGCCCCCTCGCCCTGCCGGACACCCGTGCCAAACGGGTACTTGACGCCCTACTCGAAGGCTCCGGCGTGTCCCTCAACGGCCCCGCCCCCTGGGACCCGCAGATCTACCATCCCGACTTCTGCGCTCGCGTCCTGCGTCAGGGCAGCCTCGGGCTCGGCGAGGCCTACATGGATGGCTGGTGGGAATGCGAGCGTCTCGATGAGATGACCTGCCGCCTGCTGCTGCATGGGCTGGGCGAACACGCGCACACCCCCTCCGAGCGGCTGATGTACCGCCTGCAGGCTGGGCTGATCAACCTGCAGAGCAAGGCTCGCGCCTATATCGTCGGCGAGACCCATTACGACCTCGGCAACGACCTCTTCGAACGCATGCTGGACCCTAGCCTCTGCTATTCCTGCGGGTACTGGAAGACAGCCAACACCCTATACGAAGCCCAGC
The DNA here is from genome assembly GCF_055755715.1 of Halomonas sp. SL18_1. NCBI lineage: Bacteria > Pseudomonadati > Pseudomonadota > Gammaproteobacteria > Oceanospirillales > Halomonadaceae > Halomonas > Halomonas sp. SL18_1. The sequence goes on from NZ_JBVTRK010000001.1 coordinate 2,755,009, forward strand.
GAGCCAAGCTCGAACTGGCCTGTCGAAAACTCGAACTTCGCCGGGGATGCGCGTGCTGGACATCGGCTGCGGCTGGGGAAGCTTCGCCGAACACGCCGCCCGTCAACACGGCGTCAACGTGACCGGCATCACCATCTCACGCGAGCAGGCCGACCTGGCCCGCAAGCGCTGTGCCGGACTGCCGGTGACCATCGAGCTGATGGACTACCGGGATCTGGGCGGGCGGTTCGACCGCATCGTCTCCATCGGCATGTTCGAGCACGTCGGGCATCGCAACTATCGGACCTACTTCGAGACCGTGAGACAGCTGCTGGAGAAAGACGGTCTCTTCGTGCTGCACACCATCGGTTCCAATCGCAGTGAGGTCAGTATCGACCCCTGGATCCATCGCTATATCTTCCCCAATGGCATGCTGCCCTCGGCCAAGCAGATCGCCGAGGCCAGCGAAAGCCTGCTGCTGATGGAGGACTGGCAGAACTTCGGCGCCGACTATGACACCACCCTGATGGCCTGGCTGCACAACGTCGATAGCCGCTGGCAGGAAATCGCCGACCGCTACGCCGAGCGGACTCGGCGCATGTTTCGCTACTATCTGTCGGTGTGTGCCGGCGCCTTTCGAGCCCGCGACCTGCAGCTCTGGCAGGTCGTGTTCTCACGAGACCGTCCCGGCCGCTATGACGCCCCGCGATGAGCTCCGCCCACCTACGCCCAGGCTTACACCCACTGTCGGCAATGTCTTACAGACGTGGGGGACTGCCTTACACTTCAATACATTGTATATTAGTAGATTGTCCACTTATTGGCCGCTCGACTTCCTCACGGCATGCCGACCGTCACTGCCTGATGTGGGCGCCGAATCCGGCCACTCAGCGTAAGTCTTCACAATAATCTGTTCCGAACCTCGGGCACGAACTGCCTGGGTTCAGAGCCATTACGGGAACGCCCGCATGCCTGAGAACATCATCATGCCGGGTGGGGGCTGGATGAATCGGATCGCGCTCACCGCTTTACCGAGCGCGTGCCCGGTATCATCTTCCAATTTCATCGTGACCCAAAGGGCCACATGCACTTCCCCTACCTGGCCGGTAGCGGGGCCGCGCTGCCGGGCATTGACCGCCAGCAGCTGGCCCACAGTGCCCGCCCTCTGCTCGATCGCCTCGACGACGACGACTACCCGCGCCTGATGGCGGCCATCGAGCGCTCTGCGCGCTTTCGCCTGCCCATCGCCACCAAGTTTCGCTTCCGGCTGCCCAGCGGGCGCTGCCGCTGGGTGGCCGTGCGCGCCCAGCCGGAAGATGCCGAAGGCGGCGTGCTGTGGCATGGGCTGATGATCGACATCACCGAACAGATGGCCGAGGAGGCGCGCCTGCGGCGACTCTCCGACACCGATGACCTGACCGGGCTTGCCAACCGCCGCAAGCTGATCAACCGGCTCAATGAAGAAATGTCGCTGTGCAACCGCCACGGCACCCCGCTCTCGCTCATGCTGCTCGATCTCGACCATTTCAAGCGGATCAACGACACCTGGGGACACTTGCAGGGTGACCAGGTGCTGATCGAAGTCGCCGCCCTGTGCCGGGAGCTGCTGCGCGAAGAGGATACCGTGGGTCGCCTGGGCGGGAGGAATTTGCCGTGGTGCTGCCGCTCACCCCCATGGTACGCAGCCGCCCACTGGCCGAACGGCTTCGCCAGCGGATTGAAGGGCATGATTTTGGCATCGAGCCGGGACGGATCACCGTCAGCATCGGCCTGGCCGAGTACCGCCTCGGTGAGCCACGCGATGCGCTCATCGAGCGCGCCGACCGCAGCCTCTACGCCGCCAAACACCAGGGTCGCAACCGGGTGATGGCATGAGTCGAAGGCATGCGGGCTCAGTGCAGCAGGCCGCGGCGCTGCAGTAGCCGCATCAGGCCGTGCACCGGCAGATAGACCACCAGCGGCCAGGCCAGCATCAGACCCACCAGATAGACAAGCGGGTGGAGGATGTCCTGGGGTGAGCCGAAGGGACCATGCACCCAGTTGATATTGCGCTCGGCCTCGGTGAACAGAAACGTCAGCGGCACCACCAGCCAGGTCAGCACCGTCTGCCACAGCAGCGCCCGGCGCACATAGCCAAGCCGTAGTACCGCAAAGCCGGCCACCAGCGGCAGCACCAGGTGGTAGAAGGACAGGGCCTTGGCCAGCGTCGGGTGGTCGGGGTCGAACATGTACTCGGTGCCGCCGATGGGGTGCACCCCGGTCAACCAGGCCCCCAGCACGTCCAGCCCCCAGAGGGTACCCACCAGCAGCACGGCCAGCAGCTGCATCGATAGCAGCAGCCGATGTTCCCACCACAGGCCCGCAAGAATCAGAAAGCTGGCCAGGTTACACAGCCAGAAGTAGTTCTGGGCCCCCAGCATGACGGCGAAAGCCGGCGCCCACAGGACGATCCAGAGCGTGAACAGCCACTTAAGCCATAGCGGCAGCGATGCATTCGATTCCTTCATGCAGACCTCCCATTGCGCTTCGCCTGTCACTGTAGCAAGACCGGCGAGTGGCAGTTCATCGAGCGCAATGGCATCATGGGGGATGCTTGAGTTTCATTCTTGCCGCCAGAACCGACGAGGTTACGAAATACATGTTCGAACACATTGAGCGGGTTCCCGGGGACGCCATCCTCGGTCTGATCGAGGCCTTCAAGAAGGACACCAACCCCCAGAAGGTCGATCTCGGCGTCGGCGTCTACAAGGACGCCCAGGGCAACACACCGGTGATGCGCGCCGTCAAGGAAGCCGAGGCCCTGCTGCTCAAGAACGAGACCACCAAGACCTATATCGGCTCCCACGGCGCTCCGGCCTATGGCGAAGTGGTACTGCCCATGGTGCTGGGCGAGGGCTCGCCGGTACTGGCCGCCAAGCGCGCCAGCGCCACCCAGTCACCCGGCGGCACAGGCGCGCTGCGCCTGGCGGCGGATTTCATCGCCCACCAGCTTCCCGGCAAGGACATCTGGGTCAGCGACCCGACCTGGCCGAACCACCTGGGTATCTTCCCGGCCGCCGGCCTGACGCTGCACAAGTACCCCTACGTCGACGCCGATAACCGGCTGGACTTCGACGGCATGCTCGCGGCCCTGAAGCAGATCCCCGAAGGCGACGTGGTGCTGCTCCACGCCTGCTGCCACAACCCCACCGGCTTCGATCTCTCCCGGGAGCAGTGGCAACAGGTGCTCGAGGTGGTACGTGAGCGCCGCCTGCTGCCGCTGATCGACTTCGCCTACCAGGGCTTCGGCGAAGGGCTCGACGAAGACGCCTACGGGGTTCGGCTGATGGCCGAGAGCCTCGACGAGGTGATCATCACCAGCTCCTGCTCCAAGAACTTCGGCATCTACTGCGAGCGTACCGGCTGCCTGATCATGGTGGCCAAGGACAGCGAGCAGATGGAGAACGTGCGCTCCCAGATCGCCATCGTCGCCCGCGAGAACTACTCCAACCCGCCGGCCCACGGCGGCGCCATCGTCAGCGAGATCCTGCACTCCGCCGAGCTTGCCGCGGTGTGGCGCGAAGAGCTCACCGAAATGCGCGACCGCATCAACACCCTGCGTCGGGACTTCGTCGAGGCGCTCAAGCCCTACGGCCTCGATCAGAAGTACGCCTGTGTCGCCGAGCAGCGCGGCATGTTCTCCTACACCGGCCTGACGCCGGAGCAGGTCGACCGCCTGCGTGACGAATTCGGCATCTACATGGTCCGCTCGGGCCGCGCCAACGTGGCGGGCTTCTCCCACGAGAACCTGCCCTACCTGGCCAAGGCGATCGCCGCGGTCAACTGATCGGCCGCTCCCTGCCAGCCTCGACGCCCGGGCCCTGCCCGGGCGTTTTCGTTTCGCGTAGAATACCGCTCGATTTTTGGTTCATCGCAGACTGGCGTGAACTGGCTCTGTGGGAGGGAGCTTCAGCTCGCAAAGTAGCGCGCAGCGTTACCCATGGGGCGCCTCCGGCGCCTTCGCCCGGCAGAGCCGGCCTCCCACCATAAAACTTGCCAAACTTGTTCACGCTAAAGTGCGAAGAGCTCGATTTTTCGATGCATCAACCGCCGGGGGTGCGGTGCGCCTCTGTGCGCTCCCGGCAACGACAGACTTGACCGATCAGTCAGATCGAGTCCAGACTGCAAGTTGCCTTGTATACAACCACACAACCAAGAGGCTCCCCATGGCGGCAACTCCCGATACCCCTTCCGTCCACTATCCGTGGTACAAGAAGGAGGATACCGATGCCTTCTTCGCCCTCTTCCAGAACAATATCGCCAACTTCGTCATCATCGCCATCACCATGCTGGGGATGGGCTTTCCCGCCTCCATCGTCTTTGGCCAGGTGCTGCCCGGCGCCGCCGTGGCGGTCATGGTGGGCAACTTCTACTACGCCTGGAGCGCGGCGCGGCTGGCCCGTCGGGAACAGCGCACCGACGTCACCGCCCTCTCCTACGGTATCTCGACGCCGGTGATGTTCGTCTTCCTGTTCGGCGTGCTGCTGCCGGCCATGCAGCTCACCGGTGACGCCGAGCTGGCCTGGAAGGTGGCGGTCGCCGCCTGCTTCATCAGTGGGGCCATCGAGGCGTCCATCAGCCTGATCGGCCGCTGGGTCCAGCATCATCTGCCGCGGGCGGCGATGCTGGGGGCGGTCGCTGGCGTTGCCTTGACCTTCATCGCCGGCGAGATGCTGTTCAAGACCCTGGAGATTCCGGTTATCGGGCTGCTGGTGCTGGCGATCATCATCGTCGGCCTGATCGGCCGGGTGACGATGCCGTTTCGCATTCCCACCTCGCTGTTTGCCATCGTCATCGGCACGGCCCTCGCCTACCTGATCGGCGCCACCGAGGAGGGGCAGTTCAGCGACGCCTTCACCCATCTGGGCTTCTACCCGCTGCTGCCGACCCTGGCCTGGTTCGAGGGGCTTGGCCTGCTGTTCACCGGTATGCTGGCGGTCCTCACGGTGGTGCTGCCGATCACCCTGTACAACGCCATCGAGACCATGAACAACGTCGAAGCCATGGAGGCCGCCGGCAACAAATACGATGTCCGCGAGTGCCAGGCGGTGGACGGTGCCGGCACCATGATCGGCGCGCTGTTCGGTGGGGTCTTCCCCACTACGGTATACATCGCCACCGTGGGGGCCAAATGGATGGGCGCCGGCCGCGGCTACAGCATTCTCAACGGCGCCGTCTATGCGGTGGCCACCATGTTCGGGCTGATCGCGGCCCTCGCCGCCATCATCCCGGTCTCGGTGGTCGCCCCCATCCTGGTGTTCGTCGGCATGTCGATGATCGCCACCGCCTTTCAGAGCAACGACACCCGCTACTATCCCGCCGTGGCGTTGGCCATGCTGCCCTACTTCGCCAACTATGTGATGACCCGCTTCAATCGCGGCGCCGGCGAGGTGGTCTCGGACATCTCCCCGGCCATCGTCTCGCTGGGTCAGGGTGCGATGTTCACTGCCATCCTGATCGGGGCCATGACGGTCTCGGTGATCGACCACCAGTTCCGCCGTGCTGCGGTCTTCGCCGGCGTAGCCGCGGGCTTCTCCTTCATCGGCCTGATGCACGCCCCCGAGCTGGCCTTCTACGCCGCCGGGGACTATATGCTGGGCTATCTGGTCATGGGGGCGCTGTTTCTCTACTTCGCCTGGCAGCAGGAGCGGCTGGCCGCGCCGCGACCGGTCGCTGGCACGCCGCCGTCATCCACCGATTGAGGCGATTGATGAGCAACTAAACGGCCCCCCGCAGCGCCCCGCAGGGGGCTCCATCCCACCCAGGGGGCTGTGTAGAAAGATCGACGGGGCGAGCGCTTTGCCATTCACGCTGCGGGCTGTGCCGCCGTTCCCAGCTCTCGCCGAAGCAGCTGCCAGGCGGCCAAACCCGCACAGAGGTTGCCGAAGGCGGCGCCAGCCGCCAGACCGACCAGCCCCCCAGGGTTGCCCCCAGCCACAGGCACGGCAGGTAGAAGAGAAACAGCCGCGCCCCGGACATCAGCATGGCACGCAGCGGCCAGCCCAGCGCATTGCCGGCCGAGACCACCAGCATGCAGATCCCCAGGGCGGCGTAGCTGGGCAGCAGAAAGCGGATCAGAATGGCCAGCTCGCCCTGCACCTCGGGATTGCCGGACAGCGCCAGGGCCACCCAGGGGGCCGCAAGCGCCATCAATAGGCCCAGCCCCAGCTGCCAGACGACCACCACCTTGAGCGCCAGATGCAGCAGCCGGCGAATCTGCTGCCAGTCGCCGGCCCCGTAGCAGCGCCCCAGCCAGGGGGGCAGCGACATGGTCATGGCCAGCACTACCATCAGCGACAGGGTTTCCAGTCGACTGGCCAGCCCCCAGGCCGCTACCTGAGACTCACCCAGGCCGGCCACCACGGCGATCGCCAGCATGGCCGCCAGCGGGGGCATCAGCTGGCTGACCATGGCCGGCGCCGCGATGCCGGCGAAGGGCCCGGCGGAGCGCCGCAGCTCCTCGCCCAGTCCCTGCCGATCCAGCCAGTCGCTTTGCCGGAGTCGCCGGCCCAGCACCACCAGGCCCACGGCAAAAGCCACTACCGTGGCCCAGGCGGCGCCCGGCAACCCCAGCCCCTCCCAAGGACCGACGCCGAAGATCAGCAGCGGATCGAGGACCAGGTTGACCAGGCTGGTAACCACCATCAGCTTGCCAGGCAGCCGGGTATCCCCGTGGGCGCGAAACAGGCTATAGCCAAAGTAGAGCGCCGCCCCCAGCCATGCCGCCAGCAGCTGCGGCGCCCAATAGGCGTGAATCAGCTCGCGAGTCGCGGCATCGGCTCCCAAGCCGGTAAACACCGGCTCCTGGATCATCCACAGCAGCAGCGCCAGCAGGGCAATGGCAGCGGCCCCGACCAGCAGTACCAGGCTGCCAAGGCGCCTTGCGCGGTCTTCTTCCCGGCCCCCAGGGCGCGGGAAATTAGCGCAGCGATGGCGATGCCGAGCCCCACCTGAATGCCGATGATCAGAAAGGAGAGCGGAAAGGTGAAGGACTGGGCCGCCAGGGGGGCGGTGCCCAGTCGGGCGATAAAGGCGCTGTCCACCAGCTGGAAGCCCAGCAGCGCCAGCACGCCGATGGCCATGGGCCAGGTCTGACGCCAGAGGGTCACACCCAGCGGTGGGCTGTCGTCGAGTCGTCGAGTCACGGTCACTCCGTGGCGGGGCAATGGGTTGCCATTCTAGCCGGACACCCTAACGCCGACACCCCCGGCATGCGGGGGTGTCGGATACCTCAGGCCTGATACCGAGGGGGCGGTCTTACTGGCGAACGCCCTCGAAGGTGACGTAGAGCTCGAGGTCATGCATCACCTCGGGGAAGTCGCTCATGTCGATGCCGAAGTCCGCCAGGGTCAGGGTGGTGGCGCCCTCGAAGCCGGCACGATAGTTGCCCCAGGGGTCCTCGCCTTCGCCCATCAGCGTCACCGGCATCTCGATCTCGCGGGTTTCGCCCTTCAGGGTCAGGTCGCCGGTCAGTACGCCCTCGCTGTCGCCATTGGGGGTGAAGCCGGTGGAGACGAACGTCGCGGTGGGATAGTCGCCGGCACTCAGGAAATCATCGCTGAGGAAGTGGCGGTCACGCTCGGCGTGATTGCTGTTGAGGCTGGTCACGTCGACTTCCATCTCCACGCTGGAAGCCTCGAGGTCGTCGGCATCGTAGTGGAAGCGACCGTCGAACGACTCGAAGTTACCCAGGATGTAGGAGTAGCCCAGGTGGTTGATCTTGAACTGGATGAAGGCGTGCTGGCCGTCAATGTCCACTACGTAGTCGGCGGCCTGGGCCTGGCTCACGCCCACCAGGGCAGCGGTACCCAGAGCGGCGGCGAGGGCGGTCTTCTTGAACATGGGGTTCTCCTTTACAGTTTGACGTTCAGGGGTGTCGGTCGGGGCTCGCTGAGCGAGATGGTGGAGCAGGCTCCCTCAAGAGGCGACGGGAGCGCGCCGGATTGAGCATGCGGGTCAGGGTGTCCTGGCGATCCAGGAAATGGTGCTTGAGGGCGGCGATCAGGTGGCCGCCGGCCAGCACCATCAGCGCGATGGCGGCATACCAGTGGATCTCCCCGGCGATGCTCTCCTGGTTGGGCAGGCGGCTGATCAGCGCCGGCACCTCGAACCAGTCGAAGACGCTGATGCCGCGCCCACGGGCGGTAGAGATCAGATAGCCGCTGACCAGCACCACCAGCAACAGCACGTAGAGCAGCACGTGTCCCAGGTGGGCGGCGAGGCGCTCCAGCCGGCCGCCGTGGGCCGCCGGCGTGGGATTGACGAAGCGCCACACCAGCCGCAGCAGGGTGGCAAACAGCAGCAGCATGCCAATGGAGCGATGCCACCAGGGCGCCAGGTTGTACCAGGGATCGAAATACCCAGCCCGGTCATCCACCAGCCCAGCACGAAAAGCCCGACGATGGTCACGGCGCTGAGCCAATGCAGCGCGATGCTGACGATGCCCCAGCCGATACGGGTATTGCGCCACATGGGGTGGAATCCTCACGCTTGATCAAAGAGTGGCGATAGCTTACCGCAGTGCATCATCGGTATCCGCTGAAAAAAGCCGAATCAACCATTCGGAAAAACTGTTAGCTGGCTAGCGCCTCCAGCAGCAGCCTGGCGGTGGGCGCACTGGAGGCGGGATTCTGGCCGGTGACCAGCAGGCCATCGCGTACCTGGAAAGGGGCGAAGTCCTGGTCACTGCGCTGGTAGTCACCGCCCTGCCCTTTCAGGGCATCCTCGAGCAGGTGCGGCACCGCCTTGACCAGCCCCACGGCCTCTTCCTCGCTGTTGGCGAAGCCGGTGACGCGCCGCCCCTTGACCAGCGGCTCGCCCGCCGGGGTACGGGCCTGAAGCAGCACCGTGGGGCCATGGCAGACCGCGCCCACCGGGCGGTTGGCGGCCAGGAAGCCCTCGATCAGGCGCTTCACGTCGGCATTCTCGCTAAGGTCCCAGAGCGGGCCGTGGCCGCCCGGGAAGAAGAGCGCATCGAAATCGCCCACCTCGACCTCGGCCAGCGGCCGCGTGTCGGCCAGTTGTCGCTTGGCCGTATCATCCGTTTCGAATCGACGCGTCTCGGCGGTGAGCGCCTCCTCGGCCTGGGAGTTGGGGTCCACCGGGGGCTGGCCGCCCCGCGGAGAGGCCAGGGTGATGTCGGCGCCGGCATCCTTGAAGACGTAGTAGGGGGCGGCGAACTCCTCGAGCCAGAAGCCGGTGGGGTGGCCGGTATCTCCCAGGCGGTCGTGAGACGTCAATACCATCAGGATCTTCATCGTGGCTCTCCTCGGGGAACAGTGAACACGTGCCCTGATGTGATGGCGATTCCTGGCGAGAGTTCAAGGGGATATCGATAAGGGAGGGTTCTGCTTTTCCAGATATCCCGCAGTTGCTATGCTAGGGATATACAGGCTGGATATACCTCAAGGAGACACACCATGAAACAAGCCTCCGTATTCAAGAGCAACCAGAGCCAGGCGGTACGGCTCCCCAAGTCCGTGGCGCTACCGGATGACGTCAAGCGGGTCGATGTCATCGCTATTGGCAGGACGCGGATCATTGCGCCGCAGGAGAGTCCTGGGACAGCTGGTTCGAGGGAGATGGGGTCACGGCTGATTTCATGAGCGAGCGAGAGCAGCCGGCTGATCAGACGCGAGAATCATTCTGATGCTGAAGTACATGCTGGATACCAACATCTGCATCTTCACCATCAAGAACCGCCCCCAGCAGGTGAGAAACGCCTTCAAGCGCCATCATGCCCAGCTCTGCATCAGCACCATCACCTTGATGGAGCTGATCTATGGTGCGGAAAAATCGGCTGCACCGGAGAGAAACCTGGAAGTGGTCGAGGGATTTACCGCGCGGCTCGAGGTGCTCTGTTACGACAACGAAGCCGCCGCCCATAGCGGTCAGCTTAGGGCCGAACTGGCCAGAATCGGCCAGCCGATCGGTCCCTACGATCAACAGATTGCCGGCCATGCACGTTCACGGGGACTGGTGCTGGTGACCAACAACCTTCGCGAATTTCGTAGGGTGCCGGGGTTGCGCGTGGAAGATTGGGTAGCGCCCGAGCCTGCACCCTGATGACAACCCCCGCCCCGCCTTGGGCGGGACGGGCGTCGAGTGCATCCAGGCGACGGGTTAGACCAAAGCATCCAGCCCCCGGGCCAGATCGGCGCGGATGTCTTCCAGGTCCTCCAGGCCGACGGCCACGCGGATCAGGCCCTCCTCGATGCCCGCCGCGGCCTTCTGATCATCGGAGAGACGCCCGTGGGTGGTGGTGGCCGGGTGGGTGATCGTGGTCTTGACGTCCCCCAGGTTGCCGGTGATCGACAGCAGGCGGGTCGCGTCAATGACCGACCAGGCCGCTTCGCGGCCGCCCGTCACCTCGACGCCCAGCACCGCCCCGAAGCCTCGCTGCTGACGGGCCGCCAGGGCATGCTGGGGGTGGCTTTCCAGGCCGCTGTAATGCACACGCGCCACCGCCGGGTGCGCCTGAAGCCACTGGGCCAAGGCCAGCGCATTGGCGCAGTGGGCGCGCATGCGCAGGCTGAGCGTCTCCAGTCCCTTGGTGAAGATCCAGGCATTGAAGGGGCTCAGGCAGGGCCCGCAGGTGCGCACCACCCCGAACACCTCTTCGAGCTCCTTGTCGCGGCCGACCACCGCGCCGCCAATCGCCCTGCCCTGGCCATCTAGATACTTGGTGGCCGAGTGGATCACCAGGTCGGCACCCAGCGCGATCGGCGTCTGCAGCGCCGGGGTCAGAAAGCAGTTGTCGATGGCCAGCAGTGCCTCGTGCCGATGGGCGATCTCGGCCAGCGCAGCGATGTCCACCACCTCGGAGAGCGGGTTCGACGGGGTCTCGGCGAACAGCAGCTTGGTGGCCGGGGTGATCGCCGCCTCCCAGGCCACAAGGTCGGAGAGTTCGACATAGCGGGTGGTAATGCCCAGCTTGCCCAGGTACTTGTCGAACAGGCTGACGGTGGAGCCAAACAGCGAGCGCGAGGCGACGATCTCGTCGCCGGCAGAGAGCAGTGCCAGAGCGGTCGCGAGAATGGCCGACATCCCCGAACTGGTGGCTACGCAGCGCTCCCCGCCTTCCAGGGCCGCCAGGCGACGCTCGAAGGTATGCACCGTGGGGTTGGTGAAGCGCGAGTAGACGTTGCCCGGCTCGTCGCCGCCGAACTTGCGGGCGGCTTCGGCCGCGCTGCCGTAGACGAAGCTCGAGGTGGGGAAGATCGGCTCGCCATGCTCCTGCTCATGGGTACGCTGGTGACCGGCGCGAATCGCCAGGGTATCCAGCGCCCAGGCCGCCCCCGGTGTCTGGTCATCGTGCATGCTCGGCCCTCAGTCGTCGATGTCGTCTTGGTTGTGCATGCCCACCAGCGCGTGGTCGCCGGCACTCTGCTGCTGCTTGGCCTGGTCGCTGCGCGACGCTTCCAGGTTGGCCAGATAGCCGTCGTCGATATCGCCGGTAATGTACTGGCCATCGAACACCGAGCAGTCGAAGGCGTCGAGCGCCGGATTGACCTCGCGGCAGGCGGCCTTGAGGTCCTCTAGGTCCTGATAGAAGATGCGATCGGCGCCGATCAGCTCGCCCACCTCCGCCTCGCTGCGGCCATGGGCGATCAGCTCATTGGCGGCCGGCATGTCGATGCCGTAGACGTTCGGGTAGCGCACCGGCGGTGCCGCCGAGGCAAAATAGACCTTGTTGGCGCCGGCCTCGCGGGCCATTTGGATGATCTGCTTGCAGGTGGTACCGCGGACGATGGAGTCGTCCACCAGCAGCACGTTCTTGCCCTTGAACTCGATGTCGATGGCATTGAGCTTCTGGCGGACCGACTTCTTGCGCTGGGTCTGCCCCGGCATGATGAAGGTGCGGCCGATGTAGCGGTTCTTCATGAAGCCCTCGCGGTAGGTCACCCCCAGGTGCTGGGCAAGCTCCAGGGCCGAGGTGCGCGAGGTGTCGGGGATCGGAATCACCACGTCGATGTCGTGCTCCGGCCACTCGCTGCGGATGCGGTCGCCGAGCTTGCGGCCCATCTGCATGCGGGTGCCGTAGACATAGGCACCGTCGAGGATCGAGTCGGGGCGCGCCAGGTAGACATGCTCGAAGATGCACGGCGCCAGCATCGGCCGGTCGGCGCACTGCTGGGTGTGAATCTCGCCCGCCATGTCGACGAAAATCGCCTCGCCGGGGGCGAGGTCGCGATGCAGCTCGAAGCCCCCTACGTCCAGCGCCACCGATTCGGAGGCGATCATCACGTCCTGGCCCTGCCCTTCGTCGCGGGTGCCGAACACCACCGGGCGAATACCGCTGGGATCCCGGAAGGCCACCAGCCCCACGCCGTTGATGATCGCCACCGCGGCATAGCCGCCACGGCAGCGCCGATGCACACGGCGCACGGCGTCGAAGATATCCCCGGCTCGAGGTACGGCCCCTGCTTGCCCAGTTCGTGGGCGAAGACGTTGAGCAGGACTTCGGAGTCGGAACTGGTGTTGATATGGCGCAGGTCGGAGGAGAACAGCTCCTGCTTGAGCTGATCCGAGTTGGTCAGATTGCCGTTATGGGCAAGCGAGATGCCGTAGGGCGAATTGACGTAGAACGGCTGCGACTCCGCCTCGCTGGAGGAGCCCGCCGTGGGATAGCGCACATGGCCGATCCCCAGGTTGCCCTTGAGGCGAGCCATATGGCGAGTGTGGAAGACATCACGCACCAGACCGTTGCTCTTGCGCAGCAAGAAGCGCCCCTCGTTCCAGGTCATCATGCCGGCGGCATCCTGACCGCGATGCTGAAGGACCGTCAGGGCGTCATAGATCGCCTGGTTCACGGCCTGCTTGGCCAAAAGGCCCACGATACCGCACATTCCACCTTACCTCGCTTGCCTTGAAGAGACACCACCGCATGGATGGGTCCCGGATTCGTTTGTCAGGGGGTTGTCGTCGTCTCGCCGTCGCCAGAGCGCTCGCCGCCGGGCAGCGAGATACCACGCAGCGACTCGGGCAGTTCGGGCACGGTGCCATCCCACGCTTCGAGCTGGCTCACCGCCCAGTCGCGCAGCTGCTCGAAGGTCGGTCTGAGCTCGGCCTCCTGCCAGGCTTCCAGCTGGGCCAGCGGCGTCAGGCTGATCAGGATGGTCACTACCACCAGAATGGCCGCGCCGCGCGCCACGCCGAAGCAGGCCCCGGCAACGCGGTTGAAGAAGCCCATGCCGACCCACTCCACCGCCGCGTGCACCATGCGGATCACGATGCCGCAGACCAGCACCACGCCGAGGATCACCAGCACGAAGGCCAGGACCAGCCGAGCGTCGGGGCTGTCGATCACCCCGGACAGCATATCGGCCACCGGCTCGGCCAGCAGCCGGGCCGCCAGCAGGGCAGCGATCCAGGCCGCCAGCCCCAGGCCCTCGCGGATCAGCCCGCGCATGAACCCGGCCAGGGTGGAGACCGCCAGCACGGCGAGGAAGATCCAATCGATCCAAGTCAGCGTCATGGCGTCACTCCCTGACCCGCACCAGCAGGCCCTGCAGGTTGGCCTGCTCCTTGAGCTCTGCCATGGCCCGCTCGCCGGCATCCGAACTCTCGTAGGGCCCCACATAGACCGTGGTCAGGTTGTTGTCGCGCAGGCGACTGTAGGCGCTGAACCCCTGCTCGTTGAGCTGCCCCTCGAGCCGTTCGGCATTTGCGACTTCGCCGAAACTACCGACCTGCACGGCCCACTCGCCCGAGGGCGCGGCCGCGGTGGGAGCTGGCGCGGACTCGGTGGGCTCAGGTTCGGGGGTCGCCTGGCGGTCGAGCCGTTCGGAGGCTGCCCGCGCCAGCTCGGCGATCGGGTCCTCGGCCGGAGCCTCGGGCTCGGGGGATGCCGGTGCCTCAGCCATCTCCTCGGGCGCCTCGTCGCGCTCCGGTTCGATGGCCAGGTCAGGCGAATCCGCCAGCGGCTGGGGCGAATCTGCATCGGCATCGGGCGCCGGGGCCATGGGCGCCACCTCGCCCGGCGCCTGAATCTCACCCAGACTGGCCGGCGGCTGCGGTTCCGGCACCTCGCGCCGCTCCACCGGCACCGGCTGCTCGATGGTCAGCACCGGCTGAGGGCGCTCATCCCGGGGTGCCGGCTCGTCGAACAGCATCGGCACGAAGATCACCGCCAGGGCGATGAGAATCACCGCCCCGCTGATTCGCTCGCGCATTCCGTATTTCATCTTGCCCTCCTGCCCAGGCCCCGGGCGCCGCCAGACGGCTGCGTCATCTGCTCTCTCATTCAGACCGCCCGGTACCGAGAGCCTATCCCGTCAGCCCGCTGACTGCTTCCATGCCAGTATGGCCGCCACGGTGAAGAAAGAGCCACACACCAGCACACGATCCTCGGGCGCCAGCCGCGTGGCCAGCCACTCGGCGCCCGCTTCGGGCGTGGCGGCTCGATGGCGAATCTCGCCCTGCCTCGCCTCGATAGGCGCTGCCAGCTCGGCAGCGCTTCGCGCCCGCTCGCCGTCCAGGCTCACCGTCACCCAGGCATCGGCGATCGGCGCCAGGGCATCGATCACCCCCTCGGCATCCTTGTCGCCCAGCATGCCCAGCAGCACCCAGGTCCGTCCGGCACAGGGACGCTCGCCCAACCGCTCTGCCAGGTAGCCTGCGGCGTGGGGGTTGTGGCCCACGTCCAGGCACCACTGCCCCAGCCACTGCATACGACCCGGCAGCCTGACCTCGGCCAGGGCGCGGCGGCAGGCCGCGGGGACGAGTTCCACACCGGCCAGTGCCAGCGCCTGCAGGGCCGTTGCCGCATTGTCCAGCGGCAGCCCTGGGTCGGGCAAGCGATCCAGGGTGAGGGGCTTGCCCTTCGGGCCACGCCCTTGCCAGCCCCAACCGGCGCTATCGCTCTCGCTGCGCTGGAAGGCGTCGCCCAGGGCGACCGCCTCAGCGCCTAGCTCGGCGGCCACCTCGCGCACGCTGGTCGGCAGCTCGCGCGCGCCCAGCACCGCCGGGCGCCCGGCGCGCAGGATGCCGGCCTTCTCGCGCCCGATCTGGAGGAGGTCATTGCCCAGAAAGGCGGCATGATCCTGGGCGACGGGGGTGATCACCGCCACGTCCGGATCGATGACGTTCACCGCATCCAGGCGCCCGCCGAGCCCCACCTCGAGGATGGCCACGTCGGGGCAGCGCCGGGTGATCGCCTGCAGCGCTCCCAGGGTGCCGACTTCGAAATAGGTGAGGCTGACCGGCTCGCCGTCGAGCCGCACGGCCTCGACCGCCTCGAAGCCAGCGATCAAGGTCGCGTCGTCGGCCTCTTCGCCATCGAAACGCAGCCGCTCGTTGTAGCGCAGCAGATGCGGCGAGGTATAAGTGGCGGTCGTGAGCCCGTGGGCCAGGGCCAGCGCCTCGAGCATGGCCACGGTGGACCCCTTACCGTTGGTGCCGGCCACGGTGATCACTCGACGTGCCGGACGGCCATCGAGCAGGCCCATGCGGCGGGCGACCTCGGCCACCCGCTCGAGGCCGAGGTCAATGCCCACCGGATGCGCCGCTTCCAGTCGGGCCAGCCAGGCGTCCAGGCTGGCGGGGAGTGAGGGAGACGTCACAGGCGGTATCAGCGCGGCGTCTCGGAGCGCTCGGTGCCGTCATCCAACGGCCGGGGCGCCTCCTCGGACTCGACGCCGCGCGTCTCCTGCGGCTCGCCGCTCTCCTCCCACACCGGCTCCTGGTGCTCGTTGGTTGCCGGCTCCGCCTCGGCGGGTTCGGCCTGTTCGGCGGCATCGACCAGGTCCGGCTGGGCGAGTATCTCGTCGCCCAGGCCACTGGGCGGCTGATGGGTCAGCTTGCGCAGCACCCGGCCCAGCCGATCGCGCATCTCGCCGCGTGGCACGATCATGTCCACGGTGCCATGCTCGAGCAGAAACTCGCTGCGTTGGAAACCTTCCGGCAGCTTCTCGCGTACCGTCTGCTCGATGACCCGGGGCCCGGCGAAGCCGATCAGGGCATTGGGCTCGGCGACATTGATATCACCGAGCATGGCCAGCGACGCCGAGACACCGCCGAAGACCGGGTCGGTGAGCACCGAAACGTAGGGCACCCCGGCCTCGCGCAGGCGCTCCAGCGCCGCCGAGGTCTTGGCCATCTGCATCAGCGAGAACAGCGCCTCCTGCATGCGCGCCCCCCCGAAGCGGAGAAGCAGATCAGCGGCAGGCGCTCTTCCCGCGCCAGGGTGGCCGCGCGGACGAACTTCTCGCCCACCACGGCGCCCATGGAGCCGCCCATGTAGGTGAACTCGAAGGCCACCACCACCACCGGCAGGCCGTCGAGGCTCCCGCGCATGGCCACCAGGGCGTCCTTCTCGCCGGTCTCCTTCTGGGCCGCCGCCAGGCGATCCTTGTACTTCTTGGAGTCGCGGAACTTGAGGCGATCGATGGGCTCCACCTCAGCGGCGATTTCCTCGCGCCCCTCCTTGTCGAGGAACCAGTCGAGTCGCTTGCGGGCCGTCAGGCGCAGGTGGTGATCACACTTGGGGCAGACGTTATGGTGCTTCTCGAGTTCCGGGAGATAGAGCACCGCCTCGCACTTGGGGCACTTGCGCCACAGGCCGTCGGGCACGCTGGCCCGGCGGTCCTTGCGCTGGATGCGGCCCATGGAAGGTACGATCTTGTCAAGCCAGCTCATGTCAGAAAGGCTTCCGTATGCTGTTGTGCCCGGCAGCGGCCGGGCATCATGAATCGAGTCGGGTCGCGAGGGTCGCCTCAGCGCTTACCCAGGGCATCCAGGGCGGCGCGCATCTCGCCGAGCACCGCCTTGAGCTCGCCGGGAATGACCTCCGGCGTCTCGACGTTGGCGGCGATACGGCTGACCAGGGCCGAGCCGACGATCACGCCGTCGGCCACCTTGCCCACCTCGGCCGCCGAGGCGCCGTCGCGGATGCCGAAGCCCACGCACAGCGGAAGCGTGGTCTGCTCGCGCAGCGGGGCCAGATGGCTGGCCACGTCCTCGGCGTTGAGCGTCGCCGCCCCGGTCACGCCCTTGAGTGCCACATAGTAGAGGTAGCCCTCGCCGTGGGCGCATATTGTAGCGGCCCGCTCATGGGAAGTGGTAGGGGCGACCAGAAAGATCGAGGCCAAACCGCGCGCCTTGAGAATCGGCCCGAACTCTTCGGCCTCCTCCGGGGGCATGTCCACGGTAAGCACGCCGTCGATCCCCGCCTCGGCGGCCTGATCGGCAAAGGCCTCGAGACCGATACGCTCCACCGGGTTGAGATAGCCCATCAGCACCACCGGGGTGGCGCTATCGCGGCGGCGGAACTCGCGCACCATCTCGAACAGGTGGGCCAGACGCGTGCCGTGCTTGAGCGCACGCTCACACGCCTTCTGGATCACCGGGCCGTCAGCCATGGGGTCGGAGAAAGGAACGCCGAGCTCGATGATGTCGGCACCCGCCTCCACCAGGGCATGCATGAAGCCCACGGTGTGCTCGGGCGCCGGGTCGCCGGCGGTGATAAAGGGAATCAGCGCCCGGCGGCCATCGGCCTTGAGGGCGGCAAAACGTTGGTCGATACGATTCATCGGCATCCTCAGAACTCTATTCCGTCGAGCTTGGCGACCGTCATGATGTCCTTGTCGCCCCGCCCCGAGAGGTTGACCACGATCTGCTGGTCGGGGCGCATCGTCGGCGCCAGCACCTTGGCATGGGCCAGGGCGTGGGCAGACTCCAGCGCCGGCATGATGCCTTCGACGTGGGTCAGCTCGCGAAACGCCTCGAGCACCGCGTCGTCGTTGGCGGCCACGTACTGGACCCGGCCGACGTCCTTCCACAGGGCGTGCTCCGGCCCGACCCCCGGATAGTCCAGGCCGGCGGAGATCGAATGGGTGTCGGAAACCTGGCCCCCCTCGTCGGACATCAGGTAGGTGCGGTTGCCGTGCAGCACCCCGCGCGGCGCACCGGAGGCCAGGGGCGCGGCGTGACGCCCGGTCTCGACGCCGTCGCCGCCGGCTTCGACGCCGTACATGGCGACCTCGTCATCCTCGACGAAGGGATAGAAGAGCCCCAGGGCGTTGGAGCCGCCGCCGACGCAGGCGATCAGCGCATCGGGCAGCTTGCCGAACTCCTCCAGCGACTGGCGACGCGCCTCGCGGCCCACCACGGCATTGAAGTCGCGCACCAGCATCGGATAGGGGTGCGGGCCGGCCACGGTGCCGATGATGTAGAAGGTGTCGTCGACGTTGGTGACCCAGTCGCGCAGCGCCTCGTTCATGGCGTCCTTGAGGGTGCGGGTGCCGGACTCCACCGGAATCACGTTAGCTCCGAGCAGGCGCATGCGGTAGACGTTGAGCTTCTGGCGCTCGACGTCGGCGGCGCCCATATAGACGTCACAGGAGAGGCCCAGGCGAGCCGCCACGGTGGCGGTGGCCACGCCGTGCTGGCCGGCGCCGGTCTCGGCGATCACCCGCGGCTTGCCGCTCTTCTTGGCCAGCAGCGCCTGGCCGATGGTGTTGTTCACCTTGTGCGCGCCGGTGTGATTGAGGTCCTCGCGCTTGAGCCAGATCTGTGCCCCACCCAGCTGCTTCGACCATCGCTCAGCATGATAGAGCGGCGAAGGCCGGCCCACGTAATGGGCCAGGTCGTAGTCGAATTCCGCCTGGAAGTCGGGATCGTCGCGAAGACTCAGATAGGTCTTCTCCAGATCGTCCAGGGCGAAGCTCAGGGTCTCCGAAACGAACCGGCCGCCGTAGGCACCGAAATGGCCGCGGGCATCCGGCAGTCGGGTCAGGTCACTGAACTTGCTCACTAAGACACCTCGTCGGGTCGTCAGAAGGGACAGGGATAAAGGGATTGAAGGTCACCGGCGGCAGCGAGTTCAGACTCGCCCGGCATCGGCGTCTTTCACCGCCGCGATAAAGGCCTCGAGCCGCTCGACATCCTTGTGGCCGGGGGCCGCTTCGACGCCGCCCGACACATCCACCGCGAAGGGGCGCACGGCGGCGATGGCGTCGGCCACATTGTCCGAGTGCAGGCCTCCGGCAAGGATAACAGCTTTCGCCAGGGTATCGGGAATTCGCGACCAGTCGAAGGTCTCGCCGGTCCCCCCGGCACCCCGGGGCGGTAGGCGTCGAGCAGCAGCGCCCGGGCGCCGCGGTAGGCCTCCGCGGCGGCGTGCAGGTCGAGCCCCTGGCGCATGCGCAGCGCCTTGATCCAGGGGCGGCCGAAGGCGTCGCAGAAGGCCGGCGATTCATCACCGTGAAACTGCAGCAGATCGAGGTGGGGCGCGCAGCGCTCGATCAGCGCCGGCTCCTGGTCGACGAACAGCCCCACCCGGGTCACGAAGGCCGGCACCCGGGCCGCGAGCTCGGCCAGGCGCACCTCCTCCAGCGCACGCTTGCTGCCCGGCCAGAGCACGAAACCCAATGCATCGGCGCCGGCCGCCACGGCGGCGTCGATATCGGCCTCACGGGTCAGGCCGCAGATCTTGATGCGGGTGCGGGACTGGGATTGCTGGCTGCAGTGCAAGGATGACTCCTTCAAGGTTATTAATCTTGGACCGCGGCGGAGCTGGCCACCGGCCTACCCCGCCGGAACGCCACCATGGGACAGTCGGGCAGCGGCCGCTCGCCGGTCCATTCACCCAGGAAGGCGAGAAGGTTAGGGCCCAGCGGCTCCCGGGGCAGGCCCCAGCGCTCGTCGTAGAGGGAGTCGACGAAGTGCAGGCCGCAGGCCGGCGCGGTGACATCGGCCAAGGTGCGGTCCTTGAGCGCCATCAGCTCGGCCAGGTAGTCGTCGCCCCGCTCGCCGCGACCCACGGTGACCAGGGCACCGACGATGTTGCGGATCATATGGTGCAAGAAGGCGTTGCCCTGGACGTCGACCACCACCAGCGGGCCGTGGCGATGGACCTCGATAAAGTGCAGATGGCGCCAGGGGGTCTTGGACTGGCAGCCGCCGGCGCGAAAGCTCGAGAAGTCGTGCTCGCCGACCAGCGCCTGGGCCGCGCGATGCATGGCGTCGGCATCCAGGGGGTCGCGGCACCAGGTGACGTTGGCGCGCTCCAGCACCGGACGGCTGGGCTGATTGAGGAGCACGTAGCGATAGCGCCGGGCCAGTGCCTTGAAGCGAGCGTGGAAGTCGTCGGGCACCTCGCGCACCCAGCGCACGGCGACATCCCGGGCAGATTGGCATTGACGCCGAACACCCAGGCCTTCTGAGAGCGCGGCGCCGGCGGGTCGAAGTGGACGATCTGGCGGGTAGCGTGCACGCCGGAGTCGGTGCGGCCGCTGGCGTGCACCGTCACCGAGTGGTTGGCCACCTTGGCCAGCGCCGCCTCCAAGGCCCCCTGAACCGAGGGCGCGTGCTTGAGTCGCTGCCAGCCACAGTAGGCGCTGCCGTCATACTCCACGCCGAGAGCCAGGCGGCCACTCAGCGCTCGGCGTTCATCGAGGGGTTGGAACAGGGTCATTCGGCCGTCTACGTCGCTCGTGTCGGGGTGGGTCGTATCGGCCGGGACCAACTCACAGCCGATAGCGGTCGATCAGCTCCTGGGCCTGCATTCTCAGCCGGGGGTCGTCGGCGCTGTCCAGCAGCGGTTCGAGCAGCCCTCTGGCCCGCTCGGTATCACCAACCTCCAGCAGGCGACGCGCCTCGTCGAGGTCATCAAGCTGCTCGGAACTGTCTTGGGAGCCGCCATTATCCTGATCCAGAGGAGGAAACGCCACCTCCTCCACGTCCCACTGCGCCGCATCGTCCCGCCTCGCCGCCAGCTCGGCGCCGTCACTGCCGCTCTGTTCACTCGATGCCGCGACGTCGCTCTCGCCTCTCTGCGTGGTGAACTCGACGCTGGGCTGCATGGGCGTCTCCTCGCGCGCGGCCGGCTCGGGATCCAGGGGCGGCGGCTGATAGTCGATCACTTCCGGGGCCGACTGCTGGCGGGAAAGGGGCGGCGGCTCCGCCTCGACATCGGCACCCTCGCCTTCCCACTGCGCATCGCGGCTGGCGGTATCATTGTCGTGTTGTTCGGTACCGTCCGATTGAGCGGTCAAGGACGATTCCGCCAGCTCGGCGTCCGGATCCTGATGCGGCGCGTCAGGCGCAGCGAAGGTCTGACGCTCGCTCTCCCGGCAGGAGACGGGCTGTCCACATCGCGCTCAGGCGCTGGGGGAGCCTGCGAGGCGGCATCCGTGGGGCTGGTGGCCGGGTCGCCGACAAAGGAAAGCCTGTCATCGCCTGTGCCGGTCTCGCCTGCAGCGTCTCGGCCGGGGCCTGCCATCAGGCGCTCGACCTCGCCGCGAATCGCCGGGTCCTGGCTCTCGCGCAGCCGGTCGGCCTGCCCCTGTGCCGCCTGCCAGTCGCCTTGCTCCAGGTAGGCGATCAGCAGCTTGAGCCGCAGATCCTCTCGCCCTGGCTCCCTCTCCAGCCCGGTCAGCAGCACGTCACGGGCCTGATCATAGCGGCCGTAGGCCATGAAGATGTCCGCTTCGCTGATCACTTCTGCGTGCGGCATGGCGCCCGTGCCAGGAGCCGCCGTGGTCATGCCGGGCACCGTCGGCGGCTCGGGACTCGCCGCTGTCGCACTCGTAGAGCCGATGCCGCCTGACGCCGGGGCGGACACCGCACCCGGCGACGGCATGGCGCCATAGGGCCCGTGCGGCATCGTGGCAAAATCGGCGGCGCGGTGAGTGTCACGATGGCGACGTCGCCTGACCAAGAGCCACAGCCCTAGCAGGCCCGCCACCCCGGCCGCGCCGAGCACCAGGGTGCGGTCCATCTCGGCCTGGTAGACGGCGCCCCACCAGGGCGAGTCACCGTCGACCGGCGCGCTGCCCGGGGGACCACGCCGCCGGCACCGTCACCCTCCACGCCGGCGCCGCCGGCCAGCAGCTCGGCCAGCTGCTGGCGCAAGACGTCCATCTCTTCGCGCAGGTCGCTCACCTGCTCCTGCAGCGCATCGCGCTCCTGCTGGACGGCCTCCAGCGCCTGGCGACTCGCCAGCCAGCTCCGCTCGAGACGCGCCAGCCGCTGCGCCTCATTTGGCTCGATCAGGCCCTCGGCGCCCAGCGTGGCCAGCACCGCCGGATCAAGCCCCTGACCGGCCGACGCCTCACCTTCGGCACCTGCCTCGTCGGCCGCCACCGCCTCGGCCGTCTCGGCAGCGGCTGCATCCAGTCCAGCGGCTTCGGCTGCCACCTCGGCATCGGTCAGCAGGGTGAGGTGCGGCCCGGTATCCGCGTCGGCATCGGCCACGGTGTCTGTCGCGCCCACCGCTTCAGCGGCCTCCACGGCTTCGCTGTCGGCCACCAAGGCGTCGGCCGGCGTGGTTTCGTCAGTGGGCGACTCCGGCGCCCTGGCCACGGCAGCCGGCGCCTCGGCCTCGCCGCCCAGCGGCACCCGTGCAGGAGCGCCGCTGCCACGGTTGGCCCAGGCCTGGTTCATGGCCTGGACGAGTCGAGACGCCTCCTCGCCGCTGCGCGCCATGATGGCGTCCCGGGATGGCACCGCCAGCGAATGCCCGGCGCGCATGGCGTTGATATTGCCGGAGGGAAAGACATCCGGATTGGCCTCGATCAGCGCCACCATCATCTGGTGCATGCTGATATCGCTATCGGGCCGCAGGCGCCCGGCCACCGACCATAGGGTGTCGCCGCTCCCCACCCAGGCCGCATCGCCGCGCTGGCCAGTCGCCGCCTGTCGCGCCACTGGCCGCGCGGCTGGCTCCGGCGTGGGCGAGGATGATGAAGAGACAGTGTGGGGGGCCGCCGCCGCGCCGGCCAGCACCGGCAGCTGATCATAGTCGGGGGATCGAGCAGTAGCGTCACCTCCCGCAGGGACTGACCGCCCGGCCAGTCGAAGCGCAGCATCAGATCCAGCCAGGGCTCACGAATGGCCCGCTGGCTCGTGAGATCGAGCATCAGCTGGCCCTGATGCTCACGCACCGCCAGCCCTACGCTTGCCGCCAGCGGCGTACGCTCGAGACCGGCCGCTCGGAACTCGCCTGCCTCGGCCACCGATACATCGAGCCGATCCGGCTCCATCCCGGCAGTATCGGTCAATGGAATGGTGGCCCGCAGCGGCGCATTGAGCGACGAGCGGACCTCGGCCTCCCCCAGCCCGAGCGCCACTGCCTGCGAGCTGGCAGCAGACAGCGTAAGCAGCATGGTGAGTGTCAGCTTGCGTCTCATGGAGTTCCCTTGCGTTGCCGGCGCGGTGGCCGCCGATCGTCGATTGATCTTTTCATATTATGGTGGCGTAAGTCGTTACGAAATATGTACCACATCTGGTTACTGCACGCGTCCTACCGGGGTCAAACCGAGGGTATTTCGTTCAACGCAGCGCCGAGCTCAGCGCCCAACAGCCCACCAAAGCGAAGCGGGGCACCTCCACCTGGATGGAGATGCCCCGCTTCAGGTCAGTGCACCTCGAAAGGCGCACTTGGCAGGGGTTACTGCTCGCGCAGGATCTTCAGCATCCGCTTGAGCGGCTCGGCGGCGCCCCACAGCAGCTGATCGCCGACGCTGAAGGCGGAGAGGTACTCGCCACCCATGGCCAGCTTGCGCAAACGGCCCACGGGAACCTCCATGGTGCCGGTCACCGCGGCCGGCGTCAGCCCGGCAATGGTGGCGTCCTTGTCATTGGGAATCACCTTGACCCAATCGTTGTGCTTGGCGATCCGATCCTCGATCTCATCAAGGGGCACATCGCGCTTGAGCTTGATGGTGAACGCCTGGCTGTGGGAGCGCATGGCACCGATGCGCACGCAGAGGCCGTCGATGGGGATGGGGCTGTCCTGCAGACCGAGGATCTTGTTGGTCTCCACGGTGCCCTTCCACTCTTCCTTGCTCTGACCGTTGTCGAGCTTGGTGTCGATCCAGGGCAGGAGGCTGCCGGCCAGCGGCGCGGTGAAGTTTTCGGTGGGGAAGTCGCCGAGCGCATCGCTGCGGTGACCTTGCGGTCGATATCCAGGATGGCGCTGGACGGGTCGGCCAGCTCGGCGGCGGTGCTGTCACGCAGTGAGCCCATCTGATCGAGCAGCTCGCGCATGTGCTTGGCACCGGAGCCGGAGGCCGCCTGATAGGTCATCGAGGTCATCCACTCGATCATGTCCGCCTCGAACAGACCGCCCAGGCCCATCAGCATCAGGCTGACGGTGCAGTTGCCGCCGACGAAGGTCTTGGCACCGCGCGCCAGCTGATCGTCGATCACCTTGCGATTGACCGGATCGAGGACGATGGTCGCCTCATCCTCCATACGCAGGGTGCTGGCGGCATCGATCCAGTAGCCCTTCCAGCCGCTGGCGCGCAGATCGCCATAGACCTGCTTGGTGTAGTCGCCACCCTGGCAGGTGATGATCACGTCCAGCACCTTGAGCTCATTGATGTCGGTGGCATCCTTGAGCGGAGGCACTTCGACGCCCACATCGGGGCCGGGCTGGCCAGCCTGGGAGGTGGTGAAGAAGATCGGCTCGATGCCCTTGAAGTCACCATCTTCCAGCATGCGCTGCATGAGCACGGAACCGACCATGCCGCGCCAACCGACGAAACCGACTTTCAACATGTGAAGTCCTCCAGCAATCGAATGTGAGACACATTATACAGAAAGCGGTGCCGAGCGCCGAGGGGCGAGGGGCGAGGGGCGAGGGGCGAGGGGCGAGGGGCGAGGAAGCATGGTGCTTCTCGAACCTCGTACCTCGAACCTCGAACCTCGTACCTCGAACCTCGCACCTCGCACCTCGAACCTCGAACCTCGAACCTCGAACCTCGAACCTCGTACCTCGTACCTCGCACCTCATACCTACTGAGCCTCGAAAGCCGCCAGCACGGCGTCGCCCATCTCGGCGGTGGAGACGGTGCGGGTGCCGTCGGAGGCGATATCCGCGGTGCGCAGGCCGTCGTCCAGCACCTTGCCCACGGCGTCTTCGATGCGCTGGGCGAGCGCCGGCTCGTCCAGGGAGTAGCGCAGCATCATGGCCACCGAGAGAATGGTGGCCAGCGGGTTGGCGATGCCCTTCCCGGCGATGTCCGGGGCGCTGCCGTGACACGGCTCGTACATGCCCTGGCCGCTCTCGTTGAGCGAGGCCGAGGGCAGCATGCCGATGGAGCCGGTGAGCATGGCGGCGGCGTCGGAGAGGATGTCGCCGAACATATTGCCGGTGACCATGACGTCGAACTGCTTGGGCGCGCGCACCAGCTGCATGGCGGCATTGTCGACGTACATGTGGGAGAGCTCGACGTCCGGGTACTCCGACGCCAGGCGCTCCATCACTTCGCGCCAGAGGATGGTGACCTCGAGCACGTTGGCCTTGTCCACGGAGCAGAGCTTCTTACCGCGCTTCTGCGCCATCTCGAAGGCGACGCGGCCGATGCGCTCGATCTCGCTCTCAGAGTAGACGTAGGTGTTGAAGCCGACCCGCTCGCCGTCGCGCTCCTCGATGCCGCGGGGCTGACCGAAGTAGATGCCGCCGGTGAGCTCGCGCACGATCATGATGTCGAGGCCCGCCACCAGCTCGGGCTTGAGGCTGGACGCCGAGGCCAGCTGGGGGTAGGTGATGGCCGGGCGCAGGTTGCCGAACAGGCCGAGGTTCTTGCGCAGGCCGAGCAGGCCCTTCTCGGGGCGCTTGGCGAGGTCCTCGATCGCGTCCCACTTGGGCCCACCCACGGCGCCGAGCAGGATGGCGCGGGCCGCCTTGGCCTTCTCTAGGGTCTCGGCGGGCAGCGGCTCGCCTTGCGCGTCGTAGGCGCTGCCGCCCACCAGGGCCTCTTCCACTTCCACATCGAGGCCGCGGGCCTGGCAGGCGGCCAGGATGCGGCTAGCCTGAGCGGTGATCTCGGGGCCGATGCCGTCACCCGGCAGTACCAGAATCTTCTGAGTCATCTTTTCATCAATCCTTGTTGTAAGCCGTAAGCCGTAAGCCGTAAGCCGTAAGCCGTAAGCCGTAAGCCATAAGCCGTAAGCCAGTATGGCGACACCCAACGTTGCAGCAAGGGGGTTACTTACCGCTTAAAGCTTATAGCTTACCGCTCCGGGCGAAGCCCGGTTAGGCGCGGAACAGCCAGGGCCGCGCGGCGCGGTGCTTTTCCTCGAAGGCGCGGATCGCCTCCTCGTCCTGCAGGGTGATGCCGATGTCGTCGAGGCCATTCAGCAGGCAGTGCTTGCGGAAGGCGTCCACCTCGAACTCGAGGATCTCGCCGGAGGGCGTGATTACCCGCTGGTTCTCCAGGTCCACGTCGAGGCAATAGCCTTCATTGGCCTCGACCTCGGCGAACAATCGATCGACCGTCTCCTCGGGCAGGGTGATCAGCAGCAGGCCGTTCTTGAAGGCGTTGTTGTAGAAGATATCGGCGAAGCTCGGCGCGATCACCACACGAAAGCCGAAGTCCTCCAGCGCCCAGGGGCGTGCTCCCGGGAGCTGCCGCAGCCGAAGTTGCGCCGCGCGAGCAGCACCCTGGCGCCCTGATAGCGCGCCTGATTGAGCACGAAGTCGGGGTTCTTCGGGCGCTGGGAGCAGTCCTGGCCGGGCTGCCCCTCATCCAGATAGCGCAGCTCGTCGAACAGGTTGACGCCGAAGCCGGTGCGCTTGATCGACTTCAAAAACTGCTTGGGAATGATCAGGTCGGTGTCGACGTTGGCCCGGTCCAGCGGTGCGACGAGACCCTCGATGCGTTCAAACTTTTTCATGATTCAGGCCTCCTGTACCTGGGCATCGTCATTGGCGGCAAGCTGCCTCACGTCCACGAAGTGACCGGCGATGGCGGCCGCGGCGGCCATGGCCGGGCTCACCAGGTGGGTGCGCCCGCCGTAGCCCTGGCGCCCTTCGAAGTTGCGGTTGGAGGTGGAGGCGCAGTGCTCGCCGGCGCCGAGCTTGTCGGCGTTCATGGCCAGGCACATGGAGCAGCCCGGCTCGCGCCACTCGAAGCCCGCCTCGATAAAGATCTTGTCGAGGCCTTCGGCCTCGGCCTGGCGCTTCACCAGACCCGAGCCCGGCACCACCATGGCCAATGCGATGGAGTCGGCGACCTTCTTGCCCTTGGCGACCTTGGCCGCTTCGCGCAGATCCTCGATGCGCGAGTTGGTGCAGGAGCCGATGAACACCTTGTCCAAGCGGATATCGGTGATCTTCTGCTTCGGCGCGAGGCCCATGTACTCCAGGGCGCGGGTGTAGCCACGCTGCACCGTCTCGTCGGGCGCCTCGGCCGGGTCGGGCACCTCGCCGGAGATGCCGGTGACCATCTCCGGGCTGGTGCCCCAGGAGACCTGCGGCTCGATCTCGGCGGCGTCCAGGGTCACCACCTTGTCGAACTCGGCATCGGCATCGGAGACCAGGCCGCGCCAGTCGGCCACGGCGGCGTCCCACTGTTCGGCGGTGGGGCATAGGGGCGCTTGCGCAGGTAGTCGATGGTGGTGTCGTCCACGGCGATCAGGCCGACCCGAGCGCCTGCCTCGATGGCCATGTTGCAGACCGTCATGCGGCCCTCCATGGAGAGGTCGCGGATGGCGCTGCCGGCGAACTCGATGGCGTAGCCGGTGCCGCCGGCGGTGCCGATCCTGCCGATGATCGCCAGCACGATGTCCTTGGCGGTGACGCCGGTGCCGAGCGTGCCCTCGACGCGCACCTGCATGTTCTTCATCTTCTGGGCGAGCAGGCACTGGGTGGCCAGCACGTGCTCCACCTCGGAGGTGCCGATGCCGTGGGCGAGTGCCGCAAAGGCGCCGTGGGTGGCGGTGTGGGAATCGCCGCAGACCACCGTCATGCCCGGCAGGGTGGCGCCCTGCTCGGGGCCGACCACGTGGACGATGCCCTGACGGGCGTCGTTGATCTTGAATTCCTCGATGCCGAAGGACTCGCAGTTGTCGTCCAGGGTCTGGACCTGGATCAGCGACACCGGGTCCTTGATCCCGGCGTTGCCCTCGGCGCGCTCCTTGAGCGTGGTGGGCACGTTGTGGTCCGGGGTGGCCAGGTTGGCGTCCAACCGCCACGGCTTGCGCCCGGCCAGGCGCAGCCCTTCGAAGGCCTGGGGCGAGGTCACTTCGTGCAGCAGCTGGCGGTCGATGTAGATCAGCGCGGTACCGTCGTCGCGCTCCTTCACCAGGTGCTGTGACCACAGCTTGTCGTAGAGAGTCTGGCCTGCCATATCGTTTCTCCCGGGCTCTTGGGCCCTGTGCATGTCCGGTCTAACCCCAATCGGGAAGCGACACGTTTCCAGGAGCCTGCTGCCGGAATGACCTTTCGCTGACTCCTGGCGTCGCACCAGGCGCTGTAGGAGAACAATTTATTGCGCGACTGGAGGCCGCAGGCCTCCCGGCGGCCACTACCCAGGTGGGCCGACACCGCGGGCACCTGCCGGTGCCAGTCGTGATGCAAAGCATCCCTCCTACAGCGCCTGGCGCTCGGCGCTATGGGGCCAGTCTCCCGCCACTCGCCCATAAAATCAATTCATGTTATTTATTCATTGGATTCCATAAAGGAATACAAAGGAGCCCAGAGTGGATACCCAGAGCCTGCAGGCCTTCCTCGCCGTGGCCGATAGCGGCAGCTTCTCCCGGGCCGCCGAGCAGCTGCACCTGACTCAGCCGGCGGTGAGCAAGCGTATCGCCGTACTCGAGGAGCAGATCGGCGCCCGGCTGTTCGACCGCATCGGCCGGCGCGTCGGCCTCACCGAGGCGGGACGGGTGCTGCTGCCGAGGGCCCGCCAGATCCTGGTGATGGTGGACGACAGCCGCCGGGCGCTGGGCAATCTCACCGGCAATGTCGGCGGCAGCCTGACCCTCGCCACCAGCCACCATATCGGCCTGCACCGCCTGCCGCCGCTGCTCAAGGCCTACACCCGGGACCATCCGGAGGTCCGACTGGACCTGCATTTCCTCGACTCCGAACAGGCCTATCAGGGCGTGCTCGACGGCGAGCTGGAGCTTGCCGTGGTGACGCTCGCCCCCACCCGGACCCGCAGCTCGAGGCGGTGCCGGTATGGGTCGACCGACTCTGCTTCGTCTGCGCCGGCGACCACCCCCTGGCCGGGCGCGGTCGCCTCGCCCTGCATGAGCTGTGCGCCTTCGACGCCGTGCTGCCCGGCCCCATGACCTTTACCCGCACGCTCATCCAGTCGCGCTTCGCCACTGCCGGCCTCTCGCTGCCGGTGGCACTCTCCACCAACTATCTGGAGACGCTGAAGATGATGACCGCCATCGGTCTGGGCTGGAGCCTGCTGCCCGAGCGCCTGGTCGCCGGCGAGCTACACGAACTGCAGGTGGAGCATCCCCCATCCATCGGCCATTGGGCTATCTGGTGCACAAGAGCCGCACCCTCTCCAACGCCGCCCGGGCCATGCTGACCCTGCTGGATGAGGCGCGCGAGCCGGCGGCGAGGGATTCACCCGGCCGCGAAATTGGTTAGACTGCTTAGCATTTACCGCCTCCAGGCCACGCCATGCCCCGCCAGCTCAATGCCACGTCACCCGATACTCCGACACCGCCGCCGCCACGGACGCGCCACGCCCTGGCGGGCACGCTGCTGCTGCTGGGGCTGGTGACGCAGATCACGGGCTTCGCCGGGCTGTCTCCCTACCCCCACCTGGTCGGCTATGCGCTGTGGCTGGCCACGGCGCTGCTGTGGCGGGATATCCCGCGCCGCACCCGCTGGCAGTCGGGCGTCTTGGCCGGTATCGGGCTGGGGCTGCTGGTCATCGCCTGGCTGCGCTATGACGCCGCCATCGCCTGGCCGGCGATCCTCGACGGCAATACCTATGTGGTGGCCATGCTGCTGGGAGTGAGCTTCATCGGCCTGATCGGCAACCGCAGCGGCTCCTCGCGGCCGCTGGGCGTGCGGTGACCGGGGTACGCGGCACGGCCGGTACCTGGCTGGGGGTGCACCTGCTGGGCACCATCCTCAACCTCTCGACGGTCTTCATGATCGGCGATCGCCTGGCGCGGCGCGCCCCGCTGACCACGCCCCAGCTGCTGGCACTGAACCGCGGCCTGTCCAGCGCGGCGCTGTGGTCGCCCTTCTTCGCCTCCATGGGGGTGGTGATGACCCTGGCGCCGAGCATGCAGTACACCCAGGTGCTGGCCGTGGGACTGCCGCTGGCCCTGATCGCCGGGATCCTGACCACGCTGGAGCTCTCCCGCCGCTTCGATCTCAGCGACACCGCGGGCTTTTCCCTGTCGCCGCGCAGCCTGCTGATGCCGGTGATCATGGCCGCGCTGGTCATGCTGTTTCATTACTGGCTGACGCCGACCCTCTCCATCGTCAGCATCATCACCTTCCTGCTGCCGGCCGTGGCGCTGGCCAGCAACCTGCCGACCGGGCCGCGCTGGACCCTGCGCCGGGTGCGACAGCACACGCTGACGCGGCTGCCCGCCATGCGCGGCGAGGTGGCGCTGTTCCTCTCCGCGGGGCTCTTGACCCTGGGGCTGTCGAACCTGATTGCCGCGGCCACCGGCAGCGAGTGGACGCTGTTCGCCCGCTTCGGCGCCGGCGAGGCGATCGTCAGTTTCCTCGCCATCGTCGCCAGCGCCGTGGCGGGGCTGCACCCCATCATCGGCGTCTCGGTGCTCGCCTCGATGCTCGATCTCACCCCCGGCCAGCAGACCCTGTTCGCCTTCACGGCGCTGGCCTCCTGGGCGGTGGGCACCTCGGTGGGCCCGCTGTCGGGGATCAACCTCTCGCTGCAGGGGCGCTACGGCATCAGCGGGTATCGCATGATGCGCCACAACCTGGGCTACGCGGCCGTGATGACCGCCCTGGTGGTGCTAGCCATCCTGCTGCTGGCGGCCTGGTCATAAAGTAAGGTTCATCGGAGACTGGCGTGGACTTGCCCTGTGGGAGGGACGGTTCGACGCTTCGACTTCAGCTCGCGAAGTAGCGCGAAGCGCTACCCATGGGGCGCCTGCGGCGCCTTCGTCGAAGCGTCGAACCGCCGGCAGAGCCGGCCTCCCACTATAAAACCTGCCAAACATGCTCACGCTAAAGTGCGAAGAACCATCCAAGAAGGAACTAAGGGGCAAGAAAGGGAGCCTTGCCCCTCGTACCTTGCCGCTATTCCGATACGCGAGAGAAGTAGCGGTGCCCGCACTTGTGGCAGGGCTCGATGCGTGCCACCTGCTCGAGTTCCACCACGGCGTCGCAGTGCACGCAGGCCATGCGCCCCGGCACCGCCATCTCGCCCTCGCAGTAGTCGGCGCGGGAGGCCTCCAGGTCCTCCTCGAAGCGTAGCCGCTCGACTTTGCTACGATCGGCAATGGAGAACAGCGATTCCACCACCTTGCGTGAGAGCTGATCGAGGTCGATGCCCAGCCAGGTGGCGACGCTGTGGCCACCGGCGTTCAGGTAGCGGCGCATATCGACCAGGTCGCGCTCCACCCAGGCACGCAGCAGCGCCAGCTCGTCCTTGGTGAATTCCTCCAGCTCGGCCTCGAACTCAACGGCATCGTCAAGCTCCTGCTGGAGGTTCTCCCAGGTCAGTTCCTTGGCCCCATCGCGGAGCCTGTCGAGCATGCGTTCATAGCCTTCGCGTAGACGATGTTCGCGATGCGGGTCGGGACGTTCACTCATGGCGTTCTCCTTGCAACAGGCTTGCGGGCGGGTCGGGCATGGCCGGCCCCGCCGGTCTGGGGTATCCTTGGGTACCATTTAGACGACATGTCGCCGTCAGTTCAACGTTTTATCGCTCGAAAGCGATCAACGTCTGATGCCAGGCGCCCTCATTCGACTCGCGCAGTGCTCAGGTGCTGCGCCCGACGCTCAAGGTACTCTCGAAAACCGATGGACGCACAGTACAAGCCCTTTGAGATCGAACGCGACGCCCAGCAGTACTGGGACAAGAATCAGTGCTTCAAGGCGGTGGAAGACGCCAACCGCGAGAAGTTCTACTGCCTGTCGATGTTCCCCTATCCCAGCGGCAAGCTGCACATGGGGCACGTGCGTAACTACACCATCGGTGACGTGGTCTCCCGCTACCAGCGCATGCAGGGCAAGAACGTCATGCAGCCCATGGGCTGGGACGCCTTCGGCATGCCCGCCGAAAACGCCGCCATCCAGAACCGGGTGCCGCCGGCCGAGTGGACCTACGCCAACATCGACTACATGCGCGACCAGCTCAAGGCGCTGGGCTTCGCGTATGACTGGAGCCGCGAATTCGCCACCTGCGACAGCGACTACTACCGCTGGGAGCAGTGGTTCTTCACCAAGCTGGTGGAGAAGGGCCTGGTCTACAAGAAGATGGCCACCGTCAACTGGGACCCGGTCGACCAGACGGTGCTGGCCAACGAGCAGGTGATCGAGGGGCGCGGCTGGCGCTCCGGTGCGCTGGTGGAGCGCAAGGAGATCCCGCTGTGGTTCCTCAAGATCACCGACTATGCCGAGGAGCTGCTCGCCGACCTGGACAAGGTGGAGTGGCCGGAGCAGGTCAAGACCATGCAGCGCAACTGGATCGGCAAGTCCCGGGGCGTGGAGATGGACTTCGACATCGCCGACCACAACGGCGAGGCGCTCGAACCGCTGCGCATCTATACCACCCGCCCCGACACCCTGATGGGCGTCACCTACATGGCGGTGGCCGCCGGCCACCCGCTGGCCAGAGCCGCCAGCGAGGGCAATCCCGAGCTCGCCGCCTTCTGCGAGGAGTGCGCCCACGGCGGCACCTCCGAGGCGGAGCTGGCGACCATGGAAAAGAAGGGCATGGACACTGGCTATCAGGCCATCCATCCCATCAGCGGCCGCCGGGTGCCGGTCTATGTGGCCAACTTCGTGCTCATGGAGTACGGCACCGGCGCGGTGATGGCGGTGCCCGGCCATGACCAGCGCGACTGGGAGTTCGCCACCCAGTACGGCCTGCCCATCGAGGCGGTGATCGCCGACGAGAACGGCCAGGCGCCGGATCTCTCCGAGGGCGCCTACGTCGAGTACGGCCCCCTGATCCACTCCGGCGAGTTCGATGGCCTGGACTTTCAGGCGGCCTTCGACGCCATCGCCGAGCGGCTTCGCGAGCAGGGCCACGGCGAGGTCAAGACCAACTTCCGCCTGCGCGACTGGGGCGTGGCGCGCCAGCGCTACTGGGGCGCGCCGATTCCGGTCAAGTACGGCCCGGAGGGCCAGACCGTGCCGCTCACCGACGAGGAGCTGCCGGTGGCCCTGCCCATGGAGGTGACCGTGGACGCCACCGGCTCGCCGCTCAAGAAGATGCCGGAGTTCTCCGACCTCGGCGACGGCTGGACCCGCGAGACCGATACCTTCGACACCTTCATGGAGTCCTCCTGGTACTATGCGCGCTTCTGCTGCGCCGACAACCACGAGGCCATGCTCGACGAGCGCGCCGACTACTGGCTGCCGGTGGACCTCTATATCGGCGGCATCGAACACGCCATCCTGCATCTGCTCTACGCGCGCTTCTTCCATAAGCTGATGCGCGACTTCGGCATGGTGGACTCCGATGAGCCCTTCCAGCGCCTGCTCACCCAGGGCATGGTGATCGCCGAGACCTACTACCGTGAGACCGAGAACGGCGGCAAGGAGTGGTTCAACCCCGCCGACGTCGAGGTCAAGCGCGACGACAAGGGACGCCCGCTGAGCGCGGTGCTGATCACCGACGAGCGGCCGGTCGAGATGGGCGGCATCGAGAAGATGTCCAAGTCCAAGAACAACGGCGTCGATCCCCAGTCGATGATCGACCGCTTCGGTGCCGACACCGTGCGCCTGTTCATGATGTTCGCCGCCCCGCCGGAGCAGTCGCTGGAGTGGTCCGACGCCGGCGTCGAAGGCGCCCACCGCTTCCTCAAGCGCCTGTGGCGCCTGGTCAGCGAACACCTGGCCGCCGGCGAGCCGGGCGAACTCGACCTCGCAGCCCTGGACGAGCCCCAGCGTGAGCTGCGCCGCAAGACCCATGAGACCATCAAGAAGGCCAGCGACGACATCGGTCGGCGCACCACCTTCAACACCGCCATCGCCGCGGTGATGGAGCTCTCCAACGCCCTTGGCAAATTCGACGATACCTCGCCCCTGGGCCTGGCCGTGGCCCGGGAAGGGGTCGAGGCCTGCGTGCTGCTGCTGGCGCCGATCACCCCGCATGCCTGTCATGCTCTGTGGCGAGCGCTTGGCCACAATGAGCCGGCCATCGACGCCGCCTGGCCCAAGGTCGACGCGGATGCCCTGACCCGCGACACCATCGAGCTGGTGGTCCAGGTCAACGGCAAGCTGCGTGCCCGACTCGAGGTTCCCGCGGAGGCACCCAAGGCCGACATCGAGGCTCAGGCGCTGGCCGCCGAGAACGTCCAGCGCCACACCGAGGGCAAGACGGTACGCAAGGTCATCGTAGTGCCCGGCAAGCTGGTCAATATCGTGGTGGGCTGAGCCCTCGACGCCCCAGGGAGCGCCTCATGCAGCGACGCACCTTACTTGCTCTGGGCCTGAGCGGCACCGCCGCTCTCGCCCTCGCCGGCTGTGGCTTCCGGCTGCGCGGCTTCGACGCCCCGGACGCCGGGCTCGCGGAACTCGCCCTGGCCGGTCCCGACGGCCCCTTGGCGCGGCGGGTCGCCGAACGGCTCGAGGCCGCGGGCACCCGGGTCCACGACCCGGCGCCGCTGGTGCTCAACCTCGGCGCCGAGGCGATCCGCGAGCGCCAGCGCAGCGTGCGCGACAGTGGCTCTCGGGAACTCGAAAGCACCCTCACGGCCCCCTTCTCGGTCCAACGACGCTCGGATGGTGCCTACCTGCTCGACCAGCAGCAACTCGAGGTCAGCACGCAGTTCACCATCAGCGACGACAACCTCCTGGCGCAGGAAAGGCTCCGCGAGGAGGCGCATGAGCGGCTGCGCCGTGACGCCGCTCGCCAGCTACTCGAGCGCCTGCGCCCGCTCGCCGATTCCTAAATAAGGTCAGCCGTGAAAGTCTTTCCCGACAAGCTCTCCGAGGCGCTGAGCAAGAAGCTGCCGCCGGTGGTGATCGTCGCCGGCGACGAGCCGCTGCAGCATATCGAAGCCTGCGACACCGTGCGCAGCGCCGCCCGCGCCCAGGGCATTGAGGAGCGCGAGGTGCTCCACGTCGAAGCCAACTTTGCCTGGAGCCGGCTGCGGGAAACCGCCGCCAGCCTGTCCCTGTTCGCATCGAGCAAGCTGATCGAGCTACGCCTGGGTAACAGCAGCCTGGGCCAGGAGGGCGCCAAGGCGCTCAAGGAGCACGCCGAACAGCTGCCGGGCAGCGAAGACGTGCTGCTGATCAGCATGGGCAAGCTAGACTTCCGCCAGCAGAAGAGCGCCTGGTTCAAGTCGCTGGACAAGGTGGGCCTGTTCGTCCCCGTGTGGCCGGTGGATATCGCGCGGCTAGGGTTCTGGCTGCGTGATCGTGCCGAGCGCCACGGCCTCACCCTCGACCTCGATGCCGCGCGGCTACTCGGCGAGCGCACCGAAGGCAACCTGCTGGCCGCCGATCAGGAGCTGCAGAAGCTGGCGCTGCTGCTGCCCCCGGCACCCGAGTCGGCCCCCAGCAGATCGCTGGCGGCGTGGAAAGCAGCGCCCGCTATGATGTTTTCACCCTGGTGGACGCCTGCCTCAAGGGTGAGCGTGCGCGGGTGTCGCGCATCATGGCCGGGCTGCACGGCGAGGGCGTGGAGGCACCGATCGTGCTCTGGGCCCTGGCACGGGAGCTACGCACCCTGCTCTCCCTTCACCAGCACCTCGACCAGGGGCAGAGCTTCGATCACGCCTGCAAGGCCCAGAAGCCAGCGATCTTCGAAAAACGGCGCCCCGCCTACCAGCAGGCCATCCAGCGCCTGCCGCTCAAGCGGCTGCACAAGCTGCTGCTGTTCGCCCAGCGCCTGGACCTGGCCATCAAGGGCGCCAGCCCCCTGCCCGCCTGGAATGGCCTTCACGACCTGGCACTGACCCTGGCCGGTGGGCGCGGCCTGCTGGCCGAACTACCTTCCTCATACCGGGTCGGTTAACTACCTGACCAAAAGCGTTTACTCTGCGTCACATTGCTGGCCTAGAATCCTGCCATTATCCCACTGACGACAGCTGCCTGGGAGCCATCTGCATGAGCCGCCTTCTTCGCCTAACGCCCTCACGGGTCGCCCTGCTGGCCGGCCTGCTGGTGATGACCGCCCTGCCGGCCGCTCACGTCGCCGCAGCCAGCCCCAGCGCGCTCACCCCGTCACAGGATGAGACCCCCATCATCACCCTGCGCCGCGACGACGAACGCTGGTCGGTCAGTCGCGCCGAGATCGAGTCATCGCCGCTCTACGAGATCACGCTGCAGCACTTCGAAGGCCCCCAGGGGAGCTTCGCCGGGGTCTGGCTCGACGACTTTCTCGACGCCCAGGACCTGAGCGGGGCCGACACGCTGCGCTTTATCGCTCACGACGACTACACCGTCTTTCTTACCTCGGAAGACCGCGAGGAAACGCGCTACCTGCTCGCCACCCGACTGGATGGCGAGCCGCTGACGCTGACGGAATTCGGCCCCAGCATGCTGATCGTGCCCGCCGATGCCGAGGCCGTTGAGGCCGGAACGGCCAGCATGACCCACTGGATCTGGTCGATCCGAGACATCCAGGCCCAATGAATCAGCGCCAACACCTGGCCTTGAGGTGGCAACTGGCACTGGGTTTTACCCTCCTGGCAGGAATCTGCGCCCTGGCGATTGGCCTCTATGTGGTCAATGCGCGCCAGCACGTGGGAGCTAACTACACGGCGCTGGTGGCCGACGTCGTCCGTGCCCAGCAGCAACCCGTTCTCCTTCGCCATGCATTGGATCAACTGCACGAGCCCCACCAGAACGTGCATGAAGCACACCTCGACAACCTGCTGTGGCGAATACCCCAGCATATCGAGGGCGTGACCTACGGCCTGGAAAGAAGTCAGCTTGACCCGGACGACTACCGGGTATCGCTCGACAGGCTGCAAGTCGTCGAAGAGCAGCTGCCAGAACTGCAAGCGCGAGTCGATGAGATGCAGTCAGGTGGAAGGTCGGAAGCACTGGTAAGTCTGGGTTACGCCATCGAAAACGATCTGGCACGAGCCTACAGCGAACTCAATGAGCTCATCCACACCGCGGCAGGCGAGCAGCGTCTCATCATGGAACGCCTGACGCTCGCCATCGCTGTGCTGGTGCTATTGGCGCTGCTGGTGGTCGGCGCCTTGATGCTGGCCCTTCTTCGTCTCAATCGACAGCGCGAAACCGTGGCACGCCTGAGCCAAATGGACGAGCTCACCGGACTTGGCAACCGTCGCCACCTGCTGGAAGCCGCTGAAGTGCTGCACCAGCAGAGCCGCCGCAACGGCCAGCCGCTGAGTATGGCGCTGCTGGACCTGGACCACTTCAAACGCCTCAACGACACCTATGGTCACCCGGCCGGCGACCGAGTGCTGGTCGCTTTCTCCAAGGCCCTGAAAGAAGAGACGCGCCAGGCCGATATCGTGGCGCGCATGGGCGGCGAAGAATTCTGCGTACTGATGCCCGATACGCCCGCCGATGGCGCCCTGCAGCTTGCCGATCGGATCCGGCAACGCGTCGCAGCCCTATCCCTCCAGGAGCTCAGCGTTTCGGCATCGATCACAGTTAGCCTTGGCCTCGCCACGGGGGATGGCGAGGGCTCGAACTTCGATAGCCTCTACTCGCGAGCCGACCGCGCCCTCTACCTGGCCAAGGCCAACGGCCGGAACTGCACGGAGGTGGGATAAGAACCAAAAGCCAAGAGCGCGCGGAAAATCGCATGCAAGGGCATGAAATTTCACGTCATTTCTGCCTATACTGCACGGGCATCGTGAGCGCACGTTCCTTCAGCTCGGATCAGGATGCCGAGCGAGGATCATTCAGGAGCCGGAAGATCATTCGACAACAGTAAGGATTCCACCATGAAACGAGTCTGCCGTATTCTCAGCCCGCTGCTGATCCTCGCCCTGGTGCTGGGCAGCGTATCGGTGTCCGCCGCCCCGCTCGCGCCGGGCAGCGACCTGATCTCCACCCAGGAGGCCCTCTCGACTGAGCGTGCCGATGCGGACCGTGAGCGGATTCACGAGATTCTCGCTCGCGACGACGTACAGGCACAGCTGCTGGCCCAAGGCGTGGATCTGGCCGAAGTCGAGGCGCGTGTGGCCGCCCTGTCCGATCAGGAAGCCCGCCAGATGGCAGACCAGCTCGAAGAGATGCCAGCCGGCGCCAGCGTGGTCGGCGCCCTGTTTGCCGTCTTCGTCATCCTGCTGGTCACCGATATTCTCGGTCTGACCAATGTCTTCCCCTTTACCCGCTGAGCGGGGAAGGTGATGACAACACGCCGAATCTGGCGCTCGTGGAACGCCCGCTCTGCGGGCGTTCTCCCGTTAGTGCTGCTGCTATTCATCCTGGTCGGCTGTGCCAGCCCACCGCAACTGGACGAGACACCCAAGAGCGCCTCCCTCGCCAGGTGATGCTGAATGACATCCCCTTCCATGCCCAGCGCGACTACCAGTGTGGTCCTGCTTCGCTAGCCATGGTGCTCAACGCCCAGGGCGTGGACGTCACCGTCGACACCCTGATCCCCCAGGTTTTCATGCCGGGCCGGGAGGGAAGCGTCCAGCCGGAGATGCTCGCCACCGTGCGCCGCCACGGCCACATCCCCTTCGTACTGGACAACCGCTTCGATGCCCTGCTGACCGAGCTTGCCGCCGGGCAGCCGGTGGTTGTCATGCAGAACCTGTCGCTGCCCGCCTGGCCCATGTGGCACTACGCCGTAGCCATCGGCTATGACCGTGACGCCCAGACGATGACCCTGCATAGCGGCGAGGAGCCCGAGCGCATCGAGTCCTTCCGCCGCTTCGATGCTACTTGGTCGCGCAGCAACCGCTGGGCCTTCGTCGCGCAACCGCCGGGTGAGCTACCTGAAAGCGTGACAGAAGATCGCGCGCTCGAGGCGATCGCCGATTTCGAGCAGGTGCAGGGGGGCAGGCCGCTCTACCCGCCTGGGAGACCTTGGTAAGCCGCTTCCCGACCTCGGCCATGGGACACTTCGCCCTGGGCAACGCCCGCCATGGGCAGGGGGATACCGAGGGCGCCATCGAGGCGTTCCAGCTCGCGGTTGATACCCGCCCCGAACTCGCCGTCGCCTGGCTCAATCTTGGCCTGATCCATCGCACCCAAGGGGACTACGACGCCGCCCAGCGCGCTCTATCGCAGGCCGCCGAGCTTCCCGGCGACTGGCAAGAGCGAGCGAGGGACGCACTGGAAGGGCTAGCAAAACGCCACTGACATGCGCCATGCTAGCGACATGGTCAAGGGAGGTTTTCGCGTGTCTTACGAGATCATTCTCAAGCGTATCTACAGCCCCGACGAGCCGGAAGACGGGGCAAGGATACTGGTCGATCGGCTGTGGCCACGCGGCAAGCCACGCGAGAGCCTGGCGCTCACCGACTGGTACCGAGACGCCTCGCCGTCGCCGCTGCTGCGCCGTCAGTACCATCAGGGCGAGATCAGCGCCGGGGTTTTCGCCACCCGCTATCGGGGCGAGCTGCGCGACCATCCCGAGAGCCTTATCCCGCTGATGCGCCACGCCCGCCGCGGGCGGCTGACCTTGCTATCGGCGGCGCGCCACCTGGACGACTCCCACCTGCCGATCCTGCGCGATATGCTGCTTCATCGCCTGCACGCGGAGGACGCCGCCGACCTGGAGCCGGCCTCACCGCCGTGTTTCGCCCATCAGCTCGACTCACCCGATAGCCCACGATCATAGCACCGGCCGAATGGCTGGCCTTGCGACGCCTCATAGGCGCGCAGGGCCACCCAGCAGGCGATGCACAGCCCCAGATAACCGCTCAGGCCGCGCACATCGCGCAGCATCGACTGAGTCAGACCGAAATCGAAGAACGCCACCGGCACCATCATGCCCGCCGCAGCCAACACCTGCAGGCCCGGGTCTGCTCCAGGCCTGCGCAGCCGTCGCCAGCACAGCCACAGCGGCACAGCATAGAGCAGCAGCAGCCCACCAAGCCCCACTATGCCCCGCCGCGCCAGGGTATCGATCATGTCACTGTGGAGCTGATCGTGTCGCGCGACCGCCGGGGGCAGCCTGCCTTCCGCTACCAGGCCCTGAATCGCCAGTTCCAGGCGTCCCTCACCAAAGCCCAGCAGGGGGCTTTCCCGGGCCAACAAGATACCGCCTCGCCACATCTCCAGGCGTGTGCCCACTGAGTTGCCTTGCGTCTCCCCCTGCCAGTATTGCTGGGCACTGCCCACCGCCGACCCCACCCGCTGACCCACTCCGCTTTGGGGTACCGCCGCTGCCACCAGCAACCCTATCACCACCAGCCCCGCCACCCCGTAGCGCCAGCCCGGCGGCACCAGATCCCTCGCCGCTCGGTAGGCCAGCAGCAGTAGCAAGGGCAAGGCAATCCAGCCGCCGCGGGTCCCGGACAGCAGCGAGCCGAGCATGCCGGCCATGGCGGCCAGCAGCGCCAGCATCAGCAGGGCCCGGTTTCGCGGATAGCCGCGACGCAGGCACCAGAGCGCCGCCAGGAGCGCCAGCGTGCCCAGCAGCAGCGACAGATTGCCGAAGGGAATGGCATTCATACTGTTGCTTGCACGCGACCTGCCCAAGATCAAACGCTCGTAGAGGGCGATGGCACCGGCGCCAAGGGCTCCACTGCACACCGCCCACCACAGCACCCGCGGGCTCGGCGGATAGCGCAGCAGCCAAACCAGCATCGCCGCCGCCACCAGCGGCCACAGTGGCAGCAGCAGCCCCTGGTTGCCCCCTCCCACGGGCCAGTGCCCGGTCCGCCAGACATCCAGCAGCCAAAGCCCCCCATAGATCAGCATGGCCAGCACAAGCCAGCCGTCATCCCGTATGAATCCCGGCAGGCCTGACTGCACTCGCTGCGCCCTGCGGCGGTCACCGCTCAGCCAGGTGACTACGCTACCCACACCCATGACCGCAAGCGCCAGCAACGGCACCACGGCATAGGCCAGCTGGGCAACGATCAATAGCGCCACAAAGGCAAAAAGCAGCACCGCATTGGCACGATTCCAGAGACTCAA
The DNA here is from genome assembly GCF_055755715.1 of Halomonas sp. SL18_1. Classification (NCBI taxonomy): domain Bacteria; kingdom Pseudomonadati; phylum Pseudomonadota; class Gammaproteobacteria; order Oceanospirillales; family Halomonadaceae; genus Halomonas; species Halomonas sp. SL18_1. The sequence goes on from NZ_JBVTRK010000001.1 coordinate 2,795,969, forward strand.
CGACCCATTCCTTGCTCCCCGGCGAAGCCGGCTCTCCACGAAACGACCATGCCTCATGTTCTTCACGATTGAGGCGTCAGCGTCAGTATCAATGGTCCAGGCACACTTCGATAGGCTTGCACATTAAACTCAACCCAGGGCCCTCAGAGCTTTTCTCCCCAGGCATCAGCGGCTTCCCTGAGCCGTTGATGAACCTGTATGAAAGTCTCGCGATTCTTGCCGTAGGGGTCGGGAATTTCTCGGCACTGCGCCTCATCGAGCCAGTGGCCAAGCAGCAGGGTCTTTCCGAGCACCGTCGCTGCGAGATGACCGACCGCACGGCGCTGCCCATCGCTCATGACCAGGATCAGATCGGCAGCTTGCAGCATGTCAACGGTGACTTGCCGCGCTTGATGAGCAGCGACATCCAGGCCATCGGCTTCGGCCAACTGTCGGGCTGTCGGCTCCACGCCGCATCCGACCAAGGCACCGAGACCCGCCGACTCGATGTGCTTGCCAGGCAGTCGCTGCTTGAGTAGCGCCTCACCTACCGGACTGCGGCAAATATTCCCGGTACAGACGACCAGGATGTGCTGAAACATGGTGTCGCGTTCTCCGTGCAAATCGTTACAGCCATAATATTATTACTCCAGCCTGAGCACCAAGGACCCTCTATCTCCTGGATTCATAGAATAACCGCAGCACTTTGGTCCACCCGGTAGAGGCAGGAGGGCCAGCGCCGGTACCCTCCCTGCTTTACCGACCAAAGTGAAGCAGAGCATGGGATACCGACAGCTGACCCAGACCCAACGATACCAGATTCACGCCCAACGGGGTGTCGGCATGAGCCAGCGACAGATCGCCAGAGAGCTTGGCATCCACAACAGCACGGTCAGCCGTGAGCTGCGCCGTAACGCTGCCTCTGAGGGCTACGATCCTGAGAGGGCCCAGGCCCTCAGCGATGACCGCCGGCGCACCGCTTGGAAGTGGACGAAGCGCCTGCCCAGCATGATCACCGCCGTCGTCGACCGGCTGCGTGACGAGTGGAGCCCGGAACAGATCAGCGGCTTCATGGCGCCGTTGGCGGGCATGGGTGTGAGTCACCAGTGGATCTACTCCTTGATCTGGGATGACAAAGCGCGCGGTGGCGACCTCTGGCAGCACCTTCGCCAGCCCAAGCGGCGCAGCAAGCACCGTGCCCAGGCCAAGAGCGCAGGACTCGGCAAGATTCCCAACCGCGTGGGCATCGAGCATCGCCCGGCTGACATCGATGATCGGCGCTTCATCGGGCACTGGGAAGGTGACACCGTGATCCAGGGGCACAAGCAATCGGGCTTGGTCACGCTGGTAGAGCGGCGTAGCGGCTACCTGCTGGCAGCACGGCTGCCCAGGATCTCAGCGGAGCTGACAGAAGCGGCCATGATCCGCCTTCTGAAGCCTCGCCGGGGTGCTGTGCAGACCATCACACTGGACAATGGCTCGGAGTTCGCTGGTCACGAAGCCGTGGCCAAGGCGGTGACCGCCGCGACCTACTTTTGTGATCCCTACTGCTCCGGCCAACGTGGGAGCAACGAGAACACCAATGGCTTGGTGCGGCAGTACTTCCCCAAGGGGACGGACTTCCGGCAGGTCACCGACGTCGAGTTGCGCAAGGTGGTCAGAAAGCTCAATGACCGCCCCCGAAAGCGTCTTGGCTACCGGACACCGGCACAGGTGTTCCTGGGGAATACTCAGGAGCCCTGAACACCGCAGGTGCTGCGTTTATTACTTGAATTCAGGTCTGTCAGTGTAGTTGTCCCCCAAACCAACTGAGGAGTGACCAGCACTTGTTGATGCGCATTTTTCTATTTGCCTACCAAAGAAACCCTTACGACCTCATAGTTCTCTATTACGCCTATATGGATGAGACCATCTCATAATTCTTATGAGATCCCTCCTCTCCCCACGTCAGTCAATACCGTTATGGCAAATTCATGAAAATCATGTTGGGCAATATCCCAATGTCTCTTAGCCTTAAGAGTACCGATTACAAAAAATGACACAGCACTTTCAAAAAGATTCTCAATAACGAAAAAACAGGCCGGACGGCCAAATATTCCTACGCATGGACATACCGGGGAGCATTGATGGGACGAATGCTTGCGCAAGCCTTCCGCTTGCATCGCAGGGTCAAACGCATGATACAAATTCTGGCCGACATCTTTCTGTTGTCGACCAGTTTTATCTTGGCGGTAATCCTCAAGTCAGACAGCGTATCGGCCCTGTCGGAGCCACAGGTATGGCTCGCCCTGGTGCTGGCCCTTCCCGTCACCCTTCTTATCTTTGTTCGCCTGGGATTGTATCGTGCCGTTATCCGCTACATGAGCCTTCGCGCCCTACACACCCTGGTGATGGGTGTGAGCCTTTCGGTTGTGATACTGCTCCTGGCCGGGCAGCTCACGGGTCTTAGCTTGCCGCCGTCGCTATTGATCATCTATGGCATTCTCGCCATGTTCCTGGTCGGCGGCGTTCGCTTTTTTCTACGCAGCCTCTATCGACACCAACTAATGCGTTACAAGACCCGCGTCATCATCTATGGCGCCGGAGCCGCGGGATCCCAGCTAGCCAATTCACTGCGCCAGGGGAGCGAGTATGTTCCCGTGGCCTTCGTGGACGACTGGCGTGGTATGCACGGCACACAGGTGGAAGGACTGTGGGTCTACCCGGCCAGCAAGCTGCCAGAGTTGGTCGACAGCCACGAAGCCGAGCGCGTCCTGCTTGCCATGCCCAGCGTACCGCGCAGCCGGCGCCGGGACATTCTCAAAGCGCTTGCCCCCTGGATGTTCCGATTCTCACTGTCCCTGGCACCGAGGATGTAGTCAGTGGCCGAGCCCAAATTCAGGATATCCGTGACGTGGCCGTGGAAGACCTGCTAGGCCGCGATCCGATCCCCCCAGGCAGGACCTGCTGGATGCCAATATCCGGGACAAGGTGGTCATGGTCACCGGTGCCGGCGGTTCAATCGGCTCAGAGCTGTGCCGCCAGATCTTGCGGCAACGCCCGCGGCGACTGCTGCTGGTGGACAGCTGCGAATACTCCCTCTATGCCATCGAATCGGAACTGAAGCTGCTCGCCAGCCTGGAGAGCCTGCCCAGCGTGGCCGAGCCGCTGCTCGGCTCGGTACAGCAGCGCGGCCGCCTGGAAAGCGTCATGCGCGCCTTTCGCGTACAGACGCTCTACCACGCCGCCGCCTATAAACACGTCCCCATGGTGGAGTACAACGTACTCGAAGGCGTACGCAACAATGTCTTCGGCACCCTGGAAACCGCCCGTGCCGCCCTGTCATCAGGGGTCGAGACCTTCGTACTGATCTCGACCGACAAGGCGGTCCGCCCCACCAATGTGATGGGCACGACGAAACGCCTGGCAGAGCTCATCTGCCAGGCGTTATCGCGGACTCAACAGCACACACGCTTCTGCATGGTGCGTTTTGGCAACGTGCTGGGATCATCGGGCTCGGTGATCCCCCTGTTCCGAGAACAGATCGCCCAGGGCGGGCCCATTACCGTAACCCATGAGGCGATCACTCGCTACTTCATGACCATTCCCGAAGCCGCCACGCTTGTCCTTCAGGCCGGAGCCATGGGCAAGGGAGGCGATGTCTTCGTCCTCGATATGGGCAGCCCGGTCAAGATCGCTGAGATCGCCAGGGAAATGGTGAGACTGTCAGGGCTTGAAGTGAAGGATGACGACAATCCGGGCGGGGATATCGAGATTCACTACACCGGACTGCGGCCCGGCGAGAAGCTCTTTGAGGAACTGCTGGTTGGGGAGAACGTCACCGCCACACCCCATCCCCGTATCCTGAGCGCCCGTGAAAGCTGCTGGCAATGGCCACGCCTCGAGGCGCTACTGGAGCGACTCAGTGCGGCGACCGAAAAAGGCGATCTGGACGGAATTCGGAACATTATGCTCGAGGCCCCGGCGGCCTATTCGCCCCAGGGTCCCATCGTCGACTTGATCTGGAAAGAACATGACCAACGCCCCGTCAAGCCCGTTCAGGTCCCGGTGCAGCACGACTTGAAGGCCCAGCCCCTGAGCGATACAGAAGAGCTCTTGAAAGCCGCCACGGTATCCCTGTTCAAGGGCCCTCACTAGGCATGGTGAACTCACTAGGCGTGCTAAATAAGGCGCTGATGCCGCGGCATCTCGATGGCAAAAGTTCGATAAGGATGGCCAGTGATGAAGATAAAATTCAGCCTGGAAGGTGTCAAGGTGGCCATCATTGGCCTAGGCTACGTAGGATTGCCGCTGGCGGTGGAATTCGGCAGGCGACACCCGACGCTCGGCTTCGATATCAATGCCAGGCGCATTGCCCAACTGCATGACGGCATCGATACCACCCTGGAAGTCGAGCCCCAGCTGCTTCGCCAGGCCAGCCAGCTGAGCTTCACCAGCGATGTGAACGCCCTGCACAATTGCAATGTGTATATCGTCACCGTGCCGACGCCCATCGACCACCAGCGATGCCCCGATCTGGCGCCACTGGTCAAGGCCAGCGAGACCATCGCACAGGTGCTATCCCGGGGCGATGTGGTCATCTTCGAATCGACCGTCTATCCGGGTGCCACGGAGGAGGTGTGCATTCCCGTGATCGAGCGGGCCTCGGGGCTGACCTACAATAGCGACTTCTTCGCCGGGTACAGCCCCGAGCGCATCAACCCCGGCGACAAGGAACATCGTGTCACCACCATCCGCAAGGTGACATCAGGCTCGACGCCGCGGGTCGCTGATTTCGTGGACGACTTGTACGCCTCGATCATCACCGCGGGCACCTTCAAGGCCAGTTCGATTCGCGTGGCCGAGGCCGCCAAGGTCATCGAAAATACCCAGCGTGATGTCAATATCGCCCTGATCAACGAGCTGGCGATGATCTTCAACCGCCTGGGGATCGACACCGAAGAAGTGTTACAGGCGGCCGGCACCAAGTGGAACTTCCTGCCCTTCCGCCCGGGCCTGGTGGGCGGCCACTGCATTGGTGTCGACCCCTACTATCTGACCCACAAGGCCCAGCAGGTCGGCTACCATCCCGAGGTGATCCTCTCGGGGCGGCGCATCAACGATGGCATGGGGGCCTATGTGGCGGGTCAGCTGGTCAAGCAGATGATCAAGCAGCGCATTCAGGTCCAGGCGGCCCGGGTGCTGGTGATGGGGCTCACCTTCAAGGAGAACTGCCCTGACCTGCGCAATACAAGGGTCACCGATATCATCCACGAGCTGGACGATTTCAACGTCAGGGTCGATGTATACGACCCCCACGCCGACAAGGACGAAGCCCTGCACGCCTACGGCATCCGCCCAGTCGATCAGCCCGAATCGGGCGCCTACGACGCGATGATTCTCGCTGTGGCCCACCGGGATTTTGCCGATCTCGGCACCGCGCGGATCCGCAGCTGGGGAAAACCCCAGCATGTGCTCTATGACCTCAAATACATGCTGGGGAATGGGGATGCCGACTTGCGGCTGTAATCCCGACGCATCATACGATGAACCCGGCCGGGAACCCGGCCGGGTTCATTGTGTCAATAGGACCAATACGAATCAGTCGACCGCCAGCGCCATCACCTCCTGCAGTGTCTGGCAGGTGCGATTGATCTCGTCATCGGTCAGGGTGGGGTGGCACAGGAACATCAGGCTGTTCTCACCCAGTTCACACGCGACGGGGAGTGGTGCTTCCGGCCGCCAAACTGTGCCATCAAACGCCTTCTCCAGGTAGACCTCCGAGCAGGAGCCGTAGAAGCACGGCACGCCGTGATCAACGATCGCCTGCTGGATGCGGTCACGATCCCAGCCTTCCGCAAGCTGCCCGGGCTCGACGAAGACGTAACACTTGTAGGCGGCATGTTCGATATGCTCAGGCACTGTCGGCACCCGCAGTCCGGGGCAATCTCTTGCCGCCTGCCAGATCCGCTGGGCATTGGCCTGCCGGGCCGCTTTCCACTCCGGCATCCGCGCAAGCTGAATGCGCCCGATAGCCGACTGCATCTCGGTCAGCCGCCAGTTGGTGCCGAAGCTCTCGTGCAGCCAGCGGAAGCCCGGCGGATGCTCGCGCTCGTAGACCGCCTCCCAGCTCTTGCCGTGGTCCTTGTAGGCCCACATGCGGCGCCACAGGGCCTCGTCACTTGTGGTGACCATGCCCCCTTCCCCGCCTATGGTCATGATCTTGTCCTGGCAGAATGACCAGCAGCCCACGTGGCCAATGCTGCCCACGCTGCGGCCGCGATAGCGGGCGCCATGGGCCTGGGCGCAGTCCTCAATCACGGTGAGACAATGCTGCTCGGCCAGCGCCATCAGCGCATCCATCTCACACGGCCAGCCGGCCAGGTGGACGGCAAGGATCGCCCGGGTGTTGGGGGTAATCCTCTCGGCCACCGTGCCGGCAGTGATGTTCTGGGAGTCGCGATCCACATCGGCGAACACCGGCACCGCCCCGGCGGTGACGATACTGGAGGCCGAAGCCAGAAAGGTACGCGAGGTGACGATCACCTCATCGCGCCCCCTGCCCTCGCCTTCGCCGAAACCCAGCCCCTTCAGCGCCAGGTCCAGCGCTGTGGTGCCGTTGGACACGGCGATGGCGTACTCGGTACCGGCAAAGGCGGCGAACTCGCGCTCGAACTGGCGGCCCTCCTCGCCGGTCCAATAGTTCACCTGGTTGGAAAGCAACACACGCTGTACGGCTTCGGCCTCTTCCTCGGTGAAAGAGGGCCAGGGGGAGAAAAGTTTAGTCAACATGGTAGCCAAGAATATCACCAGATAATTTATATTATCGCCAGGTTGCGTAAAGCCATCTGGCAATCATAAGAAAAGAACCTTATTTTCATTAAAATAATCAACAGACTGAATATTTCTTTCTCCTTTGTCCAGCGCCCGCCGGGCGGCAAGCCACCTCCTACCCAACTCCATATTCTTTTTAATCTCAAAGTGACAAGAGTCTCCGGGTATCGGGGTGATTTCACCTAAAACAACTCCGCGCGTAGTTATATAGAAATCTAAGCGACAAAAAGAAAGAGGAATTTTACTTGAAAGTTCTTCTGCAATACACGTAACCTCTTGGATGCAATCGGCTGACGGATTGACATCCAGCGGACCCTCTGGATAGTTGGCAATTCTAATGGGCTTTCCGGCCGGACTAAAGCAAGAGCTTTTTACGCTACCATTACGCTGCATGCAGAGAATATGATCGACACCATACCCATAAAAACAATAGGCTTTATAATCCATGATTTCATCAAAAAAACATCTTGCAACCGCTCCTCAACCAAAACAAGAGAAGTGCCGTGCTCTTTATTATCCTGATTCCGTGAAGCCAGCGCCGACACTTCCCCTATCACCGCCAGTGCGCATTTTTTGACCTCCGATTCCGTCTCAACTGCCCAATGCATGCCGGTGATGGCCGACCAGGGCGGCGTCGACCGGCGACGGCAGCCCGTTTTGACATGCATTTCTACCCGCCGGGCACGGTGATGCTGGCTGCCGGTGACCGTCAGCCCTCTGCGTGATGTCGTTGTCCGACAGACGATCAGCATGGTGTGCCTCGGGGATAGCGAAGGCGGCATCGCAGGGTGTTCAACACCGTCATGCGCCCGATGTCCTGCCCGAAGTCGAGGATGACCTGCCGTGCCTTGTGGATCACGAGAGCCGCGCGATGTACCAACTCTTGGAGCACGGTGCGGATCCGGCGCCGCTTGGCGGGATGGCGCACCGGGCTCAGCTCGCCGGTCATGCCCATCTGGCCCATCAGCCGCAGGATGTTGTAGGCCAGCTGGGCGAGGTGCAGAATCAGATCATTGGTGGCGAACTTTCCCGACGGCAGCCGCTCCAGGTCGAGATCGGTCTTGATCTCGCTGTGAAACTGCTCATGAGTGGCATGCGCCTGGTAGCGTTTGATCACCGCCTCCGGCGCCTCGTCCAGGCTGGTCCACCAGCCTTCCAGCTCATAGTCCGGTTCGAGCAGTAACTGGCCATCGTGATCGGCGGTGCGCTCCACCAGACGCATCACGCGCTTGAGCTCGTACTCAGACCGACCATCGCGGATCGAGACGGTCTGCGTCCATAGTGCCTGGCGCTTTCCGGGGCGCAATTCTTCCCAATAGTCCGCCGCCACGGCCAGCCAGGTGTCCTGATCGGCCGTGGCCGAGTCCCGCGGGTTCCATTTGACGAGGTAGTCCAGCTGGCGGCCTTCCTCGGCAAAGGCCAGCCGCTGCCGTTCGAGAAGGGCCAGATGCGCTTGGCTGTCGAAGCCGCTGTCCTCACGCAGCAAGATAGGTCGCTCGGTCAGGCCTTGGGCGCGGGGCAGCACCCGCTCCAGGAAGGCGTTGCTCTCCTTCATGGTGTGCTGCTTGCCGGGACGCAGTTCCAGGCCCAGACACCACCCTTCGTTGCCCAGGTAGGCGGCGATTGGGGTGTAGCCGTCGACCTTCTTGTAGGTCCGCGAGACGCCTTCCTTCTTCGAGTTGCTGTTGTCCATGACGAAGGTGTCGATGTCGAGGCAGACATGTGTCGTCTCGGCGGTGATCGGTGCCTCCACCAGCGACAGCAGGGTGGTGGACCAGGTGGCGGTGCGTGCCTGCAGGTCGTTGGCGGCAAGCTTCTCCAGCCGCTGTCGCAGCGTCGCCGTGCTCGGCACCTTCTGCAGGGTCAGCAGTTGCTGGAAGGGCTTGTCGCGACGGAAGTTTTCGATGGCATCATAGTCGCTCATGCCCAGGCACAGCAGGCCCAGGTAGCTCTTGACCACGTCGCTGGTGCGCATGCCCAGCGTGGTGGGGAAGCGGCTGTCGATGCTGTCGACGCCGGCGATCTCGAAGCACTGCCCGATGATGGATAGCCCGGCGTGGCTGGTAAGGGTGCGGCGACTGGCGCGGAATTTGACGTTGGGCATGGCACTGTCTGGGTGAATGGCGATATCAGGTATATTGCCATGCAGGTCAGTGGGTTAGAAGCGCTTCAGGAGGGCAGCCTCACGGATTCAGGTATTATACCAATGCATGAATTTTGGCACTGATAGACCTGAACCCAGGAGAGCGTGACCTTTTATATAGACCCTCTGGTCTTTTATATCAATAGGATAACAGCCTTTGGCAGAGCAACCAAATGCAGGCTTGACAAAATAACTCCCATCATTCAAGCACCCCCACTCACCCGGAGCTGTTACATATGCCTCAGGAAGTGGCGCACCAATAATGCTCATAAAACCTCTCTGATTTACTTTATTTTGAAAATGCACGTGCGGGTGCTCATAGCCCGCCAGCTTTCCAAGGCGGCATCTTGCATATTCGAACGAAACAAGGTCACTAAAAGAAGGGTAAAAGCGTCCTTTTCCATCGATTCTCCTTAACAAGCGCCATTTCTCAAACTTGTTATATAAGCGGCTACGATTGAGCCTTTTTTTTACCACCTTCTTGAAACTTAAAACCCTAGTATTCATACCCTCTCCATCTGTAAACCTGGATGTCATAAAAGTGTTTTTAGGATATAATTCATATCCCCAAGGAGACTCCAGCAGCGAATGTACTCCAGGTTCAGCCGCACCTTGTCGGGCCAGATTACCTCACGGTTGTAGCGCTCCGGATCAAGCTGGGCAGCCAGAAGCTCTTCCTCGTTGCGGTACGCCAGCGTAGCCGGCCCGGTAATCCCGGGCTTCAGGCTAAGCATGGCGCGTGCCTCGCCCTCCAGACGATCGGCGAAGCCCGGCACATCGGGCCGGGGGCCCACGAAGCTCATCTGACCCAGCAGCACGTTGAAGAGCTGGGGCAGCTCATCGATCTTGGTACGGCGCAGAAAGCGTCCGACAGGCGTGATGCGCGGATCCCGCCCGGTAGTCACCGTAGTGGTCACCTCTGCGGAGGGGCGCATGGTGCGAATCTTGACCACCCTGAAACGACGACCATGCTGGCCTACCCGGTCCTGAATAAAGAAACCGTTCTGACGGGTATCCAGGGTGCCCAGCAGCCAGGCCAGGGCGATCAACCAGAAAGTGGCAAGCAGCCCCGCCGCCGCGCCCAGGAAATCGAAGCTGCGCTTGAGCGCCTGCTGGCGGCGGGAGAGGCCCAGCCCCACGCGGCCAGCGCCGACGGTAACCGCATTATCCAGAGAAGAGTGTGGCGTAGACACGAGACAGAAAGCTCCTGTGGAGAAGGGGGCTGGCTAAACCCAGCCCCGCAGGCGGTAATAGAGAATGCCAATGACTTCATGCATGGCACGAGTACTGCGCGACAGCGCCCTGGCGCTGGGCAGCCAGCGACGCAGCTGAAAGCTGGCCGGTTGGGAAATGGAAAACCCGGTGGCCACCGGCATGATCTCGACCTCCAACGCCGACAGGGTGGCCAGAGAGCGGCGCATATGGGAAGCCGAGGTCACCACCAGCAGCGACTCGACGCCGTGCTCGGCCAGCAGCGGCGTCAGCTCCACCACATGGCCCCGCGTAGTGAGCGCCGCGGTTTCCAGGATCAGCGCCTCCAGGGGCACGCCCATATCGGTCAGGAACAGCACCCCGGCCTCTGCCTCAGTCATCCCCGCGGTGCGCTGGGGCTGGCGACCACCACTGAGGATTACGCGCGGCGCACGCTCAGCATGGTAGAGCCGCGCCGCATGCCAGTAGCGATCAATCGCGCCCCCGGCAGAGGGATAGAGCCACTGGCCATTCCCAGTGCTGAAGGCGCCGCCCAGCACCAGCACCGCATCGGCCGCAGGCACAGCATCAACCGGGCGATCGGCCCAGTCACGCTCCAGCCACCAAAGCATCCGGTCGGCCAGTGCAGGGGTGGAGAAGGCCCAGAGCGTCACCAGTCCGGCACCAAGAGCACCCAAGGCCGGGCGGCGACGGCGCCTCCAAAGCAATACAAGACCGATTAGCAGAAGTGCCAGGCTGAAACCCAGCGGATAGGCCAGCAGCGCCAAAGTCTTGGCAAGCTCGTAGATCACAACTCGACCATTCGCTGGCCCGTAGGCTCATCCACGAACTCCACCAGCAGGTAGTCGTTGCCAAGCTCACCCACAGTACGTGCATGGGGGTTGTTATGATGGGAGCGCATCACCGCCTGGTTATGCCTGGAAATGGTGGTCATGCAGCGAAACCCCGACCACCAGGCCGTGTGGTACATGATCTGGTTCATCACCCGACCGATGCCCTGCCCTTCGCTGGGCGCATCGATCAGCCGCCCCACGAAGCAGCGGCAATTGCAGAAGCAGCGCAGGAAGAAGTAGCCGACAAGCTCGCCATCGTCATTCCACACGCCGAACATCAGAAAGGCCGGATTGGCCCACATGCGCTGAAGGTTCGGCAGCGCAAAGCCGTGGGGCTGGAAGTAGCGCAGGCGCGACGGTTCCTGCCGGGCCAGCAGCTCAGCCAGCTGAGGCAGCTCATCACGACTCATGGGGCGGAAGACAAAGCCCTCCAGGGTGAAGGAAGCAAAGGCACGCTGCATCTGGCGCTGCATGCGCCGGCCGTGCAGCAGCGCATAGCCCCGGGCGTTGGGCCACTCCACCCAGCGCCACAGCCAGGGCAGCCGGTGCTTGATAAACAGCATCATGCGGGCAATCATGCGGCCTCCAGCATCGCCTTGAGCCCACGCCTCACCGGCAGCTGCCACACCAGCTTGCACCAGTCGTGGTTGCCCTCGATCAAGCCGGGCCCCTCGGGGGTGATCACCACATCCCAGCCGATGGAGCGGTTCTCGGGATGTTTCAGGCTGGCCTGGCGCACCAGCGCCAGGGTCTCGTCCCAGAAGGGTAGCGCAAAGCCCTCGATGGGCGTGCCCGTCACCGGATGAGCGGGCTCCGGCGGCCGGGTGATATCGGAGTAGACCCCGGGGCCGTTGACCCTGCCGCTGGCCTCATCGATGGGTGCCGCGAGATTGCCGGCGGCCAGGTTGTCCACGTGGGAGTTGACCGAAATGCGCAGCCGACAGCCCAGTACCCGGTAGTTGCCCGTCTCATCCAGCAGCGTGAAGAGGCGTACCGTGTTGACCCCGGAGGGCGACAGGGCCTGCAGTTCGGCATGCTGCTCCACGAAGCTCTCCACCATGTCGAAGCCCTGCTGCTTCATCCAGCCCACCAGATGCGCCGCACTCAGCTCGGCGGTGGCGTGAACCTGCACGCTGGCCCCGCAGTTGCCGGTGGCATCCTTGAACACCAGGCGCCCATGTTCGGCCAGGATACGCTCGGCAAGCACCGGGCTCGCCTCCAGCTCCTCGATTGACCACAGTGAGTGGCGGAAGAACTTCCGGTAGGCCTGGTAGAAGCGGCGCTTGTCGTTGAGCAGCCCGCGTGCCCCAGGGGGATTTACCCGCCGCTGGAATTCGTACATGGTGCCGGTACCCGCCCAGGTGGCCTTCTCGGCAGCGCCCAGGCCGGCAAAACCAAACTGGTACCACTCCAGGGGAGAGATGTTGTAGCGCAGAGAGTCTCCCATCAGCAGTGCCGCCTGGCGCAAAGTGCCCATCCCCTCGAGCTGGCGAGTATGACGCATGAAGCGGCGCAGCAGCGGCCAGTTCATGCGGCGAACATAGTAGCCCAGATAGGCTGTGCGGCGTGCCAGGGCCAGCGTCATCGGCTCATCCTCTCTCTCCCTTCTCCATGATCTGCACCAGCTCATCCACGCTGACAAAGCGGATATCCGGCCAGCGGCGCAGCATGCCAGCCAGCAGCTCGTCCAGCTTGGCCAGCCCCTGCTGGCGGTTGGCAGGATCGATATGCCCCGAGTAGTTCACCCGGTGCGATGAAATGATCACCGGCTTGCGCCAGCGAAAGGCCCGTTCCATCTCCCCCAGCGCCTGGCCGACCGGGTCGGACTTGTTACCGCTGCAGGGCTCGAAGCTCAGGGTGCGTACCAGCTTGGCCGGGCGTTTGCCCTTGGGCGGGGTCAGGAAGTTGATGCTGCGCCGGCTCTTGCCGCCACCCGCCGGCTGCTGCCCGCTCAAGGGCTTATCGATGGAGCGAACCCCCAACCCCGCCACGAACGCATCCAGCGCTGGGTGCAGCTTGAGGGCGGGCGGCGTAAAGGTGGTGGAGGCGAAGCCGAAGGTCGTATCGAACAGGGCAAGGCCTTCGCGGATAATGTCACGGTGCTGGGCCAGCAGCGCTTCCTCATGCAGCGAGAAGGCATGAGTGAAGGCCACGCCCGGCATCTCGGGCACCCCGGAAAGTCGCGCCAGGCTGGCCACCTCGAGATTGGCCTTCAGATCCTGGTCGCCACGTTCCAGCTTGCGCTCGATCAGCGGCACGCTGAAGTGCTCGCGGCCGTGGAACTGCGGCCGAATCAGGCCCTCACTCATGCCCTCCTGCCACGCCCGCCAGGTCCCTTCATAGGCTGCCGGCTCCTCCGCCGCCAGGCGGGTAAAGGTGTCGCTCAGGGTCTCGAAGGCGTAGCGCCCCTCGCGGAGCATCAAGGCGGTATCCGGGTTGGCGGAAAGTGCATAGGCGGTAAACAGCGCCTTGCGCTGATCGGCATCCTGGTGACTTGCGAGTACCTCATAGAGCCTATGGAGGTCTTCGCGGGTCTCCACGCTGTCGCAGTAGTCCATGTAGCCGCCAAAACCGCTTACCTTATCCTTGAGCGCTTCAACAGCAGGCTGGTTGGCAGTGCGAATGCTGCCATAGTCATCGACGGCAAAGGCTACGTACTTGACCCCGGTGTGCCAGCCGGGTAAATGCTTGAGGTTCTGAAATAGCGCCCTGTAGGCCATGGGTGATCGTCCCTGTATAGCTGGATGCGGTGGTAGTGGTATGGTCCCGGGAGATAGTGGAGGCCGTGCTGTCAAAGGTAGCGCTGATAAATGCGCGACATGGCATGAAGTGACTTCTCGAGATGGAACTTCTCCATGCTGCGGTGGGCCCGCTCACCCATCTCCTGCCTCAAGGCCGGCTGCCGCTCTAGCTCCACGATACGGTGGCAAAAGTCGTCACAGTCTCCCTGACGATAGAGAAAGCCATTGGCCTCGTGATCGATCAGCTCCGCGTGGCCCTTGTCCAGGCTCGCCACCACCGGAACACCGCACCTCATCTGCTCCGCTACCCCCAGGCCAAGGCCCTCGTGGCGGCTGGTGGAAACGCCCACATCAGCAATTGGCAAAATTTCCGGCACATCACGACGAAAGCCCAGAAACATCACTTGCTCATCAAGCCCCAGGCGATGGGCCAGGGCACGGGTCTTGTCGAAGTCCACACCCGTGCCCACCAGCACCAGTTTGATGGAGGGAATCACTTTCTTGAGCTCGGCCAGCGCATGAAGCAGAAAGCCATGATTCTTGCGCGGAATAAATTCGGCCACATAAACCAGCACAAAATCACCTGCCGAAAACCCCAGCCGGGAGCGAAGCTCGCTGCGATGCGCCTCCTCGACGCGATGAAAGCGCTCGGGTGATACTCCGACACCAGGTATCAGGTGAGTGGCGCCTGCACCAAAATACCGTTTCGAATAGTAGAAGTCTGTCTTGTTGATACAGACGATGCCATCAGAACGGAAGCTGAGCAGATGCTCCAACGGAAAATAGACCAGCCAGCGCAGCAGGCTTGCTCCTGGATAGAAATGAAAGCCGTGCGCGGTATAGAGAACCCGGGGTCGAGCCGCTGCCTTGCGGGGCACCGCCAGACGCACCAAGGCACTGGGGATGGGCGTATGACAATGCACCAGGTCATAGCTGCCCGCCTGGATGATCTCTTTCAGTTTCCTTACCGAGGCAAGATGCTCAAGGCTGAGCACCTTGCGGGGAAAGGTGAGATCATAAAAAATTTCCACATGGGGTAGCGTAATATCGGACCTTTTTTCCGCAACGACATCTACCTTATGCCCTTCACCTTCCAGCATACGGAAGAACGGCACGTGAAAGGTATCAAGGTGGATATCGCTGGCAGCAACATAAAGAATGTGTGCCATGAAGGCCTCTTGTATAAATTTCTAAAACAGGAACACTGACATCCGCGCCGTCGAAGAGAGCTATGGGTGCTTCAAGTTATTGGCCTCCAAAAACCTGGCAAAGGCTTCCTGGCGCTTTTTTTCCAGGTGCTCGATACTATATTGCGTGGAGGTGTTGAAGTTGGCTTTCGCCTCAGTGCTCAAGTCGGCTGTGCTCATCATTACCTCCAAGATACGAGCAGCCGCGGCAACATTACCGGGCGGGAAGATTCGGTTGGACGGAAGCAGCTCGGGTATTCCGCCCGTCTTCGCTCCCAGTGCCGGCATGCCGCGGCTCATCGCCTCAATCACGGCCCGTGGCAGCCCCTCCTGCTTGCTGGGCTGCACATAGATATCCATGTCGTCCAGCATCGAGAAAACTTTCGAGTGGGGTATAGCACCGTGGAAATGCACCAGCTCGGATACCCCTGCACGAGCAGCTGCATTTTTCAAGCGCTGAGGATCCCCATCTCCAATCAAATGATATTCGCAAACAATACCTCTTTGTTTGAGCAGCTTCAGGGCAGCGACAATATCAGCTTGGCCTTTGTAGGGTGTGGAGACAGAGGCCACCGTCACCAGCCTGGGGGCGCCGTTTGATTTCCGATCGCGATCTTCTCAAGTCTTTCCTGGAGCACCTTCTCATCCGGCTGGCTCAGGTCTACATCGGATATTGCGAATGCTTCTCCACAAGTAGGGTAGCGCCATTGCAAGAACTCTCTTGTCACGTAAATAACAAATGGAGCTTTCCTGATCACATGACGTTGAGCGAGAAAATAAAAAGGGGCCGTCGCCTTCACATACAATTTGTGATTAGATAGGGCATCCCAGTTACAGGCGACACACTCGACAATATATGGCTTGCCCATCTCTCTCGCATAGCCTACTGCCCAGCGCGAAATCAAACTTGGAATTCTGGCAACTATAACATCTGCCTCTTGCACAGACTGTCTTATCACCTCCCTGGCCCGCCTGGCATTCTTCAACCGCCCTACTGGAGACAGCACATCGGGCACATCAGTTACCCTCAATGAGTCACTCGTTAGCCTAGAAAACTGAGCGCCAGGGTTTTCCATTGGGTGAACACGCATCATAAAATTTACGACATTACCCAGAGAGAGATAGCGGCTTACAACTTTATCTGTGTAGTGCACACCGAAATAGCCACCAAGACTTTCAAAGTAAAGCGGCCCATTGTGAACAAAAAGGACTTTTTTTGCACAACTATCATCACTTGAATCACTTACCTTCATTAAGCATCCTGCCTTGACTGACTTTCTTTTAAGCTAGGGAGTAAAAAATCACGCACTATTTTAAAATCACCATCTAGCTTGACAGTGGGGGGGGGGGGGCAGAGAAAACGCACGAAAACCATCAGACCGCTAGGAAACTTCAGTAGGGCGTAATACTTATTTAACCGAGCCACTAAGCTTTTTCCATCCCGGACCACTTTTATCACGCGCACTCCAACATTTACCAGTTGTGATGCATTCTTGTATACTGCGACGCATTTTCTCTAGAGATTTTCGCCAAGCCCATGCACTGATTTTTCTGAATCGCAGAGATGTTGTCTCCCCCAAACCGTCGACCACGCAAAACCCTTTTCCATCAGGCCGTAGAACAATATTCCGTGCATTAAAGTCACTTACCACAACGTGCAGCTCGCTTAGACGATTTGCCAGAACATTAACAGACTCCCTTAATTGTTGATTCACACGCCTTTCTCGAATAAGATCATCTAATGTAGGAGACAAGTAAGAATTTGGTGATGAAATTCTATCAACTTCCAAGCCCAGCCCCATTGATGTTTCTACAACACCGTGTATTGGGGCTACCAATGGCTCGGCGTTAGCATCTCTACTACGAAGCACCAAATATTCGCTAAGCTCTTCTAAAAAGTCATCGTAAATTCCACCACGACCTACACGTTGCGCATTTGGCAATTCAAAGTTTGGCCTGAGGACTTTAATGAGGCGGCTTTCATTTTCTGGGTGATTGTAAACTAATCTATGCCCACCGTGGCATATATAGAGATTCGGATCAAGGTTTATCATTTAATGGCTGCCTTTTTATCAGTAATCTAAAATTTAAATACAAAGATAACCATGTGAAAGCAATTGGTCGGAAAAAACTAAAATGATTGACGACAGATATTCTTGACGACACGAAACGGGTGGCCAGGAACAGCTCTCGGTAGGACACCTTCTTCTGGTGCTCTGCTTGTGCGAAAGAGATCTGCTTTATCGGGTCGGAGCCTGTCAACATAGATGACACATGAAATAGCTCTGGCTCTTTAAAATCCTGCTGCTTGTGGCACCGGTTCCCGCTCGGGATTTAGGTACACGACCTTTGGCAAACTGAGTTTCCGGATGCCACCTGACCAGCGTCCCGGGTGGCGCTGCTTCGCCGCCTCGAAGACTTCCCGGCGCTTCGCCAGGATACCTTCGGCTTCGCCGCTATGACGCTGACTCGGCGTGACGTAGCGAAGCGCACTGTGCCGATGCTCCTGGTTGTACCACTCGGTGAATCGCTGGACCCACTCCTGCGCCTCGGTCAGGGTGGCAAAGCCATCGACGGGAAAACCCGGCCGGTACTTCAGCGTCTTGAAGGCCGACTCGGCGAAGGCGTTGTCGTTACTCACCCGTGGACGGTTATACGACGGGGTGATGCCCAGGTCGTAGAGTTTCTCCAGGAAGGTCGCTGCCTTCATCGGGCTGCCGTTATCTGAGTGGAGAATCAAGGGCTTGTGACGATCCGTGAGGTGCTCTCGCCAGCAGGCCTTTTGAATCAGCTCGGCGGCCAGCTCGCCGGTCTCCGTCTCGTAGACCTCGTGCCCAACGATCTTGCGGCTGAAGACATCCATGATCAGATACAGGTACCACCAAGTGCCGCGTGCTGGGCCTGGCAACCAGCTGATATCCCAGCACCAAAGCCGGTTTGGCGCGGTGGCTTGATGCGTGGTCGGCGGGCGCTTGCGCTGTGGGGCCTGTTGCCGGCCCCGGTGATGTTGCTGGTCGTATTCATGCAGTACTCGATACATCGTCGACTCAGAGGCCAGGTAGCGGCCCTTGTCCGCCTGATCGGCCACGATGAAGGCCGGAGGGCGGCTCCGATACTCCGGGGCGTTGCACAGCGCCACGATTGCCTCCCGCTCCTCAGGCGATAGCTTATTGGCCGGTTCCGGGCGGTCGGCATCGGGGCGGCGATCAGCCGTCACCTCGCCGTCGGCGACCCAGCGATAGCAGGTCCGCACGTTGATGCCCATCACCTGACAGGCCTTGGCCAGCCGAGCACCGTCATGCTGGGCATCTTGCACCAGGGTCACGATGCGCTGGCGATCCGGGAGGCTGGTCAGTCGTCCTCGTCGTTGGTCGTGCCCCAGATCGCCTCGGCCTTTTTTGACAGGGCCAGCAGCGCCGCTGTCTCAGCCAGAGCCTTGTCCTTGCGGCGTATCTCACGCTCCAACTGGCGGAGCCGCTTCTTCTCTTCCTTGCGCTCCTGGCGGAGCTGCTTGGCCTGCGCTGCCGCCTCATCGTTGGCGTTCATGCAGGCATCCCGCCAGGCCTCCACCTGCTCGGGGTAGAGCCCACGCTCACGGCAATAGGCGCTGAGCTCGGCCTCGTTCATCGGGGCCGTCTCCAGGACGATTTGGAATTTCTCCTGGCTGGTCCACTGGTCGGGCTGGGTCGAACGTGATGGCAAAACCTGTCCTCGTGCTCTGGCCTGTTTCCGCCAATTGTAGAGGGTTGTCGCTGTGATGCCTTCCTGCTCGGCGAGTTCCGGGATGGTCATGCTCATGGGCGGCGCCATCTTCCGGAGGATGGCTTCCTTACGCTCTGCGGGGTAACGCACGCTGATCACCTCTCAATCCGTTTAGGTGACAACTACGTTGACAGATAGGGGGGTGGCTCGGTGAGGTTGTAGCGACAGGATAGCCGTATTTACCCCGACGAAGGCTGTCAGGCAGCTGCGGCGGGATTTGTTCAGCATTTCCTTAGAGGGTGTTTACAAAATGGTATATAATTGATTGCTGTCACCACCCTCATGAGCGGGAGCAGCAAACATGGCGCGCCGAGGTCGCCCCAAGAAGGTTAAGCCTGAACACCTGCCGGTACTGCGTGAGATCGTCACCGACCTACCGCTGGCGACTCTCACTGAAATTCGCGATACGTTCGCCGACAGGACTGGGATATCGCTGTATATCGGCACGTTGCGCAAGGCGCTTCAGGAGGCCGGTATCACGCGCCACAAGGGTGCACCCCATGAATCAGCCGACCACGGTGACCCGCCGCCTGAGGCAGAACCGCCTGCACGGTATGGCTATCAGGACCGCCACCGACAGCAGGCTCCAGAACAGCGCTATCCCAGCTGCTTGACCGATGCAGAATGGGAGTTGGTGGCCGAGATCTTTGAGGGTGATGGCCATCGTGGCACACCACCTCGTTACCCACGGCGCTTGCTGGTTGATGCGTGCTGCTATGTGGTCGGCAGTGGTTGCTCGTGGCGGATGTTGCCACAGGACTTTCCACCATGGCAGAACGTGTATCGCACCTTTCGACGCTGGAGCGAACAGGGCAAATTTGAACAGATGCACGACCGCTTGCGCGCTCAATGGCGTGAGCGTGAAGGGCGTGACTCGATGCCCAGTGCCGCCATTCTGGATGCCCAGTCGACGCGGCATTCGCCGCAAGGTGGAACCAGTGGCTACGATGCCGGAAAGAAGGTCAAAGGTCGGAAGCGCCATGTCCTTGTCGACACTCTGGGGCTGGTGCTCGCCGTGAGTGTGACGGCCGCCAGCGTACAAGATCGTGACGGCGCACATCCTGTCATGGCTAATGGTATGGGAAAATATTCTGAAATATCAACGGTTTTTGTTGACACAGGATATGCGGGACGCTGCGCACAGACGATCAACCAACAGCACGGTATTACAGTTGAGGTCGTACGCCATCCTGGCAATGCCAACGTGGGCCGGTGGTGTACACCGAACCAAGGAGACCTCTTCACACGTCAGCCGGATGCCAAGGGTTTCACCGTCCTTCCGAAACGGTGGGTTGTCGAGCGAACCCATGCCTGGATCGAAAAGGCACGTCGGCTCGTGATGCACCATGACCGACGTGTCGAGGTCTCCGAAGCCTGGGTATGGCTGGCGGCTGGCCGCCAATTACTCAACCGATTAACTCACATAGCCTGAAGAATTTGTAAACACCCTCTTAGCGAACCAACAAATCACGCACAATTTTAAAATTACTTTCTAAATCATAGCGGTCACCGGCCCACTTACGCACGACCCTCACCGAGTATGGAACCTCTGACAAAAAGTGACTCACCACATTAACACCGGCCTGCACATCCCCAGGCGAAAACAAATAGCCATGCAGGCTATCAGGTACTGTAGCCTTGATGGAAGATATATTGGTTGCAATGACCGGCACCTCGCACAGCATCGCTTCTATCAATGCATTAGGCTGACCTTCAGTCACCGAAGTAAACAAAAAGACATCCATAGCAGAATATAACTCTTCAATATCACTCCTCAAACCCAGACAGAAACATACGTCAACCAAGCCTTGAGCTGAAACTATGCCAGCAAACTCCTGAGAATCCGTTCCCGAGCCCACAGTCAAAAGTTTAACTTGATTACTCGAAGCCCTGAGCTTTTTAACAATAGCCAACAGGCTTGCATGATCTTTGGCTGGATCAAACCGGCCAACATGGCCAATAACATAATCCTCATCGCTTAACCCAAGCTCTCTTCTTAATCTTTCTCTCACGGACTGAAGGCGTTTGAAACGCTCTGAACTCACTCCATTGTGAACAACCTGAAAACGCGAGCTGTGCTTCCATATATCTGGATGAAAACAGTCAAGTGCAGCAATGCTGTTAGAAAGAATTTTAGTGGAAGAAAAACTTAACAGATTTAACGATAACCACGCGTACGCTCTGTTGAGAAAACTAGGCTTGTATGCGGGGGTCGAGCGGCGATGCCAGGCAACCCGGTTCTTGACACCAGCGCACCAGCTCAGGAAAAGTGCAGGACCACCAAAAACCCCAGTAAATGTCATAATTGCATCAAAGCGCTCTTCCAGAAGAAACTTGTAAAACCTTAACGCCCCAACTGGTGAAGCCATCACTGTTGAAACAAAATGAGTAATAGCGCTTTCTTTCTCAAAAGATGCGACCATACTGTTATTTTTTCTTTTCCCAGACGTTACATGCCACTCAAACTCTTTGCACCCCAGATGACTAACCAACCTAAGGGCATAGTTTTCGGCTCCACCACTATCATAGCTTGGCAAAACAATTAATACTTTCAAAGCAAGACCTTCCAGAAACTTCATTGCCTAGTCACTTGTCAGCAGGAAATCCTCGCTTGCTCAACCATCCACCCTTGCGGCTCTATTTCAGCGGGGTGCCACTGCATATCCTGATCCCAGTACCCTTCACATGGGTCATACACTTCCGTGATGAAACCATAGCTAACTTCAATCACAGATGGACTGCCTTCTGCATTGAAAACAAAATCTAATGCAGCGCAATCACTGCCCAGATTTTTCGTCACACGAAATGCCATATACACGCACCGCTCATCAATATCTTCACGCGCATAGGAAATTCGGCCGCTGCCAGAAGCGCGAAAATCTCCGGGCCTTACCATACGGCGGATGCCAAAGGCGCGTTCTCCGATGACGATAACTCTGGTGTCGCTGTCGTTTTCTGGAATAAAGTCCTGAAAATAGACATAGCCACGCTCACGACCAAGAATCTTGGAATAACGTGGTGGATAGATAATCCGTGCGGCTCCCTTGAGAAGGCTGATGAGCGAGGCTTGTCCACTCCGCATCTTGTAGAGCCGCTCTTTGAGGCTTCCCCAAGGGTCATAAACCGGAAAGCCGCGGCCGAAGGCACGCTTGATCAACCGACGAGCCTGCTGGCTGTTTCTTACAAGCTGAACCCCAGCAGAGCCGGCGCCGCGTCTCAGCTTGAAAACCTTTGGAAATTCGGTGCTCTCGACCCAAGCCAGGGCCTTGTCACGCTCGACAAAGACATGGGCAGGAACCGACGGGATATCCAGTGCCTCGAAAAGATACTTCTGCGCCACCTTGTCATCGAAGTGCCAGGCGGTACGGAAGTCAGGAAACACCTTCAGTCCTGCGTGCTCAAGAGCCGACAGGATCTGTCGAGCAATCAGGATGTCACGTGGGTTGGACTGGCCGTGATGCCACATCAGGGCACGACAGCCCTGGAGCTGCTGAATGATATCCGAGTCGTAGCAGTTTACCAGGCGATAGGGAATAGCATTCTGTTGGCAATAGGCGACCCAGCGTGGGTGAAATCCTGTGGTGCTATCGTGGATGGCGATCATTGTGCAGAAGACTCCATTCGGCTGGCCAGGGCATCACTGCTGATAAACTCAACTTGCGGCCAGCGCTGCCGAACCTTTGTAAGCAGTTGATCGAGCAGCATAAGGTTGTGGTCCCGGTGTGCCGTACTCATTCCACTGACGTAATTGATTCGGTGGCTACAGATCACGGCGGGCTTGCCCAGCAGAAAGGCCTGCTGGATCTCACGCAGTGCCTGAGCGGCCCAGTCTCTGCGATTATCCAGATAGGGCTCGAAGTGTACATTGCGTACACTATAGCGCTGTTTTAGAGTATTCAGCTGCCCTGTATAGTGGCGCTTAATAGCTGGTTGGCCCTCCGGACTCGGTGAGATATGGCCTGCCTGAGTCTGCATCAACCGCACGCCCTGCTCAGCCAGCGTGCTCTCCAGCGCAGCAGGCCATACATAATTGCAAGCGATAAAGGTGGTCGAGGCAAACCCAAACAGAGACTGGAACTGCTTCAGGCCGTCCAGGGTGATATCACGGATTGCCTGCAGCTGCTGTGGGGAGCCAGGCCAGTAGGCGGCGAGGTAGTTGCCCTGGGGCGGCGCGCCGGTACGGGTCTTGAGTCCGTAGAAGCCGTGGCGAAATGCCAGGCGAGTTTCGGCGTGGCCAGCGCGTAGATCCTCCATCCACAGGGTGCAGTTCAGGTGTTCCCGGGCGTGGAACTGGGGCCGAATCAGCCCTTCCCCCATGGCCTGCTGCCAAAGGGGCCAGAGGTCGTCGCCATGATACGCCCGATAGCTCTCGCCAAAGGGCTGATGGTGGAAACGTGCGAAATTATCCGCCTCGATGGCTGCGAAATCGGGATTGCCCATGACCGTATTGAAGGTAAAGGTGGCCGGGCGCCCCTGTCCGTCTCGGTACTTTGCCAGCAGGTTGAAAAGCGCCTCCAGGTCCTGGCGATTTTCCAGGCAGTCGAGCCGGTCATAGAGGGAGCGATCAACACGGATACCGGCATCCAGCAGGTTTGCGTAGACCTGACGGGAGGGCGTGCGGATGGCCCCCCAGTCATCGCTCTCGATCACCAACAACTTGCGGCGCGTTCGCCAGCCGCGCAGGTTTGTAAAGCAAAGTAGCGCTTGATTTTTCAGCCTGCTCATCGTTAATCTTTTCGGAAAGTTAAAGCACAGCCCTAAGCAGACTTAAGGTGTTACTGAAGACAGTTCTTAGCAACCAGAAAATCACTTCATACAGGCTCATACTAGCCTCTACAAACGGGGCCACTAAGAAGTTGCCAGCTACTAGCCAAATGGATGAGTAGCCAAGCATAAAACGAGCGCCTAGAGCGATATTGATGGCGAGTAGTAACGTGACAAAATAAAAAACCTGCCAATCTATTTTCTTGTGCAGCGATTTATCTGCAAAAAAAAGCACCAGCGCTCCGAGCAAAACCATTTCAGCCAAATTATAGAACCGACCGAGAGATGGGATGTAACTGACCATATTTATGGCACCGTAAGCTAACATGCCAAAGAGAAAAAGTTGGCTCTGAAGTCCATTATTTCGTAAGCATCCTCGCCACACCATCCAGCTCACACTGCTAAAAAAGAAAGCAGTTAGTGCCATGTGGTTCAACTGTAGGAACCAAATTTGTGCTGCTCGCCGCTCTTCCATATGATCAGGCGCTCTTTCTGCCATCAGCAGATAGCCACTAGCGCGCTGCTCGATCGGTAAGGGAAGCAACCCCATCAGCTCCTGAACCGTTGCCAGATCTAAGGCTGCACCTAGAAAAGAAAATATAAAAAAAACATATACAGCGAGGGAGAAGTGCCTAGCAAAGTAGTATACTGCCAATAACCCACATGGCAGCCAAAATGAAAAGTGTATTAGCGGCGTCAAGAGCATTACTACTAAAAAGCGAAGTTTTTGCGTCGCAAGAAAGTGCAACAGACCAAAAATGAAAACATGGAGCGCCGTCCACATACGAACGCCATTGAGACCAGACCCTATATTCACATGTAACGCGTAAGCGGCTAATAAAACAATCAGTAGTGGAGTAATCTTTCCTGGAATTCTATCGATCAAGAACCAGATGTTACGTGAATACGCATAACCAAAAAGCACCCCAAATGCCGCAAATAACAGACCATGATGATCTGTCAGTATCGAAACCAGGTAGGTAAGCAACCCGCGATATATGTCTTGATGACGACTTCCTTCTGCAAAAAAGCTATTCAGCAGGCCAGAGAAATCACCTTGATCACGGTGCATATTGGCCAGCATCTCTGCATACCTTACGGAGTCCCCTCCCGAACCAGACGCAATGTAGAATACAGCACCGTAGAATATGACAAAGATCCAGATGACATTACGGGATGCAGGATCACGTGGGTGCAAGAGACTCAGCACTGCCATAAGAAATGGTGCCATGATAGTGGCACCGTATAGAGCCATACCACGAGCAGATATGGTTATTTTCTTTTGAAGGTGTTTGGTGGCTTGCAGAGGATACTGCTGCATCATGAGGTTGCCCAGTCAAACGACTTTTTTCGAAGCCAAGGTTTTCTCTGCCAGCTGGTCAAACTGTTCGACCACATTGACGATATCGTAGCGTTCTGGATTCTCGATTTTCAGCGCATTTATACAATCGCCTGATAAGAACTGGTCCACAACCTCAGCATTGACTTCATTGGATTTAATATTAAGCACAGGTCGATTGCAGAGCCAATAGTCGATCAGCTTGCTGGGTGATTGACGTGCACCTACATTCTCGATATTCAGCAGAAAATCCATTGATGCGAGCTCTTTCATCAGCTGATCACGCGGAGTAAAATCACGCACTATAATACGGCTGTCCTGTCGCGCGTAGGGCTCGACCAAAACTGGGTTTTTCGTAAAGACATGAAACTCAAAATCATCGCTCCGCTTAACAAGCTCCTTCAGGAATTTAGTTGGGTCTCGCCGCCCGGGAATAAAAAGGCCAGCATAGGCAAACCTTACAACGCCATCATTTTTAGGGTGTATATCCTTCAGATGGACGTAATCATCGAAGCAAAAACCCTGAGGGATAACATGAACCTTGTCTCTAAACTCTGAGTAGTAGGCTTCTCGGGCACCTTCCACAGGCACCACTACAGCATCTGCACGGCGACAGAATGCTTTTTCTACATACTTAAAATAGGGGGCCGGTTTGAAAGAGTCATTTTCTTGCCCCATGAAAGGGTCACCGCAATCAGCTAACCACACATCGGCCGGCTTCCTTCTACTGGAGAAAGCCCGTGCCACGCCCCAATGCACTGAATGCGGTGCTGCAATGGAGATCAGCACGTGATGGTGTTCCACTTTCTTGAGTGCCTTCGGTATCCGAAAGGCTAACTCAACGGTCGGATAGCTCAAGGTAATGGATAGTGCACGACGGGCGGCACGAAGAACTATGTTCGAGCGACCAAAAAAGTTAATCGGTATTTCCGGGCACCAATCCCTCCCCAGTTCTATCATTCTGATATTGAATTCCAACGAAAGGCTTTCTTGTTTCGGATGGTGGGTGGTTAATACACTTACGCGATGGCCCTGCCGACTGAGCTCCTTAGCTAACTCCGTAGTCCTATTAGCTCGTGGAGAATTATCCGGATAGAAACACCGGCTGACAATCAGATATTTTTTTTCAGGCACTAGCAATTTCCTTTAGATGTGTAGCGATACGTTCAGCAGTTCTACCATCCCACTTCATAGGTACCGTACCCTGCCGCCAACGACCTTCAATCAAATCTTCCATCGCCTCGCGAATTGCGGCGTGATTATGACCCACCAATCGATTGGTACCTTGAATCAATGTTTCCGGCCGTTCTGTATTTTCTCGCAAAGTTATGCAAGGTATGTTTAGATAGGTGGTTTCTTCTGAGACACCACCGGAATCGCTGATCACCCCTCTCGCGTCACGTACTAAATAGACAAATTCCAAATAACTTAGAGGCGGCACTATCACCAAATTGGAATAACAGCCAGCTAGATATTTTACTTTGTCATGGGTACGAGGATGCACAGGAAATACAATAGGAAATTTAGCTTGGCTACAGATAACATCAAGTAGTCCTTTCAAATGGACAGGGTCATCCACAGTAGCAGGTCGGTGCATAGTAATTACGAGATATTCGCGCGGCTTCAGCCTAAAATCAGCGCATATTTCTGGCTTCTCGACTCGCCCAATATTATCCACAAGTGAGTCAATCATAACATTTCCGACAAACACAATTTTTTCTTCCGGGATACCTGCCCTGCGCAGATTTTCATTAGCACTTAAGCTTGGAGTATAGAAGATATCCGTCAAGCTGTCGGTAACAATTCGATTGATTTCCTCAGGCATGCTCATATCACCCGAGCGTATACCAGCCTCCACATGCGCCAACATGCATCCCATTTTTTTAGCAACAATACTACACGCGAGTGTACTGTTTACATCACCCACTACCAGGACCAAATCAGCTGGATTTTCCACCAATTCTCTCTCAAAAGAAACCATAATAGCTCCTGTCACTTCAGCCTGACTACCAAATCCACAAGCCAGATTAATGTCAGGCGCGCGAATACTCAAATCATCAAAAAAGCTTTGGCTCATCCCATGATCATAGTGCTGCCCGGTGTGAATCAGACGACAACGAATTGGGCTATTAGTGACATATTCTTTTGGCTCCAAGGCACGCAGAATTGGCGCAACCTTAACAAAATTGGGACGAGCGCCCGCTACCATAGCTATTCTCATATCCATTAACCATTAGCTTTATCTTAAAATTAAAGAGTATGAATTATTTTCTTCAATGAACCAGAAACTAATTCCAAATTTCTTTCGTCATCATAACTTTCCACTAAATTCTCGTAACCAGGGTAGATTATTCCATCCCCCATTCCTGCAGTGAGTTCTACTATATTATCCATTAGTATCTGGGGGTCAATTTTTTCATTAGCTATCTTTTCAATATTTATATCTTTAGAAAACCTATGAACACCAGGAAGCCCCGCGTACCAAACCGACTCACCAAAAACAATAACTGGCTTAAGACCAGTTATTGCTTCCCAACCAACTGTACCTGAAATTGTAGCGGCCACTTTTGACTTGCTTAATAACTTAACGGTGTCTTCATCTTTATTGACACACTTTACATTTGGGATTAATCCTAGCCTTTTATAAAAATAATCTCCACGTTGCATGTAATTTTGTAACGGGTTTTCCTTCACATAAATTTTCCATCCAAAAGGAAGGACAGATGAAAGGTGCTCTATTGCAAGAAGTTGATCTTTATACTTACCCCCATAAACGTTAGTTGACAGCTCCGGCTGAAGGTGAAGTGCGAAATATAGATATGGAGACTCATATTCTTTTAGATATTCAAAATGCATAGAAAGATTTTTTTTGAACTCACATTGCCTACGGTACCGAATGATTGATTGTAGCTTCTCAGGCCCTGCTATCAAGCGCTTTGCGAGTCTATACTCGTCACCAAATTTCTCATGTATCCTCTCTATCAGATTTTTCTTTGCATGTTGGCCACAACCTTTCATATAGAACCATTCTTTTTTATGCGCACCTTCACAAATATCAAATCCCAGTTTTGTTTTATTGAAAATTTTTTTATTTTCTCTAACGTCAAATATTTCGTCAACGTTATTCGAAAAGAAAAACTTATTAGGTATTTTTGACTGCTCAAGTATTAACGTCTTCAATTTCAAAGCTTTTGCTCCTATGTACAGAGCATAGTCGCCTTCATAATGTGGGGGGCGGTTAAATATGACAAGATCAATATTGTCATCAGACAATCTGCCTACTGTATAGTTAACCAATAGATAAAAAGAATTCTCCATATCCGCTAGTGTTCTTGAATCAAGCTCGAATCCACCATACACTGAATTCCTACTAGCAAACGTAATATATGAAAAAATCTGGTCATCCTGCAGCTCATAAAACTTAGATTTTGTCCCCTTGACTAACCACTCCTTGAAAGACTCAATTGACTTAGCATCTGTGTTTTTTTTGGGCCTTATAATTTCGTTGTCACACCAAACAACTTTATTCCATAACCCCTCTGACTTTAGTCGACTTATCAAGCGACTTTCCAAATTAACATTTTGCTTGCAAAGCCATACATTCATATAATTTCCCCCGGCTTACCTTAATCATGGAGAACAGCAACCCGTACAACGGGGCCTCTCACAAGCTAACCAGATAATTAATATCTATGCATCGAACACCACCTACTTAGGCAAGTACCACATGGTCGTGATATAGTAAGCTTTTCATATAACCATCAACCGCGCCCGTAAATATCCTCAAACCGCACGATATCATCCTCTCCCAGATAGGCCCCCGACTGCACTTCGATTAACTCTAATGGGATCTTGCCGGGGTTTTCCAATGCATGCGCCTGACCAATGGGAATGTAGGTCGACTCATCCTCAGTGACGAGATATGACCTGTCCCCATTGGTGACCTTCGCAGTACCAGTCACCACGACCCAGTGCTCGGCCCGGTGATGGTGCACCTGCAACGACAGCTTGGCGCCAGGCTTTACAGTAATGTGCTTTACTTGGTAACGATGGCCGCGATCGATGCTGTCGTAGATGCCCCAGGGTCGATAGACCTCTCGATGACTCTGATGCTCGTCGCGTCCTGGAGAAGCTCCTTACTCAGGGGACTTATGACTGAGGGGCTAGAACCTGGACTTGCGCCGAGGTCGTCGTCGGATAGACACGGATACTAGGGTGATCAGAAAATCCTGCTTTCGACAACTGTCAAGCATGCTGCGCCATGCGTTGGAAGATGGTGTTGCGTGAAGCCAATTCTTCGTAACTTCCATGATCCACCACCTCTCCATCGGCCAGTAAATAGATTCTATCGCACTGCTTTACCGTGGCCAGCCGGTGGGCAACCATAATGATGGTCTTCCTACCGGAAAAATCGTGGATAGCGTCCATGATCAGCTTCTCGGTGATACCATCCAGCGCGCTGGTGGCCTCGTCCAGCACAAGCACATCCGCATTGTGGTAGAGCGCCCGAGCGATGCCGATGCGCTGGCGCTGACCGCCGGAGAGCTGCACGCCGCGCTCCCCCACCCGGGTTTCCAGCCCTTTGGGCAACTGCACCAACAGTTCATCCAGATGCGCCATGCTCGCGGCCTTCTGTACCTTGGCATGGTCAATTGCCTCCAGAGGAAGGCCAAAGGCGATGTTCTCGCGAATGGAACTATCGGCCAGGAAGATAGCCTGGGGCACGAAGCCCAAGCTGTTCTGCCAGGCACGGCGGTTGGCCTCCGTCAGTGGTTCATCATCGATCAGCACCTGACCCTGCTGGGGCTCGATCAGGCCCAGTAGCAAATCGATGGCGGTAGACTTGCCGGAACCCGAGGCCCCCACCAGACCTATCACCCGGTTGGCCGTAACCTCCATGGTCAGCCCCTTCAGGGCAGGGGTGTCCTTCCCTGGATAGCGAAACACAATATCCTGAAGGCGAATCGCCTGCCTGGGGGGGCAAAATATTGATGGCTCGTCACTCGCCACGACGCTCGGAGAATGCTCCGCTAGCATGACTTCGCGGCTGGCATAGAGATCCTCCCGGATAGCCTCGAAGGCCGCCAGGTTCGCGCGAACCTGCGAAACGCTGTTATAGATCTGCTGGAAAGCCGGCAGCAGCTTGAAACCCGCTAACGCATACACGGAGAGAATCGGCAAGATCGCGCCTAGGTTGCCTTGGTGGGCGGCCAATAGGTAAAGCACCAGGAAGATCACCGCACCGAATGCCACCAGCTCCATGGCGTAGCGTGGCACCTGGCTCAGAGCTTCGGTCACCCCCTGAGCACGGGCGAACTTCTGACTGGCCGCATCGAAGCACTGGATGAAGACAGGCTGGCGGCCCAGCAGCAAGGCATCCTTGATGCCGCCGAAACCTTCATTCATCAGCTTGAAACGCTGGCGTTGCACCGCGGTAATCACCTTGCCGTTATAATCCAGCCTGCGGCGCACGGTGCGGTAAAGCAGCAGATAGGCGATCAAGAAGATCGTGATGCCCGCCAGGGCCACGACCGGGTTATAGAGAAAAATGGCCAGCGCCATCAGGCTGGTCATGAACAGTTTGGCATTCATCTGCAGCAACTGCTTAATGATGTTATTCGTCACGCGGTTGCACTCCTGGATCACCTGGTTTGTCAGTTGGCTGCTACTGCCACCAGAGTGGAATAGCCAAGGCTGGTACATATAGTGTTTGTACAGGCGGCTGCTGAGTTCGGCACCGATTCGGCTGCCGTATATGGCAAGCCGCCAGGTTGTGTACATGGAGATCAAGGCCGCAGCAGTGAGCATGCACAGCACCCCGACTCCCATCCAGAACAGGAATTTTTCCGGAGAAGCGAGCCCGCTGAGCCGGTACAGCTGGGCCAGGTGGCCATCACCATTCAGCTGTTGTATATCGCCCACAATGGCCATGAAGGGGCCAATGGAGAGTACGCCAGCAATCTCGGCGAAGGCCATCAGCACCACTAAGACCTGCAGGCCCAGCAGCTTCTTGCGCTGCTCACGGGTAAGCAACTGAAAGAGTTCTTTGAGGTTTTTCAGCATAGGGATCAGCAGTAAGGTTCGAGGCAAGTTATCGTGCCAGAGCGGCATCATATTATAAGTTATTGGCAAACTTGGTGGGTGGTGACTAGATCCAGGGGGCTTCCTTCTTTAGGGTGGCCTCCTTGCGTTCTAAGTGCTTGATCTGAAGTTTTCGTGTAGCATTGCCGTCTGGATCACTGACACGGATGACCTCATGGCAAGGCGCCGCTTCGTTGCCCCTCTCAATGAGTCTGAAAAGCAGACACTGACCTCCGCCTATCACCATGGTGAGAAGCGCGCCCTACGTCGGCGTGCTCATGCCGTCCTGCTGAGTGACCAAGGCCATACAATCAATCAAATCAGTGAGATACTGCAGGCACGCAGTGATGCTGTATCACGATGGCTCAAACAGTGGGAAGTGTCAGGCCTCGATGGACTGATCGACAAGCCGCGCAGTGGCCGCACGCCGGCCTTGGATGACGACGACCACCATCGGCTGCAGGAGCTGGTCGCCGAACAGCCCCACCAACTCCGTTCCTTGCATGCCCGCTTTCAGGAAGAGACGGGAAAAACATCAGCATGGTGACGCTCCGCAGGGCGCTGAAAAAAAATGACCTCAGCTTCAAGCGCATTCGGCACTCACTCAAGGCGCGGCGTGACGAAACGGATTTTCGCAATACTCAGGGCCTCCTCAAGGCGCTTCACCAGCGCGAAGACCAGGGCGAACATGAGCTCTATTACTTTGATGAATCAGGCTTTTCGCAATCATCGTCGGTGCCATACGCGTGGAGCCCCATCGGTAAGCCCTGCGAGGTGACCGCCTACTCACACAGCCGCAGGCTGAACGTACTGGGATTCCTCAGCCGAGCGGGCAAGCTGGTCTATCACACCGCCACCAAACCCGTGACCACCGAAACGGTCATCGAGGCGTTTGACCAGTTTGTGGCCCAGAAAGACCCCGATACCTTCGCCGTGGTGGTGCTCGACAATGCCAGCATGCATCGCTCCAAGGCCTTCAGGCGAAAGATAATCGAGTGGATGTCGCATCGTGTGCACCTGATCTACCTATCGGCTTATTCGCCGGAGCTGAACCTGATTGAGATCCTGTGGCGGCAGATGAAGTATGCATGGTTGCCGCTGCGCGCATACCTCTCGTTTGAGCACCTCTGTGATGAGGTACACCGGCTGCTCGGTGGCTATGGAACTGATCACGCGATTAATTTTGAATAGGTACTTACTTGGTAACGAAACAGGCTTATCTGTCAGTTTAGCTAGCCGGCATCTACGTTCACGGATAGGCTTTATGAACTAAGACAAATCAACCAACCCATGCACTTTCCATTTCTCCAAATATTTATTCACCAAAGAAACAGGTAAACCAACTCGATTGGCCAGTACAGACATGCTTATTGGACGAGAAAGCGTGGGGATCAACTCCATTAGCTTTCGCATTGAGCGGCGTTGATTATCGGGAATATCACCAAAAGCGACTTGGCCGGGATCGATATAAAGGTCATAATCCGGATGCGAAAGGCAGATATTTCCAATAAAACGCTTTCTGACCAATGGGCAAGATTCAAGAATATCAATAGCATTTAACAGAACTTTAACCGACTCCTTGAGGCATTCAGGGCGCATCAAGCCAACATTATCGTGATCGCTATGATATTCCGGATAGGGAAAGCGCGACAGCGAGGCCATGGGAATACCATAGGCTTCCCAGATATATTCGTCGTTAATCAGGGCGCTAGCAAATTCTCCAGTATGATATTTACTTCCACTCTGAGATAGAGATTCCGCCAATGCGAGTTCAATATTTGATTGTTCATTACGAGAAAACTGCAGTGCTAGTTCAGTTGGTGAGCCCAGCATCTCCAACATAACTCCTTCCAATAGGCACTGCCGTTCATCGCTGGCCATTTTCCCCAGATAATATTCATTGCCAATAATGCCGGGAGTCAGCACCAACCGATAACTGAATTTCAAGTTCCGTTTGCGCAATAGCTCGAAAAGCGCGACGCCCACAGCAACGCCGGACAATCCATCATTGGCCACCCCAGGGTGGTCGAGATTGGCCCCGAAAACAATCGTCTCATCGAGCTTTCCGGGTAGGTGATACTCAAGTACTCGCAAGGGGCCGGGCTCTTCCTCGGTGTCTATCAGTACATCATAGTCGCCCGGAGGCAGTGTGTCATAGAACGCCTTAGTGACACAGAACCCCCAGTCCCGATTCCAGCTGGTGAATAGCTGACGGAAATGGAATGGAATCCTGTCGTCGTAGCGATGATCGAAATGCAGATGTTCACGCAGTTCTTCACGTGACACCTTGCCCCGAAACGGGGAAGACAAAGCCATAACCGCCATGGGGTGCCAGCGCCCGTCGTAGATCAACTCGCCATTATGAAAGATGTGTGCTACTTTGACATCCCACTTTGGCGGAATCACCCATTTATTATAGTTACCAGTCGGCGCGTAACTTATCTCTTCGAAGGGCAAAACCCCTTTCATATATTCTATCGTATAGTCGTAATCACTGGAACAAACAACACGATTAAGAGGAGTGAGGTCCGACAGAAGCTTCATCATTTCAATCATAAATATGCACTTATCAGAAATTATTTAAGTTGTGATCTGCAATTCCCCATGCATAACGCAAACATCATACCGGTATGTTATAAAACTTCTGATCATCTGGATCTTCAACCACCCCGAGCTTGATACTTCTGTGAACTTCATCAATTCCTTCAGCAACAGTTTTTGACACCACAAAGCCAAGCTCATCTTGTATTTTGTTAAATCTAACTCGATAATCTCTTGGATCTTCCTCTTTCCTTACATATTGCACCCTTCCATCTGGAATTACTTTAATTAACTCATCTACAATCATTCTCTTTGTGTAATTTTCCGCGGTATCGCCCACATTAAAAACATTGTATGCAACTTTTTCCTTGGGTGCTTCCAAAACAGCTTGTATGGCTCTAGCAAAGTCTTTTACATGGCAATAGGGCCTCCAAAATTGTTCACCAAAAACCGTCAACTCTCTACCAAGTGTAAGGTCTTTTGTGAATTCATTAACGGTTAGGTCAAACCTCATACGAGGAGAAATACCATACACTGTTGCAAATCTTAAGCAAGTAGGGCAGAAGCCATCTTCTTTATCTATTTTATTTAAGATGAAATCCTCAACTTCTACTTTCAATTTTGCGTACAAAGAGACAGGCGACAAAGATGATGTTTCATCTACGTACCCGGCTGGATCAGTCATTTTTCCATAATTACTACATGTTGATGCAAACACAAATCGTTCGATATTTTCTTGAATTGCTTTTTTAACCAAATAAACAGAACTGTCTAAATTGGTCTTCCTAGCCAAGTCGGGCTCTAACTTGCAGGCAGGGTCACCAACAATAGCAGCTAAATGAACAATCCCGTAACAATCGTTATTGCTAATGATTTTATCAATTTCAGAATATTTATTTATGTCAACATTCTTGAAAACAAACAATGGATGATTCCATACACCGATCAACGCTGAGGCACCGAATGAAAGTTTATCTATGCATACCACTCGGTAATTATTGTTCAACAGCCATCTAATCAATGTTGAACCGACATACCCCGCCCCGCCAGTGACGATAACTGTTTTTATATCCGAAAACTCGAAATTTGAATCAGTATTCGAACTAGACACAAATTTCAAATTATTAAAATAGAAACCACCCTCATTGTCTATCTTGTAGATTAGCCCACCTGCTTCATCAGTTTCAATATCTACAACCTGGCATATACGGCTAGGGGCTTCACTTATTCTAACAAGATCCCCCACTTGAAATTTTTTCACTACTAGTCTCCCTATAATTCGTAGTCTTTGGCACTATATTTTTATTCCATAGCTAGGCTTTAGGCATGCGATGAAAGGCAATTGACGTTCACACTCCTGATTTATAAGAACAACTCTTTTTTTCGAGACTTTCTGCCCACTGATTAGGTCGTGCCCCAGCTGTAGATGGCAAGTCGTTTGTGTCCAGTCTAGGCAGGCGTAAAGGATCGTTACTCTTCAAATCTGCCAACGCCACCTCGACGGTTAACCCCAATGCGCACTGCTTGTCGCGCAACATCGCCAGCAATGTGTCGTTGTATGCGCCGTAAGGATAACACATGACCCAATCGCGGGTTGGCACCCCCAGTTCGGACAAGAAGTCTAGACTGGCGTCAATCTCACGATGTTGCTCCTCAGAAGACAGAGTGTTCAGCCAGAGATGCTTGTCACCATGACTACCGATCAGCATGCCCGCGGCGTGTAACTCCCGAAGCTCGTCAGCGTTCATGTATAACTCTGCAGCAAAGGCTTTTTCATCATCGGTGACGAACCGACGAAACAGTTGGTCGATAAGCGGTGCACTCAGTGACTGTGGCAGGCCCTTCTGCAGGATACGCTTGATGAAAGTTACTTGTGGCTCGTCGTAGCGACTGCCCCGAGAAAAAGTATCGAAGTATTCCGCATTGCCTGGTAATCCGAACTCGGTACGATGGGCATCGAGGACAGAGAAAATCTCGTCAATCAGTTGCTGTGTATTGGCTTCGCTGGCAAGCGTGAATTGAATCTTATTAACGTCAAGTACTCGGCTCTCGCGAACGGCGCAGGCAGGAGGAAAGAAACTTCCTTGCAAGCCACGCTCAAGAAGCAGTGGAATCACATTTTCATAATGGTCACGGTAACCATCATCAAACGTCAGCAGCAGTGGCCGTTCCGGCAGTTCCGCCTTACCATAGGTGGCCGTGATCACCTCTTCCATGCGTACGACTTGGTAATGATGCTGAATGAAGTCGAGCTGGCCACAGAAGTCTTCCAGTTCGAGTGCTTTCAGGCTTGGATAGCGCGACCTACGTAAGGGTCGCACATAGTGATACATCACAATGGTGAGGTTGGTGTTGGTCGCCATGTTTGTGATTCTCCTGCCCCGTATCATTACCAGGCGCTACCAGGCGCTCAGGCCGCCGTCGATGTAAAGACATTGGCCGGTAACATAGCGAGAGGCATCCGAGGCCAGGTAAAGCAGTGCCCCGACCAGATCCTCAGGACGCCCCATGCGCTTCAGCGGAACACGCTGGGAGTACTGGGATACGAATTGCCCGTTCTGGCCACTCTGCACGCCCCCCGGAACCAAGGTATTGACCCGTATGCCATGCTCCGCCCAAGTGGTGGCCAGGTGACGAGCCAATCCGGCAACACCGGCTTTGGAGGCGGCATAGACGGGCGGGGTATTGATGCCGATACCCATGTATTCGGATCCGGCATAGATGCGTGGATCGCTGCCCAACTGACCATAGATGGAGCCAGTGTGAATAATGCTCCCTCCTCGGCCTTGTTCAATCATGCGGCGTCCTACGCAGCGCGATACCAAGAAGACGCCGTCAAGGTTGACAGCCATAATCTTACGCCACTCATCAAGACTATATTCCTCCACTGGCGCGAAGAAGGCTTCAAGATCGTTGGACTTGCTGGCGGCGTTATTGTGTAGCACATCAATAGCACCGAAGTGCTCGAGCGTACTGGTAACCATTGTCTCGACCGCATCCTCGCTGCTGACATCGCACCCCTGGCCGAGACAGGTAACACCCGTTTCCTGACTTAGCTCGTCGGCATAGCGCTTAGCCTCATCTCCATCCAGGTCGGCCACGACAACGTGTGCACCGTACTGGGCCAATGCCCGACAGAAGTGCTGGCCCAAAATGCCCAAACCACCGGTGACAATGGCCACACGTCCGCTGAGATCGAATAGGCTATGAAAATTAGAGTTCATTTAGTGCTACCTCATCTTTCGTTTTCAGGGCCTGTTTTCCAGCTATTAAGGTACGAATGACATCAAGCGTTGACCTGACAGGCATTGCAGGGCGCTTTTCGACGATCATGCGCCAGAACTCCCACAAAGTGCGGCGAAACATTGAGAAGTTATCGATGATGTCGAAGCCGCTTATATGCCGAGTCCCCAACAGTTCAACACGGAATATCGCCGGTACCTGGCCGAGGGCATCGATGTGGACCGATACACCGTCCGCCATCGTCACGACCAAGGAGTCGTGATCCGCCGGCAGGGCGCGCACTGCTACCGGTCGCGATGGCAGAAACGGCAGGATGGCGTCTAACAAGTGCACACCGTAGCGTTCCCAGTCGTTGACGATGGTCCCGCGCACCAGCTTCAACTCGCCATGATCCACCTGACGACTACGCCACGCATCCAACTCACGGGCGTAGCGCATTCCCGAACAGGACATCAATATGCCCCGCTCCAGATAGGGCGTAAAATAGCGCAGTTCGTTAAGATCCAGCGTCAGGGGTTTGTCGATGAAGACCGGGATACCGGCCTCGAGAAAGGGTTCGGCCAGCGGCCGATGAGAGGCATAATCGTCCCGGGCGATGATTACCGCCTCCACCTCGCCGATCATATCTCCTAACTCCGGCACGGCATTGGGTATATCGGTGGCTTCGCAAAGTGCTAATGTTTGATTGCTCTCCTGTGTCCAGGCGTGAGTCACACGCATGTCACCGATCCCGAACTCCGAGGCGTGTCGTCTGCAAACATAGTCTTCGATCCCCGGCCACCCCGCTTCTCTTAAACCTTTGCCACGATAACCATTGATGATTGAGGTAAAGGAAAAGGGATGACCGTTTCCTTCGCTCATGCCTAGCATGCCAACTCGTGTAACCATAAGAATAACCAGTGCCAGGGCTATTGAGAGATAGGCAGGTTTCAGAGGATCAGGTGTCTTTGTAACACTCAATCATCGATTCTGCCCTCGCTGTTAAGAAGATATGACGCTTGGAAAATCATCGGTAGCGGTTCCCCCTAACCAGTTGACCCCGGCCAGCTCGGGAAAAAGCGGCAGTTGTCGTCCCAACCAGAAAAATTTTCCGGTAGGACCCAACTCATTCAGAGTGAGCAAATAATCAAGGGTAGGCAGACAAATATCCGGCTCCATGGCTGCTGATGGCGCCATTCCACTCCGTACGGGACCTGGACTCATCAGGTTGATTTTTATATTAAATTCGGCATTCTCGTTAGCAGCTGTAACCGTTATAGCATTCAACATGGCTTTTGAAGCACTATAAGCCGCATAGCCGGAAAAGCAGTTGAACGGTGCTCCCGAGGTAACGTTAACGATCCGACCAAAATCATGGAGTTGCATAGCCGGAATAAGCTTTTTCATGATGATAAAAGGAGCGATCGCATTAATGCTAACGGACTGTTCCAGTGCCTCAATATCTAGATCCACAATTTGATCGCCTACATTTATTCCAGCGTTATTAACAACAAACGGAATATACGGATAGTCGTCGTTTATTTTTTGCATTAGCTCAAACAGCTCGCCCTTATCCTTGAGGTCAGTGCAATATACCTGGATTCCGGGCAATAAATCTCTCAATTTATTCAGTCGACTTTCATCCCGACCCAATGCCAACACCTGATATCGATTGGCCAGATATCGACAAATGGCACTCCCGACACCGCCTGTGGCGCCCGTTACCAGAATAGGACAGCTCATTGGATCGATTCCCCTATGCCCCCTGCGACAATGAAGTCAAGTTCATTATCGATGTCCACCGATCGTTCGGGCGGCATCACAACAGCGCCACAGCAGCCGAAAAGCAGACTCGCCCCCTTATCCGGCATGCGATTGGCAAAAAATGCATAAACCGCCCCATTCAACTGATACGCTTCCGGAAGCCTTTGACGTGGCAGCCATGGATCCACATCAGCAATAAAGGTGCTGGGCATGCCGTTCTCAATGCGCCAGGTGCGGTGGGGGTTGATTTCGGCCGCCTGGAATGTCGCAACGGAGTCGAGGCAGCCGTCGTTCAATCGCCGTAAACATGCCCGAATGTCCCCGAGCTGCCGGAAGGGACAGGTCGGCTCTAGCAGCACTATGATGTCCGCAGGATCTCCTTCCCGTATCAAAGTCCCGTAAAGATCTCGAATCGTATCACTGATCAATGCGTTATCCGTCGCCAGGTCCGCCGGTCGCATATACACTTCGGCACCGAATGACCTTGCCACGCTGGCAATCTCATCGTTATCGGTGGAAACAATGACGCGATCGATTTCATCGGCGCTCAAGGCCACTTCCACCGACCAAGCGATTAGCGGTTTGCCACCGAGGTGACGAATGTTTTTTCCCGGAACACTTTTGCTACCACCCCGAGCAGGAATCACTCCGATCACTCGATAGCTATTGATCATTAATATATCCTTAAATAAGTTATCAGGAGCAAGAAAGCCATGTATTACGAACGGAGTTGTGCCATGGTGTCGCAGTACTGCTGCCATTCCCCGGTATCTAGCCAGGCTTTGTCACTGATTGGATAGACACCAACTCGACCACCCCGCTCCTTAACCTCTTCAATCAGCTCAGTCAAATGGTAGAATTTATCTTCAGGAATTAGCTCAAGCAGCGATGACTTCAAAACATACAGACCCGCATTGACTAAAAAATTATAGTGCGGCTTCTCCCGCATGGTACATAGCTGGCCGTTTTCGACGATATCGCAAATTCCGTAGGGAATCTCATAGTGTCGCAGCGACACCACCATAGTGATATCGTTGTCTTCCTGTCGATGATGCTCAATCAAAGCATGGTAGTCAGCCTTGATGATGACATCGCAATTGGTAACGATAATATCGCCCTCTAACTGACCAGCAAGGCTGTGCAGGCCACCACCTGTACCCAGGGGCTTGTTCTCGTATACGTAATTAAGTTGGTAGGGCGGAGCTAGCTCCTCAAAGTAGGCCTGAATGAGCTTCGACTTATAGTTGATAGAAAGGTAGAAAGCTTCAACACCGCACTCGGCGAAGGAATCGAGAATCACCTCAATCGCCGTCTTCTCGCCAATCGGTATGAGCGGCTTGGGCAACACGCTGGTGAACGGCGCCAGCCGAGTTCCCTTGCCGCCGGCCATTATCACTACTGGCAGGTTCAGCAACATCTTTTCCGATTTTCTTTACGCTGATGGAATAGAGTATCCCAAAACAGCACGTCAATGATGTGGTCAGTGTCGTCTATAACTGGAACCGATGTGATATTGTGGGTTACCATGGCGCTTTTTACTTCGAAAACATTATAACCGGCCTTCGTGGAATAGGGGACCCGATTGCAGACCTCTCCGGTTGTTTCATTCAGTTCACCTCCTCTGAGAATCCAGCGGCGCACGTCTCCGTCCGTCAGAGAGCCGTACAATTGGCCATCCCCAGTGGTCACATAGAGGATTTTCCAGCCGGTTTCCTCCAACTGATGCATTGCTTCCAGAACCTTGCGCTGTTCATCGATCAAGAGTGATTCGAACATTGGAATACCCCTTCTCAGTTAGTTCTGCCCGGCAGCCAATGCCATGTCAATAAATCCCTTTTTCACCAACCCTGCTGTGAGGGGAATTGACTTCAGGGTGTCCTTGATTCGTCGTGAGATTCCACCATCATCGAAGCGTTCATAGGGGTTGCTAAGCTCGGCAAGTCGAACACGGAATGCCGGACTCAGGGCCTGCGCAATCCCGTCTCGGATCGACGCGGCTCTATTTCTCACTGAGATCACATTGTCAGCTGCCAGTCGACCTTCCTGGCGCGAGCCCACGTTTACTACGGGCAACCGGAAGGACGGTGCCTCCACCAAGCCGCTAGAGGAGTTGCCGATCATCAGGTCGAAGTGGCGAAGACAGCCATGGAAGAGCCGCTGCCCTAGGTTGTCGAATAGTTGGCTGCGATCGGGATGAGCAGCGCACCACTCACCCAGATGAGCATTGATGGCACGCCCTTGTGTATCGGCATTGGCCTTAGTGAAGACAACCTGCAAGTTTTCGTAGTGCTCGAGCGCTTCCAGTAGCTCAGCGACTTGGGGGCGCCCGCAGAGATGCGTCTCATTAGTCGCAGGATGATAGGTGACGATGGCCGTGGGGCGGTCAAGCGGCATGCCAAGGGCCTCAGCCAGTGCCTCTCGACTGACCGGTTCGCTGCGGTGCAGATGATCAAGCCCCGGCGCGCCGAAGTTGAATACCTTGTCCGGAGACTCGCCCATTTGCAGGATCCGTTGGCGATAGGGTTCTGTGGCTGGAAAATGAATATTGGCGAGTTTAGTGACGGCATGCCGGAAATATTCATCCAGGGCGCCCGACTGGTCTCCCCCCGTGCAGGTGGACAAGGGGAATACCATGTACCACCGCCGCGAGCGCAGCAGGCACGATCTCGAAGCGGTCTCCCAACAGCACCACCAGGTCGGGACGATCTTCGGCCAGGGCATCGCCGAAGGCCAGCATGGCGAGGCCCATTGCCTTGATCATTGCCGTGCGGCTATCTGCAGACAGCAGCACTTCCAGGCGTCGATGGATGTTAAAGCCGTCACGCTCGATCTCCGTAACCGTATAGCCAAACTCGGGTGACAGGTGGGCGCCACTTACCGCCAACATCAGCTCCAATTCAGGGTCCCCGTCAATTTCGCGAAGCAACCAGTAAAGCAGGCCGTAATCTGCGCGAGTCGTCGTCAGCACCCAGACGTGACGTACCTTCATGTCAGGTCTCCCCAGTCGAGGAGCTCATCGCTGGCGATCGTCCGAGTGGCCCGGCGGCCGATCACGGTATTTAGCAGGCTCGGCGATAGCCCGGATCCGGGACGCTTCAGGGTTAAATGGTCAAGGGTGATTACTTCCCCTCAGCTATAGAACATTGGGCGGTGATGCTCTTACGCACCACTTGGAGGTTGGGTCGCTCGCAGGGGGCTGGCCGCTTGCGTCCATTGCCGAGCGCATTTTCGACATGCCGGATGGCCGTTACCATGCGCTTGAAGTCGTCGGACGCAAGGGAAGCGGCATGGTCTGGTCCTGGAAGCCGTATATCCAGGGTAAAATGCTTCTCGATAATGGCAGCCCCCATTGCTACTGCTGCGATGGGGATCTCGATTCCTGCCGTATGATCGGAGTAACCCACCTTCACACCGAAGGCCGCGGCGAGGGTATGCATGCTTGACAGGTTGATCTGGTCGTAAGGTGCTGGGTATTCGGTCACGCAGTGCAGCACTGTCACCTCACCAGAACCGGCAGCATCGAGCCGCTGCAATGCCGCCTCGACGTCCGCCAAATAACACATCCCGGTCGACAATATCACCGGCTTCCCGAATTCACCGATGCGGTCCAACAGAGGCCAATTGGTAATCTCTCCCGATGGGACCTTGAACAGCCGCATACCAAGGCCATCGAGGAAAACAGCGCTTTCCACATCGAAGGCACTGGAGAGGAACTCAATGCCCTGCTTTTTGCAATAAGCATGAAGACTCAAGAAGTCATCCTCAGATAGCTCCAGCGCCTTCAGCATGCCATGTTGGGCGTTGGAGCCCGGTACCGTTTCGCGCTGGTAGGCTGCCTTAGTCGCGTGCTTGGTCACCAGCGTATCTGCCTTGAAAGTCTGGAACTTGATGGCATCGGCCCCGCAGCCCTTGGCAGCGTCGATCAGTTCGAAGGCCATCTCCAAAGAGCCGTTGTGATTGACGCCGGCCTCAGCAATCACGTAGGTGGCGGACGGGTGGATCATGCGACTCTCCTGGCAGGGGTCCCGACATAAGTGCCCGGCATGTCGATATCGCAAACTACGGTGGCACCGGCACCAATCAAGCAGTCGGCGCAGACCCGAATCCCATGGATCAGGCTGGCGCCGGTGCCGATCATGCAGCGGTTGCCAATTTCAACTCCGCCGCTGAGGACCGCACCGGGTGCCACATGAACATCGTCACCGAGGTGGCAGTTATGATCGACAGTGGCATTGGTGTTGACGATGCAGGCCCGTCCCATCCGGCTCCCGGTGACGATAACTGCACCATCCATCACCACACTGCCAGCCCCGGCAATGACCCCCTCGTGGACGATCGAGCCAGACGTATAGATGACCGGGAACTGCAGACCGTGTGCCTGGTATGCCTCGAGAATGCCCAGGCGCGGCGTGTCAACGGAGACTTTACCCATACCAAGTGCCGCCAGGTATGGCTGTACCGCTTCCCTGGCCAACATCTCGGCATCGTTTCCTCAGGAACGGCACGCCCATCACCTCCCCTTCATCTTGTGGTGCCACATATCCTCGGACAAAATAGCCCAACCGGCGCAGGCCATGAATCAACACCCGGGAATGATCACCGCCTCCCACTATGTAGAACTCGTCCACGTCGGCTCCAATCGATGGTTTTAACAAGCTAGCATGTCCCTAGCGATGTAAAATGATTCTCCTTCTAGCGCCCCAGGTTGTCGCGATCCTCGAACCAAGCAATGGTCGTCTCGAGCCCCCGGCACAAGCACTCGCGCCCGGCATAAGTTGGCACATGCCCCAACAATCACACGGCCTTGTCGATACCCGCTACCAGGCGCTCTGCCTCACTTTCACGCGGGGGCAGGCTCTGTATATCTGTGTCAATCTCGACCTCACGCC
This sequence comes from Halomonas sp. SL18_1, assembly GCF_055755715.1. Lineage (NCBI taxonomy): Bacteria > Pseudomonadati > Pseudomonadota > Gammaproteobacteria > Oceanospirillales > Halomonadaceae > Halomonas > Halomonas sp. SL18_1. The sequence goes on from NZ_JBVTRK010000001.1 coordinate 2,839,239, forward strand.
CCATAAGTTCGGCGATCAGGTCCACGGTATTGCCGATGCTGATCTCAAAACCGCTGCCGACGTTGATCACCTCCCCCACTGCGGCATCGCACTCCGCTACGCGGACTCGTCACCGATCTTGGATGCCGAATAGGGTGACTGCCCCTGCAGTGGTTGCGACTGACTCATCAATCGGCACCATGATCGCCGAACCATACACCTCGCTAGTCGAGGTGTGCACCACTCGCTCGACACCCAGCTCTCGTGCCGCCTGTAACACGTTGAGCGTTCCCTTGATATTGGTATCGATATAACTATCCGGCGAGTGATAGGAGTAAGGAATCGCGGTCAGCGCCGCCAAGTGGAACACCACATCGCACCCCTGCATCGCCTGCTTGACCCCGTAGGGATCACGCACATCCCCAGCGAAGACCTCAATAGCTTCCCGAGTCGTGGCATCACAGCAGTCCAGCCATCCCCAAGTATTGAACTAGTTCTACATTGCGAAGGCTCGAACCACATGCCCCTGCTGAACTAAACACTCCACTAGGTGCGAGCCAATAAAGCCATCGGCTCCAGTCACCAATATGCGCTTATTCGTTTATTTTAAGTCCACTTCCTCACAGTGCTGTGTCAAAGAGCGTAAGGCATTACTACCCTGAGTTAGCTATCGAAATTACCTAATCAATCATCCAACCCTGGCGGCTCAATATTCATAATCAAATTTACTAACAGTCGCTAGTTATAAGCCCCAGAAACTCTTTCAGGTAAGTAGTATAGCGAAAGCAATCAAGGAAAGCACCTAATATAGCTAGTCCACAGTGCAGATATCTGGATATAAACCCACTTGAGATATTTCAGCGATAGCTGTAAGGATAGTATCCATAATAGCTTGACGCAGTAGAAGCCTTGCGTTCGATGGCATTGAGAATAATCCCCTGAACTTCTAGCCCATTGCTTTCCAGGCGTCGTTTTGCAGCAATGAGTTCACGCACCGGATTGCGTTCAAAGCGCGCCACGATCAGGGAAGTGCCGCAGTGCTTGCCGACCACACTGGCATCGGTCACTGCCAGTACGGGTGGCGTATCAATGATGATCAGATCATAGCGTTTTCCCAACTGGGCCATCGCCTCCATGAAGCGAGGTTGCATCAGAAGCTCGGAAGGGTTGGGTGGTACACTACCACGGGACAGCAACGACAAGTTATCAATAGGCGTTTCCTGAATGATGTCGTCGAGCTCCACTCGGTTTGCGAGATACTCGGCTAAACCTTTGCCGCTGTGCTGACGGAAGGCGTGATGAATGCGCCCCTTTCGCAGGTCGGCATCCATGATCAGCACTCGCATACCGGCCTGTGCGGCCACGGCAGCCAGGTTAATAGAGACGAAGCTCTTCCCGACGCCGGAACTGGGGCCTGTAATCATCAAGCGGTTGTTGCGCCCCTCCAGCATGGCAAAATGCAGGCTAGTGCGCAGGCCGCGAATGGCCTCAACGGCATCGTCGGCCGGATTGCTTGTAGCCAGCACACCCGAAATAATGTCGTCCCCGTACGGTTACGCCTCAGTTTTCCTCTCCGTACCAAGCTTCGCTGCTGACTGGATAGCGGAATGGTGGCATACACCGGCATGCCCGCGGCTTCAATCTGGTCGGGTGATTCCACGCCGCGCTTGAGCAGGGTTCGTAACAGTACCAGCCCGACCGCCAGTGTCGCCCCCAGTAGCGTAGCCAGTATCGTGATGCGGGATCGCTGTGGGGCGACCAACCCCTGGATTTCGGCCCGGTCGATAATACGGATATTGCCGATGGTGCCGGCCTTGGCCACCTGCAGTTCCTGCACCTTGTTGAGCACGTTGACGTAGATTGCCTGGGTCACCTCGACATCCCGCGTTAGTCGCAGCACCTCCTGTTGGGCGGCTGGCAACTCGTTGACCCGGTCATTGAGCTGGCCTTTTTCCGTCTGTAGATGGCGCTTTTGCCTAAGCAATGTTTGATAGCTGGGATGGCTAGCGGTATAGCGCTGAGCCAGCTCAGCTTCCTGGAACTCCAACTCATTTAGCCTACGCTCAATATCAATATAGCGCTCCACGGCGGCTTGGGCCTCGCTAGACAGGTCGACGCTGTCGAGCTCTGTCCTGTACTTATTGAGCCGCTCTTCAGCGGTGCGAAGCTGACCGCGCAGTTCCGGTGTTTTCGCCTCCAGGAAGTTCAGGCTTTGCTCGGCCTGGGCGGACTGGCGCTCGACGTTTTGGGTCAGGAAGGTATCGGCAACGGCATCCAGCGTGCGCACGATCTCCTGGGGATCGTGTCCTGCCATAGAGAGTCGAAGCACCCCAGTTGATGAGTCACGCCCTCCCCGACTTCGCTGATCTGCAACCTATTGCCAAGCGAGCGGATCTCTTCACTGCGATTACGCTTGGCCAGTTGGAACTGGACACCCGGCGGGGCATGGAATTCATCGATCAACAGTGCCAGCTCGCCATCCAGGTAATTGCCGAGTCGCCCGATATACCCGGTTCCGATTTCCTGCCCATCGATCATCACCCGGTAGCGCTCCTCACTATCGCGTTCTACTACCACCACATCGCCTCGCCGATGCTCCACCAGCATGAAACGCGACACCTCCAGCCTATCATCGCCCCATACAAAGGGCTGACGCTCCATAAAGGCGGGCTGTGAGATGCTGCTGCTGAGCACATAATCGCTGACATAAGGCAGCCTGATAGGAAACTCCGGGCGCGAAACACGATGACGAAGTACATAGTCGCCAATGATGGGCAGTGTGACCGGGCGTACGATCGTATCCTGTCCCAGCCGATCAACGGCGTGGCCCAGAACCATGCGCGACTGGAGGATTTGGACCTCTGCCGAGGTATGATTTATCTCACCAGCCACTCCCAGTGCGTTGCTTAGATCGCCCAGTGGGCTAACGTTTGAACGTCGCTCGACCTGAACCAGGGCATCACCCTGATAAATCGGGGTTGCCAGTTTTCCGTATACGATGCCACCGATAATAAAGAGAAAGGTGACGATGGCGATAAACCATTTATGATCGAGCAGTACGCCGAAGAGGCGACCCAAGTCGATCGCTTCCTCTGCGGGAGGCTGGGAGTTAGTAGCCATAGGATTATCACATTTGAATAGGGTTATCACACAAGAGGCCCAGAACCATGCGCGACTGGAGGATTTGGACCTCTGCCGAGGTATGATTTATCTCACCAGCCACTCCCAGTGCGTTGCTTAGATCGCCCAGTGGGCTAACGTTTGAACGTCGCTCGACCTGAACCAGGGCATCACCCTGATAAATCGGGGTTGCCAGTTTTCCGTATACGATGCCACCGATAATAAAGAGAAAGGTGACGATGGCGATAAACCATTTATGATCGAGCAGTACGCCGAAGAGGCGACCCAAGTCGATCGCTTCCTCTGCGGGAGGCTGGGAGTTAGTAGCCATAGGATTATCACATTTGAATAGGGTTATCACACAAGAGATAGAATATTGCCAGACGCCTACAGCTCCCCGATATCAGTGGCCGTACCGGTGACGGCACTTGGCAGCACGATGGACGGCAGCAGCAGGTTGATTACGTTGTTCCAACGAGCCAGCGGTGCGTCGGTCACATAGATCACGTCCTGGGGCTGCAGGGGAAAGTGGGTTCCCATGGTCAGAGCCGTGGCATTGTTGATATCCAACTGATAGACGGTCGCAAGCTTGTCACTCTCCTCCGGCCGGACACGAATCACGAAGACACCCGAGGGTCGTGCACGTGTCTCTACTACCCCGCCTGCTCTGGCCAAGGCATCGGTTAAGGTGATGCGCTCATTGCCGAGGTTCAAGTTGCCTGGATTTCGCACCTGCCCCAGTACGGCCACGTTCTGAGTCTCTCGCGTCGGGATATGCAACACATCACCGTGACGCAGCAAGCGGTTCTGGGTCTGGTCCCCCTGACGGAGCAGGGCGTACAGTGAGAGCGTGTCCTTTCGGCCGTCGCGATTGAGAATCACGTTGTGCCAGTCGCCATTGTCAGCGGCTCCCCCACCTCGCTGATGGCATCGAGCACGGTCAAGGGGACACTGGTGATCGGCAGTGTCCTAGCAGAGCCAATGGCACCGCTGACATAGATTTTCTGGGAGCGATAGGCAGCAACGATGACATCGACCTGGGGGTCGGTAATGAAACCGGCCAGGCGGCGCGTCAGGAGAGTGCGAATCTCATCGGTCGTTCTATCCCGACCTGAACGCGGCCGATATAGGGATAGAAGATGGTGCCATCAGGGCGCACGGTGTTACCCGCTTCCACCGCACTGCGCTCGGCACCGGCAGGAATGGTGAGTTCTGGATGATCGTAAACGATGATGCTCAGGACATCACCGGGGCCGACGCGGTACTCGAAGCGTTCGAGTTCGCCGCGTAGGCTCGCCGGCATCAAGGTGGCCACGTCGTTATTCAGTTCACTGCGATACTGCGACACGAGCTGAGGAGTGATCGCCTGAATATCCACCAGGTGGTCGATCTCCGGTGTCTCCGCACTGTAGTCGATATGCCCCCCTGGGGCCATCACACAGCCAGAGAGACTCAGTGCCAGCAGCATGGCCGCCAGCCCATTTCGCCTGCGTAGATATGACATTTTGCCATCCTTATCTCGTGTCATTGCACGAGACTTGTTATGTTGTTCCCCGAATGCGCCAGGCAAACCGTAATGCGATGGATTGCTTTCAGGCACGCTACCGCCCGGGAGTTGTAATATGGCGTTCTCCGGGCCGATATGCGCTTCCACTGCCCACGCTTCGAGCGAGCGTGAGCATAGTTAATGAACATTAGGTTTCGCATCTGACTACATAAGATTACATTGCATAGCAGTATCTTGCGTTCACTATTTTTCTCATGCTTTGCCAGCCTGGCACTCGTTATCTTGTCAAGCGCGGTGAAATCGGTGTTTTTATCTGCTTTTTTGGAATTATTCAGACCGATGAAAGGGAAAAAAGGCTGATTAGGTGAAGGGGTGAGGTTACAGACGCACAAAAAAGCCGGTCTGGTCGACCGGCGCAAGGTGAAATAACTAGTACTGAAAGGGGCAATCCCGGCAGGTGGTCAGAACACCCGGTTCAGCCCGTTCTGGGCCGCCACGCGGTAGGCCTCGGCCATGGTGGGGTAGTTGAAGGTGGTGTTGACGAAGTACTTGAGGCTGTTGGCCTCGCCCTTCTGCTGCATGATCGCCTGGCCGATATGGACGATCTCCGAGGCCTGGTCGCCGAAGCAGTGGATGCCGTAGATCTCCAGGGTGTCCTGGTGGAAGAGGATCTTGAGCATGCCCACGGTGTCGCCGGTGATCTGGGCCCGGGCGGTGTCCTTGAAGAAGGCCTGGGCCACCTCGTAGGGCACCTTGGCTTCGGTGAGCTCACGCTCGTTACGCCCGAAGGAGCTGATCTCGGGGATGGTGTAGATGCCGGTGGGCACCTCGCTGACGTAACGGTAGTCGCGGTCGAGGAGCTCGTCGCAGGCGTTGAGCCCCTGGTCGTAGGCGGCACTGGCGAGGCTCGGCCAGCCGATCACGTCGCCGGCGGCATAGATATGCGGGATGGCGGTGCGGTAGTGCTCGTCGACGGCGAGCTGTCCCGGCCGTTGGCCTCCAGGCCGATGTTCTCGAGGCCCAGCTGGTCAGTGTTGCCGGTGCGCCCGTTGGCCCACAGGAAGGCGTCGGCGCGCAGCTTCTTACCCGATTTAAGGTAGACGGTGACGCCGGACTCGTCGCCCTCGACCCGCTCGTACTCCTCGTTGTGGCGAATCAGCACGCCGTGCTTGCGCAGGTGGTACGAGAGCGCGTCGGAGATCTCGTCGTCCAGGAAGGAGAGCAGGCTATCGCGGTTGTTGATCAGGTCGACCTTGACGCCAAGCCCGGAAAAGATCGAGGCGTACTCGCAGCCGATGACGCCGGCGCCGAAGATGATCAGGGTGCGCGGGGTGTGGTTCAGGCTGAGGATGGTGTCGGAGCAGTAGATGCGCGGGTGGCGAAAGTTGATATCCGCCGGACGATAGGGCCGTGAGCCGGTGGCCACGATAACCTTCTGGGCGACGAGCTCCTCGAGGCCCTCCTGGCGGTCGCGAATCAGCAGGGTGTGCTCGTCCTTGAAGCGCGCCACGCCGCTGAACATATCGATGCGGTTGCGCGCGTAGAAGCGGGTGCGCATCTCCACCTGCTGGTCGATGGTAATGCGCGAACGCTCCATCACCTTGGGAAACGAGAACCAGCGCGGCTCGCCGATATCGCGAAACATTCGGTTGGTATTGAACGCCATGATCTGCTTGACCTGGTGGCGCAGCGCCTTGGAGGGGATGGTCCCCCAGTGGGTACAGTTACCGCCCACCATCGGCTGCTTTTCCACTACCGCAACCCGCTTGCCATGCTTGGCGGCATTAATGGCGGCACTTTCGCCGGCAGGGCCGGTACCGATCACCACCACGTCATAGTTGTGAACTGCCATGGGCTCTTGCGTCTCCTTGTTCGATATCGGTACGAGGGGCGAGGTTCGAGGGGCGAGGAACCACTCGGCCTTGCCCCTGGATCACTAGCCACCGCGCAGGATCTGCGCTCACCGTTATGCTGGCGGCCCTTGTCCCTCGCTCCTCGTCCCTTGTCACTGCCCGAAGGGCCTCAGCGCTTGGTGGCGTCGTAGCCGAGGTCGGCGCCGCGGCTCTCGTCGCTGCGACGACGGGCGCTTGCGCGGTTCTTGCGGTTCTCTTCCTCGCAGATCTCATCCTTGCCGCCGCACACCTCGCAGCCGTCCTTCAGGCCAAGATTGTTGAGCCCGCCGCAGGAGCCGGCGATGGGCTTGCGCCCCATGATCACACCGACGGCCATGGCGGCCATGATCAGCAGCATAAAGCCAAGCACGATAAAAAAGGTGGTCATCAGCTTCTCCTTCCGGCTAGCGCACGAGCCAGGGCTCGAGGGCCGTCGTGTTATGAATTTCAATACCTTGTGGGGTTTCGACAACGAGTCTGGCGGCACGATCCTCAGCCGCTTGGCACCCGTGAGACGAGACGTCCGCCCTGCCGTTGCCCGTCGTCAGCCACAGCGCCTGACGCTGGGCTTCGCTAGCGGTGGCGGCTACCACGCTGACGCCGAGGACCCGGCGATCGTCGGGCGCTTCGCTCCCGTTGCGGGAGGCCGGTCGCTGGACCAGGGCGGCGTCACGTAGCGTCACGCGCGGCGCCTCGCCGCTTCCCGGCAGGCCGACATGGGCTAGGGACAGCGTCCAGTCCCGGCCCGGCGGCGCACCAAGCGTGCGCACCATGCCGCCGACCTCGACCAGGGCACTTTGCATCCCCTGCGCTTTCAGATGGCGCGTCAGGCGGTCGACCGCCGCGGCATGCAGCAGCCGGGCAAGCTCGTCCATGAGCGACTGCGGCGCGTTAGCCAGCCACGCCGGGTAAGGCGCGAAGGCCAGCCCCAGCGCGGCCAGCAGCCGCTCGCCGTGCTGTTCGATGTCGGCCAATTCACCTTGTATGCCGGCCTTTAGCGCCTCGCGCTGAGGCTCATCGAGGTCGGCATACAGGGTGAGATGGTAGCCCGTGCCCAGGACGCTACCCTGGAGCTGGTGCTCCTGCTGCTGGCTGCGACAAGCGCTGAGCAGCGTCATCACGGGTAACAACAGCAGTATGAACAGGAACAGGGCCGGCCCGCGATGGGCCAGCCCTGGAAACCGCCGTGAGGCGAGGGGAATCATCCGCCGAAGTCGTCCAGCATGATGTTCTCCGGTTCCACGCCCAGATCGAGCAGCAGCTTGATCACCGAGGCGTTCATCATGGGCGGCCCGCACATGTAGTACTCGCAGTCCTCGGGGGCCGGATGGTCCTTGAGGTAGTTTTCGTACAGCACGTTGTGAATGAACCCGGTGGGTCCTTCCCAGTTGTCCTCGGGCAGCGGGTCGGACAGGGCCAGGTGCCACTCGAAGTTCTCGTGCTCCTCGGCCAGCTTATCGTACTCATCGTTGTAGAAGGTCTCACGCCAGGAGCGTGCACCGTACCAGAACGTGATCTTGCGCTTGGAGTCCAGGCGCTTGAGCTGGTCGAAGATGTGGCTGCGCATCGGCGCCATGCCCGCACCGCCGCCGACGAAGACCATCTCGGCATCGGTGTCCTTGGCGAAGAACTCGCCGAAGGGCCCCATCACCGTGACCTTGTCACCCGGCTTCAGGTTGAAGACGTAGGTGGACATCAGCCCCGGCGGGTGGCTGGTGTTGGGCGGCGGGGTGGCGATACGAATGTTGAACTTGAGGATGCCCTTCTCTTCCGGATAGTTCGCCATGGAGTAGGCGCGGATGACCTCCTCGTTGTTCTTATGGCGAATCTTGAAGAGATCGAACTTCTCCCAATCCCCCCGGTACTCCTCTTCGATATCGAAGTCGGAGAAGGAGATATCGTAGGGCGGGGCCACCAGCTGCACGTAGCCACCGGCGCGGAACTCGACGTTCTCGCCTTCGGGCAGCTTGAGGTTGAGTTCCTTGATGAAGGTGGCGACGTTGGGATTGGAGATGACCTCGCACTCCCACTTCTTGACGCCGAAGACCTCTTCGGGCACCTCGACCTTCATGTCCTGCTTCACCGGCACCTGGCAGGAGAGCCGCCAGCCCTCCTTCTTCTCGCGCATGGTGAAGTGGGACTCTTCGGTGGGCAGGATGGCGCCACCGCCCTCCTCCACGCGGCACTTGCACTGGGCGCAGGAGCCGCCGCCGCCGCAGGCCGACGACAGGAAGATGCCGTTGGCGGCCAGGGTGTCGAGCAGCTTGCCCCGGCCTGGGTGGTCAGGGTGTGTTCGGGGTCGCCGTTGACCTCGATGGTCACGTCCCCGGTGCTCACGAGCTTGCTGCGAGCGGCCAGGATCACCCCGGTCAGACCGATGACGATCAGGGTGAACATGAACACACCGAGCAAGATGACAGATGTTGCAACCATGTCGGTTTCCTATTTGCTGTGAGTAACCTGATTCCCGGCGGCGCGCCGCGCCGCCGGAAACGCGCCCTGGCTCAGAGCTGAATGCCGGAGAAGGACATGAAGCCCAGCGACATCAGACCCACGGTGATGAAGGTGATGCCCAGGCCCTGAAGACCGCCGGGCACGTCGCTGTACTTGAGCTTCTCGCGCAGCCCCGCCAGTGCGGTGATCGCCAGCGCCCAGCCAACCCCGGAGCCGAAGCCGTAGACCACCGACTCGCCGAAGTTGTAGTTACGCTCTACCATGAACAGCACGCCACCGAGGATGGCGCAGTTCACGGTGATCAGCGGCAGGAACACGCCCAGGGCGTTGTAGAGCACCGGCACATACTTATCGAGGAACATCTCGAGGATCTGTACCAGGGCAGCGATGACGCCGATGTAACTCAGCAGGCCCAGGAAGGAGAGATCGACGTTCTCGGCACCGCTGATGCCGGTCCAGGTCAATGCCCCTTCCGCCAGCAGGACGTTGTAGATGACGTTGTTGACCGGTACCGCGATGGTCAACACCACGATCACCGCGATGCCCAGGCCAAAGGCCGCCGAGACCTTCTTGGACACCGCCAGGAAGGTACACATGCCCAGGAAGAACGCCAGGGCCAGGTTCTCGACGAAGACCGAGGCAACGAACAGACTGATATAGTGTTCCATGTTACACGGCCTCCTTGGGTTCGGTGTTGTGCTTCATCTTGAACTCGTTCTCTTCCACCTGCTCGGGGTGCATCTCGCGAATCACCCAGATCAGCAGCCCGATGATGAAGAAGGCTGAGGGCGGCAGCAGCAGCAGGCCGTTGGGCACGTACCAGCCGCCGTCCTGCACCGGCGCGAGGACGGTGAAGCCGAAGACGCTGCCGGAGCCGAACAGCTCGCGAACGAAGCCGACGATCATCAGCACCAGGCCGTAGCCCAGGCCGTTGCCGACGCCATCGATGAACGACATCTTGGGGCCGTTCTGCATGGCGAAGCCTTCGGCACGGCCCATGATGATGCAGTTGGTGATGATCAGGCCGACGAATACCGAGAGCTGCTTGGACATCTCGTAGGCAAACGCCTTGAGCACCTGATCGACCACGATCACCAGCGAGGCGATGATGGTCATCTGAACGATGATACGGATGGAAGACGGGATATGGTGCCGAATCAGCGACACGAACAGGTTCGAGAAGGCACAGACGAAGATGACCGCCAGGGTCATGACCAGCGATACGCTCATGCTGGTGGTCACCGCCAGCGCCGAGCAGATGCCGAGCACCTGCAGGGCGATGGGGTTGTTCTTCGTCAGCGGCGTCGTGAGTACGCTCTTAGGAGTTGCATCCGCCATGATCAGGCTCCTTCCGATTCGAGTTCGACGTCGGCTTCTTGAGCCTCTTCCTGGTCGATTCCTGCACGGAATGTCGCCAGGTACTCACCGAAACCTTCCGGGCTCAGCCAGAACTGCAGCATGTTGGTGACGCCGTTGGCGGTCAGCGTCGCGCCGGAGAGGCCGTCGACCTCATGCTCGCCGCTGCCGGTGCCACGGGCCACGCGAATGGCCGGGGTCAGGCTCTCTTCATCGGCGAAGATCTGCTTGCCTTCCCACTGAGCCTGCCAGCGCGGGTTGTTGACCTCGGCGCCAAGGCCCGGCGTCTCGCTGTGCTCATAGTAGGTGATGCCGACGATGGTGTTGCCGTCGCCTTCGATGGACATGTAGCCGCGCATCAGGCCCCACAGCCCCTGGCCACGGATCGGCACGATGATCTGTTCCGGATTATCAGGGTCACCGACCAGGTAGACGGTGGCGAAGTTTTCCACCCGAGACAGGCCGGCAATGTCGCGATCCCCGGACAGGGTGCGGCCGGTAGCCGGATCGCGAGCCGCCTGGAAGTGATCGAAGGTGGCCGGATCGAACTCGTCGGTGTACTCGCCGGTACGCATGTCGACCACCCGCGGGGTGATCTCGGCGAACGCGGCTTCCACGTCGATGCCGCGCTCGTAGAGGTTGGCGACACGCAGGATGTTGGTCTTGCGGTCGAGCTCCTCGTTGAGCATCTGCATAGGCCGCAGCGCCACGGCGGCGGTGGAGACGATGACCGAACACACGATGCAGAGTGCGAACGCCACCGTCAGGATCTTCTTGATGGAGTTATTGCTCTGTGCCATCAGGCAGTCTCCTCGGCCGGTACACCGGTGCGCTGCATGCGGCGCTTGATGTTGGCCTGAACAAAGAAGTGATCGATCAGCGGGGCGAACAGGTTGGCGAACAGGATCGCCAGCATGATGCCTTCCGGGAAGGCCGGGTTGACCACGCGGATCAGGACGGTCATGACGCCGATCAGGGCACCGAAGATCAGCCGGCCCTGGTTGGTCATGGAAGCCGACACCGGGTCGGTGGCCATGAACACCATACCGAAGGCGAAGCCGCCGATCACCAGATGCCAGTACCAGGGCATGGCAAACATCGGGTTGGAGTCGGAGCCAATCAGGTTAAATAGCGCGCTGGTCGCCACCATGCCAAGGAAGACCCCGAGCATGATTCGCCAGGAGGCGATCTTGGTCCACAGCAGCACCGCCGCACCGATCAGGATCGCCAGCGTCGACGTCTCCCGATGGAGCCCGGCATGAAGCCGAGGAAGGCATGCCACCAGCTGAGCTGGTCGGTCAGTGCGCCCATCCCCTCCTGGAACGCCACGGACAGGGCGGTAGCGCCGGAGAAGCCATCGGCGGCCACCCACACTTCGTCACCGGAAATCTGCGCCGGGTAGGCGAAGTAGAGGAAGGCACGGCCGGTCAGCGCCGGATTGAGGAAGTTCTTGCCGGTACCGCCGAAGATCTCCTTGCCGATCACGATACCGAAGGTGATACCCAGCGCCACCTGCCACAGCGGAATGTCCACCGGCAGGATCAGGGCGTAGAGCACCGAGGAGACGAAGAAGCCTTCGTTGACCTCGTGGCCGCGCTTGACGGCAAACAGCACCTCCCAGAAGCCCCCGACCACGAAGGTCACCAGGTAGATCGGCAGGAAGTAGGTGGCACCGAGCACGAAGTTGGCCCACAGGCTGCCCGGATCGTGGCCGCTGGCCAGGGTCATCATGATGGCTTCGCGCCAGCCGGCCATGGAGGCGTAGCCGTCGGCGATGGCCATGTTGGCCTGCCAGCCGGCGTTCCACATGCCGAAGAACATCGCCGGGAAGGTGCACAGCCAGACGGTGATCATGATGCGCTTGAGGTCGACGCCGTCGCGCACGTGAGCGGTGGTCTTGGCCACGCTGGGCGGCGAGTAGAAGATAGTGTCGACCGCCTCGTAGAGCGGGTACATCTTCTCGTACTTGCCGCCCTTGTGGAAATGCGGCTCGAGATTGTCGAGTGTCTGTCGGATACCCATCACATCAGGCCTCTTTCTCGATAAGGGTGAGGTTGTCGCGCAGGATGGGACCGTATTCGTACTTGCCCGGGCACACATAGGTGCACAGCGCCAGGTCCTCTTCATCCAGCTCCAGGCACCCGAGCTGCATGGCCACCTCGATGTCGCCGACGATCAGCGAGCGCAGCAGCTGCGTGGGCAGGATATCCAGCGGCATGACTTCCTCGTACATGCCCACCGGCACCATGGCCCGCTCAGAGCCGTTGGTCGAGGTCGTCGGCGCATAGTCCTTCAGCCCGGTGAGCTTCGACAGGTAGATGCCCATCACCGAGTGGCGGTTGGCGCCGGGCGAGAGCCAAGCCATCCACTGGCGCTTGTTGCCCTCTTCGAGCAGGGTGACCTGATTGCCGAAACGGCCCAGGTAGCGCAGGGCGCCTTCACAGGTGAAGCCGGAGAACACCGAGCCGGAGATCACCCGGGTCTCGTCGGGCTGGATCACCTCGCCGTCGAGCAGCTCCTGGGTGCTGGCCCCGATGCGGGTGCGCAGCAGACGCGGCTGCTCGGCGCGCGGGCCGCCCAGGGCCACCACACGCTGGGTCTCGATCTTGCCTTCCGCGAACAGCTTGCCGAAGGCGATCACGTCCTGATAGCCGATGTGCCAGACCCGCTTGTGCAGGGCGACCGGCGACAGGTAGTGAATATGGGTACCCACCAGGCCGGCCGGATGCGGGCCGGAGAAGGTCTCGGTCTGCACGCCCTTGACGTCGCCGCCAGGGATCTTGGCGTCCGGTGCGGTACACAGGAACACCTTGCCCTGGGTCAGCCGCGCCAGCACCTTGAGCCCATCCTCGAAGGCCTCCGGCTGCTCATTGATGATGGTGGCCGGGTCGACGGCCAGCGGATGAGTGTCGATAGCGGTGACGAAGATATCGGCAGGTTCGCTGTCGATAGCAGGCGTGCGGGAGTAGGGCCGCGTACGCAGCGCCGTCCACATGCCGGACTCGACCAGCTGGTCGACCACCGCCTGGCGCTCGAGGCCCTCGAGCTTGTCACGCCCGTGCGCCTTGAACTCGACGGCCTCCTCTTGTTCATCGACCTTGATCACCACCGACAGCAGCTTGCGCTTCTCGCCGCGGTTGATGGCGACCACTTCCCCGGCGGCCGGTGCCGTGAAGCGTACGCCGTCGATCTTCTTGTCAGTGAAGAGCAGCTGGCCTAGTTTTACCTTGTCCCCCTCCTGAACCTCCATGGTCGGCTTCATGCCAACGTAGTCGGTACCCAGGATAGCCACGTGACGCACCGGCCGCGCATCTTCGATGCGCTGCTCGGGCGTCCCCGTGATGGGGAGATCCAGGCCTTTCTTGACTTCGATCATAGTCTCGCCCAGTTGATGGATCGGATAGATGAAGGAAAGGGGTTCGAATGGATTCGAATTCTTATTAGCGTCAGTACGTTACCAGTCAGGCCCGAGTCAGCTCGGACCACCCCGAAAAATCCACCGTATTATAAAGACAAGCGCGACCAATGGCCACACGACCGATGGTCGCAAAACGTCTAGGGCGGGCGAGGCGGCGCACGGCCGCGAGGGTCGAAGAGGCGTTGAAAGCGGCTCCCTGGGCGAGCCGGCGAGGTCATCGCCGCGGCGCCCCACCTCGGTCCGGAGGCGGGACGCTATCGCGCGACATGATCTAGATCAGAAAATTCCCGACCGCCACGGTCGGGAATGACGACAGGCCACGGCGACTCAGGCCTGGGCCCGCGGCAGCTTGAGGAAGCGCACGTTGGAGATGTGCTGCAGGATACGCACCACCTGGCAGCTGTAGCCGAACTCGTTGTCATACCAGACGTAGAGCACCGCATGCTTGCCGTTGGCGATGGTGGCCTTGGCGTCGACGATCCCGGCATGGCGATTGCCGACGAAGTCGGACGACACCACCTCAGGCGAGTCCACGTAGTCGATCTGCTTCTGGTAGGCCGAATCGATGGACATGCGACGCAGGTAGTCGTTGAGGGAGCCGGCGTCGGTCTCCTTCTCCAGGGTCAGGTTGAGGATCGCCATGGAGACGTTGGGGGTCGGCACGCGAATGGCGTTGCCGGTCAGCTTGCCACCGAGCTCGGGCAGCGCCTTGGCCACCGCCTTGGCGGCACCGGTTTCGGTCAGGACCATGTTGAGCGGCGCGCTGCGGCCGCGACGGTCGCCCTTGTGGTAGTTGTCGATCAGGTTCTGGTCGTTGGTGTAGGCGTGCACCGTCTCGACATGGCCGTTGCTGATGCCGTACTCGTCGTTGAGCACCTTGAGCACCGGCACGATGGCATTGGTGGTGCACGAGGCGGCCGAGAGGATGCGGTCCTCGGCGCTGATATCGCCGTCGTTGATGCCGAAAACGATGTTCTTGATGTCGCCCTTGCCCGGCGCCGTGAGGATCGCCTTGGCGGCGCCCTTGCACTGCAAGTGCTGGCCCAGGCCCGCCTCGTCGCGCCAGATGCCGGTATTGTCGACGACGACGGCGTTGTCGATGCCGTAGGCGGTGTAGTCCACCTCGGCCGGGGAGTCGGCGTAGATCACCTGGATGACGTTGCCGTTGGCGGTCAGGGTGCGCGCCTCCACGTCCACCTGGATGGTGCCGTTGAAGGGCCCGTGCACCGAGTCGCGACGCAGCAGGCTCGCCCGCTTTTCGAGGTCCTTGGCGATATCGCCGCGGCCGCGCACGACGATGGCGCGCAGACGCAGCAGGTTGCCGCCACCGGCCTTCTCCACCAGCACCCGAGCGAGGATACGCCCGATACGCCCGAAGCCGTAGAGCACCACGTCCTGAGGCTCGCCATTGCTGCCCTCAGGGTCATGCCGACCGACGATCTCGGCAAGCTCCTTCTCGAGGAAGGCGCGAGCATCGCCGCCCCCTGCTTCTTGAACGCCACCCCCAGCTTGCCCACGTCGACGTGGGCGGGCCCCAGGTCGAGCTCGGTCATGGCCTTGACCAGCGGATAGGTATCCTGCACGGAGAGCTCGGTCCCCTCGACCTTCCTGACGAAACGGTGGTCCTTCAGGATGCGGATCACGCTGCGATTGAACAGCGAGCGACCGTAGAGCGTGGTGACCACGTTGTTGCGACGGTAGAGCAGCCCGATCAGAGGGATCAGCTGTTCGGCGATCGCCTGGTTGTCGTGCCATTCCTGGAAGACGGTATCGAGGGGTTGCTGACTCACGAGAAGCCTCTCTGGTGGTGGTCGGAGTTCAGGACACATTATCCCGTCAGCCTTACGGCAGGGCAATCGCAGGATGGTCGCAGTGGCTGTAGGGGGATTACAGGAACTCGGACTTGACTACAAGCCTCTCGGCAGGCTGGTATGATGCCCTGACCTCGCAGAGCAATCGCAAGTGTTATTCTGCCGTGAGTGGCGACAGCTTAAGTGGGAGGCCGATTTATCGGGCGAAGGCGCCGAAAGGCGCCGAAAGGCGCCCTACATCTTGGGCAGCGCTGCGCGCTGCTTCGCGAGCTGAAGCTCCCTCCCACACTGACTGCGATAGCCTTGCCCGACCCCGGGAGGCGGCCGCTCTGAGCGCCGCCCAAGCCGACGACAGCCCAGACGACATCATGCCCAATTTCTCGCCGCTCGACCCGCCACGCCCCGAAGGGCTGCGCGACACCCGCTACTGGTACACCCCGCCCGGCAGCGCCGCGGCGCTGGCGCTGGCCCAGCTGGCCACCGACGCCCCGCTGCTGGTGATCACCGCCGATACCGCCGGGGCCCAGCGCCTCGAGAACGACCTGCGCTTCTTTGCCAGCGTGCCGGTGCTGCCCTTCCCCGATTGGGAGACGCTACCCTACGACAGTTTCTCCCCCATCAGGACATCGTCTCCGAGCGGCTGCGCACCCTGCGCCGGCTGCAGCTCGGCGAGCGCGGTATCGTGCTGGTGCCGATCAACACCCTGATGCAGCGCCTGCCCCCGGCGGACTATATCGCCGGGCGGGTGATGACCCTGGCGGTGGGCCAGCGCCTCGATCGCGAGGGCTTTCGCGATAGCCTGTCGCGGGCCGGCTACCGTGCCGTGGAGACGGTCTATGAGCCCGGCGAGTACGCGCTGCGCGGCGCGCTGATCGACCTCTTCCCCATGGGGTCCGAGGCGCCGCTGCGCATCGATCTGTTCGACGACGAGATCGACACCCTGCGCCACTTCGACCCCGACACCCAGCGCAGCCGCGACAAGGTCGAGCGGGTGGAACTGCTGCCGGCCCACGAGTACTCGCTGTCGCGCAGCGCCATCGCCTGCTTCCGGGAGGGGTTCGAGACCCTGTTCGACGTCGACCCGCGTCAGTGCCCGCTCTATGTGGACGCCTTGAAGGGCATCCCCTCCCCCGGCCTGGAGCAGTATCTTCCGCTGTTCTTCGAACAGACGGCGACGCTGTTCGACCACCTGGCCGAGGGCACCCGGGTGGCTTTGCTGCCCGGGGTCTTCGCCGCCGCCGAGCACCACTGGGCAGCCATCGAGAGCCGCTTCGAGAACCTCGGCGTCGACCCCACCCGCCCGCTGCTACCGCCCAGCCGCGGCTTCGTGCCGGTGGCCGAGGTGTTCGGCGCCATCAAGCGTCACCCGCGGGTCGAGCTCACCGACGATGCTGCGCATCGCCATGCCCTGATGCCCGCCGCCAAGGCGCCGCCCCAGGTCGCCATCAATGCCAGAGCCAAGCAGCCACTGGCGGCGCTTGGGTCTTTTCTCGCCGAGCAGACCGACACCCGGGTGCTGTTCGTCGCCGAGTCCCGGGGACGGCGCGAGGCCCTGGAGGAGACCCTGGCGCCGCTGCAGCTAAGCCCGCCCCACGTCGACGGCTTCCACGATTTCCTGGCCGCCGACACCCGTCTGGCGATCACCGAGGGGGAGATCGACGCCGGGCTCTGGCTGGAGCGCCCCGATCTCGCGGTGATCAGCGAGACCGAGCTCTACGGCGAGGTGGTTCGCCAGAGCCGGCGCCGCGAGAAGGCCACCGACGCGGGCGAAATGGCGATCCGCCACCTCTCTGAGCTTCGCCCCGGCGCACCGGTGGTTCACCAGACCCACGGGGTGGGCCGCTACCGAGGGCTGGAGACCCTCGAGGCCGGCGGCCAGGCCGCCGAATTCGTGACCCTGGAGTACGCCGACGGCGCCCGCCTCTACGTGCCGGTGGACAGCCTGCACCTGATCTCGCGCTATGCCGGCGCCGACGACGAGCTGGCGCCGCTGCATCGGCTCGGCTCCGAGCAGTGGGACAAGGCGCGCAAGAAGGCCGCCGAGAAGATCCGCGACACCGCCGCCGAGCTGCTCGACATCTACGCCCGCCGGGAGGCCCGGGAGGGCTTCGCCTGCGCCCCGCCGGACGCTGAATACGCCCGCTTCGCCGCCGCCTTCCCCTTCGAGGAGACCCCCGACCAGCGCAGCGCCATCGAGGCGGTGATCGGCGACATGACCGCCCCGCGCCCGATGGACCGGGTGGTATGCGGGGACGTCGGCTTCGGCAAGACCGAGGTGGCCATGCGCGCCGCCTTCCTGGCGGTGCACTCGGGCCGCCAGGTGGTGGTACTGGTGCCCACCACCCTGCTGGCCCGGCAGCACTTCGAGAATTTCCGCGACCGCTTCGCCGACACCGCGGTGCAGGTGGAGTTGATCTCGCGCTTCACCGCCGGCAGCGGCCAGGCCGCCGCGCTCGAGCGCATCGAGGCGGGCCAAGCCGATATCGTCATCGGCACCCACAAGCTGCTATCGAAGTCCATGAAGCTGCCCAAGATGGGCCTGCTGATCATCGACGAGGAGCACCGCTTCGGGGTGGCCCAGAAGGAGCGCCTCAAGAGCCTGCGCGCCGAGGTCGATATCCTGACCATGACCGCCACGCCGATTCCCCGCACTCTGAACATGGCCATGAGCGGCATTCGCGATCTCTCCATTATCGCCACTCCGCCGGCCAGACGCCTGTCGGTGAAGACCTTCGTCCAGCAGCGCGACGAGTCGGTGATCAAGGAGGCGCTGCTGCGCGAGATCCTGCGTGGCGGCCAGGTCTACTTCCTGCACAACGAGGTCAAGACCATCGAGACTGCCGCCGAGACGGTGCGCGAGCTGGTGCCCGAGGCCCGGGTGGCGGTAGCCCACGGCCAGCTGCCGGAGCGCTCCCTGGAGCGCGTCATGTCCGACTTCTACCACAAGCGCTTCAACGTCCTGGTCTGCTCGACGATCATCGAGACCGGCATCGACGTACCCAGCGCCAATACCATCGTCATCGAGCGCGCCGACAAGTTCGGCCTGGCTCAGCTGCACCAGCTGCGCGGCCGGGTGGGCCGCAGCCACCACCAGGCCTACGCCTACCTGCTGGCCCCCCTCCGCGGGCCATGACCAAGGATGCCGTCAAGCGGCTGGAGGCCATCGCCGGCGCCGAAGACCTGGGGCAGGCTTCACGCTGGCCAGCCACGACATGGAGATCCGCGGCGCCGGCGAGCTGCTCGGCGACGAGCAGAGCGGGCAGATGGAGGCGATCGGCTACGGCCTCTACATGCAGATGCTCGACCGCGCGGTGGCGGCGATCCGCCAGGGCAAGACGCCCAACATCGAGGCGCCGCTGGACCAGGGCGTGGAAGTCAGCCTCAACCTGCCGGCGCTGATTCCCGACGACTACCTGCACGACGTCCAGCAGCGCCTGGTGATGTACAAGCGCATCGCCAGCGCCCAAGACGAAGCCGAGCTCAAGGAGCTGCAGGTAGAACTGATCGACCGCTTCGGCCTGCTGCCGGCGCCGGTCAAGACCCTGCTGCGCCAGACCCGGCTGCGCCAGCGCGCCGAGCGGCTGGGCATCGTACGCCTGGAGGCGGGCCCCGACCGCGGCCGGGTGATCTTCGCCGCCCAGACCCGCGTCGACCCCATGACCCTGGTCGAGCTGATTCAACGAGGCCCGGAGCGCTATCGCCTCGACGGCGCCGACACCCTGCGCTTCGAGGCCGAGATGGCCACTGAAGAGTCGCGCTTCCAGGCCGTCGAACAGCTGCTCGAAGCGCTCAACCGCAAGGTCGAAGCGGCCTGACTGAGGGTATGAGGTACGAGGTATGAGGTACGAGGTGCGAGGTGCGAGTTACGAGGTGCGAGGTGCGAGGTACGAGGTACGAGGTGCGAGGTGCGAGGTATGAGGTACGAGGTGCGAGGTGCGAGGTGCGAGGTGCGAGGTGCGAGGTGCGAGGGACGATGCTGTTTCCTACTGGCGAACCGCTGAGGCGTCGGGCAATCTATACTGTCACTATCGCGTTTCATCGCCACTGACCCCAAGGCGCTGGGCAAGGACCGCCAAGCGCACATAACCCTGGCTGCGTCGACCCTGCGTCGACCACCTGCACGAGACGACATGACGTTGATGAACACCGCACCTTTGATCAGACGCACCGCGCGCTGCGCCATCCTCCTCGGGCTGGCCACCCTGCTCTCCACCGCCGCAGTGGCCGACGAGACCGAGCGGGAGTGGCCGCGCGGCCACTACCCCCTGCCCGAACAGGGCAACGTGATCGGCGAGGTCTATACCGTCACCGTGGAAGAGGGCCAGACCCTGATCGACATCGCACGCCGCCACAATGTCGGCTACGAAGAGATCCGCATGGCCAACCCGGACGTCAGCCTATGGGCCCCCTTCGAGGGCACCGAGGTGACAATCCCCGCGCAGCATATCCTGCCCGATGCCCCGCGTGAGGGCATCGTGGTCAACCTGTCGGAGCTGCGCCTCTACTACTACTCCGAGCCCGGGGTCGTCGAGACCTATCCGATCAGCGTCGGCCGCGACGGCTTCGCCACCCCGGTGGGCATCACCAAGACCACGGTCAAGGTCAAGGATCCCGCCTGGTCGCCGCCGCGCTCCATGCGCGAGGAAGCCGCCGCCCGGGGCGAGCCGCCCCCGCGGTGGTGCCGCCGGGCCCCGACAACCCCCTGGGCCGTCACGCCATCCTGCTGGGGCTGCCGAGCTACCTGATCCACGGCACCAACATGCCCGAGGGCGTCGGCATGCGGGTCAGCCGCGGCTGCATCCGCATGTTCCCCGAGGATATCGAGTCGCTCTACGAGCGCGTGCCCAGCGGCACCAAGGTCAACATCCTCGACCAGCCGTTCAAGGCGGGCTGGTCGGAGGACGGCGTGCTCTACGCTCAGTCGTTCCCCCAGCTCGAAGAGAACCAGGGTGCCTTCGAACCGATCCTCAATGCCATCGAGGTGGTCTCCAAGGCGTTCGGGGAAGAGAACCCGCCGGTGGACTACAAGCGGCTGCGCGCCGTAGTGGAAGGCCCCGACGGCCAGGTGGTGTCGCTGCTGCGCACCGCGGAGCCGGAGCCTGAGCCCGCCCCCGAGCCGACGCCGGAAGCCGACGGCCTCTATGACGAACTGCTCGACCTGGACGGACTCTATCAGGAGCTGGCCGCCGCACGGCTGCAGTAGGCCACCCGGCCGGCTACCCAGCCTTGAAAGACAGACCACGGATACACAACGAGAAAACCCCGCCGAGGCGGGGTTTTCTCTTGCAGTCCTATGCCTTCGCCCGAGGGCGAGGACATGGCGCCAGCAGAATTACTTCTGCATGGTGCGCTGGAACATGCGGTTCATTTCCTCACGGTTCTGCTCGGACATCTGCAGAGCCGCCTGGGCGTCACGCTGAGCCTGGTTGGCGGTGTTCTGCGCCTGCATGGCGATGCTGCGTGCTTCAGCAGCGTCGGCCTGAGCAGATTCCGCGGTCTGACGCACTTCGTCCAGCGCCGCGTTGGTAGCACAACCCGCCAGGATTGCCATGGAGGCAGCGGCGGCGGTCAGCTTCAGGGTGGTCTTCAGTGTCATGATGTTCTCCTTGAGTCTTCCTTGGTACTGCACACCTTAGAGTGCAGAGGCGTTGATGTCACCCGACTCAGGCATCGTTACCTGAGGTCAGGCATCCTGCTCATGCAGGTTCTTGCAGCGACTGCTGCCAAGCACAGGAGTCAAACGCTGTTTTATAATAGCCAACGGCGCTTGTCCATAGCTCGAAACGTCCCTTGCGCAATTTGAGCCTAGCGGATCACGACACGAGTGCCAACATTGATTAGCTCGGCCAGGCGCTCGATCTGCTCGTTGGTCACTGCCACGCAGCCCTGGGTCCAGTGGAAGCTGGCATGCACCTCGGGGTCGGCGCGACCCAGGCCGTGGATGCCGATCGCCCCACCCAGCGCCGTGGTCTGGGGCGGGTAGCCGCGGCGTCGATAGTAGGTGAAATAGTCTTCATAATCCTGCTGGGTGTAGAGCCCCGATTCCAGCGCCATCCGCGCATGGGCCGGCGTCGGGTAGTCGATGCCGATGAAGATATTCCAGTCGCTCTCCCAGTTGAACCGGTTGACCCGAAACTCCCCCAGCGGCGTCACGTTGCTGCCGCGCAGACGTGAGGTCTGGGCCCCCCCGCGCCCCAGCGAGACCGGCGCAAAACGCTCGACCAGATAGTTGCCGCGAAACACGCTGAGGGCGGCATCGGCATCGTCGACCAGCACCCAGAGCTCATCGTCGTGGCGCGGCAGATGCGCCCGGGTCAACATGGTTTGAATCAGGTCGGCCCGGGCGCCCTCGCCTGCCGCCAGCAGCGCTAGCGGCGACGACAGGGCCAACAGGCCAAAACGACGGCGTGAAAGGGATGGCATCGGACGGTAGCTCGAAAAGAGTGAATAGGGGTCATCGGAAATCTGGGCTGTTATAGCGCATCTACCCCACCTCTGTCAGGCGAAAACCGCAACGCAGTATCAACATCCTCCCTCTTGTCCTCAGAGGCGCTCTCGAGGCGCCTCCCCTGGGCCTCGGGCCTTCGCCATTGCGAAGCACGGCCCTTCCGCCCTAGGCTTGACCCATGCCCGGTTCGATTGTCGGACCCGATGCTGATCAAGGAGCTATCTGCATGTCACCGACCGACGGCAAGCCATCATCTCCGCGTTTCGACCGACTCGCCAAGGATCCCGACTTTCTCGCCTGGGCCAAGGGCCACGGCGTGATCCAGCATGACCCGACGACCCAGGAGCGCATCGCCGAGCTGCTGCAGCGTCACGCCCAAGACCCCCAGCAGCGTCGCGTGTGGCTGCAGCGCCTGCGCGCCGCCGACCAGTTGGCCAACATGGGCATGTGGCTGGTGGCCCACATGACCTATGTCCGCCGTGTGCGCCTGGACGGCACGGCCCTGGGCGCCGAGGACTTCAAGCCCTCTCCCGAGGGTCATACCGGCGGCGCGCTCAACATGGTACCCGCCTACGTGGGCTACCTGGCCGCCAACAGCCTGACCGACATCACCCGCAGCTGGAGCATGGGCCAAGGACACTGCGTGGCCGCCATTGATGCCCTCAACCTGCTGGTGGACAACATGACACCGGGCCATGCCGAACGCTATAGCCTGGACGACACGGGACTGACGCAACTGGTCAACGACTTCTACCACTGCGGCGTGGACGCCAGCGGCCGTCCGCAATCTCCGCTCGGCAGCCATGTCAACGCCCATACCGCGGGGGGCACCGGCGAGGGAGGCTACCTCGGTTTTGCCGGCCTGCAATACGTGCACATGCCGCTACCCGGCCAGCCCCTGGTGGCATTCCTCAGCGACGGCGCCTTCGAGGAGCAGCGCGGCAGCGACTGGGCGGCGCGCTGGTGGCGCGCCGAGGACAGCGGCCCGGTGGTCCCGGTGATGATTGCCAATGGCCGGCGCATCGACCAGCGCACCACCATGAGCCAGTCCGGCGGCACCGACTGGTTCGAGGAGCACTTAGCCCTCAATGGCTTCACCCCCTGACCCTTGACGGCCGCGACCCGGCGGCCTTCGTATGGGGCATTCTCACCGCCGAGGCGCAGCTGGACGAGCAGGTGGAAGCGCTGGCCGCCGGTCGCGCGCGCTATCCGCTACGCCTGCCCTACCTGATCGCCGACACCGTCAAGGGGTTCGGCTTTCCCGGCGCCGGCACCAATGCCGCCCACAACCTGCCGCTGGTGGACAACCCGGCACAGGACGCCGCCGCACGCGCCCGCTTCCATGAGGGCGCCGCCGCCCTGCATGTGCCGCTGGAGACCCTGCGGGCCGCGATCGACCGGCTCAACAATCACGCCGACAGCGGCCGTGTCAAGGAGCGCGACCATCCGCTGGCTTCCCCTGCCCGCCGCTGCCCCAGCTGCCGCCCCTCGCTGCCTATTCCCTCGGCGAGGCGGTGTCGCCCATGGCCGCCATCGACGACGCCTTCTGCGCCCTGGTCGCGGCCAACCCCGCGCTGCGGGTGCGGGTCGGCAACCCCGACGAGATGCGCTCCAATCGCCTCAACCACACCCTCGACCGGCTGCTGCACCGCGTCACTGACCCCGAGCCCGGCGTCGCCGAGGCGCTGAACGGCAGCGTGATCACCGCCCTCAACGAGGAGGCGGTGGTGAGCGCGGCGCTGGCCAACAAGCAGGGGCTCAACCTGGTGGCCAGCTACGAGGCCTTCGCGGTCAAGATGCTCGGGGCCATGCGACAGGAAGTCCTCTTCGCCAGGCATCAGTGCGAGGTCGAACGCGAGCCTGGCTGGCTGACGGTGCCGGTTCTGGCCAGCTCCCACACCTGGGAGAACGGCAAGAACGAGCAGTCCCATCAGGATCCCACCCTCTGCGAGGCGTGGCTCGGCGAAATGGACGACGTGGCCCCCACGCTGTTTCCGGTCGACGCCCCCAGCGCCGTCCAGGCGCTGCGCGGCCTCTACCAAACTCGCGGCCGCGTGGCGGTGATGGTGGTGCCGAAAAACCCAGTGCCGGTGGCGCTCACCGCCGACCAGGCCGTCAGGCTGGGCGAGGACGGCATCCTCTGCCTGCACGAGGCCCCTGGCGCCCGGGTCCAGCTCTTCGCCGTCGGGGCCTACCAGCTGGTCGAGCTGCGCCGCGCGCTGGCCAGACTGACCGATGCGGGGGTCGCGACCAGCCTGTTCGTCATCCAGGAGCCCGGCAAGCTGCGCGAGGCCCGCGACGAACAGGAGGCCCAGGCCACCCTAAGCCAGTGCCGACTGAGCACTCTGGTGCCCGAAGTGCGCGCCCGGGTCTTTCTCGGCCACTGCCGGCCCGAGGCGCTGTGTGGCGTGCTGAGAGCGCTGGACAGCGGCGCGGGATCGCGTTTCCTGGGCTATCGCAACCGCGGGGGACCCTGGACACCTTCGGTATGCTCTTCGCCAATCGCGCCACCTGGGCCCACGCCCTGGAAGCGGCCAGCGAGGCGGCGGGGCTGGACCTGAATGCCCTGCTGAGTCCGGCCGAGCGCGATGCCCTGGCCGGCGAGGGCGAACCTGATGCGCTGCGTCATCCGTGACAGGGGCGAGGGGCGAGGGACGAGGGAAAGGCATCAATGAGGGCCTGTCCCACAGAACTCCTTGCCCCTTGCTCCTCGCTCCTCGTACCTGGTTCTTCAGGCCGACAGGATGGCGCCCATGCGAAACACGTCGCGCAAGGTGGTGACCCCCGCCTCGGCCTTGGCGATGCCCGCGGCGAACATCAGGCGCTCGCCGCGGGCGATCAGGGCCCGTCGCAGCGTGGCCTCGTCAGCGTGGCTGAGGATACGCACCTGATCCTCGGGCGTTGGCTGCCAGATCTCGAACACCCCGGTGCGTCCCCGGTACCCCAGGCCGTCGCACTGGGCGCAGCCCACCGGCGACCAGACGCGCTCGGGCACCGGCAGGTCGACCGCCGCCAGCCACTCGGCATCGGTGGCTGAGATGGGCCGCCGCTCGCGACACGCCTCGCAGAGCCGCCGCACCAGCCGCTGGGCCACCACCAGCCCCAGGTTGGCGCCGATCTGGGCATCGGCCACCCCCAGGTGGCGCAGCGCCGACACCACGCCCACCGCATCGCGGCTGTGCAGGGTGCTCATCAGCGAGCGGCCGCTGCTCGCCACGCCCACCGCCGCCTGGGCGGACTCGGGATCGCGCAGCTCGCCGATCAGCAGATAGTCCGGGTCGAGGCGCAGCATGGCGCGGATGCCGCTGGCGAAATCGAGACCGTTGGCGGTATCGACCTGCACCTGGTTGACGCCGGCCAGCTCATACTCCACCGGGTCCTCCAGGGTCATGACGTGGCTATCGGACAGCGCCAGCTCGTCGAGCAGGGTGTAGAGGGTGGTGGTCTTGCCGGCACCGGTGGGCCCCGCCACCAGCAGCATGCCGGCCGTGGCGTCCATCCAGCGGCGAATTCCCTGGGCGCCTTCGCGGCCGATGCCCAGCGCCAGCGGATCGGCAAAGGCCCGCGGCCGCTCGAGAAAGCGAATCGCCAGCTTTTCGCCGGCCATGCAGCTCACCGCCGAGACCCGCAGATGGCTCTCGTCATCGCCCGCCTCGGAAGAGACGTAGCTGAAGCCGCCTTCGTCGGCGGTCAGCGCCCGCACCGGATTGAGCCCCGCCAACACCTTGAACTGATTGGCCAGGCGCGCCCCCTGCCCTGCATCGATCCGCTGCGCGGTGATCACCCGCCCGTCGATGCGCAGGCGGATGCGCCAGCCGGCCTCGTCGGGATCGAGGTGGATGTCCGTGGCCCGGGCGCGCCGCGCATCCTCAAGCAGGGCATGGACCTCCAGAATGTCGTCGTCGGGCCCTGGTGGCGCCTCGAGCAGCGGCTGTAGGGTCGTCAATAGTTGCGGGTGCATCCTGTCGACTCGCTCATCGGCCGTCATCGCCACCTCCGGATCTGGTTCAGCAATACCCGAACCTACAGCCTAATCGCTATCGCGGCATAGCGCCGCAAAACCGGCGCGGGGGCTCCAGAACGCCTTCGCCCCGGCAGGGGAGCTGCCGGGGCGAAGGGGTCACACTGTGCTATTCGTGTTCTGGCGTGTTCTGGCGGGAACGGATGCCGCTCGAAGACGGCCCCGCTACTCCTGACGCTCCACGGTGAAGATGCTCTGCAGCTTGTTCTTCTTGCCGTAGATGTGAACCGTGGTCTCATCGAAAGGGAAGTGGTCACGATACTGGCTGTCGTTGTTGAAGCGCGGCTTGTGGGCGTTGATCATCGCCGCCGCCAGCCGCTCGCGATTGGCATGGCCGGCCAGGCCCACGGCGTACCAGAGTTCCTCCTCCGGCTGCAGGAAGGTCTGCCACTTGTCGTGGTCACCATGGTGCTCCAGGCCGTAGCGAGCGCTGCGGTGCTCGCCAACGTAGAGCAGCTCCTGAACGTCCATCTCCTCGCTCTCGGGGTCCTTGGCGGCACGAAAGACGCAGTAGATACCGGATTCGTCCGGGGCGTCATGCAGCTGTTCACGGGTCCAGTAGCCCAGCATCTTGGGGGAGAGGATCAGATCCGTCATGGCATGCTCCTTGGTTTCCTTGGACTTTCGACAACGTTGACCCCCAGATTACCGCAAAGATCAGTAATCCTCGAGACGCTGAATGTCACGGGCGACCCGCCGAACCTCCGCCTCGTGGCCGGCGGCCAGCGCCTCGAAGAACTGCTTCTCGTCGCTACCGCCGGCAAGCTCGCTGCGGTGGGCGTAGAGGTCCTGCAGCATGCGGTGGGCGGTCAGGGACGTGGCCAGCACGCTCTGCACGCTATCCGCGTCGCCGCCCTCGGGCAAGCGCTCGAGCACCGGCGGGTGCGGAAAGTCGGCCGGGTCGTCGAACCAGGTCTCCAGTACGCTGCTGTGGTCGCTGCCGTCGTCGAAATAGCCCTCCAGGTCGGCCTGCAGCTTGCGCTCGCGCTCGGCGAGATAGTCGAGCGCCATGCGCACCCGATCATCGACGCCGCCTGCGGCCCGTTCGCCGAAGTAGTCGGCCATGCGGCGATGGAAATCGGCCGCCCAGCTCACCAGTTCCTTCACTTGATGAAAGCGCATCGTCTCTTCTCCCCATGGATGCGGCCGCGCTCGAAGCGCGATGGCTCTGAAGTCTCATACCCTAATGAGAGCTTAGCCGAACCCTGACGACGTGAATTGATGCACATCAACGACAAGGCGCCACCACCACAACGCGGGCATAACGGCGCTCACAGCAGCAAGGATGTGTCGATGGCGACGAAGGCGCTGGCGGCGCGGATCAGGGAGGCAGCGGTGAGAGACTCGACGCCGACGACGTCCACGACCACCCCATAGCGACGGCGCATCCGCTCCACCAGCAGGTCGAAGTCACCGTCACCGGAGACCAGCACCACCCTATCCACCTCCGGCGCCGCTTCCATGGCGTCCAGCGCGATCCCCACGTCCCAGTCGCCCTTGGCGGAGCCGTCGCGACGCTGGATGAAGGGCCTGAGCTTCACGTCAAACCCGATGTCGCGCAGGATCGTCTGAAACTGGCGCTGCCGAGGGTCGCCGCGCTCTACCGCATAGGCGTTGGCGACCACCACCTCGCGCCCGGCGGCAAAGCGTCTCCAGAAGGCGCGATAGTCGAAGTGCCGGCCGAAGGCCTCGCGGCTGGTGTAGTAGACGTTCTGCACGTCGACGAAGATGGCGACACGCTCCATGCGGATGGCCTCGACTCTTGATGAGGACCTCAGCCTGACACAGAACCGCCCCTGCTGTCGTGGCGGCGCTCATGCCCCGCCGCCGCCTGCCGGGCACGATCGCCGCGAAACGACACCCGCATCAGCAGCGAATAGAGCACCGGCACCACGCACAGGGTGATCAGCGCGGCGGCGAGCAGACCGAAGATGATGGTGATCGCCATGGGCGCCCAGAGCAGCCCGCCGCCCAGCCAGAGCGGCAGCAGGCCGCCGCTGGTGGTCAGCGTCGACATCAGAACCGGGCGCAGGCGCCGTCGGCCTGCCTCGAGGATCGCCTCCTGGGCGAGAGGTGCTCACGCTCCAGATCGATGCGGTCGATCAGCACGATGGCGTTGTTGATCACGATACCGGCCAGCGACACCACCCCGAGGAAGGTCATGATGCCGAAGTGGGAGCCGGTGATGGTCAGCCCGAAGATCACCCCGATCAGCGACATCGGGATGGTGGCCAGGATGATCAGCGGCCGGCGCAGGGAGTTGAACTGCACCACCAGCAGCAGCAGGATCGCCATGGCGCCGATGGGCAGCTTCTCGGCGATGGAGTCGGTGGCGACCCGGGACGACTCGACCTCGCCGCCGAACTCGAAGAAATAGCCTTCCGTCCAGCTCGCCTGCTGCGCCTCCAGCCAGGGGCGCAGCTCACCGGCGACCCCGGCGGCGGTGACGCCCGGCGCCAGCTCCGCCTCCACCGAGATGGTACGGAAGCGATCCCGGCGCAGGATGCGCGCCGGCCCCCAGTCGAGTTCGACCTGGGCCACCTGGGCCAGGGGCACCCCTGAACCGCCCCCGGCGGGCAGCACGGTGACGCCCTCCAGGTCGTCGGGGGTGCGCGCCTCGCCGCGCTCGTTGCGCAGCTGGATAGGCACTAGGGTGTCGCCGTCGCGGAAGGTGCCCACCGTCATCCCCGAGAGCGCCGTCTGCAGACTCAGCGCCACGTCGCGCTCGGTGACGCCGGCGCGCAGCGCCCGGGCCGGATCCACGTCGATGCGCAGCCGCTTGATCCACTCGCCCCAGTCGTCGCGCACGTTGCGGGTGCCGGGCCCCTCGGCGACCCGCTGGCGCACCGCCTCGGCGATGCGTCTCAGGGTCGCCTCGTCGTCGCCGGAGATCCGCACCGCCAGCGGCACCGTCACCGGCGGGCCGAAGCTGGTGGCGGCCACAGTGGCCTGCAGATCCGGAAAGCGCTCGGAGAGCCAATCGTCGAGGCGCTCGATCACCCCGTCCACCGCCTGCCAGCGGTTGGTCTGCAACAGCAGGAAGGCGTACTCGGGGCTCGGCGGCTCCGGGGCGTGGTTGATGATATAGCGCTCCCCGCCGAAGCCGATGAAGCTGCCCCAGCGCTCGACCCCGTCGCGGACCCAGTCGCCCTGCTCGTCTCGCTCTGCGGCAAGCTCATCGGCCAGAAAGGCCTCGACCTCCTCCACCACGGCCCGGGTGCGCTCGATGGGCGCCGAGAAGGGCAGGCGCAGCTCGGCTGTGACGATGGTGCGCTCCGCCTGGGGAAGAAGATTTTGGGCAGGGGTCCGAAGCCGAGCCAGGCCAGCGCCAGCAGGCCGGCCACCGCGGCCAGGGTCAGGGCGCGCTGGCGCAGCAGGGCCAGCAGCAGCCGGCGGTAGCCGGCGTAGACCCGCTCGGCCAGACGCGCCGAGAGCGCGGGCCGCGGCTCGGCTCTCTCCTCCCCCTCTTCCAGGGTCTCGCCATCCTGCTCGCGCTTCTCCTGCGGCCTGATCTTGATAAAGGCCACGCAGAGCAGCGGAATCATGGTCAGCGAGAGCAGCCAGGAGGAGAGCAGCGTGATGGTGACGACCTGGAAGAGCGAGCGGGTGTACTCCCCCACGTCGGAGACGGCCAGGAACTGGGGCAGGAAGGCCGCCGCCGTGGTGAGCGAGGCGGTAAGCAGCGGGAAGCGCAGCTGCCGCGCCGAGTCCAGGGCCGCCTGGCGCACGCTCTTGCTCTCCCGGGCCGACACCTGGATCGACTCCACCATGACGATGGCGTTGTCCACCAGCATGCCCAGGGCGATGATCAGCGCTCCCAGCGACACCTGGTCCAGCCCGATATCGAAGAGCCCCATGAAGGCGAGGCAGGCGAGTATCGCCGAGGGCACCAGGCTCGCCACGATCAGCCCGGTGCGCAGCCCCAGGAAGAGCAGCATCACCAGGCAGACCAGGGCCACCGCCTGCAGCAGATCGACCAGGAACTCGTTGATGCGCTCCTCGACCCGGTCGGGCTGGTTGGCCAGCACCTCGAACGCGAGGCCCACGGGAAGCTCCCGTTCGAGGCGTTCGATGGCGCCCTCGACCTGCTCGCCCAGGTCGAGGATATCGCCCCCCTCGCGCATGGCGATGGCGATGGCGAGCCCCTGGACGCCATTGGCATGGTAGCGGGTCATCGGCGGCTCGGCATAGCCGTGGCGCACCTCCATCAGCGAGCCCAGGGGCACCAGGGTGCCGTCGGGCAGCGGCAGCAGCGCCCGACGGATCTCGTCGATATGGATGAAGTTCCCGGTGGGCTCCAGCACCAGGCGCTCGTCGCCGGTACGGATCGCCCCGCCCGGCAGCACGATATTGCGGGCGGCCAGCAGCTGGGCGAGCCCCTGGGGCGAGACCCCGAGCTCGGCCAGACGCGCCTCGCGGTACTCCAGGAAGATGCGCTCTTCGGCGTAGCCGTGAAGATTGACCTTGGCCACGTCGTCGAGCATCAAGAGCCGGTCGCGCACATCGTCGGCCACCGCCTTGAGTTCCGCCTGCTCATAGCCCTCGCCGGTCAGCGAGAGCATGATGCCGAAGACGTCGCCGAACTCGTCGTTGATGATGGGCGCCAGGGCCTCGTCGGGGAGTCTCCCCGGGCATCGCCCACCTTGCGGCGCAGCTTGTCCCAGCCGGCCTGGACGTCCTTGACGTCCGGGCGCAGCTCCACGCGGATGATGGAGACCCCGGCCCGGGAGGTGCTCTCCACGTAGTCGAGCTCGGGCATCTCCATGATGGCGGTCTCGAGCGGATCGCTGACCAGCTGCTCGACCCGTTCCGGGGTCGCACCGGGCAGGTAGGTGACCACCTGGGCCACCCGCACCGTCACCGCCGGATCCTCGGCCCGAGAGATGGAGAGGTAGCTGATCACCGCCCCCAGCAGCACCACCAGCAGCCCGGCGATGGTTACCCGGTTGTAGCGCAGTGCGGCCTCGGTCAGGGTCACGGTGAGGCCTCCCCATCGACGCGATGGTGATCGAGCAGGCGCACCCGCATGCCGTCATGGAGCCGGCTCATCCCCGCCACGATCAGCGCCTCGCCGGGGTCTAGCCCCGCCACCACCTCCAGGCGCTCGTCATGGCGCCCGCCCAGGGTCACGGCGCGGCGCGCCACCCTCGCCTCGCGGCCGTT
Source organism: Halomonas sp. SL18_1 (assembly GCF_055755715.1). Taxonomy (NCBI): domain Bacteria; kingdom Pseudomonadati; phylum Pseudomonadota; class Gammaproteobacteria; order Oceanospirillales; family Halomonadaceae; genus Halomonas; species Halomonas sp. SL18_1. The sequence goes on from NZ_JBVTRK010000001.1 coordinate 2,870,408, forward strand.
GTTGACAGCTTGGCCCACCGATTCATCGGGCTCGGCCTCCCTCTCTTCCGCCACATAGACGAAGTGGCCGTCGATATCCTGCTGAACCGCCACCATGGGCACCCAGATACCGCTGCCGGGCCCGCCCAGGGGCAGCGTCAGCTCCGCCGCCATGCCGGGGCGCAGCCGCTGGCGTTGCGACTCGGCAAGATCGACCAGCCGAACCCGCAGCGGCCAAGTGGCCTGGCGGGGATCCACCGGCAGGCCGATCTCGGCGACCTCCCCAGCCAGAATCAGATCGGCCAGGGGCAGGCGTACCTGCACCGGCGCCCCGACGACCAGCTCATCCAACAGGTCCTCGGAGAGCGCCGCCCGTACCTCCAGCTCATCGCCGCAGGCCAGCACCAGCACCGGCTGGCCCGCGGCCAGGTTCTCGCCGGCCTCGGCCACTCGGCTGGCCACCCGGCAATCGCCGGGGGCGGCCAGGCGTGCAAAGCCGAGCTGGCGCTCGGCCAGGGCCAGGGCGTCCCGGGCGCCGTCGCGCTGGGCACGCGCCGCCTCCACCTGGGCCCGGGCGGCATCGAGATCCCGGGCGGTGGCGCTACCCGCCTCATAGAGACGCCGGGCGCGCTGCCATTCGGCCTCGGCGTTGGCCGCCGCCGCCTGGCTACCGGCCAGGGCCGAACGGGCGCGGTCGCGCTGCAGGCGCAGGTCGGTGGCTTCGAGGCGGGCCAGGGGCTGGCCGGCTTCCACCCGCTCTCCCACCGCCACCTCGAAGGCCTCGAGCTGACCCGCCACCCGGAAACTCAGGCGCCGATTGGCGGCTGCCTCCAGGCGCCCCGGCAGCTCGCGCTCACCGGCCGCCCCGCTAGCCTCCACGGTCAGGGTACGCACCGGGCGCAGCGGCGCCTCCTCCACCGGCTCGTCGGCGCAGCCGGCCAGCAGCACCAGCCCCGCGAGCAGGGCCGCTCGAATGATCATGGCCACTCTCCTTCAGTCTGGGTGCGATGGGGCACGGCCAGGAACCGCTCCCGGGCCTCGGCCGTCATGGGGCCCGGGGTCACGCCTAGCGCCCGCTGCAGGTGCACCAGCGCCTGTAATGCCTGCCAGCGCGCCTCGGCGGCGGCCAGCCCCGCCTGGCGGGCACTGGTGCGGGCATCGAGCAGCGCCACCTGGGGCAGCGCACCCTCGCGCCAGCCCGCCTCGGCCAGGGCCAGGGCCTCCTCGGCGTGGCCCAGCGCCTCGTCGCGCAACGCGATGCGCCGCCAGGCGGCGGCGAGCTCGACGCTGGCCGCGCGCAGCCGGGCCTCCAGGCCCAGGCGCGCATCGGCGTCCTCGAGCGCCAGCTGTTCCAGCCGCGCCGCGGCCCGGTCGCGCTCGATGCTGCGCCGGCCGCCGGCGTAGAGCGGCAGCCGCGCTGAAACGCCGAGGCTCCACTGGTCGCGGCCGGTCTCGGGCAGCGCCACCCCGGCCCCCTCCAGGGCCGCGACACCGGCCTGGACGGTGGGATGGGGCGACTCCCAGGGCGCCCGCTCGCCCTGGCCACCGCGGGAGAACTCGCTGGTGTAGCGGGCCTCGAGGCCCACCTGGGGCAGCCAGAAGGCGCGGCGGCGGGAGGAGAGCTCCCGCTCGGCGGCGCGGCGCAGATCGCCCAGCGCGGCGAGCTCCGCCGAGTCACGCAGGGCGCGCTCCACCAGCCGCTGCTGCCAGGCGGCGAGACTCGCCGGGGTGGCCAGGGCCGCATCGAAGCGGGCGTCGCCGCCTAGCCATTCCTGACTGTCCAGGTCCGGCTCGACCGGCAGGAGCGAGGCATCGGGGTCGCGGCCGAGGCGCCGGTTCAGGGCAATGGCCAGCCGCTCACGGTCGGCCACCGTCTGCTCCAGACGCTCCCGGGCCTGGGTCAGCTCCGCCTCGAAGCGCGCCACCTCGCCACGTCCCACGGCGCCGGCACGCGCGCCGCGCACCGCCTGGTCGCGCTGGGCCCGGGCCAGGTCGAGGTCGGCCTCGAGAACCTGACGGCTCGCCTCCAGGCGCAGCAGGTCGAGAAACTCCCGCGCCACCTCCAGCGCCAGGTCGAGGCTCTCCACCTCGAGCTCGGCGCGCCGGGCGCGATCGCGGCTGTCGGCAATGGCGATGGCGGCCAGCGCCGGCTCGGAGAAGAGCAGCTGTTCGAGCACCAGGCCACCGGCGACCCGACGCTCCGGCTCCTGGCCCAGGGCGGCACGGGCACGGGTCTCGTCGATCATCCGCCCGGTGGCTTCCAGGTAGAGGCTGGGGCGATAGCGCGACGCCGCCAGATCGCGCTCATGGGCGTCCACCTCCACCGCCTGGCGGGAAGCGGCCAGGCCCAGGTTGTCGGCGAGCGCCAGGGCCACCGCCTCGCCGAGCGCAAGCCGCTCCCCACTCAGGGCAGCGGTCTCGCCCAGCAGACGCGCCTGGCTGAGCAGCGTGAAGCTGGGCGCCCAGTCGAGACGCGCGGCGGTCTCGAGGTTGAGCCAGACGCGGTCCAGCGGGGACGGTCATCGAGGGGTTCGGCGGGCGCCCGGCGGCCAGGTCGTCCAGCCGCAGTGCCAGGCGGCGCCGCCAGGCATCGAGGTCCAGCGCCCCGGGCGAGGAAAGCAGCGCGCCACGCTCGACGTGTCGGGCATCGGTCAGCGCCACCCCGGGTACGCCGGCGGCGGCCAGCTTGTCTAGCAGCCGACGCTGGGCGGGCGCATCGTGTTCGGGCAGGGCCAGCAGCAGGGCGGCGTCGGCCCCCTCCAGCTCGGCGCCGGCGGGCAGTCGCGAGGGGTCCACGGCCAGGGACACCAGGGCGATGCCGCGGGCGTCGGCCTCGGCGGCCAGGGCCTCGCTGGCAGGCTCGACCGCACCGGGCGGGCCGATCAGCAGCACCCGGGAGGCACCCTTGAGGGGCTCCAGGGCGAAGGGATTGGTGGCGATGAGGAAGGCGGACGTTTCCAGCCGCGCCAAGCCCGGTAGCCGGGCCCCGCCGCCGGGCGGCGCCGGCACCAGTGACGGCGCGGTGCGCCCGGCGGCGAGGCGCGTCAGTTCCTGCTGCAGGGCGGGCAGGTCGGCCTCACCGCCGGGCAGCAGGCGGGGTCCAGCCCCAGCTCGGCCGCACCGGCGAGGGGCGAGGCCAGCAGCAGGACCAGCAGAGGGGAAATGAACAGGCGCGTCCATGCGTTGGCGTTCATATCGAGTGCCCGGTGGGTGGCGGATGGCCCCGAGTATAAACGACTGTTTGAAAGATACTAGGTCAAGGGGCCGCAGGCACCCCATTGGCAGCGCTGCGCGCTGCTTCGCGCGCTGAAGCGCCCTCCCACAGCCAAGTTGCCAACGGTGGCCGACTTCTTTGTGGGAGGCCGGTTTGCCGGGCGAAGGCGCCTAACTCGCGGGCATCACCACTCCTGGCTGGTTTCGCGCAGCGCGGCGATCTCGGCCTTGGCCTCGCGCAGGCAGCCAAGCAGTTCGTCGCCCAGGGCGGCGGCGCTGCCCACGGCGATCAGGCCCGCCGCGGCACCGCTCGCGCGCCGGGCGACGCCGTCGCTTGAGTGCAGCGCCTCGAGCTTGGCGAGCAGCCAGTTAAGCCAGCTGCCCTCCCGGGCGGCCAGCTCACGCAGGCGCTGCAGCTCGGCCACCGACTCGCCCTCGGGACCCAGCAGCTCGCGCCAGTCATGGCGTTCGAGGGCAGCATGCTCGGTGACCTCGCGCAACAGCGACTGCAGCGCCAGCTCGAAGAGCGCGAGCGCGCCCTCCTCCGCCGCCATGCGCCGCGCCTCGGCGTGCTCGTCGCTGCCCGGGGCCACCTGCAGCAGCAGCTCGGCCTGATAGAGCAGCTGGTTGGTACGGGATCGCGGGGTCACTTGCGCTTGTCCTCCACCTGCCACTTGCCGTTGTCGAAGGTCGCCTTCCAGCCGGTGGCCTTGCCGCCCTCGTCGGTCATCACGTACTGGGACTTGGTCTTGCGCGAGAAGCGAATCTGCGCCGGGCGGCCGTCCGGGTCTTCGCTTGGCGCCTTGAGCAGGAAGCGGTACTTCTCCGGCAGCTCATCGGCGTGGGCCTTCAGCTCGCGCACCAGCGGCGGGCGGGTTTCGCGGTTCTTGGGGAACTTGCTGGCGGCCAGGAACAGGCCGCTGGCGCCGTCGCGCAGCACATAGTGATCGTCGACCTTCTGGCACTCGAGCTCAGGCATGGGGATGGGATCCATCTTGGGCGGCGCCACCTCGCCGCTCTTGAGCAGCTTGCGGGTGTTCTTGCACTCGCTGTTGGTGCAGCCGAAGTACTTGCCGAAGCGGCCCGACTTGAGCTGCATCTCGCTGCCGCACTTGTCGCACTCGATGGTGGGGCCGTCATAGCCCTTGATGCGAAAACGGCCCTGCTCCACCTCATAGCCGTCGCAGTCGGGGCTATCGCCGCAGATGTGCAGCTTGCGGGTCTCGTCGATCAGGTAGCTGTCCATGGCGGTCCCGCACTTGGGACAGCGGTGCTTGGCACGCAGCGCCTCGGTTTCCGCCTCCTCGTCGGCATCGGCGGCCACCGCCTCCTCCCCCGGCAGCAGGTCGATGGTGGTCTTGCAGCGCTCCTTGGGCGGCAGGTTGTAGCCCGAGCAGCCCAGGAAGACCCCGGTGGAGGCGGTGCGGATCTGCATCTTGCGCCCGCAGGTCGGACAGTCGATATCGGTGGGCACCGGCTGGTTGGGTCGCATTCCCTCCTCGCTCTCGGCCGCCTCGAGCTCCTTTCTGAACTCGGCGTAGAAGGCGTCGAGCAGCGCGCGCCAGTTGCGCTCGCCCTCGGCCACCTCGTCGAGGCTGTCCTCCATGCGCGCGGTGAAGGAGAAATCCATCAGGTCGGGGAACGACTCCTCGAGCCGTTCGGTGACGATGTCGCCGAGCTTCTCGGCGTAGAAGCGCCGGTTCTCCAGCTTGACGTAGCCGCGGTCCTGGATGGTGGAGATGATCGAGGCATAGGTGGAGGGACGGCCGATGCCGCGCTTCTCCAGCTCCTTGACCAGGCTTGCCTCGGTGTAGCGCGCCGGCGGCTTGGTGAAGTGCTGCCGCGGGTCGAGCCGCTCGAGGTGCATGGGCGTGCCCTCGGCGAGATCCGGCAGGGCCTGGTCCTCGTTCTTGCCGGCGGGCTTCATGACGCGGGTGTAACCGTCGAACTTGAGTACCCGCCCCTTGGCCTTGAGCTCGTAGCCGTCCGCCGCCACCGTCAGGGTGCTGGAGAGGTACTCCGCCGGGGTCATCTGGCAGGCCACGAACTGACGCCAGATCAGCTCGTAGAGGCGTTCGGTGTCGCGCTCCATGCCGGACAGGTCGCTGGCCTTGCGCTGCACGTCGGTGGGACGGATCGCCTCGTGGGCCTCCTGGGCGCCCTCCTTGCTGGAGTAGCGGTTGGGCGACTCGGGCAGGTAGCGCTTGCCGTACGCCTGCTCGATATGCTCCCGCGCCATGCCCACTGCATCCTGGGAGAGATTGGTGGAGTCGGTCCGCATATAGGTGATGTAGCCCGCCTCGTAGAGGCGCTGAGCGAGCGTCATGGTCTTCTTCACCGAGAACCCCAGCCGGCCGCTGGCGGCCTGCTGCAGCGTCGAGGTGATGAAGGGGGCACCGGGCTTCGAGCGGGTCGGCTTGTCCTCCCGAGAGGTGATCGCCAGGCTGGCCTCGCGCAGCGCGGCGATGCGCTCCAGGGTCTGTGCCTCGGAGGTGGGCCGGAAGGGCTTGCCGTCCTGGCGGACCAGCTCGAAGCGGATCGGCTCCGCCGCGTCGCCACCCGCGGCCGGCACCGGCAGCAGGTCGGCGTGCACGTCCCAGAACTCCTCCGGCACGAAGGCGCGGATCTCCCGCTCGCGTTCGACGATCAGCCGCACCGCCACCGACTGGACGCGCCCGGCGGACAGCCCCCGGGCGATCTTGGCCCACAGCAGCGGCGAGAGCATGAAGCCCACCACCCGGTCGAGGAAGCGCCGCGCCTGCTGCGCCTCGACCCGCGGGACATTGAGGCTGCCGGGCTCCTGGAAGGCCTCCTGGATGGCGTTCTTGGTGATCTCGTTGAACACCACCCGCTTGTAGCGCTCGGCGTCGCCGCCGATGGTCTCCTTGAGGTGCCAGGCGATCGCCTCCCCCTCGCGGTCGAGGTCGGTCGCGAGATAGACGGCATCGGCCTTCTCGGCGAGCTTCTTGAGCTCGGCGACCACCTTCTCCTTGCCGGGCAGTATCTCGTAGTGGGCCTCCCAGCCGTGCTCGGGGTCGATGCCCATGCGCCGAATCAGCTGCTCGCGGGACTTGCGCTTGCGGTACTCGGCCTTCGCTTCGGGGACATCTTGCGTGTCGCCGCGGCCTGGCGCGCGCGCTCCTTGGGGTCGGAGGCTGCCTTGCCCGAGCCGCTGGTCGGCAGGTCACGGATATGACCCACGCTCGACTTCACGATGAATTCGTTGCCGAGGTATTTGTTGATCGTCTTGGCCTTGGCCGGCGACTCGACGATGACCAGTGACTTGCCCATAGTGCTCCACTTTCTGCACGGTACCGGCCCGGTGGCCGGCGCCTGACGGTTCTGTCCCGGCGCTCGCCGCGGGGCGATTTGCCGGGTGAAAAATCCGCTTACCCTACCCCAGCCGTTGCTGTCGCGCCAGTCGCGCCGGGACGGCCGACACGTCGCCGGTCCTCTAGAACCTAGACGGCCGACCCCGTATCCGGCAAACCCCGAGCCCGCAAAGCAGACGCCTCCGACGACGAATCGACGGAGGCGTAAGCGGTCAGCGGCTTAGCGTTTGCGCGGCTTACGGGGCTGCCCGCTCTTGCCGGTACCGCGACGCTTCGGCTTGTTGACGGCGGGCTCGGCGTCCGGAGCGCTGGCGGCCACGTCACCGGACTTGGCGCTGGCTGCAGCGGGCGGCGCCTTGGCCTCCCCCTTACCGGGCTCGGGCTCAGTCTCGGGCTCGGGGCTAGGCGCGGCGGCCGGCGCCTCGACTTCCGCCTTACCGGGCTCGGGACTAGGCGCGGCGGCCGGTGCCTCGACTTCCGCCTTATCGGGCTCGGGCTCCGATTTGGGCTCAGGCGCGGCGGTCTTGCCTCTGGCCGGGGCGGGGTTGTCGGCGAAGTGCTTCTCGAACTCGCTCTGGGCCGTCGACTGGGCCTTGGCGCCACTCTCCACCTCGGCCTGCAGTTCGGCCAGGGCCTGGCGCTGGTCGGCAGGCTCGACGCGCTCTAGCGCCACGCCGAACAGCTCGCGAATGTGCCGGTAGCGCTCCTGAGCATGCGAGGGCAGGTCGCCGCTGGCCGCCAGGACGTGGTCGATGTGCTCCAGGTGACCGCGGATGGCGTCGGCGCTTTCGCCCTTGAGCAGCTCGGGAATCGCCGCCAGCGCCGCCTCGCGGTCCAGCTTGAGGATGAAGAACTGCTCGCGCACCAGATGCTTGAAGTCGGCGAGGGTGCTGCCGGGCTCCAGCTCCGCCCGCGAGGCGCGCAGCCGCTTGAAGTTGCGCTCGTCGGTGGTCGGCGAGCCGCCCAGCACATGGATGACCGCCCGCATCACCGCTTCGTGGCTGCCGCCCTCGGCGACCTCTTCGCGCAGTTGGGCCTGGCGCTGCTCGATGAAGCGGCGATGCTCCGGCTCGCTTCCGGGGCGACGGCGATGCGCATGGGCGTCGCCGCCTAGCCCCACCATGGCCTGCAGCAGCGGCTGGCCGTAGAGATCGAGAAACAGCCGCTCGGTGGCCTGATCGCGCAGATCCCGCCAGGCGTTCAGCCCGCGCGTGATCTGCTCGGAAACGATGCCCTCCATCAGCCGAAACACGTTGTCATCGTCGACGGGGTGGCGGTCGCTGCGCACCCAGTCGGCCAGCACCGGCAGCGGCACCGACAGCGGGTTGCGATCAGAGAGCAGCTTGTAGCCCAGGCGAATCGGATGGGTGCGACGAATCCACTTCGCCGCCTCGGGGGTGATGGCGGCGCGCACCCAGGGCTGCACGAAGAGTCGATAAAGCCCCAGGTTGATCTCAGAGATCCGCGCCACGGCGGCGAAGCGGGTATCGTCCTCGGGCCGGTGGGCGATGACGTCTCGATTGAGCCCCTCGATGGTGCGCGGCTTGAACTCCAGCAGGTAGTCGCGCTCGAGCAGCTCGGCGTCGCTGCGCTCCGCCGCCGAGGTCACGGTGGTCTCGTAGAGGCCGGGTGGCAGCACGTCGATATAGTCGATGTTGGCGGTGAACTCGGCGTGCTCCTTGCGCGACACGCTCCCCGACACGAAGATGCCCAGGTGGCCAGTACTGTCATGGACGCAATAGACGATGGTCTGGTCGCTGGCGATGATGTCATCGACCCCTTCGTAGAGGTCGCGCACCCAGCCCAGTGCCTGAGGCGGCGGCGTGATGTCGTCACCCTGGGAGCAGAACACCACCACCGGCGAACGCACGTTGCGCAGGTCGATGCGCCGCCCGTCGGAGGTGACCAGCTGCGCGGTGGAGAGACGATTACCGACGAAGAGGTTGTCAACGATGTACTGGATCTCCTCGCCGCCCAGCACCACGTGACCGCCCCACCAGCGCTCGAACTCCAGGTAGCGCTCGGCTTCGCTGTCCACATTGGCGAACAGCCGATACTGCTTGGTCCAGTAGGTGTTGGCCGGATTCAGGCGCTCGAAGTTCTGCACCAGCCAGGCGCCGTCGAACTCGCCGTCGCCGATGTCGCTGAGCAGCGAGGTCATCCAGCTGCCGCCGCTCATGCCGCCGGAATAGCGCATCGGCGCGCCACCCCGCTCACCGGCCCAGTAGGAGAGCGGTGCGCCGGCGATCAGGATCGGCCCGAACAGGTCGGGTTCCAGCGAGGCCGCCATCATGATCTGCCAGCCGGCCTGACAGTTGCCCACCACCATGGGCTTCTCCGAGGAGTCCGGATGGCGCTCCACGACGCAGCGCAGGAAGGCGATCTCGGCCTCGACCACATCCTCCACCGTCTGCCCCGGCTGGGGATAGGGCAGAAAGCCGATGAAGTAGCAGGGGTGCCCGGCGCGCAGCGCCACACCGACCTCGCTGTCGGGCTTGAAGCCGCCGATTCCCGGCCCGTGACCGGCCCGCGGGTCCACTACCACGAAGGGGCGAGCCTGGAGGTCGATCTCGGTACCCTCCGGAGGCAGGATACGCATCAGCTCGTAGTTCACCGGTCGCGGCAGCTCGCGACCGTCCATGACGACCTCGGCGTCGAAGCCGAGCACATTGGGCTTGGTCTTCTCGATATGCTCGAGGTACTGGTTGCCGCGCTGGCGCATCACATCCATGTAGAGCACGCTGCGCTCGACGGCGTCTCGCCAGTAGCCGAAGGCGGCGCGGCCGAAACCGAAGGGGTCCAGAAAGCTCATCGCCTCTGCGGGCGGTGTCGGCATCAGGGGGTTCATGTATGGCTCCTAGGTTCGCTGGGCCGGAGCTGCCGGCGCCAGGAGGGAGAAACTATGCTGCATTGCAATATAGCAAGGATACGCCTAATGCCACCAATGCGCAGCCGCTGCCGGCGATTTTTTTAGTTCATTTTTCTTAAGCTCATCGCACTTTGGCATGACCGATACCGGCGTCATTCCACTCCGCCAGGGCCCGGCGCTCACGGCGCCGCGCCTCCGCCGGGTCGCGCCCCCATACCAGCAGCCGCGCCTCGTCGCTCTGGGAAGGCTGGTCCAGCCGCACCCCAGGGCCGCCGCTGATGCGGCCGGCGCCCAGCAGCACCACCAGCCGCGCCTGACCGGGCCGCCCCGGCCCGTGTCCCATGGGACCGATCCGGGGGCGCCGCAGCCGCTCGCCGGCCACCAGACGCAGCTGCTCGACGGCCAGGTCGAGGCCGGTCAGCACCTCGGCGAGGCCTTCCCGGCCGCTCAGCCCGGGGCGCATGCCGGCAAAGCCCAGCCGGTTACCGTCGAGGGTAAAGCTGAGGGTCGCCAGCCCCACCAGCCCCACCGCCCGGGCGCCCTGCACCGCCAGCTGGCCGAGATAGGCACGCTGCTCGGGCGTCAGGCGCTCGCTGGGCGCAATCCCCTGGCCATTGGCCACGATCTCATGCTCGACCAGCGCCAGGGCACGCTGCTCCCGGTCGACCAGCACCGGCAGGTGAAGCCGGGGCGAAGCATCGGCGGCATCGGCGAGCGGCAGCTGTGCCTCGCGCATCAGCTGGCGAATCGCCTGGGCATCGCACATCGCCGCGACCAGCGGCTCGCGGGGGCCGATCGAAGGTGAGCCCGGCCTCGCGACAGGCGCGTGCCAGGGCGAGCTGGGTGGGGGAATCCGCCTCCCCCGGGTGCAGCGCCTGGCAGCCAAGTCGCAGGGCCCTGGCGGTCAGGGACTGTTCGGATTCGCCGCCGCCGGGGTGCCAGGCGAGCTCCAGCTCGCGGCAGGCCTGCACCCCACGCAGCGACGCCAGCCCCGTGGATGCCATCAAGACTCCCCGCCACGGCGCCCACCGGAGCGGGATTGAAAGGGAATCTTGCATGAGCGCTCTCCTCGATGGCCAGGGTGGCGGGCATGGCCGCCGCCAGCGGCCGGTGTTAGCATGAAAAGGGAGCGGCGGCCGCGCGTGCCGCCCGCCTGCGACTCTACCCAGCGGATTCACCGATGACCACGCCAAGGCTGCTCAATCGCCTGACCTTTCGCCAGCTGCAGGTCTTTCAGGCCGTGCATCGTCAGCAGTCCTACTCGCGGGCGGCCGAACAGTTGGGCCTGACCCAGCCGGCGGTGAGCGCCCAGATACGCCAGCTGGAGCAGGCCCTGGGGCAGCCGCTCTTCAAGTACGCCGGCAAGACGCTGCACGTGCTGCCGGCGGCCGACGCACTGGCGGCCTCCACCCAGGCGATCTTCGGTCAGGTGTCGCGGCTGCAGATGGCGCTTTCCGACATGGCCGGCACCATCTCGGGAGAGCTCAACCTGGCGGCGGTCTCCACCGCCCAGTACGTGGTGCCCCACCTCATCGCCCGCTTCCGCGCCCACTACCCCAACATCCAGGTACGCCTGCAGGTATGTAACCGCAGCCAGGCACTGGAGCGGCTGGCGGCACGGCGCGACGACCTGGTGATCATGGCCATGGTACCGGAAGACGACGACAACCTGGTGTTCATGCCGATCCTGGAGAACGAGCTGATCCCAGTGGTCTGGCCGGGCCATCCGCTGCTGGCCCAGCGGGCGCCGACCCTGGAGGACCTGGCTCAGCACTATCTATTGATGCGCGAACCGGGCTCGGGGGTGCGCACGGCCTTCGAGCAGCTGGCCGCCGAACAGGACGTGAGCCTGGACCACACCATGGAGCTTGGCACCAACGAAGCGATCAAGCAGGGCGTGATGGCTCATCTTGGCGTGGCCATTCTACCGCGGCTGGCGGTGAAGCTGGAGCTGGCTTCCGGCCTGCTGGACGAGCTGCCGCTGCCGGGCTTCCCGCTGCGCCGCTCCTGGTGCACCGTCTACCCTCGCGACCGCTTCCCGACCCCGGTGACCGAGCTCTTCCTGCGCTTCGTGCGAGAGCGACTCGGGGAGTTCAGCGCCCACTTCAAGGCGCCGGCGCGTCCCATGCCCGACCACGGCGTGGTATGCCTGCCGATCTCACCACCCTGACCCGTCGACGGCTGGCGGCTCTGGCCAGGGCCATCGCAGTTTCACAAAGGAAACTATCTGCGATAGCCCCGCTAACCACGCCCCGCCTGTCACCTGACGAGGCGACTGTGGTAGATTACGAGCCTGCGACCAACGTATCAATTTGCCTGCCTTGCCGACCCCTGGGGCGCTTCGCCCCTTGCGGCGCGTATCGTGCAGGGCCCGGGCAGCCGCCGAGTGGAGGGGCTCACACCCTATGAGCGACAGCACCTCAAAACGTATCCCCAGCGGTGAGAAATTCCGCAACGAGCACGGCATGGCCGTGATCAAGGATGGCATCAAGCAGCGCCATCAGGCTGAGGAACGCCCCGAGCCGGGGCGAAAGCCCCAGTGGCTGCGGGCCCAGATTCCCGGGGGTGAGCGCTTCGAGGCGGTCAAGAAGAACGTCAGCACCCATCGCCTGAGCACGGTTTGCGCCGAGTCCCACTGCCCCAACATGGGCGAGTGCTGGAGCAACGGCACCGCCACCATCATGCTGATGGGCTCGGTGTGCACCCGCGCCTGTCGCTTCTGCGCGGTGGATACCGGTAATCCCAAGGGCTGGCTCGATACCGAAGAGCCGGCCAACACCGCCAAGTCGGTGGAGCTGATGGGGCTGCGCTACGTGGTGTTGACCTCTGTTGACCGCGACGACCTGCCCGACGGCGGCGCCGGCCACTATGCCGCGTGCATTGGCGCCATCAAGGCCAACACCCCCGAGGTGGTGGTCGAGGCCCTGACCCCGGACTTCGACGCCGAGCCGGCCGCCGTGGAACGCGTGGTCGACGCCGGCCTCGAGGTCTTCGCCCAGAACGTCGAAACCGTGGAGCGGCTGACCCAGCGAGTGCGCGACCCCCGCGCCGGCTACCGCAAGACCCTGGACGTGCTGGCGCACGCCAAGCGCCACCGGCCCCAGGTACTGACCAAGACCAGCCTGATGCTGGGGCTGGGCGAAACCGAGGAGGAGATCCTGGCCACCTTCGACGACCTGCGCGAGATCGGCGTGGACATCGTCACCCTCGGCCAGTACCTGCGCCCCACCCGCAACCACCTGCCGGTGGAGCGCTGGGTGACGCCCGCAGAGTTCGAGCACTATCGCCAGATCGGCCTGGAGAAGGGCTTCATGGAGGTGGCGTCGGGGCCGCTGGTCCGCTCCAGCTATCGCGCCGATCGGGTCTTCGAGAAGAACAACCTGGGCCTGGCCGCCCCCGCCGAGGTGCCGGGCCAGCCCAGCGACCCCAACCGCATCGACGCCATCAACGTGGGCTAAACAGGGGCGAGGTTCGAGGGGCGAGGTCCGAGGGGCGCCTAGCCCCCTACCTTGCGCCCCAGCTCACCCGCCAGGCAGGCCGCCAGGCGCTCGCCCACCGCCTCGACGGAGGGACAGTCGGCGACGTGATCCGCCAGCCGGGTCATCGCCATGCCGGCATAGCCGCAGGGATTGATGCGGTCGAACGGCGCGAGATCCCCGTCGACGTTGAGCGCCACGCCGTGAAAGCTCGCCCCCGACGAATCCGCAATCCCAGCGAGGCGATCTTGTTCTCCCCCACATAGACACCTGGCGCCTCGGGACGCGCCCGAGCAGCGACGCCGTGTTGTGCCAGCAGCGCGATCACCGCGTTCTCGATGGCGCTCACCAGGTCGCGCACCCCGAGCCGGCAGCGCCGCACGTCCAGCAGCGGATAGAGCACCAACTGCCCGGGGCCGTGATAGGTCACCTGGCCGCCGCGATCGGTCTGCACCACCGGAATATCGCCCGGCATTAGCAGGTGCTCGGGCTTGCCGGCCTGGCCCTGGGTGAACACCGGGTCGTGCTCCACCAGCCAGATCTGGTCGGGGGTTTCGGCATCGCGGGAGTCGGTGAGGTCGCGCATCGCCTGCCAGACCGGCCGATAGGGGCGGCGCCCCAGCCGATGCAGGGCGATAGGGGGAGCGTCTCGGTGGGCGGCATCACACCACCATATGCACGCGGCCGGTGGCCTTGAGCTCCTCGAACAACGCCTTGAGCTGCGCCTCGCCGGTGGCTCTCAGGGTCAGGCGCACCGACAGAAAGCGGGCGTTACGGCTCTCCACCACCTGCAGGCGCGTCGCATCGAAGTCGGGATCGTGGCGGCTGACCACCTGGCAGACGACGGCGGTGAAATCCTCAGCCGCATCACCCACCACCTTGATCGGGTAGTCGCAGGGAAAGCTGATCTTCGGCGGCTTGCCGCCGGTCGAACGGCGCAGGTCGCGCAGGGACTTGTCGCTCATTGCGGAACTCATGAGTCGCGGATGTGACGCCATTTTACGCAAGCCGAGGGCGAGGGGCGAGGGGCGAGGGGCGAGGGGCGAGGGGCGAGGCAGCATTCGTCATAAGCCACAAGCGACAAGGGGTTTCCTTGTCGCTTGTTCCTTGAACCTCGAACCTCGAACCTCGAACCTGGCCGAAAGCCTAGCCGAACCAGCCACCGACCAGGTTGCTGAAGAAGCGCCGCACCTCGTCGAACAGGCGCTTGAACATGCCGCCCTCCTCGATCGCTTCCAGCGCGATCAGCGGCTGCTCGCCTACCACCTCGTCGCCAAGCAGCACCTCCAGGGTGCCCAGCCGGTCACCCGAGGCGATCGGCGCCGCCAGATCGGCACGGATGTCGAGCCGGGCACTGAGCTCCTGATTACGGGCCCGCGGCACTGTCATGTGGACGTCCTCATCGACGCCGAGGCGCAGCTCGTTCTTCTCGCCGCCCCATACCCGGGGGGTGCTCAACACCGATCCCTGGTCGTAGAGCTTGAGCGTCTCGTAGTAGCGAAAGCCATAGCTCAGCAGCTTCTGGGTCTCCTGGGCCCTCGCCTCTTCGGAGCTGGTCCCCATCACCACCGAGATCAGGCGCATGTCGTCGCGCTTGGCCGAGGCCACCAGACCGTAGCCCGCCTCGGTGGTCCAGCCGGTCTTCAGGCCGTCGACGGTAGGGTCGCGCCACAGCAGGCGGTTGCGGTTGGGCTGGCGGATATCGCTGTAGGTGAAGTACCTCTCGGCATAGACGGCGTAGTGCTCGGGATAGTCGTTGATGATGTAGCGCGACAGCAGCGCCATGTCCCGGGCCGAAGAGTACTGCTCGGGATGCGGCAGGCCGGTGGCGTTGGTGAAGTTGGTGTTGTGCAGCCCCAGCCGGGTGGCGTGCTGGTTCATCATGTCGGCGAAGGGCACCTCGCCGCCGGCCAGGTGCTCGGCCACCGCCACGCTGGCGTCGTTGCCCGAGGAAATGATAATGCCGTAGAGCAGGTCGCGGATCGACACCTCGGTATCGACCTCGATGAACATCTTGGAGCCGCCGGTCCGCCAGGCGTTCTCGCTGACCCGCACCATGTCGTCCATGCCGATATTGCCGCGGTCGAGCTCACGCTCCACCAGGTAGGCGGTCATCAGCTTGGTCAAGCTGGCCGGGGGCAGGCGCTCATCGGCGCTGTGCTCGACCAGCACGCGACCGCTGTCGGCATCCATGAGGATCCAGGAGTTGGCGGCGATCTGCGGCGGTGCCGGAATCATGGTCTGCGGCGCGGGCACGCCCTGGGCCAGCGCCTGGGGAACCGCCAGCACCAGGCTCAGCAGCATCACCGGCAGCAGGCGTGGGCGAAGGAAACGGAACAGCACTCTCATGGGCATGGATTTCACCGGAAACATCAGATAGTCAGGGGGAAATGGCGCCGGTCATTCGGCACCGTTGACGACAAAGGCCTGGCCGAAGCCGGCGCGGCGCAGCTCGTCGCGCAGCGGACCGACCTGGCCGGCATCGGCCAGAGGGCCGACCTGCACCCGGTGCATACCGGTGGCGCTGGCCACCCGCACCGGATGCGACAGCTCGCTCTTGAGCCGCGCCTTGAGCGCCTGGGCGCTGTCTGCCGAGCCAAGCGCGGCGATCTGTAGGTAAATGGGGCGGCCTTCCGCGGGGCGGATGGCGTCGGGGGAGGCCCCGTTGGCGGCGGGCTGGCCACTCGCCGGGGCCGCGGCCAGCTCGCGGGCCGAGGCCTCGGCGACATCGGCGACGCTTGTGGCGGGCGCAGGGCGCTGGGCCCCGCCTCCCGAGTTCTGGCCGCGTTCGGCCAGCCAGCGCTCGGCATCGATCGCCTCCACCTTCACCCGCCCGGTCCCGTGGTCGAGGATGTCCAGGCGCGCCGCGGCGGCATAGGAGAGATCGATCTCGCGGTCGTTATGGAAGGGCCCGCGGTCGTTGACCCGCACGATCACCGACCGACCGTTATCGAGGCTGGTCACCCGCGCATAGGTGGGCAGCGGCAGCGACCGATGGGCGGCGGTCATCTTGTACATGTCGTAGATCTCGCCGTTGGAGGTAGCGTAGCCGTGGAACTTCTCCCCGTACCAGGAGGCGGTGCCCTCACGGGCATAGCCCTGCGCATCCGGCAGCACCCGATAGGTCTTGCCCCACACCTCATAGGTGGGGCGGTTGCCGCCACGCGAGAGCGGCTCCACTCGGGGGACCGCGTCGGGCACCCGGCTGACGTCGGGAGGATCTTCCGGATAGGCGTCCCCGGCCATGGCGTAGCGCTCGCCGCTGGCGGGCGGGGTCGGCGTCGTGGCGCTCTCCCGCAGGGTCTCCCTGGGTGTGCCACCGCCGCCGGCACAGCCTACCAGCAGCGCCGCCACGACCAGGACCGCTCCAAAGCGTCTCATGCGTCGCCTCCTGCAGCGTCGTCCGCCTCGAGCGGCGTGTGGGCCAGGGCCCGGGTCGCCTCGATGGCCTCGGCCAGCTCGGTCACCGCCATGGCGTAGAGGTGGCTGTGATTGTAGCGGGTGACGACATAGAAGTTGTGGTCGCCCAACACGTAGCGCCAGTTGCCCTCACCGTCCTCCAGGGAGACCGGCAGCAGGGGGTAGTCGTCGGCAAGGCCCTCCGGCACGCTGATACCGGCTTGCGACACAGCCTCGAGAGGCACTGCCGGCGGACGGGCCGCACGGTTGAAATCGATCCCCTCGGGCGGTGTCTCGGGTCCCGTGGCCTCATGGTAGATCGGCTCGGCTTTACGCCAGCCGTGCTCGGCGAAGTAGTTGCCTACGCTGCCGATGGCATCCACCGGGTTGGTCCAGAGATCGCGCCGGCCATCGCCGTCGAAGTCCACCGCATAGGCCCGATAGCTGGTGGGAATGAACTGCGGGTAACCCATGGCGCCGGCATAAGAGCCCTTGAGAGTGCCGGGGTCGACGCCCTGCTCGCGGGTGATCTCCAGGAAGGCGGCCAGCTCGCCGCGGAAGAAACCGCCGCGCACCGGGTGGTGAAAGGCCAGGGTCGACAGCGAGTCCAGGACCCGGTGACGACCGGTGAAGCGGCCGTAGCTGGTCTCGACCCCGATGATGGCGGCGATCATCGCCGGCGGCACGCCGTATTCCGCCTCGGCGCGGGCGAAGGCCTCGGCGTGCGCCTCGATGAAGGCCGCGCCACGCTCGACCCGCTCGGGCTGCAGGAAGATCTCGCGATACTCGTCCCAGCGCAGGTGGCGCTCGGCAGCGCCCGCCATGGCATCCAGCACCTCCTGCTGGAAGACCGCGTCGCCCATGGCGCTTTCCAGCCAGTCGCGCTCGATGCCGCGCTCAACCAGCTCCTCGATCAGCTGCAGCGTCTCCTCATGGGCGGCGGGGTCGAAATCGGCGGCGCTGAGCGCTGTCGCCCCCCCGCCTAGTGCAGCCGCGGCCAGGGCCGTCAGCGCCCGCTTCTTCCACTTGCTTGCTGGCATCATCCGCGTGCCACTCCCTGATATTTCCGTCATCGAACTCGCCTAGGCACCGTCTGAAAACTGGCTACGCTCGACCATACGGCGTTAAAAATCGGCTCAAAGTACTCATTTACACCCAGTAAACTCCGTCATTTCGCCGATTTTTGCCTTGTCTGGCCTTCGCTCGCCGACTTTTCGGACAAAGCCTAGCAGCCTGTCGGAGTTAACGTTGATCTGCTATGAAAACCGGGCTTTCTCGCGATGATCGGTCAAATCCGACAGGCGGCTAGCGCGGCAGCAGCCGGCGATGGCCGTGAATCGACATGAGAATACCGAAACCGGCCAGCAAGGTCACGCTGGAGGTGCCCCCGTAGCTCACCAGCGGCAGGGGCACTCCGACCACCGGCAGGATACCGCTGACCATGCCCACATTGACGAACACATAGATGAAAAACGTCAGGATGATGCTGCCGCCCAGCAGCCGACCAAAGGAGTCGTGGGCGGCCGCCGCCAGCCACAGGCCGCGAATCACGATCAGCAAGAACAGCGTCAGCACCGCCAGCATCCCTACCAGGCCGAACTCCTCCCCCAGCACCGCGACGATGAAGTCGGTATGGCGCTCGGGCAGGAACTCCAGCTGCGACTGGGTGCCCTGCAGCCAGCCCTTGCCCCACAGCCCGCCGCTGCCGATGGCGGTGGTCGACTGGATGATGTTCCAGCCCGCCCCCAGCGGGTCGCTCTCGGGATTGAGGAAGGTCAGCACCCGCTGGCGCTGGTAGCCGTGCAGGTTCATCCACACCAGCGGTAGCGCCGCCGCCGCCAGCGCAGCGAAAAAGGCGATGAAGCGCCAGGAGAGCCCCGCCAGGAGCACCACGAAGATCGCCGCGCAGGCCACCAGCAGCGAGGTACCGAGGTCCGGCTGGCGGGCGATCAGCAGCACCGGGACGCCGATGAGCAGCGCGCATACCGCCAGGTCTCGCCAGCACGGCGGGAGCTCGCGTCGACTCAGGTAGGCCGCCACCATCAGCGGCATGGCCAGCTTCATCATCTCCGAGGGCTGAAAACGCACCACCCCGGGAATGGTCAGCCAGCGCTTGGCGCCCATGCCCACATCCCCAATCAGTTCCACGGCCACCAGCATCAGCAGCCCCCGCCGTAGACCAGCGGGGCCCAGCGCAGCAGGCCTGCGGGGGTGACCTGGGCGAGGGCCAGCATGACCACCAGCGCCACCAGAAAGCGCGAACCCTGGGCGATGACCGCCTCGATGCGCTGGCCGCTGGCGCTGTAGAGCACCGCCAGTCCGGCCACCATCAGCACCAGCAGCATGGCCAGCAGCCAGGGATCGAGGTGGGTACGCTCCCACAGGCTCTTGCGCCGGGACATCCCGCTCTCGGGGGGGCGTACCGGATAGCCGCGCAGGCTTCTTGTCAGATCCATCAGTGCCATGCCGTCAGTTTCCCGCCACGCTGCCAGTGTCGTTTTCCATCGCCTCGCGCAGCTCCTCGACGTCCGCCGCCTCGTCTTCCAGGAGCCAGCGATCGGTCATGGCGCGGGCCAGATGGGCGGCATGGGTGCTCCCGCCCCCGGCATTCTCGACGATCACCGCCACGGCGATCTGCGGGTCCTCGAGGGGAGCGAACGCCATGAACAGGGCATGATCGCGCAGGCGCTCGGCCAGCTCGTCGGCGTCATAGCGCTGATCCTGGCCCAGCGAGAAGACCTGCGCCGTGCCAGACTTGCCGGCCATGCGATACTCGAGCCCCGCGCCGGTGCGCCGCGCCGTCCCCTCATGGCCGCTGAGCACCTTCTCCATGCCGGAGAAGACGCGGTCCCACCAGCCGTCATTCGTCACCTCGATATTGGGCGGAGTGTCCGGCAGCGCCCCCTGCACCGGCGCATCGCCGATCCGGCTGGCCAGGCGCGGCTTGACCCACTCGCCCCGGTTGGCCAGCACCGCGGTGGCGGTGGCCAGCTGCAGCGGGGTGACCTGCCAGTAGCCCTGGCCGATGCCTACCGAGAGGGTCTCGCCGGGATACCAGGGCTGACCGAAACGCCCTCGCTTCCACTCCCGCGAGGGCATCAGGGCCGCGCTCTCGCCGAAGACATCGTGGGCCACCCGCTGACCGAAGCCGTAGGCGCTCATGCGGGCATGCACCCGATCAATCCCCAGGTCGTGGGCCAGGGCATAGTAGTAGGTGTTGTTGGAGACGGCGATGGAGCGCTCCATATCCACCCGTCCATGCCCCCAGCGCAGCCAGTTGCGGTAGCGCCGTGAATCGTTGGGAAGCTGATAGTAGCCGGGGTCGTTGATGGTACGATCTGGCGTAATGGCCCCTTCGACCAGTCCCGCCATGGCCAAGAACGGCTTGATCGTGGACCCCGGCGGATACTGCCCCCGAATCGCCCGGTTGAACAGCGGCAGGTCGATGTCGTTCTGCAGCGCCCGGTAGGAGGCGACGTCGATGCCGGTGACGAACTGGTTGCTGTCGAATCCCGGGGCCGAAACCATGGCCAGTATCTCACCGGTCTTGGGGGCGATCGCCACGATGGAGCCGCGACGACCGTCGAGCAGCTCGTAGGCCAGGGTCTGCAGCTCCTTGTCCAGGGTCAGGGTCAGGTCCTGTCCCGGCACCGGATCGGTGCGCCCGAGCTCACGCAGCACCCGGCCGCGGGCGTTGGTCTCGACCTTGCGCAGCCCGGCCTGGCCGTGCAGCACATCCTCGTAGAAGCGTTCTACCCCGGTCTTGCCGATGAAGTGGGTGCCCGCATAGCGACCGCTGTCCAGGCGCTGCAGCTCCTCGGCATTGATCCGTCCCACGTAACCCAGGGCATGGGCCATGATCTCGGCGTCGGGGTAGTAGCGTAGCAGCTGGGCCTCGACCTCGACGCCGGGCAGGCGGTGGCGGTTGACCGCCAGCCGAGCGATCTGCGCCTCGTCGAGGTCGCTCATCAGCAGCGCCGGCTGGAAGGGGCGCTGACGCTGCCGCGCGCGAACGCGAAAGGCTGCCGCCGCCTCCTCGTTGAGCTCGAGCAGCTCCACCAGCAGCGCCAGGGTGGAATCCAGGTCGACCACCCGCTCGCGAATCAGGGTGAGATTGTAGGTGGGCCGATTCTCGGCCAGCAGGACGCCGTTGCGGTCGTGGATCAGCCCCCGGGTCGGCGGCAGCGGCTCGACGCGCACCCGGTTCTTTTCCGACCGGGTGCTGTAGACCTCGTGCTGGACGACCTGCAGATAGACCAGCCGCCCCATCAGCAGCCCGGTCAGGGTCACGATCAGCAGCACCGCCACCAGCGAGCGAATGCGAAAGATGCGCAGCTCCTGCTGGGGGTTCTTGAGGGGGTCACGGCGCTCGCGCATGCCGGCAAGGACCTCGCAAAAGGGACGCGTTCAGGCGTCGGTCAGCGGTGATAGGGATGCCCCACCAGCAGGGTCCAGGCACGATAGAGCTGCTCGGCCAGCATCACCCTGACCAGCGGATGCGGCAGCGTCAGCGGCGACAGCGACCAGCGCTGATCGGCGCTGGCGGACAGCGCCGGCAGCAGCCCATCCGGGCCGCCTACCAGCAGGGCCACGTCGCGCCCCGCCAATCGCCAGCCTTCGGCTTGCTGGGCCAGCTGCTCGGTGCTCCAGGGTTTGCCGCCAACTTCCAGCGCCACGGTGATATCGTCATCGCGCAGGCGCTCGCGAATGCGCTGCGCCTCGAGTGAGACGGCACGCGCCACGTCGGCATTCTTCCCCGCTGACCGGGCGCGATCTCCTCGATCTCCAGGGCAAAGTCCCGGGGCAGGCGCTTGCGATAGGTCTCCACCCCCTCGTTCACCCAGGCGGGCATCCGTGTTCCCACCGCCAGCAGGCGAACCCTCATGCTCCGCCGCGCTCCGATTCTCGCTCGCTATCGCTGGGCAGGTCGGCCCAGAGGCGCTCGAGGTCGTAGAGCTCACGGGTCTCGGGCAGCATGACATGCACCACCAGGTCTCCCAGATCCACCAGCACCCAGTCGGCGCCGGCCTCCCCTTCCACGCCGAGAGGCTGAAGTCCCTCGGCTTTTGCCACCTCGACCACATTGTTGGCCAGCGCCGCCACATGGCGGGTGGAGGTGCCGCTGGCCACTACCATCAGGTCGGTGACACTGGTGAGGTGCGATACGTCCAACATCGCCACGTCCTTGGCCTTGAGTTGCTCCAGCGCGTCCACCACCAGAGTCCTGAGCGAATCGATGTGCATAGTCCCTCGTCAACGGGAAGTCATGGTCAGCGACCATTGTATCGTCTTGTGGCACGGCTGGCAGCGTTCAAGGGCTGCGATAGAGGCCTTGGCGCTGGATCCGCGTCTCCACCGCCTCGGGGAGCAGATAGCGCACGCTGGCGCCGCTGGCCAGTCGACGCCGCACCTCGGTGGCGGAGATCGCCATTCGCGTGGGAAGCCGCAGCCGCAGCAGCCCGCCCGCCGGGTGCCGCATCAGGGACTCGACGCTATCGACCTCGCGCCCCTGGATCAGTTCGGCCAGGGGCGCAGAGAGCGACGCCTGGTAGTCGGGGCGGTCGATCACCACCAGATGGGCCAGGGCGAAGAGTCGCTGTGGCGCGTGCCAGTCGGCCAGGCGCAGGAAGGCATCGACGCCCAAGGCCATCACCAGCCTGGCCTCGGGACCGTAGGTGTCGCGCAGGGCCGCCAGGGTATCGGCGCTGTAGGAGGGGCCGTCGCGGTCGAGCTCGCGAGAATCGGCGACGAGGCCTGGGGTGTCGCCGATCCCCGCCTCGAGCAGCGCCAGACGCGTTTCGGGGGCCACCCGGGGCTCGCCGCGCAGCGGCGGCATGGCGGCCGGGATCATATGGACCCGATCCAGGGCCAGCGCCTCGCGCAGCTCCACGGCGCTGCGCAGATGCCCCAGGTGCACCGGGTCGAAGGTGCCGCCGAGCATGGCGACACGCGGTGCACAAGGCGGCTCGCCCACGGGCCGCAGAGGCCTCTGGCTCACTGGCGTACCTGGCCGTCGCCGTAGACCACGTACTTGCGAGTGGTGAGCCCCTCAAGGCCCACCGGCCCCCTGGCATGGAGCTTATCGGTAGAGATGCCGATCTCGGCACCCAGGCCATACTCGAAGCCGTCGGCGAAGCGGGTCGAGGCGTTGACCATCACGGAACTGGAATCGACCTCCGCCATGAAGCGCCGCGCCAACCCATAGTGCTCGGTGACGATGGCATCGGTATGGTGGGAGCCATAGCGCTCGATATGCTCGATCGCCGCCTCGATGCCATCCACCACCCGCACCGCCAGCACCGGCGCCAGGTATTCGGCGTGCCAGTCCTGCTCGCCGGCCTCGGCCGCCTGGGGCAGCACCGCCCGGGTGCGGGTGCAGCCGCGCAGCTCGACGCCGTGGGCGGCGTAGGCCTCGGCCAGGCGCGGCAGCAGCGTCTCGGCCACCGGCGCGTCGACCAGCAGCGTCTCCATGGTGTTGCAGGTGCCATAGCGCTGCGTCTTGGCGTTCACGGCGATCTTCAGCGCCTTGTCGGGATCGGCGCTGGCATCGATGTAGACGTGGCAGACCCCGTCCAGGTGCTTGATCACCGGCACCCGCGCCTCACGACTGATGCGCTCGATCAGCGACTTGCCGCCACGCGGGATGATCACGTCGACGAACTCGGGCATGGCAATCAGGCGCCCCACGGCGGCGCGGTCGGTGGTCGCCACCACCTGCACTGCCGCCTCGGGCAGGCCGGCATCGCGCAGCCCGGCATCGATGCAGGCGGCAATGGCGGCGTTGGACTCGCGCGCCTCTGAGCCACCGCGTAGGATGGCGGCATTGCCCGACTTGAGACACAGGCTGGCGGCTTCCAGGGTGACGTTGGGCCGCGACTCATAGATGATGCCGATCACCCCCAGCGGCACCCGCATCTGCCCCACCTGGATGCCGCTGGGACGCGCACGCAGCCCGTCGATCTCGCCGACCGGGTCGGGCAGCGTCGCGACCTGCTTCAGGCCTTCGATCATGGCGTCCAGGCGCCCTTCGTCGAGGGCCAGGCGATCGAGCAGGGCCGCCTCGAGGCCAGCGTCCTGTCCCCGCGCCAGATCGGCGGCGTTGGCCGCCAGCACCGCCGAGCGCGCTTCATCGAGCCGCTCGGCCATGGCCAGCAGGGCGGCGTTCTTGTCGGCGGTGGCAGCGCGACGCATACGGGTGGCGGCCTGGCGCGCAGCCTGGCCGAGGCGCGTCATATAAGCGTCGACATCGCCGGTACCCTGGGCATCGACGAAACCTTGAGTGTCTGTGACGTGAGCGGACATGCGGTAAGAAATCTCCTTGGCCGCGGCGCCATCCGGCGCGGCGGGCATTATACTGGCGCGACTCTGCGTTGAGCTCCATAGTAAGGCACCATGCAAAGCAAGTACAAAGTCGGCCGGATGCGGCTGAACCTGCTGGCCGCGGCCCTGCTGCTGGCCGTGCTGGCCTACCGTTCTGAGCTGGCCTCCAGCGCCCTGCTGCTATGGCTGGCGGTGGCTTGGCTGACGGTGACGGCGGCGCTGCTGGAATTCAGCCACCGCCGTCCGGCGACGATCCCCTGGCAGCTGCTGCCGAGCCTGCTGCTGGCCGGCCTGCTGTGGACGGACCCGCATCGCCATGCGCTGTGGATCTGGGTCTGGCCCGCCCTGCTGATGCTTCCCCAGCCGAGCTGGATGCTGGCCTTCAGCATCGCCCTGGCCACCCTGACCTGGTGGTCGCTCTACGACCTCTGGGGCTTCGAGCAGGCGCTACTCTCGGGGCTGGTGCTGGCGACGCTGATGCTGCTCGGGATGGCCCATAACCGCCAGCTCCAACCGCTGCGGCTGGCGGCCCGTCAACGCGCCAGGCTCATTCCCGGGCTCTCGCTCTGGTCGGCCCAGCAGCTCAGCGCCGACCTGCAGCGGGAGCGCGCTCGCTGCCGTCGCGAGGGCGTGCATGGCGAGCTGCTGCTGATCAGGACGCCGCGCCATCTGCTGTGGTCATCGGCCCAGGAGCTATGCCGCCAGACCCACGGCTTCGAGAATTGCTATCGCCTTGACCATCGCACCCTGGCGGCCCTGCTGTTGAGCCGTGACGTCAACCAGGCCGCGCAGCGCCGCCGGGGGCTGCTGGAACGGCTACGGGCACCGACCAAGGCTCGCTTCGTCAGCCTGAACGCTGCCAGCAGCCTCAAGGAGCAGCTGCAGCGACTCGAACGCCAAGACACCTCGCTGGAGATCGAGGCCCCCACCGACATGGAGATCGGCCATGGCGGAAGATGAACAGTGGGCGGCCCGGCGCTTTGCCGCCGCCTACGCCGTCGGTGCGCTGCTGGTGGCAGGCTACGCCTTCTGGCACTACCTGATGGGGACTACGCACGCATTCTGGTGCCGGCGGTACTGGCACTGCTGATGCTGGTCGCGGCCCTGCTGCGCCTGGCGCTGGCTAGCCGGGCCAGGCCCTCGGCCTACCTGGTTCTGATCGCCGGCTACCTGATGCTCGCCCTGGAGCTGCCCCACATCGGCGACGCCGGAGCGCTGTGGCTCGGCCTGGCACCGCTGCTGACCCTGCTGCTGCTTCCGCTGGCCTCCGCCATGCTGCTCAACGTGGTGATGGTGCCGATCTGGCTCATGCTGCTGGGCGACGACCAGCTCGACGCCGAGCTGGCGCTGGGGTTTCTGGCCCTGATGGTGGTCGCCACCCTGATCCCCTGGGAACAGCGTCGTCAGCAGGCACTGGTCGAGGCCACCGACCCCCGTGATCCCCACTGCAACGCCCTGACCAAGGCCGCCTTGCGCGAGCTGCTGGCCAGCGAGTTCCAGCGCACGGAGCTCCTCCATCAGCCGCTCGCCGTGCTGGCCATCCATCTGCCGCAGCTGGAAATGGCGGGTGAGCAGTTCGGGCCTCGAACGCACCAGACGCTGATCGACGCCCTGTGCCGAGAGGTCAACCGCTGCTCTCGTCGCCACGACTTCCTCGGCCGCCAGGGCCCGGCCAGCTTCTGGCTGGTGCTACCGGACACCAGCGAGAGCGGGGCGCAGTTGGTTCAGCAACGGATCAAGCAGGCCGTGGCGCACACCGTGCTGGTGGATACCGGACCACTGCAGGCCCCCACGGAGCTCTGCCAGCGCCTGCCCGGCGAGGCTTGGCCGCGCTTCGAGCAGCGCCTGGTCGCCACCACCCGGCGCCTCGCCGATGCCTGACCCCTCCCTTCGGCAGAGTTTCCCCCAAGGAGCTAACGCTTGAGCCTGACCGACTTCCTGTACCAGCTCACCCCCTCCCCCGGCATGCTGCTGCTGATCATCGGCATCATCGCCCTGCTCGAGTCGCTGGCCGTGGTAGGCCTGCTGATTCCCGGCGTGGTGCTGATCACCGCCGCCGCCTCCCTGGCCGGCCACCAGGAGCTGGCCATTCCCGCCGTGCTGCTGGCCGCCTTCGTGGGCGCGGTGGTCGGCGACGGCCTGAGCTTTGCACTGGGCTACACCCAGCGAGAGCGGGTGCCGCGCCTGTGGCCCTTTCGCCAGCACCCGGAGTGGCTCGCCCGCGGCGCCCGCTTCTTCCAGCGTTACGGCACCCTGTCGGTGTTCTTCGGGCGCTTCGTCGGCCCGGTGCGACCGGTGATCCCACTGATTGCCGGCATGCTGCAGATGTCGCCGCGCGCCTTCACCTGGGCTAATGTGGCCTCGGCGCTGATCTGGGCGCCGGCCTATGTGCTGCCGGGCTACCTGCTGGGCCAGACCTGGCAGCAGCTGCTCGACCTCCCCCGGGCCTGGAGATGTGGCTGATCGGCCTGGGGCTGCTGGTGGTCGCCCTGGCAGTGGCCTTCTCCTGGCTGCGCCATCAGGTCACCCGGGCCGGCGCCACTTACCGCGGCCTGGCCCGCCTGGCCGGCCGCCACCCCGCCGCTCGGCGCCTGTGGCTAGCGATGACCCGCGGTCCACGCAACGAAGTCCCGCTGGCTTCCTGGCTGCTGCTGATCGTGTCGCTGGCGGCGCTCTCAGGCTGGACCATCGCGGTCATCCGACAGGCCGGCCCCTTCAGCATGGATCTGACGGTGCATGCCCTGTTTGCGGACCTGACCCTCCCCTGGCTGGACGCCGCCGGACAGGGACTGGCGCGCATCGGCGACACCTACGGTATCGTGGCGCTGATTCTGCCGTGGTCGCTGTGGCTGCTGACCAGGCGGCGACGGGATGCCCTGCTGCACCTCGGCGCCGGGCTCGGCGCCATCGCCGCCCTCAACACCCTGGGCAAGGCGCTGATCGGCCGCCCACGCCCCGAGACCCCGGACTACCTGACCGGCTCGCTGGCCTACCCCAGCGCCCACGCTTCCACCGCGGTCGTGCTTTACGGACTGGCCGCCGCCTTCATCGCCCAGGAGCTGCCCCATCGTCTGCGCTTCTGGGCCTACTGGGCGGCCATCGCCCTCGCCGTGCCCATGGCGCTATCGCGCCTGGTGATCGGGGTGCACTGGCTCAGCGATCTCATCGGCGGGGCGCTGCTCGGCCTGGTGGTCTGCGCCCTGGTGCGGCTAGCCTGGTTGCGCCGGGTCCGGCCGACGCTCACTCCCTGCCCCTGGGTGGCGCTGGCCGCCGCCTCGCTGGTGCTGGTGTCGGCGCGTATCGCCTGGCTACCGCCGGTATGAACCGTATGCCGTAAGCCGTAAGCCGTAAGCCGTAAGCCGTAAGCAATGAGGCTGCTCTCCAACCTCGACGCAGAAATGGTTTCACTCACAGCTTAACGCTTATGGCCTTTTATAAGGTTCGTCGCACGTTAGCGTGAACATCTTTGGCAAGCTTCAAGGTAGGAGGCCGGCTCTGCCGGGCGAAGGCGCCGCAGGCGCCCTTTGGGTAGCGCTGCGCGCTACTTCGCGAGCTAAAGCTCCCTCCCACAGGCCAGTTCACGCCAGTCTGCGAAGAGTCTTTTATAGTTCCCGGCGAAGCCGGGTCACCCCAGCGCCAGCCAGAGCCCGACCCCCACCATCAGCGAGCCGGCGATACGGTTGAGCAGACGCAGATTGCCGCTGTCGCCGAGCAGCCGCCGAAGCCCCTGGCCGCCGGCGGCATAGAGCAGCAGGCAGAGGAACTCGATGGCCAGGATCACCCCGACCAGCACCATCAGCTGGCCGGCGAGCGGGCGTGAGGCGTCGAGAAAGGGGGCAGCAGCGCCACGAAGAAGGCCCAGCCCTTGGGATTGGCCACCGCGGTGACGAACCCCTGCAGGGCCAGCTGCCCGCGGGAGGCACGGGGGAGCTCGACGCGCTCGAGGGGAATCGCCATGCGCCCCCGGGAGCGCCACATCATCACCCCGAGATAGCCCAGATAGGCGCCGCCGGCCCACTTGAACAGCGCGAACAGCTCCGGCTGACGCAGCATCAGGGCGGCGACGCCGGCCCCTGCCGCCAGGGCCACCAGCCCCACCCCGATCAGCTCGCCGGCCATCATCCACAGGGTGCGCCGCACCCCCTGCGTCATGCCCAGGACCATCGAGAGGGTCATGCACATGCCGGGGGTCAGCGATACGAACAGGAAGGTCGGCACGAACACCGACAGCAGCGACAGCTTGATCATCCTCAGCACCTCATCCTTTCATCCTTGAGAATCGGCAGGCTAGCCGGGTGGCGTTACTGGCTGATGTCAATAGCGAGCCGCGCTCGTCGCAACGTAGGCCCGCGCGACTCAGCGGCTCGCGCCGGGCTCCCCCAGCGCGGCATCAGGCGGTGCCCGATCCCCAACTGGTTGAGGATGCGTGCCACGATAAAGTCGACCAGGTCCTCGACCCCCCGCGGCCGGTGGTAGAAGCCGGGCGCGGCGGGCAGGATCACCGCCCCGAGGCGACTCAGGGTGAGCATATGCTCAAGGTGAATGGCCGAGAGCGGCGTCTCCCGCGGCACCAGGATCAGCCGGCGACGCTCCTTGAGGGCCACGTCGGCGGCGCGCTCGATCAGGTTGTTGCTGGCACCACAGGCCACCGCCGAGAGGGTGCCGGTGGAGCAGGGACAGATGACCATGGCCGAGGGCGCGCCGGAGCCGGAGGCCACCGGCGCCATCCAGTCCTCGCGCCCGAAGCAGCGGATCTGTCCCGGGGCGGCGCCGCTGCGCTCGGCGAGCGCCTCGGCCAGCCGTTCGGGACGGGCCGGAAGTTCACTATCGGTCTCGGTGGCAATCACCAGGTGCGCGGCCTTGGAGATCATCACCCAGACCTCGTGATCGGCCGCCACCAGCGCCTCGATCAGGCGCAGGCCATACTGGGCACCGGAGGCGCCGGTCAGGGCCACGGTCACCGGTTCCTCGAAGCCCGCCGCCTCTCTCTCGTCAGCCATGAGCCACCTCCAGGGCAGCGATGAGTTTCTCGTGAATGCCGCCGAAGCCGCCGTTGGACATCACCACGATGCGGTCACCGGGACGCGCCTCGGCCACCAGCTCCGCCACCAGGGCCTCCAGGTCCTGGGTCAGGCGTGCCGGCACCGGGCTCTCCTCGACCACCGGCGCCAGCGACCAGTCAAGCCCCGGCGGCTGATACCAGAAGGCCGCATCGGCAGCGGCAACGCTCTCGGCCAGTCGCGCGCTCAGGGTGCCCAGGCGCATGGTGTTGGAGCGCGGCTCGATGACTGCCAGCAGCCGACCCCGGGCGGTGGCCGCACGCAGGCCCGAGAGGATGGCGGCGATGGCCGTTGGGTGATGGGCGAAGTCGTCGATCACCTGGATGCCGGCGATCTCGCCGCGCACCTCCTGGCGTCGCCGGGGGTCTCGAAGCGGGCCGCCGCCGCACAGCCCCGCGCCAGGTCGACGCCGCACAGATGTGCCGCCGCCAGGGCGGCCAGGGCATTGCGGGCGTTGTAGGCGCCGGTGAGCGGCCAGTCGACCACCGCATCCTCGTCGATGCGCCCGGCGCCCTCCCCCTGCTGGTGAATCACCCGGAAGCGGCTGGCGTCCTCGCGCTCCAGCACGAAGCGCCAGGGGCTTTCGGCCTCGCAGCCGAAGCGCACCACCGGCGTCCAGCAGCCCTGCGCGAGCACCCGCTCGAGCGCCGACTCGCCGTCGGCCACCAGCAGCGTCCCCTTGCCGGGCACGGTGCGCACCAGGTGGTGGAACTGGCGCTCGATGGCGGCGAGGTCGGGGAAGATATCGGCATGGTCGAATTCGAGATTGCCAAGCACGGCGATCTCGGGGCGGTAGTGGACGAACTTGGAGCGCTTGTCGAAGAAGGCGGTATCGTACTCGTCGGCCTCCACGACGAAGGGGCTACCCGGCGCGCCGAGGCGGGCCGAAACGCCGAAATTGCGCGGCACGCCGCCGATCAGAAAGCCAGGCGCCAGCCCCGCGGATTCCAGCAGCCAGGCGAGAAGACTCGCCGTGGTGGTCTTGCCGTGGGTACCGGCCACGGCGATCACCCGCCGCCCAGGCAGCACCTGCTCGGCCAGCCACTGGGGCCCGGAGACATAGGGCAGGCCGAGATCGAGCACCGCCTCCACCTCGGGGTTGCCCCGGGAGAGCGCATTGCCGATCACCACCAGGTCCGGGCGCGGGCTCAGATTGTCGGCGGCATAGCCCTCGCAGAGCGCGATACCGGCCTGTTCGAGCTGGGTACTCATGGGCGGATAGACGCCCGCATCCGAGCCGCTGACCGTGAAGCCCCGCTCACGCGCCAGAAGCGCCAGACTGCCCATGAAGGTGCCACAGATACCGAGGATATGGACGTGCATGCGCTCTCCTGACTGCCTACTTGCGCCGCGGCCTCCCACCGCGGCAGGGTGAGGCGAGACTAGCATGGCACCGGGAGCCCCTCCAGCGGCCAGCGAGCAGCAAGATCGTCCACCGGTCTCGCGCAATTGAGAAAACGAGGGCGCTGGGGCAAGCTGAAGAGGAGGTCCGATTCCAGGGGTGAGAAGCACTGCTTCGAACGGGCTGGCCATGGATGGCCAGCACCGGTCCTGCAAGCGGAGCGGGACGCGAGAGCGAAGCAGGGAATCGGTAGCGTACAGGGAAGTATTCACAGCGCCTCCTCGAAGGCTTGTCGCCAGATAAGCACCGAGTGGCCCACTGCCTACAGCGAGAGGGAGGCTGGATGCAGCCTCGGCCGCTTTCGGCTAGACTATCGCGCCGTTTCACCGACCCGTGAAAACCGCCCATCCCCCTGCACGCGACCCGGAGCACGCAAGCCCCATGGCCCAGCATAACGCCTTCTATGCCCAGTCTGGCGGTGTTACCGCCGTGATCAATGCCAGCGCCTGCGGCGTGATCGAGGCCTGCCGCCGGCATTCCGACCGCATTGGCAAGGTCTATGCCGGTCACAACGGCATCATCGGCGCCCTCACCGAGGACCTGATCGACGTCAGCCAGGAGTCCGACGAGGCCATCGCCGCCCTGCGCCATACCCCCGGCGGCGCCTTCGGCTCCTGCCGCTACAAGCTCAAGGACATCGAGACTCACCGCACCCAGTACGAGCGGCTGATCGAGGTCTTTCGCGCTCACGACATCCGCTACTTCTTCTACAACGGCGGCGGCGACAGTGCCGACACCTGCCTCAAGGTCTCCCAGCTCTCCGAGAAGCTGGGCTATCCTCTGACCGCCATCCACGTGCCCAAGACCGTGGACAACGACCTGCCGATCACCGACAACTCCCCGGGCTTCGGCAGCGTGGCCAAGTACATCGCCACCTCGACCCTGGAAACCTCCCTGGACATCGCCTCCATGTGCGCCACCTCCACCAAGGTGTTCGTGCTCGAGGTGATGGGACGCCACGCCGGCTGGATCGCCGCCGCCGGAGCGCTGGCCGGCGAGGGTGAAGGCGAGCCGCCCCACCTGGTAATTTTCCCCGAGGTGGCCTTCGACCGCGAGGCGGTCATGGCGCGGGTCGAGGAGGCGGTGCAGAAGTACGGCTACTGCGTGATCGTGGTCTCCGAGGGCGCCCGCTACGAGGACGGCACCTTCCTCGCCGACTCCGGCAACACCGACGCCTTCGGCCACCGTCAACTAGGCGGCGTGGCCCCGACGCTGGCCGGCATGGTCAAGCAGGACCTGGGCTACAAGTACCACTGGGCAGTGGCCGACTACCTGCAGCGCGCCGCCCGCCACCTGGCCTCGAAGACCGACGTGGAGCAGGCCTACGCCGTGGGAGAGAAAGCGGTGGAGCTGGCCATCGAGGGCAAGAACGCCATGATGCCGGCGATCAAGCGCACCAGCGATAGCCCCTACGAGTGGGCCATCGAGGCCGCCCCCCTGGCCGAGGTTGCCAACCGCGAGAAGTTCATGCCACGCGAGTTCATTCGCGAGGACGGCTTCGGCATCACCGACGCCTGCCGCCAGTACCTCTCGCCGCTGATCCAGGGCGAGGACTTCCCGCCTTTCGAGAACGGCCTGCCCAAGGTCGCCCATCTCAAGCTGGCCAAGGCGGAACGTAAACTGCCCGAGTTCAAGATCTGACAGGAGCGAGGGACTAGGTACGAGGGGCGAGGGGCGAGAAGCGAGGCGCGAGGAACGAGACGCAAGGCCCTCGAACCTCGAACCTCGAACCTGCAAAGGGCGTCATCGAAGCAGCCAGGACAGCACCAGCAGCAGCAGCAGAATACCGGCCACACCCTGCCAGAAGTTGGCCGGCTCTCGCAGCAGCCGAGAGCCGCCGGGCGGGTCGGCCTTCTGGCCATCATGATGGCGCAGCGCATAGAGCAGCTCCGACATGCGCCGGAAACGCAGCGAACGCTGCGGGTCCAGGGCCCGCCGCAGGGTATCATCCAGCGCCGGAGACACTTCGGGATTGCGGGTGCGGGCACTGCGGTAGCTCAGCTGCTCCAGGTCGGTATGGCTGCGCAGCCGGTTGGGTGCCAGGGCATAAGGCAGCTCGCCGGTCAGCAGCCAGTAGATGGTCGAGGCCAGCGAGTACTGGTCGCTGCGCCGCCCCACCGGATCATCCAGCGCATATTCCGGGGCGCTGTGCTCGCTGAGTCCCACCTGGCGCGCCAGCTCCCGGGAGCGACGGTGCCCGTCCACGTCGCGCATGTGGCAGGCGCTGAAGTCGGACAGCACCACCTGGCCATGGGCATCGATCAGCACGTTGTCGGGGTGGATGCGCTGGTGCAGCAGGTCGCGATGGTGCAGCGCCTGCACCGCCTTGCCCAGCTGGACGGCGATATCCAACCGCTGGGCCAGGTTCGCCTGGGGATGGCGGCGCGCCCAGGCGGTGAGGGTCTCCCCCTCGACGTAGACCATCAGGTAGTAGAGGTGGCGGCGTGGCCGCGAGGGCTCCATCACCCGCGCCACGAAGGGCGACTTGACCCGCTCCACGACCCACTGCTGCAGCAGGAAGTGCTCGAGATAGGCGTTGCGATTGGAGAGCTCCGGACTCGGCGCCTTCATGACCATCTCGCGCTCGGTACGCGTATCGCGAACGCGATAGACCCGCGACTGGGCGGTACGCGACAGCACCTCCTGGATCTCCAGCCCGTCGATGCGCTCCCCCGGAGAGAGCTCGGGGGAATCGGCAGGTCGCCATAGATGCGTCCGGGATGATCCTGCTCGGCCTCGGGCAGCTGGTCGATTCGCACCAGCTGAAAGCAGAACTGATCGGCCCCGTAGCCCCGGGACTGAGCGCGCTCCCGTGCCGCCTGGGCCAGGCGCTCGCAGGCCGCGTCCAGGTCGCTGGCATCCTGGCGTATCAGCCGCACATAGTCCGAGGGCATCAGCGTCCCGCGCACCGCCTGAGTGGTGAATAGGAAGATATCGCCCTGCTTGAGGGGCAGACGCAGGTAGTCGATATCGATACTGCCGTCGAGCCCCAGCGCCCGCGAGGGGTAGCGGTAGCCGCCCAGGTCGGTGATGTGGTCGCGGGAGAGCTGTTCGAACTCGGCGCCACGCAGGCGAAACACCAGGGTATCGCCCATATGGAAGAGGTGGGCATCATGGGCGCGGTAGACCATCGCCGACAGCGCCGCGACATAGCTGCCGCCCTCGACGTAGTGACTTTGGCTGTAGCACCAGCCGTTCAGCGCACGCAGCACGCGGGTCGCCGAGGTCTTGACGTCCCAGTGGTCCGGGGTCGAGAAGTAGTCGGCGAGAAAGCCGCGCACGCTGAGATCGCCGGCCTGCTTGGCGATGGCGTTGCGGGAGCTGGTATCGCTGATCAGCGCGCAGGCCCCCTTGGCCGCCAGCTGGCCGCTGTCATCGGGGATACGCACCGACATGGAGCTGCGGTGGCGACGCCGGTCCGGTGCCACGAAGGCTTGTCCAACGCTCAATGCCAGCTGGGAAGATGCCAAGACACGCTCCTTATGATTCCGCGGATTCGTCCGCGCCCGCCGCAGCGCAGCCGGGCGCTCCCTCGCGCGGGCCATGATACACCCTTGGCGCATCACCAGCTTGTCAACCAAAGCCCAAACCGGCTCTCACCTATGTCGCATTGGTAATCCCCAGACGGGCTCCGTATAATCCTGCCAAATTTCCGGCCCATCCCCTTTCGCCAACCGAAGGAAGCGATCATGAACTTCGACAAGATTCCCGCCGGTCAGGATCTGCCCAACGACGTCTATGTGGCGATCGAGATCCCCGCCAACCACTCGCCGATCAAGTACGAGATCGACAAGGACATGGGCGCGCTGCTGGTGGACCGTTTCCTCGCCACGCCGATGTTCTACCCGGCCAACTACGGCTTCATCCCCCACACCCTGGCCGACGACGGCGATCCCCTGGACGCCCTGGTGGTGACACCTTGCCCGGTGCAGGCCGGCGCCATCATCCGCGCCCGCCCGGTGGGCATTCTCAACATGACCGACGAGGCGGGTGAAGACGCCAAGCTGGTCTGCGTCCCGTACGCCAAGCTCTCCAGCCTCTACGACGATGTCAATGAGATCACCGACCTGCCCGAGCTGTTGCGCCAGCAGATCGCCCACTTCTTCGAGAACTACAAGGATCTCGAGAAGGGCAAGTGGGTGAAGGTCGAGTCCTGGGAAGGCGCCGAGGCCGCCCGCAAGGCCATCGAGAAGGCCGTTGCCGCCTACGAGAAAGCCTAAGCCAGCACCACGCCTTACGAGACGGGCCGCCCTCTGGGGCGGCCCGTTGCCGTTGTGGGCGAGGCGCGACAAAGGCGCGCACCCACCTGTGGTCAACAGCCGCTGCCAGGTGGGGTATCCTTGAGGGCAACGTCCTCGTGCGCCCTTCGCCGCTGAACTCGGCCAGTTTCGCCGGGTCTTAGCAGCGCACCGGTTCTGCTTCGAAAAGGATGACCGTCTTGACCGTTCGCCACCTTGCCCGCCTCTGCGCCCTGCTGCTGACCCTGCTGTTGCCGCTGGCCGCCCACGCCCAGTGGTTCTCCTCCTCGTCGAGCAACCAGGGCGACTTCCTGCCGGTGATGGAGGCCTTCCAGCCCAGCGCCTGGCATGACGGCGACACCCTCTATATCGGCTTCGAAAATGCCGAGGGCTACTACCTCTATCGTCACCGGCTCGACGTCGAGGGTGCCGATGGCGCCTTGGCGCTGGGCGAGCCCAGCATTCCATCGGGCGAGTTCAAGTCCGACGAGTTCCTGGGCGATGTCTACGTCTTCTACGACCGGGTGGTCTTCGAGGCGCCCATCGAGAACGGCGCCGAGGGCCCGCTGGCTATCACGGTGAGCTTCCAGGGCTGCGCCGATGCCGGGCTCTGCTATCCGCCCGAACAGGTCGACCTGCAGGCCAACGAGGGGGCCATGCCCGCGGCTTTCGTCGGCTGGCGCGATTCGGGCGATGGGGGGGCCCGAGCACCGCCGCCCCGGCCGCCCCGCTGAGCGAGGATGGCCGTTTCAACGCCCTGATTCGCGAGGCCAGCCTGCCGCTGGCGCTGGGCCTGTTCTTCCTCGCCGGGCTGGGGCTGACCTTCACCCCCTGCGTGCTGCCGATGGTGCCGATCCTCTCCTCGATCATCGTCGGCCAGAATCCCAGCCGGCCCCGCGCCTTCGTGCTCTCGCTCAGCTATGTTGCCGGCATGGCCCTGACCTACGCGGTCGTGGGGGTGCTGATGGGCCTGTTCGGCGCCGGCCTGAACCTGCAGGCCCACCTGCAGTCGCCGCCCGTACTGATCGTCTTCGCCATCCTCTTCGTGCTCTTCGCCCTGGCCATGTTCGGCGCCTTCGACCTGCGGCTCTCGCCTCGGCTGGCCGGACGCGTCGATGCCTGGCAGGCCCGCGCTCAGCGCAGCGGCCCGCTGGGCCTGGCCGGTGCCGGCTCGCTCTCGGTGCTGGTGGTGTCCCCCTGCGTTTCGGCACCGCTCGCCGGCGCCCTGGTGTTCATTTCCACTACCGGCGATGCCGTGATGGGCGGCAGCGCCCTGCTCGCCCTGGGACTCGGCATGGGCGTGCCGCTGCTGCTGGTGGGTACCTACGGCACCACCGCCCTGCCGCGCACCGGCGCCTGGATGAACGGCGTCAAGATCGCCTTCGGCATCCTGATGCTGGGCGTAGCGATCTGGCTGGTCGAACGCCTGGTGCCCGGTCCGGTAGCGCTGCTGCTGTGGGCGGCACTCGCCATCGCCACCGCTCTGGCCCTGGGCGCCCTGACCCTGAACCTGCCCCAGGGCTGGCCCAGGGTTCGCCAGGCGGCAGGACTGCTGCTGCTGGCCTGGGCATTGCCCTGGTGATCGGTGCGGCCCGCGGCGCCCACGACCCGCTGCGCCCGCTGGCCGCCCCTCTGGCCCAGTCCGGCAGCGCTGAGAGCGTCGAGATCACCACCGTGACCCAGCTCGATGAGCTGGAAACCGCCCTGCTCGCCAGCCATGACGAGGGCCGCCCCGCCTTCGTCCATTTCACCGCCGACTGGTGCATCTCCTGCAAGCAGATGGAGCGCAGCGTCTACCCGGCGCCCGGCGTGGCCGAGCCGCTGGCCGAGTTCGCCCGCATCAACGTGGACGTGACCCGCAGCAACGCGGCGACCCGCGAGCTGCTGGACCACTTCGGACTGTTCGGCCCGCCCAGCCTGATGTTCTTCGAGGGTGACGAAGAGATTCGCGAGGCGCGGATTCAAGGCGAGGTACGTGCCGGCGAGTTCGCCAGCCATCTCAACGGGGTGCTCGACTGGCTCAACGGCCGCCGCAGCTGAACCCCCTCCCGACTGCCACCCTGGCGCGCTCGGCGAGCGTCATCGAACGCTGTTCCCGGGCGCTGGACATCCCCTTTGATTTTAGGCAAACTCCCGCGACAACGCTTATTAACGGCCGATAGCGTCGGCAATGTTCACCATCTTGCCGGTATCTATCTAATTTGAAGCCGGGTTAACAGCTCCCGGCGGCCGCCAACTACCCACCGATCGAGACACGTCATGGATATCCGCAAGGTCAAGAAACTGATCGAGCTGCTCGAAGAATCCAACATCAGCGAAATCGAGATTCAGGAAGGCGAGGAGTCGGTGCGTATCAGCCGCCACCCCAATGGCACCGGCTGGCAGCAGGCGCCGATGCCCCAGCCGATGGCGATGCCCCAGCCCGCCCCGGCGGCCGCGCCCAGCGCCCCGGCTCAGGAGCCGGCCGAAGAGGCGCCCGCGGCTCCGCAGGGCCACGCGGTCACCTCGCCGATGGTCGGCACCTTCTATCGCAGCCCCGCCCCGGGCTCCAAGCCCTTCGTGGAGGTAGGCTCCAGCGTCAAGAAGGGGGACACGGTGTGCATCATCGAGGCCATGAAGATGATGAACCAGATCGAGGCCGATCGCGACGGCGTGATCGAAGCGATCCTGGTCGAGGACGGTGAGCCGGTCGAGTTCGACCAGCCGATGCTCGTCATCTCCTGATCTTTCCACTGATACTGGCGGACCCCATCATGCTGGACAAGGTTCTCATCGCCAATCGCGGCGAGATCGCCCTGCGCATCCTGCGCGCCTGCAAGGAGCTGGGCATCAAGACCGTCGCGGTCCACTCCAAGGCCGACCGCGAGCTGATGCACGTGCGCCTGGCCGACGAGGCCGTGTGCATCGGACCGGCGCCCTCGGCCCAGTCCTGACCTCAACATTCCGGCGCTGATCAGCGCTGCCGAAGTCACCGACTCCAGCGCCATCCACCCCGGCTACGGCTTTCTCTCCGAGAACGCCAACTTCGCCGAGCAGGTCGAGCGCTCCGGCTTCACCTTCATCGGCCCGCGTGCCGAGACCATCCGCCTGATGGGCGACAAGGTCAGCGCCATCGAGTCGATGAAGAAGGCCGGCGTGCCCACGGTGCCCGGCTCCGACGGCCCGCTGCCGGAAGACGACGAGGGCGAGATCGTCGCCATCGCCAAGCGCATCGGCTATCCGGTGATCATCAAGGCCGCCGCGGGCGGCGGCGGGCGCGGCATGCGCGTGGTGCACACCGAGGCCCATCTGCTCTCGGCGGTCACCGTGACCCGCACCGAGGCCCACTCGGCCTTCGGCGACGGCACCGTCTACATGGAGAAATTCCTCGAGAACCCGCGTCATGTCGAGGTCCAGGTGATCGCCGACGGCCAGGGCAACGCCATTCACCTCTTCGATCGCGACTGCTCGCTGCAGCGGCGCCATCAGAAGGTGATCGAGGAGGCCCCGGCGCCGGGGATCGACGAGACCGCCCGCGCCGAAGTCCTCGAGGCGTGCCGCGAGGCCTGCATCACCATCGGCTATCGCGGCGCCGGCACCTTCGAGTTTCTCTACGAGGACGGCCGGTTCTTCTTCATCGAGATGAACACCCGCGTCCAGGTGGAGCACCCGGTCACCGAAATGGTCACCGGCGTGGATATCGTCCGCGAACAGCTGCGCATCGCTTCCGGCCTGCCGCTCTCGGTCAGCCAGGAGGAGGTCACGCTCAACGGGCACTCCTTCGAGTGCCGCATCAACGCCGAGGACTCGCGCACCTTCATGCCTTCGCCGGGCAAGGTCACGCTCTACCATCCGCCGGGCGGCCTGGGCGTACGCATGGACTCCCACGTCTATACCGGCTACACGGTGCCGCCCCACTACGACTCGCTGATCGGCAAGCTGATCACCTGGGGCGCCGACCGGGAGACCGCCCTGACGCGCATGCGTAATGCCCTGGACGAGCTGCTGGTGGAGGGCATCAAGACCAACACCGACCTGCACAAGGACCTGGTACGGGACGGCTATTTCCGGCAGGGTGGCATCAACATCCACTACTTGGAGAAGAAGCTGGCCCAGTAGGCCGCGACTCCTCCTCTCCAGCGGGGCGGCCACGGCCGCCCCGCTTGCGTTCATCCCCGACCCTTCTGCCCAATGCGAGGCCCCATGCCCTGGCTGCAACTCAAGGCCCATATCGCCCCGGAACAGGCCGAGCTCCTCGAGGAGCTGCTGCTCGACGAGGGTGCTACCGCCATTACCCTGCAGGACGCCCATGACGACCCGGTCTTCGAGCCCGAGCGGGGCAGCACCCCCCTGTGGCGCGAGACGGTGCTCACCGGCCTCTACGACGACCTGGAGGGCGTCGGGGCGATGCTCGAGCGGCTCGCCGCCGCCTGGGCCGAGACCCTGCCCGGCGAGCCCTGCCCCGAGATCGACTACGAGCTGCTCGCCGACCGCGACTGGGAGCGCGAGTGGATGGAAGACTTCCAGCCGCTGCGGATGGGCCAGCGGCTGTGGATCGTGCCGAGCTGGCATGAGCCACCGGAGCCCGGCGCGGTCAACCTGAACCTCGACCCCGGGCTCGCCTTCGGCACCGGCACCCACCCCACCACGGCGCTCTGCCTGGCCTGGCTCGACGACCTGGCCGTCAAGGGCGAGCTGGCCGAGGGCCGCGTGCTCGACGTGGGCTGCGGCTCGGGGATCCTGGCCATCGCCGCCCTCCGGCTCGGCGCCCGCAGCGCCATCGGCACCGATATCGATCCCCAGGCGCTCACCGCCAGCCGCGACAACGCCGAGCGCAACGGCATCGTCGAGGCGGACTTCCGGCTCTGCTATCCCGAGCAGCTCGACGACGCCGAGCGCTTTCCCGTCGTGGTGGCCAACATTCTTGCCGGCCCGCTGGTCGAACTGGCGCCGATGATCGCCGGCCACGTTGCGCCGGAGGGGCGCCTGGCACTCTCCGGGATTCTCGAGCCCCAGGCCGAGGCGGTGCTCGACGCCTATCGCGAACAGGGAGTGCACATGGACGCGCCGGCGGTTCGCGAAGGCTGGGTCCGGCTCAGCGGGCGGCGCCCGGCGTGAATCGCGCCGGCTGGCGCCTTCACCATCCCTCCCCAGACGCGTATGATATGCAGCCTCCAAGCCAGCTGACCCGACCATGACCGAGACTCGCCCTCTGCCCCAGATCGGCCGACACCGCCTGCCCAACCGGGTGATTCTGGCCCCCATGGCCGGCGTCACCGACCGCCCTTTCCGGCAGCTCTGCCGCCGCCAGGGTGCGGGGCTGGTCGTCGGAGAGATGGTCACCTCGGACCCCTCGCTGTGGCATACCCGCAAGTCGCGTCAGCGCCTGGACCATCGCGGCGAGCCCGGCCCTCGCACGGTGCAGATCGCCGGCGGTGATGCGGCCATGCTGGCCGAGGCGGCCAGGCTCAACGCCGACCACGGCGCCGAGATCATCGACATCAACATGGGCTGCCCGGCCAAGAAGGTCTGCAACAAGGCCGCCGGCTCTGCCCTGCTGCGCGACGAGTCGCTGGTGGCCGAGATCCTCGAGGCGGTCGTGGCCGCGGTCGACGTGCCGGTCACGCTCAAGATCCGCACCGGCTGGTGCGCCGAGAGCAACAACGGCGTGCGTATCGCGCGCCTGGCCGAGGCCGCCGGCATCCAGGCCCTGGCGGTGCACGGGCGCCATCGCCAGCAGCGTTTCAACGGCACCGCCGAATACGACACCATCGCCGCCATCAAGTCGGCGGTAACCCTGCCGATCTTTGCCAACGGCGATATCGACACGCCCCAGAAGGCAGCCTTCGTTCTCGACTATACTGGTGCCGATGCGGTGATGATCGGTCGCGGCGCCCAGGGCAACCCCTGGATCTTCCGCGAGATCGACCACTATCTTCGCCACGGGCAGCGGCTGCCGGAACCCGACGATGGGGAGCGTGCCGAGGTGCTGCTCGGGCATCTGGCGGCGCTGCACGACTTCTACGGCATGCCGATGGGCGTGCGTATCGCACGCAAGCACCTCGGCTGGTACCTGGCCGCCGACCGCCGCCTGACATCCGCACGACAGCGTGAGCTAAGGGCCACCTTCAACGGCCTGGAACACCCGGACGAGCAGTATCATTTCGTCGACGAACTCTTTTCCTCCGGCCCCGGACCGGCAGTCTGCCGCACCGGGGTCGGGGCAGCGAATGGAATCAGTGCCGCATGAACCGACACGTCTTCACTCCCAACCCCGACCTGTCGGGTCTTGACGCCGGCCCCGGTAACGAGCTGGCGGATCCCGACGGCCCCGCATCCCTGGCAACCACACGACCCGGAGAGCAGCCCCTTCGCGAGGCCGTCGACGCCGCCATGCGACGCTACTTCGACCATCTGGACGGCGGCACCGCGACCGACCTCTACGCCATGGTGATGGCCGAGGTCGAAGCGCCGCTGCTGGCCAGCGTGCTGGACTACACCCAGGGGAACCAGACCCGCGCGGCCGAACTGCTCGGCCTCAACCGCGGCACCCTGCGCAAGAAGCTCAAGCAGCATGACCTGATCTGACCGGAGCGGCCGCCCGGCCGCCCGGCGCCCCTTCCCGTCACCTTCAGCAAGAGTTGCACCATGGCCGATACTCCCTCATCCCAGCCGGTCCGCCGCGCCCTGATCAGCGTGTCCGACAAGACCGGTATCGTCGACTTCGCCCGCGGCCTGTCCGAGCGCGGCGTCGAGCTGCTCTCCACCGGCGGCACCTTCCGCCTGCTCCAGGAGCACGGCGTCACCGTCACCGAGGTCTCCGAGCATACCGGCTTCCCGGAGATCATGGACGGCCGCGTCAAGACGCTGCATCCGAAGATCCACGGCGGCATCCTCGGACGCCGCGGCGAGGACGATGCGGTGATGGCCGAGCACGATATCGCCCCCATCGACATGGTGGTGGTCAACCTCTACCCCTTCGCCCAGACCGTGGCCCGGCCCGACTGCCGCCTCGAGGATGCCATCGAGAACATCGACATCGGCGGCCCCACCATGGTGCGCGCCTGTGCCAGAACCACGCCCACACCACCATCGTGGTCAATGCCGCGGACTATGCTCGGGTGCTGGGCGAGATCGCCGCTCACGACGGCGCGGTGAGTGACGCCACCCGCTTCGACCTGGCGGTCAAGGCCTTCGAGCACACCGCCGGCTACGACGCCGCCATCGCCGACTATCTGGGAAGCCGAGTGCCCGGCGGCGAGGACGGGTTTCCGCGCACCTACAACCTGCAGTTCGAGAAGAAGCAGGCCATGCGCTACGGCGAGAACCCGCACCAGAACGCCGCCTTCTACGTCGAGGCCAACGCCCGTGAGGCCAGCGTGGCCACCGCCACCCAGCGGCAGGGCAAGGCGCTATCGTTCAACAACGTCGCCGATACCGATGCCGCCTTCGAGTGCGTCAAGGCCTTCACCGACACCGCCTGCGTGATCGTCAAGCACGCCAACCCCTGCGGCGTGGCGGTGGGCGCCACCCCGCGCGAGGCCTACGACAAGGCCTTCGCCACCGACCCCACCAGCGCCTTCGGCGGTATCATCGCCTTCAACGTGCCGCTGGACGCCGAGACCGCACGGGCCATCATCGACTGCCAGTTCGTCGAAGTGATCATCGCCCCCGGAATCGACGAGGACGCTTTGCCGATCGTTGCCGAAAAGCAGAACGTGCGACTGCTCGACGTGGGCGCGCACTGGCCCGGTGAGCGGGAGCATGCCCATGACATCAAGCGCGTCACCGGCGGGCTACTGGTGCAGGACCGCGATCTCGGCATGGTCGGCCGCGATGAGCTCACCGTGGTCAGCGAGCGGGTGCCCACCGAACAGGAGATGCGCGATCTGGCGTTCGCCTGGAAGGTGGCCAAGTACGTCAAGTCCAACGCCATCGTCTACGCCAAGAACGGCCAGACCATCGGCGTGGGTGCCGGTCAGATGAGCCGCGTCTACTCGGCCAAGATCGCCGGCATCAAGGCCGCCGACGAGGGCCTCTCGGTGCCCGGCTCGGTGATGGCGTCCGACGCCTTCTTCCCCTTCCGCGACGGCATCGACGCCGCGGCCGCCGCCGGCATCGCCGCGGTGATCCAACCCGGCGGCTCCATGCGCGACCAGGAAGTGATCGACGCCGCCAACGAGGCGGGCATCGCCATGGTCTTCACCGGCATGCGCCATTTCAGGCACTGACGGCTGCGCCTGCGGCGAGCTGTAAGCTGTAAGCTGTAAGCTGTAAGCTGTAAGCTGTAAGCTGTAAGCTGTAAGCACAGCGTGGATAGCGTCGCCATAATCAGAAAACCCCGTCGGCCATGGCCGACGGGGTTTTCATTTCTTACGGCTTAAGGCTTATGGCTTACAGCTCCGGGCGAAGCCCGGTCAGCCGAGATCGATGCAGAGGTACTTCGGTCTCCAGGAACTCCTCCAGCCCCTGGTGGCCGCCCTCGCGACCCAGCCCCGACGCCTTGACCCCGCCGAAGGGCGTGGCAGCGTTGGAGATCAGCCCGGTGTTGATGCCCACCATGCCGTACTCCAGGGCATCGGCGACGCGCCACACACGGCCCAGGTCCCGGGAATAGAAGTAGGCGGCGAGACCGTATTCGGTGTCGTTGGCCATCCGCACGGCCGTCTCCTCATCATCGAAGGGGAAGACCGCCGCCAGCGGGCCAAAGGTCTCTTCCCGAGCGACCTTCATCTGATCGTTGGCGAAGCTGATCAGGGTGGGGGTGAAGTAGCTTCCGCCCAGGGGGTGGGGGTGCCCCCCAGCAGCAGCTCGGCGCCCTTGTCCACGGCGTCCTGGACGTGCTCGCTGACCTTGGCCACCGCGTTTTCGTCGATCAGCGGGCCGATATTGATATCGGGCTGGGTGCCGTCCCCGACCTTGAGCTCGCTGTTCATGGCCACCGCCAGCTTCTCGCAGAAGGCGTTGACCACGCTGGACTGCACCAGGAAGCGGTTGGTGCACACGCAGGTCTGGCCGGCATTGCGGAACTTGGCCGCCATGGCCCCCTCCACCGCGGCGTCCAGATCGGCATCCTCGAAGACGATAAAGGGGGCGTTGCCGCCCAGCTCCAGGGAGATCTTCTGGATATGCCGAGAGGCGTTGGCCATCAGCTCACGCCCCACCTCGGTGGAGCC
Organism: Halomonas sp. SL18_1; assembly: GCF_055755715.1. Taxonomy (NCBI): domain Bacteria; kingdom Pseudomonadati; phylum Pseudomonadota; class Gammaproteobacteria; order Oceanospirillales; family Halomonadaceae; genus Halomonas; species Halomonas sp. SL18_1. The sequence goes on from NZ_JBVTRK010000001.1 coordinate 2,913,851, forward strand.
GGTGAAGGTGATCTTGCGCACTGCCGCCGACTCGGTCATGGCCGAGGCGATTTCGCTGGCACGCCCGGGCACCACGTTGAACACGCCGCGGGGCACGCCGGCACGCTCGGCCAGCAGCGCCAGCGCCGTGGCCGAGAACGGCGTCTGGCTGGCCGGCTTGACCACGATGGTGCAGCCCGCGGCCAGCGCCGCACCGGCCTTGCGAGTGATCATCGCCGCCGGGAAGTTCCAGGGGTGATGGCCCCCACCACGCCTACCGGCTGCTTGGTCACCACGATACGCTGGTTGCCCTTGGCGGCGGGAATCGTCTCGCCATAGATGCGTCGCCCCTGCTCGGCGAACCAGCGCAGGAAGCTCGCCGCATAGGCGATCTCGCCAGCAGCCTCCTTGAGGGGCTTGCCCTGCTCATGGGTCATGATCATGGCCAGATCGTCCTGGTGCTCGAGCATCAGGTCGTGCCATTTCATGAGGATGTCGGCGCGCTCCAGCGCCGAGAGCGCCTTCCAGCCGGGCAGCGCCAGCTCGGCGGCAGAGATGGCGCGCTCGGTCTCGACGTGTCCCAGCCGCGGCACATTGCCGAAGGCCTCACCGGTGGCAGGATTGATGACATCGATCTGTTCGCCGCTGTCGGCGGCGACCCAGCTGCCGTCGATATAGGCAAAGGGACAATAGAGCTGCGTTTCCTTAAGGGCTTCCATGGTCGTCTCCCGGCCGCTCGGCGGCCTCGTTGTCAGAGTAGGCTGGGCACTGGCGATGGCATCACTGCACGGCATTGGCACCCTGGTCCACGACCAGGGCCGCCTCAGGGGGCTGAACCATGGCCGTCAGTATGGCCAGTATCAGGGCAAGCGCAATGGCCAGCCAGCAGAATGCGCGACCGATGTAACGGTCGGGCATATGCCGTATCTGGCGCAGTCCCATCAGGGCGAAGATGGCCGCCGCGATATTCACCGGCGGCAGACTGCCCTGCAGCAATAGCGCGAAGAGCGCGGTAACGATGGCTGTCAGGGCCCAGGGGGAGTAGCGTCGACGCGATGACGCTTGCGGGGAACTGTCACTGTCCAACGACGAATTCTCTCTACGGCGGCATTTACCCTGTCCATGCTACGCCCAAAGCCGGCCGTGCTCAAAGCGTCGGCGCTGCCCAGGCAGCGCCACTCGGCCAGGGTGGCAAGCGTCGCTCAGCGAGGCCGTCGCGGCTCGCGTGACGCCGACAGGGTCACCGAGACGGAGTCGGCAAAGCGCAGTGCATGAGGCTTGTCGATCTCCACCTGGGCCGTCAGGACCGGCTCGTGGGTCATGATCAGATCCAGCACCTCGCGGGTCATGCGCTCGAGCAGCAGGAAGCGATTCTCTTCCACATGGGCGATCACCTGTTTGGTGATGGTGCGGTAGTTGAGCGCCTGTTCGATATGATTGAAGGCCACCGCCTGGTCGGCTCGATAGCGGATCACCGCATTGATGACGACGTCCTGGCGGTTGTTGATCTCCTCTTCCTTGATACCGATATGGGTGCGCAATCGCAGGTTCTTGATGCGAATGGTGGCAAGGTCATGATCGAAGTGCTGATCATCCAGGGCGTGCAGGGGCATGGTCGGGGCTCCAGAGTGAGGGGAAAGAGCGGTGACCGCAGGCTACCCGATCCCGATGCGGCCAGTCGTCGAAGGCGTCAACGCCCGTTGACCAGGGTCAGGAACTCCTGCCGCGTCGGCTGGTTGTCGCGGAAGGCGCCCAGCATCACCGAAGACGTCATGCTCGAGTTCTGCTTCTCCACGCCACGCATCATCATGCACAGATGGCGCGCCTCGATGACCACTGCCACCCCGCGGGCATCGGTCACCTGCAACACCGCCTCGGCAATCTGGCGGGTGAGGTTCTCCTGGATCTGCATGCGGCGAGCATACATGTCGACGATTCGCGCAAACTTGGAGAGCCCCAGCACCTTGCCGCTAGGCAGATAGGCGATATGGCACTTGCCGATGAAGGGCAGCAGGTGATGCTCGCACATCGAATAGAGCTCGATGTCCTTGACCAGCACCATCTCGTCGGTCTCGGACTCGAAGACCGCGCCGTTGATGATCTCCTCTAGCGTCTGGGCATAGCCGCGAGTCAGAAACTGCATGGCCTTGGCCGCTCGCTTGGGGGTGTCCTGCAGGCCCTCGCGGTCGGGGTCCTCTCCCAGTTCCAGGATGATCCTGCGGTAGTGGTTGGCGAGTTCTTCGGTCATGATCGGGCCCCGTGCCAGTCTTCATTAGGCATTGCATGGTAATGGCATGCGCCACCACCTCATGTACAAAATATATACAGTAAAAACATTTCGTACAATATTGAGTTATCTAAAAGGGTCATTCTAGCGCAAGCGGCGCCTCGCCGCAGGTCGGCTCGCCGCCTTTTCGTGCCCACGGCAGACAAGCCGACAGCGCTGCCGACCGTGGGGAGCTGTGGTAAAATGGCGTAAGTCAATTCACTGCGCATAGCGCAGCCGTCTTCATCGAGAGCACGACATGATCAAGAACCCTACCGCGATGCTGACTGCCGCCGGGCTGGCCCTGCTGGCCCTGCCCGCGTCGGCCGCCACCCTGACGCTGCCTGCCGATGCCCGAGTTGCCGTTCAGGTGATCGACGAACTGGTCCTCGACGCCGACAGCGACCGTCGCGACGACATCCTGATGCGCCCGGTCAGCGATTACCCCGAGGCCACCCACGCCCTGCCGGAGTACTGCGTACTGGTCGGCAACGCCCGGATCGACGGCGAGCGCCTGCGCATCACGGCAGACTCGCTGACCTGCATCGAAACCGAGGGAGGCGACAGTGAGATCTACAGCGGCGAGTTCTCCGCCGCCGCCTACGAAGCCGACGGCAGCTTCGGCGTGGCCGCCTGCGACGCGGGTCGCTGCGAGCTCGGCCCCAACCACGCCTTCCAGCTGCAGCTGGCCAGCGAACTGGCCATCGAGGAGCAGGAGAATCCCGCCGAGCAGATCAACATCCAGCGTCGTCAGGCGGATGGCACCGGCGTCGCCAACCCCCTCCCCGCCGAGCGGCCCGACCCGGATCAGTGAACCTCTAAGGGCCCGGCACACGAGACACCGAGCGCCCTTGGGGCGCTCGCTCCCCCACTCCCCCTCGGCTGCCGGGCCGCGATCAGGCCAGCCAGCGCGGCCCCCGGTTCAGGACCTGACGCTGCTGCCCCAGCAGCCGGATATGCCCCTCCCAGTAACCGGCGTCCGCCAGCCACGGAAAGGCCGGAGGAAAGGCAGGATCCGACCAGCGCGCCACTAGCCAGGCGCTGTGGCGCATCAGCCGCAGGGTGCGCAGCGGCTCCATCAGCGCCAGCTCCCGGCGGTCGAAGTCGCGATGCTGCTCATAGCCCTCAAGGACCTCGGAGAGCTGCATCTGCAGCTCATCGTCGCGTTCGGCGGTGAACAGCATCCACAGATCCTGTACCGCCGGCGCCATCAGGCAGTCATCGAAGTCGACCAGGGCAAAGTGCTCGTCGCGCCCCAGGATATTGCCCAGGTGGCAGTCGCCCTGCACGCGGATCGCCTGTTCGGCGGCCCAGGCGTGGGGTGCCAGATCATCGTGCAGTGCCGCGGTGATGCGCTCATAGGCTCGCCGCTGATGGCGATCCAGCCAGTCGCTCGACAGCACCCGCTCCCGCGCCTCGACCACCATGGCATCCAGGTCCATGGTGCCGCGATGCATGAAGCGGGCACGCTCGCCTACCGCATGCACCGCGCCGATCAGTTCGCCTAGCGCGAACAGGTGGACCGGGTTCTCGAGCTCCGGCGCCTGACCCGGCAGCTGGGGAAAGAGCGTGAAACGAAAGCCCTCGGCATGATGCAGGCTGCGGCCCGCCGCGTCTCGCCAGGGCGGCGCCACCGCCACGCCGCCGGCGGCCAGCTCCGTCAGGAAGTCGTGCTCCTCCTGGATCTGGGCATCGCTCCAGCGCTCGGGGCGGTAGAACTTGACCACCCAGCGGCGGCGCTCGTCATCGTGGACCAGATAGACGCGGTTCTCGTAGCTGTTGAGCGCGAAGGGCTCGCCCGGCAGCCACAGGCCCAGCGATTCCACGGCCGCAACAATCCGCGCCGGCTCGAGCCTGGCAAAGGGGTGGGTCGCCTGCATGATACCTCCGGTGTTGCGGTAACTGCCGGCATGCTAACAGAGTTGTTACCCCGGCGTGCGCGCCATGGCCCAGGCCTCGATATCTTCGGCACCGGCGCGGCGGCAAGCCACCGCCAGCGCATTCAGCGTCGCCCCGGTGGTCATGACATCATCCACCAGCGCCACCCGGGGCGGCAGCCGCTTATCGACGACGAAAGCCTGGCGCAGGTTGCGACCGCGCTCGAGACGGTCGAGCCCACGCTGGGAGCGCGTATCGCGCCGGCGCCGAGCGCGTATCAGCGGAACCCCAGACGCCGCGCCAAGCGCCGCGCCAGCCAATCGGCCTGGTCGAAGCCCCGCTCACGGGCTCGCCGCGGATGCAGCGGCACCGCCAGCAGCGCCTGCGGGGCTCGGCAAGCGCCAGGCGCGCGAGGAACAGGGCCAGCAGCACGCTGCCGGCCCGCGGCGAGGCGTGGAACTTGAAGCGCTGCATCAGGGCCGCCACCTCGCCCTGATAGCGCAGTGGCGCCAGGGTGCGGTCGAACCCCGGCGGCCGGGCGAGACAGCGCCCGCAGCGGCGACCGGCCAGCGCGCCGGCCGGCTGCGGTTCTGCGCAGCAGGGACAGGCCGGCAGGTTCCAGGGAAGCGTCTCGAAGCAGGCCGAGCACCAGGGCTGCCCCGCCGCGCCTGGCGCCAGACAGAAGGCACAGCGGCCCGGCAGCGCATGGCGCAGGGCTCGGTCAACCACACCAAGGCCCAGGGTTGACAAGCCGGCGCCACGCCCTATGCTGGTCGTCAACTTTCCAAAGTGATCCATGTTGACTTTAAGCGAGCCTGCCATGACCTCAGCCTCCTGCGCTTCCGGCGCACCTGATCTGACCCTAGCCGGCAATGCCGACGTGCGCCATGACTGGTCGCTGGCCGAGATCGAGGCGCTCTTCGCCCTGCCGTTCAACGACCTGCTGTTTCGCGCCCAGCAGGTGCACCGTCGCCACTTCGATGCCAACGCCGTGCAGGTCTCCACGCTGCTGTCGATCAAGACCGGCGCCTGTCCCGAGGACTGCAAGTACTGCCCGCAGTCCGGGCACTACAACACCGGGCTCCCCAAGGAGAAACTGCTGGAGATCGACAAGGTGGTGGAGCAGGCCCGCGCCGCCAAACAGGCTGGCGCCAGCCGCTTCTGCATGGGCGCCGCCTGGAAGAGCCCGCGTGAGCAGGACCTCGAGGTGGTGCTGGCCATGGTCGAGCGGGTCAAGGCGCTGGGGCTCGAGACCTGCATGACGCTGGGCATGGTCGACGCCGACCAGGCCAGCCGCCTGGCCGAGGCCGGACTCGACTACTACAACCACAACCTGGACACCTCCCCGGAGTATTACGGCGAGATCATCACCACCCGCACCTACGCGGACCGCCTGGAGACCCTGGGCAACGTTCGCCAGGCGGGCATGAAGGTCTGCGCCGGGGATACTGGGCATGGGCGAGGCGCCACGCGACCGTGCCGCCCTGCTCCAGCAGCTGGTCAAGCTCGAGCCACACCCCGAGTCGGTGCCGATCAACATGCTGGTCAAGGTGCCGGGCACGCCGCTGGCGGAAGTGGAAGACCTGGACCCCCTCGAGTTCATTCGCGCCATTGCCGTGGCCCGCATCCTGATGCCCGAAAGCCATGTGCGCCTCTCCGCCGGCCGCGAGCAGATGGAGGAATCCACCCAGGCGCTGGCCTTCCTGGCCGGGGCCAATTCGATTTTCTACGGTGACCGGCTGCTGACCACGGGGAACCCCCAGGTAGAGCGCGACCGGGCGCTGTTCGCCAAGCTCGGCCTGCATCCGGAGCGTCGTGACACCTGCGTCGACGATCAGCGACAGCAGGCCAGTTTGGAAAGCGCCATGGCGCGTCGGGCCGGCCGGGTCCACGCCGCCGAGCTGGCCTACGACGCCAGCGGGGCCTGAGGCGTGCCATGGGCATTGACCTGAGCCCCTGGCCGAGTCGCCTTGCCCAGCGGGCGGCCGCCCGACGACAGACCGGGCTATGGCGCGAGCGCCGGCTCCATGCGCGTGATGGGTCGCTATGCGATTTCGCCGGCAACGACTACCTCGGCCTGGCCCGTGACCCGCGCCTGGCCGAGGCCCAGGCCGACGGGGCTCGCCGCCACGGTGCCGGCGCCGGCGCGTCCCACCTGGTCAGCGGCCACCTTGCCGCCCACGAGGCGCTGGAGTCACGCCTGGCCGAGCTCACCGGCCGGCCGGCGGCACTGCTGTTCTCCACCGGCTACATGGCCAACCTGGGCGTCCTGCAGGCGCTTTGCGACGGCACCACCCGGATTTTCCAGGACCGACTCAACCACGCCTCGCTGCTCGACGGCGCGGCCCTGGCCGGGGCTCGCTCGCGGCGCTTCCACCACGGCGACCTCGACGACCTGACCCGCATCCTGGACCGCGCCCCGGAGGAGACCCTCAAGCTGGTGGTCAGCGATGGGGTCTTCAGCATGGACGGCGACGTGGCCGACGTGGCCGGCCTCGCCGCGGTGGCGCGCCGCCATGGCGCCTGGCTGATGATCGACGACGCCCACGGCCTCGGCGTGCTGGGCGAGCGGGGGACGGCTGCGTGGGCCGCCGCCACGGCGTGGCGGACGTCCCGGTGCTGGTCGGCACCCTGGGCAAGGCGCTGGGCACGGCCGGCGCCTTCGTCGCCGGCAGCCGCGAGCTGATCGAACACCTGCTCCAGTTCGCCCGTCCCTATGTGTACACCACCGCCCAGCCCCCGGCGGTGGCCACCGCGACGCTGAAGGCCCTGGACATTCTCGCCAGCGAACCGGAGCGCCGCCGACGGCTGCATGATCACATAGCGCGCTTTCGCAGCGAGGCCACCCGCCTGGGCCTGCCGCTGGCCCCCTCGCCCACGCCCATCCAGCCGCTGGTGCTGGGCGACGGCGCCCGCGTCATGCACTGGGCGGCTCAACTGCGCGAGGCCGGCCTGCTGGTCGGCGCCATCCGCGAGCCCACGGTGCCCCGGGGCCAGGCGCGGCTGCGCCTCACCCTCTCCGCCGCCCACACCGAGGCCGAGCTCGACCGTCTGCTGGTGGCCCTGGCACGCCTGCAGGACGAGGCATCCACCGCATGATGCCGCTGGTGCTGCTGTCGGGCTGGGGAATCGATGCTCGCATCTGGCACCCCCTGGCACCTACTGGCCGTCAGCACTGGCGATCAGCACTCCCGACTGGCCCGGCTACGGTGGCGTCGAGCCCCTGGACGGCGCCGACGACCCAGCGCAACTGGCCGAGCGCATGGCGGCGTCGCTGCCGGCAGAGGCCGTCTGGGTAGGCTGGTCGCTGGGTGGCCTGCTGGCCGCCCGCCTGCTAACGCATCTACCGCCTCCGCGGGCGCTGGTGCTGCTGGGCATGGGGGGCGCTTCTGCGGCGATGACGGCGTCACCCCCGCCGAGCTGAGGGCCTTTCGCCACGCCTTCAACCGCTCACCCACGGCCACCTGGCAGCACTTCCTGCGCTGGCAGCTGCAGGGCGAGCCCGGCCGGGGAGCCGCGCTGCGCCGCCTGCAGGACTTGATCGGCCGACGGCCAAGCGCGAGCCCGGCCACGCTGGCGCAAGGCCTTGTCCAGCTGGCCAGCCTGGACAACCGCGCCACCCTGGACGCGCCCCCCTGCCCGATAGTTCGCCTGGCCGGCAAGCGGGACCCGCTGCTCGGCGAGCGGAACCGCCGGGCCCTGGATCATGCCTTCGCGGAGGCCGGCCACTGTCCGATGCTGTCGTGTCCCGCCGAGCTGGCGGCGACCCTCAGCGAGATCGCCCACGCTGCCCACCCTCTCTTGACGGAGACGCCACCATGAACGCCTCGACCGCCTCACAGCCGGTGACGCCCTCCCCCGACTGGCAGCGTCGGGTGGCACGCGCCTTCTCCCGTGCCGCGCCACACTATGCCCGCCGGGCCCAGGCGCAGCTCACCATGGGCCATGCGCTCTGGGCGCGGCTGCCGGCCCGGGCCGACCGGGTGCTCGACCTGGGCTGCGGGCCCGGCCACTGGAGCGCGCGACTCGCCGAGCGCTTCGGACCCGACTGCCGGGTACTCGGCCTGGACCTGGCCTCGGGCATGCTCCAGACCGCACGCGCCGGCCACGGCGACACGGCCAGCTGGCTGTGTGCCGACGCCGCGGCGCTGCCGCTGCCGGATGCCGGGGTGGACCTAGTGTTCTCCAACCTGGCCATCCAGTGGTGCCCCGACCTGGACGCCACCCTGGCCGAGCTCCACCGGGTGCTGCGTCCCGGCGGTCGCGCTCTGATCAACAGCCTGGCGCCCGGCACCCTGACGGAAGTGGGTCACGCCTGGGCCAGCCCCGAGGCGCTGCTGGAATTTCGCTCCCGCGCCCGGCACCTGGCCGCGGCGAATCTGGCTGGCTTCGCGAGGGTCGAGGTAGCGGCACGCCCAGAGCGCTTTCACTACCCGGATCTCCCGGCGGTGATGGCCTCCATCAAGGGAGTTGGGGCCCGAACCGCCCGCCCCGGCGCCCGGCTCTCCCGGGCCGACCTGGGGCGGGCCGCGAGACGCTACGAACGGCTGCGCACGCCCGCGGGTCTGCCGGTCACCTACCATCTGCTGACCCTGGAGCTGACTCGCTGAGATGCCTGCCTATTTCGTCACCGGCACCGACACCGATGCCGGCAAGACCCTGGTCACCGCCGGCCTGCTGGCCCTGGCGAGGCGACGCGGCCTGACCACCCTGGGGCTGAAGCCGATCGCCTCCGGGTGCACGCGCCGCGCCCCCGACGAGCCGCTTGTCAATGCCGATGCCCTGGCACTGCAGGCGCAGAGTCACCCGGCCATGCGCTACCCGACGATCAACCCCTACGCCTTTGCCCCGGCCGTCGCCCCCCATCTGGCGGCCCGCCGGGACGGCGTCGACCTGAGGCTGGACGCGCTGGAGGCCCACGCTCGCCCGCTGCTCGCCCTGGACCGACACCTCACCCTGATCGAGGGAGCCGGGGGCTGGCGGGTACCGCTCAACGACCACGAGGACCTGGCCGGCCTGGCCGGCCGCCTCGACCTGCCGGTGATCCTGGTGGTGGGCCTCAAGCTCGGCTGTCTCAACCACGCCCGGCTCAGCGCCGCGGCCATCGGCGCCGACGGGCACCGACTGGCGGGCTGGGTGGGCAGCCTCCTCGACCCCGACTTCGCCGCCGACAGCGCCCTCTACCAGGACAATCTGGCTACCCTGCGCCAGCACCTGCCCGGCCCCTGCCTGGGGGTGGTGCCGCGTCTGGCGGCAACCGCGCCCCTGGCGCTGGCCGAGGCCGCCGCCGATCATCTGGCCCTGCCCGATGACGATTGACTTGCGAGGACGCGTCCGTACAATGTGGACGCCTGCCCGTTCGTGCGGATGTGGTGGAATTGGTAGACACGCCAGATTTAGGTTCTGGTGCCTTCGGGCGTGGGAGTTCAAGTCTCCCCATCCGCACCATCCCCTCGCTTTTCCGACGTTTTCATGCGCCTTTGCGCGCCTCCGCCTCGCCAGGATGCGTCGCGGCGTCTTGCCGTGCCTATCGCGCCCTCGATCGAGGCAGCCCCAGTCCCACCGCTACCCAACGGAGGCCCCATGACGTCCCCCGTCTGGCACCCCTATGCCCACCTCAAGACCCAGTCCCCGCCCCCAAGGTGGTCGGCGGCGAGGGCCCACGCTTCACCCTGGAGAACGGCGAGTCGCTGCTCGACGCCACCTGCTCCTGGTGGTGCATGATCCACGGCTACCGTCATCCTCGGCTGGTCGCGGCCATACAGCAGCAGGCCGAGACGCTCTGCCACGTGATGCTGGGAGGATTGACCCACGAGCCCGCCGACCGCCTGGCCCGCGAACTGGTCCGGGTCACGCCCGAGGGTCTCAACCATGTCTTCTTCTCCGATAGCGGCTCGGTGGGCATGGAGGTGGCGATGAAAATGGCCGTCCAGTACCACCAGCTCCAGGGCCGCCCGGGCAAGCATCGCCTGCTCTCGCTGATGAAGGCCTACCACGGCGACACCGCGGGCTGCATGGCCGTCTGCGACCCGGAAGAAGGCATGCACTCGCTGTTCTCGGGCTATCTGCCCCAGCACCGCTTTGCTCCGGCCCCCACCGCCGCCTTCGACGCCCCGCCCGAGGCGGTAGCCAAGGATCTGGCTGCGCTGCGCGGCGTCCTCGAGGCGCATCACCAGGAGATCGCCGCGCTGCTGATGGAGCCGCTGCTACAGGCCGCCGGCGGGCTCAACATGACCTCGCCCCACTATCTTGCCGGCGCCCGCGCGCTGTGCGACGAGTTCGACGTGCTGCTGGTCTTCGACGAAGTGGCTACCGGCTTCGGCCGTACGGGCAAGCTATTCGCCGCCGACCACGCCGCTGTCACGCCGGACATCATGGTGCTCTCCAAGGGGCTCACTGGGGGTATCTCGGCCATGCGGCGACACTGGCCACCGACCGGGTGCATGACGCCTTCATCGGTGATTCGCCCATGCACGCCTTTATGCACGGCCCCACTTTCATGGGCAATCCGCTGGCCTGTCGGGTGGCGCTGGAGAGCCTGGCGGTATTCGAGGAGGAGGACTACCTGGGCAAGATCGCCCGGCTAAACGCCGTGCTGCGCGAGACGCTGCTCGACGATGCGGCCCTGGCCGACCACCCCGCCGTCGCCGACGTGCGGGTGCTGGGCGCCACCGCGGTGATCGAGACCCGCAGCGCCGAGCAGCTTCGCGGCGTGGGCGCCTGGGCGCGCGATCAGGGGGTCTGGCTGCGCCCCATCGGCCGCTGGCTCTACACCATGCCCGCCTATATCACCTCGGCGGCCGAGATGCGCCGGATCACCGATGTCATGAAGGGGTGGTTTCGGTAAGCCGACAACCATCCGGCGTCGAAAAGCCGCCCTCCTGGGAGGGCGGCAAGAGATCAGACAAAAGACATGGCACTGCGGGAGGGAGCTTCAGGCACTGTGGGAGGGAGCTTCAGCTCGCGAAGTAGCGCGCAGCGCTACCCAAGGGGCGCCTGCGGCGCCTTCGTCGAAGCGTCGAACCGCCGGCAGAGCCGGCCTCCCACCATAAAGCCTGCCAAAGATGTTCACGCTCAAGTGCAAAGAACTAAAGACATGGGGTGCCCGGCGCTAGGCCATGGCGGGAGCGGCATAGGAGATGGGCGCTACCTGACGCTCGTCCTCGAAGGTGACGATCTCGTAGGCGTCGGGCTGGGCGAGCAGTTCGCGGCACAGCCGATTGTTGAGCGCATGGCCGGACTTGATACCGCGGAACTCGCCGATCAGGCTGTGGCCGAGCTGGTAGAGGTCGCCAATGGCGTCGAGCACCTTGTGCTTGACGAATTCGTCGTCGTAGCGCAGGCCACCCTCGTTGACGATGCGGTAGTCGTCCACCACGATGGCGTTATCCAGGCTGCCGCCCAGCGCCAGATTGTTGGCGCGCAGGTGCTCGAGATCGCGCATGAACCCGAAGGTGCGGGCCCGGGAGACCTCCTTGACGAAAGAGGTAGTGGAGAAATCGACCACCGCGGTCTGCTTCTGGTCCTCGAACACCGGGTGATCGAACTCGATGGCGAACGACACCTTGAAGCCCTGGTGGGGCAAAAAGCGCGCCTCCTTGTCCCCCTCACGCACCAGCACGTCACGCTTGATGCGGATGAACTTCTTGGGCGCCTCCTGCTCGGCGATGCCCGCCGACTGGATCAGGAACACGAAGGGCCCGGCGCTGCCGTCCATGATCGGCACCTCGGGGGCGCTGACATCCACGTAGGCATTGTCGATGCCCAGCCCCGCCAGGGCCGACATCAGATGCTCCACGGTGGCCACCTTGACGCCATTCTGGGAAAGCGCGGTGCACAGGGTGGTATCGGTCACCAGGGCGGCACTCGCCGGCACCTGCACCTCGGGGTCGAGGTCGGTGCGCACGAAGACGATGCCGGTATCCACCGGTGCCGGACGCAGCGTCAAATAGACCTTCTTACCGGAGTGAAGGCCGACGCCGGTGGCGCGAATAGTATTCTGCAGAGTGCGTTGTCTGATCATGGGAAGCGGCCAGGCGGTTGTAAGTTATCAAACACCGTTCACTATAACACCGAACGCGCGTTTCAACAAAAAAACATCTCCTGGCCCTGCCTATTCACCGAATAGTCGCACTCAATCGGCCTGACGACGCAGGAACGCCGGGATGTCGAGATAGTCGTCCATTTCCTGGGGCGAACGGCGCTTCTCGGGCTGCGGCTTGGCCGCCTCCTGGGGCTCGGCCTTGGCCGCTGCCGACGCCTGGCGCACGGCGGCCGGCTGCTGCAGCCGACTACGATACTCGCCGCCCTCGGGACGCTTGGCCGTCTCACGCCCGGCACTCTTCTGCGCCTGCCCCTCCAGGCCTGCCGCGACCACGGTCACGCGCAGCTCGTCGGACATCTCCATGTCGATCGAGGTCCCCACCACGATGGTAGCGTCCTGGGAGGCGAACTCCTGGACGGTGGCCCCCACGTCGTTGAACTCGCCGATGGAGAGATCCGGGCCGGCGGTGATGTTGACCAGGATGCCGCGGGCACCGTGGAGATCGATATCCTCGAGCAGCGGGCTGCGGATCGCCTTCTCGGCGGCCTCGCGGGCGCGATTCTCGCCGGTGGCGCCGCCGGTGCCCATCATCGCCATGCCCATTTCCGACATCACGGTGCGCACGTCGGCGAAGTCGACGTTGATGATACCGGGGCTGGTGATCAGCTCGGCGATCCCTTGCACGGCCCCCAGCAGCACGTCATTGGCGGCGCTGAAGGCGGTCAGCAGGCTGGCGTTCTTGCCCAGCACCGAGAGCAGCTTCTCGTTGGGGATGGTGATCAGGGAGTCGACGTGCTCGGAGAGCTCCTTCATGCCCTCTTCGGCCACGCGCATGCGCTTGGGCCCCTCGAAGGGGAAGGGTCGCGTGACCACGGCCACGGTGAGGATGCCCAGCTCCTTGGCCACCTGCGCCACCACCGGCGCACCGCCGGTCCCGGTGCCGCCGCCCATCCCGGCGGTGATGAACACCATGTCGGCACCGCTGATCAGCTCGGCGATGCGGTCGCGATCCTCCATGGCCGCCTGGCGACCCACATCGGGGCTGGCCCCGGCGCCGAGTCCCTTGGTGATCTCATTGCCTAGCTGGAGCACGGTCTTGGCCGCCACCCGCTTGAGTGCCTGAGCATCGGTGTTGGCGCAGATGAATTCCACGCCCTCGATGCTGCTTTCCACCATGTGATTGACAGCATTGCCGCCGCCACCGCCCACGCCGACGACCTTAATGACCGCACTGCTCGAGGGTGCACTATCTACCAGTTCGAACATAAGCCCCGTCTCCTGGACCGCACCGCGGCCCTGTCAGAAATTTCCTTTGAACCAGCCCTTGATCTTAGCCAGCGCCGGAATCGCCTCTCGGATTCCCCGCTGGGAGACGTCGTTACGCCTGGGTTGCGCCGTCACCACCGTGCCCTCTCGACCATGCCCCTGACGGGCCTCCTGCAGGGCGTAATGTAGCAAACCGACGCCGGTGGAATAAATCGGATTGCGCACCACGTCCGCCAGTCCTCGCACGTTATGGGGACAGGCGATGCGCACCGGCATATGGAAGATCTCCTCTGCGAGCTCCACCACGCCCTCCATGCGCGAGGTGCCGCCGGTCAATACCACGCCGGCGGCCACCAGGTCCTCGAAGCCGCTGCGCCGCAGCTCATCGCGTACCAGGGTGAACAGCTCCTCGTAGCGGGGCTCGACCACCTCGGCCAGCGACTGGCGCGACAGGTCCCGCGATGGGCGGTCCCCACGCTGGGCACCTTGATCATCTCGTCGCTGGCGGCCAGCTGAGTCAGCGCACAGGCATACTTGACTTTGATCTCCTCGGCGTGCTGCGTCGGCGTGCGCAGGGCCATGGCGATATCGTTGGTGACCTGGTCGCCGGCAATGGGAATTACCGCCGTGTGGCGAATGGCCCCTTCGGTGAACACGGCGATGTCGGTGGTGCCCCGCCGATGTCGACCATGCAAACGCCCAGCTCGCGCTCGTCCTCGGTGAGCACCGCCATGCTGGAGGCCAGCTGTTCGAGAATGATGGCGTCGACCTCGAGCCCGCAGCGACGCACGCACTTGTCGATGTTCTGCACCGCATTGAGTGCCGCCGTGACCAGGTGAACCCGCGCCTCGAGACGCACCCCCGACATGCCCAGCGGTTCACGAATGCCGCCCTGGGTGTCGATGGAGTACTCCTGGGGCAGCACGTGCAGCACCCGCTGCCCTTCGGAGATAGCCCGGGCCCGCGCCGAATCGATCACCCGGTCAATGTCGGACGGCGTGACCTCACGCTCCTTGATGGCCACCACGCCGTCAGAGTTCATTGAGCTGATATGGCTACCGGCAACACCCACATAGACGGAATGGATGTCACAGCCCGCCATCAGTTCGGCCTCTTCCACGGCACGCTGAATGGACTGAACCGTGGATTCGATATTGATCACCACGCCCTTCTTCATGCCGCGTGAAGGGTGCGACCCGATACCGGCAATCTCGATGCCGCCATCATCGGTCGGCTGGCCGACGATCGCCACCACCTTGGATGTTCCGATATCCAGCCCGACTACCATGCCGGATGCGTTGGAAGTGACTGCCATGAGCCGGGGTATCTCCTAAAACTTGACCCGCTGGAAAGTCCATTAAACATGCAAATGGCCATAGCGCCCATTATAGGAACAACTAGCGTTGGACCACCAGTGTAATGGTAAAAACAACGATCACGATACGGGGAAATGATCACAAAAGGAACACCGCAAGACCGCTTGTCGCCTGGACAAGCGCCAGAAATCACCCTATTCGCTATTCTCTGCCTCGACCTCGGTTTCTCCGTGCCAGGCGACGGCGACGCCATTGGGATAACGCAAATCGATGTAGCGGATATGCGACGCACGGGACCCCAGCTCACGCTGCCAGGCGGCGGCGAGCCTCGCCAGGCGGGCCTGACGGTCGTTGCGTCCCAGCATTACCCAGACCCCGTCGTCGAGCTGAAAGCGCCAGGCACCGCGTGGTTCCAGCCGGAGCTGGGTGATCTCCAGCCCCAGGGTAGCGAAGTGCGGCACCAGGCGATCATGGTAGGCCAGCACCTCGGCCCCGCTGTCGGCCGGCCCGGCGAGATCGGGCAGGTCGCCGGGCGGCGACACCGGCCCGAAGGCGAAGGGCTCGCCCTCGGGATTCAGCAGATAGTCATCGTTCCAGCGCGCCACCGGCACCTGCTCCACCAGCTCGAAGGTCAGCGCATAGGGCCACTCCCGGGCGAGTCGCACCTCGGCCAGCCAGCCGATCTCCCGCGCCCGCGCGCGCAGCGCCGGGAGGTCCGCCGACAGCCAGGTCTCGTCACGCACCAGCGGCGCCAGCTGCTCGCGCAGGTAGTCGGCGGTCACATGACTCAGCTCACCGCTGATCGAAACCCGCTCGATGGGGCGGTCCAACCAAAGCCACAGGGCGCGGCCGCCGGCCAGCAGCAGCACCCCCAGCAGCAGCACTCCCAGCAGCGAGCCGCGGCCGGTCATGCCTGGCTCGACTGCCGCACCGACGCCAGCCCGGCGGTGGCGAGAATACGCAGCACCAGGGCGTCGAAATCGATACCGGCATAGGCCGCGGCCTGAGGCACCAGGCTATGATCGGTCATGCCCGGCACGGTATTGACCTCGATCAGCCAGAAGCGGCCGGCGCCGTCGCGCATCACGTCCACGCGCCCCCAGCCCTCGCCGCCAACGGCCTCGAAGGCCCGGCGGCACAGCTCGCCCAGCTCGGCCTCTTCGGCGGCATCGAGCCCACAGGGCAGGTGGTAGAGGGTGTCGTTGGAGACATACTTGGCCTGATAGTCGTAGAACCCTCCCGGGACCTCGACGCGAATGGCCGGCAACACGGTGTCACCCAGCAGCGACACGGTATACTCCTCGCCCTGGATATAGCGCTCGGCCATGACCCGCGCGTCGAAGCGGGCGGCCTCGCGGTAGGCCGCCTCCAGCGAGGCGCGGCTATCGACGATGCTGATGCCGAGCGTCGAGCCTTCGTGGACCGGCTTGACGATCAGCGGCAGGCCGAGTCGCGCTACCACCGCGTCCCAGTCGGCGTCGGCATCGAGCATCAGCGACTCGGGGGTGGACAGCCCGCTCGCCTGCCAAATCTGCTTGGTACGCTGCTTGTCCATGCCCAGCGCCGAGGCCAGCACCCCGCTGCCGGTGTAGGGAATCCCCAGCAGCTCCAGCGCCCCCTGCAGGGTGCCGTCCTCGCCGCCGCGGCCGTGCAGAGCCACGAAGACCCGGTCGGGGCCAGCGCCTCGAGGCCGGTCAACCCGGCCGTGGCGGGATCGTAGCCGGTGGCATCGACCCCGGCGCGGCGCAGCGCCGCCAGCACCGCGGCGCCGCTTTTCAGCGACACCTCGCGTTCGGCGGAGCTTCCTCCGTAGAGCACCACGACCCGTCCCGCTTCCGACACCGTCATAGCGTCACCTCGTCCAGCTTCAGTTGACTCGAGGCCAGGGCGAGAGCGATCCCGCCCACGTCGCCGGCCCCCTGGGTGATCAGGATATCGTCGGGGCGCAGCACCCGGGAAAGCAGCCCGGGCAGCTCCGACTTGTGCTGCACGAAGATCGGATCGAGTTCGCCGCGCTGGCGGATCGAGCCGGCCAGGGTACGGCCATCCGCGCCGGGAAGCGGCGCCTCGCCGGCACTGTAGACGTCCAGCAGCAGCAGGGTATCGACCTCGGCGAGCACCCGCACGAAGTCCTCATCGAGATCCCGGGTGCGTGAATAGCGGTGCGGCTGATAGACCATCACCAGCCGTCGCTCGGGCCAGCCGGCACGAACCGCCTTGATCACCATCTCGACCTCGCGGGGATGGTGGCCGTAGTCGTCCACCAGCATCACCTCGCCTTGGCCGCCCGGCGGCGCAAAGTGGCCGTGCACCTGGAAGCGGCGCCCCACCCCGGCGAACCCCGCCAGGCCGCGCAGGATGGCCCTATCGTCGACCCCGGCGTCGGTGGCCACGACGATGGCGGCCAGGGCATTGAGGGCATTGTGGCGACCCGGCATGGCCAGGCGCACCGGCAACGGCGCCAGCCCATCGGGGCGCAGCGCGGTGAAGCGCACCTCGCCGCCCTCCTGCACGAAGTCGCTGATCCGGTAGTCGGCATCTTCGCTGAAGCCGTAGGTGACGAACTGGCGGTGCACCCGCTCCAGCAGGCCGCGAACATGCTCGTCATCGATGCATAGGATGGCCAGACCGTAGAACGGCAGGTTGTGCAGGAACTCGATGAAGGTGCCCTTGAGCTTCTCGAAGTCACCGCCGTAGGTGCTCATGTGATCGGCATCGATATTGGTGACGATCGACACCATCGGCTGCAGATGCAGGAAGGAGGCGTCGGACTCGTCGGCCTCGGCGACCAGGTAGTCGCCCGCTCCCAGCCGCGCATTGGTGCCGGCACTGGTCAGTCGGCCGCCGATCACGAAGGTAGGATCGAGCCCGGCCTCGCCAAGCAGGGTGGCGGTGAGGCTGGTAGTGGTGGTCTTGCCGTGGGTGCCGGCCACGGCGATGCCGTGACGAAAGCGCATCAGCTCGGCGAGCATCTCGGCACGCCGCACCACCGGCACGCGATGCTCGTGGGCCCAGCGAATCTCCGGGTTGCTTTCGTCCACCGCGGTGGAAACCACTACCACATCGGCGTCGACGACGTTCTCGGCGGCGTGGCCGATGGCCACTCGGAGCCCCTGCTCGCGCAGCCGGGCCACCACCGGCGACGCCTTGAGGTCGCTGCCGCTGACCTCGTAGCCCTGGTTGGCCAGCACCTCGGCGATGCCGCACATGCCGGCCCCGCCAATGCCCACGAAATGAATGCGCCGGATGCGGCGCATGCCCAGGCCCCGCCCATGGCGGGGTGGCGTTGCCTGACCGGGAACCGGTCCCAGAGTGCTATCGCTCACGCGCTGTCTCCATGCAGCCGGCCACCAGGCGCTCGACGGCGTCGAGGTGCGCACACGCGCGGGCGTGCGTCGCCATGGCGGCAAGAGTGTCGGGTTGCAGCAGCGCCGTCAGCCGCTCGGCCAGTCGCGCTGCCGTCATGTCATGCTGCGGCATCAGCTCGGCCGCTCCCGCCGCCACCAGAGCGCGGGCATTGGCGGTCTGGTGATCATCCACCGCGTGGGGGAAGGGCACGAACAGCGCCGGCTTGGCCGCCGCGGCCAGCTCGGCCACGGTCAGGGCCCCCGCCCGGCATACCACTAGGTCGGCCCAGCCGTAGGCCGCCGCCATGTCCTCGATAAAGGCCGTCACCTCGGCCTCCACGCCCTGGGCGGCATAGGCCTCCCGGGTCGCGGTGTCCTTGTCGCGACCGGCCTGGTGGCGCACCTCGGGGCGGCGCTCCGCCGGCAGCGCTGCCAGCGCCTCGGGGAGCCGCTGATTGAGCGCCAGGGCCCCCAGCGAGCCCCCCACTACCAGCAGGCGAAGCCGACGGCCGCGCATGGCATCGGACTGGCGCGGTGACTCGCCGAGCTCGGCAATCGCCTCGCGCACCGGGTTGCCCACCACCTCGCCGCGCCCGGCAAAGGCCTGGGGAAAGGCGGCGTAGAGGCGCCGGGCCAGCCGTGCCAGCACCCGGTTGGTCAGCCCGGCCACGGCGTTCTGTTCGTGAATCAGCAGCGGGCGACGCAGCAGCCAGGCGGCAAGTCCGCCCGGGCCGCTGGCAAAACCGCCCATGCCCACCACCAGCGCCGGGTCGAGGCGGCGAACGATGCCGGCCGCCTGCCACACCGCCCGGGTCAGGTTGAAAGGGGCCAGCAGCCAGCCCGCCACACCGTTGCCACGCAGCCCGCTCACGGCGATACGATGCAGCGGTATATCGGCCTCGGGCACCAGGCGATTCTCGATGCCGCGGGGGCTGCCCAACCAGTGCACCTCGACGCCCTCGGCCGCCAGTCCCCGGGCCAGGGAGAGGGCCGGCATCACGTGCCCCCGGTACCGCCAGCCATGATCAGAACGCGGCGGGTCTCGTCCTTGCTCACTTGCTCACTCCTTGCTCCTCCAGGCGCGTCCCAGGCGCCATCTTCGACGACTCGCGCGGGGCAGCGGGACGGGTGCGCCGGACCACCCGACGGGTTTCGATATCGGCCCGCAGCAGCAGCGCCATCATCACGGCGCTGACCAGCAGGCTGGAGCCGCCGTAGCTGAGCAGCGGCAGGGTCAAGCCCTTGGTGGGCAGCATCCCGGTGCTCACGGCGATGTTGATGAAGGCCTGGGCCCCGACCACCAGGGCAATGCCATAGCTCAGATAGGCGGCGAAGGCGAGGCCGGCCAGCTCGGCCCGCCGCCCCACCGCCATGGCCCGGTAGATCAGCAGGCCGAACAGCCCGACCACCCCCACCGCGCCGAACAGGCCCAGCTCCTCGGCCAGCACCGCAAAGACGAAATCGGTATGGGCCTCGGGCAGGTAGAAGAGCTTCTGAACGCTGTTGCCCAGCCCCATGCCCAGCCAGTGGCCGCGGCCAAAAGCAATCAGCGCCTGGGTCAGCTGGTAGCCGCTGGCAAACTGGTCGGCCCAGGGATCGGCGAAGCTGGTCAGCCGCGCCAGGCGATAGGGCTCGGCAATGGCCAGGTAGAACCCCAGCAGGCCGACGGCGCCTAGGATCAGCACGAAACGCCCCCAGGGGGCACCGGCCATCAGCAGCATGCCCATCACGCAGCCCACCATGACCACCGAGGCACCGTAGTCGGGCGCCAGAATCAGCAGCACCGCGATCAGCCCCACCACCAGCAGCGGTCGCAGGAAGGCGCCCCACTGGCGGCGCACCTGGGGCAGGAAGCGCTCCAGATAGCCCGCCATATAGGCGATCAGGCACAGCTTGGCGACTTCCGACGCCTGAAGGTTGAAGGGGATGCCGGGGATCGACAGCCAGCGCTTGCTGCCGTTGACTTCACGGCCCACCAGCAGCACCAGCACCAGCAGCGCGATGCCGACCAGCAGCAGCAGCGGGCCGTTGGCGCGCCACCAGGCCAGCGGCACGCGCAGGGCCACCGCCGCGGCCAGCAGCGCCATGCCCATGAACAGCGCGTGGCGCTGGCTGAAGTACCAGGGGTTGCCGGTCAGCCCGGACGCCACCTCGGTGGAGGCCGAGGTGACCATCGCCCAGCCCACCAGCATCAGCGCCAGGGCCGCGAACAGCAGCCAGCCGTCGAAGGGCTGGTCGCGGGTGGAGAGCCGCTGGCGAAGGACGGCGAGACGCTTCATGCCTGCACCTCCGGGGCGCGTCGGGTCACCCAGCGCCGGAAGACCTCACCGCGCTCCTGATAGTTGGCGAACTGGTCGAGACTCGCGCAGGCCGGCGACAGCAGCACGCAGTCGCCGGGCTCGGCGATCTCCCAGGCCCGCGCCAGGGCAGCCTCCAGGTCGTCGACCTGGGTCACCGCCAGCCGGTCGCGCAGGGCGCGCGCCAGGCGTTCGCCGTCCAGGCCGAACAGGATCGCCTCACGACCGTAGCGCGCCAGCGGCTCGGCGAGCGGGCGAAGTCGGCCCCCTTGCCCACGCCGCCAGCGAGCAGAATCAGGCGCCCCGACAGGGCGGGCCCCAGCCCGGCGATGGCGGCCAGAGTGGCCCCCACGTTGGTGCCCTTGGAGTCGTTGATCCAGCGCACCCCCTCGATCTCGGCGACCACCTCCCCGCGGTGCGGCAAGCCGGCAAAGCGGCGCAGCACCCGGCACATGGCCGCCCGGGGCAGTTCCAGGCGCTCACCCATGGCCAGCGCCGCCAGGGCATTGGCCTGGTGGTGGCGCCCCGCCAGGCGCACCTCGTCGGCAGGCATCAGCGGTGTCTCCCCGTGCATCAGCCAGTCGCGCCCTTCGCGCTGGGCGATGCCCCACTCCCCGCACTCCGGCGGCCGGGTGGTAAAGCTGTCCTGGGCGGGCAGGCGCCGCTCCGGCCAGGTCATGGGATCCTCGGCGTTGACCACGCCGTGGTGTGCACCGCGAAAGATGCCCAGCTTGGCGGCCCGGTAGCCGGCCATGTCGCCGTGCCGATCGAGGTGGTCCTCGGAGAGATTGAGAAAGGCCGCGGTCTCGGCGCCCAGCCGCGGGGTGGTCTCGAGCTGGAAGCTGGAGAGCTCGAGGACGTAGAAGTCGGCATCCGGCTCATCGTCGAGCAGGTCCAGGGCCGGGGTGCCGAGGTTGCCGCCCACGGCGACGCGGCGCCCCGCCTCGCGCGCCATCTCGCCAAGCAGGGTGGTCACCGTGGACTTGGCATTGGAGCCGGTGATCGCCGCGATGGGGGCGTGGCAGGCGCGCACGAAGAGCGCAATCTCGCCGATCACCAGCGGCTCGCCGTTGGCCTCGCGCTGCCGCCCGGCCAGGGCATCCAGCCCCGGGTGCGGGATCGATCCCGGGGCTGAGCACCACCTCCTCCACCTCGCTGAGATCGAGTCCCGTCAGCGGACCGCAGTGGATGGTCACGCCGGGGTGGGCGGCATGGAAGTCATCGACGCCCGGCGGCACCGCGCGGGTGTCGGCCACCATGTAGGGGACGCCCAGGCGGCTCAGGTGTCGGCAGATGGCCCGCCCAGAGACCCCGAGCCCGACCACCAGCGTGGTTCCCTTCGGCACCTTGATCATCGCATCTCCTGTGGACAGCATCGCGGTCGCTCGACGCCGCTCAGCGAACCTTGAGCGTGGCCAGGCCGACCAGCACCAGCACCACGGTAATGATCCAGAAGCGCACGATGACCCGCGGCTCCGGCCAGCCCTTGAGCTCATAGTGGTGATGCAGCGGCGCCATGCGGAAGATGCGCCGGCCGGTGAGCTTGTAGGAGCCCACCTGGAGGATCACCGAGATGGTCTCCATGACGAAGATCCCCATGATGAACAGCACGATCTCCTGACGTACGATCACCGCTACCACGCCCAGCGCCGCGCCCAGCGCCAGCGCCCCCACGTCCCCATGAAGACCTGGGCCGGATAGGTGTTGAACCACAGAAAGCCCAGCCCGGCCCCGGCGATGGTGGCGCAGAACACCGCCAGCTCGCCCGCGCCGACGATATTGGGAATCTGCAGGTAGTTGGCGAACACCGCGTTGCCGCTGGCGTAGGCGAACACCGCCAGGCCCATGGCCACCATCACCG
Source organism: Halomonas sp. SL18_1 (assembly GCF_055755715.1). Lineage (NCBI taxonomy): Bacteria > Pseudomonadati > Pseudomonadota > Gammaproteobacteria > Oceanospirillales > Halomonadaceae > Halomonas > Halomonas sp. SL18_1. The sequence goes on from NZ_JBVTRK010000001.1 coordinate 2,936,105, forward strand.
TGGGCATGATGGCCAGGCCGTCGAGGCCGTCGGTGAGATTCACGGCGTTAGAGCTGCCGACGATCACCAGGTAGGTGAGCACGATGTAGAACGCCCCAGCGGCAGCACGATATCCTTGAACAGCGGCACGATCAGGCTGGTCTCCACGGGATTGCCGGCGGTAGCGTAGAGGACCACCGCCGCCAGCAGCCCGATCACCGATTGCCAGAAATACTTCCAGCGTGCCGGCAGGCCGCGGGGATTTTTCTCCACCACCTTGCGGTAGTCATCAACCCAGCCGATCGCGCCGAACCCCAGGGTCACCACGAGCACGATCCAGACATAGTGGTTGCCGAGATCGGCCCACAGCAGGGTGCTGACGGCGATGGCCATCAGGATCATCGCCCCGCCCATGGTCGGGGTGCCGGCCTTGGAGAGGTGGGACTGGGGACCGTCGTCGCGCACCGCCTGACCGATCTGGCGCTCGACCAGCCGCCGAATCATCCAGGGACCCAGCCACAGGCACAGCAGCAGAGCGGTCAGGGTGCCCAGGATCATGCGCAGGGTCAGATAGTGAAAAACGTTGAAGGCGCTCTGGAATTGCGCCAGAAATTCGGCCAGAAAAAGCAGCATGTGTTGCGTTCACCTTGATGCGTCAGCGCTCAGCGCCGCCACGACCCGTTCCATGCCGGCGCTTCGCGAGCCCTTGATCAGCACGCTGGCCCCCGCGGGCAGTTGGTCCAGGACATGGCGCGTCAGCGCCTCGCGGTCGTTGAAATGGCACCCGCCTGCCCCGAAGGCGTCGCTGGCCGGTTTTGCCAGCGCCCCGCAGGTGCCGAGCACGTCGATTCCCAGTTCCCGTGCGTGGCGCCCGATCTCGGCGTGCAGCCGATCCGAATCAGCGCCCAGTTCGCCCATGGCACCCAGCAGGCACCAGCGCGGCCCCGGGAGTTCGGCAAGCAGCGCCAGCGCCGCCTTGACCGCCCCGGGGTTGGCGTTATAGGTGTCGTCCAGCAGGCGGGTGCCACGCATCCCGGCCAGCAGGCTGAGCCGGCCCGGCATCGGCACCGCCGCCGCGAGGCCCTCCGGCAGCTGTTCGGCCGGTACGCCCAGGGCCAGCGCCGCGGCCGCCGCTGCCAGGGCGTTGGCCACGCTGTGGCGGCCCAGCAGCGCAAGCGGCACCCGGCCCGCCTCGTACCCGTCCACGACAAGCGTGAAAGCATAGCGTCCCAGGGCGTCACAGGCCAGCGCTGTGGCGCCGACCCGGGCGTCCCCGCCCAGCCCGAAATCGATCACCTCCCGGGGCCCGGCCAGCTGCGACCAGAGCGGGAAATAGGCGTCGTCGCGGTTGAGCACCGCCACGCCGTCGAGGGGCAGCCCCGCGAGTATCTCCGCCTTGGCCTGGGCGATGCGGCCCATGCCGCCGAACTCGCCGACGTGGGCGCCGGTGACGTTGGTGATCACCGCCACCTGGGGCTCGGCCAGGGTCGTGGTCCAGGCGATCTCGCCCAGGTGGTTGGCGCCCAGCTCGACCACCGCCTGGTGATGCGCGGCGTCGAGGGAGAGCAGCGTCAGCGGCGCACCGATGTCGTTGTTGAGGTTGCCGAGGGTGGCTAGCGTTGCCCCGCGGCGACTCGAGCAGCGCGGCGAGAATCTCCTTGACGCTGGTCTTGCCACTGTTGCCGGTCACCGCCACCAGCGGCCGTCCCCAGGCGCGGCGTCGGGCGCGCCCCAGCAGCCCCAGCGCCAGCCGGGTGTCCGGCACCACCAGCTGGGGCAGCGGGTCATCCACCGGGCGCTCCACCAGGGCCGCCACGGCGCCGGCATCACGGGCAGCGGCGAGAAAGTCATGAGCATCGTAGCGCTCGCCGACCAGCGCCACGAACAGCGCGCCCGGGGCCAGGCGGCGCGAGTCGGTGACGATCTCGCCCACCCTCAGGCTGCCGCTTTCGGGGGCAGCGCCGCCGTGGCGCCCAGCGCCTGGGCCACGGCGGCGAGCGTCTCCAACCCGGGTGCGCTCATCGAGCGCACCCGGCACGGCCGTCTAGCGCCTGCTCGGCCTCGGCGAGGTCGCTGAAGGCGTGGCGCACGCCAGCGACCTCCTGATAGCGCTCATGGCCCTTGCCGGCGATCAGCACCACGTCGTCCGGCGCCGCGGCCGCGAGGGTACGGGCGATGGCCGCGGCCCGCCCCTCGAGGTTCCAGGCTGCGGCGCGGGCCTCGGGGGACAGCCCGGCCAGGATCTGCTCGCGAATGGCGGCCGGCGCCTCGCCGCGGGGATCGTCGTCGCTGATCACCAGGCGGTCGGCATGTCGCTCGGCCACCGCCGCCATCTGCGGCCGCTTGCCGCTATCGCGCTCGCCGCCGCAGCCGAACAGGCACCAGAGGCGCCCCTTCCCGGGCAGATGGGCGCGCAGCGCCAGCAGGGCGTTCTCCAGGGCGTCGGGGGTATGGGCGTAGTCGATGATCACCGTGGGGCACCCCGGACGAATCAGCGGCTGCAGGCGTCCCGGCACCGCGCTCACCCGGGCGGCGGCGTCGAACAGCGCCGGCAGCGGCTCGCCCAGCCCATAGAGGGTGGCGATAGCCAGCAGCAGGTTGTCGAGACTGAAGCGGCCCAGCAGCGGCAGTTCCAGCGGCATCTCGCCCTCGGGCGTGGCGATCAGGGCCAGCTGGCCCTCGGTGCTCGCCTGCCAGTCGACTACCCGCAGCGTTGCCGCCGGGTCCTCGCCTACCGCCAGCACGCGCACCCCCGGCGTCACGCCGGCCAGCATCAGCCGCGCCAGGGGATCGTCGCCGTTGACCACCGCCAGCGACAGCTCCGAGCGGCGAAACAGGCGCGCCTTGGCCGCGGCATAGGCGGCCATGCTGCCGTGGTAGTCGAGATGGTCCCGACTGAGGTTGGTGAACACCGCCGCGGTCACCTCGCAGCCCTCCAGGCGATCCTGTTCCAGGGCGTGGGAGGAGACCTCCATGGCCACCCGCCGCAGGCCGGCGTCGGCCATCTCGCCGAGCGCGGCCTGCAGCACCAGCGGCCCGGGAGTGGTCAGCTCTCCTCCGCTCAGCGCCCCCGGCCGTCCGTGCCCGAGGGTGCCGACCACGCCGGCGTCGCAGCCCAGGGCGGTACTCAGCTCGGCGATATAGTGGGTCACCGAGCTCTTGCCGTTGGTGCCGGTCACCCCGATCAGCGCCAGCGAGGCGGGTACCGCAAAGAGGTCATGGCCCAGCTCGCCGAGGCGCTGACGCAGAAAGGGCAGGCCCAGCACCCGCGGGTCCTGAGCCGGTTCGGGAAGCGACTCATTGCGATCGAGGTGGTCAGAGCACGCAGGCGGCGCCGCGCTCCAGCGCGGCCTCCAGGTAGTCGCGACCGTCGGCGGCCACCCCCGGCACGGCCAGGAACACATCGCCCCGAGTCACGCGGCGGCTGTCCAGCACCAGCCCGACGCTGCCCTCCAGGTCGACGGCGGACCGGGACAGGCTGGGCCAGTAGCGGTGGATCGCGGTCTGGAGACGGGAAGCACTGACCTGCATGAGGACACCTCTGTCGGGAGTGGGAGAAGGCTCAGCGCGAGCGCTGGTCGGGGGCACGTCGAGCAGCCGCAGGGCGCCGCCGGTGACTCGCGAGAACACCGGCGCCGCCACCGCGCCGCCGAAGTAGTCGCCGCTGCGCGGATGATCGATCATCACGATGGTGACGATGCGCGGGTCGGAGACCGGCGCTACCCCGGCGAACAGGCTCCGGTAGGCCTCCCGCTCATAGCCCCGCGCCGAGGTCTTGCGCACCGTGCCGGTCTTGCCGGCGACCCGATAGCCGGGCACCCCGGCCCGTCGGCCGCCGGTGCCCGGCTGGACGGACTCTTCCATGACCCGCAGTAGATCGTGGGCCACCGCCGGGTCGATGACCTGGGTGCCGGGCGGCGGCTCGGGCAGCTTGAGCAGCGACGGGGCAGACGCACCCCGCCGTTGGCCAGGGCGGTATAGGCGCTGGCCAGCTGCAGGGCCGAGGTCGACAGGCCGTAGCCGTAGGAGAGCGCGGCCCACTGGCTGCGCGACCAGCGCACCGGCGCCGGCAGGGTGCCGGTGGACTCGCCGGGAAAGCCGGTCTCGGGGCTCTCGCCGAAGCCCAGGCGCCGATAGAGATCCGGCACCAGGGGCTCGTCGAGCTCCAGCACCAGCTTGGACATGCCGATATTCGAGGATTTTTCGAGGATACCGGCCAGGTCCAGCTCGCCGTAGTTGCGAATGTCACGAATGGTGAAGCGGTCCAGCATCATCCAGCCCGGCGAGGTATCGACGACCACATCGCGGTCGAAGCGCCCGCTCTCCATGATCGCCGCCATGGCCAGCGGCTTGACCACCGAACCCGGCTCGAAGACATCGACGATGGCCTGATTGCGTAGCCCCCGCGGGTCGAGGCCGGCGCGGTTGTTGGGGTTGTAGGAGGGCTGGTTGGCCATGGCCAGCACCTCGCCGGTGCGGGCGTCCATCATCACCACCACGCCCCCATCCGCCTGATGCTCGGCCACGGCGGCCTTGAGTTCGCGATAGGCCATGTACTGCAGCCGCTGGTCGATGGCCAGGGTCAGCTCGCCGCCAGGCTGCGCCTCGCGCAGCAGCGCAAGGTCACGCACCAGGCGACCGCGGCGATCCTGCATCACGCGGCGCTGTCCGGGGGTGCCGGCCAGGTAGGGCTGGTAGGCGAGCTCCAGCCCCTCCTGCCCCTTGTCGTCGACGTTGGTCACGCCCAGCAGCTGGGCGGCCACCTCACCGGCCGGGTAGTAGCGCTTGTACTCGTGCTGGGCATAGACGCCGGGCACGCGCAGGTCGATGACCCGCTGGGCGGCGTCCGGGGTCAGCTGGCGGCGCAGGTACATGAATTCCCGGGAGGCGAAGCGCTCCAGTCGCGCATCGAGATCGTCCAGGGAGAGCGCCAAGGCGCGCGCCAGCTGCAGACGCTGGATCGGGTCTTCCGGTACCTCCTGGGGATTCGCCCAGAGGGTCACCACCGGGGTCGAGATGGCCAGCGGCTCGCCGTGGCGGTCGCTGATCATCCCGCGATGGGCGCTCAGGGCCTGGGTGCGCAGGATGCGCGCATCGCCCTGCCCCTGCAGGAAGGGGCGATCGATGACATGCAGGGTGACGATCCGCCCGCTCAGCAGCAGCAGGCCAATCACCACCAGCCCCAGCACCAGCCGGTAGCGCGCCTGCCCCATGGGCGCCGACGGAGGGCGTCCACGCGGCGTGACGCCGCTGCGCGGCTCGGCCCTCATGGCCGGATCACCTCGACCTCATCGACATCGGGCAGGCGCATCTCCAGACGCTCCACGGCCAGGCGTTCGATACGCGCTGGCGACGACCAGGCGCTCTCCTCCAGCAGCAGCTGCCCCCATTCGGTCTGCAGCTGGTCACGCTCCCGTTCGAGCTGCTGCAGGCGAGCGTACTGCTCACGGGTCAGATGACTGGTGCCGACCACCGCCGTGGCGCTGACCAGGCACGCCAACACCAGTGCGACCACCACCACCAGCCGGGCATTGAGCAGCTGGCGCAGGGAGCCGCCGAAGCGGAGGGTGGCGGGAGTGGATCGTCCTTGTGTCATGCGCTGCTTTAGCCCCGTTTGCGCGCTACGCGCATCACCGCGCTGCGGGCGCGCGGATTGGCGTCGACTTCGGCGGCGTGCGGACGCTGCGCCTTGCCCAGGGCCTCCAGCCGCCGCTCGATCTGATCTTCGCGGATCGGCATGCCGCGTGGCAACCGGGTATCGCCGCGTACATGCTCGCGAATGAAGCGCTTGACCCGGCGATCCTCCAGGGAGTGAAAGCTGATCACCACCAGATGACCGCCCGGCGCCAACGCCTCCAGCGCCGCCGCGAGGGCCGCATCGAGCTGGTCCAGCTCACCGTTGACATGAATGCGCAGGGCCTGGAAGACGCGGGTTGCCGGATGCTTCCCCTTCTCCCAGGCCGGATGTGCGGCCTTGATCACCTCAGCCAGGTCCGCGGTGCGCTCGAAGGGGCGCTCGCCCCGGCGCGCCACCACCGCCCGCGCCAGGCGCCGGGCATAGCGCTCCTCGCCGTAGCGCTTGAAGACCTCGGCGATCTCGGCCTCCTTGGCGCGGGCCAGAAAGTCGGCGGCGCTCTCGCCGCGGCTGGGATCCATGCGCATGTCCAGCGGCCCGTCGCGCAGGAAGCTGAAGCCCCGCTCGGGGTCGTCGAGCTGCGGCGAGGAGACGCCCACGTCGAGCAGCACGCCGGCAAGACGGCCGTGAAGCCCCTCCCGCCGGGCGAAGTCGCCCAGCCGGGCGAATTCGTCCTGGGCAATGGTGAAGCGCGGGTCCTCGATGGCAGCGGCCTCGGTAATGGCCTGGGGATCGCGGTCCATGGCCAGCAGGCGCCCCTGGGGCGCCAGGCGCGCGAGTATCGCCCGCGAATGGCCGCCACGACCGAAGGTGCCGTCCAGGTAGCTGCCAAGCGGGTCGTGCACGAGCGCCTCGACGGCACCGTCGAGCAGCACGCTGGCATGGCGAAAGCCGCGAGGGGCCGATTCAGGGGCGGATGACGACATGCGCTTCTCGATTCAAGGATCATGGTGCGCCGCGTCCCGACGAGCCGGGAGGCGATGGCCGGGACGCGGCGCGAAAATACGGAGGGAGTCGGCCGATAAGCCGGGTTCTGTCGGGGACAGCCATTCATCTAGGAGCCGCGTCACCGCGGCCCTCAAGCAACCTACCCGCCCCCAGTGCGGGCCACGCCATTGGGGGCCTATTTGGTCTTGCTCCGGGTGGGGTTTACCGTGCCACGCACTGTTACCAGGCGCGCGGTGCGCTCTACCGCACCCTTTCACCCTTGCCGGCCTCCCGCAGGAGACGTAGGCGGTCTGCTCTCTGCTGCACTTTCCGTCGGCTCGCGCCGCCCAGGCGTTACCTGGCACCCTGCCCTGTGGAGCCCGGACTTTCCTCCCCGGCACCCAACGCGAGGATCGGTACCGGCGGCGACCGTCTGGCCGACTCCGCGAGCAAGAATACCAGTGCCACTGCCCCCCCTCAACGACTTTCCTCGCTCCCCGAGTGCCGCTCCTTGAGGGCCTGGGCGCGGGCATGCCACTGTTTTTTCGCCCCTCCCAGCAGCCGGGCGGCCACCGCTGCGGCCTGCTTGACCCCGACCCCCTCGGCCAGCAGGGCGCTGAGCAGCGCCTCTGCTTCCACTGCCACCCGCTCCTCGTCCTCGCGCGGCGCCTCTCCCGCCACCATGATCACGAACTCTCCGCGAGCCTGGTCCGGGTCGTCATCCATCCGCGCGAGCAGCGACCTCGCGGTGCCATCGAGGAAGGTCTCGAAGGCCTTGGTCAGCTCGCGCGCCAGCACCAGGCGACGCTCGCCCAGGCAGGCATCGAGGTCGGCCAGGGTATGGCGGATGCGATGGGGCGATTCGTAGAACACCAGGGTCTCCTCGCGGCCCGCCAGCGCCTCCAGGCGGGCCCGACGAGCGCTTCCCCTGGCCGGCAGGAAGCCCTGGAACAGGAAGCGGTCGGTGGGCAAACCGGCGGCACTAAGCGCCGCCACCAGGGCACAGGGCCCCGGAAGCGGCACGATGCGCCGCCCCCGGGCGCGCAATTCCCGCACCAGCACGAAGCCGGGGTCGCTGATCAGCGGCGTGCCGGCATCGCTGACCAGGGCGACATCCTCGCCGGCGACCAGCCGGGCATCGAGCTGGTCGACGCGCGCCGCCTCATTGTGTTCATGCAGCGACAGCATCGGCACGCTAAGCCCCAGATGGTGCAGCAGCCGCGCGGTATGACGCGTATCCTCGGCGGCGACCACCGCCACCTCACCCAGCACGCGGGCGGCCCGCGGACTCAGGTCGTCCAGATTCCCAATCGGCGTGGCGACCACGTACAATGAGCCTGAGCTCGAGTCTGACATGAAGGGCTCCCGGCAAGCGAAGACGACGAAGGGACATGTATCCATGGACAAGACGCCACGCGGCCTGCTGGCCGCTGCGTTCGCAGCGCTGCTGCTCGGCGGCTGCGCCTACCAGCCCGGGCCGGTCGAACGCCTCCCCGACGACCCGAGCGTGCTGCTCGAACAGGCCCGTGACCAGGCGCCCGAGCAGGCGGCGATCAGCCGGCTCGAGGCGGCCGATATCCTAGCACGCCAGGGTCAGCGCACCCAGGCACTGGATATCGCCAGCCAGCTCGACGACCGCCAGCTTCCCGACGATCAGCGTCTGCGCTGGGCCATGCTGCTCTCCGAGCTCGGCGAGGCCGAGGGCGATCCCTCGGCGGTGATCCAGGCCGGCCAACTGCTCGACGAGCTCGAGCTGCCGCGCGACGCCAGCCTGATCCTGCGTGAACGCCAGGGCAAGGCGCTGGCCGAGATCGGCGAGTACCGCGCCGCTGCCGAGTCGCTGATGCGGGTTCAGGCGGCCACCGATCGGGATGCCCTCAACGAGACCATCTGGACGGCGCTGAGCCGTCTGGAGCGCTCCGAACTGGAGGCCATGCGCGACGACGCGGACGCCCTGATCCGGGAATGGCTCGTCCTGGCCGGGCTGGTGCGCGACAGCGGCGGCGATGTCCAGCGACTGTCCGAGCGCCTGGAGGCCTGGCGCGAACGCAATGCCCGGCACCCCGCCGCCCGGGCGCTTCCGGGCGACCTCACCGCGCTGCGCGACCTGCGGGGCCAGGAAGTCCGCCATATCGCCGTTTTCCTGCCCGAATCGGGCCCGTTGAGCAGCGTCGCGGAAGCGATTCGCGCGGGGATCAGCGCCCAGCACCAGGCCGCGGCAGCGCACAACGGCGGCGTGCGCCTGAGCTTTCTCGACGCCAGCCGCGGCGACCTCGACAGGCTCTACGAGGAGGCTCAGGATCGCGGCGCCCAGGTGGTCATCGGACCCCTCGACAAGGATCAGGTCACCGAGCTGGAACGCCGCGACCAGGTCCCGCTGCCGACCCTCGGCCTCAACTACGGGCATGGCGAGAGCAACCGCGCCCGCGGGTTCTTCCAGTACGGCCTCTCCGCCGAGGACGAGGCCCGCCAGGTGGCGCGTCGCGGCCGTGAGGACGGCCACCGCCGCACCGCCCTGCTGATCCCCGACAACGAGTGGGGCAACCGGGTCGGACGCGCCTTCGAGCGCGAATGGCGGCGTCTCGACGGCAGCGTGACCAACGTGGTCACCTACAATCCCGGGGGCTCGGCAACCGAAAGCACGCGCCGCGCCCTGGCCGGCGGTCGCCCCGACATGCTGTTCCTGCTGGCCCTGCCGAGCTACGCCCGCCAGGTGCCGCCAACCCTGGAGTACTACGACGCGGCCAACCTGCCGGTCTATGCCACCTCGCACCTCTTCGAGGGGCGCCCGCAGCCGCTGCTGGACCACGATCTGGATGCCGTCAACTTCCTCGACATCCCCTGGCAGATACCCGACGCCGCGGTAGGCGGCGTGGAAGCTCTGCCCTATTCGGACAGCTATCGTCAGCTCCGGGAGGATGCCGACCCCGCCGTCTTTCGCCTGATGGCCATGGGCGTGGACGCCTACGAGCTGGCACGGCGGCTGCCGCAATTCCAGCTGATGCCCGACAGCGAACTATTCGGCGCCACCGGCACCCTGAGCCCCGCGTCGGACGGCCGCATTCAGCGACGCCTGCCCTGGGCGCGCTTCGAGCGGGGCATCCCCCAGCCGATCCTCAGCATCGACCTGCTCGGCAGCGACCCGCTGGGCAACGGCGGCGACGGCATCCACCTGCCCAACGGCGAACTGCTGGAGGACGGTCGTCTCGATGCCCCAAGCAACTGACGCCCGGGCCCGCGGCGAGCGAATCGAACGACTCGCCTCGCAGTGGCTCACCGCTCGCGGCCTCACCCTGGTGGCGACCAACCAGCATGCCAAGGGGGGCGAGCTGGATCTGGTGATGCGCCACGGCGACACCCTAGTGTTCGTCGAGGTGCGCCACCGGGCCGATTCGCGTCATGGCCATCCGCTGGAAACCATCACCGCCGCCAAGCAGCGTCGGCTGATCCGTGCGGCGCGTTTTTATCTCGCGCGCAACCGGCTATCATGTCCCTGCCGCTTCGACGCCCTGGCCGTGACCGGCACCCCGCCCGAGCTCGAGTTCGAGTGGGTACAGGGCGCCTTCGAGGCATTCTGACAGGCGCCCCCAGGACCAGGAAGACAGAATGGATTTCCAGCAGCGCATACTCGGCCACTTCAACGCCAGCCTCGACACCAAGACCTACGCCAGCGAGGTGCTGCCCCCTTCATTGAGGTGGCCAGCCAGATGATGGTGCAGACCCTGGTCAACGAGGGCAAGATTCTGGCCTGCGGCAACGGCGGCAGCGCTGGCGACTGCCAGCACTTCTCCTCCGAGCTGCTCAACCGATTCGAGCGGGAGCGCCCCAGCCTGCCGGCCCTGGCCTTGACCACCGACACCTCGACGCTGACCTCCATCGCCAACGACTACAGCTACAACGAGGTATTCTCCAAGCAGGTGCGCGCCCTGGGCCAGCCCGGCGACATCCTGCTGGCGATCTCCACCAGCGGCAACTCCGCCAACGTCGTTCAGGCCATCCAGGCCGCCCACGACCGGGACATGGCGGTGGTGGCCCTGACCGGCCGCGACGGCGGCGACATGGCATCCCTGCTCGGCCAGGACGACTGCGAGATTCGCGTCCCGGCCACCTCTACCGCCCGCATTCAGGAGGTCCACCTGCTGGTGATCCACTGCCTGTGCGACCTCATTGACGAACAACTCTTCGGCAGCAGCGAGTAATCCCCATGCCCTTCAAGACACTGCCCCTTGCCCTTGTGTTCTCCGCCCTGCTGGTGCTGGGCGGCTGCACCACCGTCACCGGGGTGGCCAACCCCGGCACCATCGAGGAGAACTACGGCAAGCGCACCCTCGGCGCTCAGGTCGAGGACGAGAGCATCGAGACCAAGATCGCCCACAACCTACGACGCAGCGACGCCCGCCTGGGCGACGCCCGCATCAACGTCGATAGCTACAACGGCGTGGTGCTGCTCACCGGTCAGGTGCCCAGCCAGGAGCTCAAGAACAAGGCGAGCGAGGTGGCCGGCGAGGTACGCAATGTCCGCGACGTGCACAACGAACTGGCCATCGCCGCTAACCTGCCGGCCAGCCAGCGGCTCTCCGACACCTGGCTCAATACCCGGATCCGCACCAGCCTGGCCACCGATGACACCATCGACACCGGCCGCCTGCGCTTTATCACCGAAAACGCCAGCGTCTACGTGATGGGGATCGTCACCCGGGCCGAATCGGATCGCATCGTCGATGCCATCTCGCGAATCGGCGGCGTACAGCGAATCGTCAAGGTGTTCGACTACCTGGACTGACCCCACCGGCGCCTTCGCAGCAGCAAAACGACGACGGCAGGCCACAAGGCCTGCCGTCGTCGCGTCGGGCACCGCATTCGGTGCGACTACTTGATCACCCGCAGCGACGGGCGCCCCTTGGTGGGCGGCGTCTCCTCGGCGGCCTCACCCTCGTTACTGGTCGCCCCCTCGTCATCGCGCTCGACGCTGGAGAGCCCGGAACGCTCGGTGGACGCCTCCTCCGGCTCCGACTGCTCCGGGGCTGGCATCACCGGCTCATGACCGAAGACCATGCCCACACCGTTCTCACGGGCATAGAGCGCCACTAGCGCCGGCATGGGCACCACCACCTGCATCGGCTGGCCGCCGAAGCGGGCATGAAAAGTGATGGCATCGTTCTCGATATGCAGGTCGCGCACCGCGGTGGGCCCTACGTTGAGCACGATCTGGCCGTTCTGCACGAACTGCCTGGGCACCCTGACCCCGGCCTGCTCGGCATCGACGACGATGTAGGGGGTTTGCTCGTTGTCCAGCAGCCATTCATACAGGCCGCGGGCAAGATAGGGACGGCTGGATAGCATCAGTGCCCTCCTCCGTTGCTGGGTGCCGAGCCAGGCCCGGCACCGCGTTCAGGTGCGCATCTCGCGCTCGTTCTCGCTGAGCGAGGCAGTGAAGGCGTCGCGCTCGAACAGCCGCTCCATGTAGGTCACCAGCGGCTTGACCTGCTTCTCGGGAAGCTCGATGCCCAGCATCGGCAGCCGCCAGAGGATCGGCGCCAGGCAGCAGTCCACCAGCGAGAACTCCTCGCTCATGAAGTACGGCATGTCCTCGAAGATCGGCGAAATGCCCACCAGGCTCTCGCGCAGCTCCTTGCGCGCCTTGTCGGCCTCCTTCTTCGGCCCCTGCTCGATCTGCTCGACCAGCGGGCACCACTCACGCTCGATGCGGTGCATCCACAGCCGGCTCTGCGCTCGGGCCACCGGATAGACCGGCAGCAGCGGCGGATGGGGAAAACGCTCGTCGAGGTACTCCATCATCACCTTGGACTCGTAGAGCACCAGGTCCCGGTCGAGCAGCGTGGGCACGCTGTTGTAGGGGTTGAGGTCGGCAAGCTCTTCGGGGCGCTGATCACCGTTGACCTCGACGATATCCACCGCCACGCCTTTCTCGGCGAGCACGATGCGCACGCGATGACTGAAGTGATCGTCGCCTCCTGAGTAGAAAATCATCGACGACCGCTTGGCCACTACACCCATGAAACAATCCTCGCATCAAATCGAACCGGGATGATAACACGCACCCGCTTACCGGGGGCGTGCCACTTACGCCATCAGGCGCAAAAGACGACACAGGGGGCGCATGGCTCGCGGCCATGCGCCCCCTGCTGCACGATGCATCACACCGCAACGCTACACTACGTTAGTGGATATCGCGCCAGTACTCGCGCTTGAGCAGATAGGCCAGCACACCGAAGAGGAAGATGAAGATCAGCACCTTCGGTCCCAGGGTCTGGGCATGCAGCCTGGAGGGTTCGCCCACGTAGACCAGGAAATTGGTCAGATCGTACACGGCATCCTCGAACTCTTCCGGCTCCATGCTCCCCGGGCGCGTGATCTGCAGCACCTCGCAGGACTGGTACTTGCCCGTCAGCGGGTCGAGCTCCGCACCCTCGACGGGCCGGTCGGTCTCGGCGCACACCATCTCCTGCACACCCTGCAGCGGCTCGAGCACGTTGGGCATGGCCGGCGCCTCCAGCACGATGTTGTTGACACCGAGCGGCTGGTCCGGGTCACGGTAGAACCCCAGCAGGTAGGAGTAGATGTAGTCCGGCCCCTTGACACGGTTGAACAGCGTCAAGTCAGGCGGCGTCACACCGAACCAGTTCTCGGAGTCACCCGGCTGCATGGCGATGTGCATCTGGTCGTTGAAGGCCAGATCCGAGGAGAAAATCAGGTTCTCCTCCACCAGATCCTGGGGCATGCCCAGATCCGTTGCGGCCCGCGAGAAGCGCTGATGCTCCAGAGAGTGGCAGCTCATGCAGTAGTTGACATAGAGCTGCATGCCCCGCTGCAGGGACGCCTGGTCGTTGATATCCGGCGTCATCGAGAAGGGCTGTTCAGGCAGTGGCGCTGCCATGGCAGTGAAAGGCACCAGCGCGAACAGCAATGCGAAAAGTTGCTTTTTCATTAGCCAGTCACCCTCTCCGGAACGGGTTTGGTCTTCTCCAGCTTGGTGTACAGCGGCATCAGCAGGAAGAAGGCGAAGTAGAGGACGGTGCACAGCTGTGCCACCGCGGTACGAATCGGCGTGGCAGGGATGGCCCCCAGGACCCCCAGGATCACGAAGCTCACGGCGAACAGGGTCAGCATCGCCTTGGACATCCATCCCTTGTAGCGCATGGAGCGCACCGGGCTGCGGTCGAGCCAGGGCAGGACGAACAGCACCGCGATCGCACCGCCCATGAAGACCACGCCGAGGAACTCGGCCTGCAGCGGCCCAATATCGAAGGTGATCGCCCGCAGGATCGCGTAGAAGGGCGTGAAGTACCACACCGGTGCGATATGGTCCGGGTCACCATCGGGTTGGCCGGCTCGAAGTTGGGTCGTTCGAGGAAGTAGCCGCCGCCCTCGGGGAAGTAGAAGATCACCACCGCGAAGACGAACAGGAACACCGCCACACCGGCAATGTCCTTAACAGTGTAATAGGGGTGGAAGGGAATGCCGTCCAGCGGCTTGCCGGATTCGTCCTTCTTCTCCTTGATGTCGATGCCGTCGGGATTGTTCGACCCGACCTCATGCAGGGCGATGATATGCAGCACCACCAGCGCCAGGATCACGATGGGCAGCGCCACCACGTGAAGGGCGAAGAAGCGGTTCAGGGTGATACCGGAGATCAAGAAGTCACCGCGAATCCACTGCGCCAGGTCCGGTCCGATGAACGGAATGGTGGCGAACAGCGAGATGATCACCTGCGCCCCCCAGTAGGACATCTGGCCCCAGGGCAGCAGGTAGCCCATGAAGGCTTCGGCCATGAGCAGCAGGTAGATGGCCATGCCGAAGATCCACACCAGCTCGCGGGGCGCCTTGTAGGAGCCGTACAGCAGGGCGCGGAACATGTGCAGATAGATGACGATGAAGAAGGCCGACGCGCCGGTGGAGTGCATGTAGCGGATCAGCCAGCCCCACTCCACGTCGCGCATGATGTACTCGACGGAAGCGAAGGCGCCTTCGCCGGAGGGGTTGTAGCTCATGGTCAGCCAGACGCCGGTGAGGATCTGGTTGACCAGCACCAGCAGCGCCAGCGAGCCAAAAAAGTACCAGAAATTGAAGTTCTTGGGCGCGTAGTACTTGGAGAGATGATCCTGCCACATCTGTGTGGCGGGGAAGCGATCATCGACCCAGCGCATGAAGCCGCCTTCCGCCTTGACCCGATTCGGATTACCCATCACGCAGCCTCCTCGTCTTCGCCAACGATGATGATGTCGTCGGTCTCAAAGCGGTACGGCGGCACCTCCAGGTTGGACGGTGCCGGCACGTTGCGGAACACGCGGCCCGAGAGGTCGAAGTAGGAGCCGTGACAGGGGCAGAAATAGCCGCCCGGCCATGCCGCCATGTCCACATCGTCGGGCCCCGGGCGAAACAGCGGCGAGCACCCCAGATGGGTGCAGATGCCGATCAGTACCGAAATATCGGGCCGGATGGAACGCAGCGGGCCGGTGACATACGGCGGCTGCTGGGGAACCTCGGAATCGGGGTCGGCCAAGCGGGAGCGATCGAAGTTTTCGGTTCGCTCGATCATGTCCGGGGTACGCTTGACGATCCACACCGGACGTCCGCGCCACTCCACGGTCATCCGCTGCCCCGACTCTAACTTGGAAATATCCGCCTGGACCGGCGCCCCCGCCGCTCTTGCCCTGGCACTCGGCTGCCAGGAAGCCACAAAGGGAACCGCCACTCCCACGGCACCCACCGCACCCACGACGGTGGTGGCACCCAGGAGCAGTCGGCGCCGCCCTTTGTTTACGCCGTTATCTGCCATTTTCTGGTTTCTCCCATCAGCTTACCCGTTGACTCACCACGAGCTCGATCCCGTGACCACGGATACCAAATCCGCCACATCTTAAGGAATCACGACGCTCGGCACAAGGCAGAGAGGGCCTGACCAAGGTGTAATTCTCAACACAACCCACTGAACACAAAGAAAAAAGCCCAGGCATTGCCCGGGCTTTTTCGTGCTGCAAACGCCGATTTAGCGCTTGGAGAACTGCGGGCGACGACGCGCCTTGCGCAGACCCACTTTCTTGCGCTCGACCTGACGGGCGTCACGGGTCACATAGCCCGCCGCACGCAGCGTGGGACGAAAGTCCTCGTTGTACGCCATCAGGGCGCGGGTAATGCCATGGCGAATGGCGCCCGCCTGGGCGGAGCCGCCGCCGCCCTGGACGGTGACGTAGACATCGAACTGGCCGAGGGTCTCGGTCAGCTCCAGCGGCTGGCGCACCACCATGCGACCGGTGACGCGGCCGAAATACTGGTCCAGATCACGGCTGTTGACGGTGATCTTGCCGGTGCCCGGCTTGAGGAAAACGCGGGCGGTCGACGTCTTGCGGCGCCCGGTACCGTAATACTGCTGTGTCATGGCGATGACCCCCTCAGATGTTCAGTTCTTGCGGCTGCTGGGCGGCGTGCGGGTGTTCAGTGCCCGCGTATACCTTCAGCTTGGAATACATGGCGCGACCCAGGGGGCCCTTCGGCAGCATCCCCTTGACGGCGGACTCGATGACCCGCTCGGGAGCGTGAGCGATCATCTTTTCGAAATTCATGGAACGCAGCCCACCCGGATAGCCGGTATGACGGTAGTAGGTCTTGGCCTGGGCCTTGTTACCGGTCACCTTCACCTTCTCGGCGTTGATCACGACGATGTAGTCGCCGGTGTCGACATGCGGAGTGAACTCCGGCTTGTGCTTGCCGCGCAGGCGACGAGCGATTTCGGTGGCCAGGCGGCCGAGCGTCTTGTCCGCAGCGTCGACGACATACCAGTCGCGCTGGACGGACTGCGGCTTAGCAGTGAACGTCTTCATGGATGAAATCACCACAATCGATGTATTGGATCCTGCCGCCGGCCGAACCGAGGCGGGATCGTCCCTATTTTTCTTGGTTGCCGGCGACACAGCCACCGACAACGTTCGAGCGAGGCGGCATTCTACACGACTCGCCCGCCCAGGGTAAGAGGCAATCAAGGCTTATGGGGCAGCGCCAGGTACTCATGGGACTGCATCTCCTGCAGCCGCGAGAGGGTACGCTGGAACTCAAACTCCAGGCGGCCGTCGGCATAGAGCCGCTCGGCTGGCGCCTCGGCCGACATCAACAGCTTGACGCCGCGGTCATAGAACTCATCGACCAAGTTAATGAAGCGCCGGGCCTGATCATCGGTGGCACCGGTCATACGGGTCACGTTGGAAACCAGCACGGTGTGATACTCCCGGGCCAGCTCGATGTAGTCGTTCTGGCTACGCGGCCCGTCGCACAGCTCCCTGAACTCGAACCACACCACGTCGTCATGCAGCCGGCGGGCCTGCAGAACGCGGTGGTTGATCTCGATGGGCACATCCCGCTCCCCTTCCTGTCCGGCGATCTCGCGAAAGCTGCGGGACAGCTCCACTTCCGCGGCCTCGTCCAGGGGGGCATGGAATATCTCGGCACGCTCCAGCGCCCGGAGCCGATAGTCGATGCCGCTATCGACATTGACCACCTCGCAGTGGCGATTGAGCAACTCGATGGCAGGCAGGAAGCGCGCCCGCTGCAGGCCGTCCTTGTAGAGCTCGTCCGGGACGATATTCGAGGTTGCCACCAGCACCACCCCACGCTCGAAGAGCGCTTCGAGCAGGTTGGCCAGGATCATCGCATCGGTAATGTCCTTGACGAAGAACTCGTCGAAGCAGATCACCCGCGCCTCGGCGGCAAACTTGCCGGCGATCAGGGTCAGGGGATTCTTTTCCCCTTGTAATGCTCAAGCTCGTTGTGGACCCGCTGCATGAAACGGTGGAAGTGGGTCCGCATCTTGTCCGGAAAAGGCAGCGACTCATGAAAGACATCCATCAGATAGGTCTTGCCGCGCCCTACCCCACCCCACAGGTAGAGGCCCTGGATATCGGGAAGCACCGGCGCGTCGACCGGCCTGCTACGGCGCCCCAGCAGCCCCGCCATGCGGGACTTGAGTCCACGCCCCGTGGTCACGGCGCGAGGCTCGGTGCGCGGCGCCGCCAGCAGGGCGTCGTGCAGGCGCTGAAGGTGCTGGACCGCCCGCTCCTGAGCTGGATCGTGCTGAAAATCTTCACGTTCGAGGTCGGCGCGGTAACGCTGCAGCGGCGTGCTACCCGCGCCCCCGGAGGCCCCCGCAGGGGACAGAGTCGCGCACATGGCAATTCCTGGCTGGCTTGGCTCGAAGGTTGGCAAGCCAGGTATTATACCTATCCACACCGCGAGGCACAGGAAAGTCAGGCACGCGTTGACCGACCGGGCGCCGCCGCCCCTATAATGGGCCGCCGGAAGGCCCCGGCGGCAGCGCCGCCCCGTCGATCGCCGAGCCCGGTCGCACACGAGCACTGATGGAGAATCAAGTGGAATACGGCAACATCAACTGGATACTGGCGATTGCCAGCCTGCTGATCGGGATCGGCGCAGGCGCGGCGGGCTATCGACTGCTCAGCGGCGGAGCCAACCAGCTACAGGACCTGCGCCAGCGTCTCGCCGAGCGTGAACGTGAGCTTTCCGAGACCCGACGCGAGATGGGCGATCACTTTGCCGCCGTTGGCGCCATGGTGAGCAATCTCCAGCGCGAGGCGCGCGCCCTGGAGCACCGCCTGGCCGAAGACGCCGCCGGCTTCGGCCAGGCTCAGTCCCCGCGGGGCCTCGACATCGACAGCCTGCCAACGCCGGATGCCCAGGGCGACGATATCCCCGCCCCCGCGACTACGCCGACGGCACGCGTGGCACCCTGTCCGAGGACTTCGGGCTCAAGGGCGACGAGGCCGACGCGCCCCAGCCGCCGCGCTACTGACGCCATGCCCCGTCTGGCCGCAACGCACCGCGGCGGTCAGGCGGGGTTGTCGATATCCACGAAGCGGTGCTCGATACCGAACTCCCGCGACAGCCACTCCCCCAGCGCCTGAACGCCGTAGCGCTCGGTCGCATGATGACCCGCTGCCAGGTAATGAATGCCCAGCTCACGGGCCAGATGAGTGGTACGCTCGGAGATCTCGCCGGAGATAAAGGCGTCGGCGCCGCTCTCCCAGGCCAAGGTGATCATGTCCTGGGCACCGCCGGTGCACCAGGCGATGCGCTGGATCTCTCCGCCCCCCGGCGCCTTGATCAGCAGCGGCTCCCGTGCCAGGGTATCGCCGAGACGCGCGGCCAGTCCCGAGGGGGTCAGCGGATCGGCCGGGCGCCCCAGCCAGACCAGCCCCTCGCCCAGTTCGCCGTCGGCACAGCCGTCGACCTCGAAGCCCAGCAGGCGCCCCAGCTCGGCGTTGTTGCCCAGCCGCGGATGGGCGTCCAGCGGTAGGTGATAGGCGAGCAGGCTGATGTCGTGGAGCAGCAGGGTACGCAGCCGCCGCTGCTTGATCCCGGTGACGGTCACCGGCTCGTTCTTCCAGAAGTAGCCGTGGTGCACCAGCAGCAGATCGGCCTGCCAGGCCACCGCCTCGTCGAGCAGCGCCTGACAGGCGGTGACCCCGGTCATCACGCGGACCACGCCCTCTCGACCGGCCACCTGCAGGCCATTGACGGTGTAGTCCTTGAAACGGGTGGCATCGAGCAGCGTATCGCATGCCCTGGTCAGCTCGTCGCGGGAAATCATCCAGGCCTCCGGACAGTGGTTTATCGCCAATGTTACACTAGTCCCACATCATAACGACGCTACGGGAGGCCAGCGAGGCCCCCGCCGACCAGGAAAACGCCCCATGCGACCTTCGCTCGCCGCCTACGCATGGCCCGTCATCACCGGCGTGCTGCTGGCCATCGTACTGCTCAACACCTTTCCCCAGCTGCTGGGCCGCTCGGACGTGCAACCGCCGGCGGTTCAGCCTCCCGCCCAGCCGCTGGTCGAACCCGGCGCCTCACGCGAGGTCGCCACCCGGCCCACGCCGGATGTCCGTCAGGCCCCGCCGCTGAGCCGCGATCAGGGACCGGCAAGCTACTCCTTGGCGGTGGAGAAGGCGGCACCAGCGGTGGTGAACGTCTACTCCTCGCGGGTCATCGAGCGCGAACAGCACCCGCTGATGTCGGACCCTTTCTTTCGCCAGTTCTTCGCCGACGACCTGCCCAGTCAGCAGCGCCTGCTCTCCAGCCTGGGCTCCGGGGTGATCGTCAGCGCGGACGGCTTCGTGCTGACCAACCATCATGTGATCGACGGTGCCGACGAGATTCAGGTCGCCCTGCGCGACGGCCGCGAGACCCTCGCCGAGGTCATCGGTACCGACCCGGAAAGCGACCTGGCCGTGCTGCGCATCGAGCTCGACGACCTGCCGGTGATCGAGCTCTCCGACACCGCCGACGTCGCCATCGGCGACGTCGCCCTGGCGATCGGCAATCCCTTCGGCGTCGGCCAGACCGTGACCATGGGGATCATCAGCGCCACCGGCCGCAGCCACCTGGGGCTGACCGCCTACGAGGATTTCATCCAGACCGATGCCGCCATCAACCCGGGTAACTCCGGGGGCGCCCTGATCAACGCCGAAGGCGCCCTCGTGGGCATCAACACCGCCATCTTCTCGCGCTCCGGCGGCTCCCAGGGCGTCGGCTTCGCCATCCCCACTCGCCTGGCTCACAGCATCCTCGATGCGCTGGTCACCCAGGGTCGGGTGATTCGCGGCTGGCTGGGCATCGAGGCCCAGGAGATGACCCCGGAGCTGGCCGCCTCCTTCGGCCTGCAGGCGCCGCGCGGCGTGGTCATCGCCGGGGTGGTCCCCGATGGCCCCGCCGCCCAGGCGGGGCTGCGCCCGGGGGATGTCTTGCTCGAGGTAGACGGACGCCCCATCGTCGACGCTCGGGTGGCGATGAGCGACATTGCCGCCATCCAGCCCGGCTCCACCTTGCCGCTCACCGTGGTGCGCAGCGGCGAGCGACTCGACATCGACCTGGAAGTGGGAGAGCGGCCGCAGCCCGAGCGGCGCCCGCCCGACCGCTGACACCCAGGCGAAAACACCGCGGCCCCGCCATCATCTGGCGGGGCCGCGGCGTTTCTCTGCACTCTACCACCTCTCTGTCGGGCGTCACGCGGCCGCGGGACGGGCGATCAGGCCTTGGGGCGAATGCGATACTCCGCCGAGCGGGCGTGGGCGGTCAGCGCCTCGCCGCGGGCCAGCGTCGACGCCACCTCGCCCAGGGTGGAGGCCCCCTCCGGCGAGCAGTGGATGATCGAGGAGCGCTTCTGGAAGTCATAGACCCCCAGCGGCGAGGAGAAACGCGCCGTGCCCGAAGTAGGCAGCACGTGGTTGGGACCGGCACAGTAGTCGCCCAGCGCCTCGGCGGTGTAGCGCCCCATGAAGATGGCCCCGGCGTGGCGCACTTCCGGCAGCAGCGCCTCCGGATCCCCCATGGAAAGCTCCAGGTGCTCCGGCGCGATGCGGTTGATCAGCGCCACCGCCTCCTCCCGATCGCGACAGTGGATCAGTGCCCCGCGCCTGGACAGCGACTCGCGCACGATCGCCTCGCGCTCCAGGGTCGGCAGCAGGCGCTCGATGGCCGCCTCGACCGCCTCCAGGTGCGCCGCATCCCAGCTCACCAGCAGGGCCTGGGCATCCTCGTCGTGTTCGGCCTGGGAGAACAGATCCATGGCCAGCCAGTCGGGGTCGGTGCCGCCATCGGAGACCACCAGGATCTCGGAGGGGCCGGCAATCATATCGATGCCCACCTGACCGAATACCGCCCGCTTGGCCGTCGCCACGTAGATATTGCCGGGGCCGACGATCTTGTCGACCCGCGGCACGCTCTCGGTGCCATAGGCCAGGGCGGCCACCGCCTGGGCCCCGCCGATGGTGAAGACATGATCCACGCCCGCCACATGGGCAGCCGCCAGCACCAGTTCGTTGAGCACGCCATCCGGCGTGGGTACCACCATGACGATCTCGCGCACCCCGGCCACGTGGGCCGGAATGGCATTCATCAATACCGACGAGGGATAGGCGGCCTTGCCACCCGGCACGTAGATACCGGCACGATCCAGGGCGGTAACCTGCTGTCCCAGCACGCTGCCGTCGGCCTCGGTGTATGACCAGGAGGACGATTTCTGACGCTCGTGATAGTCACGAATGCGCTGTGCGGCCAGCGCCAGCGCCTCGCGCTGGGCCTCGGGCAGGCCCGCGTAGGCCTGTTCCAGGCGCGCCGCGTCGAGGGTTAGCTCGGCCATGCTGGTCACCGTGAGCCGGTCGAAGCGGTTGCTGGCCTCGATCAGGGCGGCATCGCCACGGGTTCTGACCGCGGCAATGATGTCGTCCACCCGCTGCTGTACCGCCGCATCGGACACGCCCTCCCAGGCCAGCAGGGCATCGAGCCGGGTATCGAAGTCGGCGTCGCCGGTGGAAAGCCGTGTCAGTTCGACGGCCTCAAGGATCTCGCTCATGCTAGGTCCTGCCTCTATCAAGATGAAAACCAGTCGTGCCGGCGCGCGACAGCATCAGGGGCTCGCCACCGTCTCAGCGGACCGGCGCTTGCCCACCGCCTCGCCGAGGCGCTGGATCAGCGGTTTGAGGCGGGCGTGCTTCATGCTCATGGCCGCCTTGTTGACCACCAGCCGGGTGCTGATCGGCGCGATCAGCTCGCGAGGGGCCATGCCGTTGGCGCGTAGGGTATTGCCGGTATCGACGATATCGACGATCTCATCGGCGAGGTTCATCAGCGGCGCCAGCTCCATGGCCCCGTAGAGCTTGATGACCTCGGCCTGAATGCCCTGTTCGGCGTAGTAGCGACGGGCCACGTTGACGAACTTGGTGGCCACCCGGCGCCGGGCCCGGGCCGGCTCGGCGCCTTCGATGCCGGCCGTCATCAGCTTGCACTTGGCGATCTCGAGGTCGAGCGGTTCATAGAGGCCTTCGGCCCCGTGCTCGAGCAGCACGTCCTTGCCGGCCACACCCAGATCGGCGGCGCCCAGCTGGACATAGGTAGGCACGTCGGTGGCTCGCAGGATCACCAGCTTGACGTCGGCCAGGTTGGTGTCGAACAGCAGCTTGCGGCTCTTGCCCAGGTCCTCGGCGGGGGTGATCCCGGCATCGGCCAGCAGCGGCAGTGTCTCGTCGAGAATACGCCCCTTGGAGAGGGCCAGAATCAGTTGCTTGCTCATGATTTCGCTCTATGGTCGGGGGTGGCGCACGCCTGCCGGCGCACCGCTCAGCCGGGAATTCGACGGATCCGCGCACCCAGCAGCTGCAGCTTCTCCTCGATGCATTCATAGCCGCGGTCGATATGGTAGATACGGTCCACCAGGGTCTCCCCCTCGGCCATCATCGCCGCCACCACCAGCGATGCCGAAGCGCGCAGGTCGGTGGCCATCACCGGCGCCCCGGAGAGACGCTCCACGCCCTCGATCACCGCCGTATTGCCCTCCAGTGCGATCCTGGCGCCCATCCGGTTGAGCTCCTGGACGTGCATGAAGCGGTTCTCGAAGATGGTCTCGACGACCCGTGAGGTGCCTTCGGCCACGGCGTTCATGGCGACGAACTGGGCCTGCATGTCGGTGGGAAACGCCGGATAGGGCGCGGTACGCACGTTGACCGCCCGCGGCCGACGTCCCTGCATGTCGAGCTCGATCCAGTCGTCGCCGACGGTCACCTTGCCGCCGGCCTCCTCCAGCTTGGCCAGCACCGCCTCGAGGATATCGGCGCGGGTGTTGCGCACCCGCACCCGGCCACGGGTCACCGCGGCCGCCACCAGGAAGGTACCGGTCTCGATGCGGTCGGGCATCACGTCGTGATAGGCCCCGTGCAGGCGCTCGACGCCCTCGATGACGATGGTGTCGCTGCCGTGGCCGCGGATCCTCGCCCCCATCTTGATGAGGCACTCGGCGAGATCGACCACCTCGGGCTCCCGGGCAGCGTTCTCCAGCACGGTGGTGCCGGAGGCCAACGTCGCCGCCATCAGCAGGTTCTCGGTGCCGGTCACCGTCACGGTGTCGAAGAAGATGGTGGCTCCCTTGAGCCGGCCGTCGACCCGCGCGCGGATGTAGCCGCCCTCGACGCGAATCTCTGCGCCCATGGCCTCGAGCCCGCGAATATGCAGGTCGACCGGGCGCGAGCCGATGGCGCAGCCGCCGGGCAACGAGACATCGGCATGGCCGAAGTGCGCCAGCAGCGGGCCCAGCACCAGGATCGAGGCGCGCATCTTCTTGACCAGCTCGTAGGGTGCGTGGCAGTCCTTCACCTGTGAGCCGTCGAGTTGGATGCTCATCCGTTCGCCCATCACCGGCTCGACGCCCATGCGCCCTAGCAGTTCCAGGGTGGTGGTGATGTCCTGGAGATGCGGCAGATTGCCGATGGTCACCGGCTCGTCGGCCAGCAGCGTCGCGCAGAGGATGGGCAGGGCGGCATTCTTGGCGCCGCTGGCCCACACCTCGCCGTCGGCGATACCGTTGCCGGTAATGATCAGTTTATCCATGGTGATTGGCCCGTCAGGCATCCCCGCCGGATGCCGACGCGTTCTCCGGCGCGCTGGCCCACTGCGTCGGCGTATAGGTCTTGAGGCTCAGCGCATGCACCGCTCCGGAAGCGATCTCCTCGGAAAGCGCGCCGTAGACCAGCTGCTGGCGCTTCACCGGTGACAGGCCGTCGAACACCTCGCCCACGGCGATGACCTGAAAGTTGCAGCCTTCGCCCTGGATATGGAAATCACAGCCCTCGATGCGGGCCTCGAGCAGCGCCTTGACGTCACTGGGTTGCATGGAAACCGGAACTCCTTGAATGCGGAATGAACGGCACGCGCTGCGACAACAGGGTGCGTACCGGGTCAGGGAATCTTCACATGGTAATGAAAAGCGCCGCGCTTGGCGATGGCGGCGCGAAGGGCGATTCAGGAGACGGCGGGCTCGGCTACCGGCAGCAGGGCGTCGAGGCCGGCAACGCGGGTGAGCCTGAGCAGCGGCGGCGAGAGCACGACCCGCTGGATCTCGACCCCGGCGACCCGCGCCCGCCGAGTCCACTCCAGCAGCACGCTGAGCGCCGCGCTGCTGACCCGGCCGACGCCGCTGAGATCCAGCGTCAGCGAGGTCCCGGCGGGCTGGGTGGCCAGCCAGGCGCTGCCGGCCTCGGCCAGCGAGGCCGCCGCATCGAAATCCACCTCACCGCTCACGGCCAGCCCCTCGGGGCCGGCCGCCAGGCACACGCCGTTGCGGTCGAGCAGGCGACTCATCCGCCACCTTCCTCGAGCTCCTCGACGGCGAGCTCCGGCGCCCAGCCGTCGATCACCGCGTCGTAGTCGCGCCCGTGGTCGCGCATCGCCTGATCGAACTGGTTGCGGAAGGTCAGCCCCAGATTGATGCCGTTGACGATCACGTTGACGACCCGCCATTCGCCGCCGCTGAGTCGCAGGGTGTAGCTAACCGGGTAGACGGTACCGTCTACCGCCACCACCTCCATGGCCACGCTGGCCTGATCCTCGTGGCGAGGCGGACGCTGGCTATCCAGCACCCGCAGCTCACGGTAGTCGAAGGTCACCAGACCCTTGGTATAGGTATCCACGAGCGTCTGGCGGAAGGTATTGGCAAAACGCGAACGCTGCTGGGGGTGGCGTTCTGGAAGTAGCGTCCCATCACGCTGGCCCCGATATAGCGAAAGTCGGCGATGTCGTCGAGGCTGTCGTCGACCAGCGCCTTGAGCTCATCGAGGTTATTGGCGTAATAGTCTTCCCGCCCCTCGAGCTCATTCATCATCGTCTCGACGCTGTGGCGTATGACCTGCTCTGGGCTGCGCTCCGGATCGGCCTGGGCCGGCAGGGAGATCAGCACCAGGCACAGCGCCAGGAGCAGCGGGCGGAAAGCAGCAAGGTAGTGCGTCATACTTCGTCCTCAAGCGATACGGTGCGGGGAGTCAGGGCGCGGCGAGATTCGTCCTCAGTCGCTGACCATATTGGACACGAATTGCTGGATGAGTTCTTCCAGCACCACCGCCGACTGGGTATCACGAATGGTATCGCCATCGGCCAGCGTCTGCGGGTCCCCACCCACAGTCAGGCCAATATACTGCTCGCCGAGCAGGCCGGCCGTGAGAATGGCCGCGGTGGTATCCCGTGAGAGCCGATCTTCCAGGTCGCGGTCGATCTCCAGGATCACCCGGGCGTCGTACCAGTCGGTATCCAGCTCGATCGAGCTGACTCGCCCCACCGTGACACCGGACATGGTGACCCGCGCTCGCGGCTTGAGGCTGCCGATGTTGGCAAAGTTGGCCTCCAGCCGAAAGGTATCGCCGGGCGGCGAGAAGGCCAGTCCGCTGACCCGCAGGCCCAGGAACAGCAGGCCCAGGATGCCGGCCAGCATGAACAGGCCAACGCCCAGCTCCATCGTCTTGCTGCGTTTCATCGCACGCCTCCAAACATCAATAAAAGCCTCCCCGGATCAGGAGAATTCGCCAAACATCAGCGCGGTGAGCACGAAGTCCAGGCCCAGGACCGCCAGGGAGGAGTAGACCACGGTGCGCGTCGTGGCCCGGGAAATGCCTTCCGACGTGGGGATCAGGTCGTAGCCCTGGAAGACGGCGATCCAGGTCACCACCAGGGCAAACACCAGGCTCTTGACCATGCCGTTGCCCACGTCACCGATGAAGTCGACGCTGGCCTGCATGTTGCCCCAGTACGAGCCCTCGAAGACCCCTAGCCACTCGACGCCCACCAGGTACCCGCCGTAGATGCCCACCACGCTGAAACCGATGGTCAGCAGCGGCAGGGCCACGAAGCCGGCCCACAGCCGCGGCGCCACGACCCGGCGCAGCGGGTCGACGCCGATCATCTCCATGCTGGTGAGCTGCTCGGTGGCCTTCATCAGGCCGATCTCGGCGGTCAGCGCCGATCCCGCCCGGCCGGCGAACAGCAGCGCCGCCACCACCGGCGCCAGCTCGCGCAGCAGCGACAGCGCCACCATCTGACCCAGCGCCTGCTCGGCACCGAAGTCGACCAGGATGGTGTAGCCCTGCAGTGCCATCACCATGCCGATGAACAGCCCCGAGACCAGCACGATGGCCAGCGACAGCACTCCGACGAAGTGCATCTGGCGCAGCCACAGGTACCAGCCCTCCCGGGAGGGAATACCCACCGCCGACTGCAGCAGGAACTGCCCCGAGCGGCCCAGCGCCTCGAGCAGCTCGCAGCCGCGACGCCCCAGCCACCAGATACGCTGGATCATTGACGGCCTCCTGAGTCGAGGATGTCCGAGAAGAAATCTGCGGCCGGATAGTGAAAAGGCACCGGTCCATCGGGCTCGCCGTGCACGAACTGACTGACACGGGGGTCGTCGTCCACGTCCAGGGTCGCCGGCGTGCCGTGGGCCATGACCTGGCCATCGGCGATGACGTAGACATAGTCGGCGATGGAGAGCGTCTCCTTGATGTCGTGGGAGACCACGACGGCGGTCAGCCCCAGCGCCTCGTTGAGCCGCTTGATCAGCTGTACCAGCACCCCCATGGAGATGGGATCCTGGCCGACGAAGGGCTCATCGTAGAGGATCAGCTCCGGGTCGAGCGCAATGGCGCGGGCCAGCGCCACCCGCCGTGCCATGCCGCCGGAGAGCTGCGAGGGCATCAGCTCGCGAGCACCGCGCAGGCCCACCGCCTGAAGCTTCATCAGCACCACATCGCGAATCATCGCCGCGGGGAGGTCGGTATGCACCTGCAGCGGAAAGGCCACGTTCTCATAGACGCTGAGATCGGAGAACAGTGCCCCGCTCTGGAACAGCATCCCCATGCGCCGTCGCAGGCTGAACAGCGCCTTGCGCGACAGGGCATGCACGTCCTGGCCGTCGATGACGACGCGACCGGCATCGGGCGTGAGCTGCCCGCCGATCAGTTTGAGCAGCGTGGTCTTGCCGGTGCCGCTCGGCCCCATGATGGCGGTGATCTTGCCGCGCGGGATACGCAGGTCCACGCCGCTAAAGATGTCCTTGTCACCACGGGAAAAGAGAGCCCTTCCACCACCACGAAGGGGGAGTCGCTCATGCCGCAC
Source organism: Halomonas sp. SL18_1 (assembly GCF_055755715.1). NCBI lineage: Bacteria > Pseudomonadati > Pseudomonadota > Gammaproteobacteria > Oceanospirillales > Halomonadaceae > Halomonas > Halomonas sp. SL18_1. The sequence goes on from NZ_JBVTRK010000001.1 coordinate 2,963,604, forward strand.
CATGTCCGTCAAAAAATTGTCGAACATCGTATCCTAACCCGCCAGGGCAACGCCAGCACAACGGACGCCGCCTTGCACCGCGGCCGTCCAGCACGTTTAATGGGCGCCCTTTCGTTATCGACAACGCCTTTACCTTGCCCATGCCGACGCCATGCTGCTGCCCCTGTTACTGGTCCTGATCGGCCTCGCCGGCCTGCTGTGGAGCGCCGACCGCTTCGTCGCGGCCGCCGCCGCCACCGCCTACCGCTCCGGCTTCAGCACCCTGCTGATCGGCATGACGGTGGTCGCCCTGGGCACCTCGGCCCCGGAGATGGTGGTCGCCCTGTTCGCCGCCCTCGACGACCTCCCGGACCTTGCCATCGGCAACGCCCTGGGCTCCAACATTGCCAATATCGGCCTGGTGCTGGGCGTCACTGCCCTGGTCGCCCCCGTTCCGGTGCGCTTCTCGCTGGTGCGCCGCGAACTGCCCCTGCTGCTGGGCGCCACCGGCATGGCGGGCTACGCCCTGGCCAACGGCATCCTGGGACGCTTCGACGCCCTGTTTCTGGCTCTGCTGCTGGGCTTTAGCCTGTGGTGGCTGCTGCGCGCCGACACTCCCGATGCCGACCCGCCTGCCACCGCCCCCGGCATGACGCTGCTGCCGGCACTGGGCTGGCTGGTGGCCACCCTGGCGCTGCTGGGCGTCAGCTCACGGGCGCTGGTATGGGGCGCGGGCGAGCTGGCAAGGGGCCTGGGCGTCAGCGAGCTGGCCATCGGCCTGACCGTGGTGGCCATCGGCACCAGCCTGCCGGAGCTGGCCGCCTGCGTGGCCAGCGCCCTCAAGCGCCACCATGACCTGGCCATCGGCAATATCATCGGCTCCAACCTATTCAACCTGCTGGCCGTGCTGCCGATCCCCGCCCTGCTTGCGCCGGGCCCGGTTAACCCGGCGGCCGCCAGCCGCGATTTCCCGGTCATGCTGCTGCTGACTCTGGGCATGGCCATGCTGCTGCTGTGGCATCGCCACGGCCGCCTGGGGCGACTGCCCGGCGGCCTGTTCCTGGCGATCTATCTGGCTTACCTGGCCTGGCTGGCGCTGAGCGGGAGCGGCCCTCTTGAGTGAAACCACACGACGGGCAACAATCACTGTCATGAGTACCGACACCTCCCCCTCCGGCGCTACCTCCAACGGCGGCTCACCGCTGCGCGACAGTGCGCGACGCACCCTGCAGGTGGAAGAGCAGGCCATTGCGGCCCTCGCCGAGCGCCTGGACAGCCACTTCGACCGCGCCTGCGAGCTTATCCTGGCCTGCCGGGGACGGGTGATCGTCACCGGCATGGGCAAGTCGGGCCATATCGGCGGCAAGATCGCCGCCACCCTTGCCAGCACCGGCACGCCCGCCTTCTTCGTTCATCCCGGGGAGGCCAGCCACGGTGATCTGGGCATGATCACCCTGGGCGACGTGGTGCTGGCGCTGTCGAACTCCGGCGAGACCGCCGAGGTCAATGCCCTGCTGCCGCTGCTCAAACGCCTGGGCACGCCGCTGATCGGCATGACCGGCCGGCCCGACTCGACCCTGGCGCGACATGCCGATGCCCACCTCAACGCCGGCGTTGCCCGTGAGGCATGCCCCCTGGACCTGGCCCCGACCGCCTCGACCACCGCGGCCCTGGCGCTGGGCGATGCCCTGGCCGTGGCGCTGCTGGAGTCGCGCGGCTTCACCGCCGAGGACTTCGCCCGCTCCCATCCCGGCGGCAGCCTGGGCAAGCGACTGCTGCTGCGCGTCGGCGACCTGATGCATGGCGGCGACCGCCTGCCCTGCGTGCCCCTGGGCAGCCCCCTGCGCGACGCCCTGCTGGAGATCACCCGCCAGGGGCTCGGCTTCACCTGCGTGGTGGATGAACGCGGCCGGCTGGCCGGCGTCTATACCGACGGCGACCTGCGGCGCACCCTGGACCAGCACCGCGACCTCAGCCGCCTGCGGGTCGATGACGTCATGACTCGCCCCGGCAAGCGCATTGCCCCCGACCTGCTGGCCGCCGAGGCCGTGCGCGTCATGGAAGACAACCGCATCACCGCGCTGGCCGTGGTAGACGACCAAGGGCACCCGGTCGGCGCCCTGCACATGCACGACCTGCTGCGCAGCGGCGTGATCTGACCCCTCCCCGATGACCCGACTCAAGGAACGCCCATGACCCTGGCAACCCCGCCCATCGCTCCCCATCTTCTCGACCGCCTGCGCCTGATTCGCCTGCTGGCCCTCGACGTGGACGGCGTACTCACCGACGGCCGCCTCTACTTCCAGGCCGATGGCGTGGAAATCAAGGCGTTTCATACTCAGGACGGCCTGGGGATCAAGCTGCTGCGCCGGGCCGGCCTGCAGGTCGCCCTGCTCACCGGCCGCGACTCCCCGATGGTCAGCCACCGCGCCGCGGCGCTCGGCATCGACCATGTCTATCAGGGCTGCGGCGATAAGCTCGCCACCTTGCGCGAACTGTGCCAGCGCCAGCAGCTCAGCCTCGAGCAGGTGGCCTACTGCGGCGACGACCTGCCCGATCTCTCGGCTATCCAGCGCGCCGGCATTGGCATCAGCGTGCCCGGCGCACCGTCCTATATTCAGGCCCTGGCCGACTGGGTGACCGAGCGCAGCGGCGGTCACGGCGCCGTTCGCGAGATCTGCGATGCCCTGCTCGAGGCCCAGGGGCATCGCGACGCCCTGGTCGACACCTACCTGCAGGGCTGAGCCGTGTCGCTGCGCCTGCCCCGCCCCGGCTACCGGCTCTGGCTGCTGCTGGTACTGCTGGCGCTTGGCAGCCTGCTTGTCTGGCTCGATCCTCGCGAGGCGCCCCGCCCCGGGCCGGTACCCAGCGACGCCGAGGGAGAGCCCGACTACTACCTCGAGGAGGTGCGACTGACGCGCTTCAACACCGAGGGACGCGCCCACCAGCGGCTGGACACCCCGCGCCTGGTGCACACGCCCCATGACGACGTGACCCGGGCCGAGACGCCGGTGGCCCATGTCCACGACAGCGAAGGGCGACTGTGGATCGCCCGGGGCGACGAGGGACGACTCGGGCCGGGCGGAAGCCCGCTGACCCTGAGCGGCAGCGCACGGCTGTTCGCTCCCGAGGAGCGCTGGCAGCTCGATACCGAGATCCTCCATGTGGACGCCGACCTCGGCCACGCCTGGAGCGAGAGCCCGGCACTGCTGCAACAGCCGCCCCAGCGCATGAGCGGCGAACGCTTCGACGCCTGGTTCGATGACAATCGCGCCCGCTTGACGGACAATGTTCGCGGCCACCACCCTCCGGAAGCCTCCGGCGCCACCCATGAGGACCCCGAGTCATGATTCGACCCGCACTCCCTTCACTCGCCGCCCTGGCGCTGGGCGGTCTGCTGTTGGCCGGCGTCGCGCTGAGCGCCATGACGGTCAAGGCACACGATGCCAGCGCCCCCATCGAAGTCGAGGCCGACCGCCTCGACCTGGACGACCGCGCCGGCACCGCTGTCTATACCGGCGAGGTGGACATCCGGCAGGGCAGCCTGCGGGTGACCGGCGATCGGGTCGAGATCCAGCGCAACGCGGCCGGCGAGCTATCCCGGGCGATCGCCACCGGTGAGCGAGCCTACCTGGAGCAGCAGCCGGACCCCGACGAGCCCGTGGTGCGCGGCTGGGGCCGCACCGTCGTCTACCATGTGGCCGAACGGCGCGTGGAACTGATCGATCGCGCCGAACTTCACCAGCGCGGCGACACCTTCGCCGGCGGCTATCTCGAGTACTTTCTCGACCGCCGCGTGGTCCAGGCCCGCGCAGAGGGCGAAGGGATTGAAGGCCGCCAGCGCATCCGCATGACCCTGCAGCCCGAGCAGTAAGGCATCCTCCATGAAGACTCTGCAGGCCAGCCATCTGGCCAAGAGCTATAAGCGCCGCCGCGTGGTTCACGATATCAGCCTGACCATCGAGCAGGGCAGCATCGTCGGCCTGCTCGGCCCCAACGGCGCCGGCAAGACCACCTCCTTCTATATGATCGTGGGCCTGGTACGCGCCGATGCCGGCACGGTGCATATCGACGATCGCGATCTCTCCGGCGCCGCCATGCACGAGCGCGCCAGGGCCGGGATCGGCTACCTGCCGCAGGAGGCCTCGATCTTTCGCAAGCTATCGGTGGCCGACAACATCATGGCCATTCTCGAGACCCGCAAGGATCTGGACCGCAGCGGCCGCCAGGCGCGCCTCGAGGGCCTGCTCGAAGACTTCCATGTCACCCACATTCGCGACAACCTCGGTATGAGCCTTTCCGGCGGCGAGCGCCGGCGAGTGGAGATTGCCCGGGCGCTCGCCACCGAGCCCGCCTTCATCCTGCTCGACGAGCCTTTCGCCGGCGTCGACCCCATCTCCGTGGGCGAGATCAAGGGCATCATTCGCCAGCTCAAGGCGCGGGACATCGGCGTGCTGATCACCGACCACAACGTGCGCGAAACGCTGGATATCTGCGACACCGCCTACATCGTCGGCGACGGTCAGATCATCGCCGAAGGCGACGCCGAAGCCATCCTCACCAACCGGCGGGTGCGCGAGGTATATCTGGGCGAGGACTTTCGCCTCTAATCCTATATTGATCGCAACATGCTGATATGAATGTTATTGCGCCACCTCGGCACACAGATTGCGCCTGGTATGCTTATTGCAAGAAATTTATCGAAGAGTCTCTTGCATGTCACCCGGCCGCGGTCTAGGGTGGGGCTTTTCGGCAAATGAGCAACGTCTCTCATGGCCATGAAAGCTTCTCTGCAACTGCGCGTCGGCACTCAGCTGACCATGACCCCTCAGCTGCAGCAGGCCATCGCCCTGCTGCAGCTCTCCACCCTGGACCTGCGCCAGGAGATCCAGCAGGCGCTCGAGTCCAACCCCATGCTGGAGCTCGACGACGGCTTCGGCGAACAGCAGGTCAGCGAGACCCCCGAGGACGACTGGGCCAGCGAGATTCCCAGCGAGCTCAGCACCGACAGCGACTGGTCGGACACCTACCAGGACCTGGGCGCGCCCGCCGGGGGCGAGGGCCCCGACTTCGAGCGCCAGGCCGAGGGCCAGAGCCTCAATGGCCACCTGGTCTGGCAGCTGGCCATGACCGACCTGGAGCCGCGTCAGCGACTGATTGCCGAGAGCCTGATCGACGCTGTGGACGGCGCCGGCTACCTGGCCCAACCGCTGGAAGAGATCCGCGACGGCCTTCGCCAGCAGGGACTCGAGGGCCTGCCGACCCGCGAGGTCGAGCAGGTGCTGCTGCGCCTGCAGCAGTTCGAGCCGACCGGCGTCTTCTCCCGCGACCTGCGTGAATGCCTGATGCTGCAGCTAGGGGCGCTGCCGGACGACACGCCCCTGCTGCCCCAGGCGCGGCGCCTGGTCCGTCAGTTCCTGGAGGCCCTGGCCGCCGATGACCGCCGGCTCCTCAAGCGTCGCCTGGGCCTTGAGGATGCCGAGCTGGACGCGGTCATCCGCCTGATCCGCACCCTCGACCCCCGCCCCGGCAGCGCCTACGGCGAGGTGGGCAGCGACTACGTCATCCCCGATCTGGTGGCCCTGCACGACCACCGCGGCTGGCGCATCGAGCTCAACGCCGAAGCGCTCCCGCGGCTGCGCATCCAGCCCGACTATATGGCCCTGGTGCGTCGCGCCGACAAAAGCCAGGACAACCAGTTTCTCAAGGATCACCTGCAGGAAGCTCGCTGGCTGATGAAGAGCCTGGTCAGCCGTAACGATACCCTGCTGCGCGTCGGTCGCGAGATCATGGCCCGCCAGATCGACTTCCTCGAGCAGGGCGAGGAGGCCATGAAGCCGCTGGTGCTGGCCGATATCGCCCAGGCCGTGGAGATGCACGAGTCGACCATTTCCCGGGTCACCACCCAGAAGTACATCCACACCCCCGGGGCGTGTTCGAGCTGAAGTTTTTCTTCTCCAGCCAGGTCGGCGGCGAGGGCGAGGGTGACGCCCACTCCAGCACGGCGATTCGCGCCCGCATCCGCAAGCTGGTGCAGGGAGAAGCGCCTCGCAAGCCCCTGTCGGACAGCCGCCTGGTGGACCTGCTGGCCGAGGACGGCATCCGCGTGGCCAGACGCACGGTAGCGAAGTATCGCGAGGCCCTGGGCATTCCCTCCTCGAGCGAGCGCAAGCGCTTCAAATGACGCCGTTCGCCGCCGCGCCCGACCCCCGTGGCGAGGCGCTGAAACAGGGGGTTTGCAAGGCAGGAAAAAGGGTTACAATCGAATCACCACACGAAAGACGAAGGAGCCTGCCATGCAAGTCAATATCACCGGCCACCATGTAGAGCTGACCGATGCCCTGCGCGACTATGTTGACGAGAAACTCACTCGCGTGCAGCGCCATTATGACAACATCACCAATGTGCAGGTGACGCTCTCCGTGGAGAAAGAGCGCCAGCAGGCCGCCTGCACCCTGCATGCCGCCGGTGCCGACCTTCATGCCGAAGCCATGGACGCCGACATGTATGCCGCCATCGATGCGTTGACCGACAAGCTCGACCGCCAGCTGGTCAAGCACAAGGAAAAAGCACAGGCCCGCGCCCAGGGCGCCGGCGCTCGCTGATTCCCCATGACACTGGAAACCATCCTGCCCCCGAACGCACCCTGTTCGGGTTCCCGGCGGCAGCAAGAAGCGGGTGCTGGAGTTTTTCAGCACCTTCATTGCCCAGAACACCCCGAGCCTGGATAGCCAGGAGGTCTTCGACCGGCTGATCGGCCGGGAGCGCCTGGGCAGCACGGGCATCGGCAACGGCGTGGCCATCCCCCATGCGAGAAGCCCCCACTGCCACGCTCCGGTGGCCGCCTTTCTCAGGCTTGCCGACCCCATCGAATTCGACGCCATCGACGGCGAGCCAGTCGATCTGGTCTTCGTGCTGCTGGTCCCGGAGGAGGCCGACGATACCCATCTGGCGCTGCTGGGCCAGGTGGCCGGCATCATGAACGACGTCGAGACCCGCACGGCCCTGCGCAAGAGCGCCAGTCAGCGGGAGCTGCATGAGCGCCTGATCGAGGCGATCCGACGACAGGCAGCCACCTGACACCCACGCAATCGGGCCACCCGGCCAGCACAACGACCAGGAGACCCGCATGCAGCTCGTCATCATCAGCGGCCGCTCAGGCTCGGGCAAGTCGATCGCCCTACAGGCCCTCGAGGACCTCGGCTTTTACGCCATCGACAACCTGCCGGCCATGCTGCTGGGCTCTCTGGCTGACGAACTGCGCTGCGGCCCCGCCCGTCAATCGAACGTTGCCGTCAGCATCGATGCCCGCAACCTGCCGCACGCCCTGGAGCGCTTCCCGCGCCTGCTGGAGGAACTGCGCCAGCGTGGCATCGCCTGTCAGGTCATCTACCTGACCACCGATGCACGCATCCTGCTCGAGCGCTACTCAGCCACCCGCCGCCGTCACCCGCTGACCAAGGGCAGCGACATGACCCTGGCCGAAGCGATCGAATCCGAGGAGCAGACGCTGGCCGACATCCGCGATCTGGCCGACCTGGTGATCGATACCTCCCGGCTATCGGTCCACGAGCTGCGTGGGCGCATCGCCGATCAGGTCGCCAGCCACCGTGCCAAGCAGCTGACCCTGACGGTGGAGTCCTTCGGCTTCAAGCGCGGCGTTCCCCTGGACGCCGATATCGTCTTCGACGCCCGCTGTCTGCCCAATCCCTACTGGGACCCCAGCCTGCGCTCCGCCACCGGTCAGGACCCCAGCATCGTGGCCTTCCTCGAGCAGTATCCGCTGGTCGCCGAGATGTATGCCGACATCCTGGGCTGGCTCGAGCGCTGGCTGCCAGCCTACCGCGACAGCCACCGCAGCTACCTGACGGTGGCCATCGGCTGCACCGGCGGCCAGCACCGCTCGGTCTACCTGGCCGAGAAGCTCGCCCAGCAGCTGGCCAGCCAGCAGCCGGCCGTGCGCCTTCGCCACCGCGAGCTGGGCATCCACCGGGCCCTGACCGCTGCCCCTCCCACGGCCCCGGCGCCCCCTGACCGCGAGGAGTCCTGAGCGTGCCCCGTCGCAAGCTGACCCTGACCAACAAGCGCGGCCTGCACGCCCGCGCCGCCACCCGGCTGGTCCAGTGCTGCCAGCCCTTCACCGCCCGCATCACCGTCACCCGCGGCGGCCAGGAGGCCGACGCGGCCAACATCATGTCGCTGCTGATGCTGGCCGCTCCCCACGGCACCGAGCTGACCATCTGCGCCGAAGGCGACGACGCCGAGGCGGCGCTGGAGGCGGTAGAGGCACTGTTCGAGGCCCGCTTCGACGAGGACGAATGACAGCCGTAAGCCGTAAGCCGTAAGCCGTAACGATACCCACCTCTTTGCTGGTGGCGATGGGTTTCTCTTACAGCTTACAGCTTACAGCTTATAGCTCCCGGCCCGGCGAAGCCGGGGCGGGTCAGGGCGCAGCCCGGCCTAGCTGCCGGCCACGGTCATCTCGTCGATCAGCCAGCTGCCGCTGTGGATGCTGCCCCGGGTATCGATATCGCTGCCGACCCCTACCAGCCCTCGGAACATCGCCTCGAGATTGCCGGCGATGGTGAACTCCTCGACCGGATACTGGATCTCGCCGTTCTCCACCCAGAAGCCGGCGGCACCGCGTGAATAGTCGCCGGTGACGCCGTTGACGCCCTGCCCCATCAGCTCGGTGACCAGCACGCCGCGCCCCAGGCGCGCCAGCAGTGCCTCACGCGTCTCCAGCGGCCCAGTGAGGCGCAGGTTACGGGCCCCACCGGCGTTGGCCGTGGTCTGCATCCCCAAGCGACGGGCGCTGTAGGCGGAGAGCATATAGCTCGCCAGGCGCCCCTGGTCGATAAAGACGTTGTTGCGGGTCTGCACGCCATCATTGTCGAAGGGGCTGCTGGCCATGGCTCCCCTTTCCATGGGACGCTCCTCCAGCGAGAACCACTCGGGAAACAGCGGCGTCCCGAGCCGGTCGCAGAGAAACGACGCCTGGCGATACAGCGAACCGCCGGCGATGGCGCTCAGCAGATGCCCGACCAGCCCGCTGGCCAGGCTGGGGTCGAACAGCACCGGCAGCCGCCCGGTGGCCGGCCGCCGCGCACCCAGGCGGCACAGGGTTCGCTCGGCGGCGCTCTTGCCCACCTGCTCCGGCGACAGCAGCGCCCGGGGGTCCCGGGCACTGGTGTAGTCGTAGTCCCGCTGCATGCCGCCGGCATCCTCGGCGATCAGCATGCACGACAGCGAGTGGCGGCTGCCGCGCTGGCTGCCCAGAAAGCCGTGGCTGTTGGCGTAGACCCTCACCCCCTCGCCGCTGGAGAGCGAGGCCCCCTCCGACTGGCGGATGCCCGGCTCGTGGCGTCCGGCCGTCTCGCAGGCCAGCGCCAGGTCGATGGCCTGCTCGGTGGTCAGCGGCCAAGGATGGTGCACGTCCAGGTCGGGCAGGTCGCTTGCCATCAGCTCGGCATCGGCGAGCCCGGCGGCCGGATCCTCGCCGGTATGCCGGGCGATCGCCACGGCCTTTTCCACCACCGCGCGAATCGAGTCCTCGCCGCTATCGGTGGAGGAGGCGCTCCCCTTGCGGGCTCCCACGTAGACGGTCACCGCGATGCCTTGATCGCGTGACAGTTCGACGGTCTCCACCTCGCCCTCACGGACGCTGACACCGACCCCCTGGTCGACACTGGCCCCCACTTCGCAGGCATCGGCGCCCAGACGGCGCGCCAGCGCCAGCGCTTGCTCGGCACCCGATTCCAGTTGGGCCTGCTGGGCGGCGGCATCAAAAGCCTGTGTCATGCTGATCTCCCTTCTCCGGCACCGGGCCGGATGCTCTCATGTGGCTATCAAGCCCGCGGCTGCGGACTGGTATACTGGGCCTATTCTCTATTCTCAACCATGGAAACGGCATGTCCCAGGATTCTCCCCGCGAGCTGCTCGCCCAGATCACGCTGTCGGATGACGACGAACGGCCCAGCAAGTCCCAGCTCAAGCGCGAGATGCATGCGCTACAGCAGCTGGGCGAGGCGATCATCGCCATGACCCCCGCCGAGCGCGCCCGCTTCCCGCTCTCCGACGACATGCTGGCGGCCGTGGAGGAGACCGCGCGGATCCGCTCCCACGAAGGCCGGCGGCGGCACATGCAGTACGTCGGCAAGCTGATGCGCCGCGAGAACCTGGAGGCGATCCAGGCGGTCTTCGACGAGGTCGAGCACGAGGCGCGGCGTCGCGATCTGGCCTTTCACCGGCTCGAAGCCTGGCGCGACCGTCTTCTCGAGGAGGGCGACCCCGCCGTCGAGGCCTTCGTCGCCGACCACCCCGACGCCGACCGCCAGGCGCTGCGCCAGCTGATCCGCAACGCCCAGCGCGAGCGCGAGAGGGGCAAGCCCCCGGCCAGCGCCCGCAAGCTCTTCAAGCTGATCCGCGACACCGCGGGGCTCTGACGCCGTAAGCCGTAAGCCGTAAGCCGTAAGCCGAGGTGCTACTACCAGCCCCGTCGCTGGCAACGGTTTTCTCTTACAGCTAAAAGCTTACAGCTTATAGCTCCCCGAAGGGGTCAGGAGGCCGTGCCGCCCACCGTCAGCTCATCGAGCTTTAGGGTCGGCTGGCCGACGCCCACCGGCACGCCCTGCCCCTCCTTCCCGCAGACCCCGATCCCGGTATCCAGTTCGAGGTCGTGACCGATCATCGAGACCCGGCCCATGGCCTCGGGACCGTTACCGATCAGCGTGGCGCCCTTCACCGGCGCGGTGATCTTCCCATCCTCGACCAGGTAGGCCTCGCTTGCCGAGAACACGAACTTGCCCGAGGTGATATCCACCTGGCCGCCGCCGAAGCTCACCGCATAGAGGCCGCGCCTGACGCTCTTCAGGATATCCTGGGGATCCTCCTGGCCGGCCAGCATATAGGTGTTGGTCATGCGCGGCATCGGCAGATGGGCGAAGGATTCGCGCCGAGCGTTGCCGGTCGGCGCCATGCCCATCAGCCGGGCGTTGAGCTTGTCCTGCATGTAGCCGCTGAGGATGCCGTCCTCGATCAGCGGCGTGTATTGCCCCGGGGTGCCCTCGTCATCCACGCTCATCGAGCCGCGCCGGTCGGCCAGGGTCGCGTCGTCCACCACCGTCACCCCCGGCGCCGCCACCCGCTGGCCCATGCGCCCGGCAAAGGCCGAGCTGCCCTTGCGGTTGAAATCGCCCTCCAGGCCGTGGCCCACCGCCTCGTGAAGGAGAATGCCGGGCCAGCCGGGGCCCAGCACCACCGGGAGCTGGCCGGCCGGAGCGTCGACCGCTTCCAGATTCACCAGCGCCTGGCGCACCGCCTCTCGCGCAAACCGCTCGGCGACATTCTCGTCACGCAGCCGGGCCATGTCGTAACGGCCGCCGCCACCAGCGCTGCCGCGCTCGCGACGCCCGTTCTTGGCGGCGATCACGCTGACGTTGAAGCGCACCAGCGGCCGCACGTCTGCCGCCAGGCTGCCGTCGCTGGCACGCACCAGCACCACCTCGTGCACCCCGGTGAGCGAGGCGCTGACCTGGACCACCGAGGGGTCGGCGGCGCGTGCCACCCGGTCGGCCTGTTTGAGCATGGCGATCTTCTCTTCGGCGCCTAGCCCGGAGAGCGGGTCGAGGGCGGCGTAGCGGGCCGTGGACTGGCTGATCACCCGCGGCGCCACGGCCAGGCGAGGTCCGCTGCGCACGATGCCGGCGGCGGTGCGCCCCGTCTCGGCGAGGGCATCGGCAGTGATCTGATTGGAGTAGGCAAACCCGGTCTTCTCGCCGGCCATGGCGCGCACGCCGACGCCGCCGTCGATGTTGTAGCCGGCCTCCTTGACCTCGCCGTCCTCCAGCACCCAGCTCTCATGCCAGCTGCGCTGAAAGTAGAGATCGGCATAGTCGACGCCGGGGGCCAGGACATGACCGAGACCGGCGTCGAGCGCCTCCAGGTCCAGGCCGCCGGGGGTCAGCAGGATGTCGGCGGCGGTATCGAGCATGGCATGCGATCGTGAAGTCATTCGGCACTTTCCAGTGTGATCTGCGGCGCGGTCCAGGGACCGCGCACGCGATAGTGAATTCGGGTGACCCGATCGATGGCGCCACCGAAGAGGCGATCGGCGATGAACAAGGCACCGCCCACCACCGGGGCGCCGGCGATCACCGCGGCCAGCGCAAGATTGCGACTCACCGGGACTGTGACGCCCAGGCGCTGATCGAGTTCCTGCCGGACCAGGTCGACGCTGCCCTCCAGGGTGAAGGCGGTGGCCGGCCCCTCGATGGCGATCGGCCCTCGGGTCTCGAGGACGCCCTCGTAGAGAGTCGCCCCCCGTCCACGCTGTCGAAAGCGGTACCCTGCCCGGTCACGTCGGAGAAGTCCAGCCGCAGCCGGCGCACCAGGTTATCCACGTTGAACAGCCCGATCAGCCGCGCCGAGGGCGACTCCACGTTGACGAAGCGTCCGTCGCGCAGGGCGACGTCGATGCTTCCGCGGGAGCGGGCCAGGGCGAACTGCCAGGGCGCCCCCGCCCAGGCCAGCTGGCTGCTTACCCGGGTATCGGCGCTGCGCACGGTCACCGGCTGGCCCAGCCGCTCCAGGGCGGTGCCAAGGTCTCTTCCGTCCAGGTCGAGCCGGGCCCGGGTCAGGCTGGCCCCCTGCCCGGCGGCTTCCCACACGAGCTCCCCCGCGCCGACACCTGCCCCAGCGTCAGGCCCAGCGGGGCGATCTCCAGCCGGCCGGGGCCCGCGGACCAGTGGGCGTTGAAGGGCCCGAAACGACGCCCCTGACGCTCGATGTCGGCGATACGCAGCCGGCCGTCGGGCAGCCCGCTCACCCAACCCGGTAGCGGCACCGGCTCGGGCGCCGCGACCTCATCGAACAGCTCGCCGGACGGCCGAGCCTGGGCCAGAGCCCCATCCAGCGACAGCCGTGAGAGGGCGATATCCAGCGGGATATCGAGCCGCGGGCGGTAGTCGAGATGCCCCTCGACCAGGCTGCCATCCAGCGCCAGCCGCCAGCCGCCCCCGCCTGGGGCTCGCCCCTGGCGTCCAGCGAGCCGATACAGCCCTCAGGTCCCATCAGGCAGGTGATCCCCAGATCCAGCCGACGCAGCGCCACGCCCTCAGCCGCCGGAGAGCCGACCGCGCCGGCCAGGGGGGCCAGGGCCCGCCCCCAGGCGACGGGGTCGAGGCGCGGCTGCTGGATCGAGACCTCCCAGCCTTCGGCCTGGGGCCAGGTCGGCGCCGCGGGCAGGCGCCCCAGCCATAGCTGCCCCTGCCCCGCGGCCGAGTCGGGCCGGTGACGGCGCCAGCGCAGCAGAGCGTCACCGCCCAGCTCCGCGCGCAGCGCTGGAGCGTCGAAGTCCAGGTTCACGCGCAGCGGGCGCACGGTCCCGGCCGACTTGCCCAGCGGCTCCGGCAGGTCGATGGCAACGCCGCTTAGGTCGCTGCGCAGCGCCAGGCTATTGCCGGCGTCGCCCAGCGCCAGCCGCCCTTGCCAGGCCAGAGCGCCAGAGAGCCGCTCGTCGAGCCCGGCAACACCGCCCAGGGCAAGCAGCCGGGCGGCCTGAGCGCTGCCCGCCAGGTCGATACCGCCGGCCCGGGTATCGATATCGGCCGCCACGGGCCCGCCCAGCAGACGCCCCTCCAGCGCGCCTTCCAGGCCGCCGTCTTCGCCGCGCTGCCGCCAGGCCAGAGGGCCGCGCAGGTCCTGGAACACCAGCCCCAGGGGCCGCTGCTCAAGCCGTTCGAAGGCCACCTCGGTGTCGATATCGAGCTGGAAGGCCTCGGGCTCCCCCAGCCGCATGTCCAGCGCCAGTTCGCCCTCGGCGCGCCCCTGCCCCTGCCAGTCGTCCACCTGCTGCATACCGTCGAATGGCAGCGCCTGCAGGTAGCGACGCAGCGACTCGGCATCGGCGGCCAGTTCGCCGCTCACCCGCAGGCGATCCTCCTCCAGGCTGACCCGCCCCCGGCGTGCCTCGACACCGCGGCTCTCGGCATGCACCACTTCCCCCTCCAGGCTGCCCACGCCCAGCCGCAGCCGCCCCTCCACCGCCTCCAGTGCCGGCCAGCCGGGAGCAAAGGGCAGGCGCCCGCGCTCGATGGCCAGGTCGAGATCCAGCTTGGGATCGAGCCGCTCACCGGCGGCGAACAGCGGCAGATGCAGCTGCAGCCTGCCCTCGGGGACATACCCCCCACCCCGTCGGCCAGCCAAGCGTTGAGCTCGTCGCCCAGCACCTCCACGGGCAGCCAGTCGACCAGCGGCCGCTCCACCGCGTCGGCATCCCGGAAGCGCAGGTCCAGGCCGAAGCCCCCGGGCATCCCGCCGCCCACCGCCAGGCCGAAGCCGCCCTCGATCTCGGCGTCCTGCCAGCCGGCCCGTAGTCCTCGTCCGCTGACGAAGGTGCGGGGGCCGTCATAGCTCCAGGCCACCTCGCCGCTGGCATGGGAGAGCGCCAGGGGCGCGGCGAAGACCTCGGGGAAATCGAGGGTCGCCTCGTCGGTGCCGGTGAAACGCACCCGCCCGGCCAGGTCGCGGGATTCGACCCAGGCGTCGATGGGCCCACCGCCCGGGGCCTGCCCCCAAGGGTCCACTTCCACGCCGTGGACTGCCGCTCGGGCCAGCCAGTGCCCCTCCTGCAGGCCAACGCCAAGACCCGCCACGCGACCGCGGGGGGCCAGGGTCTCGACCACTCGCGTCAACCCCTCCGGCAGCGGGACGCGATCGCGCCAGGCCGCCAGCGAGGCGAGATCGAACTCGCTGGTGTTGAGCCACCAGTTTTCACCGCGATGGCGCAGGTGCCAGTGCCGCGGCAGCGCCGGTCCCGGGGCGTCTGCCAGCTCGCCGGGCTCGGCCCAGTCGACGGCGACGGCATCGCCCTCCAGCCAGGCGTCCCAGCCCGTCTCGCCGCGCAGCCACTGGCCGCGGGCCTCGAGGCTCTCCAGGGCGACGATCTCGGCGTCGTGGCGAAAGGCCAGGCGCGGCACGTCCAGGTCGAGCCGCGCATCGGCCAGGGCACCGCGATGCCAGCGCCCCCACAGCCGCGCCTCCCCCTGAGCATCTTCCAGGCGCAAGGGGTCATTGCGGGTGAACACCTCGACCAGGTCGATCAGCGTGTCCAGGCGCATGTCGGCCTGCAGGGCGGCGCTGAAGTCACTCAACCCCGCCGGTCCGGGAAAAACCTCCAGAACCGCCTGCAGCGAAGCCTGCTGCTGGCCGGCCAGGTGTACCTCGCCCTCGAGATGGGTGTGGCGAGCATCCCCGGTCATCAACACCCGCGGGGCATGCAGCTCGACGCGGCGTTCCCGGCCGTGCAGCACCAGTCGCAGGTCCTCGACCCAAGCGCGCTGGCGCAGCAGCACGCCCACCCAGAAGTCCAGACGCTCGAGGTCGAACTCGGTCTCGGGGCGCAGTTCGGGGGAATCTCGGCGGGGTCGGGCCAGTGCCAGCCGCCCCGCTCATCCTGGTAGAGATGCAGGGTCAGCCCGCGCAGCCGGGCATCCTCCACTACCGGGATGCCGCCGCGCAGGCTGGCGGCAGTGTCCAGCCGCAGGCGGGCGTGCTCGGCCTCCAGCAGCGGCAGCGAGCCGTGGCCTTCGGCGGTGCGGATGGTCAGCTCGCCGGCCTCCACCCGGGGATCCAGACCGGCAAGCTCCGCCTGCAGGTGTCCGAGCTCGACCTGGGCATTGAAGCGCGCCACCAACAGCGACTCCAGCCGCGGCGCCTGGCCCTCTACCTGCATCAGCGCCAGGCGCAGCACCAGTAGCGCCACGGCCAGCAGCGACAGGGCGATGGCCGCCAGGGTCAGCAGCCAGCGACTCAGCAGGCGTATCGGATGCATCGGCTCACATCAGCACGATGTCGTACTGCTCCTGGGAATAGTGGTTTTCGACCTGGAAGCGAATGGTCTTGCCGATGAAGGTCTCCAGGTCGGCCACCGCCGCGGAGTCCTCATCGAGCAGGCGATCCACCACTGCCTGGGACGCCAGCACCATGTAGGTCTCCGCATTGTAGGCGCGCTCTTCGCGCAGGATCTCGCGAAATATCTCGTAGCACACCGTCTCCGCGGTCTTCAGGGTGCCGCGTCCACTGCAGGTTGGACAGGCTTCGCATAGCGTCTGCTCCAGACTTTCGCGCGTGCGCTTGCGGGTTACCTGCACCAGCCCCAGCTCGGTCACGCCGGTGCACTTGGTCTTGGCATGATCGCGCTCCAGCGCCTTCTCCAGGACCCGCAGCACCTGGCGCTGATGCTCGGACTCCTCCATGTCGATGAAGTCGATGATGATGATGCCGCCCAGGTTGCGCAGCCGCAGCTGTCGGGCGATGGCGTTGGCCGCCTCGAGATTGGTCTTGAAAATGGTCTCTTCGAGGTTGCGGTGCCCCACATAGCCGCCGGTGTTGACGTCGATGGTGGTCATCGCCTCGGTGGGGTCGATCACCAGATAGCCGCCGGACTTGAGCTGCACCTTGCGCCCCAGCGCCTTCTGGATCTCGTCCTCGACGCTGTAGAGATCGAAGATCGGCCGCTCACCGGGGTAGTACTCGATACGCGCCGAGGAGTCGGGCATGAACTCCCTGGCGAACTCCACCAGCTTGACGTAGTTCTCCCGGGAGTCGATGCGCACCTTCTCGATATCGTCGCGCATCAGGTCGCGTAAGGTGCGGATGAACAGCGGCAGGTCGTCATAGATCACGCTGGGGGCCGGGGCGGTGATCTTGCGCTCACTCACCTTGCGCCACAGCCGCAGCAGGAAATGCATGTCGGCATAGAGCTCCTCGTTGCCGATGCTCTCCGCCGCGGTGCGCACGATGAAGCCGCCGGTCACCTCCAGCTCCTGCTGGGCCTGGACCTGCTCGAGGCGCTCGCGAAGTCGCTCGCGCTCGCGCTCGTCCTCGATGCGCTGGGAGACGCCGTGGTGGGGCGAATCGGGCATGTAGACCAGGTAGCGCGACGGCACCGACAGGTGGGTCGTCAACCTCGCCCCCTTGGAGCCGATGGGATCCTTGGTCACCTGGACCACCAGCGCCTGCCCCTCATGCAGCAGCGCCCCGATGGAGACCTGCTCATCGGCCGGGGTGCCGACCGGCATCACTTCGTGGGCGTGGATGAAGGCCGCGCGCTCCAGGCCGATGTCGACGAAGGCCGCCTGCATGCCCGGCAGGACCCTCACCACGCGCCCCTTGTAGATATTGCCGACGATCCCGCGTCGCCGGGTCCGCTCGATGAGCGCTTCCTGTAGCACGCCGTTTTCCACCACGGCCACGCGGGTTTCCATCGGCGTCAGGTTGATCAATACTTCGCCGCTCATGCGGAAATCCTTATCCAGTCCAGTCTCGGGGCATTATGACACACTGCCATCATGTGGCGGCGCCGCACCAGTAAGGAACCCCCTGCCGCGCCAGCAGCTCGGCGGTCTCGAACAGCGGCAGCCCCACCACCGCCGAATGACTGCCCTCGAGGCGGGCGACGAACACCGCCGCCAGCCCCTGAATGGCATAGCCGCCGGCCTTGTCGGCGGGCTCCCCGGTGGCCCAGTAGGCGGCGATCTCATCCTCGGTGATGTCGCGCAGGGTCACCCGGGTCGCCACGCAGCGCTCGAGCACGCCGGCGGGCCCGCTCACCGCCACGGCGGTGAGCACCTGATGATCACGCCCCGACAGGGAGCGCAGCATGGCGGCGGCGTGGGCCCGGTCGCGGGGCTTGCCGAGGATCTCGCCGTCGCGCACCACGGCGGTGTCCGACCCCAGGATGGCCAGGGACGAATGGCGCGCGCCGGCCAGCGCCTTCTCCCGGGCCAGCCGGATGACATAGGCCTCGGCGGACTCATCGGCCCTCGGCGTCTCGTCGATGTCCACCGGTTTGACCTCGACCGCCACGCCGATCGAGGCCAGCAGCTCACGGCGGCGCGGCGAGGCCGAGGCGAGACAGAGCCGCGGCGGCGAGGCCGCGGCAGGGGATCGGGAAGACACGCTCATCAGGACTCCTGACTCAGGCGTTACCGGCCAGCCGGCGTTCCATGGCCTGGAACATGGTGGTCAGCCAGGGCCACAGCACAGCGCCGATCAGCGACGGCAGCAGAAAGGAAAGATGCATCGAGAAGGGGCCGAACAGGGTGCGCAGCCACTGCTCGACCAGCTGTACCAGCCCCAGCAGCACCAGAATCAGCAGCGACTGCTGGAGCAGCGAATAGGCACGAAAGCGCGGATAGATCAGGGCCGCCAGGAAGGCCAGCAGCGACAGCGTCAGGGCGTTCTGGCCAAGCGGCGCGCCCTCGATCAGGTCGAGCAGGATCCCCAGCACGAAGCCGTGAAAGACGCCGACCCGGGCAGGCGCCGACATGCACCAGTAGATCAGCATTAGACCCAGCCAGTCGGGCCGCCAGATCTGCCAGCCATCGGCCAGCGGCATCACCTGCAGGCAGAGCGCCAGCAGCAGCGTCAGCCATACCCAGGGCAGCGCGGTAGCGGGTGCAGCAGCCATCAGCCGGAGGCCTCCGTGTCGGGCGCCTCGATCAAGGCGTCGGGGGTAATATCGCCGGGCAGATCGCGATCCCAGCCGGCATCGTCAGGCACCGGGGCGGGCTCCGGGGGAAACAGCAGCAGGAAATGGCGCGAACGCTGCAGCCGCGCCACCGGCTCGGCCGACACCTGGGCAAAGGGCTGGCCGGGATCATGCTCCACCTTGCTGACCCGTGCCACCGGATAGCCCGGCGGAAAGCGACCGGCCAGCCCCGAGGTAACCAGCAGGTCGCCGATGCGAATATCGGCGGTATCCGGCACGTGGAGCACGCTCAGGGCATCGTACTGACCGGTGCCCTGCACCACGAAACGCAGCCCGTTGCGGTTGACCTGCACCGGCAGGGCATGGCTGGCGTCGGCGACCATCAGTACCCGACTGGAGTAGGCCGAGACCGCCGTGACCTGGCCCACCAGCCCCGAGGAATCCATGACCGGCTGCCCCACATAGACGCCGTTGCGGCGGCCGCGGTCGATCACCATCTGATGGGCGAAGGGGTCGCTGTCCAGGGAGAGCAGCTCGGCGGTGATATAGGGGACATCGTTGCGAGCTGCGGCCCCCAGCAGTTCGCGCAGCCTCACGTTCTCGGCGGTCAGGCTGGACATGTGCTGTACGCGATGGGAGAGATGCAGGATCTGCTCGCGTAGGCGACGATTCTCCTCCAACAGGGCGCGCTGGTCGGAAAGCGCCAGCGAGCCCCAGGTCAGGACGTCGCTGGGCACGCTGACCGCCCACTGGATCGGCGCCACCACCGTGGAGAGCTGGGCCCGCACTTCTTCCATGCGGGTGAAGCGGTGGTCGACGAACATCAGTGCGGAAGCGGCTATCGCGCACAGCAGCATGCGATAGCCCGGTACCGATCCGTGCGAGAACAGCGGCTTGATAGAGAATCCCCCCGCACTACGCGAGCGTCAGTCGCTGGACAGCAGCTCGAAGGTATGCCGGTCGATCATCTCCAGCGCCTTGCCGCCGCCGCGGGCGACACAGGTCAGCGGATCCTCGGCGACGATCACCGGCAGCCCGGTCTCCTCGGCGATCAGCTTATCCAGGTCACGCAGCAGGGCGCCACCGCCGGTGAGCACCAGGCCACGCTCGGCGATGTCCGAGGCGAGCTCGGGCGGCGACTGCTCCAGAGCGCTCTTCACCGCCGAGACGATGGAGGCCAGGGTCTCCTGGAGGGCGTCGAGAATTTCGTGGGAGTTGAGGGTAAAGCTGCGCGGGATCCCCTCGGCCAGATTGCGGCCGCGCACGTCGATCTCGCGCAGCTCGCCGCCGGGGTAGGCGCAGCCGATCTCCTCCTTGATGCGCTCCGCGGTGGCCTCGCCGATCAGGCTGCCGTAGTGGCGGCGCACATAGCCGGTAATCGCCTCGTCAAAGCGGTCGCCGCCGACGCGAATCGACTCGGAGTAGACCACGCCATTGAGCGAGATGATGGCAATCTCGGTGGTGCCACCGCCGATGTCCACCACCATCGAGCCCTGGGCGTCGTCCACCGGCAGGCCGGCGCCGATCGCGGCTGCCATGGGCTCCTCGATCAGGAACACTTCGCGGGCCCCGGCGCCTTCCGCCGACTCCTTGATGGCGCGCCGTTCGACCTGGGTTGACATGCAGGGCACGCACACCAGCACCCGCGGGCTCGGGGTCAGGAAGGTGCTCTGATGGACCTTGCGGATGAAGTGCTGGAGCATCTGCTCGGTAACGGTGAAGTCGGCAATCACGCCGTCCTTCATCGGGCGAATGGCGGTGATATTGCCCGGCGTGCGGCCCAGCATGCGCTTGGCATCGGAGCCCACCGCGGCCACGCTGCGCATGTTGCCGGCCTGGCGAATCGCCACCACCGACGGCTCATCGAGCACGATGCCGCGACCGCGCACATAAATCAGTGTATTGGCCGTCCCCAGATCGATCGACAGATCGCTGGAGAACAGCCCCCTCAAACGTTTGAACATGGACGTGATTACCTAGTGCAGACCGGGGACCCTGTGCGGAGGCAAACGGTACCATCGCGGCCCCCCGCGGCAAGCGAGATGCCGCGGGGGCCGCGCCACGCCAAGAGTGCCCGCGGCGGGGCGAATGTGGTACATTTTGCGGCTATTTCCCCACCCGCAACCCGTGCGAGGACACCCAGCCCATGGCGCTTGAACACGCTGACGTGCAGCGGGCCGCCCACCTGGCCCGCCTCGGCCTGAACGACGATGACGCCGCCCGCTATGTCGACGACCTCGGTCGTATCCTGGAGATGGTCGACCAGCTGCAGGCGTTGGACACAGAGGGCGTCGCCCCGCTGGCCCACCCGCTGGACGCCACCCAGCGCCTGCGCGCCGACGAGGTCACCGAATCCGACCAGCGCGAGCGCTTCCAGCGCTGCGCCCCGGCGGTGGAAAACGGCCTCTATCTGGTGCCGCGGGTCGTCGAGTGACCGACTCGCTCTCCGCGCTATCTCCGTTAACGGCACGCCTTTATGGAGCCATGCCGCATGCATGACAAGACTCTTGCCGAACTCGCCCGCGGCCTCGATGCCGGCGAGTTTTCCAGCCGCGAGCTGACCCAGCATCTGCTCGGGCGCATCGACCGCCTCGACGGCGAGCTCAACAGTTTCATCACCGTGACCTTCGACCAGGCCCTGGCCGATGCCGATGCCGCCGACGCGACCCGTGCCCGAGGCGAAGCCGGCCCGCTGACCGGCCTGCCGCTGGCGCTGAAGGACATCTTCTGTACCCGCGACGTCAAGACCAGCTGCGGCTCGAAGATGCTCGACAGCTTCATCGCCCCCTACGACGCCACCGTGGTGGAACGGCTCAAGGCCGCCGGCACGGTGAGCCTGGGCAAGACCAACATGGACGAGTTCGCCATGGGCTCCTCCAACGAGAACAGCTTCTTCGGGCCGGTGAAGAACCCCTGGGACCTGACCGCCGTGCCCGGCGGCAGCTCCGGCGGCAGCGCCGCCGCGGTCGCCGCCGGTCTGGTGCCGGCGGCCATGGGCACCGATACCGGCGGCTCGATCCGTCAGCCGGCGGCCTTCTGCGGTATCACCGGACTCAAGCCCACCTACGGGCGGGTCTCGCGCTACGGCATGATCGCCTACGCTTCGAGCCTCGACCAGGCCGGCCCCATGGCCCGCAGCGCCGAGGACTGCGCCCTGCTGCTGAACGCCATCGCCGGCCACGACCTGCGCGACTCCACCAGCGTGGCCCGAGGCGTGCCTGACTACCGTGCAGAGCTCGATGCCCCGCTCTCGGGCCTCAAGATCGGTCTTCCCCGGGAGTATTTCGGCGACGGCCTCGATCCCGAGGTTGCGGCCGCTACCCGCGCGGCGATCCAGGCCTTCGAGGCGCTGGGCGCCACGGTGCGCGAGGTCAGTCTACCGCACACCCACTATGCGATCCCCGCCTACTATGTGATCGCCCCGGCGGAAGCCTCGTCGAACCTGTCGCGCTACGACGGGGTACGTTTCGGCCACCGCTGCGAGGCCCCCACCGACCTGATCGACCTCTACAAGCGCAGCCGCGCCGAGGGCTTCGGCGACGAGGTCAAGCGCCGCATCCTGATCGGCACGCATACCCTCTCCGAGGGCTTCTTCGACGCCTACTACAAGAAGGCCCAGCAGGTGCGCCGACTGATCCGCCAGGACTTCCTTGACGCCTTCGAAGAGGTGGACGTGCTGATGGGGCCCGCCTCGCCCACCCCGGCGTTCGACCTGGGCGCCAACAAGGACCCAGTGTCGATGTATCTGCAGGACATCTACACCATCGCCATCAACCTGGCGGGCATTCCCGGCATCAGCGTGCCCGCGGGCTTCGTGGGAAGCCGCCCCCTGGGCCTGCAGATACTCGGCACCCACTTCGCCGAGGCGCAGCTGCTCAACGTCGCCCATCAGTTCCAGCAGGCCACCGACTGGCACCGCCGCCGTCCCGCCTTCGCCGAGGAGACCGCCTGATGCAATGGGAAACCGTGATCGGGTTGGAGGTGCACGTCCAGCTCGCGACCCGCTCGAAGATATTTTCCGGCGCTTCCACCGCCTTTGGCGCCGAGCCCAACACCCAGGCCTGCGCCGTGGACCTGGGCCTGCCCGGCGTACTGCCGGTGCTCAATGAGCAGGCGGTGGCCATGGCCGTGCAGTTCGGCCTGGCGATCCACGCCGAGATTCCCGAGGTCTCGGTCTTCGACCGCAAGAACTACTTCTATCCGGACCTGCCCAAGGGCTACCAGACCAGCCAGATGTACCACCCCATCGTCGGCGCCGGCGAGGTAGAGATCTCGCTGGACGATGGCACCACCAAGCGCATTCGCGTGCACCACGCCCACCTGGAGGAGGACGCCGGCAAGTCGCTGCACGAGGATTTTCACGGCATGACCGGGGTCGATCTCAACCGCGCCGGCACGCCGCTGCTGGAGATCGTCTCCGAGCCGGACCTGCGCTCGGCCAAGGAGGCGGCGGCGTACCTGAAGGCCATTCACTCCATCGTCACCTATCTCGGTATCAGTGACGGCAACATGGCCGAGGGCTCGATGCGCTGCGACGTCAACGTCTCGGTGCGCCCCAAGGGGCAGGCAGAATTCGGCACCCGCGCAGAGATCAAGAACGTCAACTCCTTCCGCTTCGTGGAGCGCGCCATCGCCTTCGAGGTGGAGCGCCAGATCGAGCTGATCGAGGACGGCGGCCAGGTGGTCCAGGAGACCCGGCTCTTCGATCCCGAGCGCGACGAGACCCGCAGCATGCGCACCAAGGAGGAAGCCAACGACTATCGCTACTTCCCCTGCCCCGACCTGCTGCCGGTGGTGCTCGACCAAGCCTACGTCGACCATCTGCGCGACAACCTGCCGGAGCTGCCCGCCGACAAGCGCGCCCGCTTCGAGAGCGAGCTCGGGCTCTCCGCCTACGACGCCAGCGTGCTCTCCGCTACCCGCGAGATGGCCGACTACTTCGAGGAAGTCAAGGACGTCTGCGGCGACGCCAAGCAGGCCGCCAACTGGGTCCAGGGCGAGCTTTCCGGCGCCCTGAACCGCGAGGGGCTGGCGATCACCGACAGCCCGGTGTCGGCCCACCGGCTCGGCGAGCTGATCGCCCGCGTGATCGACGACACCATCAACGGCAAGGCCGCCAAGCAGGTCTTCCAGGCACTCTGGAACGGCCAGGGAGCCAGCGCCGACGAGGTGATCGAAGCCAAGGGTCTCAAGCAGGTCACCGACACGGGCGCCATCGAGGCGATGATCGACCAGGTGATCGCCGACAGCCCCGCCCAGGTGGCCCAGTACCGCGACGCCGAGCCGGACAAGCGCGGCAAGATGATCGGCTACTTCGTCGGCCAGGTGATGAAGGCCTCTCGCGGCACCGCCAACCCCCAGCAGGTCAACAAGCTGCTGAAAGAGAAGCTCGACGCTCTGTGCTGAGCGCCCCGCCGCCCGCTGGTCAGCCCGCGGGCGGCTCGAGCCAACTCTCTGGACGCCTCCAGCGGCAAGAGGAGACCCCGATGTCTGATGATGTGGGTGCCAGGCTGCGCGCCCTGCGCACGCTGCGCGGCATCTCCCAGCGCGAGCTGGCCAAGCGCTGCGGCGTGACCCACTCCAGCCTGTCGCTGATCGAACAGGGCAAGGTGAGCCCCTCGGTGAGCTCCCTGAAGAAGATCCTCGATGCCATCCCCATGAGCGTCGGGGACTTCTTCACCATGGACCTGGAGAGTCGCGATCAGGTCTTCTACTCGACCGACGAGCTGGCCGACGTGGGCAGCGGCGAGGTGATCTACAAGCTCGTGGGCGCCAATCGGCAGTCCCGGGCGCTCTCCTTCATGATCGAGACCTATCCCCGGGCACCGACACGGGCCGCGAGATGATCGCCCATCTCGGCGAGGAGGCCGGCGTGGTACTCGAAGGGGAGATCGAGATCACCATCGGCGCCGAGACCCGACTGCTGGGCCCCGGCGAGGCCTACTACTTCGACACCAATGCGCCCCACCGCTTCCGCAACCCGGGCAGCGAACCCTGCCGCCTGGTGAGCTGCACCACCCCCGCCAAAGCCTTCTGAGTCGCCCCTCCCCCAGTGACGACACCGCCCGTCCAGGGCGCCCGCCCGGCGCCATTGCGCCGTAGCTGCGGCGGGCACCTGCAAGTGACGAGCGCTCACTGGAGGTGCGTGCCGGGGCACGAAACTCAGCCGTCCAGCGACATCCAGACGCTCTTGAGCTCGGTGTACTCCGCCAGGCTGTGGTGGGACTTGTCGCGGCCGTTGCCGGACTGCTTGACCCCACCGAAAGGCATGGTCTGGTCGCCGCCGGCCCAGTTGTTGACGAACACCTGCCCCGACTGCAGCCGCCGGGTGACGCGCATGATGCGGTCGATGTCCTGACTCCAGAGTCCGGCGGCCAGGCCGTAGACGCTGTCGTTGGCCATCGCCACCGCCTCCTCCTCGCTGTCGAAGCCGAACACCGAGAGCACCGGGCCGAAGATCTCCTCCCGGCCGATGGCCATCTCGGCGGTCACGCCGTCGAACACCGTAGGAGGAATGAAGAGCCCCGGCCCCTCGAGGGCCTCGCCTCCGGCGCGCACTTTCGCCCCCTCATCGCGTCCCCTGGCGATATAATCGAGCACGCGCCGATACTGGGTCTCGTCGACCATGGCGCCCATGAAGCTGGCGGGGTCCAGGGGGTCGCCGGGCTGCATGCCCTTGGCGGCTTCCACCACCTTGTCGACGAAGGCCTCGCGAATCGAATTCTCCACCAGCAGGCGCGAACCGGCGATGCACACCTCTCCCTGGTTGTGGAAGATTGCCGCGGCGGCGTGCTTGGCCACCCTGTCCAGGTCCTTGCAGTCGGCGAAGACGAGATTCGGGCTCTTGCCACCGCACTCCAGGTAGACCCGCTTGAGGTTGGATTGGCCGGCATACTGCATCAGCTGCTTGCCCACCTGAGTGGAGCCGGTGAAGGAGAGGCAGTCGACCTCCATGGAGAGCGCGAGCGCCTTGCCCACGGTGTGGCCGTAGCCCGGCAGCACCTGGAAGACGCCGCGCGGCAGGCCCGCCTCCTTGGCCAGCTGGGCCAGGCGCAGCGCCGAGAGCGGCGACTTCTCAGAGGGCTTGAGGATCACGCTGTTGCCGGCGGCCAGCGCCGGGGCAATCTTCCAGGCGGTCATCATCAGCGGGAAGTTCCAGGGCACGATGGAAGCTACCACCCCCAGGGGTTCGCGCAGCACCAGGCCCAGGCTATCGTCGCCGGTGGGGGCCACCTCGCCGTAGACCTTGTCGATGGTCTCCGCCTGGTGGCGAATGCTGCCGATGGCGCCGGCCATGTCGCCCAGCGAGCTGGAGACCGGCTTGCCCATGTCCAGGGTGTCGAGCAGCGCCAGCTCATCCCGATGGGCCTGCATCAGGTCGGCGAGACGCAGCAGCACCCGCTTGCGCTTGGCAGGGGCCAGCCGCGCCCAGTCGCCCCGCGCATGGGCGGCCCGGGCCGCGGCCACGGCGAGCTCGGCGTCGGCGGCGTCGCAGCTGGCCACCCGGGCCAGGGTCTCGCCGGTGGCCGGGTTGAGGGTTTCCAGGGTCTCGCCGCTCGCGGCATCGACGAAGGCGTCATCGATAAAGGCGCGGGTCTCCAGGTTCGGGATCAGGCGATCGGCCAGGGCCTGCCAGTCGGCACGGCTCTGGGGGCGTTGGCTTGCGGTCATGCGGTCTCCTCCGGCTGGGGGATGCGGGCCAGACGCGCCGCGGTGGCGTCCAGGGCCGCACGGGCCTTGCTCACCAGCTCATCGATTTCAGCGTGGCAGATCACCAAAGGCGGTGAAATGATCATGGTATCACCCACCGAGCGCATCACCAGGCCGTTCTCGAAGCTGAGGTCCCGGCACAGGTTGCCGGCACCCAGGGCCTTGTCGAAGCGCTCGCCGGTGGCCGGGTCGATCAGCTCCAGGGCACCCATCAGGCCCAGGCAGCGGGCCTGGCCCACCAGCGGATGCTCGGCCAGCTCACTCCAGCGCTCGGCCAGGTAGGGACCGAGGTCGTCACGTACCCGCTCCACCAGCCCTTCGGCCTCCATCAGCTCCAGGTTCTTCAGCGCCACGGCGGCGCAGGCGGGATGCCCGGAGTAGGTGAAGCCGTGGAAGAACTCGCCGCCCTCCTCGATCAGGGTCTCGGCGACCCGCTCCGCCACCAGGACCCCGCCGATCGGCAGGTAGCCGGAGGAGAGGCCCTTGGCGATGGGCATCAGGTCGGGCTTGAGGTCGTAGTGAACGCTGCCGAACCACTCGCCGAGCCGCCCGAAGCCGCAGATCACCTCGTCGGCCACCAGCAGGATGTCGTACTTGGCCAGCACCGCCTTGACCGCCGGCCAGTAGCTCTCCGGGGGCATGATGGCACCGCCGGCGCCCTGCACCGGCTCGGCGATAAAGGCACCGACGTTCTCCTCGCCGAGCTCGAGGATCTTCGCCTCCAGGGCCGCGGCGCACTCGCGGCCGAAGGCCTCGGGGCTCTGATCGCGCCCCTCGCCGAACCAGTAGGGCTGGCGGATATGGGCGATGTTCGGCACGCAGGGACCGCCCTGGCCATGCATGGCGTCCATGCCGCCAAGGCTCATGCCGGCCAGGGTGGAGCCGTGGTAGCCGTTCTCGCGACCGATGATCCACTGCTTCTCCGGCTTCCCCTTGAGGGCCCAGTAGCGGCGGACCATGCGCAGCACGGTGTCGTTGGCCTCGGAGCCGGAGCCGGTGAAGAAGACATGAGTGATATGCGCCGGTGCCAGCTGTACCAGCTTCTCGGCCAGCTTCACCGCCGGCGGATGGGTGGTCTTGAAGAAGTTGTTGTAGTAGGGCAGCTGTTCGAGCTGGGCGGTGGCCGCCTCCACCAGCTCGCGGCGCCCATAGCCCAGGTTGACGCACCACAGGCCGGCCATGCCGTCGAGGATGCAATTGCCCTCACTGTCATGGATGTAGACGCCTTCGGCGCGCTCGATGATACGGCTGCCCTCCTGCCCCAGCGCCTTGAAGTCGGTGAAGGGGTGCAGGTGGTGGGCGTGATCCAGGGCCTGATAGTCACGAGTGCTCATTGGCAATGTCTCCGCTGGGGGCCACCAGGCCGTCTGAGGGATGGGAAGGGGAGCGAGCGCCGCCGCGGTGGGCAGCACAGGCGGCGGCGAAGCCGCGAAACAGGGCATCGTGGAGGGGATGCTCCCGGGGCTGCCACTCAGGGTGCCACTGCACCGCCAGGGCGAAGGCGGCGGCATCAGCCACCGAGACCGCCTCGATCAGGCCATCCGGGGCCCAGGCCTCGGCGACCAGCCCCTCGCCCAGTCGGTCGATGCCTTGCTGATGCAGGGAGTTGACCCGCGAGTGGGTGTCACCGAGCAACCTAGCAAGGGCGCCATCGGCTCGCAGCGCCAGGTCATGCGCCGGGGCGTACTGGGCCGCCTTGTCGGCACCGCCGGGCTCCCGGTGATCGAGTTTCCCGGGCACTTCCTGCACCGCCTGGTGAAGGCTGCCCCCGAAGGCCACGTTGAGCTCCTGGAAGCCGCGGCAGATGCCCAGCAGCGGCAGCCGCATGGCGAGCGCCTCATGAATCCAGGTCAGAGCGGCGGCATCCCGGTGCCGATCGTCCCGGGTATTCTGGGGCGCCCGCTCGGCGCCATAGCGGTGGGGCTCCACATTGGTGTAGCTGCCGGTCAGCAGCAGTCCATCGACTCGGGAGAGCAGCTCCCGGGCCGCGTCGCGATCACTCTCCTGATCGCTCCACACCGGCAGGATCACCGGGTTGAGCCCATACTCACGCAGGGCGCTAAGATACTTGTCGGTCACCATCTGGGCGGCGTGCCCTTCCACCTCGCGGCGGCAGGCGATCACTCCCACCAGGGGTCTTCTGGTCATGGCTGGCTCCTCGCAGGGTCGCTCAGGCGTTGTTATGGTTTACTCAACATACATCCGTTGATTTATCTTTCCAAGCCTGCGGTCGGCATAACTCGTGAAAAAATAATAAATATCTGTATATAAAGGATAAAAACCACTATCGAGCAAAAGTAGCAATACTCCAATAGCGTAAAACATTTGACAACACACCGACATCAAGAAAGGATAACGGTCATCAACAACGACCAGAAAGCTACAGGTGAGCGCGATGCCTAACCTCCCCACCGATGACGTCCCAACCTTTCTCGACCGCCACCCGGAGATCGACAGTTTCGATCTGCTGATCAGCGACCTCAACGGCGTCATCCGCGGCAAGCGCATCCCCAGGGGCAACCTGACCAAAGCCTACCGCAGCGGCATCGCCCTGCCCGCCTCGGTCTTCGCCCTGGACATCAATGGCAACACCATCGAGGAGACCGGCCTGGGGCTCGCCACAGGCGACGGCGATAGACTCTGCCAGCCGGTTCCCGGCAGCCTGATGCCGGTACCCTGGCTGCGCGGCGGCCGGCAGGGGCAGCTGCTGATGACCATGGAGGAGCCCGACGACTCGCCCTTCTTCGCCGACCCCCGCCAGGTACTTTCCCGCGTATTGCAGCGCTTGACCGCCATGGGCCTGACCCCGGTGGTGGCCCTGGAGGTGGAGTTCTACCTGGTGGATCGCCAACGCACCGAGGCGGGGCTGATCCAGCCGCCCTGCTCCCCGGGCAGCGGCGAGCGCGCCACCCAGAGCCAGCTCTATTCCATGCTGGAGCTGGACGAATACGCCGACTTCCTGGAGGAGATCCAGAGCGCCGCCGAGATTCAGGGGCTGCCCCTGGACACCGCCCTCAAGGAGTGCGCCCCGGGGCAGTTCGAGGTCAACCTGATCCACTGCGCCGACGCCCTCCAGGCCTGCGACAGCGCCGTGCTGCTCAAGCGACTGATCAAGGGGGTGGCGCTCAAGCATGGCTTCGAGGCCACCTTCATGGCCAAGCCCTACGGTCAGGAGGCCGGCAACGGCACCCATGTGCATATCAGCCTGCTCGACGCCGAGGGCAACAATGTCTTCAGCGAAACCGGCGACGATGTGCTCGGCAGCCCCCGCCTCAACCAGGCGGTGGCCGGCCTGCTGGAACGCATGCCCGGCGCCATGGCGCTGTTCGCGCCCAACCTCAACTCCTTCCGCCGCTTCCAGCCGGGCTCTACGTGCCCATGGCCCCAACCTGGGGCTTCGACAATCGCTCGGTCGCCCTGCGCATTCCCTCCGGACCACGAGCGGCGCGGCGGATCGAACACCGGGTGGCCGGCGCCGACGCCAACCCCTACCTGCTGCTGGCCGCCCTGCTGGCCTCCCTGCATCACGGCCTGCGCCATGAGCTGACCCCGCCCCCGGCGATCACCGGCAACGCCTACGAGCAGGTGGAGAACAGCCTGACCAACAGCTGGCAGCAGGCCCTGGACCTGCTGGAGGCGGACGAGGTGCTGGGCGAGGCCCTGGGGCGCGATTTTATCCGCGTCTTCGTGGCCAACCGCCGTGCCGAGCGGGCCCAGGCCATGCAGGCGGTGAGTCAACTGGAGTACGACTGGTATCTACGCCACGTCTGATCGCTCGCTGATCGCGTCAGCGGCTCACTCGGCGCACGGCGTCCAGTGGGGGCATCGAAAGCAAGCGCCAGGGGGGCCGTATCTGCGGCCCCCTGGCGCTTTAGAGCACGGACCGGCCTAGGGCACGGGGCCAGCTTGGCGACCCGCAAGGTGGGACATACCCCGCGCCGCTAGGGAGCGGGGCGAGCGGCAGAGCTCAGATACCCAGCCTGTCGCGGGTGGCGTAGTACCAAGCGCCCAGGGCTGAGAAGGGAACCCGCAGCAGGCGACCCCCCGGGAAGGGCAGGTGCGGCAGGCCGGCGAAGGCGTCGAAGCGTTCGCTCTCGCCGCGCATCGTCTCGGCGATCAGCTTGCCGGCCAGGTGCGAGCAGGTGACGCCATGACCGGAGTAGCCCTGGGCGAAGTAGACGTTGCCGTTGAGCCGGCCGAACTGGGGCAGGCGATTGAGGGTCAGCAGGAAGTTGCCGCTCCAGGCGTAATCCACCTTGACGTCGGCGAGCTGTGGAAAGGTCTTCGCCAGCTTGGGGCGGACCACCGCCTCGATGCTCGTCAGGTCCTGGCCGCCATAGCTGACGCCGCCGCCGTAGAGCAACCGGTTGTCGGCGGTGAGGCGGAAGTAGTCTAGCAGGTAGTTGCAGTCCTCCACCGCCATGTCGTTGGGCAGTAGCGCCCGGGCGGTGGCCTCGCCCAGGGGCTCGGTAGTGATGATCTGAGTGCCGCAGGGCATCGACTTATTCTCGAGCGATGGCAGCAGGCCCTGCATGTAGGCGTTGCCCGCCAGCACCACCCGCTGGGCGGACACCTCGCCGCCGGGGGTGGTCAGCACCACCGGCTCGCCGTGGGTCAGCTTGATCACCGGGCTCTGCTCGATGAATCACCCCGCCAAGGGATTCGAAGGCAGCGGCCTGGCCCAGCACCAGGTTGAGGGGGTGAACATGCCCCCGGAGTGATCGACCAGGGCTCCGGTGTAGCGGGCGCTTCCCACCTCCCGCTTGACCGCCTCCCCCTCCAGCAGCTCGAGCCGGTCATGGCCGTAGCGCTCCCAGAGCGCCTTGTGCTCGCGCAACCCCTCGAGCTGCCTGGCATTGCAGGCGGCAAAGAGGTTGCCCTCCTTGAGATCGCAGGCGATCTCGTACTGGGCGATGCGGCTGCGAATGATGCGATTGCCCTCGAAGGCCATGCTGCCCAGGGCCCGGGCGGTCTCGTCGCCGTACTTGGCTTCGATCACGTCCATGTCGCGGCTGTAGCTGTTGACCAGCTGGCCGCCATTGCGCCCCGAGGCACCGAAGCCGACCCGGGCCGCCTCCAGCACCACCACCGACTGGCCCTGCTCGGCCAGATGCAGGGCGGCGGAAATGCCGGTGAAACCGGCCCCCACCACGCAGATATCGCACTCCACGCGGCCGTTGACCGGGGGGCGCTCCGGGCTCGGATGGGCGGAGGCGGCATAGAATGAGGCCACGTGATGGACAGACTGCTGGGCGGGCATCGCTTCGCTCCTCTAGCGTTGATTATTTTAACCATCACAGCTTACCGCACTCGACCTCCCTCAGCCAGACAAGCCGGAAAATCGGAAATAAAAGCGATGAAGGAGAGTGAAGGGAGCCTGAGGCGACACCCTTACGTCGATTATAAAATGACAAACAGTCGCTACCCATCAGGCCTTCCGGGAAGGGGCCCCACCCTATTTCCGCTTCAGTGCCTCGATCTCGGCGAGGATCGCCTCGGCCTCCTCGGTCAAGGCGGCATTGGCGCGCATGTCCCCGTTGCGCGATGCCTGCATCGCCTGCTCGAGCTTGCGCTCATAGGCCTTTTGCAGCTTCTTGGCCGGGTCGGATCTGAACCAGGCAAACATATGGTCACCTCCATCATTTCTTGTACAAGAAAAACGCACTCGGCATCGATCCCGTATCATTCACGACAGGCCAATCGCCACATGGATACGGCGAACGGACCGTCCAACGCGCATACCGCCTCATAACTTACCGATAAAAAGGCACATCACAGAGCCTTGGCGCTGCGTCCATATCAAAGAATCGAATGCTACGTTGGAGAATAAACTATTGTACAAGTGATGTACAAAGAATAGAGTCGTCTCATCTTCCGCTTGCGCCGGCCCGGCAAAGCTCGCCTGAAGAAGGACAACAACCATGAAGACACTCGCTGCCAACATCGCCCGCCTGGGCATCCGCACCCGCCTGGGGATAGGGTTCTCTGCCGTGCTTGCGCTGATCGTCCTGCTCACCGCCATCGGCATTCATCAGGTCAATCGAATCGACCGCGGACTGACCACCATCAACGACGTCAACGGCGTCAAGCTGCGCCATGCCATCGACTGGCGCGGAAGCGTACACGACCGCGCCATTCTCCTGCGCGACATGACCCTGGTATCCGCCGATGACGATCTGCAAGCGCTGCTGGGCGCCTATCGGCAACTGGAGGAGGACTACACCCGGGCCGACCGGGGGATGACCGAACTCATGGCCGCCGACCAGGAGGCTGCAACGGCCACCGAGCGGCAAATGCTCGATGCGGTACAGGGCCAGGCCGAGCGCACCAACGCCCTGGCCGAGCGCATCATCGACCAGCGTCAGCAGGGCGACTTCGAGGGCGCTCGACGCCTCGTACTGACCGAGGCCGGCCCCGCCTTCTTTGCATGGCTGGACGAGATCAATGTCTTCATCGATCACCAGGAAAGCCAGAATGCCATCGCCACGGCCAGCGCCAGGGACACCGCAGAGGGGTTCCAGATGCTGATGCTGGGGCTCTGCCTGGCCGCCCTGCTGGCCGGCGGTATCATTGCCTACCTGCTCTCGCGTCAGCTGCTGCGCGAACTGGGCGCCGAGCCCCATGAGGTGAAGGCCTTCGCCGAGGCGATCGGACGCGGTGAACTGACCACCACCGGACGGCTGCGCGATAGGGACAACCACAGCATCATGGCCGCTCAGGTCGAGATGGCCCGACAGCTGCAGGGCATCGTCGCCCAGGTGCGAGCCGCCGCAGACGCCGTGGCCAGCAACAGCGAGCAGATTGCCGAGGGCAATAACGACCTGGCATCACGCACGCAGCAGCAGGCCAGCGCCCTGACCCAGACCGCCTCGGCCATGGAGGAACTCAACGGTACCGTGACCCAGAACTCGGCCAATGCCGAGCGGGCGAGCCAGGAGGCAGCAGGCGCCTCCGACACCGCCAGGCGCGGCGGCAGCGCCGTGCAGCAGGTCGCCGCGACCATGGACGAACTCGACCGCAGCGCCAGCGAAATCGCCAGCATCACCTCCACCATCGACAACATTGCCTTCCAGACCAATATTCTGGCGCTCAATGCATCGGTGGAGGCCGCCCGCGCTGGCGAGCACGGCCGCGGTTTTGCCGTGGTCGCCGCCGAGGTCCGCAAGCTGGCCCAGAACAGCGCCGACGCGGCCCAGGAAATCCATGAGCTGATCACCCGCAACGTGGAGCAGGTCAAGCACGGCAACGCCCGTGCCGCCGATGCCAACCAGGCAACCGAGGAGATCATCGCCGCCGTCGGCCGGGTCAGCCAGCTCATGCAGGAGATCAGCCAGGCCAGCGTGGAGCAGCGCGCCGGCGTTGAGGAAGCCGGCCAGGCGGTCTATGAAATGGATCGGGTGACCCAGCAGAACGCCACCCTGGTGAACCAGAGTGCCTCGTCTGCCGCCAACCTGCGCCAGCATGCCCAGCAGCTGCTTCACGCCATGTCGGCCTTCCGGCTCCCCGAAAATCATCGCTGGGGACAGCAGGCACTGGCGCATCAGCTGCCGGCGTCGGACCTTCGACAGGCGGCACCGCAGGACTATCGCCTCCAGCCCGCCTGAGACCTAGGACTGGCTGCGGGAGGGCGACGCCGCACCTCCCGTGGCCGGCTCCCGGCAGCCGGTATCGCCGGGGGTGAGCTCGAGCCGCGCCCGCTCGACCAGCGTCTCCGGCAGCTCCTTTTCACCGCCACCCCGAGCTCCTGGAAATCGGCCGCCTGCCTGATCAGGTTGCCGCGGCCCTGGACCAGCTGGCCCATGGCCCGGTCATAGCTGTCACGCGCGCCATCGAGCTTCTTGCCCACGTCCTCCATGCTCTCCAGGAACAGCCGCAGCTTGTTGTAGACCTTCTCGGCGCGATCGGCCAGTTCGGCGCTGTGCCGACTCTGGTCCTCGAAGCGCCACAGCTGGCGGACGATATTGAGGCTGGTGAGCAGCGTGGTCGGGGTCGCCACCAGGACATTGCGCTCGATGGCCCGCTGGAAGAGCGATTCGTCGTGCTTGAGCGCTTCAACGTAGGCGGATTCCACCGGAATAAACATCACCACCACCTCCGGCGAGTTGAGCCCCGGCAGATCGTAGTAGTGCTTGTCGGCGAGCTCGGCGATGCGCTCGCCCACCGCCCGGGCATGTTCCGCCAGCGCCTGGCGCCTCTCCGGTTCCTCGTCGGCGTTCACGTAGCGCACGTAGGCGGAAAGCGAGGTCTTGGCGTCGATGACCAGATGCCGCCCCTGGGGCAGATAGACGACGGCATCGGGGCGCCGCCGTCCTTGATCGGTGGTGAAGCTGACTTCGCGGGCATAGTCCTTGCCGGCGCGAAGACCGGAGCCCTCCAGCACGTTCTCCAGCATCAGCTCGCCCAGTTGCCCTGCACCTTCTTCTGACCCTGTAGCGCTTGGGTCAGGCGCTCCGCCTGGTCGGTGATCTCGCGGTTGAGCCCCTGCAGGTGCTGCAGTTCGGTGCGCAGACTCGCCCGCTGCTCGGTGTCGACGCGATGGATCGACTCCACCTTCTCGCGAAACCCCTTCATCTCGGCCTGGATCGGCTGCAGCAATCCGCTGATCCGCTGCTGGGAGAGCTCGGAGAAGGCGCGCCCCTTGCGCTCGAGGATCTCGTTGGCCAGGTGCTCGAACTCCTGCTTGAGCTGGTCGCGGCTGTCGCGCAGCAGCGCGAACTGTTCGGAAAAGTGCTGCTGCTTCTGCTCCAGGGTCGTGGAGAGGCGTGCCCGAGCGATCTCGGCCTCCTGCAGGGAAGCTTGCAGCGACGCCAGCTCCCGCTCGCGGGCCGCCAGCCGCTCACGCAGCTCGGCGAGCGCGGCGGCATGGCGTCTTCCCTCGACGCCGCGCCGCCGGGCGGCAAGCCCGGCCGCAAGACCCAGGGCCAGCAGGAACGACAGTAGCGCCGAAAGCGCCACGGCATAGTCGGAAGGAAGCGCGGTCAGCGAGCTGGCGAAGTCGGTCAAGAGAGCACTCTCCTGTCTCGGGGAACGTGAGCCGAGGCGAGAGTCTCCCCAAGATCGGCCCTGTTGTCACCCTTCCACCCGACCAGCCTCCTCCAGGGCGGCCTGCCACTGCACCTCGCCTTCCACCACCGGCAGCCGCTCCGCCTGAGGGGCGGCGTCCAGACGATGCGACCTGACCTCGCCATCGAGGCGATAGGTGACCTCATAGCCGTGGGGCTCCTGGTGGGTCTCCATCACCGTCTGGCACTGCCGTTCGGTCACTCGCTGGGTCTGCATTCGGGTCTCGGTGCGGGGCTGGGACTGGCCCGCCTGGGCGTGCTGGTGGGCCTCGACGCGGTTCTGCACCTCGCGACCGGCCAGGCCGCCGCCCACGGCACCGGCCACCGTGGCCAGCTTCTTGCCGCTGCCGCCCCCTACCTGGCTGCCCAGCAGGCCACCGACGATGGCGCCGGCCGCGGTGCCGACGATCCGGTGCGGATCATGACTGCCGGCGGCCTGCCCGGACTGAGCGACGGGCACCTCCACCGGCACTTCCCGATTCACCACCACGTCCTCGCACACTTCGCGGGGGCGCTCCACGCGGCGCGTCGCCGCCTCCACGGTGAGAATCTCGGCAAACTGCTGGCTTGGCTCCTGGGGCTGCTGGACCTGCCAGGCGCCCAGCGCCAAGCCACCCAGGCCGAAGACGGCGAGCGTCGTACCGACCACAATCGATTTCGTCATCTGTCACCTCCTAGGGCGCTAAGGCGTCTTGCATCGCGCCGTTTCCGATGGACGGCATCGGCTCCGGGAGAGGTGTCACCGGGATCAGGGTTGCGAGAGGAAGAGCGCCTCCTGCACTCCTGGACAGGAGTATATGCCGCCTTTCGGGCGGCGGCAGGCCCAACGCGCGACTTGCACATTCTATGACCCGGCGTCGCCAGACGGTGACAGCGTATCCGCGCGACGCCGGGCCGCTCAGCCCTTGGGGATATCCTTGGTGGGGTCGTGGAAGGGTTTCTCCACCACCACGGCGTCCTGCAGGCCGGTATTGGCCTCGATGCGCAGCGGCGTCCCGAGCTCGGCATGGCCGATCGGCACCATGGCATAGCCGATATTGCGTTCCTGGCGTGGCGAGTGGGTGGCCGAGGTCACCTGACCGATGCGCTCACCGGCGCTATCGAAGACCGGAAAGACATCGATCATCGAGCCGTCGGTAAAGTAGCCGATGTTCGGGCCGTCGATCTCCACTCCCACCAGCTTGCGCGACACTCCCTCGGCCTTGATGCGCTCCAGCGCCGCCCGCCCGATGAAGTCGTCGTCGCCGCGCAGGTCGACCATCCAGTCGTAGCCCATGCCCACTTCGAAGGGATTGGTGTCGTACCAGATGTCGCAGCCGAAGGCGAGAATCCCCCCTTCGATGCGGCGGACATGGCAGGGTCCGATGACCTGCATATCGTGGGGACGGCCCGCCTCGAAGACCCGCTGCCAGAGCCGCTCCCCGCAGCGGGAGGCGTCGCGCAGGTAGATCTCGTAGCCGATCTCGCCGGAGTAGCCGGTACGCGAGATCACCACCGACATGCCGTCGAGGGTCGCCTCCATCAGGTAGTAGTAGGGCATTTCCAGCACCCGTTCGCCGAACAGGTCTACCATCACCGCCTTGGCCTTGGGCCCCTGGACCTGCACCGGCGCCACGTCCACTTCCCGAATGGTGACATCGAAGTCGGAGCCGTGGGCCAGGCCCTGGCACCACAGCAGCACGTCGCTGTCGGCCAGCGACAGCCAGAAGCGGTTCTCCTCGATGCGCAGCAGCACCGGGTCGTTGATGATGCCGCCATCCGGCGCCGTGACGAAGACGTACTTGCACTGCCCTACCTGGCACTGGCGCATGTCGCGGGGCACCAGCCGCTGCACGAAGGCGAAGGCGTCGGGACCACTGATCTCGATCTGGCGCTCCACGCCCACGTCCCAGAGGGTGACCCCCTGCACCAGGGCCCAGTACTCATCCACGGGGTCGGTGTAGAGGCGCGGATGGTAGTGGTGGTTATAGACGCTGTACTTGCGCACCCCGTGGCGCCGGGAGGCGTAAAAGAAGGGGGATTTGCGAATCCGTGGGTACAGCAGGATTTCCGGAGCCGTCTGGCGGTGTTCGAGGTGCTCGGCAACCTGGGACATGTGCGTCTCTCCTCAGTGGTATCGCGGCCAGCCATGTTCGCCTTCGCATCACCGTTGCCGGCGATCCTTGCCTTCGACACTAGTCCAGCCCCCGTGGCCGTATCGCCAGCGGCGTCGAAGATTTTGGTGTCGGCGACAGCTGCCCGCGACCTGTCGCGCCCAGCTAAATCGGCGTCGCCACGGCATAGCGAGACGCGCTCCCCGACCGCTACAGTAGGGGAAACAGCGCAACTGGCGCGCCCGGCGCGTCACCACGGGAGAGCGGCCATGGCAACACTACCCTCGCGAGCGGATGCGGTGATCATCGGTCAGGGCGGCATCGTCGGCGCCTCGGTGGCCCACCACCTGATCGAACAGGGCTGGGAGAACCTGGTGGGCCTGGACAGCTCCGCCATTCCCACCGACGTGGGCTCCACCTCCCACGCCTCCGACTTCTGCTACATGACCGCCCACGACCCGATGTCGTGCTACACCACCACCTACAGCCGTCGCTTCTACGAGGCCCGCGGCCACTACTGCCGCGTCGGCGGCCTCGAGGTGGCACGGGTGGGCGACGACGCTCGGCTCGCCGAGCTCCAGCGCAAGGTCGCCTCGGGCAAGGCCTTCGGCACCAACGCCCGCATGATCGGCCCCGACGAGGCGGTCGAGCGTTTCCCCTGCTGCAGCGGGAGCTGATCCAGGGCGCTCTCTGGGACCCGGACGCCGGCCTGGTGGTGCCGCGCTCCCAGCAGGTGGCCGGCGAGCTGATCGAGGAGGCGGTGGCCGGCGGCCGGCTGCGGGTCTTCGCCGACACCCCGGCGCTGGACATCGACGTGCGCGACGGCCGCGTCCACGGCGTCGAGACCCCGCGGGGCTATATCGAGACGCCGCTGGTGATCGTCACCGCGGGCATCTGGGGGCCGATTCCCGCCGCCATGGGGGGCGCTGCCCTGCCGCTGATGCCGGTGGAGCACCCGCTGATGTTCTTCGGCCCCTTCGACGCCTTCGCCGGCAGCGGCCGCGAGATCGGCTACCCGCTGCTCAGGGATCAGGGCAACTCGGCCTATATGCGCGACACCGGCGACCCCCGCACCACCGAGGGCGGCCAGCTCGAGTGGGGGTGCTACGAACCGACCCAGCCGCGCCTGGTGCATCCCCGCGACATCCTCGGACGCGACCAGGCACGGCTGTCGCCCTCCATGCGCGACCTCGACATCGACCAGGTGGCCGAGGCCTTCTCCCGGGCCGTGGAGCTGACCCCGGTGCTTGGCGAGCTGGGCTGGGACGACAAGCACTCCTTCAACGGCCTGCTGTCGGTCACGGTGGACGGCAGTTCGCTGGTCGGCGAGTCGCCGGAGACCCGCGGACTGTGGTTCTGCGAGGCGGTCTGGGTCAAGGATGGCCCGGGAATGGGCAAGGTGCTGGCCGACTGGATCACTCAGGGACGCCCCGAGCTCGACCCCCACGGCATCGACATCGCCCGCTTCTACCCGGTGCAGAAGACGCCGGACTATGTCCTAGGACGCTGCCGCGAGATCGCCTGCAAGATCTATGACCCGCCGGTGCATCCCCGCGAACCCTTCGAGACCGGCCGCAACCTGCGGCGCAGTCCCTTCTGGCCTCGCGAGCAGGCGCTCGGCGGCTACTTCATGGAGACCGCCGGCTGGGAGCGGGCCCACGGCTATGCGGCCAACGAAACCCTGCTGAGCCGCTACGCCGAGCGTATCCCCGAGCGCACCAACGAGTGGGACGCCCGCCACTTCTGGCGGGTCTCCAACGCCGAGCACCTCGCCCTGAGCGAGGACGTGGGCATGATCAACCTCTCCCACTTCGCCATCTACGACCTGACCGGGCCCGACGCCGAGGCGCTGCTGGAGTACCTCTCGGTGGCTAAGGTGGGTGGCGACACCCCGCCGGGCAAGGGGGTCTACACCCATTTCCTGGACGCCTTCGGCGGGGTGCATTCGGACTTGACCATCGTGCGCCTGGCAGGCGACGCCTTCCGGGTGATCTGCGGTGGCGACACCGGCCCCCGGGATCGCGTCTGGATCACCCGCATGGCCGAGACCCGCGGGCTGAGCCAGGTGCATCTCGAAGACCGCACCGACAGCCTGGCCACCCTGGGGCTATGGGGCCCCAACGCGCGGCGCACCCTGCAGGCGGTGGCGGACGATCCCCAGGCGCTCTCCGCCAAGCGCTTTCCCTTCGCCACGGCCCGCGAGATCCGCATCGGGGGCTGCCGGTCTGGGCCTTTCGCATCTCCTATGTGGGCGAGCAGGGGTGGGAGCTCTACACCCCTTTCAGCTACGGGCTCGCCCTCTGGGACCGGCTGTTCGACCAGGGCGTCACCCCGGTGGGCATCGAGACCTACGCCAACAGCCGGCGCCTGGAAAAGAGCCTGCGGCTGCAGAACGTCGACCTGCTCACCGAGTACAACCTCCTCGAGGCCGGCCTGGCCCGCCCCCGGGTCAAGCCCGCCGACTTTCACGGCAAGACCGCCCACCTGGCACAGCGCGAGCGCGACCGCCAGCCCGCCTACCTCTGCACCCTGACCCTGCGCGAGCACCGCGACGCCCAGGGCGTGGCCCGCTACCCGGTGGGGCACTCGCCGATCCTCGACCCGGCAAGCGGCGAGGTGCTGGTGGACGCCCTGGGGCGGCGCTCCTATGTGACCAGCATCGCCTACGGCCCCTCGCTGGGCGAGATCATCGCCCTGGGCTACCTGCCTGAGGAGCACGCCAGGGTCGGCCACACCCTAAGCATGGAGTACTTCGGCGAGCACTATCCGCTGCGGGTCGAGGCGGTGGGCTATCGGGCACTCTACGATCCGGACAACCAGCGTCCCAAGAGCTGATGCGGCCCCGCCAGGCCGGTCGCGCTCAGGACTGGCCGGGCGGGCCGCCCGATGACGCTGCCGGTTCGCCATCACCGGCCTGACGGTCGCGGCGGCGCTTGCGCTCGCCGCTCGGCGAATGCCCGAAGCGATCGTGATAGCACTTGGAGAAGTGGGGCGGGGAAATGAAGCCGCAGGCCAGCGCCACCTCGGTGATCGGCATGTGGGTCTGGCGCAGCAGCAGCCGGGCCCGCGCCAGGCGCAGCTCCAGGTAGTACTTCAGCGGCGGGCAGTCGACATAGCGCTGAAAGAGCCGCTCCAGCTGGCGCCGTGACAGATTGGCGTAGCGGGCCAGCTCATCCAGGGCAAGCGGCTCCTGGAGGTTGGCCTCCATCAGGGTGGCGACCTCCTCCAGTTTGGGATGGCTATGGCCCAGGCGCACTCGCAGCGGCAGACGCTGATGATCCCCGGAGCCTCGAATCCGCTCGTGAATGAACTCCTCGGCGATGGCCTCGGCCAGCTCGAGCCCCTGATGGCGGGCGATCAGCGTCAGCACCATGTCCAGCGGTGCAATGCCGCCGGAGCAGGTGTAACGGTCGCGGTCCAGCACGAACAGCTCCGAGGTGAAGGTGACCGCGGGAAACAGCAGCGCCTCGTGGATGCTGGAGAAGTGTTCCCAGTGCAGGGTGCAGCGATAGCCGTCGAGCAGCCCCGCCTTGGCGAGCACATAGCCGCCGGTGCAGACCGCCCCCAGGGGCGTGCGCTCCGCGGCGAGCCGACGTAGCCAGGCGAGGGTCTCGCGGTCGCAGTGGTCCTGAACATCGACACCGGCACACACCAGCAGCAGATCCGGCGCCGGGGCCTCGGCCATGGCGTGATCCACCGCGGTCGCCAGGCCACTGCTGGCACGCACCGGGGCGCCACCGCGGCTCACCAGCCGCCAGGCGTAGAGGGCGCGATCGCTGAGGTGATTGGCCATGCGCAGCGGCTCCAGCGCCGAGGAGAAGGCCAGCTGGGAGAACCCCGGCAGCAGCAGGAAACCGACCGTATAGCGGCTATTCAACGCAGTGGTGGCGGGGCGCATGCTACCTCCTCACCGAGCGACGCCAGTATGCTTAGATTACCGATAGTCGATGCGTCACGATAGAGGGAGTTACCCACCCCGTTGCCCCCGCGGCTGTCGTTACGACGATGTCGCCCGACGCCGGCAAGCAAACCCCAACCAGCGGCGGCGCAAATAATGGGCTTACGGTCATCCGACGCGCAGATCGAGACTTCAGGAGGCAAGGGCGATGGCGATTCATTCCCCCGATATCGAGCCGACGCAGCCTTGGCTGCCCGACAACCTCGCCATCGCCCGCGGCGCCCGGCTGTGGCCGATCGAAGAGATCGCCCACCGGCTGGGGATTCCCGGAGAGGCCGTGGAACCCTACGGCCGCGGCATCGCCAAGCTGGACCTTGGCGCCGTGGACGCCCTGGCCGCGCGTCCCCAGGGGCGCTACGTGGTGGTCTCGGCGATCACCCCCACCCCACTCGGCGAAGGCAAGACCACCACCGCCATCGGCCTCGTCCAGGGATTTCAGCAGCTCGGTCACAGCGCCACGGTGACCCTGCGCCAGCCCTCCCTGGGCCCCACCCTGGGCCTCAAGGGTGGCGCCGCGGGGGCGGCTACAGCCAGGTGGTGCCGATGGAGCGGATCAACCTGCATCTCACCGGCGATATTCACGCGGTGACGGCCGCCCATAACCTATTGGCCGCCATGATCGACAGCCATCTCTATCATCGCCGCGGCGTCGACCTGGACCCGGAGAGCGTGTGCTGGTCGCGGGTGATGGATCTCAACGACCGCGCCCTGCGCCGGATCGTCATCGGGCTTGGCCCCCGCGCCGACGGCGTCACCCGGCAGAGCGGCTTCGAGATCACCGCCGCCTCCGAGGTCATGGCAGTGCTCGCCCTGGCCGACTCGGTGGCGGACCTGCGTTGCCGCCTGGGGCGGATCGTGGTGGGGCAGACCCATCGGGGCGAGGCGGTGACCGCCGAGGCGATCGGCGCCGCCGGGGCCATGACCGCCCTGCTCAAGGAGGCGATCAAGCCCAACCTGCTGCAGACCCTGGAGCATGCCCCCGCGCTCATTCACGCCGGCCCCTTCGGCAACATCGCCCACGGCAACTCCTCGATACTGGCCGACCGCATCGGCCTGTCCGGTAGCGACTTCCTGGTCACCGAGGCGGGCTTCGGCGCCGACATGGGCGCCGAGCGTTTCTTCAACATCAAGTGCCGCGCCTCGGGCCTCACCCCGGACGCCGCCGTGCTGGTGGTCACGGTGCGGGCCCTGAAGTTCCACTCCGGGCGCTACGCCGTAACGGCCGGCAAGCCGCTGCCTGACGCCATGCGCGCCGAAAGCCCCGAGGACGTGCGCGCCGGCGCCGCCAACCTCGTCAAGCAGATCGACAACATCCGCGCCCACGGCATCACCCCGGTGGTGGCGATCAACGCCTTCCCGGGCGACCACGCCAGCGAACACGCCGCCATTGCCGATATCGCCCGGGAGGCCGGCGTCACCGCCGCCGTCTCGACCCACGTACGCGACGGCGGCGCCGGTGCCATGGCCCTGGCCCAGGCGGTGGCCGAGGCCGCCAACCAGGGCGGCGAGTTCGAGTTCCTCTACCCCGACGCGCTGCCCCTGGACGCCAAGATCGAGCGCATCGCCACCCGTATCTACGGCGCTGCCGACGTCGCCTTCAGCCCAGAGGCGCGCCGCCAGATCGACGCCTACCAGCAGCAGGGCCATGGTGGGCTGCCGGTGTGCATCGCCAAGACCCACCTGTCGCTCACCGCGGATGCCACCCGGCCCGGCGCACCCACCGGCTGGACCCTGCCGGTGCGCGAGGTGCGGCTCTCTGCCGGCGCCGGCTTCGTCTACGCCCTGTGCGGGGATATCCGCACCATGCCGGGGCTTGGCGCCGACCCCGCCGCCGCCCACATCGACGTCGACGAGAGCGGTGAGATTACCGGACTGTTTTAAGGTTCTTCGCGCTTTAGCGTGAGCCATGTTTGGCAAGCTTCAAGATGGGCCGGCACTGCCGGGCGAAGGCGCCGCAGGCACCCCTGGGGTAGCGCTGCGCGCTACTTCGCGAGCTGAAGCTCCCTCCCACAGAGGCCAGTTCACGCCAGTCTGCGATGACCCTGTTTAGGCGCCTGGGGACGCCCTCCCCAGGCGACTCAGACGCTGAGCAGCAGAAACTCTCGCTCCCAGGAGCTGATCACCCGCTTGAAATTCTCATTCTCGACCCGCTTCACCGCCACATAGCCGGTGACGAAGCGCTGCCCCATATGGCGCTGCAGCTCGCTGCAGTGTTCCATGCGCTCCAGGGCCTGCTCCAGGGTGAAGGGCAGGCGCATGTTGCGGCGCTCGAAGGCGCGCCCCTGCACCGGCGCCGAGGGATCG
The DNA here is from genome assembly GCF_055755715.1 of Halomonas sp. SL18_1. Classification (NCBI taxonomy): domain Bacteria; kingdom Pseudomonadati; phylum Pseudomonadota; class Gammaproteobacteria; order Oceanospirillales; family Halomonadaceae; genus Halomonas; species Halomonas sp. SL18_1. The sequence continues at coordinate 3,007,203 of NZ_JBVTRK010000001.1, forward strand.
AGCCCGTGCACCATGCCGAGATAGCCGCAAAGCAGGCTGGCCGCAATGGCCAGATAGGCGTTGGCGTCGGCGCCGGGCAGGCGGTTCTCGATGCGCCGGTTGTGGGGCGTTGAGTCGGGCACCCGCAGCCCGCAGGTACGGTTCTCTTCGCCCCACTCAACGTTGACCGGCGCCGAGGTGTCGGGCAGGAAACGGCGGAAGGAGTTGACGTTGGGGGCCATCAGCGGCAACGCCTCGGGAATGAAGCGCTGCAGGCCGCCGATGTGGTGCAGGAACAGCTGGCTCATGCTGCCGTCGTCGTTGGAGAAGACGCTGTGTCCGCTCTTGGCGTCGAGCACGCTCTGATGGATATGCATGGCGCTGCCCGGCTCGTTGGTCACCGGCTTCGCCATGAAGGTAGCGGCCACGTCGTGCTTGAGCGCCGCCTCACGCAGGGTACGCTTGAACAGGAAGACCTGATCAGCCAGCTCCAGCGGGTCGCCGTGACGGAAGTTGATCTCCATCTGGGCGGTCCCCTCCTCGTGAATCAGGGTATCGATGTCCAGCCCCTGGGCCTCGCACCAGTCGTACATGTCCTCGAACAGCGGGTCGAACTCGTTGGCGGCATCGATGGAGAAGGACTGGCGGCCGGTCTCCTGTCGCCCGCTGCGCCCGATGGGCGGCTGTAGCGGAAGATCCGGGTCCTCGCAGCGCTTGGTCAGGTAGAACTCCATCTCCGGGGCCACCACCGGCCGCCAGCCGCGCTGTGCATAGAGCGCCAGCACTCGCTTGAGCTGGTTACGACAGGAGAGCTCGATGGGGTTGCCCCGCTTGTCGTGGCAGTCGTGGATCACCTGGGCGGTGGGCTCCAGCGCCCAGGGCACCGGGTAGATGGCGGTCGGATCCGGCCGACACAGCATGTCGATATCGGCGGGGTCGAGCAGCGAGTAGTAGACATCATCGTCCACGTAGTCCCCGGTGACGGTCTGCAACAGCACGCTTTCAGGCAGCCGCATGCCCTTCTCGGCCACGAACTTGGAGACCGGCGTGATCTTGCCCCGGGCGATGCCGGTGATATCGCTGACCAGGCACTCCACTTCGGTGATGTTGCGCTCCTTGAGCCAGCTTTCCAGATCTTTCATGGGAACCTCGCGTTGTGACCGGGACCGCGGCATCTAGAATCGATCGCGGAGCTTGTAAAAGGTCGTCGCCAACACCAGCAGCGGCGTGCGCAGCCGCGCACCGCCGGGAAAGCGCCGGTGGGGCATGGCGGCGAAGGCGTCGAAGCGCTCGCTCTGCCCGGCGATGGCCTCGCTGAGCAGCCGGCCGGCCAGCCCGGCCAGCGCCATGCCGTGCCCCGAGTAGCCCTGGGCATAGTAGAGGTTGCTGCCCAGCCGGCCCAGGTCCGGGGCGCGGTTGAGGGTAATGGCGACATCGCCGCCCCAGCGATAGTCGATCCCCACGCCCTGAAGCACCGGAAACAGCCGGGCGATCTTGGCATCCATGCGCCGGCGCAGGCCGCGCGGCTCACGGCCGTCATAGCTCACCTCGCCACCGTAGATCAGCCGCCTGTCCGCCGACAGGCGGTAGTAGTCGAGCACGAAGTTGGCGTCCGAAAGCGCATCGTTTTGCGGCAGCACGCGGGTCGCCTGGGACGGGCTGAGCGGCGCCGTGGCGATCATGTAGTTGGCCGCGCGCATGATGCGCCCATCCAGCTCGGGGAGCAGCCGGCCCAGGTAAGCGTTGCCGGCCGCCACCACGAAGTCGGCGGTGACCCGCCCCCGGTCGGTGATCACCCGCGCCGGACTGCCGCGCTGGACCTCCCGAACGGCGCTGTCGACGTGGATCTCCACCCCGGCCCGCTGGGCGGCCCGGGCCAGGCCCAGGGTGTAGTTGAGGGGGTGCAGGTGGCCACCCTCGCTCTCGTAGAGCGCCCCCCGGTAGGCGTCGGTCACCACGTGCTGGCGCAGGGCCGCCCCCTCCAGCCAGCGCAGCGCCCCGTAGCCGTAGTCCCGAGCCAGGCGGTCGCGCAGCGCCAGCAGCTCCTTGACGTGACGGGCCTTGACCGCGGCATGCAGGTAGCCCCAGGCGAGGTCGCAGGGGATGGCGTGGCGCCGGACCCGCTCGGCGGTCCAGCGCACCGCCTCACGGCTCATCTCCCAGATCTCCCGGGCGGACTCGCGGCCCAAGACCTGCTCCACGGTGGCGATGTCGGTGCCGAGCCCCGGCAGGATCTGCCCGCCGCTGCGCCCCGAGGCGCCATAGCCGATGTCGCGGGCCTCTAGCAGCACCACCGAATAGCCGCGCTCGGCGAGCTCCAGCGCCGCCGAACAGCCGGTGATCCCGGCTCCGATCACGCAGACATCGGCGCGCGCCTCGCCAGCGAGCGGCGGGCAGGCGGCGAGTTCGACGGCGGCGGTATCACGATAATAGGACGCCGCGGACGCAAAGGGTGACGTGACGGTCATGAGCCCATCCTAACCGCGACGGGTCGCCCCCGCCCACGGGTAGTATGGCTCAGCGAGGCGATCGCGCAGCGCGACGGCATGCCGGCCATGGCGGGCTCAGGACGTGGCGCAGACCGGGCAGCCCGGATCCCGCGGCACCTTGAAGTGGCGCCACTGGCCGGAGAGGCCATCGAAGCTCGACAATCCCCGGTGGGGCGTGCCGGCACCGCTGAGCAGCTTGATCGCCTCCAGGGCCTGGAAGCTGCCGATCAGCCCCACCAGCGGCGCCACCACGCCGCTCTCGGCGCAGGAGAGCGCCTCGTCGCTCTCGCCGTGCTCCCCGGGGGATAGAGACAGGCGTAGCAGGGACTCTCGCTGTCGCGGGGATCGAAGACCGCCAGCTGGCCGGAGAAGCGAATAGCCGCCCCGGAGATCAGCGGTGTGCCTGTCGCCAGGCAGGCGCGGTTGATGGCGTAGCGGCTGGAGAAGCGGTCGGTGCAGTCGAGCACCAGGTCCGCCGCTGCCGCCGCCACTTCCAGCGCCGCAACGTCCAGGTGTTCACCGAGCACCTGGATCTCACAGCCGGGATTGAGCGCCAGCGCCGCTTCCCGGGCCGACTCGGCCTTGTTGCGCCCCAGATCGGCCATGCCATGGGCGATCTGGCGCTGCAGGTTGGAGAGCTCCACCGCATCGGCATCGGCCAGGGTCAGATGGCCCACCCCGGCGGCGGCGAGGTAGAGCGCCACCGGCGAGCCCAGGCCGCCGGCTCCCACCACCAGGGCACGCGAGGCCAGCAAGCGCTCCTGGCCGGCGATGTCGATCGGCTCGAGCATGATCTGCCGGCTGTAACGCAGCAGCGCCTCATCGTTCATGGTGATCACTTGCCTTCCAGCTCCTCGATATCGGGCACATAGAGGGAGAACTCCTCCTTGACCTCCTCCATGACCACATAGCTCTTGGATTCCTTGACGCCCGGCAGGGTCAACACCACGTCGCCGAGCAGCTGACGGTAGGCCGACATCTCGGGGATGCGGCACTTGAGAATGTAGTCGAACTGCCCCGAGACCAGGTGGCACTCCTGGATCTGCGGCAGCCGGGCCACGGCACGACGAAACTCATCGAACACCGCCGGCGACTGGGTCTCCAGGCTGATCTCCACGAACACCAGCAGGTTGGCCTTCAAGGCCCGGGGATCGAGCACCGCCTTGTAGCCGCGGATGACTCCGCCCGCTCGAGTCGCTTGACGCGCTCCAGGCAGGGAGTGGTGGAGAGGCCCACCTGCGCGGCCAGATCCACGTAGGAGATGCGGGCGTTCTCCTGCAGGGAGCGCAGGATCTTGAGGTCGATACGGTCGAGGGAGCGGGTCTTGGCTTTCATTATCGTATTGGGCAAACCGATCAGGATGAACGAAAGATGTCGACATGGCAGCAAATCGAACTGAAAAACAGCGGCAATCATCCTTGCTGCTGGTGTTCGGTCTCACAAAGCCGGCGACTATCGGAATTATTTCCTGAATAGGTGTACCACAGCGAGCGCCACGGCCTCCAGTCAAGCGCCCTCAACGCGAGGACTATCGCAGATAGCTTGCGTCGCTCGGGGCTGACCTGTCGGCAAGCCTGCGCGGAGGCGCTGTGAACCCCTCCCTGGGCGCTACCGGCGCCCAGCTGCGCTCCCGCATCCTGCTCCGCTTGCTGGACCGGGGCTGGCCATCCATGGCCAGCCCGTTCGGAGCAGTGCTCCTCACCCCTGGCGCAGGACCTCCTCTTCGACTTGCCCCCAGCGCCCCTCGCTTTTCGTGACTGTGCTAGCCCTTCCCTCAACGCGGCGCTGGCATCCGCCCCAGGGTTACCCGCTCATGCCAGGCCAGGTCGCGCCGGCTCGCCACCTCGCGATAGCCGGCCGAGCGCAGCAGCGCCCTCACGGCGTCCGCCTGGTCATGGCCATGCTCCATGGCCAGCCAGCCGCCGGGCACCAGGTAAGCCGGCGCGGCTGAGACCAGGTGGCGAAGATCGGCCAGGCCGCCGCCATCGGCCACCAGGGCGCTGCGCGGCTCGAACCGCACGTCGCCCCGGGTCAGATGAGGGTCGCGCCCGTCGATATAGGCGGATTGGCCACGATCAGCTCGAAGGCCTCACCGGCAAGCGCCGAGAACCAGTCGCTCTCGATGAACCGCACATGGGACATCGCCAGGCGTCGGGCATTGGCCGCGGCAAGCGCCACCGCACGGGGCTCCCGGTCGACCCCGGTCACCGCCCAGCCGGGTCGCTCGCTGGCAAAGGCCAGGGCGATGGCGCCGGTACCGGTCCCCAGGTCGAGCAGGCGGCCGTGAGGCGCCTCGGCCAGGGCCAGGGCCGCTTCCACCAGCGTTTCGGTATCGGGTCGCGGTATCAGGGTGCTGGGGTCGGTGGCAAGGCCAAGCCCCCAGAACTCCCGCTCGCCGCAGAGATAGGCCACCGGATGGCCGGCCGCGCGCGCCGCCACCAGCGCCTCGAACCGCGCCCGGGCGTATCGCGGCGCCTGCCGGTCCCCCCAGGTATAGAGCCAGGTGCGATCGCGGCCGAGCACGTGGCACAGCAGTACCTCGGCGTCCAGCCGGGCGCTCGGCGAGCCCGCCTGCGTCAGCCGCTCGGCGGCCCGCGCCAGCAGCCGGTCCAGGCGCATCAGGCGCTCTGCTGCAGGGCCGCGAGCTGTTCGGCCTGATGCTCGTGGATCAGCGGCTCGATCACCTCGTCAAGCTGCTCGCCGCTGACCACCTCGCCGAGCTTGTAGAGGGTCAGGTTGATGCGGTGGTCGGTGAGCCGCCCCTGGGGAAAGTTGTAGGTGCGGATGCGCTCGCTGCGATCCCCCGACCCCACCAGGGAGCGCCGGGTATCGGCCTGCTGCTGACGCTGACTATCCACCGCGCCCTGCTTGAGGCGCGCGGCCAGCAGCGACATCGCCTTGGCGCGGTTCTTGTGCTGGCTGCGCTCCTCCTGGCACTCCACCACCGTGCCGCTGGGCAGGTGGGTGATGCGAATGGCCGAGTCGGTGGTGTTGACGTGCTGGCCACCGGCACCGCTGGAGCGAAGGTGTCCACCCGCAGGTCGGCGGAATTGATCTCGATGTCGCCCACGGCGTCGGCCTCGGGCATCACCGCCACGGTGCAGGCCGAGGTGTGGATGCGCCCCTGGGATTCGGTGGCGGGAACACGCTGGACGCGATGCGCCCCGGACTCGAACTTGAGCCGCGCATAGACGCCTTCGCCCTTGATCCGGGAGATGATCTCCTTGTAGCCGCCCTGCTCGCCGTGGCTGGCGCTGACCACCTCGACCCTCCAGCCGCGCTTCTCGGCATAGCGGGAGTACATGCGGAACAGGTCGCCGGCGAACAGCGCCGCCTCGTCGCCGCCGGTTCCCGCCCGGATCTCGAGAAAGACGTTGCGATGATCGTCGGGGTCCTTGGGCACCAGCAGCTGCTTGAGCCGCACCTCGAGCTCGGCGAGCCGGGCGTGGCTCTCATCGCGTTCCAGCTCGGCCAGCTCGCGCATGTCGGCGTCGCTGTCGGAGGCCAGCTGTTCGGCGGTCTCCAGATCGCCTTCGGTGGCGCGATAGTCGCGCCAGGCCTCAACCAGCGGCTCGAGCTCGGCATATTCACGGGAGTAGTCGCGGAAGCGGGCCTGATCGGCGATCACCTCGGGCTCGGCCAGCAGAGCGGCAAGCTCCTCGAAGCGCTCGACGAAGGCATCGAGACGCTGGCGCAGGGTCGCTTTCATGGCGTGTCCTGTCAGGGTTTCGTTAACGGGGGGTCGAGCAGCAGCGTTTCGGCGGCGGTCAGCAGATCGCGACGCTCGCCGCCGGATGCCTCGCGCATCGCCACCGTGGGGCGATGCAGCAGGCGGTTGGTCAGCTGATGCGCCAGCAGCCGAATCACCGTTTCCGGGTCTTCGCCGCGCGCCAGCCGGGCCAGGGCCTGGCGTTCGGAGAGCGCGCGCAGGCTCTCGGCCTGGCCACGATAGCGGCGAATCAGCTCGCCGCCGCTGCGGATGCGACGCTCCTGGAGCCAGACGCCGACGCCGTACTCGATCAGGGATTCGGCCTGGTCGGCCGCCGCCTGGCGATGCCGGCGGTTCTCCTGGATCACCTCGTGGAGGTCATCGACGGTGTAGAGGAAGACGTCGTCCAGGTCGCCGACCTCCGGCTCGATATCCCGCGGCACGGCGATATCCACCATGAAGATCGGCCGATGGCGGCGCTTCTTCAACGCCCGCTCGGCCATCCCCTTGCCGAGGATCGGCAGCGGCGCCGCGGTGGAGGAGATGACGATGTCCGAACGCTCCAGGGCGGTGGGAATCTCGTTGAGCGAGATGGCCTCGGCGTTGAACTCGCCGGCCAGCAGCTCGGCCCGCTCCCGGGTGCGGTTGGCGACGATCATCTCGCGCACTCCGGCCTCGCGCAGGTGGCGCGCGACCAGCTCGATGGTCTCGCCGGCGCCGATCAGCAGCGCGCGCGAGCGGCCGAAATCGTCGAAGATACGGCTTGCCAGACTCACCGCCGCATAGGCCACCGACACCGGATTCTGGCCGATGCCGGTACGCGTACGCACCTGTTTGGCCACCGAGAAGGTATGCTGGAAGAGCAGCTCGAGCTCGCCGCCGAGCCCGCGCGCCTCGCGCGCTGACTGATAGGCCTCCTTGAGCTGGCCCAGTATCTGCGGCTCGCCCAGCACCATGGAGTCGAGCCCCACGGCCACCCGCATCAGGTGGCGGGCGGCGTCATTATCGAGATAGTGGTAGGCGCAGGAGGTCAGATCATCCACCGGCAGGCCATGAAAATGGCTCAGCCAGTCGAGAATCACCCGCTCACCGCTGGACTCGGTCACGCAATAGAGTTCGGTCCGGTTACAGGTCGACAGCACCGCGGCCTCCTGCACCTGGGGATATGGCGCAGTTCGCCCAGCGCCGACTCCAGCTGAGCAGGCGTGAAGGCGACCCGTTCGCGCACCGCGACGGTCGCGGTCTTGTGATTGATTCCGAGGGCAAGCAGCGTCATGCGTTAGGCGTCTTCGCGTGATGTCGTCAGGCGGCACCGAAATAAAGCCCGCCTCTGCGGCGCCAGATTCTACCACAGCCTTGCCCCCCGGCGCCATGTGCATGACAGGCCACACTATTGACGCACGACAAGAGACAGCGCCTTGGCCTTGCCCGCCCCCGGGCCGTCGACACAGCAGGCGATCCCTTTGCCCGCCGGCCGCGAGCCGGTATGCTGGCGACTTGGCATTCCTGACGAGATTCGCATGCCCTCACCCCTCCGCTGTCGCCTCCTGACTCCTCATCCTCGCCATGGGCTGGCAGGCCTTGGCCTGGTGCTGCTGCTGGCCGGCTGTCAGACGCTGTCCCCCGGGCCGAGCCTGCGACCGTCGAGGATCCTCTCGACTCGGCCCCCGCCATCGTCCAGGGCCTGGACGCCGGGGGGCTGGCCACCCTGCTGACCGCCGAGCTGGCCGGTCAGCGCGGCGACTATCGCCGTGCCGCCAGCGGCTACCAGGAGATGGCCGAACGGTATCGCTCTGCCGAGCTGGCCGAGCGGGCCACCCTGGCCGCACGCTTCAGCAGCGACCCGCTGCTGCTCGAGGAGGTCGTGCAGCAGTGGCAGCGGCTGGCCCCGCAGTCGGAGGCGCCCAGTCGCCTGCTGGCCAGCCTGGCCATGCAGCGCGGCGACTGGATCTCCGCACTGGAGCAGCGCCTGCAGCTGGCCGCGCGCGGTGGCCAGGGCGATCTGGCCGGCTTCGTGGAGAGGGCCCTGGAGGCCAATGCCGACCCCCTACCCCTGCGCGAACGTCTTGGCGAACATCTGGCCCGATCCACCGACGGCGCCCACCGGCACGACGCCGAGCTGGCCATGGCCATGCTCGAGGCCGCCACCGGACAGACGCGGCGCGCCGAAGCGCGACTCGACGCCCTGGCCCGTGAGCACGCGGAGCTGCCGGCCCTGTGGCTGACGCGGGCCCAGCTGGCGCTGGACGCCGGCCGGGCGGCGCGCGCCCGTGACGATGCCCGCCGCGGGCTGGAAGTCGCCCCCCAGGATCCACGTTTCATCCTGCTGCTGGCCCAGGCCGAGCTGGCGCTGGGCAACGTGGCCGCCGCCGAAGCCGGCACCGACGCGCTGCTGGAGCGCCACGAAGGCGGCCACGAACTGCGCATGGCGCTCGCCAATCTCTACCTGGAGAGCCACCACCCGGAACCGGCGCGGCGCCTCCTGGTGCCGCTGGTCAGCGAGGAAGAGACGCCCGCCATGGCCTACTTCCTGCTCGGCGCCATCGCCGAACAGGAAGGCGAGGTCGACAACGCCCTGCTCTACTATCGCCAGGTCGCACCGGGTGGCGAATTCCTGATGGCCCGGCTGCGTGCCGCCCGCATGCTGATCGAGGACGATCGGCTGCTGGACGCCCGAGCTTTCCTGCGCATCGAGCGCCTGCGCCACGACGAGCAGATCAGCGAGCTGGTCGCCCTCGAGGTGGAGTTGCTCGACGAGCTTGGGCTGGACGGGGAAGCCGAGGACCTGCTCGACCGCCAACTCGAGCGCACCCCCAACGACGAGCGACTGCTCTATCAGCGGGGCATGCGGGCCTGGCAAAGCGGCGACGTCGAGGCCATGGAGCGCGATCTGCGTCGCATTATCGAGCACAACCCGGATAGCGCCATGGCGCTCAATGCCCTGGGCTATACGCTGGCCGACCTCAATATCGAGGGGCGACTCGAGGAGGCACGCGAACTGATCGAGCGCGCTCACGCACTCGATCCCGGCAACGCCGCCATCATGGACAGCCTGGGCTGGGTCTACTTCCGGCTCGGCGAGCCCGAGCGCGCCCTGCCCTGGCTGGAGCGCGCCTACGCCGCTATGCCCGACCCGGAGATCGCCGCCCATCTCGCCGAGGTACTCTGGGCGCTGGATCGCCCCGACGAAGCCCGGGCCAGGGTCGAGCTGGCCCTCGAGCGCTACGAGGACCGTACTCACCTGGACGAACTGCTCGAACGCATCCCTGAACTGGCTCCCTGAGCCGAAGTCCAACCTCCCTGCACACCCGACGAGACGCCGCCATGATGCCCCACGCCACCGCCCTGCGCCTGCTCCTGATCGGCCTGATCCTGGCCCTGCTCGCCGGCTGCGCCCCCCGCCTGCCGACCCCCGACGGGGAGCGGCAGGCGGGCCAGTGGGAGGCCCAGCAGGAGCGCCTGGCGGAGCTGCAGACCTGGATGCTGGCCGGCAAGGCCGGGCTGCGCACTCCCCAAGAGTCGACCAGCGCCAACCTCGACTGGAGCCAGCACCCCCACTACTACCGGCTGCTGATCAGTGGCCCGTTCGGCAGCGGCCGTAGCACCCTCGAGGGTCGCGAGGGGCGCTTTTCGCTGACCACCTCGGAGGGCCGCTTCGAGGCCGAAACTCCCGAGGCCCTGATGCAGCAGCAGCTCGGCTGGTCGCTGCCGGTCAGCGCCCTCGCCGACTGGATTCGCGGCCTGCCCGCCGACGACAGCGCCCACCGGCTGGAAAGCGACGAGCTGGGCTTCCCGCAGCGCCTCGAACAGGATGGCTGGGAGATCGCCTATCGCGACTGGACCCAGGTCGAATCGCTGTGGCTGCCGCGACGCCTGATCATGAACTACGACGACCTGCGCGTGACCCTGGTGGTCACCGAGTGGCGCCCCCAGCTCGACGACTGACGACGCGACATGCCCGACACATTCCCCCCGCTCCGACACGCTGTCGCTGCCGGCGCCGGCCAAGCTCAACCGCATGCTGCATATCGTCGGCCGTCGTAGCGACGGCTACCATGAGCTGCAGACGCTGTTCCAGTTCCTCGACCACGGCGACAGCCTGGAGGTCACCCTTCGCCAGGATGGCGAGATCCGCCTGACTCCGTCCATTGCCGGCCTAGCCACCGAGGACAATCTGGTGATCCGCGCCGCTCGGCTGCTGCAGGCCGCCACCGGCTGTCGGCTCGGCGCCGACATTCGCCTGACCAAGCGCCTGCCCATGGGCGGCGGACTCGGCGGCGGCAGTTCCAATGCCGCCACCGCGCTGCTCGGCCTCGACCGGCTGTGGGGGCTCGAGCTCGGGCTCGATGCCCACGCCGAGCTCGGCCTGCAGCTAGGCGCCGACGTGCCGGTCTTCGTCCACGGCCGGGCCGCCTGGGCGGAGGGCGTCGGCGAGCGCTTGATCCCGGTGACGCTCGACACCCCCTGGTTCCTGGTGGTGCACCCCGGTGTCTCGGTGGCCACCCCCGCGGTGTTCGGGGCGGCACAATTGACACGCAACACCCCCCGATTACCATGGCGCGCGCACTGCAGGGGGAGCGCCCAGCTGGCGCAACGACTGCGAAGCCACGGTCAGGTCACTCTATCCGCAGGTCGCCGAGGCACTCGACTGGCTTGGCGCCCGGGCACCGAGCAGGCTGACCGGCACCGGCGCCTGTATCTTTGCCTGGACCGCCACGCGCGCCGAAGCGCAGCGAATCGCGGCCGATCTGCCCGGGCATTTCACGGCCTTTACGGCCCGCGGCGTCAATGCCTCCCCGCTACATGCCGCCCTGGGTCGATGACGCTGGCGCCCCACCGGGCCGCAAGCATGACGGCCTTTCGGCCAGGAGCCGGACCCCCGAATGACCCCCAACACTGCATAGGTGGATGCGCGTGTCGAAATTGATGGTTTTTGCCGGGAATGCCAATCCCGAACTCGCCCAGAAGGTCGCCGACAGCCTGGATAGCCGCATGGGCAACGCCACGGTTGGCCAGTTCAGCGACGGCGAGATCGCGGTCGAGATCAACGAGAACGTTCGCGGCAAGGACGTCTTCATCCTGCAATCCACCTGTGCGCCGACCAACGACAACCTGCTCGAGCTGATCCTGATGGTGGACGCCCTGCGCCGGGCCTCCGCCACGCGAATCACCGCCGTGGTGCCCTACTTCGGCTATGCCCGCCAGGATCGCCGGGTGCGCTCCGCCCGGGTGCCCATCTCGGCCAAGGTGGTGGCCGACATGATGGTCAAGGCCGGCGTCGACCGGGTGATGACCATGGACCTGCACGCTGACCAGATCCAGGGCTTCTTCGACGTGCCGGTGGATAACGTCTACGGCTCACCGATCCTGCTCGACGACATCGAGCGCCAGAACTATGACGACCTGGTGGTGGTCTCGCCGGACGTCGGCGGCGTGGTGCGGGCACGCGCCATTGCCAAGCAGCTCAACGCCGACCTGGCGATCATCGACAAGCGCCGCCCCCAGGCCAACCAGGCCCAGGTGATGCACATTATCGGCGAGATCGAGAATCGTACCTGCGTGGTAGTGGACGACATGATCGATACCGCCGGCACGCTGTGCAAGGCCGGCGACGCGCTCAAGGCCCACGGCGCGCGCCGCGTGGTCGCCTACGCCACCCACCCGATCCTGTCCGGCCCGGCGGTGGACAACATCACCAACTCGGTGCTCGACGAGGTGGTCGTCGCCGACACCATTCCGCTGTCCGACCTGGCCCGCCGCAGCGGCAAGATTCGCCAGCTCAGCGTAGCGGGCCTGATCGCCGAAGCGATCCGCCGGGTCAGCAACGAAGAATCCGTCAGCGCCATGTTCCACTAAGAGCAGGCGCCGGAAAACCGCCCTGCGGGGCTTCCGGAAACGTCACGGTCAGGTCGCGGGCCGTGGCGCTTTCCTTACTTCAAGCAAGAGGCAACATCATGTCCGATTTTACCCTTAACGCCAGCGTTCGTAACGACCTGGGGAAAGGTGCGAGCCGCCGCCTGCGTCGTGCGAACCTCGAGGTGCCGGCCATCGTCTACGGTGGCGAGTCTGCGCCGCAGCCGATCTCGCTGGAGAAGTCCGCCTTCTACAAGGCCATCGAGAGCGAATCCTTCTTCTCTTCCGTGATCGAGCTGGTCATCGACGGCAAGCGTGAGAAGGTCGTGGTGCGCGACCTGCAGCGCCACCCCTACAAGCCGCTGGTGACCCATGCCGACTTCATGCGCGTGGATGCCACCCACGAGATCACCATCAACGTGCCGCTGCACGTGGTGGGCGAAGAGAAGTCCAAGGGCGTCAAGGACCAGGGCGGTGAGCTGCACGTGCTCTCCAACGAGATCCAGATCAGCTGCCTGCCCAAGGACCTGCCCGACTTCCTCGAGGTCGACATCACCGACGTCGAGCTGGGCACCACCCTTCACCTCTCCGACCTCAAGTTGCCGGCCGGCGTGACCCTGGTCGACCTGACCCACGGCGAGGATCACGACAACGCCATTCTGAGCATCTCCAAGCCCAAGGTCCGCGGCGGCGAGGAAAGCGAAGAAGGTGGCGAGGAAGGCGAAGAGAGCGCCGAATAATCGCGCCCGCTTCGGGGCCGTGCCTGGCACGGCCCTCCCGGTTCCGATCAAGCGCCCCGGCGCTTGATTTTTTTTGGGTTCTTCGCACTTTAGCGTGAACATGTTTGGCAGGTTTTATGGTGGGAGGCCGGCTCTGCCGGCGGTTCGACGCTTCGACGAAGGCGCCGCAGGCGCCCCATGGGTAGCGCTGCGCGCTACTTCGCGAGCTGAAGCTCCCTCCCACAGGGCAAGTTCACACCAGTCTGCGATGAACCTTTTTATGGAGGCACCCATGAGCCAGCTCAAGGCGATCATCGGACTGGGCAACCCCGGTCCCGACTACGCAGCGACGCGCCACAATGCCGGCGCCTGGATGGTGGAAGCGCTGGCGCGCCGCTCGGGCACCGAGCTGCGCCCGGAGAAGAAGTTTCTCGGCCTCTACGCCAAGGTTCAGCTCGACGGCCATGACCTCCACCTGCTCGAGCCCACCACCTTCATGAATCGCAGCGGCGCTGCCGTAGCGGCCCTGTGCCAGTTCTTCAAGCTGACCCCAAGCGAGCTGCTGGTGGCCCACGACGAGCTGGACATCGCCCCGGGCACCGCCCGCTACAAGACCGGCGGCGGCCACGGCGGCCACAATGGGCTGCGCGACACCATCAGCGCCCTGGGCAACGACAAGGGCTTCCACCGGCTGCGCATCGGCATCGGCCATCCCGGCGAGGCCCGCCAGGTGACGCACTATGTACTGAGCCGTCCCGGCAAGACCGAACTCACCGCCATCGAGGCGGCCATCGACGAGTGCCTGGCCACCCTGCCCCTGGCCGTTACCGGCAACTGGGCGCAGGCCATGAACCGGCTGCACAGCTTTCTGCCTCCGGCTGAAAAGCCAGCCATAAGCTTGAAGCTATAAGCTGTAAGTCACCCCCACTGCTGGCCGGGATGGGTTTTCTTACGGCTTACGGCTTATGGCTTACAGCTCGGTCGAGTAGAATACCGGCCAATCGCCATTCTCGAACTCGCTTTCCAGGAAGATCCCATGGGTTTCAACTGCGGTATCGTCGGCCTGCCCAACGTCGGCAAGTCCACGCTTTTCAATGCACTGACCAAGTCCGGCATCGACGCCGAGAACTTCCCCTTCTGCACCATCGAGCCCAATGTCGGCATCGTACCGATGCCCGACCCGCGCCTCGACAAGCTGGCCGAGATCGTCAAGCCCCAGAAGGTCCTGCCCACCACCATGGAGTTCGTGGACATCGCCGGGCTAGTGGCCGGTGCCTCCAAGGGCGAGGGCCTGGGCAACAAATTCCTGGCCAATATCCGCGAAACCCAGGCCATTGCCCACGTGGTACGCTGCTTCGACAACGACAACGTCATCCACGTGGCCAACCAGGTCGACCCGCGCACGGATATCGAGACCATCAACCTGGAGCTGGCGCTGGCCGACCTCGACACCGTCGAGCGCGCCATCCAGCGCCTGGTGCGGGTAGCCAAGGGCGGTGACAAGGAGGCCATCGCCACCAAGGCGATCCTGGAGCGCATTCAGCCGCACCTGGCCGAGGGCCTGCCGCTGAGAAGCTTCGGCCTCGACGACGATGAGAAGAAGCAGCTCAAGAGCTTCGGCTTCTTGACGCTCAAGCCGACCATGTACATCGCCAACGTCAATGAGGACGGCTTCGAGGACAACCCCTACCTGGAGGTGGTCAATGAGATCGCCGCCGAGGAGGGCGCCGTGGTGGTGCCAGTATGCAACCAGATCGAGGCCGAGATCGCCGAACTCGATGACGAGGAGCGCGCCATGTTCCTTGAAGAGATGGGCATGGCCGAGCCGGGGCTCGACCGGGTGATCCGCGCCGGCTACGCCCTGCTCGACCTGCAGACCTACTTCACCGCCGGGGTCAAGGAAGTGCGCGCCTGGACGGTCAAGGTGGGCGCCACCGCCCCCGAGGCCGCCGGGGTGATCCACACCGACTTCCAGAAGGGCTTCATCCGAGCGGAAGTCATCGCCTATGACGACTTCGTGACCCTGGGCGGCGAGCAGGGCGCCAAGGACGCCGGCAAGTGGCGGCTGGAAGGCAAGGACTACGTCGTTCAGGACGGCGACGTTATCCACTTCCGCTTCAACGTTTGATGCCCAGGCCACTTGACGCGACCCCGGCAAGTCCGTAAACTTCGCCCCCGTTGCACGGCTACGTAGCTCAGCTGGTTAGAGCACATCACTCATAATGATGGGGTCCCCTGTTCGAATCAGGGCGTAGCCACCAGAGATCGAAAAAAAAACCCGTCGCCTCTGGCGCCGGGTTTTTTATTGGTTCATCGCAGACTGGCGTGAACTTACCCTGTGGGAGGGAGCTTCAGCTCGCGAAGTAGCGCGCAGCGCTACCGATGGGGCGCCTGCGGCGCCTTCGCCCGGCAGAGCCGGCCTCCCACCATAAAACCTGCCAAACATGTTCACGCTAAAGTGCGAAGAACTTTTTATGCCCGCCGGGTGGCTCAGGCCAGCTCGGCGCGGTTGACGAAGGCCGCCAGCGCGCGGGTCAGGTGGTCGACGTCCCCGGCGCCCGCAGTCTCGCGAATCGAGTGCATGGCCCACTGGGGACCCCCACGTCCAGGGTTGGCACGCCGAGCTCGGTGGCGGTGATCGGCCCGATGGTGCTACCGCAGGCCATGTCGGCCCGGGTCACGAAGGTCTGCACCGGCGCCCCGGCCTCCTGGCACAGGTCGCGGAACAGGGCCGCGGTGGCACTGTTGGTGGCGTAGCGCTGATTGGCGTTGACCTTGATCACCGGCCCGCCGTTGAGCGCCGGACCATGGGCCGCATCGTGCTTGTCTGGGAAGTTGGGATGCAGCGCATGGGCGTTGTCGCAGGAGATCATGCGCGATGCCTGAACCAGGCGCACCACGCCCTCCTCCCCTTCGGCGCCCAGCTGCTCGGCGACCCGCCGCAGCACGTCGCCGAGGAAGGGTCCCTGAGCGCCGCAGGCGCTCGCGCTGCCGACCTCCTCGTGGTCGTTGGCCACCAGCAGCGCCCCCTGGCGCCCATCGCTTTCCAGCAGCGCCTCGAGCCCGATGAAGCAGGAGAGCAGATTGTCCAGCCGCGCGCTGGCGATCAGCTCCCCCGCGACGCCGAGACGCGCCGGAGGCTGGGTATCATGGAAGGCCAGCTCGAAATCGAGGATCTCGACACCCTCCAGACCGTGCTGCTCCGCCAACCAGCCGGCGAGCAGGCGCTGCAGATCGGGCGCCTCACCGCCCTGAAGGAGCACCGGCGCCATCTCCGTCTGGGCGTTGATGGCACGGCCGTTGTTGGCCTCCCGATCCAGATGGATCGCCAGGCTCGGCACGATCGCCACCGGCCGATCGACGTTGAGCAGGACGCCCTCCAGGCGCCCGTCGGGATGGCGCACGTGGACCCGACCGGCGATCCCCAGGTCGCGATCGAACCAGGGAGCCAGCAGCACACCGCCATAGACCTCCACCCCCAGCTGCAGCCAGCCGGCCGCGGTCTGCGCCGCATTGGGCTTGAGCCGCAGCCCGGGGCTATCGGTGTGAGCGCCAATCATGCGCAGCGCCTCCAGCCCCTCTGCAGGTAGCTGAAGGGCGATGATCGAGGAATCGTTGCGGGTCACATAGACCCGCTCACCCGGGGTCAGCTGCCAGGGGTGCGTCTCTTCGAGACGCCGGAAGCCGGCGGCCTCCAGGCGTTCGACCATGACGGCCACGGCGTGCCAGGGGGTGGGAGATCGCTTCAAAACTCGAGCAGTCGCTCGATACGGGCTTCCCGGGACATGAGGATCCTCTTCAAGGGGCTGTGGATAACGTAACAGCTGCTACAATGCGCCATCGGCCTTCGCAACTCGCCAGCCTTGCGCGTGTCTAGGGAAGGAAGTGTACACGAAACCGGGAGTGCTTCATTGATGAGCCTGTTAGCCGTTGTTCGGCGCTCGGCCCTGCTGCTGGTACTGCTGATGCTGACCTGCACCGTGGCCCTGGCGCAGATTCACCC
Source organism: Halomonas sp. SL18_1 (assembly GCF_055755715.1). Classification (NCBI taxonomy): domain Bacteria; kingdom Pseudomonadati; phylum Pseudomonadota; class Gammaproteobacteria; order Oceanospirillales; family Halomonadaceae; genus Halomonas; species Halomonas sp. SL18_1. The sequence continues at coordinate 3,023,955 of NZ_JBVTRK010000001.1, forward strand.
CAGCGAAGCCCAGCGTCAGGTCGCGGCGGAAGTCGCCGAATCCCTGCGCTATGGCCACTACGCCGACATCGACCTCGACGATGAGTGGTCAAAGATCGCCTTCGAGCGCTACCTGGATGTGCTCGACGGCCAGCGTGCCTTCCTGCTCGACCGCGACGTCGAGGCCTATCGTCACCTGGAGACGCGCTTCGACGACATCCTCTTTGACGGCGACCTGGAACCGGCTTACGCGCTCTATCGCCGCTATCACGAGCGTGCCGAGGCGCGCTACGAGTGGCTACTCGAGCATCTCGACGCCGGGCTGGACTTCCAATACGACAACCAGAAGCGGCTCGAGCTGGACCGTAAGGAGAGCCCCTGGGCCAGCAGCGAGAGCGAGCTGGACGAGCTGTGGCACAAGCGGCTCAAGAATGCCGCCCTGACGCTGGACATCAGCGGCCAGGACAGCGAGCAGATCGAGGCCAACCTGCGCCAGCGCTACGAAGGCCAGCTCACTCGGCTGCGGCAAACCAACGGCGAGGACGTGTTCGGCCTGTTCATGGCGGCAGTGACCAGCAGCATCGACCCGCACACGGAATACCTCTCGCCGCGCCAGGGCGAATCCTTCGACATCCAGATGCGCCTGTCGCTGGAAGGCATCGGCGCCATGCTGCAGTCGGACGGCGAATACGTGAAGGTGGTCAGCCTTGTGCCCGGCGGACCGGCAGACCGCGCGGGCGTGCTGGAACCCGCCGACCGCATCGTCGGCGTCGGCCAGGAAGAGGGTGAGATGGTCAACGTGGTGGGCATGCGCCTGGATGAAGTGGTCGAGCTGATTCGCGGCCCCAAGGGCTCCACGGTTCGCCTCGATGTGGTGCCGGCCGAAGCCGTGGACATGACCCGCTCCCGGGAGGTCGCGATCACCCGCGACACCGTGGATCTGGAGGAGCAGGCCGCACGCAGCGAGGTCATCGAGATCGACCGCAGCGAAGGGACCAAGCGTATCGGCGTGATCACCATCCCCACCTTCTATGTCGATTTCGATGCCTGGCAGGCCGGCGAAGAGGAGTTCCGCAGCACCACCCGCGACGTCGCCCGCCAGGTGGAACAGCTCAAGGAAGAGGGGATCGACGGCATCATGCTCGACTTGCGCAACAACGGCGGCGGCGCCCTGCAGGAGGCCAACTCGCTGATCGGCCTGTTCATCGACCGCGGCCCCACCGTCCAGGTGCGCGACGCCCGCGGCCGCATCAGCCTGTATGGCGACACCGAGACCGGCACCCTCTATGACGGCCCCCTGGCGGTGCTGGTCAACCGGCTATCAGCCTCCGCCTCGGAAATCTTTGCCGGCGCCATTCAGGACTATGGCCGCGGGCTCGTGCTGGGCAACGCCACCTTCGGCAAGGGGACGGTGCAGACCCTAAGCGATCTCAGCCATGGGCAGATCAAGCTCACTCGCGCCAAGTTCTACCGCATCTCCGGCGACAGCACCCAGCACCGCGGCGTCGAGCCCGACATCCTTTTCCCCAACCTGGTGGACCCCGAGCGGATCGGTGAGAGCAGCCTGGATAACGCCCTGGAATGGGATACCGTCCAGGAAGTGCAGTACCGCCACTACGGCGAGCCCTGGGAGTACATGGAAACCCTTAGGTCACGTCACCGCGAGCGGGCCGACACGCGCCCCAACTTCGTCTACCTGGAGCGCCGCGCCGACCTGGCTCGCCAGCTGCGTGAGGAACATACCAGCGTCAGTCTCGACCGTGAGCAGCGCCAGCAAGAGGCCGAAGCGCAGGAGGCCGAACAGCTGGCCCTGGAGAACCAGCGACGCGAGGCCCTCGGCCTCGAGCTGCTCGAGGAGTGGATCGATGCCCGCGGCGAGGATGCCGACGAGGAGGAGCCCGTCGAGCGGGTGCAGGTCATCGAGGCGGCTGAGATCCTCGCTGACTACGCGGAACTCAGCCAGCAGCGGCTGGCCGCACGCCGCTAACCCCTCTCGCCACCACCGGCCCTTGCTTCGGCAGGGGCCGGCTTCGTGGCGCTGCCACTCAGGCGCGCAACAGGCCGGGCACGCAAGCAAGCGGCGCCGTCGTCACACTCGAAGCACGGACAAATCACGCGGGAAAACTGCTAGACCTGTGGAGGCAGTCTGCCGGAACGGATCTCAGCATCACATCGGAGCAGAAGAAAGAAGCCGATGCGAAAGGACGGAATCGCAGGAAGATGGCTCCCGGAGCAGGACTCGAACCTGCGACCCAGTGATTAACAGTCACTTGCTCTACCAACTGAGCTATCCGGGAACAAGGTGGCACAACGGCACGAGACCGATGCTGCCTGGCAGGGGGATGCCGATGGCTCCTCGAGCAGGACTCGAACCTGCGACCCAGTGATTAACAGTCACTTGCTCTACCAACTGAGCTATCGAGGAATGGCACCGAAAATCAGCATCCGCGTTGTTTGGCTCCCCGAGCAGGACTCGAACCTGCGACCCAATGATTAACAGTCATTTGCTCTACCAACTGAGCTATCGGGGAACGACCGCGAACACGGGGCGTAGTATACGTAACGCGGCGACAAGGTCAAGTCCCGGGAGCCACAACCTAGCCCTACCGCCCCTGCGCTCGACCACCTCACCCCGCAACGCAAGGCGCCCACCCGGTTGGACCGAGTGGGCGCCTTGTTGCGAGTCTGGTGGCTACGCCCTGATTCGAACAGGGGACCCCATCATTATGAGTGATGTGCTCTAACCAGCTGAGCTACGTAGCCTTTATCGAAGCGGTCACAGCCTGTGTGAGCGTCGACGGAGCGAGATTATGCCCGAGGCATGCCTCACTGGCAAGTCGGCGACGGCAGCGAGTTTTTATTGATTGAACGTTCAATAAAAAAATGGCATTCTGGTCGCCATCGATCCGGCAACGCCGGAACAGGGCCAAGCATGCACAGGAGTCTTCACGGTGCCCAAGGTTGGAATGGAACCGATTCGCCGCCAGCAGCTGATCCGGGCCACCATGGCCGCCATCGACGAGGTCGGCCTCGCCGATGCCACGGTAGCGCGCATCGCGCGTCACGCCGGCGTCTCCGCCGGCATCATCAGCCACTACTTCGGCGGCAAGGACGGACTGCTCGAGGCCACCATGCGACAGATCCTAACCGATCTTGGCGATGCCGTGGCGGTGCGGCGACGCGCCTTGGCCCATGGCTCGCCGCGGGCCCACCTTGGCGCCATCATCGACGGCAACTTCGACAGCAGCCAGGTGACCGGGCCCGTGGCTAAGACCTGGCTGGCGTTCTGGGCCAGCAGCATGCACGCACCACAGCTGGCCCGCCTGCAGCAGGTCAATGATCGCCGCCTCTACGCCAATCTCTGCCATCAGTTCCGCCGCCTGATGCCACGCGAGGATGCGCGGGACGCCGCCCGCGGCCTGGCGGCAATGATCGATGGCCTATGGTTGCGCGGCGCTCTCACTCCCGAGGGGCTGGATGCCGACCGGGCAAGACGCCTGGCCCACAACTACCTCAACCAGCTGCTGGCCGCTTACGAACCCCTACCCACTTCTTGACAGGAGATCCCCATGGCAACCTGCGATGCACAGCCTCTCTATATCGACGGCCGCCACGTAGCGGCAAGCTCCGGCGAGACCTTCGACGTCATCAACCCCTTCAACGGTCGCCGACTGGCCAAGGTCCAGCACGCCTCGGCCTGCGACGTGGATCGCGCCGTGGCCGCCGCCGAAGCGGCCCAGAAGGTCTGGGCTGCCATGACCGGCATGCAGCGCGGGCGCATCCTGCAGCGCGCTGCGGCGCTGCTGAGAGAGCGCAACGATGAGCTGGCCGAGCTCGAGACCCGCAACACCGGCAAGCCGATCAGCGAGACCGCCGCCGTGGACATCGCCACCGGAGCCGACACCATCGAGTACTATGCCGGCCTGGCGCCCGCCATCGAGGGAGCCCAGATTCCGCTGCGTGAATCCTCCTTCGTCTACACCCGCCGCGAGCCCCTGGGGGTGATCGGCGCTATCGGGGCCTGGAACTATCCGCTCCAGATCGCCTGCTGGAAGGCCGCCCCGGCGCTGGCGGCCGGCAATGCCGTGGTCTTCAAGCCCAGCGAAGTGACCCCGCTGACCGCCGCGAAGCTGGCCGAGATCTTCACCGAGGCGGGCCTGCCCGACGGCGTCTTCAACGTCGTGCACGGCGACGGTCGCGTAGGCGCCATGCTCACCGAGCACGACGGCATTGCCAAGGTGTCGTTCACCGGCGAAGTGGGTACCGGCAAGCAGGTGATGGCCGCAGCCGGTGGCTCCACCCTCAAGGAGGTGACCATGGAGCTGGGCGGCAAGTCGCCGCTGATCGTCTTCGCCGATGCCGACCTCGACCGCGCTGCCGACGCCGCCATGATGGCCAACTTCTACTCCAGCGGCCAGATCTGCACCAACGGCACCCGGGTGTTCGTCGAGGCGACGGTGAAGGCCGACTTCGAGGCGAAGATCGTAGAGCGCGTGGGGCGCATCCGCGCCGGTGACCCGCTCGATCACAGCGTCAACTTCGGCCCGCTGGTGAGCTTCGAACACCAGGCCAAGGTGCTCACCTATCTCGAGTACGGCAAGCAGGACGGCGCGGCGGTGCTGATCGGCGGCGAGCCGCTTGCCGAGGGCGACTTCGCCGGCGGCGCCTGGGCGCCGGCCACCGTCTTTACCGACTGCACCGATGATATGCGCATCGTGCGCGAGGAGATCTTCGGCCCGGTGATGGCGATCCTCAGCTTCGACGAGGAAGAGGAGGTGATTCGCCGCGCCAACGACACCCACTACGGCCTGGCGGCCGGCGTCTTCACCGAGAGCCTCGCCCGGGCACACCGCACCATTCATCGCCTCGAGGCGGGCATCTGCTGGATCAACACCTGGGGCGAGTCGCCGGCCGAGATGCCGGTGGGGGCTACAAGCAGTCCGGCATCGGCCGCGAGAACGGCGTCGAGACGCTGGCCCACTACACCCAGACCAAGTCGGTACAGGTGGAGATGGGACCGTTCGAGTCGGTGTTCTGACAGGAAAAATACGCCCCCGGCCATCCCAGCGAGCGGGTACCGCTCGGGCTGATCCGTCGACAAGCCTTTGAGGAGGCGCTATGAACCCTTCCCTGGGCGCTACCTACGCCATCCATGGCGTAGGACCTCCTCTTCGGCTTGTCCCCGGCGCCCCTCGCTGCAGCCAGCAGCACTCGCCTCAGACCGGCACTCCTTGCATATGGCAGCAGGCCACTTCCCTCGCGTTCTAGTTGAGAGATGTTATGTCCCAGATTCGTGAATTCGACTATGTCATCATCGGCGCCGGCTCCGCCGGCAACGTGCTGGCCGCCCGGCTCACCGAAGATGCCGATACCACCGTCCTGCTGCTGGAGGCCGGCGGCCCCGACCACCGCTTCGACTTCCGCACCCAGATGCCGGCGGCGCTCGCCTTCCCGCTGCAGGGCAAGCGCTACAACTGGGCCTTCGAGACCGACCCCGAGCCCCACATGGACGATCGGCGCATGGAGTGCGGCCGCGGCAAGGGGCTGGGCGGCTCCTCGCTGATCAACGGCATGTGCTATATCCGCGGCAACGCCCTGGACTACGACGGCTGGGCCAAGGCGCCCGGGCTCGAGGACTGGACCTACGCCGACTGCCTGCCCTACTTCAAGAAGGCCGAGAGCCGCGATATCGGCGCCAACGCCTACCACGGCGACGATGGCCCGATCAGCGTGACCACCCCCAAGGCGGGCAACAACCCCCTCTATCGCACCTTTATCGAGGCGGGTAAGCAGGCCGGCTACCCGGAGACCGAGGACGTCAACGGCTACCAGCAGGAGGGCTTCGGCCCCATGGACCGCTTCGTGACCCCCGAGGGCCGGCGCGCCTCCACGGCACGGGGCTATCTCGACATGGCCAAGGGGCGCGACAATCTCACCATCGAGACCCGCGCCACCACCGACGTTATCGAGTTCGAGGGCAAGCGAGCCACAGGGGTGCGCTATCTGCGGCGCGGCAAGACGCAGCAAGTGCATGCCCGCCGCGAGGTGCTGCTCTGCGCCGGCGCCATCGCCTCGCCGCAGATCCTGCAGCGCTCCGGGGTGGGGCCAGCCGAGGTGCTAGAGGAGTTCGGCATCGAGGCAGTGCAGGTCAACGACAGCGTCGGCGCCCACCTCCAGGATCACCTGGAGATGTACATCCAGTACGAGTGCAAGCAGCCGATCTCCCTCTACCCGGCACTCAAGTGGTACAACCAGCCGAAGATCGGCGCCGAGTGGCTGCTGCTGGGCAAGGGCATCGGGGCCAGCAACCAGTTCGAGGCGGCAGGCTTTATCCGCAGCAACGACCAGGAGGCGTGGCCCAACCTGCAGTACCATTTCCTGCCCATCGCCATCAGCTACAACGGCAAGAGCGCGGTGCAGGCCCATGGTTTCCAGGCCCACGTCGGCTCCATGCGCTCGGAGAGCCGCGGTCGCATCCGCCTCACCTCCCGAGACCCAAATGCGGCGCCCAGCATCCTGTTCAACTACATGTCCACCGAGAAGGACTGGCAGGAGTTTCGCGACGCCATTCGCCTGACTCGCGAGATCATCAATCAGCCCGCCTTCGATCCCTACCGCGGCCGGGAGATCTCGCCGGGGCCGGACGTCCAGTCCGATGCCGAGCTGGACGCCTTCGTGCGCGCCCACGCCGAGACCGCCTACCACCCCTGCGGCAGCTGCCGGATGGGCGAAGGCGACGACGCCGTGGTGGACGGCCAGGGCCGCGTGCACGGCCTGGAGGGGCTGCGGGTGGTGGACGCCTCGCTCTTCCCGCTGATCCCCACCGGCAACCTCAACGCCCCGACCATCATGCTGGCCGAGAAGATCGCCGACCGGATCCGCGGCCGCGAACCGCTGCCGCCAAGCGACGCCCCCTACTACGTGGCGGATGGCGCCCCGGCCCGGGAAGAGCCCCAGCGCCGCCTCGACTGAGAAAGCCGGTCAAGCATTACCACTGCGCCCCGCCCTGCCCTGCAGCGCGGGGCATTTTTGGGTTCTTCGCAGACTGGCGTGAACTCGCTTTGTGGGAGGGACGGTTCGACGCCTCGACTTCAGCTCCGGTTCGACGCTTCGACGAAGTAGCGCGCAGCGCTACCCAAGGGGCGCCTGCGGCGCCTTCGTCGAAGCGTCGCACCGCCGGCAGAGCCGGCCTCCCACCATAAAGCCTGCCAAACATGTTCACGCTAAAGTGCGAAGAGTCCGTTTTTGTGATGCTGGCCGGTTGCATTAAAGTGAGCTAACCTGCAAGCATTCAAACATCTGTTCGAATGCTTGCGTTCCACCACCACCGGAGTCGTTTCATGCTCACCCTGATCCTGCTGATCGTGGCCCTTGGCGGCCTGCTCACCGTGATGCGCCGCGAGGCGGGCGCCCTTCCCGCCCTGGGCGTGCTGGCCGTCACCGGCCTGGCCAGCCTGCTCGTCGCCTCCACGCTGCTGGGCTTGCTGCTGCTGCTCGGCGCAGCGGCTGTGGCCGCGGCCGGGCTGCCGGCGCTGCGCGGCAAGTGGCTGACCCCGCGGCTGTTCGCCATGTTCAAGAAAGTCTCGCCCAAGGTCTCCGACACCGAGCGGGTCGCCCTGGAAGCCGGCAGCGTGGCCTGGGACGGTGAGCTGTTCACCGGCAAGCCCAACTGGCAGGCCCTGCTCGATTACAAGGACGAGGGGCTGACCGACGAAGAGCGTGCCTTCCTCGACAACCAGTGCGCCGTGGCCGCCGGCATGTGCAACGCCTGGGACATCGCCAAGGAGCGTGCCGACCTGCCCCAGCCGCTTTGGGACCACCTCAAGCAGGAGCGCTACTTCGGCATGATCATCCCGAAGGCGTACGGGGGCCTGGGCTTCTCTGCCAAGGCGCAGTCCCTGGTACTGCAGAAGCTCTCGGTCAACGAGACCCTGATGGTCACCGTGGGCGTGCCCAACTCGCTGGGTCCGGGCGAGCTGCTGCTCAAGTACGGCACCGATGAGCAGAAGAACCACGATCTGCCGCGCCTGGCCGACGGCCGCGAGATCCCCTGCTTCGGTCTCACCGGTCCCCGTGCCGGCAGTGACGCCACCTCGCTGCCCGACACCGGCGTGGTCTGCAAGCAGGTGATCGACGGCAAGGAAGTGCTCGGCGTGCGTCTCAACTTCGAGAAGCGCTGGATCACCCTGGCGCCCATCGCCACGGTGGTGGGCCTGGCGTTTCGCCTGTTCGACCCCGAGCACCTGCTCGGCGAGGAAGAAGACCGCGGTATCACTCTGGCGCTGGTGCCACGTAATACCCAGGGCATGGAGATCGGCCGCCGCCACCACCCCATTGGCAGTCCCTTCCTGAATGGCCCGATCAAGGGCAAGGACGTCTTCGTGCCGCTCGACACCATTATCGGCGGCACCGAGATGATCGGCCAGGGCTGGCGCATGCTGGTGGAGTGCCTCTCCATCGGCCGCTGCATCACCCTACCCTCCGGCGCCACCGGCACCGCCCGCTACGCCATCGGCTGGAGCGGGGGCTTTGCCCGCATCCGTCGCCAGTTCAACGTACCGGTGGCCGAGATGGAAGGCATTCAGGAGCCGCTGGCGCGCATGAGCGCGCTGGGCTATATCGCTCAGGCCGCGGTCTACCAAACCGCCAACACCATCGACCGTGGCGAGAAGCCGGCGGTGCCTTCGGCGATCCTCAAGAGCCAGCTCACCGAGTACCAGCGGGTGGTCCTCGCCGATGCCATGGATATCCACGGCGGCAAGGCGGTGACCCTGGGGCCGCGCAACTACCTGGGGATAGGCTACAGCGCCAACCCGGTGGCGATCACCGTGGAAGGCGCCAATATCATGACCCGCAACCTGATGATCTTCGGTCAGGGGGCGATTCGCTGTCACCCCTACGTGCTGGAGGAGCTGGCCGCCAAGGACGCCGATGACCTCCAGGCCTTCGACAAGGCGTTCTTCGGGCATGCCGGCCTGATCTTCGGCAACGCCGCCCGCGCCCTCACCCAGGGGCTGGGGCTTGGCAAGTCCGATGTCCCCTTCGACGCCACCGCTGCTCCCTATGCCAAGGAGGTCGCCCGGCTCTCCGCCGGCTTCGGTCTCTGTGCCGACGCCGCCATGGCCAGCCTCGGCTCGACCCTCAAGCAGCGCGAAATGCTCTCGGCGCGCCTCGGCGACGTGCTCTCCAACCTCTACCTGGCCTCTATGGTGATCAAGCAGTGGCACGAAGGCGACAAGGTCGAGGACGAGGCGGCGCTCTTCCACTACGCCTGTCAGCTGCTGCTGGGCCGCGCCGAGCAGGCACTGGACGAACTGTTCGACAACCTGCCAAACCGGGCCCTCGCCCGGGTGCTGCGCGTGGTGGTCATGCCGCGGGGCAAGCGCTTCAAGCGCCCCACGACGACCTGGCCCGTACCATTGCCCAGGCCGTCTCCCGCGATACCGCCCTGCGCACGAAACTGCTGCGTGAGACGTGGGACGGCAACGATGGCGCCGAGGATAACCCCCTGGCCCACTACAACGCCCTGCTGGCGACTCAGGAGCGCGCCGAGGCGCTCTACCGCACGGTCAACAAGGCCTATGCCAAGGGTGAGATCCCGGTGGAGGCGCTGCATCCGGAGCAGCGTGTCGAGGAGGCCCTCAAGGCCGGCCTGATCAGCGAAGACGATGCCGTCTTCATGCGCCAGCGCGAAGCGGAGGTGCTGGAGCTGCTCACGGTGGACGACTTCGAGTACGACGCCTTCGTCATCGACAAAAGCAAGGTGCTGCGCCACCACGCCGCCTGACGCTGCCACTCCCCACGCCCCGGCCCAGCGCCGGGGCACCGGCGTTTCTGCGGTCGGTCACTCAACCGAGAGAGGCTCGCCGAGCCTGAGGCCGAGCAGCCGCGAGGCGGCATCCAGGCCAGTGGCCTGGAGCCCGCGACTCTCCAGCGTCTCCGCCGGCAGCGCTCCTCGATCCACAGCCCGTCGATAAGGCCGTTGACGGCCACGGCGAGGCGACGCAACTCGACCTCTCCAGAAGGGTGGGCTCGATATCACCGCTGCGCAGGCTGAAGCTGCTTTTGGCCAGAGATATCGCACTCTGCCCTGACAGGGTGCGCAGCCCCTGGTAGGCGTCTTGGGTACCTTGCACGACACGGCCTCGGGCGGCTTTCGTGGAGTCGTCGTCGCTGGTGAATGGCAGCGCCTCCCAGGCGGTCCTGGTGGCTGCCTTGGCGTTATCCCAATGGCTGCTGACCACACGGCCCGCTTCCTCACCGGGGTTGTAGCTGACCATCTCATCGTCGATCAGGGCCTGCTGATGCGCCTTGAGCGTCACGTCGTCGCTGCGTTCGGGGATGGCCTCGCCGGGCCGCCGCGGCGTCTCCGGGCGACCCGAACGCGCTCGGGCTGCCGCCGGCGTTAAGGTTGCTGGCTCAGATCCCCCGGATAATGCTCATGGTCGCGTAGCGCCTGGTCGTCTACTCCCAGCAGCCGGGCGACCAGCAGCGCCTCGAAGCTCCAGTAGCCGACGTAATAGTCGGTGTAGACGAACTCGCAATCGCACAGGTGGTTGTCGTACCAGTCGGCCTCCTGGCACTGCACATACCACTGATCGAGGAACACCCCGAGCAGCGTCTGCTGTGTGGCGGGCTCGGCATCGAAGGCGGCCAGCAGGGGACGATAGAGGGCGGGATAGCGCAGCTCCTCGGCAGGCGTCTCGGGCGGGCGGCCCAGCCGGGCGGCGATGCGGTCCAGCAGTGCATCGCGTCCGGTGTTGCCGATACAGGCCAGCGCCTGCTGAAGATGCGCCTCGTCGGCGTCGGTGGCGACCAGCAGGCCCAGCCACCACAGGGCGTAGATATAGCGGTTGATATTGGCCGAGCCACAGGCCTTGCCCTGGCCGCCGAAGACCTCGAAGGGCTGGCGGTAGACCTGCTGGCCGGCCGGCAACCGATCCGCCACCGCCGAGAGCTGTTGGCGCAGCGGCAGGATCTCGGCCACCAACGGCGCCAGTTCGGCCGGGCTGGCACCGCTGGAGTAGTGAGCCACCGCCCGCAGGATGGCCAGCTCATAGAGCTGATGGGCAGCGTCCACCTGTTCATCGGGCAGCACGAAATTGCCGGCATCCAGCGCCTGCTGGGTCTCTTCGATGCCCTCGTCGAACTCGGGTAACAGCTCGTCGAAGTACGCGGCCGAGCGGCGGGTATCACGCAGCATGCTCAGTCTCCATGCACCAGGGCGGCGGGGTAGTAGCGGTGGTCACGGAAAGAACTGTCATCGATATCGAACAGCTTGACCACCAGGGCAGCTTCGAAGCACCAGTAGCCGTAGTAGCCATCAGGGCTACAAAGATGCAAGTCATAGCCAGGAAGGCCCTTGCGGTTATCGTACCAGTTATCCAGGAAGGCCTTCATCAAGGCTGGCCGCTCAGCCGGTTCGGCATCCAGCACCTTCAACAACGGTGCATAGTGCTTCTTGTAGAGCAGCGTATCCGCCACCGGACGGTTGATATCGCCCAATTGAACGCAGATACGATCGAATAGCGCATCCAGCCCGGCGTTATCCATCAGCGCCAGGGTCTCCTGGAAATAGGCCTGCTCCATGCCCACGCTCACCGCAAAGGCCAGCCAATTCATAAATACTTCGTAACGGCCTTGCGTAACCCGCTCCCACATCACCCGATCCGGCTGCTCTACATCGGGCAGCGCATCGGCGAACTCCTTCTGCAGCTTACGGTAGGTCAGTAGTTGCTGTACCTCGCCACGCATCTCGGTAATCGCATCACCTCGGGAGTAGCGAAGAATCAGCAGGCTTAGGGTCTGATCAACAATACCAATCGCTAGATTCATACGTACAGATGGTTTGAATTTTTCAAGATTGGCAAGTCGACCAACATCCTCCTCAAGGCACTCCTGCTTAAAGGCAATTCGTTCATCAAAGTACGTTTTTGGCTTAAGCGGATCTCTAATCATTAGTACCTCCATTAAATCCCAGTAGGTGTGCCGGATACATAGCCGCCTTTGTCCAGCGTTCTAACCTGCATACTACCGTCCGGCAGATTACGGATCAGCTGTTTCTCGACGACGCTGGGTCCTCCAGTCGGAGTCCATCTTGTATCCGGCGCACTTCCGATTCGCTGAGGCCTGCACTGCGCAGGCGCTGACTGTCATTCTCCAAGATCCAATCGTTGCTCGCCTGCCGATGGCCAGTAGCAGTCTTGCCCAAGCGCGCCCGATTATACTTGGCCTCGGTAATCACGAATTCCGGCGGTGGGTTGGTGTTACGGTATACCCCATCGATACCTTGGGCGCCGGGCGTGTACCGGCCGTTGGTACTGCCCACCGGCGTAAACTCTCTCTTGCATCAGCAGGTGGGCATTGTGCTCGCCCGCCGCCGCCCGGCGATGATTGAGGCCGGCGTACTGCGAGAAGTCGTCCGGGGTGAGCGCCCCCTGGGGCGCTGGCAATCGCCCAGGGCGCATGCCTGCACTGTCCGATCTGCGGGTGCCGCTGCGCACACCGTCGCCGGCTTCGCCCACTTTGCGCACGGCCCGGACCCCGGGCACGACCGATACCGCCGTGAGCGCGGCCATGCCCGTCGCGGCGCCATAACGCCCCTCGCCCCATAGCTGATAGGTATCCTGGGCGTCCACCGCGGTGCCGTAGGGCGTGAAGACCTCGGCGGCGAACGTCCCTACCGCCCGAGTCGCCTGACCAGACGAGGAAGCGTAACGCACCTGCCGCTCGGCTTCCTGACGCAGGTCATTGGCACGCTGTGCCGCTTCGTCGACGAGGAAATGGCTGTCGAGGAGGTCGTTGCCGCCGAGGCGTCCTTCCCTGGCGGCATCCATCAGGGCGTCTCTCTGCCCCCGGGTTTCGCCGATCAGTCGCTCAACCTCGGCATACAGCGCTTCGGCGTCGTCCAGCGATCTGTCGTTGGGGTCGTCATTCAGGGCCTCACGCAGCCGGTCGGCTTGCGCCAGGTGGGTGTTGGCTTGCTGTTGCAGCCGCTCGGCGGCACTGAGCGCTTCGCTGACGTCATCATCGAGCAGGGCCTGCTGATGCGCCTTGAGCGTCACGTCGTCGCTGCGTTCGGGGATGGCCTCGCCGGGCAAGCGCGGCGGCTCAGCCTGTTGGCCGCTGCCCGTGCCGGGGCTGCCGCCGGCGTTGACCTTGATCCAGGGGCCAACGATGGTCACCCCGGAGGCATCGAGCTTGATAAAGCTGCCGCCAGCCTTGAGGGTGATCTCGCGGCCGGCATTGAGCACGACCTTCTGGCCGGCCTTGATATGCAGTTCGCGGCCGCTCTCGGTCAGCCAGGCCTGGCCGGCCTCAAGGTGCAGGCTGCCGTGCACGGTGAGGTGCTGACCGCCCTCGCCCTTCACCTGGGTGTGACGCTGACCGTGCACGGTGAGGTGGTCGTCGCCGTGGATCTCGCCGAGGCGGTGGCGCTCGACGGTGAGGCGGCTGTCGCGGCGGATGGTCTCGGTGCGGTCGTTGAGGGTCAGCAGCTCCAGGTCCTTCTGGGCGTGCAGCCAGATCTGCTCGGCGTCGGTCGCATCCTCGAAGCGCAGCTCGTTGAAGCCTTCCGCCTTGTGGCTCTGGGTGCGCAGCACGGTGCGGGTCTTGTGCGCGGGCAACGCATAGGGCGGGGTGTTGACCGCGTGATAGGTGCGCCCGGTGATGATCGGCTGGTCCGGGTCGCCCTCCAGGAAGGAGACGATCACCTCGTGGCCGATGCGCGGGATGGCCATGGCGCCGTAGCCGCCGCCGGCCCAGCCCTGGCTGACCCGAATCCAGGCACTGGCCCCTCTTTCAGCGGCTTCGCCGCCAGCCCCGGCGGTATCGGGGTCGGCGTAGCGGTCCAGGGAAACTGCACCTTGACCCGGCCGTGTTCGTCGCAGTGGATCTCCTCGCCCTCGGGCCCCACCACGACGGCCACCTGGGGGCCGTCGACCCGGGGCCGGACGGGGGCTCGGGGCGCCAGGCGCGGTCGGCGGGGGCCAGCACCAGCTCGTTATAATAGCGGGTTATCTGGCCCAGGCCAGCCGCCTCCCCCTGGGCGACGCCATCCTCCTCCAGGGCCTGGGGCTGCTCGCCATGATGCACCACCTCGACTACCTGCCAGTCGCGGTTGAGGGCGTCGATATCGTGGTCGGTGAGGGTGAAGCACATTCCCGGGGCCAGTTCCGGCAGGTCGCTCTCGGCCTGGGCGGTATGGGCCTCGGCGCGCAGCGCCTCCAGGCGCACCCGGGTGAAGGGCACCCCCGAGGCATCGGCCTTGTAGCGGCCGGGGTAGTCGAAGTGCTCGTAGTCCTCCCGCTGGGCGTGCTCGCCGAGGTCCGGCGCCGGGTGCTCGTGAAGCTGGTCGTAGGCCGGGTTCTTGAAGGTGTAGTCCTTGAGCATCGCCGACGCCGGGCGCACCCGTGACACCTGGCGCAGCTTGCGGATATGGCGCCGCGGCGGGGTACCGCCGGCCCGGCCGTGGTAGGTGCGCTCCCCCACCCTGGGCAGCAGCTGGGTGGCATCGATGAACACCAGCCGGTGGGCGCCGCCTTCGGCATTCTCGAACTCATGGAGGTAGACGAGCCCTTCCTCGGCGGCCAGGCGCTCGACGAAGGCCAGGTCGGTCTCGCGGTACTGCACGCAGAACTCGCGCTCGGCGGGCTCGCGGGTCAGGGCGAAGGCCACATCACGCAGGCCGCGCTCATCGCACAGGGTGGCGAGGATATCCTGGGGCGGGGTGTCCTGGAAGATCCGCGAGTTGTGGCGCAGGTCGAGGCGCCACAGCGCCGGGCGGATGACCAGAGTGTAGAAGGTGCGGCGGTGGCCGCGATCGCCGCGGCCGAACTCACTGACGATGCCGTGGACGCGGCGTAGCGGCTCGCCGTCCTGCCAGACCGTCAGGGTAGCGTTGCGATCGAGCGTGTCGGCGGGGGCGATCTCCGGGTCGCGGCTGGCCAGGGTCACCCTGAGCTCGAAGGGGGCGGAGAGGGCCTCGCGATAGATGAAGTCGATGACCGCCACATCCTCGCCCCCGGGCAGGGTCAAGGTGAACTGCAGTCCGCTTGCATGGGCCATGCGGCGTCTTCCCTCCTGGAAGTCGGTACGGCTGCCGCACGATGTGGGCGCGGCGTGTCCAATGGGGTCACTCGAGCCGCTGATGCCAGGGCGCGGCGAGGTGCCCTGGCATCAACGGCCAAGACGATGGCCGCCCACAGGCGGCCATCTGGGCGCTTATGATTCCAGCGGGGCGCGCCAGTCGTCGGACCCGGAGGTACCCGCCACGGTGTGCTCCCAGTCGATCTTGCGGTAGGCCAGGGAAACATCCATCAGCTGCGTGAACTCAGCCTTGGTCAGGTCCTGGGCATGGGGCATGTGCAGGTTGATGTCGACGATGGTGGCGTCGGTCAGGGTGGTGGTGAAGAAGTGCTCCTGACGGCCCTCCACGGAGGTGCGGTACCACCTCAGCTCGACATTCGGCAGCATCTCGCCGGAGGCCAGGGCGTTGTAGAGCAGCGGCACGGCCTTGTTGAGGGCCACGGTGAAGATGAACGGCTTGTGGGCACGCTGGCCGGAAGGCTGGCCGGACTGCGGGTCGGTGGGCACGGTGACGATGTGCTTGAACTCCTGCACCAGCATCTCATCTTCGTGGCCTTCCACGTAGATATTGCCCACGGAGTCCGGGGTGAAGGCGCCCGCAGTGATATGGCCCTGGGTCTGACCGTGGATGCTGATATAGCAAGGTGTCGGCATGAGTCTGCTCCTTGACGGTATGAAAGAGAGTGTCCTGTGGACACCCAACAAGGGGCAGGGACCATGCCAATATCAGTAAAATACAAAATAATCAAATACCTACGAAAACCCTCCGTGCTCACAGGCCTTCTTCCAGGCAATACATTGCCTGAAAATCGGGTCATTTCTTGCCTGCGGGCAAGAAATGGCCCGGCGATTTGTTGCTACAGAGTTAATAAATGTTATCAGAGTTACGAAGACCCACCCGGGGCTTGCCGGCCCGCCATAGTTCGCGCACGGAGGCCGCCAGGTCGTTGGCCCAGGCCAGGCGTCACAACGGCCAGACCAGCAGGATCATGGGAATGGCCACTGCCAGTACCACCAGGGAGAGCGGCAGTCCGAGCTTCCAGTAGTCGCCGAATCGGTAGCCGCCGGGGCCCATCACCAGCGTGTTGGATTGATGTCCGATGGGGGTCAGGAAGGCGCAGGAGGCACTCACCGCCACCACCATCAGGAAGGGATCCAGGGAGGCATCGAAGCCGCGTGCCAGGCTTGCCGCAATGGGCGCCATCAGCAGCGCCGCCGCGGCATTGTTGACGATATTGGAAAGCACCATGGAGAGCACGAAGAGTCCCACCAGGGTCGCTATCACCGGCCACTCGCTCCCCCACGCAAGCATCGCCTCGGCGATCAGCGCCGCGCCGCCGCTGGTCTCCAGCGCCTGGCCCACCGGAATCATGGCCCCCAGCAGCACGATCACCGGCCCGTCGATGGCCTGATAGCCCTCGCGCAGGGGCAATACCCCACCAGCAGCGCCAGCAGGGCCGCGCTGGAAAGCGCCACCGCCGCCGGCAGCAGCCCCAACATGATGGCGAGAATGGCCGCGGCGAAGATGCCCAGAGACGCCAGCAGCATGCGCGGCTGGCCCAGGGTCAGGTTTCGGCTGGCGAGCGGCAGGCAGCCCAGCAGAGCGAAGCTCTCGGTAAGCTCACTCTCTCCCCCTGCAGCAGCAGCACATCGCCGGGGCGAAAGCGGATCTCGCGCAGGCGCTGCTTGAGGCGGCCGCCGTCCCGAGCCACCGCCACCAGATGCAGCCCGAACTGGTTGTGCAGGCGCAGCTGAGTGACGGTGCGGTTGACCATCATGGAGTCGTTGCGCACCACCGCCTCCGCCAGCTGGAGCCCTTCGGTGTCCACGCCGCTCTTCCTGTCTTCCTTGTCTTTCTTGTCCTTCTCCCCCTGCTCTGGGCTTTCTCCGCCACCAGGCGCTCACTGGGCGGCTGATGCACGGCCTTCTCGCTCCTCTTCGCCTCATCCTCGGTCTTCTTATCCTTGGCCTCCTGCTCCTCGTCGTCGGCCTCCTTGCCCAGGCGCAGGCCTGCCTTGCCCTCCAGCAGCTTCATCTCCTCGGGGCCCGCCTCCATCAGCAGGATGTCACCCTCCTGGAGGGTGCCGAAGAAGGTATGGCCGGCGCGGCGCTTGTCGTCGCGCACCACCGCCAGCACCGGGATGGTCTCCTCGAGTTCCCGCTGCAGCTCGCGCAGGGTCAGGCCCTTGGCCTTGGACTCCTCGCCGACCCGCAGCTCCACCAGGTAGTTGGCGGTATCGAACATCGCCTCCGTGGAGGCCTTGCCGGCGCGCTGGGGGACCAGGCGCCAGCCGATCAGCAGGATAAAGGCGAGCCCCGCCAGGGCCACCGCGACCCCGACCGGCGTAAAGGAGAACATGCCGAAATTCTCGCCGGTCACCGAGCCGCGGTAGCTGGCGATGATGATATTGGGCGGGGTACCGATCAGGGTGGTCAGCCCCCCAGCAGCGAGCCGAAGGCCAGCGGCATCAGCAGGACCGAGGGGGAGGCGTCGTGCTCCCGGGCCAGGCGCATGGCCACCGGCAGCAGCAGCGCCAGCGCGCCGACGTTGTTCATGAAACCGGATAGCACCACCACGGTGCCGGTCAGCGCGGCCAGCTGCAGGAAGAGCCGGTCCCCCACCTTGAGCACCTGCTCGGCGATGACGTCCACCACCCCGGAGCGCTCGAAGCCGCGGCTGAGCACCAGCACCGCCGCCACGGTGATCACCGCCGGATGCCCGAAGCCCAGGAAGGCCTCCTCCCCCGGCACCAGCCCCAGCATCACCGAGCCCAACAGCGCGGCCAGCGCCACCAGATCGTAGCGAAAGCGCCCCCAGACGAAGGCGGCAAGGGTCAGCCCGAGCACGATGAAGACCAGGGTGCTGTCGGCCATGGAGTCACGTCCCTGTATGAATGGATGCCTTCAGCATCGCCAGCCGGGCCGCTCGTCGACAAGTCTTTTCTTCCCGAACGACGACGCCCGGCGGAAGCCGGGCGCCTTGGTGCCTGATACAAAGCCGCGATAAAAAGACTCTTCGCAGACTGGCGTGAACGAGATCTGTGTGGAGGGACGGTTCGACGCTTCGACTTCAGCTCGCGAAGTAGCGCGCAGCGCTACCCATGGGCGCCTGCGGCGCCTTCGTCGAAGCGTCGCACCGCCGGCAGAGCCGAGACGTCGAACCGCGGCCTCCCACCATCAAACCTGCCAAACATGTTCACGCTAAAGTGCGATGAACCGATCAAAAGCCGCTATTTCGCCATCTTCTCCAGCATGGCGCTGACCGCCTCCAGGTGCTCGGGCTCGTTGTGGCACATGCCCTGGAAGACCGCGCAGAGATCCAGGAAGTCCTTGAGCTCGGTGCGCTGGGCCATCTTCATCAGCCGCTTGGTGAGGCGCGTCGCCTTGGGCGGCTGGGCGGCGATGCGGGCGGCGAGCTCGCCCACGGTCTCCATCAGCGCCTCGGGCTCGGTCACTTCCAGCACGATGCCGTACGCCTTCGCCTCCTCGGCGTCGATCACCCGGCCGCTCAAGGTCAGCTCGAAGGCGCGCTGGTAGCCGATCAGGCGCTGCATGAACCAGGCGCCGCCGTCGCCGGGGATGATCCCCAGGTTGAGGAAGGTCTCGCCGAACTTGGCCTTCCGGGAAGCGATGCGGATATCGGCCATGTTGGCCAGGTCGAAGCCGGCGCCGATGGCCGGGCCGTTGACCGCGGCGATGATCGGCACCTCCACCTCGGCCAGCGCCAGCGGGATGCGCTGGATGCCGCGCCGGTAGCGCGCCGAGACCTCGGCCACGTCGCCGGCGAAGTCGCCGCCGCGGTTGGCCATGTCCTTGACGTTGCCACCGGCGGAGAAGGCGCTGCCCTCGCCGGTGATCACCAGCACCGAGACGGCCTCGCAGGCGTTGACCCACTGGGCCACGGTGACGATGTCATCGACCAGGGCGGTGCCGGTCAGGGCGTTGCGCACGTCGTGGCGGTCCAGGGTCAGCGTTGCCACCCGCCCCTCCAGGGAGAGGCGGGCGTCGGTGAGCTGGGGAAGGCTCGGTTGGGTCGCTGTCTGGCTCATGAGAGGGCTTCCTTGTCGGATGAGGCGTCACGTCCCACGATAACCCGAGCGTCCACCACCGCATAGCCGTCGGCGTTGACGATCACCGGATTGAGATCGAGCTCGGAGAGCGCCGGGTAGGCCTCGACGATGCGCGATACCTTGAGCAGCAGGTCCACCAGTGCGGCCTTGTCCACCGCCTTCTCGCCGCGCACGCCGCCGAGAATCTTCTTCGCCTTGATCTGCTCCACCATATCTTCGGCGTCGCGTCGCGACAGCGGAATGGCGCGGAAGGCCACGTCCTCGAGGATCTCGACAAAGATGCCACCGAGCCCGAACATCAGCACCGGACCGAAGATGGGATCGCGGATCACCCCGAGGATCACCTCGACGCCCTTCTTGGCCATGGGCGTGACCAGCACCCCTTCGATCTCGGCGCTGGCATCATACGCCCGGCAGGACTCGAGAATCGCCTGGCGGGCCTGGCGCATGGCGGCCTCACCCACCACGTTGAGCTTGACGCCGCCAGCGTCGGACTTGTGCAGAATATCCTTGGAGACCACCTTCATGGCCAGTGGCGTCTCGCCGAACCGAGCCGCGGCCTCCGCCAGCTCCGTCTCACTTCTCACCACAAGCTCCAGGGGCACCTCGATGCCGTGGTCGCGCAGCAGCCGCTTGGCCTCGTACTCGAAGAGGTCGCGGCCCTCGCGCTGAGCCTGCTGGAACATGGCGGAGAGCTCGGGCTGCGGCTCGACGCTGCGTTCGCGGCTCTGGCGCTCCTCCTGGGCCAGATACTGGCCGCGCTCGCCCAGGGCCGAGAGTACCCGTACCGCATGCTCGATGGAGGCGTAGATGGGTAGCCCCGCCTCGTGCAGGCGGCGCAGCGCCGGCGGCTTGATGGGGGTATAGAGGCTGTAGACCACCAGCGGCTTGGTGGTCGCCTTGGAGAGGTCCACCATCGCCTCGGCGCCGCGCATCTCGTCACCCAGCAGCGACTCGGCGAAGCGGATGCTGTAGCCGCCGAACATGCCCACCAGGAAGACGCTGTCGACGTTGTCGTCGGCGGCGACGATCTCCATGCAGGTGGCCAGCAGCGACGGATTGGCGTCGGTGGAGCCGGCCACGTCCACCGGGTTGACGGTGGAGGCCTGGGGGAAGAGCACATCGCGCAGCTTCTGACGGGTCGCCTCGGAGAGCTCGGCGAGCTCGAGGCCCGCCTCGGTCAGGCGGTCGGAGGCGATGGTGGCCTGACCGCCGCCGTCGGAGATCACCGCCACCCGCTTGCCGCGAGCCTTCTGCAAGAGACCAAGCCCCTCGGCCACCGGCAGGATCTCGTCGGAGTGCTGCACCACGCTGACGCCGGACTGCTTGAGCAGGTCCACGGTCATGGCGTAGCTGCCGGCCAGCGCCCCGGTGTGGGAGCTCGCCGCCTTCTGGCCCGCCTCGGTGGAGCCGGACTTGTAGACCACCACCGGTTTCATGGCGGTCACCTCGCGGGCTACGTCGAGGAACTTGCGCCCGTCGCGGAAGCCCTCCACGTAGAGCGTCGCCACCCGGGTGTTCTCGTCCTCGCCGAGGTAGCGCAGGTAGTCGTTGAAGCCGATGTCGCTCTGGTTCCCGGGCCCCGCGTAGGTGGAGAAGCCCACGTTGCCGTTGTACTGGGCCTCGAGTGCCAGCGACAGCAGCATGTTGCCGGACTGGGAGATGATGCCCACGCCGCCGGGCTTGACGTTGTCCAGGGCCAGCAGGTTGACCCGATGGTGAAGATTAAAGAGGCCCGAGGTATTGGGGCCGATCAGGCGCACGCCGTGGGCGCGGGCCTTCTCCAGCATCTCGCGCTCAAGCGCAGCCCCCTCATCGCCCACCTCGGCGAAGCCGCTCGCCAGAATCACCGCCCCCTTGATCCCGCGCCGACCACACTCGGCGATCAGCCCGGGCACCGTGGCCGCCGGGGTGCAGATCAGCGCCAGCGCCGGGTTGCCGGGAATGGCGGTGACCGAGGGCCACGCCTTGACCCCGAGAATCATGTCGGCCTTGGGGTTGACCGGATAGATGTCGCCCCGATAGCCGTCCTTGATCAGCCCGACCATGGCCTTGTAGCCCCGCTTGGTGGGATCGGCCGAGGCGCCGATCACGGCGATGCCGCCGGGTGCCAGGATGTCGTGGAGCGGGCTGCGGGTGGGGAGATGTCCTTCGATGGGATTCATGTGCTAACTGACCTTGACCTCTGGGGTCGTTGAAAGGGGGGTCAAAGGCCCAGCCGTGGCCGGGCGGGTATCGTCCAGGGGTCGGGATCACTCGCCCCGGAAACGGGGCGAACGCTTCTCGGCGAAGGCATCGACGCCTTCCTGCCAGTCGGCGGTGGTCGAACAGGTGAACACCGCATCCAGCTCCTGCTGCAACTGGCTCTCGAGCCCGGTGTCGCTGCCCTGATTGACCAGTCGCTTGAGCATGGCGATGGAGACTGGCGCCTGCTTGCTCAGCGTCTCCGCCAGCCGATGCGCCTCGGGCATGAGCGACTCCGCCGGCCAGCTGGAGGCGGCAAGGCCGATACGCGCCGCTTCCTCGCCGTCGATCCGACGCCCGGTGAAGAGCAGTTCGCGGGCCTTGTTGAGCCCCACCAGCTGCGGCAGCAGCTTGGAGACACCGCCTCCCACACAGGTGCCGATGCTGGTCTCGGGGAAGCCGATCTGGGCCTCATCGGCCATCACGATAAAGTCGCAGGCGACCGCCATCTCGGCGCCGGCCCCTAGGGCGTAGCCGTTCACCGCGGCGATGACCGGTTTCTTGTGCCGCAGGATGGCCTCGCAGACATCGTTGCCCAGCTGCAGGTACTGACGACGCTGGAACAGGGTGCGCTTGGCGCCGCCATGCTCCTTCATGTCCGCGCCGACGCAGAAGGCGCGCCCCTCTCCGGTGAGGATCACCGCCCGCACGTCGACATCCGCCTCGGCGTCGGCCAGTGCCGACAGCAGGTCGGTATACAGGGTTTCCACCACCGCATTGAGACGCTGCGGACGGTTGAAGCGAATCTCCATCACCGGGCCGTGGCGGGCGATGATCAGGGTTTCGGGACTGGCTTGGCTCATGGACGGTTCGGACACTCTCTCAAACACTCGCGAAGTCGAAGGGAAACGGCCAGGGCAGGCGCTATAACGCCCCGGGAGGCATTCCCCACCAGGAAACAAACGTATCGTTATCTTCAAACTTACGACACGCTTGTTCTGAGGCGCATCCTAGCCAAGCGCGACAGCGCCGTCAACACGGCCGTGTCGAAATAATGGAACATGAGAAACGATTGTGTCATTCATAATGCGGTGGCATGCGTTACAATGGCGCCGCCTTACGACACCGCGCCACCGAGGTGGCGACGCGACAGCCTTCAGGAGAGCGCCGTGCTGGACGACCAACCGCGCCGTGACGACACCCCCAGCGACGATTCGCTGCCCCCGCGGGGCTGGATGCCGTCAATCAGCAGCTGGCCGAGGCCTATCCCGAACTCAGCCCTCAGCTGAAGCTCGCCGCCGGCTACGTGCTGGAGCATCCTGTCGAGATCGCCTTTCAGTCGATTCGCAAGTCGGCCGCCGCCGCCCAGGTCACCGCCTCCACCCTGGTGCGCTTGGCCAAGCGGCTGGGTTTCGAGAGCTATGAGCAGTTCCGCGAGGTGTTCCAGTCGGCGGTACAGGCGGGCCCAGTGGAGCTCTCCGGCCGCGCCAGCCAGCTACGCACCCTGGCCAGCCAGACCGACGACCAGGTGTTTCTCGACGTGGGCGATGCGGCCTTCGACAACATCGGGCGCCTTTTCACCGCCGACAACCAGAAACGGGTCCGCGATGCCGCCAAGCTGCTGCTAAGCGCCAACAAGATTGCCGTGGTGGGGTTTCGCGACACCTTCGCCTGCGCTTACCACTTCGCCTATGTGGGGCGCATCGCCATGCCCAATATCCAGCTGATCCGCGGCCAGGAGGGGGGCTTTTGACCGAGCTCTCCACCTTCGGCGAGGGGGACGTGGTGGTGGCCTTCGGCTTCGAGCCCTACTGCGCCGAGACCATGCGGGCGCTGGAGATCGCCCGGGCCAGCGGCCTCAGCCCCATCGTGGTGACCGATACCCTGCGCTCGCCGCTGGTGCCCGGTTCCACCATCACCTTCACCGTGGCCAACGCCACGCCGCACTTCTTCCCGTCGATCCTCTCGGCGATCACCCTGATCGAGGTGCTGCTGGCGGAGTGCGTGGCCTTCGGCCCCGATGAGCTGGTGGACAACGTGGCGAGCTTCGAGTCACGGATGCGCCAGATGGGCGCCTATGTGGAGAATTCGTGAGGGGTGAGGAACGAGGTGCGAGGGGTGAGGAACGAGGGGCGCAGAGTAGATTGGAAGGTCGGCTTTGCCGGCGGTTCGACGCATCGACGAATGGAGGCCGGAGGCCTCCTCGGCGGAAGACAGTATCGCTAGCAACACCGCCGGGGCGTCTATCGACGCCATTCGCCCGGGGGACCCGGCCTCCCACAACTGCCTTGCAGCTGGGCGCTGGCCGAAGGCCCGGGGTTTTCCTCGCCCCTCGTGCCTCGCTCCTCGTCCCTGCCCGGAGGGCCTGCCCGAAGGGCCTGCCCGAAGGGCCTGCCCGAAGGGCCTGCCCGAAGGGCCTACCCGAAGGGCTTTAGGGCAGCAGAACGGTCGAGCCGGTGGTCTGGCGGCCCTGCAGGGCGTCCTGGGCCTTGCCGGCCTCGCTCAGGGGGAAGCGATTGGCGATATCCACCTTGAGCTTGCCGCTTTCGAGCATCTCGAACAGCTCGCCGGCCATCCACTCCAGGCGCTCGCGGGTGTCGGCATAGCCGTTGAGGCTCGGGCGGGTGACGAACAGCGAGCCCTTCTGGTTGAGGATGCCGATGTTGACGCCCTCCACCGCCCCAGAGGCGTTGCCGAAGCTGACCATCAGCGAGCGCGGCTTGAGGCAGTCCAGCGAGGTCTCCCAGGTATCCTTGCCCACCGAGTCGTAGACCACATCGCACATGGCGCCATCGGTGAGCTCGCGCACCCGCTCCACCACGTCTTCCTTGGTGTAGTCGATGGTCGCCCAGGCGCCGTTGGACTGGGCCAGCGCCGCCTTCTCCGGGGAGCTGACGGTACCGATCAGCTTCACCCCCAGGGCCCTGGCCCACTGGCAGGCAATGGAGCCGACGCCGCCGGCCGCGGCGTGCCAGAGGATGGTCTCGCCGCCCTTCAGCTCGAAGGTCTGGCGCATCAGGTACTGCACCGTGAGGCCCTTGAGCATGCAGCCGGCGGCGGTCTCGAAGTCGATGGCCTCAGGCAGCGTCACCACCTTGTCGGCGGGCAGGGTATGCTGCTCGGCATAGGCGCCCAGCGGCCCCTGGGCATAGGCGACACGATCGCCGACCTGGAGGTGGGTGACCCCTTCCCCCACGGCATCCACGACCCCGGCCCCTTCGGTGCCGAGCCCGGAGGGCAGCGACGGCGCCGGGTAGAGGCCGGTACGAAAATAGATATCGATGAAGTTGAGCCCCACCGCGCGGTTATTAACGCGAACCTCACCGGGGCCGGGTGACGTTGGCGTCACCTCGACGAGTTCGAGAACCTCCGAGCCACCGGTGCGGGCAAACTGGATGCGCTTGGCCATATCGTCGAGTCCTTGTCATGAGGAGTGTCGCGCTATCCAACCGCCCTTTGCCCCTGCGGTCAAGGGCGTTAGGCTCGCCCACCGCGCGTCTCAGCCGGGAAAGGCTGCCAGAGCCCTCACGAAGCCCTCTTCTCGTCCTCGAAGAAGCGCGCATCATGCTTGAAGCGGCGCAGGATGGCCGCCTCGTCGAAGTGCATCGGCTCGGCAAGCTCGCCGGCAGCCTGCGCCGGATGCCCCTCGGCCAGGCCGAGCCGACGTCCGCCGGGGGCGGCAAACCAGCGGGTGATGCCGCAGCGACGGTAGAAGTCCTCCGCCTGCTGATCCGTGGCCTCCACCCGCAGCGGCGCCTTGAGCGCCAGCTCGCGAACCAGGCGCCGCAGGCTCTCGCGATCGCCGCCGGGCGAGGCGCTCAGCCACAGGTTCATCCCCTTGCCGGATTCGTCGAGGACCAGCAGGGCCAGCGCCCCGGGGCGCCCCTGGTTATCCACCAGCGCCCAGAGCCGCGCCGCCTCCTGGGCGAAGAGCACCTGCCGGGTCCCGCTGAAGGTGACCAGCGGGGCGAGCCCGGCTTCCCTGCCATAGATATCGGCACACAGCCGTGCCAACCAGGCGTCGCGCTGCTCGCCGTGTTCCGGGGTCGTCACCCTCATTGCTTGCCTCGTCACATGATCGAAAACGCGCAAGACTAGCATACCCTCTCCCTCTTGCGCCCGTGTCACGGCGCGCCGGAGTCGCTATGCTGACGCCTCGGCCTGCCGAACTGCTGCCAGCGCGGGCCCGACGCCGTGACCGACGCTTTCACCATCCTCGCGACACGAGTTGCCTATGTCCAGCCCCCACCCCGCTATCGCCCTGCCCCGCCTGATCGCCCATCGCGGCCTGTCCGCCCACGCCCCGGAGAACACCCTGGCCGCCGTGCGTGCCGCCCAGCGGGCCGGCTGCCACTGGGTGGAACTCGATGTCCAGCTGCTCGGCGACGGCACCCCGGTGATCTGGCACGACGCCACGCTCAGGCGCTGCTCGGACAGCGGCGGCAAGCTGGTCGATCTGGATCTCCCCAGCGCTCGCCGGCTCGATGTCGGCGCCTGGTTCGGCGATACGTTCTGCGGCGAGCGCATGGCCACCCTGCGGGAGATGCTGACGTTGATCGAGGCACTGGAGATGGGCCTGAACCTCGAGCTCAAGGTCAACAAGGGCCGCAGCGCCGCGGCACTGGTGGAGTGTGTCGTCCCCATGCTGCTCGAGGCGCTGCCGCCTCAGCGGCTGATTCTCTCCTCGTTCAACGATACCGCCCTCGCCCGCTCCCGTGAGATCGCCCCTGCCGAACGCCTCGCCCTGGGCGTGCTCTTCGAGGGGATTCCTCGCCACTGGCGTCGGCGCTGCGAGGCACTGCAGGCCTTCAGCGTGCACTGCGACTGGACGCGGCTCACCAAATCCCAGGCGCGGGCGATTACGGCCGAGTACCGCCTGCTCTGCTACACCGCCAACGATCCCACCGCCTTCGCCCCCGCTGGGGCTGGGGGGTCAAAAGCGTGATCACCGACGACCCCGAGCGCTTCGTCGGCCACCTGCCTGTCGACGCGAGCCCCCATAGCAAAACGGGCCGCCCCCAAGGGAGCGGCCCGCCATGGTGCCGAAGGGTGCGGCTATTCAGGTACGCGGCTGCGGCGCGAGCCCCTCGTCGCCGCTACGCGCGGCTTCTTCGTCTTCCGCAGTCTTCTCCACCACCATGTCGTCCTCGACCTGAATCGGCTCCTGCTCCTCGAGCTCCCGGGCGCCTCGGGCGCGATGCTCGATCAGGAAGTAGAGGATCAGGCCGATGCCCAGGCCCCAGGCGGCGCCGTGAGTGGCCAGCACCACGCCCATGATGCCCGCCACGCCCATGGCGGTGGCGTTCTTGATCTGCTCCACTGCCACCGCGATGCACAGATAGCCGGTGATCAGCAGGGTGATGGAGAGCGCGACCGGCAGCACCGGGCGGAAGGCCGTCACCAGCGGCAGCAGGAACAATGCCAGGAAGCCCACAATCCAGAACACAGCAGTGCCGGAGTAGATGGTCTCCATCGCCTTGCGGCCATAGCGGTAGCGCTCGGTGACGGTGGCCATCGCGCCGGTGAACAGCGGCCCGGCCAGCCCCGGATAGGGCGCCAGCAGCGAGTGCATCAGGTTGCGCAGGCCGGTGATCAGGTGAACACGGTCGACGTCCACCTCGATCTTCTCGTCGGGGCGCAGGTGATCGACCCGCTTGAGCAGCGTCTGACCGACGACGATATCGCCGAAGGCGATGATGTAGGCGATGATCGCCGTGGGAATCGCCGCCACCATCAGCTCGATACCCGGCGCCCCGATATTGAACGGCAGGTAGGCCCAGATGCCGGCAAAATCGGGAACCGCGATGCCCCACTCGACCTCAGGCAGCGGGTATTCGCCGACGCCCCAGCCGATGGCCATGGTGATCAGCATGCCCGGTACCATGCCAAAGGCGACGATATTGCGCGCCCAGCGATACTTCTCGGCCAGGTCGCGGAAGGAGAGCGAGAACAGCACATAGAGGGTGATCAAACCGCCGATGCCCAGCGAGATCGGCGTATTGTAGAGTCGGCCGCCCTCGACGATCTCACCGCTGATGGCGGCGATACCCGCCCCCAGCAGAATCCCCGCCTTGATCGACGCCGGCACGTTGTTGACCAGCTTGGTGCCCAGGCGTGTCACCGCCATAAATAAAAAGATCGCCGACACCATCAGCTGCAGTGCGACCATCGCCTTGAGTGCCTCGGGGCCAGGCTCAAAGTCACCGATGAACAGCAGGACGACCGGAATCGCCGGCGTGATCCAGCCAGCGATGAAGGGAATGCCCAGCAGCGGCGGCAGAATGAAGCCGATACCGCAGACCACCACGAAGGCCAGTGCCACCTCGTAGGGCAGGCCCAGATACTGTTCCAGTAGCGGAATCATCCCGAGTGAGATGACGAACATCACCAGGGCCTGGATGGTCTCCGGGATAGCCCAGGGGAAGTGGATGAAGGGAAGGCGAACTTTGAAGGGTCCCAGCGGCCAGTAGGGTTGCTCCTGGCCATAGTCACGTTTGAGCAGCACGTCGATACCTCAGCGGTTCTGTTTATTCATGGGCGATCCTTGGTCTGTTGTTGTTGTTGGCATGGTCGAGAAGAGGTTGTACGCGTGCGGCGCCGAAGCGAACATTCGACCTTGGGCGAAGGGGGCTTGGCAGGGCCGGCGGCGAAGTTGTCGACACAGCGCTGCCTCGCTGGCGAAAGGCTCGCGCTCCAGGCGGGATAAACCGGAGAATTCGCCAATATTGTCGACAAGAAAGCGGGAGTTTTTAAGACGTTTACGTCAACGTCAACTTTCTTGCCGACGCCGCCCGGCCAGGTGAGAGGCGCCCGCATTAAGGCGCCCACATCGACGAAAGAATGAGAGGAAAATCGGTTCATCGCAGACTGGCGTGAACAGGCTATGTGGGAGGGACGGTTCGACGCCTCGACTTCAGCTCGCGAAGTAGCGCACAGCGCTACCCATGGGGCGCCTGCGGCGCCTTCGTCGAAGCGTCGCACCGCCGGCAGAGCCGGCCTCCCACCATAGAACCTGGCAAACATGTTCACTCTAAAGTGCGAAGAGCCGGAAAATCGCCGTCAGATACCTCCCGGGTGTCTCCTCAGGGGCGTCAGCGCTCCAGCAGCGCCAGGAGGGCGTTGAGATCGAGCTGCGCTTCCAGGCAGTCGGCCAGCCGGTCGAGTTCCCGCTGGCGGTGGGCGTCGTAATCCACCGCCGCCTCTGCCCCTCCAACCCGCAGCGGGCGAGCAGCGCCGCGCAGGCCTCGGGCCGGTCGAACAGGCCGTGCAGGTAGGTGCCCATGACCCGACCGTCGGCGCTGACGGCGCCGTCGGGCCGGCCTTCCAGCTCGCAAAGCGGCCGCGCCAGGGCAGCCCCCTCGCTCACCCCGTTATGGATCTCGTAGCCGGCGATCGACACGCCCTCGGTGAGCAAGCGCCCACTCACGTTGCGCAACTGCTTGCCGGCGACCATGCGGGTCTCGAACTCGAGCAGCCCCAGCCCCTCGCTGGAGCCCGCCGGCCCCTCCAGGCCCTCGGGGTCGTGAATCGCGTGACCGAGCATCTGGAAGCCGCCGCAGATGCCGAGCACCCGGCCCCCGTAGCGCAGGTGGCGCATGATCGCTTCCTCCCAGCCCTGGGCGCGCAGCCAGGCGAGATCGCTACGCGTGCTCTTGCTGCCGGGCAGGATGATCAGATCGGCGGGCGGAATCTCCCGGCCGGGGCCGATCTGATTTGGCCCGACGAAGGTCAAGTCGACCTGGGGGTGCAGACGCAGCGGATCGAGGTCGTTGTGGTTGCTGATGCGCGGCAGCGCCGGCACCAGGACCTTCAGCGTGGCGCCCTGCCCCACCCGGCCGTCGCGGCCGATGCTGTCCTCGGCATCGAGCAACAGCCCTTGCAGGTAGGGCAGCGTGCCGAACACCGGCCTGCCGGTGCGCTCGGTGAGCCAGTCGAGCCCCGGTTCGAGCAGGGCGATATCGCCGCGAAAGCGATTGACGATAAAGCCACGGGTACGTGAGCGCTCGCTCTCGCTGAGCAGCGCCAGGGTGCCCACCAGCTGGGCGAAGACGCCGCCGCGGTCGATGTCGCCCACCAGCACCACCGGGCAGTCGACCATTTCGGCGAAGCCCATGTTGGCGATATCGCCCTCGCGCAGGTTGATCTCCGCCGGGCTGCCCGCCCCCTCGGCGACGATCACCTCGAAGCGCGACGACAGCGCCTGCCAGGCCGCCAGCACGCTCTCTCGGGCGGTGCGCTTGTAGGCGTGATAGTCCAGGGCGTCCATGTGGCCGTGTACCCGGCCGCGCAGGATCACCTGGGCGCCGCGGTCGCTCTCGGGCTTGAGCAGCACCGGGTTCATGTCGCTATGCGCGTCCACCCCCGCCGCCAGCGCCTGCAGCGCCGTGGAGCGGCCGATCTCGCCGCCGTCCACCGTCACCGCGCTGTTGAGCGCCATGTTCTGCGGCTTGAACGGCGCCACCGACACCCCGCGCCGCGCCAATACCCGGCACAGCCCGGCCACCACCGTGCTCTTGCCCGCATCCGAGGTGGTGCCCTGGATCATCAGTGTCGCCATGCTAGTCGCCGTCCCTCGCTGTTGGTGGAATGCCTGTGCCCCGAAAGCGTTGGTCAGGGCCAAGGCCGATGGTATCAGCGTCGGCGGCATCGCCTTGGTGATAGTTTCAGGGTAACGCCCGCATTTGCGGCTGGTTTGGAGCGCAGCGGAAAGCCAGTCCGACAACATGCGCTTGTTAGGCTCCGTTGCGCCATATGCCTCGAATTTAGCTTGCTGTATTAAATAGATATTTTCTGACATTCTCGACATAACCACGTTGCAACCACTCATCCCTTCCAGAGTGCAATTCGTCGCCGGAAATTTCGAGCCCAAGAATACAGTGTACTAGTCGCTCGTTTAAAAGAGACAAGTGGAGGGTCGCAACAGCTAGCCCTTGGTGATGAACCTTCCCAGGACCTCGGTGAGCTAACTTATTTCTGATATTTACAAGGCCTTTGTCTCCCCTGACCTCCCAAAGATCAGAGCTATTAACAGCATATTTTTCAAACAAGTTACAAATGTTCTCGGTTACAGGCGGAACGCCTACCTCCACTTTTCTAGCAAAGCCGTAGATACGCTCCGACATATCTGAACAATCCTCTTTAAAAGAGGCTGCAACGCTGCGTAACTCATCTACCGCTCTAGTTTCGTCTTCACTAAGTGGTTTCGGGGTTGAGGACTTAACAGCGATCGATTCGAGGTCTCTGAACATCGCCATAAACCACTCACTATCACCGATTTTTGTGACTGGACGAAGGCTATAGCACAAAGCATCTACAAATTTCCTCTCCTGATCATCTAGGTCGTGCCTGATTCCGTGAAGCCAGCGCCGACACTTCCCCTATCACCGCCAGTGCGCATTTTTTGACCTCCGATTCCGTCTCAACTGCCCAATGCATGCCGGTGATGGCCGACCAGGGCGGCGTTGACCGGCGACGGCAGCCCGTTTTGACATGCATAGCTACCCGCCGGGCACGGTGATGCTGGCTGCCGGTGACCGTCAGCCCTCTACGTGATGTCGTTGTCCGACAGACGATCAGCATGGTGTGCCTCGGGGATAGCGAAGGCGGCATCGCAGGGTGTTCAACACCGTCATGCGCCCGATGTCCTGCCCGAAGTCGAGGATGACCTGCCGTGCCTTGTGGATCACGAGAGCCGCGCGATGTACCAACTCTTGGAGCACGGTGCGGATCCGGCGCCGCTTGGCGGGATGGCGCACCGGGCTCAGCTCGCCGGTCATGCCCATCTGGCCCATCAGCCGCAGGATGTTGTAGGCCAGCTGGGCGAGGTGCAGAATCAGATCATTGGTGGCGAACTTTCCCGACGGCAGCCGCTCCAGGTCGAGATCGGTCTTGATCTCGCTGTGAAACTGCTCATGAGTGGCATGCGCCTGGTAGCGTTTGATCACCGCCTCCGGCGCCTCGTCCAGGCTGGTCCACCAGCCTTCCAGCTCATACTCCGGTTCGAGCAGTAACTGGCCATCGTGATCGGCGGTGCGCTCCACCAGGCGCATCACGCGCTTGAGCTCGTACTCAGACCGACCATCGCGGATCGAGACGGTCTGCGTCCATAGTGCCTGGCGCTTTCCGGGGCGCAATTCTTCCCAATAGTCCGCCGCCACGGCCAGCCAGGTGTCCTGATCGGCCGTGGCCGAGTCCCGCGGGTTCCATTTGACGAGGTAGTCCAGCCGGCGGCCCTCCTCGGCAAAGGCCAGCCGCTGCCGTTCGAGAAGGGCCAGGTGCGCTTGGCTGTCGAAGCCGCTGTCCTCGCGCAGCAAGATAGGTCGCTCGGTCAGGCCTTGGGCGCGGGGCAGCACCCGCTCCAGGAAGGCGTTGCTCTCCTTCATGGTGTGCTGCTTGCCGGGACGCAGTTCCAGGCCCAGACACCAGCCTTCGTTGCCCAGGTAGGCGGCGATTGGGGTGTAGCCGTCGACCTTCTTGTAGGTCCGCGAGACGCCTTCCTTCTTCGAGTTGCTGTTGTCCATGACGAAGGTGTCGATGTCGAGGCAGACATGTGTCGTCTCGGCGGTGATCGGTGCCTCCACCAGCGACAGCAGGATGGTGGACCAGGTGGCGGTGCGTGCCTGCAGGTCGTTGGCGGCAAGCTTCTCCAGCCGCTGTCGCAGCGTCGCCGTGCTGGGCACCTTCTGCAGGGTCAGCAGTTGCTGGAAGGGCTTGTCGCGGCGGAAGTTTTCGATGGCATCATAGTCGCTCATGCCCAGGCACAGCAGGCCCAGGTAGCTCTTGACCACGTCGCTGGTGCGCATGCCCAGCGTGGTGGGGAAACGGCCGTCGATGCTGTCGACGCCGGCGATCTCGAAGCACTGCCCGATGATGGATAGCCCGGCGTGGCTGGTAAGGGTGCGGCGACTGGCGCGGAATTTGACGTTGGGCATGGATGGAACTGTCTGGGTGAACGGAGATATCCGCTATATTGCCATTCAGGTCAGTGAGTTAGAAGCATTTCGGGTGGCTGACCTCACGGATTCAGGTCGTGGTAAGCCTCGAGTGCATCCTCCATACGCTCGGATAGTGAGTGGATGCTAACCAAGTACCGTTTTGGCTCAACGCTTACGTAATTCGTTCGAGACGGCTCCAATGGATATTGCCAAAATCGCTCGTGCGCCCCCTCGTGAAAGGCTTCCCACCCAAGAACCATGATTTTCTGGCGGAAAA
Source organism: Halomonas sp. SL18_1 (assembly GCF_055755715.1). Lineage (NCBI taxonomy): Bacteria > Pseudomonadati > Pseudomonadota > Gammaproteobacteria > Oceanospirillales > Halomonadaceae > Halomonas > Halomonas sp. SL18_1. The sequence goes on from NZ_JBVTRK010000001.1 coordinate 3,056,486, forward strand.
ACAAAGACATCAATCTTAAGACGGAATCGATACCTTCCAACATTTCGTGCGGACCTATTTTGCCATTTGACGGCGTAGCCTCAAGCAAAAAACCCGTTCTCGATAATAAGCCTTCTGTGCCCTTAAGACCGGCTGATGCCCAATAGCGTTTTAATCGGATAAGCCCAAGCTTCGGGCATCGAAAAACCGCTAATTCTTCGAGCATTTCCTCACTGGGCTTCCAACTACCAACATTTTTCAACATGTCCGGACTAGAGATGTAAATGTTGAAAAGGCTAGTGGATTTTAAAAATTCTCTCACAACCCGCATGCTCGAAATATGAGTCAGTTCGATTGGTGCTGCCCCGTGAAGCCTTGTGGGATATATCGAAGTGGGAAAATTCCGATACCAGATATCACAGAGTTTGAATCGGAACGCAGGGTCACTGCAAACTAGGTTTAATTCACAGGGGTTCTCAAAACTTCTGATTGGCATCACGGAATGAGGGATGGATACTTCAATATCAGCCTTATCTCCCCATATCGTTGAAAGCACAACCTTGCAGTCAACAGATAATTTTCTGCCAACCGAATCCGTCATTTCAGCATCGAAAGAATACGCTTCTTTGTGGTGGTTTAGGTCTTTCATTGATTTTGGGTCCGGATCCTAACGCTTGCAGCAGGGGCGCGACGTCAGGAGCGTCCCTTGCCTGCACTTGTTAAATGTTCTCCCCACCCCTTCATCGAGCCATCCTGCCATACATATTGGCTATAATTCAGCGGAATATTGTATTGCGTCCTGAGGAAATCAAGATAGCACTGATCATTCCGCGTCATCGGAGCATCCCCCATAATAACGAATTCACAATTTTTCTTAACCTTTGGATAATGAGCATACTCCAACAATTGCCCTATCGCGTCCCGCATGCAGCGTTTCGCGGTAGGCTCGGTCTTTATCTCGATCAGAGTAGTACTACTATCGGTGTCAACAGAGAGATCGACGTAGTTCCGTTCGTAAAATACATTTCCCGCCCCGAAATAGCCGACAAGAAGATCATAAACCCGATTCTGTAGTCTTACATGGGTTGGATCATACTCGCTGCCCTCTTGCGCCGCTCGCTTCCGGGATTTTTCTGACCGTTTCTTCTTGCTATTCGACGCACCTGCCGCAGTATCGCTGATGGATGGGAGCACCCCATCCCAGTTGAAAGGATGGTATCGGGAATTCCTTGAAATCGTATGCGTCGGGTCAGCAACTAACATAGGATCGAATAACTCGACATCTTCCGGTCTGAACCGAATGTTAATCACACCGCCTTCATTTAATCCATCGGCATTAAACGGTCCGACACCAAGGGCTCGGCAATCTTTCTCCATTTGCTTGATCCAACCACGCTTCTTAAACTCACGAAATATATCCTTGGTTTCGGACAAGTTTGGAATATATACCTCACGGATCACACCCACCACTAGGCGATCTTTGTCTGGGGTTACCGTGTAAAGACAAAGAGAAGTAGTGTCGCCAGCGTATTTCGCGTGGAACTTCCCTATTGGCTGGACGAATCCGTATCTGTAACCGTTAATCATCCATTCATAGTTAAAGAGCCATTCTTCGTGCCCATATCCATTCTGGGCCACATAACTATCACCTGTTTCCAGTTCTGCTGCTTCCCCTGTAGGTCGCCTCCATCCGGCGGTATTCCAGCAGATTCGGCACAGCTTCATTTCCATGGATTACTCCATTTAACGCCCGCATTTGCGGCTGGTTTGTAGCGCAGCGGAAAGCCAGTCCGACAACATGCGCTTGTTATAAACCAGCTGCGATTAACTTCACCTAAATCCTAAAAAATTTGTCGTTTTCGGAAAGTTCAAGAATAGTAGATTCTTCTTTAAATATATCAAACCTTGTGTCAGCTAGTTTGTCGCTTAAAAGCGCTACAACGTATTGTCCATCCAAACTATCAGCCTGTTTAAAAATATCAAAAACTTGGTTAACATCTACATCCTCGATACTATCGTGAACCACAAAAGAGGGACGCTTAATATGAGTCGAGCTTACAAATTTAATGTAAGCAAGGTCGAATGCGCTTAACTCTCCTTTCTTTTTCCTCCGGTTGGATTTGGCGAAATATTAGCTATATCAAACCTGCATTTCTCAGTATCTAGATCAAACTCTAAATCAAAAACATACCTGTCGCCATAAAAATATTTGCTAAGCTCTCCAAAGTACTCATTAAATATCTCTACATTACTATCAAGATTTTCAGTATTTTTTGATATTTCTTGAACAACCTTAAGTTTGCTATCTTCAAGTGAATTAATTTCGGAATTCGCATCTTCAATTTTATCCAGCAATGCCGATATGCCAGCAATTTTCTCCTTAATCTTCGTCAAGTCGTTGTACAGTATTCCAATAGACTTAAGCGTGTCTGGTTCCTTTATGTGTTTAAAAATTCCAGACTCAATCCTATGGAGAGAATCAATCTCGTTCCTTAACCTTTCTTCCTCTTCCTGGTATCTCGACATATCGTTTTCCAGGAGGTTCAATTTATTAGAGATGACTTTGTTGTGAAATACTACAAGATCTTCAAATGAACGCTTTAGCCCATCGCTGATAGCAACTCCTGCCTCAGCGTAAATAGTCGCCAGCTCTTTACCATCGACACTAGTCGCACTTTCTCTGACCTTAACAACAGACTTATTCAGGTAGTTTAATCGGGTTTTGATCTTGGAATAACTAATAGTTAGATCAGATATTTGATTTTGAATGCCCACGAGTTCCCTTACGCTCGAGTCTTGACTCCCTGAAAAATCGAACTCGTTAATCTTCTTTTTAATCTCGTCTTCTTCAACCTTTAATGGCGCAATCATTCTTTGTAATGCGCTTTCTCTATATGGGTTCCTATAAGCAGCCAAATGTTTTTTCTTGGTTCTAATTCTATTATTCAAGCTGGCCTTTTCCTTCAATAGATCCAACCCAGAAAAACCGAATAGAAATAGATATACCTGGTCATAAACATCAGGCTTCGTATTGCCATGCAGAAACCTTGTAGTGTTCTGCATCTTATCATTAGTGTTTCTTATAAACTTATGAGAAATGTTTCTTATCGAAGGCTTATCATCTGTTTGACCAAAAATTTGTTTCGCCACAAGGTCTATATAATCACTCTTTTCACAAATTCTAGAGTCAATATAATAAATTGAAGCTTTTGGATCAGTTGTTAACGTTCTGGCTATCTTATGACTTTTCTGATCGAAACCTTCAAATTCAAGCTCAACGTATATCGTATTATCGTTTATAAACCTAAACACAACCGGGATTGGTTTGCCGAATTCGGCTTCGGTATAAATATCCTCACCTGAAGAAAGAAACAAATAGTCTAGTAATCTTGAAGGTGTAGACTTACCAACACTATTACCGGTACCTCCTGAACTAGAAGCCGAATTCAAGATTAAATTTAACCCCTTTTTAAATGGCACAGATCTAATCAGCTCGCCATTTTTATAGACAGACAGCCTAACTAACTTCATACGTAATATTTCCTTTTTCGCTCAGGCGAATAGCCCCAGCGACAAATAGCCAATCCAGTGTATATACAAAAACGTCATAGGACGCGTAAAACTCTGCCCTAACATCTTCAAACAAATTTTCTATCTCAATTTCTGTATAGTCATGTTCGGCCATCCTGTTTAGGATAAAGGCGCCGATATTTATAGGATTTAGTTTTGGGTCGGAGTCAATTGTGATCATTTGGGTTTTCCAAAACTATACATTCGATAATACTATAACTTGTTATCAAACTTACGCCGTAATCAATATCTTCTTCAAAGTAGCCATTTTTCAAATCTGATGAATTTTTAACGAATATTTTAGTCAACAAAATCACTTCATCCACGACTTGGTCAGAATTAGCCTTAAGCTTTTCCAAATCAAAGGGCTTAGTGTTGATTGAGTATTTCTCCAATACTCGATTATAGAAGATTTTCATTTGCCTTTTTAATTTTGCACTGCCATTTAGAATGGTCTGATTCAATGCTTCAATTGATTCATCAATTAGCAAAGATGATTGTATATACTCTTCTATAATCCATTTATGGCCTGTTAGATCATTGAAGTCGACCTTCACATCTATTTCAGCTGGGTCTCTATCTAAATTTATATCTGATTGATCACTTGTTGCTATAATTTCAATCAGCTTTCCTAAGATTGAGGGGCGAGCAGAAGCGCTTTCATCGAAAATCGTAACAGGCCCATGATTGTCATTAAACGTTACGCCTTTTGACATTCCTTTAGCCTCTATTGTCAATGTTTACTGGGCCAGAATTTTCCTGAAAGTACTGTGACTTTTCGCCCTGACTAACCTTGTTCTCATTTCTCGTATTTGCCTGAAGGTTCGTGACTTCAATCTGCAAATTCTTTACCTTCTCTTCAGCCTTAGACCTGCCCAAATATTGAACAATTGCAATTATTGCAGCCAAGAAAGAGAGCAAATATCCAATTATTCCGACAATTGGATTTGATAGAAATGAAGAAATTAGGTTCATACTTTCTATTCCTATTTCATAGCCGACATTCTACGGTCGACTTGGTTTATAACGCTTGCAGCATGCGCGCCCACGAAATGGAGCCGAAGGCGCAATGTAGTGGGCGTCGCCGTGCCTGCACTGGTTAGGACTTTGTACCATTTAAGTCCTCAATCTTGTCGTGTAGCTCTTCGATTCTTGCTGGCAGCACGAAAAAGTATTCGATCAATTCCTCTGCCAAATCCAGCATCAATTGAGAGACCTCCTGTGTCGGCTCGGCTTCCAAATCGAAATGCGCACCCAGGTTCCCTCCCTTTCGAATAGCATCTGCAATCTTCAGTATCGGTTCCGAAAGATCCTTCGTTTCGGGAAGCTTTGCTACTTGCTTAGCTAGCGGAAGGGACTGGTATTCCGTTGGAAGTAAGGATTTTGTTACCCCCTCCAGAAGCCTGCGAGTTAGTACAGCTGTCGCCCCCCACTCTTGGGTATTGAATACATTTACCGCTGAGACATAAGCTCGTTTGAGCGGGTCATCCAAACCCTCACCATCAACAATTTCAGGGAGTGCCTCTCGTCCTGGCGGTTTTGCATGTATGTAAAGCTGCTCGTCACTGGCAAGGGTTCCCGCTTCCCCTTTATGATTCAGCAAGAAGAACATGGCAGGTGTTTGACATGCCGGGCATCGAACTACCGCTGTTCTTGTGTTCTGTGGCGCAGGACTCCATTTCGCTGTCGCGAATGAGACTAGGCGCCCGCAGTCCGGACACTGAGAGTCGATCGACGACGGCAGAAAAACGGAAGATTCCTTTTTCCACCTTGGGATCTGATCATTCGACAGCCGATACATAGATAGTCCTAACGCCCGAGCACAGCGGCACGAACAGCGTGAGTGTCCAGCACCGCAGGTGCGTGCTGATGCGACTGGTTATGTGAACGATTCAAATGAACCCGCCTCATCCAATTAAACTGTCGATGCCATCAGCTTCAATGGTTCGCTTCACTTCATCTAGCGCGGCTGCATCAGTCTCAAACTCGTCATCCCAGACCAGTGAGCTATTTGACTCATCGATAACTTCCAGCATCCAGCCACCCTTGTCACCGCGATAAATATCAACCTGGACGGTTTTACCATCCACGGTGATTGGCTGCGACAACGGGCTCATCTCAAATTCAAACTCTTCTGTCATGACTTAACCTGTATACGATAAATAGTTCACATAACAGCTGTATTATATAGCGTCTCGATATTCCACTTGAACGCGCACGCACGTTCAACAATGTTATGCTGCGCGATCGAACGCATTCCATCCTATTGAAAACACTAGACATTAAGTATAGCTCGGCAGTATAGCACCAATCATCGTGCATGCTGTATATCCCCGATGAACCTGACTGCTGCCTTTGCCACCACGACCGCTCTGAGTCGATATCTGCCAATCGCAAGCTCCCTGCCCTGCTCGGTATGGATTTTCCGATCTGTGGGCACGCTACCGCCAGGCAGTACCGTTTGGCACCGCCATCTCGCTACGGGCCGCCAGAATCGCCTGGTAGAAACAGCAACCCCCTGCCCGGATACACCCTGTAACGCCCAGCCTACTAAAGATGACTTCGGCATGCCCACTGGAATCTTGAGCTTTCTGCGGCATGCTATGGCTGCTTGAAGACTCGGGGATTGTAGGTCGCCGGGATCGACTCGATGAGCTGCAGGCGCATGATTTCCTCATGCCGAGGGTTCACGACGGCGATCGGCTCCAGCCCGCCGGGCACGGCGCAGCTCGGCACCTTCAGGATCAAGCCGCTTGCGGCGCGGAGCCGCTCGGAGCCGAGGGTCTGGGTCGCCACCGGATAGGGGAACGCCGCCCAGCCCTTGGGCAGGGAGGCCAGCCCCCAGGTGTCCATCGAGACATCCTCTGCCTCGTAGACCCCCAGACGGCAGGCGACAGCAAACGGGCTACTTCCTGATGATGTCCCACCCTACAGCTCGATCCCCTTCTGCGCCTTGACGCCCTGCTCCTTGAAGGCGTGCTTGACCACCTTCATCTCGGTGACGGTGTCGGCCAGCTCGATCAGCTGCTCGGGGGCGTAGCGGCCGGTGACCACCACGTGCTGCATGGCCGGCCGCGCCTGCAGGTCGTCGAGCACCCGGTCGAGGTCCAGGTACTCATGGCGCAGGGCGATATTGAGCTCGTCGAGCAGCACCAGGTCGAAGCTCGAGTCAGCGAGCATCCGCTGGGCCACCTCCCAGGCCGCCTCGGAGGCGCGGGTATCGCGCTCGCGGTCCTGGGTGTCCCAGGTGAAGCCTTCGCCCATCACGTGATACTCGACGCCCGGCACCTGGCGGAAGAAGGCCTCCTCGCCGGTCTCCCGCGTGCCCTTGATGAACTGCACCACGCCCACCTTCATGCCGTGGCCGAGCGCACGGGCCAGCATGCCGAAGCCGGAGCTGCTCTTGCCCTTGCCGGGGCCGGTGAGCACCAGCAGCAGGCCCTGCTCCTTCTGGGCGCCGGCGATGCGCGCCTGCATGATCTTCTGCTTGGCCGCCATGCGCCGGGCATGGCGCTGGGGATCCTTGGCTCTGTCGCGCATGGGGGTCTCCTCAGTCCTTGTCCTGGGTGAAGCGCAGCGGTTCGCCGCGGAAGATGGCGGCGGCCAGGGCCGGCGCCGAGGGGAAGTAGCCGTGGAAGTAGCTGGCCACCAGCCTGCCCTCCACGAAGACCGGCTCGGCGGGGCTGCCGGCCAGGCGGCGGGCATGGGCGGCCGGCGTTAGCGGCGTCTCCAGCCGCGAGTGGTGGTAGGTGTGGCCGCGCAGCTCGCCGGCGTCCGTCGTCAGGCTCTGCAGGCCCAGGGCGCTGAGCTTGCCGGCCATGCGGGCGGTGCCGGGCATCAGCCCCAGCATGGCGTGCTCGTGCCCTTCACCGTCCACCAGGGTGTCCATGCACGCCATCAGCCCGCCGCACTCGGCCAGGATCGGCCGGCCGGCGCCGTGATGGGCGCGAATCGCGGCGAGCATCGGCGCGTTGGCGGCGAACGTTTCGCCGTGCAGCTCCGGGTAGCCGCCGGGCAGCCACAGGGCGTCGCAGCCGGGCAGCTCGCTGTCGGCCAGCGGCGAGAAGAAGCGCAGCTCGGCGCCCATCCGGGTGAGCAGGTCGAGATTGGCGCGGTAGAGAAAGGCGAAGGCGTCGTCGCGGGCCACGCCGATGCGCACCCCCTCGAGCCGCCGCGGCGGCGGCTCGGGGGCCTCGGCCTCGAGCGTCACCCTGGCCGGCAGGCGGTCGAGGCCCGCCTCCTTGAGCACCTCCGCGGCGGCGTCGAGCTGGGCGTCGAGCCCTGCCAGCTCGCCGGCCTGCACCAGCCCCAGGTGGCGGTCGGGAATCTTCATCGCCTCGTGGCGGGGAATGGCGCCGAGCAGCGAGAGCCCCGCCGGCATGCTCTCGGCCAGCAGCCGGCCGTGGCCGGGGCTGCCCACGCGGTTGGCGATCACCTCGTGGATGGCGAGCTCGGGATGGTAGTTGGCCAGCCCCTGGGCCACGGCGCCGAAGGTCTGGGCCATGCCCCAGGCGTCGATCACCGGCAGCGCCGGCAGCCCGGCCAGGATGGCCAGGTCGGCGCTGGAGGGGTCGCCGTCGAAGAGCCCCATGGAGCCCTCCACCAGGATCAGGTCGGCGTCACGGGCCGCCTCGGCCAGGCGCCAGCGGCACTCGGCCTCGCCGGTCATCCAGGGGTGAAGCTGGTAGACCGGCTGGCCCGAGGCCACCTCCTGGACCATGGGGTCGAGGTAGTCGGGGCCGTGCTTGAACACCCTCACCCTGCGTCCGGCATTGCGATGCAGCCGCGCCAGCGCCGCGGTGACCATGGATTTGCCCTGGCCGGAGCCGGGGGCGGTGATCAGGGCGGCATGGGCCTCGCCGCGAATCGTCGAAGTCGTCATATCACCTCACGGGTACGAAAACGGGGGCGCCGTCGATCTCGGCGGTGGCCAGGCGCTGGCCGTAGAGCCGCTCCAGGGCGGCGGGCACCAGCATCTGCTTTGCCGGCCCCCAGCACGCCTCGCCGTCGGGATAGAGCAGCAGCAGGTGGTCGCACCAGCGCGCCGCCAGGTTGAGATCGTGCAGGCACATCATCACCGCGCGGCCCTCGGCGGCCTCACCGGCGAGCAGGGCCATCACCGCGGTCTGGTGGTGCAGGTCGAGATGGTTGGTGGGTTCGTCGGCGAGCCAGATCTGCGGCGCCTGGGTCAGCACCGTGGCGACGGCCAGGCGCTGGCGCTCACCGCCCGAGAGGGTGCTGACCAGCCGCTCGGCCAGGTGCGCCACGTCGAGCCGCTCGAGGGCCCCCTCGGCCAGGCGCAGGTCCTCGCCGCCCTCCATCTGCCAGGCCGAGAGCCACGGATGTCGGCCGATCAGCGCGGTCTCGCGCACCGTGGCGGGAAAGCCGTCGTGGCGCTCCTGGAACACCAGGCCCAGGGTGCGCGCCACCTGGCGCCGGCCCAGCGCCGCCAGCGGGCTGCCGTCGACCAGCACCTGGCCACGGCGAGGGGCACGCAGCCCGGCCAGGGTGTGCAGCAGCGTGGTCTTGCCGGCACCGTTGGGACCCAGCACGCCCCACACCTGCCCCGGCTCGACGCTAAGCGTCAGCGCCCGGCCGTCGCGCCGCCCCGGCACGTCGATCACCAGCTCGCGGATCTCGAGGCGGTTCATCGGCGGCCCCCATGGCGCGGGTAGCGCAACAGGGCGCTGGGCGCGCCAGTCGTGACCCGATCCCGATTCGGTGCAGGTCGCATCAGCGGCTCCGGTAGAGCAGGTAGAGGAAGGTGGGGACGCCGAGCAGCGCGGTGATCACCCCCACCGGCAGCTGCTCCGGCGCGATCATCGTGCGCGCCAGGGCGTCGGCCAGCACCAGCAGGGTGCCGCCGGCCAGGGCGCAGGCCGGCAGGATCAGGCGCTGGTCGTTGCCCAGCACCAGGCGCAGCATATGCGGCACCACCAGGCCGACGAAGCCGATGCTGCCGGCCGTGGTCACCGCGGTGGCGGTGAGCACGCTGGCGACGAGGTAGATGGTCCACTCCAGCGGACGCACCCTGACCCCCAGGGCCGCCGCCTGCAGCGGGCCGCGGGCCATGACGTTGAGGCTGCGCCCCAGCGGCAGCAGCAGCAGGCAGATCAGCAACAACAGCGCCAGCGGCGGCCAGGGCGTGCGGGAGTAGGAGAGATCGCCCATCAGCCAGTAGAGCATGCCGGGCAGCCGCTCGGCGGGGCTAATCGCCAGCATCAGGGTGATCACCGCGCCCCAGCCGGCGGCCACCACCACGCCGGTGAGCAGCAGCCGCGAGGGTGTCCAGCTGCCGGTGCCGTGGGCCAGGCCGAAGACCAGCAGCGTGGAGAGAAAGGCCCCGGCGAAGGCGGAGCCGGTGATCACCGCCCCGCCGAGCCCCGCCAGCATCGCCGCCAGCGCCCCCACCGAGGCGCCGCCGGAGAGCCCCAGCACGTAGGGGTCGGCCAGGGGATTGCGCAGCAGCACCTGCATCAGCGCCCCGGCCACGGCGAGCAGGCCACCCACGGCGAAGGCCGAGAGCGAGCGCGGCACGCGCAGGTCGAGGATCAGGGTGCGGGCCAGGGGCTCCCCTCGCCGCGGGCGACCGCCCATACGTCGGAGAGCGACAGGGCGGCGCTGCCCACCGTGACCGAGAGCAGCAGCGCCGCCAGCCCCAGCAGGGCCAGCACGACCAGCGGCGACCACAGCGAGCGTCGGGGCATGGCCATGCCGGCCTCAGCGCTTGTCGCGGGCATGGTCGAGACGCTCGCAGAACAGGCGGCTGCCTTCCAGCAGTCGCGGCGTGGGACGCTGAATCAGCGACGGCGGCACAAAGTAGAGGTTGTCGCGTTCGATGGCGGTCAGGCTGGGGTACTGCTCCCAGTGGGTCAGCCAGCCGCGGTTCTCCTCGCCCATGCCGCCGGCGAGTATCGCCTCGGGGTCTGCGGCCAGCACTGACTCGTCGTCGATGCGTGGCACCAGCCGCGACAGCTCGCCGAAGACGTTAACGCCGCCGCACATCGCCACCACCTGGCCGATCAGGTGCTCGTCGTTGATGGTCATCAGCGGCTCGTCCCACACCTGGTAGAAGACCGAGACCGGCTCGGCGTCGGCGTAGCGCTCGGCCAGCGCCGCCATGCCGTCGCGGAACTCGGCGGCGACACGCTCCCCCTCCTCGCGGGTATCGGCCAGCCGCGCCAGGCGCTCGATGGCGCTGGACACGCCCTCGAAGTCGCGTGGTTCGATGTAGAACACCGGCATGCCCAGCCCCTCGAGGGTCTCCAGCTGCTCGGGCGGGTTGCCGGTCATCCAGCCGATCACCAGGTCGGGGGTCAGGGTCACCAGGGTTTCCAGGTCCATGCGGGTATGGCTGCCCACCGACTGGACCTCGCGGGCCTCGGGCGGGTAGTCGCTGTAGGCCACCACCGCCACCACCTTCTCCCCGCCCCGGCGGCGTAGACCAGCTCCGTCGCACCGGGCGAGAGCGCGGCGATGCGCTCGGCGGGCTGCTCGAGGCACACCTCCCGGTCACGATCGTCGATGGCGCAGAGCGAACCGGCACGCGCCTCGCCGACCACCGGCCCGGACAGGGCCAGCAGGGGACGGCGGAGCCAAGGACCCCGCCGAAGCGGCCGCTACTGGCCGAAGTGAACACTGACGAAGGCCGCGCGGCCGGCGTTGATGTAGTCACGAGCGGTCTCGTACTCCTTGTCCAGGGCATTCTCGACCGTCAGGCGGGCCGACCACATGGGCGCGAACGCCCAGCCTGCGCGCAGGTTGACCAGCCCGAAGCCGCTGATGCGATCCTCGTTGGCCGCATCGTCGTAGCGGTAGCCCTGCAGGATCCAGGAGCCGCCCAGCGACCAGTCGCCCAGTTCGCGGTCGACGTCAAAGCGCGCACTCTGACCGGCACGGCGCTGGATGCGGTTGCCCGCATTGGCGCCGCTGCGATTTTCCGGGTCGAGCCAGGTCAGCGCTGCCGCAAGCGTCCAGTCATCGATCTGTGCCCCTGCCGAGAGTTCGACACCGCGGATGCGGGCCTCGGCGATGTTCTGCGGCGCCCAGAGGCCGCTATCGGTGGGCGCCCAGGCGATCATGTCATCGAGATCGGTCTGGTAGGCCGCCAGGTCCCAGTACCAGGACTGATAGCTGCCACGCAGACCGACTTCGACCGTCTCGGACGTCTCCGCCTTGAGGTCGGGATTGCCCGAGTTCGGCCAGAAAAGGTCGTTGAAGGTCGGAGCGCGGAAGGCGGTGCCGACGCTGGCACGCAGCGTGTGAGCGTCGTCCAGGTCGTAGCCCAACGCCAGGCTACCGGTGACCTCCTCGCCATAGGCCTCATTGTCGTCATAGCGCAGGGCGGCCTGCAGCGCAAAGGGGGTGAAGTCGAGCAGCCCCTGGGCGAAAACGGCCGTGTTGTCACGGCGGCTCTCATCGAAATCCGTGGTGCCCGAGACCCGGTCTTCGCTGTACTCGGCGCCGGCGACCAGCTCGTGCAAGCCGAACGCCAGGGTGTTCTGCCAGCGGGCCGTCTGGGTGCGCGTCTCGATGAGAGAGGGGGATGTCGTATTGAAGGTGTCGAGTTCGTCTCGCGCCTCGCTGAGGGTCAGGCGGCTGGTCCAGCGGTCGGTCACCGGCAGCTCGGCATAGACGCCGGCCACCTGCTGGACGAAGTCGCTCTCGCCGCCGTCGAACTCGTTGCTGCCACGGGCCCTAAGCGCCAGCACGCCCAGCTCGCCCCACCGTCGAAGGTATGGGAGAGCCGCGCCAGGCCGGTGGTGTTGTCGTAGCCCTTGTCCTCGCCGTCGCGACGCACCGGGGTACCGTCGGTGTCGAAGCGGCTGCCGGCGAAGCTGTAGCGGGTGCCGCCACTGCTGCCGGAGAGGGTGGCGCTGTAGCGCTGGGTATTGAAGGAGCCGCCGCCCACCGACACGCTCGGGTGGGGGCCGCCCTCCTTCGCCTCGTGGGTGAAAAGCTGCACCACGCCCCCACCGCATCGGCGCCATAGAGGCTGCCTTTGGGGCCGCGGACGATCTCGGCGCGCTGGAACATGCGCGGGTCGAGATAGTGCCAGGCCGCACCGCCGGCCGTGGCGGAGCGCAGGCGAATGCCGTCGATCATCAGCACCGTCGATTCGTTGCCGGTGCCCCGCAGGTAAACGCTGCTGTTCTTGCCGAAGCTGCCGTTGGTGGTCACATCTACCCCCGGCTGACCGCGCAGCAGGTCGGTGACGCTGGTGGGGTCCTGGCGGCGCAGGGTCGCCTCGTCGAGCAGGGTCACCGAGGAGAGCGTCTCATCGGCGGTGCGCGGCGCCAGGGTGGCGGTGACCACCAGGGGGTTGAGCGCGACGGTGTCGGTGTCTTCGGCGGTGGTGGTCTGGGCCTGAACGGCCAGAGGGAGCGCGGCCAGGCCGAAGGCGGCCAGGCCCTGCGCGGCCATGTGTTGCTTGGTTTTCATTTTGATTCCCTTGCTCGCCGTGCCTACCCGCACGGTCTTCTCGGCGAAGCCGGGACGGCGTGAGGGGCGTCGAGAAGGGAGATGAACGGCAGCTTCTACCCTGCCTCGAGGTCGCCCACCGCAACCCGGCAATGTACCTCAGGCCGGTCTCCGGGCTGACGAGCGGAAGCGGCGTGAAGCGCCGGCTTCCCGAACGGCGGCCTTCCCGTGCCTGGGCACAGTGGCATCTCGGCCGTTCTTGTCTCGATCACCGTTGCGGGGGCAGCGTCGGAATGGCGGGCCCTTTGCCTTGGCAGGAGCTCCGCGCACCGACTTCCCGTTTCACCCCTGCGCTGTGACGCGCCTGGGGCACCTGAGAGTGCGCGTAACCTAGCAACACCGCCGGAAGCCGTCAACGCGCGGCAGCCTAGGCCTTGACCTGGGGCAGTGCCATGACGAGACCGTGACGCACGTACCACACCCGCTCGGCGCGGGCCGCGGCGTCCTGGGCGAGCCAGCCGGCCAGGTCGCGCAGTCGGCGCTCGCCGGCGGCCATGGGCACGATGCCGCGGCCCACCTCCGGCAGGATCAGTACCGTTTCTTCACCGCGGCGGCGCTCCGTGTCTCCCAGCCTGTCCAGCTCGGCGACAAGCCGCTGGCGCAGGGCATCGTCGTCGGGCTCATGGGCCAGCGCCGCCTCCAGCCAGCCAAGCCAGCCGGTCACCACCCGCACCGGGCCGGGGATTCCTGGCGACGCCCGTCGTCCAGCGGCCGGCCCGGCACCAGCCGATACCAGCTCGCCTCGGGAAAGCGCGCCGTTACGGCGTCGCGCTTGCCGGCGCAGGCACCGCCGATGAAGAGCTGCATTGCCATGCTCCCTGTTGTCGATGGAAGACGAATCGCCGCCCCTGGGCCTGACCGACGCTGCCCTCCCAAAAATCGAGGGTCTCGAAGCGGCGGCGCAGCTCGCGGATCACCCCGCCGTGGGTCACCGCCAGCACCCGCCGGTGCCCTTCGCGCCGCGCAGCGGCGAAGAGCTCCGACTGCCAGGCCTCGAGGCGAGCCCGCATCGCCGCCGCGGACTCGCCGCCGGGGGGCGCCCGCTCGCCCTGGCTGTCGATCCAGTCGCGGTAGGCCGGCCGCTCCCTGAGCGTTTCCCAGGTGTGTCCCTCGTACTCGCCAAAATCGAGCTCGCGCAGACGCGGGTCGAAGCGAGTCGCACGCTCGTCGACCTCCAGCACATGGGCCAGGGTCTGGCGACAGCGGGTCAGATCGCTGCAGTGAACGGCGTCGAAGCGCTCGCCGGCCAGGGCCTCGCGCAGCCGGGTCAGGTCGGCGAGCGCCTCGGGCAGCAGCAGCGGGATGTCGCGCTGTCCCTGGTAGCGGCGCTGGCGATTCCAGGCCGTCAGCCCATGGCGAACGACCACCAGCTCCAGGCGATCAGCAGCAGCCATAGCTCTCCTCCCTCGATGGCGGCACCCACGATATCGCCGTTGATGCCGGTGAAGGCCCGGGTCATCGCCAGGCCGTAGAGTAGTAGAAAGATCAGCAGGGCGCCGAACAGCAGCATCCACCCCGGCAGCAGCCAGAACAGCAGCGGCAGCGGCCATAGCGCCAGCAGCAGGTCGCGGTGACCCAGGTCCTGACGCCAGGCCCAGGCCAGGCCCTCGCGGCGGGCACAGGGCGCCAGTTTCAGCAGCGCCACGGCGCCGAAACGCGCCAGGGCCGGCACCGCCAGCAGCACGGCCAGGCTGACCCCGGCCTCCACCAGCGCCCACAGCAGCCCCCCTTCCAGGCCAGCAGGAAGACCAGCGCCAGGATGCCGAAACTGCCCACCTGGGGATCCTTCATGATCGCCCAGCGCTTCTCCAGCGGGGCGTTGCTGCCCAGGGCATCGGCCACGTCCATGACCCCGTCCAGGTGCAGCCCGCCGGAGAGCCCCACCCACAGGCTGAGCAGCGCCAGCGCCAGCAGCGGCGCGGGCAGCACGCCCTGCAGCAGCGCCGCCGCCCCGGCCAGCACGACCCCCAGCAGCAGCCCCACCAGCGGATAACAGCGCAGCGCCCAGCGGCGGGTGGCCGGCGTCCAGGGACACGCCACCGGCACCGGCAGGCGGGTCAGGAACTGCAGCGCCAGCAGCAGGCCGTAGGCGGCATCTTTCACGGGTATAGGCATGCAGGGCTATCGCTCCATCGGCAGCACTGTTGAGGGGAATCCCGAGTTATCAAGCATCCTTGTCGTTCTGCTCCGGGGCGTGCTCTTCGAGGTAGCGCCGGCCGCGCTCGGTCAGCCGATAACGCTGCTTGCTGCTGCGGGGCTTGTCGGGGATGGTCATTTCTATCAGCCCCTTTCCCAAGGCAGGCACTAAATAGGCTTTACGGAAATATTCAGCATCCTTCAAGGAAAGCTTCTCTTGAAGCGCCTGCCGCGACATTTCCCCATCCAGAACCCCGCACAGGCGAACTTCCGGGGTGACTTCCGGGGTGACTTCCGGGATAACTTCCGGGGTGACTTTTTCGGAGTCGGGACCAAGTCGCTCCCGCTCCCGCTCCCCCTCCTCAGCCATCACCTGCCGCGGAAAACGCAGCACGAACCAGTGCGGCGAGACCTCGATTTCTGGCTCGGCCACACCATACTCGGCGCACAGCCGGCGGATGCGCCGGATGCCGGAGCCGATATGCTCCACGGCCTCCATGCGGTGCAGCATGCCGAACAGCAGCGGGTTGCGCGGGATGCTCTTGATGCCCAGGTCCGCCTCGCTCATGCCAGCAGGCAGGCCGCCGGGGCTGACCACCTCGACCCGATCCTTGAACACATAGACATGCACATTGGCGGTGGAGCGGTAGTCGCGGTGCACCAGGGCATTGACCACCGCCTCGCGCAGAGCCTCCTCCGGCAGTTCGGGGCGCTCCTCGCGCTTCACGTGCTTGATGATATAGGCGACGTTGAGCTTGGAGAGCAGCCAGGCCATGGCGTCGTCGATCATCGAATAGACATCGCCGTTGAAGCCACGTCGGTCGAGGATATGCACCTTGTCGGTACCCATACACGTCACCTGTCTTCTACCTTACTTATGTTTGGCTCTTCGCACTTTAGCGTGAACATGCTTGCCAGGTTCTATGGTGGTAGGCGGCTCTGCCGGCGGTTCAACGCTTCAACGTAGGCGCCCCATGGGTAGCGCTGCGCGCTACTTCGCAAGCTGAAGCTCCCTCCCACAGGGTAAGTTCACGCCAGTCTGCGATGAACCTCATGCTTTCCACTCGATGGGCACGCCGGCCACTACCTCGATCACCCGGTCCGCCTCGGCGGCGAGGCGGCGGTGCAGGTGCTGCAGAAAGGCGATGTAGCGCCAGGTCTCGGCGTCGCGGGGTGGCAGGTCCTCGTTGAGGTCGTTGGAGACCACCACCAGGTCGAGGGGCCGGGCGCGGGCATCGGCCAGCAGGGCGACGAACTGCTCGAGCCCCTGATCGTGGCTGTATCGCGCCTCGTAGAGGGCGCGGCTGGCCCACAGGGTCAGGCAGTCGAGCAGCACGCAGGCGCCCGCCGGCATCTCCTCGAGGGCCTGGCCCAGCGCCAGGGGGGCCTCCCGGGTGAGCCAGCCCTCCCCCGCGTACGGCGGTGGCGCGCGATACGGGCGGCCATCTCGGAGTCGCTGGGGCGGGCGGTGGCCAGGTAGGCCCGCGGCCCGCCGCCCCGGCGCTGCCGCTCGCCCACCAGGCGCTCGGCCACCTCGCTCTTGCCCGAGCGCGCCCCGCCGCTGACGAAGGCGATCATGCCCCGGCCTCCTCGGCCAGCGCCGCCAGCAGCCGGTCGTTGTCGGCACGGTCGCGCAGCGCCAGGCGCAGCCAGCCGCCGTCGAGGCCGGCGAAGTTGTGGGTGTGGCGGGCCAGCATCCCGCGACGCAGCAGCCCCTCGAACAGTCCCGGGGTGGCCTGGGGCCCCCGGCGGGCTGGACCAGGAAGAAATTGGCACGGCTGGGCACGACCCGCAGGCCCTGCCCGGCGAGGCCCCGCTGCAGCCGGGGGTGCTCCGCCGCCAGCCAGCTGTGCATCCGGGTCATGAAGTCGTCATCGTCGAGCAGCGGCTCCACCAGCTCGGCGGCCAGGTGATTGACGCTCCAGGGCGGCTGATGGTCGCCGGCCCGGCGAAGGGTCTCGGCCCTCCCCAGCAGATAGCCCAGCCGCAGCCCCGGCAGCGTATAGCACTTGGTCAGCGAGCGCAGCAGCAGCAGGTGGGGAAAGCGCGAGAGCAGCGGCGTCAGGCGCTCGTCGTCCGGGGCGACGAAATCGATAAAGGCCTCGTCGACCACCACCCGGCAGCCGAGGGGCTCGGTCAGCGCCAGCAGCCGCTCGACGGCCTCGCGGGGCACCAGGGTGCCGGTGGGGTTGTTGGGCCGGCACAGGAACAGCACCCGACAGCCCGCCAGCTGCGCCGCGACCCGCTCGGGGTCGAGCCGGAAGTGCGGTGGGGTCAGCGCAATCGACGACACCGCCAGGCCGTGGGCGGCGCAGGCCCGGGCGTACTCGGCGAAGCTGGGTTCGACGATGGCCGCCCGGGTGCCGGCGTGCAGCGCTGCGGCGAGAAAGATCGCCTCGGCCCCGCCGTTGGTGAGCCGCACCTGATCGATTCCGACGCCCTCTCGACGGGCGATGGCGGCACGCGCCCGGGTGTAGTCCGGCGCCGGGTAGCGGGCAAGCCCCTGCACCAGCGCCGCGAGCCTCGCCGGCACCCAGGCCGGCGGCCCCAGGGGGTTGAGATTGGCGCTGAAGTCGATCAGCGGATGATCGGCGGGCAGCCCGAAGCGGCCCAGCAGCGCGGCGGCCTGGCCCCCGTGGGCCGGCCATGGCGGAGACGGGCTCATCGCAGCGCCTCCCTCAGCAGCACCCCGCCGGCCATGATCAGCAGGAAGAGCGCCCAGCCGGCGTGCATGTGGCGAATCGCCCGGTGAACATGGGCCACCCCCAGCGCCTCGTGAGGCTCCCCCAGGGTGGCACGGTGGGACGCCACGCCGGCGTAGCGGTTGGTGCCCCCCAGCTGAACGCCCAGCAGGCGCGCCATCATCGCCTCCGGCCAGCCGCTGTTGGGGCTGGGGTGACGCGGCGCCTCGCGCACCACCGCGGCCATGGCCCCACGCCGGCGAGCGCCGCCCACGGCCAGTCCCCCAGGCACATCGCCAGGGCGGTCAGCCGTGCCGGCAGCCAGTTGGCCAGGTCGTCGAGCCTGGCCGAGGCGTAGCCGAAGTCGGCATAGCGCGCACTGCGGTAGCCGACCATGGAGTCGAGGGTGTTGACCGCCTTGTAGGCTAGCGCCAGGGGCACCCCGCCGAGCAGGGCGAAGAACAGCGGCGCGGTGATACCGTCCACGCTGTTCTCGGCGACCGTCTCGACCGCGCCTCGGGTGATCTCGGCCTCCTCCAGCGCCTCGGTGTCGCGTCCCACCACCTGCCCCAGGGCCCGTCGCGCCTCGGTGAGATCGCCCCGGGCCAGCGGCAGCGCCACCGCCAGGGCGGCATCGCGCAGCCCCTTGATGGCCAGGGTGGTGGCCAGCAGCCACAGCTCGGCGGCCAGCGCCAGGCCCGGATGGAGGCGGGCGAGTCCCGCCAGCGCCAGCCAGGCGAGCAGGAAGACGCCCGCCACCACCAGCGCCGTCAGCAGGTAGCCCTTGCGTCGCCTGGCCCGGGGGAGCCGCGGTTCCAGGCCCGTTCCAGCCGGGCGATCACCGCGCCCATGCCCACCACCGGATGGGGCAGGCGCCGCGGGTCGCCGATCAGCAGATCCAGCAGGACGGCCGCGGCCACCAGGCCCAGCAGCGCCAGGGAGAGCGGCTCGGTCATCCCGCCCCGTCCGCCTCGCCGGCGTCGACGCCGGCCGTGTCGAAGGTGGCCATCTCACTCAGCATCCGGCTGGCCGACTCGAGCAGCGGGAAGGCCAGGGCCGCCCCGGTGCCCTCGCCCAGGCGCAGCTCCAGGTCGAGCAGGGGGTGAGCGCCGAGGGCGGCCAGGGCGTGGGCGTGCCCCGGCTCCCGGGAGCGATGGCCGAAGATCAGATAGTCGCGCACCGACGGGCTGAGTCGGCAGGCCAGCAGTGCCGCCGTGGTGGCGATGAAGCCGTCCACCAGCAGCGGCACCCGCCGCGCCGCGCCGCCCAGGTAGGCGCCGACCATGGCGGCGATCTCCAGGCCGCCCAGCTTCGCCAGCACCTCCAGGGATTGTCGGGATCCGGCGCCCGGGCCTCGATGGCCCGGGAAATGATCCTTCGCTTGTGGGCCAGGCGCTCCTCCACGAGCCCCGTGCCGGGCCCGGTCAGGCTGGCCACCGGCTTGCCGGTCAGCACCGCCAGCAGGGCGCTGCTGGCGGTGGTGTTGGCGATGCCCATCTCGCCGACGATCAGGCAGCGGCAGCCGGCATCGACGGCCCGCTCGGCGGCGCGGATGCCCGCCTCGATGGCGCGCTCGGCCTCGCTGGCGCTCATGGCATCCTGCTCGATGACATTGGCCGTGCCCAGGCGCACCTTCTCGTCGACGACCCCCACGGTCGGCAGCGCCTCGGCCACCCCCACGTCGATCACCTCGAGTCGCGCCCCGATCCCCCGGGCGAAGACATTGATCGCCGCCCCGCCGGCCACGAAGTTGGCCACCATCTGGGCGGTCACCGACGGGGGAAGGCGGAGACGCCCTCGACCGCCACGCCGTGGTCGGCGGCGAACACCAGCACCCCGGGAGGCGACACCCGCGGCAAGGGCTCGCCGGTCATAGTGGCCAGATTGACGGCCAGCGACTCCAGCTGTCCCAGGCTGCCCGGCGGCTTGGTCAGGCAATTGAGGTGGTCGACGACCTGGGGGACGATCGCCTTGTCGACCGGCCGAAGGCGCGCGATGGTCTCGATGAGCATAGGGGGCATCCTGCGTTGGCTCGAAAACGGCGCCCATCATAGCAAGCTCCCCCGCCGCCGACAGGCACCAGCGTCCCTGCGCCATAGGGAGACGCTCAAGACGCTTGCGTCGGGCTGCCTCCGGCGCCGCCCGCGGGGACCAGCGGCGGCTCGGCTGGCCGGCCCGAGCCAGTGCCCCGGTCGCCGGCGCCTGGCTCCAGGCCAGCCGCGCGGCGTTGCCCATCACGCTCAGCGAACTGGCCACCATGGCCAGCACCGCCACCAGGGGCGGGATCGTCATGCTCACCGCCAGCCCCAGCGCCAGCGCATTGTAGAGCGCCGAGAGCACCAGGTTCTGGCGCATCACCCGCCGCGTGCGCCGGGCCAGGCACCAGGCCTCCTCGACGCCGCCGATGCCCGATCGCAGCAGCACCACCGCCCCCCCTCCCGGGCCGCCGCGCTGGCCCCCAGGGGCGCCATGCCGACGCTGGCCGTGGCCAGGCCGAGGGCATCGTTGATGCCGTCACCCACGTAGAGGGACGGCTGGGGGAGCGCCTCGATCAGCGCCGCCTTGGCCTCGGGGGAGCGGCCGGGGAAGCACTCCGCCTCGCCCAGGCCCAGTGCCCGGCCCAGCCGCCGCACGGCCGGCGGACGATCGCCGCTGATCAGCGCCAGGGCAAGGCCGCCGCGGCGCAGCCGCGCCAGGGTCTCGGCGCTGCCGGGCAGCGCCGCCTCGCCCAGCAGGACGCTCCCCAGCCAGCGACCGTCGCAGGCCAGGGCCACCTCGCTGTCGCCTCCGGGTTCGTCCGCCGGCACGGCGATCCCCCGCTGCGCCAGCCAGGCCCGGCTCCCCAGGCACAGTTCGCGGCCGTCGACCAGCTGGACCCGGCGGCCGAGGCCGGCAATCTCCTGCTGACTGGCCACCTCGCCGGCCGCAGGCAGCCCCCATCGTGGGCCGCGCGCCCCAGGGCACGGGCCAGGGGGTGGTCGCTGCCCTGGGCCGCCAGGGCGGCCAGCGCCAGCAGCGGCTCCGCCTCGATGTCCGGCGCCGGCAGCAGCCGGGTGACGGCGGGCTCACCGGCGGTGAGGGTGCCGGTCTTGTCGAAGGCGGCCGAGCGCACCCGGGCCAGGGTCTCGAAGGCGGCGGGATCGCGAAACGCGATGCCCCGCTCCAGGGCGCGACCGCTGCCGGCGAGCCCGGCCAGAGGAATCGCCAGCCCCACGGCACAGGGGCAGGCCACCACCAGCACCGAGAGGGCACGCACCACCGCCTCCTCCGCCGGGATCCCGGCCAGCCAGGCGAGCAGCAGGGTCAGCCCGGCCAGCCCCACCGCCAGCGGGCTCAGCCAGGCGGCGAAGCGATCGGCGAGGCGCGCCAGCTCGCCCTTGCGGGCCTGCTGCCACCACATCTGCTCGCAGAGGCGGTCGAGCCGGCACTCACCGGCCTCGGCGCTGACCGTCATCTCCAGCGCCGCTCCCGCATTGCGGCAGCCGGCGGCCACCGCCTCGCCGGACAGCCGGCGCTGCGGGGCGCTCTCGCCGGTGAGCGGCGCCATGTCGAGCCGCGCCTCGTCCGAACGGAGGGTGCCATCCAGAGGGATGGGGGCCCCGGCCGCCACCCACAGCCGATCGCCGCGGCGCACCGCCTCCAGGGCGCAAGGCTGCCAGCGCCCCCCCTCCCATCGGCACACCTCGGCCGGGGGCTCATGCAGCGCCTGCAGGGCACGCAGCCCCCGGTGGCGGCAGAGGGTCTCCACCAGGCGCCCCACCAGCAGCAGGCCGATCAGCATCACGGCGGTATCGAAATAGACCTCCGCCGAGCCGCGCCCCAGCAGCCACACCGACACGGCCACCGCCCCCAGGGCGCCCAGCGAGACCAGGGCATCCATACCCGGCAGGCGCGCCCTGAGCGTGCGCCAGCCGGCGCGATAGAACGGCAGGCCTGCGTAGGCGACCACCGGCACCGAGAAGGCCCCCGACACCCAGGCCATTACCCGCTCCAGGTCGTCGTCGGGCAGGGCACCGGCGTAGATCAGCAGCGAGGCGAGCATGGTCCACATGCCGAAGGCCGCCGCCACCAGCAGCCGCAGGCTCAGGTAGCGGCTCTCCGCCTCCAGGCGCGCCTCGGCATCCCGCGCCGCCTCCGGCGGCGCCAGGCGGTAGCCGAGCCGCGCCACCGCCGGGGCCAGGCGCGCCTCCTCCAGCGCATCCGGCTCTCCGCTCACCAGCAGGGTCGCGCTGGGGTAGTGCAGGCTGGCCGAGTGGACGCCCGGCAGACGCCGCAGCTGCGCCTCCACCGCCAGCGCACAGCTGGTGCACCGCAGCCCCTGCACCGAGAACAGCGCCTCGCGAGAGGAAGTTCCCGACGCCGACGGCGCTACAGGCATGGCGGCACGGCGATCACCGGCACCCCGATGTAGAGCGTGCCCACCGCCGAGAAGGCGTAGAGCCAGGCGGCGACGCGCGCCACGTAGCAGCCGCGGCCGCTGGCGGCCCCGGCAACCTGCCAGCTGCGCCATGCCAGGGCGGCGAGCAGTGCCACGGTGGCCAGGGTGAGCAGGCCCAGCGCCAGGTTGATGGGAGTCAGCGCCCCCGCTCCGGCGCCGGGGGGGCCACCGCACAGGCTACGGACAGGCCGCCATAGACGATCACGAACCACAGGCTCCAGAGGGTCAGGCCGATGGCCAGATGCAGCGGATGGGTCAGCGGCAGGTTGGGTCTCATGCGCCACCTCCCAGCAGCGTCGGCAGCAGCCACAGCGATGCCGCCGATAGCCAGTAGGCCCCCAGCAGGTAGCGCCACAGCAGCACCACCACCCGCGGCTCGTAGGGCAGCTCGGCGCCGACGTAGCCGTAGCCGACCCGCAGCGCCTGCAGCAGAGCCAGCACCGTGGCCAGGCCGGCATGAATCATCAGGTAGATCAGCGCCACGCAGAGTACCGCATCGTGGGCATTGTCGGTGGGGGCGATCGGCGCCTGCCAGAGCAGCGCGATCACCCCCAGCAGGTGCAGCCCGCCCAGGGCCGCCACCGCGTAGAGCCCCGGGCCCAGCCCCCGGTCGCGGCGCTGGCAGAGCGCCCGAACCAGCCGCTCGAAGCCCAGCCAGCCCAGGGTGAGCAGCGCGCCGGCGGCGAGCAGCATCGATAGCGACAGCGGCGAGGCCTCGGGCATCCGCCATTCGGGCGAGACGGTCCACAGATAGAACCAGCCGAACAGCAGCGACAGCAGCAGCGAGCCGTTGGCCAGCAGCGCGATGCCCATGCACCAGCGCCCCGGGCCGTCCAGGGTGCGGGAGTGCAGCGGCGGGTAGCCCTCGGCCACCCGGCCGTCCGCGGCGGCGCGGGGGTGGGCGCCGTTCTCCCAGGACCAGCGCAGCAGCAGCAGCGTGGCTACCAGGGTGGCCAGGGCCGCCACCCAGTAGACCCGCACCAGCAGGCTGACGCACACCACCGCCAGGGCGGCGGCCGCCAGGAAGGGCCACCAGCTGCTGGTAGGAATATGGATCACCTCGCGCAGCTTGCCGGTCAGGGGATCGCTGCCCCAGAGCTCGCGGCGCCCGTAGGGGGCCCCGGGCAGGCCGTGCTCCCCGGCCGAGGTGCTGCGGGGCAGGTCCGGATCGTCCCAGAGCGGATGGCGACTGTGCACCGCCGGCAGACTGACCAGGTTATAGGGACTCGGCGGCATGGTGTTGACCCACTCCAGGGTATCGGCGCCCCAGGGGTTGCGCGGCGCCCGCCGGCCGAAGCGGAAGTGCAGGCCCAGATCCAGCAGCAGCATGGCAATGCCGGCCGACATCATGAAGCCCCCAGGGTCGAGATCAGGTTGAACAGCTCCCAGCCCATGCCGGCGTCGTAGGTATAGACACGCCGCGGCATGCCCAAGAGCCCGGTCCAGTGCATGATCAGGAAGGTCAGGTTGAAGCCGATGAAGGTCAGCCAAAACCCCCAGCGCCCCAGCCGTTCGTTGGGCAGCCGCCCGGAGAGCAGCGGCAGCCAGTAATAGGCCCCGGCGATCAGCGGGAAGAGCATGCCGCCAACCAGCACATAGTGCAGGTGGGCCACCACGAAGTGGGTGTCGTGGACCTGCCAGTTGAAGGGCACCAGCGCCAGCATCACGCCGGTCAGCCCGCCACAGACGAAGATCACCAGGAAGCCGACGATCCACAGCATCGGCAGGGTCATGCGCGGCCTGCCCAGCCACAGGGTGGCCAGCCAGGCGAAGATCTGGATGGCGGTGGGCACCGCCACCAGCATGCTGGCGGCGGAGAAGAAAGCCTGGGCGAGCTGCGGGATGCCCACCGTGAACATATGGTGCACCCAGAGCCCGAAGCTGACGAAGCCGGTGATGATCACTGCCGCCACCACCCAGCCATAGCCGACAATGGGGCGCCCGGCGAAGACCGGAATCAGGGTCGAGACGATCCCCGCCGCCGGCAGGAAGATGATGTACACCTCGGGGTGGCCGAACAGCCAGAACAGGTGCTGCCAAAGGATGGGATCGCCGCCGGCGGCCACCTCGAAGAACGGCATCCCGGCCGCCCGCTCCAGCTCCAGCAGGATGCTGGCGAGGATCAGCGGCGGGAAGCCCACCACGATCATCAGTGCCATGACCAGGATGTACCAGGCGAACAGCGGCATGCGCAGCAGCGACATGCCCTGGGTGCGGGTGCGCAGGATCGATACCACCAGCTCGACCCCCGCGGCCATGGCCGATATCTCGATGAAGGTGATGCCGAGCAGCCAGAAGTCGGAGCCCGGCCCCGGCGAGAACTCGCCGGAGCTCAGCGGGGTGTACATGAACCAGCCGCTGTCCGGCGCCATCTCCAGCAGCAGGCTGGAGAACAGGATGATGCCGCCGAACAGGTAGCACCAGTAGCCCAGGGCGGTGAGCCGGGGGCAGACCAGGTCGCGTGCGCCGATCATCTTGGGGATCATGTAGATCGCCAGCCCCTCGAGCATGGGGATGGCGAACAGGAACATCATCACCGTGCCGTGCATGGTGGTGACCTGGTTATAGATCTCCGGCGACAGGAAGGCCTGGTCGGGGAACGCCAGCTGGGTGCGCACCAGCATCGCCAGCACCCCGCCGAGCAGGAAGAAGACCAGGCCGGTGGCCATGAAGCGCAGGCCCAGGGTGGTATGATTGACGATGGTCAGGGCCCGCAGGCCGCGGGGGTTGCCCCACACTTCCTCCATGTTGCGATGCAGCTCTGCGGGGTCGCGACGGGCGGTCTCGCTCATGGTTGCAGGGTCTCCAGCCAGGCGCCGATCTGCTCCAGGGTCTCGGCGTCGATGTCGTCATGGGCGGGCATGCGGTTACCGGGCTTGAGGTCCTGATGGCGCTGCAGCCACTCGCCGATGGCGCCCTCCTGCATGGCCATCACCCCCGCCCCTAGGGTGGCGCGCGCGCCCACATCGCTCAGGTCGGGGCCCAGGTTACCCTCGCTGACACCGGCGACACGATGGCAATCCGCGCAGTGCTCACGGAAGTGTTCCCGCGACTCGGCGTGCTCCGGTACCGTCTCTGGCTCGGGCTGCCGCGCCGCCAGCCAGTCCTCGACGTCGTCTCTCGGCATCGCCTCCACGTGGAGGCGCATATGGGCATGCTGGGCGCCACAGAACTCGGCGCACTGGGCACCGAAGACGCCGGCCTGGTCGGCCTCCAGGCGAATCCGGTTGGTGCGGCCGGGAATCATGTCGATCTTGCCCCCAGGCGCGGAATCCAGAAAGAGTGGATCACGTCGGCCCCGGTGACCTGAAAGTCCACCGGCTCGCCCGCCGGCATCACCAGCTGGTTGGCAGTCACCACCTCGCCGCCCTCGGCGTCGGGGTAGCGCACCTCCCACCACCACTGGTGCCCCACCACCTTGATGACCATCGGCGACTCGCCGCCGGGCAGCGGCAGCATCCGTTGGCCTGCCGGCACCCCCCAGGCCAGCAGAACGACGATGGTCACCCCAGGCAGCAGGATGCCGCCGCCGATCACCCAGCGCCGGGCGATGCGGCGTTCCTGCTCGGCGCTGAGCTCGGGGCGCTCGCCGCGGCGAAAGGCGTAAAGCCACAGCCCCACCACCGCCACGAATACCAGGGTGAAGAAGGCCAGCATGCCCCACCACACCAGGGCCACGTCACGGGCCGCCGGCCCGGCGGGGTCGAGGATCGAGGTGTCGCCGCTGCAGCCGGCCAGGCCGACCATCAGCGGCAGCGCCCAGAGCACCGGGCGTTGGCCAGGCGACTTGACCCCGGCTCGGACGGCGCCTTGAATGCGAAGACAGACACTGTCACGACCCGGAGAGGCTCCATGGCCAGGACACGTCAGCGCGCGACCCAAACGCCCAAGGGCACGGTGTATCACACCATCAAGAGCCACGCTGCCATCGCCGGTCATCCCCTGCACCCGGTGATGATCCACTTCCCGGTGGCGATGCTGATAGCCCTGGTGGCCAGCGATCTGGGCTATCTCTACACCGGCGATCCCTTCTGGGCGCGAACCGGCCTGTGGCTGGCCGGGGTGGGCGCCTTCGGCGGCTGGATCGCCAGCATCGCGGGGCTGATCGACCTGACCACCATCAAGGAGGTGCGGCGCCTGGTGGCCGGCTGGTGTCACGCCATCGTCGCGGTGATGATGCTGTCGCTGGCGTCGCTGAACTGGCTGCTGCGCTTTCACGATCCCAGCGCCATCCTCCCCTGGGGGCTCGGGCTGTCGCTGCTGACCGCCGGGCTGGTCGCCCTGGCCGGCTTTCTCGGCGGCCAGCTGGTCTACGAGCACGCCGTGGGCGTCGACCTGGAGCACGCCCTTAAGGAGCGTCAGGAATGAGGAGCGCCCGGCCCGACGGCCGGGCGGTGTCTGCCGGAGTTTCATGGCATCCCTCCCGTCCAATCCAGCGGCTTGACCAGCACCAGCCCGATCACCACCAGCATGCTCAGCCCCGCCAGCAGCGCGCAGCCCAGGGCCCCGACACCCAGCCAGCGCTCGCTGCCCGCCTCCAGGCGCAGGATCAGCCAGCCCAGCAGCACATGGCTGACCACCATGCCGCTGACCGCCACCAGCTTGCCGATGAGCCAGCCGCCCAGCAGGCCATGCAGCAGGAACAGCAGCGTGCCCGAGGCGATGGCGACCAGCGCCGCCGGGGTGGTCAGACCGTTGAACAAGGCGCGTGGTAAGGGCGGGGCATCGCTGCCGAAGCTGGCATCTCGATGCTGAGACAGGCTCTGGGTGAGCAGCGCGGGGAGATACAGCAGCGTCCCGCACCAGATGACCAGAGCAACGATGTGCAGAAACTTTAGCCAGGGCATAGCAGCTTCCTTGCACGGTGACTGATATCGACGGTGCCGACTCTGTTCACCCTAGCCAAGGGGCCCGTCCAGGACCAGGCAGGCTGTCAACGGCAAGCCTGCGGAGCGGCCGGCGCCAGGCTCAGGGCATCAGCACGGCGGCCCCGGAGAGTCGCCCATGACGCAGGTCATCCAGCGCTTGATTGGCCTGGTCGAGCGGATAGGCACGGGTCTCGGTGCGAATCGGCACGCGGGGTGCCAACCGCAGGAAGGCCTCGCCGTCGCCACGGGTAAGGTTGGCCACTGAGCGGACGCTGCGCTCCTGCCACAGCAGCCGATAGGGAAAGGCCGGGATGTCGGACATATCGAATCCCGCCCGATACCACCGCGCCTCCCGGTCGCACATGCGAGAGCGCCGTGGGGATGAGCTCGCCCACCGGGGCGAACAGCAGGGCCGCATCCAGCGGCTCAGGTGGCGCCTGGTCGCTGCCACCCGCCCAGACCGCACCCAGCCGCCGGGCGAAGTCCTGGGCGGCGCTGTCGCCGGGGCGGGTGAAGGCATACACCGCCTGCCCCTTGGCCACGGCCAGCTGGGCGAGGATATGGGCGGCGGCGCCAAAGCCGTAGATGCCGAGCCGCCGCGGCGCCTCCCCGCCCGCCAGCCGCCAGGTACGGTAGCCAATCAGGCCGGCACAGAGCAGCGGTGCGGCCGCCTGAGGGTCTTCGGCTTCCAGAGGAAAGCAGTAGCGGGCATCGGCGACACCGTATTCGGCGTAGCCGCCGTCGCGGGTGTAGCCGGTGAAGGCGGCGCGCTCGCAGAGGTTCTCGTCGCCGCGCCGACAGGGCTCGCACTCGCCGCAGGTCCAGCCCAGCCAGGGCACCCCCACCCGCTGCCCGACTCGCAGCGCCTCGACACCCTCCCCCAGGACGGTGATCTCGCCGACGATCTCGTGGCCGGGAATCAGCGGCAGCGTCGGCTCGCTGAGTTCTCCGTCCACCACGTGCAGGTCGGTGCGGCAGACGCCGCAGGCCAGTACCCGAAACTGCACCTCGCCCGGACCGGGGTCGGGGCGGGGAATCCGCTCCAGCACCAGCGGCTGGCCCGGGGCCTGCAGGCGCATCGCGCGCATCTCGCTCATGGTTGAGCTCCTGCCAAAACCTCATGTTCGATACTGGGCTCGCACGACAAGAAGCACTCACGACAATGGGTGATGTCTGCTGTGGGAGGCCGGTTTACCGGGCGAAGCAGCGCGTAGCGCTGCCAGTAAGGGGCACCTGCGGTGCCTTCGCGCGGCGGAGCCGCCCTCCCACAGGTAATGTCTTCCCAGCGAAAAGCTGCCCGATTGGAAAGCGTTGCGTCATGCGATCACCCTGGCTGTCGACAGGATAGTCCAGCATTCAGGCGGCCACCGCCACCTCGTAGCCGGTGAACTTGCGCAGGTTGATCACCCCGCTGTCGAGGATCAGGTACTGGCCCTTGAGGCCCAGCAGGGTCCCGGCGACCTCGGGCTGCTTGTCGAAGTTGTGGGAGACGATCTTGGCGGGAAACTCCAGCACCGGGTAATCGAAGCTCACCGGCGCTGCGTCCAGCGGACGAATAGCCGCCTCGCCGAAGCGCTCGCGCAGGTTGTCCAGCCCTCCCGCCAGACGGGCCAGCAGCCGGTCGCGCTCGGCGGGGAGATCCAGCATCCGGGTCTCGCCCTTGAGCATGGTCCGCCAGTTGGTGCGATCGCTCACCTCCTCCTTGAACAGCACCTCGACGAAGCCCGACTGCTGGCGGGTCTCCACCTCGAGGATCGGCAGCGCCTGCACGGCCCCCTGGTCGAGCCAGCGGGTCGGCACCTGGGTGCCGCGGGTGATCCCCACCTTGAGGCCGGAGGCGTTGGCCAGGTAGATCACATGGGGCTGGAAGCAGTGGCGCTCGCCCCAGTCGGGCTCGCGACAAGTCCCCTCGAAGTAGTGGCAGAGCTCCGGCTTCATGATGCAGGTGTCGCACTGGGCGAGCCGCTTGAAGCAGGGATAGCAGTAGCCCTGGGCAAAGCTCTTCCGGGTGGCGCGCCCGCAGTGGGTGCAGGCGATGGCGCCGCTCCAGGTCAGCCGCAGCGGCCGACCCAGCCAGGCGTTGAGATCCAGTCGGTGCTCACCGGCGCGCAGGGTATAGCGCGCCGCTTCGCCCGGGGCGCCGGGCTCGATGTACATCTTGCGCAGACAGCCCTGCAGCGGCTCCGTCGCT
This sequence comes from Halomonas sp. SL18_1, assembly GCF_055755715.1. NCBI lineage: Bacteria > Pseudomonadati > Pseudomonadota > Gammaproteobacteria > Oceanospirillales > Halomonadaceae > Halomonas > Halomonas sp. SL18_1. The sequence continues at coordinate 3,085,829 of NZ_JBVTRK010000001.1, forward strand.
GCGATCTGCCGGTCATCAGTCACGGGTGGCGTCCCGGGCCAGGCCGGCCAGCTCCGGCGGCACGTCGGCCCCACTGCTGGCGCTGCCGCAGGTGCGCTGCTCCAGGTAGCCCACCCGCTGCTCCTCGGGCACCCGGCTCTCCACCTCGTAGCGCATCACCGCCTCCAGGCATAGCTCGGTCTGCTCCGCGGTCAGCCGGCGCCCATCGGGCCATTTGCGCAGGGAGACCGCCTGCTTGAGGCTCTCGTAGATGCTCGGGGTCATCTGCTGGATCATGCGCTCGAAGGTCATATCGCTCATGGCGTCATCCTGTCACTGTCGAAATCGGGCCTGGCTCGAATCGTACCAGCCCATCGCCAGGCCCACGACCAGCCCACCCAGGTGGGCCTCGTTGGCCACGTTGCCGAAGCCCACCGCGCCGGCGGCGTCGGTCATGGTGAAGACCATCCAGCCGAGCATGAACACCACCAGCATCTGCGGCACGAAGAAGCCGCTGTGCGGGGCGCGGCGCGACATCAGCCACACATAGCCGAGCAGCGCGTAGTCGACGCCGGACATGCCCCAAACAGCACCGTACCGGTGGCGTACTGGGCCAGGTTGGCCCCGATCCCGGCCACCAGCAGGATCATCAGCATGCGCCGCGAGCCGTGGAAGGCCTCGACCTGGCGGCCGAAATACCACAGCCACAGCATGTTGAAGATCAGGTGCATCCAGCCAAAGTGCAGAAAGGCCGGCGACAGCAGCCGCCACACCTGGCCGGAGGTCAGCGCATCGCCGAGGCTGCCGAAAGCGAGACTACCGTTGACGATACCGATGGGCACGATGGTGAGCATGGCCACCACGATGTCGCCCATGATCGCCATCAGCGCGAACACCAGCAGACACAGCGCCAGGGTGGTGGCACAGACCGGCGCCTGACGAAAGGGCACCGCCAGCGAGGCGCCGCCTGCCGGCTGGCGCCGCCGCTCGGGCATGACCCGCTCGCCGCGCTGCCAGCGTGTCAACAGCTGCATCATGGCCTCGTGCTGGTCGGGGTCGGCCAGCCAAAGCACCTGCCCCTCGGCTTCCTCGGTGAAACGATGACCGATGCGATGGGCCCACAGCGCCTGGCGCAGATCGCGGGTGTCGATATCGTGGGGAAACAGCATGACGCGATACATGAGCTCTCCCTGAGATTGGCGTCTAATCCCATCATGCGGCGAGTGGGGCGACACCACAATGAGTCAGCATATCAGCGGGAGTCAGCATAAAACCCGCACGCAGAAAAAATCCGGCGGAAGGGGGGCCGCCGGACAAGAGCAAGGGATCATTCAAGGGAACACCTACTCTGATGGGCATCGCCCCGGGAAGTTCACGCCGGGATAAAAAAATCATGTAATAAATTGTATGCTGGGCTAGGTCACTTGCACGCAACGCATCAGTCGAACTCGATCTCCCAGGGGCAGGGTCGCGCCTCCTCTTCCCGAGGCACCCGCACCCAGACGAAGTGATTGGCATCCAGACGCGACTCGCCGCTCCAGCGGTAGGCCACCAGGCGCCCGAACTTCACCGCGCTGTAGTCCAGGCAGGCCACGTTGGCGGTAGGCAGCGCGGGTATGCCCTCGCACCAGTAGTGACCGATGAACAGCGGCCGCTCGCCGGGACCATCGAAGCTCAGCCGAGCCCGCTCCTCGTCGGTCAGTGGCCGCTGCTCCAGATCGCCGGGGAGGTTGTCGGGCTGGAAGACCACGTCGCCCAGGTGACCGGAGCCCGGGCCCAGAAGTGGGCGCGAAAGCTGCGCCGGGTGAAGCCGTCGCCGGAGTGAATCTCGGTGCCTCGGGGCAGCGGAATGTGGGTGCCCCGGGTCAGGCGGTCGAGGATGCGAAACGCCTGGGTCGAGGGGTCCACCGAGGCCTCCAGGAAGCGCTCGTCGATGCGCCCGTCGGGGCGCTCGCGGCACAGGGCATCGATCAGCGACTGGTCCCAGCAGGCGTGGACCACGCGCAGGCCGGCAAACTCCAGGAACAGCGGAATCTCCAGGAACCAGGCCAGGGTATCCTCCCACTCGGCAGGATGATCGCGGTACTGATCCAGGGTTTCCTTGATGATGCGGTTGTGGCGCGGCGAGTGGTCGCGCAGCCATTCCCGCCCCAGACGGCGCGGGGCCCGATGGCAGTAGGCCAGGGCGTTGTATTCGTGGTTGCCCATGACGATATGGGCCTCGCCCTCCTCTACCATGCGCCGAGCGATGGTCACCGCCAGCCGAATGCGCGGGCCGCGGTCGATCAGATCGCCGAGGAAGATGACCCGCCGTCGCGGATGGCGGTAGACGCCGCCACGCTGGTGATAGCCGAGCTTCTCCAGCAGCGCGGCCAAGGTGGCACCGCAGCCGTGCACGTCGCCGATCAGGTCGTAGCCTTCGATTGCCGTCACCTCAGTCCCCCAGGCGGTTGCTCCAGCCCAGCTTGCTGCGCAGGACTTCATAAAAGTTGTGTCCCAGCGGATGCACCAGCTGCACCCGCTGGGGCTTGCGGCGCACCACCAGCACATCATCGGGCTTGGCCACCGCGCGGGTCTGGCCGTCGCAGCTGATATGCGGATAGGTCTGGTTGGTCTCACCGATATGCACGCGGATTTCGCTGGCGGCATCGATGACGATGGGTCGGCTGGAGAGGGTGTGCGGGAACATCGGCACCAGCTCGATGACGTCGAGCTTGGGATGCATGATGGAGCCGCCGCCGGAGAGCGAGTAGGCGGTAGAGCCGGTGGGCGTGGCCATGATCAGGCCGTCGCTGCGCTGGCTATAGACGAACTGACCGTCGATGAACAGCTCGAACTCGATCATGCGCACCGCCTTGCCCGGGTGCAGCACCACCTCGTTGAGCGCGTCGCCGCTGCCGACCAGGGTATCGCCGCGATAGAGCTCTGCATCCAGCAGGAAGCGCTCCTCCACCTCGTACTGCCCGGCCAGCACGTGGCCGACCCGCTCCTCCAGCTCGTCCGGGGAGATATCGGTGAGAAACCCCAGCCGTCCACGATTGACGCCCAGCACCAGGGTGCCGCTGTGACAGAGGGTGCGCGCCGCCCCCAGCAGGCTGCCGTCGCCCCCCACCACGATAACCAGGTCGCACAGCTCGCCCAGGGTGCGTCGACTGGCCTCGGGATGGCCGTGGTCGAGCAGCACCGTCGCGGTGCGATCCTCGACGATGACGTGATAGCCCGCTTCGTCGAGGAAGTGCATCAGCCGTTTGAGGGTATCGACCACCTTGGCGCTGCCCAGGCGGCCGATCAGCCCGATATTCTTGAAGGATTGCATTCCCTGGCCTCTCGGATCACGGCCGCTCATTATGGCGGCTGGCCGCGGGCCCAGCAAACTCAAGCCGCAGCCGGCACCCGCCGGCGAAGCCACCATTCGTTGAGCAGCAGCGAGCCGACGATGATCGCGCCGCCCAGCGCCAGGCGGACCAGGTCGGCGTCGCGGTTCCAGATCACCAGGTTGACCAGCAGACCGGCGGGAATCAGGGCGTTGTTCATGATCGCCAGCGCTCCGGCGTCGACCCGGGTGGCCCCCAGGTTCCACAGGAAGTAGCCCAGGCCCGAGGCCACCAGTCCCAACCAGGCCAGCACCCCCCACTGCACGCCGGTGGTGGGCATGGCGCCTGCGTTGCCGAGCAGCGCGAAGGCCGGCAGCGCCACGGCCATGGCGCCCAGATAGAACCAGGCGAAGACGCTGTAGCGTGGCAGCGACGCCGGCAGCTCGGCGGAGAGCCGCCGATAGCCCACCTGTCCCAGGGCGAAGCAGAGGTTGGCTCCCTGCACCACCAGAAAGCCGAGCCAGAAGTCGCCGCTGACCCCGTCGTAACGGATCACCGCCGCGCCCAGCACGGCCAGGGCGGCGGTGAGCAGGTAGAAGGGGGTGAAGCGCCCGAACAGGGCGTCGTCGAGCAGCGCCACATAGAGCGGCGTGAAGATGGTGAACAGCAGCACCTCCGGCACCGAGAGCAGCAGGAAGGACTGATAGAAGAAGATATACATCGCGCCCAGCTGGACGGCCCCCAGGGCCATCAGCGCCAGGCGCTGGCGGCCCTTGAGCAGCGCGGGGCGCAGAAAGGGCAGGAATACCAGCGCCGCCAGCGCCACCCGCACCAGCACCGCGAAGTAGCTGTCCACCTGGCCGGCCAGGTAGACGCCGATCAGCGAGAACGAGAAGGCCCAGAGGGCGGTGACGCCGATGAGATAGCCCACGGTTAACTCCAGTCAAAAAATCAGGTTGACGGAGATTATACCCACCCAGCCGCGGGCATCAATGCAGTCCTCTCTTGACTAGCGCCCCGACGCCTCGGCGCGCTCCGCCTGCTCTGGCGCCGACTCGGGCGTCTCGGCGAAGTACTCATCGAAGCGAGTCCGAGCCTGATCACCAAACAGGATCTCACAGGCTTCGAGCAGACCGGGCGAGCGGCGAATCCGCTCGTTGCTGACCACCAGCGAGATCTTCGAGCGGCGACGCAGGAAGTCTTCGAGCCGGGTGATCATCTCGCGGCGCTGAGCCTGGCGCAGCTCGCAGCGGATGTATTCGGTGCCCTCTATCAACAGCTCACCCTGGCGCGGATCCTCGCGAATTTCCTCGATCATATCCAGGGCATGAGTGCCGTAGCGTCGCCACAGCCGGGCCGTCAAGGGCTCCGAGGCCTCCGGCGAGGTCATGGCGTCCAGCCCCATTAGCCTTGCCTGGTGGAGGAATTCCTGGCGCACCGACTCGGGAGGCTCGCCGTACCAGCGGTAGTCAGGATATGGCACCGCGACGCCCAGTCGCTTGACCTCGTCGACGATCTCCTCGCCTACGTTCAGGCAGTCGGTCAGCTTGCCACCGAAGATGCTGATATGCGCCTTGGCAGGGTCGGTATCGACGGCATGCTTTCGTGACAGCTGTAGGAAATCGCGGCTGCCGCCGGCGCTGGCTTCGACCGCCAGGGGGCGAACGCCGCAGCGGGTGGCGATGATATCGTCGCGGCTGAGCGGCGCGTCCAGGTCGAGACGCTTGTTGATGTTGTCCAGCACGAAGTCGATATCGCTGTCGGTGACGTGCACCTCCGGACTCTCCATGCGCGTATCGGTGGTGCCGATGCAGGTACGCTGGCCCATGGGAATGACGAAGAACAGCCGGCCGTCATCGGCGAAGAAGGCCAGCACGCGCTGACTCTCCGTCAGTCGCGGCACGATCAGATGAATGCCCTTGGAGTAAGCGTGCCGGTGGCGGGTCTGCTGCCCGGTCAGCTCATTGTGCTTGTCGACCCAGGGCCCGGCGGCATTGATCAACACCTTGGCACGGATCTCGAAACTTTCGCCGTCCATCACGTCACGGGCGCGGGTCACCCAGACCCCGTTCTCGCGGCGGGCGCCCTGGGACTCGACGTAGTTGGCCGCCACGGCCCCATAGTTCAAGGCACTGCGGACGAAATTAAAGACGAAACGGGCATCGTTGTCATGCAGGTAGGCGTCGGAGTACTCGAAGCCGCCCACGGCATCCCCGACATCGATGATCGCCTCCCGCTGCTTGAGGGCTGCCGGCGTGAGGAATCGGGGAGTCCGCGTAAAGCCATTGCCCATCAGCCAGTACAGCCAGGTGCCCGCCCACAGGTAGCGCGGCCGATAGCGAAACCCCTGGGTGATGGTGGTCAGAAAGCGGATCTCCTTCACCGTAGAGGGGAAGCTCTTGATCAGGTGGTTGCGACTCTTGCAGAGCTTTCGCACCAGTGAAAAGTCATAGCTTTCCATGTACTTGATGCCTCCCCAGACCAGGTTGGAGGAGTGCATGCTGGTGCTGCCGGCGAAATCGCCGCGGTCGATCAGCGCCACTTTGACCCCCTTGCCGGCCAGCGCCGCCGCCGCCGAGGCGCCGTTGATGCCGCCACCAATGACCAGCGCATCGTAGGTATCGTTGGCCAGTTTGCCGATATTGCTGTTACGCAGTTGCATGTGAGCACTCGTCTGTTGCGAAGATGGGAGCCGCCCAGTGCGCCGGGCGGCACCGCGAACCTCGCCTCGCCACCGGACATCGGGCGTGAGCACCCGGCGGCGTGCGAGGCGGCGGCAGAGCGGTCAGTCTTCTTCGTCCCGCTCCCAGTGCATGGTGCGCCGGACGGCCTTCTTCCACCCCTTGTAGCTACGCTCCCGGCATTCGGCGTCCATCTGCGGCTCGAAGGTGCGCTCCAGCTTGACCTTGCCGCTCACCTCCTCCTGGGTCCACAGATCCACGGCGATGCCGGCCAGGTACGCCGCCCCCAGCGCCGTGGACTCGGTGATCCGAGGGCGCTCCACGTTGACTCCCAGCATGTCGGCCTGGAACTGCATCATGACGTTGTTGGCCACGGCACCGCCGTCCACTCGCAGGGACTTGAGTGTGATGCCGGAGTCGGCCTGCATGGCATCGATGACATCGCGAGTCTGATAGGCCAGTGAATCCAGGGTGGCGCGGGTGATGTGCTCCTTGCGCGTGCCCCGGGTGATGCCAAAGATCGCCCCGCGGGCGTACATGTCCCAGTAGGGCGCTCCCAAGCCGGCAAAGGCCGGCACCACGTAGACGCCACCGGCGTCATCCACCTTGCCGGCGTAGTACTCCGAGTCCTCGGCGGAATCGATCAGCTTGAGCTCGTCGCGCAGCCACTGCACGGCCGCCCCGGCAATGAAAATGGCGCCTTCGAGCGCGTACTCCACCTTGCCATTCAGCCCCCAGGCGATGGTGGTCAACAGCCCAGACTTGGAAGGCACCGGCGTATCGCCGGTGTTCATCAGCAAGAAGCAGCCGGTGCCGTAGGTGTTCTTCACCATGCCCTTCTCGAAGCAGGCCTGACCGAACAGCGCGGCCTGCTGGTCACCGGCGATACCGGCGATGGGCACGCGAGCACCGCCGAACATTTCGGCCCCAGTGGTCCCGTAGACTTCGCTGGAGGGCCGCACCTCGGGCAGCATGGAGGCCGGAATATCCAGCTCATCGAGCATGCGGGCATCCCACTCCAGGCTGCGAATGTTGTAGAGCAGCGTGCGCGAGGCATTGCTGTAGTCGGTGACATGACGCTCGCCGCGGGTCAGGTTCCAGACCAGCCAGGTATCCATGGTGCCGAACAGCAGATCGCCGCGCTCCGCCCGCTCCTGGGCACCTTCGACGTTATCGAGAATCCAGCGAATCTTGGTGCCCGAGAAGTAGGCGTCCGCCACCAGGCCGGTGGTATCACGAATGTAATCCTCCAGGCCGCGCTCCTTGAGCTGGTCGCACAGCGACGCCGTGCGCCGGTCCTGCCAGACGATGGCGTTGTGGATGGGCTTGCCGGTATGCCGGTCCCAGACCACCGTGGTTTCGCGCTGGTTAGTAATGCCGATGGCGGCCACCTGCGAAGGCTTGATCCCCTGGGTTTCCAGCACTTCACGAGCCACCCCCATCTGACTCCCCAGATCTCCATGGCATCGTGCTCGACCCAGCCGGGCGTGGGGTAATACTGCGTGAACTCCTTCTGGGCGACGCCGACGATCTGGGCGTCGCGGTCGAAGAGGATGGCACGGCAGCTGGTCGTGCCCTGATCGAACGACATGACGTATTGTTTTTCCATGAGTGGCCTCCTAGGTGTGGCGGGTAGCAATGTTGCTGTTGTTATCTTAGTAATGGCGATGAACGGTGCGGGTAACGCAGCGATCACTCTTGCTCGAGCTTCGTTTTACCGGTTGGCCAGCGCTTGGCGAAGATGAAATCCACGCCCAGACAGGTCATGATCACCCCCAGCGCGATCATCATGGCGGCAGTGCTGCTATCAATGAAGACATGGCGGTAGAAGAGCCCTCCGGCCACCCCGCCCACCAGCGGTCCCACCACGGGTATCCAGGCGTACTTCCAGTTCGAAGGGCCCTTGCCGGCCACCGGCAAGAGCCAGTGAGCCAGGCGCGGGGCCAGATCGCGAGCCGGGTTGATGGCGTAGCCGGTGGTGCCCCCGAGAGAGGCCGATGGCGAGGATGAACAGCCCGATGATCAGCGGATTGAGCCCCTCGGTGAACTCATTGGCCCCGATTGCGAGCACGCCCAGCACCAGCACGAAAGTACCGATGATCTCGCTCATCAGGTTGGACGGCGTATGGGCGATGGCCGGGTCGGTACAGAACACCGCCAATTTGGCGGCCTGGCTCTCGGTGCGCTCCCAGTGCGGGTAATCGTGCAGCCAGACCACCACCGCGCCGATAAAGGCGCCGATCATCTGTGCCAGCACATAGACTGGCACCTTGGCCCAGGGAAACTCGCCGATGACCGCCAAGCCCAGAGTGACCGCAGGGTTGATGTGGGCGCCGCTGAACTGGCCTACCGCATAGATGGCCATCGCCACACCCAGGCCCCAGCCGAAGGTAATGACGATCCAGCCGCTCGCTTCGGCCTTGGAGTGCTTCAGCACCACCCCGGCGACCACGCCGCCGCCGAATATGATCAGCAGCATCGTGCCGAATATCTCGCCTAGAAAAGGGGTCATGACGCATCCTCGCTGTATTGTGGTTGTTGGCGTTAGCGCTATCGGTGAGCTGCGTCGAAACGAACAGGAAGGCCATTGCGCCGCCCATCGGCATGTTCGCTTTCGATCACACCCGCCCTCTCAATGTTCGATTTCGATAGCGACATTAGCCTGACACGACACCCAAGGCAACGCCTGATGCCGAGAAATTTATGCGACTTTAGTAGCAAAATAACCGGAAAATACATTAACGCTTGCGTATTCATGCCGAAAATAGCGCCCAGACAAGCAGGCCGCACGACTTTCGAACACAATCATAAAAGATGCAAAACGAACATCTGGGAAGCAGCCGCTTTCGGAACGCCACGACAGAGCGCCTCGCACAGACACCTCCGCGGAGGCAGCGAAGACGACTGCAGGACGGCTTTTCGGCCGGCCGGGACGAGACGCTAGGAAGCGAGAGAAGGTGAGTAAGGAAAGAAGGTGATAAAGGGGGATCAGAAGCGACGCCGGGCCTTGGCATGCTGCAACCAGCGCAGCGCATGCACCACGCCGGGGAGCCAGCCAAGCAGGGTCAGCAGCACATTGACCATCAGGCGCCTGCTCCCGCCGCGGGACAGCCCAACGGCCAGCGGCGGCAGCAACACCGCCAAGGTCGTGAACGCCAGCCGCACCGAGGGATGAGCCGGCACCGGGCTGGCACCCGTCTCTTGCGACACGTCGCCGTCGTGACCCGGGAGGGCTTTGGCTTCCCCTCCTTGAGCGCCCGGTGAGCCTCGTGATCGATCTTCTGATCGATCTCTCGACCCCCTCGGCGAGCTCGTCATGGTGGCGCTCCCAGTCTTCCCAGTCGTGGGGCGTCCCCGCCCGCGGGCGATGATCGCCGGCCTCGCGGGCTCGCGCCCAGGCCTTCTCTTCGAGCGTATTGGGGCGCTCTTCATCACGGCCCCCGCCAATGCCTTTCTTGGCCATGTCTTCCCGTGCATCCATCGCGATCTCCTCTTGATGGCAAACAGCTACCAACTGTCAGACTGGACGGCGAACCTTGCCAGGCACAAGCATTATTCATTTGGAGCGCACGACCTCTGCCGGGTTCCGGAGCCGTGGAAGCCCAGCGTTGGTAAAAGTGTTGGCGACCGTCCGCTTCGCCCCTACCCCATTCGGCTATGCTGAACGCAACAGAACCATGGACAAGGAGATCCGCCATGCCCAGCAAGGCCCCCACCATCGTTCGCGATATCATGTCCCGCGACTGCTACCGGGTCACCGGCAACACCTCGGTCACCACTCTGGCCGAAGGCCTGGCACTGCACCGACTCCCCGGCGTGCCCGTGGTCGACAGCCATGATCACCTGATCGGCTTCATCTCCGAACAGGATGTCCTCGGCAAGCTGCTGGAGAGCGCCTATCTCAACGAGGAACCGCCGCTGGTCAGGGAGCTGATGCGTCACGAGGTGCTCTCGGTAACGGCCAACAAGAGCATCACCGACCTGGCCCAGGAGATGCTCGGCTCCAAGCCCAAGGTCTACCCGGTGACCGAGCAGGAGCGCCTGGTCGGCATCGTCACCCGACGCGACGTGCTGACTGCCATCCTGCGCATGCGCCACGCCTAATCCCCACTGACGACGCCCGGCCCACCCTGTCGGGCGTCGCTGCGTCAGGCGTTTACGGCGGCGCGTCGCGCACAAAAGAAAGGTTCATAGCAGACTGGCGTGAACTGGTGCTGTGGGAGGGAGCTTTAGCTCGCGAAGTAGTGCGCAGCGCTACCCAAGGGGCACCTACGGCGCCTTCGCCCGGCAGAGCCGGCCTCCCACCTTAAAGCTTGCCAAACATATTCACGCTAAAGAGCGAAGAGCCAAAAGAAAGCCGCCACATGGAGCCATGGGCGGCAAGATCGAAACTGCGAGCCAGAGCAACAGTGTTAGCGACTGCCATCGCGCTGTTGTCTGTACCCACTAAGACACGCCTGCGCCAAAAAGTTCTCGCGCCTCGATAGGTTTTTCCAGCGCCCTGGGCGTACGCCCTCGGCGAGCCCGCCGCCCGCCTGGCGCACGAGGCCGTGCCGGATGAGAACGACAAAACAGCCATTTAGCGCATAGATGCCGGCAGAGAACAAGCGCTAGAGGGCGAGACAGCTTGCAAGCGGCAACCATTTGGTTTTACTATCGAAACCGCGTCGCGGGTGTAGCTCAATGGTAGAGCAGAAGCTTCCCAAGCTTAAGACGAGGGTTCGATTCCCTTCACCCGCTCCACTCGCCGCGGCCACACGCCTCGCTTCACTCGTATCCGTTCTCTCCTGCGGCGCCCCTGTCACGCTCCTGTCCAACGAGACTTCGCATGGCGCTACTGCTGCTCGTCTTCGCCGTCTGCCTCCTGATCATCGGCAGCATGGTGCTGATCCTGATGTTTTCGCACACGCCGCGCTACCGTACCGAACCCGAACACCTTCTGGAGGCCTTCGACAAGGCCCTTGAGAGCCGGGTCAGCGAGAATGAGTGGAATGCGGTCGTCGGCTACCCGATTCGTCATGATGAGTACCTGGAGGGGGTTCGCCGCCGCGCCCAGCGGCTGATGAGCGAGCACGGCCGCCATTGGCAGATCCCCCAGGGCAAATCGCTGCTGGACGCCACGGGTCAGGAGGAACTGGCGGCCCTACGCGACCACCTGGCCGCCCACACCCGGCTCAGGCGACAGCAGGAACAGGACAATGAACGTTGACCGGGCATCGGCTATACTCTGACGCCAATACACGTCAGGCCGGGAGCGTGCATGTCCAGCGCCATTCGCCAGATCCCTCTCGACACCGCCACCCAGCACCATGCGCACGACTTTCACCAGATCGTGATCGGGCTGAGGGGACAGGCCGAATTCGAGATCGAGGGACTGGGCGGTGCCATCTCGGCGCTTTCGGGCTGCATCGTGCCGGCAAACCATGTTCACTACTACGTCGGCCAGGGCGACAATCGCCAGCTGATCCTCGACCTGCCCGCCGACGCCCCCTCACTGACCGGCTACCATCATGAGCTGGTTCGCCTGTTCGATGCCCCGCGCTTCTTCGAGCTCGATGACCCCCTGAAGCGCTACCTCGATTTCCTGCTCCATGAGCTGGCAAGCTCGCCCGCGGATTGCCACGATCCCCTACAGAGCGACCGCCTGGCGGCTACCCTGCTAGGCTGCCTGCACGCTCGCCTGGGCAGCAGCGCGCCACCTCCGCCCCTGCAGCGGCTCGACCTGGCCAAGCTCGACCACTATATCGACCAGCACCTGGCCAGCCCGCTGACGGTGGGCGACCTGGCCGCGCAGGCCTGCCTGAGCGAGGCACACTTTCGCAGCTGCTTTCGCGAGCAGACCGGCCTTTCTCCCTGGCAGTACGTTCGCCGCCGGCGCCTCAACCGCGCGAGGCGGCTACTGCTGGAGAGTCGCATGCCGCTGTCCGAGGTCGCCGCCGCCACCGGCTTCACCCACCAAAGCGCCCTGTCTCACGCCTTCCGGCGCACCTTCGGCTGCGCCCCCAGCAAGCTGCGCCAACAGCCGCTCGGCCGCCTGAACCACAGCGGCGAGAATGCCCACAGCATCCGACTTAAGTCGTAACCTCCTGTCACCACGCGCGAAATCGACAAACGTACCCCTGAAATCGACAAGCACAACGCCGACCTGCCCCTACTCTCAAGCTAACCCACCGGCCCCGGGCACTGTGCCCGAGCGCGGCCGTGGTGACGCCTTAGCAAACGGGTAATACCCGGGGGATCCTCATGCTCGATGCCAACAAGATGCTGGACACCGCCACCTGGCAGCAGGAGCTCGACGCGCTCTTCGCGCGCGTCAGCGAACACTACGTGGTCGACGAAGACGCCTTCGTCGGCGAACTGATCGAGGTGCTGAGCGCCAACGCCGACGACTTCCGGCGCATTGCCGGCAAGACGGCCGAACTGGTGCGCGAAGTACGCGAGATGGACACCGCGGTGGATACCATCGACGAGCTGTTGCAGCAGTACAGCCTGGATACCCATGAGGGCCTGATGCTGATGTGCCTGGCCGAAGCCATGCTGCGCATCCCTGACAAGGCCACCGCCGATGCGCTGATCGAGGACAAGCTGGGGCCGGCCGACTGGAAGGCGCACATGGGCCAGAGCGACTCCTGGCTGGTCAACGCCTCCACCTGGGGGCTGCTGATGACCGGTCGCGTCGTGACACTCGACAAGCCCCGTGAAGGCAAGCCCAGCGGTTTCATCAACAAGCTGGTCAACCGCATGGGCGAGCCGGTGATCCGGCGCGCCATGGTCGAAGCCATGAAGATCATGGGCAAGCAGTTCGTGCTGGGCCGCGACATCGAGGAGGCCCTGAAACGCTCCAAGCCGCTGTTCGACAAGGGCTATACCTACTCCTACGACATGCTCGGCGAGGCCGCTCGTACCCGCGCCGACGCCAAGCGCTACTTTCACGACTATGCCCGCGCCATCGAACGGGTCGGCCATACCAGCCAGAGCCTGTCAACCAAGACCCCGGCACCCTCGGTGTCGATCAAGCTCTCGGCGCTGCACCCTCGCTACGAGTTCGGCCGTCGCGAACAGATCCTTCGCGAGCTGGTGGGCAGCGTGCGCAAACTGGTCGACATGGCCCGCGAGCGTCACGTGGCGCTAACCATCGACGCCGAGGAGGTCGACCGTCTCGAGCTGTCGCTGGAGGTATTCCGCGCTGTCTTCGAAAGCGACAGCTGCCGGGGCTGGGGCCACTTCGGCCTAGTGGTGCAGGCCTATTCCAAGCGGGCTCTACCCACGCTGCACTATCTCAATCGCCTGGCCGAACGTCAGGGCGACGAGATTCCCCTGCGCCTGGTCAAGGGCGCCTACTGGGACAGCGAAATCGAGGAGTCGCAGCAGCTTGGCGTGGACGGCTATCCGGTCTTCACTCGCAAGGCGGCCACCGACGTGGCCTACCTGGTGTGCGCCCGTTTCCTGCTCTCCGACGACACCCGCGGGCGCATCTTCCCGCAGTTCGCCACCCACAACGCCCACACCATCAGTACCATCCTCGAGCAGGCCAATGCCGCCCAGCGCGCCTTCGAATTCCAGCGCCTTCACGGCATGGGCGAGGCGCTCTACGACGCCGCCCTAAGGCGCGCCCCCAAGGGCACCTACTGCCGCATCTACGCGCCGGTGGGCGCTCACAAGGACCTGCTCCCCTACCTGGTGCGCCGACTGCTGGAGAATGGCGCCAACTCATCGTTCGTGCACCAGCTGGTCGACCCCAAGGTGCCGGTGGAATCGCTGTGCGTGCATCCGGTGGAGAGCCTCAAGCAGCACAGCCGCTACGCCAACCCCAAGATCCCGCTGCCCCGCGACATCTACGGCGAGCGGCGGCGCAACTCCCGCGGCGTCAACCTGAACGTGCGCAGCCAGTACCGGCCGCTGATGGACGCCATGGACGGCTTCATGGATCAAACCTACAGCGTGCGGCCGCTGTTGGCCTTCGAGGTTACCGCCGACCCGGCCAACACCCACGAGGTGACCAGCCCCTTCGACCGCACCCGGCGGGTGGGCAGCGTGCAGTGGACCCGCGCCGATCAGGCCGCCCAGGCAGTCGATGCCGCCTGGGCCGCCTTCCCGCGCTGGGAGGCCACCCCGGTGGCCGAGCGGGCCGCCATCGTGCGTCGCCTGGGCGACCTGATGGAAACCCACATGGCGGAACTGATGACGCTGTGCTGTCGGGAAGGCGGCAAGCTGCTCACCGACGGGGTCGACGAGATTCGGGAAGCGGTGGACTTCTGCCGCTACTACGCCATGCGCGCCGAGACGCTGTTCGCCGAGCCGACCGTGCTGCCCGGCCCCACCGGCGAATCCAACCAGCTGATGCTCGCCGGCAAGGGGATCTTGCGGCGATCAGCCCCTGGAATTTCCCGGTGGCGATCTTCTGCGGGCAGATGGTAGCCGCCGCCGTGGCGGGCAATACCGTGCTGGCCAAGCCGGCCGAACAGACCTCGATCATTGCCCACCGAGTCGTAGAGCTGCTTCATGAGGCCGGCATGCCGCGGGACGTGGTGCAGCTGCTGCCGGGTGACGGCCCCACGGTGGGCAGCGTGCTGACCGGCGATCCGCGCATTACCGGCGTGGTCTTCACCGGTGGCACCGACACCGCCCAGATCATCAACCGCGCCCTGGCCGCCCGCGAGAACGCTCCGCTGCCGACGCTGATCGCCGAAACCGGCGGCATGAACGCCATGATCGTCGACTCTACCGCCCTGCCCGAGCAGGTGGTGATGGACGTGATCCAGTCGGCTTTCCAGAGCGCCGGCCAGCGCTGCAGCGCGCTGCGGGTACTCTACCTGCAGGATGACATCGCCGACCGAGTGATCGAGATCCTCGACGGCGCCATGGACGAGCTGCACGTGGGCGATCCCCGGGAGCTTGGCACCGACGTCGGCCCGGTGATCGACGAGGACGCTCGCCAGGGGCTGCTCGAGCATATCAAGGCGCTCAAGGGCGAGGGTCGCCTACTGGCAGAGACGCGACTCGACCCGCTGCATACCGCCAACGGGACCTTCGTCGCCCCGGTCGCCTTCGAGATCGACGGCATCGAGGCGCTGGCGCGCGAGCAGTTCGGCCCCGTGCTGCATATCGTGCGCTACCGGGCCAGCGAGATCGACAGGGTCATCGAGTCGATCAACCAGCGCGGCTATGGCCTAACCTTCGGCGTGCATAGCCGCAATGAGTCCTTTGCCGATGAAATAGCGCAGAAAATCCGAGTTGGTAACGTGTATATCAACCGCAATATCATCGGCGCCGTCGTCGGCGTTCAGCCGTTTGGCGGTCAGGGGCACTCCGGAACGGGCCCAAGGCTGGCGGACCGCACTACCTGCTGCGCTTCGCCACGGAAAAGACGGTGACCAATAACACCGCCGCGCTGGGCGGCAATGCGTCACTGCTTGCGCTGGGAGATGAGTGAACACTCATGACTGGAACCACAACAACACTGAAGGAACTCTCATATGATTGAGAACAACATGGCCATCGGCTTTACCTTCGTGGCGTATCTGCTGCTGATGCTGGGCATCGGTATCGTCGCCTATATGCGCACCACCAACCTTTCCGACTACATTCTCGGCGGTCGCTCGCTGGGGCCCTGGACCTCGGCGATCTCCGCCGGCGCGTCGGACATGTCGGGCTGGCTGCTGCTGGGGCTGCCGGGCGCCGCCTACGTCAGCGGGATCTCGGCAAGCTGGATCGCCGTGGGCCTGCTGGTCGGCACCTGGCTCAACTGGCTGATCGTGGCGCGGCGCCTGCGTCTCTACAGCTTCAAGCTGAGCGACTCTCTGACCCTGCCGGAGTACTTCGCCAACCGCTTCCAGGACAAGACGCAGCTGCTGCGGGTGATCTCGGCGGTGTTCATCCTGCTGTTCTTTCTCTTCTATACCAGCTCGGGCCTGGTGGCCGGCGGGCGTCTGTTCGAGACGGTCTTCGGCTATGACTACACCCTGGCGGTGACCATCGGCACCCTCGCGGTGATCTCCTACACCTTCTTCGGCGGCTTCCTCGCGGTCTCCTGGACCGACCTGATCCAGGGGCTGATGATGGCCGCCGCGCTGGCCATCGTGCCGATCATCGCCTTCGGCGACCTGGGGGGCACGGCCGGTGCCGGTGCCGCCCTCGCCGCCGAGAGCGAGCACATGCTGGCCTGGTTCCGCGACGCCTCCACCGGCGAGGCGCTGACGGCGATCGGCATCATCAGCTCGCTGGCCTGGGGCCTGGGCTACTTCGGCCAGCCGCACATCCTGGCGCGCTTCGCCGCCATTCGCAGCGACCGTGACATCCCCACCGCGCGCCGCATCGCGGTGAGCTGGACCGCCATCGCGCTGGTCAGCTCCGTAGCCGTGGGCCTGCTGGGCGTGGGCTATGTTCAGCGCGACCTGGCCGACGGCGAGACGGTGTTCATGGTGATGGTCAACCTGATCTTCCATCCGGTGATCGCCGGCATCCTGCTGGCCGCCATCCTGGCCGCCATCATGTCGACCGCCGACTCCCAGCTGCTGGTCTCCTCGTCGGCGCTGACCGATGACTTCTACAAAGCGATCTTCCGCAAGGACGCCAGCCAGACCGAACTGGTGTGGGTGGGTCGCTTCGCGGTGGTCGGCATCGCCGTGATCGCCTACCTGCTGGCCCTGAACCCGGACGCCACCGTGCTCGACCTGGTGGCCTACGCCTGGGCGGGCTTCGGCGCCGCCTTCGGCCCGGCGCTGATCATGTCGCTCTACTGGCGACGCATGAACAAGTGGGGCGCGCTGGCCGGCATCGTGGTGGGCGGCGTAACCGTGGTGGTGTGGGCCGAGCTCTCCGGCGGGCTGTTCGACCTCTACGAGATCGTGCCCGGGGTGATCTTCGCCTATATCGCCATCGTGGCGGCAAGCCTGGCCACCGAGGAGCCCAACCTGCGCGTGACCGCGGACTTCGATACCTTCGCGGAACCCTGATCATTGCCGCTTCTGGCATTTCACCACCCTCGACAGGCCGCCTCCGGGCGGCCTGTCGTTTAATGGCCTGGCAGTCACCGCCATGCTTACGCCAGCCAGATCGCCCTCAGTAGCAGGATCAGCGTGAAAGCCCCCAGGGCCATCAGGCTCCAGGGCGGCGCCGTCGCCCACCGCTGCCAGTGGCGCTGCGGCTCGAGGCCCAGCGGGCGCATGAAGGCGGCCCCCAGGGCCCAGACTCCGAGAGCGATCAACGGCAGACGCAGCGCCATGGGCAGCGTACTGATCAACTCGGGACGCAGCAGCAGCCACATCGCCAGCACGGCTGCCACCAGCATCGCCACCAGCGCGACAAGGCCGGCTCGCGCAGACACATCGCTTTTCATCGGCTCACCTCCAGACGCTGCTCTACCCTCCCCAGTCAAGACGATAGCGCAGTGAATGGCGAATCCGCATATGCTGCACTACGGAATTTCTTATACAGTAATAACTGCTACCTCACCGCTTCCCGGCATCAGGGGCCATAAAATTCCCATATTGCGCCAATCAACGTCATTGAATAATTTTACAAGACGTTTAGAAACGGCGTTCCTACAATGAAAGCTGTCCAATGCCGCCGGCGCTGTTCACCCGGCACCCCTGACTCGTCACGACCCCTACCTGGAGGATTCCCCTGATGAGCACCACTCGACTGCTTCCCGTCGCCGTGATCGCCGCCGGCTGCCTCTTCGCCAGCCAAACCGCCCTGGCCTTCAGCGCAGGCGACACCTTCATCCGCGGCGGCTTCGCCAAGACCGACACCCGTACCGACAACGGCGTGCTCGACACCGTCAGCAGTGGGGAAACCGGCTTCACGTTCGGCGCCGGCTATCTGTTCCACGACAATATCGGCGTCGAGCTCAACAGCTCCGAGAAGGTCGAGCACGACTTCGCGGCTGGCCCGCTATCGGGGAGCGTTGACCGCATGCCGGTCAATCTAATGGTCAACTACTACCCGCTGGGTGGGCTCGACTCCCGCGTGCAGCCCTACGCCGGCGCCGGCCTCAACTACACCCGCTTCTCCGGCGAGCCCGCGGGCGTCAATGCGCGCCGTAGCTATGGCGCCGTGGGCCAGCTGGGCGTCGACCTAGCGGTCACCGAGCATTTCATGTTCAACGGCTTCGCCAACTACGCCGACGTGGACTCACGAATCTCCGTAGGGGAGAGCGTGTCGGCACCGCCAAGATCGATCCGCTGACCATTGGCGGCGGGGTCACCTTCCGCTTCTGAGCGTTCGCAGACCCTCTGCTGTCTCACCACGCCGGGCCCTGCGCCCGGCGTTTTGATCTGGACACGCCTGGATAACAGGTATGTAAAATACTCATTTAGTTGTCGAATACAACTATTGCCACAGATCAAGAATCGCCGCGCATGAGCTGAGTAATATGGCGCCAGGAATCCCCACGCGGCTATGGCCGCCTCGCTCCGAACCGCATATCGACAAGGAGTTGCCCATGCGTAAGACCACCCTGCCCACTCTGCTCGCCGCCAGCCTGGCTGCCGCCGCCGTGACCACCAGCACCCAGGCCATGGCCTACGGCGAAGGCGACTTCTTCACCCGTGTGGGTGTCGCCCACGTCAGCCCCAAGAGCGACAACGGCTCCCTCGCCGCTGGCGCCATCGACGTCGACGTGAAAAGCGATACCACCCTGGGCTTTACCCTCGGCTACCGCTTCCACGACAACTTTGGAGTCGAACTGCTGGCCGCCCTGCCCTTCGAGCACGATATCAAGCTCAACGGCGACACCCTGGCCTCCACCAAGCACCTGCCGCCGACGCTGACCGTGCAGTACTACCCGCTGGGCGGTAGCGGTGCCATGGTGCAGCCCTACGCGGGGATCGGCCTCAACTACACCACCTTCTTCAGCGAATCCAGTGACCTGGGCGACCTCGACCTGAGCAGCTCCTGGGGCGCCGCCGGCCAGCTGGGCGTGGACGTGCTGTTCGATGACAACTGGGCGCTCAACGCCGCCGCCTGGTATATCGATATCGACACCGACGCCAGCCTGGACGGCAACGACCTGGGGACGGTCAACATCGACCCCTGGGCCTTTATGGCCGGTATCAGCTACCGCTTCTGATCGACCAACGCGTCGTCACGAGGCCCGCCAACTGGCGGGCCTCGTTGCGTTGGCAGGCGTGCAAGTAGTACCGGCTCCCGCCGCAACGCCACGCATGATCTCCCCCGCTGACAACAGTCGCCGCGCATTCTCCCAACCGACACCGGCCGGAGTGTCTCGGCTTACCTGCTACGCTTGATAACAGAGTTCGAATACGGTCAAGCCAGCAGCGTGCCTTGCCCGCGACACTCTCCCGAAGACAGAACGCTGAACGCCAGGAGGCAGGCCACAAGATGTTTCCCAAGCGCGACGAGCGGTAGCGCCTCGTTGCGCCAGGAGAATGCGGCACTACAACAATAATCCCGCGCCGCTACCGGACTCCAAACGGTAGATGCGCCACCCGGCCGGAGCTGGCTCCGGCCCACGAGAAGTGGAGAAATCACATGGCAACTGGAGTCTGGATAAGCCTGTTGGGGTATTTCGCACTGATGATCGCCATTGGCGTCTATGCCATGCGAAGGGCCACGTCATCATCCGAAGACTACATGCTGGGCGGTCGCGCCCTCAGCCCGCAGGTGGCGGCCCTGTCGGCAGGGGCCTCGGACATGAGTGGCTGGTTGCTGCTGGGGCTACCCGGGGCGCTGTTCGTCTCGGGCCTGGGCTCGGCCTGGATCGGTATCGGTCTGCTCGTGGGCGCCTTCCTCAACTGGACCCTGGTCGCACCTCGTCTGCGTGAACAGACCGTCCACTATGGCAACGCCATTACCATTCCGGAGTTCCTGGCGAACCGCTTCCCAACCCGGGCGCTCTCCCTGCGCACGGTCTCCGCCATCGTCATCGTCATCTTCTTCGCGGTCTATACCGCATCGGGCCTGGTGGCCGGCGGCAAGCTGTTCGAGAGTGCGTTCTCCGGCATCTACAACATCGGGGGCATGAGCGACTACGCCATGGGGGTCGTGATCACGCTCGGCGTGGTGCTGATCTACACGGTGGTCGGCGGCTTTTTGGCGGTAAGCCTCACGGACTTCGTGCAGGGCTGCATCATGATGCTGGCCCTGGTGATCATGCCGGCGGTGGTGCTCTTCGGCGAGGGTGGGGCGGTTTCGCCCAGGCCTCCCAGACCCTGAACGAAGTCGATCCCACGCTGCTCTCGTGGACGGCGGGACTGACCTTCGTCGGCTGGCTCTCGGCGGTGACCTGGGGGCTGGGCTATTTCGGGCAGCCCCACATCATCGTACGCTTCATGGCCATCCGGACACTGAAGGACGTGCCCGTTGCCCGCAACATCGGCATGAGCTGGATGCTGGTCTCCCTGGTCGGCGCCATTTCCGTGGGGATCTTCGGCCGGGCCTTTGCGATCCGCAACGGCCTGGATGTCCAGGATCCGGAGACCATCTTCATCATTCTGGCGAACCTGCTGTTCCATCCGCTGATCACCGGTTTCCTCTATGCGGCGCTCCTGGCGGCGATCATGAGCACGATTTCCAGCCAACTGCTGGTGTCGTCGTCATCGCTGACCGAAGATTTCTATCGCCTGTTTCTGCGCAAGGAAGCCACCGATAAAGAGACCGTGACCGTCGGCCGAGCCTGCGTGGTGATCGTGGGCCTGGTCGCCGCCATCATCGCCTCCGACGAGGACTCCCAGGTGCTGGGCCTGGTCAGTAACGCCTGGGCCGGCTTCGGTGCTGCCTTCGGTCCGCTGATCATCCTGTCGCTGATGTGGCCGCGCACCAACGGCGCCGGTGCCATCGCCGGCATGGTGGTCGGGGCCGCCACCGTCATGATCTGGATCACCCTGGGCTGGAATGCCGAGTTCCTGGGCGGTCCCGGGTCTACGAGATCATCCCCGGCTTCATCGCCGCCATGATCGCCATCGTGGTGGTAAGCAGCGTGACCGCCGATGCGGGGGAGTATCAGCACATCGATCGCCAGAAACAGACGACCTGACTCGCTCAGGGTAGCGCAAGGGCGCCTGCGGGCGCCCTGTCGGGCGGCGCACCGGCGCTGCGTGTCGGTTACCCAAGGAGACCACCATGAACGAAGCCAACCTACCCCCACATGGCGCCGTGAGTGAGACCCGGGCGCGCATTCGCGACTACTATGCGGCCGACGAGGCAGCACTGCTGCACGAGCTGGTCGAGCGTATCGGGCTGTCGGACGACGAACGCCGCCGGGTGGCCGACAGCGGCGCCCACTATGTGGAGCGGGTTCGCAAGGAGCGCTCCCCCTCGATGATGGAGGCCTTCCTGGCCGAGTACGGGCTCTCCACCGCCGAGGGCGTCGGCCTGATGTGCCTGGCCGAGGCGCTGCTGCGCGTGCCCGATGCGGAGACCATCGACGAGCTCATCCACGACAAGATCGAGCCCTCCGACTGGGGCGCGCACCTGGGCAAGTCCGCGTCGTCGATGGTCAACGCCTCGACCTGGGCGCTGATGCTGACCGGCAAGGTGCTGCAAGACGATCCCAAGGGCCCGGGGCGTGCGCTGCGCGGCCTGGTCCGCCGCATGGGCGAGCCGGTGGTGCGCAAGGCGGTCGGTCAGTCGATGCGTATCCTCGGGCGTCAGTTCGTGCTCGGCCAGACCATCGAGGAGGGCATGAAGATGCCCGGGAGCTCGAGCAGCAGGGCTATACCTACTCCTACGACATGCTGGGCGAGGCGGCGCGTACCGACGCCGATGCGCTTCGCTATCACCAGGCCTACGCCAGGGCGATCACCGCCATCGCCAAGCAGGCCAAGGGCGACGTTCGAGGCAGCCCCGGCATCTCGGTCAAGCTCTCGGCGCTGCATCCGCGCTACGAAACCACCCACCGCGACACGGTGATGGAGACCCTGGTGCCCCGCGCCCGGGAACTGGTGCGGCAGGCGGCCAAGGCCAATATCGGCTTCAACATCGACGCCGAGGAGCAGGACCGTCTGGACCTGTCGCTGGACGTGATCGAGGCGCTGCTGGCCGACCCGGAGATCGCCGGCTGGGACGGCTTCGGGGTCGTGGTACAGGCCTACGGGCGGCGCGCCGGACCGGTGATCGAGGCGCTCTACGACCTGGCCGAGCGGCTCGGCCGCCGGATCATGGTGCGGCTGGTCAAGGGCGCCTACTGGGACACCGAGATCAAGCTGGCCCAGGAGATGGGCGTCAAGACCTTTCCGGTCTTCACCCGCAAGGTCAACACCGATGTCAGCTACATGGCCTGCGCGCGGATGCTGCTCGACCGGCGCGACCGCATCTATCCGCAGTTCGCCACCCACAACGCCCATACCTGCGCCACCGTCGTCGCCATGGCGGGCGACGACAAGGAGAGCTACGAGTTCCAGCGCCTGCACGGCATGGGCGAATCGCTGCACCACATCGTCAAGGAGGCAGAGGGGACGCACTGCCGCATCTATGCGCCGGTCGGCGCTCACCGCGACCTGCTGGCCTACCTGGTCCGCCGTCTGCTGGAGAACGGGGCGAACTCCTCCTTCGTGAACCAGGTGGTGGACGACGCGATTCCCCCAGCGAGATCGCCAAGGATCCGGTGGCCGGCCTGCAGAGCCTGGGCGACGCCATCCCCAGCCCCCTGATCCGCCAGCCCGGCGAGCTGTTCGCCCCCGAGCGCAAGAACTCCCGCGGCTACCGGATCAACGAGCCCGCCTCGATCCTGCCGCTGCTCTCGGCCCGCGAGGCCTTCGCCGACGCCACCTGGACCGCCGGGCCCATGCTGGCGGAAGCCCGCCCCCCAGGGACCGGGGCGCGACGCCCTGTCGCCCGCCGACGGTTCTCGGGTGGTCGGCCGGGTGCAGGAGGCCACGAGGGACGAAGTGGCGGCCGCCCTCGATGCCGCCGAGGACGGGTTCCGCGACTGGTCGGCGCGCCCCGCGGCGGAGCGCGCCGAGGTGCTGCGTCGTACCGCCGATCTCTACGAGGAACACATTGCCGAGCTGACCGCGATCGCCACCCGCGAGGCCGGCAAGATGCTGTTCGATGGCATCGCCGAGGTACGCGAGGCGGTGGATTTCCTCCGCTACTATGCGGGCGAGGGGGAGCGTCTGGAGGCGGAGGCGCCCGGCAGTGCCCGCGGCCTCTTCGTCTGCATCAGCCCCTGGAACTTCCCGCTGGCCATCTTCACCGGCCAGATCGCCGCGGCCCTGGCGGCCGGTAACGCCGTGCTCGCCAAGCCCGCCGAGCAGACGCCGCTGATCGCCGCCCGGGCCGTCGAGCTGATGCGCGAGGCCGGCCTGCCGGAGGCGGCGCTACAGCTGCTGCCCGGCGACGGACCGACGGTGGGCGGGCCGCTGACCAGCGACCCGCGGATCGCCGGCGTCTGCTTCACCGGCTCGACCGAGGTGGCGCAGATCATCCATAAAGCGTTGGCCGAGAATGCCGGGCCGGATGCGGTGCTGATCGCCGAGACCGGCGGGCTCAATGCCATGATCGTCGACTCCACGGCGCTGACCGAGCAGGCGGTGCGCGACATCCTGATCTCCTCCTTCCAGTCGGCCGGCCAGCGCTGCTCGGCGCTGAGGATGCTCTACGTTCAGGAGGAGGCGCGCGAACGGCTGCTGACGATGCTCGATGGCGCCATGGACGCGCTCACCATCGGCGACCCCTGGAATACCGATACCGACGTGTCCCCGGTGATCGACACCGAGGCCCAGGCCGATATCAGCGCCTATGTGGCTGACCAGCAGAAGGCCGGCAAGGTGCTGAAGACGCTGCCGGTGCCGGAGTCCGGCACCTACGTCACCCCGGCGGTGGTGGAGGTCGAAGGCATCGAGGCGCTCGAGCGCGAGATCTTCGGCCCGATCCTGCACGTGGCCAGCTTCAAGGCGCGGGAGATCGACCAGGTGGTCGACGCCATCAACGACCGCGGCTACGGGCTGACCTTCGGCCTGCACACCCGCATCGACGATCGCGTGCAGCAGATCGTCGAGCGCGTCCATGTGGGCAATATCTACGTCAACCGCAACCAGATCGGCGCCATCGTCGGCTCCCAGCCCTTCGGGGGCGAGGGCCTCTCGGGCACCGGCCCCAAGGCCGGCGGCCCGCTCTACGTCAACCGCTTCCGCCGCACCGCCGCCGCGGCGTCCCACCCGGCGCCCCAGGGCGAGGCTGTGTCCCTTGACGATCTTCAGGCAGCCCTCGACAAGCTCGACCCGCGCAACTGGGCGGCGCGCCCCGATAGGGTCGAAGCGCTGCGCAAGGCGCTCTCCGGCAAGGGGGGTGTGATCCGCAAGGCGCTCGCCGAGACCGCGGCGCTGGACATGACCCCGCAGACCCTTCCCGGGCCCACGGGGGAAAGCAATCGCCTGGCGATGTATCCCAAGGGTCCGGCGCTCTGCCTCGGACCGACCCCGGAGATCGCCATCGCTCAGGCGGTGCAGGCGCTGGGCGCTGGCTCCCCCGCGGTGCTCGTGGTTCCGGGGGCGGCTCAGGCCGCACGGCCGCTGATCGACGCCGGAGCGCCTATCGCCGCCCTCGACGGCTGCGTCACGCCCGACGCCCTGACCAAGGTCAAGGGCATCGCCTCCGTGGCCGCGGCCGGCGCCAGCGACTGGACCCGGGCGCTGCGCATTGCGCTCGCCGAGCGTGACGGGGCCATCGTGTCGCTGGAGACCCGGACCATCGCGCCGGAGCGCTACGTCGTGGAGCGCCATCTGTGCATCGACACCACCGCCGCGGGGGGGAATGCTAGCCTGCTGGCAACGGCCGTCTAGGCGACGTGGGGTTTACCCAGCTGGGTAAACCCCGAAAACGCCTTAGCGCGGCCCGTGTCGGGAAAGTCCCAGCGCCGCCAGACTGGCATCATCGAGCTCGCCGACCGCCTCCACGGCCGCCAGCCGCGCATGATAATCGCGGCTGTGGAAGGCACTGCCCGCCAACAGGTGTTCCAAGTACTCACGCGCCGGGCGCAGCGCTTCGGCGGTGGTCCCCGGCGCGGCGATGTACACCCAGGCCTCGATATCACCCTCCATCGTGACCACCGGCAGCCGGTGGCGCTCATACTCATGGGGATACCCTTCGAAGGGGTCCATCAGCTGAATCTGCTCGGGGTCCACCAGCTCGAACAGCGCTCCCTCGACCCGCTCACCGGGCCTCGGGGCCACGTTGGCATGAGCGATACCGGCCACCCGCGACGCCTTGTCGAAGCGCAGCACATGGTCGTGGAGCACGCCCGGCAGGGCGCGCCGGGTGGCGCCAATGCGAGCCTCGACCCGGGCCGGATTCATGTTGCTGCCGTAGGCAAAATAGTAGGGCATGTTCCTTCGCTCAGTTTTCGGTAATCAGCCTGTCCAGCTCTTCGACAGCCTTGGCAACCAGCAGCCGGTCTCGGGCACGCACGCCGCGCTGGGCCAGGTAGGCTTCCACCGCCGGGGCCACGTCGCATTTCGCCGGCATCGGGCCACGCGCCTCGACGAGGGCATCGAGCCGGGCGATGAAGACGAAGCGCAGCCACTGCAGCGGGGTCATGGTGTCGATGCAGAACGGCTGCTGGCTGTTGAAGGCGTCGGCCTCAGGGCACTCCATTCGCCACATATCGGTCGCCTTCAGGGTCGCCTCGAGCCGCCTCAGCGCCACATCGAGCTCCTCGTGAACCGTCATATTGCACACCTCGCTTGCATTGACCCCCATTATCCCGAGGCATCGCTGCGCTGGCCACCCCGCGGCACCGGCACTGTACACAGATAGGCTGCATGAGCCTGTGGATAATCTCTGGAAAATCGTGCGAAACCCCGATGACAGGCGCGTCCGCGGGAAGCGATCATTTCATGACCAGGCGCAGCGGCTGCCGGGCTCGGCCGGGTAGCTGACAAGCCCCCGGCGACCACGGTAGAGTGCACGCTTCAGCAAGGGAGCCGACATGCAGCCAATCCTTACCCTTCATGAATTCTTCGTGCGCACCGGCGCCGAGGTCCGTGCCTATCACCTGGGCCGACGGGTCGAGCCCGTCGCCCTGGCGACCCTGGCCGGCTTCGAGGCAGGCGAGCAACCCTGGCCCTCCCCTTGGCAGGGCCAGGCGCGCCTGGGGCTGGTGTTTCGGCTAGGCGACATGCCCGAGCCGGCCATCTGGTTCCTCGCCCTGCCGCTGGATGAGCAGGGCCAGCTGGTGGCGGCTCCCCGCGACGCCTTCCTGCAGCGACTGCTGGAAACCCTGGGACGTCGCGTGCAGCGCCTAGGTCAGCCGGACGAGGGCGCCATCGACAACCTGATGAAGGACAACCCCCTGGCCTTCACCCCGTCGCTGCCCTTCCAGGCGATGCTGCACGCCCGCGCTCGGCATGACATGGGGCTGTCCGCCAGCCAGCATCTGGAGCCGGTGGAGGACTATCTCAGCGGCCAGCAGGCACTGGACTGGCAGGCGCTGGGGCTGCAGGGACTCGCCGACTTCGCGGTGCGCCTGGACGCCGACAGCGGCCGCTCGCTCGCCGCAAGGCTCGCTAGCCTGCCCGAGGAGGTGCTGATCTCGCTGTGCTACTGCCTGGAGCATGTCGAGGTGCCGGACCCGCTCGCCAAGGCCCTGCGCGCACGCGGTGAGCGGGCCGCCGCCCAGGGCGATATCGAGGGCTTCTGTGCCTGCGTACGCGCCCTGGGCGGCGCCTCCGAGGCCATCGCCGGGGCCTGGTTCGACAGTCTGCTCGACGACCCTAGCGTCGGCGGCCCCGATCTGCTGGCCGCCATCGCCGGACGCGGCTGGTCGCATCTGGAGCACGCCGAGCGCCTGCCGCGCTTTCTGACCCGACTGGCCGAGGAGCCTCGGGCCGACTTCGCCGCCGTGGCTCGTGACCTGGCGCTGATCCCGCGGCTGCGCCTGCCGGTGCTGATGGCGCTGCGCGAGGCCGACAGGGACTCGGCCATCGGCCAGCGGCTTCACGCGCTGACGCAACAGGCCGGCTGAAGCCGCAGGGGTAACCACACAGGAGTCGCTGCCATGAAGGAACTGCCCTACACCCCCAAGGCGGTGATCGGCCGTCGCGAAATGATCACGCTGCCGGCACTGCGTCTGACGCTGTGCTGCAAGGCCGACACCGGCGCACGCACCTCGGCACTGCATGCCGAGGATATCGAGACCTTCGAGGAAGACGGCCACCTCTGGGTCAGCTTCACCACCCGCGGCGGCGGCCCCGGCACGCCGGCGCATGTCTATCGAATGCATCTCCACGACCACCGCCGCGTGACCAGCTCCAACGGCCAGGCGGAATGGCGCTACGTGATTCGCACCCCCATGCAGCTGGGCAAGCTCGAGATGATGGTGGAGCTCTCCCTGGCCGACCGCAGCAGCATGCGCCACCCCATGCTGCTCGGCCGCCGCGCCCTGCGCCGGCTGCTGGTGGCCCCCGGGACCGCCTTCCTGCACGGCGAACCCTGAGCCCTACCCGGCCCCCCTGACAACCGGAGCCCGAGATGCATATCGCGCTGCTGTCACGCAATCGCAACCTCTATTCCACACGCCGGCTGGTGGAAGCCGCCGAGCAGCGGGGGCACAGCGCCCGGGTGGTGGATACCCTGCGCTGCTACATGAGCATCGTCTCCCATCACCCCTCCATCCATTACAAAGGCAGGGAGATCGAGCACTTCGACGCGGTGATCCCACGCATCGGCGCCTCGGTGACCTTTTACGGCTGCGCGGTGCTGCGACAGTTCGAAATGTCGGGCACCTACGTACTCAACGACTCGGTGGCCATTACCCGCTCACGGGACAAGCTGCGCTCGCTGCAGCTGCTGTCACGCAAGGGGCTCGGGTTGCCGATCACCGGCTTCGCGCATTCGCCGGACGACATCCCCGACCTGATCACCATGGTCAAGGGCGCTCCACTGGTCATCAAGCTGCTGGAGGGCACCCAGGGCATCGGCGTCGTACTGGCCGAGACCAACCAGGCGGCGGAATCGGTGATCCAGGCCTTCATGGGCATGAAGGCCAACATCATGGTGCAGGAGTACATCAAAGAGGCTCGCGGCGCCGATATTCGCTGCTTCGTGATCGGCGACAAGGTGGTGGCGGCCATGAAGCGTCAAGCCGCCGACGGCGAGTTCCGCTCCAACCTGCATCGCGGCGGCAGCGCCAGCGTGATCCGCATCACCCCGGAGGAGCGCTCCACGGCGATCCGCGCCGCCAAGGCCATGGGCCTGCGCGTGGCCGGCGTCGACCTGCTGCGTGCCAACCACGGCCCGGTGATCATGGAGGTCAACTCCTCGCCGGGGCTTCAAGGCATCGAAACCGCCACCGGGAAAGATATCGCCGGCATGATCATCGAGCACATCGAAAAGAATGCCGGCGCCTTACGCAAGGCGCCGCCCAAGCCGAAGGGCTGAACCGACTGCGACGAAATAATTGTCAACGGGGGTGGCAAAAGCGTGTCACCCCCCCACAATCGGCGTCACCGGAGGAGGTGACCGCTCATGTTTCTCGACAATCGCCAGGTGGCGATGGACAGCGTACTGGAAGCGCTGGCCGACAGTATCGACTATTTTCAGGACAACCTTGAGCGCCTGCGCCCGTCGCTGCGCGAAGCCCTCAAGCCCCACTATGAAGCCCGCGCCAAGGCGATGCGCCAGCTCGGGGATCAGGCCCGCCGTCACCTCAAGCTACTGCCGCGCGATGCCGACGTCGAGCGCGACGACTACATGTGGCTGTGGAGTCGGCTGAAGAGCTTCGTGGGCAACGAGAGCCAGGTGGTCATCGGCGAGCTTCTCGAGCAGGAGCGGGTGCTGATGCAGGCGTTGGCGACCCTGCTGACCCACCCCCTGCCCGACCCGCTGGAGCCCACCGTGGAACGGTGCTGGCAGGAGTGTCGCGCGCTGATCCGCGAGCTCTACCGACAGCAAAAACAGCGCCAGCGCTGACGCCATCCGTGCTGAACCTATTCGGTGTCAGGTCCATCGCAGACTGGCGTGAACTGGCTCTGTGGGAGGGACGGTTCGACGCTTCGACTTCAGCTCGCGAAGTAGCGCGCAGCGCTACCCATGGGCGCCTGCGGCGCCTTCGTCGAAGCGTCGCACCGCCGGCAGAGCCGGCCTCCCACCAAAAAACTTGCCAAACTTGTTCACGCTAAAGTGCGAAGAACCTTCGGTCAGGGCGCCTCGACCGGCAGGTGCCATGCCTGGGGGGCGATCTCCAGCGGCTCCAGCGGGCCCAGGAAGTGGGGCTCGCGGCCCCACAGGTAGAGGTCGCCCAGCGTCGCCACCCGGGCGACCCACTCACGCGCCTGCAGCCGCCACAGCCCGGCCACCGGGCGAGCCGGCGCGGCGCAGCCGATGACCTCCAGGCCAAGCGCATCGGCGATGAACAGCGCCCGCGGCAGATGCCACGCCTGGGTCACCAGCATCGCCCGCTCCACCCCGAAGACGTCCCGCGCCCGGGCCAGGGTGTCGAAGGTGCTGAAGCCGGCATAGTCCAGGGTCATGTCCTCATCGCGGACCTGGCGGCCGCGCAGGTCGCGCCACATGGTCACCGGCTCGTTGTAGTAGCGCGTGCGGTTGTCGCCAGAGAGCAGCAGGTGCTCGACCCGCCCCATGCGGACCAGCCGCGAGGCGGCACTCATCCGCGCTTCGAAGTGGGGATTGCGCACGCCGCTGCGCGTCCAGTGGGAGGTGCCGAAGACGATCCCGACCCGGTCGGGCCCGCACAGCGGCAGTTCGTATTCGATACGCCCCTGGGTCTGCCCCAGCATCCAGAGGTTGGCCCCCACGAACAGCAGCGACGCCAGGAGCAGCAGAGCCCCCAGCGCCATCAGCACCCCTTTGAAGAGTTTCCACGCCACCACAGGTATCCCCATCCACACTGGAGGGGCTAGAACATCCCGAGTTCCAGCTTCGCCTCGTCGCTCATCATCTCACGACTCCAGGGCGGATCGAAGACGATCTCGGTGTGCACCTGGCTGATCTGTGGCGCACCGAGGATCTTGTTGCGGGCATCGGCGGCGATGACATCGCCCATGCCGCAGCCCGGCGCGGTGAGCGTCATGCGGATGGTGACGATGCGCTCGCCGGTGATCAACCGCTCAATGCGACAGCCGTAGACCAGCCCCAGGTCGACGATGTTGACCGGAATCTCCGGATCGAAGCAGGTCCGCAACTGGTCCCAGACGAACTGCTCGATCTGCTCCTCGGTGGCATCTTCAGGCAGGGTCGGCCGTGGCAGCGGTTCGAGCCCCAGGGCATCCAGGTTGGCCCCTTCGATCAGATAGAGTCGGCCCTCGAAGCCGACGCTCACCGTACTGCCCTTGGCCTGCATGACGCTGACCTCACTGTCCTCGGGTAGGGTCACGGTCTTGCCGAAGGGGATGGAGATAGCCGCAACGTCGCGCTGAAGGGGCAGGGTCTGCCCCTTCTCCAGGCTGGCAATCTGCTCGATAGTCGACATGATCAGCGCACCATTCCAATGACCCGCTCCAGGGCCTCGACGAAAACCTCGATCTCTTCCAGGGTGTTGTAGGCAGCGAAAGAGGCGCGGCAGGTGGCGTCCACGCCGAACTGGGTCAGCAGCGGCTGCGCGCAGTGGTGGCCGGTGCGAATCGCCACGCCGAGCTGATCGATCAGTAGGCCGATGTCCTGGGAGTGAGCCCCGTCGACCACGAAGGAGAGCACCCCCGCCTTGTCCGGCGCCGTGCCCAGGATGCGCAGGCCGTCGATACGCGACACCGCCGTGGTGGCATGGGCCAGCAGCCGCGCTTCCCAGGCGCCGATGGCATCGAGCCCCACGCCGCCGACCCACTCCAGGGCACGCCCCAGGGCGATCACCTCGGCGATGGCCGGGTACCGGCCTCGAACTTGTGGGGAATGTCGGCGAAGGTGGTTGGCGTCTCGAAGGAGACCGTCTTGATCATTTCCCCACCGCCCTGCCAGGGCGGCATGCCCTCGAGCAGGGCCGCCTTGCCATAGAGCACGCCGACCCCGGTCGGGCCGTAGACCTTGTGGCCGGAGAAGGCATAGAAGTCGGCGTCGATGTCCCGAACGTCGACCCGCTGGTGGGGCGTGGCCTGGGCGCCATCCACCAGGATCAGCGCCCCATGGCCATGGGCAACGGCGGCCATCTCGCGCACCGGGTTGACGGTACCAAAGGCATTGGAGACATGGTTGACCGCCACCAGCCGGGTGCGCTCGGTGAACAGGGCCCGGTAGGCTTCCATGTCGAGCACACCGCGCTCATCGACCGGAATCACCTTGACCACGATGCCCAGCTGATCGGCGAGCAGCTGCCAGGGGACGATATTGGAGTGATGCTCCAGCAGCGAGACCAACACCTCGTCGCCGGCCTCGAGGTTGGCCCGCCCCCAGCTGTTGGCCAACAGGTTGATCGCCTCCGTGGTGCCTCGGGTGAAGACGATCTCGCGCGTCTCGCTGGCATTGAGGAAGCGGCGCACCGTTTCCCGGGTGCCCTCGAAGGCCGCCGTCGCTTCATCGGCCAGGGTGTGCAGGCCGCGGTGGATGTTGGCGTTGTAGCGGCCGTAGTAGTCGCTGAACGTCTCGATCACCTGGCGCGGCGTCTGGCTGGTGGCGGCGTTGTCGAGATACACCAGCGGCTTGCCGTGCACCCGGCGCTCGAGAATCGGAAAGTCCGACCGTACCCCGGCCACGTCCAGGAGCGGGGTCTCGATCACGCTTTCGGTGGCCAGTTCGGTCATGGCTTACTCCTCGTCTTCGTGCAGGGCCACGGCGGCTTCCACCAGCCCGGCCAGATTGAAGCGCTCGGGCAGCTTACCGGCCACCGCCAGCTCGACCCGCTCGGCCACGGCATCCAGCGCCACCCGCTCCATGACCTCGCCGGCAAAGGCAAGGGTCAGCAAGCCGCGAGCGGTCTGCTCGTCGAGGCCACGGGTACGCAGCGCAAACACCGCCTCCTCGTCGAGCTGCCCGGTGGTCGCGCCGTGGGAGCACTTGACGTCGTCGGCATAGATCTCCAGCTCCGGCTTGGTGTCGATCTCGGCGCGGTCGGAGAGCAACAGGTTGGCGTTGCTCTGATGCGCCTCGATCTTCTGGCTGTCACGCTTGACGATCACCTTGCCGTTGAACACCCCACGAGCCCGGTCGTCGAGAATGCCCTTGTAGTTCTCGTTGGAGAAGGTCCGGGGAGCATTGTGGTTGGCCAGGGTATGGTTATCCACATGCTGGCGCCCCTGGCCGAAAAACAGGCCGTTGAAGTTGGCCTCGGCCCCTTCGCCGTTGAGGTCGGCAACCAGGTCATTGCGCACCAGGCCACCGCCCAGGTTCAGGTTGAACGAGGTATAGGTGCTGTCGCGCCCCTGCTCTACCTGGATGCTGGCCACGTGCAGGTCGGCCAGCGGCGCCTCCTGCAGCTTGTAGTGGGTGAGATTCGCACCGCGATCGAGAATGATCTCCTCCACCAGGTTGGTGAAGTTGGCGGCCTCTGTCTCGCCCACGTGATGCTCGATCAGCGTGGCCTGGCTGCGGGAGCCGGCCTCGATCAGGATGCGCGGATGGCTCATCACCGGCGTCTCGCCGCGGCGGGAGAGAAACTGCAGGATGATGGGCTTGTCGACCACCGCACGCGGCGCCAGCCGGACCAGGGCCCCCTCCTCCATGAAGGCGGTGTTGAGCGCCGCGAAGGGAGAGAACTCCACCCCGGTCAGCCGGCCCAGCGGGCCGCCCACCGCCTCATGGTTCTCGGCCAGGGCGTGGGACAGGGGCATGACCTGCACCCCCTGGGGAAGAGCGTCGAGGGAAGAGAGCTCGGCGGAGAAGATGCCGTCGACGAAGGTCAGCCGATACGCCTCGATGGGCAACGTCAGCGTTGCCGCGCTGGCCGGCGAGAAATCGGCATTCTCGGCCAGCACGAAGTCGCCGGTGGCGATGGGCCGCACATCGGTATACTTCCACTCCTCGACGCGGCGATTCGGAAAGCCCAGCGCCTCGAAGCGAGCGGCCCCTGCCTGGCGCCGCGCGGCGATCCAGGTCGGCTCGGGCCCGTGGGCCTGGCGACGCGCCTCGCTGCGCTCGCTCAGGCGATCGAGAAAGGTCTGAACGTCGCTCATGCCGCCGATTCCTCCTGAACCCAGTCGTAGCCGCGGGCTTCCAGTTCCTTGGCCAGCTCGGCATCGCCGCTCTTGGCGATGCGGCCGTTCACCAGCACATGGACCTTGTCGGGCACGATGTAGTCGAGCAGACGCTGATAGTGGGTCACCAGCAGGATGCCGCGATCCTCGGCGCGCAGGGAGTTGACCCCGTCGGCCACCACCCGCATGGCGTCGATATCGAGGCCGGAGTCTATCTCATCGAGCATGGCGAGCCGGGGCTGCAGCACCAGCATCTGCAGGATCTCGTTGCGCTTCTTCTCACCGCCGGAGAAGCCCTCGTTGACGGCACGCTGCAGGAAGCTGGCATCCATCTTCATCTCGGCGATCCGCGACTTGATCAGCTTCATGAACTCCGGCGCCGGGATCTCCCCCTCGCCGCGGGCCTCGCGCTGAGCGTTGAGGGCCGCCTTGAGCAGATAGATGTTCTTGACCCGGGGATCTCCACCGGGTACTGGAAACCGAGCAGCAGGCCCGCCCGGGCACGCTCCTCGACCTCCATCTCCAGCACGTCCTGGCCTTCGAAGGTGATCGAGCCCTGGGTCACCTCATAGCCGTCCTTGCCGGCGATGACCGCCGATAGGGTCGACTTCCCGGCGCCGTTGGGGCCCATGATGGCGTGCACCTCGCCGGCCTGGATGGTCAGGCTCAGGCCCTTGAGGATTTCCTGGCCTTCGACCGTGACGTGCAGATCCTTGACTTCGAGCATCGTGACTACCTTTGATTCGTGGTGAGCCGCCTCGGCGGCTCCATCATTTCGTTTGTCGGTGACTGCAATGGGTTGTCCAGCTCCCGGTGGGAGGGTGCTTCAGCTCGCGAACGCGGACTCCAGAACAACTGAAGCAACACCGCCCGGGCGCCTTCGGCGCCATTCGCCCGGCAAAGCCGGCCTCCCACAGGAATCTGCCTTAGCCCACGGCGCCTTCCAGGGTGACACTCAGCAACGCCTCCGCCTCCACGGCGAACTCCATGGGCAGCTCCTGGAAGACGTCCTTGCAGAAGCCGTTGACGATCATGCTCACCGCATCCTCCTCGGAGATACCGCGGCTCTGGCAGTAGAACAGCTGGTCCTCGCCGATCTTGGAGGTGGTCGCCTCGTGCTCCACGGTGGCACTGCTGTTGCCGATCTCCTGATAGGGGAAGGTATGGGCGCCACAGGTGTCGCCGATCAGCAGCGAGTCGCACTGGGTGAAGTTGCGCGCTCCCTTGGCCCGCGGCCCCACCTTGACCAGGCCGCGGTAGGACTGGTTGCTGCGCCCGGCCGAGATGCCCTTGGAGACGATATAGGAGCGGGTCCCCTCGCCGATGTGGATCATCTTGGTGCCGGTGTCGGCCTGCTGGCGGCCATTGGTCACCGCCACCGAGTAGAACTCGCCGACGCTATCGCGGCCACGCAGCACGCAGGAGGGATACTTCCAGGTGATGGCGGAGCCAGTCTCCACCTGGGTCCAGCTGATCCGCGAGCGATCCCCGCGGCAGTCGCCGCGCTTGGTGACGAAGTTGTAGATGCCGCCCTTGCCATCCTCGTCGCCGGGGTACCAGTTCTGCACCGTGGAGTACTTGATGTAGGCATCATCCAGCGCCACCAGCTCGACCACGGCGGCATGGAGCTGGTTCTCGTCGCGCATCGGCGCGGTGCAGCCCTCCAAATAGGAGACCTGGGCGCCCTCTTCGCAGATGATCAGGGTGCGCTCGAACTGGCCGGTGTTGGCGGCATTGATGCGGAAATAGGTGGAGAGCTCCATGGGGCAGGTCACGCCCTTGGGCACGAAGACGAAGGAGCCGTCGGTAAAGACCGCCGAGTTGAGGGCCGCAAAATAGTTGTCCGCCACCGGCACCACCGTGCCCAGGTACTGCTTGATCAGCTCCGGATAGTCGCGGATCGCCTCGGAGATGGAGCAGAAGATCACCCCCGCCTCGTGCAGCTTCTCCTTGAAGGTGGTGGTCACCGACACCGAGTCGAACACCGCGTCCACCGCCACCCCGGCCAGGGCCGCGCGCTCGTGCAGGGGAATGCCCAGCTTCTCGTAGGTCTCGAGCAGCTTGGGGTCCACCTCGTCGAGGCTCTGGGGACGATCCTCGGGACGCTTCGGCGCGCTATAGTAGGAGATCGCCTGGTAGTCGATGGGCGGGTAATCCAGATGCGCCCAGGAGGGCGGCGTCATCTTCAGCCACTGGTGATAGGCCTTGAGACGCCATTCGAGCATCCACTCGGGCTCACCCTTCTTGTTGGAGATGAAGGCGATGGTGCTCTCGTCGAGACCGGGCGGAACCGTGTCGCTCTCGATGTCGGTCACGAACCCTTCCTTGTAGTCGCGACGAACGAGCTGTTCCATTTCCTGACTTGCCATGATGTCTCCCCTCCCGGGCGGTTGGGCCGGCGAGGCGGGCTCGCCTGGGTAGTGTGATTCGGTGAAGAAACCGGGTCGCGAATGCCTCAGGCCGTATCGGAGGCCAGGCTGACGCTCTGTATGGGCAACTGAACCGGCAGCTTGAGCGGTGCGGTATCGGCCAGGTGAGCGAGGGTGACGCTGTCGAGCAGGGTGCGAATGGCCAGCGACACCCGCTGCCAGTTGTCGGCCACCCCACACACGCTGGCCAGATCGCAGTCGCCGTCGGCATGACTGCATTCGGTCATCGCCACCGGCCCCTCGATGGCGGTGATGATGTCGCGCGCCGTGATCCGCGAGGCCGGACGCGCCAGCGAATAGCCGCCCTGGGCGCCTCGCCGCGACTCCAGCAGCCCGGCGCGTACCAGCATCTTCAGCGTTTTGCTGACCGTGGGATGCGGCAGCTGCACGGCCTCGGCCAGCTCCGCCGCGGCGTGGGGCTGCTGCGGGTGGCGGGCGATCTGCGCCATCACCACCGCCGCATAGTCGGTCAGCCGAGAAAGCTTGAGCATGCCTGACTCCTGAGGGTGCAACGGCGAGCCGCGTTTGGGCCTCGCCCTCGATTGGGGACCATTTTAGTCCTGTATCGATTCGATGTGAAGCCCCTGCCCCGCTTCCTGTCACAGAAGCGCGGTTTCGCCGCACGTTCACCGCCGTTTACGACAATAACGACAACCATTCTCACTCGACAACCGGGCGCACTCCGCCCTAGGAGCCTGTCGGGTTTGACCGATCGTCGCGAGGAACACGGATTTCGAGACAAGTTTATCGATCTGATGAGGCGAATAGCGCGCTATTTAACGAATCAGATCGAATGAAATTGGCCGAAAGCTCGGGTTTCGCAGCAGGTCAGCGTTAAGTTCGACAGGCTCCTAGGAGCCAGATCATCGAGCGCGCCGGCGGGCAGCGCTTCCTATCCGGCCCTCGCGTCACCGGCCTGCTAGACTTTTCTCGAAAGCCCCCGATGGGCCCTCAACGAGTCGACTCCGGTCGCAGACACCGGAATCGCGCAGCGGGAGACGACGATGAGCCACTCACCCTGCACGCCGCCACTGGCCGGTACCGGACGCCTGGCCGCCGGCCTTGCCCTCACTGCGCTGGCCCTGCCGCTGGTCACCGCTGCTCAGGCCGACGACCCCATCGTCATTGCCACGGCCAGCCCCACGGGCGTCTACCATCTTACCGGGCAGTCGATCTGCCGCCTGCTGGAGACACCCTGTCAGGCACGACCTTCGGAAGGCTCCGAGGCCAACCTGCGCGCCGTGCGCGCCGGTGAAGTGCCCATCGCCCTGGCCCAGTCGGATCTGCAGCACTATGCCGTGGAAGGCGTGGAAGGCTTTGCCGATGCCGGCCCGGACGCCTCGCTGCGGTCACTGTTCTCGGTGCACAGCGAGCCCTTTACCCTGGTAGTGAGACGCGACGCCGGCATCGAGAGCTTCGATGACCTGGAGCAGCGGGCGGTCAACATCGGCAACCCCGGCTCCGGACAGCGCGGCACCATGCTTCAGCTGATGGCCGCCAAGGGGTGGACCCTGGACGACTTCGCCATGGTCAACCAGCTGCCCGCCGATCAGCAGTCGCTGGAGCTCTGCCACGGCAATATCGATGCCATGGTCTACACCGTGGGGCACCCGGATCTCTCCATCCGGCAGGCCATCGACCTGTGCGACGCCGCCATCGTCGGCGTCGAAGGCGCCTATGTGGAGGCGCTGTTGGAAGACGCGCCCTTCTATACACCCACGGAGATTCCCGCTGGCGTCTACTCCCGGGACCAGCCGGCGGTGACCACCTTCGGCGTGCGCGCGACCCTGGTCGCCAGCGAGGCCAGCGACCCGGATG
Source organism: Halomonas sp. SL18_1 (assembly GCF_055755715.1). Classification (NCBI taxonomy): domain Bacteria; kingdom Pseudomonadati; phylum Pseudomonadota; class Gammaproteobacteria; order Oceanospirillales; family Halomonadaceae; genus Halomonas; species Halomonas sp. SL18_1. Next base: position 3,123,091 of record NZ_JBVTRK010000001.1, read on the forward strand.
AGGTCTACGCGGTGGTCTCCAGCGTCTTCGAGAACTTCGCGCGCTTCACCAGCTTTCACCCGGCATACTCGCTGCTCGACCCCGAGGGCATGATCCGCGACGGACTCTCCGCGCCGCTCCATGACGGGGCGCTGCGCTACTACCGCGAGCGCGGCTGGATCGACGACGAGAGTATGGAAGCCGAGCAGGCACAACCCGAGTGAAATGGAGCAGGCGGCGTGAACGACCTCATTCAGGCCGCTCCCGCCGCTATGCCCTTCCCGCCTCGGTTCAGCGCCGCCGGCGCTGCAGCAGTCCGCTGGCGAACACCACCCCCAGACTGACCAGGGCCATGCCCAGCGCAGTGGCGAGGGCAATGTGCTCCTCCAGCAGCAGCCAGGCCATCAGGGTGGCGCAGACGGGGGTCAACGACCCGATCGACGAGGTGATCTCGGCCCCCAGCTGGCGAATGGCGAACCCGTAGAGAAAGCTCGACCCTAGCCCCACGGCCACGCCCTGCACCAGCAGCTGAAGCAGCCATTCATTGCCCGACACGCTGCCCAGCGTCAGGGGGCTGGCGGTGGCCAGCAGGTAGAGCACGGCGATGGCACCGTTGGGCACGGTCACCACGGCCGCCGCCTCCAGGGCGCTGAGCCCGCTCTGGCGCATCGACACGGTGAACAGCGCCCACAGCAGGCTGCACACCAGGAACAGCGCCTGGCCGCGCCCCATGGCGGTGCCTTCGGCCTGGCCGCCCCACAGCAGACAGAGGACGCCGGCCAGCACCGCACAGAGCCCGAGACGGCGCCAGGACGACAGCGGCTGGCGAAACACCGCCACCGCCAGCAGGGTGACGAACAGCGGCGCGGTACCAGGAATCAAGGTGCTGCCCTGCGCGACCGGCGCCCAGCCCATGCCGATGGCACCCAACAGGAAGAAGGGCAGTCCGGCCCCCAGGACCATACCGGCCAGCCAGACGGGATGAACCCGGCGTATCGTCGCCCTGCGCTGGATCAGCAAGGGCAGCAGCACCAGCCCCGGTACGGCATAGCGAAACAGCGTCATGTCCAACTGGCCGATGGGCGACAGCGCCCCGTGGCGCAGCGACAGGAAGTAGGAGGACCAGATCAGCACCATACCGAGGGCGGCGGCATAGCCCAGCAGGCGCTGGGAGCGACTGGAAAGCAGCGGCTGCACATGAGTGAGCGAGGGGGTTCCAAGGGTCATGGGGCGGCAGGCTCGACGGCAAATGGAAAGCCACCAGTGTGGACCAACTCGACTGGCGCGGGCGGGCAAAATCCCCCAGACTTCACCTAGCCTTTGGCTGGATCAGCCAACTTATATCAACGATTCGCGATTATGAGCCACACCATGTCCGCCACGTCCCTCGACCGAGTCGATCGCCAGCTGCTCGACGCCCTGCAGCGGGATGCCCGGCTGACCACTGCCGAACTGGCCGAGCGCGTCAGCCTGACCCCTTCGCCTTGCGCCCGGCGCATCCGGCGCCTGGAACAGGAAGGGCTGATCGCCCACTACCGCGCCGTACTGGACAAGGAGAAGCTGGGGCTCGGCATCACCATCTTCGTGCAGGTGCGCCTCAGCCAGCATCAGGATAGCCTGGTCGAGCAGTTCGAGGCGGCGGTGCGCGGCATGCCCGAGGTGATCAACTGCCACACCGTCTCCGGCGCCTTCGACTATCTGCTCCAGGTGGTCAGCGCCGACCTGCGCGGCTACGAGCAGTCGGTCCGTCGCCTGCAGAAGCTGCCCATGGTCAATACCGTGGACAGCAGCTTCGCCATTCGCGCGGTCAAGGAGAGTGGCCCGCTGCCGCTGTAGCCCGCTTTGCCCCTCCCGGCACCCGCCTGGTAGGCTTGAGCTCTATTCACAAAGAGGGAGGCGTGACATGGATTCCGCCGTCAACAGCGCCGTGGGCCAGGCCCTGGTACTCCAGCAGGCGCAGACCGCCCAGCAGGCCCAGATGCAGGTGTTCAAGGAAGCCCTGGATACCCAGAAGGATCAGGTCACCGCCCTGATGGAGTCGGCCACCGCCGACCCACAGCTGGCCAGTAGCGGCAACCTGGGCACCCTGATCAATACCTACGCCTGATGCACCCTGGCCCGACCTCGCGTCGGGCCTTTACCCTCGCCTCTCCCCTCCCGGCTGACCCCGAGCCGACAGAGCGGGCATAATGACAGCCCCCCTGAACGGCGACTCGACATCATCGACGGGAGACACCCATGCCCAGCGGCCCGATCACGGTATTTGGCGGCACCGGCTTTCTCGGTAGCGCCATCGCTCGCGAGCTGGTGGATGCCGGACAGGCGGTACGCATTGCGGCTCGCCATCCCCACCTGCCGGAGTGGGCGGAAGACGGCGATCCGCTGTCGCTGGTCAGCGCCGATATTCGTGACGAGGCCAGCGTCGTCGACGCCCTGGAGGGGGCCGGCGGAGCAGTCAACGCGGTGAGCCTCTACGTGCAGAGTCGCGAGGCGCGCTTCGCATCGATCCACGTCGAGGGCGCCGGTCGCCTGGCCCGCCTGGCCCGGGAAGCCGGCCTCGAAGGACTGGTGCATATTTCCGGCATCGGCAGCGATTCGCGCTCTCCCTCAGCCTATGTTCGCGCCCGGGCGCAGGGCGAAGCAGAGGTCATCGCCGCCTTTCCCAAGGCGGTGATCGTGCGGCCCAGCGTGCTGTTCGGCCCTGGGGACGCCTTCCTCGGCACCCTTGCCGGGCTCACGCGGCTGCCGGTCATTCCGCTGTTCGGCCGCGGCGAGACCCGCCTGCAGCCCGTGCATGTGGTGGATGTAGCTCGCGCCGTGGTTCGCCTGCTGGGCGGCAACCCGCCCCGCTGGCGACTCTTCGAGCTGGGTGGCCCCGAGGTGATCCGCTATCGCGACGTGCTCACCCTGCTGCTTGCCTATCTGGAAAGGGAGCGCCCGATGGTGCCGGTTCCCTTCCCGCTATGGCATTTGCTGGCGCTGCTCGGCTCGCTGCTGCCCAACCCGCCGCTGACCCGTGACCAGGTCTTCCTGATGCAACAGGACAACTGTGCAAGCGAGGCGGTCGGTACCTTCGCCGCGCTGGACATCGCCCCGCGAGCCCTGCGGGACAGCCTACCGGAGTGCCTGCCGACCGCATCGTGACCGGACCAGGACGCGCCGGCTACGCCTCATCGGTGTCGTAGAAATCCAGATCCTCCAGACGCCCGAGCACGGCAGTGGCGATATTGGCCAGATGCGCCGCCACACGCTTGTAGTGTCGCGCCAGCAGCGAGTAGGCCACCGCCTCATGGAACTCGATCTGGCACTCATCGGCAAACAACGCCTCGATCAGCCCGTCGCAGCGCTGGCGAATCTCCACAGCCTGTGCCAGGGCCCGGCGCGCCTGCACCTCATCGGAGTCGCGGGTAGCGGCGATGACCCTGCCGAACATGCCGGTCATCTGCTCGGCCATCTCATCCAGCGGCTCCTGGTACTTCGGTACATGGAAGCCTTCGCTGTAGAAGTGGCCTACCTCGAAGACATTCTTGCAGTAGTCGCCGATGCGCTCGGCGTCCTTAGCCACGCTCATCAACGCCAGGCAAATCGCCACGTCGTGGCCGGGGTTCACGGTCAGGTGCCGCAGCACCTTGCGGCGAATCGAGCGTTCCAGCTCGTTGATGGCCTGGTCACGATCATAGAGGGGTTGTCGCACCTCATCCGCCGGCACGGTGCTGTGCAAGACATCGTTGGCACGCCCAAACATCCAGGCGCCGTACTCCAGCATCTGGGTCAAATCTTCGAAGGCCAGGTTGAGGGTGTTCTCCGAGGTAAGCGCACTGTACAGCTGACGAAACATGGGCAAAAACTCCGGGTATGCCGCGCTTAGCGCAGGCTCGTGAACAGTTCAACGGCGCCGATCCCCAACAGCGGAATCACCAGGAAAACGCCAATCAGGAAGAAGAACGCATAGCGCGTCTGGCGACCGGCCAGGCGGCCATACCAGGTCGCGACCTTGAGCGGGATATAACGAAGGGGCCACCAGATGGCGGTACCGGTCAGGTTGAAGATGACATGAAACAGCGCCACCGTCATCGCCGCCGCCACCGGATTGGCGGTTGCCGCCAGCACGCTGGTGACGGTGGTGCCCAGGTTGGCTCCCATCATGAACGGCAACACCCGACGCAGGCGCACCACCCCCGCCCCGGCCAGCGGCACCATCAGGCTGCTGGTGATGGTGCTCGACTGGACGAGCACGGTGGAGACCACTCCCACACCGTAGGCACGCAGGTCACTGCGAAAAAAGTAGGTGCGAAACAGCCCGTCCATATGGCGCAGCAGAGCGCCGCGCAGGTTCTGCACCATGAACACCAGCGCCGTGAACATCAGCAGCATGCCGAGCCCGGCCACCATCAGCCCCTGGGCGGCGGGGGTGGGCATCAGCAGCGACCCGATGGCGTTGAAGAGGTCGACCACAGGCGCGGTGATCACCTTGATCGGACTGTTGGGGCGCGCCACCTCCTCGAGCCCTATCAGCTGGGTGAGCCAGCCGGCCAGCTGAGAGAAGATACCGCGCCCCGCCTCGTGGAAGAGCCCGGAGATCAGCTCCAGCGGAAAGACCACCAGTACCGTCAGGATGTTGAAGAAATCGTGCATCAGCGCCGCGGTGAAGGAGCGGCGGAAATTGCGCTTGATCCGCACGTTGGCCAGGGCCACGATCACACCGGTGACCGCCGTGCCGATGTTGGCCCCCATGATGGCGAACACCGCCGTGCCGAGGGTCATCTCGCCGCTGGCCACCAGGGTCACGATCAACGCCGAGGTGAACGACGAGCTCTGCACCACCATGGTGACCAGCACCCCGGCCAACAGGGCGATGAAGGGATTCTCGCCATAGGCGAAGAGCTGCGACAGGAAGTCGCTGGCGTGTCCGAAGGCGCCCAGCCCCGCGCCCAGCACGTTGAGGGCGGCGAGGAACAGATAGAGGCAGATACCGGCATAGATGCCGCGCATCCAGGCCGGGGCCTCGCGCGACGGCTGGCGTGACAGGGCGGGTTGACCGGTTTGTGAGGCTGACGAATCAGGTTTCGACATAGACAAGGCTGCCGTGTAGGTGCGCAAGGGATATGACGGTTTGATGACGCTTCAATGTCAGTGCGCGCACCATACCCGCTCTACATGACAATTTCATGACATCGTTCTCGCCAGGGCCCCGTTTCTCTCCATGGCGCCGGGGCCCCGGCCCTTAAACCGATGCCCCCCTCAAAAGCTCGAAGTCCGCCTCGGTCACCTCCTGGCGATCGGCATCCAGAATCTTCCCGCCAATCTCGGCAACCGACAGGGTGAAATCGATCAGCGTTTCCGGGCTGTTTGCCACTCGCCGCTTGTTGACGAAGTGCACCAGAACGGACACGCCCTGGACAATGGGCAACTCTCCACCTTCATGCAAAGGCGGCATATTACCGGGCGGCGTGGCGTTGGCGACAGTGAGCCTGTAGCGCGCACGGGGATCACGAATGATGTAGACCTGCTGCTTCCTGTCATAGTGTGCGCCGAAGGTCTCAAGGCGCGTTGCCAGCCGGCGATTGGTATCCTTGGCCGGCCAATCGAACACCACGAACAGGCACTGCTGAATGCCGGAACCGCTCGCTACGCGAAAACGATGCGATGGTGGCTCCCTCTCTGCCTGCGGTGAGGCAGCCGAGCGGTCACGCTCTACCTCTTGTTCTTCGGCTTCTTCGGCGCCTTCATCGGCATTGGTGGCCAACGGAGTCGACCCGACTGGCTCAGGCTCCTCCTGGGGATGGCGAAGGGTGGATGGGGGACGGAGCTTAGCGTACAAAACCACGCATACCGAAGCGAACAGAAGCGCCGCCCCCGCCAGCCCTAAGGCAAGATGATTCATTTCCATGCCGAATACGCCTCCTTTCGGTTGTTATACGTTACCTCCTTGTCTCATCCTGAGCAGGAGGAAAACCCAGCGCGCCAAGCCCGAGCGGTAGCTACGTCGCTGGCACGCCCCAGCCCATTGTAGACAACAAGCGCCCTACTAGGCACTGTCCGAAAAGTCGGCGAGAAAAGGCCAGGGCTAGGCCCGTTCCTTAGGGGCCAACGCATTCCCCGCATCCATGTGGGTCGCAAGGCAACACCGGTGAAAAGCAGGACCGGGCTCGCTTACGAGCTGATTTCTATCGCTGTAGTGGTCGAGCGCAGCCAGCTCTTAGACTAAGCCTATGACACCCTCCGCCGTCCACGGAGTCTATCCGTCGTTCCAGACTGGCAGGCGAGCCGCCTGCCTTCAAGCAACCGGTAAGGAGCGGAAGGTAAAGTGAGGATTCAACCCCAGCACCTCAGGCATGCCCGTCTCAAGAACAGCCTGCAGACCCTGCTGATACTCACGGGGCTCTCGCTGGTGCTGTCGGTTCCCGGCTACCTGCTGGCGGGAGTCGGCGGCGTGCTGATCTGCCTGGCCGCGGTCATCATGGCGGTCTATCTCAGCAGCTGGGTGCCGGCCCGGCTGATCCTTGCCAATTCGGGAGCCGGCCTGCTGCGGCGTCATCAGGCCCCTGAGCTGTACCGTGTGCTGGACCTGCTCTACCGGCGCGCCGGCCTGTCGATCCCGCCGCGTCTCGATCACGCTCCCTCTCCGGACCTCAATGCCTTTGCGGTGGGTGACCGACGCGACGGCGGTATCGCGCTGACCGATGGCCTGCTGCGCACGCTGTCGCTGCGCCAGCTGGCCGGTGTGCTCGCCCACGAGGTCAGCCACCTGCGACACAACGACACTCGGGTCATGTCGATGGCAGCGGCCATGTCCCGACTGACCCTGTGGGTCGCGACGCTGGTCCAGGTGGTACTGATCATGATGATACCGATGATGATCCGCGGCGAGGCCGGCATACCGTGGCTGGCGCTACTGTTGGTGGCGATCTCGCCTACCCTGAGCTCGCTGCTGCAGCTTGGCCTGTCACGCAACCGGGAGTACACCGCCGACCTGGATGCCGTGGCCATGACCGGCGACCCTCAGGGGCTCGCCTCGGCGCTGGAGGTGTTGGAGCGCTTCCACGGCGCCTGGCTGGCCAGCCTATCGGCCGACACCAGCCGGCCTGGCTGGACTGGCTACGGACTCATCCCCCGACCCAGGAGCGAATCCGCCGCCTCATGGCGCTGGGCTGTGCCCCACGCGACGACGGCCGCATGCCGATCTCCCATGACAGTGATGCCCCTCTGATCACCGAACGGCCCGACCCGCTGGGCCGGCGTTACTGGATCGTGCGGCGGCGATAGGCGAGCCTTCATCCTGGCGCCTGTACTTACCGCCGGCTCAGGTCCTGCTGTACAGCATGCTGACGATACTTCAGGGAGAGATAGCTTGCCTCGTCCAGTTCGCGCAGCTGTCGAGCGTAGCGGTCCGTGGCCGCAAAGTAGCCGGCCAGGCGCGCCTCGAGCCGCTCCGGTTCGGGCACGGCCAAGGTTTCGTGATACACCGAAAGCCCCAGATAAAAACGCATGACGTTGCGTTCAATCATGCCACGCAAGCCACCCACCAAGCGCGGTTCACCGTCGGCATCGAGCGCTTCCCGGCTAAACCCGACGCGCTGCCTCCCTCCCAGAGCGAAGTAGGCGCGCATGGCTAACCGCGCCGAGGCGCCGTATGCCAAGGAATAGCGCAGATGGATCAGGCTGCCTTCCGCCTCATCGGGTATCGCCTGCAGATGCAGCAAGAAGTCACGTGTCCCGTAAGGCCCGCTCTCCCCTCCAGGCGAACTGCCAGGTAATTCGGCCCCACGGTGGTCACTCGCAGGCGAAGCTCGAGCCGTTCCGCCTCTGCCAGAGGAGCCTCGAGTCGCCCTACATAAAGCTGCAGCGCTGCAGCCGTGTCACCCTCATCATCTATACAGGCCTGGACATTGGGATGCAGAAACAGGATCTCGCACCAGGCCGCCACGGCCCCGAGCACCTCGGCCAGCCCGGTGAAGGGCGCATCGATCCGTGCGTGGACGGTGCCACTGACCGAATGGCGCTGCTCATAGGAGGCTACATGAACGGGCTCCGCGAAAGGCGAGCGCGCCACCACCGCCTCCCACTCTTCGCGCAAGGTTGGCTGGGTCAGCGCCGACGATAGCGGCCAGCTGGCAAGCAACAAGAGCAGCAGCAGGCTCCGCAGCTGGGAGCCGTGGGGCCATCTGCAGGGGCCGCCCTGCCCCGGCGATCGGATACACCAAACTGCAAGACGATGGCGCATGGAGGCTCAAGGCTGCCAGGGAGATACTCACAGCGTAGCGCAGCCGTGACGAAACGGTATTGCCATCACCCCCTCCCCCAAGAAAAGCAGCGCCCTCTACAGCCACCGCCAGCCTTGCCGCTGCCACCACTCGCGCGCCTTCGCACGGTTAGCATGGTTCCGGCTCGCGTCCAGCACACTCTCAAGTTCGAGATAGTCCCCCCGGTAGTGGCCATTACCTGCGGGTCCTGGGTGGCCAACATCAGGGCGTAGAGCACCAGCATCAGTTCGTAGTCGTTCTGCGTATCGAGGCGTGACGCCAACAGGGGAATGGCCGGCTCACCGATTTGCCCTAGCCGTTCTGCGGCGATGTACCAAGGGCGCGGGTGCTCCTCACCGCCATAGGAGGCGACGAAGCGGCGGTCCGCAATGCGCCCCATATAATAGTGGGCCTCATCCTGGGGACCGGAAAAGAGCGGCGGCATCCAGTACCGATCCGCCAGCTCCACCATCTCCACCGGCTCGAAGTCGCGTCCGGGAGATGGCGTGCTGGCGGGCTCAGCGGCTCGATTGGCGCATCCGGTCAACAGCGAGGCTGCCAGCCAGGCAGCGGGCAGCATCAGCGTCCATGACGTCATCCAGGCTCTCCTCGTTCCCGGTTTGGGTTCAGCATAGCGTCTCTGATCCCTGATGTGCCCGCCTATTCCAGCCTTGCTGGCCGCGCCCGGGCGCTCTTGCTCAGCCGGCATCAGGCCATGCCGTTACAACATGGCCAGTGACACAAGGGAATCAACTCTTCCTTATAGGCGATGGGCCGTCTGAGTAAGATGGTCCTGTCGAACATCCAGCCAATCCAGTCAGTGAGAGTCGCATGAAACCCTTTCTCGTCGACGTATACGCCGTGCATCCCAGTGGCCACGACAGGCATCTCGGAGGCGGGCTCTTTCATGCCACCAGCGCCCTCGAGGCTGAGCGCATGGCAACCGAAGAGTACTGGCAGCCGCAGCTGAATCCCCAGGGATTCGAGATCGGCTTCAAGACGGATATGCCCGAGACCGGTCAGAAGGTGATGTCGCTGGAGCGGCTGCGTGCCTCTGCCTCCCGTGCGCTCTGCTGCTGACTGTCAAGATCACCCACGACCTGAGGCGGGGCCGGTGACGCCATGATATCTAGCGCCAGTCACGCAGCAGGGAGCCCAGCGCCGCGGCCAGCAGCGGCGCCATGGGGATGGCGTTGCTCGGATGGGCAATACAGTCGGTGCTCCAGACCTCTCCCACCCCGGCGGCACGGATCACCGCCAGGGCATCGTCGGCGAACAGCGCATGGGTCAGCGCCACGTCCACCGATGCCGCCCCCGCCTCCAGCAGCGCCTCGGCGGCACGCGCCACGGTATGGCCCGAGCTCGCCACGTCATCCATCAGCACCACCTGACGGCCGGCCACCTCGAGGGCGGGCAGCGTGATCGCCACGTCCCGGTCGCCGTGGCGCGTCTTGTGACAGGTCCCATGATCGAAGCCGGTCAGCTCGGCGGCCTGCGCCACCCACTGCAGCGCCTCCTCGTCCGGGCCGAGCAGCAGCGGATCGTCACGCCTCTCGGCGATCAGCTCGGCCAGGCGCGGTGCGCCGGAGAGCGCGATGGCATGATCGATGGGAATCGCCTGGTCGAGGCGCTCGATGCGGTGCAGATGCGGGTCCACGGTGATCACGGCGTCGAACAGCTCGGCCAGAAAGCCGCCCACGATGGTCTGGCTGACGATCTCGCCGGGGTGAAAGGCGATATCCTGGCGCATGTAGGCCAGATAGGGCGCCACCAGCACCAGCCGCCTGACGCCCTGCCGCCGGGCGTGACGGGCCAGCAGCAGCAGCTCGATGAGCTTGTCGTTGGGTCGGTCGAGGCTGCGGTAGATCACCAGGGTCTCAGGAACCGGCGCCGGCTCATCGAACGGCAGCGTTAGCTTGAGCTCGGCGTCGGGGAAACGATGGCGTTCCACAGCGCGGGCGACCAGGCCCGTCGCTTCGGCGAGTCGCCGCGCCGGGGCCGCTTCATCCTGGAAATGGAGCAGTTCGGGATTCATCAAAACTCCACGTTCAAGCGGGTGATCGCCTCGGGCGAACCGACGCCAACCCCGCTGTCACGCTCGCTCGAACGATAGGCGAAAGCGAGTTCGTTGCGATGGGCGGCGTAGACCCGATACAGCGGCTGCCCCACCTGCACGCTATCGCCGATGTGCACCAGCACATCGACCCGGCGCCGGAGGCCTTGGGGGCGCCGGCCAGCCGGGCGATACGCGCCAGTTTGAGGTTGTCGATACCGGTGACCACGCCGCTCTGCCGGGCCGCGACCTCGAAGTGCTGCGATGCCAGCGGCGGATGTTCAAGGTCGAAGGGCCTGGCCCCCTGGGCGGCGATGATCGCCCGCATCTTCTCCAGCGCACGGCCGGAATCGAGAATGTCGCGGGCGATACTGAAGCCGTCGCCGCCGCGCACGTCGGGGTCGAACTCCAGCATGCGCCCGGCCAGACGCAGCGATTTCTGACGCAGGTCCATGGGGGCATCTGGATGGTGAGTGAGCACCCGCATCACATCGCGCGCCTCCAGTACCGGACCGATGCCGGCGCCGATGGGCTGGCTGCCATCGGTGATCACCACGTCCAGGGTCAGCCCCATGCGCCGGGCGACGAACTCGAAGAGCTTGCGCAGCTGGCGCGCCTCGGGCATCGAGCGCACCTTGGCGTGGGGGCCCACGGGGATGTCGAGCAGCAGATGGGTGGAGCCGGCGGCGGCCTTCTTGGAAAGGATCGAGGCCACCATCTGGCCCGGCGAATCGATGGAAAGCGGACGCTCCACCGAGATCAGCACATCATCGGCCGGCGACAGCTGGCTGGTGCCGCCCCAGGCCAGGCAGCCGCGGTGGGTCCGCACGATCTCGCCAAGGTCGTCGAATGGCAGGTCGACGTTGGCCAGCACCTCCATGGTATCGGCGGTGCCCGACGGCGAGGTGATGGCCCGGGACGACGTCTTGGGGCAGAGCAGGCCGTGGGCGGCGACGATGGGCACCACCAGCATTGAGGTGCGGTTGCCGGGGATCCCACCAATGCAGTGCTTGTCGACCACCGGATGCTCGTGCCAGTCCAGACGCCGCCCCACCCGGCCCATGGCATCGCTGAGGTAGAACACCTCCTCGCGATCCAACTCGCCGCGGTCGCAGGCCACCACGAAGGCCGTCAGCTCGATCTTGGAGTAGCGCAGTTCGGCGATGTCTCGGATGATGCCGCAGAAGTCATCGCGGGATAGCCGCTCGCCGGCCAGCTTGCGGTGCAGGGCGGGAATCGAGGCCGGCGGCTCGGCCTGGGAGACACTCACCGGATGTCCCTCCGCCACCCCCAGCGAGGCGTAGGCGTCCTCGGAGAGCCCCAGCTGCTGGCAGTCCACGATAGCCGCGTCATCCACCACGTTGAGACTCGCCAGGATACGCTGGCCGTTGGCCCGCACTTCCACCTTGGAGAGGGCCTGAAACCCCTCGGCCCGATAGAGATCGCAGTCGCGGTGCAGGTAGGCGACGTTCTCGCGATAGGTGTCGATGCCGACCCGCTTCAAGGCGAGAGGCGAAAGGGTAGCGTCCAGCGCCTTGGCGGCGGAGCGTCTCTTGTTCACGGCGGTCTTCCCTGCAGCGCAGGCCGGCAGCACCCGGCCCGGTGTCACGCGATCTTCATCGATGGCCTATCCTAGCAACCCCGTAGACCAGCGTCATGCAGCATCCGGCACGGGATGAGGCGCGCCTTCGAATGCGCGACGCTCTCCCTCGACAGTCATGCCGACTCCGCCATTCGGGTGTAGGCTGACAGAAGGCGAACCATCCCCCTGCAGGAGTCAACATGAAATTCGCAATCATGGGCAGCGGCGGGGTCGGCGGCTACTTCGGCGCGCGGCTCGCGGAAGCCGGCGAAGACGTCACCTTCATTGCCCGCGGCGAGCATCTGGCAGCCATCCGTCAAGACGGCCTTCGGGTCACGAGCATCAAGGGTGACGTGACCATCCACCCGGCCAGCGCCAGCGATGACCCGGCCAGCGTGGGCGAGGTGGACTGCGTGATCCTTGCGGTGAAGGCCTGGCAGGTAGGCGAAGCCGCCGAGGCTATCCGACCGATGATCGGCCCCGACAGCTTCGTGCTGCCGTTGGAGAACGGCGTCGAGGCCGCCAACACCCTCGAAGAGGCGCTGGGGGCCGACGTCGTGCTGGAAGGCCTGTGCGGCATTCTCGCCTGGCGCGAGGCTCCCGGGCGGATCCGCCACGCCGGCGTGGACCCCTTCGTGCGCTTCAGCGAGCGCGACAACCGCACCAGCGACCGGGTCATGCGCCTCAAGGCCGCCTTCGACGGAGCCCCAGGCGTCAACGCCGAGATTCCCGACGACATCCAGGTGGCCCTGTGGAGCAAGTTCCTGTTCATCTGCGCCATGAGCGGTATCGGCGGGGTGACTCGCGCCCCGATCGGCGTGACCCGTAGGCTCCCCGAGACCCGCCGGCTCATCGAGCAGATGCTCGAGGAAATCGACGCCGTGGCTCGGGCTCACGGCGTCGATTTTCCCGACGATGCCGCCGCACGAGCCATGCGCTTCATCGATGCCCTGCCGGCGGACAGCACCGCCTCCATGCAGCGCGACATCGAGGCAGGCAGGCCCTCGGAACTGGAGTCCCAGAACGGCGCCGTGGTTCGACTAGGACAGGCTGCGGGCGTGGCGACACCGGTCAACGCGATCATCTACGCGGCCCTGCTGCCCCAGGAGCAGGCGGCCCGTCGGGAGGACACCGTCTAGAACGCCCATTCCCCGCAGCCTCTGCCAGGCGTATCAGCACTATCAATTCTAATCATTGAGCATCGTCATCCATCAACAAGCCAAATGGATGACGGGCTCTGCTAAGCTGATGGCGCTGCAGCGGGGCATTTTGTCGCACCCCGCTCACCTTCCACCGCCCTCATGAACGCCCCCTGGCAACCGCGCTGCTGCTGCGCAACGGGGAGTGGGGAACTGCGGCCCCGGCCTGACCGGCGGCCGTGCTCGAGAGGAGACCGCACTTGGAATTGATTCAGTACGCACTGGATAACCTGGATCTGCTGATCACCCGCACTATCGAGCATATTGCCCTGGTGGGCGTGGCGGTGGGCATCGCCACCCTGACCGGCGTGCCCATCGGGATCGCCATCACCAAGAACGAGCGAGCGGCGCGTCTGGTGCTCTACCTGGCCTCGATCATCGTCACCATCCCCTCGATCGCCCTGTTCGGCATCATGATCCCGGTGCTGTCGATCTTCGGCCACGGTATCGGCTATGTGCCGGCGGTGATCGCGGTGCTGCTCTATTCGCAGCTGCCGATCATCCGCAACACCTACACCGCCATCAACAACGTCAATCCGGCGCTGCGCGAGGCCGCCCGGGGCATCGGCATGAGCCCCAACCAGCGCCTTCGCCTGGTGGAAATTCCGCTGGCGGTACCGGTGATCATGGCCGGTGTGCGCACTGCCGTGGTGCTCAACATCGGGGTGATGGCGATCGCCGCCTATATCGGCGCCGGCGGCCTTGGCACCTTCATCAGCCGCGGCATCTCCCAGTCGGATCCCCGCCAGCTGATCGTCGGGGCCGTCGCCGTGAGCCTGCTGGCGATCATCGTCGACTACACCCTGCTCTACGTGCAGAAGCGGCTGACGCCCAAGGGCATGGAGCGCGCCGCGGAGACGGCCTGACCGTCCACTCAATAACGCCCCTCGCCCCTGACAAGGAAACCACATGATCGAACTCGATAACCTGACCAAGGTCTTCGATACGCCCAAGGGCGCCGTGGTCGCCGCCGACCATATCAGCATGGAGGTGCCGCCAGGCGAGATCTGCATCCTGCTCGGCCCCTCCGGCTGCGGCAAGACCACCACCCTGAAGATGATCAACCGCATCGTGAAGCCCACCTCCGGCAAGGTGTTCATCAACGGTGAAGACACCACCGGCATGGACACCCAGACCCTGCGGCGCAACATCGGCTACGTGATCCAGCAGATCGGGCTGTTTCCCAACATGACCATCGAGGAGAACATCACGGTGGTCCCCAAGCTGCTGGGCTGGGACAAGGCGAAGTACCGCGAACGGGCTCGCGAGCTGATGGCCATGATCGCCCTGGAACCCGACGCCTTTCTCAAGCGCTATCCCAGCGAGCTGTCGGGTGGCCAGCAGCAGCGCATCGGGGTGGCGCGGGCACTCGCCGCCGACCCGCCGGTGATGCTGATGGACGAGCCCTTCGGCGCCATCGACCCGATCAACCGAGCGGTGATCCAGGACGAGTTTCTCAAGATGCAGCAGGAACTCAAGAAGACCATCATGTTCGTCAGCCACGATATCGACGAGGCGATCAAGATGGGCGACAGGATCGCCGTCTTCCGCGAAGGCAAGCTGGTGCAGTACTCCGCCCCCGACGACCTGCTGGCCGCCCCCAGGGACGCTTTCGTCGAGTCCTTCCTGGGCGAGGACCGGGCGCTGAAGCGACTCAATCTGGTCAAGGTGCGCGATATCGTCACCGACGAGATCGGCACCGTCTCTCCCGGCGATACCCTGGAGAACGCCCTGACCCGGATCGACGACTTCGGCTACCAGAACGCGATTCTGATGGTCAACGATCACCGCCAGCCCGCCGGCATCATCAGCCGCTCGATCGCCCGCACCACCAAGGGCTACTGCCGCGATCATTTCCAGGCGGTGCCGGCGATGATCGGCCTGGACGACGACCTTCGCAAGGCCGCCTCACTGATGTTCGCCCATGACATCACGTGGCTGCCCTGCGTGGATGACACCGGCAAGGTGTGCGGCCAGATCACCCAGCGTGCCATGACCCGTCACCTGGGCGCCCGTTTCCGAGCACGCCAGGGCGATGCCGAGAACCCCGATACCGCCATCAAGGAGTGATCGATGCCCATTCAGACCGTGAAAGGGGCCCTGCGCGCACTGCTGCTGGTGGCGATCTTCTTCGCTGGGGTATGGAGCCACTCGAGCGGGCTCATCGACGACTTCCTCTGGTACTTGCCCGATGTCCAGTACCTGATGGGGGAGCACCTGTGGCTGACCGCCGTGTCAGGCGGTCTGGCGATCCTCGTCGCGATCCCGCTCGGGATCCTGCTCTCGCGTCCCAGCATGGCGCGCTGGGCCGAGTCGCTGATGCAGGTGCTCAATGTCGGCACCACCATTCCCACGCTGGCGGTGCTGGCGCTCTCCATGAGCTTTCTCGGTATCGGCACCGTGCCGGCGGTGTTCGGGCTCTTCGTGGCCACCCTGCTGCCGATCACCCGCAACACCTATGCCGGGCTCAAGGGGGTCAACCCCGCCCTGATGGAAGCCGCCGCCGGCATTGGCATGTCGCCTACCCAGCGGCTGTTCAAGGTGGAGCTGCCCAATGCCCTCTACGTGATCTTCGCCGGCATGCGCACCGCGCTCACCATCAATGTGGGCACGGTACCGCTAGCCTTCCTGATCGGCGCCGGCGGGCTTGGCGAGCTGATCTTCACCGGCATCGATCTCTATGACCCGGTGATGATGCTGGCCGGCGCCATTCCCACCGCGCTGCTGGCCATTGTGGTCGATGCCTTCATCGCCTTCATCGCCTTCATCGTGGTGCCACGCGGGGTGAATCCCGCCCGGGCCTGAGCCACGACATACCGCAACACCCCGACGACAACGCAGCAAAGAGGTAACCAACCATGAAAAAACTGATCAGCACGCTCACCGGCCTGACCTTGGCCGGCACCATGGCCGCCGCCCAGGCAGGCGACATCACGGTAGGCGGCAAGAACTTCACCGAGCAGCAGATCCTTTCCAGCATGACCAGCCAATACCTGGAGGGGCTCGGCTATGACGTCGACACCCGCGCCGGCATGGGCTCAGCCGTGCTGCGCCAGGCCCAGGAGAACGGTCAGATCGACCTCTACTGGGAGTACACCGGCACCTCGCTGATCAACTACAACGACATCAGCGAGCGCCTGGGTCCCGAGGAGACCTATGAGCGGGTCAAGGAGCTCGATGCCGAGAAGGGCCTGGTATGGCTCGCCCCCTCCGCGGCCAACAACACCTACGCCCTGGCCATGCGGGCCGATGACGCCGAGGCGCGAGGCATTCACTCGCTCTCCGACCTGGCCGAGGCCATCAATGATGGCGAAGCCCTGGAAGTCGGCCTGAACGCCGAGTTCTATGCCCGCGACGACGGCTGGCGTCCGCTGATGGAAGCCTACGAGTTCCGCGTCGGCCGCCGAGAGGTCAGCCGCATGGACACCGGCTTGGTCTACCAGGCGCTGCGCGACGGCAACGTTGACGTGGGGCTTGTCTTTGCCACCGACGGTCGCATTCCGGCCTTCGACTTTCATGTGCTGGAGGACGACCGCGAATTCTTCCCCGCCTACGCCCTGACCCCGGTGGTGCGCCAGGAGACCCTCGACGAATTCCCCGAGCTCGAAGAGCAGATGAACGCTCTCTCCGCCCTGCTCGACGACGAGACCATGGCAACGCTCAACGCCCGCGTCGACGTCGATCGTGAAACCATCGAGCGCGTGGCCCAGCATTTCCTCGAGGAGCAGGGCCTGCTGTAAGGCGCCGAGGCCGCCGATCCGGCGGCCTCCTGTCGTTTCTGGAGACATGCCTTATCATGGGCCCAGGCCCGCCCCAGCGGGCAGGCAAGCGCCGACTCACGACAGGAGAAGAGCGAGATGTGGCACCAGCAGGAGATTCGTCTACCCGCCCGCGAGCGAGGCTTTCACCTGATCACCGACCGGGTCCTGGACGCCATGCCCGAGCTGGCCGACTGCCGAGTTGGCCTGCTGCATCTGCAGCTGCTCCACACCTCGGCCTCGCTGACCCTTAACGAGAACGCCGACCCCGACGTTCGCCACGACCTGGATGCCTTCCTGCGCCGTCTGGTACCGGGGGACCTGCCCTACTTTCGCCACACCCTGGAGGGCCCCGACGACATGCCCGCCCATGTCATCGCTAGCCTGCTGGGCACCCAGCTGACCCTGGCGGTACGCGAGGGGCGCCTGGCGCTGGGCACCTGGCAGGGCATCTGGTTCGGCGAGCACCGCGACCACGGTGGGTCGCGGCGGCTGATGGCGACGCTCAGCGGCGAGGCGTGATGGCAGCGCTCACGGCAGGCGCCCCTCCCGGGCCAGGCGCCGCCTGACCCAGCCGTCATACAGCCAGCGCAATGCCGGCTTGAGCCCGGGCAGGCCGATCAGCCAGGCCAGAGGGCGCAGGCGCGGCACCCGGCGCATCAGCAGAATATAGGCATCGATACCCTCAACGATGGGCCCGCCCTGCTCTTCCACGTGCAGCGAGAGCAGCGCCGCCTGCGGGTCGATGCCCTTCTCCCGCAGCGTCTCCTGATGCTCGGTCACGTCGCACCACACCACCTGCCGGCCGGCCTCACCGGCCCAGCGTTCGTAGCGGGCGCGATCACGACGGCAGCCGGGGCAGAGGCCGTCGTAGTAAACCTTGAGCAGTGTCATATCGGGCATAGGGGCGTCTCATCGCGCTGACCGTGGAAGGACTATCATGGCAGAGCCTGGCCGGCCGAGGCCATGACACACGCCCTCGCCCATCACCTTGGATGGGCGAGGGCGAGTCAGACGCTGAGCGGGTGGTGAAGGGTCAGTTCGAGGGGAAGCTGAACTGCGCCGACTCCTGGGCCTGGGACGAGGGCCAGCGCTGCGAGACGGCCTTGCGGCGGGTATAAAAGCGCACGGCGTCGGGTCCGTAGGCGTGAAGGTCGCCGAACAGCGACTCCTTCCAGCCGCCGAAGCTGTGGAACGCCACCGGAACCGGCAGGGGCACGTTGATGCCCACCATGCCCACCTCGATAGCGTCGGCAAAGCACCGCGCCGCCTCGCCGTCGCGGGTAAACACGCAGGTGCCGTTGCCGTACTGGTGGGCATTGATCAGGTCGATGGCCGCCTCGAAGGTCTCGACGCGCACCACGCAGAGCACCGGGCCGAAGATCTCGTCGCGATAGATGGACATCTCCGGTGTGACCCGGTCGAACAGGGTAGCGCCCAGGAAGTAGCCCGGCGACGCCTCCACCAGCGGGTGCCGGCGGCCGTCCACCACCAGCTCGGCGCCGGCGGCCTCGCCCTGGGCGATATAGCCGGCCACCTTGTCGCGGTGCGCGGCGTTGACCAGGGCGCCCATGTCGAGGCCCTTCTCGGTGCCGGGGCCGATCTTCAGGGTACGCGCCTGCTCGCCAAGCCGCTCCACCAGCGCATCGGCGGTGGCCTCGCCCACGCAGACCGCCACCGAGATCGCCATGCAGCGCTCGCCGGCGCTGCCGTAAGCGGCCCCGACCAGGGTGCTGGCGGCGTTATCCAGGTCGGCGTCCGGCAGTACCACGGCGTGGTTCTTGGCCCCACCCAGGGCCTGGACGCGCTTGCCATTGTCGGCGCCGCGGCGGTAGATCGCCTTCGCCACCGGCGTGGAGCCGACGAAGGAGAGCGCCTTGACCGCCGGCGCGTCGATCAGCGCCTCCACGGCCTCGCGGTCGCCGTGCACCACCTGGAAGAGCCCCGCCGGCAGCCCCGCCTCCTCCAGCAGCTCGGCCATCTTGAGGGCCGCCGAGGGCGTCTGCTCGGAGGGCTTGAGGATGAAGGCGTTGCCGCAGGCCAGCGCCATGGGAAACATCCACAGCGACACCATGGCCGGAAAATTGAAGGGCGTGATACCGGCGACGATGCCCAGCGGCTGGTGGTGGGAGAAGGTATCGATGCCCGGCCCGGCGTTGTGGGAGTACTCGCCCTTGAGCAGCTCCGGTACCCCGCAGGCATATTCCACGTTCTCGATGCCGCGCTTGAGCTCGCCCATGGCGTCTTCCAGCACCTTGCCGTGCTCGCGGCTGATCAGCGAGCAGAGCGCGTCGGCGTCGCGCTCCAGCAGCGTCTTGAAGCGAAACATCACCTGGGCACGCTTCGCCGGCGGGGCGTCGCGCCAGGCCGGCTGCGCCGCCCGGGCGGCCTCGATGGCGCGCTCGACGGTGGCGACATCGCCCCGCGGCACCCGAGCGATCGCCTCGGCGCTGGCGGGATTGATCACGTCCAGGTAGCGATCCCCCGCTGCGGGGTCGCCACCGATCCAGTGGGTCAGGGTCTGCATCTCGTGTCCTCGGGAGTCAGAATTCACGGCCGAGCAGTGCCTCGTTGAAGGGGTAGCGGGAAAGCTTTTCGATGCCGGTGTCGGTGATCAGCACCTCTTCCTCGAGCTTGACGCCGTCGGCGGCCCCCACCTCGCCGATGTAGCTCTCCACCGAGACCACCATGCCCGGCTCGAGGATGCCATCCTTGGAGAAGCGATCGAAGTCCATATGGTGGGCCACCAGCGGCGTCTCGCCGTGCATCCCCACTCCGTGGATGATCGAGGGATAGCGGCGGTCGAGGAAGCGCTCGGGGATCTTCCAGGCCTTCTCCGCGATCTCACGGTAGCTGATGCCGGGCTTAAGAATGCCCATGTTGTGGTGCACCTGGTCATAGGCCATGCGGTAGAGCTCGCGCTGATAGGCGCTGGGGCGCCCCGGCCCCACCGGGAAGGTGCGCGAGAAGTCGGAGTAGTAGCCGTGGCAGCCGATGGTGTCGGTGTCAAGGGCCACCAGCTCGCCGGGGCGGATCTTGCGGTCGCTGGCCTCGTGGAACCAGGGGTTGGTGCGCGGTCCGGAGTTGAGCAGGCGGGTCTCGATGAACTCGCCGCCGCCGCGGATCACCTCACCGTACATGATGGCGAACAGCTCGTTCTCGGTGACCCCGGGCCGGATGGCGGCCTCCACCTCGGCCACCGAGGCCTCGCTTGCCGCCATGGACTGGGCCAGGCAGGCGATCTCCTCGGGGGTCTTGATGCGCCGACAGTGCAGGGTGTCCTGCATGCAGTCGTAGACGTCCAGCCCCTGGGCCTCCAGGGAGCGAGCCAGGTTGAGGGCGCAGCGGTCCAGGCCGACCTTCCGGTTGCCACGGCCGTGTTCCTCCACCAGCTCGGCAATCTCCACGCCGAAGGGGTCCGAGGAGAGATTGTCGCGCTGGTTCACCGCCGACCACACCACCTTGGAGGTGCGCGACTCGTCGATGGTCTCCAGCCAGGTGGAGACATGGGCGCTGCCCGGGTATTCGAACAGAATGATCGGGCCGTCCAGCGGCACATAGATATAGCGCGTGGAGTTGCGCAGGAAGTAGCCGAACATGTTGCGCGAGCCGGTGGCGTAGCGCTGGTTGTTGGGGTCAAACAGCACCAGGGCGGCGTAGCCCTGCTCGGCCATCATGGCCCTCAGGCGTGCCAGGCGGCCGGCGCGCAGCTGCTTGGGATCGAAGGCGGTGGGGATGCTGTCGCCGTTGGCCATCGGGGCCGAGGGCACGACCGGAATCCGGTCCGGTTCACTATCGGTCAGCTGCTCTGACTCTACGATGCTCATGGGGGTCTCTCGCTGTGTCGTCAGGGCGATGGCCGCAAGTCGCCGGCCATCGGCACGGTGTTGTTATGGCGGTTCGGGTTCGGGGACCGGCTCGGTGACAGACCCGGGGATCAGTCAGCGAGGCTGTCGGAGCGGCTCATACCCTCCTCCAGCAGCCGCTCGTGCACCGGCGCCATGCGCCCGAAGATGCGCTTGGCACGCTCGGGGCGGCCGATGAAGCCAGGCTCCTTGGCGTAGGCGAAGATCACGGTATGGCGCTCACGGTCACCCTCCACCGGGGTGACCCGATGCAGCGAGTAGCGGCCGAAGAACACCTGCAGATCACCGGGCTGAAGGTCGAGGCTCTTGAGCCGCGAGCGGTCGCCGTCGATCACCTTCTCCACCTCATCGAAGTTCTCGCCCTCGGGGCTGCGGATGCCCGGGGCATACTCGAAGCGGCCGCCGCCATGGGACTGGCGGGTCATCATGGTGACGATGAATTCGTTGGTGTCGTAGTGCCAGGGATGCTGGCAGCCCTCGCGCAGCACGTTGACCACCAGGTCGGCCAGGGGGTCGGCATACTGGTGAATTTCCTCCATGCCCACCACGGCGCCGATGAAGCGCTGAAAGCCGGGATGCTCATAGACCTGGCGGATGATGGTGTCGCCGTCGATGCGGTCACCGGCCACGAAGCCGTTGGTACGATCATCGAAGCGGTTGAGCGGGTGGCTGTCGGGCAGCTCGGGTCCCCGGCGCTGTTGTAGGGGTTGGTCTCGGTCTGGTTGTAGTGGGCCTGAGGCGAGAGGCGCTCGGTCTCGCGCTCCAGCCGCGCCAACGCCTCTTCGGGGACGAAATTCTTTAGCACCACGCAGCCGTCCTCAGCGAGCTGGCGGCGGCAGCTGTCGATCAGCTCGCGGCCTGCCGGGCTGTCGAGGTTGTCGATGGGGTAGCAGCCCAGATCGATCAGGCCGTCCAGGGAGTCGGTCGCTTGTGTCTCGGCCGTGGCATGCATCGGTCGTCGCTCCTGTCGTCGGGGAGGAAATGTTCGGGTTGTCGTGTGGACAGGGTAGTGACGACGAATTCATAATTGAAATGAATGGTTGAGATGAAACCCATTTGAGGAGCTCATTGATCATGGATACCGACCTGCTGCGCGCTTTCGTCACCGTCGCCGAATGTCAGGGCTTCAGTGCCGCCGGCAAGGTGCTGCACCGCACCCAGTCGGCGGTCAGTCTCCAGATCAAGCGGCTCGAGGACCAGATGAGCAAGGCGCTGTTCGAGCGCACCAGCCGCAGCGTGCTGCTGACGGCGTCCGGCGAGCGCTTGCTGCCCTATGCCCGACAGATGCTCAAGCTCGAGGACGAAGCCAGGGCGGTGCTGGGAGAGCGCCAGCAAGGGGAGCTGATCCGCTTCGGCACGTCCGAGGAGCAGGCCGCGACCTACCTGCCTCAGCTACTGCCGCGCTACGCAGCACGCTTTCCCGATTCCCGCCTAGAGATGAACTGCGAAATCAGCGCCTCACTGGTGAAGTGGTTTCAGGAGGGCCTGCTGGACGTGGTCTTGTCGGTGCGGCACGCCCCGACCCAGTCGGGCCACCTGCTGGGCTGGGAGCCGATGGTGTGGGTGGTGGCCGAGGATCGCCAGCCGCAGGCCTGGAGCCGCCTGCCGCTGGCGCTCAACCCGGAAGGCTGTATCTTCCGCGACCATGCCCTCGCCGCACTGGGGCGCGTAGATCGACGCTGGGAGCTGCGCTACACGAGCCAATCCCCACCGCCATCAACCTGCCCGTACAGGCGGGACTGGCGATCACGGTCAAGACTCCCCGCAGCATACCGCCAGGGTGTCGCATCGTCGGCGAGCAGGAGGGGCTGCCGCCCCTCGGCCAAGTGGAGATCGAATTGCACCGCCGGCCTGGACACAGCGGCGAGGCCCTGGAAGCCTTTTGCCAGGAACTCGAAAGCATCGTCACCGGCAGCGACGTCGTGGCCTCGCCGGAGCCTGGCGACACGGCCTTTTGAGCCGCGCATCACGAGCCGATGACTTCCCCTTGGGATTCGGCCCCGACTAGGCTTCTCACCCAAGACCCTTGAGGTTGCTATGCACTACCAAGACCGATTACTCGTTGGCGCCGCTCAGATCAACTGCCAGCTCGGCGAAGTCGACACCAACATCGAGCACCACCTGAACCTCATGGCGGAGGCCCGGCGACAAGGAGTCGAACTGCTCGTCTTCCCGGAGCTCTCGCTGACCGGCTATGGACTCGCCAGTCGCGTGATGCAGGTCGCCATGCCACTGGAAGACCCCCGCCTGGCATCACTGGCAAATGCCAGCGGCGATATGCAGACCGTAGTCGGCTTCGTCGAGGAAGCCAGCCCGGGCGAGTACTACAACGCCTTGGCCATCCTGCAGGACGGCGAGATCCTGGCGGTGCACCGCAAGCTCAATCTGCCCACCTACGGTGGACTCGAGGAGGGAAAGTGGTTCTGCCACGGCGAGGAGCTTACCTATGCGCAGGTGCGCCCGGGCTGGACGTCGACTCAGATGATCTGTGCCGACCTATGGAATCCCGCGCTGGTGCATGCCGCTCTCTTGGCGCGCCCGACCGTGTTATGTGCGCCGATAAACTCGGCATCGGGCATCGTCAGCGAGGAGTTCTCCAACGAGCAGAACTGGCTGCTGAACATTCGCTTCTATGCCATGACCTACGGTACGCCCGTGATCATGGCCAACCGCTTCGGTCCCGAAGGGGCAGCCATTTCTGGGGCGGTTCACGCATTCTCGGCCCTCGCGGCGAAACTCTTGCCGAGGCGGCGTCGGGCGATGCCCTGATCACCGCCCAACTGTCGCGCACCGCCATTGCCAAGGCGCGCTTCGAACTTCCCACCCAGCGTGACGCCGACAGCCCCTTGATTCGTGATCTGCTCTCGCGACAACGTCGATAGGCGGTGCCATCGACCCAATAGGTTATGCTGGTCACAAAGCGGCTTACCAACGCGCGCCAATGGAGGCACCATGTTTCAGTCCCCACGCTCCGTTCCCGGTCAGAGCCAGCGCGCTTTCGACATCGCCCGCCGTGCCGACCCCATGGCCATGCCTGGTATGGAAGCGGTAAAGCTGCTAGCCCCGTGTGCCGGCGAGCGCATCCTCGACCTGGGCTGCGGCGACGGCGCTCTGACTGAGACACTCGGCAGGTCCGGTGCCCAGCTGGTCGGCATTGATGCCTCTGAGTCTTTGGTCGAGGCGGCACTCGCCCGCGGCCTGCAGGCACGTCAGCTCGACGCCCATCGGCTGCCGTTCGATCATGAGTTCGATGCCGTGTTCAGCGGCACACTTCACTGGCTGCGCAACCACCAGGCGGTGATCGCCGGGGTACGCCGGGCGCTGAAGCCGGGGGACGCTTCGTTGCCGAGTTTGGCGGACACGGCAACATGGCCGCGGTGTGCACCGCCCTGGTGGCCGCCCTGGAGTTTCGGGGCATCAGCGCGATCGAGCGGCTACCGTGGTTCTTTCCCACCGTGGAAGAGTACCGGGAGATGCTGACCAGCGCGGGCTTTTCCATCGAGTCCATCGAGCTTGTGCCACTGCCCATGGCCCCTCCCGGGGGATGAATGGCTGGCTGGCCTCCTTCGCGGCTTCCATCCTGCACGACCTGGAGGAGGATGTGCGCGAGGCGATACTCGACAATGCCTCGACCTGGCTCGCTCCGAGCCTGTGCGACAGCCACGGCCAGTGGACCGTCGATGCAGTCCGGCTGAGGTTCAAGGCCCACGCCTGACCCTGGCTTGCCGACCCGCGGTGCGCACAACGTCGCGGGCCGACGTAAGCGAAGGCTCGGCGCCCCATCAGCTGCGCTGATAGGTCCCGACCAGCCGGTTCATGCCGATCAGGTGCGGCTCGACCCGCACCAGCAGGTCATGCAGGGTCAGCCCCTCGGGCAGGTCGTCGGTGGGCTTATCCATGGCCAGCACCCAGAAGTAGTACTGGTGCAGCCCATGCCCCTCCGGCGGCATGGGCCCGCCATAGCCGTGCTTACCGAAGTCGTTCTTGCCACGGGTGCCCACGGCGGTGGCCTCTTCCAGCGAACTGGTGGAGGCCGGGATGTTATACAGCACCCAGTGCACGAAACCATAGGCGCCATGCTGCACCAGCGGCGCATCGGGGTCGTGACAGATCACCGCAAAGCCCTTGGTCCCCTCCGGGGCGTCATGCCAGGCCAGCGGCGGTGAGACGTCATCGCCCTCGCCGGTATACTTGGCCGGGATGGCGTCACCGGCGGCAAAGGCTGCACTCTCCAATTGCATGTTCGACAGGGCAAATGCCATTGCAGGAATCCTCCTTGGTCCGAAAGGAATGGCGTACTCACTCAGTATCGCAGACCGCAGCGTTGATAAAACTCGCTAGACTGTCAAACATGAAACGACTGCTGATCGTGGCCCACGGGCCCTCACCCAATACGCAAGAGCTGCGCAAGGCCGCCGAACGCGGCGCCCGCGACCCGAATGTCGAAAACGTCGAGGTCGTGGTCAAACCACCGCTGGAAGCCGGTCCGGAAGACGTCCTGGCCTGCGATGCCATTCTGCTCGGCACCACCGAGAACCTCGGCTACATGAGCGGGGCGCTCAAGGACTTTTTCGACCGCAGCTACTACCCGATCCTCGAAGCGACGCAGGGGCTGCCCTGCGCGCTCTATATCCGCGCCGGACACGACGGCACCGGCACTCGTCGGGCTGTGGAGAGCATCGTCACGGGACTGCGCTGGCGCTGGGCGCAGGAACCGCTGATCCTGCGCGGGGAATGGCAGAGCGACTTCGTCGATCAGGTCGAGGAACTAGGACTTTACCTGGCCGCCGGGCTGGAGGCGGGCGTGCTGTAGCGAAATCCCCTTGCCACCATGGGCAGGGGTGCTATACCTCTCTATGTGCCACAGCCCCAACAATGCAGAATCTTGGGCGGCATATGGTCTCTCATGTAAAAAAAGAAAATATAAAAAGACACTAAATCAGAATAAACCACTGTCGACCAGATCCCGATGCGAAGCCATCACCAACGGCTTCCTCCCAGCCTCCCTACGTGATCCTGGTATGGCCTCTGGCCGGCTCACTGCCCCGAGGTGAGTCATGAAAGCAACTGCCCATCGTGTGGCCATCGGCCTTATCGGCCTGATGTGCTGGTATTCGTCGCCGGCATCATCCGACACCCCCTGATCATCGGTACCGCCAGCCCTGCCGGCGTCTACCACCTCGCGGGGCGCGTCCTGTGTCGGACCATCGACGTGCCCTGCCGGGCAGTGCCCAGCGATGGCTCGAGCGCCAATCTACAAGCCCTGCGCCGCGGCGAACTCACCCTGGCACTGGCCCAGTCCGATCTTCATCATTACGCCGCCACCGGTACGGAGGGGTTCCGCGAAGTTGGGCCGGACCCCGGCCTACGATCGGTCTTCTCCCTGCACAGCGAGCCCTTCACCCTGGTCGTGCGACGCGATGCCGGCATCCATCGACTCGACGACCTGGCGGGTCGTTCGGTCAACATCGGCAATCCCGGCTCCGGCCAGCGCGGCACCATGCTCAGGGTCATGGATGCTCGAGGCTGGAGCCGCAACAGCTTTCGCCAGGTCAACGAACTGCCTGCCGATCAGCAGGCCATGGAGCTTTGCCACGGCAACATTGACGCCATGGTCTATACCGTCGGTCATCCCAACGACTCGGTGGCCCAGGCAATCCGGCTGTGCAACGCCGCCCTGGTGGACGTGGAAGGCGCGGCGATCGACCTTCTGATCGCCGCCTACCCCTTCTTCAGCCGCGCCTGGATTCCCGGTGGGCTCTATGGTCCCGACCAGCCGGCGGTGCGGACCTTCGGCGTGCGCGCCACCCTGGTGACCACCGCGGATAGCGATCCGGAGCTCGTCTATCGTCTGGTATCCCGGGTCTTCGACAACTTGCTGCGCTTCAAAGCCTACCATCCGGCCTTTGGTACCCTGACCCCGGAGTCGATGATCGAAGAGGGACTCACCGCCCCGCTACATGAAGGCGCCCTGCGCTACTATCGCGAACAGGGCTGGATCGCACCGCAAGAGGCCAAGCCAGGCACCATCATGGTCGAGGAAGGCCCTGGGGAAATCGTCCCGGAAGTATCGAGCAGCGGCTGAGAAGGCGTTTTAGCCGAACGGTTAAGAGCAAAACGGGCATGCCTGGAAGGGCATGCCCGCTGCGTAACGTTCCGATGGCTGGCTGGCAGCCTGGCGCGCTGGCCGGGATCAGTGGCAAGAGCCGCAGCAAACGCCCGGTTCCCCATGCGGCTTCTTTTCGGCGTCGGCGCTGACGGCCTCGTCTTCGCCGACCTCGGCGACAGACGCCGCTGACGGAGCAGGCTCGAAGGTCTGAACGGCCTGACTCTCCGCAGCCGGGTTATCTTCTGCCTTGATTTTCTTGAGCAGGCTAGTGAGGAGTCCCATTGGCATTGCCTCGCGATGGCTTCGTTAAGATGCATAAAAAATGCATCTTATGGCTCCTGGCCCCAGTCGTCAACGCCTCAAACGCCGGTGGCCCCGCCAACGAGGACGGGGCCACCGGTTTACCGCAGAAAGTGCTGACTTCACCCGTCGGGGCTTACTTCAAACGTTCGAACACCGTGGCCACGCCCTGTCCCATGCCGATACACATGGTGGCCAGGCCCAGCGTGGTGTCGCGCTGCTGCATCACGTTGAGCAGCGTGGTGCAGATACGCGCGCCGGAGCAGCCCAGCGGATGGCCCAAGGCGATGGCGCCGCCGTTGAGATTGACCTTGTCGTCCATGGCATCGAGCAGGCCGAGATCCTTGAGCACCGGCAGCCCCTGAGCGGCAAAGGCCTCGTTGAGCTCGACGGTCTGGATATCGTCGGTGGTCAGGCCGGCGCTCTTGAGCGCCTTCTTGGAGGCCGGCACCGGGCCATAGCCCATGATGGAGGCATCGCAGCCGGCCACCCCGGTGGAGAGCACCCGGGCGATGGGCTCGAGGCCCAGCGCCTGGGCGCGCTCGTAGCTCATCACCGCCATGCCCGAGGCGCCCACCGACAGCGCCGAAGAGGTGCC
Source organism: Halomonas sp. SL18_1 (assembly GCF_055755715.1). NCBI lineage: Bacteria > Pseudomonadati > Pseudomonadota > Gammaproteobacteria > Oceanospirillales > Halomonadaceae > Halomonas > Halomonas sp. SL18_1. The sequence goes on from NZ_JBVTRK010000001.1 coordinate 3,150,778, forward strand.
GGCGGTGACCGTGCCGCTGCGCGGGTCGAAGACCGGCTTGAGCTCGGCCATCTTCTCCAGGCTGGCGTCGGCGCGAATCACCTCGTCACGGTCGACCCGCACGCGGAAACCGTTAGCATCGTGGCCTTCCACCCCGATCACTTCATTGTCGAAGCGCCCCTGCTCCATGGCGGCCTGAGCCCGCTGGTGGGAGCGCACGCCGAACTTGTCCTGTTCCTCGCGGCCGATGCCGTGCGATCTTGCCCAGCAGCTCGGCGGTCAGGCCCATCATCATCGCCGCCTTGGCGGCATACTTGCTGGCCGCCGGGTTGACGTCGACGCCGTGGGTCATGGCGACATGCTCCATGTGCTCGACGCCACCGATGATATAGAAGTCACCCATGCCGGCCTTGATGTTGGCCGCGGCGATATGCAGCGCCGTCATGGAGGAGCCGCACAGGCGGTTGACCGTCTGGGCCGGTACCGTGCGCGGGATGCCGGTCATGATCGCCGCGTTGCGGGCGATGTTCATCGACTGCTCGAGGGTCTGATTGACACAGCCCCAGATCACGTCGTCGACCTCGGAGGGATCGAGATTGGCGTTGCGATCGAACAGCGCCTGCATCACCGCGGCGGACAGATTCTCGGCACGCACGTGGCGGAAGGCACCGTTCTTGGCCTTGGCCATGGCGGTACGCACTCCGTCGACCACCACGATATCTCTCGGGTTCAAGCTCATTCTCAACATCTCCTGTTCGCGGTGGGTTCAGCTCTGCGCCTGGGTGGAATAGAAGCGCTCGTCGGCCTTGGCCATCTCGCGCAGCTTGTCGGTGGGCGCATCGAGCGGACCCAGCTCCTCGGCCAGCCCCTCGGCCAGCTCGACGAACGCCGCCACGCCCATGGCGTCGATATAGCGCAGCGCACCGCCGCGGAACGGCGGGAAGCCGATGCCGTAGATCAGCGCCATGTCGGCCTCGGCCGGCGTCTCGACGATGCCGTCTTCCAAACAGCGCACCGTTTCCAGGCACAGCGGCACCATCATGCGGGCGATGATGTCGTCGTCGGAGAGCTCCTTCTCCTCACGTACCACCTGCTTGACCAGCGCATGGGCCGCCTCGTCGCTGACCTTCTTCGGCTTGCCCTTCCTGTCTTCCTCGTAGGCGTAGAAGCCTTTGTCGTTCTTCTGGCCCAGTCGCTCATTCTCGTACATCACCTGAATGGCGCTCTTGCTGCCGTCACCGCCCATCTGGCCCATGCGCTCGGGGAAGCCCTCGGCCATCACCTCACCCGCATGAACGGCGGTGTCCATGCCCACCACGTCGAGCAGGTAGGCGGGGCCCATGGGCCAGCCGAACTTCTCCATGATCTTGTCGACGCGCTGGAAGTCGGCGCCCTGCTCCATCAGCAGGCTGAAGCCGCCGAAGTAGGGGAAGAGCACGCGGTTGACCAGAAAGCCCGGGCAGTCGTTGACCACGATGGGCGTCTTGCCCATGGCCCGGGCGTAGGCCACGGTGGCCGCCACGGCGGCATCACTGGTCTTCTCACCGCGAATCACTTCGACCAGCGGCATGCGGTGCACCGGGTTGAAGAAGTGCATGCCGCAGAAGTTCTCGGGGCGCTTGAGGTTCTCGGCCAGGCGGTTGATCGAGATGGTCGAGGTGTTGGAGGTGAGGATGGTCTCCTCGCCGACCAGGCCTTCCACCTCGGTGAGCACCGCGTCCTTGACCTTGGGATTCTCGACCACCGCCTCGACCACCAGGTCGACGTTGCCGAAGTCACCATAGGAAAGCGTCGGGCGAATGTTGGTGAGCTTCTCGGCCATCTGCTCGGTGGTGAGCTTTTTGCGCTCCACCTGCTTGGCGAACAGCTTGCGGGCCTCCTTGAGGCCAAGCTCGATGGCCTCGTCCTTGATGTCCTTCATCAGGATCGGGGTGCCCTTGGAGGCGCTCTGGTAGGCGATGCCGCCCCCCATGATGCCTGCGCCCAGCACCGCGGTCTGATTGACCGGCCGCGCCTGCTTCTCGTACTTGCTGCCCTTCTTCTTGACCACCTGATCGTTCATGAACAGGCCGACCAGGTTGAAGGCGACACTGCTCAGGGCCAGCTTGGCGAAGGCCTTGGCCTCGATGGCCTGGGCGCGACCGCGCTCCTCCCCGGCCCCTTTCTGGACCACCTTGATCGCCTCCACCGGCGCCGGGTAGTGGGGCCCCGCCTTGCCGGCCACGTAGCCCTTGGCGGTCTCGAAGGCCATCATCTGCTCGATAGGACCGAGCTTGAGCGGCTGCTTCTTCTCATCGCGGCGCGCCCGGTAGTCGAGCTCGCCACTGTTGGCGCGGGCCAGGATATCCAGCGCCGCGGCCTCGAGCTGCTCGCCGGGCACCACCGCATCGACGGCACCCACCTTGAGCGCGGCATCGGCGCGGTTCTCGGTGCCGCCGGCGATCCACTCGATGGCGTTGTCGGCGCCGATCATGCGCGGCAGGCGCACGCAGCCGCCCCAGCCGGGAAGAATGCCCAGCTTGGTCTCCGGCAGGCCGATCTTGGCCTTCTCGCTCATCACACGGAAATCGGTGGTCAGCAGCACCTCGCAGCCGCCGCCCAGCGCCAGGCCATTGATAGCGGTCACGGTGGGGAACGGCAGATCCTCTATGGCATTGAAGATGTCATGCACCTTGAGGTTCATCTCCACCAGGTAGTCTTCACCCTTGTCGAACAGGCCGTGGAATTCGGTGATGTCGGCACCGACGATGAACGCCTCCTTGCCGCTGGTGATCACCAGCCCCTTCAGACCGCTTTCGGCCTCGATCGCCTTGACCGCCTCGCCCAGTTCGCCCACCACCGCGCTGGAGAGCTTGTTGACGGATTCATCCTTCAGGTCGAAGGTGAGCGTGGCGATGTCGTCGCCCCCGTTCTGGGTACCGCGCGACACCGTGATGGCATTGCCTTGATAGATCATCCACGAATCTCCACACAGAGGATTGGCATTGGAGGAGCGCCCGATTTCATACGGCCGTTTGATTTTGGAAGCTTGGTGCAGTCGGCGCGGTTCGTCAAGCCCTGAGTGGCACTGAATGGGGCGGACGCGAGTCGGACCCTAGGAGGGGGGCAGCGGAGTACCGCTTGCATTACACGCGGCGGCTCCGGACAATTCGGCAAATTCAACGCAAATGCGGAGTCCCATGCACCAGAACATCGGCTTCCGGCTGTCACGCCTGCCGCGCCTGTGGCGGGCGATCATCGACCGGCGACTGGCGCCGCTGGGCCTGACCCAGACCCGCTGGATCACTCTCTACCACCTATGGCGCCTGGGCGACGGCCAGCCCCAATGCGACCTGGCCCGGGCCATCGGCGTCGAGGCGCCGTCGCTGGTGCGCACCCTCGACCAGCTTGCCGAGCAAGGGCTGATCGAGCGACGCCCCTGCGAGCAGGACCGCCGCACCAAACGCGTCTTCTTACCCTGGAAGCGACCCCCCTGCTGGAGCAGATCGACGAGGTGGTCACCCAGGCCCGCCGCGAGATGCTCGACGGCCTGAGCGACGCCGAGGTTCACCAGCTCGACGCCCTACTGGCCCACATCGAGAATAACGGCCTGGAAATCCAGGCCCGGGAAAGCGACGGCTGAGCGCCGGGCGGGTCTCACTCCGGCGCGGTGCCCTCGGCGTGACCAAAGGGGCGCGGCCCCTCGAGCCGGTCGGCGCGACCAGCCAGGGCATCGCGCAGCCGACGAAAGTCCGCTACGTAGGTCAGAAAGCGCTCGGCTCCCTGAGACTCCCACCACCACAGGGTGATGCCGGGCTCCCGCGACTCGATCACCAGCGCATCCTGGGGCAGGCGCATCAGCAGCGCCTCCAATGGCTTGCACGCCGCCTCAGGCAGCGGCCGCAGCGGCTCGATGCGCCACCGCCAGCCGGGAATAAAGGTCTTGAGGGCCTCGCTGGCCTCGCTGTCGCGCACCAGCACGAAGCGCGGCCCCGGCGCGTCCTGGGGATAGGGCCAGCGATAGCCCGGCATGGCGGTGGCGATACCGTGCAGCGGCGGTGACGCCAGCGTCACCTGCACCCCGGCCTTGCCGGCGGCGCTGCGCAGCGGCGCGATGCGCCGCTGACGCGGGCTGGGCTTGAGCCACAGCACCGGCGAGATCATCAGCATCAGCACGAACAGTATCAGCAACCAGACCATCGGTATCTCCTGAATGAATCTTGACGCAAGTCGTTGTCCTCGCTCACCGTTCGTCCTAGAGTGATGGCATGTTCACGTCACCCCGCCACTCTTCAGGAGCCTCTCATGAGCAATGAATATCGTCACATCCTGGTCGCCGTCGATCTGACCAAGGACTCCCACAAGGTGCTGGAGCGCGCCCTGCAGATCGCCGAACGCAACCAGGCCAAGCTCTCGATCATGCACACCCTGGAGCCGCTGGGCTTCGCCTACGGCGGCGATATCCCCATGGACCTCACCAGCATCCAGGACCAGCTCGACGAGCATGCCAAGCAGCGCCTCGCCGAGATCGCCGACGCCCATGTGGCCAAGGAGAACCAGCACGTAGTGGTCGGCATGCCCGACACCGAGATCCACCGCTTCGCCGAGGAGCACGACGTCGACCTCATCGTGGTCGGCTCCCACGGCCGGCACGGTTTCGCCCTGCTGCTCGGCTCCACCTCCACCGGCGTACTGCACGGCGCCCAGTGCGACGTCCTGGCCGTGCGGGTGGGGAAGAAGGGCGAGAAGAGCGCCGAGTAGTCGCCTCCCCTCACTGTCCTGCGGGAGGGAGCTTCAGCTCCGGTTCAACGCTTCGACCAAGCAGCGCCTCGCGCTGCCAGAGCGGCAAGTGCGGGGCGCCCTCCGGCGCCTTCGCCCGATGAATCGGCCTCCCACGAGGCATTTCCTCTATGCCCATTACTCCCCCGCGGCGAGGGCCTCCAGCTCCATCCACCGCTCCATGGCCGCGTCGAGTTCGGCCTGTTTCGCCGCCATGGCCTCCAGCGTCGCGGTGACCGCCGTGCTCTCCTGCTGGTAGAAGCCGGGGTCGCCCACCTTGGCCTCGAAGCCCGACACCTCATTCTCCAGCCGCTCGATCTCGGCCGGCAGGCCGTCGAGTTCACGCTGCAGCTTGTAGGAGAGCTTGGCGGGCTTCTTCGCCGCCGGGGCCGGGTCGGCCTTTGGTGCGGCCCCCACCGTGCCGGGCGCCGTAACGCTAGCCCCCTCTGTCGCCGTGGCGACGGGTTCCGCCCGCTGGCGCGCCGCGCCCTCCCAGGGCGCCGGCGGCAACTCGCCACCCTGGCGCACCCAGTCGCTGTAGCCGCCCACGTACTCGCGCACCACGCCATCGCCCTCGAAGGCCAGCACCCCGGTCACCACGTTGTCCATGAAGGCACGGTCGTGGGAGACCAGCAGCAGGGTGCCGTCGAAGTCGAGCAACAGCTCCTCGAGTAGCTCCAGGGTCTCGACATCCAAGTCATTGGTGGGCTCGTCGAGCACCAGCACGTTGGCCGGCTGGGTGAACAGCTTGGCCAGCAGGAGGCGGTTGGACTCCCCGCCGGAGAGCGCCTTGACCGGCTGGCGGGCACGCACGGGGGTGAACAGAAAGTCCTGCAGATAGCTGATGACGTGCTTGTCCTTGCCCCCACCGTGACCCGGTCGCTGCCCTGGGCCACATTGTCGTAGACGCTCTTCTCCGGATCGAGGCCGGCGCGAAGCTGGTCGAAGTAGGCCACCTGCAGGTTGGTGCCCAGGTGCACCTGGCCCTCGCTCGGCGCGAGTTCGCCGAGCAGGATCTTGAGCAGGGTGGTCTTGCCCGCACCGTTGCGACCGATCAGCCCGATGCGATCGCCGCGCTGGATCTCCAGGGAGAGATCGCGGATCACCGTCTCCTCACCGTAGCGGTGGCTGACGCCCTTGAGCTCTACCACCCGCTTGCCGCTGCGCTCGCCGCTGTCCACCGAGAGCGAGGCCTTGCCCTGGCGCTCGCGGCGCTGGCTGCGTTCGAGGCGCATCTGCTCCAGCGCCCGCACGCGGCCCTCGTTGCGGGTCCGCCGCGCCTTGATGCCCTGGCGAATCCAGGCCTCTTCCTGGGCCAGCCTCTTGTCGAACTCGGCGTGCTCCCGGGCCTCCACCTCCAGCTCGTGGACCTTCTGCTCCTGATACTTGCCATAGTCGCCGGGATAGCGCCCCAGGCGGCCGCGATCCAGCTCGAGAATCGCCGTGGCCAGCTTCGACAGGAAGGTACGGTCGTGGGTGATGAACAGCACCGCGCCGTTGAAGGCGGCCAGCTGCTCCTCCAGCCAGGCGATGGTATCCAGATCCAGGTGGTTGGTGGGCTCGTCGAGCAGCAGCAGATCGGGCTCGGCCACCAGCGCCCGGGCCAGGGCCACGCGCCGGCGCCAGCCGCCGGAGAGCGAGGCCATCTCGGCATCCTCGGGCAGTCCGAGGCGCGTCAGCACCACATCGATACGCTGGTGGAAGGACCAGCCGTCGATGGCCTCGAGCTGGGTCTGCAGCGTCGCCATGCGGCGCATGTCCGGCGCCTCGGCCTGCACCAGGTGGTGGTATTCCGAGAGCAGCTCGCCCGCCTCGGGAAGCCCCTGGGCCACCACATCGAAGATGGTCTCGCCGCTGGCCTCGGGCAGGTTCTGGTCCAGAACGCCGATCTTGAGCCCCGGCGCGCGCCAGATGCTGCCGCCGTCGGGGAGGATCTCACCGGCCACCAGCTTGAGCAGGGTCGACTTGCCGGTGCCGTTGCGGCCCACCAGCGCCAGCCGCTCCCCGCGCTCCAGCATCAGGTCGGCGCCGTCGAGCAGTACATGGGTGCCATAGGCCAGTTGCAGACGTTCCAGACGTAGCAGGGTCACGCGCAGTCCTCATCCAGTCATCGGGCGCCCTAGTGTAACGCATGGCAGGCCTCGACCGGGCATGTGACGATAGGCCGTTTTCGCTCCTGGAGACTGAGCACGGCCATGCACAAGACGCTCCCCCCGACGGCGACACGACGCTGCCCGAGGCGCTGCGCTTTCGCTCCCCGGCGCCGCTGGTGGACATCGGCGCCAACCTGACCCACGAGAGCTTCGCCCGCGACCTCGAGGCGGTGATCGCTCGAGCGCGGGCGGCGGGCGTCACCACCCTGATCCTCACCGGCACCGACCGCGAGCACGCCGAGCAGGCCGTGGCGCTGGCGCGCCGGCATCCCGGGCTCTACGCCACCGCCGGCGTTCACCCCCACGACGCCAGCCGCTGGAGCGGCGAGCTGGCGCGGGCGATGCGCGACCTGCACCGCCAGCCCGAGGTAGTGGCGGTGGGCGAATGCGGGCTCGACTTCAACCGCAACTTCTCGACGCCGGCCGAGCAGGAGCGGGCTTTCGAGGCCCAGCTGGAGCTCGCCGCCGAGAGCGGCCAGCCGCTGTTCATCCACGAGCGCGACGCCGGCCGCCGCATGCGCGAGATGCTCCACGCCTGTCGCGACGCGATCGGCGACGCGGTGATCCACTGCTTCACCGCGGATCGCGAGACGCTGTACGGCTATCTCGACCTGGACCTGCATATCGGCCTGACGGGCTGGCTCTGCGACGAGCGTCGCGGCCACCACCTGCGCGACCTGGTCGGCGAGATCCCGCTTAGCCGGCTGATGGTGGAAACCGACTGCCCCTACCTGCTGCCGCGCAATTCACCTGCCAAACTCAAGGGCAGGCGACACGAGCCGGCGCTGCTGCCCTGGATCGTGCGGGAAATCGCCCACTGGCGGGGCATCGACGAGGCCGAACTGGCCGCGGCGACCACGGCCACCGCCAGTGCCTTTTTCCGCCTGGACCAGCGGCAACAGGAGAGCGCAGCGCCCGACCACCGGCAGGAGAACGCATGATGGAAGAGATCCCCGGATTCATTGCCGTGGAAACCGGCGAGGACGGCGAGCTGCCCCTGGCAATCGCCTGGGTGCTTCCCGACGGGCGTATCAAGCACACCCTGATCCAGCCCGACGACGGCTGGCTCGACGATGAGATGAACGCCCTCAACGGCTACAGCATGGAAGAGCTCAACAGCTTCGGCGTGAGCCCCCTGGATGTGATTCGCGAGCTGGAGAACGATCACTTCAACGCCACCCTGTTCACCGCCGGGGTGAGCGACGACGAGGCCGCCCTGGCACGGCTCTTCGACACCTTCGGCATCGACCCCTTCGTGGAGCTGGCCCCGGCCGACAGCCTCTATCCCGATCTGGACAGCGGCGAGTGGACCCGGGCCCGAGGCGAGCTGTTCGGCGAGCTGGGCCTCGAACCGCTGCGCCCCGAGCACGAGGTAGCGGTGATGCTGCGCCTGCATCAGCGGCTGGGCATGCCGGAGTAACCCTGGGCCGGCTCCTAGTACTACAGCAGTAGGTGTCTTCTGCTGGAGCAGCTTTAGCTCCGGTCCGACGCTTCGGCGACTGGAGGCGAAGCCTCCCGGCGGCGTTGCCAATGGGCCCGGTTGTTGCCAACTCCGGCAGCCTCCGCCGAGGCGCCTGCGGCGCCAGTCGCGACGGGGACCGGCGCTCCTACAGGCGAAATTTACTAATGTAGTGCCCGTCCAGAAACCCCAACATTCTGATATTGTTGAGAATTTCTGCCGAACGGACACAAAAAACCCCGTTACCCTGGTAAGATCAGAGGCGCTAACACACTGACTTGCCAAGGAAACGGGGGTGACTGATGCGTGCAGAACGCACCGTCCAGAGCAGTATATTCGAACGCTACGCTGAGCACGAGATCGGCCTGGAGTTGCAGGCCATGTCGGCCTGGCTGGACGCGCACCCGGAGTTGCTGGCTTGGGTGGCCATGGACCTGAAGACCGACGCGGTCCAGCCCGTTGGTCGCCAAGGCCTGAGCTGTGAGTCGGTGTTGCGCTGTGCGCTTCTCAAGCAATACCGGCAGCTCAGCTACGCGGAGCTGGCGTTCTGTCTGTTGGATTCGATGTCGTGCCAGGCGTTTGCCCGGCTGACGACGGGCTGGGTCCCCAAGAAGGCGGCGCTGCAAGGCGTGATCAGCCAGATCTCGGACACGACCTGGGAGCGGATCAACCAGCACCTGCTGCAGCAGGCCTGCACCGTCCGGATCGAGCGCGGCGACATGCTGCGGATCGACAGCACTGTGACCGATGCCCCGGTTCACGCGCCCAGTGACAGCACCTTGCTGTGGGATAGCGTCCGGGTCTTGGTCCGGCTGCTCAAGCAGGCGCGGGAGCTAGCCGGTGACCGGGTCCCGATCGCGTTCTGCGATCATCGGCGCCGGGCCAAGAAGCGGATGCGCACGATCCAGTACACCCGGGGGCAAGACAAGAAGGTAGCCCTGTACCAGGATCTGATCGCGGTGACGGAGAAGAGCCTGGCATACGCCGAGCAAGCCGCTATGGCGCTGCGCGCGCAGCGTGCCGTGCTGTCGTCGGACTACGACGCCTGGCAGGCTCAACTGGCCCACTTCACGCCCTTGATCCGGCGCGTCATCGCACAGACCGAGCGGCGCGTACTGCGCGGGAAGAAGGTCCCGGCCAAGGACAAGCTCGTGAGCCTCTTCGAAGCGCATACCGACATCATCGTCAAGGGCCGCCGGGACGTGCAGTATGGCCACAAGCTCAACCTGAGCACCGGCCGCAGCGGCCTAGTGCTGGATGTCGTGATCGAGGACGGCAATCCGGCGGATGCCGAGCGTCTCCTGCCGATGCTCGACCGCCACATCGCCCAGTACGGCAGGCCGCCCCGCCAGATGGCGGCCGATGGCGGCTACGCCAGCATCGCCAACCTCGATGCCGCCAAGGCGCGACAGGTTGACGACGTGGTGTTCCACAAAAAGCGCGGCTTGGCCATTGACGCCATGGCCAAGAGTCCCTGGGTGTATCGCAAGCTGCGCAACTTCCGCGCCGGTATCGAGGCCGGTATCTCGTGCCTGAAGCGAGCTTACGGCTTGGGCCGCTGCACCTGGAAGGGGCTGGCTCACTTCAAGGCCTACGCGTGGTCCTCGGTCGTCGCCCACAACCTGGCCTTGCTGGCCCGCTTGAAACCGATACCCACCTGAGCGGATATCCGACCCCGTGTCGCCCCTACGGCAAGCCAGCTCGCCGGGCCCTGCCACGCCTTCACACAAGCAACTATCACCCGCCAATGGCAGAGTTGGTGAGGAATGACCATGTCTCGTGACGATCAGGCTTCCGGGGCGGGAACATCGTGGCGCCGCCGATGCCAGATCGCACGAAATCCCGTCTTTCTGGACGGACACTAATGTAGGAGCAGCTTCAGCTCGCGACTGGAGGCGAAGCCTCCCCGCGGGGTTAACTGCGCTGGCGGTCAGCGCCAACTCCGGCAGCTTCCGCCGAGGCGCCTGCGGCGCCAGTCGCGACGGGGACCGGCGCTCCTACAGGCGAAATTTACTAATGTAGGAAATGGGATGGACCCGTCCCTCCCTGTGCCAAGATGAGTTTGCAACGCCATCTTGGGTGCACGGGGCACCACACGGCATCTCGAAGAGAGGGTCCATCCATGAATCACATTAGCATCGTCGGGATCGATCTCGCCAAGCATGTCTTTCAACTTCACGCCGTCGATTCCAAAGGGCGGCAGGTGTTCAGCAAAACGGTGTCACGCTCGGCATTTCCCACCACGCTAGCCCAACTGCCTCGCTGCGTTGTCGCCATGGAGGCCTGCGGCGGGGCCCATTACTGGGCCAGGGAGATTCAGGCGCTGGGGCATGAGGTCCAGTTGATTCCGCCCCAGTACGTGAAGCCCTTCGTCCTCGGGCACAAGAGCGACGCCCGGGATGCCCGCGCGATTGCCGAGGCAGCGGCCCGGGATGCCACGCCACGGGTGGCGCCCAAGACACTGGAACAGCAAGCGCTGCAGGCGATGCATCGCGTGCGCTCACGGGCCATCACCAGCCGGACGGCGCTGGGTAATGAGCTGCATGGCTTGCTCGCCGAAATGGGGATCATCGTGGCCAAGGGGCACTCGGTGTTTCGCCAGGGGGAGGTCAGGCGCGTGCTCGCCGAGCATCGAGTCCAGCTGGGCGACGACCTCTTCGTGGTACTGGATGATGTCCTGGACCAGTGGCTGGCGCTGGATGCCCGCATCCGTGCCTATGATCAGCGCCTGGCACGGCTGGCCAAGACGACGCCGGTTTGTCAGCGCTTGATGAGCGTGCCCGGCATCGGGCCGGTCAATGCCACCTTGCTGGTCAGCCATATCGGCGATCCGAAACGGTTTGCCAATGGCCGCGCCTTCAGCGCCTCGATTGGCTTGGCGCCCCGCCAGCACTCGAGTGGCGGCAAGGAGCGATTGATGGGCATCTCCAGGCGGGGCAACGGCGAGGTGCGTCGACAGCTCGTGCATGGTGCCCGAGCGGCCTTGCGTGCCTTGCAGCGCCAGCAACAGCCGGATCGGTTGGCACGTTGGGCATGCTCCTTGGCCGCGCGACGCGGCGCTGCCAAGGCCACTGTCGCCCTGGCGAACAAGCTCGGCAGAATCTGCTGGGCGGTGATGGCGCGTGACACGCGCTACGCAGCCATGCCGTGAAGCACGAAGATGGCATGAAATAACTTAGATTTCCCGGAGGTTGCGCAGGTACGTACGTAGATGGCAGGACAGGTCAGACCGGCTCTCCGCCACTCTGTGAAGCTGTATGGCCACTCGTGAGGCCGAGTAGGAGATCAGATCGGAGAGCGCGCATCCCATCATGGCCAGGTACCGACGAAGTGCCACTGACAGGCCGGATATAAGCGTGCAGTCTCACCCCCGCCGATACGTGTCGGGCTTGCACAACGGGACGGGTCCATATAAGCAGCTTCAGCTCGCGACTGGAGGCGAAGCCTCCCCGCGGGGTTGCCTGCGCTGGCGGTCAGCGCCAACTCCGGCAGCTTCCGCCGAGGCGCCTAGCGGCGCCAGTCGCGACGGGGACCGGCGCTCCTACAGGCGAAATTTACTAATGTAGGAGCAGCTTCAGCTCGCGACTGGAGGCGAAGCCTCCCGGCGGCGTTGCCAATGGGCCCGGTTGTTGCCAACTCCGGCAGCCTCCGCCGAGGCGCCTGCGGCGCCAGTCGCGACGGGGACCGGCGCTCCTGGTATGGATTGACCTGTCAAGGGTTCGGTTGTCTCTGTCGTTTGTGATCATCCTCAATGCCTTCGGATCAGGAAGCGAGGGGCTGATCAGCGACGGTGGATCTCTCTGGTATTCGTGGGTTGGGTACCGACCTGTCATCACTTCGTCGCGGAGCTGCCCTGGTCTACAAGCGAGGGTCACCCTGCCCCGGAGGGCGGGGGCCTCATAGGAGCGTCAGGGGTTCTCCCACCGGCCCGACGCTCCCTGACCCGAAGGCACTGGGACGGGAAGCTCATGCCGTGGCTCGACTGGCGTGGGGTTTGCCCATGGCCTCGCAGGCAATCGCCCACAGGAAGCCGGCCAGCTCCCGGGCCACGGCCGTCACCACCTGTTGCTTGACCTTGCCCGTGGCCGCCAGCCGGCGGTAGCGCCCACAGAGCCGCTTCTGCGCCTCCCAGGCAATCGCCTGCACCGTCGGCGAGGTCCTCTCGGCCCGCTGCTCGATGATGCGCGTCTTGCGGGCCGGGAACCGGTAGCTCCAGGCGGCCTCCACCAGCACGCGTCGTACATGCCCGTTGCCGGTCTTGGTGATGCCGCCCTGGCGTCGGCTGCCACCGCTCGAGTGCTCGCTGGGCACCAAGCCCAAGTAGGCCATCAGCTGACGAGGCGAGTCGAAGCGGCTGATGTCACCGAGCTCGGCCAGCACCGTCATCGCCGTGATCAGGCTGACACCGCGCATCGCCTGGATGGCCTCGACCACCGGGGCCAGTGACCAACTCGGCAGCGCTGTCTCCATCTGCCTCTCCAGGCCGGCCACGCGGCGCCGGGCATCGCGCACCGCCTCGATGTACTCCTGGAGCACAATCTGCTGAACCGAGGTGTCGAAGCGCACCGTTTCCAGCCAGCGGAAGTGGGCAGGAAGCCACTTGCTCTTGCCGGGATAGACCTTGCCGTGACGCAGCAGGAAGGCGTTCAGTCGCTGTCGCACCTTGAGCTCGACGGCCTTCATGTCCTCGCGGGCCCGCGTCAGGTCGCGTATCGCCTCCTGCTCCGGCGTAGGCACCCAGACGGGCGTGAGCTCCCCGGACCGCGACAGGCGCGCCAGCATCTGCGCATCGCGGCGGTCAGTCTTGACGCGATCGCCGGCGCGGCGCGGGATCAGGGTCGGGGCCACCACCTCGCAGTCATGCCCGCTGGCCTGGATCTGGTGATAGACCCCGTAGCCGCAGGGGCCAGCCTCGTAACTGAACAGCAGAGGCTGCCCAGCGAAGCGCTCGCTCAGCTGGCGAACCAGCTTGTCGATCGCCTTGGGCTCATTGGGAATCTCGCCACGAAACTCAGGGGTATGCCGCCCCGCCTCGGCGACGGACACCGCAATGCTCGCCTTGTGGACATCCAGCCCGATATAGGCGGCGTGAACGTTGCTGGCGGCGTTGACCTGCTCGGTGACGGTGCGGTCGACAACGGCTCGCTGAGTTGCGTTAGACTGTTTCATGACCTGCCTCCCTCAATAGTGGCTCTGTGTTGTTGCCTCAACCTCAACGTAACCCACGACGTTGAGGAGGGGCAGGTCAATCCATCATGTCTACAGGCGAAATTTTTAACGCCGTATGGTCGAGCGTAGCCAGTTTTCAGACAGTGCCTAAGCCACCACCAGGCGGCGCTGCTCGGGAATGCCCATGCCGATCAGCAGCGGGTCCTCGGCCTGGCGCGCCTGGAAGGCCGCCTTGCTGTCCAGCCCCTGCCAGCCGAACTGGATCAGCGCCTGGGCGGTGGCTCCTCCCAGACTGGTGCCGGGCCCCGGCACCACCACCCGATCGGGGGCGAACTCGCGCACCCCGACCCGCAGAGCCGCGGTGAAATCGTAGGGGCCACCAGCTGCTCCCCCAGGGTGTAATCCCACAGGGCCTCGGGGTCGCTGCTCCAGGGGGTCCAGAGGTGCCCACGTCCATCGATCAGCGGCACCCTCGGCGCCCGGAAGGGCGCTGCCGGCAGACGCTGGCGAGCGGCGTCGCGCACCTCCCGCTGTAGCGGCGTATGGAAGGCGGCGTGCTGATGCAGGCGCAGCGGGAAGCGATCCCTAACCGGCAGCGCCTCGGTCAGTCGCGCCAGCCCCGCCTCGTTGCCGCCGAACACCAGCATCCCGCCAAGCTCGATGGAGAGATAGAGCTCAGCCCCCTGGTCGCCGTGCAACCGGTCGATCAGCGCGAGCAGCTCACGCCGCCTCTCCCACTGCGGGCGCCACTGCTCGTCGACCCAGGGGTAGAGCAGCTGCCCGCCCGCCAGCCGCTCCTGCATCATCTGCCCCATGGTGCCGATCAGCTCGAAGGCGTCCTCCTGCCCAGGGCAGCGCCGGCCATCAGGGCGATATACCAGCCCATGGAGTTGCCGGTGACCGCCACGACCTCGTAGCGAGTGCGGTCGATGGCCAGCAGGTCGGCCAGGGCGCAGGCATAGATCAGCGGCGCGGCGTGTTCGCCGCGACCATGCAGGCGTGCACGAAACGGCAGCTCGGCATCCAGTGCGGAAAGGGTCGGCAGCCCCGCCTCGCGGCGCCGGGCATCGAAGCGCGCCAGCCATTCCGCGCCGCCGGCATGGCGGGTCAGGCTGCCCCACTCCGCCTGGGTGTAGGTGCCCCGCCCGGGCAGACGATCAGCAGTCGTTCGCGTCTCTCGCTCATGCTTGCTGGCTCCCTGTCAGCGTCTTCTGGGCGTCAACGCCACTATTGTCGGCCCTGTCGATCAGGGCCCGCGCCCGCTCGACGATGGCGTCCGCCGAGGGCAGCGTGGCCGTGGCGGCCCGCCCCAGCGGAATGAAGCTGTCCTCGGCGGTCAGGCGGTGCAGGCGCCGGCTTTCCACCCCACGCTCCACCAGGGCGGCGATCAGCTCCTCGCTGACCGAGCCCGAGCGGCGACACTCGTCGACGACCAGCACCTGGTCGCAGTCGGCGACCCGGCGGTGCACAGCCGCGTGGTCGATGGCGGTGAGCCAGCGCAGGTCGACGATGCGCAGGGCAATGCCTTCGGCCTCCAGTCGCGCCGCCGCCTGCCGCGAGAGGTAGACGCCGTTGCCGTAGGTGACGATGGCAAGCACTCGCCCCTCCCCCCAGACGCCGAGTTCCCCCACCCCCAGGCGGTGCTCCGGCCCCGGGTCGGCAAAGCACCAGCCGCCGTCGCCCTCCTCCAGCAGGTCGCGGCGGTGGTAGAGGGCGATCGGCTCGAGCATCACCACCACCCGCTGCTCCTCGTCGGCCAGGCGCACCGCCTCCTGCATCAGACCGACGGCATCGGCGGCATTGGACGGACAGGCCACCAGCAGGCCGGGGATGTCGCGCAGCACGGCGATGGCGTTGTCGTTGTGGAAATGGCCGCCGAAGCCCTTCTGGTAGCCGAGCCCGGCGATACGCACCACCATGGGGTTGGTGTACTGGCCGTTGGAGAAGAAGCTGAGGGTGGCCGCCTCACCGCGCAGCTGGTCCTCGGCGTTGTGCAGGTAGGCCAGAAACTGGATCTCGAGAATCGGCACCAGGCCGTTGTGGCCCAGGCCGATGCCGAGCCCCAGGATGCTCTGCTCGTCGAGCAGGGTGTCGATCACCCGGTGCGGGCCGAACTGGGCCTGCAGCCGCTGGGTGACCCCGTAGACGCCGCCCTTGCGGCCGATGTCCTCGCCGGCCATCACCAGATGCGGATAGCGGCCCATCAGGCGCCCCAGCGCCTGGTTGAGCAGCTTCGCCATGGAGGCCGGCGCCGGGTCCAGCTCTCCCTGCCAGGGGCGGCAGCGCCCCGGCCGCGCCAGCGGCACGATGCTGGCCATCACTTGCTCGGCCGTCTCCAGCTTGGGACGCTGAATTGCCGCTTCGGCGACATGGGCCACCCGCTCCCCCACCGCCCGGTAGAGCTCACCGATCCGGGCATCGTCGAGCCCCCGTGGTGGCGCAGCAGCCCGGCGCTGACCAGCAGGGGGTCCCGCGCCTCGTCGGCCTTGATGCGCTGGGGCGTGAGGTAGGCCTGCTGGGCATCGGAGCCGGCATGGCCGAACAGCCGCACGCAGCGCATGTGCAGGAACACGGGCTGGCGGTGCGTCCGGGCGATGCGCGCCGCCTCCCGGGCCGCCCGCCGGGTATCCAGCAGATCGAGGCCGTCGCAGCTCAGGTAGTGAAAGCCGGGGCGGGCGCGCATGCTGGCCTCGACCCAGCCCTCGGGGGTGGGCGTGGAGATGCCGATGCCGTTGTCCTCGCAGACCAGCACCAGCGGCATCGGGGCGCCCTGGTAGGCGGCCCAGCCGGCGGCGTTGATCGCCCCCTGGGCGGTGGAGTGATTGAAGGAGGCGTCGCCGAAGCTGCAGATCACCACGCTGTCGGCCGGCCAGTCACCCCCGCCGCCCAGGCGTCGCCACAGGCCGAGCCCATAGGCTGCCCCCATCGCCTTGGGCAGGTGCGAGGCGATGGTGCTGGTCTGGGGCGGCACCGCGAGTGCCTTCGAGCCCAGCACCTTGTGCCGGCCGCCGGAGATGGGGTCCTCGGCCGAGGCGGCGAAGCTGAGCAGCAGATCCCATAGCGGCGTCTGGCCGGGCACCTGACGGGCGCGCTGGATCAGAAAGGCGGCGTCGCGGTAGTGCAGAAAGGCGGGATCCGTGGGTCGAAGGCGCCGGCGATGGCGGCGTTGCCCTCGTGACCGGCGCTGCCAATGGTGTAGAAGGCCTCGCCGCGGGCCTGCAGGCGCCGGGCATGCAGATCCAGATGGCGGCTCATCAGCTGGGACTCGAACAGCTCGACCAGGCCGGCACGGCTGAGTTCAGCGTCATCGAGGCTCCAGGCCCGGTCGGGTTCGGGCCAGTCGCCGGAACGCAGGGCCTGGAAGAACAGTGTCTCCTGGGGCAGGGAATCGACCACGGTAGCGGGCTCCTGTCGGCAATCACGAGGGAAGTGTCTACAGCCTAGCGCGCCCGGCAGGCAAAGGGATAATATCGATATCCTGGATCAGGTATAGGAACGTCTTATGGATGTGCGCAGCCTGCGCTACTTCATCGCCGCCTACGAGGGCGGCTCGATCAGCGCCGCCGCGCGTCGCTGCCATGTGGCCCAGCCCTCCATCTCGGCGGCCCTGGCCCAGCTCGAGGCGCGGCTCGATACCACGCTGTTCGAACGCCATCGCCGCGGCATCACCGCCACCGAGGAGGGCCACCGCCTCTACCCCCTGGCCCGCCGGGTCAGCGAGGATCTCGACGCGATCACCCGGCAGTTCCGCCACCCCGCCTCCCCCACCCCGGTGCGCCTGGGCCTGATGCGCTCGCTGGGCGCCAGCCGCATGACCGCCCTGCTCAAGGAGGTCATCCACCGCGGGGAGCACCTGGCGCTGACCCTGGTCAATCCGGAGGAGCCCTGCGACGCCCGCATCATCGGCGAGCATGACCTGGCCCCCGGCGAGGCCTTCCAGCCGATCTGGCACGACCGCTATCGCCTGGCCCTGCCCACCGGCCACCCGCTGACCCGGCATGCCACCGTGGCGCTCGCCGACCTGGAGGGGCTGCCCATGGTCTGGCGCCGCCCCTGCGCGGCCATGGAGCGGCTGGGCGAGGCGCTCGACGGCGCCGGCATCCGCTGCCAGGTACGCGCCCACCTGCGCACCATCGAGTACACCCTGGGGCTGGTGGCAGCGGGGGTCGGCGCCTCCTTGGTGCCCGTCTGGCCGGAGATCCTGGAGCGCCACGACGTCCAGTGCCGCCCCCTGGAGGGCCTGACCATTGCCCAGACCATCGGCGTGGCGTATCCGGCACGCCACGCCTCGGCGGCGCTGGCGCCGCTGCTGGCGCTGGGCCGGGAGGCCTGGGGGGCCGGGCTTCAGGCCGGTGCGGTCGCTGCCTCGCCGGCGAGCAGCTGAGCGCGGCCGGCGGCCACCGCTCGCTCCCGGCCGAGGCCGCGGTGATAGAAGCCGTGCAGCGTCTCGCACAGGGCGGCGGCCCGGGGCGGCAAGCCTTCATGTACATAGCGGGCCGCCCGCGCCTCGACCCGGGCACGAAAGGCCTCGCGATCCACCTCCGCGTTGCCGCCAAGGTTGTCGACGCTGACATGGAAGTGGTGCCCGCAAGCCTCGGCCAGCAGCCTCTCCAAGGCCT
Organism: Halomonas sp. SL18_1; assembly: GCF_055755715.1. Taxonomy (NCBI): domain Bacteria; kingdom Pseudomonadati; phylum Pseudomonadota; class Gammaproteobacteria; order Oceanospirillales; family Halomonadaceae; genus Halomonas; species Halomonas sp. SL18_1. The sequence goes on from NZ_JBVTRK010000001.1 coordinate 3,168,915, forward strand.
GGGGCGCCACCTCCACCGCCTCGAAGTCGCGCTGCTGCTCGGCGCTGCGTCCGTCGGGCAGATACCAGTAGCCGTAGTCCTCCAGTCGGCGGCGCCGCTCGCCGGCAATGCACCAGTGGCTGATCTCATGCAGGGCGCTGGCATAGAAGCCGTGGGCGAAGATCACCCGGTGATAGGGGCAGTCGGCATCGGCGGGCAGGTAGAGCGGCTCGTCGCCGCCCCGCACCAGCCGCGTTGCGAAGGTATCCGCGAAGAGGCCGTCGAACAGGGCGATGATGTCGTCGAGTCGATGTGTCACGCAGGCTCCAGGGGTGGCTGAGAGGCCGGCATTATAAAACGCGTGGCGGCGAGCGAACATCGCCGGCGATTGCTACTATTGACGGTTTCTTCCCTGGCATGGAGCCGCTCCCTTGGCAACGTTTTTCACCGACCTGCTGAGCGCCAGCCGCACGGAAACGCGGCCGCTGATTCGCCTCGCCCTGCCGATCTGCGGGGCCCAGCTGGCCCAGGCCGGCATGAGCGTCACCGACGTGATGATGACCGGGCGCCTGAGCGCCACCGACCTGGCGGCGGTCTCGGTGGGCTCGAGCCTGTGGCTGCCGCTGATGCTGTTCATGACCGGCACCCTGATGGGGCTGACCCCCATCGTTGCCCAGCTGCTGGGCGGCGGACGCACCGCCGGCATCCGCCCCAACGTGCATCAGGCGCTGTGGGTGGCCCTGGCCCTGGGGACCCTGGCCGCCCTGCTGCTGTGGTTCACGGTAATGCCGATCTTCCGCCTGATGGCGGTGCCAGACGAGGTCGCCACGCGCTCGGCCGCCTATCTCGCCGCCGTGGCCTTCGGCATGCCCGGGGTGGCGCTGTTCCAGGCGCTGCGTGCCTTCTCCGACGGCATGAACCATACTCGCCCCTCGCTGTGGATCAGCCTGATCGGCCTGGGGGTGAACGTGCCCAGCAACTTCGTGCTGATCTACGGCGGCGACGGCCTCACCGGGCTCTTCGGCGACTGGCTACCCGCCTGGCTCCAGGCCCTGCCGGCGCTGGGCGCGCTGGGCTGCGGGATCGCCACCGCCCTGTCGATGTGGGTGATGTGCCTGGCGATGATCATCTACACCCGGCGCTCGAGCGCCTACGGCCGCGTCGCCCTGTGGCACTCGCCCACCCCGCCGCGCTGGCAAATGATCGGCGAGCTGCTCTACGTCGGCGTGCCCATCGGGGTGGCGATCTTCGTGGAGGTGACGCTGTTCACGCTGATCGCGCTGTTTATCGCGAGCCTCGGCGAAGTCACGGTGGCCGCACACCAGGTGGCCCTCAACTACACCTCGATCCTGTTCATGCTGCCGCTCTCGCTGAGCATGGCGCTGACCGTCAGGGTCAGCAACACCCTGGGCCAGCAGCGCCCCGAGTTCGCCCGCCTGGTGGCCTGGAACGGCGTCGCCCTCTGCCTGCTGGTGGCCGGCCTCAACTGCCTGGTGCTGTGGCTCACCGCCGAGCCGGTGATCGGGCTCTATACCCACGACCCGGCAGTGCAACGCCTGACGCTTTCACTGGTCATACTGGCCATGATCTTCCAGGTGTCCGACTCGCTGCAGGTCAACCTGGCCGGCGCCCTGCGCGGCTACAAGGACACGCGGGTGATCATGGTGATCACGCTGATCGCCTACTGGCTGGTCGGCCTGGGCGGCGGACACTGGCTGGGCACCCAGGGACTGTTCGGCTGGCTCGCCCCATGGGCGTGCATGGCTACTGGGTCGGCCTGATTGCCGGGCTCAGCGTGGCCGCGCTGCTGCTGGGCGAACGGCTGCGGCGCATGGCAAGCGGAGTGGCACATGGCGAGATCGAGATTCCCAAGAGCTAGCACGCCATCTGCCGGGGCAAGGCGACTCCCGCCGCTGGCGGCGCTGCTGCTAACCGCGCTGCTGGTGGGCTGCGGCGGCAGCGGCGAGGGCGAGGCGCTGCTGCAGGCGTACCAGCGCGAGCTTGCCGCCGCCCTGGACCTGGCCGAGCCCGAGCCCTCCGCCCGGACAATATCGGCGCCTTCCCACAGCGCAGCGAACGCCTCTTCGAGGTGGCCGAGACCCGCGACGGAATGCTCAACGTTTACGCCCTGCGGGAGTGCCATATCACCTCGCTGGTCGCCGAGCGCAATAACCAGCTGGGCCGGGTGGCGCCGCCCAGCCAGCGCTGGATCTACGAGCTCGAGCTGTGGCGGCGGCTGCACGCCTGCCACAACAGCGATATTCCCGAGACGCTCAGCGACAGCCATCGCGAGCGGCTGGCCCGCCTCACCGAGACCAAGACCGAGCAGCTCCCGCTAGTCAGCTGGAACACCCTGTTCGACTCCGAAGAGTGGACCGGCAGCTTCTCCCGGGCCAGCTCACCGCTGGAACCCGGTGCAGACACCGCCATCGACGCCCAGCTCGACGCGGTGGTCTGGCTGCAAGAGGCCACCCGCAACCAATTCAACCCGGCGTGGCAGCACGACTCCTCCACCCTGGAAAATCACCTCAAGACACTGCGCTCCCGGCCGCTCACCGCCGAGGTGCTACGCGCCCTGATGCTGGCCGAGCAGCGGCTAGGCGAGGCCAACGCCCTGCTCGAGGAGCGCCTCTCGCGCGCGGATTCCTGCCGGGCGCTGGAGGCATCGGGGAGCGAGCTCAAGGCCACCTTCGACGCCCTTCCGGCAGCCGACTGGCTGGCCCGGCTCGAGGCGCACGCCGAGCGCTGGCTGGGCGCCGTGGCGGAGCTGCTGGACAGCCATGTCGAGCCGCCGACGGCCGTGGCCGACTACCGTCGGCGCTGGCTCTCCCTGGACAATCCGGCGGCACCGCTGCCCGCCTACCGCGAGGCCCTTGAGGCGCACCGCCACCACTGGCAGATCTTGGCCGAACGCTGCCCCTGATCCCCGTTGCGCGAAAAACCCGATCCCAGGCTTAACTTGCCCTGCCACTCTATGCTATTGGTGGAGGCAGGTGGCATGCGCCGATACCGTCAGCCTTGCTGTTGCCGTGACCGACACGGACCGTGCAGAACCTGGAGGTAGATCATGGGTACTCAACTGTCACCCCGCCCTGCCCAGGTGATCGACCTGGATACCATGCGTCGGCGGCACAAGGCCAGGCAGCGCCTGGTGCGTCTCTCCCCGGAGCTCGATGGCCTGGAAATGGTCTACAGCCTGGCGTCCGATCCCGACTCCCTCTACGGCATGCCGATCCTCGCCTGGGGCCTGCGCGAAGACGGAGAGGTGGTGGGGCTGGTGCCCTGGATGGAATCGCTCACCCCCTGCCATCGACTCGACGACCCGGATCACGGCTGCTTCATCGGCTATCGCGACCCCGAGACCGAAGAGCTGCTGGAAACGGCGCCCCCCCACAAGGCGTTCGAGCTGGAGCACGCCGCGGCCTACTTCGACTACGAGGAGACCGAAGACGTCACCCTTATCCAGCAGCTCCCCGACACCCTGGGCACCCACGCCCTATGCATCAACGACGGCCAGGAGCCCTGGCAGCTCAAGCAGGTGTTCGGCTGGCGCCTCTACAACGACGGCGGCATCGAAGCGCTGCTGGCCGACGAGGCGCTGATCGACACCACCCCCATCCTTCCCGGGGACCCCTGCCTCTACACCGGCCACAGCCGCCACCGGGTGGTCTACTTCTTCCAGCGCCACATCGCCAACCGGATTCGCGAACAGGACCCCAGCACCCTGGAGGCCCTGGCACTGATGGTGATCCCCGACTCGACGAGATCGCCCCGAGACCCCGAGGACTAGCGGTGCATCAGCCCAAGCGGATAAAGTAGTGATAGTGTCCGCCCGACTCCTGCTGGAGCAGCAGCTCATGGCCCAGGAAGCTGCAGAACTTCGGCACATCGCGGGTGGTCGCCGGATCCGTGGCGACCACCTTGAGCACCTCGCCGGACCCCATGTCGCGCACCTTGTTGTGCATCAGCATGATCGGTTCCGGGCAGTAGAGTCCGGTAGTATCCAGTTCGGCCTGGTAGTCGGGCAGGGAGTCGGCGGTATCAGCCATCGATCGACCTCGGTGTTAGGGAGCAGCTTAGATGATAAAGATCATTATCGAACGTCGCATCATGCCCGGCCTGGAGGAGGAGTACGAAGAGGCCGCCCGCGAAGCCATGCGCTGGTCGCTGGGCGCCAGGGGCTTCGTGGGCGGCGAGACCCTCGTCGAGCTGGGCCACAGCGACCGGCGTCTGATGATCACCAAGTGGCGCGACATGCGCGCCTGGAAGGAGTGGTACACCAGCGAGGAGCGCACTCGCGTCATGCAGCGCATCTTGCCGCTGCTGACCGAGGACGAGACCATTCGCGTCTATGAGCCCTCCTACTGAGCAAGGCACTACCTTCCCTTCCTCGCCGGGCATGTCGGGCCGCCTCAATCCCGCAGCCGGACATGCACGGTGACCTCCTCACGGTCGTGATAGAGGTGCCGGCAGCGAATCTCGGCCGCCACCCCGGCGTCCGCCAGGGCACCTTCCAGCGACATCAGGCAGCCCGACACGCTCTCCCAGCGCCGCTTCATCGGCAGCTTGAGATTGAATACCGCCTCTCGACACCAGCGCCGCACCAGCCAGCGCCCGACCATGGCCGTGACGCGCGTCGGCTTGTCGACGATGTCGCACACCAGCCAGTCGAGCCGACAGGGCGGCTCCCAGACGAAGCCATCCTCGCGCCGATGCTCCACCATCCCGGTGGCCATCAGCCCCTTGTCCATGGGGCCGTTGTCGATGGCATAGACGTGCATGCCGCGGTTCACCAGCTGCCAGGTCCAGCCGCCCGGGGCCGCGCCCAGGTCGGCGGCCTGCATGCCTTCGCCTAGCCGCTGCGGCCATTCATCCCGCGGCACGAACTCATGCCACGCCTCTTCCAGCTTGAGCGTCGAGCGGCTGGGCGCCCCCGGCGGAAATTTCAGCCGGCGAATCCCGCCGGGCAGCTCGCTGCGGTTGCCGGGGAAGCTCATGCCCAGCAGGACTCGGTCGCCGTCGCACCACAGCAGGTGTAGCCGCCGTCCCGCCGCCCTGCGCCGCAGCGCCCCGCGTTTCTTGAGCGTCGAGGCCAGCGGCCGGCTCAACGACTTGATCAGTCCCGCCAGCGCCTTGCCTTCATTGGTGTCCGGCGTCTCGTGCCAGACATCATCGAAGCTCCAGCCGCTGGCCACCACCTGATCGACGATGGCCGCCAGCCGGTTGTCCCGCGACAGCGAGAGCGGCGCAAGCCCCACCAGACTCTGTCGCGCGAAGATCAGCCCGCTCAAAGATAGCTCACGGTGCAGCAGATTGACCGGCCGCTCATCGTCGGGGACAAAGCTAGCATAGCCTGCCAGCGGCACGGCATCGCACTCGCCCTGCCAGCCCAGCGCCTGAGCACGGGCCGTTACTTCCGCGGCCATATCGGCCTCGAAGCCCGGGCGGCAGTAGAGCAGTAACCGATCGGGTGCCTGCCGGTCCAGCGGCGTCTCCATGCGCATCATTCGCCTTCCTCTCCTTGTCCGCCCTGCGACGACGCGGCCTTTTTCCTTCTCCCACCCAGCGCCTCGATATCCTGCAGCTGCACGTTGAGGGCATTGGTCGACAGCAACACCTCCCACAGGGAGTAGACCAGCGAAATGGAAAGCGTGATCAGGCTCGCCCCGAACAGCGCCATACCCACCAACTCAAACGCCAGAAACAGCGCAAACATCGACAGGGTACAGAGCAGAAAGCTCAGCACCCCGGCGACCTGCATGCGCTTGGTCAGGGAGATCCGCTTACGCAGCATCAGGATCTGGCGTGCCGTCACCTCCTGATGCTGGCTGCGCTCCTCCTCGGCCAGCTTGCGGATCAGCTGGGCCAGCACCAAGAAGCGGTTGGTATAGGCCAGCAGCAGCAGGGAAATGGCGGGAAACAACAGGGCCGGTGTCGTCAGCGTCACGGCGCTCGGGCTCCAGCGAAAATGGGGCGCCCATGATATCAGTCCTGACATCTCAGGTGTGACGCCCCACCACATCGTTTATTCATCGTCTATGAAGAACGGTTAATGCTCGACATTGGTGCACGGTTTTCCTGATTTTTGAAGGGATTTCGCCTCATATCAATGTCTAATCCCGACATGGCCCATGCATTTGCTGCATAATGGTGCATGCCTTATAGTGTGCCGACACTTCTTCGACAGGAACCCACCATGCCCTACGTTCATGACACCCTCGAACGCCTCAAGAAGAGCAGTCCGGCACAGACCGAGTTCTACCAGGCCGCAGAAGAAGTCCTGGAGTGCCTTCGCCCGCTCTTCGAGCGCAGCCCCTACTACCACGATCACAGCATCATCGAGCGCATCGTCGAACCCGAGCGCCAGATCATGTTCCGCATCTGCTGGACCGACGACGCGGGCAAGGTCCAGGTCAACAAGGGCTATCGCGTCCAGTTCAACTCCGCCCTGGGCCCCTACAAGGGCGGCCTGCGCTTTCACCCCAGCGTCACCTCGGGCATCATCAAGTTCCTGGGCTTCGAGCAGATCTTCAAGAATGCCCTCACCGGCCTGCCCATCGGTGGCGGCAAAGGCGGATCGGACTTCGACCCCAAGGGCAAGTCCGACGCCGAGATCATGCGCTTCTGCCAGTCGTTCATGAACGAGCTCTATCGCCACATCGGCCCGACCACCGACGTACCGGCCGGGGATATCGGCGTGGGCGCCCGCGAGATCGGCTATCTCTACGGCCAATACAAGCGGATTACCGGACGCTACGAGGGCGTGCTGACCGGCAAGGGGCTGGACTGGGGCGGCTCCATCGGGCGCAAGGAAGCCACCGGCTACGGGGCGGTCTACTTCGCGCAGAACATGCTGGAGGCCCGCGGCGAGAGTATCGAGGGCAAGACTTGCCTGGTCTCCGGCGCCGGCAACGTGGCCATCTACACCATCGAGAAGCTCTACGAGCTGGGCGCCACGCCCATCACCTGCTCCGATTCCCGCGGCACCATCCATGACCCCCGCGGCGTCGACCTCGACCTGCTCAAGGAGCTCAAGGAGGTCAAGCGCGCCTCTCTGGAGGAGTACCTGGCCAAGCACCCTGACGCCGAGTACATTCCCGCCAGCCGCTATCCCGCGGACGGCCATGCAGTGTGGCGCATCCGGGCCGACGTGGCCTTCCCCTGCGCCACCCAGAACGAGCTGACCGATGCAGACGCCGAGACCCTGCTCGGTAACGGCATCACCTGCATCAGCGAAGGCGCCAACATGCCCTCCACTGCCGCCGCCGTGGACCGCTTCCTGGAAGCCAAGATCGCCTATGGCCCCGGCAAGGCCGCCAACGCCGGCGGTGTCGCCACCAGCCAGCTGGAAATGGCCCAGAACAGCAGCATGCAGCAGTGGCCGCTGGAAAAGGTCGACGCCAAGCTCAAGGAGATCATGGCCAATATCCACCGGCAGTGCGCCGACACCGCCGAGGAATTCGGCGAGCCGACCAACCTGGTGCTCGGCGCCAATATCGCCGGTTTCCGCAAGGTGGCGGACGCCATGATCGAGCAGGGCGTCGTGTAACCCCCGCTCGACGCCACCCGCACCACGAAAAAACCCCGAACATCGAAATGTCCGGGGTTTTCTCGGTATAAGTGCCTGACGACCGGGGCGGCCCTCCGTCGGGCGGCGCTCCGCTACTCTCCATGGGAAGCCCCTAAACGACGAAACCCAGCCTCTTTCGAAGCTGGGTTTCTGAAATAAGTGCCTGACGATGACCTACTCTCGCATGGGGAAGCCCCACACTACCATCGGCGCTGAGCGGTTTCACTGCTGAGTTCGGCAAGGGATCAGGTGGTTCCCACTCGCTATGGTCGTCAGGCGAAAACGGTTGGAATCATGCCGACGCTACGTCTCGTCGTATCCGTCAATGTCGCGCGCAATGCGCAGACCCCTTGGGGTTATATGGTCAAGCCTCACGGGCCATTAGTACCGGTTAGCTCAACGCCTTGCAGCGCTTCCACACCCGGCCTATCAACCAGCTGGTCTCGCTGGGCCCTTCAGGAGGCTCGAGGCCTCGGGGATGTCTCATCTTGAAGGGGGCTTCCCGCTTAGATGCTTTCAGCGGTTATCCCGTCCGCACATAGCTACCCGGCAATGCCACTGGCGTGACAACCGGAACACCAGAGGTGCGTCCACTCCGGTCCTCTCGTACTAGGAGCAGCTCTTCTCAAACATCCAACGCCCACGGCAGATAGGGACCGAACTGTCTCACGACGTTCTAAACCCAGCTCGCGTACCACTTTAAATGGCGAACAGCCATACCCTTGGGACCGACTTCAGCCCCAGGATGTGATGAGCCGACATCGAGGTGCCAAACACCGCCGTCGATGTGAACTCTTGGGCGGTATCAGCCTGTTATCCCCGGAGTACCTTTTATCCGTTGAGCGATGGCCCTTCCATACAGAACCACCGGATCACTAGAACCTACTTTCGTACCTGCTCGACGTGTCTGTCTCGCAGTCAAGCACCCTTATGCTCTTGCACTCATTGCACGATTTCCGACCGTGCTGAGGGTACCTTCGTGCTCCTCCGTTACGCTTTGGGAGGAGACCGCCCCAGTCAAACTACCCACCACACACTGTCCTCGATCCGGATCACGGACCTGAGTTAGAACGCCAATGATGCCAGGCTGGTATTTCAAGGTTGGCTCCACCCGAACTGGCGTCCGGGTTTCCAAGCCTCCCAGCTATCCTACACAGGCAACATCAGCGTCCAGTGTGAAGCTATAGTAAAGGTTCACGGGGTCTTTCCGTCTAGCCGCGGGTACACAGCATCTTCACTGCGATTTCAATTTCACTGAGTCTCGGGTGGAGACAGCGTGGCCATCATTACGCCATTCGTGCAGGTCGGAACTTACCCGACAAGGAATTTCGCTACCTTAGGACCGTTATAGTTACGGCCGCCGTTTACCGGGGCTTCGATCAGGAGCTTCGCCCGAGGGCTAACACCATCAATTAACCTTCCGGCACCGGGCAGGCGTCACACCCTATACGTCCGCTTACGCGTTTGCAGAGTGCTGTGTTTTTAATAAACAGTTGCAGCCACCTGGTATCTTCGACCGCCTTCCGCTCCGGCCGCGAGGGCCTTCACGTAGTGGCGGCGTGCCTTCTCCCGAAGTTACGGCACCATTTTGCCTAGTTCCTTCACCCGAGTTCTCTCAAGCGCCTGGGTATTCTCTACCTGACCACCTGTGTCGGTTTGGGGTACGGTCCCACTGTATCTGAAGCTTAGAGGCTTTTCCTGGAAGCGTGGCATCGATGACTTCCACCCGTGGGGTGTTCGTCTCGCTTCTCGGCCTTAGGGATCCGGATTTGCCTGAACCCCCAGCCTACAAGCTTTCACCAGGACAACCAACGCCTGGCTCACCTAGCCTTCTTCGTCCCCCATCGCAATACAGTGAGGTACGGGAATATTGACCCGTTTCCCATCGACTACGCCTTTCGGCCTCGCCTTAGGGGCCGACTCACTCTGCTCCGATTAGCGTCGAACAGAAACCCTTGGTCTTCCGGCGGGGGAGTTTTTCACTCCCCTTGTCGTTACTCATGTCAGCATTCGCACTCGTGATACCTCCAGCAAGCCTCTCGACTCACCTTCGTCGGCGTACACGACGCTCCTCTACCGCTTGTGTGCATCCCGAAAACCACTCGCTGCTGGCTCGGCTTACGTTGGCGACCAACTCGACTATTGTTGGGCGCTTTCGCTCGCTTCGCTCGCGTAAACGAATAGCTTTGGGTGATGCACACAAGCCCGTAGCTTCGGTACCTGGTTTAGCCCCGTTACATCTTCCGCGCAGGCCGACTCGACTAGTGAGCTATTACGCTTTCTTTAAAGGATGGCTGCTTCTAAGCCAACCTCCTAGCTGTCTGAGCCTTCCCACATCGTTTCCCACTTAACCAGGATTTGGGGACCTTAGCTGACGGTCTGGGTTGTTTCCCTTTTCACAACGGACGTTAGCACCCGCTGTGTGTCTCCCACGCTGGCACTCACCGGTATTCGGAGTTTGCCTCGGGTTGGTAAGTCGGGATGACCCCCTAGCCGAAACAGTGCTCTACCCCGGTGGTGATACGTGAGGCGCTACCTAAATAGCTTTCGAGGAGAACCAGCTATCTCCGGGCTTGATTAGCCTTTCACTCCGATCCACAAGTCATCCAAATCTTTTTCAACAGATCCTGGTTCGGTCCTCCAGTTGATGTTACTCAACCTTCAACCTGCTCATGGATAGATCGCCCGGTTTCGGGTCTATATCCAGCGACTGGTCGCCCAGTTAAGACTCGGTTTCCCTACGCCTCCCCTAATCGGTTAAGCTCGCCACTGAATATAAGTCGCTGACCCATTATACAAAAGGTACGCGGTCACACGACGAGCGTGCTCCCACTGCTTGTACGCATACGGTTTCAGGATCTATTTCACTCCCCTCGCCGGGGTTCTTTTCGCCTTTCCCTCACGGTACTGGTTCACTATCGGTCAGCCAGGAGTATTTAGCCTTGGAGGATGGTCCCCCGTCTTCAGTCAAGGTTTCACGTGCCCCGACCTACTCGATTTCACTGGATCAGGCTTTCGGCTACGGGACTATCACCCGCTATGGTCGCGCTTCCCAGCGCGTTCGCCTAACCATTCACCAGCTTAAGGGCTGGTCCCCGTTCGCTCGCCGCTACTGGGGGAATCTCGGTTGATTTCTTTTCCTCGGGGTACTTAGATGTTTCAGTTCCCCGGTTCGCCTCCCAACACCTATGGATTCAGTGTGGGATACCCTGCTGATGCAGGGTGGGTTTCCCCATTCAGAGATGCCCGGGTCACAGGTTGTTTGCCACCTCGCCGAGCCTTATCGCAGGCTTCCACGTCTTTCATCGCCTCTGGCTGCCTAGGCATCCACCGTATGCGCTTAATCGCTTGACCATATAACCCGAAAGGGTCTGGCCTACGATTACGTACGACAATTGCCGGATACGCTTGAGACGTATCTCATGTCCTTTCTTCTCAGAAAGGAACTTGTCAGCATGATTCACATTGTTAAAGAGCATTTAGAGCGGTAAGCCCTAAGCTGTAAGCTTTAAGTCAACACCTTGCAGTGTCGTCAAAGCTTATAGCTTAGCGCTAACGTTAGACTGTTTTGGCTGGCGTTTCTGGGAGTGGTGGAGCCTAGCGGGATCGAACCGCTGACCTCCTGCGTGCAAGGCAGGCGCTCTCCCAGCTGAGCTAAGGCCCCTAAAACCGCTGTAAGCTGTAAGCCATAAGCTTCAAGCTAACCCTAGCTCGCGATTCCAAGGGGGTTATCTTACAGCTTCAAGCTTATAGCTTATAGCTTATAGCTTAAGGCTAGAGATTGGTGGGTCTGGGCAGATTTGAACTGCCGACCTCACCCTTATCAGGGGTGCGCTCTAACCAACTGAGCTACAGACCCAAACAGTCTTTGCTCTGGCCGATCAGGTAATTCATTGTGAGCACTTGCCGCGAGGCGGCGATATGTCGTTTAAGGAGGTGATCCAGCCGCAGGTTCCCCTACGGCTACCTTGTTACGACTTCACCCCAGTCATGAACCACACCGTGGTGATCGCCCTCCGAAGTTAGGCTAACCACTTCTGGTGCAGTCCACTCCCATGGTGTGACGGGCGGTGTGTACAAGGCCCGGGAACGTATTCACCGTGACATTCTGATTCACGATTACTAGCGATTCCGACTTCACGGAGTCGAGTTGCAGACTCCGATCCGGACTGAGATCGGCTTTATGGGATTAGCGCACTCTCGCGAGTTGGCAACCCTTTGTACCGACCATTGTAGCACGTGTGTAGCCCTACCCGTAAGGGCCATGATGACTTGACGTCGTCCCCACCTTCCTCCGGTTTGTCACCGGCAGTCTCCCTAGAGTTCCCGACCGAATCGCTGGCAAATAGGGACAAGGGTTGCGCTCGTTACGGGACTTAACCCAACATTTCACAACACGAGCTGACGACAGCCATGCAGCACCTGTCTGTGCGCTCCCGAAGGCACGAATCCATCTCTGGAAACTTCGCACGATGTCAAGGGTAGGTAAGGTTCTTCGCGTTGCATCGAATTAAACCACATGCTCCACCGCTTGTGCGGGCCCCCGTCAATTCATTTGAGTTTTAACCTTGCGGCCGTACTCCCCAGGCGGTCGACTTATCGCGTTAACTGCGCCACAAAGTCCGCGAAGGACCCAACGGCTAGTCGACATCGTTTACGGCGTGGACTACCAGGGTATCTAATCCTGTTTGCTACCCACGCTTTCGCACCTCAGTGTCAGTGTCAGTCCAGAAGGCCGCCTTCGCCACTGGTATTCCTCCCGATCTCTACGCATTTCACCGCTACACCGGGAATTCTACCTTCCTCTCCTGCACTCTAGCCTGACAGTTCCGGATGCCGTTCCCAGGTTGAGCCCGGGGCTTTCACAACCGGCTTATCAAGCCACCTACGCGCGCTTTACGCCCAGTAATTCCGATTAACGCTCGCACCCTCCGTATTACCGCGGCTGCTGGCACGGAGTTAGCCGGTGCTTCTTCTGTGGGTGATGTCCTTCTTCCGGGGTATTAACCCGAAAGCCTTCTTCCCCACTGAAAGTGCTTTACAACCCGAAAGCCTTCTTCACACACGCGGCATGGCTGGATCAGGGTTGCCCCCATTGTCCAATATTCCCCACTGCTGCCTCCCGTAGGAGTTCGGGCCGTGTCTCAGTCCCGATGTGGCTGATCATCCTCTCAGACCAGCTACGGATCGTCGCCTTGGTGAGCCATTACCTCACCAACTAGCTAATCCGACATAGGCTCATCCGATAGCGCAAGGTCCGAAGAGCCCCTGCTTTCTCCCGTAGGACGTATGCGGTATTAGCCTGAGTTTCCCCAGGTTATCCCCCACTACCGGGCAGATTCCTATGCGTTACTCACCCGTCCGCCGCTCGACGCCCGGGAGCAAGCTCCCGTCGTTTCCGCTCGACTTGCATGTGTTAGGCCTGCCGCCAGCGTTCAATCTGAGCCATGATCAAACTCTTCAGTTTAAGATCATATAGTTCTTACCCTCCCGAGGGAGGAAGCGAACCAAACTTGGCTCAAGGTTCAAACGTCTCGTTTGACGAGTCGCTTGCCTTGATAATGGTGTGACTTCTCACCACCTCATCGACAAGCGCCCACATGAATTACCTGATCGATTGTTAAAGAGCGACTCCGGGCTCTCGAGAGAGTGGAGCGTCTCGCTTGCTGTCGTGACCGGAGCTTCCGGCCTCGCCAGCGCCCTGCGAGGAAGGCGTATTCTACTGAACCGGCCGAGCTTGTCAACTCTCTTCGCCGCCTCACTGTCGTGAGCGTGGCGTCGAAGCCCAGCGCTGCTGGTGGCCGCCCAGAGCCCCTGACGGGCCTCTGTATCGAGTGGAGCGCATTCTACCGAATCCGCCGCGGGCGTCAAGCAGGAATTTTGCGAAGCGATTCGAAAAACCCAAAGCGAGACAGCCACTTACCACTCTCGTCACCGCCTGCAACGTTGCCCGTCGCCGGCAGCGGATGCGTACTTTACGGATTAACGGGCAGGCGTGCAACCCCTCCGCATCAAAAAAATATAGACCACTTACGCTCAGGACGCCAAGGCAATCGGCAAGACGACCTGGCAATCCCGAACCGCCAGGCAGGGGAAGTCGCGAGGCGCCAACCACCGCCTGCCATGGTCAGATCACGAAGAGGTCGACGAAACGGTGAACCGGGGTGCTCTCCAGGCGCGCCTGATCCTTGCACAGGGCGAAGATACGCTCGCAGCGTTCCGCCGGGAAGCGGGTCGCCAGGTTGCGGCGGAACTTCTCTTCCAGCACCGGGATGCCCTCGGCGCGGCGCCGGCGATGACCGATCGGGTACTCGACCTCGACCCTGTCGGTGGATGAGCCGTCCTTGAAGAATACCTGGATGGCATTGGCGATGGAGCGCTTCTCGGGATCGTGGTAATCGCGGGAGAAGCGCGGTTCTTCCACCACCTCCATCCTGTCGCGCAGCTCATCGATGATCGGATGGGCCTCGTGGAACTCATCCTCGTAGTGCTCGGCCGTCAGGCTACCGAAGGCGAGCGGCACCGCCGTCATGTACTGCAGGCAGTGGTCGCGGTCGGCCGGATTGGCCAGCGGCCCCGACTTGGAGATGATACGAATCGCCGAATCGTGGGTGGTCAGCACGATCCTGTCGATGTCATCGAGACGGTCCTTGACCTGCGGATGCAGGGCGACCGACGCTTCACAGGCCGTCTGGGAGTGGAACTCCGCGGGGAAGGCGATCTTGAACAGGATGTTCTCCATCACATAGGTGCCGAAGTCGCGCTGGAAGGAGAACTTGCGCTCCGCCTCCGGCTTGAGCGCCTGGTCCTTGTTGGTCTTGGAGAAGAGCACGTCGTAGAACCCCCACTGGGGGGCACTCAGGGCCCCGGGAATCCCCATCTCGCCGCGCAGGGCGATATCGGCCAGGCGCACGCCACGGGAGGTGGCATCCCCTGCCGCCCAGCTCTTGCGCGAGCCGGCATTGGGCGCATGGCGGTAGGTCCTGAGACTCTGGCCGTCGACCCAGGCGTGGGAGAGTGCGGAGAGCAGCTGCTCGCGGTTGGCGCCCATCATCCTGGCGGCCACAGCGGTGGAGGCCACCTTAACCAGCACCACATGGTCGAGGCCGACTCGGTTGAAGCTGTTCTCCAGCGCCAGCACCCCCTGAATCTCATGGGCCCGAATCATCGCCTCTAGCACGTCGCGCATGACCAGCGGCGCCTCTCCCTCGGCGACACGCCGCTGAGAGAGGTGGTCTGCCACCGCCAGGATGGCTCCCAAATTGTCGGAGGGGTGCCCCCACTCTGCCGCCAGCCAGGTGTCGTTGTAGTCCAACCAGCGCACGATACAGCCGATGTCCCAGGCGGCCTTGGCCGGGTCGAGCCGAAACGAGGTGCCGGGCACCCTGGCGCCGTGAGGCACCATCGTGCCCTCCACCAGCGGTCCCAGGTGCTTGGTGCACTCCGGAAAGCGCAGCGCCAGCAGGCCGCAGCCCAGGGTATCGATGAGGCAGTTGCGAGCGGTATCCCAAGCCTCGCTGCTGTCGATTTCGACATCGAGAACATAGTCGGCGATCTTCTGCAGTTCGGCGTCATAGTCCGGGCGTACATTGGCTTCCACGGTGCTCATCTTGATCTCCTTCGACATCGATAGTGGCTACCCCCACTATACGAAAACGCCCCGAGCCATGCGACTCGAGGCGTCTTCTTTTCATCGGCAAATTCACCCGCAAGCGGGGGCAAGATCAGAAGCTGTCGCCTGGCACACGCACGAAGCCTTCCATCAATACCCGCGCGCTACGGCTCATCACCGCCTGGTCGATCACCCAGCGCCCCTCCTCCAGGCTCGCCTCGGCACCCACCCGCAGGGTGCCGGAGGGGTGCCCGAAGGTCACGGCGTTGCGCTTGCCGCCGCCGGCGGCCAGGTTGACCAGCGTGCCTTCGATAGCCGCGGCAGAGGCGATCGCCACCGCTGCAGTCCCCATCATGGCGTGGTGCAGCTTGCCCATGGAGAGGGCGCGCACCAGCAGGTCGACCTCCGCCTCCGTCACTTCCTTGCCGCTGGAGGCGACATAGCGGGTCGGCGGTGCCACAAAGGCCACCTTGGGCGTGTGCTGGCGGCTGGCCGCCTCACCGAGGTCCTGGATCAGGCCCATCTTGAGGGCGCCGTGAGCACGCAGGGTCTCGAAGCGCGAAAGCGCGACCGGGTCGCCGTTGATCGCCTCCTGCAGCTCGGTGCCGGTGTAGCCGAGATCGGCGGCATTGACGAAGATGGTCGGGATGCCGGCGTTGATCAGAGTGGCCTTGATCGTTCCCCCGGCCGCCACCTCGGCCGGCACCTCCAGGTCGTCCACCAGGTTGCCGGTGGGAAAGATGGCGCCCTCGCCGTCGGCGGGGTCCTTGAAGGCCACCGGCACCTCGGCCGCCGGGAAGGTCACCCCGTCCAGCTCGAAGTCGCCGGTCTCCTGCACCTCACCGTCGGTGATGGGGACCTGGCAGACGATGGTCTTGGCGATATTGACCTGCCAGATGCGCACCTCCACCACACCGTTGTCGGGAATGCGCGCCGGGTCCACCAGGCCGTTGGCCACGGCGAAAGGGCCCACGGCGGCGGAGAGGTTGCCGCAGTTGCCGCTCCAGTCGACGAAGGCCTTGTCGATGGCCACCTGACCGAAGAGGTAGTCCACGTCGTGATCGGGGCTTTCGCTCTTCGAGAGGATCACCGTCTTGCTGGTGCTGGAGGTGGCCCCGCCCATGCCGTCGATCTGCTTCTGGTAGGGGTCGGGGCTGCCGATCACCCGCATCAGCAGGCGATCCCGAGCCTCGCCGGGCTCGCGAGCCGCCTCGGGCAGGTCGTCGAGCCGGAAGAAGACGCCCTTGCTGGTGCCGCCGCGCATATAGGTGGCGGGAATGCGAATCTGCGCTGCCCGACTCATGCGCTGACCTCCGTAGACTCCAGGAAGTCCTTGGCGAAGCGCTGCAGCACGCCGCCTGCGGAGTAGACGGTGACCTCTTCCGCGGTATCCAGGCGGCAGGTCACCGGCACCCGGTCGACCTCGCCGGTCTTGCGGTGGATCACCAGCTCGAGCGTCGCGCCCGGCGCCGGCTTGCCTTCCACGTCATAGGTCTCGGTGCCGTCGAGCTGCAGGGTGTGGCGGGTGGTGCCCTCCTGGAACTGCAGCGGCATCACGCCCATGCCGATCAGGTTGGTGCGGTGGATGCGCTCGAAGCCTTCCGCCACGATCGCCTCGACCCCGGCCAGCGCCACGCCCTTGGCCGCCCAGTCGCGCGACGAGCCCTGGCCGTAGTCGGCGCCGGCGATGATGATCAACGGCTGCTTACGCTCCATGTAGGTCTCGATGGCCTCCCACATGCGGGTCACCTCGCCTTCCGGCTCGATGCGCGCCAGCGAGCCCTGCTTCACTTCGCCGTTCTCGTCGCGGACCATCTCGTTGAAGAGCTTGGGGTTGGCCAGGGTCGCGCGCAGGGCGGTGAGGTGGTCGCCGCGATGGGTGGCGTAGGAGTTGAAGTCCTCCTCCGGCAGGCCCATCTTGTGCAGGTACTCCCCCGCCGCGCTGTCCATCATGATGGCATTGGACGGCGACAGATGGTCGGTGGTGATATTATCCGGCAGGATCGCCAGCGGCCGCATCCCCTTCAGCGCGCGCACGGCCGCCATGTTGCCTTCCCAGTAGGGCGGGCGGCGGATATAGGTGCTCTGGGGGCGCCAGTCGTAGAGCGGGCTCTCGGCCTTGTCCGCGGCGTCCAGGTCGAACATCGGGATATAGACCTGCTTGAACTGCTCCGGCTTGACGAACTCGCCGACGATGGCGTCGATCTCCTCGTCGGAGGGCCAGAGGTCCTTGAGGGTCACCGGGTTGCCGTTGTTGTCGGTGCCGAGCACGTCCTTCTCGATATCGAAGCGCACGGTACCGGCGATGGCGTAGGCCACCACCAGCGCCGGCGAGGCCAGGAAGGCCTGCTTGGCGTAGGGGTGGATGCGGCCGTCGAAGTTGCGGTTGCCGGAGAGCACGGCGGTGGCGTAGAGATCGCGGTCGATGATCTCCTGCTGGATCGTCGGGTCCAGCGCCCCGGACATGCCGTTACAGGTGGTGCAGGCGTAAGCGACGATGCCGAAGCCGAGCTTCTCCAGCTCCGGCAGCAGGCCGGCCTCCTCCAGGTACAGCCGCGCGACCTTCGATCCTGGAGCGAACGATGACTTCACCCAGGGCTTGCGGACCAGACCCAGCTCGTTGGCTTTCTTTGCCAGCAGGCCCGCCCCCACCACGTTGCGCGGGTTGGAGGTGTTGGTGCAGCTGGTGATGGCGGCGATGATCACCGCGCCATCGGGCATCTTGCCCTCCTTCTCATCCGCCTGGGCCTTGTCGCTGTCCTTGTAAGAGCCCACGGCGATGCCGCGCTCAACAAGGGCACTGGTGGGCAGGCGACGGTGCGGGTTGGAGGGGCCCGCCAGGTTGCGCTCGACGCTTGAGAGATCGAAGGTCAACACCCGCTCGTACTGGGCCTCTGTCAGGCTGTCGGCCCACAGGCCGGTCTGCTTGGCGTACGTCTCCACCAGCGCCACCTGCTCCGGCTCGCGGCCGGTGAGCGACAGGTAGTCGATGGTCTGCTCGTCGATATAGAACATCGCCGCGGTGGCGCCGTACTCCGGCGTCATGTTGGAGATGGTGGCTCGGTCGCCGATGGTGAGGCTCTGGCCCCCTCGCCGTAGAACTCGAGATAGGCGCCGACCACGCGCTCCTTGCGCAGGAACTCGGTGATCGCCAGCACGATATCCGTGGCGGTGATGCCGGGCTTGGGCTTGCCGGTCAGCTCCACGCCGACGATATCGGGCAGGCGCATCATGGAGGGGCGCCCCAGCATCACGGTCTCGGCCTCGAGGCCACCCACGCCGATGGCGATGACGCCCAGGCAGTCGATGTGCGGAGTGTGGCTATCGGTGCCCACGCAGGTATCGGGGAAGGCCACCCCGTCGCGTGCCTGCACCACCGGCGACATCTTCTCCAGGTTGATCTGGTGCATGATGCCGTTGCCGGCGGGGATCACGTCGACGTTCTCGAAGGCGGTCTTGGTCCACTCGATGAAGTGGAAACGGTCCTCGTTGCGACGATCCTCGATGGCACGGTTCTTCTCGAAGGCGTCCAGCTCGAAGCCGGCGTGCTCCACGGCCAGGGAGTGATCGACGATCAACTGGGTCGGCACCACCGGGTTGACCTTGGCGGGGTCGCCGCCCTGCTCGGCAATGGCGTCGCGCAGGCCGGCCAGGTCGACCAGCGCGGTCTGGCCGAGGATGTCATGGCACACCACCCGGGCCGGGTACCAGGGGAAGTCCAGGTCGCGGCGGCGCTCGATCAGCTGCTTCAGGGCATCGGTGAGCAGTTCCGGCTCACAGCGACGCACCAGCTGCTCGGCGAGCACCCGAGAGGTGTAGGGAAGGGTGTCGTAGGCACCGGGCTGAATCGCCTCGACGGCCGCACGCACGTCGAAGTAGTCCAGCTCGGTGCCGGGAAGCGGTTTACGGTATTCAGTATTCATGGCGTCGAGAGTCTCTTGCTGACGGCCTGGGCGCGAGGCAGGGAAAACGCGAGGTGGGACGACCCCGCGGAGCCGTCCTGTGAGGGCTGATCGATCAGTCGCGCTGTTCGATGGGCACCCACTCGCTGTGCTCGGGGCCGACATAATCGGCGCTCGGGCGAATGATACGGTTGTTGGCGCGCTGCTCGAAGACATGGGCCGCCCAGCCGGTGACGCGCGAGCAGACGAAGATCGGCGTGAACAGCTTGGTGGGAATGCCCATGAAGTGGTAGGCGCTAGCGTGGAAGAAGTCGGCGTTGCAGAACAGCTTCTTCTCGCGCCACATCACCGCCTCGACGCGCTCGGAGACCGGGTAGAGCACGCTGTCGCCCACGTCCTCGGCCAGCTGCTTGGACCACTTCTTGATAATGGCGTTGCGCGGGTCGGACTCGCGATAGATCGCGTGGCCGAAGCCCATGATCTTCTCCTTGCGCTCGAGCATGCCCATGATCTTCTGCTCGGCCTCGTCGGCGGACGTCCAGTTCTCGATCATCTCCATGGCCGCCTCGTTGGCGCCGCCGTGCAGCGGACCGCGCAGCGAGCCGATGGCGCCGGTGACGCAGGAGTGCATGTCGGAGAGGGTCGAGGCGCAGACCCGCGCGGTAAAGGTCGAGGCGTTGAACTCGTGCTCGGCATAGAGGATCAGCGAGACGTTCATCACCCGGGCGTGCAGCTCGGAGGCCGGCTGGTCCCGCAGCATGTGCAGGAAGTGACCGCCGATGGATTCGTCATCGGTCTCGGTCTCGATACGAACGCCGTCGTGGCTGAAGCGGTACCAGTAGCAGATGATCGAGGGCAGCACCGCCAGCAGGCGGTCGGAAACGTCCTGCTGCTCATCGAAGCTCTGCTCGGTCTCCAGGTTGCCCAGCATGGAGGCGCCGGTGCGCATCACGTCCATGGGGTGGGCGTCCTTCGGGATCTGCTCCAGCACTGTCTTGAGTGCCGCGGGCAGGCCGCGCAGGCCCTTGAGCTTGGCGATGTAGGCGTCGAGCTCGGCCTGATTGGGCAGCTTGCCCTTGAGCAGCAGGTAGGCCACTTCTTCGAACTTCGCCTTCTCGGCCAGCTCCGCAATATCGAAGCCGCGGTAGGTCAGGCCGGCGCCGCTCTTGCCGACGGTGCAAAGGGCGGTAGTGCCGGCACTCTGGCCGCGCAGGCCAGCGCCGCCGATCGGTTTATCTGCCATGATCTCTCTCCTCTTGAAAGTATCCGAAATGTCGTGAAGGAACGCGCCTCAGGCGTCGCTGCCCTTCTCGGCGAAGAGCGCATCGAGCTTCTGCTCGAAGCTGTGGTAGTTCAGGAAGTCGTAGAGCTCGTCCCGGGTCTGCATCAGCTCGACCACGTCACGCTGGTGGCCGTTGGCGTGGATGCTCTGGTAGACCTTGAGCGCCGCGGCGTTCATGGCACGGAAGGCCGACAGCGGATAGAGCACCATGCGGCAACCCACCTCGCCCAGCTCCTGCTGGGTGAACAGCGGCGTGGCGCCGAACTCGGTAATGTTGGCCAGTATCGGCGCATCCACCCGCTCGCAGAACGCCTTGTAATCCTCCAGGGTGTGCACCGCCTCGGCGAAGATGGCATCGGCACCGGCTTCGATGCAGGCCTGGGAGCGCTCGATGGCGGCGTCCAGGCCATCCTTCTGGAAGGCGTCGGTGCGGGCGATCAGATAGAAATCCGGATCGATGCGGGCATCCGCGGCAGCTTTGACCCGGTCAACCATCTCCTGCTGGGAGACGATGGCCTTGTTGGGGCGATGGCCGCAGCGCTTCTGGGCCACCTGGTCTTCCAGGTGCACGGCGGCCACGCCGGCGCGCTGCATCTCCTTGACGGTACGGGCGATGTTGAAGGCGCCGCCCCAGCCGGTATCGATATCCACCAGCAGCGGCAGATCGGTGGCGCCACAGATGCGGTGCGCGTCCTCGACCACGTCGTTCATGGTGGTCATGCCCAGGTCCGGCAGGCCGAAGGAGGCGTTGGCCACGCCGCCGCCGGAGAGGTAGATCGCCGGGTGACCCACCCGCTCGGCCATCATGGCGGTGTAGGCGTTGATGGTGCCGACGATGGGCAGTGGCCGGTTGGTCTCTAGGGCGGCACGGAAGCGCGCACCGGGAGTGGGGTGAGTGGTCATCTGGATTCTCCTCTGGCTATGGTTACCGGGCCACCCTATGAGCTGGTCTCGGCGTGTTCTGTGTACTGGGCAAGGGTTGCCGCATAGCGGTCGACGACGTTGGCCCGCGAGGCGCTGACGTGGCGGCGCATCAGCAGCTCGGCAAGCTCCCCGTCGCCGGCTTCGATGGCGTCGACGATGCGGTGGTGCTCGACGAAGGCACGCTGGGGACGCGAGCCGCTGGCGCTGAACTGAGTGCGGTAGAGCCTCACCAGGTAGTAGAGGTCATCGCACAGCAGCGTCATCAGCATGCGATTGTGGCTGCCCTGGACGATCCGGTAGTGAAAGTCCAGATCGCCCTCGCGCTGGAAGTAGGCCTCGCCCTTGCGCAGGTCGGCCTGGCGCTCGTGCACTGCCAATACTTCGCGGAGCCCGGCGATCTCCTCGGCGGTCATGTGCTCGGCGGCCAGCCGCGCGGCCATGCTCTCCAAGGCCTCGCGCACGTCGAACAGCTCCAGCAGCTCCTTGACCGAGAGCTTGACCACCCGCGCCCCCACGTGGGGCACCCGCTCGATCAGGCGGTGCGCCTCCAGGCGGCGCATGGCCTCGCGCAGCGGCCCCCGGGAGATGCCGTAGGTCTTGGAGAGCCCGGGTTCGGTAATCTTGCTACCCGGTGCCAGCTCCCCGCGGACGATGGCATCCTGAAGCTCCTGGAAGACCCGCTCGGCCAGGGTGCGAACTTCCGGCGTATTCTGTTCTGGTGCGACTGAGTTCATAGCGATTGTCGACAATTAAACGATGAGAGAACTTTAGTCACTGCCTTGTCATCGGTCAACCAGGCGACAAGGCCGATGTGCTACGCCTTTGGTTGTAGACAACCGTTGAACGCCAGGGTTTGCTGTCGACAATGGCTAGCGTTGACGGTCAATAGGCTGGGTGTCGCCGATAGGTAGGACAAGGCCCGGCATCATCCCTAGAATGGGGCGCCTGTTCAGAAAGGCCCCGGCGATGACCACACGACTCGAGATCACCCCGCTCCCCTACCGCCCCGACCCGCTGGGCTACTTCGCGGCGCTGCGCCACCGCCCGGGCGCCGTGCTGCTGGACAGCGGTCGCCCCGTGGCCCCCGGCGGTCGCTTCGACATCCTCTCGAGTGACCCGCTGCGCACCCTGAGCATCGACGACCATGGCCGGGTCAGCGATGACGACCCGCGTCTCGCCGGCCTCGCCCCCTTCGCCGCCCAGCAGGCGCTGCTCGACAGCCTGGCGCTGGAGACGCCCGACAGCGAGCTGCCCTTTCTCGGCGGGCTGATCGGCTACTGGGGCTACGACCTGGGCCGCTGCCTGGAGCCGGTGGCCGGCCAGGCCCAGCCTGTGGTGGCGCTGCCGGCCAGCCGGCTCGGCCTCTACGACTGGGCGCTGATTCAGGACCACCACACCCGCGAGAGCTGGCTGGTGGCCAGCGACCGGCGGCGCCGCCAGGTCATGGCATGGCTGGAGACGCCGTCCCCGACGCGCTCCCCCTTCCGGCTGCGGGCCCCCTTCGTCGGCGAGCAGGACCGCCCGGGCTACGCGCGGCGCTTCGCCGCCGTGCAGGCCTATATCCGCGCCGGCGATTGCTATCAGATCAACCTGGCCCAGCGTTTCAGCGCCCCCTTCGTCGGCGACCTCTGGGACGCCTACTGCCGGCTACGCCGCGCCACTCCCACGCCCTTCTCCGGCTATCTGGCCTGGCCCACCGAACAGGGCGAGCAGGCGATTCTCTCGCTGTCGCCGGAGCGCTTCCTGCACTGCGCCAGCGACGGCCGGGTGGAGACCCGACCCATCAAGGGCACCCGCCCCCGAGGCGCCACTCCCGAGGAGGACCGCGCCCTGGCCGACGCGCTGGCGGCGAGCCTCAAGGATCGCGCCGAGAACGTGATGATCGTCGACCTGCTGCGCAACGACCTGGGCCGGGTGTGTCGCCCCGGCAGCGTGCGGGTCCCCCAGCTGTGCGGACTGGAGAGCTACGCCAACGTGCATCATCTGGTCAGCATCGTTCGGGGCGAGCTGGCCGCCGGGCGGCGGCCGCTGGACCTGCTGGCGGCCGCCTTCCCCGGCGGCTCCATCACCGGCGCCCCCAAGGTGCGCGCCATGCAGATCATCGACGAGCTGGAGCCGAGCCGGCGCAGCGTCTACTGCGGCAGCCTGGGCTACGTGGACGTGCGCGGCCACATGGACACCTCCATCGCCATCCGCACCGCCGTCGCCGATGCCGGCCGGCTGCACCTCTGGGGCGGCGGCGGCCTGGTGGCGGATTCCGACGTGGAGGCCGAGTACACCGAGACCCTGGACAAGATCCGCCATCTCCTGGGCGCACTGGAATAAGAATCACCCACGCTAAGCACCAAATAGCATATAAGTGTCAAACCAATCGGTATTCGGGACCCGCCCCGGGCTTTGCTAGGGTACGGCCATCGACCGTACTGGAGGGTAGGATGTCGAGCTTCGACCCCAACCGCTTCGTCCTGGAGCATGACCAGGACACCCCCAAGGAGATCCTGCGCGCCGCCTACCAGGCCTTCGGCGAGCTGACCCTCTCCTTCTCCGGCGCCGAGGACGTGGTGCTCATCGACCTGGCCCTCAAGGTGGCCCCCAAGGAGGCCGTCCACGTCTTCGCCCTGGACACCGGCCGCCTGCACGCCGAGACCTACGCCTTTATCGAGCGGGTCCGCGAGCACTATGCCATCGAGATCGACGTGCGCTTCCCGGACGCCGAGGCGGTGCAGGCCATGGTGCGCGAGAAGGGGCTGTTCAGCTTCTACCGTGACGGCCACCAGGAGTGCTGCGGCATCCGCAAGGTGGCGCCGCTGCGCGAGCGCCTGGCGGGCCTGCCGGTGTGGGTTACCGGCCAGCGCCGCGACCAGAGCCCCGGCACCCGCTCCAGCCTGCAGATCGCCGAGCGCGACGCGGCCTTCGGCAGCGAGGCAAGCCCGCTGTTCAAGATCAACCCCCTGACCCACTGGTCCAGCGAGGACGTCTGGACCTATATCCGGATGTTCGACGTGCCCTACAACCCGCTGCACGAGCGCGGCTTCATCAGCATCGGCTGCGAGCCCTGCACCCGCCCCACCCTGCCCCATCAGCACGAGCGCGAAGGGCGCTGGTGGTGGGAGGACCAGGGCGGCAAGGAGTGCGGCCTGCACAGCACCAACCTGGGCCGATAGCCGGGCAGAAACGCCGAAGGCGCCGCTATTGCGGCGCCTTCGGCATTTGGAGAGGGCTGCGAGGGCCTAGCGCACGGGCAGCTCGATATCCTCGAACAGCGCCTGCTCGTGGCGTGGTCCCGCCGCCAGCGCCGCATCCACCAGGTCGCGCTCCAGATGGTCGGCAAACCCCTTGACGAAGTCGTACATGAAGCCGCGCATGAAGGTACCACGACGAATGCCGATCTTGGTGATGGAGCTCTCGAACAGCTGGCCCGCTTCCAGGGCGACCAGGTCGGTATCCTGCACCGGGTCCACCGCCATATGGGCGACGATGCCGACGCCAAGCCCCAGCCGCACATAGGTCTTGATCACGTCGGCATCCGCAGCGGTGGAGAACCACGTTGGGGGTCAGCCCCTTGGCGCGAAAGGCGTCGTCGAGCTGGGAGCGGCCGGTAAAGCCGAACACATAGGTGACCAGCGGGTGCTCGGCCAGCGCCTCGAGGGACAGCTCATCGAGCTCGGCCAGCGGATGTCCCTTGGGCACCAGCACGCAGCGATTCCAGCGATAGCAGGGCAGCAGCACCAGGTCGTTGAACAGCTCCAGCGACTCGGTGCAGATCGCGAAGTCGGCCTGGCCATCGCTGACCATCTGGGCAATCTGCTTGGGCGTGCCCTGCTGCATGTGCAGCGCCACATCGGGGTATTTATGGGTGAACTCGCCGATCACCGGCGGCAGCGCATAGCGTGCCTGGGTATGGGTGGTGGCGATCGACAGGCTGCCGCGACGCTCATCGCTGTGCTCCTGGGCCACCTGCTTGATGTTGTCGGTCAACCGCAGCACCTGGCCGGCCAGCTCGACGATGGCCTGCCCCGCCGGGGTCACCCGGGTCAGGTGCTTGCCGCTGCGGGCGAAGATTTCCACGCCCAGCTCGTCCTCGAGCAGACGAATCTGCTTGGAGATCCCCGGCTGCGAGGTAAACAGGCTCTGCGCCGTGGCCGACACATTGAGGTTGTGGCGCGTCACTTCCCAGATATAGCGCAGCTGCTGAAGTTTCATGAGGGTACTGCCTCCCGTTACCACCAGGACCGGCCGCGGCTGGCGCGCCAAGGACCGACCATTAATGCTTTATTGAAATAACCGCACACTATATGATTACTTTATAGCATATAAGACGCCGGGGGAGACCCTCTGAACGCTGCCTACCTATCACCCTCTACTATGAAGGTCATGGGCAGGGCGCATTTGCCAGCAACCCGGCCGACCGCTACCATCTGCCGACCGGGCGTGGACGCCACGCCGAATCTTTCGCTCGATGCAGCGCAACGTAACTGGAGAATCACATGGCCAACAACGTCGATGTCACCAATGCCAACTTCGAGCAGGAAGTCCTCAAGGCAGACAAGCCCGTGCTGCTGAAATTCTGGGCCCCGTGGTGCGGTCCCTGCAAGGTGATGGCGCCGGTGATCGACGAGGTCGCCGAGGAGCGTTCCGGCAACCTCAAGGTCGTCAGCATCAACGTTGACGACGCGCCGGAAATCGCCGCCGAGCAGGGCGTGCGTGGTGTCCCCACCGTGATGCTGTTCAAGTCGGGCACCAAGGTCGCCTCCCTGGTGGGCGCCCAGTCCAAGTCGCAGCTGGCGCAGTTCATCGATCAGAACGGCTGATCGCCACCGCCCCGCTCCGGGTTAGCACCCTACGCCATCGCCTCGGCTATTGCCGGGGCGATGGCGTTCTAGGCAACGTCACCCAACGAGCGATAGCCTCCATCGCCACTCAGGACGGCCGCCCGCGCTCGGACGGCGGCCGATCGGCCTTCTCGGCGGTGGGCTCGTCATCGATGAAGCGCTCCCCGGGGCCCAGCAGATGGGCGATCCAGCGGGTCTCGGGGTGGCTGTCCAGGGCGATCTTCAGGGTCATGGTCAGCAGTACCGAGAGCAGCATGCCGACGACCCCCAGCACCCAGCCCCATACCACTAGCGAGAGAAAGGCCACCAGGGTGGAGAGCCCCAGCGCCCGCCCCATCACCTTGGGCTCCACCAGGTTGCCAAGCACGAAGTTGATGACCAGATAGGCTGAGGCCAGCACCAGCGCCTGCAGCACGCCGCCCTCCTGGGAAACCAGCAGCAACAGCACCGGCGGAATCGCCGCAAGCGCCGAGCCGATATTGGGAATGAAGTTGAGGGCGAAGGCGAGCACCGCCCAGAGCAGCGGAAAGTCCACGCCGACCAGCCGGCAGGCGATCCACACCAGCAGCCCGGTGGCCAGGCTGATCAGCGTCTTCACCGCCAGGTAGCGCTTGAGCGTGCGACTGAACTCGCTGAAACGCCGCAGGCTGGGCGCCGGGTTGGCCAGGGCGCGGGTCAGTTTGTCACGAATGTTCAGCGTCTCGAAGAGCATGAACACCACCAGCAGGCCCACGATTACCGACTGCATCACCAGGTTGCCCAGCTCGCCGATCACCTTCGGCACCCAGGTCTGGACTACCTCGATATCCAGCATATCGGCCACCCGGCCGGTGTCGATGGCCAGCCCCATGCCGGCCAGCCCCTGCAGCAGATCGAGATAGAGGTCGTTGAGACGCTCCTCGATGCCGGGCAGCGCATCGACGAAGGTGCCGAAGCTGTTCACCAGCAGCAGGGCCAGCAGCAGAAGAATGGCGCCGATCACCACCAGGGTCAGCCACACCGCCAGGCGCAGGCTCAACCCTAGGCGGTTGAGCCACTGCACCGGTGCGGTGCACACCACCGCGATGAACACCGCCAGCAGCAGCGGCACCACCAGGCTAGCGCCGGCCTTGAGCCCGGCAACGATCACCACCAGGGCGGCCAGCGCCAGCGTCAGGTTGAGCGGTATGCTGCGCGGCGCCTCGTGATTGCTCTCGGGCATGCCAATATCCCTTCGGCCGTGGGCACTCTCATGATGCCGACTGCGGCGGCAAGAGACAAACGCCCGGCCGCACAACGGTGCACAAAACGTGGACATCCGGCAGGCGACGGAACCCCGGCAGGAGTGACGCTTCCAAACAGCACGCGACGCCCCTGACCGACACCCTATCCACCAACGCCGCGCTTAGAGGGTATTTACAAAACAGGCGAACGAAGGCAAGACGAGGCAAAAATTGATGAAACAGCGGAGTTTACGGGGTGTAAATGAGTATGTTGAGTCGATTTTTAACGACGTATTGTCGAGTGCAGCCCTTTTGTAGACACCCTCTTACCGCAAGGAGGCCCTATGTCATTTACCCATCCCTTCCGCCCCCGACACCTGCTGTTCGGCGCCCTGCTGGTCACCGCCCCGCTGCTCGCCGCGGCGGCGCAGGCCGGCGATACCCGCTCGCGGCTCGACGTTCAGGCCGAGGCCCAGCTGGAGGTGGTGCCCGACCGCGCCACCCTCAGCGCCAGGCTGTGGGAGCGCACCCCCGCCATCGCCCGCCAGGACGACGTCGCCACCGACCCCGAGGCCCTGCGCGAGGCCCGCGACCGGTTGGAGGCCCGTGCCACCGAGCTGATCGGCGCCCTGGAGGCGGCGGGCGTCGAGCGCGACGCCATCACCGCGGGCTCGCTCAACGTACACCCCGAACATATCGCCGCCCCCCGAGACGAGCGCGGCGAGCGCGAGCCGCTGGTGCGTACCCGGCTCGAGCGGCCCTTCGAGGTCAAGGTGGCGGAACTGGAGCGGCTGCCGACGCTGCTCGACGCCCTGACCGCCGCCGGGGTCAACGCCCTGGACGGCGTGACCTACGACCTCGCCGACCGCGAGGCGGCCACCGACGAGGCGCTGGTCAAGGCATTGGAGAAGGCGCGCCACAAGGCCGAACTGATGGCCGAGACCCTGGACATCGGCCTGGGCCCGGTGTTCAGCGTCAGCGAGACCCGATCGCCGGCCTTTGCGCCGCGCATGATGGCAATGAGCGCCGACGCCCGGGAAAGCGCGCCCCAGGCGGAGTACCGCCCCGGCACCATCACCATCGAAGCGGGCGTCAGCGTCAGCTGGGGATCGAACCACAGCCGTAAGCCGTAAGCCGGAATATCACCCTACCCATAACGAATCACCCCCAGCCAGGGAGATGGCCGGGGTGTTCTTACAGCTCAAAGCTTATGGCTTACAGCTCCGGGCGAAGCCCGGTCAAGCGTTGATGGTTTCGACCCCGCCCATATAGGGCCGCAGCGCCTCGGGCACGGTGATGGAGCCATCGGCGTTCTGGTGGTTCTCCATCACCGCGATCAGGCAGCGGCCCACCGCCAGGCCGGAGCCGTTCAAGGTGTGCAGCAGCTGCGGCTTCTTCTGCTCCGGGTGGCGGAAGCGCGCCTGCATGCGCCGCGCCTGGAAGTCCTCGCAGTTGGAGACCGAGGAGATCTCCCGGTAGGTCTCCTGGCTCGGCAGCCACACCTCCAGGTCGTAGGTCTTGGCGGCGCCGAAGCCCATGTCGCCGGTGCACAGGGTCACCACCCGATACGGCAGCTCCAGCGCCTGGAGGATCGCCTCGGCGTGGCCGCGCATCTCCTCCAGCGCGGCGTAGCTGGTCTCGGGCGCCACCAGCTGCACCATCTCCACCTTGTCGAACTGGTGCTGGCGGATCATGCCGCGGGTGTCGCGGCCGTGGGAGCCCGCCTCAGAGCGAAAGCAGGGCGTGTGGGCGGTGAGCTTCACCGGCAGCGCCTTGGCATCGAAAATCTCGTCCCGGGCGAAGTTGGTCAGCGGCACCTCGGCGGTGGGGATCAGGTGAAAGCCGCGCTCGTCGTCGAGGCGGAACAGGTCCTCGCCGAACTTGGGCAGCTGCCCGGTGCCGTGGAGCGACGCCTCGTTGACCATGTAGGGCACGTAGCACTCTTCATAGCCGTGCTCCAGGGTCTGCTTGTCGAGCATGAACTGGGTCAGCGCCCGATGCAGGCGGGCGATGGGGCCGCGCATCACCGCGAAACGCGAGCCGGTCAGCTTGGCCGCCAGCTCGAAGTCCAGGTCGCCCTTGAGGGCGCCCAGGTCGACGTGGTCGCGCACCGCGAAGTCCCGCTCCCGGGGCGTGCCCCAGCGATGCAGCTCGACGTTCTCCTCCTCGCTCTCCCCAGCGGCACGCTCTCGTGGGGCAGGTTGGGCAGGCCGCTGACCAGTTCGTCCCACTCGGCCTGCACCTCGGCCAGGCGCGCCTTGGCGGCGTCCAGCCGGTCGCCCAGGTCGCTCACCTCGTCGAGCAGCGGCTGGATGTCCTCGCCGGCCGCCTTGGCCTTGCCGATCGCCTTGGAGCGAGTATTGCGCTCGTTCTGCAGGGTCTCGGTGGCGGTCTGCAGCTCGCGGCGCTGCGACTCCATCGCCTCGAGACGCGCGGTGTCCAGGGCGAAGCCCCGCTTGGCCAGTCGTTGGGCGACCGCATCGAGGTCGCTGCGCAGCAGTTTGGGATCGAGCATGGCATCCTGTCCCTGAAAACGGTGAAAAGTCGGGAAAACGGCGGAACATTGTAGGCAAAAGGCCGTCCAGGCGCCACGGCGGGATGCGCCTCACCGCCCTCTCGCGGTAAAGTAAGGGCATTCTCCTTATCCCCCGACGCTGACTTCCATGATCGCACGACTGGACACCACCGACGCCGGCACCGCTCCCGAGCCTGCCGCGCCCTATCTTCGCTTTCTCGAGGCGCTCAAGGCCGCCGGCTTCGAGGGCGAGATCGCCCCGGACTACGCCGACCGCACGGTGCTCGCCACCGACAACTCCATCTACCAGCGCCTGCCCCAGGCGGCGCTCTACCCCAGGGGCGGCGAGGATCTCGAGCGCATCGCCCACCTCGCCGGCCAGGTAGAGCATCGCCAGGTGGTGCTCACCCCCGCGGCGGCGGCACCGGCACCAACGGCCAGTCGCTCACCGACGGCCTGGTGGTGGATGTCTCCCGGCACATGAACCGGATTCTCGACATCGACGTGGAGAACCGCCGGGTGCGCGTCCAGGCCGGCGTGGTCAAGGACCAGCTCAACGCGGCGCTCAAGCCCCATGGGCTCTTCTTCGCCCCGGACCTCTCCACCTCCAACCGCGCCACCATCGGCGGCATGATCTCCACCGACGCCAGCGGCCAGGGCAGCTGCGAGTACGGCAAGACCCGCGACCACGTGCTGGAACTCGAGACCGTGCTGCTGGGCGGCGAGCGTCTCCTGAGTCGCCCGGTGACACAGAGCGAGCTCGAACGGCTCTGTGAGCGCGACGACGTCACCGGCGCGGCCTACCGCACCGCCCGGACGATCATCGACACCCAGGCCGAACAGATCCGCGCCACCTTTCCGCCGCTCAACCGCTGCCTGACCGGCTACGACCTGGCGCACCTGCGCGACGACCAGGGCCGGCTCGACATGAACAGCCTGCTGTGCGGCTCGGAGGGCTCGCTGGGCTTTCTCGACGAGGCGGTACTCAACGTGCTGCCGATCCCCAAGCACTCGACCCTGGTCAACGTGCGCTACTCAGGCTTCATGGACGCCCTGCGCGACGCCAAGGCATTGATGGCCAGCTCCGCCAAGCCCACCTCCATCGAGACGGTGGACGACAAGGTGCTGCTGCTGGCCATAGAGGACTTCGTCTGGGACAGCGTGGCGGAGTTCTTCCCCGCCGGGGAGAGCGCCGGCGACGGCGCCCAGGGCGAGACCGCCACGGCCACCCGCCAGGCGGCGGCGATCCGCGGCATCAACCTGGTGGAGTTCAACGACGACGACCCGGAGCGGCTGGCCGAGCGGGTCGCCGCTTTCTGCCACCACCTGGAGACGGATGCGAGCGTCGAGCGGCTGGGCTACACCCTGGCCTCCGGCCGCGCCCAGATCCAGAAGGTCTACGGCATGCGCAAGCGCGCCGTGGGGCTGCTGGGCAACGCCAGGGTCGACGAGAAGGGCGAGAAGCGCCCCATTCCCTTCGTGGAGGACACCGCGGTGCCGCCGGAGCACCTGGCGGACTTCATCGCCGAGTTCCGCGCCGCCCTGGACGCCAGGGGCCTCGCCTACGGCATGTTCGGCCACGTGGATGCCGGGGTGCTGCACGTGCGCCCGGCCATCGACATGAAGGACCCCGAGCAGGAGCGGCTGATCCGTGAGGTCACCGACGAAGTCGCCGAGCTGACCCACAAGTACCACGGCCTGCTGTGGGGCGAGCACGGCAAGGGGCTGCGCTCGGAGTACGCGCCCAAGTTCTTCGGCGCGCTCTACCCCAGCCTGCAGCGGGTCAAGGCCGCCTTCGACCCGCACAATCAGCTCAACCCCGGAAAGATTGCCACGCCTGCCGACGCCGATGCCGAAACACCCGTCAAGCTGGTCGATCCCGGCCTGCTGCCCATCGACGGCGTGCCCACCCGCGGCCAGTACGACCGCACCATCGACGAGCGGGCCTGGCAGGCCCACGCCGCCACCGTCTACTGCAACGGTAACGGCGCCTGCTACAACTACGACCCCGACGACGCCATGTGCCCCTCCTGGAAGGCCACCCGCGACCGCATCCACTCCCCCAAGGGGCGCGCCAGCCTGATCCGCGAATGGCTGCGCCTGCAGGGCGCGGCCGGCGTCGACCTGGTCGAGGAGTCGCGCAAGAAGAAGGCCGAGGGCGCCTGGGGCTTCGTGCGCGACCTGCCCCGGCGCACCCTCAACACCCTGCGCCGCAAGCGCCAGGCGGACTTCTCCCACGAGGTCTACGACGCCATGGCCGGCTGCCTGGCCTGCAAGTCCTGCGCCGGCCAGTGCCCGGTGAAGGTCAACGTGCCCGACTCGCGCTCGCAGTTCCTGGAGGTCTACCACGGCCGCTACCTGCGCCCGGTGCGCGACTACCTGATTGGCGGCACCGAATGGCTGATGCCGGCGCTGTCGCGGCTCGCCCCACTCTACAACGCGGCGCTGGGCACCCGCCTGGTGGACCGACTGCTGGCCGGCCCCGTGGGCCTGGTGGACAGCCCGCGGCTCTCCCGGGTGCGCCTGGCCAAGCAGCTCAAGGCCTGGGGCGTGGCCGAGGCCACCCCCACCTCGCTGGGCCTGCTCAGCGAGGCCCAGAAGGCCAAGAGCGTGGTGATCGTGCAGGACGCCTTCACCAGCCACTTCGAGGCCAGCCTGGTGCTGGATATCGTCGAGCTGCTGGCCCGGCTCGACGTCAAGGTGTTCGTCGCCCCCTACTCCCCCAACGGCAAGCCGCTGCACGTGCAGGGCTTTCTGGGCGCCTTCGAGCGCACCGCCGAGAGCCAGGCCAGGCGGCTGCGGGCGCTGGCCGAGTTCGGCGTGCCGCTGGTGGGCATCGACCCGGCCATGACCCTCACCTATCGCCAGGAGTACGTGAAGGCGCTGGGCCCGGCGGCCGTGCCCGAGGTGCTGATGTTGCAGGAGTGGCTGGTCACGCGGGCCCGCCAGCTGGTGCCGGCGGGGCTCGACCTGGCCGGCGCGGGCATCGAGGACCCGGGCTACCGGCTGCTCTCCCACTGCACCGAGACCACCAACGCCCCGGGCAGCCCCAAGGCGTGGCAGCAGCTGTTCGCCGCCTTCGGCCTGGAGCTGGCACTGGTCAACACCGGCTGCTGCGGCATGTCCGGCACCTACGGCCACGAGGCGCGCAACCGGGAGACCTCCCGGACCATCTACGCCCAGTCGTGGCAGCCCCGGGTGGAGGACGAGGCCAACGCGGGGAAACTGCTGGCCACCGGCTACTCCTGCCGCAGCCAGGTGAAGCGCTTCTCCGACACCGCCCTGCCGCACCCGCTGCAGGGGCTGCTGGCGGTGCTGCGTCGCGTCAGCTGGTAGGAGGCAGAAGGAGCACGCCCATGTCTCGCACCCTGATCATCATCGGCCTGTGCATCGTCGCCGTTGGCATCCTCTGGCCCTGGCTCTCCAAGCTGCCCTTCGGCCAGCTGCCGGGCGACATCGCCATCCGCCGCGAGAACGTCTCGTTCTACTTCCCGATCACCACCATGATCCTGTTGAGTCTGCTCATCAGCGGATTACTGTGGCTGTTCAACCGTTGAGGCGCTTTCGTCCGGGATGCGCCGAACCGGCAGCCAGAGGGTGAAGGTCGTGCCCTCTCCGGGGCGGCTATCCAGCTCGATGCGGCCCCCATGCTTCTGCACGATGCCATAGGAGAGCGACAAGCCGAGGCCGGTGCCCTGACCGACCGGTTTGGTGGTGAAAAGGGGTCGAAGATACGCGACTGCATCTCGGCAGATATCCCCGCCCCGTCGTCGGCAAAGGCGAGCCACACCTGATCGCCTTCGCAGCCGGTGCGCAGTGTGATGGTGCCGTGGTTCTCGATTGCCTGAGCCGCATTGACCAGCAGATTGAGGAAGACCTGGTTGAGCTGGGCCGGCACACACTCGACCGCCGGCAGCTGGCCATATTCCCGCACTATCGTGGCTTTGTACTTGATCTCGTTGGCCGCCACGTTGAGCGTGCTCTCCAATCCCTGATGAAGATCGGCAAGCTGCCAGTCGGTGGCACCGGTACGGGAGAAATCGCGCAGATCCTGAACGATGCGCCGTACCCTGAGCGTACCGTCGATCGACTCGGCAATCAGCGCACCGACATCCTCGCGCAGATAGTCCAGTTCGAGTTCCGACTTGAGTTGCGCGATCCGCCCGACCGCCTCGCTCGTCAATGACGGCTCGACCGTCTCGTAGAGGTCGATCAGGCGCAGCAGGTCATCGATATACTGACGCAGGGTGTTGAGGTTGGAACTGACGAAACCGATGGGATTGTTGATCTCATGGGCGACACCCGCGGCAAGCTGGCCGATCGAGGCGAGCTTCTCCGACTGGAGCAGCTGATTGTGGGCCTCCTCCAATTTTCCGATGAGAACTTGCTGCTCCTCCCTCTCACGCTCCAGCGCCACGAGGGCCTCGCGCCGCTCGCGGATCTCCCGTTCCATACCCGCCTGAGCCTGATGCAGGGCACGATTGATCTGCTCGTTCTCGTGCAGCGCCGCCTCCAGCTCCTTGGTTCGCACCCGCACCTGATCCTCCAGCATCACCGCAGTCTGGAAGAGGCTGAAACCGGAGCCGCACACGCTGGTGCTGCGCTCGGCGCGATCCATCAAGGCCTGCACCATCTTCTGCAACTGCTCGACCCCAAGCTGTCTTCGCGGTATCGGCTGGGTGGCATTGGCTTGCCTCATCGGTTCCGTACGGCGGCCAGACAGGCTCCACCCACTCGGCAAACCGCTCGTTTCGCTACGGGCACGAGCGCCAATGGCAATACCTGTCAGCGTCTGGTTCATGTGCACGCCACCGTATTGCTCGCCATAGGTGCTGAAGCCGACCGCATTATGGCGATCGAAAACCGCCTCCACCGCCGTCTTGGTACTCTTCTGGGTGACCTCCAGGTTGCGCAGAATGCAGTCGCAGGCAAGCACCAGTTGCGGCGGGCCCAGTTCCTCGCTCAGCTGCCCCATGGTTGCCTCCAGGTCGGAGACCAGATCCATTCCTTGGGCCACGCGCAGGACCAGCCCTTCGTCAATGGCGCTGTAGAAGGTCAGGCTGCCGTCCGGCCCGGCCTTCTGTATCGAGCGTACGTAATCGATGCCATCGATCAGTACGACCACCGGCGCAGCAGCGAAATGGTGCGGCTCGAGCGCCTCCACCGAAACGCCCAGCAGCTCGGCATAGGCCTGGGCGGCGGGTATGCCATTGATCTCGTGGACGAGCCTCTGCTCCGCATCGGCCCGGGTGACGACCAGCCGCTCCTCCAGCGAGAGGAAGTGCTGGGTCTTGAACAGACGGAACGCGCAGTCGGTCTTCAATACGGTCAGCACAGCGCTGTCACTGTGGAAAGCCCCGTCATGGAACACCTGGGCTTGGCTGAAACACAGGTCGTCGCCCGCCGAGCCGCCCACCAGCACGATATCGCCCAATGCCGTTTGCAGCGTTCGCGCCACCTGCTCTTCACGGATGGAGAGGCCATCAATGAGCAGAAACCCAAAGCTGTTGCCGCCGCTCGGTCTTGTCGCCCGCTCACCGAGTTGCTGCAGAAGCGCGTCGGTGAACGCCTGGCCACGAGCGATGCCGAACTGCTGAAGGGCATCCAATCGCCCGGTTACCGCCGTACAGCTGCCGGCCGGGAAGCTTACGCCGGTGAGTGTATGGTCGAGATAGCCCAGGGGGCCGATCTCCCCCGCAGTGGTACACCCCACCACGGGAGTGTCGCCGAACAGGCGGTTCATCTCGTCCGCCAGCGCCGTCAGATCGTAGTGGCTGGAACAGAAGAACAGCACCAGCTCGGTATCGGGCTGCACCACCCCCTGATGAAACTCGCGAACGGCAGTGCGAGCATCCTCAGCACGGCTCTGCATGCTACGGATCCGGCTCATGGCGGCTCTCCCCTCGTAGGCCTTTCCTATTGTTATCGGCCCCGGCCGCTGAAGGTTGAGGTTTAGCCCTCCTCTCGGCTGACCCCATAGGCGCGAAGCGCAGAGCGGATTGCGACTGCTCTTCAAGCCCCGTCGTAGAGCGATTTGTCGTGCGTCTTCCCTGGGGTCAGCACCCATAGCCTGGCGCACGCCACGAAGCCCAGGCGACGCGCCAGGTTCGCCGAGGCGGGATTGCTCTCAAGCGCTCCCCAGACGGCGGACTTGCCCTTCGCCTTCATCAAGCCCATGAGATGGAGCACCGCGGCCGCCGCGTACCCCCGGCGACGATGGCTGGCCAGGGTGTCGATGGAGAGATCCCACAGCGACTCCGTTTCCGAGGCCACATAGGCGAAGGCCACGGGCAGCGTGCCGTCAAAGGCTGCCACGACCAGCCCCCCCACCTCCGGCACCCGGGAAAGCTCGGCCTGCAGCTCGGCGGGCAGGTGAGAGAGTGCCGCGATCTCGCTCGGGGTGATCGGCCGGCATCGATGGCGCGGGGCGACGGGCAGCCGTTCGGGGCAGAAAAGACAATGGCAGGCTCGGCGTGAAACGCCGGCAGGAGCGCGCGCACGCCCTCGACGTTGTCCGCGAAGGCCAGCAGCTCCGGCACCTCGCCGGCGGCCAGCGCCAGGGCCTCCGGCGCCGGCTCACCCACCACGGCCCCCAGGCCGACCTCCGGGCTCCAGACCACGAAGCCGTTTTGCCCTTGGTTCTCGACCAGCCTGGCGCTTTCCCGGCGCAGCAAGTCCCGCGTCTCCACCCATAGCGGCAGGTCCGGCAGGCTTGAGAGATAGCGCTCTTTCGCTTCATCCACCCTCTATGCCTCCGGGTATTCCGTGCGTTCTGGGCTGCCGGCAGCGGATCGATGACACACATCTCGCAACCACAGCGCCCATCGGCCTACTCGCGCCAGTATTCCGGCCGATCCATGGCCTTCGCGCAGGCCACCCTGCCACGGACCGCACCGAGGACACCGGCATCGAGCGCGCGCACCATCCAGGCCGCTTCCGGCTCGATGGGGTACGGCGCCATGAGCCCGTGCGGAATGGCGGGTTCGAAGCCGCAGCGCGGATAGTAATCCGGATGGCCCAGCACGAACACGAGCCTGACGCCCTCCTTGGCCAGGCGCTCCACGCCTCGCTCGATAAGCTCACGCCCGACCCCCCGGCGCTGACACTCGGGAATGACGGCCAGCGGTGCGAGGATTCTTGCGGTAATTTCCTGCGATGCCCCCGTGAGTCTGGCGTGGGTGAACAGCACGTGGCCGACGGGAAGAGCCCCTTCGTAGGCGAGCAGCGACAGGCTCGGCCGTGCCGTGGCGTCCAGCAGCAAATCCGCCACCAGGCGCGGCACCGCTTCATCGCTCGGGAACGCCTGGCGCTCGACCTGCAACACATGGTCGAGATGATGATCCTGGGCTTCGACGATCTGCATGGTGAGGATCCCTCAGAGCGTTATCGTGGGGCCGAGACGGCAAAGCCCTCATTCATGAAGCCAAGGCGCGTAGCTCAGGCCGATCAATACACCTTCTGGACTCATGAACCTGGCGACCGTCTGGCCCCAGGGTTCCGTCCTGGCCTCGTGGATAAACGCCTGCCCCTTCGCTTTCATCTCCTGCACCGCCGCCTCCACCGCAGCGGCATCCGCCAGCTCGAACTCGATCGTCGCCGTGGGCTCGGGAACACTCTCGGGCCACTCATCCTGCCCGAAGCAGGACTGGGCGGCCATGGCCAGCGGCCAGACACCGAAATGATTCGCGCCGGGGAAATGATCCATAAAGCGATACTCGTCCATCGCCTCCAGTGGAAGGCCCAGCGCCCCCTGATACAGCGACGCACTAGCCGCCGGGTCTTTGGTGATGGAAGCAAAGCCGGAGATGCATTTGATTTCCATTGACCCCCTCCCGTGATTAAAACTGCCTAACGCCGTGCTCACCGGAAAATTGCGAGTGCCAGTGAGTAATTTTTCCGATGCAGCAAATTGTTAAATGCCAACCTACACCATACCAATGTACTTTTGATGATTCTGTACCCTGTCAATCCATGCCAAGACTGAGGGGTACTCATTCAGTTCAAAGCCGCCTTCATGAGCGACATGAGTATACCCATATAGGCTGATATCCGCTGTAGACAGGGAGTCGCCGGTTAAGTAGGGAGAAGTTGAAAGCTGCTGCTCCATAACTGCCAGAGCCTTATGTCCCCCAGACTGTTTGGCTTCGTATTCTGCCTTCCGTTCTTGAGGTAGGCCGAGATACTTGGCGATAAAACGCGCAACCGCTATATATGGTTCGTGGCTGTACTGCTCAAAAAACTGCCACTGCTGCACCTTCGCAATCTTGAAGCTGTCTGACGGAAGCAGATCACTCCCTGCAGCCAAAAAATTAAGTATGGCATTGGACTCGGACAGGCACCGTCCGTCTTCAAGCTCAAGAAGTGGAATCTTCCCGTTGGGGTTCTTCTGTAAAAATTCAGCTTTCGATGTACCGCCTGCCAATATGTCCACATGAACCCACTCATGCTCGATATCCAGCAACGAGCACAGCAGCTTGATTTTGTAGCAGTTCCCTGACTTAACATCTCCATAAATTCTCATCGGCTTTCCTTTCAGCATTTAACGCTTTGCACAGCGGCGCGAGGTACGAGCGTCCGACGCCGTAGGCGTGAACTGCTGCAACTTGTTATGTTTTTTACCATTGCGTCGCACTACGAATTTGACAAATACCATATTCACACCCGGACTCATTCAAATCATCAATGACATGGCTAATACAACAATCTCCATACACTTCATAATTAACTGAATTATCATTTTTGTTTCGGGTGTATACAGCATACAGTGCATCTTGAGGCCCACAGTATGGGCAGCATTCTCCTTTATTTATCAGGCCAATCAAACGATCATGAGAATTCGGTAGATACTGCCTGATTAACGGATAAAACCTAGGTGAAGACAGTAAAATTCTTTCTATGTCATAGCAATTGAAAATTCTACTTTGGCTATTAATTTGATTGCAAACCTTATTTACTGATGTTCTAAAACCTTCTGTAAATGATGTTGAAAAGAAGAACATAAACCCATTACAGCCATGCTCTACCAGCTTGTTAGCAAGAGCTGCATCATCACTTACACCAACCGATCTACCACTGTGTGCATAGTGTTTACAACTTACCAACCATCGATAACCACGACTCCCAAAACGACTAGGCTCTTCACAAATAATATCACGCCCACCATCGGGACCTACGGCAGGCTGAACGTGTATATGTAAACCCATTTCTTCCAAAAGATGCATACAGAAATTTTCAAATGCATGGTCGTTTGGTATTTCTTTTAAATCTATAACCATATTCCCATCCCAAGTAAAACATAACGCCCGCAGCATGCGCAGCTTTGTAGTGAAGGCGAAGCCGCAACGAAAAAGCTGTCGCCATGCCTGCGATTGTTATGCGCTGTCGCGAACATTAACCAAGCCCCAATCTGTTGACAATAGCAACACTTTCTTCACGGTTAAAATTTAAATTGGTAGCAGAGCATGCGTGTTTCATGAAATCTGAGATAGATGAATCATCACTAATTGTAAATTTGTTTCTTTCAGATAACACCTTATCCAAGAAATAGATTCCTTGGGATACATCGATTAGCAACTGAGCTGTGATAAAACTTATATTGCTGGAAATATCATGCCTCTCTGAGCCATTTAACTCTTCTTCATTCTCAAGCCATCGCTTTATATAAATATCTCGCGTCTTATCTTTTTGTTTAATGCCTTCAATCGATCGCTCCATCCGAGACACAAGCATTCTTTGGTGTGGGCCAATCATTCTATCTGTTCCGGCAAGCTCTACTATGAGGTTTTCAATTAACTTTAAATCTAGAGGGGCGGGACCTGAATAGCTCTGTTTCAAGGGGCTTCTGTATTCTTCTAGCAAGGCAGGAAACCAGCTTATAAGATCGTCCTTAAGTATAGAAAACTCATTATAGAACGCATTTTCAAGGGCTTTGGATCGCTCTCTAAACAGACTTACCGCTAGGCGGTGCCCAAGGAAAACACCTATTAGCGCACCTAGAACGCCACCACTGATGAGTGCACCTAAGACAAAACCTAGCAAGCTATTCTCCATTACTCGAAGCCTCTCGCTCTATCGCATAACGCCGCCATAAACGGCGCGAGCTTGCGAGCGTCCGGCGACCGTAGGGAGCGAATTTAATGGCCTTGTTATGCATTTCTCAAATGTCTGGCCTTGTTGAAGCTTGGCATAGCCAGTTGGCGATACGCCTTCGTTACATCTTCTAATTTAATTCCGAGGGACGATATTTGATCGTTTGACCAACTTTCAGGATCAATCCAGAAGTCCGCCTTATGCTCGCAGATCATTGCGAGCTCCTCATCAATATGGCGAAGCGGTATTGCCGCCGCACCCCAGTACCTTACGAGCTGTGCTTCTGTATCAGTATTTCTTTCGGAGCCCCGCTCAAGTGATTTGTAATAGATCTTTGTCTCCTGCAACGCTGTCACAATTGCCCGTAAAGCGTTGTCTTTTAACTCTCTTTTCTCTTTGGACAGAGTCGAAATGGGCCCCATCAATGAAATCAGTCTATCAATTAAATACTCAAGCACTCTAGGTCTCCTGATTTAATGCATAACGCGGAGCGCACCGGAGACCTTGACGCAGCGAAGCGAAGACAAGGGCGTCCGAGTGCCGCGTTTGGTTAACTGGTTTATGTAATATTGGCACGGCGATTTCGCTCCTGCTCAATCATTTGTTCCTGACGTTCCTCAAGGGAATTCAGTCCAAGACGCGCACGGCGTTCATTAACCGTAGCAGAATCCTCAATAGGAAACGGTATTGGCCACCCATTTTCATCTATATCAAACTGGGTACCGTAGTATTGAAGCTCACCACCTAAAGTTCGCACTCGATCCTGAAGGAATGCCAACTGCCAGCCTGCCGCATCCTCTCTCGAAACGGCATGCTCTAGCAGGGAAACACACTCTGCCATGAAATCTGTATCTGAAACAGAGTGCTGAGCAATAAGCCATGCAGCTTTAGCAGCCTCCTCCCCAACTAACGAAATGCCGGGCCAACCGTGTGCACCAATAATCTCTTTCAGGCGAGAAGCATTCTGCTCATGCAGGGCTTTCATCCGGGGATGATAAGACTCAGATGGCAGCTCTCCGGAATCGAAGAGTTGCTGCAACAACCGCTGGTCGTCTGTCATCATCGTGACCAACTCATTCACAATATCCTGATTCATGGACTCCTTCCCAGTTAACGCCAAAACTCACCGGAGCGACGAAGGAGCGTCCGGTGCAGTTAATTGTTGGGCACAACTCAATCATCGATCTGGTTGTCCTTCGGTGGACTCCACCCTTCTCTTCTAAGCTCTTGCAAGACCTCTTTGCGAACCTCGCCTCGTATGCGTTTGATAGAATTGAGATACTTGGTAACCTCGTCACACAGAACCAATATCACGCAAATCGACATGAGGATAAAAACATCATTGGAAAGAATCGAGTCATTTTGATAAACATTTTGACCCATGGCGAATAAAAGCGACAACACGAACAACCAGAATAGGAGAAGAAACAATCGCGTTCTAGGCATATTACCCTCTCACTGCCCATGCAAAGATTATGGTCCACAACGCTACTGACGCAACCATCAAACCGAAGCAAATATATCGCTCAAAGTCGTCAGCATCCAAGCCACCTTCATCGTCCAAGAGAATCCCGGCGGCAGTTAGCGGGCCAAGCAGTATCGCGAAAAATACAATAATCGGCAAAATTACAGCCATCGCAGAAATTTCCGCGACAACCATTGCAGCCTCTTTTATATCGGTTTCCATCGACTTTTCGCTCA
The DNA here is from genome assembly GCF_055755715.1 of Halomonas sp. SL18_1. NCBI lineage: Bacteria > Pseudomonadati > Pseudomonadota > Gammaproteobacteria > Oceanospirillales > Halomonadaceae > Halomonas > Halomonas sp. SL18_1. The sequence goes on from NZ_JBVTRK010000001.1 coordinate 3,210,523, forward strand.
CGACCATACTCATGTGGCCCAACAGTGATTAGACAGCGCGCTCTATGATTGGATAAACGTGCTCGCGCGTTCATCCAATCATAGAGCGCGCACGACCTTTCTAACCCATTGATCATAAAAAATATTAAGTAAAAATAGGCCGCATACGAATTCTTCGCGTGCCTGCTGCCTTTGCCGGCTTCAATCATCCTTTCGCATCCTTCAGTAGGATTTTGGCACGCTACCGCCCCTATCGGGCATGGTCGGGGGTTGCCGCTTCCATGCGATAGTCGGGGGGGGTGCTATGTCGCTGCCTTCTCACCTCTCTTAGGCTATCCAGCCTAAGCAAATACTGAAATAACTGCAAAGCGCCTCCCTTGACTCAGCGCAGTAAGCGCTCCACGAACCCCACCTGTTGCGGCCTGAGTTAGCCTGGATATTTCATGAGCGCCGCCAGTCGGTGCTCTCTGGTTGTTGATTCGCCGAACGCACCCCACAGCGCATCATGTTGGTCAGTTTTTGATCGATTTCCCGCCGTTTGAGCACACTGCCCCCTTTCCCCCAGTGTTTATTCCGTGCCGGGGACAGCACCGCACCGGTCATCCCGGCACCAGCTTGCGAGCGAGCTTCTGGAAGAGATCCTGATCGGGGTAGTGACTGCTCAGCATCAGGCGGACGCGCCGGGTATTGCGGATCACTACGCCACCGATCTTCAGCAACTTCAGGCGCAGGGTGGTGACCTGGGCCGTGGCGTACGCGGTGCGCTTCAGGTACACCCGGCGCAGCCGTTCCAGCAGCAGGTAGGCCAGACCGGCCAGTAGCAGTCGGTACTGGTTGGGCCACCAGTCATGGCAGCTGGTGCGGTCGGCGAACAGCCATTGCTGCTCCTTGATGCGGTTCTCCATGTCACCGCGCGGGCAGTAGCGGTGGTCATAAAGCCACTGCGGACTGCCGTGCAGGTTGGTCACCACGTAACGGGTGTTGAAACCGCGGTAGCTGGTCTCGGCCTTGACCACTACCTTGCGTCGCGGGCGCTTCCAGCTGTGGGCCGCATAGTCGATGCGCCCGAAGTGACGCTGCTTGGTACGCTCAGCCTCCCAGCGAATCGCCGACTCTAGCGAATATCCAGTGACAGCTTCTCGAGGCGGCTGTTGGTCGCCAGGCCAACGATGTACTCGACACCATGGCGTTCACACCAGGCCAGGATCAGTGGTCGACAGAAGCCACTGTCGCCGCGGAAGACGAGCTTCACCTCGGGCCAGGCCTGACGCAGCCGCCGCACCAGCAGGGCCAGGATGGCGCCGGCATGGTGGGCCGCATCGCGATAGGCCGGGCGCAGGTAGCTGACCAGCAACTGCTGGCCACAGAAGACGTAGAGCGGCAGGAAGCAGTACCCGTTGTAGAAGCCGGAGAAGTGCCGACCGAGCTGCTCGCCATGCACCGGATCGTCGGTGGCATCGAAGTCGAGGATCAACCGCTTCTTCGGCGGTCGCCGGAAGGAGCGGATGAACTGCTCGACGATCTCCTCCTGGATCGCCACCGCCCACTGGCGACTGGCCTGCTGTTCGAAGCGACACAGCGTCGCCTGACTGGCCAGCACGTCGTCGGTACCGACCGCGGTCTGCAAGGCGATGTCGCGACGCAGGGCGTGGTGGTCGTTGAGGTCCTCGTAGCCCAGCGCCAGGCCAAAGACCCGCTGCCGGAGCATGGTCTCGGCCTGATGCCGACAACGGCGCGCAGCCCGCGCATCCTCCAGGCGGCGCGCGATGGTACGGGTCAGCCCCATTTCACGATCCAGTTGGCGAAGCAGCAGGGCACCACCATCGGAGGTGATCTCGCCACCGTCGAAACTGGCGGTGACCTGACGGCCTTTACAGCGTGGAAAGGAGGCGGTCGGCATGGTACATTTCGTCATGGCGGCTGTAGCGGTTGATTCTGGATTAGGCCCTTGAATCATAACCGATTTTCAGCCGCCTTTTTCATGCCTGATGAAATATCCGGGTTAGACCGGTAGAGTGTCTTTCCAGCGCCAGGGCAGCAGCATGCCGAGGTCGTCATCCTCGCCGAGTGTTGGCAGGGTCTCGAACACGAACTGCAGGTACTCGTAGGGCGAGAGGCCGTTGGCCTTGGCCGTCTCGATCAGGCTGTAGATCATCGCGCTGGCCTGGGCACCGCTCGGCGTGTGGCTGAACAGCCAGTTCTTGCGGCCAACGACGAAGGGGCGAATGGCATTTTCTGCTGCGTTGTTGTCCAGCGGGATCAGCCCGTCATCGAGGAAGCGCGTCAGGCGCTGCCACTGGCCATCCAGGTAGTGCAGGGCCTTGCCCAGAGTGCTCTTCGGCAGCACCTGCGTCAGCGACTTGTCCAACCAGGTGCGTAGCTGGGTGATTAGCGGGCGGCTCTTCTGCTCACGCAACGCCTGGCGTGCCTCGGGATCCATCCCCTTGGCCTGCTTCTCCACGGCGTAGAGCTTGCGGATCTGGTTGAGCGCCCAGTCAGCCTTGCCGGTCTTGCCCTTGGGCTGCACCTTCTGCGCCTCGACGAACTTGCGACGGGCGTGCGCCCAGCAGCCGGCATGGGTGATGCCGTTCTTTCGCACCACCTTGGCATAACCCTCGTAGCCATCGGTGACCAGGCGGCCGGCATAGTCACCCAGCAGGCGCAGGGGCACCCGACCGGCTCGGCTGGCGTCATAGTCGAACAGCACCACCTGTTGGCCAGGCGGGCCGCCGCGCTGCAACCACATGTAGGACGTTGAGCTCGCCGGCCGATCCGCCTCGGCGTTGACCTGAAGCGTGGTCTCGTCCATGTGGATCAGCGGGGCCTGTAATAGGTGCTGTCGCAGGGCCTCGACCAGCGGTATCAGTCGCTCGCCCACCTGGACCATCCAGCGGGCCAGGGTGTTGCGCGGTATCTCGGCGCCGTGTCGGGCAAAGATCTGGCTCTGCCGGTAGAGCGGCAAGGCGTCTTGGTACTTGGCGGTGGCCACATAGGCGAGCAACGTCGGGCTGGCGTTACTCTTCGGCAGCAGCTTGGCCGGCGTCGGGGCGATCTGCACGCCCTCCTCGCAGGTGGGGCAGCCGTACTTGAGGCGCACATGGCGGATCACCTCGACCCGCGCCGGCACCACATGCAACTCCTCGCTGATCTCTTTGCCGATCTCCTTAAGCCCGGTGCCGTCGTGGTGGCAATGCCGGGCATCCTCGGGGAGCTCATGGACGACCTCGACGCGGGGCAGTTCGGGCGGTAGCGCCACGCGGCCACCACGGGTGCGGCGTTTGGCCGGCTGATGGGGGTCGGCCGGTGCGTCAACCTCATCGTCAGCCGTGCCATCCTGGGCGCTGGTCTCTTCCTCGTCGACCGCTGCTTCGGCCTCGTTGATGAGAAGGTCACCCTGCGCGACACGGTACTTTTCGGTGGAGGGACCGAACTGACGCTCGATGGCCAGGCGGAACTGCTCGAACAGCGCCGCCTTGGCGGCTTCCCACTCTGCCTCTTTCTTCTCCATCAGCTGATGGAGACGCGCGATCTCCTCCTGCTGAGCACGCACTTGGCGCTGCAGTTGGGAAACGCTGGCGGAAGACGTAGAGGCCGACGAAGTCATGCCGATATTTTACCAAGCAGCGCCACCGGAGGCAGCAAAAAAGTCAACCAACTGCCTGAAAATCCAACGCCTTATGAGGCTGCATGGCGCTGAGATCATAGCCGTCAAGAAGCCAGTTCAGCTCTTGGCCCGAGAGCGTGACGGTGTCACCCTCCAGCCGATCCGGCCACTTGAAGCGCTCCCGCTCCAGGCGCTTGTACCAGACCACGAAGCCGTTGCGCTCCCAGAACAGCAGCTTCACCTTGTCGCGCTGACGGTTGCCGAATACGAAGACCGCCTCCTCGAAGGGATTGAGCTCCATGGCCTCCTGAACCAGCAGGGCCAGTCCATCGATCTGCTTGCGCATGTCGACCGGCTCGCGGCACAGGTAGACGCGCAGTCCCGTGTCCGGCCGAATCATGGCGTCACCTCCACGGCGACGAAACGCTGCGGGCGATGACGAGGTGGCACAGGTACATCCTGCACCACCAGACGCTGCTCCCACGCCAGCAATGACGCCAGCTCCAGCCCTTGCTCTTCGGCGTACTCGCTCAGCGGCAGTTGCCGAGAGGAGGCATGGAACAGGTGGCCCAGCCAGAAGGCCTGTGTCGATGTCAGGTCGGTCATGGTGTCCTCCTTGGGATCGGGTGACACCAGTCTGATGGACACTATTCAGTTGCAGAAGATGGGGTTTGTGGAGCGCTTACTCAGCGCAAGGTCGGCACAGGCAAGTCTGAATCACGGGATGGCAACCAGGTGGGGCTTGGGGGTTACACTGTTCAGGAGTTGAGACGGCAAGGAGCTGCGCATGGGGCATGGGACGAGAAGACGGCTGCTGGGCTGCCTGCCCATTGCGGTTGCGGTGTGGGGTATGCCGGGGCTGGTCGCGGCGGAGGAAGGGGAAAACGCCGAGGCGCTGCCCACCATCACCATCAGCGCGCCGCGCCTGGCCCGGGAGCTCTACGATACCCCGGCGGCGGTGTCGGCGGTCACCCGCGAGGAGATCCAGCAGGGCCAGCAGCGGGTGCGCCTCGACGAGGCCCTCGCCCCGGTGCCTGGCCTCTTTTTGCAGAACCGCGACAACTTCGCCCAGGGCCAGCGCATCGCCAGCCGCGGCTTCGGGGCCCGGGCGCCCTTCGGCATCCGCGGCATCCATATCCGCGTCGATGGCATTCCCTACACCCTGCCCGACGGCCAGGCCCAGATCGACGCCGTGGACCTGGATAGCGCCGAGCGCATCGAGGTGATCCGCGGCCCCGCTTCGGTGCTCTACGGCAACGCCGCCGGCGGCGTGCTCGATATCACCACCGGCGACGGCAGCGAGATGCGTCGCTCCCCGGTGCTGCGCCTGCAGGGCGGCAGCCACGACTACCGCAAGCTGGCCCTGCGCCAGGGCGGCGAGCACGGCAGCTGGGTGCACAGCGTCAGCCTCTCGGCGCTGGACTTCGAGGGCTACCGGGAACAGAGCGCCGTGGAGAAGCGCCTGCTCAACGCCCGGCTGGGCTACCGCTTCGATGAGACCCGCACCCTCTCGGCGCTGGTGAACCTGCTCGACCTGCCCACCGCCGAGGACCCGGGCGGGCTGACCGCCGAAGAGGTGGCGACGGACCGTCGTCAGGCGGCGCCGGCCGCGGCCGCCCTGGACGCCGGCCAGCGGGTGGAGCAGCAGCTATTGGGGCTGCACTACGAGGATCTCGACGCCGCCGGCGGCGAGCTCAACGCCCGCGCCTTCGTCAGCCGCCGCGACTTCGAGCAGCAGCTGCCCTTCCCCGGCAATAGCCTGGTGGACTACCGCCGCCGCTACTACGGCGCCAGCCTGGATCTGACCCGGGAGGAGACGCTGGGCGAGCGGCCGCTGCGCTACGTGGCCGGGCTAGAGGTGGGCCGCCAGGAGGACGACCGCGGGCGGCGCGCGGTCACGCCCAGGGTGCGGTGAGCGCCGAGACCGCCGACGAGCAGCAGAACGCCACCGCCGCCGGCGCCTTCCTGCTGGCGGAGCTCGGGGTCACTGAGGCCCTGGAGCTCTCCGCCGGGGTGCGCCACGACCAGGTGCGGCTCTCCATCGACGACCGCTTCCAGGCCGAGGGCATCGATGCCAGCGGTTCGCGCACCTTCCGGGAGTGGACCGGCAGCCTCGGCGCCAGCTATCGCTACCGGGAGGGGCACCAGCTCTATGCCAACCTGGGCACCGCCTTCGAGACGCCCACCTTCACCGAGTTCGCCCGGCCCGACGGCGGCGGCGGCTTCAATCCCGAGGTGGCGCCCCAGCAGACGCTAAGCCGCGAGCTGGGGCTGCGCGGGCGCCTGGCCAACGGCCTGCGCTACGACCTGGCGGCCTTCTCCATACGGGTGGACGACGAGCTGGTGCCCTTCGAGGCGGACAACGGCCGCACCTTCTACGAGAACGCCGGGCGCACCGCCCGGGAGGGCATCGAGCTGGAGCTGGACTGGAGCCCGACCCTGGCCTGGCAGCTGACCAGCACCCTGACCCTGGCGGACTACCGCTTCTCGCGCTTCGCCGACGATCAGCAGGACTTCGCCGACAACCGCCTGCCGGGGCTGCCCCGCCGGCAGTGGCACAATCGTGTGACCTGGTACGGCAGCGGCGAGCGCTTCGCCCGCCTGGAGGGGCTCTATACCGGCGGCTTCTACGCCGATAATGCCAACGAGGTGCCGGTGGAGAGCCACTGGCTGGTCAACCTGCGCGGCGGCGACGCCTGGCGGCTGGGCGACGGCACCACCCGCCTCGGCGCCCATCTGGGCGTGCGCAACCTGCTCGACGAGTCGCACTTCGCCAACGTGCGCATCAACGCCAGCGGCGGGCGCTTCTTCGAGCCCGCCCCGGGGCGCACCCTCTATGCGGGGCTGGAGCTGAGTTTTTAGGCGGGAGCCGCCCGCCCGTAGGGAGCGATCAGAAGAACAGCCGGCGCAGCGCTTCGCCGGGGTCGGCTTCGCGCATGAAGGCCTCGCCCACCAGGAAGCCGTGGACGTCGTGCTCGCGCATGCGCAGCACGTCGTTGCGGGTGTGGATGCCCGATTCGGTGACCACGGTGACCCCTTGGGGAATCCGCGGCAGCAGGTCGAGGGTGGTGTCGAGGGTGGTGTCGAAGGTGTGCAGGTTGCGGTTGTTGATGCCCACCAGGCCGAGGTCGAGCTTCAGGGCACGCTCCAGCTCGCGGAGGTCGTGGACCTCCACCAGCACGTCCATGCCCAGCGTGGTGGCCTGCTGGTGCAGGTCCGCCATGCGGGCGTCGTCCAGGGCGGCGACGATCAGCAGGATGCAGTCGGCGCCGATGGCCCGCGCCTCGCTGACCTGGTAGCCGTGGGTGATGAAGTCCTTGCGGATCACCGGCAGGGCGCAGGCCTCGCGGGCGGCGATCAGGTAGTCCTCGTGGCCCTGGAAGAAGTCGGCGTCGGTGAGCACCGAGAGGCAGGCGGCGCCGCCGGCGGCGTAGCGCTCGGCGATCTCGGCGGGGTGGAACTCCTCGCGCATCACCCCCTTGGAGGGGGAGGCCTTCTTGATCTCGGCGATCACCGCCGGATCGCCCTCCGCGATGAACCGCTCGAGCGCGGCGATGAAGCCGCGGGGCGCGCTCTGGGCGTCGGCCAGGCGCAAAAGCTCGGCCTCGGAGACGGCGCGCGAGCGCTCGGCGACCTCCTCGTCCTTGCGCGCCAGGATGCGAGTGAGAATGGTCGGGGTAGCGTCCTGCGTTGGGCTCATGGCGAGATCCTGAAAGTGTACGAGGGGCGGGTCAGGGAATCAGCACCCGGGTGAAGTCGGCCAGTTCCTTCATCTTTTCCAGCGGCAGCCTGGAGGCCTGGGCGTCCTGGGCCATGGCCACGCCTTCGGCCAGGGTATCGGCGACCCCGGCGCAGTAGAGCGCGGCGCCGGCGTTGAGGGCGACGATATCCGCCGCCGCGCCTTCGCCGACCAGCGCCTCCTGCACCAGGCGCAGGCTGTCCTCGGCGCTGACCACCTTGAGCGGCGTCAGCGACTGGCGCTCGATGCCAAGCGATTCGGGCGTAATCGTATAGCGCTGGATCTCGCCATCCTTGAGCTCGGCCACCTGGGTGGGGGCGGCCAGCGAGATCTCGTCCAGGCCATCCTCGGCGTGCACCACCATCACGTGCTCGCTGCCCAGCTGGCGCAGCACCTCGGCCATCAGCGGCAGCAGCGCCGCGGAGTAGACGCCCAGCAGCTGGTTGGGGGCGCCGGCCGGGTTGGTCAGCGGGCCGAGGATATTGAACAGGGTGCGCACGCCCATCTCGCGGCGCGGGCCGATGGCGTGGCGCATGGCCGGGTGGTGGTTGGGGGCGAACATGAAGCCCACGCCCACCCGTTCGATGCAGCGCGCCACCTGGTCGGGCTTGAGGTCCAGGTAGATGCCGGCCACGTCGAACAGGTCGGCGCTGCCCGAGGAGGAGGAGACGCTGCGGTTGCCGTGCTTGGCCACGTGGGCGCCGGCGGCGGCGGCGACGAAGCTGGCGGCGGTGGAGACATTGAACAGGTTGGCGCCGTCGCCGCCGGTGCCGACGATGTCCACCACGTTCTCGGCGTCGAGGGTGACCCGGTTCATCAGCTCGCGCATCACCTGGGCGGCGGCGCTGATCTCCTCGGGGGTCTCGCCCTTCATGGCCAGGCCCACCAGCAGGCCGCCGGTCTGGGCGTCGGTGGCCTCGCCGGTCATGATCTGGCGCATCACGGCGTGGGTCTGCGCGAAGGTCAGGTTCTCGTGGCGCATCACCGCGGCGATGGCGTCTCGCATCTGCATGGACAGGCTCTCCTCTACGACTCAGGCTCGGCGCGGTTCAGCAACGCTTCAGGAAATTGGCCAGCAGCTCGTGCCCCTGGCGGGTGAGGATCGACTCGGGGTGGAACTGCACGCCCTCGATATCCAGCTCGCGGTGGCGCAGCCCCATCACCAGGCCCGGGGTGACGTCGTTCTCGTCGGTCCAGGCGGTCACCTCCAGGCACTCGGGCAGGCTGTCGGTCTCCACTACCAGGGAATGATAGCGGGTCACCTCCAGCGGGTCCTCCAGGCCGGCGAACACGCCATGGCCGTGATGGCGGATTCGCGAGGTCTTGCCGTGCATCACCTGGGGAGCGCGCACCACCTTGCCGCCGTATACCTGGCCGATGGCCTGGTGGCCCAGGCAGACCCCGAGGATCGGCAGCCGGCCGGCGAAGTGGCGGATCGCCGCCAGGGAGATGCCGGCCTCGTTGGGCGTACAGGGCCCTGGCGAGACCATCAGGTGGCTGGGCGACAGGGCCTCGATCTCCTCCAGGGTGATGGCGTCGTTGCGGTGGGTGACCACCTCGGCCCCCAGCTCGCCCAGGTACTGGACCAGGTTGAAGGTGAAGCTGTCATAGTTGTCGATCATCAGCACGGGCATGACGAAGGGTTCCTGTCTCGGTTGCGCGTATCCGGTGGCGTGGAAGGGGCTGTTGCATTCGCCAGCCGTGCAGGGACACCAGGCACAAAAATGCCGCCCCGACGGCGGCATGGTCATTCAAGACGCAGCGGTGCCGCCCTCCTTCAGGGGCGCCACCAGGGGCGAATCGAATGCGTGTAATCTGATGTGTTCATGGGCCAATAGTGCCGCCGCGGCGGCACTCCTGTCAATCCGGGGATAGTCCGCTAGAGGTTATCCAGGCCCTGCTCGGCCATGGCCACGGCGCGGAAGATGGCGCGGCCCTTGTTGAGGGTCTCCTGCCACTCAAGTTCGGGCACCGAGTCGGCCACCACCCCGGCGCCGGCCTGGACGTGCAGCTCGTCGTCCTTGATCACCGCGGTGCGGATGGCGATGGCGGTGTCCATGTTGCCGTGCCAGGAGAGATAGCCCACCGCGCCGGAGTAGACGCCGCGCTTGACCGGCTCCAGCTCGTCGATGATTTCCATGGCGCGGATCTTGGGCGCCCCGGAGAGGGTGCCCGCCGGGAAGGTGGCGCGTAGCACGTCCATGGCCGAGAGCCCCGGCTTGAGCCGGCCGGTGACGTTGGAGACGATGTGCATCACGTGGGAGTAGCGCTCCACCGCCATCTGGTCGGTGACCGTCACCGAGCCGGTCTGGCTGATGCGCCCCACGTCGTTGCGCCCCAGGTCGATCAGCATCAGGTGCTCGGCCACCTCCTTGGGGTCGCCCAGCAGGTCGGCCTCCAGCGCCCGGTCCTCCTCCTCGGTCTTGCCGCGCACCCGGGTGCCGGCGATGGGCCGAACCGTCACCTCGCCGTCTTCCAGCCGGGTGAGGATCTCCGGCGAGGAGCCCACCACGTGGTGGTCGTCGAGGTTGAAGAAGAACATGTAGGGCGAGGGGTTGAGGCTTCTCAGCGCGCGATAGAGGTCCAGCGGCGAGGCGCGGTAGGGAATCGACATGCGCTGGGAGGGCACGCACTGCATGACGTCGCCGGCCAGCACGTACTCCTTGATCTTCTCCACGGCGGCCTTGAAGCCCGCCTCGGTGAAGCCCGAGGTGAAGTGCCCCTCCTCCACCGCGCTGCGCCCGGTGCCGGGGCTGATGGTGTTGAGGGTGGCGCTGCGCAGGCGGCGCTCCAGCTCGGCCAGGCGCGCCACGCCGCGCTCGTAGGCGTCGGCCTCGGCGGGGTCGGCGTGGGTCCAGAGGGTCAGCCGCCCGGAGAGGTTGTCGAACACCACCAGGTCGTCGCAGACCATCAGCAGGATGTCGGGCACCCCCAGCGGGTCGGGCTTGTCGGCCACCTGGGCGCTGCGCAGGCGCGGCTCGATATAGCGGATGGTGTCGTAGCCGAAGTAGCCCACCAGGCCGCCGTCGAAGCGCGGCTGGTCGTCGAGCCGCGGCACCCGGAAGCGCGCCTGGAACTGCTCGATCCAGTCGAGGGGATCCGCCACCTCGGTGACGCCCTGCTGCTCGCCGTCGATGATATGGATGACCGTGAAGCCGCGCACCTCGATGCGCTCGCGACAGGGCAGCCCGATGATCGAGTAGCGCCCCCACTTCTCGCCCCCCTGGACCGACTCCAGCAGGAAGGTCCAGGGCTCGTCGGCCAGCTTCAGGTAGGTGGAGAGCGGAGTGTCGAGGTCGGCCAGCACCTCGCGGGTGACCGGGATGCGGTTGTAGCCGGCCTCGGCCAGTTCCTGAAAGCGCTCGGGGGTCATCATGCCCGGGGTCCTCTTGGCATCCTCTTGGCGGGGTGGCGATGGTGAACGAGTTCCGCAAGCGATTCAACCACGCCATCCGGCCCGCTGTCTCGCACCGGCTCGCCGTGGTTGTAGCCATAGGGCACCGCCAGGGTGCGAAAGCCGGCGGCCTTGCCCGCGGCGATATCGTGACGGGAGTCGCCCACCATCAGGCAGGCGTCGGGGGCGACGCCGAAGTGGGCCGCCGCGTGCAGCAGCGGCGCCGGGTCGGGTTTCTTCCGGGGCAGGCTATCGCCGCCCAGGCACAGCGCGAAGTGCGCCTGCAGCCCGAACCGCTCGAGGATCGGGTCGATGAAGGCGTGGGGCTTGTTGGTGATCAGCGCCAGGGGGATCCCGCGCGCCCGCAGGGCGTCGAGGCCTTCGCGCACTCCCGGGTAGAGGCGGGTATGGGCGGCAGGGTCGCGGGAATAGTGGTCCAGAAAGACGGCGTGGGCAAGCTTCAGCAGAACGCTGTCGACCTCGATGGGGCTCTCCGGCGCCTCGCTGGCCTGGATTGCAAACCGCAGCGCACGCTCCATCAGCTTGAGCGAGCCGTTGCCCACCCAGTCGCACACCTTGGCCTCGCCGGCGGCGGGCAGGTCGAGATCGACCAGGGCCGCATCCACGGCCAGCGCCAGGTCGGGCACCGAATCCACCAGGGTGCCATCCAGGTCGAAGGCCACCAGTTCGATGCCGTCGAGAATGGGGTGCATGCTCTCTCCTTGCCGACCCTCAGGATAATCGCGGCAGCCTGCTCGCTGCCTCTCCCCTAGCCAGGCCCGCTTGCGGGCGGCCGAGAAGCGCTTGATCTTCGCCTCGAGCCGCAGCGCCTCGCCGCGGCTACCAACGGGCTCATGATGCACCAGCCGCAGCGGGCCACGGCCCCGCAGCGCCTTGGCGCCGCGCCCGGCGGCGTGCTCGGCAAGCCGCCGGGTCACGTCGGTGGTGATGCCGGTATAGAGGGCGCCGCCGGCGGTCTCGATCAGGTAGAGATACCAGCCGCCCGCACCGGCTGTCGGCGCCGGGCCCGAGGAGGCGCCGCCCGACACGCGCCTCAGACCCCGGCCAGCTGCTCGCGGAACTGGCGCATCACGCTGTCGTAGCGGTGCGGGTCGGCCTCGCGTCCGGCGCCGAACACCGCCGAGCCGGCCACGAAAGTGTCGGCGCCGGCCCGGGCGATCTCGGCGATATTGTCGACCTTCACGCCGCCGTCGATCTCCAGGCGAATGTCATAGCCCGAGGCGTCGATCCGCCGCCGCGCCGCACGCAGCTTGTCCAGGGTGCCAGGCAGGAAGGACTGGCCGCCGAAGCCGGGGTTGACGCTCATCAGCAGCACCATGTCGACCTTGTCCATGACATGGTCGAGAAAGGAGAGCGGTGTGGCCGGGTTGAACACCAGCCCCGACTTGCAGCCGCCGTCGCGAATCAGCTGCAGGGAGCGGTCGATATGGTCGGAGGCCTCGGGGTGGAAGGTGATATAGGTGGCGCCGGCGTCGATGAAGTCGCCGATCAGCCGGTCCACCGGCTTGACCATCAGGTGAGCGTCGATGGGCGCGGTGACGCCATGCTTGCGAAGCGCCTCGCAGACCATGGGCCCGATGGTCAGGTTGGGCACGTAGTGGTTGTCCATGACATCGAAATGAACGATGTCGGCACCGGCGGCCAGCACGTTGTCGACCTCTTCACCGAGACGGGCGAAGTCGGCGGACAGAATAGAGGGGGCGATCAGGAAATCGCGGGTCGCATCGGTCATGGGGCATCCAGGCTGTCGCTCGGGGAAGGCGGTATTCTAGCAGGAACCTGCGTAGCCCGGGGAGGGCGTCACCCCGGCGGCAAGGCGCACAGTGAGGTGGGCAAAGCCCCACAGATATATCTCCAAATCGAATAAAAAACGTTATTGTAATTCCCTTGAGGCAGGTTTACCCTTGACCCTCAATGCTTCCCAGAATGGAGTCACCGGCATGTCCCTGCTGTCGACCTTTCGCCGCACCGCGGTTGTCATCGCCCTGGGCGCCAGCCTGACCACACCGGCGCTGGCCGCCGACCGCGAGCTGCTCAACTCGTCCTATGACATCGCCCGCGAGCTGTTCTCCGCCATCAACCCGGAGTTCCGCGAGTGGTGGCAGGCCGAGCAGGATGAGGCCGTGGCCATCAGCCAGTCCCACGGCGGCTCCTCCGCCCAGGCCCGGGCGATCCTGCAGGGGCTTCGCGCCGATGTGGTGACCTACAACCAGGTGACCGATGTCCAGGTGCTGGCCGACGCTGGCCTGGTGGCCGAGGACTGGCAGGAGGCGCTGCCCAACAACGCTTCGCCCTACTACTCCACCACCGCCTTCCTGGTGCGTGAAGGCAACCCCAAGGGCATCGAGAGCTGGGACGACCTGGTGCGCGAGGACGTGAGCATCGTCTTCCCCAACCCCAAGACTTCCGGCAACGGCCGCTACACCTATCTGGCCGCCTGGGGCTTCGCCGACCGAGCCTTCGACGGCGACGAGGAGCAGATCCACGACTTCATGCGCACCTTCCTGCGCAACGTGGCCGTGTTCGACACCGGCGGCCGCGGCGCCACCACCAGCTTCATCGAGCGCGAGCGCGGCGATGTGCTGATCAGCTTCGAATCCGAGGTCAACAACATCCGCGGCGAGTACGGCGAGGACGACTACGAAGTGGTCGTGCCGCCGCTGAGCATCCTGGCCGAGTTCCCGGTGGCCGTGGTTGCGACCAACGCCGAGCGCAACGGCACCCAGGACCTTGCCCAGGGCTATCTCGACTACCTCTACACCGAAGAAGCGCAGCGCCTGCTGGCCGGCTTCAACTACCGCGTGCACCACGAGACGGTGGTCGAGGAGTTCGCCGAGCAGTTCCCCGAGACCGAGCTGCTGCGGGTCGAGGATGTCTTCGGCAGCTGGGAGCAGGCCATGGAGGAGCACTTCGCCGGCGGCGCCCTGCTCGACCAGCTGCAGCGGCGCTGAGCGAGACCAGCGTTGCTTCCTGAAGCCAACGTCATGAGCCGCCTGCCATGAGCACCCGCGCCCTCCCCTTCGGCCTCGGCAGCGCCCCCAAGCGGGTGCTGCCGGGCTTCGGCCTGTCGCTGGGCATCAGCCTGATGTTCGTCTCGCTGGTGCTGCTGCTGCCGATGACCGGCCTGTTCGGCCAGCTCGCCGAGCTAACCCTGGCCCAGTACTGGGCGATCATCACCGACGGCCGGGTGGTGGCCAGCTACACCGTGACCATCGGCGCCGCGGCGGTGGCGGCGGTGGTCAACGGCGCCTTCGGGTTGCTGCTGGCCTGGGTGCTGGTGCGCTACACCTTTCCCGGCAAGCGCCTGCTCGACGCCCTGATGGACCTGCCCTTCGCCCTGCCTACCGCGGTGGCCGGCATCACCCTGGCCACCCTCTACGCCAGCAACGGCTGGATGGGCCGGCTGCTGGAGCCGCTGGGGCTGCAGGTGGCCTATACCTGGGTGGGCATCGCCCTGGCCATGGCCTTCACCAGCATCCCCTTCGTGGTGCGCACCGTTCAGCCGGTGCTCGAGGATTTGCCGGTCGAGGTAGACGAGGCCGCCCTGACCCTGGGCGCCAGCGATGGCGTGGCCTTCCGGCGGGTGATCCTGCCGCATCTGTGGCCGGCGCTGGTGACCGGCACCGGCCTGGCCTTCGTGCGCTCGCTGGGCGAGTTCGGCGCCATCATCTTCATCGCCGGCAACATGCCCTACGAAACCGAGATCACCGCACTGATGATCTTCGTGCGGCTGCAGGAGTTCGACTACGCCGGCGCCTCGGCCATCGCCTCGGTGGTGCTGTTCGTCTCCCTGGCCTTGCTGCTGGCGATCAACGTCTGGCAGGGCCGCTTCATCAAGCGACTGCATGGAGGGCGCGGCTGATGCAGCGAATCGGTGATGCGCCCTGGGTGCGGCGCCTGCTGATCTTTGCGGCGGTGGCGCTGTCGGCGCTGTTCCTGCTGCTGCCGCTGGTGGCCATCTTCGCCCAGGCCTTCGCCCAGGGCGTGGCGGTGTTCTGGTCCAACGTCAGCAACGAGTACACCGTGGCGGCCATCGGCCTGACGCTGTTCATCGCGCTGCTGACCATTCCGGTCTGCCTGGTGTTCGGGGTGGCCCTCGCCTGGCTGGTGACCCGCTTCAGCTTCCCGGGCCGGCGCATCCTGCAGACCCTGATCGACATCCCCTTCGCGGTGTCGCCGGTGGTGGCCGGCCTGATCTACCTGCTGCTCTACGGCCGCAACGGCTGGCTGGGCGCCTGGCTCGACACCCACGACATCCAGCTGATGTTCGCCTGGCCGGGCATCCTGCTGGTGACCATTTTCGTCACCTGCCCCTTCGTGGCCCGGGAGCTGATCCCCCTGATGCAGGCCCAGGGCTCCCGCGAGGAGGAGGCCGCGGTGACCCTGGGCGCGCCGGGCTGGACCATCTTCCGCCGGGTGACCCTGCCCAACATCCGCTGGGCGCTGCTCTACGGGGTGATCCTGACCAATGCCCGGGCGGTGGGGGAATTCGGCGCCGTCTCGGTGGTCTCAGGGGCCATTCGCGGCCAGACCAACACCCTGCCGCTGCACCTGGAGCAGCTCTACCAGGACTACAACACCGTGGGCGCCTTCGCCAGCGCCGCCCTGCTGGCACTGATCGCCCTGCTCACGCTGGTCGCCAAGGCCAGCCTGGAATGGCGCGCCGCGCGCCGGGAGGTTCATGCATGAGCATCCGTCTTCAGAACATCGCCAAGCACTTCGGCCGCACCTGCGCCCTGGAGCCGGTGAACCTGGATATCCGCGACGGCGAACTGGTCGGCCTGCTCGGCCCCTCGGGCTCCGGCAAGACCACCCTGCTGCGCATCATCGCCGGCCTGGAAAGCGCCGACCGCGAGCCCGCCGGGCGCATCCTGTTCGGCGAGCGCGACGTGACCCAGGTGCATGTGCGCGACCGCCGCATCGGCTTCGTCTTCCAGCACTATGCGCTGTTCCGCCATATGACGGTGTTCGACAACGTGGCCTTCGGCCTCACCGTGATGCCGCGCAGAGCCGCCCCACCAGCGGCGAGATCCGCGCCCGGGTGCACCGCCTGCTGGAGATGGTGCAGCTCGAAAGCTTCGCCAAGCGCTACCCGGCTCAGCTCTCCGGCGGCCAGCAGCAGCGCGTCTCGCTAGCCCGCGCCCTGGCCCTGCGCCCCGACGTGCTGCTGCTCGACGAGCCCTTCGGCGCCCTGGACGCCAAGGTGCGCCAGGACCTGCGCCGCTGGCTGCGCCACCTGCACGACGAGCTCAACTTCACCAGCGTCTTCGTCACCCACGACCAGGAGGAGGCCCTGGAGCTCTCCGACCGGGTGGTGGTGATGAGCAACGGCCGCATCGAGCAGATCGACACCCCCGACGCCCTCTACCGGGCGCCGGCCAACCGCTTCGTGTTCGAGTTCCTGGGCGACGTCAACCACCTGGAGGGCGAGGTGCGAGACGGCATCCTGACCTGCGGCGATGCCCACCTCTCGGTGGAGCTCCCCGACGGGCCGGAAGAGCTGCTGCTGCGCCCCCACGAAGTCAAACTGGCCACCGCCCCGACCCGCGAGGCCCATCTGCCGGTGACGGTGACCGCCATCTCCCCGGTGGGCGCCGAGGTGCGGGTGGAGCTGGCCGCCGACTGGCTCTCCGAGCCGTGGCTGGCCACGGTGCGCCACGCCGACTTCGAACAGCTGAACCTGACCCGGGGCCAGCGCCTGTTCGCCGTGCCGCGGCGCTGGCACCGCTTTCCCGACCCGACCGACCCCGCCCTGACCCCGGAAACCGCCGACGCGCTCTCCTGAAGCAGCGCGTCAGTTAATGGAGGCGGCGCTGGGCGCGGGCTGCTCTTGCCAGCGCTGCCGAACCTGCAGGATCTCAGGAAGCGCGATCAGGAAGGCCTCCACCAGCGCCGGGTCGAAATGCTTGCCCGCCTGCTCCCGGATCAGCTGGGTCGCCTCCTCCACCGGCCAGGCCTTCTTGTAGGGGCGCTCGCTGGTGAGGGCATCGAAGACATCCGCAATGGCGACGATACGTGCCGCGAGGGGAATCTGCTCGCCGGCGAGCCCCTTGGGGTAGCCGCTGCCGTCCCACTTCTCGTGATGACAGAGCGCCACCTCCCGCGCCATCGCCATCAGGTCGGAGCCGTCCTCTCCGATGATCCGGGCTCCGATTTCGGCGTGGCGCTTCATGATCTTCCACTCCTCGGCGTCGAGCTTGCCCGGCTTCTGCAGGATGGCATCCGGGATGCCGATCTTGCCCACGTCGTGCATGGGAGAGGCGTTGAGCAGCGTATCGGACCAGGCGGCGCCCATGCCGCAGGCCAGGGCAATCAGGCGTGAATAGTGGCTCATGCGAATCACATGAAGTCCCGTCTCGTTATCCTTGTACTCCGACGCCCGCCCCAGCCGCTGAACCACTGCCAGCCGGGTCTCCACCAGCTCGTCCAGCTGCACTAGGGAGAGGTGGTTCCGCACCCTCGCGCGCACGATGGGGGCGCTGACCGGCTTGGTGATGTAATCCACCGCGCCGAGATCGAAGCCCCGGATTTCGTCCTCCACGTCGGAGAGCGCGGTCACGAAGATCACCGGGATGTGGCGGGTCTGGGGGTCCTGCTTGAGGGCCTGGCAGACCTCGTGGCCCGACAGGCCGGGCATCATGACATCCAGCAGGATCAGGTCCGGCCGCTCGGAGCGGGCGATCCGTCGTGCCCGCTCGCCATCCCGGGCGAAAAGCAAGCGGTAGTCGCTGGCGAGAATGTTCTGCAGGACCTGCAGGTTGGCAGGTTCATCGTCCACGAGCAGCAGCGTCCGGGTATCGGTCAGCATCGGCATCCTCAGCGGGGCGGTAGGAACTGGGTCAGGAGTCGGGCGGCTCTCTCCGGCTCGAAGTCGGCGAGCGCCTGCGTGGCCTCGCTCAGGGCCGGTTCAGGCAGAATCGTCTGGATCAGGGGTACGGCCTGGTCGGGCACTTCGCCGTGGTCGAGCTGCTCGATGAGCGCCTCGATGGCCTGCGGGCTCGGCGGCGGGCAATCGGGCGGCTCGCTCTGCGCCTCGTCCGGCTGACGGTCGAGCCACTGCTCGGCGGCCCTGAAGCGCTCGGCGAGCTGCTGCCACTCCAGGCCGCCGACGACGTCTCCCTGCTGAAGGGTAAGTTCAACAGTGGCCAGCGCGGCGGCCAGGTCGCGGAACCCCAGGTTGGCGGCGGTTCCCCGCAGACGGTGCGCCAGCGCCTGGGCGCAGGAGCGATCCCGCTCATGGTAGAGCTCCGAGGGCCGGCTGTCAGGCAGGGTCAGAAACCGTCGAGCGGCTTGCCGGTGAGCGGCCCTGTCCGGCCAGAGCTGCTCCACCACGGTGGCATCCACCACCCCCTCATCCTCCGGCGCCGCCCCCCGGGCGCAATGACGTCCAGGCCCAGCTGGCGGGCGATCTCCGCGGTCAGCTCCGGGACGTTGATGGGCTTGGTGGCGAAACCGTCCATCCCGGCGCCCAGCGCATCGCGCCGGTCATCCTCCAGGACGCTGGCCGTCAGCGCAATCACCGGGGTGTGCGACAGCTCTTTCTCCGCCTCACGCCGGCGAATTTCCCGGGTGGCCTGGTGGCCGTTCATGGTCGGCATCTGGACATCCATCAGCACCACATCGAAGGTCTGCTCGGCGAAGCGGGCCACGGCCTCTTCCCCATTTTCGGCCGTGATCACCCGATGCTGGCGCTGCTCCAGGAGGGTCTTGAGCAGCACCAGGTTCTGGGAAACGTCATCCGCCACCAGCACCTTCAAGGGTGGCAGCGGCGTCTCCCTATCCGGTGTGTCGTCCATGACGACCGGCTGCCCGATCGCCAGGGGAGGCTGACCTGGAAGCGGGTCCCCGCCCCGGGCGTGCTCTCCACGGTGATCCGCCCGCCCATCAGCTCCGTGAGCTGCCGGGCGATGGTCGTACCAAGACCGGTGCCGCCGAAGCGCCGGGTCATGCTGGCATCGGCCTGGGCAAAGGGCTCGAAGATCGTGTCGATCCGGTCGGCGGGAATCCCGATGCCGGTATCCGCCACCTCAAGCGTAACGTCCCCGCCGTCGGCATGACGCACCCGCACCGTGACACCCCCGGCCTCCGTGAACTTGACCGCATTGCTGATCAGGTTGAGCACCACCTGCTGGATGCGCAGCGGGTCACCCCGGAAATACTCCGGCGCCTGATAATCCAGTTCGAGGTACAGCCCCTTGCGTTGTGCATTCAGCGACTGGGTGGCGACGACCTGTTCGCAGACGGCGTGCAGGGAGAAATCCTTCTCTTCCAGCTGGGTATGCCCACCATCGAGCTTGGCCGTGTCCAGAATGTTATTGAGCAGGGCCAGCAGCGACCGGGCGGAGTTCCTGACAGTGTCCAGGTGCTTGGCCTGCACCGGCTCCAGCGGTGTCTCCAGTACCAGGTCGGTGAACCCGATGATGGCATTCATCGGGGTACGGATCTCATGGCTCATATTGGCCAGGAAGCTGCTCTTGGCTTCGGCCGCCTGCTCGGCGACCTCCTTGGCCCGACGCAGGTCGTTCTCCATGCGCACTCGCTCGGAGATATCGGTCACGAAGCCGACGAAGGTGCTGCGCCCGTCGACGCGCGCCTCCCCGATGGCCAAACGGACCGGGATCTGCTGGCCATCCTTGCGCACCGCCATCACCCGGCGGCCGGTGCCGATGATCTTTCGTTCACCGGTGCACAGGTAGTTGTCCAGATAGCTGTCGTGGGCACCGCGATGCGGTTCCGGCATCAGCATGCTGACGTTCTTGCCGAGCACCTCATGAGCCCGATAGCCCAGAATCCGCTCGGCGGACTGGTTGAAGGAGAGCAGGGTGCCACGCTCCGATATCTTGATGATGCCGTCGACGGCCGCATCCACCGTGGTCTGCAGCTCGCTGGCGACCTCCTGGCTGTGGCGATAGAGGCTGCGGTAGCGCGCAATGGCGTTGACGCTGGCGGCAAGCAGGCTGCAGGCCACGGCGATGAAGGCGATCGCCAGCGCCAGCACCGTGTGGCGCTGGCTTCCCGGCATGAAATCCGCTGCCGAGTCCCCGATGAAGCGCGCCGCCTCCATGGCGGTGTAGTGCATGCCGGCAATGGCCAGCCCCATGATGCCCGCGGCCAGCAGGCGCCGGCGGCTCCCTTTCAACCCGAACCGTTTCCTCAGCCCGAAATTGGCCCAGAGCGACAGGGTACCTAGCCCCACCGCCACCAGGATGGAGAGCGCAAAAAGCCCGGGTCGTAGCGCAGCGCGGGGCCGATCTCCATGGCCGCCATGCCCAGATAGTGCATCGCGCCGATCCCCGAACCCACCGCCAGCCCCCGGCCGCCAACCGCACCCGCGTCAGGTCATGGCGCGACAGCAGGCTGAGGGTGACCCAGGAGGCCAGCAGGCTGGGCAGTGCCGACAGGGCGGTGATTCCCGGGTGATAGTGCACGTGGGTCGGCATTTGAAACGCCAGCATGCCGATAAAGTGCATGGACCAGATGCCAAGCCCCAGCGAAGCCGACCCGCTCGCCAGATGCAGCCGCAGCATGAACGGCGAGCGACTGCGCCGAGCGGCAGCCGCCAGCGTCAAGGCCATGTAGGAGGCCCCGATGGCGATGGCCAGGGACAGCGCGACCAGCCAGAGATTGTACTGACCGGTGACGAGCTTCTCGGGCGCCGGGCCGAGTACGAAGAAATGATCCAGTGAGAGCAATGTCGAGACCTGTCAGCGTGAGTCAGCGGCAAATGGGAGGTGGCACCGAGGGTGACCAGGCGCGTTGTCTCCGTTATCGGCACGCAGCATGGCCAGCTTGAGCGGGGATACCTGCGATGGGGGTCGACACGACAGGCTGTTGCGGCTTTCGCGACATGGCTATACTCGGCTACCCCATGCCATGACCCGGGAGAATCAGGATGCCTCAATGCCATCTCGTTCGCCGCTGGCAGCGTGCTGCCAGCCTGCTGCTGGTCAGCCTGCTGCTGGGCGGCTGCGCCAGCCCCCACTACCTGCAGCTCGATCCCCGGCGCAGCGCCGAGGTGCCGACCAGCGGCAGTGGCCAGGCCATCACCGTGATGGCGGTGGACCAGCGCGACGGCGAGGTGATCGGCACCCGCACCGGCAGCGCCATGTCCACCGCCACCATCAACGTCAGCGCCCATGAGCTGGTGCCCCGGCTGCAGGCCGAGGCGGAGCGCGCTCTGCGCGACATGGGCTTCTCGCCCACCACCGAGCCCGCCGAGGGGCGGCCCAGCCTGACCCTGACCCTGATGCATCTGGGCTACGAGCGCGGCCAGAGCCGCCCGGTGATCGACGAGGCCCGCCTGGAAGCGGTCTTCGAGGCCAGGGCGGTCAACCGCAGCACCACCTACACCGGCACCTACACCTCGCGGCGCACCCAGACCTATGCGGTGCGCCCGGACCGCAACGCCAACACTCGCATGCTCAATGAGCTGCTCTCCAACGGGCTTGACCGAACCTTCCGCGACCCCGAACTGGGCCAGCTGCTGGCACGCTGAACTCGGTGGGCCGGGGCCTTCGTCGAAGCGTCGAACCGCCGGCGGAGCCGGCCTCCCACACTGCATGTCCTGCCAAGACGGAAGCGACAAAGATAGGGGTCGGGAAGGGCTGTGCCCTCCCCGCCCTCCGAACCGTGCGTGCGGTTCTCCCGCACACGGCTCTCCAGTCGATGGTTTTCCTCATCGGGATTGGCTCGCGTACCGCCAGGCTCCGGCTAGGGTGAAGAGCCCTGCGGTCGCGAAGAACGTATTCGACCAGCGCCATGTGTCCGACCGGGTGTTACCACGCCCGGGCGCTTCTCCTGCTTGCGCAGCATGGCCCGAAGACGTCGACGAATGAAGCCATCCAGAGGCCGGAACGTCGTCCGATAGGCATGCTGGAAGTAGCCGAACCAGCCTCTCAGCATGGGGTTCAGCGAGGCAATGACGTGCCGCAAGCTCTTGCCTTCCGTCCGCCGCGTCTTGCTTCTCACCTTGTCCTTGAACGCCTTGAGGCTCTTCTTACGCACCCAGCGCCTGCCCGCCTCGAAGCGGTAGCCTAGGAAGTCGAAACCCTGTCCCTTCTGCCGGCAATCGCCGACGTGGGTCTTGTCAGGGTGCAGGGTCAGGCCATTCGCCGCCACCCATTCCTGTACGTGGGCCAGGGCTTGTCGGGCCTCCTGCTCACTGTGGCAGAGAATGACGAAGTCATCGGCATACCGCACCATACGGTAGCCGTGCTGTGTCACTTCCTGGTCCAGCGGATGCAGGTAGACGTTCGCCAACAAGGGGCTGATGATCACTCCTTGTGGCGTCCCTGACGTGGGGGTCCATCGGCTCATGTCGCTGACAATATCCTGGCTCAACCAGCTTCGTAGCAAGGCCAGCAGTCGACCGTCGCTGATCCGTCCCTCGACGCGGGCCATCAGGCGGTCGTGCGGGATGCTATCGAAATAGCCTTGCAGATCCGCATCCACCACCCAGGTCATGCCCGCCTTGAGCGCCTCATCAACGTCTCGTAAGGCATCCTTGCAGCCTCTGCCCGGCCGGAAGCCGTAGCTCATCGGCAGGAACTCATGCTCGAAGATCGGTTCGATCACGCGCTTGACCGCTGCCTGGACAATACGGTCCTTGACGGTCGGAATGCCCAGCGGGCGCATCTTGCCGTTGCCCTTGGGGATCTCGACGCGTCGCACCGCTTGCGGGCGGTAACACCCCGCTGCCAGGTCGGCCTGGAGCTCCTCAAGGTAGCGTTCGGCCTGCGACGCAAAGCGGGACACGCTTTGCCGATCGACACCCGCCGCTCCCTGGTTGCGGTAGACCTGCAGCCAGGCACTGACCAGGGTCGACGAGCGGTATACCTTGTCGATCAGACTGAACCACTTACGTCCTTTGACGCCGTTATCCAGCGCCGCCAACATGCGGTCCGTCCAGATCGAGCGGTCAATCCCTGCCATCGTGGCGGGTGTTGACGCATCTTGTTTAACCCCATCGTGGGGCACTGTCGATGCTGTGCTGTCGCGTTCGCTCATCTCTGGTCGTCTCTCGCATCCATCTTCCTGCCTCCCTTCCCTCGGCGCAGGTTCTGTTCTCTGCGCCTCCTGTGCGGCGCCTTGGCGGTAGGCAGAGTCCGCGCTCCAGCATCTCTCGATCCCGGCTTTCGCCGGGATGAGCCGTGGCCAGGGCGTGATCCGCACGCCGGGTACTATGAAGGCTCTGACTCCTGGCCGCTGTCACCTCGGCTGCCAGGTCTCCCCGTTTATCTCGTACACCCTTCCTGACGTTCCGCCTCCAACCACCTGGCAGGTCCCGTCGTCGCTTTGTCCGCCATACCAGCGCGACGGGTGAGTTTCAGGCTTCGCTATCTCCCAGCGAGCTCGCCACCTGACCCGGCCGAATCGAGTTCGTCATCCTACGGACCGCCAGTTCGCCTCCGGTTGCTTCCCACCCCGCCTCGCGACGACGCAGTTACCTTTGGCTACGGGGCCATGGCTTACCCCGATGCGGACTCTCACCGCACTGTGTGCACGCCTTCTCGGGCGCACTGGAGGGAGCTTCAGCTCGCGAAGCAGCGCGCAGCGCTGCCGGTATTGGGCGCCTGCGGCGCCTTCGCTGGGCAGAGCCGGCCTCCTATACGGCGCCTTCGCCCGGCGGAGCCGGCCTCCCACAAAAGTCCATCCGGGCCGGCCATCCACCTAAACCTTGGGCCCTCGGCGAACCATGGCCCAGACGCTCTCTCGAAAGCCGCTGCCGGGCTCCGGAGCGCCGTCCTCCAGGTGGGTGACCTGGAAGTTGGGCTCGAACAGCTCGCGCACCTCCGCACCCGACACGCTGTAGGGTGGGCCGCCGGCATCCCCCGGCGCCCGCTCCAGGCTGATCAGCAGCCCCCGGGCGCCCGGGGGAATCAGCTGAGCCAGATGAAAGGCATAGCGCTGGCGGGTGGCCGCCGGCAGGGCGATCAGGGCGGCCCGGTCGTAGAAGGCGCCGATCTCGGCGGCCTGCTCGATATGGAAGTGGAAGAAGTCGCCGCACCACAGCTCGACGCTGCCCTGGCGACAGATATCGAAGGGCGCCTGGCGATAGCGCGAGATCTCGCCGACCCCCTCGGCGACGAACTGCTCGATGGCCTCGGACGCCAGCTCGATGCCCAGCACCGGATGGTCATGCTGCGCCAGCCAGCGCATGTCCAGGCTCTTGCCGCACAGCGGCACCAGCACCTTGGTGCCGGGCCTGGCCCCCAGCAGGGGCCAGTGGCGGATCAGCGCCGGATGGGTCTCATCGCGGTGAAAGCCGATGCGCCCCTCGCGCCAGCGGTCGAGCCACTCCTTCGCCATATGGCCTCCGTCAGAACCAGCGGTCGTTTCTGCGCTTCTTGCGGGGCAGGTGCGGCACGATCAGCCCCACCAGCAGGCCCGCACCGGCCACCCCACCGCCGTACATGAAATAGCGCATCAGCAGGTCCTCCTCCTGGGTGTCCAGGCGCGCCTGCAGCTGGCGGATGGTCTGGCGGGACTGCTCGGCCTCACCGTCGAGCTCGCGATTGCGGGCCTCGAGCTCGCCGATGCGCTGCTCACGCACTTCGAGGGTCTCGGTCATCGTCGCCACCCGGTTCTCCCAGGTCTCGTTGATGCTGCCCAGCTCCGCCTCGAGCTCTGCCACCTGAGCTTCCAGCTCGGGCAACTGGACCCGCGCGCTGGGGGCGTCCTGGAGTTCGTTGCTCTGCACCCAGACGGTGTTGCCCTCACCGTTTTCTACCCGGCTGTAGTCGCCGCTGGTCTCCAGCACCTGGACCGGCTCGCCAGCGGTCAGGGTGCCGATGATACGGTAGCCGTCGGTGGGGCCGCTGCGCACCCAGGTGGTCAGCTCGTCGGAAACCCAGTGGGTGGCGCCGTCGTCGGTCTGGGCGTGAAGCGGCAGGGCCGCCAGCCCCAGGGTCACACCCACCAGAAGGGTCTTGAATCTGTACATCATCATGCCGTAGTCCTGACTATCGAAGGCTCACATGCGGCGTCATTGCTGCCGCGACCCGTATGCCGTCGCAGAACCTCCCGTTCCGGCAACGACCGATGAGACTGTTATCTCTCGTGCTGATCGTTTTCCACAGCTTCTGTGGACAACTATCGGGACAACCGCTGGAAAGGCGCCCAAGGCCGCGACGGGGGCGGCCACGGCGACGGCTGATCATTCGCTGACCAGCGCCCTGCTGTCTCGGCGTCCGATGCAAGCCGCCAAGGGTACCACAGTCGTGGGACGACAACGCGCCTGAGCTGGCCCCGCCGCGGGGCCTTCCGTATAATACGACCACCTTCGAGAACGGCTTTCGGCCGCACTCCCGCGACACTCCACTCACCGGTGACGCTTGCGTCGGGCAACCGACCAGACTCTATTCTTATGGCGAAGAAACTCTTCATCAAGACTCACGGCTGCCAGATGAACGAGTACGACTCCGCGCGCATGGCGGACCTGCTCGGCGAATCCCATCAGCTGGAGCTGACCGACGACGAAGGCGATGCCGACGTCATACTGCTCAACACCTGCTCGATCCGCGAGAAGGCTCAGGAGAAGGTGTTCCACCAGCTCGGCCGCTGGAAGAAGCTCAAGGAGGCCAACCCCGACCTGGTGATCGGCGTGGGCGGCTGCGTGGCCAGCCAGGAGGGCGAGGCGCTGCGCAAGCGGGCGCCTCATGTGGACATGGTGTTCGGCCCCCAGACCCTGCACCGGGTGCCCTCGATGCTCGACGCCCGCCAGCAGAACCAGATCTCGGTGGTGGACGTCACCTTCCCGGAGATCGAGAAATTCGACCACCTGCCCCAGCCCAGCTCCGACGGCGCCACCGCTTTCGTCTCGGTAATGGAGGGCTGCTCCAAGTACTGCACCTTCTGCGTGGTGCCCTACACCCGTGGCGAAGAGGTCTCGCGGCCCTTCGAGGCGGTCATGGACGAGGTGATCCACCTGGCCGATCAGGGGGTGCGGGAGATCAACCTGCTGGGCCAGAACGTCAACGCCTATC
This sequence comes from Halomonas sp. SL18_1, assembly GCF_055755715.1. Classification (NCBI taxonomy): domain Bacteria; kingdom Pseudomonadati; phylum Pseudomonadota; class Gammaproteobacteria; order Oceanospirillales; family Halomonadaceae; genus Halomonas; species Halomonas sp. SL18_1. The sequence continues at coordinate 3,236,244 of NZ_JBVTRK010000001.1, forward strand.
GCGGCGAGAATCAGCTCGGTGACGAGATCGACCTGGCCGAACTGATCGCCTGCGTGGCGGCGGTGGAGGGGATCGACCGCATCCGCTTCACCACCTCCCACCCGGTGGAGTTCTCCGACAGCCTGATCGAGGCCTACGGCGAGATTCCCGAGCTGGTCAGCCACCTGCACCTGCCGGTGCAGGCCGGCTCCGACCGCATCCTCGCCGCCATGAAGCGTGGCCACACCGCCGAGGAGTACGTCGAGAAGCTGGAGCGTATCCGCGCGCTGCGCCCGGATATCAGCTTCTCATCAGACTTCATCATCGGCTTCCCCGGCGAGACGGAAGCGGACTTCGAAGCGACCATGGACTTGATCGGTCGCATCGGCTTCGACCACTCCTTCAGCTTCGTCTACTCGGCGCGCCCCGGCACCCCGGCGGCTTCGCTGGACGATGACACGCCGGAAGCCACCAAGAAGCAGCGCCTGGCGATCCTTCAGGAGCGCATCAACCAGCAGGCGATGCAGATCAGCCGGCGCATGGTGGGCACCACCCAGCGCATCCTGGTCAGCGGCTTCTCGCCCAAGGACCCGGGCCAGCTCTCCGGACGCACCGAGAACAACCGGGTGGTCAACTTCCGCGCCGCCAACCCGGTGGAGCTGATCGGCTATTTCGTCGACGTGGAGATCACCGAGGCGCTGCCCAACTCGCTGCGCGGCGAGCTGGCCTCGCCCGAGATCTACTGAAACAGCCGGAGAGCACCACCCGGGCTGATCCGGGGCAAGCCTGCGGAGGAGGCGCTGTAAACCCATCCCTGGGCGCTACCGACGCCATCCCTGGCGTAGGACCTCCTCTTCGGCTCGCCCCGGCGCCCCTCACCCCAGTGCCATTATCGCCCCGGCGACCGCCGGGGCAGTAAGCTGAGCCTACATTCATCCTTTACGGACCGCCCTGTCTTGAGCCAACCTGCCTCTCAGGCCAACCGCATCATCACCCTGAGCCTTGAACCCAACGATCCCCAGCGCCTGGCCAACCTGTGTGGCCAGCGCGACGAGCACCTCAAGCTGGTCGAGTCACGGCTCGGGGTCACCCTGCGCAACCGCGGCAACGTCTTCCAACTGGCCGGCCCCGGCCCGCGGGTCAAGGCTGCCGCCAACGTGCTCGAACACCTCTACCGCGAGGCCGAGGCCAGCGACCTCTCGCCGGACACCGTCCACCTGTTCCTGCAGGAGTCGGGCCGCGAGGCCCTGGACGAAGAGGAAGGCATCGAGGACGACGAGGTGCTGCTGCGCACCCCCAAGGTGCTGATCAAGCCCCGCGGCGCCAACCAGCAGGGCTACGTGCAGAGCATCCGCGCCCACGACATCAACTTCGGCATCGGCCCGGCCGGCACCGGCAAGACCTACCTGGCCGTGGCCGCCGCGGTGGAAGCGCTCAACCAGCAGGAGGTGCGCCGCATCCTGCTGGTGCGCCCCGCCGTGGAGGCCGGCGAGAAGCTCGGCTTTCTGCCCGGCGACCTGGCCCAGAAGATCGACCCTGACCTGCGCCCGCTCTACGACGCGCTCTACGAGATGCTCGGCTTCGAGCAGGTGGGCAAGCTGATCGAACGCCAGGTGATCGAGATCGCCCCCCTGGCCTATATGCGCGGGCGCACCCTGAACAACGCCTTTATCATCCTCGACGAGAGCCAGAACACCACCCGCGAGCAGATGAAGATGTTCCTGACCCGCATCGGCTTTGGCTCCACCGCGGTGATCACCGGCGATGTCACCCAGGTCGACCTGCCCCGGGGCCAGAGCTCGGGGCTGATCCAGGTGCTCGAGGTGCTCAAGGACACGCCGGGGATCGGCGTCACCCACTTCGCCGCCAAGGACGTGGTGCGACATCCCCTGGTGCAGCGCATTATCGAGGCCTACGAGAGCTTCGAGGCCGACCAGGAGGTCGAGGAGCGGGCCCGCCGCGAGGCCCGCGAGCGTGAGCGGGAAGAGCGCCGGGAAGAGCGGCGCGATGAACGCCGCCGCGGCACCGCCCAGGACGACGACGCCAGATGAGCGCGCCCCCACCATCGACCGACAGGTGGCCCTGGCCACCGCCGAAGACGCGCTGCCGACCCCGGCGGCGCTGGCGGCCTGGGTCGGCGCCGTGCTGGCGCGCCACCCGGACGAGGAGCGCCACGAGGTCACGGTGCGCTTCGTCGACGCCGACGAGAGCCGCACCCTGAATCGCGACTACCGCGGCCGCGACAAGCCCACCAACGTGCTCTCCTTCCCCTTCGACAGCCCGCCGGGCCTCTCACTGCCGCTGCTCGGCGACCTGGTGATCTGCCATCCGGTGGTGGTGGAGGAAGCGCGAGCACAGGACAAGCGCCTGGAAGACCACTACGCTCATCTGGTGGTGCATGGCACCCTGCACCTGCTGGGCCATGACCACCTGGAGGATGACGAGGCCGAGGCCATGGAGCAGCTGGAGCGCGAGATTCTGGCCGGCTTCGGCATCGCCGATCCCTATGCGGCGCCCGACCCCGTGGGCGGCGAGCGACACATCGATACCGAGGACATGAGACGCGACCCATGAGCGAAGACCGAACGACCGGCCAGGCCGGGAAGTCCTGGCTGGACAAGCTGCTCGGCGCCCTCTCCGGGGACAGCGACGAACCCAGCTCGCGGGCCGAACTGATGGAGTTTCTGCGCCAGGCCGGCTCCCGGCTCAAGCTGGAAGAGGACGCCATGATGATCATCGAGGGCGCCCTGCAGATCAGCGATCAGCAGGTGCGCGAGGTGCTGATTCCCCGCTCCCAGGTGGCCGCTATCGCCGTCGACCAGCCCCCCGAAGAGTACCTGACGCTGATCTTCGAGACCGGCCACTCCCGCTACCCGGTGATCGGCGAGAATCTCGACGAGGTCAAGGGGCTGCTGCTGGTCAAGGACCTGCTCAAGCTGCTGCCCTGCACCAGCGAGGAGCGCGAGCGCTTCCGGCTCGAGGACGTGCTGCGCCCGGCGATGTTCGTGCCCGAGTCGAAGCGGCTCAACAGCCTGCTCAAGGAGTTTCGCGACACCCACAACCACATGGCGGTGGTGGTCGACGAGTACGGCGGCACGGCGGGCATCGTCACCATCGAGGATATCCTCGAGCAGATCGTCGGCGACATCGAGGACGAGCACGACACCGACGAGGATGACGATATCCGCGAGCTGGGCGACGGCCGCTACGCCATTCGCGCCCTCACGCCCATCGAAGACTTCAACGAGCGCTTCGGCACCCGCTTCCCGGATGACGAGTTCGATACCGTCGGCGGCCTGGTGATGCAGCGCTTCGGTCACCTGCCCGGGCGCGGCGAATTCGCCGATCTGGGCAGCTGGCGCTTCACCGTGCTCAACGCCGACAACCGCCGCATTCGCCTGCTGGAGGCGAGCCCCTGCGACGAGCTCAACCAGGACGAGTGATCGACCGCCAGACCAGGGACGACCCATGAACGAACTGCGCTTCTCTCCCCGCCTGGGCTACCTGGCGGCGCTGGCCGCCGGGGTGCTCACCACCCTGACCGCCTCCCCCTTCGAGCTGTGGTGGCTGGGCCCGGTAGCCGCCGGCCTGGTCTATCTGGGCATCCACGCCCTGACGCCCGGTCAGGCCGCGCTGCGCGGCTGGTGCTACGGCGTCGGACTGTTCGGCTCGGGGGCCTCCTGGGTGTACGTCTCCATCCATGACTACGGCTACACCGGCGTGCCCCTGGCGCTGTTTCTCACCGGGCTGTTCGTGGCCAGCATGGCGCTCTATTTCGCCGCCACCCTGTGGCTCTATCGCCGCCTGTGCGGGCCTCGCCTGGCATTTCTCAGCTTCGCTGGCGCCTGGGTGCTCGGCGAATGGCTACGTACCTGGCTGTTCACCGGCTTCCCCTGGCTGCTGCTGGGCGCTTCCCACGTGGACTCGCCGCTGGCCCCCTGGGCGCCTATCGGCGGCGTCTATGCCCTATCGTTGATCACCGTGCTCTCGGGCACCCTGGCGGTGGAGTTCCTGCGTCGACGCTGGTGGGCTACCGCGCCGGTGGCCGCACTCTGGCTCGCCCCCTGGCGCTGCCGACCCAGTGGACCGAGCCCGCCGGGGAGCCGCTAAAGGTGGCACTGCTGCAGGGCAACCTCGACCAGTTGATCAAGTGGACCCCCGAGGGGCAGCGCATCGCCGCCAACACCTATCTGCGCCTGACCCAGGAGCAGGAGGACGACGTCGACCTGATCGTCTGGCCGGAGGCGGCGCTGCCGATGTTCGAACAGGAAGCCGCACCGATCCTCGAACGCGCCCAGACCCACCTGGCCCCGGGCACCGCCCTGCTGACCGGCATCCTGCAGCGCGACGGCGACGGGCTCTACTACAACAGCGTGATCGGCCTGGGCAACGCCGAGGGGCAGTATCGCAAGGAGCACCTGGTGCCCTTCGGCGAGTTCCTGCCACTGGAGAACCTGCTGCGCGGCACCATCGCCTTCTTCGACCTGCCGATGCCGGCCATGACCCGCGGCCCCGCCGGGCAGCCACCGATGCAGGCCGCCGGCACGGTGATCGGCAACGCCATCTGCTACGAGATCATCTACGCCGACCTGGTGGCCGAGCGCGCCCGGGATGCCGAGCTGCTGCTGACGGTCTCCAACGACACCTGGTTCGGCGAGTCCATCGGCCCGCTGCAGCACCTGCAGATGGCGCGGCTGCGCGCCCTGGAGAACGGCCGCTACGTGGTGCGCGCCACCAGCAACGGTGTCACCGCGATCATCGACCCCCAGGGCCGGGTCACCGCCCGCGCGCCCCAGTTCGAGACCGTCGCCCTGACCGGCGAGGCCACCCCCATGCAGGGGCTGACGCCCTTCACCCGCACCGGCAGCTGGCCGGTGTGGCTGTTGGCCGCCCTGCTGGTCGCCCCGGGGCTACGGCTCCGCAACGTAAGCCGTAAGCCGTAAGCCGTAAGCCAGATAGTTAGCAAGACACTGGGCGCTACCCCTTACAGCTCATAGCTTACAGCTTCAAGCTCCCGGCGAAGCCGGGGGTTCGCCCAGCACCTCGGGGATGGTCATCTTGACGTAGCGGCCCGGGGCCTCCTCCAGCAGCGGCAGTTCGCCGTCGCCGGGCTGACGGGCGGGTACCCGCTTCTCCGGGTCGGCATAGCCGCCGTCTACCATCCACTGCTGCCAGTGCGGCCACCAGGAGCCTTCGTGCTGCTCGGCGCCGGCCAGCCACTGCTCATGGTCGTCCGGCAGCTCGGGGTTGGTCCAAAAGCCGTACTTGTTCTTGTGGGCGGATTGACGACACCGGCGATGTGGCCGGAGCCCCCCAGCACGAAGGTGACCGGCCCCTTGGGCAGCAGCGCTCCGTAGTAGGTGCTGTTCCACTTGGCGATATGGTCGTCGCGGGTGGAGATGAAATAGCTTGGCGTCGAGACCTTGCGCAGGTCGATCTTGACCCCGTCCAGCTCGATACCGCCCGGCTGCACCAGGCGGTTCTCCAGATACATATGGCGCAGGTACCAGCCGTCGGTGCCCGCCGGCAGGTTGGTGCCGTCGGTGTTCCAGTAGAGCAGGTCGAAGGGAGCCGGCCGGTCGCCCTTTAGGTAGTTGCTGATATAGAAGGACCAGAACAGGTCGTTCTCGCGCAGCAGGTTGAAGGTGAAGGCCATGGAGCGCCCATCCAGGTAGCCCTGCTCCTCCAGCTTGGCCTCGATGCCCTGCAGCACCGGCTCGTGGAGGAACACCCCCAGCTCGCCGGGGTCGCGGAAGTCCACCAGGGTAGTCATGTAGGTAGCCGACTTGACCTTGCGGCCCCGACGGGTGCTGGTCAGGTAAGCCACGGTGGAGGCCGCCAGGGTGCCGCCGATGCAGTAGCTGAGCAGGTTGACCGACTTCTCGCCGGTGGCCTGCTCGATGGCGCTCATGGCGTCTATGGGACCCATCTGCATGTAGTCGGCCCAGGTCAGGTCGCGCTGCTCGGGGCCCGGGTTGCGCCAGGAGATCAGGAAGACGGTATGGCCCTGATCCACCAGCCACTTGACCAGGGAATTGTCCTGGCGAAGGTCGAGGATGTAGTACTTGTTGATCCAGGGCGGCACGACCAGCAGCGGCGTCTTGAAGACCGTCTCGGTGGTGGGCGTGTACTGGATCAGCTGGATCAGCTCGTTCTCGTAGACCACATGGCCCGGCGTGACAGCGATGTTCTCGCCAATCTCGAAGGCGCTGCGATCGGTCATGGTCACGCTGAGTCCGCCGGCGGAGTTGGCCAGGTCTTCGCGCAGCTTGGCCAGGCCATCGACCAGGTTCTGCCCGCGAGTCTCCAGGGTCAGGCGCATCACTTCGGGATTGGTGGCGACGAAGTTGGTCGGTGCCATGGCGTTGACCACCTGGCGAGCGTAGAAGGCCAGGTTGCCCTTCTGCTGCTCCGGCAGGCCGTCCAGCTGCTCGATCAGTTCATCGACCATGCGCGAGAACAACAGGTACTGCTGCATGATCGCCTGGTAGTAGGGATCCTGGGTCCAGGCGTCGTCCTTGAAGCGGCGGTCGCCGCGCTCCGGGATCACCAGCGGGGTCGCCGGCTGGCCGGTGAGCGCCTGCAGGCCGTTTTGCCAAAGCTGCCACTGATCCTGGAGCAGCCGGGCCTGGGTCTGCCACAGCAGCTGCGGGTCACGCATCAGTGACTCGGCGCCGGCCCGGAAGGCCTCCCGAACGTCGGTCTGGATGGTATCGGCGGCCTCATCGGGGGCCATCCGTTCCAGCAGATCCTGCATCAAGGCCTGGTACTGCTGACCGATTTCCTGCAACTGCGCATTCCACTCTTCAAGTTCGGCCTGAGACGGACCTTCCAAACCTGGCTGCATTGACCCCTCCTGATCATCGACAACGGCGCAACATCAACGACACGAATGCCCCAAACAATACGAAGTTCCCGTTGCACCCGATCGCGGGGCCCGGGAAGCAAGATACCTTACGGCGGCCAGGCATGGCGCCACCTCAGGCCTTGTCCAACACGTCGCTGCGAGCCGGACAGCGCTCGGCTGGCGATCACGCCGAGCCGAGCACTCACCCATCACTTTCAACTCTTGCGCGAGGCCTGGCTGCTGGCCTTGGCCGGCGCGTCCGCCTTTTTGGCGGCTCCTTCAGCGCCCGGCTTGGCGGTCCCCCGGCCTGCTTGGCCTGGTCGGCCATCTGCTGGCCGGTTTCGCTGAACAGCTTCTCGAGCTCCGCCTTGAACTCCATGCTCATCTCGGAGAGGGCCTTGGCGTCTTCCATCATCTGCTGGGAAAGCTCGTTCATCATTTCGGCCTGCTGGGCGCCGAAATCCCGCAGCCCCTCGGGGTCGCTGACCTCGGTGGCGCTGCGCATGCGCTCGGTGCCCATCTGGCTGTAGCGCTTCATGGCCTCGAGCTGATACTCGGTCATCTTTTCCATGTTGCCCAGCATAAGCGAGTTGAGCTTGCGCATGGGCTCGAAGAACTGACGCGTTTGCTCGTTGAACTGCTCGGTCATCTTGTCCGACATGGTGAAACCTCCTGTGGAGCGGTAAACGCAAAGGTCGCAGCATTGCGACCCTCGCCATGCTGCACCGCACAAAGCGTAGTCTGCCAGGCAGCCGGATGCAACAGCCGGTCAGTGTCATCTGCGATGACGCCGGAGAGAGTCACTCCTTGCGCTGCGAACGCGACCGTGCGCTGGCCGTACTCTTGCGGCGACCGCCCTGAGCCTTGGCGCTGCCTGCCGCTTCCCCGCCGGACTCGGATTCGCTCTGCCCCGAGGCGGCATCGCCGCCGGAGCGGGCGCCGCTGGCGGCCTGGCGCAGCATGTCGAGCATCATCTGCTGGTAGGTGCCGAAGCTGGACAGCCCCTGGGAGAGGCCCTGGGAAAGCCCCTGAGGCATCCCCGGCTGCTGCAGGAAGGGCTGCATCAGGCTCATCGGATCATAGCCCTCCACCCCCGACTCCATCTGCTTCTGGATGCGGTTGAGCAGCTCCTGCTGAAAGGCCTCGATGTCGGGCAGGCCCAGGGCGCGACGGAACTCATCCGGTGTCAGATCGAACTCGACGTTGATTTTCATGGCAATCCTCTGCGCGGGTGTCACCCTCAGTGTAGCAGCCTGCGCCGACACTCAACGCAGCTCGCTTCCCTTCACCGTAGCACCGGTGTCTCGACGCTGACGCCGGCATTCTGGCCGCGATGGCGAAGCAGATGATCCATCAGCGTCAGCGCCATCATCGCCTCGGCGATGGGCGTGGCGCGAATGCCCACGCAGGGGTCGTGGCGCCCCTTGGTGACCACCTCCACGGAATTGCCGTGAACGTCGATGGAGCGCCCCGGGGTGGTGATGCTGGAGGTGGGCTTGAGCGCCAGGTGGGCGATCAGCGGCTGCCCCGAGGAGATCCCGCCCAGCACGCCGCCGGCATGGTTGGAGAGAAAGCCCTCGGGGGTCATCTCGTCGCGATGCTCACTGCCCCGCTGGGCTACCGACGCAAAGCCCGCGCCGATCTCCACGCCCTTGACGGCGTTGATGCTCATCAGGCCGTGGGCCAGCTCGGCGTCGAGGCGATCGAAGACCGGCTCGCCTAGCCCCGGCGGCAGCCCCTCGGCCACCACGGTGATCTTGGCCCCCACCGAGTCCTGGTCGCGGCGCAGCTGGTCCATGAAGGCCTCAAGCTCGGGCACCTTGTCCGGGTCGGGGCAGAAGAAGGGATTATCCTGCACGGCGTCCCACTGCTTGAAGGCGATTTCGATGGGACCCAGCTGGCTCATATAGCCACGCACGGTGATGCCCTGGGTGGCCAGGTACTGCTTGGCGATGGCCCCGGCGGCCACCCGCATGGCGGTTTCCCGGGCGCTGGAGCGCCCGCCGCCGCGGTAGTCGCGCCGGCCGTACTTGTGGTGGTAGCTGTAGTCGGCGTGGGCCGGGCGGAACTGGTCCTTGATGTTGGAGTAGTCCTTGGAGCGCTGGTCGGTATTCTCGATCACCAGGCCGATGGCGGTGCCGGTGGTGACCCCCTCGAAGACCCCGGAGAGGATCCTCACCCGGTCGGGCTCGCGGCGCTGGGTGGTATGACGCGAGGTGCCGGGGCGGCGCCGGTCCAGATCGCGCTGCAGGTCCGCCTCGGTCAGCGGCAGCCCCGGGGGCAGCCGTCGACGATGGCGCCCAGCGCCGGGCCGTGGCTCTCGCCGAAGGTGGTAACGGTGAACAGCTTGCCGAAGGTGTTGCCGGACATGGGCGCTCCTCGTGAGAGTCGGGTCGTAGGATCAGACGAAGGACGCCGCATGGGCGTCGAGTTGTGCGGCGGTGAGGGCGAAGACGCCCTGGCCGCCACGCTCGAATTCCAGCCACAGGAAGGGCACCTCGGGGAAGGCGGCCTCCAGGTGGCGGTCGGAGTTGCCCACCTCGACGATCAGCACCCCCTCGTCGCTGAGATGGTCGCGGGCCTCGCGCAGCAGGCGGCGCACGATATCCAGGCCATCGGCCCCGGCGCCCAGGGCGAGCGCGGGCTCGTGGCGAAACTCGGCGGGCATGGTGGCCAGATCCCGGGCATCCACGTAGGGCGGATTGCAGACGATCAGGTCATAGCGCCGCCCGACCAGGTTGGCGAAGAGGTCGGAGGCCACGGCGCGCACCCGCTCGCCGACGTCGTGGCGCACGATATTCTCGCGCGCCACTGCCAGGGCATCGTCGCTGATGTCGCTGAGATCCACCTCGGCGGTGGGCAGGTAGCGCGCGGTGGCGATGCCGATGCAGCCCGAGCCGGTGCACAGGTCGAGCACTCGGGCCGGCGGCTCCTCGGGAAACCAGGCGGCGAAGCCGTCCTCGACCAGTTCGGCGATGGGCGAGCGAGGGATCAGCACCCGCTCGTCGACGCTGAACGGAAAGCCGGCGAAGAAGGCCTCGCCAAGCAGGTAGGGCAGCGGCCGGCGGGTGGCGATGCGCTCGCGCACCAGGGCCACGATGCGCGAGCGCTCCATGGGCAGCAGGCGGGCGTCGAGCACCGCCGGGTCGACGTTCCAGGGCAGATGCAGGGCGCCCAGGGTCAGCGCCACCGCCTCGTCCCAGGGGGAGTCGGTGCCGTGGCCGTGGAAGAGCCCGGCCAGGTGGAATTCACTGGTCGCCCAGCGCAGGCAGTCGCGCAGGGTGATCAGCCCCGCGCAGAGCGACTCGTCGTCCAGGGTCAGCGTCGAGGGGAAACAGCGGTGGATTCGGCCACGGGAGATCCTGCGGGGTCGGTTGCGGATTGGGACAACGATTGTACCCGCGCCGGCGGGCGGTTCACAGCCGCGCTCAGGCCGCTATACTGGGCGCCCCGATCGAACTGCCGAGCCCCCTATGAGCCGACGCCGCCCGCCGCCGGACGATGACGATTTCAGCGCTTTCCGCCAGGCCCTGCGCGAGGCGGGGGTGCGCCGGATCGTGCATAACCGCGCCGACCCCGGGCGCTCCCGCCGCCAGGACGAAGCCGCCGCCCAGCGCCGCGCCGCCGCGGTGGCGGCCGACGGCAGCGAGACGGCCAGCCGCACCAGCGATGGACGAGTCGAGCCGGTGCGCCCCTCGCAGCCCCTCGACTTCGCACTGCCCGACCTGCCGTGGCGCATTCGCAGTCAGCTCAAGCGCGGCCGCATCGCCTGGGAGGCGGGGCTGGACCTGCACGGCTACACCCTGGACGAAGCGCGTCAGGAGCTGGAGAGCTTCCTGCGCGAATCCACCGCCCAGCGCCAGCGCTGCGTGCTGGTGGTGCACGGCAAGGCCTGGGGCTCCAGCGCCGACTATCCGGTGATCAAGAGCCACGTCAACGCCTGGCTCAGGGAGTGGCCCGGGGTGCTGGCCTTCTGTTCGGCGCGGGAGGCCGACGGCGGCACCGGCGCGGTCTATGTGCTGCTGCGGCGCCGCGGCCAGGACGCCTAAAAGGAAGCGCTGAACAAATCGCCGAGCGAGATGAAGCGCAAGGCGCCCGGAGCACAGGAACCGGAGCATATGGGGTATATGTGAGGATTCCGCCGGTCCGACGCTTCGGCACCGCGTAACGTAGCGATTCGCTCGCGCAGGCATTTGTGCAGTGTTTCCCTAGCCGCCGCCCGACTCCCGCTCGGAGGGCATCTGCGGGGGCTCGACGACCATCCCGCCGCCGCCCCCCTCGCCGCTATGGCGACGACCCTCGTAGCGGTCCAGCGCCTCCATGGCCAGGTGACGTCCCAGGCGAATCAGCGACCTGGCACGATGAAACTCGAAGGCGCCGCATACCGTCTTGGGCACTTCGATCAAGACGTCGGGGGGATAGCCGGCAATCTTGTACTTGGCCAATGACGCCTGGGTGATATCGAAGGAGGCCAGGATCATGTCCAGCCGGCCCCAGGCCCGCCGGCCGGTGGCGGGCCGCTCCTCCTCGCCGTTCTCCTCCCGTTCGCCGTTCTCGACCGCCCCCCGGCCCTCGAACAGCCAGCGGGTTGCGCCGCGCACGTCCATCCACCCCCGCGCGATCTCCTGCGCTTCCACCTCTTCCTGCTCGGGGGATGGCAGCAGGTCATCCAGCGTCACCGGACGGGCGCTATGGGCGGTCACGTTGACCGCCATCATCATGTCGGCATGGGACGAAACGGTGGGCGTGATGGGCAAGGGGTTGAGCAGGCCGCCATCGACCAGCGTCGTGTCGCCGATATGCACCGGGGTGATGACGCCGGGTATGGCAATCGAGGCGCGGATCGCACGCAGCAGCGGCCCCGACTGGAACCATACCTCCCGCTGCCGTGCCAGGTCGGTGGCCACGGTGGTCAAGGGGATCGGCAGGTCTTCGATCTGGATGTCACCGATAAGCTCCTCGAGCTTGCTCATCACCTTGCTGGCACGCATTGCCCCCATGGGGCTCCAGGTGACGTCCACCAGCCGCAGCACATCGAAGTAGTCCAGTTGGCAGACCCAGTCTCGATAGGCTTCCAGCTGGCCGGCAGCGAAGACGCCGGCAATGACCGAGCCCATCGAGCAGCCGGAGATGGCGCTGATCTCATAGCCACGCGCTTCCAGCACCTCGATCACCCCGATATGGGCATAGCCCCGCGCCCCGCCGCTGCCCAGGGTCAGCGCGACCCGCTTGCCCGCCTCCGTTTTCCTGCTCATGAGTCGTCCTCCTCTGAGGTCCCGTGCGCTGAGGTCCCAGGTGCTGAAATCACAGGGCCCGAACGCCCCTGCCAGGCGATGATGGCCTCCGCCACGCTACCGACTGTCGCCGGCTCCAGGTGCAGGTGATGCCCCCGGGCAGCACCCGGCGCGTCAGTGCGCCGAGCGCCCCACGGGCGGCGACCGCCTGCTCCCGCTCGCCGAGGATGCCACCATCGCCCTCCACCAGCAGTACCGGGCAGCATATTGCGCCCAGCAGCGCCAGGGCCTGCTCGGGCAGAGGCGCAGCGGCGAGGGCCACAGCAGCCGACCATCGGTGCGCAGGCGGACGTGACCGTCGCCCTCCTCCAGCAGATTGCGATGGACCAGCGGGGCGGCCGTCTCGGCATCAATCGGGGTCACCCCGCCGGCGACCCGGGCCGCCACCGCAGTCTTACCATCAGGATAGCGCGGTGCCGGAGAACGCGGGCGACGCGCCGCTTTCAGCCCCTTGCGCAGCTGGGCCGGTGCGCGGTCGGCGGCGGTGGTCACCGCTCCCAGGCCGTCGATCAGCATCAGCCGTGCCACCCGCTCCGGCAGTGCCGCGGCGGTGAGGCAGGCCACCCCGGCGCCCATGGAGTGGGCCAGCAGGGTCAGCCGCTCGATCCCCAAGTCATCGGCGGCGTCCAGCAGGTCGTGGCAGTAGTCCCAGAGGGCGTAGTCGCCCTGGCGATGCCGCGAGTGGCCGTGTCCGCTGAAGTCGAGGGCCACCACCCGGATGCCCAGCGCCTCGACCAGCCGCGGGGCGAGGCGCGTAAAGCTCGCCGCATTGTCGAGCCAGCCGTGCAGCGCCAGCCAGGTGGGAGCCTGCTCGTCCCCCAGGACAGGGCGGCCAGGCGGCCGTCGGCCAGGGTCAGTGTACGAGGCTCGCTCATGGCCGCTCCTCCGTCAGGGTGTCGAGCATCGTCAGCAGCGCCTGGCGGGTCTCCTCGGGATGCTCCATGGGAAACATGTGGGTGCCCGGCACCTTGGCCAGGCGGATGCCGTGGCGAATCAGGCGTCGGCGGCGGGCGGGGGTGATCAGGTCCGACTCGCTGCCGGCCAGCAGCCCGAAGGGTACCCGCAGTCGCCGGGGCAGCCGGGTCAGGTGGTCGGGCAGGTGACGAAAGATCTCGACCTCGACGGCCGGGTCGAAGAGCAGCTCCGCCTGGCCGTCGTCGCGCAGCCGGGTGCCACCCTCGATATAGTCGTGCAGTGCCTGCTCGGTAAAGCGGCGAAACAGCCCGCGGCGACGCAGGTAGTGGCCCATGGTATGCCGGTCGGGCCAGACCGCCCGGCGCCCCAGGGTCTTGCCCGCCGGGGTCACCCGGTCGACGAAGCCGAAGCGCTTGGCCACCTTCATGCTCCAGGCGTCCAGGCCCAGCATCAGCGGGGGGTCGAGCATCACCACGCAGCGGAAGCGTTCCGGCGCCCGCTCGGCAGCCATGGCCATCAGCACCCCGCCCATGGAGTGACCGACTCCGACAACCGGCTCGCCGCCGGCCGGCAGCTGGTCGAGCAGCTCCTCGCGCAGTGCCAGCCAGTTATCGCCGACGGGATAGCCGGGGTGGTGGCCCAGGCGGTCGACCGGGTGAACGTCGAAGCGCTCGGCGAGCGGCGCGAGCAGGCTGCGGTAGCTCATGCCGGGAAAGCCGTTGGCGTGGGCGAAGATCAGCCGCGGCCGAGAGGAGGCGTCGTGGGACATCATGCAACCCTGGTAGCGATAGCAGACTAACGGGATTACCATTCCCCTGTCGCCAACGCAAGCGGAAACAAACGCTTGTTCATTTTCTCCCCCCTCGATCAGGAGCTCCCGTGCCCGCCCCCAAGCCCCGACCCCGCGATACCCGCCTGCGTAACCGCCTGTTCTGGATCACCGCCAGCGTCGCCGTGATCGTCGGCCTGTGGCTGGCCCGCGGATGAACCTGCTCGAGGTCTTTCTCGGCACCCTGGAAGTCACCCTGCCGGTGTTCGCCATGGTGTTCATCGGGCTGGGGCTCAAGCGGCTGGGCTGGATCGACCAGGCCTTCGTCGCCACCGCCTCGCAGCTGGTGTTCAAGGCCACCATGCCCACGCTGATCTTCCTGAGCATCATCCGGGCCGACCTGGATGCGACCCTGAATCCCACCCTGCTGGGCTTCTTCGCCCTGGCCACCCTGGGCAGTTTCCTGTTCGCCTGGGGCTGGGCTGCCGCTCGGGTGCCCTACGCCGAACGCGGGGTCTACGTGCAGGGCGCCTTTCGCGGCAACTGCGGCATCGTCGGCCTGGCGCTGGCCGCCGGCCTGTACGGCGACTACGGCCTGTCGCTGGGCGGGCTGCTGCTGGGGGTGGTGATCCTGACCTACAACGCCTTCTCGGTGATCGCCCTGGTCACCTATCAGGAGGAGCAGCGCGCCGACTGGCGCAGTATCTTTGCCCACATCGCCCGCAATCCGCTGATCCTGGCGGTGGTGGCCGCCATTCCGGTGGCCGCTCTGGAGCTGCGCCTGCCCGGCTGGCTGATGACCTCCGGCGACTACTTCGCCTCGCTGACCCTGCCACTGGCGCTGATCTGCATCGGGGCCACCCTGTCGCTGGGTGCGATCCTAGAGTCGGGTCGCCTGGCCACCGGCGCCAGCCTGATGAAGATGGTCACCCTGCCGCTGCTGGCCACCGGCGCCGCCTGGCTGGCGGGCTTCGAGGGGCGCGAGCTGGGGGTGCTGTTCCTATTCTTCGCCAGCCCCACGGCCGCAGCGAGCTTCGTGATGGTCAAGGCCATGGGCGGCAATGCAGCACTCTCGGCCAATATCATCGCCCTGACCACGCTGATGGCCAGCGTGACCATCACCCTGGGGGTATTCGCACTGAAAGTGCTGGAGCTGATCTAGCCCAGGTCCGCGGGGGCGGTGAACCGCGCCAGCCGGGCGCAGCCCGCCGCCCATACCTCGGCCTCGAGCTCGGCCACGGCGGCGGTGGGAAAGCCGAGCCCGCGATCGCTTCGCCCCTCCACCAGCAGGCCGGTCAGGGCCCCCACCAGCGGCATATGGCTGACCAGCAGCAGCGGCCGCCCGGCCTCCTGCGCCAGCAGCCAATCGACCACGGCGGCAGGCGGGTCGTCCGGCGTGATGATCGACAGCGTCTCCACCTCGCCGTTCAGGGCGGCGGCCAGGTGCTCGGCCGTCTGGCAGGCGCGGCGATAGGGGCTGGCGAGAATCCGCGCCCCGTCCAGCGCCTGGTACTGCAGCCAGTCGGCCATGCGGGCGGCCTCGGTCTGGCCGCCGGCGGTCAGCTCGCGCCGGGCATCGGGGACACCGGGGCCGGCCTCGCCGTGACGCATGATTAGCAGGCGCTCACTCATGGCCCGCCTCCCGCTCGTCATGGGCCTCGACGCGGCGATGGGCCCGCTGCACGTCCTCGCGGGAGAGCAGGAACTCCACGTCGCTGCTCTGCTCGCCGCGCATCAGCATGCGCGCCATCTCCCGGGCCGGCACCCCCTGGAACAGCACCTGATAGAGTCCCTCGGCCAGCGGCATGTAGACACCGTCTTCACGCGCTTTCTCGCGCACCAGGCGCACGGTGTTGACCCCCTCGGCCACCTGCCCTAGGGCCGCCACCGCTTCATCCAGGGTCTTGCCCTCGCCCAGGGCGTAGCCGACCCGGTAGTTGCGCGACAGGCTCGACGAGCAGGTGACGATCAGGTCGCCGACGCCGGCCAGCCCCAGGAAGGTCATGGGGTTGGCGCCCTGATCGACGGCGAAGCGCCCCATCTCGGCCAGCGCCCGGGTCATCAGCATGCTGCGGGTATTCTCGCCCATGCCCAGTGCCGCAGCCATGCCGGCGGCGATGGCGTAGATGTTCTTGAGCGCCCCGCCGAGCTCCACCCGTAGCGGTCGTTACTGGCATAGACGCGGAAGTAGTCGCAGCTCAGCGCCTGCTGCACTCGGGTGCGGGTCAGGGCGTCATCGCTGGCCACCACCGTGGCGGTGAGCTGTTTCTGAGCGATTTCGGTGGCCAGGTTGGGGCCGGAGATCACGCCAATATGGGTAAAGCCGGTCTCCTCCTCGAGGATCCGGCTCATCAGCTTGAAGCCCTCTTCCTGGATGCCCTTGGTGGTGCTCACGAGGATCTGCTCGCGGGTCAGCCAGGGCAGCGCCTGGCGCACCACCTCGCGAAAGGCCTGGGAGGGGATCGCCACCAGCACCAGCTCGGCGCCACGCAGCACCTCGCCCATGTCGCTGGAGGCCTGCACCGCCGGGTTGATGGCGTAGTCGGGCAGGTAGCGGCCGTTGCGGTGCTCGCGGTTGATCTGGGCGACCAGCTCGGGGTCGCGCAGCCACTGACGGACGTCGGCGCCGTTGTCGGCGGCGATACTGGCAAGGGCGGTGCCGAAGCTGCCGCCGCCGAGCACCGCCACCCGCATGGATTCTTCTGACATGGTCGCCCCGAAAAGTGGGGTTCATCGCAGACTGGCGTGAATGGGCCTTGTGGGAGGGAGCTTCAGCTCGCGAAGTAGCGCGCAGCGCTACCCAGGGGGCGCCTGCGGCGCCTTCGCCCGGCAGAGCCGGCCTCCCACCATAGAACCTGCCAAACATGTTCACGCTAAAATGCGAAGAACCAAAAGTGGAAGGGTGTGCTAAGGATTGTAACGAAAAAACGCCCCGGCGAGGGGGCGCGTCGGTCACGAGACACCCGGGCCGGCGAGGCCAACCCGGGGGCCGCGGTCAGTCGAGCAGCGACAGCAGCGAGTCGATGCTCTCTCGGGCATCGCCGTAGAGCATGCGCGTGTTCTCCTTGTAGAACAGCGGGTTCTCGATACCCGAGTAGCCGGTACCCTGGCCGCGCTTGCAGACGAACACCACCCGCGACTTCCACACCTCGAGGACCGGCATGCCGGCGATGGGGCTCGAGGGGTCCTCTTGGGCGGCCGGATTGACGATATCGTTGGAGCCGATGACGATCGCCACGTCGGTTTTGGGGAAGTCGTCGTTGATCTCGTCCATCTCCATGACGATATCGTAGGGCACCCGCGCCTCGGCCAGCAGCACGTTCATGTGCCCCGGCAGGCGCCCGGCCACCGGGTGGATGGCGAAGCGCACCTCCTTGCCCGCGGCGCGCAGCTTGCGCACCAGTTCGCTCACCGCGTTCTGGGCCTGGGCCACCGCCATGCCGTAGCCCGGCACGATGATCACGCTGTCGGCGTTGTTCAGCGTGCTGGCCACGCCAGCGGCGTCAATGGCCACCTGCTCGCCCTCAATCTCTGTGGCCGGGCCTTGGGCCGCCCCAAAACCGCCCAGAATCACGCTGATGAAGTTGCGGTTCATCGCCTTGCACATGATGTAGGAGAGGATCGCCCCCGAGGAGCCCACCAGCGCGCCGGTGACGATCAGCAGGTCGTTGGAGAGCGTGAAGCCGATGGCCGCCGCCGCCCAGCCGGAGTAGCTGTTGAGCATCGACACCACCACCGGCATGTCGGCACCGCCGATGCCCATGATCAGATGGTAGCCGATGAAGAAGGCCAGCGCCGCCAGCACCAGCAGCGTCCAGAAGCCGGCACCGTTGACATAGAGGATGGCCAGCAGCAGCGACAGCGCCGCGGCACCGGCGTTGAGCAGATGCCCCCGGGCAGCTGCTTGGCCTTGCCGTCCACCTTGCCGGCCAGCTTGCCGAAGGCGATCACCGAGCCGGTGAAGGTCACCGCACCGATGAAGATGGCAAACACCACCTCGAGCTGCAGGAAGGTGAGCTCATCGGGTGCCTTGGTCGCCACCAGGGCGGCGAAGGCCGAGAATTCCTCGGTGGCCCCCTCCACGGCCTGGACGGCCAGCACCCGACGACGCTCCAGATCGGCGTTCCAGGCCACGAACACCGCGGCCAGACCGACAAAGCTGTGCAGCGCCGCCACCAGCTGGGGCATCTCGGTCATGGCCACCTGCTTGGCCACCTTCCAGCCGATCACCGAGCCGATCACGATCATGGGAATCATCAGCCAGTAGGCCCCGATGCCCGGACCGAAGGCGGTGAACAGCACCGCCACGGCCATGCCGACGATGCCGTACCACACCGCCCGCTTGGCCTTCTCCTGATTGCTCAACCCCCCAGCGAGAGGATGAAGAGCACGCTTGCCGCAATCGCCGCGGCCGATACAAATCCCTGACTTAACATGTTGTGTCTCCGCCGCTCACGATTTCTGGAACATGGCCAGCATCCGGCGTGTCACCAGGAAGCCGCCGACGATGTTGATGGTGGCGATCAGCACGGAGATGGCCGCCAACAGCACCACGATCCAGTTACCCGAGCCGATCTGCAGCACGGCGCCGAGAATGATGATCCCGGAGATGGCGTTGGTCACCGCCATCAGGGGCGTGTGCAGCGAGTGGCTGACGTTCCAGATCACCTGGAAGCCGACGAAACAGGCCAGCACGAAGACGATGAAGTGCTGCATGAAGGAGGCTGGAGCGATCTGCGCCAACAGCAGCATCAGGGCGCCCCCCACGCCGAGCAGAATCGCCTGGCGCTTGGTCTGCTCCACGAAGGTGGCGTGCTCGGCGGCGCGCTTCTCTTCCGGCGTGGGCTCCTTGACCTTCTCCTTGGGCTTGGCGGCGATGGCCTTGACCTTGGGCGGCGGCGGCGGGAAGGTGATCTCGCCCTGGTGGGCCACCGTGGCCCCGCGGATCACGTCATCCTCCATGTCATGCACGATCGTCCCGTCCTTGCCCGGGGTCAGGTCGGTGAGCATATGGCGGATGTTCGTGGCGTAGAGCGCCGAGGCCTGGGTGGCCATGCGCGACGGAAAATCGGTGTAGCCGACCACGGTCACGCCGTTGTCGCTGACCACCGTCTGGTCCGGCTGGGTGAGGTCGCAGTTGCCGCCCTTCTCGGCGGCCAGATCGATGATCACCGAGCCGCGCTTCATCGAGGCAACCATGTCCTCGAGCCACAGCTTGGGCGCCGGCTGCCCGGGAATCAGGGCGGTGGTGATGACGATGTCCACCTCGGGGGCCTGCTCGCGAAAGCAGGCCAGCTGCTTCTCGCGAAACTCGGGGCTGGAGGGCTTGGCATAGCCGCCGCTCTCCGAGCCGTCGGCGCTCTCCTCGAAGTCGAGGAACAGGAACTCGGCGCCCATGGACTCGATCTGCTCGGCCACCTCGGGACGCACGTCGAAGGCACGCACCACGGCGCCGAGACTGGTCGCCGTGCCGATGGCGGAGAGCCCCGCCACCCCGGCGCCGATCACCAGCACCTTGGCCGGTGGCACCTTACCGGCGGCGGTAACCTGGCCGGTGAAGAAGCGTCCGAACTGATTGCCTGCCTCAATCACCGCCCGGTAGCCGGCGATATTGGCCATGCTCGAGAGCGCATCCATCTTCTGGGCCCGGGAAATGCGCGGCACCATGTCCATGGCGATCACGGTGGCACCGGTAGCGCGGCAGCGCTCCAGCAGCGCCTCGTTCTGGGCCGGCCAGAAGAAGGCGATCAGCGTCTGGCCCTCGCGCAGGCGGTCGGCCTCCTCATCGGTCGGCTCGCGCACCTTGATGACCACCTCGGCGTCTTGCCAAAGGGCCTGGGCATCCGCCACCACGCTGGCGCCCGCCTCGCGGTAGGCCTCATCGGCGAAGCCGGCGGCCGTGCCGGCGCCGGCCTCGATGAGGCACTCGTGTCCCAGCTTGTGAATTTCCTTGACGCTCTCCGGGGTCAGGGCGACACGCGCCTCCCCCTTGGCGAGCTCTTTGGGTGCACCAATCTTCACGTTGGATCTCCCTTATGGTTATTGAAATCTGGCATAAATCGGTCCCGGTATTCATACCTGACGCTACTGCATTGCACAACTACCAAGTGAACCGATAGCGCTCTTTCCGGCGCGCTTTTTTGGCGTGACACGCCGCCCCTTGGCAAAAGGCTTCCCTTAACGTCAGCGTCAATTAACGCCTCAATATGGAAAAAAATGGCCGCCCAAAGGCGGCCATGAAGGGTGAATTGTCTCGGGCAACATGCCCGACTGAGAGGCGTCAGCGGATGAGCAGGGCGTTGAGCCGCTTCACGTAGGCCGCCGGATCGTCCAGGTGGCCACCCTCGGCGATGATCGCCTGGTCGAGCAGGATACGCGCGAGATCACCGAAGCTATCGCCCTCGGCGCTCTCCAGGCGCGCCACCAGAGCATGCTCGGGGTTGAGCTCGAGGATCGGCTTCACCTCCGGAAGGCTCTGGCCGGCCGCTTCCATGATGCGGCGCATCTGGAAGCCCATCTCGTGCTCGGGGAGCACCACGCAGGACGGCGAATCGGTCAGCCGGTGGGTCACCTTGACCTCTTGGACTTCCTCGCCAAGCGCCTCCTTGACCCGCTTGACCAGGTCCTCCTTGGCCTTGGCGGTCTCTTCCTGGGCCTTCTTCTCCTCCTCTCCCTCGATCTCACCGAGGTCAAGCTCGCCCTTGGCCACGTCCACAAAGCCCTTGCCGTCGAACTCGTGGAGATGGCTCATCAGCCACTCGTCGATGCGATCGTGCAGCAACAGCACCTCGATGCCCTTCTTGCGGAAGATCTCCAGATGCGGGCTCGACTTGGCGGCGTTGAAACCGTCGGCCACGATGTAGTAGATCTTTTGCTGGCCTTCCTTCATACGTTCGACGTAGTCGGCCAGGGACTGGTCCTGGGTGGCGCTGTCGGTGTGGGTGGTGGAGAAGCGCAAGAGGCCGGCGATCTTCTCGCGGTTGGCGAAGTCCTCCGCCGGCCCCTCCTTGAGCACGCTGCCGAAGGTGTTCCAGAAAGTCTGGTAGGCCGCCTTGTCCTTGGCCAGCTTCTTGAGCATGTCCAGCGCCCGCTTGGTCAGCGCGGACTTGATCTTCTCGACCTTGGGGTCCTGCTGAAGCAGTTCGCGGGAGACGTTGAGCGACAGGTCGCGGGTGTCCAGCACGCCCTTGATGAAGCGCAGGTAGAGCGGCAGGAACTGCTCGGCGTCGTCCATGATGAAGACGCGCTGCACGTAGAGCTTGACGCCCCGGGCGCCGTCGCGCTCGTAGAGATCGAAGGGCGCGCGGCCGGGCACGTAGAGCAGGCTGGTATACTCCAGCTTGCCTTCGACCTTGTTGTGGCTCCAGGTGAGCGGATCGGAGAAATCGTGAGCCACGTGCTTGTAGAAGGCCTGGTACTCCTCGTCGGAGATCTCGCTCTTGGGCGCACCCACAGCGCAGTGGCCTCGTTGACGGTCTCCCAACTGACCGTCTCGCTGCCCTCGATCTCCTTGCCCTCCTCGTCGCGGGCCTTCTCGACCTTGGGCATGCGCACCGGCACCTCGATATGGTCGGAGTACTTGCGCACCAGGCTCTTCAGGCGGAAGTCGTCGGCGAACTCCTTGGCGTCGTCCTTGAGGTGCAGGACGATCTCGGTGCCGTGGGCCTCGCGCTCGACCTCGGCAACGGTGAACTCGCCCTCACCCTTGGAGCGCCACTCCACGCCCTCGCCCTTGTCGCTGCCCGCCTTGCGGGTGCGCACCGTCACCTCGTCGGCGACGATGAAGCTCGAATAGAAGCCCACCCCGAACTGGCCGATCAGCCGGGCGTCCTTCTGCTGCTCGCCGGTGAGCTGCTTGAGGAATTCGGCGGTGCCGCTTCTGGCGATGGTGCCGAGGTTGGCGATCACTTCCTCACGGCTCATGCCGACGCCGTTGTCGCGCACGGTCACGGTGCCGGCCTCGGCGTCGTGATCGATCTCGATGCGCAGCTCGCTGTCGCCTTCATACAGGGCGTCGTTGTCCAGTGCCGCATAGCGCAGCTTGTCGCAGGCGTCGGCGGCGTTGGAGATCAGCTCGCGCAGGAAGATCTCCCGGTTGGAGTACAGGGAGTGAATCATCAGGTGCAGCAGCTGCTCGACCTCGGTCTGGAAGCCGAGGGTTTCCTCGCGGGTGGCAGTGGACATGGACCTTTTACCTCATGGCTTGAACCAGCGGCGACGCCCGAATGGCGCCGCCCGATAACAACTGGTCAGCGATATGGGGGCCGGTGCGATAATTTCAAGCGTCGTGTTCCGGCGGGCCCAGCACGAAGTGCAGCCGCGCCGTGGCCACCGGCTCCGACTCCTGCGCCTGCCAGGCGGTGACCCGGACGTTGGCCAGGCGCCGCCCCTCGCGCAGCAGGGCGCAGCGGGCGTGGGTCGGCACCACCCGCGCCGTGCGCAGGTAGTCGATGGAGAAATCGACGATGCGCGGCAGGCGCGGCTCCCGGGCGGCGAGCATCAGGTCCAGGGTCGCCGCGGTCTCCATGAAGGCCGCCACCACCCCGCCGTGCAGCGCCGGCAGCAGCACGTTGCCAATGTTGCGCTCCTGCGGCGTCAACACGAAGATCAGGCCATCGGCACGCGGGTCCGGCGCCGCCTCGACGCCGATGTGACGGGCATAGGGCACCAGCGCCAGCCAGGCGGCCACGTCGCTCTCGGCCCGGGTCCGCTCCAGCCAGGACACGTCGTGAAAGCCCTCAGGCATGGTCATCCTCCTCCGCGAACAGCGCCTCGACGAAACCCGGCGGCGTATTGCGCGGCCCCAGCCGCACGAAGTTGCCGATGCCCCGGGCAATGGGCCGCTGCGGCTGCTGCCACAGGGTACCCTCGGTGAACACCATGGACTCGGTGACCCGCAGCACCCGCGCCCGGGCGATGATGGTCTGGTCGGCCACCGCCGGGCGGTAGTGATCCACGCGCAGGTCCAGGGTCGGGCACACCTCGGGCGAGGGCAGCCCGCACAGCACCGAGGCGCCACAGACGGTGTCGAGCAGCATGGTCAGTGCGCCACCGTGGGCCAAGCCTTGGGAGGCATCGCCCAGCAGTGCCGGCTGCCAGGGCAGGCGCATGGTCACCTCGGGCGGCGCAACCGCCACCACTTCGAGGCCCAGCTCACGAGTATGGGGGATCACCGAGGCGAAGCGCTGCAGGGCGCGGCGCCAGGCCTCGGCGTCGGGACCGGCAAGCGCCGAGGGGGTGAATCGGTGGGGGCACGCCCTGGCTCCTTTAAAACAATCGTTTGATATCGTTGTTGCCTGAGCCTAGCCGGCAATTATCGACAGCACAAGCGCGCCCGTGTCGGTCAATGCTCACTCACCGGGAGAAAAAGCGTGGCTGTACCCTACTCAAACGCCACGCGATAGGCGACGATACTCTGGTCGAGTCATTTACCCCCGGAGACCCGCCCCATGCGCCAACGCCTTTCGCTGCGCCGCGCTGCCGCCTGGCTTGCCGCGGCCACCCTCTCGCTTCCGCTGCTGGCCGCCGCCCAGCCCGCTGCGGCGGCAAGCGATAGCGACCTTCGCGACGCCCTGGCCGCCGCCCGCGACCAGCAGTGGGACAAGGTCGATTTCGCCGCCATCGACGGCCATGTGCTGAGCGGCTATGTGGAGTACCATCGCCTGCGCAACCGCCTGCCCGACGTGTCCCCGCCCAGGTGCTGGACTACATCGATCGCCACGCCGACTCTCCCCTCGGCGAGTGGATGCGTGGCCAGGCGATCGCCCGCTACGGCGCGGCCCAGCGCCATGCCTACCTGCGCGCCGTGGCCGACGGCGAGCCCCGGGGAACGCACCGCCAGCGCTACTACTACACCGCACTGCTCGACGTGGCGCCCGAGCAGGCCGCCGAGGGCGGTCGAGCGCTATGGAACGTCGGGCGCTCCCAGCCCGATGCCTGCGACACCCTGTTCGATACCCTGCGCACCCGCGGTGAGATCGGTGAGCAGGAGATCTGGGAGCGCAAGATGCTGGCCTGGCAGGCGGGGGAAAGCGGCATGGTACGCTACCTGGGCCGAATGCTGGGCAGCCGCTGGGCCGAGGGCCGCGCGGCCGTGGAACGGCTGCAGCAGGACCATGCGGCAGTGACCCGAGTGCCGAGGTGCATCGGGCCGGAGTGCCGCGGCAGCGGGCCGCTGTTTGCCGCGGCCATGCACGGCCTCACTCGGGCCGATACCGAAGCAGCGCTGACGGCGTGGCGCCAGATCGCCGCGCAGCTGCCCATCGAGCCCGAACAGCGCCGGGCCATCGAGGAGGAGCTGGTCTTCTACTCGCTGGTCCGCGATATCGACAATAGCCGCGGCTGGGTCGACGAGACGCTGGCGCAGCTCGACTCCGACCGGGTGCTGGAGCTGCGGGTCCGGCGGGCCCTGACCGAGCGCGATTGGGCCGGCGCGCTGCGCTGGCTCGAGGCCATGCCCGACGACCAGCGCCAGCAGAGCCGCTGGCAGTACTGGACCGCCCGCGCCCATGAGCGGCTGGGCAACGCCGAGCGCGCCGAGGCCGCCTATGCCAGCTCCGCCCAGGGGCGCAACTTCTTCGGCTTCGCTGCCGCCGACCGGCTGGGCCAGCCCTACGCCCTCAACCTGGAGCGCAACGGCTTCGACGAGCGCTTCCGTGAGCAGGTGGCCGGCTGGCCTGCCGTGGTACGCACCGAG
Source organism: Halomonas sp. SL18_1 (assembly GCF_055755715.1). NCBI lineage: Bacteria > Pseudomonadati > Pseudomonadota > Gammaproteobacteria > Oceanospirillales > Halomonadaceae > Halomonas > Halomonas sp. SL18_1. The sequence goes on from NZ_JBVTRK010000001.1 coordinate 3,260,744, forward strand.
GCGCTGCTGCGCATCGGCGAGGATGGCCTGGCCGCCAGCGAGTGGTACGCGGCAGTGGCCCGAGCCGAGGAGCGCGAAGCGCGGGCGCTGGCCGACTATGCCCAGCGCCGCGGCTGGTACCCCAAGCTGGTGCAGACCACCATCACCGGCCAGATGTGGGACGCCCTGGAGTGGCGCTTCCCGGAGGCCTATCGCGAGCACTTCCTGCACTGGGGGCGCCTCAGCGGCGTCGACCCCTACCTGCTGATGGGGATCACCCGCCGCGAGAGCGCCTACAACCCTGAGGCCCTCTCCCCGCCGGCGCCCGGGGCCTGATGCAGATCATGCCGGGCACCGCCACCCAGCTGGCCCGCCAACTCGGGATCAGCGACCCGGGCCCCTATGGCGTGCTCGACCCTGAGCTCAACATTCGCCTGGGCAGCACCTACATCCGCGACATGATCGATCGCTATCGGGGCAACCGGCTGGCCGCCGCAGCGGCCTACAACGCCGGGCCAGGACGGGTGGATCGCTGGCTGCGCGATGCCCCGGATGAGTTCGACCTCTTCGTCGAGAGCATCCCCTTCCGTGAAACCCGCGACTATGTCCAGGCGGTGCTGACCTATCGCGTCATCTTCGAGAGCCTGGCCAACGGCGGCAGCAGCGAAGGGGTGTCGATGCTCAGCCCGGGAGAGAAGAGCGTGCGCTACGACCGTTCGCTGCTGGCGCGAAACTGACTTCCGGCGGTGTTGCCAGCGCTGGCGACACCGCCGGGGCGCCTACCGGCGCCAGTCGCGATGCGGAGCAGCGCTCCTACAAGGTCAGCGATTGCCGCGCTGTAGGAGAATCTTCAGATCGCGACTGGAGGCGACAGCCTCCCGGCGGTGTTGCCCACGCTGGCGATCAGCGCCCGCGCCAGCGACCTCCGCCGGCGACCTCCGCCAGGGCGCCGACGGCGCCAGTCGCGATGCGGAGCAGCGCTCCTACAAGGTCAGCGATTGCCGCGCTGTAGGAGAATCTTCAGATCGCGACTGGAGGCGACAGCCTCCCGGCGGTGTTGCCCAGCGAGCGACACGCACTGACATCGGCGCCCTGCCGTCAGGAGGAGGCATTGCCATTGGATGGCGATGACGGCCCGGCATCGGTCAGGAAATGCTTGGCGGCCTGGCCGCAAATCCAGAAAATGGCGGCCAGAATAATGAAGAACAGGCTGCCCGAAAGCAGATTAAAACTCAGTGGGTACCCATCGAAGGCAAGCAGATACACCAGACCGGCCACCAGAGCGAACATCACGACGATGGCCCCTGCCGAAAAGAGAAAGTACAGGGCAATTCCCAGCTTGTTGCGCATATTCCTCTCCTCTCGCAGCTCAAATATTCGTCTTAAGTATAGCCCATATCGGTGACGGCTACTCAAGCCGCCTATCAGACCGGCTGGCGCTCGAAGGCAAGTCGCACGCCCAGCACCACCAGCACCGCACCGGTGGCGCCGTTGAGCCCCCGAGCGAAGGCACGGCTGGCCAGCAGCCGGCCCGCCCCGCCAACCATCACCGCGATGGCGATCTGCCACAGGTTGGCAATGACGAAGTGCACCCCGGCCAGGAACAGCGACTTGACCAGCGCCGGGTCCCCGGGGGCGATGAACTGAGGCAGAAAGGCCATGTAGAAGACCACCGTCTTGGGGTTGAGCACATTGCAGAGAAAGCCCTCGCGCAGCGACTGCGCGGCCGGCACCGCCTGACGCTCACCGCTGACGCCGGCCACCGGCAGCCCCCGCCCGCGCCGTGCCGCCAGCAGGCTGGTGATGCCCAGCCACACCAGGTAACCGGCACCCGCAAGCTTGAGCACCCCGAAGGCCCATGCCGACTGCAGCACGATCAGCGAAATGCCCAGCGCCGACACCGAGGCATGAACGAAGAGCCCGCAGCAGATCGCCAGGCTGGTGAGTGCACCGTCGCGAACGCCACCGCGGGCGGTATTGCGAATCACCAGCAGGGTATCCACCCGGGACTCATGGTCAGCAGGGTGATGGCCACCAGGAAGGGCCAGAACTGAGCATCCACCAGCATCGCGACAACTCCTGCCAAACAAGGCCGTACGGCATTTCAAGGGGCAAAGACGGCATTGTACGCAAAAGCGGCGCCTCTTGATGGCCATCCTCACTGGTCGACATTTATCGATCAAATTGTATACATTAAGAAATACTCCAGGCATGCTAGAGAGCCCCTCGATAACGGCCGCCCCAGACGGCCAATCGGCCATGCCGGGTCGATGACCCCCTGCAACGGTCGCTATCGACTACAACAACAGGAGAGATGCCCAATGCGCCTACTGGACAACCTGTCGGTGAGAATGAGCTGGACCCTGGTCCTGCTGGTCTTTACCGCCCTGCTGATGGTGCTGAGCGGTGTAGGACTCTATGCGGTCAACCACAGCCAGCGCAGCCTCGAGGCGTTCAACGCCATCAACGTCAATCAGCAGGCCACCCTCAATCGCACCAACTCCACGCTCCAGGCGGCCCGCTTGGAGCTGGCACGCCTCTACGAGGCCACGATCGAGCCGGGTACCGTACTCTCCGACGCCGAGCGCCAGACCCGGGCCCGGGAGGCCGCCGACGCCTTGGCCTCCGCCGCCGATGCCATGGCCGACTTTCTCGCCCTGCCGGCCGAGCCCGAGCATGAACCGCTGATCGCCCCCATCGCCGAGAGCTTCGAGCGGCTCATGGCCGAGACGCTCCAGCCCCAGGCCGAGGCGCTGGCCAGGGGTGAGAGCGATGCCTACCGCTCGCTGCGTCCCGCCGCCTATGACCAGTACCGGGACTTCTATCAGGATGCCATCGGCTTCTTCCACAGGGTGGAGGCCGAAGGGAGCCAGCGCACCGACGGCTTCGAATGGGTGGTCAACACCGCCCGCATCGCCATCATCGCGGTATTCATCGCCGCCCTGCTCACGGTCTGCCTGGTCTTCTGGGGGTGGGCGCCAACCTGATCCGTCCCCTGGACAGGATCATCGAGCACTTCCAGCGCATGGCCAAGGGCGACCTGAGTGCCAAGATCGAGACCCGCGGGCGCAACGAGATCGGCAAGCTCTACGCCGCCCTGCGCGACATGCAGCGTGGCCTCTCGACCACCGTGACCACGGTGCGTGACAGCAGCGGCGAGATCCTCTCCAGCGCCCGCGAGATCGCCGGCGGCAACCAGGACCTGGCCGAGCGCACCGAGCGCCAGTCCGCCTCGCTGACCGAGACCGCCTCGAGCATGGAAGAGATGACCTCGACCATGGAGCGCAACAGCGAGAACGCCGCCCAGGCGAGTCACGTGGCACGCGAAGCGGCCGGCCGCGCCGAGCAGGGCAACCAGGTGGTGGCCAACGTGGTGGCGCGCATGCATGAGATTCGCCAGGGTTCGCAGCAGATCACCGAGATCATCGGCCTGATCGACTCCATCGCCTTCCAAACCAATATCCTGGCGCTGAACGCCTCGGTGGAGGCCGCCCGGGCCGGCGAGCACGGCCGCGGCTTCGCGGTGGTGGCCAGCGAAGTTCGCCAGCTCGCCACCCGCAGCGCCGAGGCGGCGACCGATATTCGCCAGCTGATCGAGACCTCGGTCGAACAGATCGCCGCCGGTACCCAGCAGGCCGATACGGCCAGCACCACCATGAGCGAGATCATGGCCTCGGTGCAGCGGGTCAATGACCTGATGGACGAGATCGCCGTAGCGTCGCGGGAGCAGCGCTCCGGCATCGGCGAGGTAAACACGGCGGTCGGCGACATGGACCAGACCACCCAGCAGAACGCGGCGCTGGTCCAGCAGGCCAGCCGCGCGGCCAACCAGCTGCAGACCGAGGCGCAGCGCCTCACCGAGGCGGTGGCCAAGTTCCAGCTGTCGGGACGCGAGCGGCCGTCGCGGCCCGCAACAGCCGCCGACCCAAGGCCGAGCCGGCGCCCGACGGCCGCGGCGCAACCCGCCCAGCAGCGCCGCGAGGCCGAGTGGGAGGCCTTCTAGTCCCGGCCGACGCTGCAACGGCGAGAGCGCCATCGGGGCGACGCCATGCCGCCCCCGAGGCGCTGGACGCTCTGGGATTTTCGCTCTACAGTGGAATTGGCGGGTATCGGCGCCGGCGACGAGCCGTCTGGTTGACGCTCCTCCGGCTCCCGATGCATGATCCGCTGCGTAGGACAGCAAGGTGAAAGTCGTCAGTTGTATTTCGATTTCTCGAAACACCCGAAGCGCACTTTTCCTGTTTGCCCACGCACTTCGGGCCTTCGGCACCGCCGAGTGCCCAGCACGATCCATCAGTATGCAAGGAAATCGACAATGGCAACTGGCACTGTCAAGTGGTTCAACGACACCAAGGGCTATGGCTTCATCTCACCGGACGACGGCGGTGACGACCTGTTCGCCCACTTCTCCGAGATTCAGGCAGAAGGCTTCAAGAGCCTGCAGGACGGACAGAAGGTCTCCTTCGACGTCACCCAGGGCAAGAAGGGCCTTCAGGCCTCCAACATCCGGGTCACCAACTGAGCCCAAGGCTCGACCAGCGGATGACGCTGCCGCCTTGTCACACAAGGCCAGCCGCCCCAGACGAAAGGCCCACCTTGCGGTGGGCCTTTTTCTTGGCTGGCGCTCCTAACGGCCGCGTCGGGTCGGTCCGCTACTCGTCGACGTCGCCGAACTCGTCGTATTCCAGCGGGTCGCGCTGCTCGGCCTCCTCGAACTGCTCGTCGAGGCGCCGCTGAGCCTCCTCGAAGCGCCGCTCGGTCTCTTCCAGCAGGGCGTCGATGTCCGTGCCGGTGGTTTCACCAGGCAGGGCAGCCTCGTCACCCAGGGTGCCAGTCATCTCCTGCTCCGAGTCGACCGGGTCGCCCTCGATCGGCTCGAGACGGGTGTCGAAATCCATGGTATCGCCCATGGGCTCGAACACCGGATCATCACTCTCCACCGCTTCGAACTGCTCTTCGATACGGCGCTGCGCCTCCTCGAAGCGGCGCTCCTGCTCTTCGATGATGGCGTCGATTTCATCAGGGGTGGTCTCGCCGGGCAGGGCCGCGCCCTCATCCAGGGTGTCCGCCGGGGACTCGCCCAGGGTCTCGGTATCCGCCGCGACCTCCTCCTCGGGCGTCAGGTCATCTTCGCCCAGGGCTTCTGGATCATCGACGAGGGCCTCTTCCTCGCCGGGAAGGGGCTCATCGGCCGCGGGCAGGGCCTCCTCTTCGGGCGGCGCTTCAGCCTCCAGTGCCTCGTCCTGCTCTGCCGCGACGGCGGGCACCTCGGTCTCTTCGGCGTCGGCTGTGTCCTCTTCGGCATCTCCACAGCCCGCCAGTCCCAGCGCGAGGGTCAGCGCCACCGCTGCCGGTATCCAGGCTCTCTTCGCCATTCAGGTATCTCCTGCACTGTCACGTGTCGGCCATCAAAGGAGTTACATTGCAGCAAAGCCTTGATGCACCTGCAAGTCTCCCAGTTTTTTTCAAGGTTCCTGACCCTTGGACACTGCCGCGGAAAAATGATCCGTCGCCGCCTCATCGATGGCGGTAACCGGCAGCGGGCAGCCCAGCGACCAGGCCACCGCACGCAGCAGCTCGGCCTCGGCCGCCGCGATCCGGCCATCATGGGAGACGCAGCGGGCCATGGCGGTGAGCAGGCGAATCCGGTCATCATCGACCAGCGCCCGGAGCTGCCCCATCGCCCAGTCGAGCTCGGCAGCGCTGGCGCAGGAAGCGACGTAGGTGAGCGGCAGGGAGTCGGCGGCTGCGGTGAAGGCCTCGCGGGCCTGCGTCTCCTCCCCCTCACCGGCCCGGGCCAGGCTCGACATCAGCAGCCCCGCTGGACCGGCGAGCTGCTCCAGCCGACGGCGATGGCGACCGGAACCGGCCTCCCCTTCGATACCGACCCGCACCAGCCGATGCAGCGCCCACTGCAGGGCGCCGGGAGCCGTCTCCTCGGCCAGCAAGCGGTCGAGACAGTGGCGAAAGCGGGCGTACTGGGCGGTGGAGAGCTGGCCCAGCACCGGCAGCACCAGCTCGATCAGCGGCAGCCGCTGCCCCGGACTCAGGCCGGCCAGGGGTTCGGCCAGGCGGTCGAGCTCCTCGAGCACCTCCGGCAGCGCCTGGTCGACCAGCGCCCGGCGCTGGCGCTCACGGCTCTCCGGCGCCACGCCCATCAGCATGCCGTAGACCAGCGCTCGGGCGGCGTAGGGATCATGGGCGGCCTCGAGCAGGAGCGGGTCGAGGCCGGCCAGGGCCTGGCGGGCGCGCACGAGGTCCTCCGGCCCCGGCTGTCCGACCCGCTTGCCAAGGGACTCGATGCCCGACCCGCTTGGTGCTGCACCACCGGGCGAGCGCCCCGCCGCCAGGCCGGCGGCCTCGGGCGCCCCCCTGCCCGGCGCCGCGCCGTCGGCTGCCGCAGCATCGGCTGCCGCACCGTCCGCGACGACCTCCGGCGCTTCGGGGCGCCTCGGCGCCGGCAGGCTGCCGTCCCAGCCGGGCTCCAGTCGCCGAATGCGCGCCTCGAGCGGAGGATGGGTGGCGGTGAGACCGCCAAGCCCCGCCACCCCGCGGCCAAAATAGAGATGGCTGAACTCGGCGGCCTGGGGGGCGCGCAGCTCGGAGCCCCGAGCATGGGCGGCCAGCCGCTTGAGGGCGCCGGCGATGCCCGCCGGGTTGCGGGTGTACTGCACCGCGCTGGCATCGGCGAGATACTCCCGCTGCCGGCTGACCGCCGCCTTGATCAGATTGCCGCTCAGCGTGCCGGCATAGCCCACCACCATCAGCGCCACCCCCACGCCGAGGATCGCCACATGCCCCCGCCGCGCCGCGCACCGCGCACCCGTCGGCGACCGCCCATCATGCCGCGTAGCAGCATCCGACCGGCCAGGCCGATCAGCAGAATGCCGTGGAGCAGCGCCACCAGGCGCAGGTTGAGGCGCATATCGCCGTGCAGGATATGGCTGAACTCATGGGCGACCACGCCCTGCAGCTCATCGCGATCCAGGGCCTGGATGGCGCCGCGGGTGACCCCGATCGCCGCGTCCTGGGGGGCGTGACCGGCGGCGAAGGCGTTGATCGCCGGCTCCTCCAACACATAGACCGAGGGCACCGGCACGCCCGAGGCGATGGCCATCTCCTCCACCACGTTGAGCAGGCGGCGCTCATCGGCGTTGCGGGTGTTAACGTTGAGCAGCCGTCCGCCCAGGGCCTCGGCCACCGCCGAGCCGCCGCGACGCAGCTGCAGGTGTCGCATCAGGCTGCCGAGCCCCACCACCGCCAGCACGCCCAGCGCCACCGTGCCCAGCAGTCGCGGGTCAAGGGCCCGGGAGAGGGCATCGGCTTCCATCTGCCCGCCATCCATCAGCACCACCGCCAGCGCCACCACCAGGGTTGCCGCGGCGATCAAGCCCAGCACCGCTAGCAGCAGCAGTCCAATCAGCCAGCCAGTCTGGCGTCGCGCCCGGTCCTGGGCACCGAAAAATCCATATGGTGCCCCGTCAGAAGCTGACCTTGGGCGCCGCCTGGATGGCGGCGCTATCCTCGAACTCCAGGAGCGCCGCATCCTCGCGGTGTCCCATCGGCCCCGCCAGCACCACCGGAGGGAAGCTCTGTTTGTAGGTGTTGTACTGCATCACCGCATCGTTGAAGGCCTGGCGGGCGAAGGCCACGCGGTTCTCGGTGCTGGTCAGGGTTTCGGAGAGCTGGCGCATGTTCGCCGAGGCCTTGAGATCCGGATAGGCCTCCATGACCACGTTGAGACGCCCAAGCGCCGCCCCAAGCGCCCCTTCCGCCCCGGCCAGCTCGGCCATGGCCCCCGGCTCCCCGGGGCGGGCGGCGGCGCTTTCCAGCCCGGAGAGGGCGGCATTGCGCGCCTCGGTGACCGCCTGCAGGGTCTCGCGCTCATGGGCCATGTAGGCCTTGGCGGTCTCCACCAGGTTGGGGATCAGGTCGTAGCGCCGCTTGAGCTGGACCTCGATCTGGGCGAAGGCGTTCTGATAGCGATTCCTCAGCGCCACCAGGCGGTTATAGATGCTGACGCTGTAGATCACCAGCACCCCTAGCACCACCAGCAGCACGATCAACGACACGCTCATCGGTTTCTCCTTGTATCCTTTCGCCCTTGATATCGATCAACACCATGCACCTTGGAGACGCGCGCCATGGCACTCTCCGATGGTATAGTGAGCCAGTTGCCACGTCATGCTCGGGTCACACTCCCCAGGCTAGACGACAGGCAGGTGAGCGCACCAAGGGAACCGCTTCCAGGGAGTCGGTCTTGACAGAGCAACTCAAGGATTTTCTCCACGCGCTGGTCCATGCGCTGCGCAACCTCTTTCCGATCATCGCCGTCGTGGTGGCCTTCCAGGCCCTGCTGCTGCGGGAGTGGCCGGAAGGGGGACTTGGCATCGCCGTGGGCCTGCTGATCGTGGCGCTAGGCGTGGCGCTGTTTCTGCGCGGCCTGGAGCTGAGCATCTTTCCGGTGGGCAAGAGCCTCTCCAACCAGTTCGCTCGCCGCGGCTCCATGCCGCTGCTGATGATCTTCGGCTTCGCCATCGGCTTCTCGGCGGTGGTCGCCGAGCCGGCACTAATCGCCGTGGCCGAACAGGCCGCCCAGATCAGCGATGGACGCATCGATGCGCTCACCCTGCGTCTGATCGTCGCCGCCTCGGTAGGGCTGGTGATGGCCCTCGGTGTGTTCCGCGTGATCCTTGGCCACCCCATCCACTGGTACATGATCGGCGGCTATGTGCTGGTGGTGCTGGTCACCTTTTTCGCCCCGGAGGAGATCGTCGGCCTCGCCTATGACTCCGGCGGGGTGACCACCAACATCGTTACCGTGCCGCTGATCGCGGCGCTGGGCATCGGCCTGGCCTCTTCGATCCGCGGCCGCAACCCCTTGATCGACGGCTTCGGGCTGGTCGCGCTGGCGGTGATGGTGCCGATGATCAGCGTGCAGCTCTACGGGATCCTGGTCTACGCCGATCCCGGCAGCGTGCCGGCCGATGCGGCGCTGCTCGCCGCCCAGGACGACATCGACACGCCCTCCGGGCCGCTGGTGATGCTGCTCGACCTGTTCTCCATGCTGCGCGACGTGCTGCCGATCATCCTGGTCATCCTGTTCTTCCAGTACGCGGTGCTCAAGCGCAAGCTTTCCAACCCCCTCAAGGTGACCACCGGCTTTGCCCTGGTGATCATCGGCCTCTATGCCTTCGTGGTGGGCCTCAAGCTGGGCCTCTTCCCCATCGGCGAGCGCATGGCCGAGCAGCTGATCGGCTTCGACACCTGGCTATGGGTCTACCTCTTCGCCTTCTGCATCGGCTTTGCCACCACCATGGCGGAGCCGGCGCTGATCGCCGTGGGCCAGCAGGCCGAAGAGGCCGCCGCGGGCAAGATCCGGGGCAGCGTGATACGTATCCTGGTGGCGGTGGGCGTGGCCATCGGCATCACCATCGGCGTGCATCGCATCATCAGCGGCGACTCCATCCACCATTACATCATCGGCGGCTACCTGCTGGTCATTCTGCTCACCGCGCTGGCCCCCCGCTATATCGTGGCACTGGCCTTCGACCTAGGCGGGGTGACCACCTCAGAGGTAACGGTGCCGCTGGTCACGGCGCTAGGCATCGGCCTGGCCAGCCAGATCGAGGGCCGCAACGTACTGATCGACGGCTTCGGCCTAATCGCCTTCGCCTCGATCTTTCCTATCGTGACCGTGATGAGCTATGCCATTCTGGTCGACCTGTTGGATCGACGGCGTCGGGCCAGTGACACGAGCCAAACTGCGAGGTAACCGCCCATGAAGTTCTCCCTGCTGGTGGCCATCGTGCCGGAAGACATGGAGCAGGAGTGCATCGATGCCGCGACCGAGGCCGGCGCTGTCGGCATGACCCTGATGAGCGGACGCGGCATCGGCGGCGAGCGCAAGAAAACCTTCTTCGGCCTGACCTATGAGGGCAGCCAGAGCGTGCTGCTGATGACCCTGGAGAAGGGGCTCTCGCTCAAGGTGCTCAAGGCGATTCGCCAGATTCTCAACCCCACCGGGGACGACTCCAAGGGGCTGGTGATGACGCTTCCCGTGGAGCACCTCGGCGGCATCGACATGGCCCAGGTCAAGCGCTTCGAGGAGCGCCTCAGGCACGACGTCTGACCCCTGAATGACGGAGTAGAGATATGCTGGTCAAGGACATCATGACGCGGGACGTGGTCACTGTCTCCCCCTTCGCTACCCTGCGCGAAGCGCTCGGGCTGATGAAGAAGCACGACCTGAAGAATCTGGTGGTGGAGCGCCAGGACCCCCACGACGCCTGGGGGCTGATCACTTACACCAATATCCTCAAGACCATCGTTGCCGAAGCGGGCGACATCGACCTGATCAACGTCTACGACGTCTGCGCGAAGCCGGCCATCGGCGTCGGCGAATCGCTGGACGTACGCCATGTGGCGCGCCTGATGACCGACAGCGTAGTCAAGCGGGTCCTGGTGCTGCATGACAACGAGCTGCTGGGGCTGGTCACCATGGACGATATCGTCGGCACCGTGCTCGACATGATCGAGTGAATCCCGACTGAGGTTCCGGCATGCAGGAGTTCTTTACCTGGCTTGGCACCACCCTCGGCGAGATCATCCGCTTCGTCGTCGACCTGCTGATCCAGTTCTTCCGTAACCTCGGCGAGGCCGCCCAGGGCTTCCTGGACGGCCTCGCCGCTTCGCTGGGCATCGCACCGTCGCTGGTCAGCCTGCTGGTGCTGCTGCTGGGGCTATGGCTGCTCTATCTCGCCCTGCGCGCCCTGCTGCGCCGGCGCCTGATCGGCGGGCTGCTCTGGGCGTTTCTCGGCGTGGTGGTGCTGAGCTGGCTGATCTATTGAATCAAGCCCGCTCGTGAAAGCGCCGCCCCTGGGGGCGGCGCTTTTTCTCGCTAGCAGGACATTACCCTTTCCTCAGGCGAGAGCCTTCTCGACGACTTCATACACGTTCGGCGAGAGCTCCTCGGCCCGGATGCGCTCCAGCTCCTCCTTCATGAGCGCCTGGCGCGCCTCGTCGAAGCGCTGCCAGCGGGTCAGGGGAGTGATGATCCGCGCGGCGATCTCCGGATTGAGGCGGTTGAGCTCGATCACCACGTCGGCCAGCAGCCGATACCCTTCGCCGTCGAGGCGATGGAAGTTGACCCGGTTCTGACCGGCGAAGGTGCCGATCAGCGCGCGCACCTTGTTGGGGTTCTTGAGCGAGAAGGCCGGGTGCTCCATCAGGAACTTGACCCGGTCGAGCGCATCGGACTGCGGCCGGGTCACCTGAATGGCGAACCACTGATCCATCACCAGCGGATCCTGGGCCCACTTCTCGCCGAAACGGCGCAGCGCCGGCTCGGCCAGGTCGTCCCGGGAGCTGTGCACCAGCAGCGTCAGCGCGTGGCGGACGTCGGTCATGTTGTGATCCGACGCGTACTGGCGGCGCGCCAGCTCGATGCCCTCCTCGTCCTCGATGGCCATGAGATAGGAGAGCGCTACGTTCTTGAGGCTGCGCGCGGCGATCTGCTCTGGCTCGGGCGCATAGGGAGCCTCGGACTGGTTGGCCTGGTAGACGGCCAGGAAGTCGTCGCGCAGGGCAGCCGCCAAGGACTGCTTGACGAAGGTGCGGGCGGCATGGATGGCGTCCACGTCCACCAGCGGCTGCTGCTCGGCGATATAGGCCTCCGAGGGCAGGCTCAGCATCTCGGCGAGCACCGCCTTGTCATCGGTCTCGGCCTTGAGCAGGCTGCGGAAGGCCTCCACCACCCGGCTGTCCATGACCTTCTCGACGCCGTTGCGGTGGGCGGCGATCAGATCGTCCAGCGCCAGCATCGCCAGGCGCTGACCGGCATCCCAGCGGTTGAAGCCGTCGCTGTCGTTGGCCAGCAGGAAGGCCAGATCCTCGCGGCCGTCGGGAAAACGCAGCTTGACCGGCGCCGAGAAGCCGCGAGCAAGCGACGGCACCGGCGCCTCGCTGACGTCGGTGAAAACGAACTCCTGCTCATCCTCGCGCAGGTGGATCACCGCGTCGCTGCCCAGCGCCTCGCCGTCCAGGGTCAGCGGCAGGTCACGGCCGCTCTTGGTACCCACCAGCCCCAGCCGGATGGGGATATGCAGCGCCAGCTTGTCGGGCTGGCCCGGGGTGGCCGGGGTGCGCTGACGCAGGATCAGGCGATACTCGGCGTTGGCATAGTCGTATTCGCCATGGGCGTCGATCTCCGGCGTGCCGGCCTGGGAGTACCAGCGCATGAACTGGTCAAGGTCCTGGCCAGACGCCTCCTCCATGCAGGTAACGAAATCCTCGATGGTCACCGCCTGACCGTCGAAGCGCTCGAAGTAGCGATCGCTGCCGCGCCGGAAGGCCTCCCAGCCCACCAGATTGCGCAGCATGCGCACCGCCTCGGCGCCCTTCTCGTAGATGGTCAGGGTGTAGAAGTTGGTGATCTCGATATAGTGGTCCGGGCGAATCGGATGGGCGGTGGGGCCGGCATCCTCGGCGAACTGGGCGGTGCGGAAGAAGGAGACGTCCTCGATGCGCTTGACCGGCGCCGAGTTGGTGTCGGCGGAGAAGCACTGATCGCGAAAGACCGTAAAGCCCTCCTTGAGGGAGAGCTGAAACCAGTCGCGGCAGGTGACCCGGTTGCCCGACCAGTTGTGGAAGTACTCGTGGGCGACGATGCCCTCGACTCGCTGGAAGGCGGCATCGGTGGCCGTGTGGGGGTGGGTCAGCACCGCCGCCGAATTGAAGATGTTGAGCCCCTTGTTCTCCATGGCGCCCATGTTGAAGTCGTTGACCGCCACGATCATGAACAGATCGAGATCGTACTCGCGTCCGTAGGTCTGCTCATCCCAGGCCATGGCGCGCTTGAGCGAGGCCATGGCATGGTCGGTCTTGCCAAGGTTCTCCGCTTCCACCCAGATCTGCAGGGTCACCTCGCGCCCGCTCATGGTGGTGAAGCGGTCCTCCACCTTCTGAAGGTCGCCGGCCACCAGGGCAAAGAGGTAACAGGGCTTGGGGTGCGGGTCTTCCCAGGTGACGAAATGACGACCGTTCGGCAGCTCGCCCCGCTCCACCGGATTACCGTTGGAGAGGAGCACCGGCTCGCGCCGGGCGTCGCCGATCACGGTGGTGGAGAAGGTCGCCATCACGTCGGGGCGGTCCGGATAGAAGGTGATGCGCCGGAAGCCCTCGGCCTCGCACTGCGTGCAGTACATGCCGTTCGACTGGTAGAGCCCCTCCAGGGCGGTATTCGCCTCGGGGGCGATCTCCACCTCGGTGTCGAGCAAGAAGCGTTCCGGCACGCGATGCACGGTCAGCCCATGCTCGGTCACCGCATACTCGTGGTCCTCCAGCGGCTGGCCGTCGATGGCGATGGCCTTGAGCGCAAGCCGCTCGCCGTCCAGCGTGAGCGGCAGGCCCGATTCGCGCTCCGGGTGACGCTCCAGGTGGAGGCGCGCCTTGACCCGCGTCGCGGTCGGGTCGAGATCAAAGGTCAGCTCGGTGTGCGTCGCGCGGTAGGCCGGGGGCCGATAGTCGCGCAGGTAGGTCGGCTTGGGGTCGGACATCGCAATCAGGCTCCTGTCAGGAATCGACGCACATTGTACGGCCGCCGCCCCGGGAACCTCAAAGGGAACTCAGTGGCGCAGCAGGCGGCTGGCCGGCACCTCATCCACCAGCCGCGGCTCGGGGCGCGTAACGATCCACAGCCCCAGCAGCGCCAGGCCGAGGATCAGCGCGAGCTTGAGCCAGCCTAGGCTGAGGGTCAGGGCCAGTACCGCGACGGAAAATGCCAGCATCAGCAAGGCCACCCACTTGGCACGGCGCGGAATCGCCCGCTCGCCCTCCCAGGCCACCACGGCGGGACCGAACCGCGGATGCTCGCGAATCCACAGCGCGAAGCGGGGCGAGCCCCGTGAGGCGGCCCAGACCGCCAGCAGCATGAAGCAGGTGGTGGGCATCAGCGGTACGAAGACGCCAATGACGCCCAGCGAAAAGCTGAACCATGCCAGGACGATATAGGCGGCGCGGCGAAGCGACGGCATGCACTTCCTCCGGAAGCTGGGGGCGTCTTCATTCATTGAAACCCATGGCCCGCCGTCTGGCCAATCGGCTGTGGCTATAATGGCGTTTCATCCCCGATGCGACGAACCCGCCGGCTGGCGGGTTCGTCGCGTCGGAGCTGTCTACTTGATGGGGATCTGGCGGCGCGCCGCCTTGCGCTCTGCGCTGCGCGGTACGCTGACCTGCAGGACGCCGTTGGTGAAGGACGCCTTGATCTCCTCCGCCTGGGCATCGGCGGGCAGATCGAGGACGCGCCGGAAGCTGCCGTAGGCGCGTTCGACACGCTGGTAGCGGTCATCCCCGCTGGCGCTCTCCTGGCGCTTTTCGCCTTCGATCACCAGGCGGTGCTCGTCCAGGGTCAGGCTGATGTCCTTCTCCTCCACGCCCGGCACCTCGACGCTGATCAGGTACTCGTCGTCGCGCTCGGCGATATCCAGCTGCGGGCGCAGCATGGTCGGCATGTCGCCGAAGCGGCTCTCCAGGGCGGGCATGCCGAACTGACGCATGACGCCGTCCATCCAGCGATCTAGCTCCTGATGCATGCCCAGCAGCGGCGAGAGCTCGCCGCGACGGGGCTCGGTCGGGGTCGGTGCCGCGGGGGCGTCGACGCCTTCGCTCTTGAACCAGTTCCAGGGTGAGAATTTCTGCAGATTCATACGCCACCTCCTGTTCACTCAGTCGATACGTGACGCAATACAACAGTGGAACCTCGGGCTTCGCCCTTGGCATCTACAGAATTGGTGGCGCCTCAGCATTTTTCAATGCTGCCACACCCCGTCATTGACCTGGATCAGCGCCGCCGTTCAGTCGCGGAAATTGTCGAACTGCAGGGCCAGATCGGGGCCGTTCTCTCCCCGGAGCAGCGCCATGATCTGCTGCAGGTCGTCGCGCTTCTTGCCGGTGACGCGGACCTTGTCGCCCTGAATCTGAGCCTGGACCTTGAGCTTGGTCTCCTTGATCCGCTTGACGATATCCTTGGCCTCCTTCTGCTCCAGCCCCTGCTTGAGGGTCACCTCCTGGCGGGCCCGCACGCCGGACAGCACCGGCTCCTGCACTTCCATGCAGCGCGGGTCGATGCCGCGTCCGATCAGCTTGTTGCGCAGCACATCGAGCATCTGCTTGAGCTGGAAGTCGACTTCGGCCTCGAGCTGCACGGTCTCACCGCTGAGTTCCAGGCTTGCCGTGACGCCCTTGAAGTCGAAGCGTCCCTGGATCTCGCGATTGGCCTGGTCCACGGCGTTGCTGGCTTCGTGCTTGTCGAACTCGGAGACGATATCGAAGGAAGGCATGGTCAAGTTCCGCTGGTCGATAAAGAAAGTGAATGGAAAGGACGCATTCTAGCAGCCCCGGGGGCCATTCACCCGCCGCACGCCGGCTCCAGCGCTTTTTCCATCTCCCAGCCGGCGCAGCCATCGGCATAGTAGTCCGCCAGCCAGCGCACCAGGCGAAAGCCCATGCGCCGATAGAGCTTCAGGGCCACGCGGTTATCGACCCGCACCTCCAGTCCCAGCCGCTCGCCGCCTCGCCGCCGGGCATGGGCTTCCAGCACCTGCAGCAGCTGGCGCCCCAGCCCCAGCCCGCGGGCCTCGGGATGCACGCAGAAGGAGTAGAGGCGAACCCGCCGGCTGCTGCGTCGAAACAGCAGTACGCCGTAGGCCAACACCCGCCCCGCCTCATCTTCGGCCAGCAGGGTCAGGGCGTTGGCGCGATTGAGCAGGTGCCACAGCTGGCGGCGGCTGAAGCGATCGCCCTCGAAGGCGAGCTGTTCGAGGCGCACGAGGGCGTCCAGATCCTTGGCCAGCGCCTGGCGCAGCGTGATGGTCATGTCGTGCCTTCCCGGGAGTCCGAAGCGGATTGTGACCATCTGGATGCCGCCTGTCAGCGCATCGCTGAGTGAAATATTTTCACGCTTCTTGCGGCTTGTCCGGTGAACGTCTCAAGGGCATGCTGAGCGTTCGGTCATGCCCCCTCATCTCGGCAGGTAACGCCCCATGTGTGCATTGCGCATCGTCGTCGACCGTCTCGACGACTGGTCTCCCTACTACCCTACCGAGGACCTGGTCAGCGTCGACGACTTCCTGTCCCTCGACCGGAGGCATCGCGCCCCCGGAGACAGCAGCCAGCATCATGCCACCCGCATCATCAACCTGTGCAGCGACCTGGACTACCTGGGCAGCGGCTACTATGTGTCGCTGCTCGCCGAGGCTCGCGGTCAGCGCGTGCTGCCCGCCGTGGAAACCCTCAACGCCCTCTCCCGCAAGGCGCTGATCGACCTGGAGCTCGACAGCCTGGCCCCGCTGCTCGACGAGCTAACCCGCCGGGGTAGCCTGAGCGGCGAGCCGCTGACCCTGCGCGTGCTGTTCGGGGAGTGCCATGACCCGGGACTGGCACGTCTCGCCCGCCGCCTCTTCGAGCGATTGCCCTGTCCGCTGCTGGAGGCGAAACTGGCCCTGCGCCAAGGCCGCTGGCGGCTGGTTCGGCTCAGGCCGCTGCGCCTGCGCGACCTTCTCCCGACCGAGCAGGACCGCTTCGCCGCGGCACTCAATCACCACTCGCGACGGGTCTGGCGAACCCCCAAGGCCCGCAAGCGTTACCGCTACGATCTCGCCATCCTGATCGACCCGAAGGAGACACTGCCTCCCAGCAACCGCGGCGCGCTGCGGGCCTTCATCCGTGCGGGACGCCGCCTGGGCATCGACGTCTCGCTGATCACCAAGCGCGACGCCGGCCGGCTCGCCGAGTTCGACGGCCTGTTCATTCGCGAGACCACGGCGCTGGACCACCACACCTATCGCATGGCGCGACGCGCCGAGTACGAGGGGCTGGTGGTGATCGACTCCCCCGGGACATCCTGCGCTGCACCAACAAGGTCTACCTGCATGCGCTGCTGCGCGCCCGCGGTGTCCCGGCGCCCGACGGCGTCCTGATCAAGCGTGGGGATCTCGGGCAGCTGGGCGAACGGCTCGGGGCCCTGGGCTTCCCACTGGTGCTCAAGATCCCCGACGGCGCCTTCTCCCGCGGGGTGGTCAAGGTCGCCGACCTCGCCGAGCTGGAGCGCGAGGCCGGCCGGCTGTTTGCCACCTCCGCGCTACTGCTCCTCCAGGAGTGGCTGCCCACCGACTATGACTGGCGCATCGGCATACTCGATGGCCAGGTCCTGTTCGCCAGCCGCTACTACATGGCCCGCGGCCACTGGCAGATCTACGACCACTCCGGCGCCCGCGTGAAGAGCGGCGGTTTCACCACCCACGACCCCGCGGAGGCGCCGCCGGCGGTGATCCAGGCGGCGCTCAAGGCCACCCGCCTGATCGGCAACGGCTTCTATGGCGTAGACCTCAAGCAGACCGGGGCACGGGTGGTGGTCATCGAGGTCAACGACAACCCCAACGTCGATGCCGGCATCGAAGATGCGGTCCTGGGGCGCACGCTCTACGAGCGGATCATGGGCGTGTTCCTGGCCCGCATGGAGGCGCAGCGGCGACTGATCGAGAAAGCGCCGCCCATGACCGCCCCTTGCGAGCTGACGTGAGCCGGCCAGTGACGTAGGCTACGCTCGGACGCTTTCCCCTGCCCCGACGATGGAGTCCCCATGAGCGAACGCGAGACCCGACACAAGCAGGCGATGCAAAAACTCAAGGCCCACGTGGACGACAAGGTCGCCGCGGCCACCGAACAGCGCGGCCTGCTGATGGTGTTCACCGGCAACGGCAAGGGCAAGACCACCGCCGCCTGGGGCACCGTGACCCGGGCGCTCGGCTACGGCTACCGGGTGGGGGTAGTGCAGTTCATCAAGGGCATGTGGGAGTGCGGCGAGCGAGAGCGGCTGGCCGAGGATCCCCGGCTGGAAGTCGCCATCATGGCCACCGGCTTCACCTGGGAGACCCAGAACCGCGAGGCCGACACCGCCGCCTGCCAGGCGGTGTGGGCCGAGGCGGAGCGGATGCTCGCCGACCCCGAGGTCTACCTGGTGGTGCTCGACGAGATCACCTACATGCTCAAGTTCGGCTATCTTGACATCGCCACGGTCAAGCGGGCGCTGTCGAACCGCCCACGCGAGCAGACCGTGATCGTCACCGGGCGCAATGCACACCGCGAGCTCACCGCCATGGCCGACACCGTCACCGAGATGCAGGAGGTGCGCCACGCCTTCAACGCCGGGGTGCAGGCGCGCCGCGGCATCGACTACTGACGGGAATAGAAGGCCCCGCTTGCGCGGGGCCTTCTGTTGCCGGACCCTCGGCTCGGGTCCGGCTGGAGCCAGCCGGAGCCGGCCGCGCTCAGCCCGCGAAGGGGTTGCGCAGCACGATGGTCTCGTTGCGGTCGGGGCCGGTGGAGATGATGTCGATGGAGGTCCCCACCTTCTCCTCCAGATAGCGGATATAGGCACGGGCCTGGGTCGGCAGGTCCTCGACCCGCTTGGCGCCCAGGGTCGACTCGCTCCAGCCGGCCAGGTCCTCGTAGACCGGCTCGATGGCCTCATACCCTTCGGAATCCACCGGGGTGTCGAGCACCTCGCCATCCTTGCTGCGATAGCCCACGCAGACGCGAATGGTCTCCAGGCCGTCGAGGACGTCGAGCTTGGTCGAGCAGATGCCGGAGACGGAGTTGATCTGCACCGCATGGCGCAGGGCCACGGCATCGAACCAGCCACAGCGGCGCGGGCGGCCGGTGGTGGCGCCGAACTCGTGGCCGCGCTCGGCCAGGTGCCGGCCATGATCATCGAACAGCTCGGTAGGAAAAGGCCCGGAGCCGACCCGGGTGGTGTAGGCCTTGGTGATGCCCAGCACGTAGTCGAGATAGAGCGGCCCCACGCCGGAGCCGGTGGCGGTGCCCCCGGCGGTGGTGTTGGAGCTGGTCACGAAGGGATAGGTGCCGTGGTCGATGTCCAGCAGCGAGCCCTGGGCGCCCTCGAAGAGGATGTTCTCGCCGGCCTTGCGATAGTCGTGCACCAGGCTGACGGTGTCGCAGACCATGGGGCGCAGCTCCTCGGCCATCTCCAGGGCCTCGTCGAGCACCTGCTGGAAGTCCACCGCGGTCTCGCCATGGTACCGGGTGAGCACGAAGTTGTGGTAGTCGAGTACCTCGCCGAGCTTGGAGGCGAAGCGCTCGCGGTGCAGCATGTCGCCCAGGCGCAGCCCGCGGCGGGCGACCTTGTCCTCGTAGGCCGGGCCGATGCCGCGGCCGGTGGTGCCGATCTTGGCCACGCCGCGAGCCTTCTCGCGGGCCTGGTCGAGGCGCACGTGATAGGGCAGGATCAGCGGGCACGCCGGGGAGAGGCGCAGGCGCTCGCGCACCGGGACGCCCTTGGCCTCGAGCTCGCGAATTTCCTTGATCAGCGCCTCCGGCGAGAGCACCACGCCGTTGCCGATCACGCAGGTCTTGTCCTGGCGCAGGATACCGGAGGGAATCAGGTGCAGGACGGTCTTTTCCCCGTCGATGACCAGGGTGTGGCCGGCGTTGTGCCCGCCCTGGAAGCGCACCACCGCCGAGGCCGACTCGGTCAGCAGGTCGACGACCTTGCCCTTGCCCTCGTCACCCCACTGGGTGCCCAGTACGACTACGTTCTTGCCCATTGGTCTCTCGTCTCTCGTGTCAGCGCCGCGCGGCTGCGCGTTGAAATCCGGCCCGCGGGCCGCGTTCGTGACCGGCCTGCCTGGGCCGGCCATGCTTGTCTACAGTGTCACCGTCTGCCACAGGCCATCGCGCTGCGTCAGGCGACGGCTGCAGCGGTGGGCCTCGGGGCCGGTGGTCTGGCCGGGGAGCGCCTGCACGACGCGCTCGCCGCGCTCGCGCAGCGCGGCGATGGCCTCGGCGATGCCCTCCCCCTCCGCCGGTGCCCAGATCCCATCGCTGGGCGGCTCGCTCTGGATCAGCGATGCCAGCAGCTTGAGGTCCATGGAGAAGCCGGTGGCGGGGCGTGCCCGACCGAAGGCGCGGCCGGTGTCGTCATAGCGTCCGCCCTTGGCCAGCGCCTGGCCGTAGCCAGGGGCGAAGACGGCGAACATCATGCCGGTGTGATACTGGTAGCCGCGCAGCTCGGCCAGATCGAAATAGAGGTCGACCTCGGGGTGCGCTGCGGCCACGCCCTGATGGAGCGCACGCAGCTGGGCCAGGGCTTCGCCTACCGCCGCCGGGGCGCCGGCGAAGGCCTCGCGCGCCTCGTCCAGCACCTCGGGGCCGCCGTGCAGGGTACCCAGGGCCTGGAACATCTCGGCCAGCGCCGGGTCGCTTACGCTGTCCGATACCTGGGCCGCTAGCTCCACCGGCGACTTGAGCTCCAGCGCCTCGAACAGTGCGCGCTCCTCGTCGCGTCCCAGCTCGGCCGCCTGCACCAGGCTGCGGTAGATGCCGATATGGCCCAGCGCCAGGTGGAGCTCCTCGGCGCCGGCCTCCTTGAGGCTGGTCAGCGCCAGACGCAGGATCTCCAGGTCGGCCTCCAGGCCGGCATGGCCGAACAGCTCGACGCCCACCTGCACGGGGCTGCGTCCGCCCTGCAGCTGGTCGGCCTTGGCGCGCAGCACATTGGTACAGTAGCAGAGGCGCGCCGGCCCCTGGTGACGCATGGAGTGGGCGTCCATACGCGCCACCTGGGGGGTGACATCGGCGCTCACCCCCATCAGACGGCCGGTGAGCTGGTCGGTGAGCTTGAAGGTCTGCAGATCCAGGTCGGTGCCGGTGCCGGTGAGCAGGGAGTCGAGGAACTCCACGGGCGGCGGCATCACCTGGTCGTAACCCCAGCGATGGTAGAGATCGAGCAGCGCCCGGCGCAGCTCTTCCATGCGGCTCGCCTGGGGCGGCAGCACTTCGTCCATGCCGTCGGGCAGCAGCCAGCGGTCAGCAATGGTCATGATGTCAATCCTGCTAGACGGTAGAGGGCGCAGCGGCGGAACACCGAACGATGCCCACAAAAAACCGGGCCACGCCCGGTTGAAGGAGTTTACCACGTTTGGCGCCGGGTTGAACCCCGCCCACCGGGCGGGGTTGACGTCCACGCCATCGATGCCGGGCTCAGTCGAGCCCACCGGGCATCGCGCTCTTCAGATAGCGGAAGAAGTCGCTGGAGGGATCGAGCACCAGCATGTCCTGCTCGCCGTCGAAGCTGTCGCGATAGGCGTTGAGGCTGCGCCAGAAGGTGAAGAACTCCTGGTCCTGGCCGTAGGCCTCGGCGAAGATGGCGGCCGCCTCGGCGTCACCCTCACCGCGCAGCGTCTCGGAACGCTCGGTGGCCTGGGCCAGCAAGACCTGGCGTCGACGGTCGGCGTTGGCGCGAATCCGCTCGGCCTCTTCCTCACCCTGGGCGCGCCACTCGCGTGCCTCCCGCTCACGCTCGGAGCGCATGCGGTCGAAGACCGCCGCGGAGACATCTTCCGGCAGGTCGATCCGCTTGACCCGGATGTCGCGAATCGCCACCCCGAGCTCCTCGCGCATCAGCGCATCGAGCTCCTCGGTGGGGCGGATCATCAGGTCGTCGCGACGCTCGGCGATGATCTGCTGCAGATCCAGGCGACCGAACTCGTTACGCAGGCTCTCGTCGACCCGCGGCTGGATCAGGCGGATCGCCATCATCTCGTCGCCGGCGGTCGCCTCGTAGTAGCGGGTGGGGTTGACCACCTGCCACTTGACGTAGGAGTCCACGATCACCGCCTTCTGCTCGAGGGTCAGATAGCGGCTGGTGTCGGTATCCAGGGTCAGCACCCGGGTGTCGAACTTGCGCACCGTCTGGGTGATCGGCACCTTGAAGTGCAGGCCCGGCTGAATGTTCTCCTCGATGACCTCACCGAAGCGCAGCTTGACGGCGCGCTCGGTCTCGTCAACCACGTAGAGGCTGTTGCTGGCCAGCCAGGCGGCGGCGGCCAGGCCGCCAACGATAATCAGGGAACGATTATTGATCATTTAGCGGCCCTCCCGGCGGATACCCGTGGTGCTTCCGCCCTGCGTCGAGGTGGTGGTGCGCAAACGCTCGAGGACGCGCGGGTCGAGTTCGCCGCTCTCGCCGCGGGCGCGCTCGCCATCGCCTTCGCCGCTACGCACGCCGCCGGGGCGCTGGTCGAGCGGCAGGTACATGAGCGGGGTCTCGTCGCTGACGTCGATCAGCACCTTCGGCGTCTTGCCGAAGACTTCGGCAATCGCATCCAGGTAGAGACGCTCACGCATGATCTCCGGGGCATTGCGGTACTGGGCCAGCAGCGCATTGAAGCGGTTGGCCTGACCGCGCGCCTCGGCGACCACGGATTCACGATAACCCTGACCCTGCTCGACCAGGCGCTGGGCCTGACCCTGGGCCGCCGGGATGATGGCGTTGGCGTAGGCCATGCCTTCGTTGATGGTCCGCTGGCGATCCTCGCGGGCCCGGATCACGTCGTCGAAGGCGTCGATGACCGGCGCCGACGCCGAGGTAGACTCGATGTTGATGGTCTGCAGGCTGATCCCGGTGCCATAGCTGTCCAGGTAGGTCTGCAGGCGGCTGCGCACCGAGCTGCCGAGGATCTCACGACCCGAGGTCAGGATCTCGATCATGTCGGTACCGCCGACCACGTGACGCAGCGCGGAGTCCAGCGCGTTCTCGATGGAGAGCTGCGGGTTGCGCACGTTGAGCACGAAGTCGCGGGGATCGGCGACCTGGTACTGGGCCGAGATCTCGACCTCGACGATGTTCTCGTCGCGGGTCAGCATCGACTGGGTCTGGGTCAGCGAGCGAACCCGCGTGACGTTGACCATTCGCACGTCGTCGATCAGCGGCGGGTTCCAGTGCAGGCCCGGCGTCACCACTTCCTGGAACTTGCCAAAGCGCAGCACCACGCCGCGTTCGGCCTGATCCACCAAGTAGAAGCCGGTTGCCGCCCAGATCGCCAGGGCGATCACGATCAGCAGGCCCGGCAGGGCGAAGGTGTTGCGCGGCTTGCCGCCGCCCCCCTTGCCGCCCTTGCCGCCGCCGCCCTTGCCGCCGCGACCGCCCAGCATGTTGTTGAGCTTGTCCTGAAACTTCTTCAGGGCCTCGTCTAGATCGGGTGGCCCCTGATTGCCACCACGGTTACCGCCACCGCCGCCACCGCCGCGTCGGCCGCCACCGCTCCAGGGGTCGTGCTGGTTGCCACCACCACCAGGCTCATTCCAAGCCATACGTCGTCTCCACTCTGCGTTGCCTCCCTGCCACCGTTAGCCCGGTAGCAAGCAGGTCGGTTGCCATCCTGTCGGCGCCGCCGGCGCCGTGGCCGTGTTCGTTATCCGGCGCGCCGTCCAGCCTCGACGGCACGCTCGCTGTCATGTCTCGCCTTCCCAGACCGGTCGCTCCTGCAGCTCCACCGGCAGGTAGTCGTCGGCGCGCTCGCCCAGCCGCGCCATCAGCTGCAGGAAATCGCGACGCGGCAGGCGCACTTCGAGCCGGCTGAGGCCGTGCTCATCGAAACGCTCTTCCCGCACCGCGCCCAGCTCGTGCAGCGCTGCCCGCAGACGCCCCTGCTGTGGCGTCAGCGTCAGGCCGAAGTCGATGACATCGTCGGACAGACACTCCGAGAGCGCCTGGGCAAGCAGCTCGAGTCCGCGCCCCTCCCGGGCCGAGAGCCAGACGACCTCGGGACGCCCGTGGGCGTCGCGCTCGATGCGCGGGGCACTGTCGAGCAGGTCGATCTTGTTCATGACCCTGAGACTGGGCACCTCATCGGCGCCGATCTCCGCAAGAACGCCCTCCACCTGTTCCACGTTGAGCTCCCGATCGGGGTCGGCAGCATCGATCACGTGCACCAGCAGCTCGGCCTCCGCGGCCTCCTGCAGGGTGGCCTGGAAGGCTTCCACCAGCTTGTGCGGCAGGTGGCGGATGAACCCGACGGTATCGGCCAGCACCACCGGCCCGACGTCGTCGATCTCGAGGCGCCGCAGGGTCGGGTCGAGGGTAGCGAACAGCTGGTCGGCCGCATAGACCTTGGACTCGGTCAGGGCGTTGAAGAGCGTTGACTTGCCGGCGTTGGTATAGCCGACCAGCGAGACGCTGGGAATCTCGGCCCGGGCCCGCGCCCGACGGTTCTGGCTGCGCTGCCCACGCACCTTGTCGAGGCGCTTGTGGATCGCCTTGATCCGCGCCCGCAGCAAGCGGCGGTCGGTCTCGAGCTGGGTTTCCCCCGGCCCGCGCAGGCCGATGCCACCCTTCTGGCGCTCCAGGTGCGTCCAACCCCGCACCAGCCGCGTAGACATGTAGCCCAGCTGAGCCAGCTCGACCTGCAGCTTGCCCTCGTGGGTACGCGCCCGCTGGGCGAAGATGTCGAGGATCAGCCCCGTGCGATCCAGGACGCGACACTTGAGCTCGCGCTCCAGATTGCGTTCCTGGGAAGGGCTCAGGGCATGATTGAAGATCACCAGCTCCGCCGCATGAACGGCCAGGGCCTGACGAAGTTCCTCTAGCTTTCCGCTGCCGATGAAGGTGCGAGGATCGGGGCGCTGCCGACTCCCGCTCAGCAGAGTCGCCGGCTCGGCCCCGGCAGAGCGCACCAGCTCCAGGAACTCGCCCGGATCCTCGCGCTCACGCTCATCCTGAAAGTCCACATGTACCAGTACCGCCGTTTCGCCGGCGTCGGGACGTTCAAAAAACAATCAATGACCTCACGCGTTGCTGTCCTGCTGGGCAGGATCCTGGACCGGCAGTCGCACATTGCGCGACGGCACCACGGTGGAAATGGCGTGCTTGTAGACCATCTGGCTGACGGTGTTGCGCAGCAGAATGACGAACTGATCGAAGGATTCGATCTGTCCCTGCAGCTTGATCCCGTTGACCAGGAAGATCGACACCGGAATGCGCTCCTTGCGCAGGATGTTCAGATACGGGTCTTGAAGGGACTGCCCTTTGGACATGTTGCCTCTCCCAAATTCATTCTCTTGAGGGGTGGAAATTCTATTATTGGGGCTGGTCACCCGGCCGCTTGACGCCAACATCTTACGCTAACAGCCGGATTCGCGCACGAGTTTCAGGACTTGGCCCAGCGGGTCAGGGCCCAGGGCATCGACCCAGCACAGCTCGGGCCAGCTGCGCATCCAGGTCAGCTGGCGTTTGGCCAGCTGCCGCGTGGCGATCACGCCACGCTCTCGCAGACTCGCCAGGTCCCCCTCCCCGTCCAGGTATTCCCACACCTGGCGGTAGCCCACGCTCTTCATGGACGGCAGGCCCAGGTGCAGATCGCCCCGGGCCCGGAGCGCCGCCACTTCTTGCCGCAATCCGGCGGCGAGCATGGCATCGAAGCGCTCGGCGATACGGCCATGCAGCACGCGCCGGTCGAAGGGCGTGAGTCCTATCGACAGCACTTGCCAGGGGAAGGTTTCAGCGCGCTGTGCCTGCCAGAGGTCGCTGAGGGTCTGGCCGCTGATTCGATAGACCTCCAGCGCCCGCATCAGGCGCTGGGGATCGTTGGGGTGAATGCGCGCCGCCGAGGCCGGATCGACTCGGGTCAGCTCATCGTGCAGGGCGGCCAGGCCGTGCCGATGGGCCAGCTGCTCCAGCTCAGCCCGCACCGCCGGATCCGAGGCCGGCAGGTTGGCCACGCCCTCGAGCAGCCGCTTGGCGTACATCATGGTGCCGCCCACCAGCAGCGGCACCTTGCCGGCGGCGCTGATCTGTCGCATCTCGACGAGCGCATCCTCGCGAAACTCCGCCGCCGAATAGGGTTCGGCAGGGTCGCGGATATCGATCAGCCGATGCGGCGCCCGGGCCAGCTCCTCCGGGGACGGCTTGGCGCTGCCGATGTCCATGCCGCGATAGACCATGGCGGAATCGACGCTGATCAGCTCAACGCCCAGGTGCTCGTGGAGCGCGATGGCGAGATCGGTCTTGCCGGCGGCGGTGGGCCCCAGCAGCAGAATGGCCAGGGGGCGAGAATCAGTCATGGCCTGTCCAGCTTCCAACTGTGGGAGGCCGCTTCAGCGGCGGTTCGACGCTTCGACGAAGCAGCGCGCAGCGCTGCCCGAACAGGGCGCCTGACGGCGCCTTCGCGCGGCAGAGCCGCCCTCCCACCCGGCATTCCTTACCAGCCAGGAAACCGTCATGGGGAAACCATTGCATCATGCGTCTACTCTGTCCGATCACTGGCCGCGCAAGAAGAGCCGATCCAGCTCCTTCATGCTCATCTCGGTCCAGGTGGGGCGGCCGTGGTTGCACTGCCCGCTGCGCTCTGTTCGCTCCATGTCGCGCAGCAGGGCGTTCATCTCGGCCAGGGTCAGGCGGCGGTTGGCGCGCACGCTGCCGTGGCAGGCCATGGTGGCGAGCAGCTCGTTGATATGCGCCTCGAGCCGGTCGGAGCGGCCGTAGCGCTCCAGGTCGGCGAGCATATCGCGGATCAGCGGCTCCACGTCGGCGTCGATCAGCAGCGCCGGCAGCTGACGCACCAGTAGCGTCTCGGGGCCGGCCACGTCGAGCTCCACCCCGAAGCGGGCGAAGGCCTCGCGCTCGGCCTCGGCGGTGGCGACCTCGGCGGCGCTGGCGGCAAGCGAGACCGGCACCAGCAGCGGCTGGGCGTCCAGCCGGCCGTCGTGCACCTGGGCCTTCATGCGCTCGTAGACGATGCGCTCGTGGGCGGCGTGCATGTCCACCATCACCAGGCCCCGTTCGGTCTCGGCGAGGATATAGACGCCGTGCAGCTGGGCGATGGCGTAGCCCAGCGGCGGCGCCCGGGTATCGTCCTGCTCGGCCATGGCCGGGCGCGGCGCGGCAACGGCGACATCCGAGCCGGCCTCGGGGCGGCGCTCACGGGAGGCCACCTCGGCGGCCAGGCCGCCGGGGGCGGCCGGCTGCGGGGTCAGCAGCTGCTCTTCGTGCTCGGGATGCAGGGCGCGATACCCGTCCATAAAGGCCCGGACCCGGTCTGGCGTGACCCGGTCTGGCTCGCCGTCTGGGCGTTGATGCAGCGCCATGGGCTGCTGCTGCCAACGCCCGGCGCTCTCGCGCACCCCCGGGGTGTCGGCCTGCGGGGAGGCCGGCGCCTCGGCGTCTTCTGCCTCCGACTCCCCCGGGCGCGCCTCGGCCAGGGCCCGGTGCAGGCTCGAGAACAGGAAGTCGTGGACCAGGCGGCCGTCGCGAAAGCGCACCTCGTGCTTGGTGGGGTGGACGTTGACGTCCACCACCGCCGGGTCCACCTCGAGGTAAAGCACGAAGACCGGATGGCGGCCGTGGAAGAGCACGTCACGGTAGGCCTGACGAATGGCGTGGGCCACCAGGCGGTCGCGCACCACCCGGCCATTGACGAAGAAGTACTGCTGGTCGGCCTGGGCCCGGGAGTGGGTGGGCAGGCCCACCCAGCCCCACAGCCGCAGGCCGCCGGCCTCGAGATCCAGGTGCAGGGCGTTGTCCAGAAAGCCCTTGCCCAGCAGGGCGGCGATGCGCCGCTCACGGGCGGCAGGCTCATCGCCGTGGGGCAGCTGGTGCACCGTCTTCTGATTGTGGCGCAGCACCCAGGCGATATCGAAGCGCGACAGCGCCAGGCGACGAAAGGCCTCTTCCACGTGGCCGTACTCGGTCTTCTCGGTGCGCAGGAACTTGCGCCGCGCCGGGGTATTGAAGAAGAGGTCGCGCACCGTCACCGAGGTACCGCGGGGATGCGGCGCCGGGGTGACCCGCGGCGCCATCTGGCGCCCCTCGGCCACCACCCGCCAGCCGCCGCGGGGGTCGTTCTCGACGTTGGAGACCAGCTCCAGTCGCGACACCGAACTGATCGAAGCCAGCGCCTCGCCGCGAAAGCCGAGGCTCGCCACCCCCTCGAGCTCCTCCAGGGAGGCGATCTTGCTGGTGGCATGGCGCGACAGCGCCAGCGGGAGATCCTCCTCACCGATGCCGCTGCCGTCGTCGCGGACCCGAATCAGACGGGCGCCGCCGGCCTCGAGCTCGACCTCGATGCGCTGGCTGCCGGCGTCGATGGCGTTCTCCACCAGCTCCTTGGCCACCGAGGCGGGGCGCTCGACCACCTCGCCGGCGGCGATCTGGTTGGCCAGACGCGGGTCGAGGACCCGGATGCGTCGCTGTTCTGACATATCACTCCACTAAAGCCATAAGCCGTAAGCCGTAAGCCGTAAGCCGTAAGCCGTAAGCCATAAGCCGAGACGTTACCCCCAGCCCCGTCGCTGGCAACGGGTTTCTCTTACAGCTTAAAGCTTACAGCTTATCGCTCCCCGAAGGGGTTATGAACGGGGAATCCTCAGCACCTGCCCCACCCGAATCACGTCGCCGTTGATCTCATTGGCCTGCTTGAGCCGAGACGTGGAGACATTGTGGCGGGCGGCGATCTGCGAAAGCGTATCCCCGGGCTGGATGCGATACTCGTTGCTGGTGGGGCTGCGCTGGTTGTCGCGCTGCCAGGCCAGCAGGCTGGCCGGCGGCGGGTTGCGGCGGAAGTGATCGCGAAGTCCCGCATGGATCGCCTCGGCAAGCTTCTGCTGGTGGCCCGGGTCGCGCAGCCGGCGCTCCTCTTCGGGATTGGAGATGAAGCCCGCCTCGATCAGCAGCGACGGGATGTCCGGCGACTTGAGCACCATGAAGCCGGCCTGCTCGACCCGGCTGCGGTGCAGGCGATTGACCCGCCCGAGCTGGTCGAGCACCTGGCCGCCGATAGCCAGCGAGTCGTTAAGGGTGGCGGTCATGGTCAGGTCGAGCAGCACGCCGCGCAGCACCTCGTCCTTGTCGTTGAGGGAGAGATTGCCGTCCACCCCGCCGATCAGGTCGGCGCGGTTCTCGCTTTCGGCCAGCCACTGGGCGGTCTCGGAGGTAGCGCCGCGCTGGGAGAGCGCGTAGACCGAACTGCCGTGGGGTCGCGGGCTGGTAAAGGCGTCGGCGTGGATCGAGACGAAGAAGTCGGCCTTCTGTTCGCGGGCGATCTGGGTGCGCTGGCGCAGCCCCACGTAATAGTCGCCGTCGCGGATCATCACCGCGCGAAAGCCCTCGGCCCCGTTCACCAGCTTCTGCAGCCGACGGCTGATCTCCATCACCACGTCCTTCTCGCGGGTGCCACCGGGGCCGATGGCGCCGGGGTCCTCGCCGCCGTGGCCGGGGTCGATGGCGATGATGATGTCGCGCCGGGGGTGGGGCTTGGCCTCCTGCCGCGCCACCACCTCGGGGTCGACGCGGGGTGCCGCTTCAGCGCTATGCCGATTGGCCGCCATTTCCTGTTCGCGGATCATCGCCTCGATGGGGTCGATGGGATTCTCCACCGCGCTCTCGCCGGGGTACTCCATGTCCACCACCAGACGGTGGCCATACTGGTCGTTGGGGGGCAGGGTAAAGTGGCGCGGATCCACCTCGCGGGAGAGCTCCAGCACCACCCGAAGGCCGGTGCCGTCCCGCACGCCGCTGCGCACCGTGGTGATGGCGCTGCCGTCCAGGTTGAGCTTGGCGAGGTCGGTATTGAGGCCGCTGTCGTCGAGGTCGATGACCAGCCGTCGCGGATCCTCCAGGGTGAAAACGTTGGCATCGGCGTGGGTCGAGAGGTCGAATACCAGGCGGGCGTGATCGGGCGCCGCCCACAGGCGAACGTTGTCGACCTGGGCCGCCTGGGTCCGACCGCCGAGCAGCACCAGGCACAGCGCCACCAGCAGCACCAGGTAGCAGCGTCCGGCAAGGGTCGCGGGGCCAGAGGATCGGGTCGTCGTCACGATGGTCTGGGTTCCTGCTCGATGGTCGCGAATTCCAGCTTAGCCTCCTCGGCCAGCCGCGTCAGCACCGCCGCGCCGTGGTCGGAGCCGGCGACGAGCTCGGCCTCTCGGCCCGGCTCGCCCAGGCTCAGGGTCACCGCCAGATCCGGCGTCGGCAGCCAGCCGCGGCCGCGGACGGGCCACTCGACCAGGCAGAGAGCCTCGTCGGCGAAGAGGTCGCGCCCGCCGATGAACTCCAGCTCCTCCGGGTCCCCCAGGCGGTAGAGGTCGAAGTGGTAGATACGCTGTCCGTCGAGCGCATAGGGCTCGACCAGGGTATAGGTGGGGCTTTTCACCGCCCCATGGTAGCCGTAGGCGCGCAGGATACCCCGCGCCAGCGTGGTCTTGCCCGCGCCGAGCTCACCTTCCAGGTAGACGCGCCCTTCGCCGGCCAGGGCGCGCCCCAGGCGTTCGCCGAAGGCGACCTGGCGCTGTTCATCTTCCAGCCTTACGCGCATCGTCACCCTCTGTCCTTCATTGCATCGATTATCGCCACGATTCGGCATCCCGATGCCCTCCGCGCCCCGCCGTTTCCGGGGCTCCCTCAGGGTTGATCAAATTCCGCGCATAGGATGCCAGATCGCCGGCCAGCAGACCACGCTCACCGGCATCAACGGCGGCGCGGTCGGCGGCCAGGGCATGCACCAGCACGCCGAGTCGAGCGGCACTCTCCAGCGCCACCCCTTGCGCCAGCAGCGCGCCCAGGATACCGGTCAGGGCGTCGCCCATGCCGCCGGACGCCATACCCGGGTTGCCATAGGGGCAGACCGCCAGCCCGCCGGGGCCGGCCACCAGGCTGCCGGCGCCCTTGAGCACCACGACCCCTCCGCGACGGCGCTGCAGTTCGAGGGCGGCGGCGGGGCGGTCTGCCTCCACCTCGGCGGGGCGCAGACCCAGCAGCCGGGCGGCCTCGCCCGGGTGCGGCGTGAGAATCCAGTCGTCGCGACGCGCTTCGGGAAAGTTCGCGGCCAGCAGGTTGAGACCGTCGGCATCCACCACCAGCGAACGGTGGCTGCCCAGGGCCGCCTGCAGCATGCCCTGCCCCCAGCTGCCCTGCCCCAGCCCAGGCCCCACCGCCAGCACATCGGCGTGGCTGGGCAGCTCGCCAAGGTCGGCGGCACCGCGCACGCCATGGACCATCACCTCGGGGCGGCGCACCAGGCAGGCGGCGACATGGGCCGGCGCCGTTGCCAGACTGACCTTGCCCGCCCCCAGCCGCGCCGCGGCCTCGCTGGCCAGCAGCGCCGCACCGCCGAAGCCCGGGGCCCCGCCCACCACCAGCAGGTGGCCCATATCGCCCTTGTGGGCGTCGCGCTCCCGCGGCGGCAGCAGTCGGGCCACCAGGCTCTCGTCGAGCAGCCGAGCGGCGGGGGCAGGTCGTCGTGGGTCTCGGCGTCCACCCCCAGGGCGCGAAAATCCACCTCGCCGGTGAGCGCCGGCGCCCGGCCGGTGTGCAGACCGAGCTTGTCGCCGATGAAGGTCACCGTGCGGGTGGCGCGCACCGCCACGCCAAGCTTGGCCCCGGTGTCGGCGGCGACCCCGGAGGGAATGTCGATGGCCAGCACCGGCAGCCCGCTTGCGTTGATGGCCTCGATGGCCTCGCGGAAGGCGCCTCGCACCTCGCCGCCAAGGCCGGTGCCCAGCAGGGCGTCCACCACCACCTCGCCGGTGAAGGTCATGCCCGGGCGCCAGGGCACCAGGCCGACGCCGGCGGCACTGGCCATCTCGGCGGCCCGGGCGGCATCGCCGGTCAGCTCATCTGCCGCCTTCAGCCCGACGCGCTGCACCTCGAGGCCGGCCACCGCGGCAAGAGCGGCCAGCACATGTCCATCGCCGCCGTTGTTGCCACCACCGCACAGCACGGTCAGACGCCGCACCCTCGGCCAGCGCCCCTTGAGGCTCTGCCAGGCCGCAGTGGCGGCGCGCTGCATCAGCGCGAAGCCCTCGATGCCGCCGGCGATGGTGCGCCGGTCGAGCTCCCGGACCTGCTCGGCGCGGTAGAGCGGGCGCAGCGGCCGGAGGGCCGCCTCCCGGTCGGCTGTGTCGATGTGACGCTTGGACATCCGGTGTCTCCCCTGGTGGCATTGCTTTATCATGGAGAGTGTAATCCCGATGGCGGCTTCGCCAACCCACCCGCGCGCTTTTCCGTGGTTTTTGCTTGAAGATGACACTCCCCTCCACCGCTCCCACCGCCCTGGATGACAGCGACCTGGCGACCCTGGCCGACACCATCAAGATCTGGGGCCGCGAACTGGGCTTCCAGCAGGTCGGCATCGCCGACGTCGACCTCACGGCCGACGAGGCGCATCTGCAGCGCTGGCTGGACGCCGGCTACCACGGCGAAATGGGCTTCATGGCCAAGCATGGCACCAAGCGCACCCGCCCCGAGGAGCTGGTGCCCGGCACCCTGAGGGTAATCAGCGTGCGGCTCGACTATCTGCCGGCCGAGGTGGAGAGCGCCAAGGTACTGGGCCAGCCGGAGACGGCCTATGTGTCACGCTACGCGGTGGGCCGCGACTACCACAAGCTGATGCGCAAGCGCCTGGCCACCCTGGCCAAGTGGATCGAGGCGAAGGCCGGGCCCTTCGGCTATCGCGCCTTCGTCGACTCGGCGCCGGTGATGGAGCGCGCCCTGGCCCGCAAGGCCGGGCTCGGCTGGGTGGGCAAGAACGCCATGCTGCTCAACCCCAAGGCCGGCTCGCTGTTCTTCCTCGGCGAGCTCTACGTCGACCTGCCGCTACCGGTTGACCCAGCCTTCGCCGACGAGCACTGCGGCAGCTGCAGCGCCTGCCGCACGGCCTGTCCCACCGGTGCCATCGTCGAGGACAAGGTGGTCGACGCTCGCGCCTGCATCTCCTATCTCACCATCGAGCTGTTTGGGCCCATTCCCGAGCACTTTCGCGAGGCTATGGGCAACCGCGTGTTCGGCTGCGACGACTGCCAGCTGGTGTGCCCCTTCACCCGCTTCGCCCGGGCCACCGCGGAGGACGACTTCGCCCCGCGCCACGCCCTGGACCGCGCCAGCCTGGTGTCACTGTTCGCCTGGGGAGGAGGAGTTCCTGGAGAAGACCGCCGGCAGCCCGATCCGGCGCATCGGCTACGAGCGCTGGCTGCGCAACCTGGCGGTGGGCCTGGGCAACGCCCCCTGGAGCGAGGGCGTGGAGGCCGCCCTGCAGGCGCGGCTGCCCTACCCCTCCGACCTGGTTCGCGAGCACGTGCGCTGGGCGCTGGCCCGGCAGCGGGAGAAGCGCCAACAGCTGATAGCCGTAAGCCGTAAGCCGTAAGCCGTAAGCCGTAAGCCGTAAGCCGTAAGCCGTGATGCTACCACCAGCCCCGTCGCTGGCAACGGTTTTCTCTTACAGCTTAAAGCTTAAAGCTTACAGCTCCCGGCTCCCGGCTCCCGGCTCCCGGCTCCCGGCTCCCGGCACAGCAGGGTCACTCCTCCTCGTCCCGCTCACTGCCGGCAAGCTTCAAGAACGTATTGCGGTAGTGGGCAAGCTCGGCGATGGACTCCTTGATATCGTCCATGGCGAGATGCACGTTGCGCTTCTCGAAGCCGGCCTTGGCGCCGGGGTTCCAGCGCTTGGCCAGCTCCTTGAGGGTGGAGACGTCCAGATTGCGATAGTGGAAGAAGGCCAGCAGCTCGGGCATTTCCCGCTCCAGGAAGCGGCGGTCCTGGTGCACGCTGTTGCCGCACATCGGCGAGCTGCCGGGCTTCACGTAGGCCTTGAGGAAGTCCAGGGTGCGCCGCTCGGCGTCGGCGGTGTCGACCCGGCTCGCCTTGACCCGCGCCACCAGCCCCGACTCGCCGTGGGTCTTCTGATTCCAGTCGTCCATGGCGTCGAGCAGGCTGTCGGGCTGCTTGACGGCGATCACCGGCCCCTCGGCTACCGTATTGAGGTCGCCGTCGGTGATCAGGGTCGCCACCTCGATGATACGCTCACGATTCGGGTCCAGCCCGGTCATCTCCAGGTCGATCCACACCAGCAGGTCCTGGCGCGGGGTGGAAGTATCGGTCATGGGCAAGGCTCCAGGCTAAAGCGCGCGCAGCAGGACAGGCCGGGCCACGCTGGTTACAATGCCGACATTGTAACGATCTTCAGGCGCCCATGAGCAAACGCAAGTTGACCCGCCAGCAACGCTGGCGCATCGAGAAGGTTCAGGCCGAGCGCAACCGCCGCGCCGAGCAGCGCGATGCCCGGGAGGCACAGAAGCTCGCCGCCGGCGAATATGGCCCCGAGCGTCCCGGCCGGGTGATCGCCCATTACGGCCGCACCCTGGACGTTCGCGGCGAGGACGCCACAGCGGTGCGCTGCCACCTGCGCGCCAATCTCGACGGGCTGGTCACCGGCGACCGGGTGGTATGGCGTG
Organism: Halomonas sp. SL18_1; assembly: GCF_055755715.1. NCBI lineage: Bacteria > Pseudomonadati > Pseudomonadota > Gammaproteobacteria > Oceanospirillales > Halomonadaceae > Halomonas > Halomonas sp. SL18_1. Next base: position 3,294,803 of record NZ_JBVTRK010000001.1, read on the forward strand.
CCGCCGAGGACGACCAGGGCCGAGTGGTGGACGGCGTGGTAGTGGCGCGGGGCGAGCGCGACAGCGTGCTGGAGCGCCCCGACGCCCGCGGCCAGCTCAAGCCGGTGGCCGCCAACATCGACCAGATCCTGATCGTCTTCGCCGTGGAACCCGCCCCCCACGCCAACCTGATCGACCGCTACCTGGTGGCCGCCGAGGCCACCGGCATTCCCCCGGTACTGGTGCTTAACAAGATCGACCTGCTGCCGGAGGGCGGCGGCGACCTCATGGCGCTGCTCGAGCGCTATGCGGCGCTGGGCTATCCGGTAGTGAGCACCACCACCGCCGCGGACGCCGGGCTTTCCGATCTGCTGGCGCGCCTAGATGAACGCACCTCGGTGTTCGTGGGTCAGAGCGGGGTGGGCAAGTCCTCGCTGATCGACCGCCTGCTGCCCGATGAGGCCCTGCGCATTGGCGCGCTGTCGAAGGATTCCCGCAAGGGCACCCACACCACCACCACGGCCCGGCTCTACTCCTTGCCCGCCTCGCGGGGGGCGAGCTGATCGATTCCCCGGGGATTCGCGAGTTCGGCCTGACCCACCTGGACGAGCAGCAGGTCGCCGAGGGCTTCATCGAATTTCGCCCCTGCTGGGGCGCTGCCGCTTCCGCGACTGTCGGCATCGCCAGGAGCCCGGCTGTGCGCTGCTCGAGGCCGTGGAACAGGGCACCATTCACCCCGAACGCTTTGCCAGCTACCGGCGCATCGTCGACAGTCTCGATGAGACCTGACGGCGCCGCTGCGTAACGACTCCGCCCCGCACAAGGCCGGAACAGGCCGCATAAAGGAGGTGTGCCATGAGCTCTGAAGCCAACCTGCTACCGCTGATCGTCGAGCCCGAGCAGCTTGCTGCCCATATCGATGATCCCCAGCTGTTGATCATCGACGTGCCCCTGCGCGCCGAGAGCTACCAGATGGGGCATGTTCCCGGGGCGATTTTTCTCGACCACCGCCTGCTGCTGCGCGGCGAGGGCGAGGCCCCCAGCGACGCCCCCACCGCCGAGGCGCTGTCGCGGCTCTTCTCGTCGCTGGGGCTGACCCGCGATACCCATGTGGTCGCCTACGACGACGAGGGCGGCGGCTGGGCGGGACGCCTGCTGTGGACCCTGGAGCTGATCGGCCACGGTCGCTACTCCTATCTCAACGGCGGCATCCATGCCTGGCGCCAGGCCGAGCTGCCGGTGTCCACCGAGCCCCTGGCCCCCACGCCCAGCGACTATGAGGCCGAGATCCTCCACCCCGAGGTGGCGATCGACCGGATCGAGCTGGCCGAACGCCTCGGCGAGAAGGGCTTCGCCATCTGGGACGCCCGCTCGCCGGAGGAGTACCGCGGCGAGCGAGGCAACAACCGCCGCCTCGGCCATATTCCCGGCGCCGTGAACCTGGAGTGGACCCGGGCCATGGACCCGGAGCGCGGCCTGCGCATCCGCGACTACGCCGAACTGATCACCGAGCTCGAGGCCCTGGGCCTGACCCCGGACATGGAAGTGGTCACCCACTGCCAGAGCCACCATCGCAGCGGCTTCACCTGGCTGGTGGGCCGTGCGCTGGGCTTCGAGCGCATGCGCGGCTACGGCGGTTCCTGGATGGAATGGGGCAACCGCGACGATACGCCGATAGAAAAGTAAGCCGTAAGCCAGTATGCAGCCGCCAAGTCTTGCAACAGGGATTGACTTAACGCTTATGGCTTACAGCTCAGCGCATCACTCTCTCTAATCCCCCTCCCCTTTGAGGAACCATTCCTTCGTGACTGCCGCCAAGCTATTTGCCCTGATCCAGTACCCGCTGCCCCACCACCTGCTCTCGCGGCTGGTGGGCCGGCTCGCCGAGACCCGGGTCGGCTGGCTCAAGAACCTGCTGATCAAGGCCTTTATCAAGCGCTTCAAGGTCGATATGCGCCAGGCCGCCGAGCCGGATCCCAGCGCCTACGCCAGCTTCAACGACTTCTTCACCCGCCCGCTCAAGGAAAGCGCCCGCCCGCTGGGCGAGGGCCTGCTGTGTCCCGCCGACGGCACTCTCTCCCAGTTCGGCGGGGTAACGGCGGGCGAGCTGCTCCAGGCCAAGGGGCACCGCTTCACCATGGCCGACCTGCTGGGTGGCGACGATGAGGCCGCCGAGCGCTACCGGGACGGCAGCTTCGCCACCGTCTACCTGTCGCCCAAGGACTACCACCGGGTGCATATGCCGCTGGCGGGCACCCTCACCGAGATGGTCTATGTGCCGGGCCGGCTGTTCTCGGTGAACGCCGCTACCACACGCCATGTACCCAGGCTGTTCGCCCGCAACGAGCGGCTGGTGTGCCATTTCGATACCGAGCACGGGCCCATGGTGCTGGTGCTGGTGGGGGCGATGATCGTCGCCGCCATCGAGACGGTGTGGGCCGGCCAGATCACGCCGCTACCCCGGGGCGGCGTGCAGCGCATCCGCTTCGACACCCCGGTGCGCCTGGAGCGCGGCGCGGAGATGGGGCGCTTCAAGCTCGGCTCCACGGTGGTGATGGGCTTCGCCGAGCCGGTTACCTTCGCCGATAAGCTCGCCCCGGCGCCAAGGTGCAGATGGGGCAGTCGCTGGGCGAACAGACTCACTAGGACCAGGGCTTTCCCGGCGGAAAGTCTGCCCGGAGGCGCTGTAAACCCATCCCTGGGCACTACCGATGCCATCCCTGGCATAGGACCTCCGCTTCGACTTCCCCCCGGCGCCCTGGTCTCCCAGGCCTAGCAGCGCGGCGTGGCGAAGGCCATCACCTCCGCCACGCTCGCCTTGCCCAGGGCCAGCTGGATCAGCCGGTCGATGCCCAGCGCCACGCCGCTGCCGGCCGGCATGCCGTGCTCGAGTGCCGCCAGCAGCCGCGTATCAACGTCCACCTCGGGCAGCCCCGCCGCCCGGCGTTCGGCATTGTCCGCAGCGAAGCGCGCCGCCTGCTCGGCGGGGTCGGTGAGCTCGTCATAGCCGTTGGCGAGCTCAAGGCCCTCCAGATAGAGCTCGAAGCGCGAAGCCACCCACTCGCCATCCTCCGGGTCGCGATGGCGCCGCGCCAGGGCCGCCTGGCTCGCCGGGTAGTCCACCACCACGTCGATACCCTCACGGCCCAGCTGCGGCTCGATTACCAGGCTCAGCAGCAGGTCGAGGCAGTCGTCCCGGGGGGCCTCGTCCATGGCCAATCCGCCCCGCTCGGCGGCCAGGCGGCGCAGCTCGGCCAGCGGCGCGGCAAAGGGGTCGAGAGCCAGGGCGTCGCGAAACAGCTCCCGATAGCGGCGCAGCCGAAGCGGCCCCACCTCATCCCCGGATTCTCGGCCCAGCACCCGGCGCACCAGCTCGGCCGTCTCCTCGATCAGCTCGTCGAGGGTAAAGCCGGGGCGGTACCACTCCAGCATGGTGAACTCGATATTGTGGCGTCCTCCCACCTCGCCGTCACGAAAGCTCCTGGCCAGCTGGAAGATCGGCCCGGAGCCGGCGGCCAGCAGGCGCTTCATATGGAACTCCGGCGAGGTCTGCAGCCATAGCCGCTCGCGCCCGGCCGGGGTGGTCGCTTCGGCCGAGAGCGAGGCCAAGTGGCGGTCGGTGCTGCCGCCGTGACCCAGCACCGGAGTCTCCACCTCCAGCACGCCGCGCTCGGCGAAGAAGGCGCGTACCTCGGCCAGCCGCCGCGCCCGCTCGCGCAGGGTCTCGATCGTCGCCGTGGGGCGCCAGTCGGTTGCCATCGAAGATTACTCCAGAAAGACGAAGGCCACGCCGAATCAGCGTGGCCTTTAGAGCCGTAAGCCGTAAGCCGTAAGCCGTAAGCCGTAAGCCGTAAGCCGTAAGCCGTAAGCCGTAAGCCGTAAGCCGTAAGCCAAGAGACTGCCAAATGATTCGCTAATGGCAATGGTTTTTCTTAAAGCTTACAGCTTCAAGCTTACGGCTCCGGGCGCAGCCCGGCTCAGGCGCGGGAGACGTACTCGCCGCTGCGCGTATCGACCTTGAGCACCTCGCCCTGGTTGATAAACAGCGGCACCCGCACCACGGCGCCGGAGGAGAGGGTCGCCGGCTTGGAGCCACCCTGGGCGGTGTCACCCTTGAGGCCGGGGTCGGTCTCGACCACTTCCAGCTCGATGAAATTCGGCGGGGTCACATTGATGGGATTGTCGTTCCACAGGGTCACAGTGTAGGCCACCTGCTCCTTGAGCCACTTCTCGGTATCACCCAGCGCCTTCTTCTCCACCGGATACTGCTCGAAGGAGCCGTCGGTCCTCATGAAGTACCACATCTCGCCATCGTTATAGAGGTACTCCATCTCCAGGTCGAGCACGTCGGCGCCTTCCAGCGACTCGCCGGACTTGAAGGTGCGCTCCCAGACGCGGCCGGTGATCAGGTTGCGCAGCTTGACCCGGTTAAAGGCCTGGCCCTTGCCCGGCTTGACGTACTCGTTCTCGAGGATTGCACAAGGGTCGCCGTCCAGCATCACCTTCAGACCGCCCTTGAATTCATTGGTAGAATAGTTCGCCATGTTGCCTCTCGAATGATGGGGCGCGCCCCGACAGCACCGGGCGCGCGAAACAATCGTATCGACGAGGTCCCAAGCCCTCGCCCCTAGTGACTGGTGTGCCGCATGATAACCCGAAGCCCTGTCGTTTTGCAGAGACAGGAGACCTCGCAGCCTGACGCGACGCCCTTGATCCCGCGATCCAACTGGCAGTCCCAGCTGGCCGGGGCCATCCGCGACCCCGCCGAGCTGTGCCGACGGCTGGGCCTCGATGAGCGGTGGCTGCCCGGCGCACGAAGGGGACATGCCCTGTTCGAGGTCCGCGTGCCCGAGGCCTTCCTGGCCCGGATGCGGCCGGGCGATCCCCAGGACCCCCTGCTGCGTCAGGTACTGCCGCTAGGCGATGAGGCCGCGCCGGCGCCCGGCTATGTGGCCGACCCCCTGGCCGAGGCCCAGCATACCCCGGCGCGCGGGCTGATCCACAAGTACGCCGGCCGGGTGCTCTTGATCGCCAGCCCCGCCTGCGCAGTGAACTGCCGCTACTGTTTTCGTCGCCACTTCCCCTACGCCGAGAACGCCCCTTCCCGCGCCCAGTGGGAGCAGAGCCTCGACCATCTGCGCGGCGACCCCACCATCGTTGAAGCGATCCTCTCCGGCGGCGATCCGCTGGCCGCCAGCGACCGCCAGCTCGCCTGGCTGGTCGAGCGCCTGGACGCCATTCCCCATCTACGGCGGCTGCGCCTTCACACCCGGCTACCGGTGGTGATCCCCGACCGCATCGACGACACCCTGCTCGACTGGCTCGGTGGCACGCGCCTGCAGAAGGTGGTGGTGCTGCACATCAACCACGCCCACGAGATCGATGACGACGTAGTCGCGGCCTGTGAACGGCTGAAGGGGGCGGGCGTTACCCTGCTCAACCAAAGCGTGCTGCTGCGCGGCGTCAACGACTCGGTCAATGCCCTGGCCGCGCTCTCCGAACGGCTCTTCGAGGCCGGCGTGCTGCCCTACTACCTGCACGTCCTCGACCCGGTGGCTGGCGCCGCCCACTTCGACGTCCCGGACGAAGAGGCCCGCGAACTGGTCGCGGGCCTGAGGGAGATACTGCCGGGATTTCTGATGCCGAAACTGGTCAGGGAGATCCCCGGCGAGGCAAGCAAGACGCCGCTTTGAGCTGAAAGCCATAAGCCGTAAGCTATAAGAAAAGACTCTTCGCAGACTGGCGTGAACTGGCTAAGTGGGAGGGACGGTTCGACGCCTCGACTTCAGCTCCGGTTCGACGCTTCGACGAAGTAGCGCAAAGCGCTACCCATGGGGCGCCTTCGTCGAAGCGTCAAACCGCCGGCAGAGCCGGCCTCCCACCATAAAGCCTGAAACATGTTCACGCTAAAGTGCGAAGAACCTAAGAAAAACCCCAAGGCTCTGAACTGAGCCTTGGGGGTTTGTCACTTACAGCTTAAAGCTTACCGCTCCCGAGCCCGGCGTAGCCGGTCAAGCGAGGGTGGCAGCCGTCACATTGGCCGCCGGGGCCTGGGTGGAGACGTGACGGTTGATGGCGCTCATCACCGCCTTCATCGATGCCGTGGTGATGCTCTCGTCGATGCCCACGCCGAACACCGCCTTGCCGTCGAGACGCACCTCCACATAGGCGATCGCCTCGGCGTCGGCGCCCTGGCCGCGGGAGTGCTCGTGGTAGTCGATGATCTCGACATCGTGCCCCTGGGCCGCCAGGGCCCGGATAAAGGCGGCCAGCGGACCGTTGCCCTCGCCGCGAATCACCTGGCGCTCGCCGCCTTCGGTGACCTGGGCCTCCAGATGCACCCGGGGGCTGTCCGGCTCGGAGGAGAGCCGGTGGTTGACCAGCGCGAAAGGCGCGGTCTGCTCCACGTATTCGTCGGCAAACGCCTGGTAGATCATCTGCGAGGTGATCTCGCGACCGGTGCGATCGGCCACCTCCTGCACCACCTGGCTGAACTCGATGGAGAGCCGCCGCGGCAGTTCGATCCCGTGCTCCTGCTCCAGCAGGTAGGAGACCCCGCCCTTGCCCGACTGGCTGTTGACCCGGATCACCGCCTCGTAGCTGCGCCCCACGTCCATGGGATCGATGGGCAGGTAGGGCACCTCCCAGACTGCCTCGGGATTGGCGCGACGCTCGGTCATGCCCTTCTTGATGGCGTCCTGGTGAGAGCCGGAGAAGGCAGTGAACACCAAATCGCCCACGTAGGGGTGGCGCGGGTGCACCGGCAGCTGGTTGCAGTACTCCACCTCGCGCATGATCGGCGTGATGTTAGAGAAGTCCAGCGCCGGGTGCACGCCCTGGGTGTAGAGGTTCATGGCCAGGGTGACGATATCCACGTTGCCGGTGCGCTCGCCGTTGCCGAACAGCGTCCCCTCGACCCGATCCGCGCCGGCCATCAGGCCCAACTCCGCCGCTGCCACTCCGGTGCCGCGATCGTTGTGCGGGTGCAGGCTGACGATCAGGCTGTCACGGTTGTTGACATGGCGACAGAACCACTCGATCTGGTCGGCATAGTTGTTGGGGGTGGCGGCCTCCACGGTGGCCGGCAGGTTGACGATCATCGGCGCCTCGGGCGTCGGCCCATAGGCGGCCATCACCGCCTCGACCACCTCTACGGCGAAGTCCATCTCGGTGGTGGTGAACAGCTCCGGCGAGTACTGGAAGGTCCAGTTCGTCTCCGGCGCCTCGTCCATGCGCTGCTTGATCAGGGTGGTGGCGTCCACGGCGATTTGGGTGCACTCGGCCTTGTCGACGTTGAACACCACCCGGCGGAAGACCGGGTCGGTGGCGTTGTAGACGTGGACGATGGCGTTCTTGGCCCCCTTGAGAGATTCGAAGGTGCGATCGATCAGGTGCGGACGCGCCTGGGTCAGCACCTGGATGGTGACGTCATCCGGCACCTTGTTCTGCTCGATCAAGGCGCGCACGAAGTCGAAGTCGATCTGGGAGGCCGAGGGGAAGCCCACCTCGATCTGCTTGAAGCCGATCTTCACCAGCAGGTCGAAGAGACGCTGCTTGCGCTCATGGTCCATGGGGTCGATCAGCGCCTGGTTGCCATCGCGCAGGTCGACGCTGCACCACAGCGGCGGCGTCTCGATCCGCTGGGCGGGCCACTGGCGGTCGGGCAGGTCGACGGCAACGAAAGGACGGTACTTGGTGGCGGGGTTATCGAGCATCATGGCGGCATTCTCCCTGGCTGGCGGTGGGGCAGTGATCGGTTACGGTCGATTCGATGACGACACGAACGGCAACGCCCCGACGGCCGGAGCCGGTCGGGGCGTTGCGGTCGAGCGAAACGGGCGGGCTGCTCGGCATCGCATGGGCGAAGCGGCCGACGGCAGCGGCGCGGACTCTCATGGGGAAGACGTTAGCTGTGACTGACATGGTACCACCTCGTTTCGATCTGGACAGTGGCAATGCAGGCGGCATTGCCCAGCGCGCTCAAGAGCGGGCTAGTAGTCGTAGATCGAGGTCGAGGCGGTACGCTGTCGTGTTCATGGCTACTAGAGAATCAGCCTCGGGCCTCTTTGTCAACTCCGGACGCGGCCCGCTCACCCAGCATGGCCTCCATTCGCGTCAACTGACTGCGCAGCTCGCGCACGTCATCGCGCAGGCCATGGAGCTCGGCGGCCTCCCCCTCGCCGGTCTCCAGTTCGATGGCCAGGCTCTCCTTCTGCATCACGTCGAGCACGATGCCGATCATCATGTTGAGGAAAATGAAGGCGTTGAGAAAGATGAACGTCAGGAAGTAGATCCAGGCGTAGGGGTAGTGCTCCATGGTGGGATAGAGCACCGCCGTGGCCCAGCTCTCGAAGGTGGCCACCTGAAACAGCGTCAGCATGGCCAGCGAGATATTGCCCCACAGCTTCTCATCGACGCTGGCGAACAGGAAGCTGCCGATGGCCCCGTAGATGTAGAAGATGATGAACATCAGCAGCGCCACATAGCCCATCCGCGGGATCGACTTGAACAGCGCCACCATCAGGATGCGCAGCTCCGGGATCATCGACACCAGGCGCAGCACGCGGAAGATACGCAGCAGGCGCGCCAGCAGCACCATCTCTGAGTCGTCCATGGGGATCAGGCTGGCGGTGACGATCAGGAAGTCGAAGACGTTCCAGCCCTTCTTGAAGAAGTCGCGCAGGCGCCTCTCCGCCGCCATGCGAATCAGGATCTCCACCAGGAAGAACACCGTCACTCCCACGTCGAAGACCAGCAGCAGCTGCTCGAAGCGGGTGGTCTCCTCGTAGCGTCTTGGCACCGATCAGCAGCGCCGAGAGGATGATGATGGCGATGACGACGGATTCGAACAGTTTGTTGGCGCGCAGCCGCTCGAAGCGGTCGCGCCAGGTCTCGAAGCGGGTGCTCATGAGCATATCGGTCGGCGCTGGCGTATGCGTCCCCCAGGGGACGCCTCGCGGGAAGTGGATGACGGGGGCGGATTATCGCCGATTGCCGCCGGTGGGCAAAGTATTGCCGCCCGCCTCAGGGAGAAGCGGGCGCCAACGAGAGACAGGGGGATCAGGTGGTGAGTTCGACGGGGTCGAGAATACCTCGCAGGGCCTGGGCGTGGGCGGCCGCCTCGCGGCCGAGTGCGGTGAGATAGCCGCCGTCGGTCTGGGTCACCAGGCCCTTGGCATGCAGTCGCGCGACGGCCGCCACCGCTTCGGGTGCGGCGGTGCCGGCGTGCACCTTGATACCCTCCTGGGTGGAGTCCGGGTTGAACAGGCAGAGCAGATTGAGCTCCTCGAGCTGTTCGGCGGTGAAACGCGTTTGGGGCATGGCGACCTCCGGGTCCGATGGGGTTCCCCGAAGGTAAGCCACAATGGGGCCGACGACCAGCCCCGTCGCTCGCCTGGGCTATTCGTCCTCCAGATCCACCTGGCGATAGCCCATCAGGTAGAGCACGGCGTCGATGCCCAGCGTCGAGATCGACTGGCGCGCCTGGCTGCGTACCAGCGGCTTGGCGCGAAAGGCGATGCCGAGCCCGGCCGCCGCCAGCATCTTGAGGTCGTTGGCGCCGTCGCCCACGGCGATGGTCTGCTCCAGGGTCAGGCCCTCGCGCTCGGCGATCTCGCGCAGCAGCTCGGCCTTGCGGCTGGCGTCGAGGATCGGCTCGCGCACCTCGCCGGTGACCTTGCCGTTCTCGATGACCAGTTCGTTGGCGTGGATCTCGTCGAAGCCGAGCGTCTCCTGAAGGTGACGGGCGAAGTAGGTGAAGCCTCCGGAGAGGATCGCGGTGCGATAGCCCAGGCGCTTGAGATGGCGCATCAGGCGCTCGACGCCATCCATCAGCGGAAGCTCCTCGGCGATCTCGGCCAGCACCGCCTCGTCGAGTCCGCGGAGCTTGGCCATGCGCTCGCGGAAGCTCTGCTGGAAGTCCAGCTCGCCGCGCATGGCGCGCTCGGTGACCTCGGCCACCTCCTCGAAGACGCCGTGGCGCCGGGCCAGCTCGTCGATCACCTCGGCCTGGATCAGGGTGGAGTCCATGTCGAAGCAGACCAGGCGGCGATGCCGGCGCCAGATGGAGTCCTCCTGGATGGCGATATCGACGCCGTGCATGGCGCCCAGCGCCAGGGCCTTCTCGCGCAGGGCGTCGAGGTCGACCTCCTCGCCGCGCAGCCAGCACTCCACGCAGGCGCCCTGGGTGTGGTGGTCGCGGGGCACGCCGCCGTCCAGGGGCTCGCGACCGGAGAGGCGGTGGATCAGCTCCACGGTGAGACCGTGCTCGGCGGTCAGCGCCCCTACCTCGGCCAGGATACCGGCCGGGAGATGCGGCGCCAGCAGGGTCAGGATCAGCCGCGGCTGGCTGGCCTGCACGCTCCAGCGCTGGTAGTCCTCGGCACCGACCTGGATCGCCTGGACGTCCAGGCCCAGGCTGGCGCCGGCCGCGCTGAGCGCCCCCTCCAGGTCGCTGTCGTGGTCCAGGCCCACCAGCGCCTCCAGCGAGACCATGCCGAAGGTCACGCTCTGGTTGATGTCGAGCAGGCGGGCGCCGCTGCGCGCCATGGCCTGGCCCAGGCCGGCCAGCTGGCCGGGTCGTGCCGCGCCGGTGGCGCGAATCAGCAGTCGTCTTGTCATGTTAACCTCAGTTTCGAGCCGTAAGCTATAAGCTGTAAGTAACCCCATGATAGGCCTGTCTTTTCTTACAGCTTACGGCTTAAAGCTTATAGCTCCCCTTCAGGGGCGAGCCGGTCGACCTTCTGCAGGCCGCGGGGCAGCTTGCTGCCGCGGCGGCCGCGCTCCCCGCGATAGTAATCCAGATCGGCCGCCTTGAGGGTGAGATGCCGCTTGCCGGCATGGACCACCAGGCTGGCGCCGGCGGGCAGCACCACCAGGTCGCGCACGAGCTCCTCACGCCGCGCCGCCCGGGCGCCGGGGATGTCGATCATCTTGTTGCCCTTGCCCTTGGCCATCTCGGGCAGCTGGTCGAGCGGAAACACCAGCAGCCGCCCCTCGTTGGAGACCGCCGCCACCCAGCTATCCTCGCCCTCCGGCACCGCCACGGGCGGCAGCACACGACAGCCCTTGGGCACCGTGAGGACTCCCTTGCCGGACTTGTTCTTGCCGGTCAGCGCCTCGAGCCGGGCCACGAAGCCGTAGCCGCCATCGCTGGCGAGCAGGTAGCGACTCTCGGGTGGAGCCAGCATCAGGCCCGCCATATGGGCGCCAGCGACGACATTGACCCGCCCGGTGACCGGCTCGCCCTGGCCGCGGGCGCTGGGCAGGTTATGGGCGGCCAGGGTGTAGGCGCGCCCGGTGTCGTCGAGCAGCACCAGCGGCTGGTTGGTCTTGCCTCGAGCGGCCAGGGCGAAGCGATCTCCCGACTTGAAGGCTAGCCCTTCGGGGTCGATCTCATGGCCCTTGGCGGCCCGAATCCAGCCCTTCTCGGAGAGCACCACGGTGATCGGGTCGGCGCCGAGCAGCTCCACCTCGGAGAGGGCCCGAGCCTCCTCGCGCTCCACGATGGGCGCGCGGCGGGCATCGCCATGCTCCTGTCCGGCGGCGCGGATCTCCTCCTCGATCAGGTCGGTGAGCGCCGCCTCGTTGCCGAGCAGCTCCTGGAGCCGCTTGCGCTCCGCCTCGAGCTCCTCCTGCTCGCCGCGGATCTTCATTTCCTCGAGCTTGGCCAGGTGGCGCAGGCGCAGCTCGAGGATCGCCTCGGCCTGGCGCTCGGAGAGCCCGAAGGCGGCCATCAGGGCGGGCTTAGGGGCGTCCTCCTCGCGAATGATCCGGATCACCTCGTCGATATCGAGGTAGGCGATCAGCAGCCCCTCGAGAATATGCAGGCGATCTTCGACCTTGCCCAGGCGGTGCTCCAGGCGCCGGCGCACCGTGGCGCGGCGAAAGCGCAGCCACTCGCCGAGCAGGTCGGGCAGCGGCATCACCCGCGGCCGGCCGTCGAGACCGATCACGTTCATGTTGATGCGGATGTTCTTCTCGAGGTCGGTGGTGGCGAAGAGGTGCGCCATCAGCGCCTCGATGTCGACCCGGTTGGAGCGCGGCTCGATCACCAGACGGGTGGGCTCTTCGTGGGTCGACTCGTCGCGCAGGTCGGCCACCATGGGCAGCTTCTTGGCCTGCATCTGGGCGGCGATCTGCTCGAGAATCTTGGCACCGCTCACCTGGTAGGGCAGTGCCGTGACCACGATGCTGCCCTCCTCCATCACATAGCGCCCGCGCAGCTTCACCGAGCCGCGCCCGCTCTCGTAGACCTTACGCAGGTCGGCGCGGGAGGTGATGATCTCCGCCTCGCTGGGAAAGTCCGGGGCCGGCAGGTGCTTGATCAGATCCGCCGTGGTGGCCTCGGGGTGGCGCAGCAGGTGGCAGGTCGCGTCGACCACCTCGTTCACATTGTGGGGTGGGATGTCGGTGGCCATGCCCACGGCGATGCCGGTGCCGCCGTTGAGCAGCACGTGGGGCAGGCGCGCCGGCAGCACCACGGGTTCGCTCATGGTGCCGTCGAAGTTGGGGGTCCAGTCCACGGTGCCCTGACCCAGCTCGGCCAGCAGCACCTCGGAGAACTTCGAGAGCCGCGCCTCGGTGTAGCGCATGGCGGCGAAAGACTTGGGATCGTCGGGGCTGCCCCAGTTGCCCTGGCCGTCCACCAGCGGGTAGCGGTAGCTGAAGGGCTGGGCCATCAGCACCATGGCCTCGTAGCAGGCGCTGTCGCCGTGGGGGTGGAACTTGCCCAGCACGTCGCCGACGGTGCGCGCCGACTTCTTGTACTTGGCGTTGGCGTTCAGCGCCAGCTCGCGCATGGCGTAGACGATGCGCCGCTGCACCGGCTTCATGCCGTCGCCGATATGGGGCAGCGCCCGGTCGAGAATCACGTACATCGAGTAGTCGAGGTACGCCTTCTCGGTGTATTCGCGCAGCGAAAGGCGCTCGACGTCGCCCTCCGCCACCTGGATATCCATGGTCATGGGATTGGGCCCTATCTGCCATCATGGAAACTTCGCGGGCCGTGGCCCGCACGATACGTTCTGGAAGAGCTGTAAGCCGTAAGCTTTAAGCTGTAAGTCACCCCATAGCTGCACCGGTTTTTCTTGGTTCTTCGCAGACTGGCGTGAACAGGCTATGTGGGAGGGACGGTTCGACGCCTCGACTTCAGCTCCGGTTCGACGCTTCGACGAAGTAGCGCGCAGCGCTACCCATGGAGCGCCTGCGGCGCCTTCGTCGAAGCGTCGAACCGCCGGCAGAGCCGGCCTCCCACCATCAAACCTGCCAAACATGTTCACGCTAAAGTGCGATGACCCTTTTTCTTACAGCTTACAGCTACAGGCGAAGCCTGAATGGCTTACAGCTCCCGGCGAAGCCGGGTCAGACCTCGATGTCGGCGAGATTACCGTAGTCCTCGAGCCAGCTCTTGCGGTCGGCGGCGCGCTTCTTGGCCAGCAGCATGTCCATCATCTCCATGGTGCCGTCGCCGGCCTCGCGGGTGAGCTGCACCAGGCGGCGGGTCTCCGGCGCCATGGTGGTCTCACGCAGCTGCAGCGGGCTCATCTCGCCCAGCCCCTTGAAACGCTGCACGTTCACCGTGCCGCGCTTGCCCTCCAGCTGGCGCAGGATCGCCGCCTTCTCGCTCTCGTCCAGGGCGTAGAAGACCTCCTTGCCCCGGTCGATGCGGTAGAGCGGCGGCATGGCCACGTAGACGTGGCCGGCGTCCACCAGCGCCGGGAAGTGGCGCACGAAGAGCGCGCAGAGCAGGGTGGCGATATGCAGGCCGTCGGAGTCGGCGTCGGCGAGGATGCAGATCTTGTGGTAGCGCAGCTTGGAGAAATCGTCGCTGCCCGGGTCCATGCCGATGGCCACGGCGATGTCGTGGACCTCCTGGGAGCCGTAGATATCGTGGGACTCCACCTCCCAGGTGTTGAGTATCTTGCCGCGCAGCGGCAGGATCGCCTGGCTCTCGCGACTGCGCGCCTGCTTGGCGCTGCCGCCGGCGCTGTCCCCTCCACCAGAAAGAGTTCGCTCTGGGCCGGGTCCTGGCCGGAGCAGTCGGCCAGCTTGCCGGGGAGCGCTGGGCCGGCGGTGACCTTCTTGCGGGCCACCTTCTTGGCGCTCTTCTGGCGCCGCTGGGCGGCGCTGATGACGAGATCCGCCAGCGCTTCGGCCTGGTCGACGTGGTGGTTCAGCCACAGCGAGAAGGCGTCCTTGACCACCCCGGAGACGAAGCCCGCCACGGTGCGCGAGGAGAGGCGCTCCTTGGTCTGGCCGGCGAACTGGGGGTCGAGGAGCTTCACCGAGAGTACGTAGGCGACCCGCTCCCAGAGGTCGTCGGCGGTGAGCTTGACGCCCCGGGGCAAGAGGCTCCTGTATTCGCAGAACTCGCGCAGTGCCTCGAGCAGCCCCGAGCGCAGCCCGTTGACGTGGGTGCCGCCCTGGGGGGTGGGAATCAGGTTGACGTAGCTCTCCATGAGCGGCTCGCCGCCCTCCGGCAGCCACTGGATCGCCCAGTCCACTCCCTGCTCGTCGTCGGCGAAATGCCCCACCAAGGGCGAGGCGGGCAGCACCTCATAGCCGTCGGTGGCCTGGGCCAGGTAGTCGCGCAGGCCGTCGGCGTACTGCCAGACGCTCTCGCTACCGTCGGCCTCCACCAGGGTGACCTTGAGCCCCGGGCAGAGCACCGCCTTGGCGCGCAGCAGGTGCTCGAGCCGCCCCAACGCCAAACGCGGACTGTCGAAGTAGCCGGGATCCGGCCAGAAGCGCACCAGGGTGCCGGTGGCACGCTTGGCGACGCTGCCGATGACCGTGAGCTCCGAGGCCTTGTCGCCGTGCTCGAAGGCCATGGCGTAGCGGTTGCCGTCGCGCAGCACCTCGACTTCCAGGCGCCGGGAGAGCGCATTGACCACCGAGACGCCGACCCCGTGCAACCCGCCGGAGAAGCGGTAGCTCGAGGCGGAGAACTTGCCGCCGGCGTGCAGCCGGGTGAGGATCAGCTCGACCCCGACGACGCCGTGTTCCGGGTGCAGGTCGATGGGCATGCCGCGACCGTCGTCGGTCACCTCGATGCCGCCGTCCTCGAACAGTCGCACGCTGACCTCGCGGGCATGGCCGGCCAGGGCCTCGTCGACGCTGTTGTCGATCACCTCCTGGATCAGGTGGTTGGGGCGGCTGGTGTCGGTGTACATCCCGGGGCGCTTGCGCACCGGGTCGAGCCCAGAGAGTACTTCGATTGAGCTGGCGCTGTACTGTGTCATGCGTCGTCCATATCCAGATCCTGATCGGGAAGGCGCCCGGGCGCCAGACGGTGGCCACCGTGGGCGAAGATCGCCGGGAGATAGTCGGCCAGCACGTCAAAGCCGTGGTCGCTGCGCGGGTGCACGATGGTACGCGCGCCGCGGTAGAGAGCGAAGGCCTGGGCCGGGTCCAGGGTTTCATCCCGGCTGCCCAGCAGCAGCAGGTAGCGCTCGGGGGCGGTGATATGCTCGGGCGTCAGGGCCTCGAGCTCCGCCAGATGCGCCTCGCCTACCGTGAAGCGCTCGCCGCTGTCGTGATTGACGAAGGCCTCGCCGACCCAGCCCGCCACCAGCGTCGCCGGCCGCACCGCCGGATTGATCAGGGCGGCGGACAGGGCATGGCGCTCCGCCAGGCAGGTGGCGAGAAAGCCCCCAGGGAGCTGCCGGCCACCAGCGGCGCCGGCCCCAGGCCAGCCAGCAGCGCCTCGGCCAGGGCGAAGGCCGCCCCGGGCCGATGGGGCAGCTGCGGGGTCTGGCAGGGCACTCCCAGCCTGCGGCAGGCCGCCCGCATCAACGCCGCCTTGGGCGAGCCGGCACCGCTGTTGAAGCCGTGCAGATAGAGCAGGCCGCTGGCCGGCGGGCAGGCATAGAGTGGACTCAGCATACCCAAAACCCTGTATGCATGACCAGTCTTTTCGGAAAGTCACTCATGATTGGCGTCTTCCGCCCGCCAGACCGCTTCGACCAGGGCGCGGGTCGAGGCGTCCATCCGCTCGTGGTCGCTGCGGCTCTCGAGGATGCGCTGGGTCTCGCCGGCGATCTGCTTGCCCAGCTCCACGCCCCACTGGTCGAAGGGGTTGATGCCCCAGATCACGGCCTGCACGAACACCTTGTGCTCGTAGAGGGCGATCAGCGCGCCCAGCGTTGCCGGCGTCAAGCGGTCGAGCAGCAGCGTGGTGGAGGGCTGGTTGCCGCGATAGTGCTTGTGTCCCGGCCGCTCGCCGGGTTCGTCGATGGCCGCGTCGCCCAGCATCAGCAGGCGCGACTGGGCGAAGCAGTTGGCCAGGGTCAGGCGATGCTGCTCCATCAGGTGATCGCGGGTGTCCGGGTCGGGCACGTCATCGTAGCGCACAAGCGGGGCGATGAAGTCGCAGACCACCGGCTGGGTGCCCTGGTGCAGCAGCTGATAGAAGGCGTGCTGGGCATTGGGGCCGAGCTGGCCCCACAGCACCGGACAGGTCGAATACCCGACCTGGCGACCTTCGAGCGTCGACGACTTGCCGTTGGACTCCATCTCCAGCTGCTCGAGATAGGCGGCGAAGTACGCCAGACGGCCGTCGTAAGGCAGGATGGAGTGGGCGCGAATATCCAGGAAGTTGACGTTCCAGATGCCCGCCAACGCCAGCAGCACCGGCAGGTTGTCGGCCAGCGGCGCCTCGGCGAAATGCCGATCCAGGGCGTGGGCGCCGGCCAGCAGGTCGCGGAAGTGGGCCATGCCGATCACCAGGGCGATGGGCAGGCCGATGGCGCCCCACAGCGAGTAGCGTCCGCCGACCCACTCCCAGAATTCCAGCTGGTTGGCCTCGGCAATCCCCCACTCGGCCATCTTCTCGGGGCTCGCCGAGACGCCGATGAAGTGCTGGCGCATCACCAGCGCCTCATCGATGCCCTCTGTCCCGGGCTGCACCAGACGGGTCATCAGCCAGTCCCGCGCCGTGCGGGCGTTGGAGAGGGTGTCGATGGTGGTGAAGGACTTCGAGGAGATCACGAACAGCGTGGTCTCAGGGTTGAAACGGGTCAGGTAGTCGACCAGCTGGGAGCCGTCCATGGTCGAGGCGAAATGCACCTCGACGTGATGGGCATCGGCGGGCCGATAGTCGGCCAGGGCGTGGGTGACCATCAGCGGCCCCAAGTCGGAGCCGCCCACCCCCAGGTTGACCACGTCGTGGATCGGCCGCCCGGTAGCCCCGCGCCACTGGCGGGCATGAAAGCGCTCCACCATGGTTTCCATCCTGTCCAGGGTGGCCTGCACGCCGGGCACCAGGTCTTCGCCCGCCACCGTCAGCGAGGCCTCCGGCGGCAGCCGCAGGGCGGTGTGCAGGGCCGGGCGGTCCTCGCTGACGTTGACCCGCTCGCCGGCCAGCAGATCGCCAATGGCCTCGGGCACGCGCGCCGCCCGGGCCAGGTCCAGCAGCCGTGCCAGGGTCTCGTGGCACCAGCGCTGCTTGGAGAGATCCAGGGTCAGCCCGGCGGCATGACGGGTGAAGGCGAGCCCCCGCTGCGGATCGGCGAACAGCTCGCCCAGATGACGCCCACGCACCTTGTCCGCATGCGCCGCCAGGGCCTGCCAGGCGGCGGTCTGATCGATCGGAAGGTGGCTCATGCGGTGACTCCTCGGTATCCAGTCGTGCAGAGGGGCCGCGACACGCGTAAAATAACGGCCAACCTGCATTTTCGGCATTCCCATGAGTGACGCATCTTACCGTGACGCGATCTTTTCCACACCCCTGGACCGGGTCGCGCGCTTCTCCTTCGACGAGCGGGTGGTGGCCTGCTTCCCGGACATGATCCGCCGCTCGGTGCCCGGCTACGGCCAGATACTGGGCATGCTGGGGCTGATCGCCCAGCGCCACCTGCGCCATGGCGCCCACGTCTACGACCTGGGCTGCTCGCTGGGGGCGGCCGGCCTGGCGCTGGCCGGCAGCCTGCCGCCGGAGGCCTTTCGCCTCACCGGGGTGGACCTCTCGCCGGCCATGGTGGCCCGCGCCCGGGAGACCCTGACCGCCGAATGCCCCGACCACGCCATCGAGGTGATCGAGGGCGACATTCGCACCCTCGACTACCGCCCCTCGGGGATGATCGTGCTCAACTTCACCCTACAGTTTCTGCCTCCGGCGGATCGCGACGCCGTCATCGCCCGGCTGTACGAGGCCCTGGAACCGGGCGGCGTGCTGGTGCTGTCGGAGAAGGTGGTTGACCCCGACGAGGCCGACAACGCCTGGCGGGTGGAGCGCTATCACGATTTCAAGCGTGCCAACGGCTACAGCGACCTGGAGATCAGCCAGAAGCGCACCGCCCTGGAGAACGTGCTGTTACCGGACAGCCTCGAAGGGCACCGCGCCCGCCTGGCACGGGGCGGCTTTCCGCGCTCGCTGACCTGGTTTCAGTACCTCAACTTCGCCTCGATGATCGCCTTCAAGCGCTGAGGAGCCGCCATGAGCGCCGCCTGGGGAGTCGCGCTGGGCCTCGGTCTGGCGCTCTATCTCGCCACCGCCTGGTGGCACTCGCGCAAGCCGCTGCCGCCGGGGCTGCGCCTGGAAGGTCCCTGGCGGGACGCCGAAGGGGCGCGGCTGCTGCGCGACGAGACCTTTATCGACGCCCAGGGGCGGCAGCGCTGCCGCCAGCAGATCGTCGACGAGCTGCTGGGCCTGATCGCCCAGGCCCAGCGGCTGATCGTCATCGATATCTTCCAGCTCAACGACCCCGAGCAGGCGCCGCCCGACTGCCACCGCCGGGTCTCCGCCGAGCTGATCCAGGCGCTGCTGGCGCGCCGGCGCGAGGTGCCGACGCTGGCGATCGTGCTGATCACCGACCCCATCAACCACGTCTACGGCGGTCAGCCGGCCGGCCACTTCGAGACCCTGCGCCAGGCGGGCATCCGGGTGGTGGAGACCCACCTGCCCGCTTCCCGCGATCCCAACCCCAGCTGGAGCGCGCTGTGGCGCCTGACCATGCGCTGGTGGGGCAACGCGCCGCGCAGCGGCTGGCTGCCCAACCCGGTGGGACCAGGCAAGGTCACCCTGCGCAGCTACCTGGCCTCGCTGAACCTGAACGCCAATCACCGCAAGACCCTGATCGCCGATCATGGCGATACCTGGCGAGCGGTGGTCAGTTCCTGCAACCTCAACGATACCAGCAGCCACTACCGAGAGCTGGGGCTCAGCTTCGCCGGGCCCGCCGCCCTGGACCTGCTGGCCTCGGAGCAGCGTATCGCCGGCTATTCCGGTACCCCCGTCGATCCGCCTGCCACGGCGGGAGTCGCCGCCTCACGAAGGGGGACGCCGCGGCTGCGAGTGCTCAGCGAAGGGGCGATACGCGACGCCCTGCTGGATACGATTCAAGACGCCAGACCCAGCGAGCGGCTGGATATCGAGGTGCTCTACCTGTCGCACCGGGGGGTGATCGCCGCGCTGCACGATGCCCACCGCCGCGGGGTGATCCTGCGCGTGCTGCTCGACCCCAGCAAGGCCCACTTCGGCCGCCCCAGCCCCGGGATTCCCAACCGCCCGGTGGCCGGCGAGCTGCACGCTGCCGGGATCGCGGTACGCTGGAGCGACACCCGTGACGAACAGGCCCACGCCAAGCTGCTGCTGCGCAGCGGCGGCGATCGCCCGGCGATGCTGCTGCTCGGCTCGGCCAACTTCACCCGTCGCAGCCTCGACGACCTCAACCTGGAGGCCAACGTCCAGCTCGAGGCCGAGCACGACCATCCGGCCATGGCCGACGCCCGGGCCGCCTTCGAGCGCCACTGGCACAATGGCCCCGAAGCGCGCTACAGCACCGACTACGCGGCCTACGCCGACCGCTCGCGGCTGCGCTACTGGCGCTACCGGCTGATGGAGGCCACCGGCTGGTGCACGTTTTAGACTCTTCGCAGATTGGCGTGAACTGGCTCTGTGGGAGGGAGCTTCAGCTCGCGAAGTAGCGCGCAGCGCTACCCATGGGGCGCCTGCAGCGCCTTCGCCCGGCAGAGCCGGCCTCCCACAATCAAACCTGCCAAACATGTTCACGCTAAAGTGCGAAGAACCACTTTTAAGCAAGCCCTGATCTCTTGCGACGCTCGCTGCCCCACCTACCACCCACAGGATTCAGCATGCCACACCGCGACCTCTACCATGCCTTCGTCGACCAGGGGCTCGATACCTGGCTGGCCCGGCTTCCCGACCAGCTCGCCGCCGGCCTGGACCGCCGACGCTACGGCGACCTGCCCGCCTGGGAAAAGGCCGTGGCCAAGCTGCCGGCGCTGCCCGACGCGCGCCGGGTCCACCTCGACCGGGACACGGTGACGGTGGCCTGCGAGCTGGACGACAGCCGGCGGCGCCAGTGCGACAGCCTGCTAAGGGCGCTCATGCCCTGGCGCAAGGGGCCCTACGCGCTTGCCGGCATCCTTATCGACACCGAGTGGCGCTCCGACTGGAAGTGGCGGCGCGTGGCCCCTCACCTGGCGCCGCTGGCCGGCCGTCGGGTGCTCGACGTGGGCGGCGGCAGCGGCTACCACGGCTGGCGCATGGCCGGCGCCGGCGCCGACTTCGTGCTGGTAATCGACCCCTCGCCGCGCTTCTACTACCAGTTTCAGGCGCTGCGCCACTTCGTCGGCGACGCCGACGGCCACCGCACTCACTTCCTGCCGGTAGGCATCGAGGAGGTCCCGGCCCGGCTCGAGTTCTTCGATACGGTCTTCTCCATGGGGGTGCTCTACCACCGTCCCTCGCCCCTGGAGCACCTCCAGCAGCTCAAGGAGGCCCTGCGCCCCGGCGGCGAGCTGGTGCTGGAGACCCTGGTGGTAGCCGGCGACGAGACCACCGTGCTGCTACCCGGCAGCCGCTACGCGGCGATGCCCAACGTCTACTTCCTGCCGTCGTCGGCCGCGCTCTGCCAGTGGCTCCTGCGCTGCGGGTTCGAGAATGTCCGGGTGGTGGACGAGGCGGTGACCACCACGGACGAGCAGCGCTCGACCGAGTGGATGACCTTCCAGTCGCTGGCCGACTTCCTCGACCCCGAGGACCCGACCAGGACCCGGGAGGGCTACCCCGCGCCACGCCGCGCCGTGGTCATGGCCAATCGGCCGAAGTGAAACAAGCGGGGAGCTACTGGAACATCTCCAGCAGGGTGGGATGCCAGATCGAAGGCGGAATATCCCCATCTTGCCCAGGATCCGACGTTTATCGATGCAGCGCAGCTGATCAAGCAGTATCCGGGCAGGCTTGTCCTGAAAGATCAAGGAGGGACGGCAGCCGAGAGGCTGCCCCTTGCTGGTCACCGGCGCCACGATGACCCTGGGGAGCGCCGCATTCATATCATCCGGCGAGATGATAAGCGCAGGACGTGTCTTGCGAATCTCGGTGCCCACCGTGGGATCGAGGTTGACCCAGTAGACCTCGCCGCGGCGGATCTCTCGGCCTACCACTGCCACTCTTCCTCATCAGCTTCACTCTCAACCAGCTCATCCCAAACCGCATCATCATGGCTGGCATCATAGCCATCAAACCAGTGACGGCGCGGCTGCTTGACCGGCTCCACCACCAGCCGCTGCCCCTCCAGATGAATCTCGACTTCATCACTGACCCCCAGCTCCGCCAGCATGGCAGCCGGAATCAGTACCCCTTTCGAGTTTCCGATCTTTCTAAGATGCGTCCTCACTTCACCCCTCCTGCCAAATAGGCACTGCGTATGTAATAACATGGTTATTACACTTGAGCATCAGGATGTCAACGCCTCAGGATCACCAGCCAGCGTCCCAGGTTGAGGATGCTGGCAAGCGACGCCGCCACATAGGTGAAGGCGCAGGCGGTCAGCACATGGCGGGCGCCGGGCATGTCGTAGGGGGGATGTACTCCTTGAGCAGCGGCAGGGCCCGCTGGAAGCTGGCGTCGAACTCCACCGGCAGGGTCACCAGATGCACCAGCGCCGCGGTGCCGAAGCTGATCACCGCCGCGGCCACCACGATGGCCAGGCCGCCGGGCAGGCGGGTGAGCACGAACAGGAAGGGGGCCGCCATCATCAGCACGGCGCCCAGCTTCTCGGCCTTCTGGGCCACCGCCACCAGCCGTGAGCGGGCCAGCAGCGGCGCATAGCCCTGATGATGCTGGATGGCGTGGCCCACCTCGTGGGCCGCCACCGTCACCGCGGTGAGCGAGCGCCCCCATAGACCTCCGGCGAGAGCCGCACCCGGCGCGCCTCCGGGTCGTAGTGATCGCCGTGATCGGTAGGCTCCACCTTGACCCCCTCGATGCCCAGCCGACGCAGCAGATGGTCGGCCAGCTCCGCCCCAGTGCCCGGGTAGTCATCGCGAGCTTGGGCGTGGCGCTTGATGACCCACTGGGCCCAGACATTGGGCAGCAGGAAGATGGCCAGCAGCAGGAGAACGGCAATAACGATCATCGAGGCGGGGCTCCGGGTCGGCTGTGATGCATTGGACACAGCCTACCAGAGCGGGTTTCCTCGGCGATCATTCCTTAAGGATTGCTCCAGCATTGCTCAAGGCTGTCCCCGGCGCCTTTCGCTGGCGCGCCCCGGTTACTTCAGACGCTTCGCAGACTGGCGTGAACTGGCTTTGTGGGAGGGACGGTTCGACGCCTCGACTTCAGCTCGCGAAGTAGCGCAAAGCGCTACCCATGGGGCGCCTGCGGCGCCTTCGTCGAAGCGTCGAACCGCCGGCAGAGTCGAGACGTCGAACCGCGGCCTCCCACCATCAAGCCTGCGAAACATGTTCACGCTAAAGTGCGAAGCACCTTACTTCAGCAGCTCGCGGATGTCCTTCGCCTCCCAGTGGGGAAGTACTTGCGCACCAGGGCGTTGAGCTCGATCTCGAAGCCGGCCCAGTCGACCTCGCCGATCGGCGTCTCGCCGCCTTCGGCCACCCGGCGCACCATCCCGGCGCCCACCGTCACGTTGGAGAGCCGGTCGATGACGATGAAGCTGCCGGTGCCGGGGCTCTTGTCGTAGGCGTCCAGCGGCACCTCGGCGGTCAGCTCCACCCGGCAGCGGGCGATGGCGTTGAGCTCGAGGCGCTCGGCCGAGTGGCGCTCCAGGGTGTTGACGTCCACCTGATGGAGGATCTCGCCGACCTGCCCCGAAACCGAGCGGCCCGCCAGGCGGATGTCCACCGGACGCCCCGGCACCAGCGGCTGCTCGTGCATCCAGACGATATCGGCCTCGAAGGCGTTGGACATCGCCACCTCGGCGTCTTCGGCCACCAGCCAGTCGCCGCGGGAGATATCCAGCTCGTCGGCCAGGGTCACGGTGATCGCCTCGCCCGGCCAGGCCGCCTCCAGGTCGCCATCGAAGGTGACCACCCGCTCCACGGTGGAGGTCTTGCCCGAGGGCAGCGCCTTGACCGCTTGGCCCGGGCGCAGCACCCCCGCCTCCAGGGTCCCCGCATAGCCGCGGAAGTCGAGGTTGGGGCGGTTGACGTACTGCACCGGCAGTCGCAGGTCGACCAGGTTGCGGTCCCGCGACACCTCCACGTTCTCCAGCAGCTCCAGCAGCGGCGGCCCTGCGTACCAGGGGGTGCGCTCGCTGCGGTTGACCACGTTGTCTCCCTCCAGCGCCGACATCGGCACGAAGCGAATATCCCGGGCCGAGAGCTGCTCGGCAAAGGCGCGGTAGTCGGCGACGATGGCATCGAAGCGCACCTGGTCGAAGTCCACCAGATCCATCTTGTTGACCGCGATCACCAGATGCTGGATACCCAGCAGATCGGCGATGAAGCTGTGGCGCCGGGTCTGGGTTTGAACGCCATACCGCGCATCGATCAGGATGATGGCGAGACTCGCCGTGGAGGCCCCGGTGGCCATGTTGCGGGTGTACTGCTCGTGGCCCGGGGTGTCGGCGATGATGAACTTGCGCTTGTCGGTGGAGAAGAAGCGATAGGCCACGTCGATGGTGATGCCCTGCTCGCGCTCGGACTGCAGGCCGTCCACCAGCAGCGCCAGGTCCACGGCCTCACCGGTGGTACCACTCTTCTTGGAGTCCCGCGTCAGCGCCGCCAGGTGATCGTCGAAGATCATCTTGGAGTCGTGCAGCAGCCGGCCGATCAGGGTCGACTTGCCATCATCGACGCTGCCGCAGGTGATGAAGCGCAGCAGGTCCTTGTTCTCGTGCTCGTGCAGGTACTGCTCGATATTGTCGGCGATCAGAGTCGATTGATGTGCCATACAAAACCCTTTAGCTATAAGCCGTAAGCGATAAGCTGTAAGTAAAACCAACCCTAGCTTGCAGCAAAGTCATCTTTGTCCAGCGAGGTGATCAAGCCATATAGCATGGAGGAAATTTCACGAGTCTCCAGCAGCCAATGTCGACCTTGCTGGGAGTCGATATAGTCAATATCCATGCCGATATAGATCTGCGTACGCAGCTCAGAGCAGGAACCTCTTGCGATAATCAGAAAATGCCGTTTGTCCTTGGTGGTATAGCGCGTCATCCCTTCCGCGATATTGCTGGGTATGGATAGGCCGGACCTTGTTATCTGATCCTTAAAGCCGAAATCTCTGAGGTCCCGCATCGCCTTGTAGAGCTCTGCTGACAGCCTTGCCGAGCGTTTCCATACTTGCAGCTTCTCAAAATTCATTGCCGCCACCTCTGCAAACTGTTGGAAGTACTTACAGCTTACAGCTTAGGGCTTACGGCTCTTCTAGGCGCTCCGCGCCTAGAAGTACCCCTCGCGCTTCTTCCTCTCCATGGAGCCCGCCTGGTCGTGATCGATCGCCCGGCCGCTGCGCTCGCTGGTGCGGGTCAGCAGCATCTCCTGGATGATCTCCGGGAGAGTGTCGGCCCGCGACTCCACCGCCCCGGTCAGCGGATAGCAGCCCAGGGTGCGGAAGCGCACCCACTTCTCCTCCGGCACCTCGCCGGGTTGCAGCGGCAGGCGCTCGTCGTCGACCATCACCAGCATGCCGTCGCGCTCCACCACCGGACGCGGTGCGGCGTAGTAGAGCGGCACGATGGGAATCTGCTCGAGATGGATGTACTGCCAAATATCCAGCTCGGTCCAGTTGGAGAGCGGAAAGGCGCGGATCGACTCGCCCTTCTGGACCCGGGCGTTATAGAGGTTCCACAGCTCGGGACGCTGGTTCTTGGGGTCCCAGCGATGGAACTTGTCGCGGAAGGAGAACACGCGCTCCTTGGCGCGGCTCGCCTCCTCGTCGCGGCGCGCGCCGCCGAAGGCGGCATCGAAGCCGTACTTGTCCAGGGCCTGCTTGAGGGCCTGGGTCTTCATCACGTCGGTGTAGCCGCTGGAGCCATGGTCGAAGGGGTTGATGCCCGCGGCGCGCCCCTCCTCGTTGGTATGGACCAGCAGCTCCATGCCGGCTTCCGCGGCCATGCGGTCGCGGAATTCGATCATCTCGCGAAACTTCCAGGTGGTATCCACGTGCAGCAGCGGGAAGGGCGGCGGGCCGGGATAGAAGGCCTTGCGCGCCAGGTGCAGCATCACCGAGGAGTCCTTGCCGATGGAGTAGAGCATCACCGGGTTGGCGAACTCGGCGGCCACCTCGCGGATGATGTGGATGGACTCGGCCTCCAGCTGCTTGAGGTGAGTCAGCCGCTGGGGCGTCGGCGCTGCCCCGACCGGGGGGCAGCCGGCTCTCGCGCTGGTGCATGAAGACTGGTCATCGGCCCGGATACCTCGCATGACGATGGGCGAAAAGGATCATGCGAGACAGGGTACCGCCGGGCCAATCATAACGTAAAAGAATGATTGCCTATCTTTTTAGGCCAACAAAGAATATCAGATACGCCTCAGAGGTCGACGCGCTCTACCCACGTAACCCAGCTATCGCTGCCCAGATCCAGCACCCGATAGCCGGGGCGGGAGGCCTCGTCGATGGCGAAGGTCGTCGCGCCGGGCAGGAACTGGTCGGTAGTGGAGGGGCAGCCGTAGACCGCCACCTCGCCCTGGACCTGGTGCTGATGGCTGGCAAAGGCCTGATGGATATGGCCACAGAGGATCGCCTTGACCTGCGGATAGGCCGCCAGGGTCTGCCAGAAGGCGTCGCGGTCGGCAAGGCCGATCTCGTCGAGCCAGGCGGAGCCGATGGCCAGCGGCGGATGGTGCATGGCCAGCAGCGTGGGGCGATCGTCCTCCTCGAGGCGCTCGGTCAAAGCGGCGAGGCGTTCCGGCCCCAGCTCACCATGGGGCTGGCCGCTGACCCGGGAGTCCAATACCAGCAGGCGCCAGTCGCCGAGGTCAATCTCATCGTGGGTCTCGCGGACCGCCGCCATCAACGCCGGCTCGTCGTGGTTGCCGGCCAGCCAGAACCAGGGGCAGCCCAGCCGCGACAGCGTCTGGTCGGCCAGCCGGTAGGAGGCATCGGTTTCGTCCTGGCTGATATCGCCGGTCACCACCACCAGGTCGGGGCGCTCCCGCCCGGCCGCCTCGACCACCGCTTCGAGCTGGCGCAGCGGGAAACCGGCGCGGGAGCGCGCGGCGGGATCGGCGTGAAGATGACAATCGGTGATCTGTACCAGGCGCATCGGGGCAACGTCTCGTCAAGGAAGCGGGGGATCAGGGAAGCTGGGGCTGGTCGACGGCGTGACCGTGGGCCAGGCCATGGGCCAGCCACTCGCCGAGGAAGCGGTTGAGCTGCAGCTTCTCGTCGGGCTGGAACATGCGCAGGTTAGGGTAGCGGTAGCGGCCGTCGAAGTGGCGCTCGCGCTGGAAGTCGGTGACCTCGGCCATGCGCACGTCGTGATAGAGGTGTACCCGCATGCGCGGCGGCTCGATCAGGGCGTCCATGAGGCCGCTCTGGGTGACCCGCACGATGGTGGTGTAGGGCGCGCGTTCGAGCACCGCCATCAGCAGCGTGCCGAAGCGGCCGCGCTTGCCGGCCAGCTCGAGCTCCCGCGTCTCGCCGGCCGCCAGATTGCCCAGCAGCCGGGTCAGGCGCAGGTAGTTGGCGCTGCACTCCCCCTGCAGGCCCTTCAGGTCGGTCACATAGGCGCTTCTTGCCACGCTACCTCCTTGCTCTCAGGGACGCTCGCTGGCCGGCCAGCCAGTGAAAGGCGATCAGACACATGGCATTGTCGAGTCGCCCGGCCTGCAGGAGTTCCCAGGCCTGGGAAAACCCCAGCACATGGACGCGGATGTCCTCGTGCTCCTCGTCGACGCCGTGCACCCCGCCGAGCCCGCTGCTGTCGACCAGGGCGCAGTACAGGGTGACCCGCTCGTCGCAGGCGCCGGGGCTGGGGTAGTAGGTATGCAGCTCGACCAGCTCGCCCACCGGGCAGCCGGCCTCCTCCATGGCCTCGCGGCGCGCCACCTCGGCCGGGCTCTCGCCGGCTTCCACCAGGCCCGCCACCACCTCGAGCTTCCAGGGTGAGTCGGGGTCGCTGAGGGCGCCGGCGCGGATCTGCTCGACCAGCACTACGGCGTCTCGCTCCACATCGTAGAGCAGCACGCCCACGGCATCGTGGCGACAGTGTACCTCGCGAACCACCTCGCCGCTCCAGCCGCCCTCGAAGAGACGGTGGCGCAGGCGCACCTGCTCCAGGCGAAAGAACCCCTGGTGCAGGCAACGCCGCTCTATCACCTCCACGTCGGCGGCGGTGAAGGGCTCGAGCAGGCCGGCGCCCCGGCTCGGGTCGCTGCGGTCGGGCATGCGGGTCTCCGAATTCGACGAATGGCGACCATTATCATGACCGGAGCGGGGCCTGCCAACCTCCATCTTGCCGACATCAAGGATATCGCAGATAGCTTGCATAGCTCGGGGCTGACTGTCGGCAAGCCTGCAAGGAGGCGCTGTGAACCCCTCCCTGGGCGCTACCGGCGCCATCCATGGCGCAGGACCTCCTTTTCGGCTTGCCCCAGCGCCCCACGCTTTTCGTAACGGCGATAGCCCTTTTGCCGACACGGAAGGGGGCGCCGCGCGGGGGTCAGAGCCGGTCGAGCAGCGCGCTCGCCTGGTCGCGCAGCGCCTCGTCGGAGGCGGGGCGGCTGGCCCGCGCCTCGCCCTCCACGGCGCGGCGGGCGTGCTCGCGCGCCTCGTCCAGGCGTCCCTCTTCCTCCAGGAAGGCAGCGTAGTAGAAATTGACGTCGATGCCGTCCGGGCGAATCTCGAGGGCGCGCTGGAACATCTGCTCGGCGGTGTCGCTGCTGCCGAAGCCTACCAGGCCGCCGGGCACGCGGTCGTAGAGCGCGCCCAGGGTCACATAGGCCGAGCCGTTGCCGCCCTCGGGGTCGAGCTCGATGGCCCGCTCCAGGGAATCGCGGGCGCTGCGCGCGCTGGACATTGCCCCCAGGCCGCTGCGCTCCCGGGCGTGAGAGGCTTCGATGATGCCGTGCCAGATCAGCGGCATCGCCTCGTCGGGGTGGGCGGCCGCCAGCGCCTCGGCCTCATCGGCCAGGGCATCGAGGGCGCGCCGGGCATCACCGCCTGCCGCTCCGGTGGTGATCGCCTCCCAGCGCTCGGTCAGGGTCCCCACCTCCGCCTCCCAGGCCAGGGCGTTGGAAAGCGGTGCCAGGGTCAGGCCGAGGCCCAGGACGGTGGCCAGCAGTCGAGGTCGCATCATCGGGTGTCTCCTTGTTCGGTTCGTTGTTATCCCGCGGCAGAGCCGCGTTGCCACACCCGCAATGTAACGAACGTTTGAATGATCCGCCACTCAGGGGGTCACGCGATACCGCTGCCCCTTGGCGCCGACGCCCACCTGGCGTATGTTCCAGCCACAGGCGAGACAGCGAGGAACCTCATGAAAGGCCGCAACATGACCCGCTGGCGCGATCCCGCCAAGGACCCGCGCCAGGAGCCCAAGAGCAACCTGATCACCGCCGAGGGGGCCGAGCGGCTGCGCGGCATTCTCGACCATCTCTCGAGGGTCAAGCGCCCCGCCCTCTCGGCCAAGGTGGGCGAAGCCGCCGCGCTCGGTGACCGCAGCGAGAACGCCGACTACACCTACAACAAGAAGGAGCTCAACCGGGTCATCGCCCGCATCCGCTACCTGACCAAGCGGCTCGACGAGCTACAGGTGGTAGATCGGCTGCCGGCGGACACCGGCAAGGTCTATTTCGGCGCCTTCGTCACCCTGGAGGACGACGAGGGCGAGGAGACCCGCATCCGTATCGTCGGCCACGACGAGATCGACACCGCCAAGCGCTGGATCAGCGTCGATTCGCCGCTGGCCAAGGCCCTGCTCGGCAAGCCCCTGGACGAGGAGGTGACGGTGGCCGCTCCCGGCGGCGAGACCACCTACGTGATCACCGAGATCGCCTATCGCGATCCTCAGGCATAGGAGCCCTGCCATGCCGGTCGTCTTTCGCTACAAAGGAATCAGGTTTTTCTTCTATTCCAACGAGGGAAATCCGCTAGAGCCTATACATATCCATGCAGAGAGCGGGGACGGAGAAGCCAAGATCTGGCTCGAGCCTCAGATCGCTATCGGCAGCAGCGCTGGCTACAATCGAAAGCAGCTTTCACAGCTCATGCAGCTGGTGGAAGCACATCGTGACGAGATCGAGAGGGCCTGGAATGAGCATTTCCGCCAAGACCGTTAGCTTTGATGACTACACCATGTGGGTCGAGCTCAATGACGGCAGGACATTGGGTGTGCCATTGGCCTGGTTTCCGCGCCTCCTGCATGCCAGCCCTGCCGAAAGGACTCAGTGCCGCATCAGCTATTCCGGCAAGGGCCTGCACTGGGATGAGCTCGATGAGGATATCTCTGTGGAGGGGCTACTTGCCGGCCGTGGGGACATGACACAGCACCACGAGCGTGTCGCCTGATCAGCGCTTGACCGCTCGATATACCCGGAAGCGGCGGTCGTCGGCGAGTATCTCGAAGCCGCCGAAGGCGCGCTCGAGCAGGTCCGGGTAGGGCAGGAAGGCGTTGGCCACCAGGATCAGCGAGCCGCCGGGCCGCAGGTGCGCCGGGGCCTCGCGAATCAGCCGCCCGGCCGGGCCGTAGTCGATGGCCCGCTCCTGGTGGAAAGGCGGGTTGCTGACGATGGCATCGAAGGTTCGCCCGGCCAGCGCCGAGTAGACGTCGCTTTCTAGCGCCTCTGCCCTCAGGGCGTCGCCCGCCTGGGCATTGGCGGCGAGGGTGCGCCGGGTCGCCTCCACGGCGAAGGCGTTGACGTCCACGGCGGTGACCGCATGGCCTCGCCGCGCCAGCCAGGCGGCCAGGATGCCGTCGCCGCAGCCCATATCCAGAATATCGCCCAGCGCGCCTCCCGAAGCGTCGCCTGCCGGCAGCGCGCCTGGCAGGGTCTCCAGCAGCAGCCGGGTGCCGTCGTCGAGCTTGCCGTGGCCGAAGACGCCGGGGTGGCTGGCCAGGGTGAGCCGCTCGGCTCCCGGGTCGACCTCGAAGGAGGTCCAGGCCGCCTCGGGGTCGAGTGCCACCCGGTCCAGTCGCGTCTGGAACAGCGAGCAGCGCCGGGCGCTGTCGCGCTTGCGCGAGCCCAGGCCCAGCGCGGCCAGCACCTTGAGCACCCGCTTGATGCCGCCCTGGTTCTCCCCACCAGCTGCAGCGGCGTCCCCGGCGGCAGCGCGGCGCACAGCCACAGCAGCCACCACTCCCCCAGCGCATGACTCTTGGGCCAGAAGAGCACCGCCCCGGGGGGCGGCGGCGTGCCGGGCGCCACCTCGAAGGGCGAGACGCCTTGCCGCCCGGCGGCTTGCCAGGCAGCGCGCACCGCCAGATCGGCGCTGATCGCGGTGCCCCGCCCCCCTCCAGCCAGGGGTCCCGGGGCGGGGCCACCCACCACCAGCCGCGGTAGTCGGCGTCCTGGCGCGCCAAGAGCTGGCAGACCGGGGTCACGGCACGGGTCGTCTCGGGTCCGGCGTCTTGCGTCAAGGTCAGGGCTCCTCGGCGGATGTCGCAGTGACGGCGGCCTCTGGGCGCACCAGGGTGTAGAGCAGGTAGCGACCCAGCCGCCAGTGGGGGTCGACCCGGCAGTAGCGCCACTCGAGCTCGATCAGCCGGGTCAGGTCGTCGCCCGCGGCCGGCGGCTGGCGCAGGTAGTCGTGGAAGACGCGAATCCCCGCCACGGCGCGCAGCTCGAGGCCGCACTCGGCGCTCCAGGCCGCGATCTGGGCATGGGTCAGGGGCGAGATCGGCGTCAGCCGCTGGCGCAGCCCCTTGCCCTCCAGGCGATCCGCCAGGGCCTTCTCCAGGTTGCCCTTGACCACGTTGGAGAGCCGCAGGGCGTCGCGATTGAAGACCATCAGCGAGAGCTGGCCGCCCGGCGCCAGCCGCGCCGCCAGGGTGGCCAGCGCCGCGCGCGGGTCGGCGAGCCACTCCAGCACCGCATGGCAGGCGATCAGCGACCAGGGGCCGGGCGCGACGTCGGGAAGCCGCTGCAGCGGCGCATCCACGAGTGTCACGGGCCATCCGGTCAGCTGCGCGCGCGCCCGCTCGCGCATCTCGGCGGCGGGCTCCACCAGGGTCACGGCGTGGCCGCGCTCGGCAAACCAGGCGGCCAGCTGGCCCAGTCCGCCGCCCACGTCGAGCAGCGGCTGCCCCTCGAGGGCCAGCATCTCCGGCAGCAGGCGGTCGAGCAGCGCCAGGCGCAGCTCGCCGCGGGCCTTGCCATAGAGGCTGGCGGCGAACTTGTCGGCCAGGCCGTCGAAGTGACGGTCGCCGGCGGGTGAGAGCGGGGAGTCGGCATCGGGCATGGGGCGAACCGGTTGGCGCAGGTGGCGCGCATTCTACCCGGCTTTGCCCGTGGACTCACGATCTACGCCGGCCGGGCGAGGTCTATCGTGGATAGCTCGCATCGCTCGAGGCTAAGCTGCAGGCAAGCCTGCGTGGAGGCGCTGTGAACCCCTCCCTGGGCGCTACCGGCGCCATCCCTGGCGCAGGACCTCCACTTCGGCTTGCCTCCAGCGCCTCTCGCTATTCGGAAATGCGATAGCCCCTTCGGCCGGGCGCGGCAGATGGTGGGCCCAGGGGGTATCGGCCTCGATCTGGGCCGCCAGGGCCAGCAGGCGCCGCTCCTCGCCCATGGGGCCGAGCACCTGCACGCCCACCGGCAGTCCCTCGGGCGTGATATGCAGCGGCAGCGACATGGCCGGCTGGCCGGTGAGGTTGGCCAGCTGGGTGAAGGGGGTACGCGCCAGGGATTCCCGGGCCAGACGCTTGAGCATCCCCGCCTTGAGCGCCAGCGCAGGCATCCCGGGCAGGGCCAGCAGCGCCATCAGCCGCTCCCTGGCCGGCGGCGGGTAGAGCTCGCCCCGCCGCGGCGCCGGAGCGGCGGCCACCGGCATCAGCAGCACGTCGAAGCGGCGGTGAAAATCCGCCATGGCCCGGGCCACGTCGTTCCAGTAGCGCTTGGCTAGCTCGTAGTCGCGCACCGGCAGACGGCGCCCCAGCCGGCCGATGGCGCGGGTCGAGGGCTCGATGGCCAGCCGCGACACGGGCACCCCGGTCTGCCGGGCGATCCAGGCCAGGTCCGCCGAGAGATGGCCCAGGTATAGGGTCAGATAGCTGTCGGCCAGCCGCTCGCCGTCCACCGGCGGGTCGGCCCACTCGACCCGATGCCCCAGCGATTCCAGCTGCGTGGCGGCCCGCTCCACGGCCTGGCGCACCTCGGGGTCGAGCCGCGTGCCGAGGGCATCGCCCAGCGGCTCGCCCAGCGAGACCGCCACCCGCAGCGGGCCGGGCGCTCGCTCGGTGGCCGCCAGGAAGCCCTGCTCCCTGGGCAGCGGCCAGGGGCTGCCGGGGTCCATGCCGTTGACGGCGTCGAGCAGCGCGGCGCTGTCGCGCACGCTGCGGGTCAGGGCGTGCTCCACCACCGCGCCCTGCCACACCTCGGCGAACATGGGCCCCAGCGGCACCCGCCCGCGGGAGGGCTTGAGGCCGAAGAGCCCGCAGTAGCTGGCGGGGATGCGGATCGAGCCGCCGCCGTCGCCGGCCATGGCCAGCGGCACCAGCCCGGCGGCCACCGCGGCCGCGGCCCCGCCGCTGGAGCCGCCCGGCGAGTGCTCGGGCGCCCAGGGATTGACCGGATGGGGAAAGGCGCGCGGCTCGGTGATGCCCATCAGGCCGAGCTCCGGGGTGGCCGTCTGGCCGAGGATCGTCAGGCCCGCCTCGCGCAGCCGGGTGACCAGGGTGGCATCCTGCGGCGGCCGCCAGTCGGCCAGGGCCGCACTGCCAAAGGCCAGCGGCTCGCCCTCGATGGCCATCAGCAGGTCCTTGGTCAGCGTCGGCACCCCAGCGAAGGGGGCGTCGGCGGCGACCGCCCGCCCCTCCTTCGCGGCGCGCTCGAAGCGGGTGCGCACCACCGCGCCGAGGTCGGGATTGTGCGCCTCGATGGCCGCGCAGGCGGCCGCGAAGACCTCGCCTGCGCTCACCTCCCCCGAACGAATCAGCGCCGCCAGGCCCAGGGCGTCGTAGCGCCGGTACTCATGACTCTCCATGGATCGCCTCCTCGGTCAGCCCCCGGTGTCCCCTGCCTCGCGTCGACGCTGCCAACCCGCCAACCGCTCCCGACCGTGCTCGAGATAGGAGAGCAGCGCCGGGGTGACCAGCAGCACCAGCAGGGTCGAGCCGCCGAGCCCGAAGGCGATGGAGGCCGCCATGGGGATCAAAAACTGGGCCTGCAGCGAGGTCTCGAAGAGCAGCGGCAAGAGGCCGCCGATGGTGGTCAGGGAGGTGAGCAGCACCGCCCTGACCCGCTGCACCACCGCCTCGTTGAGCGCCTCGTCGATGGCCAGGCCGCGGTCGCGCTGCTCGCGGTAGAAGGTCACCAGGATGATGGCGTTGTTGACCACGATACCGGAGAGGCCGAAGAGACCAAACAGCGACAGAATCGTCAGCTCGATGCCCAGCAGCCAGTGGCCGAGCAGCGCCCCCACCAGCGAGAAGGGAATGATCGCCATGACGATCAGCGGCAGGCTCCAGGAGGCGAAGACCCAGGTCAGCACGCCGTACATGAGGCCCAGCCCCACCAGCAGCCCGACCCGCATATCGGCCAGGGTCTCGCGCTGGTCGGCGGCACGCCCCTCGAAGCTGTAGCTCAGGTGGTGGTCCCGGGCCAGCGCCGGGAGCACCGAGGCCGAGAGGCTCTCGCGGATCTGCTCGGCGGAGGTCGCCTGGGTATCGATCTCGGCGGTGACCTCCACCGCCAGCCGACCGTCGGCGTGGCGCAGCGCTTCGAAGCCCTGGCGATGGGAGAGGGTCATGACCTGATCCAGGGCTACCTGGCGGCCGTCGGGCAGGGCCACGGCCAGGCTCGACAGGGTCGCCAGGCGCTCGCGCTGCTCACGCGGCAGCTGAACGCGCACCTCCACCTCGTCGGCGCCCGCCTGGTGCACCTGCACCACCCGGCCGTCGAAGGCGGTGCGCAGCTGACCGCCCAGCTCGGCGGTGGTCAGCCCCAGCGCTTCGCCGAAGGCGTTGACCGAATAGACCAGCTGCTCACGCCCCCAGGGCATGTCGTCGGCGGTGTCGAGCACCCCGGGCAGGCTGGCCAGCGACTGGTTGAGGGAGTCGGCGGCGCGGCGCAGCGCCAGGGGTCCTCGCCGGTCAGGCGGATATTGACGTCGCGCCCGGGCGGGCCGGCGGCGCGCTCGTTGATGGCCAGGGCGTCGAGCCCAGCCGGTTCCTGGATGCGGTCGCGCCAGGCGCGAATGAACTCGGTGTTGCGCACGTCGCGGTCGTCCGGCGAGGTCAGCTCGATCATCAGCGAGCCCACTTCGTCGGCGCTGCGGCTGGGCGCCCCGCCCTCCAGGGTCGCGCCATAGCGGGTCACGGCGATCTCGACCAGCCCGCCGCCCAGGGCGCGGTCGGTCTCCTCGAGGCTCTCTTCCAGGTGATCGAGGAAGGCCGCGACGCGGCCGCGGTCGGTGCCGGCGACGAAACTCGCGTTGGCATAGAGCACGCTGGGCTCCGGGGCCGGGAAGAAGTTGAAGCCGATGCGCCCCCCGGCCAGCAGCCCCACGGTAACCAGGGTCACCGCCAGGGCCGTTGCCAGGGTGGCCGCCCGGTGGCGCAGGGTCAGCGCCGAGAAGCGCCGGAAGGGGCCCTCGCGGAAACGCTGGAAGCCGGCCTCGAAGCCGGCGCGCCAGCGGGCCAGCCCGCGCGGGGCCCGCTCGCCGCCGCGACGCGGCACGAAGGCGTTGCGCAGGTGCGCCGGCAGCACCACGAAACACTCCAGCAGCGAGGCGATCAGCACGCAGATCATGATGATGGGGATGTCGCCGAGGATATTGCCGATCACCCCGCCCACCATCAGCAGCGGCATGAAGGCCGCCACCGTGGTCAGCGAGGAGGCCAGCACCGGCCACAGCATGCGCCGCGCCGCCCCCGCCGAGGCGTTGCGCGGCGCCTCGCCCAGGCGATGGTGGGCATCGGCGTCCTCGCCCACCACGATGGCGTCATCGACGATCACCCCCAGGGCCATGATCAGCGCGAACAGCGACATCATGTTGATCGAGCCGCCGATGCCCCAGAACACCCCCAGGGCGGCCATGAAGGCGGTGGGAATGCCGATGGCCACCCACAGCGCCACCCGCGCCGGCAGGAAGAAGTAGAGCAGGATCACCACCAGCAGCAGGCCGGTGGCGCCGTTGGTGACCAGCAGCTTGATGCGCTCGTCGATCAGCTGCCAGGATTCGTCGTGGACCTCCAGGGTGACGCTGTCCGGCAGCGTCGGGCGGGTCTCGTCGAGCCAGTCATCGAGCAGGCGGGCCGCGGCCAGGGAGTTGCCCGCCTCGGCGCGCTGCAGCTGCAGCTCCACCGCCGGCTTGCCCAGCCGGCTGAGCGCCACCTCGCCCTCCCGCGGCTCCTGGCGCACCACCGCGATATCGCCCAGGCGCAGCTGGACCCGGTCGCCGCTGAGGATGGCCAAGTCTTCGAAGGCCAGGGGATCGCGGCGCTGCGCCAGGGAGCGCAGCTCCCGGGCGCTGTCCTGCTGGCCCAGGATGCCCGCCGGCAGGTCCCGCGACATGCCCTGCACCCGCTCGGCGATCGCCTCCAGGGAGAGCGACAGGCCCTGCAGCCGCTCCGCCGGCACCTCGATGCTGATCTGCTGCTCGGACAGTCCGGCGATCTCCACCCGGTCGATGCCCCGGGCCAGCAGCTCGTCCTCGAAGCGCTGGGCCAGCTGGCGCAGCTCGCGCCGGTCCAGCTCACCGTACACCAGCAGCCGCGCCACCGGCTCGAAGCGGGCCAGCCGGGTGACCTGGGGCGTCTCGGCATCCGCCGGCAGGTGGGAAAAGCCGTCGACCTCCTGGCGCACCTCGTCCAGGGCCAGCACCGGGTCGGTGCCTTCGACGAACTCCAGGGTGATATTGGCGATGCCCTGGGCGGAGGTGGAGGTCATGCGCTTGAGTCCCTGGAGGCTGCGCAGGCGCTGCTCCAGGGGATTGGTGATGCCGGCCTCCACATCCTCGGCGGAGGCCCCGCTCCACACCACCCGCACGCTGACCACGTCCAGGGCGAAGGTGGGAAAGAACTGGACATTCATGCGCGCGATGCCCAGCGCCCCGCCCAGCAGCATCACCAGCATCACCAGGTTGGCGGCCACCCGGTGGTGAACGAAGAAGCCGATCAGGCCGCGGCGACGGGTCATGCCTCGGGCTCCTCGCCGTCGTCATGCCGGCCGCCGGCCTCGGCGAGCTCCACCCGCAGCCCCTGCATGGCGTTGGGCAGGTGGGTGACGGCGATGCGGTCCCCCTCCTCCAGCTCCGCGGCGCGCACCAGCAGCCAGCGCTCGCCCTCGGGCCCCGGGGTCTCGCCGAGCCGCTCGACCCGGACGCGCCGCAGGCGGCTGTCGTCATCGATGCGGTAGAGCACGTCGCTGCCGTGCAGGGCGCCGAACGGCACCGCCATCGCCTCCTCTACCGCCGGGCGCTCCAGCAGCACCGCCACCAGGCTCCCCGGGCGCAGCCCGGCCGCCGGCCCCTCCAGCGCCAGGATCGCCTCGGTGCCGGCGGGATCGCCCTCCCCCGCCAGGCGCTCGAGCACGAAGCGCTGGTCGCCCTCCACGGCCCGGGCCGTCAGCGTCTCGCCCCGGTCGAGCCGCGCGCCGAGCTCGGCCTGATAGCGCTGAGGAATCCGGGCGCGCAGCTCCAGGCCGTCGGGGGATAGAGCGAGAGCAGCGCGGCACGGGCGCCTACCTGGTCGCCGGGCGCCACCTGCACGCCGCTGACCACCCCCTCGAAGGGAGCCACCACGCGGCTGCGCTCGGCGTCGCGCCGGGCCGCATCACGCAGGGTCTCGGCGCGGGACAGCTGCGCCTGGAGGCGGCGCAGCCGCGCCGGATGCTCCGCCAGCTGGCTCTCGCGCTGGGTCACGGTGAGGCGCGCCTGGGCCAGGGCATCCCGGGCGGCATCCAGCTCCGACTGGGAGGAGAGGTTGCGCTCCACCAGCGAGCGGGTGCGCTCCAGCTGGCGGGCGGCGTTGTCGCGGATCTCACGCTCCCGCTCCAGCGCCTGGCGGTCATTGTCGTGGCGAAGGCGCTCGTTGTCGATCTGCGCCTCCAGGTCCGCCACCTCGGCCTCGGCCTGGCGCAGGGGCGGCAGCGTATCGGCCTCGTCCAGCGCCACCAGCAGGGCACCGGCGGCGACCCGCTGGCCGTCGCGCACCGGGCGCTCGGCCACCCGGCCCGCCATGGGCGCCACCAGGCTGAGGCGCTCGGGGGCCACCACCTCACCGAACAGCGGCAGCACCGGCACCCGTTCGGCGAAGCTTACCGACATGGCTTCCACCCGCCAGCTGCGCTCCTGGGGCGTCGCCGCCGGCGGCTCGGGCCGCGTCAGGCGCAGGGCGAGAAAGCCGGCCACGCCGATGGCCAGTATCAGCACGGGAACCAAGCGTTTGATCATCGACAAATCCCGGAACAAGCTAAGAACAAAATGGAATGACAGGGAGCCACTATACCGGCTTCGGCCTCGGAAGAAGAGACGCCCAAGGGGAATATCACGGAGACAAAGCGCCGCACCGGGCATGCCGGCGGTTTATCTCCCTCGCCGCATTCCCTATAATGCGCCCGGTCGCGCCCCTATAGCTCAGCTGGATAGAGCGTCCCCCTCCTAAGGGGAAGGTCCCAGGTTCGAATCCTGGTGGGGGCGCCATCCCTCCCCCCTCAAGAAGACGCCACCGCCTCGCTCAGCGTGTCCTGGGCCACCACCACGCGATTGCGCCCCTGGCGCTTGGCATGGTAGCTGGCGCGGTCGGCGCGCTTCACCAGCGGCCCCCCGTCCCGGTCATCCGGATCCAGCCGCGACACCCCGATGCTGGCGGTTACCCGAAAGCAGTGCCCCTCGGCGTGAAAGGCCAGGTCGGCAATGCGCTCGCGCACCCGCTCGGCGATCTCCCGCGCCTGGGCCAGCGGACAGGCCGGCAGCAGCAGCGCGAACTCGTCGCCGCCGAGCCGGGCCACGGCATCCTGCTGGCGAACCGTCTCCTGCAGCAGCTGGCCAATCAGGCGCAGCAGCTCGTCGCCGGCCCCGTGGCCGGCGGTGTCGTTGACCGGTTTGAAGTGGTCCAGGTCCATCATGATCAGCGACAGCACCTTGTCGCTGTCGCGGCGATGCAGGGTGCAGGCCTCTTCCAGACGATTTTCGAAACCACGGCGGTTCAGGCAGCCGGTCAGCGGGTCGTGCTCGGCCTCCCAGCGCTGCTTGGTTTCCCGGGCCTGTCGCTCGGTGATGTCCTGCACCGTCCCCACGAACCCCAGCGGCGTCTTGCCCAGCGTGACCTGGCTGACCTGCACCTCCAGCCAGAGCAGCTCGCCGTCGTCGCGCTGGAAACGATACTGGCGGGGCCGCTCCTCCTCCCCGCTCAGCATGGCCCGCCAGCGCTCGACGAAGGGGCGGCGATCCTCGGGATGCACGTGGCGCAGCCACTCGCTGTCGGGATGGTCGCCGACCGCGTAGCCGGCAATGGCTTCCAGCTCCGTGTTGACGTAGTTGACCCGACCGTGCATGTCGACCAGGAACATGCCCACCGGCGAGGAGGCCAGCACCGCGTGCAGGAAGGCTTCGCGGGACTCCCGTGAGGCAAGGGCCTCCCGGCGATTGCCTTCCAGGCGGTTGAAGGCGTCGGCGACCTGGCGCAGCTCGTTCATCGAGGTACGCAACGTCAGCCGCTCGGCGTCGCCGCGACCGATCCGGATGATCTGCTGCTCCAGGCGATGCAGCGGCGCCAGCCCCAGGCCCAGCAGCCACCAGAGCAGCGGCAGCATCACTGCCACCGTGGCGAGCCCCACCCAGCGCAGCTCGCTGGCGTAGCGCTGAATGGGGGCGTTGACCTGGCTCGTGGGAAGAAAGACCCCCACCACCCAGTCGGCCGACCACACCTGGCGAAAGGCCATCAGCGCCGGCTCGCCGTCCAGCTGCTGGCCCACGCCGCTCCCCTCCCAGCCAAAGCGCGCCAGCTCCAGCAGCGGCAGCTGCTCGGCGTCCGGCACCGGCTGCATGAGCCGGCTGGCATCCGGGTGGCTGATCACCCGCCCCTCGACGGTGGCCAGCAACACGTGCCCCTCATCGCCGATGCGCCGCGACTGCAGGTTGAGGAAGGCGTCGCCGTGGCGCAGGCTGGTGTTGCCGCCCAGGATCCCGGTGAAGTTGCCCGCCTCGTCGAGCAGCGGCTCGATCACCATCACCTGGTCGATGCCGGTCTCGCCGCCGCGGTAGGGCTCGCTAACCAGGGGGCGGCGAAAGCCCCGCGCCTGATGAAAGTAGTCACGCTCGGCGATATCGGGGCCGCCTTCCGGGAAGGGTGGCCAGGCCGCCACCGGCTCGCCCTCGGCGTCGAACACCATCAGCCGGTCGAACAGCGCCAGCAGCCCCTCCTGGGCCCGCAGCTTATCCAGCAGAGCAGGGTCATCGACGGAAAGGCTGGGGCGCAGCCGGGCCAGCGCCCGCTGGCGATCCTCGACGGAGCGCTGCAGCTGATCGGCGATCAGCTCGGCCTCGTAGGCCAGGTGGGTCAGGTTCTCGCGCTGCGCCAGGGCGCCCCCGCTGATATGGCTGTAGCCCAGCAGCGCCACCACCAGCGCCAGCCAGCCGAGGCTGACGCCAAACAGCAGGCGGGAACGCAGGGTGGGAAGCATCCATTCCGGCAAGGGGTGGCACCCGTGATCAGTGGGTTGAGACTCGATCATGACACCGGCGACCCGCCAGCAAAAGGAGCGGCGTCAACTATCGGGCCGATAGAGGGGGCCATAAACCGAGCCTCAACGCCGAATGACTGCCAGCGTCAGATCCCCGAGTGGCGCCCGACGCCCTCTTCGGCCAGGGCCACCAGCGCCGGATGGTCGTGGATGGTCAGCTCACGGCCCTCCACCGCCACTAGCCCCTGCTCCTGGAAGCGGCCCAGCACCCGGCTGACGGTCTCCAGCGCCAGGCCGAGGTAGCTGCCGATATCGGAGCGCGACATGGAGAGGTGGTAGCGATAGGGGGAGCAGCCCCGGGCCCGGAAGCGCTCGGAGAGTCCCAGCACGAAGCTGGCCAGGCGCTGGTCGGCGGTGCGCCCGGAGAGCAGGCACATCATGCGCTGGTCGTTGCGCAGTTCGCGGCTCATGCAGCGGTAGAGCTGGCCGCGCAGCTCCGGCAGCCGCTCGGCGAGGTCCTCCAGGCGGGTGAAGGGCAGCTCGCAGACGAAGGCGGACTCCAGCGCCGTCACGCTGCCGTAGCAAGCGCTGTCGCCGATGCCGTCGAGCCCCACCAGCTCGCCGGGCAGATAGAAGTGGGTGACCTGGTCACGCTGGGCATCCTGGGCGACCGACTGCTTGAGGCTGCCCGAGCGCACCACGTAGAGGCTCTCGAAGCGGTCGCCCTGGCGCACCAAGGCCTCGCCCCGCTTGAGCGGTCGCGGCCGCTCGATGATGGCATCAAAGGACTCCAGCGCCTTGACATCAAGCCCCAGGGGCAAGCAGCGCGCATGCAGGCTACAGCGCTCGCAGCGGGTCTCGTTGACCGGCTGGCGCCGACTAGACTCAGGCTTCATGGACTCTCCTTGCCTCGTGTTGCCTAGCGTGCTCAACGCCCCAACCGACCCGACCGCAGGCGCTGACAGGCAGCGGCGGCTGGTTCGGAGGGTTCCGGGCGTCACTACAAGATGAGTGATATTTTGACGTGTATCAAGCACCAATACTACCGCTTTCGCCCCGGGTAGCAGCCCAGGCTGCCGCCTCAGGCAACGCCCCACAGCAAATAAGCCGCTGGTAACACATACAAAAAACCGGCCCCCGAAGGAGCCGGCTTTTGTCTAGCCTAGGCTAGGCGCTGCTTAGAACATGTAGCGAGCGCCGGCCACGACGTAGGTGTCTTCAGTCTCGATATCGCGATCATTGATCTCGGTGAAGACGTTGACGTTCTGGTTCAGACGGTAGTAGGCGCCAGCAACGAATGTGTTGCGGCTATCAAAACCGTCAGGAGTGTCGACATGGTAGTAGTCGCCGGCCAGGGTGAACTGACCCATGCTGAAGGTGCCGCCCAGGCCGTAGACGTCCTGACCGTCGCCATCGAAGGCATCACGCTGAGCGTCGATACCCAGGCGACCGCTGAACATGTCGTTAAAGGCGTAGGTAGCGGTAGCGCCGTAGCGGGTCTTGTTGCTCAGGTTGTTAGAGACTTCGAGGGGCTCCGGCTCGGCCCAGCCGGCGGCCAGACGCAGGCCGGCCACTTCGTAGGTCGCACCACCCTGGGAGCGCACCTTGCTGCTGTCCAGGCCGAGGTTGTCGTTGGCGCTGTAGTGCTTGCCCTGGATAAAGGCCTGGAAGCCCTCCAGGTTCGGGGTCATATAGGCGATGGAGTCGCCGCGAGAGTTGAACGGGTGACCGGTCATCTCATAGCCGCGATCCAGGTAGATATCGAACGGGATCAGGACTTGGCTGTTGTACAGGCCGGCGAAATTACCGCCCATCACGGTACCGAAAGTCTGGCTCTCGACACCCACCAGGCTGGTGCGCACTTCGGTGAAGGCGTCATCGGTGTTGCGCTCGTCGCCGTCGAAGCGCCACTCGACTTCGAAGAAGCCACGCAGGTCCGGGTCGATCTGGCTGGAGCCGTTGATGTTCAGGCGCGAGTAGATATTGCGGAACTCGGAGCCGGAGCCGTCGGTAGCAGCAGCATCAGTGTTGGACACACCAATGGCCACACGACCGCCGATGTTCAGCTGGGTGCCGTCCTGGTCGTAAACGGTGGCGGCTTGTACGGCGGTGCCGGTGAGGGCCATGGCGCCGGCAACGGCAGTCGCTAACAGTGTCTTTTTCATCGCGATAGTTCCTTTACTAGCTTACTGTTTCGATCGTTGCTGCCCGATCGGAATGATCGGTGCAGGGTAGCTTGCCGGGCATGCGTCTCGCCGTGGTTGGCGCGGCTCCTTCCCAGGAGGGTCGCCAGGCCGGACATGTCCGCAGCGAAGCCTTGTTATAGTCCAATGCTCGCAGGTAGAACTCTATACCGGGATTTTCGGGAACGCAACAAGAAAAAACACTGTTTTCCTTCACGCCTGCCCCTAACCACGGAACCTTCCCCTGCTAAAGCGGTCATCGCGCATCCTAACGCGAGCCGCGGCCGCCGGCCTGTCAAAACAGCGACCTGGCAGCGATGAGCCCGCACATGATGCCCCGCTGATACAGCGGGAGGCAAGTGCGGGGCGCTTCAACGTTTGATGCAGAACAAGGGCGAGGGGCTCAGCGGCGGCGCTGGCTGCCGCCGTGCTTGGCGAGCAGCGCCGAGAGCTTGGCCTCCAGGCGCTGTTCGGGGCTGGCGCTGTCGGCACCCGGCGGACGCTCGGTGTCCGCATGCGCGGCCGAGCCGGGCGGCGCGGCCGTGGTTGTCGGGGTCGCCCGGGAGGCGTCGGGCCGGGGCGCCTTACGCGACGTATCGGGCTGGACGCCCCCGCTGGCCGCAGCCGCCGGCTTCGCCTTCCGGCCCCCTCTGGCGGCGCGGCCCTTGCCCCCGGCTGCCGAGGGCTTGCGGCGCCGCTCGGCCTGCAGCCGCTCGAGCTTGCGCCGGGCGTGTTCGGCGGCCTGGGCGTCGACCCGCCCCTGGGGGCGGCCGGTCAGGTCGATGCGCTCGGCGCCCTCACGCACCGCCTTGAGATAGCGGGGCAGGTTGACGTAGCCAGCCAGGGCGCGGCGCACCAGCTTTTCCGGCCAGGGCTCGTCGGCGGCCAGGTCGAGGTGAATGCCCACCTTCAGGGGTCTCGTGTGGCCCTTGAAGAAGGCCTGGGGATAGCGCCGGTACCACTGGTCGAGCAGCGCCTCGGCGGAGGGCGCGGGCTCGATGGGCAAGCTGCCCTGCTGGTCGGATGGGACTTGCGGCGTTGCCCCATCGCCGGAAACCGTCGCTTCGGCACCGGCCGGCTCGGCGGCTGGCGGCGTGGTCGGGACCGGTTCCGGGGCGGGGGCTGC
This sequence comes from Halomonas sp. SL18_1, assembly GCF_055755715.1. NCBI lineage: Bacteria > Pseudomonadati > Pseudomonadota > Gammaproteobacteria > Oceanospirillales > Halomonadaceae > Halomonas > Halomonas sp. SL18_1. The sequence goes on from NZ_JBVTRK010000001.1 coordinate 3,338,081, forward strand.
GCCGTCGGGCTCGGCGGCTGGCGCCGTGGTCGGGGCCGGTTCCGGGGCGGGGGCTGCGCCGTCGGGCTCGGCGACGGCCGGTGGCGTCGTCTCACGGGGGCGGTGACCGATCAATGCGGAAAGCCCCTGGGCGCGCCGCGTCCGGGCGGGGGCTCGGGGCCGGCTCGCCGCTCTTGAGCCGCTCGAGCAGCCGCGCGTTGTGCTCCTCGAGTTCGCGATTCTGCTCGTCAAGCTCGCGATTCTCCTCCTTGAGCTCCAGGCGCTCCGCCTCCAGCTCGGCGAGTCGGGCGTTGAGCGCCTCGAGTCGTTCATGGAAGGCTTGCAGTTGACCCAGGGCGGTGTCGGTGCGCGCTTCCAGCGCGTCCAGCAGGCGGTGTGAACGTTCTTCGGTCAAACCGGAACCCTCCAGGCAGACTCTTCTTGCGTATCCGTCATGCGGCCCGTGCCGCCCACGGGTGCAAGTCTGTGCCAGAAGCCTCGCCATGACAAATGACTCTTCGCAGACTGGCGTGAACTGGCTCTGTGGGAGGGAGCTTCAGCTCGCGAAGTAGCGCAAAGCGCTACCCATGGGGCGCCTGCGGCGCCTTCGTCGAAGCGTCGAACCGCCGGCAGAGTCGAGACGTCGAACCGCGGCCTCCCACCATAAAGCCTGCGAAACATGTTCACGCTAAAGTGCGAAGTACCTGACAATCTGCTTACTCACCGCGGCGGCGATACTCCACGAAGTCGTAGGCGGGCTGGCCGACGGCGGGACTGCCCGGCACGCGCTGGGTCTCCTGCCACTCGGCCGGGTCGAGCTCGGGAAAGCGGGCGTCGCCCTCCACCTCGATATCGACCTCGGTGAGGTAGAGCCGGCTGGCATGGGGCAGCGCCTGGGCGTAGATCTCCCCGCCCCCATCACCATGATCTCCTCCGCGGCATCGATGGTCGCCTGCTGGTCGGCCAGGGCCAGGGCCGCGGCCAGGTCGTGGCAGACCCGCACCCCGTCGTGGTGAAAGTCGGGGGCGCGGGTCACCACGATATTGAGCCGCCCGGGAAGCGGGCGGCCGATGGAGGCGAAGGTCTTGCGGCCCATCACCAGCGGCTTGGCCTGGGTCATGCGCTTGAAGAACGTCAGATCCTCCGGCAGGTACCAGGGCAGCCGGTTGTCCACGCCGATCACCCGGTTACGATCCATGGCGGCGATCATGGCGATGGGCACCAGGGTCTCGTCGGTCATCTCGCTTGTTGTCTCGTCGGTCACGAAGCGGGCCTCGCTTATACCGCCACGGCGGCCTTGATATGGGGATGGGGGTCGTAGCCCTCGATGGCAATGTGCTCGAAGCGGAAATCGAACAGGTCGGTAACGCCGGGGTCGAGCACCAGGCGCGGCGCCTGCCGGGGCGTACGGCTGAGCTGCTCTTCGGCCTGCGCCAGATGGTTCCGGTAGAGGTGGGCATCGCCCAGGGTATGGATGAACTCCCCCGGCGCGAGCCCCGAGACCTGGGCGATCATCTGGGTCAGCAGGGCGTAGCTGGCAATATTAAAAGGCACGCCCAGGAAAATATCGGCGCTGCGCTGGTAGAGCTGGCAGGAGAGCCGCCCATCCGCCACGTAGAACTGGAACAGGCAGTGACATGGCGGCAGGGCCATCTCGTCCACCAGCGCCGGGTTCCAGGCCGAGACGATCAGCCGGCGCGACTGCGGATCAGTGCGGATCTGCTCCAGCAGGGTGGCGATCTGGTCGACGTGGCCGCCGCGGGGGTCGGGCCAGCTGCGCCACTGGTAGCCGTAGACCGGGCCCAGGTCACCGTTAGCATCGGCCCACTCGTCCCAGATGCGCACCCCGTGCGCCTTGAGGTAGGCGATATTGGTATCGCCGGCCAGAAACCACAGAAGCTCGTGAAAAATCGAGCGGGTGTGCAGCTTCTTGGTGGTCAACAGCGGAAAGCCCCGGGCGAGATCGAAGCGCATCTGGTGGCCGAAGAGCGAGCGGGTCCCCGCCCGGTGCGGTCGTCGCGCTCGACGCCGTGGTCGAGCACCTGGCGCATCAGATCCAGGTAGGGCTGTTCGAGGGGCGGAAGCGTCGGGTCGGTCACGGCGTAGCCTGGGCTGGAAAATGGGGAAAGAATTCTACCGGATCTCAGCTGGCATGTTGATCGGGCATTACCAGTGAATCGGGCAGCTCCGCCTCAAGGGCCATCCGCTGCTCGGCGTAGCTACGTATTCGGTTATAGGTCGCCATCAACATCAGTGAGGCCTTCCTGGCGGCGCTCAGCGCCTCGGCAAAAGCCTCCGGATCCTGCATGTATTCATGGACCAGCTGGTTGCGTAACTTGCGGGCCGCCAGCCAGCTTTCCGTGCTTTCCAACACACTGAGCCGTTCGGCTCGATTGAGGTTCTCGATCTGGCTACCGGTATGCTCGGCAAGACTTTGCAGCCAGCGTGGTATCAGTTTGTCGGCAATGGTGTCCTGCATTCGGCTGTAACGCGAGACGAAGGCTTCGAGCCTGACCGCTTCCTCGGGCCGCTGATCGAGCGACGCGACCCAATGGGCATCGAGAGTGACGCCGGACTCGAACAGGGAACTCCAGCTGTAGCGCAGATGATGCCCCTCCCGACGCACGATCTCGAGCGTCCACAGGAAGCGATCGATCGGCAAGAGTGTCTGCTTTTCATCTGTCATAGCGTCTGGGCCGTGTCACGTGCGTGGCGGTGGACCGGGTTCAAGGGAGTGGTCGGGTCGACCACCAGGATATCGATGGGCTGATCACCGAGACGAAGCTGAAGGCGTGCCGTGAGAGTCAGCATCTTGTCCATCTTGCCGACGATTTCACGCGGACTTTCCACCAGAAGGTCAATATCACCTCCCCTGGCGCCGTCATCCAGGCGTGAACCGAACAGCCTGACGCTTACCTCATCGCCGAACACCTCGGCCGCCGACTGCTTGATGATTTCCACTTGTTCCGGCGTCAATCGCATCGGACACCATCCTGATCGATGAGCAAATCTCGCGATGTATCGGGCTTTATATTCTGGCATCCACCGGCTGCCGGCGCGACCAGAGGATCAGGGTGATGCCGAAGGCGATCATCGGCAGGGTCAGCAGCATGCCCATGGTCACCCAGCCGAAGGCGATGAAGCCGATATGGGCGTCGGGCAGGCGCACGAACTCCACACTGAAGCGGAACACCCCGTAGAGCAGCAGGAAGAGCCCGGAGACCAAGCCGCGGGCACGGGGCTTGGCCGACACCCACCACAGCACCACGAACAGCACCAGCCCCTCGAGGAAGGCCTCGTAAAGCGCCGTGGGGTGGCGCGGCTCGGGCCCCATGCCGGGAAAGGGCATGCCCAGGGCAGCTCGGTGACCCGGCCGGGCAGTTCGCGGTTGATGAAGTTGCCGATACGCCCGGCACCCAGGCCGATGGGCACCAGCGGGGCGATGAAGTCGGTGAGGGTAAAGAAGGCCATGCGCTTCTTGCGGGCGAAGTAAAGCGCGGCCAGCAGCACCCCGATCAGCCCGCCATGGAAACTCATGCCGCCGTCCCAGATACGCAGGATCCACAGCGGGTCGGCCAGCCACTGGCCCATGCCGTAGAAGAGCGCATAGCCCAGCCGGCCGCCGAGCACCACGCCGATGGCGGCATAGAACAGCAGGTCGCCCACGTCGTCGCCGCTCAGGCCGAAGCGGGCGGCGCGGCGGCGCCCCAGCCACCAGGCGGCGACGAAGCCGATGACGTACATCAGGCCGTACCAGTGCACCTGAAAGGGGCCCAGGGAGATGGCCACCGGGTCGATGTCGGGATAGGTCATGGCAGCCTCTCAGAGCAGAAAGCGCAGCCCCACCACCGCCAGCAGGGCGGCGAAGGCGAGGCGCAGAACGTGGGCCGGCAACACGTGAGCCAGGCGGGCACCAACCCGGGCGAAGGGCACGCTGGCAATCACGATGCCGAGGAAGGCGGGCCACATGACGAAGCCGGTGGCACCGGCGGGCAGCGGCGGGTGCCCCCAGCCGACCACGATGAAGGTGGCCGCGCCGAACAGCGCGATGGGCAGGCCACAGGCGGCGGAGGTCCCCACCGCCTGGGTCATGGTCGCCCCGCAGCGCGAGAGCCAGGGCGCGCAGAGGGTGCCGCCACCGATGCCGAACAGCGCCGAGACGCCGCCGATCGTGCCACCGGCGAGGCCCATGCCCAGCCGCCCCGGCGCCACCGTGCCGGGCTTGGGGCCAAGCCCAGCGCCATCTTGCCCGCCACCAGGAGCACGAAGACCCCGAAGAGGCGTCCCAGCAGCCCGCCGGAGAGGGCCCCGGCCACGAAGACCCCGGCGATGGCGCCCAGCACCAGGCCCGGCAGCAGCGCCACGAACCAGCGGCGCTGGATGCTGCCGCGCTGATGGTGGGCCCAGGCCGACGACGCCCCGGTGATCACGATGGTAGCCAGCGAGGTGCCCACCGCCAGGTGCATGGCGATCGCGGGATCGACGCCCTGCAGGCCGAAGGCGAAGACCAGGGCCGGCACGATGATCAGCCCGCCGCCCACGCCGAACAGGCCCGCCATGGTGCCGGCGGCGGCGCCCAGGGCCAGGTAGCCGAGAAGGGTAATGAACAGGGTCATGTCGATGCGGTTTCCTCGAAGGCATCCGGCCGCCAGTGGCGAAGCATGTCGATCAGCGCCCGGGGCCGGTACGGCTTGGCCAGATAGTCGTCCATGCCGGCCTCCTGGAAGCGCCGGCGGTCACTCTCGGTGGCATTGGCGGTCAGAGCCACCAGCACGCTGCGGGCGCGGCCGGGGTCGTCGGCTTCCGCCTCCCGCCAGCGCCGCGCAGTCTCCACGCCATCGATATCGGGCATGAAGATATCCATGAAGACCAGATCGTAGGCGTGACGGCGGCGGCTCTCCAGCGCCTCCTGGCCACCGGCCACGCTATCCACCGTCACGCCCTGCCCTTCCAGCACCTGGCTTGCCAGCATGCGATTGACGGGCCCATCGTCGACCACCAGCACCCGCAGGCTCGGTCCCCGGTCGGGCAGCGAAGGCGCATCGGCTTCCGCCAGGCCGTCGCGGTCGTCGGCCAGGCTGTTGAGCAGCAGGGTCACGTCGGCCATGCGCTCGCGCAGCTCGGCGAGACGCCGGGCCTCGACGCCTCCCCCAGCGCGCTCCAGCTCGGCGGCCAGATCGCCCAGCAGCGGCGCAAGCTCGCGCTGCAGCAGTCCCAGGTAGCGCGACTTGAGCCGCGAATCCTCCCGGGCCCGCTCACGGGCCGCGAGCAGGCCACCCAGCTGTGGCAGCCCCCCTGGGGCTCGTCGAAAAGCAGCAGCTCATAGCCCTGGGTCTCGAGGCGCTCCACCGCCAGCCGGCGCCAGCGGCCCTCGGCGTCGCGCACCTGCATGGTGGCCGGCTCGCCGCCCTCACCGTGACTGCCGCGCAGCCGCGTTGCGGCGCTCTGGCCGCGCAGCGCCGCGGCGCTTTGCCCCAGCAGCTGCTCCATGGCCAGATTGGCCGCCACGACACGCTGCTCGAACAGCAGCAGCGCCGGGCGGGAGGCCGCCACCAGCAGCCCCGTCAGGTCCGGCGACTGCTGCCAGCGTGCCTGCAGCTGGCCGAGCGCCTGGTCGAGCCGACCGAGCCGTTCGGCCAGTCGATCGTCTGCGGCAGGCGGCTCCCCCGATGACGGTGTCTCCGGCGGAGGCAGCCACTCCGGCAGGCTATCCGCCAGGCCCCCCAGGCGTCGTTCGACCCGCGCCAGGCCGTCGTCGACGCCGGCTTGAAAGTCGCTCAGGCGATGGCGTAGCTGCAGCAGGAAGGCCGCCGTGGTCAGGGTGGTGCCGACCAGCAGCATCAGCAGCAGCCAGCCGGCCTCAGCCCAGGAGGTCGGCTCAGGTGTACCCAACCACAGAAACAGCCCCACCGCCAGACACAGCAGCACCAGTACCAGTTGGGCCAGCAGAAAGGGCCATAGCAGTGGCCAGACAAGTCGCGACCAGAAGCGGTCCTTGCAAGGTGCAGCGGGCATGCTCATCCCTGTGGCAATGCAACGATGGACCGAGTGTACGTGGCCGGGCCGCCGCTGTCATGGCAGCGCGGCGGGGTTCAACGCCCTGGCGGTTACGACAGCCAGACATACCGGCAAAGTTCAGCCCCGAGCGACGCGAGTGCCCTCAGCGGGGGCTGCGTCCAGCAAGATGCGCTCCTGGTGTTCCCCGAGCGGTCGGCCGCCGGGGCCGAAGCGGCGCTCGCCGAGGCGAATGCAGCCGGCCTGGGCCTGCCACTCGAGCCAGGTCATGGCGCGGGTGCCGTACTGCTCGCCGAGAATGAAGGGAGAGGACAGCCGCCGCTCGAGCTCCAGCCCGACGCCGGTCTCCGGCAGATGGGCGTCATCGGCGGGCTGGGTATCGCCCAGCGCGGCCAGCGCCTCGTCCGGCCAGCGCCCGCGACGCAGCGCCTCCAGCAGCCCCTGGCGCACGCTGATCAGCTTCGGCCAGGGGGTATCCAGGCTGGCATTGGAGAGCCCGTGGACGCCGGGCCTGACCGCCGTCAGACGCAGCAGGTCGCGCCCCCGGTGCAAATGCCAGAGCCGGTGGCCGTCGCCGGCCAGCAGGTTGAAGCCGGCAAAGCGCCACCCTTCTCCACCGGCCAGCTCCTCCAGCCAGGCGGGCAGATCGGCGCACTCCAACGCCTCCCGCACCAGCTGACCGCGGCTCGGGGCGCTCGCCGACACCTTGAGCTCGGGGTCGCGGACATTGGTCACTGCGGCGACGCGGCCGCGGCGGTGCACGGCCAGCCAGGTGCCGCCGGCCTCCAGGTCGCGACCACCGACGATCGCCGGCGCATCCTGCCAGACTCCCAGGGGAGCGGCGGGGCGCTGGTGAAATTCGTCCCGATTGGCCACCAGCCGCAGCGGAATCGCACTATCAGGCCGAAAATCGAAAGCGATCAGGCACATGGCATTCAGTCCCGGGGCGGCAGCAGATGCGACAGCTGCCACTCGGTCATGCGGCGGATCAGGTGGTCGCGCACCGCTCGAGGGGTGTTCAGGGCCAGGGTCTCCTGCACCAGGGCCTGGGCCGCATCCAGGGGCACGCGGCGGATCGCCGCCCGCACCCGCGGCAGACTGGGCGCATTCATGGAGAGCGAATCGAACCCCATGCCCATCAGCAGCAGCGCCCCGGCCGGGTCACCGGCCAGCTCGCCGCACAGTGACAGCGGCATCTTGAGCTTGTGGGCATCCTCGGAAAGCCGCGCCAGGGCCGAGAGCACCGCCGGATGGCAGGCGTCGTAGAGGTCGGCGACCCGCGGGTTGTTGCGGTCCACCGCCAGCAGGTACTGGGTCAGGTCGTTACTGCCCACCGAGAAGAAGTCGGTGCGCTCGGCCAGGGCATCGAGCTGGTAGAGGGTCGCCGGGACCTCCAACATGACGCCCACCTTGGGCCGTTCGACCACGACCCCCTCCTCGCCCAGCTCGCGCACGGCGCGGTCCAGCAGGCGCAGGGCGTCGTCGACCTCATCGACGTTGGTGACCATGGGCAGCAGCACCTGGAGATTGTCCATGCCCTGGGAGGCGCGCAGCATGGCCCGCAGCTGCACCATCAGCACTTCCGGGTGGTCCAGGGTCACGCGAATGCCGCGCCAGCCCAGGAAAGGATTGGCCTCCTCAATGGGAAAGTAGGGCAGGTCCTTGTCGCCGCCAATATCCAGGGTGCGCATCACCACCGGCAGCGGAGCAAAGCTTCTCCAACTGGTCGCGGTAGAGCCGCGTCTGCTCCTGCTCGCCGGGGAAGCGCTCGGTAATCATAAAGGGCACTTCAGTGCGGTAGAGCCCCACCCCGCCGATGCGCTTCTTGAGCGGTCCCACCGTATCGATGGCCAACCCGGTGTTGACCATCAGCGGCATGACGTGGCCATCGGGGGTCTCGCTGGGCAGGTCCTGCTCGTGCTCCAGCAGCTCGCTCAAGGCCTCTTCCTCAGTGATCAGCCCCTGGTAGTGACTCTCCAGCTCCGAGGAGGGGCGCACGAAGAGGCGGCCGCGGTGGCCGTCGAGGATCACCGGCGCCCCGGAGAGACGCGGCAGCGGCAAATCGACCATGCCCAGCACCGTGGGAATGCCCATGGCGCGGGCAATGATTGCAACGTGGGAGGTACTGGAGCCGCGTACCGACACCAGCCCGGCCAGCCGCTCGCGGGGGATTTCCCCTAGCGTCGCCACGCTGATCTCGTCGCCCACCAGGATGCTGTTCTCGGGGTAGCGATTCGGCGTACTCGCGCACTCCTCCTGAAGATGGGCCAGCACCCGTCGGCCCAGGTCGCGAACGTCGGCGGCCCGCTCGCGAAGGTAGTCGTCGTCGACCCGCTCCAGATACTGGACGTGACGGCGCACCACGTCGGCGAGGGCCCCCGGCGCCCACTGCCCTTCTCGGATACGCTTCTTGATCTCCTGGGAGAGCGCGGCCTCGCCCAGCATCTGCTGATAGACCTCGAACAGCGCCAGTTCCTGGGCGGAGATCCGGTTGGCCAGCCGCTCGCCGGCGGCCCGGATCTCCTCGCGGACGCGCTCGATGGCCACCCGGAGTCGCTCGATCTCGTGGTCGACATCGGTGGGAATGAGATCGGGCACGCTGTCCAGGTCGGCCGGCGGGGCGATCACCACGGCCTCGCCGATGGCCATACCGGGCGAGGCGGCGACCCCGGTGAACATCGCCTGGCCACCATCCAGGCTGGGGCGACTGAGGCTTCCGGTCACCAGGGCATGGGCCAGCACGCCGGCCAGCTGGGCCCCCATGGTGACCAGGAAGGCTTCGTCCTCTTCGTCATAGCGGCGCTTGGCGCCCTGCTGCACCACCAGCACCCCGAGCATGCGGCGCTGATGGATGATGGGCACGCCGAGAAAGCTCGAGTAGCGCTCCTCGCCGGTGGCCTCGAAGTAGCGAAAGCGCGGATGTGCCGGCGCGTCCTCCAGGTTCAGCGGCTCCTCGCGCTCGGCCACCAGCCCCACCAGGCCCTCTCCCACGCGCAGCGTCACCCGCCCCACCGCCTGAGTGTGCAGGCCGATGGTCTCCATCAGCACCAGCTCCTCGAGCTCGGCGTCATAGAGATAGAAGGAGCAGACATCGGTGCGCATCGCCTTGCGGATGCGGCGCACCATGGTGGCCAGGGCGGCGTCCAGGCTACGGGCCGAGTTGACCTCCTGAATGATCCGTCGCAGCACCTCTAGCATCGGCGTCTTGCGTTCCATGGTTGTTGTCTCCCGCCTGCTGAGGACTTGATGACGATCACGCCGCCGTGGAGGTTCCGGGCTTGCGCCGCCCGCCGGGCGGCAAAGGGATCAGCGGCCTTCCAGGGCCAGCCGCTGTGCGCGGGGAGACAGCTCCCTCAGGGCGCGGCGGTAGACCTCACGCTTGAACGGCACCACCTGCCCCAGAGGATACCAGTAGCTCACCCAGCGCCAGCCATCGAATTCCGGTTTGGGCGAGCCATCCATGCAAATGCGGCTTTCCTGACAGTGAATCCGCAGCAGGAACCACTTCTGTTTCTGGCCGATGCACACCGGCCGGGAGTTGATGCGAACCATGCGTCGCGGCAGGCGATAGCGCAGCCATCCCCGGGTACAGGCAAGCACTTCGACGTCATCGGCAGTCAGGCCGATTTCCTCTTCCAGCTCGCGATAGAGGGCCTGTTGCGGTGTCTCGGATGCCTTGATGCCTCCCTGGGGAAACTGCCACGCATTCTGTCCTACCCGACGCGCCCATAGCAGCTGCCCCTGGGCGTTGGCGATGATGATGCCAACGTTGGGGCGAAAGCCGTCAGCGTCGATCACGGACGTCACCTTATAAATCGTCATTGGAGCCATTCTTCCACAAGGGCACAAAGCGCATCAATACAACAAAGTGGCAGTCTGTCCTGGGCGTCGCCATCCGGCCGGGGCGTGTCGCTTAGCACCGACGGCGGATGTCTGCCATAATCGCGGGCTTTCGCGCATCGCGCTCCATCCAACAATCGCAAGGGGTAAGCCGTGAGTCTGGCCATCTTCGACCTGGACAACACCCTGCTGTCCATCGACAGCGACCATGCCTGGGGCGAGTTCCTGCTGGAACAGGGCGCCGTGGACCCGGTCGCCTACCGGGAAGCCAACGACCGCTTCATGGCCGACTACGACGCCGGCACGCTGGATATCCACGCCTTTCTGGAGGTGGCGCTCAAGCCGCTGGCGGACAACTCGCCGGAGCAGCTGGCCGCCTGGCACCAGCAGTTCATGGCCAGCAAGGTCGAGCCCAGCATCCTCGCCAAGGGCGAGGAGCTGCTGGCCCGCCACCGCACCCGGGGCGATACCCTGCTGATCATCACCGCCACCAATCGCTTCATCACCGGCCCCATCGCCGAGCGCCTGGGCGTGGATCATCTGATCGCCGTGGAGCCCGAAGTGGTCGACGGCCGCTACACCGGACGGGTCAGCGGCACGCCGAGCTATCGGGAGGGCAAGGTCGAGCGTCTGGAAGCGTGGCTTGCCGACAAGGAGCTAACCCTGGACGACGCCTGGTTCTACAGCGACTCCCACAACGACCTGGCGCTGCTGGAGCAGGTGGACCACCCGGTAGCGGTGGACCCGGACGACACCCTGCGCGAAGTGGCCAAGCAGCGCGGCTGGCGGATCATCAGCCTGCGGGAGTGACGGAGGCGCCGGCGGTTAGTGCCAACGCTGGCGCTCCTACAGTCGAAAAACCCCGCCAGGCGTGCCTTGGCGGGGTTTTTCTTAGATTCTTCGCATTTTAGCGTGAACATGTTTGACAAGCTTCAAGGTGGGAGGCCGGCTCTGCCGGGCGAAGGCGCCGCAGGCGCCCCTTGTGTAGCGCTGCGCGCTACTTCGCGAGCTGAAGCTCCCTCCCACAAAGCCGTTCACACCAGTCTGCGATGAACCTTTTCTTACGGCTTACGGCTTACGGCTTACGGCTGGGGTCGAGGGTCAGCCCAGCAGGTGCTCGACGGCGGCGCGCTCTTCACGCAGCTCGTCTTCGGTGGCCTTCATCTTCTGCTTGCTGAAGCCATCCAGCTCGAGGCCCTGGACGATCTCGTACTTGCCGCCCTGGCACTTGACCGGGTAGGAGTAGATGATGCCCGGCTCGACGCCGTAGCTGCCGTCGGACGGGATCGCCATGCTGACGATGCCGTCGCTGCCCAGCGCCCAGTCGCGCATATGGTCGATGGCGGAAGAGGCGGCGGAGGCGGCGGAAGAGGCACCACGTGCCTTGATGATGGCCGCGCCGCGCTGCTGCACGTCGGGGATGAAGGTGTTCTCGTACCAGTCGCGCTCGACCAGCTCGGCGGCGGGGGTACCGACCACCTTGCAGTGGGCGATGTCGGGGTACTGGGTGGCGCTGTGGTTGCCCCAGATGATCATGCCCTCGACGTCGGTGACGTGCTTGCCGGTCTTCTGGGCAAGCTGGGTCAGGGCGCGGTTGTGGTCCAGGCGGGTCATGGCGGTGAACTGACCCGGATCCAGGTCCGGCGCGTTGCAGGAGGCGATCAGGGCGTTGGTGTTGGCCGGGTTGCCCACCACCAGCACCTTGACGTCGCGGCTGGCGTTGTCGTTGAGCGCCTTGCCCTGGACGGAGAAGATCGCCGCATTGGCTTCCAGCAGGTCCTTGCGCTCCATGCCCGGGCCGCGCGGGCGAGCGCCCACCAGCAGGGCGAAATCGGCATCCTTGAAGGCGACGTTGGCGTCGTCGGTGGCAACGATCTCCTGCACCAGCGGGAAGGCGCAGTCGTTGAGTTCCATTACCACGCCCTTGAGGGCTTCCATTGCCGGGGTGATCTCGAGCAGCTGCAGGATGACCGGCTGGTCCTTGCCGAGCATGTCGCCGGAGGCGATGCGGAAGGCGAGGGAGTAGCTGATCTGACCGGCGGCACCGGTAATGGCAATACGGACGGGATCTTTCATCGTGGCTCCTTGGGTTTTCAACGCGCGGGTTGACGCCGTGAGGATGGGCCTGACGGGGTACGCCCGCCCTGGCCGGGATTCGAACCGCCAAGATGGTATGCCTGCAGTGCACAAAACTCAATCCGACCTCCGACTAGGGAAGGGGTATCGCTAGGGCAATCACACGGCAAGAATGACTCTCGTCAAGGGGTGATTCCTACCGTGGGAGGCCGCTTCAGCGGGCGAAGGCGCCGCAGGCGCCCTATGAGTACCGCTGCGCGCCACTTCGTCGAAGCGTCGAACCGGAGCTGAAGTTGAGGCGTCGAACCATCCCTCCCACCGAGCCAGTTCACGGCAGTCTGCGAAAAGTCTTTTCTTAACAATGATCGCCCCACGCCTCGGCTCGCTCGGTCGAAAATCTCGCCGTGGCTGCGCTATGCTGGGGCCATTCGGTTTCGCCATTGGATGGCCCCATGCCACGTCGACCTCCGCTCTCCTACCTGCTGGCCGCCGGCATGCTTCTGGCCCTCCTGGCGTGGCTGGCCCTTGGCGACCTGCAGCGCTTCCAGACCCGCGCCCCGGCCGATGAACCCGCGCCCGAGCCAGCCCCCATCCGGGTCGAGTATCGCCACAGCCAGGCCACGCCGCATTTTCCCCGGCTGCAGGTCCAGGGCCAGCTGCGCCCCTTCCGCGAGGTCGAGCTGCGCACCCGCCGCGAGGGCCGAGTGGCCGAGCTGCCGGTCGCCGTCGGCACCCGGGTCGCCGCCGGCGACACCCTGCTGGCACTCGCCCAGGATGCCCTGGCGGCCCAGCTCGAGCGCACCGAGGACGAGCTGGCCCTGGCCCGGGCGGAGCTGGCCGGCGCCGAACAGCTGCGCCAGCGCGAACTGATCTCCCGCACCGAGCAGCTGGGCCTGCAGGCGGGCGTCAGTCGCGCCGCCGCCGAGGTGGCCGAACTGCGCCGGGCGCTGGACGACACCCGCCCCGCCGCTCCCTTCGACGGCGTGCTCGACCGCCTGGACGCCGAGCTCGGCGACATCCTGCAGCCCGGCGAGGCCTACGGCCGACTGGTCGACGACAGCCGACTGATCGCCAGCGCCTGGGTGGCCCAGCGCGACGCCCGACACCTCGCCCCGGGACTGCCCGCCGAGGTGCGCCTCTTGGACGGCGAGACGCTGACGGGCGAGCTCACCCACGTGGCCAGCCGCGCCGACGATGCCACCCGCACCTTCTATCTCGAAGTGACCCTGGACGATCCAAGGGGCCTGCGCCTGGCCGGCGCCAGCACCAGCCTGACGATCACCCTGCCGCCACGCGAGGTTCACGCCCTCTCCCCGCCCTGCTGGAACTCGATGCCGACAACCGCCTGCGGGTCAAGCACCTGGACGAACAGGACCGCGTCGTCGCCACCCCGGTCACCCTGGTGGAGGCCGATGCCAGCCAGGCCCGCGTCGCCGGCCTGCCCGAGCGGGTGCGGCTGATTACCCTGGGCGGCGGCTTCGTCGAGCCCGATGAGCGGGTCACGCCGGTACCGGCCGACCGCGGCCCGACCGAGCGCGGCCCGACCGAGCGCGGCCCGACCGACCGGGCCATCAACGACGAGGCGTCGCCCTGACCATGCGCACCCTGATCGAGGCGGCGCTGGACCGTTCGCGCACCACCCTGCTGCTGCTGGCCTCGCTGCTGCTGGCCGGGCTGGCCGCCTGGCAGGCGGTGCCCAAGGAGGCCAACCCGGACATCGCCATCCCCATCATCTACGTGTCGCTGGCCCTGGAGGGGGTGAGCCCGGAGGATGGCGAGCGCCTGCTGGTGCGCCCCATGGAGCAGGAGCTGCGCGCCATCGAGGGCGTGCGCAAGATGACCGCCCAGGCGAGCGAAGGCCACGCCGCCGTGACCCTGGAGTTCGACGCCGGCTTCGACCCGCGCCAGGCGCTGGCCGACGTACGCGAGAAGGTCGACATCGCCAGCGCCTCGCTGCCCGACGAGGCCGAGGAACCCCGCGTCTTCGAGGTCAACGTGGGCCTCTTCCCGGTGCTCACCCTGGGACTCTCCGGCCCCCTGGAGGAGGCTCAGCGTCTGGCCGTCGCCCGCCGCCTGCAGGACGAGATGGAGGGCATCGCCGAGGTGCTGGAGGTGGAGCTCGGCGGCGAGCGGGAGGAGCTGCTGGAGATCGTCATCGACCCCCAGGTGCTCGACGGCTACGGGGTCGACTTCGAGGAGCTGTTCAGCCTGATCAGCCGCAACAACCGCCTGGTGGCTGCCGGCAGCCTCGACACCGGCGCCGGGCGCACGCCGGTGAAGGTGCCCGGGGTGATCGACGCCCTGGACGATGTCCTGCAGATGCCAGTCAAGGTCGAGGGCGACCGGGTGGTGACCTTCGCCGAGGTGGCCTGGATTCGCCCTACCTTCAAGGACCCCGAAGGCTTTGCGCGGATCGACGGCGAGCCGGCCCTGGTGCTGGAGGTGGTCAAGCGCGCCGGTGCCGACCTCATCGCCACCGTGGAGGGAGTGCGCGCGGTGCTCGACGAGGCCGCACCGCTGCTGCCCGAGGGGCTGACCATCACCACCATCATGGATCAGTCCGAGATGGTCGAGACCATGCTCGACGAGCTGCTCAACAACGTCATGACCGCGGTGGTGCTGGTGCTGGTGGTGATCCTGGCGGTGATGGGGCTGCGCAGTGCGCTGATGGTGGGCCTGACCATTCCCGGCGCCTTTCTCACCGGCATCCTGCTGATCTGGGCGATCGGCTACACCCTCAATATCGTGGTACTGTTCGCGCTGATCCTGGTGGCCGGCATGCTGGTGGACGGCGCCATCGTGGTCAGCGAGCTGGCCGACCGCCACCTGCGCGACGGCCAGCCGCCCCGCGAGGCATGGATCAACGCCGCCGCGCGCATGAGCTGGCCGGTGATCGCCTCCACCGCCACCACCCTGGCGGTGTTCGTGCCGCTGCTGTTCTGGCCCGGGGTGGTGGGCGAGTTCATGAAGTACCTGCCGGCCACGGTGATCCTCTGTCTGCTGGCATCCCTGGCCATGGCGCTGGTGTTCCTGCCCACCCTGGGCGGGGCGTTCAGCGCCCGCCGGCACCAGGGCGGCGAGCCCGGCAATCCGGTCAGCGCCGGCGGGCGCCTCTACCGGGCGGTGCTGGCCCGGCTGCTGGCGTGGCCGGGCTATACCCTGCTGCTCGCCCTGCTGCTGATGGCGCTGATCTACACCGGCTACGGCCGCTTCCACCACGGGGTGGAGTTCTTTCCCGAGGTGGATCCCGACAGCGCCCAGGTGCTGGTGCGCAGCCGGGGCGACTTCTCCGCCGTGGAGAAGGACGCCATGGTACGCCGGGTGGAGGTGCGACTGGCCGGCATGGGCGAGGTCGAGGCCCTCTACGCGCGCTCCTACGCCACCCCCGACGAGCAGCTCGGCAGCGACGTGATCGGCGTGGTGCAGTTCCAGCTGGTCGACTGGCACCAGCGGCGCCCGGCCCGGGCCATCATGGCCGAGATGGCCGAGCGCACCGCCGCGCTGCCGGGCATCGCCCTGGAGTTTCGTGAACAGGACATGGGACCGGGCGCGGGCAAGCCCATCGTGCTGGAGATCAGCGCGCCCACCGCCGAGCGCGCCGCGGCGGCGGTGGAAACGCTGCGCGATGCCATGGCCCGGCTCGGCGGCTTTCGCGATATCGAGGACAATCGCAGCCTGCCGGGAGTGGAGTGGCGACTGAACGTGGACCGCGAAGCGGCGGCCCGCCTGGGCGCCGACGTGGCCGCGGTGGGCAGCGCCGTACAGCTGGTCACCACCGGCCTGCAGGTGGCCAGCTATCGCCCGCCCGAGGCCCGCGACGAGGTGGACATCCGCGTGCGCCTGCCCGAGGCGTGGCGCTCGCTGGACCAGTTGGACCGGCTGACCCTCAACACGCCCCGTGGCCAGGTGCCCGTCGCGCACTTCGCCAGCCTGGAGCCGGCGCCGCGGGTGGGCACCCTGCACCGTATCGACGGGCGGCGCGCCATCACCCTGGAGGCCGACGTGGCCGAGGGCCACCGCCCGGACGAGCGGCTGCAGGCGCTGCTCGAAGCGCTCGGCGAGCCGCCCGAGGACGTGCTGGTCAACGTGGCCGGCGAGCAGGAGGAGCAGGACGAGGCCAGCCGCTTCCTGATCACCGCCTTCCTGGTGGCGGTGGCGCTGATGGCGATGATCCTGGTCACCCAGTTCAACAGCCTCTACCAGGCGGCGCTGGTGCTCTCGGCCATCGTCTTTTCCACCGCGGGAGTGCTGATGGGGCTGCTGATCAACGGCCAGCCGTTCGGCATCGTCATGGTGGGCATGGGGATCATCGCCCTGGCGGGCATCGTGGTGAACAACAATATCGTGCTGATCGACACCTACAACCAGCTGCGCCGCGAGGGGCTCGCCCCCGCTGCCGCGGCGCTGGAGGCCGGCGGCCTGCGGCTGCGCCCGGTGCTGCTCACCGCCATCACCACGGTGCTGGGACTGATGCCGATGGTGCTGGGCGTCAACGTCAATCTCTTCGCCCCTAGCCTGGGCATCGGCGCGCCCTCGACCCAGTGGTGGACCCAGCTCTCCAGCGCCATCGCCGGGGGCCTGGTCTTCGCCACCGGCCTGACCCTGCTGCTCACCCCCTGCATGCTGGTGCTGGGAGTGCCTAGAGGGGCGAGGAACGAGGGGCGAGGAGCAAGGGCCCAGGAACGAGGGCCCGGGCTGGATGAAGGAGATGGGATCTAAGGGATGACGTCAGGCGTGGGGCTGGGCGGCGCTGGACGAGGCGCCCGGGGTGTGGGCGGCATGCAGCCGGGCGATCAGCTGGTCCTCCAGGGCGAAGCGTTCGGTGAGCCCCTTGGCCAGGCGATCGAGCCAGGCCGGAAGGCGCGGCAGGTAGTGCTGGCAGCGCACCGGAGTGGAGTAGTCGGCATCGAAGGCGAGCACCAGCTCGGTGGACATGTCCAGGCGCTCGAGCAGCTTGTCGGCGATGCCCAGGGCGTCGTCGTCGTCGAAGGCGCGGGCCTCCTCGCGCAGCTGGGGATAGATCTCGAAGTGACCGGCGCTGATATAGTCCATCAGCAGCTCGCTGAAGCGGTCGATCTGCGCCTTGCCCACCGCCTCCAGCTCGGCATCGCAGGCCTCCTTGAGCTCCAGGAAGCTGACCAGCAGCTCACGACGCTCGTCGAGCCAGCGGTCGACCAGCTTGTGAACGCCTCCCCAGCGCTCCTGGGCCGTCTTGCAGTCTTCCAGCATGTACGCCTCCCTTGCGGCTATCGACCTGACCCCACCTCGGCAAGCCCTCAGGGTTCTCTCGCCGGGGAGTCTCAGACTCGCTCGTGGACGGTGTCGCTGTCAATCCTGAAACCGGCCTTCTCTGGGTTATCACCCGCTACCCCGTGGGAGGGACGGTTCGACGCCTCGACTTCAGCTCGCGAAGCAGTGCGCAGCACTGCCAAGGCGGCAACCGCCAGGCGCCTGACGGCACCTTCGCCCGGCAGAGCCGGCCTCCCACACTGACCTGCCAGCGGCTAGGCAGAGTGTTGGGTGTCCTGGCGCCGCGGGCTCAGTGCCAGGCGCAGCAGGCCCAGCGGCACCAGGGCCAGCACCACGAAGCCGATCAGGGTCCAGCCGGGCAGCGAGATGCCGGCCAGCAGGAAATCGATCTCGGCGCACTCCCCGGAGCCGGAAAACACCATGGACACCACCTGGCGCAGCGGCAGGATCTCCATCATGTAGTCGAGCCCGGGGCCGCAGCTGGGCACCTGCTCCGGCGGCAGCGACTGCAGCCACAGGTGGCGCCAGGCCACGCCGATGCCGCCGAGCACCGCGACCAGCGACAGGCCGCCGTAGGCCGCCGCCCCCAGCCGTCCGGCGGGATTGTGGATGGCGGCGACCCCAAACACCGCCGCCGCCGCGAGGACGGCCACGCGCTGGAAGATGCACAGCGGGCAGGGGGCGAGCCCGGCGATATGCTCGAGACCCAGGGCCACGGCCATCATCAGCGCGCAGAAGGCCAGGCCGGCCAGGCTCCACTGGCGTACGCTCATCCGCCGCAGTCTCGCCGTCATCGTCATGCCTCGCTGCCTCCCAGCCGCCGTGGCGCGATCCGGGGCTCCCGGGCGCGGTCAAAGTAGTCGCCAAGGAAGGCCTCGAAGTTCTGGGTATCCCCCGCCTCGATGTCGCGCTGCTGCTGATGGGAGGTCTGGGCCAGCTCGGCGAAGAGCGCCTCGCAGGCGGGGTCCATGGGCTCGCCACGCAGCTGCTCGGCCTGCTCCCTGGCCAGCGCCAGCATGGCATCGACGAACTCCTCATCGCGCTCCTCGAGCCGCGCGAGCAGCCGCCCCGAGGGGGTCAGGGCAGGCTCCGCGAGGCTCGGCGCCAGGTCTGCCAGGGCCGCCGCGTGGGGCACGCCCTCCTCCAGACGGTCGAGCAGCCCGGCCACTGCGGCCATCTCGTCGAAGATCTCGCCGCCCCAGTCGGCCACCGAGCGGCGCTGGCCGTCGTGGACCAGGCGCATGGCCGGGTCGCGGCCCCGCTCCACCACCCGCTGGCGGTTGTCGTCGAGGCGGTCGCACTCCTCGTCGGAGATCCAGGGGCTCTCCTTGAGCAGGCACCACATCAGGAAGGTATCGAGAAAGCGCATCCGCGATGCGTCGATGCCCAGGGTCAGGAAGGGGTCGAGGTCCAGACAGCGTACCTCGATGTACTCCACGCCGCGCGCCTCCAGCGCCTGGCTGGGGGTCTCGTCGTGGCGCATGACCCGCTTGGGGCGGATATCGCTGTAGTACTCGTTCTCGATCTGCAGGATATTGGCGTTGAGCTGGCGCCACTCGCCGTCGACTCGCACCCCCATCGCTTCGTAGGCCGGCCACGGCGTGGAGATGGCGTGGCGCAGGGTCCCCACGTAGTTGGACAGCGAGTTGAAACAGATCTTGAGCTGCGCCTGGACCTTGTTCTGGTAGCCCAGATCCGACATGCGCAGGCTGGTGGCATAGGGCGAGACCAGGGTATCGCGGCCGTGGGCCTGGAGCTTGTCGGGCACCTCGCCGCTCGGCAGGAAGCTGCGGTCCAGCGCCGGCGAGGCGCCGAACAGGTAGAGCAGCAGCCAGCTGTGGCGGCGAAAGTTGCGAATCAGCCCGAAATAGCGGCCAGAGCGGTAGTCACTCATCGCCTCGCCGGTGGCCCCGTCCAGTTCGCGCAGCAGCGACCAGAGCTCGTCGGGCAGCGAGACATTGTAGTGGGTGCCGGCGATGGCCTGCATGATCCGCCCGTAGCGCACGTCGAGCCCCTTGCGGTAGACGTGCTTCATGGTGCCCACGTTGGAGCTACCATAGTCGGCGATAGTCACGCTGTCGTTGCCGGCCAGCCGCGCCGGCATGCTGGCCGGCCAGATCAGCTCCTCGCCCAGGTGGCGGTAGCTGTAACGGTGCAGGTCGGCGAGAAAGGCCGCCGCATCCTCCGGCCGGCCGTAGACCGGGGTGATGTACTCCAGCAGCGCCTCCGAATAGTCGGTGGTGATATGCGGATGGGTCAGCTTGGAGCCGAAGGCGGCCGGATGCGGCGTCCCGGCGATACGGCCCGCCGGGTCGACGCGCAGCCCTTCCTTTTCCAGGCCGCGGCGCAGTCGACCAAAGCGACCTTCGGCGGCGGGCCCCTCGAGGCGCTTGATGAGGGAGGCGAGTGAATCGGACAAGTTGGTCACCCCTGTCTTGAAGAACGGTCGTGGACGCTGGCAAGCAGGCGTTTCACACTTCATGGCGGCGGACAGCGCCGGCACCGGGCATGCCCGAATTATGCCGCCCGCCGGCACCGAATCAAAGGTTAGCCGGCTATGTTTTGCCGCGATCCCACCGACATCGCCAGCCGCCCCTGTTCATTTTTGGTTCATCGCAGACTGGCGTGAACTTGCCCTGTGGGAGGGACGGTTCGACGCCTCGACTTCAGCTCGCGAAGTAGTGCGTAGCGCTACCCATGGGGCGCCTGCGGCGCCTTCGTCGAAGCGTCGAACCGCCGGCAGAGCCGGCCTCCCACCATAAAACCTGCCAGACATGTTCACGCTAAAGTGCGAAGAACCTCATTTTTTCTGCTTGGCTTTGAGCAGCGCCTCGCCCAGAGCACCCAGCTGCCCGCCTGCCCCGGCGTCCTGCTTGGTCGCGCCACGCCGGCTCTGCTTACGCGCCGGCTTGCCACTGCCGCGACGCGAGGCGTCGCCGTCGCGCCGCGACCGGCCGCGGCCCCCCTCGCCGGCCTCGTCGTCGGGCTGGTCGTCCAGACGCATGGTGAGGCCGATGCGCGAGCGCTCCAGGTCCACGCTCATCACCTTGACCTTGACGATATCGCCCGCCTTGACCACCGAACGCGGGTCCTCGACGAAGGTGTTAGAGAGCGCCGAGATATGCACCAGGCCGTCCTGGTGCACGCCGATATCGACGAAGGCGCCGAAGTGGGTGACGTTGGTGACGCTGCCCTCGAGGATCATCCCCGGCTCCAGGTCCTTCAGGGTCTCGACCCCCTCGCGGAACTCGGCGGCCTTGAACTCGGGGCGCGGGTCGCGGCCCGGCTTGTCAAGCTCAGTGAGGATATCGCTGACGGTGGGCACGCCGAAGCGCTCGTCGGCGAACGCCTCCGGGCGGAGCGCCTTCAGGGTGGCGCTGTCGCCGATCAGGCCGGCGAGCGGCCGCCCGCTCTGCTCGGCGATGCGCTCCACCAGCGGGTAGGCCTCCGGGTGCACCGCGCTGGCGTCCAGCGGGTTGTCGCCGTTCATGATGCGCAGGAAACCGGCGCACTGCTCGAAGGTCTTGGGCCCGAGCCGGCTCACCTTCAGCAGCTGCTTGCGGCTGGCGAAGGGCCCCTCGGCGTTGCGCCGGGCGACGATGTTCTCGGCCAGCGCCGCATTGAGCCCGGCGACCCGCGAGAGCAGCGCACTGGAGGCGGTGTTCAGGTCCACGCCCACGGCGTTGACGCAGTCCTCGATCACCGCCTCCAGGCTCTTGGAGAGCTGCAGCTGGGAGACGTCGTGCTGGTACTGCCCTACGCCGATGGACTTGGGCTCGATCTTGACCAGCTCGGCCAGCGGGTCCTGCAGGCGCCGGGCGATGGAGACCGCGCCGCGCACCGTGACGTCCAGCTCCGGCAGCTCCCGGCTGGCGTACTCCGAGGCGGAGTAGACCGAGGCACCGGCCTCGCTGACCATCACCTTGGCAAGCGCTCGCTTCCCGGCAAAGAGCTTGACCAGCTCGCCGGCCAACTTGTCGGTCTCGCGGCTGGCGGTGCCGTTGCCCACGGCGATCAGCGCCACATCGTGGCGCTCCACCAGTTTGGCGAGCTCGGCCAGCGAGGCGTCCCAGGCGTTGCGGGGCGCATGGGGATAGATCGTGGTATGGGCGAGGAACTGGCCGGTGGCGTCCACCACCGCCACCTTGCAGCCGGTGCGCAGGCCCGGGTCGATGGCCAGCGTCGCCTTCTGCCCCGCCGGGGCGGCCAGCAGCAGGTCCTTGAGGTTGGCGGCGAAGACCTCGATGGCCTCGAGCTCGGCGCGCTCGCGCAGCCGCCCCATCAGCTCGGTCTCCAGGTGGGTGTAGAGCTTGACCCGCCAGGTCCAGCGCACCACGTCGCGCAGCCACTTGTCGGCGGCGCGCCCTTCGTCACGGATATCGAAGTGCCGGGCGATGGCCACCTGGGCCGGATGAATCGGCGCCTCCTCCTCGCCGGGCAGCCTGATGGCCAGCGTCAGCACGCCCTCGTTGCGGCCGCGGAACATGGCCAGCGCGCGATGCGAGGGCACCTTGGCGAGCCGCTCGTCGTGCTCGAAGTAGTCGGAGAACTGGCACCCTCGCGCTCCTTGCCGGCGATCACCCGGGCGCTGAGCTCGCCCTCCTGCCAGAGCCGCTCGCGCAGCTGCCCGACCAGCTCGGGGTCCTCGGCGAAGCGCTCCATCAGAATCTGCCGCGCGCCGTCCAGCGCCGCCTTGGCGTCCTCCACGGCGGGGATATCGCCTTCCGCGGGCCGGAGGTACTTGGCCGCCTCGGCCTCGGGGTCCAGGGTGGGGTCGGCCAGCAGCGCATCGGCCAGGGGCTCGAGCCCCGCCTCACGGGCGATCTGGGCCTTGGTGCGGCGCTTCTTCTTGTAGGGCAGGTAGAGGTCTTCCAGGCGCTGCTTGGTGTCGGCGGCCTGGATCTGTCCCTCGAGCTCCGGGGTCAGCTTGCCCTGCTCGTCGATGGCGGCGAGCACCGCGACGCGGCGCTCCTCGAGCTCACGCAGGTAGCGCAGCCGCTCGTCGAGCTGGCGCAGCTGGCTATCATCGAGCGCACCGGTGACTTCCTTGCGGTAGCGGGCGATGAAGGGCACGGTGGCGCCGCCGTCGAGCAGCTCGACCGTGGCCTGCACCTGCTGGGGACGAACGGCGAGCTCTTCGGCGAGGCGTGAAATGATCCGGGTCGTGGCGTCCATGACTTCCTTGGTGTTGCGGCAACGAAAGATCGCGCCAAGGTAGCATAAACGCCTCCTCGACGGCAGACGCTACTGCCGGGAGGCTGTCGCCTCTACAAGATTGACAAGGCCCACTGTTGGAGCGCTGGTTCCCATCGCGACCGGCGCCGGTAGGCGCCCTGGAGAAGGTCACTGGCGCTGGCGCTGATCGCCAGCGTGGGCAACACCGCCGGGAGGCTGTCGCCTCCAGTCGCGATCTAAAGATGCTCCTACATTAGAGCATTTCGACCGTAGGAGCGCTGGTTCCCATCGCGACTGGCGCCGATAGGCGCCCTGGAGAAGGTCGCTGGCGCTGGCGCTGATCGCCAGCGTGGGCAACACCGCCGGGAGGCTGTCGCCTCCAGTCGCGATCTAAAGATGCTCCTACATTAGAGCATTGCGACTGTAGGAGCGCTGGTTTCCATCGCGACCGGCGCCGATAGGCGCCCAATCCTGGTAGCACCGCCGCTTCACGCCGGCACGAAGGTGAGCGCCAGGCCATTGTTGCACCAGCGCAGGCCGGTGGGTTCGGGGCCGTCGCTGAACACATGGCCCTGGTGGCCGCCGCAGCGGGCGCAGTGGTACTCGGTGCGGGGCCAGATCATGCGGAAGTCGAGACGGCTCAGCAGATGGCCGGCGACATGGTCGTAGAAGCTCGGCCAGCCGGTACCCGAGTCGTATTTGGTGTCGCTGCGAAAGAGCAGCAGGTCGCAGCCGGCGCAGCGATACTCGCCGTCGCGCCACTCGTCGTCGAGCGGGCTGGAAAACGGCGGCTCGGTGCCGTGCTCGCGGAGAATCTCGAACTGCTCCGGGGTGAGTCGCTCGCGCCACTCGGCGGCGCTGAGCTCCAGGCGCTCGAGGCCCGGGGCCGGGGATAGATCGAGCCGCGGGAAGCCGAACGAGACTCCCGGCAGCAGGGCCACCGCGCCGGTGGCGGCGGAGAGACCCAGAAAATGGCGGCGTTTCATCGGCGAACTCCTGGGGCCAGGCGGTCGGCGTGCACCGGCGGCCTGCCAACGACAACGGGGGAGAGGCCAAGGCCCCTCCCCGTTATGACCGCCAGCCGGTGCCGGCGGTTCGCCCCGGCGCGCTCAGGTCAGGCTGGGGCCCGCCTTGACGATGGCGTCGCTCACGCCGTCGAACTTCTTGAAGTTCTCGACGAACTTGGCGGCCAGCTCCTTGAGCTGACGGTCGTAGGCGGCCTTGTCCTCCCAGGTCTCGCGGGGGTCGAGCAGGCGGAGTCGACCCCCGGCACAGCCACCGGCACGGCCAGGTTGAGGCCCTCGATGCTCTGGGTCTCGACCTCGCGCAGCACGCCGGTCTGAATGGCGCTGATGATCGCCCGGGTGGTGGGAATGGAGAAGCGCGAACCGCCCTCGCCGTAGGCGCCGCCGGTCCAGCCGGTGTTGACCAGATACACCTGGGCGTCCTTCTCGGCCACCCGCTTGATCAACAGGTCGGCATACTCGCGGGCCGGGCGCGGGAAGAAGGGGGCGCCGAAGCAGGTAGAGAAGGTCGCCTCGAGGCCGGCGGAAGAGCCCATTTCGGTGGAGCCCACCTTGGCGGTGTAGCCGGAGAGGAAGTGGTAGGCGGCGGCTTCCTTGGAGAGCACCGACACCGGCGGCAGCACGCCGCTCATGTCGCAGGTCAGGAAGATGATGGCGTTGGGCTCGCCGGCGCGATTCTCCGCTACGCGCTTCTCGACGTGCTCCAGCGGATAGGCGGCACGCGAGTTCTGGGTCAGGCTGTCGTCCGCGTAGTCGGGCTCGCGACGGTCGTCGAGCACCACGTTCTCCAGCACGGTGCCAAACTTGATCGCCTTCCAGATGATCGGCTCGTTCTTTTCGGAGAGATCGATGCACTTGGCGTAGCAGCCGCCCTCGATGTTGAACACCGTGCCCGGCCCCCAGCCGTGCTCATCATCGCCGATCAGGTAGCGCGCCGGGTCGGCGGAGAGCGTGGTCTTGCCGGTGCCCGAAAGACCGAAAAACAGCGTGGTCTCGCCGTCCTCGCCCACGTTGGCCGAGCAGTGCATGGGCAGCACATCGGCCTCGGGCAGCAGGAAGTTCTGCACCGAGAACATCGCCTTCTTCATCTCGCCGGCATAGCGCATCCCGGCGATCAGCACCTTCTTCTGGGCGAAGTTGATGATCACGGTGCCGTCGGTGTTGGTGCCGTCGCGATCCGGATCGCACTGGAAGCCGGCGGCGTTGAGAATGGTCCACTCGTCCTTGGCCGCCGCATTGTAGGCCTCGGGGCGCACGAACATGGTGCGGCCGAAGAGGTTCTGCCAGGCGGTCTCGGTGGTGACCCGCACCGGCAGGTAGTGAACCGGGTCGCTGCCCACATGCAGCTCGGAAACGAAATGCTCGCCGCTACCCAGGTGCTCCTCGACGCGCCCCCAGAGGGCATCGAACTTGTCGGCATCGAAGGGGCGGTTGACGCTGCCCCAGTCGATCTGGGCGCTGGTGGACGGCTCGTCGACGATGAAACGGTCCTTGGGGGAGCGCCCGGTGCGCTCGCCGGTCTTCACCACCAGGGCGCCATTGGCGGCCAGGCGGCCTTCACCGCGCGCCACCGCACGCTCGATGAGCTCGGCGCTGCTGAGATTGACGTGGGCTTGAGGAGCGGCTTGGGTTGTGGTCATGTCGATTCCTGGGCCTTGCGGCCGGTTCTCTCTCGTGGGCCAGGCGTCCGTAACGCCATTGCAGTGAGGGTTCCGATCAGCCCGGGCGGGTCTTGCCGTCTTGTGGTCGGCTAATCGGCCTGAAAGCGGCGCCATTATGGCAAAAAGCGTCGCGGCGGGAAACGCTGCCGTTGGCCGAAGATCATGTAGTTTTACTACTACATGCCGACTACATCGCGACAGGTTGCCGCACCCGCCCTTGTGCATTGCAGCATGACAGGGCGGGCCCAGGAGCCTGTCGGGTTTGACCGATCGTCGCGAGGAACACGGATTTCGAGACAAGTTTATCGATCTGATGAGGCGAATAGCGCGCTATTTAACGAATCAGATCGAATGAAATTGGCCGAAAGCCCGGGTTTCGCAGCAGATCAGCGTTAAGTCCGACAGGCTCCTTGGCGGGGGATCAGTGAAGGGTCGGCGGCTGAGCGCCGTCGCCGGCCAGCAGGGCCTCGACTTCCGGCGGTTCGAAGCGGTAGTGGGTGTGGCAGAAGTGGCACTGGGTCTCGATGGCACCCCGTTCGGCGAGGATCTCGCGCAGCTCGTCTGCCCCCAGGCTGACCAGGGCGTTGGCCAGGCGTTCCCGGGAACAGCTGCAGCCGAAGCGCAGCGCCTTGGGGTCGAAGACCCGTACTGTCTCCTCGTGGTAGAGGCGGCGCAGCACCTCGAGGGGCGCAAGGCCCAGCAGCTCCTCGCGCTTGATGGTATCGGCCAGGTGCACCGTGCGGCCCCAGGCATCACGGTCCTGGTTCTGCGACTCATCGGGCAGGCGCTGCAGCAGCAGCCCGCCGGCGCGCTCACCGTCGGCCTCGAGCCACAGCCGGGTGGGCAGCTGCTCGGACTGGGCGAAGTAGGCCTCCAGGCAGCCGGCCAGGCTGTCGTGGTCCAGCGCCACGATACCCTGGTAGCGGTTGCCCTCGCGGGGGTCCAGGGTGATCACGATCTGGCCGTCGCCGAGCAGGTCGCGAAAGCCGGCACCCTCGTCGGGCATGGGAGCGTCCTCGGCCAGACGCGCGATGGCGCGCAGCTCGCCGCCGGGATTGGACTCGGCCATCAGCAGCGCCAGCGCCCCCTGGCCGCGCACCTCGAGGCTGAGAATGCCGTCGAGCTTCACCGTGTCGGTGAGCAGCGCCACCGCGGCGAGCAGCTCGCCGAGCAGGCGATTGACCGCCGGAGGATAGGCGTGGCGGTCGAGCACCTCTCGGTAGGCCCGCTCGAGGGTGACGATCTCGCCGCGCACGTTGGTGTCGTCGAAAAGGAAACGTTGGATCTGGTCGGTCATGTCGTGAGTTACCAACTGAGTGTATAGGTGCAGGCGCCAGGTTCGGGCAGCGCTGCGCGCTGCTTCGCGCGATAAATCGCCCTCCCACGGGACGAGTCACCGATGCAGCAAGCCAGTGTGGGAGGCCGCGGTTCGACGTCTCGACGCTTCCGGCGGTTCGGCGGTTCGGCGGTTCGGCGGTTCGACGCTTCGGCGAAGGCGACGCAAGCGCCAAAAGAAGGCCATCCGTGTAGGCTAGTCCTCGCCGCTCTCTTTGAATCGCCGGATATCGCGGCGCTGCTTCTTGTCGGGGCGCTTGAGCGGGTGCTGCATCGCCTGCTGGGTCAGCCTGCGCCCCTCGGCCTCTCGGCTGCGTCGTTCGACGCTTTCGGGGGTTTCGCGGTAGAGCTCGCGGGCCTCGGGAGCGCCGCGGCGCTGGTCGGAGAGCGCCACCACCTCCACCTCCCAGACGTCCCAGCCCTGGGGCACGCGAACGATAGCGCCCACCTCGACGCCCTTGCTGGTCTTGGCCCGGGCGCCGTTGTAGTGCACCTTGCCGCCCTCGATGGCCTTCTTGGCCAGGGCGCGGGTCTTGAAGAAGCGCGCCGCCCATAGCCACTTGTCGAGCCTGACGCTACTCATCGGCACCCTCCCGTGGCGTCTCCCGGCGCATCTCGGCGGGCAGCTCCCCGGGCAGGAGGGTGGCGAAGCGGTCCAGAGCGATGAACGCCTCGAGCTCCTTCTCCGGCCGGGTGCTGTCGGGCTGCTTGATGCCCAGCAGATGGCGCACGCCGTATTCGCGGGCGCTCTCCAACACCTCGGGATTGTCATCGATGAACAGGGTGCGCGCCGGATCGAAGGGCTCCACTTCCTGCAGCGCGAACCAGAACTCCTGGGCCTCCTTGGGCACCCCCAGGTCCGCCGAGGAGACGATGGCGTCCAGGTACTCCTCGAGGCCGGTGAGCGGCAGCTTGAGTTCCAGGCTCTCGCGGTCGGCGTTAGTGGCCAGCACCACCCGCGGATGGGCATGCCTGAGCCACCGGAGAAAATCCAGGGCGTCGCCGCGCAGGCCGATCAGGTGCTGCACCTCGCGCTTGAGGGCGAGAATGTCGACCCCCAGCTCACGGCTCCAGTAGGCCAGGCTGTACCAGTTGAGGGTGCCCTTCTCGCGGATGATCCGCGAGCGCACCGTCTCCTGGGTGGCCTCGTCCAGGCGGTGCAGCTCCACGTAGCGACGCGGCAGGTGTTCCAGCCAGAAGTGGCTGTCGAAGTGCAGGTCCAGCAGGGTGCCGTCCATGTCCAGCAGAACGGTGTCGATGGCGCGCCAGTCGATCATCGCGGCTCCGGGTGGCATCGGGTCAGGGGGAAGGCGTGCTATTGTACCAGCCAGCCCTGTCACGCAGAAATGGAGTTCCCATGCCCGATTCCCAGTGGCCGCCGAAACCCCGGGTGCTGTCCTGCCAGTCGGTGGCCAGAAGCCGCCTCTTTCATGTCGAGTCGCTGGCGCTGCGCTTTTCCAACGGCGCCGAGCGCACCTTCGAGCGCCTGAGCGGCAGCGACCAGGGGGCGGTGATGATCGTCGCCATGCCCGACCCGGAGCATGTGCTGCTGATCCGCGAGTACGCTGCCGGCTTCGAGGACTATGTGCTGACCCTGCCCAAGGGGCTCATCGACCCGGGGAGGACGTGATCAGCGCCGCCAACCGCGAGCTGATGGAGGAGTGTGGCTTCGGCGCTGAGCGCATCGAGCCGCTGGTGGAGCTGTCGCTGGCCCCCAACTACATGCGTCACCGCATGCAGGTGCTGCTGGCCACCGAGCTCTACCCCAGGCGCCTGCCCGGCGACGAGCCGGAGCCGCTGATCGTCGAGACCCACGCCCTGGAGGAGCTGCCCTCGCTGCTGCTGCGAGAGGATTTCCACGAGGCCCGGGCCATCGCCGCGCTCTACATCGCCCGTGACACCCTGCGTCAGCGCCAGGCGCAGGACATTCCGCCGAGCTGGTAGCCGTCCCGCGCTTGTTGTCACGGCGATCGCTCGGGGCTCAGTGGCCGTGCAGGCGGCGTCGGCTGCCGCCCTCCTTGAGCCGAATCCAGCGCCCCTGGCGATAGCTGTCGAGCCCCGCCTCGAGCAGGGTCATGACCGCCAGGGCCTCGTCCAGGGTCACCGGCGGGGGCGCTAGGCCGGCCAGCGCATCGAAGATGCCGGCATAGAAGGCCGAATAGTCGCCGCACGGGGCAGGCGCCTCACGACTGACCAGGGCGACGTTGTCCGCGCTGCCTTCGTTGAGGGTCAGGGTCCCCGGGGACGCGTCCACGCCCCAGCCGGGCGTCGGCCGGCGCCCCTCGCGCAGCCAGGCCTCCTGGGGGTCGCCGCCGTACTTGACGAAGCCGCCGCGGCCGGCGTGCAGCGCCACCCGCGGGGTCGCTTCGGCGACCAGCGAGCTGGCCTGCAGACTGACCCTCAGGCCGTCATACTCCAGCAGCGCCAGGAAGTCGTCGTCGACTTCGGCCCCCTCCCGTACCGCCGCCAGCTCCAGCAGGATCGCCCGGGGCATGCCGAACAGCTGCAGGACCTGATCCAGCAGGTGGGGCGCCAGGTCGTACCAGATGCCGCTGCCGGGGCGATGTCGGTCGCGCCAGCGGTCGCTGACCGCGGGGCGAAAGCGGTCGAAACGCAGCGCCAAGGAAACCGGCCGCCCGAGGCTGCCGGCCTTCAACACCGCTTGCAGGGCCAGGAAGTCGCTGTCCCAGCGGCGATTGTGGAAGACGCTGACGACCCGCTCGGCCTTCTCCGCCTGGGCCTTGAGCAGCCGCGCCTCGGAGAGGGTCACGGTGACGGGCTTGTCGATCACCAGGTGCTTGCCGGCCGCCAGCGCCGCCTTGGCTAGCGGAAAGTGGGTGTCGTTGGGCGTGGCGATCACCACCAGGTCGATATCGCGCCGGGCGAACAGCGCCGCCGCCTTGGGCAGCACCGCCACCTCGGGCAGTGCCGCCTCGACGTCATCGGGTCGGCTGCTGACCACCGCCAGGAGCTCGAGCCCCTCGGTCGCCTGAATCAGCGGCGCGTGAAAGGTCCGGCCGGCACTGCCGAAACCGACCAGGCCAACGCCGTAGCTGTGCTTGATCATGGACAACGCATCCCTGCCAGGTCGCGAAGCGCCGGGGCCCCGGCGCTTCGCCGTGACTCAATCGAGCTTGGAGAGATCGCGCACCGCGCCCTTGTCGGCCGAGGTGGCCAGCAGCGCATAGGCCTTGAGCGCCGGAGAGACCTTGCGGTCGCGCTGGATGCTTGGCTTCCAGGCGGCCGCCCCCTTCGCCTCCTCCGCCTCGCGGCGCGCGGCGAGCTCGGCGTCGCTGAGCTTGACGTTGATCGCCCGGTTGGGAATATCGATCTGGATGATATCGCCGCTCTCCACCAGGCCGATGGCGCCGCCCGCCGCGGCCTCCGGCGAGACGTGGCCGATGGAGAGCCCCGAGGTGCCCCCGGAGAAGCGCCCGTCGGTGAGCAGCGCGCACGCCTTGCCGAGGCCCTTGGATTTCAGATAGCTGGTGGGATAGAGCATCTCCTGCATACCCGGGCCGCCCTTGGGCCCTTCGTAGCGGATGATGACCACCTCGCCCTCCTTCACCTGGCCAGTGAGGATATGCTCCACGGCCTGGTCCTGGGACTCCACCACATGGGCCGGCCCCTCGAAGACCAGGATGGAGTCGTCGACGCCGGCGGTCTTCACCACGCAGCCGTCCACGGCGATATTGCCCTGGAGCACCGCCAGGCCACCCTCCCGGGAGAAGGCGTGGGCCAGGTCGCGGATGCAGCCGCTGGCGCGGTCGCCGTCCAGGCTCGGCCAGCGGGCGCTCTGGGAGAAGGCCACCTGGGTCGGCACCCCGCCGGGGCCGGCGCGGTAGAACTCCACCACCTCGGGGCTGGGGCTGCGCATGATGTCCCACTCGTCGAGCGCCTGCGCGAGACTGTCACCGTAGACGGTGGGCACCCGGGTATCCAGCACCCCGGCGCGGTCGAGCTCGCCGAGGATCGCCATGATCCCGCCGGCGCGATGCACGTCCTCGATATGGTACTGCTGGGTATTGGGGGCCACCTTGCAGAGCTGCGGCACCTCCCGGGAGAGGCGATCGATGTCGGCCATGGTGAAGTCGACCTCGGCCTCCTGGGCGGCGGCCAGCAGGTGCAGAATGGTGTTGGTGGAGCCGCCCATGGCGATGTCCAGGGTCATGGCGTTCTTGAACGCCGCCTTGGCGCCGATGGCGCGGGGCAGCAGGTGGGCCTCGTCGCCTTCGTAGTAGCGCTTGGCCAGCTCGACGATGCGGTGGCCGGCGTTCTCGAACAGGCGGCGGCGGTCGGCGTGGGTGGCCACCACGGTGCCGTTGCCCGGCAGCGCCAGGCCCAGCGCCTCCATCAGGCAGTTCATGGAGTTGGCGGTGAACATGCCGGAGCAGCTGCCGCAGGTGGGGCAGGCGCTGCGCTCCACTTCCGCCAGGGTCTCGTCGTCGACGCTGTCGTCGGTGGCCATGACGATGGCGTCCACCAGGTCGAGGCCATGGTCGAGCAGCTTGGTCTTGCCCGCCTCCATGGGCCCGCCGGAGACGAAGATCACCGGAATATTGAGGCGCATGGCGGCGTTGAGCATCCCGGGGGTGATCTTGTCGCAGTTGGAGATGCACACCAGGGCGTCGGCGCAGTGGGCGTTGACCATGTACTCGACGCTGTCGGCGATCAGGTCGCGGCTGGGCAGCGAGTAGAGCATGCCGTCGTGGCCCATGGCGATGCCGTCATCCACGGCGATGGTGTTGAACTCCTTGGCCACTCCGCCGGCCTTCTCGATCTCGCGGGCCACCAGCTGCCCCATGTCCTTCAGGTGCACGTGCCCGGGCACGAACTGGGTGAAGGAGTTGGCCACGGCGATGATCGGCTTGTGGAAGTCGTCATCCTTCATGCCGGTGGCGCGCCACAGGGCGCGGGCGCCGGCCATGTTGCGGCCGGCGGTGGTGGTGCGGGAACGATACTCGGGCATGGTGTCCTCTTATGCTCAGTCACGCCGTTTTCGGCCATTCGCGATGGCGCACGGTCTGGGTGTCCAGGTTGGCCATAGATTCTGGCATGGGGCCGGCCGTCAGGCCAGGCCCTGAGCTGGACGTCTTGCACCTCGAGACGGCTGGCAGGAAGATAGTCCGTAGCCTTCACGGCGCCGCAACCTTATCCAGGAGAAAGCCGCCATGCCATCTGCCGCAGTTGACGAAGATGCGAAGCAAGCGGTCATGCTGGAAGCCATCGTGTCTCTGGCACGCGAGCGCGAAGACCTGGCGGCCATTTGGCTCTATGGCTCAAGAGCACGCGGGGAGCACCAACCATACAGCGACTATGACCTGGCCGTTGCCTTTACTTCCTGGATCACAGACCCGCTCGAGCGGCGTCTTCGCCCCGAACTGCTGGCGCTGGAGTGGCAACGCGCGCTGGGCCTGGAAGAGCATATGTTAAGCGTGGTGGACCTGGCGATCGCCCCCATTCCCCTGGGTTGGAGCATCCTCAGCCAGGGCGCGCTGCTGGCAGACTTCCATCGGGAGATCAGAATGCGCCAGGAATCCCGCATTCTTTCTCGCTGGGAGATCGACTACCTTCATCCGGAGGGCATCCATGCCTGACAGCTCGCCCCAAAGCGCCTACCTGCTCGCCCAACGCCAACACCTTGCCGAGTGTGCACAGGATCTCGCCGACCTCAGGACGATTCTGCAACAGCGGCAGTGGAGCCGACTGGAGCGACATGCCGCCGAGCGCACCCTGCAAATCCTGATCGAAGCCTGCATCGGCCTGGCCAAGCACTGGGCACGAAGCGAAACGGGGATGGTCTGCCGGGATGCCGTTACCGGCTTCGAGCGGCTAAGGGACGCCGGCAAGGTCGATAGCGACATGCCATGGCGCAAGATCATCGGACTTCGCAACGTCCTGGTGCATGACTATCTGGATGTCGATCCTGAGATCGTGAAGAGCGTGATCGACCATCAGCATTACCGCACGATGATCGATTTCGGTCATCAGGCCCTGGCAGCGCTCGAACGGGGCGAGCAGCCCCGGCTCAACCAGGCTGAAGGGCCTCGAGCGACTCAAGGCAGCACCAGCGGGCTCTCCTCGGGCAGCGGCTCTCTGCCGTACACCACCCAGACGTCCAGCGCCGGGCCCAGGTCGGCGATCAGGCGTAGCGTATCGGGGTGGGCTTCAAGCGTTTGCCGGGCGCAGATGCCCGCCTCGAAGCGACCGTCCAGCAGCCCTTCGGCCACCCCCACGGTAGTGGGCACGTCGATCTCCTCATCGTAGCCGGAGAGGTCGGTGTAGTAGCGGGTGGCCGGCTGGCGCGCCACCCGACGCGGCTCGGCGATCTCACGGCGCGCCAGCAGCGCCAGCGGGTGGCTGCCGGCCACGAAGGTATCCACCGGAAACGCCCGATGCATGTAGCGGCCCACGCAGTCGGCATGGCTGAAGTGGGCAGTGCACTGCAGCACGCGGTCCACCTCGCCGGCCACCAGCGCCGCGAAGGCGGCCGGAAAGTCGTCGATCAGCCGTATCTCGGCATCGGCGAGGCCGCGGGCCTCGAGGTAGCGGCCCAGCACCAGTACGTGGTTGTTGCCCTCGGGGCCCAGCGTGGCAAAGATCATCACTCTTCTCCTTAGAACTCTCGTTGCGGCCTCCGCCTAGGCGCCTGACGGCGCCTTCGCCCGATGAATCGGCCTCCCACACTGCGCCGGGGCGCCTGGCGGCACCTTCGCCCGATGAATCGGCCTCCCACACTGCGCCGGGGCGCCTGGCGGCGCCTTCGCCCGATGAATCGGCCTCCCACACTGTGCCAGGGCGCCTGGCGGCGCCTTCGCCCGATGAATCGGCCTCCCACACCGTGTGGGCGACTGGAGGCCGAAGGACTCCCGGCGGTGTTGCCCAGGCTGGCCATCACCGCGTGCTTCCTACACCGCGAAGATCACCAGCGCTCCGACCACGATCAGCAGCAGTCGCAGCCAGGCCGCCCGGCGGGCGATCACCCCGAAGGAGATGGCCGCCAGCCCCACCGCGATCTTGACCGCATTGAGCACGGCACTGCCGGGGTCGAAGGCCAGACGAATGATGTCGGGGTTGGCGACCATGGCCAGCGGAATGATATAGAGCCCAATGCCCAGCGCCATGGCCTTCATGGCTACCTTGAGCCAGTTCTCGCCGACCATGCCGGCGGCGATGAAGACCCCACCGCACACCGGCGGCGTGATGGTCGAGAGCAGCGCGAACCAGAACACGAAGAGGTGGGCCAGCAGCGGCTCCAGCCCCAGCGCGGTAAGCGCGGGACCTGCCACCGAGACGCAGATCACGTAGGCCGCTGTGGTCGGCACCTCCATGCCCAGGATCAGGCAGGCCAGCGCCGTGAGCAGCAGCGCCGGCCACAGCATATCGTTGGAAAGGGCCAGGATGCCCGAGGTGATCTTGACTCCCAAGCCGGTCAGCGACAGCACTCCGATCACCAGCGAGGCGCAGATGATGATGGAGCCGATCACCGCCACCTGACGCCCCGCTGTCACCAGCGCCGTGGCCAGGCGTGAGGCGAAGCCGCGCAGGGAGAAGGTCAGCGTCACGTCGAAGAACAGCAGCGCCAGGCCGGCGAAGACCGCGAGACTGGCGGCGAACTGTGGCGTATAGCCGCCCAGGAAGATGCGCTCCAACAGGATCACAAAGGGGATCGCAAAGAACAGCGAGGTGATCAGCACCTCGCGTCCCGAGGGGCGATCCTCCTCGGGCATGGGCTTGAGGTCATGACGGGTAGCGTAGGCGTTGATCCCCACCCAGACGGTGGCGAAGTAGAGAATCGCCGGCAGCATCGCCGCCGCCATGATCTGGGTATAGGGCGTACCGGTCAGCTCGACCATCACGAAGGCGCCTGCCCCATCAGCGGCGGCATGATCTGTCCGCCGGAAGAGGCCACGGCCTCGACCCCGCCGGCCATGGCGCGCGGATAGCCCAGGCGGACCATGGAGGGAATGGTGATCGCCCCGGTGGACGCCACGTTGGCCGATGCCGACCCCGAAATGGACCCCATCAGCGCCGAAGAGATGACCGACACCTTGGCCGCGCCGCCGGTGAGCCGCCCCGCCACGGCACCGGCCATGTTCATGAAGCCGCGCCCCGCCTCCCCGGCGTTGAGCACCGCGCCGAAGATCACGAAGATCGCCACCACGCCAACGCTGACGCCGGTGAGCGAGCCCCACAGCCCTCCCTCGGCAATGGTCAGGGTACCCACGAAGCTCTGCATGGGCATCCCGGGATGGCCAAACTGGCCGGGGATGTGCATGCCGAACACCCCGTACAGCAGGGCGCACAGCGCCACGGTGGGCAGCGGCCAGCCGATCGCCCGGCGCGCCGTCTCCAGCGCCAGGCCGATCAAGAAGACCCCTACGGCCATCTGAAAATGGGTATCGATGAAGCCAAACTGGTTGGCCAGCGCCTCTTCGTTAAAGGCGATATAGCCGCAGGCGGCCACGCCCAGGACGGTGAGCACCCAGCCGCTCCAGCGCTCGAAGCGCGTCCGCGCCAGCAGGATCAGGATCCAGGGCAGCGCCAGGGCCATATGGATGGGACGGCTGACCAGCGCCGGGGTCAGGCCGTAGAAGATCAAGCCAAGATGGAAGATGACGCTAATCGCCCCCAGCACCACCCAGGCCGAGTGCAGGCGCGACGCCTCGGCGTCGTCGGCCCTGGCCGACGACGGGGAAGAGATGACAGACATTCGGACTCCGTTACAGGTCCGAGCCCCTGGGGCGGGGCCCGGTTGAGGCATCAGCGCAGCGCGTCGGGAACGTCGATACCGGCCTCATCGTAGTAGCGCACCGCCCCCGGATGCAGGGTGCCGGCGATGTTGCCGATCATGTCGTGGGTGATGCTGCCCCACCAGGCGGTTTCCTCGGCCATGGCGTCGCGGCGCTCCCAGAAAGTCTTGGTCAAGGTGTAGGCGGTCTCGTCATCCATGCCGGTGGTGGTGTAGGCGATCACCGGCAGCGAGGTGGTCTCGACGTCCTGGTCGATGCCCGAGTAGGTGCCGGCCGGAATCGTCTGGCGGGCCGCCCCCGTCGCCTCGATCTGCTCGTCGGTCAGGCTGACCAGGCTGATGGGCATGCTGGCGGCCGTCTCGATGACGTTGGGCGTGGGGAAGGAACTGGCGGTCACGAAGGCATCGATCTGGCCATTCTTGAGCGCATCGGGACCGCTGCCGATGCCGGCGCTGGCGATACGCACCCGATCCATCATGTCGAACAGCTCGAGATAGCGCTCCGCCTCGCGGGCGCCGAAGGTCCCACGGCCGATCAGGATATGCTTGTCTTCGAGCGCCTCCAGGCCGATCACCCCTTCGTCACCCGCCGCCACGAAGTGCATGGTGATCGCCGGGATCGGGAAGAGGCCGCGGATCTCCTGGAAGCGCGGGCTCTGGCGCTCGGCGAAGGCGCCCTCCCCTTCCAAGGCTTGCGCGACCAGCCCCGGGGGCGTGGTGAAGACGTAGTTACCTTGGCGCGCCATGACCTCCATGACGTTTTGCACCGAGCCCTGACTCTCTTCCAGGGTCACCACGATCTCGCCGTCGCTACCGCGGCGAATCGCTTCGGAGAGCTCGACCCCCATCTGGTAGTAGGCGGTCCCCGCGGAAGCGGACTTGTAGGTGACGCGGGTCTCGGCCTGGGCCTGGAACGCCGTAGCGCCCATCACGAGCGCGGCCACGGTCGCCAGCAGCGGGCGGGTGAACTGAGGCATGTCGATCTCCCTTAGTGTCCAATAATGCGTTTGATGGTGATTGTTATCAGTGATGATCACCAAAACACTATAATGCCGATTTTCTGGACGAGGAACCGTTCTGTCATGGAGAAACCGCAAGTCGTTCTGCTGGGGGCGGCCGGCGGCCTGGGCAGGGCCATCGCCGAGGCCCTGCTGGCCCAGGGGGACCGGCTCTGGCTGCTGGACCTTGCCGAGGGTCGCGAAGCGCTCGACGACCTGCTGCAGCGCGGCCCAGGGCAGGCAAGCTTTGTGCCTCTGGACCTGCGCGATCCGGCATCCATCGCCTCCGCCTTTCGGGTCATCGCGGCCGACACCCCATCTCTCGACGCCTGCATCAACGCCGCCGGCGTCATTCACCGAGCGAGCTTCGCGGATACCGACCCCACCGACCTGGAGCGCATCATGGGCGTCAACGTCACGGGCCCCTTTCTGGCCCTACAGCGGGCGGTGGCGCTGATGACGCAAGGCGGCCGCATCGTCAACGTCGCCTCGGCCCACGGCCTGCGTACCGGGCCCGAGCGCAGCGCCTACGCCATGAGCAAGGGCGCCATCCTGGCGCTGACCCGGGCGCTTGCCGTGGAGCTGGGGCCCCGCGGGATCCTGGTCAATGCGGTGGCGCCGGGGCCGGTCAGCGCCGGCATGCAGGATGCCGCCTCGGACTCGCGGCGGCGCTGGCAACAGGCCACGCCGCTGGGGCGCGTGGCCAGAGCCGAGGAGGTGGCCCGTGCCGTGCTACAGCTCGCCTCCCCCGAGAACACCTTTACCACGGGTCAGACGCTGGTGCTCGACGGCGGGGCCACCGCCAGCCTGGGCGCTTAACCAAACACCACCCTGGCCACGTCCCGGTAGCGCTTGGCGAAGTGCACCGTCATCCCCGCCTTTAGGTAGTCGGGCAGCTCCTCGTAGTCGCGGCGGTTGGCGTCGGGCAGGATCACCTCGAAGATCTCGCTGCGCCGGGCGGCGATGATCTTCTCGCGGATCCCGCCCACCGGCAGCACCTGCCCGGTCAGGGTCAGCTCGCCGGTCATCGCCAGGGGGCGGCCGACGGCACGGTGTCGGGCCAGGGAGATCAGCGCCGTGGCCATGGTCACCCCCGCCGAGGGGCCATCCTTGGGCGTGGCGCCCTCGGGCAC
Organism: Halomonas sp. SL18_1; assembly: GCF_055755715.1. Lineage (NCBI taxonomy): Bacteria > Pseudomonadati > Pseudomonadota > Gammaproteobacteria > Oceanospirillales > Halomonadaceae > Halomonas > Halomonas sp. SL18_1. The sequence continues at coordinate 3,375,320 of NZ_JBVTRK010000001.1, forward strand.
GTGCAGGTGCACGAAGGCGGAGTCGAAGAAATCGGCATCGGCGCCGTACTCGGGCAGGTGACCCAGCACATAGCTGTAGGCGATATTGGCCGACTCCTGCATCACCTCGCCGAGCTTGCCGGTGAGCTTGAAGCCGCGGGTCAGCGAGTGCACCTTGCCGGCCTCGATGGGCAGGGTCGCCCCGCCCATGGCGGTCCAGGCGAGCCCGGTGACCACGCCCTCCCCCTTGAGCACCTGCTCCTGGCGGAACACCGGCGCGCCGAGGAACGCCTCGAGGTTCTTGACCGATACCTTCACCGTCTGCTGGTCGTTCTCCAGCATCTTGACCGCCGCCTTGCGCACGATGCGGTGCAGCTGCTTCTCCAGCTGGCGCACCCCCGCCTCGCGGGCATAGCCCTCGATCACCTGCTTGAGGGCCGCCTCGGTGAGATTGATGCGTTTCTTGGGGATCTTGTCGCGCTTGAGCAGCTTGGGCCACAGGTGGTGCTTGGCGATGGCCACCTTCTCCTCGGCGATGTAGCCGGAGAGGCGAATCTGCTCCATGCGGTCCAGCAGCGGCCCGGGGATCGAGTCCAGGGTGTTGGCGGTGCAGACGAAGAGCACCTTGGAGAGGTCCAGGCGCACGTCCAGGTAGTGGTCGAGGAAGTCGACGTTCTGCTCCGGGTCGAGCACCTCGAGCAGCGCCGAGGCGGGGTCGCCCTGGAACGACTGGCCCAGCTTGTCGATCTCGTCGAGCATGATCACCGGGTTCTCGACCTCCACCTCCTTGAGCGCCTGCACCAGCTTGCCGGGCATGGCGCCGATGTAGGTGCGCCGGTGGCCCTTGATCTCGGCCTCGTCGCGCATGCCGCCCACCGAGAAGCGGTAGAACTGCCGGCCCAGCGCCTCGGCGATGGAGCGTCCCACCGAGGTCTTGCCTACCCCGGGCGGGCCCACCAGCAACAGGATCGAGCCCCCCACGTCGCCCTTGAAGGTGCCCTCGGCGAGGAACTCGATGATGCGCTCCTTGACGTCCTTGAGGCCGTCGTGATCGCGGTCGAGCACCGTGCGCGCCTGGGCCAGGTCGAGCTTATCGTCGCTTTGCACGCCCCACGGCATGCTGGTCAGCCAGTCCAGGTAGTTGCGAGTGGTGCCGTACTCCGGCGAGCCGGTCTCCAGTACCGCGAGCTTGTCGAGCTCCTCCTCGATGCGGGTGAGCACCTTGGGGGCACCACCAGGCCCTCGAGGCGCTCGCGGAAGGTGTCGACGTCGTTCTCGCGGTCGTCCTTGGAGATGCCGAGCTCGCGCTGAATCACCTTGAGCTGCTCGCGCAGGAAGAACTCGCGCTGGCGCTCCTGCATCTGGGCGTTGACCTGCTCGCTGATCTCGGTCTGCAGCTGGGCGACGTCGATCTCCTTGCGCAGCAGCGGCAGCACCCGCTGCATGCGGTCGAGCACCGGCAGCGTGGCCAGCACCGACTGCAGCTCGTGGCCCTTGGCGGAGGTGATGGCCGCGGCGAAGTCGGTCAGCGGACCCGGCTCGTGGGGGCTGAAGCGGTTGAGGTAGTGCTTGAGCTCCTCGCCGTAGAGCGGGTTGATCGGCAGCAGTTCCTTGATGCCGTTGATGATCGCCATGGCGTAGGCGCGGGTCTCGTCCTCCTCGGCCTCCACCGGCTCCCGGGGGTAGGTCACCTCCACCAGGTAGGGTGGCTTGCGGGAGAGCCAGCGCACGATGCGAAAGCGCCGCAGCCCCTGGGCGATGAACTGCAGCTGCTGATCCTCGCCCTGCAGCTTGTGCACCTTCACCGCGGTACCGATCGCCGGAAAGTGATCGTGGGACAGATTGTCGACCCCGGCATCGCCGACGAAGGCCACGCCCAGCGTGTGGTGAGGGGTCTTGCCGACCCGCCGGATGGTCTCCTCCCAGCGCTCGCGGTTGATCACCAGCGGCTGCACCTGGGCGGGGAAGAAGGGGCGGTTATGAATCGGCAGAAGATAGATGCGCTCGGGCAGGTAGTCGCTGGCCGGGACCACCGCGTGGTGCGAGGTCTCCTCGCCATCCGAGCCCGGCACCTCGTCCGAGGCATTCTCGAAGGCGTCCTGCCAGTCCCGCTCGTCGTGGTCGTGTTCGCTCATGGCATCCTCCCGAAAGGCAATGCCCTGTGGAATGCGGGCGAGGCACGCCAACTTCAAGTCGCGAGGGCGGTTTTTGGGTTCATCGCACTTTAGCGTGAGCATGTTTGGCAAGCTCCAAGGCGGAAGCGACAAAGTGGGAGGGAGCTTCAGCTCGCGAAGTAGCGCGCAGCGCTACCCAGGGGCGCCTGCGGCGCCTTCGTCGAAGCGTCGCACCGCCGGCGGAGCCGGCCTCCCACTACACAGTCAGCAGGCGGCACCGTGGGAGGGCGCTTCAGCGCGCGAAGCAGTGCGCAGCACTGCCAACCGGTGCGCTACCACTGCCAACCGGGCGCCTGCGGCGCCTTCGCCCGGCGGAGCCGGCCTCCCACAACAGCCAGCAAGCCTGTGCTGCCACAACAGCCAGCAAGCCTGTGCTGCCACAACAGCCAGCTAGCCAGTGTTGCCAGCCTCACCGATAGGGGTCGGGAAGGGCTGTGCCCTCCCCGCCCTCCGAACCGTGCGTGCGGTTCTCCCGCACACGGCTCTCCAGTCGATGGTTTTCCTCATCGGGATTGGCTCGCGTACCGCCAGGCTCCGGCTAGGGTGAAGAGCCCCGCAGTCGCGAAGAACGTATTAGACCAGCGCCGTATGTCCGACCGGGTGTTGCCATGCCCCGGACGCTTCTCCTGCTTGCGCAGCATGGCCCGAAGACGTCGACGAATGAAGCCGTCCAGAGGACGGAACGTCGTCCGATAGGCATGCTGGAAGTAGCCGAACCAACCTCTCAGCATGGGGTTCAGCGAGGCAATGACGTGCCGTAGGCTCTTGCCTTCCGTACGCCGCGTCTTGCTTCTCACCTTGTCCTTGAACGCCTTAAGGCTCTTCTTGCGGACCCAGCGCCTGCCCGCCTCGAAGCGGTAGCCCAGGAAGTCGAAGCCCTGTCCCTGTTGCCGGCAATCGCCGACATGGGTCTTGTCGGGGTGCAGGGTCAGGCCATTCGCCGCCACCCATTCCTGTACGTGGGCCAGGGCTTGCCGGGCCTCCTGCTCGCTGTGGCAGAGAATGACGAAGTCATCGGCGTACCGCACCATACGGTAGCCGTGCTGTGTCACTTCCTGGTCCAGCGGATGCAGGTAGACGTTCGCCAACAAGGGGCTGATGATCGCTCCTTGTGGCGTCCCTGACGTGGGTGTCCATCGGCTCATGTCGCTGACAATATCCTGGCTCAACCAGCTTCGTAGCAAGGCCAGCAGTCGGCCGTCGCTGATCCGTCCTTCGACGCGGGCCATCAGACGGTCGTGCGGGATGCTATCGAAATAGCCTTGCAGATCCGCATCCACCACCCAGGTCATGCCCGCCTTGAGCGCGTCATCAACGTCTCGCAAGGCATCCTTGCAGCCTCTTCCCGGCCGGAAGCCGTAGCTCATCGGCAGGAACTCATGCTCGAAGATCGGTTCGATCACCCGCTTGACCGCCGCCTGGACAATACGGTCCTTGACGGTCGGAATGCCCAGCGGGCGCATCTTGCCGTTGCCCTTGGGGATCTCGACGCGTCGCACCGCTTGCGGGCGGTAACGCCCCGCTGCCAGGTCGGCCTGGAGCTCCTCAAGATAGCGCTCGGCCTGCGATGCGAAGCGTGACACGCTTTGCCGGTCGACCCCCGCCGCTCCCTGATTGCGGTAGACCTGTAGCCAGGCATCCACCAGGGTCGACGAGCGGTATACCTTGTCGATCAGACTGAACCACTTACGTCCTTTGACGCCGTTATCCAGCGCCGCCAACATGCGGTCCGTCCAGATCGAGCGGTCAACCCCCGCCATCGTGGCGGATGATGACGCATCTTGTTTAGCCCCATCGTGGGGCACTGTCGATGCTGTGCTGTCGCGTTCGCTCATCTCTGGTCGTCTCTCGCATCCATCTTCCTGCCTCCCTTCCCTCGGCGCAGGTTCTGTTCTCTGCGCCTCCTGTGCGGCGCCTTGGCGGTAGGCAGAGTCCGCGCTCCAGCATCTCTCGATCCCGGCTTTCGCCGGGATGAGCCGTGGCCAGGGCGTGATCCGCACGCCGGTACTATGAAGGCTCTGACTCCTGGCCGCCGTCACCTCGGCCGCCAGGTCTCCCCGATTATCTCGTACACCCTTCCTGACGTTCCGCCTCCAACCACCTGGCAGGTCCCGTCGTCGCTTTGTCCGCCATGCCAGCGCGACGGGTGAGTTTCAGGCTTCGCTATCTCCCAGCGAGCTCGCCACCTGACCCGGCCGAATCGAGTTCGTCATCCTACGGACCGCCAGTTCGCCTCCGGTTGCTCCCCACCCCGCCTCGCGACGACGCAGTTACCTTTGGCTACGGGGCCATGGCTTACCCCGATGCGGACTCTCACCGCACTGTGTGCACGCCTTCTCGGGCGCACTGGGAGGGCGCTTCAGCGCGCGAAGCAGTGCGCAGCACTGCCAACCGGTGCGCTACCACTGCCAACCGGGCGCCTGCGGCGCCTTCGCCCGGCGGAGCCGGCCTCCCACAACAGCCAGCAAGCCTGTGCTGCCACAACAGCCAGCAAGCCTGTGCTGCCACAACAGCCAGCTAGCCAGTGTTGCCAGCCTCACCGTGGGAGGGCGCTTCAGCGCGCGAAGTAGCGCGCAGCGCTACCCAAGGGGCGCCTGCCAACCGGGGCGCCTGCGGCGCCTTCGTCGAAGCGTCGCACCGCCGGCGGAGCCGGCCTCCCACAACAGCCAGCAAGCCTGTGCTGCCACAACAGCCAGCTAGCCAGTGTTGCCAGCCTCACCGTGGGAGGGCGCTTCAGCGCGCGAAGTAGCGCGCAGCGCTACCCAGGGGCGCCTGCCAACCGGGGCGCCTGCGGCGCCTTCGTCGAAGCGTCGCACCGCCGGCGGAGCCGGCCTCCCACAACAGCCAGCAAGCCTGTGCTGCCACAACAGCCAGCTAGCCAGTGTTGCCAGCCTCACCGTGGGAGGGCGCTTCAGCGCGCGAAGTAGCGCGCAGCGCTACCCAAGGGGCGCCTGCCAACCGGGGCGCCTGCGGCGCCTTCGCCCGGCGGAGCCGGCCTCCCACAACAGCCAGCAAGCCTGTGCTGCCACAACAGCCAGCTAGCCAGTGTTGCCAGCCTCACCGTGGGAGGGCGCTTCAGCGCGCGAAGTAGCGCGCAGCGCTACCCATGGGGCGCCTGCGGCGCCTTCGCCCGGCAAAGCCGGCCTCCCACCATAAAGCCTGCGAAACATCTTCACGCTAAAGTGCGATGAACCGGTTCTCGCGCCTAGCGCCAGAGCGGCGGCAACGGCCGACTATTCACCCTCACCTGGCCGCGGCCGATGTCGATCTGCAGAGTACGGGTATCCAGCGGCAGCCCCAGCCAGAGCGCCACCACGGTGGGCAGGTCGTGCCAGGTGAAGTCACCGTCGAGCCGCCGCTGCCACTGGGCCTGCATCGCCGGGTCGTCGAGCTCGACCAGGCTCAGGGACTCCAGGCGCCGCCCGTCGAAGAACAGCGCGCCGTTGATGCGCGCCGAGAGCCCGGTCATGGGGCTGTCGAGCACCAGCTGCAGCACATCGAGACGCGGTGAATCCTGCAGGACCTGCAGCAGCTGCGGTTCGAGCCATGCCAGGGCCTCACGACGGTCGAGGCGGTGATCGCCGCTGGCCGCCAGGTCGCGCAGCTGGGCCATCACGCCGCGCAGGGCATCGGCATTCAGGCGCGACAGCTCCGCCTCCAGCTCGCCTTCGAGCAGCACCTGCTCGGCGCTGTGCACTTCGCCCAGGTCGAGATCCAGGCGCAGGCGCAGCTCCTGATCGTCGAGGGTCATGCGGTTGGTCAGCGCCAGGTCCCGGGCGTCGAGCCGCAGCTGCGGCTGCTGCCAGGTCAGCGCGCTGACGCTGAGACGGTCGGTCTGGGTGAAGGTATGGGCCCCTTCGGTATAGGCGTAGCGGCTGTTGAGAACGGCCGGCCCCACCCGCAGCCGGGTATCGCCGTCGCTGAGCTCCCAGTCGGCCAGCTCGGCGCGCAGCTGCCAGTTGCCCTGCTCGCCGCTGACGGTCAGCCGCCCGCCGTCGAAGCGCAGCTCACGCTCCTGCTGGGTAATCCGAAGGGGAGACAGGCGGATGCCCGCCTCCAGGGTGCCGCTCAGGGTATGATAGCTCGCCTCCCAGCGCGGCGCCGAGGAGTCCAGGGAGTCGCCAAACAGCCGCTTGCCCTCGGGGCCATGGCGCAGCACCGCCTCGCCGTCCAGATGGGTGCTGAGGATGCCGTGGCGTGCCCGGTAGTCGAGCTCGAGGCCCCAGGCCTCGCCGAACAGCGGCTCGAGCTCGATGTGGCCGGTGGAGGACCACCACCCGCGCTCCACATCGACATGCGCCACCGCCAGCTCGCCGCGCGCCTCCAGATCCTCCAGGGCACGCCCCATCTCACGCTGGAAGAGCAGGCTGGAGGCGGCCTGTCCGGCCATCCAGCCCAGCAGCGCCACCGCCAGCAGAGGGACGATGAGACGTTCCTTGCGCATCTTCCTCCTCCCTTGTCGCTTCCCTACGTCCGCCTGGCCACCTGCCTGTCAGTGTAGCCAGAGCCACAGGTGCATCGTACTCCAGGCGTAGATGCCGGCCAGGACATCATCGATCATGATGCCAAAGCCCCCGGCCACCCGGCGGTCGGCCCAGCGGATGGGCCACGGCTTGAAGACATCGAAGATCCTAAACAGGATGAACCCCCACAGCGCCGCCTCCCAGGAGAAGGGCACCGCGGCCATGGTGATCCAGTAGCCGACGAACTCGTCCCAGACGATACCCGAATGGTCGTGAACCCCCAGGTCGCGGGAGGTCTTGTCGCACAGCCAGATCCCGGCCACGAAGGAGACCGCCACCAGCAGCAGGTACCAGTTCAGCGGCAGCTCGGACATCAGCCAGTAGAAGGGAATCGCCGCCAGGGTCCCGAAGGTCCCCGGCGCCCAGGGCACGGCACCGCTGCCGAGCCCGAAGGCGAAGAAGTGCACGGGGCGTCGCCAGACGCTGGCGGGGGCGCGGTTCATGACGCTCCCCCCGGTGATCCCCGGCATGGAAGTGCTGCCAGCCGCGCAGGCCGACCTCGCCGGCCCCCACCAGGCCCGGCTCGGCGGTGATCTGCCCGATCGGCGTCAGCGTCAGCCCCTGACCGGCCAGGCGCCGGCGCGCCTCGGCCATCGCATCCTGCGGCAGGCTGACCAGCAGCTCATAGTCGTCGCCGCCGCCCAGGGCGGCCTCGCGGGCGGCCTCGCGGCCCAGCATCGCCTCCAGGCCCGCGGCCAGGGGCAGCGCCTCGACCTCCAGCCGGGCGCCGACGCCGGAGGCCTCGAGCACATGACCCAGGTCGGCCAGCAGGCCGTCGGAAATATCGATGGCGGCGCTGGCCAGCCCGCGCAGCGCCAGCCCGGCGGCCAGTCGGGGCTGGGGGCGCAGGTAGCGCCTCAGCAGCGGATGGTTGGGGTCGCGCTCGCCACGCTGCCAGGCCGCCAGCCCCCCGGCCCCGCCGCCCAGGGCGCCGGTGACCGCCACCAGGTCGCCGGAGCGAGCGCCGCCGCGGGTCAGGGCCAGCTCGGGAGGCACCTCGCCCATCACGGTGACGCCGATGGAGAGCGTGCCCTGGGTCACGTCGCCGCCCACCAGGGCAGTGTCGGTGGCCGCGCACAGGGCGTGAAAGCCGCGGGCGAAGTCGGCCAGCCAGGCATCGTCGGCATCGCGCAGCGCCAGGGCCATCAGGCACCAGCGCGCCTCGGCGCCCATGGCCGCCAGGTCGGAGAGACTCACCGCCAGGGCGCGGTGGCCGATCGCCTCGGCGGGGGCGTCGGCGGGAAAGTGCACGTCGGCCACCGAGGTGTCGACGCTCACCGCCAGCCGCTGGCCGGCGCGGGGCGCCAGCAGCGCGCAGTCGTCGCCCACGCCCAGCCCCACGCCGGCCTCCGGGTCGGGGGCGGCGGGCGTGAAGTGGCGGGCGATCAGGTCGAATTCACTGGCCACCTTGGCACCTTCAGCGACGACGGGCGCTGACCTCGGCGCTGCGCAGCCGCGCGGCCAGCTTGTCGAGAATGCCGTTGACGTACTTGTGGCCGTCGGTGGCACCGAAGGACTTGGCGAGCTCCACGCCCTCGTTGATCACCACCCGGTAGGGCACCTCCAGGCGCTTGGTCAGCTCGTAGGCGCCCAGGCGCAGGATCGCCAGCTCGATGGGGTCGAGGTCCACCAGGCGCCGGTCGAGCAGCGGCGCGATGGCCGCGTCCAGCTCGGCACGGTCGCGCGCCACATTGTGCAGCAGCTCGCGAAACAGCGCCTGGTCGGCGATCTGCATCACCTTGGTCCAGTTCTCATGATCCTCCAGGTCGTCGTCGGGCAGCTGGCCGCGAAACTCGGCCTCCACCGCGGTGATCGACTTGCCGGTCATCTGCCACTGGTAGAGCCCCTGGACGGCCAGCTCGCGGGCCGCATGGCGCGCCTGCTGGCCCGCCGAGGGCGGACGGGGAGAACGCCCTGCGCTCATGACGCCTCTCCTGCATCGGGCTCGTCATCGCCCAGGCCGCGCAGCAGCGAGACCATCTCCATGGCCGCCATCGCCGCCTCGGCGCCCTTGTTACCGGCCTTGGTGCCGGAGCGCTCGATGGCCTGCTCGATGGAGTTGACGGTCAGCACGCCGTTGGCCACCGGGGTCTCGAACTCGAGCTGCAGGTTGCCGAGAGCGGCGTTGCAGCCGCCCGCCACGTACTCGAAATGCGGGGTGCCGCCGCGAATCACCGCGCCCAGGGCGATCACCGCGTCGGGACGGGCCACCTTGAGGGCGCGCTTGACCGCCAGCGGCAGCTCCCAGGCGCCCGGCACATGGACGATGTCGATATGCTCGGGGTCCACGCCATGGCGGGTCAGGCTATCGACGGCACCTTCCACCAGGCTGTCGACCACGTGATGATTGAAGCGGCCCACCACGATCACGTAGCGGCCATCGACGTCGACGAAGTTGCCTTCGAGTTGGGACAGGGTATGCATTCGGATTGTCCTGCGAAATACGGTTTAAGATTCTGAACGCCGCGCGGCTCAGGCGTCGGACGCGGCGTCATGCTCGCCCGGCCCGACCAGTTCGACCACTTCGAGATCGAAGCCGGACAGCGCGGAAAACTTCCACGGCGAGCTGAGCAGACGCATGCGCCCCACCCCGAGGTAGCGCAGGATCTGCGACCCGGTGCCGATGGTCAGGTAGTTGCCGGCGCCGTCGGAGTCGCTGGTGCGCGGCGGGCGGCGGCGCTCCAGGAACACCTCCAGGTAGTCGCGCAGGTCCTGGCGCTGCCGGCCGTCGTCGAGCAGCACGAAGACGCCGTGCTCGGCGGCGGCGACCTGCTCGATGGCACCGTGGGCGGTCCAGCTTCCGCCCTCGCCCTTCTGCAGGCAGAGCAGGTCGCGCATCACGTCGGCCAGGTGAACCCGCACCGTGGTCAGCTGGTCGGGGTGCGGGCGCCCCTTGACCAGCGCCAGGTGGTGGGTGCCCTGGATGCTGTCGCGGAAGACATGCAGGGTCAGCTCGCCGAAGGCGGTCTTCACCGGCGTGGCTTCCAGGTGCTCCACGGTGTGCTCGTTGTGGATCCGGTAGTGAATCAGATCGGCGATGGTGCCCATCTTCAGGCCGTGCTCGGCGGCGAAGCGCTCGAGCTCAGGGCGCCGGGCCATGCTGCCGTCGTCGTTCATGATCTCGCAGATCACGCCGCTGGGGTCGAAGCCGGCCAGCGCCGCCAGGTCGCAGGAGGCCTCGGTATGGCCGGCGCGGCGCAGCACCCCGCCCGGCTCGGCCATCAGCGGGAAGATGTGGCCGGGCTGGACGATATCCTCGGCCCGGGCGTCGGGGGCCACCGCGGCCTGCACGGTACGCGCCCGGTCGGCGGCGGAGATGCCGGTGGTCACCCCGGTGGCCGCCTCGATGGAGAGCGTGAACTTGGTGCCGAAGCCGGAGCCGTTGTCGCTCACCATCAGCGGCAGCTCGAGCCGCTCGCAGCGCTCGCGGGTCATGGGCAGGCAGATCAGGCCGCGGCCGTGGCGAGCCATGAAGTTGATATGCTCGGCCTCGACCTTCTCGGCGGCCATGATGATATCGCCTTCGTTCTCGCGGTCCTCGTCATCCATCAGGATGACCATCTTGCCCTGACGGATGTCCTCGATCAGGTCTTCGATGGGGGCCAGGCCCCCCTGGGAAGATTGCACCATGGAATCTCCGAATGGTTCAGCGTGCAGAACGTCGCCCGACCGCAACAGTCGTGTTGCCTAGGCTTTGTCCGAAAAGTCGGCGAGCGAAGGCCAGACAAGGCAAAAATCGGCGAAAAGACGGAGTTTACGGGGTGTAAATGAGTACTTTGAGCCGATTTTTAACGCCGTATGGCCGAGCGCAGCCAGTTTTCAGACAGAGCCGAAGGTCGACGCCCCGCCTCGAATGGGCGTCAGGGTACCTTGGCGCGGCCCCGGGCGCCACTGTGGGAGGCCGCTTCAGCGGGCGAAGCAGCGCGCAGCGCTGCCATTGGGGCGCCTGTCGGCGCCTTCGCGCGGCAAAGCCGCCCTCCCACACGGCATTATCCTACCAAAGTGAAAGACTCCCCTCGCTACCGCACAGTAGCGCGCTACCGGGGCCGGGCGGTGATGCGCCAGTCGCGGCCGATGGCGCGGATATCGAGGATCTCCAGCGGGCGCTGCTGAGCCATGCGCTCCAGCCCCGGCAGCGCGAACAGCGGCCGCGCCTCGCCGCCGAGCAGGGTTGGCGCCACGAACAGCTGCATCTCGTCGACCAGGCCGGCGTCGAGCATGGCGCCGGCGAGGGTCGCCCCGGTCTCCAGCAGCACCTCGTTGGCCTGCTCGTGGGCGGCCAGGTGGCGCAGTACCGCCTCCAGATCGACCCGGCCATCCTCCCAGGGCGGCAGCGCCAGCACCTCGGCCCCGGCTTCCTCCAGGCGTCGGCGCTTGTCGTCGTCGCAGACGCTCACCGTGGCCACCAGGGTACGCCCCGGCTCGCGCAGGCAGGCGGCGGCCAGCGGCAGCCGCAGCCGGGTGTCGACCACTAGCCGCAGCGGCTGGCGCTCGGCCACGGCCTCGGCGTTGGCCAGGCCCAGCTGGTCGGCACGCACGGTGAGCCGCGAGTTATCGAAGATCACCGACTCCACCCCGGTCATCACCACGCTGGAACGGGCCCGCAGCCGCTGCACCTCGCGGCGGGCGTGGGGCCCGGTGATCCACTGGGACTCGCCGGAGCGCATGGCGGTGCGGCCGTCCAGGCTCATGGCCATCTTCAAGCGCACATAGGGGCGGCCCAGGGTCATGCGCTGGATGAAGCCGGGGTTGAGGGCTCTGGCCTCCTCCTCCAGCAGCCCCACCTCCACCGCGATGCCGGCCTCGCGCAGCATGGCAATGCCGTTGCCGGCTACCCGGGGATCGGGATCGGCCATGGCGACCACCACCTTCTTCACGCCGGCCTCGATCAGCGCCACCGCGCAGGGGCCGGTGCGGCCATGGTGGGAGCAGGGCTCCAGGGTGACGTAGGCGGTGGCCCCCCGGGCGGCCTCGCCGGCGGCGCGCAGGGCGTGCACCTCGGCGTGGGGCTCACCGGCCCGCTCGTGGAAGCCCTCGCCGACAACGCGGCCGTCGCGGACCAGCACGCAGCCCACGCGGGGATTGGGGTCGGTGGTATAGAGCCCGCGACGCGCCAGCGCGAGCGCCCGGGCCATCCACAGAGCGGGTGACGGGCTGGGCGAGGAGTCAGCGGTCATCGCCATTGCCACCCGGCGTCTGGTCGGGTTCCTGAGACAGGCGGTCGATCTCGGCGCGAAACTCGTCGATGTCCTGAAAGCGGCGATAGACCGAGGCGAAACGGATAAAGGCAACCTGGTCCAGTCCCTTGAGGGCCTGCATCACCGCCTCGCCGATGTCGCGGGCCTGGACCTCCCGCTCCCCGCGGGCGCGCAGGGTCTGGCGGATACGCTCCACCGCCGCCTCGATGGCCTCGGCGCTGACCGGTCGCTTCTCCAGGGCGCGCAGCATGCCGGCGCGCAGCTTCTGCTCGTTGAAGCTCTCCCGGGAGCCGTCGGCCTTGACCACCCGCGGCATCACCAGCTCGGCGGTCTCATAGGTCGTGAAGCGCTCGCCGCAGGAGGAGCACTGGCGGCGGCGACGCACCTGGTCGCCCTCGGCCACCAGGCGGGAGTCGGTCACTCGGGTATCGTGGGCGCCACAAAAGGGGCAATGCATGATATCGATCCGAACGTAAAGCGGTGCGACCTCATGGCCGCTCGTGGGACATAGGCAATGGGCTAACTGGCCGAAAGCCCGGGTTGTTCTGCCAATCAACCCGGCGTGCCGAGAATAGTGTACCCGCTCACCCGCTGACCGCCCAGCACAGGCGCCGATGCATTCGCGTAAAAAGCGCTGTGCACACGGCATTTTGCACGCCGCCGCAGCTGGTGGAAACCGTATCCGTTGGTCGGCGCAACTGGCGCTGGGCAGGCAGGCTTGCCAGGATTGGCATGACCCGTCAACGACAGCCATTCAAGGGAGAGAACAATGGATACGCTTTTCAAGCAACTGGCTAGGGGATTGCTGCTGACCGGAGCCATGGGGCTGGCCGGCGGCGCAGTGGCTCAGGAAGATATCGATGGCTCGGGCGACCATCCGCAAATTCCTCGGGTGGCCGGTTCCTACATCGTCTACCAGGACCTCGTCGATTTCGACCGCCAGGCCATCCCGACCGGCCCCTATGAGGACGGCGAGCTGACGAGCAGCGAGGCATTGGAAGGCCAGGTGACGAAACTCAGCTACGCCTTCCGTGATCCGGACACCTCGACGCTTCGCGTCAAGCGCAACTACCTCCAAGCCCTTGAAGAGCGCGGCTTCGAGATACTCTATGCCGCCAGCGAGGAAGAGCTTTCCGCCGGAGACGGGCGACTGTTCCTGGTGCATGGCACAACGCTTTTCGAACGGGGCGCCCGGGATTGCTGCCACCTAAGCAACCGCGACCGGCAGGTCCGCTATATTGCCGCTCGCTCCGCCGACGGCAGCGTGCTCGCCGGCATCGCCATCTACAATGCGCGACGCGTCGGCACCTCGGTTGCCAAAGGCATCGTCACCGCCGATGAGATGGATACCGCCATGGAGCACATTCCATTGACGGCCGACGAGATGGAAGCGGGGCTGATCCAGGACGGCCGCGTGGCCGTTCAGGATATCCTCTTCGAGTTCGACAGCGACAGGATCCTGCCCGAATCCGCCGAGGCGCTGTCCACCATCGCTTCGCTGATGCAGGCGCAGGACACCATGCGGCTCATGGTGGTAGGGCATACCGATAACGTGGGCAGTGTCGACTACAACCTGACCTTGTCCATGGAGCGCGCCCAGGCGGTCGTCGAATGGCTGCGCAATGAGCATGGCATCGCCGGAGACCGGCTGCAGAGTGCTGGCGCCGGCATGATGGCGCCTATCACCACCAATCGCACGGAGAGCGGTCGTGCCCAGAACCGGCGCGTGGAACTGGTCGAGCTGGCACAATAAGCGCCCTACCCACCCCACTTGAGGATAACCGACATGGTGCGTCGCAACGCGCTGCTTACGGCCGCCCTGGCCGCTCTCGCCGCCGCTCCGCTGGCCTACGCCGACGACTGGCCGGCGCCGGTGCGTGCCCTGACCGATCAGGGGCTCGAGATTCACGGCACCTTCGAGGCCCCCGGCGGGCTTACCGGCTTCGCCGCGAGCCACCAGGGCCGTGAGATGGCCGTCTACCTCACCCCCGATGGCGAGCATGCCATTGTCGGCACCATGATCGACGCCGAGGGCAACGACCTCAGCGAGGCGCCGCTGGATGAGCTGGTACGCGCTCCCCAGGAAGCCGACGTCTGGCAGCGGCTGGAGGCAAGCGCCTGGATCGCCGACGGCAGCGACGAGGCTCCCAGGGTGCTCTACACCTTCACCGACCCCAACTGCCCTTACTGCCGCCGGTTCTGGGAAGCCGCCCGGCCCTGGGTGGAGGCCGGCGAGGTGCAGCTGCGCCATGTCATGGTTGGCATCCTGCAGCAGAACAGCCCGGCCAAGGCCTCGGCGCTACTCGGCGCCGAGGACCCCGAGGCCGCCCTGCACGCCCACAGCGGCGGCGACGAGATAGCCCCCTCGGCCCAGCCCCGGGAGATCGAGGACCAGATCTATCGCAACAACGGGTTGTTCGACGAACTGGGGCTGTATGCCACTCCCACTACCGTCTTTCAGCGTAATGGCCGCCTGGAGCGGGTGGACGGCATGCCCGAGCCGGACCGCCTAAAGGAGATGATGGGCGGCGAGGCGCCCTGAGGCACCGATCTACCGATAAACGCCCCTGCCAGGCTGGCCGGCAGGGGCGGCAGGATCGGCTGCATCCCCTGGTGCGCGGTCAACAAAGTGGCTGTCCTTTCTTCGCTCCGGGCCGCTCTCTCGAGCGGCCTCTGTCTGCCTGATGTGTGAACCATGGTTGACACATCCTTGGCTGTTAACTAGAGTTATCAGATGATCGAACTCATAAAAACCGATGTCTTCGATCGGTGGCTGCGCGGGCTGCGGGATACACGCGCTCGCGCCAGGATCACGGCCCGTATTCGGCGCCTGAGCCTGGGCAATCCCGGCGACGTGAAGCCGGTCGGGGAAGGCATCTCGGAGCTGCGCATTCCCTATGGTCCCGGCTACCGCGTCTACTACATCACTCGAGGGCCCGTGATCGTGGTGCTGCTCTGCGGTGGCGATAAAGCCAGCCAGGCCCGCGACATCGATCAAGCCAAAACCATTGCTGCGCAATGGAAGGAGTAACGTCATGACTGAGCAAGCCGCCAGCTTCAGCCACTACGACGCTGCGGACTACCTGCAGAGCGAGGAGGACATTGCCGCCTACCTCGAGGCGGTGATGGAGGAGAACGATCCCGCGCTCCTTGCTGCCGCGCTGGGTGACATCGCTCGCGCCCGCAACATAAGCCAGCTCGCCAAGGAGGTGGGCATGAGCCGCGAGGGGCTCTACAAGGCCCTGTCCGGCGAAGGCAACCCGGCCTTCTCCACTATCAGCAAGGTGGCCAATGCCCTGGGGCTGCGCCTGACGATTGAACCGCTCTCACGGCCGGAAGCGCACGGCTGAATGGCCAGATAGGCTTCCGTACTGGCGGTGTTGAAACGCGCCTCCAGGGCGTCGTTCAGCTGGTCAGGGCTCGCCAGATATAGGGTG
Source organism: Halomonas sp. SL18_1 (assembly GCF_055755715.1). Taxonomy (NCBI): domain Bacteria; kingdom Pseudomonadati; phylum Pseudomonadota; class Gammaproteobacteria; order Oceanospirillales; family Halomonadaceae; genus Halomonas; species Halomonas sp. SL18_1. The sequence goes on from NZ_JBVTRK010000001.1 coordinate 3,390,631, forward strand.
CCACCCTTGAGGCACTGCACCGCTCGCTCGGCGCCGACATACTTGAAGGCAGTGAAACCGTGCATAGCGGAGCTCCGGTCAAATAATCGGCACGAACGGCACACAGCCGCCCTGGGGTAGCCCCAGGGCGGCAATTAGTACGATACGCCGCCCCCTCACGCCGCCCGGCGTTCATACAGCTCGCCCGCCGCGCGCATCCCGCGCAGGTGGCGAGCCTGGCGGGCGGCACAGCAGGCAGTCAGGCTCTCGGGGGTGCCCACGGCGCTGCCAAAGCGCGTGAGCAGCGTGGTGGAAGCGGCGATGAAGGCTTCGGGGTCGATGCCCAGCCGGTCGAGCAGCCGGGGCACGCGGCCTTCGATCAGCCCGCGCTTGTCGGAACGCTGGCAGCGGCCGGTGGTCTCGACCAGTTCGAGATAGTCTTCGAAGCTGAAGGGAATGGCAGCGGGCAGCGGCGCCGTGGCGTGGCGTGGCGTGGCGTGGCGTGGCGTGGCGTCAAACGGTATCAGCGACTGCAGCGGCAGCGCCTCGCACCAGGCCGGCACGCTGCCACACTCGAGGCCCCGCCTGGTTCGACTCTCCAGGCGGGGCCTTGCCATGGGCCTGCCGCTTCTGAGCCAGCGGGCCTCAGTCTGCAAGGGTCTCGAAACGCGGTACGCCGATATTCCACGGCTTGATCTCGTCGCCCTTCTCTCCCCAGTTGGCATGGTCGGCTAGACGGTGGCCGTCATGCTCACGCCGCTGTCCATAGTGAGAGTGGCGATGGAACGTCGGGCCGAAGCGCTCCAGGGTCTCGGCCACGTCGCCGGTGTAACGCGGGTCCTGAGGACGCTCCTGCTGAACCATGTAGTAGGCGATATCCCACGCCTCCTGATCAGAGAGCGAGTTGGGCTGACCCAGCGGCATGTTGTTCTGGATGAACCCGGCCGCGGTGAAGGTGCGCACGATGCCCGCCCCCAGTTGTTGGAGCCATCCCCCAGGTTGCCGGAAAGACATACTCGCCGTCCTGGAAGTAACCGGCGCCATCCTCGGCGTGACAAATGGCGCAGTGCTCCAGATAGCCCTGCTCACCGCGCGCGTAGCTGAGCTCCTCGGGACGCTCGGGGGCCGGAAAACCACGGCCATAGATCGGCTGGTCGGGATACATGGCCACCCCCTTGGCCAGCCACTGATGATAGGCAGAAAGCGCCAGCATATCGTCACTGCCATACGCCGGAGGCGTGCCGTTCATGGAGTAGGCAAAGCAGCCGGCGATGCGCTCCTCCAGGTTGTTGACGTGCTGATTCTTGCCGCGGAAGTTGGGCAGCAGGACCGCCGCCGGCCAGATCGGTGCGCTGAACGGCTGGCGCCCTTCGCCCAGGTGGCAGCTCGAGCAGTTCATGTCGTTGAACACGTTCTCGCCGCGTAGCTGCTGAGTATCGGTAAAGAGGTCATAGCCGCGGCGAATGACCCGCTTGGTCTCTGGGTGGAGGTCGGAGGCGTCGAGGTCAGCCATGGTCGGCGGAATGTGGACCAGCTCCCCCTCCTGCGGGGCCGGATAGCCCAGCGCCACCAGGGTCTCGACCGCTTCGTGCCTGGCATCGGCGAAAGCGGGCAGGCTAATGCCGGTGGCCAGCGCCACGCAGGCCACGGCCAGGGTTGTCCTGTGAAGTTTCATGATCTGCTCCCTTTATTCGAACGCAACGGCCTGGCTGGCCAGCCAGGCGGAAACGGCGCGGATATCCTCGTCACTCATGCGCTTGGCGATGGCCCCCATGAGATTTTGCGGATCGTTGTCGCGCTCGTCGGCCTGCCAGGCGCGCAGCTGAGCCTCGATATAACCGGCGTGCTGACTGGCGATGCCCGGGAAGTGGCTGCCGGCACCCTCGTTGCGAGGGCCATGGCAGCTTGCACAGGAGACGATGTAGGCGTCCCAATCGCCGCGCAGGGCCAGCTGCTCGCCCCGCGCCAACAGGGCATCCTCGACGTCGCCCCCCTGGGCCCGAGAGACCGGCATCTGGCTATAGTAGGCCGCCACGTCGGCAATCTGCTGAGCATCGAGCATGTTGGCGAAGGGCTGCATGCTGGCATTCTGTCGCCGTCCGGCCTGGTAATCATGCAGCTGCTTGGCAAGGTAACCGGCATCCAGGCCCGCCAGCCGTGGCCAGGACTCCCCGTCGGGCACATTCTTTCCGCTGCCGTCGGCCTGATGGCAGGCCACGCAAGCCACCGCGGCCGCCTGGCCACGCTCGGCATCGCCCTCTAGCGCTACCGCCTGACCGCTGACCAGGCCTGCGCCCAGCAGCAGGCCGAGCCCACTCGTGATCCTCTTGCTGATCATGTCGTTCCCCCTCGTTGTGTCATGAGCCCCTGGCAGGGGTTCAGCGACCCCGCCGGACCGGAACGGTCAGGCGGGCATCCAGCCCGCCCGCTTCGGGGCGGGCAAAATCGAGCCTTCCGGCGAAGCGCTCGGCGATGGCCACCACGATGGCCAGGCCCAGGCCGCTGCCCTGCTGCTTGCTGGCCCGCCAGAAGCGCTGCGACATCTGGGCCAGGGCCGGCTCATCCAGCCGCTTCCCCGGTTACGCACGCTGAATGTCAGCTCGTTGCCGGCTTCATCGAGGCTGGCATCCAGCACGATCGGCGTGACGTCGTCGCCGTGACGCAGGGCGTTATCGATGAGATTGCGCAGCGCGGCAACGGCCAGCTCGCGAGGCAAGTCCAGCTCCACCTCGGGCCAGGCACCGGGAAGCGTGAAACGCTGCGTCTGACACCCGCTATCGCGCAGGGCCAGCTCCATCACCTCGGCGACCCGACTGGGCTCCCCATCATCGAAGCGCCCCCGGCCCTCCAGACGCGCCAGCATCAGCAGCTGGTCGAGCGTGCGTGACAGGCGCCCTACCCCCTCCTCGGCGTGTGCCAGGGCGGTCTGTGCCGCCACGCCTTCCACGCGCCTGGCCACCTGCAGATGGGTCTTGATGGCAGTCAGCGGGGTGCGTAGCTCATGAGCCGCGTCGCTGGTGAAGCGCTGCTCACGCTGGAAGGCCTGACTGACCCGGTCCAGCAGCGTATTGAGCGCTACCACCAGCGGCCGGACCTCCGCCGGCACCCCGGCCGTGGTCACCGGCTCCAGCGCATCCGGGTGCCGCCCGGCCAGCAACACGCTCAACCGCCGCAGGGGTGCCAGCCCCCGCACCACGCCAAACCACAGCGCCACCAGACTCCCCAGCAGCGCCACCACGAAAGGCACCACTGCCACCATGACCACGTCGCGCAGCAGCATGTCGCGCTCATCCATGCGGTCGGCAGTGGTGATGGTCAGCCCGCCCCGCTCATAGATGAACACGCGCCAGGTAACCCCCTCGGCCTCTCGGTAGGTGTGCCCTCGCTCGCCGGCCTGAAGAATGCTCTCCAGATCGGAATGGGTGCGCGCCATGATCTCGCCGCGGGGCGAATGCACCTGACAGGCAAGCCCCTCGATGGGGGGAATGGAAAGCGCCCGGCGATCCGCCTGCAGCCATACCTCCTCGGGCAGCTGGGCCATGAGGCCGGCCACCATGCGCGCGGACTGGGCCAGGCGCTGGTCCAGGGTGGCCACCACCTGCTGGTGCAGGTCACGCATCATCCAGGCGGCGGCCAGCCCCCACAGCAGCAACAGGGTCAGCCCCAGGGTGATCAGCAGCCGGGCACGCAGGCTCATCCACGCCTCCCGTGGGGTGCGACATGCCCTCTCTCGCCGGGCTTGCCCAGCCGGTAGCCGAGCCCGCGCACCGTCTCGATCACTCCGCTGCCAAGCTTGCGGCGCAGGTGGTGGATATGCACATTGAGTGCATTGCTCCCCACCTCGTCGCTCATGCCGTAGAGGCTATCCTTGAGCTGGTCGGCGGAAAGCACGCTGCGCGGCGACTGCAGGAAGGTTTCCAGGAGCACCAGCTCGCGTCGCGTCAGTGCCACCGGCCGACCGTCTAGGCTGACCTCCCGGGCCAGCGGATCGAGGCGCAGCGCCCATGCACGATCACCGTGCTGGCGCGTCCGGCCGAGCGCCTCAGCAGCACCTGCAGACGCGCTACGAGCTCATCCAGATCGAAGGGCTTGATCAGATAGTCATCAGCGCCTCCCTGCAGCCCTTCGACCCGGTCGGGAACGGCATCCCGCGCGGTCAGCACCAGCACCGGCACGTCGATGCCTTGCGTCCGCCAGGCCTCCAGCAGCGCCAGGCCATCGCCATCCGGCAGACCCCGGTCGAGCACGACCACATCGGTGGAGACCGCTGACATGGCGCAGCGGGCATCGGCCATGCTGTCGACATGGTCAACCACGAAGCCATGAACTCCCAGGCCAGCCTGGATGCCTGATGCCACCAGCGCATCGTCTTCGATCAGCAGTACGTGCATAGCGGGTTCCTCTCGATGCAGGCAGGGTCGCAGCCCAGGATTAGCAAGGGATTAAGATGACCTTTACGTTCAACTGAAAACCAAGTTTTATTGATCGATATCATGTTTTCTAAACACACAAACCCCGCCGGGGTTGCCGGCGGGAAAGAAGCGGGATGCGGTGACGATCAGCGGGAGGAGGGTATCGCCCTGGCCAGGAACCAGCCGGCGACCATGGCCACCAGCATGGCAAGCAGCGGCGCGGTCAGGCCGCCCACCGAGGCGATGGCCGGCCCCGGGCAGTAGCCGGAGAGCCCCCAGCCGATGCCGAACAGCGCCGAGCCGCCGATCAGCCGGGCGTCGAGGTCCTGGCGGGTGGGCAGCTGGAAGGCGTCACCGAACAGCGGCCGCAGGCGCCGGAACACGAGCCGATAGCCGATGAAGGTGGTCACCACCGCCCCGCCCAGCACGAACATCAGGGTGGGGTCCCAGGCGCCGGCGATATCCAGGAAGCCCAGCACCCGGGCCGGGTCGGTCATGCCGGCCAGCGCCAGCCCCAGGCCGAACAGCAGCCCGGCGATATAGCCCATGACGGTACGCAGGGTCTCGGTCTTCATGCGCCACCTCCGATCACATGACGGACGACATAGACGGTGACGATGGCGCAGACCAGAAAGGTCACCGTCGCCACCATGGAGCGCGGCGACAGCCGGGAGAGGCCGCACACGCCGTGGCCGCTGGTGCAGCCGCTGCCCAGGCCGGTGCCCATGCCCACCAGCACCCCGGCCAGCAGCATCAGCGGCACGCCGCCCGCCGGCGCCCCCACCACCTCGCCGGGGGCGCCGGCGACATTGCCCAGGCCACCCCCAGCAGCATCAGCAGCAGCGGGCCGCTGATCAGCCCCAGCACGAAGGCCACCCGCCAGGCGCTGTCGCCCTTGGGGCGAACGGTAATGAGGTTGCCTACGATCCCGCTGATGCCGGCGATGCGCCCCAGGGTGGCCATCAGCCAGACGGCGGAGAGCCCGATCAGCACGCCGCCGATCAGCCCCTGTACACTTGCAATCCAATCCATGTTTACATTCCTCCCAATCGGTGCGGTGTTGCACAGTCAAACAGAGCGGTCTTTCAGACAGGTTCGATAGGCGCCCCGCCCGGCTGGCCGCAGCGAGCCCCCATGCCCGGCTCGGCCCCGTGCAGGGTTCGCCAGGCGTCATAGGTGCTCAGAAATACCCGGCCGGTGAGCTCCCGGCAGAAGTCGGTATGCTGCAGCCGGTCCATCACCGGCCCCTTCACCTCGGCGAGATGCAGCGAGACCCCGGCGTCCTTGAGCCGCGCGCCGATCACCTCCAGGCTCTCCAGCGCCGAGGCGTCGATGACGTTGACCGCCTGGCAGGCCAGCACGATGTGCTCGAGGCCCGGCTGGCGCGCGGCCAGCGCCATCACGGTGTCTTCCAGGTAGCGGGCGTTGGCGAAGTAGAGGCTCTCGTCGACCCGCAGGATGGCCAGCCGCTCGTCGGTCTCCACCGCATGGCGCTGCACGTTGCGGAAGTGCTCGGTGCCGGGCACCCGCCCCACCACGGCGCTGTGGGCGGCTGCGTATAGTCGAGATGCAGCGCCAGCGACAGCCCCACCCCCGCCACCAGGCCGCTCTCGACCCCGCTGCCCAGGGTGACGGCGATGGTCACCAGCATGGCCGCGGCGTCGCAGCGGGAGTAGCCCCAGGTGCGGCGAATCGCCGGCAGGTCCACCAGCGACAGCACCGCCACGATGATGGTGGCCGCCAGGGTGGCGATGGGCAGGTAGGCGATCAGCGGGGTGAGCAGCAGCGCTGCGGCAGCGATGCCCACGGCGGTAAAGGCCCCGGCCGCCGGCGTCTGGCGCCGGCATCGAAGTTGACCACCGAACGGGCGAAGCCGCCGGTCACCGGCATGCCGCCGGTGAAGGAGGCGGCGATGTTCGAGGTGCCCAGGCCCACCAGCTCCTGGTCGGGATCGATGCGCTGGCGACGCTTGGCGGCAAGCGTCTGCCCCACCGACACCGACTCCACGAAGCCGATGACGCTGATCAGCAGTGCCGCCATGAACAGCTCGCGCCATAGGTCGAGCTCGATGCCGGGCAGGGTCAGCGGCGGCAGGCCCGCCGGCACCTCGCCCACCACCGCCACACCGAGCGCGTCCAGCCCCAGCCACCAGGTGGCCAGGGTGGTCACCGCCACCGCCAGGATGGGGGCCGCCTTGGTGAGCATGTCCGCCGGCCGCGCCGGCACGCCCAGCGCCATCAGCCCGCCCTTGAGCCAGCGCCGGGCGGCATAGAGGAAGGCCAGCACGGAGACGCCGATCACCAGGGTCGGGGCGTTCACCTGCCCGAGGTTGGCGGCCAGGCTCCCTCCCACTTCCAGCAGGTTGTGGCCGGCGGCCTCCACCCCCAGCACGTGCTTGAGCTGGCCGGCGGCGATGATCAGGCCGGTGGCGGTGATGAAGCCGGAGATCACCGGGTGGCTGAGAAAGTTGGCCAGAAAGCCCAGCCGCGCCACCCCCATCAGGGTGAGGATCAGCCCCGACATCAGCGCCAGCACCAGGGCCGCGCCCAGATATTCCGGCGTGCCCTGGGGCGCCACCTGCCCCACCGCTGCCGCGGTCATCAGCGAGACTACCGCCACCGGCCCCACCGCCAGAGTGCGGCTGGTGCCGAAGATCGCGTAGATCACCAGCGGGGCGATGCTGGCGTAGAGCCCGACTTCCGGTGGCAGCCCGGCCAGCATGGCGTAGGCCAGCGACTGCGGGATCAGCATGATGGTGACGATCACCGCCGCCAGCAGGTCGCTGCCCAGGGTCCGCCGACCGTAATGCGGGAGCCACTGCAGAATGGGGAGGTAGCGCTTGGGATTCATCGCTCAGCGTTTCCCGGCGGCTTCCAGCAGCGGGCGACGCTCCTCCAGGTCATGCCCGGCGGCGCGGGCCGCGGCCAGCAGCGCCGGGATATCGCAGCTCTCGCCCTGGCTGCGGGAATGAGCCCAGAGGTGGACGGCGCGCTTGCCGGTTCGACAGAAGGCCAGGATCGGCGTGGGCAGGCTCTCCAGCGCCTGCCCGAAGGCCGCGATGTCGGCCTCGCTGTACTCGCCCGGAGTGACTGGGATGCAGCGCCACTCAAGGCCGAGCTCGGAGGCCCGCGCGCTCAGGGCGCGATCGTCCGGGTGATCCTCGGCCTCGCCGGGGCGACGGTTGCAGACCACCGAACGGAAGCCGCGCCGGGCGACCTCCTCGAGATCGGCGGGGGTGATGGCCTCGGTGATGGCGAAGCCGGGTTCTAGTTCATGGATCTGCATGGAATCTTGTCTCCTGGGCCACTCAGAACTTGTTGATCGGCACTTTGAGATAGACCTGGCCGTTGTCCTCGGCGGGCGGCATGTGGCCCGCGCGCATATTGACCTGCACCGATGGCAGGATCAGCCGCGGCATGTCGAGGGTGGCGTCCCGCTCGGTGCGCATCTTCACGAACTCTTCCTCGCTGATGCCCTCGTGCACGTGGACGTTGAGGCGACGCTGCTCCTCCACGCTGGTCTCGTGCTGGTAGGTCTCGCGGTCCGGCGCCTTGTAGTCGTGGCACAGGAAGAGACGAGTCTCCCGGGCAGGGCCAGCACCTTCTGGATGGAGCGGTAGAGGGTGCGGGCATCGCCGCCGGGGAAGTCGCAGCGGGCGGTGCCGTAGTCGGGCATGAAGAGGGTGTCGCCGACGAAGGCGGCGTCACCGATCACATAGGTCAGGCAGGCCGGGGTATGACCGGGAGTGTGCAGCACCCGCCCTTCCAGGTTGCCGATGGCGAAGGTGTCGCCCTCCTCGAACAGGCGGTCGAACTGGCTGCCGTCCCGGGCGAACTCGGTGCCGGCATTGAACGCCTTGCCGAAGACATCCTGCACCACGGTGATCTTGGCACCGATGCCGGTCAGCCCGCCCAGCTGCTCGTGCAGGTAGGGCGCGGCCGAGAGGTGGTCGGCGTGAACGTGGGTCTCGAGGATCCACTCGACCTGAAGGTCATTGTCGCGCACGAAGGCGATGATCTCGTCGGCGGAGCGCACGTCGGTACGCCCGGCGGCGTAGTCGAAGTCGAGCACCGAATCGAGGATGGCGCAGGCCCGGCTGTCGGGGTCCTGCACCACATAGCTAAAGGTGTTGGTGGGCTCGTCGAAGAAGTGGGTCACGATAGGCCGGGACATGGCTGACAACCTCCGTCATGGTGAGTCGCAGACGCTGCGTGCTAGGACCAGCATAGCTCAACCAGAGTTCTAAGAATAGACTATATTGCTATATGAGGCGCGCCAGCCAAGCGCTGGCCGCTAGTCCCAGGCGGCGCCCTCCAGGGCATCCAGCGGGATCTTGAGATAGCGCTTGCCATTCGCCTCGGGCTCCGGCAGGCGACCGCCCCGGGTATTCACCTGAAGGGCATGCAGGATCAGCTTGGGCATCGGCAGCTCGCTGTCCCGCGCCTCGCGCATAGCCACGTAGTCCGCCTCGGCCACCCCGGCCAGGTGAGGGTTGCGGCGGCGCTGCTCGCCCACGCTGCTCTCCCACTCCGGCTCGCGTCCTCCCGGCATGTAGTCGTGCCCGGTGAACAGCCGGGTATCGTCCGGCAGCGCCAGGATCGCCTGGATGGAGCGCCACAGCTGATGGGCGTCACCGCCGGGGAAGTCGGCCCGGGCGGTGCCGAAGTCCGGCTGGAAGAGGGTGTCGTGGACAAAGGCGGCATCGCCGATCACGTAGGTGATGGACGCCAGCGTATGGCCCGGCGAGAACATCACCCTGGCTTCCAGCTCGCCGATGCGGAAGGTGTCTCCGTCGACGAACAGCTGATCCCACTGCCGGCCGTCATCCGGGAAGTCGGGCCAGTGGTAGATACCCTTCCAGAGCGCCTGAACCCGGGTGACATAGCCACCGATGGCGGTGGGAGCGCCGGTCTTCTCGGCCAGATAGTGGGCGGCGGAGAAGTGGTCGGCATGAGGGTGGGTGTCGAGGACCCACTGCACATCGAGGCCCTGCGCCTCCACATAGGCGAGCAGCTCGTCGGCGTGATGGGTGGCCGTGGCACCGGACTTCTCGTCGAAGTCGAGCACCGGGTCGATGATCGCGCAGTGTCGCGTTGCCGGGTCGCTGACCACGTACTGGACGCTGAAGGTGCGCGGGTCGAAGAAGCCGGCCACGTCGGGGCTGCCGGCACCACGGCTGCGGGAGAGAGAGAAGGTCTTCATGCTCGGCCTCCTTACGTTGGAGAGGGGGCTTCTGGCCAGATAGCCCCGGCGCGCTGCCGGGGCCAGATGGAGCTCGATTCAGAGCGCCTTCTTGCAGAAGTACCAGTCGGTGTACTCGTAGCCTTCGCTGGCGCGCGCCTCGGCGTCTTCCATGGTGGCGGGCGGCGGCACGATGACCGGCTCGCCGGGCTGCCAGGCCTCCGGCGTGGCCACCCCGTGGGCATCGCTGGTCTGCAGCGACTTCACCAGGCGCACCACCTCGTCGACGGAGCGACCGTTGGTCATCGGGTAGTAGAGCATGGCGCGCAGCACCCCCTCCGGGTCGATGACGAAGGTGGCACGTACCGCTGCGGTGTCGCTGGCACCGGGCTGAATCATGCCGTAGGCATTGGCCACCTTCATGTTCAGGTCGGCGATGATCGGAAAGGGAATCTCCACGCCGAAGTTCTGCTTGATGCTGCGCGCCCAGGCGATGTGCGAATGCACGCTGTCCACGGACAGGCCAAGCAGCTCGGTGTTCAGCGCCTTGAAGTCCTCGGCGCGAGTGGCAAAGGCCGAGAACTCGGTGGTGCACACCGGAGTGAAATCGGAGGGGTGGGCAAACAGCACCAGCCACTTGCCCTGGTAATCGGCCAGGGACTTCTCACCATGAGTGGTCTTGGCGGTGAAATCCGGCGCCGGGCGGTTGAGCTGGGGCATCACGGGCTGCTGGGTCGGGTTATCCATCATGCATCTCCTTCAGGCGTGGTGGTGAGCGGGCCTCACCTCGATTACGGTTATAATGTTATTCTAAAAGTGGATATCATGGCCAATTGAGCCTGACGATGATCACGATAGAAAACCTAACCCCTGATCTGAAAAAGAAATGGCGCCACCGCCGTAAAGCGATGACGCCATCGAGAGAGCAGGCCCTTGCCCGCCTCAGACTACTTCTTCAGCTTGCAGGTATTGATACCGAGCAGCCGATAGGCGGGGCAGAAGTTGAACAGCCCGGTCGCCAGGGGCAGGATGCCGATCCAGCCCCAGGCGCCGATGACACCGGTGATCGCCAGGCCGATCAGCAGCGCGCCGATCACGATGCGGGCGATCTTGTCGGGCCCACCGACGTTGCTTTTCATTTCCATGAGGACTCTCCTTCATGGCCTGGCGCCGCCCCGCCCGACGATGCGCTGTTCGTCAGCGGCTCGGCAGCGCCGGCACAGGGCTTCAGAAGCTGTAAACGGGGATGGACGGATCGCGCATCATCTCGGCCATGGGGCCGGGCGCGGCGATACCGACGCCTTCACGCAGATCGCCTTCCTCGTGGTCGCTGTTGGGCAGGTAGATGGCGCAGACATCCACGTTGGCGCCCTCGCCCATCAGCATCTGCATGATGCCTTCCGGCGTCACCTGATCCATGGGATGGCCCGGCGGGGTATTGATGCCTTCACTGCTGTAGCCCTCCACGGCCAGGTCGCCGGCGGCGTCGCAGAGCAGGATGTGCAGCTGAGTGCCCTGCTGCTGCATGGCGTTGGAGAGAATCATCGCCATGCCCTGGGTCTGCAGCGAATCGCTGGTGACAATCACCAGTGCCCGGTCGTCGTCATGGGCATGGTCGTCGCCGTGGCTATCGGCCAGGGCAACGCCGGAAAGGCCGATGGCAGTAGCCGCGGCGGCCAGGGTCAGGGTCGTCTTGATGGTCATACGATCACCTCTTCACTCTAGGGGTTCGGCCCGCCCCGAGCCGGGGCGGTGCGGATCACATCTCGGCTGGCGCTCAGTGGGTCGGACGCCAGGCCACTTCGGGGTCGATCTCGTAGCTCCACGGCAGCCCAGAGTTGCGCCAGCCATTCACGGCACGCACGCCCTGGGAGTCGCCTTCCTGGAGGGTGCTGCCCTCGAAGCCGTCGTTAACGGAGTAGACCTGACTGAAGCCCAGCTCGGCGATCACGTCGGCCCCCGGCGCGCTGCGGGTAGCGCCGGAGCGGCACATCACGATGATGGGATCGTCCTCAGCCACGCCCAGGGCGTCGAGACGTGCCTTCACCTGCGCCTCGAAGCCGGTGTTGCGCACCATCGGCCAGGTCTTGGCCTCTTCATCGAAGCTGTTGCGATCGGCCACAACCCAGGGCACATGGATGTCGGTGGGTTCGGCGAAGCCGGTGAACTTGATCTCGATGGGGTCGCGCACATCGATCAGCACGGCCCGCTCGTTCTCCTGCATCAGCGCATAGGCCTCGGCTGCGGAAACGTAGAGCCCCAGCTGGGTCTCCCGGTAGGCCGGCGCATCTTCGGCCAGCAGCGGCGTCGCCACCAGGGTCATCGCCATCAGCGAGGCGCCACCAAGCAGTTTACGGCACATCATCATAAGGACCTATTTAAGTTCTAAGCAAATAACCTAATGTCATTTGCGAAGAATAGCGCCTCCTGCGCCGGCCTGCATGCGACAAATTGTCTCGATTTGACAAAAATCAATCTTGCCAACGTAATGCGCTGCTCCTTTTCGAGCCAGAAACCGCGAAGCCGGCCTCGAGGGCCGGCTTCGCCGGGTGGGAGCAAGCGGGAGGAGAGCGCCGCTCAGAGCGGCACCGTATCACCATAGGCGGGAATCTCGGCGGTGATATCGGCCTCGGCCAGGACCGCCTGAAGCGCCTGCTGGGCGCCGGGCTCGCCGTGAACCAGATAGAAACGCGGGCGGTGGCGGAAGGCGCCGGCCCAGCCGATCAGCTCCGTCTGGCCCGCGTGGGCCGAGAAGCCGCCCAGGGTGTGGAGCTTCGCCTTCACCGGCAGCATCTCGCCCAGCACCTTGACCTGCTCGGCGCCATCGACCAGGGAGCGCCCCAGGGTACCGGCAGCCTGAAAACCGACGATTACCACCCGGGTGCTGGGCCGGGCCAGGTTGTAGCGGAAGTGGTGGGTGATGCGCCCACCGTTGCACATGCCGGCCCCGGCGATGATGATGGCCCCACCACGAATGCGGTTGATGGCCATCGACTCCTCCACGGTGCGGGTCATGCGCAGGATCGGCAGGTACTGGCGGGTGTCGCCGCTGGCCGCCTTGTTGAGCACCTTGAGATCGTCGGCGTCCAGCGCCTTGCGCGCCCGGTGGTAGAGCTCGGTGACCTTGATCGCCATGGGGCTGTCGAGAAAAACCATCTGCTGGCGCAGCCGCCCTTCGTGGTAGAGCACGCTCAGGTGGTAGAGGATCTCCTGGGTGCGCCCCACCGCAAAGGCGGGAATCAGCACGTTGCCGCCCGCCTCATGGGCCTGCTCCAGCACCTCGGCGAACTCGTCGATGGTCTCCTCCAGCGGGCGGTGGTCGCGGTCTCCATAGGTGCTCTCCATCAGCACCACATCGGCATCAAAGACCTTGCCGGGGTCGCGCATCAGCACCGAGCTGGGATTGCCCAGATCCCCCGAGAACACCAGCCGCTTCTGCTGGCCGCCTGAGGGAACGGCGAGCTCGACGATGGCCGAGCCGAGGATATGCCCCGCATCGCGGAACACCAGCGTCACGCCGCCGGGCAGGTTCACCGGCTGGCCGTAGGGATGGGACTCGCACAGCGCCAGGGTTCGGGCCACGTCATCCAGCTCATAGAGAGGCTCGATGAGCGGCTTGTCGTTGCGCCGGCGCCACTTGTTCTCCCACTCCACGTCCTTGGCCATGATGAAGGCAGCGTCCTGCAGCATGATCTCCAGCAGGTCGCGGGTGCCGCGGGTACAGTGGATGGGGCCGCGATAGCCCTCGCGCACCAGCTTGGGCAGAAGCCCGGAATGGTCCAGGTGGCCGTGGGAGATCACCACCGCGTCGAGCTCCCGGGCCAGCCTGCCGAAGGGCCTGGCGTTGGCCTCGTCGGCATCGCCGCCGCCCTGGTGCAGCCCGCACTCCAGCAGCAGCTTCTTCGAGCCGGTGTCGCCGTCGGTCTCGATGAGGTAGCGCGAGCCGGTGACTTCCCCCACCGCGCCCTGGAAGGTCAATGTCGACATGGGGTTTCGTCCTTGCCCGTGGCTTGATCATGCCTTAAGCATAACGGACAAGGGCAGACGCTACACCGTCGAGCCTTGCGCCAACCGCAGGTCGACGGTCTTTGCCCGGTAGCTGCCCCACAGTACCGCCAGCCAGAAGCCGTAGATCATCACCCCGCTGTTGTGCGACAAGAACACCTGCGTCAGGCCGAAATCGATATACGCGACGGGCAGGATCACCCCCGCCGCCGCCAGGGACCTGAGCTCCATATCGCGAGCATGCAGCTGACGCACGAACAGCTTCATGGGCAACAGGTACAGCGCCAGCAGCATCGCCAGCCCCAGCAGCCCCCGCTTGGCCAGCGTATCCAGAAACTCGTTGTGTGCGTGGTCGTAGATCAGCACCCCGGAGTCGATGATCTCCTGATCGGCCAGCCCGCTCATGGCCTGCTGATAGTGGCCACTGCCAACGCCCAGCCAGGGCGCCTCCAGAGCCAGCCGGCTGGCCCCCGCCACATCTCGAAGCGCGACCCGACCGAGGTGACCCGGTTCTCTCCACTGACATAGCGGCTGATATCATCGACGGCCTGGTGAACGCGCTGCTGCACGCCAACCTGCGGCACCGCATAGGCTACCGTGGCCCCGCCGATCAGCGCTGCCACCAGGGCCAGCTTCGCGGTGCGGGTCAGTTCAGCTCCGTAGCAGCGATAGAGCACCCCCAGGATGACCGGCACGCCGATCCAGCCGCCGCGGCTACCGGAGAACAGTGACCCAGCACGCCACCCAGGGTACCCAGCAACAGCAGCGCCACCCATAGGCGGCGGCGCGGCTGCACCGCCGCCCAACCCAGCCCGGCGAGGCACAGCATGCCCATCAGCATGCTGATATTGCCGAACTGGATCGGGTGAGTGAACGCTTCCACTCTCTGCACGCCCTGCACCAGGCTTTGCCACCCCGCCATGCTCCCGGCCAGTACCGCCCCCAGCGCGAGCCCCGACCATAGCCAGGCCAGCCTTGGCGGGTAAGCCACCACCAGCAGTAAAACCGGCACTGCCAGAAGAATGCGGCTCGGCCGATCGATGCTGCTCGACCCGGCACCGCTTACGGCTGCCTCCAGCATGCTATACACCGCAAATATCGCCATGGCCCCAATCACCAGCCAGTCCTGACGGCCCAGCGCCAGACTTGGCCGCCTGACCAGCAGCACAGCGCTACCCAGCAGCAGCATCACCGCTCCCACGGAATAGCCGCTGGGCACTACCAGCCCCAGACCACCCAGCAGCAATACCGCCAGGCTGGTGTAGGCGTTCCAGAATGCATCGTTTCTCAACATGTCACCTTGTCTCTGGCGGGGCCGACCTTAACCAAACAGATACTCATCGAGCGGTATCGGCTCGCCGACCAGTCCACCGTGATAGTGCTCCAGCATGAAGTCATCGACCGGGCCACGACTGGCATCGATGAACTCGGCCGACTCGGTGAACGCAAGCGCCAGATCACCGAAGCCGAGTTCATCACTCTGCACTTCGGCCAGCCAGTAGGCGTAACCCGGCGCATCCGGCTCACGATCGAGCACATTCTGATAGAGCGCCTCGATGGCCTCTTCCGGGGTTGGCTCGAGCATGCCGCCCAGAAACTCATCGCTCACGAAGAATGCCCCGGCGACATCGGCCAGCGACGCGCCCTGCTCCACCTCACCCTGCCAGTAGTCGAACCCATCGCGATCCGGCATGCGGTCGAGGATGCCGCTATAGAGCCGCACGATTGACTCGGCCGACTCCCGGGCGCTCTCGAAAGCGGCCACGTCGAAGCCCAGCTCGGCGGGATCGAGGCGCTCCAGATTGGGGCCCCGAAAGCATCAGCTTCGCCCCCTGGACCAAGGAGTGGGAGGATGCCGCGTACTCATCGGAGGCGGTAAAGGCCAGCGCCAGCTCCACCGGCTCCAGGCGACCGCTTTCCAGCTCACCCAGCCAGTAGTCGCGCCCCCCGGCATCGGGCTCGCGCCCCAGCACATGCCGATAGAGCGTTTCCACCAGAGCGGCCTCGCCCCGCCCTGGGAGGCCAGCTGCTGAGCGAACTCAGCAGAGTCGAGAAAGCCCTGCGCCAAGTCGACGAGCGAATGGCCGTCATTGAGCTGGCTGACCCAGTACTCCGCCCCGTCTCGATCAGGCGCACGGCCCAGCAGGCCGGTATAGAGACGCACCACCGGATCGATGACGCTCTCCAGATCGGCATAGGCGAAGAAGGTCTCCGTCTGGACGATTTCCTCCGACAGGCCCGGGGAAGCTCCCAGCCTTCGGAGGCAAGCCGTATCATGAACGTCGCCAGCGCCTCCTCGGCCTCGCTCGGAACGGCGGCTTCCCTCAGCTCGGGCGGCAGCAGATGGTCGTTGCCGGCCATCCAGGCCTGAAGCGTATCGTACTGCGCCTGCACGCTAACGGCCCATGAAGAGGTCGACACCACCCCCACCAGCATCGCCTGGCCGTTGTCGTCGTACCAGATGGGCCCCCCGCTGTTACCGGGACTGACATCCAGCGCTTCGATGTCCAGCACCCCATAGCGGGCATTGTCACCGACCCAGCCGCGGTCCTCGATGAGACGCGGCCCACTGGCATCGGCATAGCGGCCGGGATAACCGGCAAGATGATACGCCTCTCCCGCCGCGTAGGGCCCCAGGGTAAACCAGCCGGTCTCCAGGCCCAGGGCCTTATCGAAGCCCAGCAGGGCCAGGTCATCCTGGCTCTCTTGCACGGTCAGCCTCCCCGACGTGGCCGGCTCCAGCTGGTAATACTCGGCATAGTGGGCCGCATGGCCGCTTGCCGGATCGATTCGGCCATCGTGCCCCGGATAGACCGTCACCTGCTCGGCCATGCCGCCATTTTCAGGGCTGTAAACCACGTGCGCCGCCGTCAGGACATCGTTGATGCCCACCACGGCGCCCGAGCCGGAGACCCGGGTGCCATCGGGAAAGGTTGCCTCCACATAGGTGACGGCACTGTAGGGAAAGTTGGTGCTCTCATCGGCTACGAAGGTTGTCATGAGTCCCCCTGGAGCATGGCACTGGTCACGTTTCCCGGGCAGACAGCACGGCGGGGTGCCATGGGCACCCCGCCGTCACGCTCCGCCAGGATGGCTGGCCTCGGCCCAATCGCTCAGTGAGCGGTGGCTTCGGCACCCTCGAGCTCGCGCTTGAGCGCATTGGCATAGGCGGCACGCGCGGTCTGGGCGATGGCCAGCTGCTGATTGAGGCGCGCGACCTCCTGGTCGGTCACACGCAGGTTCATCAGCTGATTGCGCGCCTCTTCGCTGAGCTGATCCACGGCATACTCCTTGCCGTCGATGGTCACGGTCTGATCCTTGCGCTGCTCTGCCATAGTAGAGACTCCTGATATCGGGATAGCCATGGGAAAGTCGCTATCGTAAAAGGTTGGCATGATACCCCATTCCAAGAGCCTGACACAGGCCGTGCAGGCTAAAGAATCCCGGCCGGCGGCCGATATAGGGCCTAACCTTCCAGCTTGCAGAAATAAGGATGTCAGCTTGCGCCTCATTACCCTTGCCACGGCCCTGGCCGCCGGCCTCCTGCTGGCCGGCTGTACCCAGTACCACAGCGCCCAGGCGCCAATCGCCACCACCTATCCCTACAGCGAACAGCAGCGCATGCAGGCTGCGCATCACTGGGGTATTCTCGCTCGGCATGAAGCCAACGGCATCCTGCGCAGCGAGCGGCTGCGCCTGAAGAGCCTGCATCTTCCAGACGCCGAGCCCCATGCCAGCGGCGAATTTGCTCGAGGCTTTCGCACCCTGCTGACCAGCGAGCTGGTCACCCGCGGCGCCCATGTCACCACCCAGCCCGGCTTCAGCGCCGAGGTTCATGTCGACGTGGAAGTCATCAGCCACCGCGACCGCAGCTTCATCCGACCGCCGGTGGGCGCCTTTACCTCACTGGCAGCCGGCATCGGCGTGGCCAACCTGGGGCTCAACCACTGGAGCCGCCCCGCCGTCGGGCTGATCCCGGCCGCCGCCATCACCGCCGACGTGGCCAGCGGCAACTGGACCTACACCGGCAACGAGGAGGTGATCATCACCACCCAGGTGATCGATGGGGGTACCATCCTGTATTCGTCCTCGAATCTCTACTACATCAACGCCGGCGACCGCCGCCACTACGCACCGCATCGCATCCCCGCCCAGAGCCCGTTCCTGCCATCACCGTCACCGACAGCTGGTAACGCCATGAAACGCCTACCCTCACTCCTGGTCATCCTGCTGCTTTCGAGCCTGGTACTGCTCGGCGGCTGCAGCAGCAACGGCCCCGTCGAGCCGCCCGAGCCCGAGCTTGACGAGCTGATCGACGAAGCCGCCCAGCGCATGCTGGACGCCAATCCGGACCTGACCCGCTACAGTCCGATGATTGCCGCCACCTTTGTCAGCATCGACAACCTCTCGCAGTCCTCCACCCTGGGGCGCATCGGCTCGGAGCTGTTCGCCTCGGCGCTATCCCGCGCCGGCATGCAGGTGCGCGAGGTGAAGATGCGCGACAGCCTCTACATCGAAGAGGACATCGGCGAGCTGATCCTGTCCCGGGAAGTGCAGCGGCTCAGCCAGGCGCACAACGCACGCTCCATCCTGATGGGCACCTACGCCCAGGGACAGAACACTCTCTACCTCAGCGTGCGGGTGGTACGCTCGAGCGACGCCATGGTGCTCGGCAGCACCAATCTCGCCGTGCCACTCAATAACAACCTTCGCGCCATGCTCGGCGGGGGCTGGTAGCGCAGCAGCATGCCTCCTTTCCCGAGAGGCTTCGCGACTGAAATGAAGGGGCATGGTCAAGCGCCTTGCCCCTGGCGCGAGCGCAAGTGATCCCAAGGTGATCCGTAAGCGAAACCCGTAACGACGTAGATTGCATTCACCGTTGTGAATCCAATGTACATGTCGTTCGGAGCTTACCGATGCCAACGCCCAAGCAACCGCTCACCCTGCTCACTGCCGCCGCCGGCCTGCTCATCATGGCCGCCCCTTCGGCCCAGGCCTGCAGCTCGGAGCCCTACATAGGCTCGGTCTGCGCCACTGCCGCCGACTTCTGCCCCTTGGGCTACAAGCCAGCCGCCGGCCAAGTGCTTCAAGTCTCTGAATACAATGCCCTCTTCGCTCTGCTTGGCCCAAACTACGGGGGCAACGGCCATACCACCTTCGCCTTGCCCGACCTGCGAGGCCGCAGCATGGTGGGCACCGGCCAACGCCCAGGCGGTCAATCCGTAGAGCTCGCTCAGCAGCGCGGTGAGGAGGAGGTCACGCTCACCGAAGCGCAAATGCCCAGCCACACTCATGGCGTCTACTACGATTCCGGCACCTTCAGCGGCAAGATCGTGGCCACCACCTCGGAAGGGGGACACAAGAACACCGACATCCGACAGAAGGCTCGGAAAGCTGAGCGGTGGACGCAACGACAACCTCTATTCCGAGAGCGACGACAACCTGGTCGAACTCCAGGGCGTGGCGATCCAGCAGGAGGGCGCCCACGTCGACATTCGACCTGCCGGTCACAACTACCCCTTCAGCAACCTGCCGCCACAGCTCGGCATGACCTACTGCATCGCCGTTCAGGGCATCTTTCCCCAGCACAACTGATACCGGGATGATCCGGTCAGCCCAGCCAGAGATCGGTTTTACTGATCAGCATGAAGAAGAGCCGTCAACCAGGCGGCCATGACCCGATCGGTACTCAGGGAGTTCCCCATGGAAAGCAGCGCGTTTCGATCCGAACGATTGGCCATTATTCCCCGGCGCCTGAGCCCTTCTCCCAGGCCGTTACCGGCTCCACCCCGGGCCGGCGCGACGTCGTGTTCATCGATTCGAGCTTGGAGCACCGAGATGCCTTGATCGAGGCGCTACCCATGGGGGTGGAAGTGCAACTGCTCGATGCCCATGGCGACGGCCTGGCCCAGATGGCCAGATGGGCCGCCCTGGCACAGGACTATGATGCCCTTCATCTGCTGTGCCATGGGCGTCCCGGCGTCCTCCAGCTTGGGGCCGTCACTCTGGATGCCCAGACAATGGAGCACTACGCCCTGGACCTGGCGGTCATCGGCAGAAGCCTGACGCCCCAGGGTGCCCTGCTGCTCTATGGCTGCGATCTCGCCAAGGGCAGCAAGGGTGAGGCCTTTGTCAACGCCATCGCCGAGCATAGCGGTGCCGCGGTTGCCGCCTCCCGTGGCCCGACCGGCGCCAGGGAGCTGGGTGGCGACTGGGCGCTCGACGTGGTGCGAGGCCATGTTGCGTCGCAGGCCAAGGCGCTGCTGAACGTTCCGGACTATCCCGGCCTGCTGGGCCAGTTCCATGAGCCCTTTGATGACTTTACCGATGCCGACATCTTCAGCAGCGACATCAACGACCCCGACTTCGACCCCTATATCGAGTTCAGCCACCACGGTGTCGACTTCCGGGTCACCCTGCTCTGGGACGACCCCGACAGAGATGCCGACCTGAACCTCAGAGGGAGAGACTACACATACGAAAACGAGGATAACGTTCCACCGGATGGCGACGACGGCCCCAGCATCTCGATCAGCCACAGCTACTATGAGGTCGGCGGTGAAATACCCGACAACCTGGATCGCGTCGGCTATTTCGATATCGCACGGGTAGACGGCGAGCCCTTCACCTTCGAGAGCCTCTGGGTCCTCAATGAATCCAGTGCGGAACCGACGCTGATTCAAGCCTACCTGGACGGAATGGAAGTCGGCAGCTTTACGGTGCCTGGCCAAGGCGCCTCACCCAACTACCATGGCAACACGGTCGACTTCGACAGCGACGGTTTAGGCATCGACAGACTGCTATTCACCAGTGATGACTTCTACCACTTCACGCTGAAGGACTTCTACGGCAGCACCAGCTACTCGCAGCCCAGCCCCTCCCCCACCCTGAGCCTGGCGGAGGACACCGGCGCCAGCGACAGCGACGGCATCACCCAGAACGGCCGCGTCGAGGTCAGCGACCTGGAAACCGACGCCAGCTGGGCGTACAGCCTGGACGGCGGCAACAGCTGGCAGGATGGCAGCGACGACCACTTCGACCTGCCCGAAGGCCACTACGATGCCGGCCAGGTGCAGGTGCGCCAGACCGACCTCGCCGGCAACCTCGGCGCAACGGCGAGCAGCGACCAGACTTGGGTGATCGACACCACCCCGCCCGAGGCGCCCAGCCTGGCCCTGGCGGAGGACACCGGCGCCAGCGACAGCGACGGCGTCACCCAGAACGGCCGCATCGAAGTCGGCGACCTGGAAGCCGACGCCAGCTGGGCATACAGCCTGGACGGCGGCGACAGCTGGCAGGCCGGCAGCGGCGACCACTTCGACCTGACCGAAGGCGACTACGATGCCGGCCAGGTAAAGGTGCGTCAGAGCGACCTGGCCGGTAACCTCGGAGCGCCGGCAAGCAGCGACCAGACCTGGGTTATCGACACCACCCCGCCCGACCTGAGCGACCAGGCCTTCGAGGTTCATGAAGATGCCAGCAACGACACCGCCCTTGGCAGCATCGCAGCCGATAACCTGTCGCCGCTGAGCTTCGCCCTGCTGGAGGATGCCGAGGGTCGATTTGCCATCGACGCCGACACCGGCAAGCTACGCCTCATCGACACCCAGGCCCTCGACCGCGACACGGATGCCCAGCATACCCTGCTGGTCGAGGCCACGGATGCCGCCGGCAACCAGGCCACCGCCAGCGTGACCATCGAAGTACTGCCCCCCCAACAGTCTCCCGATCCCGATCCCGAACCAGAACCCGAGCCAGAGCCCGAGCCCGAGCCAGAGCCCGATCCCGAGCCAGAGCCAGAGCCCGATCCCGAGCCAGAGCCAGAGCCAGAGCCCGAACCCGAGCCCGAGCCCGATCCCGAGCCAGAGCCAGAGCCCGATCCCGAGCCAGAGCCAGAGCCAGAGCCCGAACCCGAGCCCGAGCCCGAGATTCCCCCGCCGAGGAACAGGATCGGGTCCCCAACCCCGATGGCTCGGGGCATGGCGATGGCAACGGTGACGGCATCCCCGACTATCAGCAGGACCATGTGGTCTCCCAGGGGCTGCTCCATACCAGCACGCCCCGCTCCCGCCCCGGCGAGGCTCAGGAGGTGTTCATCACCCTGGCCACCGAGGACACCAACGCCGACCCCACCGGCGCCCGGCTCTTCAACATGGCCCAGTGGGACGCCCCCGACGACCGCCCCGACACCCTGGAGATGCCGGTGGGCATGCTCAGCTTCGAGGCCAACCTGTCCACCGTGGGCGAGCCGCAGAACTTCTCGCTGTTTCTCGACGGCGGCGTGCTCGTCGATGGCTACTGGAAACAGGACGCCCAGGACAACTGGGTCAATCTGGCCAGCCCCGAACACGGCGGGCGTACCTATCATATGGGCAACAAGACGCGCCTCGACTTCGTGATCGAGGATGGTGGCCCCTTCGATGCCGATGGACAGGCCAACGGGGTCATCGTCGACCCCGGCGCACCGGGCCTGTCCCAGCTCCACCAGTTCGAGCCAGAGCCCCTCAACGCCGGCCTGTTCGACGCCGAGAGCCCGCTGCTTGAGCCGCTCTATCGCGATCTGCTGGGTCGCGACCCCGATGACGGGAGCCTGGCCTACTGGCAGGACCAGCTGCAGTCGGGCCGGCTGGACCGCTTCGATGTCGTGGCAGCAAAACTCGACGCCTCCGAGTTCCAGCACGGCACCGGGCTGATCCTGCAGACCTACCAGGGGCTGCTGTCACGCAGCGCCGACGCCGACGGCCTAACCTACTGGATCGATGTGCTGCAGGAGGAGAGCAACGCCGTGCCGCTGGTCGAGCACATCATGCAGAGCGCCGAGTTCGCCCTCGCCTGGGGCGACATGGATAACGCGGCCTTCCTCGACAAGCTCTATCGCGACGTGCTCGACCGCACGCCGGACGCCGAAGGGCACGCCTACTGGCTGGCCCAGCTCGAACAGGGCCAAGCCCGCCACGAGGTCGTCAGCAGCATACTGCTGAGTGAAGAAGCTCAGCAGGTGATGGCGGCCAGCGTCGCCGTGGATGCCCTGGCGCTGCGGCAGCTCAAGGAGCCGCTGAGCCTGCACGATCAGCTGCTGCTGCGCGAGCAGTGGGAAGAGACCGACAACGGGGCCGAGTTCCACCGCCAGCTGCTGGAAGACGCCACGGTGGAGACGGGCCTCGCCGAGCTCATCGGCAACCTGCAAGACGATATGTTCTGATCCCAACGGCTCGCGCGAAGACGGCCCCACCGGGGCCGTTGCTGACCGCACCTCAGTACGCGGCAAGTGTGGAAAACTTGCTACCCAGGCGCATGGCGTGGGTAGCATACGCCACACACGCATCGGCATAGCAATGCCCGGGGCTACTGCCAGAGGACGGTACCACCATGACCACCGGTCTGTTTTTCTTTGCCAACCTGCTGTTCTGTCTTGCGTACCTGGTGCGCGACATGGCCTACCTACGGGCCATCACCATTCTCGCTGCGCTAAGTACACTGCCCTACTTCTATTTTCTCGAAACGCCGCTCTACTCGGCACTCGGCTGGCAGCTCGCTTTCATCGTCATCAATGCCTTCAATCTCACCGTGCTGCTCCTGTCACGGCGCCCCGTCGCCCTCGACGACGACCAGCGGTGGCTGCATCAGCACACTTTCCGCATGCTGTCCCCGCGGAAGATGCTCAAGGTACTGCGGCCTACCCAGCGCGACCGCTGCCCGCCTAATGCTGCGCTGATCGAGCAGGATCAGCGTCTCGACCACTTGATTCTGCTGCTCGACGGTGAGGCAGAAGTCCACGCCGACGGCCAGCACCGCGCCACGCTGCGCCCGGGCGACTTCGCCGGCGAGATGAGCTTCGTCACCGGCAAACCCGCCAGCGCCACCGTGGTAACCAAGGGGCCGGTCGACTACTTGGCCTGGCAACGCCGTGATCTCGAGGCGCTCTATCAGCGCGATCCAAGCCTCAAAGACGCCATGCTCGGCGTGCTTGGTGCCGACATGGCCAGAAAACTGACCCGCTGAGCGCTACCGTGCTGCGCTATCTCGGCTCATGAAAGCGCCACCCCCTTGCAAGTGCTATCTCGACATGATGATGTAACGGAACGCTAAACAATGAAACTACGTGTACTGGGCGCCAGCGGCGGGATCGGTGACGACAGCGCCACCACGGCCCTGCTAATCGGAGAGACGACCCTGCTGGACGCCGGCACCGGCCTGGCGCGCCTCTCCTGCGACGAGGCCTTCGCCATCCGGCATGTGTACCTCAGCCATGCGCACCTGGATCACGTTGCCGGTCTACCGCTGCTCATCGACAGCCTGTTCGAGCAGCTCGTCAGCAGCGACAGGGGGCTAACCGTCCACGCCCTGCCGGAAGTGATCGATGTCCTGCGCCGGCACCTGTTCAACCAGCAGCTGTGGCCGGACTTCAGCGCGCTACCCAGCACCGAGCACCCGGTGCTGCGCTTTGCCCCGCTGACGCCCGGGCGGGCGCTCCCACTCGATGAGGATAGCGCCCTGACGATCACGCCGTTTTTGGTCAGCCACCGGGTGCCGGCCTGTGGCTTTCGGGTTGCTTCGCCAGAGACAACATTCGTGTTCAGCGGCGACACCACCTACGCGCCCAGCGTCGTCGAGCATCTCGACGCCTGCGGCGACATCGACATCCTGATGCTGGAGTGCGCCTTTCCCGACCGGCATCTCTCCCTGGCACGCCAGGCGGGCCACATGACCCCGGCACTGGTGGCCAAGCTGCTGGCAAGCCTGACCCAGCAACCCGGCCAGCTGTGGATCACCCATGTAAAGCCGGTATATCGCCAGGAAGTCATCGCCGAGCTCGCCACGGTCCTGCAGGAACAGCGCTGGCAGTGCCTCTGAGCTCGCCACCGCCACTGAATTCACCACAACAATGACACCGCCATGCCCATGCCACAGCGACTTCTCCGTGTCTTTCGCCCTCCGCCCGCCGGCCTGCTATCGCTGGCTGTACTCACTGCAAGCCTTGGCGGACCAGCGGCACAGGCCCACCAGACGGTACTGGACAAAGCGCGCCAGCAGCTTCAGGCCGATGCCCCCGAGACCGCCTACCGGCAGCTCAGAGAGCTCGATCAGCGCCACGCCGGAGCGCCTGAATTCGACTATTGGCTTGGCGTGGCGGCACTGCGCGCCGGCCACCCCAGCGAGGCACTGCTGGCCCTCGATCGGGTGATTCAGCTCGAACCCCAGCATGCCGCTGCCAGGATGGAGCGGGTGGGAGCCTACCTGCGGCTCGGCCAGATCGATGCCGCCCAGCGCGAGCTGGACACCCTCGCCACACTGAAACCGCCGCCCCGGGCGCGCCAGGCCATGCGGCGCTACCAGCGGGCCATCGACGAGCAGCGCCAGCGCGATGAAGGCCGCCGGCACCAGACCCGACTGATGCTCGAGACCGGCTACGACAGCAACGCTCAACGGTTTCCCGGCCGCTTTCTGATCGATCCCAACCAGCTGATCCCCGAAGCGCTACGCCCGCTGGTCGAAGAGGCAGAGCGCATCGAGCTGGCACGCAAGGCAAGCCACTTCCAGCGTCTCGCCGGCCACTACCGGGGCAGTCAACCGCTCGGCGACGACCAGCGACTGCTATTCGAGGCCGGCGCCCAGAGCCGCTACTACCAGCGCGAAGCGGCCCAGGCCTACAACCTCTCGGTGGTTCAAGGGCGCCTCGGCTGGGACTACGCTCTCGACGCCGAGCGCCGGCTGACCCTCTCTCTCGATGCGCTACGCGCCTGGCAGGACACCGACTTCAGTCGGCTGCTGCGCCGCTGGGGGCTGAGCGCCGAATACCGCCACCCGCTGGCTCAGAGCAGCCAGCTCCGCTGGCACGGCCACGCCCACGACAACCGCTTCGACCAGAACACCGACAACGATTACCGCAGCGCCGGGCTGGGGGCGGAGCTGCGCCTCCCACAGGACGGCTGGACCCTGCGCCTGAGCGGTCTCGCCGAGCACGAGCGGGCCAGCCGCCAGGCCGGACAGGCGCGCCGAGACGGCGGCGATCTCGACCACCTGCGTCTCGGCGTGGGCGTCGACATCCCCGTCGGCCAGCGCCAGCAGTGGCGCCTGGATCTCGATCATCGCTGGCGCCGCTACCAGGATGCAGGCTTCGCTGTCTATAACGACTTCACCCCCGCCACGCGGCATGATCGCAGCTGGGAGGCCAGCGTTGCCTGGCACCTTCAGCTCGACCGCGACTGGCTGCTGCACGCCGCGGCAGACTACGAGCGGCGCCACTCAAGCATCGACTTCTTCGATAGCCACCGGCTACAGGCTCGCCTGGGCCTTAGCTACCTGTTCTGAGGTAGCGGCCACCCAGCCGTCTTCAAGGTGTCACACATGGACCACACGACTCGCCCACACCTCCGGCCCCTCGCCTCCAGCCTTGGCGGCGCCCTGTTCGTCGGCATGTTCAGCCTGCCGGCCCTGGCCGAAACGCCCGCCGGTCAGCTGATGTTCGTGCATGGCGATGCCCAGATCATTCGCGGCGACACGCGCTTGAGCGCCAGCCGTGGCGACGAGCTCTACCCCGGCGACAGCATCGAGACTGGCTCCGCTGCCAGCGTGCAGATTCGCTACCAGGACGGCGGCACCCAGGCGATCAAGCCCGACAGCCACTTCACCCTCACCCAATACCAGCAGGAGGAGGATACTCAGGAAGGTGAAAAGCGCACCGAGCTGCTGCGCGGCGGCATGCGTGCCATCACCGGGGCCATCGGCCAGGCCACGCCGGAAAACGTCAGTCACGAGACCCCGGTGGCCACCCTTGGCATCCGTGGCACCAGCCTGGCGGCCCTGCACATCCCCGAGCAGGGATACGCTCCGCTTCCCGATGCCGAGCCCGGCACCTACCTCAAGGTCGAGAGCGGGCTGGTCGCGATCATCACCGACGCCGGCACGCGCCTGGCCCGTCCCGGCGACGTCTTCTTCTCCTCGGCCGCCGATCAGCCGCCGCAGCTGCGCCCGGAAGCCAGCGCGCTGTTCGGCCAGGCTGGCGAAGTCGCCACCCCCAGCGGCACCTCGCTTGACCAGGATGGCGTGATGCTGGTCACCCAAGCCGACCCGCAACAGGTACAGGAGCCGCTGCAAAGCAGCGAGACGCAGCAGCTCGAGCAGAGTATCCAGCCCCCACAGCCCGAGCCGGAACCCGAGCCGGAACCCGAGCCGGAACCCGAGCCAGAACCCGAGCCCGAGCCCGAGCCCGAGCCCGAGCCAGAACCCGAACCGGAGCCCGAGCCAGAACCCGAGCCGGAACCCGAACCGGAGCCCGAGCCAGAACCCGAACCCGAGCCCGAGCCGGAACCCGAACCGGAACCGGAGCCGGAACCGGAACCCGAACCGGAGCCCGAACCGGAACCGGAACCCGAGCCCGAGCCCGAACCGGAGCCCGAGCCGGACTGGATCGACTACGACCCGAGCACCAGCGACAACACCCTGCGCAGCGTCAGCGACAGCGCCG
Source organism: Halomonas sp. SL18_1 (assembly GCF_055755715.1). NCBI lineage: Bacteria > Pseudomonadati > Pseudomonadota > Gammaproteobacteria > Oceanospirillales > Halomonadaceae > Halomonas > Halomonas sp. SL18_1. The sequence continues at coordinate 3,417,676 of NZ_JBVTRK010000001.1, forward strand.
GGCGCCTGGGCGAGCTCTATGAGCAGAACGTCGCCCCCGAGGGCCTCAGCGTCTACGAGGTCGACGGCGGCACCCTCACCTATGGCTACTGGCCCGCCGGCACCACCCTGCCCGACGATGACATGCCGCTGGTCGAATCGCTGGCCTTTATCTCGGCCTCCCCGGGCTCGATGTCGAAGACACCCTGCCCGCCTCGCTTGCCGACCAACTCGATGAAGGCACCACGCTGGCCTTCTCCTGGATCGAGGGCACCCCGCTGGTCAGCTTCGAGGACGACACCAGCGTGGATATCGTCGACGGCGAGCTGACGCTCACCTCGCTTGGCGAGGGTCTCGGCGGCGAGATCGGTGTGCGGCTCAGCCTGGCCGACGACCACGGCGAACTGGAGGGCGATGCCCCTACCGAGGGCTTCATGCTTCAGGGCATCCAGCTCGTCAACACCGATGACACGGCCGACATTCAGGACGGCACCCTGCAAGGCCTGTATGTCGGCGACGACGCCGAGGCGCTGATGGCCCAGCTGGACGCCTGGGGCATCGGCGGCGGCTATACCGCCAGCGGCATCTTCGCCGAGCTTGAGCTGATCGAGCCCGAGCCAGAGCCCAGCTGGATCGACTACGACCCCAGTGACAGCGACAGCACCCTGCGCAGCGTGAGCGACAGCGCCGGGCGCCTGGGCGAGCTCTATGAGCAGAACGTCACGCCCGAGGGGCTCGGCGTCTACGAGGTCGACGACGGCGAAATCACCTGGGGCTACTGGGCCGCCGGCACCCCGGTGCCGGAGGGGACGACCTCCCCCAGGCGCTGGCCTTTATCAGCGTCGCGCCGGAGACGACGATCAGCGACACACTACCCGAGAGCGCTCAGGAAGCACTGCAGGAGTCACCGGAGGGGGTCTTCATTTTCGACTGGCAGGACGGGACGGCGCTGGTCGACCTCGCCGGCGAGCAAGACCCCATCCCTATCGAAGAGGGGGAGATATGGATGAATCAGTTTGGGGCACTCGAAGTCTTCCTGAGCTTCGGAGACGACATGGGGGAGCTTCTCGGCGGGTCCGAATTGCCTGAGGATTTCAGCCTCGACGATATACCACTGGAGATTTTCGGAGAGAGCTTCTTCGACGGTGCCAGCCTTACCGGCCAATATGTCGGCGAGGACGCCGAAGCCATCATGGCCATCATCGAAGCCTGGAATGACGATGCCATCTTCGGCGGCAGCGGTGTCTTCGACCGACAATTCACGGAAGATGGCCCCATCATCGACCCCTAGCACTCACTTGTCGCGATGCCGCCATACCCCGTCCCACTCGCCGGGCGGCTGGCGGCGCAGCTCAGTCAGCCGCGCAAGATAGAGCAGGGTCACCGGATCGTCGTCGGGCAGCGCCCTAAAGGCGGCCTCAGCGTCGTTGAAGTCGCCCTGCTGATAGCGCTCGACAGCTGCTTCATAGGCCCGTAGCCACTGGCGCTGTGCCGCCGGGAGCGACTCCGCCAGACCCAGCGGCTGGTAGATCCACAGCGGCGCCTCGCGCCCCTTGACCTGGACCCTGTCCAGCCGCCGGAATGCCCATTTCGGCGCTCGCGACACCACCGACTCGCTGACGATCAGGTCGACGTCGTAGACTTTGGTCAGCCCCTCCAGGCGCGAGCCGAGATTGACGTTGTCGCCCATCACCGTATACGCCATGCGAAAGCGTGACCCACGTTGCCAACGCTCATCTCGCCACTGTTCAGGCCGATCCCCATCGACAGCGGCGGCCTGCCCTCGGCGCCCAGCTCGCGGTTGACCGTGTCCAGGGCCTCGCGCATCGCCCAGGCGCCGTGCAGGGCATGGTCGGCATGATCAGCATCGCGCAGCGGCGCCCCCCAGAAGGCCATCACCGCATCGCCCATGTACTTGTCGATGGTGCCGCCGTGACGATGAATGGCGGCGGTAAGCGGTGTCAGCAGGCGATTCATCACCGCGGTCAGCTCACCCGGCGCCAGCGACTCGGAAAACGCCGTGAAGTCGCGCATGTCCGAGAACAGCACGGTCAGCTCGCGCTCCTCACCGGCAAGCCCGAAATCCTCATCGCTGTCCACCAAGTCCTCGACCAGCGCCGGCGGCACATACTGGCCGAAGCGGGCCGCCACCCACTGCTTGTGCCAATGACTGCGCAGCAGATTGGCGCTGAGATGCCACAGCAGCTGTACGATCAGCAGCACCAGCAAGCCCGCCACCGGCAGTACCAGCCCCTGCTGCCAGGCCCACCAGTTGCCGCCCAGGCTCAGCGCCACCAGGCCCAGGCTCAGCGCCACCAGCCAGGGCGCGCCCACCAGCGGATAGACCACCACCATCAGCGCCCCGAGGCCCACCAGAGTCACCAGTTCAACGCCGGCCACCCAGGGCGGCTCGGCCATGAACGACTGATGCAGCATGCCGGCCAGCAGGCTCAGATGAATCTCCGGCCCGGGAAACACCGCCCCCACCGGGGTCGCACGCAGGTCCATCAGGCCCGGCGCCGAAGCGCCGAGTATCAGGGTCGCGCCGGCCAGTTCACCGGGGGCCACCTCGCCCTCCAGCACGTCCACGGCCGAAACGTACTCGAAGTGCCCGCGAGGCCCATACCAGGGCACCAGTGCGGCGCCCTGACCATCCACCGGGATCTCGAAGCCCCCACGTCAAGCGCCTCGAGCTGGGCCTGGCCGCCCCCCTCGGCAACCCGTGGCGTCACCTCCGGCCCGCCTAACAGGGTCAGCAGCATGGCCAAGGGCAGCGAAGGGTACACCTCACCCTGCCAGCGCTGCAGCATCGGCATGCGTCGATAGACCCCATCGGCATCGACACGGGGATTGTCAAAGAAGCCCCCGCTCATGGCGGCCTGCTGCAGCACCTCCAGGTTGCCGGTATAGCGGCCCGGCTCGGGAAGCGGAAGGGCGTGATCGCCGGACAGGGTCGGCGGCGCCGGCAGCGCCCCGGTGGACACCAGCGCCTGGGCAGACACATCGGACTGAAAGTAGTACCCAAGCACCACCGGGTAGCCGGCCAGCGCCTCGGCCAGGCGCTGGTCGCCGTCATCGGGCGGCGGCGCCTCCTCGAGGGCGGGATACTGCTCGCGCAGCTGCTGCCAGTGGCTCTCCCACAGCGAGACTTCAGGCTCGGCGAAGACCACATCGATGCCCAGCAGCGCGGCATCATGCGACTCGAAGAGCGTCTCGACCAGCTCCGCCAGCAAGGTCCGGGGCCACGGCCACTGCCCCAGCGCCTGCAGGCTGCGCTCGTCGATATCGATGATCTTCAAGGCCGGATCTGGCGTGCCGTTCAGGTCGAGCCGAACGCGCTGATCAAAGGCCTGCCACTCCAGGCGCTCTAGCCACTTCCAGGGCAGCAGCTCCAGCGCTGCCGCCACCACCAGCGCCACCAGCGCCGCGCCGCCCAGGCGCTGCCAACGGCGCCAGCGACGATCCATGGCCCCCTGCCCGCGGGCCTCTCTGCGCATACCAGCCACACACTCTCCGATCCCGGCATAACGACGAAGCGGGCACGGCTTGCGCCGTGCCCGCCTCAGCCTAGCTCAGCTCATGGGTCTCGTCATATGGGCAGTAGCTGCAGCTGGCAACTTCAGTTGAAAGTGTAACGAAGCCCGATGGCGAGTGAAGTGCTGTCGTCATCCACGGTTACACCGGTGACCAACGAGAAAGCGGGACTGCTCCAGTAGGCAAATCCCACGTTCAGCGCGGTGTTGCTGTCGAAATCGTCATAGTTGACGTGAGTGACACCGCCATTGAGTTCGAAGGCCGAACTCACCCAATGACGCACCCCCGCGTCGAGCAGCAAACCGTTGTCATCGACCTTGCCGCAGGTCCAGCTGCACAGCTCCAGCTCGGTATTGACCACTCCCCCTGAAAGACCAGATCGGTCCGCTCGCCGGCTGGCATGGCATAGCCAAGTGAGAGCCCCACATCGGTCAGGTTGATCTCCGTATCACCACGGCTGGTGCGATACATACTGCTAAGTGCGACGAACAGGTTGTCGGTAAACTGATAGCTGCCCGACAGACCAACTCCACCGACGCTGTCATGGGACTCGTACCATCCGTTGCCAACCGGCAGCACGACATCGTCATCCAGCCAGGTGGCAACGAACGCCCCGGAAATCTGCGTGTAGCCAAAATTCGACCCTGCAGCCTGTGCGGTCATCGGCAGCCCAACGGCAAAGGCCAGTACAGCGGAAGCGGTAACTTTCTTCATCTTGACGATCCTTGTTTCTGCTTTTCTTCGTAATGTTCCCACCCCGCCAGCGCGAGGCCGAAGTATTCTAAACATTCGAAACAAGAAAGTCTTGTATACTTTTCGCATCTGGAAAGCGCTGAAGCGATGCCATCAGGCCTCTCAGGTGTCAGTCAGCGGAGAGGCCTGATGGCGCGAAAACTCGGCGCTAAAGTGAACCGCTGCTGCAGCCAGCAGGGTTGCGCCGGCCAGCTCAAGCGATTCCTCGATCAAAAAGTCCATTAACCAGAAGTAGTGGCTGTGGCCCCCGATTTCAGTGATGCGCATGGCACCACCCAGCAGGCCATGGTGGACCCAGTGGCCGAGAGTGTCATACCAGTGATAGCGAAGTGCAGAGCCCATCGCCGCTAGGCCATAGCAGGCAAATCCAGCCAGAAGATATACCCGAGTACGCCTCAGGCATAGCACAGCACGCCCAAAAAGCAGCAGCGCAGATAGCGGGACGCAAGCCAAGGCGACAAAGTAAAGCAGCTCCACATACCGCGCCTCTCTGCCTCCCAGAAAGTGATAGGCAGAACTTCTGAACCAATGGCGTACGTTTCCGGCATCCTCAAGGATCATGAGCATCAACGCAGCCCCCATCAGCAGCCAGAACAGCGCCGCAGATCGCTCACGACTACCGATCACCGCCCCCAGCGACAAACGTCCGTACAACACAAAGGCGACCGCCGCCGCCAGTGCCAATGTCAGCCACTGAAAAATTTCGATAGGGGCGCCTTCACTGAAGAGCATCACCCACACCCAAGAGCGCGTCACATTGCGCTCTATCATATGGAAATAAAGTTGATCACCGGCACCCAACAGATTGAGAACGTCAACAGCGATGACAGCTAACCATGCGAGGCCCAAGACCCCAAAGCCGACAAAAAGCATTCGGTTTGCGGCAGTACGTGGGAGTGGCAGTCGAGATGAAATCATGCGAAATACACTCCGTCATTAAACATATGCACCAACGACATACCACTCCACGAAAGCACGTTGTAGCCCGGTCGGCTAGGAAGGCCTTGCGTTGCGGAGATCGAGACTTAAACGCTCTACAAAATAGCCGCGAAACTTAAGTAGGGCGTGTCGTTTTCCATCAGTGCACCTCCTTCGGCAGCGCCGCCGCCAGCGCTTCGGCATAGGCTTGTCGCGCGGTCCGGGCGATAGCCAGGCGCCGCTTGAGATTGTTGATCCGATCGTCGGTAACGCGCAGGTGGGTGAGCTGGGCGCGGGCCTGTTCGGAGAGGTCGCCAAGACGGTAGCGGATGCCATCGATCGTCACGCCGGGGGCTTCGTGCGGCGTTGCCTCTGGCGCGGGCACCTCTTCCGCTTGCTCGCCTTCCAGCATGAAGCCGTAGTGACGGATAAGGGTTTGACGGGCGCTGTCGCCGGAGAAGGCCTTGGGGCCGAGGGCAGGCTGGTCGGGGCACGCCAGGGCATAGGCGGCGGCGAGCAGCGGGCGCGGCTCGTACCGGGCCACGGCCCTGATAGGTCACGCGCTTACCCTTGGCGGCCTTGAAGCCGGGATGAGTAGCGCTGCGAAACGCCGCCAGCCCCAGCCGGTCGCAGCGGGCCATGGCGTCCTGAAGGTGATCTAGCGTGATGCTGGCCTGTTGCCAGGTCATAGGAGACTCTCGTTCAGGTGGGCCGAACGGCGCCGAGCAGCGCCGCCCGTGGGTCAGTGCTGGTCCTTGGGCAGCTGCTCATTCAGGGCGCGAGCATAGGCGGCGCGGGCGGTCTGGGCGATGGCCAGCTGCTGATTCAAGCGCTCGATCTCGGCGTCAGTGACGCGCAGGTTGGTGAGCTGGGCACGAGCCTGCTCGGAGAGGTCATCCAGCGGGTACTCGGTGCCATCGATGGTGACGGCTTGCGCCTTGGGCTGCTCAGCCATGGCCATATCTCCTGTCATTGGGCGAGCTTGAAAAATGGGCGAACATGATACCGCATTCTACCCTCCCAACACAGGAGACTGCCGGCCGACCAAGGCGCCTATCCGCCAGCGCCGGCTCTAGGCGCAGATACGCCATGCCCTCGCCATGAGGGCAACAACACTTCGTTGACTCAAGCCACCTTAACGGCTGGTACTATAGACTGAGCACTGCACAGGAAAGCAGGGACAAAACAGGGAACCAAAAGAATGAAAATCAGTAAACTCTTCATCGCCTTCCTCACCATGGCGGTGCTAGCTGGCTGTGTCACCCTCACCGGAGAGCCCAGGCACGAACACACCCTCTACGAAGATTCCGACCCGGTAGGCGCCGAGCACCCGCTCTATCAAGGCATCAGCGTGAATTCGGCAACAGACTTCAAGGGCACCAGCATCATTACCCTCTGGGGCGGGTAAGCCCCAACGTGAGCAACGACGGCTTCACCAAGCTGCTCCACGACACCCTGCAAGGCGCCAACCTGTTGGGAGAGGGCTACAGCCTGGATGCCACCCTGATAGATGGTGGTGAGTGGGGACTGATCAGCCATCGCCTGGTCTCGCTGGGTCCGCTCAGGCGTACCGTGGTCATCCACTACGTGGTTACCAGCCCCGATGGCGACGTGATTTACGACCAGGAAATCACTGCGGTCGGCCGGTTCACCAGTTACAACGCCTTGCGCGGCTACTATATGACCGAGCGGCGCGTGGCGGAAGCCGGCTACAAGGCTAACCTGGAAGCGCTGGTGGCAGACCTGAAGGGCCTGCAAGGTTAACGCCATTCACCCCGGCTAGCCGGATCATCTTCGGCTGCCCCGCTCTGGAACGCTGCTCGCTCGGGCCGCGGGCGTAGGCGGCGCTGAGTGCTCTGGGACTATCAGACGATCTGTGCCGGCTCTCGGCACGCGGAAGCATGATGCGACGACTCCACACCACGAAGGCACGCCACAGCCCGGCCTGCTCCGGGGCCTTGAGCCACGCTACCCGTGATGCTTTTCAAGCCGCATGGCTGCGCAACAGGGGCCAGGCGCCCTGCTTGGAGGCTTCCAGAATCACGATCTCCACGATGGTTCCATCCTCCGCGTAACTGACATGGGTGTTCCAGTCCTGCGAGACTTCCTTAGCAATGGCTTTTTCGGAGAGGTGCAAGACGAGAATATCGTCAGCTTCATCGTAGGTGGTACGCACGGTCAATTCTCCCATTGGAAGTGGTGCAGGACGGTCTTGACGATCAGTCTATCTTCCAGCACCACGGCGGCACAGACGAGATTGTCGTGGCGGCCCTGCATGGTCTTGGCGACCCATAGCCAGGTATCGTCTTTATAGCGCGCCTCACCGGTTTCCAGAAGCTCACCCAGCATAGCTTCAGTGATACCCCGTTGCACCATACGCTCGCGTGCGTGACGCGTGACGTGGACTTCCAAGCCGAATCGCTGACAGAACATCAAGGTTTACCGCTGCTTCATCATGGTTTTACCGTACCATTAACCTCTCAGCAGGGACTACAGAATCGGCACCAGCGGCACCCGGCCGCAGCCCGCCAGGGCCACGGCAGTGAGGGCCAGCAGCAGGAGCCGGTGACGCTTGATCATCAGTGCGCCTCCCTGGGCAGCTGCTCGTTCAGGGCGCGGTCGGTCTGGGCGATGCAAGCGATCAGTGCCGGCCCTCGGCACGCAGACGCGCCACGTCGCCGATGGGCAGCCCGGCGATCTCGGCAATCATGGCGTCGTCCATCTCGGTGCGGGCGATCAGGTTACGGGCGGTCTCGCGCTTGGCCTCTGAACTGGCCTTCCTGGCGCCCTTCCTCTCGGCCTTCCTCTCGGCCTTGCAGCCGCTCTTTCTTCACCAGGTTCTCTAAATTCTCTGCCAACATGTCTCTATCCTCCACCAGGCTGTTGAGACAATCCAGGTCAAGCCTGGCCTTGGGGGCGACCCGCTGCAGGTGGCGCTTGAGCCAGCGGGTGATGATCCGGTCGATACGTTCCTTGTTGGGGTCGGCCTGGATGATCGCCACGACCCGATCCACGGCCTGCTGCAGGGCCTCCCAGCTCTCACCGGCGTTCTCCACGCTGAACACTCCGCTCAGTGGCGTCTGGCGCAGCCCCAGTTCTTCATCAGTGTAGCGCCCTTCGTCCACCAGGTAGTCGCGCAAGCGGGGCTGGTAGACCCGCAGGAAGCTCGGCGGTTCCGGGGTGACCAGATCGTCGATGTCCTGGCAGCACCATTCCCGGTGCCCGGTGGGGAAGCCATTAGGCGACGTATCCATACCAGCCAGACGTGAAGCTGTCATATTCTGGTAACCTAACACCCGGCAGGTGCCGGCCCGCTGATGGCCAGTCCTGACCCAGTAATATTCGCTGTTTCAGTGATTATGTTTTCTTATTGTTCAGGCTCCACCGTATGAATATCAATTGGCTACTGTTGTTCTCGCTGGTCATGCTCCTTCTGGCCAGCTGGCTGCTACCTCGTCACAGAATCGTTGCCCAGCTGGCCGCTCTGCTGGGAACGGGCTTGGCTCTGATCTCGTCAGCACATGTGGTGTCCAAACAGCTGTCGGGAAGCGGTATCAACGAGGCCGTGCTATACCACCTGCTGGTTGGGCTGGGCGGCGCCGGCTTTGGGGAATACCATTCAACCATGCTGCTGGCAGCGGGGCTACTGGTGGCCAGTCTGGGCTATGGCGCCGGCTGCCACTATTTGGCAATGAGGCGACATCACGGATTTGGGCGGCTGGCCGTACTACCGGCAGCCATGGCAACCACAATCGCACTGGGCAGCAACCCCGGGGTAACAGGGACCTATAAAACATTAAAAGTCTATCTCGCTCAAGAGCCGGCAGCACCGCTTCCTGAGGACCTGGTCTTCGATAAAGAAACATCCTTGAGAAGCGGCATTAGCCGGCCGAAAAACCTGGTGTTGATCTACGCCGAATCGATAGAAACAGGTTACTTCGACGCAGAGCGCTTTCCTGGTCTAGTGCCAAACCTGAATGCCCTGCGTAAGGAGAGCCTCTCATTTTCGCAGGTCCACTCACTGCCCGGGATGACATGGACCATTGGCGGAATGGTAGCCAGCCAGTGCGGCGTGCCGCTGGTAACAGCCAGCAACACGCGTAACGAGACAATGGGAACGGAAGCGTTTCTCCCCAATGCGCACTGCCTTGGCGACATCCTGGCCTCCCAGGGTTACCGCCAATATTATATGGGCGGGGCTGATAGCAGCTTTGCGGACAAAGACCTCTTTATCAGAGTCATGGCGTGCCCAATGTTATAGGGCGCGACGAACTCGCTCCCCAGCTCGACGATCCAGGCTACCTCAACCAGTGGGGGCTCTATGACGACTCTCTGTTGGCCATGGCAAAAGCACAACTCGATGCCCTGGCGAGCGAACCAGACCCCTTTGCTTTGACGCTTCTCACACTGGACACTCACCACCCTAGAGGCCACGTTTCGAGAAGCTGCCAGGATATTCCCTATACAAGTGACGACAACCCAGGCCTGAACGACAACCCCATTCTCGATGCCGTGCACTGCAGCGATCAGCTGTTGTCTGAGTTCATCGACTATTTACTCAGCGCCGAGAGCCTGGAGAACACCCTGGTAGTGGTGGTGTCGGACCACTTGGCCCTACCAAACACCGCTTCAGACATCCTGAATCAGAAACCCCGTCGCAACCTATTCATGATGCCGGGGGTCAGCCCCGAGCTAGTGCCAGAAGGAATCGACCTGGGAAGGCCCGCCTCCCTGATGGATGTGGGGCCGACACTGCTATATCAGCTGGGTTTCGATGTTCCGGCACTGGGCTACGGGCGGAACCTACTGGCACCAGGCAAGACATTCATGGAGACTCACCCAGATCCAGTCGCGGCGATCCGCAAGCGTTACTCCACAGTACGCCACCTATGGCAATACGCCAGCCTTCGCAAGGGGCTCAGAGTTAATATTGGCGACCAGCGTGCCTCCATCGGAACCCACGAATTCCCGCTGCCTGCTCTGGTGACACTAGATAACAGCCTACGAATCGATCAAACACGCAGCACCGATGAGCTGCTCACACACTTGGAAAATGCCCATAGTACCGAGCGATTTCTGTGGCTTGGCGAATGCAGCACATTACCTGACACTCTGGTGGAAGAAGTCCCCGCTCCACCCGAAGCTCCAAGCCTGTGCTTATTGGCCGGGCAAGGACACGGAGTCTCGCACCCAGCGCAGGTGTTAAAGGGCAGAGAAACCAACCATTTGACGCTGAGCGACCTAGAGACGTTCCTCGAGGCCCCGCAAGACACTTCTCTCAGCGAATACCTGTTGCAGCACCTGCGTTTGCACAACCGCGGCGGCGACGTCGTATTCTGGCCAGAGCGGAAAACACCAGAAAAAAGTCAAGATACGATAGCGCACCTCTCACCTTCCACGCTGGCCATACTCGCCGAAGCCAAGCCGTTGCCCAATCATTCTTTCATTGCCTGGCGGGGAATCCATGACAGCCGCCGCCTGTCGCCGCGGATCATCCTAACACCCTGGCAGGCGGCCACTCTCGAGCCGGAATTCGACCTGCGCGTTCAATCAAACGCCTCGGCACCGGAGTATCGCAGCGCATGGACGGCAGCCGTCATCAAAGGAGAGCAGGTGCTATCAGACCACCTCTCGCCGGGCGATACCCGAGACAGTGTATCTCGCCTGACGGTAGCACTCGATGACAGCTCGGAACTCGATGCCCGCGCGACAGGTGGCTTTCTGGCAAAGCAGTGGGAAAACGCCTATCTGCGACATAATGGGGAGGACCTCATGACCTTACAACGTGGGATCAATCTCTGGGTACGAACGCCTGACGGTAAGTCAGAGCCCCACAACTTCGATACCCACGGAGACCCCGAAGAAAGCGAAGCATTGATCACAACCCTGGAGCACGTTCCCGATGGCGCTCTGATGGTGTTCGTCACCACAGATGAGTTCAGCGCGGCGTTATCCGAAGACGCCATCGGCAGCTTGCGTGCGCTGGGCATCTTGCAGCCTTGAGATCGCCAGCAGTGGCCGCTTTGGAAAGCCCGGCGGCAGCCATTGGATGTCATCGAGGGTATGCTCCAACCAGAAGGGCGGCAGCGGCTCGTTGAGTAGGCAGCGCTGAGCGTTCCGGGCGATGCAAGCAATCAGTGCCGGCCCTCGGCACGCAGCCGCGCCACGTCGTCGATGGGCAGCCCGGCGATCTCGGCAATCATGGCGTCGTCCATCTCGGTGCGGGTGATCAGGTTACGGGCGGTCTCGCGCTTGGCCTCTAACTGGCCTTCCTGACGCCCTTCCTCGCGCCCTTCCTCGCGCCCTTCCTCGCGCCCTTCCTCGCGCCCTTCCTCGCGCCCTTCCTCGCGCCCTTCCTCGATCCACCGCTCAGGCCACTTCTTGATGCGTTCGGCCAGCATGTCATGTACCTCGTGTAGATCCTGCAAGTCGTTGAACTCGGGCAGTTCCATTCCCGGTGCCCGGTGGGGAGCATGACGCGACGTATCCACACCACGAAGGCACGCCGCAGCCCGGTCTGCTCCGGGGCCTTGAGCCACTCCACCAGCCGGCCCAGCACGTCGAGCATGTCCTGCTCGTCGCGGTTGTGCTCCAGCCGGAACAGGGCCGCGGCCACGTTGCGCGTCTCGTCCGACCAGTCGGGCGCCTCGACGATGGCGCCTTCGTCCAGCAGCAGGTAGCTCAGCTCGGGTCGGTAGCGCTCCAGGCCACCCGGTACCCGTTCGACCAGCTCGCTGACGTTGTGTGCGGCACGCCAGCGCGCTTCGCCATTGTAGAGTACCACGGGCAGCACCGGGGGCAGCTTGCCACTGGGCGTCAGGGCTTTCTGGCGAATCAGGTCCTGGTACAGCAGCCCCAGGTAGCTCATGATCCGCACCGCCATGAAGCGGTCGACGCTCGACTGGAACTCCAGCAACAAGTAGACGTAGAGCCAGTCGTCTCCCCAGCGCACCCGCCAGATGATGTCGTCTTCCCGGTCACGCAGCTCGTCGGTGACGTAGGAGCCGCTGACTTTCTCAAGGGTGGCGAAGTCGAGCTGGCTGACCCAGGCTTCCTTGACGAAGCCGGTGAGCAGGTCCTTGACCATCTCGGGATGGGAGAACAGCAGCTTGTAGCTGTGGTCGTGGTGGCTGGCCATGCGGGGCTCTGTGTCTCGGGGTAGTGCGGCTCAGCCTACCACAGCCCCACTGGCTTCCGTATGGTCCTGCCCCATCGGCAGGGCTACCACCGTCCATTCAAATAATCGGCACCAGCGGCACCCAGCCGCACCCCGCCAGAGCCACGGCGGCAAGGGCCAGCAGCAGGAGCCGGTGACGCTTGATCATCAGTGCGCCTCCCTGGGCAGCTGCTCGTTCAGGGCGCGGTCGGTCTGGGCGATGCAAGCGATCAGTGCCGGCTCTCGGCACGCAGACGCGCCACGTCGCCGATGGGCAGCCCGGCGATCTCGGCAATCATGGCGTCGTCCATCTCGGTGCGGGCGATCAGGTTACGGGCGGTCTCGCGCTTGGCCTCTAACTGGCCTTCCTGGCGCCCTTCCTCTCGGCCTTCCTCTCGGCCTTGCAGCCGCTCTTTCTTCACCAGGTTCTCTAAATTCTCTGCCAACATGTCTCTATCCTCCACCAGGCTGTTGAGACAATCCAGGTCAAGCCTGGCCTTGGGGGCGACCCGCTGCAGGTGGCGCTTGAGCCAGCGGGTGATGATCCGGTCGATACGTTCCTTGTTGGGGTCGGCCTGGATGATCGCCACGACCCGATCCACGGCCTGCTGCAGGGCCTCCCAGCTCTCACCGGCGTTCTCCACGCTGAACACTCCGCTCAGTGGCGTCTGGCGCAGCCCCAGTTCTTCATCAGTGTAGCGCCCTTCGTCCACCAGGTAGTAGCGCAAGCGGGGCTGGTAGACCCGCAGGAAGCTCGGCGGTTCCGGGGTGACCAGATCGTAGATGTCCTGCTTGGCCGTCCAGTCTCGGGACCCGTTGTAGAGCACGATGGGCAGGATCGGGGGCATCCCTTGAGCAGCGGTCGTGACCTTGGTCTTGATCAGGTGGCTGTAGAAGCAGGCGACGTAGTGCATCAACCGGATCGGCATGGTGCTGTCCACACCCGACTGGAACTCCAACAGGATGTACAGGAAGACCTGTTGGGTCACACCTTCCCAGGTCACCTCCACGGACCACACCACATCCTCGAACTTCTCCTCGAACAGCGGCGTGATGTAGTTGCCGCTGTGGTTCTTGAGAGTCGAGAAATCCATCAGCTCGACGATCTCGGACGGCGCAAAGCCTTCGAGCAGCTGCTGAACCAACTCGGGGTAGCTGAAAAGCTCCTTGTAGCCGGTATCGTGGTGGTGGGTGGCCATGGGGCTTCCTTGCAATCAACTGCCGATAGCTTACCACGCATCGCCGCCGGCAAGCCGCCGCCCGGCGTTCATACAGTTCGCTCGCCACCCGCATCCCGCGCAGGTAGCGGGTCTGGTGCGCTGCGCAGCAGCCCGCCAGGGCCACGGCGGCGAGGGCCAGCAGCAGGAGCCGGTGACGCTTGATCATCAGTGCGCTTCCTTGGGCAGCGGCTCATTCAGGGCGCGGGCATAGGCGGCGCTGGGCGTCAGGGCTATGCAAACGATCAGTGCCGGCTCTCAGCACGCAGCCGTGCCACCTCCTCGATAGGCAGCCCGGCGATCTCGGCAATCATGGCGTCGTCCATCTCAGTGCGGGCGATCAGGTTGCGGGCGGTCTTCTCGGCGTGCAGCCGCTCGCCTTCCTCACGCCCTTCCTCACGCCCTTCCTCGATCCACCGCTCGGGCCACTTCTTGATGCGTTCGGCCAGCATGTCATGTACCTCGTGTAGATCCTGCAAGTCGTTGAACTCGGGCAGCTCCATTCCCGGTGCCCGGTGCGGAAGCATGACGCGACGTATCCACACCACGAAGGCACGCCGCAGCCCGGTCTGCTCCGGGGCCTTGAGCCACTCCACCAGCCGGCCCAGCACGTCGAGCATGTCCTGCTCGTCGCGGTTGTGCTCCAGCCGGAACAGGGCCGCGGCCACGTTGCGCGTCTCGTCCGACCAGTCGGGCGCCTCGACGATGGCGCCTTCGTCCAGCAGCAGGTAGCTCAGCTCGGGTCGGTAGCGCTCCAGGCCACCCGGTACCCGTTCGACCAGCTCGCTGACGTTGTGTGCGGCACGCCAGCGCGCTTCGCCATTGTAGAGTACCACGGGCAGCACCGGGGCAGCTTGCCACTGGGCGTCAGGGCTTTCTGGCGAATCAGGTCCTGGTACAGCAGCCCCAGGTAGCTCATGATCCGCACCGCCATGAAGCGGTCGACGCTCGACTGGAATTGATGTGCGCCATCCATGGCGCCCACCCTTCGGGCGCACTGAAGTGCGCCCAAATTCATTCCCGATGAATTTGTCCAGCAACAAGTAGACGTAGAGCCAGTCGTCTCCCCAGCGCACCCGCCAGATGATGTCGTCTTCTCGGTCACGCAGCTCGTCGGTGACGTAGGAGCCGCTGACCTTCTCCAGGGTGGCGAAGTCGAGCTGGCTGACCCAGGCTTCCTTGACGAAGCCGGTGAGCAGGTCCTTGACCATCTCGGGATGGGAGAACAGCAGCTTGTAGCTGTGGTCGTGGTGGCTGGCCATGCGGGGCTCTGTGTCTCGGGGTAGTGCGGCTCAGCCTACCACAGCCCCACTGGCTTCCGTATGGTCCTGCCCCATCGGCAGGGCTACCACCGTCCATTCAAATAATCGCGCAGCCCGCCAGGGCCACGGCGGCGAGGGCCAGCAGCAGGAGCCGGTGACGCTTGATCATCAGTGCGCTTCCTTGGGCAGCTGCTCGTTCAGGGCGCGGGCATAGGCGGCGCTGGGCGTCAGGGCGATGCAAGCAATCAGTGCCGGCCCTCGGCACGCAGCCGCGCCACGTCGTCGATGGGCAGCCCGGCGATCTCGGCAATCATGGCGTCGTCCATCTCGGTACGAGCGATCAAATTGCGGGCGGTCTCGCGCTTGGCCTCTAACTGGCCTTCCTGACGCCCTTCCTGGCGCCCTTCCTCTCGCCCTTCTTCTCGGCCTTCCTGGCGCCCTTCCTCGATCCACCGCTCGGGCCATTTCTTGATGCGTTCGGCCAGCATGTCATGTACCTCGTGTAGATCCTGCAAGTCGTTGAACTCGGGCAGCTCCATTCCCGGTGCCCGGAGGCACTGCCTGCCCCGCCGGTAGACGTGGTGCCGGGCCTTGCCGGCTGAGCGATTGTCCCGGCTCGACGCCTCTCCCTTGCACACCCGGATGCCCCGGCCGACCCTCCAAACGGCCTGGGCGCGTGGCGGGCCGGCTCGATCCGGGCAAAGAAGCCCCGTCATAGCGCTCAATAATGAGTGACCACGCCCCCTCACGTCGTGACGCCATACCCAGTTTCTCCCCATCACGACGTGAGGTTACCCCCATGGCCGCCAGCCACCAGCAGCGCTATCGCCAGCGCCGAAGCGCGCAAGGCTTCCAGGAGGTCATTCAAGAATCGACGTCCTCTGCCGATCTATCACCGTATCACCGACACCAGCCATCAAAGGGAGCCTGAGATGCCGATCGTATCGATCACCGCCTGGCTGCTCAGCGTGCCTGTCATGGTCACGGCTCTACTCCTGACCAGGGAGGTCGCCCATGAGGTCTTCACCCAATAACCGCCTCAACGCCATTATGGAGGCTCTGCTGGCCGCCCATGACGACGCTCAACGGCTGTCGCGCTCCTCGCTGCATCGCATGCCGGAGTTCTTCATGGCCATGCGGGTGGCCGACTACTTCGCTGTCCATTTTGACAATTTCGGCTATCGCTTGGAGGCGCAGGTCAAACGTACTTTAGAGGCCTCAGACATGCAGGTCGACGACATCGCCGAGCTGCTCAGTGAGCCCGACCTGCGTCCCGACGGGCGTTTCGACCTGGTACTGCACACGGGCAAACGGGGACGCACGGCGCATATCCTGGAGTTCAAGCGGGGCGATGCCATGCGCGGGCTGATCAGCGATATCCGCCGGCTGGCCAAGGTCAGCCGCCATGCCAGACGACATAGCCTCAAGACCAACTACCTGGTGCTGACCCGCCGCTGCCCGGCGGAGCGGGATACCACCGAGCGCCTGATCGAACGACTCGGTAACGCCCTGCACACGGCGGGTCTAGACGACCTCGACGTCAACCTGATCGCCTCCGAACCACTGCACCCGTTCCTGAATCACGATCACCTGCCGAAGGCCGATCGCGCGTTTCAGATCGTGATTCTCGAGGTCCAGGGGTAACGGGTATCGGTCACGCTTTCTCAGGGCTGGGAGGCCGCACGCCAGTAAGCAATTGACTGCTCCGACACCACTCCCCGCGTGGAACCGATCTCGATCACGGCGTACTGGAAGGCGGCCGCGAGCTCGGGCTGATGACACAGGTGCAGGCTGCGGATGATCCGCGAGATCCGCAGGTGGTTGTGCCCGCCCCGCTTGAGCCAAATGTGCTCGCGCATGTTGAGCTCAGGCAGCGCCTCGATAACATGCTCCCGTCGACCAAGGCCGAAGAACGCCAGCATCACGTCGAGCGAGCGACGCTGATTGGCACGCAGCACCTCGTCGTTGGCGAAAGCGGCGCTTGCCGGCTCGTCCAGCAGCGGGGCGAAGCCGTTGAAGCGCCCCGCCTCGGAAATCGGGAAGAGCCACTGGATAAAGTCGTGAGTGTGCTCCAGCCAGAAGGGTGGCAACGCCCAGATGTCCTCTATCGTGCGGCCCTTGTGGTCAACCGCCCTGCCCCGGCAAAACTCGACGAGTCGGCTGCTTCCCGCTCTATCGCTCAAGGCACTACCTCCTGGTCAAATAATCGGCACCAACGGCACCCGGCCGCAGCCCGTCAGGGCCACGGCCGCGAGCACCACCAGCGGGATCAGGTGGCGCTTGGCCATCAGTGCTCGCTCTTGGGCAGCTCGGTGGAGAGCGCACGCGCATAGGCCTTGCGGGCGGTCTGGGCGATGGCCAGCTGCTGGTTGAGGCGTTCGATCTCCCGGTCGGTGACGCGCAGGTTGGTGAGCTGGGCCTGGGCCTGCTCAGAGAGGGCGTCGAGGTTGTACTCGGTGCCGTCGATGGTGACGGTCTGGGCTTGGGTCGTTTGCGGGGTCTTGGCCATGGGGCTGTGGCTCCTATGAGATTTTGGGGTGTCATTTCCCTTCAAGGGTTCGTTTAAACCGTTGGTAGCGCTCTTTCGGGGCGACGATGTCGATCATCAGATCGCCGGTGCCGGTCTTGATTCGCTGGGCGTGAATGCCATGCGCAAACATGGCGTCCTTGATCGTCTGCTCGGCGTTGGCGCTGACCTGGGTGGCGGGTATCGAGATACGCTGATGTTCCCAGTCAGGCCCCAGCACCGGCAGGCTGACGGCACCCAGCGTGCCGTTCTGCAGCGTCTGGCAGACCTGCACGAAATCGAAGCTGGCCTTGGTATGGCGGGGATTGTCCACCGAGCCAGGAAAGTAGCGGTCGATGAGCGACTCGGCCACACGGTTGCCGGCGTTAGTCGGTAGGGTCGGGAAGGCCGCGCCCAGCAGGATCGGGCACTGATTGGCTTCCAGTATGGCGTAGCGGCCACTCTCCTGAACGATCACATCGACTCCAGAAAAGGGCAGCCCCAAGGCCTGAGCGCAGCGCACACAGGCCTCTCGCACGGCCTCTGGCAGGCTATCGGTGGCCTCCACCTGATCGGCGCCGTGATGCCGCGACGGGTCGTCGTTCAAGTAGATCCGCTCGCCTGGCGCGGGCACGCTATCGAACGTCAGCCCCTGCTCGGCAAGATAGCGCCGTTCGTTATCCCCGGTGGGAATGGCCACGGCGTTAAGCGGGTGGCCCTGTCGGCGCTGGCGCTGCCGGGCGTCAATAAGCTGCGCGATGGAGTGCCGGCCATCGCCCTCGACGCTCACCGGGCGGCGCTGGTAGGCGGCGACGTAGCGCTGGTCGGTGACATAGACACGATACTCCGCCCCGCTGACCATCTCTTCGAGCAGCAGTGACTCCTCCTGGCTCGCCTGGAGATGGCGGCTCACGCCATCGGCCGGGATATCACGAATGATGCCACGCCCCAGGGTTCCGCCGAGCGGCTTGATCAGCAAGCGCTTGCCCGGGTGGCGGGCCAAGAATCCCCTGACGCCCTGGGTCTGGTCAGGGCTCACGACGATGCCATCGGGCACATCGAGTCCCTGGGCGGCAAGATGCTGCTTGGCGGCGGCCTTGTGGCTGGCCAGGGCGCTACTCTTGAGGCTGCACAGGTCGCCGAGGGTACGGCGAAAATAGTGGGTCTTGCGCCCATCGCTGACGCTGAACACCTCGCCACGGTAGCCCTGCACCGGCAGGTCGGCGAAGCGTTCGCACTGGGTGGCCAGCTCATAGTGGAAGCTCACCTGCAGGCCACGCTGCCAGGCTGCCAGAGCCACCAGAAAGGCGTTGATCCCCACATGGTCGATACGCTGGGCATGATAGCGCAGCACCGGGTCATTCAGCGCCGCCGTGGGCCGTGAGGTATTGGGCGTCAGCCGCTCGGCGGCCAGCGAGTCGCCCTTCGGATGGCGGGCGCGTAGGCCGCTAGCCCATCCTGGCGCATTGACGGCTGGCGTTTTGGGCGACCGAGCCCCCGACCGGCGGCGTGACGCGCGCTTGGACATCCCTGCTCTCCCTAGCTGTCAAAGTCGAACTGGAAATCGTCGTCGCCTTCGTTGAACAGCTCATCGAGGTTTTCGTTGGCTGCCGCCTCACCAGCGCGGGCGTGAATGCTGGCAAGCTTGCCGAGATGCTTGAGCTGCGGCTGGCTGAACAGCTGGGCATGGGCGAGCTGCAGGGCATTTACCCGGTTGAGCTTGCCGAGTGCTTCATCGCTGAGCTGTTGGAGCGCCTCGGCATCGATACGGTACAGCCCCGTCAGAGTCTCTTTCTCTTCACCGATCTTCAGGGCGACAGGCCAGGGCTGAATCACCCCCTGTTCGGCGAGCGCATCCACCGCCTGCTGGGTACGCTGTTTGCCCGCTTCCAGCGCCTTGAGAAAGGTCAGGGTGTCCTTGAGATGCTGGGCCGGCTGACCCTGCTCATCGAAAAAGGCCACCGCCCCCGGCTCATCGAGGGAGTCACGCAGCAGGCCGCTGTTGGTATCGAAGCCGAGCACCGGCTTGCCGGTATGGTCATCAATGACGAGCCCAAACGGGTAGGCGCGGTAGCAGGCGGGCGTATAGCCCACCAGCCACTTGTGGCTTTTGGGATGAAGAAAGAGATTTTGGTTATCGTGCAGCCCGAGCATACCCACCAGCTGGAAGCGCTCTCGCCCTTCTTCTGTGGCGTGCGGGGTAAAGCACAGCGGCATAAAGGGCAGCGCGTGAGCCAGCTCGTCCAATAGCAGGGGCGCAAAGCGGTCATGGGCGGCGTGGTAAACGTCCTGGGCACGCTGAAAGCCGGCATGGCGATGGACGGAGGGCTGTATTGGCACAAAGTGGGGCATAAGGTGACCTCATGATCGGTGGCTAGCGACAGCATAGGCCATGCGTCAGAGACAAAACCCCGGCAGAAGCCGGGGGTTCGTTACTTACCTAAAGGTCCGAATAACGAGCTACCGAGGCGGCTCGTAGCCGGTATTAGGCGAAGTTGTCGACATGGAAGTCCTGGGTCTGGCCAAAGTCGACGGTACCCACCAACTCGGCGCCGGTGAAGGTGTCGTCACCAGATTCAGAAGCATCAGATGTGACTTCAAAGACCTTATACTCACCAAGGTTCTGGTCGTCTCCGGTATTCTCAACGAAGAGAATCGACTTCTGAACGCCGCCAACAACATCTGCCTGAGCACTAGAGGTAAAGCCACCAGAGGCATTCAGCGCCGCCAGCACTTGCGAACCCGAAAGGCTTGCGAAGTCGGTAGTGGCCGAAGCATCAAGGCTGCTAAAGTCGGTCACGACCACGCTGTTGGCCGAAAATTCGGTACCGCCTACATCGTAAGTAGTATCGAAGCGCTCACGCGACTGGGTGCTGGAACCAGCCAACTGCTGTTCGTTGTCCAGCCAGGCAGTGAAGTCTAACACATCACCGTCTTCACCGTCGTTAAAGTGCACGATGGTGTTGGTGCCGAAGCCACCCGCGTCAAACTCGACGGTGTCGAAACGGCCTTCCTCCTGATCGGCTGCAGCAGAGCTCAGCACGATCACGTCATCGCCGGTGCCAGCGTTGATGACGTTAGAACCAGTGGTTGTGGAGTCGGTACCCAGGAAAGTACCGTCAAAGGACTCGTTCTCGTTGAGTGTATTACCCTCGAGTGAGTCGTATGCACCGTCAATGTCGCCTACTTCAATGCTGGAGTCGTTGTACTCGGCACGTAGCTCATCGCGAATGCCGTTACGTTCAGCGGTAGAGAGATCGCTCCACTCACCGAGCACTGCCATTTCGGTAACGAGATTAGCTGAGCTGGCCTCGCCATCAATCAGGTAGTTACCGATCAGATTACCGTTGCTGTCGACTTCGGCACGCATCAGCTTGCTGAGCACCGGATCTTCGTTGATGGCACGCGCCGCCGCCTCGTAAAGATCACGCTCAGTGGTCAGGAAACCGTTCGATGCCTCGATGGTAGCCGTTGCCTCGAAGCCGTTGACAAAGGCCCCAACGCCGTCATTGTCACCACCGCCGGGGATGGCAATCGTTACCTGAACCTGACGACCGTGCAGCAGCTGCTCGGCCAGCACATCGTTACCGTTTACGTCTACGGTGCCGAATTCATCAGCCCAGTCACCGGCTTCAAAGCCACCGATAGCTGTCTGGCCTGTATTTTCGGCGTAAATGACGTCGTCGCCAGCACCAGAGTCGACCGTAATAGAGACGCCGTTACCACGGATAACATCATCACCGGCACCGGTGGTGATGGTAGCTGAGTGCTCGCCTTCACCGTCCTGGTCGACTTCGATAACGTTGTCACCGCCGGTAGCTGTGATATCCACAGAGGTCAGCGTGCTGCCGGAGGCAGAGACACCGCTCAGATTGACATCAATCTGGTCATCGCCGTCGCCGGTGGTGATGCTGTGGGTTAGGGTAGTGCTGTAATCCGCCCAGAACTCAACATCGCCGCCGCCGGTGGCAGTGAATACGGCCACATTTTCGATGCGATTTTCATCGGAGCCGATAGTCAGGTCGCCCAGGAAGTCGTTGGCGTTGACTTCGTCGATCAGACCTTGGTTGCTGTCGAAACCGTTGCGGATGGTCAGGCTAGCGAAGCTCTCGCCGTCCACGTAGTCCTCGTGGGTGGCGATGTTCACGGTCTCCATGCCGTCCTGGTTGCGGCCAGTGTTCAGCCAACCAATGTTGCTCGGCTTCTCGTCGGCGCCCAGCACGTCGACGTTGAACACGGCGATACTGCCGCCGGCCTTGCCGCCGACATGGACGTCGCCGCCTTCAGCACCACGGCCCACCTTGTGCAGCTCGACGTTGGTGGTGATGCGCTCGTCTTCACCTTCGATGACGGCTTCGTCGGCACGGTCGTAACGGTTGGAGTTACGGATCGGGCTGTTGTCGGAAGCGGCCAGGAACGCGAAGTTCTCGTTGGCACCCAGCTCGACGCCCGGCTCGCCTTCCAGCACCACGGTGGGTGCATCGCGGCCTTCGGCAGCGTCGACACCGGAGCGCTCGACGAAGTTCGGACCCACGGAAGCGGACACCTGGTCAGCCAGGCCGAGCTCTTCGAGAGCGGCGTTGATGGCGTCGGCCAGGTCCTGGTGAGTGCGGATGGTCAGGCCATCGCCTTCGATGCCGGTCTCGCCCAGCAGCGGGTGCAGGTCGACGGTCTCACCGTTCAGGGTGAAGGAGAGACGCTGGAAGAAGACACCGTCGAGCAGCTCAACGTCGTCCTGGCCGTCAACGTTGATCAGGTCCCAGGCGTCCTGGTTCATCACTTCGTACTGGATGCGGCTGGCGTCTTCGACGCGGCCGGCCAGCAGGTAGTTCTCATCGAAGTAGACGGTCAGGTTGGACGCGAAGCCATTGCTGTTGTCATTGGCCGTGTGGTCCATGCGGAAGGTGAGCTCTTCCGTGTTGCGCACGCCATCATTGCTGGTCTTGGTGGTGACATCGTAGATCACCAGGGAGGCGTTGCTGTCGTAGGAGCCCATGTTGACCACATCGGTCATGCGGGCAGCGTCGATACCGACTGCCGGACCCTGCAACTCCCAGCCGTCAAGTTCATCGCCCAGCTCGGCGGCGATGAACTGCTCAAGGACAGAGCCCAGGGTCATGCTGCCACCGGCGTTCAGCGCGGTGAACTCGAAGTCCTGGATATTCTGGGTCACGGGGCGCAGGCTGGCGCCGGACTCGCCGGACACCGCACCACCGGACTGCACTTCGGCAACCAGCTTGTTGTTGCCGCCGTTACCGTCGAGGTAGTCGCCGGTGTTCAGGCTGTTGGCGGACAGGCCATTGATGGACATCAGCGGCGCGAGGAAGGTGTCGTCATTCTCGGTACCGATGGCGTTGTCATGCCCCATGTCCGCACGGTCGGAATCTGGAGTGAGACCCAATGCAGCTAAATTGAATCATATTAGTCTTTTCAATCATTTAGCCGCGCTTTAATCCGCCCCTTCGCCCGACCCTCCTTTCGTCCTCCGCGCTCGCTTTTCCGCCGCTGCCCGCCGCAGCTCCTTGAAATCTTCTTTATCAATTAAATCAACGCCTTGTAGATATCCCGCCATATCCTCCCCCGTCCCCCGCATTTCCGCCTCGCTGGCCGCCGCTTGCACTTGGCGAAGCGACTCTGCGCGGTGGGCGTGGGCCTCCTGCTGGGCCTGTTGCCAGGCAGGCTCTGCTGGCGAGGGAAAGGCTTGCCGTCGAAAACGCTCCATCACCGGCGAGCGCTGAGTTTCCGCCAGCGCCAGCAAGCGCTCGAAGGCCGAGGGAGCGGTCTCGGCAGGCCGCTCAAACACGGCGAGCTGATCGCGCAGTTCGGTATCGTCGGTCAGGGTCTCCAAGCTCAAGGCCATGGCAGCCAGGTTGAAATGCACCTGAGCCCCCTTCTGGGGATCGAGGGTGATCTCCGCGCCTAGCTGGCGAAAGGTATCCAGCAGGTGCTCGAGGGTCGACTGCCGGGCACGCTCGATACCGCGCAGCGATTCGATGCGATCCAGGGTCGGGCGCGATACCCCGAGAGCTTCGCCAGGTCGTGCTGGCTCAGACGGTAGAAGGTGCGCAGCGCGCGAATGAGGATGGCGCACTGGTAGGCACTACTGAGAGTGGGACGGGGTGCGGCATCAATGGATCGGGTCATGCGCAATCCTTTATGTAGCTTATTTGAATCTTCTGGCCTATATTGCACCTTGTTAGCCGTATGGCTCTAATCAGGAGAAGCATAGTGGCCACACCCCCTCTCACGCAATCCTTCGTCGATAAGCAGGCGTGTCCGCCTGGGAAGCGCAAGGTGAATCTGCAGGATACCCAGGTGACTGGGCTGATGCTGGAGCTACGCGCCTCGGGTGGTCGTACCTACTACGTGCGCTACACCGATGACCGGGGCAAGCGCTATCAGCACAAGCTGGGCGATGCGACGCTACTCAAGCTTTCCCAGGCGCGCCAGAAGGCCCAAGAGGTGAAGTCGAAGGTGGTGCTGGGCGAGAACCCGGCCGAGGACAAGCGCATCGCGCGCCAAGTACCCACGCTGAATGCCTTCATACAGCAGCGCTACCTGCCCTTCGTGAAAGTCCACAAGCGCAGTTGGTCAACCGACGAGTGTCTATTGCGCAACCATGTATCGCCGTACCTGGGCCACCTGCCGTTGGACAAGATCACCAAGGCGGCGGTGGTCGAGGTGATCCATCTGCACCGTGCCAGCCACAAGCCAGCGAGCACCAATCGAGTACTGGTTCTGGTGCGCTACCTCTACAACCTGGCCATGGAGTGGGATATTCCCGGGGTGACGAAAAATCCCACCAAGGGCATTCCACAGTTTCAGGAGAACAACCGGCGCGAGCGCTATCTGAATACCGGGGAGGCCCAGGCGCTTTTCCAGGCCATCGACACCTCACCCAACCCGCTGCTGGGGCCGATCGTGGCCATGCTGCTGTTGACCGGGGCGCGCCGAGGCGAGGTGTTCAAGGCCCGCTGGGAGGATATCCACTGGGAGCAGAAACGCTGGCGTATTCCGCTGCCCAAGACCGGCGAGGCGCGTCATGTGCCGCTCTCCGACCAGGCGCTGGGGCTTTTGGCATCGCGCCGCGAGGCCACCGACAGCGAGTGGGTCTTTGCCAACCCCAAGACCGGCAAGCCATTTATTACTGTGTTTCACTCCTGGGATTCGGCGCGTCAGCGCGCGGGGCTGCCGGATCTCCGCATCCATGACCTGCGTCACAGCTTCGCCAGCTTCCTGATCAACGCCGGGCGCTCACTGTATGAGGTCCAGAAGCTGCTCGGCCATACCCAGGTCAAGACCACTCAGCGCTATGCCCACCTGTCCAACGCCACCCTGTTGCACGCCAGCAACGAAGTGGGCGCCCTGCTGAGTCAGCAGATGACACCCGCCGCCATGACGCTGCACAAGACGCCCATTGCGGTGCCGATCACCGCCACACAGGTCCTGACCGGCTGACGACCGACGTTTCCGGCACACTTCACTGTGTTGACACACGGGCCGCTCCCTCGAGCGGCCTCTGTCTCTCCGGGCTGTTAACCAGAGTTGACACCCTCCTGATTGTTAACTAGAGTTATCACATAATCGAACTCATAAAAACCGATGTCTTCGATCGGTGGCTGCGAGGGCTGCGGGATACACGCGCTCGCGCCAGGATCACGGCACGCATCCGACGCCTGAGCCTGGGCAACCCCGGCGATGTGAAACCGGTCGGGGAAGGCATCTCTGAGCTGCGCATCCCCCATGGTCCCGGCTACCGCGTCTACTACATTACCCGAGGGCCCGTGATCGTGGTGCTGCTCTGCGGCGGTGATAAAGCCACCCAGGCTCGCGACATCGACCAGGCCAAAGCCATTGCCGCGCAATGGAAGGAGTGACCCATGGCAACTCAACACACCACTTTCAGTCATTACGATACCGCGGACTACTTGCAGAGCGAGGAGGACATTGCTGCCTACCTCGAGGCGGTGATGGAGGAGAACGACCCTGCGCTTCTCGCCGCCGCGCTGGGTGACGTCGCCCGCGCACGCAACATGAGTCAGCTGGCCAAAGAGGTGGGCATGAGCCGTGAGGGGCTCTACAAGGCACTGTCCGGCGAGGGCAACCCGGCATTTTCCACCATCAGCAAGGTGGCCAATGCCCTGGGGCTGCGCCTGACGATTGAGCCGCTCTCGCGGCCTGACGCCCACGTCTGAATCGCGATCGCCCTGTACCCCGCCAGCCCACGACCAGGCCGCTCCCTCCGGGGCGGCGGCTGCTTGGTTAGCACCGCGCATTTCCCGCCGCCGCGTTCAATATTGCGCGTCTCGACGCTCAGATATGAGCGACCGCCCGCTCAACCACGCGCCACCGCTTGTCATCACGTCGTGACAACAGACTGACCTTCCCTATCACGTCGTGAGGTTGCCACCATGGCAGCGAAGCACCAGCAGCGCTATCGCCAGCGCCGTCGCGCGCAAGGAGTCAAGGAAGTGACCGTGAGCCTGGAGGCGGACAGCCGCGGACGACTGCGCCGGCTGGGCCAGGTGCACGGCAAGACGCAACAGGAGGTAGTGAAGCTGGCGCTGTTGGCCGCGGAGCGTCTGCTGGACGGCGAGTCGATCGCCAAGGGTGGGACGTGGCGGATCGAGCCGTGATCCGCCGGGAGGTCAGGGCTTGAACATCTCTTCCAAGCTGGTGGCGAACAGTACATCGCGCATCCAGCCTTTCAACTGAGCATGGTCGGCCTGGGCAAGCTGTGCCTCTACCCAGTCGGGCACCTCACCGAATTTGAAGGTGAGCTGCGTTCGCACGACCTCGCGCGCCTCCTCCAGGCGGCCTTCCTGGCGGCCTTCCAACCGCTCTTTCTTGATCAGGTTCTCTAAGTTTTCTGCCAACATGGCCTCACCCCGCCTGGCTCAATGCTCGCCCAAGAGGCTCTCGAGGCTGTCAGCCACCAGGATGGCGGCAGACCAGTCTTCCAACTGATCCGGCGTGGCCTGATCCAGGCGCTGCTGAGCCCAGGTCGGCAAGTCGCCGAACTTGAGGCTGATCTGCTTACGCAAGATCCTCTGCGCTTCCTCCAGACGGCCTTCCTGACGGCCCTTCTCAATACCCAGCCGCTCACTTTCCTGACGCTCTTTCTTGACCAGGTTCTCCAAATTCTCTGCCAACATATCTTTGTCCTCCATCAAGCTATTGAGCCGATCCAGGTTGACCTCAGCCCTCAGCCGATGCAAATGGCGCTTGAGCCAGCGGGTAATGATCCGGTCGGTGCGCTCCTTGTGCGGGTCGGCCTGAATGATCGCCACGACTCGATCCACGGCCTGTTGTAGGGCCTCCCAGCTTTCCCGGCGTTCTCGACGCTGAACACGCCGCTCAACGGGGTCTGGCGAAGGCCCAGATCCTCGTCAGTATAGCGCCCTTCGTCGACCAGGTAGTACCGCAGGTGTGGCTGGTAGACCTGCAGGAACGCGGGCGGTTCCGGGGTGATCATCTCGTAGATATCCCGTGGCGCCGTCCAGGGCTTCGAGCCGTTGTAGAGCACCACCGGGAATACCGGCGGCAGGCCCTGGCCGGGGGTGACCACCTTCTGCTTGAGCAGCTCGCTGTAGAAGCAGGCGACATAGTGCATCAGCCGGATCGGCATGGTGTGATCCACCGCCGACTGGAACTCCAGCAGGATGTAGAGGAACACGCGCTGGGTCACGCCCTGCCAGGTGACCTCCACCGACCACACCACATCCTCGATCTTCTCCTCGAACATCGGCGTGATGTAATGGCCGTTGTGCTGCTTGAGCGTCGAGAAGTCCATCAGCCCGGCGATCTCGCTGGGCGCGAAGCCTTCGATCAGCTGCTGAACGAACTCAGGGTAGCTGAACAGCTCCTTGTAGCCGGTATCGTGGTGGTGGGTGGCCATGGGCGCCTCAAGCAATCGTAGGCTGACAGGATACCACGCCTCGCCGGATTGGCGGGAGCCACGGTGGCGACCCGATAGGCTAACCCCCTGATTCCATGGCGATGCATCCCGCCTCGGGCTAGTCTGTTGGCTTTACGCGACCGAGGCCATGTCATGCCAGTGATACACCCTCGCCGTGACGATGCCGGGCAGCCGGTGATCTTGACGGACCCCTCCAATCCGACGCCCTTGGCCTGCTGGGACGACCCCACCGCGATCGCCCGGGTGGTGCCGGACGGACCGCTGCCGGCGAGCCTGAACGGGCTGGCGCTATCGCCATGGGCCGACGGCAGAGCGAGTGGCCGGAAATGCCCCTGGGAGGCCGCTGGGGCGACGCTGGATCAGATGCCTACCCAAGCCAGTGGTGACGGTGGCTGGAGCCAGGACGCCCCCTCCCTGCCGCTGTTGCCGGGCAAGGCACCTGCGGCCGGTGCCGTGGTCATGGAGCCCGATGGCCGGGTGTGGGTGATCCACCCCAGCAATGCCTTCGGCGGCTATCGAGCGACCTTCCCCAAGGGCAAGCAGGAGCCCGGGCTGAGCCTTGCGCAGACCGCGATCAAGGAGACCTTCGAGGAGGCTGGCCTGGTCATCGCCCTGACCCGCTGGCTGGTGGACGTACCGCGCTCGACCAGCCTCTGCCGGTATTTCCTGGCCCACCGTATCGGTGGCACGCCCGCGGCCATGGGCTGGGAGAGTCAGGCGGTGAGCCTGGTGCCGATCGCGCGCCTCGGTGAGGTATTGCACCATCCCAACGACCAACCGCAGCTGGAGGCCTTGTGCCATGACTGAGCACCCTTCACTTTCCTCTACCCTCCTGAGCCGATACCGCGGCTGCCTGCTCGCCGGGGCCTGCGGCGACGCCTTGGGCGCCCCGGTGGAGTTCTGGCGCCGCTCTCAGATCATTGCGCGCGTCGGTGAGCCGGGTGTTACCGACTACCTCAAGGCCTACGGCCGCGTGGGCGCGATCACTGACGACACCCAGATGACCCTGTTCACCGCCGAGGGGCTGTTGGCCACCGAGGCCCAGGGAGCCGTGCATGACATCGACGTGCATCGCCAGGCGGGGGCGGCGGCCTTGCAGCGCTGGCTGGTCACCCAGGGTGGACGTAGTGCCCTGACGAACGAGGCTCAGGCAGACGCCAGTGCCCTGCTGGCCGAACCGGCCCTGCACCACCGGCGTGCCCCGGGCAATACCTGCCTGTCCGCCCTGCGCGACATAACGGTGCTGGGCGAGCGCGCGGTGAACGACAGCAAGGGCTGCGGCGGGGTGATGCGGGTGGCGCCGGTGGGCCTGTTCGGGGCCTGCCATGGCCTCGAGCCGCGGGAGACGTTTGTCCTGGGCAAGGAGCTGGCCTGGCTGACCCACGGCCACCCCGGCGGCTACCTGACCGGGGGCGTGCTGGCGGTGCTGATTCAACGCCTGGTCGAGGGCGGCAGCCTGGAGGAAGGCCTGACGCTGAGCCTGGCCCTGCTTGCCGACGAGGAAGGCCACCAGGAGACGCGAGAGGCCTTGCAGCAGGCATGGCGGCTGGCGGGGTGCCCCACCCCTTACCCCGAGGCGATTGCGGCCCTGGGCGAAGGCTGGGTGGCCGAGGAGGCGCTGGCGATCGCGGTCTACTGCGCCCTGGTCGCCGATGACCTGCGCCACGGCGTGGTGCTGGCGGTGAACCACGACGGCGACAGCGACTCCACCGGGGCGATTGCGGGGAACCTGCTGGGAGCGATGCACGGCGAGGAAGTGATCCCGGAGACATGGCTGGACGAGCTGGAGCTGCACGAGATGATCGCCGAGATGGGCGAGGCGTTGTGCGGAGCCGCGCATGAGTAGCCGACCAAGGATGCCAGGTCCACCGGGCCTGCCAGATAGCCCACTCCCTGCCCTCCCTGAGCATCTGCCGCCCGAGCAGCGTGAGCGGGTCGCGGTGCTGACCGTGATCCATGCGGGCAAGGCTTCTCGCCGGCCGAGGTCTACCGCCGCTTCGATTCCGAGCCCGACCCCGAGCTGGCACGCCGGCCGACGTTGCTGGAGGGCCTGTGGGCCGCGCTGGCGCCGGGGCATAACCAGGGCAGCCGTCGGGTGCTGGTGCGCGTCAGCGGGGCGCAGCGGCCGTTTCTCGCGGCATGGCGGGGTGAGGGGAGCAACGGTGAGGACGAGGGATTCGCCATGGAGATGCTGGCGCTGTGCCCTTGCTGCCCGGTAGCGGAGACGTGTGCGCTCCGGGGGCAATGCCGCGTTGAGCAGGAGACGCCCGGCCTCGCGATGGAGGTGACTCAGGCCGGGGGTCGGTCCGTTACGCCGAGAATGGCCCGCGAGAGTGAGCTGGGTAACGCCCCCACCCTACCCTGGCACAGCCTCGCCGCCGCGGACGCTCAAACAAAGGCCGAGACGCGAGGCCAAACCTGGCTCAACGCCCCGGGCGTGGTGGAGCATGTGCTGGACGAACTGCAGGCAATCACCTGGGCGGCATGGCACGCCTGGTGGCGCGGTCAGATCAGCGAGGCCGAGGCCCGGTATCGCCAGCACGTTGAGGTGCGCTGGGCGGCGGCGATTGTCGCCGGCAAGCATCCGGGCTACGGCGTCCTGCCCGCCTGGCATATGGAGCAGCTGCCCACCTACCTGTGTCAGGTCTACTACCACCAGGACCAAGGCGCCGAGTGGGAGGATGTCCCAGACCAGGCCGAGGTGGTCGAGGCGCTTCTCTGGACATGTAGTGAGGCGGCCAACCTGCGCTTCCAGGGCATCCCCGCTCCTGATGCCCCAATGCCCGCTGACTGGTTGGCTCGCCAGCTCGTGGAGATGGCCGAGGACGTGGCGATGCACGCCGCCTACCTGCGCGGGTTGGTCGAGGACCGGGGCCTGGAGGACGAGTGAGGCCGGTGGGTCGGGCGAGGGCGGGATGGGTTCGCCAGGAGGCGCCAATGGCTGGCGCCCTTTTTTGGTGCCGGGGAAGCCGGGATCGGTCCCAGAGATACCTGAGGTGTGCCACCCGGGACACACCCGTTCCTCCAGAATGCCACGTCTGATGCGGGCTGGCACCCTTGTCCCACGTGGACAACCAAATCACCACTCACCTCCCCCTATACAGATTGGAGTAATGCCTGCTTCCCCCAGCACTCTTACTATCGCCTGCCTCCTATAGAGCAGAGGTTTTCACACTAGGGGGTCCACCCGTTCCACCTTGGCCAGGCCAGGCCTGATGCGGGCTTGCAGCGGAACCCCTCTGTCACCCGTGGAACGCCTCGGGCCCTGTGATGCAAAAAGCCCGGCTCGAGCCGGGCTATGACGATCATGGGTCATCAGGGCGAAGGGGCTCGCCAGCATTTGACTCGACGGCCACTGGGTAACGTCTGCTTCCCTTGCATCCAGCCGAGACCGGCAAGAGCGTTTGCGATGAGCTTCGTATCCCGCATATCACGGTCGCACGCGTCACGACCCATAAAAGCCTGATACACCTCCCCAGTCGTTGTTACCGTTAGCGGCGTTGCCCGGCGACTGCTCCAACAGCCGCCGACTCTCTCCGGTGGCAACTCCTCAATGAACCTACTGACCCGCTCTTCCCAAGGATTATCGAGCTGACGGGCAGCTTGCTCCTCCCGGGCGAAAGCTTCGGTGGTGTCATCCAACCACCAGGGCTCCTCCTGGCGATAGCGCACGACGGCCTCGGCCCACAACTGATCGCGCTCGGTCTGCATACGTGCCAGGTCGATACGTTTACAGGTCACCGGCCAGAAGCGCCTACCTCCTGTGCGGTCGGCCAAATACCCACCTCCCCCTTCGGGATTGATCGTGCCGATGAAGACCACCTGGCGCTTGAACTCCTTAGTGCGGTAGCCATACGACGGCCGGTAACGATCCACGCGGCTGGAAAGAAACTGCTTGACCTTGCGTACTTCGGAGCGCGCCATGTTGGCCATTTCCGCCATCTCGATGATCCACTTACCTCGCAGCCCCTGCAGCGCGTCCTTGTCCCCGATATCCGCGCCCAAGTCATCGGCGAACCAGACAGTTTCCGGCACCAGGGCGGCAATCAGCGAGGACTTCCTGAGCCCTTGGGGACCTTCCAGGACCAGCATGGTATCGACCTTGCAGCCGGGCACCATGGCGCGCGCCACAGCGCTGATGAGGGTCTTGGCGCCGACAGCTCGAGTGTAGGGCGTCTCCTCAACCCCAGCGCAGTTGGTCAGCCAGGTATCCAGGCGTGGCGTGCCATCCCAGGTCAGGGCATTGAGGTATTCGCCGACGGGGTGCCGCTCCCGTTGGCTGGCGACTAACTCAATCGCTTCGGCCGCAAGACGAGCACTGACCCGCGCCCCCCACTGATGGGTGATCCAAGCGCTCAGGTACTTATCGTGCCCCTCGCCCCAGGCCCCAGCCTCTCCTCCCGACGGCGGCGCCCGGTCACAGTGCACCTCGTAAGAAAGCATGTTTTTCCAGATACCGGTATTTTTCCATTCAGGATACTGAGACAACACAGCCGCCAACTGGGCTGTTGAGGGGAGTTGCACCAGCCAGGCAATAGAGAGCGCCAGTCGAACATCCTCGGGGCTCGCCATGCCGGCAGGAACGTAAGCGATATCAATCTCGTCCAGATGCTGACAGACCTGGATCAGATGATTGCCGATAAAGCTGGTGTCCAGCTTGCCGGGCCCCTGCTGACACCACTGCTCCCAGACAGTCTGGCCGGCCAGGCGGAACAGATGGGCCTTCTTGAGAATATCCCCTTGGCGTATCAGCTCAACGCTCCGCGTACTGCAGCGCCAGAAGCCATAGAAGCCCCCGGTGGCCCCCATGGGGATCACCCCCACATCGTGCGCGAGCAGTTGCACGGCCTCCTCGCCGTAGAGACGCTCACCCCCGAACTGCTCCAGGGTGCCTTTTCCCACCTTCAAGACCGGCTTTGACACCCCCTCCCCCGCCGCGCCCGGTGTGGGGCCTTGTGGGCCGTTGTCGGGGCCCTGTAATGCATTCAGGCAGGCCTCCAGCACTGCCTTGACCGCCTCATCGCCCTCCAGGCGGCGCAGGTCATCGAAGTCGGTCGGCCCCTTGACCTTGCCCGTTTCCGGGGCCGCAACGCCCAGCGTGGCCGGGAAGTCGGGGAAGATAACGTGCCCCGCGACCGCCTCGGCCGCCTTGTCGGCGTAGTGGCGCCCCGGGTTGGCGATCGGATGGGTCGTCCACTGGTCGTTGTCGGCGCAGAGGATCAGGATGGCATCTTTCAGCCTGGCAGCGATGCGCCGCGCCACGGCCTCGAGGTTGCCGGCGTCGAAGGCGACCACGACGCAGTGGTCGGTGGCCTCATGCAGCGCCGCGCCAGTCGCCCAGCCCTCGCAGACCAGGAACACCATCCGGCCCTCATGGTATTGCGGGCTGCCGATGGTTTCGTAGGTGCCCTGGCTGGCGCCGTGGGCCAGGTAGGTGCGATCACGGCGAAGCAGGTTATTGGCATCGGGGAAGATGGCCTGCAGCGAGACGATCTCGCGCTCGGCGCCCCGCCGCGGAATGATCAGGGCGTTGTCGGACACCAGCTCGGGCGCCCAGGTGCCGTCGGCCTGCTGGCGCCGGACATGGAAGGCCCCGACGCGCGCGCCGTGCGCCTGAACGCCCTTCTTGAGCAGGTAGGGGTGGCTGTCCTCGTCCACCGGCTGAGCCTTGGCCCAGATCGCCTTGGCTTCCTTCGCCGCGGCCTCATGCCGGGCCTGAGCCTCGGCGTCGCGCTTGGCTTTCTGGATGGCCTGTTTGGCTTCCAGCTCGGCGCGCTCCTTGGGGGTGAGCGGCTTGGCGCGCTTCGCCGAGAAGGGCAGCTTTCGCCGGGGCCGTAGCGCTTCATGCAGCCGAACTGGCCGGCCGGGGCGGCGTCGTCGTGAAGGATGTACCAGCCATTCTTCGAGCCGCGCGGATCCCCCCGGACATCGAAGCGATGGATAGCGCCATCACCGACAATGGGATCCTTGTCGTCGTACTCGATGCCCGCCGCCGCCATGGCAGCGAGCAGTTGGTCGATGACGCTGGATGATGCCGGGGCTCCCCCGGCGGTGTGAAGGCGGCGTTCATGCGGCCGCCTCCTGACGTCCCCGGCAGGCCGTAAGGATGGCGTCGAGCTGCTCCAAGGTGTAGAGCGGCATCGTGGCATCCATTCCCAACCCATAGCCGTCGATGAACTCGACATAGACCTCCCCCGCGGCGAGAGGTGCAGCAGGGGGCCCACAAAGCGCCGGCCCAGCGTGTACTGCCGCCAGCCAGGCTCGATCGGTTCGGGGTCAAGGCCCAGTGCGGTATACAGTGCCAGCGTCACCGGTTCCGCACTGACCCGTTCTTCACCGACAATCCAGGTGATGTCGTCGATTCCTTGGGCACCGCGCCGTTCTAGATACTGGCGGATAGCCTCGGGACTCCCCAGGCTGGCGAGGATGGTGGGTAACAGCATGGGCCTGTCTGAAGGCGCCGCAGGATCAGGCCAAGTTGTGCGTGCATTATCCCGGCGGGATGGTAGACTTTTGATGATTGAATTGCTCATTTTTGAGCTCCGTTCAAGGCCGATCAAGACGGTTTTTGGACTTTTCGCCCGACCTCTGCATGGGTCGGGGCGTTTTCATTTACGCCTGGCGATTTTCCAGCCACGCATCCAGGTCAGCCTTGCGATAGCCCACGCTGCGCTGGGTGACGCGAATCGGTCGCGGGAAGCCCGGCATGTCCTTCATGTTGCCCAGCGTATTGACGCAGACGCCCAAGTAGACTGCGGCATCCTTACGACGCAAGACGGCGGGGATGATGTGGGGGTGTTGGGTGTTGCTCATGGCGACCTCCTTCTGGGTTGTGCCAGCCCCAAGGGTGCCGTCACGACCTGGAGGAAGGTGAGTGTTATTGGTGTCTGACAGAGCAACACGGGCATTCCGAATGGCCTCGATGAGGCGCCGCTCACCCATTACAACTGGGTTTTGTTGTCTATCTCGCAGGCTGGCTTTCTCGCCACTGATTCGACAATTTTTGGACACGACTTCCTCCTTAGGACTGGGCAATCACCAGCCCATCCCTTTGTAATGGTAAATGGATGAACGACATTGTCCTCGTCTCGGTGGGCGGCAATAGGGAAAACTCTTTGCTCACCACAGGGCCGCTTTGACAACAAGAGGCACCATATCTAGGCGCCAACACCCAGCCCACAAAAAAATTACACTTTTTTTCTTGTATAACAGTGACTTGAGATCATTTATGAGTGGCTGTCGCTCATAAATGAGCGGTGAAAGTGAGCCGCTCTCATTGGCAGCATCGGTTGCTGCAAAGCAGCCTCCCCTGTAAGGGAGGCTGGCCGGCCTACGTCAAAAAAGTGGCGTCGGCGAAGGGAGCGGTGCGCCCTAGCATTTCCAAGCGCTGATCGAGGGTGTCGATCGCGATCAATTCGGGCGCGTCAGGATCTTCGCAGTACGGTCCTGGCTGGTAGAGAATCCCGCCTTCGGAGGTCAAGTGAAGGCACGGCACAAGGCAATCACTGGCGTCCGGGTGTCCATCGATCCTTGGCAGGCACAGCACTCGCCAGCCAGTCAGAACGTCTGGGTCATCGTTTTCCCGGGCGCAGCGTAGCCCACCGACGCACCAGGGCTCATTCGGGGTGATGTCCAGCGTGTCTTAGGGGGTCAAGACTGCCACCAGCATGGCGGTGTCATCTTGGTCGGCCAGGCGATTCGCCTCGCTCATGCTGAAGCCTTCGGGTAAATGACGTTCGGCAAACATCTAACGGGCTGGCCTGAATGGTCCAGTGATTTATCGCTCATAAATGAGCGATGCCTGTCTGCGTGAGCTCATAAATGAGCGACAAGCAATAGCAAATACCCTTAAAACCCAAAGACTTAGCACTAGGATGAAAAAGGCTAACGCGGTACAAAAATGAGCGGCGGCATCCGCAAAAAAAAGGGGGGCGCCAGGCAAGCCCTCCGGCCAACATGGCGCGCGGCCTCTCACCCCCACGCGCGCCACCAACGCAATGGGGGGCGCGCATCCTGCCTCGGACATCGCATGAGCCGCGACCAAGCCCCACCACCTCGCATTCAGAGAGTTAGCGGGGCATGCCATAGGCCTCAGAAACTCGGCAAGGCATCATCCCATTGCGGGGCACACGGCTTGGTTGGGGTGGGAGCCGGGACAATCGGCGTGGCAGGCGGGAGGAATAGATGCACCGGGTCTGGCGTGAAGCGCGGAACGTCAGGCGGCCTCACCCCGCTGCACTCTTGCTCGACCAGCGCAATCACCTCAGCCAGGTCAGCGGCAGCCAGGGACTTACGAGAGCGGCTTGGCTCCACCAGTACGCCACCCCTAGGTGTGACATGCAGACGAGTGGCTCCAACGTCGTTGGGGCGCGGAACGCCGTCGACGCCTCCCAAAATTAGAAGCCGAAACCCTAGTGCTCCGAAGACTCCTGAGGGGTCGCTGCTGCACGTTATGCCACCCACTGACCAGGTATGGGGTCGCCACTCCCGGGCACCATAGGCAATTAATACCAATGTGATGGCCTCGGCCGGGCCCAGACTGTCGAGACGCTGGCGGGGCAAATTCTCCGGTAACAGTTCATCGCGGATTGTAAGCGGCTTGGCTTGCCATGACGCTGAGCGGCGAAGCTGGCGCAAGGCGTCGTTGCGGCGAGCGGTAGAGGTCTTTAGGTGTGTCATAGCGGGCTTCCTTAGGACACCAAATGGGAGTCTTTGTAGCTTTCCATCACGAGGTGCTGTCGCCAAATAGAAAAAGTCCTTTACGTCGTCGCCGTGGGGTAAAATAGTCGCCACGTCATAGAGTTACCTCCCCCTCCCCTTGAGGCGACACCATGCCTGCGACCTGCCAGACCCGGCCGGTGACTTACACCGAGGCCTACCCCGAGCAGCTGCCGGGAGTTCTTCACTTCACCTGCCCTCGCCTGCACGCCACCTTGACCCCGGCGAGCTGTGCGGCGCGCCATGGCCTGGCCTTGGGCGATACCCATGGGCACTACAGTGCGTGTCGGGCGTGTGCCATTGGCAGGATCCATGCGACGGGACAACGAGCGACGCTCGAGCGGCTCGCCGAACTTGGAAGTCCTGGCATCAACGCAAAGCTGTGCGTGCGCTGTGGCCGTCAGAGTAGCCGGATGGTGGTCAGCAAGGAGCTATGCATCAGCTGCTATAACCGTGAACGGGAGGCGAGCAAGGGCTGCAACGCCAAGGGCAACGTGCCGACCGACTACGTGCCTCTTCGCCTGCATCGGGTAGGGCTGAAAATGCCGAACGGCGAAATCCGTTGGGCGCTGTTCGAGGCACAGACGTGGCTAGAGCCGTTGTTGCGAGGACTAAGGGCCTATCCCGGTGCCAAGCTGTATGCGGGCCAGCCGAGTGACGATTCGCCGTGGAATACCGAGGCTGGGCGCTTCGAGTACCAAGACGCCCAAGGGCGGCCCCTGGCGATGGACGTACAGGCGACGGGCAACCACTACGCGGTGCGCTACCGCCCTGCCCTACTTGGCGAACTCCTCGCCCCGGTGGTGGCGCCGGTGAGCCTGTATGACCCGGGCTTTGTGGCTGACTGGCTACGCCATGGCGAGGAAGGCCAGATGATCGGTGAGGTGTGGCGGGCGGTGGGCTATGGCTGCGACGGGTGTCGCCAAGGGGTGATGCAGGCCCGGCGCAAGGCCGGTGTGCTGGAGGTCAGGTGTACGGGGTGTGGGTCGGCAGAGGCCGCATAGTCTCACGAGCGCTTCCAAGGCGGCGCTCGTGCGGTCAGGAGAGTGAAGGACCAGGGCATGAAGGTCGGCGCCAGGAGACGCCCTTAGCGGCTGCTCAGATAGGGACAAAGCAGCCCTCTACGCCCCACCCTCCTGCAGCGTGGCCACCAGCGCCAGGTAGGCTCGCTCGATGGTGTCATCCCCTACCCCGTCGTCTTCGATGCACGCACCGATGAACTCATCCAGGGCGTCGCACAGCGCTATCGCCTCAGGAGAGCCCCCAGACGCTCGCACCACGCCGCGTACAGCGCATAGAGACGATCCAGGTCGGCCTGGGTCATGGGCTCGAACAGCAGGTGCTCAAAGCCCTCCAGCTCGGCCAGCAGGGCCGTGCGGGTCGCGGACGAGATAGGCGCCACATCAGGGCCTTGGGAATCGGGGAAGTCAGTCATGGAAGGAGTCTAGCAGCCCACAGCGGCCCGTGGGCCGCCGTTTATGCCGTGAGGCAGGGCAAGGCACAGGGAAGCGGCATCATGCGCCGCACGAGGCGACACTGAGCGTTCTTGCAAGGGGCAGGCAATCAGTGCCGGCCCTCGGCACGCAGCCGCGCCACGTCGTCGATGGGCAGCCCGGCGATCTCGGCAATCATGGCGTCGTCCATCTCGGTGCGGGTGATCAGATTGCGGGCGGTCTTCTCGGCGTGCAGCCGCTCGCCCTTCTCGATGCCAAGCTGCTCACCTTCCTGGCGCCCTTCTTCGCGCCCTTCTTCAATCCACCGCTCGGGCCACTTCTTGATGCGTTCGGCCAGCATGTCATGTACCTCGTGTAGATCCTGCAAGTCGTTGAACTCGGGCAGCTCCATTCCCGGTGCCCGGTGCGGAAGCATGACGCGACGTATCCACACCACGAAGGCACGCCGCAGCCCGGTCTGCTCCGGGGCCTTGAGCCACTCTACCAGCCGACCCAGCACATCGAGCATGTCCTGCTCGTCGCGGTTGTGCTCCAGCCGGAACAGCGCCGCCGCCACGTTGCGCGTCTCGTCCGACCAGTCGGGCGCCTCGACGATGGCGCCTTCGTCCAGCAGCAGGTAGCTCAGCTCGGGTCGGTAGCGCTCCAGGCCACCCGGTACCCGTTCGACCAGTTCGCCGACGTTCTGTGCGGCACGCCAGCGCGCTTCGCCATTGTAGAGTACCACGGGCAGCACCGGGGGCAGCTTGCCACTGGGCGTCAGGGCTTTCTGGCGAATCAGGTCCTGGTACAGCAGCCCCAGGTAGCTCATGATCCGCACCGCCATGAAGCGGTCGACGCTCGACTGGAATTGATGTGCGCCATCCATGGCGCCCACCCTTCGGGCGCACTGAAGTGCGCCCAATTCATTCCCGATGAATTTGTCCAGCAGTAGATAGACGTAGAGCCAGTCGTCCCCCCAGCGCACCCGCCAGATGATGTCGTCTTCTCGGTCACGCAGCTCGTCGGTAACGTAGGAGCCGCTGACCTTCTCCAGGGTGGCGAAGTCGAGCTGGCTGACCCAGGCTTCCTTGACGAAGCCGGTGAGCAGGTCCTTGACCATCTCGGGATGGGAGAACAGCAGCTTGTAGCTGTGGTCGTGGTGGCTGGCCATGCGGGGCTCTGTGTCTCGGGGTAGTGCGGCTCAGCCTACCACAGCCCCACTGGCTGCCGTATGGTCCTGCCCCATCGGCAGAGCCATCGCCGTCCTTTCAAATAATCGGCACCAGCGGCACCCGGCCGCAGCCCGTCAGGGCCGCGGCGGCGAGGGCCAGCAGCAGGAGCCGGTGCCCCTTGGCCATCAGTGCGCTTGCTTGGGCAGCTGCTCGTTCAGGGCGCGAGCGTAGGCGCCGCGGGCGGTCTGGGCGATGGCGAGCTGCTGGTTGAGGCGTTCGATCTCCCGGTCGGTGACGCGCAGGTTGGTGAGCTGGGCCTGGGCCTGTTCGGAGAGGGCGTCGAGGTTGTACTCGGTGCCGTCGATGGTGACGGTCTGGGCTTGGGTCGTTTGCGGGGTCTTGGCCATGGGGCTGTGGCTCCTATGAGATTTTGGGGTGTCATTTCCCTTCAAGGGTTCGTTTAAACCGTTGGTAGCGCTCTTTCGGGGCGACGATGTCGATCATTAAATCGCCGGTGCCGGTCTTGATTCGCTGGGCGTGAATGCCATGCGCAAACATGGCGTCCTTGATCGTCTGCTCGGCGTTGGCGCTGACCTGGGTGGCGGGTATCGAGATACGCTGATGCTCCCAGTCCGGCCCCAGTACCGGCAGGCTGACGGCACCGAGAGTGCCGTTCTGCAGCGTCTGGCAGACCTGCACGAAATCGAAGCTGGCCTTGGGTTGCCGGGGATTGTCCACCGAGCCAGGAAAGTAGCGGTCGATGATCGACTCGGCCACACGGTTGCCGGCGTTAGTGGGTATGGTCGGGAAGGCCGTGCCCAGCAGGATCGGGCACTGGTTGGCTTCCAGTATGGCGTAGCGGCCACTCTCCTCAACGATGACATCGACCCCGGCAATGGGCAGCCCCAAGGCCTGAGCGCAGCGCACGCAGGCCTCTCGCACGGCTTGAGGCAAGCTGTCGGTGGCCTCCACCTGATCGGCGCCGTGATGCCTTGACGGGTCGTCGTTCAGGTAGATCCGTTCGCCTAAGGCGGGCACGCTCTCGAACGTCAGACCCTGCTCGGCAAGATAGCGTCGTTCATTCTCCCCGGTGGGAATGGCCACGGCGTTCTGGGGGTGGCCCTGCCGGCGTTGGCGCTGCCGGCCGTCAACGAGCTGCGCGATGGAGTGCCGGCCATCGCCTTCGACGCTCACCGGGCGGCGCTCATAGGCGGCGACGTAACGCTGGTCGGTGACATAGACACGGTACTCCATCCCGCTGACCATCTCCTCCAACAGTTGCGGCTCATCCTGGCTGGCCTGGAGGTGGCGGTGTACATCATCAGCAGGGATATCACGAATGATGCCACGCCCAGGGTTCCGCCGAGCGGCTTGATCAGCAAGCGCTTGCCCGGGTGGCGGGCCAAGAATCCCCTGACGCCCTGGGTCTGGTCAGGGCTCACGACGATGCCATCGGGCACATCGAGTCCCTGGGCGGCAAGATGCTGCTTGGCGGCGGCCTTGTGGCTGGCCAGGGCGCTACTCTTCAGGCTGCACAGGTCGCCGAGGGTACGGCGAAAATAGTGGGTCTTGCGACCATCGCTGACGCTGAACACCTCGCCACGGTAGCCCTGCACCGGCAGGTTGGCGAAGCGTTCGCACTGGGTGGCCAGCTCATAGTGGAAGCTCACCTGCAGGCCACGCTGCCAGGCTGCCAGAGCCACCAGAAAGGCGTTGATCCCCACATGGTCGATACGCTGGGCATGATAGCGCAGCACCGGGTCATTCAGCGCCGCCGTGGGCCGTGAGGTATTGGGCGTCAGCCGCTCGGCGGCCAGCGAGTCGCCCTTCGGATGGCGGGCGCGTAGGCCGCTAGCCCATCCTGGCGCATTGACGGCTGGCGTTTTGGGCGACCGAGCCCCCGACCGGCGGCGTGACGCGCGCTTGGACATCCCTGCTCTCCCTAGCTGTCAAAGTCGAACTGGAAATCGTCGTCGCCTTCGTTGAACAGCTCATCGAGGTTTTCGTTGGCTGCCGCCTCACCAGCGCGGGCGTGAATGCTGGCAAGCTTGCCGAGATGCTTGAGCTGCGGCTGGCTGAACAGCTGGGCATGGGCGAGCTGCAGGGCATTTACCCGGTTGAGCTTGCCGAGTGCTTCATCGCTGAGCTGTTGGAGCGCCTCGGCATCGATACGGTACAGCCCCGTCAGAGTCTCTTTCTCTTCACCGATCTTCAGGGCGACAGGCCAGGGCTGAATCACCCCCTGTTCGGCGAGCGCATCCACCGCCTGCTGGGTACGCTGTTTGCCCGCTTCCAGCGCCTTGAGAAAGGTCAGGGTGTCCTTGAGATGCTGGGCCGGCTGACCCTGCTCATCGAAAAAGGCCACCGCCCCCGGCTCATCGAGGGAGTCACGCAGCAGGCCGCTGTTGGTATCGAAGCCGAGCACCGGCTTGCCGGTATGGTCATCAATGACGAGCCCAAACGGGTAGGCGCGGTAGCAGGCGGGCGTATAGCCCACCAGCCACTTGTGGCTTTTGGGATGAAGAAAGAGATTTTGGTTATCGTGCAGCCCGAGCATACCCACCAACCGGAAGCGCTCTCGCCCTTCTTCTGTGGCGTGCGGGGTAAAGCACAGCGGCATAAAGGGCAGCGCGTGGGCCAGTTCATCCAGCAACAGGGGCGCGAAGCGGTCATGGGCGGCGTGGTACAGATCCTGGGCACGCTGAAAGCCGGCATGGCGATGAATGGAGGGCTGTAGCGGGACAACGTGGGGCATAGGGTGACCTCGTAATCGGTGACTGGCGACAGCATAGGCGATGCGCCAGCAACAAAACCCCGGCCGAGGCCGGGGGTTCGTTACTTACCTAAGGTTCCGAATAACGAGCCGCCGAAGCGGCTCGTCGCCGGAATTAGGCGAAGTTGTCGACGCTAAAGTCCTGAGTCTCACCGAAGTCAAGGATACCGATCAGGTCGGCAGAGGTGAAGTCTTCGTCGTTGTCAGAGACAACCTGGAAGACCTTGTACTCGCCGGCGTTATCGGGATTCTCCACCATCATGATAGAGAAGGCATCGTTGCCCACCAGCCCAGAAGTATCACTCACAGAGGCTTGGTCATTCAGGGCATTGAGCACAGCACTTTCGTTGGTCAGATCCGCCCACTCGTCGATGGCGGTAGAGCCACTAGCAAGGGTGGAGAACTCAACCAGATTCACGCTGTTGGCGGTGAAATCATTACCGTCCACGAAGGTGGTCGGCACGTCATCGCGCGATACCGTTGAGGTACTCCCCGAACCTTCTGTCTGGTTGGTCAGCCAGGCAGTGAAGTCCAGCACGTCACCGTCTTCACCGTCGTTGAAGTGCACGATGGTGTTGGTGCCGAAGCTGCCGGCATCGAACACGACGGTGTCGGTGGTGTCATCGTCGGAGCTCAGCACGATCAGGTCGTCGCCGGTGCCGGCGTTGACAACGTTGGAGCCGCCGTTGCTAGCGGAATTAGTGCCGCCCTCATCAACGGTGATGTACTGACCGTCGGTGGTAACACCGTTGTAGGCATCCTGAGCAGCGCCTGCGTCGATGGTGGAATCGCCGAAGAACTCCTGCAGCGCACTAACGATGTTGTTCTGCTGTGAACCGTTCAGATCAGCCCAAGCGTTGTCGGACTCAACGATGTTGTACTCGATGATGTTTTCGTCAGAGGAAGAGGCGCCGTCGACCAGGTACTGCACGGTCAGCCGACCGTTGCTGTCGATGGAGGCCGTAGCCAGCTTGCTGACGATCGGGTCTTCGTTGATCGCGCGGGCAATGGCGTCGTAGAGGTCCGCCTCAGAGGTCAGCGGGCCGTCGCTTTCGATATCGGCGAAGACTTCGAAGCCGTTTTCGAACCCTTCAGCAGCGTTATCGGTACCGGTACCGCCCGGCATGGCCACGGTGACCTGCACCTGGCGACCAAACAGCAGCTGGGTGGCGTCGATTCCAAGGCCATTACCCACAGAGCCGAGCGTGCTTTCGCCCTCCGCAATGGTTGCAACGGTCTTGTCACCGGTGTTCTCGGCGTAGATCACATCGTCGCCGCTGCCGGTGCTGGCAGTCAGGGAGATGTTGTTGCCGTTCACCACATCATCGCCGGAGCCGGTAGTCACGGTGGCGGAGTATACCTCACCATCGTCATCGCCAAGGTGGCCAACGGTGATGAAGTTGTCACCGCCCATGGAGGTGATATCCGCAGAGCTCGTGGAGCTGTCCGAATCGGTAGTGCCGTCGAGGTCAACCGCGATGGTGTCGTTGCCGGCGCCAGAATCCAGCTCCAGCTGAGCACCGCCGCGAACCAGCGTCACGATGGAGTCATCACCGCTACCCGTGGTGATGGAGTAGTCCAGATCACCCTGGGACGCCAGGCCATCTTCATCACCCACCTGAGACCAATACTCGACGTCGCCGCCACCGGTGGCGGTGAAGTCACGCACGTTCTCGATGAAAGTAGCTTCACTGAGGGTGATGGAGTAGTTGTCGGTGATGAGACCGGGACCTTCCACATTCACGGTGCCCGAACCGACAGTCAGGTCGCCCAGGAAGTCGTTGGCGTTGACTTCGTCGATCAGACCTTGGTTGTTGTCGAAACCGTTGCGGATGGTCAGGCTAGCGAAGCTCTCGCCGTCCACGTAGTCCTCGTGGGTGGCGATGTTCACGGTCTCCATGCCGTCCTGGTTGCGGCCAGTGTTCAGCCAACCAATGTTGCTCGGCTTCTCGTCGGCGCCCAGCACGTCGACGTTGAACACGGCGATGCTGCCGCCGGCCTTGCCGCCGACATGGACGTCGCCGCCTTCAGCACCACGGCCCACCTTGTGCAGCTCGACGTTGGTGGTGATGCGCTCGTCTTCACCTTCGATGACGGCTTCGTCGGCACGGTCGTAACGGTTGGAGTTACGGATCGGGCTGTTGTCGGAAGCGGCCAGGAACGCGAAGTTCTCGTTGGCGCCCAGCTCGACGCCCGGCTGGCCTTCCAGCACCACGGTGGGTGCATCGCGGCCTTCGGCAGTGTCGACACCGGAACGCTCGACGAAGTTCGGGCCCACGGAGGCGGTCACCTGGTCGGCCAGACCCAGTTCACCCAGAGCAATGTTGATGGCCTCGGCCAGGGCTTCGTGGTCACGGATGGTCAGGCCATCGCCCTCGATGCCGGTCTCGCCCAGCAGCGGGTGCAGGTCGACCAGTTCACCGTTGAGGGTGAAGGAGAGGCGCTGGAAGAAGACGCCGTCGAGCAGCTCGACATCGTCGCGCCCTTCAACGTTGATCAGATCCCAGGCGTCTTGGTTCATCACTTCATACTGGATGCGGCTGGCGTCTTCGACGCGGCCGGCCAGCAGGTAGTTCTCGTCGAAGTAGACGGTCAGGTTGGACGCGAAGCCATTGCTGTTGTCATTGGCCGTGTGGTCCATGCGGAAGGTGAGCTCTTCCGTGTTGCGCACGCCACCATTGCTGGTCTTGGTGGTGACATCGTAGATCACCAGGGAGGCGTTGCTGTCGTAGGAGCCCATGTTGACCACATCGGTCATGCGGGCAGCGTCGATACCGACTGCCGGACCCTGCAGCTCAAACTCTTCAAAATCTTCGCCAAGAAGATCGCTGGTAAAGATCTGCTCGAACACAGAGCCCAGTGTCATGCCACCGCCGGCGTTCA
Organism: Halomonas sp. SL18_1; assembly: GCF_055755715.1. Classification (NCBI taxonomy): domain Bacteria; kingdom Pseudomonadati; phylum Pseudomonadota; class Gammaproteobacteria; order Oceanospirillales; family Halomonadaceae; genus Halomonas; species Halomonas sp. SL18_1. Next base: position 3,461,898 of record NZ_JBVTRK010000001.1, read on the forward strand.
GCGCGGTGAACTCGAAGTCCTGGATATTCTGTGTCACGGGGCGCAGGCTGGCGCCGGACTCGCCGGACACCGCACCACCGGACTGCACTTCGGCAACCAGCTTGTTGTTGCCGCCGTTACCGTCGAGGTAGTCGCCGGTGTTCAGGCTGTTGGCGGACAGGCCATTGATGGACATCAGGGGCGCGAGGAAGGTGTCGTCATTCTCGGTGCCGATGGCGTTGTCATGCCCCATGTCCGCGCGATCGGAATCTGGAGTGAGCATGAAGGTGTCGCCCGGCACGGACGGCTCTTCGGGGTCGGTCGGCTCGGGGATGCCGGCCACGACAGCGGCGATGTCCAGCTCTTCGACGTCGGTGTCGCCGTCGATGGAAGCCAGCCAGTCGGCAGCGTAGTTGTCGGCGTCGGTGCCGGAGTGGGCGTCGCCCGCCGCTTCGGTGTACAGGTTGGCGGCAGCCACCTTGTTGCCGAGGACAGCGACGTCGTCATTTTGCGCACCGCCGGCGATGGTGGCGGCGATCTCGGGGAGGGTCAGGCGACCGTCGTTCAGACGCTCGGTGTAGAATGCCAGCCCCTCGGCGTCGGCGGCGCGGCCGAACATCTGCTGATACAGGTTCTCGACCAGCTCTTCGTTGGAAAGATCCCCGAAGCGCGCTTCGAACTCTGCGGAGGTGCCGAAATCGTTGATCACGGCGTCAAGACCTTCCTCGTCGATCTTGCTAGCCCAGAACTGCAGGCCAGCCTGATCGGCCGGGCGGCCGTAATATGCCACGTAGAGTTGCTGCGCCTGATCCAAAGCTTCTTGTGTTGCCATGGGACTATAGTCTCCTTGCTTTTCGAAGATTCCGACACCTTGGGTATCGGTCTCACTACCTTGAGCGCTCAAGGGTAATCCTTGGTTCACCCAGTTTTCCGTGGTGGCCATGTACCGGCAAAACGCAACGCATTGGCCTTACCGACACCCGATCATCCTATAGAAGGGTGAACGGTGCCTAATGTATAAGCCTCCTGCCCCACAAGTCAACGTCGTTCATACGCTGAAATGCTGGTGCCAGCGTACTGTTTTTGGCGTTGACTTGTCGTGATATTTCGTCTCAGGGCGGAGACCTCCCTTCAGCCTTTATAAATGCTCCAGCTTAGCAAAAAAGCATGAGGCCATCCAATTCATGCCCGATAGAGACACCACGGCGCCGCGTCGCTTGCCGGGGCACCTTGAAGCTGACGACGGAAGCGCTGGCGTCAAGCGTCCAGCAGGCGCGTCACCACCCGATGCCAGTCGATGCCATGCGCCGCGTAGGCGCGCCGGCCCTCTTGGCCCATCTCGGCGGTGCGCCGGGGGTGCTGCCAGGCATCGCTCAGCGCCGAGGCCAGGGCCTCTGGGGTGGGTTCGGCCACCCACCCCGTGACCCCCGGTTCGACGAAGGCCAGCGGCCCCCCGCTGTCATGGCAGGTGATCAGAGGCTTGGCGGCGAGCATGGCCTCCAGGGTGACATAGCCATAGTCCTCATCAAAAGGAGGGAAAACCACTGCGCGTGAATGGGCATAGAGCGTGAATTTCTCGGCTTCGCTGATTTGCCCCAGCAGCCTGACACGCTCTCCGAGGCCCAGGGCCTCGATCAAGGCAGCCAGCGCCGCCCGCTGGCTGCCATCGCCGGCCAGCAACAGCCGCACGGGCTGGCGACACTGCGCCACGGCGCGGATCACCAGCGCCTGGCGTTTGAGCGGCTCCAGGCGGCTTGGATAAAACAGGTAGCCCCAGTCATCGCCACAGGTGAAACGCTCGGCGCGATAGGGAGGATGGTAGAGAGGCTCGGCGGTCACCCCATTGTTGGCAGCCAGTCGCTCGGCCACCCTGGGGAGTTGGCGAAACATGCCGTGGCCGCGCTCAAGTGGCGGGTGTCGAATGCCTCAACCTCAGGCTTGAGCGCCTGCAGCTCGGGGCTGGCAACCGCGGGGTCGTAGAGTTCGTAGCACATGCGGTGCTGATGCATCAGCCAGACGACGTGCCGAGGATGTCGCACTCCGTAGCCGGGGAACTGAAGGCTGATCACCCGGTCGACTCGCGCCTCATTCGGCGCCACGACCTCCAGCCCCTCGGCGTAGGCCATCTGCCGGCGGATATGCGCCTCGCCGAAATGAAACGGCAGCCGCAGGCACTCGACCTCGTGCCCATGAGCCCGAAGGGCGGCGACCAGCCCCTCGACATGGTAGTTGGCACCTCCATGGATAAAGGGCGTGTGATTGGCGGTAACCAGAATTCTCGATTCGTCCCCCCGGGAGCAAAACCCACCAGGGCCCGCCGCCGGGCTGCGCCAAGCTCGCCGCCGGACTCTCGCCAGCGCAGCTCGGTGAAACCATGAAACCGCAACAGATGCTCGAGCGTCGCCGGGGTGAGGGGCTGCGGGTCTAGCGGCATGGAACCACCGGGGCCGGCCTCTTCGAGCAGCAACATGCCACCTGGCATCAGGCAGCGCCGCGCCTCACCGACCAGTTCATAGAGCTCATCCAGACGCGTGGCACCCAGCAGCTGAAACGCGCCGAACAGGGCGATGCCGTTATTGAAGGCAGACGGCAGCGCCTCGGCGTGATGCTCCCCATGCTCGAGGCCTTGCCCCTGGGCGGCGTCGCGTTGATCAGGAGCGCTCAAGGGCTCGAAGCCCAGGCGCACGAGGCCATCGAGCCAGTCGGCCGGCACCGCTCCCAGCACTAGCGCCTGTCGGCCGAGAGCGAGGGCGCATTTGAGTTCCTCGCTGAACGGGGCCAGGGCCTGATCGGGAGAGGCGTCACCTGCCTTGCACTCGGCAAGAAACGCCTGGAACCCCTCGGGCGACGCCTCGGCACCCACCTGAGGCGTTCGCCGAGACACACCGGCTGAACCGGGCTGATGCTCTGCGAGGTGCCGCTGGCGGTCGTTAAGCTCCAGCAGGGCGGCTGCCAACACCGGAAGGCCATGATGCAGACGGTGCGCCACGGCCTCTCGGGACCAATGCCGCGCCCGGCACTTGGCAAGCCCGGCCAGCGCTTTTGCCCAAGCCTTGAGCGCTACCCGGCGCAGCACCCCTGAGCGGTCGAGACGCGCTCGCCAGGCCAGAAGCCGGCTTAGGGTCTGCGGCAGAGTCAAGCCTTGGCGGGCCACATGGTGGCGGGCTTCCTCGGCGTGGGCCAGCTCCACCAACACCGTGAGGCGCCCTTGGGCGTGCGCCATCTTGGCGTAGTGCGCCCGCCCTTCCGCATCGGGGGAGCGCCCCAGCAGGTGGCGATAGGCCAGTTCCACAAACGCTTCGGCCGGGTCATCTACCGCCATGAGCTCGGCCAGGCACGGATGCCGTGGGTCACTCAGGTAGGGCCGCTGGCGGGCGTCCGCCATGCGGACGAGCTGTCGATGCCACCCCCCCAGGGGTGGGCCCAGGGGAAGGGAGTCAACATCCAGGTCGGCAGCCGTCTCCCGCAGGCGCCGAATCAGCTGGTCGAGGTCGGGCTGATGGCTCACGAGACGTCCTCGCCGGACTCGGTTGGCGCGTGGCTCATGTCGAAGCGGCACGACAGGCGGCAGACACCCGAGAATTTGCTGTGGCGGTACCCGGCCACCTCGAACTGTTGAACGCTATCGTGCCACCAGTAGCAGTCATCCAAGTGGTGATCGCTGGAGTGCAGGGCGACCGACAGGGTGTATTTCCCGGGGCGATCTCGGCCCCTATCAGCACGCGCACGTCACGCACCTCGCCCTTGGCCATGGCGAACGCGCCCTGGTGCTGGTGGGTGTTCTGGCCAAAGATGTCTTGGCCGAAACGGTCACGGATCAGCACGCCCAGCGCCACGTCATCCAGCGCTTCGCGCGCCTCCAGGCGCAGGTGCACCTCAAGAAGCTCACCGCTACTGATGGTGGCGCTCTGGCTGCTGTGTCCCCGCGCTTCGCAGCGGGTTACTACCACCTTGCCTGAGCCATAGGCACCGGCATGCGCCAGGTGGCGATCCTCGGCCTCCTCGGCCTGGCTGCCCATCAGGCGGTTGTAGAGGTTCACCGCGCTTTCGGGGTCGCCGCTATGCAGCACCCGCCCGCCATCGAGCACGATGGCACGGTCACACAGGACCTTGACGGCATTGAGGTCGTGCGAGACGAATACGATGGCGCCGCCCTCCTCCCTGAACTGGCGAATTCGTTTCATGCATTTTTGCTGAAAGTAGCCATCCCCTACTGATAGCGCCTCATCCACGAGAAAACAAGCCGGCTTAGCATGGATGGCGATGGCGAATCCCAACCGCATGACCATGCCCGATGAGTAAGTGCGCAGCGGCTCGTGGATATAGTCGCCCAGCTCCGAAAACTCGATGATTTCCTGGTATTGCTGGGCCACCTCCTGATGGGTCATGCCCAGCATCAGGGCATTGGTGGTGATGTTCTGGGCGCCGGTCAATTCAGGGTTGAAGCCGGTGCCAAGTTCGAGCAACCCGGTGACGCGCCCGCTGATATCGACATGGCCGACATCGGGCAGCAGCACGCCGGTCATTAGCTTGAGCAGCGTTGACTTGCCCGCCCCGTTGCGCCCCAGCACGCCGAGCACCTCGCCGGGGGCTACATGGAAGCTGACGTTGTCCAGCGCCTGGTGCGTGCTGTGCCGCACCCGTCCGGTCACCGCTTCGATCAAGCGATCGGCGGGCTTGGCAAAGAGCTTGAAGGACTTGCTGAGTCCGGAGACGATTATCATTGCTGGCCCCTAGAGACAGTCTCTCAGATCGCGTTCGGTTCGCTGTAACAGCCACAGCCCCGCCCCGGCAAGCAGCAGGGTCACCAGCAATACCCCCAGCAGCGAGGCAATATCGGGAAGCCGCTGATACATGATCAGATCGCGATAGGCGTCGATGAGATGATACAGAGGATTGAGCTGCAGATAGCGCATCACCCATTCGGGCAGTATCTCGCTCACATAGACGATGGGGGTGGTCCAGAACCATACCGGCAACAGCACTGTCACGCCTTCCTTGATATCCTTGAAGTAGACGGCGAGCACGGCAAGCAGCAGCCCCAGGGCGTAGGTGAAGCTCAGCTGGAGCGCGAACACCACGGGCACCCCCAGCCACCACAGGCTGAAAGGAAAGTCGATTAGCCACAGAAAGATCATGAAAAACATCATGCCGATGGCATAGATGATGGCCTCTGCCACCAGCACCGACAGCGGCAGAATCTTCAGCGACAGCTTGACTTTGGTGATTAGCCCGGCCCTTTCGGTGAAGACTTGGGTAATGGCCGACAGGCTCTTGGCAAACGCCGTCCAGGCCAGAATGCCGGCGATCAGGTAAATACTGTAGGTGTATTGTTCGATCTCGGCGCCGAACCCCTCTAAGCGCGCGCCCATGATTTGCGAGAACACCAGGACGAAAACGAGAATGTTGACCAGTGGCGAGACCAGCGTCCAGGCTCTGCCCATCAGCGAGCCCTTGTGACGGTCTATCAGCTCCTGGCGCACCAAGTGCCAGACCAGTGGCAGCTGGAGATGCCAGCCACGCAAACGCCGCCGGATGGCAGGTGTCATCATGATTTTGCTCCGGGTGAACTGGGGGCAACGGGGGCGGCAGGTCGCTCAGAATCGGCGATAGCCACTGCTGGTAGCTCTGAGCCCAGTCGTTGAAGGGCATGCCGTGGGAGTGTCGCTGCTGCCCCTGACACCAGCGCTCATACCAGGCAACCAGCTCCTCAGCCAGGGCCTCGGCCGTACATCCCTGAAAGTAATCAGCATACTCCCCTGCCACTTCACGAAAAACCGGGATGTCCCGAGCGATGATGGAGATACCGTGGTGTGCCGCTTCGATCAGCGGCAGGCCGAAGCCCTCGCCCAGAGAGGCGGCCACCAGGGCATCGCCTTCCTTGTAGAGCCGATTCAACAGGGCGTCGCTGGCATCGTCGATCCAGAACAGCCGTTTGCCGCGGTTGGGATGCTGCCGAAGCCGCTTTGCCAGCGAGTCTACCTGCCAGCCCTGCTTACCGACGATAATCAGGTTGAGCGGCATCCCCTGCTGCCAGCAGATGTCCAGTGCGTCCACCACCTGCTGGTGGCCCTTGCGCGGCTCGATGGTGCCGACCATCAGCAGGGCCGCCCCATTCTGGCGCCCGAGGGTTGACAGCAAGCGCTGCTCGCTGCTGCTCAATCGCCCCGGCCCATTCCGATTGGCGAAATCGGCACCGAGATGGAAGTGTTCCACCCAGGGAAGGTGCCCGTCAGGCAACGTCAACTGCTGGAGCTGCTGCCTTACGTCTGCCGCCACCGTGGACGACACACAGGTGATACCGTCGGCCAGTTCGGCAATGGCGGCAAACCAGCGCGCCATGGTGTCGGGCACGTCGGAGGGAAAGCGCTCAGGCAAGTGTAACGGCAACAGATCGTGGACAGTGAAGTAACAGCGCACACCATGCGCACGCATCCGCTTGAGCGCCTCTCCCGCCTGCTCCAGTAGCGGCGGCGCCCACTCCACGCTGATATAAACATCACCCGGGCAGGGCTGGTAAGGTCGATCTGGGCCCGGGGGGCCATGCCCAGCTGGCTGCTGGCGAACCCTCTTGCCAGATGAAAATCCTGTCCGCCCCAGCGTATTAGCTCGACGCGCCAACCGGGCGGCGGCGTGCGCAGCAAATGGTCGGCCAGGTGGCGGGTGACCCGCTCGATGCCGGTCTTGAGGTCGTTCCAGGCAATGGTGCTGACATCGAAAAGCAGCCGCGGCGCCCCCCGGGGTGCCAGGGTATCGGTGTCGCTGAGGCTGCGGGTGATGGCGGCCAACTCATCGGCAGGCTTCTCGGCGAGCCCGGGAAGGCCGGCCAGCTCGTCCAGCCAGGCCTCTCGACGCTGACGACGGGCGTGGCGGGCAAAGTGGTCGATCGCATCACGATACGCCTCGGCCACCCCCTTGGGGTCGAGCTGAGCGGCAACCCAGCGACGCGCCCGCTGCCCCAGCTCACGACGCCACGCCGGCGCATCGATCAGCCTTTGCAGACTGTCACTCAGCTGGGCAAGCTCGGCGGTTTCTGGCAGCATGCTCACCGCCTCGGTGGGCAGTTCAGCGCTGCTACCATGGGCATTCACAACAACGGCCAACCCATGGGCCATGGCGTCGAGTATCGCCCCGGAGCTCTCCCCGCGGGAGTGCTGGCGCAGCTGTACGGCTATATCCGCGGCGCCCAGCCAGCGGAGGTATTCGCGGCGGTCAACGTAGCCGGTCACGCGAATGCGGTCGCCTTGGGGATGGTGACGCAGGCGATTCTCCAGGCGCCGGCCGAAACTCCCGGTGTGCTGCGCCCCCACCAGCACCAGGTGCACGGGCGCCTGCTCTGCCCACTGCCCCTCGAGGATGGCATCCACGACGCGATCGGTCAGCTTCTTGGGGTTGATGCCGCCAAAGCTGGCAATCAAACAGGCATCTTCCTCGATGCCAAGCTCCCGGCGACACTGTTCTTTCCATGCCGCCGTTGCCGGCTCGGGCAGCTTGCGAAGATGCGGGATCACCGCTGCGGGTTCCTTCCAGGCCTCGTAGCGCCAGTGGCGGTCAAGCGACTTGGCAAAATGTGAATGGAGAATCAGGCCCGCGCTCTCTTGGGTGACGAAGCCGTTGACCGGATACTCCTCCGGGCCTCTTCCACACTTGTCGCCACTTCCGGAATGGGCATCCAGCGCCAGCACTGCCGGGTAGCCATGGTCCTGGAAAAGCTGGCGACGCAGGCCGTCTGGCCAGAGCCCGCTGTCATCAAGCCACCAGGCCGCATCGAAGAGGTAGATATCGTGCAGGACGACCGTGCCTGGACAGTCCCTCAGCAGCTCGAACTGAAAGACGTGGTAGGGCGAATTGCCAACCTGATAGAGCACGCGATCAAAGGTCGCAAAAGCAGCCCGGAACGCCGATGGCTCAAGAACGGGAAAGCGTTGCGCGAGCGGTGCCTCCACCACCGGCTGGCTGGCTACCAGGGTGATGTCATAGTGCAATGCCAGGTAGGGCAGCAGCTCAGCGCTGTAATCCGCAATGCCAGTGGCTTCCGGAGGAAGCGGAGAGACAAAGGCGAGGCGCGGCCTGGATGGCGATACGGTGCTGCCGTCGGCTGCCAGCAGGCCTTCCACATACGCCTGGCGCGATGGCTGCGCTCCATGCAGCCAATAATGGTGACGGTCGATATCCAAGCCGGCCACTAACCCCCGGATGGCTTCCGCCAGCAGTGCCTGCCCATGGGCAGCCAGCGCCTGTTGCGTATGCTGGCTGATAGCAAGGAGGTCTGTCTCGTCACAGCAGGCTGCCAGCCGCCGGCGAATGGCAATCAGGGCGTCATCGTCGAACCCCATCAGCAGGACCCTATCTCCGACCTCGAGCGCCTCGCCTAGCCGTGACATCCATGGAGGATCAGCCTCGAGCGGCAACCCCGTGGGGTTATCGATGATATACAGGGCTGTCATCTGTGTTGCCCCCATCGCTTGCGCAGGTCGTCCATCAGTCGCTGTTGATAGTCGCTGTGCGGCTCAACGTCATTGACCTTGCCTTGCCGTCCAAAAGAGAGCCACCATGCATCAGTCGCACGACCAGGCTGCGCAGCCTTGGCAGGCGATCCAGGGTTCGTTTGGCGAATGACTTGATGCGTGGCGATTGGGCTAGTCGCTGCAGAAAGCGCGATATCCACCTTCTTAGCGCCCGCTTCATGATACTGGCTCCCTCATTGACTCGATTCGTATTAGCAGCTGGTGCAGGTCACGCCAGAAATTCGGCCGAGCGAAACGCTGGGCTTGCTGCGTCAGCGCGGCAGGGGAAAAGGAGAGCGCTTCGAAGCCCTCGACGGCCGCCAACAGGCTGTCGATGGTCTGTTGCTCGAAGAAGATGCCCGTCGCCTGCTCGCCGGCTTCGACGCCTCGGACGGTTTCCAGCGCGCCCCCATGCCCGTAAGCAATGACCGGGGTTCCATGCGCCTGCGCCTCCACGGGCAAGATGCCGAAATCTTCATCTGCTGCAAACACAAAAGCGCGGGCGCGCGACATGAGGTCACTCAACGACCGGTCAGGCTGATAACCTAGCATCTGGATATTGCTCGCCCCTGCCGCCAGCTGCTCCAGCCGCTTTCGCTCGGGGCCATCGCCAACCACTTTAAGCTGTCGCCGACCATCGCGCCGGAAGGCCTCGATGATCAGGTCGAGTCGTTTGTAGGAGACGAGTCGCGAGGCCGCCAGATAGAAGCCCTCCTTCGGCACCTCTTCCGTTGCCAATGACTTTGACAGGTCTACGGGAGGGTGAATCACCGTGGCCTCGCGGCGATAGAATTTGTTGATGCGGCCTGCCACGTTGTTGGAGTTGGTGATGAAGTGGTCCACCTGGCTGGCGGTAAAGTGGTCCCACTGCCGCAGGCGCTTGAGGGTACGGCGCACGTACCACTCCACGGGAGCGGGGAAGTCGGCATCGCGGAGGTAGGCTTCCTTCATGTCCCAGGCATAGCGCATGGGAGTATGGCAGTAGCAGATGTGGAGCTGTTCGGGGCCGGTGAGTACGCCCTTGGCGACACAGTGGCTGGAGGAGATCACCAGATCGAAACCGCTCAGATCGAACTGCTCGATGGCATAGGGCATCAGCGGCAGGTAGTGGCGGTAGCGGCCACGCGCCATCGGCAGACGCTGAATCAGGCTGGTGTGCACGCGATGCTTGGCAATGCGCCCACGCTGGTCGGCAGGCAGGAAATCCACCAGCGAAAACAGCTCTGCCTGGGGAAAGGCTTCAAGCAGGGCGTCGAGCACTTTTTCGGCGCCCCCCTGAACCACCAGCCAGTCGTGGACGATGGCCACTCGCAGATGGCCATAACCGTCATGTAGCGCCTGGAGCGGAGCGATTTCTCTCATAACGCGCCGCTTGACCGGCCGTAGTCGTCGTTGAAACGCACGATGTCGTCTTCGCCCAGGTAGTTGCCGGTCTGCACTTCGATCAGCTTGAGGGGAATGACGCCGGGATTTTCCAAGCGATGCAGGGTGCCCAGGGGAATGTAGGTGGACTCATCCTCGCTGAGCAGGAAGCTGCTCAGCCGCTCGGCGTCGCCATTTCCCTCGCCCAGCGTTACCCGCGCGGTGCCCTGCACGACAACCCAGTGTTCGGCGCGGTGGTGGTGCATCTGCAGCGACAGTTTGGCGCCGGGTTTGACGACGATCTCCTTCACCTGAAAGCTGTCGGTGAGCACCATGGTGCGGTAGTGGCCCCAGGGCCGGTAGACCTCGGGCAGTGCCCGGTATTCCGGGCGGCGGCTCGCCTTTAGAGCCTCGACGATGCGTTTGGTGTCCTGGGCGTGGTGGCGGTCCGCCACCAGCACGGCATCTTCGGTTTCGACCACCAAGAGGTCCTTCACCCCCACCGTGGCCACCAGCCGTGAGTGGCTTTGGACGAGACTGTCACGGGTGTTATGGAGCAGCACGTCGCCCTGTACGGCGTTGCCCTCGCGCTCAGGGTCGCTTTTCAGCGTGAAGATGGCGTCCCAGGCGCCGATGTCGCTCCAGCCCGGGTCCATGGGCACCACCGCGGCATGACGGGTGTTCTCCATGACCGCATAGTCGATGGACTCGCTGCGACAGGCACCGAAGGCCTGACCGTCGACGCGCAGGAAGTCGAGGTCTTCGCGGCGGCCGGCATAGGCGCCGCGGCAGGCGTCGGCGATATCCGGCGCCTGGGCCTGCAGCTCTTCCAGATAGCGCTCGGCGGAGAACAGGAAGATGCCGCTGTTCCACAGGTAGTCGCCGCTCTCGAGGTAGGCCTGGGCGCGGTCGTGGTCGGGCTTTTCGACGAAGGCCTCGACGCGGTAGCCGGTGCCCAGCATCTCGCCCCGGCGGATGTAGCCGTAACCGGTGTGGGGGCTGGCCGGCTGGATGCCGAAGGTGACCAGTTGCCCCTCTTCGGCCAGCACTTTGCCCTTCTCGATGGCTGCCAGAAAGGCATCGCGATTCTCGATGACGTGGTCGGCGGGCATCACCAGCATCAAGCTGGCGGGCTGGGCATCGCAGGCATGGAGCGCGGCCAGGGCCAGGGCAGGCGCGGTATTGCGCGCACAGGGTTCCAGCACGATATGGGAGGGCGCCGCGTCAATGAGATGCAGCTGCTCGGCCACCAGGAAGCGATGCTCCTCGTTGCAGACCACCAGCGGCGCGGCGGCATCCTCGACCCCCGCCAGGCGCAGGGCAGCCTCTTGCAGCAGGCTGTGTTCCGGCGAGTTGAGCCGCTGAAACTGCTTGGGGTAGTGCTCTCGGGAGGCGGGCCATAGCCGGGAGCCGGAGCCGCCGGACAGGATGACGGGCAGAAGCATGAATGTCTCCTTGAACATGTCGTGGTGGCCAACACCCTATGGCTGCTGATTGATGAAGCCACGGGTAATGGTCATGGCCAGAATCTTCAGGTCCAGTCCCAGCGTCCAGTTATCGATATAGTACAGGTCATACTCGACCCGTTTACGCATCAGTTCGAGATCTTCGGTGATGCCTCGCAGGCCGTTGACCTGGGCCCAGCCGGTCATGCCCGGCTTGACGCGATGACGCTGCATGTAGGCGTCGATGGCGTCCTTGTAGTGATCGTTGTGGTCCATGGCATGCGGCCGCGGCCCCACCAGCGACATTCGCCCCTGCAACACGTTGAACAGCTGCGGCAGCTCATCGAGGCTGGTCCGGCGCAGAAACGCGCCCAGCCGTGACACCCGTGCATCGCCCGGCTGGGCCTGGCGGGTCTCACCGGCCTCGACATGGGGATGCATGGTGCGAAACTTGTAGATGCGAAAGCGCTTGCCATCCAGGCCGTGACGATACTGCTTGAATAGCACCGGCGCCCCCATCCGCCAGCGCACCAGCCCGGCGATCGCCAACATTACCGGTAGAAAGACCACGAACAGCAGCAGTCCCAGCAGGCGGTCTTCCAGTGCCTTGACGGCGCGCATGGGGCCGTTGAGCGGCGAGTAGTTGAGGTCGATGCAGTGCATGTCGGCCACCTGAGCCACCCGGTGGTTGATCAGCCTGATATCCGAGAAATCGGGGAAGTAGCGAATGCCCACCGGTACCGCCAAGAGGGCGTCGGCGAGCCGCTTGACGGTATCGCCATGCGACAGGGGGTAGGTGAGCCAGATTTCGTCAAACTCGCGCTGGAAGATGCTGCGCCGGGCCAGCGATGCCGCCCGCTGCACCATGCTAGCCTCCCCTGGCCGACTTCGACGGCGCTTTCGGCATCGTCGATCAGCGTATCGCTGACCACGTAGCCCAGGGAGGGCTGTGCCTTTAACCGCTTCTGAATATGCGCGATGTTGGCGGGCTGGCCGATCAGCAGTACGCGCTTGATATTGCGGCCCCGCGAGCGGAGCTGGCGCAGCGTAGCGTGGAGGATGGTGCGCAGTGCCAGCCCCATCACCAGAGCGCTTAGGGCGGACAGCGCCATCCAGCTGCGCGAGAAGATCAACGCGCTCTGGGTGAGCACCAGGAACAGGCTGAGCAGCACGATCGCCAGCAGCCAGCCGAGGGCGAAGACACCCAGCATCGAGAAGAGGTTGCGCCCCCGCCAGGGCTGGTAGAGCCCCACCAGCTCGCCGCAGGCCGGCAGCAGCAAGCTGCCGGCCAGGATCAGCAGCGGGTATTCGATGCCATCGGTATGCTCCAGTCCGGGCATCCACCAGAGCATGGCGAAGCCGGAGGCCAGCGCAATGGCGGCATCGAAGGTGCGCATCGCGCGGCGAAGCCAGTCCCTGGCGTTCGGTCCTGTGGCCATGTGGCGTCCGTGGTCAGGAGCCGCTGGGGGCAATGCTGTCAAGCAGCGCCATGACCTGCTCCAGGTCTTCCGACCCCAGGGTGCCTACCGCAGAGTGCAGGCCCAGACGGTCGATCACATAGCGCCCCAGGGTATCGACGTACTGAATGCGCTGGTCGAAGAGCCGCGCACGGGCGTCCAGTACGTCGACCAGGTCGCGCAGGCCGAGCTGCTCGCCGCGCTCGGCGGCCTCGAGAAACAGCTGGCTGGACTCCAGAGCCTGATTGAGTGCCTCGAGCCGGCGAACGCTGCCGTTCAGCGAGCGAAGACGCGAGCGAACCTCCTGCACGGCCAGGTTGCGCTCGTGATCCACGGCCGCTTGGCCGGCCTGGATGCGCTTTTCACCCTGCCTAACGCTGGCGCTGGTATAGCCGCCGCGATAGATCGGCATGTTGAGCTCGACGTTGGCCGTGTAATCTTCGCTGGTGCGCAGCTCATCGTCGCTGTCGCGATCGCTGTAGCTCAGGTTGAGGTTGATTTCGGGAAAGTAGCCGGCGCGCCGGGTGCCGGTATCGGCCTGGGCCACGCGCTGCTCCTCCTGGGCCAGGCGGACGTTGAGGTTCCGACCGGTGCGCTCGATCCACTCGCGCTCATCCCCCAATCCCGCTGCAGCTGGACGCTTTCCAGCTCACCCATAGCCAGACCTCGCATATCGGGCCGGATGCCGGTGAGACGCTCCAGTTCGCTCAGGGCGTCATCGAGGTCGTTCTCGGCTTCTACCGCATCGGCAATGGCCTCGTCGAGGCGTGACTGGGCTTCCAGCAGGTCGACGCGGTTGCCGATGCCAAGGTCGAAGGCGCGGCTGGCCTGGCGCACCTGCAGTTCCAGCGACTCCCGCTGCGACTCGAGCAGCCCCAGGCGCTGGGAGGCCAGGTAGGCTTGCACGTAGGCTTCGCTGACGCTGAGGGCCAGGTCGCGCTCCACCACGGCCAACTGGATTTCCGCTGCGCTGATCTGCGCATCGGCAACGTTTAGCCCACGCCAGCGCTCGAGACTGAAAAGCGGTTGCTCTAGCTGCAGTCGCCAGTAGTGCTCGTCAAACTCGCCGGGGCGCGTAGCGGGCTGGTCGAGCCCGAAGCCTTCCGGGTCGGTCTGCACGTTGGTGGAGTCTTGCCACAGGTAGCCGCCGCTGGCGCTGATCTGGGGGAGCAGCTGAGAGCGCGCCATGGGGCGCTCTTCACGGGTGGCGTCCAGTTCGTGACGCTGGCGCTCGAGCCCGGCGTCGTTCTCCAGGGCACGCACGAACAGCTCCGGCAGCGAAGGTAGGTTGTCCGGGCGCGGTGTTGCCCCGAGCTCCGCGCCGTCCTGGGCTTCCAGCGCCTGGAGTTCCGCCATCGCCTCTTCGCCGGCGGGAACGTCGTCCTGGGCAACGGCCGCCACGGGCGCCAGGGCCAGCAGCGATGCCAGCGCCAGGGCGCCTGACGGCGCCTTCGTCGGAATCGTGAAGCGAGCCATCAATCCTCCCTAACCGCGCGAGCCAGCATGTCGGTGATCGGCTTGGCGATGTAGCTGGCGAAGGTGCGCTCACCGGTGCGGATCATCACCTCGGCCGGCATGCCGGAGAGCAGCTGCATCTCTTCGGTCATTCTGTCGCGCCCCTTCTCGGTGACGCGAACCCTGGCACGGTAGTAGCGCTGGCCGGTGGCCTCGTCCTCGAAGCTGTCGGCGCTGACGTAGATGATCTCGCCGGGTATCTCGTTGGTCAGCCGCTGATTGAAGGCGGAGAAGCGAATGTTGGCGTCCTGGCCGAGGAAGATGTTGTCGATATCCCGGTTGGGCACCCGCGCTTCCACGACGAAACCGTCGCTGGAGGGCACGATGTCCATGATAGTGTCGCCGCCGCGAATCACGGCACCCGCGCTGTGGACCTGGCGGTCCACCACGCTGCCGGAGACCGGTGCGACGATCACGGTGCGCTCGACCTGGTCGCTCAGCGAGGTGATCTGCTCTTCGGCTTCGGCGATCTGCGCCTGGGCCTGACGCAGCTGCTCGCCTACCTCTGACTGGAACTCCTGCTGGCGCACTTCACGCTGCAGGCGGTTCTCGCTGATCTGTGAGCGCAGCCGGGAGATTTCTGCGCGGTGCTGGGCGACTTCCCCTTCGAACTGGAGCACCTGGCGTTCGAGCTCACGCAGCCGCTGGTTGTCGCCGAGCCCTTCGCGGAACAGCGAGCGGAAGTCTTCCGCTTCGCTGCTCAGCGAGGCGATGCGCCGGGTGTTGACGTTCACCAGCTGCTCGAGCCCTTCGATCTGCTCGCGCATCTGCTGGCTCTGCTCGTCGAGGGATTCCAGGGCGCCGCGCAGGGATTCGCGCCGTGCCACGAACAGGCTCTGCTGCACCGCCATGACCTGCTGGACGCGCGCGCTGTCGCTCTCCACCAGCTCCTGGGGAACTCGAGGGCGTCGGCTCCCTCCTGCTCGGCCAATAGCCGCACCTCCATGGCGCGATTGATCAGGTACTGAGAGCGGGCGATCTCGAGCTGGGAGCGCGCCTGGGTATCGCTGAGCACCACCAGCGGATCGCCGGCCTCGACGTGCTGGCCGTCTTCCACCAGGATCTCGCTCACGATGCCGCCTTCCAGATGCTGAACGCTGCGCTTGAAGGATTCCACGGAGACATTGCCCGGCGCCACGACGGCCACCGCCAGGGAGCCGGTCATCGCCCAGGTACCGAAGCCGCCGAAGGCCAGCAGCAAAATCACGAACCCCAGGCGCCGATAGCCCTTGTCACTGGTGGGCAGCACCTCGGCGTACTCGCCCTCGAGGGTCTGGGGCTTGGGTGTCACGTCGATCTCGGAGCGCTTGGCGACGTCCTGGTTCGAGGTTTGGTCGGTCATTACTTCTGCTCCTCGGGATTGCTACCGCCGGGCTGACCGCCCTCGCGGCCGCCACGAATGGCGGCCACGCGGCTGTTGGCGGCCTGGGCAACCCGCTGCTGGGGCTTTTTGGCAAACTGGGCCAGCACCTGGTCGCGCGGGCCGAACATGCTGACCTGGCCCTCTTTCATGACCAGCAGCTGGTCCATGTTCTTGAGCACGCTGGTGCGGTGGCTGATGACGAACAGCGTGGTGCCTTCCGCCTTGAGCTGTTGGATTGACTGGGCAAGAGCCCGTTCGCCGGCGTCATCCAGGTTGGAGTTGGGCTCGTCGAGCACCACCAGCACCGGGTTGCCATACAGCGCCCGCGCCAGGCCGATACGCTGACGCTGGCCGCCGGAGAGGGCGCCGCTGGTGGAGGAGATGACGGTGTCGTAGCCGTTGGGCAGCTCGAGGATCATTTCGTGGACCCCGGCTTTCCTGGCGGCCGCGACGACCTTCTGGGGGTCGACTTTGCCGAAGCGGGCGATGTTCTCGCTGATCGAGCCGTCGAACAGTTCGATATCCTGGGCAAGTAGCCGATGTGCGGGCCCAGCTCGTCGCGGTTCCACTGGGCGATATCGGCGCCGTCGAGGCGCACATTGCCCACCTGGGAGGGCCAGACGCCCAGGAGCACCCGGGCGAGCGTGGATTTGCCGGCGGCGCTGGGGCCGATGATGCCGACATGCTCGCCCTTGGGCACCTCGAAGTTGATGCCACGAATGGTGGCCATGCGCACGCCGGGCGGCGCGGCGGCCACGCCTTCCACGGCGACGCTGCCGTGCGGGGCGGGCAGCGACATGCGCGGCTGCTCTTCGGGAATCTGGGTGAGCAGCTCGTTGAGGCGGTCGTAGGCGCCGCGCGCACTGACGAAGCCTTTCCAGCCGCCGATCATCTGGTCGATGGGGGCCAGCGCCCGGCCCATGATGATGGAGCCGGCGATCATCATGCCCGGGTCATTTCGTTGCGCAGCACCAGGAAGGCGCCGAGACCGAGGATCATCGACTGGGCCAGCAGGCGCAGCACCTTGGAGGTGTTGGTCAGCGCGCCGGCGCGGTCACTGGCCTGGGACTGCTTGGAGAGAAACTCATGGTGCTTGTTGGCCCAGCGGCCCATGATCCCCGGCAGCATGCCCATGGCGTGCAGCACTTCGGCGTTGCGAAGGTTGGAGTTGGCCAGATTCTGGGCCTGGATGTTCTCGCTGTTGGCTTCGGCCAGCAGGGTCTTGGTGGCCTTCTCGTTGGCGATGGCCAGGATCAGCAGCACGATGCCGGAGATAGTGGCGAAGATCCCCAGCCAGGGGTGGAACAGGAACAGCACGGCCAGGTAGACCGGCACCCAGGGGGCATCGAAGAAGGCGAACAGGCCGTTGCCGGTCAAAAACTGACGCAGGCTGGTCAGGTCGTTGAGCGGCTGGGCGCTCTGCTGACCCTGGCTGACCACGCTGCGACGAAACATGGCGCTGTAGAGTCGCGCGTTGATATTAGTGTCGAGCCGGTTGCCCACCCTGACCAGCATCCGCGAGCGGACCAGCTCTAGCCCGCCCATGACCATGAACAGGAAGACCACCAGCAGGGTGAGCATCAGCAGCGTTTCGACGCTTTGGGTCGTGAGCACGCGGTCGTAGACCTGCAGCATGTACATCGGCGGCACCAGCATGAGCAGGTTGACGAACATGCTGAAGAAGCCCACCGATGCGAAAGAGCCCCTGCATGCCTTGAGCGCACGCTGGAGGTCCGTAGCGTCCTGTTGCTTTGCCATATGGCGAGTCACCGTTAGAGATAAAGACTGTCAAGCGGGGAGGGTCAACCGCGGGAGGATAACAGAAAGCCCCGTCCTACCGGTAGGGGACGAAACTGCTCGGCCGGGAAAAAACCACTGCGGTCAGTCGGGCCAACCATCGACTAGGACTCGAGGCTGACCTCCGGCCGGCCGAACAGAAACCCCTGAAAGAGCTGGCATCCCCGGGAGGCGAGGCAGCGGTGCTGGGCGGGCGTTTCCACCCCTTCGGCTATCACTTCGAGATGCAGGCTGGCCGACAGCGAAATGATGGTCTCGACGATGGCGGCACTGGCCTGGTCTTCGAGCAGTTCACGCACGAAGCACTGATCGATCTTGATCTGATCGAGGGGCAAGCGGCGCAGATAGGCGAGCGACGAATAGCCGGTTCCGAAGTCATCCAGCGACAGGCGCAGCCCTAACGCCTTGAGGGCGACCATTCGCTCGCGCACTGCCTCGGGGTCGTCGATCAGCAGCGACTCGGTCACTTCGAGCTTGAGCCGGGAGGGCTCGGCGCCGGTGCGGGCCAGCACGGCCTGGACCTGCTCCACGAAGCAGGCCTCGCGAAACTGCACCGGGCTCACGTTCACCGATACCGTCCAGCCGGCTGTGGCAGGCGTCTTGGCCCAGGCCACGAGCTTCCAGCAGGCGCTTTCCAGCACCCACTCGCCCAGCTCGACGATCAGCCGGGTCTGCTCGGCAATGGGGATGAATTCGACGGGTGACACCTCGCCCCGCACCGGGTGCCGCCAGCGCAGCAGGGCTTCGGCTCCCACGGTGTTGCCCCGAACGTTTACCTGCGGCTGGTACGCTACCGCCAGCTCTCCCCGCTTAGCGCCTGGCGAAGGTCGATCTCGAGCTGCGCCCTGGCCTTGAGCCGCGACTGGACCTGAGGGTCGAAGAAGCAAACCTGGTTGCGACCGCTTTGCTTGGCCTGCATCAGCGCCAGGTCGGCCTGTTTGAGCACGTCTTCAACGGAGACCCCGTGCCGGCAAAACAGGCTAACGCCCAGGCTAGCGGTGACCACCAGCGGCTGCCCGGTAATCGTCACGGGTTCCTTGAGCGATTCCAGCAGCTTGGCGGCGACCCGCTCGACCGCAATGGCGGCCGCATCCGGGTCGTCGTGAATGTCGTGGAGCAGGATGGCAAATTCGTCGCCGTTCAAGCGCGACAGGGTATCGGTGTCGCGCAGGATGGTGACGAAGCGTCCGGCCAGGGCGAACAGCAGCTGATCGCCGACCCGGTGCCCCTGGGTATCATTGACCGTCTGGAAGTGATCGAGGTCGAGGAGGATCAGCGCAGCCAGCTTGCCACTGCGGTAGCTGTCCTTGAGGACCCCGTCCAGGCGGTCCAGCAGCAGCCGGCGGTTGGGCAGCCCGGTCAGCGGGTCGAAGAAAACCAGATCGTGAAGCTCCTGCTCCACGGCCTTGCGCTCGGTCAAGTCATGGAGGGTGGCAACATAGTGGGTAAGCTCCCCCGAAGGGGTGCGCACGGCGCTGATGGTCAGCCACTGGGGGTAGGCATCGCCTCCCTTGCGGCGATTCCAGATTTCCCCTGCCAGCGGCCGTTGAGCTTCAGCGACTCCCACATGCGCTCGTAGAAGGCGGCATCCTGCAGGCCAGAACTCAACAGGCGGGGATTGCGACCCAGCACCTCGTGACGCTGGTAGCCGGTGATCTGGGTGAAGGTGGCATTGACATCGATGATCTCACCGCTGGCATCGGTGATCATCATGCCCAGGTGGGTCTCGAATGCCGTGGCGGCGATGCGCAAGCGCTCTTCCACGCGTTTGCTCTCGGTCACGTCGCGCACGACCATGACCAGATGATCGGCATCGTCACCGGTATTGAGCGGGCTTAGCACGGCATGGCGGTGAGCCAGCCTTGTCTCATCGCTGGCTTCGGCGTATTCCAGCTCGGCGGCGCCTTCGCGCCAAACCTGCCGCATGGCCTCTTCCAGCGGGGCGGCGGACAGCGCCGGCAGCAGATCGACCAGTCGCTGGGCGTTGCCCTGCTCAGCTCGCGGCTGGCCGTTGGCGAAGACGACCCGGCCGTGGCGGTCCAGCACGTAGAGCTGATCGGGTATGGCGCCGACCAGCGCCTCGAGACGGATCTCATGGGCACGGTGCCGCCGTTCGCGGGCCCGCAGCCCCAGGTAGTGGCAGACGCCCCACAGACCAAGCCCGGCCAGCAGCAGCCAGCTACCGGTCAGCAGCAAAAGGTACTGCCAGCCGCCGAACGGCTGCGCGCTGCGCTCGTAGAACAGCAAGGCAGCAAAAAGTGCAGCGACCAGTAGCGTGATCAGATAGGCAAGCCATGCGCATCTTGCTACCGATCTGGCAGGTTCAGACGGTGAGTCTGTCGAATCGTCCATGAGCGGCTGACTCCATCAGCATGCTTCAGCCCATACCTTGCGCACCAGGAGACTACAATTTGGTTCTTCGCATTTTAGCGTGAACATGTTTGGCAGGTTCTATGGTGGGAGGCCGGCTCTGCCGGGCGAAGGCGCCGCAGGCGCCCCTGGGTAGCGCTGCGCGCTACTTCGCGAGCTGAAGCTCCCTCCCACAAGGCCCATTCACGCCAGTCTGCGATGAACCTAAAATTTCTGTGTGGCAACCCGGGCCCCCATATGACTTCCAGCAGTATGGCGCATCTAGTCCATTCTGCCGAACACCTCTCATTGCGCCATGTGCCGACAGCTGCCGAGAGGGGCACTTCGCCATTCGGTGTGGAGCCGCGCGGGGGCGTGGCAAACCCTCCTGACAGCGGCGTGCCATCAGGCGAGTCACTCCGCATAGCCTTGAGGGTTGGTCGACTGCCAGCGCCAGGTGTCCCGCAGCATTGCCAGCAGATCACGCTCGGCTCGCCAGCCGAGCTCCTGTTCAGCCTTGGAGGCATCGGCCCAGAAGGCCGGCAGGTCACCGCTGCGGCGTGGCGCAAACCGGTACGGAACATCAACCCCGGTGACCTGCACGAACCCCTTGACCATCTCGAGCACCGATACGCCCTTGCCCGTGCCCAGGTTGTAGCGCCTGACGCCAGGCTGATTCAGCGCCTGCAGCGCCGTCAGGTGGCCCAGAGCCAGGTCGACGACGTGCAGGTAGTCACGCACGCAGGTGCCGTCGGGAGTCGGGTAATCGTTGCCGTAGATGGCAAGCTCCGGCAGCCGCCCTACTGCCACCTGGCTGATATAGGGCATCAGGTTGTTGGGCGTTCCTCGCGGGTCCTCGCCGATCTGCCCGGAGGGATGGGCACCAATGGGATTGAAGTAGCGCAGCAGCGCCACGCTCCACCGCCCGTCGGCTGCCGCCATATCTTCCAGTACCCGCTCCACCATCGCCTTGGAGGCCCCATAGGGATTGGAGGTGGTGCCCCGGGGCATGGATTCCAGGTAAGGCACCGGTGCTTCGATGCCGTACACCGTGGCTGAGGAACTGAAGATGATGCGATGGACTCCGGCCGCTGCCATCGCCTGGCAGAGCACCAGGGTGCCGTACACGTTGTTATGGTAATACTCGAGCGGCTGGCCGACGCTCTCCCCCACCGCCTTTAAACCGGCGAAATGGATCACCGCTGCTATCCTGTGCGCGGCGAACACGTCATCCAGTAGGGTGCGGTCACGAATGTCGCCATGAATGAAGGTTGCCTGCCGGCCGGCGATATTCCCCACGCGGCGCAGGGCGTCTCGTGAGCCGTTGCAGAGATTATCGACTACCACCACCTCATGCCCGGCCTGCAGCAGCTCCACCACGGTATGCGAGCCAATGTAGCCGGCACCGCCGGTTACCAAAATCGCCATGGGTTGTCTGATATGCCTCAATACGCGTTCTTGTTGATGAAACCCTTGAAAATGGTCAGGAAGATAATGCGCAGATCCAGCCAGAGTGACCAGTTGTCGATATACCACAGGTCGTACTCAACGCGCTTCTCCATTTTCTCCAGGGTATCCGTCTCGCCGCGGAAGCCGTTGACTTGTGCCCACCCGGTAATGCCCGGCTTGACCTTGTGGCGGCGCATGTAGGATTCGACCAGCTCCTTGTAGTGTTCATTGTGAGCCAGGGCGTGGGGCCTTGGCCCCACGATGGACATACGCCCCTGCAGCACATTGTAGAACTGCGGGAGCTCGTCCAGGGAGGTACGGCGAAGAAAGGCTCCGATAGGCGTGACGCGGGCATCGCCCTTGGTCGCCTGAGTGACCTGGCCTGCTGACTCCTGATGAATTCTCATGGAGCGGAACTTGTAAACCTTGAACTGCTTGCCATTCACCCCGGTGCGATACTGCTTGAAAAGTACAGGCCCCGGGGAGCTGATCTTGATAGCCACCGCGATGGCCAGGCAAACGGGCAGAATCATCAGGCTGAGCAGCCCCCCAGCACGACATCCTCCAGGCGTTTGACAACCCGCGCCATGCCATTCATCGGCGACACGCTCAGGTCGATGGCGTAGTGCCCCGCCACTTCACTAATACGATGGTTCAGCAGGCGCATATCCTTGAATTCGGGGATAAATCGCACTTCGGCCGTATGGTTTCGCAGTGCAAAGAAAATCGAGCGCACCACATCGCCGCGTTCGAGCGGCACGCAGATCCACACTTCACGGGCACCGGATTGCTGAACGCGTCTGGCCAGTCTATCCAAACCGCTCTGTGGCACAGCTTCCAATGCCGCAGGGCCCAGCCGTTCAACGCCTGCTATGGAGAAACCTTCTTCGGCAGATGCCCGCATCCCTTGCGCCACTTCCACCAGGTTTGGACCGGGCCCAACCAGAAACACCGAACGCCGTGCCAGCCCCTTGATGCGTGCCTGACGCAGCAGAAGCTGAGCCAGCACACGGACTCCGCCTGCCAGCACGAATGACATGAGCAGGGTCATCCCGACCCACAGCCGGGAGTAGCGCTCGGCCACATGGGCAAAGTAGATGATTGAGGTGGCCAGGACCCCGACCGCTAGCCAAACCAGAAGCAATCGACCCAAGAGCGTTGAGATAGTGGTTACCCGCCAGCGAGCATACCCTCCCAGCGCAGCGTTGAGCATCACCACCAGCAGGGCCATGATGGCCATGGCCAGAACAAAGCGCTCTGGTAGCTGAATATTGCCAAAACGCCACCAATGTGCCAGCAAGCCGCCCAGCACAATGGAAAAGACGTCTACAACTGGAACTAGCAGCTGGGTAGGGTAACGTTCCGTAAGCCCTTTCGTATCGCTAGGCATTCAAGCTTCTCTTACCAAGTAAAAATAGACGATCGCTCAATCAAAAATAGAAAAGTCTTCATTTCTTTACATGATACATAATGACATCGCGAAGGAACACCACCAGAAAAACCGGATAATAGAATAGATAGCGAAGAATCAGCTTTGGCTCATCAATCATTCGATATAACCAGCGTAGGTGGAAGCGATCCATCCACTTAGGATAATACTGCCTACCACCGTACGCCGTTTGATGTAGAAAGCCTCCGCAAGTATATGCAACTCCTTTCCAGCCTACCCGCTTGAGATCAATAATAAACTCCTCTTGAAGCGGGGTCCCCATCCCCACAATCACCACGTCAGGGGAGCAAGACCGGATACGCTGGAGTTCCTGATCCCTTTCAACCTTGGATGAAAAGAAACCATGCCGCACACCAGACACCTTGAGACCCGGGTAGAGCCCTTGGTAGACCCTCACCGACTCTTCCGGAATTCCGGGCTCACCTCCGATGACATACAGGTTTTTTCGATTCTGAACAGCTTCCGAAAATACGACTGGCGCCAGAGATGTCATATCGAAACTAACGCGCTTGCACTTTTTCCCGGTCAACCTCATCAGCGTAGAGAGCAACACTCCATCACAATAAAAAAAATCCACCTCATGGTATACATCAGAAACCTTTCTCAACTTGAGGTAGGAATAAGGGTTAAGAAAACTCACCAACACCGTATCACTGGCGGCACTTATCTCGCCTGACGAGCGCCCAGACTCAACCTTATCAATAATCATCCTTCACCTAAATCCCAAAATCTCAAAGCCTCTTCCTCTCTACCGAAAATGATTTATAAAGGAGGTAGGCCCTACGCATGAACAGAGAGGGAATAAAGAGAATCGATAAATACACCATAGCCCGCTTGAGCGAAACACCCGACGCCCCTTCAAGGCTTCCCAGCGCACGAACGGCTTCTCGCTTTCTCCCACAGCGAGCGGCTTTGATAGCAACAAAATAAAAACAGAAGCCATTGAAGGCCTGCTTAGTCATTCTACTTCGGTTTTCTATCGCCCAGTTTCGCGAATAGCTTATCGATTCCCCTTTATCTGCTGGCCTGGCTTGTGAAGTCCAGTATATTGCAGTACCCGGAAAGTCTACCAGGAGAAAACTATAGCCCTGGTGGTATAGCGAGAGGCAAATATCGTAATCCTGATGCCTCGGATAGGATTCATTGAAACCACCGCGAGAAAAAAAATCCTTAGGAATCGTCAAGGTGGATGTCTGCATAATCTCGCCATCGACGAACAGGTAGTCGGCAATATGTTCGCCATCCGAAAGTCGGCGGGAAGGCACCTCCCGCTCTATCTTATCATTAAAGAAAACTCGCGCCCTATTATAGAAAACAGCATCCACAACTGGACAAGCATCAATGTTTTTTTTGACTGCAGCAAGCTTTCCTTCCAAGAACACATCATCAGAGTCAAGAAATGACACCCAGGGAGAACTTGCCATCCTTGCCCCTGGTTTCTGGTCTTGGCCGCGTTAGATTTTTTATTATTTTTAACAAGAACCACCTTATCGTCTCCGATAGACATCAGCGCTTCTTCAATCTCATCAATATTATCACTACAATCATCAACAACGATAACTTCGCGAACAAAACAACCTTGCACCAGGGCACTATTGACAGCTCGAACCAGCGACTCCACTCGATTATAGTTGGGTATAACAACGGAAAATACTGCGGCGCATTTCATGCATGCCCCAAACTTTTCAACACATCAATAATAGCCAGCCTCTGCTCGGAGAACGCACTCTCCAAACGCTTGATGACCGCCCCCTTCCTTTTATCGATTTGGCTCACATGATCGAGAATATCTAGATCGGAGTTGATATCATGGAGCAGTTCCTCAACCCCTAGCGACTCAAACACTCCTGTAATTTTTCCATGCCTCTTCCTATCAACGACTGCAATAGGCACTGCCCCCTGCATGGCGGCAAACAACAAGACATGAAGACGATTACTCAAAACGTATTCAGCATGCCTGTAGCACTCTAATATGTCACCACCATCGCCATCATCAAAAACAACTTGATCGGATCTGACACCCAAGTTTTCAGCAAGCTGGGAATTATAACCTTCATCGCTCGCCACTTGCGATACGAAAAGTAGTTCATCGGGATTAAAAACGCTAGCGCTCTTGACAACACAGGCAATAGACTCAGCTCCTCACCATCATCCGAAAGCGTCTTTTCCCTAAAGCTATACACCACTCTCCCAGACCTATCTTCTGCCTTTCCCCCACGTTCGCCCTCCATCAAGAATGCCATGTCAGGGCAATAACTAACGCGCTCAATGCCGATCTTCTTTGCATACCCTAACGACACCGCCTCCCTAACCGTATAGGCATGGAAAAAGCGTGACTGCCATCGCTCCAGCCGCTCAATCATTGGCGAAAACGGGCCGACCGATGCACCGACTCGGCAAATCCGGACACCTGAAAGCTTCATTAGGCCATAACAAACCAGCACAGCAGCTTTCTTGACTAAGCCGCCATCTTCACCATGAAAGTGTCCGGGCTTGAGAAAAAAATCGACTTCCTCTCCCTTCAGGGAGCACCACAACAGGCGCTTTATAAAAGCGAAATACCCCTCATTCACCAGCATGCCATCCACTGTCGCCAACATGTTACGATAGTTGTCGGCACAGTGTCTGACATTTATCGTGATCTCGCTACGCTTAGAAAGCTGACGCAGCAATAACGTATTGATAACGAGATCTCCTAAATTGTCAGCCTGGGTATTGGCGACATAAAACACCTTTCGCCCCATTCACCACTCCCATTTCTGAATTATTCCATCGCCACGCAGCGCAATCACCTTGGCAGAAAAAGCCTTTGTTTCAGCCCATCCAAAACGCGTCGCCTCGGAACCGAAGGAGTCCCCATCAAGGAAAACACTGTGGGATCAACACCTAGACGCCTACGTATCGCGATAACAGCCAGCACGTTCCAAACAACTTTAGCCAAGACAAAGCTCAAAGCTGCACCAACCACCCCCATGAAATATGCGAAAACCGGCAATAATACAATCGAGATAAGCAGGCTGCCGCCCTGAAAGATTATCTGCCACCAATGCATCCCCCCCAACTGAAACAGCAGCCCGGTAGAACCAGATAGGGCGTTGACCAGCATACCCAAAACCAGCACCCTCAAGAGGTTTTCATGCTCGACAAATGATGCGTCAAACACCAGCATAAAATAAGGCGAAAACGCGAGCACAATAACACTTGCAACAACCGTTGGGATGCCAAGCAGCACGATGGCGGCATTACACTCTAACTGGAGATTTTCCGGCCGCTTCTCAGCCACAGCTCGGGAAAGCCTTGGCGCAACAACGAGTGACACCGTCATCAGAAACAGGTTGATAAGCTCAGCGGTCTTCAAAGCCGCAAAGAATGCGCCCACCACCTCGCGCTCGAACAGCATTCCGATGACTAGGGTATACAGATACAGATCGGCGCCGGATATGAGCCCAACGAGAGCCAAACCCAGGCTTGTACCAATCCAGAACTTGACAAGAGAGGAAGGCCTGCCCTCCCCAGTTCCCTGACATTTTTCACGGCGATACGTAGGTGGTATACGAGCACACCAAACAGCACCGCCGACATGATGGCGAACACCAGTACCAGATCGCTGACGCCATCCATACGAAACTGACCAATGGCTAGCCAACAAAACAATATGACCAAAACCCGCCACAGTAAATCACGGGTTGCAATAGCGATAGAGTCCTGATTCTGTACTCTCAACGCCCCCATCGTTGACTGGGTTGCTGAATACAAGAAGCAGAGCAGTGCACTGAAAAAAGCGACTTGCACGCCCCCCTCTGCCGGATCACGGGGAAGCACCAACAGAAGCACCAATGAGGTAACCAAGCCCGCAGCAATGGTTGTGATCAGTGAGAAGCGGTAGACCCCCTTCTCTCTATCCACTCGGCCCTGTGTTTGAGCGGCGGGGATTTCCTTGACCAGAAACACCTGCTGACCAAAACACCCTACCAAGGCACCCAGCATTGCCGCACTGAAATAAAAGCTGAAGACGCCAAAATCTTCAGGGGACAACAGTCTTGCGATCACTGCAAGCAACACATAGCTCGAGAGTGCTGCCAGCAGCTTGATGGCGAATGCCAACAGCGAATTGATGACCGGGCTATCCAGTCTCGAGACTTTTATCACTGCTATCCCTGTTCCTCGTTTTCACTCGCACCCTGGCGAATCGTTGAGCCGCAAAATAGATCATTGCACGGCGAAGTATCACCGCATCACCGCGGACCACAACCGTTGACGTGGTGATGCGCCACCTTGAGCGCCATCACGTTCAGACACGCTACCGCCCAAGGATTGTGCCGGGTTTTTCCCATACCCTTAAGACGCCACGCCCCGGTTAGCCCGCTCTCGGGGAGGCTGCACCGGCATGCCGCCGGCCTCGTACCGGACATACTCTACCGAAGCGGGGAGGATTCTACCTTGTTCGATGACGAAGACTCCATGTGAGCCATGCGTCTATCGCCGTACTGGTCACGAGTCGCTTCGACGGCTCCTGGGTGGTAGAAGTGGCTTAGTGCCGGCTTATCTGGCAGCGCCAACGGCCCTTGCATGCATTTCTAGCAACAAAGTTCAAGGCTTTTTTTGCTCAAAAAAGGCCGGCATACAAGCCGGCCATTGGATGGAACCTTATCCAAGCCTTACTCAGCCTCAGCGAGATCCGAAGCCGGTCACCAGGATAGGCATGGTCTTCAGGGAGACCAGCACGTCCAGCCACAGCGAGAAGTGCTTGATGTAGTAGAAATCGTACTGCAGCTTGGTACCCATGCCGTTCACCTCGGCAGCATAGCCTTGGTTCACCTGGGCCCAGCCGGTGATCCCCGGGCGCACCACGTGGCGATAGCTGAAGAAGGGTACCTCCTGCTCGTAGCGCCCTGACAGCGAAGCCGACTCAGGCCGGGGGCCGATGAAGCTCATCTCCCCTCTGAGGATATTGAAAATCTGCGGCAGCTCGTCCAGGCGGTACTTGCGGATCACCCGCCCCACCCGCGTAATGCGAGGGTCGTCATCGGAAACGGTAAAGTCCTCGCCGCTCATATCGTGATACATGCTACGGAACTTGAACATCAGAAACGGCCGCGCCCGATAACCGATGCGCGGCTGCAGGAACAGGGCGGGGCCAGGACTGTCGAGCTTGACGATGGCGGCCACCAGCAGCATGAGCGGGGCCAGCAGCGGCAGCAATAGCAGCGCCCCGATAAAGTCCATGACCCGCTTGGCCCCCACATAGAATAGTGGCGGGAGCAGGGTGCCAAACTCATTTTCAGAGAGGTGGTCGATCTTCACCCGCCCCGATAACGCTTCCGAGACCTGGCGAACGTGGTAGACGGGAATGTGCGATAGCGTGCAATACGCCAGGAAACGCTCCCACTCGGGTGGCAGATCCGTGGCGCGCAGGTCAGCCACCACGGCATCGTACCTCACGCCGCCAAGATCGACGGAATCCAGCATCCTCAGGTCAGCCTGGTTCGCCCCCAGCAGCTGCCGGGTATCCCCAAACGGCACCAGGGCCAGCTTGACCCCTCGAAAGCGCCGGCCGATGAAGTAGCCCAAGTAGAACCAGACCAGGCTGGAGAGGTAGCCGCCGAACAGCACCTGGCGCGTATAGCCCTCACGCGCAAAGAGCAACAGGGCAGCAGCCAGCAGAAACGCGATGGAAACCGTCGGCATAATATGGGCCGCTAGCTGCGAGCCGGGGAAGCGAGCCATTCGCCGCAGCGTCAAGGCCGAGGCCAGAAAGGCAAGGGCGATGGCAATGATGGTGTTACTGCGCTCATCCGGAAGATAGAGCCAGAACTCCCAGCCCCAGCGGTCGATAGAGGGGATGCCAATGACAAGCGGCATGCCGACCATCACTTGCAGCGGCAGGCCAAGTAGCAGCACTTCGTACCACCGTGAGTGGCGGCGCTCGTATTCAAGGGTCATGACGTTTTCACATCCCCCCGCATAACGCCTTGTACACATGCTGGGCCAGGAACCGCCCTGACTTCAGCGGCCCCAGCTGCTCCTGTCCGCGATAGATGCGATACACATCACACGCCTTGGCGAGCTTGCCAGCCGACAGGCTAACCCCCCCAGTGTGGTAGACGGCATGCATCCCGGGTACTTTCGCCCTGCCCCTCCCAATCGGGTCAACGCCAACCACAGCCCCCAGTCCTGGCCACGGCGCACGTCGGGCATATATACCTTGCCCAGGGCGTGCTGTTCGTAGGCCGCCGTCAGGCAGCCGACGGGGCAGCCCCGCAGCAGATCCGCATGGTTCACCGTCGAAGGCGCCACATGAGTGCGCAGCAGCGCCCCGCTTTCACGATCGCAGCGCTGATAATCGCCGTAGCTGAATACAGCCTGCTCACGCTGCATGAAGTCGAGCTGGGCGTCGAGCTTACCGGGCAGCCAGAGGTCATCGCTGTCCAGAAAGGCGATATAGCGGCCACGGGCCGCCTCGATGCCCAGGTTACGGGCTGCCGCGGCACCACGATGGGGCTGCCACAGGTACTCCACCTCAGGATAGTCTTCCTGAAAGGCTTGCACACGCTCCCGCGTGGCATCCCGGGAGCCGTCGTCCACCACTATCACCTGCAGCCGATAGCGGGTGGGCAGCAGCGCCGAGGCCAGGCTGCGCGAGAGCACGCCGGCGGCATCGTGGGCCGGCATCACCACCGAGACATCAACGGTCACCCGAGGCCCCCTTGCCGGTCAGGGCTCGGATCAGGCGCCACAGCCAGGCCGGGCGGCGCTCGTCAGGCGATGATGGCGAGGGCCGTGAAAGCCTGGCGTCGGCCTCCTGCCGCCCTAGCCGCTCGCTCAGCGAGCCGATCATGCCTCGCGCCGACTGCAGATTGGTGCGCAGCGCCTCGATTTCGCGTCGGCTGCGCGCCTTCTCCACCGACGCCGCAAACACGTCGATGTCGACGGCATCGGCAGTCTCCGCAGCCTGCTCCCCTGGCGGCTGGAGGCGTCCGTCAAGAAAGGGAAATTCCTTCAGCGACACCTCGCCCGGGGCCACCTCGGGCAAAAAAGCGTGAAAGGGTACGTCGCCCGAGTCGTTGTAATCCCCACCGCGCGAAAGTAGGCCGGCTCGGCGGCGTCCAGAATCACCGGGGAGCGCCGGTCGATTCGCACATGGCTGCCCAGGCCGTAGACATGGGTGGGCCGCGCCCGCCAGCCGCCACGGGCCTCGAAGTAGTTGATCTGCGCCAGGCCCAGCGCCACCTTGGGATAATACATCCGCCGCAGGCGGCCCACTCGGGCGCTCTCGCTCTCCACTACCCCCTGCAGGCCATAGGGAAAGCTGACCACGAAGCCGGCAAGCTCCGGGCGCAGGTAGCTGGCCAGGCGCTGGCAGTAGCCGGCGGCCAGGGCATCGTCGTCATCCAGGCGCACCGTGGCTACGCAGCAGCCGGGCTCACTCTCCACCACCTCGTGCAGATAGGTCTCGATCGCCGTGCCGATGGAGCGCTGGACCGTCGTTTCACTCTCCCCATCAGGTGCTGCCGCCACGGCGAGAATTCGCGTTCGGATGCCGCTCTCTTCCGCCATCCCGGCCAACAGCGCGTCGAGCGCCGCCCGGTGCGCCTCCGGCAGCGCATCGGAGATCAGCAGCAGAAAGTGCAGCTCTCCCGCGAAGGGGCGCTGTGCCATCAGCGAGGGCACGGTAATCGACCGGAACATCTCGAAGCGCGCCTGCAGGCGAGCCGCATCGAGCAGGGTGGCCCGGTAGGCCGCCAACGACTCGGCATCGCGAGCCGAGCGGGTGCTCTGCATGCGGCTATCCACTACCGAGTAGCGGGTGACCACCACCACGTGGCGCGGCGCCTGGGATGCCGGCACCTCCGGCCGGGCGGCGTCAGGCATGGGCCGCCTCCGGCTCGTGCACCAGCGGATTGGCCAGAATACGCTCCACCGTCTCCAGCGCCTTGGCGTAGCGGGTCTGGGCGATGTCGTGCTCCAGCTCCCGGCACAGCCCCACCAGCGCCAGGTGGTGGCGCGTCAACGCCTCCTCGGGCAGCCCCCTGGCCTGGCGAACCCTGGCCAGCATGGCATCCAGTTGCTCCGCCTTGAAGGCCGGCGGCACCATGTAGCCGATATGCTCCAGGCTCCAACGGCCCCAGCTCATCACCCGGTGGTCGCCCGTCTCGGTCACCATGACGTTGCCGCGATTCATGTCCGGGTTGAACGGGTAGAGCGGCACCTCGGCCAGGCGCTGCTTGAGAGTGTCAAGCGCGCCCAGAAAGCGCTGAAAGCCAGCCCGCTGGGCCGGGGTATCCACTCCCAGCGCCATGCGCTGCACGTAGTCGGCATTCAAGCGCCCCTCCAGGGTCTGCCGCGACGTGGCGTAGGCGCGCTGCAGCGCCACGGGAGGCACCAGCGACCAGGCGTGGACCAGCAGTTGTTCCAGCACCGCGTTCCACTCCTTCGCCGCCACCGTTTCACCGCGCCCAAAGGCGCTCACCTTGCAGGTGAACTCCCCCACGCTGAAACGCGCCACCGCCCGGGGAGCCAGTAGCGCCTGGCGCGACCAGCTCTCGAACAGCGCCTCCTCATGCTCCAGTTGATGGAGCTGCCCCTTGGGATAGATCCACTGCAGCCAGTGGCACGCTTCGCCCTCAGCGGCTGCCGGCTGCGTCAGATGGAAGGTGAAGAGCCCGCCCTGGGAGAATCCATCCACCACGATGCCTCCGGCAGGGGCGCCCCCTCGCCCCCCTGCTGCGCCATGGCCTCGCGCACCGCAGCCAGCCGCGGCTCGGCGCCGAAGGCCTGGCGCAGGCCCGTGATCGCGGTGTTCTCCTTGGTGACGGCTTGGCGGCTGCGAAATACCAGCGGGTCGATCTGCAGGCGCGCCTTCCATAGCTCCGCGTTGGCGACGATCACCCCGCTGAGCGCGCCGAACAGCTGACGCATGATCAGCACCGACAGGATCGCCAGCAGCAGGTTGCCGCCCTGCTCCATCACAAAGGGCCACAGCAGCCAGAAGAACCCGGCCAGGAAGTTGAGCGAGCCCAGCGTATCCAGGTAGTTGCGGGTACGGTAGCGCACCAGACGCTGAAAGCGTCCCGGCGCCTGGGCGCTACCGCGTGAAAGCCCCAGGGCGGTGGCGCCGGCCTCCAGCAGCAGCAGCCCCAGCAGCAGGGCCACCAGGGCCGGGTCCAGCAGCGTCAGCACCCCCAGGCCCAGCATCACGATCAGCCAGTTGGCCACCACGCCGCAGAACTGCGCATAGTAGCCGCGCGCCTCGTCACGCAGCCGGCTGGCCACTGCCAGCTCGTTGGCGCCTTCCAGCACTTCCAGGCTCCCCGCCTCGGCCAGGCGCTTGGTCAGCGCCTCCAGCAGCAGCGTCGCCACGAAGGCCGCCACCGCCCCCAGCGAGAGCAGCACCACCCAAAAGCTCTTCTCATCCGGGGCGATGAAGAACTGGAAGTAGCGCGGCACCCCTTCGGAGCCCGCCAGGATGATCACCTTCAGCGGCAAAAACAGCGCCAGCAGGTTGAATATGCGGTTGAGCACCTTGGCCACCACCGCGCCGAGTGTCACCAGCGGCCGGACCCGCCAGAACACGCCCATCACGCGGGCCAGCCAGCGCAGCGCCGCGCCGGCCTCAGTCACAATTTGCATCGCGTATTTAACTCTTGAATATGACAACCGACTCGCTGACCGCCGCCGCTTTCGGGACCGCCTGCACCAGGCGCTGCAGCGGCACGACAAGGGCCGAGGCCGCCAGCGGCGACACCGGCTCCGGCAGCGTCATCGCGCTCACCGCCGGGATATTGGCGTCCGCCGCGAGCAGCTCGCGATCGCGGGAGGAGACCGCCACCCAGGTGGCCGGCCGGCCGAAGGCCTCGGCCAGATGCGCGGCCACCTGACTGGGTGACCAGACCCCGACGGGAAAGCCGCTGCCCTCCGGATGCCCTGCCACGCAGTAGAGCGCCCCCACCTGCCAAGCGGGAAAGCGGTCCTTGAGGTGGCGGGCCACCATGGGGTCGCAGACCAGCGCGCAGCGCGCCCGGAGGGCATCCTCTGCGGCGAGGATATCCAGCCTGCCTTCGGCGGCCAGGGCCTGATAGGTGTCACGCACCGGGCGCATGGCCGGCTTCTCGTAGCGCCGCCAGTGGAACAGCGCCACCCGGTAGCCGGCCTGCAAGGCGGCCCTGACCAGGCCCTCGGCGTACTCCCCACCCCCTTGGCGAGGGTGAAGTCCCCCACCAGCAGCAGGTCGTACTCCCTGGGCGCCGGGCTGCGTGCCAGCAGGTTCGGCGGCGCGGGAAGGCGCCGTTCGCTGTCCTGTAAGGGCATCTTCAGCGCCGTAGGCGGGGCACTGTTGTGCCACCAGGTCTGCGCTTCCCGATACACCCGGCGGGTGCCGTAGAAGATGGTCTTCACATGGGTGGGCCCGGTCTGGGTCAGCGAATCCTCCTGGCTGAGCGAGAAGGAAAGCGGCACCTGGGGATGCACCACCTTGATGGCGCCTTTGCCGCAGGCGGCCTGGATGCGCCAGATGAACTCGGTATCCGCCGCGGCGCGCACCCGATCCCAGGCGCCCAGCGTTTCCACCAAAGGGCGGCGAAACATCAGCGACGACTCGTTCTGGCGCTGCAGGTTGGGACCTGGGATCACGCCCACTCGGTTGATGTAGAGATTATGTGAGGCCCGGCACCAGGCGCTCATGCAGGCCACCAGGCTGTCATCCTCGAGCAGCACCTGGACCTGCGCTTCGATCTTCTGGGGATGCGACCAGTCATCGGCATCATGCACGGTGATGAAGTCGCCGCTCGCCTGTTCCAGCGCAGTGAGCCGCGCCCCGTAGGCGCCGGTATTCTCCTGGTGGCGCACAGGCTTCACCCGCGGGTCCTGCTCGGCAAAGGCCTGTAATACGTCCCAAGTATCGTCCGTGCTGCAGTCGTCGACGGGGATGATCTCGAGGTTTTGCCACGACTGGGCCAGCAGGCCACGTATCGCCTTCTCGATGGTGGTGGCCGAATTGTAGGCGGGCATCAGCACGCTGACCTGAGGGCCATCCTGCCCTGCCACCGGCTTACGGGCGCACAGGTTGTCGATGGCCAGCGGCGCCGTGCCATCCCGCAGGCCCAGCGCGGCGAAGCCGTTGGCGGCGAAGAGGCGATTGAGCCACGCCAGGCGCTGCTCATCCCCGGCACCGGCGGCACAGAGCACGTTGGCATAGGCCAGACAGTAGTCGGCAAGCTCGCCCTGGCGCGCGATGGCCTGCTCCAGGGTGGCGCGCGCCTCATCGGCCCGGGCCAGGCGATTCAGGCAGTCCACCTCCAGCAGCACCTGGCCGGGCTCCTTGCCCTGGCTTGGGTCCAGCGAACGCATCAGCAGCGCGTAGGCCAGCGCCAGCTCGTACTCGGCCCGGGCGGCATACCAGCGGCCCAGCGACCAGGCCGCCTCGGCACGGGTGGCAGGCGTGACACGCCGCGAGGTCAAGATGCGCTGCAGGTCCGCCAGGGCATAGCGGGAATGGCCGGCCCAGAGTTTCTTCTCCAGGGCCCGGGGCGAATGCGGTGCCGACTCCAGGTGCCAGCCCAGGGCATCCTGCACGCCCAGCGGCACGAAGCGGCCCAGGCGCGCCTTGGCCGGCTGCCACAGGCGGCGCCGCACGGCCGATTTCACGCGGAAATAAAATACTCGATCCATGCTTACCTATAGTTTTCAATCGCTGCCGAAAAGGTCGCGGGTATAGACCTTCTCGACCGCGTCGCTCAGCTCATCGACCATACGATTGGCGAGGATCACATCGCTGAGTTCCTTGAACGCCTCCAGATCACGCAGCACCCGGGAGCCAAAGAACTCCTCGTCTTCCAACACGGGCTCGTAGACCACCACCTCGACGCCCTTGGCTTTGATGCGCTTCATCACGCCCTGCATGGCACTGGCGCGGAAGTTGTCGGAGCCGGTCTTCATGATCAGCCGGTAGACGCCCACCACCTTGGGCTTGCGCTTCAACACCGATTCGGCGATGAAATCCTTGCGGGTGCGGTTGGCCTCGACGATGGCCTGGATCATGTTGTTGGGCACATCTTCGTAGTTGGCCAGCAGCTGCTTGGTGTCCTTCGGGAGGCAGTAGCCGCCGTAACCAAACGAAGGATTGTGGTAATGGTTGCCGATACGCGGGTCCAGCCCCACCCCATCGATGATCTGGCGGGCATCCAGGCCGTGGGTTTCGGCATAGGTATCCAGCTCGTTGAAGTAAGCCACGCGCATGGCCAGATAGGTATTGGCGAACAGCTTGATCGCCTCTGCCTCGGTGCTGTTGGTAAACAGTACCGGCACATCCTGCTTAACGGCGCCCTGCTTTAGCAGATTCGCAAATGTCTCGGCCCGCTCGGAACGCTCGCCAACGATGATCCTTGAGGGATAAAGATTATCATAGAGCGCCTTTCCCTCACGCAGGAACTCGGGTGAAAAAAGTAGATTTTGCGTACCAAATTTCTCACACGCCTCAGCGGTAAAGCCAACCGGCACGGTGGACTTGATCACCATCACTGCATTGGGGTTGACATCCAGCACATCCTGGATCACCGCCTCAACGGTGCTCGTATTGAAGTAGTTGGTCTCCGGGTCGTAGTCCGTCGGGGTCGCGATCACCACGAAGTCTGCTTCTCGGTAGGCCTCCTCCTTTTCCAGTGTCGCCGTAAAACTCAGCTCTCGGTTGGCCAGAAACTCGGCAATCTCCGCATCCTCGATGGATGACTGCCTATTGTTGAGCAGTGCAACCTTCTCGGGAACGATATCCAGCGCCACTACGTCATTACGCTGAGCCAGTAGCATAGCGTTGGAAAGGCCGACATAGCCGGTTCCTGCGATGGCTATTTTCACATCAATTTCCTCGATGGTTTCAGCACCCTTAAACTCAAGCACAACATCTGAAGCAGGGTTGTGACTGTAGCGCTAAAATTGCGGCCGCAGATTCAACCCGGATTCTGAGCGCAACGCATCAACGACATTCTTACCACGCTTAGCGCGCTCTTCTAACAATTGCTCTAACAACACGCTGGCTGATTGACCTGATGCTTTCAATCTTTTCCGCTCTTCAATAATTTTTTTCTCCACATGGGAGATATAATCTAGAGTCTTATAACCTCCGAGCACAGGCAATGCCTTATCCAAATCAATCCACTTTTTTAACATCTCGGAATCAACACCAAATGCATCTAGGTCCTGGGAGCTTATCTCGTATTTTGACTCATCTACAAGCATATCACTTACGCGATTTTCGTAATTGGAGTCAGACATTCTATGAATAGTATAAAGGGCACGCGCCTTGCTGCGGTCCAACCACACACCATGACCATATCGTTTCATCAAACCCTTGTGGCCGCCATTATAAATATTTGTCTCGCTTTGCGAATCTTGCAACAAGCTCAGACCAATCGCATCCGGCTCTTTAACAAAAAAATCTTTCGCAATATTTACTTCTGGAATGAAACGAGTAGTTGACCTTAATGCAATAGTGCAGCTCGACACCCCTGAGGTCATTAAATTTTTAGCGGTCAAATTAATCTCATTAAGAGAACAGATTGATATTGCGTCATCGTCGTCTATCCTGGTTGTTAAAACATGGGTATAGCTCAGATTATAAACTTTCTCCTTGCAATACCTTCTCAAGCCAACTCCACGATCCGAATGAAGCTGAAGCTTCTGAATAAAAAATGGAAGCCCAAACAACAAGTCTCTTAGACGATCGAGCCACTCTTTGGAGATTCTTTCATCCACCTGCACGAGAAAATGCATACTCTCTCGCCACTCTTGCTTTTTTAATGATGGCACGGTGATAGAAGATAGCAAACCAAATCGATGCCTAAGCCATAGCTCATCAAAAACCCCAACCCCAAACCTCATCACAACCACATGGAGTAGCGACAGGTTCGCAGAATTTTTATCTCTTCGTCCAGCAACACTTAGAAGCCAAAATATTTGGATGCCATCGTGCGGAGCAAAGCAAGCTGGTGCAACGAACTCATCATGCTTAGCCTCTGTAGAAAAGAGCCCCAGGCTTCTACCATGAGACTTGATAGGCAAAAAGCGCCGATGATCAAACTCGTCGATCTGAGGATACGGCCATGGGGAACCTTCGTGTGCCAGCAGCCACTCCACGGCCTTGCGTAGGGGATGGTCGGGTTCGGCGGCACGCGAAACAAAGGTGCCATCGAATCGCGTGGCCAGGTTCAGCAGGTTCAACCAGCCCATCAAAGTAAAGCAGCAGTAGTGGGCCGTGAGGCTCCTGGCCATTTCTTCATGCTGAACGCCTTCTGACGAGATCTGCAGCGGGATGCGCTCTTCGGCCCGGGCCAACGTGGCATACAGGGTGTCGTGGTCGTCCAGAAAAGCCGCAATAGCCGCTACCTGCAGGTCGTAGTAGGTGCCATGGTTATTACGGGCCTGTGCTTCCTTGGTACCCTGCTTGCTGGAGAGCAACCAGTCGAGGTATTCGCGGAACCAGGCGCGCAGGCGCTCCAGCTGGTCGCTGGACAGCGCGCCGATGTGGTGCAACAGGCGCACCGCATCCAGGGCGTAATACAGATCCTTCATCTCAATGACGCCAGATTGGGCACCGCGATTTCCGTTCCTGCCCCAACGCACCTGCGCATAGCTCATATTTGGTTTCATGCAGGTCTTGGGGGCGATGAACCAGCGCTCCAGCCAGCGAACGGCATGGGTGGCGTAGCGCTGGTCTCCGGTCACATATGCCGCCAAAGCCAGAGTCGTCGTATCATCGAACAGCCTCTGCAGGCGAGTCCGATCGTAGCGGTCACTTTCCTGTTCGTACATTCGGGTGCCCGGCACACGCTCTCCATCGCGCCGCACGTAGGGCAGACCATCGCTGGTGTCCGGGTTGGGCCACCAATAAGGGGCGGGGTGGTAGTAGTCCTGCAGGTCACCGGAGGGGCCGGGCTCGGGCTTGTCCACCGGGGATCCCGGCTGGCGCTCCAGCGCTTCCGCTGCGTTCTGCAGCAGGGTTCGCTGCAGCCCGGCCTGGGTGCCGGATTCAGCCTGCTCCCGGTACTCGGCCCGCAAGGCTTCGATCGCCTCGAAGCGATAACAGGTCAAGCCGATGGGGTCGGGCTGCGCGGAGACTTGCCGCGTCACATGGTTGATGGCGGCGCGAATCGCCTTCTGGCGCTCGCGGCCGCGGTTCTTGAAGCTCTCGGTGGTCGAGGCCTCCAGATGGGCCTTGCCGCTGGCAAGCCGCGCCACCCATCCGGCCACTCCCCATGCGCTGGCGTCGGGCGAAAGCGCGGCTCGCGGCTGTTCCCAGGGGTCGTCCTTCCAGCGGTCCCATTTGCCGGGTATGCCCAGGCGCCAGAAGAGCTCTACCTTCGGACGCCGACCATAGGGGTGGTTTTCGCCAAAGCGTTCGCGGGCATCGCGACGGAACAGCAGTTGCGGCTCTTCCACCGGGCTGGGGGTAAAGTCGTCCCGCAGTAGCTCGGCGTTGTCTGTAATGCGCTCCATAGGTACGGCGAAGTACGGCAGGTGCGGCGCAGTGCAAACGGCGGAGCGGATCGACTCCCAGGCGGAGGCGGTGACGAAGCAGTTGCCATCCCAAGGCAATACCCATTTGGCCCGTCCTAGTCCATCCTCCAGGGCGGCGTTGCGCGCCCCGTTATTGTTCATCAGGTAAAGGTTCTTTTTCCGGTAGGCCGCGGTGAATACCCGCTCCTGTTGCAGCGTCCCCAGCTTGTGAAAGGTAGCGGAGCTGAGAAAGCCTGGCTCCGGATAGGCGGAGTAATCCCACCCGACCTGGGCAAACGCCTCGGCCTCGAACGGGATCTCCAGATACGGCTGGTCGTGCTGCTCCAGCAGTTCGATGATCGCCTGGCGCTCGCCGGCATCGAAGATGCGGTTGAGCACCCAGCGCTTTTCGCAGTCTGCCAGCTCGGGCTCGTTTTCCAGGATGAAGCGCACGTTCTGGCGCGACTGGCCCTTCGCATGGCGCGGGTAGAGATCGTTGCCGATGATGCGATACAGCACGAAGGAGTCCGCTTCGGTACTCAACGCCGACTCTCGGTATGAGGTCTTAAGCTCGCCCTCGAAGGGGCAGCGGCGGGCATACAGGACTTTCAACTCTTCAGGGAGGTTTTCGAACTCTGGCTTAAGCTTCCCGGCAACGACATCAACCGCAGGTCGTACTTGATGACTCACACCACCGGCAGAGACGGCTTTCTTGCTTTTCTTTTCCTTACATGAACTGCTCTCGGATTTATTTTTATTCTTTAAATAATGTGCTGCCCGCACAGACCTAGGATTCAGCCTGATAGCACGACTGTAGGCCCCTTCGGCTTCGCTTGCTTTGTTTAGCCGTTCAAACACCATCCCCATATTTTCATAAGCAAAGTATGTCTCTTTCTGCTTGAGCGATTTTTTATATTCCTGAATTGCTGCCTCGAGCTTTTTTTCTCGGAACAGTTGATTGCCTTTTGCAAACGGGGTCTTGCTCATGCCATCTCCACACACAAATTATTCAGTAAGCCAGGATCCAGCCAGACTTAAATTGACCACATGACGCTTTGAGATTCGGCTGACAACGGGCTTCCCGCTCACCTGAGAACACCTGATATCCATAAAAGGTCAGCTTCATCCCGCTTTTAGGCTGAACATCGTCGGATAATGTAACTGTTTCAGGCCATTGCACGAGTAGCGATTTTATATCACTGACACTACCTGTAATCACATCATGCCGCTCAATCACACTCTGTTTGAAATGGTATTGAGTATTTAAGCAAAGAGCTTTATTCAACTGTTGCTTCCAGCTCAAAACATAGCCCTCAGCATCTTGCTGCAGTTCGATATTATAAAAACCATCGACCGGCCAAATCTCTTCGTTATTCTGAAGCTGTATTTTTGGCACCAAGAGTGGAAGAGACGTATCAGGCAGGCCTTGAATGTCTAAACTTGTGTAAGGTATAGGAAGATAAGCACTTTTTTTTGCGTACTCTACGCCATTGACAAGAGGGATGTTAAATACTCTACCACCATCCCTGTAGGTAAAAACTGCTTGCTGCACTTCACCTTCCTGTCCTTTATGAAACCAGGTCAGGGTTGCCTTAGGCAGCCGATTTAACCAATGACGATAGTTGTCTCGGCTAAAGATAGACTGCCCTCCTCCTAACTGGTTCCAAACATTCTGTGCATGGAGATGTTGACAAACCAGGCTGAAGCATTCACCCAAGATACGATATTTACTGCGATATCCGTCAGTGACTCGGCCATCTTCCCAAAGGTTTACGCTACCGCGGCTCTCGTCCCACCAATAGTCAATGAATTTCTGAGTACACTTGCCGCTAAAATAATGGGCCACGTTCACTTCTTCAGCGCTCAACAGGCCATACCAGGCCGCAGCAGTAAGAATTTCAATAAAGGCGGCATCACCATAGGCGCCAATGCTGCGCCCATACTGAAAGCCATCGCCCTGCTCATTAAGATTTATTAGCACATAATCAG
The DNA here is from genome assembly GCF_055755715.1 of Halomonas sp. SL18_1. Lineage (NCBI taxonomy): Bacteria > Pseudomonadati > Pseudomonadota > Gammaproteobacteria > Oceanospirillales > Halomonadaceae > Halomonas > Halomonas sp. SL18_1. Next base: position 3,502,046 of record NZ_JBVTRK010000001.1, read on the forward strand.
CAGAGCCTCTAAGGCTCTTTTTTAGACTCTGAGGCAACACAAGGCCGGCTTCTCGCATACGGTGGGCGATTTCTGCCACTAGCAGGAACGAGTAGCGGTCATAGCGCCCTTTCCCTTGGGTTTCATCAGCAAAGCCAAACTCACCGGAGACATTATCATAGTGATCTTGTAGCGCTTCCAAGAGCCGGTAGCTAGACTCTGCACTTTCCCATCCCAGCTGAAAGCGTAGCTGGGAAATAGCATAAGCAACTTGGTAAAAATTGGTGGGCTTGCTTTTCAGCTTGAACGTTACAGGGTCAACAAAGGAGTTCCAATGGAGTTCCTCTTTCAGGCTCAATAGATGATTGACACTGAAGCAAGCGTCCAACAAGCCGGCCTCCTGAAGATGCCTCAATCCTTTTAGGTAGAAAAACACGCCCCAGCTAGTAGATGATTCATTTTCCAACAAACCAATGATATGACGAGCCTTTAGGATACGCCAATTAGTGATCGGGCCACCTGGCCGATACTCCGTCAACCAATAAGACAGTGCCATGACAGCCTTGCCGGCCATGAATGGATCTTTGCCATTAAAAACCGGCATACCATCCAGCTGCATTTCCTTGCCTTGCGCTGCCATCTGGGTCAGCAGCTGATCTATGTAGGCGTATAGCTGCCTGGTCAAACCGTTTTGCGGTTGGCAGGGTTGACTGGGCTCTGTAATGTTCAGCTGAAGGGCGGTCAAATGATTCAGATCCAGCCCAAGCTTGCTTGCCTGGTGAGTCATGCGTAGGGGTGCCAGCAATTCTGGGTCACCGGGACAAGGCCCTTGCTGTAATGCCTGGAAGAAATGCTGGTGCGCGGCTTCCTGTCGGTTGAGTAGCAGCGACGAGCGGCCTAACCCATTATGAATGACTGATCGTAGCAGTTGCAGTTTCTGATGGCGCTCTGCCTCAATGAAACTAGGCTCTGTAGTGGCACTGAGATCACCCAGCTCGATACGGGCAGCCACCTTGAGTAGGGTTTCTGCCTGTTCGTTTTTTAAGGCATCCCACTCACCCAGCTGCCACTGAGTGATCTGACGATCATTAGGTGGCTGGCTCATGAAACCTCTATCAACTCTTCTAGTTGTTGTAGCTGCTGCTCAAGGCGCTCATGCTCTATTTTGAGCTTATCCTGAGTCGCAGCAAGCCGCTGGTTTTCCTCTTGCAAATTCTGGTTTCGCTTTTGCAAATGGCCAAGCTGGGCATAAAGCTCATGCTTTACTGCCTTCTCAGACTGCTTTGCCCCCTCGCGCTGTTCGCTTAACTCGGCTGTCATCCGCTCGATCTTCTGCTTGCACTTCTCTACCGACTGCTTTGCTTCATCGCGCTGCTCGGCAAGCTTGTTAGCCGCCTGCTGGTGTTTACCGAGTTCGTCTGCATGAGCCTTGGCGTGTTGCTTGGCTTCTTCATCACGCTTGGCAAGCTCCTCGGCATGGACCTTGGCCTGCTGCTGATGTATTTCCTGCGCCTGATTAAACGCTTCACGCTGCTGGGCAAGTTCCTCAGTCAAGGTCTCGATATGCTTCCGCGTGGTCTCCAGCTCCGCCGTTAACTGCCGATTGGCCTTCCAAAGTACATCGGCGCTGGCGTGGTAGGTGCGCTCATCGCCCTGGCCGGTGATCTCTTCCAGGCGGTAGCCGGCCTGCAGCATAAGCTTGCGCAGCTTGGGCCAGTCGCGCTCGGCTTCCGGGGCCAGGGGGCCGAGCACCAGCGAGAGGTGAGCAACGGGCTGGGAAGGCGGGTGCTCGGCCAGTGCCTTCAGCGCTGGGGCAAGCTCCCCTGGCGCGTCGAGAATCAGCCAGTGGGCCTGGTCGTCTGCCAGGTTCAGGCGCTCCAGCAGCTCGCCCAGCGGCTGGGCGGTCACGGTTGCCTGAGACGCTACCTTTAGCCCCGGCCAGCGCGGCGGGGGAGCCGGCAGCGGGTGCAACGTGGACTGGCCTTGCATGGTGTAGCGGTGCAGCGTGGCGCTTCCGCCTTGCTGGGCCACGGCGGCTTCGATCACCTCCACGCGTGGGTGCGCATGCGTGCGCTCGCGCAGCGCCTGGGCAAGCTCTGGGTCGGGCTCTACCAGTACAATGCGTTCGGCGTTGGTGGCCAGGTAGGCCTCCAGCGCCGCCGCACTCCCCGCCCCCACGTGGATCAGGCTGCCGTTGGTGGCCTGCCAGGCGGTGACTGCGTGCTCTGCCATCACTTGGCTCCCTGCTTGCCGCCACCCAGCAGCCGCACCAGCTTGCGCATCGGCGCGGTCACCTTCCACGACTTGGAGGCCTTGAGGGCCTTGAGCTGCTGGCGAGCCTCCTGAAGCTGCGCCACCAGGCGCTTGTTCTTCTGCGAGAAGGCGTGCAGCTTCTCGTTCTTGCGCGTGATGTCGCGCTCGAGCTTGGCCACCTGGGTGCTGTTGCCCTTGTGGCCGAGGATGTACTGCTCCAGCTCCTCCTGGACCTTGTGCAGCTGTTCGATGATCAGGTCGTTCTCTTCCTGCAGGTCATCCACCTTGGCCTGCAGGGCCTGCTGTTTTTCGCTAGCGGCCTTGGTCTGCGCTTTGTCACGCTCCTGGCTGGCCTGCTGGTCCTTGAGCGCATCGTACTCGGCCTGAAGCCGCTGCTGCTCTTTCTGCCAGCCGGCCTGTTCCCCTTGCAGGCGATCACGCTCGCTCACCAGCTCCCGGTAATCCTCAATGGTGATCTTGGGGGTGGCTTGCAGCGCGGCATGATGTAGATCGAATAGGTCATCCAGCTGGTCAAGCATCGCCTCGCTTTCCTGCAGCGGCAGCGAGCTCGCCTGCAGTTCTTCCGCCAGGCGCCGGGCCGGACCATGGGAGAGCGCCTGCAGCGCCAGCAGGCGCTGAGTGGCCTGCTGCCACTCGGCTTGGGGGCTCATCTCGGCGTTGAGCGCTGCCACCTTGACCCGGCCCAGAGCGATGCCGCTGCGCTTGGCGAGCTGTTCGGCCAGCGCCTTGGGCGTTTGGTAGAGCGCCTGGGGCTCTACCAGGGTAATGCGCTGGTAGTGTTCCCGGTAGAGGGTAAGCAGCGGTTCCACCAGGTTCTGCCAGTTGGCCAGCGCCTGGGAGGGCGCCCGGCCCAGGCCGAGTTCCCGGGCGACCTGCGCCTCAGGGGCATCGTGACACAGCAGCGCATAGGCGCCGGGCTCGGCATCCAGCAGCGCCCTGGCCTCGTTCAGGCTCTCCACCACCTGAGGGTGCCAGGGCTGGCCGGCCTCGCACATGGCATCGAGCCAGGCATCGACCGGCTCGCCGGAGAGGTTGACCAGCACCAGCGTCTCGGCACGGTCCTGTGTCTCCACCATCGCCTTGAGCGGCACTGCAGCTGCACTTGTCATCGAATTGTCTCCTGTCGTGTTATAGGCAAGCGGATAGGGGGCGCCGGATTGATGCAGCGCTGGAGTGAAGGGGGGTGCTCAGCGGCGCTCGGCCTTGCCGGCACACAGCAACCTGATGGTCTCGTGGGCTTCCACGCCCCACAGGCCGGCCTGGAGCACACAGGCGGTGAGTCGATAGCCCAGCGGCTGGCGGGAGCGCAGCAGAAAGCGGTACCAGGCCAGCAGCGGGGGTGTAAAGGTGCGAATCAGCCATAGCGCCCGCTGCCGGGGCGTGCCGGCCGTCAGCTGGCCGCCTTTGATGCGCCTTGCCTTGGTAGCCAGGGCCTGCCAGGTACGCCGGGCCGGATGTGCCACTTCCGCCTCGGCCACGTAGTAGAGCGAGGCCCCCGCTGTCTTGGCGCGGCGAGCGAGCTCGGCATCGCCCCCGGAATAGCGGCGCGCATCGAAGCCGCCCAGCCGATGCAGCAGCTCGGCCGGCAGCGCCAGGTTAGCGGTCACGGCGTAGCCGCGGCTGACATACCAGGCCTGGGGAATGCCCTTCACCAGGTCGTATTGTTCATATCGGTTCGGCACCGCTTCGGCCCGCATCTGGATGGCGCCGGCCAGGATAGCCGGCTGGCCCTCCAGGCGCTCGGCCTTGCCCATCAGCACCTCCAGCCAGCCCGCTACGGGCAGGCAGTCGGCGTCGGTGAACACCAGCCACTCACCTCGCGCCTGCTGCACGGCCAGGTTGCGCGCGGCATAGGAGCCGGGCGTGGCGCAGTGCAGCAGGCGAGTGTTGTCGGGCAGCGTGTCAGGAGGCGCGAAGCACGTCGAGCCGTTATCGACCAGTAGCACCTCGAAGCGCGACTGGGACAGGGTCTGGCGCTGCAGGCAAGCCAGAAGCGCGGGAACCAGGTGCCAGTGATCGAACACCGGGACGATGACGCTAAGGCGCGGATGCGGGCTGATTGACGACGGCTGAGAGGGCATGGCGTTGTTTTGCAACCTGGGCACGCTACCGCCCGAGGATTGATGCCGGGCGCATTCCCATACCCTGTAGATGGAAGAATCGACTCTGGGCATCCCGCCATCTTCGGAAAAATGAAGACGGCCGAATAGGCACCAAAAGTGGAGCGATTCTATCCAATGACTGGGAGGGACTCGATGCGTTAGATCAGCTATCGGGTGGCTTTTTGTAACCCTCTACCACCGTGATCGGATGCCCTGCCGCCCCGGCCCAGGCCTCGATGGCGGCCTTGAGGGCCCGCTGGGCGTCGGGGTCGCCGTGCACCAGCCGCACCTCCCGCGGCGGGCGGCGCATGCGCCTTATGAAATCCAGGAGGTTGCGCTGATCGGCGTGGGCGGAGTAGCCGCTGACGGTGGCGACCCGGGCACGGATGTCGATGCGCTCGCCGTCGAGTTCCACCCAGCCGCCCCGTGGCCCGTAACGCTGGATCGTGCGGCCGGGGGTGCCCTCTCCCTGGTAGCCGATGAACAGCACGGCGTGGCGCGGGTCGGGCAGCATGCGCTTGAGGTAGTTGACCACCCGCCCGCCGCTGACCATGCCGCTGGCGGCGATGACCACCGCGGGGCGGTGGCTGGTGGCCAGGTAGTCGACGCTGCGTTCGTGCTCCTCGTGGCTTTCGACGGTGTAGAGATTCTCGAAGCTGAGCGGGTGGCGGCCGCTGCGCAGGCGCCGGTGGGCCTCGGCGTCCCACCAGGGCTTGAGGTCGCGGTAGACCTGAGTGAAGCGGGCGGCCAGGGGGAGTCGACGACGATCTCCAGCTCGCGCCAGCGGCTGTCCCGCGCGCGGTGAATCAAGCCTTCCAGATCGTAGAGCAGCTCCTGGGTGCGGCCAATGCTGAAGGCGGGGATGACCACGGTGCCGCCGTCTTCCAGGGCGCCGTCGATGGCGGCCTTGAGCCGCGCCTGCCGCCGGCGGCGGTCCTCGTGCAGGCGGTCGCCGTAGGTGCTTTCCAGCACCAGCACGTCGGCGCGGCTGGGCGGGCGGGGCGCGGGCAGCAGCGGCGCATGGGGCGCGCCCAGGTCGCCGGAGAACACCGTGCGCTGGCGTTTCCCACTGCTCTTGTCTTGCGTATCCATTTCCACATAGGCGGAACCAAGGATGTGCCCGGCGCGCTGCAGCCGGACCCTGAGGCGGTGGCGCTCGTCGTCGAGGAGGGTGTGCCAGCTCTTGTAGTCGAGGGCGACCAGGCGCGATTCCACTTCGGCAAGAAAGCGCTCGATCAGCGCCCGGTCACGGGTGAAGCCGATCTTCAGAGCATCTTCGATCACCAGCGGCAGCAGCCGCGCCGAGGGCACCGAGCAGAGGATCGGCCCCTGGTAGCCGGCGGCCAGCAGGTAGGGCAGCCGCCCGATGTGGTCGATATGCACGTGGGTAACGACCAGGGCCAGCACGTCGTCGACGGGGAAGCGCACCTGGTGCTGCTCGAACGCGCCCTGCCCTTCGCCGCCGTGGCCCTCGGCGGCCTGATCGGCAACGTCCTGGCCCTGGAACAGGCCGCAGTCGACCAGCAGCGCCCGGTCGGGGCGAGCTGCAGGCGGTGGCAGCTACCGGTGACGCCCGAGGCGCCACCGTGGTTAATGATGCGGGGGTAGTCGTCCATGACCGGTTTCCTTGTGGGTGGGGCCGGGCTCACACGCCTTGCGGCACGGCAGCCAGCGATTCGCCCCGCCCCACGGCGTAGTAGAGCAGGCCGGCCTGGCGCGCCAGCGCCGGGTCGTAGAGGTTGCGGCCGTCGACCACCACGGGGGTGGCGAGCTGGGCCTTGAGCCAGTGGAAATCCACGGCGCGAAAGTCCTTCCACTCGGTGCAGATCACCAGGGCGTCGGCACCCTTCACCGCCTGGATGCGATCGCCGGCCAGCATCAGGTCGTCGCGCTCGCCGTAGAGGCGGCGGCATTCGGCCATGGCTTGGGGATCGTAGGCCTGCACCCTGGCGCCGGCTTCCCACAGCGCCTCCATCAGGGTGCGGCTGGGGCGTCGCGCATGTCGTCGGTATTGGGCTTGAAGGCGAGCCCCCAGAGGGCAACGGTCTTGCCGGCCAGCTCGCCGTCGAAGGCCTGCAGCAGCTTGGCGAACAGGCTGCGCTTCTGGCGCTGGTTGACCGCCTCCACGGCGCCGAGCAGCTCGGCGCGATACCCCACCTGGCCGGCGGTGCGCGCCAGCGCCTGGACGTCCTTGGGAAAGCAGGAGCCGCCGTAGCCGCAGCCGGGGTAGATGAACTGGTAGCCGATGCGCGGATCGGAGCCGATGCCCAGGCGCACCTGCTCCACGTCGGCGCCCAGCCGCTCGGCGAGGTTGGCGATCTCGTTCATGAAGCTGATCTTGGTGGCCAGCATGGCGTTGGCGGCGTACTTGGTGAGCTCGGCGCTGCGCACGTCCATGAACATCAGCTTTTCCTGCTGACGAATATAGGGCGCGTAGCATTCTCGCATCAGCGCCTTTACCCGCTCGGCCTCGGTGCCCACCACGATTCGGGCGCCGTGGGTGAAGTCGTTGATGGCCGCCCCTTCCTTGAGAAACTCCGGGTTGGAGCAGACATCGAAGACCAGCGCCTTGCCCCGGGAGTCGAGGACGCCGGCCACGGTCTCGCGCACCCGGTCGGCGGTTCCCACCGGCACCGTCGACTTGTCGACGATCACCTTGTAGTCGGCCATGTGCTCGCCGATAGTCGCGGCCACGGCCAATACGTACTGCAGGTCGGCGCTGCCGTCCTCGTCCGGTGGGGTGCCCACGGCGATGAAGTGCAGGGTGGCGAAGGCCACCGCCGCGGCAGGGTCGGTGGTGAAGGAGAGCCGCCCCGCCGCCACGTTCTCCTTGACCAGCCCTTCCAGGCCGGGCTCGTAGATGGGGATCTCCCCCTGCGTCAGGCGCTCGATCTTGGCGGCGTCCACGTCCATGCACAGCACGTTGTGACCCACGTCGGCGAGACAGGCGCCGGTGACCAGGCCCACATAGCCGGTGCCGAAGATGGTGATGTTCATTGATCACTCCGTTGAGGTTCGAGGTTCGAGGTTCGAGGGCCAAGGTTCGAGGTTCGAGGTTCGAGGTCCGAGGTTCGAGGTTCGAGGTTCGAGGTTCGAGGTTCGAGGTTCGAGGTTCGAGGGTCGAGGTTCGAGGTTCGAGGTTCGAGAAAGCTATTAACGCTGCCGGAAGTGTTGCATCAGGCCGTAGAGCATCCGGGAGAGTTCGTGGGTTTCTTCCACCCACTGCTTACCAGAAGCTCTGTCGATATAACCAACCTGCATGCCTATATATATCTGAGTGCGCAGCTCGCCACACGAGCCTTTTGCGTAGTTGAGAAAACGGATGCGATCTTTCTCACCGACACGTTCGTATCCTTCAGCAATGTTACTCGCAACTGAGAGCGATGAGCGGGTGGTCTGATCCTTGAAGCCATAGTCCCGAGAATCCCCGAAATGACGGTAGATACACGTGCAAAGGCGCGCAGCACGCTTCCATACCTCCAGATCCTCGAACTGCATGACGCCCCCTCATCCTTGAATGACGCATGATATCCAAGAAGCTTCCTCGCCTCTCGCCCCTATTTCCTCGCCCCTCGCTCCTCGCCCCTTGTCCCTCGCCCCCTCGTCCCTATCTCCTCGCTCCTCGCCCCTCGTACCTATCTCCTCGTCCCTCGCCCCTCACACCCCGTAAAAGTCCCGATACCATGCCACGAAGTTCGCTACCCCCTCCTTGACCGGCGTCGAGGGCCGGTAGCCCACCGCCTGCGCCAGGGCGCTGGAGTCGGCGTAGGTGTCGGGCACGTCGCCAGGCTGCAGCGGCAGCAGCTCCTTGATGGCGGGCTTGCCCAGCGCTTCCTCGATGGCCTCGATATAGTCGCTCAGCTTGACCGGGGCGTTGTTGCCGATATTGAACAGCCGGTACGGGGCGTTGCTGCTGGCGGGGTCGGGGGCGCCGCTGCGCCACTCGGGGTCGGGCGTGGCGATATCGTCGCTGGCGCGAATCACGCCTTCGACGATGTCGTCGATATAGGTGAAGTCGCGACTGTGGTGGCCGTGATTGAACACCGGGATCGGCTCGCCGGCCAGGATATGCCGGGTGAACTTGAACAGCGCCATGTCGGGCCGGCCCCAGGGGCCGTAGACGGTGAAGAAGCGCAGGCCGGTGGTCGGCAGGCCGAACAGATGGCTGTAGCTGTGGGCCATCAGCTCGTTGGCGCGCTTGGTGGCAGCGTAGAACTGCAGCGGGTGGTCCACGCCGTGGTGCTCGCTGAACGGCATGGCGGTGTTGGCGCCGTAGACGCTGCTGGTGCTGGCGTAGGTCAGGTGGGCGATCTTGCCGTGGCGGCAGGCTTCCAGAATATTGGTGAACCCCAGCAGGTTGCTCTGCACGTAGCTGTGGGGGTTTTCCAGCGAGTAGCGCACCCCGGCCTGGGCGGCCAAATGGATCACCCGGTCGAAGGCGTGATCGACGAAGCACTGCTCCACCGCCGCAGGGTCGGCCAGATCGGCGCGAATGAAGGCGTAGTCGCTGCCGGTTTGGCGGGCCGTCGCTTCCAGCCGGGCCAGCCGGGCCTCCTTCAGCGAGACATCGTAGTAGTCGTTGACGCTGTCGAAGCCGACCACGCTGTCGCCGCGCTCGAGCAGCCGCTTGGCCACATGGTAGCCGATGAACCCGGCGTTTCCGGTAACCAGCAGTTTCATGATGTGGCGTCCTTGATCAAGCTGCGGCGGGGAATTTTTGGCTCATCGCAGACTGGCGTGAACTTGCCCTGTAGGAGGGAGCTTCAGCTCGCGAAGTAGCGCGCAGCGCAGCGCTACCCATGGGGCGCCTGCGGCGCCTTCGCCCGGCAGAGCCGGCCTCCCACAATACAACCTGCCAAACATGTTCACGCTAAAGTGCGAAGAACCAAATCTTTCACTCCACCAGGCTAGCAGGCTGCCGGGCATGGCGCCGATCGCTCCATGCCCGGCATACCCCGGTCTCGCCCCTCAGCGATAGACCGGGAAGTTGGCGCAGACGGCCTCGACCTTGCCCTTCACCTCGGCTTCCAGGGCGGCGGTGTCCTGCCCCTTGGCCATGGCGTCGAGGATGTCGCAGATCCAGCCGGCCAGATCGCGGCACTCGGCCTCGCCGAAGCCGCGGGTGGTCACCGCCGGGGTGCCGATGCGCAGGCCCGAGGTCACGAAGGGGCTCTGGGGATCGCCGGGCACGGCGTTCTTGTTGACGGTGATATGGGCGCGGCCCAGGGCGGCGTCCGCGTCCTTGCCGGTCAGGCCCTGCTTGATCAGCGAGAGCAAGAAGAGGTGGTCCTCGGTGCCGCCGGAGACGATGTCGTAGCCGCGCTCGATGAACACCCCGGCCATGGTCTGGGCGTTCTTCACCACCTGCTGCTGGTAGGTCTTGAACTCGGGGTCCATGGCCTCCTTGAAGCAGATCGCCTTGGCGGCGATGACGTGCTCCAGGGGGCCGCCCTGTCCGCCGGGGAAGACCGCCGACTGCAGCTTCTTCTCGATGGCCTCGTCGCCCTCGCTGGAGAGGATCAGGCCGCCGCGGGGGCCGCGCAGGGTCTTGTGGGTGGTGGTGGTGACCACGTGGGCGTGGGGCAGCGGCGTGGGATAGACGCCGGCGGCGACCAGGCCGGCCACGTGGGCCATGTCGACCAGCAGGTAGGCGCCCACTTCGTCGGCGATCTCGCGGAACTTGGCCCAGTCGATGATCTGGGAGTAGGCGGAGAAGCCGGCGATGATCATCTTGGGCTGGTGCTCGCGGGCCAGGCGGGCGACTTCGGCGTAGTCGATGCGGCCGCTGTCGTCGATGCCGTACTGCACGGCGTTGTAGTGCTTGCCCGAGAAGTTGGGCTTGGCGCCGTGGGTGAGGTGGCCGCCGGCGTCCAGGCTCATGCCCAGCACGGTGTCGCCCGGCTTGACCAGCGCCTGGAAGACGGCGCTGTTGGCTTGGGAGCCGGAGTGGGGCTGGACGTTGGCGTAGCTGGCGCCGAACAGCTCCTTGGCGTAGTCGATGGCCAGCTGCTCGACGATGTCGACGTATTCGCAGCCGCCGTAGTAGCGCTTGCCGGGGTAGCCTTCCGCATACTTGTTGGTGAGCTGGCTGCCCTGGGCTTCCAGCACACGCGGGCTGGCATAGTTCTCTGAGGCGATCAGCTCGATGTGCGCCTCCTGGCGAGCGACTTCCTTCTGCATCGCATCGAACAGGGCGTCATCGAAACCGGCAATCTGCATGTCACGGCTGAACATCGGCGGGAAACCTCGCATCTCGGGGAGAATCTGAGCGGGCATGATACCCCAGCCCATGACGGCTTTCACATGAAAGGGCGTCATGGGTGGGTGCAAGAATTCTCATGCGAGGTTTAGAGAGAGCGCGGTCACAGGCGGGTGTGCGGGGATGGCGGCAACATCACGCCAACCATTGATAACAGTTTTCATTTGCAATAGAGTCGTCCTATCCGCGGTTCCGACTACCCGATTCGACAACCGGAAGGACTCCCTCATGATGACGCCCGACGCACCGCTGCCTGCCTTGACGCAAGATCGCCTGTTCTGCGCCTGCCTGATCGCCACCGTTGCCACCTCGATCGCCTGTATCGGGCTGCAACTGGTGCCCTTGCTCGTCACCACTGATCTCGCCTGGCGCACCACCCTGGAGCCGGCCCTGGTGGCCGCCGTGATCGTGCTCTCGGGGCTGACGGCATTGGCGGCGTTTCGCCACCTGCGCCGCTCCCAGCAGGTGCTTTCGACGCACTGACGAGACGCGCTGTGCCAGCATCAACACGCCCCGCTCGACCATGCCGAGCGGGGCGTGTTGGCTTGTGTCAGCCGCCATCGACCGGCGGCTGACGAGTGGCGACCGCCTCAGCGGGTCTCCACGTTGAACGAGACCTTGTCGGGCAGGCCCAGGGGGTCGCCGGTGTAGGTGGCCAGGTTGCTCTCCGCCGGCAGGCCGATAGCGACCTCCAGTTCGCTGGCGTTGCCTTCCAGCAGCTCCACCAGCCCCATCAGGACCGCCTGCGCCTCGGGGCCGAACATCATGCCGAAGCCTTCAGCCTGGGTGCGCGCCTGCTCGATGAACTGGGCCTCGGTGACCCCTTCCATGGCGGCGCCCAGGGTGGCCAGGCGGCCGAACAGGCCCTCGTTGCCGATGGTCAGGCGGATGTCGCCGCCCAGCAGAGTGGCGGTTTCGATCAGGCCGGTATCGGCGAAGACGTCGGCCGGCTCGGCGCCCTCGGGCAGCAGCATGGGCAGGTCGATATCGAACAGCAGGCGTACGGCGTCATGAGCGGTGATATGGCTGTCGCTCTTCACCCGGCTGTGGTCGCTGCCCTCCTCCCAGTTGCCGAGAAAGGCGGCGTCCAGATGCAGCGTGCCGCTGCCGTCGGTGAGCACGTTGCTGACCATGCGCAGCTGGGCGCGCTCGCTCTCCGGAGCCAGCTCGATCATCTTGGCCAAGTCGAGGGCGAACTCCTCGAGGCGCAGGCCACCCTCGCCATCGCTGAAGTCGCCGTCGATCTCGAGCCTTGACAGGCTGCCCACCAAGCGGTCGGACTCCACCGCGAAGTCGCGCATCAGCAGCGCGTCGAGGCGCTCCTCATCGCCGTCCAGGCCCGAGAGGCCGTCGATGCGCAGCGAGGCCAGACTGAAGGAGCCCGAGCCCAGCTCGTCGAGATTCTCGCCGGCACCGGCCACGCCCTCGATCTCCAGCATGCCGATGGCGTCATGGGCCAGCGCCTCGCCGCGCAGGCTGTCGATGGTCAGGCGACCCTCGCTGGCGGTGAAGGGGGTGCCGTAGAAGAGGTCCTCGGCGATCTCCGAGGCCAGGTCGACGACGATATCGTCGATGGCCAGGCGGCCCAGGGGAAGTCCTCCGGCGCCAGGCTGTCGTCGAGCGGGAAGACCGCCCGGGAGGGCTCGCCCAGCACGATGCGCGCGGCGCTCATCAACGTCAGGTCGGTGAGGCCATCCTCGATGCGCACCCCCTCCAGGGTCACCTCGTCGGGGCTGTCGTAGTCGCCGCTGACCACGTAGCGGTCGATGATCAGGCGCTCACCCTCATCGGCCTCGAAGACGAAGTCCTCGGCGGTCACCCGCGAGCGCATCATGGCGCTGGAGACATCGCCGATCTCGACGCTGCCGTAGCCGCCGAACATGGCGCGCAGGTCGGCTTCCAGACGCTCGGCATCGGCCAGGGCGCTGCCGGAGACCCCCAGCAGCGCGGCCAGGGCCAGGGCGGAGCCGGCCCGGGCCGGACGGGTACAGGTTGCAATGGTCATTCGTCACCTCCGTTGTGATGGAACCCTTGAGTCTAACAGCCGCTCCGAAAGATGCGAGTCGGTGCTGCCAACCGGGGCGCCTGCGGCGCCGGGGCGCCTGCCACACCGGGGCGCCTGCCACACCGGGGCGCCTGCCACACCGGGGCGCCTACGGCGCCTTCGCCCGGCAAAGCCGGCCTCCCACAACAGCCAGCAGGCAGTGGTGCCTGCCGCACCGTGGGAGGGCGCTTCAGCGCGCGAAGTAGCGCGCAGCGCTACCCAAGGGGCGCCTACCACTTCCAACCGGGGCGCCTGCGGCGCCTTCGCCCGGCAAAACCGGCCTCCCACAACAGCCAGCAGGCAGTGGTGCCTGCCGCACCGTGGGAGGGCGCTTCAGCTCGCGAAGTAGCGCGCAGCGCTACCCAAGGGGCGCCTACCACTACCAACCGGGGCGCCTGCGGCGCCTTCGCCCGGCAGAGCCGGCCTCCCACAACGGCCAGCAGGCAGTGGTGCCTGCCGCACCGTGGGAGGGCGCTTCAGCGCGCGAAGTAGCGCGCAGCGCTACCCAAGGGGCGCCTACCACTACCAACCGGGGCGCCTGCGGCGCCTTCGCCCGGCAGAGCCGGCCTCCCACAACAGCCGGCCTCCCACTCCCGCAACAGCCAGCACTGCCAATCCCCAGAAGGCTGAAGTGAACTAGGCTGAGACCAAACGTCTTCAAGGATGAAACGCGATGTTCAACAGCCAGAGCCTCCGGCTTGGGCGACGATCACTGCCCGGACATGACTATCTCATCACCATCGTGACTCGAAAACGCCAACCCTATTTTGCAGAATTCCAACCTGCCTGTTCAGCATGCCAACAATTCTATGCCGAGGCAGTGGAGCGGCATGGACAAACTTTGAGCTTTGTCGTGATGCCGGACCACATTCACTGGTTGTTGCGACTAGAAGGAGACCTGTCACAGGCCGTGAGGCTCTACAAGGCCAAGGTATCCCTCAGCGTGGGCACTCGACTCTGGCAGGATGGTTTCCACGATCATGCCCTTCGTGATGACGACGACTTAAGGCAGGTTGCTCGATACATCGTGGCCAATCCGTTACGCGCTGGCTTGGTCAAAGACATTGGCAACTATCCTTACTGGAATGCTATTTGGCTCTGAGCCAGTGCTGCCAACCGGAGCGCCTGCGGCGCCTTCGTGGGAGGGCGCTTTAGCGCGCGAAGCAGTGCGCAGCACTGCCAACTGGGGCGCTACCACTGCCAACCGGGGCGCCTGCGGCGCCTTCGCCCGGCAGAGCCGGCCTCCCACAACAGCCAGCTAGCCTGTGCTGCCAACCGGGCGCCTGCGGCGCCTTCGCCCGGCGGAGCCGGCCTCCCACAACAGCCGGCCTCCCACAACACGGCCTTGCTCCACTCCCCGTGTCACGCCTCCCCCAGCAGCCCCAGGCTGGCGGTGGGGGCCTGGCGGCGCAGGCCGCGGGAGAGCAGGTGGCCGATGGTGCCGATCAGCAGCGCCCCGCCCAGCGGCAGCAGCACCCATAGCCAGGGGTGCGGGCGCGGCGCCAGGTCGAGCCAGGCGATATAGATGCCGGCGGTGGCGAGCTCGGCGAGCAGCGCCCCCATCAGCCCGCTGGCGAGGCCGAGGATGGCGAACTCCGCCCCCTGCACCCGCGAGATCAGCCGGTTGCCGGCGCCGAACACCCGCAGCAGGCCGCTCTCGTGGGCGCGCTGGGGACGGCTGGCGGTGAGCGCCGCGTAGAGCACGCTGACGCCGGCCAGCAGCACGAAGCCGAGCACCAGCTCCACCGCCCGGGTGACCTGGGTGAGCACCTCGCGCACCTGGCCGAGGATGGCGTCCACGTTGAGCAGCGAGACCCCGGGGAAGTCGCGCACCAGGCGGCGCAGGGTGTCGCTCTGGTCAGCCTCCAGATGGAAGGCGGTGATATAGCTGTGGCCGAAGCGCTCCAGCACCTCGGGCGGGAAGACCACGTAGAAGTTGGGCCGGAAGCTGTCCCAGTCCAGGTTGCGCAGGCTGGTGAGCTCGCCGACGATCTCCTGGCCGCCGATGGCGAAGGTGACGGTGTCGCCAAGCGACAGGCCGAAGCGCGCCGCCAGGCCATCCTCCATGGAGATCGGCACCCGCTCGCCGTTGGCGAAGGCGCCGTCGTCCAGGGCGTCGAACCACTCCCCGGCCACCAGGCGATTGCCCTCGGGCAGCTCGGCCTGCCAGGTGAGGTTGAGCTCGCGGCGCAGGGCGTTGTCACCGCGGGACTCCACCGGCACCGCCTCCCGGGGCGGCTGGTCGTTGATGGCGCTGATGCGCCCGCGCACCATGGGATAGAGGGCGGTGCGGTCGTCGGCGGCGTCCTCCAGGGCGGCGATGAAGGGGTCGCGCTCGGCGGGCTGGATATTGATGGCGAAGTAGTTGGGGGTGTCCTCGGGCAGCTGGGCCTGCCAGGTGGTGAGCAGGTCGCCGCGCACCATGGCGATCATCGCCATGGCGAAGAAGGTCACTGCGAAGGCCAGCAGCTGGCCGAGGCTGGCGCTGCGCCGCCGCGCCAGCTGGCGCCCGCCCAGGCGCAGCGCCTGGTAGAGCTCGCCGCGCCCGCCTTCGGCACGGGGCAGCCGGGCGGCGAGGCGCAGCACCCCGGCGAGCAGCAGCGCCCCCAGCCCCCACAGCACCACCAGCATCGCCAGGCCACCGACCAGCAGCGCCGCGGCCAGGCCGAGATCGCCGGAGTAGAGCCACAGCAGGCCGCCGAACACCAGGCTGGCCACGGCCACCACCAGCCAGGCGGAGGCCGGCAGCGGGTCGAGCTCGCGGCGCAGCACCTTGAGGGCGCTGACCCGCTTGAGCCGCAGCAGGGTCGGGCCGGCGAAGCCCACCAGCACCGCCAGGGCGGTGAGCACGCCCAGCGCCAGCGGCAGCATGCCCGGCGGCGGCAGGGTCAGCGGCAAAAAGGCGGTGAGCAGGCGCAGCAGCAGCGCCTGGCCGACCAGGCCCAGGACGGCGCCCAGCAGCGAGGCGGCCAGCGCCAGCCACAGCAGCTGCAGGGCGAACAGCCGGGTGAGCTCGCGCTGGGTGGCGCCGAAGCAGCGCAGCAGCGCGGCGGTGTCCAGGTGGCGGTCCACGTAGCGGCGGGTGGCCATGGCCACCGCCACCCCGGCCAGCAGCACCGCCGCCAGCCCGGCCAGGCTCAGGTACTTCTCGGCGCGCTCCAGGGCGTTGCCCAGTTGAGGCCGGTCGCGGCGCACGTCGCGCACCTCCACGCCGTCCCGGGCCAGCTCGCGCAGCCGCGGGGCCAGGGCGTCCAGGGCGGCGGGCTCGCCGGCGCCGAGCAGCGTATGGCTGACCCGGGAGCCGTCCTGGACCAGGTTGCTCGCCTCCAGGTCGTCGGCGTGCATCATCAGCCGCGGGTTGAAGTTGCCGAAGCCGCCCTGCTGGTCGGGCTCGCGCTCGATCAGGCCGGCCACGGTGAGCGCCACCTCCCCCACCTGCACCCGGTCGCCGAGCTCGGCCTCCAGCAGCAGCGCCAGCCGCGGGGCCAGCCAGGCCTCGCCGGGGGCGGGGCCATGGGGACGCTCTCCTCGCCCTGCCCCAGGTCCACCAGCACCTCGCCGTAGAGCGGGTAGCGTCCGTCCACCGCCTTGAGGCTGGCGGGGTGGAAGGCGTCGTCGAAGCTGACCATGGTGACCATGCCGGTCTGGTCGCTGAGCTCGAGGCCCGCTTGCGCCAGGGTGCGGCGCAGCTCGGCCTCGAAGGGGCGGCTCTGCTCCAGCACCAGGTCGCCGCCCAGCAGCTGACCGGCCTGGCGGGTCAGGCCGCGGTCCAGGCGGTCGAGGAAGAAGCCGATCATGGTGGAGGCGGCCACCGCCAGGGCCAGCGCCAGGAATAGCGCCCGCACGTCGCTGGCGCGCAGGTCGCGCAAGAGGCCCCGGGCCGAGAGGCGCAGGGTGCGCCCCGCCGCGCCCCGGGCCTCGGGGGTGGGATGGGCGGCGGCCTGGCTCATGCGCTCACCTCGTCCAGACGCATCTCGCTCAGACGCCCGTTCTCGAGCGACAGGCAGCGGTCGCAGCGCCGGGCCAGGGCGTGGTCGTGGGTCACCAGCACCAGGGTGGTACCGGCCTCGCGATTGAGCGCGAACAGCAGGTCGATGATGCGCGCCCCGGTGGCCTGGTCCAGGTTGCCGGTGGGCTCGTCGGCGAACACCAGCTCGGCGCCGGTGACGAAGGCGCGGGCCAGGGCCACCCGCTGCTGCTCGCCGCCGGAGAGCTGCTTGGGCAGGTGGTCGAGGCGCTCGGCCAGGCCCACCCGGGTCAGCCAGTCGCGGGCCCGGGTGGCGGTGTCCGGCAGCGGCGAGAGTTCCAGCGGCAGCAGCACGTTCTCCAGGGCGGTGAGGGTCGGCAGCAGCTGGAAGTTCTGGAACACGAAGCCCACCCGACCGGCGCGCAGCTGGGCCCGGCCGTCCTCGTCCAGATCGCCCAGCGACTGGCCGAACAGCGCCAGGGTGCCGCCGCTGGGCTGGTCGAGGCCGGCCAGCAGCCCCAGCAGGGTCGACTTGCCGGCGCCGCTCTGGCCGAGGATCGCCACGCTCTCGCCGGGGAACACCGTCATGTCCAGACCACTCAGAATGGTGAGCTGCCGTTCGCCGCTGGTGACCTGCTTGACCAGCCGCTCGGCGTGTAGAATCGGCCTGATCTCCCCGCTGCCGGGGCATCGGGCGTCGAAACAGCATCACGAGTCGAGGAGTGGGACATGGTGAAGGGCTTCCCCAGAGGTTGGATGGTGACATATCGCCGGCTTGGCCTGGCCATCATGGCCGGTGCCGCGCTGTGGCTGGCCGCGCTGGTAGCCGTGGCGGACGATCGCCCGCGGCTGCTGGTGATGGGCGACAGCCTGAGCGCCGCCTACGGCATCGAGCAGCAGCAGGGCTGGGTCAGTTTGCTGGAAGCGCGACTCGACGGAAAGGCCAGCGTCGTCAACGCCAGCATCAGCGGCGAGACCTCGAGCGGCGGTGCCAGCCGGCTTCCCGAGCTAATCGGACAGCACGAGCCGGACATTGTTCTGCTCGAGCTGGGCGGCAACGACGGCCTGCGCGGCCTGCCGCCGGGCCAGTTCCGGGCCAACATGACCCGCATGATCGAGGCGAGCCTCGAAGCCGAGGCCGAGGTGCTGCTGCTGGGCATCGATATTCCGCCCAACTACGGCCAGGCCTACCGCGACGCCTTCACCGGGGTCTTCTTCGAGCTCGCCGAGGCCTACGAGGTGGCGCTGGTGCCCTTCCTGCTCGACGGCGTGGCCCTGGAGGAGGGGCTGATGCAGTCCGACGGCATCCACCCCACCGCCGAGGCCCAGCCGATCATCCTCGATAACGTCTGGCCTAAACTGAAACCCATGATAGAGGAGATGAACCATGGGTAATCCAGATTGGGACAAGCAGGAACGTAAGGAACAGGCTGAAGCCTTGCTGGAACTGCTACAGCTAGGCGAAGAGAGCCGAGCAGCCGGCAAGAGCATGACCCCTGATGAGTTCATGGCCAAACTGCGGTCTCGGCAAGAGTGGCAGCGGGATCAACAGAGACTGTCCAGCGAACACGATCATTCAACCTGAGCCGCCGGCGCCGGGCTCTTCTGGCGCTGCTGCAGGCCCAGCCCGCCGAGGATCAGTACCAGCCCCACCAGGGTGGAGGGCAGGATCGGCTCGCCGACGATAAAGAAGAGCAGCAGCAGCGACACCGGCGGCGAGAGGAAGATCAGATTGGAGACCTTGGCGGTGCGCGACACCCGGTGCACGGCGAGCTGCCACAGCACGAAGGCGATGCCCATCTCGAACAGCCCCACGTAGATGCCGGCGGTGAGCCCCGCCCAGCCGGGCCACGGAAAGCCCGGGCCGGCCAGCAGCAGCAGCGTGAGCACCGGTACCCCGACGCTGAAGTTCTGCCACTGGGCCACCAGCGGCGGGCGGTGATCGCGGGCGTTGAGCAGCCAGTAGAGCGCCCAGATCAGCGTCGAGGCCAGGGCCAGCCCCACCCCCAGGGGGTCGGCGAAGGCGACATCCAGGACGGCACCGCGGGTGGCGATCACCCAGACGCCCGAGTAGGCGATCAGCCCGGCCAGGACATCGATGCGGGTGAGGCGCTGCCCGAGGATCGGCACGGCCAGCAGCGCCATGGCCAGCGCCCAGGTGTAGTTGAGGGCCATGGCCTCCTGCCCCGGCAGGCGGTCGTAGGCGCCGAACAGCAGCAGGTAGTAGGCCACCGGGTTCATCAGCCCGGCCCAGGCGGCGGTGCGCCAGCCCTGCCTAAGCGCCTGGCCGGCGAGCCCCTGGCGCACCACCAGCGCGCCGATCAGCGCCCAGGAGACCAGCGAGGCGAGCCACATCAGCGCCAGCGGCGACATGTAGCCCAGCGCCACCTTGAAGGCGGTGGCCACCGTAGACCAGAGCGCCACCGCGCCCAGTCCGAAGAGCATCGCCTGACGATCCTGTGTCATGCTTTCCCCTGTCTAACGTGCGATATGGCGACGCTGGAAATCCAGGTGCTGCGCCATTCGCGCTGCCACTTCCAGCTGATCGAGAAGAATCTTTTCCGGTGTGGAGGTCACAGGCGCACTCCCTGTTGCAAGGCGTCGCGATGAATGGGCCGCAGCGGCTGGTCATCGCTGCGGATCAGCAGGTCGATACGTCGCGCTCCCAACCGCTCCCAGAGGCGGCGCTGCAGCGCCACCTTGGCATCCAGCCAGGAGGGCATGGGCGAGGCATGGACCTCGATATAGAGGTCGATATCGCCGCCGCGCCGGCTGTCGTCGACCCGCGAGCCAAACAGGTAGACCCGGGCATCGGGGCCCAGCACCTCGGCCACGACTTCCTTGATCGCCTCGATCTGCTGGTCTGACAGTCTCATGGCGCTCTCCCGCTGATACTTGGCTTGATCATGGCATATCTCCCTCCCCGCTAACGATCGACATGCCCCAGGTCGCGTTCGGGGTCGAGGCGGTCGCGAACCTTGCGCTTGAGCACCTTGCTGTCGGGGAAGCCGCCGTCGCGCTTGCGCTCCCAGATCGATTCGTCGTCGTAGAAGATCTCGAAATAGCCGCCGTGGGAAGGCACCAGGGCAACCTCATCGAGCGACTCGCCGAAGGTGGAGAGCAGCTCCTGGGCCAGCCAGGCGCTGCGCAGCAGCCACTGGCACTGGGTGCAGTAGTGGATACGAATCCGTGACATAGGCCCTTTCCGTCGCAACAATGGTTCCTTTGATGATACCAGCCAAGGACCCCGCATGGCCGAACCCGATATCAGCCAGTCCCGCCTCTATGAATGGCTGACCGGCGACGACGACAGCCGCATGTGCAAGGACATCCCCGACGAGGCCTGCGACGAGCAGCCGCGCAACTTCTTTCTGCACCTGTTCGCCTCGCTGGGCAACAAGCTGGCCGACGAGCTGTCCAGCGCCCGGCTGGTGCTGCCCTGGCTGCTGGGGGTGATCGGCGCCCCGCTGTGGATGGTCGGCCTGCTGGTGCCGATCCGCGAGGCCGGCGCGCTGCTGCCGCAGCTGTTCGTGGCCGGTTTCATCCGCCTCAAGCCGCAGCGCAAGTGGGCCTGGGTGGTGGGTGGCCTGCTGCAGGCGCTGGCGGCGGCGGCTCTGGCGCTGCTGGCCCTCATGGGCAGCGGCGGTGTCGGCGGCGGTCTGGTGCTGGCGGCGCTGGTGCTGCTCTCCCTGGCCCGCGGGATCTCCTCGATCGCCACCAAGGACGTACTGGGCAAGACCATCGCCAAGCGGCGCCGCGGCAACCTAATGGGCTGGAGCGGCAGCGTGGCGGGGGCGGTAACGCTGGCCGCCGGGGCGGTGCTGATGCTCTTCGACGACCGCCCCGGGGAGCTGGCCCTGGCGGTGCTGCTCGGCGTGGCGGCCCTTGGCTGGGCACTCAACGCCCTGTGCGCGGCGCGTATTGCCGAGGCGCCCGGCGCCGTGGAAGGCGGCGAGAACGCCTGGGAGAGCGTCAAGCTGGGGCTGCGCCTGCTGCGCGACGACCGCACCTTCCTGCATTTCAACCTGTCGCGGGCGCTGCTGCTGGCCAGCGCCCTGGCGCTGCCCTATGTGGCGCTGCTGGGCCAGCAGCAGAGCGGCGCCGAGCTGGGCGGGCTGGGCATCCTGATCGTGGTCTCGGGGGTGGCGGGCATGCTGGCGAGCCCCATCTGGGGCAAGCGCGCCGATGCCTCCAGCCGCCGCGTGATGCGCGACGCCGGCCTGGGGGCGGCGGCCTGCTGCCTGCTGGGCGCCGCCTTCGCCTGGCTGCCGGGGACCTGGAGCGCCACCGTGTGGCCCTACGCGCTGGTCTATGCGCTGCTGGTGGTGGTGCATGCCGGGGTGCGACTGGGGCGCAAGACCTATGTGGTTGACATGGCCGGCAGCGACAAGCGCGCACTCTACGTGGCCCTCTCCAACTCCCTGACCGGGGTGCTGATGCTGGTGGTGGGGGGCGCGGTGGGCGCCCTGGCCCAGTGGCTGGGGGCCGCCGCCCTGCTGGTGGTGCTGGCGGTCATGGCGCTGGCCGCCGCCGCCAGCGCCCAGCAGCTGCCGGAAGTGGAGTAGTCGCGGCGCGTTGTGATTGTCAACGCGCCGCCGGCTGGCCATGATATAGCATGGAAACGAACCGCTGCGGCACGCCCGTATGCCAGGAACCGCGACAGGAACACCTAGTATGAAACGATCCCCACTGATCAGCCCGGAACTGCTCGAGCGCATCATCGACGCCTCGGAAGACGGCATCGTGGTCGCCGAGCAGGAGGGCGACGAGAACATCCTGATCTACGTGAATCAGGGGTTCGAGCGCCTGACAGGCTACAGTGCCGACGAGATCCTCTATCGGGACTGCCGCTTCCTGCAGAACGAGGATCGCGACCAGCCTGCCCTCGACAACATCCGCAAGGCCCTCGCCGAAGGCCGCCCCTGCCGCGAGGTGCTGCGCAACTACCGCAAGGACGGCACGCTGTTCTGGAACGAGCTGTCGATCACCCCGATGTACGATGAAGACGACAAACTGACCTACTTCATCGGCGTGCAGAAGGACGTCACCGAGCGGGTCGAGGCGCAGCAGGAGCTGGAGCGGCTGAAGACCGAGCACGGCCTGAGCTAAGCGCCGAGCACCGCCCCACCCGACAAAAGTGGTTCATCGCAGACTGGCGTGAAGTGGCGTTGTGGGAGGTGGGAGGGAGCTTCAGCTCGCGAAGTAGCGCGCAGCGCTACCCAAGGGGCGCCTTCGTCGAAGCGTCGAACCGCCGGCAGAGTCGAGACGTCGAACCGCGGCCTCCCACCGAAAAACCTGCCAAACATTTTCACGCGAAAGTGCGAAGCCCCAAAAAAGTCGCCCCCGGGGTCTTGCAGTTCGCGGCCTCCCGCTTTATATAGCCGTCAGGTGCCGCCGCGCGGCGCCATGGCGCTTCCGGTCCGTCGCTTCGGACACGAAGCGAAACTGTGATGCCGCGACCGCCAGAGCGGTCGGCCATGGCCATGGGAGGACATCGCATGAGCCGCAAACCCCTTCTGGATGACTCGCTCGACGACGATCAGGACGTCTTCGAGGCCGTCAACGACGACGACTACACCCGCCCCCGCGCCCTGACCCGTGCCGAGACCCTTCGCGCCCGTCGCCGCGTCGAAGCGCTGCTCGATGAGCGTCGCCTGAGGCGCGCCATCGAGGACGACTGGGCCCTGGACGAGGAAGAGTAAGGGGCGAGGGGCGAGGGGCGAGCAATGCTGTTTTCCTCGAACCTCGAACCTCGAGCCTCGCCTCCTGACCTCAGGGCCTAGCCTTTCCCCTGCCTGGGCTCTATCATCGTGGCCACTGAAATCCTCAACCCAGTGGAATTCCATGGCGCAATACGTCTACACCATGAATCGGGTGGGCAAGGTCGTGCCCCCCAAGAAGCAGATCCTCAAGGATATCTCGCTCTCCTTCTTCCCCGGCGCCAAGATCGGCGTGCTGGGCCTCAACGGCGCGGGCAAGTCGACCCTGCTGCGCATCATGGCCGGCGTCGATACCGAGTTCGAGGGCGAGGCGCGCCCGATGCCGGGGCTCAACGTCGGCTACCTGCCCCAGGAGCCCGAGCTCGAGGACGACAAGAACGTCCGCGAGACGGTGGAAGAGGCGCTGGGCGAGATCAAGGCCGCCCAGGAGAAGCTCGACGCCGTCTATGCCGCCTACGCCGAGCCGGACGCCGACTTCGACGCCCTGGCCAGCGAGCAGGCGCGGCTCGAGAACATCATCGAGGCCGCCGACGCCCACAACCTGGAGCGCAAGCTGGAAGTCGCCGCCGAGGCGCTGCGGCTGCCGCCCTGGGAGGCCCGGGTCGGCCATCTCTCCGGCGGCGAGCGCCGCCGCGTGGCGCTGTGCCGGCTGCTGCTCTCCAGCCCCGACATGCTGCTGCTCGACGAGCCCACCAACCACCTGGACGCCGAGTCGGTGGCCTGGCTGGAGCGCTTCCTGCACGACTATTCCGGCACCGTGGTGGCGATCACCCACGACCGCTACTTCCTCGACAACGTGGCCGGCTGGATCCTCGAGCTCGACCGCGGCCAGGGCATCCCCTTCGAGGGCAACTACTCCGCCTGGCTGGAATCCAAGGAGAAGCGCCTGGAGCAGGAGGCCAAGCAGGAGGCCTCGCGCCAGAAGGCGATCAAGCACGAGCTGGAGTGGGTGCGCTCCAACGCCAAGGGCCGCCAGGCCAAGAGCAAGGCGCGCCTGAACCGCTTCGAGGAGATGCAGTCCGGCGACTTCCAGAAGCGCAACGAGACCAACGAGATCTACATTCCGCCTGGCCCGCGCCTGGGCGACAAGGTGATCGAGTTCAACGGCGTCTCCAAGCGCTTCGACGACAAGCTGCTCTACGAGGATCTCAGCTTCAGCGTGCCCAAGGGCGCCATCGTCGGCATCGTCGGCGGCAACGGCGCGGGCAAGTCGACGCTGTTCAAGCTGATCAACGGCCAGGAGCAGCCGGATGGCGGCGAGGTGGTGATCGGCGAGACCGTCGACATCGCCTATGTGGAGCAGCTGCGTGACGCCCTGGACGACAAGCAGACGGTGTGGGAAGCGGTATCCGACGGCCAGGACATGCTCAACATCAACGGCTACGAGGTCTCCTCGCGGGCCTATGTCGGGCGCTTCAACTTCAAGGGCAACGACCAGCAGAAGTTCCTCAAGGACCTCTCCGGCGGGGAACGCGGCCGCCTGCAGCTGGCCCAGACCCTGAAGCAGGGTGCCAACGTGCTGCTGCTCGACGAGCCCTCCAACGACCTGGACATCGAGACCCTGCGGGCACTGGAAGAGGCGCTGCTGGCCTTCCCCGGCTGCGCCCTGGTGATCTCCCACGACCGCTGGTTCCTCGACCGCATCGCCACCCATATCCTGGCGTTTGAAGGCGACTCCCACGTGGAGTTCTTCGAGGGCAACTACACCGACTACGAGGCGGACCACAAGAAGCGGGTGGGCAACGATACCCCGCACCGCATGAAGTACAAGCGCATCGACGCCTAGGGCGCTGCGCGCCAGCTGTAAGCTGTAAGCTGTAAGAGAACACCCCACAACCGAGAAGGTTAGTGGGGTTTTCTTATGGCTTACGGCTTACGGCTTACGGCTTACGGCTTACGGCTTATGGCTTACGGCTTAACGCTTACAGCTCCCGGCCCGGTTTCTCCTGAAGCGCCGCTTCAGTAGAAACCGGGATCGCCCTCGGGCCGGGTCTTGAAGCGGCGATGCAGCCACATGTACTGCTCGGGGTGTTTGCGGATGGCCGTTTCGACATAGGCGTTGACCCGGGCGGCGTCGGCCACCTCGTCGCCGCTGGGGAAGTCCTCGAAGGGCGGATGGCACTCGATGGTATAGGTGCGGTTGTCCGGGTTGCGGTGAAACATCAGCGGCACCACCGGCGCCCCGGTCATGCGGGCAATCTTGGCGGTGAGGCGAATCGAGGCGGTCGGGATGCCGAAGAAGGGGGCGAAGACGCTGACCTCGCGGCCGTAGTCCTGATCCGGCGCGTACCAGACGATATGCCCCTCCTTGATGCGGCGCACCACGCCGCGCAGGTCGTGGCGGTCGATGGCCTGGCCGAAGATATGCGAGCGCGCCCGGGTCATGAAGCGGTCGAACAGCGGGTTGTTGTGGGGGCGGTAGACCACGTCGGAGGGGAAGTAGAGCGAGTGCAGCGCTCCGCCCAGGTCCAGGGTGGAGAAGTGGATGCCCACCACCAGCACCCCCTTGCCCCGGGCATGAGCCTCGGCGAGATGGTGCTGGCCCTTGTAGGTGACCCGATGGCGCAGGTGCTCGGGGTCGCGGCACCAGCCGGTGGCGGTCTCCAGAATGCCGATGCCGTTGGCGATAAAGGTCTCCTTGACCAGTCTCGCCCGCTGCGCCTCGTCGAGTTCCGGAAAGCACAGCCGCAGGTTGGTATCGGTGATATGCCGCCGCCGCCGGGCGACGCACCAGGCGAACAGCCCGATGCCGCGCCCCACGGCCAGCTTGAGCCGCCACGGCAGCCAGGCGCCGACCCGCATGCAGCCGATGGCGAACCAGGCGGGCCAGTAGCGGGGGTGGGCGAAGGAGGCGGGCCAGTTGCGCTTGGGCATGCGAGTTCCCTTCGGTCAAAAGGCGCATCATACCGCGATGCCCGGCCTTGCTGAAGGCAGGGGGCCGCGGCGGCCTCCGCCGGGGCGCCTGGCGGCGCCAGTCGCGACGCAAAGCGGCGCTCCTACAGACGAAACTTTCTAATGTAGGAGCAGCTTTAGCTAGCGACTGGAGGCGAAGCCTCCCGACGGTGTTGCCTGCGCTGGCGACCAATGCCAACGCCGGCACCTCCGCCAGGGCGCCTGGCGGCGCCAGTCGCGACGCAGAGAGGCGCTCCTACAACCGGAACTTTCTAATGTAGGAGCAGCTTTAGCTAGCGACTGGAGGCGAAGCCTCCCGACGGTGTTGCCTGCGCTGGCGACCAATGCCAACGCCGGCACCTCCGCCAGGGCGCCTGGCGGCGCCAGTCGCGACGCAAAGCGGCGCTCCTACAGCCGGAACTTTCTAATGTAGGAGAAGCTTCAGCTCGCGACTGGAGGCGAAGCCTCCCGGCGGTGTTGCCTGCGCTGGCGATCAATGCCAACGCCGGTGCCTCCGCCAGGGCGCCTGGCGGCGCCAGTCGTGACGCAGAGAGGCGCTCCTAAAGCCGAAACTTTCTAATGTAGGAGAAGCTTTAGCTAGCGGCTGGAGGCGAAGCCTCCCGGCGGTGTTGCCTGCGCTGGCGATCAATGCCGACGCCGGTGCCTCCGCCGGGGCGCCTGGCGGCGCCAGTCGCGACGCAGAGCGGCGCTCCTACAGCCGAAACTTTCTAATGTAGGAGCAGCTTCAGCTCGCGACTGGAGGCGTCAGCCTCCCGGCGGCGTTGGCGAGGCTGGCGATAACTACCCCGTTAAGGAGAGTAGCGCCGGGGCACGCGGGGCAGGATTCCGGTGAGCAGCGTATAGCTGATGGTGTCGCAGTGGCGGGCGACCTCATCCACGCTGAGCACCTCGCCGCTGGCCGCCCGCCCCCACAGCACCACTTCGCTGCCGATCTCGGCCTCGGGGATCTCGGTGAGGTCCACGGTGAGCATGTCCATGGAGACCTTGCCGGCGATGGCGGTGCGTCGCCCGGCCACCAGCACCGGGGTGCCGTCCACGGCGTGGCGGTCGTAGCCATCGCCGTAGCCTGCCGCCACCACGCCGATGCGTGAGCGGCGGGGAGCGCGCCAACGCCCCGCGTAGCCCACCGGCTCGCCCGCCTCCAGCTCGCGCACGGCGATGATCTCCGAGCGCAGCGTCATCACCGGCTGCAGCCGGCGGCTGGCCTCGCTGGCCACTTCCAGGGGGTCGCTGCCGTAGAGCATCACCCGGGACGCACCCAGGCGCCGTGGGCGTCGGGCCAGGCCAGGGTGGCCGGGGAGTTGGCCAGGCACAACGGCGCCCCCAGCCGTTCGCCGAGGGCCTGCATGCGCGCCAGCTGGCGGCGAAAGTAGTCCGCCTCCACGGCGTCGGCGGTGGCGAAGTGGCTCATCAGCTGAAGGTCGGTGGCGCAGTCGGGGGCGGCGGCCAGACGCTGCCAGACACCGACCGCCACCTCGGGGGAGAAGCCCAGCCGGTGCATGCCGGAGTCGACCTTGAGCCACACCGGGATCGGCCGCGCCGGGCGGTAGGCCAGCAGGGCCTCGACCTGCCAGTCGCTGTGCACCGCCATCCACAGCCCCAGCGCCTCGACCCGGGCCAGCTCGGCGGCCTCGAAGATGCCCTCCAGCAGCACGATGGGCGTGCGCACGCCCCCTTCGCGCAGGGTTTCGGCCTCCTCCAGGCAGGCCACGGCGAAGGCCGGGGGCACGCTTCGGGGGGCTGGGCCTCCAGGGCCCGGGCGCAGGCCAGCGCGCCGTGGCCGTAGCCGTCAGCCTTGATCACCGCCACGGCGCGGCTGTGCGGCGCCAGGCCACGCGCCAGGCGGTAGTTGTGACGCAGGGCGTCAAGGTCGATATCGGCAACCAGCGGCCGAGCCATGGCGTCCTCCTGAAGGCATGGGGTCGGGGTCGAGACACGGCGGTGCAGCACGGCTTCACGCCAATGTGTAAAGAGCCGAAATTATCGACAAGACAGAAGCCAATATCACGAAGAAAACCACCGTATATTCGATGGTTTTCAGCGTGAATTATTGAATATGCGCTGCCATGCAGGCGTTTATCAGGATGGCGCCCTGGGGCGTTCGCCGATGTTCATCACCGGGTCGTCGTTGCCCACGTCGGGCAGCTCCAGGGAGACGGCCCCTTCGGGGGTCAGCCAGTCGTTGACCGCACGAACCGCCTCGGGCCCCAGCAGGCCGGCCTGCTGCTGCAGCTGCAGCAGCCCGAGCACGTAGTCGTAGCGCGCCTCGGCGTGATCGGCAATGGCATTGAAGAGATTGCGCTCGGCGTTGAGCACGTCGACGATATTGCGCGTCCCCACCTCGTAGCCGGAGCGGGTCGCCTCCAGGGCGCTCTGGTTGGAGACGATCGCCTGGCGGCGCGCCTCGACCGTTTCCACGTCGTTGCTGACCCGGGTGAACAGCGAGCGCACCTGCTGGATGGTGTCGCGACGCTGGGCCTCGAAATCGTACTGACTGACCTCCAGGGCGAAGCCGCTCTGGCGAATCTGCGCCTGGGTCGAGCCGCCGGTATAGAGCGGCAGGCTGGCGCGTAGCCCGACCTGGCTCTCGGAGCGCTCGGAGGGGCCGCTGCGATCGCTCTCGGACCAGTTGTAGCTGGCGAAGGCGGAGAGCACCGGCTGCTGGCCGGCGCGGGAGATGTCCAGCTGGCTGCGCGCCACCTCAATGCCGGCCTCGGCCATCTGCAGCATGGGGCTGTTGTCCAGCGCGAGCGTTACCCAGTCGTCGCGATCGACCGGGGTCGGCGCCTCGATGGGAATCTCTTCGGCCAGGGCGTCGATGCTCTCGTAGCGCTGGCCGGTGAGCCGCTCCAGGGCCTCGAAGC
This sequence comes from Halomonas sp. SL18_1, assembly GCF_055755715.1. NCBI lineage: Bacteria > Pseudomonadati > Pseudomonadota > Gammaproteobacteria > Oceanospirillales > Halomonadaceae > Halomonas > Halomonas sp. SL18_1. The sequence goes on from NZ_JBVTRK010000001.1 coordinate 3,530,168, forward strand.
TGACCTGCATGGCGCTTTCCGCGGCGATGCGCTGGGCGCGGGCCAGGTCAAAGGAGGCCTGGGCCTCGTGCACGTCGGTGATGGCGATCAGCCCTACCTCGAAGCGCTCCCGGGCCTGCTCCAGCTGACGCTCGATGGCCGTCTCCTGGGAGCGGCGCGCGGCGAGGATGTCGTGGGCGCGCAGGATCTCGAAGTAGGCCTCGGCCACCTCGAACAGCAGCGCCTGCTCGGCCACGTTCAGCGACAGGGTCTCGCGCTCAATCTCGCGCTCGGCCTGCGCCAGCTGGGCGCGCCGGGTGGGGTCGTAGAGCGCCTGCTCGGCCTCCAGGCTAAGGCCGATGCTGGTGACGTTGTCGTCGCTGTCGACCGTCGCGCCGGGCTGACCGCTCGGTGCGGCCGTGGCCTGGCTGCTGTAGAGGCGCGAGTGGGCGAGATTGCCGCCGGCCGAGACCTGGGGCAGCAGCGAGCCGCGCTGGACGTCGCGGGCCGCCTCGGTGGCCTGGAAGCCGGCGCGGGCGGCGGCCAGATCGGCATCGTTGTCCAGGGCGTCGCGGGTGATGGTCCAGAGGTCGGTGGCCTGGACGCTGCCGGCCATCGCCAGGGTGGCGAGCCCAACCAGCCAGCGCCGGCGGTGAGAGGGGTGAGAGCTGAAGCGTGGCATGTTCGACAATTCCCTGTAGCGGCAAGCGGATGCCTGAGTGGCCTCAGGCGGATGCCTGACGCCTGATGGCCCCCTAATTTTTGGTTCATCGCAGACTGGCGTGAACTTGCCCTGTGGGAGGGAGCTTCAGCTCGCGAAGTAGCGCGCAGCGCTACCATGGGCGCCTGCGGCGCCTTCGCCCGGCAGAGCCGGCCTCCCACCATAAAACCTGCCAAACATGTTCACGATAAAGTGCGAAGAACCTAATTCTAGGCCCGGCGGCGTGCAACAAGCGTGCAAGCTCGGCGCCAGCGCCGCCATTCCCTCCTACTCGAAGATGGCGTCCAGCGAGAGCCCCTGCTTCTCCAGCACGCGGCGCAGCTTCTTGAGCGCCTCGACCTGGATCTGACGGACCCGCTCGCGGGTCAGGCCGATCTCGTCGCCGACCTCTTCGAGGGTGGCAGCCTCATGGCCACGCAGGCCGAAGCGGCGCACCACCACTTCCATCTGTTTCTCGGTGAGCTCGGCGAGCCAGTCGTCGACGTGCTGCTTGACGTCGACGTCGACCAGCGACGACTCGGGGCCCTGCTCGTTGTCGTCGGCCAGGGTCTCGATCAGCGGCTTGTCGCTCTCGCCGCCCACCGGGTAGTCCACCGAGGAGACCCGCTCGTTGAGCCCCATCATCTTCTTGACGGTTTCCACCGGCTTGTCGAGGTAGTCGGCGATCTCCTCGGCGGAGGCCTCGTGATCGAGCTTCTGGGTCAGCTCGCGGGCCGCCCGCAGGTAGATGTTGAGCTCCTTGACCACGTGGATGGGCAGACGAATGGTGCGCGTCTGGTTCATCAGCGCCCGTTCGATGGTCTGACGAATCCACCAGGTGGCGTAGGTGGAGAAGCGGAAGCCGCGCTCGGGGTCGAACTTCTCCACCGCGCGAATCAGCCCCAGGTTGCCCTCCTCGATCAGATCGAGCAGGGTCAGCCCGCGGTTGAGATAGCGCCGGGCGATCTTGACCACCAGGCGAAGGTTGGACTCGATCATCCGCGCGCGACCGGCGGGGTCGCCCTGCTGCGCCAGGCGGCCGTAATGAACCTCCTCTTCGGGCGTCAGCAGCGGCGAGAAGCCGATCTCGTTGAGATAGATCTGGGTGGCGTCCAGGCTATGGTGGTAGTGGCGATCCTCGCGGCTCAGTGCCTTCTCGAAGGCGTCCTCGTCGCGAACCGCGCTCTCCTCGTCTTCGTCCTCAACCGCCGCATCACGATCGAGGCCATCGTCGGTCTCGGTGGCATCGTCGAGACTCACGTCCTGAAGGTTCCGTTCAAGCATACTCATCGGTGGCTACCCCATGGTTGCGTCCTGGATACCGGCATGGCCTCGACATCGGTGGCAACGCCGGCTGTTGTTATTGTGTCGCTCGCGTCCGCCGCCGAGACTACCCGGAAGGGCCGAAGCCGCGGCGAACGCTCCGGCAGCCTATCGTTCCGGAAGATAGTTCAGGGGATCCTGAGGCTGGCCATCCCGGCGCACCTCGAAGTGCAGCCTGACGTCTTCAGCATCGCTGTCGCCCATGGTGGCGATGACCTCGCCGGCCTCGACCACGTCGTTCTCGGTGACGCTGAGGCTGTCGTTATGGGCGTAGGCGCTCAGGTACTGGTCGTTGTGCTTGAGCAGGATCAGGTTGCCGTAGCCCCTCACCCCGCTGCCGGCATAGACCACGATCCCCGGCCCGGCTGCCCTGACAGGTTGCCCCTTTTGCCCGGCGATATCAATGCCGGCGGTGATGCTTCCGCCCTCGCCGAAACGCCCAACGATGTCGCCGTCCGCCGGCCACTGCCACTCGACCTCGGCCACCGGCGTGTAGCTGCGGTCGCTGCGATCCGGCTGCCGCTCCGGGGCCCCGGCCACCTCGGTGCCCACCTCCGGCTGGGGTTCGGCTGCCGGCTCGGGTTCCGGCTCGGGTTCCGGCTCGGGCTCGGGCTGCGGTTCAGGCTGGGGCTCGGGGTCGGGCTCCGGCTGGGGGATGCGGCGGCCAGCTGTTCGGCGCCCTCCACGGCCACCTGGCTGGGCCCCGAGTCGTCCGGGGTCAGCGGCTCGGCGGTAAGGCGCCGGCTGCGCTCGATGGCGGCATCGTCGGGCTGCAGCCAGTCGGTGTCGGCCGAGTCGGCCGGTGCCTCGCCCAGCGGCGTGGCGGTGGCTACCTGCCGGTCGCGGCCGCTCGCCTCCGCCGGGCGGGATGAGGGCGCGCCGGCCTCCCGGCTCAGGCGCAGCTGCTGGCCCGGGTGGATGCGGTAGGGCGGGCTGATCTGGTTGAGCTGGGCCAGATCGCGGTAGTCCATGTCGTGGCGCCAGGCGATGCCGTAGAGGGTGTCGCCGGCCTCGACGGTGTAGTGGCTGTCGGGCGCGCGTTCGCGGCTGGCGGAGAGGTCCCGGACCTGCGGCGCGGAACGCTCCTCCTGGGCCGCACAGCCGGCCATCGCCAGCGCGATGGCGGAAACCAGAAACACCTTACGCATGGGGACCATCCTCCTTGTCGGGTGTCATTCGAGAGCCGGGCGAGGGGGACGGCGCCGCCGCAGCGGTCGGCCTGCTCCCCTGGTAGTGGCTCAGGGTCAGGACCAACGCGGCCCCGACCAGCATGGCGGTCAGCACCGGCAGCAGCAGACCGGACTGGTCGGTCAGAACCGCATAGTCTGACGGCAGCAGGTAGCGGTAGTCGAGAGGGATCATCTGGCCCTCCGGCCCCAGCTGATAGCGCACCAGTTCGCGCCATGGCCAGAGTACCGGCAGCGAGCCGAGAATGAAGCCGAGCAGCAGCTGCAGGGTGGCGGTATGGAAGCGGCGCAGCAGCCAGGAGAGCAGCCGCGAAAAGCCGGCCAGACCGATCGCGCAGCCCACCGCGAAGATCGCCAGCAGCTCCAGGTTGAACTCGCGAATGGCGTTCATCACGGGGCCGTAGAGCCCCATGGTCAGCAGCAGGAAGCTGCCGGAAACCCCCGGCAGCAGCATGGCGCTGATGGCGATGGCGCCGCCCACGACAAGCATCAGCGAGGGGCTGCCCATCAGGGTGATCAGCGGCATCAGCGAGGGCAGCCAGTGGGCCAGCAGCAGCCCCCCACCAGCGGCAGCACGTGCCACAGTTTCCAGTCGTCGAGGTGGCGGCTAACCACCAGGGCCGAGGCTGCCACCAAGCCGAAGAAGAAGCCGTTGAGCAGCAGCGGATGGTCGTCCATCAGCCACACCACCAGGTGGGCCACGCTGATCAGGCTGGCGAGGATGCCGACCAGCAGCGGGATCAGGAAGGTCAGGTTGAGGTGGGCGGCAAGCTGCGCCAGGCCGCCGCGACGCCAGGCGGTGAAAGCGCTGGGACCAAACTGCTTGATGGTGTGGATGAGCTCCTCGTAGATGCCGGTGACGAAGGCGATGGTGCCGCCGGACACACCGGGCACCGCATCGGCGGCGCCCATGCCCGCGCCCTTGAGGAACACGCTAAAATGTGGCTTCAACGAATGACTCCTTGCAGCAGCGGCACGAAGCGAACCTTCTCCAGCCGCTGGACTTCATGTTGGTCGCCCTGGCGACGCACCCGGGTCAGCCACTGCTCCCCGTCGGCGTCCGCCAGCGGCAGAATCATCACCCCGCCCTCGGCGAGCTGACACAAAAGCGCCTCGGGCAGCTCGCCAGCGCAGGCGGTGAGCAGAATGACCTCGAACGGCGCCGCCTCCGGCCAGCCGTGACCGCCGTCGGCCAGGCGCAGCTGCGCCTGGGACGCTCCCAGCAGGCGCAGCCGCGACGCGGCCCGATGGTGCAGGGCATTGATTCGCTCCAGGGAGTAGAGTTCCGGCACCAGCCGCGCCAGGATCAACGTCTGGTAGCCCGAACCGGTGCCGATCTCCAGCACCCGCCGGGGGGATTCGCGCAGCACCAGCTCGGTCATGCGCGCCACCATCCACGGCTGGGAGAGGGTCTGGCCGTGGCCGATGGGCAGCGAGGTGTCCTCGTAGGCGCGGTGCGCGAGCGCCTCGTCGAGAAACAGGTGGCGCGGCTCGGCGGCCATGACGCTGAGCACCCGGGCATCCTCGATGCCCTGGCGGGCCAGCCGAGCCGCCATGCGGTCGCGCGTGCGCTGCGATGTCATGCCGACCCCGCGCAACAGGTCGGGCAAGGTATCAGGTGAGTGCATCCAGCCAGCCCTTTACATCCTCGATGGCGCCGCGCCGGGTCAGATCGGTCTGCAGCGGCGTGATCGATACATAGCCCGCCTCGACGGCGGCGAAGTCGGTATCCGGCCCATCATCGGCGTTGAGACCCACCGCCGCAATCCAGTAGCGGCGCCGGCCGCGCGGGTCACGCACCTCCATGGGGCGCTCGGCGGGCCCGCGGTAGCCCAGCCGGGTGACGCGAAAGCCCTGGATTTCGTCCCAGGGAAGATCCGGCACGTTGACGTTGAGCAGGCTGCGCGGCGGCAGCGAGAGCTGATCGGCCGCGCCCACCAGGCTCGCCGCCACGCGCCCGGCGGTGTCGAAGTGGCGCGTCCCGGTCAGCGACATGGCGATCGCCGGCATGCCCAGGTTGCGCCCCTCCATGGCCGCCGCCACGGTACCGGAGTAGAGCACGTCGTCGCCCAGGTTGCCGCCGTGGTTGATTCCCGAGATCACCAGGTCGGGCTTCTCGTCCCAGACGCCGTTGACGCCCAGGTAGACGCAGTCGGCCGGCGTGCCGTCGACGCAGTAGAAGCCGCTGTCCAGCGCGGTCAGCGAGAGCGGCCGGGAGAGCGTCAGCGAGTTGCTGGCGCCGCTGCGGTCGCGATCCGGCGCCACCACGCGCAGCCTGGCATGGGGGGTCAAGGCATCGAACAGGGCGCGCAGGCCCGGCGCATGCACGCCGTCATCGTTGGATAGCAGCAGTCGGCGCATGGAGGTCTCCTCACGAGGCCGGCGACGCCGGCTCGAAGTTCAGGGTCGGGTGATCGATCAGCTCGCGCAGCACCGCCGTGGCGAAGCCGCCGCGGGGCAGATGGAAATCGAGCCGCAGGCCCTCGGCCTCGCGGCTGAGCCGGGGCTCGGCCAGGCGCAGGCGCAGGGCGCGGCGGGCCAGGCGCACGCCGGCACGCTCCAGCCCCTCGCACAGCGCCGGATGGCGCGCACGCAGGGCCTGCTCGTGGCTCGCCGCCGCCCCGTCGGCCAGGGAGTCGCCGCTGCCCCACAGGACGCCACTGGGATGCAGGTCGAGCCGCTCGGCGCGCTCGACCAGCGCCGCGTCGACGTCTTCGACGACGAACTGGCTGGCGGTGCCGTCGAGGATGGCCACCTCGCCGGGCACCAGGGCGTTCCAGCTGCCGTCGTCCAGCCGCCTGGCCAGCAGCTCGTTGAACAGGTAGCTGCGGGCGGCGGAGAGCAGCATGCCCTGGCGGTCGTCGCGCTTGCGCCAGCCCCGCGCCAGCACGGCACGGGCGCGGGCCAGGTTGCGCCCCTGGGGGCCGAAGCGCTGGGGCCCGAAGGCGTTGGGCACGCCGTGGGCGCACAGCCAGGCCCAGCGCGCCTCCAGCCGGGGGTCGTCCAGGGCCGCGCCGCGAATCACCAGTGAGAAGCGATTGGCGCGATGCACGCCGCGCTTGAGCTTGCGCGGGTGGCGGGCGCTTTCCAGCAGGGTCACGCCGCCCTCGGCCAGCGCCTCGGCCAGGCCGGCGGGCGCTTCGCGCCCCGGCAGCTGCACCGAGAGCCACTGGCGGGTCACGGCGATGCGATCCTTCATGCCGGAGTAGCCCACCGCCCGGGGCGAGACCTCGCACAGCCGGGCCAACAGGCGCACCGCCTCCAGGGTGGTGAGCTCGCGCTTCTCGATCCACAGCCAGAGGTGCTCGCCCTGCCCTTCCGGGGCGAAGTCGAGGCACTCCTCGACCACGAAGTCCTCGGCACAGGCGCGGTACTCGCCCGGCCAGGGGGCGCCGAAGGCGGCGTCCAGCGCGCGAGGCCAGGCCGGTGGCCAGGCGATGTCGTCCCTTGATGCCTCAGTCACCGTCGGGCCCCTCGGCGGCGCCAGCGGTCAGCAGCACCACCGCCTCGGCGGCGATGCCCTCGCCGCGGCCGGTGAAGCCCAGCCGCTCGCTGGTGGTGGCCTTGACGTTGACCGCGCCGGGCGCAACGTCGAGCTCCTCGGCGATGGTGGCCGCCATGGCGTCGATATGGGGGGCCAGCTTGGGCGCCTGGGCGATCACCGTGGCGTCCAGGTTGCCGACCCGGTAGCCGGCCTCCCTGACCAGGGCCATCACCTGGCGCAGCAGGACGCGGCTATCGGCGCCGGCCCAGGCCGGGTCGGTGTCGGGGAAGTGGCGGCCGATATCGCCCAGCGCACAGGCGCCGAGCAGGGCGTCGCAGACTGCATGCAGCAGTACGTCGCCGTCGGAGTGGGCGACGAAGCCGCGCGCGAAGGGAATGGCGACGCCGCCGATCATCAGGTGGTCGCCGTCGCCGAAGCGGTGCACGTCGAAACCGTGGCCGATTCGCAGCATGTCAGGGCCTCTGCCGGCCGGGCCGCGTTGCGCCGCGGCCCGGGTGGGTGGTGGGGTCGGCGCACTGGGCAACCAGGATCTGCTCGGCCAGCGCCAGGTCTTCGGGATGGGTGATCTTGAGGTTGTCGCGGCGCCCGGCTACCAGCCGCGGCGCCAGTCCCAGCGATTCCACCGCCGAGGCCTCGTCGGTCACCGAGACCCCGGCCTCGGCCGCCGCCGCCAGGGCACGGCGCAGCAGCCCGAAGCGAAACCCCTGGGGGGTCAGGGCGTGCCACAGCCCGGCCCGGGCTCGGTGGCCGCGACCCGCCCGGCGCCGTCGTCGCGCTTCATGGTATCGGCCACCGGTGCGGCCAGCAGGCCGCCCGCGGGGTCGCCGCGAAGCGCCTCGCAGAGCCGCTCGAGATCGGCAGGGGTAACGCAGGGGCGGGCCACGTCGTGGACCAGCACCAGGTCGTCCTGGGCCGCCTCGCCGGCGATAGCGGCCAGGGCATTGGCCACCGAGTCGACCCGCTCGGCCCCGCCGGCCACCCGCCGCCAGTCGGCGAAGGGCACCCAGGCGGGGTCGAAGTGGGCATCGTCCGGATCCAGGCAGAGGCAGAGCCGCGCCTCGGGCAGGGCCGCATGCAGCCGTGCCAGGGTGTGGGCCATCACCGGACGGCCGGCCAGGGGCAGGTACTGCTTGGGCCGTGCCGCGCCCATACGCCGCCCCTGGCCCGCGGCGGGGACCACCAGCCACAGCGACTCACTCATGGCCGCCCCCTCCGCGGCGGGCGACGCGGCGGTGCGCTCCCCCGCAAACCCGCTGGCCTCGAGCACCGCGCCGGGCACCCAGTAGAAATGCTCGTCGGTGCGCACCATGCCGATATCGCTGCGCGCCCGCTCCTCGATGGCGTCGAGCCCGGTCTTGAGGTCCACCACCTCGGCGGCCAGCCGGGCATTGCGGTCGCGCAGGGGCTTGTTCGCCTCGTCCAGTGCCGCCACCCGCTCACGAATCTGACGCAGCTCCTGAACGCCGCCGTCGCCGAACCACAGCCGGTACTGCAGCAGGGCCAGCAGCAACAGCAGGGCGATGGCGAGCCACTTGAGCATCGGGTCCTTCCTCGCAGTTTGAAACGGCCGACATTATGCCACCTTCCTTTGGCTCACGTCTTGAACCCGGAGGCCTAGGCGATCACGCATAAGAATCACTCTCCACACTTGCGGCTTATTGTCGTGGGAGGCCGGTTTACCGGGCGAAGCAGTGCGGCGCACTGCCAGAGTAGGGCGCCTGTCGGCGCCTTCGTCGAAGTGTCGAACCGACGGCAGAGCCGCCCTCCCACTCTGCCAGTTCATGCCTTGAACGGCAGGGCGCGCTCGGCGGCGCGACAGTAGGCCCGCACATGACGGCGCTCCTCTGCGCAGAAGCGCGCCACCGCCGCGTTCAGCCCCGGGTCGGCGATATGGTGCAGCGAGGTGAGCAGCCGCGGCGCAAAGCCGCGGGCGAGCTTGTGCTCGCCCTGGGTGCCGGGGTCGAAGCGGGTCAGCCCCCGCGCCAGGCAATGCTCGATGCCCTGGTAGTAGCAGGCCTCGAAGTGCAGGCTGTCGGCGATCACCTCGCTGCCCCAGTAGCGCCCGTAGAGGGTGTGCGCCCCCTGCAGACAGAGGGCGGCGGCCACCGGCCGGCCTTCGAGACGCGCCTGGACCAGCACCAGGCGCTCCGGCATCGCGGCGCGCAGGCGACGGAAGAAGTCGAGATTGAGATAGCCGTGGCGACCGCGTTCCAGGTAGGTGATCTCGTAGCAGCGGAAGAAGTGCGCGATGGCCGCGGCGTCGATCGCCTCGCCTTCCAGGCGGTGCAGACTGAGGCCTTGCTCGTCGACGAGGCGCCGCTCGCGGCGGATCGCCTTGCGCCGCTTCGAGGTCATGGCGGAAAGAAAGCCGTCGAAGTCGCCGTAGCCGGCATCGCGCCACTGGAACTGCACCCCATGGCGAGCCAGCAGCGCGGGGCGGGCCGCCTGCCAGGCGGCGACCTCTTCCTCCTCGGCGAACAGCAGGTGCCAGCTGGAGAGCTCGCCGCCGATCCCGTCGCCCTCCCAGGCCGCGGCCAGCGCCTCGCGGGCCTCGAAGGGATCGACGTCCTCGGCCAGCGCCAGGCGCGGCCCCGGCACCGGCGTAAAGGGAATCGCCGAGAGGCCCTTGGGGTAGTAGCGCCCGCCGGCCCGCTCCCAGGCGTCGGCCCAGGCCCAGTCGAAGACATACTCCCCGTAGGAGTGGTGCTTGTGGTAGTGGGGCAGTATCCCGACCAGCGCCTGGCCGCGCCACAGCGTCAGGTGGCGCGGCACCCAGCCGGTAGCCGGCCCCACCGCCCCGCTGGCCTCCAGGGCGTGGAGGAACTCGTGGCGCAGAAAGGGATGGTCGTCGCCCACCAGGGCGTTCCAGGCCGCAGCCGGTACCGCCTCGATGGCGGGCAACTCCTTGAGTACCAGTTCGGGCATGGGGTCTCCTGGCATGGTCACTCATGGCACGCCGGCTCATCTGTGTGAGAGGCCGGTTCACCGGGCGAAGGCGCCGCAGGCGCCCCGGCATCCTCCGGCAGCGCTGCGCGCTGCTTCGCGAGCTGAAGCTCCCTCCCACAAGGCCCATTCACGGTGGGAGGCCGGTTCACCGGGCGAAGGCGCCGAAGGCGCCCCGGTATCCTCCGGCAGCGCTGCGCGCTGCTTCGCGAGCTGAAGCTCCCTCCCACAGCGGCCAAAGCGCGCTCATCTGTGGGAGGCCGGTTCACCGGGCGAAGGCGCCACAGGCGCCCCGGTATCCTCTGGCAGCGCTGCGCGCTGCTTCGCGAGCTGAAGCTCCCTCCCACAAGGCCCATTCACGGTAGGAGGCCGGCTCTGCCGGGCGAAGGCGCCGCAGGCGCCCCGGTATCCTCCGGCAGCGCTGCGCGCTGCTTCGCGAGCTGAAGCTCCCTCCCACAAGGCCCATTCACGGTAGGAGGCCGGCTCTGCCGGGCGAAGGCGCCGCAGGCGCCCCGGTATCCTCTGGCAGCGCTGCGCGCTGCTTCGCGAGCTGAAGTCGAGACGTCGAACCGTCCCTCCCACAAGGCCCATTCACGGTAGGAGGCCGGCTCTGCCGGGCGAAGGCGCCGCAGGCGCCCCGGTATCCTCCGGCAGCGCTGCGCGCTGCTTCGCGAGCTGAAGTCGAGACGTCGAACCGTCCCTCCCACAAGGCCCATTCACGGTAGGAGGCCGGCTCTGCCGGGCGAAGGCGCCGCAGGCGCCCCGGTATCCTCCGGCAGCGCTGCGCGCTGCTTCGCGAGCTGAAGCTCCCTCCCACAAGGCCCATTCACGGTGGGAGGCCGGTTCACCGGGCGAAGGCGCCGCAGGCGCCCCGGCACCCTCCGGCAGCGCTGCGCGCTGCTTCGCGAGCTGAAGCTCCCTCCCACAGCGGTACGGCTGACAATCCGCTGGCTGAAGGCCTACATTGTGCCCAGTACCCGAGCCCCCTTCTATCCCTTATCGACTTGGAGAGGCGCATGACCGATGCACGCGCGCTGCAGGCGCGGTTCGACGCCCAGCGCCAGGCCTTCGCGGCCGAGCCCTACCCCAGCCTGGCCAGGCGCCGCGACCGCCTGGCAAGGCTGGCGGCCCTGTCCCGCCGTCACGGCGACGAGATCGTTCGCGCCATCGCCGCCGACTACGGGCACCGCGCCGAGGCCGAGACGCGGCTCGCCGAGATCGCCACGGTGGGACTGGCGGCACGCCACGCCCGGCGCCACCTGCGCCGCTGGATGCGCTCGCGGCGCGCCGCGGTCCCCTGGCGCCTGCTGCCCGGCCGGGCGCGCATTCACCGCCAGCCGCTGGGTGTGGTGGGCATCATGGCGCCGTCCAACTACCCCTGGAACCTGACCTGGCTGCCGGCGGTGGATGCCCTGGCTGCCGGCAACCGGGTGCTAATCAAGCCCAGCGAGCACACCCCGGTCACCAGCGCGCTCATGGCGCGCCTCGCCGAGCAGTATTTCGCCCCCGACGAGCTCACCGTGATCACCGGCGGCGTGGAGACGGCCCAGGCCTTCGCCGCCCTTCCCTTCGACCACCTGCTGTTCACCGGCAGCCCGCGGGTGGGTCGCGAGGTGGCCCGCGCCGCTGCGGCCAACCTCACCCCGATCACCCTGGAGCTCGGCGGCAAGACGCCGGTGATCATCGGCCCCGACGCCGACCTGGCCAAGGCCGCCGAGCGCGTCGCCTTCGGCAAGTGGCTCAACGCCGGCCAGACCTGCATCGCCCCGGACTACGTGCTGATCGAGACCTCACGGCTCGACGCCTTTATCGAGGCGCTGCGCGAGACGCTGCGCGACTTCTACCCCAAAGGCTGTGCCAGCCGGGACTACAGCGCCGTGCTAGGCGCGTCTCAGCGACAGCGGCTGGAGAGCATGCTGGCCGAGGCTCGGGACCACGGCTGCCGGGTGATCGCGCTCGGCGAGCGGGTGGCAGTGGAAGACGGCGCCGAGCTGCCCCCACCCTGGTGATCGACCCCCACCACGGCCTGACCCTGATGCGCGAGGAGATCTTCGGCCCTTGGCTACCGGTGATCGGTATCGCCGACTTCGACGCCGCCCTGGCCCAGGTCAACGCCGGCCCGCGGCCCCTGGCGCTCTACGCCTTCACCGATGACGCCGCCCGGCGCCGGCAGCTGCTGGAGCAAACCCACTCCGGTGGCGTGGTGTTCAACGACACCCTATGGCACAACGCCGTGCCGGCGCTGCCCTTTGGCGGCGTGGGAGAGAGCGGCATGGGGCCTACCATGGAGAGACAGGCTTTCGGCGCTTCAGCCACACGCGCGGCGTCTTCCTGCAGTCGCGGCACAGCCGCGTGAGCTGGCTCAATCCGCCCTACAAGCGCTGGCTGCTACGCCTGGTGGGTCGATGAGCCGCCAACCCAAGGTAATAAAACTACATAAAGGCCCATAAATGGCGTACCATGGCGGAAACTGCGCGCATTATTTTGGTAAACTTACCATAAACCGAATCTCGACCCGCGAGGTGCCCCATGACTAGCCCATCACCCGCCCTCCATCCCACCGTCGCCGACGTCACCCGCCGGATCCGCGAGCGCTCCACCGAGCGCCGCGCCCTCTACGAGAGCCGCATGGCCGACCAGCACAAGCGCGGCGTGCATCGCGGCGAGCTCTCCTGCGGCAACCTGGCCCACGGCTTCGCCGCCTGCGGCGCCGAAGACAAAAACTCGCTGAAGCTGATGAACTCGGCCAACCTGGGCATCATCTCCTCCTACAACGACATGCTCTCGGCCCATCAGCCGCTGGAGGTCTTTCCCGAGACCATCAAGGCCGCCGCCCGGGCCATGGGCTCCACCGCCCAGTTCGCCGGCGGCGTGCCGGCGATGTGCGACGGCGTCACCCAGGGCCAGCCGGGCATGGAGCTGTCGCTGTTCTCCCGCGATGTGATCGCCATGGCCACCGCCGTGGGGCTCTCCCACAACATGTTCGATGCCGCCCTCTATCTCGGCGTGTGCGACAAGATCGTGCCGGGGCTGTTCATCGCCGCGGCGCGCTTCGGCCACCTGCCGGCGATGTTCGTACCCGCCGGCCCCATGGAGAGCGGCCTGCCCAACAAGGAGAAGGCGCGCATCCGCCAGCTCTACGCCGAGGGCAAGGCGAGCCGCGAGGACCTGCTGGAGGCGGAGTCGGCCTCCTACCACAGCCCCGGCACCTGCACCTTCTACGGCACCGCCAACTCCAACCAGCTGATGATGGAGATGATGGGCCTGCACCTGCCGGGCACCTCCTTCGTCAACCCCGGCACCGAGCTGCGCGAGGCGCTGACCCGCTTCGCCACCGAACAGGCGGTCCGTAACACCGAGCCGGGCGGCAAGTATCGGCCGTTCTACAAGCAGATCGACGAGCGCGCCATCGTCAACGCCATCGTCGGCCTGCTGGCCTCCGGCGGCTCCACCAACCACACCCTGCACCTGGTGGCGATGGCCGCCGCGGCGGGCATCACCATCGACTGGAACGACTTCACCGAGCTCTCGGCGGTCACGCCGAGTCTGATGCAGGTCTATCCCAACGGTCAGGCCGACATCAACCACTTCCAGGCCGCCGGCGGCATGAGCCTGGTGTTCCGTGAGCTGATGGGCGCCGGGCTGATTCATACCGATATCCCCACGGTGTTCGGCACCGACCTGACCGCCTACACCCGCGAGCCCTTCCTCGAGGACGGCAAGCTGACCTGGCGCGAGGGACCCACCGAGAGCCTCGACCGCGACGTGCTGGCCTCGGTGGCCGAGCCGTTTGCCGCCACCGGCGGACTCACCGTGCTCGACGGCAACCTGGGACGCGGGGTGATCAAAATCTCGGCGGTGGCTCCGGAGCACCGCCTGGTCGAGGCACCGATCAAGATCTTCGAGGACCAGAACGAGCTCAAGGCCGCCTTCGAGGCCGGCGAGCTGGACCGCGACGTGATTGCCGTGGTGCGCTTCCAGGGCCCCAAGGCCAACGGCATGCCGGAGCTGCACAAGCTGACCCCCTACCTCGGCGTGCTGCAGGATCGCGGCTTCAAGGTGGCGCTGGTCACCGACGGGCGCATGTCCGGGGCCTCGGGCAAGGTGCCGGCGGCCATCCATATCAGCCCCGAGGCGCTGGACGGCGGCCCCTGGCCAGGCTCAGGGACGGCGATGTCGTGCGCCTCGACGCCGACCGCGGCACCCTGGAGGTCAAGCTCTCGCCCCAGGCGCTGGCCGACCGCGAGCTGCGCATGGGCGACCTGGACCACTATCATGTCGGCCTGGGCCGCGAGCTGTTCGGCGGCTTCCGCCACCTGGCCATGCGCGGCGAGCAGGGCGCGGGCGTCTTCGGCGGCTTCGAGGCCGACGACCTCGCCCGCCAGGAGAGCCAGATCCACGAAGACGACGCCTGAGCTACGGCCATAGCGAGAAGCACCGGGGAGAGAAAAGGACATATTGACGATGACACGACCCGCGTTGATCGGTGATATCGGTGGCACCAATGCCCGCTTCGCCCTGGTGACACCCGGCAACTTCGCCCCCCAGCAGGTGCAGAGCCTGCCCTGCGCCGACTACCCGGGGCCGGTGGAAGCGGCCCGGGACTACCTGGCGCGGGCCGGGCTGACGGGCAACGATGCCCCGCGCGAGGCCTGCCTGGCCTTCGCCTGCCCGATCCGCGGCGACCGGGTGAGCATGACCAACAACCCCTGGGCCTTCTCCCGGGGCGAGGTCCAGCAAACGCTGGGGCTCGAGCGTTTCAAGGTGATCAACGACTTCACCGCCCAGGCGCTCGGCGTGCCGCACCTCCGCGATGAGGACCTGGTCGAGGTCCGCCCCGGCGAGGCGCAGCCCGATGCCCCCGCCTGGTGATCGGCCCCGGCACCGGCCTGGGCGTGGCCGGGCTGATCCCTGGCCGACGCGCCTGGATCCCGCTGACCACCGAGGGCGGCCACGTCACCTTCGCCCCCACCGACGAGCGCGAGCAGAACCTCTTGCGCCACTTCCGCAACCGCTACGGCCGGGTCAGCGTGGAGCGCATCCTCTGCGGCCAGGGGCTTCACGACCTCTACCTGGCCCACTGCTCGCTGAAGGGGGCCCCGCCCCGCTACGCCGATCCCGCCGAGGTCACCCGGGCGGCCGACGAGGGGGACGGCGTGGCGCGTGATACCCTGTTGCGCTTCTTGAAGATTCTCGGCGACGTCTGCGGCGACGCGGCACTCACCCTGGGGGCTCGCGGCGGGGTCTATCTGTGCGGCGGCATCCTGCCGCGGCTGCGCGACTGGCTGCCGCAGAGCCGCTTCGAGGCGGCCTTCACCGCCAAGGGGCGCATGAACGCCTACACCGCCGCCATCCCGGTGCGGCTGGTGACCTCCCCCTGGCCGGGCCTTCTGGGCGCCGCCGAGGCCCTGCACAATGAAGAGGTGACATGATGATTCCGCACGCCCTACGCACCCTGCTCGACGAAACCCGCGGCCAGCGGCGCACCCAGTGGGAGGGCCGCGAGGTTTGGCTGGCCAACGAGCCCTGGGGCGAGCTGGCGGTGTCGCTCCAGGGCGCCCAGGTCCTGCACTTTCTTCCGGCCGGCGATCCGGCGGCCGGCGATCCGGCGGCGCCCGACCCCGCACCATCCACCGCCGAGCCCCCGGAGGGCATGGTCGCCGGCGGCTGGCTATGGGTCACGCCCACGCCCCAGGCGCTGCCCGGGGCGATCCGTGGCGGAATCCCGCTGTGCTGGCCCTGGTTCGCCGACGACCACTACGCCGACGAGACGCCGGACCGCTCAGGCCCCTTCCACGGCCCGGCGCGCAAGGCCGAGTGGCGCCTCGATGCGGTGGACGAGCACGAGGAGGGGGTGGAGCTGCACCTCTCGCCGGAGACACGCCTGCACAGCCAGCTCTCGCCCCGCGCGGTGATCCAGGCCAACGCCCGGCGCCTGCACGTCGAGCTGATCACCGAGCACGTGGGCGAGACCCCCGAGAAGCTCAGCGGCGCCCTGCACAGCTACCTGGCGGTGGCCGACAGCTTCGCCTGCCGGGTGGAGGGGCTGGCCGGCGCCCGCTACCTGGACAAGCTGGCCGGTTTCGCCGAGCGCGACCAGCAGGGCGAGCTCGCCGTGCGCGGCGGGCTCGACCGCATCTATCACAGCAACGCCGAGCTGACGCTGGACGACGGCGCGCGCCGCCTGCGCATCGCCCGCCAGGGCAGCGACTCGGCGGTGGTCTGGCACCCGGACGAGGCCCTGCCCCCGGACACCCCGGCCGAGGCCGGCCGTCACTTCCTGTGTGTCGAATCGGCCAACACCCGCCTCGACCCAGTGTGGCTGGTACCCGGTGCCCAGCACCTGCTGGGCACCACCCTGAGCCTGGAGACGCCGTCATGATTCCCCTGATCAGCTTCGGCGAAGCCCTGGTGGACATGCTCTCCAGCCGCCTCGGCGAGTCGGCCGGCGACGCCCCCGAGACCTTTACCCCCTATGCCGGCGGCGCCCCCGCCAACGTGGCCGTGGCCTGCGCGCGGCTGGGCGTGCCCAGCCGCTTTCTGGGCATGCTCGGCGAGGACTACTTCGGGGACTTCCTGGCCCGGGAGCTGGCCACCCACGGCGTCGACACCAGCGGCGTGGTGCGCACCCGGCAGGCGCGCACGGCGCTGGCCTTCGTCTCCCGGGACACCGACGGCGAGCGCACGTTCGACTTCTACCGCCCGCCGGCCGCCGACCTGCTCTACCGGCTCGAACACCTGCCCGCCGGGATCTTCGCCGAGCCGGCAATCGTCCATTTCTGCACCAACAGCCTCACCGAGCCGGCCATCGCCGAGACCACCCTGGCCATGGCCGAGATGGCACGCCGCGCCGGCTGCCTGGTCAGCGTCGACGCCAACCTGCGCCACAACCTCTGGGAAGGCGGGGAAGCCGATATCGCCCTGGTGACCCGGCTGCTGGACGAGGCCGACTTGCTCAAGCTCTCCACCGACGAGCTCGACTACCTGCGCGCCGACCACCCGGCAGACGCCTGGCTGGCCGAGCGCCTGGCCGCCGGGATCAAGGCCGCCGGGATCAAGGCCGCCGTGATCACCGACGGGGGCGGCGAGGTGGTGCTCAAGGGGGTGGACATCGAGCAGCGGGTGGCCCCGCCCCGGGTCCAGGCGGTGGACACCACCGCCGGCGGCGACGCCTTTATCGGCGGCCTGCTGGCCGAGCTCGCCGCGCACCTCGGCGAGGTGGGGATCGACGGCGACTGGCACCGCGACACGGCCTTTCTCGCCCGCGCTGTGGAGACCGCCTGCCGCTGCGGCGCCCATGCCGTGACCCGCCCCGGCGCCTACGCCGCCCTGCCCACTCGCGAGGACCTGGCGAAGCTCAAGGAGTAGGCTCCCGCCGCGCCACCGGGTTAATCGTCGGCGGGCGCGAACTTGCCGGCATGCGGCAACGCGGCGCGGCATTCCGGCGCCGGCCCAGCCCTGGCTCACTCTCACCCAGGCACTCGCGATGTCGTCGGGCTCGACGTAGCGGTCTCAGGGGACTACAGGTTGAGGGCGTCGATATCATGATCGGTGAGGGTGAAGCACACCCCAGGGGCCAGTTCCAGCAGGTCGCTCTCGGCCTCGGCGGTATTGCTGAGGCCTGCACTGCGCAGGCGCTGACTGTCATTCTCCAAGATCCAATCGTTGCTCGCCAGCCGATGGCCAGTTGCAGTCTTGCCCAAGGCGCCCGATTATACTTGGCCTCAGTAATCACGAATTCCGGCGGTGGGTTGGTGTTACGGTATACCCCATCAATGCCTTGGGCTCCGGGCGTATACCGGCCGTTGGTATTGCCCACCGGCGTAAACCCTCTTTCTTGCATCAGCAGGTGGGCATTGTGCTCGCCCGCCGCCGCCCGGCGATGATTGAGCCCGGCGTAGGGGAAGTCATCCGGGGTGAGTGCCCCCTGGGGCGCTGGCAATCGCCCAGGGCGCATGCCTGCACTGTCCGATCTGCGGGTGCCGCGTATGCCGTCACCGGCTTCGCCCACTTTGCGCACGGCCCGGACCCCGGGCACGACCGATACCGCCGTGAGCGCGGCCATACCCGTCGCGGCGCCATAACGCCCCTCGCCCCATAGCTGATAGGTATCCTGGGCGTCCACCGCGGTGCCGTAGGGCGTGAAGACCTCGGCGGCGAACGTCCCTACCGCCCGGGTCGCCTGACCAGACGAGGAAGCGTAACGCACCTGCCGCTCGGCTTCCTGGCGCAGGTCATTGGCACGCTGTGCCGCTTCGTCGACGAGGAAATGGCTGTCGAGGAGGTCGTCGCTGCCGAGGCGTCCTTCCCTGGCGGCATCCATCAGGGCGTCTTTCTGCCCCCGGGTTTCGCCGATCAGTCGCTCGACCTCGGCATACAGCGCTTCGGCGTCTTCCAGCGATCTGTCGTTGGGGGCGTCGTTCAGGGCCTCACGCAGCCGGTCGGCTTGCGCCAGGTGGGCGTCGGCTTGCTGGCGGCTACCTCGACGGCATCAGCTTCTCGCTGGCATCGAACGGTAATGCGCTACCAGGTCGGCCGGGTAGTGCGGGTGCGCTCGGAAGGATGTGTCGTCGATATCGTAGAGCGCCACGACCAGCGCTGCCTCGAAGCACCAGTAGCCGACATAGAAATCCGCCAGCTCGAACTCCTCGTCTTCCTTGAGGTGGTTGTCGTACCAGGCGGCGGGTTCGCAGGCCGTGTACCAGTCGTCGAGGAAACGCTGAAGCCGGGCTGGGCGCTGTGCCGGCGGTGAGACGATGACGCCAAGCAGCGTGCCGTGCAGGGCCGGATAACAGAGCGTGTCGGCCACCTCGCGGTGGCGGTCCCCAAGCCGCACGGCCAACCGGTCGAGCAGGGAGTCCTGGCCGACATTGCCGGTGAGGGCCAGCATTCGCTGGCGATAGGCATCATCCACACCCAGGCAGCCCGCCAGCGACCACCACCAGAGATGGTAGAGGTAGGTGTCGAAGGTGTTGAAGCGACTGTCGAATTGCTCCAGCGGACGGCGCATCACCTGCTGGCGTTCGGGCAGCTTATCGGCGTACTCGGCCAGTTGCTCACGCCGCCTGAGCACCTCATCCAAGTGGGGCCGCAGGCTCTCCAGCGCATCGCCCTGGGAGTAGCGGGCGATGAGGCCGTACAGACTGCCTTCGAAGAGCTGCCAGGCGCTGCGCACCCGGTCATCGGGCAGACGGTTGACCGGATCGGTAGGCTCACCCTGCAAGCCGACATCGAGTTCGCTCAACAGCGAGGTGAAATACGCCGGTGACTTGCGGGTGTCGCGCAGGGTCGTCATGCCGGGTCTCCATGAATCAGCGCGGCGGGATAGAGCGGATGATCGCGGAAGGCGCTGTCGTCGATGTGGAACAGCTTGACCACCAGCGCCGCTTCGAAGCACCAGTCGCCGGGGTGATAGGGGCCTGTGCCCTTGCGGATGATGCCGATGCCCCAACTACGGATGGTCTTGGCATAGCCATCGAGAAATTTCTTGATCAGCTTGCCCTGCTGGGCCGGGGCGGCGTCCAGAGCCTCATACAGCGGCGCATAGGGTTTGGGGTAGAGCAGGCCCTCGGCCACGGGACGTTCGCGGTCCCCCAGGGCAATGGCGATGCGGTCGAACAGCGCATCCACTCCGGCATTATCGATCAGCGCCAGGGCACGCTCGATATGCGCCTGCTCGGCGCCCAGGCAGGCGGCGAAGGTCAGCCAGCGGCAGTACTCGATATAGAACTTGTCGTCCAGGCGCTCATACATCACGCGAGATTCCTGATCTTCCTCGGGCAGGGCGTCGCAGTAGTGCAGCAGCTTTTCGCGCTGTTCGAGTAGCCCAGGCAGGTCGTCGCGGAGGGCCGTCAGATCGTCGCCTCGCGAATAGCGGGCAACCATCAGGTCGAGCGCTTGCGAGAACATTCCAGAGGCAGCTGTGACTTTGCCTTCCGGGGGCCACAGGTCCGGATTGAGGATGTCGACTTCATCCTCGGCCAAGGCTTCCGAGAAAAAGCGAATATATTCGTCGAGATCTTCTTTCTTGCGAGTCGTTTCACGCAGCATGTAACTTCCTCTCCTTTTACCCTAAAACCCCGGGGCATCGCCGATGACTCTAGCATTATTATCCAGCAGTCTTACCCGGGACGAACCGTCGGGTTTGACACGCACCAGATACTTGTCGATGCGGCCGGCTCTTCGTGCTCTGTCGACTTCACGAAAGAGCGCGGGGTTGTTATCACCATCCACGGCCTCGAAGAGATTCCGCTGCACCCAGCGATTATCCATCTGCTTGGAGCCATCGGCCAACCGCTTCAGTCGGCTACGGCCGAACTTGGCCTCGGTGATGACGAAGTCCGGCGGCGGACTGGGGTGGCGATAAATGCCGTCGATGCCCGTCTGCCCCGGCAGATAGATGCCGTCGGTGCGGCCGATCGGTTCCAGGCCATTGCGCGTCATCAGATCGTGGGCACGCGCTTCGCCGAAGGCGGCTCTCTGATGGTTGGTGGCGTTGCGGGAGATAGATACCCCGTCGCCGTCCGGGGCACGCCGGGCGGTGCCGGCCGCACTGCTGGCAGCGCCGCTACCTCGACCTCCCACCGCCTCGATGGCGATTGCCGTCGCGCTCATCTCCAGGGCGCCCGGGATGCCGTTACGCTCACTAGCGTCTTGCCAGGCCTCCGTCCCGGCATCCCAGATGGCGCCGTAGGCCTCTGTGGTGCGCTGCCAGTCGTCGACGTACTGAAGGGTGGGCTCGATATCGCCGCTGCGCAGGCTGAGGGTGCTTCTAGCCAGAGATATCGCACTTGGCCCTGACAGGGTGCGCAACCCCTGGTAGGTGTCTTGGGTACCTTGCACGACACGGCCTCGGGCGGCTTTCGTGGCGTCGTCGTCGCTGGTGAATGGCAGCGCCTCCCAGGCGGTCCTGGTGGCTGCCTTGGCATTATCCCAATGGCTGCTGACCACACGGCCCGCTTCCTGGCCGGGGTTGTAGCTGACCATCTCGTCATCGAGCAGGGCCTGCTGATGCGCCTTGAGCGTCACGTCTTCGCTGCTTTCGGGGATGGCCTCGCCGGGCAGGCGCGGCGGCTCAGCGTGTTGGCCGCTGCCCGTGCCGGGGCTGCCGCCGGCATTGACCTTGATCCGGGGACCGACGATGGTCACCCCAGAGGCATCAAGCTTGATAAAGCTGCCACCGGCCTTGAGGGTGATCTCGCGGCCGGCGTTGAGCACGGCCTTCTGGCCGGCCTTGATATGCAGTTCGCGGCCGCTCTCGGTCAGCCAGGCCTGGCCGGCCTCGAGGTGCAGGCTGCCGTGCACGGTGAGGTGCTGGCCGCCCTCGCCCTTCACTTGGGTGTGGCGCTGGCCGTGCACCGTGAGGTGGTCGTCGCCGTGGATCTCGCCGAGGCGGTGGCGCTCGATGGCAAGGTGGCTGTCGCGGCGGATGGTCTCGGTGCGGTCGTTGAGGGTCAGCAGCTCCAGGTCCATCTGGGCGTGCAGCCAGATCTGCTCGGCGTCGGTCGCATCCTCGAAGCGCAGCTCGTTGAAGCCTTCCGCCTTGTGGCTCTGGGTGCGCAGCACGGTACGGGTCTTGTGCGCGGGCAGCGCATAGGGCGGGGTGTTGACCGCGTGGTAGGTGCGCCCGGTGATGATCGGCTGGTCCGGGTCGCCCTCCAGGAAGCTGACGATCACCTCGTGGCCGATGCGCGGAATGGCCATGGCGCCGTAGCCGCCGCCGGCCCAGCCCTGGCTGACCCGAATCCAGGCACTGGCCCCTCTTTCAGCGGCTTCGCCGCCAGCCCCGGCGGTATCGGGCTCGGCGTAGCGGTCCCAGGGGAACTGCACCTTGACCCGGCCGTGTTCGTCGCAGTGGATCTCCTCGCCCTCGGGGCCGACCACGACGGCCACCTGGGGGCCGTCGACCCGCGGCCGGACGGGGGGCTCGGGGCGCCAGACGCGCTCAGCGGGGGCCAGCACCAGCTCGTTATAATAGCGGGTCATCTGGCCCTGGCCAGCCGCCTCCCCCTGGGCGACGCCATCCTCCTCCAGGGCCTGGGGCTGCTCGCCATGATGCACCACCGCCACCACCTGCCAGTCGCGGTTGAGGGCGTCGATATCGTGGTCGGTGAGGGTGAAGCACATTCCCGGGGCCAGCTCCGGCAGGTCGCTCTCGGCCTGGGCGGTATTGGCCTCGGCGCGCAGCGCCTCCAGGCGCACCCGGGTGAAGGGCACCCCCGAGGCATCGGCCTTGTAGCGGCCGGGGTAGTCGAAGTGCTCGTAGTCCTCCCGCTGGGCGTGCTCGCCGAGCCCCGGCGCCGGGTGCTCGTGAAGCTGGTCGTAGGCCGGGTTCTTGAAGGTGTAGTCCTTGAGCATCGCCGACGCCGGGCGCACCCGCGACACCTGGCGCAGCTTGCGGATATGGCGCCGCGGCGGGGTGCCGCCGGCCCGGCCGTGGTAGGTGCGCTCCCCCACCCTGGGCAGCAGCTGGGTGGCATCGATGAAGACCAGCCGGTGGGCGCCGCCTTCGGCATTCTCGAACTCATGGAGGTAGACGAGCCCTTCCTCGGCGGCCAGGCGCTCGACGAAGGCCAGGTCGGTCTCGCGGTACTGCACGCAGAACTCGCGCTCGGCGGGCTCGCGGGTCAGGGCGAAGGCCACATCACGCAGGCCGCGCTCATCGCACAGGGTGGCGAGGATGTCCTGGGGCGGGGTGTCCTGGAAGATCCGCGAGTTGTGGCGCAGGTCGAGGCGCCACAGCGCCGGGCGGATGACCAGAGTGTAGAAGGTGCGGCGGTGGCCGCGGTCGCCGCGGCCGAACTCGCTGACGATGCCGTGGACGCGGCGTAGCGGCTCGCCGTCCTGCCAGACCGTCAGGGTAGCGTTGCGATCGAGCGTGTCGGCGGGGGCGATCTCCGGGTCGCGGCTGGCCAGGGTCACCCTGAGCTCGAAGGGGGCGGAGAGGGCCTCGCGATAGATGAAGTCGATGACCGCCACATCCTCGCCCCCGGGCAGGGTCAAGGTGAACTGCAGTCCGCTTGCATGGGCCATGCGGCGTCTTCCCTCCTGGAAGTCGGTACGGCTGCCGCACGATGTGGGCGCGGCGTGTCCAATGGGGTCACTCGAGCCGCTGATGCCAGGGCGCGGCGAGGTGCCCTGGCATCAACGGCCAAGACGATGGCCGCCCACAGGCGGCCATCTGGCGCTTATGATTCCAGCGGGGCGCGCCAGTCGTCGGACCCGGAGGTACCCGCCACGGTGTGCTCCCAGTCGATCTTGCGGTAGGCCAGGGAAACATCCATCAGCTGCGTGAACTCAGCCTTGGTCAGGTCCTGGGCATGGGGCATGTGCAGGTTGATGTCGACGATGGTGGCGTCGGTCAGGGTGGTGGTGAAGAAGTGCTCCTGACGGCCCTCCACGGAGGTGCGGTACCACCTCAGCTCGACATTCGGCAGCATCTCGCCGGAGGCCAGGGCGTTGTAGAGCAGCGGCACGGCCTTGTTGAGGGCCACGGTGAAGATGAACGGCTTGTGGGCACGCTGGCCGGAAGGCTGGCCGGACTGCGGGTCGGTGGGCACGGTGACGATGTGCTTGAACTCCTGCACCAGCATCTCATCTTCGTGGCCTTCCACGTAGATATTGCCCACGGAGTCCGGGGTGAAGGCGCCCGCAGTGATATGGCCCTGGGTCTGACCGTGGATGCTGATATAGCAAGGTGTCGGCATGAGTCTGCTCCTTGACGGTATGAAAGAGAGTGTCCTGTGGACACCCAACAAGGGGCAGGGACCATGCCAATATTAGCAAAATACAAAATAATCAAATACCTACGAAAACCCTCCGTGCTCACAGGCCTTCTTCCAGGCAATACATTGCCTGAAAATCGGGTCATTTCTTGCCTGCGGGCAAGAAATGGCCCGGCCAATGTTTCCCACAAAACCCTCAACAGTTACAAAGATTACAGAATATTAACCTCTTCTCTCGGCATTCTGATTCCCTCCTTAACCTATGCCGCTTCCCAAATGACCTGACTGGCCAAACACTTCACCGTGACGGCAACAAGCATCACAGCGGTGGCTTTCTCACCGCGAGGTAGGCATGGCCTAACGTGTGGGAACAAATCCCTTAATCCACCACGGCGCCCGTCTCAAGGGCTGAAGCGAGCCATAGTGGCCTGACCGGTTCGCCCTACTTCACCGCCTGGCGCTCCGGCCGCCGCCAGCGCAGCCGGCGGGCGATCACCGTCTCGCCCGGGCGGTAGTCGCCCCGGGCCGCGGCCAGGGCGGCCTGCAGGGCCGTGGCGGCGATGCGGTCGTGGTCCTGCACCGCCGAGTTGACCGGCTGCGGCAGGAAGTCCAGCAGCCGGCTGTCGCCGAAGGTCGCCAGGCGCAGGCCCTGGGGCAGCCCCCCTCCTCCAGCAGCACGTCGAAGACGCCGTCGAGCAGCGTATAGGAGGCGGTGATCAGGGCGTCGGGCAGGCCATGGGCGTCGAGCAGCTCGCGCAGCAGCCGCGCCCCCTCGTCGCGATCGTAGCGCTCGCCGCTGGCGAGGATCGCCTCGGCCTCGCTGTCCGCCAGGGCCCGCTCGAACCCCGCCCGGCGCTCCCGGGTGATGGAGATCCCCGGCACGGCGTCCAGCCAGGCCACCCGCCTCACCCCCTCGCCCAGCACCGACCGGGTCAGCCGCTCGGCGGCCTCGCCGTCGTTGCTCACCACGCAGGTGAAACGCGAGGGGTCGAGCCCACGGTCCACGGCGATCACCGGCAGGCCATCGGCCATCAGCTCAACATAGAAGGGATCGTCCGGCGGCAGGCAGCTGGCGGTGATCAGCACCTCGCAGCGCTGGGCGCGCAGCGCCAGCGCCAGGTCGCGCTCGCTCTCCGGCCGGTCGTCGGAGCCGACGATCAGCAGCTGGTAGCCCTGCTCCCGGGCACCCCGTTCCAGGCGCTTGGCCAGGCGCGCATAGCTGACGTTCTCCAGGTCCGGCACGATCAGCCCCAGGGTGCGGCTCGATCCGCGCCGCAGGGCCGCGGCCTGGGCATCGACCCGGTAGCGGTGCTTGCGCACCAGCGCCATCACCCGCTCCACGGTCTGGGGGCTGATGCGCTTCTCCTCGGCCTTGCCGTTGATGACATAGCTGGCCGTAGTGCGCGAGACACCGGCCAGGCGGGCGATTTCGGCAAGCGTCATGACCACCTCTCGATGTAATGGGTGACTCGATTCTACGCCAATCGCAGACAAGATCACCGCCATCGGATGGCGAATAGCGAGAGGCGCCGGGACAGGCCTGGAGGGGGTCCTACGCCAGGGGTGAGGAGCACTGCTCCGAACGGGCGGGCCATGGATGGCCCGCACCGGCTCTGCAAGCGGCGCAGGATGCGAGAGCGCCGCAGAGCGTCGGTAGCGCCCAGGGAAGGGTTCACAGCGCCCCCGAACAGGCCTGTCGCCGCATAAGCCTCTAGCCCTCCCCTCCTACCAATGTCGTAGAAGAACAGCCTTGCCAAATCGGGTGAATCGATCCAGCCTTAACCCCATAGGTGACACGATTCAGCCATAACGCACAATGCTCACACTTTGAGGAAAGTCCCATGCTGACCCTAAGCCAGGACGACATCCTGCTCGGCTGCGAGGCCCAGGACTGGCACAGCGCCCTCGATAGCGCCGCCGAGGCCCTGCAGCAGGCCGGCCTCACGGCCGCTGGCTACCGCGACGGCCTGCACGCCCGGGAGGCCCAATCCTCCACCTTCCTCGGCAATGCCATCGCCATCCCCCACGGCACCCCCGAGAGCCGCGAGCACGTCAAGGCCACCGGGGTGCGGGTGCTGCAGTTCCCCCGCGGCATCGACTGGCACGACGGCAACCGCGTCCATGTGCTGGTCACCATCGCCGCCCAGAGCGACGAGCACCTGGGCATCCTGCGCCAGCTCACCCATGTGCTGGACCGCGAGGGGGTCTCGGAACGACTGGCCGCCGCCGATTCCCGCGCCGAGATCGCCGGACTGCTGTCGAAGGCGATGGTGGAGGCACGCCTGGATGCCGATACCCTGTGCCTGGGCTTCCCCGCCCGGGACAGCCACGAGCTGGCGCTGGCCGCCGCCGCGCGGCTGCGTCAGGCCGGCTGCGTGGAGAGCGCCTTCGTCGCCGAGGTGGCCGACCAGGCCCCCCGTCCCCTGGGCCAGGGCCTCTGGCTGGTGGCAAGCGACAAAGGCGTGATCACCCCGGCCCTGGGCCTGGCCACCGCCGAGGGCCGCCTCGCCGCCGACAATAATGAAAGACTGGCCGGGGTCTTCTGCCTGGCCGCCCAGGGCGAGGGCCACCTAAACCTGCTGGAGCGACTCGTCACCCTGCTGGAGAGCGGCGGTGCCGACGACCTGGCCGGGGCCGATGCCGCCACCGTGCTGGCCCGGCTGGCCGGCGAGAGCGCGGCCGCCCTCACCCGCCGGGTGCGGGTGCTCAATGCCCATGGCCTTCACGCCCGCCCCGCCAAGCAGCTGGTCCAGGTGGCCCGCGCTCAGGAGCTACCGATTCGGGTGCGCCTAGCCGAGGGCGGTGGTGAGGCGGTCTCGGCCACCAGCCTGACCAAGGTGATCAACCTCGGCGCCCGTCGCGGCCAGCTGCTGCAGTTCTCGCTGGAGGGCGACGACACCCCGGCGGACGAGGCCGAGCGCGCTCTGGAGACCGTCTGCCGGGCGGTGACCGAGGGCCTGGGCGAGGCGGTGGCGCCCTTCGACGAGAGCCGCGAGCACCAGCTGCCCGAGCCCGAAATCACCCTCGAGCCGCTGCCCGACAACGCCCCCCAGAGCGCAGTGGCCGCCTCCCCGGGCCTGGCCATCGCCCCGGCCTTCGTGCTGCGCACTCCGCGCTTCACGTACCCCGAGCGGGCCAGCGATCCGGCCGCCGAGAACCGCCGCCTGGAGGCGGCGCTGCACGAGGGTGCCGAACAGCTCGAGGCCCTGGTGCGCCAGGCCCGCGGCGGCGAGGTGGCCCAGATCCTCTCCATGCACGAGGAGATGCTCACCGACCCCGAGCTGCACCAGGCCGCCCGCGAGGGCATCGCGGAAGGTGCCTCCGCCGAGGCCGCCTGGTGGCACGCCATCGAGACCGCCGCCCACGCCCAGGAGATGCTCGCCGACCGGCTACTGGCCGAGCGTGCCGCCGACCTGCGCGACGTGGGCCGCCGGGTGCTGGGCATTCTGTGCGACGTCGCGCTGCCCGAGCCGCCGGACGCCCCCTATGTGCTGGTGGCCGACGACCTCGGTCCTTCCGACGTGGTCCGCCTGGATACCGCCCGGGTGCGCGGCCTGCTCACCGCCCGCGGCGGCGCCACCGCCCATAGCGCCATCCTGGCCCGGGCGCTGGGCATCCCTGCCGCGGTGGGCGCCGGCGAGCGGGTGCTGACGATGGCCAACGACACCCTGCTGATCCTCGACGGCGACCGGGGGCGCTACACCGTGGCGCCCTCCGAGGAGCGCCTGGCGAGCGCCGAGCAGCGCCTGGCCGACCAGCGCCGCCGCGAGGCAGAGGCCTGGGAGGCCCGCCACCAGCTGGCCCAGACCCACGACGGCCACCGCGTCGAAGTGGCCGCCAACCTGGGCAACACCGCCCACGCCGCCGATGCCGTGGAGCGCGGCGCCGAAGGGGTCGGCCTGCTGCGCACCGAGTTCATCTTCATGGCCCACGCCGCGATGCCCGACCTGGCGACCCAGGTCGAGGAGTACCGCGAGGCCACCGACGCCCTGGACGGTCGCCCCCTGGTGGCCCGTACCCTGGACGTGGGCGGCGACAAGCCGCTGCCCTACTGGCCGGTGCCCCAGGAGGACAACCCCTTCCTCGGCCTGCGCGGCATCCGCCTGGCGCTGACCCGCCCCGAGGTGCTGGAGACCCAGTTGCGCGCCCTGCTGATGGCCAGTGTCGGACGTCCGTTGCGCATCATGCTGCCCATGGTCAAGGACCTCGGCGAGTTCCGACAGGCCAAGGCGATCTACGACCGCCTGCTGGAGGAGATTCCCGAGACCGAGCGCGCCACCGACGTCCAGCTGGGCGTGATGATCGAGGTGCCCTCCGCGGCGCTGCTGGCCCCGACGCTCGCCCCCGAGGTGGACTTCTTCTCAGTGGGCACCAACGACCTGACCCAGTACGCGCTCGCCATCGACCGCGGCCATCCCGAGCTCTCCGCCCAGTCCGACGGCCTGCATCCGGCGGTGCTGCGGTTGATCCAGATGACCGTCCAGGCCGCCCACGCCCAGGGCAAGTGGGCCGGGGTGTGCGGCGAGCTGGCCTCAGACGCCACCGCGGTGCCGGTACTGGTCGGCCTCGGCGTCGATGAGCTCTCGGTGAGCGCCCGCCAGGTGCCGCTGGTCAAGGCGCGGCTGCGCGAGTTCGATCTCGAAGAGGCCCGCGCCCAGGCCGAGCTGGCCCTCGCCCAGCCCACCGCCGAAGCGGTGCGCGACGCCCTGGAGGTGCGCTGATGGCCCGGATCCTCACCCTCACCCTCAACCCCGCCCTCGACCTGTCGATCGGCCTTGAGCGGCTCGTTCCCGGGGAGGTCAACCGCACCCGGGAGACCCATCTCGAGGCCGCCGGCAAGGGGGTCAACGTGGCCCGGGTGCTGGTCGCCCTCGGCCACGAGGTCGCGGTGTCGGGCTTTCTCGGCGCCGACAACGACGGCCCCTTCCTGCGCGCCTTCGAGGCACTCGGCGTGGAGGACGCCTTCCTGCGCGTGCCCGGCGAGACCCGCATCAACGCCAAGCTCGCCGAGGCCGACGGGCGGGTCACCGATATCAACGGCCCCGGCGCCACCATCGACGCCGCCGCCTGGCAGCGGCTGCTGGCCTGGCTCGACGCCCGCCTGGCCGATCCCGAGCGCCGTCCCGACGCGGTGGTGATCGCCGGCAGCCTGCCCCCGGCGTCTCGCCCGCGGGGCTGGCCGAGCTGATCGCTCACCTGCGCGGCGACGGCTTGCCGGTCTGGGTGGACACCAGCGGCGAGGCGCTGGGCCAGGCCATCGCGGCCCGCCCCACCGCGGTCAAGCCCAACGAGCACGAACTGGCCGACTGGGCCGGCCAGCCCCTGGAGGGCTTCGAGGCGCGCCTCAAGGCCGCGCTCCGGCTCTACGCGGTCGGCGTCGAGGAGGCGCTGATCTCGGCGGGTCCCGCCGGGGTGCTCTGGGTCAGCGGCCGCGGCGCCTGGCAGGCGGTGCCGCCGCGTCTCGAGGTAGCCAGCACCGTAGGCGCCGGCGACACCCTGCTCGCCGCCCTGCTCCACGGCGTGGTCGAAGGCCACACCCCCGAGCAGGCCCTGCGTCTGGCCACGGCGCTCTCCGCCGAGTCCGTCCGCCACCTGGGCGTGGGCAATCCCCGCGCCTCCGACTTCCCCCACCTCCAACAACAGACCCGCGTGCGGCGCCTCAACGACGTCGATGCCAGCGCGGGGGAGCCATCGCATGAACGTCATCATCGTCACCGCCTGCCCCAGCGGCATGGCCACCACCTTCCTCGCCGCCCGCCGCCTGGAGCAGGCCGCCCGGCGCCTGGGCTGGACCCCCAGCGTCGAGATGCACGGCGAACTGGCGCCCCCGGCGCCGCTCTCCGCCGAGACCATCGCCGCCGCCGACCTGGTGGTGGTCGCCGCCGACCGGGTCCCGGCTCCCCAGCGCTTCGCCGGCAAGCCGCTGTTCCAGGCCGCCATCGACCAGGCGCTGCCCGACCCGCAGACCTTCCTGGCCCGCGCCGAGCGCGAGGCCGAGCCCTTCACCCCGCCGCAGGAGGCCGACACCGAGGCCCCGGCCGCCGCCCCGGGCGGCGCGCGGATCGTGGCGGTGACCGCCTGCCCCACCGGGGTGGCGCATACCTTTATGGCGGCAGAGGCCCTGTCCGAGGCCGGCAAGGCGCTCGGCCACGAGATCCGCGTGGAGACCCAGGGCTCGGTGGGCGCCCAGGACAAGCTCACCGAGGAGGAGATCGCCGCCGCCGACCTGGTGATCCTCGCCTGCGACATCGAGGTGGATCCCACCCGCTTCGCCGGCAAGCGCCTCTACCGCACCTCCACCGGCAACGCCCTGAAGCAGGCCCAGGCCACCATCGAGGCGGCCCTGGCCGACGCCGAGGTGGAGCGCGAGGGCGCCTCCGCCAGGGGCGAGGCGCAGAAGGGCGTCAAGGAGAAGGGGGTCTACAAGCACCTGCTCACCGGGGTCTCCTTCATGCTGCCCATGGTGGTGGCCGGGGGACTGCTGATCGCGCTCTCCTTCGTGTTCGGCATCGAGGCCTTCGAGCAGGAGGGCACCCTGGCCGCGGCGCTGATGCAGATCGGCGGCGGCACGGCCTTCGCGCTGATGATCCCGGTGCTGGCCGGCTATATCGCCTACTCCATCGCCGACCGCCCCGGCATCGCCCCGGGCATGATCGGCGGCATGCTGGCAGCCGAGATCGAGGCGGGCTTCCTCGGCGGCATCCTGGCCGGTTTCCTGGCCGGCTATGTGGCCCTGGCGGTGGCGCGCCACGTCAAGCTGCCGGCCAGCGTCGAGTCCCTCAAGCCGATCCTGATCATCCCGCTGGTGGCGAGCCTGGTCACCGGCCTGACCATGATCTACGTGATCGGCGAGCCGGTGGCGGCCATCATGGCCGGCCTGACCAGCTTCCTGGCCGGCATGGACGCCACCAATGCCGTGCTGCTGGGCATCCTGCTCGGCGCCATGATGTGCTTCGACCTGGGCGGGCCGGTCAACAAGGCGGCCTACACCTTCGGCGTCGGCCTGCTGGCCTCCCAGACCTACGCCCCATGGCGGCGATCATGGCCGCCGGCATGGTGCCGGCCATCGGCATGGGCGTCGCCAGCTTCGTGGCCCGGCACAAGTTCTCCGAGCCGGAGCGCGAGGCGGGCAAGGCCTCCTTCGTGCTGGGGCTGTGTTTCATCAGCGAAGGCGCGATTCCCTTCGCCGCCA
Organism: Halomonas sp. SL18_1; assembly: GCF_055755715.1. Classification (NCBI taxonomy): domain Bacteria; kingdom Pseudomonadati; phylum Pseudomonadota; class Gammaproteobacteria; order Oceanospirillales; family Halomonadaceae; genus Halomonas; species Halomonas sp. SL18_1. The sequence continues at coordinate 3,560,721 of NZ_JBVTRK010000001.1, forward strand.
AGGACCCGCTGCGGGTGATCCCCGCCTGCATCGCCGGCGGCGCGGTGACCGGTGCGCTCTCCATGTGGGTCGGCGCCCAGCTGATGGCCCCCCACGGCGGCATCTTCGTGCTGCTGATCCCCATGCCATCACCCCGGTACTGCTCTACCTGGCCGCCATCGTGACCGGCTCGCTGATCACCGGCCTGGGCTATGCTGCGATCAAGCGCGGCGCCACCCCGGTGGCGGTGGGCGCCAGTGCCAACGCCTGAGCCCCAGGGGCAGGCCGCCGGCCTGCCCCGCATGAATGTTTTATTAACAATTCCAACTCGAACATCACGGCGCTATTGCTTACCACCCCCTTTTATGTAGTATTTTTACATACATACTCCATTCAGCGCCTCTGACCCACCACACCGGATCGCCTTATGTTTCAACTGACCCGCAGCGTCACCTGGCAGGCACTCGCCCAGCTCCACGAGCAGACCGCCAACGATCGTATCCGCGACTATTTCGCCGCCGACCCGCAGCGCTTCGAGAAGATGAGCCTGCGGGTGGGCGGCCTGTTCCTCGACTACTCCAAGCACCAGGTCTCCGAGGCGGTGCTGGCCAAGCTGCTGGAGCTGGCCAACCACTCGGCGCTGGTGCAGCGCCGCGCCCAGATGTTCTCCGGCGACATCATCAACGTCACCGAGAACCGCCCGGTGCTGCATACCGCCCTGCGCAATCAGGGCGAGGGCCCGCTGATGGTCGACGGCCAGGACGTGATGCCGGAGATCCAGCGCACCCGCGAGCAGATCAAGCGCTTCTCCGAGGCGGTGCGCAGCGGCGAGTGGAAAGGCTACAGCGGCAAGCGCATCAAGGACGTGGTCAACATCGGCATCGGCGGGTCGGACCTGGGCCCCAACATGGCCTGCCGGGCGCTGCTCAAGTACCGTCACTCGGAGCTCAGCTTCCACTTCGTCTCCAACGTCGACGGCGCCCATATCCAGAAGGTGCTCAGCCGCCTCGACCCGGCCACCACCCTGTTCATCGTCTCCACCAAGACCTTCTCCACCCAGGAGACGCTGCTCAACGCCAAGACCGCCCGGCGCTGGTTCCTGGAAAACGCCGGCGAGGATGCCGACGTGGGCGCCCACTTCATCGCCGCCTCCACCAACAAGACGGCGGCCATGGCGTTCGGCATCCGCGAAGAGAACATCTTCGAGTTCTGGGCCTGGGTCGGCGGGCGCTACTCCATGTGGTCCTCCATCGGCCTGCCCATCGCGCTCTCCATCGGCTTCGACGGCTTCATGGAGCTGCTCGAGGGGGCCTATGAAATGGACCAGCACTTCCTCAACGCGCCTTTCGCCGAGAACATGCCGGTGCTGATGGCGCTGATCGGCATCTGGTACATCAACTTCCACGGCGCCGAGACCCAGGCCATCGTGCCCTACGACCAGGCGCTGCATCAGCTGCCCGCCTTCCTCCAGCAGCTCGACATGGAGTCCAACGGCAAGTCGGTGGATATCTTCGGCCGCCCGGTGGACTACAAGACCGGCCCCATCGTCTGGGGCCAGACCGGCTCCAACGGCCAGCACGCCTTCTTCCAGCTGCTCCACCAGGGGACGCGCTATGTCCCCATCGACTTCATCGCCTCGCTCAAGCCCGAGCCCGGCATGGAGGAGCACCACTTCGCCCTGCTCACCAACATGCTGGCCCAGGCCAACGCCTTCATGGAGGGCAGCCATGGTGGGCAGGACAGAGGCGATAGCCAGCTCGACCCCTATAGCTGCCCGGGCAACCGCCCCTCCAGCGTGCTGCTGCTCGACGAGCTGACGCCGAAGAACCTCGGCGCGCTGATCGCGCTGTACGAGCACAAGGTGTTCGTCCAGGGGGTGATCTGGAACATCAACTCCTTCGACCAGTGGGGGGTGCAGCTGGGCAAGCGCATCGCCGGCGAGATCAGCGAACGCATCGACGCCCAGAGCCAGGACTTCGACGCCTCCACCCAGGGGCTGCTGGCGCTGGTGCGGGGCCATTTCGGGCGCGACGCCGGCAAGGCCGACGCGCCGGCCGACGGCGCCGCCGACACGCCCCCGGCCAAGGCGCCACGCCGCAAGGGCAAGCGACAGTAGGGCGACAGCCACCGTCTTCGCCTCTCCCGCGGCGGCGATCTTCGGATCGCCGCCGCGGTCTTTTTGTGACCAGCAAACGGCTATTTCATGTACAGGCATTAACACTATCAGGCAAATAGCTTTACAAACCTGAGACAATATAGGAGTCTTATACAAAACCAGTACAACGGATAGAGGCCATCCCCATGCGCAAGACCGGTCCCGTCACCCAGGTCGAGTACAGCCTTCGCGATGACGACGTGCTGATCTCCAAGACCGATACCCAAAGCCGCATCACCTACGCCAACCAGCGCTTCATCGAGGTCAGCGGCTACGACTACGCCGAACTGAAAGGCGCGCCCCACAACCTGGTGCGCCATCCCGACATGCCGCCCAGCGTGTTTGCCGACATGTGGCAGGACATCCAGGCCGGTCAGTACTGGTCGGGACTGGTGAAGAACCGCCGCAAGAACGGCGACCATTACTGGGTGCGCGCCAACGTGGTGCCGATCCGCGAGGCCGGCAGGCTGGTGGGCTTCGCCTCGATCCGCGTCAAGCCCAGCGCCGCGGAGACCGCGCGGGCCGAGGCCGTCTACCGGGACATCCGCGAAGGCGGCGGCCGTTTCGGCGTGCGCCACGGCCGGGCCTATCGCCGCGGGCTGCTGCACCTGGCGAGCCGCCTCGATTTTGGCAGCCTGAAGGGGCGCGCCGCCGCCATCGCCGCCGCCACCCTGCTGCTGACCGCCGGGGTCGGCGCCGCCGCCGCGACGCTGCTGCAGCCCGTAGCCCCCGCCGCCGCCCTCTGGCTGGGCGGCACTGCCGGGGTGGGCGGTGCTCTGGTGGCATGGCTCAACTGGCGCTCGGCGGGTCGGACCCGCCGCTCACTGCACCAGGCCAACGACTTCGCGCTGCAGGTGGCGGCGGGCAACCTGCAGGTGGCGCTGCCCGCCCGGGACGGCAGCGAGCTGGGGCAGATGCTCGGCTCGCTGGACTTCATGCGCCAGTCCCTGGAGGCGCTGATCGGCGATCTCAACCGGCGCGTGGCGGCGGTCGACCCCGCCGTGGCCGAGCTGATTCGCAACAACGACGCCATGGCCTCCCGCCTGGAGCAGCAGGCCGCCTCGGTGCAGCAGACCGCGGCCAGCGCCGAGCAGATCAGCGCGACCGTTCGGCAGAGCGCCGAGCACGCCCGCCAGGCCAGCGACGCCACCGCCGGCAACGTGGCGGCGGTGGAAGCGGCCGACGCGACCATGCAGGCACTGGCCGCCTCGATGCAGGCCATCACCCGCCAGGCCGAGAACATGGCAGGCATCGTCGGCACCATCGACGCCATCGCCTTTCAGACCAATATCCTGGCGCTAAACGCCTCGGTGGAGGCCGCCCGGGCCGGCGAGCACGGACGCGGCTTCGCGGTGGTGGCCCAGGAAGTGCGCAAGCTGGCCGGAGAATCGGCGGATGCCGCCCATCGGGTGCAGTCGCTGATCGGCCAGGCCCAGCGCGAGATTCACACCGGGGAAGGGCGTACCGAAGAGGCTCAGGGCGCCATGGCGCAGATCAAGGCGGCCAGCCACCAGGTCAACGACCTGATCCGCGACATCAGCGCCGCCGCGGCGGAGCAGAGCCAGGGGATAGGTCAGATCAGCCAGGCCATCGGCGAGATCGACCAGGCCACCCAGGTCAGCGCCGAGAGCATGCAGCGCTATCAAACCGCCACCGCGGCGCTCAGCCAGGAGGTACGCGCCCTGGCTCATGGCGCCGGTGCCTTTCAGTCAGACGGCGTCCGGCCGGCAAGCCAAAGCGCTCGGCCGCTCGCCGAGGCGCCGCATCCGGCGGAAGACAATGACCCCAGGCCCCACAACGAGCGTCGCCTGACGCCCCCCGCAGCCCGCAAGCCCGAGCCCGAGTGGGAAGCCTTCTGACCCCGCCGAACATCCCCTGCGGATACAAAAAAGCCCCGGCGAGGGCCGGGGAAGAACTTGAAGCGCCGGTATCCATATTGCCAGCAGGTCATCAGCTCGGAGATGGTCGCCACCCCGGGCAGGCTTATCGACTCAGAATACGTGTGCAGCGGCCTGGCGCTCGACTACCTGGTATTCGCTCTTCAATAAGACCGAGGCTATTCGCCTCGGAATACCGGAAAAGCCGAATACCGCCGCGCTGTTTTGTGATGCTTCAATGAGGCCGAGGCTATTCGCCTCGGAATACGGCGTCGATGTGGCGGCGTATGAAGTCAGCCCCCAGGCTTCAATGAGGCCGAGGCTATTCGCCTCGGAATACTACTGTTTATGCACTATCTGCCCCTGCAACTTCACTGGCTTCAATGAGGCCGAGGCTATTCGCCTCGGAATACTACTGGCAGTGAGCCAAATGAATCCGACTACCATTACTGCTTCAATGAGGCCGAGGCTATTCGCCTCGGAATACGCCATGCAGATTGGCGAAATGCTCTTCGTTCGCCTTGGCTTCAATGAGGCCGAGGCTATTCGCCTCGGAATACGTTGTGCTGGCCTTCATCCTGTACGGCCGGTGGAAGGCTTCAATGAGGCCGAGGCTATTCGCCTCGGAATACCAGTACAATGAAGTCCAAGTACAGAAGTTGTGCAAAGCTTCAATGAGGCCGAGGCTATTCGCCTCGGAATACATGAGCGTGTCATTAACTGGGCAATCAACAAGCTGGAAGCTTCAATGAGGCCGAGGCTATTCGCCTCGGAATACGGCAAGTTCATCAAAGAATCTACCTGAATCCCTGACGCTTCAATGAGGCCGAGGCTATTCGCCTCGGAATACCCGGTAGAGCCGGCGCACGCCACCACCGCCGCCGAGTTGCTTCAATGAGGCCGAGGCTATTCGCCTCGGAATACGACAACACAATTATCTGGTAGAACTGTCATTTCTGGAGCTTCAATGAGGCCGAGGCTATTCGCCTCGGAATACCCCATCTCAAACGATACTGGCGATACGAGATACCATCGCTTCAATGAGGCCGAGGCTATTCGCCTCGGAATACGTCCAGGCTCTCGACCTCGGCATTCTCTCCGAAGAAGCTTCAATGAGGCCGAGGCTATTCGCCTCGGAATACCCTGCGTTGGCGGATAGCTCCGTTCGCGGGATGCGGTCGCTTCAATGAGGCCGAGGCTATTCGCCTCGGAATACGTCAGTCCCTCAACCTCAATAGTGCATTCAGACGAAGCGCTTCAATGAGGCCGAGGCTATTCGCCTCGGAATACAAGTACGGCTCCGAGGTGTGGCAGGTGTTCCCTGTCGCTTCAATGAGGCCGAGGCTATTCGCCTCGGAATACTTTCCTTGTCGATGTAGCGGTCGATGTGGTGCCGCGAGCTTCAATGAGGCCGAGGCTATTCGCCTCGGAATACCGGTCCGTCGAGCGGCCCAGGAGGAGAAAGTGGCCGGCTTCAATGAGGCCGAGGCTATTCGCCTCGGAATACCAACGATAGACAGTCGCCATCCCCTTTCCACGTTTTGTGCTTCAATGAGGCCGAGGCTATTCGCCTCGGAATACTTGCATTTTGATCGAATCTGGCTATTCTGGAAACCGGAGCTTCAATGAGGCCGAGGCTATTCGCCTCGGAATACTCAAATACTCACGACAATAAGAGATGAGGTTATTAAGCTTCAATGAGGCCGAGGCTATTCGCCTCGGAATACATGTGTTGAGCATGTCACAGCTCCATCACGTAGCCGCGCTTCAATGAGGCCGAGGCTATTCGCCTCGGAATACCGGGTCATTAATCCGATCGGTTCTCGGGGGAGTTCCACGCTTCAATGAGGCCGAGGCTATTCGCCTCGGAATACTTTCCTTGTCGATGTAGCGGTCGATGTGGTGCCGCGAGCTTCAATGAGGCCGAGGCTATTCGCCTCGGAATACTCGCGGATCGGTGGCCCGGCCCGCCACCCTCTCTGCTGCTTCAATGAGGCCGAGGCTATTCGCCTCGGAATACGCGTTGATAGTGGCCCGCAGTAGGATCGCCGAGCCAATGCTTCAATGAGGCCGAGGCTATTCGCCTCGGAATACAGCCCACTCGGAAGTCCATGTTCGGCAAAGGCGAATCGCACCAGTTGCGAGAGGTCTCCGAACCGGCTCGCGGGCATGCCACCAAATATTCCACCACAGGAGACCAGCGGATTTCAACTCATTCATTTTAAAAGAGCTTTCCGTATACGAGCGCTCCCCGGGGAAACGGCCACCACTGGAGTGCTCGCGACCCACCGGCAAAAAAATCAGCGCTTCAGACGATCGTGGGCTCCCGGGTGACCGGTTCATAGTCCGTCTTCCCCAAGCTGGTGATGCGGGGCTTGATACGCTCGGCCAGCCCCACATCCATGATGACCACATGGTCTTCATCATGATGGATCATTTCGTCCAGCACCGCGACCAGCTCGGCATGTCGACGGGAAGAGAGCCGGCATTGGAACACCGATAGCTGCAGCCACTCTCCGTAGCCCTTCATGAGTCGGAAGATCTTCCGCCAGCGGCGCTGGTCGGAGATGTCGTAGGTAACGATATAAATATGCTCGTTCATAGCTATCGGGTGGTGAAGTTAGGATATTCCGGCAGTTCGCCAAGCAGGAAGCGGGCCAGCAACCGGGCTTGAAGCTCGAGCACCCGCCGATAGCTGATGCGATACCCGAACAGGGGATGGGTGACTTCCTGGGCTAGTCGACGCTCGAAGGTGGCGATGAAGCGCTTGCGCCCCTCTGGCGTGAGATTGACTGCATTGCCGACAGAGACGAAGTCGCTGGGTCGCACCTCGCCGTTGTTGATGGCCATCAGCACGGCGGAGTCCGCGAGCAGCGGGCGAAACGGCTCCATCAGATCCAGCGCCAGTGCCGGGCGCCCATAGCGTGGCTGGTGGTAGAACCCTAGGTAAGGATCGAAGCCGACGGAAGACAGGGTGACCGTCCAGTTTCGCACCAACAAGCTGTAGGCGTAAGACAGCAGGGCATTGACCGGATCGGTCGGCGGTCGTCGATTGCGGCCGGCGAAATCGAACCGGAGAGCGCCATTTTCCGAGTCGGCCTGCCGAATCAAACGATCGAAGTGGCCGAAGTATGCCGAGGCACCGGCGCCCTCGATACCCAGCAGGGTTTGCTGGCTGGCAGCGCGCCCACTCTGCTCCGCCAAGCGACGAAGATCGGCCAGCAGACTGGAAGGCGCACTCCCCTCACGCCAATTTCGGCGCATCAAGGTGCGGGAATTCAGGATCTTGGCCTTCACCAGCCCCCGCGCGAGGCGCAGGCAAACCTGCTCGTCGTCATGACCCCGATACTGGGCCAGCCGCAGTTCTACATTACCGTGGCCGGTCCCCTGGGTGTGGCCGAGAAACCAGCCACCATAGGAGTGCCAGCTCACCGTGATGCCCCGGCGCAGCAGCTCGTGCAGGGTCGGTGTCGTCACATAGACATTGCCCATGAGCACGGCCTGGGAGACATCCATCAGCCGGGGCCGGGCCACGACCTGGTCTTCCACGGCGACTTCCAGGTTGTCGCCCTTCTTTCGCACACTGGCCTTGTTGGCCTGAACGTACAGCGGCACGGTCTCTTCCCGAGCGACGGCGATGGGGCGCAGCGTCGTCTTACCCTGGCGCAGGAAGTTGACCTCGTCCGGCAAGCAGATGCCGACCAGCGAGCAGCGCGGGCACTTGGGGCTGTCCTCCAGTGGCGGCGGCATGCGCCCGGCCGCCGCCAGCATACGCAGTCCGTTGATCGAGGAGAGCGTGAGGCTCTCCAACTCTTCGTCGAAGGCAACACGTACCCGTTCCCGCGAGCCGGCGAAGTAGAGCACCCCCTCGTCGCACCGGTAGCCGTGCTCCTGTAGCAGCAAACCCTGCACACAGAGCTGCACCCGCTCCGGATCATAGGCTCCCTTGGCGACATGGGGACGCTTGCCACGCTTGTAGTCAACGGGCACCACTTCGCTACCCTCGCCCTCCACCAGATCCATGCGTGCGATCAGGCCCATGCGATTGGAAGACAGGGTGATGGAGCGGGCGTGGATGCGTTCATCCTCCTCGGGGGATTCCGGTAACTTGCCGGACTGGCGGTCGACGCGACGATGAACATGCCGTCCCTGGACGGTATCCGCCGAATCGTCCCATTCACCCTGCACCCACTCCAGATAGGCCAGGCGCGGACAGTAGACAAACTCATTGATCATGCGCGCCGGCAGTAGCGGCTGGTCGCCCGACAGCTCCGGGAACGGCAGTGGCAACTCTTGCTGTTGAAAGGTAGGCGTATCCACGATGTCACCTCCAATCCCCTGCCTCTGGCACACTTCATCCATGAATCATGCGAGATGGCGTTTTCATGTCGTGTCGTCCATATTGATACTTGTCATACGCAACGCATGACGAGGCGAAGTGATGTCGACTCTGAGCATTCGATTCCCCGAAGAGCTGGAGCGCAAGCTCGACGAAGAGGCCCGCCTGGCCCACAAAGGCCGCTCCGAACTGGTGCGTGAAGCGGTACAGGAGTACGTGCAGCGCCGCGAGAAGGAGCGCTTCATGCAGGGCATGGTGGTAGAGATGCGCGAATGGCAGGGCGATGAGACTACACTTCGGGAGTCTCGCGAATTGTCTGACACCATGCCGGACGATGATCTGGAGGCTCTGATTCGCACCGAACAGGACGCAGGAGCGAATTCCAACCAACGGTGGTGGAAGTGATACGGCGAGGTGAGATCTGGGTCGGCAACCTGAACCCCGCCCGTGGCAAGGAAGTCGGCAAGGTGCGACCGGTGCTGGTGATCCAGGCCGATGTGTTGATCGAGGCGGGCGCCGAAACGGTCATCGTGCTGCCGCTCACCACGCAATTCCGGCCAGGCTGGCGCCGGTTCCGTGTTCCCTTGCCCGCTCGCGATCGCCTGCTGGTGGATTCCTACGTCGTCATCGACAAGCCCCGGGCCCTGGATCCGTCCCGGCTTGGAGACGGGCCGCTGACCACCCTCACCGCGGAAGAGATGGCGGCCGTGGAGCAGTCGCTGCGTGGTGTGCTCGGGATGTTGTGACACGATTCTCTCTCCCTCGCCCTCTGCAGGCCTGTATCGGTTCCCTCTGCTCAACCAGCATCCGGGGCAAAGATTCCAAGCCCGAAGTGGCAGCCGAATCCCAGGGCCAGCGGCCCGGTCACCGGCTCGGGAAACGTCAGGCGACAGAACTGGCCACGGGTATCGGGCTGGGTGAGCCCACGACGATTGCGAAAGCGATGAAAGTGCACCGATCGCCTACGACTGTTCCCCACCGTCACTTCCGGGATCATAGCCACTTCGACGGGCTCCGGCAGGCCACGCTCGCGACACTCGCGCCGCAACTGTTCCGCTACGTCCAGCCGCTTCTTGCGATACCAGGGGTGCAGATAGGGCGTGATCGAGACCCACTCGGTGCCCGTTCCGCTGTAGCGAGACTGGTTCAGCTCCTCCGCAAGGCCGTAGCTCTCCAGGATGACCTGCCACTCGCCACCCTCCCGACTCCATAGCCGCGTGACCCCGTCCAGGGCCTGGAGGGCCTGGCGAGACAGTCCCCCGGCGCATGCACCAGGATGTGGTCGATGTGGCCATCACCGTCGACATCTTCGGGCAGGTAGAAGGCGTGCCCGTGGCGGTTGTCGGCGGGCATGGCGTGCCCCGACAGCTCCGTGGGCACTGCCGCCTCACCGACGCAGCGCTTGGCCTGGGACATGACCGCCATGCGCATCAGCTCGCCGATGCGCACGGCATCCTCCAGCCTGGGTAGCGGCTTGCCTGCCAAGGCGAAGCTGACCGTGGTGACCGGGTGCCGAGCCGTCGCCGACGGTTTCCTGGCTGCGGAGATCGGCGTGAAGCAGTCGTAGGGACGCTGATAGGTCACGAAGCGCGCGCCTGGCGGGCGACTCCACCCGGCCGCCTGAATGTCGGCGGTATCCAGGCGCAGGCTGTCCAGCAGCTGTTCTGGAAGGGTCTTGCGCAGCCTGGCCACGGCCTTGCCCTTGGCCTTGGGCGGAATCTCGGCCAGACGGGCCTGGCGCCAGTCGCGATACGCCGAACTCGTCAAGGGAACAATGAGTCGGATGGGGTCGGTGATCTCGCCGGTGTCGGCATCCACCGCGATCTCGGCGGGGCGGCAGTTGGGCTCACTCGACCAGTGCGACAACCGGCGCGCCTCCACCCAGCTCTCGGCACGCCCGAGGAATCCCATGTCCCGCAGCAGCACATCCAACAAGGGGGCCTGATCATCCGGTAGCGCCAGCTCGGGCCAGGCGATGATCACCTCCGAATCCGGTGCCAACCGCACGAAGGCATCGAAGATCAGAGTGCTCTTGTCCCTTCCACCCTCACGCACCGGCATGTAGTGGCGAGTATGGGCATGTACCGCCAGAGGCAAACGGTAGACCGGCAGCGAGCCGGAGAGGCTGTCGATGAGGCTTCGTAACAGCGCTTCGGGATGCTCCCGAGCGTCCACCTTGCGGTGCCAGGTGGCGATGAGTGCCCGCAGCACCCGCCAGGGTGATGGCGGCCACTCCACCTCGGCCTCGTTGACGTGCCGCCCCCAGGGGGTGGCATGGTAACGGCCGGCCGGGAAACGGAAAGCGATGGCTAGCATGGTTACTTCTTCCCGTAGGTGAGCTCGGTAACCCGCGCTTCGGTGAAACCGCCCTCGGCGGCCACGGCCTCGATCAAACCGGGCAGCGCCTCTTCCAACTCCACCAGCGAAGCCACCTGAAAGGCTTCGGGACGGGTGACCGTCAGCTCCACCAAGTCCAGGTCACAGGCCGTGCGCAGGCGCAGACCGGTCTCCAAGAAGCGACGGATCTTGTAGAGGGCCAGGGCGATCAGTAGCCGCTGCGCCGCCTCCCCGAGGCCAAAGGCGCGGATCTGGGCCAGGTCCAGGTTGAAGTAGGCGGTAATGCGCGGCGCCACGTATTCATCCCGGGCAAAGGGCACGTTGCCGAAGCCCTTGGCGGTGTCGCCGCGGGGATTGACCGCGTCATTCTTGACGCCGCCACTGGCCGCCACCTTGACGTCCTCGGCCTCGATGAAGGCCGACAGTACCCGTGGCAACCGCAGACGGCCGCCGGCCAGCTCTTTCTTGGCCAGGAAGACGCCATGGAGCAAGGCATTGGCATCCACCCTCAGCAGGGTGGCGGCGAGCTTGCGGATGTTCACCCTCCCTTCTTCCATGTCGGCCAGCTCATGCTTGAGCATCTCCAGTACGGTGGTGTCCTTGCCCTCCAGGATGTAGGGCGAGTTCAGGCGATGCGCCTCGAGGACCGAATTGGTCAGCGGTTGGCCATCAGTATCCAGCACCTTGACCAGCGGCAAGCCCCGCAAGGGTGGCTGCCAATCGTCGGCCACTTCGTCCCAACAGACCGCCTCCAGCCGGTTGGCCATGCTCTGGGCCGACTCCACCAGCAGCATGCGGCCCTCTCCTTGGGGGCTGGGATATTCGGCGGCCCCCAGGTCGGGAAAACCAGTGGGCTGAAAGCGACTGCCCTGGACGGGCCGGAGGCTGGCTTCGAGCAGCAGCCGTGGGCTTCCATTCAACGATTCAAGATTCAATGACATGGTGGCTTCTCCTTAGCGAGTGCTGCCTTCGGTGGTAGTTGGGGTGATAGTCACGGTGGTAGTCGCCGGCGAATGGACGCGACGCATCAGCCGTTTCAAGTCGCTATCGCTCAGCGGGACGAGCAGCGTCGCCAGCAATCGTCGGCCGGACAGGCTGCCCGTCTCGATGCGTACCAGCCCGATCGGGATGCCGGCCACCCGCAGCCGCCGCAGCGCGAGCTCGACGGCGCCATCGATTCGACCGGCGGCCAGGCGGCGCACCAGTTCGCCGGGCAGGTCGAGGGTTTCGCCATCCGCTAGCAGTCCGGTGCGCTGCAGCTGCGCATCGGTGCAGAAGAAGGGCTTGAGCACGGCAAGGACTGCGGGGAGCGGCCAGGGGATATCCCTGCCCGCATGGGATAGCCGGGGTATCCGCGCCAGGGCGATCCCAGGCAGCAGCGTCGCGATGCGGCCGGTATCCAGGCCCCGCCCAGCCAGGCGGCCAGATCGCCCAGCGGCGCGGGGCCATTGGTAAAGAGCGGCTTGTCGTCCAGCTGCTCCGCCGCGGCATCCAGCAGGCGGCGTTGCAGTACGGCCAGCAGGTTGCGCTCCAGGTCCGTGTTGCCCCAGACCACCCGGCGGTTCTCGCCCTCTACCCACCAGCGGTGGCGGCCATCCTGCCACGACGGTGCCAACTGGTCGGCCAGAGGCAGCCGATGCTGGCTGCCACCGTTAGGATACTGGCGCCTGCCATGCAGGCCGGCCAGGGCAATGGCGATGCGCAGCTCGGCGCTGTCGTCACCGGCCAGTGCCGTGCTGATCCACTCTTCGCTCAGCAGAGGTACCGGCCCGCACTGCTCCCGGGCGGAAGGGCTGCGCGCCAGGTAGCGTTGGATCTCCCCCAGGCAGACGAGAATTCGCTGTGCGTGCGGACTCGCGTCATCACGATGACAGGCCAGATCGAACAGCGCATCCTCCAGCCGCCGCACCAGCGAGGCCAACTGGTGGGTGGCATGGTCGCCGCGGCCCAGACGGCGGAAACGCTCCAGCCAACCGGCACTGTCGAGTTGGTCGATGAGATCCGCGTTGGGGTTGCGCTGAACGTGCACCCGGTTGAGCGGCGTCGCCAGATACGCCTTGCCGGAGCGCATCATGAAGGCGTAGCGCTGGAAGCTGCCGATACCCCGCTCCAGGCCGAGGTGCGCCACTGCCCGCATGAACTCGAGCCCATCTCGCACGGGACGCCGCCCCAAAGATACCCGTCCTTCCGACAGCAGCCCGCGCAGTTCCATAAGGCCAACGGGTGTCTCCCAGATGGGCAGCCACATCTCCGCCCGGGCCGGCTTTTCGTCGGCCAGCGCCGAGCCGCCCGATCCGCTGCCCGTGGGGTACACGGTGAAGGGATAGCTCAACGTGCCGGAGCCGGCCGACTCCAGGCGCCGGCTGGCCGCCGCCGCGAACAGCAGCGCCCCCTCGAGCATGAGTACGAAGTCCCAGGGATTGACGGTGGCGCTGCCCTCGAAGCCGGTGCTGGCATTGGGACCACCGCCAGGAGAGAACTGGCCAATGGCGCTGGAGGGCATCTCTGCCATGGGCTTGGCGAACAGGCTTTCCTCCAGCAGCGAGCCGGCCCGCCCGATTGCCTGGCCACTTTCCGGGTCGAACAGCTCCACTAGACGCTGCAGGAAGTTGTTGGTGAAATCCAGCCGACCATCGTTACCCCCAGTACCCAACAGCGGCGGATAGCGGGGCGCTTCCTCGGTGAGCAGCACGGCACCGTCCAGCCAGGCCAGAGCCACGTCCGGAAGCTCCGCGCGCAAGCGCATCAATAGCTGCCGCTTCTCCTCCCCCGCCGGCCGTTCACTGAGCCGCAGCTCCTCGATGATGAGCCGAGTCTGGGCGATGGTCTCTCGCAGATCGCGGAAACGCTCGGCCGATGCAGTACCCATGGGGCCGATGCCGGACTGGTTGTCCTTGGGATAGAAGCCGCTTCCCCCATTCCAGGGGGCGAGCACAGGCGTGGGCTGCCACGCCTCGAGCAGGAAGCGAGCGAGCACACCTGCGTCCAGCCTCGAGTCAATGACAAAGCGCTCCGCCTCCCAATACCCCCGCGCTTCAGGATCAGCCTGCTCGGCCACCAGCCGAAGCACCCCCAAGGCCTTGAGATAGCTAGCCAGCGGGGTGGGGCTGCACCCCTCCAGAACGACGGTATGTCGCATGTCGACGGCCTCCGCTCTCGTGTTCATGGCTGTGCCTCCCGCCGGCTGGCCCGCCAGTCGGCGATGCGTACCAGTGTCTCCAGCCAGCTGAGCCGGAAGGGTCCGTACTGGGCCAGCAAGCGCCGGGTGCGCTCGGCCCATGATGGCCCCTGCGGCCCCTCGCCCAGGCGCATCAGGTCCAGCCGCAACAGGGTCTCCGGCACCTCGTGCTCTCCCAGTTGAATGGCGGGCAGGGCATCACCCTCCCAGACGCCACGGGCAAACAGGCGCCCGTCGGGCGGAGCCTGCTCCGTAGGCAAGGCGCGAAGGCCCAGGCGCACCCGCCCATGGTGGGCGGCGATCAGGTAGGCGATCAGATCCTTCTCCGGCGACGCATCGCCATGAGCCAGCCAGGCGAGCATGGACACCAGTTCGTGGCGAAAGCCAGGGCGTGGCTGCGGCTGGCCCTTCTCGTCCGCCACCCGATACGTCATGCGACCGCGGCCATCCGACTTCGCCCAAGGCCCAGCCTGGCCCAGCCCTGCCCCAAGGGCCGTCTGGAAGGCCTCGTGGGCTTTACCGAGATCGTGCCAACGGCCGGCCTCGATGAGCGCCTGGGCATCCACGTCGGGGAGCCCAAGGCACTCGGCGATTTGCCGGGCATCCTCGGCCACGTCCCTCAGGTGCTCCACCAACCCCACCCAGCGCCCGATCTGCGTGGGCCGGTCGCTTCCGTAGCCTTCGGGAAAAGCCTCACCCGACAACACCGGTGCGACGCGGCCCTTCGCTCTGGGCACGAACCCCTGATCCCTCAGGTAGCCACCCTCGGCTGCGCGCAGCATCAGGGTTTGCCCCGGGCGCACCTGCTCGCGTCGAGCGGCCGTCCAACGCGCCGCCAGGCCATCCCAGACCCAGGCAGCCGTGGTACCGTTCGCCCCCAGATGCTCCTTGAGCTGCGTCTGCCCCACCGGGCAGAGCTCCTCCCGGGAAGGTGGTGCCAGCTCGGGGTCGGGTTGCGCATCCGCCGGGATATCACGCCAGAACACCTGACACTGGGGCGTGCCCGTGTCCCGGATATAGGGCGAGATGTCCACGTCGAAGCCGGAGAGATCGGGGTCCGTGTTGAAGAGTTCGAGGAAGTCGCGCCGCCGCAGCACCTGGTGCAAACCGGGGCCACCCTGAACGGCCGGAAGGTGCTCAGGCCCCGCCTGCTCCAAGCCCTGCAGCAGGGCGCGAGCCTCGGCGAGAGGCTCGGGCTCGTAGGGCTGGCACTCGTCGGCCTCATCGGCGATATCGATCCAGCGAATCTCCGCCCGACCATGCTCGCCGGCCCGGTTACAGCGGCCGAAGCGCTGCACCAGCGAGGCCCAGGGGGCGAGTTCGGTGAACAGCATCCGGCTGGAGATATCCACCCCGGCCTCCACCGCCTGGGTGGCGATGACGATACGCCCGGTAGCGCCAACAGGTTGCCGCAGCTTCTGCTCCAGCCCCCGCCGTTCCGCCGGCCGGAAGCGAGCATGCAGCAGCAACCGCTCGGCCTTCACGTCCAGCTTGCCCAATCGCTGGTAGAGCGCCTGGGCGCGATCGACACGGTTCAGGATGACCAGTGTCTGCTGGCCGGCCTGGTGGGCAGCGGCCACCTCGCTCGCCAGCGCCTGGATATAGGCCGCCGCCTTGGCCTTGCGGCTGTCGCCATCCAGGCATGCCTCGGCCCGTTGCAACACCTTGACCGCGCTGCGCCGACGGCGCACCGCCGCCTGGGCCAGATCCTCATCGTCCAGTCTGGCGACGCGTAGACCATCGAGGTAGGAGCGAAAATCGACGGTGCCCAGCCAGTCCGGCCGCAGGGTAGCGGAGACCCAAAGGCTGCGCGAGGACCGGCCCAGGGCGTGCGCCCGCCGGAAGGCCTCCAGCTGCGCGGTGGTCGCCAGGCCCGGACCCGATGAGCTGCACTTCGTCATACACCCAGAGGGCATCGTTGTGCAGCAGGGCATAGTGGACCGGCCACTGGTAGCGGCTCATGCCATAACCGCGCATCAGGGCGCGGGAGAGCAGCATGTCCTGGGTGCCGATCAGGATGCTCTCTTCCTCCGGATGGTGGGCCCACTCGGCCGTGCGAACATCGGCCTCGCCGCCCATCAGCACCTGCACCGAGACGCGGCCGTCACCCGGGTTTCCGAGCAGTGCCAACCGCTCCAGCCACTGCCGGATAACGTCAGCCGTCTGCTCCACCAGCACCCGCATGGGGAGACACCAGACTAGCCGCCGGGGCATGTCCGTCTCACCTAGCTCGCGACGACGGTAGAGCCAGGCCAGGGTCACCGCCGCGGTCTTGCCCAGCCCCGTGGGCACATCCAGCACCTCGGGCCAGTCCCCTTCCGCCAACCGCCGCTGGTAGGGATAGGGTGCCGGCAAGCCGGTTGCTGATGTAAAGAAGCTATCAAAGGACGTCATGATCGACCCTGTTACTTGGCATTATGAAACTTGATACCACCTCCACTGCCCCAGGGGCTGCACCAGTGGATGCATTATCAGTATTGGCTTGCCGCCGCCCTCAACCGCTGCGCCACGGCGTCGCGGATTTCGTCGGGCGCAACCGCCTCAACGTCCGGGCCGTAGCGGAGGATCTCCATCACCAGCTCGGTGGGGTCGGAGTAGGGAATCTGAAGCTCGTAGCGGCCATCGGACCAGTGGCCGACCTGATCGGGATGCCAGCGCTCCTCGGCGGCCCAGCGCGCCGCCTCGGGGGTGAAACGCAGCACCGCCCAGTCGCGGGCGGTGCCGGTGAAGATGCCGTAGCTGCCTTCCAGGATCCGGTCGATGTCGCATTCCGGGCGTGTTGCCGCGGCGTCGAGTAATTCCGGGCGACTGGCACGATCCAGGGAGAAGAGTCGGGGTTCACTCGCCTGCTCGCAGTCAGCCAGCAGGTACCAGTTGCCCCGGTGGTTGACCAGGCGCTGGGGATGAACGGTACGGCGACCGCGGCTATCGCGAGCCCGGCCATGGTAGTCGAAGGCTAGCCGGCGGCCGCTGAGCACCGCTTCGGCGATGCAGCCGAAGCCGTCGGTGTCGACCCGACGATGCCCTGTCGCCAAGATCCGGACTCGCTGTCCGATGGCCTCGGCTGACCGACCGCTCTGCCCCAGCAGCTTGCGCACTCGGGCCTTCAACGGGCCAATGAAGGGGCCCAGGAAGCCGGGCTGTACCGATTCCAGCAAGTGTTCAATGGCGAGCAGGGCGTAGAGTTCGGACTGATTCAGCCAGAAACCGGGGAGCTCGAAGGCTTCTGCATCGGGGTCATAGTGGTGGCCGTTGGCCTCGCGGTCATAGACGATGGGCGCGCCGAGGAAGTCGCGCAGGTAGGCCAGGTCGCGGGTCACAGTATTGCGGGAGGCTCCTAGCTCCTCCATCAGGCGGCGCATGGGTACCGGCCGGCGCGACCCTGTCAGTAGCTGATGGATGCGGACGATCCGCTCGAGCAGGTTCACGCGGCATCCCTTCCCCGTCAAGTTTGCTTTGTTTCAAGCAAAGCCCATGTCGCCAGCAGGCGTCAATCCCATCATGCCTCCCTGGCTTGAGCCCAATCAAAAAACCCGGCGATAGCCGGGGAAGACAGGACAGCGCTGAGCTGCCACGAGAGCACACGGGAAACCGATAGCGGACGATCTCAGTGGTGGAAGCGCTCTGCCGCCTCCTTGGCCAGCAGGCGGATGCCGTTCCAGTCCTCGGCCTCCACCAGCGACTTGGGGGTCAGCCAGGAGCCTCCTACGCACATCACGCTCTTCAGCGCCAGGTAGTCCTCGGCGTTGTCCAGGCTGATGCCGCCGGTGGGGCAGAAGCGCGCCTCGGGCATCGGGCCGGCGAAGGCCTTTAGGGCCTTGACGCCGCCGCTGGCCTCGGCGGGGAAGAACTTGAAGCGACGGTAGCCATACTGCCAGCCGGTCATTAGCTCGGAGATGGTGGCCACGCCGGGCAGCATGGGCACCGGGCTGGTCACGCCGTAGCGGTAGAGGGCCTCGGTGGTTCCCGGGGTGACCACGAAGTCCGCCCCCACCTGCTCGGCCTGACGGTACTGAGCGGGGGTCAGCACGGTGCCCACGCCGACGCTGGCCTGAGGCAGCGCCTCCTTGATGCGGCGAATGGCCTCCAGGGCACAGTCGGTGCGCAGCGTCACCTCCAGCACGCTAAGACCGCCCTCCACCAGGGCCTTGGCCAGCGGCACGGCCTCTTCGATGCGTGCGATGGCCAGCACGGGGATCACTTCCGCCTTGAGGCAGATGCTGTCGAGTTCGGTGGTGCGCGTGGACGGCAGCTGTTTTTCGATGGTCATGATTAGCACTCCAGAAAGTCGGACCGGCAGCGGTCAGGGGGCCCAGTAGACGGCCAGCGGACAGGAAAGAAAGGCGCGAATGGGCAGCTCGCGGATGTCGTCTCCGACGAGCGCGCGCCCCAGCACGGTGCGTTTGTCGTCGCCAGTGATATGCAGCAGGTGCCGACGCGCCTGGTGCAGCCGGTCGGCACTGAGGGTGATACGCGCCTGGGGCTGGCTCGGCGTGCGCACCGCCACCAGCGGTTCGGCGGTGGAGAGCGCCAGGTCGAGCTCGCGGCTGTCGGGGAACAGCGAGGCAGTGTGGCCGTCGCCACCCATGCCCAGGATCACCACGCTGGCGGGCCAGGCCAGCCCCGCCAGGCGTTCGGCGACCGCGGCCACCCCCTGCTCGGGGGTGGGGTCGGCGCTGGTCAGGGGCACGAAATTCGCCGCGGCGGCCGGGCCCTGCAGCAGGTGCTCACGGACCAGACGGGCATTGCTGTCGTCGGCATCCTCGGCCACCCAGCGCTCGTCGGCCAGGGTCACGTCGATGCGCGACCAGGGCAGCTCGCTCTGGGCCAGCGCCTGGAAGAAGGGCACCGGGGTCGAGCCGCCGGAGACCACCAGCAGGGCACGCGGCTGCTCGTCGAGGTCCTGGCGCAGCGCATCGGCGACGGCACCGGCCAGCTGACGGGCCAGCGTCTCACGGGGAGTGGCATCGTACGACATCTCAGTAATCCTCATACCAGCTACGACCGTCCTGGGTAATCATGGCGATGGACGCGACCGGCCCCCAGGAGCCGGCCGGATAGCGGCGCGGCGGTTCGTTGCGATCGTGCCAGGCGGCGATCAGGCTGTCGCACCAGCGCCAGGCGTATTCGACCTCGTCGCGGCGCACGAAGAGATACTGCTGGCCCTTCATCACCTCGAGCAGCAGCCGCTCGTAGGCGTCGGGAATCCGCGTCTTGGGGAAGGCGCTGCTGAAGTCCAGGTGCAGCGGCCCGGGGCGCAGCCGCATGCCCTTGTCCAGTCCGCTGTCCTTGGTCAGCACCTGCAGGGCGATGCCCTCCTCCGGCTGCAGGCGGATCACCAGCTTGTTGGCGGCCAGGCCGCGCTGGTCCGGATCGAAGATGTAGTGGGGCTGCTGGCGGAAGTGGATGACGATCTGCGAGAGCTTCTCGGGCATGCGCTTGCCGGTACGCAGGTAGAAGGGCACGCCGGCCCAGCGCCAGTTGGCCACCTCGGTCTTCATCGCCACGAAGGTCTCGGTGTGGCTGTCGAGGTTGGCGCCCTCCTCTTCCAGGTAGCCCGGCACGGCCTGTCCCTCGCTGGTGCCGGCGATGTACTGGCCACGCACCACGTCGCGCCCCAGCATATCGTCAGTGAACGGCTTGAGCGCCTTGAGCACCTTGACCTTTTCGTCGCGGATGGCGTCGGCATCCAGGTTGGCCGGCGGGTCCATGGCGATCAGGCAGACCAGCTGCAACAGGTGATTCTGCACCATGTCGCGCAGCTGACCGGCCTCGTCGAAGTAGCCCCAGCGGCCCTCGATGCCGACCTTCTCGGCCACGGTGATCTCCACGTGGGAGATGTGGTTCTGGTTCCACTGGGTGCCGAACAGGGGGTTGGCGAAGCGCAGGGCGATCAGGTTCTGCACCGTCTCCTTGCCCAGGTAGTGGTCGATACGGTAGATGCGCGACTCGGGAAAGACCTCGCCGATGGCGTCGTTGATGTCGGCCGAGGAGGCCAGGTCGTAGCCGATGGGTTTCTCGACCACCACCCGGGAGGTCTCATCGAGGCTGCCGCTGGCTGCCAGGTGGTGACAAATGGCGCCGTAGAGCTTCGCCGCCACCGACAGGTAGACCACCATGGGCCGTGGGGCGCCCTCGCGCCACTCGCGGATCGCCGCGTAGCCGTCGCCCCGGGTAAAATCGAGCTGCCGGTAATCCAGTCGGGACAGGAAACGCTTGAGCACGCCGCGGTCGAGCTCATCGGCCTTGACGTGGGTCTTCAGCGCCGCTTCCACCCGCGCCTTGAAGGTCTCCGCGTCGAGCTCCTGGCGCGCCAGGCCGAGCAGACGGGTATGGGAGTCGAGCAGGCCCTCGCGGTCGAGATGAAACAGCGCCGGAAACAGTTTGCGCTGCGCCAGGTCGCCGAGAGCCCCGAACAGCGCCAGGTCGATCTCGGTGCTGGCCTCCCGGCCGGTTCGGTTGAAATGACTCATGCCGCCCCCCTATTTAGTTAACTTACCAAAAAAATACCCCAACCATGCGAAAACCTTCAAGCAATATCTGTAACTTTACAACAAAAAGGCGCATCGGCGCGACCGGTTCGCACTCGAATGGCGCTTCGCGCTAGGATAGCCGCTTTGGTGTAGTTAAATCACCACATCGGGACCGCACCCCGTCAACTCCCCTATCGCCGTATGGAGACGCTCCCCCACCATGGCCCATCACGATCTGCTTCAGCGCATTCGCCAACGGCTCGATGAACTCAATCGCTCCGAGCGCAAGGTCGCCGACGTGATCCTCGCCGACCCGGCCCGTGCCACGGGCCTGAGCATTGCCAGCCTGGCACAGGCGGCCTCGGTCAGCGAGCCCACGGTCAACCGTTTCTGCCGCAGCTTCGACGCCAAGGGCTACCCCGACTTCAAGATCAAGCTGGCCCAGAGCCTGGCCGGCGGCACGCCCTATGTGAGCCAGGCGGTGGAGCCTAGCGACGCCGCCGTCGACTATACCCGCAAGATCTTCGGCGCCACCATCGCCGCCCTGGACGAGGCCCGCCGCGACATCGACCCGGCGCGCATCGAGCGGGTAGTGGACTACCTGACCCAGGCCAAGCAGATCCACTTCTTCGGCCTGGGCGCCTCGGGCGCCGTGGCCCAGGACGCCCAGCACAAGTTCTTCCGCTTCAACCTGCCGGTGACCTCCTACGTCGACGTACTGATGCAGCGGATGATCGCCTCCGCCTGCCATACCGGCGACGTGGTGGTGGTGATCTCCTGGACCGGCCGCACCCGGGAGCTGGTGGACATCGCTCGCCTGGCGCGGGAGAGCGGCGCCGTGGTGCTGGGCATCACCGCCCCCGGCTCGCCGCTGGCCCGGGAGTGCACCGAAACCCTGGAGGTGGCCACCCCGGAGGACACCGACCTCTACATGCCAATGACCTCGCGGATGATTCAGCTAACGCTGATCGACGTGCTGGCCACCGGCGTCACCCTGCGCCGCGGCGAGGACTTCCTGCCCCACCTCAAGAAGATCAAGGACAGCCTCAAGGAGACCCGCTACCCGGCCGGCGGACGCGACTGAGGCCGGGGCGGCTCCCGGCGAGCTCATTCCAGCGGCAGGCCGGCGGCCTTCCACTCCGGGACCCCGTCTTCCAGGCGACGCACGCGAAAGCCGCGGCGGCGCAGCAGCTGCACCGCCCGGTGAGACGTTACGCAGTAGACCCCGCGGCAGTAGGCCACGATCTCCTGATCCTTCGGCAGCTGGTCGAGCATCGCCTCCAGCCGTTCGAAGGGCAGATTGATCGCCCCGGGCAGGTGTCCGGCCCGGTACTCCTCCTCACCACGGACATCGAGCAGGGCGATATCGCCCTGCTCCAGGCGACGCCGCAGCGCCTCCCGGGAGATCGGCTCCAGCGCCTCGCCGTCCGTCTCCTCATCGGCGAACAGCTGCCCCACCAGGCGCTCCACCTCAGCCAGGTTGCGCTCGGCGATCTCGCGTAGCAGCCCCATCAGCACGACGATCCGCTCGTCGGTCAGCCGGTAAATCATCTGGCGCCCTTCACGGCGCGCCGTGACCAGCCCCGCGCGGCGCAACTGCTGCAGGTGCTGCGAGGCATTGGCCACCGAGAGATCCGCCGCCTGGGCCAGGCTCTCCACCGGCGCCTCGGCCTGGGCCAGGCGCTCCAGCAGCTCCAACCGGTTACCGTTGCTCAGCGCGCGACCGACCTGGGCCAGGGCATCGTACAGCTCGTGTCGAGAAATCGGCATGGGGATCCTCAGCTTTGCATTGTCCCGATGGTACGCCGCGACTTGACAACCTGCGACACGGCCCTCAATAATTCAATCATTCAATTGAATATACATCAAATTGAGGAAACCGCCATGCACAAGGACTGGAACAAGATCACTCAGGACCTCTCCGGGCTGATGCAGCGTATCGGCAAGGAGATCCCCGACGTCACCCGGGGCTTTACTCAGATGGCCAAAGCGGCCAACACCGAAGGGGCGCTTTCCCATAAGCAGAAAGAGCTGATGGCACTGGCCATCGGCATCAGCGTGCGCTGTGACGGCTGCATTGCCTTTCATGCCAAGACCGCGGCGGAGCTGGGCGCCACCCGCGAGGAGGTCATGGAAACCATCGGCGTCTGCATGTACATGGGTGGCGGCCCCGCCTTCACCTATGCCGCCCAGGCGCTGGAAGCCTACGACAGCTTCGCCGAGGGTCAGCAAGGCTGACCCTGCGGCTACCGGACGGCTGGCCGCGGCCCGCTCCCCTGGCGGACTTGCTTGGTGGGCCGCGGCGCACAACAATAGCGGCTCCCTGATGCCTAACGGAGTCACCCCATGCGCCGGATCGCCCTCGCCTTCGCTGCCCTCGCCCTGGTCAGCCATACCGCCAGCGCCGAGACCTTCCGCTTCACCGCCATACCCGATGAGGACCAGGCACGGCTGGTGGAGCGCTTCGGCAAGGTGGCCGACTACCTGGAGGCGCGCCTGGGCGTGGCGGTGGAGTACGTGCCGGTCAAGTCCTACAGTGCCGCCGTGACCGCCTTTCGCAACGACCAGGTGCAGCTGGCCTGGTTCGGCGGCCTCTCCGGCGTGCAGGCCCGCCGCCTGGTGCCGGGCTCCCAGGCGCTTGCCCAGGGCAGCGAGGACGACGCCTTCATGAGCTACTTCATCGCCCACCGCTCCACCGGCCTGGGGATGGCCGACGCGCTGCCCGATGAACTCGAGGGCATGAGCCTGACCTTCGGCTCGCGCACCTCCACCTCTGGGCGCCTGATGCCGGAGCACTTCTTCCGCGAGCGCTTCGACGACATCGACCCCGAGGCCTTCTTCTCCCGGGTGGGCTACTCCGGCGACCACTCCCGCACCATCGCCCTGGTCGAGGCCGGTACCTACGATATCGGCGCGGTCAACTACACCGTGTGGGAGGCGGCCGTGGCCGACGGCCGCGTCGACACCGACCGCGTCGAGGTGATCTGGGCCACCCCGCCCTACCCCGACTACAACTGGACCCTGCGCGGCGACGCCGACGAGCGCTTTGGCGAGGGCTTCACCGAGCAGGTGCGGGCCGCCTTCCTGGAGATGGACGACCCGGCACTGTTGGCGAGCTTTCCCGGGAGGCCTTCATCCCCGCCGACAACGCCCTCTACGCCCCCATCGAGGAAGTGGGCGAGGCGCTGGGCCTGCTGCGCTGAGGTCCGAACGTCATGGAGAGCGAGCAACGCCGGCCTCTGGTCGCCTTCGACGCCGAGGACCTGGGCTATAGCGTCAAGGGGCAGGACGACCGGGTGGTGCTGCCCCGCCTGACCCTGCACCTCTTCGCGGGAGAGCGGATCGCCCTGCTCGGCCAGAGCGGCGCCGGCAAGTCGACCCTGCTCGGCGAGCTGCGCACTCGTCTCGGCCGGCAGGCTGCCTGGTGTCCCCAGCACCACGGCCTGGTGCCCCAGCTCGCCGTCTACCACAACGTCTACATGGGACGCCTCCCGGAGCGCTCGGCGCTGGCCAACCTGTGGAACTTGGTGCGACCGCTGGCGCGCCCCTGGCAAGAGGTGGGCGAGCTCTGCACGCTGGTGGGACTCGCCGACCTCGCGCGCCGCCCAGTGGGCCAGCTCTCCGGCGGCCAGCGCCAGCGAGTGGCCATCGCCCGGGCCTTCTACCAGGGACGCGTGGTGTTCCTCGGCGACGAGCCGGTGGCCAGCGTCGATCCCCACCAGGCGCTGCGACTGCTGGCGCTGATCGCGGCGCGTCACACCACCCAGGTGGTGGCCCTGCACCAGCGCGAACTGGCGCTCTCCCACTTCGACCGGGTCTGGGGCCTGCGCGACGGCCGCCTGGTGATCGATGCGCCTGCCGACGAGCTGACCCTGGCCGACCTGGACAGCCTCTACCCGGATGCAACGGCCGGCTCGTCCAGCGTCGACGACGCCACGCCGGCGGCCCCGGATCCCGAGGCCCTGCCCTGCGCCCGGGGTCGCCCATGAGCGAGGCGGCCAGCCCGCCGCGTCACGGCCGTTACTGGTGGCGCGGCCAGAGCACCGGCCTGCGCCTGGCCCGCCACAGCCTGGCGCTGCTGGCGCTGGCCGTGCTGCTGCTGCCCTTCGCCGACCTGGCCGTGCATACCCGGGACCCGTGGGCGGAGCTCGGCCGCATGGCGCTGGGCCTGGCCTGGCCCGCCTGGGGATCGCTGGAATCGCCGCTCTCGGCCATCGGCCTGACCGTGGCGGTGTCGATCTGGGGGACGCTCGCCGGTGTGGTGCTGGGGCTGCCGCTGGCCCTGCTGTTCCTGCGTTCGCGGCTGGTGCGCGCCGGCTGCGCCTTCGTGCGGGCCATCCACGAACTGTTCTGGGCGCTGCTCTTCCTGCAGGTATTCGGCCTCTCGGCGCTCACCGCCCTGCTCGCCCTGGCCATCCCCTATGCCGGGATCTTCGCCAAGGTCTATGCCGAGATCCTCGAACAGCTGCCGCGGGCCCCGAGCGAGTCCCTGCCGCCCGGCACGGGGCGGCTGTCGCGCTTCGTCTACGTGGAGCTGCCGCTGGCCTGGGCGCAGCTCGTTGCCTACACCCGTTACCGCTTCGAGTGCGCCCTGCGCGCCAGCGTGCTGCTGGGCTTCGTGGGCCTGCCGACGCTGGGTTTCCACCTGGAGACCGCCTTTCGCGAGGGGCGCTACCACGAAGCCGGTGCCCTGCTGTGGCTCTTCTACCTGCTGATCGCCAGCCTCCCCTGGTGGAGTCACCGCGCCTTGATCCCGCTGCTGCTGATCGGCGGCGCCTGGCTGCTGGGCCCCTGGCCCAGCGTGGATGGGGGACTGGTGTGGCGCTTCGTCAGTGAGGACATCTGGCCGGCGCCGCTGCTCGCCGGCGACTGGGCGGGCGTGGGGCAATGGCTCGCCCGCCTTCCACAGCTGGGGCCGGCCATCGGCAATACCCTGCTGCTGGGACTGCTCGGCACCGTGGGTGCCCTGGTGGTGGCCATGGTGCTCTGGCCGCTGGCCTGTCGCCATGTCGGCAATCGCGGCACCCGGCTGGCCGGGCACGGGCTGTTGATCTTCCTGCGCTCCACGCCGGAGCTGATGCTGGCGTTTATCTTCCTGCTGCTGCTGGGCCCCTCGCTGCTGCCGGCGTGGCTCGCCCTGGCACTGCACAACGGCGCCCTGATCGCCTTTTTGGTGGCCCGCCACGCCAACGCCATCCAGCCCGGCATGCCGGGGCTGCCGGCCTCGGGCCGGCTGGCCTACGAGCTGGTGCCGCGGCTCTATCCGGGGCTGCTGGCGCTGCTCTACTACCGCGCCGAGGTGATCCTGCGCGAGACGGCGATCCTCGGCATGCTCGGGGTGGCGACGCTGGGCTTCTACATCGAGGAGGGCTTCGACTACCTGATGTTCGATGTGGCCTTCTTCCTGCTCTTGATCACCGCGACGCTGAACATCGCCGTGGACGCCCTCTCGCGGCGGCTGCGGCCGCGGGAGGCGCCCATGGACGATCCCTGCACCCGCTAGGAGTGCCTCAGTAGCTGTACTCGCCGATCACCAGGGCGGTAACGGTGATCTCCACCTTCAGCTCGTCGGCGGGCATCGGCGCACAGACGCAGGTGCGCGCCGGGGCGTGGCCGGTGGGCACCCAGGCGTCCCACACCGCGTTCATGGCGGCGAAGTCGTGCCCGTCCTTCAGGTAGATCGTCGCGGTGAGCAGGTGCTCCCGGTCGGAGCCGATCTCGGCGAGCAGGGCATCCACGCGCGCCAGCATGCTCTGGGTCTGCTCGGTGATGTCGCCGTGGCGCGCCTCCGGGCCGGCCACCTGGCCGCACAGGTAGGCGATGCCGTTGTGGATCACAGCGCGGCTCATGCGCGCCTTGGTGTCGTGGCGAATAATGGTCATGGACACTTCCCTTAGCGGTTATCGACAGAAAGAAAATCTGCCAGCTGAGTGGCAAGGCAGCCAGTATTACCGGATCATGGCGAATAGTCGATACGTTGGCAGCGTCGAGCACCGCACCGAGCGCCACCCGACGACTCGTCCGGCATGGCCGACTGCTGCACTGTATCGAAAAGCCCGTGGCCTGAGCCACGGGCAAAGATCGAAACCGCAAGCAGGGCCCGGCCTCCTGCCGGGCCGTCTCCCTCAGAACCACACTTCGGTCTGGACGCCGAAGCTCCACTGGCCGCCGGTGAAGCCGTCGTCGCCGAAGCTGCCGTTGAACGCGTTCAGCTCGCTATCCCAGTCGGTGTAGGAGGCGAAGAGACGAATCTCGGGGCGCTGCCAGAAGCCGCCCACCTGGGGCTTGAAGGTGGGCGCGATGGTCAGCTTGCCCCAGTTGCCGCTGACAGCGTTGCCGCCCTCACCCGGGTCGAGATCCATGTACTGATAGCTACCCTCGTACTGCATCTCGAAGTTCTGGGTGATCTCGTTGGCCAGGCGCAGGTTGAGCGTCGCCCAGTCGAAGCGGTCGCCGACGGCCAAGCGATCCCGGCTGGTCTCGGCCAGCAGCGCCGGGGCGACGCGCCAGTTGGGGGCCATGTAGGTGGTGCCGTAGACGCCGAGGCGGGTGGCCTGGGCATCCTCGGTCAGCTCGCCGTTGCTGCCGAGTCCCTTGACCTCGGCCCCCAGGCCCTGGCCGTGCAGCAGCGCCACCTTGAAGTTGCCCTCCCCCAGGCCGAAGAAGCTGTCGCCGTGGTAGGCCACCATGGTGTGCCAGCCGCTGTCGGCGGCCGAATAGTCCTCCCCCTCCATGACCCGCTCATCGTTGTCGGCGGCGGAGAGGCCGTTGACCATGAACTGCCAGTTGCCGATGTAATTGTTGGCGGTGAGGATCAGGCTGTCGGTATCGCCGGTCAGGCCCGGGTTCTCGCGACTCACCGGGAAGTCGCTGAAGCTGCGCCCGTAGAGCGAGAGGTTGGCACGCCAATCGTCGGCCAGCTGGATATCGTAGAGCCCCGCCCCGGTACCGGCCAGGAAGACGAAGTCGCTGTCGAGCCAGTGGATATCGAAGTTGTCGCGGTCGAAGCGCTTGCCCGCCCAGATGGAGGCGTTCTCGAAGGCGCCGGTGAAGGAGGGCAGGTCGCTGAACTCGGCGTAGACCTGGCGTACGTTGAGGTTGGCGTCGTCGTTCCAGTCGTTGCTGGTGGTGGTGCCGTCGGCCAGCATGGTGCGGTAGAGCGCCCTGGCACCGTTGTCGAACTGCATGCGGTAGTTAAGGATCGCCTCGGCATAGGTGTCGGGTTCGTTGCCCAGCCGCCCCACGGCGCCGCCCAAGGATCCCGCCGGGGTCACGTAGGGCCCGCCCGGGAGACTCTTGCGATCCTCGCCCAGCAGCAGGCCGGAGCGGGCGTAGACATTGAAGGAGAAGCCCTCCTCGCCGCTGGCCTGGCGCTCGACCCTGGCCAGCCGCTCCTCCACCTGCTCGGCGGAGAGAGCGCCCTCGGCCCCGGCTTCAGCCTGACGCTCGGCAATCTCGGCGCGCTGCTCGGCAGCGGTGGCCCGCTGTTCGGCGGCGGCGATCCGCGCCTCCAGTTCGGCCAGGCGCTGCTCCAGGCCTTGGCCATCGGCACTGGCCGTAGTGCTCAGGGCGAGCCCCGCGGCGGTGATGGCGACGGCGAGCGGTGTCTTGAACATGGCGGTGTGCATGATGATGCGGTCCTCTTGTTGTTATGAAACGAGTTGTTAGGCAACGTGCCGTTAGGGATTGGGTGCGCTGACCCCGGCCGATCTGTATCGATTAAGTCTGACGCTACAAAAAATCCCGGGGCCGATCGGGGCCGGGTCGAGCGACAAGCCAGACAAAACTTAATCGTTTAAGCCCGATGCCTCAATGTTACCGCCGAAGAATGCAACCAAAGTCTAACGAACGGCATTGCCTGAAGATGACACTTCGACAAAAGTCTAGGTTGATGGCGCCTCGGCCATGGTCTTAACTGTCGCCACGAACTTAATCGTTTAAGACAACCATTTCATAACAACAATCGTGAGGATGCCCATGCTCAAGAAATCCCTGCTCTCCGCCATTGCCCTGGGCTCTGCCGCCCTGACCGCCACGGGCCAGGCCCAGGCCGCCGACCTGACCATCTCCTGCGGCGCCGTGGGTGCCGAACTGACCCTCTGCCAGGAGGGCGTGCGCGCCTGGGAGGCGCAGACCGGTCACAGCGTCGATGTCGTATCGACCCCCAACTCCTCCACTGAACGGCTGTCGCTCTACCAGCAGATCCTCTCCGCCAACTCCAGCGATATCGATGTCTTCCAGATCGACGTCATCTGGCCCGGTCTGCTCGCCAACCATCTGCTCGACCTGCGCGAGGTGCTGGGCGATCAGGCCGGCGAGGGGCACTTCCCCACGATCATCGAGAACAACACCGTGGACGGCCGCCTGGTGGCCATGCCCTGGTTCACCGATGCCGGGGTGCTCGACTACCGCCAGGACCTGCTGGAGCAGTACGGCTTCGAGGCGCCCGAGACCTGGCAGCAGCTCACCGAGATCGCCCGCGATATCCAGGACGCCGAGAGGGCAGCCGGCCACGAGCGGATGCACGGCTTCGTCTTTCAGGGTCGCGCCTACGAAGGGCTGACCGTCAACGCCCTGGAATGGGTAGCCAGCTTTGGGGGCGGCAGCCTGGTGGAGCGCGACGGCGAGATCAGCATCAACAACGCGCGTGCCGCCGCGGCCCTGGAGCTGGCCGCCAGCTGGGTCGGTGAGATCGCCCCCAGCGGCGTGCTCAACTACACCGAGGAGGAGGCACGCGGCGTCTTCCAGGGCGGCAACGCGGTGTTCATGCGCAACTGGCCCTACGCCTGGTCCCTGGCCCAGAGCGACGGCAGCGAAGTGCGCGGCAAGGTAGGGGTGACCCAGCTGCCGGCAGGCGCCGATGGCACCAGCGCCGCCGGCCTGGGCGGCTGGAACCTGGCGGTCTCCCGCTACAGCGACAACCCCGAGCTCGCCGTCGACCTGGTCGCCTTTCTCAGCGGCTTCGAGGAGCAGAAGCGCCGCGCCATCGAGGGGGCCTACAACCCCACCCTGGCGGCCCTCTACGAAGACCCGGCGGTGCTCGAGGCGGTGCCTTTCTTCGGCGAGCTCTACGACACCTTCGTCAACGCCGTGGCCCGCCCCTCGGCAGTCACCGGCGACGCCTACGGCCGGGTCAGCAACGCCTTCTTCAGTGCCACCCACGACGTGCTCTCCGGCAGCCGGAGCGGCGAGCAGGCCGTGGCCGACCTCGAGCGCGACCTGTCACGCGTCAAGCGCCGCAACTGGTAATCCGGGAGCCCTCCCATGAGTACGACCGTCGACGATAGCGCGCCCGCCGCGGCGCGCCTACCGGCCAAGGCCTACCGCAGCACCAAGGTGCGCCGCCAGCGCGTCAAGGCCGCCTGGACCTTCCTGGCGCCGATGCTGGTGGCACTGACCCTGGTGGCCGGCTGGCCCCTCGCGCGCACCTTCTACTTCAGCTTCACCGATGCCTCGCTCTCCGACCTGAGCAATGTCTTCTTCGTCGGCCTGGAGAACTACCTGGTCTACGACGACGGCCGCTGGTACGGCGTGCTCGCCGACCCCATCTGGTGGCGGTCGGTATGGAACACCTTCTACTTCGCCATCGTCTCGGTGTCCCTGGAGGTGGTGTTCGGGGTGATCGTGGCGCTGATCCTCAATGCTCAGTTCAAGGGCCGCACCTTCGTGCGCGCCGCGGTGCTGATTCCCTGGGCCATTCCCACCATCGTCTCGGCGCAGATGTGGGCCTGGATGCTCAACGACCAGTTCGGAATCATCAACGAGATCCTGATGGCGCTTGGCATCATCGGCGACCCTATCGCCTGGACCGCCGACGCCAGCTTCTCCATGTGGGCGGTGATCATGGTCGACGTCTGGAAGACCACCCCCTTCGTTGCCCTGCTGGCCCTGGCCGCCATGCAGATGCTGCCCAAGGACTGCTACGAGGCCGCCGAGGTCGACGGCATCCATCCGGTCAAGGTGTTCTTCAAGGTCACCCTGCCGCTGATCACCCCGGCTCTGATGGTGGCGGTGATCTTCCGCCTGCTCGACGCCCTGCGGGTCTTCGACGTCATCTATGTGCTGACCTCCAACTCCACCAGCACCATGTCGATGTCGATCTACGCCCGCCAGCAGCTGGTGGAGTTCCAGGATGTGGGCTACGGCAGCGCCGCCTCGACCCTGCTGTTCCTGATCATCGCCCTGGCCACCGTGGCCTATCTCTACTTGGGCCGCAAGCAACTCAACCTGGGAGGTGACGCATGACCTCGCGCCAGTTCAACAAGCTCGCCACCCGTGTCGGCTTCTGGGTCCTGGTGGCCTTCGTGGTAGTCGTCGCGGTGTTCCCCTTCTATTACGCCGTGATCACCTCCTTCAAGCCGTCTAGTGACCTCTTCCGGGTCGAGCTTTGGCCATCCACCTGGAGCCTGGCCAACTATGTCCAGGTGTTCACCCAAAAGAGTTTTTTGCAGGCGATCTTCAACTCCATCCTGATCGCCACCAGCGTGGTGTTCATCGCCCTGCTGCTGGGCATCACCGCCTCCTACGCCCTGGGCCGGGTGCGTTTCCGCGGCCGCTCCACGGTGCTGCTGGTGATCCTCGGGGTCTCCATGTTCCCCCAGGTGGCGGTGCTCTCCGGGCTCTTCGAGGTGATTCGCGCGCTGAACCTCTACAACAACCCGGGCGGCCTGATCCTGAGCTACACCATCTTCACCCTGCCCTTCACCGTCTGGGTGCTGACCACCTTCATGCGTCAGCTGCCGATGGAGCTGGAGGAGGCAGCAATCATGGACGGCGCCACGCCCTGGGTGACCATCACCAAGGTGTTTCTGCCTCTGATGTGGCCCGCCATGGCGACCACCGGGCTACTGGCCTTCATCGCCGCCTGGAACGAGTTCCTGTTCGCGCTGACCTTCACCCTCACCGACAGCCAGCGCACCGTGCCGGTGGCCATTGCCCTGCTCTCCGGCGGCAGCGCCTACGAGCTGCCCTGGGGGCCGATCATGGCCGCCTCGGTGGTGGTTACCGTGCCCCTGGTGATCCTGGTGATCATCTTCCAGCGGCGTATCGTCTCCGGCCTCACCGCCGGCGCCGTGAAGGGCTGATTCAAGCACGAAAGCTGGCTGTGCTAGCAGCGTTTGCGCACCTGAATTTGGTTCATCGCAGACTGGCGCGAACTGGCCCTGTGGGAGGGACGGTTCGACGCCTCGACTTTAGCTCGCGAAGTAGCGCGCAGCGCTACCCTTGGGGCGCCTGCGGCGCCTTCGCCCGGCAGAGCCGGCCTCCCACCTTGAAGCTTGCCAAATATGTTCACGCCAAAGTGCGAATAACCTGATTTTTCTTACTTATTAATTATGGAAACCAAGATGCAAGACAGCACCCTCTGGTGGCGCGGTGGCGTCATCTACCAGATCTACCCGCGCAGTTTCATGGACGCCAACGGCGACGGCATCGGCGATCTGAAGGGCATCACCGAGAAGCTCGACTATGTGGCGAGCCTCGGCGTCGACGGCATATGGCTATCGCCCTTCTTCACCTCGCCGATGCTCGACTTCGGCTACGACGTCAGCGACTACCGCGATGTCGACCCGATGTTCGGCACCCTGGACGACTTCAAGGCGCTGCTGGCGAAGGCCCATTCACTGGGCCTCAAGGTGATGATCGACCAGGTGATCAGCCACACCTCCGACCAACACCCCTGGTTCCAGGAGAGCCGCGCCGATCGCACCAACGCCAAGGCGGACTGGTACGTCTGGGCCGACCCCAAGCCCGACGGCACCCCGCCCAACAACTGGCTATCGATCTTCGGCGGCGCCGCCTGGACCTTCGACTCCGCCGGCGTCAGTACTACCTGCACAACTTTCTGACCAGCCAGCCGGACCTCAACTTCCATCATCCGGAGGTGCGTGCCGCCCAGCTCGACAACATGCGTTTCTGGCTGGAGCTCGGCGTCGACGGCTTCCGTCTGGACACCGTCAACTTCTATTTCCACGACCCGGCGCTTCGCGACAACCCGCCGGTGCCGGCGGGCGAGGCCAAGACCCTGGGCGCCCCGGACGCCAACCCCTACACTTGGCAGCGCCACGTCTATGACCTGAGCCGCCCGGAGAACCTCGACTTCCTCAAGGAGCTGCGCGCCCTGATGGACGCGTTCCCCGGCACCACCACGGTGGGCGAGATCGGCGACGACAATCCGCTGGAGCGCATGGCCGAGTACACCGCCGCCGGCGACAAGCTGCACATGGCCTACACCTTCGACCTGCTCAACGCCCCGCGCTCGGCCCAGTACCTGCGGGAAGTGATCGAACGCTTCCAGCGCCTGGCCGGCGACGCCTGGCCCTGCTGGGCACTCTCCAACCACGACGTGGTGAGAAGTGCCACCCGCTGGGGAACCGACGAGGACCCCGTCGCCTACCCCAAGGCGACCCTGGCGATGCTCTTCTCGCTGCGCGGCAGCGTCTGCCTCTACCAGGGCGAGGAGCTGGGCCTGCCCGAGGCCGACGTGCCCTTCGAGCGCCTCCAGGACCCCTATGGCAAGGTGCTGTGGCCGGAGTTCAAGGGCCGCGACGGCTGTCGTACCCCCATGCCCTGGGAGAACGCCGAGGCGGGTGGCTTTACCGCCGCGGGCGTGGAGCCCTGGCTGCCGGTGGAGGCCCGCCAGCTACCGTTGGCCGTGGCCGAGCAGCAGGACGACCCGGACTCGCTGCTCAGCGCCACCCGCCGCCTGCTGGCCTTCCGCCGCGCCCATCCGGCCCTGGTCGACGGCGACCTGAGTCTGGTCGAGGTCGGCAACGACCTGCTCGGCTTCGTGCGGGAAACGGGCGACGAGCGCATCCTGTGCGTGTTCAATCTGACCGGCCAGCCCCAGGAGACCCGGCTACCGCTGACGGTACAGGCGGCCCTCGAGGGGCACGGCTTTCGTCACGAGCAAGACGGCGAGACCCTGCGCCTGCCGCCCTACCAGGCGGCTTGGCTCAGGGTCTGACTCTCTACGGCAACAGACATAACAACAGGCCGGCCCGCGGCGAGACCCTTCATCACCGGGCCGGCAAGGAGACACCCCATGGCAAGCGTCACACTCGACAAGGTCAACAAGGTCTTCGGCAGCACCCATATCATCAAGGACGTCGACCTCGACATCGGCGCCGGCGAATTCGTGGTCTTCGTCGGCCCTTCGGGCTGCGGCAAGTCCACGCTGCTGCGGCTGGTCGCCGGGCTGGAATCGATCAGCGACGGCGAACTGCGTATCGGCGAGACCGTGGTCAACGAACTGCCGCCCCGGGAGCGCGGCGTGGGGATGGTCTTCCAGTCCTATGCGCTCTACCCGCATATGACGGTCTACGACAACATGGCCTTCGGGCTCAAGCTGGCCAAGACCGCCAAGCAGACGGTCCACGAGCGGGTGATGGCCACCGCGCGCATCCTGCAGCTCGAGGAGTTGCTCGACCGTAAGCCCAAGGCGCTCTCCGGCGGCCAGCGTCAGCGGGTGGCCATGGGCCGCGCCATGGCCCGGGAGCCGCGCATTCTGCTGTTCGACGAGCCGCTCTCCAACCTGGACGCCTCCCTGCGGGTGCAGATGCGCAACGAGATCGCCCGCCTGCACCAGCGCCTCGCATCCACCATGATCTACGTCACCCACGACCAGGTGGAGGCCATGACCCTGGCCGACAAGATCGTGGTGCTCAACGCCGGGCGGGTGGAGCAGGTAGGCACGCCCCATGAACTCTACCAGCGCCCGGCCACCAAGTTCGTCGCCGGCTTTATCGGCTCGCCCACCATGAACTTCCTGTCCGCGGAACTGGTCTCCGGCGGCGCCGAAGGATGCCGGGTGGCGACCGATGGTATCGGCGAACTGGCCCTGCCCCAGAACGCCAGCCGCCATGCCCCCGCCGAGGCCCTGACCCTGGGCGTGCGCCCCGAGCACCTGCGCCTGGCCGAGGCCAGCGGCGACAACGCCTTCGAGATCGTCAACGTCGAGTACCTGGGCAACGAGGTCTATGTCTACCTGGAACCCAGGGCCGGCGAGACCCTGCTGATCCACCGCAGCGAGGCACCCAGCCCCTGGCGGGTCGGCCAGAAGGTGGCGCTCGCGCCCGACCCCGAGCATGTCCACCTGTTCGACGGCCAGGACCGCGCGCTTGGCGTCGTCCCGACCCGGGCGGTGGCCTGATGCACGGGGCGTCGCATCACCGCCGGGGCTGCATCCATGGTCGCATTGGCCAAGGTGCGCCATCGCGACTATGATAGCGGGCTAACTGAATCGATAAAGATGGCGAAGGAAGCGCTCGTGTCCACTCCCCGACGTATTACCCTGAAGGACCTGGCCCGGGAGCTCGACGTCTCCACGGCGACCGTTTCCAACGCCTTCAACCGGCCGGATCAGCTGTCGCCGGCCCTGCGCGAGCGCATCCTCGGCGAGGCCAAGCGCCTGGGCTATCGCGGGCCTGACGCCAAGGCGCGCAGCCTGCGCACCGGGCGCTCGCGGATCATTGCGGTGATCCTGGCCGAGAGCCTCACCTACAGCCTCAACGACGCCGTGGCCAGCGAGCTGCTCTCCGGCGTCGCCGAGGTGCTGGACGCCCAGGGCCATACCCTGCTGCTGCTCTCCGCCCGCCAGATGCAGAGCGAACTGCCCGGTGCCGCCAGCATGGCGGACGGCTATATCGTCTATGGCCTGATGCCCAGCGAGACGCTGCTGGCGACCCTGCCGACCCAGGCGCCCCTGGTGGCGGTGGACTTCGACGTCGAAGGCCGTCCTTCGATCCATGTGGACGATGAACGCGCCTGCTACGGAATCGCCCGCCACGCGCTGAGCCGGACCACTCGCCGCCCGGGCATCATCAATCTGCGCCTCACCGCCGAGCCTTGCAACGGCCCCATCGACGCCGGCCGGCGGCTGCTCAGCGCCGAACAGACCATCACCCGCTCGCGGCTCGCCGGCTTCTATCGGGCGCTGGAGGAAGCCGGTCATGACCCCGCCGCCGTGCCCATGTGGAATATCGAGGAGAACACCTTCGAGGTTTGCGCCCCGGTGATCGCGCCGATCCTCGACTTGCCCACCAACGCGCGCCCCGATCTGCTGTTCTGCATGTCCGACCGCATCGCCCTGACCGCCCTGACCCTGGCCGAAAGCCGCGGCCTGCGCATCCCCGAGGCGCTGCGGATCACCGGCTTCGACGGTATCGCCGAGGGGCAGTACCGCGCCCCGCGTCTAACCACGGTACGCCAGGACAGCGTCGAGAAGGGGCGCATGGCCGCCCGCATGATCCTGGGCCTGACCCCGCCCGCCTCCAGCCTGCTGACCACGGAGCTGCTGATCGGCGAAAGCTGCCCCTGAACGCAAGCCGCCGACCCGAGGGTCGGCGGCCTGCGTTTCCTGGCGGCACCAGGCTCAGCGCAGCAGCAGCACCGGCACGCTGGCACGCCGCAGCATGGCGGTGGTGGTACTGCCCACCAGCAGCTGGCGAATCCGCGAGTGGCCGTAGGCCCCCATCACCAGCAGGTCGATCCCGTGCTCCTCCTTGTAGGTGCGCAGGGTCGCCTCCACCTCGCCGGCGCGGATGGCGCCTTCGGCTTCATGGCCGGCCTCGCGTAGCGTCGTCAGCGCCCAGTCGAGCTGAGAGCGGTTGTCACCGGTCTCGGCGCCGACGATCACCACGTGCACCGGAATTCCCTCGAACAGCGGGCTCTGGGCCAGCATCTCCACGCCCTTGCGGGTGGTCTTGCTGCCGTCGAAGGCAAGCATCACCGTCTCGGGGCGTGTGAAGGTATCGGGCACCATCAGGATCGGCCGATGCAGGCTGCGCACCACCCGCTCCAGATTGGAGCCCAGGTGGCCGCTGTCCTGATGGGCGGTCTCGCCGCGCTTGCCGATGACCAGCAGGCGCATCTCCTCCTGCAGCTCCTCCAGGGTCTCCACCAGGGTGCCGTTGCGCTGGCGGATGGCGGGCTCCTCGACGCCGGCCTCCACGGCCCGCTCCCTGGCGGCCCCCAGCATCAGCCGCCCCTGCTCCTGGGCAATCTTGGCGCGCCGCTCGTCGAGGTGGGCGAGCTCCTCGAGCAGGTGCTCACGAGACCCCAGGCCGATATTGCCGGAGAGGTCTGCCTCGGCGGTCTGGGGGTGGTTGTCCACCACGTGCAGGAAGGTCAGCGGCGCCTCGAGCGCCTGGCTGGCCCAGGCAGCATAGTCGCACACGCCCGCCGAGAACTTGGAGCCGTCGATAGCGGCCATCACCTGATCTGTCATTGCATCGTTCCCCTAGCTGGCGTTCATTTCACTATCCCTACGGGCGTTTCTACCGCATCGTCAGGGTGTTGCCTAGGCGCCCCGGCGAGTCTTACGCCGTCAGGTTTACCACCAGGGCCTCGGCGAAGGTGTCGGTGGTACCGCTGCCGCCCAGATCCGGCGTCACCTGGTCGCGAGCCGTTTCCAGCACCTCGCGGATGGCGGTGCGAATCCGGGTGCCCTTGTCCACCATGCCCAGGTGGTCGAGCATGTCCGCCGCGGCCAGCAGCAGGGCGCAGGGATTGGCGAGCTGCTTGCCGGCGATGTCGGGAGCCGAGCCGTGGACCGCCTCGAAGATGGCGGCGTCCTTGCCGATATTGGCCCCCGGCGCCAGGCCCAGGCCGCCCACCAGGCCGGCGCACAGATCGGAGAGGATATCGCCGAATAGGTTGGTGGTGACGATGACATCGAACTGGTGGGGATTCATCACCAGCTGCATGCAGGCGTTGTCGACGATCATCTCCTGGAACTCGATCTCGGGGAATTCCTGGGCGACCTCGCGGGCCACGTCGAGGAAGAGCCCGGAGCTGGTCTTGATGATATTGGCCTTGTGCACCGCGGTGACCTTCTTGCGGCCCTTGCTGCGGGCCAGCTCGAAGGCGTAGCGGACGATGCGTTCGGAGCCGGTGCGGGTCACCTTGATGCTGGCCAGGGCGGTCTCGCCGTCCTCGCTGAGACTCTGGCCCTCGGCCATGTAGGCGCCTTCGGTGTTCTCGCGCACCGTGATCAGGTCGATATCATCGTAGCGCGAGCGAGTGCCGGGGAAGCTGATCGCCGGGCGCACGTTGGCGTAGAGGTCGAAGTGGCGGCGCAGCTGCACGTTGATCGAGGAGAAGCCCTTGCCGATGGGGGTAGTCAAGGGCCCCTTCAGGGCCACGCCATACTCGGCGATCTTGTCCAGGGAGGGCTGGGGAATCAGGGTGCCGTGCTTCTCCAGGGCGCCCAGCCCCGCCTCCACGAAGTCGAACTCGAGCCCGCAGTCCAGGGCCTCCAGCACCTTGAGGGTCGCGTCCATGATTTCCGGGCCGATGCCATCGCCTTTGAGTACCGCTATCGTTTGACTCACCAGTGCCTCCTCGTCGAATCAGTGTGCGCCGGTATGGTCGAACACGGCGCACCGCTTGACCAGCCCGGCGAAAGTGGCATGCGCCTCAGTGCCCGCCCATCAGCTTCTCCACGGCGGCGGGGTCGTCATGCACCGCGTAGCGGTCGACGATGGTGGCGCTCGCCTCGTTGAGGCCCACCAGCTCCACCTCGGTGCCCTCGCGGCGGAACTTGATCACCACGCGGTCCAGGGTCTGCACGGCGGTGATATCCCAGAAGTGGGCGCGGGAGAGGTCGATGGTGACCTTCTCCACGGTCTCCTTGAAGTCGAAGGCGTTGCCGAAGCGCTCGGAAGAGGCGAAGAACACCTGCCCCACCACCCGATAGGTCCGATGGCGCCCCTCATCGGTCTCTTCGGAGCCGATATACAGGATGTTGCCTACCTTGTTGGCGAAGTTCATGGCGGCGATCAGCACCCCGACGAAGACGCCGATGGCCAGGTTGTGGGTCGCCACGGTGACGATGACGGTGGCGACCATCACCACGTTGGTGCTCATCGGATGCTGCTTGAGGTCCTTGATGGAGCTCCAGCTGAAGGTGCCGATGGAGACCATGATCATCACCGCCACCAGCGCTGCCATGGGGATCTGCGACACCCAGTCCGAGAGAAAAACTACCAGAATCAGCAGCACCACGCCGGCCACCAGGGTGGAAAGCCGCCCGCGGCCGCCGGATTTCACGTTGATCACCGACTGGCCGATCATGGCGCAGCCCGCCATGCCGCCCAGCAGGCCGGAGCCGATGTTGGCGATGCCCTGGCCCTTGCACTCGCGGTTCTTGTCGCTCGGGGTATCGGTGAGGTCGTCGACGATGGTGGCGGTCATCATCGACTCCAGCAGGCCCACCACGGTGAGCATCAGCGCATAGGGCAGGATGATCCACAGGGTCTCGAGGTTGAGCGGCACGTCCGGCCACAGGAACATCGGCAGGGTATCGGGCAGCTCGCCCATGTCACCCACGCTGCGGATCTCCATGCCCGAGATCATGTAGACGGCGGTGAGCACCACGATGCAGACCAGCGGCGAGGGAATCGACTTGCCGATCTTCGGCAGGTAGGGAAAGCCGTAGATGATGGCCAGGCCGGCGATGGTCATGGCGTAGACATGCCAGGTCACGCCGGTGAGTTCCGGCAGTTGGGCCATAAAGATCAGGATCGCCAGGGCGTTGACGAAGCCCGTCACCACCGAGCGCGAGACGAAGCGCATCAGCTCGGCGAGCCTGAGATAGCCCGCGATGATCTGCAGCACCCCGGTGAGCAGGGTAGCGGCGAGCAGATACTCGAGACCGTGGTCGCGTACCAGGGTGACCATCAGCAGCGCCATGGCGCCGGTGGCCGCCGAGATCATGCCCGGACGGCCGCCGGTGAAGGCGATGATCACCGCGATGCAGAAGGAGGCGTAGAGGCCCACCTTGGGGTCCACGCCGGCGATGATGGAGAAGGCGATGGCCTCGGGTATCAGGGCGAGGGCCACCACGATACCGGCGAGGGTGTCGCCCTTCACGTTGGAGAACCAGGTCTGTCTTAAGGATTCGAACATGTGACCGTCCAGTGGAGCGTTATTGTCATGCCGTCAGGCGCCAGGGGGTCTTGCGTGCGACACCATGCCGTTGGCCGCACCCTGAAGGGTACGGAGGCAGGAGGGTCGCCATCGGGTAAAGCAGAAAGGCACAGCGCGCCCGAGGCATCAGCGTGATGCCCAGCAGCC
Organism: Halomonas sp. SL18_1; assembly: GCF_055755715.1. Taxonomy (NCBI): domain Bacteria; kingdom Pseudomonadati; phylum Pseudomonadota; class Gammaproteobacteria; order Oceanospirillales; family Halomonadaceae; genus Halomonas; species Halomonas sp. SL18_1. The sequence continues at coordinate 3,600,133 of NZ_JBVTRK010000001.1, forward strand.
GCACTGCCAGATTGCGGGAGGAGTACGCTAGGGCGGCGTGGCCAGCCCTGTCAGGGGAGTCATCACGGTGTGTCGTTCCCTTGTTCTTTACGATCGGGGCTTGCCGATCGCGCTATTCGATCGGCCACGCTGTCAAAGGTCCAGGCGACCGCCACGTCAGGAGCGCGGCATTCTATCAGACTCGATGCTGCGCTGCATCCTGGCCGCGCAGCCGCTTCTCCAGGCGGCGCTCATAGAGGCCCTTGGCGACCAGGGTGCCGAGTACCAGGCCGCCGCCCACCAGGGCGATGGGCGCCGGCCGCTCGGCGAGGATCCACCACACCCAGAGCGTGCCCACCACCACCTCGAGCAGCATCAGCAGGCCCACCTCGGCGGCGGGCAGATAGAGGGGGCCGCGCTGGATCAGGGTGAAGCCCAGCGGCAGCAGCACCAGGCACAAGAGCACCAGCAGCAGCAGGCTCTCCGCCGGGGGCAGAGCCAGGCCGCCGGTCACGCTGCCCACCAGGGCGGCCACGCCGGCCACCAGCAGCCCGGAGAGGGTCAGCATGGGGCTCATGTCGATCCCCGGACGGGTTCGGCAGAGGGTGAAGTTGGCGGCCAGCGAGGTCGCCGCCAGCAGCGCGAAGCCGTTGCCGATCCAGGAGCCCTCGCCGGCATCGTCGAGCACGATCAGCGAGGTGCCCAGCAGGCAGAGCCAGATCGCCAGCCAGGTCCGCCGCGGCAGCCGTTCACCGAGAAACAGGCGCGACAGCAGCGCGGCGATCAGCGGCGCCCCGGCCAGGATCATCAGCACGTTGCCGCCCTTGGTGTACTGGTTGCCGAGCACGAAGCCAAAGGTGGAGCAGCTGAACAGCACCGCCACGCCGATGCCGGTCCAGCCGCAGCGCCGGTAGGCCTGCAGGGTGCCGGCGCCGTGACGCAGCAGCATGATGGCGATAAAGCCCAGTGCCGTGAGCAATCCCCGCCAGACCAGGATCTCGGCGTCGGGAAGGCCGATCAGTTTGATCAGCAGGGCGTCGGGAGAGATGATCAGGGCGCCGCCGCCGGTCAGCAGCAGCCCCTGCTGGCGATGTGAAAGCGAATGAATCAAGGCGACCCCGTTGCCGGAAGCCCCGTCGCGGGGGTCGTTGAAATGGGCGTCTTATCCCTTGTCACGCCCCTCGTCGTTCTGGTCGTCCCTGTCCGCATGCTTGTCTGGCTCCTGGTGAGTGTCCGGGTCCGGCTGATCGACATCGTCCTGCTGGAGAAACTCGGCCTGCTCGGCCTCGGCCTGCGCCCGATCCGCTTGGTAAGGGTCCGCGCCGTTCCCGGCAGGGGTTCCGCCGCTGCCCCCGGGACGCAAGGCGCCGCCCATCTGCTTGAAGGCGTCCATGAGATCGATGGGCAGCGGTACCACGATGGTGGAGGCGTTCTTGTTGCTCATATCGTTCATGGTCTGCAGGTAGCGTAGCTGCAGGGCCGCCGGGTTGCCGGACATGATATGGGCCGCCTCGACCAGCTTCTTGGAGGCCTGCAGCTCACCCTCGGCGTGGATCACCTTGGCGCGCCGCTCGCGCTCGGCCTCGGCCTGGCGGGCGATGGCGCGAATCATGCTGTCATCCAGGTCGACGTGCTTGATCTCCACGTTGGCCACCTTGATGCCCCAGCCTTCGGCCGAGCTGTCGATGATCTCCTGAATGTCGTCGTTGAGCTTGTCGCGCTCGGAGAGCATCTCGTCCAGGTCGTGCTTGCCGAGCACCGAGCGCAGTGTGGTCTGGGCGAGCTGGCTGGTGGCATTGACGAAGTTCTCCACCTGGATGATCGCCTTCTCCGGGTCCACCACCCGGAAATAGAGTACCGCATTGACGCGCACGGTGACGTTGTCCTGGGAAATGACGTCCTGCTCGGGCACGTCCATGGTGATCACCCGCAGGTCGACCACCTCCATCTTCTGAATCCCGGGGATGATGATGATCAGGCCCGGCCCCTTGACCGACTGGAAGCGGCCGAGGAAGAACACCACCCCGCGCTTGTACTCCGGCAGGATACGAATGGCCGCTGCCAGAAACATCAGTACCAGTACCAGCGGCACGAGATAGGTAATCAACATGGTCGCGACTCCTTGGCAGTTCCTTGGCTTACGATGTCATGGCCGCAGCCGATGGCTACGAACCGGATGAGTGGGCCTCGGCCGGAACCACCTCGACGGTCAAGCCGTCGATGGCCACGACCTTGAGCGACTGCCCCCGATGGATCGGCTGGCTCGCCTGTGCCCGCCAGCGCTCCCCGTGGAGGCGCACATGGCCCTGTCCCTCGAAATCCTCCAGCGCCACGGCCTCGGCGCCCACCAGCTCCTCCTGTCCGGTACGCACCCGGCTGCGACGCAGCCCCACGAACCGGGTCATCACCCACAGCATCAGCAGCGAGGCCAGGCCCGCCACGCTGGCGATCATGGGAATGGAGATGTGCAGAGTGTCGGCATCCATCAGGATCACCGACCCGATCACGAAGGCGACGATGCCTCCCGTACCCAGTATCCCGAAACTGGGCATCAGCGCCTCGCCGACGATCAGCGCCAGGCCCACCAGGATCAGTGCCAGGCCGGCATAGTTCACCGGCAGCACCTGGAAGGCGAACAGCGCCAGCAGCAGGCAGATGATGCCGATGGTGCCCGGCACCAGGCTACCCGGGTTGGACAGCTCGAAGATCAGCCCGTAGAAGCCGATGATCATCAGGAAGTAGGCGACGTTGGGGTTGGTGATCACCTGCAGCAGCTGGGTGCGCCAGTCGGGATCGAAGCGCTCGATCACCAGATCAGCAGTCTCCAGGGTGCGCTCGCCATCATCCATCACCACGGTGCGGCCGTCGATCTGCGCCAGCAGGTCCTCGATGTTTCTGGCCACCACGTCGATGACATTCTTCTCCAGGGCTTCACGAGAGGTCAGGTTGACCGCTTCACGAACCGCCTCCTCGGCCCAGTCGGCGTTGCGGCCGTGACGTTCGGCCAGCCCACGGATATAGGACACCGCGTCCTCGAGCACCTTGCGTTCCATGGCGGTCTCGCCGCGCCGCGGGCTGTCGGCGGCCTCGCTGCGCTCGTCGGCCTCCTCGCGCATCTCGTCGTCATCGGGCAGCGCCTCGTCATCGTTGGCACCTTGTTCTTCGCTCGCCTCGTCATTGGTATCATCGGCGCGCGCGTCGTTGTCGTCATCGTCGTCGTCACCGATGCCCGGAAAGCCGCCTCCCATCTGCACCGGCGTGGCCGATCCCAGGTGCGTGGAGGGCGCCATGGCGGCGACATGGCTGCCGTAGATCAGGTAGGTGCCGGCGCTGGCGGCCCGCGAACCGCTGGGCGACACATAGATGGCCACCGGGACGCTGGAGGTGAGCATGGCGCGGATCATGTCCCGCATGGAGGCATCCAGGCCGCCGGGGGTGTCCATCTCTACCACCACGATCTCGGCGTTCCCTTCGGCGGCCCGGCTCAGGCCGCGCTGGAAATAGTCGCTGGTGGCGGGGCCGATGGCGCCGTCGATGGTCATCACCAGGGCGGTGCGCTGCTCCTGCTGGGCGTGGGCATGCCACGCCATCAGCCCGCCCAGCACCAGGCAGAGCAGGCTGAAGAGAAGCACCAGGCGATGAAACAGGGAGGCACGGAGCACGCTCATGATGACCCTTCCTTCCGGTAACGGCAGCTGTCCTGTGTGAGTGTCTCCGCCGCGGTTGGTTCAGCGTCTTCTGATTCCAGCCTAGCAGGGCAGGCAAGGCGACGCCGAATCGAATCAAGGCTATCGCAGTTGGCGACAACGAAGGGCGCCGGGGACAAGCCAGAGAGGAGGTCCTACGCCATGGATGGCGTCGGTAGCGCCCAGGGAAGGGTTCACAGCGCCTCCTCTCAGGCTTGTTGCCGGATCAGCCCCGAGCGATGGAGCTATCTGCGATAACCCTGCGAATCGAATGTCGGCCTGGCGCCTGGGTCAGTGAGCGACCGCTCGCGGCTGGGTGGCCAGCACGTCGGCGCGAATCACCCGCTGTTCGGCGATCAACGGATTGACCACCTCCCGGCAGGCCAGGTAGTGGGGCGTCTGCTTGTGGGCGGCGAGCGCCGCTTCGTCGGCGTAGATCTCGTAGAGGTGAAAGAGGTCCGGCGTGTCGCGATCCTCGATGACGTCGAAGGCATGACAGCCCGGCTCCTCGCGTACCGAGGCGGCGGCATTGGGCAGCATGGCGGCCAGGAAGGCGTCGCGCTGGCCGGGCTTGAGGCGGGTCTGGACGATGATGCAGTACATGGGCGGACTCCTGTCGGAAGCGATGGGGTTGTGGTTAAGGGATATTTATGAAAACATTTTCCACAAATACGTGAAACCCTGACCCGGAGATCGAGCCCATGCAACGCCCCGCCCCGCTCAACGGCATGCGCCATATCGCCCTGCAGGTACAGGACCTGGAGGCGTGCGAGCGCTTCTACGTGGATATCCTGGGCATGCGCGTGCTGAGACGCGCCCATGAAGACCTGGTCTACCTGACGCTTGGCAACGACAACTTTTCCCTGAGCCGCGCCAAGGCCGACACCGGCGGCGACCCGCAGCGCCTGGATCACTTCGGCTTCGTGGTCGACACCCCGGAGGACGTGGATGCCTGGCACGACTACCTGCAGGCCAGCGGCGTCGAGGTAGTACGCGGCCCCCACGATCACGGCGACGGCGGCCGCAGCCTCTACTGCCGGGACCCCGACGGCAACAGCGTGCAGCCGCTCTACCACCCCAGCGTCTCCGGCCAGCGGCTGCGCTGACCCCCTTCTCTCTCGTTGGCGGCCTGCTGGCCGCCGGTTCACTGGCATGCCCGACATGCTGGCTCTTCGGGTGCCACCGCTGGCGGTGGCACCTTTTTTGGTTCTTCGCACTTTAGCGTGAACATGTTTGGCGAGCTTCAAGGTGGGAGGCCGCGGTTCGACGTCTCGACTCTGCCGGGCGAAGGCGCCGCAGGCGCCCCATGGGTAGCGCTGCGCGCTACTTCGCGAGCTGAAGCTCCCTCCCACAAGGCCCATTCACGCCAGTCTGCGCTGAACCCTTTTTTTCATCAGTCGAGCAGGGCCGGGCTAGAGGTCATGCGGTTCACCCGCATAGCGTCGCTGCACCTCCACCACATAGGCCGAGAGCGCGGCCAGCTCCTCGCTGTCCCAGCCCATCGCCTCGGCCGCCATGGGGACTACCATGCACATCTGGACCATCTCGTCGGCGTGCACCTGGTCCAGGCCGAACATGTTCTCGCCCATGGCCACACGATGCGGATAGGGCTGCTTGAAGGTTTCCAGATACCCCGCATCCTCAGCGTGGCAGGTGGCGCAGGACATGTTGTTGGCGCTCAGGGAGTTGTCGCGAAACAGCTCTCGACCCAGCGCCAGCAGCTCGGGTCGTTCGTGCCGTCCTCGCTGTAGCCCGGTGAGTAGCCCTCGGGGCGCTGGATATCACTGGTATCCGCTTCGGCTTCCGCTTCTGCCTCGGCTTCTCCCTCTGCTTCAGCCTCCCCTTCCGCTTCGGCTTCTCCCTCTGCTTCAGCCTCCCCTTCCGCCTCGGCTTCTCCCTCTGCCTCGGCTTCTCCTTCTGCCTCGGCTTCTCCTTCTGCCTCCCCTTCTGCCTCAGCCTCGCCTTCGGCCTGCCCTTCCGCCTGGGCGCTGGCCAGCAGCAGCGTCTCTTCCGACAGGGACGCCAGCCCCCTGTCGCCCGAGGTATCGTCGGCGGTGACCTGCAGCGCCACGCCGCCGGCCGCCATCAGGGCCAGGGCCGGTGCCGTGTAGGCCAGCTGTCGACTGAGGCGACCCAGCAGTCTGCGGCGTTTCTCGTCATGCTGTGACATGATCTCTACCTCCCTATGGCAATCCATAGCAAGTTGTTGATTGTTAAGATTGTATTATGATCGCTCCCTAATGAGAGGGCACCGCCGACTGTCGACGGTAGGCTTTGGTAGGCTGAGACAGCGAGACCTTACAGCCGGAGACAGACTGGATACCGATTGGCGCCTGCGCATGGTCAGTGCAGGACATCCCTGTAAGGAAAGGGCCCCACCTCCGACCATTCACTGGCACACTGCCCACTTGTTCACTGTCTACCGGTCCACCGCCCGAGATCGGACGACCCGATAGCGAGGAATGCCATGCCGAATACCGTCTCTGCCTTCGCTGGTCCGGAAACGCTAACCGCTCAGCTCGAGGCGGCGCTCAGCCTGGACGGCCAGCGGCGCGACATTGGCCAGATTCAGCCGATGGCCGATACCGGCCTGGCCCATCACCACCTGTGGCTTGGCCGCGAAGGCGGGGACTGGGTCGCCCGACTGCCCAAGCAGAGTCAGCTGGGCCTGGCTCCGGACGCCAACCTGGACTACCAGGCGGCCTGCTTCGCTCGCGCGGCTGCGAGCGGCCATACCCCGGCGCTGCAGGGGTACTCCCCCTTCGTCGGCGCTGCCCCGCGGGGGCTGCTGGTCAGCGCGGTGCGTGGCCGCCCGGCACGACTGCCCCAGGATCTGCCGGCCATCGCCGCCGCCCTGGCCGCCCTGCATGCCCTGCCGCTGCCGCCACGAGAGCGGCGCGCGCCGCTGCTCGCTCCCGCCGACCCTTGGGCAGCGATGCGCCGGGAGGTGGCCGACCAGGCCGCCTTCCTCGACGAGGCCGACCTCGGACCGGCGCAGCGCGACGCCATCGAGGCGGAACTGGCGGCACTGCCCGACACCCTGCCCAAGGCCGACGCGCGGCTGATCAGCTTCGATGCCCACCCCGGCAACTTCCTGATGACGGCTGAAGGCCGTGCGGTGCTGGTGGACCTCGAGAAGTGCCGCTACGGCCTACCCGGCTTCGACCTGGCCCACGCCACTCTCTACACCTCCACCACCTGGGACCTGAACAGCCATGCCGAGCTCACGACCGACCAGGTGGCCGGCTTTTATCGGGGCTGGGCACAGGCTGGAGGGGCCGTTGCCGATAGCGCCAGCCTGCTGGCCTGCCGGCGCGCCATGTGGCTCTGGTCGCTGACCTGGTGCGCCAAGTGGCGCGCCCGCCATGGCCGCGCCCAGGACGCTACCGCGCGCGGGGAAGACTGGTCGGCCGAGCTCAGCGACGACGCCCTGGTCGCCCACGTCCGCGACCGGGTCGAGCACTACCTGTCGCGGCCGATCATCGAACACGTGCGCGCCGAGCTGCGCGAACTCGAGCGCAGCCTCTCCCTGTGACCCGGCCCTGAGGCCCCATGACGACACTGCCGAAAGGAACTCCGACGATGCCAATCCGCCCCCTTTCCCTGCTACCCGCCCTCGCCCTGCTGCTGCCCCTGTCAGCACATGCCGCCCCCGACCCCGGCGACTGGGAGGCAGTGCTAGACGAGGCCCGTGGTCAGACCGTCTACTGGAATGCCTGGGCAGGAGAGGATCGCACCAACGCCTATATCCAGTGGGCGGGACGCCAGGTCGCTGAACGCTTCGATATCGAGCTGGTGCATGTCAAGCTTGGCGATACCGCCGAGGCAGTATCGCGAGTGCTGGCCGAAAAGCAGGCCGGCAACCATGAGCGTGGCAATGTGGACTTAATATGGATCAACGGCGAGAATTTCGCCGCCATGAAGGCAAACGACCTGCTGTTCGGCCCCTGGTCGGAGCAAGTGCCCCACTACCCGCTCACCGATCCGGACAACACCCCCGCTGTGCGCTACGACTGGACGATCCCGGTGGACGGCCTCGAACTTCCCTGGAGCAGTTCCCAGGTGGTGTTCTACTACGACACAGCACTGGTCGCAGAGCACCCGCGCTCCATGCCCGAGCTGCTCGACTGGGCTCAGGAAAACCCGGGTGACTTCACTTATGCTCGGGTGCCCAACTTCCTCGGCAACGCCTTTATCACCCAGGCGCTGTTGGAGCTTGCCGACGACACGGAGCGCTTCTATTCACCGGTGGATCAGGCCGACTTCGAGGCCGCCACGGCCCCTCTCTGGGAGTTCCTCGACGCCCTTCACCCCCACCTGTGGCGCAGCGGCCGCGCCTTTCCAGCCAACAGCGCCGAGCTGCGTCGGCTGATGGGCGACGGGGAGATCAGCATCGGCCTCTCGTTCAGCACCACCGAGGCCTCCGGCGCCATCGCCAACTTCGAGCTGCCCGACACGGTGCGCAGCTATGTCCACGATGACGGCATGATCGGCAACATGAGCTTCTTGGCGATCCCCTACAACGCCCAGCACAAGGCCGGCGCCATGGTGGTGGCCAATTTCCTGCTCTCTCCCGAAGCCCAGGCCGAGAAGCAGGACCCGGTGGTCTGGGGCAGTAATACCGTGCTCTCCCTGGACAGCCTGGACGAGGCGGATCGCGCCCGCTTCGAAGATATCGATCTGGGTATCGCGACGCTCTCACCGAGTGAACTCGGCACCGTGCTGGGCCAGCCCCATCCGAGCTGGGTAGATGCCCTGGAGGCCGCCTGGCAGGAACGCTATGTGGGCAACTGAAGGACCTCAGAGAGTCGCCAGTCCCTTGTGCCGGCCGTATCGTGAGAGGCGCCCACATCGGGCGCTTAGGCGGTGATGCTGCGTCTCGCGCCGGCGCTGATCGTCACCCTGCTGGTCGGCCCCATCCTCGCCGGGCTGGCCATGGCGGTGCTGCCCGCTTTCGGCTATCTGCCGGCGCTGGGCGGCACCGCGTTCAGCCTGGCGCCATGGCGGGAGCTGTTCGCCCAGCCCGGCCTGGGGCGCTCGGTGGCGGTGAGCTTCGCCAGCGGCCTGGCCACCACCGCGGTGTCGCTTGCCGTGGTGCTGCTGTTCCTGGCCGGCGCCTCGGGCAGCCGGCTGGACCGCTGGATCCGGCGGATGGTCTCGCCGCTGCTGTCGATTCCCCACGCCGCCGCCGCCTTCGGGCTGGCCTTCCTGATTGCTCCTTCCGGCCTGGTGGCACGCCTGCTCTCGCCGGGACTCACCGGCTGGGAGCGCCCGCCGGATGCGCTGATCGTCCAGGACCCCTGGGGACTCTCGCTGATGGCCGGCCTGGTCATCAAGGAGATCCCCTTCCTGCTGCTGATGAGCCTTGCCGCCCTGCCCCAGCTCGACCCCGAGCGGCGCCTGGCGATGGCCCGCTCGCTGGGCTATCGCCCGACCATCGCCTGGCTCAAGGTGGTGCTGCCGGCGCTCTATCCGTTGATCCGTCTGCCGGTCTATGCGGTGATCGCCTACGCCACCTCGGTGGTGGACGTGGCGCTGATCCTCGGCCCCACCCTGCCGCCGACGCTGTCGGTATCGATCCTTACCTGGTTTCACGACCCCGACCTCTCCCGGCGCTTCATGGCCTCGGCCGGTGCCGTGCTTCAGCTCGGCGTCACCGCCACGGCGCTGGCCACCTGGTGGTGCCTGGAGCGTGTGATCTCCCGTCTGGGACAGCGCTGGATCGCGCGCGGCGGGCGCCGGCGCGGCGAGCAGCCGCTGCGCCTGGCCGGCAAGGGATTGATCCTGCTGGCCACCCTGACCGCCTTCACCGGCATGGCCAGCCTCGCCCTCAACTCCGTCGCCGGTTTCTGGCGCTTCCCCGAGGCCCTGCCCCAAAGCGTGACCACAACGCACTGGCTGCGCGCCCTGCCTGCCCTATCCGGACCGGTGATCTCGACCATCGTCATTGCCTGCGTCGCCACCCTGATCGCCCTGGCGCTGGCGCTGGCGGCACTGGAAAATGAGCAGCGTACCGGCCGCCATCCGACCGAGGGGCGGGTGCTCTCAGCGCTGGGGCTGCTCTATCTGCCGCTGATCGTGCCGCAGATCGCCTTCCTGTTCGGCCTGGTGGTGGTGATGGAGTCCCTGGGCACTCGCCCCACCCATGGCCTGGTGATCTTCGGCCACCTGCTGTTCGTGCTGCCCTATGTGTTCCTGTCGCTGTCCGAGGCCTACCGGCGCTTCGACCCACGCTGGACACAGCTGGCGCTCAGCCTGGGGGGCTCGCGCAACGGCGCCTTCTGGCGAGTGCGGCTGCCCATGCTGCTGGCACCGATGCTCACCGCCTGCGCGGTGGGGCTTGCCGTCAGCATCGGCCAGTACCTGCCCACCCAGCTGCTCGGCGCCGGCCGGGTACCCACCGTGACTACCGAAGCGGTGTCGCTGGCGGCCGGCGGCAACCGCCGGGTGATCGGCGTCTGGGCCCTGGTCCAGGCCAGCCTGCCGCTGGTGGGCTTCATCATTGCCGTGGGACTGCCACGGCTGCTCTGGTCCCACCGTCGCGGCATGCGAGGCGCCCCATGAACGACCGCCATACCCTGACCCTGGAACAGATCCGCATCACCCTCGACGAGGTGACGCTGCTGGAGCTCGACGCCGAGGTGGGTCCCGGCGAAGTGCTCACGGTGATGGGCCCCTCGGGCTCCGGCAAGTCGACCCTGCTGGCCTTCCTGGCCGGCTTCCTGGCCCCGGCCTTCCGGGCCAGCGGCCGGGCGCTACTGGATGGCCAGGACATCACCGGCCTGCCGGCGGAGCGACGCGGTATCGGCCTGCTGTTTCAGGACCCGCTGCTGTTTCCCCATCTCTCGGTGGGCGGCAACCTGCGCTTCGGCATGCCCCGCGCCACCCCCGACAAGGCCGCTCGGGTGGCCTCGGCGCTTGCCCAGATCGGCCTCTCGGGCTTTGCCAAGCGCGACCCGGCCACCCTTTCCGGCGGCCAGAAGGCCCGGGTGGCGCTGATGCGCCTGCTGCTCTCCGAGCCCTGTGCGGTGCTGCTCGACGAGCCCTTCTCCAAGCTCGATACCCATCTGCGTCACGAGATGCGCCAGCTGGGGTTCCAGCGGCTGCGCGATGCCGGGCTGCCCAGCCTGCTGGTCACCCACGACCGGGAAGACGCCGAGGATGCCGGCGGCCGGGTGATCGAACTCAGTCACTGAGTCCGGACGAGGTAGTCGGCATGCCCCCATGCGGTTCTTGCCAGCGCAGCCGATAAGGATCGAAGCCGTCGACCAGCTTGGGTTTGACGATCTGGAAATAGGGCGAGAGATCGAAATCCCGAGGCGTGAACAGCGAATGGTGGCGCCGTCGTAGCAGAGGGCGCCCCTTGCGCGGCCCGGACCCAACCTTGCTGGCGCCTTCATGGCTGGGCAGTATCGGGTAGCGAACCGACTGAAACGCCTCGGCAATCAGCGTAGAGCAGATGGCCCGGGTCGGGTCTCCGCTACCGAGCATGAGCATGCCCCGACGCCAGCGCGAGGGTACCGGAGGAAGCGGCATCAGGTAGCGCGCCAGATCCAGGATGTTGCGCAGGTCGTAGCAGTGGCCGACTCGACCACAGGCGAAGCGTATCAGCGCATCGACATCCTCAGGCGCGAGCCCCATGGGGCGGCAGATTCTCAACGGCACGCCGACAAACTCATCGAACCCCACCAGCCTGACGCCTTCGCTGAGATCCGCTTCGACGAAGCAGTCACCCGGCCGCCCGCCAGCTTCCCGAGCGGCTTGCTCGCCGACGAAGAGCGCGGCATGGGACCAGGAGGACTGAGTGAGATACTTGATCACGGTGCTGAGTCGTGAAGAGCCCTCCACCAGCAGCACATCTCCCGGCTCCAGGCAGGGCAGCAGGTCGCTTTCAATACGCCCCTCGGGCTGATGCCAGGGGCGCGGGCAAGAGAGCCAACAGCTCAGCAGATACCCGATGCGTTCGATCAACTCGTTCATGATCCGCCCCTCCCTCAGCTAGCCAGGCACCAACACGCCGGCTATGACTTGCTGTCGCGACCATTGGCCGCGCCTTACAGGGGAAGCGGCTATCGCAGAGGCGCAGACGACATCGCCAGGCGTGTCGCCTGGCGATGTCATGGGGAGGGGGAGAGTTGTCGATTAATAGTCGGCGCGCAGCTGGTAGCGATTGGCACCCTGCTGTTTGCCGCTGGCGTTCCAGGACTCGACTTCCAGCGTGTAGGTGCCGGGCTGCAGCTGACGGTCGAGGACGAAGTTGCTGCCTTGCCGGGACGCCGTGGTCACCACGCTGCCGCTCTCATCCCGCAGGGCGCCACGAACATGAATGTGCGCCGTTTCAGTGGGAACGAGTGCCTGGCTGGCGACCTTGACCCGGGTCGGGGACTGGACCTGCAGGGTATAGTGGTCTTTGCCACCCACCGCCTGTGAGCTTGAGTAGCCATTGTTCAGGTCCAGCGACATCGCGGATGCCTGGCCGGCCAAGCCCAGTGCAAGTGAAGTCGTCATTGCGGCAGCGGTAATTTTCATCGAAAGTTTCATAACACTCTCCTGACACTATCAAGTTTATAATCAATTTATCACCAGGATCTTATTGCGCCGATCCTTGGTTATTTAGTAGGTAACTCAGACCGATTCCTTACAGCATTTCCCCAACAAATCATCAGCCAGCTGTCGGCCACACCCCATCACCGCCCGGCGACGATACGGGTGTTAAGCAGATAACGATTGGGGCCGGCCTTCTTCATGGTGATGTTGCGAGAATCCACCAGCAGCGTATAGCGACCCGGCTCTAACTGGCGATCGATCGTGAAGGCGCTGCTCCAGTGAGGGATGGATGCCACCACGTTGTTGTTTTCATCAACCAGGCGGCCACGAACATTCAGGCTGCCTGAGTAGAGGGGCACGATACTATGGCTCTTCACGGTCACTCTCGCCGGCGATTGAAGCTGCAGGCTATAGCGGTCCGTTCCTCCTACCGAGCTGGAACCCGACCAGCCTTGGCGCAGAACCGTATCATCACTTGCCGATGCATGAGCCACGGCTCCCAGAGCCAGCGACGCTGTTAACAGTGTTGCCGAAAATTTGGTTATCGCTTTCATGACGCTTCTCCTTCCATCATCTTAACTCGTTAGCTTTCGAGGACCCACCTCGTGAATCCTTGCCTCTTAGTAGTACAGCCACAGCCAGTCATTACAGGAAAAACGACAAAAACAAGATTCCATTGTCTTCTATAAAACAGTCAGAAGGTTTCATACCGACCTGTAAGGAATCGCCTTCTTCTACGACTAAAGCCTTCGCGCATTTCGCCGGCCGGCTCGCGAGAAAAACCGGGAGAGGCCGCATGATGTTAGTCCCGGATCACTCCCGCGAGGGTACCGGCGACCGAGCGGCCGAATTCAGCCACTGCCTTTCATGGTGGGAGCTCATCTGTCAGGACGCCGACGACATCGCCAGGCGTGTCGCCTGGCGATGTCATGGGGAGGGGGGTGGGAGAGTTGTCGATTAATAGTCGGCGCGAAGCTGGTAGCGATTGGCGCCCTGCTGTTTGCCGCTGGCGTTCCAGGACTCGACTTCCAGCGTGTAGCTACCGGGCTGCAGCTGGCGGTCGAGGACGAAGTTGCTGCCTTGCCGGGCCGCCGTGGTCACCACGCTGCCGCTCTCATCCCGCAGGGCGGCACGAACGTGAATGTGCGCCGTTTCAGTGGGAATGAACGCCTGGCTGGCGACCTTGACCCGGGTCGGGGACTGGACCTGCAGGGTATAGTGGTCCTTGCCACCCACCGCCTTTGAGCTCGAGTAGCCATTGTTCAGGTCCAGCGACATCGCGGAGGCCTGACCGACCATGCCCAGCGTAAGTGCAGCCGTCATTACAGCAGCGGAAACATTCATTGCGAGTTTCATGACACTTCTCCTTCATCAGCTAATCCTGGTTATCATCTTTCGAGGATCCATTCTGTGAATCCTTGCCTCTTAGTAGTAACACCACGCCCAGTCATTACACGAAAAATGCCAGAAACTCGATTCCATTACTTTCTATACAGCTACCAAAATCTTTTATCATGACCTGTAAGGCCTCCCTTCTATATGCGACAAAGCCCTACGCCACTTTTCTGTCAGGCGCCATACCAATGGCGGAGGTGTCTCGCACGCGCTCTGGATAGCGATGCACTTCCGCATGAGACAGGTTTCGTTCGCACAACAACACAGGGGGCGGAAGCCATGACGAATGAAGCACCAGCCAAGAAAGCCACTGGAAATGCAGCACCCAGAGACGCTGAGCGAATCGCACGATTGGCTTCCATCCGTCCTCGCCTGCTATCGTTTTCCCTGCTACACCTGCGCGACCCTGCGCTGGCCGAAGACACCGTACAAGACGCCATGCTTGCGGCCATTGAAAATGGCAGCACCTATTCCGGCCGTTCGGGGTATGAAACCTGGGTATTTGGCATCCTCAAGTATAAGATTCTCGATGCCATACAGGATCAAAAACGCCGTGGGTACTGGCAGACCCTGGAAGAAAATGCCAATCACGACGCCACCGATCGGCAGTTTCTGCACAATGGCCGCTGGCACGCTCTGGCCCGACCCAGCGCTTGGGGCGAACCGGAGAGCATGTTCGAGAACGAACGCTTCTGGCAGGTATTTGACGCCTGCATGCAGAACCTTTCCGACAACTTGGCCAGGGTCTTTTTACTTCGTGAGCTGATGGGGCTATCGACTCGCGATGTCTGTCGGGAGGTAGGGATTGGAGAGAATCACTGCGCCGTATTGCTTTACCGGGCGCGGCTCAAGTTGCGAAGCTGTATCGAGAGCCGCTGGCTCACGGAGGCCCAACCATGCTGATGTGCAAGGAAGCCACGCGCCTGATGTCGCTGAAGCATGACCGGCCGCTTACCTTTCAAGAGCGACTATCGCTGCGCCTGCATCTTTCGATGTGCGGGGCCTGTCGTGAATGCGACCGTCAATTCACCCTGTTGCACGAGATCGGCCGGTCCTTCGATTCAGCGCGGATCCACGAGGAGGATGAAGACCAAGGCGATGACAGCTCCCGCTAACCGGGGGCAACACTCGAAAACACACGGCGAAAAAAATCGCCCGGCGCTATCCGGGCGATTCATCATATCCTGCGCTGCATTGGGTCGAGCTATCGACCTGCCGCCTCGGCGGCAATACCGGCCAGGGCATCGGCTACGTCATCGAGCGGCAGGTCGCAGGCACTCAAGTCGTGGCGCTCGGCGAGATAGTCGGGATGATTCCACTCCAGCACGGTTCCCGCATCGGTTTCGCGAAGCAGCAGTTTCTGGGGCAGATCGAGGGCCACGCTGCCCTGGCACTGCATCATTGGCGTGCCAACCTGGGGATTGCCGAACACGAAGACTCGCGTGGGAGACAGGGACAGCTCGACACTCGCCGCGTTGGCCGCATGATCCACCACCGTGACCAGGGTCATGCCGCGCGACTCGAGCGCGGCTCGCAGCCGCTGGTCGACCTCATCGATAGCGTCATTACTGGTCAGGCGCTCGATCCCCTGGCCGCCCAGCGCCGGGCCGGCGACCAGCAGGCCGGCAAGCATCAGCATCGTCAGCGGTTTGCGAATCTCAATCATGGTCGTGCCTCCTTGTCATGGCTCAACGTGCATTTTGGTCAGGTTTCAGCGTGAATGCTCAGCATCGTCCAGCCGGCGGCCGTAAGCAACGTCGAGCCGTTTGGCCATCCCCCACAGGGCGACGCACAGCAGCAGCAGCGACACGGGAATCAATACCGGGGCCAGGCTGGCCACGGCGCCGGCGATCGGCAGCCCCAGCCAGATCAGCACCAGCGGCGCGCAGCAGGCGCCGCCGGCCAGCAGGGCGGGCAGCGCTGCCAGCAGGCCGGTGCCGGAGCCCCCCAGGCCGCAGACGCGTGGCGCCCGCCACAGCCGCCAGCCGGCCACCAGGTTGAGCCCCACCAATAGCCCCACGATCAGCGCAAGCAGGGTATTGATGGGGCTGAAGGTCCAGACCAGCCTGCCCAGGAAGAACAGCCCCACGGGCTCGAACTGGAAGGGCCCCCGCGTCTCCCACACTCTTTCCCAGGCGGGAAAGAGCGCCAGCCAGCCACCCTGGCCTCCCCCATGATGTCACCTGTCAGCCACAGGTACAGCAGGGCGTACACGACCGTTACCGTCCCCACGGCGCTGGCCATGGCGGGATGCGACAGCAGTGACGTCACGACGCGCAGCAGGGCCCTCATGGTGCCTCCCCGCCTTCATAGAGGATGGTATCGGGATAGAAGGCCGCCCAGGCAAACCACATCGCCTCGAAGGCGTTGACCGGTTCCAGCTCGCCGGTACCGCCGCCGCTGATCCCGTCATCGCCGAAACGAATCGCCTGGGCATCGAGAGCGAGCTGCTCGGGGTTATGGAACACCCAGCCGGTGGCAAGCTCGGGGTCGTGCACCACGCTGTAGTGGCTGTCACCCAGCGCCAGGTCGACCACCCCCTCGGCCGCCAGCGCCTGCGGCGTGATGGCCGCGGCGCCGTGTCGGGTGCGAAAGCCGAGGATTTCCGTCTTGGGCGCAAAGCGATCGTCCCGGTTCATCACCGGAAAGAGGCGGGCGCTGTCGGGCCGATAGTAGCCTGACAGGGGGTATAGCTACCGTAGGGGTCACGCTGGTAGTTCCGCACGAAGCCGGTCCGGTCGGTCAGCACCTCGCTGTCGGGATAGCGCGCCTGCCACCGCTCCCAGGTGGTCCAGACCACGCGGAACTCTTCCAGCCCGCGTCCCTCGAGCGGTCCGTCGATGGCCACGCCGAGAATCTGCGGCCACTCGCTGTCGGTGGCCCGGTCGTACATGATCAGGTTGCTGTTGACCAGCCGACCGGAGACCCCCAGCTCGGCGGTACCGCGCTTGAACCCCAGCGCGGTACCGGTCAACGGACAGTAGGTGATGCTCACCGGCTCGCCGCCCAGCTCATCGTTGACGATTTCATGCCAGACCAGGATGCGCTGCGGGTAGGCGCGTACCACGCCGTTATGATGTACCCCGATGATCCGCTCCTCGGGATCCAGGTCGGACTGGTCGGCCGGCTGGAAATGCGGCCGGTCGATGGAGGGGATGCCGTCCTTGCCGGGCCCGCCGGCGCGAATCTCGCCGCGAAAGGCCTCCAGCGAATACGCCAGAGGAACCGCAGGAGGGTGCTCGGTAGGCGGTGCGGCCAAGGCGGCCATCAGCGGTGACAGCGTCAGGGTCAGTGCCAGCGGCAGGGAGTGCGAAGGCTTCATGGTCCCCTCTCCTCGGTTTCAGGGCGGCGGTGGCGGCTTTACGCCGTCGGCGTCGGTACGCGTCCCCCTTGGTCGCCACAGGAACCGGATGCCTTACAGCTCACGAACAGACCAGCCCTCGCCTCCGGCCGCCATGGCGAGCGCCCTATAGCGGCAGGATTCCGTGTAAGCTTCTTCGCGACGGCACGACCAAACGGCACCCCGCTACCGGAGATCGCCCATGCCCCCGGCCCCTCGGCTGAGCATTGTCATTCCCACACTCAACGAGGCCGAGACCGTCGACGCCTTGATGCACCACCTGCTTGGCCTGTGGGTCTGCGGCGTGGAGATCATCGTCGTCGACGGCGGCAGCCGGGATGACACCCTGGCCCGGGTCCGCCCCTTGGCCACCCACGTGATCACGACGCCCCCGGGGCGCGCCACCCAGATGAATGCCGGCGCCCGGGCCAGCCGCGGTGAGCACCTGCTGTTCCTGCATGCCGATACCCGGCTGCCGAAACGCGCCGACCGGCTGGTCGCCCAGGCGCTGGCCGGCAGGCGCTGCTGGGGGCGCTTCGATGTCCGTCTGGAGGGCCGCCATCCGCTGCTGCCGCTGATCGCCTTCGCCATGAACCGCCGCTCGCGGCTCACCGGTATCGCCACCGGCGACCAGGCCATGTTCATGATCCGCCGGGCGTTCGAGGCAGTGGGCGGCTTTCCCGACCAGCCGCTGATGGAGGACATCGAACTCTCGAGGCGGCTCAAGCGCCTCTCGCCGCCGGCCTGTGTGGGCGCCAGGGTCACCTCCAGCGGCCGCCGCTGGGATCGCGGTGGCGCCTGGGCGACAATCTGGCTGATGTGGCGGCTGCGCTTTCGCTACTGGCGAGGCGTCGCGGCCGAGGAGCTGGTCCGGGAGTATCGCCATGTCCGCTGACTTCCCACTGGCGATACTCGCCAAGGCGCCGCTGCCGGGGCGGGTCAAGACGCGGTTGATCCCGGCGCTGGGCGCCGAAACGGCGGCGCGGCTGCATGCCCAGCTGCTGCGTCAGACGCTCACGGTGGCCACGGCGGCCACCGTATCCCACCGTATCAGCCTATGGACGGCGCTGGATCACGCCCATCCGCTGTTCCTCGAGCTGGCCAGGCGCTACGACATCGAGCTACACGCTCAGCCGGCGGGCGATCTGGGCCAGCGCATGCACCACGCCCTGACCGCCATGCCGGGGCCGGGGCTGGTGATCGGCAGCGACTGCGCGGTCCTGACGCCGGCGCTGCTGCGGCAGTGTCACGCGGCGCTTGCCGAGTCGGACGCTGTCTGCCTGCCGGCCGAAGACGGCGGCTATGCGCTGATCGGCGCGCGCCGTCCCGACATCCGGCTGTTTGCCGCGATCGACTGGGGCAGCGAGCGGGTCATGGCCCAGACGCGGCACCGGGTCGCAGCGCTGGGCTGGCGCCTCGCCTGTCCGGCGACGGTATGGGACGTGGACCGTCCCGAGGACGTAGCACGCTGGCTCGGGGCCGAACCGGCCGCCGGCGACTGAGCACTCCTTCGCCCTTCCCTCCACTCGGAGCTCTTACCGATCCAGCGCAGCGGCCAGGCTGTCACCCGACGCACTGCGCATTCGTGGACGCGGCATATCCAATCGCGGATAGTCCAGCGGGCTTATTGGGCTTCTGCTTCCGCCTCGACCTCGCCTTCTGCTTCGCCTTCCGCTTCTGCCTCAGCCTCGCCTTCTGCCTCGGCCTCGCCTTCCGCTTCTGCTTCAGCTTCGCCTTCCGCTTCCGCCTCGCCTTCCGCTTCCGCCTCGGCTTCGCCCATGGCTTCCGCTTCGGCTTCACCCTCTGCCTCGGCTTCCGCCATCATGTGATAGCCGCTTTCGGTGGCCACATCGGAATAGATCGCCGTGAGCGCCGAGCCCCCGGTAACCAGGGCCAAGACGGGGACGGCATAGGCAACGCCCCGGGAAAGGCTGTTGAGAAGATTTTGTCGCTTGTCGTCCGGCATACATCCTCCTTGTCGGGTATTTCGGTGGCAACGTCAGGTCAGGCCACCGAATCGGGGATCACGGCGTTCAGGCGTTATTGCCTTTGGCCAGCAGGTAGAGGGCCAGCATCACCAGCGTCACTTGGAACATCATGCCGCCGAGCGGATGCGACGCCGTGGCCATGAAGTGCCACTGGCCCCAATGCACCATGAAGATGGCCCCCAGCAGGATCAGGATCATGCCCAGGGCGGCCAGACGGGTGGCCAGGTCGCCTAGCTCGGACGCGATCAAACCTCCGAGCAGGATCAGCACTCCGGTGCCGACCTCACCCAGTGCCACGGCGCCGCCAAGCACTAGGGGGAGTCCCATCATCATGGAGAACTCGGCGACACCGCCCCCCATGAATTTGTCGATCCCCATGTAGAGAAAGACACTGGCCAGGGCGAAGCGCAGAAACCAATGGGCATACCGCTCTACAGGGGCCTGTTGGACGGCGCCGGCGGTTCTGTCTGTGTTCATCTCGTCATCTCCTTGGCTTGATCTCGAAGTATCGGGGCTCAAGAGTCTGTCGAGGACAGCGGCGGAGCCTTACAAAAGCGGCATGGCCTTCGCTCTTCTGCCGCCCCTCAGCGAGAGTATCGGCGAGCCAGGCAGTAGCTAATGGCCAGTACCGCGCCGAATACCAGATGCGCCAAGATGGTGATCCAGTTTCTCGCCATCTCGAACCAGGGGAACATGGCGGTAAACAGGTAGAAGTTCACCAGGTAGATCGCCAGCCCGAAGAGCAGGCCAGCCCCCAGCGCCTTGATCGGGCCGGCCTCCTCGATAAAGGGGGCGAGTATCCAGGCATAGACCAGCGACAGGGTGAAATGCACCACCATGGCCACCAGCGCCAGGTCGATGGCGAAGGTGGCAGGCGGCGGCAGAACGTGCGGCCCCATGCCGATCGCCGCGATCATTCTGACCGGCGCCCAGGGGCTCATGCCCTGAAAGAGCCAGACCATGGCCATCTCCAGAAGAATGAAGACGACGCCGGCAATGACACCGGCAATGGCGGCCAGCCCCCAGGCGCTCTGTTTCAGACGCCGCGCCAGGAAAGGCGACATACTGCTCATGGCGTCGCCGGGATCCGAGCTTTCCCGTCCCTCGGCAACCGGGAGCTCATTGACCGGGTAACGTTTCAGATAAGACGCCATCAGCAGTGGATGCACTAGGATGCCGAAGGCAACCACGGCGAACACCATCACCAGCAGTTCATCCCGGTAGGGGTAATCCAGGGGCAGCATCAGGGCAAGCCCAGCGGGTATCGCCCCCGCAACCCACCCAGCATCAGGGCATGACGCCATGCAAGTGGCAAAGCACAGCCTTGCAGGCGGATAAGGGGGCCAGAGGCATAGACCAGTAGGGCGCGACTGAATAAGAGCAGTACGATGATCAGCGCGTGGGTCCAGTCGAGGGAGAACACTTGTGGCGCCATCGCCGCCCCCAGGGCAAAGAACAGCACGCTTGACCCCAGACTGCCCAGGTATTCCCAGAAATCGTCATAGAGCTCTCGCTTGTCAGGCGCGCTACTGCGGCGGGAGTGGCTGAAGGCCAAAGCCGCGAACACCACCGCGATGATGCCCGAGGCGTGCAGCAGGCGTTCGCTGAGCAGAAAGCCCGCAACGGGAAGCGCCAGGGTCAAGGTCAACCCTGACATACGATTCTGCTCGCCCCAGTGGCGCACCAGACGCCCTATCAGCCAGCCCAGCAAAAGCCCAACCGGCACGGCGAGCAGCATGCTGCGAAAGGTTTCGATGGCGATATCGCCAGGCAGAAAATCGCCCGCCCCGATCACGGCCCCGGCCAGTGCCGTGAACATCACCACGGTGATGGCATCGATGAAGATCGACTCACCGTCCAAAAGCAATCTGAGCCGCCTGGGTATGGTGAACCGGTCCAGCAAGTGGGCGACGGAGATGGTGTCGATTGCCGCCACGGCGGCACCGAACATCAGACCATGCAGGTAGGGGAGCTCAAGCAGCCAGGCGACAGGCAGGCCGATCAGAAACATCGCCATGGGCATGCCGAGCAGCACTAGCAGCATCACCGGAGCGGCGGCACGCACCAGTAGCGCAATCGGCAGGTGGCGCCCTTCCGAGAAGGCCAGCACGGGCAGCAGTATGCCGAAGACCACTGCCGGATCGAGACGCAGGGACGGAAGCTCGGCGATGCGCGACGCCGCCAACCCATAGCCGATACCCGCCAGGAGCAGCCATGACTCTGCGGGCAGCACCGTACGCGGCGCATAATGGCGAATGCAGGACACCAGAAACAGAAAGCCGCACAGCGCGGCCAGAAGCCGGGTATGGTCGTCGACGAAGCCTTCCATCCACTACCTCCAGACGCTATTGCCGAGCCGCGGGCCAGCATGAGCTGGCGGTGGGTATTTTGCCCTTCGCATCGTGTCAGTATGTTTAGGGTTCAAAGTGTAGTAATACGGTCCTGACAGATATTGGAACGATCGGTACTAAATGCATATCATGTAGGGGCCGCCAGTGGCGGCGTTGCGCATTTCACATGACGCCAAGGCGATAGGCAGCCAATACGTCGAGCTAAAAAGGCAGGAGCCCGACGGAAAATTGCCAATGCCTGAGACCCTGGACCATGCTGTGTTAGCGCATGCCCTATGGACTACCGTGCCGAAACAGGAAGCCCCAACATGACCGCAGAAACGCTAGACGACCGCATGCAGCGCCTGTCCGCCGTCCGGCCACGGCTGGTATCCTTCGCCCGGCTGCACCTGCGCAACAACGCCCAGGCCGAGGATGCCGTCCAGGACGCGCTGGAGGCTGCTATCGAGAAAGACGCCAGCTTCTCCGGCCGCTCGGGCTACGAGACCTGGGTCTTCGGCATTCTCAAGTACAAGATCCTCGATACCATGCGCGCCCAGAAACGCCAGGGCAAATGGCAACCGCTCGAGGACGAAACCGACGACGAGGCCCTGGACCGCCAGTTCCAGCAGAACGGCCGCTGGCGAGAAGAGGCCCGCCCGGCCAGCTGGGGCGAACCGGAGGCGGCGTTCGAGAACGAGCACTTCTGGCAGGTGTTCGATGCCTGCATGATCGCCCTGCCGGATAACATCGCCCGGGTCTTTTCGCTGCGCGAGCTGATGGGGCTCTCCACCGAGGATATCTGCCGAGAGCTCGGCATCAAGGAGAACAACTGCTGGGTGATCCTTCACCGGGCTCGGCTTCGCCTGCGCAGCTGCATCGAACAGGGCTGGCTGAAGGAGCAATGCTGATGATAGTGATGTGCCGACGTGCCACTGAGCTGATGTCCCAGCGCCTGGATCGACCGCTGACCTGGCAGGAACGCCTCTCGCTGCGTCTCCACCTCTCCATGTGCGGCGCCTGCACCCAGTGCAACCGGCAGTTCGAGCTGCTGCATCGGGTGCAGTATCGGTTCGATCTGGATCAGCAGGACTAGGGGGCAGGTGAGCCCTGCCCCCTCGCCCTTGCCTGAACAGGTTTGGGCACCATTCAGAAGCTATACTGCGCCGAGAACTGCAGGCGCGTGTTGTCGTTGGACGCGCGACTCTGCTCCTCCTTGCGGGCATGGGAGACCTCAAACCCCAGCGTCACCGGCTCGCTCACCTGATAAAAGTGGCTGAAGTGAATGCTCTCCAGCTTGCGAGTGGAATCGGGGAACAGGTTGCTCGGACGATCCCCCCGAACCTGCCCGTAGGAGAGGCTGGAGCTGAACTGGTCGGTCCACTGCTGGACAGCAGCGACGTTGAAGCCGTAGGCCTCGATGGTCTCCAGGCTGCCGTTGGCATCCACGAAAGCTTCGCCGATCCCACTCGAACCATCGCTGGCCCCGCTCGCCGTATACAGGTAGCGCCCGATGCCATCGCCATAGATGGCGCCCGCCATCAGGGTCGTGTCCGGCCCGACACCCACGTTGCCCGCCAGCATCAGGCCATAGCCGGTAGCGGAGTCATTGACGTTGCCGTCGTCGACCTTGAGCCGCCTGACCACAGCAGCCGTCTCGAAGCCGGCATTGTCCCCGCTCCATTGATAGCGGGCGGTAACATCCGGCGCGGTATCACGCGATCCTTCGAAGCCGGTCGCCTCGGGGTTCTCTGCGGAGAACGACAGTGCCCCGTCGCCCACCGGCAGGGTATAGCGCACCTGCGCCTGGCGCAGGAAGCTCACGCCCACCGGACCGTCGAAGTCGACGGTGCTGGGGTAGGCAGTGAAATGCATGAAGTTGGTCCAGGTCTGCCCCGCCAGCAGCCCGGCCCACTCCCCGTAAGCGTGGCGCAGGCGGAAGCTGCGCGAGTTGGAGAACACTTCATTGCCGCCCCCGCCGAAGAAATCCCCCTCGAGGTGGGTGGTCGCCGGTCCCATCGCGGTGGGCGTCGACGTCTTGAGAAACAGTCGCGACTGGCGGGCATGGGCGCGGAACGAGTTCTTGCTCGACGGGGCCCCCGTATCGATACCTTCGGCGAACAGGGTATCGCCAAGGTCCTGGTCGAGGTCGTAGATCGCATCCAGCTTGACGTAGCCGCCAATCTCCACGGAGGTATCGGAGCCCGGGAGCTTGAAGCTACCGGGGGTATCCCCGCCGGTCACGGCATCGGCCGGCCGCTGCTGGGCTTCTTCCGACTGCCGCTCCAACCGATCGATCTGGCGCTGCATCTCCTGCATCTGGGCGCGCAATTGCTCGGCGGTCACGTCTTGCGCCATGGCGGGCACGCTCAGCATGCCGAATGTGAGTGCCGCCGTCCCCGTCGACACCAGCATGACGGGCAGACGCTTCTTGTGATGTGAATGTCCCATGGAATTCCCCTTCTTCACTACATGGCATTGTGTTGTCGAGGCCGGAAGATACTCGACATCTTATGCATCCCTTCTGCGAAAGAAGGTCGCCATGTTGAGTCAGAAAAAGGAGCGCTTTATGACAGCGAATCCACCTGATTAACTTATAATTTTTCATGCCGGCCATATTTCAACAAACAGGCTCCCAACGGCGTAAGGAAATCACTAACGAGCCGACGAATGCCTTTGGGCTTTTGACTCTAAAATCCCCATAATGGGCCGGGGATTCACAGCCGACACCTGACGCTTGGCCAAGTTCTTGACCATCGGGATTGAACCGGTGGGTAGCGCTAGAAGAGCAGGTCGCCGTAGCTCCAGATCAGGGTGCCGAGGAAGATGGCCAGATAGCAGATGTAGGGAACCGAGCGCCAGAAGCGCGTGATCCAGCGCGCCAGCCACTGGGAGTGACCGAACAGGGAGCCCCCTTCGGGCGCAATGCAGCGCATCATGTGGGTACGGTGATATTCCACGGCAAAGGAGAAGAGTACCATCAGGGCCCCGGAGCGCTGAAACCAGTGCCCCTCCCCCGTGACCAGGCTGGCGTAGGCGGAGACGATCACCGGCAGGATGGCCAGCATCATGAGCACCGCCTCGATGACGTGATCCCTGGGCGAAGGTATCAACTGGGCGTCGTCTGGAGGAGCCATCGCCTTGCCCTCCCGGGTGTTGTCAACATGCTGCCTACGCTGACCGGGCTATATGCCGGCAACCACCGGCATCAGGCCCCCTTCTGATCCACTGCATCGCGCTGCCAGTGGCGCCGCGTCGAGGGGTGCACCCCGAAGTGCTCGGGCAGCGCAATGCCGAGCTGCTCGGCCAGCAGGCCGATGATCGCCATATGATGAACGGTGTGGCTGGTCAAGAAGGCCAGCTCACGCCCCACGCTGGCGGTCAACGACAGCGTCTCGCCGCCGGTCGGATAGACAAGCCTCACCTCCCGACCGGGCGATAGCCCATCCGCGGCGTGCAGCCGCTCGGCAATCTCGCCCAGCCGACGGCCGGCGAGCTGCGGCCACTGCTCCAGCGCCGCGTCGCGCTGACGGTGCTCGTAGTCCAGTTCGCCCTCCCCCGCAGCGGCCTTGCCGATGAGCAGGGCATCATAATGATCGATGATATGGCGAACGTGTTTGCCCAGGCTGTGACGCCCCTGAGCACCGAAGGGATGCTGGTAGTGCTCCGGCGACAGCTCGGCGACAAGGTCCCTAAGCTGTGCCAATGCCTCGAGGTTTTCCTCGATGAGCGCGTCCTTCTCCGGCGCTGGCATTGCAGTGATCGATGACATGGCCACACTCCCTAGATACCATCTCTCCTAACCGGCCACAAACATTCCATCAGGCGGTTTGTGGCCGATATTCGGTCTGGGTCTTGAGGACACCGTAGGCGATGTGGATTAGCTTCCGCATCGCCGCCCCCAAGGCCGCCATTTTGCTCTTGCCGTTTGTTGTAAGCCGCTGGTATAGCGCGGAGATATCCGGATTCCGCCTCAGCCCGACAACGGCTGCCATGTACAGGCTCTGCCTCAGTTTCGGATTGCCGGCTTTCGACAAGCGAGGCCGCCCACGTACGGAGCTGCCCGATTCCCAACTAACAGGCACAAGCCCCGCAAACGCCGCGGCCTGGCGGGCGCTTTCGAAAGCGCGGCTACGCAGCATCGCCAACAGTCGGAGAGATACCGCAGGGCCAATGCCGGGAATTGTTTGCAACAAGGCGCGATCCTGCTTCAAGCCAGGGTGCTGATCGAGGTGGTCATCGATCTCCTGTTGGAGGCGATCCCGCTCACGAGTCAATGCCAACAGGATGTCATCGATCGAGCGGAGGATATCGCTTGCCATGGCGAACTCGGCTTTCTCGCGCCGGTTTCGCTCACGCTGGATGTCCTTGTCCAGCGCGTCGAGTCTCGCTGCCAGCGCCTTGAGCTTGCGCACTTCCTCGGGCTCCGGCTTCCAAGCCTCAGGTCGTTGCGTCGCGCCATAGCGTGCCAGCACCACACTGTCCTTCTTATCCGTTTTGCCGCGTACTCCCAGGCTTCGGGAGAAGTCGCGCACCTGCGCGGGGTTGAGGACATAAACCTGGATGCCGGCAGCATGCAGCCAATACGCGAGCGTTTCGTGATAGATGCCGGTGGCCTCCATCAACACATGCAACTGATCCTGTGGCTCCCCGGTCTGGTGTTCGAGCCATTCAAGCAAGCGAGGAAAGTCCTGCCGACGATTAGGGAATACACGGGTCTTGACCTTGCCGCTCGCCACATCGCGCAGCCAGGCGCAGTCGATCTTCTGCTTGCTGACGTCGATACCGATCACTGCCATGCTCTCGTCGCCTTTCCTTGTTCGTGCAGCCTCACTCCGGGTTGGGAGGGGCTTGGATACCATTCAAGCTATCGAGATAGAGGGCATCAGGGGGCATAATCTAAATCCCAGGCTGTTGCGCCTCAGGCTCTGTGGATGCTCACCCTGATGCCAGGCCTGCTGGTAGCTAATCAACAAGCCCGGAGAGACACAAGGCTCTGTCTGAAAACTGGCTGCGCTCGACCATACGGCGTTAAAAATCGGCTCAAAATACTCATTTACACCCCGTAAATTCCGTCTTTTCGCCGATTTTCGCCTTGTCTGGCCTTCGCTCGCCGACTTTTCGGACAAAGCCTAATCCAGTTTGTTATTTCGTAAAGGGGAAGCCCGCAGCGCTCGACTCGCCCCGGCTGCGGCTTCCCGCTCAGCCGCGGGTCAGCCTTCCGCTTCGCCCTCGGCCTCGCCTTCCGCTTCTCCCTCTGCTTCTCCTTCGGCCTCACCTTCTGCTTCGGCTTCGGCTTCCCCTTCTGGCTTGCCCTCTGCCTCGCCTTCAGCGTGGGCCTCAGCCAGCATTAGCGGCGCCTCCTGTCCGCTGGTGTAGGCCGGGGCATCGTTGGCAACGGCCTGCATGGCCGCACCGCTGGCCACCAGCGCCAGGGCGGGTGCCGCGTAGCCGAGCTGGCGACTTAGCCGGCTCAGAAGCGTGCGGCGCTTTTCGTCGTGCTCTGTCATATCAAGACCTCCATCAGGGTTGTGGCACGGCTAGCGGCCGATGGCCGACATGCCGCTTGCTGCGAAGCGTGCCCTGGGGCAGCGCTTCACGAAGGCGACCCACCGGAGTGAATCGCCGACGACTCAAGCCTCGGCCGACAGGGAGCCCGCCGGGGCGTCACGCTCGGTTGCCTCATGCCGGGGCGCCTCGAGCCAGGTGATCAAGCGCGTTGCGCTGATGTCGGCAGCCACCGACCAGCAGGTGCGCCCCTGAAGCCACCGATCCAGCGCCTGGACCGCCTCGGCCGACGGCGGCGCCCCTTGGGCGGCGCGGCACCCGGGCAGCAGCGCGGCGAGGGCTTCGAACCGCGCCAGGGACGACGGGGGATCGGTCTCGGCGAGCGCGTCGCTGAAGCTCACCACCCCTATCGCCTGATCGGGCCGCTCCTCGAATGGCTCGGCGACAGAGGCGACCGGGCCCGACCAGGGCAACGCCAGCGGCTCGAGCCGGGACGCGCCCTCCTCCGGGACCAGCCGCACACCGCGGGACAGCCTGCCGTCGAGGGACGCGGCGAGGCTGTCCAGCGCCTCTCGGGCCTGGGCATTGTCTACCGCACAGACCACCCGTTGGCCCTCCGGTGTGACCAGCAGCCCGGCGTCGATCACCAGCTCCCCCGGGCGTGCCGCCTGGTGAAGCAGATAGTCGACCAGGGCCGGGGCGATATCCGCCAGGGACAGGCGCGAGGCGATCAGTTCGTCCTCCGCGACCAGGGCATAGCCCGCCGCCGCCTTGAGCACCGCCAGGCGCGGCAGGGGGCTGGCCGTCTCGGGGGGAGGGCCGAGAGCCGCCCTTCGAACCAGGCCTGCAGCCGGTTGGCGGCGGCGGCATCAGCCACCTCCAGCACCCAGCGTCGGCCCTCATGCGCCAGCTGTAGTCGCCGTAGGGCCTCGGCCCTGGGTGGCGCGGACTGTTCCGCCCGGGGAGGGTCGGCCGAGGCAAGCGGCTCGGCCTCGCCCTGGCAGAGCAGCCCGGCCCGGCACCACTCGCCCAGGGTGGACCAGACCTCGTGGCGCAGCGTCTCGGGCGACACCTGGGCCTCGCCTTCCCGAGCGGTGGCGGCCGCCAGCGTCTCGACAATGGCATCCGGTTCCAGGCCTTCGGTGGCCAGCAGCCAGATCAGCGCCGCGGTGTCGTTGGGGCGATAGAGGCGCCCGCTGTCGGGGGCGTAGAGGGCCAGGCGCTCGTCGTCATAGAGCTCACTCACCCGGCGCCGCACCAGCCGCGGTCGCGGCACGCGCCGACCTGCCAGGGCATCGGCCAGCGCCAGGTCCTGGGGGGTCGGCAGGGAAAGCTGGCCAGGTAGGGCATGGGGTCGGCCGCCGGAAGCAGGCGCTTGAAGCCTCCCGCCCGCGCCAGCTCCGCGCGGCTCTCGGCCAGCGGGTCGTCCCCCTCGCCGGCGTCGGGCTCGAGGGAGGCGAGATCGACCAGTGAGATCATGTCGCGCACCAGGCTGCCCTTGACCTCCTCCTCGATGCGCCCGCCGGTCTCCGGTGCGGCACAGATCCCCAGCGACGGGCTGAGGTTGCACTCCAGGATCCAGGGCTTGAGGGTATCGTCCAGCATGCAGTCGAGCCCCAGCAGCTCGTAACAGCCCCGCGGATCGGCGCCCACCGCCGCCGTACGGCTGCGCATGGCGTCGACCCCGGCGATGGCGGTCAGCGCGACCAGCTCCTCGATGCGCGCGAACAGCGCATCGGCGTCATGGCCCTGGTCGCCAAGCCAGGCGCGGTAGCGGTCGAGGTCGATGAACTCCACCGGCACCTCGGCGCGGGTATTCAGGGCATTGATATCGGGGTTGGTGAGCTGGCTGAAGGGGTTGTCGGCATCGTCGGGATCCCAGGGCTCGGAGGCCAGCTTGGCGAAGCCCTGCCGATACAGGTAGACCCGCAGCGGCGCCAGCGAGCTGATCAGCACATAGAGGCGCAGCACGTACTTGTGGCCGCGGATGGTATGGGGGTTGTCCAGGTACTCCTGGACCAGCCAGTCGGGCGCCAGCGGCGCCTCGGCCACGTCGCGCAGCACGCGCACGCCCTTGCCCTTGGAGGCGTTGGTGGGCTTGAGGATCCAGCGCTGCATCGGGTTGTCCAGCGCCGCCTGCTGCAGGGCGTGATAGTCGTGGGGCATCACATAGGCGCGGGGAAGAAGTTCAGCCGGGCGGTGAGCGGGTGGTGCTCGCCGTAGCCGTCCACCAGCCGCCGACGCAGACCGGAGAGGCTTTCGTGCAGCCGGCTCTTGACGGTCAGCGCCGCATTGCCGGGAAAGTGGTTGAGCTTGCGACGCGCCGAGACGCGTCGGAACTGGGCAGGCTCGGGCATGCCGGTGATCCAGGCGGCATCCCACTGCTGAGCGTCACCCTGTTGCCAGCCCAGCGGCTCGAGGGTCTCGCGGAAGAAGCGGTCCTGCTCGGCGGCGCGCTTGCCTCCCAGCCAGAAACGCGGTGTCGGCGGCAGCTGTTCCGTCATGCTCGCGATCTCCTGTGCATTGTTGTTGTCGGCGGCCACGGCGCTGGCGCTCGCGGGGCCGCTCGACGCCGTCGTAGCCCTTATGTCGCAGCCGCGGCGGCATCCTTACAGCGAAGCGTAGTCCAACGGCCTGCAGCCATCGCCTTGAATTATGTACTAATCGATCCTAAATTTACGACGTGAGAGCCCAAGCCGGTCACACTGGCCCTGGCCTCCACGCCAGGGCATCAGAAGCCGACAAGTTATTCCCTTTGGTGCTGAAGGGCGAGATAAGCGTTCTCGATGAGGCGTTGCCCCGGCACCATCGGCCGGCCTAGGCTCACCTCATCCCCGACGAAGAGGACTGCCCCATGCGACTCCACCTGTTCCTGGCCGCCGGCGCGCTGGTCGCTGCCGCCCCCGCCCATGCCCTGCATCCCGCACCGCTGGTCGACGCCGACTGGCTCGAAAGCCAACTGGGCAACGACAGCCTGGTGGTCCTCGACGTACGCTCCTCCATCGACGATGGCGGCGACCGCGACGCCTTCGAGGCCGCCCGCATCCCCGGCAGTCGCTACAGCAGCTACACCGATGCCGGCTGGCGCGAGGAGCGCGACGGCGTGCCCGGACTGATGCCGGACGTCGCGGAGCTGGAAGCCTTGATCGGCGATCTGGGCATCGACAATGACGATACCGTGGTGGTCGTACCGGCCGGCACCGGGGCCACCGACTTCGGCAGCGCCGCCCGGGTCTACTGGACCTTCAAGGCCCTGGGCCACGAGGAAGTGGCGATTCTCAACGGCGGCTTCGCCGGCTGGCAGCAGCAGGGCCATGAGGTGACCAGCGGCCCGGCAAGCGAGCCCGCCGCGACCCGTTTCGAGGCGAGCCTACAAGAGGCGCTGCTGGCCAGCACCGAGGCGGTCGAGGCGGCCCGCCAGGCGGGAGAACAGCTGGTGGACGCCCGCCCGGAGGGGTTCTACACCGGGGAGACCCAGTCACCGGCAACGCTGGTGCCCGGCACCATCCCCGGCGCCACCAACCTGCCCCACGACGGCGCCCTGGTAGCGCGGGACGGTGCCTACTACCTGGAGCCCGAGCGGCTTAACGCCGCCATCGACGCCGCCGGACTGGATCGCCAGGCCGCCACCGTGGCCTTCTGCAACACCGGCCACTGGGCCGCCAGCGGCTGGTTCCAGCTCAGCGAGATCGGCGGCCTCGACAACACCACCATGTACGACGGCTCCATGGCCGCCTGGACCCGGGACGACGCGCGCCCCATCCAGCTGGCTGGCCGCGACACCGTGACCGTGGAAGCACTGCGCGAGTGAGGCCTTGCCCGGCGACCCGCCGTGCCCCTTCCCTCCCGTAGAAGAGCCTGCCTCGATGACAGAGCGGCAGGCTCTCGCCTTGCCGTTATTAGCTTATAGAAAAATCAGCTAATTGAGCGACGCATGACTTGACCATGGACAAGGAAGCCCTTCCCCTACTCGCCTTTGCGCGCTCCCGCCTCCCCTATAAGGCTTATCGTCGAGTCCGCTCCAAATGGGACCACTTCAACCTGCTGTGATCGACCGCCCCCTGTCATTGGTCGGAATGCTCAACCCTTGATGCAACGTCTGGCGCCTCTCTGGAACACGACGAGTTGAAACGAAGGTGCCGGCTTGATAAAACGAAATTCGATATCGACTTTCGTTATTGGTCACGGGAGTGTCACTTCCATGGAGCATCATGACCTGCTGGCAGGCCTGGTGAGGCTGCATGTCCTCCACCATGCGGTTCAACATGAGATCTACGGCCAGTGGATGATCGACGAGTTGGCCCACCATGGCTATCGACTCAGCCCCGGTACCCTATACCCCATGCTGCATTCGATGGAACGCAAGGGGTACCTGATTTCCCGTGAAGAGTCCCAAGGAAGCACCCGCCGTAGACTCTACCGAGCAACCGACCTCGGTCGGGAAGGGCTGGCGGTCGCCAAACGACAGCTGCGAGAGCTTACCGGTGAAACCATGAATGACAAGGAGTCCGAGCGATGAGCCATACACCAGAACCCGCCGGGCACATCAGAGAAGTTTTCACCGCCTTTTTGATGCTGGGCCTGACCTCCTTCGGCGGTCCCATCGCCCATCTCGGCTATTTTCGCACCGAGTTCGTGGAGCGTCGGCGATGGCTCACGGAGCACGCCTATGCCGACCTGGTGGCGCTTTGCCAGTTCCTGCCCGGGCCTGCCAGTAGTCAGGTGGGCTTCGCCCTGGGGCTGATGCGCGCCGGCCCCTGGGGGGCGGCGGCGGCGTGGGCGGCCTTCACGCTACCCTCGGCCATCGTGCTGGTGCTGTTTGCCTTGGGTGCTGCCGCGCTTGACGGCCACGTCAGCCAAGGCATTATCCACGGCCTCAAGGTGACGGCGGTGGCCATTGTCGCCCACGCCGTCTGGGGCATGGCCCGAAGCCTCTGCCCCGATCAGCGGCGCGCCGGCATTGCACTGGCGGCCATATTCACCGTTGTGCTGGTTAGCGGCCCGCTGGGCCAGGTATCGGCCATCGTGGTCGGCGCCCTCGCCGGCATGGTGCTTTGTCGCGCTCACGCCGAGGCGGAGGTAACGCCCATGACACTGCCCGTCTCGCCTCGGGCCGGCTACCTGGCGGGGCTGGCCTTCATGACCCTGCTGGTCGGACTGCCGCTGCTGGCGTGGGCCACCCCCTCCACGACACTGGCGGTCATGGACGCCTTCTATCGCGCCGGTGCACTGGTGTTCGGCGGTGGGCATGTGGTGCTGCCGCTTCTCGAGGCCGAGGTAGTGCAATCCGGGTGGGTCGGTGCGGACGAGTTCCTTGCCGGCTATGGCGCTGCCCAGGCCGTACCGGGGCCGCTATTCACCTTTGCCTCCTATCTGGGGGCAGTGATGGGACCGCTCGGCGGCAGCGTCTTCGGCGCCACCCTGGCCCTGGTGATGATCTTCCTGCCGGAATGCTGCTGTTGGTGGCAGTGTTGCCGCATTGGAACCGCTTTCGTCGCTGGGACAGCGCCCAGGCGCTGATGCGCGGCGCCAATGCGGCAGTCGTGGGCATCCTGGGTGCTGCCCTCTACCAGCCGGTCTGGACTAGCGCCATTCTCGGTCCCCGGGAGTTCGCCCTGGCGCTGACCGGTTTTCTTCTGCTCAGCGTCTGGAAACTGCCCGCCTGGGCGGTGGTCATCCTCCTCGCCAGCGGCGGCATACTCATCACCATATAGCGGGCGTCCCCACCGGTCGGCGCGAGGCGATAGCCGGTCCCCGGCCGCGTCGGATCAGGGCTAGACGGGACGGGACATCGCGCGACGGCTACCACGACGCAGCCATAGCGTGGCCAGGGCCACCGCCAAAATCGCCGGCAGCATGGCCAGATTGAGGGTCTCCCAGCCCAGGCGGTGCAGCAGCGCCCCCGACATCAGCGACCCCATGGCCACCAGCGCGAAGATGATGAGGTCATTGATGCCCTGCACCTTGCCGCGTTCGGCCTCGCTATGTACCGAAGACAGCAGCGCGCTGCCCCCACGAAGAGGAAATTCCAGCCGATGCCGAGGAGCACGAGGGCCACCCAGAAGTGCCCGAGACTGGCACCGAGGTTGGCGACCAGGACCGCGGCGGCCAGCAAGGCGGTACCGGCCAGCAGAATGGCCGACACACCGAAACGGGCGATCAGGCTACCCGTCACGAATGAGGGGGCGAACATGCCCAGCACATGCCACTGCATGATAAAGGCGACCTGGGCCATCTCGAAGCCGCGGGCCCGCATGGCCAGCGGCGTGGCGGTCATCACCAGCACCATGATGGCGTAGCCCACCGCCCCGGCCAGTACCGCCACCAGGAAGCCGGGCCGGGCGGCGATGGTGGCCATGGAGCGTGACGTCTCGCCGGGCTGGGGCTCGCCGCTGGGCGGTACCCGCAGCTGCGTCAGCAGGCCAATGGCCAGCAGGGCGAGAAGGGCGATGACCAGATAGGGGCCACCGCCGGGCACGCCAGCCACCAGGTCGGTGGCCACGCTGGCATTCCAGGGGCCGAGGAAGGCGGCGACCACCCCGCCGGCCATCACGAAGGAGATCGCCCGGCTGCGAAAGGCGGCACTGGCCACGTCGGCAGCCGCGAAGCGATAGTACATGGCGAACCCCTGATAGAGGCCCAGCAGCAGGTTGCCGGCACAGAACAACCAGAAGGTGCCCCCGCAACGGCGCCGAAGCTGATCAGCCCCCCGAGCACGCCGCCCAGGCTCGCTCCCGTGATGAACCCGCGGCGCCGCCCCACCCGCTTCATGTACAGCGAGGCCGGCAGGGTCGAGATCACCGTGCCCAGCATCATCATGGCAATCGGCAGCGTCGCCAGGCTCGGGTCGGGGCTGAGCTGCTGACCGATGACCCCGCTCAGCGTCATCACGGTGATCGAAGCCACCATGAATAGCGTCTGGCTGATGACCAGAATGGCCACGTTGCATTTTTCCAAGCGTGCGGGGGTCATGTGAGCCTCTCTCCTTCGCGGCTGAATCCGTTCACAGGGTGCCTAAGGACTGCACCCAGCAGTACGCGTCAAAAAATCAACACCTTGTCGGCCTGCTCGGTGGCCTCGGCCAGGGCTTCCATGGTGCTGCGCTGCGCGCCCGACACCAGCTCGTCGACGGCGATTCCCCGAGCATCCATGCAGGTGCCGCACAGCAACACGCGGCCCTTGGCGGTGACGCGCTTGATCATGCGCTCGGCGTTGTAGAAGCCGTCCGGAGTTTGCTGGCCGCGCTTGGCGCCCGACACGGCATCGCCCATCAGAAACACGGTCACCTCGCTCTCGCGCTTGAGCAGCGCATGGGCGAGGCGCAGGCCATTGTAGAGTCGTTCAGTGCCGTAGGGAGGATCGTTGATGACGATGAGGGTCTGCATGGCGTCGCTCCTTTTTCATCATTCCATGAATCGATAGAATGATGGTTCTATGCATGACCCTCTGTCAACCGGCACAATGGGGGTATCCGCTTTCCATCGAGAGATGCAACGATGACGTCGCAACAGCAACTGCTCGACACCCTGGCCCTGGTTGCCCGCGCCCTGGGCAACGGTCACCGCCTGGCCCTGCTGGAGCGCCTGGCCCAGGGCGAGGCGCCGGTTGAGACGCTCGCGAGCACCGCCGATCTCACGGTAGGGAACGCCTCCCAGCATCTTCAGCAGCTGCGGCGAGCGGGCCTGGTGACTGCCAGGCGCGCCGGCAAGCAGATGATCTATCGCCTGACCGATGAGCGCGTCGTCACCCTGATGGGCCTGCTGCGCCAGGTGGCCGAGACCAACCTGGCCGAAATGGAGCGCCTGGTCGGCCGGCTATTTGCCGACGACGATGCCCAGGGGGCTCTGGAAGCGGTCTCCCGAGGTGAGCTGCTGGCCAAGCTGGAAAGCGGGCAGGTGGCACTGCTGGATGTTCGACCCGAGGAGGAGTACGAGGCCGGGCATCTGCCCGAGGCGATCAACATCCCCCTGGCCCAGCTCGAGGTGATGCTGGAGAGGCTGCCCCGGGACAAGGAGATCGTCGCCTACTGCCGGGGGCCGTATTGCGCCCTCTCCCACGAGGCCGTGCAGCGCCTGCGCCAGCTCGGCTATCGCGTCCGGCGCTTCGAGGAGGGCTATCCGGAGTGGAAGGCCGCCGGACTGCCGGTGGCCTGAGTCCTGGCAGCCTGTCGGATTTGACCAATGACAGGCTGCTAGGCCAGCCGCTCGGCCAGGGCGTCCAGGTCGGGCACCGTCATATCGGGTTCGACGCCCCAGGGGTCGAAGGGGGCCTCGGGGGTGCGGCGCACCCAGGCGGCGTGCAGGCCGGCGTGACGGGCGCCGATCACGTCGAAGGGGTTGCTGGAGATCAGCCAGGTATCGCCGGGGGCAACATCGAGGCGGTGGCGCAGGTGGGCGTAGACCGCCGGATCGGGCTTGAAGCGCTTGACCTCGTCGACGCTGACCACGGTCTCGAAGTGCTCGCCGAGGCCCGCCCGGTCGAGCAGCGCCTCCACCGCCTCCCGGGTGCCGTTGGAGAAGGCCGCGCAGCGCACGCCGGCCCGGGTCAGCCGCGCCAGGGTTTCGGCCGCCTCGGCAAAGGCCGGCAGCTCGCCGTAGACGCCCATCAGGTGGGCCTTGTCGCTGTCCGAAAGCGCCGTCTGCAAGGCGCGATCGGTGAAGGCCAGCGCCTCCTCGGTGCATTGGGAAAACGGCACATAGGCGCCCATCAGGCCGCGGCGGAAGCTGTACTCCAGCTGCTTGTCCCGCCAGCGTCGTGAGAACTCGGCGGCCAGCCCCTGCCTGCCCGACTTGCCAAGCCGGGTTTCCAGCTCCGCCACCACGCCGTGGGTATCGATCAGGGTGCCGTAGACATCGAAGGCCAGTACCGTTGCCATCGTCGCGCTCCTCGGTTGGGTCTCGATGACAGAGCATGAGGCCACGGGGTGGCAGGCTCAAGCCCCGGCTACTCAAGCCAAGCACATGAGAGCGCCGCGGGGTCTCCCCGCGGCGCTCTCATCGGCTGACTGGTGGCGCTGGGGCGCCGTCAGGCGCGCACCGCCTGGAGGGCGCCCTCGCGCACCAGGGCATCGGTGACCCCATCCACCGCGCGGCGGACCCGGGCAACGATCTCGTCGACCTCGGCACGAGTGGTGACCAGCGGCGGCGCAAAACCCAGGATGTCGCCCTGGGGCATGGCGCGGGCGATCAGGTTCTCGTCGAGCGCCGCGGCGGCGATACGCGGGCCCACCTTGAGGGCCGGGTCGAAGGCCGCCCGCTGCTCGGGGGCGACCGAAAACTCCAGCGCCGCCAGCATGCCCACGCCGCGCACGTTGCCGACGATGGGATGGTCGCCGAAGGCGGCCTGCATCTGCTGCTGCAGGTAGGCGCCGGTCTCGGCGGCGTTGGCGGTGAGGCCCTCGCGCTCGATGATCGCCAGGTTGGCCAGGCCGGCGGCGCAGCCCAGGGCGTGGCCGGAGTAGGTCCAGCCGTGGCCGATGGGGCCGTACTCGCCGGTGCCGGCTTCCAGCACCTGCCAGACACGGTCGCCGACGATGACGCCGGATAGCGGCTGGTAGGCGCTGGTCAGCCCCTTGGCGACGGTGATCAGGTCGGGCTTGATGCCGTAGTAATGACTGCCGAAGTCGGCGCCGATCCGCCCGAAGCCGCACACCACTTCGTCGGCGATCAGCAGCACGTCATACTTCGCCAGCACCGCCTGGATGGCTTCCCAGTAGCCCTCCGGCGGCGGCACGATGCCGCCGGTGCCGAGCACCGGCTCGCCGATGAAGGCGGCCACGGTGTCGGGCCCTTCGGCCAGGATCATCTCCTCGAGCTTGCCGGCGCAATGCTGCGAGAACTCGCGCTCGGTCATGCCCTCCAGCTCGGCGGCGCGCTGGTAGTAGAACGGCGCCTCGGTGTGCAGGATGCCGGCCATGGGCAGGTCGAACTGGTCGTGGAACGCCTTGAGCCCGGTGAGCGAGCCGGTGGCGAGCCCCGAGCCGTGGTAGCCGCGCATGCGCGAGATGACCTTCTTCTTCTGCGGCAGGCCGCGCACGTTGTTGTAGTAGCGCACGATCTTGAGCTGGGTCTCGTTGGCATCAGAGCCGCCCAGGCCGTAGTAGACCTTGGACATGCCGGGGCCGGCGAGTTCGAGGATCTTCTCGGACAGCGCGATCTGGGGCTCGTTGGCGTGGCCCACGTAGGTGTGATAGTAGGAGAGCTCCAGGGCCTGCTGATAGATCGCCTCGGCCACCTCGGTGCGCCCGTAGCCGATATTGACGCAGTAGAGGCCCGCGAAGGCGTCGATGAACTCGCGGCCGTCCTTGTCGCGGATATGGATGCCCTTGCCGCCGGTGATCACCCGGCCCGGCGCATCGCCATGGGCGAAGTCGCGCAGGTGGGTGGAGGCGTGAAAGGTCACCTTGCGGTCGCGGTCGATCAGTTCCCTGTGCTGCTGGTTCATTTCGCTCTCTCTTTCTCAAGGCTCCCCGGCGTCCCGCCGGGGAGGTTTCAGTAAAGTTACTCGGGGGCACCAATCGTCCGGCAGAACCGGCCTCCCACAATTGGTTTCCCTACCTTCGGTGGCCCATCCGGTGGGAGGGCGATTTATCGCGCGAAGCAGTGCGCAGCACTGCCGGAAGGAACCCGGGCGCCTGCGGCGCCGATCGCCCGGCAGAGCCGGCCTCCCACCTTGGTTTCCCTACCTTCGGAGGCCCATCCGGTGGGAGGGCGATTTATCGCGCGAAGCAGTGCGCAGCACTGCCGGAAGGCACCCGGGCGCCTGCGGCGACGATCGCCCGGCAGAGCCGGCCTCCCACAATTGGTTCCCTACCTTCGGCGGCCCATCCGGTGGGAGGACGCTTCAGCGCGCGAAGCAGTGCGCAGCACTGCCGGAAGGCACCCGGGCGCCTGCGGCGCCAATCGCCCGGCAGAGCCGGCCTCCCACAGGGACAGGAATCAACTACCAGAGACGGAGCCCAGGCCGCCCAGACAGTAATACTTCGTCTCCAGATACTCATCGATGCCGGTGATGCCGCCCTCGCGGCCCAGGCCCGACTGCTTGACGCCGCCGAAGGGCACGGGGGACCGGTCATCTTCACCGAGTTGACGCTGACCATGCCGTACTCCAGCGCCCGCAGCAGCTTCCAGATGCGGCGGATGTCGTGGGTGTAGACGTAGGCGGCGAGACCATACTCGGTATCGTTGGCCATGGCGATCACTTCCTCGTCGTCCCGGTAGGGGGTCACCCCCGCCACCGGCGCGAAGTTCTCCTCGCGCCACACCTTCATCTCCGCCGTCACCCCGGTGAGCAGCACCGGCATGAAGAAGTTCTCGCCGGGTGCCGCGCTCTGGTCGCCGGCCACCAGGGTCGCCCCGCGGGAGAGGGCGTCGTCGACGATGGCCGCGGCCTTCTCCACCGCCTGGCGGTGAATCAGCGGCCCCAGGTCGACCTCGCCTTCCAGGCCGTTGCCCACGGTCAGCGCCGCCATGCGCTCGGCGAAGTGGGCGACGAAGTCGTCATGGATCGACTCGTGCACGAGGATGCGGTTGGCGGCCAGGCAGTCCTGCCCCGCGGTCTGGAACTGGCGGCCACCGCCGCATAGGCGGCCTCCTTGGGGTCCATGTCCGGGCCGACGATAAAGGGGCGTTGCCGCCCAGTTCCAGGGAGACGCGCTTCACCGTCTGGGCGCTCTGCTCCAGCAGCAGCCGTCCGACCCGGGTGGAGCCGGTGAACGACAGCGCCTTGACCCGCTCTTCCGCACACAGCAGCTTGGAGACTTCCGCGGGCTCGCCCAGCACCACGTTGAAGACCCCGGCGGGAATGCCCGCGCGCTCGGCCAGCTCCGCCAGCGCCAGCGCCGAGAAGGGGGTCTCGCCGGCCGGCTTGACGATCACCGAGCAGCCAGCGGCCAAGGCCGCGGCGGCCTTGCGGGTGATCATCGCCAGCGGGAAGTTCCAGGGCGTGATCAGCGCCGCGATTCCCAGCGGCTCCTTGATCGTGCCCAGCGCCGCGCTGGGAATGTGGCTGGGAATGGTCTCGCCGAAGGTGCGCTTGCCCTCCTCGGCGAACCAGCGCACGAAGCTGGCGCCATACTCCACCTCACCGCGGGCGTCCGGCAGTGGCTTGCCCTGCTCCAGGGTCATGATGATGGCCAGGTCCTCGCGGTTGGCGAGGATCAGGTCGTGCCAGGCCAGCAGCCGCTCGCAGCGCTCGTCGGCGCGCAGCGCCCGCCAGTGCACGAAGGCGGCATCGGCGGCGTCCACGGCAGCCTGGATCTGGTGTGCCTCGAGCCAGGGGATATGGCCCAGCGCCTCGCCGGTGGCCGGATCGAAGACGGCCTCTTCGCGACCGCCCTCGCCGTGGGTCCACTTGCCGTCGACATAGGCGTACTGACGGAAAAGACGCGGATCGTCGAGCATGGTGGACAGCGTCCTGGCCAGCTTCATGTTCATGCGGCACCTCCCCTGAATGCACCGGCCCGCGGATCGTGGAGATGGCCGGTGATGGTCAAAATGGTCGAGCGGCCGTCTGGCCGCTCGATGACCATAGGGTAAAGGCTTTGAAGGGGAAGGACTTTTCGATCGAGCGCCTGGCGAGTTGCGATATTTTTCGTCCTGACGCGTTAAGTCGTCGATTTCTTCTGCGGCCTGGCCGCGCCCCTTGGGCGCGACCGCAGCGGCCGACTCAGCCCGCCGGTGGATCGGCCAGGGCCGCCTCGGTGAACACGATCAGGCCGAGCTCGGGGCGGTAGCCGTGGATCTCGGTGACGTCCAGGGCCTGCAGGAAATAGAGGATCTCCTCGCTGATCACCTGGCCCGGCACCAGTACCGGGAACCCCGGCGGATAGGGAATCACGAAGCTCGCCGAGACCACGTCGCGCCCGGCCCGCATCTCGCCCTGCAGCTCGCCGTTGTCGAAGCGCAGGTACTCGGTGTTCTCCTCGTCATAGCTCAGGAAATAGGCGCGCCGGATATCGCCCTCGGGGGTGTCGCCGGCGGGATTGGGCCGGAAGGCGTCATGGAAGCGACTGAAGTCGGGCAGCGGCGGCAGCTCCTGGGTCAGCGAGCGCACGTGATGCTCGATGATCTTGCGCTCGGGGCGGCTGCTCTCCTCCCAGCGGTACTCGAACTCCTTGGCCAGCTTGATCAGCACGTCGAGCAGGTAGGCGATAGAGCCCCGGGTGGTACCGATGTTGGTCATGAACAGCACGGTGTTGCGCGAGGTCTTGTTGATCTGGATACCGTACTTGTTCATCAGGTAGTCGTTCTTGAAGGCATCGCCGTCGACGCCGGTGGCGCCGATGGCGATGGTCACCCGGCTGGGGTCGACCACGAACTCGTCCCGGGCCCAGGCCTCCTCCATGGCGTTCCAGCCGGTGACCGGGTCGTAGTAGGACTCGACCCCGGACTCGCGATACTCCGCCGGCACCAGGTCGGCGTTCTTGAGCACCCGGAAATACTTCTGCAGCAGCGGGTGGCTGTAGAGCTGCTCGCGCAGTGAGAGCGCCGCCTCCACCTGGGCGTGGACCAGCTCGAAGCCCTCCATCTCGGCCTGCATGCGCCCCACGTCCAGCGAGGCGAGGATCTGGTAGTTGGGCGAGGTGGAGGTGTGGGTCATGTAGGCCTCGTGGAACGGCGCCTCGACCTTCTGGCGGAAGTCCTGGTCCCATACATGGATCATCGAGCCCTGGCGCAGCGAGGTCAGGGTCTTGTGGGTGGAGTGGGTGGCGTAGGCACGGATGCGCACCGCCTCGGGGTCGGGCAGCAGGCGGTTGTCGAGCCAGGTGGCGTCATCGTCCGGGTCGAGGGCATCGAACTCGGCCTTCCAGGCCGCGTACTCCTCCCGATAGCTGTCGCTGCGGTAGCGGTAGCGCAGGGTGCGGGCGGTGTGCATGGCGGTGCGGGGGCGATAGGTGGGGTTGAAGCCGGCGAAGGCGAACCACGCCTCGTCCCACAGGAACACCAGGTCGGGCTTGATCGCCAGGCACTCCTCCATGACCCGGCGCACGTTGTAGACCACGCCGTCGAAGGTGCAGTTGGTGAGCAGCAGCATCTTCACCTTGTCGAGCTGCCCGGCGCGCTTGTACTTGAGCAGGGTCTTCTTGATCTCCCGCAGCGGCACCGCCCCGTACATGGAGTAGTCGTGAAGCGGATAGGAGTCCAGGTAGCTGACGTGGGCGCCGGCCAGCACCATGCCGTAGTGGTGCGACTTGTGGCAGTCGCGGTCGATCAGCACGATGTCGCGGGGTTTGATCAGCGCCTGAACGACGATCTTGTTGGCCGTCGAGGTGCCGTTGGTGACGAAGAAGCTCTGGCGGGCGCCGAAGGCCCTAGCGGCATACTCCTGGGCCTTCTTGATCGGCCCGTAGGGCTGCAGCAGCGAATCGAGCCCGCCGGAGGTGGCCGAGGTCTCGGCCAGGAAGATATTGATGCCGTAGAAGTCGATCATCTGCCCCGCCCAGTGAGAGCGGGTCACCGACTTGCCCCGGGAGATGGGCATGGCGTGGAAGACGCCGGTGGGCTTGCGACTGTACTCGCGCAGGGCATCGAAGAAGGGGGTGCGGTAGCGGCTGTCGATGGCGCGCAGGATGGTGTGATGCTGCTCGATGTAGTCGGTTTCGCGATAGAAGATGCGATTGAAATAGCGGATGTCGCGGCTCGCGGTGGCCTCCACGTCGCCGCTGGTGACCAGGAACTGGTCGATCTCCGGGCGCAGCTCGTGGATCATCGAGCTGAGCAGGATGCTGCGCTCGGCCTCGGTCTGGCTCTCCAGTGCCTTCTCGGAGAGCCCCTCCAGGTAGTTGCGCAGGGCGCTGAGGTTGTACTTGGACTTGTAGGGAAACTCGTAGCGGATCAGGCAGGCCTGGATATTGGGATTGACCAGCACCGCGATCAGCGCGTCCTCGAAGCTTCTCACCGTGACCACGTCGTAGACGAAGCGGTCCTCGGGGCGGCGCATGTTGCGGAAGGCCTCGCGGACCACCTCCTCTTCCTGGGCGGAGAGGTTGTCGACGACCAGCAGCTCGAAGTAGG
Organism: Halomonas sp. SL18_1; assembly: GCF_055755715.1. Lineage (NCBI taxonomy): Bacteria > Pseudomonadati > Pseudomonadota > Gammaproteobacteria > Oceanospirillales > Halomonadaceae > Halomonas > Halomonas sp. SL18_1. Next base: position 3,641,920 of record NZ_JBVTRK010000001.1, read on the forward strand.
GCTGCGCCGAGCTGTTGGAGGCCGGGTGGCCGTGGCGCAGCTGGGCCAGGGCGTCCAGGGTCTCGAGATCCTCGGCATCGGCATCGGTCTCGGAGAGGTCCACGTGGCGGCGCCGGTAGGACTCGCTGATCAGCGCTCGCACCAGCCGCTTGACCACCTTCTCCAGCAGCGTGTACTCCTCGCGGTCGAACAGCGACCAGAGATGGCGAAAGTCCTCCTTGGAGGGAAAGGCGTGGTAGTCCTCGATGATCTCGAGCCGCGTCAGCTTGACGTCGATGGCCTTGATCAGGTTCTTGGCGCGGCTCTCGTCGTCGAGCCGCACCAGGATGCCAAGATCGCGCTTCAGTGCATTCCAGGTGTCGGCACGCAGGTGGGAGATCTTGTGATAGAAGCCCAGCGCCGAGTAGGACGTATCGGAATGGTTGGTCTCTTGCATGACGCCACCTTCGTATGTTGATTATTGTCGGCCGCTGTCGTCGACGCTCCGGAAACGCCTAGCCGGCGGTAAGATTGCGCGCGCCATAGCGCACCGTCAGTCGCTCCTCCGGAAAGTCGTCGAACGTGAGATCCCACCAGCGACCGGGCCAGTGGAACTGGGCGCGCCCCTCCCCGGGGCGGTAGACGGCGGTGTACACCGTGCCCAGGCCGCGGGCGTAGTCGTGGCGAAACAGCGGCGGTGAGAAGAAGGCCGAGATCAGCCGCTCCTCGGTGGTGGCCTCATCGTCCACCAGGATGAGAGCTGGCGCTCGCGGATCAGGGTCTCGGAGGCCAGCGCATGGGCGTACCACTCGATCTTCTTCTGATGGTTGGTGGCCACCGGCACGCGGCGGATGCTGGCCCGGCGATCGGGGCCGATCATCGCCGTGACGTAGCGCCCGGCGCTGTCGGCCACGGTGATGTTGTAGGCCATATGGGTCGGCACTCGTGCCAGCACCTCGGCCGCCTCGGGCACGCTGTGGCAGAACTCCAGGATATAGCGCAGGATGATCGGCGCCCCGAAGCCCTCCCCCACCGCCTTGCGCCCGCCGAAGGCCAGCGAGACGGCGAGCCCCCGGTCGTTCATGCCGTCGAGCACTCCCCACAGGCAGTCGGTCATGGCGATCACGCCGCGCCCGTTCCAGCGGGTGTAGAGCACGCTCCCTTCGCAGAGCTCCGGCGGATAGTCGTAGTTGCGCGCCAGCAGGGTGGCACCGGGACGCGCCAGCACCGCCTGGGAGCAGCCGGTGATATAGGGCGGCGGCTGGTAGAGACTCAGGAAGCGCGCCGCCAGATCGCCGCCCCGGCCAGCTCGCAGAGCGCCCGGTAGCTCGGCAACAGCTCCGGCATGTGCCGGCGCAGCGCGTTGAGGCAGGCCAGATAGCCCGGCCGCTCGCGCTCGCCCTCGCTGAGGTACCAGGCCTCGTAGGCCGGCCAGTGGGTGTCGAACAGCCCACGCCACTTGGGCCCCGGCATCGCCTCATGCACACTCTGGAACACCAGCGTCTTGTCCATATCGGCCGGCGGCGCGCCGCGAGAGGCAGCGCCGCGCTCCCCGCTCACAGGATCTTGAAGTTGCCGCCACCCACGGCGTGGTTGACCGCGACCTGCTCCACCACCGGGTCCTGCAGCGACTGGCCCAGGTACTGGTCGCGAATGCCGTCGATCCACGCCTTGGCGCGCTCGGTGAGCTGGAAATCGTCGTCCATCAGGCGCCCGCGGGTGATCAGGATGCCCAGGTCCGCCCCCTCGTAGCGGAAATCGCCGGCCCCGCTGATGCGCAGGAAGAAGCCTTCCTGCTCGTTCTCGGCGGCGTGGGGGTGGTAGCTGTAGTGGTCATAGGCGATGCTGCCGTCCTCGGCCATCTTCCACACCCCGGTGCGCGGGGCGGAAGTGAGCAGGTCGACGCTCTCGTCGGTATGCTTGATCACCAGCTGGCTCCAGCTGTCGACGCTGTCGGGGTGGGACCAGCGCTCGTTGATCTCCTCGATGTCGAGCTCGAAGTCGAGATCGGAGAACTCCAGCAGGTGGAAGAGGAACAGCGGGATATCGGAGTGGGCGAAGGCCGCCACGTTGGTGAGCGAGCTGGCGCCGGTCACCCGCGGATTGAGCTCGCCGAGATAGACGTCGCCGCTGTCCATGTCGATCAGGAAGTCGAGCTCGAAGTAGCCGCGGTAGCCCTCCTCGCGCAGCGCCTCGCCGAACTGGAAGGTGTACTCCCGGGCCTTGTCGCGGATCTCCTGGGAGAAGGCCCCGGCGAACATCTCGTTGCCGCACCAGCCGCCCTTGTAGGGGGTCAGGGTCTTGAAGCCGACCAGCTCGGTCATCAGCGGGCCCACCACCGTGCCGCAGCGGGTGGCACAGGCCTCGATGGCCGAGCCGCGGCAGTTGATGCGCTTCATGATCTTGACCTCGGGCTCGGCCTCGATCTCCTCGGCGTGCTTGTCGTAGTCGTCCTCGCTGGCAATGAAGAAGGTGGTGTGGCCGGAGTCGCCGAAGGCGGTCTGCACCACCAGGTCGGTGCCCAGCTCCTGGCTCACCTCGCAGAGCTCCTGGTAGCTGCCCACCCTGGCCAGCACGTTGGGCACGCTGGGCACGCCGGCCTTGTTGCCGATGCGCACCGTCTCGATCTTGTTGTCCATGCGCGAGCGCAGCGCCGCCGGCGGGAAGGCCACCTTGAGCCCCAGCTGCTGGCACACCTCCTCGGTGTGCTCGTCGAACATCAGGAAGGCGGCGGTGCCGGCATTCTCACCGTCGGCCCGCGACTGGATGAAGTCGATGACCTCCTTGTGCTCGAGCAGGTAGTTGTTGATGTCCTCGATGCTCTCGAAGTCGCGGGGAAACTTCTCCTTGGGGACGAAGACGTTGCGCTGCTGACCGTCGAAGCAGTCGATGTAGTTGATGTGGCGAAAATTCCCACCCAGTCGCCGATCCCCAGCAGGTTGAAGTTGGTGGCGGAGATAAAGTAGATGGGCTCCTTGTTGTTGCGGAAGTGGCGGCGAACATCGGCAATGCTTGTTATTTTGCTCATCGTTGTCGCTCCATCGGTGGCGGGAGAGCTCCCGGTGTCCGGCCCGCCGGACGACGCCGGGCCGGGGAAGACGGGTCCTCGGCAGCGCTATCGGACGCCGAGGCGCGACCCAGCAGGCGACGCAGCGCTCGAATCAGGTTTTCCAGCATGTGGGGTGCCTCCTTTATCGCGCTTGGTATCGCATCGCTGGACCGCCCGGTGCTCAGTACTCCTCGATATCGGCGCGCAGGGGCTTGGCCAGCGGGCCCAGGGTATCGAGGAACGCCGACGAGCCGGTCTCGCTGCGGTAGAGCGAGAAGTCGACCCGACGGTCGCGGAAGCTCTTCAACGGCTGGCCAAGCCCGCGCAGGCCGGTCTCCCGCTCGCGGCGCACCCGGTTCATGTCCACCTCGATGGGCATGACCTCCTCGCCGGTGCCCGCCTGGTGAATGACGTCGCCGGAGGGCCCCACCACGATGGAGCGGCCGTTGCCGATGGCCCCGGCGCCGTTGATGTCGAAGAAGTAGCACTGGTTGACCGCGGCGTTGGTGCGGGCGATGGAAAGCTCGATGTCGCGGTCGATGGTGTCGGTCATGGTGGGATGCAGGATCACCTCGGCACCCATGGCGGCCAGGGTCCGGGTGGTCTCGGGGAACCACATGTCATAGCAGATCGACACCCCGAAGCGCCCCACGTTGGGCACGTCGAAGGTGACGAACTCACTGCCGCTCTCCACCCCGGCCTCGTAGGGACGGAAGGGAAACTGCTTGCGGTAGCGCGCCACCACCTGGCCGTGGGGGTTGATGACCGACAGGGTGTTGTAGACCTGGCCCTCGGCCTGCTCGAACATCGAGCCGGGAATCAGCCAGATGCGATGCTGCTCGGCAAGCTGGCAGAACAGCCCCTCGGTGGAACTGGGCAGCGGCTGGGCGTGGTGCGGCGATGCGCCCATGGGCATCAGCTCGCTGAACAGCACCATCTGCACCTGGGGAAAACGGCTCATCAGCACGTCGACCCGGTGGCGCATGGCCTCGGTATTGTCGCCGTGGTGCAGGGCATGCATCTGCACCCCGGCAATGGTGAAATAGGTCATGATGGTTCTCTCTGCCTCAGGCGATCTCGAAACATTCGGCTACGCGGGTCTGGCACTGCCCGGTTGCCTTCGCAATTTCATGAAAATAGGCACCAGCGGGATCGCCCGTCACGGGTGAGCAGTGGCTCACCTGCTCCCTGAAGCTTAAGTCAATTGGCGACGACATGACATCAACGCTGAATTAGCGTTAGCCATCGAGGGCCTGCCCCGGGCCTCAGGCCGGCTCCCGGGGCAGCTGATCCGGCCGGGTCTGCTTGACCGTCTTGGTGACGATATAGGTGAAGTAGCGCTCGATGCCGGCCTCACCGGTGAGCCAGGCGTCGATGAGCCGCTGGTAGGCGTCGATGGAGTCGGTCTCCACCTTGATCAGGTAGTCCATGCCGCCGCCCACCGCCACGCACTCGGTGACCTCGGGGGTGGCGTGAACCAGCGCCTCGAAGCGGGCAAAGCTCTCGGCATTATGGGCCTTGAGCTCGATCTGCACCCACACCGGCGTGCGCTTGACCAGCGCCGCGGCATTGATCCGCGCGCTGTAGCCCTCGATGATGCCGGCCCGCTCCAGGCGCCGAACCCGCTCCCAGCAGGGGCTGACCGAGAGATTGATCGCCTCGGCCAGCTTGGACTTGGTGATCCGCCCGTCTCGGGAGAGGATCTCGAGGATCTTCAGGTCGTAACGATCCAGTTTCATGGCGATTCCGGCACCCTCAGCCCAGGGAGTCGACGACATCGGCGATCACCGCGACGGTATCGCCCATGTTGACCAGCGCCGGGTGACGCCGCGCTGCCAGCACGCCGCTGCGGCTGGCGCGGTACTCCACGGGGGCGCTGCCGCTGCGGGTCATGTCGTAGACCCGGGCCACCACCTCGCCTTTTTCGACCCGCTCGCCCAGGGCGTGGCAGAGTTCCAGCACGCCCGAGTGTTCACTCTGCACGTAGCAGCTGGCGTCGGGCATATCGAGGTAGACCTGGGGCTCGCTCGGCATGGCCACTTCGCCGGCCATCAGGCCGTAGTGGATGAGGAAATTGCGCACGCCGCGCTCGGTGATCGCCATGCTCTCGGGGGTGGAGGTGCCGCCCCCGCCGAGCTCGGTGGCCACGAAGACCTTGCCCTGGCTCTCCACGGCGGTGTCGAAGAGAGCCGCGGCGTCGAGTTCGAACATCATCATGGCGTAGGGGGCGCCGAAGGCCTTGGCGCCCTCGAGCGCCTGGCGCTGCTGCTCGGGGTCGTCCAGCACATGGGAGGCGCCGAAGGGGATGATGTCCAGGGTGCGCCCGCCGGAGTGCAGGTCGAGCACCACGTCGCATATGGGCACCATCACCCGGGTGAAGTAGTCGGCGATCTTCTCGGTAACGTTGCCGTCCGGGTCGCCGGGAAAGCTGCGGTTGAGATTGCCGCCGTCGAGGCCTGAGGTGCGCTTGCCGGCCGTCACCGCCGGGGTGTTCATGCAGGGCACGATGATCACCCGGCCGCTGACCTCCTCGGCCTTGAGCTGGCTCGATAGCTTGAGCAGCGAGGTGATGCCCTCGTACTCGTCGCCGTGGTTGCCGCCGGTGAGCAGCGCGGTGGGGCCCTCGCCGTTCTTGACCACGGTGATCGGAATCATCACCGCCCCCCAGGCCGACTCGTCGGTGGAGCTCGGCAGCTTGAGGAAGCCGTGCTGGACGCCGTCGGCATCGAAATCGACGGTGGCGCTGATGGGGCTGGGACGCTTGGTCATAGTCAGGGTCTCCTTGTAAGCTCTTCGCAAACTAGCGTGAAATGCCTGTGTGGGAGGGACGGCTCGACGCCTCGACTTCAGCTCCGGTTCGACGCTTCGTTTCCCTACCTTCGGTGGCCCATCCGGTGGGAGGGCGCTTCAGCGCGCGAAGCAGTGCGCAGCACTGCCGGAAGGAACCCAGGCGCCTACTTCGCAGCATCGAACCGCCGACCTCCCACCATACAGCCTGCAGATTAGATTCACGCCAAAGTGAAAAGCAGCCTCCTTTAGCGCACAAAAAGCTGGCGCGGGAAGTTGGCCAGGGTCTCGCAGCCGGTCTCGGTGATCAGGATGCTCTCGGTGATCTCGAGCCCCCAGTCGTCCTGCCACATGCCGGGCATGAAGTGAAACGTCATGCCCGGCTGCAGGACCGTCTCGTCGGAGGGGCGCAGGCTCATGGTGCGCTCGCCCCAGTCCGGCGGATAGCTGATGCCGATGGGGTAGCCGCAGCGCGCACCGCCGCGGTCGAAGCCGTACTTGTCCATGGCCGTCCCCAGCGCCATGGCAATGTCCGCCGTGCGATTGCCGGGTTTGGCCACCGCGAGGCCGAGCTCGATGCCCTCCAGCAGCGCCGACTCGGCGCGCACGAAGTCCTGGGGCGGCTTGCCCAGGTAGACGGTGCGCGACATCGGCGCATGGTAGCGCTTGAACACCCCGGCGATCTCGAAGAAGGTCCCCTCGCCCTCGCGAAAGGGGGTGTCGTCCCAGGTGAGATGGGGCGCGGCGGCGTCCTTGCCGGTGGGCAGCATCGGCACGATGGCCGGGTAGTCGCCGCCGAAGACCTTGCCGCTGTCGTCCACCCAGCCTTCGATCCCCACCCGGTAGATCTCCGAGACCAGCTTGCTCTTGGGCAGGCCGGGCTCGATCACCTCGAGGATGCGCGAGTGCATGCCCTCGACGATCTTGCCGGCCACGCGCATGTAGTCGATCTCCTGGGCGACTTGATCGCCCGGCACCAGTTGACCAGCGAGTTGGCGTCCAGGAAGCGGGCGTGGGGCAGCTCCCTCAGCAGGCTCTGGTAGGCCTTCGCCGAGAAGTAGTAGTTGTCCATCTCCAGCCCCACCACGCCCTGGTGCCAGCCGCGATCGGGCATGATCGACTGGGCCAGATAGTCCATGGGGTGCATGTCCGGGTTCTGGACGTAGTAGTCCGGGTAGTAGGTGATGTTCTCCGGATCGATCCAGCAGGTGCGCAGTGCCCCGTTGGCGTCCATGCGCCGGCCGTACCACACCGGCTGCCCCTCGAGCCCCACCAGCACGCACTGATGCACGTAGAAGGACCAGCCGTCATAGCCGGTGAGCCAGGCCATGTTGGAGGGGTCGCTGATGACCAGCACATCGATGCCTCGACCGGCCATCTCGGCACGCACCTTCCACAGGCGGCTGGCATACTCCTCGCGGGTGAAGGGCAGGGTTACCTCAGTCATAGGGCCACTCGCCATCGCAGCATCAAGAAAATCGGCCCTCTCGCGGTGGGGAGAAGGCCGGGCCAGGGTGACGACTCACTGACGAAGTGCCGGACCGGGGAGCCACACCGGTCAATGCGCCAGGCAGTGGGGCAAGCCCCCTTGGGTGGAGGTTACTGCCAACCCCTGGTAGCCGGTCAAGCATTTCCTGATGTCCCGATTCACCGGGCCCGGGGCTTGCTCCCGGCCCCCGCCTTCCAAGATGAAGCGGGCCAGTTCCAAGGAGATCGTTATGAAAGTGGTAGTCCACATCGACGACGCCGACCAGTGGCGCGATGCCCTGGCCAGCCGGCTGCCGGAAGCCGAGGTGGTAACCAGCGAGGCGCCCGAGGCCCAGCGCCGCGACGCCGACTACCTGGCGGTCTGGAAGCCGCCGGCGGCGCTGCTGCGCGAGCCGCGCCGGCTCAAGGGCATCGTCAACCTGGGGGCCGGGGTCGACGCCCTGCTGGGCAACCCGGGGCTGCCCGCGGGGGTCCCCATCGTCAAGCTGCGCGACGCCGGCATGGCGGGGCTGATCGGCGACTATGTGCGCTACGGCATCCTGCACTTCCAGCGCGACTTCGACCGCTACCGCCGCCAGCAGCAGGCCCGGCAGTGGCACGAGCATGCGGTGGTCGACAAGGCCGACTGGGCGGTGGGCGTGCTGGGGCTGGGCGCCATCGGCGCCCGGGTGGCGGCCATGGTGGCCGCCGACGGTTTCCCGGTGCACGGCTGGAGCCGCTCGCCGAAGCGCCTCGATGGCATCGTCTGCCATCACGGCGATGAGGGGCTCAAGGCGCTGCTCTCCCAGGTGCGCACCCTGGTACTGCTGCTTCCGGACACCCCGGCGACGCGCCATGTCATCGACGCAAAGGCCCTGGCGCGGCTGCCCGAGGGAGCCAGCCTGATCAATCCGGGGCGCGGCACCCTGATCGACGAGGCCGCGCTGCTGGACGCCCTGGGCGATGGTGACACCGAGGGGCGGCTGCGCGGCGCGCTGCTCGACGCCTTCCCCGAGGAGCCGCTGCCCGAGGCGAGCCCGCTATGGCGCCATCCGCGCGTCTGGGTCACCCCGCACATGGCCGGCCCCACCCCGCTGAGCACGGCGCTGGACCAGGTGGCCGAGGCGCTGCGCGCCTTCGAGGCCGGCGAGCCCCAGGCCACGGTGAACCCCGCCGACGGCTACTAGGCTCAGCCTGGCTGCGGCAGCAGTCCGTCGACCTGCCGTCCAGCCGCCGCCTCGCCGACCTTGAAGCGCGCGATCAGCTGCGCCATCTCGCCGGCCTGGCCGTCCAGCGAACGGCTGGCCGCCGCCACCTGCTCGACCAGGGCGGCGTTCTCCTGGGTGGTCTGCTCGAGCTGCGATACCGCCTGGTTGATCTGCTCGATGCCCGCCGACTGCTCACTGGTCGCTGCCGACATCTCCGCCACCAGGCCGGCCACCTGGCGCACCTCGCTGGCAATCTCGCTCAGCGCCCCGTGGGTTTCGTTGACCAGACCGTCGCCGGTCTGCACCCGCTTGGCGTTGTCGGCGATCAGCCGGCGGATTCGCTCGGCCTCCTCGGCGCTGCGGCTGGCTAGCTGGCGCACCTCCCCGGCCACCACCGCGAAGCCGCGGCCATGCTCGCCAGCCCGGGCCGCTTCCACCGAAGCGTTGAGCGCCAGCAGGTTGGTCTGGAAGGCGATACCGTCGATCGCCTCGACGATGGCGGTGACCTGGCGGTTGGCCTCGAAGATCGCCTGCATGGCGTCGCGGGCCTCGCCGGCCACCCGGCTGGCCTGCTCCGAACGCTCGGCCACCTGGTCGGTCTTGCCCCGGGCCTCCTGGGCGCTGTCCGCCGACTGACGCACCGTGGCGGTCATCTGCTCCATGCTGGTGGCGGTTTCCACCAGGGAGGAGGACTGCTCCTCGGTGCGACTGGCCAGGTCCTCGTTGCCCTGGGCGATCTCACCGCTGGCCGAGCCCACCCCCTGAGCCCCCTGCTGGATACTGGCGACCAGTGCTTCCATGCTGGCGGTGGCGTCGTTGAAGGCGGCATAGAGTCGGGAGAGCTCGTCGCTGCCCGGCACCGCCAGGCGCTGGGTCAGGTCGCCGCCGCGGGCTTGGATATCGGCCAGGGCCTGGCGCAGCGGCCCCAGGATGCTGCGCACGATCAGTACCGACAGCACGATGGCGACCAGCGCCGAGAGCCCTGACAGCAGGGCGTACAGCAGCAGGGCACCGCGGGCCTGGGCGGCGAGCCCGGCGACCCGCTCGCCGATCTCGGCGGCCATGGCGTCCTCCACCTCCTTGAGCCGCTCGACCTTGCGCGTCTGCATGTCGAACCAGCGCTGGGCGCCGATGCTGTAGCCGCCCTCGATGCCGCGAGTGAGGGCGATCTGGCGCATCATCCCCAGCTGGCTCGCCTCGTCATGGTCCATCGCCGCCTCCAGACGCTCACGCAGCGCCGGGGTGGCCAGGGCATAGAAGCTCTCCTCGAAGGCCGACTCCTCGCCCAGCAGCAGCACGAACTGCCGGTAGACGGCCGACGACATGCCATCCTGGGCGAAGGCCCCGGTCAGCACCGCGCGCTCGATGCCGGCGGTCTCTTTCATTTCCATCAGCGCATAGTAGGCGGCCAGGCGCCGGGACACCGGCCCCTGGTCGGTCAGTGAGGACATCCGCCCCACCGCTGCGACCAGATCGTCGATCAGCATGGTGAGGGTCTCGATCACCTCGTCACGGTCGGCCTGCAGGGCGTCGACTCGGCTCCGCAGGTCGTCCAGCGATGCCAGATGCGACTCGGCGGAGGTGAGACGCTCGGCGACGATCGCGTCCCCTGCCTCCAGGTTCAGCTGCGCCTGGCGCGAGGCGAAGGCCTCGATGTGCCGGTCCACCTTGCGGCGCTGCTCCCCGAGCTGGCCGGCGAAGGTATCGCCACCGCTGCCCAGGTAGCCCACCGACATGCCGCGCTCGACCTGCAGCTCGTGGACGAGGTCGCCCATTTGGGTGGCCAGGGCGGTCATGCGCTCGACCTCGGCCATGTTGCCGACCAGCTGCTGGCGCTCGACGATGCCGGTGCCGGCCAGCCAGGCAATCACCAGCAGGGGCAACGCCAGGGCCAGCGCAAACTTGCGCGACATGGGAATACGATGAAGAAGGTGTTTCATGAGGGTCTTCCTGCCTAACCGGGTGTGATATCCAAGAGTGGCGTGTAAGGCGCGTGGCATGAGCTGTTGTGCTTGTGATGTGATCGCAATGTCGGCATCTCGGGCGCCTGCTTGAGGCCCGCGGCTGATCCGCGTCGGCAAGATTGATCCGCATCAGCTCCTTATTCGATTCCCGATCTTCCGGTCTGCGCGGCTTGACCCATGCGTCACGGCGTGCCTGCCCTACACGAAGGGCGCTTCAGGGGATACGCTGAGGAGTACATACGCCAACCGCCATGGAGGTCACCCATGACACGGCAACTGGATTACGGCCCGCACGATGTCCTGCTGGTGGTCGATATGCAGAACGACTTCTGCGAAGGGGGCGCCCTGGCCGTCGAGGGCGGCAGCGCCCTGGTGCCGGGCATCAACGCCCAGATGGAGGCGGCCCGCCAGGCGGGCGCCCTGGTGGTCGCCTCCCGGGACTGGCATCCCATCGACCATGTGAGCTTCGCGCACCGCGGCGGCCCCTGGCCGGTGCACTGCGTGCAGGACACACCCGGGGCCGCCTACCATCCCGACCTGGCGCTGACCGAGACCACCGTGCGCGTCAGCAAGGCCACCGCCTTCGACGCCGACGCCTACTCCGCCTTCGACGGCACCGGCCTTGGCGGCTACCTGCGCGACCGCGGCATCGAGCGGGTGATCGTCTGCGGCCTGGCCATGGACGTCTGCGTCAAGGCCACCGCCCTGGCGGCTCGCCAGGAGGGCTTCACCACCCTGCTGCTCGCCACGCTGACCGAGCCGGTCACGCCCGAGGGCCGCGAGGACTGCGCCCGGGAACTGGAAGCCGCCGGCATCGAGGTGCTTTCATGAGCGCCCCGATCCCCGTCCAGGTGGCCGACAGCGACCTGATCCTGCTCACCGACCTCTACCAGCTGACCATGGTCCAGGCCTACTGGCGCGAGGCCATGAGCGAGTCGGCCACCTTCAGCCTGTTCTTTCGCAAGCTGCGGCCGGGGCGTCGCTTCATGCTGGCCTGCGGCCAGCAGCATGCCGCCGCCCTGGTCAGCCGGCTGCGCTTCGAGGCGCACCATCTGGAGCAGCTGGCCGGCACCGGCACTTTCGACGACGACTTCCTCGACTGGCTGGCCGGGTTTCGCTTCAGCGGCGATATCTGGACCCTCGCCGAGGGCACCCCGGTGTTCGCCAACGAGCCGCTGATGGAGGTGGATGCGCCGATCGCCGAGGCTCAGCTGCTGGAGAGTTTGATCATGAACCTGGTGCAGCTGGAAACCGTGCTCGCCTCCAAGGCGGTGCGCCTCGTCATGGCGGCCCGGGGGCGCCCGGTGGTCGACTTCGGCCTGCGGCGCATGCACGGGGTAGATGCCGCGGTGCGCGGCGTACGCGCCTATCGCACCGCCGGCCTGGCGGGCACCAGCAACGTGCTCGGTGGCCTGCGCCACGACCTGCCGCTCTCCGGCACCATGGCCCACAGCTATATCCTCGCCCACGACGACGAGCGCGAGGCCCTGCGCGCCTTCGCCCGCACCTACCCGGGCACCACCCTGCTGGTGGACACCCACGACACCCTCGAGGGAGTGCGCAAGGTGATTGAGCTGATGGCGGAAGAGCCGGCACTGGACGTTGCCGCCATCCGGCTCGACTCCGGCGACCTGGGCGAGCTGGCCAAGGGCGCGCGACGGCTGCTCGACGAGGCGGGCCATACGACCCTCAAGATCATCGCCAGCAGCGGGCTCGACGAGCACCAGATTCAGGCGCTGCTCGACGACGGCGCCCCCATCGACGCCTTCGGCGTGGGCACCGAAATGGGCGTGGCGGCCGACGCTCCGGTGATCGACCTCTCCTACAAGCTGGTGGAGTACGCCGGCCGGCCCCGAGTCAAGCACTCCACCGGCAAGGTCAACCTGCCGGGGCGCAAGCAGCTCTATCGGCGCCGCGACGCCCAAGGCCGCCTGGCCGGCGACGTCATCGCCCGCCGCGACGAAAGCCTCGACGCCGGCGAGGCGCTGCTGCTGCCACTGGTGCGCGGTGGCGCCGTGGACCGGGAGACCCTGGCCATGGCCGAAGGCGCCCGGGAGCGGGTAGCCGCCGCCCTGGCCAGCATGCCCGACTCGCTCACCCGGCTCGACCCCGGCGAGGCCGACTACCCGGTGGTCCTGAGCGAGGCCCTCGAGCGCCTGCAGCGCGAGATCGGCTGAAGGAATCGACGGGTAATGTTGCAACAAGGATGCAAGCCCCGGGCACGGGGAACCCACCGCGCCAGCGTGCACTCTGATAGCAGGCCGACTCGACACGGATGACCGCCATGATCGCCCGACACCGCCTGCTCTCGACCCTGCTGCTGGGCGCGCTGCTGACCCTGCCCCTGGCGGCGAAGGCCGCCGCCTCGGCCGCCGCCACCCCCTTCACCGCCAGCTACCGGCTGGAGGTGCGCGGCTGGCCCAACGCCACCATCGACCACCGGCTGAGCCGCGACGGCGCCTCCTGGTACAGCGAAATGCGCGGCGCCATCGCCGTGGCCCGCGGCCAGGAGCGCAGCCGCTTCATGATCAATGAAAACGGCGTGAATGCGCTGCAGTACGCCAGCGGCTACTCGCTGCTCGGCTTCGGCGGCGACTATCGCCTCGCCCCCGGCGACCTGACCGAGCTGCCCGACCGCCAGGCGGCGCTGTTCGAGCTGTCGCGTCGCGCGGTAAGCCAGGACTGCGAATCGAGCTGCGAGCTGCGCTACCTGGACCACCGCGGACGCGAGGAGCGCCTGGCGTTTCGCCCCCTCGCCCGGGAGACGCTGCGCCTGCCCGCCGGGGAGTTCGAGGCGGTCAGGGTCGAGGTGACCGAGCCCGACAGCCCCGAGCGGCGCCTGGAGTTCAGCTTTCACCCCGAGCTGCCCGGCCTGCTGCTGGCGGTGGACTACCACCGGGACGGCCAGCGCCGCAGCCGCCTGTCGCTGACCTCGCTGAACGTGGACACACCCTGACCCCCGGTGTTAAGTGCTGCAAGCTGCAGATCAGCCCGATACCCATCGCAGGTCGCCATGATGATCCGCTTGGTCTTGATACTTCCCTTGCATTAATGGCTCAGATGCAGAATGGCGCCCCTATCCCTCCACCACCGGTTCTACCATCTTGTAGGAGAAGCTTTAGCTCCGGTCCGACGCTTCGGCGACGGGAGGCGACAGCCTCCCGGCGGGGTTGCCTGCGCTGGCGACAACCCCAACGCTGGCGCCTCCGCCAGGGCGCCTATCGGCGCCAGTCGCGACGGGAACCGGCGCTCCTACAGACGAAACTTTCTAATGTAGGAGCATCTTCAGCTCCGGTCCGACGCTTCGGCGACGGGAGGCGACAGCCTCCCGGCGGGGTTGCCTGCGCTGGCGATAACCCCAACGCTGGCGCCTCCGCCAGGGCACCTATCGGCGCCAGTCGCGACGGGAACCGGCGCTCCTACAGACGAAACTTTCTAATGTAGGAGCATCTTCAGCTCCGGTCCGACGCTTCGGCGACGGGAGGCGACAGCCTCCCGGCGGGGTTGCCTGCGCTGGCGATAACCCCAACGCTGGCGCCTCCGCCAGGGCACCTATCGGCGCCAGTCGCGACGGGAACCGGCGCTCCTACAGACGAAACTTTCTAATGTAGGAGCATATTCAGCTCCGGTCCGACGCTTCGGCGACGGGAGGCGACAGCCTCCCGGCGGGGTTGCCTGCGCTGGCGACAACCCCAACGCTGGCGCCTCCGCCAGGGCGCCTATCGGCGCCAGTCGCGATGCGGAGTCGGGGCGCCGAACCGAGCGCTCCTACAGACGCAAGCCTCTGATGTAGGAGCATCTTTAGATCGCGACTGGAGGCGACAGCCTCCCGGCGGGGTTGCCTGCGCTGGCGATAACCCCAACGCTGGCGCCTCCGCCAGGGCACCTATCGGCGCCAGTCGCGATGCGGCGTCGGGGCGCCGAACCGAGCGCTCCTACAGACGCAAGCCTCTGATGTAGGAGCATCTTTAGATCGCGACTGGAGGCGACAGCCTCCCGGCGGGGTTGCCTGCGCTGGCGACAACCCCAACGCTGGCGCCTCCGCCAGGGCGCCTATCGGCGCCAGTCGCGATGCGGCGTCGGGGCGCCGAACCGAGCGCTCCTACAGACGCAAGCCTCTGATGTAGGAAATGGGATGGACCCGTCCCTCCCTGTGCCAAGATGAGTTTGCAACGCCATCTTGGGTGCACGGGGCACCACACGGCATCTCGAAGAGAGGGTCCATCCATGAATCACATTAGCATCGTCGGGATCGATCTCGCCAAGCATGTCTTTCAACTTCACGCCGTCGATTCCAAAGGGCGGCAGGTGTTCAGCAAAACGGTGTCACGCTCGGCATTTCCCACCACGCTAGCCCAACTGCCTCGCTGCGTTGTCGCCATGGAGGCCTGCGGTGGGGCCCATTACTGGGCCAGGGAGATCCAGGCGCTGGGGCATGAGGTCCAGTTGATTCCGCCCCAGTACGTGAAGCCCTTCGTCCTCGGGCACAAGAGCGACGCCCGGGATGCCCGCGCGATTGCCGAGGCAGCGGCCCGGGATGCCACGCCACGGGTGGCGCCCAAGACACTGGAACAGCAAGCGCTGCAGGCGATGCATCGCGTGCGCTCACGGGCCATCACCAGCCGGACGGCGCTGGGTAATGAGCTGCATGGCTTGCTCGCCGAAATGGGGATCATCGTGGCCAAGGGGCACTCGGTGTTTCGCCAGGGGGAGGTCAGGCGCGTGCTCGCCGAGCATCGAGCCCAGCTGGGCGACGACCTCTTCGTGGTACTGGATGATGTCCTGGACCAGTGGCTGGCGCTGGATGCCCGCATCCGTGCCTATGATCAGCGCCTGGCACGGCTGGCCAAGACGACGCCGGTTTGTCAGCGCTTGATGAGCGTGCCCGGCATCGGGCCGGTCAATGCCACCTTGCTGGTCAGCCATATCGGCGATCCGAAACGGTTTGCCAATGGCCGCGCCTTCAGCGCCTCGATTGGCTTGGTGCCCCGCCAGCACTCGAGTGGCGGCAAGGAGCGATTGATGGGCATCTCCAGACGGGGCAACGGCGAGGTGCGTCGACAGCTCGTGCATGGTGCCCGAGCGGCCTTGCGTGCCTTGCAGCGCCAGCAACAGCCGGATCGGTTGGCACGTTGGGCATGCTCCTTGGCCGCGCGACGCGGCGCTGCCAAGGCCACTGTCGCCCTGGCGAACAAGCTCGGCAGAATCTGCTGGGCGGTGATGGCGCGTGACACGCGCTACACAGCCATGCCGTGAAGCACGAAGATGGCATGAAATAACTTAGATTCCCCCGGAGGTTGCGCAGGTACGTACGTAGATGGCAGGACAGGTCAGACCGGCTCTCCGCCACTCTGTGAAGCTGTATGGCCACTCGTGAGGCCGAGTAGGAGATCAGATCGGAGAGCGCGCATCCCATCATGGCCAGGTACCGACGAAGTGCCACTGACAGGCCGGATATAAGCGTGCAGTCTCACCCCCGCCGATACGTGTCGGGCTTGCACAACGGGACGGGTCCATATAAGCATCTTTAGATCGCGACTGGAGGCGACAGCCTCCCGGCGGGGTTGCCTGCGCTGGCGATAACCCCAACGCTGGCGCCTCCGCCAGGGCACCTATCGGCGCCAGTCGCGATGCAGAGCGGCGCTCCAACAGTTCCTGATGGTGCTGGCCTCCTGCAGCTGCCATCGCGATAGCTCGAAATCTTCATCTTCGGATATTCGACTCCTCCCACCCCGACATCGCGGCCATTCCCCCCCAGCAGCGAACTGGCTAAAATGGCGGGTTTTGCGCCGCCCCTTCGGCGGCGCAGCGCGTAGAAGGGACTCTCATGCTGACCGGGCTGGCGATCGTGCTGCTGCCGCTGCTGCTGGGCTATCTGGTGCCGGTGCGCCATGCCGGCCTGCTGGCGCTGATCAACCACGGCGTACACGCCTCGGTGTACGTCATCCTGCTGCTGATGGGGATCGGCCTGGCGGGCCTGGAGGAGCTGACCCGGGAGCTGTCGCGGATGGGCGGCCAGGCCCTGCAGCTCTTCACGGTGATCACCGCCCTCAACCTGGCGGCGCTGTGGTGGCTGTCCCGGCGCCTCGGCCTGCACGGCGGCGACTCGCCGGTGGTGGCCGGCGCTCCGACCACCAAGCTGGCCGCCATGCTCGGCTCGCTGTCGCTGGTGGCGGTAGTGGTCCTCGGCGTGCTGCTCGGCCTGGGGCTCGGCTGGCTGGGCGGCCAGGCGATCTACGACGGCGCCGAGCGGCTCGCCGAGTGGGTGCTTTACGCCCTGCTGGCGCTGATCGGCTGCCAGCTGCGCAACTCCGGCATGCCGCTGCGCCAGATCCTGCTCAATCGCCACGGCCTGGCCATCGCCGCCACCCTGGCGGTGAGCTCGCTGATCGGCGGCCTGCTGGCCGCGCCGCTGCTCGAGCTGCGCTGGAACGAGGGGCTGGCCATGGCCGCCGGCTTTGGCTGGTACTCGCTCTCCGCCATCCTGATCGGCGACCAGCTCGGCCCGGTGCTCGGCGGCGTCGCCTTCTTCAACGACCTGACCCGCGAACTGCTGGCCTTCGTGCTGATTCCGCTGCTGATCCGCCGCCACGCCCCGCTGGCCATCGGCTACGGCGGCGCCACCTCCATGGACTTCACCCTGCCGGTGATTCAGCAGCACGGCGGCGTGGCCTGCGTACCGGTGGCCGTGGTCTCGGGCTTTATCCTCTCGCTGCTGTCGCCGCCGCTGATACTGCTGCTGCTGTCGCTCTGAGCAGCCTGTCGCCGGGCGGGAACGGCGGGGCACCCCGCCTTGCACACTGCTTGCAAGATTCATGACCATTGGCTGCATTCCCAGGGCCGATGCTGGGAGCCTCACGCCTGTCTGCCGCGAGCCGCCCATGTCACCCTCATCGTCGCCTCCCCGGGCCCTGCCGCCCCGCCAGCAGGGCCGCGTCCACCTTGGCTCCCTGGCCGCCCTGCTGGTGCTGGCCGCGGGGCTCGCCGCCGCCTGGTGGCTGCTCACCCAGCCGCCGCGCATCGAGCGGCGACCGCCGACCGCCGCGCCGCCGCCGCTGGTCGAGGTGGTGGTCGCCCAGCACCGCGCGGCCGCCCCGGCGCTGCACGGCTTCGGCCGGGTGGTCGCCGAACGCGAGGCGCGGCTGGCCAGCCGCGTGGGCGGCCAGCTGCTCGACTTCCCCTCCCAGGCGCTGCCCGGCCGGGTGGTCGAAGCCGGCACCCCCCTGGCGCACATCGACGACGCCGACCTGCGGCTCGCCCTGCGCGAGGCCGAGGCCGCCCTGGCCCAGGCCGAAGCCGCCCTGGCCATGGAACGGGGCGAGCAGCAGCGCGCCCAGTCGGAGTATCAGAGCTTCGGACGCGAGCTGCCCGCCGAGCGCCGCGCCCTGGTGCTTCGCGACCCCCAGCGGCGCAGCGCCGAGGCCGAGGTGGAGCGGGCCCGGGCGCTGCGCGACCGCGCCCGGCTCGACCTGCAGCGCGCCACCGTCACCGCCCCCTGGCGCGGCATGATCCAGGCCCGGCTGCTGGGCAGCGGCAGCGAAGTGGCCAGCGGCACCGAGCTCGTGCACCTGGTGGACGTCTCGCGCTTCTGGGTCAGGGTCACCCTGCCCGGCGAGGCCCTCGACTGGCTGCGTGCCGCTAGCGAGGAAGGGCCCGGCAGCGAAGCGGTGCTCAGCAGCCGCGGCTGGCCGGCCGGGCAGCAGCGCCACGGAGAGCTGATCGCCGTGCTGCCCGCGCTGGAGGAGAATGGCCTGCAGGCCCAGCTGCTGGTGGCCGTCGAGGACCCCCTGGCCTTGTCAGACGAGGGCCCGGCCCTGCGCCTGGGCGACCTGGTGCGACTCGACTTCGCCGCCACGCCACGCGACGGGGTCATCGAGCTGCCGGCCCGGGCGCTGCGCCCCGGCGACGAGGTGTGGGTGCTGGACGACGAGGACCGGCTGCGCTACCGCAGCGTCAGCGTGCTGCATCGCGGCGACGCGCAGGTGCTGATCGGCACCGGGCTCGCCGACGACGAGCGGGTGGTGGTCTCCCAGCTCGGCCAGCCGCGCCCCGGCATGGCGCTGCGCCCGCGACCGCCGGCCGACGAGCGCCCGGTCTCAGCTGCCGCTGCCGCTGCCGCCGATACCGCGGAGCCCGAGGCATGATGCGCCGCGGCCCCATCGCCTGGATGGTCCACCACGGCGTGGCCCCCAACCTGCTGATGCTGCTGCTGATCGTCGGTGGGCTAATGGCGTCCAGCGCCATCAAGAAAGAGGTCTTTCCCGACTTCGAGCTGGAGATCATCACCGTCGCCATCGGCTATCCCGGCGCCACCCCAGAGGAGGTCGAACGCAGCCTGCTGCTGCCCCTGGAGGCGGCGCTGGCCGGGGTCGACGGCATCGACGAGATGACCGCCACCGCCAACGAGAGCGCCGGCCGAGTCTCGGTCAGCCTGGTGGAGGGCGTCGAGGTGATGCGCGTCTACCAGGACATTCAGCAGGCGGTGGGCGCCATCACCACCCTCCCGGCGGCCGCCGACCCACCGCGCTTCGGGCTGGCCGGCCGCTCGCGCAGCGTGATGAGCCTGCAGCTGCACGGCTGGGTCGACGAGCACCTGCTGCATGCCGTGGCCGAAGAGCTACGCGCCGAGCTGCAGGCCGGGCCGGGGATCTCCCGCGTCGAGCTCAATGGCCACCGCGAGCGCGAGATCCAGGTGCTGCTCGACGCCGAGGCGATGCAGCGCCACGGCCTGGACCACCGCACCCTGGCCGGGCGCATCGGCGACGAGGCCCAGGACCTGGCCGGCGGCCGCTTGGCCACCGCCGAGGGCGAGTGGCTGATCCGCTACCAGGGGCGACGCGATCAGGCGCGCGAGTTCGCCGAGCTGCCCATCCTCGGCACCCCCGACGGCGGCCAGCTGCGCCTGGGCGATATCGCCCGGATCACGGAGGGCTTCACCGAGACCGACCGCGAGGTGCTGTTCAACGGCACGCCAGCGCTGAGCCTGGAGGTCTACCAGATCGGCGACCAGACCCCGATCGGGGTCTCCGACGCCGTCCACGCCCAGCTCGAGCGGCTGCGCGCCGAGCTCCCCGAGGGGCTGAGCCTCTCGGTCTCCCGCGACACCTCGGAGGTCTACCGCGACCGCCTGGACCTGCTGCTCAAGAACGCCTTCCTGGGCCTGGCCCTGGTGCTGGTGCTGATGGGGCTCTTCCTGGAGGCGCGCCTGGCCTTCTGGGTGACCCTGGGCATCCCCACCGCCTTCCTCGGCGCCCTGCTGTTTCTGCCCTGGCTCGGGGTATCGATCAACATGATGTCGATGTTCGCCTTCCTGATCGCGCTGGGCATCGTGGTCGATGACGCCATCATGGTGGGCGAGAACATCCACAGCTACCGGGAGCAGGGCCACTCGCTGCGCGAGGCGGCGGTGCGCGGCGCCCGGGAGATGGCGGTGCCGATCACCTTCGCCATCCTCTCCAACATCGTCGCCTTCCTGCCGCTGCTGTTCCTGCCCGGCTTTCTGGGCATGATCTTCGCCGTGGTGCCGCTGGTGGTGATCACGGTGTTCCTGGTCTCCTGGCTGGAGGCGCTGTTCATCCTGCCCGCCCACCTGGCCCACGGCGCGGCCCGGCGCCCCACCCCGGCCTGGCAGCGCCCCCTGGAGCGCCTGCGCCGGGGGCTCCAGGGGTGGCTCGCGCATGTCACCCAGCACCGCTTCGCCCCCTTCCTGGAGCGCTGCCTGGACCAGCGGCTGCTCACCGTCAGCCTGGCCATCGCCGTGCTGGCGGTGGCCCTGGCCTGGGCCATGAGCGGGCGGCTGGGCTTCTCGCTGATGCCGCGGGTGGAGTCCGACCAGGTGCAGGCCTCGGTGACCCTGCCGGTGGGCAGCCCCGTCGAGGAGGACCGACGCAACCGCGACCAGCTGCTGGGTGCCGCTGAGGCGCTGGCCGAGCGCGACGACGGGCCGCGCTTCGCCGCCACCCGCGCCCAGCTCGACGGCGACCGCCTGACGGTGCGCCTGACCCTGGAGCGCGACAGTCTCGACGCCTGGCCACCGTCGCGGGTCGCACGGGCCTGGCGAGACCAGGCCGGCGACTTCACCGGCGTGCAGGCGGTGCGCTTCGAGGCCGACGTGGGCGGCCCCGGCGCCGGGGCCGGCCTGACCCTGCGCCTGTCGCATCCCGACAGCGGTGCCCTGGAAGCCGCCGCGAGCCGTCTCGCCGACGAACTGGGCACGCTGGAGGGCATCACCGACATCGACACCGGG
The DNA here is from genome assembly GCF_055755715.1 of Halomonas sp. SL18_1. NCBI lineage: Bacteria > Pseudomonadati > Pseudomonadota > Gammaproteobacteria > Oceanospirillales > Halomonadaceae > Halomonas > Halomonas sp. SL18_1. Next base: position 3,662,620 of record NZ_JBVTRK010000001.1, read on the forward strand.
CTTGCCGACGGCAAGCCGCAGCTGGAGATTCGCCTCTCCGCCGAGGGCCGCGCCCTGGGGCTGACCGGCGGCGACCTGGCCGGCCAGCTGCGCGGGCCGCTGCAGGGCGTCACCGCCGTCGAGCAGTTCGTCGGCCGCCACGAGATCCGCGTCGAGGTGCGCCTGCCCGGCGAGGCCCGCGACAGCCTCGCCGATCTCTACCAGCTGCCCGTGCGCACCCCCGAGGGCCTCGAGGTTCCGCTGGCCCGGGTCGCCGAGATTCGCCTGGGCCGGGCCGCCGCCACCCTGCAGCGCGTCGACGGCCGACGCCTGATCAGCGTCACCGCCGACGCCGCCTCCGACCAGCGCATCAACCAGGTGCTGGGCACCCTGGAGGCCGATGTCTTCCCCACCCTGCGGGCCGGCTGGCCCGGGCTTGAGATCACGCCCGGCGGACGCCAGCAGGAGACCGCCGACAACGTCTCGACGCTGACCCAGGCCAGCTGGCTGACGCTGCTCGCCCTCTACGCCCTGCTGGCCATCCCCTTTCGCAGCTATCTGCAGCCGCTGCTGGTCCTTGCGGCCATCCCCTTCGGGGTGATCGGCGCCATGATCGGCCACCTGATCATGGGCTACGGCCTCTCGGTGATCAGCCTGATGGGCATGCTGGCGCTCTCCGGGGTGGTGATCAACGACGCCCTGGTGCTGATCGACTACGCCAACCGCCGGCGCCGCGAGGGCTTCGGCGCCCGCGAGGCGATCGTCGCCGCCGCCACCCGGCGGCTGCGGCCGATCATGATGACCACCCTGACCACCTTCCTGGGACTGGCACCGATGATCTTCGAGACCTCCCGCCAGGCCCGCTTCATCATTCCCATGGCCATTTCCCTGGGCTTCGGCATGCTCTTCGCCACCCTCATCCTGCTGGTGCTGGTACCCTGCCTCTATCTGATGATGGAGCGACTGCGCGAGCGCCTCACCGGCCACGGCATCCCGCAACAGGAGTCCGCCCCATGACCTTTCGCCTGCCCCGCCCCGCCATCTCGCGCCTGGGGATCAAGCTGTTCGTGATCATCCTGGTGGTCAACGTGGTGATCGCCGTGCTGGTGTTCATGGCGGTGTCGCGCAGCCTGGATCGCGGTTTCATCGACTACCTGGAGACCACCCAGGCGAGCCGCGCCGAGACCCTGGCCGAGGGGCTCGGCCAGGAGTGGGCGCGCCGTGGCGACTGGCAGTGGCTGCGCGACTCGCCGCCGGCCTGGCAGCGGCTGGTGCGCCAGCAGGTATGGCCCGGTGAGGGGCCGCCGGCCCACGGCATCGAGCGCCGCCTCGGCGACGCCCGCGACTTCGTGCTCCACGACGCCGAGGGGCTGCCGGTGATCGGCCTGCCCCGACGACGAGACCATGGCCGCCGAACTGCACTGGCTGCCCATCGAGCACGCCGGCGAGCGGGTCGGCACCCTGGGCTACCGTCCGCCCCAGCAGCTGATGGCGCGCATGGACCGCATCTTCCTCGCCCGCCAGCAGCGCAACCTGGGCATCATCATTGCCGCCCTGGGGGTCGCCTCGCTGCTGCTGGCCGGCGGGCTCGCCTGGTGGCTGGGCCGACGCACCCGCAGCATGGCGCTGGCCACCCGCCGCCTCACCGAGGGCGACTACAGCATCCGCCTACCCGAGCGCGGTCGCGACGAGCTGGCCCGCCTGGCCCGCGACTTCAACGTGCTGGCCGCCACCCTGGAGGCGAGCCGCGAGGCCCGGGCGCGCTGGGTCTCGGACATCGCCCACGAGCTGCGCACCCCCCTGGCGGTGCTGCATGGCGAGATCGAGGCGATGCAGGACGGCATCCGCCCGCTCAACCAGGACAACCTGCACTCGCTCTCCCAGGAGGTCGGCCAGCTGGAGCGGCTGGTCACCGACCTGCGGCTGCTCTCCCAGAGCGACGCCGGCGCCCTGGAGGTGCAGCTGGCGCCGCTGGACCTGGCGGCCAGCCTGCGTTCGCGCCTCGACGAGGCCCGCGGCTGGCTCGACGACAGCGGTCTGGCGCTTGCCACCGATCTCCCGGGGCCGGCGTGGATCCGCGGCGACGCCCGCCGCCTGCGCCAGCTGTGGACCAACCTGCTCGACAACAGCTGCGCCTACACCACCCCGCCGGGCCGACTGGCGGTGGCCCTGACCCGTGACGGCGAGCGGGTGCGAGTCACCTGGGAAGACAGCGCCCCCGGGGTGCCCGAGACAGCGCTGGGCAAGCTCACCGACCGGCTCTATCGCGTCGAGGGCTCGCGCAGCCGGGCCAGCGGCGGCAGCGGCCTGGGCCTCTCCATCGCCAGCGCCCTGGTCAAGACCCACGGCGGCAGCCTCTCGCCCTCCCCCTCGCCGCTGGGTGGGTTATGCTGGACGCTGACGTTTCCCGCTCTGGATGACGACGGTCGAAGCCGATAAGGAAGGGACCCCATGCACGACACCGACACTCCCCGCGACAGCGTGCTGATCGTCGAGGACGAACCCAAGATCGCGCGGCTGGTGGCCGACTACCTGGAGGGCAGCGGCTTTGCCACCCGCCATATCGACCATGGCGACAGCGTCCTGCCATGGCTCAAGGAGGCCCAAAGCCGCCCGGCGCTGGTGCTCCTCGACCTGATGCTGCCCGGCACCGACGGCCTGACGCTATGCCGCGAGATTCGCCAGCGCTGGCCGGGCATCGCGGTGATCATGCTCACCGCCCGGGTCGAGGAGGTGGACCGCCTGCTGGGCCTGGAGCTGGGCGCCGACGACTATATCTGCAAGCCCTTCAGCCCGCGGGAGGTGGTGGCCCGGGTCAAGGCGGTGCTGCGCCGCAGCCGGGCGGCCCGTGACCCACACCATGACGACCCCCACCGGCTGGTGCTGGACGACGACGGCTGGCGCGCCTTGGCCGAAGGCCAGGACCTGGGACTGACCGCCGTGGAGTTCCAGCTGCTTAAGGTGATGATGCAGGCCCCGGGGCGGATCTTCTCCCGGGATCAGCTGATGGATCACATGTACCGCGATCACCGCATCGTCTCCGAGCGCACCGTGGACAGCCACGTCAAGAAGCTGCGGCGCAAGATCGCCGACGTCTGGCCGGAACGCGAGATCATCCGCTCGGTCTATGGGGTGGGCTACAAGTACCAGCCCGAGGAGTGAGGCCCCTGCACGCGCTTTGCACACTTCCTGCATGGCCGCTGCACGCCGCCCGAGGAGACTGGCACCGTCAACTCACCACGCAAGGAATCGCCATCATGAAAGCATCGCTGTCCCACAAGCTGCTGCTGCCCGCCCTGCTCGCCGTGGCCATCGCGCCGCTGGCGCTGTCCGCCACCGCGGGCGACAAGGACGCCAAGGGCTGGCACGAACAGCGCCAGGCGCAGTTCCAAGCGCATCGCCAGGCGCTCTTCGAGCGCGCCGGCCTCGACGACGAGACCCGCAGCGCCCTGGAAGACGCCCACGCCGAGCACCACGAGGCCATGCGCGAGCTGCACGACCAGCACCGCCAGCGCCTGGACGAGATCCTCGACGACGACCAGCGCGAGGCGCTGAAGGCCGCCAAGCGGGAGATGCGTCAGGAGCAGCGCGGCGCCTACCGTGCCGACCGGCGCGGCAGTCTACAGCAGCGGCTGACCGCCCTGGTCGACTCCTGGGAGCTCTCCGACGAGGAGCGCGAGGCGCTGCGCGAGACCCGCGAGGCCCTCTACGCCGACATGGCCGAACTGCGCGGCCAGAGCTTCGACTCCCGGGACGAGCGCCGCGAGGCGTGGCTGGGGCTGCGCGACACGCACCGCGAGGCGCTGGCCGAGCTGCTCACCGACGAGCAGATCGCGGCGCTGGAAGCCGCCATGCCGAGCCGCGGCTACAAGGGCCAGGGCAAGGCCCCGTACCGTGGCGGCCAGCCGCAAGGCGACTGATCCATCCACGATGTTCCCCGCCTCCCCTGCCCGGCCCGGCCTCTCTGGCCGGGCTTTTTTGGCTCATCGCAGACTGGCGTGAACTTGCCCTGTGGGAGGGACGGTTCGACGCCTCGACTTCAGCTCGCGAAGTAGCGCGCAGCGCTACCCATGGGGCGCCTGCGGCGCCTTCGTCGAAGCGTCGAACCGCCGGCAGAGCCGGCCTCCCACCATAAAACTTGCCAAACATGTTCACGCTAAAGTGCGAAGAACCTTTTTTGGCGCTTCGCCTCTCGCCTCCCTGCCCGCCCCCAAGCATCAGCCATGACCGATATGCCCCCAAGGGTTGAACCTCCGTCGAGACCTGCGTATTTTATTTGAACGTTCATTCAAAAAAGAGTGGCCGTTCGCCCCGGCGTCGAGCGGGCGTGCTTTCGATTGTGCGGAACAATCCACAGCGCGTCGTGACGGCGAGACAGGCAGCGGCCGAGGTTCCACCAACTGGAGTTCGTCTGCATGGCGCATGACACCCCGCTTCCCGAGCGACGCGACCGGCTCAATCCCGTGGTCTTCCACGGCTCCGTGGCCGGCATCCTGGTGTTCCTGGTGATCACCATGACCTTCACCGAACAGGCCGGCGCCTTCTTCGACGCCGGCCTGGCCTGGGTCAGCGAGACCTTCGGCTGGTACTACATGCTGGCGATCGTCGCCTACCTGGTCTTCGTGGTGCTGATTGGCTGCTCGCGCTTCGGCAGCGTACGACTCGGCCCCGACCACTCGCGGCCGGAGTTTTCGCTGCTCTCCTGGGCGGCGATGCTGTTCGCCGCCGGCATCGGCATCGACCTGCTGTTCTTCAGCGTCGCCGAGCCGGTGGCCCACTACCTGGCACCGCCGGACATGCCCCCGGAGAGCCAGGAGGCGATGCGCGCCGCGGTGGTCCAGACCTTCTTGCACTGGGGGCTGTCCGGCTGGGGGCTCTACGTGCTAATGGGCATGGCGCTGGCCTACTTCAGCTACCGCCATCGCCTGCCCCTGGCGATCCGCAGCGCCCTCTACCCGCTGCTGGGCAAGCGCATCTACGGCCCCATCGGCCACGCGGTGGACATCACCGCGGTGATCTCCACGGTGTTCGGCATCGCCACCAGCCTCGGCATCGGGGTGATGCAGCTCAACTACGGGCTCAGCTACATGTTCGACGTGCCCGAGAGCCTCTCGGTGCAGATGATCCTGATCGCCCTGGTGGTGGTGCTGGCGACCATCTCGGTGGTCAGCGGCGTGGAGAAGGGCATCCGCCGCCTCTCCGAATTCAACATGCTGCTGGCGCTGGCCCTGCTGCTGTTCGTGCTCTTCCAGGGCCATACCCTGAAGCTGCTCGACATGGCGGTGAACAACGCCGGCGACTACCTCTCCGGCTTCATCGCCAAGAGCTTCGACACCTACGCCTTCGCCGGCGAGGAGGCCAACGAGTGGAAGATGTGGTGGACCATCTTCTTCTGGGGCTGGTGGATCGCCTGGACACCCTTCGTGGGGCTCTTCCTGGCGCGCATCTCCCGCGGGCGCACCATTCGCGAGTTCGTCGCCGGCGCGCTGGGCATCCCGCTGGCCTTCATGATGGTGTGGATGTCGGTGTTCGGTAACAGCGGCATCGAGCTGGTGGCCAACCAGGGCGTGGTCGAGCTCGGCGAGCAGGCGCTCAGCTCGCCCCAGACCACCATGTACACCCTGCTGGAGCACTACCCCTGGATCGGTCTCACCGCGGGCGTGGTGACGGTGCTCGGCATCGTCTTCTTCATCACCTCGGCGGACTCCGGCGCCCTGGTACTGGCCAACTTCACCTCGATCCTCAGCGACGTGAACCACGACGCCCCGGTGGGCCTGCGTATCTTCTGGTCGGCGGTGATCGGCCTGGTCACCGTGGCGCTGCTGATGGCCGGGGGGCTGGCCGCCCTGCAGAGCGCGGTGGTGATCACCGCCCTGCCCTTCTCGCTGGTGATCTTCGCCATCATGTGGGGCATGTTCAAGGCGCTGAAGCTGGAGGGCAGCAAGGCCGACGCCCGCCGTCAGATCGCCGGAACCGCCCCGGGCGGCGACTGGCGCGAGCGCCTCGACCGGGCCCTGGACACCTCCACCCGCGCCGGCGCGGCGGCCTCCATCGAGCACGCCATTCGCCCGGCACTGGCCCAGTTCGCCCAGGAGCTGGAGAGCCGCGGGCAGAGCGCCACGGTGACCGAGGAGGCCATCGAGGGCGAGCCGCTGCCGCGCCTCACCCTGCAGGTGGACCTCGAGGACGCCGCCAGCTTCGTCTACCAGGTGTGCCCACACCGCATGCGCACGCCGAGCTTCCTGCCGGCGGACGACGACTACTACGTGCGGCTCGACGTCTACCTGGCCGAGGGCGGCCTGGACAAGGACCTCAACGGCTACACCCGCGGTCAGGTGATCGGCGACGTGCTCTGTGAGTACGAACGCCACCTGCACTTCCTGACCCTGGCCGGCCAGGGCGGCAGCGTCCAGGCCATGCCGGGGGCGGTGGGCGAGCTGCCGGACGGCGCCACCCAGGCCTGATCGCTCAGCTCGACCTCGCTAAGGCGGCACCTTCGGGAGCCGCCTTTTTGATTGAAGAGCAATTCCACTCCACACGTCACAGCGGTGCGGTTCACCAAGGCTGCTTATCGGTCGTACTCCCAAGGAGGCTCGAACAAGAACCGGTGAGGATCACCCACGGTTTCGGCGGCCTCGGTCGCCGGCTCCGTCAAGTGTCCCTCTTTGTGCAGCTTCCTAGAGATAGCATCCGGTTGATGGGCAGAGGCTGGCGCCTGCTGCGGCCGAAGCCGCTCGGAATCAGCGCCCAGGTTGCCCGGCCCCGCATCGAGATCGTGCCCTAAGGTAGCGTTTTCACCGGCGAAGAGCGTAACAGTCAGCGACAGCCACGTGGCGATGCCGACCCACCCCCACAGCCAAACACGCTTCATGGAAGACCCTCTGCTTGCCCGACAAGCTTGCCGGTCGTGTTACATCACGCGCAGACTGACAACGCTTCCCTTGCCCTGGGTACGGGAGCGCGAAACATTGCCGTTCTTGCGCACCTCTACCTGAAGATAGCCCTGTTCGCTGGCCTGTTGTAGCCGGCAGGAGAGCGCACTGCCGTGCAGACGGCGCTCCAGCGGTACGGTGCCGCCAAGCACAACCGTCTCTTCTCTGCCATCATCGAGGATCACGACGCACTCGCCGCTAAAGCGGGTCCGCTCATCGCCGCTGATGGTGAGATGAATGTTGCCCTGCGCATCCGCGACAGCAGGCCCCGCCGTCATGGCACAGAGACCAGCCAACACCGCGATCCGGGTGAACCCTTGCTTGGCGTCACTCATGGTGCGGCACTCTGGGTAAGGCGAGCCGATTGCCCCCCGTTTGAGTCACGTTGAGATCAGGCAGATTATCGCCATTCTGCGTCCAGTCCAGGCTGTTGCCTCCATTCAGCTGCGTCACGGTCATCCGGTTACCTTCGCCGTTCTGGTGCAGTTTGGCCGTGTTGTCATCACCATACTGCGTCAGCGTCATCTGATTTTCCATGCCCTGCTGACTGGCATACACAAGGTTGTTGATGCCCTGCTGATCAATAAAGATGCCGTTATCCTGGCCGTCTTGTAAGGCACCTTCCCCTGACTCCCCGCGAACGATGTTCAGGCTCCCTGCTTGGCGAAATCTGGCACTATTTCCATAATTTCTCTGAAGCAATTTCAGTTCATTTCCTATGCCCTCCTGCCCCACTTCCGCACGACTTCCCTCACCGGATTGAACAACTTTGCTAACATGATAACTTCCTTGCTGATCAATCGTGGCCGAGGCGTTGCGAGAACTGGCTTGCTCGATGTAGGCTAGATTGTTATTTGACCAAGCCTCCGAAGAGAAAAGCAGAGCCATTAACAGTCCAGAAACCACTAAACCAAAGCTTAACAGTCTATTCATACCCCCTCCCACCTGAACAGTGAAAAAAGGGCGCGGGGATGCTCACCCCGCACCCTAAACCGGTTCAGTTCTGGGTAATAGCGGCATTTGCATTCATGGCGCCATTTTGATTTATATCAGCAACATCTCCATTCCCGCCTTGAAAAACAGTCGCAACAGAGTCCTCTGCACCGAACTGGTTCACAGTGGCATCGTTACTGTTGCCAAACTGCTCGACCAGTGCATCGTTATTCTGTGCCGCACCATCCTGACGCACGTCAACCCAGTTATTATTTCCCCATTGATCCGTCCGTGCAAAATTCTCATCGCCACTGACATTTACAAAGGAGTAATTTCCGTTTCCATCTTGCCTCTGCTGAGTTTCATTACCCACAGCACCACCACTGGATGTCACATTAGCAGTGGCTTCGTTATCGTTTCCAATCTGCGTTTGATAGGAAACATTATTTGTTGAACCAGTAGGCGGCGATGCTGGCTGACGAATGGTTGCCAGGTTGCGGCTTCCCGTCTGGTCCTGCTGCGCATAGTTATTTTGGCTCCCACCATCAACTTGCTCGATGAAAGCTTCGTTAGCATTACCCCCTGCTGACTCTGCACGGCCTCGTTATCAGACGAGTCAGTCTGATCAATGTCCGCCATATTATTGACACCACCGGTCTGGTTTTGCGTGGCCAAGCTATTCGTCGAGCCAGATTGGTCGGTGATTGCTGTATTAGTTGCAAGTGCTGAACCGGCAGCCAAGCAGAAAGCTGCTGCGACGCTTGCGGCAATTAGGGTCTTGTCAAGTTTCATGGTACACCTCATTATTGCAGTGTCCCTATGGGACGTGGGTTTGGTTACGGCCCTATGCCGCAACCAGCTTGGGCGTGGCGGCAGTTCACCCTGCCAAGGTTGTCGTCACGCCCAATTCTTTGATTTGGCGCCCATTGGGGGGGGCATCACTGCCAAGCGACCCACCGGCACCAACCATGTCAAAATGCCTCCCCGGCAACGCCTGGGATAGCGGGCTTCGGCGTGAAGCTCGCGCTGGAGCGCTCCATGGGTGCATCCGGTTCACTATTCCGGCCGGCACGATCGCCCCTCTCCGCTTCGGGAATCTCCGCCATCTCGATATCCATCGAGATATCCGATTCCACCGCCCTGCCCTGCACCGGCTCCCCATGACCGCCGACCGCTGCGAGCCGCTCAGCCTGCTGGGTCATTGGCGTTGTTGGTGGTTGCCGCCCGGATGTCGCCATGCCAGCGGATTGAGCATCACGCACGGCCGGCCCTGAGGATTCCGCCGATTGACGGCTTTCTTTTCATCCAGGCCGCGATAGGCCGAGAGTGCCCTCGCCCCTTCTTCCGGGTTGGCAAACTCCCAAAGGCCTCGCTCTGCCCCCTCCATGACCATGGCGTGCACCGCCTGCTCCACAGCTTCACGCAGCGCTACCAACCGAGGCTCATTGCGCGTGAAGCCGGCTTCCAGCTCGAGGATTTCGTCGGCATCAACGAAGCGGAAGACATCCCCCTGCACCTGGACCGAATAGATACGCTTGGACGCAACCACGCTGGTCCACACTTCACCGGTTTGGGTACTGATAGCGCGCAGGAAGACAGTGACCACATCCTCGCGGTACTGCGAACTGGCCCCGATGCCCAGGAAGCGCGCCCCGGCTCCACCGGTCAGAGTATTGGTGTCGTAGCCAATAATACCGCCCTCAAAGATTACCCCGGCATACAGCAGAGGAGCAGGTGGTGGAAGACGATTACCATTGGCATCGACATAGTTCTGGCGCTGGTCGCGAATAATCTGGCGCTCGGTCAACACGCTGTTGAGCCGGTTACGTTCGAGCACCTTGAACCACTGTCCACGACCAGCGTCCTGCAGAGCGCGAATCAGCACGGCCGCCCCACCTTGCGTGACGGCTTTTGAGTAGTGCGGCTGACCGCCCTGAGTCTCACGATGCTGCCCGGTCATATCGGGAAAGTCATACACCGCAGCAACGATCGGCTGAGGCGGAAGCGGAAGTGACGCAAGGTCTGGGGTAGTTTGCGTATCTGAATCGTAGGGTTGGGCATTCGGTGTAGCACACCCCGCAACCGCCAGACCAAGAAATAAGGTCAGCACGGCCCCCGACCGTAAACGAGATCGTAACATAGCTCCACCCTGTTCCCTTGAATTTATATAATAAAAAAACTACCGATATTGGCATTTATTATATTCTACTCGACTTGCAGCGTCGGAACGGTCACTTCGGTCTGGCTGCCATCCGAAGTATTCTCGATCACCAGGTGCACGCCTTCCAGCCCACGGTTAAAGCTAATAACCTGGTCACCAAACACAATCCTTCCCGATTCGGCGGCATCCTCACCAAAAATAGCTTCGTTAACCTGATTTGCAAGACTGCTCAGCATTCGACTCTGCAGTTGGCGAACAAACTGGTCTGCCGGAGTGTTTCTAAATCCCGATGCCCTTGAAGAAGATCCGTCGTCCTTATATTGATTCTGCCTATCAGCAAGCCCAAGAAGATGTGCTGAATTGAATGGATTCCCACCAAAAGAGGGATTATTGGGCTGATACACCAGATCGCCACTTACTGCTGACGCTCCTGATAAAAACAGTATCACTGAACCAGCAATGGCAAAAATTCTGCCAGCCCTTTTCTCACCTCCTTTTCTCATAAATCCTCCCAAGCAACCAGCCAATTTCATGCCAAAACTAATATCTTCCATGTAACTGAATGCAGCATAGCCGATTACAAAAAACAAACAATACCAGATGCCTAGAAAGTGCAGTACTAGTTTTCTAATATTAAAAAATTAGCTGCATCTAGCGCTTCATCCAAGACACGCGGCAGCGAGGGTTAATTTAAATTTTTCTTAACTAGACTACGCTATCGCTGGGAGAGCATAGTCGCCCAGGCGCGCCGCTCGGCAACGGCAAGTGATGCCATGGGCGAGTCGTAAGTGCCGCACTTCACGCCGAAGCGCGGCATTGAAACGACTCTCGGCAAGCTTCAGCCGCGCGGGTCGTCGGCCGGGTCGAGGTACTCGATGCCCCAGGGGCCGGTGCCGTGGAGCTGGATGATGGTCTCGCCCTCGGCGTAGCCGAACATGGGATCGCCCGGCGCCATGATGGCGAAGCCACCCACCGGCAGGGTCTTGGTGGCATCGGGGTCGAAGGTCTCGCCGTGGGCGAAGTGCAGAGTGCCCTGGAGCACCGTGACCCGCTCGTAGGCCGGGTGGACATGGGGCTTGATCTCGTAGCCATCCGCTAGGCGCAGGCGGAAGGTGAAGGGGGCCTCCTCGCTGAGATCCCCCTCGATGATGGCGATCTCCGCCCCTTCGCCCATGGAGCCCACCGGCCCCCAGGTGAGATCGTCGGGGGTACCCAGCAGGTGGCCGTCGCCGTGATAGGGCGAGGCCTGCAGGCCGGCGGCGGCCATGGCCAGGGTCAGGGCGGCACCGGTCAGGATGGCGGTCTGAGTCTTCATGGTGTTGGCTCCTCTTGGTCGTCAGGGTCGTGACGCGGCATCGAGGCCGCTCGACCCCAAGGACGCAGCCCCCTCGCCCAGGGTTCCCGACCCGCCACAGGACGGCCCCCGTCGCCGGGAACCCCTGGTGAGACCGGCGCGTCCCTGCCGATAACGGCCTTGCCCCGATCCCGGGGGCGATCCATGCTCAGAGGTGGCCCATGTCTCTTGCCAGCCCGTCCACCAGCGCCCCGACCGCGCGCCCGCAGCGCCGGTGTCGGAGCGAATCGGGGGCCACCATGAAGTTCCACGATAGCGCCCAGCGGCGACAGTGGTTCGAGCAGCGTCTGGAGCCCCTGCTGGACCGGCTCTACGGCAACGCCCTGCGCCTGACCCGCGACCCGGACGACGCCGAGGACATCGTCGCCGAGGCGGTAAGCAAGGCCTGGGCCCGACTCGACGAGCTGCGAGACCCCCGGCGATTCGAGGGCTGGCTGTTCCATATCTCACCAACGCCTTCATCAGCGAGTGGCGCCGGCGCCAGAGCCGCCCCAAGCCGGCCGCCGGCGGCGAACCGCCCTCGCCGGACGACCTCGACATCACCCGTTTCACCCTCTTCCAGCAGCTGCATCAGCCCTTCCTGCTCTGGTGGGGTAGCCTGGAAGAGCAGTTCTTCAACGGGCTTCTCCATGAAGACCTGCAGCGTGCCCTGGACAGCCTTCCCGACCCCTTCCGGCTGGCGATTGTGCTGGTGGAGGTGCAGGGCTATACGTATCTCGAGGCATCGCAACTGCTGGGGATCCCGCTGGGCACCGTGCGCTCCCGACTGAGCCGGGCACGCGGGATCCTGCAGAAACAGCTCTGGGAGCAGGCCAGGGAGGCTGGGGTCATCGGTGGCGAACGCCCGGGACCACCAGGACAGGGAGGGTCACCGTCATGAGCGAGCGTGAGCTGAGCTGTGAAGAGGTCATCGAACGCCTCTTCGACTATCTTGACCAGGAGATGGCATCGCAGCAGGCGGCCGACATCGAGCGGCACCTGCACCGCTGTCATGACTGCTTCACGCGCGCCGAATTCGAAAAACGACTACGGGCCAGGGTGGAGGCCGCCGGAACCGCCAGCGCCCCCCCGCGACTACAGCGGCGCATCCGGCATCTACTCGACCGCTACCCCGACCCGCCCGGCGGCGAGGGCCCACCCGGCGACCCGTGAGGAGCAATGCTCATGGTGGCCATACTCGGATACTCCCGGCAGCAGATCGCCGCCGCCGTTCAGGAGATGTACACGGCCGTGGCCGAGACCCCGGACGGCCCTTTCCACTTTCCGGTGGGGCGCGCTGCCTGCCGGCGGCTCGGCTATCCCGATTCGCTCACCGCCGCAATGCCCGACGCCCTGCAGGCCTCCTTCGCCGGGGTCGGCTACCCCTTTCGCGCCGAGGCCGTTCGTCCCGGCGACCGGGTGCTGGACATCGGTGCCGGCGCCGGCAACGACAGCCTGATCGCCAGCCGACTCGCCGGCCCCGAGGGGCGGGTGATCGCCCTGGACCTGACGGCCGCCATGACCCGCAAGCTCAAGCGCACGGCGGACCAGGCGGGAGACAGCCAGCTGGCGGTCATCCAGGCCTCGGCGGAGGCGCTGCCGCTGGCCGATGCCAGCGTCGACGCCATCACCAGCAACGGCGCGCTCAACCTGGTGCCGGACAAGCGCCGCGCGGTGACCGAGATGTTCCGCGTGCTCAAGCCCCACGGCCGCGTGCAGCTGGCCGACGTGGTGATTCACCGGCCGGTGTCGGTGGACTGCCACGAGGACCCGCGTCTGTGGGTGGAGTGCGTGGTGGGCGCCACGGTCAAGGAGGAGCTGCTGGCGCTGTTCGCCGAAGCCGGCTTCGAGGAGATCGAGGTGGTGGCCAGTCACGACTACTTCGAGCTGAGCCCCAGCCAGCAGACCCGCGAGGTGGCGGAAAGCTTCGGCGCCCACTCCATCGAGGTGGGCATGCGGCGCGGTGAGGCGTCGCCTTCGGCCTTCCAGCGGTGGCGGCGCCGGCTCGAACCACGACGCGCCTGGCGCCGCCTCCAGCGCCGCGGCATGCTGGGGGTGGCGGCGCTGGTCATGGCGCTCGTCAGCTGCTATGGCACCCTGGCGCTGGTCGGCCTGCTGCCGCTGCTGGGCCTGGGACTGACGCTCAATGAGGGGGTCTGGGCCGCCGCCATTGCGCTGTTCGTGCTGCTGACGCTGCTGACCCTGGCCGCCGGCTTTCACTACCACCGCGCCATCGGCCCCACGCTGCTGGCGACAGCGGGCAGCGGCACCATTCTCTATGCGCTGTTCATCGACTATCACGCCCTGGTGGAGCTGGTCGGCTTCGCGCTGCTGGCCGCCGCCGCGCTCTGGGACCTGCGTCGACGACGCCAGATGGAAGCCGAGGTGCTGGGCCTGGAGAGCCACCGAGGATGAGCCCACGCCGTTAGGCGAGGCAGAAAAGGGGGCGCCGAAGCGCCCCCGACGCCGCCATACCGACGTTGTCAATCGGCCATGTCGAGCACGATGCGCCCCTCGATCTTGCCATCGATCATGCGCTGGAAGACGTCGTTGATGTTCTCCAGCTTGTCGGTGGCGACGGTGGCCTTCACCTTGCCCTCGCCGGCGAAATCCAGCGCCTCCTGCAGGTCCTGGCGCGTGCCGACGATGGAGCCGCGCACGGTGATGCCGTTGAGCACGGTATCGAAGATCGGCAGCGGGAAGTCCCCCGGTGGCAAGCCGTTGAGCACCAGGGTGCCGCCGCGACGCAGCATGCGCTGCCCCTGATCGAACGCCTTGGGCGACACCGCGGTGACCAGCGCCCCATGGGCGCCACCGATCTCGCGCTTCAGGTAGTCGGTGGGATCGGTCTTCATGGCGTTGACGGTGACCGTGGCGCCCAGGCGTTCCGCTAGCGTCAGCTTGCCATCGTCAATATCCACCGCGGCCACGTTGAGGCCCATGGCACGCGCATACTGCACGGCCATGTGGCCGAGCCCGCCGATACCCGAGATCACCACCCACTGCCCCGGGCGAGTGTCGGTCATCTTGAGTCCCTTGTAGACGGTCACGCCGGCACACAGTACCGGGGCGATCTCCAGGAAATCGACGTTATCGGGCAGTCGGCCCACGAAGCCGGCATCCGCCAGGGTGTAGTCGGCGAAGCCCCCGTTCACCGAATAGCCGGTATTCTGCTGCGACTCGCACAGCGTCTCCCAGCCACCCAAGCAGTGCTCGCAGTGGCCGCAGGCCGAATAGAGCCAGGGCACGCCGACACGATCGCCCTCCTTGACGTGGCTGACGCCCTCGCCCACTGCCACGATATGGCCAACACCCTCATGGCCAGGAATGAACGGCGGGCTGGGCTTCACCGGCCAGTCGCCGTGGGCCGCGTGGAGATCGGTGTGGCAGACGCCGGAGGCAGCCACCTTGACCAGGATCTCCCCCTTTCGGGGGCGCGGCGTGTCTACCTCCTCAATAGCCAAGGGCTCACCGAACTTGCGTACCACGGCAGCCTTCATCGTCTTGTCCATTGTTTGCACTCCTGCTGATGATCGGTTCATGAGTCCCGGTCGGGCTCAAGGGTCGTCGCCCGGGGAAGCGAGGAAGTGCCGCCCGGCGGTCCCGGGCGGCAGGGAGCTCAGAAGAACCCCAGCGGGTTGGTGTCGTAGCTCACCAGCAGGTTTTTGGTCTGCTGGTAGTGCGCGAGCGCCACCTTGTGGGTCTCGCGGCCGACGCCGGACTTCTCTGTAGCCGCCGAAGGCGGCGTGGGCCGGGTACTGGTGATAGCAGTTGGTCCAGACGCGGCCAGCCTGGATACCGCGGCCCATGCGGAAGGCGACGTTGATGTCGCGGCTCCACACCCCGGCGCCCAGCCCGAACTCGGTGTCGTTGGCAATCGCCAGTGCCTCGGCCTCGTCCTTGAAGGTGGTCACGGCCACCACCGGCCCGAAGATCTCCTCCTGGAACACGCGCATCTTGTTGTGGCCCTTGAGCAGGGTCGGCTCGATGTAGTAGCCGCTGGCATAGGCCGGGTCGACGCTCGCCTTGTCACCACCGGTGAGGAACTCGGCGCCCTCTTCACGGGCGACCTCCATGTAGGAGAGGATCTTGTCGAACTGCTCCTGGGACGCCTGGGCCCCCACCTGGACCTCGGTGTCCAGCGGATTTCCACGGGTGATCTTGCCCACCTTCTCCATGACCTTGGCCATGAAGGCGTCGTACATGGACTCCTGGATCAGCGCCCGGGACGGGCAGGTGCAGACCTCGCCCTGGTTGAAGAAGGCCAGCACCAGGCCCTCGGCCGCCTTGTCGATGAACTCCGGCTCGGCATCCATGATGTCGGCGAAGTAGATGTTGGGGGACTTTCCGCCCAGCTCCACGGTGGAGGGAATGATGTTGTCGGCGGCGCACTTGAGGATATGCGCGCCCACCGGGGTGGAGCCGGTGAAGGCGATCTTGGCGATGCGCTTGCTTGTGGCCAGCGCCTGGCCGGCCTCGGCGCCGTAGCCGTTGACCACGTTGACCACCCCCGGCGGCAGCAGGTCGCCGACCAGCTTCATGAGCTCGAGAATCGAGGCCGGGGTCTGCTCGGCGGGCTTAAGCACCACGCAGTTGCCGGCGGCCAGCGCCGGGGCCAGCTTCCAGGTGGCCATCAGCAGCGGGAAGTTCCAGGGGATGATTTGGCCGACCACGCCCAGCGGCTCATGGAAATGGTAGGCCACGGTGTTGGCGTCGATATCGGCGGCGGTGCCCTCCTGGGCGCGGATACAGCCGGCGAAGTAGCGGAAGTGGTCCACGGCGAGCGGCAGGTCGGCATTCAGCGTCTCGCGCACCGCCTTGCCGTTGTCCCAGGTCTCGGCCACGGCCAGCATCTCCAGGTTCTGCTCGATGCGATCGGCGATCTTAAGCAGGATGTTGGAGCGCTCGGCGGCGGAGGTCTTGCCCCAGGCCGGGGCGGCGGCATGGGCCGCGTCCAGGGCCAGCTCGATATCCTCGGCGGTGGAGCGCGGGATCTGGCAGAACCCTTCACCGTTGACCGGACTGACGTTGTCGAAGTACTGCCCCTGCACCGGCGGGACGAACTCACCGCCGATGTAGTTGCCGTAGCGCGCCTCGAAGGCGATGAGAGAACCGGACTGGCCAGGATTGGCGTAGATCATGGCGTGACTCCTGTGTCTTGTCGTTGTTCGGGTGACAAGGCACAGTCTTGGTCAATCCGGCGAAGTGCGACATACTCCCGTGGCAGGAGACCCCCTCCTTCCTTGGTAGGAGAGCCCCATGTATACCCTGATGGTCGCCGACGACCATCCGCTGTTCCGTGACGCCATCGGCGCGGTGATCGCCAACGGGCTGCCGGGCTGTCGGCTGCTGGAAGCCGACAGCCTGGCCCGCGCCCTGCAGCAGGCCGAGCCCCTCGAGGAGCTCGACCTGCTGCTGCTCGACCTTGGCCTGCCCGACGCCGAGGGCCTAGCCGGGCTGGCCCAGCTGCGCGAGGCGCTGCCGCGGCTGCCGGTGGCGATCCTCTCCGCCGAGCAGGACCGCCGCATCGTTCTCGAGGCCATCGACATGGGCGCGGTGGGCTACATCCCCAAGTCGACCCCGCGGGACGACCTGCTGGCGGCGCTGAACCGCATCCTCGAAGGACAGGTCTACCTGCCGCCCGACATCATGCGCCGCCCGCCCGCGGCGGCCACGCCCGCCGATGCCGCGTCGGGTGCACCGCCGGCCGACGACGCCCGCTTCGCCCGGCTCACCGACAAGCAGCTCGAGGTGCTGATCCACATGACCCGTGGCGAATCCAACAAGTGGATCGCCTGGGAGCTCGACATCGCCGAGACCACGGTCAAGACCCACGTCTCGGCGATCCTGCGCAAGCTCGGCGTGACCAGCCGGGTCCAGGCGATTCTCGCCGCCGGCAGCGTCGATGTGGAGGGGCTGCTAGCCCAGCGACGCCAGCCGCTTTAGTTGGGTTCATCACAGACTGGCGTGAACTTGCCCTGTGGGAGGGACGGTTCGACGCCTCGACTTCAGCTCGCGAAGTAGCGCGCAGCGCTACCCATGGGCGCCTGCGGCGCCTTCGTCGAAGCGTCGAACCGCCGGCAGAGCCGGCCTCCCACCATAAAACCTGCGAAACATGTTCACGCGAAAGTGCGAAGAGCCTTTAGTCGGCGCCGTCGCCGGCTTCCAGCAGCGTCGTCAGCAGCATTCGCAGCCGCAGCGGCTTCAAGGGCTTGAGCAGGCAGTCGTGGCCCGCACGCCGGGCGCGCGCCTTGAGGCCGGCGTCGTGGTTGGCGGTAATCACCACCACCGGCAGCCCGGGGTAGCGGCGACGCAGCTCGGCCGCCACCGCCAGGCCGTCCGGCCCGCCCTCCTCCAGGTGATAGTCCACCAGCAGCACGTCCGCTGGCCGGCCGTCGAGCGCCGACTCCAGCTTGTCCAGCGAGGCCGCGGTGAGCACCCGACAGCCCCAGCCGCCCAGCAGCGCCCGCATGCCCTCGCGAATCGCCGCGTCGTTGTCGATCACCCAGACACTGGCACCCGCCAGCCGCTGCTGGCCCTCCCCGGACTCTCCCACGGCGCGCCCCCGTCCCGCAGCAGCGGGCAGGTGCGCATAGGGCACTCGCACCGAGAACAGCGCCCCCTGGCCGGGGCGGGAATCCAGCCGCAGCGGGTGGCCCAGCATGCCGCAGATGCGATCGACGATGGCAAGCCCCAGCCCCAGTCCCCGGTCGCGATCATGGGGCCCGCTGCCGCCGCGGCGAAACTCCTGGAAGATCGCCTCGCGCTGGCTCTCGGGAATGCCGGGGCCGGTATCGCCCACCAGGATCTCCAGGCCCTCGGGACGGCGCCGACAGCCCAGCAGCACGCGCCCGCGCTCGGTATAGCGCAGCGCGTTGCTGAGGAAGTTGCGCACCACCCGGGCCAGCAGGGCCAGGTCGGAAGCGACCACCGCGCCGCTCGGCACATAGTCGAGCCGAAGCCCCCGGGCGGCGGCCAGCTGGCGATGCTCCTCGGCCAGCACGTCGAGCAGCTCACCCACGCGGAAGGGGGCGATGTCCGGCTTGAGCACGCCGGCATCCAGGCGGGAGATGTCCACCAGGGTGCCGAGCAGGGATTCGACATCCTTGAGCGAGCGGCCGATATGCCCCACCAGCCGCTGCGACGGCTCGGGCAGGGGATGCTCCTCCAGGGCGCTGGCGAACAGCCGGGCGGCGTTGAGCGGCTGCAGCAGGTCGTGGCTGACCGCAGCCAGGAACTTGGTCTTGGAGAGGTTCGCGGCTTCCGCCTCGGCCTTGGCATGATCCAGTTCGACGAGGGTATGCTGCAGGGTCTCGGTGCGCTCGCGGACCTGCTCGGCCAGCAGCACCGAGTGCTCGAAGGCGGCATAGGGGGCGCTGCCGGCGACGCCGCCGGCCTCGACCCGCTCGATCAGCGCCGCGCAGATCCGCCGCAGCCGAGCGTTCTCCTCCTGCAGCGCGCGCTCCCGCTCGCTGGCCGCGGCGACCGGCTCAGGGGAGCGGCCGAGATCCAATGGCGACCCCGGTGAAGGTCTGGTTGACGTGCATGCCATGGTGCTGCTCCCCGTAGGTGTTGAAGCCGACCACCCGCTCGCGCCCCAGCAGGCCGGATGCCGCCGTCACCTGGCCCAGCGCCTCCAGCTCCAGACGCCGCAGGAAGCAGTCGCAGCCGATGATCAGCGCCGGTTCGCCGAGACGCTCATGCAGGCCCTCGAACACCGCCTGGAGGTCATCGAGCAGCGGGGTGGGCTGCATGGCGGTGAGCACGATGCCATTCTCCACCGCGCAGTAGAAGCTCAAGCTGCCATCGGCGTTGGCACGCTGGATGGAACGCACGTAGTGCCGCTCGCCGATCCGCACCGCCAGCGGGTGGCGGGCGAACACCGCGGGCGCCAGGTCGGCCACCGCCACCCCCACCAGGCGAGCATACTCCTCGGCGGCAGGCGCGGCATTGAGTTCCAGCACCCGACGGCGCTCACGGTCGGCGGCGGTCACCACCAGCTTCTCCCGCCGCGGGCGCAGGTGGTGAGTGGTGAAGACCTCGAAGGGCAGGCGGGTATGGATCATCACCACCACCGCCGCCTCGCTGTGAAAGCGCCCGGCGCTGTAGACATGGGTATGGGCCAGGCGGTTGTCGTCCCCGGCGGAGCCGCCGAAGCTGGGAATGCGGCCCAGGGCGGTATCCAGGGTCGCCAGCACCTGCTCTTCGCTGCTGGAGAGGCCGTCGAGCAGGGTCAGGGCGAAATGGCGCCCACCCTCCAGCGCCGGCGACACCCGCCGGCAGGCGTCGAGCAGCTCGCCGGTCAGCCGCTGGGCCTGAAGCAGGTCGAAGCCCTCCAGGTCGGCGATCAGCGCATGGGCCACGGCGAAGGCGCGGCGGTCGAAGCCGATGGCCACGATGCAGCCGCGGCAGTAGCCGGCCGGGGTGATCTCGCCGGCGGTGGTACAGCCGGACACCGGCACATCCGCGAAGACCGACTGCAGGGCCGCCCCCAGCGTGGCCAGCGGGTATTCGGCGCTGCAGAAGAACAGCACGAAGCCGAGCTCGGGATGATGGAGCGACTCGGCCAGCTCGCGGGCGGCGTCAGCGGGGCTGCGCTGGCGGCTGCAGGCGGTACGCAGCGGCGGCGCTTCGAGCCGCCCCGGCGGGCGGCTGGTCAGGAATTCCGGGTCAGGCATGGCGGCACTCGCGGGCTGGCGGTAGCGCCAGTGTAGGCCGCCGCTGCCCGGGGCCACAATGCCCTCGCTCCCCCGGAAACCGCCGCCGGCCGAGCGCTCAGCGACGCGCGGTCCAGGCCGCCACCGCCTCGAGGGTCTCCTCCTCGCAGCCACGCAGCGCGTCCAGCAGGTCCCTGACCCAATCGTCGCCTTGGCCGGATGCCGCCGCCTCCAGCCGGGCCGCCAGGTCGGCCATTCGGACCGCCCCGAGGCTGGCGGATTCGCCCTTGAGCTGATGGGCCAGCCGCCTCAGCGCCTCCGCGTCCGGGCTCTCCACCGCCCGCTCCAGCTCGTCGAGCCGCTCGGCCAGCTGACGCCGATAGAGCGCCGTCAGCGCCTCCAGCCCTGGCTTGCCAATGCTCTGCTCGAGCTCGCCCAGCGCTGCCTCATCGAGCAGGCCATCGCCATCGCACCCACCGGCAGTTGGCTCGGCCTGGCCCGGCGGCGACTGGGGCAGCACCCGCCGCAGGCAGCTGGCCAGCGCCTCCCGGCTCAGCGGCTTGGTCAGGTAGTCACTCATGCCGGCCTCCAGGCAGCGCGCCTGCTCGGCCCCCGGCCCACCGGCGGTCATCGCCACCACCGGCACCGTGGCCCGCCAGCCCTCGCCTTCACGCAGCCGTCGCACCGTTTCCAGCCCGTCCATGTCGGGCATCTGCACGTCCATGAAGATGGCGTCATAGGCCTTCTCCGCAACGGCCACCAGGGCGCGCTGCCCGCTATCGACCAGCTGCACCCGACACCCCAGGCGTTCGAGCATCGCCGAGGCCACCTGCTGGTTGACGGGATTGTCTTCCACCACCAGCACGCTGGCACCGGGCGCCGGCGGCGGGGCAGCCGGCAGCGTCGCCTCATCCTCCGAGGCGGCATCGACCGGCTCCAGCGGCAGTTCGACCCAGAAACGACAGCCCTCACCGGGAACGCTGTCGACGCCGATCTCGCCGCCCATGGCGTCGGTGAGCCGCCGGCAGATGGCCAACCCCAGCCCGGTGCCGCCGTAGCGCCTGGCGGTGGAGGCGTCGCCCTGGCGGAACGGTTCGAAGAGCCGCTCCTGCTGGTCAGCGGGAATCCCTGGGCCGGTATCCGTCACGGCCAGGCGTAATCGCCTCGCCGCGCTCACGCCGGCCTCGATGCGCACCTCGCCGCGCTCGGTGAACTTGATGGCGTTGGCAAGCAGATTGAGCAGCACCTGGCGCAGTCGGGCCGGATCGCCCATCACCCTGGCCGGAAGCTCGGGCGACAGCCGGACTTCCAGGGCCAGGCCCTTGGCATCGGCGCGCGGGCGAAAGAGCTGACAGGCGTCCTCGATCAGCGCCGCCAGGCGGATGGGGCGCCGCTCCAGCTCGAGCCGCCCCGACTCGATCTTGGAGAAATCCAGGATATCGTTGATTAGCTCCAGAAGGCGCCCGGCGCTGGCGTGCAGGGTGCGGGCATAGTCCCGGGAGCGCTGATCCAGCGGCTGATCCATGAGCAGGTCGCTCATGCCGATGACGCCGTTGAGCGGCGTGCGAATCTCGTGGCTCACGGTGGCCAGGAACTCGGACTTGGACTGGCTGGCCGACTCGGCGCGCCGGGCCGTGGTCTGCAGCTCCCGGCTGAGGCTCTCCAGCGAGCGCCGGGCCGCCGCATTGTCCCGGGCCTCTCGCACCAGGAACACCACCACCAACAGCCCCGACAGACTCATGGCCAACAGCAGCGCCAGCAGCAGCGCATAGAGCGACTGCAGCACCTCCCGCTCGCGGGTCGTCAGCTCGGCGAGATTACCATTGATGGCGATGACCAGCCGCTCGGTGAGCTGGCCCAGGCGTTCCAGGCGCCGGTCGAGAGCGAAGCGCTCGCTCTCCCCCAGCTCTTCGAGCGCCTGGAGCTTGGTATCCAGGGCGTCGAACTGCTTAACCAGCTCGGGCAGCTGCCGAGTCCCAGTGTCGATCTTGGCCAGCAGCTCGGCGATATCACCTCGCTCCAACAGATTGAGGCGGCTGTAGGTCAGCTCGAAGCGAAGCCGCAGCCCCGAGAGGGAGAGAACGCTCTCATCGGCCAGCGCCAGATCGCTGCGCAGCTGGATAATATCGCGGTCAAGCTTGTAGGCATGCCAGGCGGCATCGCCCCCCACACTTTGATAAACGCTCTCCTGACGCCAGGCTACCAGCCCCACCACCACCAGGGCCGCGGTGAAGAACAGCAGGGCGGCAATGGCGCCCAGCTTCAACCGGAGCGGATAGTGCAGCACATCGGGCCTCCAGTAAGGTGCATCAGGCTGGACGCTGGTCGAATGGACAGGGCAATGACTCAGGGCACATGGATGCGATTCGCATGCCATACCGACCGAAAGCGGACGGTCTCGTTGAGCAGCTCCGGGTGGTCATCGAAGGGGTAGAGCACGAACACCGGCCCGAAGTCGCGCACGGCGATGGGTTCACCGTCACGCTTGATGGCGAGGATGACATCGTAGTCGCGGAAATCCGAGACGGGGATCTCCGCCTCGAAGTCGTTGAGGGCGCGCACCTGTACCCGCTCGCCCCGGGCCCCGGCGGCATCGAGCACCGCCCGCGCCAGGGGGCCTTCGAAACGCCCCGCGCCTTCCGTCCAGGGGGTGTGGGTCTCGACGACCGTGGTGGGGAGGGTCATCATCATGGCGCGGTCCAGGTGCAGCTCATCGCCCACGTTGGGGTGGGCCAGGTCACCGCTGATGCGCAGGATCACCTCGCCCTTGGGCGGCGGCAGATGCCCGGCCTGCGCCTTGAGGGGAAAATAGCCCAGCAGCAGCAACCACAGAATCAACGCAAGGGGGAATCGCCTGTCTCGAAGCATCACGGCCATCCGGAAAGTCACGGGAACAGCCGTCAAGGTTACGCGATCAGACGCGCGAGGTCAGGCGTCAAAAAGACGCAAGGGAGGCAAAGCCCCCCTTGCATTACAGGGGAATCAAGCGCTGTGCGTGTCGCCGCCTTCCGGCGCGATCGGTTCGCAGCGCACCAGCTCCTCGTAGGCGTGCCAGCTGGCGTGGCCCAGCACCGGCAGGATCAACGCCAGGCCGATGTAGAAGGTCAGGATGCCGACCAGCACGCAGCCGGTGAGAATGACCGCCCACAGCAGCATGGGACGGAAGTTGCGGGCCACCGAGCGCACGCTGGCCTCGATGCCCTCCATGAAGGTCAGGTCCTGGTCCATCAGGGTCGGGATCGCCACCACGCTGATGGCAAAGGCGCCGAAGGCGAGCACCGCGCCCACCGCCGTGCCCACCGCGATCATGCCCAGCCCCTGGGGAGTGGTCAGCAGCGAGGCATAGAGGGCGGAGGGTCCGGGCGCCTCGAAGCCGTAGAACAGCGCGAACAGCAGGGTCGCCAGGCGAATCCAGGCGAGAAAGAAGATCATCAGCATCACGCCCATCATCGCCAGCTGCCCAGCATGCGGCCGCCAGGCGCTGAAGGCATCGCCCAGGTGGGGCGCCCGCCCCGCCTCCAGCGCACGGCTGATGCCGTAGGAGCCCACGGTGACCAGCGGCCCGATGAACATGAAGCCGGCCGCCATGGGCAGCAGCCAGTGCCAAAGCCCCAGCATGATGGCGCCCACGGTGACGGCGATGCTCAGCCCCACCCAGAACATGCCATAGGCCAGACTGACCACCGTGGCCTGTCGAAAGTCCTCCAGACCGGCCGCCAGCCAGGCCCGGGGCCTGTCCATACCGATCGGATTGATGGTGATCTTCACCGTGGGGACCGATGACTGGCCGGTAGATTTGGTGGTTGCATTCATCTTGTTACCCCGTCTAGTCGCCGTGGGAGGGACAAAGGTGAGCGACATTCCGGCTAGGCTCTCGTCTGAAAACTGGCTGCGCTCGCCGACTTTTCGAACAAGGCCTAAGCCCGGATGGCATCTTGTTGTGATGGTACACGATTAACAATGTAGTTGACCTGGCACAAGGTTGCCGGCCGGGCCTATCAACGCTAGCGCGCCCGATATAGACAAAAGTGCATAACGGATTAACCAGAGAGGTCATATTGGCATAACGGAATGCAAAAGCGTTCCTTCCGACCTCCGCTCAGGCCCATTAGCATGCCAAGTCTATCCCTCCTTCCTAGGACACCCCCATCGCAAGGGAGCCTGATGATGAAACGGGTCTTTCACCGCCTCTCTGCAGGGCTACTGGGCGCCCTGCTGCTGACCGGCGTGGTGCCGGCGACGCTTGCCGACGATGGCTTTTCCGCCGCCCAGCTCGAGGTGATGGCCGGCGGCTGTGCCAGCTGTCACGGCACCGATGGCCGGCTCACCGGCAATGTGCCCGCCCTCGCCGGGCGCCCCGCCGAGCTGCTGGCCTCGCGCCTGCTCGCCTTCAAGCACGAGTCGGTGCCGGAAACCACCATCATGGACCGTATTGCCAAGGGCTTCAGCGACGAGGAACTCAGCGCCCTGGCCCAGCACTTCGCCGACATCGAACCGGAATAAGGGAGCCTGAGATGAGCCAGCAGCATAGCCGCACCGGCCTGAGCCGCCGCCAGTTGATCCAGGGCCTTGGGGCCGCTTCCCTGCTGCCCCTGGTGGGCGGGGTCGGCAGCTTCGCCATCGGTGGCCAGCACGCCGGCCGGGTGGTGGTGGTCGGCGGGGGTTCGGCGGTGCCACCGCCGCCAAATACCTCAAGCGCGCCAATCCCGCTGTCGAGGTGACCCTGGTCGAGCCCGCCGAGGTCTTCTACACCTGCCCGTTCAGCAACCTCTACCTGGGGGGGCTGCGCGGCCTGGACAAGATCTCCCACGGCTACGACGAGCTGCGCGACCGCTACGGCGTTCGGGTCGTGCACGCCATGGCCGAGGACGTGGATGCCGAGGCCCATCGCGTCACGCTCTCCAGCGGCGAGTCGCTGGCCTACGACCGCCTGGTGCTGTCGCCGGGGATCGATATCCGTTGGAACGCCCTGGAGGGCTACGACGAGACCGCCGCCGAGAAGGCTCCCCATGCCTGGAAGGCCGGCGCCCAGACCGAGCTGCTGCGCCGCCAGCTGGAAGCCATGGAGGATGGCGGCAGCGTGGTGATGGTGGCGCCCGAGAATCCCTTCCGCTGCCCCCGGGGCCCTATGAGCGCGCCAGCCTGATCGCCCACTACCTGGCGCAGCACAAGCCGAAATCCAAGGTGCTGATCCTCGACGCCAAGGACAACTTCTCCAAGCAGGGGCTGTTCACCGCCGGCTGGGAGCGTCTCTACGGCGATCGCATCGAGTGGGTGGGACTCTCCAACGACGGCCGGGTGACCCGCGTCGACGCCGACCGCCTGGAGGTGGAAACCGAGTTCGGCACGCGCCACCGGGCCGACGTGCTCAACGTCATCCCGCCCAGAAGGCGGGCTGGATCGCCGACCGCGCCGGGGTCACCGACGACTCCGGCTGGGTCCCGGTGAAGCCCGAGACCTTCGAGTCGCAGCGGGTCGAGGATATCTACGTGGTGGGGGATGCCACCGTGGCCGCGCCAATGCCCAAGTCCGGCTTCTGCGCCAACGGCCAGGCCAAGGTAGTAGCCGCCGCCATCGCCGCCTCGCTGGAGTCGCGCCCGGCGCCGGACGCCTACTGGACCAACACCTGCTACAGCCTGATCGGGCCGGAATACGGCATCTCGGTCGCCGGCGTCTATCGGGTGCAGGACGGCCATATCGCCGAGGTGGAAGGCGCCGGGGGCTGAGCCCGACCGACGCCCCGGACAGCATCCGGGCGCTGGAGGCGGAGTACGCCGTGGGCTGGTATAACGCCATCTGCCAGGACACCTGGGGCACCACGGCCTGAAGGTCTGCCCCATCCGGTATACTGCGCGGGCCATCTTCGGATGGCCCCGCTTGCGTTCATCTACCGCGTTGTTGCGCACCACCATCGTGATAGGAGCTCATCGCCATGAGCCATACCGAGCTGGTCGTCTGGTCGGGGCTGGCCATTGGGCTGCTGTTCGGCGCCACCGGCCAGGCCACCGGATTCTGCCTGACCCGCGGGCTGATCAACGCCTGGCGGGCCGCCGACAGTCGCAAGCTGCGCGCCTTCGCTCTGGCCATGGCCGTGGCGCTGCTGGGCAGCCAGGCGCTGGTGGCACTCGGCGTGCTCTCCCTGGGGAATGCCCTCTACCTGACGCCCTCCCCCTCGTGGCTGGCGGTGCCGCTGGGGGGCGCCCTGTTCGGCTACGGCATGGTGCTGGCCAACGGCTGCGGCGCCCGCTCGCTGGTGCTGCTGGCCGGCGGCAACCTGCGCAGCTTCGTGGTGCTGATGTGCCTGGGCCTGGCGGCCTACATGGCGCTCTCCGGGGTGCTGGCACCGCTGCGGCTATGGCTGGAAAGCGCCACCGCCCTGGCGCTGCCCGCCCGGGACCTGCCACGCCTGCTCGGCGTGCCCGGCTGGCTGCCGGCACTGGTGCTTGGCGGCGCCCTGGCCGGCTGGGCGCTGGCCGACCGCACCTTTCGCGCCTCGCCGCGGGACTGGCTGGGCGGCCTGATCATCGGGGCCCTGGTCCCCGCCGGCTGGTACGTCACCGGCGTGGTCGGCTTCGATGACTTCGAGCCGGTGCGCCTGGCCACCCTGACCTTCATCGCCCCCATCGGCGAATCGCTGCAGTACCTGATGCTGGCCACCGGCACCCGGCTCGGCTTCGGGGTCAGCGTGGTGGCCGGAGTGCTGGCCGGCGCCCTGGTCATGGCACTGGCGCGACGCGAGCTGCACCTGCAGGGCTTCGAAGGCCCCCGGCACATGCTGCGCAGCATGGCCGGCGGCACCTTGATGGGCATCGGCGGGGTGATGTCGCTGGGCTGCTCCATCGGCCAGGGGCTGTCGGGGTTCTCGACGCTGTCGCTGACCACCTTCGCCGCCCTGGCGGGCATCCTGGCCGGGGCACGGCTGGGAATTTCGGGCCCATTGGCAGTGTCCAAGCAATGATTCTCATCTGGAGGAAAGCATGCGTTCGATTCCCGTCTCCCCCTGACGCCCGGCGGCGTCGCCTGCTGCGCGGCCTGGCCGCGGCGACGCTGGGTGTCGCCCTGCTCGGCCTGAGCCTGCCGGCGCTGGCCGATGGCCCCTGGCAGCGGCTGGACGCCGCGCGCAGCGTGCTGGGCGATGCCAGCCCGCATACCGAGGGCCTCGTGCTCGACCTGCCCCATGTCTCGGAGGATGGCTCCGCCGTGGCGCTCACGGTGGGCTTCGCGGGGCAGCTCGCGGATGGCGACTATATCGAGCGTATCGACCTCTTCGCCAGCGATAACCCCTCGCCCGAGATCGCCACCTTCCATCTCACGCCCTTGAGCGGGAAGCCGGAGATCTCCACCCGGGTGCGGCTCAACGAAACCCAGCAGGTGATCGCCATCGCCACCAGTCGCCAGGGCGAGCAGTTCGCCGCCGCCCGGGAGGTACGAGTCACCGTCAGCGGCTGCCTGATGCGCGGCGACGATGAGACGCCGCCCCCCTGTCCAACCCGCGGGTGAGTCTGCCGTCGCAGTTCAGCAGCGGTGAAGCCGCCGAGGTGCGCACCCTGATCAGCCACCCCATGGAGACCGGGCTACGCGAGGGGCCCAACGGCGAAACGCTGCCGCGCCATATCGTCGAGCGCTTCAGCGTCAGCCTCAACGGCGAGACCGCTTTCGCCGCCGAGCTGCACCAGTCGATTTCCGCTAACCCCTACCTGCGCTTCCACCTGAGCCCAGAGGCCGAAGGCGAAGCGGTCATCGAGTGGCAGGACGACCGCGGCGAGAGCACCCGCGAAACCCGCGAGTTCAACGTGTCCTAGGCTTTTCCTGTCCCGTAACGCCGTGCGCCCCCGCCTGGAAAGGCAGGGGCGCATGGCGCTTCCTCTCGCGAGAGTGGGTCAAGCTAGCGCACGATCATCACCGATATCTTCGAATGGTGGACGACGTGCTCGGCATTGGGGCCGAGCACATAGTCGGCGAACTTGCGCTTGTTGTGGGAGGCCATCACGATCAGGTCGACCTCGAGCTTCTTGGCCGCCTTGATGATTGCCTCCCAGGGGGAGCCGTCGACGATCACTGTCTGGACCTGAATATCCTCCGGCACGTGTTCCTCGATGAACTTGTGCTGCGCCTCGGTGACCGCCTCATGCGCCTTGCTGGCGAAGTCCTTGGGAAAGTAGGAGCCCACCAGCGGCATGCGGTAGTCCGGCAACACCGTCACCACGTGCAGCGAGGCGCCGAAGGTGCGGCACAGGGTCACCGCGGTGGGCAGGGCTTTCTGCCAGGAGCTCTCCTCGTTGAGGTCCACCGGCAGCAGTATCTTGCTATACATGGCTGATCACCTCTTCAGGCAGCCGCCTCGCTGGGCGACTGAAGGTTGCGTCGACGACGCTGCAGCAGCACCACCAGGCCGAATACCAGGAAGCCCGGTATCCACATCCACTCCTTGGCCCAACGATCCACCGGCGCCATCACCTCGAGGATCTCCTGGTCGAAATCGAAGCCGAGATCCTGGGCCAGGCCGCCGAATTCGACGAAGTCCACCAGAGTCTGGTCGCCGTCGACCCAGAGCTCCATGCCGAGGCGCTCCATGCGCTCTTCGGGCGTATCCCCCGCGGCACCGGCACCAGGATATAGGTGGTCATGGGATCGCCGAAGGCGTCTTCACCGGCGATCTGCACCCGCAGGTTGCTGCCATCCTCCACTTCGCCCAGCGCCTGGGCGAACTCGCTCGGCGGCACCGACTGGTAGGGGTCGTGGATCATGTCCATCCAGTAGCCGGGACGGAACAGGGTGAAGGCCACCAGCAGCAGCAGGATCGATTCGTACCAGCGGTTGCGCACCACCATGAACCCCTGGGTACCGGCGGCGAAGATCAGCATCGCGATAGTGGCGATGATGAATATCACGATCCCCTGCAAGAGTCCCACATCGATCAGCAGCAGGTCGGTGTTGAAGATGAACAGAAACGGCAGCGCCGCGGTGCGCAGGCTGTAATAGAAGGCCTGAAAACCGGTGCGCAGCGGATCGCCCCCGGACACGGCCGCGGCGGCAAACGACGCCAGGCCCACCGGTGGGGTCACATCGGCCATGATGCCGAAGTAGAACACGAACAGGTGCACGGCGATCAGCGGCACGATCAGGCCGTTCTGCTGGCCCAGCATCACGATCACCGGCGCCATAAGGGCCGAAACCACGATGTAGTTGGCGGTGGTCGGCAGGCCCATGCCCAGGATCAGGCTGAGCACCGCGGTGAGCAGCAGGATCAGCATCAGGTTGCCCATGGAGAGAATCTCCACCACGTCGGCCAGCACCAGGCCAACGCCTGTCTGGGAGACCGCCCCCACCACGATGCCGGCGGTAGCGGTGGCAATACCGATGCCGATCATGTTGCGGGCACCGGCCACCAGGCCGTCCCAGAGGTCGATGAAGCCTTCCACGATATCGGGCACCAGCCGGCTGCGACCACGGAACAGAGCGGTGATCGGCCGCTGGGTGATCATGATGAAGATCATGAACACCGTCGCCCAGAAGGCCGAGAGCCCCGGCGAGAGGCGCTCCACCATCAGACACCACACCAGCACGATCACCGGCAGAATATCGTGCAGCCCCACCATCACCGTGGGTCGGGTCTGTGGCAGGGTGACCACCGGGGAGTTGGGATCGTCGAGCTCCAGCTCCGGGTAGTTGGCCCCACCTTGAGCAACCCCACATAGATGACCGTCAGCCCCACGGCCACCACCCAGGGAGTGGCTCCGCCCAGCACCGGCTTGAGCCAGCCGAGGCCATAGTAGACCGCGAAGGAGAGCGCCATCAGCAGCAGCAGACCGGTCAGAAAACCGATCACCTTGTTGAGGAAGGGCCGCGCCGGATTGCTCGACGGCAGGCCCGCCATGTTGGCCTTGAGCGCCTCGAGATGGACGATATAGATCAGCGCGATATAGGAGATCAGCGCCGGCAGGAAGGCGTGCTTGATCACCTCCACGTAGGGAATGCCCACGTACTCCACCATCAGGAAGGCCGCGGCCCCCATCACCGGCGGCATGATCTGGCCATTTACCGAGGATGACACCTCAACCGCACCCGCCTTCTCCGCCGGGAAGCCGACCCGCTTCATCATCGGAATGGTGAAGGTGCCGGTGGTCACGGTATTGGCGATCGAGGAGCCCGAGATCAGGCCGGTCATGCCGGAGGCCACCACCGCCGCCTTGGCCGGACCGCCCTTGTAATGGCCGAGCAGCGAGAACGCCACCTTGATGAAGTAGTTGCCGGCGCCGGCCTTGTCGAGCAGCGCCCCGAATAGCACGAACAGGAAGACGAAGCTGGTCGAGACCCCCAGCGCGATGCCGAACACCCCCTGGGTAGTCAGCCACTGGTGGTTGATCATGCCGTTGAGGCTGACCCCACGGTGGGCCAATAGACCCGGCATGTGGGGCCCGAACAGCGAATAAACGATAAAGATCGAGGCCACGATCATCAGCGGCGGCCCCAGCGCCCGCCGCGTCGCCTCGAGCAGCACCAGGATCCCCACCACGCCGACGATGACGTCCTGGGTGATCGGCGCCCCGGGGCGCTCGGAGAGCTCGGCGTAAAAGATAAAGATATAGGCGGCGCAGAAGGCCCCCACCAGCGCCAGCACCCAGTCCTGGAGGGGGATGCGGTCGCGGGGCGAGCGCTTTAGCGCCGGATAGGCCATGAAGGCCAGGAACATGGCGAAGGCCAGATGGATCGAGCGCGCCTCGGTGGCGTTGAAGACCCCGAAACGCAGCATGTAGGGCAAAGGCGAGGCGATCCAGAGCTGGAACAGCGACCAGGCGGCGGCGATACCCACCAGCAGCTTGCCCGGTGCCCCCAGCGGCTTGCGTGCGCCAGAATCGCTGGAGGCGACCATGTCCTCAAGGTCGACATGGGACCCTCGGGGGGTGTCTTCTCGTCAGTCATACGTCGCCCTGCCCAGTGTGGATTGACGTGCAGTTCCCTGCTGATGAACCCTCATCACGGTGTGTCTTCCTTTCTCCAGCCAGCCTTGAAACAGATGCGCGGACCCCAGTGGTGTCCGCGCATCCTTCACCGGAGGGTTGGGACCCTCGGCCTGTCGATTACTCGATCCAGCCACGCTCGCGGTAGTAGCGTGCCGCACCGTCATGCAGCGGCGCCGTCAGGCCATCGGAGATCATGTCCTCCTCGTTGAGGTTCTCGAAGGCCGGATGCAGGCGCTTGAAGCGGTCGAAATTCTCGAACACCGCCTTCACGGTTTCGTAGATGATGTCTTCATCCACCGCCGTGGAGCTGACGAAAGTGGCCGCCACGCCGAAGGTCTCGGTGTCCTGATCATTACCGCGGTAGAGCCCCCCGGGAATCACCGAACGGGTGTAGTAGGGATACTCTTCGATCAGTCCATCGATCTCGTCACCGGTCACCGGAATGAGCCGGGCATCGATGGTGGTGGTGGCTTCCTGGATGGAACCGTTGGGGTGGCCGACCACGTAGACCATGGCGTCGATGTTGTTATCGGAGAGGGCCGCGGCCTGCTCGGCGGCATCCAACTGGGAGGCCAGCGAGAAGGTGTCCATGTCCCAACCCATGGCATCCATCACCACGTTCATGGTGTTGCGCTGGCCGGAGCCGGGGTTGCCGATGTTGACGCGCTTGCCGGGAAAGTCGCTGAAGTGCTCGATCCCGGAGTCGGCACGCGCCACCACGGTCAGCGGCTCACCATGCATGGTGAAGACCGCACGCATGTCTTCCCAGGGCCCGTCGGATTCGAAGTTGGCCTCGCCGTGGTAGGCGCGGAACTGGACGTCGGACTGCACCACGCCCATGTCGAGCTCGCCGGACTTCATGCCGTTGACGTTGGCCACGGAGCCACCGGTGGACGGCGCGTTACAGCGGATGTTGTGCTCGTCGCTGCCACGGTTGACCATGCGGCAAACGGACTGGCCGACGACGAAGTAGACACCGGTCTGACCACCGGTACCAATGGTGATGAAGCGATCCTGTGCCACGGCCGGGGCCGAGAACAGCGCGGCGCCGAGCAGGGCGCCGGAGAAAGCAGCAGCCGAGAATGCATGGCGTTTCATGAACACACCTCTTGATATTGTGAGCAAGCTGACGTTTCCGACAGCTGGGTCTGGTTGGCAGCCGGATCAGCCGGTCTGCCGGCGGTCCTTACCGCTCCCCCTACTTTAGCGAAAAATACGCCTGCTTGATGAGCTCTTTTTCAACAGCCTAATTTTAGTCACGAAGAACGTTTAGTGTGCGTTAATTTTGCCGCCTCCTTGACCCCGGCAGTCCGAAATCCCGGTGATACGCGGCCCCACAACGGCAAGGCTCCCTGCCCGGAAAACCGGACAGGGAGCCTGTCGGACTTAACGCTGATCTGCCACGAAACCCATGTTCCTCGCGACGATCGGTCAAACCCGACAGGCTCCTAGCGGAAACGGCATACCCCATGCGGGGTCAGCCTATGACTAGGACGCCTTCATGATCAGCGCCTGCTTCTCGTCCTTCATGGCGGCGAATTCGGGTTCGAAGAAGAACTCGCTCTCCCCCAGCGCCGGCTCCAGATGGTTGAGCCAGGTCGCCTCCTCGTCGTACTTGGCGAAGAAGGGCCGCTGCACCCAGTCGTTGTCGCGACCCTGGATGAAACGCAGCACGAAGACCTTCTCGCCCTTGATCTCCGTCACCCCCTGGATCTCCACCTTGCCGGGGTCGGCGGACATCGACGGCCCGCGGGCGGTACGTGCCAGGCCCGGTACCGCCTTGATCGCCTCGCGATAGATCTCCCACGCGCGGACCAGCGGCACCTCGAAGTAGTGGCGAGCGCCGGTGTCGCGCTCCACGAACATGTAGTAGGGGATCATCCCCAGGCGTACCTGGGTGGTCCACATCTTCGCCCACTGGTCGGCGTCGTCGTTGATGTGCTTCAGGAGCGGCGCCTGGGTGCGGATCTCGGCCCCGGTGGCGCGGATGCGACGGATCGCCTCCCGGCAGATGGGGGTGTCCATCTCCTTCCAGTGGTTGAAGTGCGCCATGAAGGCGACGTGCTTGCCGGCTGCCGTCAGCTCGCGGAACAGCTCGAGGATATCCTCGGCGTCCGGGTCGGTGACGAAGCGATAGGGCCAGAAGGTCAGGCTCTTGGTGCCGATGCGGATATCCTGGACATGGTCCAGCTCCGGCGCCATCAGCCCCTCCAGATACTGGCGCAGGTGCTTGGCCTTCATCACCATGGGGTCGCCGCCGGTCATCAGCAGGTCGGTGACCTCGGTATGCTCGGCCAGATAGCGGTGCAGGGAATCCGCTTCGCTGGAGGCGAACTTGAGGTCCTTGTCGCCGACGAACTGCGCCCAGCGGAAGCAGAAGGTGCAGTAGCTGTGGCACACCTGGCCCTGGCTCGGGAAGAACAGCACCGTCTCGCGATACTTGTGCTGCATGCCGGGCAGCGGCTCCCCGTCGAGCAGCGGCAGGTTGAGGTCCATCTGCCCCGCCGGATGCGGGTTGAGCTCGGAGCGGATGCGCTCAATGACCGGCTTCATCTCGGCCGCGGAGGCCTCTTGGCGCATCAGCTCGGCCACCTCGTCGAAGTGCTCGGGACGCAGCATGCCACGCTGAGGGAAGGTGAGCTGGAAGACGGGGTCGGCGGGAATATTGTCCCAGTCGATCAGCTCGTCGATGACGTACTCGTTGACGCGAAACGGCAGCACCTGGCTCACCACCCGCATGTCGAAGCGCAGGTCGTCAGGCAGAGTCTGGATCGCCTCGATCTTGTCGAGCTGGCGATGGGTGTAGACCTTGAACTGACGGGCCTCGAAGGCCTCGGCCAGCGGATCGCCGAGATCGATGTTCACGCGCTGGTTCATGCCACCTCCTCTGGTCTGGCACGGCATGTCCGAGTCACCGGGATCGGGCCGGTGACCGCGACCGAGCCGCCAGGATGGCGACCGCTATGCCGTGGTCTCTTCGGGGGTGGCCATTGGTACCGACTCAAGGGCAAAGTTGCAAGCTTTTGCGGCGATTTGCAACGAATGTCACGCAAAGTTCCATCAGGCGCAACATATTGATCGTCCCCGATTCACGCCTTGCGCACCAGCCGCCCCACCAGGCGCTGCAGGCGCGGCGCCCCGACCAGGATCAGCGCGAAGGCCACCGGCCAGGCGATATAGAAGGCACGCCACCAGCGGCCGAGAAAGCCGTCTCCCAGGCCGGTGTTGACCCAGGTGATGACGAAGGTCATCAGGAAGACCATGTAGATAGACATGAGAATGGAAAACAGCAGCGGGGCGAAACGGGCCGGCAGCCGCATGGGAGGCTCCTCGTTCAGCAAGCGGATAAATACGATAAAAGCATTATCTTATAACTACCAAGCCAATACCATGGGGGCTCACCCGAAGGGAACTCATGACCACATACCGGTCAGAAGGGCAAGCCTCTCTCGCAGCGACTCGCCAAGGAGACAACGATGGACGCCTTCTCGCGTATCGAATGCCAACAGGGCGATATTACCCGCCAGAGCGACATGGAGGTGGTGGTCAACGCCGCCAACGCCGAACTGCGACCGGGCGGCGGCGTAGCCGGGGCGCTGCACCGCGCCGCCGGCCCCGAGCTCGACCGGGCCTGCCGTCCGCTGGCGCCCATCAAGCCCGGCCAGGCGGTGATCACCGAGGCCTTCGCACTGCCCAACCGCTATGTGATTCACTGCCTGGGTCCGATCTACGGCAGCGATGAGCCCTCCGACGAGCTCTTGGCCGACTGCTATCGTCGCGCCCTGCAGCTGGCCGAGGAGCACGGCATCGCCTCGGTGGCGTTTCCGGCCATCTCCTCCGGTGCCTTCGGCTATCCGGCGGCGGAAGCCGCACGCGTGGCGCTCTCCACGGTAGTCAGAACGCTACCCGAGTGCCCCAGCGTCGAGCGGGTACGCTTCGTACTCTTCGATGCCGAAAGCACCAAACTGCATGAGCGCACCTTGGCAACGCTGAATGGCCGCTGAGGCCATACCGCCCTCGCCTCATGCGCGGCGGCCAGCCACGAAGAGCCGTGAGACACTCTCGGCCCGCGCCAGCAGTTGGTCGGCGCAGCCGTCGAGGGCCTGCTCCAGCGTCATTGGACCGTCGGCCAGGGCAAAAGCCGCCGTGACGCCTTCGCGGTAAGCCGCCTGCCACCCCTCCCCCAGGCGGCCTGCCAACACCACCACCGGCACGCCGTGTGCGCAGGCCCGTCGGGCGATCCCGATCGGCGTCTTGCCGGCCAGGCTCTGGCCATCGAGCTGCCCTTCCCCGGTGATCACCAGATCGGCATCCGCCAGGCGGGTATCGAAGCCCACTTGATCCATCACCAGCTCGATACCGGGACGCAGCTCGGCGCCGAGAAAGGCGCGCGCCGCAAACCCCATACCGCCGGCAGCCCCCGCACCGGGCCGTTCACGATGGTCTTCGCCAAGCGCCGTCGCCGTGCAGTCGGCGAACCGGGCCAGTGCCGCATCCAGCGTGGCCACCTCATCGGACGTGGCGCCCTTCTGGGGGCCGAATACCGAACTGGCGCCGTGAGGGCCCAGCAGCGGGTTGTCGACGTCCACCGCGGTCTCGACGGCCAGCGCGGCCAGCCGGGGATCGAGGCCATCGAGTTCAAGGCGCGCCAGCCGCGACAACGCTGCGCCGCCCGGGGGCAGCGGCTGTCCCTCGGCGTCCAGCAGGCGTGCGCCCAGGGCCGCCAGCATGCCGGCACCGGCATCGTTCGTGGCGCTGCCCCCGAGCATCAGCAGCAGGCGCTGCGCGCCGTGGTCCAGCGCCGCGCGGATCAGCTCGCCGACCCCCTGGGTCGTGCTGTGTAGCGCGGTGCGTTCGGCCGATGCCAGCCCCTGCAGGCCGCTGGCCTCGGCCAGCTCGATGTAGGCGGTACGCCTCGCCGGCTGCCAGCCCCACGCGGCCCGGCAGGGCCGCCCCAGGGCGTCGTGCACGTCCTGCTCCCGACGCTCCGCCCCGGTGGCGGCCAGCAGGGCATCCAGGGTGCCCTCGCCGCCGTCCCCCATGGGGCACTCGTCGAGGCGGCTATGCGGATCCCCCCGACGGACCCCCTCGGCCATCGCGCGGGCCGCCTCACGCGCCGGGAGCGCGTCCTTGTAGCTGTCGGGGGCCAGAATGACCTTCATGGCAACCTCCCATCCGTCTTCCAGTCTGCTAGTTTGAGGCTTGACCTTTTTCCCTCCCCGTCCGGGACGCCGGGTGCTGTTGCGCAGCATCGGCGTCACCGGCAGGGTCAGCTGCTGTGGCGCGCTCTCGGTCTCGTTGATCTGATCGAGCAGCAGCTCCGTTGCCTTCATGATCATCAGATCCACGGGCTGCTTCAGGGTGGTCAGCGAGTGGCTCGGCCAGGCGGCCATAGGCATATCGTCGAAACCGATCACGGCCACATCCTCCGGCACCGACAGCCCCAGCTCATGGCGCAGGGTCTCCATCGCCGCGATGGCCATCAGGTCGTTGGCCGCAAAGAGGGCATCCGGCGGCGACGGAGCGGCAAACAGGCGTCGCGTGGCATGACAGGCGTCCTCGTAGCGATAGTTGCCGACTTCGACCGCCTGACACCCCAGGCCCTGGGCTGCCAGCCCGTCCACGAAGCCGTCATGGCGCTGACGATTGGTGGAGGAGTCCGGCAGCCCCGCCAGGTAAGCCATGCGCCGATGGCCAAGGGAGGCCAGGTAGCTGCCGGCCCAGTAGCCGCCGGCAAAGTTGTCACTGCCCACCTGGCTGATGCCGGCGTAGTTGACGGTGCGGTTGATGATCACCACGGGGATGCCGAAGTCGGCCACCACGCTGGCCTGCTCGGCGTCGAGGGTGATGGCCAGCATCAGCACCCCTTCCACCTGGCTCTGAATGATCTCATCGAGTACCGCATTGACGTCGCCATTCGCCGGCGCGAAGAACAGCAGCAGGTGGTAGCCCTGCTGCTGGAAGAAACGGGACGCCCTCTCCAAGACGAAGGAGTAGAACGGATTCTCGAGGCTATAGGTCACCACGGCGATGGTCCGGCTGGATCGGGTGATCAGCGAACGCGCGATCGTATTGGGCCGATAGCCCAGCTCACGCGCGGCCGCCATCACCTTCTCGCGGGTGCGCTCCGAGACCTTGGCATGGGGCGAGAAGCAGCGACTCACCGCCGACTGCGACACGCCGGCAAGCTTGGCGACATCACGGGATGTGATCGATTTCCTTTTCATCTAGCACGGGACGGCAGGCAGCTCAGTGTCCCCTTGGGGGATGCCAAGAGCCTGCCGAAAGCTCCACTCTGCGGCCTGAGGTTCACACAGGCTCCAAGGATTGGTAGGTGGCGATCTTCGCCACGTAGGTACGACTGTTGTCCAGTACGCCCTGCACTTCCTCGTCGGTCAACTCCCTGACCACCTTGGCCGGAGAGCCCACGATCAGCGAGCGCGGGGGAAAGCGTTTGTTGGCGGTAATCAGCGCGCCGGCACCGATGATGCAATGATCACCGATGTCGGCACCGTTGAGCACGGTTGCCTGCATGCCCACCAGCACTCCGTCACCGATTCGGCAACCGTGCAGCATGGCCAGGTGACCGACGGTCGTCTGGCGGCCCACGCTGACCGGATAGCCAGGATCCGTGTGAATCACGCAGCCATCCTGCAGGTTGCTGCCCTCGCCGACCGTGATCGGCTCATTGTCGCCCCGCAGGACGGCGCCCGGCCACACGCTGACCTCCCGCCCCAGCTGGACACGGCCGATCAGCACGGCCTCGTTGAGCACCAGGGCGCTCGCATCGATATCGGGGGCGTGGCCCTCCAGTCGATAGCACGGCATATGGCGTCCTCCACTATTTGCACAGATGATGGCCGACAGGCTGTTAGAAGCCGACCTTGTCGGCCCCCTTGAGCTGCAGCATATCCCGCGCCTCGTCGGGCGTGGCCACGCCGAACGACAGCCCGTCGAGGATCTCACGCACCTTGCTCACCTGGCTGGCATTGCTCTCGGCGAGCCGTCCCGGCCCCAGCCACAGGGAGTCCTCAAGCCCGACCCGCACATGTCCCCCCATCGCGGCCGACTGGGCGGCGAGGCGCATCTGGCTGCTGCCGGCCCCCAGCACGGACCAGGCATAGTCGTCGCCGAACAGTCGGTCGGCGGTGCGCCGCATATGCAGTACATCTTCGGGATGGGGGCCGATACCGCCGAGAATGCCGAACACGCTCTGCACGAAGACACGCCCCCGATGATGCCCCGATCCATCAGGTTGCGCAGGCTGTAGAGGTGACCGATGTCGTAGCACTCGCACTCGAAGCGGGTGCCGTTCTGCGCCCCCAGCGTCATGGTCTTCTCGATATCGGCGAAGGTGTTCTTGAACACCAGGTCGCGGCTGTTTTTCAGATGCGCCCGCTCCCAGTCGTGCTGGAACGTCGTGAAGCGATCGAGCATGGGAAAGAGCCCGAAGTTCATCGACCCCATGTTCATGGAGGCGAGCTCCGGCTTGAACTCGATGGCCGGGCGCATGCGCTCTTCCACCGTCATGTGGGGGCTGCCGCCGGTGGTCAGGTTGACCACCGCATTGGTCGCCTCCTTGATGCGCGGCAGAAACTTCTCGAAGACCGCGGGATCCTGGGTCGGCCTGCCGGTCTTGGGGTCGCGGGCATGCAGGTGCAGGATGGAGGCACCGGCCTCGGCGGCGGCGATGGCCGCCTCGGCGATCTCTTCGGGCGTCACCGGCAGGTGCGGCGACATCGAGGGCGTGTGAATGGCACCGGTCACGGCGCAGGTGATGATGACGTTGCGTTGCGTTGCCATGGGAATACCTCGTGAAATAGGGAGTCGTTCAGGCGTTACGGGTGGCCCGCCGATGGGCGATCAGCGCCATCAGGCGCCGGTCGCGCCAGGCCTGGCGTTCGGCGAGCTTCTCGCCGGGAAGTGCCCGGCGCCGCTCGGCATCGAGCGCGCCGAGCGTTTCGGGGTCCCAGGGATCGTCGTCGCCGCGCTGGTCATCGACGTCCCGATAGAGGGGGCCGTAGCGTTCCCCGTAGTCCACCACCCCCTGGGGGGCGTTGAGATCGATGGTTTCGAAGGGGCCCATGAAGGACCAGCGCAGCCCCAGCCCGTGCTTGACGGTCTTGTCGAGATCGGCGGCCGAGACATAGCCATCGCGAAACAGCCGTAGCGCCTCGTTGAGCAGCGCCCCCTGAAGCCGATTGAGAACGAAGCCCTGCACCTCCCGGCGTACCAGGATCGGCGCCTGATCCACCACCTCCATGAGCCTCAGGGTGCGTTCCACCACGGCCTCGGCGGTGGCCGGGGTGGGCACGACTTCGACCAGGGGAATCAGGTAGGGAGGATTGACGGGGTGGGCGACCAGGCAGCGCTCCGGGTGCTGCAGATGATCGGTAAAGCGTGAGGCAGCAATGCCGGAGGTGGAGCTCGCCAGGATGGTGGTCGGTGCGACCGCCGCCTCCAGCTGCGCATAGATCTGCCGCTTGGCCGCGAGATTCTCGGGACCGCACTCCTGCACATAGCCGACGTCGGCCATGGCCCGGGCCAGGTCGGGCTCGAAGCGAATTCTTGCCAACACGTCCTGGGGCGCGTCGATCAGCCCATGGGCTGCCAGGTCTTGCAGCGAGTGCTCCAAGGCCTCTCGGGCCGCCTCCAGGGCCTGCTCATCGACATCATGGAGCCGGACGGATACGCCCGCCCTGGCGAAGACGATGGCCCAGGCGCGGCCGATCAAGCCGGCCCCCATCACCCCGACCGGGACTTGCATGGCGGTCATGTCGTCGCTCGGATGCATCACAGGGACTCCACGTTGGCGCACACACTGAGCGCCTGGCCGGAGATGTTGGCGCCACCCGGGGCCGCCAGGAACAGCGCCATGGCCGCGATATCGGTAGGCTCCACCATCTTGCGCATGGAGATCTTGGCCAGGTTCTCCTGCTCCATGGCGGCGTAGCTGATTCCGCGCTTGGCCGCGCGCTCCTCGATGACCTTCTCGATCCGCGGCCCGCGGACGATGCCGGGCAGAATCGCATTGACCCTCACCCCGGAGGGTCCCAGCTCACAGGCCAGACTCTTGGTCAGGCCGACCACGCCCCACTTGCTGGCGGCATAAGGCGTGCGAAAGGCAAACCCCAGCCGACCGGCCACCGAGGCCATGTTGATCAGCAGCCCCTCGCTCTCGCGCAGGGCCGCGGCCGCATGCTTGGCGACGTAGTACTGGCCGTTGAGGTTGATGTCGATGGTCTGGCGCCAGGCCTCGGAGTCGATCTCATCGATACTCGCCGTGGGACCGGCGACGCCGGCGTTGTTGACCACCACATCGAGACCGCCAAGCCCGGCGGCCTCCGAGAAGAGCCTGGCCACCTGAGCCTCGTCGCCGATATCGGCGCGAGTGAAGCCCACGCCCTGGGCAGGCTGTCCGCCGCCTCGGCATCGATGTCGCAGACATGCACCTGCGCTCCCGCCTCATGGAAGGCCGTGGCGATGGCCAGGCCGATGCCGTTGGCACCCGCGGTGACCAGGACCTTGAGGCCGCGGCGCGGCACCAGGCTTTCAATGACTCGCATAGTGAAACTCCTTGCAGTGGATGTCCGATACTCGCGCCTAGCGCAATGACGGCAGCCAGGTGGAGAGGAAGGGAACCACGCTGATGATCAGGATATTGACCAGCACGATGGCCACGAACGGCAGGACCGCGTAGGAGAGCCTGGCCACGCCCACCTTGGAAATCTGGGACGCGACGAACAGATTGAGCCCGACCGGTGGTGTGAACATGCCCATGGCCAGATTGACGACCATGATGATCCCGAAGTGCACCGGATCGAAGCCGAAACTCACGGCAATGGGCAGCAGGATCGGCACGAAGATCAGGATGGCGGCGGCGGCCTCGATGAACATGCCCGCCATCAGCAGCAGAACGTTGGCCAAGATGATGAACAGCAGCGGGCTATCGATGGTGCCGACCACGAAATCGGAGATCGTCGAGGGCACGCGCAGCCGCTGCAGGATTCGGCCGTAAAGCCCTGCGGCCCCGATGATGCTCAGCACCACGGCGGTGGTAACCGCCGCCTCCTGGAGGATGCCGACGATGTCCTTGAGCTTGATCTCCCGGTAGATGACGAAACCGACGAGGAAGGAGTAGGCCACTGCGATTACCGCCGCCTCGGTGGGGGTAAAGATACCGCCATAGATGCCGCCCAGGATGATCACCGGCATGAAGATCGCCAGGATCGCCTTCTTCCCCGCCGCAAAGACCTCGGATAGGGAGCTCTTCTCCCCGCCGCCATGACCGTAGTAGCACGCATAGCAGTAGGCGAAGAGGAGCAGGCTAAGGGTAATCATTATCCCCGGCAGTACGCCCGCCACGAACATGTCGCCCACCGAGACATTGGCGGCGATAGCGTAGAGAATCAGCGGAATGCTCGGCGGAATGATCACGCCCAGCGCCCCGGATGCCGCCTGGTTGACCGACGCATAGCTGGCCGAGTAGCCCTTGGCGATCATCGCCGGAATCAGAATGGAGCCGATGGCCGCCGTGGTAGCCGCCCCGGAGCCTGAGATGGCCGCGAAGAACAGCGAGGTCA
Source organism: Halomonas sp. SL18_1 (assembly GCF_055755715.1). NCBI lineage: Bacteria > Pseudomonadati > Pseudomonadota > Gammaproteobacteria > Oceanospirillales > Halomonadaceae > Halomonas > Halomonas sp. SL18_1. The sequence continues at coordinate 3,704,162 of NZ_JBVTRK010000001.1, forward strand.
CGATGGCTACCATGGCCAGGCCGCCGGTCATGCTGCCCACCAGGGTATTGGAGAAATCGACCAGGCGACGCGATATCCCCCACTCTGCATGATATAGCCGGCCAGAATGAAGAACGGTATCGCCATCAGCGGAAACGAATTGACCGAGGCAATGAACTGTTGCGCCACGATCAGCATGGGCATCAGGTCGCCCTGCCAGACGGTGATGGCAGAGGCCAGCCCCAGCGAGAAGGCGATTGGCACCCCGATGATGAAGAGGGCGATCAGCAATAGGAACAGCAGCAGCGCCATGATCAGGACTCCTTCTTCTCGATGCCGAGGATTTCATCGATCAGCAACGCCACGGAGTTGACCAGGATGACGAGCCCCCCATGGGCACGGCCATATAGGGCCACATCATCGAGATCCGGGTGCTCGGAGCCGTCTGGTTGGCGACACGTCCCACCAGTTCGAAGCCATACTTGACCAGGATGAAGGCGAAGAGCGCCGAGGCGAGGATGATCAGAATACGCAACAGACGGGAGATCCTTGGCCCGGCAAACTCGAGCACGATATCCACCGAAATCAGCAGTCCCTTTCGGTAGGCATAGCCTGCCCCGATAAAGGTCAGCCAGATCATGGCGAACCGGGCAATTTCATCCGAGAAATAGAGCGGACTCCCCACCACGAAGCGGGCGAAGACCTGCCAGAAAATCAGTACGGTCATGACCAGCAGCAGAGCGGCGAGTGACCAGCCGATCATCCGGTTGAACAGCCCGATGCCGTCATGGGTTAGCAGCAGCAATTTTTTCATGACTGCCTCTCGTCGCAGATACGAGCAGCCCCCGAAGGCGGCAGACGCCACCTTCGGGGAGACCTGATCAGTAGTCGAAGTTAATGGCAGCCTCGACGAGCTCCTCGCCGACGGTGGGGCCCACTCCTCGATCACCGGGCGTACCGCCTCGCTGAAGGGTTCGAGGTCGGGATGGGTGACCGTCATGCCCAGCTCCTCGAGCTGTACCAGGTAGCGCTGCTCCAGCTCCTGGCTGGCCTCGCGCTGCACCGGCAGGGCAATCTGGGCCGCCTCGAGGATGATCGCCTGATCCGCCTCGCTGAAGGAGTTGAACAGATCCAGGCCCATCATCAGCGGCGCCGGCGAATAGACGTGCTGGGTGATGTTGAGATAGTCCTGCACCTCATAGAAATTGACGTCATAGATCGTCGCCAAGGGATTCTCCTGGCTGTCCATGACCCCCTGCTGCAGCGCCGTGAAGACCTCGGTCCAGGCCATCGGCGTGGCATTGGCCCCCAGCGCCTCCCAGGTATCGACCTGGACCCGGCTCTCCTGGGTGCGATGATTGATGCCGTCCAGGTCTTCGGGATGATGGAGCGGACGCACCGAATTGGTGTTGTGGCGAAAGCCGTTCTCCATCCACGCCAGGATCTTGACGTTCATCTGCTCTTCGGCCAGCTGCGCCAGGTGCTCGCCGTGCTCGCTGTCGAGGAAGGCATAGGCGTGGGCATGATTCTCGAAGATGTAGGGCAGGTCGAAGAGCAGGAACTCGTCAACGAAACCGCCCATGGGCCCGGTCGAGGAGATGCCCGCATCAACGATGCCGAAGCCCATGCCCTCGACCACCTCGCGCTCGGCCCCCAGCGCATTGTCATAGTGCGGCTCGATGCTCAGACGCCCTTCGGAAAGTCGTTCCAGCTCCTCGCCAAACTTGAGGATGCCGATGCCCTGCTGGGAGTCGGGCCCCAGGGGCAGACTGACGTCGATGGTACGTTCGGTGCCCGCCTGGGCGCCGGTCACCATGGCAAGCGAGAGCGCGGATGCCAGGGTGGTCTTGGTGAAGAGGGAACGGTTGGTGCGGCTCATGGTGCACTCCTCTCGATTGTCTTTGTCGTCTAGCAGGCCGGTGGCCTCATCCCCTGCCGACCTCGGCCGGGGTTACGACACAGTTGTAGATCACGAGAGCATACGTATGCAAATCATCGAAATGCACTTAGCCAAGATTCATAGTAACCTCATGTTTTTGCAGTTCATATACTTTAGTATTACAGGCTGAATACGTATTCGCCATACTGCCGCATCACGCCCCCCCCCCGCGGCCGAGTGGCATCCATGGCGCGACGGGCGCTACAGGAGAGAGCGACATAGCAGCCGCCCCTTCATCGCTTGTCCGCCGCGGGGATACCCGCGGGCAGCGGGCCGAAGGAGTACCGGCCTGGCGGTATCAACCGCCAGGCCGGGATGGAGGCAATATGCCGGGGAGGCGTGCGAGTGATCGACAGGCTAGGAGCCTGTCGGGTTTGACCGATCGTCGCGAGGAACACGGATTTCGCAGCAGATCAGCGTTAAGTCCGACAGGCTCCTGGACGTCGTAGCCCAGGGTCCTGGGCAGCCACAGGGCGATCTCGGGGAAGATTGCCACCAGCGCCAGGGCTCCGGCCATGGCGGCCACGAACAGTAGCGCCGCAGCCGACGGTCTGCTCCAGCCGGATCTTGGCGATCTCGGTGGTGACCAATATTGGCACAGGAGATGGGCGACAAAATCGAACAGCTCGCTGCCGGGGTGCAGCTTCGGTTGCTGACGTGGCTGTGACGCGCCAACCGCGCCCTATAGCCTGCCAGGCTGGCATCGTAGCCGCTGCTAGACGAGCTCCCGTGACACGGTACTCCCGAGTTCGACACTTTCAGCCCGATTTTGGCCTGAAATCGGTGTCCACGCGCTGAAAAATCAGTGGCTTAGCAAATTCTATCCGAATTCCTTGTAGTGACACGTTTTTCTCATGGTGGCTTGCCATCCGTGGCTTGCCCGGACTATCGTGGTGACATGTTCGGCAAAGTCACCAAATCCGGTCCGCGCCGCTACGTGAAGCTTGTCGAGTCCTACCGTGACGAGGCCGGCAAGCCGCGCCAACGCGTGATCGCCACGCTGGGACGCCTGGAGGCCGTCACCGCCGGGGAATCCAGCGCGCTGATCAATGGCCTGCTGCGCGTCTCCGGCCAGCCGACGCTCGAAGAAGGCACCGGCGAGACTGACTTCGCGCCGGCGCGTTCGGTTGGCGATACCTGGCTGCTGACGTCACTCTGGAAAGAGCTTGGCCTGGATGACGCCTTCCGGCGTGTCTTGCGCAGCAAGCGCCAGTTCGATGCCGAGCGGCTGCTGCGGATCATGGTGTTCAACCGCCTCTGTGACCCGGAATCCAAGCTCGGCGTACTCCGCTGGTTGGAGGATGTCTTGGTGCCTGATGTCGACACGGGCTCGATCCGTCATCAGCACCTGCTGCGCACCATGGACACCCTCTCGGATTGCAGCGAAGCCCTCAATGACGTGCTGGCACAACAGCTCAAGCCGCTAATCGATCAAGAGCTGTCGATCGTCTTCTATGACCTCACCACGATCCGGGCAGAGGGCAAGACCTCGCTCGACAGTGACGTCCGTCATTACGGCCCTTCGAAGGAGGGCGGGATCGCCCGACAGTTCATGCTGGGCGTCGTGCAGACGGCGGAAGGCCTGCCCATCCACCATGAAGTCTTCGATGGCAATGCGGCGGAAACCGAAGACGCTGCTGCCAACCATCGAGACCGTAACCAAGCGCTTCAACGTGCGGCGCGTCGTGCTGGTGGCGGACCGGGGGCTGCTCTCCCTCGACAACCTGGAAGCCCTGTCCGCCGTGAGGATTGAGGGGCGCCCCTCGAATTCATCCTGGCGGTGCCGGGTCGCCGTTACGGCGAATTCGATGACCTGTTGAAGGCGTTCCATCAAACGCACTGCCAGGATGCCGATAGCGAAGCCTACGGCGAGATAGCATGGCAGGATCATCGGTTGATCGTGGCGCACCGGCCCGAAGTGGCCAAGGTGCAGACGGCTGCGCGCGATCAGAAGATCGAGGCGCTCCAGGCCGACGCTCGCCAGTGGTTCGAGAAGCTGGACAACCAGGATGCCGGTCGCCGCTATCGTGGTAGAAAGCTCTCCGATGCCGGGGTGACGGCAAGATTCTACAAGGCCGTCACTGACGCCCATCTCGGCCACATTCTCAAAGTCGATCTGACCGCCGAGACGTTCAACTATGTGCTCGATCAGCGAGCCCTCGATCGCGCCCGGATGCTGGATGGCAAGCTGCTGCTGGTCACCAACATGGCCGACCATGAGCCCGAGCAGATCGTGGAGCGCTACCGGGCACTGGCCGATATCGAGCGCGGTTTCCGGGTGCTGAAGAGCGACATCGAGATCGCGCCGGTCTACCACCGGTTGCCGGATCGCATCCGCGTCCATGCCTTGATCTGTTTCCTTGCACTGGTGCTTTACCGGGTGCTGAGGCTGCGGCTGAAGGCCAGCAATCATCCGCTGTCGCCGACGCGGGCACTGGAAATGGCCCGCAAGATCCAGTTCCACCAGGTCCTGCTTCACCGTCGTGAGACGGCGAGCGGCCTGACCAAGCTGAAGCCTGAACAACGCGACCTCTTCGAAGCGATTGGCCTGCCGGCACCTGCCGCATCCCGCTTGTAGTGCCAATTTTGGAAGCGTGTTTCCAGGCTAATCAGTAGCTTACGCTTCTAACTGTCGAACTCGGGGGAGTCCGGTGGCATCGGCCATCAGCTGCCCTCCCCGCTGGCGGAGCCGATCACCACGCCGCCGCAGCTCACGGCGTGGTTGGTCAGGGCGGCGGCGAGCAGGTGGAGGGATAAGACATACGCATCATCTCCTCGAGGCGTTGATGGGGCGTCGTTCGGCCACGCTACCGCCAGGGAAGACAGCGAGGTGCCTTCCCTGGTGGGTGGTGCATGGGCACAACGTCCGTGTTGTGCCTATGGGCTGAGTTTAGCCTTGAAGAAGGCTACTCTAGTACATATACATGGCCATCAATACTACCGAAATATAGTCGCCCATCGACGACAGCCGGAGTGGAGGCAATGCCTGCACCAGTTCCATAACGCCACTTTATTTCGCCAGTATGGCGGTCAACTGCATACATGTAGTGATCATGGCTGCCAAAGTACAATGTATCCCCAGCTATGGATGCCGCCGAATTTATGCTCCCTGATGTGTTGATTCTCCACAAAAACTCGCCAGTTTTAATGTTGATGGCATTCATGCTTCCTTCGCTGCCATCTCCTAGCGCATAATCGCCAAAATAAACTATGTCCTCAGCTATGCTTATCGGGGACATGCTTGAGAACTCAATTTGGAAGTTGCCTTCTTTTTTCCCATTAAGTTTATTTATTGTTGTTATTGAGGCTTCACTGTCATCAGAAAACAAGGCGTAAATGCAGCAATCGTCTATGGCCGGCGTGCTGAAAGAGGTCTCTCTCTTGAGGCGGGGCATAGCTCCACAGAAGCTCTCCAGACTCTGGTGCCAGCGAATAAATCCTTTGAGTGTTGTCTTGAAAATAGAGAATATCGTCAGACATCAAGGGCTGCCTGCTTCCTCCTTGGATAGGATGCCTCCACATCTCTTCTCCAGATATCAGGTTTAAAGCATGTATGTAATTGTCCAATGAAGTAATAAATACTGTGTTTTCGTGGATCATTGGTGAGTCTAACGCTGACTTTTCAGAGCTTTCAAACTTCCACAAATCCTCTCCGGTTACTCTGTTTATTGCCAGCAAGTAGCTTTGGTGATCCTCCGTGGATGGATGACGGCCTACTAAAAGCATGTCTTCATTTATTGCAATCTGGAAGCTTGGTCGCCCCTCTAAATCTTTCTCCCAAATCAGTCCCCCATCACTCTGGTTGACTGCATAGACACCACCGTCAAAGTCGGCAAAGTATACCCCTCCTTCATAAACTAAGGGTGTGCCCACTACAGGTGCTCCTGCATAAAACTTCCAAGCTAGCGTTGGGGTGTCTTCTGGCCCAGTGCTATTGTATAATCCAGTTCTTTCTAGGTTTGCTTGGAATATTTTTGGATCAGCCGCAGCTAAGGGGGGATTCGCCAACAGACTGAGAAAGGCAAATAGTCCCAGAGTCATCGGCTTATATATGGAGTCTAGGTTTTTAATGGTCATGATGTATGTCCTTTTTCACCTTGGCTTGTTCTGCTTACCTGCGGCTGCTTGGGACTTCCAGGTCGCCAATGGAAGGTTCAATGCAGCTTTTTGATATCTCTGCCAATTGGTCGTCGATAGCTGAGTTCCGGGAGGTGTTCCCTTGAACAATTCTCTGAACTCTATCATGATGGCTTCTTTCCACCTGAGCCAGGCAAGCCTGATATTCGCCCTCTGAAGGAGCACCAGACAAGATCTCCCGATATCTCTTTCACGCCCACACTGCTCTATACCGCTAGCTCTTGATTCTTCGGCCATTTCAATTTGCTGTGCCACAATGGGAGGTAATTGTGATCTGCCACTTCTTAAAGTGATATCTGAAGTGATGCACCATGCTGTGTCTCTTGCTTTCTCCAGTGCTAGTGCCCCTCTGACAAGTACTGTTACTGGATTTAACCCCAGCGGATCCACCATGCCCGTCGGGTTGGTCACATAGCCGTACAGGTTGGTGCCGCCATTCAGACCAATCGGGTCTTGGCTAATGTAGCGGCCCTGCTGCGGGTCGTAGTAGCGGTGGCGGTTGTAGTAGAGGCCCGATTCCTCGTCGTGCCACTGGCCCTGGAAACGAATGGGCTGGGCGGTGGTGCCTTGCTCGTCGGTGACGGCGGCCCAGTCGTCGGGCTGGGCCTGCCATAGGGGCTCGCCCTGGGGAGTGACCAGACGCAGCGGGGTGCCGAGGGCGTCGGTGATGTAGGCGCCGATCCGCTTTGCTGCGCTATCGCCGGCTTGGTCGATTCTTAGCATGGGCACGAAGGTGCCGGGTTCGTAGACCACGGTAGTTTGCTGATGCTCGGTTTCCTCATGCACCAGGCGGTCGCCGTCCCAGCCGTAGTGGTGGGTGGCCACGCTGCCGTTGGCCTGGCGCACGGTCTTGGCAATGCGCCGGCCCAGGGCGTCGTAGCGGTAGTGGGCCTCGCGGGTATGGCCATAGGTGCTGGTGTGGGTGAGCGTGACCAGGCGGTTGGCGCCGTCGTAGCCGAGGGTCAGGCGCTCGCCGTTGGGGGCCTCGCGCTCGATCAGGTTGCCGGCACCGTCGTGACGGTAGCGGGTGCCGTCGAGTTGGCTGAGCCGGTTGCTACTGTTGGGCGCGGGTGGGTTGCCCGCTTGTGCCTCCAGGCGATTACCGGCGGCGTCCATCGGGTAGCGGTGGGCGTGGTCGCCGTGCTGGCTGGCGATCAGCCGCCCGGCCGGGTCGTAGCGGTAGGCGATGGTGCTGGCCTGGCCTTGGCCCTGCTGGGTGCGGAAGGTCATCCGCCCCAGGGCGTCGTACTGGTAGTGTTGCTCGGCGCTAAGGCCGGGCCTGCCCAGGCTGAGGTGGGCGATCTGGCCGAGGGCGGTATAGCCGCGCTCGAGGATCAGCGGTTGGGGACTGCCATTGGCGTCCGGCGCGCTGAGGTGGAAACGCCGCCGGGTCTCGCGGTGCAGGGCATCGGGTTCCAGGGCGATCTCCAGGCCGAGCTCGCTGGCCAGCAGGCCATGCAGGTGGCCACTGCCATAGGTGAGCCAGCTTAGCTCGGGCAGGTCGCCGAAGCGGCTGGCCTGGGGCGCGCCGGTGGCGGTCAGGGTGTGCTGGTGTTGCCACTGCCAGTCGCTCGCGCTGTGGCTGCCTGCTGGTATGGCGTGATGCCGCTGGCGTTCGCCGCTTGGCCGTCCCGCCTTATCGAAGACGAACGTGACCTCGCCATGGGCGTTCTCGGCGCCGGCCAACTGGCCATCGGCGCGCCAGTGGTAGCGCTCCGTCGTGGCCGGGGCGGCGTCGGTCTCGGGCAGATGACGGGCGATCAGCCGGCCATTGGCGTCGTAATCAAAACGGGTGACCAGCGGCCGGCCGTCGGGGCCCGGGCGGTTGACTTCCGTGCGTTCGATCAGCTGACCGGCGGCGTCGTAGGCGTAGCGCTGTTCGCGGCCGTCGGGGCCGGTCTCGCTGATGAGTCGACCCATCACGTCATAGGCGAAGCGGTAGACCGCGCCATTGCCCAGGGTCAGCTCGCCGAGGCGCCCGGCCTCATCATAGGCCAGGGTGGTGTGGCTGCCGTCGGCATCGATCCGCTGGGCGGGGCGGCCGTGCTCGTCGTAGAAGAGCTGCTGACGGTAGCCCTGGGGGCCCTCCTGTTCCACCGGGCGGCCCTGGGCGTCGTGGTGGTGGTGCCAGTGGCTGCCGTCGGGCAGCTGGGTGGACTGGCGCCGCCCCATGACGTCATGGGTGGTGCGGGTGGTCTCACCCAAGGCGTTGGTGACGCTGGCCAGATGGCCGCGGGCGTCATGGGCGTAGGTGGTGCGCCGCTCGGAGCAGTCGGTCTCCGCCGCCAGCTGGCCCAGGGCGTTCCATTCGAGGCGCCGGGTGGCGCCCTGCGCATCGGTGACGGCGGTGGGCCGGTCGGGCAGGCGCGGATCCTCGTAGGCCAGGGTGGTGGTGCCCTCGGGGCCGCTGATCGCGACAGGATGACCGCGCTCGTTGCGCTCGATCTGCCAGGATTGCGCCTCCGGCCCCTCGACGCGGATGGGCTGCCCCAGAGCGTCGCGCGCGATGGCCCAGCGGCTGCCGTCCGGGGCGGTCTGGGCGATCACCTGGCCCTGGTCATCCCGCTCCATCACGGTCTCGCGGCCCAGCGGGTCGAGGGTGGCGATCTGGTGTCCGGCGCGGTCATAGCGGAACTCGATGCGTGAGCCGTCGGCGCGGGTATGCGCCGTCCAGCGCTGACCGGGGCCGGCGCCGACGAAGTGGTAGCGCTCCTCGCGGCCGAGGCTATCGGTGACGCGGGTGTGATCGGGATGGTAGGCGTAGGCGCGCGCCAGGCCGCCGGCCTCCTGCTGGCCGATCACCCGGCCGTCGGGGGCGTGGCGATCCCAGCGGTAGTGGGCCTCGAGGCCGCCGGGCACGCGGTGGGCGACGAGCATATGCGCCTGCCACTCGAACTCGCGGACCACCTCGCCATGGCGGTGGCGCACGGCGATCAGGTCGCCGGCGGGGCTATAGGAGTAGCGCACCAGCCACTCGTCCTGGGCGCTGCCGTCGTGCTCCCGGATCAGCTTGACGCCCATCAGGCGCTGGCCGCGGTCCGCCTCGCTTTCGGGCAGCAGCGCGTCATAGTCGAAGCGGTAGTGGCGCCCGGCGCTGTCCTCGACCCGTACCAGCAGGTCGGCCTCCCAGGTATAGGTGGTGGCATAGCCATTGCGGTCCCGCTCTTCGATCAAGGGCCAGCGGGTGGCCTCCGGGGCCGAGGTCGGGGTCGCGGCTGGCCACGCTACCGCCAGGGAAGACAGCGAGGTGCCTTCCTTGGCGGGTGGTGCATGGGGGCAACGTCCGTGTTGCACTTGTTCGTTGAATTCAGGATTTAGCGTCTACTATCTCTAGAAAAATACCCCAGCGCATGACCGCAGCCCTCAGCAAGTTCAACTGTTGCCGGTCTGTATCTTTCCAAGTCGCGATAGCACCACCATCTCTCTGGCCCGTCTAGATTTTTTCTTGAAAAAAGATAGGCCGCAAGGATTGAAAAAAACCTCAAAGTGTTGATCGTCTTGGGTTTTGTGCGACAAAAAACATGCATGCTTAAGCTGGTGGCATGTCCGCTTTTGGCTGCTTTTTCGAAAAAAGCTCTCGCCATTGTTATGTCTTTCAAGTTATCTCTTCTAACTAGGTAGCGGTTAAATAACATCATTCCTTTTTGATAATTGGCTTTCCGGACACAGAATTCTTCTGCCTTGTCAAAAAAGATAAAGCTCTGCCTTCATCTGGGATTCCATAGTAACCCCTTAAGAAACCTAGGCCGGCTGCACATAGTGCTCCTGCGCTGTTTTTTACAGCATCGTGCTCCAAAAGCTCCACCGCAAGAGATATGTTTCTTTCACACCCTTTCCCTAAGGCGGTATACCAGCTCAGTAGTACGATAAGTTCAGCCTCGCCAGTTAGCGACTTTGTTCTTACCTTTTCATATGCGTCGACCTCTCTCATTCCACTCTTCCACGAGTGCGTTTTTAAGTAAAAAACAGGATCATGATATATATCTTCCATGTGTTAACCGCTTACACGTAAGTATGTCTGGTATTCTGGCGCGTGGGCGAGTATTTCGCTCCATTTGCGCTGTGCGATTACGCATGTCTTGTTCCGCCAGGTCTTTAGCGTCAGGCATGTCTGGTAGCGGGTCACCTATGCTTAGAACGGTTTCTAGGACTACGTTTTGCGAAACTTCTTTTATACATTGGCCCACTGGAGAGCGATAGGCGGAATAACCGGCAACAGCGGCAGCAGGAGCATTTATTGCAGCACCCGCTAAAATAGGGGCCGCAAGTGGTGGGGCAGCAGCAGCTCCTCGATTTAGTACCTGCATATCCGCCATTTTATCAAGAGCGTTGCGGTCATTCTCATGAATTGCGAAACCAGACATGGTACGAGGGGCGATCATCCCCATTACCCCGAAACCACCGCTACTTCCTTGGCGTTGATGATTGTCAAACAACCCCAGCGGATCCACCATCCCGGTCGGGTTGGTGACGTAGCCATACAGGTTGGTTCCACCATTCAAGCCAATCGGGTCCTGGCTGATATACCTTCCCTGCTGCGGGTCGTAGTAGCGGTGGCGGTTGTAGTAGAGGCCCGATTCCTCGTCGTGCCACTGGCCCTGGAAGCGGATGGGTTGGGTGACGTTGCGCTCGGCGCGCTGCTTCTTGACCGCGGCCCAGTCGTCGGGGTCGGCGAGCCAGCGGGGTTGGCCGTTGGGGCCGAGTAGCTGCAACGGGGTGCCCAGGGCGTCGGTGACGTAGGCGCTAAGGCGACGCACTGGCTCACCATCGTGCTGCGCTTCATCGATGCGCAGCATGGGCACGAAGGTGCCGGGTTCATAGTAAGCGCTCCACGAACCCCACCTGTTGCGGCCTGAGTTAGCCTGGATATTTCATGAGCGCCGCCAGTCGGTGCTCTCTGGTTGTTGATTCGCCGAACGCACCCCACAGCGCATCATGTTGGTCAGTTTTTGATCGATTTCCCGCCGTTTGAGCACACTGCCCCCTTTCCCCCAGTGTTTATTCCGTGCCGGGGACAGCACCGCACCGGTCATCCCGGCACCAGCTTGCGAGCGAGCTTCTGGAAGAGATCCTGATCGGGGTAGTGACTGCTCAGCATCAGGCGGACGCGCCGGGTATTGCGGATCACTACGCCACCGATCTTCAGCAACTTCAGGCGCAGGGTGGTGACCTGGGCCGTGGCGTACGCGGTGCGCTTCAGGTACACCCGGCGCAGCCGTTCCAGCAGCAGGTAGGCCAGACCGGCCAGTAGCAGTCGGTACTGGTTGGGCCACCAGTCATGGCAGCTGGTGCGGTCGGCGAACAGCCATTGCTGCTCCTTGATGCGGTTCTCCATGTCACCGCGCGGGCAGTAGCGGTGGTCATAAAGCCACTGCGGACTGCCGTGCAGGTTGGTCACCACGTAACGGGTGTTGAAACCGCGGTAGCTGGTCTCGGCCTTGACCACTACCTTGCGTCGCGGGCGCTTCCAGCTGTGGGCCGCATAGTCGATGCGCCCGAAGTGACGCTGCTTGGTACGCTCAGCCTCCCAGCGAATCGCCGACTCTAGCGAATATCCAGTGACAGCTTCTCGAGGCGGCTGTTGGTCGCCAGGCCAACGATGTACTCGACACCATGGCGTTCACACCAGGCCAGGATCAGTGGTCGACAGAAGCCACTGTCGCCGCGGAAGACGAGCTTCACCTCGGGCCAGGCCTGACGCAGCCGCCGCACCAGCAGGGCCAGGATGGCGCCGGCATGGTGGGCCGCATCGCGATAGGCCGGGCGCAGGTAGCTGACCAGCAACTGCTGGCCACAGAAGACGTAGAGCGGCAGGAAGCAGTACCCGTTGTAGAAGCCGGAGAAGTGCCGACCGAGCTGCTCGCCATGCACCGGATCGTCGGTGGCATCGAAGTCGAGGATCAACCGCTTCTTCGGCGGTCGCCGGAAGGAGCGGATGAACTGCTCGACGATCTCCTCCTGGATTGCCACCGCCCACTGGCGACTGGCCTGCTGTTCGAAGCGACACAGCGTCGCCTGACTGGCCAGCACGTCGTCGGTACCGACCGCGGTCTGCAAGGCGATGTCGCGACGCAGGGCGTGGTGGTCGTTGAGGTCCTCGTAGCCCAGCGCCAGGCCAAAGACCCGCTGCCGGAGCATGGTCTCGGCCTGATGCCGACAACGGCGCGCAGCCCGCGCATCCTCCAGGCGGCGCGCGATGGTACGGGTCAGCCCCATTTCACGATCCAGTTGGCGAAGCAGCAGGGCACCACCATCGGAGGTGATCTCGCCACCGTCGAAACTGGCGGTGACCTGACGGCCTTTACAGCGTGGAAAGGAGGCGGTCGGCATGGTACATTTCGTCATGGCGGCTGTAGCGGTTGATTCTGGATTAGGCCCTTGAATCATAACCGATTTTCAGCCGCCTTTTTCATGCCTGATGAAATATCCGGGTTAGACCGGTAGAGTGTCTTTCCAGCGCCAGGGCAGCAGCATGCCGAGGTCGTCATCCTCGCCGAGTGTTGGCAGGGTCTCGAACACGAACTGCAGGTACTCGTAGGGCGAGAGGCCGTTGGCCTTGGCCGTCTCGATCAGGCTGTAGATCATCGCGCTGGCCTGGGCACCGCTCGGTGTGTGGCTGAACAGCCAGTTCTTGCGGCCAACGACGAAGGGGCGAATGGCATTTTCTGCTGCGTTGTTGTCCAGCGGGATCAGCCCGTCATCGAGGAAGCGCGTCAGGCGCTGCCACTGGCCATCCAGGTAGTGCAGGGCCTTGCCCAGAGTGCTCTTCGGCAGCACCTGCGTCAGCGACTTGTCCAACCAGGTGCGTAGCTGGGTGATTAGCGGGCGGCTCTTCTGCTCACGCAACGCCTGGCGTGCCTCGGGATCCATCCCCTTGGCCTGCTTCTCCACGGCGTAGAGCTTGCGGATCTGGTTGAGCGCCCAGTCAGCCTTGCCGGTCTTGCCCTTGGGCTGCACCTTCTGCGCCTCGACGAACTTGCGACGGGCGTGCGCCCAGCAGCCGGCATGGGTGATGCCGTTCTTTCGCACCACCTTGGCATAACCCTCGTAGCCATCGGTGACCAGGCGGCCGGCATAGTCACCCAGCAGGCGCAGGGGCACCCGACCGGCTCGGCTGGCGTCATAGTCGAACAGCACCACCTGTTGGCCAGGCGGGCCGCCGCGCTGCAACCACATGTAGGACGTTGAGCTCGCCGGCCGATCCGCCTCGGCGTTGACCTGAAGCGTGGTCTCGTCCATGTGGATCAGCGGGGCCTGTAATAGGTGCTGTCGCAGGGCCTCGACCAGCGGTATCAGTCGCTCGCCCACCTGGACCATCCAGCGGGCCAGGGTGTTGCGCGGTATCTCGGCGCCGTGTCGGGCAAAGATCTGGCTCTGCCGGTAGAGCGGCAAGGCGTCTTGGTACTTGGCGGTGGCCACATAGGCGAGCAACGTCGGGCTGGCGTTACTCTTCGGCAGCAGCTTGGCCGGCGTCGGGGCGATCTGCACGCCCTCCTCGCAGGTGGGGCAGCCGTACTTGAGGCGCACATGGCGGATCACCTCGACCCGCGCCGGCACCACATGCAACTCCTCGCTGATCTCTTTGCCGATCTCCTTAAGCCCGGTGCCGTCGTGGTGGCAATGCCGGGCATCCTCGGGGAGCTCATGGACGACCTCGACGCGGGGCAGTTCGGGCGGTAGCGCCACGCGGCCACCACGGGTGCGGCGTTTGGCCGGCTGATGGGGGTCGGCCGGTGCGTCAACCTCATCGTCAGCCGTGCCATCCTGGGCGCTGGTCTCTTCCTCGTCGACCGCTGCTTCGGCCTCGTTGATGAGAAGGTCACCCTGCGCGACACGGTACTTTTCGGTGGAGGGACCGAACTGACGCTCGATGGCCAGGCGGAACTGCTCGAACAGCGCCGCCTTGGCGGCTTCCCACTCTGCCTCTTTCTTCTCCATCAGCTGATGGAGACGCGCGATCTCCTCCTGCTGAGCACGCACTTGGCGCTGCAGTTGGGAAACGCTGGCGGAAGACGTAGAGGCCGACGAAGTCATGCCGATATTTTACCAAGCAGCGCCACCGGAGGCAGCAAAAAAGTCAACCAACTGCCTGAAAATCCAACGCCTTATGAGGCTGCATGGCGCTGAGATCATAGCCGTCAAGAAGCCAGTTCAGCTCTTGGCCCGAGAGCGTGACGGTGTCACCCTCCAGCCGATCCGGCCACTTGAAGCGCTCCCGCTCCAGGCGCTTGTACCAGACCACGAAGCCGTTGCGCTCCCAGAACAGCAGCTTCACCTTGTCGCGCTGACGGTTGCCGAATACGAAGACCGCCTCCTCGAAGGGATTGAGCTCCATGGCCTCCTGAACCAGCAGGGCCAGTCCATCGATCTGCTTGCGCATGTCGACCGGCTCGCGGCACAGGTAGACGCGCAGTCCCGTGTCCGGCCGAATCATGGCGTCACCTCCACGGCGACGAAACGCTGCGGGCGATGACGAGGTGGCACAGGTACATCCTGCACCACCAGACGCTGCTCCCACGCCAGCAATGACGCCAGCTCCAGCCCTTGCTCTTCGGCGTACTCGCTCAGCGGCAGTTGCCGAGAGGAGGCATGGAACAGGTGGCCCAGCCAGAAGGCCTGTGTCGATGTCAGGTCGGTCATGGTGTCCTCCTTGGGATCGGGTGACACCAGTCTGATGGACACTATTCAGTTGCAGAAGATGGGGTTTGTGGAGCGCTTACGGTTCATAGACCACGGTGGTGCGCTGATGGTCGGTTTCCTCATGGACCAGGCGGTCGCCGTCCCAGCCGTAGTGGTGGGTGGCGGTGGTGCCGTTGGCCTGGCGCACGGTCTTGCCGATGCGCCGGCCCAGGGCGTCGTAGCGGTAGTGGGCCTCGCGGGTATGGCCGTAGGCGCTGGTGTGGGTGAGCGTGACCAGGCGGTTGGCGCCATCGTAGCCCAGGGTCAGGCGCTCGCCGTTGGGGGCCTCGCGTTCGATCAGGTTGCCGGCGCCGTCATGGCGGTAGCGGCTGCCGTCGAGCTGGGCGAGGCGGTTATCGACTTGCACACTGGCGGTGCCGTCCAGGCGATTGCCGGCGGCGTCCACCGGGTAGCGGTGGGCGTGGTCGCCGTGCTGGCTGGCGATCAGTCGCCCGGCCGGGTCGTAAGTGTAGGCGATGGTGCTGGCCTGGCCGTGGCCCTGCTGGGTCCGGAAGGTCATTCCCAGCGGCGTGGCCGGTGAGGGCGGCGTCAAGCAGGAAACAGGGATAAGAGATACACATCATGTCCTCAAGGCGTTGGCGGGGTGGCCGTTCGGCCACGCTACCGCCAGGGAAGACAGCGAAGTGCCTTCCCTGGTGGTTGGTGCATGGGGCAACGTCCGTGTTGCGCTTATTGGTTGAATTCAGGGATTCAGAGAGTGCTATCTCCATTGGTTTATCTTGGCCATCTCCACCCCCTTCCTGATAACTATTTTTTCCTTGCCCCATCTCCAAGCCAGTATTTAACCCCCCCTATAGAGATGAAGGTTATTCCAGTCAAGATGCCCGCAGTAGCCAAGAACTTTCCAGTGCTTTCAAAGCCTACCTCAACCATCCCCCCCCCACGATCATAACTGCAAACGATATGGCTACTACCTTTAAATCTTTATTCATTTCTTTCCTCTCCTTCTCCACATACTGTAGAAATACGGCAAAACTGGACGCCTGCTGCTCCACCTAAGCCCACCCCAAAAAAGCCTTTTGCAGTGCCTAAGGATCCCTCGCCAGAATTAACCGAAGCACCGGAAGCAAGACCGCTACCACCTTGAAGAAAGAGCCCCCAGCTTTCTGAAACTCCTGTTTCTACAGTGTCATTGATAGAACCCCCACCCGTGAATCCTGCACCTGCATAAGCACCAAGCCCAAACTTCATGCATGCTGTTGTTACAGCACATAAATTACCGCCCGAATCAACTTGCCCCCCTGAAGACAGCGAAGTGCCAAACACGCCACCAAACACCTCACCTCCAGCATCTAATCCAGCAGCTACAGTCTTACTCGCTGGCTCTTGACGGGCTGCTGCCCTCCTAACCATGTTCGATTGACTATAAGGCCCACCCCCAAGGCCATATACCCCCTGAGCCCGAGAGGGTCTACCTCAATATTGGGGGCCGCGGCATACTGGTAAAGGTTATCTCCCCCTGCCAGCCCTATCGGGTCCTGGCTGATATACCTTCCCTGCTGCGGGTCGTAGTAGCGGTGGCGGTTGTAGTAGAGGCCGCTCTCTTCGTCGTGCCACTGGCCCTGGAAACGAATGGGCTGGGCGGTGCTGCCTTGCTCGTCGGTGACGGCGGCCCAGTCGTGGGGCTGGGCCTGCCACAGGGTCTCGCCCTGGGCGTGACCAGGCGCAGCGGGGTGCCCAGGGCGTCGGTGATGTAGGCGCCGATCCGTTTCGTTGCGCCATCGCCGGCTTGGTCGACTCTCAGCATGGGCACGAAGGTGCCGGGTTCGTAGACCACGGTGGTGCGTTGGCGATCGGTTTCTTCATGCACCAGGCGGTCGCCGTCCCAGCCGTAGTGGTGGGTGGCGGTGGTGCCGTTGGCGTGGCGCACGGTCTTGCCGATGCGCCGGCCGAGGGCGTCGTAGCGGTAGTGGGCCTCGCGGGTATGGCCGTAGGCGCTGGTGTGGGTGAGGTGCACCAAACGGTTGGCGCCGTCGTAGCCCAGGGTCAGGCGTTCGCCGTTGGGGGCCTCGCGCTCGATCAGGTTGCCGGCGCCGTCGTGGCGGTAGCGGCTGCCGTCGAGCTGGGCGAGGCGGTTATCGACTTGCACACTGGCGGTGCCGTCCAGGCGATTGCCGGCGGCGTCCACCGGGTAGCGGTGGGCGTGGTCGCCGTGCTGGCTGGCGATCAGTCGCCCGGCCGGGTCGTAAGTGTAGGCGATGGTGCTGGCCTGGCCTTGGGCCTGCTGGGTGCGGAAGGTCATCCGCCCCAGGGCGTCGTACTGGTAGTGTTGCTCGGCGCCATGGCCTGAGCCGCCCAGGCTGAGGTGGGCGATCTGGCCAAGGGCGGTATAGCCACGCTCCAGAATCAGCGGTTGGGCGTGATCGGCACTGTGCAGACGGCGCCGGGTTTCGCGGTGCAGGGCATCGGGTTCCAGGGCGATCTCCAGGCCGAGCTCGCTGGCCAGCAGGCCGTGCAGGTGGCCGCTGCCGTAGGTCAGCCAGCTCAGCTCGGGCAGGTCGCCGAAGCGGCTGGCCTGGGGTGCGCCGGTGGCGGTGAGTTGATGCTGGTGTTGCCACTGCCAACCGCTATCTCCTTCTAAGCCGGCATGCCGCTGCTGTTCACCGCTTGGCCGCCCCGCCTCGTCGAAGACGAACGTGACCTCGCCATGGGCATTCTCGGCGCCGGCCAGCTGGCTATCGGCGCGCCAGTGGTAGCGCTCCGTGCTGGCCGGGGTGGCGTCGGTCTCGGGCAGGTGGCGGGCGATCAGCCGGCCATTGGCGTCGTACTCATAACGGGTGACCAGCGGCTGGCCATCGGGGCCCGGGCGGTGGACTTCCCTGCGTTCGACCAGCTGGCCGGCGGCATCATAGGCGTAGCGCTGCTCGCGGCCGTCGGGGCCGGTCTCGCTGATCAGGCGATCCATCACGTCATAGGCGAAGCGATAGACCGCGCCATTGCCCAGGGTCAGCTCGCCGAGGCGCCCGGCCTCATCATAGGCCAGGGTGGTGTGGCTGCCGTCGGCGTCGATCCGCTGGGCGGGGCGGCCGTGCTCGTCGTAGAACCACTGCTGACGGTAGCCTTGGGGGCCCTCCTGTTCCACCGGGCGCCCCTGGGCGTCGTGGTGGTGGTGCCAGTGGCTGCCGTCGGGCAACTGGGTGGACTGGCGCCGGCCCATGACGTCATGGGGGTGCGGGTGGTCTCACCCAAGGCGTTGGTGACGCTGGCCAGATGGCCGCGGGCGTCATGGGCGTAGCTGGTGCGCCGCTCGGAGCAGTCGGTCTCGGCCGCCAGCTGGCCCAGGGCGTTCCATTCGAGGCGCCGGGTGGCGCCCTGCGCATCGGTGACGGCGGTGGGGCGGTCGGGCAGGCGCGGATCCTCGTAGGCCAGGGTGGTGGTGCCCTCGGGGCCGGTAATTTCAACCGGGTGACCAAGGGGGTTGCGCTCGATCTGCCAGTGCTGGTCGTCAGGCCCTTCGAGACGCACCGGTAGGCCCAGGGCATCGCGCTCGATGGTCCAGCGGCTGCCGTCCGGGGCGGTCTGGGCGATGATCTGCCCCGCCTCGTCGCGTTCGAGCTCACTCTCGCGGCCCAGCGGGTCGAGGGTGGCGATCTGGTGTCCGGCGCGGTCGTAGCGGAACTCGATGCGTGAGCCGTCGGCGCGGGTATGCGCCGTCCAGCGCTGGCCGGGGCCGGCGCCGACGAAGTGGTAGCGCTCCTCGCGGCCGAGGCTATCGGTGACGCGGGTGTGATCGGGATGGTAGGCGTAGGCGCGCGCCAGGCCGCCGGCCTCCTGCTGGCCGATCACCCGGCCATCGGGGGCGTGGCGATCCCAGGTGTAGTGGGCCTCGAGGCCGCCGGGCTCCCGGTGGGCGACGAGCATATGCGCCTGCCACTCGAACTCGCGGACCACCTCGCCATGGCGGTGGCGCACGGCGATCAGGTCGCCGGCGGGGCTATAGGAGTAGCGCACCAGCCACGCGTCCTGGGCGCTGCCGTCGTGCTCCTGGATCAGCTTGACGCCCATCAGGCGCTGGCCGCGGTCCGCGTCGCTTTCGGGCAGCAGCGCGTCATAGTCGAAGCGGTAGTGACGCCCGGCGCTGTCCTCGACCCGCACCAGCAGGTCGGCCTCCCAGGTATAGGTGGTGGCATAGCCATTGCGGTCCCGCTCCTGGATCAGCTGCCACTTGCCGGAAGGGCTATCGCCATTCTCGGCTGATACGGAAGGCGCGAAGACATAGTAGAGGCCACCGGCATCGCTAAGCACGATCCGCTCGGGGTCGGTACGCAGTGCCTCGTCGAGGGCCTGCCAGCGAACACTCGCGTTCTCCCCCTGATCTTGCTCGGCCTTATCGTCTGCCGGGGCACTCCCCCCACGGCGAAGCCAGAGCTGCTCGGTGGGCGAGTGGCGCGCCTGGCCCGGGGCCAGGGGCCCGAAGGTGATATCGCGGCCCTGGGCGTCGTGGATCACGCAGGCGTCGTCGCGCAGGCTGAGCGACAGGCCCTCGCCGGGCACCGACCAGCCCTGGCCCAGTACGCCGATGCGCGCATTGCAGGAGAGATACCCGCGGCTGAACACGAAGGGCCGCGGCGCCGGCAGGGCGATGTCGGTCTCGGCGGGCAGCAGCTTGGCGCCGAGCAGCGGGTTGACCGGGCTGCCCACGGCGGGCGCGCAGGCGCTGCAGCGGTCGGCCAGGCCGTCGGCGATATCCACCGCGTCCAGGTCCAGCGGCGTGGCGGCGACGATCTCGCTTTCCAACAATGGCGTCTGGTGAGGCGCGAGGGTCACGTCCTCGCTGGTCTCCGGGGTGGCCTCGCCGGGCAGGCGCGGCAGCACCACGGCCTGGCCGCGGCCCCGCCCGGGGCTGCCGCCGGAGTTGATGCGCACCTGGCTGCCGACGATGGTCACCCCGGCGCCGTCGAGCTTGATAAAGCTGCCGCCGGCGGCCAGGGTCAGTTCGGCGCCGGCCTCCATCACCACCTGGGTGCCGGCCTGGTGGTGAATCTCCTCGCCGGCCTCCACCCGCTGGGCCGTGCCATAGTGCTCGTGGCGGGTCTGGTCGACCCGCAGGTGGTCATCGCCCTTCACCTGGGTGTGGCGCTGGCCATGCACGGTGAGGTGGTCGTCGCCGTGGATCTCGCCGAGGCGGTGGCGCTCGACGGCGAGGTGGCTGTCGCGGCGGATGGTCTCGGTGCGGTCGTTGAGGGTCAGCAGCTCCAGGTCCTTCTGGGCGTGCAGCCAGATCTGCTCGGCGTCGGTGGCATCCTCGAAGCGCAGCTCGTTGAAGCCTTCCGCCTTGTGGCTCTGGGTGCGCAGCACGGTGCGGGTCTTGTGCGCGGGCAGCGCATAGGGCGGGGTGTTGACCGCGTGGTAGGTGCGCCCGGTGATAAGCGGCTGGTCCGGGTCGCCCTCCAGGAAGGAGACGATCACCTCGTGGCCGATGCGCGGAATGGCCATGGCGCCGTAGCCGCCGCCGGCCCAGTCCTGGCTGACCCGAATCCAGGCACTGGCCCCTCTTTCAGCGGCTTCGCCGCCAGCCCCGGCGGTATCGGGCTCGGCGTAGCGGTCCCAGGGGAACTGCACCTTGACCCGGCCGTGTTCGTCGCAGTGGATCTCCTCGCCCTCGGGGCCGACCACGACGGCCACCTGCGGGCCGTCGACCCGCGGCCGGACGGGCGGCGCGGGACGCCAGACGCGCTCGGCGGGGGCCAGCACCAGCTCGTTATAATAGCGGGTCATCTGGCCCTGGCCAGCCGCCTCCCCCTGGGCGACGCCATCCTCCTCCAGGGCCTGGGGCTGCTCGCCATGATGCACCACCTCGACCACCTGCCAGTCGCGGTTGAGGGCGGCGATATCGTGATCGGTGAGGGTGAAGCGGGTACCCGGGGCCAGCTCCGGCAGGTCGCTCTCGGCCTCGGCGGTATTGGCCTCGGCGCGCAGCGCTTCCAGCCGCACCCGGGTGAAGGGCACCCCCGAGGCATCCGCCTTGTAGCGGCCAGGGTAGTCGAAGTGCTCGTACTCTCTATCAACCACGCCACGCTGGCCATGCTCGCCCAGCCCCTCTGCAACATGCTCGTGGAGCTGGTCGTAGGCCGGGTTCTTGAAGGTGTAGTCCTTGAGCGTCACCGCCGCCGGGCGCACCCGCGAGACCTGGGTGAGCTTGCGCACATGGCGGCGCGGCGGGGTGCCGCCGGCGCGGCCGTGGTAGGTACGCTCGCCCAGGTGGGGCAGCAGCACCGGCGCGTCGGCGAAGATCAGCCGATGGGCGCCGCCGACCGCGGGCTCGAACTCATGGAAGTAGACCAGCCCCTCCTCGGCGGCCAGGCGCTGGAGAAAGGCCAGGTCGCTCTCGCGGTACTGCACGCAGTACTCGCGCTCCTCAGGCTCGCGGGTCAGGGCGAAGGCCACGTCGGTCAGGCCGCGCTCGTCGCACAGGGTGGCGAGGATGTCCTGGGGCGGGACGTCCTGGAAGATCCGCGAGTTGTGGCGCAGGCCGAGGCGCCACAGCGCCGGGCGGATGACCAGGGTGTAGAAGGTGCGGCGGTGGCCGCGGTCGCCGCGACCGAACTCGCTGACCACGCCGTGGAGGTGGCGCAGCGGCTCGCCGTCCTCCCAGACGACCAGGGTGGCGTTGCGCTCGAGCACCTCGGCGGGGCCGAGGTCGGGGTCGCGGCTGGCCAGGGTGACCCTGAGCTCGAAGGGGGCGGAGAGCCGCTCGCGATGGGTGAAGTCGACCACCGCCAGGCCGGGGATGCCGGCGAGGCTCAGGGTGAACTGGAGTCCGGTGGAATCGGCCATGTTGTCGCCTCCCTGCGACTGGAGAAGAACGCGATAACAGTGGGAACTGGCAAGCCATCGCGCATTATCGGGCGGTCAAAATACCAGTCATGGGAGTGCGTATCTGTGACATTTCACGGACAGCCGTGTAGGAAATCGCCAACAAAGGCGGCCAGGCATCGGCGGTGGCACCGGCAGCGGGCCGAAGGAGTACCGGCCTGGCGGTATCAACCGCCAGGCCAGGATGGGGGCGATATGCCGGGGAGGCGAGCGAGTGATCGACAGGCTAGACGTTGTAGCCCAGGGTCCTGGGCAGCCACAGCGCAATCTCGGGGAAGATTGCCACCAGCGCCAGGGCACCGGCCATGGCGGCCACGAACAGCAGCGCCCAGCCGACGGTCTGCTCCAGCCGGATCTTGGCAATCTCGGTGGTGACCATCAGGTTGACCGCCACCGGTGGCGTGAACTGGCCGATGGCGATGTTCATCACCAGCAGGATACCGAACCATACCGGGTTCCAACCAAAATGCTGCATCACCGGAATCAGGATCGGCATCATGATCAGGTAGATGGAGATGGCGTCCAGCAGCATGCCCGCCAGCAGCACCGCCAGCATGATCAGGATCAACAGCAGCACCCCGCTGTCGGAGAGCCCGATGATCCACTCGGCCAGGTGGCGGAAGGTGCCGAGCATGGTGCCGGCCCAGGCGAAGATGCCGGCCAGGGCGATGATCAGCATCACCACCCCGGAGATCACTGCCGCCTCGCCAAACAGCCCCCAGAGGTCCTTGAGGCCGATCTCGCGGGTCAGGAAGAGCCCCACCAGGGCGCCGTAGGCCACCGCCACCACGGCCGCCTCGGTGGGCGTGAAGAGCCCCGAGCGCAGCCCGCCGAGAATCAGCACCGGGGCGAACAGCGCCGGCAGCGCCTGCTTGAAGGTCTCGCCTACCTTGAGCCGTTCCGCCTCCGCCACCGGCGTGCCGCCTTCCCAGCCGTAGCGCTTCGACACCAGCAGCGCCGGCACCAGCAGCGCCAGGCCGGCCAGGATGCCGGGAAAGAGCCCGGCGGCGAAGAGCGCGCGCAGGTCGACCCCGGGGACCACGATGGAGTAGAGAATCAGCGCCACCGAAGGCGGGATCAGGATGGCGGTGGACGCGGAGGCGGCGATCAGCGTGGCCGAAAAGGGCCGGGGATAGCCCGCCTTGGTCATGCTCGGCAGCATCACCATGGCCACCGCCGCGGCGTCCGCCGGGCCGGAGCCGCTCATCCCGCCCATGATCATGCAGACCAGCACCGCCACCAGCGCCAGACCGCCGTGGCGCGGCCCGATCAGCGCCTGGGCGAAGCGCACCAGACGCAGCGCGACCCCGGCGCGCTCGAAGATCAGACCGGTCATGATGAACAGCGGAATCGCGATCAGCGGGTACTTGGCGATACTGTTGTAGGTGTTGGTGCCCAGCGTGGCCAGCATCTCCGGCGTGAGCCCCGCCACGATGCCCACCGCCCCGGCCATGGCCAGCGAGAAGGCCACCGGCACGCCGGCGATCAGCAGGCCGGCGAAGGCCAGGATCATCCACAGATCAGGGCTCATCGTCGAGCCTCCCGGCCAGGCGGTCGCGGGTCTGCTGGGTCAGCCGCACCAGCATCGCCGCGGCAAGCAGCGGCAGCCAGATCAGGTACCACCACTGCGGCAGCCCCAGCCCCGGCGACAGCGACTCCCACTGGTACTCTTCCCAGGTCAGCTTGGCGCCGAACCAGGTGATCAGACCGAGCACGGTGGTGCCACACAGCCACTGGAACAGGATCAGCGCCTTCCTGGGCGCGGACGGCAGGGCCCGCTCCAGCAGGCCGATGCGGATATGGCCATTGCGGCGCGCGGCCACCGAGGCACCGGCGAAGGTCAGCACCACCAGCAGAAACACCGAAAACTCCTCGGTGAAGGCCAACGAGCCGCCGGTGACATAGCGAGTGATGACGTTGCCCAGGCTGATCAGCGAGATGATCGCCAGCGCCAGGGCCCCCAGCCAGCGCTCCGGCCGGGCATCGGGTGAGGGTTTCATGAGCGCCTCATGAGAAGCGGGCCGGCCCCGGGTGGGGCCGGCGGGTACCAGGGAGTGATCAGCGCGCTTCGATGGCCTCGCGCGCGGTGTCGACGAGCTCCTGACCGATGCGCGGAACCCACTTCTCATGGACGCTGGCGGTGGCGCTGACGAAGGCGCTGTGCTGCGCTTCGGTGAGCTCGGTGACCTCCACGCCCCGCGCCTGGATATCGGCCAGCCGCTCGCTCTCCTCCTCGCGGGTCATGGTGATCTCCCACTGACCGGCCTCGAGGGCGGTCTCGCGCAGGATCTCGCGGTGCTCCTCGGAGAGCGAGTCCCAGACCCGCTGGTTGACGGCGAAGATCAGCGGATCGTTCATGTAGTTCCACAGGGTCAGATACTCCTGTCCCACCTGATCGATGCGCGCCACGTCGAAGACCGACAGCGGGTTCTCCTGGCCGTCCACGGCGCCGGTGGTCAGGGCCGGCTGGGCATCGGTCCAGCTCATCTGGGTAGGATCGGCGCCCAGGGCGTTGAAGGTGTCCTGGAACAGCGGCGAGCCCACCACGCGGATCTTCAGGCCGTCCAGGTCGGCGGGCTCGCTGATCGGGCCCCGAGAGTTGGAGAGCTGACGAAAGCCATTTCCCCCCAGGCCAGCGGAATCACGCCGCGGGACTCGATGGCGTCGAAGATCATCTCGCCGGCCTCGCCACCGGTCACGGCGTCCACCGCCGCCTCGTCGGGCATGAAGAACGGCAGCGAGAAGAGATTGAGCTCCGGCACCTGGGGCGACCAGTTGATGGTCGAGCCGATGGCCATGTCGATCAGACCGGAGCGCATGGCGGAAAACTCGCGGGTCTGGTCCCCGGCCACCAGTTGAGAGTTGGGATAGACCCGCAGGGTCAGCTCCCCATCGGTGCGCTCCTCGACCAGTTCCGCCCATTTTTCGGCGGCCTGCCCCAGGGGAAGGCGTCGGAGAGCACGGTGGAAACGGAGAGCTCGCGGGCCTGGGCCGAGAGCGAGGCGGTGAGCACCGCGGCACCGGCCAGGGCCGCGGCAACACGGGTCAGTCGACTAGCAGCTGTCATGACGTGTCCTTTGCAGCAGGGGGCCGGCGCGAGGGCCGGCCGCGTTCATCGTTTTTAGGTGTAATGCATGATGCCACGCTGCGATCATCCCCGAAGTCGGGCGTTGAATGGAAGCCCGCGCCGAGCTGTCGGACCCGCCTTAATCGACGGCCCCGCAGCCGGGTGGGCGCCCCGGCCACACGACGCAGTCGCCAAGCCCGATGCCGTGCTCGGCGAAGAAGCCGGCATTGACCTCCAGTGCGGCCACGTAGGTGACGCCGGCCAGGGTGGCCGGGCAGTCGGCGGGGCTGTCCGACCGGCAGGGCTGCATGGTCTCGATGGCCGCGATGCGCCCGCGGGCATCGATGAAGGCGATATCCAGCGGGATGCGGGTGCGATACATCCAGAAGCCGCTGCGGGGGACTGGGGACGGTCGTAGAGGAACAGCATGCCCGCCCGCTCGTCCAGATGATCGCGATCCATCAGTCCGAACTGACGCTGGGCGAGGATGCGCGCCAGCTCCACCTCGAGATGATGCACCTGCGAGCCGGCGGCAATGGTCAGGGGCGCCGTCTCGAAGCTCACCGGCCGCGGCGAGGCGTCCACAGGCGGCCAGTGTCCGCTGAGCCACATCGCCGTCCAGGCCGCCAGCAGGATTACCCCCAGCCGCTGCACCGGTGAGGCGAGCAGGCAGCGCCGCCAATTCGCTTTCATGGAAGGGGTGCCTCCGGCATCAGGTGAATGCCACCGGCCAGCAGCGAGACCTGGGCAGTGGCGCCGCGGGCCAGGCCGTTGCGCCGCGCCGCATGGGTGGCGATATCGAAGCGCAGGGACTCACGACCGTGGTCGAAGGCCAGGGTGATCGAGGTCATGCCGCCGAGCACCACCATCTCGGTCACCCGCCCGGTCACCGGGTTCTCCCGCTCACCGCGGGAGGGGCGGTCGCGGCGATGCAGCACCACGTCGGAGTCGGGCAGGTACCAGGCGACCCGCTGCCCCGGCGACAGGGCCTCCAGCCCCTCGGCCACTTCCAGCCGCCAGGGCCCCCACTGCAGCCGGCGCTCGCCGTTCTCCTCCACCACTTCGCCCTCGAAGACGTTATGGCGGTCCAGCAGCCGCGCCACCTCGGCGCTGGCCGGGTGGCGAAACAGCGTCTCGGGCGAGCCACTCTGCAGGCTGCGCCCGCCGTGCAGGACGCAGAGCCGGTCGGCCAGCGCCACCGCTTCGTCCAGGTCGTGGGTCACCAGCACGATGGGAATCGCAATCTCCTCGCGCAGCAGCGCCAGCTCGCGCTGCAGGCGCCGCCGGGTCACCTGGTCCACCGCGGAGAAGGGCTCGTCGAGCAGCAGCACCCGGGGCTCCCGGGCCAGGGCCCGGGCCAGCGCCACCCGCTGACGCTGGCCGCCGGAGAGCTCGGACGGATAGCGCCGGCTGAGCCCTTCCAGGCGCACCCGGTGAAGCCAGCGCTCGGCGCAGGCGTCCCGGGCGGCGGCATCGAGATGGCCCAGCGCCACCTTGACGTTGTCGCGGGCGGTCAGATGGGGAAAGAGCGCATAGTCCTGAAAGACGATACCGACCCGGCGCCGCTGGGGGCCCAGGGCAACGCCCCGGTCGGGTCCAGCCAGGTGGCGTCGCCGCAGGCGATGCGCCCCCCGGCCGGCCGGTAGAGACCGGCGATGGCGCGCAGCAGCGTGGTCTTCCCGCTACCGGAGGGCCCCACCAGCGCCAGCAGCTCGCCGGCCGCACAGTGGAAGTCGGCGGCCAGGGGAATAGGCCCGGACTGGTGGAGGGAGACAGTCAGCGCCCCGCTGCCGGCGGCGGCGACCTCGGCGGGCGGCGTCCCCCGGTCGCTCGCGTGACGGGACGACGCGACTCAGACACGTCGCCACCGCCGTCGGCCCGCCAGGCCGTAAACCACGCCGATGGTCAGGAAGGAGACCAGCAGCAGCATCGCCGACATGATGCCGGCGCCGGCCTCATCGAAGGCCTGCACCCGGTCATAGATGGCGATGGCCAGGGTACGGGTCTCGCCGTCGATGGCACCCCCCACCATCAGGATCACCCCGAACTCCCCCAGGGTATGGGCGAAGGTCAGGGCCAGCGCCGAGATCACCCCCGGCCACACCAGCGGCAGCTCGATACGCAGGAAGGTCTGCCAGGGCGAGAGCCCGCTACACCAGGCCGCCTCGCGGAGGTTGGCCGGCATCGCCTCGAAGGCGCGCTGGATGGGCTGGACGGCGAAGGGCAGATTGGCCACCAGGGAGGCGAGCAGGATGCCGGTGAAGGTGAAGTTCAGGCCCTCCCCGGTCAGGCGGTGCCAGAAGGCGCCGAACGGCGCCTCCCGGCCGAAGCTCATCATCAGGTAGAAGCCCAGTACGGTGGGCGGCATCACCAGCGGCAGCGCCACCAGAGCCTCGCACAGCGCCTTGCCGCGAAAGCGTGCCCGAGCCAGGCTGCGGCCCAGCCACAGCCCCACCGGCAGCAGGAACAGGCAGGTCAAGGCGGCCAGCTGAAGCGATACCGACAGCGCCGTCCAGTCCATCATCGCGCCTCGGCCGGCTCGGTCTCATCAGGCAGGCGAAAGCCGTAGCGCGCGAGAATCTGGCGAGCCTCCTCCTGCTGCAGCCAGGCGTAGAAGGCGCGGGCGGTCTCGCCGGCCCCCTTGACCAGCACCATGCGCTGCACCAGGGGCGCGTGCCACGCCTCGGGAATCAGCACGAAGTCGCTGCGTTGGGCCAGCTGTGGAGCCAGCGCCAGGGACCAGGCCACCAGGCCGCCCCGGGCGTCGTCGGAGAGCGCGAATTGGGCCGCCTGGGAGACGTTCTCGCCGAGAACGCGCAGCGGCGCCGTCGCCTCCCACAGACCGGCATGCTCGAGCGCCTGTTTGGCAGCTACGCCGTAGGGGGCGTGCTCGGGGTTGGCCAGGGCCAGGCGCGGCCGGCCCTCGCCGGCGGCATGGGCCTCGAGCGCCTCGCGCACCGCAGCCAGGGGGCGTCCTCCCGGGCAGGTCGTCGCGGCCGGCGCGCTGGAGCCAGGCCAGCCGACCGATCGCGTAGACCACGCCCTCGTCCTCGGTGTGGCCCTCGTCGTGCAGGGCCCGCACATAGGCCTCGTCGGCGGAGAGATAAAGCTCGAAGGGGGCGCCCTGGGCAATCTGGCGGCGGAAATTGCCGGAAGAGCCGAAGTTGAGGCGTAGCGACCTGCCGGTCTCGGCCTCGAAGCGCTCGGCGGCCTCAGCAAGGGCGAACTGCAGGTCGGAGGCGGCGGCCACAGTAGGGGGTGACGCCAAGGCAGGGCTAAGGCCCAGTGCCAGGCAGGCGGCCAGCACCCAGCGTGAGAGTGAATTCATCGAAGGACTACCTATCGACCAGAAGGATAACGTTCGGCATTGTCATCCAGGGCTCCGGGCGGGTAAAGCCGGCCATGGGAGGTACCTCCCGGCATGGGCGCCCTGCGGCCCTTCTGTAAACGCCCTCTCAGGAGGTCACGCTCTCCCGCTGGCCCAGGATCGCCATCAGGTCGATGCTGGCATCGCGCACGCTGAGGTCGAGCAGGTTCTCCAGCGCCTGGAGATGATCCTGGATGCAGTGCCGGGCCGCTTCGCCGTCGCCGCTGCGCAGGTGGGTAAGCAGCGCCGGATGGTCCGGCGCCAGGTAGCAGCTGGTGAGCCCAGAGCGTTTGTAGAGGGCGATGACGATGGAGGTCCGCAGGATCAGGTCGGTGAGCATGGCGCCCAGCACTCGGTTGGGCGACAGCTCGGCGAGCCGGTGGTGCAGCGCCAGGGAGTGCTCGATGCGCGCCGGCTCGTCGCCCGCGGCGTAGGCGGCGGCCTCGCGCTCCACCAGCGTTTCGATATCCGCCAGCTGATCGGCATCGAGGCGACCGGCCAGCAGGGCGACCACCTCGCCCTCCACCAGCCGGCGGGCGTCGAAGGTCTCCCGGGTCTCGTCGATGCTCGGCGCGCGCACCCGGGCCACCTGGTTGGGCTGTTGGGTGACCACGTGGTCGGCGGCGAGCCGGGTCAGTGCCTTGCGCACCACCGAGCGGCTGACGCCGAAGATCTCGCCAAGCGCCACCTCGGGCAGCCGCGTTCCCGGCGGCAATCGCTGCATCAATACCGCCTTGCGCACCTTGTCGACGATGAATCGGTCGTTGATGCGCCCTCCCGCCCTGACGGCGGCCTGCACATCGTCCTGCCAGGCATGGCTCATGCTGCCCCCTTCGCTAGCGGCCTGTGTCCCACGCTACCATCGCATGTTTTCTGCCCAATGGCCACAGCCTGAGTCACTATTGTATACAATAATCGCTCGGGCCAGGAATGTGCAGGCCGCGTCGCGCTTACACCTGAAGGATCTTCAGGGTATTGGTGCCGCCGTGGGCGTTCATGTGATCGCCGCGGGTCAGGATGACACGATCCCCCGGCTCGGCCACGCCCTGCTCGACCAGCAGCGCCAGGGCCCGGGCGTTGAGCTCGGTGGGGGCCATCTCGCTGGTGTCGAAGGGCAGCGAGACCACCCCGCGATAGAGCGCCATGCGCCGCTGGGCGATGGGACTGTGGGCCAGGCCGACGATGGGCAGCCCCGAGCGAATCCGCGAGGCGATCAGCGGCGTGTAGCCGGTGGCGGTCATGCAGGCGATGGCCGCCACGCCCTGGAGGTGGTTGGCGGCGTACATGGCGGAGAGCGCAATGGTCTCGTCCACCTGGGAGAAGCCCTCGTGGATGCGGTGGCCCGAGGCCTGGGCGACCCGCTCCCGCTCGGCGCCCAGGCAGACCCGGTTCATCGCCTCGATGGTCTCCACCGGGAAGTCGCCGGCGGCGGTCTCGGCGGAGAGCATCACCGCGTCGGTGGCGTCGAGCACGGCGTTGGCCACGTCGAACACCTCGGCCCGGGTGGGCAGGGGGATTCGATCATCGACTCCATCATCTGGGTGGCGGTGATCACCGCCCGGTTGAGGGCGCGGGCGCGCTTGATGATGCGCTTCTGGGTGCCGATCAGCTTCTCGTCGCCGATCTCCACGCCGAGATCGCCGCGGGCCACCATCACCGCCTCGCTGGCCTCGATGATGGCGTCCAGGGTGGCGTCGTCGGCCACCGCCTCGGCGCGCTCCAGCTTGGCCACCAGGCCGATCTCCTTCCCGGCCTCGCCGAGCAGCGCCCGGGCTTCGGCCATGTCGGCGGCAGAGCGCGGAAACGACACCGCCAGGTAGTCCACGCCGATCTCCACGGCGGTCGCCAGGTCCTCGCGGTCCTTGTCGGTGAGTGCCGGGGCCGAGAGGCCGCCGCCCTGCTTGTTGATGCCCTTGTTGTTGGAGAGCTTGCCGCCCACCGTGACGGTGGTGTGGACCTCGCGGCCGGCGATGCGCTCGACCTGGAGTACCAGGCGGCCGTCGTCGAGCAGCAGCCGGTCGCCGGGGGCCACGTCGTCGACCAGCGCCTGGTAGTCGCAGCCCACCCGGGTGTCGTCGCCGGCCTCGCCATCGAGCGCCATATCGAGGATGAAGGGGGCGCCCTCCTGGAGGGTAACGGCGCCGTCGCGGAAGCGGGCGATGCGGATCTTGGGCCCCTGCAGGTCGCCCAGGGCGGCCACGCTCTTGCCCAGGCGGTCGGCGATCTCGCGGACCCGGGCCAGGCGCTGGCGGTGGTCGTCGGGGGCGCCGTGGGAGAAGTTGAGGCGCACCACGTCGACGCCGGCGGCGATCATCGCCTCGAGGACGCCGTCGCGGTCGCTGGCGGGTCCCAGGGTGGCGACGATCTTGGTACGGCGAATGGGGGCATGGATGGGAGCATGGGGGGAAGGGTCATGATGTCCTCGGCAAGACCAGAATGGCACGAAAGTCGTTGACGTTGGTGCGGGTCGGCCCGGTGACGATCAAGCGCTCCAGGCCCTGGAAGAAAGTGTAGGCGTCATTGCGTGACAAGTGTTCGAGGGGGTCAAGCCTTTGCTCGCCGGCGCGGTGCCGATCACCCGGGGAGAACAGCGCCCCGGCATTGTCCTCGGAGCCGTCGATGCCGTCGGTGTCGATGGCCAGGGCATGGATGCCTTCCGCACCCTCGAGGGCCTCGAAGAGCCCCAGCAGGTACTCGACGTTGCGCCCGCCGCGCCCATCACCCTTGACGGTCACGCTGGTCTCGCCGCCGGACAGGATCAGCAGCGGGGCGGTGATCGCCTCCCGCGCGGCCAGCGCCAGGCGCGCCTGGGCACGCCCCAGCTCGCGGGCCTCGCCCTCCAGGTCGTCGCCGAGCAGCCGCACCTCGATCCCCGCCGCCTCGGCGGCCTGGCGGGCGGCCTGCAGGGCATCGCTGGCCCGGGCCAGCATCACGCTGCGGTCGCGAGCGAACTCGGGGTCCTCCGGGGCCGGCGCCCGGGGCGCCTCGCCGAGATGGCGCCGCACGCCGTCAGGAATGTCGATCCCGAAGTGGGCCAGCACGGCCAGGGCGTCGGCCGGCGTGGTGGCATCCGGCAGGGTAGGGCCGGAGGCGATCAGCGACGCCTCGTCGCCCGGGACATCGGAGATCAGCCAGGTCACCACCTGGGCGGGATGCGCCGCCGCGGCGAGCCGGCCCCCCTTGATCGCCGAGAGGTGGCGCCGCACGGTATTGATCTGGCTGATCGGCGCACCGCAGCGCAGCAGCTCGCGGTTCAGGGCCTGCTTGTCGGCCAGGGTGATGCCCTCGGCCGGCAGCGTCATCAGCGCCGAGCCGCCGCCGGAGATCAGGGCGATCACCCGGTCGTCCTCGGTCAGCCCCTCGACCGCCTCGAGCATGCGCCGGGCGGCCTGCTCGCCGAGGTCGTCGGGCATCGGGTGGGAGGCCTCCAGCACCTCGATACGCTCGCAGGACGCGCTCTGACCTTGAGGACCGTGACCGTAACGGGTCACCACCAGGCCCGACAGCGGCGCCTGGGGGCAGTGCTGCTGCCAGGCCCGCTCCAGGGCCGCCGCCATGGCCGCGGCCGCCTTGCCGGCGCCCACCACCACGGTGCGTCCGGGGGGCGGCGCGGGCAGCTGGTCGGCCACCAGGCTATCGGGGTGCACCGCCGCGACGGCGGTGTCGGCCAGCTGCCGGAGCCAGGCGCCGGCGTCCACCGCGGGGTCAAAGGGAGGAACAGAGGTCTGGGCATTCATGGGGAACTCCTCGCAGCGGGCCAATCCGCCACCGACGGTAGCAGCCGGGATAAGGAAGAAAAAAGCCCGGCGACGGGCGGGGTTCCGTCAGGGGATACCCGCCGCCGGGTAAAGGGCCACATGCAGTGGCCATGGCAGACGACGACCCGACGCCTGCCATTGAGGGAAGGGGGGATTATCGGTTCAGCGGCTGCCGACCTCGTGATCGGCCAGCGACTCGAGCGCCCGCAGGATGCCGGCGTGGTCCCAGTCGGCCCCGCCCTGGGCGGCACAGGCCTGGAACAGCTGCTGGGCGTTGGCGGTGCCCGGCAGCGCCAGGTCGAGGTTGCGCGCCCCTTCCAGGGCCAGGTTGAGGTCCTTCTGGTGCAGCTTGATCTTGAAGCCGGGATCGAAGGTGCGCTGGATCATGCGCTCGCCGTGAACGTCGAGGATCTTCGACTGGGCCAGGCCGCCGAGCAGCGATTCGCGCACCTTGGCGACATCGGCGCCGGCCTTGGAGGCGAACAGCAGGCCTTCGGCCACCGCCTCGATGGTCAGAGCGACGACGATCTGGTTGGCGACCTTGCAGGTCTGGCCGGCACCGTGGCCGCCGATATGGGTGATGGTCTTGCCCATCACGTCCAGCACCGGCTTGGCACGGGTGAAGCCTTCCTCGGTGGCACCCACCATGATGGTCAGGGCGGCATTGATGGCGCCGCCTTCGCCGCCGGAGACCGGGGCATCAACGTATTCACCGCCGGCTTCCACGATGCGCTTGGCGAAGCCCTGGGTGGCGATGGGGGCGATGGAGCTCATGTCGATCACCAGGGTGCCCGGCTTGAGGCCCTCGATGACGCCGCCCTCACCGAACAGCACCTCTTCCACATCCGGCGTGTCCGGCACCATGGTGATGATGATCTCGGAGGCCTCGGCCACCGCCTTGGGATTGTCGAGCTCCTGCATGCCCTTGCTGGCCAGCGTCTCGTCCAGGGTGCCGCGCTTGACGGTGGACAGCGTATGGCCGGCGTCCAGCAGGTGCCCTGCCATGGGGCGGCCCATGATACCCAGGCCAATAAAACCGATCTTGCTCATGATGATTCTCCTTCCAGCTTGTCTTTGTCGTTGCAGCCTTATGCGCCGGCTGCCACGGATGACGTCACCGCTCGGGGCTGATCCGTCGGCAGGCCTGCGAGGA
This sequence comes from Halomonas sp. SL18_1, assembly GCF_055755715.1. NCBI lineage: Bacteria > Pseudomonadati > Pseudomonadota > Gammaproteobacteria > Oceanospirillales > Halomonadaceae > Halomonas > Halomonas sp. SL18_1. The sequence continues at coordinate 3,737,078 of NZ_JBVTRK010000001.1, forward strand.
GGCGCTGTGGACCCCTCCCTGGGCGCTACCGATTCCTTCCCTGGAATCGGACCTCCTCTTCGGCCTGCCCCGGCGCCCCTCGCTAAGGGGGCTGCAGCATTCTTCAGCCGCGCGCTTGATCCAGCCAGCCCAGGCCTTCCACGGTGGCGGTCTTGGGCTTGTACTCGCAGCCGATCCAGCCGTCGTAGCCGAGACGATCCAGATGGGCGAACAGGAACGGGTAGTTGATCTCTCCGGTGCCCGGCTCGTGGCGGCCCGGGTTATCGGCGAGCTGCACGTGGGCGATCCGCGCCAGGTGCTTCTCGATGGTCGGGGCCAGATCCCCTTCCATGATCTGCATGTGATAGATGTCGTACTGCAGCGCGAGGTTACGGCTTCCGACTTCGTCGAAGATCGCCAGCGCCTGCTCGGTGCGGTTGAGGAAGAAGCCGGGGATATCGCGGGTGTTGATGGGCTCGGCGATCAGCCGGATGCCGGCGGCCTCGAGCTTTTCGGCGGCGAAGCGCAGGTTCTCCACCAGGGTCTGGCGGGCCTGGTCGTCGCTGACGCCGTCCGGCTGGATGCCGGCCAGGCAGTTGACCTGGGTGTTGCCCAGCACCTTGGCGTACTCGATCGCCTTGTCGACGCCGGCGCGGAACTCTTCCACGCGATCCGGGTGACAGGCGATCCCGCGCTCGCCGGCGCCCCAGTCGCCCGCCGGCAGGTTGAACAGCACCTGGGTCAGGCCGTTGTCGTCCAGGCGCCGCTTGATCTCGGGGGCCTCGACGTCATACGGGAAGAGGTACTCGACGCCCCGGAAGCCGGCCTTGGCGGCGGCCTCGAAGCGGTCGAGGAAATCCACCTCGGTAAACAGCATGCTGAGGTTGGCGGCAAACTTTGGCATGTGGAACTCCTCTGGGTCGCTTCTGTTGTAACGGGGCTTGTCTGGCGACAGGCCTGCGAGGAGGCGCTGTAAATACATCCCTGTACGCTACCGATTCCTTCCCTGGAATCGGACCTCCTCTACGGCCTGTCCCCAGCGCCCCTTGGCTTAGTGCTGGTTTACACAAGAGCGGCGATGGAGGTCGGGGCATCCTCGGCGTTTTCCGCCAGGGCCTCGAACTCATTGACGCCGCCCAGGTCGGTGCCCATGGCGATGTTGGTCACCCGCTCGAGGATGATCTCGACCACCACCGGCACGCGGTACTGGGCCATCAGCTCGCGGGCCTCGGCGAAGGCCGGCGCGATGTCCTCGGGCCGGGTGACACGCAGCGCCTTGCAGCCCAGTCCCTCCACCACGGAGATATGATCGACGCCGTAGTCGTTGATCTCCGGGCAGTTGACGTTCTCGAAGGAGAGCTGCACGCAGTAGTCCATGTCGAAGCCGCGCTGGGCCTGGCGAATCAGCCCCAGGTAGGAGTTGTTCACCAGCACGTGGATATAGGGCAGCTTGAACTGGGCGCCGGCGGCCAGCTCCTCGATCATGAACTGGAAATCGTAGTCGCCGGAGAGGGCGACGATCTCCGCCTCCGGGTCGGCACGCCGCACGCCGAGCGCCGCCGGAATGGTCCAGCCCAGCGGGCCGGCCTGGCCGCAGTTGATCCAGTGGCGCGGCTTGTAGACGTGCAGGAACTGGGCACCGGCGATCTGCGACAGCCCGATGGTGCTGATATAGCGGGTGTTCTTTCCGAATGCCTTGTTCATCTCCTCGTAGACGCGCTGGGGCTTGACCGGCACGTCGTCGAAGTGGGTCTTGCGCAGCAGGGTGCGCTTGCGCTCCTGGCACTCCTCGGCCCAGGCGGAGCGGTCCTTCAGCTTGCCGGCGGCCTTGAGCTCCCGGGCGACTTCCACGAACAGCATCAGGGCGGCCTTGGCATCGGAGACGATGCCGTAGTCGGGGCCGAAGATGCGCCCGATTTGGGTCGGCTCGATGTCCACGTGAACGAACTTGCGCCCCTCGGTGTAGGACTCGAGATTGCCGGTGTGGCGATTGGCCCAGCGGTTGCCGATGCCCATCACGAAGTCCGAGGCCAGCAGGGTGGCGTTGCCGTAGCGGTGGGAGGTCTGCAGCCCCACCATGCCCGCCATCAGCGGATGATCGTCGGGGATCGAGCCCCAGCCCATCAGGGTGGGAATAACCGGCACCCCGGTGAGCTCGGCGAACTCGGTGAGCAGCTCGCTCGCATCGGCGTTGATCACCCCCCACCAGCGACGAGAAGCGGCTTGTCGGCCTCCTCGAGCATGGCGATGGCCTTTTCGATCTGGGCCCGTGAGGCGCTGGGCTTGTAGGCCGGCAGCGGCTCGTAGGTGTCCGGGTCGAACTCGATCTCGCTCATCTGCACGTCGATGGGCAGGTCGATCAGCACCGGCCCCGGACGCGAGCTGCGCATCAGTTGGAAGGCCTGCTGAAAAGCGCGTGGCACCTGGGCCGGCTCCAGCACGGTGATCGCCCACTTGGTGACCGGCCCGGCAATCTCCTGGATGTTGACCGCCTGGAAGTCCTCCTTGTGCAGCTTGGCACGCGGCGCCTGGCCGGTGATGCACAGGATCGGGATGGAGTCGGCGCTGGCCGAGTAGAGCCCGGTGATCATGTCGGTACCGGCAGGCCCGGAGGTGCCGATGCACACGCCGATGTTGCCAGCATGGGTGCGGGTGTAGCCCTCGGCCATGTGCGAGGCGCCCTCGACATGGCGGGCCAGCACGTGGTCGACGCCGCCGACCTTACGCATGGCGGCATAGAAGGGGTTGATGGCGGCGCCGGGCACGCCGAAGGCAACGTCGATGCCTTCTTTCTTGAGCACGTGGATGGCGGCTTCAGCTGCGGTCATACGAGCCATGTTGATTCCTCCGGTGAGGGGCCTGCTAATATTTTTGGAAAATATTTCTGTATACAGAGACTAGGCCGCCAGCGAAGCGCCGTCAAGATTTCTGGAAAACATTTTCACAAAAATCCTTGTCGACAAAAAAGCCCAAGCGCTATCAGCAACTTGGGCATGGCAAAAAGGGAGCGAAGGCTCAGCCCAGGGTCACCCGGATGGCCAGCGGATGCTCGTCGCAGTTGTTGCCGGCCCCGCCCCGGTCCACCACCAGGAACTCCCCTTCCCGCTCCAGCACCGACTGGATGGCGTGCCAGGTGCCGGCGCGGTAGTTGACGCCCTGGCGGCCGTCGGTGACGAAGGCGCGCACCGCGGCCGGATCAATCTCGTCCCCCGGCGGCGCGACGACCACCAGGAAACGCTCCTCATGCAGCGGCATGAAGGCCTGGCTGCCCTGGGGATGGCGCTCCAGGAAGTCGAGCTCCAGCGGCACCTCCACCGGCTGGCTGACGAAGATGCTGATCAGCGCCCTCGCCTCCTCGCCCAGGGTCTCCACCCTGGCCAGGTCGTGGTAGCGCCGGGTGCGTCCGGCGTTGATCGGAAAGGAGTCGGCGATTCGCGTATCGATGACGTCGCCGAAGGGGGCGAAGGCCTCCGGCGTCAGCGGCTCGGCTTTCAGTTCCAGCATGACGATCTCCTAGCGGCCACCCAGCCACAGCGCCGGGTGGCGATTGACGTCCTTATAGAGCAGGTAGCGGAACGGCCCCGGGCCGCCGGCATAGCAGGCCTGCGGGCAGAAGGCGCGCAGCCACATGAAGTCGCCGGCCTCGACCTCCACCCAGTCCTGGTTGAGGTGGTAGACCGCCTTGCCCTCCAGCACGTAGAGGCCGTGCTCCATGACGTGGGTCTCATCGAAGGGGATCACCGCACCGGGCTGGAAGGTGACGATATTGACGTGCATATCGTGGCGCACATCGGCGGGGTCGACGAAGCGCGTGGTCGCCCAGCGCTCGTCGGTGTCGGGCATCGGCGTCGGGGCGATCTCGTTCTCGTTGGTGACGAAGGCCTCCGGCACCTCGATGCCCTCGACGAACTCGTACGCCTTGCGCACCCAGTGAAAGCGCACCGGGGCATCCGACTCGTTGCGCAGCTGCCAGTGGCTGCCCGGCGGCAGGAAGGCATAGCCGCCCGGGGTCATGTGATGACGCTCGCTGGCGAGGGTCAGGGTCATCTCGCCCTCGACCACGAACAGTACCCCTTCGGCGGCGGGGTCGAGCTCGGGCTTCTCGCTGCCGCCACCGGGCGCGACCTCCATGATGTACTGGCAGAAGGTCTCGGCGAAGCCCGACAGCGGGCGCGCCAGCACCCACAGCCGGGTCTCCTCCCAGAATGGCAGGTTGCTGGTAACGATATCGCCGAAGACCCCCTTGGGAATCACCGCATAGGCCTCGGTGAACACCGCCCTGTCGGAGAGCAGCTGGGTCTGGGCGGATGACCGCCGTGGGGAGCGTAGTAGGTGCGTGATTTCATGGGGTATCCTGAATTAGTGTACGGCCGAAAGCCGTGCCCATGGCAGACATCGCTCGAGGCAGTTCCGGCGACAGGTCTACGAGGGGGCGCTGTGAACCCCTCCCTGGGCGCTACCGATGCCATCCCTGGCATAGGACCCCCTCTTCGACCTGTCCCCGGCGCCTCTCGCTTCGGGCAGCGGCAGCTCAAAAGACTTCGCCGGGATAGGCGAGCTATGTGCCTCTGCGCGCCGGGGCGGGGTGGTGCTCGGCCCAGTGGCGAGCGATATCCACGCGGCGGGTGACCCACACCCGATCGTGGGCCTCGATATGGTCGAGGAAGCGCTGCAGGGCGCGGAACCGGCCTGGACGCCCCAGCAGCCGGCAGTGCATGCCCACCGAGAGCATCTTGGGTGACTCCTCACCCTCCGCATAGAGGACGTCGAAGGCGTCGCGCAGGTAGCTGAAGAAGTGGTCGGCGGTATTGAAGCCCTGGGGCGCGGCGAAGCGCATGTCGTTGCTGTCCAGGGTATAGGGCACGATGAGGTGGTCGTGCTCGACCCCCTGACTGTCGGCCTCGCGGGTCCAGAACGGCAGGTCGTCGCCATAGTAGTCACTGTCGTAAAGAAAGCCGCCCTCGTCGAGCACCAGCCGGCGGGTGTTGGGGCTGTCGCGGCCGGTGTACCAGCCCAGCGGCTTCTCGCCGTAGAGGCGCTGGAAGATCTCCATGGCCCGCTGCAGGTGTTCGCGCTCGACGTGCTCCGGCACCTCCTGGTAGTGGATCCAGCGGTAGCCGTGGCAGGCGATCTCGTGGCCCAGTTCCTTGAAGGCGTGGGCCACTTCCGGATGGCGCTCAAGCGCCATGGCCACGCCGAACACGGTCAACGGCAGGCCGCGCCGCTCGAACTCGCGCAGGATGCGCCACACCCCTACCCGGGAGCCGTACTCATAGATCGATTCCATGCTCAGGTGGCGGGCGGGAAAGGCCGGCGCGCCGATGATCTCGGACAGGAACTGCTCGGAGCCTTCATCGCCGTGCAGCACGCAGTTTTCGCCGCCCTCTTCGTAGTTGAGCACGAACTGCACGGCGATCTTCGCCCGGCCGGGCCAGTTGGCATGGGGAGGCGTGCGGCCGTAGCCGACCAGATCGCGGGGGTAGTCATGGATGCTGGCAACGCTCATCGCACCTCTCCTTGTTGTTCTATCTGTTAATAAGTGTCACATGATGGCCCCGAGGGGCAAGGTCATGACAACACCTAGTGTATACAATGACAACTTAAGCTGTATCCACCTCGGTTGCAAGGGCAAAAGGGTGTTCAAGCAGGCATCCGCCATGTCAGCTGCATCAGCGCCTGGCACTGCATGACCGCGGCATCAAAGCAGTCCAGCAGTTGGCCGCTCCCTACAGACCCATGGCTGTCTGCCAGCCCGGTGAACGCCGCCCCACCGATAATGATGACGTCCGGGAGAGTCGCTCCTCCTGGGAACCGAGCGTGGCGAAGAGCCGTCGAGCCGCCTCGTCCCGCTGGCGCGGTAGCGTCAGATCATCGATCACAATCGCATCGACCCCCAGGCAACGGCGAGACAAACCTAGGTCATGCAGCACATCATCTATCATCCGAGGCCAGCGGACCCCCGGGGTGATAATCGAAAAGCGGCTCCCCAACTGCACAGCGGTCAATAGCGAAGCCTCAAGCATCCCGACGACCGGCACGGGACTGATTTCACGCACCGCGGAGATGCCCGGCTCACCAAAGCAGGCCAGCAGGATGGCATCGAAAGGCCTGTCCTCCGCAGCGAGGTGGCGCTCGACCAGCGTCACTATGGCAGCTCCGGCCAAAGCACACTCGCGGCGTGAACCGATATAGGCAACACTGTCGGTCGCAGTTTCGGCCACCACTTCGACATTCGCGCCAAGCCGCTCACGGGCACGCTTGGCCATCTGCTCTGTCATCGCGGTATTGGCGTTGCCATTCAGCAGTAGTAAACGCATACATGACTCCTCCCCCACCCCTGGCCCAACAGGCCAAGGATGGGGTCTACAGTTCATCGGGAAAACAAGATGTGTTCGGGTAGCGCGACTATCCCATCATGTTACGAGGTAGCCACAACGCAATATCGGGGAAGGCGATCAGCAGGAAGGTGAAGAGCAACAGGATGATCACGAACGGGAAGGCGCCCCACATTACTTCGCGAAAATCGCCGCCGCTTGGACGTACACCGTGTACCACATAGAGGTTCATGCCCACTGGCGGTGTAATCAAGCCGATCTCACACATCATGATGATGAATATACCGAACCAGATCGGGTCAATGCCCGCCGCCATGACGATGGGCATGGCCACCGGCACGGTAAGCACCAGCATCGACATAACATCCATGAACATCCCCAGCAGGATGTAAAAGAGGATCAGGATCAGCAGCAGCGCAAGGACCGAGAGGTCGAAAGCCACCACCCATTGGGTCAGGGTCTGGGCAACGCCGGTCAGTGAAACAGTAACATTGAGCATCAGTGCACAGATGATCACCAGCAGCACCATGCCCGTGGTGCGGGCCGAGTTGATGCAAACTGATTCGAGCAGGGCCAGATTGAGGCGTCCACCGTGCCAGACGAAGCATATCGCTGTTACCACCCCCAGGGCTGCAGACTCGGTGGGCGTAGCCAGGCCGGCATAGATCGACCCCATGACAATGAAGAAGATTACCAGCGGCGGTACCAGGCTCTTCGAAGCCTTGAGCTTCTCGCTCAGCGGAATACGTACCTCGTCTTCACCATATTGCTTACCCCACTGGCTGACCAACAGATAGAGGCTGAACAGCAGGGTGAGGGCGATTCCCGGGATAACCCCAGCCAGGAACAGCTGTCCCACCGAGACATTGGCCAGAGAGCCGAACACCAGCAGGTTAACGCTGGGTGGGATGAGAATGCCCAGGGTACCACCGGCAGCCAGCGACCCCAGCGCCGGCCCCATGGGGTAACCGCGTTTCTCCAGGGTGGGAAGAGCTAAGGTACCGATAGTTGCCGCAGTGGCCACGGAGGAACCGGAGGTGGCGGCAAACAGCGACGAGGAAGCGATATTGGTATGCAACAGCCCGCCTGGCAAACGGTTCATCCAAATCGACAGGGCATAGAACATGCGATCGGCAATACCGCCACGCAACAGCAGCTCCCCCAGCAGGATGAACAGCGGGATGGCCGTCAGCAGGCTCTGATTGAGGGAGGCCCAGATGACCGACCCCATGGATTCAACCAGTGGCATACCAAAAGTGATCAGGCCACCCACCACGCCGATAGCAACCATGGCCACGGCGATGGGAATACCCGCCAGCATCATACCGAGCATGACCAAGAAGGCGATAAAAACATAGACAAGCGTCATGACGTGACCACCTCCTCTTCACGGTGGCGGATATCCTCCAGCTCCTCCTTGAGCTCGTCCTTAGCGCTACGCGGGCCATAGTCTCTCAGCAGCCCACTCGTATCACGACGAGCCAGCAGCAGGGTGGCACGGACAGCCAGGAACACTGCTAGAACACAGAAGATCAACAGGGCCAAGAACCAGGGAGCCTGAGGGTAGACCAGCGGCGTCGCCCAAACAGTGGGCGCCCGGCTACCGTAAGCAATAGTGTCACCAATCACCCCATAGGCCAGCCAGATACAGAACAGCCCCAGCAATGCCATGGAGACACTGGCGAGCCAATTGAGAAAGGCCTGTTTCTGCTTTGACAACCGAGATGTGACGAGATCGATGCGGATATGCGCCCGCTGGATTAATGTCACCGAGAAGGCCAGGCCGGCGGCCACAGCCACTGCATAACCGGAGAGCTCGTCGATGCCTCCTAAGGAGATGTTGAAGAGTCTGCGAGTAAGGGTCTCTAGACTCACTACAAAGGAGAGTGAGAAGAAAATGACCCCAAAGACAATACTAAAAATTCTTATTAAACCGTTCATCATAGACCTCCTATACGAAGGCGGCCGGCGCTGTTCTGCGCCGGCCGCATCGCTTACAGCCCCAGATTGGCACCCACGGTGGCTTTCCAATCCTCCGAGCAGCTCGGGTTGGTTCTGTCACACAGCTCAACGAAGTTGGGCAGCGACATGGTCTCGACGGCCTCATTGACGGTCTGAAGATCCTCCTCGGTCACATCGATACCGGTAAGTGAATAGGGGCGGCCGTTGGCACAAGGCTCAGCCCCAGTATTGCAGCGAGAGGCATCTTCATAGAGCTCTTCTGAATAAGCCCATATATCGTCTACGAGCTCATTGAATGCTGTCTCAATCTGTGTTTGTTCCTCTTCGGAGAACTGATTCCACACGTTGAGGTTGACGGCATAGCCGTTCATCGCCATTTGTACCGGCAGGGGATAAACGTAGCTGGTGACTTCCGGCCAGCCAGCGGCATTGGCCGAACTTGGCCCGGTTACACCACAGTCGACCACCCCTCGGGCGATGCCCTGCTGCGTTTCGGGGAAGGAGAGCGGCACCGGAGCGGCACCCAGGCTCGACATGAAGTTCCCAAGAATATTGTCATAAACCCGCACCCGCTTCCCTCGGAGGTCTTCGAGCCCACTGATCTCGGGCTCACAGAAGATCACCTGAGGGCCCGCCGGCCAGACGCCCAGCAGTTTCGAATTGAACCGCTCCTGTAGTCGCGCATCCGCTACTGGCATATAAGCATCGACATTCTGGCGAGCAACTTCATAGGTGGGGTTCTGGCCAACCAGATCAAAGCCTAGCAACGTCGGCTCATCACCACTGATCTGCGATAAACGCAGCGAGACAATGCCGAAGAGATTGTTGCGAAGAACCCTCAAGCCCTCGGCATCGCTGACGCCGGAAGTATCCACAGGGCTATAACTTACCTGGGTGCTCACGCCGGTACGCTCGGCGAAGTTCTCGAAGAATGGCTGTTCGAGGTCGTTCTGAATGGCGCCTGAGCCAACCGGCTGGCCTAGGGCCCGAATCGAAGATGGTGCAGCCATGGCTGAGGCGGTAATGAAAGAAGCTACCAAGGTGGCAGTCACGGGGAGGGCATATTGACGCATCGCTGTTCTCCTTGCCGTTGGAGTCATTGTTGAAGGAGCGGCATGACCAGAGCCAGAGGGCTCTATGTGTTACGCACACCTAGAAGCTAGGACAAAAAATACGAAAACACAAATTTTCGTATACAAAAACTCGGACCCGCTCAGGAAACGACCCCATCCCATTGATTGTATTATTATTTATCAGTTACGTATCCAGCGTGCTGACCTTGCTTTCCTGGTTGACCGGCCACCTTAACACTCTGATCAACTCTGCCTACGACTCGCTTTCAGGGCTAGGAAACAGCATTTGAAAACATTTCATGTATACAATAAGTGTCGGCAAGATGTTCTCTTAATGACCCACTGGGCGCCCTGCCAGCGCTTCCGCCAGTAACCCACCCAGGTATCAACGCCAGCGCCCCGGATCCATGGTCCGGGGCGCTGGCGTTACGAGGGGATAATAGGGTGCCGCGAGGGTCAGTCGCCGAAGATGCTGTGCAGATCCGGCGCTTCGGCCTCTTCCTCGACGATGGCGAGTGACGCCTCGATCTCCTCGAGGTGGTGGCTCATGAAGGCGCGGGCCCCCTCGCCGTCGCCTGCCTCCAGGTAGCGGATCAGATCGTCGTGGTCGTGGGATTCGCAGCCCAGGTTGCCGGGATTGCCGTAGACCGCCAGGATCAGCGATGAGCGTGAGCAGAGCCGACCGACGAAGGCGGCAAGCGTGCTGTTGCCTGAGAGCTGGGCCAGGCGCTCGTGAAAGGCCGCGGAGAGCTTGATCGCCGAGCTCTGCTCGCCCGCCCGCAGCGCCTCGCGCTCTCGACTTGCCATGCCGCGCAGCTCGCAAATGTCGTCCTCGGTGATACGACGGGCCACCTCCGGCATCAGGCCGCACTCGACCATCTGGCGCGCATCGAAGACCTCCTTGGCCTCGTCGGCGGTGGGTCGGGTGACGCTGGCGCCGCGCCTGGGGGTGAGGGTGACCAGCTGCTCGAGTGCCAGGCGCTGAAGGATCTTGCGGATACCGGTACGGCTGACGCCGAACACCTCGGAGAGCGCATCCTCGCGCAGCCGAGCGCCCGGCTTGAGGCGATGCTCGATGATCGCATCGCTGATCGAGCGGTAGATGACCTCGTGCCGTTCGGCACCGTCGCCGTTCTTGCCCAGGCGCCGGGGGCGCCCCTTGGTCGACTCGCCGTGGTCTGCCAGCTGATTCATGGTATCCCTCCTTGCATGACCCTAGATGACCTTATTGTATACGCATTGAGGGCCTGGGACCGAACCACCCGGTACGCCAAGGGGCCCGCCGTTTGGCGAGCCCCTGTCTGGCTGACGACAGCCCGGGTCGATGACCGCTCCTCGGCGGCCAAGTCCCCACCATTACTCCGACCAGGCGGCGATTGCCTCGCGCTCCTCATCGGTCATGCCGGTCATGTTGCCCAGCGGCATGTACTTGCTGGCCACCACCTGCTGAATCTGGCTCTTCTGGCGCAGGATCTGATCCTCGCTGTCATAGGCCACGCCGGCCGGCGGTGCCGCAAATCCCGGCTGGGTGGGATCGCTGGAGTGGCAGGCCACGCAGTGTTGATCGACCAGCGCATGCACTTCCTCGAAGGGCGTCGCCTCACCCTCCGCCACCGCGGTTGCCGGCTGGCTGGAAGGCATCGCGACCCAGAAGGCCACCAGAATCAGCGCGGTGCCGGCGGCCGGGTAGGCGGGCTGGATCTTGCCGGCATGCATCAACACGAAGAACTGCCGGATCAGCGCGCCGCCGAAGATGAACAGCGACATGAGTATCCAGGCATGCTCGTGGTTGTAGGCAAAGGCGTAGTGGTTGCTGATCATCAGCAGCACCACCGGCAGCGTGAAGTAGGTGTTGTGCACCGAGCGCTGCTTGCCGCGCTTGCCATCCAGCGGATTGGGCTCTTCGCCGGCCTTCATGGCGTTGACCATGCGCCGCTGCCCGGGAATGATCCAGAAGAAGACGTTGGCCGACATGGCGGTGGCCATGACCGCGCCGGTGAGCAGGAAAGCGGCCCGGCCGGAGAACATCTGGGTACTCAGATAGGCGACCACCACCATCATGATCGCCACGGCGATGCTCAGCAGGCCGTCACGGGTCATGTTGGGGCTGATCCGCTTGCACAGCTCGTTGTAGACCACCCAGCCCCCCAGCAGGAACAGCAGCGCCAGCACGTTGGCCTGCCAGCCGCTCATGTTGGCGGCCCACTCCCAGTTGGCGTTGGGATTGACCAGATAGAAGCTCGGGTTGGCCATGTAGAGCAGCACGAAGAGCGCGAAGCCCGACAGCCAGGTGGTGTAGGACTTCCAGAACGACCAGTGCAGGTCATCGGGCAGCTTGGCCGGTGCCGTGGCGTACTTCTGGTTGTGATAGAAGCCGCCGCCGTGAACGGCCCACATCTCGCCGAACACGCCCTTCTCTCGGTCCTCGGCGGCCTTGGGCTTTTTCAAGCCGTTGTCTAGCATCACGAAATAGATCGACTCGCCGATCCAGGCGATAGCGGCGATGACGTGAAGCCAGCGCAGCATGAAGTTCAGGAATTCGAGTAGGTAGGCTTGCATTCAGGGAACCTCACCGGGAGTGCTTGTTGTTGGTAAACATGACGGAGCGAGCAGCATCTCTAGGCCCGCGCGCCGTCAGCTGCCGCGATAGGTGGAGTAGCCGTAGGGCGAGAGCAGCAGCGGCACATGGTAGTGAGCGGAGGCATCGGAAACGCCGAAGCGCAGCGGAATCACGTCGAGAAAGCGCGGCTCGCTAGCCTTTATGCCCTGCTGACGCAGATAGTCGCCGGCATGGAACACCAGCTCGTACTCGCCGGCCGCGAAGTCGCCGCCCTCGAGGATCGGAACATCGCAGCGGCCGTCGTCGTTGGTGGTGACTTCCTTGAGGCGCTCGCGGCCCTCGCCTGCCAGGCGAAAGACCTCGATACGAATCCCCTCGCCGGGGCGGCCTTGAGCGGTGTCCAGAACATGTGTGGTTAGACGTCCCATCGGTTTCTCCCCCTAGATGTGTGATCGAGTCGTGTGGCGATGTCACCGGGTGAGGCGCATCATGGTTTAACGAGGTGTCCGGCCCAGGCGGCATGCGAGCGCCACACCCCATGAGGACAGTTTTAGCGCTTATTGCGATACATTTCAAAATTTTTTTGTATACACTTGGGCCATGGGCGTAGCCTTGCCACTGTTGGCCCTCATGTGAGTGGCCCCCCATACCCACCATCGACCCTGGAGACCCAGATGAACGACAAGAGCTTGACCCCGCGTCCCAGCAGCCTCGGCCGTGATGCCTTCGTGACCCAGTATGGCGAGATCTACGAGCACTCCCCCTGGGTGGCCGAACTGACCTGGGAGCGAGGCCTGACCCCCGAACAGGACACCCCGGCGGGGTTGGCCGAGGCCATGGGCCAAACCCTGCGCGAAGCGCCCCCCGAGCAGCAGCTCGCGGTGATCCGCGCCCACCCCGACCTTGCCGGCAAGGCGGCCATCGCCGGCGAGCTGACCGACGACTCCACCCGTGAGCAGGCCGGCGCCGGCCTCGATCAGTGCACGCCGGAGGAGATGGCCCGTTTCGAACGCCTCAACGCCACCTATAAAGAGAAGTTCGGTTTTCCCTTCGTGATGGCCGTCAAGGGCAGCGATCGCCACGCCATTCTGGCCGCCTTCGAGACCCGCCTGGATAACGATGCCGACGAAGAGCGGCGCACCGCCATCGAACAGATCAACCGCATCGCCCTGTTCCGCCTGGAAGCGCGCAGCGAAGCCTGATCCCCGGGCGCCGGCCGCGGCCGGCGCCCCTTTCCCCGCCTTCAAGAGCCGTACGTCACCTATCCTTATGGATAAGATAGGTCGCAACACCGTGCCTGCCACCGCAAGGCCCTCAGGCCATACATCGCCCATACCATCCCGCCAAAGGCTGACCAAACAGTCAACTCAAGGCGCGCAACCCTCTGTTTTTAAAAGGTGGAAACAATTTCCATAAAAAAATACCCGCAGGCTGTCTTTCAAAATCACAATGATTGTGTACATTCACAAGCAGGTGTGGTGCTCACAACATGTGCCACTGCATACAACAACAAGCCTGAGAGCCTGACATGACCGATACAGAGCAGTCCTCCACGCAGCCGAGACCCTCGCGTACCGTCAACCAGAACCCCGATGCCATGCCACCGCTGGGCAAGGCGATCCCGCTGGGTATCCAGCACATCATGGCGATGTTCGCCGGCAACGTGACGCCGCCGATCATCATCGCCGGCGTGATCGGTGCCGCCACCGGCGAGCAGATCTTCCTGATCCAGGTCGCCCTGTTCGTGGCCGGCATCTCCACCCTGATCCAGACCATCGGCATGGGGCCAATCGGCGCCCGCCTGCCCATCGTCCAGGGCACCAGCTTCGGCTTCCTGCCGGTGGCCCTGCCCCTGGCCAATGCCTTCGGGCTGGCCGCGGTGCTCGGCGCCTCGATGATCGCCGGTTTACTGCAGATCGTGCTGGGGGCCTTCCTCAAGAAGATCCGCCACTGGTTCTCGCCGGTGGTCACCGGCATCGTGGTGCTGTTGATCGGCATCACCCTGATGCCGGTGGGCCTCAACTACGCCGCCGGCGGCGTGGGGGCCGATGACTTCGCCTCCCCCACTAATCTGGGCCTGGCGCTGTTCGTGCTGGTGGTGACCATCGTCGTGCACCAGTTCGGGCGCGGTTTTCTCAAGGCCGCCTCGGTGCTGGTGGGTCTGAGCAGTGGCTATCTGGTAGCGATCGCCCTGGGCATGGTGGACTTCTCCAGCGTCACCGACGCCGCCTGGTTCGCCATCCCCCAGCCGCTGCAGTACGGCATGGAGTTCCATCTGACCGCCATCATCGGCATGACCCTGATCATGTTCGTGGTGGGCCTCGAGACCATTGGCAACATCTCTGCCATCACCATCGGCGGGGCCGGCCGCCAGGCCAAGGACCGCGAACTCTCCGGCGGCGTGATGGCCGACGGCGTGGCCACCTCCTTCGCCGCCGTCTTCAACACCCTGCCCAATACCGCCTATGCCCAGAACGTGGGCCTGATCACCCTGACCGGCGTGGTCAGCCGTCACGTGGTGACCATCGGCGGCATCCTGCTGATCTGCATGGGCCTGTTCCCAAACTGGGCGGTCTGGTGGCGGCCATGCCTCACGCCGTGCTGGGCGGTGCCGGGGTGGTGATGTTTGGCATGATCGCCTCTGCCGGCCTGAAGATCATCCAGGAGTGCGAACTCAACCAGCGCGCCATGCTGATCATCGCCGTCGCCATGAGTCTGGGTATCGGCCTGCCGGCGGTGGAGGCCATCTCCGACACCATGCCGGGTCAGGCCGGCCTGCTGCTGAAGTCAGGCCTGGTGCCGGCCGCCGTCGCCGCTCTGCTGCTGGACGCCATCCTGCCCGGCAAGCCGCGCCGGGCGGAGCCCGAGGCTGACGAGGCGATCGCCACCAAGAGCGAGAAGGTCAAGTCCAACCTCTAAGGCTCGCCTGACCTGCTCCCATCTCCGCGCCGCCGGCACCCGCCGGCGGCGTTTTAGGTTCTAGCCCTCGGTAACTTGCCCCTCGTATGCAGCGCTTCACCCCTCGCCGCTTTCCCCTCTACTGGTTGACCTCCCACTCTCTGGCCTACCCTCTTACTCCCCGTTCTTCCGCCTCCCTCGCCATCGCCCTCACCAGGAGAACGTGGCTGAACGCAGGCGGGCCAGCCACCAAGGTGGCTGGCCCGCTGCCGGCGAAACGCCTTTCTCGACCTGCCAGGCGCAGCGCCTGGGTCAGAAGTGCCACTCCAGGTTGAGGGTCAACGCATCGGTATCGACGCCCGGCTTGTCGTGGTTGCCAAACTTGTTGCGCCAGTACTCATAGCCAACCCCGGCCCAGAGGGTATTGTCGCCGCCCCAGGCAAGCTGCCCACGTCGAGCATCAGCGAGGTGCGCATCAGCTGCTCGGCCTTGGTGGAGACCCCGAAGTAGTCGTCGCCCTTCTTGCCGTTGTAGTTATAGAAGCCCTGAAACTTCATCGGCAGCGCCCCCGCCTCGAAGGGCAGCCCCCAGGCCAGATTGATCTGATAGTAGGGGTCAAAGGAGAGACTGTTGTCATTGCCCGGCAGGCCACAGGGGTCGAGGCCACAGTGGTTCCACTCCCGACTGTAGAACAGGCTGAGGTCGAGAAAGCCGCGCGGTACATCGAACTTGAAGGTCGGCCCCACCAGCAGCTGGCGCTTACGCGGTGCAAACTCGGTGTTCTTGGTATTGAGATCGAAGCCCACGGTGAGCGCCATGTCCCTGACCGGGCCAAAGGTCAGCGGCGCATCGAAGAGCTTGCCGGCGTGCAGCTGGTGGCGATAGACCAGATAGGCCTCGGTGGCGCCGCTGGCGCTGCCCCGGGCCGGGTCGGTGCTGTCAGACTGCAGGACATCCAGATTGAAGAAATTCTGCCCCAGCGAATAGCCGCTGACATGGGAGAACTGCAGGATGTGCTTTTCCACCTTGTCGGGATTGTTGGGCTCGGTGAACTGGGTGCCATAGCGATAGCCGATGAAGGTGTCGCTCCAGGTGGCTGCCTGGGCCGCACCGGCGGTCAAGGCCGCAGCCAGCGCGGTGCCGGCGACAAGGCCGCGAGAGGTAGCATCGAGCATCCAGGGTATCTCCGGTTATTGGATTTGTAGAGAGGGGCATCGAACGGCTGACGCTACCAAAGTGACGCCATGCTGATCGACACCCACCCGATACACTACACAAATAAATTGTATACTGGAAATATTTTCCAATTAATGGGGGCGTTCAGCACCCAATGTCCGACACGGCATCGCGTCGGCCTCCTACACTGAATCAGAGGAGCAATCGCCAGGAGGTTTGCCATGTTCCGAGATCGCCTCGATGCCGCCGAGCAGCTCGCCCGGCGCCTTGATCATCTAAAGGATCATCACCCGCTGATACTGGCCATTCCCCGCGGCGGGGTGCCGATGGCGCATCGGCTGGCCGAAGCGCTGGGAGGCGAGCTGGACGTGGTGCTGGTCCGCAAGATCGGCGCCCCAGGAAGCCCGGAGTTCGCCATTGGCGCGGTCGGCGAGGATGGCAGCGTGCTGCTCGATGACGATGTCGCCCACCACTTCTCGCCGGTGGCCGTAGAGCGGGAAATTGCCCGCCAGCACCAGCTGATCGCCGACCGCCGCCAGCGCTATGCCGCGGTGCGAACGCCGATTTCACCAGATGGCCGGGTGGTAGTGGTGGTCGATGACGGTAGCGCCACCGGCGCCACCATGGAGGCCGCCCTGAAGGCCCTGCATGGGCGACCCGAGCGGCTGATCGCCGCCCTGGGGGTAGCCTCACCCAGCGCCGTGTCGCGCCTGGAGGCCTGGGCCGACGAGGTCGCTTGCCTGCAGGTCCCCGAGGGCTTCATGGCGGTGGGTCAGTTCTTCGCCGACTTCGGCCAGGTGGATGACGATGAGGTCATGGCGCTGCTGGCCTCGGCGGCTCAAGGCCGCCGGGCCGCACCCGACGACTCGGCTTCGTGATGCGCCTGCCGCTCAGCGGTAGGCGCCCTCGATGTCGGTCACCCGCATGGCGCTGCGCCCCAGGCCACCATGCTGATCCAGCATGCGCTCGAGCCAGCCATAGACCGGGTCGGCATTGGAGACCAGATCGGCGGTGGAGACACAGCGCGCCCACATGAAGCTGCCAAACAGCAGGTAGTCGGCCGCCGCCGGCGAGTCGCCATCGATGAAGTCGGCATCGCTCAGGCAGCCGCGCAGCGGCGCCAGCGCCGCATCCAGCTGCGACAGCCCCTTGGCCGGGGAGTGAAACTCCTCGAGGGTACGCCCCAGGCGCTTCTCCCGGGTCTCGCGGAAGTAGTCCCGATCCTTGGGATGAATGGCGTTGAGCAGGTCCATAACGATGGTGCGCAGCATCGCCGGCTGCAGCGACCGCTCGGCGTAGTGCTTGAAGAAGCGCGCCCGCGACTCCGCCACTCCCTCGCCCAGCAGCGGCGATTCGGGATAGGCGCGGTCCAGGTAGCGCAGGATCTCGTAGCTGTCGGTGACCACCTGGTCGTCGTCGACCAGCACCGGCACCTTGTCATGATCGGCAAAGCTGAGTGCCTGCTTGTCGGTGAAATACCAGGGACGCAGCTCGTAATCCAGGCCCTTGTGGGCCAGCGCGTAACGCACGCGCCAGCAGTAGGGCGAAAACCTCAGCCCCTCGTCGATACCGCACAGGTCGTAGAGCACCCTTGCCATGCCGCCTCCCGGCTTAAGCTGATAAACGTCGTCAGCCGATAGTGCCAGCCTTTCCTCCAGGACGCCAATCCGAGCCTCGCGCCTGCCGACGCCGGGGAACAAGACTGTCCATTAGTCTAACCCTTCGGTCACCGGCTTGCGCCAAACGACGCCGCGGAAAATACATAAACCACTGTTTATAAAATTTTTATCCGAGAAAACAGCACGACATCCATCAGCAAATTATTGGTAATACCAATTACCCACATCTGGCCGAGCGCCATACAGCCCCGTATCGTTGCCTCCAGCCGCTGCCTCGGTCCGCTAGGCGTACCGAGGCCAACGCCCGCTTACCCATCGACAACGAGACCGCGAGGTACTCCACCTCATGACTGATACAACACTGGCGCTACTCGCCTTCACACCGCTGATCCTGGCGGGTGTCCTGCTGATCGGCCTGCGACTCCCCGCCCGAACCGCCATGCCGGCGGTCTACGTGGTGACCGCCCTGATTGCCCTGTTCGCCTGGGACATGAGCTTCAACCGGGTGCTCGCCTCCACCTTCCAAGGCCTGATCCTGACGGTGGCGATCCTGTGGATCATCTTCGGCGCCATCCTGCTGCTCAATACGCTCAAGCACTCGGGGGGCATCAAGGCGATCCGCAACGGCTTCTCGGGCATCAGCCCCGACCGCCGGGTGCAGGCGCTGATCGTCGCCTGGCTGTTCGGCTGCTTCATCGAGGGCGCCTCCGGCTTCGGCACCCCGGCCGCCGTGGCCGCCCCGCTGATGGTGGCACTGGGCTTTCCCGCGCTCGCCGCGGTGGTGGTGGGCATGATGATCCAGTCCACCCCGGTCTCCTTCGGCGCCGTGGGCACGCCCATCATCGTCGGGGTGTCAGGCGGCATAGACCGGACCGGCATCACCGAAACGCTGGAAGCCGGTGGCGCCACCTGGCAGGAGTACTTCCACCTGATCGGCGCCGAAGTGGCCATCGTCCACGGCATCGTCGGTGTCTTCATGCCGCTGATCATGGTGGTGATCATGGTCAGGTTCTTCGGTGCCAACAAATCCTGGAAGGAGGGCCTGGACATCACCCCCTTCGCCCTCTTCACGGGCGTGGCGTTCGTGGTGCCCTACATGCTGGCCGGCGTCCTGCTGGGGCCGGAGTTCCCGGCGATGATCGGCGCTGGCGTGGGCCTGGCGATCGTGGTACCGGCGGCACGGCGCGGCTTCTTGCTGCCCAAGAAGACCTGGGACTTCCCGGAGAGCAAGTCCTGGCCCGATGCCTGGATCGGCAAGCTGGAAATCAAGCTGGACGACGTCGTCGGCAAGGCGCCGATCTCGACCCTCATGGGCTGGGTACCCTATGTCCTGCTGGCGGTCATCCTCGTCGCTTCCCGCGTCGTCGACCCGTTTCGCGAAGCACTCCAGTCTGTCAGCCTCGGCTGGAGCAACATCCTGGGCGAGGCCGGGGTTTCCGGTGCCATCCAGCCGCTCTACCTGCCGGGTGGCATCCTGCTGATGGTGGTCCTGATCACCGCCGTGCTCCACCGCATGCGCCTGGGCGAGCTCAAGGCCGCCTTCGGCGAGTCCTCCCGGACCCTGCTCGGCGCCGGCTTCGTGCTGATCTTCACCATCCCCATGGTGCGCATCCTGATCAACTCCGGGGTCAACGCCGCCGATCTGGTCTCGATGCCGGTGGCCATGGCGCAGTTCGTGGCCGACGGCGTGGGCGGCGTCTATCCGCTGTTCGCCCCGGCGGTGGGCGGTCTCGGCGCCTTCATCGCCGGCTCCAATACGGTCTCCAACCTGATGCTCTCGGAGTTCCAGTTCAACGTGGCGCAGCAGCTGGGGCTCTCTACCGCCATGATGGTGGCACTGCAGGCGGTGGGCGCCGCGGCGGGCAACATGATCGCCATCCACAACGTGGTGGCGGCATCGGCCACCGTGGGCCTGCTGGGCCGCGAAGGTGAGACCATTCGCAAGACCATCCTGCCGACCATCTACTACATGGTGTTTGCGGGGATCATCGCGCTGGTGGCCTTCTACGTGCTCGGGGTCAGCGACCCGCTGATGCGCGCCGGCTGATCGATCGGCCCAGGCGCGACCCAAGGCCCTGCCAGCGACAATGCCGGCGGGGCCTTTTTCGTCCGGACGGCGGTCATCCGCCGAGGTTTCGTGGAAATTTTTTCCATTTACACTCGTCCGGCTCTCTGCCTAGAATGCAGGGACGCATCCCCACCGCTCCGGGAGCCGAGATGAACATCCTCTACGACCCACGTCTCGATGGCGACATCCCCCGCCGCGACAAGGACGAGGTAGCGGCCGACCTGGCCCGCCACCTGCCGAACATGCCGCTGCTGGAGCGCGAGGAGGATATGCGACCCTTCGAGTGCGACGGCCTCTCGGTCTATCGCACCCTGCCGATGCTGGTGGCCCTGCCCGGCACCCTGGACGAGGTCGAGACCCTGCTGCGCCGCTGCCACGCCCTGGGCGTGCCGGTGGTGACCCGCGGCGCCGGCACCGGCCTCTCCGCCGGCGCCCTGCCCCTGGCGCAGGGGGTGCTGCTGGTGCTGTCGCGCTTCGACCGCATCCTCGAGATCGACCCCGAGGCGCGCATCGCCAGGGTCGAGCCCGGGGTACGCAACCTGGCAATCTCCGAGGCCGCCGCCGCCCATGGGCTCTACTACGCCCCGACCCCTCCTCGCAGATCGCCTGTTCCATCGGCGGCAACGTGGCGGAGAACGCCGGCGGCGTACACTGCCTGAAATACGGCCTCACCGTGCACAATGTGCTCAAGGTGGAGGTAATGACCATCGAGGGCGAGCGCCTGACGCTCGGCAGCGACGCCCTGGACGCCCCCGGCTTCGACCTGCTGGCGCTGTTCACCGGCTCCGAGGGCATGCTCGGCGTGGTCACCGAGATCACCGTCAAGCTGCTGCCCAAGCCCGAGACCGCCAAGGTGCTGATGGCGAGCTTCGATGACCTGGAGAATGCCGGCCGCGCGGTGGGCGACATCGTCGCCGCGGGCATCATCCCCGGGGGCCTGGAGATGATGGACAACCTCGCCATCCGCGCCGCCGAGGACTTCATCGGCGCCGGCTACCCGGTGGAGGCCGAGGCGATCCTGCTCTGCGAGCTGGACGGCGTGGAGGCCGATGTGGACGAGGACTGCGACACCGTGCGCCGGGTACTGGAGGCCGCCGGCGCCAGCAAGGTGCGCCAGGCCCGCGACGAGGCCGAGCGGGCGCTGTTCTGGGCCGGGCGCAAGAACGCCTTCCCCGCGGTGGGGCGCATGTCGCCGGACTACTACTGCATGGACGGCACCATCCCCCGCCGCGAGCTGCCCCGGGTGCTCAAGGGCATCGCCGAGCTCTCCGAGCGCTACGGGCTGCGGGTGGCCAACGTCTTCCACGCCGGCGACGGCAACATGCACCCGCTGATCCTGTTCGACGCCAATCGCGAGGGGGAGCTGGCGGTGGCCGAGGCGCTGGGCGGGGAGATTCTCGAGCTCTGCGTGGCGGTGGGCGGCACCATCACCGGGGAGCACGGCGTAGGCCGTGAGAAGATCAATCAGATGTGCGCCCAGTTCCGCCCCGACGAGCTGGCCACCTTTCGCGCCGCCAAGGCCGCCTTCGACCCGGCGCAGCTCCTCAATCCGGGCAAGAACATCCCCACCCCGGCGCGCTGCTCGGAGTACCGGACCCTGGCGCCCCCCGCCAGTACGACGCCCCCGGCGTCTCCCAAGCACGGCTGACAGGAGCGAAGATGGCGAGTCCCCAAGCCCCCTCACCCCCCCAGGACGCCAGCGCCGCACTGGGTGAACGCATCCGCCAGGCGACGGCCGACGGCGTCCCGTTGCGCATCGTCGGCGGCGACACCAAGCCCTTTTATGGTCGCCGGGTGGCGGGAGAGGCGCTCTCCACCCGCGAACATCGCGGCATCACCTTCTACGATCCGGTGGAGCTGGTGGTGTCGGTGCGCTCGGGCACGCCGCTCGCCGAGCTCGAGGCGGCCCTGGCCGAGCATGGCCAGATGCTCGGCTGCGAGCCCCCCACCTCGGCGAGAACGCCACCGTCGGCGGCATGGTGGCCACCGGCCTGTCCGGGCCGCGCCGCCCCTGGGCCGGCAGCGTGCGCGACGCCGTGCTGGGCACCCGGGTGATCAACCACCAGGGCGTCGAGCAGCGCTTCGGCGGACGGGTGATGAAGAACGTGGCCGGCTACGATCTCTCGCGGCTGATGGTCGGCGCCCAGGGCACCCTGGGGCTGATCAGCGAGGTCTCCCTGAAGGTGCTGCCGCGGCCCCGCGCGGCGCTCAGCCTGCGCTTGGCGCTGCCCCTGGACGAGGCCCTGGCGCGGCTCGCCGACTGGGGCCGCGAGCCGCTGCCGATCAGCGCCGCGGCCTGGTGCGAGGGCGTCCTGCACCTGCGCCTGGAGGGGGCGAGCGCTCGGTGGCCGACACCCACGCCCGGCTGGGCGGCGATACCCAGGACAGCGGCATCTGGGAGGTGCTGCGCGAACAGCGCCTGGCGCTCTTCTCCTACGACGACCCACGGCCCCTGTGGCGGCTGTCGCTGCCCCAGCACGCGCCACCGCTAGCGCTGCCGGAAATCGACAACGACGGCATGGTGCATGACTGGGGCGGGGCCCAGCGCTGGCTGCGTAGCGACCTGGAGGCCGAGCCCCTGCGCGAGGCCTGTGCCCGGCTCGGCGGCCACGCCACCTGCTGGCGGGGCGCCAACGGGCAGCCGGTCGCGACGCCCTTCCACCCGCTCGCCCCGGCCCTCGAGAGATACCACCGCCGCCTCAAGGCCGAGCTCGACCCCAAGGGGATCTTCAATCCGGGCCGGCTCTACGCGGCACTCTGAGACTCACGGGAAGACGCCTATGCAGACGCACTTCAGCGAGCAAGCCCTCCAGCAGCCGCCTATCCGCGAGGCCGACCGGGTACTGCGCAGCTGTGTGCACTGCGGCTTCTGCAACGCCACCTGCCCCACCTACCGGCTGCTGGGCGACGAGCGCGACGGCCCCCGCGGGCGCATCTACCTGATCAAGCAGATGCTGGAGAACCCCGATGACGCCGAGAACGTGACGGCCCAAACGCGACTCCACCTGGACCGCTGCCTGACCTGCCGTAACTGCGAGACCACCTGCCCCTCTGGGGTCGAGTACCACAAGCTGCTCGACATCGGACGCGCCGAGATCGAGCGTCGCGTGCCCCGCAAGCCGGCCGAGCGGGCCCAGCGCTATGCCCTGCGCAAGATGCTGGTGGAGCCCAAGCGCTTCCGGGCGCTGCTCAAGCTGGGGCAGACCTTCCGGCCGCTGGTGCCCGCCGCGCTCAGAGACAAGCTCCCAACGGCACCGGTGGATGCCGGCGTCCGCCCCGATCACCGGCGCCATTCTCGCCAGATGCTGATCCTCGAAGGCTGCGTGCAGCCGGGGCTCTCGCCCAACACCAACGCCGCCGCGGCACGGGTGCTGGACCGCCTCGGCATCGGCCTCACCCCGGTGGCGGAGGCGGGATGCTGCGGCGCCATCGACTTTCATCTCAACGCCCAGGACGAGGGTCGCGCCCGAGCGCGGGCCAATATCGACGCCTGGTGGCCGCATCTCGAGACGGCAAGCGGCGAGGCCGGCGCCAAGGCCATCGTCCAGACCGCCAGCGGCTGCGGCGCCTTCGTCAAGGAGTACGCCGATATCCTCAAAGACGACCCGGCCTACGCCGAGAAGGCGGCCCGGGTCAGCGAGTTGGCCCGCGACCTTGTCGAGGTGCTGCGTGACGAGAATCTCGACGACCTGCAGATAAAAGAGAGCCGCGAGCTCGCCTTCCACTGCCCCTGCACCCTGCAGCACGCTCAGGCGCTCGGCGGTGCGGTGGAGGCCGTGCTGAGCCGGCTCGGCTTCAGCCTCACGCCGGTGGCCGACGCCCACCTCTGCTGCGGCTCAGCGGGCACCTACGCCATTACCCAGCCCGAGCTCTCGCGACAGCTGCGCGACGACAAGCTCGACAACCTGGAGGCGGGCGGCCCCGAGGTGATCGTCACCGCCAATATCGGCTGCCAGACGCACCTGGCCGGCGCCAACCGCACCGAGGTGCGCCACTGGATCGAGATCGTCGATGAGGCACTGCCATGAACGATCGTCACAGCGCTCAATCATTCAGCTGCCAGATGCACCTCAACGGCGCCAACCGCACCGAGGTGCGCCACTGGATCGAGCTTGTCGATGACGCGCTGATGCCGCGCTGAGCGCCAACCCAGCCCGACTTCCCAGGCCCGTGGCGAGCGCCACGGTGCCCGAGACCCGCTGTGTCTCAACGCACTGCCCTTACCCACTCGATAGAGGATACCACCATGCAAACCAAACCCGCCCTGACCCTCAGCGACGTCAACGCCATTCTCGACGCCGCCCAGCGGGAAGCCGAAGCCAACGGCTGGACCGTGACCATCGTGGTGGCCGACGACGGCGGCCACCCGCTCGGCCTGCGCCGCCTGGACGGCGCCGCCCCGATGACTGCCATCGTCAGCGCCGAGAAGGCACGCAGCGCGGCCGTGGCCCGCAAGGAGACCCGACTCTTCGAGGAGATGATCAACAACGGCCGCCCGGCCTTTCTTTCCGCCCCGCTCTCGGGCCTGCTGGAGGGCGGCGTGCCGGTGATCATCGACGGCCAGGTGGCCGGCGCCGTGGGAGTCTCCGGCGTCAAATCCGACCAGGACGTGCGCGTCGCCAGGGCCGGCATCGACGCCGTCGCCTGAGGCGGAGCCGAACAGGCCGGCCGCGGCTCCCTGCCGATATAGGGTGTCGCGGCCGGCCTTTTTCATGCGCAACCGCAGCGCGGGATCACGCCTTGCCGGGGCGCCGGTGACGCAGCTCGCCGTTGAGCGCCACGATGATGCTATAGCACATCAGCAGCATGACGATGGAGAACGGAATCGCCGTCGCCGTCACCCCGGCCTGGAGCGCCGCTAGGCCGCCCCCCAGCAGCAGCACGATGGCGATCATGCCCTCCACCACGGCCCAGAACATCCGCTGCGGCCGGGGCGAGTCGATCTTGCCGCCGGCGGTGATGGTATCGATCACCAGGGAGCCGGAGTCCTACGAGATGACGAAGAAGATCAGCGCCAGGACGATGCCGATGGGGCCCAGCTGGCCTTCGATATTGTCCTGGCCGACGACATAGTCCGTTGCCATATCGCTGGCCGGGTGCGAAGGCTGCGGGTCGCTGGGTGGGCTCATGACACTCGTCCTCTTCCTGTCCAAGGGGAGTGTTCTCAAGGTACAGGAGGGCTCAGGGGTTAACCTCATGTAGATAAACTCTGAATCCACGAAAGCCGGCGACGAAGCCCATCATTAGCGTCCTTATCAATTGCCGCGTATTATCGACCGACAGGCCATGTTCACCCGCCCCCAGGGCTCCAGGGCCCTGTTTCGTCGTACCGAGGACACCATGCCGCTGCTTTACTTCCTGGCCCCGCTGGGGGCCGTGCTGATCTGGTCGGGCAACATGACCATCAACCAGCTCACCGTGGGCGCCATCGCCCCGAGCAGTATCGCCTTTCTGCGCTGGCTGCTGGCCCTGGTGATCCTCACCCCGCTACTGCTGCCACAGGCCTGGCAGCACCGTGCCACCCTGCGTCGGGAATGGCCGAAGCTGGCCGCCCTGGGGCTGCTCGGCATGGCACTCTGGCAGGGGCTGGCCTATGTGGCCGCCGAGACCACCTCGGCCACCAACATGGGCATTCTCGCCGCCATGGTGCCGCTGCTTACCGTGCTGCTGAGCGCATTGATCCTGCGCGAGGCGCCTAGCCTCGGCGGCACCCTGGGCGGCGCCCTCGCCCTGCTTGGCGTCGCCATTCTGCTGGGCCGCGGCAACCCCCTCTCGCTGTTGGAGCTGGAAGTCGCCCTGGGCGATGCGCTGATGGTCGTTGCCGCCACCTGCTACGCCCTCTACGGGGTGATGCTCAAGCGCTGGCCCCTGGACCTGCCGCCCTGGGTGGTGCTTTACGCCCAGGTCTGTTTTGCGGTGCTGTTCCTGCTGCCCGGCTACCTGCTGGGGCCGATGACGCCGGTGGACGGCCACAACGTCTGGCTGATCCTCTACGCGGGCATCCCCGCCTCGATCATCACTACCTACCTGTGGATGCGCGCCATCCGCCAGATCGGCGCCAGCCAGGCGAGCATCTTCATCAACCTGATGCCGCTGTTCAGCGCCCTGATCGCCATGGCCTTCCTCGGCGAGCAGGTAGCCGCCTTCCACTTCCTCGGCGGGGCCCTGGTCCTGGCCGGGGTGATCATGGCCCAGACCCTCACCCGGCCGGTGCGGCGAGCTATCAGCGGCGCGGATCGCGCGTGATAGACTGCCGTTCAGAGGCTCTCTTCCCGATCCCCTGACCAACAAGGATGCGCCATGTCCCTCGACGATCTGCACCTCAACCTGCGCAACTTGACCCCCGAGGACTATCCGCAGCTCAAGGCGCTAATGGACCGGGTCTACGACGATATCGGCGGTGCCTGGCCGAAGCCCACCATCGACAAGCTGATCAAGGAGTTCCCCGACGGCCAGATCGCCATCGAGGACGACGAGACCATCGTCGGCGTGGCGCTGACCGCCCTGGTGGACTATGACACCTTCTCCAATCCGCACCAGTACGACGACCTGATCGGCAAGCGCGAGACCATCCTCAACGACCCCGACGGCGACGCCATGTACGGCCTCGACGTGCTGATCCACCCGGACTACCGCGGCTACCGGCTGGGCCGGCGGCTCTACGAGGCGCGCAAGGAGCTATGCCGCTCGATGAACCTGCGGGCGATACTGGCCGGCGGGCGCATTCCCCAGTACCACGAGCACGCCGAAGCGCTCTCGCCCGCCGAATACCTGGACCGAGTGGCACGCAAGGAGATCCACGACCCGATCCTCTCCTTCCAGCTGGCCAACGACTTCCAGGTCAAGCGCCTGCTGCGCAAGTACCTGCCCGAGGACGAGAAGTCCCAGGGCTTCGCGACGTTGCTGGAGTGGAACAACATCCTCTTCGAGCCCGCCGAGCGGGTGCTGGAGAACCGCCCCACCCAGGTGCGCGTCGGCGCCGTGCAGTGGCAGATGCGCGAGTTCGCATCGGTGGAGGCGGTGCTCCAGCAGGTGGAATACTTCGTCGATGCGCTCTCCGGCTACCAGAGCGACTTCGCGGTCTTTCCGGAGCTGTTCAACGCCCCGCTGATGGGCCTTCAGGACCGTGCCGCCCAGCAGGATCAGCAGGCGGCGATCCGCTTCCTGGCCGGCTTTACCGACCAGTTCGTCACTGAGCTGTCGCGTATGGCGGTGGCCTACAACATCAATATCGTCGCCGGCTCGATGATCGAGCTGCGCGAGGACGACCGCCTCTACAACGTCTGCTACCTGTGCCATCGCGACGGCAGCATCGAGCACCAGGACAAGCTGCATATCACGCCCCAGGAGCGCCGCGACTGGGTGATCGA
Organism: Halomonas sp. SL18_1; assembly: GCF_055755715.1. NCBI lineage: Bacteria > Pseudomonadati > Pseudomonadota > Gammaproteobacteria > Oceanospirillales > Halomonadaceae > Halomonas > Halomonas sp. SL18_1. The sequence goes on from NZ_JBVTRK010000001.1 coordinate 3,764,118, forward strand.
CGGCGGCGACGAGCTGCGCGTCTTCGACACCGACGCCGGCCGGGTGGGCATCCAGATCTGCTATGACGTGGAGTTTCCGGAGCTGTCGCGGCTGCTCGCCGACCAGGACATGGACATCCTCTTCGTGCCCTTCTGGACCGACACCAAGAACGGCTACCTGCGGGTGCGCCACTGCTCCCAGGCGCGGGCCATCGAGAACGAGTGCTACGTGGTGCTGTGCGGCAGCGTGGGCAACGTGCCCTCCATCGAGAACCTCGACATCCAGTACGCCCAGTCGTCGGTGTTCTCACCCTCGGACTTCGCCTTCCCCCACGACGCCGTGCTCTCCGAGACCACCCCCAACACCGAGATGGTGATGTTCTCGGACCTGGACCTGACGCGGCTCACGGTGGTCCGCGCCGAGGGCTCGGTGACCAACCTCAAGGACCGCCGCAAGGATCTGTTCGATCTGCGCTGGCGCGACTGGTCGTGGAAGTCCGGGGCCAACCTGGAGGAGAACTGACGCCATGCTGGGCAGGCTGCGCCGCTGGCGGGCGAAGACCTTCGAGGCACGCCACCCCTTCCCGGCCGATGCCTGGGCCGAGGCCCGCGGCCGGGTGCCGCTGCTGGCCGCGCTGTACGACGACGAGGCGGAGCGCCTGGGCCGGCGCGCCTGGCGTTTCTTGCACGCCAAGCGCCTGAGCCTGCACCCGGCGCTGGCCGAGGATACCCCCTTCGACCTGCCGGCCCAGCTGGCGCTGGCCGCCCAGGGCTGCCTGCTCACCCTGGGCTGGAGCGAGGCGGAGCACGATGACGCCTTCAGCGGCGTGCACGAGATCCTGATCCTGCCCGAGGCCTTCCGCCGCCAGGTGGAGGAGATGGACGAGTTCGGGGTGATGCACGAGTACGTCGACGAACGCGCCGGCGAAACCTCCTCCCAGGGGCCGGTGGTGGTGGCCTTTCCCGACCTGATGGAGAGCGGCGAGCTCTCCGGCTTCAACGTGGTGATCCACGAGCTGGCCCACAAGCTCGACCTGGGCAACTCCCTCGACGTGGACGGCTTCCGCCGCTGCCCCACGACATCGATCCGCGGGAGTGGCACCGGGTTTTCACGGGGGTCTGGGACGATCTTCAGGCGCGCCTCGCCCGCGGCGAGGCGACGCCCATCGACGACTACGCCGCCAGCCACCCCGGCGAGTGCTTCGCGGTCTGCTGCGAGGCCTTCTTCACCGCCCCCGACCTGCTCCACGAGGCCTACCCGGCGCTCTACACCCTGCTGGCCCGCTACTTCCGCCAGGATCCGCTGCCCCGGCTGGCGCTGGTCGAAGGCCACTCCCCCTCCCAGGACCATCACGATGACCGCGACCCGCGAGAGGCCCATGATCGATCTGCGCAGTGATACCGTGACCCGCCCCACCCCCGCCATGCGCGCCGCCATGGCCGACGCCCCGGTGGGCGACGACGTGCTCGGCGACGACCCCAGCGTCATCGCCTTCCAGGACGCCGTGGCCGAACGCGCCGGCAAGCCCGCGGCGCTGTTCTTTCCCTCGGGCACCCAGAGCAACCTGGCCGCCCTGCTGGCGCACTGCCAACGCGGCGACGAGTACATCGCCGGCCAGCAGGCCCACACCTACAAGTACGAGGGCGGCGGCGGCGCGGTGCTGGGCAGCATTCAGCCGCAGCCCATCGCCCACGCCGAGGACGGCTCGCTGCCGCTGGAGGCGATCGCCGCCGCCATCAAGCCGGTGGATTTTCACTTCGCCCGCACCCGACTGCTGGCACTGGAGAACACCATCGGCGGCAAGGTGCTCGACCCCGGCTACGTCGCGTCGGCCACCGACCTGGCCCGCGAGCACGGCCTGGCCACCCACCTGGACGGCGCCCGGCTGTTCAACGCCGCGGTGGCCAGCGACTCGCCGCTGGCCGCGCTCAGCGCGCCCTTCGACAGCGTTTCGCTGTGCTTCTCCAAGGGACTGGGGGCGCCGATGGGCTCGGTGCTGGTGGGCCCGGCACCGCTGATCGAGGCGGCACGCCGCTGGCGCAAGATGCTCGGCGGCGGCATGCGCCAGGCCGGCATCGCCGCCGCGGCCTGCCACCATGCCCTGAACCATCACGTCGCGTCGCTGGCGGACGACCACCGCCGGGCGGCGCGCCTGGCCCAGGGGCTGGCCGAGATCGAAGGTCTCGAGGTGCTTTCCCGGGCCACCAATATGGTCTTTCTGCGCGTGCCCCAGCCGCATACCGCCCCGCTCAAGGCGTGGCTGCGCGAGCGCGGCATCCTCATCGAGGTGCTCTACGCCACACGCCTGGTGACCCACCGCGACCTCGACGACGACGCCATCGAGCAGGTGATCGAGGCCGTGCGCGCCTACTTCGTCACCCGCTGAGCGCCGGCACCCGCTCCGGCAGCCTTGCCTCGAGAAAGTCGATGAAGGCGCGAATCCGCGCCGGCACATGCCGGCGCTGCTGATAGACGGCGTGGAAATCGGCGCGCACCCCCTGCCATTGGGGCAGCAGCGCGACCAGGGCGCCGCTCTCCAGGTGCTCGTGCACATCCCACCAGGAGCGCAGGGCGATGCCATGGCCGTCCAGCGCCAGACGCACGATCACCTCGCCGTCGTTGCTGGCCAGCGGCCCGGTCACCTTCACCGCCTGCTCGGCGTCGCCGCCGCGCGGCTGGAAGCGCCACACGGCGTAGTCGCTGTCGTTCTCGCGCAGCACCAGGCAGGGGTGGCCGGCGAGATCCGCCGGGGCCTCGAGGGGCGGCATCCTGCTCAGATAGGCGGGCGCGGCGCACAGCACCCGTCGGTTGACCAGGATGCGCCGCGCCACCTGCCGGGAATCGGGCGGCTCGCCCACCCGGATGCCGATATCGACGCCGCGGTCGCCGAGGCTCATCGGGAAGTTGGAGAGCTCCAGCGCCCCCTCCACGCCGGGGTGCCGCGCGCAGAAGGCCGAGAGCAGCGGGGCCACGTGGCGTCGCCCGAAGCCGAAGGTAGCATTGAGACGCAGCGGCCCGGAGAGCGCCGCCTGCTGCTCGCCCAGCGCCTCTTCCAGCTCGGCAAGCTCCTCGAGGATGGCCGCCCCGCGCTGCAGGTAACGCTCGCCTTCCGCCGTCAGCGAGAGGCGACGCGTGGTGCGGCTGGCCAGCTCCACCCCCAGTCGCGTCTCCAGCTGCTTGAGCCGCTTGCTCACCGCCGACAGCGACAGCCCCAGCTCACGGGCCGTAGCGGTCAGACTCCCGGCGTGGGCGAGACGCTGGAAGAAGGCCAGATCATCGAGCGGGGCCACCTTATTCTCCACTTTCAGTCAACAATACATTGCATTATAGCCTGATTATCATTGCCATGGCGGGCGCTACACTGGTGGCAGCTATTCTCACGAACACCACAGCGGAGATTCCCATGGCACATCGCATTGCGGTCATTCCCGGCGACGGCATCGGCAAGGAGGTCATGCCCGAGGGCCTGCGCGCCCTGGAAGCCGCGGCCAAGCGCTTCGGCATCGAGCTTGAGCTTGCGCACTTCGACTTCGCCAGCTGCGACTACTACGCCGAGCACGGTCAGATGCTGCCCGACGACTGGTTCGAGCAGCTCAAGGACGTCGACGCCATCTTCTACGGCGCCGTGGGCTGGCCGGACACCGTGCCCGACCATATCTCGCTGTGGGGGTCGCTGCTGCAGTTCCGCCGCCGCTTCGACCAGTACATCAACCTGCGCCCCTGCAAGCTGCTACCCGGCATCAAGAGCCCGCTGGCGGACAGACAGCCCGGCGATATCGATTTCTACGTGGTGCGGGAAAACACCGAGGGGGAGTACTCCAGCGTCGGCGGCAAGATGTTCGAGGGTACCGACCGCGAAGTGGTGATCCAGGAAACGGTGATGACCCGCCACGGCGTCGACCGGGTGCTGAAGTTCGCCTATGAGCTGGCCCAGTCACGGCCGCGAAAGAAACTCACCTCGGCCACCAAGTCCAACGGCATCGCCATCACCATGCCCTGGTGGGACGAGCGGGTAGCCGCCATGGGGCGAACTACCCCGAGGTGAGCGTCGATCAGTTCCATATCGATATCCTCACCGCCAACTTCGTGATGCACCCGGACTGGTTCGACGTGGTGGTGGCCAGCAACCTGTTCGGCGACATCCTCTCCGATCTGGGCCCGGCCTGCACCGGCACCATCGGGGTGGCCCCCTCGGCCAACATCAACCCGGAGGGCACCTTCCCGAGTCTCTTCGAGCCGGTCCACGGCAGCGCCCCAGACATCGCCGGCAAGGGCATCGCCAACCCCATCGGACAGATCTGGTCGGCCGCCATGATGCTCGAGCACCTGGGCCATCCGCAGGCCGCGGCCGCCATCGTCGACGCCTTCGAGGCAGTGCTGGCCGAGGGCGACAAGGCGGTGCTCACCCCCGACGTGGGCGGCAGCGGCACCACCGAGACGCTGGGCCGGGCCATTGCGGCACGCCTCGCGGGCTGATCCTTCCGCCCTTCTTCTCCGAAAAGCGAAGCGTCCCCCGCCATGGCGGGGACGCTTTGTGGTTCAGGGCGCCGGCTGATCAGGGCGCCCGCGGCGGATGCTTTACCTGGCCCTCATCGTGGACCTCCTCCCAGCCGGTCACCATCGCCTTGATATGCGCCAGGGGCGTATGGCCGGCGGTGGCCAGATAGACGTGGATGATCAGGAAGGCCAGCATCAGGAAGGCACCCAGGGCGTGCAGCCAAGCCACCTGCTCGAGACCCAGCCAGATCGGCACGCTGTCGCGCACGCTGCCCCAGAACAGATAGAGCAGACCGGAAATCCACACCAGGGGGTTGATCACCAGCTTGACGCCCAGGTAGGCCAGACGCTGCAGGGGGTTGTGCTTGCGCTCCACGGTGATCCGGTAGGGGTGCGGCGCCCCGACGAAGATCCCGTGGGCGTAGTAGCGCACCATGGCACCGATGCGCTCGACGGTGGGAATGTAGTGCTTCCACTGACCGGTAGTGAAGTGCCAGAAAATGGCGAACACCCAGAGGCCGATCAGCAGCCAGGCCGCCGCCTCGTGCACGCGCACCGCCGTTTCGAAGCCGACCAGGCCGTGCACGCCGCGAATCGCGAAACCGGTGAACAGCAGGGTGAGGATCAGCGCCGCCTGGGCCCAGTGCCAGAAACGCTCGAAGCGGGTGAAGAGGTAGAGTCGCTCGCTCATATCAGTGCCCCTTGCTGCGGTTGCGAGTGGCTAAGCGCATGGCCCCGTGGCCTAGCGCGCCCAGCAGGACCAGGCCGGCCAGGCCGAAGCCGAAGCGGTCGAGCAACTGATGGCGATCCCGGCCCGGCATCCAGACCCCCTCCACCCCGGCCAGGCGGCCGTCATCGGCATGGCAGGAGGCGCAGTCCAGGGCCATCTCGGTGGGCGCCACCATGTGGGTGATGGGCCACAGCATCGCCGTGTCGACGAAGTCGTATTCGCCGCTGAACGGCTGGCCCGCCAGCTCGGTGCCGGCCTGGAGCGCCTTGTCCCAGTCGAAGTTGAACCAGAAGGCAGTCTCGTTGCCGGGTATTGCCACCTGCGGCTTGAGCAGCGTGTTGTGCACGGTATCGTAGGGCTGCTTGCCCAGCGCCCGCTTGACTGGCCAGATGCGGGAGTCCTCGGCGCCCGGCATTCCATGGTAGGGGTTCAACTGCACGCGCTCGCTGGGGTCGATCAGCGTTTCCCCCGTCACGAAGGTGGTGTTGCCGTCCCACCACAGGTACTCGGGCACCACGTTGATCTCAGCCACGAAGTCCCCTTTCCTGCTGTCATAGGCAATGAAGCCGTTTTCATCCCTGCGCAGGAAAGGATTGCCCTCCTCATCCAGCTGGCCCGCCGTGGACCAGTCCCATGCCATTCGGGTCGGCACGCCGCCGCGGGCCATCTCGGGATATGACACGTCTGGCAGGCCAGCGCCCGAGTGTGCTCGTTGAGCCGCTGGGCGTGCGTGCCGGTCTCGTGGGGCTGACTGCCATGGCAAGCCTGGCAGGTGGCGGGGTTGCGATCCGCCTGGCTGCCGCGAGTGAGCGCCGGATGCGCATCCACTGCGGTGCCCTGGATGCGGCTGCCAGGCACGTCATGGCCTTCGGTCTGGTGGCAGGTACTGCAGCTGAAGTCGAGCCCCTCGGCATCCATATGGACGTCGAGCTCCCGGGGTGGGTGGAAGAGCGATGAGTCCAGGTCGCCGTGCTTCACCCCGTCGCCGCCGCCACCGTAGAAGTGGCAGGTGCCGCAGGTCTCGCGGGAGGATGCCCCCACGTTCCGGGCGGCAAGGGTCAGATCGGTCAGCTCATCGTTGGGCCAGCCGGCCCAGCCGCCCTTTTTCACATAGTCGCCGGTATTGTGGCAGGCCAGGCAATCGACCCGGCTCTCGACGGAGAAGTCGAAGGTATCGTCCTCCCAGCCATAGCCCACGTGACACGCCTGGCAGAAGCCCTCATTGGACTGGTCGGCAATGCAGAAGGTATTGAGCATGGTGCGCTTGCCCAGCCGCTCACCGCTGTGGGGGTTCTCGTAGTCCCAGGTCCAGTGGCGGGTCCCCATTACCTGCCGGGCGGCCTCGGTGTGGCAGCTCAAGCAGGCCTCGGTGACCTGCTCTGCGCTATCGAACGGCCCTTGAAGTTCGTCAAAGGCGGTATGGTCCGCCGTGCTGGCCATCACCCCCGATGCCAGCATAAGGCCCAGCAGCCCCACTATGAGCACCGGCAGCCTTCGCCACCGTATCTTGTCGGTATCGGTCATTGCGCTATTCCCCTTGCTGCAGCCTGCGCCTCTCGTCGTGGGGCGCTTTGTCGTGTTGTCACGGCCTCCACCCCCACCCAGGGCAGCGGTGCGAAGGATCAAGGAAAGTCTGGCAAAGCCGCAGCAGGACAAACTGACCGGGATCAACAAATACAGACAAAGAAATCAAGACTTTTGTCTTGCCTTGCAGTCATAAATGCAAGGCAACATGACGTGCGTCAAACCGCCACAGCCCGCCTTCGCGGCGAGAAACCCCAGCCGAAATAGCAAAAGGTGGAATATCCATATAGCGAGAGATCGAATATTGATATGCGTCAATGCGCCGCAGCCGCTGGCGAGACAGAATGGATACTAAGGAAATAAAATTATAAGGATATAACCATAATTTCCATTTGATACGCGAGAAACCCCATGACACACCACCCCCCCTTTGCCGGCCGACTCGACCGTCGCCAGCTGCTCAAGCTGGGCCTTGGCGTCGGTGCCGCCAGCCTGCTGCCCCTGGGCAGCCTGCAGGCCAACACGCTCTCCACTTCGGCCCATGTGGTCATCCTCGGCGGCGGCGCCGCCGGCATGGCCATGGCCAACCGGCTCGCCCGCCGGCTGGACGGCGGGCGCATCTCCCTCGTCGAACCCCGCGAGATCCACCACTATCAGCCGGGCTGGACCCTGGTGGCCTCCGGCGTCTGGCACCCGGAAAAGACCACCCGCCCCAACGCCAACTTCGTACCCGCCGGCGTGGAGTGGGTACGCCAGCCCGCCGTGGGTATCGATGCCGAGCGCCGCCGGGTCTCGCTCGCCGATGCCAGCGAGCTGGAATACGACTACCTGGTGGTGGCCACCGGGTTACAGCTCAACTACCACCTGATCGACGGCATGTCGCCGGATCTGGTGGGCAGCCACGGCATCGGCAGCGTCTACGCCAGCATCGAGGGCGCCGCCCGCACCCGTGACGCCATCGACGCCTGGATCACCACCGGCGGCGGCAAGGGCCTCTTCACCGCCGCCCCGACGCCGGTGAAGTGTGCCGGCGCGCCTCTGAAGATGACCTTCACGACGCTGTCGCGGCTGGAGGCAACCGGTCATCGCGACGACTTTCAGGTCGATTTCCTGGCCCCGGGGGAGGCGCTGTTCAGCCAGCCCTGGGTCAACGACTTCGTCAAGCAGCGCTTCGACGACCAGGGCGTCACGCGACGCCACCACTATCGGCTCACCGCCATCGACCCGGGGCGCGGCAGGCGGAGTTCGCCTTCGTCGGCCCGGACAGCGAGTTCACCTCCCACCATGAGCTGCGCGAGGCGGCGTTCACCCAGGAGGGCGAACGCACGGTGATCGCCGACTACGACTTCATCCACGTGGTGCCGCCGATGAGCGCCCCGGACTTCGTCAAGGCAAGCGACCTGATCGCCCGCGAGGGGCCCTTCCGCGACGAGTGGCTGGATGTGGATATTCACACCCTGCAGCACCACCGCTATCCGGAGGTTTTCGGCATCGGCGATGTGATCGGCGCACCGATCAACAAGACCGCCGCCAGCGTCAAGGCCCAGGCCCCGGTGGTGGAGGCCAACCTGCTGGCCCAGATGCAGGAGCAGCCGCTGCCGGCCCGCCACAACGGCTATACCTCCTGCCCGATGATCACCGGCATCGGCAAGGCGATGCTGGTGGAGTTCGGCTATGACAATAACCTGGACTTCCTGCCCTCCTTCCCCTTCATCGATCCCCGGGACGAGTCCTGGGTCGCCTGGGTGATGAAGGATCGCATGCTGCAGCCGGCCTACTATGCCGTGCTGGAAGGCCAGGCCTGAGGAGACCCGACGATGACGATTCAAGGTGCACTGACCATCCTGATGTACGCCCTGGCCCCCTTCCTGTGGCTGATCGTGGCCGGGGTGAGCGTGCTGGTGATCGCCCAGCTGGTGGCCCGGCTGCGCGGCTATCGCGCGCTCCAGTATCGCTGCTGGGGGACCAACCTGGCGGCGCTGGCGATTGGCCTCTCGGGACTCTGGTGGATTCCCCTCTTCACCCATTCGCGGCTGGCCTATGTGGCAACGCCATTCGATTGGGTGGCCATGATCGGCGCCGTCATCGGCCTGGCGCTCGCCGCCTGGCTGGTGCTGCATCCGCTCAGCTATCTGGTGCGAGGGGGGCGCCTTCGGCAACCCGCTCAGTTCAGCTGACGACCGAACCCCACCCGGGCCTCCGGGCGGGGTGCCATAGGGAGTATAGAAAGCCTCAGGCGGCGAGCTTGGCGGCAATGGTCGCCACGTGTTCGCCCTGGAAGCGAGCCAGCTCGAGCTCGGTATCGCTGGGCTGTCGCGAGCCGTCGGCGCCGGCGATGGTGGCCGCCCCGTAGGGCGAGCCCCCCTTGACCTCCGACAGGTCGAACTGAGAATCCTGCCCGTAGCCGATCGGCACGATCACCATGCCGTGGTGGGCCAGAGTGACCCAGGTGGAGAGAATGGTCGACTCATTGCCGCCGCCGGTACCGGTGGAGGTAAACACGCTGGCCACCTTGCCGCGCAGGCCGCCGCTGGCCCAGAGCCCACCGGTCTGATCAAGGAAGGTGCGCAGCTGCCCCGCCATGTTGCCGAAGCGGGTCGGGGTGCCGAAGATCACGGCATCGTAGTCGGCCATCTCCTGGGGGGTTGCCTCGGGCGTGTCGAGGGCCTTACCGCCGGCCTTGGCGAAAGCGTCAGGGTCCATGGTCTCGGGGACTCGCTTGACGGTCACCTCGACCCCGGCTACCCCGCTGGCACCCTCGGCCACCGCCCTGGCCAGGGTATCGATATGGCCATACATGGAGTAATAGAGCACGAGCACCTTGGTCATGGTCACTCTCCTTCTGCTGGATAATGGGGTATCCGACGAATCACGCCCTCAGCATAGAAGGGGTAGCGGTGAACAAAAGCGAAGCTTTTCGACCCCAGACATCGATCTTATCGAACCGAGCGGCGCCACACCCCCTCCAGGATGCGCACCTTGCCAGCCGCCAGGTTGTCACGCAGGTTGCGCCCCATGACCGGGAAGTCGTCGCCGAAGATCAGCGATGGGCCCGGCAGGGCGGCCGGCACCGCACCGGCGACTTCGCGCCGGCTGCGCTCGCGTCGCCAGGCCAGCGCCGCCTCGGTCACGTCGCGTACCGCCAGCGGTTCGAAGCCGGCCTGGGCCAGGGTGCGCTCGAGCTCGCCGCGGTCGCGCAGATGGCTGGTCGCCGCGCTGCGCGCCCAGGGCACCGGCAGCACCAGCGGCTCGCGGTTGTCGCCGGCCACGACCTCGTGAAGCAGCACTCGCCCTCCGGGCACCAGCAGGCGACGCCACTCGGCCAGCACCCGCGGCACTTGGGGCATGTTCATCAGCGCATGCTGGCACCAGACGGCGTCGAAACGCGCGTCCGGCAGCGGGGCCTGGGCGGCATCGGCGCACAGGAAGCGGGTCTGGGCGGCCATGCCGGTGGCCTCGCTCAGCCACTCGGCCACCTCAATGAAAGCCGCGGTGATGTCCAGGCCCACCACCCGGCAGCCTGCCTCGGCGGCCAGCAGCCGGCTGGCCCCGCCGGTGCCGCAGCCCACGTCCAGCAACCGTTCCCCGGGGCTCAGCTCCCCCGCGCCGCCAACGAGCGGCTGGCGCTGCGCCCCCCAGGTGGAGTTGATCAATGCCCGCCACCTCATCCAGGGTCAGCCGGTCCGGGTCGCAGCCTGCCTCCCGGAAGGCCTTGCGCAGCCGAAGCATCAGGCTTTCCCGCCCCCGGCGGCAAGGGCATCATAGTGGTCATTGAGATGGCGGACGTGGTCGGTCATGGCGGCCTCCTGGCTGGGACAGGCGGTCAGTCTAGCTCGGCGTCGCCACTGGCCCCATCCTGCCAAGGTCACAGCCGCCGCCTGCGCGGCCCCACGACAAGGAGTCGCCGATGTTCCGCCACCTCCTGCTCGCCCCGCTGGGCGCCGCCCTGCTGCTGGCCGGCTGCACCGGGATTCCCAAGGGGACCGAGCCCGTCACCGGCTTCGAGCTCGATCGCTACCTCGGCCAGTGGTACGAGATCGCCCGCCTCGACCACTCCTTCGAGCGCGGCCTGGACTGCGTCACCGCCGACTATTCCCGACGCGACGACGGCGGCGTGCGGGTGATCAACCGCGGTGTGAACCTGAGCGAAGGCGAGGTGGACGAGGCCGAGGGGCGCGCCTATTTCATCGGCGACGAAGACGTCGGCCGTCTCAAGGTGAGCTTCTTCGGCCCCTTCTACGGCGGCTATAACATCCTCGAGCTTGACGAGGCATACCAGTGGGTGCTGGTCGCCGGCCCCGACCGCCGCTATCTCTGGATCCTGGCGCGCGACCCGCAGCTCGATGCCGCCACCTATGAGGGCCTGGTGGCCAGCGCCGAACGCATGGCCTTTCCGGTCGACGAGCTGATCGAGGTGGACCAGGGCGAGGCCTGCGCGCCCTGGCGCTGAGGCCGGGCGTGAATTTCACTATCGCACCCGCGCTTTCACCAGCCCGACTCCGGGGCTTGTGGGAAAGTGCACGGCGCCGGAAGGTGGCCCGAGTCTTTTCACACGATCAGGATAGCGGCCATGCTGGCGGAATGGATCGACCTCAGCCTGGAAGGCACCCCCCGCCCCGAACCGACGGCGCGGTGCGGGGCGGACACTTCACGATTCTCGGGCCGGGCATTCTCGAACTCACCCCCGATACGCCGGCCGAGGATGCCCGCGCCTGCGTGCTGTCGGTGGGCATTCATGGCAATGAGACCGCCCCCATCGAGCTGCTCGGCGACTGCCTGGCCCGACTCGAGGCCGGCCTGACTCGCCTGGGCGCCCCCGCGCTGGTGATCCTCGGCAACCTGGAGGCCATTCGCCAGGGCCGGCGCTTCGTGACCACCAATCTCAACCGACTGTTTCGCCGCGACCTCGGCGAGCGCGGGATGGAACCCGACCGGGCGCGCAAGCTGATGGTCAGCGTGGATGACTTCTTCGCCCGCCACCCCGGGCGGGAGCGCCTGCACTACGACCTGCACACGGCGATCCGCGACAGTCGCTACCCGCGCTTCGTAGTCGAGCCCTTCGCCGAAACGTCCACCCGGCCCGAACAGTGGCGCTGGCTGGCCGGGGCCGATATTCAGGCGGTGCTGCATCAGCACCAGCACAGCTGGACCTTCTCCCACTACGCCAAGCACTATCACGGCGCCCAGGCCTTCACCCTGGAGCTGGGCCGCGCCCTGCCCTTCGGCCACAACGACCTAGCGCCGCTGGCGCCCATGGGGCGGCTGCTCACGGCGCTGCTCGAGGGGCGCGAGCCATTCGGCGCCGCCCCCGAGCGCATGGCCTACTTCCGGGTCGCCCACGAGCTGATGCGCCAGGACCACGACTTCAGGCTCTGCTTTCCCGACGACACGCCCAACTTCACGGAGTTCGCTCCCGGCACGCGTCTCGCCGAGGATGGCAAGGCGGGCCCCTTCACGGTGGGCGAGTCGCCGATGCGGGTGGTCTTTCCCAATGCCCAGGTGGAAGTCGGCGCCAGGGCGGCGCTGCTGGTGGCACCCAGCGCTCCACCGGACTAACCCCGCGACCTGGCAGCGATTGCTGCACAGGCGCCAAACCTTAGTGAAATACTCGACTCAACAACAACAATCCGGAGATATCCCATGATTCGACACCACCATGATTGCCACCAAGGTCGAATGGCACTACCGCCAAGCCAGTCTGTCGAAAAGCGCCGGGCCTGTTAGAATCGCCTCCTTTTCGTGCCAGCCCGCTTGACCGGCCCGTCGCCGCTGCCGGCGATATGCCCCGACCTGGAGCCTCAACATGGCCGATACCCCGATTCCGCTCGAGGTGCGCAACATCAAGAAACGCTTCGGCGATACCGAAGTCCTCAAGGGCCTCTCGCTTGCGGCCCATAAGGGGGACGTCATCACCCTGATCGGCGCCTCCGGCTCCGGCAAGAGCACCTTCCTGCGCTGCATGAACCTGCTCGAACAGCCGGACGAAGGCGACCTGATCGTCCACGGCGAACCGATTCGCTTCAAGCAGACCCGCCACGGCCGCGAGCCCGCCGACTGGAAGCAGGTGGTGCAGATGCGCGCCAAGCTCTCCATGGTCTTCCAGAGCTTCAATCTCTGGGCCCATATGACCCTGCTCGAGAACATCATCGAGGCGCCGGTGCACGTGCTCGGCAAGCCGAAGAAGGAGGCCATCGAGCAGGCCAGGGCGCTGCTTGAGCGCGTCGGCCTCACCGCCCGGGCCGATGCCTATCCGGCGCAGATGTCCGGCGGCCAGCAGCAGCGCGGCGCCATCGCCCGGGCGCTGGCCATGGACCCCGAGGTGATGCTGTTCGATGAGCCCACCTCGGCGCTGGACCCGGAGCTGGTCGGCGATGTCCTCAAGGTCATGCGCGACCTGGCCGACGAGGGCCGCACCATGGTGGTGGTGACCCACGAGATGAGCTTCGCCCGGGACGTCTCCAGCGAAGTGATCTACCTCCACCAGGGCCTGGTGGAAGAGGCCGGCCCGCCCCTGGAGGTGCTGGGCAACCCGCAGTCGCCGCGTCTCCAGCAGTTCCTGGCGCCGAAGTACTGAGGATACTCCATCATGCTCGACCTACACGGCTACGGCCCAAGGCTGCTGGAAGGCGCCGGGGTCACCCTCCAGCTGGCGATTCTCTCGCTGGCGCTGGCCATCGTGCTGGGGCTGCTCACCGCCAGCGCCAAGATGTCCCGCAGCTGGCTGCTGCACAAGATCGCCACTGTCTACACCACCCTGATCCGCGGCGTGCCGGACCTGGTGCTGATGATGCTGCTGTTCTTCGGCGGCCAGATGGCGCTAAACGTGGTCACGGACGCCCTCTACGACCGCTTCGGCGTCGACTGGTACATCAACCTCAACGCCTTCGCCGCCGGAGTGCTGACCATCGGCTTCATCTTCGGCGCTTACATGGGCGAGACCTTCCGCGGTGCCTTCATGGCCGTGGACCACGGCCAGATCGAGGCGGGCAAGGCCTACGGCATGAGCCCCTGGCTAGTGTTTCGCCGCATCCGCTTTCCGCTGATGATGCGCCACGCCCTGCCCGGGCTCTCCAACAACTGGATGGTGCTGCTCAAGACCACCGCCCTGGTGTCGATCATCGGTCTCACCGATATGGTGCGGGTCGCCGCCGAGGCCTCCCGAGCCACCCATGAGCCCTTCACCTTCCTGATCCCGGTGGCACTCATCTATCTGCTGATCGCCTCGCTATCGGAGTGGATCTTCGCGCGGCTGCAGAAGCGCTACAACGTCGGCTTCGGGGAGCACTGAACATGGAGATTCTCGCCTGGTTCCATGAGCTGCTGGACGACAACCTGATCTTTACCCCCAGACGCTGGGCTACTACTGGGATGGCCTGGTCGTCACCGTTCAGCTGGTGTTCCTGTCGCTGCTGATCGGCCTGGTGCTGGCGGTGCCCCTGGCCATCGGGCGCAGCTCGAAGCATCGCTGGATCAGCCTGCCGATCTACGCCTACACCTATGTGTTCCGCGGCACGCCGCTGCTGATCCAGCTCTACATCATCTACTATGGGGTAGTGTTCTTCGACGGCATCCAGGAGACCTTCCTGTGGCCGCTGCTGCGCGAGGCCTTCTACCCGGCGCTGATCGCCTTCACCCTGAACACGGCGGCCTACACCACCGAGATCTTCCGCGGCGCCATCAAGGCGACCCCCAAGGGCGAGATCGAGGCGGCCCGGGCCTACGGCATGTCCCGAGCGCTGATGATGCGACGCATCATCCTGCCCAGTGCCTTCCGCCGCGCCCTGCCGGCCTACGGCAACGAGGTGATCTTCATGCTGCATGCCAGTGCGATTGCCAGCGTGGTCACGCTGATGGACCTCACCGGGGCGGCACGCTTCGTCTACGCGCGCTTCTATGCTCCCTTCGAGGCCTTCATCTTCGTGGCGGTGATCTATCTCTGCCTGACGTTTGCCATCCTCTTCTTCTTCCGCTACCTGGAGAAGCGACTGCTGGCGCATCTCAAGCCCCAGAGCTGAGGGGGCGTCAGCGTCAAACAGGCGTTGGCAAAACCGCGTCTGAGGGCTTTCTCGCCCTGCGCAGCTGCGCTAAATTCTGGCGCGACGTCACCCGATCGGTGGACGAACGACTACAAAAGGAAACCAACGATGAAAACACTGCTGACTGTCTCAATTCTCGGCGTGGCGCTGGCCGCAGGCACCGCCCAGGCCCGCGACTACGATCACGTGCGGTTCGGCGTCGACGTGCCCTACGAGCCGATGGAGTACCGTGACGCGGACGGCGAACTGACCGGCTTCGACATCGAGCTGGGCAATGCCCTGTGTGCCGAGATGGGCGTCACCTGCGAGTGGATCGAGCAGGAGTGGGACGGCATCATCCCGGGCCTGCTGGCGCGCAACTACGACGCCATCATGTCCTCGATGACCATTAACGAAGAGCGTCGCCAGACCGTGCTCTTCTCCGACCCCTACATCACCATTCCCGGCGCCTGGTTCGCCCCCGCCGGCAGCGAGATCGGAGCGATCAACGAGGAGACCCTGGCCGACAAGAGCATCGGCGTGCAGCGCGGCACCACCTTCGACAGCTACGTCACCGACAACTACGGCGGCGTCGCCAGCATCAGCCGCTACTCCACCGCCGACGACATGGTGCTGGACCTGCAGGCCCAGCGCCTGGATCTCGTCTTCCTGGAGTTCATCGTCGGCCAGGTCACCCTGCTCGACGCCCGCGAGGGTCAGTTCCAGGTGGTCGGCGAGATGGTCAC
Source organism: Halomonas sp. SL18_1 (assembly GCF_055755715.1). NCBI lineage: Bacteria > Pseudomonadati > Pseudomonadota > Gammaproteobacteria > Oceanospirillales > Halomonadaceae > Halomonas > Halomonas sp. SL18_1. The sequence continues at coordinate 3,779,610 of NZ_JBVTRK010000001.1, forward strand.
CGAGCCGGAAGAGTACTTCGGTGAAGGCTTCGGCATCGCCTTCCGCCAGCGCGACGAGGCGCTGGCCGAGCGCTTCAACGAGGCACTCGCCACGCTGAAGGAAGACGGCACCTACGATGAGATCTACCAGCGCTACTTCGGCGACGAATAAGCCCCGCGCCGTGTGCTCCCCTTCCCCGGCCACCGGGGAAGGGATTGACACCACTGCGTCTCTTGTGGAAAGTCAAACCGTCACCATCGCATCAGGACAGCGTCCATGATCGATTGCCAATCCCCGTCATCGCGCGAAGTCTACCGCTGTTACGTCGACAGCTTCTACCTCAGCGAATGGTTCGACGAATAGCCTTCCCCGGCAGCCGTCCAGGCCGCCATGGCACGCCCGTGCCCGGTTCGTGAGACGCCGCCCGAGCGGCGGCACATCGGCGCGACCCCGGTCGCATCCTCGCCAACCAAAACTCGCCCGTACCCGCGCTACCGCGTGGCCGGACAATACGTGTCACCCAACACCTTCACGGGAGAAAGTCCCATGCGTCATATGACCCTGCTGCTCGCCGCTACCCTGACCGCCGGCCTCGCCGCCGGCAGCGCCCAGGCCCGCGACTATTCCGAGATCCGTCTCGGCATCGACCTGCCCTACGAGCCCTTCATGTACCGCCAGCCGGACGGCACCCTGACCGGCTTCGAGATCGAGCTGGGCGAGGCCGTCTGCGACTATCTCGAGGCCACCTGCGTGTGGGTCGAGCAGGACTGGGACGGCATCATCCCGGGACTGCTGGCGCGCAACTACGACGGCATCATGTCCTCCATGGCGATCACCGAGGAGCGGGCCCAGCGGGTTCTCTTCTCCGAGCCCTACTACACCACCCCCAGTGCCTGGTTCAGCCTGCAGGGCCGGGAGGTCGACATCGCCGATCGCGACAGCCTTGAAGGCCTGGTGGTGGGCGTGCAGCGCGCCACCCTGCAGGACAACTATGTCTCCGAGCTGTACGGCGACCTGGTGGAGATCCGCCGCTATACCAGTGGCGATGACGTGCTCAACGACCTGCGCGCCGAGCGTCTCGACCTGACCTTCCTCGACGCCCCGGTGGCGGAGTCGCGCATGGATCTCGAGGCCGACGACTCCCGCTTCCAGCGCGTCAGCGACTTCATCAATCAGCCCGAGCACATCTTCGGCCAGGGCGTCGGCGTGGCCTTCCGCCCCCGCGACCGCGATCTCGCCGAGCGTTTCAACGAGGCGCTGGCCGCCCTCAAGGAGGATGGCACCTACGATGAGATCATGGAGCGCTACTTCAACTACGATATCAAGCTCTGACGGAGTAGCTCTCCGCGACCCCGCCAGCGCCGGCCGCCCCGGCGCTGGCGCTTCTTCATCCGCGACCGGACGCCGCCATGCTGACGCTGCTCAAGAATACCCACCTTTACGCCCCCGAGCCCCTGGGACTCTGCCACCTACTGATCGCCGACCGGCGCATCGCCGCCGTAATAGCGGACGGCGAGCCGCTGCCCGCCAGCGGCCCGGGCGTCGAGACGGTCGACCTGGCGGGACGCCGGGTGATTCCCGGCCTGGTGGACCCCCTGGTGCACTTCATCGGCGGCGGCGGCGAGGGCGGCTTCGGCACCCGCACCCCGGAGCTCAGCCTGGAGGATGCCCTGGCTTCCGGCGTCACCACCCTGGTCGGCGCCCTGGGCACCGACGCCCTGACCCGCACCCCGGCCAACCTGCTGGGCAAGGCCCGCGAGCTCGCCGCCGGCGGGCTCACCACCTACTGCTACACCGGCTCCTATCAGCTGCCGCCGGTCACGCTGACCGGCTCGGTGGGCAGCGACATCCTGTTCATTCCCGAGTTCATTGGCGTGGGCGAGGTCGCGATCAGCGACCATCGCGGCTCCCAGCCGGCGGCGAGCGAACTGGCCCGGCTGGCCGCCGAGGCGCGCACCGCCGGCATGCTGGCGGGCAAGTCGGGCATCGTCTTCATCCATACCGGCGATGCCCCAACGCACCTGGAGCCGCTGCGCGAGGCGGCCCGCCAAAGCGCCATCCCGCTGGCCCAGTTCCTGCCGACCCATATCAACCGCACCCCGGAGCTGTTCGAGGACGGCGTACGCTTCGCCCGCGAAGGCGGGCGCATCGACTTCACCACCAGCACTACCCCGGCGCTGCTGGCCGGCGGCGAGGTCCCCGCCGCCGAAGCGGTGGCTCGCGCCCTGCACGCCCGGGTGGAGCCGTCGCGCATCACCCTCTCTTCGGACGCCAACGCCTCGCTGCCGCAGTTCGACGAGGCGCGCCGCTTCGTGGGCCTCGAGCCCGGGCGGCTATCGAGCCTGTTCGCGGTGCTCGGCCAGTGCGTCAACGACCACGGCATCGCCCTGGAGCGCGCCCTGGGCATGGCCAGCGGCCACGCCGCCGACGCCCTCAAGCTCACCGCCAAGGGGCGTCTGGCCCCGGGCTGCGACGCAGACCTTCTGGTATTAAGCGACGGCGAGTGGGCCATCGACGAGGTATGGGCCTTGGGGCGGCGGGTGTTTCGGCGCGGCTAGCCGCCAATCAACCCCCTCCATGCGGACCCGGCACATGGCTCGGCTCATGCGACTCGGCAAGCCGTTCCGCCACCGGCTGAGCCAGCTCCTGGAGGATCCCACAGTGGCTGGAGTCGGTCTCGCCGTTGCAGCGAGAGCGTAGGATGACGAGGGCCTCGCGCAGCGCCTGCAGCTGCTCGATGCGCGCCTCGACGTGAGCCAAGTGTTCATCGATCAGGCCGTTCACCGCGTTGCAGGGTTGGCGCGGATGGTCATGGTAATCGAGCAGGGTGCGGATCTCCTCCAGCGTCATGTCCAGCGTACGACAGTGGCGGATGAAACGCAGCCGCTCGACGTGGGGCGCCGCATAGAGGCGATAGTTGCCGCTGGAGCGGGCGGGCTCGGGCAACAGCCCCTGGCGCTCGTAGTAGCGGATGGTTTCCACCGCGCAGCCGGTGCGGCTGGCCAGCTCACCGATCTTCATGTGAGGCCTCGCATGGTCTTCTCGGAAGTACTTGGGGAAATGCTCTAGAAATTGACGTTTCCGACTTGACTCTGTAGTTGCTACAGGGTGTGTCATCAGCCTATACGATGACACGGAGTCCCGCCATGACCGAACGCAACGGCTGCTCGAGCTGCACACCGGCACCGCCCGCCCCGGGCCGGGCCGGGCGCAACGATCCGCCGCCCGGCACCCAGGCGCTTCGCCTGCACATCGAGGCGATGGACTGCCCCACCGAGGAAGCGCTGCTGCGCCGGGCGCTGGGCGACACGCCGGACATCGAGAGGCTCGACTTCGATCTGGTCAATCGCGTGCTGACGGTGCATCACCGCCACGTCACGGAAGACGCCATCGAGCGGCGTATCGCCGCCACCGGCATGACCGCGCGCCGCCACGAGCCGTCCCAGCGCACGCCGACGGCCAGCAGCGAGGAGAATTGGTGGAAGCTCGGTGCCGCCGCGATACTGGCGCTGACCGCCGAAGCCAGCGACTGGCTGGCGCTGGCCGAGCCGTGGCTGGCCGCTGCGCTGGCGCTGACGGCCATCGCCCAGGTCGGCCTGCCGACCTGGAAGAAGGGCTTCATCGCCCTGCGCCATCGCACGCTCAACATCAATGCCCTGATGAGCGTGGCGGTGACCGGCGCGCTGCTAATCGGCCAGTGGGCCGAGGCGGCCATGGTGCTGGTTTTGTTCACCCTGGCCGAGCGCATCGAGGCGCGCTCACTGGGCCGCGCGCGCAACGCCATTCGCGAGTTGCTTTCGCTGGCGCCGGAAAGCGCCAGCGTGCGCCAGGCCGATGGCGCCTTTCGCAGCATGCCGGCCAGCGAGGTCGCCGTGGGCAGCCTGGTGCGGGTGCGCCCCGGCGAGCGTCTGGCGCTGGACGGCAGCGTGGCCGAGGGCCACCCGGCGCTGGACGAATCGCCCATCACCGGCGAAAGCCTGCCGGTGGACAAGGCACCCGGCGCCGCCGTGTTCGCCGGTAGCGTCAACCAGGGCAGCGAATTCCTCTATCGCACCACCCGGGCGGCGAGCGACACCACCCTGGCGCGCATCATTCACACCGTGGAGCAGGCCCAGGCCAGTCGCGCCCCCACCCAGCGCTTCATCGATCGCTTCGCTGCGGTCTATACCCCGGCGGTTTTCGCCATCGCCCTGCTGGTGGGCTTCACCTGGCCGTGGCTGTTCGGCGTCAGCTGGCTCGAGGGCATCTACCGCGCCCTGGTGCTGCTGGTGATCGCCTGCCCCTGTGCGCTGGTGATTTCCACCCCGGTCACCGTGGTCAGCGGCCTGGCCGCGGCCGCCCGGGCGGGCATCCTGGTCAAGGGCGGCCACTTCCTGGAGCAGGGGTATCGACTTACCGCCATCGCCTTCGACAAGACCGGCACCCTGACCCGGGGCCGCCCCTCCCAGCGGGCCTGGCACCCGCTCGACGGCACGCTGGGCATGCCCGGCCGGGAGCGCCTGCGAGCGCTGGCGACAGGCCTCGCCGTGCGCTCCTCGCACCCGGTGTCGGCGGCCCTGGCCCGCGCCGCCGAGGCCGATGGCGTCGACCCGCTGGAAGTCAGCGACGTGCGCGAACTGCCCGGCCGCGGCGTGACGGCTAGTTACGATGGGCGCAGGCTGTGGCTCGGCAACCGCCGCCTGATGCAGCAGTTCTCACCGATCGAGGAAGCCCTCGATGCGCAGCTCGCCGAGCACGAGGCCCGGGGCGAGACGCTGGTGATCCTGGGGGAAGAGACACGCCCGCTGGCCCTGTTCGCCGTCGGCGACCCGCTGCGTGAAGAGAGCCGCGAAGCCATCGGGGCGCTGCATCGGCTGGGCGTGACCACGCTGGTGCTCAGCGGCGACGATCCGGCCAGCGTAACCTCGGTGGCGACCCAGGCCGGCATCGACGAGGCCCATGGCGCCCTGCTGCCGGAGGACAAGCTGGCGATGATCGAGGCGCGGGCTCAGCGGGGACCGGTGGGCATGGTGGGCGACGGCATCAACGACGCCCCGGCGCTGGCCCGCGCCGATATCGGCTTCGCCATGGGCGCGCTCGGCAGCGATGCCGCCATCGAGACCGCCGACGTGGCGCTGATGGACGATGACCCGCGCCGCCTGGCCGACTTCCTGCGTCTTTCACGGCGCACGCGAGCGGTGCTGGTACAGAACATTGCCATCGCCCTGGGCCTCAAGGCGGTGTTCATGGCGCTCGCCTTCACCGGCCACGCCACCCTGTGGATGGCGGTGTTCGCCGACATGGGCGCCAGCCTGATCGTGGTGGCCAACGGCCTGCGCCTGTTGCGCCGTGTGCCGAGACGGGCTGATTCAGCGCAGCACGCGTCGGATCAGGAAGGGCCCGATCAGCTCGAAGACCACGGTGGAGGCCACCACCGCCGAGAGCAGCAGCGTGCCGTGCTCGGGGAATCGCTCGACCACCAGTAGCGCCATGCCCATGGCGATGCCGGCCTGGGGCGTCAGCGCCAGGCCGATATCGTGGGGCAGCTCCTCCCGGCGCCGCATGGCGCGAACCCCCAGGGCACCGCCCAGATAGCGCCCGGCCAGGCGCAGGGCGATATAGGCCAGGGTCAACCACAGCGCGCTGCCCAGATAGCCCAGGTCGACTTTGGCCCCGGAGAGCACGAAGAAGAACACCAGGAAGGGCCATTCGATGTGCTCGATCTCACGAAACGAGCGGGTATGGTGGGAGGAGAGGTTGGCCACCAGCGCCCCGGCGAACATCGCCGCCAGCAGTCCCGAGACCTGAAGCCAGGTGGAGAGTCCGGAGAGCAGCAGGATCAGTGCCAGGGCCTCGACCTGGGTCGGCTCCCCGGGCCGCAGCCGCCCGGTCAACCAGGCCGCCGGCAGGCCGATGGCCGCCCCCAGCAGCAGCGCGCCGCCCAGCTCCCAGCCGGCGTGAGCCAGGGCCAGGCCGCCCTCGCCGGTCAGCTGCCAGCCGAGCAGCGCCATGGCGACCCCGAACAGCAGTATGCCCCAGGCATCGTCGATGGCGACCATGCCCATCAGCAGCCGTGCGCGAAGCCGCGTGTCGCCGCGGGCATAGACCTCGTCGGTGATTTCCGCCGGCTCGGTGGCCACCGAGATAACGGCCAGGCTGAGCGCCACCACCAGCGGAAAGCCCAGCAGCAGCAGACCGAAGCCGACCAGCAGCGCGCCGCTGAGCACGATGGCCAGGGAGATGCCCACCAGCAGCCATCCGTGCCGCCGCAGCCGTGTCAGGGTCAGCTCGCCGCCCAGCAGAAACGACACCAGCACCAGGGCCAGGTGAATCAGCGGCTCGCCGAGTGCGCCCAGGGGCTCGCTTCCGTCATGGTCCAGCAGCAGCTGCTGGACCAGCGCCAGCGCCACCCCGACCAGCACCAGCAGCGAGATACGTGGCAGCCCCAGGCGCCTGGCCAGGGCATCGACGCCGATGCTGACGCTGAGAATCACGCCCAGCAGAATCAGGTTGCCCGTTGCCACGCCGACCTCGGCGGTCGGCCATTGCCAGGGGTCGCTTGCGGTCATGGGATGACCTTAGCCAGCCAGCCCCATGAAGTACAGCGGCCGGGCCGGCGAGACGGGGCGCTCACGGCAGGAAGGCGTCGTCCGGTGCCAGCAGGCGCTGAAAGTCGGCCTCGGCCATCGGCCAGTGGAAGTAGAAGCCCTGGAAGTGGTGACAGCCCCGAGCCTCGAGAAACGCCAGCTGGGCGGCATTCTCGACCCCTTCCGCCACCACCGCCAGGCCCAGATGGTCGGCCATGACCAGCACCGTCTCGACGATGGCGGCATCGTTGGGGTCGCTATCCAGCTCGCCGACGAAGCTGCGATCGATCTTGAGCTCGTCCAGCGGCAGGCGCTTGAGATACATCAGCGACGAGAAGCCGGTGCCGAAGTCGTCCAGGGCGAGGCGCACGCCCAGGCGCTTGAGCGCACGCATGCGCTCCACGGCCTCCTCCAGGCTGTCGATCAGGATGCTCTCGGTGAGCTCCACGGTCAGTCGGCCCGGGTCGACGCCATGGGCCGCGAGCGCCCCTTCCACGGTGGCCACGATGTCCGATTGGACGAAGTGTCGCACGCTGATATTCACCGACAGCCGCGGCAGGGCCGCCGCCGGCTGCCGCCCCAGCAGCGCGCAACAGGTATCGAGCATCCAGGTCTCGAGCTCGACGATCAGATCGCTCTCCTCGGCGATGGCGATGAAGACCTCGGGCGAAACGGGGCCCTGCACCGGGTGCCGCCAGCGCATCAGCGACTCGGCCGCGAGAATCTCGCCGCCCCCGCTCACCTGAGGCTGGAAATGCATGGCCAGCTGCCCCTCGGCCAGCGCTCCGCGCAGCGACTGCTCCATCTCCAGCCGCCAGGCGACCTGCTCCTGCATGGCCGGCTCGTAGCAGCAGATCCGCGCTCGGCCGCGCGCCTTGGCCTGGTACATGGCGGTATCGGCGTGGCGAAGCACGTCGCCCACCGTCTCGTCGCCGAAGGGGAAGAGGGTATAGCCGATGCTGGGCGTCACGCTGAGGCGCTGCCCTTCCAGCTCATAGGGCCGGCGCAGCGCGGCAAGCAGCTCGGCGACACGCCGCTCCACCGCGTCCAGATCGATCTCGCCGCGCTCGGCCAACGTCGGCACCAGCACGACGAACTCATCGCCGCTGAGGCGGGCCGCCAGGTCCCCGCCCCCAGGCTGGCCTGCAGCCGCTGGCTGACCTGTCGCAGCAGCTCGTCGCCCACCGCATGGCCCAGGGAGTCGTTGATCATCTTGAAGCGGTCCAGGTCGAGGAACATCACCAGCCCCTGGCGTTCGTCCTCTCGCCGGGCCTCGAGCACGCTCTCCAGGGTCTCGATCAGCAGGCGTCGATTGGGCAGCTCGGTCAGCGCATCGTAGTAGGCCTGGCGATGGATCACCGCTTCGGCCCGCTTGCGCTCGCTGAAATCTTCGATGATCGCCACGCCGCCCACCACCTCGCCGTCCTCGCTGCGCAGCGCATTGTAGAAGGCCCGCAGTGGCGTCGATTTGCCGCTGTTGACCGCCTGATAGTCGCCCTCGAAATAGCCGACGCCCTTGTCGAGGGCGTCGCGCACCGCGGCCACCACCCGCTCATCCCGGGCATGACGCAGGAGGTTGAACCCCACCAGCCGCCGGCGGCGGGTGCCGAGGATCTCCAGGCACTTGTCGTTGCAATCGCGGATCTCGCCGTGCCGGTCGAAGTGCATCACCCCCAGCGGCGTATGGCGGAAGATGGTGCGGTAGCGGGTCTCGCTGTCGCGCAGCTGGTGCTCCCGGGTGGTCACCGCCAGACGCAGGGCGATATTGTCGCCGATGATGCCGCTCAGCCGCTGACCGGTCACCAGCAGCAGCCCCAGGAACAGCAGCACCATGGCCGAGAGCAGCCAGGCCAGGGAAGTGCCCTGCAGCAGGAACTGCCCCAGCAGCGGCAGCAGCACCGGCAGCACGAACAGCGGTGCCACCCACGGCACGGCGGCGAGGGTCATCACCCCGCCGGCCGCGATGCCGGCCAGCACGATGGTCAGCGCCACCAGCTGGCCGTGGTGCTCCATGGTGAACATCAGCACCCCCGCCAGCCCCCAGACCACCCCGGCAAGTCCGGCCCCCAGGGCGAACCGGCACAGCCAGCGCCGCTGCCGGCGCCGCCGCCTGGGTAGCGCCTGGAAATGCCGGGCCAGCCACAGCCGCAGCCCGGACACCGCCACCAGCGCCGCCAGCCAGCCGATCAGCGGCCCGGCGGGCATCACCGGCCACATGGCGGCCACCAGCAGCAGGGCCGCCAGCACGCTGGTCAGCACCGGCTGCCAGAGCCGCTCGTAGAGCAGACGTACCTGTTCGTGACAGAGCTGTCGCCGGAGAGGCGAAGGCGAAAGTGGCGGCATGCCGAGCCTTAATTTGGCGTTAGACATTGTAGCGCTATCTTTACAGCATGCCGCCCGGCTTGGCGAGGCCGGCGCCCTCAACGGACTCGGCCGCCGGCTTGACCCAGGTCATCAGGGCCAGCTGTAGACCCCGCGGTTCAAGGCATCGCGGATCGCCGAGATCAGCTTGGCGCCGCGCAGGGTGGCCCCGCTATAGCCGTCGATGTCATCGGCCAGCCGCTCGGGCTCATAGAGGGCAAAGATGGCGGTCACCGGCTCGCCCTCCAGGCGCTCGAGGATCTGGCGATGCTGTTGCAGCACCGGATAGAGCGCCTCGCCTTCCTCCATGGCCAGGTAGTCATCGTCTCGATAGGCCAGGTGACGGAAGGCGAGCCGGGTGAAGCGGCCATCCTCGAGGTCGAAGGTGATATTGACCTGGATGATCCCGCGATCGATGAACACGCCGCGATAGTGGCCATCCAGCGGCAGGCCCAGCAGGGCCCGGTGCAGCCGCTCATCCTCGGCGGGCGAGAACCGCGCCTCGTCGGGGGCGGTCTCCTCGGGGGCGGCCTCGGGTTCGACCGGCTCGCCCTCCTCATCCACCAGGCGGCCGATCAGGTACTCCTCGAGCATCGCCTCGGCCCGCGGGCTGTGGGGTACCCCGGGGCGCTTGTTGTCCCAGCCCTCGGTGGACTCCCGGCCGCACCACTCGAGGATCACCGCCTCATCGGTGGGATGGTCAGGCACGTAGTCGGTGATGTCGTAGACCCGGCCATGAATCGCCTTCCAGCAGCTCTGTGCATCGTCGTGCTCGGCGAGCTCGTCCAGGGTGATCGGGTCCAGCGCCTCGTCATCGGTCTTGTCGCGCTCGTTGCTGGAGAGCGCGCTCACCGAGACCAGGGTCATTAGGCTCGCCACGAAGGCGATGAAAGCGGAGTAGGCAATCTTGTGAATCGTCATAGGAAATCGAAGACCTCGCTATGGATGCGTGAGGCGGGCACCCCCTGCTCGGCCAGCAGCCGCTGCAGGTGCGCATTCATGGCGGGAGGCCCACAGAGGTAGATCTCCCGCTCGGTGAAATCGGGGCAGTGCTGGCGCAGGAAAGCCTCATCCAGGCGTCCCCGCTCTCTGGAGTAGTGCTGAGTGAAGGTGAAGCCCTCGACTCGCTCGGCGATGTCGGCCAGCTCCTCTCGATAGTAGGCACGGGGCTCGTCGTTGGCCAAATAGAGCAGCTGGACCCGTCCCTCCACACGCCCCCCGCCGCCAGGTCCCGGGCACCGCCCACGAAGGGGGCAATGCCGATGCCGCCCCCGATCCACAGCTGATCGCGCTCGGGGAAGCGCCGGGCATAGAACTCGCCGTAGGGGCCCTCGATCAGCACCCGGGTCTCGGGCGTCACGCGCTGCAGGGCGTGGCTGGCATCGCCCAGGTCCTTGATGCCGATGCGCAGGCGCGAGTCCGAGGGCGCCGAGGCGATGGTGTAGGGGTGCTCTTCGCCGCGCCCGGCGGAGAGCGTCTCGTCCAGCGGCGAGAGGTAGACGAACTGCCCCGCCTCATGGCGGATGCCGCTACCCTCGGGGCGCAACACCAGTTCCACCACACCCCGGGCCAGGGGCTCCACCGCCTCGACGCGGTAGGGATGGCGCGCCACCCGGGGAGAGACCAGCTTGCGCCAGACGATGGCGCCCAGCCCGGCCAGCCCCAGCAGCCACCAGAGGGCGGTTTCGCCGGCCAGCCCCAGCAGCCACCAGAGGGCGGTTTCGCCGGCCAGCAGCAGGGCGTGCCAGAGTGCCAGCAGCAGCGCCGCCGCGGAGACCAGGTGCAGCCGCTTCCAGCGCTGGTAGTGGGGCTGGCCGAAGAAGTCGAAGGTGGGCGCCAGGAAGATCACCATGGCCAGCCAGGCGAGCCAGCCCAGCCAGATCGCCCCGTGTGCGGGGGGCGGGAAGAGAGTAGCCACGGCGGCGTCCAGGGAGGCCGGCACCGCCGCCAGGCCCAGCGCCAGGGCGTGGATCATCACCAGGATAAAGGCGCCGAAGCCCAGCCAGTGGTGCAGCCGCCAGAGCCGGGCCAGCCCGCCGAACCAGCGATCCGTGCCCGGCAGGCGGATGCTCACCGCCGCCGCCAGCAACATCATGGCCAGCCCCAGGATGCCGGTGGCTTGCCCGACCCAGGTCAGCCACCGCTCGGGCGGCCCGGCAGGGCCACCCAGGCGCGGCAGCGCCACCAGCAGTGGCAGCAGCAGCACTGCAATCAGGGCAAGATCGCCCAGTCTGAGCCATCGCCACATGGCGCCTCCCCTCGCCGACACGCCTTCTGCAAGTGTCGTCGATCAACAGCCGGCTTCAAGGTCGAGCGACAATTACCCAGCTTCGATTGATCTCAGTCAGCCATTGGCGAGACGCTCGACTGAAGGCAGCCGGCCCCGCTCATGGCGGGGCCGGGGGGCGTGGCGGGAGGCATCGTGCCGGGCGCCGGGCTACTCGAAGCTGAAGCGCGGCTCGGGGGCATCGGGCAGCAGGGCCGCGCAGGCGCGCACCCGCTCCATCAGCGCCTCATGGGTCGGCGCCACCAGGTTGACGTGGGCCAGCTTGCGCCCGGGGCGCTCGCGCTTGTCGTAGCGGTGCAGGTGGGCGTCCGGCAGAGCGAGAATCTTTGCTGAGTCGCCCTCGCGGCCGATCACGTTGAGCATGCAGGTGGGCAGGCGCGCCGCGGTGTCGCCCAGCGGCAGGCCCTGGATGGCGCGCAGGTGGTTCTCGAACTGGCTGGTCACCGCCCCGTCCAGGGTCCAGTGGCCGGAGTTGTGCACCCGGGGCGCCATCTCGTTGGCCAAGAGGCTGCCGTCGGCGCACTGGAAGAGCTCCAGGGTCAGCACGCCGACATAGTCGAGCTCGTCGAGCAGCGCGCGGATATAGCCGTCGGCGGTCTGCTGCACGCCGTCGTCCAGGTCGGGCATGGGGGCGATGGAGTAGCGCAGGATGCCGTCCACGTGCTGGTTCTCGGCCATGGGGTAGAAGGCCACCTCGCCGTCGCGGCCGCGCACCGCGATGATCGACACCTCGCGCACGAAATCGACGAAGGCCTCGACGATCAGCTTGGGATGGTTGATCGAGCGCCACGCCTCGGCCGCCTCGGCAGGGTCGCGGATCACCGCCTGGCCCTTGCCGTCGTAGCCCTCGGTAACCGACTTGGCCACCACCGGGCAGCCCAGCTCCCGGGCCGCGGCTTCGAGCTCGTCGGCGTGCTCCACCAGGCGATAGGCCGGGGTGGGAATGCCCAGGCGGTCGAACAGCGCCTTCTCCTCGGCGCGGTTCTGACAGACGCGGATCGCCTCGCTTCCGGGATAGACCGGCTTGACCTCCTCGATGGCCTGGATCAGCGCCACCGGCAGATGCTCGAACTCATAGGTGACCAGGTCGACCTTGGCCAGGAAGTCATCGAGCAGATGGTGCTGGTCGGTGTAGACCATGACGTCACCGATGCCGGCGCTGGGGTGGCCGGTGGTGTCCAGGAAGGTGAAGCGATTGGCCAGGGGATAGCCGGCCAGGGCCAGCATGCGGCCGAGCTGGCCGGCACCCAGGACGCCGATATTCATGGGTTGCTTCCTCATTCGCTGGGACGGGGATCCGGGTTGTCGAGCACCGTCTGGGTCTGCTCGGCGCGGAAGGCCTCTACCGCGGCTCGCACCTGCGCATCCTGCAGGCCGACGATCTGGGCGGCCATCAGCCCCGCGTTGGTGGCGCCGGCCTTGCCGATAGCCAGCGTGCCCACGGCGATGCCGCCGGGCATCTGCACGATGGAGAGCAGAGAGTCGAGCCCCTTGAGGGCCTTGGATTCCACCGGCACGCCCAGCACCGGCAGCGCGGTCTGGGAGGCCACCATGCCCGGCAGGTGGGCCGCTCCGCCGGCGCCGGCAACGATCACCGAAAGGCCCCGCTCGGCGGCACTCTTGGCGTAGTCGAACAGCAGATCCGGCGTGCGGTGGGCGGAGACCACGCGGGTCTCGCAGGGCACGCCCAGCCGCTCGAGCATCGTCACGGCGTGTTCCATCACCGGCCAGTCTGACTTCGATCCCATGATCACGCCGACCTTCGGCGACTGTTCGGACTGCATAGACGGCTCCCGAGAATGGTGCAGAAAAGCGAAGGGCAGGTATTCTAACGGCGCCCGCAGGCGCCGTCATCTTGACCAGTCGGGCAGCAAGCAATCGACAACGGCTTGCTCGGGGCTGATCTGCAGGCAAGCCTGCAAGCGGGGCCGGCCTTCCGGGGGCGCTGTAAACCCCTCCCTGGGCGCTACCGGCGCCCAACTGCGCTCCCTCATCCTGCTCCGCTTGTTGGACCGGGGCTGGCCATCCATGGCCAGCCCGTTCGGAGCAGTGCTCCTCACCCATGGCGCAGGACCTCCTTTTCGGCTTACCTCCAGCGCCCCTGGCTTTTCGTCGCTGTGCTGACCGGCGCAGTCACGTCATCCCGGCTCCGGCCGAGTGAATTTCCCGCCGGCTGGCCAGCCAGTTGCCGCCGATGGCCAGCACCATCACTGCCACCCCGCTCACCTCGAAGACGAGGCTCGGATAGAACACCGCCACGATGGCCGGCACGATGGCCAGACGCGGCAGCCACGACATGCGGGTGAACAGATAGCCCTCCAAGGCCGCGGCGAAGGCCCCCAGGGCGAGTATCGCGATCACGCCGTTCCAGATCACCACCTGCCAGGGCCCGCCGACGATGATCTCCGGATTGAAGACCATGAACATCGGGATCAGGTAGAGGCCCTTGGCGAACTTCCAGGCCTGGAAGCCGGTCTCCATCGGCTTGCTGCCGGCAATGGCCGCCCCGGCGAAGCCGGCCAAGGCGATCGGTGGCGTCACGTTGGAGTCCTGGGAATACCAGAACACCACCAGGTGGGCGATCAGCAGCGGAATGCCGAACTCGGCGGTGAGCGCCGGGCCGACCAGCACGATCAGCACGATATAGCTGGCGGTCACCGGCAGGCCCATGCCCAGCACCAGGCTGGCCAGCAGCACCATCACTAGCGCCAGCACGATATTGCCGCCGGAAAACGCCATCATCATGGCCGAAAACTTCAGCCCCAGGCCGGTGAGACCGACGATGCCGACGATGATGCCGGCCACCGCACAGGCCAGGGAGACCGCCACGGCGTTGCGCGCGCCCAGCTCCAGCCCCTCGGTCAGCTTGAGAAAGCCGGCCCAGATCACCCGCCCGGTGCTGGCCAGGGTGACGGGCTGGCCCTGCCGGGGCGCCACGAAGAGGAACCAGATGGCGTAGCGCAGCGCGGCCACGGCGACCATGGTCACCACCGCGTAGAAGCCCACCCGCATCGGCGACATGTGCATCGCCAGCAGCCACACCAGTACCGCCAGCGGCAGCAGGAAGTGCCAGCCCTCGCGCATGACGTCGCGCATCTGCGGCAGCTCGCTTCTGGCCATGCCCTGCATGCCCTGCTTCAGGGCGATGATGTGCACGAACAGATAGACGGTGGCGAAGTACATGATCGCCGGCAGGATGCTCACCTTGACCACGTCCAGATAGGGGGTGTTGGTGTACTCGGCGATCAGGAAGGCCCCGGCGCCCATCAGCGGCGGCATGATCTGCCCGCCGGTGGAGGCGGCCGCCTCGATGCCGCCGGCCTGGTGGGGCTTGTAGCCCAGGCGTTTCATCAAGGGGATGGTGAAGGCGCCGGTGGTCACCACGTTGGCGATGGCGCTGCCCGAGATCGAGCCCATGCCGGCGGAGGCGATCACCGCGGCCTTGGCCGGCCCGCCACGCTGGCGGCCGGTGGCGGCGTAGGCCAGGTCGATGAAGAACTTGCCGGCACCGGTGCTCTCGAGGAAGGCGCCGAACAGCACGAAGACGAAGATGAAGGTGGCCGCCACCCCCAGCGGTAGGCCGAAGATCCCCTCCTGGCCCAGGTAGAGCTGGCCCACCACCCGGTCGATGTTGTAGCCGCGGTGCTCGAGGATCCCCGGCAGGAACTGGCCGAGCCAGGGCAGCTCGCCCCGCGGCCCGGCGAAGGCGTAGAGAATGGCGATCACGCCGATGATGGTCATGCCCAGGCCCACCGCCCGGCGGCTGGCCTCCAGCACGGTCACCACGGCAATGCAGCCGACGAGGATATCGGTCTGGCTCCAGAAGCCGGCGCGACGAATGATCTCGTCGAGATAGAGCACCAGGTAGCCGCCGGTGATCAAGGCGCCGGCAAAAAAAGCCGTATCGATGGCCAAACCCAGCGCGCCGCGCTTGCGGTGGGGCCGAAGACCGGAAAGATCAGGAAGGCCAGCATCATGATCAGCATCAGGTGAATGCTGCGCTGATAGAACAGGCCCAGCGGCTGGATGCCGGCGGAGTAGAGCTGGAACAGCGACAGCCCCACCGCCACCAGGGTGATCAACCACAGGATCGGGCGGGGCTGGATGGCACTGCCACCGGGCACGGTAACCTTGGGGGTGGTCGTTTCGCTCATGGCGTCTCTCAGGGGGTGGAATCAGGGAGGCGCAGGTGGATCGTTACCCGCTCGCCCGCCGCCAGCTCGCTCAGACTGAACCGGCGGCCGTCGTGCAGCAGTCGGTGGTTGACCTCCGGGGAGCCGACCCGCAGGCGGTAGCGATTGCCGGGCACTGGCTCATCGATCTCCTCGATCCAGTAGCCGCCCGCACCGTCGGAGACCTGGCGACCGCGGCCCGGCACATGGCCGAGCCCGGCGGCAAAGTCCGGCTGGTGGCTACGCTCCAGCACCATTCTTCCCTGAACATGGCGATAGCAATCCTGCACGCGGATACCGGTGACGGAGTGGTTCCACTCCAGGCACCAGGGCTCGCCTTCCGGCATTGGCAGCACGACCAGGCGTCGGCCGTCGTCATGGTGCACTTCGAGCTGCGCCGCATCGGCCCAGGCCGCTGTACTGGCGCCACACAGCACCAGCGCGCACAAAGTCGCCGCCCCGAAGGTGCGGCGACTCTGCCTGACGAATGCAGCGCAAATACCCATGCGGGACGTCGCGCCAGCGGTGGCTTGATTACTGGCGCTGGTGGTCCTGGACCTCGGCCCCCACTTCCTCGTAATAGCGCAGCGCACCCGGGTGGAAGGAGATCGGCGTGGAGTTGACGCTGAACTCGACCGTGGTGTCGTTGGCCGCCGGATGCACAGCGATCAGCTCGTCGGTCTGCTCGAAGAGAATCCGCGTGATCTGATAGGCCAGCTCATCGTCCATCTCAGTGCTGACCGCCAGCACGTTGGGAATGCTGATGGTCTGCACGGCTTCGTCCATGCCCTCGTAGAGACCGGCCCGCAGCTCATAGGCGGCGAATACCGGCTCCGCCTCGCGGGCGTTGGCGATCTCCTCGTCGGAGAAGCCGATGAGGCGGATGTCGCGGGTGGTGGCCAGGTTGAGGATCGAGCTGGTGGGCGGCCCCACGCTCCAGAAGCCGGCGTCGATGTCGCCGTCGCGGATGGCGTCGGCGGTCTCGTTGAAGTTCAAGCGCTGGGGCGTGAACTCGTCGTAGCTGATGCCGTTGGCTTCCAGCAGGGCGCGGGCGTTGAGCTCGGTACCGCTGCCCGGCGCGCCGACCGAGACGCGCTTGCCGCGCAGGTCATCCAGGCTCTGGACGTCGGAGTCGGCCAGGGTCACCAGCTGGACGGCGTTGGGGTAGATGGAAGCCAGGGCACGAATGTTGTCGAGCTGGCGCCCCTCGAAGTCACCGGTGCCGCTATAGGCCTGGAAGACGGTGTCCGCCAGGGCCAGGGCGAGGTCGGAATCGCCGCGCCAGACCAGCCCCATGTTTTCCACCGAGGCGCCGGTGACCTCGGCCACGGCGCTGGCCCCCTCGATATGGTTGTTGATCAGCTCGGCAAGCCCCCCACCATAGGGGTAATAAGTACCACCGGTGCCGCCGGTGGCGATGGAAAGCTGCTGTGCTGCTGCCAGCGGAGCCGTGACCAGCAGGGTGGCTGCCGCAGCGTATTTGAGAGCTCGCATGGATTCCTCCGTCCTGAAACCGGATCGTTTATGGTTGTTCCTGGGGTGCGTGTCAGGCGAACCCGACCGCTTCCCGACAAAAGCTAGCACGCCCCTGCGTCGAGGCGCTAATCGCCAGTTTCTACGTTTTCCGGAATTTTCGGCAATCCCACCAAGGTCGTTGGTCAGCCAGGCAGGCCATCGGGGCGAGCGCTGAGCAGCATCCGCGCGTAGCCCACCGCATAGCCCAGGAAGGCCAGCAGCCACAGCGCCGCTGCCCCCGCCACGCTGGCCACCAGGTACTGCTGGGGCCACAGCAGCGGTACGCCGGTACGCAGCGCCGTGCCCAGCAGCAGGCAGGCCAGCGCCAGCCAGATCAGCCGTGGCAGCGCCAGGGGCCGCCCGGTATGGCGCAGCCCGGCGATGCAGAAGACCGCCAGCACGGCGGTGCCGATGGCCCCCAGGAAGAGCGCGTGCCGGCCGGCATAGGCCGGCAGGTTCTCCACCAGCGCCGTGACGCCCACCAGCACCAGTCCCAGGGTCAGCCACACATAGGCCAGGGTCAGCAGCAGCAGGTAGAGCCGCCCCATGGCGCGACCCCAGGGCCACTCGGAGAGGCGGTCGGCCTGGGCCGCCGCCGCGGCCAGGGCGATCCAGCCGGTCACCGGGTGCCCGCGCGCCAGGAAATCCGCCAGGGCGAACAGGCAGAGCGTGGCCACCGCCAGGTGCTCACGGGCCGGCGTCAAGCGCAGCGGCCGCTCGCCGCCGCTGGCCTTCAGGGCCGCCATGGCCACCACCCGCACGATGCGCGTGGCGGTCACCGCGATCATGATCAGCAGCAGGTTGGCCGCCAGGTGCAGCGGGTCCAACAGGCCGAACGGCAGCGGCAAGGGCCCGAGCCAGGCCAGGTAGAAGCCCAGCTGGGCGGCCAGAAAGCCCCCAGCAGAACCCCCAGGCTGAGGTGGCGGCGCCCCTCCGGCGACAGCAGCGCCGGCAGCGCCCAGCCCAGCACCACCAGCGGGAAGGCCAGGTTGACCGCCGCCACCAGCCACCCCGGCAGCCCGCCGGCCAGCCAGAAGGCGACACGCCCGACCAGCCACAGCATCACCAGCCCCGCCAGGGGGCGCCGGTCAGCGGCTCGATCCTGACCCAGGAGGGCACCGCGGTGAGCAGGAAACCGGCCAGCGCCGCAGCCACGAAACCGAACAGCATCTCGTGGCCATGCCAGGCCATGGGCGGCATGCCCAGGTCCAGGCTCATCACCTGCAGCATGCCCCCACCCAGGGCAGCAGGGCCAGCGGCGCATAGAGGGCCGCCAGCAGGAAGAAGGGGCGGAAGGCATAGGCCAGGATCGGCAGTCGCGGCGGGACGGCACTCGCCAGAGAGGTGCTCATGTCAGCTCCTTGTGCTCGGGGGAACGGATCAGGCGTCGGCCAGATAGAAGGCATCGTCCGGCAGGCCGCCGCCGATGAAGCCGCTCGACAGCTCGGCCAGGGCGGCAAAGAAGGCCTCCAGCGCCGGGCGGGCCTGGGCGGCCGGCTGCATCTCGAGTCGGGTGCGGGCGATAGCGCCCTCGAACACCGGCGCCGACAGCGGCGAATGCTCGGCCCCCAGGCGGGCCGCGGCCGCCGGCTCGGCGCCGATCCAGGGCACCGCCTCGGCCACGGCCGCCTGCACGGCGGCGATCCAGTCGGGGTGCGCCTCAAGCAGCTCACGGCGGCAGATCACCCCGGCCTGGGGCAGCGCCGCCGCGCCGCCAGTGAGCCGCGCCCACTCCTGCTGCAGGTCCAGCTCGCCCGGCTCGATGCCCAGCGAGGCGCCCTGCAGGCGAGTGGCGGTGCGCATCGGCTCGGGGAGCACGGCGGCGTCCAGGCGGCGGGCGAGAAACATCTGCACCGTCTCGAAGGGGCTGGCGTGGTAGGTGATGCGCAGGTCGCGCCCCACTTCGAGCCCCTGGCGCGCCAACAGGTAGCGCAGCACCAGGTCGGGCATATCGCCGCGCCAGGGCACCCCCACATGGCGCCCGGCCAGGTCGGCCAGGCTATCGAAGGGCTGGGGCAGCGACAGCATGCCCAGGGTGCCCCAGACGTTGACGTTCATCAGCACCACCGGCACCCCGCGATTGTAGAGGTTGGCCGCTACGTTGGTGGGCGTGGCGGTCAGCTGCACCTCGCCACCGGCGATCCAGGCGCGCAGCTGGTCGGGGTCACGCCAGGCGCGAAGCTCGGGCTCACCCGCCAACGCTTTCAGGCGCTCGTCCGCCAGCGCCCGGGCCAGGATCAGCTGGGGCAGGCCCAGCGGCGTGGCCGCCCGCAGGCGGGGTGGCGCGCCCAGGCCGATCGCGGGGACCGCCGCCAGGGCGGCAGTGGCGGCGGCATACTGCAGCAGCCGACGACGGGACAGGTCGTTCATGACGTCACCTCTTGGGGTCGAAACAGGAAACTCTCGGCCACCGCGGGATGGCGCAGCAGCGCCCCGGCGGCCTCATAGAGAAAGGCGGTGTCGCGCTCGGCGAAGGGCCGGGCGATGCGCTCCTCGTGGACGATGCGCCCCGGCGCGGGGACAGCACCACCACCCGGTGACCCAGCCGCAGCGCCTCGGTCAGGTCGTGAGTGACCATCAGCGCCGCGATCCCCCGGCGCCCCAGCAGGTCCAGCAGCAGCGCCTGGGCCTCGCTGCGCAGGCCCACGTCCAGGGCGCTGAAGGGTTCGTCGAGCAGCAGGCAGTCGGCCTCCACCGCCAGCGCCCGGGCCAGGGCAACGCGCTGCTGCATGCCGCCGGAGAGCTCATGGGGAAAGTGGTCGTGGCGGTCGGCCAGCCCCAGCTCGGCGGCCAGAGCCCGGGCACGGGCCAGGCGCTCACCGCGCGGCACGCCCATCGCCTTCAGCCCCAGGGCGATGTTGTCGAGCAGCCGCCGCCAGGGCAGCAGGCGCCCCTCCTGGAAAACCACGGCACTGCGCCGGAAGCCGTCGTTCACCCGCCCTTCCGTGGGGGGTACCAGGCCGGCGGCGATACGCAGCAGCGTGGTCTTGCCGCAGCCGGACGGCCCCACCAGGCACACCGACTCCCCCGGCGCCACCGTCAGGCTCACCCGGTCGATCGCCCGCCCCATGCCGAAAACATGGCCGATACTCTCAAGCGACAGCATCTCAGTGCCCTCCCCGCCCGGCCTGCCGCCAGGGCTCCATGCGACGCTGCAGCGGCCGCAGCAGGCCATGTTCGGCGGTGAGCAGCAGCGCCACCACCAGTACGATCCAGGCCATCGCCGCGGCGGTGTCCAGGTTGACCCGGGCGATGGCCAGCCCGGCGCCGATACCATCCTCGGTGGCGAACAGCTCGGCCATGACCGCCACCTTCCAGGCCACGCCCAGTGCCGTGACCAGGGCCGGGAAGACGTAGGAGACGATGTGCGGCAGATGGAGGTCGACCAGCCGCATCAGCGGCGGCACCCGGAACACGTCGGCCATCTCGCGCAGTCGGCGATCCAGCGTCAGGGTCCCCATCTGGGCGCCGGCAAAGGTCACCGGCAGGGTGGTAGCCATGACCGTGTAGATGGTGGCCATGGAGCCGCTGCCGAACCACAGGATGGCCAGCACGATCCAGGCGATGGGCGGTATTCCCAGCAGCACCGTGGACACCGGCTCCAGGGCGCGCCCCAGGGTGCGCGAGAGCCCCGCCAGGATGCCCAGCGTCATGCCCGCTAACGCGGCCGCCAAGAAGCCGAGCATGGCCCGCCAGGTAGTGGCCCACACGGCCGAGGCCGCCTCCCCTTCCTGCCATAGCCGTGCCAGGGCCGCCAGCGCATCCCGCGGCCCCGGCAGCAGGAAGCTGCCGTAGGCCAGGCTGCCCCACTCCCACAGCGCCACGAACAGCAGCACCCCGGTGAGGCTGCCCCCCAGCCGAGGAGCGTTTCGACGCCCCGCGTCGGCAATGACCGCTTCATGTGCATCTCCATAGGGAAAACAAGAATGATTCGACTTTACCGACAAGCGACGGCTGCCGTGTTGATGCCGGTCAATCGGCGCTCGGCTCTCGGCATATCGCGTCGTGACAGCGAGGGGCGACACCCGTGACACAGATCAAAACAGGAATCATTATAAAATGCATTATATATACCTCTAATCCAAGGAGGTCCTACATGCACCCGTCGATTCTCCCGTCCCGACGCACCCCGCTCGCCGTCGCCATTGCCCTCGTCGGCGCCATCAGCCTGCCCGCCCCGGCCGAGGAGAGTGCCCAGCCGCTCGCCACGCTTACCGTCACCGCCAAGGGCTATGAGGCCGACACCCTGGACACCCCCAGCGCTACGCTACGCCTGGATGCCGATCGGGTGCCGGTCGCCGACAGCGTGGGCAGCCTGTTCCGTGGCCAGCCCGGCACCGCCGTGCAGAGCGACGGCGCCTGGGGCAGAATCCGGTGCTACGGGGATTGCAGAAAGAGAGCATCGTGCTGCAGGTCGACGGGGTGCGCCTCAACTCGGCCCAGCCCGCCGGCGCCCTGGCCTCCTTCGCGAGCCTGGGGCTGCTGGAGAGCGTCGAGGTGGTCAAGGGACCGGGGGCGGTGCTGCACGGCAGCGGCGCCCTGGGCGGGGCCGTGAACCTGCGCACGCCGCAGGCGGAGTTCACCGATGCCCCCAGCGCCCAGGGGAGGTTCAGCGCCAGCGCCGGCAGCGTCGACGACAGCGTCGGCGGCGGTGCGATCCTGCAGCTCTCCAGCCCCGATCACGCCCTGGTCCTGGGTGCCACCGGCCGCGACCTGGGCGACTACGACACCCCCGAGGGGCGGGTCGAGAACAGCGGCTTCCGCTCCGGCGCCTTTTTGGCCAAGTACGCCTTCCGCCTGGCCGAGGGCCACCGCCTGCAGCTTAACCTGCAGCATCAGGAGGATCGCGACGTCTGGTACCCCGGCTCGACCAAGCAGGCCCCGCACCGGCACTGGGGCTGCTGACCATCCATTCGCCGCGCCAGGAGCGGGAACTCTATGAGCTGAGCTACCAGGGCGAGGTCGGCCCCGGCACCCTGGAGGCGAGCCTCTACCGCCAGGAGGTGTTCCGCCAGATTCGCGCCTGGTCGAGCGGCCTGGAGCGCAACCAGGTACGCAACGATGTCACCTTCACCACCGACGGTCTTCGCACCCAGTACCGCCTGCCGCTAGGCGAGCGCCACCTGCTGACCCTGGGGGCCGAGACCTGGGAGATGACCGGCGACCCCCAGCGCTTCCGCTTCCAGGGGGCGAGCAATGATGAGGTTGCCAGCTCGCCCTTCCGCAACGGCAGCATCGAGAGCCGCGGGCTCTTCGTACAGGACGAGGTGATGTTCGATGACTGGACGCTGATGCTGGGTGGGCGCTACGACAGCGTGACCGGCGACGCCGATCTCAAGGGCAGCGGGCCCAACGCCACCACCGAGGGGTTGAAGAACACCAGCGACACCCTTTCCTGGTCGCTGGGCGCCATCTACAACGCCTCGCCGCTGCTCAACCCCTACGTCAGCCTGGGCTCCGCCTACCGCGCCCCGGACATGCGCGAGCGCTTCGAAGACGCCGAGCGCGGCGACGGCTACTTTCATATCGGCAACCCGCAGCTCGACCCCGAACGCTCCACCAGCCTGGAGGTCGGCCTGAAGGGGCGCAGCGAGCGCGGCGAATACCACCTGGCGGCCTTCCATACCCGCATCGATGACTATATCGCCGGGCGCATCACCGGCATGACCAACCCGCAGGGCACGCCGATCAAGCGCACCGAGAATCTGGACCGGGTGGAGATCCAGGGCGTGGAGGCGGGCTTCGCCCTGCCGCTCGACGCCTGGGTCGACGGCCGGGACTGGGCGCTGGATGGCAGCCTGACCTGGCTGCGCGGCACCAACAAGCAGGACAACGAGCCGCTCTTCCAGATGCCGGCCCCGGAGGCGACGCTGGGCATCGGCCAGCGCCCCGAGCTGGGCTTTCACTGGCATGCCCAGGTGCGCGCCGTGGCTCGCCAGGACCGCACCGCCGACGTCTTCTCGGGAGGCACCGAGCCCTCCACCCCCGGCTTCGCCACGGCCGATCTCAGCCTTGGCTGGCGCTTCGGCGATACCGGCGGGCTGTCGTCACTGGCGGTGGGTCTGGAGGTGAACAACCTCTTCGACCGCGGCTATCGCGAGCACCTCACCGACCAGCCGGCCGGCGGCGACCTGCTGGCCCCGGGCCGCGGCGCCGTGCTCACCCTGCGCGGGCGCTTCTGAGGCCTGGTCCCGGCGCCGCGGGCCCTGGTGCCATCAGACCTCCGCCATCGCCTTCACCTGCTCGACGATATGGGCGCCGATGGGGATGGCGGAGGTCGCCGCGGGCGACGGCGCGTTGCCCACGTTGAGGGTGCGCCGCGTCTTGACGAACAGGAAGTCGTCCACCAGCTTGCCGTCCCGGGAGACCGCCTGGGCGCGCACGCCCGCCGGATAGGGCTCGAGATCCTCCAGGGCCAGGCTCGGGCAGTACTTGCGCACCAGCTCCAGATAGCCGCGCTTGTAGAGGGAGTTCTTCATCTCGAAGAGCCCGGGACGCAGGTTCCTGGCCAGCACTTTGAGGATGCCCGGGTTAGTGGCCATCTGCGCCAGATCGGCGAGCGAGACGTCACGCTTGCGGTAGCCCTCGCGCTTGAAGGCGAGCACCGCGTTGGGCCCCACGGTGACGCTGCCGTCGATCATCCGCGTCAGGTGCACCCCGAGGAAGGGCATGGAGGGGTCGGGAATCGGGTAGATCAGGTGGTTGACGATGCGGTTGTGCTTCTCCGGCAGGCGGTAGTATTCGCCGCGGAAGGGACAGATGGTGAAGCCCGGGTCCTGGCCCAGCAGGCGGATCACCCGGTCGGCCATCAGCCCCGAGCAGGTCACCAGATGGCGGCCGGTGAACTCGCCGCCGCGACTCTTCACCACCACCTCCTGACGACGCTCCTCCAGGCCCGTCACCTCGCAGCCGTAGCGGATCTCGCCGCCCATGCGCTCGAACTCGGCGGCCATGGCCCGGGTCACCGCGGCGTAGTCGACGATGCCGCTGGAGGGCACGAAGATGCCGCCAAGGCCGGTGATGTTGGGCTCGCGCTCGGCCAGCGCGCTGCCGGAGAGCCACTCCCGCTCCAGGCCGTTGGCCTCGGTGCGCTCCCAGAGCGCCTTCATGCGCTCCATCTCCAGGTCGTTGGTGGCCACCAGCAGCTTGCCGCAGGTGTCGTAGGGAATGCCGTGGGCCTCGCAGAACTCGACGGTGGCCCGGTTGCCGGCCAGGCAGAAGCGCGCCTTGAGGCTGCCCGGGGTGTAGTAGACCCCGGCGTGGATCACGCCGCTGTTGTGGCCGGTCTGGTGCATGGCCGGCGCGGCCTCTTCTCCAGCAGCAGCATGCGCCGGTCGGGATAGGCCTGCTTGAGCTGCATGGCGGTGGACATGCCCAGGATACCGCCGCCGATGATGATGAAGTCGTGCATCTTGTCTCTCCCGCTGAATGCGCTCGCTGGACACGCGAAAGCCACGCCGCGAAGGCGTGGCAGGGTTCATAGCATGACAACCGCCGGGGCTGCCGTCACCTCTGACGCCATCACACCTGGCGGGGGTTGCGCAGGGTCTTGGCGTGGGTGAAGTAGCCGCGCTGGCGCATCAGCTCGCGGCGCAGATCGGGGTGCGGCGTGAAGCGGTCGCGGCCGTGCAGCCAGAAGTGGTTGTTGATCAGCAGGAAGCTGCCGACCGGGTTGGGCAGGGAGACGATGGCCGGGCTGTTCTCCAGCGACTCGGAGAGATCGGTCAGCCAGTTGCCCTCTTCATAGTCCTTGGGCTGCACGAACTGGTCGATGTAGGCCATGACCGGACGCCCTTCGCAGTCCACGTCGAACACCGGGTGGAAGACGTCGCGGGCAACGTTCTTGCTGGGCGGCGCGGTCCAGCGCATCGGGCGATGGGCCAGCGGATGGGCGAAGAACTGCTCCAGGCCTTCCCAGTCGTCCAGGTGCAGCAGCAGGGAGTTGCCACCCGCCATGTTCTGCTCGTCGATCTTCATCATCAGCACGTAGTCAGTGTCCTGCTCGACGAAGGTGCCGTCGTTGTGCAGCTCCATGACCCGGTGCGGCTGGCGCAGGTAGGAGTCGGAGTTGTCGACGTTCTTGACCACGAAGCGCGCATAGTACTGGCCGCTCATGGCGTCGTAGTTGGAGCGTCCCATCAGGTGGGCCACGGCGGTGGACACCTTGACCATCTCCTCGGCCTGCTCCACGGAGTCGAGCCCCTCCATCACCACCTGGAAGCCGCCGGTGGCGCGATCCACCAGGGTGTTGACCAGCACCGGCTGCAGGGTGTTGTCGCACAGGTCGTCGAGGATCTTCGCCACGCGGAAGCGCAGCATCGACTTGTACTCCAGCGCCTGCACCGGCCACTCGGCCACGGCCTCC
Organism: Halomonas sp. SL18_1; assembly: GCF_055755715.1. Classification (NCBI taxonomy): domain Bacteria; kingdom Pseudomonadati; phylum Pseudomonadota; class Gammaproteobacteria; order Oceanospirillales; family Halomonadaceae; genus Halomonas; species Halomonas sp. SL18_1. Next base: position 3,804,856 of record NZ_JBVTRK010000001.1, read on the forward strand.
AGGAAAGCGCTGACCACCTCGCCGGAGAGCGTCAGCTGCAGCAGGCGCGGCGAGGCGGCAGACGGCGCCAGGGTGAAGCCGCGGATGTCGGTGGGCAGCGGCATGGCGGTATCGGGAAGCTGGGTGAGAACGGTCATGTCAGGAGCTCCGGGTTGTTATGGGGGACGAGGACTGCCTCTTAAAAATATCTACATTCTTCATTTTTGTCAAAGATACTGCATTGTGTAGATTGACCGCCCAAAGAAAAAAGCCGAGACCCGGCGTGGGTCTCGGCAAAGCATGTCGCCTCCTGTCGGAGGCGCTCACTCACTCGACAGACGAGAGGCGGGTCATGGGGCCTCAGGCCGAGAGGGCATCCAGCGAGCTCTCGATGATGCCAAGCCCCTCCTCCAGCACCTCGGAGGGGGCGGTGATCGGCACCAGGATGCGGACGGTATTGCCGTAGAAGCCGCAGGAGAGCAGGATCAGGCCCTGCTCACGAGCCTTGGCGCACAGCGCCTGGGCCTTGGCGGGGTCGGGCCTGCCATCGGCGTCAAGCAGCTCGAAGGCCGCCATGGCGCCGAGGTTGCGGGCGTTGCCGACGCTGGCAAAGCGCGCCTCCCATACCGCGAAGCGCTCGGCCAGCAGGCGGCCCATCTGAGCGCTCCGCTCCAGGATGTTCTCCTCCTCGATGGCATCGAGTACGGCCAGTGCCGCGGCACAGGAGAGCGGGTTGCCGCTGTAGGTGCCGCCCAGGGAGCCGGGGCCGGAGGCGTCCATCACCTTGGCGGTGCCCACCACCGCCGACAGCGGCATGCCGTTGGCCAGGGACTTGGCGGTGGTCAGCATGTCCGCCTCGATGCCGCTGTGCTCCAGCGCGAACAGCTTGCCGGTGCGGGCGAAGCCCGACTGCACCTCGTCGACGATCAGCAGGATGCCGTGGCGGTCGCACAGCGCACGCAGCGCCTTGAGGTACTCAGGAGAGGCGATGTAGAAGCCCCCTCCCCCTGCACCGGCTCGATGACGATGGCCGCGACCCGATGGGCGGGGATGTCGGTCTTGAAGAGCTTCTCCAGACCCGCGAGCGCCGCCTCCTCGCTAATGCCGTGCAGCGGGTTGGGATAGGGGGCGCGATAGACATCCCCGGCATGGGGCCGAAGTCATTCTTGTAGGGAAGCACCTTGCCGGTCATGGTCAGGGTCATCATGGTGCGGCCGTGGAAGGCGCCGTCGAAGGTGATCACCCCGCTGCGTCCGGTGGCGGCCCGGGCGATCTTGACGGCGTTTTCCAGGGCCTCGGCGCCGGTGTTGACCAGCATCGCCTTGCGCTCGGGGCCCTTGACCGGGGCCACCTCGCACAGGCGCTGGCACAGCTGGATATAGGGGGCGTAGGAGATCACCGCCGAGCAGGTGTGCATGACGCGCTCGAGCTGATCCTGCACGGCCTTGACGATGCGCGGGTGACGGTGGCCCAGGTTGAGCACGCCGATGCCGCCGGCGAAATCGATCCAGCGACGACCGTCTTCGTCCCACAGCTCGGCGTTCTCGGCCCGGGCCACGAACTGCTCGGTGGGAGTGGCGGCCCCATTGGCCACGAAGCGCTGCTTGAGGGCGTTGAGTTCGGCGTTGGTGAAGGTCTGAGTCATGTCGAGATCCTGATGGTGAATGAGTGGCGCGCCGGGCTCAGAGACCGCCCACGCAGACGTACTTGAGCTCGGTGAACTCCTCGAGGCCGTGGCGCGAGCCCTCACGGCCGAGGCCGGACTCCTTGACGCCGCCGAAGGGGCAAGCTCGGTGGAGATGATGCCCTCGTTGACCCCGACCATGCCGTACTCGAGCCCCTCCATGACGCGCCAGATGCGGCGGTAGTCCCGGGCGTAGAAGTAGGCGGCCAGGCCGAAGGGGGTATCGTTGGCCATGGCGATCGCCTCTTCCTCGTCGCGGAAGCGGAACACCGGCGCCAGCGGGCCGAAGGTCTCCTCGCTGGCCACCTCCATCGCCGGGGTGGCATCGGCAATCACGGTAGGCGCATAGAAGCTCTGCCCCAGCGCATGGGCGTGCCGCCGCACAGCAGGCGGCCGCCCTTGGCCACGGCGTCGTCCACGTGGCGCTGCACCTTGTCGACGGCGGCCTGGTTGATCAGCGGGCCGATCATCACGCCGGGCTCGCGGCCGTCGCCCACCGGCATCGCCGCGACCTTCTCGGCCAGCGCCTCGACGAAGGCGTCGTAGACCCCGTCCTGAACCAAAAAGCGGTTGGTGCAAACACAGGTCTGGCCGGCATTGCGGTACTTGGAGGCGATGGCCCCGGCCACGGCAGCGTCGATGTCGGCGTCATCGAAGACAATGAAGGGGGCGTTGCCGCCAAGCTCCATGGCGGCCTTCTTGACGGTGCTGGCGCACTGGGCCAGCAGCCGCTTGCCCACCGGGGTGGAGCCGGTGAAGGAGACCTTGCGCACCCGTGGGTCGGTGGTCAGCACCTCACCCACCGCCGCCGGGCTCGCCGCGGTGACCACGTTGATTACGCCGGCCGGGATGCCGACCTCCCGGGCCAGGCGCGCCAGGGCCAGGGCGGTGAGCGGGGTCGCCTCGGCGGGCTTGATCACCACCGTGCAGCCGGCGGCCAGGGCCGGGGCGCACTTGCGGGTGATCATCGCCATGGGGAAGTTCCAGGGTGTGATGGCGGCCACCACCCCGACCGGCTCGCGCAGCACCAGCAGGCGCTTGTCGGCGGCATGGGTCGGCAGGGTCTCGCCGGCCATGCGCTTGGCCTCCTCGGCGAAGTACTCGATGAAGCTGGCACCGTAGGCCACCTCGCCCCGGGACTCGGTCAGCGGCTTGCCCTGCTCCAGGGTCATCAGCTCGGCCAGCCCCTCGGCCTCCTCCTGGATACGCACGAACCAGGCGCGCAGCAGAGCGGCGCGCTCCTTGGCGGTGACCTTCTTCCAGGCGGCGCCGGCCGCCTCGGCGGCGGCCACCGCCTCGCGGGCTTCTTCCGCACCCAGGTCGGCTACCTGGGCCAGCCGCTCTCCGGTGGCCGGGTTGGTCACGGGGAAGCTGGCACTGCCGGTCTGCCACGCCTCACCTACCAGGGCGGCGGCCGTGCCATCGATCAACAGCGAGTCGATCAGCGTCATGGGGGGCTCCTCTGTTGATATCGAACGGCACGCTAGCAGCAAGGCGCACCGCGACCTATGGACCATTTTCCCCTCCGGGTGGACCAATGCGCTCCGGGGCGAGATAATCGCTGCACTTTCACGCTGCCGGTCTGCCCGACATGCCCTGTAACGCCTCCCTCGACTCGCTGATTGCACGCTTCGGCCAGCAGCCGGAACGCCTGGGCAAGAGCGTGCGCATCGAGCAGGCCCTGCGCCTGGCGATTCTGTACGACTGGCCCACGGGCAGCCGCCTGCCGGCGCACCGCCAGCTGTGCCGGGAGCTGGGCGTGGCGCGTGACACCCTGGCCCAGGCCATGCGCCGCCTGGACGAAGAGGGTATATCGTCACCGGACAGGGCCAGGGCACCTGGACCCGCCGCCCGGGCACGTCCCATCCGGCACCGTCCGACGCCGCCCCGCGCCTCTCGGCACGCGCTAGCTCCATCCTCGATGCCCCCAGCGCCAGCGCCATCCAGAGCGGGGCCTTCATGCCCGGCATCCCCGACATCACCCAGTTCCCCATGGCCAAGTGGCGGGAGCTCTACGCCAGCGTCACCGTGCCGCGCAACGCCCTGCTGCTCTCCTACTCCAGCGGCGGCTATGGCCCGCTCAAGCGCGCCATCCGCGACTTCCTCTGGCGCTGGCGACAGCTGGAGTGCGAGACCGATCAGATCATCATCACCGAGGGCACCCACAACGGCATCGAGCTGTGCGCCCTCGCCCTCACCGATGTCGGCGACCGGGTGCTCAGTGGAGTCCCCTGCTACTGGGGCGCCCGCAACGTCTTCACCGCGGCGGGCACCAGGGTCGATCAGCTGGCCTGGTCTCCCGAGGGGGGCCATGCCCAGGGTGACCGCACGGCCCCCGTGCGGCTGGCCTACTTCACCGGCTCACACCACTACCCGCTCAGCGTGTCCACCTCCCGCACACACCGGCAGGCACTCTGCGCCCGCCTCAAGCCCGATTTCGTGCTGGAGGACGACTATGAGTTCACCGGTGAGGACGGCGCCAACCTGATGTTCGATGGCCGCTCGGCCCGGCACCTGCTGGTGGGCTCGTTCTCGAAGCTGATGTTTCCCGGCCTGCGTCTGGGCTATCTGGTGGCTCCCCGCGCGATGGTGGCGCCGCTCAACCAGCTGCGCAGCGAGGTGTTCCGCGAAGGGCGCCTGCTGGACCAGGCCGCCCTGGCCCAGTTCATCGCCGAGGGCGAGCTGGACACCTGGTACCGACGCATCCAGCGCGACTACCTGGCCCGCCAGCAGGTGATGCACGACCGGCTGACGCAGGTGCCCGGCGTGATCCACGTCTCGCCGCCCAGCCACTCCATCAGCCTCTGCGTGCAGTTTGCGCCGGGAGTCGATGACAAGCGCATTGTCAACCGGCTGCTGCAGTCGCATCTCATCGCGCGTCCGCTCAGCACGACCTGCGCAGAACACGATCCCCGCAGCGGCCTGATCCTGGGAATCGGGATGCTCTCCGGCAACACCCTGGCGAGCGAGGCGGAGCGCCTTCGCCATGTGCTGACACGCTGCCTCGATGGCTGATGTCCAGGGGCTGGCATCCCCCGCGACCAAAGTCCCATCTCCCCCATGTCGCCCGGGATACTCATCGGGCTCACGTCAAAGCCGGGTACCAAACCGGCACAGGACAATTGGTCCATTTTTCGCAGGCACTGGTCCATAGGCAGCCCTTGCCTTTGCTGCTAGCGTTCTCTCGACGCCTGAGGTGCACGGCAAGCGGTGGGCTGCGGCTCGAGCGCCATTCGAGCGAGTCGTTGCAGGGAAATCGCGCCGCCGAAAATATAGACATAATGCGGAAATTTGTATGATCTCAATTTCTGTCTTATGCTCAAATCGAATCGCCGATGCACACTCGGCATCATGGCTAGGGCCAATATCCAGACAACGAACAATCCGACAACCCGATCATGAAGAGGCCTCAATGAAGCTTTCCACTCTGTTCAAAGGCACCCTGAGCACCACCATCGCGGCATCCCTGGTCGCCAGCCAGCTAGCGTATGCCGACAATGTCCGCCTGCGGATGCACACCTTCTACGGCACCGAGGTCGATTCCATCGCCGCCGACCTGCGCGACCGCGTCAGCGAGGCCAGCGACGGCTCCATTCGCATCCAGTTCTTCCGCGGTGGCGAACTGGTCGACAGCGACCAGTTCGTTGACGCCGTGGCTCGCGGCACCATCGATATCGCCCACGGTGTCGGCAGCTACTGGCCGGGGCGCGTCGGCATCGGCATCGTCGAGGGCGGCCTGCCGGGCGCCTGGGTCAACGCCGACGAGGCCCGCGACATCTTCGCCAACCAGGGGCTCGACGAGCTGATCGCGGAAGCCTACGAGGAGCAGGGCGTCAAGCTGATCGGCCGCGGCTTCGGCAGCGACTACGGCCTGCTGACCCGCGAACCGGTCTCGAGCCTCGAGGATCTGCGCTCCATGCGCATCCGCGCGACGAGCTCGATCGCCACCGTGCTGGAAGCCTTCGACATCCCCACCGTCTTCCTGCCCGGCGAAGAGCTCTACGTGGCCCTCTCCACCGGCGTCATCGACGGGGCCGTCTACGGCGGACCGGTAGAGTACGAGCAGCTCAAGCTGCACGAAGTCGCCGAGCACTATACCGACATCAATCTGCTCAACCCCGGCTGGACCGAAAACGCCCTGATCAACCCGCGCACCTGGGAAGGCCTCAGCGAGGAGCAGCAGAGCATCCTGACCGAGGCCATCGACCAGTACCTGCTGGACGTGCATAACTGGCTGGAAGAGGGCAACCAGCGCATCATCGACGAAGGGGAGCTCTTCGAGTTCGCCACGCTTCCGGAAGACGACTCCCGGCGCCTGGCCGAGGCCTCACTGCCCATCTGGGAAGCGGAAGCCGAGAAGTCCGAGCGCAACGCGCGTGCCGTCGAGATCCTGATCAACAACGCTATCGAGCAAGGACGTTTGAGTGAGTAAAGTCACCCGCTACCTGAGGGTGCAGGATGGCCTTTCCGACTGGGTCGGAAGGGCCGTCTCCTGGCTGACGCTGGGCATCATCGGGGTGCTGATCTATGAGGTCGTGGCTCGCTACCTGCTCAACTCCCCCACCATCTGGGGACATGAGCTGTCGACCATGTTCTTCGGCGCCCTGAGCATCCTGGCGGGAAGCTACACCCTTCGCCATCACGGCCACGTGCGCAGCGACGTCATCTATCGCCTGCTTCCGTTCCGTGTCCAGGCCTTCTGCGATGTGGTGATCTTCAGCCTGGCGCTGGTGGTACTGGCGGTGGTCCTCCATATGGCGGTGGATTTCGCCTATCACTCCTGGCGCATCGGTGAGTTTTCCAACCGCAGCGTGTGGCGTCCTCCCCTGTGGCCGATCAAGGCGACCATTCCCCTGGCCGTGGCCCTGATGATGCTGCAGTGCCTGGCCGAGCTGGTACGGGCGGCCCTTCGCCTGGCGGGCTTCGCCTATCAGGACCCCCGCGACGACCAGGAAGACGCCGCTCTCTAGCCAACACCTCCTGAGCGCCGCTTCCCATACGCTTCACGACAGACACGCTCGACCGGCGTGTCTCACATAGAGCTTGCTTATGGCTGAACTAGAGCCCCTGACAATCACCGCCATCATGTTTCTCTCCATGCTGGTGCTCATGGCGATGGGGGCCCCGCTGGCCCTGGCGCTGATGATCTCCGGGATGGGCAGCGCCTACCTGATGTTCGGTCCCGGCGGTCTGGACCTGCTGCTGGCCTCCGCCTATAGCGCCATGGACAACTTCCTGCTGGTGTCCCTGCCGCTGTTCATCTTCATGGGCCTGGTACTCGAACGATCCGGGATCACCGACGCCCTCTTCGACATGATCCACAAGCTGATGGGCAGCATCCCCGGCGGGCTCGGCGTTGGCACGGTACTGATCTGCGCGCTGATCGCCGCCATGGCCGGCGTTTCCGGCGCGGCGACCGTCAGCCTGGGAATCATCGCCCTGCCGGCCATGCTCAAGCGTGGCTATCACAAGCGCCTGGTCACCGGCACCATCATGGCCGGCGGCGCCCTGGGCTTTCTGATCCCGCCCAGCGTGCTGATGATCGTCTACGCCTTCCTGGCCCGTGAATCGGTAGGCAAGCTGTTCGCGGCGGGGCTGATGCCCGGCCTGATGCTGGCCGCCATCTACATGGCGTTCATCCTGATCCGCTGCCGTCTCAATCCCGAGCTAGGGCCCGCCGCCCCCGCCGAAGAGCGCTTCACCGCCAAGGAGAAGCTCCAGTCGCTGCGCCACATCATCGCACCGGGCCTGCTGGTGGTGACGGTACTCGGCTGCATCATCGGTGGCGTGACCTCTCCTTCCGAGGCTTCTGCCGTGGGGGCCGGCGGTGCCCTGCTGATCGCGGCCATGCGCGGCAAGCTGAGCTGGAAGCTGCTGCGCTACGTGATGCTCAATACCACCAAGATCACCGGGATGCTGATCTGGATCGCCATTGCCGCGGTTTTCTTCAGCCGCATCTATATGGGCCTGGGCGCGGGCATGATCATCAGCGACATCGTTCACGACTTCGCCCTGTCGCCCTATACCGTGATCATCTTCATGCTGCTCAGCTTCTTCCTGCTCGGCATGTTCCTGGATGATTTTGCGATCCTCTTCATCACGGTTCCCCTCTACGTGCCCATCGTGCGGGAGCTTGGCTTCGACACCACCTGGTTTGCGGTGCTGTTCATCCTCAGTATGCAGTCCGCCTACCTGACGCCACCCTTCGGCTACAACCTCTTCTATATGAGGTCGGTCACGCCCAAGTCGATCACCATCGTCGACATCTACCGCTCGGCCCTGCCCTTCGTGGCGTTGCAGATCCTCGGCCTGGCGCTGATCGTCGCCTTCCCGAGCATCGCCCTGTGGCTGCCCGAACGACTCTTCTAAGCCTCACCGCGGGGGCCAGCCAGACCCCCGCGCCCTCCACCGGCGCCTCCTTCCCGCTGCCACCAACGCATCAGCGAATCGACACTGGCAAAATTCCTGAAAAGCCCCCATGATGGGGATGTCGAAATCGCCCAATGGAGCATCATGAGCACGGCACGCCATACCATCAGCGCGGAGCGCAACGAACCTCCGCCTAGATGCCCTGACCTCGACGTCAGGGACCTGGAAAAACGTACACGCCTCATGCGCATCGTGACTCGGCTGATCGCCGTGTCCGATCTCGGTAGTAGAGAGATCGCCCGTCGAGCCGGGCTGCCGGCCCAGAAGATCAGCGACCTGCTGGCCGGACGGCTGGAACACCTCTCGGTAGATGAGCTGCGCCTCGTGCATCGCACCATCGACCCGGAGGGTGGCTCCCACTAGCCCTTACGCTCACGCCCTCATACCCTCGCCTCGTCACGACGGGGCGCCTTGCACTCCCCCTTCATAGGCAGGGGACGCACAGCGCCGCGGCTGCTAGAGTCGCGGGCGTCAAGGCAATCACAACAGGGAGCGTTACATGGAATCCAACACCCCCCAAGAGCCACTTCGCGACCTTATCGAGCCCCTCTACCGGGGCAAGTTCTGGATGCAGCTTACCGGTGTGATGCTGATTCTCTCGGGACTGATGACCGCGCTGTCGATTGTCGGCCTGATCGTCGCCTGGATTCCGATCTGGGGGGCTGGGTGCTGATGCAGGCCGCCGGCGCCACCGGACGGGTCTATGAGAGTGGCGACCATCTCGAGATGAAGCACGCCATGCGCAAGCTCAAGACCTACTTCACCATCTTCGGCGTGCTGATCCTGATCTACCTGGTCATCGCCGTGGTTGGCCTGCTGTTCGGCGCCATCGGCATGGGCGGCATGATGGGAGGCATGGGCGGCATGTAAGCCTTCTCCGCCCAACTCCAGCTCTACGACATCGCCCCTGGCGGGGATCCGCCAGGGGCGCTGTCGTCGTTGGCTCAGCGATCAGTCCGGCAGCCCCGCCGCCCGGTCAGGCATAGCCGCGCCGGCCTGGTGCGTGCCAGCGACCCGGTACCGGCGGAGTAGCGGTTGACGCCGGCTCGGCGCTGCAGAGGCGGTTTCGGCCCTCAGCCTTGGCCCGATACAGGGCGGCATCGAGGCGCTTCAGCCAGCGCGACTCCGGCTCATCCGGGGCAATCTCCGCCACGCCGAAGCTGCTGGTCACGCGGGGAACGGGGTCGAAATCTGCCGTCTCGATCGCCTGGCGCAGTCGCTCCCCCAGGATCATGGCGCCCGACAAGTCCGTATCCGGCAGCAGAAGCATGAACTCCTCGCCGCCCCAGCGCGCCAACACATCCGCCTCGCGCAGGTGCTCCTTGCAGATCGCCACCAGCTTGCGCAGCACCTCGTCGCCGATGCTGTGCCCGAAGCCATCGTTGACCCATTTGAAATGGTCCAGATCCAGCATGACCAGGCTCAGCGGGCGCCCGCTCCGGCGCACCATGACACGCTCACGCTCCAGCAGGGAGAGAAAGCGCCCGCGGTTGACCGCACCGGTGAGGGGATCGTGGCCGGCGAGATGCTCCAGCTCGGCCTGATAGTGCTTGGTCTGGCTGATATCGCGCATGATGGTGGCGATGCTGTCCGGCTCGCCATGCTCATCGCGCCTGGCCACGATCAGCTGCGACACCGGCAGTTCTCCCCGAGACGTCAGCAGCGCCGTCTCCGCGTACCAGTAGCCATGGCGCTGGGCGAAGGGGATGCCCTGCTCCTCGATCAGCCGCTGCGCCCACTCCGGGTGCGCCACCGAGAGGGCCTCGGGCAGGCGATCGGGCAGTTCCCCCAGCAGACGCTGTCCCGCCTTGTTGAGGTAGACCACCCGCTGCTTGGCGTCGGTGATGGAGACGAAGTCCGGGGAGGCATCCAGCAGGTGGGTCAGACGCTCCGTCAGCACCTGTGCCTCCTTGCGCGCGGTCACGTCCTCCATGACGCCATCGAACACCAGGCTGCCATCCGGCTCGGTCCGCGCCCGCGCGGTCACTTCGACCCAGATCGGCCGACCCTTCAGCGAACGCAGCTGCAGCGGCCAGCGGTTGACCGCCCCTTCGCGCAGCAGTGTCTCGCTGAAAGCCTCACGCTGATCGGGCGCGTCATACAGCCGGGCAATGGGCACCGCCAGGAGCTCCCCCTGGGACTCGGCCTCGAAGATCGAAAGCATGGCCCGGTTGACGGTGATGAAGCGTCCCTCGGGCCCCGGGGTGTTGCGGTAGACGCCCACCGGCAGGTGGCAAAACAGTTCGTGATCCACCTCCAGCTCGGCCTGATAGCGCTTTTCGGCGGTGACATCGACGATGATGGAGTGCAGATAGTGGCGCTTCCCCACCGTGACCGGTCCGGAGTAGACATGCACGTCGCGCCGCTCGCCCGAGGCAGTTCGGTGGCAAAACTCGAAGAACAGCTGATGGCAGGCCCGCGCTTCGGCCATTCGTGCCCGTATCTCATCGGGGCCAAGGCAGTTGATCTCGGCGATGTTCATCCGCTTGAGCTCGGCAAGCGAGTAGCCATAGAAGGCCGCCGCCGCCGGGTTGGCATCGACGATGCGCCCGTCGAGGGGATCGACCAGCAGCTTCACCGCCGAGTTGGTGCTGAACATCTCCCGGTAGAGCGAGACCTGATCGACTTCGTCTCGCCAGAGCGGCGCGAGCAGCGTCAGCTGAATGGCCGGACTGCCCTGCCAGGCCAGGCGGCTGGCACGCACCTCGGCGAACGTCTGGCCGGTCAGGGTGGTAAAGGGACCCTGAGAGTGATCCTCAGGCCCGCCTTCGCCTAGCGCCGACCAGCCCTCGCGAATAGTTCGGCAGTCCGCAGCGCTCCACAGCTGCGCCAGGCTCGCCCGCTCACCGGTCATCGCTGGCTCGAAAAGCCCCAGCGCCGCCTCGTTGGCAAACTGGATGTCGCCTTCACCATCCACCACCAACACCGGCACGGGTAGTCCCCTCACCAGGGATTCGAACGGGCCGGCATCAGGGGCGGCGCCAGGGTCTATCATTGATTTTCCTTTCCCAAACGGATTATATCGACATTATTACAAATAATAACACGACCTCACATTTGGGTCACTCATGGGCTCGACGACGCCACCGGCCTGCCTACTCCTCACGGCTGCCAATCGGTCACCGCCCCCGTCGAGGCGGAGCTGACCTGAGCGGCGTACTTGGCCAGCACCCCGCGGGTATAGCGCGGGGCGGGCTGCTGCCAGGCGGCGCGGCGGCGCATCAGCTCCTCGTCGGTGAGGTCGACGTCGATGGTGATCAGCTCCACCGAGCCCCTCAACCAACGGCCCACTGACATCGACGCATCCCATGCCACCCCCTGCCGGACCACCGGCGGGGGTGATGCTTTCTGAACCTCAGGAATACTTGCGGCTCACTTTCCATCTCTTTTTCTCTCCACTTTCCCTTACCTATCATACGCTTACTAAAACATTATGTGAATATTAAGAGCTTGCTAATGATTTCTTGATGCATATCAATCCTATCGACCTTGGTCGCAGGTAGGCTTTCCTTTGTCACCCTCTTTCCCGCCGCGGGGCGATCCCCCGCGACACCCAGGCCACCGGAGGCGCCATGGACCCCCTTCGCCGCTCCCTTCTCGGCCAGCTCGCTCGCCTCAGCGCGGGTGCCGCCCTGATACCGCTTTCGAGCGTTGCCAGCGCCGGCATCAACAGCCAGCCGCCCCGCCGAGAAGGCGACCCCACCAAGCGCTACGGCATGCTCATCGACCTGCGCCAGTGCATCGGCTGCCAGGCCTGCACCGTGTCGTGCCATATCGAGAACGACGCCCCCATGGGCAAGTTCCGCACCACCGTCTCCCAGTACGAGGTGGAGCATCAGGAGACCGGAGAGCTTGCCACCTTCATGCTGCCGCGCCTATGCAACCACTGCGAGAACCCGCCCTGCGTGCCGGTCTGCCCGGTCCAGGCGACCTACCAGCAGCAGGACGGCATCGTGGTGGTGGACAGCGACCGCTGCGTGGGCTGCGCCTACTGCGTCAACGCCTGCCCCTACGACGCCCGCTTCATCAACGACAAGACCCAGACCGCCGACAAGTGCACCTTCTGCGCCCACCGCCTGGAAGCCGGCCTGCTGCCGGCCTGCGTTGAGAGCTGCGTGGGCGGCGCGCGGATCATCGGCGACATGCGCGACCCGGAAAGCCAGATCAGCCGCATGATCGCGGAGCACCGCGACGAGCTGATGGTGCTGCAGCCCGAAAAGAACACCCTGCCCCAGGTCTTCTACCTCGGCATGGACGAGCGCTTCATCACGCGCCCGCTCGCCGAGCCGGTGGCCCTGGAAGTCCTCGACCCCCACGGCAAGGAGATGGGTTATGAATTCCATGGCCATTGAGCTGCTCGCGCCCCGCTACGCCATCGCCTGGTACCCCTGGGCGGTGCAGTACTTCTTCCTGATCGCGCTCTCCTACGCCACCCTGTGGCTGGCGGCCCCGGCGCTGGTGTTCGGCAAGCAGCGCTGGCTGCCCACCGCGCGCCTGGCCATGCTGGCCTGCCTGACCACCACCCTGGTCGCCCCGGTGGCGCTGCTCGCCGACCTGCACCAGCCGCTGCGCTTCTGGCACTTCTACGCCTACGCCACCTCGAGCTCCTGGATGTCCATCGGCAGCCTGCTGCTGCCGCTCTACGTGGTGGGCGTGCTGCTGCTCGCCTGGCTGGCCTGGCGCCCGGCGCTGCAGGCCAATCGCCAGGCCTCCGGCCTGCCGGGCCTCGCCGCCCGCCTGCTGTCGTTCGGTGCCGCCCCCACCCCGCGCGCGGCGCTGGTGCTGGCGGGCCTGGGCACCCTGGCGCTCTCCACCGGCATCATGCTCTACACCGGCGCCGAGCTCGCCGTGGTCAAGGCGCGCCCGCTGTGGAACACCGTCTGGCTGCCGCCGATGCTGGTCGCCACCGGCTTCATCGCCGCCGCCGGCCTGCTCCTGGTGCTCAACCGGGTGAGCGGCCTGCGTGACCAGGCCACCATCGGCCAGATGCTCAGGGTGCTGCTGGGCGCCTGCCTGGTGGCGGGCCTGGTCGCCGGCAGCTGGTTCCTGGACGGCATCAACGCCAACGTCGGCTCGGTGGCCGCGGCGCTCGACTCGGTGCGCGCAAGCCCCTCCTGGCGCAGCACCGCCCTCTGGGGCGGCCTGACCGGGGTGGCGCTGTTCGGTGCCGTGCTCTATCTGCTCACCCGCCCCGCCGCCCACCGCCCGGCCCTCTTCGCCTGGGCCTGGGTGCTGGGCCTGGTGGCCATCCACATGGGCTGGATGTTCCGCTGGGTGGTGCTGATGGACGTGCAGCACGTGGCCCGCAACAGCGCCGGCTTCCACCACTACGGCATCCCCGCCGGCTCCTCCGGCATCCTCGGCATCGTCGGCACCTTCGGCCTGTGGCTCGCCGCCGCCCTCGTGATCGACCTGCTGATCCCCTGGCGCCAGGCGCGCCAGGGCGGCAGCGCCGCCGACGTCTCACTCTCGGATAGCACTGCGTCAGCCGACAGCACCGCACAGTCCGACGCCCAACGCGCTGCACAGAACATAGAAGGAGCGCCCCGCCATGGCTAAGTCCCCGTCGACACCTCACGCCGCCGTTTCATGAAGGGTGCCGTCGCCGCCGGCGGTGCCGCCACCTTCGTCGCCGGCTACTCGGACCCCTGGCCAAGATGGCCAAGGGCGTGACCGGCAGCGCCGGCGAGACGCCGAAGCACCCGATCCACGGCAACTCCCTGGCGCCGGAGTATCGGGTCGATCTCGACAGCGGCGAGCTGACCCTCAACCCGGACCAGCGCACCGCCTTCACCATCTGCTACGGCTGCACCACCCAGTGCGGCGTGCGGGTGCGCGTCGACAACAAGAGCGACCGGGTACTGCGCGTCTCCGGCAACCCCTACCACCCGCTCTCCGCCGACGATCACCTGCCCATGCGCACCCCGGTGGCCGAGGCGCTGCGCCACGTCAGCGCCTATGGCGGCCAGGGCCAGGTCAACCGCTCCACCGCCTGCGCCCGCGGCAACGCCATGATGAGCCAGCTGGAGAGCCCCTTCCGCATCGACCACTGCCTCAAGCGGGTGGGCGAGCGGGGCGAGCGCCGCTGGCAGAAGATCTCCTTCGAGCAGCTGATCGAGGAGGTCTGCGAGGGCGGCGACCTGTTCGGCGAGGGCCACGTGGACGGCCTTCGCGCCATCCATGACCACGACACCCTAATCGACCCGGAGAACCCGGAGTACGGCCCGAAGGCCAACCAGCTGATGGTGATGGAGGCCACCGACTATGGCCGCTCCGAGCTGCTCAAGCGCTTCACGCTGAACGCCTTCGCCACCCGCAACTACGGCCACCACGGCGCCTACTGCGGCCTGGCCTTCCGCATGGGCTCGGGGGCGGTGATGAACGACCTGGGCGCCAACGCCCACGTCAAGCCGGACATCCAGAACGCCCGCTTCATCATGTACATCGGCTGCGCGCCGAGCCAGGCCGGCAACCCCTTCAAGCGCCAGGGCCGGCTGATCGCCCAGGCCCGGGCCGCCGGCACCCTGGAGTACGTGGTGGTGGACCCGGCGCTGAACGCCGCCGCCTCCCACGCCGCCGAGCACAACCGCTGGGTGCCGATCCGCCCCGGCACCGACAGCGCCTTCGCCATGGCCATCATCCGCTGGCTGCTCGACAACGAGGGCTATGCCGCGGAGTTCCTGGCACTACCGGGCAAGGCCGCCGCGGAAGCCGCCGGCGAGGCCACCCACTCCAACGCCAGCCACTTGGTGATCGACACCGCGGACCACCAGCGCCGTGGCCACTTCCTGCGCGCCAGCGACCTGGGCCTGGCGGAGGCCGACAGCGACGACGACGCCCCCCTGGTGGTGGTCGACGGCGAGCTGACCCACGGCGAAGAGGCGATGGCCGCCGAGCTCTTCGTCGACCGCGAGGTGGAACTCGCCGATGGCGCCACCGTGCGCGTGAAGAGCAGCATGACCCTGCTGCAGGAGTCGGCCCACGAGTTTGATCTGGCCGAGTACGCCGAGCACTGTGGCATCCCCGAGGCCACCATCGTCGAGCTGGCAGAACGCTACGCCAGCCACGGCCGCCGCGCCGTGGTCAACTGCCACGGCGGCATGATGTCCGGCAACGGCTTCTATTCCGCCTTCGCCGTGCAGATGCTCAACCTGCTGGCCGGCAACTACAACATGAAGGGCGGCAGCGCCGTGGGCGGCGGCACCTTCAGCGGTACCGGCACCGGCCCGCGCTACGACCTGGCCAACTTCCCCGGCAAGCGCGGCCCCCAGGGGGTCTTCCTCTCCCGGTCGCGGTTTCCCTACGAGCGCTCCTCGGAATACCGCCGCAAGGTGGAGGCCGGCGAGAACCCCTACCCGGCCAGGGCGCCGTGGCGCTCCTTCGCCCCGCCCACCCTCACCGAGCACCTGCCCTCAGCGCTGGACGGCTACCCCTATCCGATCAAGGCGGTGATCGGCTGCATGGCCAACCCCATCTACGGCCAGGCCGGGCTCGAGGCGATGATCGCCGACAAACTCAAGGACCCGAAGCGCCTGGGGCTCTTCGTGGCGGTGGACGGCTTCATCAACGAGACCAACCGCTACGCCGACTACATCGTGCCCGACTCGGTGATGTACGAGGTGTGGGGCTTCACCGGCGCCTGGAAGGGCGCGCTGGGCAAGCTGACTACCGCCTGCTGGCCGGTGGTGGAGCCACGCCAGCAGAAGACCGCCGAGGGCGAGCCGGTCTCCATGGACAGCTTCTTCATCGCCGTGGCCAGACGCCTGGGCCTTTCCGGCTTCGGCGACGAGGCGATCCCCGACGCCGACGGCAAGCTGCACCCGCTCAATCGCGCCGAGGACTACTACCTGCGCGCCGCGGCCAACATCGCCTTCCAGGACGAGCCACTGCCCGAAGCCGACGAGAGCGACATCGCCCACGGCGGCATCGCTCCGCTGCTGCCGCGCCTCGAGCGCACCCTCAAGGACGATGAGCGCGGCCGGGTGGCCTACCTCTACGCCCGCGGCGGGCGCTTCCAGGACGCCAGCGACCATTTCCGGGGCGAGCGGCTGACCAACGCCTGGCGGCGCACTCTGTGCGTCTACAACGAGGTGGTAGGCACCAGCATCGACACCATGAGCGGCGAGCCCAACCGCGGCGTGCCCGGCCACAGCCTGCCGCTGCTGGCCAACAAGCAGGCCATGCGCGAGGTGTTTCCCGAGGAGAAGTGGCCGCTGCTCGCCTTCTCCTTCAAGTCCAACCTGATGAACTCCTACGCCATCGGCAACGAGCGGTTGCGCATGATCAAGCCCTACAACCCGGTGCAGATGCACCGCCAGGACGCCGAACGATTCGGCATTGCCCACGGCGACACCATCCGCATCGAGAGCCCCGGCGGCAGCGTGGTGGGCCTGGCGCTGATCAGCGAGAGCGTGATGCCGGGGTCGCTCGGCATCGAGCACGGCTACGGCCACCGGGATCTCGGCGCCACCCCCATGTGATCGACGGGGAGTCCCAGCCGGACATGCCCTGGCTGAGGGCCGGCATCAACATCAACGACCTGGGCTTCCGGGACCCGACCCGCAACGTGGACGGCACCTGGCTCGAGCCCATCAGCGGCGCCAGCGTGCGCCAGGGCCTGCCGGTGAGGGTCCACAAGGCCTGAACCAGCCGCGCCTGAGTCAGCGCGCCCGAGTCAGCCACTGAAAGGCAGAGCGCCCCGCCGGGAAACCGGCGGGGCGCTGTCGTTGGCGACCCTGTCAGTCGCCGGGGGCTCAGTCGAAGACGTCGGTGACCGCCCCGGTGCTGGCGGAGCTGACCTGAGCGGCGTACTTGGCCAGCACCCCGCGGGTATAGCGCGGGGCGGGCTGCTGCCAGGCGGCGCGGCGGCGCATCAGCTCCTCGTCGGTGAGGTCGACGTCGATGGTATCGGCCTCGGCGTCGATGGTGATCACATCGCCATCCTCCACCAGCGCCAGGGGGCCGCCGTCGAAGGCCTCCGGGGTCACGTGGCCCACCACGAAGCCGTGGCTGCCGCCGGAGAAGCGCCCGTCGGTGATCAGCGCCACCTCGCTGCCGAGCCCCCGGCCCATGATCGCCGAGGTCGGCGTGAGCATCTCGCGCATGCCGGGCCCGCCCCTGGCCCCTCGTAGCGGATCACCACCACGTCGCCGGCCACCACGGTGCCGTCGTTGATGCGCGCCTGGGCCTCCTCCTCGGAGCCGAACACCCGGGCGGTGCCGGAGAAGCGCGTGCCCTCCTTGCCGGTGATCTTGGCCACCGCCCCCTCGGGGGCCAGGTTGCCGTGCAGGATGCGCAGGTGGCTCTCGGCCTTCACCGGACGATCCAGAGCCGCGATGATCTGCTGGTCGTCGGGATAGGGGGTGACGCTCGCCAGGTTCTCGGCCAGGGTCCTGCCGGTCACCGTCAGGCAGTCGCCGTGGAGCAGGCCGGCGTCGAGCAGGGTCTTCATCAGCGGCTGGATGCCGCCGATGGCCACCAGCTCGCTCATCATGTAGTGGCCGCTGGGGCGCAGGTCCGCCACCACCGGCACGCGCTTGCCGATGCGGGTGAAGTCCTCGAGGGCGAGTTCCACCCCGACGGTGCGAGCCATGCCGATCAGGTGCAGCACCGCGTTGGTGGAGCCGCCCAGCGCGATCACCACGGTGATGGCATTCTCGAAGGCCTCCCGGGTCATGATGTCCGAGGGCTTGAGGTCACGTTCGAGCAGCTCGAGCACCGCGGCCCCCGCCGCCTCGCAGTCCTCCCGCTTGTCGTTGGAGACGGCGTTCTGCGCCGAGCTGCCCGGCAGGCTCATGCCCAGCGCCTCGATGGCCGAGGCCATGGTATTGGCGGTGTACATGCCGCCGCAGGAGCCGGGGCCGGGGATCGCCGTCTCCTCGATCTGCTTGAGCGCGATCTGGTCGATATCGCCGCGGCTGTGGGCGCCCATGGCCTCGAACACCGAGACGATATCGGTGTGGCCCTTGCCGGGCAGGATAGTGCCGCCGTAGACGAAGACGCTGGGCCGGTCGAGGCGCGCCAGCCCCATCAGACAGCCCGGCATGTTCTTGTCGCAGCCGCCGATGGCCACCAGGCCGTCGAAGCCCTCGCAGCCCGCCACCGTCTCGATGGAATCGGCGATCACCTCCCGCGACACCAGGGAGTACTTCATCCCCTCGGTGCCGTTGGCGATGCCGTCGGAGATGGTGATGGTGTTGAAGATCACCCCCTTGCCGCCGGCGGCGTCGGCGCCGTCCCGGGCGTGCTCGGCCAGCTCGCCGATATGGCTGTTGCAGGGCGTGACCATGCTCCAGGTGGAGGCGATGCCCACCTGGGGCTTGGCGAAGTCCTCGTCGGTGAAGCCCACCGCACGCAGCATGGCACGGCTGGCCGCCTTGCCGGGGCCATCCACCACGGTGGAGGAGTGACGGCGGCGGGAATCTTTCGGGGTATCGCTCATGGGAGGGCTCCTCTGAAGATAGCGTGACCCTCAGAGGGTGGACCGCCCCACCTCTTCTGACAACAGCCCGGACCACTCCCTCGTCGATGCCACGATGACACCAGACCGAAGCCACTGGTGTTCCCTGATACTGGCGCTAAGCTGAAAACATGAGGTGACGATCATTAACAATGAGTGAACCTTTTGATCCCCCGAACGACCCACCTGCGAACCCGCAAGGTTCATGAATCGAAGAACAAAGCCCCGGAGGTCACCATGAAAGCCATTTTCACCAAGGCTCGTCTCGCCGCTGCCGCCATTACCCTGGCCGCCAGCTCCCTAACGATATCCTCTGCTTCCGCCTATACGGTCTATCAACTTGAACCCGGTCTTTACGCCATCATCTGTCAGGATGGTCACATTTTCTCATACTCCGGCGGACCGGAAGGAATCGGTATCGTCGGCGAAGCCCTCTGCGAGGGCCATGGTGGCGTGGTCGGCGGCGGTGGAGGTGGCATCGACGTGCTTCCCGCCGACCGCCAGTTGGCCCGCAGCGTTGAAAGTTGCCAGCGCGGTCGTGGCGAGCAGGTCGAGCGCAACGTCATGAGGTGTGCGGACAAGGCAAGCCCTCGGCTGCTTCGTCAAGCCAGAGGCGGGGGCGGCGGAAAGGTCAACGTACAGGATATGGAAAGAGCCCGCGACTGATACCAAGCAGGCCGGTAGCCGTGTCATATAGCCAGTTCATGGCTGCCGGCTCCTTGCCCGCCAGGAAATACCGGAGATGCCCATGACATCCACGTTCAATGGATCCCGACTGGTTGCCGTCGCTGCCGCCCTGGCGGCCGTGATCCTGTTGGTCCCTGCCGCCTCTGCATATACCATCCACCAGCTGGGATCCCTACATTACGCCATCGTCTGCGAAGATGGCACCCAGTTCTCCATACACTCCAACCTGGATGGCGCGGTCACCAATGCACCACTGTTCTGCGCGGGACATGGAGGCATTGCGGGCGGCAACGACGAGGACGTCAATGTAGTCCGTGCCTCCAGGGAGATGACCCGCAACATGGAGGCCTGCCAGCGATCCGGCGGTGAGAGGGTGAGGCGCGACGTGATGCGCTGCCCGGCATCGGACAGCCTCTCCCGGCAGCGCAGCGCAAGCCCCCAACGCTCGGAATAAGAGGTTTGCCGGCCGCGTCATGGCCTTTCATCTCTTGCAAGGGAAATCTCGTCGGAACAGGGAGGTTACGGCGACATCCAGGGAAGCCCTCCGGCTGAGAACGGGCTGAAAAGAAGAACAATGCTTCACGCATCAAGGCGGTACCTACCATGACCCACCTGGCTCGCTTCTTGACGCCACTACTGCTGTTACCCTCCTTCATTGTTGGGGCGGCCCCTCTACCCGAGCTGCGGGGAGCTGCATCGCTGGTCGCCCCAGAGGCGCGGAGCTTCTACTTGCCGGGCGATGCGCTCGAGCTCAGGTTCACGGATGCCATCGCTCCACAGTGGCAGCCCATGATCCGACTGGAGCTCGACAGTATCGACGTTACCGAGATGGTGGAGTGGACCCACCGCCGCCTGCACTATCAGCCGGTCAGTGCCATGTCCGCCGGAAAGCATGAACTGCGCCTGATGTACTATGGCGATGACGGCTCGGTAGAGGAGTTTGGCTACTGGACCTTCGAGGTGCGTCAGACCGCCACCTTCAAGACCATCACCATCGAGGGTAATAGTGAAGTGACCGTCAACCAGCGTCTCGCCGAGCACCATATGTCGGGCCCTGACGACTTCAACGCCGACGGCTACAGTCAATGGTTCACCGAACTACAGTCCGAGCAGGTGCGTATCGAAGCCAGCGGCGAGCTGGCGTATGCCGATCGCCCCGAGCGGAGCATTACCGGTCGGCGCCTGGACATACCCCAGTTCTCCCTTCTCGCCGAAACCAAGCGAACCAGCGTAACCGCAGGCGACCAGCGCATGGGGCAGCAAAGCCTGGTGATGGACGGCTACCAGCAGCGCGGCCTTCAGGGGGAACTGTCACTGGACACCTTCGACACCACCTTCCAGCTGTTCGGCATGAGCGGGAACCGCGAGCTGGGCATCGACGATGGCCTGGGGCTCAACGACCCCGACAACCGCATCATCGGCGCCCGCTGGCAGAGCCAGTGGCAACCGGGAGACACCCATGAGGTGCAGCTTTCCGCCACTTACCTTTCCGGGGGCATCAGCCAGCCCGATGCCGGCAGTTGGAGCGCCACACCGCCAACCCGCGTCAACGACGGCCATGCCTGGAATGCCGTGCTGGATGGTTTCTTTCTGGAACGCAGGCTGAGGATGCGCTGGGAGCATGCCACCAGTCGCTACGACTTCGATGGGCGTGGTTTCGGCTTTGATCCCGTCATCGATTCTGCCTGGTCAGCCCTGGTATCCCTGGACCCGACCCCACCCGCTGGGAGACGCCACTCGACTGGCAAATTGGTGTCGAGGCGCAAAAGGTTGGCCCTTTCTATCGCAGCCTGGCCCACAGCAACCTTCCTGCCGATCTCTACCTGCGCCGATTTTTCGCTTCAGCCGACCGCGATAAATGGTACTGGGACGCCAGCCTTGCCGTTGAAGAGGACAACCTCGACAACTTCGCCGCCTACGCCACCACGCAAACACGCCGATGGCACATGCTGCTGGGCTATGACGAGTACGATCCTGCCCCGCCGGGCAGCCTGTTCGACCGGCTGGGACAACCCAGTATTTCCCTGTCACTGGACCGTGACGAGCATAAGGACAAGCGCACACCCAGCGGATTTCTCCCTAACGATACGCGCGTCCAGGGCATACAAGCTAGCGCTGCCTTCCGCCAGGACGACTGGCACTGGTCGGTCGATGTCGGCACGGAACGTTTCACGGACCACACCGGTTGGCAACCGGATAGCGACACCCACAACCTGGGGTGGCAGCTCGGCCTGGAGCTCTCCGAGGACTACCGGATCAATCTGGGCTGGCAGGGCAGCCAGACACGCTATCGGGTTGGCGGAGAGCGGATCGACCAGCAGATCGTCTCGCTGGGAGGCAACGCCCAGTTCATACCCGACCGGCTTTCGGGGGTTCTGAACCTGAGCCTCAACAGGAACAATGCCCAGGACGACCCCTTCTTTCCGCAGCGAGATGAATCCCTCTTCGTCAGCGGCCAACTGGACTGGCGCATCCGCCAACCCGAGCGCAACCGTGCCGGACTGCACCTATCCGTGAGTTACAGCGGCAACACCCTGCGTGACCGGCTATACGGTCAAGGTACCTCGAACCGGGACCAGGCCTGGCTGGAACTGCGAACCACGCTACCTACGGCCTATCCGGGAGGCATGCAATGAAAGTCCTTCGCCCATGTCTCCTGGTGCTGCTGATGTCACTGGCTCCTAATGCCTTGGCTCAGATCACCGCCCTGTGCGATGCCCGCTTTGCCTGCACCAGCAATCCGAGCGCCACCGTCGGCGTGGACAGTCGCATCAACCTGACCTGGCGGGGACAGGCACGCCCCCACACCCAGCTGACCCAGTCGCTGACGTCGAATCAGGGGTTTTCTCCTGGGCGATCCGGTCAGCGGACAGCGTCTTGGCGTATCCCCCACCCCGCTGGTTCAGCCCCTCGGGCCGGCGACGGATGAGCGCGATTTCGAGTTCCGCGTGACCGAGTCGCTTCGGGTGCCGGCGGCCATCAGCCAGCAGGCTGCCAGCCTGGGCGAACGACAAATCTTCTATGTTCGTCAGTTCGCCCTGGAGGGATCCGAGCCAATGACCGGGGTGCAGGTGGTCACCCTCCAGCAGGGCATTCCGGGTCGCAGCGGCCCCATCCCCGAGGACGCTGCCCCCTCGGCCACCGGCGTGACCATTCAGCGCGTCAGCCTCTTTTCGATCGCGGCAGCCTGACCGAGACCCTGCGGCCGGATGAGCCGCTCCAGGCGACTGCCCGCATACGCTATCAGGGGGCCGGCATCGTCAATGCCATCTGGGAGGTGGCAACGCCTGCCAGCACGCGCGGGCAACCTCTCTATGCCCCGCTGGCCCATGTCCGCCAGTACCTGGGAGGCGGTCGAGAGATGATACTGACCTCGCCCCCACTACCCAGCGATACCCCTGGCATACACCGGGTCAGGCTGCGTTTTCTCCCCCACCGAGATAGAGGGATTGCCCACGCTGAGCTATCGCGTCAGCGAGGGAGCTCTGCAGAGAGGGGCGGGTTCCCACCCTGAACGCCTTCCCCCGGAATCTGCCAATCCGCTGGATACGCAGACCCGATTTCGCTGGCACCCGGTAGTGGGTAGCCATGCCTATCAGCTTGAGTTCTACGACCGCTGGCCAAAGGCCATGGGAGTCGATGTATTCCCCGAGGGCCGTGCCGGAGACAGCCGATTCCAGCCGGTATACTTGGATCTCGCCCCCGTCACCGGCCAGGTCGTCGATGGCAGACGCAACTTGACCTCTCCGAGCCGATCCCTCCTCAGCCACCTGGAGCCCGACAAGCGCTACTACTGGCGGCTGATCGCCCTGGATGCGCAAGGCCGGGTGGTGGCCGCAAGCCCTCTCGAGGCCATTCTTCACGCCCCCTGACACCCCGAGGTTGCCATGGATGACCGCCCGGATAGTGAGCTGATCGCCGCCATCGCCGACCAGGACATGCCGGCTCTGAGCGAGTTTTACCGACGTCATCAGAAGCGCGTTTATCACTTCCTTCTGTCGAAATTGAACGACCCCTTCACGGCCAGCGACCTGCTCAATGACACCATGCTGGATGTCTGGCGCTCTGCCGGCCGTTTCGAGAAGCGGGCCAGAGTCACGACCTGGCTACTGGGCATCGCCAACCACAAGGTACTGGATCTTTGGCGCCAGCAGGGGCGTCGACGGACCACCGAGCTGGAAGAGACCATGATCGATGACTCCCCGGGGGCCGATATCGAAGCCCTGACCCTGGCTGCCCGGGACAGGCAGCGCCTGGCAAGGGGCATGGCCAGGTTGTCGCCCGAGCATAGGGAAATCCTTCATCTGGTCTTTTTCGAGGAACTCAACTACGAGGAGATCAGCCGGATCATCGATATCCCCGAGGGGACAGTGAAATCCCGCGTCTATCATGCCAAGAAGCTGATCAAGCAGCATCTGGCTAGCGCCGAAACGGGAGTGGAATGAAGGCCATGGACAGCCATGCCGGCAAATCGCCAACTCCGCTCCCGTATATCCGAGGCTGCTGGGCGTAACCTGCTCCATGTCACCTGTTGGGGATATCCCATTCACCAGGACGAGGGGGGGTGAGGTCAATTTTCCCTTTTGTTGGAACGCGTGGAGTTGTAGTCCTGGGCATCTACCGGATCATCCGTATAACCACCGCCCGGGCGGCCCCCCAGAACATTTCGCTCGAGCTCAACGGGGGCAACGGTTCCCGGCCGGATCGGGGATTATGCCCACCACCAATGCCGCCACCGCCCCCCTTGACGCCACCGTGATCGTCGCACAGTTCAGGATGAAGCAGTCCACCCTGAAGCGCGTAGATCCGAGTACCGTCAGCGCATTCCATATACAAGTCGGCCAAGTGCCTACGCTCCTTGTCGACCTCGACCGTCGGGGCGGCATGGGCACCCAGCGATGCCGCCAGAAGCCATCCAGCAGTCAGACAGGTAAAGGCGCCGCTTTTCATGGAAAGGAGTTTCATGATGTGATCCTCATTGTTTGTGGGTGGTACATGCCTTGAGTCGTCGCTTCCCGCGAAACGGTTCAAACCCGACGCAACCGACCACCCGACATTGAACGTCCCTTTCACTGCCAGCGACCTACTCAGTAACACCTTGCTGAACGTTGCGTGAAGTGGGCCAGGGCCAGGGTCTGGCCACCAACCACAAGGTATTCTGGGTCTGTGGTGTCACCACAGGCGCCCACAAGCCATCTAGCGGGAATGAAGGCCATGGACAGAAACACTGTCGAAGAAAAATTGCCCCTCTACGTGAATGGCCGCCTCTCCGACGAGGAGCGCCGCCAAGTGGAGCGGGCGCTGTCGGAAGACCCCGACTTGGCGAAGGAGGTCGAGTGGCTGGAGGCCCTGCAAATGAGCCTGCAGCAGACGAGCGACTCGCCTCCGGTATCACTCGGCTTGGCCCGACTGAAGAGGGACGTTCGCCGCGAGGCCGCTGCGAGCCAACCTACGGTTGCCGGCAGTCGACGCTACTGGAAACCCTTGGCCCTGACGGCCTGCCTGCTGCTGGCCGTCCAGACCGGCTTTCAGTTGAGCACGCCCTCGGGAAGCGACTGGGCTCCGCTCTCCGGTGATCCCCTCCATGAGGGGCCGCGCTTGCGGATCGCCTTTCACGATAGCGCCACCGCCGAACAGATCCGCGACAGCCTGGGCTCACGAGAGGCACGCATCATCGATGGTCCCGGTGCCCTGGGCCTCTATACCATTCTGCTGCCAACGCATAGCGATAGTGACACCCTGAAACAAGAACTCCAGGCGCTGCCCTTTGTCGAGGAGGTGAGCGAACCGTGAGCCACCCTGACAGCGCCGATTCGGCACACTCTTGGCTCAGTCCGGGTCCTGCAGCCTGGCTGATGGCAGGCGCCCTGCTGCTGATGGCCGGGGTTGCCCAGGGCCAGGATAGCAATCCCGAGCGCCGCGACATGGCACGTCCCCTGCTCGAGAACGTGGTGACCGAGACTCGCCAAGAGGCGTCCGACTCCGCGGTCAGCCGCCGAGCCGACCAGGAAACCGAACGGCGAGAGGCCGACCCGGAGCCCGCGATACGGCCGCCACCCGACCCCGTACCACCACCCCGGGAAACCCAGCCTGACCGCCCGCGAGTGGAGCGCGGCGGCAGCTTGGTGGGCCAGGGCCCTTCCACCCTGATACCCCCGCCCGGCCCTCCGTCGTGGACACGGAGCCGATGGCCGTTACCGGCCTGGTCCCGGCAAGCGAGAGTCTCGATTTCGAGCCTGGGGAGCTGGTTATGATCAGCCATGACATGCCCGGGGCCATGGCAGGGGCTCGCGAACTGGCGGGCTACCAGTTGCGAATCAAGAGCCGCCAGGCACTGGAACGGCTGGGGCTAGTGGTAAGTGTCTTCCGCCTGCCAGCCGGAGCGGACACCCTGATGCTGCTAGCAGAAATTCAGCGAGAGTTCCCAGACTTGCAACTGGACCTCAACCACCGCTATCGGCTGATGGCCGGCCCTCGGCAACGCTATGGGCAGGCGATGATCGGCCTGTCGACGGGAGCCACGGCTTGCCTTGCCAATGTCCGAGTCGGCCTGCTGGATACCGCCGTGAACCTCGCACATCCTGCCTTAGCGGGGCGCTCGATCGACATGACGCAACTCGCTGGCCCGACACCCGCACCCGGCGACCACGGCACGGCGATCGCTAGCCTCTGGGTCGGCGACCCGGACCAGGGATTTACGCCCATGATGCGGGAAGCCGCGATTTCCGTCGCCGCCGTCTTTCGCCAGCGGGGCAACGACATTGAGACCACCACCGACACCCTCGCCAGGGGAATGGACTGGCTTATGGGTCAGCAAGTTGACGCCATCAACCTTAGCCTGGGCGGGCGGGAAAACCGTATCCTCGACGAGATACTCCAGCGACTGCTCGCCGAGGACATTCTGCTGGTGGCGGCCGCCGGCAACCTCGGCCCGGAAGGTCCCGCCGTTTACCCGGCGGCCTTTCCGGGCGTGGTCGCGGCCACCGCCGTGGATGCGAACGGACGCCCTTACCGGCGCGCCAACCACGGCGCCTATATCGACTTTTCCGCCCCCGGCGTGGACATCTGGGTGGCCTCTGCGAACGGCACCGCCTACCGATCCGGCACCTCCCTTGCGACCCCCTTCGTGCTTGCCTCGCTGCTGGCCGCACAGCAACTGGGCGACAACTGGCTGGAACATGCACGTGAATCGGCAATCGATCTCGGCCCTCCAGGAAAGGACACCCGATACGGCTGGGGCCTGATACGCTGGCCAAGCGAATGCGGATGACTCAGGTGATGCACTGCCAGTTCAAGACGCTGTGGCATCCAGCATGTGCGCCATCTGGCGCTTGAGCTGCACGCTGTAGAAACGACTCAGCGCGGCATCACGGCGTCATGGAAGGCGCGTTCCTTCGCCACGGTCTCGCGGAAGCATTCGGCCATGCGGCTGAAAGCGGCGTCATCGAGCGCCTCCGCTTCCTCGTCCAGGCGGCGGCGCAGCCAGGCCACGAAGTCCTGAAAGGCGGGGTTGTCGTGCAGGTCGATCCACTCCCCCACCAGCGGGTGCAGCCCCTCGGCTCGGGTGACCCGCAGCGCCCACTCCAGGTAGATCCACTCGGTGACCACCAGGGCGGCCAGTATCTCCGCGTAGTCGCCGGTGCGGCCGGTCTCGCGCAGCAGCGCCTGGAAGTCCCGGGTCTCGGGCAGGTGGTCCGGCGCCTCGCGCTGGGACTCGGGCACCTCGAAGGCCTCGAAGGTGCGCTGGAAGGTGTTGTTCTCGTCGCTGGTCAGCATGCCCATGAACTGTCCCAGCACCACCCGGTCCGACATGCTCGGCGCGCGGCCGATGGCGAAGCCGATCAGGGCGGTGAAGGGGTCGACGAAGCCGTAGTCCTGCACCATATAGGCGGCAAAATCGTCACCGGAAAGGCGCCCCTCGGCCATCGCATCGAAGAGCGGGTGGTTCACGGTGGCGGACCAGTCGGGCTCGCTGAGCTCGCGCAGCCAGTCGGTGATTCGCGGCGCTGCCTGTTGCGCCGCCCAGGCATTCCAGTCGGAGCGTGTCGTCACAGGGCATCTCCCTTGAGGGTGGTTCGAATCTCGCCCCCGGACGCCGCCAGGCGACCAGCAGGCTGACCAGCGTGGAGGCGACCAGCGCGCCGAGGAAAGGCGCCAGGGTCGGGATGCTGTCCGGAAAGGTGGCGGCGAGCACGCCGGCGGAGAGGCTGCCCAGGCTGATCCAGCCAGGCACGATCGCGCCTAGTCAGGCCCGCCACGCCGCCGGCTACCGCCGCCAGCGGCGACATGCGCCGCCACAGGCCCAGCAGCACCGGCAGCAGGATGGCCGCACACAGCAGGTCGGCGATCAGGAAGAGACGCAGCACCGAGAAGCCCTGCAGGGCCACCCACACCACCGGCAGCATCAGCGCCACCGTGGCCAGCCGCGCCGCCCGCACCGAGAGCCCGCGCCGGCCGGAGCTGGCCACCGCCATGGAGGCGATGGCGTTCTGCAGGGTATCGACGCTGGAGGCCACCAGGGTGACCGCCAGCACCAGGGCCGGAACACCCAGCCAGGCCGGCGCGGCGGAGAGCAGCGCGAAGAAGGGAATCGGCGGCTCACCCAAGGGGAGCGCATGCATGGCCGCCAGCATACCCAGGCCGCCGATAGCCATCACCACCAGCAGGGTGCTTGCCCCGCCCAGCAGGGCCCCGCGGGCCAGGGCGCGGTCATCCTCGGCCGCCCACACCCGCTGCCAGTAGCCCTGGTGGAAGAGGTTGGCCGCGGTGACGGCGATCACCAGGGTCAGCGCCACGGAGAGCGCGTTACCGGTAGGAATGGTTGGCATCACCGCCCCGGCGGGCATGGGCGGCAGCCACCACCAGGCCACACCGCCCACCACCAGCAGCAAGGCCAGCAGCAGCCAGGCCTGCCAGCGGTCGGTGGCAAGGCTCGCCCGCAGCCCGCCCAGGGTGGTGTAGACCAGGGTGACCACTGCCACCCCGAGGATCACCAGCGCCGGGGACACGTCCGAGAGCAGCGCGGCGATGGCACCGATGGCGGTGAGCTCGGCGGCCAGGAAGATCGCCATGTAGGCCACCGAGACGAAGGAGACCCATCGCCGCACTCCGGCACCGTAGCAGGACTCGGCGAATTCGCCGATACTGCGCCCTTTCGGCAGATGGCGGCGGATCGCCGGGCCGTAGAGCCCCAGCACCAGGAACGGCAACGACGAGCCGATGGCGTAGCCGGCCAGCGCCACCGGCCCCACGAAGGCGCCGATCTCCGGCGGCGCGAAGAGGATCCAGGCCCCCATGCTGGAGGCCAGGAACGACAGCCCGATGGCCTGGGCGCCCTGGGAGTTGCGGGCGGTGACGTAGTCATCGAGCAGGCCGTCGGCCCGGCGGGCCCGCAGGCCCAGGAATGCAAAGCACAAGAGCGCCGCGCCGAGCACGGCAGACGTCAGGTAGGGCATGTCGCGCTTCCTCCGCCGGTATGAACCGGATCAGGTTCCAGGGTCGGCGCTTGGCCCTCTCAGCCCCCAGTGCCGAAGCAGCTGGCGGGACTCCCCTGGCGACAGAATATTCGTGGATTGAGCCCGGTCTATGCCGGAACGTCATCATCGACCCTCAGATGCCGACTGTAAAGCCGTCGTGGCCTTCCATCGGCAGGCGCGAATGCTCATACTGGCGGCCGATGCCCGCCGTCCTGCCCCGACACGAGACACGCCCATGCCCTACCGTGAAGCCAAGGAACACGCCACCTGCCGCCTGCACGCCATCTTTGCCGACCCCTACAGCGCCTTCGAGAATCCGGTCATCGAGCGGCTACTGCATCTGCGGGTCGCCATCCAAGCGCTGGTGCTGGCCCCCATGACGAACGGCAACTTGACGCTGCGAGTCATTCACGGCTGGGAAAACGGCGGCTTCGAGCCCGCCGACCTGAAGCACAGCGATCACCCCATCGGCTCGCTCGGCGACATGCAGCAGGTGGCCGAGCGCTATCGGCAGGCCTTTCAGGCCCAGCAGCCGCTGCCCTACGATGCCGCCTCCCTGCTGGCCGCCCCGCTGGATGAGGCCATCGCACGGGCCGAAGCCGGCGGCCAGTCCCTGGACGAGGAGACCCGCACCATCCCCGCCCGCTGGCCCGCCTTTCCCCAAGGGCTGTACCTCTACACCTTCTTCAAGGTCTACCACCGCCTCATCTATGGCGAGGACGACACCTACCGCTCCATCCACTGCGAGACCCCGGACGGCCCGCGCGAGATCCACGAGTTCCATCTGGAAGAGGGCGAATTCGCCGTGGTTGCGCCCGTCGAGGGAGAAAGCGGCGCGACCGTGCTGGTGCTGCACGAAAGCCAGCTGGCGCCGGCGCTACAGCTGCTCAAGGAAGCGATCGCCAAGGCCTGATCACCCGCACTACCGCTCCCGCGGCACTCGGCCCATCAGGTAGAACTCGTCGTTGGGCGGGGTGCCGGCCAGGGTGACCAGGCGGTTGGACATGCCGAAGAAGGCGGCAATGGCGCCGATGTCCCAGATGTCGTCGAGGGTGAACCCCGCGTCGATCAGGCGGGTCTGCCAGTCATCGGTCAGCTCGCCCACCTCCAGCCCGCTATGAAAGGCAAAATCGAGCATCAGCCGGTGGCGCTCGCTCAGGCCCGCGACCCGATGATTGATGGCCACCTGGTCGGCCAGCAGCGGGTCCTTGCTGTAGATCCGCACCAGGGCGCCATGGGCCACCACGCAGTAGAGGCAGCGATTCTGGGCGCTGGTGGCCACCACGATCATCTCCTTCTCGGCCTTGGTCAGGGTGTCGGATTCCCGCTCCATCAGCGCATCGTGGTAGGCGAAGAAGGCGCGGAACTCCGCCGGCCGGTGGGCCAGCATGAGAAAGACGTTGGGCACGAATCCCGCCTTCTCCTGCACCGCCAGCATGGCGTCGCGGATGTCCTCGGGCAGGTCGTCGATGGATTCGGGTATCGGAAAGCGGCTGATGGGGGCGGTCATGGTGGCTCCTGACTGGACGATTGTTCTTGGAAACTTCCAGTTAACGTCAACGTCACCATGCTGTCCATACGATTTCCGTCTCAGGCGTACCCGAAAGGCATGGCGGCCAGCCTGACCGTTGGCGGCCACCGCAGGGGACCTGCGGCCTCCATCCGTCGAAGCGTCGAACCGCCGGCAGAGCCGGCCTCCCACAGAAAGACTGCCACGGAAGTCATGGACCGAAACGCACGCGGCCCCGCCTCTTGCGAGGCGGGGCCGCGATGCCACCGAGCGGCAGGATCAGCTCAGCGAGATGGTGCTGTTGATGCCGCTGGAGACGTTCTCCGGCTCGAACCAGCGGGCCGTGACGGTCTTGGTCTGGGTCCAGAAGGCGATGGCCTGCTTGCCGTTGGGGCCCAGGTCGCCCAGCTTCGAGCCCCGCGAGCCGGTGAAACTGAAGTAGGCCACCGGCACCGGGATCGGCACGTTGATGCCCACCTGGCCCACGTCGATGTCGGTCTCGAAGCGACGCGCCACCCAGCCGGAGTTGGTGAAGATGGAGGTGCCGTTGCCGTTGGGGTTGGCGTTGATGAACTCGATCGCCTCGTCCAGGGTGTCGACGGTCACCACGCAGAGCACCGGGCCGAAGATCTCCTCGCGATAGATGGTCATCTCCGGCTTGACGTCGGCAAAGACGGTGGGCCCGACGAAGTTGCCGTGCTCGTAGCCCGACACCTCATAGCCGCGGCCGTCCACCAGCAGCTTGGCGCCCTCCTGCTCGCCGGCGTCGATCAGGCGCACTACGCGGTCGCGGGCGGCCGGCGAGACCAGCGGCCCCAGGTCGGCGTCGCGCTGGGTGCCAGGGCCCACCTTCATGTTGCGGGCACCGTCGACGATATCGTCGAGCCACGCCTTGGCCTCGCCCACCAGCACCACCACGGAGTTGGCCATGCAGCGCTGGCCGGCGGCACCGAAGGCGGAGCCCAGCAGGTTGTTGATCGCCTGGCTGCGGTTGGCGTCGGGCATGACCACGCAGTGGTTCTTGGCGCCCATCATCGACTGCATGCGCTTGCCGGCGGCGGCGGCACGGTTGTAGAGCAGCGTGCCAACGTGGCTAGAGCCGATGAACGACAGCGCCTTGATATCGGTGTGATCGGCGATCTGGTTGGCCACGTCCGGGCCGCCGTGCACCACGTTGAGCACCCCGGCGGGAATGCCCGCCTCGTGGGCCAGCTCGACCAAGCGCATGGTGGAGCTCGGATCCTGCTCGGAGGGCTTCAGCACGAAGGTGTTGCCGGTGGCGATGGCCAGCGGGAACATGAAGCAGGGCAGCATGATCGGGAAGTTGAAGGCGGTGATGCCGGCGCCCACGCCCAGCGGCTGATTGAGGGTATAGACGTCCACCTCGCTGGCGGCGTTCTCGGCCAGCTCGCCCAGCTGCAGGGAGGTGATCGAGCAGGCGTGCTCTACCACTTCCAGGCCGCGGCCCACCTCGCCCTCGGCGTCGGGCAGGGTCTTGCCGTGCTCCTCGGTGATCAGCGCGGCCAGCTCGGCGGTGTTCTCGCGAATCAGCGCCTGCAGCTTGAGCATGATGCGCATGCGTTTGCCCAGCGGCACCTTGCGCCACTCCTTGAAGGCCGCCTTGGCACTGGCAACGGCCTGCTCCACTTCATCTGCCGTGCAAAACGGCACCCGCGCCACCACTTCCTGGGTCGCCGGGTTGACCACGTCGCGCCACTCCTGGCTCTGGGACTGGACGGGCTGGCCGTCGATGTACATGGGGATTTCGCGAACGGACATGGTGTCGTGCTCCTCTGTGGTTGGCGTGTCGGCTGTCTGGCGATGAATTGGCATTGTGGTAGTGGTCGCACCGACATTAGACTTTATGTGTATAAAAACACGAAGTACGGTGCCAACGAGTCTAGCCACTCGCCGGATACCGTGACAACGGGCACGCGGGCACATTGTTTGTGCAATAATGCACAGCCAACCGCTTCGGGAGGCACCATGCTCGACTGGCAAGATATCCAGATCTTCCTGGAGGTAGCGCGCAGCCAGCGCCTCACCGATGCCGCCCGGCGCCTGGGGGTGGATCACTCCACCCTGTCAAGGCGCACCCGCCGCTTCGAGCAGCGGCTCAACACCCAGCTGTTCGAACGCAGCACCCACGGCTACCACCTCACCGAGGCCGGCCAGCAGCTGCTCGCCCACGCCGAGGAGATGGCTCGCCACGCCTTCGAGGCCGGGGAGAGCCTCACCGACAAGAACCATCAGGTCAGCGGCCAGATCCGTCTCGGCGTGACCGAGGGCTTCGGCACCTGGGTCATCGCCCCCTTGCTCTCGGCCTTCTGCCGCCGCCACCCCGGCATCACCCTGGACCTGCTGGCCCTGCCCCGGGTGGTCAACCTCAGCCGCCATGAGGCGGACCTAGCCATCACCGTGGAGCGCCCGGCGAGCCCGGGACTGGTGATCTCGCGGCTGTGCGACTACCGGCTACGGCTCTACGGCAGCCACGACTACCTGGCCCGCCAGGGCATTCCCGACACCCTGGCCGGGCTGGGCGAGCATCGCCTGATCGGCTACGTGGACGACCTGATCTTCAGCGAGCAGCTCAGCTATCTGGAGCCGCTGCTCGACCCCGCCGTGGTGGGCCATCCCGGCCCCCACTTCTCGATCCGCAGCACCAGCGTCACCACCCAGCACGCCGCCGCCCTTCATGGCGCCGGCCTGGCGGTGCTGCCCTGCTTCATGGCCGAGCCCACGGCGGGACTCGCGCCGGTGCTGAGCGATGAGGTCGCCATCACCCGCCAGTTCTGGATCACCTCGCGCCAGGAGCAGCGCCGCCTGGCCCGGGTGCGGCTGCTGTGGGACTTCCTGCGCGAAGCGCTGGAGGCCAACCGTGCCTTCCTGATGGGCGAGGCGCGGGAGCTTCGCCTTCCCGAAGACTGAACGCCAATCGCCAGACACGGCGGACCGCTACGCCGGCTGATGATAAAGATTCGCTATCAGCACGGTCGGCAATCTCGTTTTGTGCTAATGGACACATCCCGCGTAGGTTGAGGGTTACAGGACGCAAAGCCGCAACCGTGGGCAGTTGATGACCATAGGTTGATAAGGCTCATTGCTACCCCAAACCGCCATCGACTATACAGAGGTGGCAGCTACACCAACGCAGCCATGAGTGGAGAGCGATATGGGTGATCAGCAGAACATTGGCAAGTGCCCGGTCATGCACGGCGGCAACACCGCCTCGGGCCATTCGAACATGGACTGGTGGCCGGAAGCCCTGAACCTGGACATCCTTCACCAGCACGACCGCAAGACCGACCCGATGGGCGAGGACTTCGACTATCGCGAAGAGGTCAAGAAGCTCGACTTCGAGGCGCTGAAGCAGGACATGCACGCCCTGATGACCGACAGCCAGGCGTGGTGGCCGGCCGACTGGGGCCGCTACGGCGGCCTGATGATCCGCATGTCCTGGCACGCGGCGGGCACCTACCGGATCGCCGATGGCCGCGGCGGCGGCGGCACCGGTAACCAGCGCTTCGCCCCGATCAACAGCTGGCCCGACAACGCCAGCCTGGACAAGGCGCGCCGCCTGCTGTGGCCGATCAAGAAGAAGTACGGCAACAAGATCAGCTGGGCCGACCTGATCATCCTGGCCGGCAACGTGGCCTACGAGTCCATGGGCCTGAAGACCTTCGGCTTCTCCTTTGGCCGCGAAGACATCTGGCATCCCGAGAAGGATATCTACTGGGGGGCGGAGAAGGAGTGGCTGGAGCCCTCCGATACGCGCTACGGCAACGTCGAGAAGCCGGACACCCTGGAGAATCCGCTGGCCGCAGTGCAAATGGGCCTGATCTACGTCAACCCGGAAGGCGTGAACGGCAACCCCGACCCGCTCAAGACCGCCGAGCAGGTGCGCATGACCTTCAAGCGGATGGCGATGAACGACGAGGAGACCGCGGCGCTGACCGCCGGGGGCCACACCGTCGGCAAATGCCACGGCAACGGCGACGCCGAGGCCCTGGGCCCGGAGCCCGAGGCCGCCGACGTCGAGGAGCAGGGGTTTGGCTGGACCAACCCCCACATGCAGGGCAAGGCCGCCAAGGCGGTGACCTCGGGCATCGAAGGCGCCTGGACCAAGGAGCCGACGAAGTTCGACATGGGCTACTTCGAAATGCTCCTCGACCACGAATGGGAGCTGAAGAAGAGCCCCGCGGGCGCCAACCAGTGGGAGCCCGTCGACGTCAAGGAGGAAGACAAGCCGGTCGACGCCAGCGACCCCTCCATTCGCCACAATCCCATCATGACCGACGCCGACATGGCGATGAAGATGGATCCCAGCTACCGGAAGTACATGGAGGCGTTCCGCAAGGACCCTGCCTACTTCCAGGACGCCTTCGCACGGGCCTGGTTCAAGCTGATCCACCGCGACATGGGGCCGAAGTCGCGCTACATCGGCCCGGATGCACCGGAAGAGGACCTGATCTGGCAGGATCCGGTACCGGCAGGCAATACCGACTACTCCGTCGAGGCGGTCAAACAGAAGATCGCCGATAGCGGCCTCCCCATTGCCGAGCTGGTCGCCACCGCCTGGGACAGCGCCCGCACCTTCCGCGGCTCCGACATGCGCGGCGGCGCCAACGGCGCGCGCATCCGCCTGGCCCCGCAGAAGGACTGGGAGGGCAACGAGCCGCAGCGCCTGGCAAAGGTGCTCAAGGTCTACGAGCGGCTTTCCAGCGAGACCGGCGCCAGCGTGGCCGACCTGATCGTGCTGGGCGGCAGCCTGGGCATCGAGCAGGCCGCCAAGGCCGCGGGCCACGATATCCTGGTGCCCTTCATTCCGGGCCGCGGCGACGCCACCGAGGCGATGACCGACGCCGAGTCCTTCGAGCCCCTGGAGCCGCTCGCCGATGGCTTCCGCAACTGGCAGAAGAAGGAGTACGTGGTCAAGCCGGAGGAGATGCTGCTCGATCGCGCCCAGCTGATGGGGCTGACCGCGCCGGAGATGACCGTGCTGATCGGCGGCATGCGCGTGCTGGGCACCAACCATGGCGGCACCCAGCACGGGGTGTTCACCGACCGGGAGGGGCAGCTGACGAATGACTTCTTCGTCAACCTGACCGACATGAACAATGCCTGGAAGCCGGCGGGCAACAATCTCTATGAGATCCGCGACCGCAAGAGCGATCAGGTGAAGTGGACCGCCAGCCGTATCGACCTGGTGTTCGGCTCCAACTCCATCCTGCGCTCCTATGCCGAGGTCTATGCCCAGGACGACAACCAGGCGAAGTTCGTCAAGGACTTCGTCAAGGCCTGGACCAAGGTGATGAACGCCGACCGCTTCGACGTGGAGAAACTCCAGAAGTGATGGTGGCTTAAGCCAGGCACTCACCCTGGCTTGCTGACAGAGACGCCCGGGCTCCCCGGGCGTCTTTTTTCGGTTCATCGCTGGCTTGCGCCTCCCTTCGCCCGGCAGAGCCGGCCTCCCACGGCGTTTCAGGTCCCGCAGAAGGTGCGAAACACCCGCTCGGCCGGTTCGGCCGGACGGGCATACGCCTCGCGACCGGGCTGCTCGACAAAGGGCTCGGCCAGCACCTCGCGCAGCGTCTCGAAGGGGGCGAAGTCGTCCCGCTCGGCGGCACTGATGGCTTCCTGCACCCGATGATTGCGGGGAATCACCGCCGGGTTGGCACGGCGCATGCGCCGGGCCCGCGCCTCCGGGGCCTGCGGCTCCTGGGCCAATCGCTCGCGCCAGCGCGCGAGCCATGTCTCGATGGCATCCGCCCGCTCGAACAGCGCCACCAGCGCCTCATCAGCCCGGGAGGATCGGCGGCGTCACAGAGGCGACGAAAGGTCAGGGTGAAGTCGGCGCGTCCCCGCTGCATGGCCTCGAGCAGCCCCTCGGCGAGCCCCCTGTCACCCGTCTGCGCTTCCTCGAGCCCCAGCTTGGCACGCATCACGGCCAGCCACTCCGCCTCGTACTGCTCGGGGTAGGCCTGGATCAGGGCGGTGGCCTGCTCCACGGCCCGCGTCTGTTCCTCATCGATCAGCGGCAGCAGCGTCTCGGCAAAGCGCGCCAGGTTCCACTGGGCGATCCACGGCTGGTTACGATAGGCATAGCGGCCCAGCTCATCGATGGAGCTGAACACCGTCTCGGGATCATAGGCCTCCATGAAGGCGCAGGGCCCGTAGTCGAGGGTCTCACCGCTGATCGTGGTGTTGTCGGTGTTCATGACGCCATGGATGAAGCCCACCCCCATCCACTTCGCCACCAGCGCCGCCTGGCGCACCTGTACCGCTTCGATCAGCGCCAGGTAACGCTCCCCCTGAGCCAGGCGCCGCAGGTCGGGATAGTGGCGCTCGATGGCCAGGTCGGCCAGGGTGCGCAGGGCCTCGACGTCGCCGCGGGCGGCAAAGTACTGGAAGGTGCCCACCCGGAGATGGCTGGCTGCCACCCGGGTGAGGATGGCGCCAGGCTCGGGCAGCCCGCGGAACACCGGCTCACCGGTGGTCACCGCGGCCAGGGCCCGGGTGGTGGGAATGCCCAGTGCGTGCATGCCCTCGCTGACCAGGTACTCGCGCAGCACGGGGCCCAACGGCGACCGGCCATCCGCCCCCCGCGAGAAGGGCGTCATCCCGGCCCCCTTGAGCTGAATGTCGCGCAGCTGCCCGTCACGGTCGGTGACTTCGCCGAGTAGCACCGCCCGGCCGTCACCCAGCCGCGGCACGAAGTTGCCGAACTGGTGGCCGGCGTAGGCCTGGGCCAGCGGCTCGGCGCCAGGGGGCACCGCGTTGCCAGCGAACCATACCGCCGCCTCTTCGGCGTCGAAGTCCGCCAGGTCGAAGCCCAGCGCCTCGGCCAGGGGCCGATTGAAGGCCACCAGCCGCGGCGCCTTCACCGGCACCGGGTCGAAGCGTTCGAAGAAGCGCGCCGGCAGGCGAGCATAGCGCAGGGTGAATCTTGGAAACATGGCGACTCCGGGCGAGGGCTGGGGCTCAGCCGGTGAATAAATACCCGAGTATAACGCTAGGAATTGTTGCTATCGAGCCGCAGGCGGCTCGCAGGAGCCCCCTTCGGGGTCAGACCATTAAGGGATTAAAGGGTCTGACCCCGAGGGGAGCTTCAGCGCCCGATCAGGGCGGTGGTGAGCCAGGGCTGCCAGGCCAGCAGCACCAGGGTGGCTAGGCTCGCCAGCAGGAAGGGGAGCAGCGAGCGGAAGATGCGCATGGGCGAGGCGCCGGTCATCGAGGAGGCGATATAGAGCCCCGCCCCTACCGGCGGCGTCAGCAGCCCCAGCACCAGGGTCAGGCAGACCACCACCCCGAACTGGTAGGGGCTGATGCCAAACTGCTGGGTGGCGATGGGCAGCAGGATGGGCACCACCAGGATCAGGGCGGCGATGCCGTCGATGATCATCCCCACCACCAGCAGCACCGCGATCATCAGCAGCAGGAAGAGGAAGGGGTCGGTGGTCATGGCAGCGATCCAGGCCGCGGCCATCTGCGGCAGCCGCTCGTAGACGATCACCCAGCCGAACACCCCGGCGGCGGCGATCAGCATGATGACGAGCCCCGCGTTCACCGCGGTGCGCTTGAGCACCGTGGGCAGCATGGCGAAGCGCAGATCGCCGTAGAGGAAGCGCCCCAGCAGCAGGGCGGCCAGCGACGCCAGGGCCGCCGACTCCGTGGGCGTGGCCAGCCCTAGCAGAATGCCGCCGATAATGATCAGCGGAATGGCCAGCGCCGGCAGCCCCATCATCAGCGCCCGCCTGGCCTCGCCGCGGCTGGGCCAGTCGCCCTTGGGGTACTGCTTGACCAGCCCCACCACAGCGATGGCCAGGAAGAAGGTAAAGCCTAGCAGCAGCCCCGGCAGGATGCCGGCGATGAACATCTCGGCAATGGGCACCTGGGCCATCACCCCAAACAGCACGAACAGCATCGACGGCGGGATGATCGGCGAGAGCAGCCCTCCGGCGGCGGTGATCGCCGCGCTGTAGGGCTTGTCGTAGCCCTCCCGCTCCATGGCCGGCACCATGGCGCGGGACATGATGGCGATCTGGGAGGCCGCCGAGCCGACGATGGCCGCCATCATCATATTGGCCACCAGGTTGATATAGGCTAGCCCGCCACGGAAGCCCCCACCAGCAGCCTTGCCAGGTCGATCAGACGGCGGGTCACGCCTCCCTCGTTCATCAGCTCGCCGGCCAGCATGAAGAGCGGGATCGCCAGCAGGCCATAGCTCTCTATCGCCCCAAAGAGCTGCTGGGGGTAGGACTCGAACAGCACGCTGTTGCCCGAGGTCTGGATATAGACCATGGCCGTGAGCGCCAGCACCAGGGCGATGGGCACGGCACCGAGCAGCAGCAGGACAAAGACCGCCACCGTCATGGCGTCGCCTCCGGTGGCGGAGGCGCCTGGCCCGGGTCACGCAGGCCACGCAGGGCCTCGGTCAGGTTCACCAGCCCGTGGAAGGTGAGCGAGAGCGACAGCCAGGGCGCGCAGAGCCACACCCAGAACTTGGGGATACCCAGCGTCGAGGTGCGCTCGGCATAGATGAAGTTGAATGTCTCTCCCTGGAAGGCCTGCACGTCGAAGCCGGCCTGAGCCAGCGCCAGCGGCTGGTACCAGCGCCAGCACAGCCACGCCAGCAGCACTGCGAACACCAGCACGGCAAGGTCCACGCCGGCCATCAGCAACCGACGCGAAAACCCCGGCAGCAGGTCGCTGATCAGGGTCACGGCAATTCCCTGGCGCCGCTTGAGAACGGCGCTGGCGATCAGGAAAGTCATCCAGATCATGGCGTAAATGGCCAGCTCGCTGATCCAGTAGAGCGGGCTGCCTGCAGCGCGAAAGGCCACGTTGACGAGGATCAGCAAGGTAACCGCCGCCGCGAGCGCCGCGGCGGCGGCCTCCTCCAGGCGTGCCAGGCGATCGGAGAGGCGGGAGAGCATCGGCGCGGAGACTCCTTACTGACGCAGCCGCTCGGCTTCCTCGCGCAGCGCCTCGAGCATGGGCGCCTTCTCGGCCCAGATGCCCTCCCACTCGGCGATGGCCTCGCTGAAGAACTCGGCGTCGGCCTCGACGATATTGATATCCAGCTCGCGGATCTCTTGCTCCTGGGCGGCATCCATCTCCTGGAAGCCGGTCAGGACCTGGTCGAGGTGCTCGGCCATGGTGGTCTCGATCAGCTCGCGGTCGGCCTCGTCGAGCTCGCGCCATACCCGCCCCGACACCACGCCCACCATGGGGAACATCATGTGGTTGGAAATCAGCAGATTGTCGGCCTGCTCGTAGAATTTGAGGATCAGGATCGAATCGAAGTCCATGTCGATGGCGTCCACCTGGCCGTTGGCCAGGGCGTCATAGACCTCGAGCAACGGCATCGGCGCCGGCGCCGCCCCGGTGGCGGTATAGAAGTCACGGATCGGCTCGAAGGGGGTGATGCGCAGGCGCTGGCCACGCATGTCTTCCATGCTCTCGATGGGGCCGCGGCTGAGCACCTGTCGCATGCCCACCATGCCGTAGCCGAGGCCCATCAGGCCCACGCCCTGGGGCATCAGCTCGAGCAGCTCGGCAGCGGTGTCGGAGCGCAGCAGCGCCGCGGCGTGATCCACGTCGTCTACCAGATAGGGCGCATCGAGGGCCCCAAAGTCGGGAATCCGGTTGGAGATCTCGGCGATGGTCAGAAACGCCATGTCCAGCGCGCCGGTCTGCAGCTGCTGAACCATCTGCGCCTCGTTGCCGAGCTGCTGGGCAGGAAAGACGCTGACGCTATGCTCGCCGCCGGAGCGCTCGTGCAGGTCCTCGGCAAAGGCCTCGGCCTGCTGCGACCAGAGGTGCTGGGGCGGGGTGATCAGCCCCAGGCGAAAATCCCGCGCCTGTGCGGTGAGAGAAGAAGTGGCCAGGGCAGCCGCGGCCACGGCCAGGGTCAGCGTCTTGATGCGGTTCATGGAAAGCCTCGTGTCGGTCCAGCCGGGGCAGGCGCCAGGGCCTGCCGTTCTCGTTATCGGCTGAAAAGAGTACCGCAGACAGGGCGTTGATGGCAGCCGACACGATGCAACACTAGAACAGTAACGCCGACGGCAGGGTGATGCTGATCATCTGCACGAACAGCACCCACACTGCCAGGCCCACCAACGGCGGCACGATCAACAGCCCCTTGAGGCCGACGTTGGGCGATGCGCACCCGCCCCGGCGACCGCCTGGCGATGACCGCCCCGCTGGCCAATGCCGGGGGCGAAAAGCTCGGCTATGAGTGGAAGCCACCGCGGGGTGTACGGCGCATCCTAATTATCGCCGACGAGACCGCCCTGCCGGCGGCCGCCGGCATCTTCGAAACACTCGACGACCTGCCTCTCGCCCCACGGGTAGAGGCCTTGATCGAAGTGCCGCGTAGCGATGATATCCAGCCCCTCTCTCCCCCGCCAAGCTGCGCTGGTTGAACCGCGATAGCGAGCCGGATTGCCACCACGGCGACCTGCTGATGCGGGCCGTCCGCGACATCGACCTGCACCAGGAGATCCGCGCCCTGGGCGGCCAACCGCATGGTGGCGCCGCCGAGGGGCTAGACGAAGACGACGCCGCCCTGTGGGAGCCCGCGAGTCTCGACGACAATGCGCCCTTCTATGCCTGGGTGGCGGCCGAAACCAAGGTCACCCGACATATTCGCCACTATCTGGTCAATGAGTGCGGCCTGCCCAAGCAGTGCGTCACCAGCATGGGCTATTGGCGCCTGGGCAAGGCGGACAGCTGAACATCGCGTGGACCCCTGAGTCATGACAACACCGGCCAATCGCTGGCGAGACACCCCTGATCGCTATGGTCTCATCAGCCGTCTCCTTCACTGGCTGACGGCGGCGCAAGTGATACTGCTATTCGGCGTACTGCTGGCCTGGAAGGGATTCGGTGAGCACCCCGTCACCCTGCTGTTGGCAAGGATCGGCCCTCATGGCTCACTGGGCGCCATGCTGCTGGTGACGACGCTGCTGCGCGCCATCTGGGCCTACCGCCAGCGCCATCACCGACCGCCCCGCCCACCAGGCTTGGGGGGATTGCTGGCTCGGAGCGTGCACCTGGCCTTCTATGTGCTGTTGATCCTGATACCGACGCTGGCCATCCTGCGCCAGTATGGCCGGGGCGGCCACCTGTTCTTCTATGGCATGGAACTGCTGCCGGAAGCGGAGCGCGAGATTGCCTGGATGATGGCACCTGCCGATCTG
Organism: Halomonas sp. SL18_1; assembly: GCF_055755715.1. NCBI lineage: Bacteria > Pseudomonadati > Pseudomonadota > Gammaproteobacteria > Oceanospirillales > Halomonadaceae > Halomonas > Halomonas sp. SL18_1. Next base: position 3,846,284 of record NZ_JBVTRK010000001.1, read on the forward strand.
CTGCACAGCACCCTGGCCTGGCTGCTGCTGGCACTGATCGCTGGCCATGTGGCGATGGCACTGGCCCATCGCCTGTGGCTCAAGGATGGCGTCCTGGCGCGCATGCTGGGCTCACCCCGGGCCACGCGCGACGCTTAACCAAGCCGCGCGCTAACCTGCACCGAAAGCCCCGCCACCCGTTCGATATCGCCCTTATCGAGTACTCCCGCCTGCCAGCGCAGCGAGAGCCAGGCGAGCAGGTAGTCGCGCTGGGTAGCCACCGCGCTATTCGTACTGCATGTAGGGTCCCCCTCCGCACTGCAATTTATGAATGATTGCGCTTCTCATTAAAATAACGCCCGAGGCCGGGGGGGCCTCAACGATTCTCGCAACATGGGCTGAAATAGTGGCACAACGGGGAGCGCGTCGGCGTTACGCTAGGGGTAGGTTTGGCTCGGGGTGGTTCGAGCATCGATGGAGGACAGTGTGCCAAGAACGATACAAGCGGCTTGCGCGGTCATTCAGCGCGAGGATGGCGCCATCCTGATGGTGAAACGTCTTAACCCGCCCGAAGCGGGCTTATGGTCGGTGCCCGGTGGCAAGGTCGATCCAGGAGAGAGTTTGCGTGACGCCGCCGCCCGCGAGGCGTTCGAGGAGACGGGCTTGCGCGTCGAGGTTGGTCAGCGGCTGTGGACGGCACAGCTAGCCTGGGATGACGGCATCGTTTACGAACTGCATGACTTCGCCGCTAGCCCCATCGGCGGTGTGCTGCAAGCCGGCGATGACGCCGCCGAGGTGCACTGGGTGCCTGCCGATCAGATAAGCAGCATGCCGCTGGTCGCAGAACTGCTCGATCACCTACGCGCTGCGGGGTTGGCTCCCCGACTGTAGCGATCTCGCCCGAGCGGGTTGAACGTTCAGCGCGCCAGCGAACGTGCTTGCGTTTCGACATAGGCGAAAGCCTCCTTGGCCCCAGCGACCGCCTGGGCGATGTCTGCCTCGCTTAGCGCTATCGCATCCAGCTGCTGGGTGAAGTGTCGCCAGTGCAGGCCGCGGCCATCGTCGCTGTGCGCCAGGTGGCGCGCCCCGTAGCGGGCAGATAGCCCAGCTCGGCGGCACGCTTGAACAGAAAGGCCGCCCCCAGATTGGAGCCCTCGTTCACGTACAGCCAGCCCAGCAGATTGGACGCCGTCTCACTTGTCGGCGCTGCCAACGGCTTCGCCTTTGCCTGCCGTTCGACGTCGACGTTCAAATCCTGGCAGTCGCGTATTACGGCGGCGTATCGGCAGCGCGGGCCCAGGTCGGTGATCCAGTCGGCCAGCTGCGGATGGCGATAGCAGGGCAGGCAGCGCTGTTGAAAGCCGTATTGCACCCGCAAGAAGCGCGCATAGCCTTCCAGGTCGTCAAAAGGGCGCAGCGTCATGATCGCGTGATCGACCCGCTCATGCTGCTCTCGGGTGGCATGCTTTAGGCGCTTGCTGAGTGGCTGAAGGGTGGTCTGCTCTGGCGGGGTTACGGTTTCCATGAGGGCCTCGTTATAGGGAAGGGACAGAAGGAGCGCGTCGGCTCATGGGTCACATCCACCCACAGGAGGCCGCTGCGTTCGACCGGGAGGCGCATGGCAACGCCCACCGCTGACGCCCTGGCGATGCCATTCCGCACCCGGCTGGCACTGTATAACTACAACACTGCAAAACTGCAAAACTGCAAAAGCGCATTTATGGCACCATGACCCTTCGCCATCGCGAAGGAACCGCATCATGCCCCGGCCACCCACGACGCTGTCCTCACCCCCGGCTTCATGGTCGTTCACGGCAACCGCCTGGAGGACCTGCGCGGCGTGGCGGTAGAGTGGATGAAGCGTCACCCGCTGGCGCCGCTGGAGAACGAGACGATCCTGGTGCAGAGCAACGGCATCGGCCAGTGGATGAAGCTGGCGCTGGCCGCCGACGAGGTCGACGGCGGCAGCGGTATCGCCGCCGCGCTGGACGTCACCCTGCCGGCGCGCTTCCTGTGGCAGGCCTACCGTGCGGTGCTCAACCATGTGGAGGGCGACCCCAACGCAGTGCCGGCCACCTCGCCCTTCGACAAGTCGCGCCTGCTGTGGCGGCTACTGCGCCTGCTGCCGGAACTGATGCCGCGCGACGAGTTCGCCCCGCTGCACCGCTTCCTCGAAGGCGACGGCGACCTGCGCAAGCACCACCAGCTCGCCGAGCGCCTGGCCGACCTGTTCGACCAGTACCAGGTATACCGCGCCGACTGGCTCGAGGCCTGGGCCCGGGGCGAGGACGTGCTGATCGCCCCCGCGGCCACGCCCAGACGCTTTCCGACACCCAGCGCTGGCAGCCGGCCCTGTGGCGAGCGCTCATCGCCGACGTGGGCGACGACGGCGTGGCCTCCAGCCGTGCCATGGTGCACCGGCGCTTTCTCGCCGCCGCCCGGGAGCTTCACGGCAGCGACTGCCCCCCGGCCTGCCGCGCCGGGTGATGGTGTTCGGCATCTCCTCGCTGCCCCAGCAGGCGCTGGAGGCCCTGGCCGCCGTGGCCCGCTGCTGCCAGGTGGTGCTGTGCGTGCACAACCCCTGCCAGCACTACTGGGCCGATATCATCGAACACAAGGACCTGCTTCGTGCCCAGCGCTACCGCCAACACCGCAAGGCCGGCATGCCGGATCGGCTCGACGTACTCGGCGATGGAGATGGCGAAGAGAGCCTGCACCTGCACGCCCAGCCGCTGCTGGCCGCCTGGGGCAAGCAGGGTCGTGACTACCTGCGCCTGCTCGACGAGCACGACGATGCCCAGCAGTACGAGCCGCTGTTCCAGGCCGACTCGCTGCGCATCGACCTCTTCGAGCCCTTCGTGCGCGAAGGCAACGGCCGGCTGCTGCAGCAGCTGCAGGACGACATCCGCGAGCTGCGCCCGCTGCACGAGACCCGCGAGACCTGGCCGGCGGTGGACCCAAGCCTCGACGACTCCATCGTCTTCCACGCCGCCCACAGCCCCCAGCGCGAAGTGGAGATCCTCCACGACCAGCTGCTCGCCGCCTTCAGCGCCGACCCGAGCCTCAAGCCCCGCGACGTGATCGTGATGGTGCCGGACATCGACCACTACGCGCCCCACGTGCAGGCCGTCTTTGGTCAATATGCGAGGGGCCAAATCGAACACGACGACCCGCGCTATATCCCCTTCACCCTCTCCGACCAAGGCAGCCGCCACCGCCTGCCGCTGCTGATCGCGCTGGAGAAACTGCTGCGCCTGCCGGAGCTGCGCCTCTCGGTGAGCGACCTGCTCGACCTGCTCGACGTCCCCGCCCTGCGCGCCCGCTTCGGTATTCAGGAGCAGGACGTGCCCACCCTGCGCCGCTGGATCGAGGGCGCCGGCATCCGCTGGGGGCTCGACGCCGGCCAGCGCGGCAGCCTCGACCTGCCCGCCGGCATGGAGCAGAACACCTGGGCCTTCGGCCTGCGCCGGCTGCTGCTGGGCTACGCCGTGGGCGAGGCCGCCAGCGGCCCGTGGCAGGGCATCGAGCCCTTCGACGACATCGGCGGGCTGGAAGCGGCACTGGCCGGCCCGCTGGCCGCGCTGCTGGAAACCCTGGAGCAGCAGTGGCGCCGCCTGCGCGAGCCCACCGACGTGGCCGGCTGGGTGCAGCGCCTGCGCGCCCTGCTGGAGGCGGGCTTTCTCGCCGACACGCCCGAAGACAGCCTGATGCTGGCCCAGCTCGAACAGGCGCTGCAGAGCTGGCAGGAGAGCGCCGAAGAGGCCGGGCTGACCCGGCAGCTGCCGCTCTCGGTGGTGCGTGAACACTGGCTGGCCCAGATCGACGAGCCGAGCCTGTCGCAGCGCTTCCTGGCCGGGGCGGTCAACTTCGCCACCCTGATGCCGATGCGCGCCATCCCCTTCAAACGCGTCTGCCTGCTGGGCATGAACGACGGCGACTACCCCCGCAGCCACCCGCCGCTGGACTTCGACCTGATGAACAGCGACTACCGCCCCGGCGACCGCTCGCGCCGCGAGGACGACCGCTACCTGTTCCTGGAAGCCTTACTCTCCGCCCGGGAGCAGCTCTACGTGAGCTGGGTGGCCAGCAGCATCGTCGACAACAGCGAGAAGCCGCCCTCGGTGCTGGTCGGCCAGCTGCGCGATCATCTTGAAGCGGGATGGCAAACCACCGACGGAAGCGACCTGCTCGCCGCCCTCACCACCGCGCACCCGCTGCAGCCCTTCAGCCGCCGCTACTTCCCCACCGAGGCGCAGCAGGCCGAGCGCAGCGTGTCGGCCCGAAGGCTATTCACCTACGCCCACGAGTGGCGCGAGGTGCACGGCGAGACAGCACCGGAAGCGGCGCCTCTCGAGCTTGAAGCGTTCACGCAAGACACGCCGCTGACCTTGGTCCAACTCGGGAGCTTTTTGAGAGACCCGGCCCGCGCCTTCTTTACCACCCGCCTCAAGGTGTTTCTGGAGCGCGAAGACATCGTCAGCCTCGACCACGAACCCTTCGACCTGGACGGGCTCGCCAACTGGCAGCTGCAGGACCTGCTGATCCGCGAGCAGCGCCGCGCCGTGGACGAAGGCCGCGAGCGCCTGCCCGTCCTGCTCGACACCCTCGACCGCCTTCAGGGCCAAGGGGTGCTGGCCATGGGCGCCTTCGGCGAGCGCATGCGCGAACAGCTCAGCGAACCGATGGACGCGCTGTTCGAAGCCTATGAACAGGCCCTGGACGCCTGGCCCCGCTCACTGGACGACCCCGAGCCGGTGCAGCTCAGCGTACCCGGCGCCCCGCCCCTGGAGGATTGGCTCGACGAACTGCGTGAGAGCGAGTCGGGCGAGCGCTGCCGCCTGGTGCTCGCCAGCAGCAGCCTGGTGAAGAAGGGCAAGTACCGCTGGTCGCAGATCCTGCGCCACTGGGTCGCGCACCTGGCCGGCCACCTGAACGACCGGCCCATGACCACCCTGCTGCTCTCCAAGGCCGGCGAAGTCACCCTGCCGCCCCTCGATCCGGAAGCGGCCCGCCAGCAGCTGCGCGAGATCGTCCGCACCTGGCAGGCCGGCATGCAGACGCCCCTACCGCTGGCCTGCGACACCGCCTTCGTGTGGCTGAGCAAGCTGGGCTCTTCACAACACCCACCGGAGAGCGAGCGAGTCAGCGACGCCTGGCGCGCCGCCGCCAGCGCCTACAACGGCGATGACTTCAACGCTGGCGAGGCGGGCCGCAACCCCTACCTCGCCCACCGCTGGTCCAGCTTCACCGCGCTCTATGAGGCACGCCAGGACCGACTCGGCTTCGCCGAACTCACCGAGCGGCTGCTCGCCCCGGTGCATCTGGCCGTAAAAGGGGATAAGAAAGGGGGCGACAAGAAGAGAGCGACAAGAAAGAGAGAGGGAAGAAGGCAACGAAGCAAGCGGGGAGCCAGCCATGAGCGACGGAACCCGCAACTCGGCGAGCGACATGAAGCACAAGGCGCACGGAGCGCAGGAGACGAGACATAACTTGGGGTTAGGCGAGTCTATGAGCACCGCGCAACGCAGTGATTCGGTCGCGCAGCCAGTTGCGCTGAATCCGCTTGAGTTTCCGCTTCACGGCAGCCGCCTCATCGAGGCCAGCGCCGGCACGGGCAAGACCTTCACCATCGCCCTGCTCTACGTGCGCCTGGTGCTCGGCGCCCGCTCGGCCGACGACGCTGCCGCCTTCGAATGCCCGCTCACGCCGCCCGAGATTCTCGTCGTCACCTTCACCAACGCCGCCACCCAGGAGCTGCGCGAGCGGATTCGCGCGCGGCTGGTGGAAGCCGCTGGTGTATTTTTGCAAACACCCGAAACTACATCCGACATTGCCGAAGCTTCGGGAGCAGAACAGAGCGGAGGTCCTATGCCAGGGGTGAGGAGCACTGCTCCGAACGGGCTGGCCATGGATGGCCAGCACCGGACCTGCCAGCGAAGCGGGACGCGAGAGCGCAGCAGGGCATCGGTAGCGCCCAGGGATGGGTTCACAGCGCCTCCGCAAAATCCTGCTGACGAATCGGCTGACCAAGGGGCGCCGGGGACAGGACGTAGCGAGGGTCTTGATCCACTTCTCATCTCTCTTCGCAACCAATACGCCCCCGCCACCTGGCCCGCCTGCGCCCGGCGCCTGCAGCTCGCCGCCGAATGGATGGACGAGGCCGCCGTCTCCACCATCCATAGCTGGTGCTACCGCATGCTGCGCGAGCACGCCTTCGACAGCGGCAGCCTGTTCTCGCTCAACCTGGAAAACGACCAGACCGAGCTGGAGCTCGAGGTGGTGCGCGACTACTGGCGAAGCTTCTACTACCCGCTGAGCGTCGACGAGCTGGCCACCGTGGTGCCGCACTGGAAAACACCCGAAGCGCTGCACCAGGCGGTGCGCGACCTGATGCCCCACAGCGAAGCGCTGAGTGAGCCCGAGGCGCTGAACAAGAACGCCCCGCCCCCGGCCGAGACCATCGCCAACGCCAGCCGCGAAACCGCCGAGCGCCTGGCCCGGCTCAAGGCCCCCTGGCCCCAGTGGTTGGACGAGTGCGAAGCACTGTTCGAAGAGGCCGCCCAGCAGAAGGCCTTCAAGGGCCAGAGCTTCAACGCTAGGAGCCGCGCCAACTGGTTCGGCAAGCTGCGTGAATGGTGCCAAGGGGAGGCCACCTGGCCCGGCCTGACCGAGGCTGCCTGGAAGCGCCTCACGCCCCAGGGCATGGCCGATATCTGGCTCAAGGGCGAGCCGCCGGATCACCCGGCGCTGGCCGCGCTGGAAGCGCTGCCGGACGAGCTCAACGCCCTGCCCGATCCCTACGCCGACCTGCTCACCCACGCCGTGCACTGGTGCCGGGCGCGGCTCGACCGCGAGCAGGAGCGCCGCGCCGAGATGGGTCCCAACGAGCTGCTCACCCATCTCGACCGGGCGCTCACCGGCCCCGACGGCGAGGCGCTGGGCGCCCAGATCCGCCGCCAGTTCCCGGTCGCCCTGGTCGACGAGTTCCAGGACACCGACCCGGTGCAGTACCGCATCTTCGACTGCGTGTACCGCATCCGCGAGAATGGCCCAGCGTGTGGCGTGTTCCTGATCGGCGACCCCAAGCAGGCGATCTACGCCTTCCGCGGCGCCGACATCCACACCTACCTGCGCGCCCGCCGCGACACCCAAGGCCGCCACGTCACCCTGGGCACCAACTTCCGCTCCAGCCGCGCGATGGTCGAGGCGGTGAACCGCTGCTTCGCCTTCGCCGAGGCGCACCCGCCCGGCGCCTTTCTTTTCAATTCCCCCGAGGGGAACCCCGTTCCCTTCCTGCCCGTGGGGGCCAAAGGACGCAAGGACTCGACTCACCCGCGAGGGCCAGACTCTGCCGGCCATGACCCTATGGCAGCTCGACAGCGACGAACCGCTCTCCAAGACCGCCTACCAGCAGGAGATGGCCGAGCGCTGCGCCTCCACCATGGTGGAGCTGCTTAACGAGGGGCTAATCGGCCGCACCGGGTTTGCGGAGGGCGGCAGCGCCGGTTTTCAAGAAACGGCGGCGCTCAAGCCGCTTAAGCCTTCCGATATGGCGGTGCTGGTCAACGGCCTGGGCGAGGCGCGCTCGATCCGCCAGGCGCTGGCCCAGCGCGGAGTGAAGAGCGTCTACCTCTCCGACAAGGACAAGGTGTTCGCCTCGCCGGTTGCCCCCAGCTCGACGCCTGGCTGCGCGCCTGCGCGGCGCCCGACGATGACAGGCTGCTGCGTACCGCCCTGGCCACCCCGGTGCTGGGGCTCGATATCGCCACGCTGGATCGCCTCAACGAAGACGAACTGGCCTGGGAAGGCCATGTGCTGCAGTTCCGCGACTACCACCGGCTGTGGCAACGCCAGGGCGTGCTGCCGCTGGTGCGCAAGATCATCCACGACTTCGACGTGGCTCAGCGGCTCTTACAAAGCGGGCCTGCTCACGAATCGTCGAACGGGATGAAGCGCAAGGCGCTCGGCGCACAGGAAGCGAGACATAACGTGGGGTTAGGCGAGCTTACGAGCACCGAGCAACACAGCGATTCGCCCGTGCAGACATTCGTGGATGGTGAGCGATTGCTTACGGACCTTCTGCACCTGGGCGAACTGCTGCAGCACGCCAGCCAGGAGCTCGACGGGGAACACGCGCTGATCCGCTTTCTCGCCGAGGCCATCGCCAACCCCGAAGGCCACGGCGACACCCACAAGCTGCGCCTGGAGAGCGACGCCGACCTGGTGCAGGTCATCACCATCCACAAGTCCAAGGGCCTGGAGTACCCGCTGGTGTTCCTGCCCTTCATCTGCAACCACCGCGCCACCCGGAAGGACGACTCGCCGCTGCGCTGGCACGACGCCGAGGGCCGCCTGCGCATCAGCCTGGAAGCCGATGACGAGACCCTGGCCACCGTCGACCGCGAACGCCTGGGCGAGGACCTGCGCAAGCTCTACGTGGCGCTGACCCGCGCTCGCCACGCCACCTGGCTCGGCATGGCCCCGCTCAAGGGAGGCGAAGGCAGCGCCATCGGCCAGCTGCTGGCCAATGGCGAACCGCTGAGCCCGGCAGGATTCGCCAGCGCGCTCAAGGGGCTCAAGGGCGACTGCGGCGCCATCGAGCTCGCCCCGGCGCCGCCGGCCCACGGCCAAGTCGTCCGCCAGAGCGAGCGCGACGAGGCCCTGGGCGAAGCGCGCACCCCCGCACGCCCCGCCCGGGAGCACTGGTGGATCGCCAGCTACTCGGCGCTGCGCCTCTCCAGCGAGATGGTCAGCGTCGAAGCGGCCAGCGCCCCAGTCAGCGCTGACTTACCGACGCTGCCCGATGCCATGGGCGCTTCACAGGGCGACAGCCTGCCGGAGCCGGCCACCGCCATGGAGGCCACCGCGCTGGAGGTGCTGGAGGAGCCCCGTGACAGCGGCCAGGGCGAACCGCTGCCCTCGCTACACAGATTTCCCAGAGGGCCAGGGCCTGGCACCTTCCTCCACGGGATTTTGGAATGGGCGGGTGAGCAGGGCTTCGCTCGGGCGGCCCGCGACCCCGCCCTGCGCGAAGACGCCCTCGCCCGCCGTTGCCAGGTGCGCGGCTGGCAGTCGTGGCTTGCGCCCCTGAACGCCTGGTTCGGCACCCTGCTCGCCGCCCCGCTGCCGCTGCCCAACGGTGCGGGCAGCCTCAGGCTCGAGGCGCTCAGCCGCTATCAGGTGGAGATGGAGTTCTGGTTCGCCTCGCACCGGGTCGACACCCGCCGGCTGGACGCCCTCGTCAGTGCTTACACACTGCCGGGCACGCCCCGCCCCGGGCTGGACGCCGACACCCTCAACGGCATGCTCAAGGGCTTTATCGATCTGGTGTTCGAGCATGAGGGGCGCTACTACGTGGCCGACTGGAAATCGAACCACCTGGGGCCGGACGACAGCGCCTACAGCCAGGCGGCCATGCGCCAGGCGGTGGCCGCCAAGCGCTACGACCTGCAGTACGCGCTCTACCTGCTGGCCCTGCATCGGCTGCTCAAGGCGCGCCTGCCGGGCTACGATTACGACCGGCATATCGGCGGCTCGCTCACCGTCTTTCTCAGGGGTGCCAATGCGGAGAGCCGCGGCGTGCACGCCGAGCGCCCTCCCCGGGAGCTGATCGACGCGCTGGACGCGCTGTTCCAGGGCGATGCCCAGGCGGCAGGCACCCCCACCACCACGGAGGCGCCGGCATGAGCAAGCGCAGCAAGCCCCACGACGACGCCACCCCGGACCTGTTCGCAGATCTCGGTGAAGAATCAGCAGGCATCAGTCAGGCAGCCGACAAGGGCTTACCCGCCAAGCCGGAATCGCCCCAAGCCGCACAGGGCAACGTACAAGCCGCCCTCCACGACACCCAGGCGCTGTTCGCCCTGCTCGACCGCTGGGTGACGCGCGGCTGGCTGCGCGCTCTGGACCGGGCGCTGGCGGGTTTCCTGCACCGTGAAGTGAACGACGCCTCGCCCCTGCTGCTGCTCGCCGCGGCGCTGGCCAGTCATCAGCTCGGCCGCGGCCACGTCTGCCTCGACCTTGCCCAGACCCTGGCCGCCCCCGACCTGGCGCTCTCGCTGCCGCCGGAAGGCGACGATCTGAGCGACCCGCCGCCGCTGCCCAGCGAGCTGCTGGCCGAGCTGGAACTCGCCACCTGGCGCGCCGCCCTGGACAACCCGCTGCTGATCGCCGACGACAACGCCCCACCGGGCAACACCCCGCTGGTGCGCAGCGAGCGCGACGGCAACGTGCGGCTCTACCTGCGCCGCTACTGGCAGTACGAGCAGGACATTCGCCAACATATCTCGGCAAGACTGGGCACAAGCGACGACGCCTTACTCTCCAGCACAAGCGACGAAACCTGTAGGAGGAAGCTTCAGCTCACGACTGGCGCCGACAGGCGCCCGGATAGCGCCACTGACACTAACCGTTTCGCCACCGCTCTTGATTCCCTCTTCCCCACCACCGAACTGGACTGGCAAAAAACCGCCTGCGCTCTCGCCGCCCAGGCTCACTTCGCGGTGATCACCGGCGGCCCCGGCACCGGCAAGACCACCACCGTGGTCAAGCTGCTCGCCCTGCTGCAGGCGTTGGCCCTGGGGGAAACTGCACAACCCGGTGCCGGTACCCCTCGGCCGCTGCGTATTCGCCTGGCCGCCCCCACCGGCAAGGCCGCCGCACGGCTCAACGAATCCATCGCCAAGCAGGTGCAGAATCTCTCGCTGGTGGAGCTGGCCGCCGCCGTGGGCCAACAGGGTGTGGATATCTCAACCCTGCGCGACAGTATCCCCACCGAGGTGACCACCCTGCACCGCCTGCTGGGCTCGCGGCCGGATACTCGCCACTTCCGCCACCACGCCGGCAACCCGCTGGCGCTGGACGCCCTGGTGATCGACGAAGCCTCGATGGTGGATATCGAGATGATGGCCGCCGTGCTTACCGCCCTGCCGCCCAAGGCGCGGCTGATCCTGCTCGGCGACAAGGACCAGCTCGCCTCGGTGGAAGCCGGCGCCGTGCTCGGCGACCTGTGCCAGCGCGCCGAAGGCGGCCACTACACCCCGGCCACCTGTGACTGGCTGCAACGGGTGACCGGCACGCCGATTCCCGCGCAGTACCAGGATGCAGAAGGCCAGCCGCTGGACCAGGCCATCGCCATGCTGCGGGTGAGCCACCGCTTCGATGCCAAGAGCGGCATCGGGCAGCTCGCCGAGGCGGTCAACCGCCCGCACGGCCCCTGCCAGAATGAGAAAGCGGAGCAGAAAGAGAAGAAACGCGCGGTACGCGAGATCTTCCAGCATGGCTACGCCGATATCGCCCGCCTCGCCCTGGCGGACGCCGACGACCCGGCGCTGGAGCGGCTGGTGGTCAACGGTAACCCGACCGGATTCATCAATAGCGGCGAAGGTCGCCACGACCGCCGCGGCGAGCCCATCGCCCCGCCTCGGGGCTACGCCCACTACCTGGAGGTGATGCAGGCAACGCGCCCCGCTCAGCCCTACTTCGGCGAAGGCGAAGCGCGTCAGCCCTACGACGCCTGGGCCCGCCAGGTGCTCGCCGCCCACGGCCACTTCCAGCTGCTGTGCGCGCTGCGGAAAGGCCCCTGGGGGATAGAGGGGCTGAACCCGCGCATCGGCCGGGCGCTGCGCCGCGCCGGCTGGCTCAAGGCCAGCGACCTGGAGCTGGAACAGGGCTGGTTCGAGGGCCGTTCGGTGCTCGTCACCCGCAACGACTACGGCCTGGGGCTGATGAACGGCGATATCGGCATCACCCTCGCCGTACCCGAGGCCCGAAGCGCCACCGAATCACCCGGCCGCACCCTGCTGCGCGTCGCCTTCCCGGCAAGCGACGGCAGCGGCGACATCAAGTGGGTGCTACCCAGCCGCCTGCAGGCGGTGGAAACCGTCTTCGCCATGACGGTGCACAAATCCCAGGGCTCGGAATTCACCCACACCGCCCTGCTGCTCCCCGACGCCCCCAACCCCATCCTCACCCGGGAGCTGGTCTACACCGGCATCACCCGAGCGAGGGACTGGCTGACGCTGGTGGAGACGGGCCGTGGGATGCTGGACGAGGCGGTGACGAGGGAAGTGGTGAGGGTGAGTGGGTTGGGCGGATGTAGGAAAGCCGATATCACCCTTGCAGGTGAGGTCGGCTTTCGGCCAGAAGCGGCCATTGAGATTTTATTGATATACAACAACGACAAAGCCGCATAGCAGGCTTGTCGTACGACTGGAGCGACCTGTTAGGCACCTCGTCACTTGGTGCTCATGCCCAGCTCCATCAGAAAGCTTCTATGAGTGCGCTATATATTTCCTCCGGCAGGCTTAACGCAAGCCTGTTAATACAGCCAGAGGCTTAAATCACTCATAAGGAAATCTAAACGAAAACATAATGGCTATCATCACCAAGGCTATCTCTTCTAATTTTTCATATCTATTCTCATGTATGGCTTTTCTAACTTCAGGCAACACCATCTCTAAATCAGCAACATGAAAGTAGTGAACATCGCCGCCAACCTCCAAGACTGCCAACCTCGTTTCTATTGGCCATTTTTCAATTTCCTTTTCTTTAAACACACTACAAACTACATCGTCGTCAAATGAGTAAACAGCCCCTGCCGGAATATGAAATCTAGTTCGACGCTTAAGTTCCTGAGGCGGAATTTCTCTTTTATCAGATTTTAGTGAAGCAGACTCAAAAATTTCACGAAAAATCTTAGCGGCCTTAATTTCCTTTCTATTCGCATGTTCTTTAAATCTGTGGAATGAAGAAAACCTAGTGCTCACTGATGCAGGGTGAGAAACCAACGAGGGAATATGAATTTGAAACCAATAATTAAAAATTCTCCTCTTTATTCCGAGGTCTGAATTAGACTCCAAGTGGCTAACCACCTTTTTTAAATCTTTTTGAATCGTATCTTTAGCATGATCACCAGTAACGGCAAACGTTAAACCATTATGCTTATATGCAACTTTAGTTACATCAGCAGCAACGCAGCCAAAGACGTTCCTCCCATCACGTTTTTTGGGCATTCGTTTTAGCAGCTGAGCTTCAGCATCTCTTATTCTTTTTCTCAATTGCTTACTGCTGGCAACTCTCTTGCATTCAATATAAAAGGCTGCTTTTTTTGAAAAAGCAATAACATCAGTTTCGGTAGTAAGATCTACATGGCAGCCATATTGCAAAAAATAACTAGCGATTCTAAGCTCAAACTGAGCATTCCTAGAGTCAGAGTCTTTATCTAGTGCAGCAAAGTCACTTCCTCCTATCATGAGCTCCAACTTCTCATCACCACCTAAAGGCTCTTTGCATTTCAACCCCCTCAATATCCACATAAGCTCGTGAACTTCCCGCAACACATAAAGCTCCCAATCCAACGGGCTTTCAAACGGCCCTGCCAATGAATTTTTAAACACTCTCCAAGGATCTGCATCTTCCTCCAAAACCAAAGAAAAATAGTCCAAATATCTCTCGATTCTTGTATTTTTTAATTTTATCCCTTTTAAAGAGAGGTGTTCATTAAGTTCGACTAGGTCCTGATAGTGATGGGAGTACTCTAGTGAAGGAAGCGTTTGCAATGGCAAGTTGTATTTTTTTTCTTCCATGCTTATCAAGCTCTCAAACTTTGCACAACAATTAATGAAAAATTTCAGAAAACCATACAGCGGATTTTAGAAGTTTTTTAGTGTCCGCTTTGGGTCGTTTTCTGCCCTTCTCTTCCCTCACGCCGACAGTTTCCGATAGCCAGTGCCTCCATCTGGCCAGATCAGCCGCCGCTGGTCGCGCGCTAGAGCGACCTCCTACAGGACGAGGTGGTGATCGAAGGAGCTGTTCGGCATCGATTCCCGTCATTCCGTCACCCCCTCGTAAAACGCCAGCCATCCGGCAAGTGCTTCCACTCCCTCCACCGGCCGCTCATAGCTCCACGCCACGTCCTGGTGTTCGCCAAACGAAAAGTATGCGGCATCGCCCTTGAAGGGGCAGTGGGTCACGCTGTCGGAGGGGGTCAACAGGTCCATGCGCACGTCGTCGCGGGGAAGGTACTGCCGGGGCGGGTAGCCGCGTTCGCGGAGTTCGATGGCGCGGGTGGTGTCGGCCAGCACGGTGCCGTCGATGACGACCCGCACCCGGCGGGAGTGCGGGTGCAGGGTGATACGGGGCTCGGGGCGGTCCGTTGCCATGATGCTGTCCCTTGCGTTCTGGCGGTGTCGTTATCGGTATCTGTCCAAGACTAGCACCGAAGGATGCTGTGTCCCAGGCATGGGAACGACGGGATGTCGGCGCTACCTGCCCTGGAAGATGTCGGTATTCCCCGCTGCGTCCCGAAAGCCCGCCTTGCACTCCTGGCCGACGAAAGGATCGCAGAACGGAGCCGACGAGGGACTTCCCACCCCAATCCTGGGAAACATGCAGAAATGTAATTAAATGTGACTGAATGTCTCCACCCTGTTCTACACTGGAGGAACCTGGTAGCTCAACCGGGGGTGGGGGCGATACGAGGCATCACGGCTCCCTTGGCGGCGGCATGGGCACTTCCTCCCTTGGCCCTACCCCTGCCCAGGCAAGCACTGAAAGGATCGCCGCCCTGACTGTGACAAAGTAATAGGCAACCAAAAGCGCCCTGAGCCCACGCCAGACTCGAGCGACTTGAGGAGGGAAGCCATCATGAACATCGCCATGTTCACCTCGCTCGCCCCCAACTGGCAGCATGTCCATGCCGACTGCTGGCAGGACGATCAAGGCAACCGCATCCATCGTGTCGAGATCGACGACGAGGCGCTCTACTACTGCCACTTCGCCGGGTCGCCGCTGCCGTGGAACGCCGAGGCCACCAGCCTGGACGAGGCCATCGCCGTCTTTAACGGGCAGCGCGAGTGACCACCGGGCAAGGCGTCGGCAGGGACGCGAGGAAAGCCTGGCCCTGGGTGGCCGGCTGCCCGCCCCCCTCAGGACGTGGCGGTAGGCGTCTCGTCTTCCTCCTCGAGGGGGTCCTCCAGTGGCTCGCCCTCCTCGTCCAGGAGCTGGTGATCGTAGGCCGCCTGGAGGCCGCTCTCCTCCTCGGTGACCTCTTCCTCCTCCTCCTGGGCGATGGCGCCCGGGTAGAAGGGCGAGAGGACGGCCACCAGGATGCCCAGCGCCGCGAACATGGCGAAGGCGTCGGCATAGCCGAAGCCTTCCACCAGGCTACCGACCACGGGCGAACCTGCCGCCTGCCCCAGGGAGACCGCCATGAAGGGCAGCACTGGCCCCACGGAGAGGCGGCCGGGCAGCAGGCGAATGCCGGTCATCAGATAGAGCCCCGTCAGGCTCATATAGGCCAGGCCGAAGACTAGCGCGGAGAAGGCCGTCAGCAGCGGCTGGTCAGGACTGGCCGCGAGCAGGGCGAGGCTCGCCGAGAGCATCATCAGCATCAGGGCCTGGGTGATGGGCGGGTTGTTGCGATCGGCCAGGTCGGCCACCACCGCGCCGCCGAGCCCGGCCACCCCCACCGCGAGCCACAGCCAGGCGGTGGCGCTGGGGGCAGGCCGCCCAGGGTCACCACCAGGTCAGGGGCGAAGATCCAGTAGGCGGCGGAGACGAAGCCCATCAGGAAGGCGAACAGCGAAAGCCGAATCAGCCGCGACCAGGGGAGCTCGCTGAGCGGCGGCGGTTCCGCCGCGTTCGACGGCACGATCCGCGAGACCGAGGGCAGGAAGAGCCAGGCGGCGATCACGCCGAGGCCGGCCAGCAAGGCGAAGGAGAGATAGGCGAGGCGCCAGGCGCCGACCATGAAGAGCACCGTGGGCACCGCCACGATCACGCCGATGCTAGTGCCGGCGTTCATCACCGAGCTGACCCGCCCGTGCAGCGAGCGCTTCACGATCGCCTGCATGGCCGCCGTCAGCGCCGGCATCATCAGGCCGGTGCAGATCCCGCAGGCGAAGACCCCGGCGCCCAGCATCATCGGTCCGGTGGCCTGGCTGATCAGCGAAAGCCCACCGGCGCCGAAGGCCCCGGAGAGCACCGCCGCGTAGCGGGCGCCGAGGAGGTCGGTGACGAGCGGCGCGACCGCCGTGGCCAGCAGGAAGCTGATCAGCGGCAGCGAGCCGATGATGCCGATCACATAGGAGCTGAGCCCCAGCTCCTCGCGAATGGGTGGCACGAAGAGCCCGAAGGCGAAGCGGGCGAGGCCGAAGCTGATCGCGATCAGTGCGGCCCCGAGTAGCGCGAATCCCGTGCTGGAAAGCCTCATCCTGCGTCCTCCGCCAGACTGCCATGAAGTGGTAGATCGTCACCGGCGCCCGGTCGCCGCCCCTGGGCGCATGATGGCGTGTCGGCCCTCTCCCTACGGCCGCTGCTGGCCTACCCCAGCATAGTATGGGGAGGCCTGGTCGCCCGATGTTTTACAGGCCCTGCACCCCATCAGCGTCGCTCAGTGGACACGACTCATCACCACGGCGACCGATGCCACCAGGTCGCGGCAGCCATCCAAGCATTGACCATCGGATGGTGATGCGACACCGAACCCCAGGCGCGCATAGAGCCTGGCAGCTGGGGTGTGGGGAGGGCATCTTCGAAGAAGACGACATTGATGCCTTCCACCATTTGGTCGAGAGTGACATATATCCGCCATTTGGCGAAGGAGGTCAGAATGGCCCTACCCCAGCTACCCACCGAAAAGCGCCAGCAGATGAGCGCCGCGGCGATGCGTACCTACCCCAGCATTGCCAACGACTGGGGGTTGAAGGAGCAGGAAGCCGCCTTGCTGCTTGGCGTGCCTGAGTCCACCTATCGGCGCTGGCGCAAGCAGCCCACGGCGGCCCGTCTCGACGTCAATCAGCTCGAGCGCATGTCGCTGATCCTGGGGATCTACAAGGCCCTGCAGATCCTGCTGCCGCGGGCCGACGCCGCGGATGCCTGGTTGCGCCGGCCCAATCACAATCCCCTGTTTGCTGGCCAGTCACCGCTCGATCGGCTGCGCAGCGGCCTGGTGCAGGATCTCTATGTGGTCCGCCAGCACCTCAATGCGGCCCATGCAGCTCCAGCAGCGGGTCTACCTGGCCGACCTTCAGGGCGAACTCTTCGACTTGCGTGACAACCCGCCTGGGGCCACCCCTCTGCTGGCCCCGGCTGACTGGAGCGCGGGCCAGGCGTTTGGCCGCAAGGCCTGGGAGTCCCATGCCGATGGGATTGTCTACCCAAGCGTGCGTGATCCGAGCGGTGAGTGTGCCGCGGTGTTGCGCCCGCCGGTATTGTCGGCCACCTGGCAGGGCCGGCACCTCGGCTATGAGTGGGACGGCGAGCGAATTCGCCATGTCCTCGAGCTGCGATTGGTGGAGTGAGGGTTGATTCAGATAGCCCTGCGCGGGATGCAGCGAGGGCCGCTACTTGTACCGTGCTCTCCGCTTCGCCGGAATGACGCTTGTCATCGAACGCCAAGTGATGCGCTATCGCCTGCATGCCAGCCAAGGGCTGTTCATAGCTCCACGCCACACTGTGATGCTCGCCACGGGAGTAGTAGGCGGCAACGCCCTTGAAGGGGCAGTGGATCGCGGTATCAGACTATTAGGACACACTGTTATTCACTGGTGGAAGCCATCGTTTGTTGGTAGTATCCAATCAGCTAAGGGAATAGTATCGACACAATAGGCCAGAAGGAATCTGGAGCATGGACTACTACGATAGGGAATACATATCTGCAGCTATTAACTATTTTTGGGGAGACGGCACAGCATCGCCTCAGACAGTAAATGAGAGAGCTACCGAGGTGGTTTACAAAGCAATCTCTGAAGCGCAGGCATGCTCTTCATCCATGGACCTCGTCCCAAGGCCCAGCGGCGTCAAACCGGGGATGTCATATATTGCCAAACAGATTGCAAACATTGGAAAGAACATAGTCGCTGGAAACACATCCATTTACCATGTTTGCAAGGTTAGAATTAGCGTAAGCTATAAAACAGAAACAACCATGGCATTACAAGGAATTTAAAATGCTAAAAATCGGGCTTTCTATTGCTTTGCTGCTATTTCCCCTTGGCACGTTTGCAAAGACAGGCATTGACTTAACGTACTCAGGCCTTAGATTTGAAATTCCCGGTAACTTCTCCATGATAGGTGACGCAGGAGGCAGTCAAAACATTTTAATATTCAGGTATGGAGATGAGCTGGGGAAGAGGTTTTTGGCTTTTTCCGACATGACGGATGACCAAACCCTTAGCTATGGATGCCCAACTAGCTCTTTCTTTATGGCTGTTTTCTTCGATACGAATGACTCTGGATGTGACCAAGATAGCATCCAGATAATGCAAGAGCACTTTGTGGAAGACCGAGAAGTTGAGAAATGGTCTGAGAAAGAATACTCTGTCGTATACTCAGGCAACAGAGGGAAATCATACATTTTCATAATAGGAGACAACGGCAAGCTTGTGAAGTTGGACTCTGACTTCCTAGAAAAAGAATCTTTAAAGAAAATAGTTAGAGATATATAAGTGGAATTCATCCTCTGAGCTGGGGCAGGTGTTGCACTTATTGCTTGAATTCAGGTCATTGAGACCGCCATGTTTTGTCCCATGCACTGCATCAACGAACTGGTAGAGCCCGTACCGACCGACATCGATGGGGAGACACTACTCTCTCCCGTCACCACGACTTTTCACCACGAAGGCCGATACCACCAGGTAGCGGCAGCCATCCAAGCTTTGACCATCGGGTGGTGTTGCGTCATTGAACCCCAGGCGCGCATAGAGCCTGGCTGCTGGGTTGTGAGGATAGACGTTGAGCGCGCACTCGGTGACGCTCAGCGCTTCGCCCCCCTCTCGCCAAGGCGGCAATGAGTCTTCCCCCAAGGCCCTGGCCACGATGACTCGGGGCAATGGCGAGCCGCATCAGATGGCAGCGCTCATGGCGTAAGCAATACTGCCCGAAGCCCAGGAGACTGCCCCTGTCGTTCAACAGCGCACGGCTCGTCACGCTCTCGAGCTGCAGGTCGTCGCTAAAGCTCTCGGCGGTGAAGGGGTAACGGATGGCGGGCCCACCCCACAGCCGGGCATGCTCGGCATCCGGCAACCAGGACTGCAGTAGCGCCAAGTGCCGCTTATCCACCGGGGCCAAGTGCAGTGACCCGGAATCCAATGCCATCGGGAGACTCCAAGCAGGTGCTCTTCCGGCCTAAGCCTTCAGAGAGGGTCATTCTCTCGTGAAATGCGTCAACCAGGCGCTTCTCGATGATATTTCCGCTTGGCGGCGAGTAGCCTTTGGTCGGCGCGGGCAGCGAGGCTTTCCAGGGTGTCGTCGCGGCGCAGCGTGGCAATCCCCGCGCTGATCGAGATGGCGGCCTGCTCCTGCGTCTGCTGCTGCAGGCGCTCGGCGGTGGCGCGAGCCTCTTCGTCGTTGCTCTCGGGCAGCAGGATCAGGAATTCATCGCCGCCGAAGCGGCCCAGCAGGTCGTTTGTGCGCAAGGCGCTCTGTAGGCTCGCCGCAACGCGTTTGAGCGCGGCATCCCCTGCGTCGTGGCCTTGAGTGTCGTTGATCTGCTTGAAGGCGTCGAGGTCGATCATCAACACGCTGAGCGAATTGCCATAGCGCAGCGCCCGCTCAATTTCGCGCTGGCCCAGGGTCTCGATATGTCGGCGGTTGTAGCAGTCGGTCAGGAAGTCGCGGGTGGCCATCTGCTCGAGCTGGCCGTTGAGCACCCTGAGCTCGCGGTTGGCATGCTGCAATTCAGCGGTACGCTGCTCCACGCGTGCTTCCAGCATCTGGTTGTGACGCTCCAGCGCTTCTCGAGCCTGGTGCAGTTCGGTCACGTCCTGAGCGATGCCGAAAAGATGGGTGACGCGCTGCGGGTCGTCGGCAGCGTTGTGCAGCGGCACGATCAGCGTCAACCAGTAGCCGTGCTGCTCGTTGCCATGCTCATCGAAGAAGGTGGCATGCTCTTGATAGCGCATCGGCTTATCTCGCGCCACGCATTCGCGGTAGCGCGCATAGACCGCCTCAGCCGAAGCAGCCGGCATGAACGCCGACAGCGGCTGGCCCAGGCACTCACGGCCAATGGTGTCGAGCTGCGCCGGGTTGGCGGCCTCAGCCGTGAACTGTCCGTCGTCCTCCACGCGTACCAGGAACATGTTCTCGGGGAAGTGATTCCACAGCTCACGAATCAGCGGATGCCTCATCAGGGCTTCGTGGAAGGATTGCAGTGTCTGCTGAAGCGGTTCAACAGCCATGGGATCACCTGCGGCGAGGTTTTCCATACCTTTACAGTAACCACCTGGCCTGGCAAGTGTCGCCAACCCGTTCGGAGCGAAAGCCATGACATCGGGTACCGCATGGCCAATCACTCAGGACGCCCGAAGCCAGGCGAATAGGTGGCATCAGTGCTTCGGCGCGGCTTGCGGATAACGGGGCAGTTCGTCGGCGAGTTCAAACCACTCTGCCTTGGCAGAGGCCCAGGCGTGGACGCGCCTGCCGGGCGCTATCGGGGTGTCCAGGGTGCCGAGGCGCAGCCGCTTGGCTTCGGGCAGGTCGTCACGGGCGCTGTAGAGCGGGCTACCGCACTCGGCGCAGAACACCCGCACCTTGCCAGGCGTGGCGCGAAACTCCTTGAGGTATTCCGCGCCCCGAGTGATGGAAAAGTCGGCCGAGCGGATCGGTGCCACGGCGACGAAGGCCGAGCCCTGGGCCTTCTGGCACTGCTTGCAGTGGCACATCGAGACCTCATCGATCTCGCCGCGGTACTCGTATTCCACTTTGCCACATAGGCAGCTTCCCTTGTGCATCGGCGTTTCTTCCGGTCGGTTTTTTCATCTAACGGGTTTTGGAGCGAATAACGATGCAGTATAGTCGGAGGGTTACGCCCCTAGTCGGTGTTTGCAAGGTGACGCCCGAGAGCGCCTATCTGGACCAGCAGCTGGAGAACCTGGATCCGGCAAAGCCCGTTCTCGAGCAGATACGCTCCGCCAATCGCACGGCACCCGAGGCGGACCTGCGCATGCGCCTGGCGCAACTGGGGATCGATGCGCAGAAGATAGCGACGCCCAGTGGGTCACTGAGCGGGGGAACGGTTGAAGGCGGCTCTCGCCTGCCTA
The DNA here is from genome assembly GCF_055755715.1 of Halomonas sp. SL18_1. Taxonomy (NCBI): domain Bacteria; kingdom Pseudomonadati; phylum Pseudomonadota; class Gammaproteobacteria; order Oceanospirillales; family Halomonadaceae; genus Halomonas; species Halomonas sp. SL18_1. The sequence continues at coordinate 3,867,304 of NZ_JBVTRK010000001.1, forward strand.
CTCTACGCCGACAGGCCACCGCCGCTGCTGTTACTCGATGAGCCCAACAACCATCTGGATTTGCCCTCGGCAGAGGCCCTGGAAGCCATGCTGCGCAGCTACCAGGGCGCACTGATCGTGGTGTCCCATGACGACGCCTTTCTGGATAACCTCGGCCTGACCGATCGCTTGCTGGCGACCGATCAGGGTTGGAGGCTGGAGCCGCTCAGGTCATCCCGCTGATCCTGCATGGCAGGGAAAACAGCCTCGATAAACGATAGGTTTCAGGCGAATAGCGTCTCGCCCCCGCTTCGGCGAGAGGTGTTCAAACATTCAACTGGTCGAGCTTTTTCATCAGATCCGTAATCGTCGCTGCGGAACCGCTCGTATCGTCAGCCAGCCTACGCACATTATCCGCCACCACGGCAAACCCTTTGCCCGCCTCACCGGCGCGAGCCGCCTCTATGCCTGCATTGATGCTCAACAGCCGAAGCATTTTCAATGCATGCACAATCTGCTCCGTTTCCGTGGCAATATCACGGCTGATCTCGGCCAACCTTTCTTCATTTTGACGCCGCGACTGAATGTCCGTTACCACGCCTTCCAAGTAGATCACGTTGTTCTCGGCATCCTTGACAGCACCACCATACTCACTCACCCAGCGCAGACTTCCATCCTGACATTTCAAGCGGTAATCAGCCTGCCAGTTACGCTCAGAGTCGATGGCGCTCTCAATAGCCTGGTCAAGTCCAGCGGCGTCATCGGGATGAATAAGTTCCACATAAGACTGGTTGCGATTGCCAATCAAATCCTCGCTCTCATATCCCGTCAACGCCTTTACCCTGCCGGTCAAATTCAGCATGGTATAGTGATCGTCGTTGCGGCAGCGGTACAAGAATCCGTTCATGCGTGTCGCAATACTTTCATACACACTGTCGTACTCAGACATACCGCACCGACCCTCAGCCATTCCTACATCCGTATTGTCACCGACATTTTCCCGATTTGATCATCTCTCGTCGACATCGCACGGGGCGACAAATTCAACGTAAGAAGCCCATTATACTTAGGCAATTCGTCGGCAAGTTCGAACCACTCAGCCCTGGACGAGACCCAGGCGCGGGCTCGCCTGCCGGTCGCTATCGGGGTATCGAGGGTGTCAAGGCAGTACACTGGGACGAATCTCTTGATGAACCTCTCTGTGGAAAAGGAAACAGCGTCGATGAACGATTCCTCACCCCCTGATGCCCTAACCGATGCCCTTGGCGAGCCCAGGCTGACCTCACTGGGCGGGCACAGGGTGCTTTTCGTGATGGCCGCCGAAGCCGAGTACGGGCCGCATCTCCGGCAGCGTTTCACTCCCACCATGACCGGCGTTGGCCCAGTGGAGGCGGCCGTGGAGCTCACTGCGGCCCTGGCCGCCCTCGCCCACCGTGGGCACCTGCCAAACCTGGTGGTGTCGCTGGGCTCGGCCGGCAGCCGGGTGCTCGAACAGACCGAGGTCTACCAGGCGACCTCGGTCGCCTACCGCGACATGGACGCCACGGCGCTGGGCTTCGAGAAGGGCGCCACCCCCTTTCTCGACCTGCCGGCGACGCTCCCGCTGCCACTGCGCATTCCCGGCATTCGCGAGGCGACACTCTCTACCGGCGCCAATATCGTCTCGGGCGCGGCCTACGACGCCATCGCCGCCGAGATGGTGGACATGGAGAGCTACGCCTGCCTGCGCGCCTGTATGCGCTTCGACGTGCCGCTGGTGGCGCTGCGCGGCATCTCGGACGGCAAGGCGGAGCTACACCACGTGGACGACTGGACGGAGTACCTGCATATCATCGACGAGAAGCTCGCCGCCGCCGTGGATCGGCTCGGCGAGGCGCTTGGCCGGGGCTCGCGGACTGACCGCCGGCCGGCTTGCCGGATCGAATGCGAATCGCACGCGAAGGCAATATCAACCACCTGAATTTAAAGGGAAATTGACCTAGTGAAGAATTCCTTCTAGGATGGGTGATTCGCTCGATTCGCGCCAAGGGAAGGACACGCATGAAAGGCAACCAACGCATCATCGACGCCCTGAACGGTCTGCTGGCGGCTGAGCTCGCCGCCATGGATCAGTACTTTCTTCACTCCGAGATGTATGCCGACTGGGGGCTCAGCAAGCTTCACGAACGCATCGCCCACGAATTCGACGACGAAAAGGGCCATGCCAAGCAGCTGATCGAGCGGATCCTGTTCCTGGAGGGGCAGCCCGACATCCATACCCGTACCCCGGTGCGCATTGGCGCCGATGTGGAGGAGATGCTCGCCAACGACCTCCAGCTCGAGTACGAAGTGGGCGACGCCCTGAAGGATGCCATCGCCCTGTGCGAGCGGGAGCGCGACTTTCAGACCCGCAGCGTGTTGCTGGGGCTGCTCGCCGACACCGAAGAGGATCACGCCTACTGGCTGGAACAGCAGCTGCGGCTGATCAAGATGCTCGGCAAACCGAACTACCTGGTGTCGCAAATGTGAGCCCGGCAGGCGCCCCCTGCCTTCCCCCTGTGAAACTCTCAGCTAAGCCGCATGCCGGCGCTGATCGAACCACCTGATGATCAGGACACCGGCTGCTGCTTGAGCCGGTAGAGCACCTTTTCCGGACGCCCGTCGTCGTCGGTGTAGACCACGAAGGCCTTGTAGTTATCGAAGAAGGTGCCGGTGAAGAAGATCCATTCGTCGGGGCGGAAATTGACGATATCGTCCAGCTTGACGTCCTCCTCATCGAAGAAGTCTTCGCCGGTCAGGGTGATCAGCAGCTCGCGGAAGTCTTCGGCGGAGGCCTCCTCGAGCACGAAGTCGGAGGCGATCAGGTCGCCGAAGAAGGCGCTCAGGTCCGTGTCGCTGGAGGGGCGCTGGAAGGGCACCAGCTGATCCCCGTCCCGGTAGAAGAAGTACTCGCGGGTGCTGCGCCAGCCGCTGTCGTCGGAGCGCGAGGCGAAGGTGTCGTAGTCGTAGCGATAGACTGTGCGCTGCACGATATCGCTGCTCTCCGGGCTCACAACCGGCTCTACCTCCAGGCGGATATCGTCGCGAAACAGCGCCTTCACCTCGGCCAGCTCTTCCTCGCTGACGGATGGGGCGGAGGCATCCACCAGATCATCCCTGTCCCAGTTGGCGACTCGCATTGACGCATCCTGGGTCAGTTCGCCGATCTCGAGCGTCAGGGACACCTCGGCCCCCTCCAGCGCCTGCCCCTGCATATCGACAAGGCGGCCGCCGAACTCCAGGCTGCCTTCCAGGGTATCGGCTGCCGGCCGCTCGAGGGAAACGCTTCCCGTGTCCGTGAGCACTTCTGCCTGGGGGACGAAGTCACCGTCGTCGCGCCCTCCCAGCAGCCCAACGACCATGAAGGTATCGCCATCGAGGGTCTCGACTTCCGGGCCGACCAGGTCTGCCTCTCCCGTCACCATCAGCGTCTCTTCGTGAGGCGACAGCACCAGGCACAGGTACTGCAGTTCGTCGCTGTCGCTTCTGAGGATGAGGTCCGAGGCGGCAACTAGCCCGCTGCTGTCGCTGACGTTGAACCAGCCCTGGCCATAGACGCGCCAGCGCTCATCTTGATGCTCCCAGCTGCCGGTGATGGGGGGCGCCATCTCCGGGTCGTCGCTGTCGATCATGGCAAGGATCTCGGCATCGGCGATCTCTGCCGGGGGCATCATGCAGAGCGTGGGGTCCACCATTTCGAACAGCAGGCCCGGCGGCATCCGCTCCTCAAGCGGGTCGGCGCCGATCGGCGCCGCCGCCACCAGCATGCCAGCTCCCATCAGGCTGGCAGTCCGCCAGGCGCGCGCAGGCGTAAGGGCCGAAAACGTCATCATGGGTACTCCCTGTTTGTGGCCATCGATAGTGCGGTGCCCGACGGCAACGCACTCTTCGCTAAAGTAGCAGTGCCCCCTGGACCAGTCCCCGTTCAAGTGAAGGGGACCGGCAGCCCCGGCTGGGGCTGTGGCTGCTGAGGGAGGTCGGAGAGACCGATCGAAAGGGGCCACCCAGCGGCTCAACAGATGAGCCGAATGAGGAGGTGATTCGGCTCAAGGGTCAAACGGGTGGATAATCCAGGCTCACCGGGGTTGAGGTATCAGACCAGCACCTCGGCGAGGGTGCGCTGCCCGTCGAGCAGCACGAACTCGCGGTTAACCAGCTCCCGGGCCTTGGTCAGATGCAGCAGGGCATGGGCCACGTTGGCCCGGGAGACGCCGTTCTCGCCGCCGGTCTCCTCCAGCGAGGCGGCAACCCGCTGGGTGGCCGCCTCGTCGGTGAGCCGCCCCGGCTTGAGGATCACATGGGGCACGCCAGAGGCGCGCAGGTAGGCGTCGGCGGCGAACTTGGCGGCCATATAGGGGCGCAGCTTCTCGGGGGCGGCCTGGGGGTCCTCGGCACGCATGGCGCTGACCATCAGGTAGCGCGAGAGGCCCTGCTCACGGGCCGCCTCGACGCTGCGGATGGCGCCGTAGAGGTCGATCAGCAGGGTCTTGTCGGCCCCGGTATGGGGGCCGGAGCCGGCAGAGAACAGCAGCTGGTCGCAGCCGTCCAGGGCGTGGACGAAGTCGCCTTCCAGGTCGGCGATCACCGTGTCGATGCCGCGCTCCTCGAACCAGGGCTGCTGCTCCGGGTCGCGGATCATGGCGCGGATGGGCTCGCCGGCTTGCTGAGCCAGGGCACAGAACTGGCGGCCGATCTGGCCGTTGGCACCGATCACCAGGGTCGTCATAGGGCACTCCCTCCTTTCCTGTCTTCGAGATTCCGCTGCGGGCCAGCCCCCCGAGGATAACACCGCACCGCCGCGGGCCGGCTCCGTTTCGCGTAAGGGAGCTCGCCAGCCTCGCACCACCTTGCCTCGCTCGGGGCAAGGTGTCATGGTCCAGCGAGCACGATCACCCACCTGACCTTGGGAGAAGGCACCTTGTACATCGCCATGAACCGTTTCCGAGTCGATCCCGAAAGAGTGGACGAGTTCGAACAGATCTGGCTGACGCGGGAGACGCACCTGCAGGGTCTGCCCGGCTTCGTCGAGTTCCATATGCTGCGCGGCCCGGAGAAGGAGGACCACGTGCTCTACGCCTCCCACACGGTTTGGCGCTCGCGCGAGGACTTCGAGGCCTGGACGCACTCCGAGGCGTTCCGCGCGGCCCACGCCAACGCCGGCCAGAGCCGCCGCGAGGGGCTCTACCTGGGCCCGCCGACCTTCGAGGGATTCGAGGTCATCCAGACCCTCGATAACCACAGCGACACCTGAATCAAGGAGTGTGATGCGTGCAGCCCGCGGACCTGGAAAAGCTGGTCAACCGAACGATGCCCTACGGCAAGTACGAAGGCTGGCTGATCGCCGACCTGCCCGGCCCCTATCTCAACTGGTTCGCCCGTCAGGGATTCCCGGCCGGCGAGATCGGCCAGCTGCTGCAGCTGATGCACGAGATCGACCACAATGGCCTGAGCCCGCTGCTCGAGCCGCTGCGCCAGCGGCCTGAGCCGACGACTCGGTAGGCCCCGCCCGCTGATCGCGGCGCCCCGGCGCTCCCCCTCGGGTGCCCGGGCATCCGCGCCTGCCGCCAGCTACGAGGCGTCAGGCGCGCCCCGCCATGACCCGGGCCAGCTCGGCCCGATAAGCCGCGGGGTGCTGCGACGGGTCGGCGGGAAAACGCCCGAGCGCCACCGCCAGCTCGAAGAAGCCCTGCCGGGGCAGGTCGCCGCGCCGGCTGACCACCAGGGCGGCGATCAGCGGGCGGCCGGCGGCGACGTCTTCGCGCATCAGCGCTTCCAGCGCCAGGGCCACGCGCTGGATGGTCCGCGGCGGGGTGAGCCCCAGCGCTTCGGCGGCCTGCTGGTAGGTGATGGGCACGGCCTCGTCGGGGAGGTCTTCGAGCCGTTCGCGCAGGCGCAAAGCCAGCTCGGCTTGCTCGGACGTGAGCATGGGGCTGTCTCCGTATCAATGAGATGGCATCGCCGCCAGCTTGCCACCGCGCCGGCTGAATATGCCACCCTGGAGGGCAGCACCCTGTCGGCCCGAGACCGACTATCCTCAAGGTGCCCACTTTCATCAGACGCAAAGGAGCGCCCCATGAGCGACAGGCAAGCCTATGAGCAGAAGCTGCAGGCCAAGCTGGATGAATGGCAGGCCGAGGTGGACAAGCTCAAGGCCAAGGCGAAGAGCGCCGAGGCCGATGCGCGGATCGACTATCAGGAAGAGATCGACCGGCTGGAAGCGAGCCGCGAGGAGGCCCGCGAGAAGCTGGCCGAACTTCGCGAGGCCGGCGATGGCGCCTGGGAAGACCTCAAGGATGGCGCCGAGCGCGCCTGGAAATCACTCAGCGATTCCCTCGAGAAGGCGCGTTCGCGCTTCAAGTAAGCCGCCTGCCGACGGCCGCTGCGGCCGTCGGTCTTGCCAAGCAGAGCATCGATCAAGGGGCACGCTTGCCCTGCCAGTCTTCGCGATCCAGCTCGGGGCAGTCGGCGCGAAAGCGGGCGTAGAGCTCGATGCCACGGGGTCTTCGAGAATATCGACCCGAATCCCCTTGCCGCGCAGCAGCTCTTCGTTGCCGGAGGCATTGGTGACGTCGCCCACCACTACCCGGGCGAAGCCGCGCATGTACAGCAGGGTGGCGCAGATATCGCAGGGGCTCAGGGAGGTGAAGAGCGTGGTGCGGCTGAAGTCGAGGCGCCCGGCATCACGAATGGCGGCGGTCTCGCCGTGGTTGTAGGGGTGATCCTCCTGAACCAGGGTGTTGTGCCCCTTGCCGACGATGCGCCGAGTGTCATTGTCGATGATTACAGCGCCAATGGGACAGCCGCCCTCCTCACGGCTCTTCTCGGCCAGCAGCACCGCGATACGCATGAGATCGGCATCGCTCAGGCGCCGTGCGAAGTCGTCATTCATCAGCGCCGGCAGGCTGCCGGTGGGCATATGGGCGATGGCGATCAGCGCCGCCTCGGTCACCTCGGCGCCAGCGTTCAACAGCGTGTGCATGGTCTCTCCTGTTGCCACATCGAAACTGCCATCATGCCTGAATCGTCGCCGCCCTTGGTCATCCCACAGGGCGACGGCCCGGCGTGCTAGCATGGCGCGATTCCTTTCCACTTCGACAGCGGTGTGTCCATGGAAGAGCTCGGCCTGAGATGGCTGCTGGGCCAGGGCGTGAGCCTGATAGCACTGACGCTTTGCCTGGTGGCCTTCGCGAGCAAGCGGGACGACAAGCTGTTCGTGCTGCTGCTGTTCGCCAATGTCGCCTTCGCCGCCCAGTTCGCGCTTTTCGAAAGCTGGGTGGCCGCCGGCATCTCGGCGCTGATCGTGCTGCGCATCGCCCTGGTGCGGCGCTATCCGCGCAACCGTATCCTGATGGCGACGATGCTGCTGGCCACCCTCGCGGTGGCGGCACTGTCCTGGAGCGGGCCCCAGGACATCCCGGCCCTGACCGCCGGGCTGCTGGGCACCTGGGCATGTTCATGCTGCGCGGGATTCCCATGCGCCTGACCCTGGCGGCCGCGGCGCTGTGCTGGGTTATCAGCAACCTGCTGGCCGGCTCGATCGGCGGCACCATCGCCGAATCGCTGATCTTCGCGACCAACGTGATCACCGTACTGCGGATGCGCCGCGATGCCCGCCTGCGCTATATCCACGGGTGAGCCGCCATCATGGACCAGCGCACCAGCCGGCAGGACCTGGCAGCTTCCCCACTTGACCGGGACCCGCCTGGGTAGTGTGATGGGCCCAGGCGCCCTGGCGCCAATCCCCGCCCCGTGCCAGCCAAGAGGCCTCCATGCGCAAGATCCTGCTCGTCGATAACGGCTCCCTGAGGCCCCAGGCCGCGCTCAACCTGCGTCGCCTGGCCGAGGCCCTGAGCCGGACCACCGGCCATGAGGTCGAGGCCGCCTCCCTGCTGCATTCCTACAAGATTCCCGCGGAGCAGCTCGAGGGGCACAAGGCGGTCTCGCTGGGGCCGCGGGCCGCACAGCTGGCGGCGCAAGGCGCGACCGAGCTGGTGGTCCTGCCCTTCTTTTCGGCCCTAGCCAGGCGCTGACCCGCTACCTGCCCGAACGTCTGGCCGAGGTGCAGGCCAACCATCCTAAGCTGTCCGTGAAGGTGGCGCTGCCGCTGGTGGACAGCCAGGCCCCGGTGGACCTGCGCCTGGCGAAGCTGTTGGCCGACAACGTCCGCGAACGGATTCGCGGCTCGTCGCCGCCCAAGGTAGTCCTGGTCGACCACGGCAGCCCGATCCCCGAGGTCACGGCGGTGCGCAACTATCTCGCCGGCCAGCTCAGCGTGCTGCTGGCCGGGGAGGCCAGCTGCGTCACCTTCGCCTCCATGGAGCGCCGTGACGGCGAGGCCTACCGCTTCAACGAGCCGCTGCTGGTGGACCTGCTGGCCTCACGGGCCATGGCCGACAGCGAGATCATCCTGGCCATGCTGTTCCTCTCCCCGGGCCGCCACGCTGGCGAAGGCGGCGACATCGCCGCAATCTGCGAGCAGGCGATGGTGGACACCCCCGGGCTGAGCGTCACCACGACCCGGCTGGCGGGCGAGCACGACGGCATCCTGGAGATTCTCGCCACCCGCCTGGAGCAGGCCCTGGCCGGCGCCCCGCTGCTGCTGGCGCTACCCGCCGCCCGCTGAGCCGCTCTCTCGCCGGCTCAGTCGACGGCAATGGTCTCGCCGCCGGCCGCGTCATGGCGCCAGCGCTGCCCCTCCACCTCGACGATCAGCGCGCCGTCGCGCCATTCGACGGCACGGTACTCGGTCTCCGGCGGGACCTGCGGTTCATGCTCGGGCAGGCGCAGCGGCCGGGCGTTGTCGCTCACCGTCTCGCCCAGCCCGTCGAGGCCCACCACCGCCAGGGTACGGGTCGGGGCCGGGCCTTCCTGGGCGAACACCACGTACTGGCCATCGTCGCGCCAGGGGCCAAGCGCGACGCTGCCGCCGTACTGGAAGGCGGCGGGATGAATGGCCTGGTCGTCCCGCACCACCAGCCAGCCGGCGCCGTGGGCGGCCCCCGCCGTGGTGATCGCCAGCCAATCGCCATCCGGCGACAGCCGGGCATCGGTGAAGCGCTGTGCGGCACCGAACTCGCTGTCGGCATCGACGCGAATGTTGCCCGGCAGCGCGCCGATGGTGAGCAGCTCGCTACCATCGGCGCCCCGGACCCTCGCCTCGCCGACCTCGAGGGGGACGAGATCGGGCGTTGCCGCCTCCCCGGGCGGGGGCTCGGCACAGCCCGCCAGGGCGCTTCCCACCAGGACCAGCAGACAACAGACGCGCGTGGCGGCCGGGCTCGTCGATATCATCCTCAAGCCTCCCGTTGGCTGGTGCGTGACAGTCGATCCCTCCAGGGGCTGCCAGGCTCAGGGTAGCAGTCAGCCATCTGTCGACAAGACGCGGCCCGGACAGCGGGAGGTCGCCAACGGGCCAACCTTCTAGGCTGGAAAGCATCGTTGCGGCACCGAGCTCAAGGAGGCGTCATGCCTGACACCCGCGAGAGAGCGCTCAGCCCCGCCCTGGAGCGTGTCCATCTGGTGTGGGACCTGCTGATCATCGTGCTGGTGATCGCCAACCTGGCCCTGCTGCTGTTCGACAGCCTCTTCCTGCTGTCGCCGCTGAATGCCGCCTTCGAGGCCGCGGCCCCCGGCCTGCATGGCGCCTACGACCGGTACATCCACGCCCGCTTCATCGCCATCGACCTGGCCTTCGTGGCCATCTTCATGCTCGACGTGCTGCTGGGCTGGGCGGCGGCCATCGCCGAGCGCCGCTATCACCGCTGGTTCTTCTACCCCTTCGTGCACTGGTACGACGTGCTCGGTTGCATCCCGGTGGGCGGCTTCCGGCTGCTGCGCATCCTGCGTGTGATCTCGCTGCTGCACCGCCTGCAGCGGCTGGGGCTGATCGACGTGCGCCGCTGGTACCTCTATGAGGTGGTCGCCAAGTACTACGATATCCTGCTGGAGGAGCTCACCGACCGCATCGCCATCCGCATGCTCGACAACGTCCAGTCCCAGCTGCGCTCCAGCGACTCGCTCTCTACTCGACTGGTCGACCAGGTGGTGCGGCCCCGCCAGCAGGCGCTGATCCAGGAGATCAGCCAGCGCCTGGAGGCCATGGCCGGCACCGCCTACGCCCACAACCGCGACGACACCCTGCGCTATGTGCGCGGCCTGGTCGGCCGCACCCTGGCGGAGAGCCCGGAGATGCGCCGGCTAGCGCGCCTGCCGCTGGGTAGCCAGGTGAGCCGAGGCCTGGAGGCCTCGCTCTCGGACCTGGCCTGCCGCCTGGTCAACGAGGCCCTGGAGGGGCTGCAGTCGGCGGAGTTCACCGCGCTGGTGGAGCACCTGGCCGAGAGCGGCTTCGATGCCTGGCTGCACACCGACTCCCATACCGAACAGGTCACCGAACAGGTGCTGGTGGACATGCTGGAGCTGCTCAAGGAGCAGATCGCGGTCAAGCACTGGCACCGCAAGTACCAGTAACGCCGAGGCGGAACCGATGGTCGAGCGGCAGGCTCGACCGCCGGAGAGCACGCCGCCATCGCGTGGCAGCCGCCGGGTTTGCGCCATACTGTCACCAGGCGTGGCCAACCGAAGCGGGGAGGGGAAATGGGACAGGATCTGCACGACAGCCGCTTCCGTCATCGCTACCTGAGCCATGACGACCTCACGCACCAGCTCAAGGCGTGGGTGCAGGCCTACCCGCGGCTGGCTCACCTGCAGAGCATCGGCATCAGCCCCGGGGGGCGGGAGATCTGGGTACTCACCATCGGCCACGAGCCGGAGCGCAAGCGGCCGGGCGTGTGGGTGGACGGCAACATGCACGGCACCGAGCTGGCGGGGTCCAGCGTTGCCCTGGCGGTGGCCGAGGCGGCCCTGGCCCTGCACAGCGAGTCGGGCGCCGTGCCGGGCGACCTGCCCGAGCACTGTCGCCAATTCCTGCAGGACGTGCTGTTCTACGTCTGTCCGCGCCTCTCGCCGGACGGGGCCGAACAGGTGCTCAGGCAGGGCGGCTTCGTGCGTTCCGCGCCGCGCCGCTCGCCGGAGAGCGCCGGTCGGCCGCACTGGCGCGCCCAGGACCTGGATGGCGACGGTCGCTGCCGCTACCTGCGCCTGGAGGACGCAGCCGGCGACTTCGTCGCGTCGCCCGACGCCCCCGGCCTGATGCTGCCACGCCGGATCGACGACCCCCGCCCTACTGGCGGCTCTATCCCGAAGGCGTCATCGAGCACTGGGACGGCGAGACCATCCCCGAGCCCGAGTGGCTGCAGGACACGCCCGACTTCAACCGCAATTTCCCCTGGCGCTGGCGGCCGGAGCCGGAGCAGGTCGGCGCCGGCGACTATCCGGGCTCCGAGCCCGAGACGCGCGCCGTCATCGACTTCGCCAGCGCGCACCCGAACCTCTATGCCTGGCTGAACCTGCACACCTTCGGCGGCGTGTTCATCCGCCCCTTGATCGACGCCCCCGACAGTCAAATGGATCAGGGCGACCTGGCCATCTACCGCCAGCTGGCCGCCTGGGGCCGCACCCGGCTCGACTACCCCACCGTCAGCGGCTACGAGGAGTTCACCTATCAGCCGGAAACCCCGCTGCACGGCGACCTCACCGAGTTCGCCTACCACCAGCGCGGCTGTGTGGCGATGGTCTGCGAGCTCTGGGACCTCTTCCAGCGGATGGAACGCCCGCGTCCCGAACGCTTCGTGGAGCACTACACCTCCCTCGATCGCGAGGGAATGGAGCGGCTGGCCCGCTGGGACCACGACCATAACCGCCAGCGTCTCTTCCACCCCTGGCGGGCCGTTCGCCACCCCCAGCTGGGCGAGGTTGAAGTCGGCGGCCTGGACCCGGTCCATGGGATCTGGAACCCGCCCCCCGAGGCGCTGCCCGAGCTCTGCAACGGCATCGCCGCCTACTGGCTGCGCGTGGCGGCCCTACTGCCACGCCTGGCCATCGCCGCCGTGCGCTGTACGCCGCTGGGAGCGGGCCATTGGGCGCTGCGGGTCACGGTGGAGAATCTCGGCTACCTGCCCAGCCACGGGGTCAATGCCGCCCGGGAGCGGCCCTGGAACACCGGCGTCGAGGCCCACCTCGCCGTCGAGGGCTGCCGGCTGCTGGCTCCCGGAGAGGCCCGCCAGTCGCTGGGCCATCTGGCGGGATGGGGACGCGGCCTGGGCGAGGCCGCGCAGATGCCCTGGTTCCAGCGCTCGCCGGGCAACGACCACCAGGCCACGGCCCGCTGGATCCTCCAGGGCGAGGGGGAAGTCCGGGTGCGCGTCGGTGGACCGCGGCTGGGCCAGCTGACGCTCACCCTCCCGATACCGGCGGATTCGCACCGGTAGGGGACATCACGCCTCGGCCGGCAGGGGGGCACCGGGACGTCGAGGCTCAGCGCGGCTGCGGATGGACCCGCAGCCGCCAGGAGGCCCCCGCCACCCCGACCAGCGCCCCGGGCAGCGCGCACTGAGGTTCCGACGCTTCCCCTTCTCCATTACACTGGCCCGCACCGCCCCGAGAGTCGCTAACGCCATGGCCCCAACATCCCTACCAAGACTGGAACCCGCAGGCCTCGACGGCTGGATGGTGCGGCTGTTCGACGCCATCGAGGAGCGCAACCTGCCCTGGCTCGCCGCCCTGAGCCGTGAGTGCGAACACGCCTTCGGGGACGCCCTGGTGGACCTGGTGCCCTCCTACACCACCCTGCTGGTGGTCTTCGATCCGGTGCGCCTCGACCCTCAGGCGGTGCGCCGCCGGCTGCTCGAGCTGCTGGCCGAGCTCACCTCGGACGAGAGCGGCGCGGCGGGGCCGCTGCATGAGCTGTCCACCTGGTACCACCCCAGCGTCGGGCCCGAGCTGTCGCGGGTGGCCGAGCGCGCGGGGCTCTCCGTCGAGGCGGTGATCGAGGCCCATGCCGCCCGCGAATATCGGGTCTTCGCCCTGGGCTTCGCGCCCGGGTTCGCCTTTATGGGCCTGCTCGACGAGCGCCTGGAGTGCCCGCGCCTGGCCACGCCGCGGCGCCAGGTGCCGACAGGCAGCGTAGCGCTGGCCGGTCGCCAGACCGCGGCCTACCCGACCGTGACGCCTGGCGGCTGGAACCTGATCGGCCGCACCCACGCCCGCCTGTTCGACCGCAACCGTGACGGCTTCAGCCTGCTGCGGGTGGGGATCGGGTGCGTTTCATTCCCGTGGCGCGGGCCGACTTCGAGGCTCGGGGCGGAGACGTCACGCCGGTGGCCAGCGAAGGGGAGGATGCATCGCCATGAGCGAAGCGACAGGATTTCGGGTGGAGCGCGCCGGGCCGCTGGCGCTGCTGCAGGATGCCGGCCGCTTCGGGGTGCGGCAGCTGGGCGTGACCCAGGGCGGCCCGGCCGACCTCCACGCCTGGGCCTGGGCCAATCACCTGGCCGGCAACGCCTGGGGAGCGGCAGCCCTGGAGATCACCTTCGGCGGCCTTGAGCTGCTTGCCGAACGCGACATGACGCTGGCAGTGGCCGGCGCTGATCTGGCGGCCACCCTGGACGGGGCGCCGCTGCCGATGTGGCGCACCCTGCAGGTGCGCCAGGGGGCACGGCTGGCCTTCACCACGCCGACCAACGGCCTGCGCGCCTACCTGGCGGTGGCCGGAGGCTTCGCCGCCGAGCCGGTGCTGGGCAGCGTCGCCTGCGTGGTGCGCGAGAGGCTCGGCGGCCTGGACGGCCAGGGCCGCCGGCTGGCCGACGATGACCGGCTGGCGGTACGCCGCACCGGGGCGGCCTGCGTCGAGACACGCGAGGCGCCGACCGACCAGCGCCCCGACTATCGCGCCCCGACACGGCTGAGCCTGCTGCCCGGCGCCCAGATCGCCGACTTCACCGGCAGCAGCCTGTACGCGGCCTTCAATGACGAGTGGCACGTGGATGACCGCGCCGACCGCATGGGGGTTCGCCTGACCGGCCCCGCCCTGAGCTGCCGGATCGAGTCGCTTATCTCGGAGGGCATCTCCCTGGGAGCCGTCCAGGTGCCGCCGGACGGCCAGCCCATCGTCCTGCTCAACGACCGCCAGACCATCGGCGGCTACCCGCGGCTGGGCAACCTGACGCCGCTGTCAGCCTCACGGCTTGCCCAGTGCCTGCCCGGCCAGGCGGTGAGACTCGCCCCGGTCGCTATAGAGCACGCCCTGACCGAGCACCGCCGCTTCCTGGCACGCTTCTGCTGAGCGTCGGGGCACGGCGCGACCAAGGGTGGCTCAGGCCGTTCTCCTTCCCGCCCTTTCACCATGGCCATGGAGCGGACATGACGACAACGCCCCACCGGGACGCCCGCCAGACCACCTACAGCTACTTCGCCGCCTTCGTCGCCATCGGCATGAGCGGCGGCCTGCTGGGGCCGGCCCTGCCCCACCTGGCCGAGATGACCGGCGCCACCATGGGCCAGATCGCCATCCTATTCACGGCCCGGGCGCTCGGCAACATGCTCGGCTCGGTGCTCTCCGGCGCCCTGGTGGACCGCTTCCCCGGGCATCGGGTGCTGATGGGCATGCTCGGGCTGATGGCCCTGGGCCTGGCCGCCGTGCCCTTCAGCCAGGCCCTGGCGGCACTCACCGCGGTGGTCTTCCTGCTCGGGGTCAGCGAGGTCTCGGTCAACGCCGGGGCCAACACCCTGCTGCTGTGGCTTCACGGCACCGCCTCGCCGCCCTGGATCAGCGCCCTGCACTTCTGCTTCGGGCTGGGCAACATGCTGGTGCCGCTGCTGCTGGTGGCGGCGCTGTCCATGACCGGCCAGTTCCAGTGGGCCTTCTGGGGAGTGGCGCTCTACGCTCTGCTGCTGCTCGTCCCGCTGGCCAGACAGCCGAGCCCGCCGCCGCCCGCCCCCGCGCTGAGGAGTCGGCGAACCGACCCGCGCCGGACGCCGGGCGGCTTGCCCTGTTCCTGCTGCTGTTCGGGCTCTACGTGGGGATGGAGGTGACCTTCGCCGGCTGGATTACCGCCTACGCGACCCTTGGCGGCATGCCGGCCGGCAGCGCGGCCCTGCTGGTGACGCTGTTCTGGGTGACACTCTCGGCGGGGCGCCTGCTGGCCATCCCCCTGCTGCGCCGGATCACGCCGTTGCGGGTGCTGCGCCTCTGCCTGGGGCTGGCGCTCGCCGCCGCCCTGGCGCTGCAATTCGGCTGGCTTCCCCTGCCGGCGGTGGCACTGCTGTTCGGCCTGGCCAGCTCGGCGATCTTCCCCACCCTGTTCGGGCTGGCCAACCAGCTGATGCCCATGAGCGGACGCACCACCGGCTGGATCTTCCTGGCGGCCGGCAGCGGTGCCATGGCGGTACCGTCGCTGGCCGGTCCCCTGCTGGAGCGGGCCGGCACCGGCGCCTTCCCGCTGCTGCTGCTCGCCCTGGTGGGCCTGATGGGCGCGGGGCTGGTCCTGCTGCGCCGACGGGTGCGGCGTGGCGCCTCAGCGGGGCTGGGGATGCCGGCGCAGCAGCCAAGAGGCCGCCGCCACCCCGGCCAGGCCGATCAGGGCGCCCGGCATCGCCCCTAGCGCCATGCTGATCAGAATGCCGGCAAACAGCGCCGCCCCGCCGCCCAGCACCGCCGGGGCAGCGGTGGCAGAGACCACATCGCGCTTGCGGCGCATCTCGAAGCTGACCACCGCCACCATCACCGGCGCCACCGTCAGGGCGCAGAGCAGCAGCCACACCAGCCGCCCCCACCAGAAGCCCAGCTCCCCCGGCACCCCGGCATCGATGGGCAACCCCAGGCGCTCGCCCAGCCAGGCCGCCGGCAGCTCGGCCACCTTGTGCCACAGATAGAGGGGCATGCCCAGGGCGCCGAGGAGGGTCACCGTGCGGTGGATCGGGCGACGCGCCAGCAGGCGCCGGGCCGGCCCCTCGGCGAGCAGCACGGTACCCACCTGCAGCCACATCACCCCCATCAGCGCTAGCGTCGGCGGCAGCAAATTGCTGCGCCCGCCCACCTCGCCATCCACCATGGCCAGCGGATAGCCGGAGCCCACCGCCAGAGCCAGCCATGCCAGCCCCAACGCGCCCAGCCCCAGGCCGGCCCATGGGCCGGCGAAGCGCCCCTGCCGCCAGGCGATCCCCAGCTGCTGCGGGAGCAGCCAGACCACCAGCAGGTTGAGCCAGCCAAGTACGGTGACGCGGTCAGTGGCCAGCTCGCCCAGCCGCAGCAGGTCTGCCGATGACCCGGGACGCGCCCGCAGCAGATCGACCAGTACGGCGATAACCACCAGCATGGAGACAGCCCCGAGCCCCCAGCGCCGGTCGGCGCGCACGCTGAGCGGTAGCAGCGCCTGCACACCAAGCAGCATCAACAAGAACCACAGGTGCACCGTCAGGGAGTGGTTGAAGGGCTCTAGGAAACGCCCGCCGGTATAGCGCGAAAGCAGCGCCACGGCGGCCAGCACCGCCAGGTAGGTCACCGTGGGACGTGCCAGGGCCAGCGCCCGGGCCGCCCACCAGTGCAGCTGGCGATGCCCGACATCGAGCCGACGCAGGGCGCCGTCGGTGCTCACCGCGGCGGAAACGAAGACGAACAGCGGTACCACCTGCACGAACCAGGTCAGGACACCCGCCCCCTCCCAAACCACCAGCAGATGGTCGGTGTCTACCAACAGTCCCTCGTCGAAGCGCGGCAGGGTGGCGATCCAGTGGCCGAACACCACCATCAGCAGGGCGCCGGCTCGTAGGGCATCCGGATAGCGGTCGCGAGTCGTGGCGGCGGCGATTCCTGACTGACTCATGGTCGACTCCGGCTATGACGGGTAAGACACGCGCTTAAGAAACGGTGTTTCTTAAATCCCGTTCTATACCAGCCCTCCGGAGACGACAAGGGGTGAGCCGTCAGCGACCATGGCGTCGCCAACACTCAGGCGCAGCTGCAGCCACATTGCGCTGCACCGTAATCCTTTCAATAAAAAAGGACCCCCGAAGGGGCCCAGTAGGAGCACGCCAGCTCACATCGTGTTACTGCCAGGGGTGGCAGCGTTGCAGCGCTCGCGCTGCAGGAAATCCGTTTCAGGTCTTCAACCTGTCTATCCCTCACAATGCGAGAGGCGGGCCAATAATTGGCCACTTCATTTATAATCAGATAGTTATATGCATTGAGCGCCCCACGGGGCACGACGGCACGCGCCGCCCGGGCCGCGACATGCACCAGCCAGGGACGCCAACATCGGCCCATGCCTCATCATGACGCACTGCAGCAACTCGCCGCCCATCGGCGCGACGCGACGAGCGGGTAAGCGCCGATGCGATATGCTGTTGGTCAGATACCTGTGACGCGGAGGTTACCGATGGCACCCCACAGCTCCTCTCCTCCCCGCCCCCGGGGCGGCGAAATGGCCGACGATGCTTGCCTGGCTGGCCGTGCTGCTGCTGATCGTGGCGGCGCTGATGGTGATCGGCGCCGGGCCGGCCTACCGCCAGGGGATGCTGCCGCTGGGCGAGGCCTTCCACCTGCTGCGCAACGGCATCTTCGTGGCGCTGGGAGCCGGCGCCGTGGGACTGGCCACCCTGATCGTCGCCGCGGCCTGTCGGCGGCGCCTGGTCGTCCTGACCGCCGTCGCGGTGGTTGCCGCCAGCGTCGGCATGATGGCGGTGCCCTGGCAACACTGGCAGCGCGCCCAGGAGACGCCGCCGATCCACGACATCACCACCGACACCCAGAATCCGCCCGCCTTCGAGGCCCTGGCCGGCGCCCGCGAGGCGGCCCCCAACGCCGTGGCCTACCCCGGCGAGGCGACCGCCCGCCAGCAGCGCCAGGCCTATCCGGATATCCAGCCGATCTTGCTGGACCTGCCCCTGGCAACCGCGCTCAGCGCCGCCGAGGCGGCGGCGCTCGACATGGGCTGGGAGCTGGCCGGCGTCACCGATACCACCCTCGAGGCCACCGCCACCACCGCCTGGTTTGGGTTTGAGGACGACGTGGCCATCCGCCTCACCGAGACCGACGAGGGGGTACGCGTGGACGTGCGCTCCGCTTCGCGGATCGGGCGCGGCGACATGGGGGCCAATGCGGCCCGAATCCGCGCCTATCGCGACGCCCTGGCGCAGCGGGTCGGAGGATAATCGTCGCGGGCGATGGGGGATGCCGAACGGAGCACAGTGGCAGCGTCCGGCAGCCTGTCGGCGCTACTCGGCGTCCGGAGACGAATGAGCGGTGCTGAGAATATGGTGCAGCCCGGCGCACTCCACCATGGGGTCCTCGCAGTTGACGACGATGTCCGAGCGCGCCAGCACGTAGCTCTTGCCGGTGATAGTGTTCTCCACCACCAGGCCCTTGCCCTCCTCACGGACACCGGTGAACTTGCCGATGAAGCCGGTCTCGCGCAGGGAGACGGTCTCCAGCTTGTCGCCGGGCCTGATGCGCCCCTCGTAGTGCATCAGCGCCAGGCGCGCCGAGGTACCGGTGCCGGTGGTACTGCGACAGATCACCCGGGATGCACGTAGGTGGTGGAACGTGAGCGGTAGAAGTCGTCGGCGACCTGCTCCACCGGCCCCATGAAGTGCAGGAAGGGCAGCGGCCCGACATCGCCCAGGGTGTAGTGGGAGAAGCCGCGTTCGGCCTGGATCGCCTCGACGATCCGGTGGGCACAGTCCGCCAGGGCCCGCTCTTCGTCGCGGGTCAGGTGGAAGCCCAGCTCGGCGGCATCCACCAGGGCGTAGAAGCCGCCGCTATAGGCCACGCTGTAGGTCACCTCCCCCACTCCGGGCACATGAATGGCGGCCCGGTAGGTATCGATATAGCTGGGCAGCCCCTCGCAGGTAATGGCCTCGACCACCCCGTTCTCCACCAGCGCCTCGATCTGCACCAGCCCCGCTGGCGATTCCAGCGCGAAACGCTGGCGCCCCTCCCGCTTGGGCACCAGGCCGCTCTCCAGCACCGCCGTGGCGGTACAGATGGTGTTGGAGCCGGAGTAGATGGGGTAGCCCATCACCTCCATGATGATGTAGCCCACCGCCGCTTCGGGGTGGGTGGCCGGCACCAGCAGGTCCACCGACATCTCGGGGATCCCGTAGGGCTCTTCCAGCAGCAGCTTGCGCAGGCCGTCGGCGTCGTCGCGCAGGTAGTGCATCTGCTCGCGCACCGAGGCCCCGGGCAGCGGCTCGATGCCGCCGGTGACGATACGGCTGACATCGCCGCCAGCGTGGGTGTCCATCAGCTGCAGGACCAGTTCGTTGCTCATGGGGTGTTCTCCAGCGCGAAGGGGGCACCGTGCTCGGCCCACTGCGAATCGGGGACGATGACGATCTTGCCCAGGTAGCCGCTGCCGCGATTGACGAAATAGCGCTCGGCCTCGTGCAGCTCGGAGAGCTTGAAGGCGGCGTGAAGCACCGGCTTGAGCTGACCGCCGCGGATCCACTCGACCAGCTGCTCGGCCTCCTCGCGGGTGCCGTGGGAAACCCCGAAGATCTGCACCTGGTAGAGATAGATGCGCGTCCACATGATCTCGGAGAGGTTGCCCCGCTGGCGCCGGCGATGGAGAGCCGCGGATAGGTAGTTCGGCGCTTCATGTCGACGATCATGGTGTCGATGAAGCGGTCGGTCATCTCGCCGCCGACCAGATCCATCACCGCGTCGATGGGCGCCCCCCGGTGGCCTCGAGGACCCGCCCGACGAAGCTCTCCAGGTCGCCGCGGTCGATCACCGCCTCGGCGCCCAGCGCCAGCAGGGCCTCGCGCTTGTCGGGCTGGCTCACCGCATAGGGAATGGCGCCGACGATACGGCAGAGCTGGATCAGCGCCGTGCCCACGCCGCCGCTGGCGCCGCTCACCAGCACCCTCTCCCCGCGCCGACCCGGGCCGAGGTCATCATGTGGTAGGCGGTCTGGTAGGAGCACATGCCCATGGCGGCCACCTCGGCATCCGCCAGTTCCGGGTTGGGCACATGGTGGAACTGCTCCGAGGGCACGACGATGTACTCGGCAAAGCCGCCGTCGGCACCGTGGCCGTAATAGTCCGGCGTCAGGTTGATGTCGCGACGCGCGTCGGCGTAGAGGTTGAAGTCGAGCAGACCGCGCTCACCGAGCCGCTCGAGATCCACCCCCTCCCCGGCGGCGACCACCCGACCTGCCACATCGGCCCCCTGGATGCGCGGAAAGCTCAGGGTGGGCTCGCCCCCATGGCGAAGGACGTCACCTCGCCCTTGTCCTTGGTGGGATCGAGGCCCTCGCGGGCCTTGCGGTCGGTATTGTTCTTGGCGGTGGCGGTGACCCGCACCAGCACCTCGCCGCGGCCAGGGCGGGGCGTCGGCACGTCCTGGCGATAGACCAGCTTGTCGACGTCACCGTGGCCGGTCAGCAGCATGGCCGACATGCTGGCGGGGATCGTCTCCGGATGGGAATCGTGGGCCATCGGCTGCCTCCTGAATTGATGAATGACTCATGGCGCGACGATAGCAAACTCATCGGCACTGCCAACAGCAGCATAGGTCGGCCCCCGTGCCACGGCCAGCGCGCCGGGCGGGCCTTTCCGGGAGGGCGTGGATTCGCTATGTTGCACTGCACAAACATCCCTGCTATTGTGCAATGCAGCAAAGACGCAGAAGGCATCGGTCGACCACCAAGGCCTTCGCACTATCAAGCACCCTAAGGAGGGTCAAGCGATGCAAAACGTCGATACCAAGCAGTTCACCGAGCAGTTCGAATCCGTGTTCATCGGCCCGACTCGCGCCTACGCGGCGCTGACCGTGGACTACAGCGAGAAGCTGATCAACGCCCAGCTCGAGGCCGGCAAGTCCTGGGCCGACGCCAGCCTGGCGCAGCTGCGCAGCCTGCTCAACGTCAAGACCGCCGAAGACCTGCGGATCTACATGGAAGGCCAGCAGAACGTCGCCAAGGAGATCACCGAGCGCTTCAAGCGCGATGCCGACAAGGTGGTGGCCCTGCAGCAGGACTTCGTCCAGCAGAGCCAGAAGCTGACCGAGGAGAGCGTCGAGAAAAGCCAGAAGCTCGCCGAGAGCGGCGTCAAGAAGGTGACCGAGTCGGCTAGCAAGGCCGCCAAGCGGGCCTGATCCCGCCGCCGGCCATGCCGGCAGCCAAGACGTGACAGTAGGGCCGTCGATCGCCGATCGACGGCCCTTTCGCGTAGACGCCGACCACCGGCGCACGGTGAACTTGCGACAGCCCCCGGGCTGGTCATGCTTAGCGTCAATGCCCCCGCAAGGATATGCTGACAGCAGGGGACAGGTGGCGAGGCGGCCGGCAACAGGGAGCGCACAGGTGAACCGAGCAGCGGGCAGGGCCAACGACAGCGGACAGGCAGGGCGCTGGAGCGCGGCGCCGATTCGCCTGCTTGTCCCGGCGATGCTGTGGCTGTTCCTCCTGGTCGGCGAGGCCGGCGCCGAACCGCATTCCTTCCAGGGCGAGTCGACGCCACTGCTGCCCCACGCCCACTATGTCGTCGAGCCGGAATCCGGCTGGCAGGTCGAACAGGCGGTGCGCGCCTTCGCTGCCGGCGCCTTCTGGCCGGCCGAGGCCGAGGCCCTCAACCTGGGTCGGGTGGACACCGCCGTGTGGCTGCACCTCGAGCTGCTCGCCCCGACGGTACCGACAGGCCCCTGGCTGCTGCATCTTGACCGGCATCGGTTCCAGGAGGTCACCCTCTACCAGCGCAGCGAGGCGGGCTGGCAGCCGCTGGCGCCCAGCGCCCGGCTGACAGGCGCCGAGGGCCGCTGTTCGAACTGCCCCTCGAGGCCGAGGCGCCTCAGCGCTTCATGCTGCGGCTGGTGTCCGCCGCTCCCATGCTGGTCGCCCCGCAGCTGCAGACACCGGGCGCCTACCTGGCCGAAGCACGCCAACACGACTTCACCAACGGCCTCTACTACGGGCTGCTCGCTGCCCTGGCATTTTTCGCCCTGGTGCAGGCGCTGACCCTGCGTGACCGCAGCCCGCTCTGGTACGCGCTGCTGATCGTGCTGGCGGCCCTGCACCTGAGTCTATCGCGAGGGCTGCTCATCACCTTCTGGCCAACGGCAACGCCGCGCCTCGAGCTGCTGGCGGGGAGCGCCACCCTGGCGGCCATGGCGATGGCGGCACTGCTGCTCAGCCGTGACTTCCTGCTCACCCCCAGCCGCGACACCGACGGCGAGCGGCTGACTCGTCTGGGCCTGCTGGTGGCGGCCAGCACGCCGCTGGCGATGCTGCTGTTCGGCGAACGCATCAGCCTGCCCTACCACACCCTGATGGGAGTGGTCTGCACCATCGCCCTGATGACGGTCGCCGCACGCGCCCTGCGCCGCGGTTTCCGGCCGGCCTGGGGCCTGCTGCCCGCCTGGCTGGCGCTGATCGGCGGCCTGGGCCTGACGGCCGGCCTCTACCTGGGGATTCTGCCCTACCGCCCGTGGAGCGTGCACGGCTATCAGGCCGGCTCGCTGGTGGCCGCCCTGCTGCTGCCGCTGGCGCTGGCCTGGCGAGTGCACTGGCTGGCACGGGAGCCTGCCGTCCGGGATCGCCAGCGCGGCTCGGGGCAGCAGCGCGACATGACCGACCCCTTGACCGGGCTCTACAACCGCCAGCGTCTGCCCGGCGCCCTGCGGGAGGCGGTGAAGCGCTGCCGACGCAACGGCGAGCCGCTGAGCCTGATCCTGCTCGAGGTGGATCACTTCAAGGCCTGGCACGACAGCTGGGGCCATGAGGCCGGGGACCAGGTGCTGGAAGCGCTGGCCAAGCAGATCCGCCAGCATGTGCGTCAGAACGACATCGCCTGCCGCTACGGCGGCTCGGAGTTCGCCCTCATCCTGTCGGGCACTCACGCCCAGGCGGCAGTGGAGATCGCCGAGCGGCTGCGGCGCACCATCGAGGATCAGCCGTTCACGCCGCTGCCCAACCAGCTGGCCCGGGTCACCCTCAGCCTGGGCATCGCCCAGCTGGGGGCCGGGGATACCGCCGAGAGTCTGATGCAGCGCAGCGACCGTGCGCTCTTCTCGGCCAAGCGCCTGGGCTGCAACCGCAGCGTGGTGGACGGTGCCTCGTCCCGCGCCACTAGCTGACCGCTCCCTCCTGCCCACCGTACGCCCTTACGGCGGCGTCAATGCTGTTTACCCGCCAGATCCGCCAGGCCAGCAGGCCGATGATCAGCGCCCCCAACGGCCCCAGCACAGCGGCAGCGGTATAGGGGGAATCACGATCCCCAGGGCGGCGAGACTCTGCAGCCCCAGCTTGAAGAGGCTGAAAAGGTAGTAGCTGATAACGATGATCGACAGCCCCTCTACCGCCTTCTGGATCTTGAGCTGGCTGCTGGCACGCTCGTTGAGGCTGTGCAGGATGTCGGAGTTCTGCGCTTCGATCTCCACCTGGGCACGAGTCCTGAGCAAATCATTGAGCCGCGCCACGTTCTCGGCAAGGTTCGCCTGGCGCCGGTCGATGGCCGCACAGAAGTGCACCGTGGGGCGAAAGCGGCGCAGGATAAAGGTGCCCAGACGCGGACGGTCGCCGACCCGAGTCTCGCGAAGCTCCTCGATGCGAGTGTAGACGAGGCGGGCGTAGGCTTCGGTGGCGCTGAAGCGCTGGCGCGAGCGTGAACTGCTGCGCTCCAGCCGCGCCGAGAGCGAGGAGATCGCCGCCAGCAGCGGGCGCGGTGTGCTCTCCTGCTGCTCGGCGTTGCGCTCCGACAGCTCGCAAAGCTCCCGCTCGTAGCCCTGCAGCTCGACGCCGAGCTCCTTGGCCAGCGGCAGCGACAGCGACGCCATCATGCGATAGGTCTCGATCTCCAGCAGGCGCCGCACCATGCGGCCCAGGCGGAAGGCGTTGAGCCGGTGGTTGACCAGCAGCAGGCGGTTCACGCCCGTCTCGGTGAGGCGAAAGTCGCTCCAGACGGTAGCATCGCCGCCGCCCACCCCGGAGCCGGCCGGGTCATCGAAGCCATAGGCGCTAGTCTTGCCGGCCCAAGACGCTTCCGACTCCACCAGCACCAGGCTGGCATTGATCAGCGTCTCACGGTGCGCCTCGATGAGGGTCGCCAGCAACGGAGGAGGCGCCGGCCAGGCGCTCGTTTCCTCGCGCTTGGGCACCAGCAGGGTCAGGGTGAAGAACTCGGTGTGCCGCTCCCATTTCAGGGTCTGGCCGTCGAGGGCCAGGATCCCCTGAACCGCCTCGACGTCGGGGGAAGCGTCGGCCATCTCGCCAAGGCGGGCGAGGATGGCGTCGCAGACCTCGCCGTCGTCGAGAAAGGCCAGGTGGTGCAGGTAGGCCGGCTCAGCGAAGTAGATCGAGGGTCGGGCGTGCAGCTCGTTGTGTAGGCGTTCTCGCTGAGGGTGCATGGTCGGTTCCAGGAAAGATTGAAACTCGAGACTACGGCCTGGGCGCCCGGCAGCCAAGTCTCCAAGTGTCGGCAAGGCAGAGCTGGGTGGAGGACGACGAGGCCCAGCGAAGTGCGCTAGGCTTGAGCTGTCGCCTTCTGCCGCCAAGGGAGAAATCTCCATGAGTGAGCGCATTTCGCTCGTGATCGTACCCGTGGACGGGTCGTCCACCGCCGCCGCGGCTACCCGCCATGCGGCCCTGCTGGCGCGCCTGCTCGAGGCCGAGCTGCAGCTGCTCCACGTGATGCCGCTCAATCCGCCGGAATTCAGTGATATGCCGGCCAACCGCCAGGCCGAGGCCGACCGCGACCGCTCGCTGCGCCTGCAGGCCGCCGCCGACGCCTTCGCCAGCGCCCGCGAGGCCATCGAACCGCCGCTGGCATCGCCGCCCCGCGAGGTCACCCTGGAGGACGACACCTTCGTGCGCCAGCCGGCCCGCGCCATCGTCAACCATGCTCGCCAGCACGACCGCTGCCTGCTGGTGATCGGTGCTCGCCACCTCACCGACATGGGCAAGTTCGTGGAGGGCAGCGTCAGCAACGAGGTGGTCCACCGGGCGCGCGGCCCGGTCACCGTGGTCCACGCCGAGGCGGCGCCGGAGGATATCCAGCGCATCGGCCGTGTGCTGCTGCCGGTGGACGGCTCGCGGCACAGCAACCAGGCCGCCGAGCTGGCCGGGGACCTGGCACGCAGCGCCGAGGCCGGCGTGGAACTGCTGTTCTGCCGCCCCAGCGGCAAACCGGCCGACCAGGACGCCGACCAGCAGGATGAGGCCGAGCGCATCTTCGCCCAGGCCCGCCAGGTCCTGGGCGAGGTGCCGGCCGGCGTTACCGAGCAGCTGCTGGCCGGGGAGCGCTTCGCCGAGGCAATCGCCGAACACGCCGCGCGCTACGAGGACTACCCGGTCATCATCATGGGGCGGCGCGGGCTGGGCACCTGGCGCGAGGCGCTGCTGGGCAGCGTCAGCCACCGGGTCATCGACTTGGCCTCCTGCCCAGTCACCGTGGTGGTGTAGCGCTCGTGGTCGCTCAGTCGCCGGCTTCGTAGGCGGCCTTGAGCCGGTAGAACTCGGTGACGATCGCCTCCATGGCCTCGGCGTCGTAGTCGCACAGGCCGCTGACCACCAGCTTTTTATTGCCGCTGCCGACCTCCTCGCCGCCGTCGGTGATGGAGAACTCGAGCCGCACGTCGCCGCGCTTGCCGTTCACCTCCAGGGTGGCGTCGACCAGCGTCAGCTGCGGCTCGCGAAGGGCCAGGCGCTCCAGTGAGAAGCCCATGCTGTCGTAGATCACCAGCGGGCGGCGCGGGTTGAACATCACCCCCTGGGCCTCGAGCAGCGGCTTGAGCACGTGGGGGAAGTTCTTGCCCGAGAAGGCCACGTAGCCGCGGGTGAAGGCCTCCACCGCGGCGGCCTCATGGGTCGTCTCGCCGCGGCGGGTGGCCTCCAGGTAGCACTTGCCCTCGTCGTCACTGACCTCCAGCAGGCCATCGTCCTGGGCCTGCAGGGTGAGCGGCGTGCCGTCGCCGACCATGCTCTTGAACTGAAAGTCCATGTGCCGCGAGAGACCGAAACGGTCCAGCACGAGGGCGAACAACAGGTCTCCCGGCACGCAGAAGCGCCGCGCCCCCGCATCGTGGATGGGGTTGAAGTCGCCGGCAACGCGCTTGGCGAAGTCGCTGGCCTGCTGCGCAGAAATGCAGATGCGCGAGCCCGTGCGCGTATGATAAGGATCGAGAAACATACGTGGTCTTGTCTGCCCTGGGTGATGAGGCGGTCACCGATGCGAATCGGCGGCATGCTGCAACGCGTCGATGATGCCATAAATCGGCCCGGGGCGAAGCCACTGCGCTCGCGGCAATCAGCCAACGAGGAGGCCAGCGGCACGCCATGGGGCCCACCAACGAACAGCCGCCGCGCCGGCTCAGGCGCAGCGCGATCTGGCTGGCAGCGAGCCTGGCGCTGCTGACACTGCTCTGCCTGGCCGGTCTCAACCTGCTGCTGAACAGCGCCTGGGCCCAGGCCTGGCTCGACCGCCGCCTGCCCGAGGTCTCGATCTCCTGGCACAGCGGCTGGAGCCTCTGGCCCGGCCGGCTGCGGCTCGAGGGCCTGGTCATCGAGCGCCACACCGAGGCGCTGCCGCTGACCCTGGCCGTGGAAGAGGCCGAGCTGCGGCTGGCGCCGGGCGAGCTGCTCCAGCGTCGGCTGCGGATTCAGCGGCTCGACGCCAGCGGCCTGCGGCGGCTGGCGGTGGGCGAACACCGCCTGCAGGGCGAGGGGGAGCTGCGCCTGGAGGCGTTGAGCCTGACCGCCGATCGCCTCAGCCTCGACTCCCTGGCGCTGTCCCTGGCCGAGGGCGCCCTGTGGCGCGACGAGACCCTGCTGGCCGAGGCGCTGTCCCTGACCGCCCGCCTGAGGGTCGATCCCCTCGACCCGACTCGGGGCGTCGACCCGTCGCAGCTCGCCGCGGTCTCCGGCGAGCTGAGCCTGGCCGGCCGCGCCGACGCCTGGGATGTCTTCAATCCCTACCTGCAGGCCACCCCCTGGCTGGCGCTGGCGGGTAGCGGCGTGCTCAGCGGCGAGCTGGCGCTGCAGCAGGGCGTGCTGGCCCCGGGCAGCCACCTGACCCTGGACGCCCCGGCCCTGGCGGTGACCCTCGACGAGAGCGCCCTGCTCGAGGAGGCCGATGCCGCCGCGCCCGGCCATCGCCAGCGGCTGGCCGGGCGCGGTCGGGCCAGCCTGCGGGTGAGCGCCGAGGACGAGGCTGACGCCACGCCCCGACTGGACGTCGGCCTCATTGAGGTGACCATGCGGCCGCTCCACGAGGCGGATGCCCCGCCGCTGCTCGCCAGCCGCCGCTTCGCCCTCTCGGCTTGGCTGCCCGACGCCGACCTGACAGCGCCCTCCCGGCCCCCCGACAGCGCGCAGCTGAGCTGGCACGGCGCCGAGGTCGCCGACGTGGGCCGACTGGCCCGCTACCTGCCGCCGGGCTCACCGCTAGAGCTGCATGACGGCAGCGCCCGCCTGGACGCCGAGCTTCGCTATCGCCACGGCCGGCTCCGGGGCCGCATCGACCTAAGCGGCGAGACGGTGGCCCTGACCCTGCTGGAGCAGCGCCTGCTGGGCGAGCTCACCCTGGGGCTGAACCTCGTCGAGCTCGACCCCCAGGCGCGGCGCCTCGACCTCTCGGGAACGCACCTGCGGGTGGCAGCCGCCGCGGCGGGCGAGCCCACGCCGATGATCACCGACCTGAGGCTGCCGACGGCGCGCTTCCAGGCCCAGCGACCGCTGGCCGAGCTGGCGGACCCGACGGGCCCGCCGCCGCTGGACGGCGAGCTTGCGGTCAGCGGGCGGGTCACCCACCTGGCCTTCCTGAACGCTTACCTCGCAGAGGCCCTCGACGGCCGCGGCCTGACCCTGGACGGGGAGAGCGAACTCGAGGCCCACCTGCGGCTGGGCAACGGCCACCCCCTCCCTGGCAGCCGCTTGGCCCTGAGCGCGCCGCGGCTCGAGGCCCGCTTCCTGGGCTTTCACGCCCGGGGGCGCGGCAGTCTGCTGGCGCAGCTGAACGAGGCCCAGGAGGAACCCGGGGCCGAGCTTGAGCTGCGCCTGGAAGACGCGCATTTGGGCCATGGCCAGGACCCGCGCCCGCTGCTGCTCGCCCCGACCCTGACCCTGGCGGCAGAGCTCGACTCACTCGACGCGCCCGAGGCCGCGGCCCTGCGCCTGGCCTGGTCGGAAGCCAGCGTCCCCGACGTGGCGGTGCTGGGTCAGCACCTGCCTCCGGCCGCCCCCTGGCGCTGCTGGGCGGACGCGCCGACAGCCGCGGCGAGCTGCGGCTATCGCCCGACGGGGTTCGCGGCGAGCTCGCGCTGAGCGGACGCGCCCTGCGGGCCCGGCTGCTGGACACCGAGGTCGACGGCGAGCTGAGCCTGGCACTGCCGATTCGCCACGCCCGCCTTGACGGCAGCCATCTCGACCTCTCCGGCGCCCGCCTGACGCTGCGCGCCGACAGCGCGGAGGGCGCCCAGCCGCTGAGCACCCTGCTGGTAGCCCGCCGGGCCCGCTTCGATCACCCCTTCGGCGGGGGCAGCCCCCCGCAGCCGCCTGGTACTGGAGGGGCGGGTCGAGCGGCTGGGCTTTCTCGACCGCTTCCTGCCCGCCGCCCACGGCGTGACCCTGCGTGGCGACGGACAGCTGCAGGCCGAACTCGAGCTGGTCGGCCAGACGCCCCAGCCGGGTAGCCGGCTGCAGGTGGATACCCAGCGGATGGCCGCCACCTTCCTGGACTACCGGGTGGTCGGCGGCGGGCGGCTGGAGGCACGCCTGGAGGGCAACCCCCAAGCCCCCGCCGCACGGCTCAACCTGAGCCTGCCGCGGCTGTCGCTGGGGCGGCGTGACGGCTCGACGACCTACCTCAGCGGCCGCCACTTCCGCCTGGAGATCGCCACGCCCCATTTCGCGATGGCCGCCGGGGCTATCCCGCTGGCGTCGCTGACCACCCGTATCGCGCTGCCAGTGGCCGAGGTCGCGGATCTCGCCGACTATCAGGCCTATCTGCCGGTGGGCGCCGGACTGGCCCTACTGGGCGGGCGCGCCAGCCTCGCCGCCGAGCTCGAGCTGGAGGGCCCCCGCGCCCGGGGGACCTGACCCTGCAGGCCTTCGATGCCGGCCTGCGCCTCGGCGAACAGCAGCTGCAGGGCAACCTGCGCCTGGAGGCCCGGCTGCGCGAAGGCAACCTCGATACCCTGCAGTTCGATGCCGCCGGCAGCCGCCTGCGACTGGACAACGTCTCGCGCCAGGGGCTCGACGGCCAGCGCGAACGAGGCTGGTGGGCTCAGCTCGACCTCGAGGCGGGCCAGCTCACTTGGCAGCAGCCGCTCCATCTGGATGCCGAGCTGGCGCTAGCCATGCGCGACAGCGGACTGCTGGCCAACCTGGTGCTGGCCAGAAGCGCCGAGCGGCCGCGGCTCGGCCGGCTGCTCACCGTGCCCGATATCCGCGGTCATACCCGGCTGCGCCTGGGCGGCGATGGACTGCACCTTGAGGAACTGGACCTGACCGGCCGCGACCTGGCCCTGCTGGCCAACCTGCGGCTCGCCGACGAGACGCTGCGGGGGTGCTCTACGCCCGCTACGGCGCAGGGCGGCTGGGACTTGCCCTGGGAGATGACGGGCGTCAGCTGCGGCGATTCCGCCCGCGGCGCTGGTACGACAGCGCCGCCGAGGCCCAGGCGCGCGACCCCCGCCAGCCGCTGCCGAGCGACTGGCGGCAGGCCGTCGACGGGGTGATCTCCGGCACCGACGACTAACCCTCTGTCCCCAGAACGTTTACGATAGGTTGATCGCATTGCGTTGATAGCCTAGGGCCGCCTCCCTTCGCATCAAGGGCTGCCAACGCATATATTGTGCATAAACGCATCACTCAATCGTGCCAGCTCAGGGAACACGACGTCATCCGGGCGGCGCCCGGTAAGCCAAGGAATCGGGAGTCCACGCTATCACGATGCTCACGCCGAACATCATGACCATGACCGCCTCACGCCAGTGCAGCTTCGGAAAGGGTGGCGCTTGGTCGGGCTGAGGCAACAGCTGCTCGCCGCTCTGGCGCTGCTGCTGGCGACCTCGGCCGCCGGTAGCGATGCCGAGCGGGTAGAGCTGGTCGCACACCCGGAGGTCACCACCCAGACGCTGACCCGAGACACTACCCGAGCCATCTTCGCCATGCGCCAGCGCACCTGGCCCGACGGCCAGGCGGTGAGGGTCTTCGTACTGGCCAACGAGCACGAAGACCACGTGCGCTTTGCCAAGGAGCGCCTCGCCGTCTTCCCGCACCAGCTACAGCTGTCCTGGGACCGGGTGGTGTTTTCGGGTACCGGCCAGGCCCCCACCCGTGTATCCTCGCCGGCCGACATGCTGGAGCGGGTAGCCACGACCCCCGGCAGCCTCGGCTATCTCGCAAGGGAGCATCTGGATGAGCGTGTCCAAGTCATCACCATGGAATAGCGCAGCGCAGCGCCTGATCCTGGCGGCCCTGGCCACCCTCGGCGCCTCGCCGGCGGCGGCGGACGGCATCCTGGATACCCTGCAGGTGCACGGCTTTCTCAGTCAGGCGCTGGTGATCACCGATGACAACGACTTCTTCGGTCCCAGCAGCGACGGCGGCGGCAGCCTTAAGTTCACCGAGATCGGCGCCAATGCCTCGCTTCGCCCCCATCAGGACGTGCTGCTCGCGGCCCAGGTACTCAGCCGGCGCGCGGGAGGCGATGGCAGCGATGCCAGGCCGGTGCTGGACTACGGGGTGGTCGACTACCAGATGCTCTCCGACCAGCGGCGCACCCTGGGCCTTCAGGCCGGCCGTTTCAAGAACCCCTTCGGCTTCTACAACCAGACCCGCGACGTGGCCTTCACCCGGCCCAGCATCCTGCTGCCGCAATCGATCTACTTCGACCGCACCCGCTCGCTGGGGCTGTCGGCGGACGGCGTGAGCCTCTACCTCGACGAGCGCCTGCCCAGCGGTTCGCTACGCGCACAGCTCGGCGTCGGCCGGGCACAGACTGGCGACGACCTGCGCCGCACGCTGAGGCTGAATGAGGTTCCCGGCGGCTTTGCGTCGCGGAACTCGGCCATCGGCCAGCTGCGCTACGAGCACGACGGCGGGCGCATCGCGGCGGCCATCAGCGCCGCCACGGTCAAGACCACCTTCGAATCGGAGGTGCCCGGGCTTGGCGACGGCGATTTCCGCTTCGAGCCTTGGATCCTGTCGCTGCAGTACAATGCCGAGCGCTGGAGCCTGACCGGCGAATTCGCGCTGCGCGGCTCTAGCATGAGCGGCTTCGACGACCCGCGCTTCAATTTCGATATCACCGGCGAGAGCTGGTACGTCCAGTACACACGCCGCTTCCATGACCAATGGCAGTGGCTGGTGCGCTACGATAGCCTGACCAGCAACCGCGACGACCGCTCCGGGCGCGCCTATGCCGCCAGCGGAGCGGGGCCGGCACACTCCCAGTTCGCCGACGACCTGACTCTCGGTCTGCAGTGGACCCCCCACCCCAAGCTGCTGCTGGCGGCGGAGTATCACCATATCGACGGCACCGGCTGGCTACCCAGCCAGGACAATCCCGACCCCGATGAGACGCGGCGGCGCTGGAACATGGTGCTGTTCCAGCTCTCGCTGCGATTCTGAGCCCTGCGGCTGTCAGCCCCGAATGATGGAAGGTGCTTGCCGATGACCCACGACACCACCGCCGTCAAGCGCCGACGCCTCAGCCTGACGTGGCGCGTCATCGCCCTGAGCTCCCTGCTGCTGCTCGGCGTCGCGGGGCTGTTCACCTACCTGGGTCATGACAACCTGACCCGCCAGTTCCAGCAGAGTCGTGACGACCATCACGCCCGCCAGGTCCGCGAGATCCGCCTGGCCCTGTCCCGCTCGGAGGAAAGCCTGCGTCAGCTGGCCGGCGTGGTGGCCTCCTCTCCCGGCCTGGGTCCGGCCCTGGCGAACCGCGACCGAGAGGCCATCCTCGCGGCCCTCACCCCCCAGTGGCCGACCCTGCAGCTGGAGGCCGGCATCGACGAAATCCTGGCCTTCGACAGCCAGGGCCAGCAGCTGGCCGGCCGGGGGAACGCCACGCCGGAGACGACCGTCCACTGGATGAGTGGCGGCACCGCGTGATCGGCTCGGACATGCCGCTCACCGCCCTGCGCTGCCGCGACGACTGCCGCCAGTATGCGGCGGTGCCGGTGCTGGGCGAGGGCGAGAACCTAGGCATGGTCAGCCTCTCCCGCTCGCTGGCCGACGTGATCCGCCAGCTGCACCAGGTCTCCGACAGCAAGGTGGCGCTGCTGGTCACCGGCCGCCAGGCCGCCGTGGGCCCCTCCGAGCGCCATCTCGCCGCCTGGAACGGCGATCTCGTCGCGCTGACCCATGCGCAGGCGAGCCTGCCGATTCTGCGGCAGGCAGCCTCCCTCTCGTCACTGGCGCCCCTCGAGGAGCGCCCGCTGCAGCTGACCCACGCCGAGCGCCACTTCGAGCTGAGCGCCGTGCGCCTGGCAGATCACAGCGAGCCGGGATACAGCGGTCACTTCCTGCTGGTATCGGACATTACCCCCCAGATCCAGGCCATCCAGCGCGATACCCGCACCCTGCTGCTGGCCGGCCTCGGCGGCTGGCTGGCCGCCGAGCTGATGCTGCTGGCCATCCTGCTGGGCCCCATGGCGCGGCTGCGCCGGCTGGCCGGGGCTCTGCCCTCGCTGGCCATGGGGGCTTCGCCGACGCCCGTGCCCGGATCGCCCGGCCCCGGCACCGCCTGGCCGACGAGATCGACGTGCTGGAAGGCACTACCCTGGAGCTGGCCGACCGCCTGCAGATGCTGGACCGAGAGGTCCACCGCCGCGGCGAGCTACTGGAGACCCGCGTGCGCGAGCTGGGCCAGGAGCGCGACTTCGTCAGCAGCCTGCTGGATACCGCCCGGGTCTTCATCCTCGCCCAGGACGAGCGCGGTCGGCTGGCGCTGGTCAACGAGCACACCCTCGGCGTGCTGGGAGTGAGCGAGGACGCCCTGCTGGGACGCCACTTCGACGATGCGTTCCCCTGGCGACGCGCCAGACGCACCTGCCGGGGCAGCAGCACGAGGAGCGCACCCTGTCATTGGGGCCGGGCATCGTGCGCACCATCGTCTGGTATCACGCACCCCTCAACGCCTCCAGCGATGCCTCCCTGGCACGTATCTCGGTAGGCCTGGACATCACCGAGCGCAAGGCGGCCGAGACCCGGCTGACCTGGCTGGCCCAGCGCGACCCGCTGACCGAGCTCTACAATCGCCGCTATTTCCAAGAGGCGCTGGACAAGGCGCTGGTGCGGGAGGGTGGCGGCGCGCTGCTGTTCCTCGACCTCGACCAGTTCAAGGACGTCAACGAACTCAGCGGCCACCACGCCGGCGACCGCCTGCTGCGCATGGTGGCCGACACCCTCCACCAAGAGCTCGGCCACCGCGGGGTCATCGCGCGGCTCGGCGGCGACGAGTTCGCCATGCTCATCGAGGGCGCCGACGAGCAGCGCGCCGTGCGCACCGCCCAGCATATCGAACATCTGCTGGATACCCTGGAGTTTTCCAGCGGCGGCCGCCGGCACCGGGCCAATGCCAGCATCGGCATTGCGCTCTACCCGATCCATGGCGATACCCCCACCGAGCTGATGGCCAGCGTCGATGTCGCCATGTACAAGGCCAAGGCCAGCAACGTCCAGCGCTGGCACCTGCTCTCCACCGTGGAGGAGGCGCGTATCGAGCTCAAGGAGCGGGTCTACTGGGTGGAGCGCATCCGCAAGGCACTGCGGGAGGACGCCTTCGAGCTGATGGTGCAGCCCATCGTGCGGCTGGCCGATCGCGATATCCGCCACTACGAGGTGCTGCTGCGCATGCGCGAGGACGACGGCACCCTGCTCTCACCGGGCCGCTTCATCCCTATCGCCGAGCGCAACGGCCAGATCCTGCAGCTCGACCGCTGGGTGATTCGCCGCAGCCTGCGCCTGCTGGCAGCCGTCCAGGGACGCGGCATCAGCCTGGCCGTCAATCTTTCCGGGCAGTCGCTGCACGACGCCGGCCTCAACCAGTTCCTCGCCGATGAGCTGGCCGCCAGCGGCGCCGACCCGCGTCAGCTGATCCTGGAGGTCACCGAGACCGCGGCGGTCACCGACTTCTCCACGGCCAGGGGGGTGCTGCAGGGCATGCGCGAGCTGGGCTGTCGCACCGCCATCGACGACTTCGGGGTGGGCTTCAGCAGCTTCCACTACCTGGGCCAGCTGCCGGTGGACTACATCAAGATCGACGGCTCCTTCATCCGTACCCTGACCACCAGCGCTGACAGCCGCGTGATCGTCAGGGCCATGGCCGACATTGCCGCCGGCTTCGGCAAGCAGGCCATCGCCGAGTTCGTCGACCAGGAGGCGATGCTGCCGATCCTGCAGGATTACGGCATCGCCTACGGGCAGGGTTTTCACCTGGGGAAACCGATTCCCCACAGCATGGCCTTCGGCGTGATATCACTCGACGGCTGAACCGACCGGCACTCCCATGATCCGCCAAGGAACCTTGTAGATGACCGCTCGCGAGACCTTCGGTGCCCCACCCGAGCCAACCCGGCTCTTCGAGCGCTTTCAGCGCGAGTTCCAGTTCCAGCTGACCGCCACGCCGGCCGAGCACGAGCGCGTCTTTCGCCTTCGCCATGCGGTCTACTGCCGCGAGCTCAGCTATGAGGCGGCCGCCGATCCGGTCAAGGAGCTGGAGTACGACGCCCATGACCGCCAGGCCATTCACTGCCTGGTGACCCACCTCGACAGCGGCCTCGCCGCCGGCTGCCTGCGCCTGGTGCTCCCCGCCCCCCTCGAGCACCCGGACGGCCCGCGGCTGCCGCTCCAGGGATACGCAGGGCAGAGCCTGACCCATTCCGTCTGGCACCCGGAACGACTCGATCACCGCCAGATCTGCGAGGTCTCGCGACTGGCCACCTCGCCGCACTTCCGCAACCGTCCGGCCAACGCCGACATCGTCGACCCGGGCGCACCGCCGCTGTTCAGCGACGACGAGCGGCGCAGCTTCCCGGCGATCATCGTCGGGCTCTTCCTGGCCAGCACCGCCCTGGTGGGCCTGGCCGGTCGCCGGCACGTCTTCGCCATGATGGAGGCGCGGCTGCCCAGGCTGCTGTCGATGTCGGGGCTGAGCTTCACCCGGGTCGGCGACACCATCGACTTCCATGGCCGACGCAGCGCCTACTACATCGACCAGCAGCGGGCGGAACGGGAGATGCACCCCCACCTGGTGCCCCTCTACCGGCACATCCAACGCACCCTGGCCCCCCAGCTGCCCCGGGCCATGCCCGGCGCCGTCGACAGTGCGCGCGCCCGTCCCGGCTGAGCCGTTCAGGGATCGCGCGACCCTTGGCGATCGCGCTGGCGGCTCGGCGGGATCAGCTTGACCCGCGTTTTGGGGCGTGCCCGCGGTGGCCCGCCATCCCCGGAGTGCCCCTCCGGCGGCACCCGGGCCGGCTCGGAGGCTGGATCGTTACCCAGGCGAAGGTGGGCAGCGCCAGCCGCCAGTGGATCGCCGCCAGGCGCAGCCCCAGCGTGATCAGCAGCGCCACGGCGATGGTCAGGGTCGGCGGCGCCGCCAGCGCCTCCAGCACCACATAGGCGATACCGCCGGCGATGGAGGCCGTGGCATAGACTTCACGACGCAGCACCATGGGCACCCGGCGGGCCAGCACATCGCGCACCATGCCGCCGGCCACCCCGGTCAGCAGGCCCATCAGCACTGCCACCAGCCCCGGCGCCTCGAGCAGCAGCGCCTTGTGCGCCCCGATCACCGTGAACAGCGCCAGGCCGAAGGCGTCGGCCACCGGCAGGAAGACCCGTGACAGGCGGTGAATATAGTGGAAGCCGATCATCGACAGTCCCACGGTGCCCAGGATCACCCACAGGTAGGTGGGGTCACTGACCCAGAACACCGGGCGAACGCCCAGCACCAGATCGCGCAGGGTACCGCCACCGATCCCAGTTACCGCCGCCAGCACCAGCATGCCGAAGGGGTCCATACGCGAGCGGCACGCCAGTATCACGCCGGAGAGGGCGAAGACGATCACCCCTGCCATGTCCAGCCAGTAGATCAGTCCCGTCACTGGTAGGTCACCACCAGAAAGCCCACCAGCTCCTCGTCGCCGCTGTTCTCGATGGTGTGCTCCAGGTCGGCATGGTAGTGGGCACGATCCCCGGGGCCGAGGGCGCAGCGGTTGTCGCCGGCCTCGATGCGAGCCCTGCCCTGGGTCACGGTGAGCAGCTCGCGGGTGCCCTCGAAGTGGGGGGCGCTGTGCAGGCTGGCCCGCGGGGCCAGACGCACTTCGTAGAACTCCACGTTCTTTTCCAGGTGCAGCGGGGAGAGAGTGCGAATCCGGCACTCCTGGTCGTCGCGAAACAGCTGGCTGGCGTCGTCGCTACGCACCACTTCGATGCGCGAGGCGGCCCAGGGCTGGTCCACCAGCTCGCCGATATTGAGGCCGAAGGCCTGGGCGATGCGCAGGGTCACCGCCAGCGTAGGATTGGCCCGCCCGCGCTCGATCTGACTGAGCATCGAACGGCTGACCCCCGAGGCGGCGGCCAGCTGCTCCAGGGTGAGGTTGCGCTTCTTGCGCAGCTCGATCACCCGGTTGGCCAGGCCCTGGCTGCCCACGTCGACGGCGCCCTCTCTGGCGGATGCGCTATCGTTCACCTCGACTCTCCTCTATACCCATAGACAGGTGGCACGCATGGCCACCGATAATTCCACTATAAGGGAAATTAATCTTGCATAGCAGAATATTTCTGCAATACTGGAAACTAATCTTCTATAGTAAACACGACAGCCCCGATTGCCAACGACCGCCCTGCCCATTGGCTGCCAGCCCGGCGCCACAAGCGCCTCGCTTGGCGACAAATGCTCGTACCACGACCCACAACAGGTGAGACATGAAAGCACTGGTCAAGAAGGAAGCCGCCCCCGGCCTGTGGCTGGAAGACGTGCCAACACCCGATGTCGGCATCAACGACGTGCTGATCCGCGTCAAGCGCACTGCCATCTGCGGCACCGACATGCACATCTACAACTGGGATAGCTGGGCGCAGAAGACCATCCCCACTCCCATGGTAGTGGGTCATGAGTTCGTCGGCGAGATCGTCGAGGTCGGCTCCAACGTCAACGATTTCAAGCCTGGCCAGATCGTCTCCGGCGAGGGTCACGTGGTATGCGGGCGCTGCCGCAACTGCCTGGCGGGACGCCGCCATCTGTGCGCCTACACCAGCGGCGTGGGGGTCAACCGGCCGGGCGCCTTCGCCGAGTATGTCGCCCTGCCCATGTCCAACGTCTGGGAGCATAAGTCGGGCATCGATCTCGACGTGGCCGCCATCTTCGACCCCCTGGGCAACGCCGTGCACACCGCCCTGCAGTACGACCTGCTCGGCGAGGACGTGCTGATCACCGGGGCCGGCCCCATCGGCGCCATGGCCGCCGCGGTGTGTCGCCACGCCGGCGCCCGCCACGTGGTGATCACCGACCTCAATCCCGAACGCCTGGCGCTGGCCAAGCGCCTCGGCGCCACCCGCACCGTGGACGTGCGCCACGAGACCCTGGCCGAGGTACAGCGCGACCTGGGGCTCAGCGAAGGCTTCGACGTCGGCCTGGAGATGTCCGGCAGTCCCGCCGCCTTCCGCGACATGCTGGCCAACATGTGCCACGGTGGCAAGGTGGCGATGCTCGGCATTCCCACCGAGGACATCGCCATCGACTGGAACACGGTAATCTTCAACATGCTGACCCTGAAGGGCATCTACGGGCGCGAGATGTACGAGACCTGGTACAAGATGTCGGTGATGATCGAATCGGGGCTGGATATCGCGCCGGTGATCACCCACCGCCTGCCCTATACCGAGTTCCAGCGGGGCTTCGATGCCATGCTGTCCGGTGAAGCCAGCAAGGTCGTTCTGAACTGGGAGTGATGAGATGTACGGGGACTTTCAACACCACCTGCGCCGCGAGCTGGACGCCATCGAGGCGGCCGGCCTGACCAAGCACGAGCGGCTGCTCGCCTCGCCGCAGGGGGCCCACGTGGCGATCGAGCAGGGGCGCGAGGTGCTCAACCTGTGCGCCAACAACTACCTGGGCCTGGCCCAGCACCCGGCGGTGAACGCCGCCGCCAAGGCGGGGCTGGAAGAGTGGGGCTACGGCCTGGCCTCGGTGCGCTTCATCTGCGGCACCCAGAGCCTGCACAAGCAGCTGGAAGCCAAGCTCAGCGACTTTCTCGGCACCGAGGACACCATCCTCTATCCCTCCTGCTTCGACGCTAACGGCGGGCTGTTCGAGACCCTGCTGGGCGCCGAGGACGCGGTGATCTCCGACGAACTCAATCACGCCAGCATCATCGATGGCGTACGCCTCTCCAAGGCCCGTCGCTA
The DNA here is from genome assembly GCF_055755715.1 of Halomonas sp. SL18_1. Taxonomy (NCBI): domain Bacteria; kingdom Pseudomonadati; phylum Pseudomonadota; class Gammaproteobacteria; order Oceanospirillales; family Halomonadaceae; genus Halomonas; species Halomonas sp. SL18_1. Next base: position 3,905,550 of record NZ_JBVTRK010000001.1, read on the forward strand.
CCGCTACCGCAACCGCGACATGGCCGACCTGGAGGCGCAGCTCAAGGCCGCCGACCGCGACGGCGCCCGCTTCAAGCTGATCACCACCGACGGCGTCTTCTCCATGGACGGCTACATCGCCCCCCTCGACGAGATCTGCGATCTGGCCGAGCGCTACGGGGCGCTGGTCCACTTCGACGACTGCCACGCCACCGGCTTCGTCGGCGCCGGGGGGCGCGGCACCCATGAGCACCACGGCTGCCTGGACCGGGTCGACATCACCACCGGCACCCTGGGCAAGGCACTGGGCGGGGCCAGCGGCGGCTACACCAGCGGCAAGCGCGAGATCGTGGAGCTGCTCCGCCAGCGCTCGCGGCCCTACCTGTTTTCCAACACCGTGGCACCGCCGGTAGTGGCGGGCGCCCTGAAGGCGCTGGAGCTGGCCGCCGAGTCCGATGAGCTGCGCGACCGACTCAAGGACAACACCGCCTTCTTCCGCGACGGGCTCGAGCGACTGGGCTTCGAGCTGCTGCCCGGCGAGCACCCCATCGTGCCGGTGATGCTGCACGATGCCGCGGCCGCCGGCCGCTTCGCCGACGCCATGCTCGAAGAGGGCATCTACGTGATCGCCTTCTCCTACCCGGTGGTGCCCAAGGGCAAGGCACGCATCCGCACCCAGATGTCGGCGGCGCTCACCCGCGACGACCTGGAATTCGCCCTGGCCGCCTTCGGTCGGGTCAAGGAGCGGCTGGGGCTCTAGGAGGCTGTCGCCCCCTGAAGCGGATCATGCAGGCAGAAAAATTTACGCTACCCTTTACCATTAGGGAGTTAAGAGCAGGCTCGCTGAGTCCTTGAACATCAAGGCACGCCCCCGATAGAACTCGGGATAACAGTGCTAAAAGGCGCAGGAGGCTCCGATTTGATACGCGCAGAAGGCGTCACCAAGGTCTTCGGCCCGACTCCAGAAACGGCGCTACCGCTGCTGGAGTCGGGCAAGGGAAAAAGCGAAATTCAGGCCGAGACAGGCCAGGTCGTGGGGGTCCACGACGTCAGCTTCACCGTCGAGTCCGGCGAAATCTTCGTCATCATGGGCCTCTCGGGCAGCGGTAAATCCACCCTGATTCGCTGCATCAACCGGCTCTTCGAACCCACCGCCGGACACATCTTCTTCCAGCATCCCGACGAGGGAGAGATCGACATCACGCAGCTCTCTGGTGAGCGTCTGCGCATGCTGCGCAAGTACCACATGAGCATGGTCTTCCAGAATTTTGCGCTCTTCCCCCATCGCAGCGTGCTCGACAACGTGGCCTACGGGCTGGAGGTCCAGGGCAAGTCGCGTGACGAACGCCACCGCCACGCCCAGGAGATGCTCGAGATGGTCGGCCTGGGCGACTGGGGCAAGGCCTACCCGTCGGAGCTGTCGGGCGGCATGCAGCAGCGGGTCGGGCTGGCTCGGGGGTTGGCCACCGACGCCGGGGTGCTGCTGATGGACGAGCCCTTCTCGGCGCTGGATCCGCTGATCAAGGTCAACATGCAGCAGGAGCTGAAGAAGATCCAGCAGCAGCTGGGCCGCACCATCCTGTTCATCACCCACGACCTCGACGAGGCCATGCATATCGGCGATCACATCGCCATCATGGAAGAGGGCAAGATCATCCAGCTCGGCACCCCCGAGGAGATTCTGGTCAACCCGCGTACCGAGTACGTGGCCCGCTTCGTCGAACACGCCGACCCCACCGGGGTCATCACCGCCGGCACCATTGCCCTGCCCTTCGATAGCCCGGCCTTCACCACGGTGAGCGAGGCCGACGGCCTGCGCTTTGTCGCTGCCGAGGATCTGCCGGAGCTGCACTATGGCCTGGACGATCAGGGCCAGCTGCGCGAGGCCCGCCTGAATGAGCAACGCCTCGAGATCCGCTCGCTCGATGAGGCGCTCGAAAGCGAGGCCCGCGGCGCCCGCCGTGAGGACCTGCTGATGCACTGTCCGCGCGAGACTGTCCTGCGTCGGGTGCTGCGTGGCCGCACCCGCACCGCGCTACCGACGCTGGTGACCGACGACGAGGGCCGCGTCATTGGACTGATCGACGAGCCCCAGCTGATCAGTGGCATTCTCGAGAAGCGCGGGCCAAGCGCCGACGGCGAGTCGCAGCCGGCGACGGAGGAGGCGTGCTCATGAGCGAGTTTCTCGAGCTGCTTCGCCAGCTGATCACCGACCCCTTCGGGCTGCTCGACGCCCTGCCGGTGCGTCAATGGATCACCGATGCGGTCAACTGGGTGGTGAGCAACTTCCGCGACTTCTTCCGCGCCTACCTCAGCCCGCCGGTGCGCGGCGTGATGGAGGTCATCCAAACCGCTCTGCAGGCCATCCCGCCGGGGCTGTTTTTGATCGGCATCTTCCTGATCGGCTGGCGGGCCGCCTCCTGGCGGGTGGGGCTGTTCAGCCTGATCGCCTTCGCCCTGGTCGGCTTCATGGGCGTGTGGGACGCCATGGTGGTGACCCTCTCGCTAGTGGCCACGGCAGTGCTGTTCTGCATGCTCATCGGCCTGCCGCTGGGCATCCTCTGCTCGCGCAGCGACCGCTTCGCCAATGGCATGCGGCCGATCCTCGACATCATGCAGACCACCCCACCCTTCGTCTATCTGGTGCCGGCGGTGATGCTATTCAGCATCGGCAACGTGCCAGGGCTGATCGCCACCATCATCTTCGCCATGCCGCCGATGATCCGCCTGACCAACCTGGGCATTCGTCAGGTGCCTACGGAGTACATCGAAGCCGCCGAGGCCTTCGGCTCCACCTCACGCCAGATCCTCTGGAAGGTGCAGTTCCCGCTGGCCCTGCCCACCGTAATGGCAGGGCTCGACCAGACCATCATGCTGGCACTCTCGATGGTGGTGATCGCCGCCATCATCGGCGCCGGCGGGCTCGGCCTGGAGGTCTACGCCGGGCTCGAGCGCCTCAACATCGGCCAGGCCTTCGTCGGCGGCATCGGGATCGTGCTGCTGGCCATGGTGCTGGACCGCATCACCCAGGGACTGGGCGAGAAGGCGCCCGGAAAAGGCAAATAGTCCCGCTTTCACCGCAACGTGAACAGGAGGTATGTCATGCATAACACGACAACCCATCGACATCCGCTGAAGCACACCACCCTGGCCCTGTCGGCGGCCTGCCTGCTGGGGCTGGGCGGCCAGGCAGCGGCCGACACCGAGCGCCCCGGCGAGGGCGTATCGGTACAGCCCGCCGTGGCCACCTGGACCTCGGCGGTACCGGTGAGCTGGGCCTTCGTCGAGCTGCTCGAGGAGCTCGGCTATGAGGTCCAGACCCCGATCTCGCTCTCCAATCCGGTGGCCTACTTGGCGGTCTCCGAGGGTGACGCCGACTACTGGCCTAACGGCTGGTTCCCGCTGCACAGCCCGCAGCTGCCGGACAACTTCGACGAGGTCGCCACCATCTTCGATCCGCTCTGCACTGCCTGCGGTATCCAGGGCTATCTGGCCGACACGCCCTCCATCGAGGAGTATGAGATCACCGGCATCGAGGATTTCACCCGCGACGAGGTGAAGGCCGCTTTCGATGCCACCGGTGATGGCAAAGCCGACCTATTCGGCTGCCCGCCGGGGTGGGGCTGCCACGAGGGCATCAATGCCATGCTCGATAAGTTCGAGCTACGCGACCATATCAACCACGTGGATGCCGGCTACGCCGCCAACTTCGCCGAGGCGCTGTCGCGCATCCAGGCCGGCGAGCCGGCGCTCTACTACACCTGGGGGCCCAGCGCCTGGCTGCTCTCCCTGGTGCCCGGCGAGGACGTGATGTGGATCAACGCCCCGGGCATCGTCGAGGACGAGGCCGAGCGCGCCGAGGGTGTCGCAGGCGCGGTCAGCGACCCCATCGAGATGGGCTTCGTGGCCGCCGACATCCAGGTGGCGGCCAACAACGACTTCCTCGAGGCCAATCCGGCCGCCGCCGAGCTGTTCCGCCAGGTGCGCCTGCCCCTGGAGTGGATCAGCGAAGTGGACGGTGCCATGGACGAGCAGGACCTCACCGATGCCCAGGTCCGGCCGCTGGTCGCCGAGTGGATCGCCGAGAACCGCGACACCGTCGATGAGTGGCTCGCCGCCGCCCGCAGCGCCGCCGAGTAAGCATCGGCACATCGCTCAGTCGCGGCACCGGGGCATCACGAAACGCCCCGCAACGCCCCCGCCCTTTCGGCGGGGGCGCTTGTTACGATGCCCCTTAGCAGCCGGCCCAAGACGTCGGACCCCGTCAGGATCCGCTTCTCCTCCCCCACAGCAGGATGACGTCCTCATCGAGAACGTCATCCTCGCGATGCTCCGAGTGGACCCGAAAGCGTCCGATCACTGCCCCCAGCGGTAGCGCCGGATCTCGTACCACGATGGGTCGGTGACAGTAGCGCAGCGGATAAAACGGCCCCAGACCGAAGAGCACCGCTCTCAGGAAGGCGTCGATATCGATCACTAGCCGCGGCTCGCCGGCGTCATCGACCACCACTGCCCGGCTATGGCCACAGGCCTGCAGGCGACGCAGGAAGTCATCGTGCCGCGTGCTACGGATGGCGGGAAACACCGGCCTGTCCCGTCGAAGGGCAGGCAGATAATGCTGTTGGAAGCCAAGGGCTCCCCTTCACGGCCCAGCGGCACATCGTCCAGGGTCAGAAAATTCATCGCACCGCGCCCTTCCACGCGATCAATCTCGGTTTCGTTGGACTCCATATGCAAGCGGATCAGCTGGTGTAAATCACGCTCCTTGAAGTAGGGAATCGCCTCCGCGCCCAACCAGCGATCCAGCCCCCAGGCGGTAGGCCTCGCCACTGTCCATAGCAGCAGCTGATAGAAACGGATCATGGGAGTCAGCCAGGCCGCCATGCGAAGCGCATGGCGCGAAAAATAGGCTTGGGGCAGGATCTCCGCACACAGGGTGATCACCACGGTGGAAAACAGAAAGGCGACCAGCGCTCCCATCACCGAGCCGGAGAGCAGCGCCAACAGCACGTTCACGGCCACGTTGCCCCACAGGATGGTCACCAGCAGGAAGTTGGCATCCTGTCGCAGGCGCTGTACGCGTTGAGCCCGCGGGTTACCCTTGCGTGCCTCGAGTTCCAGCTCGAGCTTGCCAATGGCGAAAAACGCCAGATTGAGGCCCGAGAACAGCGCCGACTGTAGCAGACACAGAACAATACCGATCCAGCTCAGCAGGGTCATATCGGGTGCGCTCCTTTGCAGCCGTCAGGTGGCACGCGCAGCATACCGCGATCCGCGATCATCCAGTCGAGGCAGTGGTTCCCACCCACCCTGCCCTGATCCAGACAACCATAGCCCACCGCGCCATAACCGGTTACCCTCGTGGGTGTTTGCCGACCCCGGAATGCCCATGGACTGGAATCCCGCCGTCATCTGGCTGATCATCGCCCTGCTGCTGGGCCTGGCCGAGCTGACCTCCGGCGGCCTGGTGCTGCTGGCGCTGGCCGCAGCCGCCCTGCTCACAGCCGCCCTGGCCACCCTGGGGCTATCGCTGCCCTGGCAGCTGCTGGGCATGGGCGTCTTGTCCGGCGTGCTGGTGCCGCTGGCCGTGTGGAAGATCCGCCCCTGGTTCTCGCCCCGCGGGGTAGCCTACGGCACCACCGGCACCGGGGTGGAAAAGGGCCACACCTATACCACCCTCAAACGCGACTTCGACGGCGCCACCGGCATCAAGATCAACGGCGACTTCTATCGCCTGCGCGTCGCCGACGAAGCGGGCGAGAAAGCGGCGAGACCGAGCTGCCGGCAGGCACCCCCGTTATCTTTCAGGCCTTCGACGGCACCACCGCCATCGTTCGCCTCGCCCAGGCGGCGCCCTTCCAGCGCGCCACCCACGACCCGGAGTAACCCACATGGATATGGACCTTCCCGTCAGCCCGGGGCTGCTCATCGCCCTGATCGTCGTCGTCATCGGCATCCTGATCATCGCCAAGGGGCTGGTGATCGTGCGCCAGTCGGAGGTGATGGTGATCGAGCGCCTGGGTCGTTCAGCCGGGTGCTGGAGAGCGGTATCAACATCATCGTGCCCTTCATCGACCAGCCCCGCGCCATCACCATGATCCGCTACCGCAAGATGGGCGAGGAGTACCACGCTATCACCAGCAACGAGACGCGCATCGACCGCCGCGAGACGGTGATGGACTTCCCCGGCCAGCCGGTGGTGACCACCGACAACGTCACGGTGCGCATCAACGGGGCGCTCTACTACCAGATCATCGACCCCAGGCGCGCCGTCTATGAGGTCGAGAACATGAGCCAGGCGGTGGAGGTGCTGGCCAAGACCACCCTGCGCTCGGTGGTGGGCAAGATGGAGCTCGACAAGCTGTTCGAGTCCCGGGCCGAGGTCAACAACGAGATCCAGGCGGCCATGGAGGAGCCCGCCTCCAAGTGGGGGTGAAGATCTCCCGGGTCGAGGTGCAGGACATCGCCATGCCCGAGGAGGTGGAGTCCGCCATGCGCCTGCAGATGGCCGCCGAGCGCAAGCGCCGCGCCACCGTGACCGAGGCCGAGGGCGAGAAGGCCGCCGCCATCGCCATGGCCCAGGGCCAGCGCGAGTCGGCGATTCTTAACGCCCAGGGCGATAAGGAGTCGGCCATCCTGCGTGCCCAGGGCGAACAGGAGTCGATCAAGCTGGTGCTGGGCGCCATCGGCGACAGCGAGGAGAACAAGCGCACCGTAGTGGGCTACCTGCTCGGCCAGAGCTATATCAAGGCGCTGCCGACCATGGCCCAGGAGGGCGAGCGCGTCTTCGTGCCCTACGAATCCTCGGCGCTGCTGGGCTCCATGGGCATGTTCCGCGAGATGGCCGGCTCGCCGGAGGACGCCGTGGCCAGCCACCTCAAGGCCGGCGGCAACGCAAGCGGCCTGCGCGGCGGCGTGGTGGGCGGTGCGGCCAGCGGCTAACGCTCGAAGCCTGGGCATCGGCTGTCAGGCCGATGTCCCGGCACTTTTCCAGCGACAGCGACTGGTCCGACTACAGCGACTAGCGCTCGGGAAGGAAGCATCGTGCGCCGATATACGTTAAAATACGGGCATCGGAAAATTCGAGGCAATCCCCATGACCAAGGTATCCCTCAAGACCAAGCAGGACTATTTTGCCAAGGTCAAGCAGCACAACTATGCGGCCAGCCTGCGCCTGGAAGGGTTCAGGGCTCCCAATGCACCACTGCACGCGCTGCCCAGCAAGTCCGCCACGCTGGAAAAATATCGCCAGCGTTGAGCGTGCCACTAGCCGTTTTCATGGACAAGTACGGCGTCGGCCAGGATCCCTACTGTTACGACGGTAGCAGCGTTTTCAAGAATCTCCTCGATATTCGTGACGATGCAATCCTGCAGGAAGCCGAACGCGAGCTGACGATCATTGCTGCCGACGGGATTCCTTTCACTCCCCCGCCCTACGATTTTGACTATCTCAAGGCGCTGCACAGGCAGCTCTTCCGTGACCTTTATCCTTGGGCCGGCGAAATCCGTACCATAGATATTTCCAAAGGCGATACGCGCTTTTGCCATTGCGACCGCATTGAACCGGAAGCCAACAAGCTGTTCACACAGTTAGTGCGAGCCAACTGGTACACAGACCTTGAGCGTGACGACTTGATAGTTGCCGCCGCAGAGTTCTACGGCGATCTCAATGTCCTGCACCCCTTTCGGGAAGGCAACGGCAGGGCGCAGCGTATTCTCTTCGAGCATCTGATCATTAATTGCGGCTACGAGATATCGTGGGCCCGGCTGGAACGGGACGAGTGGATTCGAGCCAACATCGCTGCTTACTACTGCGATTACGGCCCCATGATCGAGGTTTTCAGGCAGTGTATCGGGGCGCCGCTTACCGAATGACGTAGTCGGTTGAGCCGCTTGCAGGTAGTCCACCAAACCTTTCCAGCTGCATCTCCTGCAGGCGGCTCAGGGCGCGACGGAACGGGAAGGCGAGATAGCCCCGGGGATAGAGCGCCTCCATGGCCACCTCGGCTTCCACATAGAGCGGCACGCGGCGGTCGTAACACTCGTCGACCAGGGCGATGAAACGACGTACGCCGTCGTCGCGGCGCGAGAGCGGCGGCAGCTCCCTCTCCCCGGCCTCGACACGCTCGATACCATCCTCGGTACCACGCGCGATGCCGCCCAGAGCATGGGCATCGTTAAGCTGCGGTACCTCGCTGAGCAGGATATGGTCGAACTCGTCGACCAGCGCAATGAAGTCCAGCGCGGCCAGCGGCTGCTCGCACAGCTCAGCGTAGCGGCACCACACCACCCGCTCGCTGCACCGCTCCACCGCAATCCGGCGATGCCCCAGCTCGATGAACTCGGCGCTGGGCTCGGTGCTCGTCGTCTCCTCCTCGCTCAAGCGCTCGAAAACGGCCGCTAGTACACTCGGGCGGCCGGGTTCGCTCACCCAGTAGCGCTGGCAGGGCTTGCCTGGGTGCAGCCGGTGGTCCTGCCCACCATCCAGTTCGACCACCTCCATGCAACGCCTCATGGCCGCCACGGCAGGCAGGAAGCGGTCGCGGTTGAAACCGTCGGCATAGAGCCCATCCGGTGCCTGATTCGATGTGCACACCAGCACGAGTCCCTCGTCGAACAGCGCGCCCAGTAGTCGGCCGAGCAGCATGGCATCGGCGATATCGTTGACGAACAGCTCATCGAGGCAGAGCACGCGCACCTCAGCCGCAAGCTCGTGTGCCAGCGCGATGAGTGGGTCGGCGGTGCCACTCAGCTGGAACTGGCGCTGGTGCACCCAGCGCATAAAATGGTGGAAGTGCAAGCGCCGGGCGGGCACCTGGAGATGTCGGTGGAAGCCGTCCATCAGCCAGGTCTTGCCGCGCCCCACCGGGCCCCAGAGATAGACGCCGGGTATGGCTTGGCACCCATCTGAGGCGGCGTTATCGTGCAGCGCCCGGTGGCAGGCGTCGAGCCGGACGGCGGCAGTCCGCTGCGCCTCATCCGTCACGAAGCCCTGGCGCTCCACCGCCTCGCGGTACAGCGCCAGCGGTGAAACAGCCGTCATGTCTCGGCGTCTGCGCTCAGCCGCTCAATGCGGGCTGCTTCGGTCATGCCGGGGCTCCTGAAACCATCCTTAGCGGTGAGGCTCCACCATAATCGTTAAAGCCCCGGCTCGCCAGCAGACGGGCCGGGGCTCAGGGGCTGCCCCTTCACCCCCGCTGGAACGGATACACCGAGCCGATCTGCAGAATGCGAGTGAGCTCGTCCAGGGCGCTGAGCGACTCCACGGCCAGCTGCGGGTCGGCGAGATCCGCGGGCGCCAGCCGGTCGCGGTAGTGGCGCTCGACCCAGGCGGTGAGCTCGCCGTAGAGGGCATCGTCGAGCAGTACCCGGCCGGTGAGCGCGGCGCGTTCCGCCGCCGAGAGCACCACCCGCAGGCGCAGGCAGGCGGGGCCGCCGCCGTTGCGCATGCTCTGCTTGACGTCCTTGACCACCACCTCGCCGATGGGATTGGGCCCCGCCAGCAGCAGGTCCTGAAGAGTGCGCCACACCGCTTCGTTCTCCTGGCACTCGCCGGGCACCACCAGGGTCATGGTGCCATCGGGGTTGGAGAGCAGCTGGGAGTTGAACAGATACGAGCCCACGGCGTCGGCGAGGCTCACCGCCTCGGTGGGCACCCGCACCGGGATCAGTGGCGTGGCCAGCTTGGCGCGCAGTTCGTCGAGGGCAGCCTGCTCGTCGAGGAAGGCCATCTCGTGGTAGAGCAGGACCGGCCCGTTGCCCACCGCGATGACGTCGTTGTGGAACACGCCGGCGTCGATCGCCTCAGGATGCTGCTGGGCGAATACCGTCTGCGATTCGGTCAGGCCGTGCTGGCGGGCCACCGCCTGGCTCGCCTCCAGGGTCTGGCGGGCCGGGAAGCGCCGGGGAGCCACCCCGGCTCGCTGCCCCAGCCGAAAGCCTGGCGGCCATAGACGTAGAGGTGCACGCCGGGCTCGCCGTGATCGCCGGCCAGGCGCGTATGATTGGCCGCCCCTCGTCGGAGAACGCCGGGGTGGCGGGCAGCACCGGATGGTGGGCGAAACGGGCCTCGTCGCGAAAGATCGCCGCCAGCACCCGGCGGGTGGTGGCTGGTTCCAGGAAGCGGTGGAAGCTCGACTGCAGGTTGGCCGGCGTGAAGTGCACCCGGCCGTCCGCGGCGTCGGCGCTGGGCGTGACGGTGGCGGCGTTGGCGGTCCACATGCTGGAGGCGGAGCAGACCGCCCGCAGCAGCTGGGGCGCCTCCCCGCCGCCCGGGCCAACACCTCGGCGTCGCTGCCGGCAAAGCCCAGTGCACGCAGCGCCCCCAGGTCCGGGCGCTGCTGGGGCGGCAGCACGCCCTGGGCGTAGCCGGCGTCCTTGAGCGCCTTCATCTTGGCCAGCCCCTGCAGCGCCGCCTCGCGGGGGTTGGCCACCAGCCCCTCGTGGGTCATGGAGGCCACGTTGCCCAGCGCCAGCCCCGAGTAGTTGTGGGTCGGCCCCACCAGACCATCGAAGTTGACCTCCCGGTAGTCCGCTTGGCGGTCGTCGATGCTCACAGGCTCACCCCCGGCGGCAGTTGATCGGGCAGGTGGAGGTCCTCGCTCTCCATGGAGGCCACCGGATAGGCACAGTAGTCGGCCGCATAGTAGGCGCTCGGGCGGTGGTTGCCGCTGTCCCCACGCCGCCGAAGGGGGCATCGCCGGAGGCGCCGGTGGTCTGGCGATTCCAGTTAGTGATCCCGGCGCGGATGCGCAGCAGGAAATCGTCCCAGTCGGCGCGCTCGCCGCCGATCAGGCCGGCGGAGAGACCGTAGCGGGTGTCGTTGGCCAGGGCGATCGCCTCGTCCCAGTCGCGGTAGCGATACACCTTGAGCAGTGGGCCGAAGTGCTCCTCGTCGGGCACCGGCAGGCCGGTGACGTCAATCAGCGCCGGCGACAGCAGGCTGGTGCCCTCGCGCAGCCGCTCCATGCGCGAGAGCACCGTGCCGCCCAGCGCCTCGAGATCATCCTGGGCCTTGAGCAGGCCGTCGGCGGCTCCGGGGCTAACCAGGCCGGCGTAGAAGGGCGCCGGCTCGTCGAACTGGCCGGCCACCCGCAGCCGGGCCATGGCATCACTCAAGGCATCGAGCAGATGATCGCCCACCTGCCCCTCCGGCACGATCAGCCGCCGCGCGCAGGTGCAGCGCTGCCCACCGGAGAGGAAGGCCGACTGCAGGATGGTCAGCACGGCAGCATCCTGGTCGGGCACGTCCTTGACGACCAGGGGATTGTTGCCGCCCAGCTCCAGCGCCAGGATCTTGTCCAGCTGACCGGCGAACTGGCGATGCAGCAGCCCCCCACCTTGGCACTGCCGGTGAACAGCAGGCCGTCGATGTCGGGATGGGCCGAGAGCGCCTGGCCCACCGGTGCGCCGCCCTGCACCAGGTTGATCACCCCCGCCGGCAGGCCCGCCTCCTGCCAGCAGGCCAGGGCCAGGTCGGCGGTCAGCGGGGTCTGCTCGCTGGGCTTGAAGACCACCGTGTTGCCGGCCAGCAGCGCCGGCACCATGTGGCCGTTGGGCAAATGGCCGGGGAAGTTGTAGGGTCCGAACACCGCCATCACCCCGTGGGGACGGTGGCGCAGCACGGCGCGGGCCTCGCCCAGGTCGCGCTCCCGCATGCCGGTACGCTCCTGGTAGGCGCGCAGCGAGATGGCCACCTTGCCGATCATGGCGCCCACCTCGGTGCGTGCCTCCCACAGCGGCTTGCCGGTCTCGCCGGCAATGGCCCGGGCCAGGTCCTCGCGGTGGGATTCCAGCACCTCGCGGAACCGCTCCACTAGCGCCTGGCGCTCGGCGAAGGGGGTGCGCGCCCAGGCCGGGAAGGCGGCCCGGGCCGCAGCCGCCGCCGCGCCCACCTGGGCATCGGAGGCCGCTGCCCCCTGCCACAGGGTCTCACCGGAGACCGGGTCGCGCTTGGTGAAGCCTTCCGCCTCGCCCCCTGCCAGGCGTCCCCGATCAATAGCTGCTGCGTGGCGTTCATCAAGGTGTCTCCTCGGTATCCAGGACGCGCAGGGCATCGCCGGCGGCGACGCCGAGCCGCTCTGCCTCCTGCGCGTTGAGCGTGATGATGTCGTCTTGGTCGGGGCCGGCGGCGACCCAGGCGGCGCGGAAGTCCGCCATGCCGGTGGTGGCCGCCAGCCACCGCGGGCGCTGTGCCGGGTCTTCATCGGCCGGCTTGATCTCAACCCGGCAGCGGCGCGACCGGCGCACCGCGCGAACGTCGTCGATGTAGGCCTCCACCGTGGGGCCGCCGTCGAAGATGTCGATGAAGCCTTCCCAGCGCAGTCCCTCCTTCTTGAGCATGGCCAGCGCGGGGCGGGTATGCTCGTGAACCTGGCCGATGCAGGCCCGCGCGGCGTCGGAGAGGAAGGGCGTGTAGATCGGGAACTTGGGCATCAGCTCGCCGATAAAGCTCTTCTGACCCAATCCCGTCAGCCTGTCCGCCTCGTCGAAGTCCAGCGGGAAGAAGTGGCTGCCCAGGCACTCCCAGAAGGGACTCTTGCCGCGCTCGTCGAACACCCCGCGCATCTCCGCCAGCACCTTGTCGGGGAAGCGGTCGCGAAACTCGGCCATGAACAGCCAGCGCATCATCGACAGCAGGGCGCCGTTGCGCTGATGGCGACGGTCGGCGCCGCGATACTGTGGGCGCAGAAACAGCGAGGCCACCTCGGCATCGCCGGTATGGTCCGAGCTCAGGAAGAGCGTATCGATGGTGCGGTGCAGGTCGAGCTGCACCGAGGAGTGGGCCAGGGTACCCAGCCGGTAGTGGTAGAAGGGCACCTCGCGTCCCACCTGCCCCTCGATGGCGCAGCAGCCGGCCAGCTCGCCGCTGGCTTCGTCCTCCAGCACGAAGAAGTAGTTGCGCCGGTCCACCGGCGTGCGCTCCTCGAAGGCGGCGACCGCCGAGGCGATCTTGGCCGCCAGGAACTCGCGATTGTCGGGCAGCGAGGTGAAGCCCACGCCGGTCTCCCGGGCCAGGGCCTGCAGCTCCGCCAGGTCGCCTTCGGCGATCGGTCGAATTCGCATCACAGCTCCCCCTCGTCGAATCCGGGCTCGTCGTCGTCGCTGCCAGGCAGGGCCAGGGGAGCGGCGAGCACCGCCCGCCCCTCCTCCACGCCCAGCAGATCGGCATGGGCCGGCGAGAGCATCAGCTGGCCGGTGGGCGACAGCGCATAGCGCGCCACCACACAGCGGAAGTCGCCTAGGCGCTGGTTAGCCACCATGGCGGGCTCGGCGTCGGGCAGCAAATGTGCCGGGCGCACCCGCACCGGGTGCCAGGCGGCACGGCGGAAGCTGGCCAGCCGCTCGCGCTCGCCCTTGATCACCGGCCCGGCATCGAAGATGTCGACGTGGCGCGAGCGCAGGAATCCCTCGGCCAGCATCTCGGCCATGGCGACCTCGTGGTCGGGGTGCTCGCGGCCGATGGCGGCGCGCGCCTGGGGGGTGAGCAGCGCCAGGTAGAGCGGGAACTGCGGCATCACCTCGGCGATGAAGCTCTTCGAGCGCACCCCGGCCAGGTAGTTGATCTCATGGTAGTCGCGCACGAAGAAATGGCACCCCACGCTGTTCCAGAACGGCGACTCGCCGGCCTCGTCCAGGTAGCCGGGAAAGGCCATCGCCAGGATGTCGGCGAAGCGCTCCGGGTACTGGGCGATGAACATTAGCCGGGCCCGGCGCAGCAGGCTCTCGGCGCTGGTGCCGCGGTAGCGCGGGTCCAGGGACAGGGCGCACAGCAGGGTCGCCTCGGAGACCTCGTGGGAGAGCGCCAGAGTCTGCACCTCGCGGCGCACGTTGAGCTGCTGGGAGGCGTGGATCAGGGTCTCCTGGCGATAGGTGTAGTAGGCCTCGCTGGCGCCGGCCTCGGCACGAATGGTGGCGGTGCCTGCCACCTCGCCGCGCTCCAGATCCTCGAGCACGAAGGTGTAGTGCTCGTCGCCGGGGAAGTCCACCTCACGGGCGAACGCCTGCCGCGAGCGGGCGATGCGCTCCTCGAGGCGGTCGCGATGGGCCGGCAGGTTGGTCAGGCGCGGCGTGGCACAGCCCGCCAGCCGCTCCAGGGCCGGCAGGTCGGCCGGCCGCACGGGGCGTACCACCATCATGGCTGGATCTCCGAGTCGTGGGTCGACGTCTTGCGGGGCATGCCCGGACCTCACTGGCCGGCCACCAGCCTCGCCACGGCGCGCTCGAGCCGCGCCATGCCCTCGCTGATATCCGCCTCGGGAATCACCAGCGAGGGGGCCATGCGCAGCACGTTGGGGCCGGCGATCAGCGCCATCAGTCCCTCCTCGATGGCCAGCGGCAGGATATCCTTGGCGCGCCCCTCGTACTCGGGCGCCATCTGGGCACCGATCAGCAGCCCCATACCGCGAATCTCCTGAAAGACGCCGTGCTGGCGGTTGATGGCCTCCAGGTGTTCGCGAAACAGATCGTGGCGACGCTTGACGCCGGCCAGCACCTCCGGGGTGTCAATATGCTCGACGGCGGCCAGGGCCACCGCGGAGGCCAGGGCATTGCCCCCATAGGTGGAGCCGTGGGTGCCGATGGCCATGGAGGGAGCGATGCGGTCGGTGGTCAGCATGGCGCCCACCGGGAAACCGCCGCCCAGCGACTTGGCGCTGGTCAGAATATCCGGCGTGACGCCGTACTCCATGTAGGCGAACAGGCTGCCGGTTCGGCCGGCGCCGGTCTGCACCTCGTCGAAGATCAACAGGGCATCGTGGGCATCGCACAGGTCGCGCAGCCCCTGCAGGAACTCGGGCGTGGCCGGCACGATGCCGCCCTCCCCCTGCATCGGCTCGACCATTACCGCGCAGGTGTCGTCATCGATCAGATTGCGCACGCTGTCCAGGTCGTTGAATTCGCCGTGGACGATGCCGCCGGGCACCGGCCCGAAGCCCTGGGAGTACTTGGGCTGGCCGCCGACGCTGACGGTGAAAAAGGTACGGCCGTGGAACGACTGCGAGAAGGAGACGATGCGGTGCTTGTGCTCGCCGGCAGTATCGTGGGCCCAGCGACGCGCCAGCTTGAGCGCCGCCTCATTGGCTTCGCCGCCCGAGGAGCAGAGATATACCTTGTCGGCAAAGGTGCGCTCCACCAGGCTGCGCGCCAGCGCCAGGGCCGGCTCGTTGGTGTAGACGTTGGAGAGGTGCCAGAGCTTGCCCGCCTGCTGGGTGAGCGCCTCGACCAGCACCGGGTGGCAGTGACCCAGGGAGTTCACCGCGATACCACCGGCGAAGTCGATGTACTCGCGCCCCTGCTGGTCCCACAGGCGGCTGCCTTCACCGCGCACCGGGATGGCGGCCTGGGGGCGTAGTTGGGCACCATGTACTGATCGAAATCGGCGCGGGTCGGGGTCTGGCTCATGTCGGTCTCCCTCCATCGAGAAATAGGCAAGCGAAGTATCACCCGAGTATAGGGAGCGCGCCTCGCGCTGGCTTTCAGCAATGGGACCCCGACTTGTGAAAAAGGCTGTGACCGCAGGGTGTCATCACCGCCGGTCAGGATCGTGTAGCGGATCAGTGTTAAGTCCCACAGGCTGCTAGACTGTTGGTCTGGCAAGGAGCGAGCCATGTTCAATACCACCCGCTGGAATCGAATCCGCTACGGCCTCTACTCGCCGATCTACGATGCGGTGGCCGATCGCGCCTTTCGCAAGGCACGCCAGGTGTCCCTGGAGCAGGTGGACTGGCAACCCGGCATGCGCGTGCTGCTGGTCGGCGCCGGCACCGGGCTGGACTTGCCCTGGCTGCCGCGGGACGTGGAGCTGCATGCCACCGACCTGTCGCCGGCCATGGTCAAGCGCCTGGAAGCCCGTGCCGAGCACCTGGGCATTGACGCGCTCTGTCGCGTGATGGACGCCGAGGCGCTGGACTACCCTGACGGCAGCTTCGACGCGGTGATCATGCACCTGATCCTGGCGGTGATGCCCCACCCCGAGCGGGGCCTGGCCGAGGCCCACCGCGTCCTGAACACAGACGGCCAGCTGTGCGTGATGGACAAGTTCCAGGCCGATGAGTCCCCTGCCCGGGTGACGCGCCGAGCGCTCAACGTCCTGACCTCGGCGCTGGCCACCGATATCACCCGCCAGGCCCGCCCCTGCTGGAAGCCGCCGGTTTCACCGTCACCCTCGACCGGCCGGTGCTGATGGGGTCGCTGTTTCGCACCCTGCTAGCCCACAAGGCAGCCGACACCTGAGCGGCGACAGACCCGCCATGGCGCTCAGCCCAGCCGCTCCTCGCGCGGGGTCACTCCGAAGTGGTTGCGGTAGGCGGTGGAGAAGTGGGCCGGCGAGGAGAAGCCGGTCTTCAGGGCGATCTCCCCGGCGGGCAGCTCGCTCTCGCGCAGGAGCCGACGCGCCTCCTGCAGGCGCAGGTCGAGGTAGTAGCGGCCGGGCACCGCCTGCAGATACTTCTTGAACAGCCGCTCCAGTTGGCGTCGCGAGATCCCCAGGTGCTCGGCCAGCTCATGGGTGGTCAGCGGCTCCTCGATGTTGGCCTCCATCAGCTGTACCGCATCCACCAGCTGCGCCGGGGCATGGCCCAGGCGGGTACGCAGCGGCACCTGCTGGGGCTCGTCGGCCATGCGAATGCGCTCCAGCACGAAGTGCTCGGAGACCCGCTCGGCCAGCTCGCTGCCGTGATGGGCGGCGATCAGGGTCATCATCATGTCCAT
Source organism: Halomonas sp. SL18_1 (assembly GCF_055755715.1). Lineage (NCBI taxonomy): Bacteria > Pseudomonadati > Pseudomonadota > Gammaproteobacteria > Oceanospirillales > Halomonadaceae > Halomonas > Halomonas sp. SL18_1. The sequence continues at coordinate 3,922,239 of NZ_JBVTRK010000001.1, forward strand.
CGCCACCGTGCCACCGCCGCAGGTGAGGCGGTCACGGTCGATCTCGAACAGCTGCTGGGTGAGTCGCACCCGCGGGAAGGCGCGGGTGAAGGCGGCGAAACGCTGCCACGGCAGGGTGGCACGGTAGCCGTCCAGCACGCCGGCGCGGGCCAGCAACTCGGTCCCCCCACCGACCCCCACCAGCACCACGCCGCTGCGCCCCAGCCGGCGCAGGCAGGCCAGGGGCAGCGACTCGACGGCAGCAGGCAGCGGGCTCGGGGCGCATACGATCAGCATCTCCAGCTCATCCGGCACGCTCTCGACGGGTTGGCCGGCGGCGAGGCTTAGCTCGGCCAGGCTCGGCACCTCACGGCCGTCGGCGCTGAAGGCCTGCACCCGGTAGAGGCGACAGCCGGCCAGCTGGTTGGCCACCATCAGCGGTTCCAGCGCACAGGCCTGGGCGAGCAGCGAGAAGCCGGGCAGGGTGAGAACGCCGACCCGACGGGTCGGCGATGTCGCGGATTGCGGGATGGGGGTATCGGGCATGGAACGCAGCGCCGTGAGCCGAATCGAGGCTGTGATCTTACTCGATTGGCACGGGCCGCGCCGAACATCGGCTGGCAACGCAGCGATTATCGGGCCGCTCGCTCAACGCGAACGGCCCTTACCGATCGCCGGGCCGGCGGGTGGGGGCCTCAGGGCCAGACCAGCGTGAAGATCAGAATCGCCCCGGCGATCAGCGCCGCCACCAGCAGCACCCAGTGCAGGTTCTGGGGCGACTGCTTGGCCTCCGGCTGATCCTCGTCCGGCTCCGGGTTGTCGAAATCCTCCGGCTCCCTCACTTCCTTGAGGTGCTGGCGCTCCTCTTCCAAGGTCTTGCTTTCCTTGGTGTCCATCGCGGCTCTCCATCGGCTCATGGGCTCTGCCCGGCGAATCGGAGAGGAACCCTCGATTCGCCGGGACTATACCGTCACGACATCGAAGCTCACGTCCGGGTTCACATCGGCATTGTAATCGACGTCGTCGCGCTCGAACCCGAACAGCTTCAAGAACTCGTGCTTGTAACCAGCATAGTCGGTGATCTCGAAAAGGTTCTCGGTCGTCACCTTGGGCCACAGCGCCTTGCACGCCTGCTGGACGTCGTCGCGCAGCTCCCAGTCGTCCAAACGCAGCCGGCCCGCCTCGTCGATCTTGCAGTCGCTGCCGTAGAGGCAGTCGCCGAACAGCCGGTTGAGCTGGTCGATGGTGCCCTCGTGCAGGCCTTTCTCCTTCATCACCTTGTAGACCATGGCGATATAGAGCGGCATGACCGGAATGGCGGCGCTGGCCTGGGTCACCACCGACTTGAGCACCGCCACGTTGGCCCCGCCCCCGCTGGCCTTGAGTCGGGCATCGATCTCGCCGGCGGCGCGGTCAAGATCCTCCTTGGCCTTGCCCAGGGCGCCATGCCAGTAAATCGGCCAGGTAATCTCGGTGCCGATATAGCTGAAGGCGACGCTGCGGGCGCCGGGGGCCAGCACGCCGGCGCGGTCGAGGGCCTCGATCCACAGCTCCCAGTCTTCGCCGCCCATCACCGCCTTGGTGTCCTCGATCTCCTGCTCGGTGGCGGGCTCGACCTCGGCCTCGATGATGGTGTCCTTGTTGGTGTCGATGGCGGTGGCGCGATAGGTCTCGCCGATCGGCTTGAGGCTGGAGCGCTTGAGCTCGCCCGAGTCGGGCAGCTTGCGCACCGGCGAGGCCAGCGAATAGACCACCAGGTCGACCTGCCCCAGGTCCTGCTGGATCAGCTCGATGGCTTTCTCGCGCACCTCATGGGAGAAGGCGTCGCCGTTGATCGAGCGGCTGTAGAGCCCCTCGGACTTGGCGAAGCGGTCGAAGGCGGCGCTGTTGTACCAGCCGGCGGTGCCGGGTTTCTTCTCGCTGCCGGGCTTCTCGAAGAAGACCCCAGGGTGTCGGCGCCGTAGCCGAAGGCGGCGGTGATACGCGCCGCCAGGCCATAGCCGCTGGAGGCGCCGATGACCAGTACCTTCTTGGGGCCCTGCTGGGCGTTCAGGCCGCGGGCGCGAGTCGCCTCGATCTGCTCGAGCACGTTCTTCTCGCAGCCGACGGGATGGGTAGTGGTGCAAATGAAACCGCGAACCTTGGGTTTGATGATCACGACAGACCTCGTTGTTGATGGCGGGCGCCCCGCAGGCGCCGCCCGAGCGAGTAAAGTAGGCTATGGCGATATTCTAGCGGCCGCCACCCGTCCTGTCCGCCCCTGTCCTGCCCCGCTCTTGAGCCGCGCCGCCGAGTGGGCAGGATGCCTTCTCGGGTAACGCGCAGGCAGGAGACGACGATGGATGCGCAGACGCTGGTCGATGAGCGCGGCGAGCTGTGGCTGGCGCTGGCCCCGCTGTGGCTAGACCGCGAACCGAGCGAGCGCGATTTCGCGCGGATGGTGGAGGTGATCGAGCGCCACGACCTGACCCTGAACGAGCTGGAGTGGGTCTTTCGCATCGAGCTGGCGCCGGTGCTGGCGCGCAACCAGATGTCCATGGCAGGCGAATGGCGAGAGTTCGACGACTACAAGCTGATGCAGCGGCTGGTGGCCCACAACCTGCGGCTCAAGGGCTGGCGACGCATGAGCTGGTCGCTGTTCTCGGGGCTGACCACCATGATGACACGCCACCGCTGGAACGAGCTCATGCTGCGGGTGATGGTCGCCCGGGCGAAACGCCCCACTGAGTTCAATGTTCATCCAGAGCCCGCTCCAGGGCCAGCTCCAGGGCCTCACCGTTCTCCCCGGTGAGAAGCGCTGCAGCACGCGCCCGTCGCGCGCCACCAGAAACTTGGTGAAGTTCCACTTGATTACCGTGGTGCCCAGCACCCCCGGCGCTGCGCGCTTGAGCTCCACGAACAGCGGATGCGCGCCGCGCCCATTGACCTTGACCTTCTGCATCAGCGGGAAGGTCACGCCGTACTCCCGTGAGCAGTGGACGCAGAAATCCAGCGCCGACTCCGGTGCCTGGCGGGCGAACTGGTTGCAGGGAAAGCCGAGCACCGTGAAGCCCCGCTCGCGATGGCGACGATAGAGCCGCTCCAGGTCGCGCAGCTGGGAGGAGAAGCCGCAGCGGCTGGCCACATTGACGATCAACAGCACCTGCCCCTGCAGGGCTGCCAGATTGAACGGTTCGCCGCTGTAGGTGCGGCATTCATGGTCATGAATGGACATGGTTTGCCTGCCTTGGAGTCACCTATCACGATGCCACGTCGTCTGCGGCGGCGCCAGCCCGCCGCGGCCGCCGGCGGCGTCATGCCGGCGCGTTAAGCCAGCCTTCCCGCACCAGCGCCTCCACCGCCTGGCGGGTATCCGGGGTGACCTGGGCCATCGTCAGCGCCTCGCCCAGGGGGACCCAGAAGGCCTCGGCGACCTCGTCGGCCTGCAGGGTCAGGGGGCCATCGTAGTCGACGACGAAGGCGCTGCCGAAGATATGGTTGCCGCCCCGGGCATGCACGAACTGCAGCGCATAGCGCAGCGGCACTCCGCGGATCCCCAGCTCCTCGGCCAGCTCACGGCGAGCCGCCACGTGCACCGCCTCCCCGGCACCGACCACGCCACCGGCGGCGAGGTCGAGGGCGCCGGGAAACACCTCCTTGGTCAGGGTGCGGCGCTGCACGCAGAGCTCGCCGCGGGCATTGCACACCACCACATAGGTCGCGCGATGCCAGAACCGGAAGCGGCGCATCAGCGCCCGCGGAGCGCTGCCGCAGGGGCGGTTGCGGGCATCCACCAGCTGGATGGACTCGTCGGCAATGCGCGGCGCCGGCAGCGCCTGGTCGAGGGGGCGGGGACCGTCACGGCTCTCTCCACAGCAAGTCTGCCCCCAGCCTACCCAGCCCTCGCCACCGCGTCACGCGCATCGTCACGTTGACCGCCGCGGGCGCAGTGACCATGCTGCGAACAGGCCCCCGAGGAGCGCTGCCATGACCGACCGGGCACCCCGCACGCGGCTGGCAACCCACGAGGTGAACAACCAGCCCGCACCGCCGGGCGAACGCGACCGGCTTACCGGCGACATCCCGCTGCGCGAGGCGCTGGCGCGGGAGGCGCCTGCCTGGGTTGTCGAGCGCCTGGCCCCGCTGGGCCGCGAGGTCGGCAGCCCCCGGGTCGCCGCCCTGGGCGAAGCCGCCAACCACCATCCGCCGGAGCTGCGGCTGTTCGACCGCCACGGCCGGCGGCTGGACGAGGTGAGCTACCATCCGGCCTACCATTCGCTGATGGCGCTGGCGCTGGAAAACGGCTGGCATGCCGTGGCCTGGGAGGAGGAGGGACGCGGCGGCCACCAGGCCCATGTGGCGGCCCTCTACCTGCTGACCCAGGCCGAGCCGGGTGTCTGCTGCCCGGTCACCATGACCCATGCCGCCATGCCGGTGCTGCGCCGCGACCCGGAGGTCGAGGCGCGTTGGACGCCGGGCCTGCTGGCCCACGCCTATGACCCGCGCACCCTGCCGGCGTCGGAGAAGCACGGCCTGACCCTGGGCATGGCAATGACCGAGAAGCAGGGCGGCAGTGACGTGCGCCGCAACACCACCCGTGCCGAGCCGGCGGGCGAGGCGTGGCGACTCACCGGTCACAAGTGGTTCTGCAGCGCCCCCATGTCCGACGCCTTCCTGACCCTGGCCCAGACCGAAGGCGGGCTGGGCTGCTTCCTGGTGCCGCGCTTCACCCCGGACGGCGAGCGCAACGCCATCGAACTGCAGCGGCTCAAGGAGAAATGCGGCAACCGCGCCAACGCCTCTGCCGAGATCGAGTACCGCGGCGCCTGGGCGACGCTTATCGGCGAGCCCGACCGCGGCGTAGCCACCATCCTCGACATGGTCCAGCAGACCCGGCTGGACGCCGCCACGGCGCCGGTGGGCATGATGCGCCAGGCGCTGACCGAGGCCTGGCACCACGCCCGGGGGCGCCACGCCTTCGGCCGAGCGCTGGCCGAGCAGCCCTTGATGCGCGCGGTGATCGCCGACCTGGCGCTGGAGGTGGAGGCAGGCACCGCCCTGGTGCTGCGCGCCGCCCGGGCCTTCGACGGCGCCGCCCGGGGCGATGATCGGGAAGCGGCGCTGGCCCGGCTGCTGCCGGCGCTGGCCAAGTACTGGCACAACAAGCGCGGCCCGGGCTTCATGGCCGAGGCCATGGAGTGTCTCGGCGGCATCGGCTACGTGGAGGAGACACCGCTGGCGCGGCTCTACCGGGAGGCGCCGGTGAACTCGATCTGGGAGGGCTCGGGCAACGTGATCTGCCTCGACGTGCTGCGGGTCCTGGCGCGCCATCCGGCCTCGCTGCAGGCCCTGCACGACGAGCTCGCCGCCGCCCACGGCCAGCAGCCCGACTTCGACCTCGCCTTGGCCGGGCTCGAGCGCGAACTGGGGCGCTCCGCCGAGGCCCTGGAGCCCCGCGCCCGCTGGCTCACCCAGCGTCTGGCCCAGTGCCTGCAGGCCTCGCTGCTGCTGCGCCATGCCCCAGCGAGGTGGCCATGACCTTCTGTCGCACCCGGCTCGGCGTCGAGGCGGCCCCGGTCTACGGCGTGCTGCCAGGCGATGCGCCGCTAGCGGCGATCCTGGCGCGTATCGGCGACTGAGCCAGCGCCAGGCCGGGAATCGCCTCGGCGGGCACCGGCCGCGACAGGCCGAAGCCCTGCACATGGGTGCAGCCGAAGCGAGCCAGCAGGCCTAGGCACTCCAACTCCTCGACGCCTTCGGCGACCACCCGGATCCCCAGGCGACGCCCCAGCAGCGCCACCGCTTCGACGATGGCGGCGTCCTGGGTGTCGTCCTGCAGGTGGCGCACGAAGCTGCGGTCGATCTTGAGCTCGCTGATCGGCAGCATCTGCAGCCGGGAGAGAGACGAGAAGCCGACACCGAAGTCATCCACCGACACCTCCAGCCCGGCCAGATGCAGCCGGGCGGCAATCTCCGATCCCAACAGCTCATCGTCCATGGCCGCCGTCTCGGTGATTTCGAGCACCACCGGCGGTGACGCTCCCGGGATCCGCTGACGGGTCCGGGCCAGCAGGTCCGGCGCCATCAGGTCATCGGCGGTGACATTGACCGATACCGACAGCGCCAGGCTCAGGCGCTGCCAGCATTCGGCATCGACCAGCGCCTGGTGCAGCACGTGGCGGGTCAGGCGCCGGCTCTGGCCGGGCGTGAGCATGGGCAGGAAGCTGGCCGGCCCGATCAGGCCGATCTCCGGGTGGACCCAGCGGACCAGCGCTTCAACGCCGCTGAGCCGCCCGCTGACCAGCTCGAACTGGGGCTGATAGTGGAGAGTCAGCTCGCCCTGCTCGAGGGCCCGCTCCAGCTCCTCGGCGGAGAAGAAGGGGCGCTCTCGGGGACGATGGCCGGCTCCCGGCCGATGCGCAGCCCGCTCAGCCGCTGGCGCAGCTCGGCCAGACGCATGGGCTTGTCCAGCGAGCCCAGCATCTGCAACCCCAGGGTCTGCCCTACGCGCTCGGCGATGCGCGAGATCTTGCGCTCGACGCCACCGAGCAGCAGCACCCAGCCGGCATACTCCTGTTCAGCCAGCTTGCGCAGCAGAGCGATGCCGTCCGGGTCGCCGAACTCCAGCCCCATGATCACCAGCTCGGGCTGGCAGGCGGCCACCTCGTCGAGCAGCGACAGGGTTCGCCGACAGCAGCGGCTCTCCATGCCCAGCAGGTGAAGCTGCAGCGAGAGAATGGCAACCACGTCGGGGTCCTCATCGAGAACCAGCGCCAGGGTGCGCGGTGGATTTGGCTGATGGTGCATCGGCAGGGTGTCCGCTCAGGCAACAGCCTTGAGGCTAGCATCGCCGAGCCGCGAGCATCCCAGCGATGCGGCACTTGCTGTCAACGCAGCTGCCGGTCAGCCGATCGGGCCGAGCACCACCCGAAGGGCCAGGGCCAGCAGGATCACCCCGGTCAAGCGGTGAATCCAGTGGGCCCTGGCCTGCAGCCAGGGCAGCACGCGGGAGTGCGAGAGTGACACCGCCACCAGCACGTACCAGCCACCGTCGATGACCATGGCGGTGAGCACGATGATCGCCTTGGCGGCCAGGCTCATCTCCGGGGTGACGAACTGGCTGAGCAGGGCGATAAAGAAGAGGATCAGCTTGGGGTTGCCCAGCGCCACCAGCATGCCGTCGCGGGCCGCCTGGCCGCGAGTGGTGGCCAGGCCGCTGGCCTCCAGCGTGCCGCCCCGCCCGGCCCGCAGGGCCTGGATACCCAGCCAGGCCAGGTAGGCCGCCCCGGCCCAGGTAATCAGCTGGAACAGCAGCGGGAAGCGCACGATCAGCGCGCCCAGCCCCCAGACGGTAAGCAGGGCATAGAACCCCACCCCCAAGGCATGGGAGAGCGCCGCCATCACCCCCGGGGCGCGCCCACCGCCAAGGGTATGGCGCAGCACCAGCGCCAGGCTGGGCCCGGGCGACATGGCCCCCATGGCGCACACCGCTACCAGCGACATCCATAGCGTGAACGGCATCCTTGTCTCTCCTTTCAGGTGTCGAGCCTTCGGCCATCTTGACGGCTCAGCGGTGGAACTGCCCCTCGCGCTCCGGCTGCCAGAGGATGGCATCGATGCGCAGCGTTGCCTCGCCGCCGCCCGGCAGCGGCCAGTCGATGGTATCGCCGATGCGCAGCCCGATCAGGCTGGCGCCGATCGGCGCCATCACCGAGAGGCCATCCTCGGTGTCGGCCAGGGCATGCGGGTAGACCAGGGTGCGGATCATCTGCCGGCCGCGGGTCAGGTCGGTAAACTGCACCTGGCTATTCATACTGACCACGTCCTCGGGGATATCCTCCGGGTCGATGACCTCGCCCCGCTCAAGCTCGACTTCCAGCAGGTCGGCCACGAAGCGATCCTTATCGCTCGCCGCGTCGATCAGGCGCTGCAGCCGCTCGGCATCGAGGCGGTTGATGATGATGGGGGGACGGGACGACATAGCACCTCCTCAGCCAGTCAACGCTGCCTAGACGCAACGCCGACCGTGCAACAAAAACAGTCCTTCGCCCGCAAGCGGGAGAAGGACTGTGGCTTTGGCCATCATAAGCCCAAGCAGCGGCCCTGTCAGGCCCTATCGACGCTCCCTAACGAGGCGAGCGACGGGCGGTCACCAGCACCACCACGCCCAGCGCCGTCAGCGCTACCCCGACGAAGGCGACCGGGTTCCAGGCCTGCAGGCCGAACAGCGCCAGCGCCAGGCCCAGCCCGATCAGCACCGCGGCGAACCACTTCACCCCCATAGCGGACTCCTTGTTCCCGTGACTCATGGGTTATCCGACCCTTCCTGCTCGCTACCGAGCAGCGCCCAGCGAAGGGGCCGGCTGCGGGACGTGCACCGTGCAACTCACTCCCGCCATGCCTGCTGCTCTCAGCTAAGCACAGCCCGAGGCACTCTGGCCATGAGGCGAGCACTTCCCTTCTCTTGACACAGCTTAGCGGCGTTCCAGGCGACGGTGTCGTGGTCTGGCGCTCAGGGAGTGGCAACAGATTAAAGAACAGCGTTTACAAACACCGTTTTTCTACTAGCCTGTCTAATAGGGGACAAGGAACCAGGCGGCGGGCTCTCGACGCCGCAGGCCCGGGCAGGAAGCCCGCACCATGAGAAAACAGCGTGCACCTGGCACGGCGGCCAGCAAGGCTCATTCGAGGAGGGACAGCCGCCATGAACATCACCTTTGCCAAGCCACTGCAGCCCCACTGGCAGCATGTTCACGCCGACTGGTGGCAGGATGATCAGGGCAACGACATTCATCGCGTCGAGGTCGATGACGATGCTCTCTACCACTGCCACCTGGCCGGCTCACCGCTACCTTGGGACGGCGTAGCCACGAGCCTGGACGGGGCCATGGCCATCTGCCATCGCGAGCCGGCGGCTGCGCGGCGGCGAAAATGCCAGCCCGTAAGGGAGGATGGCAGCGACCAGACGGTGGCCGAGGGCTGACGCGGGGTGCGCAGAAACACCAGCAGCCGCTCGTATCCCAATTCCTATCCCAATACTCGAAATGCGCTAGGGCGATACGGGATGCCACACCCTGCCACGCTTGCCGACCACCTCACGAAGCATGATGCGTCAGGTCGTGGAAGTGGATACCGGTCGCCTTGATGACGGCGGTCATGGTGCGCAAGGTGGGATTGCCCTTGGGAGAGAGCGCCCGGTACAGGCTCTCCCGTGAGACCTTGGCACGCTCGGCCACAGCAGCCATGCCACCCTGGGCTTCCACCACATGGCGTAGGGCCATCAGAAAGGCAGACTCTCCGCCCTCCTCGTCCAGCTCATCGAAGGCGGCGCGCAGGTAGTCAACGGCCATCGCCGGGTCATCGCGCAGCATCTCAATCACAGCATCGTCGTGGCTTTTCATCTCCGGGATCTCCTTCGGTGGTCGGCCAGAAACGCCTTGGCCTTCTCGATGTCGGCCTGCTGGCGCTTCTTGGTGCCCCCGATCAACAACATCACCAGGCGCCTGCCCACCTTGGCGTAATACACCCGGTAGCCAGGGCCGTAGTCGATCCGCAGCTCCAGCACTCCATCACCCACGGACTTGGTGTCGCCAGCATTGCCAGCGGCCAAGCGGTTGAGGCGTGTCAGCACGCGCATGGCGGCCTGACGATCCTTGGCCTTGGTGGCATCCAGCCAGGTTTGGAAGGGGGCATGGCCATCAGCGGTGAGGTAGTGCGTCAGCTCCATCATCGAGAACATTGTAGCCTAAAAGCTACTAGGAAGAACGGGCACAGAGCCCAGTCATGATGGCAGGAAATGCGAGGTAAGGAAGGAGAAACAAGCTGCTGCTTGATGGTACCGGCGGTCGGACTCGAACCGACAAGGGCTTGCACCCGGCGGATTTTGAATCCGCTGCGTCTACCAATTCCGCCACGCCGGCAACGCGCGAAGCATTATACGTGGGCCCCGCAGGAGGTCGATCGCGGGCCTGACTTCGTCCGGGTGAAGCGGTATCCTTAGCGGCTTGCCCAGAGCCACCGGATTCCGATACTGCCCATGCAGCGCGCCGATTTTCACTATGAACTGCCCGAGGCGCTGATCGCCCGCTACCCTTCCGAACAGCGCAGCGACTGCCGCCTGCTGTGCGTGGAGGGCGCCAGCGGCGCGCTGGCGCATCGCCGCTTCCCCGACCTGCTGGAGCTGCTGGCCCCCGGCGACCTGCTGGTATTCAACGACACCCGGGTGATTCCCGCCCGCCTGCACGGCCACAAGGCCAGCGGCGGCAAGGTGGAGCTGCTTCTCGAGCGGCCGCTGGACGCCCATCGCGGCCTGGCGCATCTACGCTCGAGCAAGTCACCCAAGCCGGGCACCGAGCTGGTCTTCGAGGGCGGCATCCGTGCCGTGGTGGAGGGGCGTCGCGAGGCGCTGTTCGAGCTGCGTTTTCTCGGCGAAACGCCACTGATCGAGCTGCTGGAGCAGCACGGCCATATGCCGCTGCCGCCCTATATCGACCGCGAGGATGAGCTGGCCGACCGCGACCGCTATCAGACCGTCTACGCCCGCCGCGACGGCGCCGTGGCCGCCCCCACCGCCGGACTGCATTTCGATAAGCCGCTGCTGGCGGCGCTTGCCGAGAAAGGCGTGGCCAGCGCCTTCGTCACCCTGCACGTGGGCGCCGGTACCTTCCAGCCGGTGCGCGCCGAGGATATCCGCGAGCACCAGATGCACAGCGAATGGATCGAGGTCAGCGAGGCCGTCTGCGAGCAGGTGCGTGCGACACAGCGTCGCGGCAACCGCGTGGTGGCAGTGGGCACCACCAGCGTGCGCTGCCTGGAGAGCGCCTGCGCCAAGCGCACCAGCGGTGAGATTGCCCCCTACAGCGGCGAGACCGATATCTTCATCTACCCGGGCTACCAGTGGCGCTGCGTGGACGCCCTGATCACCAACTTCCACCTGCCGGAATCCACCCTGCTGATGCTGGTGGCCTCCTTCGCCGGGCATGAGACCACCATGGCGGCCTACCGCGAAGCCGTCGCCGAGCGCTATGCGTTTTTCAGCTACGGCGATGCGATGTACTTGACCCGCAAGACGCCCTGAACCTTTCGAGGGCCTTGCAGAAAGAAGAGAGTTCCATGCGTAACGAATGCTTCATGTCCTTCGAACAGCTGGCCAGCGACGGCCGGGCGCGCCGCGGCCGCCTGACCTTCCCCCGCGGCACGGTGGAGACCCCTGCCTTTATGCCGGTGGGCACCTACGGCACCGTCAAGGGCATGACCCCGCAGTCGGTGCAAGAGATCGGCGCCGAGATCATCCTCGGCAACACCTTTCACCTCTGGCTGCGCCCCGGCACCGAGGTGATCGAGGGCCATGGCGACCTCCACGACTTCGCCCAGTGGCAGCGGCCGATCCTCACGGACTCCGGCGGCTTCCAGGTCTTCTCCCTGGGCGAGATGCGCAAGATCACCGAGCAGGGCGTGCACTTTCGCTCGCCGGTGGACGGCGCCAAGGTGTTCATGGGCCCCGAGGAGTCCATGGCAGTGCAACGCTCGCTGGGCTCCGACGTGGTGATGATCTTCGACGAGTGCACCCCTACCCGGCCACCGAGCGGGAGGCCGCGCTCTCCATGGAGCGCTCCCTGCGCTGGGCCAAGCGCTCGCGAGACGCCCACGGCGACTCTCCCTCGGCGCTGTTCGGCATCATTCAGGGCGGCATGTATCCCGAGCTGCGCGAGCAGTCCCTCAAGGGGCTCATGGAGATCGGCTTCGACGGCCTGGCCATCGGCGGCCTCTCGGTAGGCGAGCCCAAGGAGGAGATGATCGGGGTGCTGAACTATCTCCCCCAGTGGATGCCTGAGAACTACCCCCGCTATCTGATGGGCGTGGGCAAACCCGAGGACTTGGTGGAGGGCGTACGCCGCGGGGTCGATATGTTCGACTGCGTGATGCCCACCCGCAACGCCAGGAACGGCCACCTGTTCACCGCCGAAGGCACCGTCAAGATCCGCAATGCCAAGTACCGTCACGACACTCGCCCCTTGGAAGAGGGCTGCAACTGCTACACCTGCCAGCACTTCTCCCGGGCCTACCTCCACCACCTGGACCGCTGCGGCGAAATGCTCGGCTCGATGCTCAACACCATCCATAACCTGCGCCACTATCAGCGGCTCATGGCCGGTTTGCGCGGTGCCATCGAAGCGGGTACATTGGCGAACTTCGTGGAAGGCTTCTATGCGCAGCGCGGGCTGCCAACACCTCCCGCACCGAATTGATCCGTGGCCGGTGACCCGGGCCGGGCGCCCGGCAGCCGCCAGCGGCGCCATTGCCTGACGACCTTTCGGACCACTCCGTTTCAGACAACCTAGGAGACGCACCTTCATGCTGGATTTCTTCATCTCACCGGCCTACGCCCAGGACGCCGGGGCCGGCAGCGGCATGGCCCAGATCATCATGCTGGTCGGCTTCGTGCTGATCTTCTACTTCCTGCTGTGGCGCCCCCAATCAAAGCGCGCCAAGCAGCATCGTGAGCTGATCGGCGGCCTCTCCAAGGGTGACGAGATCGTCATCGGCGGTGGCCTGGTGGGTCGCATCACCAAGGTCAGCGACGAGTTCATCAGCATGGAAATCTCCGACGGCACCGAGGTCAATGTACAGAAGAACGCCGTGGCCGCCGTGCTGCCCAAGGGCACCATCAAGTCCATCTGATGCTGTCGCCCCACGCCCTTGCCGGCTGGCCCCGCCCGGGCCGGATAGCGGCGAGGGACGTACAGCGGCCGCTGTCCCCGGTGCCTCTAGGCCACCGGGGGCAGCGGCCGAGCTGACGTTGCGCTAGGAGCCTGTCGGGTTTGACCGATCGTCGCGAGGAACACGGATTTCGAGACAAGTTTATCGATCTGATGAGGCGAATAGCGCGCTATTTAACGAATCAGATCGAATGAAATTGGCCGAAAGCCCGGGTTTCGCAGCAGATCAGCGTTAAGTCCGACAGGCTCCTAGCCCCTTTGCGGCAACCCGTTCTCAGCCATCTCGTTTCAGCAACCAAGGGCAGGGCTCGCATGCTCAACCGTTTCCCCCTCTGGAAGTACCTGCTGATAGTCATTGTGCTGCTGGTAGGCCTGGTCTACTCGCTGCCCAATCTCTACCCGGAAGATCCCTCCATCCAGATCAGCAGTGCCCGCGGCGACGCCACCGTCGAGGCGGGCCAACTCGAGCGCATCGAGCAGTCATTGCGCGATGCCGGCATCGATATCAAGCGCGTCGACATCGACGACACCCGGGTGCTGATCCGGCTCGACGACGCCGACGACCAGATTCGCTCCCGCGACCTGATCGCCGACATGCTCGGCAACGACTTCGTGGTGGCGCTCAATCTCGCCGACTCGACCCCGGCCTGGCTGCGGTCGCTCGCCGCCTCGCCCATGACCCTGGGTCTTGATCTGCGCGGCGGGGTGCACTTCCTGCTCGAAGTGGACATGGACGCCGCTCTGACCCAGCGCCTCGAGGTCAACGCCAGCGCCATGCGCGAGCAGCTGCGCAGCGAACGCATCCGCTATCGCGGCACCGAGATCGAGGAGCGCACCCTGACCTTCTCCTTCGCCAACGAAGAGGACCGCGACAACGCCCGCCGGCTGATCAGCCGCGAGTTCCGCGACTTCGACTACGCCAGCGAAGGCGACGGCCGCGGGTCACGCCTGGTGATGACCCTGACCGACACGGCGGTCAACGAGATTCAGGACTACGCGGTCAACCAGAACCTCACCACCCTGCGCAACCGGGTTGATGAGCTGGGCGTGGCCGAGCCCATGGTGCAGCGCCAGGGACCGGATCGCATCGTGGTGGAGCTGCCGGGGGTGCAAGACACCGTGGCCGCCAAGCGAGTGGTGGGCGCCACCGCTAACCTCGAGTTCCGCCTCGAGGCGCGCCCGGATACCCCGGACGCCGAGACCGAGACGTTCGCTTTCCGCAACGACCCCAATCGCACCGCCGACCTGATGCGCGACGTCATCATCACCGGCGACAGCGTCTCCAGCGCCAACCGCAGCTTCGACGAAAACGGCCGCCCCCAGGTCAACATCAACCTGGACGGCACCGGCGGCACCCTGATGAACCGCGCCACCCGCACCAATATCGGGCGCAACATGGCGGTGCTGTTCATCGAGCACAAGACCCGCGACCGGGTGGTCATCGAAGACGGCGAGGAAGTGGAAGTTCGCGAGCCCTACACCGAGCGCGGCCTGATCAGCCTGGCCACCATCCAGAGCGCGCTGGGCAACAGCTTCCGCATCACCGGGCTCGACTCGCCCACCGAGGCGGGGAACTCGCCCTGCTGCTGCGCTCCGGCTCGCTCGCCGCCCCCATCTACTTCGTCCAGGAGCGCACCATCGGCCCGAGCCTCGGCGCCGAGAACATCCAGCGGGGCGTGATGTCGGTGCAGATCGGGCTGCTGCTGGTGGTGGCCTTCATGCTGATTCGCTATAAGATGTTCGGCCTCTTCGCCAACGTCGCCCTGGCGCTCAACCTGACCCTGCTGATCGCGGCCATGTCGATGCTCGGCGCCACCCTCACCCTGCCCGGCATCGCCGGTATCGTGCTGACGCTCGGCATGGCGGTGGATGCCAACGTCCTGATCTTCGAGCGAATACGCGAGGAGCTGCGCGGCGGGCTATCGATCCAGCAGGCGATCCATGCCGGCTATGAGCGCGCCTTTACCTCGATCCTCGACGCCAACATCACCACGCTGCTGGTGGCGGTGATCCTGTTCTCGATCGGCACCGGGCCGGTCAAGGGCTTCGCCGTGACCCTGTCGCTGGGGATCCTCACCTCGCTGTTCACCGCCCTGCTGGTGACCCGCTCGATGGTGAACCTCACCTACGGCGGCAAGCCGGTCAAGAAGCTGTGGATCTAAGGCTCACCAACATGAGGTGGTTATGAAAGCCCTCGTCAATCGACAGTTCGACTTCATGGGCAAGCGGAAGGTCGCCTTCGCGATCTCGGCCGCTCTGATCCTGGTGTCGATCCTTTCGCTGCTCTTCCAGCAGCTCAACCTGGGTCTGGACTTCACCGGGGGAACCCTGGTGGAGGTCCGCTATGCGGTGGCGCCCTCCCTGGACGCCGTGCGCCAGACCCTGGAGGCCGCCGGGTTCCGCGACGTCTCGGTGCAGACCTTCGGCGCCTCTACCGAGGTGCTGATTCGCCTGCAACAGGCCTTCGACCCCGAGGTCGGCGACCGGGTGGTCAGCCTGCTGCGGGCCGACGGTGATACCGTGGAGCTGGTCCGCGCCGAATTCGTCGGCGCCCAGGTCGGCGAAGAGCTGCGCGACCGCAGCGGCATGGGCCTGCTGGTAGCGCTGGGCATCGTGATGCTCTACGTGGCCTTCCGCTTCCAGTACAAGTTCGCCATCGGCGCCCTGCTGGCCCTGATGCATGACGTGCTGATCGTGGTCGGCATCTTCTCGCTGTTCCAGCTCGACTTCGACCTCACCGTGCTGGCCGCGCTGCTGGCGGTAATCGGCTATTCGCTGAATGACACCATCGTCGTCTACGACCGCATCCGCGAGACGATCCGCAAGTCGCGCATCGACGACATGCCGGCGATCTTCAACGAAGCGATCAACCTCACCCTGTCCCGCACGCTGGCGACCTCTGGTACCACCCTGCTGGTACTGATGGCGCTGCTGCTGCTGGGCGGCGACATGATCCACTACTTCTCGATCGCCCTGATCCTCGGTGTGATCGTCGGCACCTTCTCCTCCATCTACGTGGCGGCCGCCCTGCTGCTCGCCGTGAAGCTGGAGCGTAAGGACCTGATCCCGCCCAAGAAGGAGGACGCCGAGGCGGAGGAGGAGCTGCCCTGACAGCTGTAAGCTGTAAGCTGTTGGTCAGCATCAATTTATGGGAAAACGAAAAACCCCACCGCTGTCAGGCGAGTGGGGTTTTCTTATAGCTTAAGGCATAAAGCTTATGGCTCAGAAATGCGGCTTGAGCTGCTGAACCAAGGCCTTGTAGAGGCGCGGGCCGGCAGCCATCAGCAGCCCTCCGGTCTCCATGGCGGGCTTGCCGTCCGGCGTGCCCATCAGCGCGCCGGCCTCCTTGAGCAGCAGACTGCCGACCAGGCGGTCCTGCTCCTCCAGCCCCAGCACGAAGGCGGCGTCGACGCGGCCGGCGGCCAGCTCGGCCATGTCCAGCAGGCCGCTGCCGCTGGCCAGCTGGGTCTCGAGCTGGGGACCGAGCTGCTGGATCAGGGTCAGGTAGGCGGGCAGGTGGCGCGAACGCCGCTCGCTCTCCGGCAGCCCCATGGCCAGCCGCGCCCCGGCGATGGCGGCAGTCTTGGGCACGCGGATGCGCTTGCCGTTGTGCTGGGCACCGCGGCCGCGGCTGGTCAGGTATTCGTCATCGCTGAAGGGGCAGATCACCACCGCATGCTCCGGGCGTCCCTTGACCAGGCAGACCAGCGACAGGGCGAAGCCCTTGCCGGCCACGCCCAGGCTGGAATAGCCGTGGAAGGGCTCGATCCGCCATTCGATATCCTCCCCTTCGCCTTCACCGGCGCGGTAGGGAGTAAAGCGTCCGGCAATGGCATGCTGGGGATAGCCACGGCTGAGCTGACGAACGATCAGCGTCTCGGCGTTGCGGGCGGCGTCCTCGAGCAGGCGCTCGAGGCTGTGTTCTTCATGGGCATTCTCGATACGTTCGCGAATGCGCAAAAACTGTTCGGCGGCGCTGCGCGTGGCGCGCAGCGCGAATTGGACCATCGGATGCATGATCGGGCCTTGGAGCGTCGGTGGTGTTAAAGAACGAAGCGGTTCGTCTGGAGGCGAACGGGTCGGCGCGAATCCTAGCAGAAGGACGCGACGAGCGCCATCGGCCTCGCCCCTCGCCCCTCGCCCCTCGCCCCTCGCCCCTCGCCCCTCGCCCCTCGCCCCAGCATGCTAGACTCCCCACTTACCGTTCCACCAGCCTTACGAGAAGCCCCATGCTCGAGCGCATCCGCATCGTTCTGATCGGCACCAGCCACCCCGGCAACGTCGGCGCCACCGCCCGTGCCATGCACAACATGGGGCTGGCCGACCTGGCTCTGGTGGCGCCGCGCTGCGAGCCACTGACCAGCGACAGCATCTCCCGCGCCTCGGGCGCCGATGCCCTGGTGCACCGTGCCCGCACCGTCGAGACCCTCGAGCAGGCGGTGAGCGACTGCACCCTGGTGGTGGGGGCCAGCGCCCGCTCGCGCACCCTGCCCTGGCCGATGATCTCCCCCGGGCCCTGGGCGAGCGGCTGCCGGCGGAGCTGGCCGGCGACGGCGCCCGCCTGGCCCTGGTCTTCGGCCGCGAGGACAGCGGGCTAACCAACGCCGAGCTGCAGCGCTGCCATGCCCATGTGCACATCCCCACCAACCCGGACTTCAGCTCACTGAACCTGGCCGCCGCCGTGCAGGTGCTCGCCTACGAGTGCCGCCTGGCCTGGCTGGCCAGCGGCGATGCGCCCGAAGCGGCGCCGGTACCCCATCAGCCGCTGGCCAGCCATGAGGAGCTGGAGCACTACTTTGACCACCTGGAGCGCACCCTGGTCACCATCGGCTTTCACGACCCGTCGCTGCCGCGACAGCTGATGGCCCGGCTGCGGCGCTTCACCCTGAGGGCGCGCCCCGAGCGCATGGAGCTCAATATCCTGCGCGGCATCCTCTCCGCTACCGAGAAGCAGGCTCGGACGGCCCAGGACGAGCGCGAGCCCAGGCCTTGAAGCCAATGCCTGCCGCCCCCAGATAGTGATCGATACCCGGTCGCCGCACACCCTGTCACACGCCCTGCCACCCAAGGACCGCCGCATGTTTCAACGACTGCGCGAGGACATCAACAGCGTCTTTTCCCGCGACCCCGCCGCCCGCAACTTCCTGGAGGTGCTGACCAACTACCCCGGTTTGCACGCCCTGCTGCTCCACCGCCTGGCGCACTGGCTGTGGGGCAAGAGACTCAAATGGCTGGCCCGCACGCTGTCGACCTTCTCCCGCTGGATGACCGGCATCGAGATTCACCCCGGTGCCAAGATCGGCCGGCGCTTCTTCATCGACCATGGCATGGGCGTGGTGATCGGCGAGACCGCCGAGGTGGGCGATGACGTCACCCTCTACCAGGGGGTGACCCTGGGCGGCACCAGCTGGCACAAGGGCAAGCGTCACCCGACCCTGGAGGACGGGGTGATCGTCGGCGCCGGCGCCAAGATCCTCGGCCCCTTCACCGTGGGCACCGGCGCCAAGGTCGGCTCCAACGCGGTGGTCACCAAGGCGGTGCCCCCGGCGCCACCGTGGTCGGCATCCCCGGCAAGATCGTCCAGCGCCCCGACCCCGACAGCGCCGAGGCGCTGGCCGTGGACCCCGAGCGCCGCGAGGCGATCCGCCAGAAGTTCGGCTTCGACGCCTACGGCGTCAGCGAGGACATGCCGGACCCGGTGGCGCGCTCCATCCAGGCGATGCTCGATCACATGCACGCCGTGGACGAGCGCATCGAGCGGATGTGCAGCACCCTGCGCAAGCTGGATGCCGGCTACCGCGATGGCCGCCTGCCGGAGCTGCGCGACGAGGACTTCGCCGAGATACTTGCCGACGTGGAGCGCTGCTGCGGGCCCACCGAAGCCGAGCCGTCGACACGCCGCAGCGACCGACAGTGCAAGCCGGAGGGCGATTCGGGCAATGGTTGACCACGGCGCTTGGGCTTTATCATAATGGGGTCTGAATCTTGCGGTTGGCAGCCCGGCCGCTTCGCTCCCCGAGCACCAGCCCGCCACCGGCGCCGAGGTACGCTCCCCATGCGTTTAACGAGCCCAGCATGCGTTTGACCACCAAGGGACGCTACGCCGTCACCGCCATGCTCGATCTGGCCCTCAACGCCGAGAAGGGGCCTACCAGCCTGGCCGACATCTCGCGCCGCCAGGAGATTTCGCTGCCCTACCTCGAGCAGCTGTTCGCGCGGCTACGCCGCGCCGAGCTGGTCAAGAGCGTACGCGGACCCGGCGGCGGCTACCTGCTGGCGATGCCGACCGAGGCGCTGTCCATCGCTCGGGTCATCGATGCGGTCGATGAGTCGGTGGACGCCACCCGCTGCCAGGGGCTGTCCGACTGCCAGCAGGGCGACACCTGCCTGACTCACCACTTGTGGTGCGACCTCTCCGAGCAGATCCGCGGCTTTCTCGACGGCATCACACTCGCCCAGCTGGTCGACAACGGCGAGGTGCGGCGCATCGCCGCCCGCCAGCGGCAGCGCAGCCGGGACAGCGACACCATTCTGACCTCGCCGCCCTGAACCCGGCGCCGTCGCGCCCCGCCAACCATGACAGCCCCAGAACCGGAGACCCCCGCGAGCCCATGAGCGCCCTCGTCTACCTCGACTATGCCGCCACCACGCCGGTCGACCCGCGGGTCGCCGAGGTCATGGCCCGCCACCTCACCCTGGACGGCATCTTCGCCAACCCCGCCTCGCGCAGCCACATGCTCGGCTGGCAGGCGGAGCAGGCCGTGGAGAGCGCCCGCCGCCAGGTGGCCGACCTGATCGGCGCC
Source organism: Halomonas sp. SL18_1 (assembly GCF_055755715.1). Taxonomy (NCBI): domain Bacteria; kingdom Pseudomonadati; phylum Pseudomonadota; class Gammaproteobacteria; order Oceanospirillales; family Halomonadaceae; genus Halomonas; species Halomonas sp. SL18_1. The sequence continues at coordinate 3,941,719 of NZ_JBVTRK010000001.1, forward strand.
GACCCGCGCGAGATCGTCTGGACCAGCGGCGCCACCGAGTCGGACAACCTGGCGCTGATCGGCTTCATGCGCGCCAACCGGGAGCGCGGCCGGCACCTGGTCACCTCGACCATCGAGCACAAGGCGGTGGTCGATACCGCCAAGGCGCTCGAGGCCGAGGGCTTCGACGTGACCTGGCTGACCCCGGGCCGCGACGGCCGGGTGACGCCCGACCAGCTGCGCGACGCCATGCGCCACGACACCGCGCTGGTGTCGCTGATGGCGGTCAACAACGAGCTGGGCGCCATCCACGATCTCGCGGCGCTGGCCGAGGTGGCCCATGCCGGCGGCGCCGTCTTCCACGTCGACGCCGCCCAGGGCGTGGGGCGCATTCCCCTCGACGTCAAGGCGCTGGGCATCGACCTGATGTCGCTCTCCGGCCATAAGGCCTACGGCCCCGAGGGGGTGGGCGTGCTCTACGTCAAGCGCAGCCCCGAGCTACGCCTGGAGGCGCTGATCCACGGCGGCGGCCATGAGCGCGGCATGCGCTCCGGCACCCTGCCCACCCATCAGATCGCCGGCATGGGCGAGGCCTGCGCCCTGGCCGCCGCCGAGAGCGCGACCGACCAGGCGCATATTGCCACGCTGCGCGACCGACTGCTCAACGGCCTCGCGGGGCTCGACGGCATTCACTGCAACACCACTCGCGAGGTCTCGGTACCCAACATTCTCAACCTCGCCTTCGAGGGCGTCGACGGCGAGTCGCTGTTGATGGCGCTGCGCGAGATCGCCCTCTCGACGGGATCGGCCTGCAACTCGGCCAGCGTCGAGCCATCCTATGTATTGAAGGAGATCGGCGTCCCGCGTCGCCTGGCGCTGGCGTCGCTGCGCTTCAGCTTCGGCCGCTTCACCACCGACGCCGATATCGACAGGGCCCTGGATGCCCTGCACCATGCACTGCCGGGGCTGCGTCGCTAGCCTCGTCCACCTGCAGGAGATTGACCATGGCGCAACTTTCGATCACCACCGCCGCCGCCGACCAGATTCGCCGGGTGCTCGAGGAGCGCGGCCACGGCCTTGGCCTGCGCGTCTCGGTCAAACCCAGCGGCTGCTCCGGCTACAGCTACGTCCTCGACTTCGCCGACGAGGCGGCCGCCAACGACGCCACCTTCGAGGAGCACGGGGTCACCGTGTTCGTCGCTCCCGAGGCCCTGGAGATGCTCGACGGCAGCGAGGTGGACTATGTCAGCGAAGGGCTCAACCGCTTCTTCCGCTTCAACAACCCCAACGTCAAGGATCAGTGTGGGTGCGGCGAGAGCTTCACCGTGTAACCCTACGGCACTCCCAAGGCCTGAGAGGCGCCGGGAGTAAGCCGACGAGGAGGTCCGATGCCATGGATGGCATCGGTAGCGCCCGAGGAGGGGTTCACAGCGCCTCCTCGTCGGCCTGCTCCCGGATCAGCCCCGAGCGGTGCTGCTAACGGTGATAGTCCTGGGGTGCCGGTGACGATTGTTCAACGCCGTCCGGCGGCGCTATACTACGCGCCCAGTCGGCCCAGGCCGCACCGTATCACGCTGCGCGCGCCGCCCTCGCTCCCCAGGGAGCCCGGGGCGGCGCGACGCTATCTGCATCTGCAGCGAACGTTTTCATCTCGGCGGAACACCGCCCGCTACTGACCCATTCGGAGATACGCCCATGGCTACCCAGCGCACCCTGTCCATCATCAAGCCCGACGCCGTTGCCAAGAACGCCATCGGCGAGATCATCTCGCGCTTCGAGAAAGCCGGCCTGAAAGTCGTGGCCGCCAAGATGCTCAAGCTCGACGAGGAGAAGGCCGGCGGCTTCTACGCCGAGCACAAGGAGCGTCCCTTCTTCAAGGACCTGGTCGGCTTCATGACGTCCGGTCCGGTGGTGGTGCAGGTGCTGGAAGGCGAGGACGCCATCGCCAAGAACCGCGACCTGATGGGCGCCACCAACCCCAAGGAGGCCGCGCCGGGCACCATTCGCGCCGACTTCGCCGAGACCATCGACGCCAACGCCGTGCACGGCTCCGACTCTCCGGAATCCGCCGAGCGCGAGATCGCCTACTTCTTCGGTGCCGACGAGATCTGCGCACGCTGAGGCAGGCGCCGGCTTGACACCTGCTGCGCGGGGGCGACACGCCCCCGCCCTTGCCCCTCCGACGTCCCTGATGCCATGACCGCCAATACCGCTCCCCAGAAGACCAACCTGCTCGGCCTGACCCGCGAGGAGCTGGAAGCCTTCTTCCTCTCCATCGGCGAGAAGAAGTTCCGCGCCGCCCAGGTCATGAAGTGGATCCACCACGAAGGCTGCGACGACTTCGAGGCCATGACCAACCTCTCCAAGGCCCTGCGCACCCGCCTGGCCGAGGTCGCCGAGATCCGCGGTCCCGGGGTGGTCTACGAAGGCACCTCCGGCGACGGTACCCGCAAATGGGTGCTGGAAGTGGAGGACGGCAGCTATGTCGAGACGGTGCTGATCCCGGCCGAGAACGGCAAGCGCCGCACCCTGTGCGTCTCGTCCCAGGTGGGCTGTTCACTTGACTGCAGTTTCTGCTCCACCGGCAAGCAGGGGTTTCAGCGCAACCTCAGCGCCGCCGAGATCATCGGCCAGGTGTGGGTGGCCAGCCGCAGCGGCGGCCCCCGCAAGGACACCGCCAACCGCCCCGTGACCAACGTGGTGATGATGGGCATGGGCGAGCCGCTGATGAACTACGACAACGTCGTGCCGGCCATGAAGCTGATGCTCGACGACAACGGCTACGGCCTCTCCAAGCGTCGGGTGACGCTCTCCACCTCCGGGGTGGTACCGATGCTCGACAAGCTCGGCGACGAGCTCGACGTGAGCCTGGCGATCTCGCTGCACGCCGCCACCGATGCGCTACGCAGCGAACTGGTGCCGCTCAACCGCAAGTACAACATCCGCATGCTGCTCGACGCCTGCCAGCGCTATCTGGCCAAGTGCGACGACACCCGGATGGTGACCATCGAATATACGCTGATCAAGGACATCAACGACCAGCGGGAGCATGCCGAACAGCTGGCCGCGCTGCTCGAGGAGCTGCCGTGCAAGATCAACCTGATCCCCTTCAACCCCTTCCCCACTCGGGCTACGAGAAACCCTCGCGCAACCAGACGATGCGTTTCCAGCAGTGGCTCTATGAGCTGGGCTATACGGCGCCGATCCGCTCCACCCGCGGTGACGACATCGACGCCGCCTGTGGCCAGCTGGTGGGCAGGGTTAAGGACCGCACACGCCGCCATGAGCGCTATATCCGCTCGATCCAGATCGACGCCGACTGAAGGCGGCGCCTGCCTTGACTTCAACCCGGCACAGCGCTTTGATGGTCAGGCTTTTACCGGCCACCCGGGCGCAGCCGTTGTCAGACGGCCGCAAGCCGTGACGAAGAGGATGCCATGACGCGCCGCCCCCGCCTGCTCCACCGACCGACGCCGCTGCGCCTGGCGGCCATCCTGGCCGGGGCGCTGTGGCTTGGCGGCTGCGCGGCACAGGGCGAGCGAGCCGGCGACGTGCCAGGCCCTGCCGAGGCCTATACCCAGCTGGGCACGGCCTATCTGGAGCGGGACAACCTGAGCCGGGCCATGTCGGCGCTGAACCGCGCCCTGGAGATCGCCCCCAGAAGTCCCGAGGCGCTCCAGGCCATGGCCATCGTCTACCAGCGCCAGGGGGAGCACGAGCTGGCCGACTCAACGTTCCAGCGGGCCCTCCGGGCCGATCCCGGCTTTACCCGGGCGCGTAACGACTATGCGGCCTACCTGTATGACCGCGGCCGCACCCGCGAGGCCTGCGAGCAGCTGGAAGAGGCGTCCCGGGACACCCAATATGCCAGCCGCGGGCAGCTGTTCGCCAACCTTGGCCAGTGCCAGTGGGACATGGGCGACACGGCCGCGGCGCGCACCAGCCTCGAGCGCGCCCAGTCGATCGACCCGCGCCACCCGCGCAGCTACTTCACCCTGGCGGAGCTGGAGCTGGCGTCGGGCAACCTCGAGCGCGCCCAGCGGCAGCTCGAGGGCTTCATGCGCCTGGCCGGCTCGACACCGGCGGCCCAGGCGCTGGCCCGGGACCTTGCCGACGCCGGTGGCGCGCCCGGCACCGCCTTACGCACCCAGGATTCCCCGAGTGGCGCTCCCTGATCAACGTTTCATGACGAAGGATGCTCAGCCATGAGCGACACCTACAATACCGATGCTCCCGACGTCACGGCCCAAGCGTCCCCCGGCGAACTGCTGCGCCGCGAGCGCGAGACCCAGGGGCTATCCCGCGACGAGGTCGCCACGGCGCTCAACCTCCGGCCCGCCGTGATCGACGGCCTGGAGGCGGACAACTACGACCAGGTGCCCATCGTCGCCTATCGGCGCGGCTACCTGCGCGCCTATGCCCGCCTGCTGGGCATGGAAGACCGCGCCGTGCTGGACGCCTATGCCAGCCGCTTCGAGGAGGACGAACCGGAGCGCCGCGTGACCCCGGTACAGGTGACCCGTCCCCCTCGCGGATCGGCGCCTGGCTGTTCAAGCTGGTCACCCTGCTGGTGATCGCCGGTCTGATCGGCCTGACCCTGATGTGGTGGCAGAGCCGCGGCGGCAGCGAGCCGCCCGATGTTAGCGACAGCGGACCGGTGTCCGTGGACACCCTCGACGGCACCACCCTGCTCGAAGAGGAGCCCGCCCAGCCACCGGCGAGGGCCTGCCGCCGCTGCCCGAGGAGGGCGTCGACCCCATCGATCCCGGCGCGCCCGCCGCCCCGACGCCAACCACCCCTCCCGGCGAGGTGGACCCCGGCGGTGCGCTGCTGATTGCCGCCGGCCCCGAGGCACCGGCGACCGATGACGCCCCCGCCGAGGTCGAAGAGGTCGCAGAGCCCGAGCCGGTCGAGGCGCCCGCCGCCGACCCGCGCCAGCTCGAGCTGACCTTCAACGAACAGTCTTGGACCGAGATCTTCGATGCCAACAACCAGCGCATCTTCGTCGGTCTACAGGAACCCGGCACCTCGGCAAGCGTCGAAGGCGAACCGCCGTTTCGCCTGACCATCGGCAACGCCACCGGTGTCGAGCTGATCTGGGCCGGCGAGAGCGTCGATCTCGGCGCCCGCGCCGGTGCCAACAACGTCGCCCGCTTTACCTTGGGAGAGTGACCCGCCGCCATGCACGCACCATCCCCCATCATTCGTCGCAAGTCGCGCCAGATCCATGTCGGCCAGGTACCGGTCGGGGCGACGCCCCGATCTCCGTGCAAAGCATGACCAACACCGACACCCTGGACGTGGCCGCCACCGTGGCCCAGATTCGCCAGCTGGAGACGGCCGGTGCCGACATCGTGCGTGTCTCGGTGCCCTCCATGGACGCCGCCGAGGCCTTCGGCCGCATCAAGTGTGAGGTGGCGGTGCCCCTGGTGGCGGACATTCACTTCGACTACAAGATCGCCCTGCGGGTCGCCGAGCTCGGTGTCGACTGCCTGCGCATCAACCCCGGCAACATCGGCAAGGAGGAGCGCGTGCGCGCCGTGGTGTCGGCCGCCCGCGACTACGGCATCCCGATCCGCATCGGCGTCAACGCCGGCTCGCTCGAGAAGGAGCTGCAGCGCAAGTACGGCGAACCCACGCCGGCCGCGCTGGTGGAATCCGCCATGCGCCATATCGACCACCTCGACCGCCTCGACTTTCCGGACTTCAAGGTCAGCGTCAAGGCCTCCGACGTCTTCATGGCGGTGGCCGCCTATCGTCAGCTGGCGGGCATGATCGAGCAGCCGCTGCATCTGGGGATCACCGAAGCGGGCGGCCTGCGCTCGGGCACCGTCAAGTCGTCGATTGGCCTGGGGCTGCTGCTGATGGACGGCATCGGTGACACCATCCGGGTGTCGCTGGCCGCCGATCCGGTGGAGGAGATCAAGGTCGGTTTCGACATGCTCAAGAGCCTGCGCCTGCGCAGCAAGGGCATCAACTTCATCGCCTGCCCCAGCTGCTCGCGGCAGAACTTCGACGTGATCGGTACCATGAACGTGCTCGAAGAGCGCCTCGAAGACATCATGACGCCGCTGGACGTCTCGGTGATCGGCTGCATCGTCAACGGACCCGGCGAGGCCAAGGAGAGCGATATCGGACTCACCGGCGGCAGCCCTGCCAACCTGGTCTATATCGATGGCAAGCCGGCCAGCAAGCTGCGCAACGACCACCTGGTCGACGACCTGGAGCGACTGATCCGCGACAAGGTGCGCGAGAAAGAGCAGGCCGAACAGGATGTGATTGCCCGCGGCCAGTGAGCCGGGCATCAACAAGGAGTCAGCATTGAGCAAGACCGCAACCCCCAAGAAGATCCAGGCCATTCGCGGCATGAACGACCTGCTGCCGGGCCAGTCTCCCCTGTGGCAGTACTTCGAGGGCCAGGTACGCCAGCTGATGGCGCGCTACGGCTATGACGAGATCCGCACTCCCATCGTCGAGCAGACCGCGCTGTTCGCCCGCTCCATCGGCGAGGTCACCGATATCGTCGAGAAGGAGATGTACACCTTCGCGGATCGCAACGGCGATAGCCTCACCCTGCGCCCCGAAGGCACGGCGAGCTGCGTGCGTGCCGCCATGGAACACGGCCTGCTGCACAACCAGACCCAGCGGCTCTGGTACCAGGGGCCAATGTTCCGCCACGAGCGCCCCCAGAAGGGCCGCTACCGGCAGTTCCATCAGGTCGGCGTGGAGTCCTTCGGCCTCGAGGGCCCGGACATCGACGCCGAGGTGATTCTGCTCTCGGCGCGACTGTGGCGCGACCTCGGCCTGCTCGAGCATGTCACCCTGGAGCTCAACTCGCTGGGCTCCACGGAGGCCCGCGCCGCCTATCGCGACACCCTGGTGGCCTACTTCGAGGCCCACTACGACACCCTCGACGAGGACTCGCGCCGCCGCCTGGGGAGCAACCCGCTGCGCATCCTGGACTCCAAGAATCCGGCGATGGCCGAGATGCTCGCCGGCGCCCCCAAGCTGATCGACCACCTGGACGATGCCTCCCGGGAGCACTTCGAGGCGCTCTGCGCCATGCTCGATACCGCCGGCATCGACTACATGATCAACCCGCGACTGGTGCGCGGCCTGGACTGCTCTGGCCGTACGGTCTTCGAATGGACCACCACGGCGCTGGGTAGCCAAGGCACGGTGTGCGCCGGGGGCCGCTACGACGGCCTGGTCGAGCAGCTGGGCGGCAAGCCGACGCCGGCGGTGGGCTTCGCCATGGGCATCGAGCGGCTCGTGCTGCTGCTGGAGACCCTGGCACTGGTGCCCGAGGCCGCCCTGGACGAGCTGGACGTCTATCTGCTGCCCATGGATGATAGCGCCACCGGCACCGCCCTGGTGCTCGCCGAGGAGCTGCGTGCCGCGCTGCCCGAGCTGCGCCTGCAGCTGCACTGTGGCGGCGGCAGCTTCAAGAGCCGGATCAAGAAGGCCGATAAGAGCGGCGCCCGCCTGGCGCTGCTGCTCGGCGAGGATGAGCTGGCCCAGGGCCAGGTGACCCTCAAGTTTCTGCGCGAGGAGCGCGACCAGCAGCGCCTGCCCCGCGAGTCGCTGGCTGCCGAGCTCGCCCCCTGCTGGCCGACGACAGCGCCGCCTGAGGCGGGCGGCCTGGCCCGACCCATCGCATTGCCGTAAAGGAGACCGCCCGTGGCGGAGCTGAGAACCGAAGAAGAGCAGTTGGACGCGATCAAGCGCTGGTGGAAGGAGAACGGTACCTCGCTGATCGCCGGCGTCGCCATCGCCGTGGCCGGCGTGTTGGGCTGGAACGCCTGGCAGAACTACCAGGAGAATCAGTCCACCGCCGCCTCGATGCGCTACCAGCAGCTGATCAACCTCACCGCCGGCAACGACCTCGGCGAAGACGCCGTGCTACAGGCCCGCCAGCTGGCCGACGAGATCGTCGACAACCACGGTCGCACCCTGTATGCCGATCTGGCCCGCCTGATCGACGCCCGCCTGGCCGTGGCCCAGGCGGATCACGACGCCGCCCAGGCCGCCCTGCGCGCGGTGATCGATGCCAGCGGCCGGGAATACCTGCAGGGTCTGGCCAGGCTACGCCTGGCTCGCCTGCAGATCGCCCAGGGCGATGCCGACGCCGCCCTGGCCACCCTGGAGAGCAGCGTCCCCGCCGCGCTCACCGCCCAGCGTGAAGATATCCGCGGCGACGCCTACCGGGCGCTGGGCCGCGATGACGACGCCCGCAGCGCCTGGCAGAACGCCATGGCGGCCGCCGAACAGCGCGACCAGCCGCTGTATGGCGTGGATCTCAAGCTCGACGACCTCGGCGTGGAGGAGGCCACCCTATGACCCCTTCCCTGATTCCCAGGGCCCCGCTGGCCCTCGTCGGCCTGCTCGCCCTCGCCCTGCTGACCGGCTGCGCCAGCAAGCCGGAGCCCCGCTATTCCCCAAGGAGCTGCAGCGCTTCGACGCCAGCGCCGAGCTCGACACCGACTGGCGCCAGCGGGTCGGCCGCGGCCTGGGCCGCGCCCAGTACCCCATCGCCCCGGACCTGGACAGCGGCGTGATCTTCGCCGCCGACGAGCGCGGCCGGGTGACGGCCGTGGACGCCGAGAGCGGCGACCGGCTGTGGCAGCAGGACCTGGAGACCGGCGTCTCCAGCGGCCTGACCGCGGTGGCCAACCAGGTCTACCTGGGCACCCGCAACGGCGAGGTGCTGGCGCTGAGCCAGAGCGACGGCGAGGTGCTGTGGCGCTCACGGGTCTCCAGCGAAGTGCTGGCGCCCCCCAGCCCAATCAGCAGCTGCTGGTGGTGCAGAGCGTGGACGGGGCCGTCACCGCCCTCGACCGCCGCACCGGCCAGGAGCGCTGGGTGCACACCAGCAGCCAGCCGGCGCTGACCCTGCGGGGCACCGGCACCCCCCAGGTGATCGAGCCGGTCACCTTCGTCGGCTTCGCCAACGGCCGCTTGACCACCCTGGACAATCGCAGCGGCCAGCCGCTGTGGGAGCGGCGCATCGCCGTGCCCCAGGGCCGCAGCGAGATCGAACGCCTGGTGGACCTCGACGGCCAGCCGGTGCTGACCCCGGATGGGCGGCTGTTCGTGACCAGCTACAACGGACGCCTGGTGGCCCTGGAAGCCACCAGCGGCGATATCCTGTGGGAGCGCGAGCACTCCAGCTACATGACGCCGGTGCTGGTGGGCGATGTGCTGTTCTCCGTCAACGAGGCCAGCCATGTCATCGCCCTGGATGCCAACAGCGGCGCGGAAGTGTGGCGCAACCGCGACCTGGAAGGCCGCTGGCTGACTTCGCCGGCGTTCGCCGACGGCAACCTGGTGGTGGGCGACTTCGAGGGCTATCTGCACCTGATCGATGCCCGCAGCGGCGACTTTGCCGCCCGTAGCCGCATCGACCGCTCCGGCATCAGCGTGCGCCCGATCACCGACTTCCGCCGGATCTATGTGCTGGCCAACAACGGCCGCCTCGAGGCCCTGGACATTCGCCGATGACCCCCGTGATCGCCCTGGTCGGCCGCCCCAACGTGGGCAAGTCGACCCTGTTCAACCGCCTGACCCGCTCCCGGGACGCCCTGGTAGCCGATTTCCCCGGGCTGACCCGGGACCGTAAGTACGGCAACGGCCTGCTCGGCGGCAAGGCCTATACGGTGATCGATACCGGCGGTATCAGCGGCGACGAGGCGGGCATCGATGCGGCCATGGCCGAGCAGTCGCTGGCCGCCATCGATGAGGCCGACATCGTGCTTTTCCTGGTGGACGCCCGGGCCGGGCTCAACGTGGCCGACCAGGCCATCGCCAACCACCTGCGGGTCAACCAGAAGAAGACCTGGCTGGTCGTCAACAAGACCGACGGCCTCGATGAGCCGAGCGCCGTGGCCGAGTTCTGGGAGCTGGGACTGGGCGAGCCGCGGCCCATCGCCGCCGCCCACGGGCGCAACGTCACCGCGCTGATCGACGAAGTGCTCGCCCCCTTCCCCGAGCGCGACGAGAGCATCCCGGCAGACACCGGCACCAAGGGCATCCGCATCGGCGTGATCGGTCGCCCCAACGTCGGCAAGTCGACCCTGGTCAACCGCCTGCTCGGCGAGGAACGGGTGGTGGTCTTCGACGAGGCTGGCACCACCCGCGACGCCATCGAGATCCCCTTCGAGCGCCGCGGCAAGCCCTATGTGCTGGTGGATACTGCCGGCGTCAGGCGCCGCAAGAACGTCAGCCAGATCGCCGAGAAATTCTCGATCATCAAGACCCTGGAGGCGATCAAGGCGTGCCATGTCGCCATCATGGTCCTCGATGCGCGCTCGGGCCTGGTGGAGCAGGACCTGCACCTGCTCGACTATGTGCTGACCACCGGTCGCGCCCTGGTGCTGGCGGTCAACAAGTGGGACGGCCTGGAGCACGAGGCCAAGGAGACGATGCGCGCCGAGATCAAGCGCCGCCTGGGGTTCGCCGACTACGCCGAGCTGCATTTCATCTCGGCGCTGCACGGCACCGCGGTGGGGATCTCTACCCCTCCATCGAGCGCGCCTTCGCCTCGGCCAACGCCCACTGGTCCACCAACCGCCTGACCACCATCCTGCAGGATGCGGTCAGCGAGCATCAGCCCCCGCTGGTCCACGGGCGGCGCATCAAGCTGCGCATGGCCCATCAGGGCGGCAGCAATCCCCCGATCATCGTGGTCCACGGCAACCAGACGGACGCGCTGCCTGAGGCCTATCGGCGCTACCTGACCAACACCTTCCGCAAGGTGCTCAAGGTGCGTGGTACGCCGATCCGCTTCGAGTTCCGCTCCGGCAAGAACCCCTACGACCCGCTGGCCGGCGCCAGCGACCGCGAGAAGGCCAAGAAGCGCGAACTCTCCCGCACCAAGGAGGCGCGTCAAAGCCGCCGCCGCTGACCCCGCGCCACCGGCCTCGACAGCGCCCGGCTCGCCTCTCGGCGGGCCGGGCGCTGTCGCTTTCTGGCCACTTCCCGCCCCGGGGCGAATCCTGCAGAATCCGCCAAACAGAATCCACTTGACAGGGCGCACCGCCGGCCCTCAAATACGCCGATTTTGCGCCGCAGCATGGCGGCATTCGGGCCGCGCCCACTCTTCTCCTGGAGGCACCCTCGATGATCTCTCGACTCGTTCCTGCTCGCTTTCGGCGCTGGCGGCTGCTCGCGCCGCTGTGCCTCTCCGCCCTGCTCGCCGGCTGCCTGGCGCTCCCCCAGACCGGCCTGTTCGCCTTCCGCCTGGCGGTGACCTCGCTGGGCGTGGAGGAGGTGCGTATCGGCCCCTACGCCGTGGATGCCCGCCTGGACACCAGCGATATCATGTCGCTGGCGCTCTCGAGCCTGGGCGCCGGCAGCCTTCCGGTGCAGGCGACTCTGGCCATGGGCCTGGGACTGCCCACCGGGATGCCGCCGGTGGAGATGTCCGGCTTTCGCTGGAGCCTGGACATGCCGGGCGTCGACCCGGTGAGCGGCAACTACGAGCAGGACGTCACCCTCACCTCCGGCGACGATGCCAACCTGCGCCTGCCGGTGGCCTTCGACCTGCTGGCGGGCGGCCGCGAAGGGCTCGGCCCGATGGTGGAACTGGCCAGCCAGCTGGCGCGCCAGGGGGAGCTGCCCGCCGGCAGCGAGCTGGCCATCACCCCGGGCGATCTGCGCGGCCTGGGCATGACCCTGCCCGCCGGCCTGCTCACTCCCACCATCCGCCTGGGCGTGGGCGAGGACGGCAGGCTGATGCCGCGGGGTTAATGCTGACACACGACCGGCTCGGGGCTGCTCCCGGCGCTACTCGTCTTTTCTTTAATTCTTCGCACTTTAGCGTGAACATGTTTGGCAAGCTTCAAGGTGGGAGGCCGGCTCTGCCGGGCGAAGGCGCCGCAGGCGCCCCTTGGGTAGCGCAGCGCGCTACTTCGCGAGCTGAAGTCGAAGCGTCGAACCGTCCCTCCCACAAAGCCAGTTCACGCCAGTCTGCGATGATCCTTTTCTTTGGCGCCGCTGGCGCCTACTTCCCATGCAGGCGCCGGCGGCCCACCCACTGGGCGGCGAACTGCCAGGCGCCGCGGCCGCTGCGCCCGCCGCGCAGGGTAGCGAAGCGGATCGCCTCGGCGCGGGCCTCGGCGTTCCAGTCCTCCCGATGGCCGAGCTGGGTCACCCAGTGGCAGCACGCCTCCAGATAGACATCCTGATTGAAGGGGTAGAAGCCCAGCCATAGGCCAAAGCGGTCGGAGAGCGAGATCTTCTCCTCCACGGCATCGCCGTGATGCAGCTCGTCGCCCACCAGCTGGCTATCGGCGTTGTCGGCCAGCGACTCCGGCAGCAGGTGGCGTCGGTTGGAGGTGGCATAGAGCAGCACATTGGGCGGCGGGCCGGTGAGCGCCCCGTCCAGCACGCTCTTCAGCGCCTTGTAGGCGTCATCGTGGCCCTCGAAGGAGAGATCGTCGCAGTAGACCACGAAACGCTGCTCATGGTGGCGCAGCTGCTCCACCAGCATCGGCAGGCTGGCGAGATCGTGGCGATCCACCTGTACCAGGCGCAGCCCCTCCCCCGCCAGGGAGTTGAGCAGGGCGCGGATCAGCGACGACTTGCCGCTGCCCCGGGAGCCCCACAGCAGGGCATGGTTGGCCGGCAGCCCCTGCAGGAAGGCGCGGGTATTGTCCACCAGCGCCAGCTTCTGACGCTCGATACCCAGCAGATCGTCAAGGCTCAGCGCATCGCGCGGCGGCACCGGCAGCAGCCTTCCGCCCAGCGCGTGGCGCTGCCAGAGAGCGGCCACATCGTGCTGCCAGTCGACCTCCTCGGGTACCGGGGCAGCCAGTGCTCCACGTGGTCCAGCAGGTGGCTCAGGCGTCTTGTCAGCTCGGCATCCATCGGTGGCGCCTCCTTGTCATGGGGTGCAGTGGGGTAACGATCAGGTTGACCTGGCGGTTGTTCGGGGTATCTTGTGGCGAACCGTCATCCCCGTCCAGGGTCATACAGGTCCCGGATACATGAGGAACTCCATCATGCGCTGGTTTCGTTATCTTGCCGTGGGCGCGCTGACCCTGACGCTCACCGCCTGCGCCACCTCGCCCACCGGCCGCCAGCAGCTGACGCTGGTCTCCGACGCTCAGCTCAATCAGATGGGCCAGCAGGCCTTCGAGCAGTACCAGGAGGAGCTGCCCAGCGCGGGAAGCGCCCATCAGCGCTACGCCCAGTGCGTGGCCGATGCCCTGATTCGGGTGCTGCCCGAGCGCGAGCGACAGCAGGACTGGCAGATCCGCGTCTTCGAGGAGGAGCGCGCCAACGCCTTTGCGCTGCCCGGCGGCTACATGGGCGTGACCACCGGCCTGCTGGAGATCGCCGAGACCCAGGACCAGCTTGCCGCGGTGGTCGGCCACGAGATCGGTCACGTGCTGGCCCGCCACGCCAACGAGCGGGTCTCGACCCAGATGGCCACCGATCTGGGGCTCTCGGTACTCTCCACCACCGCCGGCATGCAGTCACCGGGCGGCCAGCAGCTGATGGGCGCCCTGGGCCTGGGCGCCCAGTTCGGCATCCTGCTGCCCTTCTCGCGGCGTCATGAGAGCGAGGCCGACACCATCGGCCTGCAGCTGATGGCCGACGCCGGCTTCGACCCGCGCGAGAGCCTGGCGCTGTGGGACAACATGAGCGCCGCCAGCGGCGGCGGCCAGCCTCCGGTCTGGATGTCCACCCACCCCAGCCACGGCCAGCGCGTGCAGGGGCTGCAGGCGCAGATGGACAGCGCCCTGAGCCGCTATGAGCAGGCTCAGCAGGCCGGGCGCCAGCCCGACTGCCGACGCCCCTAAACGCATTGCGGCGCTCCCCCACCTCCCACTTTTTGGAAAGCGAATGCTGAAACTTGGACTGCTGCTGCTGATCGTGCCGCCCCTGACCCTGATGGGCCTCTACTTCTGGGAACTGGGGAACGTGCGCGAATGCACCCTGGTACAGGAAGGCTACTGGGATTACCTCGAAGGGGTGTGTCGCCAGACGCCCCAGCCCTTCGTGCCCTGGGTGGAGCGCCAGCCGCTGCTGGTCAACGGCGGCATGCTGCTGTCGGTGGTAGGCGTGGGGCTGTGCATGGTGGGGCTCTACGTCAAGCGGCGCTGATCAGGCCAGGCGTCCGGCCAGCGTCAGCCCCGCGGCCATGGCGATGACCAGCAGCGACATGACCGTGCCCAGCAGCCCGAACAGGCGACGCTCGCCCTCCCGGCGCAGCGAGGCAACGCCCATGCCGGCCGCAATCAGCTGCAGGCCGACCAGGAAGAGGAGCTCCACGCCGACCACGCTGATGCTCTGTGGATGCCCGCCGCTATCCTCGGGTGCACTGGCGGTGATGATCGAAGCCGTCACCGCCAGCCCCACCAGGAAAACGGCACCGAATAGCGCAATCAACAGCGACACGATGCCCAGGCTGGACTGGCGAGGAGAAACTGACATCAGGTGCCTCCTGTCTCAGACCGAGCACTCATTTCAGCGCCCGCCGAAGCTGCTCCCTTACCGGGGCGGTGTCCGGGCGCTTGCCGCGCCACAGGAAGAACGACTCCGCCGCCTGCTCCACCAGCATGCCCAGGCCGTCGATGCCGTGGGCGCCACGCTCGGCGGCCCAGCGCAGGAACACCGTAGGCTTTGCACCGTACATCATGTCGTAAGCGGCCGCGGGCTGCGCGAAGAGGTCGTCGGGCAGCGGCGGCAGATCGCCGGCGAGACTCGCGCTGGTGCCGTTGATCACCAGCTCATAGGGCCCCTCGACGGCATCGAAGCCGCCGCCGACGATCTCGCCCAGGTCCTGGAAGTCGGCGGCGAGGGCCTCGGCCTTGGTCGCGGTGCGATTGGCGACCCGCAGGCTCGCCGGCGACTCGGCCAGCAACGGCTCCAGCACGCCGCGCACCGCCCCGCCGGCCCCCAACACCAGGAGTCTGGCGCCGACCAGGCTGACCCCGTGGTGCTTGAGGTCGCGCACCAGGCCGACGCCGTCGGTGGTGTCCCCATGAACGGTGCCGCCTTCGCCCAGGATCAGGGTATTCACCGCCCCGGCCCGTCGGGCGCGCTCGCTCAGGCTGTCGCAGAGGCGAAAGGCCTCCTCCTTGAAGGGCACGGTGACGTTGGCGCCGCGCCCGCCCTCGGCGACAAAGGTCCGCCAGGCCCCGGCGAAGTCGTCCAGCGGCGCCTCGATGGCGGTGTAGTCGATCGCCTCGCCGGTCTGTTCGGCGAAGGCGGCATGAATGGCCGGCGATTTGGAGTGGCCCACCGGGTGGCCAAAGACGCAGTAGCGATCGATCATGAAATTTCCTCTTCCCCAGCCAGTCCCGGGGGCGCAGATAGTCTGAATAAAGCACCGCCTCCGGGCTGCCGGGCTCCGGCTCCCAGGCGTATTCCCAGCGCGCCAGGGGCGGCATCGACATCAGGATCGACTCGGTGCGCCCGCCGCTCTGCAGCCCGAACAGGGTGCCGCGATCCCATACCAGATTGAACTCCACGTAGCGCCCGCGCCGGTAGAGCTGGAAGTCGCGCTCGCGCTGGCCCCAGGGCGTGTCGCGGCGGCGGCGCACGATGGGCAGGTAGGCATCGAGGAAGGCGTCGGCCACGGCGCGCTGGAAGGCAAAGCACTGCGAAAACCCCCATTCGTTGAGGTCGTCGAAGAAGAGCCCACCGACGCCGCGGGTCTCGTCGCGGTGCTTGAGGTAAAAGTAGTCGTCGCACCACGCCTTGAAGCGGGGGTAGACGTCCTCGCCGAAGGGGGCGCAGGCATCCCGGGCCACCCGGTGCCAGTGCAAGACGTCATCGCGCACCGGATAGAAAGGCGTCAGGTCGAAGCCGCCGCCGAACCACCACACCGGCGCTTCGCCGGGCTTCTCGGCGATGAAGAAGCGCACGTTGCCATGGCTGGTGGGCACATGGGGGTTCTCGGGGTGCAGCACCCAGGAGACGCCCACGGCATGAAAGCTGCGACCGGCCAGCTGCGGGCGCGCGGCGGTGGCGGAAGGCGGCAGCTGCTCGCCGAACACATGGGAGAAGTTCACGCCGCCCTTCTCGAAGACGGCGCCGTGCTCGAGCACCCGGGAGCGACCACCACCGCCGGCCTCGCGCTGCCAGGCATCCTCGCGAAAGCTCGCCTTGCCGTCCTCGGCGGCCAGGCCAGCACAGAGCCGCTCCTGCAGATCGAGCAGGTAGCGTTTGACGTCATCGAGATAGGCGTGAGCCACGCACCCTCCTGGTGAAGAAAATGAGGGGCAGGGTCAGCCGCGCAGTACCCGCCCGCTGATCAGGTCGCGAATGGTGCTGGGGCGCTCCAGCCCCCCAGCTCACCTTCGACCACGGCGTCGAGCTCATCGCCGAAGGCCGCCCTGACATCATCGGCGCTCAGCGCCGGGGGCTCGCCCGCCCGGTTGGCCGAGGTGGAGACGATGGGCCCCCCGAAGGCCTCGCACAGTTCGATCACCCCGGGATGGTCGCTGACCCGCAGCGCCACGCTGTCGTGGGCGCCGCGCACCAGCGCATGAGTGCGACCATTATCCGGCACCAGCCAGGTGTTGGGCCCCGGCCAGCTGGCCGCCAGGGGCGCATGGAGCTCCAGGGGCAGGCCCTCCAGCCAGGGAGCGAACTGGGCGATGCTGCCGGCCACCAGGATCAGCCCCTTAGCCGGGTCGCGCTGCTTGAGCCGCAGCAAATGCGCCACCGCCTCGTCGTTGTCCGGGTCACAGCCCAGCCCCCAGACGGCCTCGGTGGGATAGGCGATCACCCCGCCGGAACGCAGCGCGGTGACGACAGGGGCAAGGGAAGCAGCCTGGGACATAGCGGATCGATCCTCGAGGTCACGGTCAATGGAGACAGCGGGCCCGGACGGCCGGCAGGCCCATGCTATCACGCCGGCACGCCGCCCGGCAGGCGCACCCAGCCACCCGGGGCCTGGGCGACGCGGCCCTCCAGCTCCAGCTCGAGCAGGCGGCGCTGGCAGTCGGGCACCGCCAGGCCGGTCAGCGCCACCAGGGCGTCCAGGGGCGAGGGGGTATCGCTGAGCCAGCGCAGCAGCGGGTCGCCGGCGACATCCGACGGACTCGCCGCCAGGGGTGCGGCGGCGGCAACCGCCCACTGGCTCAGCTCCTCGAGGATGTCGTCGACCTGGCGCACCAGCACCGCGCCCTGGCGAATCAGCCGCAGGCAGCCGCGCGCCTGGGGGTTATGGATCGACCCCGGCAGCGCGAAGACCTCGCGGTTCTGCTCCATGGCCAGCCGGGCGCTGACCAGCGAGCCGCTCTTCTCGGCGGCCTCCACCACCAGCACGCCCAGCGCCAGGCCGGTCAGGATGCGATTGCGGCGTGGGAAGAAACCGGCGCGGGCCCGGGTGCCGGGCGGATGCTCGGCGAGCAGCAGGCCGCCACTCTCCTGCAGCCGCCGATGGAGCGCAGCATGGCGTGGCGGGTAGATCACGTCCACCCCGCAGCCGAGCACCGCCACGCTGCGCCCGCCGGCCTCCAGCGCCGCCCGCTGGGCGGCTCCGTCGACCCCCAGCGCCATGCCGCTGACCACGCACCAGTCCCGGGCCACCAGCTCCCGGGCGAAGGCCGCCGCGTTGGCCAGCCCTTCCCGGGTGGGACGCCGCGAGCCGACCATGGCCAGCGCCGGCGGCCTGAGCGCCTCGAGGTCGCCCAGCGCCCAGAGCACCGGCGGCGGGTCGCTGATCTGGCCGAGCAGCCCCGGCCAGGCGGGGTGCCCGGCGTGCAGCAGATGCCGCCCCTCGCCCTGGGCCAGCCAGGCCTGGTCGGCCTCGATCTGGGCCGTCAGCGGGCTGCGCGAGGGGTGGTCGAGCCACAGCCGCAGCGCCGTGGCGGCCTCGCGCGGCAGCCGCGCCAGCCAGCCGTCGGGCCAGGGTGGCGCGGCGGCGGCGATCTCGGCCAGCCGCGCTGCCCCCATCCCCGGCAGCCGCGACAGCGCCAGCCACTCCCGGGCCTGGAGCCGGGCCAGGCTCACCGCCCCGCCACCCCGGTCGCCGGGCTGAGCACACGATCTCCCACTTCCAGGGTGCGGGTAGCCCGCATCACCAGCCCGTAGCTCATCTTCTGGTAGGGGCGAAAGACCATCACCAGCCCCGCTTCAGTGCCGGGCAGCCGCAGCGTTTCGCCGGTGCGAGGGTCGCTGACCCGCTCCCCGAGCTGCTCGACCTCGAGCACATGGCCCGGCGCCAGGCCGTCGCGGCGACCGCGGTCCAGGGCCACCACCTGCAGCCGGCCGATGAAGCGCACCCCGCCGGGCACGGCCAGGATCTGACCGTCCACCGCCTCATCTGGCGCCCGGGGGACGAATTCGCGGGTCAGCTCCCGCTCTTCCAGCGGCAGCACGATATCGTTGTTGCGAATCTCCTGGCTCGCCGAGAGCGCCTCGAGCACGGCGATATCGCCCTCCTGGCGTACCTGGCGGGCCTGTCCCACGCTCTCCAGCTCCAGGCCTAGCAGCTCGCCGCTGACGGCATCGGAGTAGCGCTCGCCGATGCGATAAATGCCGTAGCGCGGCCCGCGCTCGAGGTGGCCGCGGGCATAGAGGCGGTCGCCGGCCCCGCTGATGATGCGCCGGTCGTCGCCGGCCACCACGTAGGCCAGTTCCTCCAGCGCCTCGGGGTCATCGATCACCCGATGGTCGCGCAGGAAGTGCTGCACCGCCTCCAGCGGAATCGGCTCGATGGCCTCACGCGGTGGAATCCGCCTCACCTCGGGCGACAGCCGCACCTCGCCCTGGCCACGTTCGAGCCCCAGACAGGGGCGACCGTTGCAGTCGTAGAGATAGATAACATCGCCAGGGTAGATCAGGTGCGGATTGCGGATCTGCGGGTTGACCTGCCAGACCTCGGGCCACTGCCAGGGGTGGCGCAGAAAGCGTCCCGAGATGTCCCACAGGGTGTCGCCGCGCACCACGGTATAGCGTTCCGGCGCGTCGCTGCGCAGCCCCTGCTGCCAGCTTGGCGACTGCGCCATGGCGGCACCGCCCGCCAGCAGCAGCGCAGCGCACAGCGCCCCCGTGAGCCGCTTGACCAGCCGAGCGGGTCGCCGCCCCTTCACCCTTGCGTTCATCCCTGCTGTCCCCTGCGTCTGCAGCTCGCCACCCCTGCGCCCATCCCCGGGAACCGGACCGGCGTGCTATAGTCTGATGCTATTGTGAAGATAAGGGGCCGCAAGGTTTCACCCCGGACCCCGTCGCCCTAGAATAGGGGCATCCCCTGAATGACAGCATAACGGTGAATCCAACGCCATGGCTAAATTACCCATCCTCGAATTTCCCGACGAGCGGCTGCGCACCAAGGCGGCGCCGGTCGAGACGGTCGATGACGAGGTGCGCCAGCTGGTCGACGACATGCTCGAGACCATGTATGACGCCTACGGCATCGGGCTCGCCGCCACCCAGGTGGATGTCCACCGCCGCGTCATCGTGATGGACGTCAGCGACGACCGCTCGCATCCCCTGGTGCTGATCAACCCCGAGTACACGCCTATCGGCGACGAGCGCGAGCCGATGTCGGAAGGCTGCCTGTCGATTCCGGAATACACCGCCGAGGTGCCCCGCGCCCTGAAGGTCCACCTCAAGGCGCTGGACCGCGACGGCCAGCCCTACGAGCTGGAGGCCGACGGCCTGCTGGCGCACTGCATCCAGCACGAGTGCGACCATCTCGAAGGGGTGCTGTTCGTCGACTACCTCTCGCCGCTCAAGCGCGAGCGGGTGCTCAAGAAGATGCACAAGCGCCACCGCCAGATGCAGCCGGCCTGACGGGCCGCCAAGCCCGCTGCCGAGAAGGCCGCGCCTGGGTAACGGGCGCGGCCTTCGTCGTTTGCGTCCGGCTCCGTTATCATGAAGGGGCATCCATTCAGGCAAGGCCCTCGACATCATGTCCCGACCCCTGCGCGTCCTCTTCGCCGGCACCCCCGATTTCGCTGCCGAAAGCCTCAAGGCCCTGCTGGGCAGCCGTCACACCATCGTCGCCGCCTACACCCAGCCGGACCGCCCCGCCGGTCGCGGCCGCAAGCTGACCGCCAGCCCGGTCAAGGCGCTGGCGCTGGCCCATGACCTGCCGGTGCGCCAGCCCGAGACCCTCAAGGCCCCCGAGGTCCAGCGCGAGCTGGCCGCCTTCGAGGCCGATGTCCTGGTGGTGGTGGCCTACGGCCTGATCCTGCCCCGGGCAGTGCTCGACATCCCCCGCTGGGCTGTCTCAACGTCCACGCCTCGCTGCTGCCGCGCTGGCGCGGAGCGGCGCCGATCCAGCGCGCCATCGAGGCCGGCGACGCCGAAAGCGGGGTCACCATCATGCAGATGGACGAGGGCCTGGACACCGGCGACATGCTGCTGACCCGCCGCACCCCGATCAGCGCCACCACCACCGGCGGCGAGCTCCACGATACCCTGGCCGCGCTCGGCGGCGAGGCGATCGTCGCGGCGCTGGACGCCCTGGCCGATGGCGGACTGAGCGCCACCCCCAGCCCGAGGTCGGGGTCACCTACGCCGCCAAGCTCAGCAAGGCCGAAGCGGCGCTGGACTTTTCCCGCCCGGCCGCCGAGCTGGCCGCCCGCATTCGCGCCTTCAATCCCTGGCCGGTGGCCTGGTGCCCGCTGGGCACGGAGCGCCTGCGCCTGCTGATGGCGGAGGTGGCGCCACCGGCCGACGGGGAATCGCCCCGTCCCCCGGCACCCTGCTCGACCACGACACGGACGCCCTGCGCATCGCCTGCGGCGAGCACGGCCATGAGGTGCTGCGGGTGAGCCGCGCCCAGCTGCCCGGCGGCAAGCCGCTGGCGGTGCGCGACCTGCTCAACGCCCGTGGCGACCGCCTGCCTCCCGGCCTGCGTCTGGGCCAGGCTAACGAGGAGACGCCCTGATGCACCGCTCCACTCCCGCCACTCGCGCCGGCAAGTCGCTCCAGAACGGTGGCCAGGCCGTGCGCGCCAGCGCCGCCCGAGCCCTGGCCCCGGTGATCGCCGGCAAGGGGTCGCTGGCCGATCTCGACGACCACCAGGTGGTCGCCCGCGACCGGCCGCTGTTCAAGGCCATCTGCTACGGTGTCTGCCGCACCCTGCCGCGGCTGGAAGCCCTGGCGGAGCGGCTGCTCAAGAGCCCCTTCAAGGCCCGTGACGCCGACGTTCAGGCGCTGCTGCTGGTCGGCATCCACCAGCTCCTCTACCTGCGCATCCCGGCCCACGCTGCGGTGGGCGAAACCGCTGGCGCCGCCCGACTGCTCGGCAAGGAGTGGGCCACCCGGGTGATCAACGGCTGCCTGCGCCGCCTACAGCGCGAGTCCGCCGCGCTGCAGGCCGAGGTCGACCGCGACCCATCGGTGGCGCTGCTGCACCCCAAATGGCTGCTCAAGGCGCTACGCCAGGCCTGGCCCGACGACTGGCGCGCCATTTGCGATGCCAACAACCAGCCCGGCCCGATGACGCTGCGGGTCAATCGTCGCCACGGCGACCGCGAAGCCTATCTGGCTCGGCTGATCGATGCCGGCATCGAGGCCCGGCTGTGCTCCCATTCCCCGACGGCCTGACACTGGAGACGCCGGTGGACGTGTCGGCTCTGCCCGGCTTCGCCGAGGGCGACATCAGCGTCCAGGACGAGGCCGCCCAGCTGACCGCCGAGCTGCTCGGTCCGGCGCTGGCGCCGCGCCCCGGCGGCCGGGTACTGGACGCCTGCTGCGCTCCCGGCGGCAAGAGCGCCCACCTGCTGGAGCTGTTCGACATCGAGCTGCTGGCGCTGGACAGCGACGCCGCGCGTCTGGCCCGGGTCGAGGACACCCTGGCCCGGCTCGGGCTCTCGGCCACCCTGGTCCACGACGACGCCACCCGACGCGACTGGTGGGACGGCACCCCCTTCGATGCCATCCTGCTCGACGCTCCCTGCTCCGGCACCGGGGTCATTCGCCGCCATCCGGACATCAAGCGCCTGCGCCGGCCCTCGGACATCACCAAGCTGGCCGAGCTGCAGACGCGGCTGCTGGACAACCTCTGGCCGCTGCTGCGCCCGGGCGGCACCCTGCTCTACGCCACCTGCTCGGTACTGCCCGAGGAGAACGCCGACCGGGTGCGCGATTTCCTGGCCCGCACCCCCAACGCCGAGGTCACCACGCCGTCGGACGTGGGCTGGGGGCGTCCCGCCGGTGCCGGGCGCCAGCTGCTGCCCGAGCCCGACAGCCACGACGGCTTCTTTTACGCCCGGCTCAAAAAAGTGCCAGACTGAGGTGGCAGACCGGCTGAATCGGCCATTCCTGTCATACGCCAACCGGAGGTGCCATGAGCAATCACGTCTACAAGCACGTCGAACTGACCGGCTCATCGGAGGAGAGCATCGAGGCCGCGATCCAGAGCGCCATCGCCAAGGCCTCGCAAAGCCTGCACGGCATGCGCTGGTTCGAGGTGGTGGACACCCGCGGGCATATCGAGAACGGCCGTGTCGCCCACTGGCAGGTCACCCTGAAGATCGGCTTCACACTCGACTGACCGCAGCGCCGGGCCTGGCCCGGCCTGTTATTTCGACGGCGGCTGGTTTAGGCTTGCCGTCATCACGTTGCGGCGCACCATTTGCGCCGCCGCTGCTTGTGTCGGACCCAAGAGCCCATGAAGATCATCATTCTCGGCGCCGGCCAGGTCGGCGGCACCCTCGCCGAGCACCTGGCCCGCGAAGAGAACGACATCACCGTGGTGGATACCGACGGTGAGCGCCTGCGCGAACTGCATACCAAGCTCGACATCCGCACCGTGGTGGGCCCTGGCTCCTACCCCATGGTGCTGCGCCAGGCCGGCTGCGAGGATGCCGACATGCTGATCGCGGTGACCAGCCAGGACGAGGTCAACATGATCGCCTGCCAGGTCGCCCATACCCTGTTTCGCACCCCCACCAAGATCGCCCGGGTGCGCGCCACCGCCTACCTGACCCGCAAGGGGCTGTTCGCCCACGAGGCGGTACCCATCGATGTGCTGATCAGTCCCGAGCAGGTGGTCACCGACCATATCCGCCGGCTGATCGAGCATCCCGGCGCCCTGCAGGTGCTGGAGTTCGCCGGCGGCCTGGTGCAGCTCGTCGCGGTCAAGGCCTTCTACGGCGGCCCGCTGGTGGGCCAGGACCTGGGGTTTCTGCGCCGCCACATGCCCAGCGTCGACACCCGGGTGGCGGCCATCTACCGTCGCAACCGGCCGATCATCCCGCGCGGCGACACCGTCATCGAGGCCGACGACGAGGTGTTCTTCATCGCCGCCCGCCGCGACATCCGCGCGGTGATGAGCGAGCTGCGCCGGGTCGACCGCGACTTCCGCCGGGTGATGATCGCCGGCGGCGGCGACGTTGGGGAGCGGCTCGCCGAGCACCTGGAGCACAGCCACCAGGTCAAGATCATCGAGCACGGCATCGAGCGCTGCACGGTGCTCTCCGAACGCCTCGACCGCACCGTGGTGCTGCACGGCAGCGCCACCGACAAGCGGCTGCTGGAGGAGGAGAACATCGACGAGTGCGACATCTTCTGCGCCCTGACCAACGACGACGAGGTCAACATCATGTCGTCGATGCTGGCCAAGCGCATGGGCGCCAAGAAGGTGCTGACGCTGATCAACAACGCCGCCTATGTGGACCTGGTCCAGGGCGGCGAGATCGACATCGCCATCTCGCCGCAGCAGGCCACCATTGGCAGCCTGCTGACCCATGTGCGCCGCGGCGACATCGTCAACGTCCACTCCCTGCGTCGCGGCGCCGCCGAGGCCATCGAGGCGATCGCCCACGGCGACATGCAGTCCTCCAAGGTGGTGGGCCGCGCCATCGGCGAGATCGACCTGCCGCGCGGCACCACCATCGGCGCCATCGTGCGCGGCAAGGAGGTGCTGATCGCCCATGACGACGTGGTGGTGGCGTCCGGCGACCACGTTATCCTGTTCGTGATCGACAAGCGCCGCATCCGCGAGGTGGAGCGGCTGTTCCAGGTCGGCCTGACGTTTTTCTGATGAGCATGATTTCCGCCTGCCGCGACGCAAGGACCGCCGCCCGATGAGCCTGCGCATCATTCTTCGCATCCTGGGCCTGCTGCTGGTGATGTTCAGCCTGACCATGATGCCGCCGATCCTGATCTCGCTGCTGTTTGGCGACGGCATGTGGGATGCCTTCGCCATCGCCATCCTGATCACGGTGGCCACCGGCGGAGCAATGTACCTGCCCAACCGGCGCGCCCGCAAGGAACTGCGCACCCGGGACGGCTTCCTGATCGCGGCGCTGTTCTGGAGCGTGCTGGGGCTGTTCGGGTCGCTGCCGCTGATGCTCACCGGCGACGCGGCGCTCTCCATTACCGACGCGGTGTTCGAGTCTTTCTCAGGGCTGACGACCACCGGGGCCACGGTGATCACCGGCATCGAGCACCTGCCCGAGTCGGTGCTCTACTATCGCCAGCAGCTGCAGTGGCTGGGCGGCATGGGGATCGTGGTGCTGGCGGTGGCGATACTGCCTACGCTGGGCGTCGGCGGCATGGCCCTCTACCGCACCGAGATTCCGGGGCCGCTGAAGGATTCCAAGCTCACTCCGCGCATCACCGAGACGGCCAAGGCGCTGTGGTACATCTACGCCGCCCTCACCGTGACCTGCTTTCTGGCCTACCTGGCGGCGGGCATGGACTGGTTCGACGCCCTGGGGCACAGCTTCTCGACGGTGGCCATCGGCGGCTTCTCCACCTACGACGCCAGCATCGGCCACTTCGACAGCGCCGTGATCGAGTTGATCTGCGTGACCTTCCTGATCGTCTCGGCGATGAGCTTCAGCCTGCACTTCCTGGCCTGGCGCGGCAAGCAGCTCCGGCACTATCTGCAGGACCCGGAGGCCCGCTTCCTGCTGCTGTTCCTGGCCGGCTTGGCCATGATCACGGTCATCTCGCTGTGGCTCACCGGCGTCTACGGCGACGAGACCCAGCGCGCCCTGCGTCACGGCCTCTTCCAGGTGGTCTCGGTGGCCACTACCGCCGGCTTCGGCGTCGCCGACTTCGCGGCCTGGCCCGGTGCGCTGCCCTTCCTGCTGTTCGTGGCGGCCTTCGTCGGCGGCTGCTCCGGCTCCACCGGCGGCGGCATGAAGGTGATTCGCATCATCCTGATCTTGAAGCAGGGCATGCGCGAGGTGATGCGCCTGATCCACCCCAACGCGGTCATCGCGGTGAAGATCGGCAAGGTGAGCGTGCCGGACGGCATCGCCCAGGCGGTGTGGGGCTTCTTCTCGGTCTACCTGATGCTGTTCTTCCTGATGCTGGTGGGCGTCATGGCCACCGGGGTCGATCAGGTCACCGCCTGGTCCACGGTGGCCTCGGCGCTCAACAACCTGGGCCCGGCGCTGGGCGCGGCTTCCGCGAACTATGGCGACCTGCCGGAACTCGCCAAGTGGATCCTGGTGGTGGCCATGCTGCTGGGCCGCCTGGAGATCTTCACCGTGCTGGTGCTGTTTACCCCCGCCTTCTGGCGCCGCTGAGGCAGCCAAGGGGTTTGGCCTGCTGCGGCCCTTCGTGGATAATCGTCTCTCTCACCCCTTGATGTCCGAGCGTCCATGACCGACTCCCAGGATCCCGTGATCGACCCCGGCCAGACCGGGGCCTTGAGCGGCCCGCACCGTATCGTCGAACTCGGCGGCACTCGCTATACCCTGCTGGGTACCGCCCATGTCTCTGCCGACAGCGCCGAGGACGTCCGCCGCCTGATTCGCTCCGGCGACTTCGAGGCCGTGGCCATCGAGCTGTGCGACTCCCGCCACCAGAATCTCAGCGACCCGGACGCGCTGGGCGGCCAGGATCTGTTCGCCATCTTCCGCCAGGGCAAGGCCGGCATGGTGGCGGCGAGTCTCGCCCTGGGCGCCTTCCAGCAGCGCGTCGCCGAGCAGTCCGGCATCGAGCCCGGCGCCGAAATGCGCGCCGCCCTGGAGGAGAGCCGCCGCCGCGAGCTGCCACTGCTGCTGATCGACCGCGACGTGGGCATTACCCTCAAGCGCATCTATCACAACGTGCCCTGGTGGCAGCGCTTCTCGCTGTTCTCGGGGCTGCTGGGCAGCGTGCTGTCTCGCCAGGAGGTCAAGCCCGAGGAGATCGAGCGGCTCAAGGAGGGGGATGTGCTGGAGTCCACCTTCAGCGAGTTCGCCGCCGAGTCCGAGGCGCTGTTCACCCCACTGATCACCGAGCGCGACCGCTACATGGTGATGCGCCTGGCCGAGGAGGCGCCGCCGGGGCGCTATCGCAACGTGCTGGTGGTGATCGGCGCCGGCCACCTGAAGGGCATGGCCGAGACCCTGGAGGCGCCGCTGCCGCCCTCGCCCCGGGAAGAGCGCGAGAAGCTCGACACCACGCCGCCACCCTCGAAGGTGTGGCGTGCCCTGCCCTGGTTGGTCACCGTGCTGGTACTGACCGGCTTCGCCATCGGCTTCTCACGCAACACAGAGCTTGGCTGGCAGCTGGTGGGCGAGTGGTTCCTGATCAACGGCGTCTTCTCGGCGCTGGCCACTACCATTGCCCTGGCCCACCCGGTCACCATCGCCGCTACCTTCTTCGCCGCCCCGCTCACCTCGCTGAACCCCACCATCGGCGCCGGCTTCGTCGCCGCCGGGGTAGAGCTGTTCATGCGCAAGCCCAAGGTGCGCGACTTCTCGACCCTGCGCCACGACGTGACCGCGCTCAGGGGCTGGTGGCGTAACCGGGTCTCGCGCACCCTGCTGGTGTTCCTGCTGGCCACCCTGGGCTCGGCCGCCGGCACCTGGGTGGCGGGCTTTCGCATCGCCGGGGCGCTATTTGGCAGCGGCGGCGCCTGATGCATCAACCGCATTCTACCGCTCAGTCCTCCCACCGGTCGCGTCGGCATCAAGTGGCGGGCAATTCTCGGCGCGATGGAACGCCTCTATGACCTGAGCGACTACCTTGCGCTGTGCGATGGGCAGTGCAAGGTAGCGCTCCAGCACCTGCCTCTCCTCAGCGCTGATCGTGGCATCCCAGCGCCCCCTGGCCTCACGAATCTGCCGGCCAACGGTCTCGCCATAGCGTAGCGCCTGAGGCTCTACCTCCAGCCAGGCAGCCAGCACCTCGATCTTTTCCTGCTTCGGTAGGGTCTCGCCAAGCAGCCATCGCCTCACCCCCTGCAGCGTCACCGGCTTGCCCCAGTAGCGCAGGTTGAATTCACGCTCCAGCACGGCAGGGCGGGGCTCATAGCCGGCAGCACGCATGGCACTGGCCAGTCGCTCGGCAAACGAAGTCTTTTCGCTCATTGCGGCAACTTGCCGCGCATGCCACACGTCAGGATAAACTCTAGTTGAACTAGCATGTGAACCAATGGTTAAATTAACAAAATAGGAAATTGCCTTTACTCAAAACTGCAGCTCAGGCATCGGCGTCCCCAGGGGCAACCCGACCTACCGGATCCCGAGCCAAGGAAACCGCCATGGACTCGCTGGGAACGGATCTCGAAGCGAGCGACTACCGAATCGCATTGAAGCGCGACGCCCGCACCATTCAGCCCTGCGGTTGCCTCGTCACCGTCGATCGACAGTGGCGGCGCGTACGCATGGCCAGTGCCAACCTGGAGGACTTTTTTTCACTGACTGTCGATGCAGCCCTCACCCATTCTCCTCAGCGGCTGCTCGGCAAAGGCTTGATCCATGAGTTGCAGCAAGACCTCGCGCCATGTCCCGCTAATCGAAACCGATATGCCATTCGACGATTGAGTTCTTCCGAGCGCTCCCTGCTGGTGGCCGCTCATGCCACACCGTCCGGTGCCACCCTCGAGATCGAACCATGCGACGGCCTGCATGACGATCTGGCTTACCAAGCGATGGCCTGGGGAGATCGAATTGCCGAATGCGACGACGAGGACGCACTGCTTGACCTGCTGCTACGCGCTGTTCGCGAGCTCAGCGGGCACGATCACGCGTCTGCTCATCCCTTAGCCCCGGCATCCGCCCCATCAGCAGACAGCTCGCTATATCTGTGCATGGTTGCCGACACTCAGGCCGCCCCGATTCCTCTTGTTGGCACCCCTCCAGCGAGCCACGCCCTGCCATCCAGCGAGCTGCAGGCCTTGGCAACCCCAGAGGCCCAGCGGCTGCGACAAGAGGGGATTCACTCCATGCTGTCGATCTCATTCAACGAGGCCGCCACGCCACAGTGGGGAACACTGATTAGCCACAGCAATGTGCCGCGTCATCTCCCCTCACCGTTGCGTCGACTGCTCCGGCTGATCACGAGAACCGCCCTGCAACGTCTCCATCTATTGGAGGCCCGCCACAGCCTGCAGCGCAGGCAGCGCTTCCTGGACGCCTATCCTCAGGTCACCAGTGGAGGTCAGCAGCACCCGCCGATTCGGACTCTGCGCGCAGCCAGCAAGACGTGGCTGAATGACTTCCGAGCATGCGGTATGCTCCTTATCCATGGCAATCAAATCAATGGCGTCGGAACACATCCTGACAAAACGATGCTGTGCAAGATCATGCCGTTCCTGAAGACGCATGCCCAAGAGCAGCCTTGGGCAAGCCATGAGCTCACCCAGCTCCCTCTCGCCGAACTCCCTCAAGCCAATCGGATTGGCGGTCTGCTCGCCGTTGCCCTGGACAGCGGCGGTGCCAATGACTGGCTGCTGCTATTCCGTCCGGCAGTCAGCCCTAACGGACACAGCCGACCATGGAGCCACTACGACCGACAGCACGCACGGGATCTGGCTCGACTACTATCGGCCGATATTACCGCCCGGAAAGCGAGAAAGCTCAGCCTCAAGTTGCAGGAGCACAATGCCACGCTCATGCAGCTAGCGCATACCGATCCCGTCACCCAGATTGCCAACCGACATCATATTGAGCAGATCCTCGATGCCGAACTGCTGGTCAGTGAGAAAGATCACACGCCTTGCTCGTTGCTGCTCTTCGATATCGACCACTTCAAACGTATCAATGACACCCATGGCCACAACGCTGGCGACAAAATCCTCAGGCGGCTCGCGTCTGAAGTCCAGGCTCGACTGCGCACGACCGACCATCTCGGCCGTTGGGGGGCGAAGAGTTTCTGATCATCGCTTCCGGATCCAAGCTGGAAGCGGCTGTTGAGTTGGCCAACCGACTGTGTCACGAGATACCCTCCCTCTCCATTCCCCCCGTGGAACGGCTGTCCGTGAGCATTGGCGTCACACGCTGGGAGCCTGGCGATACGCCCAGAAGTATTGTTCGACGTGCAGATCTCGCCATGTACGAAGCCAAAGATGCCGGACGTGGCTGTGTTCGCGTGGTAACCACCCAGTAGCATTGCTCAGCCCTGTGATTGCCGCGCCAGCAGGCGCTGCATCGCCACCGTGGGCGTTTCGATCTTCTCGAAGCGCCGACTGGCGGCGTAGCTGTCGTTGAAGGCATCGAAGTAGTCGTCGAGCACGCCGGCGGCATCGGCATCGCCCGACTGGCGCAGCAGCTCGGCGGCCACCTCGGCGGTGCACAGGTGGGCCGCGGAAGCCGGCTTGCGCAGCCGGTAACGGGTCAGCCGCTCGGTGGCCAGCGGCAGCACCGGTAGCGCCTCGAGGTAGGGGCTCTTGCGGAAGATGCGCCGCGCCTGGCGCCAGGTGCCGTCGAGCAGAATGAACACCGGGGTTCGGGCCCGCTCCTTGGCGCTGGCCACCGCCTCGATCCCCACCACCCGGTCGGCATAGTCGGGCTGGTCGTCGGGGAAGATCACGAAGGGGGCGTAGCGCTCATCTTCCAGCAGCGCCAGCAGCCGCTCATCCGGGGCCGTGCGGTACCAGGTGAACACCTCGGTGTCGGGCAGCACGTCGCGGATCAGCCGCCCGGTATTGGTCGGCTTATGGTGCTCCAGGGGGTGGGTCAGCAGCCACACCCGCGCCTCGCTGGCGGCGCGGGCCCGGTAGGGGCAGAGGCAGTTGAGCTCGGGCAGGTTGCACCCCTGGCAGCGCACCACGAAACTGCCGCGGGCCTTGAACTCACGGCGCGGCGGGCGGGGATGACCGGTAGCGGGATCACGCGAAAGCCCGGTAGCGGGAGGCTCGGCGAGGGCATCCGGGGAGTAGCGATCGGACATAGGGTCACGCTTCGTCTCGACAGGGGGCGGCATTCTACCATGCCTGACCACCGGGCCGGAGCCGCTCCGCCCTCACCCCTCGCCCCTCGTGCCTCGCGCCTCGCACCTCGCACCTCGCACCTCGCGCCTCGCGCCTCGCACCTCGCACCTCACCCCAGCACCACCTCCGGCACCCAGAGCCGTCCCGCGCGCTTCCAGTGGCGCACCAGCTGCGGCACGCCCTTGCCGGCGGGCCGGGCCAGCCGAACCACGCCCGGCGGCGCCAGCGATTCGGCGTCGGGGTCGACCAGCAGGCAGGGCGTCTCCAGGGGGGCGTGATCGAGCAGCGAGGCGGCCGGCATCACGGCAAGCGAGGTGCCCACCACCAGCAGCAGGTCCGCCTCGGCGACGATCTCGCAGGCGTCACCGAAGTGCGGCACGCTCTCGCCGAACCACACCACATCGGGCCTGAGCTGGCTGCCCTTGTCGCAGATATCACCCAGCGCAATGCCGCCGCGCGGCAGCGGATACTGCATGCGACGGTCCACCGTGGAGCGCGCCTTGAGGATCTCGCCGTGCAGGTGCAGCACGTTGCGCGAGCCGGCCCGCTCGTGCAGGTCGTCGATGTTCTGGGTGACGATACTGACCCGAAAGCCCTGCTTCTCCAGGGCGGCCAGGGCCTTGTGGGCCGCATTGGGGCGGGCGCGACGCACCTGGTCGCGGCGCCGGTTGTAGAACTGCAGCACCCGCTCCGGGTCGCGCCGCCACGCCTCGGGCGTCGCGACCTCCTCGATGGGGTGGTCGGCCCACAGGCCGTCGCTGGCCCGAAAGGTCTGAATCCCGCTCTCGGCGCTGATGCCGGAACCGCTCAGCACCACCAGATGGGGGCGCGCTGGCTCGCCCATGCACTGCCTCCTGACCCATTGCCCCGCCGGCTTCAATAGACCAGGCCGTTGGTCTCGTTGCCGGCGAATCGCTGCTTGTTGCGATAGGGGTAGACGTCGATCACCCGCCCGTCGCGAATGGCCTGCTGCAGCCCCTTCCAGTAGTCGGCGTCGAGAAGCTCCGGATGCAGGTCATAGAAGAGCTTGCGCAAGCGGATATCGGCGAACAGGAAGGGGCCGAACTCCTCGGGAAAATATCATTGGGCCCCACCGAATACCAAGGCTCGTCGGCGAGCTCCTGCTCCGGGTACATGGGCTCGGGAATATGCCGGAAGTTGCACTCGGTGAGGTAGCAGACCTCGTCGTAGTCGTAGAAGATCACTCGCCCGTGGCGGGTCACCCCGAAGTTCTTCAGCAGCATGTCGCCGGGGAAGATATTGGCCGCCGCCATCTGCTTGATGGCGTTGCCGTAGTCCTTGATCACCGCCCGGGTCTCGGCCTCGTCGCACTGCTCCAGATAGAGATTGAGCGGGGTCATCATGCGCTCGGTGTAGCAGTGCTCGATGATCACCTTGTCGCCCCGGAGTTGCACCGTGGAGGGCGCCACCTCCAGCAGGTGCGCCAGGCACTCCGGCGAGAAGTGATCCTTGCGGGCGATGAAGTTGGAGAACTCCTGGGTATCGGCCATGCGCCCGACCCGGTCGTGGCGCTTGACCAGCCGGTACTTCTCGCGCACGTTCTCGCGGCTCATCTCCTTGGTGGGGTCGAAGCGGTCCTTGATGATCTTGAACACCGTGCGGAAGGAGGGCAGCACGAATACCGCCATCACCATGCCGCGCACCCCGGGGGCGATGATGAACTGATCCTCGCGCTTGGCCACCTGGCGGTTCAGCGCCCGGAAGAACTCGGTCTTGCCGTGCTTGAAGAAGCCGATCGACGCATAGAGTTCGCCCTCCGGCTTGTCCGGCATCAGCTCCCGGAGGTAGTCGACGAACTCCCCCGGCACCTGCACCTCGACCTGAAAGTAGGCCCGGGTGAAGGAGAAGATGATCGACACCTCGTCGGGCTCGATCAGCACCGTGTCCAGGTGCAGCCCCTGGCCCTCGTCGTGGAGCACCGGCAGCACCAGCGGCACCTGCTCGCCGCCGCCGCGGATGCGCCCCACGAGATAGGCGCCCTTGTTACGGTAGAAAACGCTCTTGAGCAGCTCGACCTCGGCATCGCCGGCCTCGAGAATCGCCGCCGGCAGGTGACCGCACAGGAAGTCGCTGCCCAACCGCGCGTCGCGCTGAAGATCGTCAAAAGGGGTCTCGAAGGGGGCCTCGGCCAGCGCCCAGCGAATGGCCGCCTCCCAGTCGCCGTTGACCGTGAAGCGACGGCAGCGCTCGATCCCCGAGTGGTGGGCGGCGGCATCCCGTGAGCTGTAGACGAACATCCAGTCGTTGCGGATATGCCGGTGGTGAAAGATCGAGCAGAACAGCGAGTTGAAATAGGTCTCGGCCAGCTCGTAGTCCAGGCGCTGACTGATCAGTTCGGCGTAGTGGTTCTTCGCCTCCCGCCAGCACTCGCAATGAGTCAGCTCCTCGTCGGAGAAGGTCCGCTGCAGCCGGCCCAGGGTCTCCCCCACCTTCTGTTCGTAGAGGTTAATGCGCTCCGCCGAGGCCTGCTGCGCCTCCCGCCAAGCGGCATCGCGGAAACGCCGGCTGGCATCGGCGGTGATCTCCTTGAAGCGCGAGCGGTATTCGTCGAAGCCATGCAGGATAGTGGCAGCAAGGCGATAGGCGGGCGAAAGCTTCATGACGGACTCCGGGCAGCGTGAAGGCACAGCTTCGCGAATTACGAGGCGCTTGGCGAGCCGACCATGGTGAGACGTGCTGTAGCGAAATGACAAGTGCCGCCACGCCGAGCGCCTTGGGCGGTGCAGCCTAACCGCCTCGGTCATGGCGAGCCCTGTCATGATTTGTTCATGGCAGCGTCTCGCCAGCGTCATCGCCTGGGCTCAGTCTGCAATGAGCCATCCCGCTCGATCGAGCCATTGAGCATACGACGAGGAGCCCATGCGCATCTGTCTGGTCAGCGAGACCTGGTCGCCCGACATCAACGGCGTGGCCCATACCCTGAGCCAGCTCAGCCGTGAGCTGATGTCGCGCGGTACGAGGCTGCAGCTGGTGCGCCTGCGACCACGCCACCATCTGGCCCTCCGGCGAGAACCCGGGATGCAAACCGAACTCCAGGTGCCCGGCGTATCGCTGCCCGGCTACCGCGAGGTCCGGTTCGGGCTGCCGGTCACCCGCCGCCTCCAGCGCCTGTGGCGCGAGCAGCGTCCCGATGTGATCTACCTGGCCACCCAGGGACCGCTCGGCTGGTCGGCCAGGCGGGCGGCCAGACACCTGTCGATTCCCGTTGTCGCGGGCTGGCACACCAACTTCGATCACTACTGCCAAGACTATCGCGTCCCCTGGCTAACGCCCGTCATGCGCGCCGCGCTGCGACACTTCCACAACGGCTGTGCGGCCACGCTGGTCCCCACTCACCGACAGGCCGCCGCGTTGAGCGCAAGCGGCTTTCAACGCCTGGCGGTGATGGGCCGAGGCATCGACGGCCAGCGTTTCTCGCCCGCCCACCGCGCCCCTCTCCTGCGACAGCAGTGGGGGGTGGATGCGCACTGCCCCGTGGCGCTCTACGTGGGTCGCCTGGCCAGCGAAAAGAACCTCGCCCTGCTGCAAGAGAGCTTCATCGCCATGCGCCAGGCGCGGCCCGACATGGCCGCGGTGATCGTCGGCGACGGCCCCGGGCGCCAGGCGTTGGAAAAGGCCCTCCCCGAGGCGCACTTCACCGGCTTTCTGACGCCGGAGGCGCTGGCCCGCCACTATGCCAGCGCCGATATTTTCGTCTTCCCCTCACTCTCCGAAACCTGGGCAACGTGGTGCCGGAGGCCATGGCCAGCGGCCTGGCGGTGCTCGCCTATCGCCACGCTGCCGCGGCCGAACTGATCGACAACGACATCAACGGCATGACCTTGCCCCCGGCGATGCAGAAGGCTTCTGCCAGACCGCCGCCGACCTCTGCCAGCACCCGGCCCGCTGCGCGCGCCTGGGCCGAGCCGCCCGCACCCGGGCCCTCGACTGCCGCTGGCCCGCCATTGCCGATCAATTCCTGTCAGTCCTCGAGCGCGCCAGGGAGGTCCCCCATGCCAGCACGCACACCTGCAGTATTTGACCGACTCGACCTGCTGGAGTGGCGGCTCTGCCGCCGCTTCGCCGGACTCAGCGCAAACCGCCCCTGGCTGGCCACTTTGCGGCTGGCCAGCAAGCTCGGCGACTGGCCCGCCTGGGTAGTCCTGATCGCGGCACAGCCCTGGCTCCACGGCCGAGACGGTATGCCCCTCCTGCTTCAGTACACGGCAACGGCGCTGGTGGCCCTCCTGGTCTACCGGCTGATCAAGACACGACTGTGCCGCGAACGCCCCTTTATCACCTTCGGCATTCGCTGCGGCGAACCGGCTCGGGATCGCTACAGCTTTCCCAGCGGCCATACCATGCATGCGGTGATGTTCTGTGTGCTGACGGCGAGCCATGCGCCCTGGCTGCTGCCCCTGCTGGTGCCGCTGACGCTGCTGATCGCCCTCTCCCGCGTCGGCCTGGGGCTGCACTACATCAGCGATGTCATTGCCGGCGCGCTGATCGGTGCCGCCTTCGCCCAGCTCAGCCTCAGGCTGCTGGGCTGAAACTCGCCAGTCTGCCAAGCCTTCTTACCGCCCCCAGCCCACTCGAGAGCGCTGGCTCTGAAGTGCCCTCGATTCCTGCACCGCTAAATGCCAAAAAGCCGGTGGCTTTTCAGCGCACCGGCAAGTGTAACGATCGAAACAGACACTAGAGGGTCGCCGGGCAGGGTCACACTGCCAGGCACCCCGAGACAGCCTCAGAAATGATACCGCGCACCCAGAATGTAATAGGCATCATCGTTGGCGTCGCCGTCTCTCGCTTCTTCATCCATGAACTCGACGAAGAAGTCGAGACTGCTGGAGAGTCGATAGTGCGCGGCAGCCACCCAGATATCTCGACTGCCTGACTGGGCTTCTTCATCCTTGTTGTAGTAGTCGGCATGAAAGCGCCACTGACCGGTGGAGAAGGTGCCACCCAAGCCGATAGTGTCGAAATTATCATCCTGCGTTTCGTAGCCGATACGGGCAGAGAAGGCATCGTTGAAGGCGAAGGAAGCGGTAGCCCCGTAAAGCACTTCTCCGGCCCCACCAGCGACGCCATCCTTGTCATCCACATAGCCCAGGGCAATGCCGAACGGCCCTGTTTCATAGCTCACGCCGCCTTGGGTGACTATCTCGGACGACTCCCCGGGAGCCGCATCGTTGCTGCTGTAGTGCTTGGCTGAGATAAAGGCCTTGAAGCCTTCCAGGTTCGGTGTGATGTAGCCCAGGGAGTCGCCGCGCGCCTGAAGACCGCCACCGCCGATTTCAAACCCCTTGTTGATGTAAACATCGAAGGGTGCGGCCACCAGGTCACTGTAAAAACTGTCATAGTTGCCGGCGATCAGGGTGCCGAAAGTAGCGCTTTCCACCCCCAGGTAGCTGTTGCGCACTTCGCTGAAGCCCGACGACTGGTCACGCTCATCACCATTGAAGCGCCACTGCACCCGCGCAAAACCACGCAGATCATCATTGATCACGCTACTGCCGGTCAGCTGCAGGCGAGAGCCCACGTTAACGAACTCACTACCATTATCCTCTGCATTACCACCGGACTCTACGCCCATGGCGATGCGACCATAGAGATCGAGGCTGGTGCCATCCTGATCATAAACCTTAGCCGCATGGGCCGCAGAAGATGCCAGCAAGACGCTGGCGATGGCACTGGAAATGAGAGATTTCTTCATCATCATAAATTCCCTTGGACGAACGATCATGTAGACGATTGGCGTTAGTAGAGGCACCGCAAAAGGCACCCTATTCTTGTTCTTTGGCCTCGATCATAACGGCCCAAAATGTCAGTTATGTGCCAATCTCATGTCGATACACTGATTCGTCATCATCCCCCAGCCGGCGTCACTAAACGGTCATGATCGTGAAGCCCCTCTGTCACATCACCTTGGCAAGGTTGGCAACCGCTAACGCAGTTATTCACACCGCTTGCCAAGAGGTTCTCCATGATCAAGTCGATGCTGCCCCTGACCATTGCCGCCGCGCTCTTCGCTACTGGCCAGGCCCAGGCCGCCGAGTCCTGCCCCTCCACCCTGCGCTTTGCCGATACCGGTATTGAAGGCACAGAAGAACTT
This sequence comes from Halomonas sp. SL18_1, assembly GCF_055755715.1. Taxonomy (NCBI): domain Bacteria; kingdom Pseudomonadati; phylum Pseudomonadota; class Gammaproteobacteria; order Oceanospirillales; family Halomonadaceae; genus Halomonas; species Halomonas sp. SL18_1. The sequence goes on from NZ_JBVTRK010000001.1 coordinate 3,977,883, forward strand.
CAGCGCGCCTTCAATGAATTTGTCGAGGAAGTTGAGTCGCGCTTAGGTGTCGAGGTGGAGTTCTTCCCAGTGGGCAACCGCACTACCGCCATCAACGCCCTGCGCTTCGAGCAGGTCGACATCGTGCTGGCCGGTCCTTCGGAGTACGTGCTGATGGCCGAGCGCGTCGAGGGCATCCAGCCGATCAGCGCCATCGTACGCCCGGAGTACTACTCGGTGTTCATCGCCTCCACCGACAGCGACATCGAGACCCTGGAGGATCTGCGTGGCAAGCACGTGGCCATGAAGGACCACGGTTCCACCACCGGCCATATCATGCCCAGCTACATGCTGCACCAGGCCGGCCTGGACATTGACCGCGACCTGCAGATCACCCTGCTCGACGGTGCCCGCATGCAGGCCTTGGCTTCTGGCGAGGTGGACGCCGTGGGTACCGGCGTGCGCGACTTCGCGCCTTTCGTTGCCCAGCACGGCGAGGAGAACTACCGCATCATCGAGCGCGGCCAGGACATGCCGGGCGACCCGATGGTGGCCGGCCCGCATATCGCCGCGGATTGCGTGAGCGAGATCCAGGAGGCCTTCATGGCCGACCCGGAGGGCCTGCTGCAGGCAATTCTCGCCCCGGGCGAGCGTGACAAGTATATCGGCGCCGAGATGGTTCGCGTGAATGACGCCGAGTACGACGTGGTGCGCGACTCCTACGCCCTGCTGGGCCTCAGCGACTAAGTGTGAGCTGTATGCAATTGACCGTAAGCGACCTAACCAAGATCTACCCGGACGGCACCCGCGCCCTGGGCGGGCTGTCGTTCGAGGTGGCTCCCGGGGAGGGCGTTGTGATCCTTGGGCACAACGGCTGCGGCAAGTCGACGCTGATGAAGTGCCTGACCGGTCTCGAGCGCCCCACCACGGGGCGCCTGGTACTGGACGGCCTCGACCTTGCCCGCGCCTCCCGCCGCGAGCTGCGTCCGCTGCGCCAGCGTATCGGCTGCGTCTTCCAGAAGTTCAACATGGTCGGCAACCTCTCGGTGCTGCAGAACGTCCTGTTCGGCCTGATGGGCCGCCGCGGGATCCTGGCCAGCCATGCCCTGACCGCCAGCCGCGAATCGAGACGGGACGCCATGCAGGCACTTGAGCGGGTGGGCCTCGCCCACCTGGCGCCGCGCCGCACCGACACCCTCTCCGGCGGCCAGCAGCAGCGCGTGGCCATCGCTCGCATGCTGATGCAGGACGCCGAGATCGTGCTGGCCGACGAGCCAGTGGCGAGTCTCGACCCCCGTGCGGGCCGCGAGGTGATGGAGCTGCTCTGGTCGGTGGTGCGCGAGCGCGGCATGACCGTGCTCTGCGTGCTGCACCAGATCGACCTGGCTCGGGAGTTCGGCGAGCGGCTGATCGGCCTGCACGGCGGTCAGCTTGCCTTCGACCGCCCCACCGCCGAGATCGGCGACGCCGACATCACGGCCCTCTACCAGACCGTCACACCACAGGAGGCCGCTACCGATGAGCGATTCATCGCCGCACCGCGACGCCCCGCCCAGGCTTGAACGGCCCTCCCCCATCGCCTTCATCTTGCTGCTGGCCTTCGCGGCCTTCTTCATCAGCGGCTTTACCAGCGCCGATATCCACCCGGACCGGCTGCTGCGTGGCGTCGCGAATCTGGGCACCTTCTTCGGCGAGGCGATGCCGCCCAACTTCGCCCGCTGGGACGTCATCGCCGTCGCCATGCTGGAAACCTTCCAGATGGCCATCGTCGGCGTGGTGTTCGGGGTGATCCTGAGCCTGCCCATGGCCCTGCTGTGTGCCCGCAACACCAGTCCGCACCCCCTCGTTCGGGTCATCGCTCGCAACGTGGTGGCGACGCTACGTACCGTGCCCGACCTGGTGTGGGCGCTGATCTTCGTGGTCGCCGTGGGGCTGGGTCCATTAGCGGGCATTCTCGCCATCATCATGGATACCATCGGCTTCTGCGCGCGCTTTTTCTCCGAGCGCATCGAGGAGGTGGACCCGGCCCCGGCCAGGCCCTAGCCGCCACCGGCGCCTCGCGTAGCGGGGTGGTGTGCGGTGCCATCATCCCCGAGTGCACGCCCTCCTTCGTGGCGACCAGCCTCTTTTCGGTGGAGAAGGCGGTGCGCAGCGCCGTGGTACTGGGCCTGGTGGGCGCCGGCGGCATCGGCGTGGAGCTCTCCGCGGCCATGAACCTGTTCCGCTACGACCAGGCCCTCACCGTGATCCTTGCCATCCTGGTGGTGGTGATCGGCGTCGAGCAGGTCAGCGCCTGGATTCGCAAGCGGGTGATTTGAGTAGATCGGCTCTCTCCGGCTCCACCGGCGTGGGCATGGCGATGAGCGCCGCGGCGGTCTTCACCACCACGGCGCAGCGAGTGGCGCCAGCCGCCTTACTCCACCACGCGGTAGATCTCCCAGCGGGTGGAGCCGCTGACCACCAGGGGCTCGATCGCCTTGCCCCACTCCCGGTGGTCGTCACGCTCGGCGAGCTTGTCCCACTGGGCGCTCAGGGTGGCCATGTCCGCCACCCGGAGATCCACCGCCACCACCGACTCGGCGGCGCCCACGCTGCCGGTGGTGATGGTGTAGTCGGTCTGGCCTATGTCGCGGCCGATGGTGGACCACCACTCCTGGGTCTTCGCCAGCAGCTCCTGCTTGTGCCCGAAGCGGGCCTGACAGTACCAGCGTGCAATGATCATGACATCCTCCCGTGCTCTGCAGGTTGCGAATCGCCGGAGCTCACCCCGGCGAGCGCAAGGACGCAGCCGGCATCGGGATTGTTCCCGCCTCCTGCCTCCCCGGCCAAGGGCGTACGGTTGCGTCTCCCCCAGGCCCTACGATACTGAGACGGAAGGCGGCGGCAGATGGGGCGGCGCATCGGCCTGCCTTCGAGCCGTGGCCGGAGACCGCCGCCATCGCGTCGCACTCACCAGGGAGCAACGCCATGAGTGACCCAAAACCGTCGTCAGCGAAGTCAGGCGACCAGCCAACGCCACCCCAGGAGACGCCATCCGACGAGCTGGCAAAGCGCTATGGCGAGGCCCTCGCGCGATTGTCGACCGGATCGTCCCAGGCCTGGCAGGGCTGGCTCGAGCGCCAGGCGCGCGGGGACTTCTTCACCCTGCCCGACCCGGCGGTCGCGGCCAAGGCCATGACCCGCCTGGGCCAGCAGTTCCTCTTGCAGCCACAGCACGCCCTGGAGGTCCAGCGGCAGCTGTGGCAGGGCTACACGACGCTGTGGCATAACACCGCGCAGCGCCTGCTCGGCGAAGCGCCGTCATCGGCCCTCAAGCCCACCCCGCGAGACAGGCGCTTCAAGGGCAAGGGCTGGGAGGAGAACCTCTACTTCGACATGCTCCGCCAGGCCTACCAGCTGACCGCCGAGCAGTGGTTGAAGGGGGTGCATGAGGTCACCGAGGAGCTGGACCACGACGAGCGGGTGAAGGTCGAGTTCTATGCCCAACAGCTGATGGATGCCCTCGCCCCCAGCAACTTCGCCACCACCAACCCGGAGGTGATCGAGGCCACGCTGCGCACCGGCGGCGCCAACCTGCTGCAGGGCATGGCCAACCTGATGGAGGACCTGGCCCGGGGCGAGGGGCTGCTGCGCATCAAGCAGAGCGATTCGGCCGGGCTGGAGCTGGGCAAGAACATTGCGGCGACCCCGGGCAAGGTCATCTACCAGAATGAGTTGATGCAGCTCATCCAATATGCGCCGACCACCGAGACGGTCGACCGCCGGCCGCTGCTGATCGTCCCGCCCTGGATCAACAAGTTCTACATCCTGGACCTGACGGCGCAGCGCTCCTTCATCCGCTGGGCCGTCGAACAGGGCATGACGGTCTTCGTCATCGCCTGGGTCAATCCGGACGAACGCTATGCCGAGGTGGCCTTCGACGACTACCTCACCCAGGGCACTCTCAAGGCCATGGACGTGGTGGCCGAGGTCACCGGCGAGGAGTCGCTCAACACCATCGGCTACTGCATCGGCGGCACCCTGCTGGCCAGCACACTGGCGCATCAGGCCGCCCGAGGCGATGAGCGGGTGCACAGTGCTACCTTTTTCACCACCCTGCTCGACTTCAGCGAGGTGGGGCCGCTGGAGGTGTTCATCGACGAGGAGCAGATTCGCTATATCGAGCAGCACATGGCCCAACGCGGCTACCTGGAGGGCACGCATCTCTCCAACGCCTTCAACCTGCTGCAGTCCGCCGACCTGATCTGGGGCTTCGTGATCAACAACTACCTGCTCGGCCGGGAGCCCCAGGCCTTCGACCTGCTCTACTGGAATTCCGACTCTACCCGCATGCCGCGGCGCATGCAGAGCTTCTACCTGCGCAACATGTACCTGGAGAACCGCCTCGCCGAACCCGGGGGCATCTCCCTGGCGGGGGAAGCCATCGACCTTGGCAAGGTGAAGATCCCGACGTTCTTCGTGGCGACCGAGAAGGATCACATCGCGCCCTGGCAGTCTAGCTACCGCGGCGCGCACCTACTGGGCGGGCGACCCCGCTTCCTGCTCGGCGGCTCCGGCCATATCGCTGGGGTCATCAACCCCGCCGGCTCGCCGAAGTATGGCTACCGGACCTATGGCCACCTGCCGAAAGAACCCGAGCGCTGGCTGGCCTCGGCCACCCACCATGCGGGCTCCTGGTGGCCGGAGTGGCGCGGCTGGATCGAGCGCCACGCCGGTGGCCAGGTGCCCGCCCGCGAGCCCGGAGGTGGGCGCTACTCCCCCATTGAGGACGCGCCGGGTTCCTATGTCCGGGTGCGGGTCGACGACGTGGGTGCCTCCGGCGGGTGAGACGCCGGAGGCGCTTGCCCCGATACGGCGGCCCAGAAGCAGTACACTGCTTCTGGGCAAGATCCCTCCCCATCGACACTTCGGAGCCCACTCATGTCTCGCGCTATCGACATTCCCGCCGCCGACGGCACCATAGACGCCCATATCGTCACGCCCGGGAGCGCCGAAGGTCCACTGCCGGCCGTGCTGCTGTTCACCGATATCGGCGGCCTGCGCCCCTGCTTTCACGAGAAGGCCCAGCGGATAGCCGACAACGGCTACGCCGTGTTGATGCCCAACGTCTACTATCGCGATGTGCGCGGCCCCGTCGTGCCGGAGGGCAAGTCCTTCCGCGACCCGGACGTGCGTCCGACGCTATTCGAGTATGCCGGCCGGCTGACCCCGACGCGCAATCCCGCGATTTCGCCGCCCTCCTCGCCTGCCTTGACGGCGAGGCCGAGTTCACGGCCGGCAAGATCGGCGTGGTCGGCTACTGCATGACCGGCGCCTTCGCGCTGCGCCTGGCGGCCGAACACCCCAACCGCGTAGCCGCCGCGGCCGGCTTTCACTCGGCCAGGCTGGCGGGCGCCGATGATCAGGAGAGTCCAGTCCATCTGGTCGACACCATCGAGGGGCGCGTCTATCTCGGCCATGCCGACCAGGATGAGCTGCTGCCCCCGAGCAGATCGCCCGCCTGGACGAGGCGCTGGCCAAGGCCGGCGTGCACTTCACCACGGAGCTCTACAAGGGAGCGGCCCACGGCTTCACGGCCAAGGACGCCCCCTCCTACAACGCCACCGCCGACGCCCTGCATCACAAGCGGCTCGCCATGCTTCTGGAAGAGACGCTTTGACGAACGAAGCGTCGTCCCTCACGACGAGACTCACCACACGCCGAGCTGGGTCGCCACCCAGCGCCCCGGGGCCAGGGTACCGGCAAAGGCGCCGACCAGCCCAAGATAGGCCCCGCGCATCCAGCCACGGTGCTGCGCCACCCGTCCCTGGCTGATGGCATGGACCGCCACGCCAAGTGCCACCAGCATCCACAGCGACAGCAGGTGAATGGGGCCGAAATGTCCCACCAGCGGCAGCACGCCGCCGCCCAGCCAGAAAGAGCTCAGCGCCGAGAGGGCCATGGCCAGCACCCAGACGCCACCCATCAGCCGGTGAGGGGCGGTCCCCTTGGGCGAGAGCAGCAGAACGGCCCCTAGCCCGAGAGCCAGGAAGGACGCATAGAGATGCAGGGTGAATGCCATGACAGCCTCCGATTACCGGGCGCCGGCCGGCTGGCCAACGCATCGCTTGAAATGCAACTTGTTGCATAAGACTAGCCGCCGCCCGCTTCCTATGCAACCATATGCATATCAAGGTCATCCCCATGGTCTCCCATGTCACTACGCGCCGTCCTCCTGATCACCCTCCAGCGCGAGCCGGGCACCGGCTACGACGTTCTTCAGCGCTTCAAGGCCGGGCTCGCCCACGTCTGGCAGGCCAGCCACCAGCAGCTCTACCGGGAGCTGGACCGCATGCGCGGCGACGGCCTGCTCGAGTGCAAGACGGTGCCCCAGGCCGAGCGCCCCGACCGCAAGGTCTACCGGCTGACCGAGGCGGGTCGGCAGGCGCTGGACGCCTGGCTCGCCAAGCCCCTGGCCGCCAGCCCCGTGCGCCAGCCGCTGTTCGCCAAGTTCTTCGCCTGGGAGCGCTGGCCCGACCCCGCCCGCCGCGAGGAGCTTGCCGCCCTGCGCAAGCAGCTCCGCGAGCGCCTGGCGACCTACGCCACCATCGAGCGGGAGTGGTTCAGCGACCCGGAGGCCCTGACGTCCGCCCAGCGTGCGCCCTGGCACACTCTGCGGCTGGGGCAGCGGCTTACCGAGACCTGGCTGGCGTGGATCGAGGAGGTGTTGAAGGACGTGCAAGAGAGGCCTTCGTCCTAGCCAAAAGAAGCCTTCGCTTGCGTTACATCATTGTGTTGAATAAAACCCGAGCAATAATGAATCCTATGTCATCGCGATAGGGACAGCGCCCATCATGCACGGGAGTCATGGATCACTCCGAGGAGCGTGCATAGACGAGACAAGGACCCGTGCATGCATCCTTATCAAGCGGATCAAGGCCACCGCCGGGCGGTGCTGCAGGCAATGCTGCTGGTCACCATCGTCAGCGCCCTCGGCTTTGCGGCCCTCAACTTTCCTGACGACATGATCCTGGTCGCTTGGATCCAGGTAGCCCTTGCCGCCTTCGCCGCCGGCCTACTGGTCGTGGTTCGCCGTACTGAGCGGGTTCAGGCCTGGTGTCTGGGCTTCATGCTGGTGTTGCTGTCCGCCACGATCCTGCTGCTAAGCCGCCCGGACATCTCGCCCTACGCCTTCATCTGGCTGCTGATCATCCCGCTTGTCACCCATCTCCTGCTCGGCTCCCGGCTGGGACTGTGGCTCTCACTGGGCTATATGGGGGTTGGCGGCGTCATCTATCTGTACCGCTTTGGCGGCCACCCCGAACTCGTTCGAGTGGAGGTGCTGGCCAACGCCGTCATCGCCGCGCTGACCACCCTGGGCATGTCACACTTCTACGAACGCACCCGTGAACGCTCCGAGAAAACGTTGATGCGCCTGGCGACGGTCGACCCGCTGACCGGGCTGGCCAATCGCATGCGGCTCAACGATGTCTTCGAATGGGAACGGGCACAGGCGCAGCGCCACGGGACCCCGTTGTCGGTGCTGATGCTGGACCTGGATCGCTTCAAGCGGATCAACGACGAGCACGGTCATGAGGCCGGCGACAGGGTGCTGGTCGCCTTCGCCCGCATGCTGCGGGAGCGCCTGCGGGAGATCGACCTGATCTCACGCTTTGGCGGCGAGGAATTCCTGGTGCTGCTGAACAACACCGATGGCAAACGCGCCGTCGCCGTGGCCGAGGCGCTGCGGGAAGGCGTGGAGCAGCTGGCTATCGAACATCGGGACAAGACCCTGAAACTCACCGTCAGCATCGGCGTCGCCGAATACGGCCCCGATGGAATAGACCTGGATACCCTCAGCCGAATCGCCGATGAACGGCTCTACCAGGCCAAGGCGAATGGACGCAACCGCGTCTGCGATGGCCGTGCAGTGGAGGCTGGAGTCGCGTCGGAGACCACCGTTGACGTATAGCCGGGGTCGCCATGCAGAGAGTCACTTCGCAATAGGGGCAAGTGCCTACCTTGGAAGCACGAGAAGATGCCGGCTTTCGGCCATGAGCTGACATTCAGCGCATTCTGATGTAACGCCCGCAGCACGCGCGGCTTTTTACTGGAGGCGCAGCCGCAATGAAAAAGCCGTCGCTGTGCCTGCGATTGTTATGCATTTATAAGAGCGCCAGAAGAGCCGAAGCACCAGCGCCAACAATACTTGCTACTGTGCTGTTTTCCAGAAGTTTTCTTAGCGCCAATTTCGCCTCTTGGTCATCACTTTTTGCTACAGCTTCAACAAGACCTTGAACGCTAATATTGACAACCTGTGAGTTGTTGCTTCCTACCTGTACTTGCTCGCCAGTGATAGAGCCAATATTAAAGGTAGAGGATTGAGTACTTGTCGTGTGCGGCTGTGCCGTAAGATTTTCCACTTTAAGTGTTAGTAGATTTTTATGCTTAGTACCTACGCCAAGAGTTCCGCCCGCCTGAAACTGAGCATCAATGACCTTGAGTTCGATTTCTCGCTTTCCAGACTTTTGAGTGATTATGTCGCCGATTCCTACGTCTGGTTCATCAGTGTATGGAACTAGTAATGTACCTTTCGACACGTTGCGCTGGCCGCTGAATTCAGACCCCGCAATAATGATTTTCTCTGGATACGCAAGTGCGTCAAAATTCATTTGGCCTCCCTGCGGTTGATTTGTGCATAACGCCCGCACACCGGTGTGAGCTTGCGAGCATCCGGCGGCCGACAAGCTGCGTAGTGATGTGCTTGGTTATTATTTTCAGTCACCTGAATCCGTGAGGTCAGCCACCCGAAATGCTTCTAACTCACTGACCTGAATGGCAATATAGCTGATATCGCCATTCACCCAGACAGTGCCATGCCCAACGTCAAATTCCGCGCCAGTCGCCGCACCCTTACCAGCCACGCCGGGCTATCCATCATCGGGCAGTGCCTCGAGATCGCCGGCGTCGACAGCATCGACAGCCGCTTCCCCACCACGCTGGGCATGCGCACCAGCGACGTGGTCAAGAGCTACCTGGGCCTGCTGTGCCTGGGCATGAGCGACTATGATGCCATCGAAAACTTCCGTCGCGACAAGCCCTTCCAGCAACTGCTGACCCTGCAGAAGGTGCCGAGCACGGCGACGCTGCGACAGCGGCTGGAGAAGCTTGCCGCCAACGACCTGCAGGCACGCACCGCCACCTGGTCCACCACCCTGCTGTCGCTGGTGGAGGCACCGATCACCGCCGAGACGACACATGTCTGCCTCGACATCGACACCTTCGTCATGGACAACAGCAACTCGAAGAAGGAAGGCGTCTCGCGGACCTACAAGAAGGTCGACGGCTACACCCCAATCGCCGCCTACCTGGGCAACGAAGGGTGGTGTCTGGGCCTGGAACTGCGTCCCGGCAAGCAGCACACCATGAAGGAGAGCAACGCCTTCCTGGAGCGGGTGCTGCCCCGCGCCCAAGGCCTGACCGAGCGACCTATCTTGCTGCGTGAGGACAGCGGCTTCGACAGCCAAGCGCATCTGGCCCTTCTCGAACGGCAGCGGCTGGCCTTTGCCGAGGAAGGCCGCCAGCTGGACTACCTCGTCAAATGGAACCCGCGGGACTCGGCCACGGCCGATCAGGACACCTGGCTGGCCGTGGCGGCGGACTATTGGGAAGAATTGCGCCCCGGAAAGCGCCAGGCACTATGGACGCAGACCGTCTCGATCCGCGATGGTCGGTCTGAGTACGAGCTCAAGCGCGTGATGCGCCTGGTGGAGCGCACCGCCGATCACGATGGCCAGTTACTGCTCGAACCGGAGTATGAGCTGGAAGGCTGGTGGACCAGCCTGGACGAGGCGCCGGAGGCGGTGATCAAACGCTACCAGGCGCATGCCACTCATGAGCAGTTTCACAGCGAGATCAAGACCGATCTCGACCTGGAGCGGCTGCCGTCGGGAAAGTTCGCCACCAATGATCTGATTCTGCACCTCGCCCAGCTGGCCTACAACATCCTGCGGCTGATGGGCCAGATGGGCATGACCGGCGAGCTGAGCCCGGTGCGCCATCCCGCCAAGCGGCGCCGGATCCGCACCGTGCTCCAAGAGTTGGTACATCGCGCGGCTCTCGTGATCCACAAGGCACGGCAGGTCATCCTCGACTTCGGGCAGGACATCGGGCGCATGACGGTGTTGAACACCCTGCGATGCCGCCTTCGCTATCCCCGAGGCACACCATGCTGATCGTCTGTCGGACAACGACATCACGTAGAGGGCTGACGGTCACCGGCAGCCAGCATCACCGTGCCCGGCGGGTAGCTATGCATGTCAAAACGGGCTGCCGTCGCCGGTCGACGCCGCCCTGGTCGGCCATCACCGGCATGCATTGGGCAGTTGAGACGGAATCGGAGGTCAAAAAATGCGCACTGGCGGTGATAGGGGAAGTGTCGGCGCTGGCTTCACGGAATCAGGAGTCAAAATAGTGCCACCAACGCTATTAATACACTCAATACAGATAGTGCTATTGTTATCAAGATGTAGTGACGCCCACAGAAATCCTGCAGCCGCGCCATGAAGTTTGTGGCCTGGTTATCTGGCGCTCTATCGGACTCTTCAATTTCACTTATGAGGTCGCTCACCTTAATATGGATTCCCCTGCAGCCACCCCCAAATTTAGCCTCTAACTCTGGAGCTGGATTGATGTCTCGGAAATCATCAAATTCCAGAGTAACCGATTTTCCGGTTGATGGCTGCACAGCCCGAACTTTGCGAGCGTCTCGGTCAATGTAACCTTCATACTGCCCAAACACGGTATTCACTTCAAAGTTCACAGCACCCTCTGGTAAAATCAGGTATTAGGCCGCGTGCTCGATATTTCACTTGAACGCGCATGCGCGTTCAACAATGTTATGCTGCGCGATCAAACATATCTCATCATATTGAAAGCCCTAGGCATTAAGTATAGCTCGGTAGTATAGCACCAAACATCGTGCATGCTGCATATCCCCAATGAACGTGCTCGCTGCCTCTGCCACCATGTCGGCTTAGGGTCGTTTTCTGTCCTTCTCCTCCCTCACGCCGGCGGTTTTCGATACTCAGTGCCTTCATCTGGCCAGCTCAACCGCCGCTGGTCGCGCGCTAAAGCGACCTCCTACAGTGGGGGAGCCACCGAATAGCGCATTCGAGCCGCTCGCGGCCCTTCATGCTGACCCTTTCCGGTAGCCGATTGCCTACATCGAGCCATCAAGACGAGATCGATAGCCCATCTGGCCACATCGAGTAACTCTCAGCGTACTAAAGATTTCTTCGATCTGCCCGGCCGAATCTCGAGTTTTCTCATATTCGTGGGGCAAGAGACTAGCCCCGCCGATGCGCAGCGGTGCCTCGCCGTCGGTGCTGGGGCTTTTCGTGGCCAACCGGGTGGGTTGGCACAACCGGCCCTACCCCTTGGCGATCAGGAAGGCGCCGGCGGCGGCCATCAACGAGCCGGCGGAGCGGTTGGCGCCCTTCATGGCGCGCTCGGTCTGCAGGAAACGCCGCGCGCTGGAGGCGCCGGAAGCCACCAGCATCAGGCCTGCCATCAGCCCGAGGAAGGTGAGGCCGACCACCAGCCCCATGTCGCCGCCGCTCAGGGCGGTGAGGTCGATGAAGGTGGGCAGGAAGGCGATGTAGAAGAGAATCACCTTGGGGTTGGAGGCGGAGATCAGAAAGCCTTGCAACACGCCTTTCATGGCATCGACTCGCCGCTGCTCCGGGTCCAGGGGCTCGGCCCGTACCGGGGCGGTCCACATCTTCCAGCCCAGGTAGAGCAGGTAGGCGGCGCCAAGGTAGCGGATCACCGTGAAGGCCTCGCTCCAATTCTCGGCGATGGCCGCCAGGCCGTAGAAAGCCAGCACCAGGTAGATCAGATCGCTCAAGGTCATGCCCAGCGCCAGAGGCAGGCAGGCTCGCGCTCCGGATGCCATGCCTCGGGCCAGCAGGGCGAAGACCCCAGGACCGGGGGTCACGGCAAACACGAAGATGGCCACGAGATAGAGGAGCGCGCTTTCGAGGGACATGGTTTTCCTGCCGATGTATCGAGTGAGCACTACACGCTATCACGCGCCGTGGCAGCCGTCGCCCCGGGTTCTCACGGGGCCCCAGGCCGCCGAGCCGACCGCGCTCTACCGCAGCATCTCCGCCAAGGCCCCTTCGGGGCTGCCACCAACGCTTCATCAGCTCTTAACCGCTCCGTCATGCCATCGACTGCTGACTGTCATGATCCCAGGCGAAAGTAGGGGCCGATTCCGCTTCACCCAGTACCGTTATCACGACCTGGAGCCACCATGACCGTTTCGACCCTGAATCGCACCCTGCTGGCCAGCACCGTGGCCGGCCTGTTCGCCGCCGCCAGCTTCTCCGCCAGCGCCGATCTTTCACAGCGCTACACCGACGCCGACGGCGACATGGTCGCCGACATTCCCAGCGATGAGTCCCGCTGGGTCGACCCGGCTACGCTGGTGTTCGCCTACACCCCGGTGGAAGATCCGAGCGTCTATGCCGACGTTTGGGCCGACTTCCTCGATCATCTCGCCGAGGCGACGGGCAAACGGGTGCAGTTCTTCCCGGTGCAGTCCAACGCCGCCCAGCAGGAGGCGCTGCGCGCCGGTCGTCTTCATGTGGCCGGCTTCAACACCGGCGGCGTGCCGGTGGCGGTGAACTGCGGCGGCTTCCGCCCCTTCGCCATCATGGCCGGGGAAGACGGCAGCTTCGGCTACGAGATGGAGATCATCACCTATCCGGGCAGCGGCATCGAGCAAATGGAGGATCTGGCCGGTCGCCAGCTCGCCTTCACCTCGCCCACCTCCAACTCCGGCTTCCGCGCTCCCTCGGCGCTGCTGCGCTCCGAGTACGGCATGGAGGCCGATGAGGACTTCGAGACCGCTTTCTCCGGCTCCCACGATAACTCCATCCTCGGCGTCATCAACAAGGACTACGAGGCGGCGGCCATCGCCAACTCGGTGTCCGGCCGCATGCAGGCCCGTGGCGTGATCAACGAAGGCGACTACGAGGTCATCTACACCTCCGAGACCTTCCCCACCACTGCCTACGGCACCGCCCACAACCTGCATCCGGAGCTTCAGGAGGCGATTCAGCAGGCCTTCTTCAGCTACGACTGGGCGGGCACCCCGCTCGAAGCCGAGTTTGCCAACAACGGTGAGTCTCAGTTCATTCCGGTCACCTACGAAGAGCACTGGTCGGTGATTCGCACCATCGCCGAGGCCAACGGCGTGACCTACGACTGCGACTGATTCCGAGAACGACCAGCGGCGATCGCTGCTTTTCTCATTGGAATCGAGCCATCAACAGTACGGGCCAGGAGGGCCTCGCTCTCCGGGCCCGTGCGCATGTAAGGGAGACCCGACCATGCTGACGCTTTCCCAGGTCAACAAGCGCTACCCCACCGGGGACCGTGCCCTGACCGACATCGAGCTGACGCTGCCCCGCGGTCAGGTGATGGCGCTGATCGGCCCCTCCGGGGCCGGCAAGAGCACCCTGATCCGCTGCGTCAATCGCCTGGTGGAGCCTACCAGCGGCAGTATCCGCCTGGAGGAGACCGAACTGACCCGGCTTTCCGGCAACACCCTGCGCCGGGCGCGCCGCGCCATGGCGATGATCTTCCAGGAGTACGCCCTGGTGGATCGCCTCACGGTGATGGAGAACGTGCTCTCCGGCCGGCTGGGCTACGTGGGCTTCTGGCGCAGCTTCCTGCGTCGCTACCCAAAGGAGGACATCGCCGAGGCGTTTCGCCTGCTGGAGCGGGTGGGCCTGCCCCACGCCCTGGACAAGCGCGCCGACGCCCTCTCCGGCGGCCAGCGCCAGCGGGTGGGCATCGCCCGGGCGCTGATCCAGCGTCCCAGGCTGCTGCTGGTGGACGAGCCGACGGCGAGCCTCGACCCCAAGACCTCCCGGCAGATCATGCGCCTGATTCGCGAGCTGTGCGCCGAGCGGGAGCTGGCCGCCATCATCAATATCCACGACGTGGCTCTGGCCCAGCAGTTCGCTGACCGCATCGTGGGGCTGCGCGCTGGCGAGATCGTCTTCGACGGCAGGCCCGGCGAGCTCGACGCCGACACCCTCACCACCATCTACGGCGAGGAGGAGTGGGATACCCGGGTCCAGGAGGAAGAAGCCCGAGCGAGCCCGCTGCCGAGCCCACCTCCTCTCCCCAGTTGACCCTGGCCACCGGGGGCACCTCATGAGCCGTCAGACACTGGCGCAGGCGGGCCGCTGGCGGCGCCTGCCGTTGATCGAGAATCCTAGGCTGCGCTGGGGCTTGGTGGTGGGCCTGGCCGTCTATCTGGTGCTGGCCCTTTCCACCATCGACGTCAACTGGGCACGGGTCGCCGAGGGCGCCAGCCGAGGGCTGAACTTCCTGGCGGCCTTCACTCAGCCAGATTTCGTCAGCCGCCGCGGCGACATCATCGACGGCATCCTCGAGAGCCTCACCATGACGCTCACCTCCACGGTGATCGGCGTGGCCCTGGCCGTTCCAGTGGGGCTGGGCGCGGCGCGCAATATCGCTCCCTGGCCGATCTATTACCTGTGCCGGGGCATCATCACGGTGTCGCGCACCTTCCAGGAGATCATCATCGCCATCCTCTTCGTGGTGATGTTCGGCTTCGGCCCCCTGGCCGGCATGATCACCCTGGCCTTCGCCACCATTGGGTTCATGGCCAAGCTGCTCGCCGAGGACATCGAAGACCTGGACTGGCGCCAGGTGGAGGCGGTGCGCGCCACCGGTGCGAGCTGGTGGCAGACCATGAACCACGCCGTGCAGCCCCAGGTGATGCCGCGGCTGATCGGGCTCTCCATGTACCGGCTGGACATCAACTTCCGCGAGTCGGCGGTGATCGGCATCGTCGGGGCCGGCGGCATCGGCGCCACCCTGAACACCTCCATCAGCCGCTACGAGTACGACACTTCGGCCGCGATACTGCTGATCATCATCGCCATCGTGCTGCTGTGTGAGTACTCCTCGAGCCACATCCGCCGCTGGACCCAGTAATGCAATGACTGCGCGTACGAATCGCTGTGTTGCTCGAATGCTCAGAATCCTCACATATCCCTCATATGCTCCGGTTCTTGCGCTTCGAGCGCCTTGCGCTTCATTCCGCTCGCTCATTGCCTTTGCCTGAAAGGAATGATCCATGCCCGTTTCAACGACGCCGCAGGGCACGCCCACCTGGCGCCTGCGCACGACCCGCGCCCAGTGGCTGGGCTATCTGGCCTGGCTAGCCGGCGCCTGCCTGTTCCTGCTCTGCTGGAAGCTGATCTCCGACAACACCATGTGGGTCTTCGTGGAGGATGCCGGCCGCCAGGGCAGCGACCTGATCAGCCGCATGCTGCCGCCCCAGTGGGAGATCGCCCACCGGCTCTGGAAGCCGATGTGGGACACCCTCAACATTGCCACCCTGGGCACCCTGCTGGGTATCGCCATGGCCTTTCCGGTGGCCTTCCTGGCCGCCCGCAACACCACGCCCCACCCCCTGGTGCGCAGCGCCGCCCTGGTGATCATCGTCTCGTCGCGCTCCATCAACTCGCTGATCTGGGCCATGCTGCTGGTCACCATCCTGGGGCCGGGGTGCTGGCCGGCATCATCGCCATCGCCCTGCGCTCCATCGGCTTTATCGGCAAGTTGCTCTATGAGGCCATCGAGGAGATCCACCCCACCCCGGTGGAGGCGATCAGCGCCACCGGCGCCGGCCGCCTGCAGGTGATGAGCTACGGGTGCTTCCCCAGGTGATGCCCGCCTTTGCCGGCATCAGCGTCTACCGCTGGGATATCAACATTCGCGAGTCCACGGTGCTGGGGCTGGTGGGGCAGGCGGCATCGGGCTGCAGCTCAACGCCGCCATCAACAGCCTGGCCTGGAATCAGGTCAGCGTGATCTTCGTGATGATCTTCGTCACCGTGCTGGCTTCGGAGTGGATCTCCGCCCGGGTGCGCCACGCCATCATCTGAACGTGAACAGGAGCACCACCATGCGCTTTCCCGATGCCGAGGTGACTACCCTCGACCTGGTCCGACACGGCGAACCGGTGGGGGGCCGGATGCTGCGCGGCACCACCGACCACCCCCTAAGCGAGCAGGGCTGGCAACAGATGCAGGCGGCCGTCTACGCCCTGACAACCGACGGGGCGGCCCCCGGGATGCCATCGTCACCTCGCCGCTGTCGCGCTGCCGCGAGTTCGCGCTGTGGCTTGGCGAGCAGCATGACCTGCCGGTGACGGTGGAGCCTGACCTGGCCGAGATGGCCCTGGGCGACTGGGAGGGCAAGACCCACGAAGAGGCACGGGCGCTCGAGACGGACGAGGATCGCCAGGCAGCGCTGTGGGCCGACCCCAGCCGCACCTCGCCGCCGGGCGGCGAAGCGGTGGCGGCCTTCGACGCCCGGGTGGGCGGCGCCTGGGAGGCGCTGCTGGCACAGCCGCCCGGCCGGCATGTGCTGGTGGTCTGCCATCTCTTCGTCACCAATGCCGTGCTGCGCCAGGTGCTGGCCCAGCCGCTCTCGCGCATCCTGGCCTTCGATCTGCCCTACGCTGCCACCTGCCGCATTCGCCACGAACGCCACGCTCTGGGCGAGACCAGCCTGGTGGAGTGGGTCGGGCGATGATGGCGTGGCCAGCCAGATAAAGTGGATTAGTGCAATGGCCCGCTGCCCGGGAGGCAGACGACTCACTGCCGCACCCCTAGGCGTGCCACTACTCGACGGTTGATCATCATGACTCTCTGGATCGCCACCCTGCTCGGCACCATACAAGGCGTCTTCATGTTTCTACCGGTCAGCTCTACCGCCCATCTGGTGCTCACGCAGCACTGGCTGATCGGTCAGGGACACCGTCTGCCGGCCCCGGACAGCGCCGAGATGATTCTCTTCGACCTGGTGGTGCATGTCGGCACCCTGGTCTCCATCGCCCTCGTGTTTCGATCGAGTCTGGTGCGCCTGAGCGTCGGCATCACGCGCCAGAGCCTCGAGTGGGCCTCTCGGCGCGGCTCCCTGGGCGTGAGCTGCTCTATCTGCGCCTGGCGCTGCTCTGCGTGCTGTCGGTGGCGGCCACCGCCGCGGTGGGGCTGCTGCTCAAGACCACCTTTGAGCGGGTCTTCGCGCTGCCCATGCTGGTGGTCGGCACCCTGACGCTGACCGGGCTCCTGTTGTGGTGGACCGATACCCTCGGCGCTCGCCCCCGGGGGCTGCGCCAGATCACGCCGCGCAATGCCCTGGTCATCGGCGCGGCCCAGGGGCTCGCGCTGGTGCCGGGCTTTAGCCGCAGCGGCCTGACCATCTCCGCCGCCCTGCTGAGCGGGCTCAAGCGCCGCTGGGCCGCGGAATACAGCTTCTTCCTGGCGATCCCTACCATCCTGGCCGCCACCGGCGTGCAGGCCGTCGAAGTGGCCCGCAACGGCGGGCTCGGCGAACTCGACTATGCCGTGATGCTGACCGCCTTCGTGGTGGCCGCCGCCGTGGGCGCCCTGGCCCTGCGTCTGGTGCTCTACTTCCTCTACCGCGCCCGCATGAAGGTCTTCTCGTTCTACCTCTGGGGCCTGGCCGCCGCCGTGCTGCTGGGCGTGATCAACCTTGGCTAGGGGTGGCGGTCCCTGGGGAGGCGAGCCTTGGTCAGGCCGTCGCTGCGCACGCATCGAAACAGGCAGAACACGGCCAGGGCGCCGGTTGCCGTGGGCAGCAGGAAGCCCACGGCGTAGCTGCCGGTGAGCCAGACGATCAGGCTGAACAGCGCCGGCCCCACCAGTACCCCCATGTAGGTGAGCACCAGCACGGCAGCGGTGGCCTCGCCCACCTCGCCGGGCTCGCAGCGCCGCGCTACCTCTCCCAGGTAGACGCCGTTCCACCCCACCGCTGTGGCGCCGGCCACCACCATTAGCGTGATCGTCAGCCAGGTTGGCACCGCGGGGCCGAGCGCCGCCAGCAGGAAAAAGATCACCGCAATGATCCCGGCGAGGCCAAACAGCACCGGCAGGCTGCCGCCCAGGCGGTCGGCCAGCGCCCCCCACGCCAAGCGGCCCGATACCCCGGCCACGTGCACCAGGGAGACCACGGCGCCGGCCACCACCAGGCTTAGCAGCAGCTCCTCGACCATGTAGGCCACCGCGAAGCTGAGCAGCGAGAGCTGGGCGGCCGAGAGACAGAAACCGGTGGCCCCCAGCCAACGCATGGACGAATAGCGGCGCAGCACGCCCAGGCTGCCGGCCCGCTGTATGCGCACGCTGGCATCCCGGCTGGCATCCCATCGCTCGCGGCGCGGCTGAAGCAGCAGCAGGGTGGCCAGGCAGGCCACCCCCACCGCCAGGAAGGCCGCTTGCCAGTTCCAGATGGATGCCAGCGGGGGGGCCATCAAACCGGCAAGCACGCCGCCCAGGGGCACGCCGGTCTGCTTAATCGAGTAGACAAGGTTGCGCCGTTCCGGCGGGGTGAAGCGGGAGAGCAGCTCGGCGGCCGCAGGGCTGGTGACACCGTAGGCAAGGCCCAGCAGCAGGGTGGTGGCCAGCAGGGCCAAGGGCGTACCGATCAGCGCCAGCGCACAGCCCCCCATCACCAGCGCCATGGCCAGCTGGCTGGCCCGGCAGCCCCCCAGGCGTCTGGATAGCACCGCTGACTGCAGCGAGGCGAGCATCGCCACCCCGTAGAGCAGGCTGACCTGCAGCCCCACCCAGCCGGTGGGTATGCCAAAGGCCGCCGCCACCTGAGGCGCCAGGGTCGGCACCAGCAGCATGCCCCCGCTGCACAGGACCTGCACCCAGGTCGTGGCGGCAAGGACCCGCCAGCCTTCTCCGCGAACGTGCAGCGACAAAGCGTCAGGAGGCGAGGCAGACATGGCAGGCTCCGGTCATAACAGGGAAAACCGTTAGCCTACACACAATTTTTCGCCTTTAGCCAACGCCATTGGCGAAGGCTGCATTCGTCATCTGAGTTCTGGCAGCCAGAGCGGCACACGACCGAGACACCGTGTCCTCAGCTGGAGTTCCCCGCGCGACGCCTGTGGTGGCGACGATCGACGAAGAGGCTGTTGCCGGGCCGGCGTTTGGCCTGGGCCTTGAGTTCGGAGAGCTCGGCGGCAAGCTGTGGCGGCGCCAGTGCTTCACCGGCCGCTATCGGCCGCGCCGCCAGCGACAGGCTGACCAGTGGATGAAAGACCTGCTCACCCCGGCGACTCTCACCTACCATGCCGCCGGCAGCGCGGTGCTCAGGACGATAGAACTCGGGCACCAGAGCGGCGAAATCCGCGAGTATCGCCTCGCAGTTAGCTCGCCAGTCATCTCCCCCGAGCAGCAGCATGAAGTCATCGCCGCCCACATGCCCCAGGAAATCATCGGCATCACTCAGGCGCGCCAACAACAGTCGCGACAGTGACAGGATCATCCGATCCCCTTCGGCATAGCCATAGCCGTCGTTGTAGGCCTTGAAGTTATCCAGGTCGGCAAACACCGCCACCAGGGCCTGCCCCTGACGTAGTCGCTCGGTCAACGCTTCCTGAATCAGGATATTCCCCGGCAGGCCGGTCAGCGGATTAGCGTTGCGGGCCTGGCGCACCTGGATGGCGGTGATCTCCCGCAGCAGGTCGATGATATTCCCCATGCCTCGGTAGCGCCCCGTATCGTCGACGACTACGAAGTCCTCCTGCTGCAGCCCACGGGCATCGGTAATGCGCTGGCTGAGTACTTCCAGGGACGTATCCTGAGGCACGCTGAGCAGGTGACGATCGGCAATCTGATCCACCTCTGTTCTGGCGTGCAGAGCATGACTGTAGGGATTGGTGAACAGCGTCAGGAATTCGTGACGACGCACCACCGCCAGTGGGCGGTCAGCCTCCACCACCGGCACGCAGCGAAGCTCGGGCTGGGCACGGAAGCGCTCTACCAGGGACAGAACCGGCAGCCTCGGCGAGACAGGGTCCACCTGCGCAACAATCGTGCTGGCACTGCGTCGCGGTGACTGTGCCGTCAGGCCGTGGCTGGGCAGCAGCGGCGACACCTGGCGCGGTGGCTCGGCACAGGGTCGGGCGAAATAATAGCCCTGCAGCAGCACGAGCCCACGGTCCAGCTCCCAGAGACAGCGCTGCTCCTCGGCGGTTTCGACACCTTCCGCAATCAGTTCACATCCCAGGCTGCGGGCCACGTCCAGCAGCGAGCGCAGGAACTCGCGCTTGTCGGGAGAACTATCGATCCCGGCGACGAAGTGACGATCCAGCTTGACCATGTCCGGACGCAATTCCGCCCAGTGGCGAAGGCTGGAGTGACCCGCCCCCAGGTCGTCCAGGGCCACTCGAAAGCCCATCTCCCGATAGTGGTCCATGGCCTGTCGCATCGCTTGGTAATCCGCGATGGGAAGATGCTCGGTAAGCTCGATTACCACCCGCTCCGGTGCCAGCCCACCTCTATCCAGATAGGCCAGGGTCAGCCCCTCTCGAAAGTCACGCTCCAGCAGGGTCGAGGGCATGACATTGAGGAACAGCTTTCCTCCAAGCCCCAGCGCCACAAAACGTTCGATGGCCAGCCGCCGGCAGAGCAGGTCCAGCTCCACTAGCAGACCGGCCTGCATGGCGCTCTCGAAAAGCCGCTGGGGAGCGTGCAGCGGTGAATGCTGTGGACCACGAATCAACGCCTCATAGCCGTGGATGCGGCGTTGCCCCATATCGACGATGGGCTGGAAGTAGGGCGTCAACTGCTCCCCAACGATGATCGCCTCCAGCAGGTGTTGCTCGCTCGGTGTCATGCCCGCACTCGTCGCCATGAAAAGCCATAAGGATGCGGCAGTGCGATGGCAAATCCATGACAGTCGAAGCGTGTCACTGAAGCATCGCCATGGACACGAACTCTCATCAGCCCCACCGCGACCGACCAACGCCCCGAGGCAGGCTGGATACATGATGTCAGCCACCCACCATCACCTAACCGACATTTTTCTGCCACCGCGATGTCATCGCCTGTCACTAATATCGGCGGGAAAAGTGTTCATTTTCATCATTGGCCCATGGGTCGCCGCAGACGCAAGGAGAGCATCATGCCCGCATTTTCATTGAAAGGCCTGGCCGCCGGCATCGCCGCAGCCAGCCTGTCGCTGTCCGCTCATGCCACCGTGGAGGTGCAATGGTGGCATGCTATGGGCGGCGAACTCGGCGAGATACTGGAAGGCATCACCGAAGACTTCAACGCCTCCCAAGAGGAGTATCGGGTTCGCCCCAGCTACCGGGGCAACTACACCGAGACCATGACCGGTGCCATCGCCGCCTTCCGCGCCGGCCAGCATCCCCACATCCTGCAGGTGTTCGAGGTCGGAACTGGCACCATGATGGCCGCCGAAGGCGCCGTCTATCCCGTTTACCAGCTGATGGAAGACCATGGCCGAGCCTTCGATCGGGAGGCCTTCCTGTCGGCAGTGGTGGGCTACTACACCGATACCCGCGGCAACATGCTCTCCTTTCCCTTCAACTCCTCCACCCCGATCCTCTACTACAACCGCGATGCCTTCGAGGCGGCGGGGCTCGAGGGTGCGCCGCAGACCTGGGAGGACGTCGAAGCCTATTCACGCCGGCTAAGCGAGCAGGATGCCGCCAGCTGCGGCTTCACCACCTCCTGGCCGAGCTGGGTGATGCTGGAAAACTTCTCCGCCATGCACGACTCGCCGCTGGGCACCCTGGAAAACGGCTTCGGCGGCCTCGAAACGGAGTTCGTTTTCGATAACGAGCTGGTGGCCCGCCACTGGGACAACCTGAAGACGTGGCAAGACGAGGGCGTGTTCCGCTGGGGTGGACCGGGACCGGGCAGCGACGCCGCCCCGATGTTCTATTCCGGTGAGTGCGCCATGTTCTTCGGTTCTTCGGCAGCCCGTGCCGGCGTGCTGGCCAATGCCGATTTCGCGGTCGGCTACGGCATGCTGCCCTACTACGCCGACGTAGAGGATGCGCCGCAAAACTCCATCATCGGTGGTGCCACCCTATGGACGCTGCGCGGGCACAGCGAGGAGGAGTACGCAGCCGTGGCGGCCTTCTTCGATTACCTCTCCGAGCCTGAGGTGCAGGCCGACTGGCATCAGCGCACCGGCTACCTGCCGATCACCCATGCCGCCTGGGAGCTTAGCGAGGCACAGGGTTTCTATGCCGAGAACCCGGGCACCGAGATCTCCATCGAGCAGATGACCCTCAACGAGCCAACCGAGAACTCCAAGGGGCTGCGCTTCGGCAACTTCGTGCAAATTCGCGACATGATTTCCGAGGAGATGGAAGCGGTGATGGCCGGACGCAAGAGCGGCGAGCAGGCCAGCGCCGATGCGGCACGGCGCAGCAATGCCCTGCTTAGGGATTTCCAGCAAGCCAATCAATAAGAACAGCCCTTTCGCGCCGCCCTCCCCTGGGAGGGGGCGCCTTTTTCATCGTCTTGCCGAGCAATAAATCATGCAGACCAAACGCATGACGTTTCCCGGTCGCTGGCTGCCCTATGCGTTGCTGGCGCCTCAGGTCATCATCACCCTGATCTTCTTCATCTGGCCGGCGGGACAGGCGCTGTACCAATCGCTGCTGCGCGAGGATGCCTTCGGCCTGAGCACCACCTTCGTCGGGCTGGCCAATTTCTCCCGGCTGTTCGAAGACGCCTACTATCTCAACTCCCTCTCGGTCACCGCCGTGTTCGCCTTGGGCACGACCCTGCTCTCGATGAGCGCGGCCCTACTCCTGGCAGTCACCGTCAACCGAATGCTTCGCTCCCGAGATGGCTACACCATCCTGCTGGTGTGGCCCTATGCCATCGCACCGGCCATCGCCGGTGTGCTGTGGTGGTTCATCTTCAACCCCTCCATTGGCATCGTGCCCTACGTGCTCGACATGCTGGGCTACCGCTGGAACCACCGCACCTCGGGCACGGATGCCATGATCCTGGTGATCATCGCGGCGGCCTGGAAGCAGATCGCCTACAACTTCCTGTTCTTCCTGGCCGGGCTCCAGTCGATCCCGCAGTCGCTGATCGAGGCCGCAGCCATCGACGGTGCCGGTCCGGCCAAGCGCTTCTGGACCATCGTCTTCCCGCTGCTCACCCCCACCACCTTCTTCCTGCTGGTGGTCAATGTGGTCTACGCCATGTTCGACACCTTCGGCGTCATTCATGCCACCACCCAGGGAGGCCCGGCCCAGGCGACCAACATCCTGGTCTACAAGGTCTACGCCGACGGCTTCGTGGGCATGAACATCGGCAGCTCGGCTGCCCAGTCGGTGATCCTGATGGCCATCGTCATCGCGCTGACGGTGATCCAATTCCGCTTCATCGAACGCCGCGTCAACTACTGATTCCAAGAGGCACGCAACATCATGGTCGAAAACCGGCCCTGGGGCAACCTGGTTGCCCATCTGATCATCATCCTCGGCGTGGCCCTGGTGCTGTTTCCGGTCTACGTGGCCATCGTCGCCTCCACCCAGGGGCCGGGCGAGTTCCTGCGCGGCACCCTGCCGCTGGTACCAGGTAGCCACGCCCTGGAGAATTACCGCGCCATGTGGCAGACCGGCCTCTCCCGCGCCGGTGCCCCGCCGGCAGGCCAAATGCTCTGGAACAGCCTGGTGATGGCGCTGGCCATCACCCTCGGCAAGCTGTCCATCTCGCTGCTGTCAGCCTTTGCCATCGTCTATTTTCGCTTTCCCTTCCGGATGTTCTTCTTCTGGATCGTCTTCATCACCCTGATGCTGCCGGTGGAAGTACGCATCATCCCCACCTTCCGCGTGGTGGCGGACCTCGGCATGCTCAACAGCTTCGCCGGCCTCTCCATCCCCCTGATCGCCTCGGCGACCGCCACCTTCCTGTTCCGCCAGTTCTTCATGACGGTGCCGGAAGAACTGCTGGAAGCCGCCCGCGTTGATGGCGCCGGGCCGCTGAAATTCTTCAAGGACATCCTGCTGCCGCTGTCGGTGACCAACATCGCCGCGCTGTTCGTGATCATGTTCATCTACGGCTGGAACCAGTACCTGTGGCCCCTGCTGATCACCACCGACCCCGACTACTACACCATCGTCATGGGCCTGCAGCGCATGACCACCGCCGCCGACGGCGACCCGCAATGGCACCTGGTGATGGCCGCGGTGGTCATGGCCGCGCTGCCCCCGGTGCTGGTGATCCTGTTCATGCAACGGCTGTTCGTGAAGGGCCTGACCGAGACGGAGAAGTAAAATGGCAAGTATCAAGCTGGAAGGCCTGAAGAAGACCTATCCCGGCGATGTCCAGGCGGTCAAGGGCGTCGACCTGGAGGTGGCGGACGGCGAATTCGTAGTGCTGGTAGGCCCCTCGGGCTGCGGCAAGTCGACCCTGCTGCGCATGGTGGCGGGTCTCGAGACCATCAGCGAGGGCCGGCTGACCATCGGCGAGCGGATAGTCAACGACCTGGAGCCCGCCCAGCGCGACATTGCCATGGTGTTCCAGAACTACGCCCTCTATCCCCACATGACGGTGTTCGACAACCTCGCCTACGGACTGAAGAATCGCGGCTTCAAGCGCGACGAGATAGAGCGCCGGGTGCGCGAGGCGGCACGTATGTTGGAAATCGAGGAGTTCCTCCCGCGCAAGCCACGCAAGCTCTCCGGCGGCCAGCGCCAGCGGGTGGCTATGGGCCGGGCGCTGGTGCGCGAACCCGCCGCTTTCCTGTTCGACGAACCGCTCTCCAATCTCGATGCCAAGCTGCGCGTGCAGATGCGCGTGGAGATCAAGCAGCTCCAGCGTCGCCTCAAGACCACCAGCCTCTACGTCACTCACGACCAGCTCGAGGCCATGACCCTGGGCGACCGCCTGGTAGTGCTCAACGGCGGTCGCATCGAACAGGTCGGCACACCCATGGAGATCTACGCGCGCCCGGCCTCCCTGTTCGTGGCCACCTTCATCGGCTCGCCGGCGATGAACCTGATTCCGCTGGACTATCTGCGTGAGCGGGGCAATGGACTACTCGAGGACCTGCCCACAGGCACCGATATCGTCGGCATCCGCCCCGACGACCTGCACATGCAGACCCCGAGTGGCCCACATCTGGTGGTGGACTCCACCCTGGAGCTGTTCGAGGCCGCCGGCGCTGAGAGCCACCTCTACGTGCGCCTGGCCGGCAGCGACCAGTCCAGCGTGATTCGCACCGCCGGCCAGCCGCCGGTGGCGGAAGGCGAGACCCTGCGCTTTTACGTGCGCCGCGAAGCGCTGCACCCCTTCCACCGGGAAAGCGGAAGGCGCACCGACAAACCCACCCGACAGGAGGCCGCATGATCCACAAGACGCCGCTAATCGACACGCTCAAGCAAGCCGCTCAGGCGGCCGGCGAAATCCTGCGCGAGGGTTATCAGGCCGCAGGCACGATCGATTTCCAGTGCAAGGGCGCCTCGGACTTCGTGACCGACTACGACAGGGCGGCAGAGCGGGCCATCATCGACACCGTGCGTCGCCACCATCCTGAGGTGGGTTTCCTGGGGGAGGAGACGGGCGCAACGCCAGCCCAGGACGGCACCCTCGTGGTGGTCATCGACCCGTTGGATGGCACCAACAACTTCCTGCACCGCGTGCCTCACTTCTCGGTGTCCATCGCCGTGCAAGAGGGTAACCAGCTGACCCATGGGGTGGTCTACCAGCCGCTGCTCGACGAGATGCTGTGGGCGGTCAAAGGACAAGGCGCCCACCTTGGCAGCCATCGTGTCGTCGCTTCTCCAGCCCGCCCCATGCCGGAAATGCTCCTCGCCACCTGCCTGCCGTATCACGCCAAGGGCGACTGCCCTACCAGCCTGCGCCAGCTCACGGCACTGATGCCGACCGTGGCCGGGATTCGGACCCCCGGCTCGGCAGCTCTGGAGATCGCCTACACCGGCCTTGGCCGTTTCGATGCCTTCTGGTCCCAGGGCGCCAGGCTCGACCTGTGGGATGTGGCCGCCGGTATCGTCTTCGCCCGGGAGGCAGGCCTTGTCGTGACTGACCTCGAGGGCAACACCGATCCCGCCGAATGGCACAGCCTGCTGGTGGCCCATGCCGAGCGGCACGATGCGCTGCTCGAAGCCTTGCTGAAGGCAGGCTGACCACCTCGATACACTTGATGCCTTGCCCGGCCCGACTCGTCACCCTGCTGTCATCCTCCGTCGTTAGCGTCTAGAGACCTAGACCCTTCGACAGGAGACAGCCCGATGCCACGGCGACAGCGCGAACCGCTGAGTGACGAGGAGGTCGAGTTCCTGGTCCAATTGGCCAATGGCAATGCCCTGGCCCAGCACCGTCGCCGTGAGCGCGAGCGGCGACGCTCAAGATGTGAGCAACGGCCCGACAATCGCAAAAACGACTGACGCACCACGGACAAGAGGGTCGACTGCCATGAAGCATCTCTACTTGATTCGACATGCCAGGGCGAAACGAACTGGCGATATCGAGGATCGCCAGCGTCCGCTGAGCGCCCGAGGCCAGCGCCAGGCAGCGGCCATGGCCCCGGCGCTGAGGCAACTTGGTGCCTTTTGCGGAGACATCCACGTCAGCTCGGCCCTTCGGGCTCGGCAAACGCTAGAGGCACTGGATACCGCTCTGCACGAGCTGGATCTGGTAAAGCGGGCACGGTGCCATGACGCCCTTTACACCTTCGAGGAAGAAGCGCTTCACCGATGGCTCCAGGCCGTTGATCCTGCGGTCGATCATCTCGCCTTGATCGGCCATAATCCTGCCCTGCTGGCACTGGCCCAACGTTTGAGCGACGAGGTGCCCAAGCGGCTACCGACCGGTGGGCTGATACACCTCGCCCTGCCCATCGACACCTGGCACGATCTGGGCCGCTGCCAAGGGGAGGTCCGCCATACGCTCTCGCCTCTGGAAGCGAGTCATACCCTGTTCCAGCGTAAGGCGCCTGAACCGCCGCGCCTCGACAAGCTGGAGACGGCCACGCGCATCCAGTATCGACTGGCATACCAGTACCGCATGATCCGATCCCTGGAAGCCGGTGCAAGCGCCGGGCACGACCCCGAATTCCTGCACCAGTATCGGGTCAACCTGCGACGCAGCCGAGCGGTGGGAGAGGCGCTGAAAGCCATTCTTGACATCCCGGGGCTCAAGCGTGCGTTGAAAGGGCTGCGTCGTCATGCACAGGCCACCAGCGACTTGCGCGACCTGGAGGTAATGCTGGATGACCTGAGCCGGCGGTCTAACGATGCCCCCCGGAAAGCACGGGAGCCGATAATTGCCTGGCTGCGTGCCGAGGCACAGAGGGCGCGCCAGGCGTTCAGGGAAAACTTGCGAGGGCGACGCTATGCTCGCGACATGCAGGCATGGAGGGAGCTCATCGACTCTGGGACTTTGCCAAGGCACTCAACCGCCTGAAGAAACCTCAGGTCGATCAGGTCTTGCACGAGCAACTGGCCCGCCATGATGCGCTCCTTAACTCTCTCGACGAAGCCTCTCCGGATGCGGCACTGCATCGGCTGCGCAAGCAGGTGAAGCGCATCCGCTATCTCGCCGAGTTGGCACCGGAAAGGCACCGGGGCCTGCTCGACCAGCTCAAGGGGCGCCAGGAGCGGCTGGGAGAGTTTCAGGACCTCTGCACGCAGCTGGCCTGGTTCGAGGCCTTTCGTCAACAGGCATCGCCCTCTCGGGAAACTCTTCAGGCGCTGCGTCATTGGCAAGCACGACGCGAGGAACGCAAGGCCGCGGCACGGCACGCCATCCTGAGGCTCGGCGCCCTTGCCAGCAAGGACGCCCTGTGAATCCTCCTGAGCGGCGAAAGCCACCAGGCTCTGCCCTTGACGACCGCCGCACCGCTAAGCTGGAAGGCTTAGAAAGCACCGTCGGCACACTGCAGGCAAGTGAGGCCCAGGCGACGCCACTGCGCCACCACGGCATCGCGATCATCCAGGACTAACCAGGGGATGAAGCCGTCACAGCGCATACGCTCAAGCAGCCGGGATTTTACGACTTCGTCGGCGAGGTGATCATCACCCTGGTCTCGCAGGTAGAGGCCGTGGTAGGGAATCTCTTGCTCCATCAGCCAGCGCCGGGTGTGCTCGCGATAGCCATCGGGCCGACCACTGCAGATCACGATGCTCTGGCCCTGTTCCGCCAGGATGCGTACCAGTCTCACGACCGGCTCGATGGCCGGGGCCTCGGCCATATGCGAAAAAAATGGATCCCACTGTTTTTCCGGCCCCAGCACCCAGGCCCCTCCCGGCCGGGATTGAACTCTGCCAGGGTGCCGTCGACATCGACGATTACTGCGTTATCTTGCATGCTGATGTGCCTCATAGCGGTGTATTTGCCAACCCAGAACGCCGGGCGACATCAAGTACGGGGTGGCGTTGGCCAGCCGCGGGCCGTGCGGCGTGCCGATCAGTTGGGCGCGGATGGCCCGAAACACCCCCGAGTGAGCCACAATCAGCGGCAGCTCCGCGCTTGCCAGCACGCCGTTGAGCGCCGTCAGCACCCGGGCCTGAAAATCCGCCCAGCTCTCGCCGCCGGGTGGCGTGGCTTCGTAGGCCGGCTGCTGCGTCAGATGCATCTGGTCCAACTGCCCCCAGTCGCGCTCGTCGAGCCCGCTCAGGCGCGTGGCCTGCTGGCCGGGCACCGCCAGCTCCGCGGTGTGCCAGGCGCGTTGCAGGGTGCTGGTCACGACCCGGCTCCAGGGTCGCTCCAGCCAGGCGCCGGCCCGGCGCGCCTGAGCCTCGCCCAGCGCCGTCAATGGCACGTCGATGCGCCCGCAGATGCGCTGCTCGCGATTGAGCCGGGTCTCGCCGTGGCGAATGAAGACGAAGGGCCTAGCCAGCAACATCGCTTTCCTCCGCCGCGTTCACGGCCAATCCTGTCGGTAGTTGCAACATGTTGCTTACCTCATGGGTTTGGGAAGTGAACAGTGGAATCGCCCGTATGGCCCGGAGCCGATGCACCAGTACGCGCAGGTGCGACAATCGCAGGTGGACGTTCCAGCGTCGCCAGTCGACCTCACCCGCTGCGCGCTGACGCTGTCGTCGGGGGTGAGATAGCCGGTATGAAGCAGGCGATGAATCGGCCAGTCATCCGGGTCGTCGTCGCAGTCTTCCACCAGCCACAGTCTGGGCGAGGTCGAATGCGAGGCCTCGAGCAGCCGGCGAATGGCCGCGTCGTGTTCCACCCGGCGCAGCGTGGCGGGCAGGCACAGCAAGCGTTCGAGCCCCACCCGACAGGCGTCGTCCAGGTTCCAGTCGATGCCGAGCCGCGGCGCCATGGCATCGAGCCACAGCGCCATCTCCAGCGCGCGACCCGAAGCCGGCACCGGCATTACCCGCGGTTCGCTCAGCTGCTGCGCAAGGGCGTCTCGGCACTGCGCCTGGGGCACATCGTAGAGCCCGTAGGAAGCATCCAGCAGCGCAACGCAGGCCGGCGGCGGCTCGTCGAAGGGAAACAGCAGCGATTCCAGGCAGGCATCACCGCTGTAATAAACGCCTTGACCAACACCGAGATGCAGCCATACACCGCCCAGCGAATGCCCCGCCTGGCCAGTGGTAACCGTAATGCCAGCAATCCGACACTCGCCGCGTGCGGGCAAGGGACGCCACTCACGCCCCTGCGGCAGGGCAGCCGCCACCGGGGCCGTACAGTAGAGCGGCAGCTCGGCGGGCAACGCCGCCACGCCGCCGATATGATCGACATGGTCGTGGCTGATCAGCACCGCATCGACATCCAGGCCCTTGGCCCATTCGCTCGACTGCCCCGGGTGGAGGGCACCGCCGGCATCGAGCAGCAGGCGCCTGCCCTCGGCCTCGACCAGGATGGCGGCCGGGGCCTTCTCGCCCAGTCCGCTGAGCACTTCGATACGCAGGCTCATACGTCGGGCTCCAGGCACCATCCCTCGTGCAGCACAACCGTCACCTCCTGCCCCATGGCAGGCGCGGCATGATGATAGGCCAGCAGCGTCTCACCGCTTTCGAGACGCAGGTGCAACTCGTAGCGCTCGCCACGGAAGGTCACGCTCTCCACCCGCGCCAGCAGGCCCCGCCCTGCTGAGTCATCAGGCAACACCATGACATGCTCGGGACGCACCAGCACCGACTGGGTACGCTCGCCGGAAACGGCGGCAAGCCCGCGCATCAAGGCAGCCTCTTCCAGGCGCCGGCCCGGCCGCCCCGCCGCCACCCGGAGCAGGCTGCCCTGGCCGATGAAGCCGGCTACCCAGGCACTGAGTGGCTTGCGATAGAGCGCTTCGGGCGTGGCCCATTGCGCCAGCCGGCCGTCACGCATCACGGCGATGCGATCAGCCAACGACATCGCCTCGCTCTGGTCATGGGTGACGTAGATCATGGTGGCCCGGGTGCGGCGATGAAACTCCCGAAAGCTTTGCTCCATGGACGCCCGAAGGTGGCGATCGAGGTTGGCCAAGGGTTCGTCGAGTAGCACCACTTGCGGATCGGTGACCAGGCAGCGGGCCAGCGCCACGCGTTGTCGCTGACCGCCGCTCAGCGCCTGCGGCGTGCGCTCGGCGTAAGGAGCGAGATCCACCATCGCCAGCGCCTGTTCCACCCTACGGCGGTAGGCCTCGCCCGCTAGACGCCGCAGCTTGAGCGGGTAGCCGACGTTATCGGCCACGCTCATATGCGGCCATAGGGCGTAGGACTGGAACACCATCGCCATGTTGCGCTGTTCGGGCGGCACATGGTGCTCACGGCTGGCCAGTGTGCGCTGCCCCAGGCGAATTTTGCCCTCGCTGAGTGACTCGAAGCCGGCCAGCATGCGCAGCATGGTGGTCTTGCCGCAGCCGCTGGGGCCGAGCAACGCGACGAACTCTCCCGGTTCGATGTCCAGCGAGAGGGCCTCGACGGCGGACTGTTCGCCGAAGCGCTTGGTAACCCGATCGATTATCAGCTCTGCCATGGCACGACTCCCTTGGGCAGGCGAGGCGCCAGCACGCTGAGGAGTAGCATCAGCGCAGCGATCATCGCCACCACCAGCACCGACACCGCTGCAGCCAGGACGCTCTCGCCACCCTCCGCAAGATTGAAGATCAGAACGCCCAGGGTCTCGCTGCCGGCACTCCACAGCAGAGCCGAGACCGTCAGCTCGTTTACCGCCAGCAGGAACACCAGCAGTCCACCCGCAAACATGGCCGGAGCCACCAACGGCAGCACGATGCCTACCAAGCGCCGCCAGGGTCCGGCACCTGCAAGCTGGGCGGCCTCCTCCAATGCAGGGTCGAGCTGGGAAAGCCCCGCGGACACCGGCTTGAGGCACACCACCAGAAAGCGCATCAGGTAAGCGACGAAGATCAGCCCCAGGGTGCCGTAGAGGGCTACGTTGACCACCGGAATAGGCCGCACGAAGAGCAGGATGCAAGCCACCGCCAGCACCACACCCGGCAGCGCGTAGGGTAGCTCGATGGCACTCAGCGCCAGGTTCTGCCAGCGCTGGGGAAGACGCTGCAGGCGGTAGGCCAGTGGCAGGCTACACAGCATCAGCACCAGCGCGGCCCCTCCCGCAAGCCTCAGGCTATTGTGCACTGCACGCCAGGTCGCCCCCTGGCGTCCGATCACTTCGTGATAGGCATTCAAGGTGGCGGTCTCCCAGGAGAGCGGCACCCCCACGGCAGGCACCAGCGAGCTCACTATCAAGGCGGCCAGGGGTGCGACCAGAATCGCCATCAGCACAGCGACCAACAGTGCGGTCACCGCGCTGCGCCAACGCCCCAGCGAGAAGTCGTGGGCACGTCCGGCATGGCCCACCAGGCCGAATCGGCTGCGCTTCATCCACGCCTGTTGCAGTGCCACACCGGCCAGCGCCAGAAAGCCGATCAGCAGCGACAGCGAGGCCATCTCGGCCAGCACGCCGGTGCCGAAGCTGGCCATGCGCTGGTAGATCAGGGTCGGCAGCACATAGTAGCCGGCGGGGATGCCCAACATGGCCGGGATGCCGAAGTTGCCCAGGCTGGAGATGAACGCCATGGCACCGCCGGCGATCAGGCCGCCGCGAGTCACCGGCAGGATGATATGGCCCCACACCTGGGTCTGGCGGGCGCCGCTGATTCTGGCGGCCTCGACCAGCTCACGGGGGAGGGAAAGCAGTGAGGTGCGTAGAGCCAGGAACACCAGCGGCGCACTCTGGATGCCCAGCAGCAGGGCAATGCCCTCGGCGGAGTACAGGGGCTGCGGGCTGCCCAGCGGTGGCGCCATGCCGATGCTCTTGAGCAGCGGACTGGCCGGACCGAAGAGCTGCAGCCAACTCAGCGCCGTGACCTGGGGCGGAATCATCATGGGCAGCATGAAGCAGAACACCAGCCAGGCCTTGCCGCGAATATTGGTCAGCGTGACCACGAAGGCGAACAGGCTTCCCAGCGCCAGGGCAATCAGCATGCCCAGCCCCGAGGTATAGAGGCTGCGCCAGAGTGCCCGCCAGGTGCTCTCGGCCTGCAGCACTCGCCATAGCGGTGCCTCGTTGCCCTGGGCCAG
This sequence comes from Halomonas sp. SL18_1, assembly GCF_055755715.1. Taxonomy (NCBI): domain Bacteria; kingdom Pseudomonadati; phylum Pseudomonadota; class Gammaproteobacteria; order Oceanospirillales; family Halomonadaceae; genus Halomonas; species Halomonas sp. SL18_1. Next base: position 4,010,271 of record NZ_JBVTRK010000001.1, read on the forward strand.
GTCGCCCAGCGCTTCCATCAGCAAGCGCAGGCTGGGCACGAGGCTGAGCGCCACGATAGTGATGGTTAACAAGGTGAGCAGCCAGCGTTGCTGGCTGCCGTCAGTCAGACTCGGTGTCATGATCAGCTACCGAAAAGGTCGCCAAAGCGCTGCTTGAGCTCGGCTTCCCTGGCCAGGGCACTCTGGGTATCCAGCGGCATCAGGGCGATATCGTCACGCGCGGGGAAGCCCTCGGGCGGCGCCACCTCGGGATGTGCGGGCAGGTAGCCCTGCTCGCTGACCAGCTCCTGCCCTTCACGCGAGAGCACGAAATCGACGAACTTCTGCGCCGCTTCGAGATTCCTGGCCTGCTGCATGATGGCGACCGGCTCGGTCACGGCGCTCACGCCCTCTTCGGGGAACACAAACGCCACCGGCGAGCCCTTGGCGGCCTCACGGATCGGCAGGAAGTCCACCACGATGCCATAGGGCTTGTTGCCTGCCGCCACGGCATTGAACACGCCGCCGTTACCGCCCTGGGCCTCGGTGCGGTTGGCCTGCAGCGCCTCATAGTATCCCTCCCCCAGATCAGGATGAGCCTCCACCGCCGCCATATGAATCAGCGCGGCGCCCGAGTAGAGGGGGCTCGGCATGGTGACCTGCCCAGCGTATTCGGGCTGGGTGAGCTCCTCCCAGCTCTGCGGCTGTCGATCGGCACCGGTGTTGTAGACGATACCGGTGGTGATCAGCTTGGTGCCGTAGTAGTAGCCCTCCGGCTCATACAGTTCGGCAGCATAGGCCTCGCGCTCGGGGCTGAGGTAGCCCTGCAGATGCCCCTCCTGCTTGAGTGACACCATGGTCATGCTGTCGGCAATCAGCAGCACGTCGGGATTGCTGACGCCGGCCGAGAGCTCGGAGCGCAGACGGGTCATCAGTTGCGTAGTGCCGTCGCGCACCCACTCCACCTCGATATCCGGGTGGGCGGCACGAAAGGCATCGACGGTCTGCTGGGCATCGCTGTTGGGCTGGCTGGTGTAGAGCACGAGCTTGTCGCTGGCGAGTGCGGGAAGAGCCAGGCCGGCCAGTATTGCGGCTGCGGAAAGAGCGGTAATCGAGGGGCGCTTCAACATGAGAAAATCTCCTGAGGTTGGGCCCCATCAACATTACTGTCATCGCCTTACAGCAAAGTGACACCAACGTTTCGTTCGACAAGCCATGTGCTTCGCATCACTTCTTTTTCCTTTCGTTTGGAGATGGCATGAACAAATTTGAACGGCATAGAAAGTTGCTGGAGGAGGTGAATCAGCATGGCCGTCAGCCGCTGGAAACTCTGGCACAGAGGTTCGGGGTATCGGTCCAGACCCTGCGGGGGGATGTGCGCCACCTGGCCGAGAAAGGCCTGGTACTGCGTCGTCATGGCGAGGTCTTACCGTTTCCCGAACGAGAGAACATTGGCTACGACCGGCGAAAAATCATCAACGAAGAAGGCAAACGCCAAATTGCACGACGCGCTGCCACATTGATCCAGAACAATCAGTCGCTGTTTCTGGGCACCGGCACTACCGTCGTGCAGCTCACCGAGATGCTGCGTGACAAACAGGGCCTCCAGATCATGACCAACAACCTGCATGCAATGATTCGGCTGTGTAGCATGGAGGCCGAGCTAATAGTGGCGGGAGGACGCGTACGCCAGAGGGACCAGGACGTGATAGGCGGTGATGCTTGGCGTTTTTTTCACCGCTATCGGGTCGATGTGGGCATCGTCTCAGTGGGCGGAATGGATAGCCAGGGGCAGCTATTCGACTACAATGACGACGAGGCGATGGCTCGCGAGGCACTGCTCACAAACGCCGCCTATCGCATCCTGGTTATGGACAGCACCAAATTCGATCTCCCGCTGCGCAGAGCTGCGGGTGAACTCGCCGATTACGATGCCGTTATCACCGACATTCCGTTACCCGACCAACTGCGAAGCCCGCTGGCGGCAAAGGGTATACATTGCGCCTCGGCTAGCGCCTCACGATAACCTGGCTAAGTAGAGCAGGCTGACTTACAGCCCTACCTAGCCAACCAGTATGCCGAAGGCTTCATTCATCATCTGATGTCTGGCTACCAGGGCAGCGGCTCGCCGTTGCTGTGCCAGAAGGTGCCGGAGGTGGAGAGCGTCAGCGTCGCGATGCGCTCGGCGATACCGGCGGCGGCCTCTTCCGGGGTGATCAAGCCGCCGAAGTTGACCATGCGGGTCTGCACATAGCCGGGGTGGAGCTGGATCACCGCGATGCCGCGGGGCGCGAGGTCCACGGCCAGGGACTTGCCGAAGGCGTTCAGGGCCGCCTTGGAGGCGCGGTAGCCGTAGCGGCCGCCGGAGTCGTTGTCGGCGATGGAGCCCATACGGCTGGTGATGTTGGCCACCTTGCTGCCCTCGCCCAGGTTATCGAGCAGCGCCTCGGTCACCCGTAGCGGCGCGTAGGCGTTGATCTCCATTTGCTCGCGGATCGAGTCGAAGTCGATCTCGCCCAGCACCTCGTCCCTGAGCAAGCCGGCGTTATTGATCAGCAGCGTCAGGCGCTGCCCCGCCAGCTCGTCGGCCAGGCGAGCCACGTCATCGGCGCGGGTCACGTCGATGCCTTCGATCAGCCGCTCCGCGACCTCGGCCAGCTCGTGTGAGGCCTCGCGGCAGACGCCGATTACTGCCCAGCCCTCGGCGCGATAGTGGCGGGCCAGGGCCAGGCCGACGCCGCGATTGGCGCCGGTGATCAATACGGTGGACGTCATGGCAACTCCAGTATGGGAATGATCGGTGCCCTAAAGGTGGGGACGGGCCTCCGACGTCAACCGCCGCCTGACTCGCCGGGATGCCAGCGCTCGAGATGCTCGGCATGGGTGGCCAGGTAGGCCCCCGGTCGGTAGTGGCGGTCGTAGAAGTCGGTGTCCAGGTGCACCGCCTGAACGAAGCCGGGCAGCACGATGGTGGTGAAGGTGCCGGGAAACTTGCCGTACTTGTCGTGGATGTACTGGGCCACCTCGCCCAGGCAGGCCACGAACGCCTCCGAATAGGGAGTCACCCCACCCTTCACCTCGCGGTTGCGCTGCCAGGGGCCGGGCGTGGCGGCATCGTAGGCGCCGCCGGGGCCGAACTTGCGCTCCACGAAGGCCGCCACTGCCGCCCGCATGTCCGGGTAGTAGGGCGGGCAGAGCGCCTCGTAGACGCCATCGAGCCCCACCGGGTTGGGCAGGGTCCAGCGCGCATCGCGCACGAAGCGGAAGCCGGCGCCGGCGATGCCCTGGTCGGCGAAGGCGCCCAGGATGCTCCAGCGGTTGAGGCCGTTGAAGTAGAGACCGCCGAGGCCCATGGCCTGCATCGTCAGCACCATATTGTGGCCCATCATGGCCAGTTCGGCGCAGTTCCCCTCATAGGCCATCTGCTGCAGCACCGAAAGGGGCACCCGCTTCTCCTCCTGGAGCAGGCCGCTGCGCTGGAAGGGCGCCAGGTCACCGGCGGGACAGCCAAGCTCGTCATCCACGAGGGTGTTGCCATTGCCGATGGCCATGGCCAGCAGCGCCAGCACCTGCTCGCTGGCATCGCCGACGGGCATGAACAGGGTCGAGCCCGGCGCATTGGCCATCCACAGGTTGGGCTCGAGCATATGGGGCGGCGCCGCGGGCAGATCCAGCCGCTGGGGCGAGAGCGTCAGGGTGTGCTCGCGCACCAGCGCCACCAGGCGTTCCAGGTCGTCGTCGACGTCCCGGTACTCCTGCATGCGGCTCGGGGGCAGGTCGCGGGTGTTGAGAAAGTGGAGGCCCTCGTCATCGGTGAAGAGCATCGCCGGGGTACCGAAGCCCCCGGCGGTGGGCGCGGTGCGCCCGGTATAGCGCAACGAATAGTGGGCGTGCTCGTCGGGGCGATCCGGCCCGTAGGGCACCCCAAAGCTCCAACCGCTGACCCCGGTGCCGGCGATCAGCAGCAGGTCCCGCTCCAGGGCCGAGAGCGGCAGCGGCGCGTGACGGGAGCGATAGGCCAGGGGCCCGGAGGGGATCTCCATGCCCAGGCCGAAGCGCCGGGCGCGGCGCCCCAGCATGGCCTCGAAGAGGGGGTAGTGGAACAGCGCGTTCAGGTGGTCCGGCGACGCCATGGCAACGCCTCCTCCATCGGTGGAACCCGCCGCACCGCAGGGCGCGACGCCTTGCCTCCAGTGTAGGCTCCCCGCCAGGGCTCCGCGCACACCGCCCTGCATCGCCCGGGGCGCGACGTCAGGGGCGGCCACTGCCCCGCCGGCGGGAAGTGCGAAGGGATGGAAAGCGGCTAGGCTGAACGTCAGGACTCCCCTTTCCTTGCCGCGAGAACCCGCCGAGATGAGCCAGCGAATCCTGATCCTGCAGGGACACCCCGATGCCAGCGAAACGCACCTCTGCCACGCCCTGGCCGCCCACTACCACGAAGGCGCCCATGCCCAGGGCCATGAGGTCCGCCTGATCGACCTGGCCACCCTGGAGTTTCCGCTGCTGCGCTCCCAGAAGGCGTGGAAGGTCGCTCCCCTCCCCTCCTCGCTGGCGGCGGCACAGGAGGCCATCGGCTGGTGCCAGCACCTGGTGCTGTTCTTCCCGCTGTGGCTTGGCGACATGCCGGCCCTGGTCAAGGCCTTCCTGGAGCAGGTGCTGCGCCCCGGCTTCGCCTTCGAGTACGTGGAGGGCAACCCGCTGGGCAAGAAGGGGCTGACCGGCCGCTCGGCGCGGGTGGTAGTGACCATGGGCATGCCGGCGCTGATCTACCGTCACCTCTATCGTGCCCACAGCGTGAAATCACTGGAGCGCAATATTCTGGGCTTCGTCGGCCTGTCACCGGTCCGCGAGACGCTGATCGGCAGCGTGGAGACGATGAGCGAGCTGGAGCGCGACAAGTGGTTTCGCAAGCTGCATGCCCTCGGCGCCGAGGCAAAGTGAGCAGGCCGCCAGGAACGCCGTCCGTGACACGGACTCGTCGCTCCTCTACAGGGCGGTTCCGGCTTGATGCAAGGAAGGGAAAGGGGCTTTCGGGATGGCGCACGCTCCCCGGCAGGGGCGTGGGCCTCCTGCCGGGGAATCCACGGCTACCGAACCGCGATCACGCGCCGTGATAGCCGTCCTCCTCGGGGTTTTCGTGGGCGCCCTTGGGCAGATCGCCGGCCCACTGCATGGCGGCGGCGTAGTCGTGCCTGGGAAAGGTGCGGATCTCCACGACCTTGAACAGGCGCTCTTCCAGATGAGCGAGGTGCTTGATCCACTCCCGGTCGGTGATCACGGCGGCGCGATGATAGCGCTCGAGGTCGCTAAGCTGGGTGAGGCCGTAGCCAATGTCCTTGAGCAGGGCGGTGAGGGTCATCCAGCGCATGTCGTCGAGCTCCACCACCAGGCTGACCCGGGGATGGTCGCGCTTGGCGGTCTCGATGGCATCGATGGCCCGCTGCAGCTCTTCGGCGGTGACGACACCGCCGGCCCTCATGGCCACGACATGCTCTGCGGGATGGGTAATGAATTCCAGCATCTAGCGTCTCCTTGAATCGCAGCGGTTTCTCTCGCCTTCAGCATAGCCGGTCGTGGCAGACTGCCGGGGGAGGATCGCGCCACCCTTGGGGGCTGGGGGGCCTAACGGCGCAGGGGAGCGCGGCGGCCATAGGTCCCCCACCGCCATAGCCACTCCACCGGCCCCATCCGAAAGTGACGAAACCAGAGCGGGGCCAGGCCCAGCAGCAGCGCCCACACCATGGCGACGACCAGCAGCTGCTCGACCCGGTCGAGCCGGCCGAACAGCCCCAGACCGTGGCCATAGAAGAGCGCGGTACACAGCAGGCTGGTAAACAGGTAGCCGGTGAGCGCACCCCGCCCCAGGCAGCGCAGCCGGTGCATCAGCCCCGGCCAGGCACCGCGCTTGAGCAGCCAGATGAGCGCACAGACCCAAGCCATGGCGATCAGCGGCGTGGCGACATGGTTGAACAGCCCGCCCAGGTAGAGCGAGGTGCGCATCTCCCAACCGGTGGCGTGATGAAAGAGCTGGCCGGCCGCGGCCAGGGGCAGCCCCAGCCCTGCCCCGAGCAGCGCCGCTCGCCGATAGCGTGCCGCCGACCAGGCACCGGTCAGCAGGCCGCTGCGGTAGGCGGCCATGCCGGCGAGCATCATCGCCAAGATGCGCCAGCCCTCCTCCAGGGGAACCACCAGCAGATGCATCTGCAGCACGTCGGGCACCCGCTGCGCCATCTGCGCCCGCCAACCGCCGCGGTAGGCGCCCTGCTCGGCGGCCAGCTGCTCGGCAGAGGGCTGCCAGGCGCTGACCACCAGGTCGCGGTAGGCGGCCTCGGGCATGGCGTGCATCAGCCATGTCATCAGCAGGCCCCACAGCACGGGTACGGCATACAGCCAGGCCGCCGCCCGCAGCAGGCGAGGCGACGACCAGCGGCGAAAGACGAAGGCCAGCAGGCCGATCAGCGCCAGAGTGAAGAGGATATCGCCGAACCAGATCAGGTAGGCGTGGGCCAGCCCGATCAGCGCCAGCACCGCCGTACGGCGTCGATGGCGGCGCCAGGGCGCGACACCGGCGGCCTGGGCACGCTCGGCCATCAGCACCAGGCCGGCCCCGAACAGCACCGAGAAGATCGCCAGGAATTTTCCGGCGAAGGCCACCTGGCCGAGGCTCCAGACCCACCACTCGGCCGGGCCGATGGGGCCGGCATAGGTGGGGTTCACGTAGGCGGCGGTCACCATGGCGAACCCCTGAACGTTCATCACCAGGATGCCGAGGATCGCCATGCCCCGCAGCACGTCGAGGCTGTCGATGCGTTCGCCCGGCTGTACGCCGCCGGCTGCTGCGTCACGCCCTGTCATACCACGCCTCCCCGCGGCCCTCGCCGCCCCTGCCCTCCCGCACGTTAACAGGCGAGATCACCCGCGTCAGGCGCCACACCGAGGCTCTGCTACCTTGAAACACTGGCGGAACCGCAACTGGAGGCAACCCCATGACCCTGACGCCCTCGACCATGCCCGAGCTCGGCAGCCCCATGCCGGCCTTTCGGCTACCCGACCCCCGCGGCGGCGAGGTGGGCAACGCCGAGTACCACGGCCAGCCGCTGCTGGTAGTCTTCCTGTGCAACCACTGTCCCTTCGTCAAGCACATCGCCGATGCCTTCGCCGACTTCGCCCGAGAGTATCAGGCCAGAGGCCTGGCGGTGGTTGGCATCAACAGCAACGACTACCGGGCCCAGCCCGACGACAGCCCGGCGCGGATGATCGAGGAGGCGCAGCGGCGCGGCTACTCCTTTCCCTACCTGGTGGACGAGAGCCAGGAGGTGGCACGGGCCTTTCAGGCCGCCTGCACGCCGGACTTCTTCCTCTACGACCGGGAGCACCGGCTGGCCTACCGCGGCCAGTTCGACGCCAGCCGCCCCAGCCAGGCCACCCCGGTGACCGGGGAGGACCTGCGCGCCGCCGCCGAGGCGGTGCTGGCCGGCCAGTCGCCGAGCGAGCGGCAGATGCCGTCGATGGGGTGCAATATCAAGTGGAAATAGGCCGTGCCGGTCAGGCGGTCAGCCAGATCGCCAGCAACAGGACGATCGCCACCAGGACCAGGGCCATCAGGATGCCGAGCCGGCGGGCGTAGCGATGTAGCATGGCGACTCCTTGCGCTGTTACACCATATCGAAGCGGTCGGAAAAGATCCGGGTGGGGGCCACGCCCCGGTCGATCAGCGCCCCCTCGGCGGCGTTCATCAGGGGATCGGGGCCGCAGATGAAATACTCGCGCCGGCCGTCGTCGGCGGGCAGCCGGCGCTCGAGCAGCGCGCCGTCCACAAGGCCCCGCTCCCCCTCCCAGCCGGTGGGCGGCTCGGCCAGCACGTGGATAACCTCGAGGCGCAGCGCCTGGCGCAGCTCGGCCAGCTCCTCCCGGAAGGTGGCCTCCTCCCAGGTCTCGTTGGCGTAAACCAGCCACAGCGGCATCCTCTCCCGGCGGTCGCGAAAGCTGCGCAGTATGCTCATGATCGGCGTGATGCCGATCCCCCCGGCGATCAGCACCGCGCCCGAGGGGTGGCCAGACTCCGGTATGAAGGCGCCATATGGCCCCTCGATGAAGGCCCGGGTGCCGGGCGTTACCTCGGGCAGGCGCGCCGTGAAATCGCCCAGTCGCTTGGCCGTGAAGGCCACCCGCCCGGGCTCGGCCGCCGAGGAGACCAGCGAGAACGGATGCTGCTGCAGCGAAAGGGGGTCTCGCCCAGGGTGATCCAGATGAACTGACCCGGCTGGAACCTCAGACCGCGATGCCCTTCGGCTTCCAGGGTCAGGGTGGTGGCATCGCCGCGGGCCGGGCGATTGTCGATGACCTTCCAGGGCCGGCGACGCAGGCGCCAGACCCGCAGCAGCCGAGAGTCGAGCAGCAGCCCCACCGGCACCGCCATGATGGCGACCAGGGCCAGGGCGCTGATCCAGCCGCCACTGTAGCGCCCCACCATCAGCGCATGCCCCAGGCCGCCGAGTACCAGGAACAGCGCCAGGCCACCGTGCAGCAGGCGCCACCACTCGTAGCTCAGCCCCCAGCGCGTTCGCCACAGCGAGCTTGCCACCAGCACCAGGGCCGCCCCCGCCAGGGCGAACAGGCTGAGCGCGCGCAGCGGCGCATCGCGGGGGTCGAGATGGTGGAGAAAGCCCGGCTCGGCGCCCAGGAGCACCAGCGGATGGGCCAGCACCAGCAGCAGCGCGAACAGGCCGAGCTGCCGATGGAACTGGAGCACGTTGTCGAAGCCCAGGCCGCGGGCAAACCAGCGATGCCGACCCGAGGCCACCAGCTGCATGCCGAACACGCCCAGGGCCAGCAGCCCCAGCAGCGCGCCGAACTCCCCCAGCAGCCCCCGCGGCTCGGGCCGCCCGCCCAGCATCACCGCGGCGAGCGGCATCAGCACCAGCGCCAGGTAAATACCGCTCCACAGCAGCGCGCGTCGGGTCACCGGCCTCATGGTCGCCTCCTCTGCAACGGGTCAGTCTGGCATCCTGCAGCCCAGTGTGGCCGCAATGCCCCCGGGGGTACAGCGCCCTCCCCCATGGCCGCCGGGGGTGGTGACATCCGCGGCCTCGACGGCGACAATGTCGGCCCTTTGCTGCCACGGGCTAATCCAGCATGCCGCATTCGCTGACCCTCCTGCATCAGGACGAGCACCTGGTCGCCGTGCACAAGCCGGCGGGGCTGCTGGTGCATCGCACCGCCCTGGCCCGCGGCGAGCGGGAATTTCTGCTGCAGCGGCTGCGCGACCGGCTCGGCCAGCGAGTCTATCCGGTGCATCGCCTGGACCGCCCCACCTCCGGGGTGATGGTCTTTGCGCTGTCGCCCGAGGTGGCCACCTCCCTGGCCGCGGCCTTCACCGAGCGGCGGGTGGCGAAACGCTACCTGGCGGTGGTGCGGGGCATCGGCCCCGAGGCGGAGCGCCTCGACTATCCGCTGCGGGAGGAGGACGCCCGCCTGCCCAAGGCCGAGATGCCCGCCATGGAGGCGGTCACCGATGTTCGCCGCCTGGACAGCGTGGAGCTGCCGGTGCAGGTGGACCGCTACCCCCAGAGCCGCTACTCATTGATGGAGGCGCGGCCGCTGACCGGGCGTCGCCACCAGATCCGCCGCCACCTGTCGCGGCGGGGCTACCCGATCATCGGCGACGCCAAGCACGGCAAGGGCAACCACAACCGTTTCTTCGCCGAGCGCCTCGCCTGCCCGCGCCTGCTGCTGGCCGCGGTGGAGCTGACATTCGACCATCCGGTAGAGACGTATCGCCTGGCGCTGAGCTGCGCGCCGGACGCCGCCATGCGCGCACTGTTCGAGCGCTTCGGCTGGGCCGGCCACCTGCCGGTAGACGGCGCGCGCCGCCTTGCCCCTTCATCCGCCACCCCCGCCTGACCGGGAGACTCGACTGCCGCCATGACCGCCCCCTCGACCCCCAGCGCCGCACTGCCCACTGACGACTACGCCCTGCGCTTCGGCGGCATCCGCCGGCTTTACGGCAACACCGCCGTGGAACGCTTCCGCCAGGCCCATGTGGTGGTGGTCGGGGTCGGCGGTGTGGGTAGCTGGGCGGTAGAGGCCCTGGCCCGCTCGGGCATCGGCAAGCTGACCCTGATCGACCTGGACGACGTCTGCGTCTCCAACGTCAATCGCCAGCTTCACGCCCTGGACGGGACCGTGGGGCGTCCCAAGGTAGAGGTGCTGGCCGAGCGCTGCCGGGCCATTCAGCCGGGGATCGAGGTGATGGCGGACAGCGCCTTCGTCACCCCCACCAACCTGGCCGAGCGCATTCCCGACGACGCCGACCATGTGCTCGACGCCATCGACAGCGTGGTGGCCAAGGCGGCGCTGATCGCCTGGTGCAAGCGGCGCAAGCTGGCCATTACCGTCACCGGCGCCGCCGGCGGCCAGACCGACCCCACCCGGATTCGGGTGGCCGACCTGACCCGCACCGAGCACGACCCGCTGCTGGCCAAGGTACGCTCGCGCCTGCGCCGCGATTTCGGCTTCTCACGCAATCCCAGGCGGCGCTTCTCGGTGGAATGCGTCTACTCTGACGAACAGCTGGTCTATCCCGACAGCGACGGCGAGGTGTGCTTCGCCAAGCCCGCCAGCGGCGAGTCGACGCGCCTCGACTGCGCCTCGGGGTTCGGCGCCGCCACCTTCCTCACCGGCAGCTTCGGCTTCGTTGCCGCCTCGCGGGTGCTGGCCCGGCTGGCGAAGCAGGCCAGCAAGACGCGACAGGCACCGCCCCCGGAAGAGTGACCCCAAGCGCGACCCCACCAAAGCCGGTCGAGGAAAGCCGGCCCCCACCCCTGGAGCCCACCATGACACGTCCCCGCCCCGTTCCCGGCATCTACTGCCACTACAAGGGTAACCGCTATGAGGTGCTCGGCGTCGCCCGCCACAGCGAAACCGAGGAGCCGGTCGTGGTCTACCGCGCCCTCTACGGCGACTACGGCCTCTGGGTGCGCCCGCTGGACAACTTCACCGAGCTGGTGGAGGTGCAGGGCGAGCCGGTGCCGCGCTTCGAACTCGAAAAGGCGTTCTAAGGCAAAGAAGATACCCTATCGCCCGAGGGAAGAGTGGATTCCCGTCGCGAGCGAAGAGAGGCTGGCCGCCGCCGGAACGGAGCAACCGGAGTTGACTGGCGGCTCAATGAGGATTGCGAGTACCGCCGGCGGCCAGGATATCGAGCGCAGCAGGGAAGGCACCTTACCGCTGGCCGCGGTGAGCCCACGCTGTCATCCGCTTCTCGAGGACGGCGAACAGCTCGTACATCACCATGGCCATGGCGCTGATCACGATCAGCCCGGCGAACACCAGCGACATGCGCATCTGGGAGCCGGCGCTCATCATCAGGTAGCCGATGCCCTGGTTGGAGGCCACCGTCTCCGACACCACGGTGCCGACGAAGGCGAGCGTGATGGCGATCTTCAGCGAGGCGAAGAAGTAGGGCAGTGAGCGCGGCAGGCCCACCTTGAGCAGCACGTCCAGGCGCCGCGCGCCCAGCACCCGCAACACGTCCTCCATTTCCGGCTCCAGGGTGGCAAGCCCGGTGGCCACGTTGACCACGATGGGAAAGAAGCAGATCAAAAAGGCGGTGAGGATCGCTGGCACCGAGCCGATGCCAAACCACACCACCAGGATCGGCACGAAGGCTACCTTGGGAATGGCGTTGAAGCCCACCAGCAGCGGGTAGCAGGCGTGGTAGAGGAAGCGCGACGAGCCGATGATGAAGCCCAGCAGCAGACCCACCGCCACCCCCAGGCCGAAGCCCGCCATGGTGGTCCAGAAGGTCTGCCAGGAGTGCACTCCGATGGGGCCCGCGAAGGTGACCAGGGCCTGGGCGGTGGCCGAGGCGCTGGGGAAGATGAAGGGCGGCACGTTGAAGAGCCTGACCGTCGCCTCCCAGATCAGGATCAGCGCCAGCACGGCGATCCAGGGGGCCAGGCGCTCGAGCAGCCGGCTGTGCTTGGACATGATGACTCCTCAGCTGCCGCGGATCGTGCCGATCCGCGCGCGCAGTTCCTGCACCAGGCCGGTGAAGGCGGGTTCAAAGGTCATTTCCAGCGACCGAGGCCGCGGGAAGTCGATCTTCCGCTGCTCGAGGATGCGCCCGGGGCGACGACTCATCACGTAGACGGTGTCGGCCAGGAAGGCCGCCTCGCGCAGGTCGTGGGTGACCAGCACCACGGTGAAGCGCTGCGCCTCCCAGAGGTCGCGCAGCACGCACCACAGCTCCTCCCGGGTAAAGGCATCCAGCGCCGCGAAGGGCTCGTCGAGCATCAGCAGGCGCGGACGATGGATCAGCGCGCGACAGATAGAGGCACGCTGCTGCATTCCCCCGGAGAGCTGCCAGGGGTACTGATCCTCGTAGCCCTCGAGACCGACGGTACGCAGCAGCTCCCGGGCCCAGCCCTCGAACTCGGCCCGGCGCTTGCGGAACTGGGAACGGTAGGGCTTCACGATCTCCAGCGGCAGCAGCACATTGTCCAGAGTGGTGCGCCAGGGCAGCAGGTTCGCGCTCTGGAAGGCCATGCCGCAGATCTTCAGCGGCCCGCCCACCGACTCGCCGTCGACCCGCACGCTCCCCCCGGTGGGGGCGTGCAGGCCGGTACAGAGCTTCATGAAGGTGGACTTGCCGCAGCCCGAGGGGCCCACGAAGGCGACGAACTCCCCCTCCTCGATGGTCAGCGACACCTCCTCGATGGCGTTGCCGCTGTCATCGTAGGCCAGGCTGACCCGGTCGAAGGCCACGAAGGGGGCCGCCCCGGCGCGCGTAGCGCCGTCCGGGGTCAGGGTGGCGGGTGCCGTCATGCTCAGTCTCCCTGCGCCGGGAAGATCATCCGCTCCGCCTGCTCGGGGAGATAGCGGGAGGTGAAGACCCGCTCCGCCGAGGGCGCCTCGGGCAGGTCGTAGGCGTCGGCCACCAGCTGGATGGCGTTGGCCAGGCGCGCCTCGTCCACCGCGCCGGCCCCGTGGTCGCGGGCATCCGGGGTGTCGATCACGCTCTCGATGGCGAGCTTGAGACGGCGTGTCTCCATCTCCACGTCGATCAGACCGTCCCGGGCCAGCACGTAGTCGATGGCCCCCTCCGGGTCGGCCAGGGTCTCGGCCAGGGCCCGGTTGAAGGCGCGCAGGAAGCCCTCCACCGCCTCGGGGTTGTCCTCGGCGAAGGCTTCACTGGCGATGATGGCGTTGCCGTAGAGCGGCACCCCGTAGTCGGGGAAGGGCAGGATGGTCAGGTCCTCTTCGCCCATGCCGCGCCCCTCCAGGTTGAGCAGGCTGGTGAAGTAGAAGCCAGTGATGGCGTCCACGTCGCCGCGTACCAGCAGGGTCTCGCGCAGGGTCGGATCGACGTTCTGCCAGGAGACGGCCTCGGCGTCGAGGTCGTTGGCGGCGGCGAAGATCCCCAGGCGCGGTAGCCAGTATCGAAGGCGGGCGCGGCGAGGGACTTGCCGTCCAGGTCCGCGGGGACTCGATGCCGCGATCCTTGCGGGCGAAGACCGCGGCCGGGGAGCCATCGTAGACCACGTAGACCCCCTGGATGCCAGGGCCGTCCGGATTCTCGGCCAGGAATTCCACCAAGGCATTGAGATCCCCGAAGCCCATCTCGTAGGCGCCGGAGGCGACTCGGTTGATGGCGCCGGCGGAGCCGCTGCCGGAGTCGACCTGGACGTCGAGCCCCTCCTCGGCGAAGTAACCGCGCTCCACCGCCATCAGGAAGGGCGCCGAGGGACCCTCGAAGCGCCAGTCGAGCTGGAAGCGGATGCGGGTCTCGTCGGCCGCCGCCAGCGGGGCCCCGATCAGCGACAGGCCGAGTGCTCCGGCAATCAGGCCAGTAGAACGAACAGGAAATCGATGCATGGATGTGCCCTCGCGCAGTCTGGATTTTACTTTTTGTATGCAGAAAGCCTGCCAACTCCACGCTGCCGGACACCACCCGGGGGATTGCGGGTGACGACGGTGCAGACCGCAACGCCAGCGGCAGCGACGTGGTGCAGCACCTGCCTGGCGGTGCATCCACATGCACCAGCGTAGATCATTGCCGGACGTTGCCAAGCGGGCGGTAGGGGCAGAGAGCCGGGGCAGACACACCACCGGCGCCTCAGGGGCGCCGGTGGAGTGTCTCTGGCTTGCTATCGCGGAGGGGGCGTTATTCGTCGCCGGCTTCCTGCATCTGTTTGAGCAGGTAGTTCTCGATGCCGACCTTGTCGATCAGGCTGAGCTCGGTTTCGATATGGTCGATGTGCTCTTCCTCATCCGCGAGAATATCGCGGAAGAGATCGCGGGAGACATAGTCCTTCACCTGCTCACAGTAGGCGATGGCGTCGATGTAGTCCTGGCGACCTTCGTGCTCGATCTTGAGGTCGCACTCGAGCATCTCGCGCACGTTCTCGCCGATATTGAGCTTGCCGAGGTCCTGCAGGTTGGGGACGCCCTCGAGGAAGAGGATGCGCTCGATCAGCTTGTCGGCGTGATTCATCTCATCGATGGACTCGTCGTACTCCCACTTGGCCAATGCCTTGAGGCCCCAGTCCTTGTACATCTTGGCGTGCAGGAAGTACTGGTTGATCGCCACCAGCTCATTGCCGAGTGCCTTGTTGAGGTGTTCGATGACCTTGGCATCGCCTTTCATTGCACTTCTCCCTATTGCGTCGTCAGGTCTTGCGGGAAGTCAGCGCCCATCGGCGCTGAATCCATTCTGACAGTATTGGACAACAGTGCCAAAAAGTCCAATATCAACAATGGCTTGGAGAAATATCAACAAGAATGAGAAGGATTGGCTTCACGTTGGGAAGGAGGTGGGCGACCGGGCCCGATCACGTTCAGACGGCGTAGGCCAGATCGCTCGCCGAGGCGGTCATCTCGGTCATTACGGCTTCACGGGTGATCGCCTTGCCGGCACCAGCGCACTTGCCGCACTGGGTACCGCAGCCGGTCTCGCCCTGCACCTCGCGCCAGCTGCGCGCGCCACTCTCCACGCTCTCGCGGATCTTGTGGTCAGTTACACCCTTGCAGAGACATACGTACATCGCCATCACCTCGCTGTGCCTACGAGGTTTAATGTAAACGATTCGCATAGGCTATCGCAAGCGTTGATCGCCTCGATGTGTGTCCCAGGTCAACTTTCCCGCTTCCTGTCGATCAGCGGGAGGCCTTGGGCAGCACCACCACCCGGGTGCCGGAGACGATATCCGGCCAGCTGCGCCGCTCGTTGTCGATCAGCACCCACAGGTAGCCCAGCCCGAAGACCGCCAGGGAGACCCAGGCCACCAGGAAGCGCACCAGGCTCTGGCCCAGGGTGATCGAGCAGCCGTCGCGGGTTTGCACCCGCAGGCGCCAGGCCTGCATGCCCAGGGTCATGCCGCCGCGGGTCCAGGAGACCGCAAAGAAGGCGAAGGCCCCGGCCAGCAGCAGCAGCTGGAGCGTGAGCCGCTGCAGGCTGCCGACCCCCACCTCCTCGGCGGAAAAGCCCAGCAGCTGACGCAGCACGCCCAGATGCAGCGTCGCCAGCAGAATCCAGATGGCGGCGACCAGAAAGGCGTCGTAGAGCATGGCCCCCAGCCGTCGTCCCAGGCCGGCGGGCCAGACATCGTCGAGTTGGGTGAAGCGTCGTTGCATAGCGTGGGTACCTTGTTTCCAACCGATTAAGCGCAACCGAGGGTCAGCCGGTGCGGCGTAGCAGATAGAGCCCTAGGGCGGCGCACAGCAGGGTTGGCGCCAGCACCGCCCAGGCCGGCGAGAAGCCGAACACCATGGAGGCCGGGGCCAGCAGGTCCTGCAGGTACTTGAACACCAGGCCGGTGACGACCCCGTAGAAGACCCGAGTACCGGCGGCCACGGTGCGCAGCGGCCCGAAGACGA
Source organism: Halomonas sp. SL18_1 (assembly GCF_055755715.1). NCBI lineage: Bacteria > Pseudomonadati > Pseudomonadota > Gammaproteobacteria > Oceanospirillales > Halomonadaceae > Halomonas > Halomonas sp. SL18_1. Next base: position 4,026,129 of record NZ_JBVTRK010000001.1, read on the forward strand.
AGGAGGCCGCCACCAGCACCAGCGAGGCCATGGTCAGGGGCATCAAGACCTTCTGCCAGAAATAGAGCAACGGCTGGGTGGCCTGCAGCCCCTGGTCCTGTAGATAGCGGGCATAGGCCCACAGTTCGCTGGGCGCCTGGCTGTTGATGGGGCGCAGCAGGCGGTTGAGCTGCTCGGGCGTCAGCGCGGTCTCCCAGACCTGGGCGTCGCGGTGTTCGACCTCGGTGTGCGACTCGCCGAAGCGGGTGGTGGCCACGTTCTCCAGCACCCAGGCACCGTCGCGCCACACGGCCCGATCGGCCACCGTGGCCTCGCGCAGGCTGCGCGCCTCGAAGCGATAGCGGGTCAGGTCGAGCACGGTGTCGTCGGCGCGAATGGCGCCGAAGCGGTAGACGCTGTCGCCCTCCCGCTGCCAGCCGCCGCGCTGGGTCACCACCGCTCCCTCGCCCTGCAGCTGCTCCAGCCGCCAGGCGCTAGCGAACTGCTCGGTTCGCGGGCTGACGTACTCGGCGATGAGCAGCACCACGACCACCACCAGAATGACCGGCTTCATCACGCTCCACAGGATCCGCGTCAGCGAGCGGCCGGCGGCGCGCATCACCGTCAGCTCGTTGCTCGAGGCCATGCTGCCCAGGCCGATCAGCGCCCCGATCAGCACCCCCACCGGCGCATACTGGTAGAAGCGCCAGGGCAGGCGCAGCAGCAGGTAAAGCAGCACCTGGAAGGCGCCATAGTCGCCTTCGATATCGTCCAGGTCGTTGATGTAGGAGATCACCAGGTCGAGCCCCAGCAGCACCACCTGGACGACGATGATCGCGCCCAGCACGTTGCGGGCGATATAACGGTCGAGACGATCCAGGCCCATCAGCGCATCCCCTTGCGCTGGGCGTGCAGCATCAACCCCAGCCCCAGGGCCAGGAAGACGGCGTGAATGGGCCACATGCCGATCGCCGCCGGCAGCGCCCCGCGGCCGATGGCATCCAGGGCCGCCAGCAGCAGGCTGAGGTAGCAGACGTGCAGAAAGACCGCCGGCAGCAGCTTGGCGAAGCGGCCCTGGCGCGGGTTGACCCGGGAGAGCGGCATAGCCAGCAGCGTCAGCACGAAGACCATGACCGGCAGCGACAGCCGCCACTGCAGCTGGGCGCGGGCCTCGGCGGCGTCGTCGGCCAGCAGCGCCGCGGTGGAGGCATACTCGGTGGCATCGAGCTCGCGCATGTCGTCCACCTGGGAGAGACGCACGGCGTAGGTGGCGAACTCAAGGCGCTCGGCCTCGAAGCGCCCTGGGTCGACGCTGTAGCGCTCGCCCTCGGCCAGCACCAGAAAGCGGCTGCTGGTCTCCTCGTCGACGGTCTGATAGCCGCTGGCGGCGCGGGTCACCGCGCTCTCCGGGGTGCCGTCACGGCGCCGCTGACGCTCGCTGATGAACACCTCCAGCATTTGAGAGCGATCGTCGCTGAAGGCCTCGGTGTAGGCGGTGCGGCCGCCGCCGAAGTCCTGGAAGCGCCCCGGCGCCAGGGCGGTGAAGTCCAGCCGGCTGCGCTGTTCCTCGAGCATCACCGCGTTGTGCAGCGCCCCGGCGGGGGTCAGCCACAGGCTGCACAGCCCCACCAGCAGCGCCACCAGCGCCGCCGGCACCAAGCTTACCTGCAGCAGCTTGGCCGGGCTGGTACCGCAGGCCACCAGCACGGTGATCTCGCTGTTGAGATACAGCTGGCCGTAGGCCAGCAGGATGCCGAGGAAGAACGCCAGCGGCAGGATCAGCTCGAGAAAGCCCGGCAGATGAAAGAGCATCAGGGTGCCGAGGATGCTGGCCGGGATGTCTCCCTCGGCGGCATCGGTGAAATAGCGGATGAAGCGACTGCCCATGATGACCAGCAGCAGGACCCCGGCCACGGCGGCCATGGTCAGCAGGATCTCGCGGGTCAGGTAGCGAAAAATGATCATGCAGCTCTTTTATGCAATGGGGCCATGCCTTGGGTACACTGAGGCGATTCGGCACGGCCTGCGGGCGTGCCGGCATTATCCAGAATCCCTCAACGCTTGTAACCCCAAAGCTTGTCTTGTGGAGTCACCATGGAATTCCCAGTTCAGACGGCCAACCCCGCCAAGATCGAAACGGCCTGCTTCGTAGTCCCGGTGTTCAAGGACGGCGACCTGCTGCCCGCCGCCGCCAAACTCGATGACGCCAGCGAGCGACTGATCGGCCAGCTGATCGAGCGCGGCGACTTCGATGCCAAGCTGGGCAATGTGCAGCTGATTCCCTTCGCCCCCGGGCTGGGCGCCGACCGCCTGATGCTGGTCGGCCTGGGCGAGCGCGACAAGTGCCTGGAAGGTGCCTTCCGCAAGGCCGTGGACGCCGCTTTCACCGCCCTGGCCGGGCTGCAGGTGGACGACGTCACGGTCGCCTTCACCGACGTGCCGCTGGCCGACCGCCAGTGCGACTGGAAGGCGCGCATGGTGGCCGAGGCGGCCCATCGCGCCGTCTATCGCTTCAACGAGTTCAAGTCCCAGCCGGCGCCGACGCCCCGCCTGGCGCGCACCACCCTGCTGGTCAGCGAGGGCGGCAACGCCGAGGCGGCCCGGGAAGGCGCCCGCATCGGCGACGCCATCGGCCAGGGGGTGAGCCTGACCCGCACCCTGGGCAACCTGCCGGGCAACGTCTGCACGCCGCGCTACCTGGCCGAGCAGGCCGAGCAGCTGGGCCAGGGCTCCGGCGGGGCGCTGGCGGTGGAGATCCTCGACGAGGAGGCCCTGGAGGCGCTGGGCGCCCACAGCCTGCTCTCGGTGGGTCGCGGCAGCGAAGAGCCCTCGCGGCTGATCGTGATGCGCTACCAGGGCGCCGAGAACCCCGACGACGCGCCCCATGTGCTGGTCGGCAAGGGCATCACCTTCGACACCGGCGGCATCTCGCTCAAGCCCGGCGAGGCCATGGATGAGATGAAGTTCGACATGTGTGGCGCGGCGAGTGTGTTCGGTGCCGTCAAGTCGGTGCTGGCCATCAAGCCCAAGCTCAACCTGGTATTCATCGTCGCCGCCGCCGAGAACATGCCCGACGGCCGCGCCACCAAGCCCGGCGATATCATCAAGACGCTGAAGGGCCTCACCGTGGAGGTGCTCAACACCGACGCCGAGGGACGCCTAGTGCTGTGCGACGCCCTGACCTACGCCGAGCGCTTCGAGCCCGCCAGCGTGGTCGACATCGCCACCCTGACCGGCGCCTGCATCATCGGCCTGGGTCATCACGCCACCGGGCTGCTCTCCAACGACGACGACCTGGCTCTCGACCTGCTCGACGCCGGCCAGACCGCCTGGGACCGCGCCTGGCACCTGCCGCTGTGGGACGAGTACCAGGAGCAGCTCGACTCCAACTTCGCCGACCTGGCCAATATCGGCGGCCGCCCGGCGGGCACCATCACCGCGGCCTGCTTTCTGTCTCGCTTCGCCGACAAGTTTCCCTGGGCGCACCTGGACATTGCCGGCACCGCCTGGACCTCCGGCAAGCAGAAAGGTGCCAGCGGCCGGCCCGTGGGCCTGCTGACCCAGTACCTGCTGGATCGCGAGGCCGAGGCCGTGGTGGAAACCGAGAAGGAGTGAGAGGCGGTTCCACGGCGCCCCTCGATCGGGCCGCGTTGAGTCCCTACAGGGCTTGCGTTTTTGCCGCGTCGCCTTTCTCATGTGGACTGACGATGAATCCACGACCCGGGCCGGCACTCACCGGCCCGAGCTTCCTGTATCACCCCGGGGCCGGCACGCCCCGGGCGTAGCGGAGACCCCTTGCCGTGTCGAATGCTAGCTTCGAATTCCTGCCCAATTCCACCCCCACGGCCGACTCGATCCGTGAGGATATCCTCGCCAGCCCCGGCTTCGGCCAGCACTTTACCGACCACATGGCCCACGTACGCTGGACCCTGGACGCCGGCTGGCACGGCCATGAAGTGCGCCCCTACGGGCCCCTGACCCTGGATCCTGCCGCCGCCGTGCTGCACTACGCCCAGGAGATCTTCGAAGGCATCAAGGCCTACCGCCATGCCGACGGCTCGGTATGGACCTTCCGCCCGGAGAAGAACGCCGAGCGCTTCCGTCGCAGCGCCCGCCGTCTGGCCCTGCCGGAGCTCTCCGACGAGGACTTCATCGGCTCGCTAAAAGCGCTGCTCGCCCAGGACCATGCCTGGGTGCCGACGCCGACGAGCGAGGCGGACGAGTGCAGCCTCTACCTGCGCCCCTTCATGATCGCCAGCGAGAAGTTTCTCGGTGTGCGCCCGGCCCAGGAGGTCGACTACTACGTGATCGCCTCCCCGGCGGCGGCCTACTTCAAGGGCGGCATCGCCCCGGTGTCGATCTGGCTCTCCAGCCACTACAAGCGCGCCGCCCCCGGCGGCACCGGCTTCGCCAAGTGCGGCGGCAACTACGCCGCCTCCCTGGCCGCCCAGAAGGAGGCCAGCAACCACGGCTGTGGCCAGGTGGCCTTCCTCGATGCCGCTGAGAACAAGTGGATCGAGGAGCTGGGTGGCATGAACCTCTTCTTCGTGTTCAAGGATGGCCGCATCGCCACGCCGCGCCTCACCGACACCATCCTCGAGGGCGTGACCCGCGACTCGGTGCTGACCCTGGCCAAGGACGAGGGCCTCACCCCCGAAGAGCGTCCAATCAGCATCGACGAGTGGCGCGAGGCCGCCGCCTCCGGCGAGCTGACCGAAGTATTCGCCTGCGGCACCGCGGCGGTGATCACTCCGGTGGGCCAGCTGGTTACCGAGGACGGCACCATTCAGATGCCCGATGCCGGCAACGAGATCGCCAAGCGTTTACGCGGCAAGCTGCTCGACCTGCAGTATGGCCGCGCCGAGGATACTCACGGCTGGCTGACGCGGCTGGTGTGATCGCTTCGCCGGCCGTGGCGCACGGGAGGCCTGCGGCCTCCTTCGCCCGGTAAACCGGGCTCCCACAGAAGCCTCGCTGCCCCAGGCCGGGGATGGCGCCATGGCAACTGTGGGAGCCCAGCTCGGCTGGGCGAAGGCGCCGCAGGCGCCCCGGGGCTTGCAGGTCAACCGTGAATCTCCCACCAGGAGCACAGTCCGCCTTGGACAGAGTCCCATGACCCAAGTCGATTTCTACATCCTCCCCGACACCACGCTCGAGGCGCGGCTCGGCTTCGCCTGCCGGCTGGCCGAGACCATCGCCGGCAAGGGCTACCGACTGCACTTGCACGCCGAGGACGAGGCCATGGCCAACGACCTCGACGAGCGGCTGTGGACCTTCCGCCCCGACGCCTACCTGCCCCACGCCCTGGCCGGCAGCGAGATGGCCCGCGAGGTGCCGGTGGTGATCGGCTGGCAGGCGCCACCGGAACCCGCCGAGGAACACCCCCAGGCGCTGCTCAACCTGCACCCGGAGATTCCCGAGTGGTTCTCGCGCTTCGAGCGGGTCGCCGAGATCATCAACCAGCACCAGCAGGTGCTCGTCGCCAAGCGCGAGTGCTGGCAGACCTACCGGCAGCGCGGCTATCCCGTCAAGGCGCATCAGCTGCGCGGCCAGGCAGGCTGAGCCCGTTCACGAGGCCATTGCGGTTGCGGCCTTCAACCCTGAGTGGCCGAGCAAGGTGGGAGGCCGATTCATCGGGCGAAGGCGCCGCCAGGCGCCCGGGTGTGGCAGCGCTGCGCGCTGCTTCGCGAGCTGAAGCTCCCTCCCACACAAACTGCGACAGCCCAGCATCAGCACTCCGGCGCCCATGACGCCAGGCGCCCCCTCGCGCTATAATCAGGCTCATTTTTCGTCGCCCTCTCCTGCCGTCCGACCCCCGGGTCGGCGGCGACCATTTCTGGACCCGGAACGCCCATGGACAAGACCTACCAACCCGAGCAGATCGAATCCCGCTGGTACGAGCGCTGGGAGGCCGACGGCCATTTCGCCCCCTCCGGCTCCGGCCTGCCCTACTCGATCATGATCCCGCCGCCCAACGTCACCGGCAGCCTGCACATGGGTCACGCCTTCCAGGACACCATCATGGACACCCTGATCCGCTGGAAGCGCATGCAGGGCAGGAACACCCTGTGGCAGGTAGGCACCGACCACGCCGGCATCGCCACCCAGATGCTGGTGGAGCGCAAGGTCGCCGCGGAAGAGGGCAAGAGCCGCTTCGACCTGGGCCGCGAAGCGTTCATCGATAAGGTCTGGGAGTGGAAGCAGGAGTCGGGCGACCATATCACCCGCCAGCTGCGCCGCATGGGCGCCAGCGTCGACTGGAGCCGCGAGCGCTTCACCATGGACGATGGCTTCTACAAGGCGGTGCAGGAAGTCTTCGTGCGGCTCTTCAACGAGGGCCTGATCTATCGCGGCAAGCGCCTGGTCAACTGGGACCCCACCCTGCACACCGCCATCTCCGACCTGGAGGTGGAGAACCGCGACCAGCAGGGCCAGTTTTGGCACTTCCGCTACCCGCTGGCCGACGGCGTCACCACCGACGCTGGCCAAGACTACCTGGTCGTCGCGACCACCCGCCCCGAGACCCTACTCGGCGACACCGGGGTGGCGGTAAACCCGGAAGACCCGCGCTACGCCTCCCTGGTGGGCAAGTTCGTCGAGCTGCCATTGGTAGGACGGCGCATTCCCATCGTCGCCGACGAGCACGCCGACATGGAGAAGGGCTCGGGCTGCGTGAAGATCACCCCCGCCCACGACTTCAACGACTACGAGGTCGGCAAGCGCCACGACCATGCGCTGATCAACGTCTTCTCCCAGGACGCCAAGATCCTGGCCCGCGCCGAGGTCTTCGACCTGCAGGGCAATCCGCTGCCCAACATCGACCCCAGCCTGCCCGACGCCTACGCCGGGCTCGATCGCTTCGAGGCTCGCAAGCAGATCGTCGCCGACATGGAGGCTGCCGGGCTGCTCGAGCAGGTGGAGACGGTCAACAACACCCTGCCCTATGGCGACCGCTCCGGCGACGTCATCGAGCCGCTGCTCACCGACCAGTGGTTCGTGGCCGTGGAGAGCCTCGCCAAACCGGCCATCGAGGCCGTCGAGAAGGGCGACATCCAGTTCGTGCCCAAGAACTACGAGAACATGTACTTCTCGTGGATGCGCGACCTGCAGGACTGGTGCATCTCGCGCCAGCTGTGGTGGGGCCATCGCATTCCCGCCTGGTACGACATCGACGGCAACGTCTTCGTGGCCCGCAACGAGGTCGAGGCAACTCGCCAGTACGTCTCCGAACTGGCCGACTACCTCGAGCACGAGTGCGACAACTTCCACGACGCCATGCGCCTACGCTCCTTCGACAAGCTGCTGGGCGGTACCACCCGGCTGACCTCCGACGCCCTGCTGACCATGGAGCGGCTCGGCGTGCAGCCGCTGACCCAGGACGAAGACGTGCTGGACACCTGGTTCAGCTCGGGCCTGTGGACCTTCGCTACCCTCGGCTGGCCCAACCGCGGCGAGGACTTCCTCAACTTCCACCCCTCAAGCGTCTTGGTCACCGGCTTCGACATCATCTTCTTCTGGGTCGCGCGGATGATCATGCTGACCCTGAAGTTCACCGGCGAGGTGCCGTTCAAGACCGTCTACGTCCATGGCCTGGTGCGCGACGGCCAGGGGCAGAAGATGTCCAAATCCAAGGGCAACGTGCTCGACCCCATCGACCTGATCGATGGCATCGACCTGGAAAACCTGGTGGAGAAGCGCACCGGCAGCCTGATGCAGCCGCAGAAGGCCAAGGCGATCGCCAAAGCCACCCGCGCCGAGTTCCCCGAGGGCGTCGAGCCCCACGGCACCGATGCGCTGCGCTTCACCTTCCTCTCCCAGGCCACCACCGGACGCGATATCAAGTTCGACATGGGCCGCCTCGACGGCTACCGCAACTTCTGCAACAAGCTATGGAACGCCTCGCGCTACGTGCTGATGAACGCCGAGGGGCAGGACTGCGGCGCCGATGGCGGCGACGTGGAGCTGTCGCTGGCCGACCGCTGGATCGTTTCGCGCCTGCAGCAGACCGAGACCCAGGTGACCCGAGCGCTGGAGGAATTCCGCTTCGACCACGCCTCCCAGGCGCTCTACGAGTTCGTCTGGAACGAGTACTGCGACTGGTACCTGGAGCTCTCCAAGCCGGTGCTGTGGGACGATGCCGCCTCGGCCGAGGCCAAGCGCGGCACCCGTCGCACCCTGGTGCGGGTGTTGGAAGCGATCCTGCGCCTGGCCCACCCGATGATGCCCTACATCACCGAGGAGATCTGGCAGCGCGTGGCCCCGCTGGCCGGCACCCTGGATGCCGACTCGAGCCCGCGCGACTCGATCATGGTCCAGCCCTGGCCCAGCACCGAAGAGGACAAGATCGACGAAGCCGCCGAGCGCGATATCGAGTGGCTCAAGGGGTCATCGTGGCGGTGCGCAATATCCGCGCCGAGATGAACATCGCCCCGGGCAAGCCTCTCGACGTGCTGCTGACCAAGGGCTCGGCCGCCGACCGCGAGCGCCTCACGGCCAATCGCCCCTTCCTGGCCAAGCTCGCCAAGCTGGACAGCGCCGCCTGGCTCGACGACCCGAGCGAGGCGCCGCTTTCGGCCACCCAGCTGGTGGGCGAGATGGAGGTGCTGGTGCCCATGGCCGACCTGATCGACAAGGACGCCGAGCTGGCCCGCCTGACCAAGGAGATCGACAAGCAGGAGAAGCTCATCGGCGGCATCGAGAAGAAGCTGTCCAACGAGAGCTTCGTCGCCAAGGCCCCCGAAGCGGTGGTGGAGAAGGAGCGCGGCAAGCTCAAGGAATTCCAGACCACCCGCAGCCTGCTGGTCGAGCAGCGCGACAAGATCGCCGCCCTCTGAGGGCGGCCGGGGACCCCTGAGATGCGCCGCCGCGACCAACGGCAGAGTGGCAGTGGCCCGCCATCCGACCCTCCCAGCCCCCTGAGCGCGGGGCTGACGCGGGAGGCGATCAGCCCGCTGTTTCCGCTGTTCGAGCATGCCAGCGCCGGCGCCATCTCGGTGGATGCCCAGGCGCGGCTCACCTGGATCACCGACAGCTACTGTCGTCTGCTGGGCATCGACGACCCGGCCAGCGCGATCGGCCGACCGGTGGGCGAGGTGATCCCCCACACCCGCATGCCGGAGGTGGTGCGCAGCGGCCGTCCTATCCTGCTCGACATCATGGAGTACGGGGCGCATCAGCTGGTGGTCACCCGGCTGCCGCTGCACGACCGCCAGACCGGCGCCATTACCGGCGCCGTGGCCTTCATCGTCTTCGAGGACCTGGAGGCGCTGACGCCGCTGATGGGCAAGTACCGCCGCCTGCAGCACGACCTGGCGGTGGCCCGCCGCGCCCTGGCGAGCCGCGGGGCCCGCTACGCCCTGGGCGACTTTATCGGCGCCAGTCCCGGCGTGCTGGAGGTCAAGCGCCGCGCCCGGCTGGCGGCGGCCCGCTCCACCCCAGTGCTGCTGCTGGGCGAGACCGGCACCGGCAAGGAGGTGCTGGCCCAGGCCATCCATGGCGACTCGCCCCGCTACGCGCAGCCCTTCGTGGCGGTCAACGTGGCGGCAGTGCCGGAGACCCTGCTGGAGGCGGAGTTCTTCGGCGTTGCCCCCGGCGCCTACACCGGCGCCGACCGGCGGGCGCGGCAGGGCAAGTTCCAGCTGGCCAGCGGCGGCACCCTGTTTCTCGACGAGATCGGCGACATGCCGTTGCCGCTGCAGGCCAAGCTGCTGCGCGCTCTTCAGGAGGGCGAAGTGGAGCCGCTGGGCTCCAACGAGGTCAAGTCGGTGGACGTGCGCCTGATCGCCGCCACCAGCCGCGATCTCGAGGCCATGGTCACCGAGGGCAGCTTCCGCTCCGATCTCTACTACCGGCTCAACGTGCTGCGCATTCGCGTGCCGCCGCTGCGGGAACGCCTGGCGGACCTGGGCATTCTCTGCGAGGCGATCCTTGGCAGGCTGTCTGCGGAGAGCGGCGAGCCACGCGCCGAGATCACCGCCGAGGCGGTGGCACTGCTGCAGCGCCACGACTGGCCGGGCAACATTCGCGAACTGCGCAACACCCTCGAGCAGACCCTGGCCCTCCATGAGGCATGCAGCGTGATCGACGCCCCGGCGCTGCTCACCACCCTGCCCGCCGCGCCCGACGACACGCTCCCCGGGCCGGCCGGCCCCTCCCCGGTGCGCCCGCTGGCCCAGGTGGTGGCCGAGGCGGAGCGCACCGCCCTGCACAATGCGCTGAACGCCTGCCACGGCAACAAATCCCGCGCCGCCCGCCTGCTGGGCATTCCCCGCTCGGTGCTATATGAAAAACTGGCTCGACTGTCTGAAAAACCAGACACCTGACCGGATTTTCGGACACCTTCGTCTCGAACCAAGGTCGAACATTGTCTGTATATCCGGACACCCTGCCTAACACCCTTCCCGAGCCACGACTACAACCCCTTGTTTTTAAATCGCTTTCCAAAGATGGCACGGAGTCTGCAATGACATGGCCAGGCGCCACGCCGCGTGGCGCGTCTATGCCAACAACAACCGCTTCAAGGAGCCGTCATGTCCTCCAAGACCTCTTTCGCCAGCCTGCTTCGCCCCCTCACTCTCGGCGTCGCCGGCGCCTCTCTGCTGCTGGGCGCCGCCGGGGCCAGCTCGGCCGAAGCCCAGGAGCGGGTGCGCTGGCAGGTGCCCATCGCCTTTCCCTCCCACCTGGTGGGGCTCAGCACCCCGGTACGCTATCTCAGCGAGTCGCTGGACCAGGTCTCCGGGGCAACATCAACCTGCGCTACTACGAGCCGGGCGAGCTGATCCCGCCCTTCGAGATCCTCGATGCGGTATCGGAAGGTCGCTATCCGGCCGGCTTCACCTGGGTCGGCTACGATCAGGGCAGCATCCCCGCCCTGCCGCTGTTTGCCGGCGCCCCCTTCGGCATGGAGCCGCCCGCCTACCTGGCCTGGCACTATTTCGGCGGCGGTGCCGAACTGCTCGAGGAGATCTACGCGGACTACGACGTCCATCCGCTGCTGTGCAGCATGATCGGCCCCGAGGCCGCCGGCTGGTTCGCCGAACCCCTCGAGGACCTGGAGCAGATCGACGGCCTGCGCATCCGCTTTGCCGGCATCGGCGGGCGCGTGATGGAGCGCCTGGGCGCCTCGGTCACCATGATTCCCGGCGGCGAGCTCTACCAGGCCATGGAGCGCGGCACCATCGATGCCATGGAGTTCTCGGCGCCGGCCGTCGACCGCATCCTGGGCATGCAGGAGATCGTCCAGAACTACGTGCTGCCGGGCTGGCATCAGACCTTCACCACCGCCCACCTGCTGATCAACCAGGAGAGCTGGGACGCCCTGGAGCCCCAGACCCGCGCCACCATCGACATGGGCTGCCGCGCCGCGACGCTGTACGGCTACTCCGAGAGCGAGATGGAGAACCCCAAGGCGCTTCGCGACTTCGAGGAAGAGGGCGTCAACGCCCAGGTGCTCCCCGACGAGATCCTCGGCGAGCTGCGTCGGGTGACCAACGAGGTGCAGGCCGAGATCGCCGCCGAGGACGAGATGTTCGCCCGCGTGCTCGAAAGCCAGCGTGAGTTCATGAAGGTGCACGGCAACTGGCACGTGAAAGGCCACCTGCCGCGCTCCTACTACGCCCCCGAGGCCCTCGACGAGGAGTGATGCGCGCCATCGCCGCCTGAACGCCGGCCGCCGCCCGCAGGGGGCGGCCAGCTGCCTCGTTACTTCCGTATCCCGCATCGACGCCACGGAGCCACCCCATGAGCGTGCACGATTCCGCCTCCGGCGCCCCGGCGCCGGAAGGGCACTCTGCGCCTGAGCTGCCCACCAACCGCCTGAGCTACCGCCTTGACATGGCCATCCTGACGGTCGGGCGGGTCATCTCCTGGCTGTGGCTCGCCACCCTGGCGGTGGTGCTGACCAACGTGGTCAACCGCTTCATCCTCGGCCGCGGTTCCATCGCCGTGGAAGAGCTCTCCTGGCACCTGTTCGGTGCCACCATGATCCTGACCCTGGCCTACGCCGTGGTCAGCGACGATCACGTGCGCGTGGACGTGATCCGCGAGAAATTCTCGCTTCAGGGCCCAAGCCTGGATCGAGCTGCTGGGCATCGTTCTGCTCGCCCTGCCGATTCTCTATCTGATGGTGGAGCAGCTGTACCAGTACGGCTACCGCTCCTTTGCGCGCGGCGAGCGCTCTCAGGCCCCCAGCGGCCTGCCCTATCGCTTCATCATCAAGACCCTGATTCCCATCGGCCTGACCCTGGTGGCGGTCGCGCTGGCCTCCCGCGCCCTGCGTTGCACCACCCTGCTGTTCGGCTTCCCGCGGCGCCTGGCGCGCACCACGCCGCGTCAGTAGCGCCCTGGCCGGCTTCCCGCCCCCCGGGCCTTGCTTCGCTAACGCATCGAGATTGACTATGGGACTGGAACAACTCCTCGTGCTGGCCATGTTCGCCAGCTTCATGAGCCTGCTGCTGCTGGGCTTCCCCGTCGCCTGGTCGCTGGCCGGCGTCGGCTTCGTCTTCGCCGTGATCGGCCACCTACTGGTGGAGGTCTTCGCCGCCGACCTGTGGTTCTCCTGGGGCGGCACCATCGGCGTACTGGACCGACGCATCTACGGCATCGTCTCCAATGAGCTGATGGTGGCCCTGCCGCTGTTCATCTTCATGGGCATCATGCTCGACCGCTCCGGCATCGCCGAGCGGCTGATGAACTCCCTGGTTCGGGTGCTGGGCGGGCTGCGCGGCGGCTACGCCGTCACCGTGGTGATCGTCGGCGTGCTGCTGGCCGCCTCCACCGGCATCGTCGGCGCTTCGGTGGTGCTGCTCGGCATGCTGTCGCTGGGGCCGATGATGCGCGCCCAGTACGATAAGTCGCTGGCCGTGGGCACCGCCTGTTCGGTGGGCACCCTGGGCATCCTGGTACCGCCAAGCATCATGCTGGTGCTGATGGCCGACCGGATGGGTACCTCCGACGCCTCGGTGGGACGGCTGTTCATGGCGGCCCTGGTGCCCGGCGTGATGCTGGGGCTGATGTATATCGCCTACATCCTGATCGCCGCCTACCTGAAGAAGGACCTGGCCCCGGCCCCCAAGAACCGCGAACCCCTGGATGCCCGCGCCTACCTGCAGGTGTTTCTGGCCGTATTGCCGCCGCTGGGGCTGATCCTGGCGGTGTTGGGCTCGATCTTCACCGGCTTCGCCACCACCACCGAGGCCTCGGCGGTGGGGGCGCTGGGCGCCATGCTGCTGGCCCTGGCCAACCGCCGCCTGACCGTGGCCAAGGTGCGCGATGCGCTCTATCAGACCAGCCGCACCACCGCCTTTATCTTCGCGATCTTCATCGGCGCCACGGTCTTTGCCGCGGTGCTGCGCGGCCTGGGCGGCGACGACGTGGTGCGCCTGGCGCTCACCGGGCTGCCCTTCGGCGAGACCGGCATCGTGTTGACCATCCTGGCGGTGGTGTTCCTGCTCGGCTTCTTCCTCGACTGGGTGGAGATCACCCTGATCATCCTGCCGCTGGTGGCCCCGGTGGTGATGAGCCTGGGCGTGGATCCGCTGTGGTTCGCCATTCTCTTCGCCATCTGCCTGCAGACCTCGTTCTTAACCCCGCCGGTGGGCTTCGCGCTCTTTTACATCAAGGGCGTCTGCCCCCGGGGATCACCACTGGCGATATCTATCGCGGGGTCGCCCCCTTCGTGGCCATCCAACTGCTGGGCCTGCTGCTGGTGTTCGCCTTCTCGCCACTGGCGACCTGGCTGCCCAGTGAAGTCTACGGCGGTCGCTGACCGCCCTTTAACCTGGAGATACCCTTATGCGCATGATTGACAAGACCGCCCTGATCACCGGTGCCGCCGGCGGTATCGGTCGCGCCGTGGCCGAGCGCTACGCCCGCGAAGGGGCCCGGGTGGCCATCGCCGACCTCGACCTGGCAGCGGCCGAACGGACCGCCGCGGGAATCCGCGAGGCCGGCGGCGAGGCCATGGCGCTGGCCATGGACGTCACCGACGAAGCGGCGGTCAACGCCGGCGTTGAGGCCCTGGTAGCGCGCTGGGGCCGCCTGGACGTGGTGCTGGCCAACGCCGGCATCCAGCACATCGAGCCGCTGCACACCCTGAGCTTCGCCGACTGGCGCAAGGTCACCGCCGTTCACCTGGACGGCGCTTTCCTGGTGACCAGCGCCGCGCTGCGCCAGATGTATCGCCAGGATGAGGGTGGCTGTCTACTGTACATGGGCTCGGTACACAGCAAGCTAGCCTCGCCGCTGAAGGCCCCCTATGTGGCGGCCAAACACGCTCTGCTGGGGCTGTGCCGCACGGTGGCCAAGGAGGGGGCCGCGCACCGCGTACGCACCAACGTGATCTGCCCGGGCTTCGTGCGCACGCCGCTGGTGGATCGCCAGATCCCCGAGCAGGCCCAGGCCCTGGGCATCTCCGAGGAGGCCGTGGTGCGCGACGTGATGCTCAAGGATACCGTCGACGGCGAGTTCACCACCCTGGAGGATATCGCCGAGGTGGCACTTCACCTGGCGGCGTTTCCCACGGCAGCGCTCACCGGGCAGTCGGTGGTGGCCAGTCACGGCTGGTACATGCAGTAGCCGGGTCAGCCAGGGGGCAGCCGGGGCAAGGCAGTTGGGGAACACTGTTCTGTTATCGCCATTTGGCCTAAAATAGCGTCACAATTCCCCAACCTAGCCATTGCGATGCCGCCGACTACCCCCAAGCTCGATCTGCCCAAGCTGCTGCTCTTCAACCTGCTGGGGGTGGCGCTGATCCTGACCTGGATCTCGCCCGGGTCATGTTCTGGACAGAGCTGGATGATGCCGTCTTCTTCGTCACCAACGCCTGGCTGACGGAAGACAACAGCGCTTGGGTTTGGCTGGTGGCCGCCACCAACGCACGGCTCTTCGACGTGGTCAGCTTCTTCATCCTGCTGGCGATCTACCTGTGGGCCATCGGCCGCGACCCGGAGCCGCACCAGCGGATGCTGCGCTGGGGCGGCACCGGCATCACCATGCTGCTCACCGCGGTGTTCATCGCCCAGGGGGTTCGCATGGTGGTGCCCTACACCCATCCCAGCCCCACCCTGGTCTATGAGGACGTCAACCTGGTCACCCAGATGGTCGACTTCTCCACCAAGGACAGCTCCGGGTCGAGCTTTCCGGGCGACCACGGCGTCAACCTGATCCTGTTCACCGCCTTCATGTGGCGCTTCGCCGGCCTCAAGGTGATGCTGGTCAGCGCGGTGACGGCGGTGATCCTCAGCGCCCCGCGGATTCTCAGTGGCGCCCACTGGTTCAGCGACGTCTACTTCGCCGCGCTGGTCATCAACCTGATCGTCGCCCCCTGGATCCTGCTGACGCCGGTGGGCCCCTGGCTGTCGCGGGGCATCACCGCGGGGCTGGCCAAGGTTCTGGCACTGCTGCCAGGGCGCTAACAGCCTTTCGCGAAGAAAGCGCATAGTCGCGTAACGAGCGAAGATAGGCTGGCCGCCGCCGGAACGGAGCAACCGGAGTTGACTGGCTGCTCAATGAGGATTGTGACGGTCCGACGCTTCGGTACCGCCGGCGGCCAGGATGGCTAGGTTCGTTCCCGACGAACCAACGCACTTCCCACATCCATGTGGGTCGTCGAGCGCAGTAGCGAATCCGCGCTTTCGTCAGTTGGCCTTGCGCCAGCCGCCCAGCACTCGCTGGTCGGGGCCGAAGAAGACCAGCCGGTCGTGGTCGATCAGGTAGCGGTAGGCGGTTTCCAGCATGCCGGTGACGCGGGCCGCGTTCTCGCCCTGGGGGCAGGCGCGGCGGGTGGTGGCAAGCTCGGTGAACTCGATGCGCTGATGCTCTCCCAGGCGCACCCGGCCCCGCATCTCGTTGCAACCGTCGCTGCCCGTCACCCGGCCCTTTTCATCGATGCGAAACCAGGCAGGCTGGGGCAGGGAGAGGCGCTCGTCGGTGCCCACCAGCAGCAAGTTCCAGCGCTGCTCCACCACCGGCCCCGAGAGGCTCACCTCGCGCTCTGGCGGCGCATCGGGGCGGCTGCCGCAGGCCGCCAACAGCAGCGTGGCGGCCATTACCAGGCCCAGGCGGGCCGGAAGCTTGGTCGTCATGTCTCGATATTCTTCCTTGTCAGGGACCGGCATCTCACCAGGTGCCGGTATTTTCCATGGAGGCCCAGGGCTCTCGGGCGGGCAGCGCCTCGCCCTTCTGCAGCAGCTCGACGGAAATGCCGTCGGGGCTGCGCACGAAGGCCATGTGGCCGTCTCGCGGCGGGCGGTTGATGGTCACCCCGGCGCTCTGGAGCTTCTCGCACAGGGCGTAGATATCGTCGACCCGGTAGGCCAGGTGGCCGAAGTTGCGCCCGCCGGTATACGTCTCCGGGTCCCAGTTGTAGGTGAGCTCGAGCTCCGGCGCCTTGAGCTCGGCGGAGCGCGCCTCATCTTCCGGGGCGGCCAAGAAGACCAGGGTGAAGCGCCCCTTCTCATTCTCCTTGCGCCGCACCTCCTTGAGGCCCAGCAGGTCGCAGTAGAAGCGCAGCGAGGCCTCGAGGTCGCTGACGCGCACCATGGTGTGCAGGTACTGCATATCGGCTCCTTTCTTTAATCAGGCCTATCTCAGCGGAGCATGTCGAGGGGCGCCGGGGACAGGTCGTCGCGGAGGTCTTTTGCCAGGGATGGCAAAAATAGCGCCCAGGGAAGGGTTCACAGCGCCTCCGCACAGACCTGTCGCCGGATCAGCCCCGATCGCTATCGCTCTTGGCAATCAACACCGACGGGGCTCGACTCAGTGAGTGTACTCGCTGAATACCGCCGGGGTACGATCGTCATGCTGCCAGGTCAACACCTGATAGTCATCGTACTGCCCGGTCTCCATGCCCGGGGAGCCGTGGGGCATGCCCGGCACCGTGAGGCCGACCACGTCGGGG
Source organism: Halomonas sp. SL18_1 (assembly GCF_055755715.1). Classification (NCBI taxonomy): domain Bacteria; kingdom Pseudomonadati; phylum Pseudomonadota; class Gammaproteobacteria; order Oceanospirillales; family Halomonadaceae; genus Halomonas; species Halomonas sp. SL18_1. The sequence continues at coordinate 4,043,005 of NZ_JBVTRK010000001.1, forward strand.
CGCTCCTCCAGCAGGCGGTGGATATCCGCGGCGGGCACATGGCCCTCGATCACGTAGCCGTCCACCAGGGCGGTGTGGCAGGAGGCCAGCTCCGGGCTGACGCCGTGCTCGATCTTCACCGAGCGCACGTCGCGAGTCCGGTGCTGCTCGACCGTGAAGCCCTCGGCCTCCAGGTGTTCGGCCCAGGCGTCACAGCAGCCGCAGTTGGGGTCCTGGTACATCTCGACCACGGTGCCGGCCTGGGGGCTGGTACCGGGCGCGAAGGCGAGGTAGACGGCCAGGGCGCCGCCGGCCAGCAGCGAGAACGCCGTCATCTTTCTCGCCTTGCGGTTCATGGGTAGGCTTTTCATGCTGGGTGGCTCCTGAAGCGTTGACACCGGATAGTGGAATCGTGACAAGCCGTCAACGGCTTGCCAATACCTGCCAATGGAAAGAGAGTGGAAATGTCGCACTATTGTGATCTGGCACCGGGTCATCCGTTTCATGGCCCCTATCACGATCGGGAGTACGGTTTCCCGGTGGCCGATGACGCCGCGCTGTTTGAGCGTCTGGCGCTGGAGATCAACCAGGCCGGCCTCTCCTGGCTGACGGTGCTCAAGAAGCGCGAGGCGTTTCGTCGTGCCTTCGACCACTTCGATATCGCAAAGGTTGCCGCCTACGGTGACGGTGAGCGCCAACGCCTGCTCGGCGACGCCACGATCATTCGCAACCGGCTCAAGGTCGCGGCGGTGATCCACAACGCCGGGGTGATCCAGGCGCTGCAGCGCGAGCACGGCAGCTTCAAGGCGTGGCTGGATCATCACCATCCGCTCGACCACGGCGACTGGGTGCGCCTGTTCAAGCGCACCTTCCGCTTTACCGGCCCCGAGATCGTCGGAGAGTTTCTGATGAGCACCGGCTACCTGCCCGGCGCCCACCGCGACGACTGCCCGGTGCAGGCGCATATCCTCGAGGCAGGGCCAAGGTGGGCTCGGGCGTGAGCAAAGGGCATTGCCGTCAACTCCCCATAGACTTGTCGACGGAAAAGTCCCAAGCGAGCTGCCATCTGCGCTAATCATCGGCCTGGTGAGCAAGCGGGAACCGAGCCTGCACCCATGGCATCATAGTCGGGCACTCTCAGCGAGGAGCCCCTCCCGATGGATCCCGTCACCCATGCCGCCCTGGGCGGCGCGGTAGGTGGAGTGGTACTGGGCCGCCGACTGGGCCGCAAGGCGGTAGTCTTCGGCGCGCTCCTGGGCATGTCACCCGACCTGGACGTACTTCTCGACTACGGCGATGCCGTGGCCAACGTCACCGAGCATCGCGGCTTCAGCCACTCGCTGTTCGTGCTGACGGGGCTCGGCACCCTGCTGGCCCTGCTCGCCTCACGATGGCAATCGGCCAGAGCGATTCCGCTGGGGCACTGGTGGCTCTTCTTCGTGCTCTGCCTGACCACTCACCCGCTGCTGGATGCCCTGACCACCTACGGTACCCAGCTGTGGTGGCCGCTGGACGTGCCCCCCACCGCCTATCCCATCGTGTTCATCATCGACCCGCTCTACACCCTGCCGCTGCTGGCGGGCATCGGCGTGGCACTGATCACCGGCAACGGCCGGCGCGGCCCGGCCTGGGGGCTGGCGCTCTCCTGTGCCTATCTGGTCTTCGCCTTCGGTGCCAAGCAGCTGGTGGAGCAGCGGCTCGAGCCGCTGCTGGCCGAGCACGGCCTGCAGGACGCGCCGCGGGTGGTGCAGCCCACGCCCTTCAATACGCTGCTGTGGCGGGCCACGGTGGTGGACGGCGACGCCCACCATGAGGTGCTGATCGGTCTTTTCGACGGCGCGACGCCGCCGCGGCTGGAGACCTATACCCGCGGCGCGGCGCTGGAATCGGAAGCGCTGGCTATCGAACAGGGGCGACAGCTGGACTGGTTCGCCGGCCCCTTCCTGCGCTACGAGGCGGAGATGATCGACGGCCGCGAGACGCTTACCGCCACCGATCTGCGCCTGGGCTTTCCCGGCTTTCATCCCTTCGTTTTCACCCTGGCCACCCGGGAGGGCGGCGAGTGGCAGCCGCTGGCCGTCACCGAGCAGCTGGCGAGCCCCTACCAGGCCGACGAGGCGCGCCTGGCGGCGCTGCCCCGCCTGATGCAGCGCATCCTCAGCCCCGACCCGATGCTGTGCACCAGCGACTTCGTGGCCAGCCGCTGGGTGGTGGAAACACCTGAGCGGTGTTGATGGCCGCCGGGCGCCTTAGGAAGCGCTGAACAAATCGCCGAGCGAGATGAAGCGCAAGGCGCCCGGAGCACAGGAACCGGAGCATATGGGGTATATGTGAGGATTCCGCGCACCGCGCAACGCAGCGATTCGCTCGCGCAGGCATTTGTGCAGTGTTTCCTTAGAGGCGCTCGACCAGCCCATCGACGGCCTGCTTGGCCTCGGTCATGGCGACGTCCTTGCGTCCCATGGCCAGCCCCTCGGCGTAGACCACCTGCACATCGGTAATGCCGATCAGCCCCAGCATCCCCTTGAGGTGGGGGTCTGGCTGTCGAGCTCGGTGCCGGCGTACTGGCCGCCGCGGGCCGCCAGGATCACCGCACGCTTGCCTTCGAGCAACCCCTGGGGACCGTTCTCGGTGTAGCGGAAGGTTTCCCCGGCGCGCATCACCCGGTCGAACCAGGCCTTGAGCTGAGAGGGAATGCCCAGGTTGTAGAGCGGCACCGCCAGCACCAGCAGGTCATGGGCCCGCAGCTCCTCGATCAGCGCATCCGAGCGGGCCGCCAGCTCGCGCTGCTCGGCGGTCCGCTCATCCGCCGGCTGCTGCCAGCTGGAGAGCTCGGCGATGTCGAGATGGGGCAGCGCTTCGGCCACCAGGTCGCGCTCGGTGACTTGCACGTCGTCCCGGGTGGCGACCCGCTGCTTGAAGTGCTCGGCCAGGGCGATGGACTGGCCCTGCTGGCCGAGAATGGAGGAGGTGAGAACGAGAGTCCGGGTGGTCATGGCAAGCTCCTTGATAGGCGATGAATCATGGGAGCCATGATTGCGTGCATTTAGTGCAACGAAAAGCAGAAAAATCCGGGCGTGACATTCAATAAAATCGAAAAAACGGGGCCCCGCCGTTTCCGACGAGGCCCCGCATGTCAGCCGGCAGGCGCCGCGGCCGCGGCGCCGGCAATCAGCTGAAGTTCTGGGCGACGAAGTCCCAGTTAAGCACGTTCCACACGTTCTCGAGGTACTTCGGACGCGCGTTGCGGTAGTCGATGTAGTAGGCGTGCTCCCACACATCGATGGTCAGCAGCGGGGTCTGGCCGTGGGCGATGGGGGTGTCGGCGTTGCTGGTGTTGACGATGTCCACGCCGCCGTCGTCGGTCTTGATCAGCCAGGTCCAGCCGGAGCCGAAGTTAGCCACGGCGTTGGCGTTGAAGGTCTCCTTGAACTTGTCGAAGGAGCCGAACTTGGCGTTGATGGCCTCGGCCAGGGCGCCGCTCGGCTCGCCGCCGCCGTTGGGAGACAGGCAGTGCCAGTAGAAGGTGTGGTTCCACACCTGGGCCGCCTGGTTGAACAGGCCGCCGGAGGAGGACTTGATGATCTCCTCCAGGGACTTGTTGGCGTCCTCGGTGCCTTCGGTCAGCTCGTTGAGCTTGGTGACGTAGGCCTGGTGGTGCTTGCCGTAGTGATACTCGAGGGTCTCGGCGGAGATGTGCGGCTCGAGGGCGTTCTTCTCGTACGGCAGTGCGGGCAGTTCGAATGCCATGCTGGTCGCTCCTTGCTTTTCACGGTGGGAATCGGGGCGATCCCTGCCGGACTCGCCGGCTTGCCTGATGGCCGCCCCGTCGGTATTTTCATTGCAGCGTAATTTTCAAAGCGATCACTAGGTTAATTCCATCAGACGCCATGTCAAGCGATCCTAATGAAAAACCCGCCACCGCCGGCGAGCGGCTGCTGCACCTGCTGAAGACCCGCGGCCCGCACTCCGCCGCCGCCCTGGGCGAGATGCTGGGCACCAGCGGCGAAAACGCCCGCCAGCAGCTCGGCAAGCTGGCGCGCCAGGGGCTGGTGGCCCAGCGCCCGCGCCCGGGAGGCGTGGGGCGGCCGGTCACCGAGTGGCGGCTCACCGAGGCGGGGCACCGCCGGTTTCCCGACACCCACGCCGAGCTGGCGGCGAGGCTGATCGTCAGCGTGCGCGACACCCTCGGAGAGCCGGCGCTGAAGCGCCTGGTGGACACCCGCGAGGCCGAGACCCTGGCGCTCTATCGTCGCGAGCTGGCCGCCTGCGCCTCGCTGGGCGAGCGCGTGGCCCGGCTCGCCGAGCTCCGCGCCCGGGAGGGCTACATGGCCGAGTGGCACCGGGAGGACGATGGCAGCCTGCTGCTGATCGAGAACCACTGCCCGATCTGCAGCGCGGCCCAGGCCTGCCCGGCCCTGTGCCAGTCGGAGCTTCAGGTGTTTCGCGCCGCGCTGGGCGAGGACGTCAGCGTCGAGCGCCTCGACCATGTGCTGGCCGGCGCCCGGCGCTGCGCCTACCGGATCACGGAGGAGTAGGCGCGATACCCTGGCCACAGCCCCGATAGCTTTCCCCTCGAGGGTCAGGGTCACCCGCGCCGGAAAGGGCTCACCGCTCATGTCATCGAAGCAGGCCCGCGCCTCCAGGCGCAGCTCGAAGGGCGTGTCACTGCGGCCACTGGCCAGGGTCACCCGCCCCGCGGCGTTGTCCATCTCGGTGACCCGGTAGGGCAGCGTCAGCTCCCGGGTGCCGTAGTCCAGCAGCAGGCTCACCTCGGGCACGTCGTGGGCCAGATCGGCGACCCAGCCCGGCTCGTTGCCCCGGGCATGGAACATCACCCCGGGACGCTCCTGGCGGGTCAGCGTCTTGCGGGTCGCATCCCGGGTGCAGTCGAGCCGGCCGTTGGCGCTCTCGACCAGCGCCTCCTCGCCCTTCGACCAGAAGCTGATGTCACCATGCTGAAAACGGGCCCCGCTGGCCACCACCGCCGGCTGCAGCCGATAGGCGCCGTGGGCCGACCACAGCCGCAGCTCATCGTTGGCCTGCACCGAGACCAGATCTTGAGCCGGCATGCAGCGCCAGGCCTGAAATTCCCGGGCGCCGCCGGCGAACAGCAGCGAAGGCAGCAGCGGCGCGGAGGGCGCCTCCAGGGCCGCTTCCGTCGCCTCGGGCTCTTCCGGGGAGGGGGCGGCATCGCGGATTTCGGGCCGGGGGCCTTCACCGGGGGCGGCACAGCCGGCCAGCATCAGCAGGGCGACCAGCCCCAGCGCGGGGCGCGGCAAAGTGGACGGGGAGACAGAGGCGGAGAGATGAGACATCGGGGTGGCTCCTTGCGCGGATCGACGGTCCATGGACGCCAGCATACCAGGCGCCGGGGCACTTGGCCCCGGCGCCTGTCGTCGATGCCGACCCGGCTTTCGCACACGCCGTGCTCAGCCGTGGCGGCGGCGCAGCGTCTCGGCGGCCTTGACCATGTTGGCCAGCGCCGGCTCCACCTCGGCCCAGCCGCGGGTCTTCAGCCCGCAGTCGGGGTTGACCCACAGCCGGTCGACCGGGATACGCTCGGCGGCCTTCTCCATCAGCGCCACCATCCAGTCCACCTCGGGAATGTTCGGCGAGTGGATGTCGTAGACGCCGGGGCCGATCTCGTTGGGATAGGCGAAGTCCTGGAAGGCGTCGAGCAGCTCCATGTCGGAACGCGAGGTCTCGATAGTGATCACATCGGCATCCAGCGCGGCGATGGAGCCGATGATGTCGTTGAACTCCGAGTAGCACATGTGGGTGTGAATCTGGGTAGCGTCGTCGGCCACCGCCGCGGTGAGGCGGAAGCAGGTCACCGCCCAGTCGAGATAGCCCTGCCACTCCGCCTGGCGCAGGGGCAGCCCCTCGCGCAGCGCCGGCTCGTCGATCTGGATGGCCGCAATCCCCGCCGCCTCGAGGTCGGCCACCTCGTCGCGCAGGGCCAGGGCGATCTGGCGGCAGGTGGTCTCGCGGGGCTGGTCGTCACGCACGAAGGACCATTGCAGGATCGTCACCGGCCCGGTGAGCATCCCCTTCATGGGCCGCTCGGTGAGCGACTGGGCGTACTCGCTCCAGCGCACCGTCATCGGTGCGGGGCGGGCCACGTCGCCGACGATCACCGGCGGCTTCACGCAGCGCGAGCCGTAGCTCTGCACCCAGCCGAAGCGGGTGAAGGCGAAGCCGTCGAGCTGCTCGCCGAAGTACTCCACCATGTCGTTGCGCTCGGCCTCGCCGTGCACCGGCATGTCGATCCCCAGCGCCTCCTGGCGCGCCACGGTGGCGGCGATCTCTTCGCGCATCCGCGCCTCGTAGGCCTCCCGGTCGAGCTCGCCGGCCTTGTAGGCCCGCCGGGCGGCGCGGACCTCGGCGGTCTGGGGAAAGGAGCCGATGGTGGTGGTGGGAAACAGCGGCAGCGCCAGCTTGCGCCGCTGGGCCCGCGCCCGCTCGGGGTAGGCGCTGTTGCGGCGGGTATCGGCTTCGCTCAGCCGGGCCAGGCGCTCGGCCACCGCCGGCCGGTGAATCCGCGCCGACTCGCGACGCCCGTCCAGTGCCGCGGTGGCGGCATCCCGGCGGGCGCGATCGGCGTCGCCGGCCCGACCGTCCAGCAGCCGCGCCAGGGTCACCGTCTCGTCGAGCTTCTGGCGGGCGAAGGCCAGCCAGCCCTTGAGTTCGTCGTCCAGCTCGGTCTCGGCGGCCAGATCCACCGGCACGTGCAGCAGCGAACAGGAGGGAGCGATCCACAGCCGTTCGCCCAGGCGCATGCGCGCCCCGGCCAGGCGCTCGTGCAGGGCGGCCAGGTCGGCCCGCCAGACGTTGCGGCCGTCGATGGCCCCCACCGAGAGCACCTTGTAGCCGGGCAGGTTGTCGATCACCGGGGTCAGCTGCTCGGGGGCGCGCACCGCGTCGATATGCAGGCCCTCCACCGGCAGGTTGACCGCCAGCTGCAGGTTGTCGCCCAGCCCGCCGAAGTAGCTGGCCACCAGCAGCTTGACCGGGGCACGCCCCAGCACGCTGTAGGCGGCCTCGAAGGCCTGTTTCCAGGCCTGGGGCAGGTCCTGGACCAGCGCCGGCTCGTCGAGCTGCACCCACGCCACGCCCTGCTCGGCCAGCCGCGCCAGCACCTCGCCATAGACCGGCAGCAGCGCCTCGAGCAGCGACAGGCGGTCGAAGTCGGTGTCGCCCTTCTCCTTGCCCAGCCACAGCCAGGTCAGCGGCCCAGTGAGGGTCACCTTGACCGAGTGACCCGCCTCGCGGGCCTCGTCCACCTCGTCGAACAGCCGGCTGCTGGCCAGACGGAAGGTCTGCCCGGCATGCAGCTCCGGGACCAGGTAGTGGTAGTTGGTATCGAAGTACTTGGTCATCTCGCAGGCGGCGGCGGGCTCGCCGCTGGGCGCCCGGCCCCGGGCCATGCGGAACTGGGTGTCCAGGTCAACCTCGCCGCGAGCGACCTCCTCCTCGGCGGCGAAGCGCGGGGGCACCGCCCCCACCAGGGCGGAGACGTTGAGCACCTGGTCGTAGAAGGCGAAGTCCCCACCGTGACCAGGTCGAGGCCGGCATCGCGCTGGGCCTGCCAGTGGCGGGCGCGCAGCTCGCGACCCACGGTTTCCAATCCCTCCCGGTCCAGGCCCCCCTGCCAGTAGCGCTCCAGCGCCCGCTTCAGTTCGCGATTGGCGCCGATGCGCGGGTAGCCGGAGATATGAGCCAGTGTCATGATAATGTCTCTTCTGCATGAGTGATGCAGCAGAGTCTCGCTGGCCACCTCTAGTGAATCAAACTAAACTTTTTAATTAAAAACATGAGGTGATTTCATACGATGCTGGAACTGCGCCATCTCCGCACCCTGCTCGCCCTGCGCGATGCCGGCTCGCTGGTGGAGGCCGCCGAGCGGGTGCATCTCACCCAGTCGGCGCTCTCCCACCAAATCAAGGATCTGGAAGAGCGCCTGGGCAGCCCGCTGTTCGTGCGCAAGACACGACCGGTGGAGTTCACCCGCGCCGGCCAGCGGCTGCTGGCCCTGGCCGAGCAGGTGCTGCCCCAGGTGCGCATGGCCGAGCGCGACCTGGCGCGCCTGGCCGGCAACGAGCCCGGCCGACTGCACATGGCCATCGAGTGTCACAGCTGCTTTCAGTGGCTGATGCCGACCATCGACCACTTCCGCGACCACTGGCCTGAGGTGGAGGTGGATATCCCCGGCGGCCACCACTTCGACCCGCTGCCGGCGCTGGCCCGGGAGCAGCTCGACCTGGTGATCACCGCCGACCCCCAGCCGCTGGCCGGCGTGCACTACGAGCCGCTGTTCCGCTATCAGGGGCTGCTGGCCGTCGCCCGCCAGCACCCGCTTGCCGAACGCGGCTTCGTTACCCCGGAGGAGCTCGCCGACGAGACCCTGATCACCTACCCCGTGGAGCATTCGCGGCTGGATGTCTTCACCCAGTTTCTCGACCCCGCCGGGGTGCGTCCCCGGGAGATCCGCACCGCCGAGCTGACCATCATGATGATGCAGCTGGTGGCCAGCGGCCGCGGCGTCTGCGCGCTGCCCAACTGGGCGCTGACCGAGTATCTGGAGCGCGACTATGTCAAGGCGGTGGCGCTGGGCGAGAAGGGGGTCTGGAGCACGCTGTTCGCCGCCATCCGCGAAGAGAGCCGCGAGCAGCCGTGGATGGAGGATTTCCTGCGCACCGCGCGGGAGACCTCCTTCGCGGTGCTCGAGGGCATCAGGCCTGCCTGATAGTGGGGACCGGCTGGGCAGCAGCAGCGAGAAGCGCCCGCCGCCCAGCGCCTCGCTGTCGTCGACCAGGGCACTGCCGCCGTGCCAGGCCATGATGCGCTCGACGATGGAGAGCCCGAGCCCGTAGCCGCCCGACTGGCGGGTGCGGCTGTCGTCGAGGCGGGCGAAGGGCTTGAAGATGGCCTGGCGTTCGCTTTCCGGCACCCCGGGGCCGTCATCCTCGACGTCGAAGCGCACTACCCGACGCTCCACGGTGATGCGCACCAGCACCCGCGACCGGGCGTGGCGGCAGGCATTGGCCACCAGGTTCTGCAGCGCTCGCTGCAGGTAGCGCGGCTCCGCCAGGATCTCGGCTTCCTCGCCGGGGGCCAGCTCGAGGCGCAGCTGGGCGTGCAGCGGCGCCAGCGTCTCGATGACCCGCCGGGCCAGGGCCCGGCACTCCACCGGGCTGCGCTGCAGCTCGGCGCCGTTGGCGATGCCACTGTCGAGCCGGGCGTAGGTGAGGATCTCGTCGATCAGGTGGTCGAGCTCCTCGATATCGCCATCGATGCCCTGTAGCTGGCGATGCACCGCCGGGTCGTCGCTCATGTCCTCGACCATCTGCATGGCGAAGCGGATGCGCGCCACCGGGGTGCGCAGCTCGTGGGAGACCGCGCGGATCATCTCCTGCTGGGCGCGCAGCAGCGACTGCACCTGAACCGCCATGGCATTGAAGGCCATGCCGACCCGACCCATGAAGCCGCCGCCGTCGACCTTGACCCGGGTATCCAGGCGCCCGCCAGCGATGCGCTCGGCGGCCAGCTCCAGCCGCGCCAGGCGCGCCTCCACGCCTCGCACGATCAGGTAAATGGCGCCGGCCAGGCCCAGCAGGATGATCACCGCCAGCAGCAGCGACAGGGTCAGCGGCATCGGCTCGAAGGCGTGCAGCGGCCCCACCTCGACCCACTGCAGGCCGCCGGTGGCGGTGGGCAGGCGAAGGTAGAGCGACATCGCCCAGCGCTGGGGCAGCAGGCGGATCACCACCTCGGCGTCGTAGAGCCGCTCGAGCTGCGCGCTGTCCAGGCCATCGGGCGGGTCGTCGCTGAGCATCAGCGGAATCGCCGAGCTCTGCAGCATGTCCAGCCGCTCCCGGCGTTTCTCCCCCTGCACGCTAGCCAGCCAGTCGCCGAGCATCTCCGCCAGCCCCAGCAGCTGATGCTCGCCGAGGCTGGCCAGGTTGGCTCTCAAGACCAGCGGCTCGTCGGGCAGCTGGCGATAGAGCTGCCAGCCCTGCTCCCCCTCGCGGCTGACCAGGGTGCGCCCGGCCGCAAGCCGCGAGCGTTCGAAGTAGTTCAAGGGGTAGGCGCCGATGTCGTGCAGCGAGAAGCGGATATCCAGGCGCTCCTGCTGCTCGACCAGCCAGGGGTCGCGCAGCTCGGCGGGCAGCTCCGCCACCTGCGCGGTGAGCAGCGCCATGGGTGCCAGCGCCAGCTGCTCGTGATAGTGCTCGCGGCGCACGTGGTCGACCATCAGGAAGCTCGCCACCGCCAGGCCGCCGCTGAGCAGCAGCGCCAGCGCCAGCGCCAGGTAGACGCGCAGGAAGGAGCCGTCTGCCAGGAATCGCTGCATGGGCTCAACCGTCCTTGACGAACAGGTACCCCTTGCTGCGCACCGTCTTGATCCGGTGGGGATGGTTGGGGTCGTCGCCGATCTTGGGGCGGATCCGCGAGACCCGGACATCGATGGAGCGATCCTGACCGTCATACTTGATGCCGCGCAGATCGCTGAAGATCTCTTCGCGGGTCAGCACCCGGCCGGCGTTGCTGGCCAGCAGCCACAACAGGTCGAACTCGGCGCTGGTCAGGTCGATGCGCTCGCCGGCGAGCCAGGCCTCCCGGGTGGCACTGTCGATCTCCAGGTTGCCGAAGCTCAGGCGTGCGTCGCCGCTGGGCTCGGCCACATCGGTGCGGCGCAGCAGAGCGCGCATGCGCGCCAGCAGCACCCGCGGCTGCACCGGCTTGGGCACATAGTCGTCGGCGCCCATCTCCAGCCCCAACACCTGGTCCATGTCGTCGGTGCGGGCGGTGAGCATCAGGATCGGGCCGGCGTAGCTGGGCCGGGCGCGGCGACAGATCGACAGGCCATCCTCACCGGGCAGCATCAGGTCGAGAATCACCAGGTCCGGCTGCAGGGCCAGGATCTGATCGACGCCACGGGCGCCGTTGGCCTCAACCGTGACCCGGAAACCGTTGCTCTCCAGGTAGTCGCGGGTCAGCCCGGCAAGCCGCTCGTCATCCTCGATGATCAGCACATGCTCCCTGTCGCTCTGTTCCAGGTTGTCGTCCATCCTCTCCATCCCCGAACTGGGCCATCGTTAAGTAATCGGGACGTTACATCCCGTCATCATTCTATAAAGGATACCCGAAAAGCGCCCTTTCGCCTGCCCGGAGCGCATCTCATTGACCAAAATGCCCGCCCCGGGCGTCGGCCGGCAGGCGCGTCGCAGCGGGCTTCATGCCGGGCCCGCGAGGCTTGCCCACAGGGGCGACCGGATGCTGCACAGCTCACCCACAGCTTATCCACTTGATGAGGGGCAAAACACACACTATCTTGTGCCCACTGACACATGAACCACAAGATGATGTGCGCCTAACAACCGACAGCGCGACTGTCAATGCCCATCTTTCCCTGATGTAGGCTCTGCCTGAAGCGTCGACGTGCGATGGCCAGACAGCGCCTAGCCCAACCCAAGAGGAAGGGACTGACTCCCATGGAAACACTCCACTCCCCCGACGCCCCGACCTGTCGGTCACCGCCCCGCGAACCCTGCGCGTCATCAAGCGCACCGGCGACGTGGTGGCCTTCGACGTCGACAAGATCGCCGTGGCCATGTCCAAGGCCTTCATCGCCGTGGAGGGCGACAACGCCGCCGCCTCCTCGCGGGTGCGCGACTTCGTTGCCGAGGCGTCCCGCGGCATCGCCGATACTTTCCAGCGCCGCATGCCCGACGGCGGCACCGTGCACATCGAGGACATCCAGGACCAGGTGGAACTGGCGCTGATGCGCGCCGGCGAGCAGAAGGTCGCCCGCGCCTACGTGCTCTACCGCGAAGCCCACGCCCGGGCCCGCGCCGCCAATGAAGACATCGCCAAGCCCCACCCCACCCTCAACGTCACCCTGACCGACGGCACGGCGCGCCCGTTGGACCTGGGCCGCATCGAGACCCTGGTGCAGGACGCCTGTGCGGGGCTCGCCAACGTCGACCCGGACAAGATCGTCGAGGACTCGCTGAAGAACCTCTACGACGGCGTCACCGTTGACGGCGTCTCCCAGGCGCTGATGATGACCGCCCGCACCCTGGTGGAGAAGGAGCCGGACTACACCTACGTCACCGCGCGGCTGCTGCAGGACAACCTGCGCCGCGAGGCCCTCTCCTTCCTGGGTATCGCCGAGGAGGCCACCTTCGGCGACATGGCCGAGCTCTACAAGCCGGCCTTCGAGGCCTACGTGGCCAAGGGCATCGAGTTCGAGCAGCTCGACCCGCGGCTCGCCGAGTTCGACCTGGCGCGGCTGGGCGAGGCCCTGGATCACACCCGCGACAACGCCTTCACCTACCTGGGGCTGCAGACCCTCTACGACCGCTACTTCATCCACCGGGACGAGGTGCGCTACGAACTGCCCCAGGTGATGTTCATGCGCGTGGCGATGGGGCTGGCGCTCAACGAGGATGATCGCGAAGCGCGCGCCATCGAGTTCTACGAGCTGCTCTCGCGCTTCGACTACATGGCCTCCACCCCGACGCTGTTCAACGCCGGCACGGTGAGAAGCCAACTCTCCTCCTGCTACCTGACCTCGGTGCCCGACGATCTGGACGGCATCTACAGCGCCATCCGCGACAACGCCCTGCTCTCCAAGTGGGCCGGGGGCTCGGTAACGACTGGACGCCGGTGCGGGCGCTGGGCTCCTACATCAAGGGCACCAACGGCAAGAGCCAGGGCGTAGTGCCGTTTCTCAAGGTGGTCAACGACACCGCCGTGGCGGTGAACCAGGGCGGCAAGCGCAAGGGCGCGGTGTGCGCCTACCTGGAGACCTGGCACCTGGACATCGAGGAGTTCCTGGAGCTGCGCAAGAACACCGGCGACGACCGCCGCCGCACCCACGACATGAACACCGCCAACTGGGTGCCGGACCTGTTCATGAAGCGGGTCTTCGACGACAAGGAGTGGACGCTCTTCTCGCCCTCCACCTGCCCCGACCTCCACGACCTCTACGGCGCCGCCTTCGAGCAGCGCTATGCCGAGTACGAGGCGATGACCCACACCGGTCAGCTCAAGCTCTACAAGCGGGTGCGGGCCAAAGACCTGTGGCGCAAGATGCTCTCGATGCTCTTCGAGACCGGCCACCCCTGGATCACCTTCAAGGACCCCTGCAACCTGCGCAGTCCCCAGCAGCACGCCGGGGTGGTGCACTCCTCCAACCTGTGCACCGAGATCACCCTGAACACCAGCGTCGACGAGATCGCGGTGTGCAACCTGGGCTCGGTGAACCTGGCGGCCCACGTGGTGGACGGCGAGCTCGACGGCGACAAGCTCAAGCGCACCGTGCGTACCGCCGTGCGCATGCTCGACAACGTCATCGACATCAACTACTACGCGGTGCCCCAGGCCGAGCGCTCCAACCTCAAGCACCGCCCGGTGGGGCTGGGCATCATGGGCTTCCAGGACGCCCTCTACGCCCAGGACATCGCCTACGCCTCTGACGCGGCGGTGGCGTTCGCCGACCGCTCCATGGAGCTGGTCAGCTACCACGCCATCGAGGCCTCCAGCGATCTCGCCGCCGAGCGCGGCCGCTACGCGAGCTTCGATGGCTCGCTGTGGAGCCAGGGCGTGCTGCCCATCGACTCCCTGGAGAAGCTCAAGGTCGAGCGCGGCGCCGACTACCTGGAAGTGGACACCAGCACCACCCAGGCGTGGGGCCGCCTGCGTCACAAGATCGCCGAGCAGGGCATGCGCAACTCCAACGTGATGGCCATCGCCCCGACGGCGACCATCTCCAACATCTGCGGCGTGACCCAGTCCATCGAGCCGACCTACCAGAACCTGTTCGTCAAATCGAACCTCTCAGGGGAGTTCACCGTGGTCAACGCCGCCATGGTGGCCGACCTCAAGGCCCGCGGCCTGTGGGACGAGGTGATGATCAACGACCTCAAGTACTACGACGGCAGCGTGCAGCCCATCGACCGGGTGCCCGAGGACCTCAAGGCCAAGTACGCCACCGCCTTCGAGGTGGAGCCCAAGTGGCTGGTGGAGGCCGCCGCGCGCCGTCAGAAGTGGATCGACCAGGCGCAGTCGCTGAACCTCTACATCAAGGGCGTTTCCGGCAAGAAGCTGGACGTGACCTACCGCATGGCCTGGTTCCGCGGCCTCAAGACCACCTACTACCTGCGCGCCCTGGGCGCCACGGCAGTGGAGAAGTCCACCGTGGACCGCGGCACGCTCAACGCCGTGAGCAGCGGCAGCGCGCCGGCCGCCACGCCCGCCGAGCCTGCCGGCAAGCCGGAGCCCTCAGCGCCCGGTAGAGAGCCCCGCGGCATCGAGGACTTCCTCACCGGCAAGAGCGGCAGCGGCTCCCGGGCCCCCTCGGCGAGCGATATCGACGAGCTGGGCTGCGAAGCGTGCCAGTAAGCGCCGCAGGCAACACCGCCGGGAGGCCGCACCTGTAGGACGCCGGTCCCCGTCGCGACTGGCGCCGCAGGCGCCCCGGCGGAGCCTGAAACGAGTCATATATCTGAGGGAAAATGAAATGCTGAACTGGGACGAGTTCCACGAAGACGATACCCCCGTCGCCGAGCAGCCGGCCAAGGCCGCGCCGGCCGCCAAGCCGCAACCCGCCAAGGCCGCGAGCGATACGGTGGCGGAATCCAGCGGCAGCTACCGGGTGGCCGAGGGCGACCGTCTCGAGCGTGCCCGTCGGTCCCTGGAGGAGCTCGACGTGGCCGCGGGCCTGGAAGAGCTGGAGATGGGCGCGGCGCGCATCGAGGTCGACGACAAGCAGATGATCAACGCCCGCGCCGACCTCAACCAGCTGGTGCCCTTCAAGTATGAGTGGGCCTGGCAGAAGTACCTGGACGGCAGCGCCAACCACTGGATGCCCCAGGAAGTGAACATGAACGCCGACATCGCCCTGTGGAAGAGCCAGGATGGCCTGACCGCCGACGAGCGGCGCATCGTCGAGCGCAGCCTGGGCTACTTCTCCACTGCGGATTCGCTGGTGGCCAACAACCTGGTGCTGGCCCTCTATCGGCTGATCACCAACCCCGAGTGCCGCCAGTACCTGCTGCGCCAGGCCTTCGAGGAGGCGATCCACACCCACGCCTACCAGTACTGCGTGGAGTCGCTGGGCATGGACGAGGGCGAGGTCTTCAACATGTACCGCGAGGTGCCCTCGGTGGCCGCCAAGTCGGCCTGGAGCCTCAAGCACACCCAGTCCCTGGCGCGCCCGGACTTCCAGACCGGCACCCCGGAGACCGACCAGGAGCTGCTGCGCAACCTGGTGGCCTTCTACTGCGTCACCGAAGGGATCTTCTTCTACTGCGGCTTCAGCCAGATCCTCTCCATGGGGCGGCGCAACAAGATGACCGGCGTGGCCGAGCAGTTCCAGTACATCCTGCGCGACGAGTCCATGCACCTGAACTTCGGCGTGGACATGATCAACCAGATCAAGATCGAGAACCCGCACCTCTGGACGGCCGAGTTCCAGGACGAAGTGACCCAGATGATTCTGGAGGGCACCGAGCTGGAGATCGCCTACGCCCGGGACACCATGCCCCGGGGCGTGCTGGGCATGAACGCGGCGATCATGGAGGAGTATCTCCATTTCATCTGCAACCGCCGCCTGGCCCAGATCGGCCTCAAGGAGCAGTTCCCCGGCGCCCAGAACCCCTTCCCCTGGATGAGCGAGATCATCGACCTGCGCAAGGAGAAGAACTTCTTCGAGACTCGGGTCACCGAGTACCAGGTGGGCGGCGCGCTGAGCTGGGACTGAACTCGGCCTGCGGCGACCTTTCGACAGGGCCGGCATCCTCGGGTGCCGGCCCTGGGCGTTCTGCCGCCCCCGGGCGACCACCCCGACACCGCGCAGCCGGCCACCACCAGGGCGGCGGCCGCCGGCAGCCGCCAGTCCAGGGTGGCGACACCGGCCATCACCATGAACAGCGCGGCAAACACCGGCACCCCATAGGCGAGGCTGCCCACCAGGCCGGGGTGGCCGAGACGCAGCGCCCTGTCCCAGCACACCATGGCCACCCCGTAGGGCCCCGCGCCCAGCGCCACACCGGCCAGCAGCGCCTGGCCGGCGGGCAGGCCTCCCACTCCCTCCAGCGCCAGGCTGAGCAGCGCGGCCAGGCCACCGGCCGCCAGGAAGAGCCGCGGCATCAGCGCGGTGAGGGCCACCGGCGCCGCCTGGCAGAGCCAGGAGTAGAGCGCCCAGCAGCATCCCGCCAGCAGCGCCAGCGCATAGCCCGCCAGCTCTCCCGACATCCCGCCCGCCAGGGCCTGGGGGGCCAGCAGCAGCGCACCGCCGGCAAAGGCCACGGCGGCGCCGCCCAGCGCCGAGAGGGTGACACGCCCCTGAGCAAACCACTGGCTGATGACCACGAACAGCACCGGCCAAGTATAGGTGATCAGCGCCGCCTCGGCGGTGGGCGCCATGCCCAGGCCGGCCAGGTAGGCGCCCACCGCCCCCACCATCAGCAGCGGCACCAGGGCGAAGAGCGCCAGCCGCCAGGCGGAGGAAAGCGGCGCCGGTACGCTGGGGCGGCGCGGCCCCAGGGTCGCCGTGGCCAGCGCCCCCGCCACCAGCGCCAGCGCACTCAAACGCAGAGGCGGCAGGCTGCCGGCGGCCTCCACCAGCAGCGGCGCCAGGCTCCACAGCAGAATGGCCGGCAATGCCGCGGCCACGCTGCCCAGCAGGGGACGATGGGGGGCATGCGTGAGGGTCGACATGGCTAACTCCTGTCCGGGGATGACGGCAGCAGGGTAACCGGGGCAGAATCATCACAATATCGATCTTTCATGATGCGATTCATCAATCTTGGTGATGTATGCGACAGCGCACCCTGGACCTGAACCTGCTGCGCACCCTGGTGGCGATCGCCGACACCGGCACCGTGACCGCCGCCGCCCAGCGACTGGCCTACACCCAGTCCACGGTGAGCATGCAGCTCCACCGGCTGGAGGCCTCCCTGGGGGTGGCGCTGCATGAGCGCGACGGCCGCCGCCTGCGCTTCACCGCCGAGGGGGAGCGGCTGCTGGGCCATGCCCGCCGGCTGCTGGCGCTCAACGACGCGGCCTGGAGCGACATGCAGCAGCGCCAGGTCGCCGGCAGCCTTAGCCTGGGCATCCCCGAGGACTACGCCTCGCTGCTCTCCTCGGTCTTCTCCTATTTCCACCAGCTCTACCCGGCGGTGCGGCTCCAGGTGGCCTGCAACACCAGCGCCACCCTGGTCCAGCAGGTGCGGGCCGGCGAGCTGGACCTGGCCCTGGTCACGCGCCAGCGCCACTCCCCGGGAGGAACGGTGGTGCGCCGCGAGCCTCTGGTGTGGGCGGTGGGCCTGCATCAGCAGCCGTCGCTCAGCGATCCCCTCCCCCTGGCGCTCTACTCCCCGGCGCGGATCTCTTCCGCGAGGTGGCGGAAGGCGCCCTGGCGGCCGCAGGCCGCGACTGGCGGCTCGCCTTCACCAGCCAGTCGATGACCGGCCTTGCCCCCATCGTGACGGCCGGCCTGGCGGTCGTGGTGGTGACCCGCAACATGCTCACGCCCGCGCTGCGGGCCCTGGACGAGAGCAGCGGACTGCCGGCGCTACCCGCCATCGAGCTAGCGCTGCACAGGGCCCCGGGGCGCCCGACGGCGCCGGCCCGCTGCCTGGCCGAGCTGATCGCGGAGCAGCTCGCGCCCCAGGGCCCCGCCGGCAACTGAGGCGGCGCCGATTGGACGGCCCCGTGCTGACTCGGTAGCCTTTTCTCAGAACCCCCACCGTCTACCCCAGGCCGCCAGGAGAGGCATCGCCATGCAAGGACTCAGGCAATTCGCGACCTTCTCCACGGTCGGGCTGCTGCTCGGCACGCTGCTATTCGCCGCCTCCCTCACCCCGAGCCTGCTGCCACGCCCGCTCTACGCCCAGGGGGTCGTCTCGGGGCTGTCCTTCACTGCCGGCTATGCGCTGGGGGTGGCCGGCCACTGGGTGTGGGCCTATCTCCATCTGCCGGAGCCGGGGCCACGCCTTGGCCGCATCGTCACCTGGGTGGCCGCCCTGCTCTGCGGGCTGATCGCCGTCGCCTTCCTATGGCAGGCCTCCGCCTGGCAGAACTCGGTGCGCGAGCTGATGGGCATGGACGAGGTGCGCGGCATTCGTCCCCTGACCATCGCCCTGCTCTCCCTGCTGGTCTTCTCCGCCCTGCTGCTGCTGGCGAGGCTCTTCCGGCGCACCTTCCACTTTCTCTCCGCTCGGCTGCAGCGCCATATCCCGCGCCGGGTCTCCAACGTCATCGGCGTGGTGGCGGCGGCGGCGCTGTTCTGGTCGGTGATCGACGGCATCGTCTTCACCCTCGCCTTGCGCGCCGCCGACACCTCCTACCAGCAGGTCGACGAGCTAATGCAGGACGACCTGGCGCCGCCCGCTGACCCGATGACCACCGGCAGCGCCGAGTCGCTGGTGAGCTGGGAGGCGCTGGGCAGCCGCGGGCGGCGCTTCGTCTCCCGCACGCCCTCGGCCGAGACGCTGAGCGACTTCTCGGCGAACCGGCATCGGCGCCGATTCGCGTCTATGTGGGCCTGAACGCCGCCGAGAGCGCCGAGGCGCGGGCCGAGCTGGCCCTGGAGGAGCTCAAGCGGGTGGGCGGCTTCGAGCGCAACGTGCTGCTGCTGGCCACGCCCACCGGGCGCGGCTGGCTCGACCCCCGCGCCCAGGACACCCTGGAATACCTCCACCGCGGCGATATCGCCACCGTCACCGCCCAGTACTCCTACCTGCCCAGCCACCTGTCGCTGGTGGTGGAGGGCGACTACGGCGTGGAAAGCGCCCGGGCGCTGTTCGAGGCCGTCTACGGCCACTGGACCACGCTGCCCGAGGAGGAGCGCCCGCGGCTCTACCTGCATGGGCTGAGCCTGGGCTCGCTCAATTCGGATCTCTCCTTCGACCTCTACGACATCATCGACGACCCCTTCCACGGAGCGCTGTGGAGCGGCCCGCCGTTTCGCAGCGCCACCTGGCGCAATGTCACCCGGGACCGCGAACCGGGCTCGCCGGCCTGGCTGCCGCGCTTCCGCGACGGCTCGGTGGTGCGCTTCATGAACCAGTATCAGGGGCTGGAGGCGCCGGAGGGCGAGTGGGGAGCGTTTCGCATCGCCTACCTGCAGTATGCCAGCGACCCGATTACCTTCTTCGAGCCCCGGGCGCTCTATCGGGAGCCGGACTGGATGCGCGAGCCCCGGGGCCCGGATGTCTCCGAGGCGCTGCGCTGGTACCCGGTAGTCACGCTGCTGCAGCTGCTGGCCGACCTGGCCATCGGCCGCGCCCCGCCGGGCTACGGCCACGAGATCGCCGCCGAGCACTATATCGACGCCTGGCTGGCGCTGACGGAACCCGATGGCTGGAGCGAGGACGACCTGGACAGGCTACGAGAACGCTTCGCCCCCTGACGGACCGGCCCGGCGAGCCGCGCCAAATAAGGCGCCCACCGGCGAGCGGTTGCTCACCCTGCCGTCGGAGGCTTATGTTGAAGACACATGGAAGGACAAGGAGGAACGGCCATGAGCGAGCAGCGCAGGAGCGTCATCAAGCGGGTCTATGTGCCCACCTATTTCCGGCAGCTGCCCAGCGGTGAGAGAGTCAAGGTGCCCGGGCATTATCGGGAGCCTGATAAGGGGGAGTGATAGGTTGTCCCAGACGTTGCCACCCCTTGTCCCCCTAAGCCCTATTCTTGCCAGTCCCACCCCTACCTGCGTGCTAAGCTACGGGCCCCAGGAGTAGGAGCCCTCTTGAGAAAAGGACGTTTCAATGCTTGACAGACTCATCGGCAGGCGGCCGATTAGAGCTTGGGCGATCAAGCAGATCGACGATGCGGTTATGCACCTTTGCGGGCAAGGCATTCTGGAATCGGGCCAGAAG
Source organism: Halomonas sp. SL18_1 (assembly GCF_055755715.1). Lineage (NCBI taxonomy): Bacteria > Pseudomonadati > Pseudomonadota > Gammaproteobacteria > Oceanospirillales > Halomonadaceae > Halomonas > Halomonas sp. SL18_1. The sequence goes on from NZ_JBVTRK010000001.1 coordinate 4,062,879, forward strand.
CCCCGTAAAGTGCGCGAAGCCCTGAGTGCAGGCCGTTTCGAAGGGGGAATCCGCATCGTCGATACCGGCATCGTGATCAACACCTGCCGGCTCGCTGCCGTTGTCCCCATTGACGCGCTACGACTGCTGGATGGCGGCAATGCCGCAGAGTGGCAGGGGCTTCACTGGTCGGTCTCCCATGTGCCTCAGCGGGCCTGGGCATTCGACGGGCCCTTGGTGGCGGAACCCAACCCCGCGGGCGGCTCACCCGCCCTGGTCAGTCGAGAAGATGTATCGCATATTCAACGCAACGTGCGCCAGGATGCGGCTCCCCCTGGGAAAGTCGCCTTTCGCCCGATGGATGCGCTGGAAGATCCCAACAGGGATCTGGATGCCGCTATCGAGGAGGCACAGCGCAGGCGAAGGGAAGCCCACAAGGGTTGGCGAGAGGATGGATCATGAGGGCCATTGGATGAGAAAGACCATGAATAATTATCAAACCATAACAACATAACCCATATCCTAGCTTGCTATTCTTTATCGCCATTTCATCATAGACCATTAAAATACAGCCTACCGACAAAAGCAGTCACTTCCAAGATATAATTTTTTTTCCTCCGCCCTCTGTCCCGGGAAGTTCTACACTCCCCTCATCAACATGATTAAAAACCATCCCCCCATTTCTTCTTATCGTTCCGTGCGCAACAATAGAGCCATTCAATATTGAGCTGCCATTCTGCCTTACATCCCCCCCGGAAAGAAACCAACCATAGACCACACTTGCCCCGTTAAACCTTATATCACCTTTTGCCAGAATCGCAGTATCGACACCATCCTCTCCCTGATGAATTGCCCCATTCTGTTCAACGTCCCCCTCTGATAACAGCACTGCATTACTAAACGAAGATGAAGAACCCATATTTATATTGGCCGAACAATAAAACACGGCGCCAGAGAGGTCGCCACCATAATCAAAATCACAATAATCAGGATTGTTACCATTTCCCGAAACCACCTCAAGCTCCACCACATCGTAATTATCAAAATAGGGCGAAAAATCCACTTCGGGTATATCAACCTCAAAACCAGAGGTCATGGTAGCATCTTCATTCTTCTGAACATACGCTCCACTTATATCCAGCTGCCCATTTGCATGCATACTACCATTAAACACGGAAGCCCCGTTAATATCTATATCCTCACCTGCGAGCAAGCCAGCGCCACGGAATAATGACTCCATTCCAGAACTTCCGACCAAAACAGCAACAACCTCACTTATCGAAACAACGTCTCCATCCCCAACCCCTCCCATAGACACAACATATCTATCGCCGCCATCCTCAATATATAAATAATAGCAACTCACAGGAGACGAGCAACCACCATCCTCACCGCTATTTTTAAAATCACCCCAACCCAGATTCTTCACATTAGAAACAGAAAAGCCTGAAATATCAACCCAGCCATTATCAAAGTCACTAGAAAAAAAAGCCTCCAGCCCCGCTGAGGCTGCCTTCTCAGCCCCCATCTGCGCCTCAGACTGAGCCTTATAATTCCCCGCCAGCCGTTCATCAATCAGCGAAGACTGCATGCCGGAAAGGCCGAGCATCAGCGACATGATCAGCATCGACAAAACGACAATCAATGCTGCGCCTTTTTGCTTTTTCATAACTTCCTCGCTACGCATGCTTAACACGCGAATTAACTAGCACCCTGCTGGCTTTCCACCTGGCCAAGGAGGACCATCGCATACAGGGGAGTCATCGCCGCCATCGCCGCCATCGCCGCCATCGCCGCCGTTGCCACCAACAGCCTTGGTGCGGTTCATGGCATGAAAGCGCAACGCTATGCCGTCACTTAAGCTTATATCTATACAAAAATAACCTTCTTCCCCTCACAATCACCTTGACCTCCCCGACGAGGGTCGAAGCTTTCCACACCGTCTGCCACTGGCTGATTATCGCCATCTACACTCAGCCTCAACGTCCCTGATTCATCAACTGTGTAGATATGACACGCATCGCCAACCCAGAGCTCCAGATCCCCATTGGGAGCACAAGTAGGATGTGAAAGGTCCGCACGCCGAATATCGCGCATCAGAAACTCAGACATAATGGTCAAGACTGCTTGCCTATCACTCAGCCCTTCTATCTTTCTAAAATTTTGAAACCCCGTAAGAAATAGCTGCCCGGCACCAAGAATAATGACAAGCCCTATCACAAGAGCCACCATCAACTCGACCAAGGAAAAGCCCTGAGAGCGACTTATTGCAGCCTTCATGGCCCACTCCCTGGCAGCCGTGTCGTATAGCTGAACGTCTGCTCATCACCACCATCAAGGCGAGAATCAGACCATTTCAGGGTGACAGTAAAGACACAACTATTACTATCATCATCTGACACATCAGGATTCAGGCCAGGAATAAGTGCTTTCCACCGAGCCTCCCAGGCCGCTTCATCGTTACCATCCAGTTCATGGCACTGCCCGTTTTCGTATGCCGCCCACAGCAGCTCAACGGCATCTTGCGCTGCAAGAGACGCGGCAGCCCGCTGATACCCGGCATGCGCACTCTGCAGCGCCTTGAGCTGCATGGCAGCCACGCCCAGCAGGCCGATGGAGAGGACCAACAGGGCTACCAGCGCTTCTATTAGCGTAAAACCGCGTTGCCGATTCGCCATCATGAGCCACCCCGACCAATTCGACCAAAGCCACTGATCTGAATGCTCTTGCTATCAATCGTCAATGTACAGCCGCTGTCACAGTCCGAACTCTCGGCGATCCGTCCCAAGCGATTGAATTCGATAATATTGTCATCCGAGACGCTCACCGCCCCTCTCCTGGCTTGGCGCACGCGTATCGCATTATCGCTGCCGTCGTCCGTGACGTAGACACGGTACTCCCACGGCGAGCTCGCCATGAGCTCAAAGGAGACGTTCTGTCGCCGCTTTATCGCTTCACTTCGCGCATAGTTCAAACCAGACAAAATCTCGTTATAGTCACTGGCCAGACGATTATTGGCCATCATACTTTGAAAGCCTGGCACCGCAATAGTCGCAATAATTGCCATGACGGCAATGGTGACCAGCAACTCAATTAGCGTAAAACCCGAAATTTTCACGAGATCACCAACAATCGCCCGGGTCATCATCACCCGTTCCGGAACCTAGGTTTCCAGAGCTATCCACCCATACAGAACCGCAGCCAGATGGATAGCGCTTGCCAGATTTTACAGAAGCAGTAAGCCTATAGCTTGCTCCATTATTACTCACACTAGGCGAACTAACTGAATAGGCACTATCTGACGAGCCACTGACACTCACAGAGCAAGATGCATAGCTATAATTATCGGTATAACACCTCTCCATTTGAGAAGCAGCATCCATCAGCATCGATTTTCCCTCTGCCAGGTTGGAGCGCTCTACATACCCCGTATAACTCGGATAGGCAATCGACGCCAAAATGCCGATGATCGCCACGGCAATCAGCAGCTCGATCAGCGTAAAGCCGGCGGCGCGGCGCCGGGAGGTGCCTGTGGTGGCCGTTGGCCGACGTCGGGTGGCGGTGCTCGTCACTCGGCGCTTCTCCCTGCCTTGGTTACATTAGGTTTCAGTATGTATCATCAAAACCGCGCTCGCCAGGCACCAGATCAAAAAAGCCGGGCTTTCGCCCGGCATCCTTGCCCAGTCGTCATGCTGGCGTCCCTGATTCACCCAGTGCCAGCTTTCTCATCCTCGAAAGGGGGCTGGCTACTCGCTGGCGATCACCCGCTCGCGTAGCTCCCGGGGCATGGAGAAGGTGATGGTCTCCTCGCGGCCGTCGAGCTCTTCCGGGGCGGTGGCGCCCAGGCCCTGCAGCCGCTCGATCACCCCCTTGACCAGCACCTCCGGGGCGCTGGCGCCAGCGGTAATGCCCACCACCTTGACCCCGTCGAGCCAGCGGGGTTCGATCTGCTCGGCGTCGTCGATCAGATAGGCCGGGGTCCCCACCCGCTCGGCCAGCTCGCGCAGGCGGTTGGAGTTGGAGCTGTTGGGGCTGCCCACTACCAGCAGCAGATCGCTGCCCGCAGCCAGCTCGCGCACCGCGTCCTGGCGGTTCTGGGTGGCGTAGCAGATGTCGTCCTTGCGCGGCCCGTCGATGGCGGGGTACTTGGCGCGCAGGGCGTCGATCACCTTGGCGGTGTCGTCCATGGAGAGGGTGGTCTGGGTAACGAAGGAGAGATGCTCAGGGTCCTTGACCTCCAGCTTCGCCACGTCGGCCTCGTCTTCCACCAGGTAGATCCGCCCGCCGTGGGCGGTGTCATAGCGGCCCATGGTGCCTTCCACCTCGGGGTGGCCGGCGTGACCGATCAGGATGCACTCCTGGCCGCGCTTGGCGTAGCGCAGCACTTCCATGTGCACCTTGGTGACCAGCGGGCAGGTGGCGTCGAAGACCTTGAGGCCGCGGCGCTCGGCGTCCTCCTGCACGGCGCGGGAGACGCCGTGGGCGGAGAAGATCACTATGACGTCGTCGGGCACCTCGTCGAGCTCCTCGACGAACACCGCCCCGCGTTCGCGCAGGGTGTCGACCACGAAGCGGTTGTGGACCACCTCGTGACGCACGTAGATCGGCGGGCCGAAGACGTCCAGCGCGCGGTTGACGATCTCGATGGCGCGGTCCACACCGGCGCAGAAGCCGCGGGGGTTGGCCAGCTTGATCTGCAAAGAACTAGCTTGCATGGTGTTGCGTCCTTGATGCCTCGGCATCGGTGTCTGTGTTCCGGTGCTGGTGGAGCCTTCGCTGCGACCTTCCCCCGGCGCCCCTCAGCCGCTGGGAGGTTTCTCAATCGCTCTCAGTGCGTCTGGGCGGGCTTCACCTCGATCACTTCCACCTCGAAGGTCAGGGTACGCCCTGCCAGCGGGTGATTGAAGTCCACCTCCACCTGCTTGTCGTCGACCCGGGTGATGACGCCGGGCAGCTCGCCGCCGGCGGGGTCGGCGAAGGACATCACCGTGCCCACTTCGGGCTCGATCTCCTCGAAGTCGCTGCGGTCGAGGAGCTGCATGTTCTGCGGGTTGTGCTGGCCGAAGGCGTGCTCCGGGGTGATCTCGTAGCGGCCGGACTCGCCGTCGGTCATGCCCTTCAGCGGCTGCTCGAAGCCCGGCGGCAGGTTGCCGTCGCCCACCTGGAAGGTGGCGGGCTGCTTGTCGCGGGTGGAGTCTACCACGGTGCCGTCTTCCAGCTTGAGGGTGAAGTGCAGGGTGACTTCCATGCCCTCGTCGATTCGATAGTCGCTCATGAAATCTCGGACTCGCTAAAGATGGTATGGGTTCGTAGCTCCGCCAGGCGCCTATCGGCGCCATTCGTCGAAGCGTCGAGCCGCCGGCGGAGCCGGCCTCCTACAAAGCCACCGCGGCCTGGCGCTCAGCCGCGCCGGGACGCCTTGCGGCGGCCGTCGAAGATGGATTCCCAGATCAGGGCGATGGCCCCCAGGGTGATGCCGATGTCAGCCACGTTGAAGGCCGGGTAGTACCAGCCGGCCACGTGGAAGGAGAGGAAATCCACCACGTAGCCGTGCACCAGACGGTCGTAGAGGTTGCCCAGGGCCCCGCCGATGATCAGCGCCAGGGCGGCACCCAGCAGCTTCTCGTGGGCCTTGAGCCGGCTCATCCAGACCGTCAGGCCGATGCTGGCGCCCACCGCGATCACGGCGAAGAACCAGCGCTGCCAGCCGCCGTGGTCGGCCAGGAAGCTGAAGGCGGCGCCGTGGTTGTGCAGCAGCGTCAGGTTGAAGAAGGGCAGCACCGCCACCGGCTGGCCATAGGTCAGCAGGGCCGAGGCCAGGGCCTTGGTGGCGAGGTCGAGCGCCACCACCGCCGCGGCCAGCCACAGCCAGCGCAGCGGCCGCTTCATCGGGACCTCCTCGGGGCGCGGCTGCTCAGGCATAGCGACGCACTTCGCCGGGGCCTTCCGGCAGGTTACTCACGCAGCGCCCGCACAGCTCGGGGTGCTCGGCGTGGCGGCCCACGTCCTCACGGTGGTGCCAGCAGCGCTCGCACTTGGTGTGGCCGCTGGCGGCCACGGCCACCTTCAGGCCGGCAAGCTCGGTGGCCTCGGCGCCGTCGCCATCGGCCAGCAGCGCCAGGCGCACTTCGCTGGTGAGCATCACGAAGCGCAGCTCGTCGCCCAGCTTGGCCAGCGTCGCCTGCAGGGCGTCGTCCACGTAGAGGGTGACCTCGGCGGCCAGGCTGCCCTTGATGGTCTTGGCGTTGCGCGCCTCTTCCAGGCACTTGTTGACCGCCTGCTTGACCTCGAGCACCTGCTCCCAGAAGTCGCGACCCATCTCGGCGTTTTCCGGCAGGGTGGCCAGGCCGTCGTAGTACTCCTCCAGCAGAACGCTGTCGCCGCGCTCGCCGGGGATATTCTCGTAGATCTCCTCGGCGGTGAAGGAGAGGATCGGCGCCACCCAACGGGCCAGGGCCTCCACCACGTGATAGAGGGCGGTCTGGGCGCTGCGTCGGGCCAGGGAGTCTGCCTGGGTGGTGTACTGGCGGTCCTTGATCACGTCCAGGTAGAAGCCGCCCAGCTCCCGGGCGCAGAAGCCGTGCACCTGCTGGTAGACGTCCAGGAAGCGATATTCGTCGTAGGCGGTCTCGATGCGCGCCTGCAGCTGGGCGGCGCGGTCCACCACCCACTGGTCCAGCGCCAGCATCTCACCGAAGGCCACGGCGTCGCGGCTGGGCTCGAAGCCATGGAGGTTGGCCAGCAGGAAGCGCGCGGTGTTGCGGATGCGCCGGTAGACGTCGGCGGTGCGCTTGAGGATCTCGTCGGAGACCGCCATCTCGCCACCGTAGTCGGTGGAGGCGACCCACAGGCGCAGGATGTCGGCACCGAGCTTGTCCATCACCTCCTGGGGGGCCACCACGTTGCCCATGGACTTGGACATCTTGCGGCCGTGGGCGTCCACGGTGAAGCCGTGGGTCAGCAGGCCGCGGTACGGCGGATGGCCGTCGATGGCGCAGCCGGTGAGCAGCGAGGAGTGGAACCAGCCGCGGTGCTGGTCGGAGCCTTCCAGGTAGAGATCGGCGCGGGGGCCCGACGCGTGGCCGTGGGGGTGCGAGCCGCGCAGCACGTGGCGGTGGGTGGTGCCGGAGTCGAACCAGACGTCCAGGGTGTCAGTGACCTTGTCGTAGTCGGCGGCCTCCTCGCCCAGCAGCTCGGCCGGGTCGAGGCGGAACCAGGCGTCGATGCCCTCCTTCTCCACGCGGCTTGCCGCCGCCTCCATCAGCTCGACGGTGCGGGGATGCAGCTCGCCGGTGGTCTTGTGCAGGAAGAAGGGGATCGGCACGCCCCAGCTGCGCTGGCGGGAGATGCACCAGTCGGGGCGGTTGGCGATCATGCTGTGCAGCCGCGCCTGGCCCCAGCCCGGGGTGAAGCGGGTCGCCTCGATGCCGGCGAGCGCCCGCTCGCGCAGGGTCTTGCCGTCCTTGCCCGGGATGTCCATGCCCACGAACCACTGGGCGGTGGCGCGGTAGATCACCGGGGTCTTGTGGCGCCAGCAGTGCATGTAGCTGTGGGTGATCGGCTTGTGGGCCATCAGCGCGCCGACCTCGCGCAGCTTGTCGACGATATGGGGGTTGGCCTTCCAGATCAGCTGGCCGCCGAAGAAGGGCAGGTCGTCGGCGTAGACGCCGTCGCCCTGCACCGGGCTTCTGATCTCGCTGAAGTCCATGCCATAGGCGCGACAGGTGACGAAGTCGTCGACGCCGTAGGCCGGCGAGGAGTGGACGATGCCGGTGCTGCCCACCTCGGCCTCGACGTAGTCGGCGAGATAGACCGGCGAGCGGCGATCGTAGAAGGGGTGGCGGAACTCCAATAGGTCGAGGCGCTCGCCGGTGGCGGTGGCGATGATCTCGCCCTCCAGGCCGAAGCGCTCCAGGCAGCTCTCCACCAGCTCCTCGGCCAGCATCAGCAGCCGTTCGCCGGTGTCCACCAGGGCATAGGTGAACTCGGGGTGAACGTTGAGCGCCTGGTTGGCGGGAATGGTCCAGGGAGTGGTGGTCCAGATCACCACGGCGGCCGGCTTGGTGAGCTCGGTCAGGCCAAAGGCGGCGGCGAGCCCGGCCTCGTCGGCACAGGGGAAAGCGACGTCGATGGCGTCGGACTTCTTGTCCGCGTACTCCACCTCGGCCTCGGCCAGGGCGGAGCCGCAGTCGAAGCACCAGTTGACCGGCTTGAGGCCCTTGAAGACGTAGCCCGCCTCGACCATGTCGGCCAGGGCGCGGATTTCGCCGGCCTCGTTGGCGTAGTCCATGGAGCGGTAGGGGTTGCCCCAGTCGCCGATCACGCCCAGCCGCACGAAGTCCTGGAGCTGGCCCTGGATCTGTTCACCGGCGTATTCGCGGCACAGTTCCCGGGCACGCTCGGGGGCCAGGTGCTTGCCGTGGGTGGTCTCCACCTTGTGCTCGATGGGCAGGCCGTGGCAGTCCCAGCCGGGCACGTAGGGGGCGTCGAAGCCGGCCAGGTTCTTGGACTTGACGATGATGTCCTTGAGGATCTTGTTGACGGCGTGACCGATATGGATGCTGCCGTTGGCGTAGGGAGGGCCGTCGTGCAGCACGAAGGTCGGCCGCCCCTGGCGCGCTTCGCGCAGGCGCTGGTAGAGCTTCAGCTCCTGCCACTGCGCCACCCGGCCGGGCTCGCGCTTGGGCAGCATGCCGCGCATGGGGAAGTCGGTTTCGGGCAGGTTCAGTGTGTGCTTGTAGTCGCTCATATCCTGGGGGTCAGCCGTCGTCGTGGTCGGCGGGAGTACCCGCCGAGGAATCGGAAGTCACGGCCTCGCGCGCCAGCGGCGCCGATGCCAGTGGAAGAGTCTCGTCCGCGCCGGGCCCGCGCTCGGTCAGGTAGCGGCGGGCCCGGACCTGGTCGGCGGCGATCTGCTGCTTGAGGGCCGCGAAGTCGTCGAACTTCACCTCGCCGCGCAGCTTGGCGCAGGGGAAGACGGTCAGCCGCTCGCCGTAGAGGTCGCCGTCGAAGTCGAACAGGTGCACCTCCAGCACCGGCCGGGCGCTGCCCACCGTGGGCCGCCAGCCGATGTTGGCCACTCCGGGCCGGCGCCGGCCGTCGGGCAGCTCGGTGACCACCGCATAGACCCCGCGCAGCGCCAGGGGCAACGGCGGCAGCGGCAGGTTGGCGGTGGGCACGCCGATGGTGCGGCCGAGCTTCTGGTCGGCCACCACCCGGCCGCCGAGGCGGTAGGGGCGCCCCAGCATGCGCGCCGCCTGAGCGAAATTGCCGCTGGCCAGCAGGGTGCGCACTCGGGTGCTGGAGACTCGTTCGTCGTCCAGGGCGAAGGTGCGGGTGTGCTCGACGCTGAAGCCGCGCACCTCGCCGACCTCGGTGAGCAGGTGGAAGTCGCCGCTGCGGTCGCAGCCGAAGCGGAAGTCGTCGCCCACCACCAGGTGGCGCACGCCCAGCCCTTCGACCAGCACCCGGTCGATGAATTCCTGGGCGGTGAGGCTGCGCAGGGCGTCGTTGAACGGCAGGCAGAGCACGTAGTCGACGCCGCACTCGCCGAGCAGGCGCACCTTCTCGCGCAGCCGGGTCAGGCGCGGCGGGGCCTGGTCGCCGGCGAAGAACTCCCGGGGCTGGGGCTCGAAGACCACCACGGTGACCGGCAGCTGCAGCGCCGTGGCCTGCTCTCGACACTGGTCGAGGATCGCCTGGTGGCCACGGTGCACGCCATCGAAGTTGCCGATGGTGGCCACGCAGCCGCGGTGGGCGTCGCGCAGGTTGTGCAGTCCTCGGATCACTTGCATGGCGTTGCTCGAGCCCCGCTGCCTTGGGTGAGTGGCGAAAGGATGGTCATAAAGTGGGCGATTATACCGGACAGCCGGCCCCTTGACAGCCGGGCCGGCTTGGTCCCTGGCAATCCAGCGCGATTCGTTGCAGGGCACCCTGTGGGAGCTGGGCTATGCCCGGCGAATGGAGACCGAAGGGCTCCTGGCGGCATGCGCCAACGCTAGCAACACCGCCGGGGCGCCTGCGGCGCCATTCGCCCGGCGGAGCCTGGCTCCCACAAAGTCAGGTCAGCTCTTCATCCGGAAGTGGCGGATGCGCACGCCGGTGGCGGCGAGCCAGGCGAAGTAGACCCCGGCGCCGGCGCCTACCAGCAGCGCCAGCCACTGCACGCGGGTCCAGACGCTCCAGTCGAGCCAGGCCTGCCAGTCGGGGCGAGCCAGACGAGCCCCAGGCCCATTACCGTACAGCCGCCGATCAGCTGCACCGCGTAGCGCCCCCAGCCGGGCTGGAACACCAGCACCCCCTCGCGGCGCAGGAGCCAGCCCAGCAGGCCGGCATTCAGAAACGCCGAGAGCGCCGTGGCAAGCGCCAGGCCGGCGTGGGCCAGCGGCCAGATCAGGATCAGGTTGAGGACCATGTTGGCGACCATCGCGATGATGCCGATCTTCACGGGGGTCTTGGTGTTCTGGCGGGCGAAGAAGCCCGGCGCCAGCACCTTGATCAGCATGAAGGCGACGAGGCCAAAGGCATAGGCCCGCAGGCTCATCGCCGCCATGACGATGTCGCGCTCGGTCATGGCGCCGTAGTGGAACAGCGAGATCAGCAGCGGCTCGGCCAGTATCGCCAGGGCCAGGGCCGCCGGCAGGCCGAGCAGCAGCACGGCGCGGATCGCCCAGTCGAGCATCGCGCTGAAGTGCTCCCCGGACTGCTCGGCGTGGCGCTTGGAGAGCGCCGGCAGGATCACGGTGCCGATGGCGATGCCGAAGACTCCCAGCGGCAGCTCCACCAGGCGGTCGGAGTAGTAAAGCCAGGAGACGCTGCCCGGGGCCAGCAGCGAGGCCAGCACGGTGTCGAGCAGCAGGTTGATCTGGGACACCGAGACGCCGAACAGCGCCGGTGCCATCAACACCATGATCTGCTTCACCCCGGGATGGACGAAGCTGGGCCAGGGCCGTGGCATCAGCCCCAGGCGCACCAGGAAGGGGACCTGGAAGGCGAGCTGGGCGACGCCGGCGATCAGCACGCCCAGGCCAGGGCCATGGCCGGCTCGCTCATCAGCGGGGTGAGCAGCAGCGCGGCGCCGATCAGCGAGAGGTTGAGCAGCACCGGGGTAAAGGCCGGGATGGCGAAGCGGTTCCAGGTGTTGAGCACGCTGCCGGCGAAGGCCGTCAGCGAGATCAGCAGCAGGTAGGGGAAGGTGAGCCGCAGCATGTCGGCGGTGAGCGCCAGCTTGGCCGGGTCGCGGCCGAAGCCGGGGGCGAAGACCCACACCAGCCAGGGGGCGGCCAGCATGAACAGCGCGGTGAGCAGCGCCAGCACCACGGTGAGGCTGCCGGAGACGGCGTCGAGGAGCTCGCGCACCTCGCGCTTGCTGCCGCGAGTGGCGTACTCCGAGAGCACCGGCACGAAGGCCTGGTTAAAGGCGCCCTCGGCAAACAGCCGGCGCAGGAAGTTGGGAACCTTGAAGGCGACGAAGAAGGCGTCGGCGCCGTTGCCGGCCCCGAACAGGGTGGCCACCACCACGTCGCGCACCAGCCCCATGACCCGCGAGAGCATGGTCATGACGCTGACCACCAGGCCCGAGCGCATCAGGCCGCCAGCCTTGGGGGCCACCACCTTGTCGTGCTCGGCCACCGGCGAGGGTGGCGTCTGCTCGCGATCCGTCACGTCTGGGTCCTCAGCCTGTCTGACAGCCACAAAAAACCGGCCGCAGCCGGTCTTTCTGCTGGAGGCTCGCCCATCGGGGCGAGTCACTCCGCGGGCATCCGGTCTGCTTAGGCAGCCAGCGCCTTGATACGCTTGTTCAGGCGGCTCTTCAGGCGCGCGGCCTTCTTCTTGGAGAGCACGTCCTTGTCGGCGATGCGGTCGATGACCGGCTGCGCCTTCTGGAACGCGGTCATCGCCTCGGCGTGGTCGCCGCCGTTGATGGCCTTGATGACGCGCTTGATGTAGGTGCGGACCATGCTGCGCTGGCTGGCCTTCAGGACACGACGGCCTTCGGCCTGACGGGCGCGCTTGCGAGCTTGCTTGCTGTTTGCCACTGAACTGTCTCCTTGGAGATTCTTCGCCGCCCGTGTAATGACGGCATCGATAACGTATTGATCCGGCAGAAAAGCCTGAGCCTTTCCGCCGGCTTGGCCATCTGGCCGACCGCTGGCCATGCAGCGATCGTTCACGGGCCGTGTCTGAGAGGATGGCGCATCCTATCACAGCCCTGGCCGTGCTTGCTATAGCCCCTGTTTTACAGCTCATCGCCGACTGGCGTGAACTGGCTCTGTGGGAGGGACGGTTCGACGCCTCGACTTCAGCTCGCGAAGTAGCGCGCAGCGCTACCCATGGGGCGCCTGCGGCGCCTTCGCCCGGCAGAGCCGGCCTCCCACCATAAAACCAGCCAAACATGTTCACGCTAACGTGCGATGAACCCGCTTTACAGCACCACCAAGTTGTCGCGATGGATCAGCTCCGGGGCTTCCATGTAGCCCAGGATCGCCTCGATCCGGTGGCTCGGCTGCCCCAGCAGGCGCCGCGCCTCGTCGGCGTCGTAGTTGACCAGCCCCTTGGCGATCCGCTCGCCGTGCGGGTCGACGCAGAGCACCATGTCGCCGCGGCGGAACTGGCCGCTGAGCGAGCGCACCCCCACCGCCAGCAGGCTGGAGCCGCTGTCGCGCAGCACCTTCACCGCCCCGGCGTCGAGGGTCAGGGTGCCGCGCACCTGCAGCTGGCCAGCCAGCCAGCGCTTGCGCGCCGCCATGGGCGCCTCCTCCGGGCAGAGCAGGGTGCCGAGCCGCTCACCGCCGATCAGCCGCTCGAGCACCGCCGGCTGGCGGCCGCTGGCGATCACCGTATAGGCGCCGGAGCGTGCCGCCAGGCGCGCCGCCTGCACCTTGGTGACCATGCCGCCTCGCCCCAGGCTGCCACCGCCGCCGGCCACCGCCGCCAGCGCCGGGTCGTCGGCCCGCCCCTCGTGGATCTGGCGAGCCTCGGGGTTATGGCGGGGGTCGGCGTCGAACAGGCCCTCCTGGTCGGTGAGGATCACCAGGGCGTCGGCCTCCAGCAGGTTGGCCACCAGCGCCCCCAGGGTGTCGTTGTCGCCGAAGCGGATCTCGTCGGTGACCACGGTGTCGTTCTCGTTGATCACCGGCACCACGCGCAGATCGACGAGGGTGCGCAGCGCCGAGCGGGCATTGAGATAGCGCTTGCGGTTGGAGAGGTCGTCATGGGTCAGCAGCACCTGGGCGGTGAGCAGGCCGTGACGGGCGAAGTGCCCCTCGTAGCACTCGGTGAGGCCGTTCTGCCCCACCGCGGCGGCGGCCTGCAGCTTGTGCACCGCCGAGGGACGCGCCTGCCAGCCCAGCCGCACCATGCCAGCGGCCACCGCGCCGGAGGAGACCAGCACCACCTCGATACCGCGCCGATGCAGCGCGGCGATCTGATCGACCCAGCCTCCGATGGCGGGCTCGTCGAGACCCCGGCCGTCGTTGGTCAGCAGCGCGCTGCCGATCTTCACCACCACCCGGCGGGCGCCCACCAGCGCCTCGCGGCCCGTCACCTGCTCGTTGCTATCCATCGGCTCTCAACCCTCAGGGCGCGTATTCGACCTCGACGTCGTAGTCGTCGTCATCGAAATCGTCGTCATCCTCATCGGTCTTCTTGCGCTTGCGGCCCAGCCGCGCCTCGGTGCGCGCCACGGCCTCCGCCTCCATGCGCTCGCGCATCTCGCGCTCCTGCTCGGCGACCGCTTCGTCCTCGTTCTCCAGCCGCCGCTGCTCGGTGAGCCAGCGATGAGCGGCCTGCACCAGGGCGTCGGTGCCCTCGCCGCCAATGGCGGAGATGCGATACACCGGCCCTTCCCAGCTCAGCCCCTCGACGATAGCGGCCACCCGCGCTTCGCGCTCGTCCTCGGGGAGCAGGTCGAGCTTGTTGAGCACCAGCCAGCGCGGACGCTCGGCCAGCGCAGGCGAAAACTGCTCCAGCTCCCGGGCAATGGCCCGGGCCGCCTCCACCGGGTCCGACTCGTCGAAGGGCGCCACATCGACCACATGGAACAGCAGCCGGGTGCGGGTCAGGTGCTTGAGAAAGCGCAGCCCCAGGCCGGCGCCGTCGGAGGCGCCTTCGATCAGCCCCGGCACGTCGGCCATCACGAAGTGCTCGTGCATGCCGAGCTTCACCACGCCCAGGTTGGGCACCAGGGTGGTGAAGGGGTAGTTGGCCACCTTGGGCTTGGCCGCCGAGACGGCGCGGATCAGCGTCGACTTGCCGGCATTGGGCATGCCCAGCAGGCCCACGTCGGCCATCACCTTCATCTCCAGACGCAGGTTGCGACGCTCGCCCTCGGTTCCCGGGGTGGTCCTGCGCGGCGCGCGGTTGGTGGAGGACTTGAAGTGAATATTGCCGAGCCCGCGGCGCCCGCCCTGGGCGATCGGCACCACCTGGCCGGCCTCGGTGACATCGGCGATTACCTCGAGGGTGTCCTCGTCGATCACCGTGGTGCCCACCGGCACCTTGACGTGCAGGTCGTCGCCGGCCCGACCGCTCATCTGCCGACCCTGGCCGGGCTGGCCGTTCTGGGCCTTGTAGAAGCGCTGGTACTTGAAGTCGATCAGGGTATTGAGGGCGTCATCCCCGATCAGGTAGACGCTGCCGCCGTGACCGCCGTCGCCGCCGTCGGGGCCACCCTTGGGCACGTACTTCTCGCGGCGGAAGCTCAGGCAGCCGTTACCGCCCTTGCCGGCCTCCACGATGATCGAGGCTTCGTCGACGAACTGCATCTGTCACTCTCCTGACGGCAGCCTGCCGTCACAGCCGCTATGGCAGCCATGGTATAAGTACAAGAAAGCCCCGCCTGAGCGGGGCCTTCCATTGCCGGTTCGGGCGCGCTCAGGCAGAGACGACGCTGACGAACTTGCGATTCTTCGGACCCTTGGTCTCGAACTTGATCACGCCCTCGTCCAGTGCGAACAGGGTGTGGTCCTTGCCGATACCGACACCGGTGCCGGCGTGGAACTTGGTGCCACGCTGACGCACGATGATGTTGCCCGGGGTGACGACCTGGCCGCCGAACAGCTTGACGCCAAGGCGTTTGGATTCGGAATCGCGACCGTTGCGGGTAGAGCCCGCCGCCTTCTTATGAGCCATTGCAAAGTCCTCGCTCGTTCAGGGGGTATCTCGAAACACCTGCCGCATGCACGGCGATGCTTACGCGGAGATCCCGGTGATCTTGACTTCAGTGAACCACTGACGGTGGCCCTGACGCTTCATGCTGTGCTTGCGGCGACGGAACTTGATGATGCGGATCTTCTCGCCACGGCCGTGGGAGACGATCTCGGCAGACACCTTGGCACCGTCGACCAGCGGCGCGCCGACCTTGATGTCGTCGCCGTCGGCAACCAGCAGCACCTCGTCGAACGCGACGCTCTCGCCGGTCGGCAGCTCCAGCTTCTCGAGCTTGAGGGTCTGCCCTTCCTCAACGCGGTACTGCTTGCCACCGCTCTTGATAACTGCGTACATGCTTGTCTCTCCGAAACTCATCGGGGTTGGCTCTTCATCGGCCTGCTTCGAGTGGCGCCCCTTTCGGCAGCCATCTGGCAGGGAGCATGATGAGTGGGCCGCGTATTATAACGACAGTCAACCCCGCCCACAAGTCGCGGCTTGTCCGGCGTCAGCGCCCAATCGCAACGCCCGCCTGCCGGGAGCCGCTGCCGCTTGACGCCCCATGGGGGCCCCATAGCATGACCGGCAACCCAAGGCCAGCGGCCACGCCTGCCCGTGCCCGGCCCCACCCGCTCGATGACCCGACTCCATGCCAGCCAAAGCCACTCCGACACCGTCCGCCAGCACCGCCCCCGCCTCGCCGCTGCACGCGGCGGTCGCCGATGACTTTGCCGCCGTCAATCGCACCATCATGGCGCAGCTGGCCTCGCGCGTGCCGCTGGTCGAGACCATCGGCCAGTACATCATCGCCAGCGGCGGCAAGCGGCTGCGCCCGCTGCTGGTGCTGCTGGCCGCCCGCTCGCTGGACTACCGGGGCGAGCAGCATATCTCCCTGGCCACCCTGATCGAGTTCATGCACACCTCGACGCTGCTGCACGATGACGTGGTGGACGAATCCCACCTGCGCCGCGGCAAGGCCACCGCCAACGACGCCTGGGGCAACGCGCCCTCGGTGCTGGTCGGCGACTTCCTCTACTCGCGCTCCTTCCAGATGATGGTGGAAGTGGGCTCGCTCAAGATCATGGACGTGCTGTCGCGCGCCACCTGCGTGATCGCCGAGGGCGAAGTGCAGCAGCTCACCAACGTGGGCGATCCGGACACCGACGAGGCCGCCTACTTCGAGACCATTCAGGGCAAGACCGCGATGCTCTTCGAAGCGGCCTCCCACAGCGGCGCCATCCTCGCCGACGCCACCCCGGAGCAGGAAGCCGCGCTGCAGCACTATGGCCGCTACCTGGGCCTGGCCTTCCAGCTGATCGACGACCTGCTCGACTACGAGGGCGACGCCGAGGCGATGGGCAAGAACGTGGGTGACGATCTGGCGGAAGGCAAACCGACCCTGCCGCTGATCCAGGCCATGGCCGTAGGCTCGCCTGAGCAGGCCAGCACGGTGCGCGAGGCCATTCGCCAAGGCGGCCTCGACCGGCTCGACGACGTGCTGGCCATCGTCCACGACACCGGCGCCCTGGCCTACACCCGGGCCCGCGCCGAAGAGATGGCCGCCAAGGCGCTGGCCCAGCTCGACGCCCTGCCCGCGAGTCGCTACCGGGACAGCATGGCCGATCTGGCCCGCCTGGCGGTAGAGCGGCGGACCTAAGGCCCCCGCTCAGTGCCCGGGACTTGCAAGCCCAACGCTTTTGGGTATAATGCCCATCCGTCGGCTCCCGGAGCCGACCCAGAGCCCCATTGAAACGGCTCGAAAGGCAAGACACGGAGTATAGCTCAGCTTGGTAGAGCGCTGCCTTCGGGAGGCAGAGGTCGTAGGTTCGAATCCTGCTACTCCGACCAAAGAACACAGCAAAAACCGCCACTTACGGATCATGCCGGGTGGCGGTTTTTCGTTGTGCCTCATTCCCTGGTGGTAGCCGGGGGTCAGAAAGCCGCACCTGGCGCTGGAAGCGAAGGGCTACGCTTCGGGGGATATTGGCGGCGGGTGTGAACCACGTTGACGATCTCGACCCTGGTAGCGGTGACCCGGTAAACGATCAGGTAGTTGGGGTGAGCGACGAGTTCTCGTGTCCCGGGAATCCGCCGGGAGGGCATAGGTAGGGATGATCAGCCAGCAGCAACGGGGCCAACTCCAGTCGAGCGTGGAGCCGGTGAGCGGCTGCAGGGTTCTCCTCGGCGATGAACGCCACGATCTCCAGCAGGTCGTCACTGGCATCGTCCAGCCAGACCATCGGAAGCATCACGCCTGCTCACGACGACGGCGCTCGATTTCTTCGATTACCTTTTTTGCACGCGCCATCACTTCGTCATGCGGTACGCCGGGGCCAGGATCGGCCAGGCTGGCCTCGACCTTGGCGCGCAGCCATTGATCATAGGCGTCTGCCTGCTCTTGGGTCTCGAACTCGGAGACGATGGGGTCGAGCCGCGTGGTCATGGTGCGCTCCAGAATGCAGGGTTGCTCACAGTGTAGCGCGTCAACACCAGCCGCATCATCCGCTGGCTGGTGTGAGGCGGCCCCGCTGCTATCTCATGTTGCCCTTGCCACCCAAGGCGAATGCCGGCGCGCCCAAAAAACGCTATGCTTGCACGCCCTAGGTGACGACACAGCCCCGCTTACACAAGCCATTCAGCCGCTTCTGGAAGAAGACTTGCCCAGAAACAAGAATAAGGAGAATGTGCGTGACGTCCGACAAGCTCGGCACCACTACCCCACACAGCGCGGTTGGCCAGGCCACGGCCTTCGGCAACGCCTGGCAAAGCGCCGATATCGAGATCCTGCGCGCCAAGTTCTACCAGCTCTACATTGCCGTGGAGCAGAGCCCGGCCGCCACCGCGATCACCGATACCAACGGGCGCATCGAATACGTCAACCAGCGTTTCCTGGATGTCACCGGCTATCGCCGCGAGGAGCTGATCGGCAGGACGCCAGCCATGATTCAGTCGGGCAAGACGCCGGAGGCGGTCTACCACGACCTCTGGCAGTCGCTGCGCCGCGGCGAGGTGTGGAAGGGGGAGCTGCTCAATCGCAAGAAGAACGGCGAGCTGTACTGGGAGTCCGAGGTGATCACGCCGATCCGCAACGATGACGGCGAGATCGTCAACTTCGTGGCGGTGAAGGAGGATATCACCGAGCGCAAGCGCCAGGAGAGCGAGCTGAAGCTGCTGGCCAGCGTCTTCGAAACCGGCCAGGCCACGTTGATCACCGATGCCGAGATGCGTATCGAGAAGGTCAATCAGGCCTTCACCGACATCACCGGCTACCGCGCCGAGGAGGTCATCGGCGAGACCCCGCGACTCTTCAAGTCCGGGCGCCACGGCAAGCGCTTCTACAAGCGACTGTGGGACTCGGTACTGACCACCGGTCACTGGCAGGGCGAGATCTGGAACCGCAACAAGTATGGCGACGTGTACCCGCTCTGGCAGTCGATCACCGCCGTCCATGACGACCAGGGCGAGATTCGCCACTTCATCGCGGTGTTCCACAACATCAGCGAGCGCAAGGAGATGGAGAGCGAGCTGGCGCGCCAGGCCACCCGAGACCATCTCACCGGCACACACAATCGGCGCGCCTTCGACAGCGCCATCCACAGGGCGATTCGCCAGGCAGAGCGTGGCGGCGAGCCCTTCTCGCTGCTGCTGTTCGACATCGACCACTTCAAGTCGGTGAACGACCGCCACGGCCACGACGTCGGCGATGCCATCCTCAAGCGCCTGGCCGACAAGGTCGGCGCCAGTCTGCGCAGCACCGACCTGCTGGCACGCTGGGGCGGCGAAGAGTTTACCGTGCTGCTCTTCGACACGCCCCTGTCCGGCGCCAGCACCTTTGCCGAGCGACTGCGCCAGCAGATCGCCGACTCCCGCTTCCAGGGCCTGGCCATCACCATCAGCCTGGGCATTACCCAGTACCGCCCGGGGGATGACATGGACAGTATGATCGCTCGCACCGACGAGGCCCTCTACCGGGCCAAGCGGGCAGGTCGCAACACCCTGATGCTGGCCGACGACTGATCCGCTTCACGTCACGGTAATGACCGTGCACTCGGCCGCGTGCGATACCCGGTGGGACACGCTGCCCACCACCATTCCCTTGAGGTCGCTCATGCCGCGGCTGCCCATGACGATGACATCGGCCCCGACTTCCTTGGCCACCTCCAGAATGACATGGGCCGGGCGCCCCTCGCGTATCAGTTCCTTGGCGTCCAGCCCCGACAGATCCACCGCCTGGCGGGACTGATCGAGGACCCGGCGCGCCTTGTCGCGATTCTCGGCGGCAAGCGCCTCCCGCTTCTCCTCGGTCAAGGGCCCGGTACCGCGCCCCATCAGGATGCCGATATCATCGGGAAACTCGGTAACATGCAGCAGATGGATGGCGGCCGAGGATGCCATGGCCATCTGCGCCGCCACGGCCAGGGCCTTCTCGGCATGAGCGGAGCCGTCGATGGGTACGAGTATGGCGTGATTCATGTGCGATCCTGCCCTCCAGCTTTGCTCTGAGACGAGGACGCGCGCAGCGCCGCTCCCTGCTTCCAGACTAGCCGCTGCTCGGCAGAGGGCAACCCCGTGCCGGCGACCTCCTCAGCGCGCCCAGCCGAAACCCAGCACCGGCATGGCCAGGGCAAACACCACCAGGGTGATCACCGCCACGCCGGCCAGGCTGACCAGCGCACCGGCGCGCACCATGTCGACCACCTTCAGCTTGCCGCTGCCGAACACCACGGCGTTGGGCGGCGTGGCCACCGGCAGCATGAAGGCACAGCTGGCGGCCATGGCCACCGGCACCGACAGCAGCAGCGGGCTGGCTCCCAGGCTGACGGTCAGCGAGGCGGTCAGCGGCAGGATGGCCGCCGCCGTCGCGGTGTTGCTCGTCACATGGCTCATCAGCATCACCACCAGCACCACAAGGGTCACCAGGGTCCAGGACGGCCAGTCGCCGAAGGCCGACAGCCCCTCGGCCACCGCGGCGGCCAGGCCGCTGCTCTCGATGGCACTGCCCAGGCTCAGGCCACCCCCGACCAGGATCAGCACCCCCCAGGGCAGGTGGCGCGCGCTCTCCCAGTCGAGCAGGAACTGGCGAGTCTGCCAGCGAGCCGGGGTCACGAACAGCAGCAGAGCGCCGATCACCGCGATCCCGGCATCGCTCAGTTCCAGCCCCGGCAAGAGCGTCTGGAGCAGCGGGCGCGTCACCCAGGCCAGCGCCACCAGCGCGAAGATCATCGCCACCCGGCGCTCGGGGCCGGTCATGCGCCCCAGGTCATCGGCCTGCTCGCGCAGCAGCCCGGCGATGCCCGGCACGACATCCCGGGGCAGCGGGTAGACCAGTCGGGTCAACAGCCACCAGGCCAGCGCCAGCAGCACCACCGCCGGCGGCAACGCCAGCAGCATCCACTGGGCGAAGCCGATCTCGATACCGTAGTTGTCGGCCATGAAGCCGGCCAGCAATGCATTGGGCGGGGTGCCGATCAGCGTCCCATGCCGCCGATATTGGCCGCCAGGGCGATACCCAGCAGCAGCGTCAGCGCCATGTGCCGGCTGGCGCCGACCCCGCCCTGGCGCTCCAGCAGCCCCAGCACCGACAGGCCGATGGGCACCATCAGCGCCGCCGTGGCGGTATTGCTGACCCACATGCTGAGCCCGGCAGTGGCGATCATGAAGCCGCCCACCAGCTGGTGGGGCCGATGCCCGGAGACATGCAGCACCAGCATGGCGATGCGCCGATGCAGGTTCCAGCGCTGGATGGCCTCGGCCAACAGGAAGCCGCCGAGGAACAGAAAGATCAGCGGGTTGGCATAGGGCGTCGCCACCTCGGCGATCGGCGCCGTGCCCATCAGCGGCAGCACCGCCACCGGCAGCAGCGCGGTCACCGCGATGGGCACCGGCTCGGCGACCCACCAGGCGGCCATCCAGACCGTGAGCGCCACCACCTGCCAGGCGGTCGGTGACAGCTGGGCCGGTGGCGACGCGAGCATCACCAGCAGGGCCAGCAGCGGTCCCGACAGCAGGCCTGCTGCCAGCCCCCATCGCCGCCGCCTCTCGCGGCGGGCCTCCTGGTTCGCCTCCTGCGAGTCGCCGTGCATCATGCGTTCTCCTCTCTCCTCAGCCGCCTGCGCAGCTCAGCACCCCGCGTCAGGGCGCATCGTCGTCCTCGTCGTCCGCCAGGCGCCGGTCCAGCGCCTTGCGCGCCTTGTTGCGCCGATAGAGCCGCACCACGGCAAGCGCCAGCGCAAAGGCCACCATCAGCGCCAGGGTCAGCCCCTGCCAGGGCCGAGCGGCATTGCCCATCAGGGTTTCCAGGGTGATGATGGCGATGAACCCCAGTGCCTGGCTGCCAATGGCCAGGGCACGCAGGGTATCGAGAGGCTTGTTGACCATGAACGGCTCCCACCGGGTGGCATAGCGGCGCTTGAAAAGCTGGCCCTGTCGATGAACAGTAGGCATGCCTTTATCGAAACGCTGTCGTAAGCGTGTGATTCTACCCGGTCCCGCCGCCGGCGCCGACCCCGCACCCCGGAGCCATACCCATGGATGCCTTCGCCCTGGGCCCCGTGCTGATTTCGATTCCCCGCCTCTATGCCCTGGCCTGTGCGCTGCTGCTGCTTCTCGCCGCCTGGCTGCTGCTGGGGCTCTCCACCAGCGCCCGGGCGCGCTGGTTCAACGGCCTGATCCTGGCCTGGCTGGTGGGTGCCCGGCTGGGCCATGTGGCGATGCACCTGGACGCCTATGCCGCCGCCCCCCTGGACATCCTCAAGCTCTGGCTGCCGGGCTATCACGGCCTGTGGGGGCTGCTCGCCGCGCTGATCTGGACCGGCTGGGCCCTGCGCGACCATCTGCTGCGGCTGATCGGCGCCATGGCGCTGACGGTGGGCGCCTCGGCACTGTGGCTGGTGCTGGTGACCCTGGCCCCGCTGGGCGGCGACATGGTGGTGGGCGAGCTGCCCGATGTCGCCCTGGAGAACCTCGAGGGCGAGACGGTGCACCTCCACGACCTGCGCGGCGAGCGCGTGGTGGTCAACCTGTGGGCCACCTGGTGCCCGCCCTGCCTGCGCGAGATGCCGCTGCTGGCCGAGGCCGATACCCGCGATGGCGTCACCGTGGTGGTGGCCAATCAGGGCGAGGAGCTGTTGCAGGTGGTCCGCTACCTCGACGAGCAGGCGCTGGCGTTTCGCTACCCGCTGCTCGATCCCCATCAGGAGCTGATGATGCTCATGGAGTCGCCCGGGCTGCCCACCACGGTGCTGTTCGACGCCGAAGGCCGCGCCGTGGAGCGTCACGTCGGCGAGCTCTCCCGCGCCCAGCTCGACGGCTGGCTGCGCCGCCACTGAGCTAGCAGGTTCTGCCCGCCAGCGCCACCCTTAAGCCGGGGCGGGCTTTGCGTTAGAATCGCCCGCCCCGTTGCTGCCGCCGGTTCGAGCCGTCGGCGGCGTGCGCACCGTTATCAGCATCCTCCGAGGCACCATGAGCGACTTTTCACCCGGCCAGCGCTGGATCAGCGACGGCGAGGCCGAGCTGGGTCTGGGCACCATCCTCAGCTGCGATGCACGCAGCGTCACCGTCCTGTTCGGCGCCAGCCAGGAAACCCGCACCTACAGCAGCCGCCAGGCGCCGCTGACGCGGGTGGTGTTCGGCAGCGGCGACCGCATCCGGTCCGCCGACGGCTGGCAGATGCGGGTCGAGGACAGCAAGGAGGTGGGCGGCCTGATCGTCTACATCGGCGAGGATGACCAGGGCGAGCTCACCGAGCTGCCCGAGGCGCGGCTTGCCGACACCATGCAGTTCGACCAGGCCCGCGACCGCCTGCTCACCGGCCAGGTGGACCGCAACGACTGGTTCGACCTTCGCTTTCGCACCCTGCACCATCATCACCGCATCGAGCAGAACCCGGCCCTGGGCCTGGCCGGACCGCGCATCGACCTGATTCCCCATCAGCTCTACATCGCCGACGAAGTGGCCCGGCGCCACGCGCCGCGCGTGCTGCTGGCCGACGAGGTGGGGCTGGGCAAGACCATCGAGGCGGGGCTGATCCTGCATCGCCTGCTGCTCACCGGCCGCGCCGAACGGGCGCTGATCCTGGTACCGGCGAGCCTCTGCCATCAGTGGCTGGTGGAGCTGCTGCGCCGCTTCGCCCTGGAGGTGACCCTGCTCGACGAGCAGCAGAGCCAGGCCCACGGCGACGCCAACCCTTTCGAGGCCGGTCAGCTGATCCTGGCCAGCCAGGACTGGCTGTTCGCCAACCCCCACCGCCAGTCCCAGGCCCTGGCCTGCGCCTGGGATCTGCTGATCGTCGATGAGGCCCACCACCTGGACTGGAGCGAGGAGCAGGTGGGGCCCGGCTACGCCTGCGTGGCACGCCTGGCCCAGGAGAGCGAGGGGCTGCTGCTGCTCACCGCCACTCCCGAGCAGATGGGCGTGGCGAGCCACTTCGCCCGCCTGCGCCTTCTCGACCCAGACCGCTACCACAGCCTGGCCGCCTTCCGCGAGGAGGAGGCCCACTATGTCGAGGTGGCCGAGGCGATCGACGCCCTGGAGCGCCTGCCCGGCGAGGGCGCCGACCGCGAGCGGGTCGCCGCGGTGATCAATGAGGCCGACAGCCTGGCGCTGCTCGACACCCTGGCCAACCCCGAGGCCAGCGAGGCTCAGCGCACCACCGCCCGGGACCAGCTGCGCGACCAGCTGCTCGACCGCCACGGCACCGGCCGGGTGATGTTCCGCAACAGTCGCCGCCACGTGGGCGGCTTCCCGGAGCGCCACCTGCATGTCACCGAGCTCGCCCTGCCCTCCGCCTACCGCCGGGTACTGCGCAAGCTGGAGCGCGACGAAGACTACCTGGACGAGCTGCTGATCGAGACCGGCCTCGACCACCCCGAGGTGCTGGTCTACCTGGACGCCATGTACCGCGCCCTGGCCGACGACCCTCTCAACGGGGAGCCCTGGTGGCAGATCGATCCCCGGGTCAACTGGCTGCTGGAGCGGCTGGCCGACGACGCCGACGGGGGGCTGGCCGGCGACAAGGTGCTGGTGATCGCCCATGACCGGGAGACCGCCCAGGGGCTGGCCGAGGCGCTGCGGGTGCTGGGCGGCTACCATGCGCCGGTGTTCCACGAGGGACTCTCCCTGGTGGAGCGCGACCGCGCCGCCGCGGCCTTCGCCGACGAGGAGGAGGGCTGCCAGGTGCTGGTCTGCTCGGAGATCGGCTCCGAGGGACGCAACTTCCAGTTCTGCCGCCACCTGGTGATGTTCGACCTCCCCTGCATCCGGACCAGCTGGAGCAGCGTATCGGCCGCCTGGACCGCATCGG
This sequence comes from Halomonas sp. SL18_1, assembly GCF_055755715.1. Lineage (NCBI taxonomy): Bacteria > Pseudomonadati > Pseudomonadota > Gammaproteobacteria > Oceanospirillales > Halomonadaceae > Halomonas > Halomonas sp. SL18_1. The sequence goes on from NZ_JBVTRK010000001.1 coordinate 4,087,306, forward strand.
CCAGCATCATGCCATCGAGCTCCATGTGCCGGTGTTCGAGGGCAGCCCCGGCGAGAAGATGCTGCGCTGGTACCGGGACGGCATGGACGCCTTCAGCGCCCCCCACGGCATCGGCAGCGAGATCTTCGACGCCTTCGGCGATCCCCTGGCCGAGGCGCTGCTCGACGAGGAGGCGCTGACCGAGGTGGTGGAAGAGACCCGCGCCTTCTTCGAGAGCCGCCTGGCCGAGCGCGACGCCGGCCGCAATCGCCTGCTGGAGCTCAACGCCTGCCGCCCGGAGCGCGCCGAGGCGGTGGCCGCGGCGATCGGCGAGCTGGACGAGGACCGCGCCCTGCCCCGCTACCTCGACCTGGCCCTGGACATCTTCGGGGTGGACAGCCAGGAGCTGGGCGGCGGCATCCAGCACCTGACGCCCAGCCAGCAGATGCTCGACGGCCTGCCCGGCCTGGTGAAAGGGGAGGAGGGCTTCTCAGCGACCTTCTCCCGGCTGCGTGCGCTCTCCCGTGACGACGTCCAGCGGCTCTCCTGGGAACATCCGCTGGTCCGCGAGATGATGGGGCGTATCCTCGACGGCACCATGGGCAATACCGCGCTGGCGCTGCTCAAGCACCCGGCGCTGCCCGCCGGTCGGGTAATGGCCGAGCTGGTGTTTCGCACCCACTGCCCGGCACCGAAGCGGCTGCACCTCAACCGCTTCTTGCCGCCCACCGCGGTGCGGGTGCTGCTCGACGAGTCGGGCGCCAACCTCACCGACAAGATCTCCTTCAGCGGGCTCTCCAAGAACCTGCAGAAGGTCAAGAAGGCCATGGCGCGAGACCTGATCCGCAGCCGGCTGGAGGTGCTGCGCGACCTGCTCGACCGCGGCGAGGGCGAGGCGGAGCGCGAGCTGCCCTCCATCGTCGAGGCCGCCCAAGGACGCATGCGTTCGGCCCTGGACGGCGAGCTGGCCCGCCTGACGGCCCTGGCGCGCCACAACCCGGCAGTGCGCGAGGACGAGATCGCCGCGCTGCGCGCCGAGCGCACCGCCCTGGACGAGGCCATCGAGGGCACCCGCCTACGCCTGGATTCGGTGCGCGTCATCGTCACGGTGGGTGACGAGAGCCGCTGAGCCTCGTGGCGGTAAGCGTCAGGACTTGCCGAGGATATCCGCCAGCGCCTGCTCGAGGGTCGGGAAGTGGAACTCGAACCCTGCCTCGAGCAGCCGCGCGGGGCGCATGTCGGCACCGGTCAGCAGCAGCCGCGCCATCTCGCCGAAGGCGGTTTCCAGGGCGATGGCCGGCACCGGCAGCGCCGCCGGCCGCCGCAGCTGCTTCGCCAGGGTACGAGCGAACTCGGCGTTGCGCACCGGGTGGGGCGCGCTGCCGTTGACCGGCCCCTCCAGGTCGTCACGTTCGAGCAGGAAGAGAATCGCCCGCACCAGATCCTCGCGATGAATCCAGGGCATAAACTGCTTGCCGTCGCCAAAGCGGCCTCCAAGGCCCAGCTTGAAGGGCGGCAGCATCTTCTCCAGGCTGCCGCCGCCGGCGTCGAGCACCAGGCCGATTCGCAGCAGTACCACCCGAGTGCCGAACGCCGTCGCCTCCCTGGCGGCATCCTCCCAGCGCTTGCAGAGCCGATGGGCGAACTCGTCGTGGGCGCCGTCTCCTCGGTGACCTCGGTGTCCCCCTGATCACCGTAGTAACCCATTGCCGACCCCGAGACCATCACCCGCGGCGCCTGTCCGTTGGCCTGCTTGAGCTGCTCGCAGAGCATCGCCAGGTCGCGGGTGATGTTGACCCGCGAGTCGATCAGCCGCTTCTTCTGGTTGTCGCTCCAGCGCCGACCGGCAATCGACTCGCCGGCCAGGTTGACGATGGCATCGGGCGGGGAGTCGACGAAATCCAGCACCGAGCGGCGCAGATCGGCCCCCTCGGGTAACCGACTGCGCACCGCCTCAGGGTCGCGGGACACTACCAGCAGCCGATGCCCCGCCTCATCGAGGCGTTGACACAGCCGCTGTCCGACGAACCCACTGCCTCCGGTAATCAGCACTCGCATCCCGAATTCCTCCCCTGGCATCGTTGATGGCGAAAGGTTGGTTATACAACCGTTGTACACTTCTGCTAGTCTAGCGGAAAAGCCGCCCAATTGCGTGAGGCACCCATGACCCCATCGGCTCCCCGCTCCACCGCCATCATCGGCGCCGGCATCGCCGGCCTGGCCTGCGCCCGCGCCCTCACCGCGGCCGGCCGGCCGGTGACGCTGTTCGAGAAGTCCCGCGGCCCCGGCGGACGCCTGGCGACCCGACGGCTGACGGATGCCCATCTGGATATCGGCGCCCAGTTCTTCAGCGTAAGGGACCCGAGCTTTCAGCGGGAAGTGGAAGCCTGGTCCCGGGACCGACGCATCGCTCCCTGGCCCCAGCGGGTGTGGCGCGTGGAGGGCGGCCAGTGGCACAGCCACCATGACGGCCGCACCCGCTATATCGGCACGCCGCGCATGAGCGCCATCACCCGCCACCTGGCCGAAGGCCTGACGCTGCACGCCGAAACGCGCATCGTCCAGCTTAGCCGCGATAGCACTGGCTGGTGGCTGCACGACCACGGCGGCCATCGCCACGGGCCCTACGCCCGGGTGGTTGTGAGCGCTCCCTCGCCCAGGCCGAACCCCTGGTGGCGCCCCATGACGCGGCGCTCGCCGAGGCCTGCCGCCGGGTCATCCAGCGCCCCTGCTGGGCCGCCTGGGCACGCTTCTCAGCACCGCTACCGCGCCTGCCCGGCGTGCCGGAGGACTGGCAGGCGGCCATGCCGGCCGAGGGGCCGCTGCGCTTCGTGGCCCGCAACGACACCAAGCCCGGCCGCGAAGGACAGGGGGAAAGCCTGACCCTGCTGGCCAGGCTGACCTGGAGCCAGGAACACCTGGAGGCCGACGCCTCCTGGGTGGCGGCCGCGCTGCTCGACGCCCTGGGCGAGGTGCTGCCTGCGGGCGTCACGCTTCCCGCGCCCAGCGAGGCGGGCGCCCACCGCTGGCGCTATGCCCAGCCCGATGTGTTCGCCAGCGGCGAGGCGGTCAACCGCGACTACCGGCGCGGGACCCACGGCCTGGCGCTGTGCGGCGACGGCTGGCGCGGGCCCCGCGTCGAGGACGCCTGGCTGTCCGGCCACCACCTCGGCCAGGCGCTGGCGGAAGATGACTGATCCGGCCGCTGGCGGCAGTTGTACACCGCCAGACTGGTGTACAATACCGCGAGATGCAGGGCGAAGGTGCCCGGACCAAGGTGACGACAGGCGGAGGCGTTCGGTCCCGCCCAACCAGGAGGCAAGCGCAGCATGACCGACAAGGCGACCCACCCGGCCGACACGCCGCTGTACCCGATACGCGAGGTGTCCCGACTCACCGGTGTCAACTCGGTCACCCTGCGCGCCTGGGAGCGTCGCTACGGGCTGATTTGCCCCAGCGTACCCCCAAGGGGCACCGCCTCTACGCCCGCGAGGACATCGAGCGCGTCGAACGCATCCTGCAGTGGCTCAACCGCGGCGTCCCGGTCAGCCAGGTCAAGGACCTGCTCGACCAGCCGGAGGTCGTCCCCGACCCCGAGCCGGCGTCCGGCGACTGGCCGAGCCAGCGGCGCCAGCTGGTCGCGGCGGTGGAAGCCCTGGACCTGGCGCGCCTGGAGGCGCTGTTCCACCAGGGGATGTCGCTCTATCCGGTGCCCACCTGCCTGGCCGAGCTGTGGCAGCCGGCCGTGCGCGAACTGGAGGAGCGCTGGGAGGACCAGCTCGGCGCCGCCCTGCAGCGCCGAGCCCTGGAGGCCTTTCTGCGTACCTGCATCGGCACGCGGCTCTACCACGCCAACCAGGTAAGCCAGGGACCGCGCCTGCTGATGACCCCGCTACCCGACGACCCGGGCCCCCTGTGGCTGCTACTGGCGGCACTGGCGGCCAGCGATGCCGGCTACCATATCCAGCTGTTCGACGCTCCCCTGCCGCTGGGTGAGCTGCCGCTGGCAGCGGAGCGACTCAAGGCCTCGGCCCTGCTGATGGCCAGCGGCCGCGCCGAACGCGCCGACCTGATCCGCCGCCAGCTGCCACGCCTGGCAGAGCAGCTGGAGGTGCCGCTGGCGCTGTGTGGGCCGGTGGCGCGGATTCGCCAGAGCGACCTCAAGGCCAGCCAGGTGGCGCTGCTCGGCGACGATCTGCCCCGGCCATCACCCGCCTGGGCACCCTGCTGCACGAGGCGTGATCGCCCCCTCCGATCGCCACGCCCAAGGAGCCGCCATGCCACCCGTCCTGATGTGGTTTCGTAGCGACCTGCGCATTACCGACAACGCCGCCCTGGCCGCCGCGGCCCGCCAGGGGCCGGTGGTGGCGGTCTTCCTGCGCTGCCTGCCCCAGTGGCAGCGCCACGGGCACGGCGCCAACAAGCTGGATTTCTGGCACCGCGGCGTGGCGGCGCTGGGCGAGGCCCTGGCCGGGCTCAATATCCCGCTGCTCCATCGCGACCTCGAGGCCTTCGACCAGGCCCCCGAAGCGCTGCTGACCATCGCCCGCGACGTCGGCGCCACGGCGCTGCATTTCAACCACGAGTACCCGCTGAACGAGGTGGCCCGGGACCGGGCGGTAGTCGAGGCCTTCCAGGCCAACGGGCTCGATGCTCACGGCCACCACGACGGCGTGGCCTTCGCGCCCGGCGAGCTGTTGACCGGCAAGGGGACTACTACGGCGTCTTCACCCCCTTCGCGAAGCGCTGGCATCGCCAGCTGTCCCCGGAGCGCCTGACCCTTGCCGACACCCCGGCGCCCCAGGCGGACACCGGCATTGCCGGCGATCCGCTGCCCGCACAGCCCGAGCTGCCGGACGCCCCCATCGACGGCCGCCGATGGCCCGCCGGGGAGGGCCCGGCCGCCGACCGGCTCGAGCGCTTCCTGCGCTTTCGCGCCCGGCACTACGCCCAGCAGCGCGATTTTCCGGCGACCCACGGCACCAGCGAGCTCTCGCCCTACCTGGCGCTGGGCATGCTCTCCCATCGCCAGTGCCTGCAGGCGGTGCTGGCCGAGAATGACGGCCAGCTGGCCGAGGGCAACGCCGGTCTGGTCGCCTGGGTCAACGAGCTGGTGTGGCGCGAGTTCTACCAGCACATCGCCTTCGGCTTCCCCGGGTGTGTCGCCACCGCCCCTTCCAGGCCCACACCGAGCAACTCGCCTGGCGCGACGACGAGGCGGGCTTCGCCGCCTGGTGCGAAGGCCGCACCGGCTACCCCATCGTCGACGCCGCCATGCGCCAGCTGGTGAGCACCGGCTGGATGCACAACCGGCTACGCATGATCACCGCCATGTTTCTCGCCAAGCACCTGCTGATCGACTGGCGACGCGGCGAGGCCTTCTTCCTGCGCCACCTGGTGGACGGCGAATTCAGCGCCAACAACGGCGGCTGGCAGTGGGCGGCCTCCACCGGCACCGATGCCGCCCCCTATTTCCGCATCTTCAATCCCACCACCCAGTCTCAGCGCTTCGACCCTGAGGGCCGCTTTCTCGCCGAGTGGCTGCCCGAGCTAGCCGGCCTGCCGGCCAAGGCCCGTCATGCCCCGCCGACCGACCGCCGGGATGAGATCGGCTATCCGCCGCCCATCGTCGATCACAAGGCGGCCCGAGCCCGCGCCCTAGCGGCCTTCGCCGCGCTCAAGGCCGACTGAGCCAGGCCACACCGAGAGGTACGCCCCATGCACCGGGACCCGCACCTGGAAGCCTTCTGCGGCTTCTTCAATAATCTTGACAAGAGCTGTACAAGAGAGCTTTACAGGTTCTATACTGAGGACGTCGAATTTATCGACCCGCTGCACCGCATAGAGGGAGCAGAGGCGCTGGAACGCTACTTCGCCAGCCTGTACGAGAATGTGACGTCGTGCCGGTTCGAGTTCCATGAGCGACAGCGTCTGGGCGATACCGCCTTCGCCACCTGGACCCTGCATCTGGCCCATCCCCGACTGGCGAAAGGGCGCGACATTCAGGTCGAGGGCTGCTCCCGGCTGCGCTTTGCCGCCGACGGCAGCGGCAGGGTGGCCTTCCACCGCGACTATTTCGACGTTGGCGCCCTGCTCTATGAGCGCTTGCCGCTGCTTGGCGGGGTGATTCGACAGCTCAAGCGACGCTTCGGCTAGGGCGGCTACGGCCGCCATCCACTGGAGGCCACATGCCCCGACCCGCGACCCAACGCATCTGGCTGACCGGTGCCACCTCCGGCATCGGGCGCGCCCTGGCCCTGCGGCTGCTGGCGCAGGGACACCGCGTCGCGCTGAGCGCCCGGGGAGAAGGCGCGCTGGCCCAGCTCACCGCGGGATATGACAATGCCCTGGCGCTGCCGCTGGACGTGACCGACCGGGACGCCGTGGCTCGCGCCGGCGAGCGACTCGCCGACGCCTTCGGCGGCCTCGACCTGGCGCTGCTCAACGCCGGCACCTGCGAGTACCTGGAGGTGCATGACTTCGATGCCGCACTGGTCGAGCGGGTCTTCACCGTCAACGTCTTCGGCACCATTCACTGCATCGAGGCGGCCCTGCCGCTGCTGCGCCGGGCCAGGGCACAGGGCCACCATCCGCTGCTCGCCGCCACCTCCAGCGCCGCGGCCTACCTGCCGCTGCCCCGGGCCGAAGCCTACGGCGCCTCCAAGGCGGCATTGAGCCACTTCCTGGAGTCGCTGCGCCAGGACCTCCACGCCGAAGGCATCGACGTCAGCGTGATCCATCCCGGTTTCGTCGAGACGCCGCTGACCGAGCGCAACGACTTCGCCATGCCGATGCGCATCCCCGCCGACGCCGCCGCCAAGGCCATTCTCGCCGGGCTGGCCCGACGCCGCCTGGACATCCACTTTCCGCGTCGCTTCACCCTGGCGCTGCGCCTGCTCGGCCTTCTGCCGCCCGGGCTGCGCTTCCGGCTCGGGCGACGCCTGTCCCGGTCATCGGCCACGGAGGCCCAGCCATGAACGCACCCTGCTTGTCCCTGCCCCCCAGCCACAGCGCATCGCCGTGGTGGGGAGCGGTATCAGCGGCATGGCGGCCGCCTGGTACCTGAGCCCCCGTCACGAGGTCACGCTGTTCGAGGCCGGCGAACGCCTGGGCGGTCACACCGCCACCGTGGATGTCGAACTCGACGGCCGCCGCTACGCCATCGATACCGGTTTCATCGTCTTCAACGACTGGACCTACCCCCACTTCCAGCGCCTGATGGCGACGCTGGGGGTCGCCAGCCAGCCCACCGAGATGAGCTTTTCGGTGCACCAGACCGATCGCGACTTCGAGTACAACGGCCATACCCTGGCGACCCTGTTCGCCCAGCGTCGCAATCTGCTGCGCCCCGCGTTCTACCGCCTGCTGGCCGACATCCTGCGCTTCAACCGCCGCGCCCTACGCGACCTCGACGGCGACCGGCTGGATGCCGCCACCCCCTGGGGGCGTATCTGGAAAGCGGCGGTTACGGCCAGGCGTTCCAGGCCCGCTACCTGCTGCCCATGGGCGCCGCCATCTGGTCGGCCAGCATCGATAGCCTGCGCGCCTTCCCGGCGCTGTTCTTCCTGCGCTTCTTCCGCCACCACGGCCTGCTGTCGGTGAACGACCGGCCCCAGTGGTACACCCTGGTGGGCGGCTCGCGCGCCTATATCCCGGCGCTGACCGCTCCCTACTCCGAGCGCATCCGCCTCTCGACCCCGGTACGCGGCATCCGCCGCCTGACCGACGGCGTTGCACTGCGCACCGACCAGGGCGTCGAGCGCTTCGACCAGGTGGTGCTGGCCTGCCACGCCGATCAGGCGCTGGCCCTGCTGGATGACGCCGGCGCCACCGAGCGCGAGATCCTCGGCGCTCTGCCCTACCGCGACAACGACGTGGTGCTGCATACCGACACCCGCCTGCTGCCGCGCCGCCCCCGCGCCTGGGCGAGCTGGAACTACCGCCTCGACGGCCGCGGCGAAGCCGCCCGCGTCTCGGTGACCTATGACATGAACATCCTGCAGCGCCTGGACGCACCGCACACCTTCTGCGTAACGCTCAACGACACGGCCGCCGTCGACCCGGCCCGAGTGCTGGGCCGCTTCACCTACGCTCACCCGCAGTTCACCCTGGCGGGCCATGCCGCCCAGGCACGCCACGGGGAGATCTCGGGCGGGGCGAGCCGAACCCACTTCTGCGGCGCCTACTGGCGCAACGGCTTCCACGAGGACGGGGTGTGGAGCGCCCTGCGGGTCGCCAGGGGCCTGGGCTGCGACGAAGAGACGCCGCCGCCGGGCACACCGACCGATGCCGCACGGCCTGCCGCCGAGGGCATCCCGGCATGATCGCGACGCCGCGCTCGCGGATCTACCGCGGCAGCCTGTGTCATCGTCGCTTGCTGCCGCGTCACCACGCCTTCACCTACCAGGTGTGGATGGCCTGGCTCGACCTGGAAGAGCTGCCCGGGCTGTTCGACGGCGTGCCCGGCTTCAGCGCCCGGCGTCCGGCGCTGGCCCGCTTTCGCCGCGAGGACTATCTCAACAAGGCCCCTCTCAACAAGGCCCCTGCCCAGGACGACCTGCCCGCTCACGACCGGCCGCTGAAACAGGTCGCCCAGGAGGAGATCGAGCGCCAGCTGGGCTGGGCGCCGGATGGACGGATCTGCCTGCTGACCCAGCTACGCACCCTCGGCATGGGCTTCAATCCGATCTCGCTCTACTACGCCTTTGACGCCGCGGGCGAGCTGCGCGCCCTGCTCGGCGAGGTGAGCAACACCCCCTGGGGCGAGCGGGCCTATTACGCCTGTCCCGTCGCGCCGCAGCGCCGTGTCCACCGCGCCGAATTCGCCAAGGCGATGCACGTCTCGCCCTTCAACCCCATGGACATGACCTATCGCTGGCGCTTCAACACGCCCGGCGAGGCGCTGATGATGCACATGGAGACCTGGAAGGATGGCCGGCGTCATTTCGATGCCACCCTGACCCTGACGGCCCGCCCCGCGACCCGCGGGGTGCTACTCGCCACCCTGGCGCGCCAGCCGTGGATGAACCTCAAGACCCTGGCCGGCATCCACTTCGAGGCGCTGCGCCTGTGGCTCAAGCGCGTGCCGATCCACGACCACCCCGGTCCCGCCCCGAGATCCCGTAAGGAGGGTTCATCGTGAACACCCTGCGCTCTGCTAGCCCCCCGCCCCCTGGCGGAAGAGACCGACCAATTGACCCGCTGGCTGCGCCCCCGGCTGCTGGCCCAGCTGCAGCGCCTCGAGGGGGAAAGATCACCCTGATCGAGGGCAGCCAGTGCTACCACCTGGGCCAGGACGGCCCGCTGCGGGTCACGCTGGTGGTGCGTCGTCCCAGGGCCTGGCGGCGCCTGGCACTGGGCGGGAGCGTAGGGGCCGCCGAAGCCTATATCGACGGGGACTGGGACGCCGATGACCTGGTGGCGCTGATCCGCCTGTTCGCCCTCAACCTGGAGCGCGTCAACGGCGAGCTGGAAAACGGTCCCGCGCGAATCGGCCGCTGGCTGCTCGGCGCCCTCAACGCCCTGCGACGCAATACGCGGCGCGGCGCACGGCGCCACATCGCCGCCCATTACGACATCGGCAACGAGCTCTTCGCGACCTTCCTCGACCGCGAGCACCGCATGTACTCCAGCGCCCTCTTCCCGCATGCCGAGGCGAGCCTGGAGGAGGCCTCCACCCACAAGCTGGATGTGATGCTGGATGCGCTGGGCGTTGGTCCCGACCATCACCTGCTGGAGATCGGCACCGGCTGGGGCGGCCTGGCGATTCATGCCGCCCGCACCCGCGGCTGTCGGGTCACCACCACCACCATCTCCGCCGAGCAGTACGCTCATGTCGCTCGGCGCATCGAGGAGGAGGGCCTTGGCGAGCGCATCACCCTGCTCCAGCAGGACTACCGCGAGCTCACCGGTCGCTACGATCGGCTGATCTCGGTGGAGATGGTCGAGGCGGTGGGCCATCAATACCTGGACACCTACCTGGCCACCCTCGACCGGCTGCTGACCGACGACGGCCTGGCCATGCTGCAGGCGATCACCATCCGCGACCAGCGCTTCGAGGCGGCCAAGCGGGAGATGGACTTCATCAAGCGCCATGTCTTTCCCGGCGGCTTCTTGCCCTCCCACCGCGCCCTGCTCGACGGCCTGACCCGGCGCACCTCGCTCAACGTCCTCGCCCTGGACGAGATCGGCCCCCACTATGCGCGCACCCTGCGCGAGTGGCGCCATCGCTTCGAGGCCAGCCTCGAGCGCGTCCGCCGGCTCGGCTACGACGAGCGCTTCATCCGCCTGTGGCGCTACTACCTCTGCTACTGCGAGGGGGATTTACGGAGCGCAGCATCGGCACCTGCCAGCTGCTGCTGGCCAAGTCCGGCGCGCGGCCTGCGCCGCGGCTAGGACGGCCTTGACGCCGCGATAGCCTCGTCACGGGTGAGGGGGCAAGGGTCGCTCAGGGGGTGGGGTTAGAGCGCAGCGCGCCGGGGGCCGCCGACGCACCCTCGGGTGCGGCCTGCCACTGCGCTTCCAGGGCCTGGGCCGAGACCGGCCGCGAGTAGAAGAAGCCCTGCACCAGCGCGCAGCCGGCATCGTTCAGGAACGTCAGCTGTCCCTCGGTCTCCACCCCCTCTGCCACCACGTCCATGGCCAGGCCCCGGGCCATGGCCAGCACGGCGCTGACGATAGCGGCATCGGCGGGGTCGTTGGGCAGCGAGCGAATGAAGGCGCGGTCGAGCTTGATCTTGTCCAGGGGCAGGCGCTTGAGATAGCTCAGCGACGAGTACCCGGTGCCGAAGTCGTCGATGGCGATTCGATGGCCGCGCTGACGCAGCGCCTCGAGCCGCGGCACGATATCGCCGGCCCGCTCGTCGAGCAGCACCGACTCGGTCAGCTCCAGGCCCAGCTGGTCGGCGGAAATGCCGTGACGCGCCAGCCCCGAGGAGAGCGCCGACTCCAGCTCGCCCTGGAACATCTGGATCGCCGAGATGTTGATCCACACCGGAAGCAGCGGGAGGCCCAGCTCACGCCAGCGCGCCATCTGCCCAGGGCTTCGTCAATGACCCAGTTGCCCAGCTGGCCCATCAGACCATGCCGCTCCGCCAGGGGGATGAAATCCCCCGGGAGACCATGCCGTGCTCCGGGTGGCGCCAGCGCAGCAGCGCCTCCATGCCGACCACCGCGCCGTCGCGGGTGCGATGCTGAGTCTGATAGTGAAGCTCCAGCTGATCACCGTTGGCCAGGGCATCGCGCAGGGCATAGACCAGCGCCATGTGGGGGCTTTCCTGGACGTCCAGCGCAGGACGAAAGCGCTGGCTGACGTTGCGGCCGTGGCGCTTGGCCGAGTAGAGCGCCGATTCCAAGCGCTGGAACAGCACTCCCGAGTCGCGACCGTCCTCCGGTGCCCGGCAGCTGCCGATGGACAGCCCCAGGCGCAGCGAGCGACTGCCGATCTCGAAGGGCTCCCCCAAATGCTGGCGCAGACCGGCAATCCAGTTGTCGTGGTCATCGAAGGTGGTGGTACGGATCACCAGAAATTCGTCGCCGCCCAAGCGCCCGACCACGCCGCCGGCCACATGGCCCACCAGGCGCTGACCGAAACGGGCCAGCAGGCGGTCGCCCTGTTCGACGCCCAGGCTATCGTTGACCGACTTGAAACCGTCGATGTCGATGATGGCGATATCCAGGCTCTCCCCGGCGCGCAGATGGCGCAGCCGCGAGGTCATAAGGTCGTGCAGCCGGCGCCGGTTGGGCAGGCCCGTCAACGGGTCTTCGAAGCCGATGCGCCGCAGGTCCTGCTCGCGGGCCTTGTGCACCGAGATATCGGTGAAGGTGCCGACATAGTGGCGAATGCGGCCGCGGGCATCGGTGATCGCCTTGATGCGCAGCCACTCGGGGTAGTCGTCACCCTGCTTGCGGCGGCTCCAGATCTCCCCTTCCCAGCGCCCCTTGCTCTCCAGGGTCTGCCAGTAACGCTTGAAGAAGGCCGCATCGTGTCGGGCGGCCACCAGATTGCTGGCATTGAGGCCGCGAACCTCCTCTTCGGTAAAGCCGGTGATACGGGTGAAGGCCGGATTGACCGCCAGGATACGATGCCGGGCGTCGGTGATCTGCACCCCCTCTTCGGAAAGCATCAGCGCCTGCTGCATCAGGTCGGCATGCTGTCGGTCGCGCCGCAGCTGACGCCAGGCGTCGGCGCCCCCCAGCGCGACAATGCCCACCGCGACCAGCCGCAGCCCGGGGTCGGGCAGCCAGATGCAGGCCGGCAGTGCGGCCAGGGCCGCCCAGGCCAGAGGGCGATTGAGGGTCGTGGAAGACAGCATGTCAGGGTCCGCGGTAACGGGCGTAGGAAGAGCGGCGTCACGAGTCGCCTGCTTGGCAACCCCTATCGGCCGGTTGGCGCCACACTTTAATCCTTCGGCGGCGGCGCGTCATGCCCGGCGTGCATTCATCGGCCACGGCCAGTAGACTAGGCGGGGCCGCCCGGGCGAGGGGCGCCGCCAGACGACGCGCCCGCCACGCTGCGGGAGGCCCACAACAACTGCGACTCGGAACGACCCAGTGACCAAGCAACACTCCTTCGAACGCGAAGAGCTGCTGGCATGCAGCCGCGGCGAACTGTTCGGCCCCGGCAATGCCCAGCTGCCGGCCCCCAACATGCTGATGCTCGACCGCATCACGCGGATCTACGAAGACGGCGGCGATCACGGCAAGGGCGAGCTGGTCGCCGAGCTGGATATCCATCCCGACCTGTGGTTCTTCGACTGCCACTTCCCCGGCGATCCGGTGATGCCGGGCTGTCTGGGGCTGGACGCCATGTGGCAGCTGGTGGGCTTCTATCTGGGCTGGCTGGGCCATCCCGGCCGCGGCCGCGCCCTGGGCTGCGGCGAGGTCAAGTTCACCGGCCAGATCCTGCCCGACGCCAGTAAGGTCACCTACAAGATCGACATCAAGCGCATCATCACCCGGCGCCTGATCCTCGGCATCGCCGACGGCACGGTGTCCGTGGACGGTCGCGACATCTACCAGGCCACCGACCTGCGCGTCGGCCTGTTCACCTCTACCGCGAACTTCTGATCAGGAGGCTCCCATGCGACGAGTGGTAGTCACTGGACTGGGCATCGTGTCCTGCCTGGGCAATGACCGCGACGCGGTTACCGAAGCCCTGAAAACGGGGCGCTCGGGCATTCGCTTCAAGGAAGACTACGCCGAGCGTGGCTTCAGAAGCCAGGTGGCCGGCGTCGTGGACATCGACCTCGACAGCCTGGTCGACCGCAAGCTGCGCCGCTTCATGGGTGACGCCGCGGCCTACGCCTACGTCTCCATGGCCCAGGCCATCGAGGATGCGGGGCTCGCCCCGGAGATGGTGTCCAGCGAGCGCACCGGGCTGATCGCCGGCTCCGGCGGCGCCTCCAGCGCCAACCAGGTCGAGGCCGCCGACGTCATGCGCGAAAAAGGGCTGCGCCGCGTGGGGCCCTACCGAGTGACCCGCACCATGGGCAGCACCGTGTCCGCCTGCCTGGCCACGCCCTTCAAGATCAAGGGGGTCAACTACTCGATCTCCTCGGCCTGCGCCACCTCGGCCCACTGCATCGGCAGCGCCATGGAGCAGATCCAGATGGGCAAGCAGGACGTGGTCTTCGCCGGCGGCGGGGAGGAGGAGCACTGGACCCTGTCGTGCCTGTTCGACGCCATGGGCGCGCTCTCCACCCACTACAACGAGACCCCCGACAAGGCCTCGCGCCCCTATGACCAGGCCCGCGACGGCTTCGTCATCGCCGGCGGCGGCGGCATGCTGGTGCTCGAGGAGCTCGAACATGCCAAGGCCCGGGGCGCCAAGATCTATGCCGAAGTCGTGGGCTACGGCGCGACCTCCGACGGCTACGACATGGTCGCCCCCTCCGGTGAGGGCGCGGTACGCTGCATGCGCCAGGCGCTCGCCAGCGTCGACGGCAAGATCGACTACATCAACACCCATGGCACCTCCACCCCGGTGGGCGATGTCGCCGAGCTCAAGGCGATCCGTGAGGTGTTCGGCGATACCACCCCGGCCATGAGCTCCACCAAGTCGCTGACCGGCCACTCGCTGGGCGCCACCGGCGTGCAGGAGGCGATCTACTCGCTGCTGATGATGGAGAACGACTTCATCGCCGCCTCGGCCAACGTCGAAGCGCTCGACGAGCAGGCAGACGGCTTCGATATCGTCACCCAGCGTCGCGATGAGGCGACCGTCGAGCGGGTGCTCTCCAACAGCTTCGGCTTCGGGGGCACCAACGCCTGCCTGGTGCTGGAGAAATACCGGGGCTGACGCCGCCCTGACGCCTCAGCGTAACGCCAGCGGCGCCCCTTGGGGCGCCGCTGGCGTTTGCGCCGGCCACTCTGACCCTTGAGCCGGCGCCGTCAGGCGGGCTTCTCGGCGGGCACCGGCCGCGGCACCTCGGAGATTTCGGCCAGGCGCGCCTCGATCCACGCCTCCGCCTCGGCCAGCACCTCGTCGGCGCTGCGTCCGGCGGTGGCGATCGGCTCGCCCACCACCACGTTCAGGGTGCCCGGGTTCTTGACCCAGTGGCGCCCCGGCCAGCGCTCGCCGGCGTTGTGTGCCACTGGCAGCACCGGCACCCCGGCGCGGCAAGCGATCACCGTGCCGCTCTTGTTGTAGCGACGGCGCTGTCCCGGCGCCACCCGAGTCCCCTCCGGAAAAATCAGCACCGAGAGCCCCTCCCGCAGGCGCGCCACGCCCTGGGACAGCACCTGCTTCATGGCCCGGGCGGGGCGGGAGCGATCCAGGGCGATGGGATGCAGCAGCCTAAGCCCCCAGCCGAACAGCGGGATGCGCAACAGCTCCTGCTTGAGCACCGTGCACACCGGCGGCTTGAGGATCTGCAGGTAGAGGGTCTCCCATTCGCACTGATGGTTGGCCAGGATCACGCAGGGGCCTTCGGGCAGATGCTCGCGCCCTCGAATGCAGTAGCGCACCCCGCAGGTCCAGCGGAACCAGGCGGTCAGGAAATGGTTGTAGAGATTGAGCAGGCGATAGCGGGCAGGCAGCGGCAGCAGCGGCGCCACCGGCAGGAAGAGCCCGCCGCAGACCAGGATGGCCAGGAAATAGCCTAGGTAGAAGAGCAGGCTGCGAAACACGTTCATGGGCGAGCATCACCCTCTTCCCGCGGTGGGCGACGCGCCTGACACCACTCATCGAGCATGCGCCCCACCTCCAGGCGCCAGGGCTTCTGGTGCACGCCGAAGGCCTGCAGCACCCGCCGGCAGTTCAGCACCCGCCGCAGCGGCTGGTCATGGTGGTGCTTGAGCGCCTTGACCTGGCCCAGCTCGACCTGCTCGCCGAGGCCTTCGAGCCGCGTCGCCAGCTGGGTACGCACCAGGGAGGTGAAGGTGTAGGCGCTGACCGGCTCGGTGCCGGCCAGGTGGTAGGCGCCCCAGGCATTGGAGCCACAGGCCAGCTGGTGCAGCATCCCCACCAGCGCCATGGCCACGGCATCCGCCGAGGTGGGGCAGAAGATCACGTCCTGGGCGGCGCGCACGTCGTCTCCGGCGATCAGGCTATCGATGACGCCGCTGAGCCAGGCGTGACCGCCTTCCAGGGCGAACAGCGGCCCCAGCCGCACGATGAGATGGCGCGGATGGCCGCTGCGGATGCGATCGCCGATGGCGATCAGCCGACGCAGGCTCTCGTCCCGCGGGGCGGGAATCACGTGCTCGTCGATGGGCGTATCGAAGCCGTCCTGGTAGAGCTGGTCGGAGACGCACCACACCAGCGGCGTATCGGTTTCCCGGCAGGCCGCCAGGCAGGCGTCGACGCCGTGACCGTGGGCGACCACCGTCGCCGGCTCGATATCCATGGGGCCGGAGAGCGGCGGCATGATGACCGCGTCCGGCGCCAACTCGCGCAGCCGGTGGGCATCAATCTCCAGGCCGGACTCGATCACCAACTCGGTATCGCTACGCCGATGCGCCACCCTGGCCAGGGCCAGGTTCAGGCAGTGCCCGGCATCCAGTATCAGCAGCTTCACGCCAGACCCTCCCGCAGACTGGAAATACGCTTCAGAGGATTCGACTAGAACGGAATCTCGTCATCGAAGTCGTCGAAGCTACCCGGATCGGGGGCGCCGTAGCTGCCCTGCTGCTGGCCACCCTGCTGGGGATTGCCCTGCTGACCGCCTCCCTGCTGGGGCATCGGCGCCGGCTGGGGAGCCGGACGCTGCTGGGGCTGTCCGCCGGCGAAGTTGCCCCCCTGGGGCGGCGGGGCGGCACCGTAGTTGCCCTGCTGCTGGGGCTGGCCGCCGTAGCCGCCGCCCTGCTGATAGCCGCCCTGACGAGGCGCCCCGCCGCCCTGGAAATCGCCACCGCCGCCGCGGAGTCCAGCATCTGCATGTCGTTGGCGACGATCTCGGTGGTATAGCGGTCCTGGCCATCCTGGCCCTGCCACTTGCGGGTCTGCAGCCGGCCCTCGATGTAGATTCGCGAGCCCTTCTTCAGGTACTGCTGGGAAATCTCCGCCAGCTTGTTGAACATGACCACCGAATGCCACTCGGTGCGCTCCTGGCGCTGACCGCTCTGGCGATCGGTCCAGGTGTCGGTGGTGGCCAGGCGCAGATTGGCCACGGGGTTGCCGGACGGCATGAAGCGCACCTCCGGGTCCTGCCCCAGATTGCCGATGAGTATGACCTTGTTGACGCCTCGGGCCATGGTGGAACTCCCTATTCGTTGATTCAGCTCGTGTCGTGGGTCGAGCGTGTGGAAACAGGCGCCCCGGGGCGCCGTTGGGCGCCCGGATTCAGGGCTAGCCGCCGCGATGGCGGTTGGAACGGATCAGGCGGTCCAGGGCGTCTTCGTCGAGATGCCGCCGGTCCACCTTAAGATAGGCCAGCCGCTCCTCGGGCACGACCAGCACATCCTCGACGCCGGCCACCTCGGCAAAGCTCGCCATCAGTGTTTCCATGGTGCCTTCGGGGTGGTCGTCGTCGAGCGCCACCACCTCGCTGGAAAGATGCGGCGGCACCGGCATCCCCAGCATCACCAGCCACCACAGTGCGGCCAGCAGGGCGCAGCCGATGAACACCGCCGGCAGCCCCCACTGCTGGGCCAGCAGGCCACCCAGCAGGCCGCCCAGGAAGGCCCCCAGGAACTGGCTGGTGGAGTAGACGCCCATGGCAGTGCCCTTGGCCCCGGCCGGCGCCAGCTTGCTGAGCATCGACGGCAGGGTGGCTTCGAGCAGGTTGAAGGCCGTGAAAAACAGCAGCAGCCAAGCAAACAGCAGCCAGCCGCCACCGACCCCGGCCAGACCGGCCAGGCTGACGGCGATGCCGCCGATAGCCAGCAGGCACATGCCGCGCATGCGGTGGCGCTTCTCGGCCACGATCACCAGCGGCACCATGCAGGCGAAGGCCAGCACCATGATCCCCAGGTAGGCCAGGCCGTGACGCTCGGCGGCGATGCCGGCCTCGACCAGGCGGAAGGGCACGGCGACGAAGATCGCCATCAACACCAGGTGCAGGGCGAAGATCGACAGGTCGAGCCGCCACAGATCGGCGCGGGTGAGGATTCCGGCCAGCTGGCGGCGGTCGATGCCCACGTCGCGGTGCCGCAGGCGACGCGGCGCCGGCGGCACCAGCTTCCACAGCACCGCCAGGCCCAGCGCGGCCAGCAGGGCCGTGAACCAGAAGACCGAGGACAGCCCGAAGGCCGAGGCCAGCCAGGGCCCCAGCACCATGGCCACGGCGAAAGCCACCCCGATGGAGAGGCCGATGGTGGCCATGGCCGCGGTGCGTACCTGCTCGCGGGTCTGGTCGGCCAACAGCGCCATGATAGCGGCGGCCACCGCCCCGCTGCCCTGCAGGCAGCGCCCGAGGATGACGCCGCCAATGGTATCGGCCTGGGCGGCCACGACGCTGCCAAGCAGAAACAGCAGCAGGCCGCCGGCGATCACCGGTTTGCGCCCGAGGCGGTCGGAGAGCAGGCCGAAGGGAATCTGCAGGACTGCCTGGGTCAGACCGTAGACGCCCAGCGCCAGCCCCACCAGCAGCGGCGTGGCGCCGGCCAGGTCGTCGGCATAGAGCGCCAGTACCGGCAGCACCATGAACAGGCCCAGCATGCGGGTGGCATACAGCCCAGCCAGGCCGCTGATGGCGCGCCGTTCGGAGGCTAGCAGGAGTCCAGAGACCTTGCGCATAGGGTGGCGTGAATCCGATGGATAGACGGGCGAGCTCGCCCTGGGTGAGGGGCCATTCTAGCCGTTCCGGCCGACGCAGGAAACGTTCGCCACCAAGCCGCTTTGCCGGCCGATGGACCCCGCCCGTATAATGGTGGTTTTGCCGCGCGCCACGAGGTGGGAATGGACAGGATTCTGGTCAGGGGTGCCCGCACTCACAACCTCAAGCAGATCGATGTCGAGCTGCCCCGGGACAGCCTGATCGTGGTGACGGGGCTCTCCGGCTCGGGCAAGTCGTCGCTGGCCTTCGACACCCTCTATGCCGAAGGACAGCGTCGCTACGTGGAGTCGCTCTCCACCTACGCTCGCCAGTTCCTGTCGATGATGGAAAAACCCGACGTCGACCACATCGAGGGGCTCTCACCGGCCATCTCCATCGAGCAAAAATCCACCTCCCACAACCCGCGCTCCACCGTGGGCACCATCACCGAGATCTACGACTACCTTCGCCTGCTGTTCGCCCGGGCCGGCACGCCGCGCTGCCCCGAGCACGACGAGCCGCTGGAGGCGAGCACCGTCTCGCAGATGGTCGACCAGGTGCTGGCGCTGCCCGAGGGCAGCAAGCTGATGCTGCTGGCCCCGGTGGTCAAGGGCCGCAAGGGCGAGCACCTGCAGCTGCTCGCCGAGCTGCGCGCCCAGGGCTTCGTGCGCGCCCTGATCGATGGCCAGGTGCTGGAGCTCGACGATATCTCTCCGCTGGACAAGAACAAGAAGCACGATATCAGCGTCGTAGTGGATCGCATCAAGGTTCGCGAGGGACTCGCCCAGCGCCTGGCCGAATCCTTCGAGACCGCGCTAAACCTGGCCGACGGCACCGCAGTGATCCATTTCATGGACGGCGAGGCGGAGGACATTCCCTT
Organism: Halomonas sp. SL18_1; assembly: GCF_055755715.1. Lineage (NCBI taxonomy): Bacteria > Pseudomonadati > Pseudomonadota > Gammaproteobacteria > Oceanospirillales > Halomonadaceae > Halomonas > Halomonas sp. SL18_1. Next base: position 4,106,362 of record NZ_JBVTRK010000001.1, read on the forward strand.
CTCATCGCGCTTCGCCTGTCCGGTATGCGGCTACGCCATCGCCGAGCTCGAGCCGCGCATGTTCTCCTTCAACAACCCGGCCGGCGCCTGCCCCACCTGCGACGGCCTGGGCGTGCAACAGGTGTTCGACCCCGACAAGCTGATCAGCCACCCCGAGCTGTCGCTGGCCGAAGGGGTGATCAAGGGCTGGGATCGGCGCAGCGTCTACTACTTCAGCCAGCTACAGGCGGTGGCGGCGCACTATCGTTTCGAACTGGAGACCCCCTGGCGAGACCTGGCGCGGCACGAGCGCGAGATCATCCTGCACGGCAGCGGCCACGATGACATCGCCTTCCACTATGTCAACGACCGCGGTCGCAAGGTAACCCGGGAACACCCCTTCGAAGGTGTGCTGCCCAACATGCAGCGGCGCTACCGGGAGACCGAATCCAGCATGGTCCGCGAGGAGCTGGCCCGCTACATCGCCGAGCGCCCCTGCCCCAGCTGCCACGGTTCGCGGCTGCGCCAGGAGGCCCGCCACGTCTACATCGATGGACGCCCGCTGCCGGAGGTGGTCCGCCTGCCCATCGGCGAGGCCTGGGACTACTTCAGCCGTTTGACCCTGCCCGGGCGCCGCGGCGAGATCGCCGTCAAGATCATCAACGAGATCCACGCCCGCCTGGAATTCCTGGTCAACGTGGGGCTCGACTACCTTAACCTGGAGCGCAGCGCCGACACCCTCTCCGGCGGGGAAGCCCAGCGCATCCGCCTGGCCAGCCAGATCGGCGCCGGCCTCGTGGGCGTCATGTACATCCTCGACGAGCCCTCCATCGGCCTGCACCAGCGCGACAACGACCGCCTGCTCAAGACCCTCGAGCACCTGCGCGACCTGGGCAACACCGTCATCGTGGTGGAGCACGACGAGGAGGCCATCCGCGCCGCCGACCACGTGCTGGATATCGGTCCCGGCGCTGGCGTGCACGGCGGACGCATCGTCGCCCAGGGCACCCCGGAGGCGGTCATGGCCAGCCACGACTCCCTGACCGGCCAGTATCTCTCCGGCAAGCGCCGCATCGAGGTGCCCAAGTGGCGCATTCCCGGCAACCCGGAAAAGCAGCTGCGCCTGACCGGCGCCACCGGCAACAACCTGCACCGGGTCAACCTGACGCTGCCGCTGGGGCTGTTCATTTGCGTCACCGGGGTGTCCGGGTCGGGCAAGTCGACCCTGATCAACTCGACGCTGATGCCGATCGCCGCCCGGGAGCTCAACAAGGCGACGACCCTGACCCCGGCCCCCTATGAACACATCGAAGGGCTCGATCAGCTGGACAAGGTCATCGACATCGATCAGAGCCCCATCGGCCGTACGCCCCGCTCCAACCCGGCCACCTATACCGGCATCTTCACTCCCATCCGCGAGCTCTTCGCCGGCACCCAGGAGGCGCGCTCGCGGGGCTACAAGCCGGGGCGCTTCTCCTTCAACGTCAAGGGCGGCCGCTGCGAGGCATGCCAGGGCGAGGGGATGATCAAGGTGGAGATGCACTTCCTGCCCGATATCTACGTGCCCTGCGACGTCTGCAAGGGCAAGCGCTACAACCGCGAGACCCTGGAGATCGCCTACAAGGGCAAGAGCATCCACGAAGTGCTCGAGATGACCGTGGAGGAGGCGCTGGCGTTCTTCTCGCCGGTGCCGGCCATCGCCCGGCGCCTGCAGACGCTGATGGATGTCGGACTCTCCTACATCCGCCTGGGCCAGAGCGCCACCACGCTCTCCGGCGGCGAGGCCCAGCGGGTCAAGCTGGCCCGCGAGCTGGCCAAGCGCGACACCGGCAAGACCCTCTATATCCTCGACGAGCCCACCACCGGGCTGCACTTCGAGGACATCCGCCAGCTGCTCACCGTGCTGCACCGCCTGCGCGACCACGGCAACACCATCGTCGTCATCGAGCATAACCTGGACGTGATCAAGACCGCCGACTGGCTGGTCGACCTCGGCCCCGAGGGCGGCTCCGGCGGCGGGCGCATCATCGCCGAGGGCACCCCGGAGCAGGTGGCGAAGATGGAAGCCTCCCACACCGGGCGCTTCCTCAAGCCGCTGCTGGAGCGGGCCAAGGAGCATCAGTCAGAGCCGGAAGCTACGGCCTAGAGGTGCGAGGTGCGAGGTGCGAGGTGCGAGGTGCGAGGTGCGAGGTGCGAGGTGCGAGGTGCGAGGTGCGAGGTGCGAGGTGCGAGGTGCGAGGTGCGAGGTGCGAGGTGCGAGGTGCGAGGCAGTATAGATTCTGCGCAGCTAGCCAAAGGGTTTTCCTTGTAGCTCGCCCCTTGTCGCTTGTCACTGGAATAAAAACCGGCCCCTTGCGGGGCCGGCTTTCTTTCAGCGCTTGCCGAGCCGGAGGGCCGGTCGAGGTTCACTCCTCGGCGGCTTCCTCGGTCTCCTCGACGACCGGACGGTCGACGAGCTCGACGAAGGCCATGGGCGCGTTGTCGCCGGTGCGGAAACCGCACTTGAGGATCCGGACATAGCCGCCCGGACGCTCGACGTAACGCGGACCCAGCTCATTAAAGAGCTTGCCGACCGCTTCCTTGGAACGGGTGCGGCTGAAGGCCAGGCGCCGGTTGGCGACGCTGTCCTGCTTGGCCAGGGTGATCAGCGGCTCGATGACGCGACGCAGCTCCTTGGCCTTGGGCAGGGTTGTCTTGATCACTTCGTGCTCGATCAGCGACACGCTCATGTTCTTGAACATGGCCTGGCGATGCGAGCTGGTACGATTCAGGTGACGACCACTCTTACGATGACGCATGGTTGTGATTCCTTACCAAACTGGGACTCGAGTCGACGCTTAGGCGGAGCTCTTTTCGTCCTTCAGGCTTGCCGGGGGCCAGTTTTCCAGCCGCATGCCAAGCGAAAGACCGCGCGCTGCCAATACGTCCTTGATCTCGTTCAGGGACTTCTTGCCGAGGTTCGGCGTCTTGAGCAGCTCCACCTCGGTGCGCTGGATCAGGTCACCGATGTAGTAGATGTTTTCGGCTTTCAGGCAGTTGGCACTGCGAACGGTCAACTCGAGATCGTCCACGGGGCGCAGCAGGATCGGATCGATATGATCCTCTTCCTCCTCGACCTCCTGTTCCTTGTCGGCTTCCAGGTCGACGAACGCGGCCAGCTGCTCCTGCAGGATGGTGGCGCTGCGACGGATCGCTTCCTCGGGATCCAGGGTGCCGTCGGTCTCCAGATCAATGATCAGCTTGTCGAGATCGGTCCGCTGCTCGACACGCGCCGCATCGACGGCGTAGGAGACACGCCGCACGGGGCTGAAGGTGGCATCCAGCTGCAGGCGACCGATGGCGCGCGACTCGTCATCCGCCCCGACGCGCGCGTCGGCGGGCTCATAGCCGCGACCGCGAGCGATCTTGAGCTGAATCTTGAGCTCGGCACCTTCGTTGACGTGGGCGATGACGTGATCCGGATTGACGATCTCGACATCATGATCGAGAACGATGTCACCCGCGGTCACCACGGCCGGGCCCTGCTTGTTCAGCGAGAGCACCGCCTCGTCGCGACTGTGCATGCGGATGGCCACGTCCTTGAGGTTCAGGAGGATCTCGATGACATCTTCCTGAACGCCCTCGATCGCGCTGTACTCGTGCTCGACACCCGCGATCTCGACTTCCACCACGGCACAGCCGGGCATGGACGAGAGCAGGATGCGGCGCAGCGCATTCCCCAGAGTGTGGCCAAAGCCACGCTCGAAGGGCTCGAGCACGATCTTCGCGTGATGCGCGCTGATCTCTTCGACCTTGATATCGCGCGGACGGAGAAACTCTGTCACTGAACGCTGCATATACTACACCTTTGAGGCTGCCAAACGGTTACTCGGTACTCGGTGCCGACCCCGAAGGGCCGGCCCGCCGCGATCAGCGACGCTTACTTCGAGTACAGCTCGACGATCAGGTTTTCGTTGATGTCGGCAGACAGGTCGCCGCGTTCCGGGATAGCCTTGAAGGTGCCTTCCATCTTCTTCGCGTCCACTTCGATCCAGGCCACATCGCCACGGTTGGCAGCGATCGACAGGGCGCTCTGGATGCGCGCCTGGTTCTTGGCCTTCTCGCGCACGGACACCACGTCACCGGGCTTCACCTGGTAGGAAGCCACGTTGACGGTCTTGCCGTTGACCGCGATGGCCTTGTGGCTGACCAGCTGGCGCGCCTCGGAGCGCGTGGAGCCGTAGCCCATGCGGTAGACGACGTTGTCCAGTCGGGATTCCAGCAGCTGCAGCAGCACTTCGCCGGTAGCGCCAGAGCGACGCGCGGCTTCCTTGTAGTAGCTGCGGAACTGCTTCTCGAGCACGCCATACATGCGACGTACTTTCTGCTTCTCACGAAGCTGCAAGCCGTAGTCGGAAAGACGCTGACGGCGCTGGCCGTGCACACCCGGGATCTGCTCGGATTTGCACTTCTTCTCGAAGGGAGTGACACCGCTCTTCAGAAGAGGTCGGTCCCCTCGCGACGAGACAGTTTGCACTTCGGTCCAATATAACGAGCCATGAATCTGTCTCCTTAAACGCGGCGTTTCTTCGGCGGACGGCAGCCATTGTGGGGAATGGGCGTCGCGTCGGTGATGCTCTGCACGCGGAAGCCGGCGGCGCTCAGCGCGCGCACGGCGGATTCACGGCCAGGACCGGGGCCCTTGACCAGCACGTCGACGTTTTTCACACCATACTCGGCTGCAGCGGTCGCTGCACGCTCGCTTGCCACTTGAGCAGCGAACGGGGTGCTCTTGCGAGAACCACGAAAACCCGAACCACCGGCTGTCGCCCAAGAGAGAGCGTTGCCCTGGCGGTCTGTGATCGTCACGATCGTGTTGTTAAAAGAGGCGTGGATGTGCGCAACGGCGTCCACTACCTGCTTTTTAACCTTTTTACGGTTGCTACGCGGGTTAGCCATGTTGATGTCTATTCCTGTCTTTACGCCAGAACGTGCGTGTTACTTGCGGATCGGCTTGCGCGGGCCCTTACGGGTACGCGCATTGGTCTTCGTACGCTGACCACGCAGCGGAAGACTACGACGATGACGCAGACCACGATAGCAACCCAGGTCCATGAGACGCTTGATATTCAGCGTCACATCACGACGAAGGTCACCTTCCACGGTGTACTTGCCAACCTCAGAACGCAGGGCATCAACCTCTTCCGAGGAGAGCTCCTGAATCTTGGCGGTCGGCGCGATGCCGGTAGCGGCACAGATTTCCTGCGCGCGCGTGCGGCCAATCCCGAAGATATAGGTCAGCGAGATCGCCGCATGCTTGTTGTCCGGGATATTGACGCCTGCTATACGGGCCATCAGCTTACTCCGAATATGTGAGCGGCTTGCTCGTTGGGTCATCTACAAAAGGCGCAACAGCATACCCCTTTACCCACCGAAGGGCAAGGGGCATGCCGGCACCGGTTTCATCCAGCGCAGGGATCAACCCTGGCGCTGCTTGTGCCGCGGCTCGATGCAGATAACGCGCACGGCGCCATTGCGTCGAATGATCTTGCAGTTGCGGCACATCTTCTTGACGGAAGCTCGAACTTTCATCGTTCCTTCTCCAATTCACGTACGGCGCGCCTTAGCGCATGATGCCGCCGCTGCCGTAGCCTTTCAGGTTGGACTTCTTCATCACCGAGTCATACTGATGCGACATCAGATGCGACTGCACCTGGGCCATGAAGTCCATGATCACCACCACGATGATCAGCAGCGCGGTACCGCCGAAGAAGAACGGCACGTTCCACGCCACGATCAGGAACTGGGGCATCAGCGAAACCGCAGTGATGTACAGGGCGCCGCACAGGGTCAGACGGGTCATGACCTTGTCGACATAGCGAGCGGTCTGCTCACCAGGGCGAATCCCCGGCAGGAAGGCCCCTGACTTCTTGAGGTTGTCAGCGACATCCTTGGGATTGAAGACCAGCGCTGTGTAAAAGAAGCAGAAGAATATCACCGCCGCGCCGAAAAGCAAGATGTAGAGCGGCTGGCCCGGCCCCAGGGCCTGGGAAGCACGCTGCAGCCACTCCATGCCGTCGCCAGCGCCGACCCACTGCCCCATGGAGGCGGGGAACAGCAGGATGCTGGAGGCGAAGATCGGCGGAATCACGCCCGCCATGTTCACCTTGAGCGGCAGGTAGCTGCTCTGTCCGGCATACATCTTGTTGCCGACCTGACGCCGCGGATAGTTCACCGTGATGCGGCGCTGGCCGCGCTCGATGAACACCACGAAGGCCACGGTCGCCACGCCCAGGACTGAGAGAGCCAGCAGCGGCAGCACGTTCCACGCGCCTTCGTTGCGGGCCAGCTCGAACGCCTGGCCCACCGCGCCCGGCAGGCCGGCGACGATACCCGAGAAGATCAGCAGCGAGATGCCGTTGCCGATCCCCTTCTCGGTGATCTGCTCGCCCAGCCACATCAGGAACACCGCCCCGCACACGAAGGTGACGATGGCAGTGAAATAGAAGCTGAAGTCGGCCGTGTAGGCGATACCCTGGCTGGCCAGCCCCACCGACATGCCGACAGCCTGAACGAAGGCCAGCAGCACGGTCCCGTAGCGGGTGTACTGGCTAATCTTGCGGCGGCCGGCCTCGCCCTCCTTCTTGAGCTGCTCCAGATGGGGCGAGACCGCGGTCAGCAGCTGCATGATGATCGACGCGGAGATGTAGGGCATGATGCCCAGCGCCATAATGCTCATGCGCTCCAGGGCGCCACCCGAGAACATGTTGAACATGCCCAGAATGGTCCCCTGCTGCTCCCTGAACAAGGCAGCAAGCTGGTCAGGATTCATACCGGGTACGGGGATGTGGGCACCGATCCGGTACACCACGATGGCGAGGAGCACGAAGCGCAGACGCGCCCACAGTTCACTCAGACCGCTGCCCATCGCCGGCACATTTCCTGACTTGGCCATTTAGTCCTCTACCTTGCCGCCGGCGGCTTCGATCGCGGCACGGGCACCCTTGGTGACCTTGAGGCCGCGGACCGTGACCGCCTTGTTGAGTTCGCCGGACAGGATGATCTTCGCGTGGAGCGTGGCATCCTTGAGCACGTTGGCCTGCTTGAGGCTCTCGAGGGTGACTTCGTCACCGGCGACCTTGGCCAGCTCGGCCAGACGCACTTCCTCGGAGGCCAGCGACTTCATGGAAGTGAAGCCGAATTTCGGCAGACGCCGCTGCAGCGGCATCTGACCGCCCTCGAAGCCGGGCTTGACGCTGCCGCCGCTGCGCGACTTCAGGCCCTTGTGGCCACGGCCACCGGTCTTGCCCAGACCGGAGCCGATGCCGCGGCCGACGCGCTTCTCGGCGTGCTTGGAGCCCGGTGCCGGGCTCAGGCTATTGAGTTTCATGGATTACTCTCCCTCAACGCGCACAAGGTAGTTGACCTTGTGGATCATGCCGCGCACGGCAGGGGTGTCTTCCAGTTCGACCGTGTGACCAATGCGGCGCAGCCCCAGGCCCTTCATGGTGGCCTTGTGCTTGGGCAGGGTGCCGATGGTGCTACGGGTCTGGGTAACCTTGAGTGTTGCTGCCATGGTATTTACCCCGTGATCGCTTCGACGGACAGACCGCGCTTGGCGGCGATGTCGTCCGGCGACTGCATGGAAGCGAGGCCCTTGACGGTTGCCCGCACCACGTTCACCGGATTGGTGGAACCGTAGCACTTGGCCAGGACGTCGTGGACGCCCGCCAGCTCGAGGACCGAGCGCATGGCGCCGCCGGCGATGATGCCGGTACCCTCGGAGGCCGGCTGCATGTACACCTTGGAGGCGCCGTGACGCGCCTTGACCGGGTACTGCAGGGTGTGGCCCTTCAGGGTGACCTTGACCATGTTGCGGCGTGCCTGGTCCATGGCCTTCTGGATCGCGACCGGCACTTCACGCGCCTTGCCGCGGCCGAAGCCGACACGACCATTGCCGTCGCCCACGACGGTCAGGGCAGTGAAACCGAAAATACGGCCACCCTTGACCACCTTGGCGACGCGGTTGACCTGCACGAGCTTTTCCTGCAGGTCGCCGGTGTTCTGTTCGTTCTTCGCCATCGTAAAACCCTTTAGAATTCCAGGCCGCCTTCACGAGCGGCGTCGGCCAGGGCCTTGACGCGACCGTGATACTTGAAGCCGGCACGATCGAAGGCCACCTGGGTGATGCCAGCCTGCTTGGCGCGTTCGGCGATCAGTGCCCCCACCTTGGCGGCGGCGTCTGAGTTGCCGGTCGCACCCTCGCGCAGGGCCTTGTCCAGCGTCGAAGCGCTGGCGAGGACCTGGCCACCATCCGGCGAGATGATCTGCGCGTAGATGTGGCGGGGGTACGGTTGACGCACAGGCGATACACGCCCAGCTCGCGGATCTTGGCGCGAGCGCGGCGGGCACGACGGAGACGAGATTCTTTCTTCGCGTTCATAACCCTGCCTTACTTCTTCTTGGCTTCTTTGCGACGCACCTGCTCGTCGGCGTACCGAATCCCCTTGCCCTTGTAGGGCTCGGGCGGACGGAAGGCGCGGATTTCCGCGGCGACCTGACCGAGTTTCTGCTTGTCCGCGCTCTTCAGCACGATGACGGTGTTCTTCGGTGTTTCCACCGCGACACCCTCAGGCAGGGAGTACTCGACCGGGTGCGAGAAGCCCAGTGACAGATTGAGCGTCTGGCCCTTGGCCTGGGCACGGTAGCCGACGCCGTTGATTTCGAGGGTCTTGGTGAAGCCCTCGGAGGCGCCGGTGACCAGGTTCTGGACCAGAGCACGAGTAGTGCCGGCCATCGCCCAGGACTTGGCGGTCTCGCTCGGATTGAAGGTCAGCTGACCCTCTTCCTGGCCGACGACCACGTCCTGGTGGACGGTCATGGACAGCGTGCCCTGACCGCCCTTGACGGTCAGCTGGTCACCGTCGAGCTTGATCTCGACGCCAGCGGGCACTTTAACCGGATATTTGGCTACGCGGGACATTCCAAACTCCTAGAATACGGTGCAGATGACTTCGCCACCGACGCCGGCCTGGCGGGCGGCACGGTCGGTCATCACGCCCTTGGAGGTGGTGACGATCGCGATACCCAGACCGTCGGCCACCTTGGGCAGCGAATCCTTGCCCTTGTACTGGCGCAGGGACGGCTTGGAGACCCGCTGCAGGTGCTCGATGACCGGCTTGCCCTCGAAGTACTTGAGGGTCACGGTCAGCTCGGGCTTGGCGCCTTCGTCCACCGCGAATTCGGTGATGAAGCCCTCGTCCTTCAATACGCGGGCCACCTCGACCTTCAGCTTGGAAGACGGCATGGTGACCGTCTCCTTGGTGGCCATCTGCGCATTGCGGATACGGGTAAACATATCCGCCAGAGTGTCTTGCATGCTCATTTACGTTGCGCTCCTGATGATTCTACGTGGCGGCTTACCAGCTGGACTTCTTCAGCCCAGGGACCTCGCCACGCATGGCGGCTTCACGCAGCTTGTTACGACCGAGGCCGAACTTGTTGTAGAAACCGTGCGGACGGCCGGTCACGCGGCAGCGATTGCGCTGGCGCACCGGGCTCGAGTCGCGCGGCAGCTGCTGCAGCTTCAGCGTTGCCTCGAAGCGCTCTTCGTCGGAAGCGTTCACGTCCTGGATGATTGCCTTGAGCTGGGCGCGCTTGGCCGCGTACTTCTGGACCAGCTTGGTGCGCTTCAGCTCACGCTCTACCATGCTTTTCTTTGCCATGATCCCACCCTTATTTCTTGAACGGGAAGTTCAGCGCGCTCAGCAGCGCACGACCTTCCTCATCGGTGTTGGCGGTGGTGGTGATAGTGACATCCAGACCACGAATCCGGTCGATCTTATCATACTCGATCTCCGGGAAGATGATCTGCTCACGCACCCCCATGGAGTAGTTGCCGCGACCGTCGAAGGACTTCGGGTTGAGACCACGGAAGTCACGCACGCGGGGAATCGCGATGTTGACCAGGCGATCAAGGAACTCCCACATGCGCTCGCTGCGCAGGGTCACCTTGATGCCGATGGGCCAACCTTCGCGTACCTTGAAGCCCGCGATGGACTTGCGCGCCTTGGTCACCACCGGCTTCTGACCGGAGAGCTTCTCCAGGTCGCCGATGGCATTCTCGATCAGCTTCTTGTCGCTGGTCGCGTCGCCGATGCCCATGTTGAGGGTCACCTTGGTGATCCGCGGCACCTGCATCACGTTGGCGTAGCTGAACTGCTCTTTGAGCTTAGCCACCACCTCGTTCTGATAACGTTCTTTCAAGTTCGCCATTTTGCTACCCGACTCGCGTTAGGCGTCGATCCGCGTCTGCGTCGACTTGTAGATGCGTACCTTGGTACCGTCTTCCTTAACCTGGAAGCCGACGCGATCCGCCTTACCGGTCTCCGAGTTGAAGATCGCCACGTTGGACGCGTGAATCGGAGCCTCGCGCTCGACGATACCGCCCTGCTTGCCCGCCATAGGGTTGGGCTTGGTGTGACGCTTGATCATGTTCACACCGGACACGACGAAGCGTTCGTCCTTGAGGACGCGCTTGACAGTGCCGCGCTTGCCCTTGTCCTTGCCGGCGATGACGATCACTTCATCGTCACGTTTGATCTTTTGCATATCCGCCTCGCTCCTTACAGCACTTCCGGCGCCAGGGAAATGATCTTCATGAACTTCTCGTTGCGAAGCTCACGGGTCACCGGCCCGAAAATACGGGTACCGATCGGCTGTTCGTTGGTGTTGTTCAACAGAACCGCCGCATTTCCGTCGAAGCGGATCAGCGAGCCGTCGGAACGACGGACACCGCTGCGGGTGCGAACCACTACCGCCTTGAGGACCTGGCCTTTCTTGACCTTGCCACGCGGAATGGCTTCCTTCACCGTGACCTTGATGATGTCACCCACGCGAGCGTAGCGGCGATGTGAACCGCCCAGCACCTTGATGCACTGCACCCGGCGCGCTCCGCTGTTGTCGGCGACATCCAGCATTGTCTGAGTCTGAATCATCGGTTTTCTCCAAACCTAATCTGACTGCTCTCGCCGAGCTCAGCCCTTGGCCTGCTCGATCACCTCGACCAGCGCCCAAGCCTTCTTGCGGGACAGCGGACGACACTCCTGAATGGAGACCGTATCGCCGACCTTGGCCTGGTTCGCCTCGTCATGGGCGTGCAGCTTGGTGGAGCGCTTAACGTACTTGCCGTAGATCGGGTGACGCTCGCGGCGCTCGATCATCACGACGATGGACTTTTCCATCTTGTCGCTCACCACCTTGCCGGTGAGCGTACGGGATTTCTTCTCTTCGGCCATCTCAGTCACCTGCCTTCTCGTTGAGCACAGTCTTCACCCGGGCGATGTCCCGACGAACCTGCTTGAGCAGGTGTGTCTGGCTCAGCTGGCCGGTGGCCTTCTGCATGCGCAGGTTGAACTGCTCGCGGAGGAGTTCGAAAAGCTGCTCGTTGAGCTCTTCGACAGACTTTTCACGAATTTCCTGGGCGTTCATCACATCACCGTCCGTTTCACAAAGGTGGTGGATACGGGCATCTTCTGGGCCGCCAGGGAGAAGGCCTCGCGGGCCAGCTCTTCGGAGACACCTTCGATTTCATAGAGGACCCGGCCCGGCTGGATCTGTGCGACCCAGTACTCGACGGAGCCCTTGCCCTTGCCCATACGAACTTCGAGCGGCTTCTTGGAAATCGGCTTGTCGGGGAAGACGCGGATCCAGATCTTGCCGCCACGCTTGACGTGACGGGTGATCGCACGACGGCCGGCCTCGATCTGGCGGGCCGTGATGCGGCCGCGACCGGTAGCCTTCAGGCCGTATTCCCCGAAGCTGATCTTGCTTCCGCGATGTGCCAGGCCACGGTTGCGGCCCTTCTGCATCTTGCGGAATTTCATGCGCTTGGGTTGTAACATCGACTCGCTCTCCCCTTACCTGGAACCTTTCTTCTTGGAGGGCGCGGCAGGCTGCTGTTTCGCCTTGGCGCGGACCTCTTCGATGCCCCCGAGGATTTCACCCTTGAAGACCCAGACCTTGACACCGATGATGCCGTAGGTGGTCTTGGCTTCGTAGGTGGCGTAGTCGATGTCCGCACGCAGGGTGTGCAGCGGCACGCGACCTTCCCGGTACCACTCGGTACGGGCGATTTCGGCGCCACCGAGACGACCGGAGAGCATCACCTTGATGCCGCCGGCGCCCAGGCGCATGGCGTTCTGTACGGAACGCTTCATGGCGCGACGGAACATCACGCGGCGCTCGAGCTGGCCGGCGATGTTCTGCGCGACGAGCCTGGCGTCGAGTTCCGGCTTGCGCACTTCCTCGATATTGACGTGCACGGGCACGCCCATCATGGCGGTGATGTCGCGACGCAGGCGATCGACGTCCTCGCCCTTCTTACCGATCACGATGCCCGGACGGGCGGTGTGAATGGTGATGCGGGCGTTGTTGGCCGGACGCTCGATGTGGATGTGGCTCACGGAGGCGTTCTTCAAACGCTCTTCCAGGAAGCGACGCACCTCGAGATCGTTGTTCAGCTTGTCGGCGTAGGCACCGCGCTCGGCGTACCACACCGAGGTGTGATCCTTGACGATACCCAGCCGAATACCTGTCGGATGTACTTTCTGACCCATCTGGTCGACTCCTACTTCTCGGCTACCTTGACGGTGATGTGGCAGGTGCGCTTCAAGATACGATCCGCACGGCCCTTGGCGCGCGGCTTGATACGCTTGAGCGTCATGCCCTCATCGACGCAGATGGTCGAGACACGCAGCTCGTCGATATCCATGCCGTTGTTTTCTTCCGCGTTCGCGATGGCGGACTGCAGCACTTTCTTGACCAGCTTGGCAGCCTTCTTCGGTGAGAAGGTCAGCAGGTCGAGCGCTTCGGCGACCGGCTTACCGCGCACCTGGTCAGCCACCAAACGGGCCTTCTGGGCGGATAAACGAGCGCCACGCAGCTTAGCTGTGACTTCCATCTCTCAATCCTCTCTGGCTTACCGTTTGGCTTTCTTGTCCGCCGCATGACCGCGATAGGTGCGGGTGGCAGCGAATTCGCCCAGCTTGTGGCCAACCATTTCCTCGGAGACGTGCACCGGGACGTGTTGGCGACCGTTATGGACTGCAATGGTGAGCCCGACCATGTTGGGCAGGATCATGGAGCGACGCGACCAGGTCTTGATCGGCTTGCGATCGCCCTTCTCCACTGCAGCCTCAACCTTCTTCAGCAGATGAAGGTCAATGAAAGGACCTTTCTTCAGTGAACGTGGCACAGCCGTTACCTCTTAATGTCTTGGCGTATGGTCTCAGCCCCGTGCCTTGCGGCGACGGATGATGAGCTTGTCGGTGCGCTTGTTCTTGCGCGTCTTGTGGCCCTTGGTGGGAACGCCCCACGGGGACACCGGATGACGACCGCCGCTGGTGCGGCCTTCGCCGCCGCCGTGCGGGTGATCAACCGGGTTCATGGCCACGCCGCGAACGGTCGGACGCACGCCTCTCCAGCGCTTCGCACCGGCCTTGCCAAGTTGACGCAGGCTGTGCTCGGAGTTGCTCACTTCCCCAGGGTCGCGCGGCACTCGGCCAGCACCTTGCGCATTTCGCCGGAGCGCAGACGCAGGGTGGCATAGTTGCCTTCACGGGCGACCAGCTGGGCGCTGGTGCCGGCGCTGCGGGCAATCTGAGCGCCCTTGCCGGGCTTCAGTTCGATGCAGTGCACGGTGGAACCCAGCGGGATGTTACGCAGCGGCAGGGTGTTGCCCTTCTTGATGGCTGCGTTGACGCCGGACTCGAGGCGGTCGCCAGTCTTCACGCCCTTGGGCGCGATGACATAGCGACGCTCGCCGTCCAGGTACTTCAGCAGCGCGATGTGGGCGCTGCGGTTGGGATCGTACTCCAGGCGCTCGACGACGGCGGGAACGCCATCCTTGGTGCGCTTGAAGTCGATGACCCGGTAGTGCTGACGGTGACCACCGCCCACGTGGCGGGTGGTGATGCGACCGTTGTTGTTGCGTCCGCCGCTGCGCGACTGCTTTTCCAGCAGGGGCGCATAGGGCTTACCCTTGTGCAGATCTTCGCTGACGACCTTGACCAGGTGGCGACGACCGGCGGATGTGGGTTTAGTCTTGACGATTGCCATGATCCGTACTCCTGCCCTTATTCGGCGCCAGTGAAGTCTTCGAGCGTCTCACCAGCGGCCAGGGTCACGTAAGCCTTGCGGTAGCCCTGGCGGCGGCCCAGACCGTGCGCGGTGCGCTTGGTCTTGCCCTTCATGTTCAGCACCTGGACGCGATCGACCTTCTTGCCGAACAGCGCCTGAACGGCCTGCTTGATCTCGGGCTTGGTCGCGTCGCTGGCCACCTTGAACACATACTGGTTGCGCTCGGCGGCGAAAGCGGCCTTCTCGGTCACATGGGGACCAAGCAGAACCTTGAATACGCGCTCCTGGTTCATGCCAGCTTCTCCTCGAATTTACGCAGGGCGGAGACGGTGACCAGCACCTTGTCGAAGGCGATCAGGCTCACCGGATCGGCGGCAGCGACGTCCACCACATCCACGTTGGGGATGTTGCGGGCGGCCAGATAGAGCTTCTCGTCGACCTCTTCGGTCACGATCAGCGCCTTCTCCAGGCCCAGCTCCTCGAGCTTCGCCACCAGCTGCTTGGTCTTGGGCGCATCGACGCTGATCGCATCGACGGCCACCAGGCGCTCTTGACGCACCAGCTCGGACAGGATGGCGCGCATGGCCGCGCGGTACATCTTGCGGTTGACCTTCTGGGTGTAGTCCTGCGGACGGGCCGCGAAGGTCACGCCGCCGCTGCGCCACAGCGGCGAGCGGATGGTGCCGGCACGGGCACGACCGGTGCCCTTCTGACGCCACGGCTTCTTGCCGCCGCCGCGCACTTCGGAACGGGTCTTCTGAGCGCGGGTGCCCTGACGACCACCGGCCAGGTAGGCGGTGACGACCTGGTGGACCAGCGCCTCGTTGAATTCTTTGCCAAAGGTGGCGTCGGACACTTCGACGGTACCCGCGCCTGCAGCAAGATTCAGATTCATCGGTTTATCCCCTTCAGCCAGCTTTGACGGCGCTGCGCACGATGACGTCGCTGCCGGTGGCACCGGGCACGGCACCCTTGATCAGCAGCAGGTTGCGTTCGGCGTCGACACGGACGACTTCCAGGCTCTGCACGGTGCAGCGGACATTGCCCATCTGACCGGCCATTTTCTTGCCCTTGAAGACGCGACCCGGGGTCTGACACATGCCGATGGAGCCCGGCGCGCGGTGCGACAGGGAGTTACCGTGGCTGTTGTCCTGGGTGCGGAAGTTCCAGCGCTTGACGGCGCCCTGGAAACCCTTGCCCTTGGAGGTGCCGGCCACATCGACCATCTGGCCAGCTTCGAAGAGGGATACGGTGAGTTCGCCGCCCACTTCCGGAGCCTCAGCGCCCTCTTCCAGGCGAAACTCCATCAGCGAACGACCGGCCTCGACACCCGCCTTGGCGTACTGACCCGCCTGGGCTTTGGTGAGGTGCTTGGCCTTGCGAGAGCCGGTTGTCACCTGAATCGCGGCGTAGCCGTCAGACTCAACGGTCTTGACGCGGGTTACGCGATTGGGATCAACCTCGATCACGGTCACGGGCACGGATGCGCCATCTTCGGTGAAGACACGGGTCATTCCGGCCTTCCTACCGACTAAACCGATAGTCATTCTCAGTCTCCTATAGTGTACGGGGCTATCACCCGCTATGGCTGCCCTTTCCAGAGCATTCCACTAGCACGTTGTGTGGCGCCTCACGGCGCGGCGGCTGCTGCTCGAACGCTGGCGACGAGCGCTGGGCCGCGGGTGTCTAGTGTTATCAGTCGAGCTTGATCTGCACGTCCACGCCGGCGGCGAGGTCGAGCTTCATCAGGGCATCAACGGTCTTTTCGGTCGGCTCGACGATATCGAGCACGCGCTTGTGAGTGCGGATCTCATACTGGTCGCGCGCGTCTTTATTGACGTGCGGCGAGATCAGCACGGTGTAGCGCTCACGGTTGGTCGGCAGCGGGATCGGACCGCGCACCTGAGCACCGGTACGCTTCGCGGTCTCGACGATCTCCGCGGCGGACTGGTCGATCAGGCGATGGTCGAAGGCCTTCAACCGAATGCGAATCTTCTGGTTCTGCATTTGCCCTAAACTCCAATGGATGTCGACGGCGCGAGCCGTCTACCCACGCATTTAAAGGATGCGCATTATAGGCGCGGCGCAACCGAGTGTCAAACACTCGTCGCGCTGCGCAGAAAGGGGGCCCCTCGCGGAGCCCCCTTCGATCAATCAGCAGCCGGTCGCTTACTGAACGATCTTGGCCACGACGTCGGCGCTGACGGTACGACCGCCTTCGCGGATGGCGAAGCGCAGACCTTCGTCCATGGCGATCGGAGCGATCAGGGTGACGACCATCTTGACGTTGTCGCCCGGCATGACCATCTCGACGCCTTCCGGCAGCTCACAGGTACCGGTCACGTCGGTGGTACGGAAATAGAACTGCGGACGGTAGCCCTTGAAGAACGGCGTGTGACGACCACCCTCTTCCTTGGACAGCACGTACACCTCGGCTTCGAAGATGGTGTGCGGGGTGATGGTGCCCGGCTTGGCCAGGACCTGGCCACGCTCGACTTCGTCACGCTTGGTGCCGCGCAGCAGGGCGCCGACGTTCTCACCGGCACGCCCTTCGTCGAGCAGCTTGCGGAACATCTCGACACCGGTCACCACGGTCTTGGTGGTGTCCTTGATGCCGACGATCTCGATCTCTTCGCCGGCCTTGATGATGCCGCGCTCGATACGACCGGTGACCACGGTGCCGCGACCGGAGATGGAGAAGACGTCCTCGATCGGCATCAGGAACGGCTGATCGATGGCGCGCTCCGGCTCGGGGATGTACTCGTCCAGGGCCTTGATCAGGTTGGCAACGGCGGTGGTGCCCATGCCGTTGTCGTCCTTGCCTTCCAGCGCCATCAGGGCGGAGCCGGTGATGATCGGGGTATCGTCGCCCGGAAAGTCGTACTCGTTGAGGAGCTCACGCACTTCCATCTCGACCAGCTCGAGCAGCTCCTCGTCGTCGACCATGTCTGCCTTGTTCAGGAACACGACGATGTACGGAACGCCAACCTGACGAGACAGCAGGATGTGCTCGCGGGTCTGCGGCATGGGGCCGTCGGCGGCGGAGCAGACCAGGATAGCGCCGTCCATCTGGGCAGCACCGGTGATCATGTTCTTCACGTAGTCGGCGTGACCCGGGCAGTCGACGTGCGCGTAGTGGCGCTCTTCGGACTGATACTCGACGTGAGAGGTGGCGATGGTGATACCGCGCTCACGCTCTTCCGGGGCGTTGTCGATGGTGTCGAACTCGCGCCAGTCGCCACCGAACACCTCGGCAGAGACGCGGGTCAGGGCCGCAGTCAGAGTGGTCTTGCCGTGGTCGACGTGACCGATGGTGCCGACGTTGACGTGCGGTTTGGAACGTTCAAATTTTTCCTTAGCCACTTCGATAACCTCTTTACGTTAGCTAACGGTTAACCGATTAACCTTTCTGGTTGATGACGGCTTCAACGACGCTGGAGGGCGCCTCGTCGTACTTCGCGAACTCCATGGAGTAGCTCGCACGGCCCTGGGTCTGAGAGCGCAGATCGGTGGCGTAACCGAACATCTCGCCCAGCGGCACCATTGCGCGGATGACCTTACCGGAAGAAGTGTCATCCATGCCCTGCACCAGACCGCGACGACGGTTCAGGTCGCCCATGACGTCACCCATGAAGTCCTCGGGGGTCACGACCTCGACCTTCATCATCGGCTCCAGCAGCACGGCCTTTGCCTTCCTGGCACCTTCCTTGACTGCCATGGAAGAGGCGACCTTGAACGCGTTCTCGTTAGAGTCCACGTCATGGTAGGAACCATCGTACAGCGTAACTTTGACGTCGATCATCGGGTAGCCCGCGATGACACCGTTCTGCAGCTGTTCAAAGGCCCCTTTCTCGACGGCGCCCACGTACTCCTTGGGCACGACGCCGCCAACGATCTCGGAGGCGAACTTGAAGTGCATCTCTTCGTCTTCGCCCTTGTCCGCGTCGGTGAGCGGCTCGATGCGCAGCCAGACGTGGCCATACTGGCCGCGACCGCCGGACTGGCGAACGAACTTGCCTTCCTGCTCCACGCTGCCGCGGATGGTTTCGCGGTAGGCCACCTGCGGCTTGCCGATGTTGGCCTCGACCTTGAACTCGCGACGCATGCGGTCGACGATGATGTCCAGGTGCAGCTCACCCATCCCGGAGATGATGGTCTGGCCGGTCTCCTCGTCGGTCTTGACCTGGAAGGAGGGATCCTCCTGAGCCAGCTTACCCAGGGCCACGCCCATCTTCTCCTGGTCGGCCTTGGACTTCGGCTCCACGGCCACGGAGATCACCGGGTCCGGGAACTCCATGCGCTCGAGGACGATCTTGCTCTCCAGATCGCACAGGGTGTCACCGGTGGTGACGTCCTTGAGGCCGATGCAGGCGGCGATGTCACCGGCGCGAACTTCCTTGATCTCTTCGCGGGAGTTGGCGTGCATCTGAACGATACGACCTACGCGCTCCTTCTTGCTCTTCACGGAGTTGAAGACGCTATCGCCGGAGTTGAGCACGCCTGAGTAGACGCGGATGAAGGTCAGGGTGCCGACAAAGGGATCGGTGGCGATCTTGAACGCCAGGGCGGCGAAAGGCGCCTTGTCGTCCGCTTCGCGGGTGGCGATGGTGCCATCCTTGTCGTCCAGCTCACCCTCGATGGCCTTGACCTCGGTGGGCGACGGCAGGTACTCGACTACGGCATCCAGCACCGCCTGCACGCCCTTGTTCTTGAACGCCGAACCGCAAGTGACCAGCACGATCTCGTTGTCCAGGGTGCGGCGACGCAGGCCGGCCTTGATCTCTTCCTTGGTCAGCTCGCCGCCTTCCAGGTACTTGTCCATCAGCTCTTCGGAGGCCTCGGCAGCCGCCTCGATCATCTCCTCGCGATACTTCGCGGCGGTTTCCTGAAGCTCGGCGGGGATATCGACCAGGTCGTAGGTCGCACCCAGATCCGCTTCGTTCCACAGGATCGCCTTCATCTCGAGCAGGTCGATGACGCCCTTGAAGTCTTCCTCGGTACCCCAGTTGATCTGGATCGGAACGGCGTTGGCGCCGAGACGCTCCTTGAGCTGGTCGACCACCATGAAGTAGTCGGCGCCGGTGCGGTCCATCTTGTTGACGAACACCATGCGCGGCACTTCGTACTTGTTGGCCTGACGCCAGACGGTCTCGGTCTGCGGCTGTACGCCGGAGGAGCCGCACAGCACCACCACGGCACCGTCGAGCACCCGCAGCGAACGCTCCACCTCAATGGTGAAGTCGACGTGCCCCGGCGTGTCGATGATGTTGATGCGGTGCTCATCGAACTGGTGGTTCATGCCCTTCCAGAAGGTGGTCACGGCAGCGGAGGTAATGGTGATACCCCGCTCCTGCTCCTGCTCCATCCAGTCGGTGGTGGAGGCACCTTCATGGGTCTCGCCCAGCTTGTGGTTGATGCCGGTATAGAACAGCACGCGCTCGGTCGTGGTGGTCTTGCCGGCATCGACGTGGGCGACGATCCCGATATTACGATAGCGGTTGAGTGGAGTCTTGCGAGCCACGGTGGAACTCCCCGTTGGTTGGCGATGCGCTTAGCGGCGCTGCGCTTAGAAGCGGTAGTGAGAGAAGGCCTTGTTGGCTTCTGCCATGCGATGCACGTCTTCACGCTTCTTGACAGCGGAGCCCTTGCCTTCGGAGGCATCGAGCATTTCGCCTGCGAGACGCTGCACCATGGTCTTCTCGCCACGCTTGCGGGCGGCGTCTACCAGCCAGCGCATGGCCAGCGCCTGGCGGCGCGAGGGGCGAACTTCCACGGGCACCTGATAGGTCGCACCGCCGACGCGGCGGGACTTGACCTCGACCATGGGCTGAATGGCTTCCAGCGCCTTGTCGAAGATCTCCAGCGGCTCTTCTTTACTGCGCTCGGCAACCGTGTCCAGCGCACCGTAGACGATGCGCTCAGCTGTGGACTTCTTGCCGCTGACCATCAGGTGGTTCATGAACTTCGCCAGACGCTCACTTCCGAACTTGGGATCCGGCAGAATCTCGCGCTTGGCTACAACTCTTCTTCTAGGCATGACAAGCCCTCTGTGAAGGGTCTTTCAGGCAAACCCGGCACTCACGCCATTACGCGACTCACGCTGCGCTGACGCCGTCCGGCCTTACTCTTATCAGACCGATATCAAAAAACGGTGGATACGAACGTCCGGGCCGATCAGGCCTTGGGACGCTTGGTGCCGTACTTGGAACGGCCCTGCTTACGGTTCTGCACGCCGGAGGTATCCAGGGCACCGCGCACGGTGTGGTAGCGCACACCCGGCAAGTCCTTGACACGGCCGCCGCGGATCAGGACCACGGAGTGTTCCTGAAGGTTGTGACCTTCACCGCCGATGTAGGAGGAAACCTCGAAGCCGTTGGTCAAGCGCACGCGGCAGACCTTACGCAGGGCCGAGTTCGGCTTCTTCGGGGTGGTAGTGTAGACGCGGGTGCAGACGCCGCGCTTCTGCGGGCAGGCCTGCAGCGCCGGCACGTCGCTCTTGGCGGCGGGGCGCTTGCGCGGCTTGCGCACGAGCTGATTGATCGTTGCCATATTGGTAGCTGACTCCAGTGGTTGCCTTGCCTTGCAGCGGGCGCGGGCGTACCCACCCCACTGTTAAAGGCTGCGCATTCTAATGTCTCACGTGCCCCGGCGTCAAGCCGGGGCACGTGGCCCCTGCCTGACGCGGCACGCGGTCTACAGGTCGTCGTCGTCCGAGTCTAGCGCGGTGAGCTGAGCGCCCAGCTCCTGCTCGACGTCGAAGGCCGACGGGTGAAGCAGCCGCTCGCTGTCCTCGCGCTTGCGGCGACGCTCCTGGTGATGGGCCAGGCCGGTCCCGGCCGGGATCAGGCGACCCACCACCACGTTCTCCTTGAGGCCGCGCAGGTAGTCGCGCTTGCCGGTGACCGCCGCCTCGGTCAGCACCCGGGTCGTCTCCTGGAAGGAGGCCGCGGAGATGAACGACTCGGTGGCCAGGCTGGCCTTGGTGATGCCCAGCAGCACACGCTGGTAGCGAGCCGGGAACTTCTCGTCCTTCTCCAGGCGCGCGTTCTGCTCCAGCACCCGCACCAGCTCCACCTGGTCGCCGGGGATGAAGTCGGAGTCACCGGCGTCGGTCACCTCTACCTTGCGCAGCATCTGACGCACGATCACTTCGATGTGCTTGTCGTTGATGCCCACGCCTTGGAGGCGGTAGACCTCCTGGATCTCGGCAGTGATGTACTTGGCCAGCTCCGCCACGCCCAGCAGGCGCAAGATATCATGCGGGTTGCTCGGGCCGTCGGAGATCACCTCGCCCTTCTCCACGGTCTCGCCTTCGAACACCGCGATCTGACGCCACTTGGGGATCAGCATCTCGAAGGGATCGCCGCCGTCGGTCGGAGTGATGGCCAGGCGGCGCTTGCCCTTGGTCTCCTTGCCGAAGCTGATCACGCCGCTGATCTCGGCCAGGATCGCCGGCTCCTTGGGCTTGCGTGCCTCGAAGAGGTCCGCCACCCGGGGCAGACCCCGGTGATGTCCTTGTTGCCGGACGCCTCCACCGGAATCCGCGCCACGATCTCGCCGACCCCGATCTGGGTGCCGTTATCGACCGAGACGATGGCCTTGCCGGGCAGCAGGTACTGCACCGGGGTGTTGGAGCCCGACACGCAGACCGGCTCGCCGGCCGCGTCGGTCAGCATGACCATCGGGCGCTTGTCGCGGCCGGCCTGGGGCCGCGCCGCCGACTCGATCACCTCGATGGAGGAGAGACCGGTCATCTCGTCCACGCTGCGGTGGATGGTGACACCCTCATCCATGTCGGTGTACTGCACCTGACCCTCGACTTCGGCGATGATCGGGTGAGTGTGCGGGTCCCACTTGGCCACGGCCTGGCCGGCATCGACGGCGTCGCCGTCCTTGACCGAAAGCTCGGCACCGTAGGGCAGCTTATAGTACTCGCGCTCGCGGCCGTGATCGTCGGCGACGGCCAGGGCGCTGGAGCGCGACACCACCACCAGCTTGCCGTCGGCGCGCTCCACGAACTTCATGTTGTGCAGGCGCACCCGGCCGCCGTGCTTGACCTGAACGCTGTCCACCGCGGAGGCCCGCGAAGCGGCGCCGCCGATGTGGAAGGTCCGCATGGTCAGCTGGGTGCCCGGCTCACCGATGGACTGGGCGGCGATGACGCCCACCGCCTCGCCGATGTTGACCTGGTGACCCCGCGCCAGATCCCGGCCGTAGCAGGAAGAGCAAACGCCGTGACCGGATTCACAGGTGATGGCGCTGCGCACCACGATCTCGTCGACGCCCATGGTGTCGAGTCGCTCGCACCAGGCCTCGTCGAGCAGCGTGCCCTTCTCGATCAGCACCTCCTCGGTGGCCGGGTCGACGACGTCCTGGGCCACCACCCGGCCCAGCACGCGCTGGGCCAGGGAGACGATGATGTCGCCGCCTTCGATCACCGGGTGCAGGGTCAGGCCGCGCTCGGTGCCGCAGTCGGTCTCGGTGATGACCATGTCCTGGGCCACGTCGACCAGACGACGGGTCAGGTAGCCGGAGTTGGCGGTCTTGAGTGCCGTGTCCGCCAGGCCTTTCCGCGCGCCGTGGGTGGAGATGAAGTACTGCAGGACGTTCAGGCCTTCACGGAAGTTGGCGACGATCGGCGTCTCGATGATCGAACCGTCCGGCTTGGCCATCAGGCCGCGCATGCCCGCCAACTGGCGGATCTGGGCGGCACTGCCCCGGGCACCGGAGTCGGCCATGATGAAGACGCTGTTAAAGGAGTCCTGCTCGACCTCGTTGCCGTCGCGATCGGTGACGGTCTCCTTCTCGATCCCGCGCATCATCGCCTTGGCCACCTTGTCGTTGGCCTTGGACCAGATGTCGATCACCTTGTTGTACTTCTCGCCAGCGGTGACGAGACCCGAGGAGAACTGATCCTCGATCTCCTTGACCTCGGCCTCGGCCGCATCGACGATCTCGGCCTTGGCCTCGGGGATGACGAAGTCGTTGACGCCGATGGAGGCGCCGGACCAGGTCGCCAGGCGGAAGCCGGTGTACATCAGCTGGTCGGCGAAGATCACCGTCGGCTTGAGGCCGGCGCGGCGATACACCTCGTTGAGCAGCTTGGAGATCGCCTTCTTCTTCATCGGCTGGTCGACCAGCTCGAAGGGCACGCCGTCGGGCAGGATGCGGAACAGCAGCGCCCGCCCCACGGTGGTGTCGTAGAGGTTGCGCACGATGCTTTGCTCGCCGCTCTCCTCGTCGATGACCACTTCGGTCAGGCGCACCTTGACCCGGGCGTGCAGATCGACGTGCTGGGTACCGAAGGCGCGCTCCACCTCGTTGAGGTCGGCGAACACCATGCCCTCGCCCTTGGCGTTGATGCGCTCGCGGGTCATGTAGTAGAGCCCCAGCACCACGTCCTGTGAGGGCACGATGATCGGCTCACCGTTGGCCGGCGACAGCACGTTGTTGGTGGCCATCATCAGCGCCCGGGCCTCGAGCTGGGCCTCCAGGGTCAGCGGCACGTGCACCGCCATCTGGTCGCCGTCGAAGTCGGCGTTGTAGGCGGCGCAGACCAGCGGGTGCAGCTGGATCGCCTTGCCCTCGATCAGCAGCGGCTCGAAGGCCTGGATGCCGAGACGGTGCAGGGTCGGGGCGCGGTTGAGCAGCACCGGATGCTCGCGGATGACATCGGCGAGGATGTCCCACACCTCGGGCAGCTCGCGCTCGACCATCTTCTTGGCCGCCTTGATGGTGGAGGCGTAACCCAGCGACTGCAGCTTGGAGTAGATGAACGGCTTGAACAGCTCCAGCGCCATCTTCTTGGGCAGGCCGCATTGGTGCAGGCGCAGGGTCGGACCCACGGTGATCACCGAGCGGCCGGAGTAGTCGACGCGCTTGCCCAGCAGGTTCTGACGGAAGCGCCCCTGCTTGCCCTTGATCATGTCGGCCAGGGACTTCAGGGGACGCTTGTTGGAGCCGGTGATGGCACGTCCGCGGCGGCCGTTGTCCAGCAGCGCGTCCACCGCCTCCTGCAGCATGCGCTTCTCGTTGCGCACGATGATGTCCGGCGCGTTGAGGTCGAGCAGGCGCTTCAAGCGGTTGTTGCGGTTGATCACCCGACGATAGAGATCGTTGAGGTCGGAGGTGGCGAAGCGTCCGCCGTCTAGCGGCACCAGCGGGCGCAGGTCCGGCGGCAACACCGGCAGCACCTCCATGACCATCCACGCCGGGTCGTTACCGGAGTTGAGGAAGGCCTCCAGCAGCTTGAGGCGCTTGGAGAGCTTCTTGATCTTGGTCTCGGAGTTGGTCTGCGGGATCTCCTCGCGCAGGCGCTCGACCTCCTCGGAGAGGTCGATGTCCTTGAGCAGCGCCTGGACCGCCTCGGCACCCATGCGGGCGTCGAAGTCGTCACCGAACTCCTCGAGCGCCTCGAAGTACTGCTCGTCGTTGAGCAGCTGGCCGCGCTCCAGCGTGGTCATGCCGGGTCGATGACCACGAAGCTCTCGAAATAGAGCACCCGCTCGATGTCGCGCAGGGTCATGTCCAGGAACATGCCGATGCGCGACGGCAGCGACTTGAGGAACCAGATATGGGCGACCGGGCTTGCCAGCTCGATATGGCCCATGCGCTCGCGGCGCACGGCGGCCTTAGTGACCTCCACGCCGCACTTCTCGCAGATGATGCCGCGGTGCTTCATGCGCTTGTACTTGCCGCACAGGCACTCGTAGTCCTTCACCGGGCCGAAGATCTTGGCGCAGAAGAGCCCGTCCCGCTCCGGCTTGAAGGTGCGGTAGTTGATGGTCTCGGGCTTCTTGACCTCGCCGTAGGACCAGGAGCGGATCATGTCTGGCGACGCCAGGGTGATCTTGATCGCGTCGAACTCTTCGGTCTGCGACTGCGATTTGAGGACTTTCACCAAATCTTTCATGGAGTCGGCTCCTAGCTCTCTAACTCGATATCGATGCCCAGCGAACGGATTTCCTTCACCAGCACGTTGAAGGACTCCGGCATGCCGGCATGCATGGTGTGGTCGCCGTCGACGATGCTCTTGTACATCTTGGTGCGACCCTCCACGTCGTCGGACTTCACCGTGAGCATCTCCTGGAGGGTGTAGGCGGCACCGTAGGCTTCCAGCGCCCAGACCTCCATCTCGCCGAAGCGCTGTCCGCCGAACTGCGCCTTGCCGCCCAGCGGCTGCTGGGTGACCAGCGAGTAGGAGCCGGTGGAACGGGCGTGCATCTTGTCGTCCACCAGGTGGTTGAGCTTGAGCATGTACATGTAGCCCACCGTGACCTGGCGGTCGAAGGCGTCGCCGCTGCGGCCGTCGTAGAGCGTCATCTGACCGGAGTCGGGCAGGTCGGCCAGGCGCAGCAACTGCTTGATCTCCTGCTCCTCGGCGCCGTCGAAGACCGGCGAGGCCATGGGCACCCCCTGCTGAAGGTTCTTGGCCATGGCGATGATTTCGTCATCGGTCAGGGTGCTCAAGTCCTCCACCCGGGTGCCCGGGGTGTTGTAGACCTTGCCGAGGAAGTCGCGCAGCTGAGCGACCTGCTGGTCGCGGGCTTCGCGCAGCATGGCCTGGATCTTCATCCCCAGCCCATGCGCCGCCAGGCCCAGGTGGGTCTCGAGGATCTGACCGACGTTCATGCGCGACGGCACGCCCAAGGGGTTCAACACCACGTCCACCGGCTCGCCGTTGTCGTCGAAGGGCATGTCCTCGATCGGCATGATCGCCGAGATGACACCCTTGTTGCCGTGACGACCGGCCATCTTGTCGCCCGGCTGGATGCGGCGCTTGACCGCCATGTAGACCTTGACGATCTTCAGCACGCCCGGCGCCAGGTCGTCGCCCTGGGTCAGCTTGCGCTTCTTGTCCTCGAAGCGCTCCTCCATCTCCTTGCGACGATTCTCCAGCTGCTCGTCGGCCTGGGCCAGCAGCTCGTTGAGGGTCTCGTCCTGCAGGCGCAGCTTGAACCACTGCTGGCGGGGCAGCTCCTCCAGATAGCTTTCGGAGAGCAGATCATCCTTCTTGAGCTTGGGCCCGCCGTTGACCGGCTGGCCGGCCAGAGTGCGCTTGAGGCGCTCGAAGGTGGCGTCCTCGGCGATCCGGTAGGTCTCCTGAAGATCCTTGCGCACCTCGTCGAGCTGCATCTGCTCGATGGAGAGCGCCCGGGAATCCTTCTCCACGCCGTCGCGAGTGAAGACCTGGACGTCGATGACGGTGCCCTTCATGCCGGTGGGGGCACGCAGGGAGGTGTCCTTCACGTCGGAAGCCTTCTCGCCGAAGATCGCCCGCAGCAGCTTCTCTTCCGGGGTCAGCTGGGTCTCGCCCTTGGGGGTGACCTTGCCCACCAGGATGTCGCCCGGGCCCACCTCGGCACCGATGTAGACCACGCCGGCCTCGTCCAGCTTGGCCAGGGCGGATTCCCCCACGTTGGGAATGTCGGAGGTGATCTCCTCCGGCCCCAGCTTGGTGTCGCGGGAGACGCAGGTGAGCTCCTGGATGTGGATGGTGGTGAAACGGTCTTCCTGGACCACCCGCTCGGAGAGCAGGATGGAGTCCTCGAAGTTGTAGCCGTTCCAGGGCATGAAGGCGATGCGCATGTTCTGACCCAGGGCCAGGTCGCCCATGTCCACCGAGGGGCCATCGGCGAGGATGTCGCCACGCTCGACCACGTCACCGGGGCGCACGATGGGGCGCTGGTTCATGCAGGTGTTCTGGTTGGACCGCACATACTTGGTGAGGTTGTAGATATCGACGCCGGCCTCGCCGCCGATGATCTCGTCCTCGTTGATCCGCACCACGATGCGCTTGGCGTCGACCGAGTCGATCACCCCGCCGCGACGCGCCACGGCGCAGACGCCGGAGTCCCGGGCGACGAAGCGCTCCATGCCGGTGCCGACCAGCGGCTTGTCGGCACGCAGGGTGGGCACCGCCTGGCGCTGCATGTTGGCCCCCATCAGGGCGCGGTTGGCGTCATCGTGCTCGAGGAACGGAATCAGCGCCGCGGCCACGGACACCACCTGACGCGGGAGACGTCCATCAGGGTCACCTGCTCGGGACGCATGAAGGTGGTCTCGCCCTTGTGACGCACCTGCACCAGGTCATCGACCAGGCGGCCGTTCTCATCGACGCCAGCCGAGGCCTGGGCGATGACGAAGTCGCCCTCCTCGATGGCGGAGAGATGCACCACGTCATCGGTCACCTGGGCATCCACAACCTTGCGGTACGGCGTCTCCAGGAAGCCGTAGCTGTTGGTGTGGCTGTAGGTGGCCAGGGAGTTGATCAGGCCGATGTTGGGGCCTTCCGGCGTCTCGATCGGACAGAGGCGGCCGTAGTGAGTGGCGTGAACGTCGCGCACCTCGAACCCGGCCCGCTCGCGGGTCAGGCCGCCCGGGCCGAGTGCGGAGACGCGGCGCTTGTGGGTGACCTCGGAGAGCGGGTTGTTCTGATCCATGAACTGGGAGAGCTGGCTGGAGCCGAAGAACTCCTTGACCGCCGCAGCGACGGGCTTGGCGTTGATCAGGTCCTGAGGCATCAGGCCCTCGCTCTCGGCCATGGAGAGGCGCTCCTTGACCGCGCGCTCGACGCGCACCAGGCCGACGCGGAACTGGTTCTCGGCCATCTCACCGACGCAGCGGATGCGACGGTTGCCCAGGTGATCGATATCGTCGACTTCGCCGAAGCCGTTACGGATATGGATCAGCTCCTTGAGCACATCGAGGATATCGCGGTTGTCGAGCACGCCGGAGCCGGTGTCGGCGTCGCGACGCAGGCGACGGTTGAACTTCATGCGGCCAACGCCGGAGAGGTCGTAGCGGTCCTCGGTGAAGAACAGGTTGTGGAACAGCGTCTCGGCGGCCTCCTTGGTGGGGGCTCGCCGGGACGCATCATGCGATAGATCTCGACCAGCGCCTCGAGCTGTGACCCGGTGGTATCCAGCTTGAGGGTATCGGAGATGAAGGGGCCACAGTCGAGGTCGTTGGTGTAGAGGGTCTCGAGGCTGGTGGTACCCGCCTGGGCCAGCTTCTCGAGCAGCTCGGGGGTGATCTCGGTATTACAGGGGCAGAGCAGCTCGCCGGTGTTGGCGTCGACCTGATCCTTGGCCAGGGTCTTGCCGTAGAGGTACTCCATCGGCACCTCGAGGCGTTCGAGGCCGGCCTTCTCCAGCTGGCGAATATGCTTCTGAGTGATCCGCCGACCTTCCTCGACGATCAGGTTGCCTTCGCCATCCTTGATGTCGAAGGTGGCGGTCTCGCCGCGCAGGCGCGACGGCACCAGCTCCACGGAGAAGCCGGAGCGCTCGATATGAAAGGTGCTGGTCTCGAAGAACTCGTCGAGGATCTCCTCGGCGCTCATGCCCAGCGCGCGCAGCAACACCGTGGCCGGCAGCTTGCGGCGACGGTCGATACGCACGAAGACGCTGTCCTTGGGATCGAACTCGAAGTCGAGCCAGGAGCCGCGGTAGGGAATCACCCGGGCCGAATAGAGCAGCTTGCCTGACGAGTGGCTCTTGCCCTTGTCATGGTCGAAGAACACGCCCGGAGAGCGGTGAAGCTGGGAGACGATGACCCGCTCGGTGCCATTGACCACGAAGGTGCCGTTCTCGGTCATCAGGGGGATCTCCCCCATGTAGACTTCCTGCTCCTTGATGTCCTTGATGGCCTTGTTCGAGGAGTCACGATCGTAGATGATCAGACGAACCTTGACGCGCAGCGGCGCGGAGTAGGTCACGCCGCGCAGCTGACACTCCTTGACGTCGAAGGCCGGGGTGCCAAAGCGATAGCTGACGTACTCGAGGGCGGCGTTGCCGGAGAAGCTCTCGATTGGGAACACAGACTTGAAGGCCGCGTGCAGGCCGATATCGAGACGCTCCTCGGCCGAACGGTCCTGCTGGAGGAAGTCGTAATAGGAATCAAGCTGGATCGCCAGCAGGTAGGGCACATCCATCACTTGGGGCAGTTTGCCGAAATCCTTGCGGATGCGTTTTTTCTCAGTGTATGAGTAAGCCATCTGTATTCCCCAGCTTGTTCACCATGGGTGACCGATGCGTGGTCGGCGCCACCCGACAGGCTCGGCCCTGTCAGGCGCTGACGGCAAGCCCCCTGTGGGTAGCTCGCCGTCGGGATTCTTCTAGCGACGCTGCGTAAGCAAGACGCTAGTGCAACAGAAAAAGGCCGGCAGCGGGAGGGCCCGCCACCAGCCGTGGAAGCTTACGCAGCGCGTGAAGCCATGGGCACAAGGATTACTTGAGCTCCACGCTCGCGCCGGCTTCTTCCAGCTTCGCCTTGGCCGCTTCGGCGTCTTCCTTGGACATGCCTTCCTTGATGGTCGCCGGTGCACCGTCGACGGCACCCTTGGCTTCCTTCAGGCCCAGGCCGGTCAGCTCGCGGACGGCCTTGATGACGTTGACCTTCTTGTCGCCGGCAGCGGTCAACACCAGGTCGAACTCGGTCTGCTCTTCGACGGCTTCGGCTTCGCCACCACCCGGGCCAGCGACCACGGCGGCAGCGGCAGAGACGCCGAATTTCTCTTCCATCGCTTCGATCAGCTCGACGACTTCCATCACGGACATGTCGGCGACGGCGTTGATGATGTCTTCTTTGGTCAGTGCCATTTTCGTATTCCTACCTTTGCGGGAGCCTCGGCGTGCCGAGCGCTCGTCTATTCAGTGTTCGATTCAGGCTGCAGCGTTGAGTTCGCCAATCAGGCGGCCGCTTCCTGCTTCTGGTCGCGCAGGGCCGCAAGGGTGCGGACCAGCTTGCCGGCGGACGCTTCCTTCATGACGGACATCAGCTTGGCGATGGCCTCGTCGTAGGTCGGCAGGCTCGCCAGACGGTCGATGTCGCCAGCCGGGATCAGCTCGCCTTCGTAGGCCAGCGCCTTGACTTCGAAGCTCTTCTCTTCTTTGGCAAAATCCTTGAACAGACGGGCGGCAGCGCCCGGATGCTCGGTGGAAAAGGCCAGCAGAGTCGGACCCACGAAG
This sequence comes from Halomonas sp. SL18_1, assembly GCF_055755715.1. Taxonomy (NCBI): domain Bacteria; kingdom Pseudomonadati; phylum Pseudomonadota; class Gammaproteobacteria; order Oceanospirillales; family Halomonadaceae; genus Halomonas; species Halomonas sp. SL18_1. Next base: position 4,136,430 of record NZ_JBVTRK010000001.1, read on the forward strand.
CTCTCGTTCAGGCACTCCCACTGAGTGCCCTCGAGGGCGCGACGTGCCAGGGTGTTGCGAACAACACGCAGCTGGACGCCATTCTCGCGTGCCTGCTTGCGCAGGCCGGTCATCTTCTCGACCGTAACGCCACGAGAATCGGCAACAACGACGGAGAGTGCGCCCTTGGCGGCTTCACTGACCTCGGCAACGATCGCCTTCTTGCCTTCAAGTGCTAGTGGCACAGTGATCACTCCTTCGCGCCGGAACCGCAGAGCGGTGTCCGGGGGTTACCATCTCTTCCGTCACACGCCAGGCGGCAACGGAAGTCCAGGGTGATGGTGCTCACCAGCGGCGACTGGCGGACACACCATCTGCGCAGGCATCCCTAAGCGGAAAGATTAAGCCGCTCTTCGCGTGAGGAGCGGCGCCTGCGGTCTTTGACGGTGCCCCGCCGAGACTGAATGCATCAGCGCACGGGGACCGCAAAGTTCTTGCAACCGGCCGAATCAGGCCGCGCCGATCAAACCAGCGCGGAATGATCGATGGTCACACCCGGGCCCATGGTGGTGGACAGGGTGACCTTCTTGAAATAAACGCCCTTGGAGGTGCTCGGCTTGAGCCGCTTGAGATCGGCGATCAGCGCTTCCAGGTTGCCCTGAATGGCGGCGGCGTCGAAATCGACCTTGCCAAGGGTGGTATGAATGATGCCGTTCTTGTCGGTACGGAAGCGCACCTGACCCGCCTTGGCGTTCTTGACGGCAGTGGCCACGTCGGGCGTCACGGTGCCGACCTTGGGGTTCGGCATCAGGCCGCGCGGACCGAGGATCTGGCCCAGCTGGCCGACCACGCGCATGGCGTCCGGCGAGGCGATGACCACGTCGAAATCGAGCTGGCCCTTCTTGACCTGCTCGGCCAGGTCGTCCATGCCGACGATATCGGCACCGGCTTCCTTGGCCGCATCGGCGTTGGCACCCTGGGTAAAGACCGCCACCCGGACGTCCTTGCCGGTACCGTTGGGCATCACGGTCGCACCGCGAACCACCTGATCGGATTTTCGCGGATCGACACCGAGATTAACGGCAACGTCCAAGGACTCCTTGAACTTGACGGTGGACAGCTCGGCGAGCAGGGCCACGGCCTCCTCGAGGGAGTAGGCCTTGGAGGTGTCGACCTTTTCGCGAATCTGCTGCGCACGCTTGGAAAGCTTGGCCATGATCAGAGACCCTCCACGTTGAGGCCCATGCTGCGGGCGCTACCGGCAATGGTACGCACCGCGGCGTCGAGATCGGCTGCCGTCAGATCCGGCTCCTTGGTCTTGGCGATCTCTTCGAGCTGTTCGCGGGTCACGGTACCGACCTTCTTCTTGTTCGGCTCGCCGGAGCCGGACTTGATGCCAGCCGCCTTCTTCAGCAGGACCGCGGCGGGCGGGGTCTTGGTGATGAAGGTAAAGCTGCGATCGGAATAGACGGTAATCACCACGGGAGTGGGCAGACCCGGCTCGATCTCCTGGGTCGCGGCGTTGAACGCCTTGCAGAACTCCATGATGTTCACGCCGTGCTGACCCAGCGCGGGGCCCACGGGGACTCGGGTTGGCTTTACCCGCTGCGACCTGCAGCTTGATGTAAGCCTGGACTTTCTTGGCCATGTGTAGACTCCAGTTGGGTAGTAGCGCCTCGGAAAACACCGCTCGACTTGAGCGTGCTCCTTGCGGCTCCCCGGTTACGCGGCTGCTTCAGCGGCCGCCTTACAGATGCCAGGACGAGCGGATCACTCCTTCTCGACCTGTGCGAATTCCAGCTCGACAGGAGTGGCCCGACCGAAGATCAGCACGCTGACCTGCAGGCGACTCTTGTCGTAGTTGACCTCTTCGACCACGCCGTTGAAATCGGCGAAGGGGCCGTCGATGACACGAACGGACTGCCCCGGCTCGAACAGCGTCTTGGGGCGCGGCTTGTCGGTGCCGTCTTTGACACGACGCAGGATGGCATCGGCTTCCTTCTGGGTAATTGGCGCCGGCTTCTCCTTGGTGCCACCGATGAACCCCATCACGCGAGGCGTCTCGTTGACCAGGTGCCAGGTGGCGTCATCCATCTCCATCTCGACCAGCACGTAGCCGGGATAGAACTTGCGCTCACTCTTGCGACGCTTGCCGTCGCGCATCTCGACGACCTCTTCGGTCGGCACCAGGATTTCGCCGAAGCGATCCTCCATGCCATACATCTTCACGCGCTCGATGAGCGAGCGCATGACATGCTTCTCGAAGCCGGAGTAGGCGTGAACGACGTACCAACGCTTGGACATGAAAACTCCTAACCGATAACGCCGGACATCGCCCAGCTCAGAAGAGTGTCGATCAGCCACAGCATCAGCCCCACGACCAGCACAGCCACCAGCACGATGGCGGTGGTCTGAACGGTCTCGGGGCGCGTCGGCCAGACCACGCGCTGGATCTCCTTCTTGGCGCTCTTGGCCAGCTCGGCCAGCTCCCGACCCTTGACGGTGGTCAGGGCGAGCACGCCGGCGAGGGCACAGAGGGCAACCACGCCCAGCACGCGGTAGAGAATGGCCACGTCGGCGAAGTAGGTGTTGCCGACGACAGCCACTACCAGCAGAGTGACGATAACCGCCCACTTGAGCCCGTCGTGGCGCGAGTCCTGCACCTCGGCGTTATGTTTCATAAAAACGAGACTCCTCAGGGTGCGGCAGCGAATCGTGTTCTGAAAGGCATGTAGATGGCGCTTCGCGCCTGCGCCAACCTGGGGAAGGTTGGCAGGCCAGGAGGGAATCGAACCCCCAACCTGCGGTTTTGGAGACCGCTGCTCTGCCAATTGAGCTACTGGCCTGTATTTGCTGAACGCCGCCACCCTTTGCAGGCGGCGGTGACAACAGCGGGCGCCATGATAGCGAAGCCTGACTCGCCTGACAACCCCTTTCGGGCACCGGGTGCCGCGAAATAAAAGGCGAGCCGAGGCTCGCCTTTTTTATATTTGGAGCTCATGGACGGATTTGAACCGTCGACCTCACCCTTACCAAGGGTGTGCTCTACCCCTGAGCTACATGAGCCAAACTCTGCCTGGAGCGGGTAGCGGGAATCGAACCCGCATCATCAGCTTGGAAGGCTGAGGTTCTACCATTGAACTATACCCGCCTACCCACTCTGGCCGTCGAATCGCCAAAGCCGATTACGACAAAAACTTGGTGGAGGGGGAAGGATTCGAACCTTCGAAGCTTTCGCGGCAGATTTACAGTCTGCTCCCTTTGGCCACTCGGGAACCCCTCCAACTGGCGGCCTGATTCTACCGCCTCCGGTTGCCGTGTCAAGCGCTTATTTATCAGCGACTTGCCTCTGGGCGCATCTCGCTGGAGATGCCCTCGCCCCCGGAACGCGCTGCATTGTGTCAAAGCAGCATGGAGAATGCAAGGCCGGCGCGAATTTTTTCCAGGCCGGCCGGTGCCGGCACCCTGGGCGCCCCCGACATCCGCCCGGCCCGCTCGGCGGCCGTCAGCGGGAAGCACGCCTCGAGGCCTGCATAGACCATGTCGGGCCAGATGGCGTGGGGGACTGGACTCCCCGCGCGACCACGCGCGCATCGCCTCCCGTCAGCAGCATCGGCAGGGCGACGCCCTCTCGGTCGCACACCTCCGCATAGATTCGGTTGATCGCGCTGACCGCCGCCAGGAAGATGCCGTGGTTGACCGCCTCGACGGTGCGCTGCCCCGGCAACAGCAGCTCTTCGGCCTCGCTGTCGGGATCTATGGCCACATTGCGGGTACCGAGCTTCAGGCTCTCCTTCATCAGCCGCAGGCCGGGAATGATGTAGCCCCCAGGTGGCGCCCGCCGGGCAGCACGAAGTCCACGGTGATAGCACTGCCGCAATCGACCGCACAGCAACCACCGGCCAGCTGGTAGCCGGCCAGCACGCCCATCCAGCGATCCACGCCCAGCCGATGCGGCTCCTCATAGCCGTTGACGACCCCCAGGGCCTCGGGCGCCGAGCGAGCCACATGCACCAGTGCCACGCGATCCTGCAGCAGCGAGACCGTCTGCCCCAGCACTGCCGCCCGGGCCACGCTGGAGATGCGCACCGCCTCGACCACGTCCAGGTCCGGGATATCGGAGCCCGGCTTCCACTCCTCCCGGGTCCACACCGCCCCCCGCGAGCGGATCTCGCTGCTGTCGGCATCCTTGAGCCGCCACTTGGACAGCGTATTGCCGATGTCCAGATCCAGGATCATGAACGACCACGCACGCTAATTTCCCCACCGGCCAGCCGCTCCCGCGCCTCTCCTCGACGAATCCACAGGTTGCCGGATGCGTCCACCGACTCGGCCACGGCGTCGAGACGCTGTCCCTGGCTGAGCACTTCGATAGCGCAGCCGGCAAAGGCATGACGGACATTCCACTCGGCCTGCCAGGCGGCAAAGCCCTGGCGCTCGTAGCCCGCCATCATCGGCAGCAGCTCTTCCAGCAGCTCCACGGCCAGCGCATTGCGCGAGAGCCCCGGTGCCTGGTCGTGCACCGCCACCACCGGCTGCTCGATGCGCTCCCGAAACGTCGACGGCAGACTGACGTTGATCCCCATCCCCACGATCGCCTCGCAAGGACCCGCCGTATCGCCACTGATCTCCACCAGGATTCCGGCGAGCTTGGCCAGTCGGCCGTCTTCCCCTTCGAGCAGGACATCGTTGGGCCACTTGAGCCGGGGGTCACACCATGGCGTTCCAGGACGCGAGCCAACGCCACGCCCACGGCGAGACTCAGCCCCTCCAGGGAGGCGATGCCCGAGTCGAACCGCCAGCCAAGCGAGAGCATCAGGGCACGCCCCCAGGGGGTAGACCAGCTTCGACCACGCCGCCCTCGCCCCTCGCTCTGCTGCTCGACCAGACACACCTCGGCATGCCCGGCCCCTTGGTCGAAGCGCTGACGAATGAACTGGTTGCTCGATGGCAGCGTCTCCTCGACGAACAGCCGCGTCAGATGCTGCCTTCCCGTGCGGGACAGGCCGGCGATAATGGCGCTCCCGTCCATCAGCTCCAGCGGCTCCGAGAGTCGATAGCCTTGGCCCTTGACGGCCTCTAGGGGAATATCCAGTGCTTCGAGCTTCTTCAGCTGCTTCCACACCGCAGTGCGCGAAACGCCAAGCCGCTCGCCCAGCTGTTCGCCGGAATGAAATTCACCGTCGCTGAGCAAGCGAATCAGTTCACCGATGGTCATGCCCTATGCCCCAGCGGGAAAAGGCCCATTCTAGCGGAACTGGCGCAGGCCCGGAAACGCACCGCCCGGAAAAACCAAGCCCCCGAGCGCTTTCGCACTGCCCTAAC